>NZ_CP011131.1:0-4800000 GCF_001442805.1 Lysobacter gummosus | reverse complement strand
ACTGTCATGGATCGCAAGATGGAATTGATCGAAATCAGCGGGCAGGAAGGCGGCGGACAGCTGCTGCGCACCGCATTGAGCTTGAGCCTGTGCACCGGCACCGCGTTCGAGATGCAGCACATCCGCGCCAAGCGTTCGCGCCCGGGCCTGATGCGCCAGCATCTGACCGCGGTCGGCGCGGCGGCGCAGATCGGCCGCGCCCACGTCGATGGCGCGCAACTGGGCGCGACCACGCTGCGCTTCGTACCCGGGCAGGTACAGGCCGGCCGCTATCGTTTCTCGATCGGCACCGCCGGTTCGGCGACGCTGGTGCTGCAGACCGTGCTGCCGGCGCTGTGGTCCTGCGCGCAGGCCTCGGAGCTGATCGTGGAAGGCGGCACCCACAATCCGCTCGCGCCGAGCGCGGACTTCATCGCCCAGGCCTATCTGCCGGCGCTGCGCCGCATGGGCGTGGACACCGCGTTCGCATTGCAGCGCCACGGTTTCTTCCCGGCCGGCGGTGGCAGCGTGCAACTGCGCGTGTCGGGCGACGCGCGCCTGGGCCAATGCGCGTTCGATCAGCGCGATCCGGCGCCACGCCTGGAGGCGACGGCATTGTTGTCGGCCTTGCAGGACCAGATCGGCTATCGCGAACTGCAGGTGGTCGGCGAGCGCCTGAATCTGGGCGAGGACGCCCTGCATCTGCGCCGCGCCGCCGATGCGCAAAGCCCGGGCAACGTGCTGATGCTGAGCGTGAGCGGCGATGCGCAGCACACCGAGTTGTTCGACGCGCTCGGCGAGCGCGGGATCAGCGCGGAACAGGTCGCCATCGGCGTGGTCAAGAAGGTCGAGAGTTATCTCGCCTCCAGCGCCGCGGTCGGCGAGCACCTGTCGGACCAGTTGCTGTTGCCGATGGCGCTGGCCGGCGGCGGCGAGTTCACCACCGCCTTCATCAGCGATCACCTGTCCAGCAACGCGCGGCTGATCGAGAAGTTCCTGCCGGTGGAGATCGATTGGGTGCAGGTCGAGAAGCGGTGCTGGCGGGTCAGGATCAGCTCCTGATCACGGTTGCGCAGTGTGTGTGTCGTGCATGCGACGCCGCTATCGGAAACGAAACAGCCCGCGTGATGCGGGCTGTTTCGTTCTTCCGGCGGTGGTCTGGTCTGCGCGAGTCGTCGATCAAAGTCCGCTCGGCGACCAGCGTGCGATCGGCGACCAGGCGCGAGGATATTCGGGCATGACAACGCCAACGAAGCCCGCGCCGGTGGACGCCCACAACTGCATGCTGTTGCCGTCGCTCCAGACCAGGTCGGTTTTCTTGTCGCCGGTGTAATCGCCGCTGCCGACGACGCGCCATGCGCTGCCGACCGAGTAACTGCTGCCCCAGACACGGTGCGGGCCGGCCATTTTCCAGATCACGAACGCGCCGGCGCCCGCATGGCGCCAGAAAAGATCGGAGCGGCCGTCGCCGTCGGTGTCGCCAGTGCCGGCCAGTTCCCAGCCTTGCGGATAGCCGCCCATTTCGCGGCGTTCGAACATCAGCTTGGATGTGTTGGACCATAGCCGCATGCGCTGGCCGTCGCTGCAGATCATGTCCATGCGGCCGTCGCCGTTGAGATCGCCGGAACCCACTACCTGCCACGGTGCCGGCAGTGGATAGCCCTTGCGCGATGCGATGCGGGCGCCGTCCATCGTCCATGCCGACAGGCTGGTGTTGCCTTGATCGCGCCAGATCAGATCGCTCTTGCCGTCGCTGTCGATGTCGCCGACCGCGACCACGCGGAAGCCGGCCGGAAACGGCACCATCTCTTCGCCGATGAAACCACCGGCGGTGCCTTTCCACATCTGCATGGAATAACCGTTGCTCCAGATCAGATCCAAGCGGCCGTCGCCCTGGAAATCGCCGCTGGCGACGACGTTCCAATCCGGCCCGACCGAATACGACGCGCCGCTGCTTTTGCTAGCGCCATCCATGGTCCAGTAGGCCCAATAGTTCTTCGAATCGCTTCGCCACAGCATGTCGCTCTTGCCGTCGCCGTCGATGTCGTTGACGGTCGGCGTAGGCGCCACCGGCTTGCAGTTCTGGCCGTAGAACATGGTTATGTTCTGCAGCGGGTGGCCGCCGATGACAACGTCGGTGCAGCCATCGCTGTTGAGATCGCCCGCGGCAATCTGCAGGTGTATGTTGCTTTGCGCCCCTCCGGGGAACGCCGCCCGGGGCTGCTCGGGTCCGAACACGCCTTTGTCTTGCAGGTAGTAGCTGACGATGGTGTCGTGAGTGGAGAACAGGTCGGTCTGCCCGTCGCGGTCCAGGTCCACGGCCAGCACCGAACGTTGCGGTTCCGCGGAGACCAGCCCCGGTTGGTTCTGCAATCGCCCATGGTCGTCTTGAATATGCAGATGCAGCCGGCCACCGGTGCTGCCGTTGGCCGCGGCGACGTCGTTGCGGCCGTCGCCGTTGAAATCGCCCACCGTCAGTCGCGTGGTCGGACTGCCTTCGCCCACACGGTAGGACTGGCTGGTGTTGAACCCGCCGATGCCATCATGCGGATAGACGGTGAAGCCATGCCAGCCCAGGTAGGCATGAATCATCAGATCGGGATGGCCGTCGTCGGTGACATCGGCGGCGACCGCGTAGGTGTTGAACTCGGGCGTCACCATCGGCTGACGCTGGCGGATGCCGCCAGTGCCGTCGCCGAACAGCACTGAGGTACCGCCGTAGATCTGACTGTGGATGATCACGTCGGCGTTGCCGTCCTTGTCCACGTCCATCGAAGTGATGTCGCCAGCGGAATAGTTGCTGGTGAAGGCGAACAAGCGCTTGTCGAAGTCGCCTGCGCCGTCGGCGATCAACAGGCCCAGACCGGTCCCGCGCGAGACGACGATATCGAGGATGCCGTCGCTATTGAGATCGACTAATTCGATCGCGCCAAAGCCGCCATTGGGCGGATCGCTGTAGGCCATGACCGGGCCGAGCGTGCCATCGGCTTGTTGCCGGTAGATCATCAGCTTGGGCGCGTTGATGGTCGGGTAATCGCGCTCCACCGGGTAGGTGGACACGATCAGATCGTCCAGTCCGTCGCCGGTGACGTCGCCTACCCGCACCGGGCCGACTTGGGCTTGCGCGATCGAGGCGTTGATCGGAGCGCCGAAGCGGAACGCCGCGGGCTCAGCCGTCGATGCAATGCCGTTCGGGGCGGCGGCCGGGGCGATCAATCCGGATTGCGGCGCGGCTAGGCGCGATTCGGGACCGCTTCGGCTTGTCGATGGGCCCGCCGATGGGCCGTGACTCCAATACGCGGCCGACGCGGCCGCAACGCACCCCAGGCCGATGACGGCCGTCCATGTCTTTCGCATCGATTGTGCCCCCTGTTCGAGGCGCCATCATAATTGGCGAATGTGCGATTTATCACGCTTTCTCTCGCCTATCGGCATCAAAGCCGACAGCTGAGGGCGCCCAGACCCGCCAAGCCTGATCGCTTTTCCCGTCTCAATAATCCGCCGGATTCGAACTGAAATTCACCGGCACGTTGACGCTCACGCAGCCGCCCACCGGCAGTACCACGCCGGTGACCGATACCGCGTTGCCGCCGGCGACGCCGCCGCCGGCCGGGCAGGTGCCGAGCGTGGCGCCGCTGCCGGCGCAGCTCCATGGGCCGCTCAGGGTCACGCCGGGCGGAAGGGTGTCGGTGATGGCGGCGCCGTTGGCCACGTCCGGGCCGGTCTGGTTGCAGGCGGTGATGACATAGGTCGTGCTGCCGCCGGGCGTGTAGGTGGCGGGTACGTCGGACTTGCTGATGCGCAGGCTGACCGACGGACGTACCACCGGCGTGCTCGGCGGCGTCGGATCGGGGCAAGGCGTGGCGATCGGGCAGTTGGCGTCGCCGCCGCCGCCCACGCGCGCGGTGTTGACCATGTTGCCGGAGGCGGCGAAGTCTATGTTGACGGTGAAGCCGAAAGTCGAGCTGGCCGCGGCTGCGATCGCGGTATTGCTGATGCACGTCAGCGTGTTGGAAGCCGCGGTGCAGGCCCAGTCGGCGGCATTGGCGCCGCTCAGGACGACCGTGCCGTCGGGAACGTTGAGTCCGGCCGGCAAGGTGTCGGTGACGGTGAGCTGGCCGATCGTGGCGAGGGTGCCGCTGTTGCTGACCGCGATGTTGTAGGTGCCGGTGCTGCCGGCGGTGAACTGGGTCTGCGGCGTGGTCTTGTCGACCGCCAGGTTGATGCAGTCCACCGCGAAATTGACGCTGGCGCTGTTGTTGGTCGGATCGATGTCGCCGAAGCGGTCGGCCGCGGAGAAATCGACGGTGGCGGTGTTGGGCACGGTGGCGTTGCACACCGCGTTGTTGGCGAGGTTGCCGGTGACGGTGAAGGTGAGCGTGCCGCCGGGCGCGAGCGAATAGCCGCCGGTGAAGGCGAGGTTGCCGGTACCGCTGGCCGCCGGACATGTCGAGCCGGCGCTGGCGGCGCAGGTCCAGGTCGCGCCGGTGACTTGCGCGGGCAGGGTGTCGGCGATGTCCGGCGCGTCGGTACCGGGAATCGTCGGCGCCTGATTGCCGGCGACGACCGGGTTGATGTCGAGATTGCTGACCACGACGGTGTAGGTCACCGGCTGGCCGCGGCGCACGCGCGGCGCCGAGACGGTCTTGGTGATACCGACGTTGGCCGGCACCGAGGCGATGAAGTTGCGCACTTCATGGATGTTGTTGAGGCCGCCGGTCGAGCCGGCGTAGCCCATGCGCAGGTCGGCCGGCGCGGTGTAGGGGAAGTTGACGTTGTTGAGCAGCACCGTCGGCGTGGTGCCGTCCAGGCCGAGCGAGACGGTGACGGTGTAGCCCGGCGATGGCGTGTTCGGCAGCAGCGCCACACGCAGGCGGTCGCCGGTCGGTCGGGCGGTCACGCTGGGCGTGTCGATGCCGCCGCTGACCGCGCCGCTGGCCAGCCAGCGGTTGTTATCGCTGAGCGGGCCGCGCAACACCACCCGGTCGGCCTGGCTGCCGGGGCTGCTGCTGTTGGCCGGACAGCCGCCGACGACGCCGGGCTGCGAGCCGGAGAAGTTGCCGAATTCGTCCAGGCCGATGCCCAGGTAACCGCCGTTGCCGCCGCAATAGCCCAGGCTGCCGCCGGGCTGGGCGCCGACCATGGTGCCGGTGGCGTCGTAGAGAAAGAAGGTCGTGCCGTCGGCGCCGTTGCCGCCCCAGTTGACGTAGTCGAACTCGACGATCACGCCCTGTGACGACGGGAACGAGCCGCCGGTGTAGAGAGCCAAGCCCTGCTGGTTGTTGCTGTTGGTGCTCAGGCGCAGCCAGCCGCTGCCATTGGCGTCGTTGACGTTGTTGGGGATGGCGCCGTAGCCGCCGGTCAGGATGCCGCTGTCGTTGATGCCGACGTTGTTGGTGCCGGTGATGGTCCAGCCCGTCTCGGTGTTGTTGCGGAAGGTCGAGGTGACCTTGAACTGGGCCTGGGCGCTGGACATGCACAACGCCGCCGCGGCCAGAATCGTAAGTGCCGGAAAGCCGGCACGAAGGCCACGATGCGATATCAACATGTCGATCCCCAACGGACGCCGGCGTCCCCCAATGGACGCGCTCCGGCACGGCATCAACATCGGCCCAAGGGGATGAAATTTGGGTAAAAAGAGTGATTTAAGTGTGCGGATAAATCCCGATCCGGGGGCTGGGTCGCAAATCGGATCGCCCGGGCGGATGAGAGACAGCGGGTCGTCACGCGGTACGCGTAGAGGGAGCGCGCGCCGCGACGGGGTCGGGACTCAGCGTCTGGGGTCTTCTGGATTGACGACTGCCGCGCAACCGACCCGGCCGGGACGAAGGTTCAGCCCGCCATCGCCGCGGCGGGCAAAAGCGATCGGCGCCGCGTACGCAGACAAGCGGCCAGCGCCCATGCAGATGCGCAACCGGCTAGAGCTGCCACAGGCCGTGATCGTTGCCGCCCTGAAGATAAATCGCGAAGGTTCCGTGGCCGGGTATCAACGTGGGCTCGACCGCGACCGTGCCACCCGCCTGCACCACTGCCGCGACTGCGGCTTGGATGTCCTTCACCCGCCAATACGGCCGGACCACCGGTTCTTCCGTGGCGCGCAACGGCGCGCGCACGCCCACCAGCCCGCCGCCGGCCATGATCGCGGTCCGGGCATTGCCGAGGCCGGCGTCGGGCTCGCCGAACTGCACCGCGTTCGCCGCCGCGTAGGCCGCGCATACGGCATCGACGTGCTTGGTCACGATTTCGAGATAGTGGATCTGCATGGCGATGGTTCTCCGATGGTCGATGACGGTATCGGTCGCGGCGATGATCCGCGCGCTTGATCGGCATAGTTCGCGGACGTTTACAGGAGTGTCCGGCCGTGACCATGGAAGAATTCGAGCGCTATTTCAACGGCCGGTCGCTGCCGCGCGAACTCATTTGGCTTCAGGCCCCCAGCAGCCTATGCCCGACTTTGCGCAAGGTTCCGCGTTGATCGAACACGACGGATCGGCCTTGACGCGCAGAATTTATGAATCGGACGAAGTTGCATTTTTATTGTTTTTAATCAGTGTTTTATGCCGATTTCATGCGATCCCGGTACATGGCTGCGGCCTCGACACATGCGGTCATGAAGCAAAGCGCGATCCGACAGTTTCTGTTGCACACCGTGGGCAAAGCAGCGCTTTACGTAGGGTCGCCCCGAGATTGTGCGGCTCCGGCGGCGCGCGTATTACAGGCGCATCCCCTCATGACCCAAGGACGCAGGCATGGCCATCCCCGATCTTCCGCCGCCGTCGCCACCCTCGCCGCCGGTAACGCGCGAACCGGCGCCGCCGACCGTCAAGCAACTGGAAACCGCCACGCCCGAGCAGGCGCGCCAGCAGATCGACGCGCTCACGCCCGAAGGCCAGAAGGCGCTCAAGACCGAAGTCGACAAGCTCCCGGTCGCCGAGCGCGAGCACCTCATCAACGGCCTGGCCGGAAAACTCGAAGCGCCGCAACTGACCAAGCTGGAACCGGTGTTCGGCAAGGACTCGGTCAAGCAGGCGGTCGAGTCGCACGCCAGCGCGACCGTGCGCGAGGACTACGCGCGGCAGAGTCCCGGCGGCAGCGTCACTCAGAAAGGCAATCAGGTCACGGTGGAAACCAGCGACAACGACGACAACGTCCGCGTCAGCCGCGATGCGCAGACCGGCGATGTCACGGTCAACGTCAACGGCCAGGAACATCGCTACAGCGCCGCGCAGGCCGAGCACATCACCATCCGCACCCACGGCGGCAACGACGTGATCGGCGTGGCGCCGGACATGCAGGTCAACTTCAGCGTCGAAGGCGGCGACGGCAACGACATCATCGCCGGCGGCGCGGGCGCGGACACGCTCGACGGCGGCGCCGGCGACGACCGCATCATCGGCGGCCTCGGCAGCGATC
Organism: Lysobacter gummosus; assembly: GCF_001442805.1. Lineage (NCBI taxonomy): Bacteria > Pseudomonadati > Pseudomonadota > Gammaproteobacteria > Lysobacterales > Lysobacteraceae > Lysobacter > Lysobacter gummosus. The sequence continues at coordinate 4,792,608 of NZ_CP011131.1, read as the reverse complement.
GCATGATCGGCGGCAGCGGCAGCGATAATCTCGGCGATTCTTCCAGCCTGCTGGATATCAGTCTGCTGTCCCGCGGCATCGTGCCGCGCAGCGGTGGCGGCAACGATGTGATCGAAGGCGGCGACGGCATCGACACCATCAAGGCCGGCAGCGGCGACGACAAGATCGACGGCGGCGCCGAGGACGACAAGATCGATGCCGGCGAAGGCCAGGATGTGGTCGCCGGCGGCAAGGGCGACGACCGCATTCAAGGCGGCGCGGGCCACGATGAAATCGACGGCGGCGAGGGCGACGATTACCTCGACGGCTTCACCGGCCACGACCAGCTCAAGGGCGGCGTGGGCGCCGACACCATTTACGGCGGCGAGGGCGACGACAACGTCGATGGCGGCGAGGGCGAGGATTACCTCGACGGCTATCTCGGTAACGACAGCATTTCCGGTGGCGATGGCAAGGATGTGGTCTCCGGCGGGCAGGGCGAAGACAGCCTGTTCGGCGACAAGGGCGACGATGTGATCTACACCGGCGCCGGCCGCGATTTCGTCGGCGACTTCGATGGAACCAATGCGGTTTATTACCAGGGCGAGGACAATCTCTCGGTCAACGACGCCACGCGCAACAACGCCAAGACCGTGACGGTGGAAATCATCGGCGTGCCCGACACGATCCAGATCGAAGGCTCGCCGGAGTTCCAGGCGCGCATGCGCGCGGATCTGGAAACCCTGGCCGCCTCGCCGACCGGGCAGCAGATGCTCAAGGACCTGGACAAGCAAGGCAACGACGGCGGGTTCCTGTGGTTCGACGACGACAACAAACTCACCATCCGTGAATTGAAGGCCGAAAACGGCAAGGGCGGCGGCCAGTTCGGCGGCGACGGTTTCGCCGAGATCAACCCGGCCTTCCATCTGGACGACGACGACGGCCGGGTGCCGCCGATCACCGTGCTGTATCACGAACTGGCCCATGCGCGCGCGGCGATGAGCGATCACTGGGCGGGCGGCCAGTACCACGACGACGCCGATCCGAATCAGTCCGACGACGGCATCGAGAACGGCGAGCGTCAGGCGGTCGGCCTGCCCGTGGATCACGACAACGATCCCAAGACCGCTGCCGTGCCCGCGCCGGACACGCCCGCCGCCCTGACGGAAAATGCGATCCGTGAGGAAATGGGCTATGGTCCGCGCAATGACTATCGCTGATGAGCATGCGCCGATCGCGATGACGACAAGCGCCGGCATCGAGGCCGGTTGCGTTAACGCCGATGATCCGACGCCGCGCCGCGCGCGCGCCGTCGGCCGTGGCGCGCGAGGTTGGGCGATGGCGTTGTTGGCGGTGGCGCAGGTATTCGCAGCGAGCGCTTGCGGCGCGGGGAAAGCGATGAGCGAGGACGCAGTCGAAATCAGCGCCACGGTGCGCGACGCCAATACGCGGCTGGACATCGAATGGTCGCTGCTCAATCGCGGGCAGCGGCCGTTGCTGGCGCTGGTCGCTCCACTCAAACACGATGAGTCCGCCGGCGAACAGACCATCTACGTGAGCCGTGGCGAGGACGGCGCGGTCGTGTTCGCGCTGCGCGCGTTCGCCGCCGACGGCGCGGTCGCGGCGCAGGACCGGATCGGCGCCAAGCCGCTCGCGCCCGGTCAGCGTCTGCAAGGCAAGGCGCACGTCGCCTTGCCCTTGCGCAGCTTCGAACCGTATCGGTCCGCGGCCGATATCGCCACGCCGGCCACGGTGCGCGTATGCATAGGCGTGATCGATGCCGACGCACGGTTTCCGCACAGCGCGCGCCAAGCCGATGGCAGCGTGGCGACGTACCACGATCCGGCCCTGGTCAAACTGCAGCGCGTGGTGTGCACCGCGCCGATAGCGATCGAAGGGCGGCGCTGACCGGAGGGGTTTCGGCGTACGGCTGAAGCGGGCGTTTCATGGCCGGGCGGCGAGTGGGATTTCTCGGAACAGCTTCGAAGAGGTCGAAAGCGCCGCCGGATCGGCCCGGGCGACCGGCGCCTATCTGCCGTCCATATCGGCACGGACCACGACCAGAACCGGGACCGGTTCACTTTCGGGGAGGCGGCTTAGCCCGTTATCGGCGAGAATTAGCCTCCACGCGTCACTCCCGCCTCCATGACCGCTCCCGATCCCTCCATCCCCCAGCCGCCGCGTCAGGCCGTGTTCGAGCGCCTGTCCGTCGCCCCGATGATGGACTGGACCGACTCCCACTGCCGCGTCTTCCATCGCGTCCTCGCCCCGCATGCGCGGCTGTATACCGAAATGGTCCACGCCAACGCGGTCATCCACGGCGATCGCGCGCGCTTGCTGGCGATGGACCCGGTCGAGCACCCGGTGGCGCTGCAGCTCGGCGGCAGCGAGCCGGCGTTGCTGGCGCAGGCGGCGCGGATCGGCGCCGAGCGCGGTTTCGATGAGATCAATCTCAATTGCGGCTGCCCGTCGGACCGGGTCCAGGCCGGGCGCTTCGGCGCCTGCCTGATGCGCGAGCCGGCGCTGGTGGCCGCGTCGGTCGCGGCGATGGTCGCGGCCTGCGACGTGCCGGTGACGGTGAAGTGCCGGCTCGGCGTGGACGACGATCACCGCTTCGAAGGCTTCCTCGCCTTCATCGACGAGGTCGCCGCGGCCGGCTGCGGCATGTTCGTCGTGCATGCGCGCAATGCCTGGCTCAAGGGCCTGTCGCCGAAGGAAAACCGCGAAGTGCCGCCGCTGCGCTACGACTGGGCCTACCGGCTCAAGCGCGAACGCCCGCATTTGCAGGTGATCGTCAACGGCGGCATCGCCACGCCGGAAGAGGCCGCCTCGCACCTGGATCACGCCGACGGCGCGATGCTCGGCCGCGCCGCGTATCACGAGCCCTACGTGCTGCACCGGCTCGACACCGCCTGGTTCGGCGGCGAGTTGCGCAGCCGCGCCGAGTTGCTGCGTTCGCTGCGGCCCTATGTGGAAAGCCAGCTCGAACGCGGCGTGTTCCTCAAGCACATGACCCGGCACATGCTCGGCCTGTTCCACGGCGAGCGCGGCGGCCGCGCGTTCCGGCAGGTGCTCAGCGAAGGCGCGCACAAGCCCGGCGCGGACTGGTCGCTGATCGAGCAGGCGCTGGCGGTGACCGAATCCTTCGCCACGCGCGATGCGGCCTGAGGCCGCGCCCGCAGGCCTGACGGCGGGCGCGAGCCCGGATTGCGATCGTTGTCTCACCACCGTTGCCGCGCCCCCGCCGTCCCACCGCGATCGCCAGAGCCGCCACGGCCGGCGCCTGTCGCCCCTGCGCATGAGCCGAAGCCGATGATCACTCGCGACCTGCCCAGCTTCTTCGATCATGCCCGCACGCTGGGCCCGGATTTCGGCCCGGCCACCGCGCGCGCGGCGTTCCTGGTCGCGCCCGACGGCTTCGCCCGCGCCGAGCAGTCGGCCGGCGACAACCGCTACATGGCCCAGGCCGCCGCCTTCGACCCCGGTCGCGCCAGCGCCCAGCACCGCGATCTGCACCGCGCCTTGTCGCTGTCGCTGCCGACGATCTGCTTCGCCGGCGACCCGGACACCCCCGACGCGCTGTTCCCGAACAACGTCTTCGCCACCGGCCGCGGCGATGCCGCCGTCGGCGCGCAACCGCGCTATGTGATCGGGCGCATGCGCCATCCCGTGCGCCAGCGCGAAGCCGGGCGCGAGGACATCCGCGCCTTCTTCCGCGAGGTGCTGGGCTACCCGGAAGTGGACCTGTCCACACAGCCGCATGCCTGCGAACTCACCGGCGCGCTGGTGATCGACCGTGCCCGCGGCCTGGGCTTCGCCGGCTTGTCGGAGCGATGCGACGAGCAGGGCGCGCGGCTGATGCACCGCGCCCTGGGTCTGCGCGCCACCCTGATGTTCGAGCTGGCGCCGGGCGAGTACCACACCAACGTGGTCCTGGCGGTGCTGGCCGGGCGCGCCGCGCTGGTGTGCCCGGGCGGATTCGCCGATCCGGCCGTGGCCGAGGCCATCGCCGGGTTCTACGCGCCCAACGGCATCGTCCTGTCGGCGGCCGAACATGCGGCTTTCGTCGCCAATTCGATCGCTTTATCGACCTATGGCCTGTGGATGAGCGCCGCCGCCGGGCGGGCGCTGAGCGAGCCCACGCGCGCGGCGCTGGCCCGCGCCGGGTTCGCCGTGTCCACGGTCGAGCTCGACGCCATCGAGGCCGGCGGTGGCTCGCTGCGCTGCTGCGTCGGCGAGATCTTTTGAAGGACCCATCGCCTCGGCGGCCGCGGTCGCAACGTGTGACCGGGGTCCGGCCGGCCTGAATGGCGGCTGGGATGAGGCGGAAAAGTTCAGATCGGATTCACCGCAACGTTTCGAAAATGCCTGCACGCTGCAACTTCGCCACATTATTGTTCCGCTGGGGTCATCCTAGAACGTCATGAGCATCCGGTCCGCCCGCGTCCTGTCGTTGTTGCTGCTCGTCGCCTGTGCGGCGGCGGCCGGCGGCGCCTGGGCGCAGCATGACGACGGCGGCCGCCCCTGGCGCGGCCACGAGCGCCGCGAGGACCGCAGCTCGCTGTCCAACTCGGTCCGCCGGTTCGAGCGCGAAAGCGGCGGCGGCCAGGTGCTCAGCGCCGAACGCATCCCTTTCGACGGTCGCGACGTAAACCGGGTCAAGGTGGTGGACTCCACCGGCCGGGTCAAGATCTATATGGACGACCCGCAGCAGCGGGGGCGCCGCGACGACGACCGTCCTACACGCCGCGAAGACAACGACAACGACTAACCTTCGCACCGACAGTCCACAAAACGATCCTGTCGGGCTGCATATCATCAAGGGAGTGCCCATGCGAATTCTGCTGGTCGAAGACGAAGCGCCGTTGCGCGAGACCCTGGCTGCGCGCCTGAAGCGCGAGGGCTTCGCGGTCGATGCCGCGCAAGACGGCGAGGAAGGCCTGTATATGGGCCGCGAGGTGCCGTTCGACCTGGGTATCATCGATCTGGGCCTGCCGAAGATGTCCGGCATGGAGCTGATCAAGGCCCTGCGCGATGAGGGCAAGAAATTCCCGGTGCTGATCCTCACCGCGCGCTCGAGCTGGCAGGACAAGGTCGAAGGCCTCAAGCAGGGCGCCGACGACTACCTGGTCAAGCCCTTCCACGTCGAAGAACTGCTCGCCCGCCTCAACGCGCTGGTCCGCCGCGCCGCCGGCTGGAGCAAGCCCACCCTGGAATGCGGCCCGGTGATGCTGGATCTGGCCGCGCAGACGGTCAGCGTCAACGGCGGCAACGTCGATCTGACCAGCTATGAGTACAAGGTGCTGGAGTACCTGATGATGCACGCCGGTGAGCTGGTCTCGAAGGCCGACCTCACCGAGCACATCTACCAGCAGGACTTCGACCGCGACTCCAACGTGCTGGAAGTCTTCATCGGCCGTCTGCGCAAGAAGCTCGACCCGGATGGCGCGCTCAAGCCGATCGAGACCGTGCGCGGCCGCGGCTACCGTTTCGCCATCCCGCGCAGCGGCGACTGAGCTTAGGCCGTCGCCGCCGATGAGGTTTGACAGCGTTCGCGCGGCGGCGATCTACTAGGCCGCATTCCGCGCGGCGAGCGTTTTCCAGGAGTTTCACCGATCCATGAGGCCCGCGCCTCCCACCGATGCGGGCCGGACGGCCCGCCCGACGCCATGAGCTGGGGACAGCCCCGGTCGCTGCGCGCGCGCCAGTTGCTGGCCGCCAGCCTCGGCCTGCTCGCGTTCCTGGCCCTGGCCGGCGTGGCGCTGGATCGCGCCTTCCTGGAAACCGCGGAAAACAACCTGCGCCAGCGCCTGACCAGTTACGCGCTGGCCTACGCCGCCGACACCGATTTCGGTCGCGGCGGCGAAATCATCCCGCCCTACGACCCGCCCGATCCGCGTTTCGACCGGCCCGGCAGCGGCTTGTACGCCGAAGTGATCCTGCCCAACGACCATTGGGACTCGGTATCGGCCCAGGGCCCGGTGCTGCCCGACGGCGGCATGCTCAAGCCGACGCAGGAGACCTTCGACGGCCCGCTGCCGCTGACCGAAATCAGCGGCCGGTCGGGGGAGGCCTACCGCTACGGCCGCGGCCTGATCTGGAGCGTGGACGGCGATTCCAAGTCCGAGTTTCAGTACACGATCTACATCCTCGAAGACACCAGCGCGCTGCGCCATCAGGTCGCGGTGTTCCGCCAGGCGCTGTGGCGCTATCTGGGCGGCGCCGGCGTGATCCTGCTGTTGCTGCAGGCCTTGATCATGCAGTGGAGCTTGCGTCCGCTGAAGCGGGTGATCGAAGAGCTCAAGCGCGTGCAGCGCGGCCTGGCCTCGCGCATGAGCGAGCGCCACCCGCGCGAGCTGGAACCGCTGACCGAGAGCATCAACGCCTTCATCGAGAGCGAGCGCGAGAACCTCGACCGCCAGCGCAACACCCTGGCCGATCTCGCCCACAGCCTGAAAACCCCGCTGGCGGTGCTGCGCGCGCGCCTGGACGATCAGAACGGCCCGGTGCCGATCGATCCGGAACTGCGCGAAGACGTCGATATCCAGCTGCGGCGCATGAACGATCTGGTGTCCTACCAGCTCGCGCGCGCGGCCTCCGGCGGCCACGCCTTGTTCGCCGCGCCCGTGGCGATCGAGCCGCATGCGGAAGAGATCGTGCGCGGCCTGGAAAAGGTCTACGCGCCCAAGGGCATCCTGTGCGAATTCGACCTGGCCGACGGCGTGCAATTCCACGGCGAGCCGGGCGATCTGCAGGAACTGCTCGGCAACCTGCTGGAAAACGCATTCAAGTGGGCGAACTCGCGGGTGCTGCTGACGGTGAAGCCCGGCGAAGTCGCGGCCAACCGCCGTCCCGGCCTGCTGCTGGCGGTGGACGACGACGGCCCGGGCATCGCCCCGGAGAAAGTCGCCTCGATCCTGCAGCGCGGCGTGCGCGGCGATGAGCGCGTGCAAGGCCACGGCATCGGGCTGGCGATCGTGCAGGACCTGGTGCGCGGTTACCGCGGCACTTTGGATGTCACCCCGTCGCAGGAACTGGGTGGCACGAGGTTCGAAGTGAAGTTGCCGCCGGGGTTGTGATCGCCTTGGCGTGCTGACTTGGCCCATGAGAGGGCTGCTTTTGTGGGAAGGGCTTCAGCCCCGATGCTTTTCTCTCAGCTCGCCATGAACTTTCCACAGGCCTGATCGAAAAGCATCGGGGCTGAAGCCCCTCCCACAAGAGCGGCCTCTCCCACAAAAGATTTCGTGACGGCGATGACGGCATGAGCGCTGCCGATCAGGCGAACGGAGACGGCCCGTAGAAGCGCTGCAAATGCCCAGCGATCGTCGGCATCTGCTCGCGCAGCGCCGCCGGATCGCTGAAGTGGTACTCGGTGACCACGGCGAAGAATTCTTCCGGCGCTTCGGCGGCGTAAGGATCGATCCGCGTTTCGCGCCGGTCGTCCACCCGTTCGATGAAATCGTCGTAAGCGTGTTGGAAATCATGCGCCCACTCGCGCTGCCACGGACGCGGCAAGGGCGGGGTGCCGTCGAGCACGCCATCGAGCACATCGAGCTTGTGCGCCATCTCGTGCGCAGCCACGCAGAAGCCCGCGCGCGGGTCTTCGCAATCGGCCTGGACATCGGCCCAGGACAGGATCAGCGGCCCGGCGTCCCAGGATTCGCCGATCAATTCGTCCTGCCATTCGTGCAGAACCCCGGCCGCGTCGGTGTGGCTGCGATTGACCCGGAATGCGTCGGGATAAACGATCAGCTGCGACCAGCCGCGCAAACCTTCTTCGCCGAATTCCAGCAGCGGCAGGCAGCACAGCATGGCGAGCTGGACGCGCTGGGCCGGGCCCAGCTCCAGTTCGCCGATCGGGCTGATGGTCTTCTCGTGCACGAATCGCGCGGACAGCGCGCGCAGGCGTTCGCGGCGGGTTTCATCCAGCGCTTGCGCCCACGGCACGGCGGCGACGGCGTCGCGCCAGACGGTGTCGTCGACAGGTGCGGGAGGGCGCCGCAGACGGCGCAGGAACTCGAACAAGGGAATCTGCGAAGCGCGTGGGTGGAGACGGGCGGGCCGGTTTGCTTAAGGCCGGTCGATCAGCGGAACATGCCCGGCAGGAAATTGTGCCAGCGCGGCGATTGCAAGCGATTGGTGTTGTCGGAGTCGCTGTGCATGCTCGGCTTGGCCTTGGTGTCGCGCGCGGTCGCCGGAGCGGTGTTGCGGCCGGTGCTGCGTGCCGCCGTGTCCTTGCGGGACGCGGCGCTGTCGGAGCAGGCGTCGTTGGGGCTGAGCTTGTTGACCTCGCGCGCGCCGACCTCGGTGATGGCCAGGCTGGCGAAAGCGAACAGCAGGCACAGACAGATCCGTAACATGGCGGAATCCTTGGGGGTCGGCGCGGCCCGACAGGCCGTGAGCGATTGCCGACTATAGCGCGAATTGCATACCGAATCCGGCGACTCGGCCGGCCCGGGCGTGCTGCGGCGCAGCAGGGGCCCGCTCAGGTTTGCGCCAGACTGCGGTCATGCCGCCCGCCCGTCTTCCGCTGACCGCCCCGGCGCTGCGCCGGGCCCTGATCGCGGGCGCCCGGCGGGTCATCGCCGGCCGCGATACCCTCAACCGGATCAACGTCTTCCCGGTCGCCGACGGCGACACCGGCAACAACCTCGCGCACACCCTCGGCAGCCTGCTGAACGGGGCGCTGAGCCGGCGCAGCCGGCATATCGGCGAACTGTTGCGGCGCATCGGCGACGACGCCATCGACGGCGCGCGCGGCAATTCCGGGGCGATCCTGGCGCAGTTCCTGTACGGGGTCGCCGAGCACGCGCGCGCTCAGCCGGAACTGGACGCGACCACCCTGGCGGCCTCGGTGCGCCACGGCGCCGGCAATGCCCGCGCCGCGCTCGCGCACCCGGTCGAGGGCACCATTCTGAGCGTGATCAACGCCTTCGCCGATGCGCTGGACGAAGCAGCCCGGGCCAGCGCCGACGGCGATCCGCGTCCGGGCTTCGTGGTCGCGCTGGCGCGGGCCCGCATCGCTCTGGCGCGCACGCCCCAGCAGATGGCCTTGCTGCAAAGGGCCGGCGTGGTCGATGCCGGCGCGCAGGGCTTCGTCGATCTGCTCGAAGGCATCGCGGAATTCGTCGATGGCGGCCCGCGCGCGCTGCGCATGCACGGCGCCGCCGGGGCCGCGAACGAAGCCTGCGCCGGCCATGCGCACGGCGCCGGCGATACGCAGATTCCCGTCCTGCACGAGACGGTGGACCCGCACCGGCGCTGGTGCAGCGAGTGCCTGCTGATCGGCACCGAGCTGTCGCGCGACGCCTTGCGCGACGCGCTGGAGGCGATCGGCGCCGACTCGCTGGTGCTGGCCGGCGGCAGCACCCGCCTGCGCGTACACGGCCATGTCGCCTCGCCGCAGGCCTTGTTCGACGTATGCGCCGGCCATGGCGCGGTCGAAGGCATGAAGGCCGACGACATGCTGGCGCAGCAACGCAGCGTGGAGCGGGTGCAGCGGGTGGCGGTGGTCACCGACAGCGCCGCCGATCTGCCGGAGGAACTGGCCGAACGCTACGGCCTGCACACCGTGCCGGTGCGGGTGTCGGTGGACGACCGCGATTACCTGGACAAGGTCGGCCTGGCCACCGGCGAGTTCTACCGCCGCATGGCCGCCGGCGCCGCGCGTCCGCAGGCCGAACAGCCGCGCACCAGCCAGCCGCCGCCCGGCGATTTCCGCCGGGTCTTCGAATTCCTGCTGGGCCATCGCGCCCAGGTGCTGTACGTGGGGTTGTCGCGCGCGGTCTCGGGCACCTTGCAGTCGGGCGAACAGGCCGCCGCGCGCGCCGACGGCAGCGGACGGGTGCAGGTGTTCGACACCTTCAACGCCGCCGGCGGGCAGGCCTTGCTGGCCTGGCGCGCGGCCGAGCTGGCGACGGACGGGATTGAGCTGGCGGCGATCCTTGCCGAGCTCGAACGACTGCGTCCGCTGACCGCCACCTGGGCGATGGCGCGCGACATCTCGCATGCCGTGCGCGGCGGCCGCATTCCGCCCTGGGCCGGGCCGCTGGTGCGTTTCACCGGCCTGACCCCGATAGCGAAGTTCAAGCCCGACGGACGCCTCGGCGTCAGCGGCGGCGTGTTCGCCAAGGCCGGCGCGCCGGAGGCGTTCGCGCGCTACATCGCCAAACGCAGCCCGCGCGGGCTGCGGTGGCGCGCGATCGTCGGCCATTGCGACGCGCGCGCGGACGGCGAGCGCCTGCTCGAAGCGCTGCGCCGGCGGCTGGATCTGGAGCAGGCCTGGGTGGTCGAGACTGGACCGGCGTTGGGCGCCCATGCCGGGCGCGGCGCCTTGCTGGTGTCGTTGCAGCCGGTGACGGACTCGGCGGCGTAAGCGGGCGATCGCGATGCGCAATACCCTTGCGCGCAATGCCCGGTCCCGCCGGCGCGACGCTGCAAACCCGGCGCCGTCCCGCATAATCCGCGCATGCCGTTCGCCGCTCTCACACCGCCGTTGTCCGTCGCCACCGCCGTGGCGCCGCTGTCGGTGCTGTTGCTGGTCGCCGCTTACCTGATCGGTTCGCTGTCGGGCAGCCTGCTGCTGGGCAAATTGCGCGGCGTGGACATCCGCCAGCACGGCAGCGGCAACGCCGGCGGAACCAACGCGTTCCGCACCCAGGGGCTGCGCTTCGCTCTGTGCGTGGTCGTCATCGATATCGGTAAAGGCGTGCTCGCGACCTGGCTGGCGCTGCGCTTCGCGCCGGTCGCGGCGAACTGGTCGGTGACCGCGCACGGCTATCTGGCCGCGTTCGCCGCGGTGCTCGGCCACGTCTGGCCGATCTGGCACGGTTTTCGTGGCGGCAAGGGCGCGGCGACCCTCGTCGGCGGGTTGGCGGTGCTGTGGCCGTTCGCGGTGCCGGTGCTGGTGGCGGTCTGGGCGGTGGTGATTGTGGCCAGCGGTTACGTCGGCCTGGCCACGGTGATCGCGGCGGTGAGTCTGCCGCTGCTGGCCTGGATCACCGATGCCGGCATGCCGCGGCTGTGGTTTTCGCTGGCGGCCGCGGCGCTGATCGTGTTCACCCATCGCGGCAATCTGGCGCGGCTGCGCGCCGGCACCGAATCGCGTTTCGCCCGGGCGCGTCTGCTGCATCGTTGGCGCCGGAGCTGATGGACGATCGCGCACTGCTGCAACGCCTGATCGCAGGCCCTGCCACCGGCGACGCCTTGGCCAGCGCGGCCGGGCAGACCCGCGCCGCGGTATGGAAGCGGATCGAGGCCCTGCGCGAAGCCGGCGTGGCGATCGAGGCCAAGCCCGGCCGCGGCTACGCGCTGTCGCAGCCGCTGGATCTGCTCGACGCCGAGGCGATCGCCGCGGCGCTGGACGCCGGCGCGCGCGCACGGCTGGCCGAACTCGATGTCGCTTGGAGCATCGATTCGACCAACAGCGAGCTGCTGCGCCGGACCACGCCCGCGCAGGGCGCTGCGGTGCTGCTGGCCGAACGCCAGACCGGCGGCCGCGGACGGCGCGGGCGGATCTGGGCCTCGCCGCTGGCGGCGCATGTCTATCTGTCGCTGGCCCGTTCCTTCGGCGGCGGCCTGGCCCGGCTGGGCGGCCTGAGCCTGGTCGCCGGCATCGCCGCGGTCCAGGCCCTGCACGGCCTGGGTTTCGACGCGGTGCGGCTGAAGTGGCCGAACGATCTGGTCGTGCTCGACCGCGCCGGCCTGCGCAAACTCGGCGGCCTGTTGATCGAAGGCGGCGGCGAATACGCCGGCCCGGCGCGCGCGGTGATCGGCCTGGGCCTCAACGTGCGCATGCCGGCCGCCGCGGCCGCGCAGATCGACCAGCCCTGGTGCGATCTGGCGACCTTGGCGGGCCCGCGCGCGCTGTCGCGCAACGCGGTCGCCGCGGCGCTGCTGGATGCGCTGCTGCCGGCGCTGGGCGAATTCGACGGCGCCGGCCTGGCGCCCTTCATCGAGCGCTATGCGGCCTTCGACGCATTGGCCGGGCAGGCGGTGAGCGTGCACGGCGCCGACGCCGAACACCAAGGCCACGCGGTCGGACTGGCCGACGACGGCGCCTTGCGCGTGCGTCTGCCCTCCGGCGAAGAACGCCGCTTCCATGCCGGCGAAGTCAGCGTGCGCCGCAGCGGCGAGGACGCGCGATGAACGCATGGCTGTTCGACCTGGGCAATACCCGGCTCAAGTGCGCGCCGCTGCGCGCCGACGGCCGCCCCGGGCCGGCGCTGGCCTTGCCGCATCGCGAAGAAGACATCACCGCAGCGTTGGCGCAGGCGCTGCCGAGCGAACGCATCGACGTGGCCTATCTGGCCAGCGTCGCCCATCCAGCCCAGCGCATGGCCGTGCTGCAGGCGCTGAGCGCGCGCTGCGCGCGGATATCGATCGCGCGCACGCAGACGCGCTTCGCGCTGCCCGGTTTCGGCGCGGTGCGCATCGCCTATGCCGACCCGCACAAGCTGGGCGCCGATCGGTTTCTCGCCTTGCTCGGCGCGCATGCGCAAGGGCAGGGCGCGGCCCTGATCTGCGGCGTCGGCACCGCGCTGACCATCGACCTGATCGACGCCCACGGCCAGCATCACGGCGGCCTGATCGCGCCGTCGCCGACGCTGATGCGCGAAGCGCTGCACGCGCGCGCGCCGCAATTGCCCGAGCTGGGCGGCGAGCGCATGGCTTTCGCCGCCGATACCGAGGACGCGTTGGCCTCCGGCTGCGACGGCGCCGCCCTGGCCTTGATCGAGCGCAGTCTGCTGGCGGGCAAGTTGAAACTCGGCGCAGTGCCGCGCCTGCTGCTGCACGGCGGCGGCAGCGACGCGCTCGCCGCCGCGCTGCCCACGCCGATCGCTTCGCCGACGCTGGTGCTGGAAGGCCTCGCGATCTGGGCCGGCGTCGAAACTCCGCGCTGAATCGTCAGGCTAGAATCCGCACATGCTTGTCCGCGCCCTCATCGTCTTGCTGCTTGTGCTCAACGTCGGCGTCGCCGCGTGGTGGATCGCGCGTCCCGCGCCGCCGCCGCCGGCGGAAGAAAAACTGCCGATGGGCGTGGCGCGTCTGCAGATCGTCGGCGAAGACCGGCTCATCGAGGGCTCGGCGACGGCCGCGACGGCGAATCCGGCCGCGCCAGCGGCGCAGACCGCCGCCGCCCCGCCGGTCGCGAACGCTGCCGCGCACAGCGCAACGGCTCCGAGCGCGGCCACTGCGCCGGCACCCGGGGCAGCGAAACCGACAACTCCTGCCACGCCGCCCGCCGTGGCCATCGCCGCGACTACGCCGCCGACCTCTCCGCTGCCTGCGCCTGAACCCGCGGCCAAGGCGCAATGCTTCAGCGTCGGCCCCTTCGCCGATGCCGCCGCGGCGGATGCGGCGCGGGCGAAACTGCAGCCGCTGGCACAAAAAATGGCCAGCCGCAGCGAAGGCGCCAGCAGCAAGAGTTCGCGCGGCTGGCGCGTGTATCTGCCGACCGCCAACGCTGAGGCCGCGCAGGCTACCGCGCAACGCATCCGCGCGGCCGGCTTCAACGATCTGTTCGTGATGAGCGGCGCCGACGCCAATGCCATCGCCCTGGGGCGTTTCCGCAGCGAGGAATCGGCGCGCAAACGCGGCAACGAACTAAGCGCCGCCGGTTTCGCCGCGCGCGTGGAGGCGCTGGGCGAGAGCGCGAGCGGTGCCACCTGGATCGACGTCGCCACCACCACCGCCAACGGCGACGCCTTGCGCCGCGCCGCCGGCGCCTCGCGTTGGCGCGGCCGTTCCTGCGCCGGCCTGGGCTGACCGGAGCGGTCAGGGGCGCGTCGCGCTGTCGCGATGAGACCCGGGCGCGATAGAATGCGCCGGCGCCACCGATCCACCGCGTGGCCGCAATACGTACCTTGCCGCTTTAGCTCAGTTGGTAGAGCACTCGCCTTGTAAGCGAGCGGTCGTCCGTTCGATTCGGACAAGCGGCACCACGCACCTCGCGACCCTCATGAACAAGCGTCCGGCCGATCCATCCGCGGGCCGGGCGGTTTCCGCCGCGCCGTGGATCGCCTGGCGAGCTATTGCGCATACGGAGCCGCGCTATGCGCGCCCGCGCTTCGCGCCGCGTACTGCCGTCACGCTCGGCAAATTCCCGGCGGCTCATGTCCGTTGTCGCAGGCGCCTCGTTCATGGCCGTGGGGCGAGTGGGAAGTCCTTGGCGCATCTGGCCACGCCGCCTTGCCCGCCGTTCCCGCGGAGGTGTCCGATATCCTGCTTCGGTGGGGCCGAGCATCCAGCCGCCGCGGTTTCGCCGCTTGCCGATGCCGTTCTCGCGAGCCGCTGTGTCGCGGGCCAATCTCTAAACACTCGTTTCGTTTTGGTTGTTCGCACACGTAATGCACGCGATTGGTATCGTGGTGCGCACGCAGTTCGCAATGCGATACCGAGCAAGCGCAAGACGATTGTGCGCGGCGCCTCACGGTTCGGCGGGGAGGTTCGGTGTCTGATTGCGGACGATCTTCTCGAATCGCAGAATGGCTTGGTCGGGGATTGTCCGCGAAACCCGGTGTCGGAGAACCATCGTGTCCGGCCTTGATTACAAGGGGTGTTGCATGATCCGGCTCAAGCAAATGCGATCGCTGTGCGCGATCGCGACGATGGCGATGATCCTGGCGCTGCTGTCGGCGCCGCTCGCGCACGCTCAACAGCCGCTGGTCGTCGTCGATTACGAAACCGGCACCGCCGACTCGGGCTACACCGGTGTGGAGACCACCGGGGCGACTGCGCCGGACGCGGTGTTCGTGAGCACCCAGTACGCGCGCTCGGGACTGTATTCGGTCGGCCACAAAGTAACCCTCGGCGATCCGGCCTATGTGTCCTATGGCGCGCCGCGCAGCGAGATGACGCTGGGCGCGCTGCCGATCGCGCGTTATACCAACGGCGATCATCGCGCCTACGCCTTCAGCGTACTGCTCAATGATTGGCAGGACTGGACCGGCGGTACCGCGACGATCGACATCATCTGGCAGTTCAAGCACGTCAACGGCGGGCCGGACATGTTCGTCGGCATCCGCCGTAACCAGATGCTGCTGCGTTACGGCAACGACCAGATCGTGCTGATCGACGACATTCGCCCCTACGACAATCAATGGATCGATTTGCGTTTCGAGGTCCTGTGGTCAAGCAACCCCGATGGCTATTTCACCGCCGACGTGCGCCTGCCGGGCGCGGCGGATTTCGTCCGCAAGGCCAATGTGAGCAACCACGCGACCTTCGATCCGGCGTCGGCCGGCGCGCATGGGGTGGTGCAGTGGGGCCTGTATCGTCCGGATTCCACGATCGCCAACGGCGCGGCGCTGACCCGGATCATCTATCACGACGACATTACCGTTACCGCGCTGCCGTCGCCGTCGATCCGGCTGCAGAAGGCCTTCGGGCGCGGTGGGCGCTTCGGTGCGGGCGATCAGTTCGGGCTGGTGATCGAGTCGGTGGCGATCGGGCGCAGGATAAGCGGCGACACCACCGGCACGGTCGCGCGGGTGAATTCGGCGCCGGTGGCGATGGTGACTCCCACGCCCGGGACCTATGTGTTGTCGGAAGTGCCGGCGCTCAGCGCGCCCACTACCAATCTCGCCAACTATCAAACCCGTTACGCCTGCACCAACAACAATCCCGGCGGCCCGGCGCCGCAGGGCACCGGCACCACCTTCAGCGTGACCGTGTCGGCGCAGGACGAACTCGAGTGCGTGTTCACCAATACCCGCAACACGGCCACCGATCTGACGGTGTTCATGACCAACACTCCCGCGGCCGGCAATAGCGATCAGGCCGACGATACGGTGACGCGCGGCGCCACCAGCACCTATCGCATCGTCGTGGCCAACAACGGGCCGGACACCTCCACCGGCGCGATCCTGCGCAGTTCCGCCCTGGCCGGATTGAATTGCACCAGTCCGGCGAGCTGCGTCGGCACGGCCTGTCCGAATGCTTCGGTGCCGATCGAGGCCTTGAACAGCAGCGCCGGAGTGGCGCTCGGAACCATGGCGATGGGCGAGAGCATCAGCCTGAGCCTGGATTGCATGGTGCAATAGCCTCGGCGCGGGCGCCGAGGAGCGTTCTGCCGTATCGCGCCATGCCATGCCACTGGTTCGGGTGCCTGGACGCGAGATCTATTCGCGCGAGGTTCCGCGCCCGCCCTCGGTCAGGCCGGGTTCGCGCCGAGGCACTAGAATGTGCCCATCGTCGGCGGCCGCAATGGCCCTGTTGCGGCGATCGCGCGATGCCGCGGGCATCCGCCGCGTTCACCTATCGATGCCGCGCGCTCATCCGTCAGCCAGCGCGGCCAGAGGAAGTCTTATGAATCGTACGTATCCCCGGGTTTCGCTGATCGGCGCCCCCACCGACGTCGGTGCCGGCCATCGCGGCGCGCGCCTGGGACCGGAAGCGCTGCGCATCGCCGGCCTGGGCGAGGCCCTGGCCGCGCGCGGCGTCGATGTGCTCGATCGCGGCAATCTGGACGGTCCGCGCAATCCCTGGCAGAAACCGGTCGACGGCTATCGCCATCTGCCCGAAGTGGTGGCCTGGAATCGCCTCGTCATGGACGCGGTCGGCGCGGAACTGCGCGAAGGCCGCATGCCGATCCTGCTCGGCGGCGATCACTGCCTGGGGCTGGGATCGATCACCGCGATCGCGCGCCATTGCCGCGAAACCGGCAAACAACTGCGCGTGCTGTGGCTCGATGCGCATGCCGACTTCAACACCAGCCAGGTCACGCCCTCGGGCAACATCCACGGCATGCCGGTGTCGTGCCTGTGCGGCATCGGGCCGGAAGCGCTGACCACGCTCGGCGGCCCGGCGCCGGCGATGCGCGCCGAAGACATTCGCCAGATCGGCATCCGCTCGGTCGATCCGGGCGAGAAGCAGTTGATCAAGCAGCACGGCCTGGATGTCTACGACATGCGCTACATCGATGAGATCGGCATGAAGCGGGTGATGGAGGAAGCGCTGGAAGGCGTGGACGACAACACCCATCTGCACGTGAGCTTCGATGTGGATTTCCTCGATCCGAGCATCGCTCCAGGCGTGGGCACCACGGTGCCGGGCGGGCCGAACTATCGCGAAGCGCAGTTGGTGATGGAGATGATCGCCGACAACGGACGTCTGGCTTCGCTGGACATCGTCGAACTCAATCCGATCCTCGACAAGCGCAACCGCACCGCGAAGCTGTCGGTGGATCTGGTCGAAAGCCTGTTCGGAAAATCGACGTTGATGCGCGATTGAAAACGCCATGAGCGGATCGGCTGGCGGCGATGAATCGCGGCTGACGCCGGTCCCAAGGATTGCCGTGCAAGCCTTTGTTTTGTCGGGTTTCCGGCGTGCGCTGCACGCAGGCTTCACATCCGCTCGCGTCTGATCGGTGCCCAGGACGCGACAAATGGCGCGGCCATCTGGTACCCGCAACCGACCAAGGAGTTCCCATGAAGCGTTTGACTGCCCTGTTGCTGCTCGCCCTGTTCTCGATCGGCACCCTGACTGCCTGCAACACCGTGGCCGGCGCCGGCAAGGACGTGAAGAAGGCCGGTGAAAAGGTCGAGCAGAAGGCCGAAGAAGTACGCGACGGCAAGTAAGTCGCAACGATTTCGCTGCAAGGAAAAGGCCGGAGCGATCCGGCCTTTTCTTTTGCCTGCGTGTCTTGCATGGCGAATGCGCAATGCGATGGCGCGCACAGCTCAAACTGAAGAATTCAAAGTGTTCATCGACATCAAGCTGCAGCTAACGCAATCGTGACCGGATGCGAATGGAGGCGCTGCGACACTGGCCCAGCGATATCGGCAAGCAGCAAGCCGCGTACGTGCGGGCGGGTTCCGATCCGATCCTCGCCATCGCGAATCTTGCGGGTGCGCGCGGGCATCGGCGCATCTTGCGAAATCCGCATCCCCCAACGAAGGAGTTCTACGATGAACAAAGACATCATTGCCGGCAAGTGGACCCAACTCAAGGGCAAGGCCAAGGCCAAGTGGGGCGACCTGACCGACGACGTGTTCGATGTCGCCGAGGGCAATTCCGAATACCTCGCCGGCAAATTGCAGGAACGCTATGGGTGGGAACGCGACCGCGCCGAGAAGGAAGTACGCGACTTCAGCAAGACCTTGAACTGAACGCGGTGACCGATGCCCCGGCCGCGGTGCAGCCCGCGGCCGGGTGAATCGGAGAGATCGCCGCGCGGCGCGTGGACCGCCCCGCTGGCGAGGTACGAGGAGCAGGTACGAGAAGAAACGGGCCGGATGCGAATCCGGCCCGTTTTTCTGCGCATGCGATGGTCGCGGCTTACCAACCGCGCGACGGCGGATCGGCGACGAAGCCGTTCGGAAACGCGCGCGGCTCGACATTGCGCGAGTAGTACGGATCGCGATAACGCGGCACGACGCCGCGCGCGACCAGATTGGCGTAGTCGTCGTAGCGCAACTGGATCACCTGCGCCGGCGAACGCGACGCGCGGACGAACTGGGTCTGCGACACCGGCGACCATTCGCGCGCACCGTGGCCGGTGCCGATCGATTGCGCGGCGGCGGTGTCGGCCATGCTCTGTTCGCGTGCGGCGCCGGCCGGTGCGGGCGCGGCGTTGCTGGCGCGGCGCTCGGCCTTGGCCGCGGAGGCGTCGGCCTCGCCGCGGGCGTAGGGCGGGTACGGATAGGGCGAGGGATACGGGCGCGGTTGCTCGTACGCCGGGCGGTATACCTGGCGCTCCTGGAACACCGCCACGCCGATCACGCCGACATTGTCCGGCCGGCCGGTGCGCGCGGCGTAGCTGTCGGGCAGGTCGGTGAAGACGAACTGGGCGACATCGTCCATCGACTTGCGCCAGCCGTTGATCTCGGTCGATTGCCAGGCTTCGAGCACGTAACCGGCCTGGGACGGGCTGGCGGTCTGGCCGCTGACGGCGTTGACGCCGTCCACCGACAGCACCACCAGCACGCGCCGGTCGCTGCTGTTGGTCAGGCGCACCGAATAGCGGTGGCCGGGCGTGCCGGCGATCCATTGCTGGCCGCGGTGCGACCAGTTCTGCAGCCAGTCGCCGTTGTCGCGGTCGATCACCGCGACATCGACCAGGGGGCGGGCGTAGCTCGGGGTGCAGGCGCCGGCGGTCAGCACGGCGCCGGCGAGCAGGACTAGCGAGCGGAACATGGCGCGATCTCCTTGGGGTTCGAAATCTGCAAACGCCGGGCCGCGGCCGGTGGGGTTAAGCGCCCGCGGGCCGGGTTTGCCGGCCGGCGGGCCCCGCCGACCGCGCGTACCCGCCGCCGACCGACTGCCTGCGCCGGCGTGGACTTTCCCTTTAAACTGGCCGATCACGCTCCACCCAGCGATTCCCATGACCCAGACCCGCGTTCTCACCGGCATCACCACCTCCGGCACTCCGCACCTCGGCAACTACGTCGGCGCGATCCGCCCGGCCATCGCCGCCAGCCGGACCCCGCAGGTGGAGAGCTATTACTTCCTGGCCGATCTGCACGCGCTGATCAAGGTGCAAGAACCCGAGCGCGTGCAGCGCTCGACTCTGGAAATCGCCGCGGCGTGGCTGGCCTGCGGCCTGGACCCGGCCACGGTGTGGTTCTACCGGCAGAGCGAAATAGTCGAGATTCCCGAACTGGCCTGGTTTCTGACCTGCGTCGCCGGCAAGGGCATCCTCAACCGCGCGCACGCCTACAAGGCCGCGGTCGACAAGAATCGCGAAGAGGGCGAAGACGACGACGCCGGCATCAACGCCGGCCTTTTCATGTACCCGGTGCTGATGTCGGCCGACATCCTGGTGTTCAACGCGCACAAGGTGCCGGTCGGCCGCGACCAGATCCAGCACATCGAGATGGCGCGCGATTTCGCCCAGCGCTTCAACCATCTGTACGGCGAGCATTTCGTCCTGCCCGAGGCCCTGATCGAAGAAAACGTGGCGACCTTGCCGGGCCTGGACGGCCGCAAGATGAGCAAGAGCTACGACAACACGATCCCGCTGTTCGCGCCGCGCGATCAGCTCAAGAGGCTGATCTATTCGATCGTCACCGACTCGCGCCTGCCGGGCGAGCCGAAGGACACCGAAGGCTCGGCGCTGTTCCAGATTTATCAGGCCTTCGCCAGCGAGGAAGAAACGCAGGCGATGCGCCGCGCCTTCGCCGACGGCATCGCCTGGGGCGAAGCCAAGCAGGCTTTGTTCGAGCGCATCGACGCCGAGATTACGCCGCTGCGCGAGAAGTACGAAGACCTGATGGCGCGTCCGCAGGACATCGAAGCGATCCTGATCGACGGCGCGCGCCGCGTGCGCGAGCGTTACGGCGTGGGCATGATGAAGCGTCTGCGCGAAGCGGTGGGCTTGCGCGATCTGTCGCAGACCGCCACAGCTGCGGGCGAGGCCAGGACCGATGCGAAGGCGGCGTCGCTGCCGGCGTTCAAGCAGTACCGCGAAGCCGACGGCCAGTTCTATTTCAAGCTGGCCGACGGCGAACAGGTGCTGCTGCAAAGTCGCGGTTTTGCCGCGCCCAAGGAGATCGGACAACTGATCGGCGCGGCCAAGGCCGGGCGCCTGGAACTGGCGCAGTTGCTGGCGGCGGCCGAACCGGTCGATGCCGCGCGGCAGGCGCAGATCGCGGCGGCGGTGGCGGCGATCGCGAAGGCCGAAGCCGATGCGCGCGCGGCCAAGGACGGCGCGGCGCGGGAGTCGGCCGGTTCGTGAGCCGCTTCGTCGAACTCAACCTGGCGTTGATCCTGTTTCTGCCGTGGTTCGCGATCCTCGGCGCCTTGTTCTGGCTGTATCCGCGCAAACCGCGGACACCTGCGCGGCAGTTGTTCGACGCGGTGTCGCTGGCGGTGTCGGTCTGCGCCTTCGTGCTGGCCGTGCATTGGGCGCATATGAATGCCGGGCACGGCCATGGCGCGATGTGGCCGCAGATATTGGCCACGTCCTTGGGCTATGGCGTGTTTCTCGCGGTGCTGGCGCTGGCCTTCGTGTTGCGTTGGCGCTGGTTGCGCGGAGTGAAAGATTACCGCGAGTGACCGAGGTCTTTTGTAGGAGGGGCTTCAGCCCCGATGCTTTCGGCTCAGATCACCCGGACCTACATCGCGACCTGAGCCAAAAGCATCGGGGCTGAAGCCCTTCCCACAAAAATCGTACCGACCAAAGCCGCATCGCCGCCATGACCTGCCAGGGCATAGACTCAGGTTAAGTCACAGCCGATGCTTTCGTCATGACCTCCCTCCGCGAACCTGCGCCGCACGATTCCGCCGAGCACGGCATCGTCACCATCGACACCGGTTTCCACCGGCCGGTATTCGACGCCGCGTATCTGGTGATCGAAAACGGCCGCGCCGCCTTCATCGATTGCGGCACCCAGCATTCGATTCCGGCCTTGCTCGACGCGCTGGCGCGGCACGGCCTGACCCCGGCCGAAGTCGATTGGCTGATCCTGACCCACGTGCACCTGGACCACGCCGGCGGCGCCGGCGCACTGATGCAGCGCCTGCCCAACGCGCGCCTGGTCGTGCATCCGCGCGGCGCCGCGCACATGATCGATCCCTCGCGCCTGGTCGCGGGCGCCACCGCGGTCTACGGCGAGCAGGAAATGACTCGCAGCTACGGCGAGATCGTGCCGGTACCGGCGCCGCGCGTGGTGGTGGCCGAAGACGGTCACGTGGTGAATCTGGTTGGTCGCGCGCTGCTGTGCGTGGATACGCCCGGCCACGCGCGCCATCACCTGTGCGTATGGGACGAACGCAGCCGCGGCTGGTTCACCGGCGACACCTTCGGTTTGTCGTACCGCGAATTCGATTCCGCGCACGGGCCTTTCATCGTGCCGACCTCCTCGCCGGTGCAGTTCGAGCCCGAACCGCTGAAGGCCTCGATCCGCGCCTTGCTCGCGCGCGATCCGGACTGGATGTACGTAACCCACTACGGCCGCATCGGCGACGCGCAGCGCCTGGGCGCCGATTTGATCGAGCAGATCGACGCGATGGTGCGACTGGCGCGCGAAGCGCGGTCGGCCAGCGACGGCCTGCATGCGCGCCTGACCGAGTCGCTGGCCGACCACTTCGTCGCGCGTGCGCGATCGCACGCGAGCCCGCTCAGCGACGAACAGGCGCGCGCGGCGCTGGCGGTGGATGTCGAGCTCAACGCGCAGGGACTGGAAGTCTGGTTGGCGCGGGCCGGTTGAGGCCGCGGCGCGTCAGCGCGATATCGACGTTGTGTCGGGGACGCGGACTCACTCCCAGACGTTGGGCGGCGATCCGAGTTCGGGGTGTTTCATGCGCACGATGCAGAAGCGGTGGCCGGTCGGGGCTTCCATCACCCACCAGCGTTTGACGAATTTGATCCGCTTGGCCCCGAGTTTTTCCAGGCGCTCGGCTTCGGCATCGAGGTCGTCGCTTTCAATGTCCAGGTGCACGCGCGAGGGGTGATCGACCTTCTGCACTTCCACGTGCAACTCGCCGGCGGCGTTGGCGAGTTGGGCGTATTGGGCGCCTTCGTCGTCGTAGGTGTCGACGCGGGCCAGGCCCAGGGCGGCGCTCCAGAAACTCGCGGCGGTATCGATGTCGTCGGTTTCGCAATCGATGATGAAACCGGCCAGACGGCTGCGGTGGGCCATGTCGTTGCTCCTGCATGGGGTCGGGTAAGAGTGCCGAGGCGAGGGTGCAGATGGAAGTGCCCTCGGCGCTTATGGCCGTTGCTGCTGCTTTTGCCGTTGCTATTGCATAGCTTTTGTTCGCCTGGCTTTGGCTTGGCGCCGCCCTCCGGGTGTCCCTGGTCTCGCGAGTTACAAGCTGCGCCCAGCAAAGGCAAAGGCAAAGGCAAAGTCGAAGTAGGAGCAAAGCGGAGCCGAAGCAAAATCTTGGCAACGGCAACGGCAACGGCAACGGCAACGGCAACGGCAACGGCAACGGCAACGGCAATGGCAATGGAAGTAGCAGCAACAGCAACCTCAGCGCTGCGGATACTCGCGCTCATGCCCATCGCCGTCCACCACCTGCTCGGCAGCCTTGCGATATAAGGCGTACTCACCCCGATTCATCGCGAAATTCTGCAGCGCGAACACCGCCGCATTGCGAGTCTCCGCGTCGGTCTGCGAATCGGAAGCAAGCGCAAGCAACGCATCCTTGAGCCGATCCGAACGCGTCCCCGAGGCGTTGATGCCGGCGATCGCCGCCTGACGCACGGCCAGGTCGCTGTCGAGGATGGCCTGATGCAGGATGTCTTCGTTGTTGCCGTTCTTGTTCCATTGCACCGACTGCAGCACGCTGCTCGCGCGCACCGCCGGGTCGGCGTGACGGCGCAGGGTGCCGAGCCGGTCGAGCAAGGGCGCGGCGTCTTCGCTGGCGATCACCGCCGGTGTCAGCATGTCGACCAGTTGCTTGAGCATGGCCGGGTCGCGTTCATCCTGGATCTGCCGCGACAGCAGGTCACGCACTTCCGGCACGTCCAGCGAGAACGACTTGAGCAGCTCCAGACCGTTGCGTCGCTGCTCGGGATCGCCGCTGTCGGCCAATTGCCGACCCAACTGCAGCACGTCCTGATTGGCCACGCCCTGCAGCACCGCCAGCAGCGCGCCGCGTTTGTCCAGCTCGGTCTCGAAGCTGTAACTGCGCAGCAATTCGCGCAAGTAAGCGGGATCGCGACGCGCGCGCTGGGTCATGCGGTCCAGGTTGTCGTCGCCGTTGCGCGCGGGGTAGGTGTAGGCGGCGAGGTCGCCTTGCGCCGGCGCGCGCGCGGACGACGCCAGCGCGTTGCGCGGGGCGGCGCCGGTCGCCGCCGCGGTGGCGTGGGTCGGCAGCGGCGCGGCGATGGCGCGGGTGATCGAGCTGCCGACGACGGCGCCGGTCAGCGCCGATGCGAGCAAGGCCAGAGTCAATTGCAATCGGTTCATACGGGGCGTTCCGAGTAGCGTTGTGTATCGCTCCAGCGGCCCGAAGCGGCGCGCACGCCGCTCCGGGCCGGTGACGCGGATCAGCAGTCCGGGGCGACGCGGCCGTCGGAACCGGTGAAGGTGTAGACGTCCGGGATGTACTTGTTGCTGCCGGCCGGCGCGATGTTGTTCCACAGGTTGCTGGTGCCGAACGTGCCGGTGACGGTTTCGCCGGTCTTCTGGCAACGGATGCTGACGACGGTGCCGTTGGCGAGCGAATCGACCACGCTGTAGCTGGTGCCCGGGCCGGAGCGCACGTTCAACGGCGAGCCAGCGGTCTTCACAGTGCCGGAGAAGCCGCCGGGCGGCGTGGTGCCGCAGCTGTTGCGGCTCTTGTAGGCGACTTCGTATCGATCGTAGACGATCGTCGAGCCGTTCCAGACGATCTTCTGGTCGTCGCCGTTGAGGCGCTGTTCGTAATGCAGATGCGCGGAGATGCTGTTGCCCGGGCGCGTGGTCTTGCCCAGGGTGCCGATCTTCTGGCCTTGCCTGACGTTGGCGCCGTTGGCGACGGCGATGCTGTCCAGATGCGCGTACCAGGTGGTCCAGCCGCCGCCGTGGTCGATCACCACCAGGCGGCCGTAACCGGTGCCCGGATGCGGGTTGTAGGTGGTGGCCTTGCCCGCGGCCGAGGCGACCACGGGCGAGCCGAGATCGGCGTCGCTGAGTGGACGCGGCTTGTGATTGAGATCCACCGCGTAGCGCAGGCCGTGGCCGGGATAGGTGTCGCCGTACCAGGTCTGGTTGCAGGCGAAAGGCATCTGGAAATCGGGGCGGGCCGCGTGCGCGGCGCTGGCGAGCAGGCCGAACGTCGCCGCGGCGAGGCAGGCGAGCATCGTGCGGCGGGCGCGGCGGTTATGCGAATGCGTCATGTCGGAAACCTCTTGAGCGATGAATGGGAGAACGCTAGAGGCCCCGGTTACGTGGGTGCCGAGGCGGTGTCGGTACGGCGTGGGGCGTATTGCGTATTGCATGGAACTTCGGTGCGCGGATCGGCGCGCTGATCGCTGCGCGTCTTGTCGATGCCGCGGCCGTTGCCGCTGCGCGGCGTATCAGCAATCCGGCGCGACGCGGCCGTCGGAACCGGTGTGGGTGTAGGCGTCGGGGATGTACTTGTTGCTGCCGCTGGCGCCGATGTTGTTCCAGATGTTGCTGGTGCCGTAGGTGCCGCTGATGCTCTCGCCGGTCTTCTGGCAGCGGATGCTCACGGTGCTGCCGTTGGCGACCGAATCGACGATGCTGTAGTTGGTGCCCGGGCCGGAGCGCACGTTCAGGGCCAAGCCGGCGGTCTTTACCGTGCCGGTGACGCCGCCGCCGCTGCCGCAACTGTTCTGGCTCTTGTAGTTCTTCTTCTCGAAGTACCGCAACGCCACGCCGTTCCACGTCGCCTTCTGCACCGCGCCGTTGTAGATCTGTTCGTAGTGCAGGTGCGGGGCGAGGTTGTACAGCGCGCTGGTGTTGCCGACCGCGCCGATCTTCTGGCCCTGGCGCACGCTGGCGCCGGCGGAGACCGCACGCGATTGCAGATGCGCGTGCAGGGTTTTCCAACCGCCGCCGTGATCGATGACGATGTAGTTGCCGTAACCGGTGTTGTTGGAATAAGTCGAAGTAACGACGGTGCCGGCGGCGGAGGCGACCACGGTGGAGCCGGCGGTGGAACGGCTGTCGCCGGCGGGGCGGTTCATATCGACCGAATTGCCCGGCTTGTGACCGTCCCAGGTGTTGGCGACCCATACATCGTTGCAGGCGAAGGGCATCTGGAAATTCGGCGCGGCCTGGGCCGCGTTCGCGGCCAGCAGGCACGAAGCCAGGGACGCCAGCGCGAAGGCGCGGCGCGGGAGATGGTTCATGGTGTTTCCTCGCTAATTGGGCGAGCCGGCGCGGCTCGCTGAAGGGTTGCGACTCCGACGCCTCTGGTCCCGCCAGGGGAGGGGACGCGCGACGCCGGAGTCGCAAGCCGACGCTAGCGGTATTCGTTACCTGTTTGTTATGTAAATTTTTTATTCCTGGACGCACGCGCGGCATCGACCGTGATCGCAGTCGCGCTCGGCGAAGACGTTTTTCTTACCTGTCGTTCAGCTGTCGCCCGCGCGCGAGGCTTGCGCGCGAAAGTTCGCGGCGAAACGCGCCGGTAAAAAACACAACGCCCCGGAATCGGGGCGTTGGTTGCTTGCTTTCGCGCGTGCCGCGCGGCGATGCGCTACGGCTTAATTCGCGCGGGCCAGATCGTCGATCATCGCCTTGAGGAAGCGCGCGGCTTCGCCGCCGGTGCAGGCGCGGTGATCGAAGGTCAGCGACAGCGGAATCACTTTGTGCGATTCGAAGCCGCCCATCACCGGCGTCATCTGATGACGGCCTTTGCCGGCGGCGATGATCGCCACCGTCGGCGGCACCACCACCGGGGTGGCGTAACGGCCGGCGAACATGCCGAAGTTCGACAGCGAGATCGTGTAGCCGGTGAGTTCCGAGGCCGGAATGCTGCGGTCTTCGACCTGCACGCGCAGACGGTTGATCGCTTCGCGCACGCCGCGCGAATCGAGCACGTCGGCATTGCGCAGCGCCGGCACGAACAGGCCATCGTCGGTGTCCACGGCGATGCCGATGTCCACGTGCGGATGCAGGGTGCGGGTGAGCTTGTCGCCGTCGAACCAGGCATTCAACGCCGGCACGGTCTTGCAGGCGACGACGATCGCGCGCACCAGGCGGCCGGTGATGTCGTTGCCCGGCGCCCAGGCGTGGATGTCGGCGTCGTCGGCGAGCGTGGTCGGCACGACCTTGCTGTGCGCGTCGGCCATTACCCGCGCCATGTTGCGGCGCACGCCCTTGAGCTGTTCCGGCTGGCCGGTCGCGGCCACGCCCGGCGGCTGGGTACGCATCGGACGGCCGGACTGCGACAAGGTGCTGCGCGAAGGCGCGGCCGGCGCTTCGGCGATCGGCGCGCGGGCAGGAGCCGCGACCGCCGCGGCGGGGGCCGCGCCGATCTTGGCCGAACCGTCGGCGGCGGCGCGCTTGACGTCGTCGTTGGTGACCACGCCGTCAGTACCGGTGGCGCGCACGCGGCTCAGATCGACGCCGAGCTTGCGCGCGAGCGCGCGCACCGCCGGCATCGCCTTGACCCCGCCGACCGCGACGGCTTGTTCGCTGCGCACCGCGTCGGAGGATTGCATCGCACCGACCACGGTGCCGCTGTCAGCGCGCTCGCCGCCTTCGGCGGGTTTCGCCGGTGCGGCCGGTTCGGCGGATGCGGCAGGCGCTTGAGGCGCCGGCGCATGACCGCCGCCGTGGTGATGCCCGGTATCTTGCCCATCGGCGCGCTGCGGCTGGCTGGGGTCGAGTTCGAACTCGGCCAGCATCGCGCCGGTGACGACGATATCGCCGGCGGCGCCGGCGAGCTTGAGCACCTTGCCCGACACGGGCGAAGGCACTTCCACCACCGCCTTGGCGGTTTCCATCGACACCAGGGTGTCGTCGAGGCGGATCGTGTCGCCGACCTTGACCGCCCATTCGACGATGGTCGCGTCGGGCAGGCCTTCGCCGAGGTCGGGAAGCAGGAAGGTCTTGGTATCGCTCATAAACGGGATCGTCTCTGAAAGAAGGGAGGGCGACGCGGCGTCACGACGCATCGCCTTGGAGGATTCGCAGATGGCGTGCGGGCACCCAGCCCTGCGCGCCGTCGTGTTCGCGTTGCGCCCACCACCAGCCGCCGAGTTCGTCGAGCAGCCGCAGCGACTGGCCGACGGACACGTCGAGCTCGCGTGCGTCGTAACCGCACAAGGCTTCGGCGCGTCCGGCGTCCAGCGGGCGCAGCAGATCGCACGGCGCCCAGCCGGCGCGGCCGTCGGCGACGCGGGTCCAGACGAAGGCGGGCCACTCGTCGTCGCGCTCGCCCAACTGCACGATCTCACCCGCCTCGAAGCGGATGGGATCGTGATGCCGGGTGCGATAGTCGGCGACGACGAGCGCGCGCATGTCAGCCGTGGCCGAGCGCGCGCTTGGCCGCGGCGACGATCTTGTCGACGCTGGGCAGGTACTTCATCTCCAGGCGGAACAGCGGGATGTGGGTGTCGTAGCCGGTGACGCGCTCGACCGGCGCGAGTAGGTCGTACATCGACTCCTCGGCCAGGCGCGCGGCGATCTCGGCGCCGAAGCCGGCGGTGCGCGGGGCTTCGTGCACGATCACGCAGCGGCCGGTCTTGGCCACCGATTCGGCGATGGTGGCGAAGTCCAGCGGCTTGAGCGTGGCGACGTCGATCACTTCCGCGCTGATCCCTTCGCCGGCGAGTTTGTCCGCCGCTTCCAGGGTTTCCTTGACCTGCGCGCCCCAGCTGACCAGGGTGATGTCGCTGCCGTCGCGCAGCACGTAGCACACGTCCAGCGGCAGCGCTTCGCCGTCGTCGGCGACCACTTCCTTGTACTGGCGATAGATGCGCTTGGGTTCGTAGAAGATCACCGGGTCCGGATCGCGGATCGCCGCCAGCAGCAGGCCGTAGGCGCGCGCCGGCGAGGACGGCAGCACCACGCGCAGGCCCGGCACGTTGGTGAACAAGGCCTCGTTGGCTTCGCTGTGATGTTCCGGCGCGCGGATGCCGCCGCCCCACGGCACGCGCAGCACCATCGGGCAGGTCAGGCGGCCGCGGGTGCGGTGACGGAAGCGCGCGGCGTGGCAGATGATGTGATCGAGCATCGGATAGACGAAGCCGTCGAACTGCGCTTCGGCCACCGGCTTCATGCCCTGCGCGGCCAAGCCGACGGTGAGGCCGGCGATGGTGGTTTCGTCCAGCGGCGTGTCGAGCACGCGCTCGCTGCCGAAGATCTGCTGCAGACCGGCGGTGGCGCGGAACACGCCGCCGTTGACGCCTACGTCTTCGCCGAGCACCAGCACGGTGTCGTCGTTACGCATCTCGTAGGCGAGCGCCTGCGTGATCGCTTCGATCAGGGTGATCGCGGCGGGCGTGGCCACCGGCTGACTCGTATCCACGTTGGCTTTCGTCGCGACGTTCATCGACGACCCTCCAGAGCAAGTACTTCGGCGCGCTGCGCCTGCAGATCCGCCGGCATGTCGGCGTAGAGATAATCGAACATGGCCTCGACCGGCTGCACCGGCGTTTCCAGGTAGGCGTTGATCTCGATATCGACCTTCTTGCCGCATTCCTCGGCCCAGGCTTTTTCGAGTTCTTCGTTCCACACGCCCTGATCGGTGAGATAAGTGCGCAGGCGCGGCATCGGATCGCGCGTCCATGCATCCTTGACTTCGGCATCGTCGCGGTAGCGGCGCGCATCGTCGGCGGTGGTGTGATCGTGCAGGCGGTAGGTCATGAACTCGATCACGCTGCCGCCCTGGCCGCTGCGCGCCAGTTCCGCGGCGCGGCGCATGCCTTCGAGCACCGCGATCAGATCGTTGCCGTCCACTTGCAGGCAATGCAGGCCGCCGGCCAGGCCCTTCTGCGCCAGCGTCTTGGCGCCGGTCTGCGCCGAGCGCGGCACCGAGATCGCCCAGCCGTTGTTGATCACGCACAGGATCAGCGGCAACTGATAAGCGCCGGCAGAGTTGAGCGCAGCGTAGAAGTCGGTCTTCGACGAACCGCCGTCGCCGCAGCAGGCCACGGCGAGGTTGGTTTCCTTGCGCAGCTTGAACGCCAGCGCGCCGCCGGCGGCATGCAGGCATTGGGTGGAGATCGGCACCGACCAGGCGAAGTCTTTACGCGGGCCGGCGAAGTCGTTGCCGCGCTCGTCGCCGCCCCAGTACAGCAGCACTTCGCGCGGTTGCACGCCGCGCATGAACTGGGCGCCGTATTCGCGATAGCTCGGCGCGAACACGTCGTCGGGCAGCATCGAGCCGCCGATGCCGACATGGGTGGCTTCGTGGCCCAGGCAGGCGGCATAGGTGCCGAGCTTGCCGGTGCGTTGCAAAGCGATGGCCTTGGTATCGAAGGTGCGCACGAACAGCATCTGCTTGAACAGCGGCAGCAGCGTGTTGGCGTCCTTGAACGCGGCGGGAATCTCGGCGACGGGTTTGCCGTCTGCGCCGAGGTATTGGAGATATTCGATTTCGAACGTCGCGGCGACGGTCATCGCGGAAGGTCCTCACGGGTGGGGATGAGGTCCGAATCGTTCCGGTCCCGGATCCAGTGCCGGGCGCGCTGGTCAGCTTCAGACGGCTGGGTCCGGAGACCGCGATTACAGCGGGTAGTTCCGGGCCGGGCTAAAGCCGCGACACCCTGGCGGGGCGCCGCGTCTGCCGCGAATGATACCGAAACCCGCGTTAAGCGCCGTTGCGCGCTGCGGCATGCATTGCGGGGCGAAAACCGCTAGGCGTCGCAGTTTGCGACCGGCGACAAGCCGGTTGCGTCGATCATTGAGGAAGCGGCCGAATATGCTTGCGCCGGTTTTCTCATGTGCAGCCGACACTTACGTTTTTGCGGTGAGACGATTAGGTCCTTGGCGCGTGAAGCCCGTACGTATGCGTAGTGCATCGCGAAGATCGCTCATACCGATATGCGAACTGAGACTTTGCGAGAGTCGGCGGTCCGGATTCGACAAGACCTGGTCGTATGGATATCGATGACAACCGCGAACAACCGAGTGGCGACCAGTCGCCTGTTTTGGCAAACACAATGAGGTTGACGGTTGCTGGACTGAACGCGCTTGCGCCGGTCTCTGAGCCGCTTGCCTGAGCTGAATGCACAAACTCCGGCCGAAGCCGGAGTTTGTGGGTGCCGGCCATCGAGCTGGACCGAACCGGAAGATGCATGACCGCAACCTGCCGGCCACACCCTTGAAGCAGCCTTATGCGTCGCGACCGATATCGTCAGCGATCACATGTCCACCGATTCACAGCAGGGTCCCGGTCCCGGCACTTCTTCCGCATGCCCGACCCAGGCCTGCGCCGAGTTGTTGCCAAGTTGAACGTCTTCGGACTGAGCATCGACCGAGACCGCCAGCTTGATGCCCTTGTTGATGAAGTCCTGAACCCATGCGGCAGGCCCGGTGACATCGAACTTGGCGACCTCATTGGCGGACATGATGGCGGTGCTGCATGCCACCGTTGTCTTGCCGTTGGCGATTTGCGATTGATCGCAGCTCCAATTCGCGCCGGTTGCGGTGACCGGTTCGAGGAATGCCGGCGACTCGGTGTCCAACGCGAAACCCACGCCTATGGATCTGGCGCGGCTGGGGCCGTGATTGGTCACGGTGACCGTGAAGTGGTAGTTCTCATTGGTCGGGATAAAACCGGAGCTTGCAATCGCGGTCACGCCGAGGTCAGCGCGTGGCGGCGGCAGCAAGTACACAACCGTCGGATCGCGATCGGACAGGCGCAAGGCCGAGTCGGGCTGATTGCGATGGGTTTCGGGGAAGTCGGCGTTGATGCGTGCACGGCTGAGCTCGATCGAAGTCGTAGCGGCCACCGTGGTTTCGTTGACCAGTACATGATCCAGACTTTGCGCATTGCCCTCGGCGACCGAGGTGTAGCGTTCGGTCGCGGGAACGATATCGGCGAGATTGATCAGGTTCGGCTCGACCAGATCCGCGCCGTCGCCCGGAACCGCGGTGGTTTCATCCAGACTGGGCGTGCCGGTCACGACGTTGACCACGTCGGCATAGGCGTCGTTGAACTGCGGCGAGTTGAAATCGCCCAGCACAATCAGACGGGTGGCCGGTTCGTTGATCTGGCGCTGGTTGAGATAGCCGGCCAGGAACTCGGCCTGCCGCTGCCGCTTGAGCCGCAGGTTTTTGCCGTTCAAGTCGTTGGGAACGATGCCGTCGGCGGACTGCTGATTCACCAGCACGGCGCTGAGCGGGAAGTCGCGGCCGTCGGCGTAGTGCACGACTGCATTGAGCACCAACGGCGGTCGATCGTTGAGCACAGCGGTGTTGCCGGTGCGATCCACCCAGACCGTGTCCTTGCCGAGTTGCGCGATGGACACCACTTCCACGCGCGGCTTGCCCGGCAACACGTCCGCGGTCTTGACCAGATAACCCGGGTCCAGGCCGAGCGCGTCGTTGCCTTCGAGCAAATGCGCCACATAGCGCGGATCGGGTTGGCCCGCGGCGACGGCATCGCTGTTGATGCGCGCGGCCAGCGTCTGCAGCGTGGCCAGATTTTCGATATCGGTCAGGCCGAGAATATCCGGCAGCTTCAGGTAATCGCGCACGCCGAGCGAGGCCTTGGCCACGCGGCGGTCGAACGCGGCCGGAATCATCACCGGCTCGGCGATGACCGGATCGTTGGCCGCGTCGAACAATCGCAGCGACGGATACATCGCCACGGTTACGCCCGGGCCGTCAGCGGTATCGGTTTGCGAAGCGGCCACGGCGATAGGCTGATCTTCCAGGAACGGTCGCTGGAAGTCGGCCATGGTGTCGGGGTCCATCAACACCGTATAGCGACGAGCGCTGTAATCGAGGATGCCCTTGAACTGCAGGACGTGGGTTCCATAGCCCAAGTCCAGTTGGCTATAGCCGAGCGCGTCGCTGTCTACCGCAATCAATTCCGGATTGAAATCCCACTGCGGATTGTCGCCTCCGGGGGGCGGCGGATCGCCGGCTCTGTAGCCCTCCTCGCGGAACGGTCGCGGGCTGTCCGTCGTGCCGTAGAAGACTCCGTTGGTGGTCGTGGCGGCAGCGGTTTCGTTGAGCGCGCCCTTGCCCGGTCCCATTACGGTAAGGCCGGACACGTAGATGCGCATGCCTTCGTAACGTTCGAGGTTGCCGGTGGCGAGCGCGGCGTTGTCATACACCGGTGCGGGCAGCGTCGTCTGATCAGTGAGAAAGACGATGCTGGGTGAGCCGCCGATCTGGGTCCTGGGCGCCTGATTCAGGTCGGCGGTGGGCACGAACTCGACCACCGTGCCGGTCACGCGGACCAGAT
This sequence comes from Lysobacter gummosus, assembly GCF_001442805.1. NCBI lineage: Bacteria > Pseudomonadati > Pseudomonadota > Gammaproteobacteria > Lysobacterales > Lysobacteraceae > Lysobacter > Lysobacter gummosus. Next base: position 4,759,863 of record NZ_CP011131.1, on the reverse strand, counting down.
TGCCGGTTGCCGCCGCGGCCGGCGGAGCGAAGCCGACGAAGACGAAGATGCCTTCGGAGGTGGCCGGATTCTGATCGTCGGCGCCGTCGGGGGTCTGCACGAAGAACCCATCGTCCTTGCGGCCGGTGACTATGCCTTCGATGGTCACCAGCCGGCCATTGAGCGGCGACACATCGCCGGAGCCCTGCACGGCGCCGATCGCGGTGATAGTCACATCGTCGTTTCGAATCATGATCTGGCCGCTGATATCCGCGCCGCTGGCGCCGACGATATTGCTCAGATCGACGAACGCGGTTTCGTTCGGCTCCGGCGTGGTATCGCCGAGCACCGGCACGATCACGCTGACTTCGCTCTGGCCGGCGGCGATGGTCGCGCTGCCGGCGGTTTGCGCGAGGTAGTCCAAACCGGCCGTGGCCGTACCGTCGCGGGTGACGTACTGGAAGCTGACGCCGCCGGCGCTGGCCGGTCGGTCCAGGCGGACGGTCACGGTCGCCGCGGTCTGGCCGGTGTTGCCTTCATCCACCGCGACATCCTGCACCGTCAGCGACGGCAGACCGCCGCTGCACAGGCGCGGCGCGGAGGCGCTGTTGCGCGGCGCCGGCGCAGCCACTTCGAAATCCAGGCTGTTGTCGCCGGTGTCGTTGCAGCCGCCGTCCTTGCGCGCAGCCGCGGTGGTCACGCCCAGCGTCGTGGCGAGCGGTTTGGTTTCCGAGCAGGTGGCGGTGGTGCTGATGCCCAAGGCGTCGATGCGCGGCGACGGGCAGGCGCCGGTGAGCGCGCTGTTGTGATTCACCAGCAGCACCTTGCCGCCGCTGGTCTGCATCTGGATGGTGCCGATCGCGTCGGGCGCCGGTAGCGCGGGGGTGTCGGCGCTGCCGTCGCCTTGCTTGATCAGATAGTAGCCGCCGGGCGCGATGGAGCCGCTGAGCGCGGTGCGCTGCCAGGCGAAGTTGCTGGCGGCGATGTTGTACTGGACGCTCCAGCCGCTCAGGTCGACCGCGGTGTCGCCGTTGTTGTGCAGCTCGATGAAATCGCTTTTGAAGCTGGCGCCGGCACTGCCGCCGCCGCTGTAGACCTGGCTGATGACGACCTCCGCCTGGGCCGATCCGGCCGCGGCGAAGGCCAGCGCTGCCGCCAGCAGGCGGCCCCCTGACTTGTTCATGTAACTCCCTTTTTGCCCGCCGGACCTTCCGTTGGGAGACCGATTTTGCATGATGTAGGTCTCAAAAATGGCGATGTTTGGGTGCCGATCGCGCGCCGCGGGCAAAAAAAAGACCCCGGCGCTGGGCCGGGGTCTTGAGGGCGTTCGCCGCGCGTCAGATCAAGGGACGACGAAGGTCGGCAACAGCGTTACGCGGCTGAACGCGGTCGCGCCGCCGAGAACGGTGATGTACCAGGTTCCGGCTTGCGGATTGGTGGTGAACACCACTTCGTTGTTGCCGGTCCGGATCGAGCGCAGATCGTAATCGCTGGTGGTCGCCGGCGCGCCGCGCTTGAGGTACAGCGAGACATCGCCGGTGCCGCCTTGAGTGATGACTCGCAGGTTGCGTGCGCCGGCCGGGATGTCGATCCGGTACACCTTGGCCTGGCCGGCTTCACCGGAGACACGGACGATTTCGGAGTTGGCGATCGGCGTGGCATCGCTACCCGCCGCGGTGATCGCCACCGAAGCCTCGGCCGCGTCGTTGCCGGCCACGGTGTCCTGCGAGGTCGTGGTGCCGGCGACGGCGAGCTTGACGCTCTTGCCGGCCAGATCGGCGGTGGCGGTGGCCGACAGCGTGAAGGTGGCGCTGTCGTTGGCCGCCAGTTGCGCGATGTCGCACGCCACCGAGGTCTTGCCGTTGGCGATCTGCGGTGCATCGCAGGTCCAGCTCGCGTTCGGCGCAGTCACGCTCAGCGACGGCACTTCGGCATCGAGGGCGAAGCCCACGCCGACCGCGTCGGCGCGGCCCGGGCCGTGGTTGCTCGCCACCACCGAGTAGCCGTAGCTCTGGCCGACTTGCGCCGTGGCGGCGTTGGCGGCCGCGGTCACGCCCAGATCGGCGATTTCGCGCGGGACCAGATACGTCACCACCGGGTCGTGATCGGACAGGCGCGAGGGCGAGTCGGCCAGGTTGCGGTTGACCTCCGGATAGTCGGCGTTGATGCGCGCATGGGCGAGCTGGATCGAGCCGGTGCTGACCACCATTTCCTCGTTGACCAGCACGTGATCCAGGCTTTGCGCATTGCCGTCGAACACGAAGGAGTAACGCTCGCTCGGGTCGGAGATGCTGGCCAGGTTGATCAGGTTCGGATCGACCAGATCGGCGCCGTCGCCCGGGACCACGGTCTCGTTGTCCGGGGTGGGCGTGCCGGTGATCACGTTCATCGCATCGACGTAGCCGTCGTTGAACTCGAACGCGTTGAAGTCGCCCAGCACCAGCAAGCGCGTGGCCGGGTTATCGGTCTGGCGCTGGTTGAGGTAGGTGGCGAGGAACTCGGCCTGCGCCTGACGCTTGCGGCGAACGCGGTCGCCGGAGTTCTGCGCGTCTTCGGTATCGACGTCGTTGAGCGAACGTTGGTGCACCAGCACCACGCTGATCGGGAAATCGCGGCCATCGGCGTAATGCACGACCGCGTCCAGAGCCAGCGGCGGACGATCGTTGAGCGGCTTGGTCGAGCCGGTCGGATCGGTCCACTGCGTGTCCTTGCCGATCTGCGTAACCGACGCCACGTCCACGCGCGGCTTGCCCGGCAGCACTTCGGCGGTCTTGACCAGATAACCCACGTCGATACCGCCGACGTCGTTGCCTTCCATCAGGTAAGCGACGTAGTTCGGATTCGGCTGTCCCGCAGTGACCGCGTCGGCGTTGATGCGCGCGGCCAGATCCTGCAGCGTGGTCAGGTTTTCGACTTCGACCGTGCCGAGGATGTCCGGGGTCTTGAGGTAATCGCGGATGCCCAGCGAGGCTTTCTTCTTGCGCTGGTCGTAAGCCGCGGCGGTGAGGACCGGATCGTCGGTATTGGGATCGTTTGCAGTATCGAAGAACCGCTCCAGGTTGTAGCCGGCCACCGAAACCGCATTGGGATCGACCGTCTCCACCGCCGCGTGCGGCGCCGGGCCCGGGGTCACGTTGACCGTCGAGGCCGGATCGACCAGCAGGGTGTAGCGGCGGAAGCCGTAATCCAGCGGACCGGTCATGCCGGTGATCACCGCGCCGTTGGCGACTTCAAGCTTCGGCGCGCCGAGCGCGTCGCTGTCCACGGTCATCAATTCGGCGTTGCCGTCCCAGCGCGGGATCGGCGGCGAGGTGCCGCCGCCCGGGATCGGCGTGCCCGGCTGGATGCCCGGCTCGCGGAACGGACGCGGCAGGTCGCCGATCACGCCATGGAAGATGCCGTTGCTGGTGCCGGTGGCGTTGGGCTCGTTGGTGCTGCCCTTGGTCGGCGCGGTCACGGTGAAGCTGGGGATCGACACGCGCATCGCTTCGAAGCGCTCGAGCGCGTCGAGCGGCGAGGTCGGCAGCACCTGCGGCAACACCACCGGAACCGGCAACGAAGCGGTGCCGGTCTGGCTGTAGGTGGCGAAGCTCAGCTCGGTCAGCGGCAGCTGGCCCAGGTCGGCGGTCGGGATGAACTCGACCACGGTGCCGCTGACGCGCACGCGGTTGCCCACCGTGGCCGCCGCGGTCGGCGCGGTGCTGGTGAACACGTACACGCCTTCGGAGGTGGCCGGATCGGCATCGGCGTCGGCGTCGCTGGCCTGGATGAAGAAGCCGTTGCTCTTGCGGCCGGTGACCACGCCTTCGGTGGTGACGATCTGACCGGTCAGCGGCGAGGTCGCGCCGTTGCCCTGGATGTCGTGGATCGGAACGATGACCACATCGTCGTTGACGATGGTGGCGGTGGCTTCGGCGAAGGCCGGCGGGACCGGCAGGCCGCCGCTGACGACCTGCACGCGCAGCTTGAAGGTTTCGCTGGCTTCCTGGACGGTGTCGCCGCTGACATCGACCGCGACGGTCGCGCTGCTCTGGCCTTCGGCGATGGTCCCGGTCAGGGCCGACACGGCGGTGTAGTCGCTGCCCGCGGTCGCGGTGCCGTCGAGGGTCGAGGCCGACCAGGCCACGCCGCCGGCGCCGGCCGGCTGGCTCAGGCTCAGGGTGAACACGAACGAAGTAGTGCCGCTGTTGCCTTCGTCCAGCGAGACGTCGGCGACGCTCAGCACCGGCTGATTGCCGCCGCTGCACGCGAACGCCGGCGAGGCGCTGTTGCGCGGCGTCGGCGCGGCGATGTCGAAGTCGTTGAGGTTGACGTCGGTGTCGGTGCAGCCGTTGTTCTTGCGGATGGCGGCGGTGGTGTTGCTCATCACCGGCGTGGGTTTGTCCCCGCCTTCAGAGCAGTTCGCGGTCGGGCCGATGCCGACCAGATCCACGCGCGTGGCCGGGCAGGCGCCGGTCAGTGCGGAGCTGTTGTTGACCAGCGCGACCTTGGCGGTCGAACCGGACATCGCGATCGGGCTGCCGTTGGGTGGCGCCGGAATGACGTCGGGGGTCGGCAGCGGATCGGTGCCGCCGGTGCCGTCGGCTTCCTTGATCAGGAAGTAGCCGCCGGGCGCGATCGAGCCGGTCAAGGGCGTGACCGTCCAGTTGCCGGTGCCCGTGGCGGACTGATACTGCACGCTCCAGCCGTTCAGACTGACCGCGCTGGCGCCGTTGTTATGCAGTTCGATGAAATCGCTTTTGTAGCGCGCGCCGGAGTTGCCGCCGCCGCCGTAAACCTGACTGATAACGACCTGCGCCTGCGCCGATCCGGCCGCGGCGAAGGCCAATACCACCGCCGCCAAAAGGCGGCTCGTGCGCTTGTCCATGTTGTTCCCCAAGTGAGCGTCTGCCCGACCTCCCCGGTCGCAGACGGCTGGATTGTGCACGAATACTCACTTTCTGGCGTTGCAGTGCGATGACTTCACATGATCTGCGTCACGCCTGGGCTGCCGTATCGGTGCGTTCGAGCCCCGCGCAGTAACGCAGTGGCGCGTATTCAGCCAGTGCGATGCTGCGGCGCGGCAGGCCGGGGACCGCCTTCGCGTGGAAGCGGCGGCGCCCGCAGGCGCCGCCGCAAGCCGTCCCTGTCAGGGCTGCGGCGCGGTCAACAGCGTCGTGGCCTGGGCGCCGTTGTCCCCAGGCTGGGTTTCAGCCGCTTGCGAGGTCGCCGAGACCGCCAGATCCAGGCCGGTGCCGGCCTGTTCGGCCAGCGTCGGCACGAACACGCGCAAGACCTCCTGCTGCCCGTTGTAGCCCGGCGCCAGCAGCGCGAGCGAGCAGGCCACGCTGCTGCGTCCGGCCTCCACGCGCGCGCTATCGCAGGTCCAGCCCGCGGGCGCGGTCACCCGCACCTCGCCCACGACTTGCGACCACGCCAGCCCCAGGCCGACGTTGCGGGCGATGTCGGGGCCGCGATTTTGCAGGCCGATCTGATACTCCAGTTCCTGCCCGGCGACCGCGGTCTGCGGCGCGGTGGTCCACAGGTTGAGGTCGGCGTGCGAGCGCGGCACCAGCCGCAGATGCAACGGATCGGTATCGGAGCCGCGCATCGGCGAGCCGGAGAAAGACCAGCTGAGCGGGAACGCGGAGTTGATGCGCGCGCGCTGCACCTGTACCGAATCGACCGCCGCGACCATGCGTTCGTCGATCAGCGCGTGCTGCAGTTCCTGGCGCGTGCCTTCGACGATGGAGGAATAGCGCTCGCCCACGGGGCTGAAGGTATCCGTGTCGATCAGGTTCGGCTCGACCCGATCGACCCCGTCGCCCGGCACCAGGGTCCACAAGGGATCGCTGGGTTGGCCGAGCAGGGTGCCGAAGGGATCGGTGAAGGCATCGCTGAAGGCATGCGCCTGCAGATCGCCGAGCAACAACAGCGGCAAGGCGTTCTCGCCCTGCTGGTGCTGCTGCGCCCATTGCGCGATGTACTCGGCCTGGGCGTGACGGCGCAGACGCAGGCGCTCGCCGTCGCGGCTGTCGGCCTGGCTGCCGGCGATCGGCGCGAGCTTGACCAGCACGATGCGCGCATCGAAGCGGCCGCGGTTGCCATGCACGCTCACGTCCATGGCCAGCGGCGGTTGCTCGAACAGACGCAGCGATTCGCCCCACGGAAACTCGTAGCGATCGTCGCGGGCGAGTTGCTCGGTGTGCTCGACCACCACGCGCGACGACGTCTGGCGCTGATCGCTGCGGACCAGGAAACCGATCTGCGTCTGCAGCGGATCGGGCGCGTCGATCAGCACCGGCCGATACAGCGGATCGGGCAGGCCATCGGCGACCGCGCGCTCGTTGCTCATCTGCGCCAGTTGCTGCAGCAAGGCCAGATTCTCGAAGCCGCTGACCGCGACGATGTCTGGCGCGCGCAGCGAGCCGGCCACGCCTTTGGCGATGACGAGCAGACGGTCGTACAACGCCGACGGATCGGTTTGCGGCTGTCCCGAGTTGGGCGGACTGACGGCGTCGTACAGCGCGCCCAGATCGTAATGGGCGATTTCGACCGGCGCCTGCGCATCGTCGCCGGCCTCGACGCCCGCCGGCTGTCGCGCCGGCGTCAGCAGGTGGATCGTAGCGGCGTTCTGCTGGATCACCGTGTAGTGCCCGCTGCGTTGATCCAGCGGCCCGACGATGCCGAGCACGCGCGCGCCGACGCTGACATCGAGGGCTTGCGAGTGAGCGTCGTCGCTGTCCACGCCGAGCACTTCCAGGTTGCCGTCCCAACGCGGCAGCCAGCCCACCGGTTCGCCGTTCTGCAGCGCCGGCAGCGCGCTGCCCATCTCGCGCACCGGCGGCGTCGTATCGACCGGACCATCGACGACGTAGAACAGCCCGTCGCTGGCCGGACGCAAGGCGCCGTAGTCGAACGCGCCGGTCGGCCCGACCACCAGCGATTCGCCGAGCGCTACCCGCATGCCTTCCAGCGCTTCATACCTGGTCACGCCGCCCAGCAAGGGTTGATTCGCCACCGGCGGCAGGCCGCTGGGCATGGCGATGTCTTCCAAGGTCGCGCCGTCGATCACCGTCATCGAGCCGCGCTGCGGATGATCGCCGGGGCCGTACAGCTCGGCGACCGTGCCGGATGCGCGCATGCGCCAACCCATCAGTATTTCCTGCGCGCCTTCGCGGGTTTTGACGAACACGCCCTCGGAGGTCTGCGGATCGGCGTCGGTTTCGCTCGCCGGCGCCTGCAGGAACACGCCTTGCGACGTCACCGCGGTGACGATGCCTTCGGCGTGGACGACGTGGCCGATCATCGGCGAGCGCTCGCCCGAGCCCTGGATGTCGTGGATCGCGGTGAGCACCGGGTCGTCATCGACGATCAGCGCTTCGGTGTCCAGGCGCGTGCCGCCGTTTTCGTCCGCGAACGCGCCGGAGAGAATGTCCACCTGCACCTTCACCGTTTCGTCCGGCTCGTGGCGGGCATCGCCGCGCACCAGCAGGTCGAAGCGCGCCTGCGCCTGGCCTTCGGCGATCGTGCCGCTGGCGTCGACCGGCTGATAGTCGTCCACCGCGGTGGCGCTGCCGCCCGAGACCGTGGTCGCGCGCCACTTCACCCCGCCCGGGCCGGCCGGACGATCGAGGTTGAGCTGGAACGCCAGGGCGCGATAGTCGCGATGGCCTTCGGCGCCTTCGGCGCGATTGACCGTCATGCGCGGCGGCGGCGCGCCGGTGTCGTCGTCGAGGATGGTCGCCTGGGTGTTGAGATAGTCGCCGTTGGCCGTCACCGCGCCGCGCAGGGCCTTGACCTGGATCAGGACGGTTTCGTCCGCCTCGGCCACACCATCGGCGCGCACCGGCAGGGTGAAGGTGCCGCTGATCTGCCCCGGCTCGATCCGGCCGCTCAGATTGATGGCCTGATAGTCCTCGCCGCTGGTGGCGGTGCCGCCGTTGCTGAAGGCGCTCCAGTCCACGCCGCTCGTGCCGGCCGGGCGATCCAGGCGCAGTTCGAACACGAACGGCGTGGTGCCCAGGTGGCCTTCGGGCCGGCTGATCGCTTCGACCGACAGCTTCGCCGGCGGCGGCGGACACACGTAACGCGTCGAGGACGCATTGCGCGGCGTGGTCGTGCCGACGAGGAAGTCGGCGGCGTTGGACTGGCTGTCGGTGCAACCGTTCTGCTTGCGCAACTGCGATTGCAGCGCCCCGGTGGCGACTGCGACCGGCTGCGCGCCTTCGGCGCAATCGGCCGAACCGTAACCGACGAAGTCGATCAGGCCGGTCGGGCAGGCGAGGTTGAGCGGGGTGTTGTTGGCGACCAGCGCGACCTTGCCGGCGGTGGTCGCCATCGAGGTCGAACCGGTGGCGTTGGCGCTGGGCAGGGCGCGGCCGCCGGTGCCGCTGCGTTGGCGGACCAGATAGAAGCCGCCCGCCGGAATGCTTCCGGTCAGCGGCGTGCGCTGCCAGTTGGCGCCCAACTCGGCGTATTGCACGCTCCAGCCGCTGAGGTCGACCGCGGCATTGCTGTTGTTGTGCAACTCGATGAAATCGGCGATATAGCCGGCGCTGGTGTTGCCGGCGCCGGAATAGACCTGGGAGACGACGACCTGGGCGCCGGCCGGGCCGGCCAGGGCCAAAGCGATACCCGCCGCGAGTGCGCGGTTGGCAAGTGCATGCATGAGTTTCCCCTTTAGTAGTGCGCCCGCGGACAGGACGACACGGCCTTGTGTCGCGTCGGGCGGGCTCGGCGATTATGCCGCCGGGCTGTCGCAATACCCGCGAATTCGCACGAAAAGCGTCATAGCAAGCGCGTCACTTGAGCACACAGCGTTGCCGTGTCCGAGACCCCCGCGCCGGGACGGATGCGCTACGCTTTGCGCCCCTGCCGCGAGCCCCGCCGATGTCCGTCGAGAAGAACCAGCGCGAACTGGAAAGCGGTATCCATACCGACCTGCACGGACGCATCACCTACGGCGGCTATCTGCAGTTGGACAAACTGCTCGCGGCGCAGCAGCCCTTGTCGCAGCCCAGCCATCACGACGAGATGCTCTTCATCATCCAGCACCAGGTGTCGGAGCTGTGGATGAAACTGATCATCCACGAGCTGCGCGCGGCGATCGAACACCTGCGCCTGGATCAGGTCTGGCAATGCCAGAAAGTGCTCTCGCGCTGCAAGCAGGTGCTGCGCCAGCTGACCGAACAGTGGTCGGTGCTGGAGACCCTGACGCCGTCGGAATACATGGGTTTTCGCGAGACCCTGGGGCCGTCGTCGGGCTTCCAGTCGCTGCAGTACCGCACCATCGAGTTCATGCTCGGCAACAAGAACGAGGCGATGCTGCGCGTGTTCGCGCACGACCCGCAGGGCCAGGCCACGCTGGAAACCGCGCTGGCCTCGCCGAGCCTGTACGACGAATTCCTGATGTATCTGGCGCGTTTCGGCCACGCCATTCCCGACGCTCACCTGCGCCGCGACTGGCGCCATCCGCACGTCAGCGATCCGGCCTTGCAGCCGGTGTTCGAACGCATCTACGAAAACACCGACGTGTACTGGCGCGAATACGCGCTGTGCGAAGACCTGGTGGACGTGGAAACCCAGTTCCAGCTGTGGCGCTTCCGCCACATGCGCACGGTGATGCGCATCATCGGCTTCAAGCGCGGCACCGGCGGCTCCAGCGGCGTGGGCTTCCTCAAGCAGGCGCTGGAACTGACCTTCTTCCCGGAGCTGTTCGAGGTGCGCACCAGCATCGGTCTGGCGGGCGATTCCGGAAGCTATTGAGTCCGGACGCCGGGTGCTGGGATTGGGCGGCGGAGCGCCGGCGCGCACCGATCCGCTCCCGCCGCATAGCCCATCCAGCGTGACAGTTGTCACCCGATCGCCGCACGAAGACACCGCGAACCCCGAACTTCGCCCCTGCGGCCGCGCAAAATCCATCCCCATTCAGGGGTTTAGGAGCGCGAATGTTGCGCCGCAACACGTCTCGCCAAGCTTCACAAAGGTTTGACGGGACCGGTCCGCACCGGTAAATCTCCCCGACCCGTGCCGTCGGCGTGGGATTTTCATTCAGTTTCCACACGACAGGGGACACCGCATGAGCGGAGCCGCGACATCCATCCAGGGCCAGGCGCCCATCCCGGAATTCGAACAGCGACTCGGGCATCCCAAGCCCCTGTGGATGCTGTTCATGACCGAGTTCTGGGAGCGTTTCGCCTTCTACGGCATCCGATGGGCGCTCGTGCTCTACATCGTGGCTCAGTTCTACAACGGCGACGGCGTCGGCCAGGCGCCGGCCAACCGCGTCTACGGCGCCTACCTGGCGCTGGTCTACGCCGCGGCGATCTTCGGCGGCTACATCGCCGACCGCGTGCTGGGGTATCAGCGCTCGATCCTGCTGGGCGCGGCGATCATGTCCGCCGGTTTGTTCATGATCGCGATCCCGAACGAACAGGTATTCAAGTTCGGCCTGGCCACGATCATCTGCGGCAACGGCCTGTTCAAGCCGAACATCTCGACCATGGTCGGCAAGCTCTACGCGGTCAGCGATGAGCGCCGGGATTCGGGCTTCACCATCTTCTACATGGGCATCAACCTCGGCGGCTTCCTGTCGCCGATCCTGACCGGCTGGCTGGCCGAGCAGGTGTTCGGCACCTCGGCGATGCCGGCCTACAAGATGGTGTTCCTGGCTTCCGGCGTGGGCATGCTGATCAGCCTGTTCTGGTTCTGGTTCGGCCGCCGCCAGCTCGAAGGCATCGGCCGTCCGCCCGCCGACAGCCAGGGCAAGCAGAAAGTGCTGTACGTATTCCTCGGCGCGCTGGCCGCGATTCCGGTGGTGTATTTCCTGCTCGCGCTCGGCGCCGGCACCTTGCAGTGGGTATTGCTGGCGATGTTCGTGGCGCTGTGCGGCCTGCTGTTGTTCGAAGGCTTCCGCGAAGGCTCGGCGCAGCGCGACAAAGTGATCGCGATGCTGATCATCTTCACCTTCAACATCCTGTTCTGGATGTTCTTCGAGCAGGCCGGCAGCTCCTTCACCTTCCTCGCCGATCAGATCGTCGACCGTCAGTTCAGCGGCGGCTTCGTATTCCCGAACGCGTGGTTCCAGTCGGTGAATTCGCTGGCGATCATCGCGCTGGCGCCGATCATCGCCTGGATCTGGGTGGCGATGCGCAACTCCAATCCCTCGATCCCGCGCAAGTTCGGCCTGGGCCTGATCTTCAACGGCCTGGCCTTCCTGTTGCTGGTGGTCGTGCTGACGCCGCTGGTGGTTCCGGCGATGGGCCTTGAGAGCCTGCCGTCGTGGTTGAAGTGGGCGCCGTCGGTGTCGCCGGGTTCCGCGTTCGCCGCGGCGCCGGGCAAGATTCCGTTCTGGTCGTTGTTCATGGTCTACGTGATCCAGTCGGTCGGCGAGTTGTGCCTGTCGCCGATCGGCCTGTCGATGGTGACCAAGCTGGCGCCGGTGCGCCTGGTCGGTTTCGGCATGGGCGGCTGGTTCCTGTCCACCGGCATCGGCAACAACCTGTCGGGCATCTTCGCCGGCGAAGTCAGCGGCGAGAAGGGCATGAGCACGGCGACGGCGCTGACCGGTTACGGTTTCGGCTTCATGGTTCTGGTGGGCGCGGGGTTGTTGTTGTTCCTGATCGCGCCGCTGGTGCAGAAGTTGATGCATGGGGTGAAGTGATCGCCTTGCGCTGATTGCGGCGATCGTTGTGTTCGAGAACGGCAGCTCAGGCTGCCGTTTTCTTTTGGTGCGGGACTATTGGCGGTGGCTGCTGCGGTTGTTGCTGTTGTACTTGCAGTTGCAGTTGCAGTTGCAGTTGCTGTTGCTGTTGCTGTTGCTGCTGATGCTGAGATTTTGCTCTGGCTTTGCTCTGCCGTTGCTGTTGCTGTTGCTGGGCGCAGCTTGTAACTCGCGAGACCAGGGACACCCGGAGGGCGGCGCACATGGACGTGCGCCGGGTGCCACCTTGGGCAGGATGCCCAAGGTGGCACCTGCCTGCGCAGGCACCGCACTCGTGGCTCTTGATGCGAAACAGCTAAAGCCCTTTCTTTGGTTACTTTCTTTGTGGCTTTGGACAAAGAAAGTGACCCGCCGCTCCATGGCGGAAGCTTTAGGCGTTTGATCTTGCTTCTGCTCCTGCTTAAGGCTTTTTTGCTCGTCATTCCCGCGAAAGCGGGAATCCAGAGACTTGAATCGTTCTCGCACGAAAGGCACTGGATTCCCGCTTTCGCGGGAATGACGGTAGGAGGGAGTGCGTAGGTTTGGGTGCTTCGATCAGAGGCTTCGGGTTCTTTAGAAGCTTCAAGCAAGATCAAATGCGACAAGCAAGATCAAACGCTAAACGCTTCCGCCATAGAGCGGCGGGTCACTTTCTTTGTCCAAAGCCACAAAGAAAGTAACCAAAGAAAGGGCTTTAGCTGTTTCGAGTCAAAAGCCACGAGTGCGTAGCTTGCGCAGGCAGGTCCCGCAGTGGGCATCCTGCCCACGGCGGGACCCGGCGCACGTCCATGTGCGCCGCCCTCCGGGTGTTCCTGGTCTCGCGAGTTACAGGCCGCGCCCAGCAACAGCAACAGCAACATCAAAGCCGAAGCGCACAGCAAAGCGAAGCCGAGGCAAAGCAAAGTCTTAGCAACGGCAACGGCAACGGCAACGGCAACGGCAACCGAAGCCGCCATTGCCAGCGCAATTTCAAATGGGATTGTGGCGGCAGCGCAACCGCAAAGCGGACTGCGGTTCTCGCCAAAACCACGCCGGCGCCCGCAAGGTCAGGGCGCGGCGTTCAATGCCGGAAGCGACAGCGCGCACCACCCGGCGCCGACGACAGCAAGCACGACGCTCAGCGCTTATCCGCCGCCATCTCCGCCTCGGCCTGCATCTCCAGCTCATCCAGCCGGTCCAGCAGACGAAACAGCGCGTCGCGCTCGGCCGATTCGATCCCCGCCAACAACCGCTGCTCGAAGGCCAGCGCCATCGGCGCGACCTCGTCATAAATCTTGTAGCCGTCCGGCGACAACCGCAGCACCGAACGGCGACGGTCGTCGTCGTGGGTGTCGCGCTCCAGGCGGCCGGCCTCGGTCAGGCGGGCGACGGCGCGGCTCACCGCGACTTTGTCCATCGCCGTGCGCTGCGCCACTTCGTTCGCGGACAAACCGGGGAAGCGGCCGAGCACGGCCATCACCCGCCACTCGGTCACGCTCAGCGCGTAACGCTCGGAATAGACCCGCGCGATCGCACTGCTGACCCGGTTCGACAACACCGACAGGCGATAGGGCAGGAAGTGGTCCAGGTCCAGCTCCGCGTGCCGGGCCGCGCCGCTGCGCGCGGCGGCGCGGACGGGGGGCGCGGTCGGGCCGGGGCCGGCCTGTTCAGGGTCGGAGGGGGCGGTGCCGGCCGGGCCGGACTGTGAGGTCGGTCGATTCATGCTGCACTGTGCCTTGCTTATGGTTTCATGTGAAACTATAACGACCCTTTCCCTGAGGCCGTCCGCAGCGGATCCGGCCGCCACCCGAGAACAATGCCATGAATGCACAGCCCAACCTCGGCATGCAGGTCACCACCTTCGAAAATCCGCTCGGCATCGACGGCTTCGAGTTCGTCGAGTTCGCCGCCCCGGCCGGGCAAGGCGAGATGCTCCACGACTATTTCCGCCGCCTGGGCTTTACCGCCGTGCTGCGCCACAAGTCGCGGCCGATCACGGTCTATCGCCAGGGCGGGGTGAACTTCCTGGTCAACGAAAGCCCGGACAGCTTCGCCTCGGCCTTCGCCGACGCGCACGGCCCCTGCGCGGCCGGGTTCGCCATCCGCTTCAAGAAGCCGGCGGCCGAAGTGCTCAAGGCGGTGCTCGGCAACGGCGGCGAAGCGGTGGGCGAGCGCGCCGACACCCGCGTCATCGACGCGCCCGTGGTCAAGGGCATCGGCGACTGCATGCTGTACCTGGTCGATCAATACGGCGACAAGGGCAACGCCTACGCCGACTACGAGCCGATCCCGGGCGCGGACCAGAACCCGACCGGGTTCGGCCTGACCTTCATCGACCATCTGACCCACAACCTGTACTTCGGCAACATGCAGAAGTGGTCGGATTACTACGAGCGCTTGTTCAACTTCCGCGAAATCCGCTACTTCGACATCAAGGGCGTCAAGACCGGCCTGGTGTCCAAGGCCATGACCGCGCCCGACGGCGTGGTGCGCATTCCGCTCAACGAGTCCAACGACCCCAAGAGCCAGATCAACGAATACCTGGACGCCTACAAGGGCGAGGGCATTCAGCACATCGCCTGCTTCACCGACAACATCTACGAGACCGTCGAGGCGATGCGCGCGCAGAACGTCGATTTCCTGGATACGCCGGACACCTATTTCGATGTGATCGACCTGCGCGTGCCCAATCATGGAGAGGACGTCGCGCGGTTGGCCAAGAACAAGATCCTGATCGACGCCGACCCGGAGACCCATCAGCGCAAACTGCTGCAGATCTTCACCAAGAACGCGATCGGCCCGATCTTCTTCGAGATCATCCAGCGCAAGGGCAACGAAGGCTTCGGCGAGGGCAATTTCCAAGCCTTGTTCGAGAGCATCGAGCGCGATCAGATGCAGCGCGGCGTGCTGTAATAAGCGCCCACCACGCCGCGAAGGAATCGCCATGCTGAAAGAACTCGTCGATCTGCTGACGTCCCGGGAGCTCGAGCCTGCGGAACTGGAATCGACCGTCGCCGCCATCGACGGCGCGGCGGACGATCCGGATATGGATTGGCTGTACGAGCCCACGCCGGAAGAACTGACGCAGACCGCGATCATCTTCAAGCTCCGCGATTTCATCGCGGTCGGCGACAAGATCGACGAAGTGCATGAGCAGATCAGCGATTTCTTCGCCGAACCGCTGCCGGATTATCCCTTGCACGAAGACGGCCGCTATTTCCTGCCGGACGAGTATTTCCTCTGGCTGGATCAGCAGTTGATCCAGCGCGCCGGGGACAACGGAGGTTACGAATTGCTCCTGCTCGGCCAGCATTACAGCGAGGAATTGCACGCTGTCGCGGTGCTGCGCGCCGATGCTCCGCGGACTTTGCAGCTCGCGACCGAGCTGGCATTGACCGTCGAGCGTGCGACCGAGCGCAGTCTGGCCTGATCGCGGAGATTCAGGCCGCCAGGATGTAACCCGCATCACCACCGTTTGCGTCACGCCGCCGCCGATGCCGCGGCATTCAACCGCCCAGCGAGCCCGTATGAGCACCGCAGCCAACGACATCGACAACGTCATCCCGATGCCCAGCACCGACAGCCTGCGCCAGAATCCGCGCGGCTACATGAGCGGGTTCGGCAACGAATTCGCAAGCGAAGCGGTGGCCGGCGCGCTGCCGGAAGGGCAGAACTCGCCGCAGCGCGTGGCGATGGGCCTGTACGCCGAGCAGCTCAGCGGCACCGCGTTCACCGCGCCGCGCAAGGAAAACCGGCGCAGCTGGCTATACCGCATTCGTCCGGCGGCGATGCACGGCACGTTCTCGCTATACCGGCAGCCGCAGTTCCATAACGAGTTCGGCGACGGCCCGGTTTCGCCCGACCAGTTGCGCTGGGACCCGCTGCCGTTGCCGCAGGCGCCGGTCGATTTCCTCGATGGCCTGTACACGATGGCCGGCAACGGCTCGGCCGCGGGCCAGCACGGTTGCGGCATCCATTTGTACGCCGCCAACCGTTCGATGGAAGGGCGTTATTTCTACGACGCCGACGGTGAGCTGTTGATCGTGCCGCAACAGGGTCGCCTGCTGATAGGCACCGAGTTCGGCGCGATCGAGGTCGAGCCGTTCGAAGTGGCGGTGATTCCGCGCGGCGTACGCTTCCGCGTCGAATTGCCCGACGGCGCTTCGCGCGGCTACGTGTGCGAGAACTTCGGTGCCGCGCTGCGCCTGCCGGACCTCGGCCCGATCGGTTCCAACGGCCTGGCCAATTCGCGCGATTTCCTCACCCCGCACGCGGCCTACGAGGACATCGACGGCGAGTTCGAGCTGATAGGCAAATTCCAGGGCCACCTGTGGCGCGCCGACATCGGCCACTCGCCGCTGGACGTGGTCGCCTGGCACGGCAACTACGCGCCATACAAATACGATCTGCGCCGCTTCAACACCATCGGCTCGATCAGCTTCGACCATCCCGATCCGTCGATCTTCACCGTGCTGACCTCGCCCAGCGACACGCCCGGCACGGCCAATATCGATTTCGTGATCTTCCCGCCGCGCTGGCTGGTGGCGCAGCACACCTTCCGGCCGCCGTGGTTCCATCGCAACATCGCGAGCGAATTCATGGGACTGGTGCATGGCGTGTACGACGCCAAGGCCGGCGGCTTCGCCCCGGGCGGCGCTTCGCTGCACAACAGCATGACCGGACATGGGCCGGATGCGGAGACCTTCGAGAAAGCCTCGCATGCCGATCTGAGCAAGCCGCATGTGATCACCGACACCATGGCTTTCATGTTCGAGACGCGCGCAGTGATTCGTCCGACCGCGCAGGCCTTCGATGCGGCGCACCGGCAGCGCGACTATCAGGCGTGCTGGGCGGGGCTGCGGAAGCATTTCGATCCGACTCGGAAAGAGTGAGCGAAGCGATCGCGTCGCATCGTCGATGGCTAGAAAACGACAACGCGCGGCTTCGGCCGCGCGTTTTGTTTGAGCTGCCATCGCCTTCGAGGTCTTTTGTGGGAGGGGCTTCAGCTCCGATGCTTTTCGATCGGAAGTGGTGAAGTTCCAAGCGATCGGAGCGAAGAGCATCGGAGCTGAAGCCCCTCCCACAAAAGACCTCGTGGATTCGCGGTTTCGCCATTCGGCTTAACCCGCCGCCGGCGACGCCGGCTTCGATCCAGCCCGCTTCTCGCCGCGTTCACGTAAAAACGCTAGGCTGCTTCGGCCATTCGAATCGCGCCCCGGGCGCCGGAGTTCCGCCGATGACACACGCGCCGACGACCTTCGCACCGACCCGCACCGCTTTGCTCGCCGCGATGCTGCTGAGCCTGGGCCTGAGCGCCTGCCAGCGCGAGGCGGCACCGACCGCAGCCGCGCCGGCGACGCCCGCGGCGGACACCGCGCCGGCGGTCAATCCGGCGCCGATCACCGACCAACCCGCGGAAAACGTGCCGCCGGCGACCGCGCCGGTATCCAATCCTCCGCCGGCCGCGAGCAGCACGCTCGCGCGCTTCGACGGCTACGGCGACATGCGCTTCGGCATGAGCGTGGAGCAGACCAGGCAGGCCTGGGGCGGCGAACTCAAGGGCAAGCCCTCGGCCGACAGCACTTGCTATTACCTGCTGCCGATCTGGGCGAGCAATGCGCGCGAGTTCGGTTTCATGGTCGAAGACGGCAAGTTCGCGCGCGTGGACGTGGGCGGCGAGAAAGAAGTCGCGCCCGGCGGCGGCAAGCGCGGCATGAGCGCGGACGAAATCCGTCGTCTGTATCCGGGCAAGGTCGAAGAGCAGCCGCACAAGTACGAACAAGGCGGCAAGTATCTGCGCGTGGCCGATCCGGCCGGCGGCGCGGGCGTGCTGGTGTTCGAAACCGGCGCCGACGGGAAGGTCGGTCACTGGCGCATCGGCGTGCCGCCGCAGGTGGATTACGTCGAGGGTTGTTTCTGATGGCTCGCTCCCGGCACGGTGGCCGTCGCCGCCGGCATTGACGGCCGGCGGACGAACCGGCCCGGCCGGGCATAGAATCGGGTTCGGAACGCTCGCGCCCGCAGCGCGCGAATCATTGATCGCAAGGGGATGACCGCCATGTTCGAAGCCGTCGGCTTGTTCGTATTGGGCCTGTTTCTGCTGGCTCTGGGCGGCGATTCGATCGTCAAGGGCGCGTCCGGCCTGGCCCAGCGCTTCGGCGCCTCGCCGTTCGCGGCCGGGCTGGTGCTGGTGGCCTTCGGCACTTCGCTGCCGGAACTGGCGGTCAATCTGCAGGCGGTGCTGCGCGGCCAGCAGGCGCTGGCGCTGGGCAACGCGGTCGGCAGCAACGTGGTCAATTTCGGCCTGACCCTGGGTCTGGCCGCGCTCGCCGCGCCGCTGGTGGTGCGTTGGCGGGCGTTGGCGCCGCTGTTGCTGGTGCTGCTGGTGGGCACCGTGGCGGTGATCGGCCTGGGCCTGGACGGCGCGCTGAGCCGGGCCGAGGGCCTGGGCATGATCGTGGTGTTCGTCGCGGTGGTCGCCTTCGCGGTCGCGCGCACACGCCGCGAGGCGCCGGAGCTGCAGGAGGCGATCGCCGCGTTCGCGCAGACCCAGACCCATCTGGGGTTGAACCTGGTGCGGGTGTTCATCGCCGCGGTGCTGCTGCACATGGGCGCGTATCTGATCGTCGGCGGCCACGGGCTGTGGAGCTTCGCCGCCGCCGCGCCGGCCGTCGCGGGCGGTTTCGGTTCGCCTAACGCGGCGATTATCGGCGCGGGCCTGGGCCTGTCGCCGCTGCTGACCGGCCTGTTGCCGGTCGCGATCGGCACCGCGCTGCCGGAAGTCGCCGCCGCCATCGCCGCGGCGCGGCGCGGGCAGGGCGACATCGTGGTCGGCCACGTGATCGGTTCGAGCCTGTTCAATCTGCTGATCGTGCTCGGCGGCATGGCCGCGCTGCACACGGTGCCGTTGCCGGAATCGTTCGTGCGTTTCGAACTGCCGGCCGCGGCGGTGTTCGCGCTGATGCTGTATCCGATGCTGCGCGGCGATCTGCGGGTGAGCAAGCGCGAGGGCGGGATTCTGCTGGTCGGTTTGCTGGTGTGGGTGGCGTTCGAGTTGGTGATGTTGCATCACTGATCGGGTTCGGATCGAAAACCTCACTGCCTAGAGGCTTGTCTCCCTCTCCCGCTTGCGGGAGAGGGCTGGGGTGAGGGCGCGCGTCGCAAGCCGAATCCTGCGCGCCCTCATCGCCCCCCCGCCTTCGCGGGGGGCAGGCTCTCCGGGCGCCTTCTCCCGCAAACGGGAGCAGGGACGAGCCGCGCATCCACAAACCCCATGCAACCCTCACCCCCTATTACTGCGTAGCGGCTTGTCTCCCTCTCCCGCTTGCGGGAGAGGGCTGGGGTGAGGGCGCGCGTCGCAAGTCGAATCCCGCGCGCCTTCATCCGCCCCCGTCTTCGCGGGGGCAGGCTCTCCGGACGCCTTCTCCCGCAAACGGGAGCAGGGACGAACCTCGCATCCACAAACCCCATGCAACCCCCGCCCCTATAATGGCCCGATGAGCGAAATCACCTCCTCGCCGCGCCTCACGCGCCGCGCCCTGCGCGCACTCAGCGAATTCTTCCGCCTTGAAGCCGCCGGCGGCATCGTCCTGATCGGCGCCGCGGTGCTGGCGCTGATCGCGGCCAATTCGCCGCTGCACGAAGCCTACGAAGCGTTCCGCCAGATCCCGGTGCAGGTGCGCATCGGCGCGCTCGACATCAGCAAACCGCTGCTGCTGTGGATCAACGACGGGCTGATGGCGATCTTCTTCCTGGTCGTCGCGCTGGAGATCAAGCGCGAAGCCCTCAGCGGACAATTGGCCGAACGCTCGCAACTGGTGCTGCCGCTGCTGTGCGCCTGCGCCGGCGTGATCGTGCCGGCGCTGTTGTTCTACGCGCTCAATGCCGGCGATGCCGCCTCGATGCGCGGCTGGGCCGTGCCGACAGCGACCGATATCGCCTTCGCGCTCGGCGTGCTGGCGCTGCTGGGCTCGCGCGTGCCGGTGGCGATGAAGCTGCTGCTGTCGACCATCGCCGTGGTCGATGACCTGATGGCGATCCTGATCATCGCGTTCTTCTATTCGCACGGCATGTCGGTCACCGCCCTGGTCTGGGCCGCGGTGGCGCTGGCGGCGATGTGGCTGCTCAACCGGCGCGGAGTGAAGTCGCTCGGGCCGTATCTGACGCTGGGCGTGGTGCTGTGGGTGTGCGTACTCAAGTCGGGCGTGCACGCCACCTTGGCCGGCGTCGCCACCGGTCTGATGATTCCGCACATCGACAAGCGCAACAACATCGACGACGCCCACGAGCACTCGCCGCTGGAAACCCTGGAGCACGCGCTGCATCCGTGGGTGGCTTACGCGATCCTGCCCTTGTTCGCCTTCGTCAACGCCGGCCTGTCGCTGAGCGGAGTCAAGCTGGAGGACGCCACCGCCGCGTTGCCGATGGGCATCGTGCTGGGCCTGGTGGTCGGCAAGCCGGTCGGCATCGTCGGCGCCGCGCTGCTGATGCGTGCGCTGGGCTGGGCGCGCTTCCCCAACGGCATGGACCTGCGGGCGATGATCGGCCTGGGGCTGATGTGCGGTATCGGTTTCACCATGAGCCTGTTCATCGCCTCGCTGGCCTATCAGGACCCGGCGCTGTACGAGGAAGCGGTTCTGGGTATCCTTGCCGCCTCGCTGCTGTCGGCGGTGATCGGCTTCGGTTGGCTGCGCGCGGTATTGCCGGTGCGCGGCGCCCAGGATTGAGTGCATGAAACATGCTTTGGTGTTCGGCGGCAGCGGCCAGATCGGCCTGCCGCTGTTGCAGCGTTTGTCCCACGCCGGCTGGCGGGTGACCGCGATCTCGCGGCACGAGCAATTCGATCGCCCCGGCCTGCACTGGCTGCAGGGCGATCTTGCGCAGATGCCGGAATTGCCGCCGCGGGTGGATGCGATCTTCAGCTGCGGCCCGCTGCTGAAGTTCGCCCAGTGGTATGCGCAATCCGGAATCGAGGCCACGCGGGTGATCGCGTTCGGCTCGACCAGCGCGGAAACCAAGCGCGGCTCGGCCGATGCGGAAGAGCGCCGCGTGGCCGGCGAATTGCGCGAAGGCGAGGCGGCCTTGTTCGCCGCCGCGCAACCGCGCAGCGACGCGGCCACGGTGCTGCGTCCGACCCTGATCTACGGCGCCGGCCGCGACGCGACCCTGACCCGGATCGCCCAGCTCGCCAAGCGCCTGAAGTATTTCCCGCTGCCGCGCGGCGCCAACGGCCTGCGTCAGCCGGTGCACGTGGACGATCTGGCCGACGCCGCCTTCGCCGCGCTGACCGCGCCGGCGAGTTTCGGCAACACCTACGCGGTGCCGGGCGGCGAGACCTTGAGTTATCGCGACATGGTCGAACGCACGCTGGCCTGCCTGCGTCCGCCGGTGAAGCTGGTCGAGTTGCCGTCGCCGTTGTTCAACCTCGCGCTGGTGGCCGCGCAGGCCGCCGGCCGCGCGACCGGGCTGGGCGAAGCGGCGGTGCGGCGCATGCGCACCGACATGACCTTCGACGCGGCGCCGGCGCGGCGCGATTTCGGGTATGCGCCGCGCAGCTTTCAGCCGAGCGCGGAGATGTTCGAGACGCCGCGCGACTAAGCGCCTGCGGCGGTGCGAGAGGGCTCTTTTGTGGGAGGGCCTTCAGGCCCGGTGCTTTTGTTTCCGATCATCGCGATCTGAGCCGAAAACACCGGGCCTGAAGGCCCTCCTACAACAACAGCTTCAAGCGGCTTGCTTGAGCGCGCGCGCCTTGGCCAGATTGCGCAGCGCGATCATCAGCACGCCGCCCAGCACCATCGCACCGCCGATCCACAGGCTCGGCCCCGGCCGATCTCCCCAGAACGCGATGCCGAGCGCGATCGCGAACACCGGCACCAGCAGCAGCCACGGCGTCACCTGCGCCACCGGATGGCGCTGCACCAGCACGTAGTACAGGCCGTGGCCGAGCAGCGAGGACACGAACGCGGCATAGATCGCGCCGGCCCAGGCCACCCAGCTGATCTGCGGCAACGCGCCCACGCCGCCGGGTTCCAGCACCAGGCTGATGATCAGCAGCGGCGGCACCGCGATCAGCGCGGTCCAGCCTTGCTGGGAAAACATGTCGAGCCCGCGCAGGCCCTTCATCAGCACCGTGCCCAGGGCCAGGAACGCGGCCGAGACCAGCATCAGCACCACCGCCAGCGGCTTGTCCAGCACCAGCGGGTCGAAGCCCAGCACCAGCACGCCGCAGAAGCTGATCGCGATCGCAACGCCAGTGCGCCAGGCGAAACGCTCGCCCAGCAGCCACCACGCCAGCAGCGCGGTCATCGGCACATAGCTTTGCAACACGATCGCCGGCGAGGACAGATCGCCGGCGGCCTTGAGCGCGCTGAAGCTCAGGCCGAAATGCAGCACGCCGATGCACAGGCACACCGCGATCAGGCGCGGCCACTGGCCCGGCGCCGGGCGCTTGAGGAAGAACACCAGCGGCAGCGCGAGCAGGGCGAAGCGCACGGCGGTGAACAGGAACGGCGGAATCTCGCGCAGCGCCAGCGCCGAGGTCAGGAAATTGATCGCCCACGACAGGACGACGAGCATCAGCAGAACCAGATCGCGGGCGGGCATGACGGTGTCGCTGGCCTGTCGTGTGGGCTATCGTGGCCGCCTTGCGGACGGACGCGAACAGCGCGGTGGGATCATCATTGTGAAGGATGCGATGCAGTCTGCGGGGCCGCTGTTGTGGCTGCTGGGCATAGCGGCGCTGGTGGCCGCGTTGGCGCCGGGCGCGTGGCTGTTGCGCGCGCTGGTCGCGCGCGTGGTCGGGGCGCGGCCTGCGTTCGGCGCGGCGCTGTGGTCGGTGGTGTTCGCGCTGATCGTGTGGGCGATGCTGGCGGTGATCGCGCTGATGGTCTCGCGCGGCAGCGCCGTGGGCAGTGGCGCGCCGTTTCTGGCCCTGGCGATGGTGTTGTCGTGGTGCGCGCTCAGCCTGAGCGTGCGCCTGTATCTGCCCGATCCGGCCGGGCTCAAATTGCCGTGGCCGCGCGCGCTGTGGGTGTCGCTGGCGCCGGTGCTGCTGTTGTGGGCGGAGCTGCTGCTTGCGTGGTGGTGGCTGATGCCGCGGATCGACTGAGGCCGAACGCGCCTCAGTACGACCAGCCCAGCTTGCGATACAGCTTGGACAGCACCCAAGCCGGGCCGATCAGCAGATAGGTCAGGTCGGTGAGGAAGCTGGGTTTCTTGCCTTCGATCTTGTGGCCGATGAACTGCGCGATCCAGGCGACCACGAATACGCCGATCGCCAGCCACAGCAGCGCGTTCAAGCCGAAGCTCGCGGCGATCCAATTGGTCAGCAGGGTGAACACCGCGAACTGCACCAGCATGCCCAGGCCGAGTTTGCGCGAGGCGCGGTAGTAGAACAGCATCGCCGCGAACATCGCCATGGCGGCCCACATACCCGGCTTGAACCAGGTGCCGGGCACGGGGATGCACCACAGCAGCGCGATCACGCTCCACAGGATCGCCGGCACGGCGAACACGTGGATGAGCTGGTTGGTGCCGTTGCGGTGATCGCCGGAGTAGCTGGCGAACCAGCGGTCGATCGGGCGGTCGTGTTCGGTGGCGTGGGCGAGGCTGCTCATGTTCGGCTCCCGGTGAGGCGTGACGGGCGCGAGGCCCGCGCGGTGGCTGGCGCGTCCGCGACGGGCGCGCGTGGTGCGGCTAGTGCGCGGCCGCTTTCGAGAATAGCTGGATCACGATGACGCCGGCGACGATCAGGCCGATGCCGGCCAGCGCGCCCGCATCCAGGGCCTGTTTCATGAACAGCCAGCCGATCAGGGCGATCAGCACGATGCCCACGCCCGACCACACCGCGTAGGCGACGCCGACCGGCACGGTCTTGAGCACCAGCGACAGGAAATAGAACGCGACCCCGTAGCCGGCGGCGACAAGGATCGTCGGCCCGGTTTTGGTGAATCCGTCCGAAGCCTTGAGCGCGCTGGTGGCGACGACCTCGGCGGCGATGGCGATGGCCAGGTAGAAGTAGCCGATGTTCATGCGCACCCGGATCTGCGTGGAGTAAGGCGGGCAGGGTAGCGCGCATGGCGTGGAGGCGTGGCGGAGGGCGTCGGGGCAGTGTTGCGTATTGGGTGGGCGGGGTCTGTAAAGCAGGCGACAGTCGGGCTTAAAGAGCAAATCCCCCCTGCCCCCCTTTTTCAAAGGGACGGGACGAGTTGACGCCGCAAAGCCTGCGTAGGTAAATCGACGCCGCGCATTAGCGCCCCTCCCGCATGCCATGAGGATTCGCGGCGATCGGTTCCCTTTGAAAAAGGGGGGCAGGGGGGATTTGCTCCACCCAACAAAAAGGCCGCATCCGCGGCCCTTTCGCTTCGAACCCAACGCCCGAATCAATCCACCGAAATCCCCGCCAACTTCAGCAAGGCCTCGGCGTACTTCGCCCGCGTGCGCTCGATCACTTCCGCCGGCAGATTCGGCCCCGGCGGGGTCTTGTCCCAGCCCAGCGTCTCCAGATAGTCGCGCACGAACTGCTTGTCGTAGCTCGGCGGGCTGGTGCCGACCTGATATTCGTCGGCCGGCCAGTAACGCGAGGAATCCGGCGTCAGCATCTCGTCCATCACGTACAGACGGCCGTCGGCGTCGGTGCCGAATTCGAACTTGGTGTCGGCCAGAAGAATCCCGCGCTCGGCGGCGAAATCGGCGGCGAAACGGTACAGCCGCAAGGTCGCGTCGCGCACCGCTTCGGCCAACTCGGCGCCGACCGTGCGCACCGCGGTGTCGAAGTCGATGTTTTCGTCGTGATCGCCCACCGCCGCCTTGGTCGAGGGGGTGAAGATCGGCTCGGCCAGCTTCTCGGCCTGGCGCAGGCCGCTGGGCAGGGCGATGCCGCTGATCCGGCCGGTGCGCTGGTAATCCTTCCAGCCGCTGCCGATCACGTAGCCGCGGGCGATGCATTCGATCGCCACCGGCTTGAGCCGTTTGGTCACCACCGCGCGTTTGGCGTAGAGCGCGGCGTCCACGCCCTGCGGCAGCACCGCCGCGACGTCGATGCCGGTGAGGTGGTTAGGGATGATGTGCGCGGTCTTGCCGAACCAGAAATTGCTGATCTGGCACAGCATCTCGCCCTTGCCCGGGATCGGGTCGGGCAGGACCACGTCGAAGGCGCTGAGCCGGTCGGTGGCGACCATCAGCAGGCAGTCGCCGCCGGGAGCGGCGCCCGCGGGCAGGCGGTCGGCGGGCAGATCGAAGACATCGCGGACTTTGCCGCGGTGGCGCAAGGGCAGGCCGGGCAGTTCGGATTGCAGCAGTGTGGTCGTCAACGTGGGGACCCCTGAAGGCAGTGCGTAGTCCCTCCATCGCGGTGCACAGGTCTGAAGCCGGCCTCCGGGAGCCGTCCGGCTCGCGCGTGCGTGCGCGACGGGGCCGGGCAGTGTACGCCGCCTGAGGGGTATGTGTAGCCCCCCGCCCGCCGGCGGCCCCGGATGGGCGCCGGCCCGGCCGCGGCGGCCCCCGGTTAAGATGGCCGCCGGCGGGCCGCGACGGCCCGGAAACGAGGCAGCCGGCGACCCGATGAAGCGTTGGTACGGCAAATTGCTGGGATTCTTCGCCGGCGCGGCCCTGCTGCGCGGCAACCCGTTCCTGGGCGCGGTGATCGGGGTGCTGATCGGCCACGCCTTCGACACCGACTGGTTCAAGCTGCGCGGCGACAACCCCTACGCGGTGCTGGGCCTGACCCTGGAGGCCACCGACGCCGAGGTCGATCAGGCCTACCGCCGGCTGATGGCGCAATACCACCCCGACCGGGTCGCCCAGGCCGCGCCCGACATCCGCCAGCAGGCCGAGACCAAGGCGCGTGAGATCAACCGCGCCTACGACCGCATCAAGACCCTGCGTAGGCGCTGACGCGCCAGAAACGAGTGCAGAGGAGTGAGGAGTGAGTAAAGGCCGCTCGACCGGCGCTTTTACTCACTCCTCACTCCTCTGCACTCGTTCCTGAGCTTTTACAATAGCCGCCTGTCCCGTCCGGCCCGACCCCATGTCCCTGCAATCCACCGTCATCGCCCCTTCGATCCTTTCGGCCAACTTCGCCAAGCTCGGCGAGGAAGTGGACAACGTGCTCAAGGCCGGCGCCGACTGGGTCCATTTCGACGTGATGGACAACCATTACGTGCCCAACCTGACCATCGGCCCGCTGGTCTGCGAAGCGCTGCGCAAGCACGGGGTGACCGCGCCGATCGACGTGCACCTGATGGTCGATCCGGTCGACCGCATCGTCCCGGACTTCGCCAAGGCCGGCGCCAGCACCATCAGCTTCCATCCCGAAGCCAGCCTGCACGTGCATCGCACCATCCAGCTGATCAAGTCGCACGGCTGCGGCGCGGGCCTGGTGTTGAACCCGGCCACGCCGATCGAAGTGCTGGACTGGGTGCTGGAGGATCTGGATCTGGTGCTGCTGATGTCGGTCAACCCGGGCTTCGGCGGCCAGAGCTTCATCCCGTCGGCGCTGGACAAGCTGCGCCGCGTGCGCGAGCGCATCGACAACAGCGGGCGCGCGATCCGACTGGAGATCGACGGCGGGGTGAAGGCGGACAACATCGCCGAGATCGCCGCCGCTGGCGCCGATACCTTCGTTGCGGGCTCGGCGATCTTCAATGCGCCGGGGGCGGATCAGCACGGTTATGACGAGATCGTGCGCCGGATGAAGGATGCGGTGGCTGCGGTGCGCAAGTAAGCGCTGCAGAGCGAATCCCCCTCGATCCCCCTCAACAAAGGGGGAAGTCCTTCGGCCGCTATCGCTCGCTCCCGAAGCGGCGCTGTTCCCCCCTCTTTGAAAAAGGGGGGCAGGGGGGATTCGCTCTTGCTCTTGCTCGTGGCATCGTCCCCACATCTCCCGCGACGCCGGAGCGACCCCATGAACACCTGCGACCTGTGCGACCTCCACGAAGCGCAAGTGCGCGTGCTCGAACTGCCGCTGCGCGACTACGGCGGCCGCATCGCCTTCGACGGCATCGTCAGCACCATCAAGGCCTACGAAGACAACGCCCTGGTCCGCGAGGCGGTGGCCGAGGCCGGCAACGGCCGGGTGCTGGTGATCGACGGCGGCGGCTCGCTGCGGCGGGCGATGCTCGGCGATCTGCTCGCGGCCAAGGCGGTCGAGAACGGTTGGGCCGGGGTGGTCGTGTTCGGCGCGATCCGCGACAGCGGCGCGCTCGGCGCGATGGAGCTGGGCGTCAAGGCGCTGGGCACTTGTCCGCGCAAGACCGACAAGCGCGGACAGGGATTGCGCGATGTCGAGGTCGAATTCGGTGGGGTGACGATCCATCCGGGCGAGTGGCTGTGCGCGGACGAGGATGGCGTGGTGTTGGCGCACGAGCGGTTGCGCTGAGGCGAACCGCGGTTTTGTGCGAGGGCCTTCAGGCCCGGCGCGCTTCGTTCCGATCGCGGTGAGCCGAAAGAAAAGCCTCGGGCCTGAAGGCCCTGCCACAAGGGTTTTGCGCAACCGTCGCCAAAAACAAAGAACGCGGACCTTGCGGCCCGCGTCCCGGAATATTTGGAGGCAATCCAGCCTCCGCCCGTCGTCCCTGATATGGCCTCCTATACTCCGGATCGGCCATGACAGATGTGTGACAGATTTTGCGCATTCGTATATTCACCTGCGCCGACGACGGCGGCTGTTAGCCTCGCGAACCCTGCATAACCGACGGATCGCCGACTCATGACCTCACCGCGCTGGCGTTTGATCCTCAACGGCAAATCGGCCGGCGACGACACCCTGCGCGAAGCGGTCGCGGCCTTGCGCGACCGCGGCGTCGTCCTCGATGTGCGGGTCACCTGGGAAGGCGGCGACGCCGAGCGCTACGTCGCCGAGGCCATCGCCGACGGCGTGACCACCCTCATCGCCGCCGGCGGCGACGGCACGCTCAGCGAAGTGGCGACCACGCTGGCGCATCGCGATGAGGCGGCCGATGCGCTGCCCAGCCTCGGCCTGGTGCCGCTCGGCACCGCGAACGATTTCGCCAGCGCCGCGCTGATTCCCACCGATCCGGCGCTGGCGCTGGATCTGATCCATCGCCAGCCGCCGCGGCCGATCGACCTGATCCGGCTGCAGGCGCCCGATGGCCTGCACTGGGCCGCCAATCTGGCCAGCGGCGGGTTCGGTACGCAGGTGACGATCGAGACCGATGCGGGGTTGAAGAAGATGCTGGGAGGACTGGCTTATCTGGTCACCGGCATCTCCAAACTCGGCAAGATCGAGCCGATCCGCGCGCGCCTGCACGGCGAGGATTTCGAATGGGAAGGCGAGTTCATCGCCCTGGGCATCGGCAACGGCAAGCAGGCCGGCGGCGGCCAGGTGCTGTGTCCGGACGCCCTGATCGACGACGGCCTGCTCGATGTGACCGTGGTTCCGGATCTGTCCGGCGAAGTCGGCGCGACCGCGCGCACCTTGCTGACCGAAGGCAAGCACGCCGCGCTGGACCGCGTCGCCACGCGCGCGCAACTGCGCTGGGTCGAGATCGAATCGCTGAAATCGCTGACCCTCAATCTCGACGGCGAACCGGTCCAGTCGCATCACTTCCGCATCGACTGCATCCCGGCGCGCGTGCGCATGCACCTGCCGGCCGACTGTCCGCTGCTGTCGGCGGTCGCGCGCGCCGCCGTCGCCGCCGGTGCGACCGCCGCGGCCGACGATCCGGTCGCCTGACCCCGTCGCGCCGCGCCCGCGAAGCAGTTACAGTTACCGCCATGAAAGCCTGGGCGAACCCGCATTTCCTCTGTGCCGACGTGGGTTGGCGATGGTGGCCGTCGGCCATCGTCGCTCCTGCCCACTCGTCCATGAAGGAACTGCCGCGTGATTTCGCACGAACTCTTCCAGCAACAGGCTGCTAACGGCTACACCCGTATTCCCGTCGTGCGCGAGGTCCTGTCCGACCTCGATACGCCGCTGTCGGTCTATCTCAAACTCGCCGACGGCCCGCACACTTACCTGTTCGAATCGGTCGAAGGCGGCGAGCGCTTCGGCCGCTACTCGATCATCGGCCTGCCCGCGCAGCGCGTGTACGCCTTCGCCGGCCACACCCTGTTCGTCAGCGAGCACGGCGAGCTGATCGAAAGCCGCGTGGTCGAAGACCCCTTCGCCGAAGTCGAACGTCTGCGCACCGAATACCGCGTGCCGAAGATCGACGGCCTGCCCGGCTTCACCGGCGGCCTGGTCGGCTGGTTCGGTTTCGAGTGCATCCAGTACATCGAAAAGCGCCTGGCCGGCCCAGGGCCGGACGGCGCGCACAAGCCCGATGAGCTCGGCACGCCCGATATCCTGCTGATGCAGAGCGAGGAAATCGCGGTATTCGACAATCTCAAGGGCCGCCTGTACCTGATCGTCCACGCCGATCCGCGCGAACCGCAGGCCTATGCGCGCGCCAACCGCCGTCTGGACCAGCTGGTGCACCGCCTGCGCATCGGCGGCGCCAGCTATCCGGAAACGCTCGACCCGGCGGGCCTGGACGAGGGCGACTTCGTCTCCGGCTTCACCCGCGAAGGCTTCATCGAGGCGGTGGAAAAATCCAAGGAACTCATCCGCGCCGGAGACATCTTCCAGGTGGTGCTGTCGCAGCGGCTCAGCGTGCCGTTCAAGGCGCGCCCGGTCGATGTGTACCGCGCGCTGCGCGCCTTGAATCCGTCGCCGTACATGTATTTCCTCGATGTCGGCGGCACCCAGGTGGTCGGCTCGTCGCCGGAAATCCTGGTGCGCCTGCAGGACGGCGAAGTCACCGTGCGGCCGATCGCCGGCACCCGCCCGCGCGGCAAGACGGTGGAAGAAGACAATGCGCTGGAAGCCGAATTGCTGGCCGATCCGAAGGAACGCGCCGAGCACCTGATGTTGATCGACCTGGGTCGCAACGATGTCGGTCGCGTCTCGCTGCCGGGCACGGTCGAGGTCGGCGAACAGTTCGGCATCGAGCGCTACAGCCACGTCATGCACATCGTCAGCGAAGTCACCGGCAAGCTGAAGGCCGACATGAGCTACATGGACGTGCTGCGCGCGACGTTCCCGGCCGGCACCGTCAGCGGCGCGCCGAAGATCCGCGCGCTGGAAGTGATCCGCGAGTTCGAGCCGGTCAAGCGCAACGTCTACTCCGGCGCGGTCGGCTACATCGGCTGGCACGGCGACGCCGACACCGCGATCGCGATCCGCACCGCGGTCATCCAGGACGGCCGCCTGCACGTGCAGGCCGGCGCCGGCATCGTCTACGACTCCGACCCGCAGAAGGAATGGGAAGAGACGATGAGCAAGGGGCGCGCGTTGTTCCGCGCGGTGGCCGAGGCGGCGCGGGGGCTCTGAGGTTCGGCCCGCTCTCAGCAATGACATGATGCGATGACGCTCGCCGAATGAGCGGCGTCATCCGCTTGTTCGCTCGCTTGTTCGCGGCCATGGTGCGCGCAGTTCCTGCGCGCGACTGCGCAATCGCATCGCTGCTTCGGGTATCGAGCCTCTGCGCTCTTGCTCGTCATTCCCGCGAACGCGGGAATCCAGCGACTTCAAACGCTCTCGCACGAAAGGCACTGGATGTTCGGCTCCGCCGAAGTAAAGCGGAGCCCGCGTTCGCGGGAATGACGGTCTGGAGAGATGGCGCTGAAGTCTCTGGATGCTCGGCTCCGCCGAAATAAAGCGCAGGCTACCTCCGCGTGAATACCGAACTTGTTCTCCGACGATTTTGAGCACGCCATAGCGCAGCCCCACCAGCGGCAAGCCCGTCGCAACCATCCCATCGCCCACATTAAAAAAAGTTCATCCGCCGGAAAGGCCCGGGGCAGGGCGGCGGGAGCAATCTGACTTCGCGATGGGGCCCACCCCACCGGCCAGACCTCCCACCCAAACGTTTCCCCAGGAGCCTCACATGAACGTCCGCAACGCCCTGATCGCCGTCGCTCTCACCGCGTTCGCCGGTTCCGCCTTCGCTGCCGCGCCGGCCACGACCGCTTCGACCGCCGCGCCGGCCGCCAAGACCGTCAAGCACAAGCATCACAAGGCCAAGAAGGCTGTGGCACCCAAGGCCGCCGCGGCTGCGGAGGCGGCGCCGGCATCGAACTGATCCTTCGCGAGCCTGCTCCCCCGAGCCCCACGCATCGTCGGCGTGGGGGCGATACCCCGCCGGTGTGAGCCGGCGGGGTATCTTTTTTCCGGGAATCGGGAATCGGGAAAGCCGAGCCAAAAAAGCCGGAAATGCCTGTCCTTGCCGGGTTTTTTCGATTCCCGATTCCCCATTCCCGATTCCCGCCCTTATCCTGTCCCCGCCACCTCACGCACCATCGCGATCCGGAGTCGGCATGCGCGTCCTGCTCGTCGAAGACGATCCCCATACCGCTGCCTTCATCGCCAAAGGCCTGCGCGAAGACGGGCACACCGTCGATCTTGCCGACAACGGCAAGGACGGCCTGTTCCTGGCCACCACCGAGAACGTGGATGCGATCGTGCTCGACCGCATGCTGCCGGCGCTCGACGGCCTGACCCTGCTGCAGACCCTGCGCGGCGCCGGCAATCGCACGCCGGTGCTGCTGCTGACCGCGCTGGGCGAAGTCGATCACCGCGTCGAGGGCCTGCGCGCCGGTGCCGACGATTATCTGGTCAAGCCCTTCGCCTATGCCGAACTCAGCGCGCGCCTGGACAGCGTCCTGCGCCGCGGCAGCTCCGGAGGCAGCGAGCCCACCCGCCTGCGCGTGGCCGATCTGGAACTGGATCTTCTCAGCCGCGAAGCCCGCCGCGGCGACAAGCGCATCGAACTGCAGCCGCGCGAATTCCGCCTGCTGGAATACCTGATGCGCCAGGCCGAACGCGTGGTCACCCGCACCATGCTGCTGGAAGCAGTGTGGGACTATCACTTCGACCCGCAGACCAACGTCATCGACGTGCACATCAGCCGCCTGCGCCAGAAGATCGATCAAGGCTATCCGCGCCCGCTGCTGCACACCGTGCGCGGCGCCGGTTACCGGCTGGGCGTATGAGCGCGGCCGGCGTGCAGCCGCGACGGCAACCGCATCGGTGCGAGCAGCCCGCATGCGCCTGATGCCGCGCTCGACCAGCGCGCGCCTGGCCCTGGCGGTGACTGCCTCGTTCCTGCTCGCCTTCGTGCTGCTCGGCTTCGGCGTGCACTACGCGGTGTCGGCGATGCTGATCCAGGACGCGCGCGAACTGGTGCGCGTGGACGCCGCCGGTCTGGTCGAGATGTACCAGGACGACGGCCGCGCCGCGCTGCTGGGCGAATTACGCGACCGCATCGGCTCGGGCGAAGACCCCGACGCGGTGTACGCGCTGACCGCGCCCGACGGCCGCGTGGTCGCCGGCAACACCGCGCTGCCGATCCATCGTCAGGGCGCGCGCTGGATCGAATTCACCGAGCACGGCGACGACGGCGACCTGCGCGTGGTCGCGCAATTGCAGCGCCTGCCCGACGGCACCACCCTGCTGACCGGCACCCGCACGCGCAGCCAGGATCGCTTTCTGTCGTTGATGCTGCGCACCGCGCTGGCCGCGTTCGTGGTCGCCGCCACCCTGGGCGCGCTGATCGGCTGGATGACCTCGCGCTGGGTCTCGCGCCGGCTTCGCCATCTGGACGGCACCGCCGAACGCGTGGGCAGCGGCGAACTCGGACTGCGCGCGCGCCTGGACGGCAGCGACGACGCCTTCGATCGGCTCGCGCGCCGCTTCAACGGCATGCTCGACCGGATCGAGGAACTGCTCGGCGGCGTGCGCCATGCCACCGATCACATCGCCCACGATCTGCGCACGCCGCTGACGCGTTTGCGCAACCGCCTGGAGGAAGTGCGCCGGCGCGAGCAGGGCGCCGAGGCCGGCGTCCAACTCGATGCGGCGATAGGCGAAACCGACCAGTTGCTGCATTCCTTCGGCGCGCTGCTGCGGCTGGCGCGGATCGAGGCGCAGCCGCCGGTGCACGACGAGCCGATGCTGGACTTGTCCGATCTGGCCCGCGACGCGGCCGAGCTGTACACGCCGATCGCCGGCGAACGCGGCATCGCCTTGAACACGCAACTGCCCGCGCCGGGCGAGGCGGCGGTGCGCGGCGATGCCGACCAGTTGTTCCAGATGCTGGTCAATCTGCTCGACAACGCTGTGAAGTACGCGCCGGCCGACACCGAAGTGCGCTTGAGCGTGCTGCGCGAACGCGGCGCGATCGCGGTGCAGATCGACGATCGCGGCCCGGGCATTCCCGCCGCCGACCGCGAGCGCGTGTTCGACCGCTTCCAGCGCCTGGAAACCCATCGCGGCTCGCCCGGCACCGGCCTGGGCATGAGCCTGGTGCGCGCGATCGTGCACCGCCACGGCGGCCATATCGCCTTGTTCGACAACGCCCCCGGCCTGCGCGTGCGGGTCACGCTGGGCGAAGCGGCGGCCTGACCGGGCGCGCCGCCAACCGTCGCACAAACCGCCGCGCGCCGGTTACAGTAGGGCCATGATCCTCCGCGCGATCCCGCACAATTCCCGCAAGGCCGGCCAGGGCTGGCGATGGTGGCGCAGCGCCTCCGTCCGCCTGTCGTCGTCTTTCGAGGAATCCGTGCGTGTCCCCGCCATCGCTATCCACCCCCGCGGCCGCTGAGCGCCGCCGCCGCCCCGCCCGGGGCGCGCCCCCAGTCACCAACGCCTGTCCGCCCGCCGCCCGCGCCCTGTCGCCGGCGCGCGCCGGCAATCCCTGGCCCGTATCACGCCCGCAGCCCGTTCGCAGACGGGATAATGGCCGGCTTGTGCCCGCGCCAGGGGGCCGCCGGAGCGTCGGCGGCGGGGCGCGGATTCGCGGGCCGACTCAGTCGCACGCGGGGACATCTTTCGCGGGCACGATGGCCGGGCCGGGCCCCGGCGCCGGACCGTATCCAGGCATTCCAGACATCCAAGGCACCACCCGCATTCGAGGCGCGTCATGTCCGTTCTGATGATCGACAACTACGACAGCTTTACCTACAACCTCGTGCAGTATCTGCAGGCGCTCGGCGCGGACGTGAAGGTGATCCGCAACGATGAATTGTCGGTGGAGGAAATCGAGAAACTCGCGCCCGAGCGCATCGTGATTTCGCCCGGCCCGAGCACGCCCGACCACGCCGGCGTGTCCCTCGAGGTGATCCGTCGGCTCGGCGAGCGCACGCCGATCCTCGGCGTGTGCCTGGGCCACCAGAGCCTGGGCCAGGCTTACGGCGGCCAGGTGATCCGCGCCAAGCGGATCATGCACGGCAAGACCTCGGCGATCCGCCACGAGGGCCTGGGCGTGTTCGCCGGCCTGCCCGACCGCTACGAAGCCACCCGCTATCACTCGCTGGTGGTGGAGCGCGAAACGCTGCCGGCGCATCTGGAAGTCACCGCCTGGACCGAATACGACGACGGCGGCTTCGAGGAAATCATGGGCCTGCGCCATCGCGAGCACCCGGTGGAGGGCGTGCAATTCCATCCCGAATCGATCAAGACCGAGCACGGCTACGCGCTGCTGCGCAATTTCCTGGAGCGGTGAGGGAATGCGGCGGGGAATGAAATGCGTGAGCAGGCAATGCAAGCGGCGATGGCGAAGCTCATCGTTCGCGATCCGAAGCCCTGCTTCCGCGCGATTCCCCGGTTCCCTGATGTTCCCCGATTGCCTTTGTGCCTAATTCGCGAATCCATCCCATGCCCCTGACTCCGCAAGAAGCCCTGCAACGCACCATCGAGCACCGCGAGATCTTCCACGACGAGATGGTCGATCTGATGCGCACCATCATGCGCGGCGAAATTTCCCCGACCATGACCGCGGCGATCCTGACCGGGTTGCGGGTGAAGAAGGAAACCGTCGGCGAAATCGCCGGCGCGGCGACCGTGCTGCGCGAATTCGCGCGGCCGGTGGAGGTCGCCGACCGGACCCATCTGGTCGATATCGTCGGCACCGGCGGCGACGGCGCGCACACCTTCAATATTTCCACCGCGAGCATGTTCGTGGTCGCCGCCAGCGGCGCCAAGGTCGCCAAGCACGGCAACCGCAGCGTGTCGTCCAAGTCCGGCAGTGCCGATGTGCTCGAAGCATTGGGCGCGGTGATCGAGCTGCAACCCGAGCAGGTCGGCCGCTGCATCGAACAAGCCGGCATCGGCTTCATGTTCGCGCCGGTGCACCATCCGGCGATGAAGGTGGTGTCGCCGGTGCGGCGCGAGATGGGCGTGCGCACCTTGTTCAATATTCTCGGGCCGCTGACCAATCCCGCCAACGCGCCCAGCATCCTGATGGGCGTGTTCCATCCCGACCTGGTCGGCATCCAGGTGCGCGTGCTGCAGGAACTGGGCGCGCAACGCGCCCTGGTGGTGTGGGGGCGCGATGGGATGGACGAAATCTCGCTGGGCGCCGGTTCGCTGGTCGGCGAACTGCGCGACGGCGTGGTGCGCGAGTACGAGGTGCATCCGGAAGATTTCGGGATCGCGATGGCGGCCAGCCGCAATCTGCGCGTGAACGATGCGGAGGAATCCAAGGCGATGCTGTTGCAGGCGCTGGAGAATCGCGATGGGCTGCCGCGGGAGATCGTGGCGCTGAATTCCGGTGCGGCGTTGTATGTGGCGGGGGTGGTGGAGAGTATTGCGGAAGGGATCGATTTGGCGCGTAAGTCGCTGGCCTCCGGTGCGGCTCGGGCCAAGTTGGATGAGTTTGTTGCGTTGACTCAGCGGTTGGCGGTGGGGTGAGCGGTTGGGGGAGAGCAGAAGCAAAAGCAAATCCCCCTAGCCCCCCTTTTTCAAAGGGGGGAACTGCAGGCGCGGTGATCGGGGGAGGGCGCGCGCATGCCGCGTTGAACCGAGCCAAGATATGACCCGCCGCATCGCCCCCCTCCCCAGCCCGTGCTGTTCCCCCCTTTGAAAAAGGGGGGCAGGGGGGATTTGCTTTTAACCGTTAAAACAAAAAACGAGCCAGCCATGTCAGCCAGCTTCGCCACCCCACCCAAGCCGCCGTACTACGCGGTGATCTTCAGCTCCCTGCGCACCGACCAGGGCGACGACGCCTACGGCGAAGCCGCCGCGCGCATGGTCGAACTGGCCGCGCAGCAACCCGGTTACCTCGGCGTGGAATCCACCCGTGGCGCGGACGGCTTCGGCATCACCGTCAGCTACTGGATCGACGAAGCCTCGATCCTGGGCTGGAAGCGCAACCTGGAACACACCGCGATCCGCGAGCGCGGCCGCAAGGAGTGGTATCAGCAGTTCGAACTGCGTGTGGCCAAGGTCGAACGCGCTTATGGTTGGAGCCGCAGCGACGCACCGCGCAGCCCCGTCCATGAGTAACCCCGCCATGACCGAGCACCCCACCAACGAACCCGCGCTGCGCCTGCTGCTCAACGCCCAGGTCTACGGGCCGCAAGCGCTGGGCCGGCAGAACCTGTTGCTCGGCGGCGGCAAGATTCTGTGGATGGGCATCGACACGCCCGACCTTCCGGCGCAGCTCCCGGTCGAGACCATCGACCTGCAAGGCCGGCGCCTGATTCCGGGCCTGATCGACGGCCACGTCCACGTCACCGGCGGCGGCGGCGAAGCCGGGTTCCGCACCCGCGTGCCGGCGCCGATGCTGTCGCGCTACACCCGCGCCGGCGTCACCAGCGTGGTCGGGCTGCTCGGCACCGACGACCTCGCGCGCGGCACCCGCGAGCTGGTCGCCGGCATCTACGCGCTGCGCGAGGAGGGCCTCAACGCATGGGGCTACTGCGGCGGCTATCACCTGCCGCCGACCACGCTGACCGGCAGCGTGCGCGGCGATGTGGTGTTCATCGAGCCGCTGATCGGCGTGGGCGAGATCGCGATCAGCGATCATCGCTCCAGCCAGCCCACGCTCGATGAGCTGCTGAAACTGGCCTCGGAAGCGCACGTCGCCGGCTTGATGACCAACAAGGCCGGCATCGTCCACCTGCACCTGGGCGACGGCCCGCGCGGCCTGGAACTGGTGCGGCAGGCGCTGGACATCAGCGAACTGCCTGCGCGCGTGTTCAACCCGACCCACGTCAACCGGCGCAAGGCGCTGTTCGAGGAAGCGGTGGAACTGGCGCGGCGCGGCTGCCATGTCGATCTGACCGCATTCCCGGTCGAAGAAGGCGAGGACGCCTGGACCGCGGAGGAAGCGCTGATCCGCTACCTCGACAGCGGCGCGCCGCCCGAGCGCATCAGCGTGAGCTCCGATGCCGGCGGCTGCCTGGCCTGCTTCGACGAACACGGCCGGATGTGCGGCATGGGCGTGGGCGAATCGGGCGCCTTGCTCGACTGCCTGAACGCGGTGCTGGCGCGCGGCGTCGATCTGGAGCGCGCGCTGCCGGCCTTCACTCTCAATCCGGCGCGCCTGCTGCGGCTGCCCGGCAAGGGCCTGATCGCCGCCGGCGCCGACGCCGATCTGGTCGCGCTGGACGTAAACGGCGCCGCCTTCGACGTGTTCATCGCCGGCCGGGCCCATCTGCGCGACGGCGCGGTGCTGCGGCGTGGTAATTTCGAAGCCTGATTCCAAGAACGATCAAAGCGAGTAAGTACGGATGTCACCAAGCAGAATCCCCGACGGTGAAGAGCGGGGCTGGATCGTTCCGATTGGCGGTGCCGAAGACAAGGAAAACGGAGCCAAGATACTGCAGCGTTTCCTCGAGCTGTGCGGCGGCGACGGCGCCGACATCGTGGTGATTCCCACCGCCAGCCGCTTGCCCGACACCGGCGACCGCTACGAAAAACTGTTCTCCGACCTCGGCGCCAACCGGGTGGAGGCGATGGATTTCGACACCCGCCGCGATTGCTTCGAACCCAACCGGATCAAGCGCATCGAGCAGGCCAGCGGCATTTTCTTCACCGGCGGCAACCAGCTGCGCATCTCGACCATGCTCGGCGGCACGCCGATTGCACAGGCGATCCGTGCGCAGAACGCACGCGGCGTGGCCGTGGGCGGCACCAGTGCCGGCGCCAGCATCCTCAGCGAACACATGATCGCCTTCGGCACCGAAGGCTCATCGCCGCGCGCCGACAGCGTGCGCCTGGCGCCGGGTCTGGGTCTGACCAATCGCGTGGTGATCGACCAGCATTTCCGCCAGCGCGACCGCCTCGGCCGCCTGGTCGCGGCGCTGGCCTACAACCCGTTCGCGATCGGCATCGGCCTGGACGAGGACACCGCGGCCTTCATCGGCCCGGACAACACCATCGAAGTGGAAGGCAGCGGCTCGGTCACCGTGGTCGATGCCGACGGCCTGCAGTTCTCCTCGATGCACATGGTCGGCGAGGACGAACCGGTATGCCTGCTCGGTTTGGGCGTGCACATCCTGACCAAAGGCGCTACGTTCAACCTCAACACCCGCAAGGCGTCGGCGGGTTCGCTGGCCGGCTCCAAATCGGCATGACCTGAGCCGGCACTGACTAATTGGTATGACCCCCATCTGCATGCTCCGAATCACCATGAACTGAGGTTTTCTATGCGCATTCTCGATCGTTCCGTCTACGTCGGTCCTTCGCTGTATGCGCACTTCCCGGTCATACGGCTGGAACTGGACTTGCAGGCGCTGGAAGCCTGGCCGACCGCGCGGCTGGGGCCGGCGTTCATCGATGCGCTGGTCGAGGCGCTGCCCGGCCTGGCCGAACACGGTTGCTCGTATCGCCAGCCCGGCGGCTTCGTGCGGCGCATGCGCGAGGACGAAGGCACCTGGCTCGGCCACGTGCTCGAACACGTCGCGATCGAATTGCAGAACGTCGCCGGCGAAAACGTCACCTTCGGCAAGACCCGCAGCGTCAGCGAGGATCGGCCCGGCGTGTATTCGGTGGTGTACGAATACGCGCAGCGCGATGAAGGCATCGCCGCCGGCGAGCTCGGCATCAAGTTGCTGTGCTCGCTGCTGCCGGCGGAGATCCGTCCGGCCGGCAGCGTGCCCGACGACTGGGAATGGGAAAGCGCGCGCGATGGCTTCATCCGCTACGCCCAGCGCCGCGCGCTGGGCCCGTCCACCGCTTCGCTGGTGCGTGCGGCCGAAGAGCGCAACATCCCGTGG
The DNA here is from genome assembly GCF_001442805.1 of Lysobacter gummosus. Taxonomy (NCBI): domain Bacteria; kingdom Pseudomonadati; phylum Pseudomonadota; class Gammaproteobacteria; order Lysobacterales; family Lysobacteraceae; genus Lysobacter; species Lysobacter gummosus. The sequence goes on along the minus strand of NZ_CP011131.1, from coordinate 4,721,222 downwards.
CTGCGGCTCAACACCCAGTCGCTGATCCAGTTCGGCCACGGCAAGTACCAGCAGCGCATCCAGGCGACGGTGACCGGCAAGACCTCGCATATCGCGGTCGAGCTGGCCAGCGACAAGGAAGAGACCAACAAGATTCTCGCCTCGCTCGGCCTGCCGGTGCCGCGGCAGGAGTTGGTCACCGATTCCAGCGGCGCGATCCGCGCGGCGCGCAAACTCGGCGGCAGCGTGGTGACCAAGCCCTACAACGGCAACCATGGCCGCGGCATCACCATCGACATCTCCAGCGACGAGGACATCCGCGCCGGCTTCGAAGCCGCGCGCGAGCATTCGCGCTCGGTGATCGTGGAAACCTTCGTCGGCGGCGACGATCATCGCCTGCTGGTGATCAACGGCGAGCTGATCGCCGCGACCAAGCGCACGCCGGGGCACGTGGTCGGCGACGGCAAGTCCAGCATCGCCGAATTGGTCGAAGTGGTGAACCAGGACCCGCGCCGCGGCGTCGGCCACGAGAAAGTGCTGACGCGCCTGGAGCTGGATTCGCAGGCCGAACAGATGATGGAGCGGGTCGGCTACACCGCCGCCTCGATCCCGAAGGACGGCGAAATCGTCTATCTGCGCTCCACCGCCAATCTGTCCACCGGCGGCACCGCCACCGACGTTACCGACATCATCCATCCCGACAACCGCGACATGGCCGTGCGCGCGGTGCGCGCGATCGGCCTGGACGTGAGCGGCGTGGATTTCATCTCGCCGAACATCGCCGAGAGCTACAAGAACATCGGCGGCGGCATCTGCGAAATCAACGCAGCACCCGGCTTCCGCATGCACGTCGCGCCCAGCGAAGGCACCCCGCGCGATGCCGCCGGCCCGGTGATCGACATGCTGTTCGCGCCCGGCGCGCCCACGCGCGTGCCGATCGCGGCGGTGACCGGCACCAACGGCAAGACCACCACCGCGCGCATGCTCGCCCACATCACCAAGATGGGCGGCTTCACCCCGGGCCTGACCACCACCGACGGCGTCTACATCGACGGCCAGCGCACGGTCGAGGGCGACATGACCGGGCCGGTATCGGCGCGCATGGTGCTGTCGGACCCGCACGTGGATATCGCCGTGCTGGAAACCGCGCGCGGCGGTCTGCTGCGCGCCGGCATGGGCGTGTCCGAGGTCAACGTCGGCGCGGTGCTAAACATCCAGTCCGATCACCTGGGCCTGAAGGGCATCGACACGCTGGAGCAGCTGGCCGAGATCAAGCGCGTGGTGGTGGAAGTGGCCACCGACTGCGCCGTGCTCAACGCCGACGATCCGAACGTGCTGAAGATGTCCGCCTACACCGACGCCAAGGTGATCTGCTACGTCACCATGAACCCCTCGCACGCGCTGGTGCGCGAGCACATCCGCGCCGGCGGCCGCGCCTGCGCGCTGGAGGCCGGCATCAACGGCCACATGATCACGCTGTACGACAAGGGCAGCCATATCCCGCTGCTGTGGACGCACCTGATTCCGGCGACGATGGAAGGCCGCGCGCTGCACAACGTGCAGAACGCGATGGTGGCGGCGGCGATGGCGTTTTCGCTGGGGATCAAGCTCGACGCGATCCGCCATGGCCTGCGCACTTTCGATACGACCTTCTTCCAGGCCCCGGGCCGGATGAACGTCTACAACGAGCATCCGTTCAAGGTGCTGATGGACTACGGCCACAACGCGCATGCGGTCGGGGTGATGGCCGATCTGGCCCAGCGCCTGGACGTGAGCGGCTGCCGCATCGTGGTGCTGGCCGGTCCCGGCGATCGCCGCGACGAAGACCTGCACGCGATCGCCGAAGCCGTGGCCGGCCGCTTCGATCATTACATCTGCCGCCGCGACGATTCGCTGCGCGGCCGCGACGGCGACGAAGTGCCGCGCATCATCGCCAAGGCGCTGATGGCGCGCGGCGTGACCGAGGCGGCGATTTCGATCATTCCCGACGAGCAGCAGGCGGTGGAAGCGGCGCTGCGCATGGGCCAGGCCGGCGATCTGGTGCTGGTGTTCGCCGACGCGCTGGCGCGTTCGTGGAAGCAGATCATCCACTTCCAGCCCGAAGGCGTGGTCGCCGCGGTGTCGCAGCGCGCCGAGCTGCCGCCGCTGGAACCGGCGCTGGACGAAGCCGCCTTCGCGGCGATGGAAGGCGTGGTGCGCGACGAACGCGGGCTGGTGTTCGAGCGCGAAGAGAGCGATTGATCCGTGCCCCCGCAACCTGCCGACAATGCGGCGAGCTCCGATAAGGTCTCGCCCGATTACGTCTTCGCCTTCGAAGATTCGCGCCGGCTCACCGGCGCGAATCTGTATTTCGACGAGCCCGGCGCCGCGTTGGAAACCCACGGCGTCGCCGCCGATGCGCGCGCGCTGAGCGGCTGGCGGCAGAACCTCGCCGACGCCCGCGATGCACTGCATTGGAGCGAAGGCCGGATCGTCGTGCGCGAACACGCCAGCGGCGCGTCGCTGGCCTTCGTCGCGCCGATCGATCAGCTGTACGCCGCCACCGAAGTCAACGAATGGGCCTGGACCGACGCCGCCGGCGCGATCGAGCAATCGGCGCTGCCGCCGCACGCGCCCGGCCATGCCGCGTTGTGGGATCGCGGCGACGCCCTGCGCACCTTGCGCGCGCTCGCCGAAGCCGAAGCGCGGCCGGATCTGATCGCACTGCTGGAACAGGCGCGGATACACGGCCTGCCGGCCTACAGCGACGACGACGCGGTGTCGATCGGCGAGGGCGCCGGCAGCCAGACCTGGCCGCTGGACGCGCTGCCCGGTTCCACCCAGGTGCCGTGGCCGCGCCTGCATGCGATTCCCACCGCCGTGGTCACCGGTTCCAACGGCAAGACCACCAGCGTGCGCCTGCTCGCGGCGATGGCGCGCGCGCAGGGCTGGATCACCGCCTACAGCAGCACCGACGGTTTGTTCGTCGATGGCGAACGCGTGGACAGCGGCGATTATTCCGGCCCGGTCGGCGCGCGAACCTTGTTGCGCCAACCCACGGTGCAGGCGGCGATCCTGGAAACCGCGCGCGGCGGCATGCTGCGCCGGGGCGTGACGCCGCAGCAGGCGCGGGCGGCGTTGGTCACCAACATCAGCCCGGATCATTTCGGCGAGTACGGCATCCATTCGCTGGAAGACCTGGCCCAGGTCAAGTTGACGGTGGCGCGCGCGCTGGCCGACGACGGCGTGCTGGTGCTCAACGCCGACGACGCGCTGCTGCTGAAGCGCGGCGCCTCAACGCCGCATCCGCTGGCCTGGTTCGCGCTCGACGATGCGCATCCGCAACTGCGCGCGCATCGCGAACGCGGCGGCGCCACCTGCGGCGTCGGCGAAGGCCGGCTGTGGCTGAGCCTGGGCGAGGCGCGCCATGATCTGGGCGAAGTCGAGGCCCTGCCGCTGACCCTGGGCGGCCGCGCCCGCTACAACATCGCCAACCTGGCCGGCGCGGCGCTGGCCGCGGCCGCGCTGGGCGTGGACCCGGAGCGGATCGCGGCGGTGCTGGCGCGTTTCGGCTCGCAACCCGGCGACAACCCCGGCCGGCTGCAGCGCTGGAGCTTCGGCGCCAGCGAGGTCTACCTGGACTACGCGCACAACCCCGACGGCCTGCGCGGCCTGCTGGAAGTCGCGACCCGCCGCGACGGCCGGCTGGGCATCGTGCTGGGCCAGGCCGGCAACCGCGAGGACAAGGACATCCGCGCGCTGGCCGCGGTGGTGGCCTCGTTCCGGCCCGACCGGGTGGTGCTCAAGGACATCGAAAGCTTCCTGCGCGGCCGTGCCCCGGGCGAGGTCGCGCAGATCCTGCGCGCCGAGCTGCTGCGCCAGGGCGTGCCCGAAAGCGCGATCCGGCTGTGCCTGGATGAGGCCCGCGCCGCCGCCGAATTGCTGCAGTGGGCGGCCGAGGGCGACGTGCTGGTGTTGCCGATTCACAATTCCGACGCCCGCGATGCGGTTGTCGCCTTGCTCGATCGGCTGCAACTGGGACAATGGCGCCCCGGCCTGCCCCTGGCAGGCGACACGACTGGCGAAACGGAGTAACCGATGACCGATGTCTTGCGCACGATCCTGGCCCGCAAGGTCGAGGAAATCGAACAACGCAGCCGCGTGCGCTCCTTGGCCGACTTGCGCGCGCGCGCCGGCGCCCAGCCGCCCGCGCGCGGCTTCATGGACGCGATCAAGCGCAAGCACGCCTCGGGCGAGGCCGCGGTGATCGCCGAGGTCAAGAAAGCCAGCCCGTCTAAGGGCGTGATCCGCGCCGACTTCCGCCCCGGCGAGATCGCGCGCAGCTACCAGGCCGGCGGCGCCGCCTGCCTGTCGGTGCTGACCGACGTGGACTTCTTCCAGGGCAGCAACGCTTACCTGGGCGAAGCGCGCGAAGCCTGCTCGCTGCCGGCGTTGCGCAAGGATTTCACCATCGATCCGTATCAGGTCTACGAGGCGCGCACGATCGGCGCCGACGCGATCTTGCTGATCGTCGCCGCGCTGGAAGACGGGCCGATGATCGAGATGGCGGGTCTGGCGATGGAATTGGGCATGGACGTGCTGGTCGAGGTCCACGACATCGACGAGCTCGAACGCGCGCTGCAGACCGACTGCGAGCTGATCGGCGTCAACAACCGCAATCTGCGCACGTTCGAGGTGTCGCTGGATACCTCGATCGCGTTGCGCGCGGCGGTGCCGAAGGACCGCACTCTGGTGACCGAGAGCGGCATCGTCACCGCCGGCGATGTCGCCCGCATGCGCGGGGCGGGGATCGACACCTTCCTGGTCGGCGAGACCTTCATGCGCGAACGCGATCCGGGCTCGGCCCTGCAGCGTCTGTTCGCGGCATGAGCGCGACGCCGGCGCCCCCGGTGTCGAGCGCGTCGCTGTCGGGCGCGCGCTTTCCCGCGCTGCGCGCCGACGCGCCGCTGATCGTCTTCGACTTCGACCACACCTTGTACGACGGCGACTCAGGCAGCCATCTGTTCGCCTGGCTGATCAAGCGCTCGTGGTGGCGGATGGCGCTGGCGCTGCTGATCGCGCCGGTGGCCGGGCCGATGGTGGCGTGGCTGAAGACGCGGCGCGTGGGGATTTCCGCGTTCGTGTGGGTCGGCACGGTCGGCATGCATCGCGCCGGCAATCTGGACGCGGCGATCGATCGTTATGTCGCCACGCACAAGGAACAAATCCGCGTGCGCCTGCTGCCGATCGCGCTGGACGTGCTGCACCATCATCGCGAACAGGGCGATCAGGTGGTGATCGCCACCGGCGCACCGCCGGAGCTGGCGCGGGCGATCCTGGCCTTCGTCGCCCATGAAGACATGCCCGTGGTCGGCACCCTGGTCGGCCCGCGCCTGGGCGCGCTGGGCGCGCGCCGGCACTGCCATTCGCGCATGAAGATGACGATGCTGCGCGAAGCCGGCTTCACCGCGCCGGTGGAGATGGCCTATTCCGACAGCAGCGCCGACCTGCCGCTGCTGCAGGCCGCGCGCCATCCGGTGGTGGTCAATCCCAAGCCGCGGCGCGTGGAGATGTTCCGCCGCGTGCTGCCGCCGGGCACGCCGATCCTCAACTGGGGCTGCCCGGGGCGGGGCGGGGATGAGGTCGCTTCGGCGCAGTAATCCGACCGGACGGCGGTAGCCTCGTAAGCCATGAAGTCTTTTGTGGGAGGGGCTTCAGCCCCGATGCTCTCGGCTCAAATCACCGCGCACTTCCAGCAAGCGGCTTCGCCCTTGGCGAATATGGCGATCGGATCGGAAAGCATCGGGGCTGAAGCCCCTCCCACAAAAGACTTCGTGGCGGCGAAAAGGTGGGAATGCGCGGGATTACGGCTGAGCGACGGCGGGAATTGGCCTCAGCCGCGCAAGATCTTTCAGTCGCCCAGCGTCTTGACGAACTTCAACGACCCGTCCGAATACCCGCAACTGCGGTAGAACTCATGCGCCTGCGCGCGGCGGACGTTGCTGGTGACCTCGATGCGGCTGACGCCGTCGCGGCGGGCGCGGCGTTCGACTTCGCGCAGCAGTTGCCGGCCGATGCCCTGGCGATGGCAGGACGGGGCGACCACCAGGGCGGTGATCCGGGTCAGGTCGGCGCCGTGGGTCAGCGAATAACGGGTGTGGCTGGCGACCAGGCCGCAGGCGTGGCCGTCGATTTCGGCCAGCAACAGGTAATGGCGGGGATCGTCGTGCAGGGTGGCGATGCGCTCGATGGCCTCATCGCGGGTGCAGGGATAGCCCAGTTGGCCGAGCAGTTCGGCTACGTCGCTGGCATCGCCCAGCTCCGCGAGCCGCACCGTGGGTGCGGTCTGCGCAGAGGGGGCGATACGTCCCATCGAGGCTTAGCGGGTCCCGTACAGGACGACCGTCTTGCCGCGAGCGTGCAGTTTGCCGTCGGCCTGCAGCTTCTTGAGCACGCGTCCGGCCATTTCGCGGGAGCAGCCGACCAGACGCGAGAGCTCCTGGCGCGACACCCGCAACTGGGTGCCCTGCGGGTGGCTCATGGCCTCGGGTTCCTTCGCCAGGTCGTGCAGGGCGCGGACGATGCGGTCGGTGACGTCGAGGAAGGCCAGGCGGCCGGCCTTGCGGCTGGTGTCGAGCAGGCGCCGGGAAATCTGCGCGCCGATCGCATACAGCAGCTTGGGCGCGTCCAGCGACAGCCGGGTCAGCAGCAGGTCGTAGAGGCGCTCATGGCCGATCTCGGCCAGTTCGCAGGTGGCCCGGGTTCGCAGGATCACCTCGCGGTGGTCGCTCTCGATGAACAGGCCGAGTTCGCCTACGAACTCGCCGGGGCCGAAATAGCCCAGGACCAGTTCGCGACCGTCTTCTTCTTCGGTAATGATGCTGACCGAGCCGGAAACGACGTAATACAGAGTGCTGGCCGGATCGCCGGGGCGGAACACGTCCGTACGGGACGGGTAACGCCTGCGGTGGCAGTGGGCCAGGAAACGTTCGATCGTCGCGCCGTCAGGCAACAACGGGCTATTGGTTCGGCGCAAAGCAGTCAAGGGGGCTACCGGGTTGGCGGACATTGGAATGGGCTTCGTTTTCGGCCGAGCTTAGGGCGATACGGCCGCTGGAGCAAATCCTGCCGCTGAAAATGACGGGCCGATAGAGAGCGATGATGGAAGTTCAGTGGCGGTCACGCTTTTGTCACCAATACAGTCCAAAAACACCATGCGTTTCCCCCCGGGGCCAATTGCCTCATAATCTCGGCCCTCGCCGTCCGTCCGGAATCTTACTCAGTGGTCAAGCCGTTGCCGCGCCTGCGGTTGCAGGGTTTTAACAACCTCACCAAGGCCCTCTCGTTCAATATCTACGATGTTTGCTTCGCGGCTTCAGAAGACGAGCGCCGCCGGTATATCGAGTACATCGACGAGGCGTATAACGCCGACCGCCTCACCCAGATCCTCACGGATGTGGCGGAAATCATCGGTGCGAATATCCTGAACATCGCCCGCCAGGACTACGACCCGCAAGGGGCGTCGGTCACGATCCTGATCTCGGAAGAGCCGGTGATCGACAAGAAGGACGCCGGCAAGGAGATCATCGCCGACGCGGTGGTGGCGCACATGGACAAGTCGCACATCACCGTGCACACCTATCCGGAAACCCATCCGGACAACGGTATCGCGACCTTCCGCGCCGACATCGACGTGGCGACCTGCGGGGTGATTTCGCCGCTGAAAGCCCTGAATTACCTGATCGAGAGCTTCGAGTCCGACATCGTGGTGATGGACTACCGCGTGCGCGGGTTCACCCGCGACATCAAGGGCAAGAAGCACTACATCGATCACAAGATCCACTCGATCCAGGATTACCTGGCCAAGAACATCAAGTCGCGCTACGAGATGATCGACGTCAACGTCTATCAGGAAAATATCTTCCACACGAAGATGCACCTGAAGGAGTTCGACCTCGACACCTACCTGTTCGAAGAGAAGGCGAAGAACCTCTCGTTCAAGGAGCGGATGAAGATCGAGGCGCGCCTGCGCCGCGAGATCGAGGAGCTTTACCACGGGCGCAATCTGGCCGATTGAGGGCCGGAATCGGGAATTCGGAATTCGGGATTCGCCAAGGCGATGATCGGATCCGATCCGCCGTGGCGCCCGGGGTCTCCCGGGTCGTTCAGAAAAAGGCCGGCGCAAGCCGGCCTTTTTCGTTTGCGCAGTTTGTCTGCATTGCGCGGCTTGTCTCCCTCTCCCGCTTGCGGGAGAGGGTCGGGGTGAGGGCGCGCCGCAGGCGCGAGGGTTTGGGGATTCTCGCGACCGGAAAGCCCCTCACCCCAGCCCTCTCCCGCAAGCGGGAGAGGGAGCAGTGCAGGGCTCAGGGCGGGCGCAAAAGCGGCCCGGCCGGGCTTTAAAGCCGGTAAGCCACCGTCTTCATCAGTTTCGACGCCGCCGCCATGATCGTCGGCACGGGCATCGGCAGGATCCGCGCCCCGGCGTTTTCCGCATTTTCGGCGTGGCGGGCCTCATCGGCCTTCATCGTGCGCAGAATCGCCCGGCTGCGCTGGTCGCCTTCGGGTAGCGATTCCAGGTGTTCGTCGATATGCGCCTCGACCTGGCGCTCGGTCTCGACCACGAAACCCAGGTTCCAGCCGTCGCCGCGCAGGCCGGCCAGCACGCCGATGCTGAAGCTGCCGGCGTACCACAGCGGGTTGAGCAGGCTGGGCCGGCTGTCGAGTTCGCGCAGGCGGTCGGCGCACCAGGCCAGGTGGTCGGTTTCTTCCTGGGCCGCTTCCAGCAGGTGCTCGCGGGTGGATTCGTCGCGCGCCACCGCCGCCTGGCCGCAGTACAGCGCCTGCGCGCAGACCTCGCCGACGTGGTTGATCCGCATGAGTCCGGCGGAATGGCGCTTTTCGGCCGGTTCCAGCACCAGTTCGGCGGTGTTGCCGGCCGGATTCGGGCGTTCGGCGCCGGGGGCGCCGAAAACGGTGTCCAGGGCGCGCTGAGCTTCGCTGAGCACGCGATCCAAGGGGCTGAGTGCGCGAGGGTTCATGCGCCGATTCTACGGCGCGGGCGGCGTAGAAGTCGTTTGCGCGGCCAGGACAAATCGTCCGGGGCGGTTGTGGGAGGGGCTTGGGCCCCGAGGCTTTTGGCTCAGGTCGCCGCGATCGGATCGGAAAGCAGTCGGGGCCCAAGTCCCTCCCGCAACCGCGCAAAGCCGAAGCCGGAATCAGCCCGTCGGGGTTTCTTCCAGGCACTGCGCCAGAAACTCCAGCGGATGCTGCACCGGCGCCGTCGTGCCGTTGCCCAGGTGCAGCCGGCAGCCGATGTTCGCGCTGAGCAGCCGGGTCGCGCCGCTGCGCAGGAATTGATCGATCAGCGGCGCGCGGTATTCGGCCGCGCGCTCGGGGTCGGCGAACATCTGCGTGCCCGAGGCGCCGCAGCAGCCATGGCCGGCGTCGAGTTCGATCACCTCCAGCCCGGGGACGCCGGCCAGCAGGCGCCGCAGCGCCGGCACCGACTTGACCACGTTGCGCTGGGTGCAGGGCAGATGCAGGGCCACCCGCTGCGGGGTCGCGCGCCAGCGCAACGCGGCGGCGCGCTCGCCCAGGAAGCTCAGCGCATCGATCGTGCGCACGCCGCTGCCCAGGGCATGGGCAACGCCGTCGTGACAGCCGCTGGCCAGGGTCAGCACGGTGTCGTGGCCGGCGAAGGCGGCGCGATTGCCGGCCGCCAGCCGCGCCGCGGAATCGCGATTGCCGGCGTGTTCGTGCAGCGCGCCGCAGCAGCCTTGGCCGGCGACCGGGTCGAGTTCCACCCCGAGCGCGCCGCACAGCCGGGCCAGGGCCGCGCGCAGCGGGCTTTCATAGGCTTGGGCGACACAGCCCACGAACAGACCGACCCGGGCCGCCGGGGCCGGCGTGGCGGGCCTGGATGGCCAGCGCACCGGCCGGGGCGGCCGCGGAAGCGGCCGCAGCGAGGCGGGCAGCCAGCCATGGGCGCGCCGGTACAGGCCGAGCCCGGCGTTCAGCCAACGTGGCCGTGCCGCCAGGCTTTCGATCAGGCGCTGGCGCCAGGCCGGTGGGCGCCGTTCGCGCTGGCGCTGGCGCGCCTGGACCAATAATTGGCCATACTCCACGCCGGCCGGGCAGACCGCTTCGCAGCTGCCGCAGCCCAGGCAGTGGTCCAGGTGGGTGTCGGCGACGGCGGTCGGGGCGATGGTGTCCAGCGCCCAGGCCCGGGACAGCGCGATCCGGCCCCGCGGCGACTCGGTCTCCAGCCGTTCCAGGCTGTAGGTGGGGCAGACCGGCAGGCACAGCCCGCATTGGACGCAGCGATCGGCCAGGGCCACCAGCGGGTCCAGGACCGGCGGGGCAGGGGTCGGCGGGCGTGCGGCGGGCATGCGGCAGATGCTAGCGCAGCGGCCGCCGACTTGCGGAGGGGTGCCCGGACCGCTATCATTCCGCCTCTTTCGTTCCACAAACACAACGCGAGGCGAAATTCCGCCCCCGCTTCCCGCTCGGAAGCATGGCGAAATCAGCCCGACCACTGCACCCATATAAGAGTTTTCATGAAGACTTTCACCGCCAAGAACGAGACCGTCCAGCGCGACTGGTACGTCGTCGACGCGTCGGGCAAGACGCTCGGCCGTTTGTGCTCCGAACTCGCGCGCCGTCTGCGCGGCAAGCACAAGCCCGTCTACACCCCGCACGTCGATACCGGCGATTACCTGGTGGTAATCAACGCCGAAAAGATCACCGTCACCGGCAAGAAGCTGCAGGACAAGATGTACTACCGGTTCACCGGTTACGTCGGCAACCTGAAGAGCGAGACGCTGGGCCAGGCGCTTGAGCGCCACCCGGAACGCGTCATCGAGATCGGTGTGAAGGGCATGCTGCCGAAGAATCCGCTCGGCCGCGCCATGTACCGCAAGCTCAAGGTCTACAAGGGCTCCGAGCATCCGCACGCCGCGCAGCAGCCGCAGCCCCTGGACATCTAAGGTACGAACATGGCCATCCAACACAATTACGGCACCGGTCGCCGCAAGTCCTCCACCGCTCGCGTGTTCCTGCGCAAGGGCGAAGGCAAGATCACCATCAATCAGCGCACCATCGAAGACTTCTTCGGTCGTGAGACGGCGCGCATGATCGTGCGCCAGCCGCTCGAGCTGACCCAGTCGACGGACAAGTTCGACGTCAATGTCACCGTCTCCGGCGGCGGCATCACCGGCCAGGCCGGTGCGATCCGCCTGGGCATCGCCCGCGCGCTGGTCGAGTACGACGAAACCCTGAAGTCCGAGCTGCGCAAGGCCGGCTTCATGACCCGCGACGCCCGTGAAGTCGAGCGTAAGAAGGTCGGTCTGCACAAGGCTCGCCGCGCAACGCAGTTCTCCAAGCGCTAATCGCCGTTTGCTGCGTTTTTCGCAGCATCCGGTTTTTGCAGCTTCGAAGTTTTGCGCTAGAATCTGTTCCATAGCCCCGTCGCCAAGCGGTAAGGCACCTGACTCTGACTCAGGCATTCGGTGGTTCGAATCCATCCGGGGCTGCCATACCCAAGCCGGTCGCTGCAATCCAACGCAGTCGATCGCAACGAAAAACCCGCCAATCGGCGGGTTTTTTGTTTTCCGGGCCGGGGCGATGCGGCGTTCGTGGCCGCGGCGAACTCATTCGTCATCCAGCGGCCGGATCAGAGTGATCTCGTCGCGCAGCGGTATGCCGTGCCGGCCGATCCGCGCGATCGCCGGATCGGCCTCGCGTTCGCGATCGATCGCGCCCGGCGTCAACCGGTACAGGCGAAAGCCGCGGCGCTGATAAAAGCGCAGCGCATCCAGATTGTCGTTGGTGGTGCGGGTCAGCAGCCGTTGCAGGCCCAGAGCGCGGGCGCGCTGCGCGGCGAGTTCGATCAGCGCAGTGCCCAGACCGGCGCCGGGCGAGACCGCGTCCAGGGTGACGATCTCGGTCTGAATATCGTCGTCCAGCAGGGTCGCCAGACCGGCGATGCCGTCGTCGTCGCCCGATTGATCGGGCCCGGCGGCGCAGGCGATGAATCCCGGCAAGGCCGCGGCGTCGATCGCGCGCGCGTCGAGCATGATCGTCGCCGTGCCCCAGCGCCGCGTCAGAAAGCGGCCGATGGCGTGGCGGTCGGCGGCTTCAATGGCGCGGGGTATAGGCATGAGGCTTCGGAACGATGGCGGGCCGTTCACTGTAAGGGCGCAAACGCGGCCGGCGTATCGCCCGATGCGGCGTTTGGCGTGACGCAGACGGCGCTACGCAGGACGGGACCGCCATCCGCCGGCAAGCCACCGGGGCCGGACTCGCGCACGGCACCGGCCGGCGCCCCATCGAACCGTGCCGTCCGTCGCGTCTGCGACCTGCCGTCTCGCGCATTCTGCCTCTGCGCCGCGCCCGCTCGGCTACCATCCGCGCGCAGGGGCGAAGCGGCGTCGGGGGACGCGATGAGCGAGGATCTGACTCGATTGCTGCACGACTGGCGCGGGGGCGATATCGCCTCGCGCGATCAATTGTTCGCGCAGGTCTACGACACCCTGCGCGGCATGGCCGCGGCGCGCCTGGGCGCGCGCGGCGGCGACCGCACCCTGCAGGCGACCTCGCTGGTCAACGAAGCGCTGATCCGGCTGATCGGCAGCGACGTGGATTGGCAGGATCGCGCGCACTTCTACGCGCTGGCTTCGCTGAAGATGCGCGCGGTGCTGGTGGATCAAGCGCGGGCGCGGGCGGCCGACAAGCGCGGCGCGCGTCCGGTGATGCTGACCTTGTCGCACGCCGATCTGCAGGGCGGACAGACCGTCGGTTTCGATGTGCTGGCCTTGCACGACGCGCTGCAACGTTTGTCCGAACGCGACCCGCGCGCCGCGCGCGCGGTCGAGATGGCGTATTTCGGCGGCATGGAGCAGCGCGATATCGCCTGTGTGCTGGAAGTCTCCACGCCCACGGTCGAGCGCGACCTGCGTTTCGCCCGCGCCTGGTTGAGCCAGCAGTTGAGTTGAACCGGCCCCGGGCCGCGCAGGAGACGATATGCAAACTCAGCGTTGGCAGGAACTGCGCCGCTTGTTCGATGCGGTCTGCGATCTGCCGGCCGAGCGCTGGCGCGAGCAGTTGCGCGCGCTCAGCGACGACGATTCGCTGATCGAGGAAGTCCTGCAACTGCTCGGCGCGCAGACCGAGGCCTTCGGCCAGGTGGCGCGGCCGCTGGGCGAGTTGCTCGCCGACAGCGGCGGCAGCGAATTGCAGGCCGGCGATCGGCTCGATGCCTGGCGGCTGGTCGAGCGATTGGCCAGCGGCGGCATGGGCACGGTGTTCACCGCCGAACGCGTCGATGGTCTGTTCCGCCAGCAGGTCGCGATCAAGCTGCTGCGCAGCAACGCGGTCAATCAGGAAGAATTCGCCCAGCGTCTGGCGGCGGAGCGGCAACTGCTGGCCGAACTGCAGCATCCCAACATCGCCCGCTTGTACGACGGAGGCACCACGCCAACCGGACAGCCGTATCTGGTGATGGAGTACGTGCCCGGGCGGGCGCTGGACGAATACTGCGAATGGCGCGCGCCGGACCTGCGCCAGCGCCTGCATCTGTTCCAGCGCATCTGCGGCGCGGTGCAGAGCGCGCACCAGCGCCTGATCGTGCATTGCGACCTCAAGCCCGGCAACGTGCTGGTGCTGGACGACGGCGAGCCGGTGCTGCTGGATTTCGGCATCGCCCAGGTGCTGGACCGGCAGCAGGGCGACGGCGAACGCAACAACACCTTCTGCACGCCGGCCTACGCCAGCCCGGAACTGCTCGGCGGCGCGCGGGTCAGCGTGGTCAGCGATGTGTTCGCGCTCGGCGTGCTGCTGACCGAGTTGCTCGCCTGCCGCACGCTCGCGCGCACGCTGGCCGATCGCGACACGCCGGTGCCGCTGCCGAGCGCGCTGGCGCAAGCCGATTGCGCGTGGCGCTCGCAACTGCGTGGCGACCTGGATGCGATCGCCGCGCGCGCCTGCGACCTGGACCCGCGCAAGCGCTATTCCTCGGTCGAGGCCTTGTCGCAGGACATCGGCCGCCATCTGGACTGGCGCACCGTGACCGCGCGGCTTCCGACCTGGAGTTACCGCAGCACCCGCTATCTGCGCCGGCATTGGCGCGAAGCCGCCGCGACCGCGACGGTGCTGTTGTTGGCCGGCGGTTTCGTCTGGCGCGTCACCACCGAGCGTGCGCGTGCCCAGCGCGAAGCCGCGGTCGCCGAGCAGGTCAGCGAATTCCTGGTCTCGGCCTTCGACGCTGCCGACCCGCGCATGCGCGGCGCGCGCGCCGGCGAGGAGGTCAGTGCACGGCAAGTGCTGGATGCTTCGGCGGCGCGGATCGAGCAAGGTTTGAACGACACGCCGGCGATCCGCGCGCGGTTGCGCGCGGTGCTCGGCCGCGCCTATCGCAACCTCGGCCAGCCGCAGCGCGCCGAGGTCTTGCTGGATCAGGCGGCGAAGGAATTTCTCGATCCGGCAGTGGCGCGTCCGGATCAGGCCGCGCAGGCGCTGGCGGAATTGTCGCGTTCGATGAGCGATCGCCAGTACGGCCCGCAGGCGGTCGCGGTCGCGCGGCGCGCGTTGGCGTTGAGCGAAGGCGAGGGCGAGCCGCGCGCGCTGGCCGATGCCTACGACACCCTCGGTCTGGCTCTGGTCGCCGACAACCAGTACGACCCGGCCGAGCGAGCCTTCGAACAATCGCGGCGACTGCGCGGCAAGTACGCGATGGCGCAGTCGCCGGAGCAGCGCGCGGCGATGCTCGGCCATCTGGCGCAGCTGTATCTGCGCCGCGGCGAACTCAAGCGCGCCGAGCAGACGTTCCGCGAGGCCTTGCAGTTGTCGCGCCAGATCGGTGCGAACACGGTGGCGGTGCAGCTCAATCAGTTCGGCCTGGCCAAGGCCTTGTTCGGGCAGGGACGCGCCGAGGACATGCGCCGCGAGTTGGTCGAGAATCTGATCCTGGCGCGCGATCTGTACGGCGAGCAGAGCGACATGGTCGCCAACATCCATTCCGATCTGGCCAACGCCGCGCAGGACCTGGGCGAGACGCGCCAGGCCGACGAGCATTACCGCGCCGCGCTGGCGATCCTGGGCGTGGTGGCCGGCAAGCGCAGCCTCGACTACGGACGCGTGCTCAACAACTGGGCGGTGCTGGCCGACGAGCGCGGCGATGTCGGCGAGGCCGAACGGCGCTGGCGCGAGGCCTTGTCGATCCGGCGCGAGCATCTGGGGCCGGACGAACGCCGCGTGCTGCGGGTCGAAAGCGCGCTCGGGCGGCTGCTGGCGCGTAGCGGCCGCACCGAGCAGGCGCAGCCGTTCATCGAGCACTCCCTATCGATCTGGCGCAAGCAGCATGGCGAGGATCACGCCGGGCTGTTGATGGTGAAACTGACCCGGATCGAATGGCTGCTCAGCCGCGATCGCCTCGAGGAGGCCGGCGCGGAACTGGCGGCGCTGAATGTCGCGCAGGGCGAATACAACGCCTTCATGCTCGCGCGCATTCCGGCGCTGCAGGCCGAACTCGCGCAGCGTCGCGGCGACTGGGGCGAGGCCGAACGCGGCTGGGCGCGGGTGGTCGCAGACAGCGCGCAGGCCAGCGGCGAGCAGCAGCTCAAGACCGCCAAGGCGCGGGTGCCGTATGCCGAGGTGCTGCTGGCGCGCGGCGATGTCGCCGGGATGCGGCGGCAACTGCAATCGGCCGAGCCGGTGCTGCGGCGCGAGTTGCATCGCGAGTCGGAATTGTTGCGGCGGTTGAATGCGCTGGAGAGTGGCGAGGCCAGGTTACAGATGGCGGTGAGGTGAGGGCGTGGGTGAGAACAGACCGCAGGCTCCGCGCCCGCCACGGCCGTCATTCCCGCGAACGCGGGAATCCAGTGTCTTTAGTCGCCATTGCACGAAAGTCGCTGGATGTTCGGCTCCGCCGAAGTAGAGCGGAGCCCGCGTTCGCGGGAATGACGAGCTTGGAGGTTCGCGCCGCGTGGGCCATCGCATTCGCAACCACGCTGCCGCCGACGAACACGACAGAAACAAAAAACGCCGCCCGAAGGCGGCGTTTCTCATTGCGCTGACCCAAACTCCTGCGCTGAGCTGACTTTCAGGCTGGGCCGGCCAAACCGCGGCAGGCCCAGCCCCACTCAAGCCATCACTCGATCGCCTGCACATCCACCAGTCGCAAGCCCTTGGTCGCGTACTTCTCCGAAGACTGGAACAGCCCCTGCCAGCCCTTGACCGCTTCCAGCGCATGGCCGCCGGAACCGGCGCGGAACACGCCGACGTAGTTGCGCACGCCCGCATCGAGGTAGGTATCGACATCGATCAGGCGATAGCCGTTGTCGGACAACTCGTCCCACTTCGCGGTGAAGCCGCTCCACGAGGTCGAACGCCACAGCGCGGTGCTGTCGGTGCCTTCGCGGTACACGCCGACGAACTGGCGCTGACCATTGCCGATGTCGAAGCTTTCCATGTCGATCAGACGCAGGCCCAGGCCCTTGGCGATTTCGCGCTGATTGGCGAAGGCGCTGAAACCGGTGTGGCTCCACAGGCCGGCGTTGCCGGTGCCCGGACGGAACACGCCGACATAGTGGCGCGTGGTGCCGCTCAGGTAGGTGGTCATATCGACCAGGCGCTGGCCGTCGTCGCTGAGTTCCTTCCACACCGCGGTGAAGTTCTCCCAGCTGTCGGCGTTGTACAACGCGCCGCCGCCGGTTTCGCGCTTGAACACGCCGACGAAGTGGCGATCGCCGTTCTCGACATAGGTATCGATGTTCTCCAGGCGGAAGCCGTCGGCGACCAGCTCGGTGCGTTTCTGGGTGAAGGCGGTCCAGCTGGGCTTGTTGATCCGCATCTCGATCTCGTTGCTGGCGCGCCACACGCCCAGGTAGGTCTTGTTGTCGGTTTCGGCCGCGTCGAACGCGTACGGGGCGCTGGACGGGTACAGCAGGCTGAAGGGATGGGGCGCGGAGTGGTTGCTCAGCGCGGTCCAGTCGGTCGGGTCCATGCTGTTGGCGCCGGCCATCGCGGTGGCTTCGGTGCGGGTCAGGCTTTGCAACTGGGCGAAGGTCATCGGACGCGGACGCACGGAGTTGCCGACGCACGAACCCGGCGAGGTTTCCTGGCTGACGTGCACATGCACGTGCGGGCCACTGGATTTTCCGGTGTAGCCGACCTTGCCCAGATACTGGCCTTGCTTGATGACCGCGCCGGGGACCAGCAGTTCGGCCGGGATCGAGCCGGGCTGCATGTGCGCGTACAGGGCGACTTCGTTACCGCTCTGGATCTTGAGGAAGTTGCCGCCGGCCGAATACTGGCCGGTGCTCGGCGCGATCGGCTCGGGTTCGATTTCCTTCGACACGCGCGGATAGTTCTTCCACTCAGGCAGGTCGTTGAGGCCTTCGCAGACGATGCCGTCGGCCATCGCGTACAGCGGCAGGCCGTAGGCGCGGCGGCCCTCGGGCTTGGTCGAATCCGCGCCCGGGCGACGATCGTCCCAGGAGTCGCCGTCCCAGCCGGTCACGCTGTTGTCCAGGCCGTAGGCCTGGCTGCCGCCGACGTGGTTGCTCGAGGTCTGCCAGGCTTCGTTGAAGCGCAGATCGGTGGCCTTGCCCGGGAAGCGCAGCGGGCCGTTGTCGTTGGTGGCGGCGGCGAAGGGCAGGTTCTTGATCACCGGCGCGGAGAAGCCCTGCACGTAGACCGCGACCTTGACCGTGGTCGGGTAGGGCGCGCTGATGATGATCGGGAACGAGGACGGCACGTCCGGCGCGTTCGGGTCGGCGTTTTCGTAGTCGCAATTGCAGTTCTGGAACGCGTACTGGGTGCCCGGGGCGATTTCGACCGGGGCCAGGAAGTTGGACGCGAGCTGGTTGAGGATTTCGACCTTGGTGATCTTCAGCGGGGTGGCGCCGTCGTTGCGGATACCCATGCGCAGGGACACGCGGCCTTGCTTGGCGCCGCCGACCTGGGCCGGGCCGAGCGCTTCGAACACGACCTTGCCGTCCTTGATCGGGTTGACCACGTCGATGGTGAGGGCCTGGGCGTTGGCGCCGGTGGCGACGCACAGGGCGAGCGCGGCCGGCAGGGCGCGCAGGAGCAGCGAAGAGGACTGGATTTTCATGGTGGACTCCATAGGCATGATTGGGAAATCACGCGGTCGCAGAGGGACGAGCCCTCAACTGGTGAAGCCGGGATTTGGGATTAGGGATTCGGATTGGTGAAGCGGCCGCGTCGTTTCTGGCTTGCCAATCCCGAATCTCTAATCCCAAATCCCGGCTCTTCCCGGCTGGGTCTGTCCCGGCGAACCCGGGCGTGACCACGCCGCGCTTAACTCAACAAACCGCGCAACGGCGGCCGGACCCATCAACGGATTTCAAATTTTTTTTCGGGCCGGCCCGGAAGGCGGCAAAATGGCCGGCGAAGCGGGCGGCGGCGGGCTTCGGCGGGGCGCGCA
This sequence comes from Lysobacter gummosus, assembly GCF_001442805.1. NCBI lineage: Bacteria > Pseudomonadati > Pseudomonadota > Gammaproteobacteria > Lysobacterales > Lysobacteraceae > Lysobacter > Lysobacter gummosus. The sequence continues at coordinate 4,702,819 of NZ_CP011131.1, read as the reverse complement.
AACGCAGTCCCGGCGGGCCTTGGGCGGCGGAACGGCGGGCTTGGCGGCCGGTTCGGACCCGCTGCGCGACGCCCGCGGCCCGTGCGGCTGCCAATGGCGCCGCTAGTGGTTACAATTGAAACCATTGCGCCGTGGCGCCCTGAAACGACATCGAGGTCTCTGGATGAAGCTTGGTTCCCTGAAGGAAGGCGGCCGCGACGGCACGCTGATCGTCGTCTCGCGCGACCTGAGCCGCGCCGTGCGCGCCACCGGCATCGCGCCGACCCTGCAGCGCGCGCTGGAGGACTGGTCCAACACCGCGCCGCGCTTGAACGCCTTGTCCGACGCGCTCAACGAGGGCAGCGCCGACGGCGCGTTCGACATCGATTTCGCCGCGCTCGCCGCGCCCTTGCCGCGCGCGTACGAGTTCGTCGATGGCAGCGCCTACCTGCCGCACGTCGAGCGCGTGCGCCGCGCCCGCGGCGCCGAGGTGCCGGAGAGCTTCTACAGCGACCCGCTGATGTACCAGGCCGTCAGCGCCGGCTTCTACGGCCCGCGCGACCCGGTGCGCGTGGTCAGCGAGGACTACGGCATCGACCTGGAAGCCGAAGTGGTGATCGTCACCGACGACGTGCCGATGGCGGTGACGCCCGAGGATGCCGCCGGCCATATCCAGCTGATCGGCCTGGTCAACGACGTCTCGCTGCGCAATCTGATTCCGAACGAACTGGCGAAGGGCTTCGGCTTCCTGCAGTCCAAGCCGCGTTCGGCGCTGAGCCCGGTGTTCGTGACCCCGGACGAACTCGGCCCGGCCTGGATCGGCAGCAAGGTGCACCGCCCGCTGACGACCCACATCAACGGCGAATGGTTCGGCGCGCCGGAAGCGGGCATCGACATGCAGTTCAACTTCGCCCAACTGGTGGCGCATGCGGCCAAGACCCGGCCCTTGTCGGCCGGCACCATCGTCGGCTCGGGCACGGTCGCCAACGAAGACACCAGCCTGGGCGCATCGTGCTTCGCCGAGCGCCGCACCGTGGAAACGCTGGAGCACGGCAAGCCGCTGACCCCGTTCATGAAGTTCGGCGATGTGGTGCGTATCGAGATGCTCGACGCCGACGGCAGCAGCCTGTTCGGCGCGATCGAGCAGCGCATGGAGCGGCCTTCCGCCTGACGGCGCCGCGCGCGGGACGAGTGGTTGCCCGTTCCGGCGCGTTGCGGCGCGCATCCCGGTAAGGTGCGCGTCGACGTCTGGGTGCGTGCGTGGAAACGAGGCGCCAGTCGCAACCCCGGCGTTGCGATCGACCCCGCACGCACGCGTTCCTCGTTACTCTCCACTCGGTTCTCTTTCAAGGCCATCCGGTGAGCGATCAACTGCGGCTGTATTCGTACTGGCGTTCCAGCGCGTCCTATCGCGTGCGCATCGGGCTCAACCTCAAGGGCCTGGATTACGAGATCGTCCCGGTCCATCTGGTCCGCAACGGCGGCGAACAACACGCTCCGGCCTATCGCGCGCTCAATCCGCAGGGATTGGTGCCGGTGCTGCAGCACGGCGCGCGCACGCTGACGCAATCCATCGCGATCCTGGAATACCTGGACGAAACCTGGCCGCGGCCGAACCTGCTGCCGGTGACCGCGCGCGACCGCCATCGCGTGCGCGCGATCGCCCAGACCATCGCCTGCGAAATCCACCCGCTCAACAATCTGCGCGTGCTGCAGTACCTGGACGGCACCTGGAACGTTCCGCAGCCCGAGCGCGACGGCTGGGTCAAGCACTGGATCATCGAGGGCTTCACCGCGGTGGAGACGATGCTGGCCGAGGACGCCGCCACCGGCACCTATTGCGAAGGCGACACCCCGGGCCTGGCCGACTGCTGCCTGATCCCGCAGTTGTACAACGCGCGCCGCTTCGGCGTGCCGCTGGAAGCGTTCCCGACCATCCTGCGCATCGAACAGGCTTGCCTTGCCTTGCCGGAGTTCGACAAGGCGCTGCCTGAGAATCAGCCCGATCGCCCGCCGGGGTAGGTTTGAGGAGTGAGTGCAGAGGAGTGAGAAGTGAGTAAAAGCGCGGTGGTCGAGCGATAACCTGCTTTATTCACTCCTCACTCCTGTCCACTCACTCCTAAGCAAACGGGCCCACAAGGGGCCCGTTTGCCACGGAACGCACTACTCGTTCCTCACTTCTCTAAACGCGTTCCTGGCTTCAGTGCGCCGCGGACGCGTCGTACATGTCCGCATACGGATCGTGCTCGCCGGTGCCGCCCTCGGACAGGCGGAACTTCAGCGCCAGGCCGTCGCGCGAGTCGGCCGCCTTGAGCGCCTCCTCCATCTCGATCTTGCCTTCCTTGTACAGGCGGAACAGGCACTGGTCGAACGACTCCATGCCTTCTTCCAGCGACTCTTCCATCGCCTGCTTGATCTCGTGCACCTGGCCGCGACGCATCAGATCGCGCACGTGCGGGGTGTTGATCAGGATCTCGGCCGCCGGCAGGCGACGCCCGTCCACGCCGATCACCAGGCGCTGCGAGACCACGGCCTTGAGGTTCAGCGCCAGGTTCATCAGCACGTTCTTGTGCGCGGCTTCCGGGAAGAAGTTGAGGATGCGCTCCAGGGTCTGGTCGGCGTTGTTGGAGTGCAGCGTCGCCAGGCACAGATGGCCGGTTTCGGCGAAGGCGATCGCCGCTTCCATCGTGGTCGCGTCCAGGATTTCGCCGATCAGGATCACGTCGGGCGCTTCGCGCATCGCGTTCTTGAGCGCGTTGTGGAAGGCGTGCGTGTCCAGGCCGACCTCGCGCTGGTTGACGATCGACTTCTTGTGCTTGTGCAGGTACTCGATCGGATCCTCGATGGTGAGGATGTGACCGGCCGTGCTGGAGTTGCGATGGTCGATCATCGAGGCCAGCGTGGTCGATTTGCCCGAACCGGTGGAGCCCACGATCAGCACCAGCCCGCGCGGGGCCATGATGATGTTCTTGAGCACCTGCGGCAGCTGCAGCTCTTCGATGCTCGGAATGATGCTGCGGATGGCGCGGATGACCATGCCGACTTCGCCGCGCTGCTTGAACACGTTGATGCGGAAGCGGCCGGCGTCGGGCAGGGCAAGGGCCATGTTCAGTTCGAGGTCACGCTCGAACAGCGGCACCTGGCCCTCGTCCATCAGCGAATACGCGATCTTCTTGACCATGCCCGGAGGCAGGCCCGTATTGCCGAGCGGGTACAAACGGCCTTCGACCTTGATGTACACCGGCGCGCCGGTCGTCAAGAACATGTCCGACGCGTTCTTTTCCGTCATCAGCTTCAGGAAATAGCCGATGTCCATGCATTCATACCCCTTGTTGACGGCGCGCGCCGTTGCAAGCACGCTGCCGGCTTGACGACAATGTCCGTGCGTCATCCCTTCCGCACAGCGCTCCCCTAATGCCCACAAGCTTCGCACAAATTCGTTTGCCGCTGCTGGCCGCAGTTCTCGCTTCCGGTCTGGCCGGCTGCGCGTCCACGCCCCCGCCCACCGGCGATCTGTCCGCCGCGCAGCAGGCGGTGATCCGCGCCGACGATGCCGACGCCGACCAGTACGCGCCGCAGGACCTCGCCGCCGCGCGCAGCGCCCTCAGCGGCGCCCAGGCCGCGATGTCGCAGGGTAAGGACGAGGACGCCCGGCGTCTGGCGCTGACTGCCGCGGCCGAGGCCGACCTGGCCTTTGCCCACAGCCGCGAGACCCTGGCCAACGCCGAACTCAACCAGCGTCGGGCCGAGATCGCCGAGTTGCGCCGCCGCCTGCAGAGCGGAGGTGATCAATGAGCGCGCGCCTGTTCGCCTTGCGCATCGCCGCCGCCGGCGCCTTGTCGTTGGCCTGCCTGAGCGCGCTGGCCGCGCCGGCGGACGACCCGGACGTGGCCCGGCTGGTCCAGCGCGTCAACGTCAGCGAGGCCAGTCCCGATGCCGCGCAATACGGCGCGTATGAGCGCCTGAAGGCGCGTCAGGCCATCGACGCGGTGCGTACCGCGCGCAGCCGCGACCGCGCCTGGACGTTGCGCATCGCCGATCGCCGGGTGGAAATTGCTGAAATTGTGACGCGCACCCAATTAGCGCAGCGCGAGATCGACCGTCTGGAGCGCGAGCGCAGCGATCTGCTGGTCGAAGCCAGCCGCCGCGACGCCGACCGCGCCCGCGCCGAAAGCGAGCGCCTGCGCGTGCAGGCGCAGATCCAGGCGGAAGAAGCCGAACGCCTGCGCCTGGCCGCCGAGCAGGAGACCCAGGCCCGGCAACAGGCCGAAGGCCTGCTCGACAACGTCGCCGGCCAGCAGGCCGCCAAGCTGCGGGCCGCGCGCGAGCGCGACGCCGAACTGGCGCGCAAGGAGGCCGAGCTGCTCGGCCAGACCGGTCAGGCCGTCGATGCGCCGAAGCCGGCCAAGCCCAAGCCGAAGAAGAAGTAATCGCTGCGCCCTCGGGCGCTGCTTGATGTGCGACCACGAGCCGGCTAGTCCGGCTCGTGGCGTTTTTGTGCGAGGCGAAGGCCGCGGCAGCTTTTGTGGGAGGGGCTTCAGCCCCGATGCTTTTCGGTCAGAGCCGATGAAGCGAGGGGCGAGCGGCTCGAAAAGCATCGGGGCTGAAGCCCCTCCCACAAAAGACCTCGCAGCCCTTCATGGACCGGTTGGATCTACCCGGCCTCAAGGCGCCCGACGCGGCGGTTTCGCCGCCCCCAGCCGACGAACGGCCGCGTGCGATACGGCCTCATCGCAGGCGCCGCCGGCGCTTGGCGACAGTCACCGCAAGTGTGACCGCCATATCAAGTAAAACAATGGCTTGCGACCGGTTTTCCGCTCGTCGGAGATTCCTGGCGGGCACCTGAAAACGCTTGCGGATCGCCCTTGCCGGATCCAGAACACAGGAGTAGGGTCAATTATCCGAGCGCTCCGCAAGCGCTCGGCGAAGAGCCAGGCCGATGACGCAAACGCCCCTTCCGCAGGACTCCGCCGCCGCACACTCAGGTGCGGTCGGATTGCGTGAAGCCGGCGCCGCACCGCGCCTGACCCACCATCTCACGCTCCCCCGCAACGCCCTGGTCTAGCGACCGGGGCGTTTGCATTCGTGCTGAAGGAGGCTTTCATGTTCGAAGAACGACCGCAGCCTGAAATCGACGCGCTCATCAAGAGCAACCCGGAGTTCAAGCAGCTCTACCAGCGCCACAAGGACCTCGACAAGAAGGTCATGGACGCCGAGCTCGGCGTATTGCCGATCGACGACACCACCTTGGGCCAGATGAAGCGCGAGAAGCTCGCGGCGAAGGACCGGCTGATCCAACTCTACGATCAGCAACATTGATGCCGTTCGCGTGCGTGCGGCCCATCTTCGGATGAGGCGGCCACGCATGCAGTGCAGCCGGCGCGACGCCGGTTGCGCACCGGTCGGGCCCGGAAGTCCCGACTCAGTCCACATGGACCCGACCCGTCCGCGGTCGCGGCTCCAGGCTTAGCGCGGGCGGCGGCGGTCATCCTCGTCGATCGCCGCCGCCCGCGGCTACCAACCCCGATAGCGCCCGATCCCGCCACCCGGCGGGTTTTGCCGTGCGCGCGCCCCCGGAGTCTTTTGCAGCAGGGGCTTCAGCCCCGATGCTTTTCGATCAGATCGGCGGAAACCCCAGTCGCCTTGATGGCGCCGCGGCGAACTGAGACAAAAAACATCGGGGCTCAAGCCCCTCCCGCAAACGCAGCCGAGGCGGCAACGCCCGCAACGGCGCGGCTAGAATGGTCCGATTCGCCGCACGGTAGCGGCTAGCAGGAACCTCATGGCCATCCATTCCTCGGTACTCGAACTCATCGGCAACACCCCGATCGTCAAGGCGCAGCGCCTGGACGCGGGCGTATGCGAGCTCTACCTCAAGCTCGAATCGCAGAACCCCGGCGGTTCGATCAAGGACCGCATCGGCCTGTCGATGATCGAAGCGGCGGAAAAGGCCGGCCGGATCAAGCCGGGCGACACCCTGGTGGAAGGCACCGCCGGCAACACCGGCATCGGTCTGGCCCTGGTCGCCCAGCAGAAGGGCTACAAGCTGCTGCTGGTCGTGCCCGACAAGATGAGCCGCGAGAAGATCTTCAACCTCAAGGCCATGGGCGCGCAGGTGGTGCTGACCCGTTCGGACGTGGCCAAGGGCCATCCGGACTACTACCAGGACCTGGCCGAGCGCATCGCGAAGGAAACCCCGGGCGCCTACTTCATCAACCAGTTCGGCAATCCGGACAACCCGGCCGCGCACGAATTCGGCACCGGCCCGGAAATCCTCGAACAGATGGGCGGCGACCTCGACGCGATCGTGTTCGGCTGCGGCAGCTCCGGCACCATGACCGGCCTGTCGCGCGCCTTCGCCAGGCTCTCGCCGGCCACCGAGTTGATCCTGGCCGATCCGGTCGGTTCGATCCTGGAGGAATACATCAACCGCGGCACTTTGTCGGACAAGTCCGCCAGTTGGATGGTCGAAGGCATCGGCGAGGATTTCCTGCCGCCGATCTCCGACTTCACCCGGGTCAAGAAGGCCTACGCGATCAACGACCAGGAAAGCTTCCTGACCGCGCGCGAGCTGCTGGAAAAAGAAGGCATCCTCGGCGGCTCCTCCACCGGCACCCTGCTGGCGGCGGCGCTGAAGTACTGCCGCGAGCAGACCGTGCCGAAGAAGGTGCTGGTGTTCGTCTGCGATACCGGCAACAAGTACCTGTCGAAGATGTACAACGACTACTGGATGCTCGACAACGGCTTCATCCAGCGCCAGCAGTACGGGGATTTGCGCGATCTGATCCTGCGGCCCTATTCGCAGCGCGATACGGTGGTGGTGGGGCCCGGCGATCTGTTGGTCACCGCCTACCAGCGCATGAAGCTTTACGACGTCTCGCAGTTGCCGGTGATGGACGGCGAACACATTGTCGGCATCGTCGATGAAAGCGACGTGCTGCTGCACGTGTACGGCGACGAATCGCGTTTCCGCGATCCGGTGTCGACCGCGATGGTCAGCAAGCTCGACAAGATTCCGGTCGCCGATCCGATCGAATCGCTGCTGCCGGTGTTCGACCGCGGCCATGTCGCCATCGTCATGGACGGGGACAAGTTCCTGGGCCTGATCACCCGTATCGATCTGCTCAACTTCCTGCGTCGCCGGGTGCAGTAAGGGCGGCTGCGCGAGCCGATGAGGAGAGGTTGAGGGGCCTGCCTGGTGGCGGGTGGGGCGTCCAACAGCATTCGCGCCTTCGGTGCTCATCCCCTCACCCCGGCCCTCTCCCGCAAGCGGGAGAGGGAGTAGATCCGCTCCATCCGCCGGGCCGCCGCTGGACAGGCGTCGCGCCAGCCGTTCGCGCCCGGTTCTGGCCCGCCGCCTGAACCGCGCATTCAGCTAATGGCCGCCGCGTGGACTGTGTGCGCCGTCTCAACCCCGCCGTGTGGCGCCCACAGCACGCCTGCACCCCCGCTGAAGTGCCGCCATGTGAACCAGGGGGCTCACAACCGCAATGTTAGAATTCGCGGTTGCGCCAATCGGCCGAATAGCTCGGTCGATCACTCAGCGGACGGAACGATTCAATGAGCCAACAACAGCCGCAAGGCGGAGCCCGCAAGCTCGGCCTGGGAACCCTCGCCATTCATGCCGGACAGTCGCCCGATCCGAGCACCGGCGCGGTCATGCCGCCGATCTACGCGACCTCGACCTACGCACAGAGCAGCCCCGGGCAGCATCAGGGCTTCGAATACTCGCGCAGCCACAACCCGACCCGCTTCGCCTACGAGCGCTGCATCGCCGGCCTGGAAGGCGGCACCCACGGTTACGCCTTCGCCTCCGGCCTGGCGGCGACCTCGACCATCCTGGAGATGTTCGACGCCGGCAGCCACGTGATCGCGATGGACGATGTCTACGGCGGCACCTACCGCCTGTTCGAGCGCGTGCGCCGGCGCAGCGCCGGGCTGGATTTCAGCTGGGTCGATCTGAGCGACGCGGCCGCCTTCGAAGCGGCGATCCGCCCGGACACCAAGCTGGTGTGGATCGAGACCCCGACCAACCCGCTGCTCAAGCTGGTCGATGTCGCCCAGATCGCCGCCATCGCGCGCAAGCACGGCCTGGTGGTGGTGGTCGATAACACCTTCTCCTCGCCGATCCTGCAGCGGCCGCTGGAACTGGGCGCGCACATCGTCATGCACTCGGCGACCAAGTACCTCAACGGCCACTCCGACATCGTCGGCGGCATCGCCGTGGTCGGCGACGACGCCGACCTGGCCGAGCGCATGACCTTCCTGCAGAACGCGGTGGGCGGCATCCAGGGCCCGTTCGACAGCTTCCTCGCTCTGCGCGGCCTGAAGACCCTGCACCTGCGCATGAAGGCGCACTGCGACAACGCCCAGGCCCTGGCCGAATGGCTGCAGACCCATCCTTCGGTCGAGAAAGTGATCTACCCGGGCCTGAAGTCGCACCCGCAGCACGAACTGGCCAAGCGCCAGATGCACGGCTTCGGCGGCATGGTCAGCATCTACGTCAAGGGCGGCATGGACGGCGCGCGGCGGATGATGGAGCGCTGCGAACTGTTCACCATCGCCGAATCGCTCGGCGGCGTGGAGAGCCTGGTCAATCACCCGGCGGTGATGACCCACGCCTCGATTCCGCCGGAGCGCCGCGCGGCGCTGGGCATTACCGACAATCTGGTGCGCCTGAGCGTCGGCGTGGAAGATCTGGCGGATTTGCGGGCTGAGCTTGAGCACGCGCTTGCGAACTGATCCGAATGGTCGCCTCCGCGAAACAGGAACCATCGGGTGAGCCGTTGAGCGACCTCACGATCTCCAGGTCCGATACGGGCATGTTCCTGCTGGGGCTGTCGGCGTGGGTGCGCCGGCAGAGCTGGCTGCGCGCGCTGTACCGTCTTTTCCCGCAGCGCCTGCGCGACAAGGTGTCGTTCATGCTGGCCGCTCGGGCGAGCCGGCGCGCGCATTTCGAACGCACGCCGGCGTGGTCGCGGCCGCTGCAGGCGCAGGCCGAAATCGCGGCGCCCGCCATCGCGCGCGACGACACGCCGGGCGTGAACATCTTCGCCTACCTGCGCGGTCAGTTCGGCTTGGCCGAGAGCGCGCGCATGTACGGCCGCGCGCTGATCGAATCGGGCTATCCGGTGGCCCTGCACGACATCGCCATCGATCTGCCGCATGGCCTGGACGACCGCAGCCTGGATGCGCATATCGGCGAGGACGCCGCGCACGGGATCAGCATCATCTTCGTCAATCCCGATTATCTGGACGAAGCGCTGAAGCACATCGGCCAGGCCAAGCTCAAGGGCCGCTACCTGATCGCCTGCTGGTTCTGGGAACTGGAAGAAATTCCCCAGGACTGGTTGCCGGCCCTGGATCTGGTCGACGAGATCCTGGTCGCGACGGCGTTCGTCGAGCAGGCGTTCCGGCGCGTGACCGACAAGCCGATCCTGCGGGTGCCGCTGCCGTTGTGTCCGGTGCCCGACAGCGGTCTCGGCCGCGAGGACTTCGGCCTGGCGCCCGAGCGCTTCGTGTTTCTGGTTACGTTCGACTTCAACTCCTGGATCCACCGCAAGAATCCGTTCGCGGCGGTCGAGGCGTTCCAGCGCGCGTTCCCGCCCGAGCGCGACGACGTGCAACTGCTGCTCAAGTCCAGCAACGGTTACCGCCATCCGGACAATTTCCTGAGCCTGCTGGCGCTGGGCGCTCGCGATCCGCGCATCGTCGTGCGCGACGAGGTGATCGACCGTGCCCACGTGCATGCGCTGCAGCGTTGCGCCGACGTCTACGTGTCGCTGCATCGCGCCGAGGGATTCGGCCTGGGCCTGGCCGAAAGCATGGCGCTGGGCAAGCCGGTGATCGGCACCGGCTGGTCCGGCAATCTGGAATTCATGAACGCCGACAACAGCTGCCTGGTCGATTACACGCTGGTGCCGGTCGGTGAAGGTGAATATCCGCATCCGCCCGGCGCGAAGTGGGCGCAGGCCGACGTCGAGCATGCCGCGATGCACATGCGCCGCCTGGCCGACGATCGCCAATACGCCGCCGAACTCGGCCGGCGCGCGCGCGAGGGCGTGCTGCACACGCTGTCGCCACGCGCCGCCGCCGATGCTATCGCCGCGCGGCTACGCGACCTTTCCGCGGCGTCGGCGACGAAGCGCGCAGGCGCGGACGCGCCGTCGGGCCCTCCAATCATGGGAAGTCACTAACTATGTTCCGTTTGTTCGGCGCCGCATGGCGCTACCGCGGCTTCATCGCCTCATCGGTGGTGAACGAATTCAAGTCGCGCTTCTCGCGCAGCACTTTCGGCGCCTTGTGGATTATTCTGCAGCCGCTCGCGCAGGTGATCATCTTCGCCACCATTTTGTCCAATGTGCTGGCGGCGCGGCTGGAAGGGGTCGATAACAAGTACGCCTACGCGATCTACCTGATTTCGGGAATCTTGTGCTGGTCGCTGTTCGCCGAGATCGTGCAGCGCTGCCAGAACGTGTTCATCGACAACACCTCGCTGCTCAAGAAGATGCAGTTCCCGCGCATCGCCCTGCCGGTGATCGCGATCGGTTCCTCGATGGTCAACAACATCGCCCTGCTGTGCGTGGTGATGGTGATTCTGCCGATCCTCGGCGTCTATCCGAACGTGCACTACCTGTGGCTGCCGCTGCTGATCGCCCTGACCGTCGCGCTGGCCACCGGCGTCGGCCTGATCGTCGGCGTGCTCAACGTGTTCATGCGCGACGTCGGCCACGTGATGGCGGTGGTGCTGCAGTTCTGGTTCTGGGTCACGCCGATCATTTATCCGATCAAGGTGGTGCCCGACACCTTCAAGGCGTCCCTGGCGTTCAACCCGGTCGCGCCGCTGGCGATGGCCTATCACGATGTCATCGTCTATCAGCGCGCGCCGCAGCAGAGCCTGGTCCTGGTGGCGATCGTCGCCGCGGTGCTGCTGCTGATCGCGATGATGCTGTTCCGCCGCGCCTCTTCGGAAATGGTGGACGTGCTATGAGCCTGCCGGTGATGGTGGTCGAAAATGTCGGCAAGGCCTACGTCGAGTACGCCAGCGAACTGCAGCGCTTCGCGCGTTGGTTCGGCGTGCCGGTGAAGCCGCGTGCCGAGCACTGGGTGATCCGCAACGTGTCCTTCAGCGTGCACCAGGGCGAATCGATCGGCGTGATCGGCCAGAACGGCGCCGGCAAGAGCACACTGCTGAAGATGATCACCGGCACCACCAAGCCCAGCGAAGGGCAGGTGACGGTGCGCGGACGCGTGTCGGCGCTGCTGGAGCTGGGGCTGGGTTTCAGCGGCGAGCTCACCGGTCGCCAGAACGTGGTCCACGCCGGCGGCCTGATGGGCCTGCCGCAAGACCAGATCGAAGCGCTGATGCCGCAGATCGAGGCGTTCGCCGAGGTGGGCGAATACTTCGATCAGCCGGTGCGTACCTATTCCAGCGGCATGCAGATGCGCGTCGCGTTCTCGATCGCGACGGCGGTGCGACCGGACGTGCTGATCGTCGATGAGGCGCTGTCGGTGGGCGACACCTACTTCGTCCACAAGTGCTTCAAGCGCATCCACGAATTTCGCGACGCCGGCACCACCCTGCTGATCGTGTCGCACGATCCGGTCGCGATCCAGGCGCTGTGCGACCGCGCGATCTTGCTCGATGGCGGCAAGGCCGTGCTCGACAGCGATCCCTACGAAGTCTTCGATTACTACAACGCGCTGATCGCCAAGCGCGAAAACAGCTCGGTGCGCACCGAGGTGTCGAAGGACGGCAAGGTCGCCACCGAGTCGGGCACCGGAGAGGCGGAGATCGCCGAACTGCAGTTGCTGGATCAGCACGGCGCGCCGGTGGAATTCATCGGCGTCGGCCAGGACGTGACGTTGCGCGCGCGCGTTCGCATCCACGATGCGGTGGATCGGCTGGTGTTCGGCTACATGATCCGCGACCGCCTGGGTCAGGCCATCTTCGGCACCAACACACATCACACCGGGCAAGTGCGCGAGCACCTGGATGCCGGTTCGGAAGTCGAATATCGGGTGCGTTTCCCGGCCAATCTGGGGGTCGGCACCTATTCGTTCTCGGTCGCGCTGACCAGCGCCGAGACCCACCTGCAGAAGAATTATCAGTGGCGCGATCTGGCGCTGGTGTTCACCGTGGCCAATCTGGACAAGTCGATGTTCGTAGGTACCGCTTGGATTCCGCCCTCCATCGATGTGGTGTCGCCGTTGCCGGCGCCGCGGCCGGAGGCCGTGCGATGAGCCGCGCGCTGGATCCGATGGATGTGGATGGGGTGATGCAGGCTGTCGCCACGCGTCTGCGCGACTCGATTCCGATCGAGTCCGACGGCGCGGTGGATGCCGACGGCGCGGTTGCGCGGATGCGCGAGCGCATCGATCGGGCGCTGTACCGGCACGCCGCGGGCGAACACGGTCTGCAGCACTGGCGCTCGGCCGCTTATTCGATTCCGATCAAGCGCGAATACGTGCTGTCGGAGCTGCTTGGGCCTTCCGACGCCAGCTTTGTGGAAATGGCGTACCGCGTGGTGTTGCGCCGCGAACCCGATCCGCAGGGACTGAACCATTTCTTGCACGAATTGCGTTCGGGCCACGTCACCAAGATCGAGGTGTTGGCGCAGTTGCGTTGGTCCGAGGAAGGAATGACCAAGCAAGTGCATATCGATGGTCTGCTCCTTCCGTACAAGTTGCAACAATGGAAACGCAAGCCAGTGCTCGGCCGGGCGCTGTCGTGGATTCACGGCCTGGCGCGGCTGGGCAGCTTGTTCGATCGTCAATACACCATCGAGGCGACGCAGGCGCGGGAAACCCATGAGCTCGGCCGGCATCTGAACATGATGTTGGACGAGCTGTCGGAGTTGCGTGGCCAGCGTGCCGGCTTGCTGCGCAACGTCGCCAGGATGATGCCTATGTTCGAGCGGATGCAGGCCGCCGAACTCGAGCGCGAACGCGCGCAGCCGGCGATGGATCGGCTCTACGCGGACTTCGAGGATGAGTTCCGCGGTTCGCGCGAATTGGTGCGGGCGCGGGTCGAACCGTATTTGGAATGGATTCGCGAAGTCGGTGCGGGCGAGCCTGGAGCGCCAGTGATCGACATCGGTTGCGGTCGCGGCGAATGGCTGGAACTGCTCGGCGAACACGGGTTTGAAGCCAGCGGTATCGATCTCAACCACGCTTTCGTCCTCAGCTGCGCCGATACCGGGCTGAAGGTAATCGAGGGCGACGCCGTGGAAGTGTTGCGCGGCATGCCGGAAGGCTCGGCCGGCGCGATCACGTCGATGCATTTGGTCGAACATTTGCCGTTCGAGCGGGTGGTGGCGTTGATCGACGCTGCGCTGCGCGCTTTGCGGCCTGGTGGATTGCTGTTGTTGGAGACGCCCAATCCGGAAAACTTGATGGTCGGCTCGCATTATTTCTACATGGATCCGACCCACCTCAAGCCGTTGCCGCCGGCGATGCTGCGTTGGGTGGTGGAAAACCGCGGTTTCGCCGAAGCGCGCATCGAACGGTTGAGCGCCCATCGCGCGCTCAACGCGCCGGCGATGCTGCCGCCGGAGATTCCCGGCTCCAAGTCGATCAACGACATGTTGTGGCATATGCACATCGCACCCGATTACGCCATCGTGGCGAGGCGTCCATGAGCGTCGTTGAAACGCTAGCGGCGCCACGCCGCCTGCTGGTCACCGGCGGCAGTGGATTCGTCGGCCGTTATGTGGAGGCGGCAGTGCGAGCGGGCGATTTCGGCGACTTCAGATTTCACACGCCGCCTCAAGGGTGGGATATCCGCGATGCCGAGGCGGCGTTGCAGATCGTCGAGGAAGTGCGCCCCGACGCGGTTCTGCACTTGGCCGCGCAAAGTTTCGTGCCGCGCTCGTTCGAAGATCCGCGCGAGACTTTCGAGATCAACACCCTGGGCACGCTGAATTTGTTGCAGGCGCTCAAGCGTGCCGAATTCTCCGGGCGCTTCTTGTACGTGAGCTCGGGCGACGTTTACGGCCAGGTCGCCGAATCGGATATGCCGGTGACCGAGCAGCTGATGCCGGCGCCGCGTAATCCCTATGCGGTCAGCAAGTTCGCGGCCGAGCAGTTGTGCCTGCAGTGGCAGCGCAGCGAAGGCCTGGACGCTATTGTGCTGCGTCCGTTCAATCACGTCGGGCCGGGCCAGGGGCGGCAATTCGTGCTGCCGGCGCTGGCCAGCCAGGTGGTTGCCATCGCGCAGGGGCGGCAGGCACCGGTGATCGAAGCCGGCGACATCGACACCACGCGCGACTTCACCGACGTGCGCGATATCGTCGCAGCTTATGCGGCGGCATTGCGCGACGGCGTCAGCGGCAGTTTGTATCTGATCGCGTCGGGCGTGGAGCGCAAAGTACGCGATCTGCTGGAGGCCATGTGCCGGATCGAAGGCATCGAAGTCGAGGTCCGGCAGGACCCGGCCAAGCTGCGCCGGGCCGAACAACGAAGGATGGTCGGTTCGTCGCGCGCGCTGAATGACGCGACCGGATGGGCTCCACGCATCCCGATGGACCAGACCTTGCAAGACATTCTCATCGACCAACGGAATAACTCATGAGCAACAAAAACGCATTGATCACCGGCATCACCGGTCAGGACGGCGCCTACCTTTCGCAGTTGCTGTTGTCAAAGGGCTACGGCGTGTATGGCGTCTTGGCCCGTCGCAGCAGCGACACGCTGTGGCGCCTGCGCGAACTGGGGATCGCCGATCAGGTGACGTTGCTCGACGGCGATTTGACCGACCTGTCGTCGATGATACGCGCGCTGCAGACCTCCAAGGCCGACGAGGTCTACAACCTCGGCGCGCAGAGCTTCGTCGGCTCGTCCTGGCAGCAGCCGTTGCTGACCGCGCAGGTCGATGGCGTGGGCGCGCTGAACGTGCTCGAGGCGGTGCGCATCGTCAATCCGCAGGCGCGTTTCTATCAGGCGTCGACCAGCGAAATGTTCGGCCTGATCCAGGCCGAAATGCAGGACGAAAAGACCCCATTCTATCCGCGCAGCCCCTACGGCGTGGCCAAGCTGATGGCGCATTGGGCCACGGTGAACTACCGCGAAAGCTTCAACCTGCACGCCTCCAGCGGCATCTTGTTCAATCACGAATCGCCGCTGCGCGGCATCGAGTTCGTGACCCGCAAGGTCACCGACGCGGTGGCGCGCATCAAGCTGGGACAGCAGAAAGAGCTGCGCCTGGGCAACATCGATTCCAAGCGCGACTGGGGCTTCGCCGGCGACTACGTCGAAGCGATGTGGCTGATGACCCAGCAGGACAGCGGCGACGACTATGTGGTCGCCACCGGCCAGACCACGACCGTGCGCGACATGTGCGCGATCGCGTTCGGCCACGTCGGTCTGAACATGGACGACCATCTGATCATCGACGAGAAGTTCTTCCGTCCGGCCGAAGTGGACGTACTGCTCGGCAATCCGGCCAAGGCCAAGGCCAAGTTGGGCTGGGCGCCCAAGACCTCGTTGCAGGAGCTCATCACGATGATGGTCGACGCCGACCTGCGCCGCTTGCAGGCGCGTTGAGGCAACACGCCGGTCCCGATCGGGACCGGCCTGCAACAAAGGACTGACCGGAATTGAAAATGGCTGAGAAGCGACACAAGTTACTGGCGATCAATTTCTTCCCCGCGTTCGTGCCGCCGCGCAGCGGCGGTGAACAGCGCTATTACATGTTGTACCGCCATCTTAGTGACGTCTTCGACGTGACCTTGCTGTCGGCGACCTACGCCGACGCCAAGTCAGAAACTATCGTGCATTCGCCCTCGTTCCGCGAGATTCGCGTACCCAAGCCGCGCGAGGCCGACCAGATCCACTGGAAGCTGGACTCCGAGCAGATCGGCCCGGAATGCTCCGGACTGGCGCTGGCATTGGCCGGCGAATTCGACACCGAACTCGGCCGGCAAATGGGGCGGCTGGTCGCGGCGGCCGATCTGATCGTGCACGAATCGCCGTTCACCCTGCCGTACGACCGGGGCGCGGGCAGCGACGGCAAGTTGCGCGTCTACAACGCCTACAACGTCGAGTATCGGCTTGCCGAGCAGATGTTCCATGGCGAGATCGGCCAGCGTGGCGCGGCTTTCATTCGCGACCTCGAGGCGCGACTGATCGCCTGCAGTTCCGCGGTGCTGGCGATCAGCGAGGAAGAGCGGCAGGAGTTCGCGCAGGTCTTCGACTTCCCGCTCGAGCGGATCCACCTGGCGCCGAACGGCTTCGAGCCGGCGACGGGCGGCCAGCCCGCGCGGCAGCGCGAACGTTCCGCATTGTTCCTGGGCAGCGCTCATCCACCCAATGTCGAGGCGCTCGCGTTCATCGTCGAGCGGCTGGCTCCGGCATTGCCCGACGTCGCCTTTCATGTGCTCGGCGCCGTGTGCGCGGCATATACCAAGCCGGTGCCGGACAACGTCAAGTTGCTCGGCTTCGTCGACGCGGCGGAGAAGGACGCGTTGTTGTGGCGTTGCGGCGCGGCGATCAATCCGCTGCGTAGCGGCGCCGGCACCAATCTCAAGATGCTCGACTACATGGCGCACTCGGCGCCGATTGTGTCCACGCCGATCGGTGCCCGCGGTCTGGACATCGAATCGGGTTCGCAGGCTCGAATCTGCGGTCTGGCGGATTTCGCCGCTGGCCTGCGCGAGACATTGGACCAGGCCGACGCGGCCCGGGCGATGGGTTCGCGTGGCGCCGAGTTCGCTCATGCGCGCTATACCTGGGAAGCCATCGCCGCCGGAGTCGTTCCCGCGATCGAGAACGTGCTGACGGCCCTGGCCGCCGGTACGGCCCGTAAACGGATCCTGGCGGTGTGCGACTACGAAGTGCATCGCGCCGCCGGCGGCGGACAGGTCAGGATCAAGGAACTGCTGACCGAAGTCGGGCGCGAATTCGATGTGACCTTGCTTTGCTACAACGACGGTCAGACCGAGGAGCGTCGTGCGATCGCCCCGGGCGTGATCCAACGTTCGGTGCCGAAGACCGCGGCTCATCGTCGCGAGAACATAGAATCGCTGAAGGGCAACAGCGTGTCGGTGGCCGACTTGGTCGCAGCCAAGCACTGCATGAATAACGACGCGCTGGTCGCTGCATTCCGCGAGGAAGCGGGTTCCGCCTCGCTGGTGAGCTTCGAGCAGTGCTTCATGGCACCGTTGCTGACGCTGGTGCCGCCCGGCGTGCCGGTCGTGCATTCTTCGCAGAACGTCGAGGCCGAGCTCAAGCGCGACTTGTTGACCGCGCGCAACGATGGCGCGGCATGGATCGAATTGGTGGAACGGCTGGAGCGCGAGGTGGCAACGCGCGCGGATGCGGTCTTCTGCGTATCCGACGCCGATACGGAGCGGTTTCGCGAGCGTTACGGCGTCGCCGACGTGCTGACGATCGAAAACGGCGTGCGCATGCCCACGATCCGCCGCGAGGCGCTGTCGCCGACCGGCGCTCAGGACAAGGCGCCTCTGGCCGTGTTCGTCGGCAGCGCGCATCCGCCGAACGTGCATGCGGCGCAGTTCATCGTCGAACAACTGGCGCCGCGTTGCCCGCAAGTCGGGTTCGCCCTGGTCGGTTCGGTGTGCGAAGCGCTCGACGTCGCTGCGCTGCCGTCCAACGTCGCTTTGCTCGGCTTCCTCGATCCGGTGGACAAGGATGCGCTGTTCGCGATCACCGATATCGCGGTGAATCCCTTGTTCGAAGGCGGTGGATCCAGCCTCAAGGTGCCGGACTTCCTCGCCGCCGGCCTGCCATTGCTGACCTCGCCCGTTGGCGTTCGCGGCTTCCCGGGCTTGTATCCGGACACGCATTACATCGAGGCCGCGCCGGAGGCGATGGCCGAATGGATTCCGAAGCTGCTCGGCGACACGTCGTTGCGCGAACGCATGTCCGCAGAAGCGATGGACTACGTCGCCTCACACCTGGACTGGCGGGTGTTAGGCGGGCGCATGCGCCGAGAGCTGAATCGGCTGATCGGTCACGAAGGTCCGTGCCGCGTACTGGTGCTGACCTATAGGTTCGGAGAGCCAGCGCGTGGCGGCGCTGAGGTCTATCTGCTCAACGTCCTGCGTGAGCTGGACAAGAACGATGACCTGCGTATCGACGTGGTAGCCCCGGCCGTGGGTGCGATCCACGATCGCTTGCACTTTTCCGCCGACTACGAGCCGCCCTCGGCGCGCGACGGCGTACCGGCGATGAGGGGAAGGGTGCATCTGTTTCCGCCCGATTCGCCCGTGCAGGACCGTTTCGACGAAGCGACAATTCTGCAAAGGACCTGGATGCATGAATCGCTGGAGATCGGCCGCAATCTTGCCGAAGAGCTGGGCGTCGGACTGCTGGGCGGATGGAACTATCCCGAGAACAGCGACGGCCGGATCGTGCGCTGGGCTGGGCGAGTGGCTCAAGTAAAGCTGCCGCAGGGAACCGAATCGGTCAAGATCGCCGGTCTGGCTTTACAGCCGGTGCGTGTGTCGATCCGCGTCGGCGGCGTCGACGCGGAGGCCAAGAGCCTGTCGGGCAAGTTTTCGTTCCAGCAGCGGTTGCCCGCGGCAGGCGAGCTGTTGGAACTGCACGCTTCGACCGTTATGGATAGCCGCGAGGACGCGCGCGAGCTCGCCTACCTCGTCTCCTCGATCGAGCTCGTCGGGCCCGATGGCAGCGTCCAGGTCGATTTGCGAGAAGGGATGGAGGAGCGCGGCCGGCGCAAATTGCCGGAGCGATGGGTCGGCGAGCTGGTCGATACGGCCAAACGTCGCCCGCGAGACATCGATCGCCGCTTCTGCCGGATCCGCGGACCGCACAGCCGCGCGATGGAGCACTGGCTCGATCGCAATGCCGCCAATTACGATGTGATCCTGGCTCAGGGCGTTCCGTTCGCCAGTTCGGTTCTGGGCGTGCGGGTCGCTGCCACCAACGGGCTGGCATCGATAGTGTTGCCGCACTTCCACATGGAAGATCGCTATTACCACTGGCGCGAGTTCTACGATGCGTTCGCGCAGGCCGAGGCGGTCATCGCTTTCCCGGTCGCCAGCAAGCGCGCGTTCTTCGACCGGGTTGGCGCCAACGCAGTGACGGCCGCCGGTGGCGGCTTCCATGCCGAGGACTTTTCCGCCGAGTCGATCGCCCGTGGTCGCGAGGCCTTCCGCAGCCTGCATCGTGGCGAGCGGCCCTTCGTATTGGTATTGGGGCGCAAGACCGGAGCGAAGAATTATCGGATGATCGTGCAGGCCTGCGGAAAACTCCGCGATTCCGGGCACGATCTGGACGTGGTGCTGATCGGACCCGACGACGACGGCCTGCCCCTGCAGGGCGCGGGTGTTCACTACTACGGTGCGCAGCCGCGGGAGGTGGTGATCGGAGCGCTGGCCGATTCGCTGTGTCTGGCGAACATGAGCGAAAGCGAGAGTTTCGGAATCGTTTTGCTTGAGTCGTGGATGGCGAAACGCCCGGTGATCGCGCGCAGCTCGACCGTGGCTTTCACCGAGTTGGTGCGCGACGGCGAGAACGGTTATCTCGCCGACAACCTCGACGACGTGGCCGCCGCGATCGAGCGCTACCTCGGCGACCGGGCTCTCGCCGATCGCCACGGCACGGCAGGAATCGACACGGCACAGGGATACAGTTGGGCGGCTTTGGCGGACCATCTGCGGCAGATCATCTTGGGGGTGGCAAGTGAGCGAAATCGAGGCATTGCACGGAAGGGTGATTCATCAGCTTCGGAACAAGGAGGTGCACGACCCTGACTTCCAGGCGCTGGCCTGGATCGACCATCACGTGCGGCCGATCCGCACTGTGCTGGACGTCGGCGCCAACGGCGGGCAGACCATCGCCTCGGTCAGGGCGGTCCTCGGCGAGGCCGTGGAAATCCACTCCTTCGAGGCCAACCCGAAGCTGTGGCCGGGGCTGGAGCGGATCGCGCAGGAATCCGGCGGGGCGGTGCATGTGCATCGGTCGGCATTGGGTACGCAGGCTGGAGAGCTGATCCTGCATGTCCCTTCCTCGGGCGGCCAGGTATTCCTCGAGGAATCCACTTTCGACCCGAGCCAGTTCGACAAGCCGTGGGTGCGTGAAAAGTATCTCGCGCGCGGTGGCCAGGCGCCGGAGCTGTTGCAGATGCGTGTGCCGGTCGAGCGCGGCGACGATTGCGCGCTGCGCCCCGACCTGATCAAGGTGGATGTCGAAGGTTTCGAGGCCTCGGCGATCCGCGGGCTGCTGCGGACCATCGTCGAGTTCCAGCCGGTGCTATTGGTGGAGAACAGCGATTGGCACAACGTGACCGAGTTGCTGAGCGAACTCGGCTACCGGCCGTTCCGCTGGGACGACGGCGCGATGAACCCGTTTCATGGCGCGACGACCAATACGTTCTATCTGCCCGCGGAGAAACCAGCAGTGATCGCAACGGATAACCAGATGCCGGATCTGCAACCTCAACCCGAGGCCGCCAGCGCAGGCTATTCCGAAGCCGCGGACGTCGCCGAGCACTTGGCCGATGTCGAGCGCATGCGGCAATTGCTTGCATCGCTTGGCGTATCGCTTCCTGGCGACGGATTGGCGCTGGACGTGGGCGGCGGTGCCGGCGGCCATAGTGCGTTGTTGGCCAATGATGTGAGGCGGATCTATTGCACCGATTACTTCGATCAGAACGCGCGCTTCGGCGGTGAACTGGTGAAGCTGGTGAAAGAGAAGGTCCTGCGCCACGGCCACGATTTCCCGGTCGAACGCTTCGAGTTCCACGCCGTCGACGCGATGAGCACGATCTATCGCGACGATCTGTTCGACGTGGTGTTCTCTTTCAACGCCTTCGAGCACATTCCCGATCCGGCTGCGGCCCTGCGCGAGATCGTGCGAGTGCTCAAGCCCGGCGGTATGGCCTACATCACCTTCGACCCGATCTGGACCTGCGATTTCGGCAGCCACTTCCAGCATCGCGTTCCCCGGCCCTGGCAGCACCTGATCAGCGACGACGGGCAGTTCGTGGAGATGATGAAGCAGGCGGGCGGCTCGGACGAAGAAGGGCAGGAGTACGTGAATGCCATGAATCGGCGCCGTCTTTCCTTCTACCGCGAATTGTTCGCCTCGTTCCGCGACGAGGTGGAGTATCTGCACGAGGGCGAATGGAGCGGTTGCGTCGTGCCCGGCAGCGAATCGCACGAGAATTTCCAGCGCTGCCTGTCGCTGGGCTACAGCCGCGAGGAGCTGCTGTTGCGCGGCATGGTCAAGGTGTTCAGAAAGAAGGCTCCGGGCCAGGCCCCGCCGGCAGCCGAGGCGTAGCCAAAGCGCTGGCGCCTGTTCGGCTGAGAAAGGGGGGAGATTCGATCGGTGGTTGGCTCCACGGGAATCGTCGTCCTCCGGCTATTGCGAAACTTTGATGTCGGCGAACGAAGCGGCGAAACGAGCAGAAATCACAACAGATGCACTCATCGGATAAATCAATGACCGTCGGTTCCGCCGAAGGCCGGGCGCGGCTCTCGCGATCGCAATTGCTGACTTGGTGGCTGGCTCTGGCCGCCGTGTTCGTCGGCTTCTACGTCGCGTATTTTTCGCCGGTGCTGTTCGGCGGCAGCGTGCTCGGTCCAGGCGATGGCATCGTCTACTACCTGGCGTTCTTCGATCTTCCGATCGGCCGCGTCTGGAACAGCATGATTTTGTCCGGCTATCCGGTGGTGACGGACATCCAGGCGCAGAGTCTGTATCTGTTGCGCTGGATCAGCCCGGATTTCAATACCCTCGTGCTGTCGGCCTACGTGGTCAGCGCGCTGGGCATGTTCGGCTTGAGCCTGAAACTGACCGGCTCGCGCATCGGCGCCTTCTTCGCCGCGATCGTGGTCTCCGGCAGCGGTTTCATGACGGGCCACCTGGGCCATTTGAGCATCATCCACGTCGCCGCCTGGATTCCCTTCATCCTTTGGGCCATCGCCTGCCTGCGCGGCATGCGCAGCGTCTGGCCCGTGATCGCCGGCGCTATGGCGGTCGCCTTGTCGGTCTATGCCGGCCATCCGCAGGTGTCGATCATCGGTCTGCTGCTGTCGGGGTGCTATGGCCTGCATGAGATCGGCTACGTGGCCCGGACGCGCGGCGCAGGCGAGGCCTGGGCGATGTTGCTGCGTGTCTTCGCCCTGTTCGCGCTGGGGCTGATGCTGGCGGCGCCGGCCTTGCTGCCGGTCACCCAGGCGGTATCGGACGGAGTTCGCTCGGGCTGGACGATCGAGGATTTCGGTTCCTATTCGTTGACCCCCGGCACGTTGCGGCTGCTCGCTTTCCCGAATCTCTACGGCACTTACGCCCCCAGCCCGTTCGGCGGGTACTCGGGTTTGTGGAACCTCACCGAGATCGCGATCTACGTCGGCATCTTGCCCGGACTGCTCGGCTTGGCCGCGCTGTTGGGTTGGCGGCGCGATCGCTCGCAGTGGTTCTGGGCCGCGGCCGCAGTCGTCGGCTTGCTGCTGTCGCTGGGGATCTCCACGCCACTGGGACATTGGGTGTACGAACTGCCGGTGCTCGGCAAGTTCCGCGCGCAGGGACGCTTCGGCCTGGTAACCATCATCGCGCTGGGAGTGCTGAGCGCGTACGGGTTCTCTGCGCTACTGCGCGCGCCGTTGCCGCGGCGGCGCCTGTATGCGCTGGCCGGCGCCTCGCTCGTGCTGCTGTCGATCGCGATCGCTTCGGTAGCGCTCGATCCGACGCCGCCGCATGGCTTGGCCGATGCCGCCGATGCCCGACTGTGGCCGAGGCCGGCGTTCTGGAGCGCGCTGTTGTTCATGGGGTTGTCGCTGATCGGTCTGCTGGCGCTGGCGCTGAAGCGCTCGCGGTTCGTCGCGGTCGCATGCGTGCTGCTGGTAGCGGTCGATCTGGGCAGTTTCGGCTGGTTCGAGCAATGGCGTTACTTCGCTTCGCCCAAGATGGAACAGCGCGACTTGAGTCGGAAGGCGGCGCAAGTGGTCGAACGCCTGGCCCAGGGCGACGGCCGCCTGCTGCCGGTGGATTCGGCCGAAATGCCTTACCACCCGTTGCGTCCGAACATCAACGTGCGCTTCCGCATTCCCAGCGTGGTCGGTTACGGCCCGCTGATGTCGGCGCGCTATTCGCAGTACACGCGCGCCGATTCGGTCGGCCGGTTCCCGATCACCGATCCCAACGCGCCGATCATGGACGTGCTGGCGATCCGCTGGATCGCCGGCGAGGGCGGGACCCTGGCGCCCGAACTGCTCGGCTCGGGTTGCGGCGCGCCGACGCCGATTCGACGCAAGGTGCGCGCGGTCGTGCCGCAAGGCGCGAGGGTTTCGGCCATTCGCGTGATCTCCAATTCGGCCTGCTCGGCAACGATAAGCACCGGCACGACGCTGGCGCGGATGCGCTTGTTCGACGCCGATGGCGCGAATGCGGGCGAGTACACCATCGATGTGGGCGAGGAAACGGCCGAATGGGCCTACGACCGACCCGACGTCGCCGCCACCATCAAGCACACCCGCCCGGCCGTATTTGAGACTTATCCCGCCGGCGACTTCCAGGGGCTGTGGTTCCAGGCCGATCTGCCGGTACGGACGCAGGCCGGAACCAAACCGCCGCGAACTATCGAAGTCGAGATGGAGGCGATCGAAGGCGCCACCTTGCGCGTGCGCACGCTGGCGCTGGTCGAGGACGAGGGCGCGCAGCCGCGGCCCTTGCGCATCGATGCCGACGCGGAGGCTTCCGCGCGGGCGCTGACGCGGCGCTGGCAGGTCGAAGGCTTGCCCGTCGTGTCCGAACGCAACGGCTACCGCGGCATGGTCTGGGGCGTGTGTTCGGCGCGCGTGGCCACGCCGGATCAGATCGCCGAAGCGCTGGGTTCGCGCCAACTCGGCGACGGCCGCAAGTTCGATCCGTTCGCCGAAGCGCTGCTGGAGCACGAGGACGGCAGGGCGCGCACGGACTGCCGCAGCGCGCCCCAGGTCACGGTACTGGACAAGCACGACGGTTACTGGAAACTGCGCGTGAGCGGCGACGGCGCTGCGCTGGCGATGATCAGCGAAAGCTATCACCGCGACTGGCGCGCCCGCGTCGATGGGAAAAAGGCGCCGGTGTTCGCGGCCGACGGCCTGATCATGGCCGTGCCGGTGCCGACCGGCGAACATACGCTCGAGCTGACTTACACACCCAAGCGCTATCGGATCGGCCTGTTGATCGCGTTGATCGCGATCGCCGGCTGTTTGCTCCTGGCGCTGGGCGCGTGGCGCAAGTCGGCCCGGGGCCGTTCCACCCAATAATCAAGAAAAGCAGGCGATAACCATGAAACGAGCTGTAATCCTGGCGGGTGGAAAAGGCACGCGACTGCGTCCCTATACCCTCGCGCTGCCCAAACCGCTGATGCCGGTCGGCGACTATCCGATCCTCGAGATCATCGTGCGCCAGTTGCGTCAGAACGGTTTCGATCACATCACGCTGGCGGTCAACCACCAGGCCGACTTGTTCAAGGCCTTCTTCGGCAATGGCGAGAAGTGGGGGTTGACCATCGACTACTCGCTGGAGCACATGCCGCTGAGCACGATGGGGCCGCTGAAGTTGATCCCGGATCTGCCGGATAATTTTCTGGTGATGAACGGCGACATTCTCACCGACATCGATTACGGCGCGTTCCTCGATGCGCACGCGCAGTCGCGGAGCCTGTTCAGCATCTCCGCGGCCAAGCGCGAGCAACGTATCGATTACGGTGTGCTGCACACCAACGACGACATGCGCCTGGTGGGTTTCGAGGAAAAGCCGACTTTCCCGTTCCTGGTCAGCATGGGTGTTTATGCGGTGTCGAACCGGGTGCTGGAAGTGATTCCGGAAAACCAGGCCTTCGGTTTCGATCACCTGGTGCTGGGTTATCTGCGTGACGACAAGCCGGTGCGCGTGGTGCCGCACGAGGGCTACTGGCTCGACATCGGCCGTCCCGACGACTATCAGCAGGCCCAGGACGACTGGCAGACGCTGTCGGCCAAACTCGCACTGGCATGAGCGATTTCTCTCCACAGCAGGGCGGATTGGCCGTCGGCGATCGGGTCGTGGTAACTGGCGCCAGCGGCTTCCTGGGACGCCATCTCGTCGGTCGCCTGCGAGCGGCCGGTGTCGAGGTGGCCACGCCGTCGCGCGGCGAAGGTTTCGATCTGCTCAACGACCAACTGCCGTTGGACGGCGCGACGCACGTGTTCCATCTCGCCGCGGAAACCGGCGTGCCCGACTCCTGGCAGGATCCGGCGCGCTTCCATCTGGTCAACACGCATGGAACCGTGCGCGTGCTCGATCAGTGCCGGCGCGCGGGCTGCGCGATGACCTACGTCGGCGCGTATATTTACGGCGTCCCGCAGCATCTGCCGATCGATGAAACCCATCCGGTCAATGCCAACAACCCCTATGCCTATTCCAAGTGGATGGGCGAGCAGGCTTGCGAGTGGTACGCCGACATGTATTCGATGGGCGTCACCGCGATCCGCCTGTTCAATACCTATGGGCCGGGCCAGAGCAACCGCTTCCTGATTCCGCGCATCGTCGAGCAGGTGATCGATCCGACGGTCGAGCGGATCGAGCTGATGGACTTGGCGCCGCGCCGCGACTATCTCTATGTAGACGACGCGGTCGATGCGCTGCTGGCCGCGCGCGGCCTGCCCGGTTACCGGTTGTACAATGTCGGCAGCGGCGTGTCCCACTCGATCAGCGACGTGCTGGAATCGGCCATGCGCCAGGCCGGCATCCGCAAGGAAGTGGTGGATCTGCAGCAAGTGCGCCCCAACGAAATTCCCGACGTGCGCGCCGACTGCTCGCGGATCGGACGCGAGTGTGGTTGGCGTCCCCGTTTCAGCCTCGATGAAGGCATCGAGCGCATGCTGGAAGAGGTCCGTAAATGAAATCCCTGCAGATTCTCTGTCCGGTATTCCGGGAAGAGGAAATCATCCTCGAATTCCATGAGCGCCTGCGCGAAGCGGTGCGGCCCTTGCGCGAGCGCTATTCGATCGCGGTGACCTACGCGCTGGATCCGGCTCCTGACCGCACCGAAGAGATCCTGCTCGCGCTTGCCGAGCGCGACCCGGAGGTGCGCGTACTGGTAATGTCGCGCCGCTTCGGCCATCAGGCCGCGCTCATGGCCGGCATCGACACCTGCCAGGCCGATGCCTTGATCATGCTCGATAGCGACGGCCAGCATCCTCCCGAGTTGATTCCGCGCCTGGTCGAAGCCTGGGAAGGCGGCTCGCAGATCGTCCAGACCATGCGCCGCGACGGCAACGAAACCGGCTTCCTCAAGCGTTCGACTTCGGCGATGTTCTATCGGCTGATCTCGCGCATCGGCTCGATCGAGCTGCAGTCCGGCGCCGCCGACTACCGCTTGCTCGATCGCGCGGTGGTGCAGGTGATCCGCGACCGCCTGCCGGAGACGAACATCTTCCTGCGCGGCATCGTCGCCTGGGTCGGCTATCGGATTTCCTTCATCGAGTTCGAGCCGCTGCGCCGCCTCAAGGGCGCGTCCAAGTACCGGCCTTCGGTGCTGGTGAACTTCGCCATCCAGGGCATCAGCTCGTTCTCCAAGACACCGCTGCGCCTGTGCACGATCACCGGCCTGTTCGTGGCGATGCTGAGCATGCTGGCCGCGGCCGGGCAGATGGCGGCGTATTTCCTGTTCGGCCACAGCGACGTGCAGGGCTGGGCGTCGCTGATGACCTTCGTCTCGCTGCTCGGCGGCGTGCAGCTGTTCTTCATGGGCATCCTCGGCGAATACCTGGGCCAGATCTTCGACGAGGTCAAGCGCCGTCCCCGTTACCTGATTCGCACCGACAGCGCCGCGCGCCCCGATGCTTCGCCCGGCGCCGCCGCCCAAACCGTTCCCGGACCTTCCGAACATGTTTGAAACCTTACGTATCGATTCGGCCGCGCTCGACCGCCTGGTGCTGCGCCGCGAAAACTCGCAGTTCGCCAGCGACCTGCACGAACGGCAGGCCGACCTGCGCGCGGCCGTCGCCGGCAAGCGCATCCTGGTAGTGGGCGGCGCCGGCACCATCGGCTCGTCGACGACGATGCTGATCTCGCGCCTGGCTCCGGCGGCGCTGCACGTGGTCGATCAGAGCGAGAACTATCTGGCCGAGCTGGTGCGCGATCTGCGCGGCCGTCCAGGCGGCCTGGACATCGCCGATTTCCGCACCTTGCCGATCGACTACGGCGCGCCGGTGATGGGACGTTTCCTGTCCGAGTCGGCGCCGTACGACATCGTCATGAACTTCGCCGCGCTCAAGCACGTGCGCTCGGAGAAGGACGTGTACTCGCTGCTGCAGATGATCGACACCAATGTCGTTCGCCACGTCCGCTTCAAGCGCTGGCTGGCGCAGTACGGCCACGGCGCGCGCTACTTCGCCGTGTCCACCGACAAGGCCGCCAACCCGACCAGCCTGATGGGCGCCAGCAAGCGCTTGATGGAAGACATCGTGTTCGACATCGCCGTGCCCGAAGGCGCGCTGGCGGTGTCGGCGCGTTTCGCCAACGTGGCGTTTTCCAACGGCAGCCTGCTGCAGGGCTTCCTGTACCGCCTGTCGAAGGGGCAGCCGCTGGCGGCGCCGCGCGATACCCGGCGTTACTTCGTTTCGCAGCAAGAGTCCGGCGAGATCTGCGCGCTGGCCGCGCTGCTGGGCGGCCACGAGCAGGTGCTGTTCCCCAAGCTCGATCCGGTGGCCGAGCTGCAACTGCTGGAAGACGTGGCCTGCCGGGTGCTGGGACACGCCGGGCTCACGCCGGAGTTGTTCGACGACGAGGACGCCGCACGCGCGGCCTTGCCGGCCCTGCGCGATGAGGGCCGCTGGCCGCTGCTGATCACCGCGCTCGACACCAGCGGCGAAAAGCCTTACGAGGAATTCGTCGGCCACGGCGAGCAGCAGGTCGATACCGGCCTGAGCACGCTCGGCGCGGTGCGCCATCTGCGCAGCCGGGCGATTTCCGACGGCGTGGTGTCGATGCTGGAAAACGCGGTCAACAGCGTCGATGGAACCCTCGATAAACGCGCTATCGTGGCGGCGATCGAGTCGGCCATTCCCAATTTCTCACATCGCGAAACCGGCAGGAATCTTGATGAGCGCCTCTGAACTTTCCGCTGCGGCGGCGACCCCGCACCAGCCCGCGCCCAATCTCGACGGCGCGTTGTGCCTGGCCTGCCTGGGCGAATACGGCCCGTGCAAGCTGCCCGGACTCAAGCAGTGCAAAAGCTGCGGCTTCATCACCGCCGATCTGGCGATGTCCGATGAGGCGCTGGCGGCGTTGTACGGCGAAGACTATTTCCACGGCGAGGAATACCGCGACTACGTCTCGGAAGAAGACAGCCTGAAGGACAACTTCCGCCGCCGCATCAAGACGCTGCAGCAGTTGATCCCGAACCTTTCGAAAACCGACGTGTTCGAGGTCGGCTGCGCTTACGGCTTCTTTCTCGACGAAGTCAAAGGCGACGTCGCTTCGGCCAAGGGCATCGACATCTCCGCCGACGCGGTCGCACACGCGCGCGCCAACAAGGGCGTGGACGCGATCGCCGGCAGTTATTCCGATTACCTCGTCGAGCCGCGGGTCGGATTGGTGGCGATGTGGGACACGGTCGAGCATCTGCCGCGTCCGGACTTGTTCATCCACAAGGCGCAGCGCGACCTGCTGCCGGGCGGGCATATCGCCATCACCACCGGCGACATAGACAGCCTCAACGCGCGCATGCGCGGCAAGCACTGGCGCATGATCCATCCGCCGACCCACCTGCATTATTTCTCGGTGGCGACGCTGCGGCGCATGCTCGAACGCAACGGTTTCGAAGTGGTGCACGTCAGCCATCCGGGCAACGCGCGCGACCTGCGTTCGATCCTGCACTTCATTCTCGACCTGCGCCTGGGCTGGGGCGGGCTGTATCGGCGTATCGCCAAATGGCGGATTTTCGATCTGTCGATATCGATGAATCTGTTCGACATCATGTTCGTGGTGGCGCGCCGCAAGGCCTGACCGCCGGCCGCGGCGAGGGCGGGGCGCTTTGACGCGCCCGGCTTTCGCGGGCAAACGCGAGTACCGGGACGATGTTCAAAGAGTTGCTGATGCCGTTGCTGTTCCTGATCTATACCGTCCTCAGCGTGGGCGGCATGGTCTTGGTCAAGTACGCCCTGCCTTCGTTCAAGGCGGCGTGGGACCAGCAGCACCAGATCTTCAACATCCACGCGCTGTGGGTCGGCACGGGCGCGACCATGTACGTGGTCAGCTTCCTGACCTGGATGATCATCCTCGCGCGCGCGCCGCTGAGCATCGCCTATCCGATCGCGATCGGCCTGAGCCTCGCCGGGTCGAGCCTGTGCGCAGTGTTCATCCTCAAGGAACAGCTCAGCACGATGGGTCTGCTCGGGATCGGGCTGATCTTCATCGGCGTGGTGCTGTTGAGTCGCAACTGAGCGGCGACTAGGCCGGCGGCGGTTCGCCGTTCTCGAAATACGCCGGCGCCGAGGCGTCGGGGGCCAGCGAACGCAGGCGCTTGGCGATGCTGGGCACCAGCAGCGCATAGGCATGCTCGGGTTCGCACCAGCGGAATTCCAGCAGTTCGATCCCATCGACGCGGATCGCTTGCGCAACCGCATCCGTCAGCGGTTCGCACTCGAACAGCAGATGCAGGCTTTCGCCGTACTGCGTGCTTGCGCTGAGATAGTCGATGCACAGCAGCCGGCGCGGCCGCACGCGCACGCCGATTTCTTCGAGGATTTCCCGGCGCAGCGCCTGCTCGGGCGATTCGTCGGCTTCGACCACGCCGCCCGGCAACAGCCAGTGCTCGCGATAGGACGGTTTGACGATCAGCAGCCGGCCGTCGCGGCCGCCGATCAGGCCGCCGGCGGAGATACGTTTCTTGGGAAAGTCGGCATCGAGCGGATTCATCGTTGCTGCACTCAGAATGTTGATCGCCGCCGCAGGACCTGCCGCGATTATGGAGAAGCGCGTCGGCGCCAAGCACAGCGCGGCACCGTTTCAGTTGCCACCGCGGCTTGAAGCAAAGCCGGATCATCGAAACACAGGATCAACGACGGCTTCCGGCTCCGCCGCATAAGACCGGATCGGCGAGCAATAGCGAGAAGGAAACAGGGCGTGGATCGCCAGCGTTGGCGGTGGTGGCCGGCATGGTCTTCAGCCGCACCGTGGCCCCCTGTCTGGGCACGGGTAGCGTCAGATGCGCGTGCGCTTCGGGACGGATTTCAACTTGCGTGGTCTGGGCGCCATCCACCCACACCTCGACACGACGCGGAACGAGGGTTCCCAGCTCCAGGTCCAGTGCGCAGCCGGAAACGCCGCCGGCCACCGCGGCGATGCGGATGGACGCGTCGCCCGACGACCAGATCAGCGATTTGCCGCCGCCTTGGTCTTCCGGCGGGTACCAGCCCTGTTCGGGCGCCAGCAATAGCGCTGGCGCGGCGGCGATCGGAGTCTTCAGGGCGTAACCCGTCTGCGTCCCGTCGCCGGACGTCACGGTGGTAAGCGAATGTATCGCGGCGAGCTCGCGCAGGAATTCGTCGATCCACGGCGTGCGAGCGCGTTCGTCCACTACGACTCCGGCAAAACCGGCGGAGTCGAACAGGCGCACTGCTTCGGCCGCCGGTCGCATGCTCAGCAGGGTCAGCCAGTTCGACGCGGCGCGTCCCTTCATTGCGCCATACGTCCAGTGCAGGTCGAGTCCGTGCAGTTGGTTGCGAAGCTGGATGTAGCTGGGGAGCGGGGTATCGGTCTCCGGGTATTCGAAGAACGGCAATTGCAGCACGCTGGCGCCGGGCGGCAGTTGCTTGCGCAGGTCGGCCACGAATTTGCGGTCGGCATCGAAATGGGCGATGGCCGTGGCGCTGCGTTCCTTGAGCATCCGGCGCCGGTCGGGCATTTGATCCGGAATCGCGATCAGCACCATCAGCACGGCGGCCAGCGGCGCCAGCCAGCGCCGGTTGTAGCTCGCCGCCGCCGTCTGTACGACATAGGCCAATACGATCAGGGAGGCGAAGCCGATCAGCGGCGAGACGCGATTCACCGCGCGGATATCCGGCGAGACTATCAGCGAGAACAGCGTGGCGAAGCCGCCGATGGTCGCGAAGAAGGTCATGATCGCGACCGTCATCGCGGCGAACTGCGCCTGCTGCGGCAAGCGGCGGCGCAGCGCCGGTACCAGCAGCACCAGCAACGCCAGGCAGAAGCCGGCCGAGCCGACCAGGCCGAGGCCGGCGCTGGAGTTTTCCGTCTTCAGCGGCGCCACTACATCGTATTTTTCCCTGAGCCGGGCGAACGGGTCGAAGCGATGGCCCGGCACCGGCAGCAACATCTGCGCGATCTTCAGCCCGAAGATTTCCGTTTCGGACACCCGCCGCACGGCGACCCGGTCGTTATTGCCGTTTTCCATGCGATACAACATGGTCGGCAGCAATTGCAGCGAGGTGCACAGGGCGATGACCGCGATCGACAACAGCATCCTGCGCAAACTCGAAGCGGCCCGGAACTGCAGGTAGCCGAGCGTGCCGGCGGCGCCGATCAGCACGCAGGCGAAAAAGCCGAAATAGATGCCGGTACTGCCGATCCAGATCAGGATCGCGGTGCGCGCGGCGACCGAGGCCCACCGTCGCGCTCGGGAGCGTTCCGGTGCGTTCGGATCGGCGGGCAGATAAGTCCAGGTCGCGACTAGCAGCGCCAGCGCCAACGCGGAATAGTTGTTGTAGTAAAGATGCTGCTCGCGCAGGAAATGAAACGGCAGCACCGAGAACGCGATCGATACCGCGACCGACAGCGCCAGGCCGATGCCGAGCCGTCTGGCGACGGCGAAACCGGCCAGCGCCGTCAGCGCCACGCCCAGCAGGTAGACGCGGTTGTAGCGAGGGCCGAAATCGCCGGGCGCCGCCACCGCGTTGGCCATGACGTGATTGGCGTAGTCGGCGTTGGGGAAGTCGAGATGATCCGTACCGATCGGCGCGCCGGCCAGATCGATGCGCGATACGCTGCCCGCCTTCTGCGCTTCCAGCACATAGGAATACTGCAACGCGTCGCCTTCGTACATGAACGGTACGTCCGCGCGGCCGTAGGTCATGCCTACGCCGTACCGACAGGCGATCACGGCGATCAGGATGGATACCAGGCAGGCGACGAGGTTGATCGTCGCGATCCGGCCGGGCTGCAAGGATGAGGAGGCGAGGCGACTCATGGATGCGGGTAAGGACTCGTTCGACGCATAGTTCGCGGGCACGTCCGCGACGGGGACGATTACTTTTGTTCGTCGATTACGTACAAAGGCTTGTCTTTGATCTCGTCGAGAATACGCCAGAGGTACTCGCCGATGATGCCCAGCATGAACATCAGGATGCCGCCGATGACCAGCAACGCGACCATGATCGGCGCCCAGCCGGTGAAGGGCGTGGCGTGCATCGTCCAGGCGACGACGATGACCGCCGCGTAGGCCACTCCGAGCAGGGCGAAGATCGCGCCGCACATGGACATGATGCGGATGGGCAGGTAGGAACCGTCGAGCAGGAAGTCGTAGAACAGTTTCATCTTCTTGCTGAAGTTGTACTGCGACTTGCCGACTTCGCGCTTGCGGCGCACGTAGGGCAGGTAGGTCGTAGTCAAGCCGGCCCAGATCACATCGCCCTGGTAGAAACGATTGCGCCCGCGGTAGCTGAGAAACAACTCCAGCGCGCGACGGCTCATCAACACGAAATCGAAGCCGCCGGCCGGGATGTCCGGGTTGGACGCCCGCAGTGCGCCGTAGGCCAGACGGGAGAAGAATTTGGCCCCGAAAGAGTCTTCGCGATCCTCGCGAAAGGCCACCACCACTTCCGAGCCGGCCAGCCATTTGTTGACCATGTCGGCGGTCAGCTCCGCCGGATCTTGCAGGTCGGCCGACATGTTGATGATCGCATCGCCGCTGGCGTGCCGATAGCCCGCCACGATCGCTGCCAACTGGCCGAAATTGCGGCTGAAACGGATGCGGCGCACGTTGGGGTCCATCCGCGCCACTTCCTCGATCTCGGCCTGCGAACCGTCCTTGGACCCGTCGTTGACGAAGATGATCTCGTACTGGTGCGCGGCCAGCGGCCCGTCCCGGTACAGCGCGACGATCGCCTCCCAGGTGCGTTTGATCGAGCCTTCGTTATGGTAGACGGGAATGACGTAGGTCACCTTGTTCACAGCGACTCCCCTTCCAGGTATGCATGCGCCAGCGCCGCGCAGACGCGGGCGATCTGTTCATCGGACATGCCGATGAAAAACGGAATGCCGAGGATGCGCTCGCCGATGTCGATAGCCACGTCCAACGGGCCGAACCGCTCGATATCGCGCAATGCCGGATGAGTATGCAAGGACGGCGAGTACCAGCGGCGGCTCTGGATGCCTCGACTGGCCAAGTGCTCGCTCCAGCGGGCGGCGGATGCTCCCGCGGGCAGCAGCACCGGCAACAACGGATAGATGCCGTCGGCGGGCTTGGCCTGATAACGCAGGAAAGGGCAGGTGCTGGCCAGCGCGCGCGCGTAGCGGGCGCTCAAGTCGCGGCGGGCGCGTTTGGTGTCGCCCCACTGATCGAACGAGGCCAGGCCGATGGCGCAGTGGTACTCGCTCATCTTGCCGTTGGTGCCGATGGAATCGAGCATCCCGATCGATGTGTCGATGCCGAAATTGGAAAGCTTGCGAATGCGCTCGATCCGCTCGACAGAGCGCGACAACACGGCGCCGCCCTCGGCGGTGCCGAAGGATTTTGTGGCATGGAAGCTGTACACGATATCGATCAACTCGCCCGGAGCCTGGTTGCCGAAGGCGCCGGCCGCGTCCACGACCACCGCTACCGACGTGTCGCGGACGAAAGCGTCCCACTCGTCGGTATCGTGCGGGCAGGCGAAGGTCGAGACCGGAATGACTGCGTCGATGCCGCCGCCGGCGACGGCCGCGCGGGCCAGTTGCGGGCTCAGCAGCCAGCGATCAGGGTCTATGTCGCAAAGCACCGGCGTCATCCCAACCCGGATCACCGAGGTCACCGTGGCCGCAAAGGTGATGGCGGGGATCAGGACGCGCGCTCCCGGCGGCAACTCCAGTGCCTGCAGCGCGAGTTCCAGCCCGACCGTGCAATTGGAGACGGTGGTGACCTGTTCCGGCAGCCATTGCCGGCCCACATCGGCGGCGATGCGACGTTCGAACTCGGCGTTGAGCGGGCCGAAATTGGTGTAGTACCGGTTCTGGTCGATCTGCCTCAGGTACGGCAGCAGGCTGTCGGCTTGCGGCATGTGGGGCACAAGCAAAGGAATGATGTTCATGGAGTCAGTCGGCGAACGAGTAATGCTTGTGGACGAGATAGCTGGCGACCGTCGAGCCGGCGACGAACAACGCCTGGCCGAACAGCGGGCTGGTACGGGTTGCCGCCACGAAAAGCGGAAGCAAAATGAGGTTCGCGGCGAATATCGCGCTGTTGCTGCCCAGGAAGCGCAGGAACTGCTTGCGCCAATCGTCCTGGGTGCGCTGGAACACCAGCAGCCGTTGAGTGAGGAACGACTGGGGCAGGGCTATGCAGTAGGCGACCACCACCGTCGCGGTCGGATGCCAGGCCTCACCGGACAGCAGATGCGTGGCCGCGAACGCCAGATAGCCGAACAGCGTGTTCCAGGCTCCGACGATCAGGAACCGTCGTTTGTCGGATTGCCACGTGTGGCGGAGCCACTTCATCGGCGTGCGGTCAACGCACGGGTTTGAGGCGGGCGGGGCTGCCGACATAGACGCCGCCGGCTTCCGGCAAATCGCCCACGACCACCGCGCCCATGCCGACGATCGCATCGGGGGCGACACGGACCTTCTCGCGCACGCAGCTGTTGGTGCCGAAGTACGCGCCGGCGCCGAGGATACAGTTGCCGCTGATGTTTACCCCGGGGGCGGTGCTTACGAAGTCTTCCAGATGGCAGTCGTGCCCGATGGTCGTGATCAGATTCAGGTTGACCTGGCGGCCGATGACGACGTCGCAGGTGACGATGCTGCCCGCGCAAATGATGCTGCCTTCGCCGACGCTGCTGCTGCGATGGATGCGCGCATCTGGATGCACCAAGGTCGGGTAGCGGGTCTGCGCCGGCAGCGAGGATTGCATCCTGCGCCGCGCCTGCGGGTTGCCGACTGCGAGCACCAGATCGGTGGTGGCCGGGTCGAAGCGACCGATGGGCTGCGTGGCGATGCCGGCGACGATGCGCTCGGTCCATAGATCGTCGCTTTCGTACACGGCGACCACGCGGTCGCTCAAGCCCATGTCTTCCAGCAGCATCAGGACTTCGCGTGCGAAACCGCCACCACCATAAAGTGCGAGTTTTCTCATGCTGGGGTCATGGGGGCCTGAGCGATGATGGAGCGAAATCGGCTGGACTTTCGTAAAGCTAAAGCATGCCCGCCGATG
Source organism: Lysobacter gummosus (assembly GCF_001442805.1). NCBI lineage: Bacteria > Pseudomonadati > Pseudomonadota > Gammaproteobacteria > Lysobacterales > Lysobacteraceae > Lysobacter > Lysobacter gummosus. The sequence goes on along the minus strand of NZ_CP011131.1, from coordinate 4,667,457 downwards.
CGTGCGGACGGCTGTACATCGCAAGCCTGCAACGATTCCCCGTGCCTGGACATGGATCAGGTTTACTCGTAGGTCGAGCCCCAAAATAATCCCCGCCAGCGCGGCCGTGCTGGCGGGGTCTTCAGGTTAAGCGCAGTGGAAGTACCGCGGACCGGTCAGGCCAGCGCCGCTTCCAGCTCCGGCAACAGCTTGAACAAATCCCCCACCAGGCCGATATCGGCGATCTCGAAGATCGGCGCTTCGCCGTCCTTGTTGATGGCGACGATGGTGCCGGCGTCCTTGATGCCGGTCAGGTGCTGGATCGCGCCGCTGATGCCGACGGCGACGTACAGCTCCGGGGCGATGATCTTGCCGGTCTGGCCGACCTGCAGTTCGTTCGGCACGTAGCCGGCATCGACCGCGGCGCGCGAGGCGCCGACGGCGGCGCCGAGCTTGTCCGCGAAGTCGTAGATGATCTTGAAGTTGTCCGCCGAGCCCACGCCGCGGCCGCCGGAGACGACGCGCTTGGCGCTCTGCAGATCAGGGCGATCCGACTTGCCCGCGGCCAGGCCGACGAAACGGGTGTGGGTCGGAAGCGCGGCTTCGACCGAAGCGGCTTCGACCGCCGCGCCGCCGCCCTTCGCCGCTTCCGGCCACGAGGCCGTGCGCACGGTAGCGACGACGGTGTGATCGGCCGGCGCTTCGACGGTGATGATCGCGTTGCCGGCGTAGATCGGACGCTTGAAGGTATGGCTGCCTTCCACCGCCATGACGTCGGACACCTGCGCCACGTGCAACAGCGCGGCGACGCAGGGCATCAGGTCCTTGCCGAAGGTGGTCGAGGGGCCGAACACGTGGCTGTAGCCCTTGGCCAGCGCGGCGATCTGCGGCGCCAGCACCTGCGCGATCGCGTGGGCGTTGGCGGCGTTGGCGACGGTCAGCACCTTGGCGACGCCGGCGATCTGCGCGGCCTGCGCGGCGACGCCGGCCGGATCGGCGGCGAGCACGACGATGTCGATGGACTCGGGCTTCAGCGCCTGCGCGGCCGACACGCACTTGGCGGTGGACGCGTTGAGCTTGCCGTCGAGATGTTCGGCAACAATTAAAACCTTGCTCATCACAGCAACCCCTTCTGCTTAAGTGCGGCGACCAGTTCGGCCGCGTCCTTGACCATCACGCCCTTGCTGCGCTTGGGCGGCGGTGCGAAATGGGTGGTCTTGAGCGTATCGCCGGTGTCCACGCCGAGCTCGGCGAACTGGATGGTCTCCAGCGGCTTGCTCTTGGCCTTCATGATGTCGGGCAGCTTGATGAAGCGCGGCTCGTTGAGGCGCAGGTCGGTGGTGATCACCGCCGGCAGATCCACTTCCAGCGTTTCCAGGCCGGCGTCGACTTCGCGCGTCACCGTGGCCTTGCCGTCGGCGACTTCGAGCTTGGAGGCGAAGGTCGCCTGCGGGCGGCCCCACAGGGTGGCGAGCATCTGGCCGGTCTGGCTGGCGTCGTCGTCGATGGCCTGCTTGCCGAGGATGACGATGTCGGGCTGTTCTTTTTCGATCAGCTTGAGCAGCGCGCGCGCGGCGGTCAGCGGCTGGATCGGCTGGTCGCTGACCACGTGGATGGCGCGGTTGGCGCCCATGGCCAGGCCGTTGCGCAGATGCGGCTGGGCATCGGCGGGGGCGATCGTGGCGACCACGACTTCGGTGGCGATGCCCTTGTCGCGCAGGCGCAGGGCCTCTTCCAGGGCGATATCGTCGAACGGATTGGCCGACAGCTTGACGCCGTCGGTGACTACGCCGGAGCCATCCGGCTTGACCTGAATGCGGACGTTGTAGTCCACCACGCGCTTGTAGCCGACGAGGATCTTCATCGTGCGGGATTTCCTTGTGGGGGTGTCCGGCCGGGAGCGGCCAAGAGCCGCCAATTCTAACGGAGACGGCCGGGCCGGGGCAGCGCGCCATGGTTTTTGGCCGCGCGGGCGTTTCAAACGCCGGCCTTGCGCGATCGGCCGGCGGGCTCGCCCAGGGCCCGCGCGGCGGGCCTCAGCGGCCGGCGGAGGGCTCGACGGTGAGGATCTGCGCGCCGGTCCAGACCGCGCCGGGTTCCAGCCGCACCGGGCTGAGCACGTTGCCGGCTTCCACGCACACGAAGTGACGGTGCTCGCCGGCGCCCAGGTCGGCCAGCCCGGCGGCGAGTTCGGCGCCGGGATTCCACACCACGGTATCGGCGAAGCCTTCCGCTTCCAGGCGCAGCAGTTGCTCGCCGTCGGTGACCCGCAGCGGCTGGCGGGTATCGGCGTAGATGCGGTCGATTTCGCCCTCGAAGCGCACCGGCGCGTCGCTGGCCGCGAGTACCGCGCCGCCTTGTGTCGAATCGAGGTAATCGCGGTCTTCCAGGCCGTGGACCAGGGTGCCGGCGATGTCGGCCACGCGCAGATAGGTGTGCAGGGCGGCGCTGAATTCGAACGCCTCCTGGCCGGTGTTGCGCACGCTCAGGGCGATGCGCAGCCGGTTCGCGGCCGGCTCGATGTCCAGTTCAGCTTCGAACGGATACGGCCAGTGGCGACGGGTTTCCGCGCTGTCGCGCAGCGCGAACGCCAGCCGCGGCGGCAAGCTGCCGGCGATGTCCAGCGCGTCCCAGGTCAGGGTGCGGGCGAAGCCGTGGCGCGGGCCGTCGCCGCGTTCGCCGAATTGCGGAAAGATCACCGGCACGCCGCCGCGGATCGCCTTGCCGGCGCCGAAACTGGCGTTCGGGCTCAGGTACAGGCGCTCGCGGCCGCGGTAGCGCCAGGACAGCAGGTGGGCGCCGAACGCGCTGGCTTCGACGCGGGACGCGTCGGGGCCGTCCAGATGCAGGGAAGCGGGCAGTGAGTGGGGCATGAAAGTCCATCCGTGGAGGGAGCGCCGAGGGCGAAGCATGGCGCGGCGCGACGGCCCAGGCTGGCACGGCGATCATAGTACCGACAGCGCCGCGGACGTGGTTTAGGTGCCGTGAAGCCTGCCAGGCAGGGGGTTCGGCTATTCTTGGCGCCCCTTTCCGTTCCGAAATCTGGAGCCAGGATGCTTCATCCCGTCGTTCTAAGCGGTGGCAGCGGTTCGCGCCTGTGGCCGCTGTCCCGTCAGAATCAGCCCAAGCAGTTCCTGTCGCTGATCGGCGATCACTCGCTGTTCCAGGAAACCATCCTGCGCGCCAACGCCCTGCCCAACACCGGTGCCCCCGTCACCGTGTGCGCCGAGGACCACCGTTTCATGGTCGGCGAGCAGTTGCAGGGCATCGGCGTCGCCAACGGCGCCATCTTGCTCGAACCCATCGCGCGCAACACCGCGCCGGCGATCGCGCTGGCCGCGCTGCACCTGGTCGCCGGCGAACCCGACGCGACCATGCTGGTGCTGCCGGCCGATCATCTGATCGAAGACGTGGACGCGTTCCGCGATGCGGTCGCGCGCGCGGCGGTGCTGGCCGATCAGGATTGGCTGGTCACCTTCGGCATCCATCCGGACTATCCGGAAACCGGCTACGGCTACATCGATCGCGGCGACGCGCTGGGCGAGGGCGGCTACAAGGTCAGCGGTTTCGTCGAGAAGCCGGATCTGGCCACCGCCGAAGGCTATCTGGCCGCCGGCACCTACGCCTGGAACTCGGGCATGTTCCTGTTCAAGGCCCAGCGTTATCTCGACGAACTGGCGAGGCTGGCGCCGAAGATTCTCGAATCGGCGCGCGCGGCCTACGCCAAGGCCAACACCGACCTGGACTTCATCCGCCTGGGCAAGGACGAATTCGCCGCCAGCCCGAACGATTCCATCGACTACGCGGTGATGGAAAAGACCGACCGCGCCGCGGTGGTGCCGGTGAGCTGCGGCTGGAGCGACATCGGTTCGTGGTCGTCGCTGTGGGCGGTGGCCGAGCGCGACGACGACGGCAATCGCTACGAAGGCGACGTGATCTCGGTCGATACCACCGGCTCGCTGGTGCGCGCTTCGGATCGGCGCATGATCGCCACCATCGGCGTGGAAGACCTGGTCATCATCGACACGCCGGACGCGACTCTGGTCGCGCGCAAGGACCGCGTGCAGGACGTCAAGACCATCGTCGACAAGCTCAAGCAGGCCGGGCGCCAGGAGCATCTGTTCCACCGCAAGGTCTATCGTCCGTGGGGCAATTACGACTCCATCGACATGGGGCAGCGCTTTCAGGTCAAGCGCATCGAGGTCAAACCCGGCGGCGTGCTGAGTCTGCAGAAGCATCACAAGCGCGCCGAGCATTGGATCGTGGTGTCGGGCGTGGCCGAGGTTACCTGCGACGACAAGGTGTTCGAGCTGCGCGAGAACGAGAGCACCTATATTCCGCTGGGCAGCGTGCATCGCCTGCGCAATCGCGGCACCGAGCCGGTCGAGCTGATCGAGGTGCAGTCGGGCAGTTACCTTGGCGAGGACGATATCGTTCGCCTGGAAGACGTGTACGGGCGTTCGTAAGCGGCGCTGTCGGGTTGGTGAGGCGATGGGCGTTTGAATCTGCCTGTTGCCGAACCGCGGCTTAGGACCGCGACTCAGGAATGCAAAGACCGGCCATTGGCCGGTCTTTGTTTTTGTAGGGTTGTTGCAGCGGATCGAAAGGCATCGGGGCTGAAGCCCCTCCCACAAAAGACTTCGCGGCGACACAATCTTTTGTGGGAGGGGCTTCAGCCCCGATGCTTTCCGGTCAGACCAAGCGCCCGCACAACCAACTCAAGGCGCCGCCGTCTCCAACAGCTCCGCCAACACCTCGGCGAACCGATCCGCGCTGCCCGCGTCATGCGCGAAGAACAACGAAGGCTCGCACAACTCCAGTTCCAGCAACTGCGGCTGCCCCTCGCCATCGCGGATCAGATCCACCCGCGCATACGGCAGCGGTTCTTCCAGATCCAGCCGCGCCGTCATCGCGGTCAGCGCATGCAGCGCCACCGCGCGCTCGTCTTCGCCGGCTTCGCGCGCGTTGATGCGCTCCACCGCGCGCAGGTTCAGCGCGTCCTCGCGTTGCAGCATCGCGCCCTTGCGGATCGCGTGGCTGAAAACGCCGTTGAAATACATCAGCGCGGTTTCGCCGTCGCGATCCACCGAAGCCAGATACGGCTGCAGCATCGCGCTGCGGCCCTCGTCGAGCAGCCGCGCGATGTGATTGGCCGCGGCGAATTCCTGCGCGCGCGCATAACGCTGGGTGTCGCGCGAACCGGCGCTGATCGCCGGCTTGACCACGAACTCTTCCGCTTGCGGCTGCGCAAGCAGGAATTCCTGCAGCGCCGGCAACGGGTCCATCTCCGGTTCGACGAACACGGTCGCCACCACCGGCACGCCGCGCGCGGCCAGGTCGGCCAGGTAATGTTTGTCGGTGTTCCAGCGCAGCACCGGCCAGGGATTGAGCAGGCGGGTGAGGGCATCGACCCGTTCGCACCAGGCGGTGAATTCATCGAAGCGCTCGGTGTAATCCCACGGCGAGCGCAGCAATACGGTGTCGTATCGCGCCCAGGCCACGCTGGGGTCGTCCCAGGCGCGGATCTCGGCGTGCAGGCCGCGCGCCAGGCAGGCGGCGTGCAGCAGCGGCAGGTCGTCGTCCTGCGCGGCGGTGGCGATGGCGGTGACCAGGGCGAGTCGGCTCATATCGCAAGTCTAGCGTCGGCACACAATCAAGGCATTGTGGCGCCATTGCCCGAAAGTCCGCTACGTCCCGGCGCGGGCGCGCGTTAAACTGCGCTCATCCCGCAACGGAGTTGTCCCATGGCCCAGGCCATCGCCGCGAAAACCAAGCTGTATCCCAGTGCCAAAGACGCGCTGCAGGGCGTCGTCGCCGACGATCAGACCCTGGCGGTCGGCGGTTTCGGCCTGTGCGGCATCCCCGAAGCCCTGATCGGCGCGCTGCGCGACAGCGGGGTCAAAGGGCTGACCGCGATCTCCAACAACGCCGGCGTGGACGGCTTCGGCCTGGGCCTGCTGCTGGAAACGCGCCAGATCAGGAAGATGATTTCGTCCTACGTCGGCGAGAACAAGGAATTCGAGCGCCAGTTCCTGTCCGGCGAACTCGAACTCGAGTTCAACCCGCAAGGCACCCTGGCCGAGCGCCTGCGCGCCGGCGGCGCCGGCATTCCGGCCTTCTTCACCCGCACCGGCTACGGCACCGTGGTGGCCGAAGGCAAGGAGACGCGCGAGTTCGACGGCCATCATTACGTAATGGAAACCGCGCTCAAGGCCGACGTGTCGCTGGTCAAGGCGTGGAAGGCCGACACCTCCGGCAACCTGGTGTTCCGCAAGACCGCGCGCAATTTCAATCCGGCCTGCGCGATGGCCGGCAAGGTCTGCATCGCCGAGGTCGAGGAACTGGTCGCGCTGGGCGACATCGATCCCGATCACGTGCATCTGCCGGGCATCTACGTCGATCGCATCGTGGTCAACGCCACGCCGGAAAAACGCATCGAGCAGCGTACGGTTCGCGCCGGCTGAGCGAGCAGTCGCATCGTCGGTCGCGGCTCGGCGCCAAGCGCGCCGCGTACCGATCCGATGCGACAGGTTCGCCGCACAGGCCGCAACGGGCGTCGCCGGCGGGTTTGCTTCTCGCAGATGTTTTGACTTCCCTTTCGAATTACAGGACGAATCACTCATGGCATGGTCCCGCGACGAAATGGCGCAGCGCGCCGCGCAGGAACTCACCGACGGCGCTTACGTCAATCTCGGCATCGGCCTGCCGACGCTGGTCGCCAACTTCATTCCCGACGGCATGGACGTGTGGCTGCAGTCCGAGAACGGCCTGCTCGGCATCGGCCCGTTCCCGACCGAGGCGCAAGTCGACGCCGACCTCATCAACGCCGGCAAGCAGACCGTCACCGCGCGCGAAGGCGCCAGTTATTTCGGCAGCCACGACAGCTTCGCGATGATCCGCGGCGGCCATATCGATCTGGCCATCCTCGGCGCGATGCAGGTCACCGCCAAGGGCGATCTGGCCAACTGGATGGTGCCGGGCAAGATGGTCAAGGGCATGGGCGGCGCGATGGACCTGGTCGCCGGCGTCAAGCGCGTGGTCGTGCTGATGGAACACACCGCCAAGAGCGGCGAACACAAGATCCTGCCCGAATGCACGCTGCCGCTGACCGGCCTGGGCGTGGTCAACCGGATCATCACCGAACTTGCGGTCATGGATGTGACCGAACAGGGACTGGTGCTGGTCGAGTCCGCACCGGGCGTGAGCGAAGACGAACTGCGCGAGAAGACCGGTGTGCCCTTTCGGCGCGCCTGAACAGGTCTAAGGCACGCGCAAGCGCGCTCATCGAATCCGGATTCGGATATTTGCGAATCCGGCCCGAAAAGTCGCATATGAAACTGAATCCGCGGGCATTGCAGTCTGCCCGCCGGGCGTGCAGCATGGCGCGCTGCTATTCCCCGCCGGCTGATTCGTCATGCGCAATTTGTTCCTTGTCACTGCCTTGCTCCTTGGCGGAGCCGGCTGCACTTCCGCGGACCGCGATCCATCTTCGGAAGGCGCACGCAAGGACGCAACCGCGTTGTCCGCACGCACGCACGCAGGTCCGGTCGCATACGCACGCGCGCTGCCTGTCGCGGCCAAGCGCCGCGTCGGTTTCGGCCAATGGCCGGACCGCGGCGAACTGGTCGGCTATTCCGATCCGCGCGCCACGACCAGCGAAGGCGCTTACACCTGGCATCAGGTCGATCTGAGCGAACGCCATGCGATCGCCGCGATCGCGCAAGGCCACCTCAGCCTGACCACGCCGTCCGGCGAGAAGCTCGACTTCCGCTACGAACGCCACATCGAACATCCCGGCGGCGACTGGACCTGGGTCGGCCGCGTCGATCGCGACGGCGTCGTCCAGCAGGCGATCATCACCTTCGGCGAGCGCGCCGCGTTCGGCGCGATCGACCAGGACGGCAAGCCGGCGTTGAAGCTGACCATGCGCGACGGCAAGGCGTGGCTGGTGGAAACCGATCCGGTCAAGCTGGCCCTGGTCGAGAAGCAGTTCGGCGGCGGGCATCGCGACGATTTTCTGATTCCCAGCGCCGCCGTCGGCGCCGCCACCGATTCGCAGTCCAACCCGCTGGCGGCCGCGGCCGTCGCCGCGGCTCAGGCCGCGACCACGGTCGATGTGCTGGTTGGTTACAGCAACGGTTTCGCCGCCGGCCTGGGCGGCGCCTCGCAAGCGCAGACCCGGATCAACAATCTGGTCGACATCGCCAATCAGGCTTACATCAACAGCCAGATCGACGCGCGCATCCGCTTGGTGCATGCGATGCAGGTGAACTATCCGGACAACACCGACAACGGCGACGCGCTGGAGAAACTCACCGGCACCCGCACCACGCCGGTCGATCCGGCGTTCAACGCCCTGCGCGCGGCGCGCGACCAGTACGGCGCGGATCTGGTCTCGCTGGTGCGCAAGTACGATCGCCAGACCCAGAACGGCTGCGGCATCGCCTGGTTGATCGGCGGCGACCGCCAGCCGTACACCACCGGATCGGCCGGCAACGGCTATTCGGTGGTCAGCGACGGACGCCAGCAGGACGGCAACACCACGTATTTCTGCCGCGACGAATCCTTCGCCCACGAGCTCGGCCACAACATGGGCGCGCAGCACGATCGCGAAACCGCGAGCACCGACGGCACGCTGAAGTACGGCGCGTTCGTGTATTCCTTCGGCTACAAGACCGATGCCGCCGGCGGCAACTTCTACGACATCATGGCCTACGGCGATCAGGGCCAGACCGCGTACCGGGTGTTCTCCAACCCGCGCGTGACCTCGTGCGGCGGACGCGCCTGCGGCGTGGAGAATCAAGCCGACAACGCGCGCACGCTGTCGCAGACCATGCCCACGGCCGCGGCGTTCCGCGCCACGGTGGTGCCGGAGCAGGACTACGCGGATCTGATCGACGCGCGCGCTCAGGACGTCAACGGCGATGGCCGCTCGGACCTGCTGTGGGCCTTGAGCAGCAACACCGATTGGGCGTACTGGGCCATGAGCGGCGGCAGCAAGATCGGCGGCGCAGGGTATTCGGTGAGTCCGGAATGGCGCGTGGTGGCGACTGGCGATTTCCGCGGCGATGGGCGCGTGGATCTCATTTGGTCCGACGGCGCACAGATGCAGATGTGGGAAGGCAACGGCAGCGCTTTCGCCGGCGCGGCAATGCGCTCGTACCCGGCCGGCTACCGCCTGATCGCGGTCGGCGACGTCAACGGCGACGGCCGCGTGGATCTGGTCTGGCGCGATAACGGCAACACCCAGATCGGCATCTGGCTCATGAACGGTCCGGCCATCATCGGCAGCGCCGCCGCCGCCACCAGTCCGGGTTGGAAGGTGCTCGGCAGCGGCGATTTCGACGGCAACGGCCGCCTGGATCTGCTGTGGACCAACGACACCTCGATGCAGATGTGGCTCGGCCAGACCTCGGGCGGCTTCGGCGGCGCCAGCACGGAGAACTACCCGACCGGCTGGAGTCTGTTCGGCATCCAGGACGTGGACGGCGATAATCGCGACGATCTGTTGTGGCGTTATGCGCCGACCGGCGACGTCGCGTATTGGCGCATGAACGGCGGCACTCGCCTGTCGGGCCTCGGATTCGCCGCGTCGCCGGCGTGGCGTCCGATCCAGGTCGGCGATTGGAACGGCGATGGCCGCGGCGACATTTTGTGGACCGACGGACAGTCGATGCAGATGTGGCTGTGGAACGGCAGCGGATTCAACGGTCAGGCGGCGCCGGCCTATCCGGGCGGCTGGAATCTGATCCACCACTGATCGATCGAGCCCGCGGCGGCAACGCCGGTACACACGAAAAAGGCGCGATCTTCATGATCGCGCCTTTTTTCGTTTACCCGGCCGCGGCGCGGGTAGCGTTACAAGTTCTGATAGTTCGGCCCCGAGCCGCCTTCCGGCGTGACCCAGTTGATGATCTCGTACGGGTCCTTGATGTCGCAGGTCTTGCAGTGCACGCAGTTCGCGGAGTTGATCTGCAGGCGCTTGGCGCCGGCTTCTTCCACGATTTCGTACACGCCCGCCGGGCAGAAGCGCGTGCACGGGTTGCCGTACTCTTCCGCGCACTGGGTGATGCAGATGTTGGTGTCGGCGACCTTCAGGTGCACGGGCTGGTCTTCGTCGTGCTCGGTCGCGGCGAAATACACCGAGGCCAGGCGATCGCGCGGCGCCAGGGTGCGATCGATGTAATCGCGCTTGGGCTTTTCCGCCTCGCCGAGTTTCTGCAGCGACGGCCAGTCGGCCTTGTTCTTCAGCGTCCACGGCGACAAACCGCCGGTGACGGTTTCCCATGCGGCGTTGAACATGCCGAACCAGAAGCCCTTCTTGAAACCGGGCTTGATGTTGCGGACCTTCTTGAGCTCGGCCATGGCGTCGGAGGCGCGCAGCTTGGCGTCGAAACCGGCGCTTTCGAGCGCGCCTGCCGCATGCTGCGCGGCGAGGTGTTCGGCGGCAAGCATGCCGCTGCGGATCGCCTGGTGCGTGCCCTTGATCTTGGGCACGTTGAGCAGGCCGGCGGTGTCGCCGATCAGCAAGGCGCCGGGCATGTCCAGCTTGGGCAGCGACTGCCAGCCGCCGGTGACGATCGCGCGCGCGCCGGCCGAGACCAGATTGCCGCCTTCCAGCAGCGGCTTGATCATCGGGTGGTTCTTCCACTGCTGGAACGCTTCCCACGGCTTGTAGTCGGGATCGCGATAATCCAGTCCGCTGACGTAACCCAGCGCGATGCGGCCCTTGTCCAGGTGATACAGGAAGCTGCCGCCGTAGGTGTGGCTGTCGGCCGGCCAGCCCACGCTGTGCACGATCTTGCCGGGCGTGACGCGGTCTTCCGGCACCTGCCACAGTTCCTTGATGCCGATCGAATAGCCCTGCGGGTCGCTGTCGGCGTCGAGCTTGAAGCGCTTGATCAGGCGCTTGGTCAGATGGCCGCGCGCGCCCTCGGCGAATACGGTGACCTTGGCGCGGATGTCGATGCCGGCGGTGAAGCCGGGCTTGTGCGTCCCGTCCTTGGCGATGCCCATGTCGCCGATGCGCACGCCGGCGACGCGGCCGTCGGCATCGTGCAGGGTCTCGGCGGCGGCGAAGCCCGGATAGATTTCCACGCCCAGCGCTTCGGCCTGCGGCGCCATCCACGCGCACATCGCGCCGAGGCTGACGATGAAATTGCCGTGGTTGTTCATGTCCGGCGGCACGATCGGCGACTTGTAGCCGCCGGTCTTGGTCATCAGCCAGAACTCGTCCTCGCCGGCGGGCACGCAGATCGGCGGCGGATTGTCGCGCCAGCCCGGCAGCAGCGCGTCGAGCGGGCCCGGCTCGATCACCGCGCCGGACAGGATGTGCGCGCCGATGGTGCTGGATTTTTCGATCACGCACACCGACAGCTCGGGGTTGAGCTGCTTGAGCCGGATCGCGAACGAAAGCCCGGCCGGACCGGCGCCGACGGTGACGACGTCGTACTCCATGACGTCGCGTTCGATCTCGATGGCTGGCGTGTCGGACGGCTGGACCGAGTCGATCGGCTGTTCGCTCATGCTGGCGGTACTCGTGCGTGCAATCCGCTCATTGTCGCGGGTTTGCCCGGGTGGGCCAAGCGCGGCGGGCCGATCCGGACGCCGGACCGTTTTAAACGCGATGGCGGCCCGGTCGCGAGCGGGCCGCCATCGGGGCCCGAACGGGCGCCCGGAAGGCTGGAGGACAGGGGTTTGGGGCGTGGTTGGCGGCTTGTTCGCGGGCGATCGGCGGGGGCGCTGCCGCCGCGGGCGACTGCGATGCCGGCTGCAAGATCCGGATCGCGGCGGCGCGCGGCCGCGTGCTAGCGTGCCGCATGTCCGTGAAACCGCTGCCGCTGCAGGGCGCCGAACTCGCCTTCGATCCGCACTGGCTCGCGCACGAGGCGGCCGACGCCCTGTACGCGGCCGTGCTGGACGAAGTCGCCTGGGAGGTGCATCGCATCCGCTTGTTCGGCCGCGAGCATGATTCGCCGCGATTGAGCAGTTGGATCGGCGATCCCGATGCGCATTACCGTTATTCCGGCGCCGACTTCCGTCCGCATCCGTGGCCGCCGGCCTTGCTCGCGATTCGCCTGCTGTTGGCGGAGGAACTCGGCGCGCCGTTCAACAGCGTGCTGGCCAATCGTTATCGCGACGGCCGCGATGCGATGGGCTGGCACAGCGACGACGAACCCGAACTCGGGCCGGCGCCGGTGATCGCCTCGCTGAGCCTCGGCGCGAACCGGCGCTTCACCCTCAAGCATCGTCGCGACGCGTCGTTGAAAGCGGCGCTGGAATTGGGGCACGGCAGCTTGCTGGTGATGTCCGGGGCGACGCAGGCGAATTACCGGCATGCGCTGCCGCGCACCGCCAAGCCGGTGGGGGAGCGGATCAATTTGACGTTTCGGGTGATCGAGCGGCGTTGAGTGGGGCTTTGCTGAGTTCGTTGCGACCTGAGCGAAAAGCATCGGGCCTGAAGGCCCTCCCACAAAAAGCGTCGGGGCTGAAGGCCCTTCCACAAAAGTCATGCGGGCCTTCGGCAACTTTTGTGGGAGGGCCTTCAGGCCCGATGCCTTTCGTTCCGATTGCGGCACACCCGCAACCGGAACGACGCGCCCGCTCAACCGCGAATCAAGGCCGCTGCCAAGCGCGAATGTAATCCACATACGTCGTCGCCGACTGCGTGGTCGAAGCCGGCGGCTTGCCCGCATAGACGAAATGATCGACCAGGATCGAAGTTTCGATCTGGCTGATATTGCGAGTCGTGCGAACCAGCTGCCCGTCCACATAGAACCGTGTCGCATCCGGCGAGATATCGGCGCCGTAGACGTGATACCCCGCGCTCGGATCGAAGCTGATGGTGTGGATGTAACTGTCCAGATCCTCGGCGCCGTTCTTGATCACATACTGATTCAAGTACAGCCGGCTCTTGTTGTCGGAGTAATACTCGAACACGTCGGTTTCGTTCCACTGCTGCGCGCCGGGCGCCTGAAACGTCCAGAACGCCGGCCAGAAACCGGCCACGCCCGGCAGTTTCATGCGCGCCTCGATAAAGCCATAGCGGAAGTTGTAGCGCTTGTGCGAGGACAGCAGGCACGAAGTCCAGTCGTAATAGCGCCCCGACGGCGAGCGCACGCGCTCGCGCTTGGCCTGCATCGCCAGTACGCCGTTGCCGACCGAGCAATTGGCGGCCTGATTCCACTCCAACTGCTGGTTGCCCGGGTTGCCGTGGCCGTTATCGGATTCGGCCGAGGAATTGTCGGCCCACTTGTTCCAGTCCACCGTGGCGGCGGTGAATTCGTCCCCGAACTTATAGACCCAGTTGCTGCCGGCGCCGAGCGGCCGGCTATCGACCGGATCGCCGCCGGGCGGCGCGGCGGCGACGGTGAAGCTGCGCTCGGGAGCGAGATTGGTCCACTGCCCGCCGGCGTAGTACGACAGCCAGTAGCGATACTGCCCGGCCGGGAATTGCCCGCTTGCGGTGAGTTCGCGCTGGGTCGTGCCGACGGTGTAGTTGTTCTGATGGCCCAGGTCGAAATTGCGATCGCTGGCATCGCGCACCGCGAACACGACCTGATCGTAGGTGACCGGTTGCGGATTGAGCAACTGCGCGCCGAACAGCACGCTGGTATTCGCGACCGGCGCCTGGATGTCGCGGCCGATCGCGCGCAGCGGCGTGCCGCCCACGTTTTCGTAATCGATGGTGCCCGGCGGCGTGGCCTGGGCCAGGCCGATGCAGGCGAGAAGCTCGACGCCCAGCGCGAGCGTGAGCAGGGCGCGGCGCGCGCTGACGCGGCGGCGCTGCGAGAACGGTGCGGTCATGACTTTCCTCCGGAGGCGGCGCCAGGCATCGGCGCGGCGCAGTCTAGGAGCGCGCCGTGGCGCGGCTTGTGTTGGCAGTCACCGATTACAACGTTTTCGCGAACCTGTCGCGAAGCTGTCGGCAAGCTGTCGTCGCAAACGACAACGGCCATGCTCGCGCATGACCGTTGTCGGTGACCGGCGTCGGCGCGATCGGCGGATCAGCGCTTGTGCGTCTTCTCGTGCGCATCGCCCGAAGTCAGCGTCCACCCCGCGATCTGAGTGACGACGGTCTGCATCGACTGCTCGAAGGCGTTGATGACATCCGGCACGTCGACGCTCGCGGCCGGGCTGGATTGCAGGAAGGTGCGCGAGGCGACCACTTTCTGGTCGGCGTTGTGCATCAGCTTGGCGTTGATCTCGATCACCGCCGATGGCGTGGCGTTGCCGGCGTAATCGGATTCGAAGCGGCGCAGGTCCAGCACCAGCTTGTACTCCGAGGCGATGCCCGCACCCTGGCGCGCGACCGCGGCGATCTTGCCCGAGTCCTCCAGCGTGCGCAGCAGCGCGTCCTCGATCATGCTGCTGGGCAGCTTGGCCCAGGCCGCGCCCTTGTAGACCTGGATTTCGTTGCCGCTGGGACGCACGGCGATGCGCAGGCTGTCGATCATGCGCGCGGCGTTGGGCGCGCTCACCGAGAGCTGCCAGTTGGCGTTGGGCCAGGACGGATCGGCCTGTACGCGCGGGTCGGGCGCGTACTGGACGGTCGGGGTCTTGGGTTTTTCGCCGAGGATCGACGAACAACCGCTGAGCATGAGCAACGCAGCCAGGCCGGCGGCGAGCACGCGCGGCGGCGTGGCGGTGAAGGGCGGGCGGTTGCGCGCGCGGGTCGTCGTCATGGTCGTCATCGCAGTCGTGATCGCAGGGTCTGGCGAAGGCATCAAGTGGCGGCTCATCGCGCGGCTTTCTCCGGCTCGAATTCCTTCGTCGCGTCGCGTCCCAGCAGGTAGCGGGTGGGATTGCTGTCCAGGCGGTCGCTGATCCGGCGCAGATCGCGCACCAGCGAGCGCAGTTCGCTCAGGGTCGGGCCGAGCTGGGCCAGGCCGTCGTTGGCGAAGCTGCTGATCGCGGCGCGGTTGTCGTTGAGGATGCCGTTGGCGCCGTTGGCGGCCGAATCGAGCTTGGTCAGGGTGCTGTCGAGCTTGTTGATGATGCCCGGCAGCTTGCCGGCCAGTTCGCGGTCCACCGTTTCCACCGCGCGGTTGGTGGTGGTCAAGGTGGCGCTGAGTTGTTCGCTGGACTTCTTGGCGTTGGCGATCAGCTCGCGCAGGTCGCCGCGCTGGTCGGCGATCGAGCCGGTCAGCGATTCGATGTTGGCCAGGGTGTTGGACACGTGCTTGACGTTGTCGTCGCTGAGCACCTGGTCCAGGCGCGCGACCAGGCGGTTGGCGGTGTCGGCGATGTTCTGCAGCGCCGAGGCTTCGGTCTGGATGATCGGAATCTCGCCGCTGCCCTCGGCGTCGGCCAGCGCCGGGCTGTTGGGGCTGCCGCCGGTGAGCTGGATGATCGGCGTGCCGGTGATGCCGGTCAGCGACAGCTTGGCGCGGGTGTCGGTCTTCACCGGCGCGTCGGCCTGCAGGCGCAGCTTGGCGATGACCCGGCGCGGATCGTCCGGCGCCAGGCTCAGCTGCTGCACCGTGCCCACGCCGATGCCGTTGTATTGCACGGTGCTGCCTTCCGACAGGCCGGTGACCGGTTCGTTGAAGATCACCGCGTATTCGCGCCAGCTCTTCTCGGACGAATACTTGGCCGCCCACAGAGCGAACAACAGCAGGAACAGCGTCACCACGATCGTGAACGCGCCGATGAGGACGTAATTGGCCTTGGTTTCCATCAGGCACCTTTGAGCGATGAAGCCCTGGCCGGCATCATGCCAGCATGGGATAGGTAAACACGGTGAAATGCAGCAGGTTGAGGCCGAAGTGGGCGAGCACGGCGCCGAGCAGGCCGCCCTTGCGATACGCCCAACCGTAAGCCAGCCCCGCCAACGTAGCCAGAACGACCCAGCGCCAGCCGCCGCCGGCATGCACCAGGCCGAAGGCCAGCGCCGAGACCATGGTGGCGTAAGTCGCGCCGTGCCGGACCTCGCGCCAGCGCCGCTGCAGCGATTCCAGAAGATACCCGCGGAACATGGCTTCTTCGGTCAGCGCCACCAGCAGCAGATTGTTGAGCGCCCACAGCGCGCCGAAGGCGGGCCATTTCGGCGCCCATGTAAGCAGGTGCAAAGCCAGCGCCAAGCCCAGGCACAAAACGCCGGCGACTGTCGCGCCGATCAGACCCGCGGCCAGCGACGCGGCGACCGGCCGTTCGCCCTCGCCGTACAGGCGCAGCAACGGCCAGCACAGCAGCAGCCAGAACCCGGCCAGCGGTTTGTCGAAGTTGAAGTACAGCGACATCGGCGCCGAATCGGGCGTCAGCCGCAGGTCCTGGATCAGTTGCGGGTTGTGGAACCCCGGCATCAGGTGCAGGCCCAGGGCGAAGGCGACCAGCACGAACAACACATGCCCGGCGATGCGCGCGCCCTTGGCCCGCGCCGGTGTCACCAACCAGGCGGCCAGGATCAGCAGGGCGAAGGACATCAGCGCCAGCGGATCGAGCAGGCCGCGCGCCAGGGCGGCGACCATCGTCACCGTCAGCAAAGCGAGACTGGCCTTGCGTGCCCGCGGCCACCACAGCAGCGCCGCGGCCGCGCACAGCAGTCCCCAGATCGACACGCTCCACAGCGTGTCGGCATGCGCGAACAGCCCGCTCATCCGGCCTGCGCATCGGTCGGCTTGTGCGCGGTGCCGGCCACGTTCTTGTCGCGCGCGACCTGGGCGGCGCGCGCGCGCGGGCCGTGGAAATATTCCTGCACCCACGGGTGATCGAGCTTTTCCACTTCCTCGATCGGCGCGCAGGCGATGACCTTCTTGTCCGCCAGCACCGCGATGCGGTCGCAGATCGCGTACAGCGTGTCCAGGTCGTGGGTAATCAGGAACACGGTCAGGCCCAGCGCCTGTTGCAGCGTGCGGATCAGGCGGTCGAACGCGGCCGCGCCGATCGGGTCCAGGCCGGCGGTGGGTTCGTCGAGGAACAGCAGCGGCGGGTCCAGCGCCAGCGCGCGCGCCAGGCCGGCGCGCTTGCGCATGCCGCCGGACAACTGCGAGGGCAGCTTGTCGATCGCGTCCGCCGGCAGGCCCGACAGCTTGACCTTCAGCAGCGCCAGTTCGTAGCGCAGCGAATCGGGCAGGTCGCCGTGGTACTCCTTCAGCGGCACCTGCACGTTCTCGCCGACGGTCAGCGACGAGAACAGCGCGCCGTCCTGGAACAGCACGCCGGTGTTGCGTTCGATCTCTCGGCGCAGGCGCGGATCGGGATTGCGCGCGTCGATGCCCAGCACTTCGATCTCGCCGGCATTGGGCCGGCGCAGGCCCAGGACGGACCGCATCATCACCGACTTGCCGGTGCCCGAACCGCCGACCACGCCGATGATCTCGCCGCGCTTGACGTCCAGGTCCAGGCCGTCGTGCACGACCTGATCGCCGAAGCGGTTGACCAGGCCGCGGATGCGGATGATTACGTCGTCGGCTTTGCCGTCGGCTTCATCGGGAATCGGGAGTCGGGAATCGGGAATCGTCAAAGCGGTTTCTCCGCGAACTTCGCAAGCACGTGCGCGGCACGCCTTTCGACGATTCCCGATTCCCGATTCTCCATTCCCGGCCCGATCACCAGCCCATCTCCATGAACCATATCGCGAAGAACGCATCGAGCACGATCACCAGCGAAATCGACTGGACCACGCTGGAAGTCGTGCGCTCGCCGACCGACTGCGCGGTGCCTTGCACCTGCAGGCCTTCCAGGCAGCCGATCAGGCTGATCAGCAGGGCGAAGACCGGCGCCTTGGACATGCCGACCAGGAAATGGCGCAGTTGCATGGTGTCGTGCATGCGCGCCAGGTACTGCTGCGGCGGAATATCCAGGCCGTAGGCGCCGACGGTGAGGCCGCCGAGCAGGCCGGCGACCATCGCGATGAAGGTCAGCAGCGGCAGCATCACCAGCAGCGCCAGCACGCGCGGGATCACCAGCAGGTCGATCGGGTCCATGCCCAGGGTGCGGATCGCATCGACTTCCTCGCGGCTGACCATCGCGCCGATCTGCGCGGTGAAGGCGCTGGCGGTGCGGCCGGCGAGCACGATCGCGGTCAGCAGCACGCCGAACTCGCGCAGGAAGGCGATGCTGACCAGCTCGACCACGAAGATGGTCGCGCCGAAATCCTTCAGGATGGTCGAACCCAGGAACGCCACCACCGCGCCGACCAGATAACACAGCAGCGCGATCAGCGGCACCGCGTCCAGGCCGACCTGCTCCATGTGGTGCACGGTCGCGGTCGGACGAAAGCGCCCCGGGTTCTTGAACAACCGCAACATCTTGACCAGCGTTTCGCCGAAGAAGGCGATCAGCGCCAGCACTTCCTTCCAATTGTCGGTGACCGCGAAGCCCAGGCGCGCGAGCGCGGCCTGGAAGCCGTATTCGCGTTTCTTCTTCGGGCGCTCGTCGGCGACGTCCTCGATCGCGCTGACCAGCGCGCGATGACTGTCGTGGAAACTGAAGCTGGCGTCGAAATCCATCTGGTGGCGGCGCGCGTAGCGCATCAGCTGCAGCACGCCGACCGAGTCCAGGCGCTCGACCCCGGTCGCGTCGATTTCGCTGACGCCCTCGGGCACGTGCTTGAGCACGCTGCCGATGGTCACCGCATGTTCCAGCGTCCAACAGCCGGAAAGGCGTAGCCGCGAGGGCGCTTGGCCATCGGCGGCGATTTCCGGCGCTTGCGTGGTCGATACGGTCATAGGGCCTCGAGCGGGAGGATACAGGCTAGGGACGGCATGGTGAGTGTTGCGTGCAGTTTGGGGCTGGGACGGGAATGGGGAATCGGGAATCGGGAATCGGGGCCTCGAAGGATGCGATCAACCGCCGGCCGCTTTTGCTTCATCCGATTCCCCATTCCCCATTCCCCATTCCCCATTCCCCATTCCCGATTCCCGTCCCAGCCCACCCATGCGATCCTTGCGCGACATGTCCACCCCGCATCCGCTCAGCGCGACCAGTTACGCCGCCCGCATCGCCTTCGTGGTCGAGCTGGCCGAGCGTCTGCACAGTTACGGCACGACCGCGCAGCGCCTGGAAGGCGCGGTGACGGCGGTGGCGCAGAAACTGCGCTTGGAATGCGAGCCGTGGTCCAATCCGACCGGATTGATCCTGACCTTCAGCGATCCCAACCGGCCGCTGGGCGACAGCGACACCACTCGTGTCATCCGCCTGCCACCGGGCGAAAACGACCTCTACCGGCTCAGCGAAACCGACCGCATCGCCGAAGAGGTGATGGCCGGCAATCTGGATCTGGCCGCCGGCCACGCCGCGCTGGAGGCGCTGGACCGGCCTCGCAGCAAACGCTGGCGGGCGATGCAGGTGTTCGGCTACGGCCTGGCCGCCGGCGCGGTCGCCGGTCTGCTGCGGCTGCCGTGGCTGGACATCGGCGTGGCGGCGTTGAATGGATTGATGATCGGCCTGCTGGTGGATATTTCCGGCCAGCGCCCGCGTCTGCGCGAGGCGCTGGAGGCGATCGCGGGCATGTTCGCCGCGGCCTCGGTGCTGCTGGTGGCCAATTTCATCGCGCCGTTGAATCAGAACACGGTGATCATCGCCTCGCTGATCGTGCTGCTGCCGGGTATGGCGCTGACCAACGCGGTCAACGAATTGACCAGCCAGCATCTGGTATCGGGCACGGCGCGATTCGCCGGCGCGGTGACCACGGTGGTGAAACTCGCGGTGGGCACGGTCATCGGCCTGTACCTGGCCGATCTGGTCGGCCTGGAACCGGTGGTGCGGGCGTGGCGGCCGCAGGAATCCTGGGTCGAATGGTGCGGGCTGGCGGTGGCGTCCTACGCCTTCGCGGTGCTGTTCCGGGCCCACCGCAGCGATTACCTGAAAGTCATGGCCTCGGCCGCCGCCGGTTATCTGATTTCGCGCTTCGTGGGTTTGGCCTGGGGCAGCCCGGCCGGGATATTCCTCGCCGCCCTGATCATGACCGCGATCGGCAACGCCTACGCGCGCTGGGGCAATCGGCCCGGGGCGATCATCCGGGTGCCCGGCATCATCCTGCTGGTGCCCGGCAGCGTAAGCCTGCGCGGGCTGCTGACGATGATCCAGCAGCAGGACGTGAACGTCGGCCAGGATGCGATTCTGGCGGTGATCAATATCTTGCTGGCGTTGATCGCCGGGTTGATATTCGGGAATTTGTTGTTGCCTTCGCGGCGGAATCTTTGAGGGGGCGGGATTGGGGATTGTGAGGGCGGGGGGGGGTGGCTGCTGTTGCTTCGCCAATCCCTAATCCCTAATCACGAATCTCGGCTCCAATGAAAACGCCGGCTTAAGGCCGGCGTATTCGTTGATTTTGGTTTTTAGTCCAGATTACTTGATCAGGAAATCTTCCAGCTTCTTACCCTGCGCCGTATAAGCGGCCAGCCAGCGCGGTTGCTTGCCGCGGCCGGTCCAGGTTTCGCCGGTATTGGCCGGGTTGCGGTACTTCGGGGCGACCTTGCCCAACGGCTTGCGCGCCTTGCGGGCGGCGGCGGCCGGCTTGGCGGCGGCCTTGCTGGCCTTGCCTGCGCCGCGGGCAGCGGCCGGAGCGGCGCTACCGAACAGTTCTTCCAGGGTGTAACCCTCGGTTTTGAGCACCTGGCTGATTCTTTTGCGCACCGCCGCGATCGGCTTGCGCTTGTTCAACGTGGTCTTGCGCTTCTTGGCCTGGCTGATCAGGGATTCGAGTTCTTTCGCGGACAACGAGGACAGATCGATCGACATGGGGCCTCCGGGGAGTAATGGTCGGAAAACGGCCAATCCCTGGCGCGCGGCAGCATACTAATGGCAGCGCAGTCTGCCGTAAACGTAAGCAAAGATATATACCCCGATATTGGGGCGGCGCCGGTCGTGAGCGGCATCGGAATTCGCCGGGCCGATGCGGCGGTTAACCGCGATACTCACGCATGTCGCCGGGGCGGGCCGCGCTTGTCGTTAATCCAGCGCTATTGGGCGGTTTTGCCGGCGAAAGCGGCCGGATCGCGCTTGCACGGCAGGGCCGGCGAGGATTACGTCGGGGGTTTAGACGGATTTATCCAAACCTGGAGCCGCCGGTTTGGAAAGCAGGCGCGCAACCTGCTTATAAAAGCCGATTGGGCGATGACCCGGCGGCCGGCTCAGGCCGGGTCCGGGACGATGTCAAACACCGGCCGGTATTACCCGTGGCGCTGGGAAAGGTAATCGCCGGCGCCGCCGCGATGGGGCGGCGGCGCCGGTTTTAATCGCGCGCGCGGCGCCCGGCTTTACTGCGCGGCGCCGCCGATCCGGGCCAGGACCGCGGCGCGGTCGAGATTCTCCGCCTCGCTGGCGCGGCGGTGACGGTATTCGAAACTGCCCGCGGCCAGGCCGCGTTCGGACACCACCACCCGGTGCGGCACGCCGATCAGTTCCATGTCGGCGAACATCGCGCCCGGACGCAGGCCGCGGTCGTCGAGGGCGGCGTCCACGCCTGCCTTGAGCAGATCCTGGTACAGATCCTGCGCGGCCTGGGCCACGGCGGCGTCGTTCTTCGGATTGATCACGCACACCACCGCCTGCCACGGCGCCATCGCCTCGGGCCAGGCGATGCCGGCTTCGTCGAAGTTCTGCTCGATCGCCGCGGCGACGATGCGCGACACGCCGATGCCGTAGCAGCCCATCGCCGGGGTCGCGGCCTTGCCGCTGTCGTCGAGCACGCTGAGCTTCATCGCTTCGGCGTACTTGCGGCCGAGCTGGAACACGTGGCCGACCTCGATGCCGCGGGCGATGCCCAGGGTGCCCTTGCCGTCGGGCGAGGGATCGCCGGCCACCGCGTTGCGGATGTCGGCGACTTCGTCGGCCTCGGCCAGATCGCGGCCCCAGTTGACGCCGGCGAGGTGGTAGCCGTTTTCGTTCGCGCCGACCACGAAGTCGGCCATCGCCGCGACGCTGCGGTCGGCGATCACGCGCACGGGCTTGAGCGGCTTGACCGGGCCCAGGAAGCCCGGCTGCGCGCCCAGGTGTTCGAGGATTTCCGCTTCGGTGGCCAGGCGGTACTCGGCCAGGCCGGCGAGCTTGGACAGCTTGATCTCGTTGACCACGTGATCGCCGCGCACCAGCGCCAGGGCGAACTGCGGTTTGCCTTCGCCGTCGCTGCCGATGATCGCCACCGACTTGACCGTGCGCGCCAGGCCGATGCCGAGCAGGGCGGCAACGTCCTCGCAGTTTTTCTGCGTCGGCGTATCGACCTTGCGCAGTTCTTCGCCGGCCGCGGCGCGCGCGCCCGGCGCCAGCGCTTCGGCCAGCTCGACGTTGGCCGCGTAGTCCGAGCCGTCGGAGAAGGCGATCGCGTCCTCGCCCGAATCGGCCAGCACGTGGAACTCGTGCGAGGCGCTGCCGCCGATCGCGCCGGTGTCGGCGAACACGGCGCGGAACTTCAGTCCCAGGCGGGTGAAGATGCGGCCGTAGGTGTCGTACATGTTGCGGTATTCGCGGCCCAGGTCCTCGTCGGTGACGTGGAAGGAATAGGCGTCCTTCATCAGGAACTCGCGCGCGCGCATCACGCCGAAACGCGGGCGGATCTCGTCGCGGAACTTGGTCTGGATCTGATAGAAATTGACCGGCAGCTGCTTGTAGCTGGACAGCTCGTTGCGAGCGAAGTCGGTGATGACTTCCTCATGCGTGGGGCCGAAGCAGTACCAGGCTTCCTTGCGGTCCTTGATCTTCAGCAACTGGCCGCCGAATTTCTCCCAGCGCCCGGTTTCCTCCCACAGCTCCTTGGGCTGCACCGCCGGCATCAGCACTTCGATCGCGCCGGCGGCGTTCATTTCCTCGCGCACCGCGCGCTCGACCTTGCGCAATACGCGCAGGCCCAGCGGCGACCAGGTGTACAGGCCGGCGGCGAGCTTGCGGATCATGCCGGCCTTGAGCATCAGCTTGTGGCTGACGATTTCGGCTTCGGCGGGCGTTTCCTTGCTGGTGTGGAGATGGAACTGCGACAGACGCATCGGCTGGGGTTCGCGGACTTGGAAAGCGAACAGTTTGCCATGCGGCGGGATTCGGGACTTGGGACCTGGGACTCGCGAAGCGGTGGCGGGCGAGCGGATCGTTCGGGCGCGGGCGGACAAACGAAAACGCCGGGCGCCGCGGGGCGGCGTCCGGCGTCGTTCGATGGGCAGATGGAACCGGGAGCGCATCCCGATTCCCGGCGCTCAGCTGTCGGCCATCTTCGGGCCACCGACCGGGTTCGGCGCGGTGTTCGGCCTCGCATTCGGCGAAGAGGCCGCGGGCGCGGTCGTCGGCGCGGCGCAGTAGGCGCGGATCGAGGTCTGGGCCAGATCGACCTGGGCCTGGCGCTGCTTGGCGTCGAGCACGTTGTCGGGCTTGCCGTCGCCGTTGCTGTCCACGCCGACCTGGGCCGAGCTCTGCAACTGCTTGAGGTTGGCCCGCGCGGTGATGCACTGGCTGCTCTCGCTGGAGGCGGTGACGGTGGCCGACTGGGTCGGCGTACCGGTCTTGTTCTTGATCACCCGGTTCTTGACCTGACCGGATTGGCCGGGCGGTGGCGAGTCGGAATAGTGGGTGACGCCCTGGGCGTCCTTCCACTGATACAGCTCGGTGGCGGCGGCCGGCGCGGCCAGCACGACGGCCAGGGCGGCGCTCAGGCCCAGCGCCGAAAGGGCGCGACGGGCGGAAAGACGGGACATGCGGGACATGAGTGGCTCCGGAAACGGGGCAGGGCGGAACAGCCGGGACTAAGGTACGGCGGGGGAACGCGAATTGCAGCATCCTGCCGGGACGCAGGCAAGCGCTACACTTCCCAGTTATGGAACCTCAACCCTCGCCCCGCCCGCGCGGCCGCGGCATCTATCTGCTGCCTAATTTGTTCACCACCGGCGGCATGTTCGCCGGCTTCTACGCGATTATCGCCGCCACACAGGGGCGTTTCGACGAAGCCTGCATGGCGATCTTCATCGCCGCCATCCTCGACGGCGTGGACGGCCGGGTCGCCCGGCTGACCAATACCCAGAGCGAATTCGGGGTCCAGTACGACTCCCTGGCCGATCTGATCAGCTTCGGCCTGGCCCCGGCCCTGGTCATGTACCACTGGGCCCTGGAATCGACCAAGCTCGACGGGGTGATCCCGGGCAAGATCGGTTGGGTCGGCGCCTTTCTCTATGCCGCCTGCGCGGCCTTGCGGCTGGCGCGCTTCAATTCCCAGGTCGGGCAGGTGGACAAGCGCTGGTTCATCGGCCTGGCCAGCCCGGCCGCGGCCGGACTGGTGGCCAGCTTCGTATGGACCTGCCACAGCTTCGATCTGGACGGCGAGCAACTGCGCTACGGCGCGCTGGCGGTGACCACCATCGCCGGCCTGCTGATGGTCAGCCGGCTGCGCTATGTCAGCTTCAAGGGCAGCGGCCCGCGCAACGACCGGGTGCCGTTCCTGGCGATCCTGGTGGTGGTGGCGGTGCTGGTGGCGATCGCGATCGACCCGCCGCGGGTGCTGCTGGCGATCTTCGCCCCGTACGCGCTGTCCGGCCCGGTCCAGGCCATCTGGCGCCGGATGCGGCGCACGCCGCCGCCGGAAGCCCCGGCGCCGCCGCCCAAGAACGAGAGCTGAGCGCATGAGCGAACTGTGGAGCGCGCAACAGCGCGAGTGGCTGCAGGCGATGGGACACACGGTGCTGGCCCTGGCCGGCACCGAGACGGCGGCTGCGCCGGCGCCGGTGCTAGCGCAGGAAAGCGAGCGTGCCGACGATGCGCGCCCCGCGCCGGCCCGCGTCGACAGCGGCCGCGCCGCGCCCTCGCGCGATGCCGGCGGCGATCCGCCGCTGCTGCGCAATTTGCTGCGCGCCGCCCGCCGTCAGGCCGGCGACGCGGCGGTGCTGGCCTTGTTCGATGCGCAGGCGCTGCGCGGCAATCCGGCCGCCAAGCGCGCGCTGTGGCCGCAGTTGCGCGGCCTGCGCCGCGGGAGCGCAGGCGGATGAGCGCGCAGGTGTCGGACCGGGACCCCGCCGCCGCGCCGACCGCGCTGCGGCCGATGCGCGAGGACGATCTCGAACTCATCCACGCGATCGAAATCCGCGCCTACGAATTCCCCTGGACGCCGGGCATCTTCCGCGACTGCCTGCGCGCGGATTACCCCTCGTGGGTGTTGACCGAGCAAGAACGCATCCTGGGCTACTTCCTGATGAGCGTGGCCGCGGGCGAGGCGCACGTGCTCAACGTGTGCGTCGCGCCGGAAGCGCACGGCCACGGCTACGGCCGCAAGCTGCTGCGCGCGCTGATGCACATCGCGCGCGGACGCGGCGCCGAGCGGGTGTTCCTGGAAGTGCGTCCGTCCAATCCCGGCGCCATCGCCCTGTACCACAGCGAAGGCTTCAACGAGATCGGCCGCCGCCCGCGCTACTACCCGGCGCGCGGCGGGCGCGAGGACGCATTGGTAATGGCGATCGAGCTGCTGCCGCAGGAGTGAGCCGCGCCGGCCGCGGCGTCAGCGCAACTGCCGCAACGCCGCCGCGATCGCCGGTTTCAGATTCTTGATCGCCGCGTCTTCGCTCTGGTCGGTCTGCACGTACAGGCCGGACAGGAACGCCATCAGATCGTGGCGGCGTCCCAGCCAACCGGCGTAGTCGGCGCGATCGAGCTTGCCCACCTTGACCGGCAGCGCCGCGAACCAGGCGTCCCATTCTTCCGCCGACAGCAGCCCGCGCTGGGCGCCGAACAACACCGGCTGGGCCAGCCGGCCGGGTTCGCCGAACACGTAGGCGTGACCGCCGCGCGGCACCGCCTGCGCCGCGACCGCGGCCAGGATGCGTGGGTACTGCGCGCGCTCCAGCGCCGGGTTCAAGCTCAACTGCATCAGCCAGTCGGCGCCGTGGGCGACGCCGTGGCGCCAGCCTTCGCCTTCGCTGTAGCCGCGGTAATCGCGCACCGATTCGACGTAGGCCGCGGCGCGATCGACCATCGCCGCGCGTTCGGCCGCGCTCATCCACGGCCTGATCCGGTCGGTGCGCGCCACCTCCGCCAGCGCCAGCGCCGCGAACGGTTTGCCGAAGCCCGCCGCGTCCTCGCCGTCGAGCGTGGCGTACAGCGGATCGCGCAGGGCGCGCAAGGCGGCGGCATCGAAATCGCCCGCGCGCATCCACTGGCTCAAGGCCTCGAAGGCGATGCCGTCGCGCAATTCCGGGTCGGGATCGGAGAGGCAGCCGAGCAGGCCCTCGGCCAGCCGGCGCTTTTGCGCCGCATCGGGCACGGCGAACTGCGCCGCCTTGAGCGCCTGCAGCGAGGCCCGGGTCTGCCCGGCCGGCGGGCAGTCGCGCGCGAACGCCGGCGCGGCCAGCAGGCAAAGACCCAACAACACGATATGGCGCATGGCGTTCCCCCGGGCCGCGATGTCCGCGTGGCCCAGCCTAGGCGGCCGTGTCGCGGTGCCGCAAGGGCCGCAGGCGGCATGCCGATGTGCACGGCTTGCGCGTCGCGCGGCGATCGTTCGCCGCGCACGCAAGACGAAGGCCGGCGCGCCCGTCGCACGCGTTATCGGTTCATACGCGACAGCGGCAAGGCTGCATCAGTGACGGCGATCGAACTATCGATCATCGCTTCGCCGCGCATCGACCCTGCAGATGTGCGCCGCAACCGGATTGGCTGTCCGCCCTGAGCGCCATGCGCGATCGAACGGTGATGCCGTTGGCGGAACCGCCCATGCCGAATAGCCGCGAGCTATCGCTGCGATGCAAACAAACGATTTTCCACGATGGCATCGCTGTAGGACGCTCCCGCGCAGTCCCCAGGAGTAACCCCCATGCCTCAACGCAGTTTGATCGCGGCCCTCGTCTCCGCGCAGTTGCTGGTCTCCGGCGCCGTCTTCGCACAGGCCGCGTCCACCACCCTCACGCGCGACAACGGCGCGCCGGTCGGCGACAACCAGAACTCGCAGACCGCCGGCGCCGGCGGCCCGGTCCTGCTGCAGGACGTGCACCTGATCCAGAAGCTGCAACGCTTCGATCGCGAGCGCATCCCGGAACGGGTCGTCCACGCCCGCGGCACCGGCGCGCACGGCAGTTTCACCGTCAGCGGCGACATCTCGCAGTACACCCGCGCGAAACTGTTCCAGCCCGGCGTGACCACGCCGGTGTTCGTGCGCTTCTCCACGGTGATCCACGGCAACCATTCGCCGGAAACCCTGCGCGATCCGCACGGCTTCGCGACCAAGTTCTACACCAGCGAAGGCAATTGGGACCTGGTCGGCAACAACCTGCCGGTATTCTTCATCCGCGATGCGATCAAGTTCCCGGACATGGTGCATTCGCTCAAGCCCAGCCCCGACACCAACGTGCAGGACCCGGCGCGGGTCTTCGATTTCTTCTCGCACGTGCCCGAAGCCACGCAGATGCTGACGCGGGTGTACTCCGACTACGGCACGCCGCGCAGCTATCGCGAGATGGACGGCAACGGCGTGCACGCGTACAAACTGATCGACGACAAGGGCGGCTACGTCTACGTCAAATTCCACTGGGACAGCCGCCAGGGCGAACACAATCTGTCCGGCGCGGAAATCGCCGCGGTGCAGGGGCGCGACTTCAATCATCTGTCCAACGATCTGATGAAGGCGATCGATCGCGGCGACTATCCCAAGTGGGATCTGTACGTGCAGATCCTCAAGCCCGACCAGCTCGATCAGTTCGACTTCAATCCGCTCGACGCGACCAAGATCTGGTCCGGCGTGCCCGAGGTGAAAGTCGGCACCATGACCTTGAACCGCAATCCGGCCAATATCTTCCAGGAGACCGAGCAGGCCGCGTTCGCGCCGGCCAATCTGGTGCCGGGCATCGAGCCGTCGGAAGACCGTCTGCTGCAAGGGCGCATGTTCTCCTACGCCGACACGCAGCTTTACCGCGTCGGCACCAACGTCAACCAGTTGCCGATCAACGCGCCGAAGGTCGCGGTCAACAGCAACAACCAGGACGGCGAACACAACGGCGGCGCGCGCACCGGCAAGGTCAATTACGAGCCGTCGCGGATCGCGCCCAAGCCGCAGTCCGACGCCGCGCGCTACAGCGCCTTGCCGCTGGAAGGCGCGACCCAGCAGGCGCGCATCGCCAAGACCTTGAACTTCCGTCAGGCCGGCGAGTTCTACCGCTCGCTGCCGGCCAACGAGCGCACCAGCCTGATCGCGAATCTGGCCGGCGACCTGGGCCAGGTGCGCGACGAAACCACGATGTACACGATGCTCTCGTACTTCCATAAGGCCGACGCCGACTACGGCACGCGTCTGGCCCAGGCGCTCAAGCGCGATGTCGGCCGGGTGAAGACCTTGTCGGCGGCGTTGAGCGATTGATCCAGTCGCGGGCATGAGCGCGCAGCGGGCCGCGGTGTGCGGCTCGCTGCGGCAATGTTGAGAGTTGTCGCGCCGCGATCGGCGGTGACGCCGTGTCCGTTTGTGTCGCAATGGCCGCGCGATGGCTTTGATGTGTCGGGAGAACCTATGAATCGTTCCTTGTTGAAATTCCATGTCGCTCTGGCAGCGTCGTTGGCCTGCGCGGTCGCGGCTCCCGCATTCGCGCATGAGCCGCGGGCGTCGCAAACGACCGCGGCGCAAGCCCCGGCGGTGCAGGGCGCCGACCTGAGCCGCTACCTGTTCGATGCCGCGCGTTCGGGCGATACCGATGTGATCAAGTCGCTGCTGGCGCGCGGCGTGGCGGTGGATGCGCGCGATGAGCGCGGCTCGACCGCGTTGATCCTCGCCGCTTACTACGGCCACGCCGAGGCGGTGCGGGCGCTGCTCGCGGCCGGCGCGGCGCCCGACCTGAGCGACAGCGCACGCGGCAATACCGCACTGATGGGCGCCTTGTTCAAGGGCGAGACCGAATGCGCGCGCGTGCTGCTGGCCGATCCGCGCAGCAACGTTAATGCACGCAACGCGGCCGGGCAGACCGCGGCGATGTTCGCGGCCTTGTTCGGCCGCGCCGAGCTGATCGAAGCGCTGGCCTCGCGCGATGCCGACTTCGCCCTGACCGATGCCAGCGGCGCGACCGCCGAGTCGCTGGCGCGCGGGCAGGGCAATGCGGCGCTGGCCGATCGTCTGGCCGGCTTGAGCCGCAAGCGCGGCGGCTGACGGCGGCAACAAAAAAGCCGCGGCTCGGCCGCGGCTTTTCGTGGGCGACGGCGAACGGCCGCGAGGCCGTGCGCCAAAGCGGCGTCAGGCCAGCTTGGCGCGTTGCGCGGTCAGGCCTTCGAGCTGCACGTTCCAATCGACCAGACGCTTGCGCTCCTGCTCGACCACCGCCGGCGGCGCGTTCTGCACGAAGGTATCGCTGGCCAGCTTGCCCTTGCTCTTGCCGATCTCGCCTTCGACGCGCTTGATTTCCTTGTCCAGGCGGCCGCGTTCGGCGTCGAGTTTGTCCGCCGGCAACGGCACCAGCAAGGTCAGTTCGCCGACCACCGCGGGAGCGGCCGGAGGCGTCGGCGCGCCGTCGTCGATGAACTCGATGCGATCGATTCGGTTGAGGAATTTGAGCTGCGAAGCGAAGCGCTCGACCCGGGTGCGATCGGACGCGTCGCCCTTGCACAACAGCAAGGTCACGAAATCCGACGGCTTGACGTTGAGCTCGCTGCGCACCTTGCGCAGCGCCGACACCATCGCCTTGAGCCATTCCACATCGGCTTCGGCCTGGGCGTAATCGCCGGTGAATTCCGACGCCTGCGGATACGGACGCAGCATCACCGTGGTTTCGGCCACGCCGAGCTTGGGCGCGACCTGCTGCCACAGTTCCTCGGTCACGAACGGAATCAGCGGGTGCAGCAGCGACAGCAGGCGTTCGAGCACGTACAGCAGCGTATGACGCGTGCTGTTCGCCGCCGCCTGGTCTTCGCCCTGCAGCGCCGGCTTGGACAGCTCGACGAACCAGTCGCAGAACGCGTTCCAGGCGAATTCGTACAGGCTCTGTGCGAGCAGGTCGAAGCGGTAGGAGGCGAAGTGGGCTTCGGCTTCGGCTGCGGTCTTGGCCAGCTGCGCCAGGATCCAGCGCTCGGTATCGGTGGTGGGTTGCGGCACGCCGCTGAAGCTGGCGTCTTCCGTGTTCATCAGCACGAAGCGCGTGGCGTTCCACAGCTTGTTGCAGAAATTCTTGTAACCCTCGGCGCGGCCGAGATCGAACTTGATGTCGCGGCCGTGCGTGGCCAGGGCCGAGATGGTGAAGCGCAGCGCGTCGGCGCCGAAGGCCGGGATGCCTTCGGGGAATTCCTTGCGCGTGGCTTTCTCGATCTTCTCCGCCTGCTTGGGATTCATCAGGCCGGTGGTGCGCTTGCCGACCAGCTCATCGAGGGTGATGCCATCGACCAGATCGATCGGGTCGAGCACATTGCCCTTGGACTTGGACATCTTCTGCCCGTCCTTGTCGCGCACCAGACCGGTGATGTACACGTCCTTGAACGGAATCTGCCCGGTGAAGTGGTCGGTGAGCATGATCATGCGCGCGACCCAGAAGAAGATGATGTCGAAGCCGGTGACCAGGACGGAGGACGGAACAAACCGCTCAAACCCGCGCTCGGCCATCGCTGCCTGGTCCGGCCAGCCCATCGTGCTGAACGGCCACAGGCCCGAGGAGAACCACGTTTCCAGCACGTCGTTGTCCTGATGCAGCGCCACATCGGCGCCGATGCCGCCGCGCGCGCGCGCATCGGCCTCGTCGCGGCCGACGAAGATATTGCCCTGGGCGTCGTACCACGCCGGAATCCGATGACCCCACCACAGCTGGCGGCTGATGCACCAGTCCTGGATGTTTTCCATCCAGTGGCGATAGGTGTTGATCCAGTTCGGCGGCACGAAACGCACATCGCCGTTCTCGACCAGCTCCAGGCCGCGCTTGGCCAGCCCGTCCATCTGCACGAACCACTGGTCGGTCAGGTACGGCTCGATCACCTGGTTGGTGCGGTCGCCGCGCGGCACCTGCAGCTTGTGCGGCTTGGTTTCCACCAGCAGGCCTTCGGCTTCCAGATCGGCCAGCACGACCTTGCGCGCTTCATAGCGATCCAGGCCGACGTACTTGGCCGGCGCGTTGTCGTTGACCTTCGCCTCGGGGGTGAAGATGTTGATCATCGGCAGGCTGTGGCGCTGGCCGACCGCGTAGTCGTTGAAGTCGTGCGCGGGCGTGACCTTGACCACGCCGGTGCCGAACTCGCGATCCACGTAAGCGTCGGCGATGACCGGAATCTCGCGCGCGCTCAGCGGCAGCGTCACCGTCTTGCCGATCAGGTGCTGATAGCGCTCATCGTCGGGATGCACCATCACCGCGGTGTCGCCGAGCATGGTTTCCGGACGCGTGGTCGCCACCGTCAGCGTGGTGCTGCCGTCGCTTAGCGGGTAGGCGATCGACCACAGGAAGCCGTCTTCTTCTTCGTTGACCACTTCCAGGTCCGAGATCGCCGTCTTCAGCACCGGGTCCCAGTTGACCAGACGCTGGCCGCGGTAGATCAGGCCTTGCTCGTGCATGCGCACGAAGGCTTCGACCACGGCGGTGGAGGCGATCGGGTCCATCGTGAACACCGAACGCGACCAGTCGCCGGAGGTGCCCAGGCGGCGCATCTGCCGTTCGATGGTGTCGCCGGACTGGCGCTTCCACTGCCACACTTTTTCGATGAAACCGTCGCGGCCCAGGCCGTCGCGGGTCAGGCCTTCGGCGCCCAGGTTGCGCGCGACGACCATCTCGGTAGCGATGCCGGCGTGATCGGTGCCCATCTGCCACAAGGTGTCGTAGCCGCGCATGCGGTAGTAGCGGATCAGCGCGTCCTGCAAGGTGTGCTGGAACGCGTGACCCATGTGCAGCGTGCCGGTGACGTTCGGCGGCGGCAGCAGGATGGTATAGGGCTGGCCCTCGCCGCGCGGCTTGAATACGCCGCTGCTTTCCCACTGTTCGTACAGGCGGGTTTCGAACTGTTTGGGGTCGTAGCTGGGGGCGAGGGACATTTTTGGGCCGGGATTCGGGATTGGGGATTCGGGATTCGGAAGATCAAGGGCGGGACGCGGGCGGTCTTCGAATCTCGAATCCCCAATCCCGAATCCCGGCCTTTCACATATCGTGCTTGTTCAAACTCAAGCCGCGCGCCTGGTACTGCTTCCAGCGCTCGCGCAGCGGGCCGCGCGCGGAGTCGTCGGCGGGTACGACTTCCAGCACGCGTTCGAAGCCGTCGGCGACCGCGGCGTCGCGCAGGTTGATCACCAGCGCGCGCAGCGCGGCGTCGGACTCGGGCGCGGCGATCAGCACATCGGCTTCGTCCTCGTCTTCATCCATGCCGGCGATCTGGTGCGGGATGTAGGCGTCTTCGCCCATGTCCCACAGCATGTCGTCGAGCTGCTCGGCCTGTTCGGCGCTGCGCGCCAGGATCAGCGTCGGCAGGCCGGCGTCGTGGGCCTTGCGCGCGAGCTCGCAGACCAACCGAAGCGGTTCTTCTTTGAAACGCGGCGATTGGATCAGATAGAAATCAGCGCGGGGCATAGGGGCCGGGAATGGGGAAGCGGGAATGGGGAATCGGTTGACGCGAGAAGCGAAAGGCGAAAGGCGAAAGGCGAAAGCGAGAAGAGCGGAGCGGGAATCGGTCGCGGCGCAAGCGCCCTACCGATTCCCCATTCCCGATTCCCGTCCGTCAATTCCCGTTTCTTTCCAGCAACCACTGCGACAGCAACCCGACCGGACGGCCGGTCGCCAGGCCGCGCTTGCCTTCTTCGTTGGATACGCCGGCGATGTCCAGATGCGCCCAGCGCTGGCCTTCGGTGAAGCGCGACAGGAAGCAGCCGGCGGTGATCGCGCCGGCCCAGCGGCCGCCGATGTTGTAGACGTCGGCGAAGGTGGATTCCAGCTGGGTCTGGTACTCGTCCCACAGCGGCAGGCGCCAGGCGCGGTCGAAGACTTGCTCGCCGGCGGCGAGCAGTTCGGCCGAGAGCTGGTCGTCCTTGCTCATCAGGCCGGTGGCGAACTTGCCCAGCGCGACCACGCAGGCGCCGGTGAGGGTGGCCACGTCCAGCAGCGCCTGCGGCTCGAAACGCTGCGCGTAGGTCAGCGCGTCGCACAGGATCAGGCGGCCTTCGGCGTCGGTGTTGCCGACTTCGATGGTCTTGCCGGACATGCTGGTGAGCACGTCGGACGGGCGGTAAGCGTCGGCGTCGGGCATGTTTTCCACGGCCGGGACGATCACCACCAAGTTGATCGGCAACTGCATGCCCACCGCCGAGACGAACGTGCCCAGCACCGAGGCGGCGCCGCACATGTCGAACTTCATTTCCTCGATGCCGCCCTGGACCTTGAGGTTGATGCCGCCGGTATCGAAGGTGATGCCCTTGCCGACCAGCACGAACGGCTTGGCGTCGCCGCCGTTGGTGTACTTGAGCACGATCAGCTTGGGCGCGTTGGCCGAGCCGCGCGCCACCGCGAGCAGCGAGCCCATGCCCAGTTCTTCCATCTGCGCGCGGTCGAGCACTTCGCAGTCGGTGGTGTCGAAGCGGGCGGCGAATTCCTGCGCCTGCTGGGCCAGATAGGCCGGGTTGCAGACGTTCGGCGGCAGGTTGCCGAGTTCGCGCGCGAACTTGACGCCGGCGGCGATGGCCTGGCCCTGGGCCAGCGCGGTCGCGTCGCTGCCGTTGATCGACAGCTTGCGCAGGCCGGGTTCGTCTTTCTTCTTGCCCAGGGTGGCGGTGTAGCGGTAGCAGGCGTGATCGGCGGCGATGGCGGCCTGGCGGATCGCCCAGGCGGCGTCGCGGCCCAGCACCGGTTCTTCGCTGAAGGTCAGCAGCGCGTGCTGGACCGGACCGGCCTTGAGCGCGCGGGCGGCGTCGCCCACCGCCTTGAGATACTGGGCCACGCCGAACTTGCCGGCCTCGCCCAGGCCGACCACCAGCACCCGCGGCGCGGTGACGCCGGCGACATCGTGCAGCAGCGAGGTCTTGCCGGTCTTGCCGCTGATGTCGCCGCGTTCCAGCAGCGCGGTCAGGCGCCCGCCGCTGACTTCATCCAGCGTTCGCGCCGCTGCGGTCAGGGTCTTGTCAGCGAAGGCGCCTACCACGACGCAATCAGTTTGGGCGGCGGACGGCGCGTCGCGGTTCAGGTCGAATTCGAGGGTCATCCAACAGATTCCCGAGCAGATAAGAAGGTGAGTACGTACAATCGTCCGGCTTTGTCGAAGCTGGCGTTGCGGACCGCAAGGCCCGGTGCCGGAGCCGCAAGGCGTCCAGCGCCGCAAGGCGCGAGTGGATTCGTAACCGGAAGCTTCGGCTTGCCACCGGCTCCAGGACCGCGGTCCGGGGGGCAACGGGGCAGGACGGCCGTCGAACGAACTCCCGAGTTTAAAGCAAGCCCGCCCGATGCCGAAGCCCAACCCGAAGCGCGCCCCCACGCCTAATGCTCAAGCTTGACCGTTATCTGACCGGCGAATTCGCCCAGGCGATCTTCGCCACCCTGGTGGTGCTGCTGATCGTCAGTGTCGGCGGCGCCTTCACCGACGTGCTCGAGGACATCGCCAAGGGCAAGGTCCCGGCGGGCATGATGTTGGTTCAGCTGGGGCTGGTGCTGATCAAGTGGCTGCCGCTGATCCTGCCGCTGTCGCTGATGCTGGGCCTGATGATGGGCATGGGCCGGCTCTACCGCGACTCGGAAATGCCCGTGATCGCCTCCGTCGGCGTCGGCCCGCGGCGGATGCTCAAGCCGCTGATGCTGGTGGCCGGGCCGATCATCCTGGTCGTCGGGGCCTGCTCGCTGTGGCTGGGGCCGTGGGCCGACCGCGCTTCGCGGCAGATGATCAACGAGGCCAACCGCAGCCTGGTCGTGGCCGGCCTGGAGCCGGGCGCCTTCACCGGCCTGCCCAACGGCAACGGGGTGATCTACGTCGGCGGCATGTCCAACGACGGCAAGAGCTTCGACCGCATCTTCATCTACCGCAGCAAGCCCGACCGCCAGGACGTGACCACGTCCAAGACCGGCCGGCTGACGGTGAACGCCAACGGCGACCGCTATCTGACCCTGGACGACGGCTTCGAGGTCGAAGGCCCGGTGGACGGCAGCCTCAATTACCGCCTGATGCGCTACGCGCGCAACGATTTCCTGCTGCCGGCCAGCGAAGACCGCTACGACCCCAAATCGCCGGAAATGCTGCCGACCACGCAATTGTTCGGCGACACCAGGCCCGAGGCCGCGGCGCAGCTGCATTACCGCATCGCCCCGCCGCTGCTGGCGCTGGCCTTCGCCCTGCTGGCGATTCCGCTGGCGCGCAGCACGCCGCGTCAGGCGCGTTACGGCAGCATGCTGATCGGCTTTCTGGCTTATCTGATCGGCAATAACTTCATGATGATGGGCACCGGCTGGATCGAGGACGGCAAGATTCCGGCCGCGCTGGGCCTGTGGTGGCTGACCTTGCCGCTGCTGGCGGTCACCACCTGGATGTATTTCCGCGATGGCCGGGTCGGCCGCAGGCGGAGCCTGGTATGAAGCCGTTTCCGAAGATTCACGACATCTATGTCGGCAAGGTGGTGCTCAGCACCGTGCTGCTGACCTGGGCGGTGCTGCTGGGGCTGGACTTCATGCTCAGCTTCGTCGGCGAGTTCGGCGACATCGGCAAGGGCCGCTACGGTTTCATGCAGGCGCTGGCCTACATGGCTTTGACGGTGCCGCGACGCGCCTATTCGCTGTTCCCCTACGCCTCGGTGGTCGGTTCGCTGATGGCGCTGGGCCAGTTGGCGGCCACCTCGGAGCTGACCGTGCTGCGCGCGGTCGGCCTGTCGCGGCGCCGGCTCAGCATCGCGGTGGCCGGTTCGCTGGCGATCCTGACCCTGCTGATGGTGATCAACGGCGAAACCCTGGCGCCGGAAGCGCAGCGCCGCGGCGAGTCGCTCAAGGCCGCGGCCAAGTCGAACAATCAAGTCGTGGCCGAATACTCCGGCCTGTGGGCGCGCGAGGGCGATGTGATCCTCAGCGCCAGTCAGGGCCAGGAACGCAGCCAGGGCAGCGATCGCTGGCTGGAACTGCGCAACGTGAGCCTGTACCAGTTCGGCGCGGACGGGCGGCTGGTGTCGATCGCGGTGGCCGGCATCGCCGAGCATCGCCCCGGCGGCTGGTTGCTGCGCAATGTCACCCGCACCACCTTCCAGGCCAAATCGGCCGAAAAGAAGCAGATCGCCGAAGAGCGCTGGGAGTCCAAGCTCGACAGTTCGGCGCTGATGAGCGGCACCAACCGCCCGCGTTATCTCAGCGCCAAGGCCCTGCACAAGGCGATCGAAGACCGCGAGCGCAATCAGCTCGACGCGGGCGAATTCGAAGCGCATTACTGGGGCCGCTGGTTCTATCCGCTCAATGTGTTGGCGCTGTGTCTGGCGGCGGTGCCGTTCGCTTTCGGCAGCCTGCGTAGCGGCGGCATGGGCAAGCGCTTGTTCATCGGCATCGTGTTCGCGCTGGTGTTCTGGCTGCTGCAGACGCAGTTCGTCGAACTGGCCAAGGTGTTCCGCTTCGACTTCCGCCTGGCCTACGTGGCGCCGACGGTGGTGATGCTGGCGGTGTCGGCGTATCTGTTCAAACGGCGCTCGGGCTGATCGGCCCGGACGCGCGTCGTCTCGAACCGGAGCGGCTTACTTCTTTCGCTTAGGCAGGCGCAGCGTGCGGGTCGCGCTGGCGCGGTCGTGCCAGGTCAGCCGCTCGCGGTCGAACCACGCCCACCAAAAGCCCAGCCCGGCCGCGGCCAGCGACAAGGTGCCGACCGCGTAGCGAATCCACAGCGCCTTCCATTCCGGCGCCTGCTCGCCGCGGCCGACCACGCGCAAACGCCACGGCCGCATTCCCAGCGTCTGCCCGCCGCGGCGCCAGCTCACCGTCGAATACACGCCGGTGATGACCCAGCACACCAGCCACAGCAGCCATTGCAGCGCGCTGAAGGGGCGGATGTTCTCGTGCGAATCGTGGCCGGCGAGGGTGTAGCCGACCGCGAACACGGCGCCGGCGACCATCCACAGCGCCAGCACGGGGAACAGGTCGTACAGCATCGACAGCAGCCGCCACAGGATCAGGGCGGCGGGTTTGGCGGGAGCGGGGGCGGGTGCGGTCATCGGATCAGGATAAGCGAGCAGGCAAACGGGAAACATCGCGGACCGGCGGCGGCACAGGCCGCGCGCCGCACACAGGGCGGCCATTCTCCCATCGCATGCGCGCCGTGTTGCGATAGGCGCGCATCGATCGTCCCCATCGCGCGCCCGAGCCACTAAGCTGCCGGCATGAGCGCCAGCACTCCCGCCGAACGCCGCACCCAGGCCATGTCGCTGCCGCCGCTGGCGGAGGCCGACGACACGGCGATCACTCAGTTCCTCGACGCGATCTGGGCCGAAAACGGCCTGGCGCAGCAGACCCTCGACAGCTACCGGCGCGATCTGGAAGGCCTGGCGCGCTGGCGCGACGGGCGCGGCATCGCCGGCGCCGATCGCGGCGCGCTGTTCGACTACCTGTCCTGGCGCACGCGCGAAGGCTATTCGCCGCGCAGCAACGCCCGACTGCTGTCGGCGCTGCGCGCCTTTTACGCCTTCCGCCTGCGCCGCGGCGAACGCCGCGACGATCCGACCGCGCTGCTGGCGCCGCCGAAGCTGCCGCGCTCGCTGCCCAAGGCGCTGGCCGAAAGCCAGATCGACGCGCTGTTGAACGCCCCGGACACCGAAAACCCGCTGGGCTTGCGCGACCGCGCCATGCTCGAACTGATGTACGCCGCCGGCCTGCGCGTGAGTGAACTGGTGCACCTGCCCTCGACCGGGGTCAATCTGCGCCAGGGCGTGTTGCGGGTGATGGGCAAGGGCAGCAAGGAGCGGCTGGTGCCGCTGGGCGAAGAGGCCCAGCACTGGCTGGAGCGTTATCTGGCGCAATCGCGCCCGAAGTTGGCCGGCAAGCGCGCGCTGGCGCCGTTGTTCATCGAAGCCAGCGGCGAGGCGCCGACCCGGCAGGCGTTCTGGCATTTGGTCAAGCGCTATGCCGCGGTCGCCGGAATCGACCCGGGCAAGATCAGCCCGCACGGCCTGCGCCACAGTTTCGCCACGCATCTGCTCAATCGCGGCGCGGATTTGCGCGCGCTGCAGATGCTGCTGGGGCATAGCTCGTTGTCGACGACGCAGATTTACACCCTGGTGGCGCGCGAGCAGCTCAAGAAGCTGCATTCGAAGCATCACCCGAGGGGGTGAAAGCAGGCGCTTATGTGGCACCGCCGCATGCCTGCTTGAACGCCCGGCGCACTGCGCCGGGCCGGGAGCGTCGTCGCAGACCCGTCGTAGCTGCATTTGCGAGACCGCGGTTACGTCGTTCCCACCCCGGAGCAACTACAGGAGCAGCGCAAGCTGCGACCGCACCCCGTGCCTATGCGGCAGCCGCATGCCTGCTTGAACGCCCGGCGCACTGCGCCGGGCCGGACCGGGAGCGTCGTCGCAGACCCGTCGTAGCTGCATTTGCGAGACCGCAGTTACGCCGTTCCCACCCCGGAGCAACTACAGGAGCAGCGCAAGCTGCGACCGCGCCCCACGTGCCAACGCGAGTCGCAACTCAAACTGATCCAACCCAACTCAGCAAAGCCCCGAACCCATCGGCGCCGAGCGCCCACCGGCACATTCCCGCCTCGCCACGACCCCAAATCGCGACCCCCATCGCCCCTT
The DNA here is from genome assembly GCF_001442805.1 of Lysobacter gummosus. NCBI lineage: Bacteria > Pseudomonadati > Pseudomonadota > Gammaproteobacteria > Lysobacterales > Lysobacteraceae > Lysobacter > Lysobacter gummosus. The sequence continues at coordinate 4,628,900 of NZ_CP011131.1, read as the reverse complement.
AGCCTCGTGATACCCATCGCGGAACCGCGATCCCAGCCCCGGCCATGCCACAATCGGACGAACCTATTCCCTCTCGGGCGGTCCAAGGCCCGACAACAGAACGCCAAGGATTCGATAGATGAAGCGCATCATGTTCGCCGTGCTCGGCGCGATCAGCCTGTCCGCCTGTGCCCAGGCACCGCAGGCCGCCGCCGCCAAGACCGATCCGGTCAAGCCGGCCGCCGCCGCAGCCGCCGAAGCCCCCAAGGGCGCCGCGCCCAAGGTCGCCGCCGGCAGCGCCGATGCGCGCGCGGTAGACGCCATCCGCACCCTCAGCCCCAATATCAACATCGACAAGGTCGGCGCCGCGCCGATGCCGGGCTTCCGCGAAGCCCTGGCCCAGGGCCAGGTGGTCTACGTCAGCGACGACGGCCGTTACCTGTTCCTGCCCGGCTCCGGCGGCGCCCTGTTCGACACCCAGGCCAAGCGCAATCTCAGCGAAGACACCCTGGCCGGCATGCGCAAGGACCTGGTCAAGAGCATTCCGGTCAGCGAGCGCATCGTGTTCTCGCCGCCGAATCCCAAGCACACCGTCGCGGTGTTCACCGACGTGGAATGCGGCTACTGCCGCAAGCTGCACAGCGAGATCGCCGAATACAACCGCCAGGGCATCGCGGTGGAATACCTGGCCTTCCCGCGCGCCGGCATCGGCAGCGAGGATTACAAGAAGATGGTCTCGGTGTGGTGCGCGGCCGATCGCCGCAAGGCCCTGACCGAAGCCAAGAGCGACCACGGCGTCGCCGCCAAGGAATGCAAGAACACGATCGAGCAGCAGTACAACATCGGCCAGCGCGCCGGCCTGACCGGCACGCCGATGATTCTCAACAGCGAAGGCGTCCAGCTCGGCGGTTACGTCCCGCCGGCACAGCTGCGTCAGGCGCTGGACAAGCTGGCGGCCGAATCCAAGACCGCGGCCAAGCCGACCGCGGCGGTCGCCACGCCGGTGGGCGGGCTCTGAGCCTCGCCTGAGCGCGGCCGGCGGTTGCCGGCCGGCCAGCGTCAACGAAGGGCTCGCTCAGGCGGGCCCTTTGTATTTCAGCGGCTTAGCTGAGCCGTAATGGCAACTTCGAATGGGTTGTGCAACCTGAAGTTGACGGCGTTTCACGGGTGAGGCGTGAAACCTCCAGAGCCCGCTGCGCGCCAAATCCGTCGCTGCGCCGCCGCTCAATCCGGTCCCGGACCCGACCGGCCCGCCGAACTTGTAGCGTCCGACCCCCGACGCCGGAACCCCGACGCGACCCCCGAGCTTGCCGCGATCGGTCCAAGCGAACCTCTTCGCCCCGGCGCGGCCCGAAGCCCGCTCGCGTTTTCGATACAATACCGGGCCCTGCGTTGCACGGTTTCCCGGACATGATCGTCCTCGAGGGCCACTCGGCCCTGTCTTCGTTCCGCCGCGAGCGGCTCCAAGCCCGCCTGTCCGCCCTCCATTCCGATGTCCGCCTGCTCGATGCCTGGCCCGTGTACTGGGTCGAGCCCGAGCCCGGCGCCACGCCCGACGACGCAACGTTGCGCCGCATCCTGCAGGCCGAAGCCAGCGAAGCGGCGCGCGCAAGCGATGCCACCTCGCGCTATGTGACCCCGCGCCTGGGCACGCTCTCGCCCTGGGCCAGCAAGGCTACCGAGCTGCTGCGCGGCGCCGGCCAGCCGGTCAAGCGCGTGGAGCGCGGCACCCGCTACGACCTCAGCGGTTGGTCAGCCGATGCCGCCACCCAAGGCGCGCTGGCCAAGGTCCTGCATGACCCGATGACCCAGTCGCTGCTGCAAACGCGCGACGACGCGGCCGCATTGTTCGCGGTGCCGGCGCGCGGCGAACTCGAGCGCATCGCCCTGGAGCAGCTGGAAGCGGCCAACGGCCGCCTCGGCCTGGCCCTGGCCGAGGACGAAATCGCCTACCTGCGCGAGCGCTACGGCGCGCTCGGCCGAGCGCCGTCGGACGTCGAACTGATGATGTTCGCGCAGGCCAATTCCGAGCACTGCCGGCACAAGATCTTCAACGCATCCTGGACCCTCGACGGCCGCGACCAGCCGCAGTCGTTGTTCAAGATGATCAAGCACACTCACGCGCAGACGCCGGAAAACACCCTGTCGGCGTACAGCGACAACGCCGCGGTGGTGGAAGGCTATCCGACCCGGCGTTTCCGCCCGCAACCGGGCAGCCAGGCCTACACGGCCGAAGCGCAGACGCCGTCGGCGTTCTGCATCAAGGTCGAAACCCATAACCACCCGACCGCGATCGCTCCGTTTCCGGGCGCGAGCACCGGCAACGGCGGCGAAATCCGCGACGAAGGCGCGACCGGCCGTGGCGGCCGCCCGAAGGCCGGCCTGTGCGGTTTCAGCGTCTCGCACCTGCGCATTCCGACCCTGCCGCAGCCGTGGGAACGCCCGCGCGCGCTCAATCCGCGCATGGCGCCGGCCCTGGAAATCATGCTCGACGGCCCGATCGGCGCGGCCGCGTTCAACAACGAATTCGGCCGTCCGAACCTGGTCGGCTATTTCCGCAGTTTCGAACTGTCCGAAGGCGCGCTGACCCGCGCCTACGACAAGCCGATCATGCTGGCCGGCGGCCTGGGCGCGATCGACCGCATCCAGGTAGACAAACTCGGCCTGAAGCCCGGCCACGCGGTGATCGTGCTCGGCGGCCCGGCGATGCTGATCGGCCTGGGCGGCGGCGCGGCCAGTTCGGTCGCCTCTGGCGACAGCGCCGAAGCGCTGGATTTCGCCAGCGTGCAGCGCGACAACCCGGAGATGGAACGCCGCTGCCAGGAAGTGATCGACCGCTGCGTCGCGCTCGGCGCCGACAACCCGATCGACAGCGCCCACGACGTCGGCGCCGGCGGTTTGTCCAACGCCATTCCCGAACTGCTGCACGACTCCAACCTCGGCGGCGTGATCGATCTGGCGCAAGTGCCCAGCGACGATCCCTCGCTGTCGCCGATGCAGCTGTGGTGCAACGAATCGCAGGAACGCTACGTGCTCGGCCTGCCGGCCGATCGCGTGGCCGACTTCGCCGCGATCTGCGAACGCGAGCGCTGCCCGTTCGCGGTGGTCGGCTATGCGACGGCGGAAGAGCGTCTGGTGGTCGGCTACGGCGCCACGATCGAAAGCGTCTACGGCGAACAAGCCATCGCCAACCCCGATTGGCCGATCGATTTCCCGATGGACGTGCTGTTCGGCAAGCCGCCGAAGATGCACCGCGACGCCCGCCACCCGCCGCCGGCGCCGTGGCCGGCGCTGCAATGGGACGGGCTGGACCTGCACGACACCGGTTTGCGCGTGCTCGCGCATCCGACTGTCGCGGCGAAGAATTTCCTTGTCACCATCGGCGACCGCACCGTCGGCGGCCTGGTCGCGCGCGACCAGATGATCGGCCCGTGGCAACTGCCGCTGGCCGACTGCGCGATCACCTTGTCCGGTTTCGACGGCTTCGTCGGCGAAGCGATGGCGATCGGCGAACGCACCCCGATCGCGCTGCTCGACGCCGCCGCCGCCGCGCGCATGGCGGTCGGCGAAGCGATCACCAACCTGTGCGCGGCGCCGGTGGAATCGCTCAACCGCATCAAGCTGTCGGCGAACTGGATGGCCGCGGCCTCGCATCCGGGCGAAGACGCGCTGCTGTTCGACGCGGTGAAGGCAGTCGGCCTGGAGCTGTGCCCGGAGCTGGAGCTGAGCATCCCGGTCGGCAAGGATTCGCTGTCGATGCAGGCGCAGTGGGGCTCGGGCGACAGCGCGTCGAAGTCGGTGTCGCCGGTGTCGTTGATCGTCAGCGCGTTCGCGCCGGTGGTCGATGTGCGCCAACAACTTACCCCGCTGCTGTCGCGCGATCCCGATACCGAGTTGTGGCTGATCGGCCTGGGCGCCGGCAAGCAGCGCCTGGGCGGTTCGGTGCTGGCGCAGGTGCATCCCGATGCGGTCGAAAAACAGGCCGGCGACTCGCTGCCGGCCTTCGCCGGCGCGCCCGGCGACAGCAACCGCTTCGATGCCGGCGTGCCCGACCTCGACAGCCCGCAGCGCCTGCGCGATTTCTTCGAACTCATCCGCGATGCGCGCGAAGCCGGCCTGCTGCTGGCCTATCACGACCGCAGCGACGGCGGCGCCTTCGCCGCGCTGGCGGAAATGGCGTTCTGCTCGCGCCTGGGCGTGGACATCAGCCTCGACGGCTGGGGCGAAGATCCGTTCCGCACCTTGTTCAACGAAGAACTCGGCGCGATCGTGCAGATCCACAACGACGACCGCGCCGAATTCGCCGACCTGATCTCGCGCCACAACCTGATCGATTGCGCGCAGCGCATCGCCAAGCCGACCACGGCCGCGTCGGTGCGGGTGAAAGAGGACGGCAAGATTCTGGTCGAATGGCGCTGGGACGAATTGTTCGACGCCTGGTGGTCCACCAGCCACGCCTTGCAGAAGCTGCGCGACAACCCCGATTGCGCCGACGAAGAGCGCGCGATCGCGCGCGACTTCAACGCGCCGGGCCTGAAGCCCAAGCTCGGCTTCGATCCGGCGGACGATGTCGCCGCGCCGTTCGTCAACACCGGCGCGCGGCCCAAGGTCGCGATCCTGCGCGAGCAGGGCGTCAACGGCCAGATCGAAATGGCCGCCGCCTTCGACCGCGCCGGGTTCGAAGCCTTCGATGTACACATGAGCGACCTGATCAACGGCCGCTTCAAGCTGGACGACTTCAAGGGCTTCGCCGCCTGCGGCGGTTTCAGCTACGGCGACGTGCTCGGCGCGGGCCGCGGCTGGGCCACCAGCATCCTCGAACGCAGCGCGCTGCGCGATGCCTTCGCCGCGTTCTTCGCGCGCGAAGACAGTTTCTCGCTGGGCGTGTGCAACGGCTGCCAGATGCTGGCCCAGCTCAAGCCGATCGTCCCCGGCGCCGAGCATTGGCCGGTGTTCCTGCGCAATCGCAGCGAACAGTTCGAAGCGCGCCTGGGCCTGCTGGAAGTGGTCGAGTCGCCGTCGCTGTTCTTCCGCGGCATGGCCGGTTCGCGCATCCCGGTCGCGGTCGCCCACGGCGAGGGCCGGGCCAGCTTCGAAACAAACGGCATCGCCAGCGGCACCGATCAGGCTTCCGCCGACATCTCCCTGCGCTACATCGACGGCGACGGCCGCGTCGCCGACCGCTACCCGCTCAACCCCAACGGTTCGCCCGACGGCATCGCCGGCCTGACCAGCCGCGACGGCCGCGCCACCATCCTCATGCCGCACCCCGAGCGCACCCTGCGCAGCGCCAACTACAGCTGGGCGCCGAAGGACTGGGTCGAGGACTCGCCGTGGTTGCGGATGTTCCGCAATGCGCGGGTTTGGGTGGGGTGATCATGGGCGGTTGCGCCGGCCGGTCGGCCGGCCGCTGACGAAAGGGCGTCCGGTGGGCGCCCTTTTTTGTTGCATGCGTGATCCGTTCCGGTGGCGCCGCCGCTGAATCGGCGCCGATGGCTGAACCGCGGCCCCGCCGCGACAGGCCCGAGCGGCACGCGAACCGAGCGGCGGCGGAGTCAGAAATGTGACCATCCCTGCAGTCCGCGATGAATTGCCATCCGAATCCGATCTTGCGAGACCGCGCTCGCGCAAGCTCGTGTGGATTCGCCGATGCCGCCATCGTCTATGGAACCGAATCGATCCGCCGTGGTCTGGTAGAGACCGCGAACGAAACTGCTAAAGTCCAGGGTTCACGCGCAGGAGGGTGACGTGAACGCAGTAGCCACCACTATCGATCCGTCCGTCAACACCGCCGCGGCAAGCAGCGGCGACATCCAGTTGGCGGTAGACACGCGCATCGTCGATGCGCTGCTCGCCAAAGGCCGGCTCAAAGAGCCCGACCTGGCGCGCGCGCGGCGTTTGCAGGAGGAAACCGGCGGCAGTCTGCTGGCGCTGCTTTCGCGGCTGGGCCTGGTCTCCGAGCGCGATCACGCCGAGACCGTCGCCGCCGCGCTGGACCTGCCGCTGGTCAGCATCAAGGACGCGCCGGAGATGCCGCCGGAGGGCGTGGCGCTGACTCTGAAGTTCATGAAGCAGTTCGCGATCTGCCCGGTGGGCGAGGGCGACCGCCACGTCGAAGTGCTGATGGCCGATCCGCAGGACGCCTATCAGATGGACGCGCTGCGTTTGGCGACCCAGCGCGAGATCAAGCCCTATGTGGCGCTGCGCTCGGAGATCGGCGATCTGATCGAGCGCTGGCACGGCCAGGGCCGCAGCGCCATGGGCGCGATCGTCGAGACCGCCGAGGGCGAAGGCGCCGGCGATATGGACGATGTCGAGCATCTGCGCGACCTCGCCTCCGAAGCGCCGGTCATCCGCCTGGTGAATCTGGTGATCCAGCGCGCGGTCGAGCTGCGCGCCTCCGATATCCACATCGAACCGTTCGAAAACCGTTTGAAGGTGCGCTACCGCATCGACGGCGTGCTGACCGAGGGCGAAAGCCCGCCGGCCAACCTGACCGCGGCGGTGATCAGCCGCATCAAGATCATGGCCAAGCTCAACATCGCCGAGCGCCGCCTGCCGCAGGACGGCCGCATCATGCTGCGCGTGCAGGGCAAGGAACTCGACCTGCGCGTGAGCACGGTGCCGACCGCGCACGGCGAGTCGGTGGTGATGCGATTGCTCGATCGCGAAACGGTCGTGTTCGACTTCTACAAGCTCGGCTTCACGGACGAATTCCTGCCGCAGTTCCAGAAGGTGCTGGATCAGCCGCATGGGATCATGCTGGTGACCGGCCCGACCGGTTCGGGCAAGACCACCACGCTGTACACGGCGCTGAGCAAGCTCAACACCAGCGACGTCAAGATCATCACCGTCGAAGACCCGGTCGAATACCAGATCGAGGGCATCAACCAGATCCAGGCCAAGCCGCAGATCGGCCTGGACTTCGCCCACGCCCTGCGCTCGATCGTGCGCCAGGACCCGGACATCATCATGATCGGCGAAATGCGCGATCTGGAGACGTGCAAGATCGCGATCCAGTCGGCGCTCACCGGTCACCTGGTGTTGAGCACGCTGCACACCAACAACGCCGCCGGCGGCATCACCCGCCTGCTCGACATGGGCGTGGAAGACTACCTGCTGACCTCGACCATCAACGGCATCCTCGCCCAGCGCCTGGTGCGCAGGCTGGAGCCGACGCATGCGGAGAAATACCCCGCGTCGCCGGAAGAGATCGAGAAGTTCAACTTGCGCCGCTACCAGCCCGAGGGCGAGATCTATTTGTACCGGCCGCGTCCGTCGGCGCTGGCGCCCAGCGGGTATCACGGCCGCACCACGATCATGGAATTTCTGGTCATGAACGACGAGTTGCGCCGCGCGGTGATGCGTCATGCCGGCATGGGCGAGATCGAGCAGATCGCGCGCGAAACCGCGAACATGCGCACCATGTACGAGGACGGCATCGTCAAGGCGATGGCCGGGCTGACCACGATCGAGGAAGTGCTGCGGGTAACCGAGGATGCGTGAGCCCCGGCGGCCCGCGACGCCAGGCGCATGCGCGCCGCCGCGCCCGGACCTTGCGCGCGCGCGATGAAACATTCGACATGAAACAGGCCATGCACGGACGCAGATGGATGAAGTGGGCGGGCCCGGCCGCCGCGCTTGTGTCGTTGACCGGGTGCGAGGCGGCGATGGACCGCTGGTTTCCGCCGCAGCTCAAGCCCCCGCAGCTCGAACAACGCATTCGCACGCATATCTCCGAGCAGAAACTGCCGCCGCCGAAATCGGTGTCGTGCCCGCGCAAACTCACCTCCACGTCGGGCGATACGGTGCAGTGCGCGGTGGTCTCGGCCGCCGGCGATCGCTATCACTACCGATTCACCAGCGAACACCGCCAGGGCCGGCTGCTGCAATACGAATTGCGCGAGGTCCGCTCGTTCGTCACGGCCCGCGAATTGGAAGACACCATTGCGCAGACCCTGGCCAAGGGCGGTTCGGCCGCGGCCAAGGTCGTGTGCCCGGGTTCGCTGACCGGCCCGGTCGGCCGCCGCATGGACTGCGTGGCGACTTCGCCGTCGGGCGAGACCGAATCGGTCGGGCTGACGGTGGTCGAGGTGGGGGAGGACGTCTCGCAAATGCGTTATCAGATCACCACCCGCATCACCCGCGAGCGCTTGCAGGCCGGCTTGAAGGCGGCCTTGAACGAACGGGCGAAGCTGAGCGCGCAGTCGGTGCGATGCGACGGCCCGCTCGGCGAGCAGGTCGGCGACTTGGTGCGCTGTGTCGCAGTCGTCGATAGCGCGCGTCGCGTCGGCTTGACCGTGAAGACCGCGCAACGCGATCCTGAAACCCATATGCAGAACTTCGAATTTCAGCTCGATCCCGACAGCGCCCGCCACTGACGCCCTCCAACCGACCCAACGCCCAGCCGACCCCAGCGAATGCCCCTTTTCCACTACAAAGCCCTGAACGCGCGCGGCGAGCTGCTGGACGGCCAGATGGAGGCCGCGAGCAACGCCGAAGTCGTGCAGCGCCTGCAGGAACAAGGCCATCTGCCGGTCGAGGCCAAGCTGGCCTCGGAAGCGGGCGGGGCGTCGTCGTGGAAGGGCCTGTTCAAGCCCAAGCCGTTCACCGGCGCGCGGCTGGTGCAGTTCACCCAGCAGCTGTCGACCCTGCTCGGCGCCGGCCAGCCGCTGGATCGCGCCCTGACCATCCTGCTCGACCTGCCCGAGGACGAGGCGGCCAAGAGCACGGTCGCCGACATCCGCGATGCGGTGCGCGGCGGCACCTCGCTGTCGGTGGCGCTGGAGCGCCAGCACGGCACGTTCTCGCGTCTGTACATCAACATGGTCCGCGCCGGCGAGGCCGGCGGCAATCTGCACGAAACCCTGTCGCGCCTGGACGATTACCTGGAACGCAGCCGCTTGCTGCAGGGCAAGGTGATCAACGCCCTGATTTATCCGGCGATCCTGCTGTGCATGGTCGGCGCCAGCCTGATGTTCCTGCTGGGCTACGTGGTGCCGCAGTTCGGCGCGATGTACGAAAGCCTGGACGCCGAGCTGCCGATGTTCACCCAGGTCGTGCTGTGGGCGGGCATGTTCGTGCGCAATTGGTGGATCCTGCTGATCGCGGTGCCGGCGGTGGCGGTGCTGTGGTTCGACCGCAAGCGCCGCGATCCGGCATTCCGCGAGGCGCTCGACGCGTGGCTGCTGAAGCGCAAATTCGTCGGACCGTTGATCGGCAAGATCGAAACCGCGCGGCTGGCGCGCACCCTGGGCACGCTGGTGCGCAACGGCGTGCCGCTGATGACCGCCATCGGCATCGGCCGCAACGTGCTCAACAACCGCGTGCTGGCCGCCGACGTCGATGCCGCCGCCGAAGAGGTCAAGAACGGCGTGGCGCTGTCCACCGCGCTGTCCAAGGGCAAGCGCTTCCCGCGCCTGGCCATGCAGATGATCCAGGTCGGCGAGGAATCCGGCGCGCTCGACGCGATGCTGATGAAGACCGCCGAGACCTTCGAGCAGGACACCGCGATGGCGTTGGACCGCATGCTCGCCGCGCTGGTGCCGGTGGTGACCGTGGTCCTGGCCGGCATCGTCGGCACGGTGGTGATGGCGGTGCTGTTGCCGCTGTACGACCTCACTAACTCGATCGGTTGATCATGATCGAACCGCGCCCGCATCCCTTCGCCGCGAAGAACCTCCAGCCCCGGCCGCATCGCGACGCCGCGACGGGCGGCCCGCGCCGGGCCTGTCCGGTATTTACCGCTCCGCGCCGCAGCCTTGCGCCTGTTCATCCAGCGGCCTTGAACGCCCGCTGTACCGACTCGCGCGCACGGCGGGTTTCAGCGAACTTTGGCAATCGGTGCGGAACAGAATCCTTGCAACCCCGTTTCTGCCCGCCGAACGTTGAGGCTTCGGCATGGCCGGCCGCGCCATGCCCCGCCGAAGCCGCGCCCCATCTCAGCATCAACCTGTAACCCACTTTCTACGGATGACGACGACGATGCGTAACCTCCGCTCCAAGACCCGCTCCCCGTCCCCCCGCCACCAGCGCGGCATGAGCCTGATCGAGATCATCATCGTGATCGTGTTGATCGGCGCGGTGCTCGCCTTCGTCGGCAACCGCGTGCTCGGCGGCAAGGATCGCGGCGACTACAACCTGGCCAAGGGCCAGGTGCAGACGCTGGCCGGCAAGATCGACTCGTTCCAGATGGACACCGGCCGCCTGCCGGGCACGCTGGAAGAACTGGTCAAGCAGCCGGCCGACGCCAGCGGCTGGCTCGGCCCGTATGCGAAGGAAGTCGAGCTCAAGGATCCGTGGGGCCATCCGATCGAATACCGCCAGCCGGGCGAGAGCGGTCCCTACGACCTGGTCAGCTACGGCAAGGACGGCAAGGCCGGCGGCAGCAGCGTGGACGGCGATATCAAGAACAACTGAGGCCGGCGGTAAACACGCCAGGCAGATCAGGCCCCAGCGAGGTCGGTAATCGATGATGCGTTCGCGGCACAGTCCCTCCGCCCGAGGAGGGCGAGGAGATCAGGCCGCGACGCAGCCTGGGCCCGCGCGCGCGCGCGTCCGCCAGCGCGGCATGTCTTTGCTGGAGATGCTGCTGGTGATCGCCCTGATCGCCGCCATCGGCGTGCTGACCGTGGCCGCCTTGACCGGCGGCATCGCCGGCATGCAATTGCGCTCGGCGTCGAAGGAAATCGCCGCGCAACTACGCTACACGCGCAGTCAGGCGATCGCGACCGGACGCTCGCAGAAATTCACCCTCGATCCCGGCGCCCACACCTGGACCGCGCCCAACGGCCGCAGCGGCAGCATTCCCAAGTCGATCGGGCTGATCTTCACCGGCGCGCGCGAAGTGCAACCGCGCCGCGGCGAAGGCGCGATCATGTTTTTCTCCGACGGCGCCTCCACCGGCGGCCGGGTCAAGCTCAGCGCGAAGCAGGCGGCGTGGAACGTCGATGTCGCCTGGCTGACCGGCGAGGTCAAGCTCAAGCGCGGCGAGGCGCCGCGATGAGCGCGCCAGGCACGACACCGGCGCCGTCGCGGCGCCGCCTCGGCGCGCTGCGGCGCGCACCGTCCTCGCGCGAGCGCGGCTACACGCTGCTGGAAGTCATCGTCGCCTTCGCTCTGCTGGCGATGGCGCTGACCTTGTTGCTCGGCACCTTGTCGGGTGCGGCCAAGCAGGTGCGCTGGTCCAGCGACGCCGGCCGCGCCGCCTTGTATGCGCAATCGCTGATGGATCAGGTCGGCGTCGGCCAGGCGCTCAAGCCGGGCCAGCGCAGCGGCGATTTCGAGAACGGCCGTTACCGCTGGACGCTGGGCATCACCCAGTGGCGCGATTCGCTGCCGGCCTCCAACCAGCCCATCGACCCCAACGCCATGCGCCTGTTCGAAGTGCAGTTGGCGGTGGAGTGGGGCGACGGCGGCCCGAGCCGGCGCTTGTTCCTGCGCACTTTGCGCAGCAGCACGGCGTCGAACGAGGTGTCGCTGTGAGTCGCGCGATGGCGATGCGCAGCGTGAAAAAACGTGTCGCGACGAACCGCGGCCGCGTGCTGCGTGCAATTCCGCGCGCGGCGCGCGGCTTCACCCTGATCGAAGTGCTGCTGGCGATGGTGTTGCTGGTCGCCGGGCTGGCCCTGGCCTTCGCGACGCTGACCGCGGCGACCAAGACCGCTTCGCGCGGCGAGCTGTTGGCCCAACGCAGCGAACGCGAGCGCGCGGTCGAAGGCTTCCTGCGCAAGCGCATCGCCGCGACCCGGCCGATCCCGTTCGCTTTCGACCAGAGCACGGCGGTGCCGCAGCGCTTCGTCGGCGAGCCCGATCGCCTGCGTTTCGTCGCCGACCTTCCGGATTACCTGGGCCAGGGCGGCCCGTATCTGCACGATTTCGCCATCGAGAACGACGGCGACCAGACGCGGATGGTGCTGTCGCTGTCGATGGTGCTGGCCGGCGAGACCATCAAGGACGAACGCGAGCGGCCGCCGGAATTGCTGGTCGAAGGCTTGAAGTCGGCGCGTTTTCGTTATCGCGCGATCGACCCGCAGCGCGGCGGGCTCGGCGACTGGCAGGAACGCTGGCAGCAGCCCGATCAACTGCCGCTGTTCGTGGAGGTCACCCTGACCGATCGCGACGGCCGCAACTGGCCGCCGCTGGTGGTGTCGCTGCCGTTGGCCAGCGCGTCCTCCAACGGCTTCGTGCCGGAGCTGTGATGCGCGCGCATTCCACTCCCGTCGCCATGATTCGCCCGCGTCCGCGCAGCCGCGCACGCGGCGCGGCCTTGCTGCTTGTGATGTGGCTGATCGCGCTGCTGACGGCGCTGATCGGCGCCTTTTCGCTCACTGCGCGCACCGAAAACCTGCAGGGCCGGGTCATGGTCCGCGGCCTGGTCGCGCAGAACGCGGCGCGCGCCGGCATGGAGTATTCGCTGACGCGGGTGGCGATGACCGACCAGAAACTGCAGTGGCAGCCCGATGGCCGCCCGCATCGCTGGCGTTATGCCGATGCGCAGCTGGAGATCAAGATCGTCGATGAGAACGGCAAGATCGACCTCAACCAGGCCGACGCCACGCTGCTGACCGCGCTGCTGCAGGGCGCGGGCAAGATGGAGCAGTCCGAAGCGGCGCGACTGGCTGGCGCCATCATCGACTGGCGCGACGCCGATACGCTGACCCAGCCCTCCGGCGGCGCGGAAGATGCCGATTATTCGTCGGCCTCGCGGCCCTACGGCGCCAAGGATGCGGAGTTCGAAAGCGTGGCCGAACTGGAACAGGTGCTGGGCTTCACCCCCGAGCTGTATGCGCGGATCGCGCCCCACGTCACGGTTTACAGCGGCCGCACCCGGCCGGAACAGGCGTTCGCATCAAAGGAAGTGCTGGATGCTATGGGGTTGAACGGAAGCCAGCTGGTACAACAGCGGGAAAGAAACCAGCCGGGATCACAATTGCCGGGTGCCGACGGCAGCGGCGGCGTCGGCGGTCTCGTCGGCGAACGCAGCGGCACCTATAGTATCGACAGCCGTGCACGGCTAGCGGATGGCCGTGAATCGGTTTTGCGGGTGGTCGTGCGAGCGGGAGGGGGGGCAGTTCCAGGATTGCCGTACACCCCGCTACGTTGGGAGGAGGGAGCTTCATCACGATGAACTCGCAGGTTGCCGAAGGCCGGTTGGGTAACAACCGGTTGAGAAGTCTGAGCGCGCGGCTTGCACCCGGGGCGGGCGGCTTTTTCTCATGGTGGGGACGAACCCTCGCCTCATGGTTGCCGCTGCGCGCGCGCCAGGCGCTGGGCGTGGATCGCGGCCGCTTGTTGCTGCAGGTCGATGGCGATCAGGTTCATCTGCGCCTGCAACAGGGCCTGGAGGTCCGCGATCTGGCGGTGCTGCCCAGCCTGGCCGACTTGAACGTCGCGGGCGACGCGGTCGTCGCCGACCCGCTGGCGCCGTTGCTGCCGCCTCGCGTGGCTGAATTGCCGCGCTGGCTGTTGCTGCCGCCTGCCGCCAGTCTGCGCAGGCGTCTGACGTTGCCTGCCGCGGCGGCCGATCGGCTGCGCGACGTGGTCGGTTTCGAGATCGATCGCCAGACCCCATTCACCGCCGACGCGGTCGCCTTCGACGCGCGCGTGATCGGGCGCCGCGACAGCGACGGCCAGCTCGACGCCGAACTGGTGGCGGTGCCGCGCCAGTCGCTGGACCCGCAGCTCAGCGCGATCGGCCCGCTGGCCTCGACCCTGGCCGGCATCGAAGTCGCCGGTGGCGACGGCGTGCCGCTGGGCGTGAACCTGCTGCCGCCGGCCCAGCGCCGCACCCGCAGCGATCCGTTCCGCTTCTGGAACCTGGCCCTGGCCGCGGTCGCGGTGTTCGCGCTGGCCGCGGCGATGTGGCAGGTACTCGACAACCGCCGCGAAGCGATCGTGACCCTCAAGCAGACCATCGCCAAGAACGCCAGCGCCGCGCGCCAGGCCGCGACCCAGCGCCAGCAGATGGTCGATCTGATCGAAGGCCAGGCCTTCCTCGACCGCACCCGCGCCGCGCGTCCGAGCACGGTGGAAATCATCGACGAACTCAGCCGGCGCATGCCCGACAGCACTTACCTGGAAAAACTCGCGATCGAGGACGAAAGCCTGCTCATGATCGGTCTCAGCCGCGAGGCTTCGTCGCTGATCGGCAAGCTGCAGGGCACCAAGCTGTGGCGCTCGCCGGCGTTGACCGGCGCGGTCCAGCCCGACCCGGCCACCAGCCGCGACCGCTTCACCCTCACCGCCGAAATCGGCCCGCCCAAGGCGCAGACCCCGGAGGCCGCGCGTGGCCCCTAATCTGTCCGGCTTGCGCAACCTCGCCGCTGATCGCGAACGCTGGCTCGCGCTGGGCCTGCTGCTTGCCGCGCTCGGCATCGCTTACGCCGTGCTGATCCACCCGTGGTGGACGGTGCCGATGCTGGAGGCCGGCGACAACCTTCACGACCTGCAAGAGCGCGAACTGCGCCAGCGCATGGAGCTCAAGCAGGCGCCGCAGATCAAGCAGCGCCTGGAGCAGGTGCGCAAGCAGCAGGAAACCCGCCCCGGCTTCCTGCCCGAAACCACCGCCGAACTGGCCACGGCCGGATTGGTTCAGCGCCTGGAAACCGTGGTGCTGCAGGCCAGCCCCGGCAACCGCAGCTGCGGCATCGTCAACCGTTCGCCGCTGGCCGAGCCGCGCCGCGACCGCTACGCCCGCGTCGTGGTGCAGGTGCGCCTGCGCTGCGGCGCGCCGGAAACCGCGGCGGTGCTGCATTCGCTGGAAAGCGGCTCGCCGCGCCTGTTCGTCGGCAATCTCAACCTGCTGTCCACGCGCGGCTATTTCGTGCCCGGCACCGCCGGACCGGCCAACGACGGCGGCCTGGACGTGAGCTTCGACCTGTACGGCTACCTGCGTCCGGGCCCGGCTCCGGCCGCGGCGCCCGCCGCCCCTGCCGCGGGAGCCGCCAATGCGCCTTAACGATGCCAGCCCGCGTACCTGGCTGCTGGCCACCGTGGCCGGCTGGGCGCTGCTGACCTGGGTGCTGGCGCTGGCCGGCATGGGCCGCAGCGTCGATGCGCTGCCGGAAGACCCCAGCCTGGTCAAACCGCTGCCGCAGGTGCGCAAGAACCCGACCGACACCCTCGGCCCGCTCACCCAGTACAGTGAAATCGCCTCGCGCCCGCTGTTCGTCGACGACCGCCGGCCCAAGCCGTTCTTCATGCAGGGCAAGGGCGAGGGCGAGAACCAGGCGGCCGCGTTCGATTACCTGCTGACCAGCGTGATCCTGACTCCGCAGCTGTCGATGGCCTTCCTGCAACCGGCCGACGGCAGCGAGTCGGTGCGGGTCAAGCTGGGCGAGGTGCCCGAATCGCATCCGGCCTGGCGCCTGACCTCGCTGCAGCCGCGCCATGCCGTGTTCGAGGGGCCCGAAGGCCGGCGCGAACTCGACCTGCGCGTGTTCAACGGCCAGGGCGGCGAGCCGCCGACCGCGTCCACCTCGGCACCGCCCGGCGCGGCGGGCCCGCAGCCGGTCGGGCGTCCGATCCCGCCGATCCCGCCGCCGCCGATGCCCAACCGCTCGCCGCAGGTCTCGCAGGTGCCGCCACCGCCCACGCCGCAACCGCAACCCGCATCAACCGAAGCATCCGCGCCGCTCACCGAGCAGGCGCAGATGGAAGCCATCCGCAAGCGGATCGAGGCGCGTCGCGCGCAACTGCGGCAGCAACAAGCCGCTCAACCCCCGGCCAACACGCCGTAGAGTGAACGCATGAAGCTACGTCCCCAGCAATACGCCACCCATGCACTGGCCGCGGCGATCATCGCCTCGCAATTGGCCTCGTGCGCCAGCGTGATGTCGCCACGCGTCCAGCGCAACGGCGACCCGCAGGCCCTGAAGGGGTCCAAGGAAGAACAGGCCGGCGCGCGGCTCATCCACAACGGCGTCGAACAAAAGCCGCTGGAGGGCACCAGCGATGAGGACGGTCCCAAGGCGCAGATCCGCCGCGGCACCGGCCAGACCATCAACCGCGGCGCCGCGGTCAAGCCGCCGCCGGGGTTGCCGGTCACCACCGGCACCGCTTCGTTCAATTTCGAAGGCGAGTCCGTGCACGCGGTGGTCAAGGCCATCCTCGGCGACATGCTCGGGCAGAACTACGTGATCGCGCCGGGCGTGCAGGGCACCGTCACCCTGGCCACGCCCAAGCAGGTCAGCGCGGCCGAAGCGCTGAACCTGCTCGAGATGGTGCTGAGCTGGAACAACGCCCGCCTGGTCTACAGCGGCGGGCGCTACAACATCGTGCCGGCCGATCAGGCGCTGCCGGGCAACGTCGCCCCGCGCACCGGTTCGGCCGCGGACGCGCGCGGCTTCGAAGTGCGCACGGTGCCGCTGAAGTTCATCTCGGCCACTGAGATGGAGAAGATCCTCAAGCCGTACGCGCGTCCCAACGCGATCGTCAACGTCGATAACTCGCGCAACGTCGTCACCGTCGGCGGCACTCGCGCCGAACTCGAAAACTATCTGCGCACGATCGAAGTGTTCGACGTGGACTGGCTGTCGGGCATGTCGGTCGGCGTGTTCCCGCTGCAGTCGGGCAAGGCGAGCAAGGTCGTGGCCGACCTGGAAAAAGTGTTCGGCGAACAGAGCAAGTCGCCGGTCTCGGGCATGTTCCGCTTCATGCCGCTGGACGGCGCCAACGCGGTGATGGTGATCACTCCGCAGGCCGACTATCTGGACGACATCAAGGATTGGCTGGATCGCATCGACAGCGCCGGCGACAACGTCCAGCTGTATACGCAGGAACTCAAGTACATCAAGGCCAAGGATCTGGCCGATCGATTGTCGGAAGTGTTCGGCGGCCGCAGCGGCAGCTCGGGCGGCGGCGACGGCGCGCCTTCGTTGATGCCGGGATTGGAATCGACCGAAGTGCGCGACGATGGTTCGGGTACATCCAGCGCCGACATCGGCAAGAACAGCGGCGACAGCGGCTCAAGCGGCAGCAGCGGCGGCGGGCTCGGCAACGGCGCTTCACTGGGTTCGCGTCAATCCGGCAACGGCGCGGTGACGCTGGAAATCGACGGCAGCAAGGTCGGTGTGGCCGCGGTCGAGGAAACCAATTCGATCCTGGTTCGCAGCAGCCCGCAGGCGTGGAAGTCGATCCGCAACGTGATCGAAAAACTCGACGTGATGCCGATGCAGGTGCATATCGAGGCGCAGGTGGCCGAGGTCCAGCTCGGCGGCGACCTGAGCTACGGCGTGCAGTGGTTCCTGGATCGCGCGACCATCGACAACGGCTTGGGCAATCTGGCTTCGCGCAATCCCGATCGCACCCCGACCGGCATTCCGCCGAAATGGAGCACGCTCGCCGGCAGCATCGGCGGCAAGAGCGGCGACGGCCTGTCGTGGTCGTTGATCAAGAACAACGCTGCGGCGATCCTGACCGCGCTGGATTCTGTCACCGACGTGCACATCTTGCAGACGCCGTCGGTATTCGTGCGTAATAACGCCGAGGCCACGCTTAACGTCGGCACGCGCATTCCGATCGAATCGGTGTCGGTCAACACCGGCACCGGCAACAGCAACACCTACAGTCAGGTGCAGTACCTCGACACCGGCGTGATCCTAAAGGTGCGTCCGCGCGTCAGCCGCGACGGCATGGTGTTCATGGACATCGTGCAGGAGGTCAGCTCGGCGGTGCCGCGCGCGCAGGGCGATACATCCACCAACGTCTCGATCAACACTCGCAAGCTCAAGACCGAGGCGGCCGTGCAGAGCGGCGAGACGGTGATGCTGGCGGGCTTGATCAACGACACGACCAATCGCACCTCGACTGGCTTGCCGGGCCTGAGCCGCATCCCGGTACTCGGCGGCCTGTTCGGCAAGCAGGGTTCGAGTACCCAGCGGCGCGAGACCATCATCCTGCTGACGCCGACCCTGGTGCGCAACCCGCAGGAATCGCGTGACCTGACCGACGAATACAGCCGCCGGTTCCGAGCGATGGAACCGCTCAACTCCAAGAAAAAGAAGTAAAGCCCCTCACGCTGCGACGCGATCGGGGCGACCACGCACGGGGCCGGCATTGCCGGCCTCGTTTTTTTGCGGAGAGCCGTCTTTCCTGTCTTCCTCTTTGAAAAAGGGGCCGGGGGATTTGCTTTGCCAGCAGATCGCCGCGCCCCGCGGCGAAGAGCCAAATCCCCCGGCGCCTGCGGTGGATCCAGGCTTCGCGCTCTCGCCGGCGCCAGCCCCCTTTTTCAAAGGGAGCGAATTGCCGCGCGCTGACGTCCGCGAGGATCGGCGCCTTTGCTGTTCCCCCCCTTTGAAAAAGGGGGCACGGGGGATTCGCCTTTACCAGCAGATCGCCGCGCCCCGCGGCAAAGAGCCAAATCCCCCGGCGCCTGCGGTCGCTCCAGGCCTCGTGATCTCGCCGGCGCCAGCCCCCTTTTTCAAAGGGGGCGAATTGACGCGCAGCTGTCCGCGAGGATCGGCGCCTTTGCTGTTCCCCCCTTTGAAAAAGGGGGGGCAGGGGGGATTCGCTTTTACCAGCACATCGCCACGCCACGCCCCGCGGCAAAGAGCCAAATCCCCCAGCAACTGCAATCGATCCAGGCTTCGCGCTCTCGCAGGCGCCAGCCCCCTTTTTCAAAGGGGGCGAATTGACGCGCAGTTGTCCGCGAGGATCGGCGCCTTTGCTGTTCCCCCCTTTGAAAAAGGGGGGCAGGGGGGATTCGCTTTTACCAGCACATCGCCACGCCCCGCGGCAAAGAGCCAAATCCTCCAGCAACTGCAATCGATCCAGGCTTCGCGCTCTCGCAGGCGCCCGCCCCCTTTTTCAAAGGGGCGAATCGACGGCGCGCGCTGCCCCGCCTTTGCCGCGCCGTCCCGGTGACGCCGCCATCACCCGTACCCGCCCGCGATCGCGCACACTATGCGCGTCCCTTACGAACGCGCAGATGCCCGAACGTCCGCACCCGCCCTCGTTCCGCTTCGCCGCGCCGCCGATCGCGCGCGGCCCGGCCCGGGTCGCGCGTGGAGCGCCGACCCGATGAGCGAACTGCCCATCATCGTGGTCCCGGTCGGCGTCGACGACGACGCCCTCGACGCCTGCCTCGCCGCGCTGGAGTTGTGCACGCCGCCGGGCGCGCGGGTGTGGCTGGCCGACGATGCCCAGGCTGGGCCGCGCGGTTACGCCATCATCGAACGCTGGCTGCAGCGCACCGCGCTCAAGGCCGACTACAGCCGCCGCCAGCGCAGCATCGGCGAGGTCGCGCACCTGGACGAAATCTTGAATGTCTGCGGTGACGCCGACGTCGCCGTGCTCGCGGCCGACGCCGTGCCGGCGCCGGGCTGGCTGTCGCGCCTGCACGCCTGCTTCACCGCCGACGGCGCCATTGCCTCGGCCACGCCCTGGTGCAACGCCGGCGAAGCCGCGTCGTGGCCGCGCATCGGCGAAATCGAGCCGCCGCCCGACGCCAGCGATGCCGAACGCCTGGCGCGCGCGCTGGCGCAAATGCCGGCCGTGCATCCCGAACTGCCGGCCGCGATCGGCCACGCCGTGCTCCTGCGCGGCAGCGCGCGCCGCCGCGCCGGCGGCCTCGACGCGGCCAGTTACGGCTCGTGGTACGCGGCCCTGACCGATCTGTCGCTGCGCCTGTCCGGGCTGGGATGGCGCAACGTCCTGTGCGATACCGCCTTCGTCGCCCGCGCCGGCGAAGGCCGGCCCAGCGACGGCGACATGGACGCGCTGGCCGCGCGCTGGCCCGACTGGCACGCCCGCCTGGCCAACTTCCTCATGCACGACCCCCTGCGCGATCTGCGCCAACAACTCGCCGAACGCCTGGAACGCGTCGGCCCACCGGACATGCAACGTGATCTCTTCCTCTGACCAACCGATGAGGCCGCCCGCCCAGGGCCCGGCCTTCAAAGCCGTGGTGGTCAGCTACCGCAGCGCCGCTACCATCGACGAATGCCTGGAGCGGCTGCGCGCCTGCGACGGCGTCGTCGCGATCCGCGTGGTCGACAACCAGTCCGACGACGGCACCCTCGACATCATCCAGCGCCACGCCTCGCTCGATCCGCGACTGCGCTTCATCGCCAACCCGGACAACCCCGGCTTCTCGGTCGGCTGCAATCAGGGCGCCGCCGATCTGGAGCCGGCGCCGGAGGAAGACGACTGGCTGGCCTTCGTCAATCCCGACTGCATGGTCGAGCCCGACACGCTGCGACGCCTGCACGCGCTGGCCGCGCCGCTGGGGCAGGTGCTGATCAGCGCCGACCTGGTCAACGAACAAGGCGAACGCGACGCCGCGGTGCGCCGCCGCGATCCGGATTTCGGCGCGATGCTGGCCGGCATCGCGCGGCCGTGGGCGGCGCCGAAAATGGCCGTGGCGCCGGACGACACGCAGGCGCTGCAGGTGGTGGAAGCGACCTCGGGCGCGCTGATGCTGATGCCGCGCCATCTGTTCGCGCGCATCGGCGGATTCGACGAAGACTACCGCCTGCACGCGGAAGACCTGGACCTGTGCCGGCGCGTGCGCGAAGCCGGCGGCACCATCGCGGTGGCCAACGCCGTGCGAGTCATGCATGTGCGCGGCGTGTCCAGCCGCTCGCGGCCGTTCTTCGTGGAATGGAACAAGCATCGCGGCCTGTGGCGTTATTTCCGCAAATTCGAAGCGCCGCGGCGCGGCGCGCTGGTGCGCGCGGGTGTGTTCGCGGCGATCTGGCTGCGGTTTCCGATTGCGGCCTTGCGCGCGGCGCTGCGTTGAGGTCTTTTGCAGGAGGGGCTTCAGCCCCGATGCTTTTCTTTCAGATGAGTCGGTCGCTCGACTTCGCAGTCGCGCGCGATCGGACCGGAAAACATCGGGGCTGAAGCCCCTCCCACAAAAGAATCCACAAACGAATCCACAAAAGATCCCGGCGCCCGTCAAAGCTCCATCAGATCGCGCCCGATCACCAACTCACCCTTGAAATGCGGCGCCACCGCCGCCCGCCACACCTCGTCGGTCAAGGCAGGATCGCCGCCGGGCACGAAGTGATTGAGCACCAGCGTCTTCACTCCCGCTTCGCTGGCGAGCTTGCCGACCTGCTCGGTCGTCGTATGACTGTCGAGCAAATGCTGCCGCAACCGCGCCGCCTGCGCCTCGCTGGCGATCAGCTTCTCCAGCGCCGGCAGATACATCACCTCGTGCACCAGCACGTCGGCGCCGCGCGCCAGTTCGATCAGGGCCGCGCTGGGCCGGGTGTCGCCGGAAAACACGATCGAGCGATCCGGCGTGTCGAAGCGATACGCGAACGCCGGATGCATCGGCGGATGATCGACCAACGCCGCGGTAACCCGCACGCGTTCGTCGCGCATCACCTCGCCGCCGGCGCGCAACTCGTGCGGGCGGATCAGCGAGGCCAGCTCGGGCCGGCCTTCGTCGGCGATACGGGTGCGGATGTCGGTGTCGTTGAGGCGCAGGAACTGCCGGGTCATGCGCTTGAGCGGCGGCGGACCCCAGGTATCGACGCGATGGCGCAGATCCGCCGCCCAGGCCAGCCACAGCAGATTGCCGTAGTCGGCGTTGTGGTCGGAGTGATGATGGGTGAGGAACACGTTGCCGATCGCGCCCAGCGACAAGCCGGCCAGGGCCATCTGCCGGGCCACGCCGTTGCCGCAGTCGATGAGGTAGATCGCATCGTCCACCACCACCGCGCTGGCCGGAGCCGCGCGCAGCGCCTTGGGCGTCGGCCCGCCCGCGGTGCCGAGCAGGATCAGCCGCGTGCGTGCGCCCGGTTTCGAGACGGGTGTCGCGTCCGCCGCGGCGAGCGCGGGCAGGGCGCTCAGGCCCAGCGCGGCGACTGAGGCGCCGAGCAGGCGGCGGCGTGTGCGATCGGTGAATCGGTCCATGGCCGCTAGCCTAACCCGCGATCCGGATGCGTGAAGGTTGTGAATGCACCTGTCCACGGGGCGACCCGTATAGTCGGCCGACACGGGCCCGCGGGCCGACCACAAGGAACCGGTCATGTCCTTCTTCAGCAAGCTGTTCGGCGGCCGGCCCGAGGGACGGCCGCTGGAGCATCCGATGGATCTGCACGCCTTCGCCGACCGCTACGCGGCGTTGCTGCGCGAGGCCTGGCCGCAGGCGCGGCTGGCGATCACGCACGGCGCGCGGGTCGCGGACACGCGCATCGAGTGGTCGTTGCCGGACGGCTTCAAGGCCACGAATTTTCTCGGCAACAGTTACCAGCGTTATCTCGACGCGCCGCAGCGGTTGAGCGAGGTGCTTAGC
This sequence comes from Lysobacter gummosus, assembly GCF_001442805.1. NCBI lineage: Bacteria > Pseudomonadati > Pseudomonadota > Gammaproteobacteria > Lysobacterales > Lysobacteraceae > Lysobacter > Lysobacter gummosus. Next base: position 4,606,675 of record NZ_CP011131.1, on the reverse strand, counting down.
GATCAACTGGCGTCGGCGCAGGCGATGCAGCGCAGTTTCGTCGATGGCGACAGCGACGAGGCCGGCCGCGCCAACGCGGTGATCCTGCCGGTGCTCAAGACCCGCGGCTGGCACGAGATCGCATTGCAGCAGGCGCGCTCGATCGGCGCCGGCGCGCAGATTCCCTTCATCGTCGAACCGCTGGCCGGCGATCTGGTGCTGACCTATGTCGAAGACACGCCCGAGTCGATGAGCTTCCTGTCGCCGACCGAAGCCGAGCGCCGCGGCCTGGGCCGCGAAGCGCTGCACGCGCAAGCGCTGAACAACCTGACCAAATTCCTGCCGGAACTGCAGATCCAGGGCGGTGAAGGCCGCTTTGTGGCGCGTCTGGACCGCAACTACGACGCCAGCATGGTGCTGTTGTTCGATCGTTGGCGCGAACGCATCGACGTGCAGGGCGATCCGGTGTTCGCGATCGCCGCGCGCGATGAGGTGATGGTTTGCGGCAGCGACGATGCGGAGAGCCTGGCGTCGCTGAAGGACATCGCCGCACAGATCGAACAATCTTCGGCCTACAACCTGTCGCGGGCGCTGTACGTGTTCCGCGAAGACCGCCTGCAGGTGCTGGCCGATTGAGGCGGCGCCAGCGCCGCGGTCAGCCGGTGCGCGGTTCGACCGCGGCGATCAGCGCTTCCAGCTCGGCCTGCTCCTGCGCCGTGCACGGCTCGATGAAATGCAGATCCGGGCCGTAGGCCAAGTCGAACTTCGCATTCACGCGTTTTCCGCGCCAGCGGCATAAGAAGAAATCCGCTTCGGGGACAAGACCTTCGCCGAGCAGTTCGACCTCGCCGCGCGCGAACAGTACGCGCAGCGCGGCGGCCACCTCGTGGTTGTCCATGTGCAGGAACGAGTGGCTCACGCGCGGGCCGCGCTCAGCGATAGCGGTTGATCTGATCGCGCAGCGACTTCGCGGCAATGGCGGCGGCCTGCGCGTAATCCTCGCCGGCGGAGGCGTACAGGATCGCACGCGAGCTGCTGACCATCAGGCCGGTGCCGTCGGCGGTCTTGGCGTTGCCGACCACCGCTTCGACATCGCCGCCCTGGGCGCCGACGCCGGGCACCAGGAACGGCACGTCGCCGACGATCGCGCGCACTTCGCGCAGTTGCGAAGGCCAGGTCGCGCCGACCACCAGCGAGCAGTTGCCGTTGCCGTTCCAGTCGCGCGCGACTTTTTCCGCGACGTGCTGATACAGCGGGCGGCCATCGACGAGCAGGTCCTGCAGATCGCCGGCGCCGGGATTGGAAGTGCGGCACAGCACCACCACGCCGCGGTCGGCGCGGTCGAGAAACGGCTGCACCGAATCGCGGCCCAGATACGGGTTGGCGGTGACCGCGTCGGCGCCGTAGCGGTCGAAGGCCTCGCTCACGTAGTGCTGCGCGGTGCTGCCGATGTCGCCGCGCTTGCTGTCCAGGATCACCGGGATGCCGGGATGTTTGGCGTGCACGTACTCGATCAGGCGGGTGAGCGCGTCTTCGGCGCGCAGCGCGGCGAAGTGGGCGATCTGCGGCTTGAACGCGCAGGCGTATTCGGCGGTGGCGTCGATGATGTCGCGATTGAAGGCGAACACCGCGTCGCCGTCGGCGGCGAACCTGGCCGGGAATTTCGCCGGCTCCGGGTCCAGGCCGACGCAGACCAGGGTGTCGGCGCTGTGCCAGCGCTGCCGCAACGACTGCATGAAACTCATATCGCGAATCCTTGTTGGGCCGGCGGCATCGGTCGCCGCGGCTTGAAGAAAAAATCCGGCCGGAAAACCACCGCGCCGCCGTGCTCCCGCGAATCCCGAATCCCGGCCTTCAAGTGACGATGATCGGCTCGCCCGAAGTCACCACCACCGTGTGTTCGAACTGCGCGGCGAAACCGCGGCGGCAGCGCATCGCCCAGCCGTCGGCGCCTTCGTCGGTCTGGGTGCAATGGGTGGCCAGGAACGGTTCGACCGTGATCACCATGCCTTCGTGCAGGCGGCGGGTGTCGCGCGGATCGTAGTAGCCGGGGATGTTGCCCGGCGCTTCGTGCAGGGCGCGGCCGACGCCGTGGCTGCCGAGGTTGCGGATCACGCGCAGGCCGCGCTTGGCGGCGACGCCTTCGACGGTGCGGCCGATGCTGTTGATCAGGTTGCCGGCGCGCAGTTGCGCGATCGCGGTGTCGCGCGCTTCCAAGGTCGCGTCGAGCAGTTTCTGCTGGGTGGCGTTGGGCGCGCCGATGACGAAACTGCCGCCGGTGTCGGCGAAGTAGCCGTCGAGTTCGGCCGAGACGTCGATATTGATCAGGTCGCCCTCGTGCAGCACGGTCGCATCGGGAATGCCGTGTGCGGCGATGGCGTTGATGCTGATGCAGGTCGCGCCGGGGAAATCGTAGGTCAGCTGCGGCGCCGAGCGCGCGCCGGCCTCGCGCAGCATCGCCGCGCCGATGGCGTCGAGATCGCGCGAGACCGCGCCGGGGACGGCGGCTTCGCGCATGGTCGTCAGGATCGACGCCACCAGCGAGCCGGCGCGGCGCAGGCCTTCGAGTTCGAATGCGTGCAGGACGGTCATGGGGTCATCCTCGGGTTCGGCGCGGGGGTGTGTGCATGATCGCGCAATGCGCGTGTTCCGGGCGTGCGGGCGTTCACGTCAGGGCGCGGATCAGCAGCGCCAGCGCCACGCTGGCGATGGTGCTGACCGCGGCGATGATCGCGCTGTCCTTGAAGCTGGTGCGCAGCGCCAGCATGAACGCTGCGATGAACGAGCCGAGCAGGATCGCCAGTACCACGAAGGCGCCGGTGCCCTGGAACTGGGTAATGCCGGTGGACGCGCCGAAACTGAGCAGGCCGAAGATCACCAGCACCGGCAGGATCGCTGCGTAGATCACCGCCCAGGCGGCTTCGCCGTAGCTCACCGCGCAACCGACCAGCTTGTCGGCGCTGATCCGTACCGTCGCGGTGGTGACGGCGAACCAGACGCCGAGTTTCAACGCCGCTTCCGGCGCGAACGCCAGCAAGGCGATGAAGGCGAGGATCGGCAGAAGGATCGGCATGGCGGTACGACTCGGCGGGAATTGCGAATGGCATGGTTGCGGTCGGCGCCGCGCGTGAAGATCGCGACGCCGGGTGCGCAGAACGAATCGGGCCGCGTCGATCGACGCGGCCCGATGGGGTCTTACTTCAGCGCCTTGAACCGCAGACGATGCGGCCGCGCGCCTTCTTCGCCGAGGCGACGCTTCTTGTCTTCTTCGTACTCGCGGTAGTTGCCCTGGAAGAACTCGACGTGCGAGTCGCCTTCGAAGGCCAGGATGTGGGTCGCGATGCGGTCCAGGAACCAGCGGTCGTGCGAGATGACCACCGCGCAGCCCGGGAACTCCAGCAGCGCGTCTTCCAGCGCGCGCAGGGTTTCGACGTCCAGGTCGTTGGACGGTTCGTCGAGCAGCAGCACGTTGCCGCCCTGCAGCAGGGTCTTGGCCAGATGCAGACGGCCGCGTTCGCCGCCCGACAGCGTGCCGACCATCTTCTGCTGGTCCTGGCCCTTGAAGTTGAAGCGGCCGAGGTAGGCGCGCGACTGGATCTCGACGCCGTTGATGTTGAGGATGTCGGCGCCGCCGGAGATTTCCTGGAACACGTTGTGGTTGCCGTCGAGCTTGTCGCGGCTCTGATCCACATAGGCGATCTTGGTGCTCGGGCCCTTGACGATCTCGCCCTTGTCCGGGGTTTCCTGGCCGGTGACCATCTTGAACAGCGTGGATTTACCGGCGCCGTTGGGACCGATGATGCCGACGATCGCGCCGGCCGGGATGATGAAGCTCAGGTCGTCGATCAGCAGGCGGTCGCCGAAGGACTTGGACACGTTCTTGAACTCGATCACCGAGTTGCCCAGGCGCTCGCCCGGCGGGATGAAGATTTCATTGGTCTCGTTGCGGCGCTGGTACTCGACCGAGTTGAGCTCTTCGAAGCGCGCCATGCGCGCCTTGCCCTTGGTGCGGCCGCCCTTGGCGTTGCTGCGCACCCATTCCAGTTCCTTCGCCAGCGCCTTCTGGCGGGCCTTTTCGCCGGATTCTTCCTGCTTGAGGCGCTCGGACTTCTGCTCCAGCCACGCGGTGTAGTTGCCCTTCCACGGGATGCCCTTGCCGCGGTCGAGTTCGAGAATCCACTCGGCGGCGTTTTCGAGGAAGTAGCGATCGTGGGTGACGGCCACCACGGTGCCGGTGTAGCGGGTCAGGAACTGCTCCAGCCATTCGACCGATTCGGCGTCGAGGTGGTTGGTCGGTTCGTCGAGCAGCAGCATGTCGGGCTTTTGCAGCAGCAGCTGGCACAGCGCGACGCGGCGCTTCTCGCCGCCCGACAGCTTGCCGATGATCGCTTCCCACGGCGGCAGGCGCAGCGCGTCGGCGGCGACTTCCAGCTGGTGTTCCAGGGTGTGGGCGTCGCCGGAGGCGAGGATCGCTTCCAGGCGCTGCTGTTCGGCGGCGAGCTTGTCGAAGTCGGCGCCTTCCTCGGCGTAGGCGTCGTAGATCTTGTCGAGCGCGGCCTGGGCGCTGAGCACGTCGCCCACGCCGACCTCGACCGCTTCGCGCACGGTGTGTTCCGGGTTGAGCTGCGGCTCCTGGGCCAGGTAGCCGACCTTGATGCCGGTGGCCGGGCGCGCTTCGCCGGTGAAGTCCTGATCGACGCCGGCCATGATCTTGAGCACGGTGGACTTGCCGGCGCCGTTCAGGCCGAGCAGGCCGATCTTGGCGCCGGGGAAGAACGACAGCGAGATGTCCTTGATGATCTGACGCTTCGGCGGCACGGTCTTGCTGACGCCGTTCATGGTGTAGATGTATTGCATGCGAACTCCGAAGCATGGACGCGCCGAGCCGGGCCGGGGAAGGCCGCAGGGGCGGGGCGGGAAACGAGGATTATCCCGCAGGCGCCGGCTGGGTTCCAGCGCGGGGGACGGGATCAGGAGATGGTGGCGCGGGGCGGGGATTCAAATGGCCGGGGTATGGGCCGTTGGAGTCGCAAAGGGAGGCGGGATTGGAGTTTCCGGGGCTGTGCTGCTGCCAGGCCGTCATTTCCGCACAAGTCGTCATTCCCGCGAAGGCGGGAATCCAGAGACTTAAGCGCCATCTCTCCACACCGTCATTCCCGCGAAGGCGGGAATCCAGAGACTTCAGCACCATCCCTCCAGGTCGTCATTCCCGCGAAGGCGGGCTCCGCTTTACTTCGGCGGAGCCGAACATCCAGGGCCTTTCGTGCGAGAGCCTTTGAAGTCGCTGGATTCCCGCTTTCGCGGGAATGACGGTCTGGAGGGATGGCGCTGAAGTCTCTGGACGTTCGGCTCCGCCGAAGTAAAGCGGAGCCTGCCTTCGCGGGAATGACGGCCTGGGAGGGACGTCGCCATCGACCAGGAACGCCATCGCAATCGCGCTGAAACAGGGCTCACCTGACCCGAAGCCCGAACTCCAACCTCAAAGCCAGACAATAAACGCCACCACCGCCACCACCGCCGCGTACTTGAAGAAGTAGTACGTCCCCTTGCTGCGTTCCTTCAGCCCCTTGGCCTTGAGCCGCAAGGTGTAGAAGTACTTGAACGCCTTATTGATCCCGCCGGTCTTGTCGCCCTCGTTATTGGGCGAGGCGCCGGCCGCGATCAGGCGCTTGGCGATGAAACGGTTCAGCCCGCGCGCCCAGCCCCAGCGCATCGGCCGCTCGATGTCGCAGAACAGGATGATGCGGTTCTGGCTGGAACCGTTCTGGGCCCAGTGGATGTAGGTCTCGTCGAACATGGTCCATTCGCCGTCGCGCCAGCTGTAGCGCTGGCCGTCCACGTCGATGAAACAGGCGTCGTCGTTGGGCGTGTCCAGGCCCAGGTGCAGGCGCAGCGAGCCGGCGTAGGGGTCGCGGTGCGGGCGCAGTTCGCCGCCCGGCGGCAGCTCGGTGAACATCGCCGCCTTGACGCTGGGCACCTCGCGCAACAGCTGGGTGGTGACCGGGCACAGCTCGGCGGCCGAGGGATGGGCGTCGTCGTACCACTTCAGGTAAAAGCGCTTCCAGCCGCGGCGGAAGAACGAGTTGAAGCCGACGTCGTTGTAACCCTCGGCGGCCTTGATCTGCTGCAGTTCGCGCAGATGCAGGGCCTCGGCGCGGATTTCGCGCCAGCGCGCGCGCAGCGGCTCCAGCTCCGGGAAGTACTGGTCCGGGCTCAGGAAGGCGGTGGTCGGCACCCGCGAGCAGGCGTACATCAGCACGTTGATCGGGGCCATGAAGGTCGAGTGGTCCAGCAGCTGCCGGCCCAGACGATGGCGCACCCGGCCGCGGTAGTGCACGTACACCGCGCTGGCGAGGAACAGGAAGACGAAGACCCATTTCATGGTCGCAACATCCGAATCAGGGGCCGCGCAAGTCGGGGGGCGCCGGGGTAGGGCGGCGGGTCCGGCGGTTGGGCGGGCACATTAAAAGTGTGAGGCGAGTATTGTCCGCCGGAGCGGGCGCCGATGGCAGCCCCGCCTTGGCGGTTGGCCGCCATACGCCCCTAGGCTAACATTTCAAGTCTTGCGTCAAGCCACCGGCACGTTAACGGCACCGCGTGCGTTGCCGGCCCGGCCGTTAGACCTCCTCCCCCCTTCCCCGTCCGCTCTTTCCCCGAGGCCGCGAATGTTTCCCAGCCACACCCGTATTGCCGGATTCGACGATGAACTCGCCCAGGCCATCGCCGACGAGGCGCGTCGCCAGGAAGACCACGTCGAATTGATCGCCTCGGAAAACTACGCCAGCCCGCGCGTGCTGGAGGCCCAGGGCAGCGTGCTGACCAATAAGTACGCCGAGGGCTACCCGGGCAAGCGCTATTACGGCGGCTGCGAATTCGTGGACGTCGCCGAGCAGCTGGCGATCGACCGGGTCAAGCAGCTGTTCGACGCCGATTACGGCAACGTGCAGCCGCATTCGGGCTCGCAGGCCAACCAGGCGGTGTATTTCGCCCTGCTCAACCCGGGCGACACCATCCTGGGCATGAGCCTGGCCCACGGCGGCCACCTGACCCACGGCGCCAAGGTCAACGCCAGCGGCAAGCTGTTCAACGCCGTGCAGTACGGCGTCAACGAGCAGGGCCTGATCGATTATGAGGAAGTCGAGCGCCTGGCCCTGGAGCACAAGCCGAAGATGGTCGTGGCCGGCTTCAGCGCCTACTCGCAAGTGGTGGACTGGGCGCGTTTCCGCGCCATCGCGGACAAGGTCGGCGCCTACCTGTTCGTGGACATGGCCCACGTCGCCGGCCTGATTGCCGCCGGCGTCTACCCCAGCCCGGTCCCGCACGCGCACGTGGTCACCTCGACCACCCACAAGACCCTGCGCGGCCCGCGCGGCGGCATCATCGTGGCCAAGCGCTGGGAATCGGCGGTGGACACCGGCACCGGCGCGGTGGATTTCGATGAAATGCAGAAGAAGCTGCAGAGCATCGTCTTCCCGGGCATCCAGGGCGGCCCGCTGATGCACGTGATCGCGGCCAAGGCGGTGGCGTTCAAGGAAGCGCTGGAGCCGGAGTTCAAGGACTACCAGGCCCAGGTCGTGAAGAACGCCCAGGCCATGGCCAAGACCATCATCGCGCGCGGCTACAAGATCGTTTCCGGCGGCACGCAGAATCATCTGATGCTGGTGGACATGATCGGCAAGGGCATCACCGGCAAGGACGCGGAAGCCGCGCTCGGCCGCGCCCACATCACCGTCAACAAGAACGCGGTGCCCAACGATCCGCAGAAGCCCTTCGTGACCTCGGGCCTGCGCATCGGCACCCCGGCCGTCACCACCCGCGGCTACAAGGAACCCGATTGCGTCGCCCTGGCCGAGTGGATCTGCGACGTGCTCGACAACCCGAAGGATGAGAAGGTCATCGCCGGGGTGCGCGAGAACGTGACCAGGCAGTGCGCTCAGTTCCCGGTTTACGGCTGAGAGCGAGGAGTGAGCGGTGAGGAGTGAGGAACGAGCAACAGCAACCGTGCCGTGGCTTGTTCTTGTTGCTGGTTCGGAGGACAGTGGCCGCGTTACCGGCCTGTCCACTCACTTCTCACTCCTCTCGACTCACTCCTAGCCAATGCATTGTCCCTTCTGCCAGCACGTGGACACCCGGGTCATCGATTCGCGCGTGTCCGACGACGGCGCGACCATCCGTCGCCGCCGCGTCTGCGAGGCTTGCGGGGAACGTTTCAGCACGATCGAGACGATCGAACTCAAGCTGCCGGTGATCATCAAGGGCGACGGCCGCCGCGAGGCCTTCGACGCGCGCAAGCTGCGCGCCGGCTTCGATCGCGCGCTGCAAAAGCGCCCGGTCTCGGAAGAACAGATCGAATCGGCGGTGCGCGCGGTGGTCCATCAACTGCGCATGACCGCCGAGCGCGAACTGGCCTCGCGCCGGATCGGCGAATTCGTCATGGCCGAGCTGCGCAAGCTCGACCATGTCGGCTACGTGCGCTTCGCCTCGGTGTACCGCTCGTTCGAGGACGTGGCCGATTTCCGCGAGGAACTCGACCGCCTGGAACGCGATATTCCCGGCGACGGGCAGCTGCCGCTGTTGGGCGACGACGTACAGGCCGAGCGACCCAAGCGGCGATGAGCGAGAGCGCTCCACGCAAGTACCGGTATGCGCGCGATAAATTGCGCAGCCATTGGTTTTCGATGTGGGTGCTGTACGCGACGGGCCTGCCGCTCGTAGCCGCCGGCGCTTACTTCTACCCCAGTCCGCCAGCGACCGGCTTGGCCATCGTGTGGGCGGTGCTGGCGCTGTTGCTGTGGTGGCGCGAACGCCGCGCGGAGGCGGCGCACTGGCGCGATATCGATGGCACCGCGCTGTGGTTCGACGACGGACATCTGTGCTGCGAGGGACCGATCCAGGGACGACTGGATCTGATCGAGGTGCGCGAGGTGCGGGCCTTTTTGAAACGAGGCGAAGTCGATCGGCTGGCGATCAAGCACGCGAGCGGGCATACGGTGTTGTTCATCGGCATCGACGATCCCGCGGCGTTTTTGGCCGATTTCCGCCGCAACGTGCCACGAGCGAGCTACCAGACTACGAAGGATTGGCTGTGAGCGAATTCAGCGCCACCGATCACGCCCACATGGCCCGCGCGCTGCGCCTGGCCGAGAAGGGCGCCTACACCACCAAACCCAATCCGATGGTCGGCTGCGTGATCGCGCACGGCGAGGAAATCGTCGGCGAGGGCTGGCACGTGCGCGCCGGAGAGCCGCACGCGGAAGTGCATGCGCTGCGCGCGGCCGGCGACCGCGCGCGCGGCGCGACCGCGTACGTGACCCTGGAGCCGTGCGCGCACACCGGCCGCACCGGGCCGTGCAGCGATGCGCTGATCGAAGCCGGCGTGGCGCGCGTGGTCGCGGCGATGCGCGACCCGTTCCCGCAAGTGGACGGCGCCGGTTTCGCCAAGCTGCAGGCGGCCGGCATCGCGGTGGAAAGCGGCCTGATGGAAACCCAGGCGCGCGCGCTCAATCGCGGCTACCTTGCGCGCCTGGAGCGTGGACGGCCGTGGCTGCGGGTCAAGCTGGCGACCAGCCTGGACGGCCGCAGCGCGCTGGCCAGCGGCGAATCCAAATGGATCAGCGGCGAGGCTTCGCGCCTGGACGTGCAGCGCTGGCGCGCGCGCTGCGGCGCGATCGTGACCGGCGCCGGCACCGTGCTGGCCGACGATCCTTCGCTGACCGTGCGCCTGGGCGACGACACCGCTTTCGTCGCGCCGCTGCGGGTGGTGCTCGATCCCGGCCTGGCCACGGTCGCGCGCGGTCGCGTGCGCGAAGGCGATGCGCCGACCTTGTACCTGCATGCGCCCGACGCCAAGCCGCCGCGCGATTTCAGCGCCCAGCACGCGGCGGTGCCGGTGCGCGAGGGCCGCATCGACCTGGAAGCGGTGCTCAAGCTGTTGGCCGAGCGCGGCGTCAACGAAATCCAGCTGGAAGCCGGCGCTACCCTGGCCGGCGCGTTTCTCGCCCAGGGGCTGGTCGATGAGGTGTTGCTGTACATCGCGCCGGTGCTGCTGGGCGAGAACGCGCGACCCTTGTTCGACGGCCTGGGCATCGAGGCGATGACTCACAAGCTGCAGCTGGATGTGATCGATGTGCGCCGGCTCGGTGAGGACACGCGGGTGTTGTTGCAGCCCAGGCGTCAGGGGTAACGAGGAGTGAGTTCACAGGAGTGAGGAGTGAGTTAGATCAAGAGCGTTCGTTGGCGGTTGCGACGGCGCTGGTTCGCTGTTTTTGCCGATTCTCTTCAGCGCATCTATCCCCCACTCACGCTGCTTTCGCCCTTGATCCTACTCACTCCTCACTCCTCTTAACTCACTCCTAGCTCCAACCCATGAGCCAGAACGCGTTCAAGGACCATTTCTCCGCGATCGCCGGCGCCTACGCGGCGGCGCGGCCGGAGTATCCGCCCGCCTTGTTCGAGCAGATCGCGCGCCACGTGCCGGCGCAGGCGCGGGTGTGGGAGCCCGGTTGCGGCAGCGGCCAGGCCACGCGCGGGTTGGCGGCGCATTTCGCTCAGGTGCACGCCACCGATCCGAGCGCGCAGCAGATCGAACAACACTGGGCGCGCGAAGCGGCGATGCGCGGCGACGGACCGGTCAGCCTGGCGATCGAGCCGGGCGAGCGCACCGAACTGGCCGATGGCAGCGTGCAGTTGGTCGCGGTGGCCCAGGCCGTGCATTGGTTCGATCGCGAACGCTTCTTCGCCGAATGCGATCGCGTGCTCGCGCCGGGCGGCGTGCTGGCGGCGTGGGCCTACGGCGATTTCCTGGCGCCGGAAGGCATGGTCGAGGCGGTGGCTGCGTTTCGTTTCCAGATCGACGAATACTGGCAGCGCGAAAACGCCGAAGTCCGCGACGGATACACCGGCTACGCGTGGCCGTTTGCGGCATTGCCGACGACGCCGGTGTGGCTGGAAGCGCAGTGGGGCCTGGGACGTTTTCTCGGCTATCTGAACAGTCTGTCGGCCAGCGAGCGCTGCCGTGCCGCGACCGGCGACGACCCGGTCGCGATGCACCGCACGGCCTTGACCCAGGCCTGGGGCATGGCCGAGGACGTGCGCACGATCCAGTGGCCGCTGCATCTGCATTTGCGGCGCAAGGCGGAATGATTCAGGTGGGGGCGTAAATCTCCAGGCCGTCACTCCCGCGAAGGGTGCAGAGCCTTTAGCGTCGTCCTCCAGACCGTCATTCCCGCGAGCGCGGGCTCCGCTTTACTTCGGCGGAGCCGAACATCCGGAGCCTTCAGCGCCATCCCTCCAGGCCGTCATTCCCGCGAAGGCGGGAATCCAGAGGCTTCAGCGCCCTCCCTCCAGACCGTCATTCCCGCGAACGCGGGAATCCAGAGACTTCAGCGCCATCCCTCCGGACCGTCATTCCCGCGAACGCGGGAATCCAGTGTCTTTGCCGTGACCTGCACGAAAGTCGCTGGATTCCCGCGTTCGCGGGAATGACGGCGGGGGAGAGGCGTCGCAGCCGGAAGCACCCCAACCTCCGCACCCACAGAACAAACCATCCGGCCCCAGCCAGCCCCGGACCACCGGCCCCCCAGGCCCCCGGTGCTAAACTCCCCCGGCCGGTTCGCCGGCACCACAGGTAACGTCTTCAGGGCGGGGCGAAACTCCCCACCGGCGGTAGGCGCGGCAACGCGCGAGCCCGCGAGCGCCTGCGGATCCCGGCCTCGGCCGCGCGAACCGCAGGGTCAGCAGATCCGGTCCAATGCCGGAGCCGACGGTCACAGTCCGGATGAAAGAAGACGGCTACGCGCGAGCCCGTTCGCGAACATGTTCGCGCGCACGGGCGAGACGACTCCCGCGGCCCGGCCGCGCGTCGTGCGTTGTCTTCAAAGCCTTGAGGCGTTTTTCGCTCACTTCATGCGGGAAACGTTTCATGACCCAGTTCAATCGCAACACCGGCGCGGCCTCGCGCCCGCGCGCCCTCCATCGGGAGGTGCGCTGATGTTCACCGGCATCATCGAAGGCGTCGGCAGCCTTGCCTCCACGCAAGACCTGGGCGGAGATGTGCGGTTGCGCATCGCTACCGGGACGCTGGATTTCTCCGAGCCCAAGTTGGGTGAGAGTATTTCGGTCAATGGGGTTTGTTTGACCGTGATTGCGTTCGGCTCCGGTTGGTTCGACGCCGACGCCTCCACCGAAACCCTGTCGCTGACCACGCTGGGCGCGCTCAAGCCCGGTGCGTTGACCAACCTGGAACGCGCGATGCGCCCGACCGACCGCCTCGGCGGCCACATGGTCAGCGGCCACGTCGATGGCGTCGGCGCGGTGCTGTCGGTGCACGAAGACGCGCGCGCGCAGCGCTGGCGCTTCCGCGCGCCGCAGCCGCTGCTGCGCTACATCGCCAAGAAAGGCTCGATCTGCGTCGATGGCGTCAGCCTGACGGTCAACGAAGCCGACAGCGAAGGGTTCGAGGTCGCGTTGATTCCGCATACCGTGCAGAACACCGCGTTCGCGCAGACCGGCGTGGGCGCTTCGGTCAATCTGGAAATCGATCTGGTGGCCCGCTACGTCGAGCGTCTGCTCGGCGAGCGCCGGCCCGGAGGTGCGGCATGAGTTTCGCGAGCGTTCCCGAACTGCTGGAGGAAATCCGCGCCGGCCGCATGGTGGTGATCGTCGATGACGAGGACCGCGAGAACGAAGGCGATCTGATCATGGCCGCCGAATTGGTGCGTCCGGCCGACATCAACTTCATGGTCACCCACGCCCGCGGCCTGGTGTGTCTGTCGCTGATGCGCGAGCGCTGCCTGCAACTGGGCCTGGGCCCGATGGTGCGCGACAACACGTCCTCGCACCACACCAATTTCACCGTCAGCATCGAGGCGGCCGAAGGCGTCACCACCGGCATTTCCGCCTACGACCGCGCGCATACCGTGCGCACGGCGGTACGGCCCGACGCCAAGCCGTCGGATCTGGCCCAGCCCGGCCACATCTTCCCGCTGATGTCGCAACCCGGCGGCGTGCTCAGCCGCGCCGGCCACACCGAGGCGGCGAGCGATCTGGCCCTGCTGGCCGGCCTGGAACCGGCCGGCGTGCTGGTGGAGATCCTCAACGCCGACGGCAGCATGGCGCGGCGTCCGCAGTTGGAAGCCTTCGCCGCCGAGCACGGGCTCAAGATCGGTTCGATCGAGGAATTGATCCGCTACCGCCTGGCCACCGAGCACACGGTCGAGCGCGTGGATTCGCGCGAGATCGAAACCGAGCACGGCCCGTTCCAGTTGCTGAGTTATCGCGACCGCCTGACTCATTCGCTGCATTTCGCCCTGACCCGCGGCGTCGCCGACGCGAACACGCCGACCCTGGTGCGCGTGCATGTGCAGAACCCGCTGGCCGACGCGCTGCATTGGCGTCGCCCGGACTTCGGCCCGGCGGTCGGCGACGTGCTGGCCGCGATCGCGCGCGAAGGCCGCGGCGCGCTGGTGCTGCTGGCCGACCATGCCGACGCCGAGGCCTTGCTGGCGCGCGTGCGCGAGCAGCCGGCCACGCACGCGGATGGGCACGGCGCGCACGAGCCCGCGTTCGAGGGGCAGGGCGGGACGGCCCCGGCCGAGCCGCCGACCCGCGGCCACGCCCTGCTGGAATGGCGGCGCAACGGCGCCGGCGGCCAGATCCTGGCCGACCTGGGCCTGGGCAAGCTGCGCGTGCTGGGCACGCCCCGGCGCCAGATCGGCCTGGCCGGGTTCGGGCTGGAAGTGGTCGAGTACGTGGATATCGCGGCGCTGGGGTGAGGTCGGCGGCGCTTCGTTTCTTCCATGCCGTCATTCCCGCGAAAGGGGGAATCCAGCGACTTCAAACGTCCTCGCACGAAAGGCCCTGGATTCCCGCCTTCGCGGGAATGACGAGCAAAAACAAAGGCCGGGCAAACCCCCGGCCACCGCCCACCCAACCGGCAGCCGATGCCTGCACCCGTTAAACTAGCCCCCTTTCGTCCAGCCCCCCTCAGTTCAGCGGACCCCGTCATGCCCCATTACGAAGGCGACCTGCGCAGCCCGCCGGGCGCGCGCTACGCCATCATCGCCAGCCGCTGGAACCCGCGCATCACCGACACCCTGGTGGCCGGTGCGCGCAAGACCTTCGCCGAACACGGCGTCACCGAGGGCGCCATCGACGTGATCCGCGTCCCCGGCGCCTGGGAACTGCCGGTGCTCGCGCGCCGCCTCGCGCTCGCCGGCCGTCACGCCGCCGTGGTCGCGCTGGGCTGCGTGGTGCGCGGCGATACCCGTCATTACGAACAAGTCGCCGACGGCTGCTCCGACGGCCTGATGCGCGTGTCGCTGGATCACGGCCTGGCCATCGCCAACGGCGTGCTCGCGGTGGAACGCCACGAGGACGCGGAAAACCGCGCCGGCGGCAGCCACGGCAACAAGGGCGAGGAAGCGGCGCTGGCCGCCTTGGAAATGAGTCACCTGCTGGAGCAACTGCCATGAATCGCCGCCGTCAGGATGGAATCGACCCCGTAGCGCGTTCGCGCGCCCGCCGCCGCGCGCTGCAGGCCGTGTACGCTTGGCAGCTGTCGGGCGCCAAGGTCAACGACGTGATCTCGCAGTTCGCCCACGAGCAGGCCCACGAAGTGGCCGACCTGATCTATTTCGAGGATCTGGTGCGCGGCGTGGATCAGCATCAGGACGATCTGGATCAGGCGCTCACGCCGTTCCTGGATCGCGAGATCGAACAGGTCGATCCGATCGAGCGCGCGACCCTGCGCATCGCCGCCTACGAACTGCGCCATCGCCCCGACGTGCCGTATCGCGTGGTCATCAACGAGGCGATCGAAACGGTCAAGCGCTTCGGCGCCGAGCACGGCCACACCTACGTCAACGGCGTGCTCGACCATGCCGCCGCGCAATGGCGCGCGGTGGAATTCAACGCTTCCAAGAAGAAGTGATCCGCTCGCGCCGCGCCCGTTGAACACGACGGGCGCGCCGGGACCGTCGCGATGAGCGCAGCCGAATTCGACCTGATCGCACGCATCCGCGCCCGCGCGGCGACGCGCGGGGACGTGGTGCTGGGCATCGGCGACGATGCCGCCTTGCTGCAGCCGCCGCCGGGCCGGCAGTTGGCGGTCGCTACCGACACGCTCAATCGCGGCGTGCATTTCGGCGACGACGCGGCCGCGGCCGATATCGGCTGGAAAGCGCTGGCGGTGAATCTGTCCGACCTGGCCGCGATGGGCGCCGAACCGGCCTGGTGCACCTTGTCGTTGTCGCTGCCGGATGAGGGCGGCGAGTCGCGCCAGACATTCGTCGATGGTTTTCTCGATGGTTTCCTGGAGCTGGCCGCGCAACACCGCGTGGCCCTGGTCGGCGGCGACACCACGCGCGGGCCCTTGTCGGTGTGCGTGACCGTGATCGGTTTCGTCGAACCCGGTTGGGCGTTGCGTCGCGACGCGGCGCAAGTCGGCGACGAAATCTGGGTTACCGGCACGCTCGGCGACGCCGCGGCCGCGCTGGCCCTGGCCGGCGTCGCGCCGTACTGCGATCACGAAGTGCGCAACAACAGCGGCGACGCACAGACCGACGCCGCGCGTTTGTTCGAACGGCTGCATCGCCCGACGCCGCGCGTCGTGGCTGGCCGTGCGCTGCGCGGATTGGCCCGCGCCGGCATCGATATTTCCGATGGTTTGCTGGCCGACCTCGGTCACGTGTGCGCGGCCTCGAACGTCGGTGCGTGCATCGAAGCCGGGCAACTGCCGACCTCGCATGCGCTCGCAGCCGCGCGCGACGGCGATTCGCGCCGTGTTCTGCAACTGACCGGCGGCGACGATTACGAACTGTGTTTCACCGTCGCGCCGCGGCAACGCGCGAGCGTCCTGCAGGCGTTGTCCGCGAGCGGCACGCTGGTGCAAATGATCGGCCACATAGAAGCGCAGCCGGGCGTGCGCGTACGCCTGCCCGATGGTTCGGCGTGGACGCCGCCGCGCAACGGCTATCAGCATTTCGGCTGAGAGTTCCCCGCGCGATCGCCGGGCTATGCCATCAGTTGGGTCGATCGCCCGGAAGAGTTCAGACCGCTTTCATTGCGCCGATGAGAGTCTGAACGCGACTTCCTCATTGCCTCTGCCCATGCGCCTGCCTGCATCGACGTCGGTTCGTTTTTGCAGGTCGCGCACCTGGATCTGGCTCGGCCTGGCCGGCGCGGCGCTGGGTTTGAGCGGTTGCGGCGCGGTGCGTTCGATCGCCGGCATCAACACTGTCCATCTGCAAGATGCGAAGGTCAGCGCGATCCAGGCCGGCATCGGCCCCGGGGTGAGCACGATCTGTCCGCGCCAGCCGGTGCAGATGCACGTGGCGGTCACCGCGCAACTGCCGCGCCAACCGGCGCCGGCGAGCTTCGAGACCTGGAGCGGCGGCAACGGCACGCGCCGCAACGGCATGCTGGATTTTCGCAATTTCGCTTTCTCCAGCGCGCAGGGACGGTTCGACGAACTGGGTTGGTTCGCGCCCGATCCCGATGTTCTGGCGACGGTGGACAGCGGTTTCGCGATCAGCACGCAGTTGCTGCACCCGACCGCGTCGCTGGCGCAGACGCGGCATTACCCGGCCGATTACCGCTGCATCGTCGGTGTCGGCGCGCCCGGCGGACCCGGGCCGGCGGGCGCGGATGGCGCCAGCGGTTTCAGCGGCAGCGATGGACGCAGCGGTTACGACGGCCAGGATGGACAAAGCGGCGGTCGCGGCGGCGACGGCATGCCGGGCGGCCCGGGTTTCCACGGGCCGCGGCTGCGCATGTACGCGACCTTTGCGAGCACGCGGCTGTATTCGAAGCTGATCGCGGTGCGCGTGCTCGGCGATTTCGAGGACTTCGTGCTGGCGCCGGCGGATCGCCCGCTGACCCTGATCGCGACCGGCGGCATCGGTGGCGCGGGCGGCGACGGCGGCATGGGCGGCAGCGGCGGCGATGGCGGACGCGGCGAAGGCGACAAGGACCGTCCGGGTTACGGCGGCGATGGCGGCGACGGAGGCGATGGCGGTTACGGCGCGCCCGGCGGCATCGGTGGCGACGGCGGCGGGATCGAATTGGTCTACGACCGGCGTTATCCCGAGCTCGCGCAGCTGCTGCGTTTCGACGTTTCCGGCGGCCGTCCCGGCCCGGGCGGCGAAGGCGGCAGCGGCGGCAGCCAGGGCAGCGGCGGCGGTGGCAGCCACTCGGGCCGCAGCGGAGGTTACGGCACGTACGGCTCGTCCGCTCCCGAGGGTTTGCCGGGGCGTCCGGGACATGCCGAACTCAGCGCGGGCGATGTATCGGCGTACTTTCGCGATCTGCCGGGCGTGCGGATGTTGTGAGCCGCCCCGCTGGGCAGGCGAGAACATCCAGGCCCACGATCCAGATTCAGTATCGTTCCGGCCCGATGCTTCAATCCACGCGCTCGCCGCACAGGCGCCGCGAAAAGAACAACCGCATCGCCAGGCGACTCATTCGTCCGGCAGCAGCTTGCCCGGATTGAGGATGCCGTCCGGATCGAACACCGTCTTCAACTGCCGCATCAACGCCAGCGTCTGCGCGCCCACCGCCTGCGGCATGAACTCGCGCTTGGCCAGGCCGATGCCGTGTTCGCCCGATAAAGTGCCGCCCAGCGCGAGCGCCAGTTCGAATACACGGTTCATCGCGTGGTGCCCGCGCTGGTTCTGCGATTCGTCGGCCGGGTCGTAGAGCAGGTTGACGTGCAGGTTGCCGTTGCCGGCGTGGCCGAAGCACACGATAGGCAAGTCGAATTCGCGCGACAGCGCCTGCACGCCGTCGACCAGTTCCGGAATGCGCGAGACCGGCACCACCACGTCTTCGTTGATCTTGCCCGGCGCCAGCGTGCGCAGCGACGGCGACAACGCCTTGCGCGCGGCCCAGAGTTTTTCGCGAGCGGCTTCGTCGGCGGCGTCGTCGAGCGAAAGCAGGCCGTCGCCGGCGGCGGCGCGCTTCAAGGCTTCGATCGCGTACGGCAGGGTCTGCGCATCGCCGTCGGCTTCGATCATCAGCAAGGCGCCGGCCTCGTGCGGCAGATCGGCGCCGCCGACATCGCGCGCCAGCTGCACCGCGTGCGCGTCCATGAATTCCAGCATCGACGGCGTCACCGGTTGCGCCATCAGCCGCGCGACCGCGAGCGCGGCCGAGGACACGTCGCGATAGATCGCGCGCAGCGCCGCGCGCGCCGGCGCCGACGGCGTCAGGCGCAGGCTGGCTTCGACGATCAGCGCCAGCGTGCCTTCGCTGCCGACCAGGAGACGATGCAAGTCGTAGCCGGTGGAGCCCTTGGTCGTGGCCGTGCCGCACACGATCAGTTCGCCCGCGCCGGTCACCGCGGTCAGCGCCAGCACGTTGTCGCGGCTGGCGCCGTACTTCACCGCGCGCGGGCCGCCGGCGTTGCAGGCCAGATTGCCGCCGACGGTGCTGAACGCCGCGCTGGTCGGGTCCGGCGGCCAGAACAGGCCGTGGGCCTTGAGCGCGGTCTGCAGGTCGCCGTTGAGCACGCCGGGTTCGACGATCGCGCAGCGGTCGCCGGGACGGATTTCGACGATGCGGTTCATACGCTCGAACGAGACCACCACGCCGCCGGCGATCGGCACCGATGCGCCGGTGGTGTTGGTGCCGCGTCCGCGCGCGACCACCGGCACGCGATGGCGCCGGCACGCGCGCACCAGCGCCTGCACTTGCTCGCGGTTGCGCGGCAGGGCGACCGCATCGGGCAACGCTTGCCGGCGCGAGTTGTCGTAAGCGTAGGCCAGCCGGTCGCCCGGATCGGTCAGCCACGCGTCGCCGAGCAGCTGCGCGAGCTCCTCGTGCAAGGCCGGCGGCAGGCGGCTGCTCATCGCGCCGGTTCCGCGCGCATCGACATCCGTCGCAAGCTCGCGCCGAGCGCGCCGACGGCGAGCGCGGGCAGCACGATCCAGCGTGCTTCCGACCACAGCACCTGCAGTCCGCGCGCGCTGAAGAAACGCGCGCCGATCGGCGAGACCTCGATAGGACGCCACGGCGCGAAGATGCGCGCGTCCGACCATGGCCAATACAGCGCCACGCCGAGGCCGCCGTCGGTCAGCGCATCCAGCAGCGGATGCGAGGCGGCGCAGACGAACAGCCACAAGGCCGCGCGCGACGGCGGCGCGCGCAACCAGCGCGAAGCCAGCGCGCCGAATACGGCGAGGATCGCCGCGAAGGCGAAGGAATGGCTGGCGCCACGATGACCGAAGTCGTCCGCGTAGGCGATGCCGAGCTTGAACGCGGCCACGTCGGCGTCCGGCAGCATCGCCGCGATCGCGCCGGCGACCAACAGCCGCGATGGAATCGTGCGCGGGCCCAGCGCCCAGCCCAAGGCGAGCGGAACCACGGCGTGGGTCATGATGGTCGGCATAGTGGGCTCATGGTATCGCCGCGGGCCGGCGGTTGCTGCTGGCAAATCGCTGTGCAACGGCGAAGTGTTTTGTGGGAGGGACTCAGTCCCGATGCTTTTCGATCAGATTGCGCGATCGTGGAAAGGTTTGGCGACCTGATCGAAAAGCATCGGGGCTGAAGCCCCTCCCACAAGAGCAAATCCCACAACAGCAAATGCCGCAAGAGCAAATGCCGCAAGAGCAAAAGCGCTAGACATCGTCGGCGCGAAACGCATCGCGCAGCCAGTTCAAGCGAGGCTGCGCCGGATCGCCATCGGCTTCGATCACATCGAAGCGGCACGGACAGTCGGCATAACGCGGATGAGCGAGCAAGAACGCCTGCGCGGCCAGCACCAGCTTGCGGCGTTTGCGCGCGTCCACCGAGGCCGCGCCGCCGCCGAAGCGATCGTCGCGGCGGTAACGCACTTCCACGAAGACCACGGTGCCGCCGTCGAGCACGACCAGATCGAGCTCGCCGAAACGGTAGTTGGCGTTGGCGGCGACGGCGCGCAGGCCGTGTTCGAGCAGATGCGCGCGCGCCGCGGCTTCGACCGCGGCGCCGCGGCCGCGACGATCCGGCGCGGTGCGCGCCGGACCGGCCGCCGGATCAGCGGCGCGAGGCATCCGCCAGCGGCACCGCGACGCCGCTGCTGAAGGTGGACCACGCCGGCGTGCGCAGCACGGTGCCGCCGCCGTCGATGCGCAGCACGCCGGTCGCGCCGGCGATGTAGGCATCCGGACGCGAAGCCAGACGTTCGAGATAGGCGCTGAGCTGCCAGGCGTCGTAGCCGAAGGCGAACAGGCGCGCGCCGCCGGGGCCACGCGCGGTCGGCAGCGTCTGGGCGACGCCGACCGCCGGCGACAGGCCGCGGATGCCGCCGGTGGTCCAGGTTTCCGAGGGGAAGGCGATGCCGTCCAGGACGCGGTCCTGCTCCGGCTTGCCGGTGCCCTGCAGCACTTGCGAGGTCGCCACGCGCGGCTTGTCGGACAAGCCGACCATCGCCAGCTTGGGCACCAGATTGCGCGCCGAGCTGCCCTTGACCGCGAGGAACACCGCATCGACGCCGCCTTCCTTGGCCACGAACGGGCCCAGGTCGGCGGTGCCTTCGCTGACGCTGTCGGTGACCACGGCGCCGCCGCCGGCCAGGCGTTCCTTCAGCGCGGCGATGGCGCGGCGCTGGCCGTCGTCGCCGCCGTCGATGGCGAGCACGCGCTTGACCTTGCGTTCGAGCAGGTAGTCGGCCGCGGCCAGGCCTTCGTCTTCCGGAGTCAGCGAGAAACTGACGTTGCCGCTGGGCGGCGCCACGTTGCCGCGATTGAGCGCGAGCACCGGCACCGGCAAGGCGCCTTTGGCGAACAGGGCGCTGACTTCATCGCGGCCGAGCGGGCCGATGACGAAGTCGTTGCCGTCGGCCACGGCCTTGTCGTAGGCGGCCAGGGTGCCGCCGCCGGTGCTGCCGGTGTCGTAGAAATGGATTTCCGGACGGCGCCGGGTTTCGCCGTAGTAGGCGGCGTTCAAACCGTCGCGCACCGACGCGCCGGCGATCATGCTCGGGCCGCTGGAAGGCAGCAGCACCGCCAGTTTCATCGGCGGGCGGTAGCCGTCGGCTTCCGCGGGCGGGCGCTGGCCGGCGTTGAAACTCCAGTCAGAGCTGCGGTCGAACGGACGCGGCAGCGGCAGTCCGCGCTTCATCAGCGCGCGGCCGACGAAGTTGTACAGCGGATCGCCGGGCGGCAGCGCGTTGGCTTCGCGGCTCAAGGTGGCGTCGTCGAGCTGGGTCAGCAGGCGATCGATCTGTTGTTCGTTCGCGGCGCGCTCGGCACCGGTCAGGCCGGCGTGTTTGCCGGCCAGATGGCCGGCCTGGGCCACGATCGGATTGGACGCGCTGACCGCGGCGGTGGGCCGGGTTTCCACGCTGGCGCAGCCGCCCAACAGCGCGGTCGCCGCCAAAGCACTGAACATCCATGTCAAAGCGGGCCGGTTTTTCTTATAAGTCATCGGCTTGCATTCGCCGCGCAGCGGCGTTCCTATGGGACCGGTTAGGATTCTACCCGGCCTGGGTAGCGGTGAATCATTCGCGCCGCCCCGGCTTCAGGTACGGCGCTGGACGGCGGGTACGGCATCCAGCGCGCGCGCCGGTGCGGTTCTTGCGTGCCCGGCGCCGCCCGGTTAAGCGATTTCATTCAGTTGAGCACGATGCAGACTCCCGCCACCTTACATATCGTCGCCACCCCGATCGGCAATCTCGGCGACCTCACTCCGCGCGCGCTGGAAACCTTGCGCAGCGTGGCGGCGATCTGCGCCGAGGACACGCGCCATACCCGCCAGTTGCTGTCGCATTTCGGCCTGGAACGGCCGTTGCTCGCCTTGCATCAGCACAACGAGGAACAGCAGGCGGCGCAGTTGGTGGCGCGTTTGCAGGCGGGCGAGTCGCTGGCGTTGGTGTCGGATGCGGGCACGCCGTTGGTCAGCGATCCGGGCTATCGCCTGGTCCGCGCCGCGCGCGCGGCCGGCATCCGGGTATCGCCCGTGCCGGGCGCTTGCGCCGCGATCGCCGCGCTCAGCGTCGCCGGCCTGGCCTCGGATCGGTTCAGTTTCGAAGGATTCCTGCCGGCCAAGACCTCGGCCCGGCGCGAGCGCCTGACCCGGCTGGCGGCCGAGCCGCAGACCTTGTTGTTCTACGAGTCGGCGCACCGCATCGAGGAAACCCTGGACGACATGGTGGCCGCGTTCGGCGAACAGCGCGTGGCGGTGATCGCGCGCGAGCTGACGAAACTGTTCGAGACCGTGCTCGACGGCCCGCTGGTCGAACTGGCGGCGCGGGTGAAGGCCGATCCCAATCAGCGCAAGGGCGAGTTCGTGGTGATCGTCGAGGGCGCCGGCGACGACGCCGACGCCAAGGTGATCGAGGGCAAGCGTATCTACGCCAAGCTCAGCGAGCATCTGCCGCCGTCCACCGCGGCGAAGCTGGCGGCGGAGTTGAGCGGGGCGCCGCGCAAGGCTTTGTACGGCAGCGGCGAATAAGCGCCGTCGATCAGCCCGGCGGCGGTTTGCGCAGGGGCCGCATCGCCGCGACCAGTTGATCCAGCAGTTTCGGCCCGGCCACCACATCGAACGACCAGCGGTCTTCGGAGATGAAGATCGGCAGGCCGTTGACCTGAAGCGTGCGTTCGCCGCCGTCGATGCTGAAGGAGCGCTCGCCGTCGATTTCAGTTCTGCGGATCGAGCCATAGGCCGGCCAGAACGCGGCCTGCAGTTCTTCCTCGGCCCAATCGGGCAGGCGCGCGGCGAGGCTTTGCGCGTCGAGCAGGCCGGCGCGGCGGAGCATGCCGCGGGGGTACAGCGGATAGTGGTCTTCGGGGTCGTCGCTTTGCATGGGCCGGCCGATCCTCGCCGCGGCGCGCGGGATGCGCGGTATTCGCCAATTTAACTGCGCGACGGCGGTTGAGCGCGTGCGCGTGCGACAATGCCGGCGCGAAGTAGGCCAGGCAGTCGCGTCATCGGGTCGCAAGATCCGGTGCCGAGGAAAGTCCGGGCTCCACAGGGCACGGTGCCAGGTAACGCCTGGGCGGCGCGAGCCGACGGAAAGTGCAACAGAGAGCAGACCGCCGAACGGCCCGCAAGGGTGCGTGGTAAGGGTGAAACGGTGCGGTAAGAGCGCACCGCGAGTCTGGCAACAGACCGGCACGGCAAACCCCACCGGGAGCAAAACCAAATAGGGAGACTATGTCGCGGCCCGCGATGTCTCCGGGTAGGTTGCTTGAGCGTAACGGTGACGTTGCGCCTAGAGGAATGACTGTCCACGACAGAACCCGGCTTATCGGCCTACTTCGCGCTTTTCTTGGCTGCGCCTTCGAAAAGCCCCAAAGTTTGCTTTGCAAACTTCGGGCCCCGCTATGTGCTTCCAAATCCCCGCCCCTTCGGGGCACCCCCTTTACTAAACGGGGCTCTCGTATTGATGGGGACGCGGAGAGCTGGGCGTTCGTTATTCGCTTTTGCTTGAAGCCCTCTCCCGCTTGCGGGGTGAGTGGGCGCCGCTTGCGAGCCATCGGCTCGCGCGTCCGCGAACGCCCAAACGCTACGCGTTTGGGCTGGGGTGGGTTGGGTGAGGGCGCGCGAGGCTCATGCGTCTGCGTAAGCCGCGGCGGCTGGCCCTCATCCGGCCCCCCGCCTTTGCGGGGGCAGGCTCTTCGGGCCACCTTCCCCCGCTCGCGGGAGAAGGGCTCGGTCGGCGTTGTTGGCTCGATCCGGCGTTATGCGCCGTTACTGCGCCGCGCCGATCTGCTTCATGAAAGCCTGGTTGTCCCAGAACAGCCACTCTTCGACCATTACCCCTTTTTCCCACCGGCCGATCGTGGCCATGTCCAGCTTGAAGCGCTTCTGGGTCGGGGCCAGGGTCTTGCCGTCGCCCAGCGCCATCGGCTGGCTGAAGGTGCCCTCCATCACTCCGGTTACCGCGGTCAGGTTGCCCTGGGCGATCTTGATCGGGTGGACCTTGATCTTGGTGTCGGGGGCGAAGGCGAACAGCGGCTTGAGTTCGGCGATGTGCGCGTCCAGGCCGGTGGTGATGCGGCCGTCGGGGTAGTGCACGAGGATGTTCTGCGCGTGGCTCTTATGGAAATCGTTCCACTGCTGGTTGCTGTAGTGGACGAAATCGAGCTCGTCGAAGGTCTGCAGGTTGCGGTCCTGCTGGGCCTGTTCGGCCTGCATCCGCTTGAGGATGGTCGCGTCGGCGGCCGCGGCGGTCAGGGGCGCGCGGTCGGGCGCGGCGCGGCTGCAGCCGGCTGCGAACAAGGCGGCCAGGGACAGGGCCAGCAGGCCGGCGCGCAGGGGCGGGGTGGGCATGGGGCGGAACTCCGGGAAACGGTGCCGGCCACGCTAGGCCCTGCTGCGTGAACCCGATGTCGGATGGCGCGGCCGCCGCATTGTGTCGATGTCGATAGCTGCCAGCGATCACGCCGGCAAATCCGATCTTCTGCGCCGATCTTCGCCTTTTGCTGCGCAGCAACATGGCCGCGGCAGGTCCACGCAACTGTGACGGAGTTCGCTCAAGGGTCACTTTGTGACGTTCAGAGTCTCAAAACATGAGACGAAACAAAGGGTAGTGGATAAGTCTTGAATAAGACTCTGAAGTTCGCTGCAAGCCATTGATGCGCCTAGCGAAATTTGGCCAGGAAAGTTGTTGACAACCCTGTGGGCCCTGCTAATGTGGACATCCGAGGGAAAACCTGGGTTTTAGTGGTTTTCGGAGGCCAATCGCCCAGCCGGGCGAAAGAACTGAGGTGACCCGTCCGGTAGAGACGGGAGCCGCAAAGGTGCGCAATGTTCCAAGGCGAAACCGCCATCACGATCGACGACAAGGGCCGGCTGGCGGTGCCCACCGCTTACCGTGACCTCGTCGCGCGCGAGTGCGACAACCGCCTGGTCATCACCTACAACCCCTTCGAGTCGGGCTCTCTCTATCTGTATCCGCTGTCGATCTGGGAACGCGTTCGCGACCAGGTCAACAAGCTGCCCAAGGTCAAGCAGGTCAATCGCAACATGCAGCTCAAGCTGGTCGGCGCGGCCGCGTTCGTCGAACTCGACGGCAACGGCCGCATCACCGTCCCGGCCAGCCACCGCGCCGCGGTCGGCATCGAGAAGAAGGCCGTATTGCTGGGCATGGGCGACAAATTCGAACTTTGGAGCGAGCAGGCGCACCACGCGCAGATCCGTCAGACCATCACCGACGACGATCTGAGCGACGAACTGCTCGACTTGCAGCTATGACGGGCGGTGGCATGGAACGCACGCACGCGCGATCCGGCCACCTTCCCGTGATGTACCGGCAGGTGCTTGAAGGCCTGCGGGTGCACGGGAACGGAGCCTATCTGGACGGCACGTTCGGACGCGGCGGGCATGCCCGCGGCGTGCTTTCGCAATTGCAGGCCGGAGGCCGGCTACTGGTGATGGACAAGGACCCCGAAGCGATCGCCGTGGCCGAAAGCGAGTTCGGCGCCGATCCGCGCGTGTCCATCTATCGCGGCAGCTTCGCCGACCTGGCCCAGTGGGACGCGACCGCGGCCGGTCTGGACGGCGTGCTGCTCGACCTGGGCGTGTCCTCGCCGCAGCTGGACGTGGCCGCGCGCGGTTTCAGTTTCGGCAAGGACGGCCCGCTGGACATGCGCATGGACCCGGACAACGGGCTGAGCGCGGCGGAATGGTTGGCCAAGGCGGGCGAGAAGGAGATCGCGGACGTGTTGTGGACGTATGGCGAGGAACGGCAGAGCCGCAAGATCGCGCGCACCATCGTGGCGCGTCGCGACGGGCAGCCGTTGACCCGCACCGCCCAGCTCGCCGACCTGATCGCCTCGGTCATGCCGCGCGGCGACCAGAAGATCCACCCGGCCACGCGCAGCTTCCAGGCCATCCGCATCTTCATCAACCGCGAGCTGGCCGATCTGGAACTCGGCCTGGACGCGGCGCTGGCGCGGCTCAAGCCCGGCGGCCGGCTGGCGGTGATCAGCTTCCATTCGCTGGAAGACCGCATCGTCAAGCAGTTCATCCTGCGTCACTCCAAGGCGCCGCCGGCCAACCGCCGAATGCCGGTGGAGATCGACTTCACCCCGACCCTGCTCGCCATCGGCGGCGCGCAGAAGGCCGAGTGGGAGGAAACCGCCGACAACCCGCGCGCGCGCAGCGCGGTGTTGCGGGTGGCCGAGAAGCTGGGATTCGGGAGTCGGGATTCGGGATTCGCTGAAGCCCAGGTCGATTCCGGCGCGCTCGACCCAATCCCCAATCCCCAATCCCCAATCCCGGCGACTCCGGCAGGAGGCGCCAAGTGATGCGCCTGCTGCTGGCCCTGCTGATCGTCGCCAATGTGGTGTCCGCGTTGTTGGTGGTGTTTGCGCGCCACGAGCATCGCCAGCTGTTCGTGCAGCTCAACAAGCTGCAGCGCGAGCGCGACGAGCTCAATATCGAATTCGGCCGGCTGCAGCTGGAGCAGGCCACCTGGGCGGAAAGCAACCGCATCGACCAGGTCGCGCGCGAGCGCATCGGGATGAAATTTCCCGAAGGCGCCGAAACCGTGGTGATCCGGCCATGAGCGCGCGCAAGAACAACAAGCGCCCCGGCCGCAGCGGTCCGCTCGACCGCGTGTTGGGCGAGCGCGGCAATCGCGGCGGCGGCCTGGACCGGCTGGTCGAAAACCTCGGCGAAGGTTTCTCGCGCCTGCGCGAGGAGCGCGCGCGCGCGGCCGGCAACAAGCCGCGCAACCGCAACGCCCAGTTCAATCTGCGCAACCGCCTGATCCTGGTCGGCGGCGCGCTGGGGCTGTGCTCGCTGGCGCTGCTGGGCCGCGCGCTGGATCTGCAGGTGATCAGCAACGATTTCTATCGCCAGCAGGGCGACGCGCGTTCGCTGCGCGAGATTCCGATTCCGACCTCGCGCGGCATGATCACCGACCGCAACGGCGAGCCGCTGGCGGTGTCCACGCCGGTGGAATCGATCTGGGGCAACCCGAAGGAACTGGCCAAGAGCCCCGAGCGCCTGCCGGAGCTGGCCAAGGCCCTGGGCGTGGCGCCGGACGAACTGACCCGCAAGCTGTCGCAGCGTTCGGGCAAGGAATTCATGTACCTCAAGCGCCGGATCAATCCGGACGAGGCGCGCAAGATCCTGGCGCACAAGATTCCCGGAGTGTTCTCGCAGCGCGAGTTCCGCCGCTTCTACCCGCAGGGCGAAGCGATGGCGCACGTGCTGGGCTTCACCAACATCGACGACCGCGGCCAGGAAGGTCTGGAGCTGGCGTTCGACCACGAGCTGCGCGGCAAGCCCGGCACCAAGCGGGTGATCCGCGACGGCGCCGGCCGCATCGTGGAGAACGTCGATCTGGTGCAGTCGGCCGAGCCGGGCAAGGACATTACCCTGACCCTGGATCGGCGCATCCAGTACCTGACCTATCGCGAACTGCGCCGCGCCCTGATCGACACCGGCGCCAGCAGCGCCTCGGCCGTGGTCCTGGACATCGAGACCGGCGAAGTGCTGGCGATGGCCAATCTGCCGACCTACAACCCGAACCTGCTCGGTGCCGGCAATCGCGACACCCATCGCAACCGCGCGATCACCGACGTGGTCGAGCCGGGTTCGACGATGAAGCCGATCACCGTCGCCGCCGCGCTCAACGCCGGCACCGTCAAGCCGACCACCCTGGTGAACACTTCGCCGGGCTGGATGCCCAACGGCCGCTACCGCATCACCGACACGCACAACAACGGCGTGTTGACCGTCACCGGCGTGATCACCAAGAGCTCGAACATCGGCGCGGCCAAACTGGCGCTGCCGTTGCCGAACGACTACTTCTATAAGTTCATCCGCAACTTCGGTTACGGCAGCAAGCCGGGCAGCGGCTTCCCGGGAGAATCCTCGGGCCTGCTCGCGCCGCCGCAGCGCTGGAGCGGCACGACCAAGGCGACCATGGCCTACGGCTACGGCCTGTCGGCCACGCCGCTGCAGATCGCGATCGCCTACGCGGCGATGGCCAACGGCGGCAAGATGATCCAGCCGACCTTCGTCAAGGGCCAGCCCAACGAAGCGCACCAGGTGCTCGACCCGGTCGTGGCCGGCGAAATCATGCGCATGATGCAGACCGTGACCGAGCCGGGCGGCACCGCCAAGCAGGCCGCGATCCTGGGCTATCACGTCGCCGGCAAGACCGGCACCACGCGCAAGTTCAGCGCCACCGGCGGTTATTCGAGGAAGTACGTGTCGCTGTTCGCCGGCGTCGTGCCGGTGGAGAAGCCGCGCTTTTCGATGGTGGTGGTGGTCAGCGAGCCCGATCCGACCAAGCGCGGTTACTACGGCGGTTCGGTGTCCGGCCCGGTATTCCGCAACGTCATGGACGGCGCGCTGCGCCTGATGGACGTGGCGCCGGACGATATCGAAACCTGGCTGGCGGTGCAGGCCGCGGCCGAGGCCAAGCGGCTCAAGCAGAGTGGCGGCAAGCCGACCGGCCCGGTGGTTCCGGCCGCGGCGACGGCGACCCATGCGGTCGCTTCGCCGCCGCCCATCGCCGCCAGCAGCGTCGCGCAGGCCGCGGCCCATGGAGGCGCTCGATGAGCCGCCTCATGGCCCTGGCCGAACTGTTGCCCGACATCGCCGGCATCCCCGGCGATCTGCGCATCACGGGTCTGGTGATGGACAGCCGCGCGGTGCGTCCGGGCAATGCCTTCGTGGCGATCGCCGGCTTCGGCGCGCACGGGCTCAAGTTCGTCGAACAGGCGCGCGCGCAGGGCGCGGTCGCGATCCTGTTCGAGCCGCCCGCGCCCGAGGACATTCCCGCGCCGGACGATGCGATCGCGGTGCCCGGGCTGCGTTCGCGCCTGGGCGCGATGGGCGACCAGTTCCATGGCCGCGCCACCGAAGCGATGACCGTGGTCGGCGTGACCGGCACCAACGGCAAGACCTCGACCGTGCAGTTGATCGCGCAGGCCTGGGCCTTGAGCGGCATCCGCTGCGGTACCGTCGGCACGCTCGGCGCCGGTTTGTACGGCGAGATCGTCCCGACCGGTTTCACCACGCCGCTGGTGCTGCAGCTGCACGAGTTGCTGGCCGACATGCACGAGGCCGGCGCGCAGGCGGTGGCGATGGAAGTCAGCTCGCACGCGCTCGACCAGGGACGCGTGGCCGGCGTGCATTTCGACGTCGGCGTGTTCACCAATCTCACCCGCGATCATCTCGACTACCACGGCGACATGGCCAGCTACGGCGCGGCCAAGGCGCGCTTGTTCGCGTGGTCGGAACTGAAGGCGGCGGCGATCAACCTGGACGACGAGTTCGGCCGCGAACTGATCGCGCAGCTGCCCAAGAGCGTGCGCGCGATCGGCCTGAGCTCGCGCGGCCGCGACGGCGCCACGATGCGCGCGCAGGCGTTGAGCTTCGACGGCCGCGGCATCGGTTTCGATCTGGTCGTCGCCGGCAAATCGCATCCGGTCGCCTCCAAGCTGCTCGGCCGCTTCAACGTCGACAATCTGCTGGCGGTGGCCGGCGCGCTGTACGCGCTGGACCAAGCGCCGGCGCAGATCGCGCAGACCCTGTCGCAGCTCGAACCCATTCACGGCCGCATGAACCGCCTCGGCGGCGACGGTGTGCTGCCGCTGGTGGTGATCGACTACGCGCACACGCCCGATGCGCTGGAGCAGGCCCTGGCCTCGCTGCGCGCGCACGCCAACGCGCGCCTGATCTGCGTGTTCGGCTGCGGCGGCGAGCGCGACCGCGGCAAGCGCCCGCAGATGGCGGCGATCGCCGAACACGACGCCGATCTGGCGATCGTCACCGACGACAACCCGCGCGGCGAAGACGGCGACGCCATCGTCGCGGACATTCTCGAAGGCTTCCGCGATCCGCAGCGCGCGGTCGTGCTGCGCGATCGCCGCGCCGCGATCGAGTACGCGATCGGTGAGGCCGGCCCCGACGACATCGTGCTGGTGGCCGGCAAGGGCCACGAGCCTTATCAGGAAATCCACGGCGTGCGCCATCCGTTCGACGACACCTTGATCGCACAGGCCGCGCTGGAAAGCCGTGAGCCGCGCAAGGGCGCGCATGTGCCACCGGCCCTGGGCGGGGAGGAGCGGCCATGAGGCGTTTGCTGCTGTCGGAAATCGCGCGCATGACCGGCGGCCGCCTGCACGGCGAAGACGCCGCGATCGACGTGGTCGCCACCGACACCCGCGCGTTGCCGGCGAGCGGCGCGGCCTTGTTCGTCGCGCTCAAGGGCGAGCGTTTCGACGGCCACGACCATGTCGCCAAGCTGGCCGGCACCGCCGTGGCCGGCGCGCTGGTTTCGCGCGAGATCGATGCGCCGATCGCGCAGGTGATCGTCGCCGACACCGAGCGCGCGCTGGCCGATCTGGCCACCACCGTGCAGTCCACCCGCGACACCCGCGTGGTCGCGATCACCGGCAGCAACGGCAAGACCAGCGTCAAGGCGCTGACCACGGCGATCCTGGAACAGGCCGCGCCGGGCCGCACTTATTCGACGCCGGGCAACCGCAACAACGAAATCGGCCTGCCGCTGGCGGTGCTGGACGCGCCGGAAGACGCGCAGTTCGCCATCTATGAAATGGGCGCGGGCAAGCCCGGCGACATCGATTACCTGGTGCGCATCGCGCGCCCGCAGGTGGCGCTGGTCAACAACGTCGCGCCGGCGCATCTGGAACGCATGGGCAGCCTGCTCGGCATCGCCGATACCAAGGCGGCGATCTACGACGCGCTGCCGTCGTATGGCGTGGCGGCGATCAATGCCGACGATGCGTTCGCGCCGTATTTCGAGAATCGCGCTTCGGGCCGCACGATCATCCGCTACGGGATCGATGCCAGCGCGGAGGTTACAGCTCGGGATGTTCGCGTCGGGCCTGAGGGTTCTACGTTCGCGCTTGTAACCCCGCTGGGCGAGGCCAAGATTGCGCTGAAGGCGATTGGCCGCCATAACGTGCGCAACGCACTCGCCGCGACCGCGCTGGCCCTGGGCGCGGGCATGTCGCTGGACATCATCGCCGCCGGCCTCGACGCCGCGCAGCCGGTCGACGGCCGCCTGATCACCCATCGCCTGGACAACGGCGCGGTGCTGATCGACGACAGCTACAACGCCAACCCGGGCTCGACCGCAGCCGCCATCGACACCCTGGCCGAGATGGCCGGCGAGAACTGGCTGGTGCTCGGCGCGATGCGCGAGATCGGCAATGAAGAAGTCGCCATGCACGCCGAGATCGGCCGCCGCGCCAAGGCCGCCGGCTTGCGCCGTCTGTTCGCGCTGGGCGAGCTGCCGAGCGCCGCCGCGCAGGCCTTCGGCGAAGGCGCGCAAGTGTTCGACAGCCACGACTCGCTGGCGCGCGCGCTCGACGCCGAGCTGCGCGAGGGCGTGCGCGTGTTGGTGAAAGGTTCGCACAGCAGTGCGATGGACAAGATCGTGACGGCGTTGCTGTCCGCGCACACACCCGCAACGGGGAAGGGGACGACGCATGTTGCTTGAACTCACTCGCTGGCTTGAACAACTGCAGAGCCTGTTCGGTCTGTTCGGCTATCTGACCTTCCGCGGCATTCTCAGCGCGTTGACCGCGCTCGCCCTGTCGCTGTGGTGGGGCCCGGCGGTGATCCGCAAGCTCGCCCAGTACAAGGGCGGCCAGCCGATCCGCCAGGACGGCCCGCAGAGCCACTTCTCCAAGGCCGGCACGCCGACCATGGGCGGCGCGCTGATCCTGATGACGGTGCTGGCCTCGGTGCTGCTGTGGGGCGACCTGCGCAACAGGTACGTGTGGCTGGTGCTGGCGGTGATGCTGTGCTTCGGCGCGATCGGCTGGTACGACGACTGGATCAAGATCGTGCGCCGCGATCCCAACGGCCTGAAGTCGCGCTGGAAGTATCTGCTGCAGTCGATCTTCGGCCTGGCCGCCGGCGCCTTCCTGTACTTCACCGCCGATCCGGCGGTGGTCGCCAGCACCACCTTCTATGTTCCGCTGATCAAGGCGGTGGCGATTCCGCTCGGCGCCGGCCTGATCGTGGTCGCGTATTTCTGGATCGTCGGCTTCTCCAACGCGGTCAACCTCACCGACGGCCTGGACGGGCTGGCGATCATGCCGACCGTGCTGGTGGCCTGCGCGCTGGGCGTGTTCGCCTACGCTTCGGGCCATGCCGAGTTCTCCAAGTACCTGCAGATTCCGCAGGTGCCCGGCGCCGGCGAGCTGGTGATCATCTGCGCGGCGATCGCCGGCGCGGGCCTCGGATTTTTGTGGTTCAACACCTATCCGGCCATGGTGTTCATGGGCGACATCGGCGCGCTGGCGCTGGGCGCGGTGCTCGGCACCATCGCCATCATCGTGCGCCAGGAACTGGTGCTGGTGATCATGGGCGGCGTGTTCGTGATCGAAACCCTGTCGGTGATGATCCAGGTCGCTTCGTTCAAGCTCACCGGCAAGCGCGTGTTCCGCATGGCGCCGATCCATCACCACTTCGAACTCAAGGGCTGGCCCGAGCCGCGCGTGATCGTGCGCTTCTGGATCATCTCGGTGGTGCTGGTCCTGGTCGGTCTGGCCACGCTCAAGGTCCGCTGATGGAAAATTCCGCACGCCAGGCAACCCGGCTCGACGCCATCCACGGTCGCTACGACCCGTGGCTGCTTTTCGTGTCCGCGGCGCTGGCCTGCGTCGGCGTGGTGATGGTCGGTTCGGCTTCGCTCGGCGTCGCCGCGACCCATGCGGTGGACCCGTTCTACTTCCTCACCCGCCATCTGATCTTCCTCGGCATCGGCCTGGGCCTGGCGTTCTGGCTGATGCGCACCGAGCTCAAGACCATCGAGCAGCACAACCAGTGGCTGCTGCTGGTGTGCGTGGTGCTGTTGCTGGCGGTGTTCGTGCCGGTGATCGGCAAGCAGGTCAACGGCGCCAAGCGCTGGATCAACCTGGGGCCGGCCAGCTTCCAGGCGGTCGAGGCGGTCAAGCTGATGTACATCGTCTGGCTGGCCAGCTACCTCAAGCGTTTCAGCGAAGACATTTCCGCGACCTGGGGCGCGATGCTCAAGCCGATCGGCGTGGCCATCGTGCTGGTCGGCCTGTTGCTGATGCAGCCCGACTTCGGCTCGTCCTCGCTGCTGCTGGCGATCACCGCCGGCATGCTGGTGCTGGGCGGCGTCAACATGCCGCGCATGTTCGGCCCGGTGCTGATCGGTCTGCCGGTGCTGGCGGTGATCGCCATCGCCGAGCCCTACCGCGTGGTGCGCCTGACCTCGTTCCTCAATCCCTGGGTCGATCCGTTCGGCACCGGTTATCAGCTGACCAATGCGCTGATGGCGGTCGGCCGCGGCGAATGGACCGGCGTCGGCCTGGGCGCGTCGGTGCAGAAGCTGTCGTACCTGCCCGAGGCGCATACCGACTTCATCATGGCGGTGATCGCGGAAGAGTTCGGTTTCGTCGGCGTGTGCGCCGTGGTCGGCCTGTACATGCTGCTGTCCGGGCGCGCGCTGTGGATCGGATTGAAGTGCGTGGAAATGCGCCGCCACTTCTCCGGCTACGTCGCCTTCGGCATCGCGCTGTGGATGGGGCTGCAGAGCTTCGTCTCGATCGGCGTGAACCTGGGCCTGCTGCCGACCAAGGGCCTGACCCTGCCGATGATTTCCTACGGCGGCTCCAGCGTGGTGATGAGCTGCGCGGCGCTGGCGGTGCTGCTGCGCGTGTCCTACGAACTGGACCGCGCCCAGCGCCAGGTCGCGCGCCTGCGCGGCGAAGCGACCCAGCCCGCGGCCGGCGCGCCGGCCACGGCGAATCCGATTCCGTCCGCCGCCGCCAACAGCGCGCGCGGCAGCGACGCCGCGCGCGGCACCAGCCGCCTGCGCGAGCGCGTCGAGCCGACGCTCGGGAGGTCCGCATGAGCGAGCTTCGTTCGAGCGAGCGCCCGGTGATGATCCTGGCCGGCGGCACGGGTGGACACATCTTCCCGGGACTGGCGGTGGCCAAGGCTTTGCGCGGCCGCAACGTCCCGGTGTGCTGGCTGGGCGCCGACGGCGGCATGGAAACCCGTCTGGTGCCGCAGCACGGCATCGATATCGACACCCTCGCCATCAGCGGCGTGCGCGGCAAGGGACTGGCGACGCTGTTGCGCGCGCCGTTCCGGCTGGCGGCGTCGGTGCGCGCGGCGCAGCGCGTGCTGCGCCAGCGCCAGCCGCGGGCGGTGATCAGTTTCGGCGGTTACGCCGCCGGCCCCGGCGGCATCGCCGCGCGGCTGGCCGGTCTGCCGTTGATCGTGCACGAACAAAATCGCGCTCCAGGCCTCACCAACCGCGTGCTGTCGCGTTTCGCGCGGCGCGTGCTGACCGGGTTCCCGGACACCTTCGCCAATGTCAGCGAAGAAGTCGTCGGCAATCCGGTGCGCGCGGAAATCGCCGAGATCGCGCCGCCGGCGCAGCGTTTCGCCGATCGCAGCGGCCCGCTGCGCCTGCTGGTGCTCGGCGGCAGCCAGGGCGCGCGCGCGCTCAACAGCGCAGTGCCCGAAGCCATCGCCGGTTTGCGCGGGCGAGTGCCGTGCGAAGTGCGTCATCAATGCGGCGAGAAGTTGCTGGCCGATGCGCAGCAAGCCTATGCCAAGGCCGGAATCATCGCTTCGTTGGAACCTTTCATCGCCGACATGTCGGCCGCTTACGCCTGGGCCGATCTGGTGGTCTGCCGCGCCGGCGCGCTGACCCTGGCCGAGCTGTGCGCGGCCGGCGTCGGCAGCGTGCTGGTGCCGTTCCCGCAGGCGGTGGACGACCACCAGACCAAGAACGCGCGCTTCCTGGTCGACCGCGGCGCGGCCCAGTTGCTGCCGCAGGCCGGCGAAGACCTGGGCGCGCGCCTGTCGGCGACGATCGAAATCCTGGCCGAGCGCGGCGTGCTGCTGCAGATGGCGCAAGCGGCGCGAAGCATCGCCAAACCCGACGCGGCCGATCGCGTCGCGGAGATTGTGCTGGAGGTGGCGCGATGAGGGCCGGGATTCGGGATTGGGGATTCGGGATTCGCAACGGCGAGTTCGGCCAACGCCCGGCCGATTCGCTGGTTGCTCCCGTGTCCTTATCGAAATCTCGGAAGTTCGCAATGCCGCAGTCGCTTTTTGTTTTTTCCAATCCCCAATCCCTAATCCCGAATCACGGACGTCAAGCATGAGCACCGCACTCCGCCGCCGCCTGCAGCACACCGGCGATCTGGCCAAGGCGTTTCCGCGCGTGCATTTCGTCGGCATCGGCGGCACCGGCATGAGCGGCATCGCCGAAGTCATGTGCACGCTGGGCTATCAGGTGTCCGGCTCGGACATGGCCGACAACGCCGTGACCCGCCGCCTGGCCTCGATGGGCGTCACCGTGCACCGCGGCCATTCCGCCGCCAACGTGCTCGGCGCCGATTGCGTGGTCGTGTCCAGCGCGATCAAGCGCGACAACCCGGAATTGATGGAAGCGCGCTCGCAGCGCATTCCGGTGGTGCCGCGCGCGGAAATGCTGGCCGAGCTGATGCGCTTCCGCCGCGGCATCGCAGTGGCCGGCACCCACGGCAAGACCACCACCACCTCGCTGACCGCCAGCGTGCTGGCCGAGGGCGGCATCGACCCGACCTTCGTGATCGGCGGCAAGCTGCTCGCCGCCGGCGCCAACGCCGGCCTGGGCGGCGGCCAGTGGCTGGTCGCCGAGGC
Source organism: Lysobacter gummosus (assembly GCF_001442805.1). Lineage (NCBI taxonomy): Bacteria > Pseudomonadati > Pseudomonadota > Gammaproteobacteria > Lysobacterales > Lysobacteraceae > Lysobacter > Lysobacter gummosus. Next base: position 4,571,110 of record NZ_CP011131.1, on the reverse strand, counting down.
CGACGAAAGCGACGGCAGCTTCCTGCGCCTGAATCCGCAGATCGCCATCGTCACCAACATCGACGCCGATCACCTGGAAAACTACGGCGGCGATTTCGCCAAGGTCCAGGCCGCGTTCGAGGAATTCCTGCATCGCCTGCCGTTCTACGGCCTGGCCGTGCTGTGCATCGACGACGCCAACGTCGCCAAGCTCGCCGCCGAAACGCCGCGTCACGTGATGACCTACGGCTTCGACGAAACCGCCGACGTGCGCGCCGAAGACGTCAGCCAGAACGGCGGCGCGATGCGCTTCACCCTGTGCCTGCCCGACGCGACCCGCACCGCGGTGACGCTGGCGCTGCCGGGCCGGCACAACGTGCTCAACGCGTTGGCCGCCGCGTCGGTGGCGTGGCAGTTGGGCGTGCAGCCCGACGCGATCGCGCGCGCGCTGGAGAAATTCGCCGGCATCGGCCGTCGCTTCAACCTGCTCGCCCAGATCAAGACCGACAAGGGCGCGACGGTGCAATTGGTGGACGACTACGGCCATCACCCGAAAGAGCTCGAAGCGGTGTTCGCCGCCGCGCGCGGCGGCTGGCCGGACAAGCGTCTGGTGGTGGCGTTCCAGCCGCATCGTTACAGCCGCACCCGCGATCTGTTCGACGACTTCGCCGCGGTGTTGTCGTCGGTGGACGCGCTGGTGCTGACCGAGGTCTATCCGGCCGGCGAAGCGCCGATCGCCGGTGCCGACGCCAAGTCGCTGGCGCGCGCGATCCGTGCGCGCGGCCGCATCGACCCGGTGGTGGTCAACACCGCCGCCGATCTGGCCGGCGTGCTGCCGGACGTATTGAACGACGGCGACCTGCTGTTGCTGATGGGCGCCGGCGATATCGGCGCGGCCGCGCAGCAGTTGTCGAGCAACGGTTTCCAAGGAGAATCCAAGTGAGTTCGCAGTTCGCTCCGCTTCGCGTCACCGATCCGGCGGTATTCGGCCGCGTCGCCGTGCTGATGGGCGGCACCAGTTCCGAGCGCGAGGTGTCGCTGGATTCCGGCCGCGGCGTGCTCGAAGCGCTGCGCTCGCGCGGCGTGGACGCGTTTGCGGTCGATGGCATTCCGGCCCTGATCGACGCCATCCGCGCCGGCAGCGTGGATCGCGTCTTCAACATCCTGCACGGCAACAAGGGCGGCGGCGAAGACGGCGTGCTGCAGGGCGTGCTCGAAGCGCTCGGCGTGCCTTACACCGGTTCGGACGTGCTCGGCTCGGCGCTGGCGATGGACAAGATCCGCACCAAGCAGGTGTGGATCGGCGCCGGCCTGCCGACCCCGAAGTACAAGCGCATCGCCAAGGGCGACGACGTGCACGCGGCGGCGCAAGAGATCGGCCTGCCGGTGATCATCAAGCCGTCCAGCGAAGGCTCCAGCGTCGGCGTGTCGCGCGTGCTCAAGGACGCCGACATCGACGACGCCGTCGCGCTGGCCGCGCGCTATCCCGGCGAGATGCTGATGGAGCAGATGGTGATCGGCGAGGAGCTCACCGTGGCCGTGCTGATCAACGGCGAGGGCTACACCGCACTGCCGTCGATCCGCATCGTGCCCAAGGGCGAGTGGTACGACTATCACGCCAAGTACATCGCCGATGACACCCAATACCTGTGTCCGGGTCTGGAAGGCGAGATCGAAAACGAAATCCGCCGCCTGGCGATGGAGGCCTTCGTCGCCGCCGGCTGCAAGGGATGGGGCCGCGTGGACTTCATGCGCGACCGCACCAGCGGCCAGCTGTACCTGATCGAGGTCAACACCGCGCCGGGCATGACCAGCCATTCGCTGGTGCCCAAGGCCGCGCGTCAGCTCGGCATCGAGTACGACGAGCTGTGCTGGCGCGTGCTCGAAGCGACCGTGCAAGGAGGTGCGGTGGCGTGAACGCCCTGCTGCGACTTGTCGGATGGGTGCTGGCGCTGGCCTTGGTCGCGCTGCCGGTCGTGGCCGTGCTCAACGGCTGGATCGGCGCGAACCAGTGGCCGCTCAAGCGCCTGCGCGTGACCGGCGAGTTCGAGCGGGTCGACGCGGCGGCGCTGCGCAAGACCTTGCTGCCGTACGCGCAGCGCGGTTTCTTCGCGGTCGACCTGCCGCGCGCGCAGGACGCGGTGGCGAAGCTGCCGTGGGTCGAGCATGCCGAAGTGCGCAAGCGCTGGCCCGATGTGCTGGAAGTCAGCGTGATCGAGCACAAGCCGTTCGCGCGCTGGGGCAAGGATCAGCTGTTGTCCGAGCAGGGCCGTTTGTTCCCGGTCAGCAACATCCAGGTGCCGGCCAACCTGCCGCAGTTCGGCGGTCCCGACACGCGCGTGGCCGATGTGGTCGCGCTGTACAACGAGTCGCGCGAGTTGTTCGCGCCGATCGGCCTGGACGTGAAGCAGATCGAAGTCGATCAGCGCGGCAGCTGGACCCTGGGTCTGGCCAACGGCGCGCAGATCGTGGTCGGTCGCAGTCAGGCGCGGGCGCGGTTGAGTCGCTTCGTCAAGTTGTTGCCGCAGTTGATGGCGCAGCGGGTGCAGGTGCTGGCGCGCGCGGATCTTCGTTACACCAATGGTTTTTCGCTGTCGTGGGCGCCGGTACAGGCGCCGGCGGCGGCACCGAAGCAGCAGCAAGGACAGTCATGAATCGCAAAGGCGACAAGTCGCTGATCGTAGGCCTCGACGTTGGCACCTCGAAAGTGGTGGCGCTGGTGGGCGAGTATTCGCCCGGCAATCCCATCGAGGTGATCGGCATCGGCTCGCACGAATCGCGCGGACTCAAGCGCGGCGTGGTCGTGGATATCGAATCCACCGTGCAGTCGATCCAGCGCGCGATCGAGGAAGCCGAGCTGATGGCCGGCTGCGAGATCCGCTCGGTGTATGCCTCGATTTCCGGCAACCACATCCAGTGCCGCAACTCGCAGGGCATCGCCCCGATCCGCGACGGCGAAGTCACCTATGGCGATCTGGACCGGGTGCTGGACGCGGCCAAGGCGGTGGCGATCCCGGCCGACCAGAAGATCCTGCATGCGATCCCGCGCGACTACGTGCTCGACGATTCGCAGGAAGGCATCCGCAATCCGGTCGGCATGACCGGCGTGCGCCTGGAGGTGCACGCGCACCTGGTGGTGTGCGCGCAGTCGGCCGCGGCCAACATCAGCAAGTGCGTGCAGCGCTGCGGCCTGCAGGTGGACGATCTGATCCTGGGCGTGCTGGCTTCGAGCAACGCGGTGCTGACCAGCGATGAGCGCGAGCTCGGCGTGGTGCTGGTCGATATCGGCGCGGGCACCACCGACATCGCGGTGTTCGTGCAGGGCGCGATCGCCCACAGCGCGTCGCTGCCGATCGCCGGCGATAAGGTCACGGAGGACATCGCGCACATGCTGCGCACGCCGACGCCGGAAGCCGAGCAGATCAAGGTGCGCTACGCCTGTGCGCTGGCGCAGATGGCCACCGCCGAGGAATCGATCCAGGTGCCCAGCGTCGGCGACCGTCCGCCGCGGCGCATGCCGCGCCACTCGCTGGCGCAGGCGGTGCAGGCGCGCTACGAGGAAATCTTCGAAATGATCCAGGCCGAGCTGCGCCGTTCCGGCTTCGAGCATCACGTCCGCGCCGGCATGGTCCTGACCGGCGGCGCGGCCAAGATGGAAGGCGTGGTCGAGCTGGCCGAGGAAATGCTGCAGATGCCGGTGCGCGTGGGCATTCCGCAGCACGTCACCGGCCTGGGCGAGGTGGTCGGCAACCCGGTGCACGCCACCGGCGTGGGCCTGCTGCTGATGGGCAGTCAGATCGAAAACCCGCGCCGTCCGGTGATCTCCACCGGTCGCGCCGGCAGCTTCTTCAACAAGATCAAGAACTGGTATCGCGGCGAGTTCTGACAGCCGGGATTTGAGATTCGGGATTCGTAACAGCAAGAGCGACAGCACTGGCAGGTTGTAGCAACGGCGGTAACGGTAGTAACAGAAACTAAAACCAAAAACGTCGAAGAGGACGGCATCGGAATCGAGACCAGCGCTTTTGCGAATCCCGAATCCCGATTCCCGAATCCCGACACTTATAAGAGGACGAGGACATGGCACACTTCGAATTGGTTGAAAAAATGGCCCCGAACGCGGTCATCAAGGTCGTTGGCGTGGGCGGCGGCGGCGGCAACGCCGTGGCGCACATGGTCAGCGGCAACGTCGATGGCGTGGAGTTCATCACCGCCAACACCGACGCCCAGGCGATCAAGAACTGCGGCGCCAAGCTGCAGCTGCAGCTGGGCAGCAACGTCACCAAGGGCCTGGGCGCCGGCGCGAATCCGGAAGTCGGCCGTCAGGCGGCGCTGGAAGATCGCGAACGCATCATGGACGCGCTGACCGGCGCCGACATGGTCTTCATCACCGCCGGCATGGGCGGCGGCACCGGCACGGGCGCGGCGCCGGTCGTGGCTCAGCTCGCGAAAGAGATGGGCATCCTGACCGTGGCCGTGGTCACCAAGCCGTTCCCGTTCGAAGGCCGCCGTCGCATGCAGGTCGCGCTCAAGGGCATCGAGGAGCTGTCGCACCACTGCGATTCGCTGATCACGATCCCCAACGAGAAGCTGATCACCGTGCTCGGCCGCAACGCGACGATGATCCAGGCCTTCCGCGCGGCGAACGACGTGCTGCTCGGCGCCGTGCAGGGCATCGCCGATCTGATCGTGCGTCCGGGCCTGATCAACGTCGATTTCGCCGACGTGCGCACCGTGATGAGCGAGATGGGCCTGGCGATGATGGGCACCGGTGCCGCGCGCGGCGACGATCGCGCTCAGGCCGCGGCCGAGTCGGCGATCCAGAACCCGCTGCTCGACGACGTCAACCTGGCCGGCGCCAACGGCATCCTGGTCAACATCACCGCCGGCCCGGACTTCACCATGGCCGAGTTCGACGAAGTGGGCCGCACCATCGAAGGCTTCGCTTCCGAAGACGCCACCGTGGTCATCGGCACCGTGCTCGATCCGGACATGCAGGACGAGGTCCGCGTCACCGTGGTCGCCACCGGCCTCAACCGCGTCGCCGCCAAGCAGTCGGTGCGCGGCCAGGGCTATGACCGCGAATCGCAGCGCGCGCCGATCCAACTGGTGCGCAACGCGACCACCGGCCAGCCCGAGTTCGGCGCCATGGACGACGTCGGCCATGCGCCGATGCCGAGCTTCGGCGGCAGCCTGCGCGGCAACACCCGCCAGGAACCGACCGGCCCGGCCGTGGCCGATTTCGGCAGCGACAACAGCTACCTGGACATCCCGGCGTTCCTGCGCCGTCAGGCGGATTGAAGCGTTGAAGCCAGGAACGAGTGCACAGGAGTGAAAAACGAGTAAAAGCCCGGCTTTTACTCACTCCTCTCAACTGGTTCCTGCTTCAAGAACCACCCAAGGGCCGGACTCGTCCCCGGCCCGAGGCATCTTGCCCCGGCGTTATCGCGCGGGGCTTTGGGCCGGTCGGCCCGACCCGAAAGGGCGGGCCGACCGGTCAGTTTGACGCTCGCTGTTGACAACGGCGGGACAGTGCGTCCTTTTCGTTCAGGTTCAGCGACCTGCGTGCTAATCTTGCGCAGTTTCGTGTCCGTCCCCATTAGCTATTCCGTCCTCGCGGCCCCAGGGCCTTGCGGACGGACAGCCAGCAAAATCCCAGAACAAGAACTTCGCGGAAGTCCCCACGACCATGCTGCGTCAGCGCACCCTCAAGAATGTGATCCGCGCCACCGGCGTGGGCCTGCACAGCGGCGAGAAGGTTTTTCTCACCCTGCGTCCGGCCCCGGTGGACACCGGCATCGTGTTCCGCCGCGTCGATCTCGACCCGGTGGTGGAGATGCCAGCGCGCGCCGATCTGGTCACCGAGACCACGTTGTGCACCGGCCTGACCTACGGCGTCGGCAAGGTCATGACGGTCGAGCATCTGCTCTCGGCCATGGCCGGGCTGGGCATCGACAACTGCTATGTCGAACTGTCGGCGCCGGAAGTGCCGATCATGGACGGCTCGGCCGGCCCGTTCGTATTCCTGCTGCAGTCCGCCGGCATCGCCGAGCAGGACGCGCCGAAACGTTTCATCCGCATCAAGCATCCGGTGGAAGTGCGCGAAGGCGACAAGGTCGCGCGTTTCGAGCCGTTCGAAGGCTTCCGCCTGGGCTTCACCGTGGTCTTCGACCACCCGGCGATCCCGGCCTCGCAGTCGCGCGCGGAAGTGCAGTTCTCCACCGAGAACTACATCCGCGAAGTCAGCCGCGCTCGCACCTTCGGCTTCATGCGCGATCTGGAGTACATGCGCGAACGCAACCTCGGCCTGGGCGGCTCGATGGACAACGCGATCGTGCTCGACGAATTCCGCGTGCTCAACGACGACGGCCTGCGCTACGCCGACGAGTTCGTGCGCCACAAGATCCTCGATGCGGTCGGCGACCTGTACCTCGCCGGCCATCCCATCATCGGCGCCTACGAGGGCCACAAGTCCGGCCACGCGCTCAACAACAAGCTGGTGCGCGCGCTGCTGGCCGAGCGTTCGGCCTGGGAACTGGTGAGCTACAGCGACGCCGAGCCGGTCCCGGTCGCCTACGGCGAACCGCTGACGGCCGGATACGCCGCCTGAGGCAGCGCCGGGTCGCCCCGATGGGCCGCCCGGACAAAGCCGGACCCGCGCCTCGCCGTGGTCCGCAACGCGCCCGCCATGGCGCCCGATCGACCCAGGGGCATCCGGCCGCCGCCGCGATGCCTGCTTCGTGCCGGAGCCCTCCGGCCTTATGCGAAGCCCGCCGGCCGCGTAGCGCCGGCCGTAAAAAGTCAGGAACGTTAACTCGGTCACACTCGTGAATGCAGCGTGACGCCTTAACGTTTTTCTAACGGAAATTTTCTGGAACCCTTCCGAACACTTAACAAACCCCTGGGGCCCGGCCAGTAGGATTCTCCGACCCGGCACTCGGACCCCCGCCGGCTCCGCCCCTGAAGCGCGAGCCTACCGAGCGTCAGCTGGCATCGTTGGAACCCGACGGATCGGGCTTGTTCAACGACGCCAGTGCGGCCTGCAGCGCAGCTTGCGTCGCGGCCGACATGGGTTTGGCCTTCCGAACCGGTGCTGCCGCCGGGTTGGGAACCGTCGTCTTGACGACGAGTTCGGCCGTATCCAGTCCGATGGATCGGGCTGCGTCGAGCAGTTCCGGAGCCGCGAGCCGAAGCTTGGCGCGCCACACCGGGGCATCGACGACGTACACGAGCCTGCCGCGTTCGAAGTTGGCCAGCCGCGCATGCGCGGCGATCGAAGGCGGCAGGTAGGGGCGTAACCGACGGTCCAGTTCGTCGAGCCACAGCGCTCGCCGGACGATGGAACCGCCCGGGTTGCCGGTAGCGGGGTCTGCTCCCGCCAGCGCATCCATAGCGATGCGCGGCGAGGATGGGCCGCGCGATGGCGGCCTTTTGGGCTTGTAATCAGACATCGGACACATGACCTATCAATCCATCGTAAACAACACGCGCGCCAGGCTGGATGGTTTCTTCCAGCAGTGCGGCCGGATCGGCGCTCGCCGCCCCGCGCTCGTCATGGCGCTGCTGCTCGGCACCGGCGTCACCATCGGTGCCGGCGCCGGCATCGCCGACAACCGCATGCTACGCGCCGAACTGGCCCAGCAGCAGGGCCAGATCGCCGCGACCCGCCGCGACGCGCAGCGCGAGATCAACGCCCTGGCCGCGCGCATGGGCGAGCTGCAGGCCGAGGCCAACCGCCTCAACGCCCTGGGCGAGCGCCTGACCCGCATCGGCCAGCTGCAGGACGGCGAGTTCGATTTCAACAAGCCGGTCGGCGTCGGTGGCGCCGGTCCCGTGCGCGACATGGCCAAGCCGGAGCTCAACGCCGGCATGGACCAGCTGGAAAGCCAGTTCAAGGCTTCCGGCGAACAGCTGTCGGTGCTCGAAGCGCTGCTGTTCAATCGCCAGATCGACATGAACGCGGTGCCCTCGCGCGCGCCGATCGCCAACAGCTACATCACTTCCGGCTTCGGCGGCCGCGCCGATCCGTTCAACGGCGGCGCTGCGTTCCACAAGGGCATTGATTTCGAAGCCGACGTCGGCGACCCGGTCCTGGCCGTGGCCGACGGCGTGGTCAGCTACTCCGGCGTGCGTTCGGGCTACGGCAACGTGGTCGAGATCGATCACGGCAATGGCTACGTGACTCGCTACGCGCACAACTCGCGTCTGCTGATGAAGGTCGGCGAGCTGGTCCGCGCCGGGCAGGAGATCGCCAAGGCCGGTTCCAGCGGCCGCTCCACCGGCGCCCACGTGCACTTCGAGGTCTGGGAAAGCGGCCGGGTCGTCAATCCGGTCAAGTTCCTCAACCAGCAGTCGCCGCTCAGAGGGTAAGGCGGGCCTGCTTGCGAGCCATTGGCTCGCGGCCCGTCGAACGCCCGCCGCACCGCGGCGGGCCGGAACGATAGACGGCAACTGCGAACCCCCGAATTGGGCAAAGTCCCACATTCGATAGGCGCACATCCCCCTTGATACCGTTCAGGTCGCCCCCCACGCTAGAATGCGTGTGGCCAAAGACCAGGCTCGATCCGATCGGGGGCGCATGGCGCCCCCGATTTCGTTTCGGCGAACCGCAAGGGGAGCCCTAGCGCGACGGATCGGCCGATCGACTGGATTCCTGGGGAACTTGCCGGCGGCAACGCGTTCTTAACACGTCCCGCCTGTGCAACCCCGTTCGCTTTACACGGACCCGTTCATGCTCAACAGCTTGCTTACCCGCGTTTTCGGCAGCCGCAACGATCGCCTGCTGCGCCAACTGCAACGATCGGTCGTCAAGATCAATGCGCTCGAGCCGGAGATGGAAAAACTCTCCGACGCCCAGTTGCAGGCCAAGACGCCGGAGTTCCAGCAGCGCATCGCCGACGGCGAGGCGCTGGACAAGCTGCTGCCGGAGGCCTTCGCGGTCTGCCGTGAAGCGTCCCGGCGCGTGCTGGGCATGCGTCACTACGACGTCCAGCTGATCGGCGGCATGGTCCTGCATCTGGGCAAGATCGCCGAGATGCGTACCGGCGAAGGCAAGACCCTGGTCGGCACGCTGCCGGTGTACCTCAACGCGCTCGAAGGCAAGGGCGTGCACGTGGTCACCGTCAACGACTACCTCGCACGCCGCGACTCGGCGTGGATGGGCAAGCTCTACAACTGGCTGGGCCTGAGCGTCGGCGTGGTTTACCCAGGCATGCAGCACAGCGACAAGCATGCCGCCTACGCCAGCGACATCACCTACGGCACCAACAACGAATTCGGCTTCGACTACCTGCGCGACAACATGGCGCTGTCGAAGGACGACCGTTTCCAGCGCAGCCTGCATTACGCGATCGTGGACGAAGTCGACTCGATCCTCATCGACGAAGCGCGCACGCCGCTGATCATCTCCGGCCCGGCCGACGAATCGCCGGAGCTGTACATCAAGGTCAACCGCATCGTTCCCTCGCTGACCCGCCAGGAGAAGGAAGACGGCGACGGCGATTACTGGGTCGATGAAAAGGGCAAGCAGGTGTACCTGTCCGAAGCCGGCCAGGAACATGCCGAAGAACTGCTGCGCAAGGCTGGAATCCTCTCGGAAGAAGACGATTCGCTGTACGCCGGCCACAACATCTCGGTCGTTCACCACCTCAACGCCGCGCTGCGCGCGCACGCCATCTATCAGCGCGATGTCGATTACATCGTCCGCGACGGCGAAGTGGTGATCGTGGACGAATTCACCGGCCGCACCCTGCAGGGTCGCCGCTGGTCCGACGGCCTGCACCAGGCGGTCGAAGCGAAGGAAGGCGTGCCGGTCCAGCGCGAAAACCAGACGCTGGCTTCGATCACCTTCCAGAACCTGTTCCGCATGTACAAGAAGCTGTCCGGCATGACCGGTACGGCGGATACGGAAGCGTACGAATTCCAGAGCATCTACGGCCTGGAAGTGATCGTGATTCCGACCAACCGCCCGATGCAGCGCAAGGACCATTCCGATCAGGTGTTCCTCAACCGCGCCGGCAAGTACCGCGCGGTGCTCGCCGAGATCAAGGCCTCCTACGAGCGCAAGCAGCCGGTGCTGGTCGGCACGACTTCGATCGAAGTATCGGAGATGCTCAGCCAGCAGCTCACCGCGGCCGGCGTCGCGCACGAAGTGCTCAACGCCAAGCAGCACGAGCGCGAGGCGAACATCATCGCCCAGGCCGGCCGGCCGGGCGCGATCACCATCGCCACCAACATGGCCGGCCGCGGCACCGACATCGTGCTCGGCGGTTCGCTGGAAGCCGAACTGGCCGATCTGGCCGCGCAGAACAACGGCGAACCGGTCGATGAAGTCACCCACAAGCGCCTGAAGGCGGCGTGGCAGGAACGTCACGACGCGGTCAAGGCCGCCGGCGGCCTGCACATCGTCGGCACCGAGCGCCACGAATCGCGCCGCATCGACAATCAGCTGCGTGGCCGCGCCGGCCGTCAGGGCGATCCGGGTTCCTCGCGCTTCTACCTGTCGCTCGAAGACAACCTGATGCGCATCTTCGCCGCCGACTGGGTGCAGCGCGTGATGGCGCGCATGGGCCTGAAGGAAGACGACATCATCGAAAGCCCGCTGGTGACCAAGCAGATCGCCAACGCGCAGCGCAAGGTCGAGGCGCACAACTTCGACATCCGCAAGAACCTGCTCGATTTCGACGACGTCAACAACGACCAGCGCAAGGTGATCTACGGCCAGCGCGACGAGTTGCTGGAAGCCGAGAGCGTGCAGGAGAACGTGGAAGGCATCCGCGCCGACGTGGTTGCCGACATCGTCCAGCGCTACGTGCCGGCCAATTCGGTCGATGAGCAGTGGGACCTGCCGGGTCTGCAGGCGACGATCGCACAGGATTTCAACGTCGATGTGCCGCTGGTGGAAATCGCCAACCAGGCCGACGAACTCGATTCCGACGCGGTCGGCCAGAAGGTCCAAGAAGCGGTCGCCGCGCATTTCAGTACGCGCGAAGAGCAGTTGGGCAGCGAAACCATGCGCATGCTCGAAAAGCACATCATGCTCAATGTGCTCGACCAGAACTGGAAGGAACATCTCGCGCGCATGGACTACCTGCGCCAGGGCATCCATCTGCGCGGTTATGCGCAGAAGCAGCCCAAGCAGGAGTACAAGAAGGAAGCCTTCGAGCTGTTCTCCGAGATGCTCGACAAGGTCAAGCGCGAAGTGGTGACGATCCTGGCGCGCGTGCGCATCCAGAGCGAAGACGAAATCGCGCAGATGGAAGCGCAGGAACGCGCCCAAGCCGAAGCGCAGTCGCGCCAGTTGCAGTTCCAGCACGCCAGCGCCGGCGGTTTCGGCGCCGACGAGGAAGCCGCGCAGGTGTCCGAAGACGCGTTCGCCAACGTCGGCCGCAACGATCCTTGCCCCTGCGGCAGCGGCAAGAAGTACAAGCATTGTCATGGGCAGTTGGGCTGATAAAGGCGGGATTCGGGATTCGGGGTTCGGGAATGGCAAAGCCGAATCCGGACTTGCCGGTCGCGAGGCCGGTGCTTCCGAATCCCCAATCCCGAATCTCCAATCCCGGCTCGTAGAAGTCGTCGCCGGAGTCATCCGCGACGCACGCGGCCGCATCCTGTTGAGCCGCCGCACCGAAGGCCGCGATCTGGCCGGACTGTGGGAGTTCCCCGGCGGCAAGCGCGAGCCGGGCGAAACCGCCGAGGCGGCGTTGAGCCGCGAGCTGCAGGAAGAACTCGGCATCGAGACCGAGGTCGGCGCCGCGCTGATCCGGGTGCCGCAGGCGTATCCCGACAAACGACTGGTCCTGGACGTGCGTGAGATCCGCGCCTGGCGCGGCAGCGCGCGCGGCCGCGAGGGCCAGGCTCTGATGTGGGTGCCGCCGCACAAGCTCGCCAGCTACGCGATGCCGCCGGCCGACCGGCCGGTGGTGGCGGCGCTGGAGCAGGCCGATCGCTACCTGGTTACGCCCGAACCCGGCGACAACGACGACGAATGGCTGGCCGCGCTGTCGCGCGCGCTGGCCGCGGGTGTGCGCCGGGTGCAGCTGCGCGCGCCCGAGTTGGGCGCCGGCGACGGGCAACGCTGGCCGCGTCTGGCGGCGGCCGCGGTCAAGCGTTGCCGCGCGGCCAAGGCCGAGGTGCTGATCAACGGCGACATCGCCCTGGCCAACGCGCTCGGCGCCGGCCTGCATCTGCGCGCGGCGCAGTTGCGGGAGCTGGGCGAGCGGCCGATCGCGGCCGGCGCGGTGCTGGCCGCTTCGTGCCACGACGCCGATGAACTGCGCGCGGCGCAGGCGCTGGGCTGCGATTTCGCCGTCGTCGGCTCGATCAGGCCGACCCCGAGCCACCCGAGCGTGCTCGGCATCGGCTGGGAAGCGTTCGCGGCCTTGCGCGAATCGGTGTCGCTGCCGATCTATGCGATCGGCGGGCTGGGTCCGGGCGATCTCGATGAAGCGCGACGCCATGGTGCCCAAGGCATCGCCGCGATACGGAGTTTGTGGGCGACTGCTTGAGGCGGTGCGCGTCCTTGCTCAAGCGGCCGCGATGGTCTGCTTAGAGCAGTCTGCAAGGGTTCAAGCGGGCAGGGGCGGTGCTATCGGACCGAAAGGCATCGGGCCTGAAGGCTCTTCCACAAAAATCCTGCCGCAGTCGCGGAGATCCTTGTGGGGGTGTCTTCAGGGCCGACGCCTTCGGCTCAATTCGCCGTACGCCCTCAAATCCGAGGCTTTTGACTCAGCCTGCCGTGCGCCTTCAGCCTCGCAGGCTCTCCGCCATCGCCCGATAGCGCCGGTCCAGCGCCTCGACCTGCACCTGTAGCGCCTCGATCGGCCCGTCGTTGACGAGGATGTCGTCGGCGATCGCCAGCCGCGCTTCGCGCGTCGCCTGGGCCGCGATCATGCGTTGGGCCAGTTCAACCTCGATACCGTCGCGGCGCATCACCCGGGCCTGCTGCACCGCCACCGGCACGTCCACGACCAGGCAACGATCCAGCCACGGATAAGCCTCGCGCCCGCCGCCTTCGGCCAGCAGCGGAATCGCCGCTATCGCATAGACGCCCGCGGCGGCTTCGCATTGCGCCCGCAGCATCGCCCGCACCAGCGGATGGACGATGGCTTCCAGCCGGCGCCGCGCGGTTTCATCGCCGAACACGAGCCGACGCATCGCCGCGCGGTCGAGCGCGCCCTGGGCATCGAGAATGTCGCGACCGAAGGCCGCGACGACCTGGGCCAATCCCTCGCTGCCGGTCTCGACCGCGGCGCGCGCGGCCACATCGGCATCGGCTACGACCACGCCCAGCGCCTGGAAGCGCCGGGTCACCTCGCTCTTGCCCGAGGCCACGCCGCCGGTCACGCCGACGCAGAACGCGGCCATGCTCAGCCGAGCCCGGAGAACCGCAGATAGGCCTGGAGCAGCGCTTCGCCCCAGAAGAAAACGATCCAGCCGGCGATCGCCAAATAGGGGCCGAACGGAATCGGAATGCCCATGTCGCGGCCCTTGACCGCGAGCCAGATCGAGCCGATCACCGCGCCGACCAGGGACGACATCAGAATCGTCGGCAGCACGCCCTTGAGCCCGACCCAGGCGCCGATGGCCGCCAGCAGCTTGAAGTCGCCGCCGCCCATGCCTTCGCGCGGGTCTTTGACCCGTTTGACCACGACCTGATACTGCTTGTAGACCCAGTTCACCAGCCACAGGCTGGTGAAGCCCGCGATCGCGCCGAGCACCGCCGGCTTGACCGGGAAATACAGGTTATCGCTGGCGGCGATGATGCCCAGCCACATCAGCGGCAAGGTCAGGCTGTCGGGCAGGTACTGCGTGCGCAGGTCGATGCCCGACAGGATGATCAGGAAGCTGGTGAACACCATCGCCCCGAAGCCCTGCCAGCCGAAGCCGAAGCGGGCCACGCAGGCCACCATCAGCAGCATGGTCAGCAGTTCGACCGCCGGGTACTGGATCGAGATCGGCGTCTTGCAGTGCCGGCACTTGCCGCGCAGCGCCAAGTAGCTGAATACCGGGATGTTTTCGTACCAGGACAGCTGGTGCTTGCAGTGCGGACAGTGCGAGCGCTCCACCGCGATGCCCGGCGGCGGCGGATCGTAGATCTCCGGCAGCTCCAGGGCCTCGCGCGCGTCCTTCTTCCACTCCCACTCCAATCGCTTGGGCAGGCGCAGGATCACCACGTTGTAAAAGCTGCCCAGCAGCAGTCCGAGTCCGGCCGCGAGCGGATACCCGAGGCCGGGGTTCTGATCTAGAAATGCCATGTGCGAAGGATACTTTGCCGATCAGATCGTCGCAGCCAGTTTGAAGATCGGCAGATACATGGCGACGACCATGCCGCCGACGATCACGCCGAGGATGATCATGATCAGCGGTTCCAGCAGGCTCGACAGCGCATCCACGGCGTTGTTGACTTCCTGCTCGTAGAACTCCGCGACCTTGACCAGCATGGTGTCGAGTGCGCCGGCCTCTTCGCCGATCGCGGTCATCTGGATCACCATGTGCGGGAACAGGTTGACCTGCTTCATCGCCATGTTGACCTGGTAGCCGACCGAGACGTCGTCGCGGATGCGCAGGACCGCCTTTTCGTAGACCACGTTGCCGGTCGCGCCGGCCACGGTGTCCAGTGCCTCGACCAGCGGCACGCCGGCGCGGAAGGTCACCGCCAGGGTGCGGGCGAAGCGGGCGATCGCGGCGTTGTGCAGGATCTGGCCGACGACCGGGATCTTGAGCATGGCCCGGTCGAGGAAGTGGGCGAAGGCGGGGGAGCGGTTCTTGGCCATGATGAAGGCCACGGCGGCGCCAATCACCACCAGCAATACCGCCCACCACCATGAAATCATGAAATCGCTCATGCCGATGACCATGAGCGTGAAGGCCGGCAAGTCGGCGCCGAAGCTCTTGAACGTGGCCTGGAACTGCGGCACCACGAAGATCAGCAGGATCGCGCTGACCAGGATCGCCACCGCGACCACGGTGGCGGGGTAGAACAAGGCCTTCTTGATCTTGCCCTTGAGGGTTTCGATGTTTTCTTTGTAGTTGGCGACCGTGTCGAGCACGGTTTCGAGCACGCCCGCCGATTCGCCGGCCTTGACCAGGTTGCGGTAAAGCTCATCGAACTGGACCGGATGCTTGCTCATGGCCTCGTGCAGCGACGAGCCGCTTTCCAGGTCGGCGCGCACCGAGTTCAGCAGCTTCTTCATGCGCGGGTTCTTGTGGCCCTCGCCGATGATTTCCAGCGAGGTCACGATCGGCACGCCCGACTTCATCATGGTGGCGATCTGGCGGCTGAAGATCGCGATTTCGCCCGGGGTGATGCGGCTGCCGGAGGCGCCGAACAGCGGCTTGCCCTTGGGCTTGACCACGGTCGGGGTGATGCCTTGCCGGCGCAGTTCGGCGCGCAGCAGGTTGGCGTTCTTGGCCGCCTGCTCGCCCTTCATCTTGATGCCGCGCTTGTCGGTGCCCTGCCAGACGAACATGTCGAGCGGGTTGGCCCGGCGTACTGCGGTCTGTGTGGCTTGCTTGGTGGCGGTTCGGGTCGCGGACATGGGCTTAGTCCTTGGTTACGCGGTTGATTTCGGCCAGGCTGGTGACACCGTTCATCGCCTTGTCCAAGGCCGAGCGGCGCAGATCGCGCACGCCCGACCGGATGGCGGCGGCGGCGATCTGCATCGCATTGCCGCCTTCGAGCACGATGGCCTGGATTTCGTCGGTCATGGGCATGACCTGATAGATGCCGGTACGTCCTTTGTAGCCTTCGGTGCAATCCGGGCACCCGACCGGCTCATAGAGTTTGACGCCGGCGGCAATTTCTTCGGGGGTGAAGCCTTCGGCGAGCAGGGCGTGCTCGGGCAGATGCACCTCGCGCTTGCAGTCGTGCAGGCGGCGGGCCAGGCGCTGGGCGATCACCAGGGTGACCGAGGAGGTGATGTTGTACGGCGCCACGCCCATGTTCATCAGGCGCGCGATGGTCTGCGGGGCGTCGTTGGTGTGCAGGGTGGACAGCACCATGTGGCCGGTCTGGGCGGCCTTGATGGCGATTTCGGCGGTTTCCAGGTCGCGGATTTCGCCGACCATGATCACGTCCGGATCCTGACGCAGGAAGCTGCGCAGGGCCGCGGCGAAGGTCATGCCGCGCTTGACGTTCATCTGTACCTGGTTGATGCCGGGCACGCGGATTTCGACCGGGTCTTCGACCGTGGAGATGTTGCGTTGGTCGTCGTTGAGGATGTTGAGCGCGGTGTACAGCGACACCGTCTTGCCCGAACCGGTCGGGCCGGTCACCAGGACCATGCCGTAAGGCTTTTGCACCGCACTGACGAACAGATCGCGCTGGTGGTCCTCGTAGCCGAGCTTCTCGATACCCAGCCGCGCCGCGCTGCCGTCGAGGATACGCAGCACGATCTTCTCGCCGAACAGGGTCGGCAAGGTGCTCATGCGGAAGTCGATCTGCTTGGTCTTGGACAGATTGAGCTTGATGCGTCCGTCCTGCGGCACGCGCTTCTCGGCGATGTCGAGCTGCGCCATGACCTTCAGGCGCGCGGCGATGCGCGCATGCAGCTTGTTGGGCACCTTGGCGACCTGCTTGAGCAGGCCGTCGATGCGCAGGCGCACGCGGTATTCGGTTTCGTAGGGTTCGAAATGGATGTCGGAGGCGCCGCGGCGGATCGCATCGACCAACACCTTGTTGATGAACTTCACGACCGGGGTGTCGTCGCCCTTGGCGTCGATGCCGGTGTCGGCGCCGACATTGGCCAGGTCGTCGTCGCGGCCGATCTCCAGCGTATCCAGGCCTTCGCCGTCGCCGACCGCGGCGGCGAGCTGGTCGGAGCTCTCCAGCCAGCGGTCCAGGGAGCGGCGGATCAGCTCGTCATCGACCAGGATCGCCTCGACGGCGGCGTTGGTCTGGAACTTGATGTCGTCGAGCGCGGCGGTGTTGGTCGGGTCGGACAGGCCGATGAACAGCTTGTTGCCGCGTTTGAACAGCGGCAGCGCGTTATGTTTGCGGATCAGCTCTTCGCTGATCGAACGGATCGCGGACTGGCCCGGATCCATCGCGGCGGGGTCGAACAGCGGTACGCCGAACTCGATCGAGTTGGCCGCGGCCAACTGCGCCGACGTGGCCAGCCGGTGTTCGGCCAGGTAGGTCGCCAGCGGCTTGCGCTCGGCGCTGGCCGCGGTCATGGCTTCGCGCGCCTTGACCTCGTCCAAGGCGCCGTCCATGACTAAACGCCGGGCGATGCCGGTGATCCCCACCAAATTGGCAGTAGCGACGGTGGACATTTCAGCCCTCAGTTTTCCCCACCCTGACTTTACCTCAATCTCAGTTCCTGGCGAGCTGACCGGTGTCGCTATTCTGCAGCCCGGCGGTATCGAGTCCAACTTGGACACGGTATCCTGCGCCACGGGGAGGTGGCATGCATATATCTATCGTTTTACCGGCCAAGAACGAGTCGGAGGGGCTGCAGCGCACGCTGCCGGCACTGCGCCAGGCGTTTCCGGCCGCCGAGGTCATCGTGGTGGACGACGGTTCCACCGACGACACCGCCGCCGTCGCCGCCCAGCTGGGGGCCAGGGTCCTGTCCTCGCCGTACTCGATGGGCAACGGCGCGGCCATCAAGCGCGGCGCCCGCGCGGCCAGCGGCGAGGTCATCGTATTCATGGACGCCGACGGCCAACATGATCCGAACCACATTTCGCTGCTGTTGGAGCGCCTCCAGCAGGGCTACGACATGGTCGTGGGTGCCCGCAGCTCGGGCGGCCAGGCCAGCGTCGGCCGCGGCCTGGCCAACGCGCTGTACAACCGCCTGGCCAGCTGGATGACCGGACACAAGGTGCTCGACCTCACCTCCGGCTTCCGGGCGGTGCGGGCGAGCAAGTTCCGCGAGTTCCTGCATCTGCTGCCCAACGGGTTCAGTTATCCGACAACCAGCACGATGGCGTTCTTTCGCAGCGCCTATCCGGTTACCTATGTGCCGATCGAGGTTGCGCGGCGCGTCGGCACGCAAAGCCACATCCGGCCTCTGCGCGATGGCGTTCGTTTTCTGCTGATCATCTTCAAGATCGCCACGCTTTATTCGCCCTTGAAGTTGTTCGCGCCGACGGCGATCGCCTTCGCCTTGCTGGGCCTGGGCCACTACGCCTGGACCTTCGCGACCCAGGGTCGGTTTACCAATATGAGTGCGTTGATGCTCAGCGCCTCGGTCATCGTTTTCCTGATCGGGCTGGTGTCGGAGCAGATTACCGGCCTGACCTATCTGCACGGACGAGACGCGGGAGTCGATCCCGACGAGAAGCCCGAATGGCGTTAGCAGGGACCGGCGGCGGACTGCGTAGCCGTTTTCGCGGCTACTCAGGTGCTCGTCCCGACGTCGTGCGACTGCTTCCGCCGCAGAGCAAGAGGGTGCTGGACGTGGGCTGCGGCGCCGGCATGAGCGCGGCGCTGATCCGTGAGCGCTGCCCGCAAGTACGCGTGATCGGGGTCGAGCCCTCGCCCGAACTGGCCGCGCATGCGCGCGAGAACCTGGACGAAATACTGCAAGGGCGGATCGACGATCCCGAAACGATTCGCGCCCTGGCCGCGCAGGAACCCTTCGACGCGATCATCTGCGCCGATGTGCTTGAGCACTTGGCCGAGCCGTTGCCCGTGCTGCAGGCACTGACCGAGCGCCTGGCCATTGGTGGATGCGTGATCACGAGCATTCCCAACGTTCGCCATCTTTCGACCTTCCTCGCGCTGGGATTGCTGGGCACCTGGCCGGCGCGCGATCGCGGCATCCACGATCGGACCCATCTGCGGTTCTTCGCGCGCGGCGACATCATCCGCCTCGGCCGCGCGGCCGGGCTGGAGCCGCGCGGCGAACGCCGGAATGTGCGTCTGATCGAATCCAAGGCCTGGAGTCTGGTGCCGGCCAAGTGCCTGGATTTCTGGCCGTTCCGCGGATTCGTGACGTTCCAGTATTTGCACCGCTGGGTGCGGGCCGACCACGATCGTGGCGACTGATTCGGGCAAGTTCTGGCGCCTGGGCCTGGGGTATGCGCTGGCGATAGCGGCGCTGGTGTTCGCGGCCCGCTATCTGGGCGTGCAGGGGCCGCAGTTTCTGAAAGCGATCGCCGCCATCGACCCAGCTCGCTTGTTGCTGGCGTTCGTGCTGTTCGCGTTGTCCCTGGTTTTCAACGCGGCCGCGTTCGCATCGGCCAACCGGGCCTTCGGCGTCGGTGTGATTGGCCCGCGGCTGAGCGCGGTATGGCTGGCGACTTTGCTCGCCAAATACGTGCCGGTCGGTATCGGCCATGTTCTCGGTCGCGGACTGATGCTGTCCGGGTTCGGCGTTTCGTCGCGAACGACGATGATCGTCGGCGTGTTGGAACAGGGGTTCTCGTTGTCGATCTGCGCTGCGATCGCGCTGGCCGCGTCCGCGTTGATCTATCGGCCGGACGGCGCCTTGTGGGTTGGCGCGGCCGCGCTTTTGACCGTCGTCGTTCTGATCGCGGCGGCCGTGCTGACCGGCAAGCGCAGCACCGTGAAGGTCGTGCCGTTGGCTGCGTCGTTACTCGGTTATGCCCTGGCGATGCTGCCTTATGCGGGTGCCTATCTGGTGCTGGTCGAACCCGCCGACACCCTGGCTTTCGTCCAGGCGCTGTTCGCCGGCACGGTTGCCGGGGTGCTTGCGATTCTGGTGCCGGGCGGCCTGGGCGTGCGCGAATCGGTGATCGCCTCGATGTCCGGCGCGGTCCAGGCGAGCACCGTGTTGGCCGGTGTGGTCGCCGCCCGGGCTCTGATCCTGGCCAGCGAATGCGCCGGCACCTTGGCCGGACATGCCTGGCTGCGTCGTAGCGGAGCAGGGCGATGATCGCGCAGACCCTGGTCGTCGCCGGACTGCGCGCATCCGGATCGGGTTATCCCAACGCCGAGCAGACTCTGAAACTGCTGCAGGCGCACGAGGTGGCGCGTATTCGCGATCTCGGCCGGGAATTGCCGCCGCATCTGCATTTGTGGACGCTGCGGCATCTTTCGCCCTTGAAGCAATTGCGTGCGCTGGCAGGCCTGGGCTTGGGCAATCTGTGCAGTCTGTTGCGAGTGTTGTGGGTCGCGCGCGGCGGCGAAAGCGTTCCGGTCTACGTGCCTTATCCCAGCGTCTTCTTCATGTGGCTGGCGTCGTGGCTGCCGCGCGGCATCCGCCCTTATTGCATCGTCGATGCGTACATCTCGATATGGGACTCGATGTTCCGCGATCGCGATCGCGATCGCAGCGGCGGCGGCTCCGCGGCCTCGCGATGGATCAAGCGTTTCGAAGCCCGCGCCTTGCGCGCCGCGTCCATGGTCCTGGTCGATACCGAGGCCAACCGGCTCAGCATGATCGACGACTTCGACCTGCAACCGCAGCGAGTGCGATCCTTGCCCCTGGCGATCGACGAAGCGCCGTTTCTGGCCGTGCCGTCCGGCGTGGAAGACTCGCATGAGCCCTTGCGTGTCCTGTTCGTGGGTACGCTGATTCCATTGCACGGCGTGCCGACGATCCTGTCGGCGATACAGCGGTTGTTGAGCGATGAGCGGCACGCCGGGCGTTTCCACTTCCGGTTCATCGGCGACGGACAACTGGGGCCGGCGTTGAGCGAGTTCATCGCCGGACACGATGCCACTCAGGTGAGCTGGGTGCGTCAATGGCAATCGCTGGAGGCGCTGGCGTCGGAGATCGCCGGTGCCGATATCTGTCTGGGCGTATTCGGCGGCGAAGGCAAGGCCGCGCGGGTGTTGCCGTTCAAGCTCTACATGTATCTGGCCGCCGGGCGGGCCATCGTCAGCCAGGGCAAGATGTCCCTGCCGCACGCGGTTCCGGCTCCGCCGCTGTTGGCGGTCGAGACCGCCGATGCGAACGATCTGGCACGGGCCTTGGCGTCGCTCGCCGAGGATTCCCGTCGCAGGTATTCTCTTGCCAGACAGGCGCGTGGTTATTTCACCGAGCATCTGGCGGGGGCGCGGGTGGTTTCCGCATGGCGTTCGATCCTGCAGCGGGAGTAACCCATGTCCGGCGGCCGATCTGGCTTTGATCTTATTTCGACAGGCACGGTCGCGGCGATCGCGCTTGTTCGCGTTCGACCCATCTCAACCCTGCAGGGCAGCGAGCGGTGACGGAACATACGCCTCAAACCGAGCGCAGCACCGTCGCCCTGTGTGTCGATCTCGACGGCACCTTGCTGAAATCCGATCTGCTGTACGAGTCGGTGCTGGCCTTGTTCAGCAGGCGACCGCTGCTGCTGCTCCTGCTGCCGTTCTGGCTGCTGCGGGGAAAAGCCGCGCTGAAGCATGAGATCGCCTCGCGAGTCGAGCTGGACGTCGCCACCTTGCCGTACGACGAACGCGTGGTGGACGCATTGCGCGAGACCCAGGCACGGCCGCGCGTGCTGTGTACCGCGAGCCACACGAAGTTCGCGCAACAAGTCGCGACCCATCTGGGCGTGTTCGATCTGGTGTTGGCCAGCGACGACGGTGTCAATCTGTCGGGCGCGAACAAAGCGCAGGCACTCGCCGAGCGTTTCGGTGAGCGCGGCTTCGACTACATGGGCAACGCCGCCATCGATCTGCCGGTGTGGGCGCGGGCGCGCAATGCCTGGGTCGTCAATGGTTCGCCGGGCCTGGCCGCGCGCGCGGCGCAGGTCGTCGATGTCGCCGGCCAACTGCCTGCGCAGGGCGGCGGGTTCAAGACCTGGATCAAGGCGCTACGCATCCACCAGTGGTTGAAGAACCTCCTGGTGTTCCTGCCGTTGCTGGCTTCGCACCGGTTCTTCGATGTCG
The DNA here is from genome assembly GCF_001442805.1 of Lysobacter gummosus. Taxonomy (NCBI): domain Bacteria; kingdom Pseudomonadati; phylum Pseudomonadota; class Gammaproteobacteria; order Lysobacterales; family Lysobacteraceae; genus Lysobacter; species Lysobacter gummosus. The sequence continues at coordinate 4,549,344 of NZ_CP011131.1, read as the reverse complement.
AGGCCGTGATCGTCTCGGTGCTCGCCTTCATCGCTTTCAATCTGAGCGCTTCGGGCGTCTACGTCCTCAACGATCTGCTCGACTTGCCCGCCGACCGGCAGCATCCACGCAAGCGGTTGCGGCCGTTCGCCGCCGGGCGCCTGCCGTTGCTGCACGGTCTGTTCGTGGCGCCGCTGTTGGCGCTAGCTGGTTTCGCCTTGGCGCTCATCGCCAACCCCTGGTTCGCCCTGGTGCTGATGGGGTACTACGCGACGACCCTGGCCTATTCGCTGCGACTCAAGCGCATCGTCATGGTCGATGTGATCGTGTTGGCGAGCTTGTACACCTTGCGCATCATCGGCGGCGCGGTCGCGATCGGCGCCACGCTTTCGTTCTGGCTGCTCGCGTTCTCGATGTTCATCTTCCTCAGTCTGGCGATGCTCAAGCGCTACACCGAGTTGTCGGCGATTCTCGGCAACGGCCAGCGCAAGGTCAGCGGCCGTGGTTATGCGGTCGAGGATCTGCCGCTGATCCAATCCCTGGGCAGCAGCGCCGGCTATCTGGCCGTGCTGGTGTTCGCGCTCTACATCAATAGCCCGGAAAGCCTGGCGCTGTACGCGCGTCCGCAGGTGCTATGGCTGATCTGCCCGTTGCTGCTGTACTGGATCAGCCATCTGTGGATGACCTCCCATCGCGGCGGCATGGACGACGATCCGGTGGTGTTCGCGGCCACCGATCGCGCCAGCCAGATCGTGATCGTCTTTTGCGGATTGCTGGCCCTGGGCGCCATCGGATGACCCGGCCGGGCCAATCCTGGGGGCGTTATCCGCAGGCACGCCAGCGGATCGTGCCGCTGACCGATCGCCGCCAGCCATTGCCGCAGGTCGATGGCAGCGTTCTGCCCTACGGCAACGGCCGCAGTTACGGCGACAGTTGCCTCAACCCGGACGGCACCTTGCTGCACCTGCGCGGTCTCGATCGTTTCATCGCGTTCGATTCCGCCAGCGGCGTGTTGCGCTGCGAGGCCGGGGTGACCCTGGCGGACATCATCGCCATCGCCTTGCCGCAGGGCTGGTTCCTGCCGGTGACGCCGGGCACCCGTTACGTCACCGTGGGTGGCGCGATCGCCAACGACGTGCACGGCAAAAACCATCACGGCTCGGGCAATTTCGGCCATCACCTGCGCTGCTTCGAATTGCTGCGCAGCGACGGCAGCCGCCAGGTGTGCGCGCCCGGCGAGGATTTGTTCGCGGCCAGCGTCGGTGGGCTGGGGTTGACCGGCGCGATCGTCTGGGCGGAATTGCAATTGCGGCGCGTGCCCGGTCCGTGGATGGAGGTCGAGTCGATCCGCTTCGGCCAGCTCGACGATTTTTTCGCTCTGTCGGCGCAATCGGCGCACAGCCACGAATACACCGTCGCCTGGATCGACTGCATGGCTCGCGGCCGCTCCCTAGGGCGCGGCCATTTCCTGCGCGCCGATCATGCGCCCGGCGACGCCGGCCGGCATGTGCCCGCGTCGGCGACGCCTATGGCGATGCCGTTCACACCGCCCATGTCGCTGGTCAACCGGCTCAGCCTGCGTCCGCTCAACGCCTTGTACTACCACCGCCAGCGGGCGCCGCGCCGACGCGACAGTGTTCATTACGCGAACTACTTCTATCCGCTCGACGGCATCGGCGACTGGAACCGCATGTACGGCCCGCGCGGTTTCTTCCAGCACCAATGCGTGCTGCCGCCAGCGAACGCGCGCGACGGCATCGCCGCGATGCTCGGTGAAATCTCGCGCGACGGCGGCGGTTCGTTCTTGGCGGTGCTGAAAGAATTCGGCGAGATTCCCTCGCTCGGCCTGCTTTCGTTTCCTCGTCCCGGCACGACGCTGGCATTGGATTTTCCTAATGGCGGCCCGGCGACCTTCGCGCTGCTCGATCGCCTCGACGCCATCGTCGCCGAGGCCGGCGGCGCGGTGTATCCGGCCAAGGATGCGCGCATGTCCGGCCGTCTGTTCCGTAGCGCATACCCGCAATGGCCGCGCTTTCAGGCCCATATCGATCCGAAGTTCTCGTCCGGTTTTTGGCGCCGGGTGATGGAGTGAGCATGTACCGAGTCCTGATCATCGGCGCCACATCGGCCATCGCCGAGGCCACCGCCCGTGTTTACGCCGCTCGCGGCGCCGCGCTGTATCTGGTCGGTCGCGACCTGGACCGGCTGAGCGCGATCGCCGCCGACCTGGGCGTACGCGGCGCCGGCAAGACCGCGGTGAGCGCGTTCGACGTCAACGCTTACGAGCGGCATCAGGACGTGCTCGACGCGGCCTGGGCCGAGTTCGGCCAGATCGATCTGGTTCTGATCGCGCACGGTACCTTGCCCGACCAGGCGGCTTGCGAGGCGTCGGCGGAACTGGCGCTGCGCGAGTTTTCCACCAATGGCTTGTCCACCATCGCGTTGGCCACGGCGATCGCTCCGCGGCTCAAGTCCGGTTCCACGCTGGCGGCGATCTCGTCCGTCGCCGGCGATCGCGGCCGTGCCAGCAACTATCTTTACGGCAGCGCCAAAGCCGCGGTCAGCACCTTTTTCAGCGGCCTGCGCCAACGTCTCAACGCCGACGGGATCAATGTGCTGACGATCAAGCCGGGCTTCGTCGATACGCCGATGACCCGGTCGTTCAAGAAAGGCGCGTTGTGGGCCACGCCCGACCGGATAGCGCGCGGCATCGTCGATGCGATCGACAAGCGCCGCGGCGTGGCCTACCTGCCATGGTTCTGGTGGGGAATCATGCAGGCGATCAAGAACATCCCCGAATTCGTCTTTCGCCGTATCAAGCTGTAAGCCGGATTTCGATGAACGACAAGCACGCCAAGATCGTACTGACCGGCGCCGCCGGACTGGTCGGCCAGAATTTGATCGTCGAGTTGAAGGCACAGGGCTATACCCGGCTGGTCGCGATTGACAAGCACGCCTACAACCTAGACATCCTCAAGTCGCTGCATCCCGATGTCGAAGCCATTCACGCGGATCTGGCGGACCCTGCCGAAACGGCGAAGTGGGAACCGGCCCTGCGCGACGCGCGTTGCCTGATCCAGCTGCATGCGCAGATCACCGGCAAGCACGGCGAGTTGTTCATCCGCAACAACATCGACGCCACCCGCGTCGTCCTGGAGGCGTGCAAGCGCCAGCGGATGCCGTATCTGGTGCACATAAGCTCGTCGGTGGTGAATTCGGTCGCCAACGACGATTACACCAATACGAAGAAGCAGCAGGAGGCCATGGTCGTGCACAGCGGCCTGCGCCACTGCGTGCTGCGTCCGACTCTGATGTTCGGCTGGTTCGATCCCAAGCACCTGGGCTGGCTGTCGCGCTTCATGGCGCGCACGCCGGTATTCCCGATCCCGGGCGACGGCAAGTTCATGCGCCAGCCGCTGTACGAGCGCGACTTCTGCCGCTGCATCGTCAAGTGCATCGAGCGCGAACCGCAAGGCGCGATCTACGACATCGTCGGCGACACTCGCATTACCTATGTCGACATCATCAAGACCATCAAGGCGGCCAAGGGCTTGCGCACCTGGATCGTGCATATCCCCATCGCCTGGTTCGCTTTTCTGCTGCGGACCTATGCCGTGTTCAGTCGCAAGCCGCCGTTTACCGTGGATCAGCTCAAAGCCTTGTCGGCCGGCGACGACTTCAAGGGCGTGGACACTCAGGCGGTGTTCGGAGTCGCCCAGCATGCCTTCGAGGACGCGGTGCGCGAGAGCTACTGCGATCCGACCTATTCTAAGATCGTTCTCAAGCGCTGAAGCTTCCAGGCCCTTCGGTTCGCACCCGAGGGCCGATCACTCTAACTCCCCGAATACGCCGAGCCTCAATGACCACTGCACCGAAACGTTTCGCGATCGTCGGCTCCGGCCCGATGGGATTGATGGCGGCCATGGAACTTCTCAAGCAGGGTCACCAGGTCGATATCTACGAACGCGACGATCGCATCGGCGGCATGTCGGCCAGCTTTAATTTCGATGGCCTCAAGATCGAACGCTACTATCACTTCATCTGCAAGACCGACCACGCTCTGTTCGAGTTGCTGGATTCGCTTGGTTTGTCGGACCGGCTGAAGTGGACCGACACCAAGATGGGCTATTACTACGACGGCAAGTTGTACAAGTGGGGTACGCCCTTCGCGTTGCTGGCGTTCCCCAAGCTTGGCCTCATCAGCAAGTTTCGTTACGCCCTGCATGTAATGGTGACCAAGGGCATCAAGGACTGGACAGCGCTGGATCGGGTCAACGCTACCGCATGGCTGCGCCGCTGGCTGGGCGAGCGGGGTTACGACGTGCTTTGGCGCCGCACCTTCCATCTCAAATTCTTCGAATACACCGACAATCTTTCGGCCTCGTGGATCGGCACGCGGATCAAACGCATCGCCCTGTCCCGGCGCAGTCTGCTGAGCGAGAGCCTGGGTTATATCGAAGGTGGCTCGGAGACCGTGCTGGAAGCGATGGAGCGCTTCATCCTCGAGCACGGCGGCAGGATCCATCTCAAGCAAGGCATCGATCAAGTCAACGTCGATCAAGGCCGGGTCACCGGCGTGCGCGTAGCCGGCGAGGACCGCGCCTGCGACGCCGTGCTATCAACCGCTCCGATCCAGTACGTGCCGGGCATGGTCCCGGCGCTGCCGCGCGAATTCGCCGATCGCATACGCCGGATCGAGAACATCCCGGTGGCTTGCGTCATCCTCAAGTTGCGCCATGCGCTAAGCGCGAACTTCTGGATGAACATCAGCGATCCGGAGATCGAAATCCCAGGCGTCATCGAGTACTCCAACCTCAATCCCGGCACGGGCGAGGGCGAGCACATCCTGTACGCGCCGTTCTATATGCCCAAGACCCATCCCAAGTGGTCCCGCAGCAACGAACAGTTGATCGACGAGGTCGTCGGCTATCTGTCGAAGATCAATCCCGCGTTCGGCCCCGACTGGATTGTCGCCCGTCATTGCCATCGCTACGACTTCGCCCAGACCATTTGCCCGCCGGGCTTCCAGGCCATGCTGCCGGCGATGAAGACGCCGGTGCCAGGTTTTTACATGGCCGATACTTCGTATTACTACCCCGAGGATCGATCGATCAACGAGAGCATAGCGGTTGGACGCACACTCGCCGCCGTCGCCGCCGCCGATTAATCGCACCCCTTCGGATGAGGTAAGTACCTTGATTTCGCGCCGCTTCATTCTTTTCGTTCTGGCGGGCGGGGCCGCGGCCGTGGTCAATTTCGGCTCGCGGATCGCGCTGAGTACGTGGATGGACTATGTCCCTGCCATCACGCTCGCCTATTGCCTGGGTATGGCGACGGCCTTCGTCCTCAACAAGATTTTCGTTTTCCAGGCCGACGGCGCGGCGCGGCTACATCGCCAGATCGGCTGGTTCGTCGCGGTCAACCTTGCCGCGGTACTGCAGACGATCGCGATCAGTTTGCTACTGGTTCGCGTGGTGCTGCCGGCGATCGGAGTTCACGCTCACGCAGAAACGATCGCGCACGCCATCGGCATCGCTGTTCCCGTCGTTACGAGCTACTTCGGGCACAAATACCTTTCTTTCGCGCCGGGCAGGAGCGAATAAGCCGGCGTTGGCGGCGTGCGCGAAGGCCTAGGCCGTTCCTCGGGTGTTGCAGGTCGGCTAGGGCGTCGGCGCAGGATCATGAGGCGACACCGGAGACGATGTTACCGCCGGTTCGCTGTAGCGCAGCCGGTAGTCTTGCTCGAACCCGGCATGCCCAAGCCAGGATTCGCCGCGCAAACGCAGCCGGGCTACGCGTTCGCTTTTGTCGGTGGCCAGCCAGTCCCAGAGCGACTGTGTGTTTTCGATAAGCGGCGACAGCAGGAATCCCGCCCGCGCCGCACCCGGAACGATGCGATAGCTGCGTTGCGTTCCATCGCCGAGCTCCAGATCGATATACAAGCGAGGCGATCGGTGCAGCGCCCCGGCGGCCCGGCCCCAGGCGGTGGGCTCGATGTCGATGCTCAAAGCGAGCGCTTGACCGGGCCTGGAAGGAACCACGACGAACTCATCGAGGCGGCCTTGCGCTTCTCCCAGCGGCTTCGCGGTCGCTCGGGCACTGGCATTGCGCTGCATGAGCAGCAGGCCGCGCTCGCTCAAACGCGGACGGTAGGTCTGGATGACCTGCAGCATCGCCAACGGGTCCTCGCTCATCGGCAGGCGACCGTCGATGGCCCTGAGGTCCAACATGACCCACTGCGGGCCGCGCGATGAAACGATGAAATCGCGATTCATCGCCGCCAGCTCGGGCGTATAAGCCGAATAGCCTTGGAAGATCGGACGCGGCCGGTAATTGAGTTGGTTGAGGAAAAGGACGCCCTGTCCGACGGAGATGATGTCTATCGGGTCGCGGCCGACCAGTTGCCTGGTTTGAGGCATCGACGCGTCGGCTCTCAGCTCGCGCGTGTTGCGGCTGAGATATTCGGTCCGCGGAGCGAACAAAACCAGATCGAGTGCGCGTTGTATCGACGTGTCGACGGCAGGGGCGCCTATGGCCAGGAAGAGCTTCTGGTCCGGGCGAATGGATGGCAACGCGAAGGCGCCGGCTGCGCAGGCAACGGCGGCGGCCGTTGTGAATCGCCGCAAGCCATTGCTATGAACGAAAATCCCGAGCAGTACCAGGACGGTTGCGGCGGTAGGGAAAAAGATAAACAGGTGGACAGTATCGACTCTCGTGAATGCTGCCTTGAAAGATAGACCCACGGTCGCGGCCGCGAGCATGAAGAACGCAATGCGCTGGGGCCAGCCTAAGCGCGAACGTGCGAAAGCCAATGCCAACACGGCCAACGCCAGCGCCAACGTCACGAACCCGATCGTATCGGTCCACTCGGGGCCTGGGCGTTGCATCGCATGGCTATAGCCGATCGCTACCTGGAAGCTTCTTTCCAGGTGTGTAGGGAGGTCGGCCAAGTCGTGGCCGGTAAGCCACCACAACATCAGTGCGGTGATCGCGCTAGAGCCGACCGATAGCAAACCGGTGCGCACGTACCTGGTCATCGCGATAGGGGCGCTGATCAACCAGGCGATCCACAATGGGAAAAGGCTGAACTTGATTAGCCAAGGGATGGCGCACGCGGCTCCGGCCGCGATGGCTATCCAGGCGGAGTGTCGGAAAGCGCCTTCATGCGCTCGCCACATGGCGATCAAGGCGATCGGATAGATCGTCAGCCAGAGCACGTCGCCGGCCCAGACCGTACCGAACCAAACCACGATCAGCAACAAGGCCAAGCGTGATGAGGGGGCAAGGGCCGAGCATGCAATCGCAAACAACATTGCATAAAGCGCCGAAAAAGCTACTTGGCCGCAAGCGGCGACCAGCAGCATCGATGGCGTGTAGCTGAATTGAGGGCTCAACAACCCCAGGGGGCCGTAAGTGAAAACGATGTCCTGGCCCCAGCGCGCACCGTGCTCGGCGCCCCAAGTGACGACAGACGCCCAGGATGGGTCTATGTCGTAGCCTGCGGAACCCCGGCTGAAATGGAACCCAAGCAGGAACACCAGCAACGTACTCACAAACAGCGCCAAGCCGGACCAAGTTATCTTGGATGGTGGGCGCTGGGTTCGTGCTTTGCCTTCGCCTAAGGGAGCTTGCATCTCAGTAACCAACATTGATGATTTCGATGATCCTGACGCGCCGAGTGTCTGTGATGGCAAGGAGCGAGAGCTCAGATTCGCCGTCGGTCAAATTCATGGGTTCAAGATTCGACATAATGGTTTATGGATGCGCTGAAATCATCTTACGAGCCGGCTCCAATGCAGCCTGCCCGGCCCTGTCTTTAGCCGAGGTTTCTTGGTTCAACCGCCACAACAGACGCGCTGCTTCATCGCGTAATCCGTTATGCGCCAGAGCCTGAACGAGCAGTGCGCCCACCTCGGATGGCACGCCAGGCTGCCAGGCATGCCGCAGTTCGGTTAGTGCGTCGGACCAGTGGCCTATACGTCCATAGATGATTGCCGCTGCATAGTGCAGTTGCCATTTTGGGCCGACATTGTCCGCCTGACCGCTGGCCTTGTTGGCGATGGCGGCGATGGTCGCTGCGATGCGCTGTTCGGACTGTTTGCCGCAACGATGGTCGCGACTGACCTGCATCAACAGGCCGACGGTCTGGGTTTCGGCGAGGGTCAATCTATCTCTTGCATCGCGAATCGCTTGATCCAACCAAGCGGGATCCGGAGGGTTGCCCGATAGGCAGCGGATCGAAGTCATATCCAGATACGCAAGGAGACGGGTGCGCGGGTTGTTCGAGTTGGCCATCGGCGAAATCAGCGCAAATGCCTGTTCATAGCGCTTGCGATTGATGGCTTCGATCATCTTGGCTTGCACGGCACGAAGCGAGTGCGGATGGTTGCGCACCGACTGATCGACGATGGCTTCCTTGCTGCGCCAAATATTTGCCTGTTGCCAGGTGATCGAGGCTAAGGCTGCGGCGCACAGTGCGAACGCAGTCAGCGCACCGTATCGAAGGCGCGAGTCATTCCGGAGCTTTTCGGGAAGCAGGGAAATCAAGCCTGCAATCATCAGCAGAAGTCCGACCGATGGCAGATAGTTGCGGTGTTCGAAATACAATTCCAGCGGCAAGATCGTCGATTCGACCCCATGAGCCACCAGGAAGAAGAACCAGCCGGCGAACAAATGCGGCGCGCGGCGCCGCAGGACGATGACAATCACGCTGATCGCCACGAGGGCCAACAGTGCCACCATTGTGCTGGGCGGCGACAGCAAGCCGGTGGAAATGGCGAAATCGTCGTTAAAGACACTCATGTTTTCGCCTCTGGGAAATATCAACATTCCCAGATACGAAAACAGCGCGCGTGCTTGCGACAACAGCCGTTGCGGCATATCGAATTCGAGAATTCGGTAGCCGCCCAACAAAATGGAGGGCCGGATGACGGCGACCAGTCCGGCCAACAGAACCGGCAGGATCAGTGTCGTCGCATAGAACCAGGCCAGCGTCCGCTTCGACGCCTCATCGCGCTTGAAGTACGCCAGCTCCAGCACCAGGCACAGCGCGGAAGCGACGGCTGCGTTTTCCTTGCTAAGCAGACCCAGCAGCCACAATGCGGGGAACGCCGCGAACAACCAGATGCGAGCCTTGAGTAGCTGTGAGGAGATCAGTGCCGACCGGCCCCTGAGATAGGCCAGCAGTGCGAGCAGCACGAATAACGTGCTCAGTTGGGCCATGCGTTGCACGGCGTAAAGCACGGTGCTGACATGCAGTGGATGCAGTAACCACAGCGCTGTCAGCAAGCCCGCCGACACTGCGACAGTGTCGGGCGAACGATGGTCGGCAGCCAGAAGTTTCTGCAGAAGGCGAAAGATCAGGACGGAGCAGATCAGGTGGGTCGCCAGATTGCCGGCTTTGTAGTCCAAAGGCGTGGCGCCGCCGATGGCCGCGCTGAGCATGAAGCTCGCCATGGATACCGGCCGTCCGAGTACTCCCGAGACGTTGCCGAACATCACCTCGCTCCAATCGAGCCGTCCGGCCGCCCAGAGCCTTACCGGCATCAGATTGAACGTGTCGTCGAATAGGTACGGTCCATCCAGGCCGACAGAGTAAATCAGCATCGCCGCGAGGATCGCGGCGGATACTATCCATCTGGCTTTCATCGGATTTTGCCTGCTACGCGCATGCCGCGTGCGGCGACATCCCGCCGATATCCGCCGTGGTACCTACGACCGCTTGTTGCCGAACGGTTGTTCATTCCTGCTCGAGCAGTGACCGGGTCTTGGCGAGCTCGGCCTGGCCCTGCTTGTCGTAGGGCTTCATCCTTTTCTCCAGCACTGCAAGCAACTGCTGCGCTTCGGCCTTCATTTTGCGGCCTGCGTAGATCTGCGAGAGCAGCGTGCCTACCGGAAGATCTGCGCTGGCTTTCCAGGCCAGTTCTGCTTGCGTCTGTGCTTCAGCGGCTCGGCCGGCACGGAGCAATGTCTCTGCCGCCAGGAAACGGGTCAGCCATTTTGCGCGCGATTTGTCGGGTTGGGCGGACGCGCGGTCGAGCATGGTGATGATGCCGTCCGCTATTGCGGAGTCGGTCAATTGGCTGCAGCCGCGTTCCCTGCTGAATCGCGTAAGCAATCGCAAGGCAGGCACTTCAGCCATGCTCAGGCTCGGGCGGGCTTTGGCCACCGCGTTCTGGAAGTCCATCGGAGTTACCGTCTTGCCGGTCATGCAGTCCAGTGTTACCCAGCTGATGCGTCCGACCACTTGATTGCGCAGATTGCTTCCTCCGAGTAGATCGGCGAAGGCGTCATAGGCTCCTTGAGGATTGGCCTGCTGCTGGAGCGACATGGTTGCGCGTTCTAACTGCGCTCGCATCGAGCCCGGGTGATGCTTGAGGCCTTGTTCGAGCATTGTGTCCGACGCCGCCCAGACGTTGGCGCGGCCGGCGGTCGCGAACGCGAACGAAAGGGCGAAGCCGCCGACGATCAGCGCGCCCAGTTGCTTGGGGCTGAAGATATTGAGCGGCAGATCTTCTGGCAGCAGCGCGGTTAGGCCCACCAGTGCCAAGATCAGGCCGAGAGCCGGCAGGTAGTTACGATGTTCGAAATACAGCTCCAAGGGAATGATGCTCGACTCGACGCCGTGAGCGGCGAGGAAGAAGAACCAGCCGACGAAGACGCTAGGCGCGCGCTTACGTAGCTTGATGGCGAGGGCGCTGATCAGTGCAAGCGCAAGGATCGATACGGCGGTCGTGACGGGGGCGAACAGCCCTCGCGACGGGACGAAGTCGTCGGTGTACAGGCCCATCAACGGCGTGCGCGGAATGATGACCGTGACGATGTAGTCCATCAGCGCCCGCGACTGAGTCATCAACCTTTCGATCAGGGTGAAGTCGCGTTCGGAGTAACTGACCAACAATTTGCTCGGGGCGAGCAGGAGCACTCCCAGCACGGCCAGCGCGGGCAATATAAGAAAAACCGCGAAGAACGCCTGCCTGACCCGTTTATGTCCGGTGCGCGCGAGAAAGTACCCCAGCTCCACCACCAGGCACAGCGCCGGAGCGACGGCGGCGTTCTCTTTGCTCATCAGTCCGGCCAGCACGAACAGGGGGAACAGTACGAACAGGGCAGGAAGCGCCGTAGTCAACTTATCCTTGATGAGTTGTTGCCGCGCAGCGAGATAAGTCCACAGTGAAAGCAGGACGAACAACGTGCTCAACTGCGCCATGCGCTGCACCGAGTAGAGCACGGTGCTCGTGTTGATCGGGTGCAGTAGCCACAAAGCGATGACTACGCTGGCAAGCATGTCGGCGCGCATGGACAGACGGGGGTCTTCGGCGAGGAAGCGACGAATGACCTGCCAACCGACGAAGCCGCAAAGCAAGTGGACGATCAGGTTGCCGAGCTTGTACGCGTACGGGGTGTGCCCGCCGAACTGTGCGCTGAGCAGGAAGCTGGCCATCGAGATCGGCCGACCCAGGAGTCCGGACTGGTTACCGAACACGATCGACTGCCAAGTCGCCTCGCCGTTGAGCCAGCTTTGTATTGGCGCCAGGTTGGGCTGGTCGTCGAATATGAAGGGGCCGGACAAGCCGGCCCAATAGACGAACACGGTGAGCGCCATTGCGGCCAGCAGTACTAAACGAGCGGGCATAGTCCGTTCCAAAAAATGAACTCGCGCAGACTATACGGAGCGCAAGGCGTTCTGCCGAGTGCAGCCCGGGCGTGGAGTGACTTGTTGCTCGTTTTCTTCCTGGGCGATGGTAAGTAAACGACTCTCAGCGGCACTCTGCGGGCACAAGCGTCAGATTGGTGCCGCTGGCCACGCTGCAATCCCATTCCAGGCGTCCGCTTTCCAATGAGGGGCGCAGGGTAAACGTTACCGGCGTGCTGGCGCCAGGAGACGATACGGCGGTGATCACTCCAGAGGCGCCGACATCGACGCTGGCGCAATAACTGGAAGCGGCGAAGCTGTAGCCGGTGTTGGTCGCGGTAACCATATCGATTCCGCCTCGGTCTTGTGCGGTTTCGGAAACTGCGATCTTTGCCCCTGCCGCCACATTGAGGCATTCGGCATTTTTGGTGCGGGTTACGTAATCGAGGTAGGCCGGTAATGCGATGGAGATGAGGATGCCGAGGATTGCGATGACAATCATCAGTTCGATCAAGGTAAAACCCTTCTGCGGTTTCATTGCGGTATCCCCCTGGATATTTGGCTGCGACCCGCGCCGGCCGTCGTCGATCCTTCGGCAGTGCTTTTGCACTGCGCGCGATAACTAAAGAGGTAAGCACGGCTCGTGCCAACTTTTCCTGTTGTTGGTCGCTGCAGGAGGAAAAACGGCTATTCGTGGCTTTTTGATGCCGTACGGATTGAATCTGGCGACGAACGGTTCGTACGGTCGCGATGCGCAGGCAATCACAGTGGGATTCGGTCGATCGAAATTGTTGGAATCTATGGGCTAAATGGGACCGGAAAAACGGTTCTTATTTAGAAACGCCAAAACAAAAGGCCCCGGCTTGCGCCGGGGCCTTTATTGAAGCAGGTAGTAATCAGTCGATTACGGACGGCATTCAGCCGGAACCTGCGACATCTTGGTGCCGGCCGGGACCGAGCAATCCCATTCGATGCGGCCAGCGGCCTGGGTCGGCTTCAGGGTGAACGCGACAGAAGCGCCGCCGGTGCCGCCAACGCCGCCGAGGGTGGTCGCGATGATCACGCCGGTACCGGCAGTGATGGCGACGGTGGAGCAGTAGCTGCTGGCGATGAAGCTGTAGCCGGTGTTGGTCGCGGTGATCGCGCCGAGCGAGCCACGGTCCTGAGCGGTTTCCGACACGGCCAGCTTGGCGGCGGCGGCGACGTTGAGGCACTCAACGTTCTTGGTGCGGATCGTGTAGTCCTGGTACGCCGGCAGAGCGATGGCGATCAGGATGCCCAGGATCGCGATGACGATCATCAGTTCGATGAGGGTAAAGCCTTGCTGCTTCTTCATGGTGTATCCCCTAGGAGTGATTGAGTTGCTTCACGTGCCAACAGGTCCGGTGTTCGATCCTTCGGCAGCCGTGCGTGCCGCACGTGCATGTAAGGCTACGCACATCCCATGCCAACTCCCCGGTACGCGGCGGCGTGGATAGAAACTGATAGCCCAGTCACGTATCGACGCGCAGGGGCTTGGATGGGGTGACGCACAGGGTCACTCGGCGCGTGGGTTCGGTGACCAAATGCGTCAGGTTGAATGTGAGGGGTGAGAAATTGCGATTTTCGTCACATCGCCCTGCGTGCGGACATTTTTGCAGTGCGTCACAAAGTGAGTTGTTCGATCGGTCTGTGCATCTGCGCTTGCCTCGGAGGAAGCGTTTGTGACCAAAGCGTTGCGATTTGCCACTGAATAAGTGGAGTGATGCGCGAGTGGGCATCTCTAAAGATGTCAGTGCGCATCCGCGCCGGGCCGGCGCGTTCGATCGGTCACTTAGCGCTGCGTTCGCCGAGCCGTTAGCCCGCTCGCGATCGACGCGACCTTACATCGTGATTCTGGCTACAAGAGTTCGGCGGTAACTCGCAGCACTATCGGCTTCGGCGATTTGACGCAGCCCGCAGCCCGACAGGCGCGGCCTGAATCAGGCGCGCCGTGCGTGTATGGAGTTCGAATCAGCGATTAGCGCGGCGATGGCGCTGCGACGGCCTCGACAGGCCGCCGCGATCAGTCAATCCCAAGCTTCTTGAGCTTATACCGCAGCGCACGAAAGGTAATCCCCAGCGCCGCCGCGGTGCGGGTCTTGTTGTAGCGGTTTTCCTGCAGCGCCTGCTGGATCGCGGCGCGTTCTATTTCCTCGATGTACGAGGGCAGGGCGCTGGTCGCGGTGTCGCGCGGGTTGAGCGTGCGCGGGTCGACGGCGCCGGCTTGCTGTGGCGGGTTGCCGTTCTGGGCGACGTTGGCCGGCAGCGGCGGCGGCTGCGTGGACAGGCGCGGCAGGCGCAGGTCGGTGGCGCTGAGCACTTCGCCTTCGGCCAGGGCCAGGGCGCGTTCGAGGATGTTTTCCAGCTCGCGCACGTTGCCGGGGAAGCCGTACGCACGCAGCGCGTCGAGGGCGTCGTCGCCCAGGCGCGGGACCGGACGGCCCTGGTTGCCGGCGAGGCGGTGCAGGATCTTGCCGGCCAGGCCGGGCAGGTCGTCGAGGCGCTCGCGCAGCGGCGGCACGCGCAGCTCGATGACGTTGATGCGGTAATAAAGGTCTTGGCGGAAGCGGCCGTCGGCCACCAGCGCGGCGAGGTCCTTGTGGGTCGCCGACAGAATGCGCACGTCGACCACCAGTTCGGCTTGCGCGCCGACCGGGCGGATCGATTTTTCCTGGATCGCGCGCAGCAGCTTGACCTGCATCGGCAACGGCAGCTCGGCGACTTCGTCGAGGAACAAGGTGCCGCCGTCGGCGGCCTGGAACAGGCCGGGCTTGTCGGCGTGGGCGCCGGTGAAGCTGCCTTTCTTATGGCCGAAGAATTCGCTTTCCATCAGCTCGGCCGGAATCGCGCCGCAGTTGACCGGCACGAACGGGCCGTCGGCGCGGCCGCCTTCGGAGTGGATGGTGCGCGCGACCAGTTCCTTGCCCACGCCGGACTCGCCGGCGATGTACACCGGCGCCTGGCTGCGCGCGACCTTGCCGATGGTCTGGCGCAGTTTGATCATCGCCGGCGATTCGCCGTACAGGCGCGAGCCCACGGCCTCGCTGGCGCTGCGGCGGGTGTCGTTGAGTTCCAGCGCGTGCCGCACCAGATCGCGCAGCACCGCCAGATCGACCGGCTTGGCGACGAAATCGAAGGCGCCGGCCTTGAGCGCATCGACCGCGGCTTCGACGTTGCCGAAGGCGGTGATCATCGCCACCGGGGTGTTCGGGTACTTCTGGCTGATCTCGGCGACCAGATCCATGCCCGAGCCGTCCGGCAGGCGCATGTCGGTCAGGCACAAGTCGTAACTGTTGCGCAGCAGCTGGCTGCGAGCCTCGCCGAGGCCCGACGCGGTGTCGCAACGCAGGCCCATCCGGCCCAAGGTCATGACCAGCAGCTCGCGAATATCGCGCTCGTCATCGACTACCAATGCACTACGGGTTTCAGCCATTACGCCCTCCACCGCCCACGATAGCTTAACGAACCTGTCGCGGCCAAGACGCTTGTGGCACAGATTCTGCTTATGACGTCGATTGCGATGCCGTCGTTCAGGGCGAGGACAACGCGCTTGCGCCGGCCAGACGGATGCGGAAACAGCCGCCGCCGCCGGGAACCGGCACGTAATCCAGCGCCGCTTGGTTGGCCCGGCACAGCTCGCGCGCGATATACAGACCCAGACCGGTGCCGTGGCTGGAGGTGGTGAAGAACGGGCGGAACAGGCGTTCGGCGACGGAATCGGGAATGCCCGGGCCGCGATCGAGCACATCGATCGCCGGCAGACCGACTTCGTCGAAATACACATGCACGGTCACGCGCGCCGGCTCGCCGGGGATGCGGCCGTAGGTCAGCGCGTTGTGCACCAGCACGGTCAGGGCCTGATGCAGTTGGCGCGGATCGACCAGCGCCGAGGCCTGGCTGTGCGAGCCGGTCGCGCGCAGCGTGTCTTGTTCGATCGGATGGCTGACGCGGTATTCGTCCACGAACTGGCGCACGAAGCCCATCAGCTCCACATGCTCGGGCTTGGCCGGCTCGCGCCGTGCCATGCCGAGCACGTTCTCGACGATGCCGTTCATGCGCGAGCCCTGCTGGCGCACGATTTCCAGCAGGCGCCGGTCGGAGATGGCGATGTCGCGCGACTCTTCCAGCAACTGCACCGCATAGTTGATCGCCGCGAGCGGATTGCGGATCTCGTGGGCGAGGCTGGCGGAAAAGCGGCCGAGCGCGGCCAGGGTGATCGATTCGGCGCGGCGCGAGACCAGCGAGGTGTCGTCGAGGAAGATCAGGGTCTGGTCGCTGCCGGCGAGCAGACGGGTGAAGCGCGGCACCACTTCGGGCAGGTCCGGCGCGAGTTGCAGCGGACTTTCGTCGGGGCGGCCTTCGACCCGCCAGCGGCTCAGGCGGCGCGCGAGCTCGGGCGAGGCGATGGCGAGGATGCGGTGGCCGTGGCGGGTGCCGTCGTACTCGCCGCTGTCGCCGAGCAGCAGCATCGCCGCCTCGTTGGCCAGGCGCAGGCGGCCTTCGCCGTCGACCAGCAGCACGCCGGTGCGCATGCGGCGGATGATCAGCTCGTTGATCTCGGCGTAGTTGGCGGCCTCGGCGCCGCGGCGCTCGGCCAGTTCCTGGCTCTCGCGCATCTGCCGGCCGAGCATGTTGGTCAGCAGCGCGATCGACAGATAGCCCAGCGCGAACATGATCGGCTCGGCGATGGTGCGGCCGGTGCTTTCGTTGCCCAGCTCGGTCCACAGCCATTCGCCGATCAGCCCCAGGCAGGCCACGATGGCCGCGCCGATGCCGTAGCGCGCGCGCAGCAGCAAGGCCGCGGCGCCGACGTTGAACATCAGCATCAGCGCGATCCCGGTGCCAGCGCCGGGCAGGGCGTGGATGGCCAGGATGCCGAAGAACAGGTCGCAGGCGATGCCGGCCAGGACCTGGCTGCGCAGGTCGCCACGGCGGCTGAACACGAACAGCAAGGTGGCGATGAACAGATAAGACAGCGACAGCGAGCGCGCGAACAGATCGTGGCGCGGCGCGCCGATCAGGTTGTCGACCGGCCCGAACAGGAAGAACACCAGCAACGCGGCTTCGAGCAGGCGGTAGAGGGTGAAGAAATACAGTTCGCGGCGCAGCGCGAGGTCCGCATCGGCTGGACTGACGGGAGCGAGACCTGGCGGCAAACGGGTTTCCATACGCGGGCGGGGTATCGGTCAGTATAGGGCGGCTGACCGCTCCGAACCGGCGTGACCGCTGCCCGGACGCATTCGCGACGTGCGTCGGCCCGATCCCGGGCCGTCCCGCGGGGCCGGTGCGACCTTGCCGGATCGGGCCTGAGGCCATCCGCGGCCTGCCGGCAGACGGCGGCCGCGGGCCGCGCCGGCCCTGCCGGACCCGGGCCGGAGGCGGCCGGCGCTGGCATCGGCGGTCACAAAGCCGGTACAGGCTGGGTCCTGCGGCCGGGCCGGCTGCGATCGGGTTTTGCTCGGCCCGCCGCGATCGGCGACAATGCGGCCCCCTCGCGCGTCCGCCGGCTCTTGGCCGGGGTACATGCGCGGGACGTCTTTCACTCCCCTCGGTGACGCATGAATTTCCACGAATATCAGGCAAAGCAGCTGTTTGCCGACTACGGCATCGCAGTGCCGGCCGGGCGCGTTGCGCGCACTCCCGATGAAGCGGTCGCGGCCGCCAAGGCCATTCCGGGCGATCTTTGGGTGGTCAAGGCCCAGATCCACGCCGGTGGCCGCGGCAAGGCCGGCGGCGTCAAGCTGGCGAAGAACTTCGACGAAGTGAAGCAGTACGCCAAGGCCATGCTGGGCACCAAGATGGAGACCTACCAGTCGGCCGGCGTGGCACTGCCGATCGATACGGTGCTGATCTCCGAAGGCACCGACATCGCCAAGGAACTGTATCTGTCGGTGTTGGTGGATCGCTCGACCCAGTCGGTCACCTTCATCGCTTCGGCCGAAGGCGGCGTGGAAATCGAGAAGGTCGCCGAGGAAACTCCGGACGCGATCAAGACCGTGCACGTCAACTACGTGCAGGGCCTGCAGGCCTACCAGTGCCGTGAGCTCGCTTTCGACCTGGGCCTCAATGCCAAGCAGGCCGGCCAGCTGACCACGATCATGCTGGGCCTGTACAAGCTGTTCAACGAGAAGGACCTGGCGCTGGTCGAACTCAACCCGCTGGCGATCCTCACCAACGGCAACCTGGCCGTGCTCGACGGCAAGGTCAACAGCGACGACAACGCCACGTTCCGTCACAAGGACCTGGCCGCGATGCGCGATATCCGCCAGGAAGACGAGACCGAGGTGCTGGCCAGCCAGCACGACCTCAACTACGTCACCATGGACGGCAACATCGGTTGCATGGTCAACGGCGCCGGCCTGGCGATGGCGACCATGGACGTCATCCAGCTGGAAGGCGGCTCGCCGGCCAACTTCCTCGACGTCGGCGGCGGCGCCACCAAGGAGCGCGTGACCGAGGCGTTCAAGCTCATCCTGAGCTCGGACAAGGTCAAGGCGATCTTCGTCAACATCTTCGGCGGCATCGTCCGCTGCGACATGATCGCCGAGGGCATCATCGCCGCGGTCAAGGAAGTCGACGTCAAGGTGCCGGTGATCGTGCGCCTGGAAGGCACCAACGTGGAAGCCGGCAAGGAACTGCTGAAGAATTCGGGTCTGGCCATTACCCCGGCCGACAACATCAACGACGGCGCTAAGAAGGCGGTTGCTGCCGTCGCTGGCAAGTAAGGGGCTGATGACATGTCCGTTTTGATCAATAAGAACACCAAGGTGATCGTGCAGGGCTTCACCGGCTCGCAGGGCACCTTCCACGCCGAACAGATGCTCGAGTACGGCACCAAGGTCGTCGGCGGCGTGACTCCGGGCAAGGGCGGCACCCAGCACCTGGGCCTGCCGGTCTTCAACACCGTGCGCGACGCGGTCGATGAAACCGGCGCCGACGCATCGGTGATCTACGTGCCGCCGCCGTTCGCGGCCGACGCGATCCTGGAAGCCGCCGCGGCCGGCATCAAGGTCATCGTGTGCATCACCGAAGGCATCCCGGTGCTGGACATGCTGCGGGTGAAGAACACCCTCAACGGCTTTGAGGACGTGGTCCTGGTCGGTCCGAACTGCCCCGGCGTCATCACCCCGGGCGAGTGCAAGATCGGCATCATGCCGGGCCACATCCACAAGCCGGGCAAGATCGGCATCGTTTCGCGTTCGGGCACGCTGACCTATGAAGCGGTCAAGCAGACCACCGACGTGGGCCTGGGCCAATCGACCTGCATCGGCATCGGCGGCGATCCGATCAACGGCACCAACTTCATCGACGCGCTGAAGTGGTTCCAGGACGATCCGCAGACCGAAGGCATCATCATGGTCGGCGAGATCGGCGGTTCGGCCGAGGAAGAAGCGGCCGAGTTCATCAGCCAGTACGTGACCAAGCCGGTCGTCGGCTTCATCGCAGGCGCCTCGGCGCCGAAGGGCAAGCGCATGGGCCACGCCGGCGCGATCGCCTCCGGCGGCTCGGGCACGGCCGAAGGCAAGTTCGCGGCGATGGAGAAGGCCGGCGTCACCACGGTGAAGTCGCCGGGCGATCTGGGCGCGGCGATTGCCAAGCGGTTGGCTAAGTAAGGCCTCCCCAGCGGGATCGATCCGCTGCATTGAGCCGACGAAGAAGCCGCCCTCGGGCGGCTTTTTCGTTTGCGCCACCGCCGGGCGGCGGCATGGATGCATGTAGCACAGATGTGCTACATTGCGCGACAACGCACCGATAGCCGAGGACGCCATGTCCACTACCACGATCCGGCTGACCGAAGAACTCAAGGTCCGCATCGCCCGCGCCGCCGAGCGCGCCGGAACCACGCCGCACGGTTTCATACTCGAAGCCATCGCCGAGAAGACCGAAGCGCAGGAACGTCGCGACGAGATGCGCGATCTGGCCGAGCAGCGTTATGCGCAGATTCTCGCCAGCGGCCAAGTCATCGCCTGGTCCGACATGCGCAGCTACCTGCAAGCCCGCGCCGCGGGACGATCCGCGCCCGCGCCGAAGCCGGGAAAGCCGGGTCGTTGAGATGGCGAAGGTCGAGTTCGCCCCGGAACTGCTCGAAGATATCGACCGGATCATCGACCATCTGGCTGCGCACGAGGTCGCGCAGGCCGGGGCGCGCATCGAGGGTATCGTCAATGCCTTCGATGCGCTCGCCGACAATCCGTTGATCGGCCGGCCCGCGGTGTCGGACTTGCGCGAACTGATCATAGGTCGCGACACGCAGGGCTATGTGGCGCTGTACCGCTATGCCGAAGCGATCGATACGGTGTTCGTGCTGGCGATCCGCGCTCAGAAGGAAGCCGGCTACACACGGCTTTAGTCCATTCGACTGAATTTTAGTATCGCCATCCGATTTCGAAACCGTTCGCTCCTAAACTTCGTTCGCGCCCCATCCTTTTCCGCGCCACTCAACGAGTAACCGCCGCATGTCCGCATCGCTCCGCATCGCCCTGGCCCAATTCGACTTCCCCGTCGGCGCGGTCGAAAAAAACGCCGAGCGCATCGCGACGATGATCGCGCAGGCGCGCGACGAGCACGGCGCCGACGTGGTGCTGTTCCCGGAACTGGCGGTCAGCGGTTATCCGCCGGAAGACCTGCTGCTGCGGCCGAGCTTCCTCGCCGATTGCGAAGCCGCGCTGCTGCGCATCGCCGGCGCGGCGCGCGGCATCGTCGCGGTGGTCGGCTGGCCGCAGGCGGCCGGCGCCATCGTCTACAACGCCGCCAGCGTGTTGCGCGATGGGCAGGTCGAAGCCACCTATCGCAAGCGCGAACTGCCCAACTACGCGGTGTTCGACGAACGCCGCTACTTCGACGTCGATCCCGACGGCGAGGCCTGCGTGTTCGAGGTCCGGGGCCGCCAGTCGCAGGCCAGCGTGCAGGTCGGCGTGGTGATTTGCGAAGATCTGTGGTTCGCCGAGCCGCTGGCGGCGACCGCGAAGGCCGGCGCCAGCCTGGTGCTGGTCCCCAATGCTTCGCCGTTCGAACGCGACAAGCACGCCCAGCGCGACGCCTTGCTGGAAACGCGCGTGCAGGAGACCGGCGTGGCGCTGGCCTATCTCAACGTGGTCGGCGGCCAGGACGCGCTGGTATTCGACGGCGCATCGGTGCTGGCCGACGGCGACGGCACCGTGCATCCGGCCGCGACCGCGTTCGAAGATCATTGGCTTATCGCCGACTACTTTGATGAAACCCGCAGCTTCACTCCGGTGTCGTGGCCAACCGAAGCCGACGAAGGCCGGGACGCGCTGGCCTGGCGGGCCGTGGTGCGCGGCACCCGCGATTACTGCCGCAAGAACGGTTTCGAAAAAGTCTGGCTGGGGCTGTCGGGCGGCATCGACTCGTCCTTGGTCATGGCCATCGCGGTCGACGCGCTCGGCGCGGAGAACGTCATCGCGGTGCGCATGCCTTCGCGCTACACCGCCGACATGTCCAACGATCTGGCCGCCGAACAATGCCAGACTCAGGGCGTGCGCCTGCTCGCGCTGCCGATCGAAAAACCGTTTCAGGGCTATCTGGACACCTTGGCGGAGACCTTCGCCGGCAAGGCGGTGGACGTGACCGAGGAAAATCTGCAATCGCGCACCCGCGGCGCGTTGCTGATGGCGATGAGCAACAAATTCGGCGGTCTGCTGTTGACCACCGGCAACAAGAGCGAATACGCGGTCGGCTACGCCACCATCTACGGCGATATGTGCGGCGGATACGCGCCGATCAAGGACTTGTACAAGACCGAAGTATTCGCCCTCGCGCGCTGGCGCAACGCGATCGCCGGCGCCCCGGTCATCCCGTGGGCGGTGATCGACCGTCCGCCTTCGGCGGAATTGCGCGAGAACCAGAAAGACCAGGATTCGCTGCCGCCCTACGACGTACTCGATGCGATCTTGCTGCGTCATGTCGATCAGGAGCAGTCGCGCGACGAGATCGTCGCCGCCGGTTTCGAGCCGGCGACGGTGGACCGGGTGCTGCGTCTGGTGCGGATCAGCGAATGGAAGCGGCATCAGGCCGCGCCGGGACCTAAGGTTTCGCATCGCGCGTTCGGGCGTGAGCGGCGGTATCCGATCACTAACGGCTACTCGGCCTGAGTGCGCGTCGGCGGATATCGTTCGCCGAGACGCCTCACACCCAGCAGCCCACATAGCTTCCCGCCCCCCACGCAGCTGTTCTCCCCTTTGAAAAAAGGGGGGGCTAGGGGGATTTGCTCTTGCCGTCCAATCACCACGCATCACGAGCAAAGCAAATCCCCCGCGCAGGGCAGATCGATCCCGTCTTCGCGCAAGCGCCGGGCGCCGCCCCCCTTTTTCAAAGGGGGAGAATTGACGCGCTTGTTCGGGGGAGGGGGTCGCCGTTGGATCGTCGCTGCGGATTCCAGCCCCCAAACAAAAACGCCGCCCGAAGGCGGCGTTTTCAGTACTGCTGCGAGCCGAACCCAGGCGCTCAGTTCTTGCGCTTGGCTTCTTCCTTGTCGCGGTTATCCACCGCCGACTTCTCGCCCGCGAACGGGTTGAGCTTGCGCAGGTTGCTCGGGTAGTCCGGCCAGTCGCCCGACAGCGCCGGGTGGCCGGCGTCGTTCTGCTGCAGCACGCGCTTGGCGTCGGTGGCGAGCTTGTCGTTGCCCAGGCCCTCGTAGGACTTCACCAGCACCGCCACCGCGTCGTTCTGGTAACGGCTCTGCGGGTAGGTTTCCAGCAGGTACTTGGCGCGATCGGCCGCGGCCACGTAGGCGGTACGGCGCAGGTAGTACAGCGACACGTCCAGCTCATGGCGCGAGAAGGTGTCGCGCAGCGCCATCATGCGCTTGCGCGAATCCTCGGCGTAACGGCTGTTCGGGTAGCGCTCGACCACGATCAGGAAGTCGTTGTAGGCCTGCATCGGCGTGGCCAGGTCGCGGCGGCTGACATCCAGGCGCCAGACCTTCTGCAGGAACACCGTGTCGCGGCTGGAGTTGACCAGGCCACGCAGGAAGTACAGATACGCGATGTTGCGATGGGTCGGGTAGGTACGGATGAAGCGGTCGATGCTGCTGATCGCGTCGTCGTGCTTGCCCGACTTGTACTGGGCGTAGGCGGTCTCGATCAGCGCCTGCTCGGTGTAGGGGCCGTACGGGTACTGGGCGACCAGGCGCTTGAAGCTGACCTCGGCCGAGGCCCAGTTGCCGTTGGTCATCGACTTGTGGGCCTTCTCGTAGATGGCCTCGACCGGCTGGCCTTCATCCGCGTCCTTGTCCTTCTTGAACATCTTGCCGACGCTCTTGCAGCCGGTGGCGGCGACGGCGACAAGCAACAGCAGGCAAAACAGGCGAACAATGCGGGACGGGGCAGAACGTACAGTCATGGCAGGCATCGACGGGCGCCGGAGGCACGAAGAGCCGATAATAGCAGTCCGCGGGTCGAGCCCCTTAACCGATCCCGTACCTCCTCGCCGGCCGCCCCCGCGCCGACCGGCCCACCGCAGCTCCTGGCTGCGGCCCCTTTTTCATAGATTCCGTAGACCCGACCCGATGAGCGAACCCCGCCAGACCCTGACCGCGACCGTGCCCGACAGCGCGGCCGGCCGCCGCTTCGACGCCGTGCTCGCCGAGCTGTTCCCCGATTATTCGCGCTCGCGGCTCGCGGCCTGGATCAAAAGCGGCGATGCCCGCCTGAACGGCCAGGAGGTCCGCCCGCGCGACCCGGTTCGGGGCGGGGAGAGCGTCGAATTGAACGTGGTCCTGGACACCCAGACCCACGCCGAGGCCGAGGACATCGCCCTGAACATCCTCTACGAGGACGCCGAGGTCATCGTCATCGACAAGCCGGCCGGGCTGGTCGTGCACCCCGGCGCCGGCAACCCGGCCGGGACCCTGGTCAATGCGCTGCTGCACCACGACCCTTCGCTGGCCTCGCTGCCGCGCGCCGGCATCGTCCACCGCCTGGACAAGGACACCTCCGGCGTCATGGTCGTGGCCCGCACCCTGCCGGCGCACACCTCGCTGGTCGATCAACTGTCCGAACGCGAAGTCCATCGCCAATACCTGGCGGTGGTGGTCGGCGCGCTGGTCTCCGGCGGCACCGCCAACGCCCCGATCGACCGCCATCCGCGCGACCGCCTGCGCATGGGCGTGCGCGACGACGGCAAGGACGCGGTCACCCATTACCGCCTGCGCGAACGCTTCCGCGCCCACACCTTGCTCGAATGCCGGCTCGAAACCGGGCGCACGCATCAGATCCGCGTGCACATGCAGCACCTCAAGCACCCGATCATCGGCGACCCGCTGTACGGCGGCCCGCTCAAGCTGCCCAAGGGCGCGACCGACGGTCTGGTCGAGGCGCTGCGCGGATTCAAGCGCCAGGCCCTGCACGCGGAAACCCTGGAGTTCGTGCATCCGGTCAGCGGCGAACCGGTGCGTTGCAGCGCCGCGGTGCCGGCCGACATGCTGCATCTGCTCGCCGAACTGCGCGCCGACACGCGCGCGGCGGTGGAAGCCGGCCGATGAGCGCTGCGGCCGGGCAGGCGCCGTGGCTGGCCGCGGACTGGCCGCTGCCGGCCCGCGTGCACGGCTTCACCACCGTGCGCGGCGGCCTGGGCGTATCGCAGCCTCCGTTCGACCGCTTCAACCTCGGCACGCGCTACGGCAGCGATCGCGACGATCCGGCCGCGGTGACGCGCAATCGCGAATTGCTGGCGCAACGCGCGGCGCTGCCATCGACGCCGCGCTGGCTGCATCAGGTGCATGGCGCCGGCGTGCTGCGTTTCGACGACAGCGCCGCCGACCGCCAGCCGCAGCTGCACGAACCCGAAGCCGACGCATCGGCGACCTCGGTGCCCGGCGTCGTGCTCGCCATCCTCACCGCCGATTGCCTGCCGGTGCTGTTCGCGGCCGAAGACGGCAGCGAGATCGGCGCCGCCCATGCCGGCTGGCGCGGTCTGGCCGACGGCGTGCTCGAAGCCACCGTCGCGGCGATGCGCACCTCGCCGCAGCGCCTGCACGCCTGGCTCGGACCGGCGGCGGGGCCGCGGCATTACGAGATCGGCGCGGAAGTACGCAATGCCTTCCTCGCCCGCGATCCGGGCGCGGATGCGGCCTTCGTCGCGACGCGGCCGGGGCATTGGTTAGTGGATTTGTATGCGCTGGCGCGGATGCGACTGGCGCAGGCCGGATTGCGCGCCGATCATATGCACGGCGGCGGCTTGTGCACGATCGCCGATCCCGAACGCTTTTATTCCCACCGCCGCGACCGCCGCACCGGACGCATGGCGACGCTCATATGGATGGATTGATGCGCACCACGGCCCATCGGACGGTCCTGTCCCTGTCGTTATCCCTCGTCGCACTAATAGTTAGCGCCGACGCCGTCGCGGCGGATTGCGCTTCGCGCCTGCCCGAACTGCTGCAGGCGGCCTATCCCGGCGCACGCGAGGGCAGCGGCGACGAGGAAGGTCTGTTGCGCACCGCCGGCGCGCAGCCGCGCTGGATTCAAATCGACGAAGTCGCGTGCAAGGTGTGGCCGGCGTCGCCGGACAAGACCTTGCTCGCGGTGCGCCTGCGCCACCAGGCCGCCAGCGGCCTCGAGGTGGAATCCGCCGATCTGGAAGTGCTGGTGGCCGACTCGGCGCAGCCGCGCATCGCGCAGCGTTACCGCGAGGACGACGCGTTGCAGTCCGATGCCATCCGGATCGGCTCGATCGCGCTCGACACCGCGCGATACCGCCTCAACGAAACCACCGCCGCCTTCGGCGTGCGGATCGACTACAACGGTTCTTCGCGCGCCAATCCTTACGGCAGCACGCAGCTGAACCTGTACGTCGCCGACGGCGACTCGCTGCGGCCGGTGTTGCGCAAGCTGGAAGTGGCGCTGGATCGCGGCGAATGGGACACCAACTGCGCCGGCGAGTTCGAGACCGTCAAGCGCACCGTCGCCATCGACGCCAAGCGCGATCGCGGCTATGCCGGTTTGCGCATCGCCAGTGTCGAAGAAGCCCGGCGCAGCGTGGCCAAGGGCGACGACTGCACCGAGCTGCCGGTGTCCAAGCGCCAGCGCGTCGCCCGCCTGGCCTTCGACGGCCGTCAATACACCGTGCCGGCCGACCTGCGCGGCCTGTAAGTTTTGGAGCACGGATCATGAAGAACGCGCCGGAGCGCCTGAAAACGCGCGAGGGACTGTACCCGCGCGTGCTGGGCGTGCGTTTCGTATTGCTGCCGCGAACCCTGCGCCTGCTGCACGGGCGCGGCGGCCGCCAGCGCTATCGCGGCGAAGCCGAGGTCGAACGCGGCCCGGGCCTGTGCTCGCGCTTGTTCGCGCGTATCGCCGGATTGCCGAAGGCGCATGCCGGGCCGATCGAAGTGGAGATCGACGCCGGCCCGCGCGGCGAAACCTGGACGCGGCGTTTCGGCAAATCGGCGATGCGTTCGCGCCTGCTGGAACGCGACGGCCTGGTGTTCGAGCGCCTGGGGCCGATGCGCTTCGCGTTCGCGCTCGAACTCAGCGGCGAGCTGCCGGAAGCGGCAGCCTCGGGCGTGCTGTCGTTGCAGACCGGCGCGGCGGTGACGGTGTCGTCCGCGTTGAGCCCGTCGCCGATGTCGGGCGGCATGGGCCAGTTGTCGATGAGCGAAGGCGCCGACGAGGACGCGAACGAGCCCGGCCTGACCTGGCGGCTGGTGCGCGTGCGCGCGCTCGGCCTGCCCTTGCCGCTGGGCTGGTTCGGCGGCGTGCGTGCGCGCGAGTTCGAGCGCGACGGACGTTACCGCTTCGACGTGCGCGCGGCGCTGCCGGGCATCGGGCTGCTGGTGCATTACCAGGGCTGGCTGGACGTCGAGGGCTGAGCGGAGCGGGGCGGACCCGCGTTCCGGCGCGGGTTTTGGGCCGCTGCGTTTCCGCGTCGCGGGTGCGCGGCGGGCGCGCGACGTTCTATGCTGCGTGGCGACGGTGTCGGGAACGGCGAAATCGGCGGGTTTTCGGGGATTTCATCCCAGGCGCGGTGGCTTGGCGGCTTGGGTGGCGATCGGGAATTCCAAGCGGCCGCGAACCTCGTTCGACTGACGTCAGAACTCCCGTTCGTTCGGCACGTCCCCGCACAAGGATCGCGGGTTCCATCCGCAAGGAGGCGCCCCTTCCCGCATTCCGAGTGCCGCCCATGAGTGTCGTCAGTTCGTTTCCCTCCGCGCCGTGTTCCGACTTCGCGGCCGCGCCGCTGTCGGTTCCTGGGTTTCTTCGTCGGGCTGAGTCGGCGGGTGGCGCTATGGACGGGGGACGCGGCTGGTGAACGTCGGGACCCCAACCAAACAGCGCTCGTGGTTCGTCGCCGGCGACCTCAACGGCTTCTTCGGCCTGGTGGTCGATAACCTGTCGATCCTGGGTTTCATCTCCGCCGCGCTGATCGGCATCTTCGGTTTTCCGGCCGAAGTCATTTACACCCGCATGTTCCCCGGCACCGCGTTCGGCGTGCTGGTGGGCAATCTGATCTACACCTGGATGGCGCGGCGACTGGCCGCCAAGACCGGCCGCGACGATGTCACCGCGATGCCGCTGGGCCTGGACGCGCCGACCAGCATCGGCATGGCCTTGCTGGTGCTCGGCCCGGCCTTCGTCGGCTTCAAGCAGGCCGGCATGGACGAAGCCGCCGCGGCGACCGCGACCTGGCAGCTCGGCATGGCCTCGCTGATCGTGATGGGCCTGCTCAAGTTCGTGCTGTCGTTCTTCGGTGACGCGGTGACGCGGTTGATTCCGCGCGCCGGCCTGCTGGGCTCGATCGCCGGCGTGGCGCTGGTGCTGATGGGCTTTCTGCCGCTGATCGAAACCCTGCGCTCGCCGATGGTCGGGTTCATGACGCTCGGACTGTTGCTGTACGTGTTGATCGCCAAGGGACGTTTGCCGATCAAACTGCCGGGCGTATTCGTCGCCTTCGTGTTCGGCACCGTATTGTTCTACGGCTTCGGCGCGCTGGGCCTGGGCGCGCCCGGCTTCACCTTCCCCACGCCGCAGCCGCTGAACTTCGTCCTGCCGCTGCCGACGCTGGGCTTCATCGACGGCCTGCCGTACACCGTGCCGTATCTGCCGCTGCTGCTGCCGTTCGGCCTGCTGATGGTGGTCGGCGGTATCAACGTCAGCGAAAGCGCGCGCGCGGCCGGCGACGACTACCGCACGCGCGATATTTTGCTGGCCGAGGCGTTTTCGACCCTGGTCGCCGGCCTGGTCGGCGGCGTCGCCCAGACCACGCCCTACATCGGCCAGCCCGCGTACAAGCACATGGGCGCGCGCAGCGGCTACACGCTGCTGACGGGTTTGTTCATCGGCCTGGGCGGCATGCTCGGCATCGTCTCGGGCCTGGTGCAGTGGCTGCCGCTGGCGGTGCTGGCGCCGATCATCGTCTACGTCGCGCTCGACATCACCACACAGGCCTTCCAGGCCACGCCGGGCAAGCACGCCACCGCGATGGTGTTCGGCTTCCTGCCCTCGGTGGCGTACATGCTCGCGATCAAGACCGGCAACCCGGGCTGGATCGCGCCGGATCACCACGCCCAGCTGATGAGCGCGCTCGACGGCCACGGCCTGCCGGAACTGGCGGTGATCGTGACCCTGGGCAAC
This sequence comes from Lysobacter gummosus, assembly GCF_001442805.1. Taxonomy (NCBI): domain Bacteria; kingdom Pseudomonadati; phylum Pseudomonadota; class Gammaproteobacteria; order Lysobacterales; family Lysobacteraceae; genus Lysobacter; species Lysobacter gummosus. The sequence continues at coordinate 4,521,117 of NZ_CP011131.1, read as the reverse complement.
GGTTTCATCATGACCTCGATGATCTGGACCTCGGCGGTCGCGGCGATGGTCGATGGCCGCCTGCGCCGCGCCGCGGCGTTCCTGCTCGCGGGCGCGGGATTGGCCTTGTTCGGCATCATCCACTCGGTCGATCCGCGCGGCGGCGTGTACCTGCCGTGGGCGCTGGAAGGGTTGTCGCGCACCATCGCCTGGCAGTTCATCGGCGCGTACATCGGCCTGGCCGTGTTGCTGGTTCTGCTGTCTTTCCAGCGCGATCCGGTAGCGGCGCCGCCGCAGGCTTGAGACTTCGCCGCCGCGGCCTCAAATCATCCATTCCCTTTTCGAACGGCCTCACGCCATGTCCCTGCAGAACGAACTCAACGCCGTGCCCGGCGTGACCGCGCAACCGGAAGCCGCCACGCGCGACTTCGTGTTCAACCACACCATGCTGCGGATCAAGGATCCGAATAAGTCGCTGGATTTCTACACCCGCGTGCTCGGCTTCACCCTGGTGCGCAAGCGCGATTTTCCCGAGGCCAAGTTCAGTCTGTACTTCCTGGTGTTGGTGAACGATCCCGCGCAGATTCCCGCGGAGGAACCGGCGCGCGGCGAATGGCTGTTGAGCCAGCGCGGGGTGCTGGAACTTACGCACAACCATGGCACTGAGGACGATGCGGCGTTCGCGTATCACCATGGCAACAGCGAGCCGCGCGGCTTCGGGCATATCTGCGTGTCGGTGCCGGATGTGCAGGCGGCTTGCGCGCGTTTCGAGCAGTTGGGGGTCGAGTTTCAGAAGAAGCTCAGCGATGGGCGCATGAAGCACATCGCCTTCATCAAGGACCCGGACGGGTATTGGGTCGAGATTCTGCAGCCAACCGATCTGGTTTGATTCGCCCGGCCAGTAGTTCCCCTCTTTTGAAAATGGGGTAGGGGGGATTCGCTTTTGCTTTTACGCTCAGAAGCAAATCCCCCGCGCTATCGAGTCGATCAAACCTCGAGCCGACGCCGGGCGCTCGCCCCCTTTTTCAAAGTGGGCGCCAGTTAGCGCGCCCGGGTCTCCGCCGCCGCCGCGCCAGCGTTCCCCCTTTGAAAAAGGGGGGCTAGGGGGGATTTGCTTTTGCCGCCCCCCCCCCAGTCCCCCGCGCCCCAAGCACCGTCCCGCCTTCCATCACCCCGCGCGCCGCCCCTTTTTCAAAGAGGCCCACAGCCCGCGCTCGCTTGAAAGATTGCGCCCCGACCCGCATTAACAGGTCATTCGCGGCTCGTGCGCGACACTCGCGTCCGGCCGCCACACCTTTCGGAGAAACCTCCATGCGAATGGACAAGCTCACCTCGCGCTTCCAGCAGTCCCTGTCGGATGCGCAGTCGCTGGCGGTCGGGCGCGACCACAGCGTCATCGAACCGGCGCATCTGCTGACCGCGCTGCTGGACCAGAGCGGCGGCAGCACCAAGCCATTGCTGGCACAGGCCGGGGTCAACGTGCCGCTGCTGCGCGAGCGCCTGGGCGAAGCGCTGGAGAAGCTGCCCAAGGTCTCGGGGCAGGCCGGCAACGTCTCGGTCGGCAACGATCTGGCGCGGCTGCTCAACGTCACCGACAAACTGGCCCAGCAACGCGGCGATGCCTTCATCGCCAGCGAACTGTTCCTGCTCGCCGCGCTCGACGACGGCGGCGATGTCGGCCGCGCGCTCAAGGCCGCCGGCGCCACCAAGGCCAAGCTGGAACCGGCCATCGACAAGCTGCGAGGCGGCGAAAGCGTGCAATCGGAAAACGCCGAGGAACAGCGGCAGGCGCTGGAAAAATACTGCATCGACCTGACCGCGCGCGCCGAGTCGGGCAAGCTCGATCCGGTGGTCGGCCGCGATGAGGAAATCCGCCGCACCATCCAGGTGCTGCAACGCCGCACCAAGAACAACCCGGTGCTGATCGGCGAACCCGGCGTGGGCAAGACCGCCATCGTCGAAGGCCTGGCCCAGCGCATCATCAATAACGAAGTGCCCGAAGGCCTGCGCGGCAAGCGCGTGCTCTCGCTCGACATGGGCGCGCTGATCGCCGGCGCCAAATTTCGCGGCGAATTCGAAGAGCGCCTGAAAGCGGTGCTCAGCGACCTGTCCAAGAACGAAGGCCAGGTCATCTTGTTCATCGACGAACTGCACACCATGGTCGGCGCGGGCAAGGCCGAGGGTTCCATGGACGCCGGCAACATGCTCAAGCCGGCGCTGGCGCGCGGCGAGCTGCATTGCATCGGTGCGACCACGCTGGACGAATACCGCAAGTATGTCGAGAAGGATGCCGCGCTGGAGCGCCGCTTCCAGAAAGTGTTCGTCGGCGAGCCTTCGGTCGAGGACACCATCGCGATCCTGCGCGGTTTGAAAGAGCGCTACGCGGTGCACCACGGCGTGGAGATCACCGATCCGGCGATCGTCGCTGCGGCTACTTTGTCGCATCGCTACATCGCCGACCGCCAACTGCCCGACAAGGCCATCGACCTGATGGACGAAGCGGCCTCGCGCATCCGCATGGAGATCGACTCCAAGCCGGAAGAACTCGATCGCAAGGAGCGCCGGCTGATCCAGCTCAAGATCCAGCGCGAGGCGCTGAAGAAGGAGAAGGACGCCGAATCCAAGCAGCGCCTGGCCGACCTGGAAGCCGAGATCGCCACCCTGGAGCGGCAGTTCAACGACCTGGAAGAAATCTGGAAGGCGGAAAAAGCCACCTTGCAGGGCGCGACCAAGATCAAGGAGCAGATCGAGCAGGCCAAGCTCGAACTCGAAGCGGCGCAGCGCACGCAGGATTTCGGCCGCATGAGCGAAATCCAGTACGGTCGTCTGCCCGAGTTGGAGAAGCAGCTCAAGGCCGCGCAGGAAGTCGAGACCAAGGGCTTCACGTTGCTGCAGGACAAGGTCACCGCGGAGGAAATCGCGGAAGTGGTCGCGCGCTGGACCGGTATCCCGGTGTCGAAGATGCTCGAAGGCGAGCGCGACAAGCTGCTGAAGATGGAGCAGGCGCTGCACGCGCGCGTGGTCGGCCAGGACGAAGCGGTGCGCGTAGTGTCCGACGCGGTGCGCCGTTCGCGCGCGGGCCTGTCCGATCCCAATCGCCCCAGCGGTTCGTTCCTGTTCCTGGGCCCGACCGGCGTGGGCAAGACCGAACTGTGCAAGGCGCTGGCCGAATTCCTGTTCGATTCGTCCGACGCGATGATCCGCATCGACATGAGCGAGTTCATGGAGAAGCACGCGGTCAGCCGTCTGGTCGGCGCGCCTCCGGGCTATGTCGGCTATGAAGAAGGCGGCTACCTGACCGAGGCCGTGCGCCGCCGTCCGTACAGCGTGATCCTGCTCGATGAAGTCGAGAAGGCGCATCCGGATGTGTTCAACATCCTGCTGCAGGTGCTCGACGATGGCCGCCTGACCGACGGTCAGGGTCGCACGGTGGATTTCCGCAACACCGTGATCGTGATGACCTCGAACCTGGGCTCGCAGATGATCCAGGAACTCAACAACGACGACACGCCGGAAAGCTACACGCAGATGAAGGCGGCGGTGATGGGCGTGGTGCAGGCGCACTTCCGTCCGGAATTCATCAATCGCCTGGACGATATCGTCGTGTTCCATCCGCTCGACAAGAGCCAGATCCGCGAGATCGCCAAGATCCAGCTGCACGGCCTGGAAAAGCGCCTGGGCGAACGCGGCCTGAAGCTCGCCTTGTCGGATGCGGCGCTGACCTTGATCGGCAACGTCGGTTTCGACCCGGTCTACGGTGCGCGTCCGCTCAAGCGCGCGGTGCAGCAGCAGTTGGAGAACCCGCTTGCGCAGAAGATTCTCGGCGGCGAGTTCGTCAGCGGCGACACCATCGGCGTCGAGGCCGAGGCGGGGCATCTGGTGTTCCGCAAGAGTTGATCGACCGGTGATTAGTGAAGACCAGAACGGCCCGCATGCGCGGGCCGTTCTGGTTTCTGCGGCGACCGGCGTTACTGTCCGACCGCCACCGCCTTGCGAGGCACGATCCCCAGGGCCTTCTCGATCTGCGCCGGATCGAAGCGCTTGCCGCCCTTGAACACCGCCTCGACCTTGCGGATGTCTTCCATGTTCTTGATCGGGTCGCCGTCGATCAGCACCAGGTCGGCGAACTTGCCCGGCGCGATCACGCCGCGGTCCTTGTCCACGCCCAGCACCTGCGACGGCGTCAGCGTCGCCAGGCGCAACACTTCGGCGTTGGGAATGCCGGCGCGCGAGTACGACACCAGCTCCGAATGCAGCATGTAGCCGGCCAACGCGTCGGTGCCGGGCAGGATGGTCACGCCGGCGTCGTACAGCGCCTTGAGCAGGCGCATCATCGCCGGGAACGATTTCGCGTACGCCTCTTCTTCGCCCTTCGGCGCTTTAAGCGCGCCCCAGCTCAGATTGCGCTGCGCCTGCGGCGGCAGGCGCGAGGCCACGGTCTTCAGGCCCGGCGGCGTCTTGTCCTGAGGATTGCCGGCGAACAAGTCCTCTTCGATGCCCATGGTCGGGTCGATCACAGTGTGGTGGCGCTTGAGGAACTCGATGAACTCGCGCACTTCCGGCTTGTCCGGCGGGAACTCGAACGCGTGCGCGCCGACTTCGGTCAGGCGCGCCATGGTGTGGGTGTCCTGCACGCGCGGGTACATGAAGTTGAGTTCGACGAACAGCATGTGCTGCAACTCGTCGGCGCCGCCTTCGATGAACTGCTTGGCCGACATGAACGCCGGCACGTGGCCGCTGTAACGCAGGCCGCGGGCGTGGGCGCGGTCGGCGATCACCGGCACCAGCTCGGGTTTAAGCGATGAGTAACTCTTGATCTGCATGTAGCCGTGGTCGGCGTACCAATCCACCGCCTTGATCGCCTCTTCCGGCGTGGCGACCAGCATCTTGGTCGGCCCCGCGTACGGGCCGGGGCCGTCGATGAAACCGGCGGCGAGCACGCGCGGGCCGATCTCGGTGCCGGCGTCGAAGCGCTTGATCTTTTCCAGGAACGCGTCGGTGTTGTTGGCCAGATCGCGGCTGCTGGTGATGCCGTTGGCGATGTCCATGGCGCCGTCGGAATCGGAGTAATGCTTGTGCACATCCCACAGGCCCGGCATCAGGAAGCGATTGCCGGCGTCGAAGATTTCCGCGTTCGCGGGCGCCTTCATCGCCGCGTCCGGAGCGACGCGGATGACGCGTTCGCCTTCGACCAGCACGCTGGTGTTGGGCGTCACCGTGAGGTCGCGCGGGTCGTACAGGCGCGCATTGCGGATCAGCAGCGGGCCCTTGGGCGCGTGGGTGAGTTCGCGCGCCATGCGCAGCGACCATTGCGCGCCGGCGTTGTCCTGCAATTCGATCAGCTTGGGCAGCGAATCGGCCAACTCCGGCGCGATCACCGACACCCAACCGGAGGAGAAGATCACCGCCGCGGTGTCGCCGTTCGCGTCCAGCCAGACCGAGTCGGGCGTGTAGTTCATGCCGGCGATGCGATACAGCGACAAGCGCCGCGGCCCGTTCTTGCTCGCGATGTCGAACGTGCCGGCTTCTTCCAGCCGCGCCTCGCCGGCCGGCAACAGCGCCAGCTTGCGGCCCGGCGCCTTGAGCAGGGCGCGCGCCAGCACGGCCTGCATTTCCGGCGTCGCGTTGAGCGGCAGGAAGAACGCCGGCGCGCTCAGGGCTTTCTCGCCCTGTTCGCTGTCGTTCTTCCAGCTGGCCTTGCCGCCGCGCACGCTGAAATGCTCGCTTATGGGGACTTTGAGGTAGTTGTTGCCTTCGGCGTCGTACTGGGTCGGGATGCCGGCGGCGTCCAGGGTCCAGCGGCTCTTGATGTGATCGCCGCGGCCGCGGTCCTGGTACTGGAATTCGGCCTGGGCGCTGCCGTCGGCGGCGGTGTCCACGCTCTGCTGGCCGGCGGGCTTGCCTTGCATCAACACGGTCTGCTCGCGCTTGCCGGGCGCGGCGAGGGCGTCGGATACGGCCAGGGCGAGCATCATCGGGACGAGCGACAGCAACAGCGGAGCGGTCATGCGCATGGCGTGGGCCTCGGCTTTGCGTAAGGACGATGTGCGGAGCCTCGCACTTGCCCGGCCCGGCGATGGCCGGTGCGTGCGGCGGCAGGCTTGGTGTATAGCCGATCCGGGCCGCCCGGGTATGTGCCGGAAGAATGGAAAATCGGGCAAAAAACGACGGCCCGGAATTCCGGGCCGTCGGGTCGTGCGTGTCGCCTGCGTCTAACTCACCACTTGTAGCCGACCTTCAGGTAAGCGAAGGCGCCGTTGAAGCCGAACGGCGAGGCGGTGTTGTACGGCAGGTAGTTGCGGGTGCCCAGGACCAGCTTCTGCTCGTCGGGATATTCGTTGAGCACGTTGTCGCCGCCCACGGTGAAGTCCCAGTTGTTCAAGCGATACGTCGCGGCCAGATCCAGCGTCCATTTCGCGCCGAAGGTCTGATCCTGCAGCGGATCGGTCGCGTGCAGTTCGGTGAACTCGCCGTAGCGCGTGGCGGTGGCGTTGAAGCTCCAGTTGCCGGTCTTCCAGTCGCCGGCGAGGAAGAACTTGTCCTTCGGCGCGCCCTTGGTGATGCGGCCGATCTCGGTGCGGCCGATGCGCACCGCGTTCGGATCGATCGCCGCCAGGCGCGCCGGGTTGGGCGCGATCTTCTCGATCTCGGTCTTGGAGTAGTTGTAGCCCAAGGTCAGATTGAACTTGCCCGACGCCCAATCCCAGGCCTGGGTCGCGACGATGTCCACGCCCTGCGTCTTGGTGTCGACCGCGTTGGTGAAGTAACGCCCGCCGCCGATGCCCGGATAACCATTGGCCTGCAGGTAGTTGCGCACCGCGGTGCTGGTCAGGTTTTCCGACAGCAGGATGCGATCGTCCACGGTGATGTGGTAAGCGTCGATGGTGATGTACAAGCCATCCGACGGCTGCAGCACCAGGCCCAGGCTGTAGTTGGTGGATTCCTCGGCCTTCAGCGGCTCGGAACCCAGCGCGACCGCGGCCGGGTTATCGACGCGGAAGGTGCCGATTTCATACGGAATGCCGCTGATGAAGTTGGTCGCGATCGACTGGAAAAACTGCTGCTGCAGCGACGGCGCGCGGAAGCCGGTGGAGGCGGTGGCGCGCAGCGCGACCTTGTCGGTGAAGGCGTAGCGCGCCGACAACTTGCCCGAAGTGGTGTCGCCGAAATCGCTGTAGCTCTCGTAGCGCGCGGCGAGGCCGGCGGAGAACTTGTCGGTCAGGTCGGCTTCGACATCGGCATAGAACGAATAACTGTGGCGGTCGAACTCGCCGGCGTCGCTGGCTCGGAAACCGGAGAACACCTGCGCGCCGGGGATGATCTGGCCGTTGGACGCGGGCACGCCGCCGTTGGCGTAGGACAGCGGCTCGCCGGCGCGCTGGCTGAATTCCTCGCCGCGCCATTCCGCGCCCCAGGCGAAGGTCACCGGGTATTGCCAGCCGAAATCCACCGGCCGGGTGAAGTCCAGGTTCAACACGTGCTGGGTCACTTCCAGCGCGCCGGCGTAGAACTGCGTCGGCGAGGTCGGGCCCAGGCTGCGGTTGAGGGTGTGCTCGATGTCGAAGGTCAGGCCGTTATGGCCGTAGTTGTAGCTGAAATCGATCTGGGTGCCGCCGGCGGTCTCGGTGCGCAGGCCGACCACCGCGGCGCGGTCCTTGCTGATGTTGTGGATCTGCGGCAGGAAGCCGTTGGGATAGATCGACGGAATGTTGCGCGCATCGCCGGCGAAGCGGAAATAGCCGTTGGAAAGCACATCGCGCTTGCTGTAGCTGCCGAAGGAATAGAAGGTCAGGTAGTCGGCCGGCTTGTATTCGCCGTTGTACGACACCGCGCCGCTGTCGATCTCCGGATCGCCGTAGCGCTGTTCGACCACGCCCTGGAACGGACGCGCGCGGTTGGTCTGGTCCTGATGTCCGCCCTGCGCGGCCAGATGCACCTTGCCGTTTTCGCCGAGCTTGAGGCCGACATCGCCCGACAGCTGGTACTGCTCGCCGTCGCCGGCGCTGTACTGGCCGTAGCGCGCGGCGATGCTGCCGCCCGAATCGCTGCCCTTGAGCACGATATTGACCACGCCGGCGATGGCGTCGGAGCCGTATTGCGCCGAGGCGCCGTCGCGCAGCACTTCCACGCGCTCGATGGAGGCGATCGGAATGGCGTTGAGGTCCACCGGCGAGGAGCCGCGGCCCTGGCTGCCGTTGAGGTTGATCAGCGCGGTGGTGTGACGGCGCTTGCCGTTGACCAGCACCAGCACCTGATCGGGCGCGAGCCCGCGCAACTGCGCCGGGCGCACCGCGTCGGTGCCGTCGGTGATGGCCGGGCGCGGGAAGTTCAGCGAGGGCAGGGCGCGCGCCAGCGCGGTGGCCAGTTCGACCGTGCCGCTGGCTTCGAGGGTTTCCGGCGTGATGATGTCGATCGGCGCGGTCGATTCGGCGACGGTGCGGTCGGACACGCGGGTGCCGGTCACGATGACCTGGTCCAGGGTTTTGGGATCGCCTTGCGGAGCGGCGTCTTGAGCGAAGGCGGCGGGCGCGGCGAATGCGATCAGCAGGCCCAGGGCCAGTGGGTGAAGGGGTCCGGTGAGCTTGCGACTGGCGTGCATGAAGACTCCTGGTGGGGGTGACATCGATGGCAATCGGGTTTAACACGCTTATAACAAGCGGGTCAATAAAGCGGCCAAGCTGTGCCTAACGCAAGTAGCCAAAAAGTGGTAAACGCCCCAGTTTCGGCGCCGGGCCGCTCCGAAGCGCCGCCAATCCCGAATCCCGATCCCGGCTCCAAAAAAAACGCCGGGTCGCATCGATCGCGATCCCGGCGTCCGGAAGAGGGTGCGGCGACCTGCGCCGCGGAGCGGCTCAGATGATCAGCGCGCCCCCATCGACGTCGATCACCGTGCCGGTGACGTAGGCGTTGTCGATCGCGAACAGATAGGCCGAAGCGATTTCGTCCGTGCGGCCGACCCGGCCGACCGGCAGTTTCTCGCCGGCCCGCGCCAGCGCCGACATGCGCGCGAACGGTTCCATGCCGTGGTAGCCGTCGCTGTCGGTCAGGCCTGGGCTGATGGCGTTGACGCGCAGCGGCGCCAATTCGCGCGCCAGCACTTTGACGCTGGCTTCCAGCGCGGCGTTGATCACGGTGCGGGCGAGCGCGCCGGGCGTGGCCTTGCGCGCGACGATGCCGCTGGTCAGGGTCACGCTGCCGTTGCCGCTGAGATAGGGCAGGGCCAGCTGCACGGCCTGGATCGAGCCCCACAGCTTGCGTTCGAACGCCTGCCGCGCCTGATCGAGGTCCAGTTCGGCCAAGGGTCCGGCCGGCGCCGGGGCGCTGGCGGCGATGATCAGGTGGTCGATCCGGCCGGCGCGCTCGAACAGGCGGCGCAGGCTGTCGATGTCGTCCAACTGCGCCTGATGGGTGTCGATACTGGATTTGGCCAGCGGACGCAGCGTGTCGGCGGTGGCGTCCAGCTGCTGCAGATCGGCGCAGGCCAGGGTCAGCTGGCCGCGGCGGCGCGACAGGCGTGCCGACAGGGCGCGGCCGATACCCGACTGCGCGCCGAGGATCAGGCTGCGGACGTTCGGGGCGGGGCTCAGGCGCAAGTCGGTGGCGTTCATCGGCGGGATCGGGTCGCGGCGGGTGAGTGCATCGTCCACGGACTGCGCCCGCGAATGAATCAGACGCGTCTGAAATGTGCCTGAGGGGTCGCGCATGTGCCTCATCGAGGCCCATACCCTGGCGCCGCCACCGGGCGGCACTGTTAAGATGCCCGCGCTCAAGGTGATCGCCGACACAGTCGGGCGATTGAAACGGGAATCCGGTGGCGCGCGGCTCATGCCGAACGCTCAAGCCGGAGCTGCCCCCGCAACGGTAGGCGAGTCAACGTAACGCTCTTGGCCACTGTGCTGATGCACGGGAAGGCGCGTTACGGGAACCGCGATCGGGTGTTCGCACCGATCGCTTCCGCTCGCGAGCCCGGAGACCGGCCCGGAGCGCGAACCGACAGGCGGAGGGCCGTGTCTCGGGAATCCTGCGCTCGCGCCTGCCTCCCTTGCCGCTCTTCGTGTGTCTCGACCTAGTCTGGACCGCGCGGGTGAGGCGCGGCCGTGGAGACCTGCCAGTGATTGCGTCTGTAGTTGCCGTTGCATTTCCGTCGCGCCCCGCGCGGCTTGCCCTGAATACCGCCTTGTGCGCCGCCCTGGCCGGCGCCGCCTTCGGCGCCAGCGCCGATACCGCGGTGGATATCGACCAGGTCGTGGTCACCGCCAGCCGTACCGCCCAGACCCAGGACGCGACCCTGGCCGCGGTGACGGTGATCGATCGCGCCGACATCGAGCGCCTGCAGCCGGCCTCGCTGCCGGACCTGCTGCGCGGCACGCCGGGCGCATCGCTGGCCAACCACGGCGGCGCGGGCAAATCCACCTCGCTGTTCCTGCGAGGCACCGAATCCGATCACGTGCTGGTGCTGGTCGATGGCATCAAGCTCGGCTCGGCCACCAGCGGCGGCGCCTCGCTGCAGGACATTCCGGTCGAACAGATCGAACGCGTGGAAATCGTGCGCGGCCCGTTCTCCAGCCTGTACGGCTCCGAAGCCATCGGCGGCGTGGTCCAGATCTTCACCCGCCGCCCGCAGGGCGCGTTCGCGCCGAACTTCAGTCTGTCGCTGGGCAGCAACCAGACCCATCGCGGCTCCGCCGGCGTCGCCGGCAAGGGCGAGCGCGGCTGGTATTCGATCAACGCCGCGCACGAAGACACCGACGGCATCAACGCCTGCCGCGGCAAGCCCTCGCCGGGCGGCGCGGGCTGTTTCACCAATTCGCCCGATCGCGACGGCTACCGCAACAGCTCGCTGACCGTGCAGGGCGGCTACCGTTTCAGCGAACAATGGGACGCCGAGGCGCGCGTGCTGCGCGCCCAGAGCAACAACCTCTACGACGGCAGCCAGAACAATCAGACCGACGCGGTGCAGCAAGTGGCCGGCGCCAAGCTGCGTTACAAGCCCAACGACCGCGTCAGCGTGAGCCTCAACGCCGGACGCAGCGCCGATCTGAGCGACAACTACAAGAACGGCAAGTATTCGAGCACCTTCGATACGCGGCGCCAGTTGGGTTCGGTGCAGGGCGATTTCAGCCTCGGGCAGAATCTGCTGACCGCCGGCTTCGATTGGCAGCGCGACGAGATCGAAAGCAGCACCCGCTACGCGCGCGACCATCGCATCCTGCGCGGCGCGTTCGGCCAATGGCAGCGCGACTTCGGCGCGCATGCGCTGCAGGCCAGCCTGCGCCGCGACGACGACAGCCAGTTCGGCGGGGAAACCACCGGCAGCGTGCTGTGGGGCTGGGATTTCACCGAATCGATGCGCCTGACCGCCAGCTACGGCACTGCGTTCAAGGCGCCGACCTTCAACGAGCTGTACTTCCCCGGTTACGGCAATCCGGAGCTTTCCCCGGAAACCTCGCGCAGCTTCGAGCTCGGGCTGCGCGGCAGCTTCGGCGGCGAACGCCGGCAGGTGTGGTCGCTCAACGCCTACCAGACCCGGATCGACGATCTGATCGCCTACGACGCATCGCGCGGTGTGCCCGGCAACGTCGATCGCGCCCGCATCCGCGGCCTGGAAGCGGTGCTCGATACGCGCCTGGCCGACTGGGACCTGCGCGCCAGCGCGACCTGGCTGGACGCGCGCAACGACAGCCGCAACAGCTACAACGACAACTATCTGCCGCGCCGCGCGCGCCGCAGCGCACGCATCGACCTGGACCGCCGCTTCGAGTTGGGCGCCGCCCGCGCCGTGTCCTTCGGCGCCAGCGTCTACGCCGCCGGCCAGCGCTACGACGATCTGGCCAACGCCCGCAGCCTGGGCGGCTATGCTCTGACCGACTTGCGCCTGGGCTACGCCTTCGACGCGGCCTGGAGCTTGCAGTTATCGGCCAATAACCTGTTCGACCGGCATTACGAAACCGCGGCCTTCTACAATCAGCCCGGCCGCAACTATCTGCTGACGCTGCGTTACCGCCCCCTTCGCTGATGTCACCGCGCCACCCCGGCCGCGTCCGCGCGGCCGGCTCCGACCGAGAGCTTGAGATGAACGATCTGTCCGTGCCCGTGAAAACCAGCATCGTCGCGGTCCTGCTGACGCTGATGATCGCCACGCGCTTCCATCACTTCGGCAGCGCGCTGCACCTGCCTGATGCGTCGATGGCGGTGTTCTTCCTGGGCGGCGTGTATCTGCGCCGGCATGCGTTGTTCGCAGGCTTCATGCTGTTGGCGGTGGCGATCGACTACGTCGCCATCACCGGCCGCGGCCTGAGCTTCTACCAGCATTACTGCGTGACGCCGTCGTATGCGTCCTTGCTGCTGGCCTACGCGGTGCTGTGGTACGCCGGGCGGATGTACGCACCGCGCATGGCCGCGAACGGACGCGCGGTGGCGATCGGGCTGGGCCTGGCGCTGGTCGCGGCGAGCGTGTCGTTCCTGATTTCCAACGGCGCCTTCTACTGGTTCGGCGGCCGCTATCCGCAGCCCAACCTCGACCAGTATCTGGCGCGCCTGTGGCGATGGGGGCCGCTGTTCGTGCGCACCACCATGATCTACATCGCCAGCGGGTTCCTGGTGCATGCGCTGATCGCGCGCTTCGCGCCGGCGCACGCGGCGCAGTCGCGCAGCCGGGCCTGATCGCCCGCGCAAGCGCTTATCGGTTTTGCCAGTCGATTCGGGAGTTCGAACATGTCGATCCTGCTTGCCCCCAGCGATGCGATCCTGCCCTTGCGTTCGCGCAACGCGCAGATAGCCACCGCCGCGCTCCTGGCCGTGTTGATGATCTGCACGCGCGGCCAGCATTTCGCCACCGTGGACGCTCTGCCCAGCGCGTCGTGGGCGGTGTTCTTCCTGGCCGGGGCGATGCTGCGGCCGGGCTGGGTGTTTCCGGCCCTGTTCGTGCTGTCCTCGCTGCTGGACCTGGCCAGCCTGGCGCTGGGCCGGATCACCGACTGGTGCCTGTCGCCGGCGTACTGGGCGCTGGCGCTGGCCTACGGCGCGCTGTGGATGGGCGGACGCTTCTATGCGCGCATGCACCGCGATCATTGGCGCAGCGTGCCGCGACTGGTGCTGGCGCTGCTGGCGACCTCGGTGGTGGCCTACCTGATCTCCAAGGGCGGGTTCTATTTCCTCTCCGGGCGCTACCCGGACGCCTCGCTGGCCGGCTTCATCGATCGCATCGCGCAGTACTACCCGCGCACCCTGGGCACCCTGGCCGGTTATGTCGGCGTGGGCTTCTCGGTCTATGCCGTGGCCCGTCTGCTCGATGCGCGCGATCGCTTCGGAGCGGCGGCGTGAGCGCGCCCGGCGACGAGGCGCAAGCCGCGGATCGCGCCGGCTATGCCGGCCTGAGCGAAGAAAAACACCGCGAGCGCATGCAGCGCAAGAAGGAGCTGATCGATCGCAAGATCGCCAAGGCGACCATCGAGCGCGGCGTGCTGGTGGTCAACACCGGCAACGGCAAGGGCAAGAGTTCCTCCGGTTTCGGCATGCTCGCCCGTTCGCTCGGCCACGGCTTCAAGTGCGGCGTGGTGCAGTTCATCAAGGGCAGTTTTTCGACCGGGGAAGAAGCCTTCTTCCGCCGTTTCGAGGAGCTCGAATACCACGTGATGGGCGAGGGCTTCACCTGGGAGACCCAGGACAAGCAGCGCGACATCGCCGCGGCGCAGGCGGCCTGGGCCATCTCGGCGAAGATGATGAGCGATGAAGCCTACGACTTCGTGCTGCTGGACGAACTCAACATCGCCCTGGCGCATCGCTACGTCGCCCTCGACGACGTGCTCGCCGCGGTCGCGGCGCGGCCGCCGCGCCAGCATGTGGTCATCACCGGCCGCGGCGCGCCCGATGCCTTGATCGAAGCGGCCGACACGGTTACCGAGATGCGCGTGATCAAGCATGCGTTCAAGGCCGGGATCAAGGCGCAGCAGGGGATCGAGTTGTGATCTCGGGAATCGGGAATGGGGAATCGGGAATGGCAACAGCCGCGACCACGCGGGCTTTTGCCGTCCCGATTCCCGATTCCCCATTCCCGATTCCCGTCGATTGCCCGGCGCTGCTCATCTCCGCGCCCGCCTCCGGCCAGGGCAAGACCAGCGTCACCGCCGCGATCGCGCGCTGGCATGGGCGCCAGGGCCGGCGCGTGCGGGTGTTCAAGACCGGACCGGATTTTCTCGATCCGATGGTGCTCGAACGCGCCAGCGGCCACCCGGTGCAGCAGCTGGATCTGTGGATGTGCGGCGAAGCCGACGTGCGCGCGCGTCTGCACGCGGCCGCGAGCGAAGCCGATCTGATCCTGATCGAAGGCGTGATGGGCTTGTTCGACGGCACGCCGTCCAGCGCCGATCTGGCCGAACGACTCGGCGTGCCGGTGCTGGCGGTGATCGACGGTTCGGCGATGGCGCAGACCTTCGGCGCGCTCGCCACCGGCCTGGCGCGTTATCGCGACGGCGTGCGCGTGTACGGCGTCGCCGCCAACCGCATCGGCAGCGCTTATCACGCGCAACTGCTGCGCGAGAGTCTGCCCGCCGATCTGCGCTGGCTCGGCGCGTTGCCGCGCGATCCCGCGCTGGCGCTGCCGGAACGACACCTGGGCTTGGTCGCGGCCGGCGAACTGGGCGATATCGACGCGCGTCTGGACGCGCTCGCCGATGCCTGGGCCGAGCATGCCGATATCGAGCTGCCGCCGCCGGTGACGTTCGCGCCGGCCGCGACGGCCGCGGTGGAGCGCGCGCTCGCCGGCCGCCGCATCGCGATCGCGCGCGACGCGGCCATGTGTTTTTTGTACCCGGCGAATCTGGACCTGCTGCGCGCCGCCGGCGCCGAGCTGGCGTTCTTCTCGCCGATCGCCGGCGACGGCCTGCCCGAATGCGATGCGGTGTGGCTGCCGGGCGGTTATCCGGAACTGCATCTGGCGGCGCTGTCGGCCAATCGCGGCTTGCGCGATGCGCTGCACGCGCATGTCGATGCCGGCAAGCCCGTGCTGGCCGAATGCGGTGGCCTGTTGTATGCGCTCGACAGCTTGCAGGACCGCGACGGCGCCAGCGCCGCGATGGCCGGCCTGCTGCGCGGCAGCGCGACGATCCAGCCGCGTCTGGCGGCGCTGGGATTGCAGGCGGTGACGCTGGCCGAAGGCGAACTGCGCGGACACACCTTCCACTACGCGCGCGCCGAGATCCAGGCCGAGGCGATCGCCGATTCCAGCAATCCCAATGGCGGCCCCAGCCGCGAAGCGGTGTATCGGCGCCAGCGCCTCACCGCTAGCTTCGTCCACTTCTATTTTCCGTCCAACCCTGCCGCGGCCCTGTCACTGTTTCTGCCATGAATCTCATGCCGCTGGCCCTGGCGATGCTGGCCGGCGTGCTGCTGGATGCGCTGCTGGGCGAACCGCGGCGCGCGCATCCGCTGGTGGCGTTCGGGCGGCTGGCGCGCGCGATCGAATCGATCCTGCATCGCGACAGCCGCGTGCGCGGCGCGATGGCGTGGTTGCTGGCGGTGGTGCCGTTCAGCGCCGCGGCGTGGTGGCTGCAGCGGCAATTGCTTGCGTGGTCGCCGTGGGCCGATGGCGTCTACGCCGCCGCGGCCCTGTACTTCGCCATCGGCCTGCGCAGCCTGAGAGAACACGCCACGCCGGTGGCCGCCGCTCTGGCCGCCGCCGATCTGCCGGCCGCGCGCGCAGCGGTCGGGCGCATCGTCAGCCGCGATACGCAGGCGCTCGACGCCGAGCGCGTGGCCGCGGCGGCGACCGAATCGGTGCTGGAGAACGGCAGCGACGCGGTGTTCGCGGCGCTGTTCTGGTTCGCCGTGCTCGGCCCGGCCGGCGTGGTGCTGTATCGGCTGGCGAACACGCTGGATGCGATGTGGGGTTATCGCACCGCGCGCTATCGACGCTTCGGTTGGGCGGCGGCGCGCATCGACGACGTGCTCAACTGGATTCCCGCGCGCCTGACCGCGATGACTTACGCCGCGCTCGGCCACACCGGCAGCGCGCTGCGTTGCTGGCGCACCCAGGCGAGCGCCTGGGACAGCCCGAACGCGGGCCCGGTGATGGCCGCCGGCGCGGGCGCGCTGCGGGTGCGGCTGGGCGGCGACGCGCCGTATCACGGCGTGTGGGAATCGCGGCCGTTGTTGGGCGAGGGCGCCGCGCCCGACGCCGATTCGATCCTGCGCGCGCTGAGTCTGGTGGTGCGCGGAACCGCGTACTGGCTGTGCGGATTTCTATTGCTCGCCTTCGGCTGGTGGCTGCATGCGGATGCATGAGGCCGGTCGCGTTGGCATGACACGACTGCAACGGTTCGCGCGCGGAGGCGACGACCATGCTTGAACACGGCGGCCGCCTGTTGCGCGCAGCGCAGCGCTACGGCATTCCCGCGCGGGATTGGCTGGACCTGTCCACCGGCATCAATCCAGTCGCTTGGCCGGTGCCGGCCATTCCTGCCCGCGCCTGGCATCGATTGCCGGAAGACGACGACGGCTTGCTCGATGTCGCGCGCGGTTATTACGGCGCGGGCGATCTGCTCGCGGTCGCCGGTTCGCAAGCCGCGATCCAGGCCTTGCCCGAGCTGCGCGCGCCCTCGCGCGTGGGCGTGCTCGCGCCCGGCTACGCCGAGCATGCGCACGCGTGGCGGCGCGCCGGACACCAGGTGACGACGCATTCGGCGGCGGAGCTGTTCGCCCGCGCCGATGAGTTCGAGGTGATCGTGCTGATCCATCCGAACAATCCCGGCGGCGATGCGTTCGAACGCGACGCGCTGCTGGCCTTGCACGCGCAACTGGCCGCGCGCGGCGGCTGGCTGCTGATCGACGAAGCCTTCATCGACGCCACGCCCGAACACAGCCTGTGCGCGGACAGCGCGCGCGACGGCCTGATCGTATTGCGTTCGGTCGGAAAGTTCTTCGGTCTGGCCGGCGCCCGCGCCGGCTTCGTCTGCGCCGCGCCGGCCTTGCTCGAACGCCTGCGCGATCGGCTCGGCCCGTGGACGCTGACCGGGCCGGCGCGTTATGCGCTGCGCCATGCCCTGGCCGATCGCAAGTGGCAGGATGCGATGCGCGCGCAACTGCTGGAGCAAGGCGCGCGGCTGGCGCGATTGCTGAGCGCGCACGGCCTGGCGCCCAGCGGCGGCAGCGCGTTCTTCCAGTGGCGCCGCGACCGCCGCGCGCCGCAATGGCATCAGGCCTTGGCCGAGCGCGGCATCCTGACCCGCTTGTTCGAGCAACCGCCGAGCCTGCGTTTCGGTTTGCCGGGCGCGGAACACGAGTGGCAGCGACTGGACGACGCGCTGGCGCAAATCCGCAAGGATGCGACGATGCACGATCACGACGGGAGCGATACATGACGGCGCGGGTAGTGATGGTGCAAGGCTGCACGTCGGATGCGGGCAAGAGCGCGCTGGTCACGGCCCTGTGCCGATGGCTGCGGCGCCGCGGCGTCGCGGTCGCGCCGTTCAAGCCGCAGAACATGGCGCTCAATTCGGCGGTGACCGAGGACGGCGGCGAGATCGGCCGCGCCCAGGCGGTGCAGGCGCAGGCGGCCGGGCTGGCGCCGCATACCGATTTCAACCCGATCCTGCTCAAGCCCAACAGCGATACCGGCGCGCAGGTGATCGTGCACGGCCGCGCGGTGGCCAACCTGGACGCGCGCGACTATCACGACTACAAGCGTGTGGCGATGGAAGCGGTGCTGGTCTCGCACCAGCGCCTGACCGACCTGTTCGAAGCGGTGGTGGTCGAAGGCGCCGGTAGCCCGGCCGAGATCAATCTGCGCGCCAACGACATCGCCAACATGGGCTATGCCGAAGCGGTGGATTGCCCGGTACTGTTGATCGCCGACATCGACCGCGGCGGCGTGTTCGCGCATCTGGTCGGCACCCTGGCGCTGTTGTCCGAGAGCGAACGCGCGCGCGTGAAAGGCTTCGTCATCAATCGTTTTCGCGGCGATATCGGCCTGCTGCAACCCGGGCTGGACTGGCTGCAGCGCGAAACCGGCAAGCCGGTGCTGGGCGTGTTGCCGTATCTGCACGGCCTGCACCTGGAGGCCGAGGACGCCTTGCCACGCGCCGACGAGAGCAAGCAGGGCGCGCGCTTGCGCGTGGCCGTGCCGGCCTTGCCGCGGATCAGCAATCACAACGACTTCGACGCGCTGCGCGCGCATCCGCAGGTCGAGTGCGTGTTCGTCGGCCCGGGCGAAACCCCGCCGGTGTGCGATCTGATCGTGCTGCCCGGCTCGAAATCGACCCGCGCCGACCTGGACTGGCTGCGCCGGCAGGGTTGGCCCTCGGCGATTTCCCGGCATCTGCGCTACGGCGGCAAGCTGATCGGCATCTGCGGCGGATGGCAGATGCTCGGCCGCGCCGTGCACGATCCGCTCGGCATCGAAGGCGAGGCCGGTTCCAGCACCGGGCTGGGCTGGTTCGATCTGGAGACCACCCTGGACGCGCACAAGCAACTGCGCAACGCGCGCGGCCGGCTCGCGTTCGGCGAAGCGACGGTCGGCGGTTACGAAATCCATTGCGGCATCAGCACCGGCGCCGCGTTGGAGCGGCCGGCGATGCATCTGGAAGACGGTCGCCGCGACGGCGCGATTTCCGCCGACGGGCAGATCCTCGGCACCTATCTGCACGGCGTGTTCGACGAGCCGCAGGCCCTGGCCGCGTTGTTGCGCTGGGCCGGACTGGAGCAGGCGCAGGCGCTGGATCTGCGCGGCCTGCGCGAGGCCAGCATCGAACGGCTGGCCGATGCAGTGGAAGCGCACCTGGATACCGCGGCATTGGCGCAGTTGTTCGGATTGGAGCCGGTCGCATGCGCAGTCTGATTCTGGGCGGCGCGCGTTCGGGCAAGAGCGCGTTGGCCGAACGGCTGGCGTCGTCGTTCGATGAAGTGGTCTACATCGCCACCGCGCAGGCGCTGGATGGCGAGATGAGCGAGCGCATCGCCCATCACCGCGCGCGCCGGCCGGCGCAGTGGGCCTGCATCGAAGAGCCGTTCGCCCTGGCCGACACCTTGCGCGCGCAAGCCGCGCCGGGCCGCTGCCTGCTGGTGGATTGCCTGACGCTGTGGCTCAGCAATCTGCTCGGCGCGGCGGATGAGGGCGTGTGGGAGCGCGAACGCAGCGCCTTGTTGTCGGCCTTGCCCGGGCTGGACGGCACGGTGCTGTTGGTCAGCAACGAAGTCGGCCTGGGCGTGATTCCGATGGGCGAATTGACCCGGCGTTATGTCGATGAGGCCGGGCGGCTGCATCAGGCGCTGGGACAGGTGTGCGAGCGGGTGGTCTTCGTCGCCGCGGGTTTGCCGCTGGTGTTGAAAGGGCCCGCGTTGTGAGTACGGCGATCGAAGGAGTGTTGAATTTGAACGAGCAAGGCGTGTGGTGGCGGGGCGAGTGCATGCGCCCGGATGCGGACATTCGCGCGCAGGCGCTGGCGCGGCAGCAACAGCTGACCAAGCCGCCGGGCTCGCTGGGCGCGCTGGAAGCGCTGGCGGTGCGGCTGGCGGAGTTGCAGCGCACGCCGACGCCGTCGGCGCAGCGGGTGTGGATCAGTGTGTTCGCCGCCGATCACGGCGTCGCCGCCGAAGGCGTGTCGGCGTTTCCGCAGGCGGTCACCGGCGAGATGGTGCGTAACTTCGCCAGCGGCGGCGCCGCGATCAGCGTGCTCGCGCGCAGCCTCGGCGCCAATCTGGACGTGGTCAACCTGGGCACGGTCAACGATCCGGGCCCGGTGGCCGGCGTGCATCGCGCGATCATCGCGCCGAGCACGGACAACTTCTGCGAAGGCCCGGCGATGAGTCAGGCGCAGCTGCAAGCCGCGCTAGCGGCCGGCGCGGCCAGCGTGCGCGCGGCGCTGGACGCCGGCGCGCAGGTGTTCATCGGCGGCGAGATGGGCATCGCCAACACCACCTCGGCGGCGGCGCTGGCTTGCGCGCTGTTGCAACGCGCGCCGGCCGAACTGGCCGGCGCCGGCACCGGCCTGGATGCGGCCGGCATCGCGCACAAGGTCGCGGTGATCGAGCGCGCGCTGGCGTTGCACGCCGGCGCCGGCGACGACTGGGAACGCTTGCGCCGCCTGGGCGGTTTCGAAATCGCCGCGCTGGCCGGCGCGTACGTGGCCGCGGCCCAGGCCGGGCTGCCGGTGCTGGTCGATGGCTTCATCGCCTCGGTCGCCGCGCTGACGGCGCTGCGGCTCAATCCGGATTGCCGCGACTGGCTGCTGTACGCGCACCGCTCGCACGAGCGCGGCCACGCCGCGGTGCTCGACGCCCTGCAGGCGCAGCCGCTGCTGGATCTGCAACTGCGCCTGGGCGAAGCCAGCGGCGCGGCGGTGGCGGTGCCGCTGCTGCGGCTGGCCTGCGATCTGCACAACGCCATGGCGACCTTCGCCCAGGCCGGCGTCTCGGCCGGCGCGCGCGCGTGAACCGTCGGCCGCGCCTCGTAGGGCAAGTGTATGGACCTGCGCAAGTGCGCTCGCGGTCCCATTCCCGCGTGGACGCAGAGCAGGCATCATCGTGGCCCACGATCGCCGACCGCGCACAAGGACTGATGCCGCGATGAGCTCAAACGCCGCCCCCATCGATCTGCTGCGCCACGGCGACACCGGCCATCGCAGCTACCGCGGCCAACTCGACGACAGCCTGCTGGAACTGGGCTGGCGGCAGATGCGCGACGCCGTGCTCGGCCGCGACTGGGACGCCATCGTCAGCTCGCCGCTGCAGCGCTGCGCGGCGTTCGCGCAGGAGTTGTCGCAGGTGCGCGGCTTGCCGCTGAGCCTGGAGCCGCGATTGCGCGAATATCACTTCGGCCAATGGCAGGGCAAACCGGTGGACGCGATCGCCGCTGAAGAGAGCGACGCACTGGCGCGGTTCTGGGCCGATCCGGTCGCGCATCCGCCGCCGGGCGCGGAGCGCTTCGCCGATTTCGCCGCGCGCCTGACCGCGGCCGCGGATGAAATCGTGCGCGGCTACGCCGGTCAGCGCGTGCTGGTGGTGACCCACGGCGGGGTGATCCGGCTGCTGCGCTGCCTGGCGGCGGGACGGCGTTACACCGACCTGCTCAATATCGATGTCGCGCATGCCTCGCTGCATGCGTTGAACTGGCCGCCGAAGCCGATGCGCGAAAGCCAGGCCGCGCTGGCTCAGGCCGATCCGGTCGGCGGCTGATGCGCGCGCTGCTGGCCGCGATCGGGTTCCTCACCCGGATTCCGGTGCCGGCGCGGGTGTTCGCCGATCCGCGCGCGCAGACGCGTTCGCTGGTCTGGTATCCGCTGGTCGGGCTGCTGATCGGCGTTTTGCTGTGCGCGCTGGCCTGGCTGCTGCAGACCCGCCCGCCGCTGTTGGTGGCGGCGCTGTTGCTGACGTTGTGGGTGGTATTGACCGGCGCCTTGCACCTGGACGGCCTGGCCGACAGCGCCGACGCCTGGGTCGGCGGCATGGGCCGCGACGAAGCGCAACGGCGCGAGCGCACCCTGACGATCATGAAAGACCCGCGCAGCGGCCCGATCGGCGTGGTCGCGGTGGTGCTGGCGCTGCTGCTGAAATTCGCCGCGCTGGCGAGCCTGCCGGCGCCGGCGTGGGCGGCGCTGCTGCTGGCGCCGATGCTGGCGCGCGCGGCGCTGACCCTGGCGTTCGTGACCACGCCCTATGTGCGCAGCGGCGGATTGGGGCAGTCGCTGGTCGATGCGCCGCGCGCGGCCTGCATCGTCGCCCTGTTGGTCAGTGCCGCGACATGCGCGCTCGCCGGCTGGCGCGGCGGCGTGGCGCTGCTGGTGGCGTTGGCGCTGTTCGCGCTATGGCGCCGCGCCTGCATGCGTCGCCTGCAGGGCATGACCGGCGACACCTGCGGAGCCTTGACCGAGTTGACCGAAGCCGGCGTGCTGGTCGCCTGGGCCTTGTCGCAGTAGGGCCGACGGCGAAAGCGCAAGATAGGAACCGCCGGCCGGGCCCGCGCCTGCGACGCTGGCGACCGATCCCCCCATGCCGCGAGGCGCCCGCCATGTCCCCCGTGAAGGACCATCCCGCCGCTGCGACCGCGCCGCCCGCCGAGGCCGATAACGACGCCGGCGACGACGCCTCGCGCGAACGCGCCAAGGGCGCGTTCAAGCCCGTCACCCGCAACGCCCATCAGCGCCGTATCGAACGTGCGGTCGCGCTGATCGAGCAGGCGATCGTACGCGGCGAAGACCCGCCCGAACTGAGCCGCCTGGCCGAAGCCGCGGCGTTCTCGCCGTTTCACTTCCATCGCGTGTACCGGGCGATGACCGGCGAAACCACCGGCCAGACCGTGGCGCGATTGCGCCTGCTGCAAGGGCTGCGCCTGCTCGCCAGCGCCGATCGCTCGATCACCGACGCCGCGCTCGCGGTCGGTTACCAGACTCCGCAGGCCTTCACCCGCGCGTTCCGCCAGGGCGTGGGCGGCACGCCCAGCGAACTGCGCGCGCAGCCCGAGCGGTTGTGGCGCGAAATCGACCGGTTGTCGCAGCCACCGCCGACCGACGCCGCCGCGACGGCGGCGCCGCTGCGCGTGGAAGTGGTCAGCGTCGATCCGTTCCAGGTCGTCGCCTTGCGCGTGACCGGCGCGTATCCGGAACAGAACCAGGGCTATGGCCGTTTGTTCGGCTGGGCCGCGGAGAACGGACTGCTGGATTCGCTGCGCGGCTTGTACGGCGTGCCGTGGGACGATCGCCGCGACGTGGAGCCGCAGGCCTGTGGATTCGATTGCATGCTCGCGCTGGGCGCGCCGTTCCGCCTCGATCCGGTTACCGCCGCCGGCCTGCGCAAGATGCAACTGGGCGGCGGCCGCTACGCACGCGTCCGCCATGTCGGCGCCTTCGATGGCCTGGAGGCGCTGACCGACGCGGTATTGGCGCTGTGGTTGCCCGGCAGCGGCGAATCCTTGCGCGCCGCGCCGCTGCATCACGAGTATCTGGACGATCCCGACGAAGTGCCCGCGGCGCTGCTGCGCACGGATATCTATCTGCCGCTGGCCTAGGGCGCGGCGAGGGTTGCAGCTAAACCCGCGCGATCGCCGCTAATTCCCAGCCGCGACCACATCCGTCCCCGCGACGGACCTCAGGCCCCGGCCGCTTCCAGCCGCGCTTCCAGTTCGGCGACCTTCGCCTCCAGCGCTTCGATGCGTTGAATCAGCGCCGATTGCGCCGCCGGCGACGCGCCGCCGCCGTCCTCCGAGCCGCCCGAGACGCTGCCGTTCCACACCGGCTCGCCGCACAGCAGATGGCCGTAGCGATCCTCGCGTTGCCCGGGCTGACGGCCGAGCAGCCGCACCAGCGGCGGCGAATGCTGCGCCAGCCGTTCCAGCGCGTATTGCACGTCGCCGGCCGATTCGAACTTGGCCATGCGCTCGCTGCGCACCAGCAACTCGTGCGTGGTCTGCGGGCCGCGCAGCATCAGCAGCGCAATCAGCATGCTCTGCGGACGGGTCACGTCCAGCACCGTGCCGGCGCGGTGCGAGTAGCGCTCCGCGCGCGAGGCGTGCTGCGACTTCACCCAGCCGCGCGGTTCCAGCCGGCGCAGCGCGTTGGCGACCTCGCCTTGTTCCAGAGCCGTGATCGGCTCGCGCGAGGTCTTTTGATTGCACGCGGTGACGATGGCGTTGAGGGTCAGCGGATACGCGTCGGGCGTGGTCGCTTCCTTTTCGATCAGGCTGCCGATGATGCGGGCCTCGGTCGCGCTGAGCTGCGGCGCGAGGTTTTCCGGCGCGGCATCGGCGTGGGTGTTTTCGGTGCCTGTGGACTCGGGTTCGGAGGTATCGATTGCGCTCATGATCGTGCGGGTTTCCAGAAAGACGGGATCAGCCTAGCGCGCTCAGACCAAGGCCGTCGATGGCGGCAGATGACGGTCGCCGCGGTACACCGGCGCGGCCAGCACCATCTCGGCCAGGCTGTGCGCCAATTCGCGCTCGGCCATCACCGCGCCGTCGGCGCCGTGCTGGATGAGATGACGGACTTCGTTGTCGCTGTGCGCGCGCGCGACGATGCTCAGCGCCGGATTGATCTCGCGCAGCTTGGCGATGATCTCGCCGGCTTCCAGCGCCTGCGGGATCGCCAGCATCACCGTGGTCGCGCGCTCGGGCACGGCTTCGCGCAGCACGCGCTCGTTGACCGCGTTGCCCAGGATCGCCGGCAGACCGGCCGCGCGCGCCTTGGCGATCAGGCTGTCTTCGCCGTCGATGACCACCAGCGGCACGCCGTGCTCGGTCAACAGGCGCGCCAGCTCGCTGCCGACGCGGCCGTAGCCGATCAGGATCACATGCTTGTCGATATCGGCCGGCACCGGCGCGATCACCGGATCGATTTGCGCTTCCTGCAGCGCGGCCGCTTCGCGCGCCTGCTTGCGGTCGAGCCAGGCGAACAGCAGCGGATTGACCACGATCGACATCAGCGCGCCGGCCAGGATCAGGTCCTGGCCTTCCTTGGGCAGGATCTTCAGCTCGATGCCGAGGGTGGCGAGGATGAAGGAGAACTCGCCGATCTGCGCCAGGCTGGCGGAAATCATCAGCGCGGTCGAATTGGGCTTGCCGAACGCGCGCACCAGCGCATAGGCCGCGGCCGATTTGCCGAGCACGATGATCGCGAACACCGCCAGCACTTCCAGCGGCTCCTCGATCAGGATCATCGGATTGAACAGCATGCCGACCGAGACGAAGAACAACACCGCGAACGCATCGCGCAGCGGCAGGGTCTCGTTGGCGGCCTGATGGCTGAATTCGGATTCGTTGAGCATCATTCCGGCGAAGAACGCGCCCAGCGCGAACGACACCCCGAACAGCTCGGCCGAGCCGAACGCCACGCCCAGCGCGATCGCCAGCACGCACAGGGTGAACAACTCGCGCGAACCGGTGCCGGCGACCCGTTCGAGAATCCACGGAATCACCCGCCGCCCGACAATCAGCATGAACGCGACGAAGGCGCCGACCTTGGCCAGGGTGACGAACAACTGGCTCCAGATCGCCGAGCCTTCGGTGTCTTCGCCCTTGAGCAATCCCGACAGCGCCGGCAGCAGCACCAGCGCCAGCACCATCGCCAGGTCTTCCACGATCAGCCAGCCGACCGCGATGCGGCCCTTGGCGGTTTCCACCAGCCGTCGCTCTTCCAGCGCCCGCAGCAGCACCACGGTACTGGCGACCGACAAGGCCAGCCCGAACACCAGTCCGGCCCCGTGCGACCACCCCAGATACCACGCCATGCCCCAACCCAACGCGGTGGCCACCACGATCTGCAAGATCGCGCCGGGCAAGGCGATGGCTTTGACCTCGAGCAGATCGCCGAGCGAGAAATGCAGGCCGACGCCGAACATCAGCAAGATGACGCCGATTTCGGCCAACTGCGGCGCGAGGGTTTGATCGCCGACGAAACCCGGCGTGAAGGGACCGGCGATGATGCCGGCGATGAGGTAGCCCACCAGCGGCGACAGCCGCAGGCGTTGCGCGATCATTCCGAAGATGAAGGCCAGGACGAAGCCGGCTACCAGGATCGCGATCAGGGACGTGTGGTGCATCGGATCTCCTGTGGTCTGGTCCTTAGAGAATGTGTGCTGGGGGCGCCCGATGCAAGTCTTTCTCGTTTGGCGGGCGCTCGCAAACGATTGTTTCTGCGAGATTTTTGTTGAAAATCCGGAGGCCGGCGCGGGCCTGGTGCGACGACTTCATGCTGGCCGGCAGGGCTGCGCCGCATTTCGTCCGCGACCGGCCGCGGGGACTGCAGGCAGGCACTGTCTGGATGAA
The DNA here is from genome assembly GCF_001442805.1 of Lysobacter gummosus. Taxonomy (NCBI): domain Bacteria; kingdom Pseudomonadati; phylum Pseudomonadota; class Gammaproteobacteria; order Lysobacterales; family Lysobacteraceae; genus Lysobacter; species Lysobacter gummosus. Next base: position 4,495,391 of record NZ_CP011131.1, on the reverse strand, counting down.
TCCCGGTTCAGTCCCGCGCCGTCGATCGCGCGCGCAGCGGCCGGTTTGCGCGAAATCCTAGCCGCGGCGGTGTGCAGGGCGCGGGAACGGCGCAACGAGGTCTTTTGTGGGAGGGAGCTTTAGCCCCGATGCTTTTCGATCCGGCGCGGTGATCTGAAACAAAAGCATCGGGGCTAAAGCTCCCTCCCACAAAAGACTTGCGGCGTCTCGCGGTGATGTGGCCTGTGCAAAAACGAATCAGGGCCGCACTGGGCGGCCCTGATTCGTTCGCGTTTCGATCGCTTAGCTGCGATCCCTCACCACTTGTACCCGACCTTCGCATAAGCGAACGCGCCGTTGAACCCGAACGGCGAATTGCCGCTGTACGGCAACTGCCCGCTCTCGCTGTTGGCGTAAATCGATTCGTCCGGGTACTCGTTGAGCACGTTGTCGCCGCCGACGGTGAACTCCCAGCCGTCGATGGCGTAAGTGGCGGCCAGATCCAACGTCCACTTCGCCGCGTAAGTCTGATCGCGCACGCCGCTGGGATCGTCGTTGAAGGTGTGGAACTCGCCGTAGCGCGTCGCGGTGGCGTCGAAGCGCCACGGGCCGGTGTTCCAGCTGCCGCCGAGGAAGAACTTGTCGCGCGGCGCGCCCTGGGTGATGCGGCCTTGTTCGACCCGGCCGATGCGCTGCAGGTTCAGGCCGCCGGCGGTGAGTTCCGGCGGATTGGCGGCGATGCGCTCCAGCGTGGTCTTGTTGTGGTTGTAGCCGCCGGTGAGATCCAGCGTGCCGTTGCCGAGCGTCCACTTGTAGCTGCCGACGATGTCGATGCCGCGCGTGCGGGTATCCACCGCGTTGGTGAAGTAACGCCCGCCGTTGATGCCGGGATAGCCGCGCGCTTCCAGGAAGCTAGCCACCGCCGGACCGCGCAGGTTTTCCGAGAGGATGATGCGGTCGTCCACGTCCACCTGATAGGCATCGACGGTGATGTACAGGCCTTCCACTGGCTGCAGCACCAGGCCCAGGCCGATGTTGGTGGATTCCTCGGCCTTGAGCGGCTCGGCGCCGAGCGCGATCGCGGCCGGATCGTCCACGGCGAAGGTGCGGACCTGGAACGGGTTGGGATCGCCGAGCACGATCACCGTCTGCGTGGACTGATAGAACTGCTGCTGCAGCGACGGCGCGCGGAAGCCGGTCGAGACCGTGCCGCGCAACGCGACCTTGTCGCTGAAGGCGTAGCGCGCCGACAGCTTGCCGGACGTGGTTTCGCCGAAGTCGCTGTAGCTCTCGTAACGCGCGGCGGCGCCGAGCGAGAGCTTGTCGGTCACGTCGGTTTCCACGTCGGCGTAGAACGAATAGCTATGACGGTCGCGGCGGCTGGCGTCGGACGGAGTGAAGCCGGGGAACACCTGCGCGCCCGGCGCGCCGGGCTCGGGACCGGCGACGTAGGAGGCGAGTTCGCCCGCGCTCTGGTTGAATTTTTCGCCGCGCCATTCCGCGCCGAAGGCGAAGGTCAGCGGGTACTTTAGCCAGCCCACGTCGAAAGCCTTGTTGAAATCGGCGTTGAGCACGTTCTGGGTGACTTCCAGCGCGCCGATGTAGAAATCGTGCGGCGAGGCGACGCCCAGGGTGCGGTTCAAGCTGTTGCGCACGTCGAAGTCGAGCTGGTTCTGCCCGTAGTTGTAGCTCAGGTCGAGATTCCAGCCGCCGCCGGTCTGGCCGCGCAGGCCCAGCACCAACGCGCGGTCCTTGCTGAGGTTGTCGATCTGCGGCAGGAAGCCGTTCGGATACACCGACAAAATGTTGTTCGCATTGCCGGGCGCGCGGAAATAGCCGTTGGAAATCGCGCGGCGGCGGCTGGCGGTGCCGAAGGAATAGAACTCCACGCCCTCGGCGGCTTGGTACTGCGCGTTGTAGGCCACCGCGGCCTGATCGATTTCCGGATCGCCGTAGCGATGCACGACCTTGCCCGGCGGATTGCTGGTCGGCGTGACCGGGCCCAGGTACGGCCGCGCGCGGTCGGTGTTGTCGCTGTGGCCGCCCTGCGCCGACAGATGCACGCTGCCGTTCTCGCCGAGCTTGAAGCCGGCGTCGCCGGACAACTGGTACTGCTTGCCATCGCCGGCGCTGAACTGGCCGTAGCGCGCGGCGATGCTGCCGCCTTCGCCGGAACCCTTCAGCACGATGTTGATGACGCCGGCGATCGCATCGGAGCCGTACTGCGCCGAGGCGCCGTCGCGCAGCACTTCCACGCGCTCGATCGCGGCGATCGGGATCGCGTTGAGATCCACCGGCGAGGAGCCGCGGCCGATGCTGTCGTTGAGATTGATCAGGGACGTGGTGTGGCGGCGCTTGCCGTTGACCAGCACCAGCACCTGGTCCGGGGCCAATCCGCGCAGCTGTGCCGGGCGCACCGCGTCGGTGGCGTCGGTGATGGCCGGGCGCGGGAAGTTCAGCGAGGGCAGGGCGCGGGCCAGGGCGGTGGCCAGTTCGACCGTGCCGGTGGACTCCAGGGTCTGCGGGGTGATGATGTCGATCGGCGCGGTGGACTCGGCCACGGTGCGGTCGGACACGCGGGTGCCGGTGACGATCAGGGTGTCGAGGTTGGTCGGATTCGAGGCCGGGGCCTCGGGGGCGCCGGCGTCCTGGGCCCAGGCGGGCGAGCTGGCGAGGGCGATTAATACGGCGGTGCTGAGCAGGGACAGGCGGCGGGACATGGACACTCCGGGCGGTCGAACGGGGGACGTCAGGGCGAGCGCGGCCGCCACGGCCGGCGCGAGGGGCGCTTTGCCGCGGGAGGCGATCTCGTTGACGCGTGGGGGCGGTCTGAGGCCGAGGTTCCGATTATTCGACGGCCGCCCCGGGCGCGGCCGAACTTGTCCTCATGAGCAAATACCGATCAGTCATGCGACCATATCCGCATGATTTCTTTCCGTGATTTCGCCATGCGGCGCGGCGAACGCCTGCTGCTGTCCAACGTAGACCTGACCCTGCACGCCGGCTGGCGGGTGGGCGTGATCGGCCGTAACGGCACCGGCAAGTCCTCGCTGTTCGCGGCGATCCAGGGCGAAGTCGAGGCCGACCGTGGCGATATCGACGTCCCCAACCGGGTGCGCATCGCCAGCGTGGCGCAGGAGACCCCGGCCCTGGACGACCCGGCGCTGGACTTCGTCCTGTCCGGCGACGCCAACGTCTACAAGGTCATCGCCGCCGAGCGCGAAGCGGTCGAGCGCGAGGACTGGGAGGCGGTCGCCGAGGCCCACCACCAGCTCGAAGAACTGGGCGGCTACGACGCCACCGCGCGCGCCGGCAAGCTGCTGCACGGCCTGGGCTTCAGCGCCGACACCCACGAACGCGCGGTCAAGGAATTCTCCGGCGGCTGGCGCGTGCGCCTGAACCTGGCGCGCGCGCTGATGACGCCGTCGGACCTGCTGCTGCTCGACGAACCGACCAACCACCTGGACCTGGATGCGGTGCTGTGGCTGGAGCAATGGCTGCTGAAGTACCCGGGCACCTTGCTGCTGATCTCGCACGACCGCGAATTCCTCGACGAAGTCACCACCCACACCCTGCATCTGCACGACGGCAAGGCCAAGCTCTACACCGGCGACTACACGGCCTTCGAGCGCCAGCGCGCCGAGCACCTGCGCCTGCAGCAGATCACCCACGAAAAGCAGCAGGCCGAGCGCGCCCATCTGCAGAGCTTCATCGACCGCTTCAGCGCCAGCGCGGCCAAGGCCAAGCAGGCGCAGTCGCGGGTCAAGCGCCTGGCCAAGATGGTCGGCACCGAGGCGGTGCGGCAGGAACGCGCGCTGCGCATCGAATTCCCGGCCCCGACCAAGCTGCCGCACGCGCTGCTGCGCCTGATCCACGCCGATTGCGGCTACGGCGATCACGTCGTCCTCGACGATGTCAGCTTCATCCTCGAAGCCGGCGACCGCATCGCCCTGCTCGGTCCCAACGGCGCGGGTAAATCCACGCTGGTGAAATCGCTGGTCGGCGAGCTGGAACTGCTGACCGGCGAGCGCGGCGGCCATCCGGACCTGCGCATCGGCTACTTCGCCCAGCACACGGTCGAATCGCTGCACGAGGGCGTAAGCCCCATCGACCATCTGGCCGAGATCGCGCCGGGCGTGTCGACGCAGCAACTGCGCGATTTCCTCGGCAAGTGGAATTTCCCCGGCGACCGCGCCTTCGAATCGGTCGATGGTTTCTCCGGCGGCGAACGCGCGCGCCTGGCCCTGGCGATGATCGCCTGGCGCAAGCCGAACGTGCTGCTGCTCGACGAACCGACCAACCACCTGGACCTGGACGTGCGCGAAGCGCTGGCCGAAGCGCTGTCGGATTTCGACGGCGCGATCGTGCTGGTCTCGCACGATCGCCACCTCATCGGCCTGGTCTGCGAAACCTTCTGGCGCGTGGCCGATGGCGTGGCGCAGCCGTTCGACGGCGACCTCGACGCCTACGCGGTGTGGCTGCGCACGCGCGACAACAGCAACGACGGCAAGGGAGCGGCCGCGGCCAAGGCCGCCGCGCAGGCCACCGCCGCGGGCAAGGCGGCGCCGGCCGGCAAGGGCGCGCGCAAGGCCAATCCGCACAAGCTGGCCGAAGCCGAAAAGCGCATGGCCGAACTGGAATCCAAGCTGCACACGCTGGACATGGATCTGGCCGACCCGACCAAGTACGCCGGCGGCGGCGACAACGCCGCCGAACTGGCCAAGCAGCGCGAACAGGTCGCGGCCGAATTGGCCAAGGCCGAGGCGGAGTGGATGGCGTTGTACGACGCGGCCTGAGGTTGCAGTCCTCTGCCGCGAGCGAAAAGGGGCTCGGAACGAAGGCTCGGCCGTTCCCTTCTCCCGCTTGCGGGAGAAGGCGCCCCGAAGGGGCGGATGAGGGCACGCAAGCCCCGAACCGCAGCCCTCACGCCCCCGCAGCGCTTGCATCGGCCCGATCCGCCCCCAAACTGTCCCACTCTGCCGTTCCGAACACAGCCATCGCCATGCCCATCTACGCCTTCCAGTGCAGCGCCTGCGGCCACAGCTTCGACCGCCTGCAGAAGCTGTCCGACGCCGACCCCACCATCTGCCCCGAATGCGGCGCCGAGAAGGTCGGCCGCCAGCTGACCGCGCCTCAGTTCCGTCTGGCCGGCGGCGGCTGGTACGAGACCGATTTCAAGAAGGACGGCGACAAGAAGCGCAATCTGGCCGGCGAGGGCAGCTCGGGTGGTTCGTCCTCGGCCTCCGGCGGCGACAGCAAGCCGGCCGAGAAGAAGGGCGACAGCAAGCCCGAGAAAAAGGCCGAATCGGCGCCGGCGAGCAAGCCGGCCACGGGCGGCGGGGCGGCCTGAGCCTTCGGCGCTGAGCCGTCGATGTGATCGTGAAAGGGCGCCGGAAGGCGCCCTTTCTGCTTTTCTGCTTTGGGGGGCAGCTCGGCCTGCCCTTGAGCGACATCCTTTCAAGTCCGTCATTCCCGCGAACGCGGGAATCCAGTGTCTTGCCGCGGTCTGGACGAAAGTCGCTGGATGTTCGGCTCCGCCGAAGTAAAGCGGAGCCCGCGTTCGCGGGAATGACGGCATTCGGGGTGATCAGCGCTCATGTCGCGCCAATACCCGTAAAGACGCCGCCAGGGCCGCGCCCACGAAACGCATAGTCGCCAGACGGCATTCAACATCGCCCGATACCGCCAGGGTCTTTTGTGGGAGGGCCTTCAGGCCCGACGCTTTCGGCTCCGATCGCCGACGCGGATGGAAAAGCCCGAGCTTGAAGGCCCTCCCAAAAGATCGGCCGAACCCCCGGTGCGCTGCCGGTGCTCTAGAATGTCCGGTCCCGGCCCCCGGCCGGTGAGGCGATCCGGCCCGGCCACCCGCCGCGGCCCGGTCCATCCGCCTGCTGCATCCCCCACGATTCACAGATCCACCTATCGGAGCTTCCATGCGTACCCACTTCTGCGGCCTCGTCGATGAGGCGCTGATCGGCCAGACCGTCACCTTGTGCGGCTGGGTCAACACCAATCGCGTCCAGAGCCACGTGGTGTTCACCGATCTGCGAGATCACGAAGGCGTGGTGCAGATCGTGGTCGATTCGGACATGGCCGACCTGTTCAAGACCGCCAGCGACCTGAGCGTGGAAAGCTGCGTGCGCGTCACCGGCACCGTGCGCGTGCGCGGCGCGGCCAACGACAAGATCCGCAGCGGCAAGGTCGAAGTGCTGCCGAGTTCGATCGAAGTGCTCAACAAGGCCGAGCCGCTGCCGTTCCACGCCCACGAGAACGCCGGGGAAGAAACCCGCCTGACCTACCGTTACCTGGACCTGCGCCGCCCGGAAATGCAGAAGATGATGCGCACCCGCATCCGTCTGGTGCAGTCGCTGCGCCGCTGGCTCGACGCGCGCGGCTTCCAGGACATCGAAACCCCGATCCTGACCAAGGCCACGCCCGAAGGCGCGCGCGACTTCCTGGTCCCGGCGCGCATGCATCCGGGCGAGTTCTACGCGCTGCCGCAGTCGCCGCAGCTGTTCAAGCAGATCCTGATGGTGGCCGGCTTCGACCGTTACTACCAGATCGCGCGCTGCTTCCGCGACGAAGCGCTGCGCGCCGACCGCCAGCTCGAATTCACCCAGCTCGACATGGAGTTCGCCTGGGTGTCCGAACGCGACGTGCAGGACACGGTCGAGGACATGATCCGGGTCGTGTTCAAGGAAAGCATCGACGTCGAACTCGACGCGCAGTTCCCGCGCATGACCTACGCCGAAGCGATGCGCCGCTACGGCTCGGACAAGCCCGACCTGCGCATCGATCTGGAATTCGTCGATATCGCCGAACTGGTCAAGACTTGCGAGTTCAAGGTCTTCACCGATTGGGCCAACCACCCTGAGGGTCGCGTGATCGCGCTGCGGGCGCCGGGCGCGGGCGCGTTCTCGCGCAAGCAGATCGACGAAGCCGGCGCGCACGCGGCCAAGTACGGCGCCAAGGGCCTGGCGTGGATGAAGATCGAAGACGCCGGCAAGGGCCGCGAGGGCATCAACTCGCCGATCGCGAAGTTCCTCGACGACGCGACGCTGGCGAAGATCGTCGAAGCCACCGGCGCGCAGAACGGCGATGCGATCTTCTTCGGCGCGGCCGATTACAAGACCGCGAGCGACTTCATGGGCGCGCTGCGCTTGAAGTTGGGTAAGGATCTGGATTTGGTCGGCGAAGGCTGGAAGCCGCTGTGGGTCACCGACTTCCCGATGTTCGAATGGGACGAAGAGGCGCAGCGCTACGTCGCCCTGCATCACCCCTTCACCGCGCCGGCGGTGGACGACATCGCCGATCTGCGCACCAACGCCAAGACCGCGGTGTCGCGCGGTTACGACATGGTGCTCAACGGCAACGAGATCGGCGGCGGTTCGATCCGCATCCATCGTCCGCAGATGCAGTCGGCGGTGTTCGATCTGCTCGGCATCGGCGCGGAGGAAGCCGAGGCGAAGTTCGGCTTCCTGCTCGACGCTCTGAAGTACGGCGCGCCGCCGCACGGCGGCATCGCCTTCGGTATCGACCGCATCGCCGCGCTGATGGCCGGTACCGAATCGATCCGCGACGTGATCGCGTTCCCGAAGACCACGACCGCGCAATGCCTGATGACCGGCGCGCCCTCAAAGATTCCGGACGCGCAGCTGGCGGAAGTGCATGTGATGGTGCGGCCGAAGAAAGATCCGGCTTGAGATCGGCTTGATCTGAGCTAGATCGGCGCATCGACCCGGCTTCGCGCCGGGTCGATGCATTTGAGGGGATCGGTTTGGCTCCGATCCATTGGCATGTCGATGAATTTCATTCCATGCGAGGCCTTATGAGCAGCGAAACCCCGCAGTTTTCGATCCGCCGCGCCGGCGTCGCCGACGCCGCGACCGTGGCCGATATCGCCACGCGCACGTTCGTGGAGACTTTCGGCGCCATGTATCCGCCGGAGGATCTGGAGTTTTTCCTGCGCGACAGTTATTCGATCGAGAAGCAGACGATCATCCTGTCGCATCCGGACTACGCGATCTTCCTGCTGGAGCGAGACAGCGTCGTCGTCGGCCACGCCGCCGCGGGCCCGTGCGGCCTGCCGCATCCGCAGGTGGCGCCGGGCGATGGCGAGCTGAAGCGTCTGTACCTGCTGCGCGAGGCGCAGAACGGCGGCTGGGGTGCGCGCTTGTTCGAGACGGTGCTGGAATGGCTGCTGCGCGATGGGCCGCGCACGTTGTGGATCGGGGTGTGGTCGGAGAATTTCGGCGCGCAGCGGTTTTATGCGCGTTATGGGTTCGAGCGGGTGGGCGAGTACGAGTTCATCGTGGGTGGTACTCACGATCATGAGTTTGTTTTGCGGCGGGGCGCGGCAGGCTGATGCCGTTGCCAGGATTGTGCTTCGTCTTGGCTTAGCCCTGCTTTTGCCATTGCCAAGATTTTGCTTTGCCTTTGTATTTGTCGTTGCCGGGCGCAGCTAGTAACTCGCGAGACCAGGGACACCCGGAGGGCGGCGCACAAGGACGTGCGCCGGGTCCCACCTTGGGCAGGATGCCCAATGTGGGACCTGCCTGCGTCGGCATCGCACTCGTCGCTTTTGATTCGAAACTGCCAAAGCCTTTTCTTTGGTTACTTTTGACCGAAGGAAATCCCGTGGGACTTTGTGGCTTTGGACAAAGAAAGTAACCCGCCGCTCCATGGCGGAAGCGTTTAGCGTTTGATCTCGCTCTTGCTCTGCTTGAGGCTTCTGTGTTTTTGCTCGTCATTCCCGCGAAGGCGGGAATCCAGCGACTTCAAGCGTTCTCGCACGAAAGGCACTGGATTCCCGCCTTCGCGGGAATGACGGTAGGAGGGAGTGCGCAGGGCTGGGTGCTTCGATCTGAGGCTTCGGATTCTTTAGAAGCTTCAAGCAAGATCAAACGCTATAAGCAAGATCAAACGCTAAACGCTTCCGCCATAGAGCGGCGGGTCACTTTCTTTGTCCAAAGCCACAAAGTCCCACGGGATTTCCTTCGGTCAAAAGTAACCAAAGAAAGGGCTTTGGCTGTTTCGAGTCAAGAGCCACGAGTGCGATGCTTGCGCGGGCAGGTCCCGCAGTGGGCATCCTGCACACGGCGGGACCCGGCGCACGTCCATGTGCGCCGCCCTCCGGGTGTCCCTGGTCTCGCGAGTTACAGGCGGCGCCAAGCAACGGCAAAGGCGAAGCCAAAGCCAAAGCCAAAGCCAAAGCCAAAGCAATGCCAAAGCTAGGACCGGAGCGAAAAACAAAGCAAGAAACAGAGCAAGAGCCAGAGCCAGAGCCAGAGCAAATTCCTCGCCGGCAGCGCTTACCCCGCGCACTCGACCCCAAAACAAAACGGCCCCGCCTCGCCATCGCGAAGCAGGGCCGTACGTCTGACGACGTCAACCAATCAGACTATCAACGTCCGTCGAGCAACACGTTCAACGTCGTGGCATCCAACGCTCCGCGCTTCTGCCCGAGCTTAAGCAACATCGCCTCCAGATCCCCTGCCGCCGCCGACGTGCGCGTAGTCGCCGTGGCCGACTTGAGATCGCTGGCCGGCGCGGTGTCGATCCGCACCTGTTGTCCCTTGATCACCAGAGGCTGCGGCCTGCTCTTCGCCGACGAACCGCCGACGTGCTCGATCAGGATGCCGTTGTAGCCCAGGATCGGCTCGGCCGCGGCGCCGGATTTGGCCGGGGCCGCCAGCGCGTCGGTCAGGCGGGTTTCGATCGCGCGCATCGACGCGGCATCGGTGACGGTGACCACCGGGTTCGGGCGGCCCGAATAGATCAGGTAGGTGATCTGCAATCTCGGCGCCTCGGCGGCCAGGGCCAGGGCCGGCGCGGCCAGCAACGCCAACGCGGCGATCAGAGTCTTGAGCGAACGCTTGTGCATGGTTCCTCCGTGAGCCGCTGGCTCAGTTGACTTGTTCATGACCGCTGCCTTCGATGCTGTCGGACCACACGCGGTAGAAACCGCAGAAATCCGTGTATGGGCCGCGATTGGCGGTGCGCGGATCGGTGATTTCGTTGCCGGAGTTGTCGCGGTTGGTGGCCGCGGTGCTGCCGGGTTTGTGCGTCCATTTGCCGTTGGCGTCGCGGCGGTACCAGTGGTAGTCGTAGTTGGGCCCGACCACCAGCGCGGAAATGTTCTTGTAGCTGCTGGCGTTGATCGCAGTGTCGGCGACCGGCTCCAGGCCGTCGCGCTCGGCCGCCGCGCGCACCGCCGCGCAGGTCAGCGAGGTGTACATGCCGCCGGCCGCGCGCCCGGGCTGGGCGAAGGTGTTGGTGCCCTTGTTGTTGGCGTAGTTGTAGCAGTTGTTGTTGCGCTGGCGGGTGCTGCCGTCGTTCCAGTAGGTCGGCTGGAAGTTGGTGCGGCCGGCGAACATGATGTCGCCCAGGCCGCCGCTGGCGTCGGCCGGCAGCGCGCGGTTGTAGACCAGCACTTCGTCGACGCGGTCGCTGAAGCGGTACGACGGGATGTTCATGTGTCCGCCGATCTGGAACGGCAGGACGGTGTTGTCGATGTTGGCCAGCATCGGCGAGGGCTGCGCGGTGGTGCGGCGGCCGTCGATGTAGAACGAGATCGTGTACGGCGCGCTGCTGCGGTTGACCACCGCGGCGATGTGATGCCAGCGGTTGGGCGCCATGGTCAGGCTGCCGTCGGAGACGTAGTTGGCCCAGGTGGTGCCATCGTTGAGTTGCAGCAGCACGTTGCGGCCCTGATCGACGGCCAACACGTAGCCGCGTCCGTTGCCGCCGCCGCGGTTTTCGATCACGGTCTTCACTCCCGACGAGCCCGGCGCGGCCATGCGGATCCACGCGGCGAGGGTGAAGCTGCCGGTGCCGAAGTTGAGGTTCGGCGAATTGGGGACTTCCACGTACTTGCCGCCGCTCAGGTCGGCCGAGGTGCTGAGCCAGCCCCACGACGAGGCGGCGCCGCCGACGACAGTGCCGTTGCGGCCGTAGCCGCTGGTGTCGTAAGCGGTGGTGCCCGACAGGTCCAGATGCCATTCGCCGACCAGGCCATTGGTGACCCGCGGCGGTGCAGCATGTGCGGTGAGACAGGGCGCGAGCGCGAGGCTCAACGCCAGAAACCATGACGATCGATACATACCGACTCCCTGGTGAACGCCCTCGCTGGGCGTGGCCGGAATCTAGAAGCCGGCCGCAGCCGCAAACGTGACAGCGCACGCGGATCGCGGCGGCGTCATCGCACGTTCTTATAGCGTTTTCGGCTTATGTGAGCAGCGTCTTCTACGGAGCGGGACCCGGGCCTGAACGCCTGCGCGCCGGCCAGGGCGACGCCGTTTGGCCTCAGCCGAAACTGTGCATGAAACTGCGTAGTTGTTTACGTATCTGCGACACACTGCGGCTCAGGCCCGGGTCGCCGGGAATCTGCTCGCAGCGGCAATCGATGCGGCCCTGGCTGATCAGCTTGTCCGGCGCCCAGCGCAGCAGCAGCGGGTAGTCGTGTTGAAGCTGAGCTTCGACACGGTCGAAATACAGATGGATCGGATTGATCAACGACACGTGCCGCCGCGGATGGCAGGAAGCCGGCGCCGCGGAGTACATCGCCACCGCCGCCAGCAAGGCCGAGGCGAGGACGTTGACGATGGGCAGTGCAGGGTGGCTGTGGGCCATTACGCGTTGCCGTCGGCGGAGGAGTGGCGCGCATCCTGAAGCGGGCGCAGCCCTCGATTAATTGCGCGCCGTCACACTAGCAAGGGTTTGCTGTTTCTGGCTTGTACTTAATTGACATGTATCACCTTTTTATTTGTCCAAATTTTTACAAAGGGCTTGACTGGTTTCATTTGCTGCAAAGCTTCGTGACAGCGGTCAAACACCGTCTCGCCGGAATCGGTGCGTGTTGTCATCGAACTGTGATCGAACTTCGGCTTGGCTGACCGTTTGTAACCGTCCAGCCCCGAATCCGCCGTGCGATCCGGGACGAAACCGCGGGCCGGCGCCCGCGCGGGACGCCGGCCCGCGGCAAAGTCAGCGGGCCGCAGCGACAGTCACCGTTCCCAGGGGCAGGCGGCCGCTGGTGTCGCGGCCGCTGTTCTGCGCGGCGATGCCGGGACGGCCGGGCGCGGTGTCGGCGATCGCCAGACGCAGCGAGTAACTGCCCGGCGCGAGCGTGGCCGGCACCGTCGCGGTGCGATCGAGCAGGCTCGGCGCGGCGCCCGGCAACAAGGTGTTCAAGGGATAGTCGAAAGCGGCCTTGGCGCGGGTGATGCCGCCGGCATCGACCCAGTGCAGCTCGGTCTGATACAGGTGATACAGCGGCGCCGAGCCGGTGTTCTCCACGCTCAGCTTGAGCGGGATCGGGGCGCCGGCGCGCATGCTGTCGGGCCAGTTGACCTGGCGCACGGTGAACTCGTAGCCCAATGCGCGCTTGATCGTGCGCATCTGGCTGGCGTAACCGGCGCTCTCGTGCTGGCCGGCCGGGCCGAGCCAGGTGAAGTGGTAGTCCTTGAGCATCTTGACGATGTTGGCGGTGCGCGAGGTCCAGGTCTTCTTCTGGTCGGCGTAGGGGCTTTCGCCGCCGATCGGGTTGGATTTCCAGTTCTCGCGCGCGGCCGGGACTTCATTGCGGAAGCCCCATTCCAGATTCCACCAGCCGGTGTCGTCGCAGCGCGGCATCTGCGGGCTGTAGGCGCTGCACATGGCGGTGAAGGACGGGAAGAAATCCTCGCTGATGCCGAAGGTCGTGCCGCCCAGGTCGCTGGCGCGCGCGTAGCGCGTGTGCACCGGCGTCTGCACGAACGCGGCCGCGTAGGCGTCGCGCACGGTCTGGCGGGTGGTCGCGTCCGGTTCCCAGGCTTCGCAGCCGGAGGTGTGCCACTCGCCCCAGAAGCCGAGCAGGCCGACGTGGATCGCGGTGATGCGCGGATCGCCGTCGTAGCGTTGGCCGAAGGCGGTCACGAACTGGCGCAACTGCTCGCGCATCTGCGGCGTGTTGTATTCCGGCGCGCGGCCCGGGCCGTCGCCGCCGCAACTGGTGTAGTCGTGGCCGACGACGTTGACCGGCGACTGTTCGAGGAACTTCGGATAGTCGCGTTCGAGTTGGCCTTCGGTCTTGTTGAAATAGAAGCTGATGTTGTTGCTCACGCCGTCGGGATAGTCCGCGACCGGGCGCAGGATGAAGGTCGCCTTCGGGTTCTCGGCCAGGATCGGCGCGAGGTGGCGCTGCTCGAAACCGGCCCAGTCGAACTGCTGGTCGGCGGTCTCGATCTCGCGCCACGGCACGTAGATCTGGTACATCGACGCGCCGTAGTGATTGTCCGGCAGGCCGCCGTCGGCGCCGACGGTGGTTCCCCACAGCAGGAAACCGCGATGCGGGTTGGGCAGGTCGTCGCTGCTCTGTGCCGGGCGCAGTTCGCCGGCGTGGGCGAGCGGCGCGGACAGCATCGCGAGCGCGGCCACGGCGGCCGAAGCCAGAACGGTCAGGACGGGTGAGGCGGGGTGTCGGAGGCTCATGCGCAGTATTCAGGCCAGGGTGGCGCGAATCCTGGCGCTTGTATGCGCGGACAAACGGACCTGAGTCACGCTATGCAGGGTTTATCGTTCTTTATCTTTCGTCGTGAGGATATTCGCCACTATTTCAATCGAAATGTGATGAATTTGTTTCGTTTTGTAGCGTGGACTGGCGGCCGGCCGCGCCGGCCGGGCTGAACTCCAGGGGCGATTCGGCGCCGCGAGTGCGGTGAAACTGTGCGATTGCTACCTGCCGCGGCGCCGCCGACGACCGGGACTGGCGGCGCGCCGCGACGATCCGTCCGCGTCCGACCAATGCACCGATATCGCCGCGTTCGGCGGCCACGACGATTCGCGAAAGCCGCCGGCGTTCGACCCATCGCGGTCCCCGTCCGCCCCGGCGCTGCTTGGATCGCAAGCCCGACGGCCCGATATTGCGAAGACCGCAGCCGCAGCGAGGAACGCATATGGCCAAACCCCCCAGCCTTCGCAGGGTCGTGATGCTGCACGGCATCTGGATGCCGGGCGTGTCGATGGCCTGGCTCGGCGCGCGGCTGTCGGCGGCCGGGTTCGAGCCGGAGGTGTTCGCCTACGCCGGCGCCAGCGGAGGCCCGCAGGCGACGATTCCGCGTCTGATCGACAGCCTGCGTCGCGCCCCCGGCCACGTGCTCGCGCATAGCCTGGGCGGACTGATCACCCTGAGCGCGTTGAGCGATCACCCCGACTTGCCGGTGCGGCGCGTGGTCTGCCTGGGGTCGCCGCTGCTCGGCAGCGCCGCCGCCCACGGCCTGGCGAGCCACGCCTGGAGCGCGCCCGCGCTGGGCCGCGCCGCGGATCTGCTCAAGACCGGCTGCCCGCCGTGGCAGGGCGAGGCCCAGATCGGGCTGATCGCCGGCAGCAGTCCGCATGGCCTGGGCCGCTATTTCGGCCGCTTCGACGGCGACAGCGACGGCACCGTGGCGGTTTCCGAGACGCGCCTGCCGGGTCTGGCCGCGCATGCGGTGATCCCGGCCAGCCACAGCGGCCTGCTGTTTTCCGCGCAGGCCGCGCGCATGGCCGAGGCCTTCTTCCGTCGCGGCCGTTTCGGCGACTGAGGCCGGGCCGGCGGCGCGGGCGGCATTAATCCTCGTTTTCGAGTCCGCGCCTTAACCTGATCGGGTAAAATCGCCGGCTTGTTCATACAACACGCCGGTAACGCCATGGGTAGAGGTCCGTCGATCGAAGCACGCAAGAACGCCGAGGATTCGCGGCGCGGCAAGATCTTCACCAAGATCATCCGCGAAATCAGCGTGGCCGCGCGTCGCGGCGGCGGCGATCCCAACGGCAATCCGAGCCTGCGCACCGCGGTCGATAAAGGCCTGTCGGCGAACATGTCCAAGGATGTGATCGAGCGCGCCATCAAGAAAGCCACCGGCGCGCTGGAGGGCGTGGAATACGAGGAAATGCGCTACGAGGGCTACGCCCCGGGCGGCGTGGCGGTGATCGTGGATTGCCTGACCGACAACAAGGTCCGCACCGTCGCCGACGTACGCCATGCCTTCGGCAAGTTCGGCGGCAACCTGGGCACCGACGGCTCGGTGTCCTTCATGTTCGCCAAGCGCGGCGTGCTGTGGTTCGAGGCCGGCGCGGACGAGGAAAAGATCACCGAGGTGGCGATCGACGCCGGCGCGGACGATGTCGTGGTCTACGCCGAGGACGGCTCGATCGACGTGCTGACCTCGCCGGAGGCCTTCGTCGCGGTCAAGGCGGCGATGGACGCCGCCGGTCTGGTCGCCGGACAGGCGGAAGTCACCTATCGCGCCGACAACAACATCGCCGTCAGCGGCGAGACCGCGCAGCAAGTGGTCAAGCTGCTGAACTGGCTGGAAGACATGGACGACGTGCAGAGCGTCTACTCCAACGCCGATCTGGGCGAGGATGCCTACGCGTAACGCGTAGACTCCAGCCGTGATCAGAATCCTAGGGATCGACCCGGGCTCGCAGCGCACCGGCCTGGGCGTCATCGACGTCGCCAGCGACGGGCGTTGCACGTTCGTCCACGCCTGCGCGCTCAAGTTGCTGGACGCGGAGGATTTTCCCTCGCGCCTGGGCCTGCTGTGCGAGGGGCTGGAAGCCATCCTGGACGAGTTCCAGCCGGCCCAGGTCGCGATCGAAACCGTCTTCATGGACAAGTCCGCGACCTCCGCGCTCAAGCTCGGCCACGCCCGCGGCGCGGCGCTGGCCACGGTGGTGCGGCGGCGGATCAAGATCGCCGAATACCCGCCGCGGGTGATCAAGCAGTCGCTGGTCGGGCGTGGCGCGGCCGACAAGCAGCAGGTCCAGCACATGGTGCGGCTGTTGCTGAATATTCCCGAAGTGAAGCTGCAGGCCGACGCCGCCGACGCGCTTGCGGTCGCGCTGACCCATGCCCACATGAGTGCTACGGCCCAGCGCACCGGTATTTCCACCCAGCAGTTGCGCAGGCGCGGGGCCTGAAATGATCGCCGACACGGGGATCGCCGCGAAGTACGCGGCGTGCGGGGTAGGGACCCGTGCGCGCGGCCGCGTTGTCGTAATCGCCCACCGGCGACATTGTCCGAATCCTGAATCCTCGCGGCGCGCCGATCCCGGCGTGCCGCATACCGCGTTTGGAGTCTCACCGTGATCGGTCGTCTCAAAGGCATCCTGGTGCACAAGCAGCCGCCGTGGCTGGTCATCGACGTGCACGGCGTGGGCTACGAGCTCGAAGCGCCGATGAGCACGTTCTACGATCTGCCCGATATCGGCCGCGAAGTCGCCTTGTTCACCCACTACGCGCAAAAGGAAGACAGCGTGTCGCTGTACGGCTTCCTGCGCGAAGGCGAGCGCCGTCTGTTCCGCGACGTGCAAAAAGTCAGCGGCATCGGCGCCAAGATCGCGCTGGCGGTGCTGTCGGGCGTACCGGTGGAAGAATTCGCGCGCCTGGTGCAGGTCGGCGACGTCACCGCGCTGACGCGCATTCCCGGCATCGGGAAGAAAACCGCCGAACGCATGGTGGTCGAACTGCGCGACCGCGCCGCCGATCTGGCCGGCATCGGCGCGACGCTCGGCGGCAACGGCGGCGTGCCCGCCGACGCGCAGAGCGAGGCGACGATCGCGCTGCAGCAACTGGGTTACAAGCCGGCCGAAGCCGCGCGCATGGCGCGCGACGCCGTCGCCGCCGGCGACGATGCCGCCGCCATCATCCGCAAAGCGCTAAAGTCCGCGCTTCGTTGAGCCAAGGCGGGCCTCCGCCACGGAACTACGCGAAATGTCTTCCACTGTTCCTTCCAGTCCGAAAGACGCTCACGGCCATAAGGCCGCGAATGGACACGACTCAGGCCATCACGGGGCCAAGCGCGGGCTTCCGGGGTTGGTTGTCGGCGCGATCGGCGTGGTCTTCGGCGACATCGGCACCAGCCCGCTGTACACGCTGAAAGAAGCGTTCTCGCCGCATTTCGGCCTGACCGGCAACCACGACACCGTGCTCGGCATTCTGTCGCTGGTGTTCTGGGCGCTGATGATCGTGGTCACGCTGAAGTACGTGACCATCATCATGCGCGCCGACAACGACGGCGAAGGCGGGATCATGGCGCTGATGACCCTGGCCCAGCGCACGCTGGCCAAGGGCGGGCGCTCGGCGTATGTGGTCGGCATTCTCGGCATTTTCGGCGCCTCGCTGTTCTTCGGCGACAGCGTCATCACCCCGGCGATTTCGGTGCTCGGCGCGGTCGAGGGCCTGGAAGTCGCCGCGCCCGGGCTGCACCGTTTCATCGTGCCGATCACCGTGTTGATCCTGGTGATGGTGTTCATGGCGCAACGCTTCGGCACGGAGAAAGTCGGCAAGGTGTTCGGGCCGATCACCATGATCTGGTTCATCGCGCTGGCCGCGATCGGCATCCACAACATCATCCAGGGCCCGGAAGTGTTCAAGGCGCTGAATCCGATCTGGGGCGTGCGCTTCTTCATGGAACACGGCTGGCATTCGGTGCTGATCCTCGGCGCGGTGGTGCTGGCGGTGACCGGCGGCGAAGCGCTGTACGCCGACATGGGCCACTTCGGCGCCAAGCCGATCCGCTACGCCTGGTACACGATGGTGCTGCCGTGCCTGATGCTCAATTACCTGGGCCAGGGCGCGTTCGTGCTGCACCATCCCGAGGCGGTCAAGAATCCGTTCTTCGAAGCGGTGCCGTCGTGGGCTCTGTACCCGATGATCGTGCTGGCGACGATGGCGGCGGTGATCGCATCCCAGGCGGTGATCACCGGCGCGTATTCGGTCGCGCGCCAAGCCATGCAGCTGGGCTACATCCCGCGCATGCAGATCAAGCACACCTCCAGCGACACCATCGGCCAGATCTACGTGCCGTACATCAACTGGGTGCTGGCGATCACGGTGATCGGCGTGGTGCTGGCCTTCCGCAGCTCCACCGCGCTTGCCACCGCATACGGCATTTCGGTCGCCACCACGATGCTGATCGACACCCTGCTGCTGGCCTTGGTCGCGCGCGCGCTGTGGCCGCGCTGGCGCAAGTGGGTGCTGCCGCTGTGCGTGGTGTTCTTCATCGTCGATGTCGGCTTCGTCTTCGCCAACGGCGCCAAGTTCTTCCAGGGCGCGTGGTTCCCGGTGGTGCTCGGCCTGGCCGTGTTCACCCTGCTGCGCACCTGGCGCCGCGGCCGCGAGCTGCTGCACGAGGAAGTGCGCAAGGAAGGCATCCAGCTCGACAGTTTCCTGCCCGGCCTGATGCTGGCGCCGCCGGCGCGCGTGCCGGGCACGGCGATCTTCATGACCGCCGACAAGGGCGTGGTGCCGCACGCACTGCTGCACAACCTCAAGCACAACAAGGTGCTGCACGAGCGCAATGTGTTCCTGACCGTGGAAACCCTCGGCATTCCGTATGCGCCGAAGGAGAAGCGGCTCAAGATCGAGGCGATCGGCAACGACTTCTATCGCGTGCTGATCCGCTTCGGTTTCATGGAAGTGCCCGACGTGCCGCTGGCGCTGATGCGCTCGTGCGACGCCGGCGGCATCTACTTCGATCCGATGGATACCACCTACTTCGCCAGCCGCGAAACCGTGGTCGCCAGCCGCCACCGCGGCATGCCGATCTGGCGCGACCGCCTGTTCGCCTTCATGCACCGCAACGCCGCGCCGGCCACCGGTTTCTTCCGGATTCCGGGCAACCGGCTGGTCGAACTGGGCGCTCAGGTCGAAATCTGAGCGCCGGCCCCGGGCCGGCGGCGTGACGCGGTTCGCGCCGCGCCGGCCTGGCGTGCCGCGTCGGCGTCATCCATAAAGCGCTAGAGTTCGCGCAGCGCCGCGCCCGTTCGCCGGGCCGGCCGTCCATTCCGGGGAATCCGATGTCCGCCAGCAAGCCCTCCCACGCTCACGCCGATGGCGCCAGCGGCCACGCCAAGACCGGCATGGCCGGCCTGGTGGCCGGCGCGATCGGCGTCGTCTTCGGCGACATCGGCACCAGCCCGCTGTACACCTTGAAGGAAGCGTTCTCGCCGCATTACGGGCTGGTGCCGAACGAGCACACCGTGCTCGGCATCCTGTCGCTGGTGTTCTGGTCGCTGATGATCGTGGTGACCTTGAAGTACGTGGCGGTGATCATGCGCGCCGACAACGATGGCGAGGGCGGCATCATGGCCCTGACCGCGCTGACCCAGCGCACGGTCAAGCACAATCCGCGCGCGGTCTACATCATCGGGATTCTCGGCATCTTCGGCGCCTCGCTGTTCTTCGGCGACGGCGTGATCACCCCGGCGATCTCGGTGCTGTCGGCGGTGGAAGGCCTGGAGGTGGCGGCGCCGCAGCTGGATCGTTTCATCGTGCCGATCACGGTGGCGGTGCTGGTGATCTTGTTCATCGCGCAACGCTTCGGCACCGAAGTCGTCGGCAGGGCCTTCGGCCCGGTGATGATCGTGTGGTTCTTCGTGCTCGGCGCGATCGGCGTGTACAACATCGTCGAGGCGCCGCAGGTGATCAAGGCGCTGAACCCGGTCTGGGGCATCCGTTTCTTCGCCGAACACAATTGGCATGCGGTGTTCGTGCTCGGCGCGGTGGTGCTGGCGGTGACCGGCGGCGAAGCGCTGTACGCCGACATGGGCCACTTCGGCAAATGGCCGATCCGCCTGGCCTGGACCTATTTCGCCTTGCCGGCGCTGACCTTGAACTACCTCGGCCAGGGCGCGCTGATGCTCAACAAGCCCTCGGCGGTCGCCAATCCTTTCTTTGAAGCGGTGCCGCAATGGGCGCTGTTCCCGATGATCGGCCTGGCCACCGCGGCCACGGTGATCGCCTCGCAGGCGGTCATCACCGGCGCGTATTCGGTCGCGCGCCAGGCCATGCAACTGGGCTACATCCCGCGCATGGCGATCAAGCACACCTCGCGCGACACCATCGGGCAGATCTACATTCCGGCGGTCAACTGGATGCTGCTGGCGCTGGTGATCGTGTCGGTGGTCGGCTTCGGCAGTTCCACCGCGCTGGCGACCGCCTACGGCGTGTCGGTGACCGGCACCATGTTGATCACCAGCGTGCTGATGATCATCTACCTGCGCGCCAACAGCCGTGTGCCGGCGCCGTTGTTCTGGCTGCTCGCGGCGGTGTTCGTGCTGGTGGACGTGGCGTTCTTCTACGCCAACATCATCAAGTTCATGGACGGCGCCTGGTTCCCGCTGCTGCTCGGCCTGATCCTGTTCACGATGATGCGCACCTGGCGCCGCGGCCGCGAATTGCTGCACGAAGAGGTGCGCAAGGAAGGCATCCAGCTCGACAGCTTCCTGCCCGGGCTGATGTTGGCGCCGCCGGTGCGCGTGCCCGGCACGGCGATCTTCATGACCGCCGATAAGGACGTGGTTCCGCACGGACTGATGCACAACCTCAAGCACAACAAGGTGCTGCACGCGCGCAACGTGTTCCTGACCGTGGAAACCCTGGGCATGCCGCACGCGCCGTTGGAAAAGCGGCTCAAGATCGAATCGATCGGGAACGATTTCTATCGCGTGCTGATCCGTTTCGGTTTCATGGAAGTGCCCGACGTGCCGCTGGCGCTGATGCGCTCGTGCGACGCGGGCGGCATCTATTTCGATCCGATGGAGACCACGTATTTCGCCAGCCGCGAAACCGTGGTCGCCAGCCGCCATCGCGGCATGCCGATCTGGCGCGACCGCCTGTTCGCCTTCATGCATCGCAACGCCGCGCCGGCGACCGGGTTCTTCCGGATTCCGGGCAATCGGCTGGTGGAGTTGGGCGCCCAGGTCGAGATCTGAGCGGTCGCCGGATCGGCGGCTTGTCATATCGGCAAGCGGCTTTGCAGGAACGCTGCGATGCGCGCGGCGAGCCGGGAATAACCGTTCCATCCGCAACGGCGACGCGCGCTGCGCGTGCGCCTAGCCTCGTGCTGACTCTCATCGATCACGAGGTTTCCCGATGTCCGATCCGCGCGCGTTCGTCATCCAGCAGGCCGACGCCGAGACCATGGCCGGCGACGGCACCCAGCTGTGGCTGCTCGCCGACGCCAGCGACTGCTGCGGCGCGCTCGGCGCCAACCGCCTGCGCCTGCAGCCCGGCGCGGCCGGTGCCCGGCCGCATCTGCACAAGCGTTCCAGCGAGGCCTTCTACGTGCTCGAAGGCGTCCTGGAGATGGTCATCGGCGGAGATACCGTGCGGGTGGAGCAGGGCGGCTACGCGGTGATTCCGCCCGGCGTGGTGCATTCCTTCGCCGCCACCGCCGGCGAGGTCGCGGACGTCTTCATCACCCTGACCCCGGGCGTGGAACGCTTCGACTACTTCCGCATGCTGCCGAGCATCCTGCGCGGCGAGGTCGATGCGCAGACGCTGGCGCAGGTACACGATCGCTACGACGTGCATTTCGTCTGAAGACACAAGCGTCCACCACCCGCCCACCCGCATCCCCGAGGTCGATTCCCCCCTTTGAAAAAGGGGGGCAGGGGGGATTCGCTTTTCACGAAGCCGCGCAACAGCAAATCCCCCGGCGCCCCACCGACATCGCCGCGTCACAACCACGATGGCCGCCCGCCCCCTTTTTCAAAGGGGGCTCGTTCGCGCCGAATTCGCCGCGTCATTGCGTCAATCGCGGCCAAACCTTCATCCAGTCCTGCCCGCGTCCCCCCGTCCCATGCGAACATATCCGCATGAACGATCCACGCATCCTCGCTCCCGGCGCCACCCGCGAAGACGACGCCATCGAGGCCTCCATCCGGCCCAAGCGCCTGGACGAGTACCTGGGCCAGCAGCCGGTGCGCGAGCAGCTCAAGATCTACATCGAGGCCGCCAAGCAGCGCGGCGAGGCGCTCGATCACGTGCTGATCTTCGGCCCGCCCGGCCTGGGCAAGACCACGCTGAGCCACGTCATCGCCAACGAACTGGGCGTCAACCTGCGCCAGACCTCCGGCCCGGTGATCGAGAAAGCCGGCGACCTGGCCGCGCTGCTGACCAATCTGCAGCCGCACGACGTGCTGTTCGTGGACGAAATCCATCGCCTCTCGCCCGTGGTCGAGGAAGTGCTGTACCCGGCGATGGAGGACTACCAGATCGACATCATGATCGGCGAAGGCCCCGCGGCCCGTTCGATCAAGCTCGACCTGCCGCCGTTCACGCTGATCGGCGCGACCACCCGCGCCGGCCTGCTGACCGCGCCGCTGCGCGACCGCTTCGGCATCACCCAGCGCCTGGAGTTCTACAACGCCGAGGAGCTGACCCGGATCGTGCGCCGCTCGGCGCAGATACTGGGCATTTCCTGCGTGCCCGAGGGCGCGGCCGAGATCGCCCGGCGCTCGCGCGGCACCCCGCGCATCGCCAACCGCCTGCTGCGGCGCGTGCGCGACTACGCCCAGGTTCGCGCCGGCGGGGTCATCGACCACGCCACCGCCGATGCGGCCATGCTCATGCTCAAGATCGATCCGGAAGGCTTCGACGATCTCGACCGGCGCCTGCTGCGCACCATCATCGAGTCCTTCGACGGCGGCCCGGTCGGGGTGGAATCGCTGGCCGCGGCGCTGAGCGAGGAGCGCGGCACGCTCGAAGACGTGATCGAGCCGTTCCTGATCCAGCAGGGCTACCTGATCCGCACCGCGCGTGGTCGCATGGCCACGCCCAAGGCCTATCGCCTGATGGGCCTGAAGCCGCGCGTGGACACGCCCAATCTGTTCGACCCGGAACCGGAGCTGTGAGCACGACTGCGATGCAAGCGATTGTCCTGGGAGCCCGCTCTTGACGTCCGATTTCCCATCCCCGACGCCCGAATCCCAGCTATTCAGTTGGCCGACACGCGTGTATTGGGAAGATACCGACGCTGGCGGCGTGGTGTATCACGCGCAATATCTGGCGTTTCTGGAGCGCGCGCGCAGCGAATGGGTGCGTGCGCTGGGTTACGGCCAGGACGGTTTGCGCCGCGATCACGGGCTGTTGTTCGTGGTCGCCGGCATGCAGATCGGTTTCCTCAAGCCGGCGCGGCTGGACGACGCGCTGGAGGTCACGGTGGAACTGCGGCGCTGCCGCCGCGCCAGCCTGATCTTCGCGCAGACCGTGCGGCGCGGCGCGGAAACGCTGATCAGCGCCGAGGTCCGGGTCGCCGCGGTGGACGCCGAGCATTGGCGTCCATGCGCGATCCCGCCCGGGATGCTGGCGCAATTGCAGGCGCAGGAAGCGCCCGGCGACGGCGGCTGACCGCATCGGCGGCCCGCCCGGCGCCTTGCACCGCGCTTCACGAACTTCGCTGTAAAAACTTCCGCATCAAATTACCGTTTCAACCCCTCCACACCCCGCGGCTCGTTGACTCCCCACGGACCGCGCTGCCCCATCACAGGCCCGCGTATCGGGCTACGGAGAACCAAGCATGACGTCATCGCTGATCGCGCTTCTGGCCACGACTGTGCAAGCCCTGCCGGAGGAAGCCGCCCAGGCCGTGACGCAAGGCGCCGCGGCGGCCGCCACGGCCACCGCCGGCTTCAATCTGTGGGATCTGGTGATCAAGGCCAGCCTGCCGGTTCAGCTCATCATGGCCCTGCTGGTGATCGCCTCGATCACCTCGTGGTTCATCATCTTCCGCAAGTGGAAGGTGATCCGCCGCGCCAGGTCCGAGGCCGACCATTTCGAAGAGCGTTTCTGGTCGGGCGCGGAGCTGTCCAAGCTCTACGCCGGCACCACCGAGCGCGCGCGCTCGGTCGGCGGCCTGGAGGCGATCTTCGAAGCCGGTTTCCGCGAGTTCAACCGCATCCGCCAGCGTCGCGGCGTCGATGCCCGCGCCCAGCTCGAAGGCGCCCAGCGGGCGATGCGCGCGACCGGTTCGCGCGAGCTCGACGGGCTTGAACACAACCTGGAACTGCTGGCCAACATCGGCTCAACCTCGCCCTACATCGGCCTGGTCGGCACCGTGTTCGGCATCATGGTGACGATGCATTCGCTGGTGTCCACCACCAAGCAGGTCGGCATCGCCGACGTCGCGCCGGGCATCTCCGAGGCACTGCTGGCGACCGCGATGGGCCTGTTCGTGGCGATCCCGGCGGTGTGGGCCTACAACCGTTTCGCCACCGGAGTGGAACGCCTGGCGGTGCGGTACGACGCGTTCTCGGAAGAGTTCTCCTCGATCCTGCAGCGGCAGGCGCACCTGGACGAGTGATGCGGCCCGCGCCGATCACCACTCCGCCCAGCCCGCGCTCAGCGCGACCGCTGCGCTCGCCGTAATCGAGCGCAACCGACGAGGAATCCGCCATGTCCGGCACCGCTATCCGCCGCCCGCGCAAACGCAAGCTCAAGGCCGAGATCAACGTCGTGCCTTACATCGACGTGATGTTGGTGCTGCTGATCATCTTCATGGTCACCGCGCCCTTGCTCAGCCTGGGCGTAGACGTCGAGCTGCCCAAGTCCAACGTGAAGTCCATCGACGCCAAGAACGACCCGATCGTGGTCAGCGTCGATAAGGACGGGCACTACTTCCTGGCGCTGAAGGCCGGCAACAACGAAGCCGTCAGCCGCGACACCCTGGCGACCAAGATCGGCGCCCTGGTCAAGCAGAACGGCAAGGACAAGCTGCAGGTGTTCATCGCCGCCGAAGGCACGGCCAATTACCAGAAAGTCTTCGACGCGATGAAGGTGCTGCAGGACGCCGGCGTGGAAAAAGTCGGCCTGATGAGCCAGCCCGAGCAGCGGAGCCGGGCGCAATGAGGGAAACCCGCGCCGACACCGTGCAAGCCGTGATCGTGGTCGTGCTGCTGCACGGCCTGCTGATCGTGGCCATTTTCCTGAGCATGCTCTGGAATTGGCAAAGCGAGCAGGTGGCCGCCGCGGGCTCGCCGATTTCCTCCGAACTCACCGACATCAGCGACCTGTCGGCGGCGATGCAGCGCACCTTGCGCAATCGCCCCAAGCCGGTGGAAACGCTGCCCACGCCCGAGCCGGAAGACGCAGCGCCGCTGCCGCAACCGATCCCGGAACCCAAGCCGCAGGACGCGCCCGCGCCGCAGCAGCAGGCGCCGCAGGATTTCATCCCGGTGCCCGACGACACCAGCCAGGAACAGGTGGTGGACACGCCCACGCCCAACCGGGCCGAAGAGCAGAAGGTGCAGGAAGCCAAGGCGCGCCAGGAGCAGGTCGATCTGACCGAGCAAAAACGCCAGGAAGAAGCGCAGCAACAGCAGCGCCTGGCCGCCGAGCAGCAGGAAAAGCTCAAGGAACTCGAAAAGATCCGCGCCGAGCGCGCCAAGCTGCAGAAGCAGACCAATCTGGCCGAGCAGAAGCTGCAGCAGCTCGCCGACGCGCGCGCCGCCAACGCCAGCCAGAACGCGGCGTCGCCGTCGCCGTCGCAGCCGGCCGGCAACGAAGGCGTGGACGCCGGCCTGGCCGCGCGCTACGCCGCCGCGCTGCAATCGGCGATCGTGCAGAAGTGGACGCGTCCGGACACCGTGCCGATCGGCGCCGGCTGCCGGCTCAACATCCGCCAGTTGCCCGGCGGCAACGTGATCTCGGTGGAAGTCGTCGAGCCCTGCGGCTACGACGAACAAGGCCGGCGTTCGATCGAGGCCGCCGTGCTCAAGGCCCAGCCGCTGCCCTACGCCGGCTTCGAGAAAGTGTTCTCGCGCAACCTCAACCTCAACTTCAAGGCCGAGGACCGCTGATGGCCGCCTTCGCTGCCGCGCGCGGTTCGCGCCTGGTCTTGCTCGGTGTCGTGGTGGCGATGGCCGTCGCCGCGTTCGCGCCGCCGGCCGCCGCGCGCCGTCCCGAGCCGATGGGCTCGGACTGCTCGCAGCCCGAGCGCTGCCTGCCGCAAAACCAGCTGCGTTATTACGAACTGCTGCGCGAAAACATCCTGCAGCGCTGGCGTCCGCCGTCCAGCGTGGCCGCCGACAGCACCTGCACCCTCGACCTGCGCCAGTTGCCGGGCGGGCAGGTGGCGGCCGTGCAGACGGTCGCCCCCTGCGACCTCGACGAGGCCGGCCGCAGCTCGCTGCTGGCGGCGGTGTGGGCGGCCCAGCCGCTGCCGTACGAGGGCTACGAACAGGTGTTCAAGCGCCAGCTGCGGCTGAATCTGCGCGCGCAAGAGCCCGACGACGCGGAAGACGGCAAGGTCAAACGCTGGTGGAGACGTCTGCGCGAGCGCTGAGACGCTCTGGCCGCCGAACGGCGTTGTGCCGAAGCGGTCCGGATGATCGCGAATTTTCGCCTCCGATCCCTGCCGATCCGCGCCGTTGGCGACCGTTGGGCCGGCCGGGCCTGCCGGAAATGCAAATTGACCCCAGGTTTTGAGCCCACGTTCACTCAACAGCGTTAACAATGCCGAACCTGAACAAACCCCCGTTGAACCCCACGGAGTGCCGATGAAACGATCCCTGCGCTGGCTGGCTTCACTGCTGGCTCTCCTGCTTCCCCTCGCCGCCGCGGCCCAGCAGCAAGGCTTGGAGATCGACATCGTCGGCGGCAACGCATCGGCCACGCCGATCGCGGTCGTGCCGATGCCCTACCAGGGGGGCGCCGCCGCGCCGCCCACCGATATCGCCGAAGTGGTGCGCAACGACCTCAACCGTTCCGGCCAGTTCCGCGGCCTGCCGGTCGAGCAGATGACGGCCAAGCCGACCCGCGGCAGCGAGATCAGCTATCCGGATTGGCGCGCGCTCAACCAGGACTACATCGTCGTCGGCCGCGTCGCCGACGCTGGCGCCGGCAGCTACCGGGTCGAGTACGAACTGTTCGACGTGGCCAAGCAGCAGCGCCTGCTGGGCTTCGCCCTGACCGCGCGCTCCAACGCGATGCGCGATGTCGCCCACCAGATCGCCGACGCGGTGTACGAGAAGATCACCGGCGTGCGCGGCGCGTTCTTCACCCGCATCGCCTACGTGACCGCTACCGGCCTGGGCCGCGGCAGCAACTTCGCGCTGATGGTCGCCGACTCCGACGGCTACAACCCGCAGACCGTGGTGCGCTCGCCCGAACCGCTGGTGTCCCCGTCGTGGAGCCCGGACGGCAACAAGCTGGCCTATGTGAGCTTCGAGGGCGGCAATTCCTCGATCTACATCCAGAACATCGGCACCGGCAGCCGCGAGCTGATCGCCAAGTTCCGCGGCATCAACGGCGCCCCGGCGTTCTCCCCCGACGGCCGCCGCCTGGCCCTGACCCTGTCGCGCAGCGGCAACCCGGAGATTTACGTGATGGACCTGGGCAGCAAGGCGCTGACCCAGCTGACCAACCACTTCGCCATCGACACCGAGCCGACCTGGTCGGCCGACGGCAGCAAGATCTATTTCACCTCCGACCGGGGCGGCAAGCCGCAGATCTACGTGGTCGCCGCCAGCGGCGGCGGCGCCACCCGGGTGACCTTCCAGGGCAGCTACAACGCCAGCGCCGACGTGTCCTACGACGGCAAGAAGATCGTCACCGCGCAGGGCGCCGGCAGCACCTACCGCATCGCGATGATGGATTCCAGCCTCGGCTCGCCGCGCTGGAGCACTTTGTCGCCCGGTTCGCTCGACGAGTCGCCGAGCTTTGCCCCGAATGCCTCCATGATCATTTATGCTGCGCGCGAAGGACGCCGTGGCGTGCTGTATGCCGTTTCCGCCGATGCCCGGGTGCGCCAGCGCCTGGTGCTCGCGGACGGCGACGTGCGCGAACCGGCCTGGGGACCTTACCGGCTGCCGCGCTGAAGCGCCGGCCGACCCCATGCGCAGATCGCGCCAGCTCGCCTGCTGACCCCCGAACGACTCCTGCCCCACGCTATAAACTGACGAGGAATACCCCATGAACAACGCTGCCCGCATTCTGCTCGCCGCCGTGCTCTGCACCGCGGCCGTCGCCTGCTCGAAGAAGGTCAAGGAAGTCCCGCCGACCGACTCCACCGGCCCGACCACCACCCAGCCCGGTGGCGATACCGGCCCGACCGCGTCCGGCGCCTACGGCCCGAACGACCTCGACACCGACGCCTGCCTGCGTCAGCGCGTGGTCTACTTCGACCTCGACCAGGATTCGCTGAAGCCGGAATTCCAGGCCATCGTCGGCTGCCACGCCAAGTACCTGCGCGACCGTCCGTCCTCGCGCATGACCCTGGAAGGCAACGCCGACGAGCGCGGCAGCCGCGAGTACAACTTCGGCCTCGGCGAGCGCCGCGGCAAGGCGGTGTCCTCGGCGATCCAGGCCAACGGCGGCTCGGGCAGCCAGATCACCGTGACCTCCTACGGCGAAGAGCGCCCGGTCTGCACCGAGTCCAACGAAGACTGCTGGGCCAAGAACCGTCGCGTCGAGATCGTCTACACCGCCAAGTAAGCCGCGGTCGTAAACATCCACGCTATACAACGAAGGCTTATCAGCGATGCGTAAATTCGCACTAGCCTTGGCGATCGTGGCGGCCTCGACGGCCGCCACGCCCGCTTTTGCCCAGCGCGCCAGCCTGGCCGACCGCGTCGCGGTGCTTGAGCAGCGCGCTTCGGACAATCAGGCCAATCTCGACCTGCTCAACCAGGTCACCCAGCTGCGGACCGAAATGCAGGCCCTGCGCTCGCAGATCGAAGAACTGCAGCAGCAGAACAAGCAGCTGCAAGACAGCAGCAAAGCCCAGTACCTGGACACCGATAATCGCCTCAACCGTCTCGAAGGCGGTGCCGGCGCACCCGCGGCGCCCGCCGCAGGCTCGCCGCAGGCATCCGCTCCGACACCGCCGCCCGCGGCGGTGAAGGACAGCCCGCCGACCGTGCACGGCGATGCGGGCCTGATCGCCCAGAGCGGCGACGAACGCGCCGCCTACGACACCGCCTTCGGCGCTCTGAAGGCCGGGCAGTACGTCGAATCGGCGCGGCTGTTCCAGGAATTCCTGGCCGCGCACCCGGGCGGCACCTATGCGCCGAACGCCTTGTACTGGCTCGGCGAAAGCTATTACGTCACGCAGAATTACCAACTCGCGCAGGAGCAGTTCCAGGCCCTGCTCGATCGCTATCCGACCCACGACAAGGCCGCCGGCGCCCTGCTCAAGGTCGGCCTGGCACAGTTCGGTCTGAAACAGGTCGATGCCGCCGAGCGCACGCTCGCCGACGTCGCGACCCGCTATCCCGGCACCGACGCGGCCCGCACAGCCTCCGATCGCCTCAACGCGATCCAGCTGAGCCGGCTGCGCAACTAAGGTTTCCCATGAACGCCGTTGTCACCCAGACGGCCGAGGCGCCGTCCGAGCGCCTGCGGCTGACCGAAATCTTCCTGTCGCTGCAGGGCGAGTCCAACAGCATCGGCTGGCCGACCGTGTTCGTGCGCCTGACTGGCTGCCCGCTGCGCTGCCAGTACTGCGACACCGCGTACGCCTTCCACGGCGGCGAATGGTGGGAGTTCGACGCGATCCTGGCCGAGGTCGCCAAGCACGGCGCCCGCCACGTCTGCGTGACCGGCGGCGAGCCGCTGGCGCAAAAGCGCTGCATCCAATTGCTGCAGAAGCTGTGCGACGCCGGCTATGAGGTTTCGCTGGAGACCTCCGGCGCGATCGACATCGGCCCGGTCGACCCGCGCGTCTCGCGGGTGCTGGACATCAAGACCCCCGATTCGCTGGAAGCCCACCGCAACCTGTGGAGCAACCTGCCGCTGCTGACCGCGCACGACCAGATCAAGTTCGTGATCTGCAGCCGCGAAGACTACGAGTGGTCGAAGGCCATCGTCGCCGAGCACGGCCTGACCGCGATCTGCGACGTCCTGTTCTCGCCGAGCTTCACCCAGATCAAACCCAGCGACCTGGCCGACTGGATCGTCGCCGATCGCCTGCCGGTACGGTTCCAGCTGCAGCTGCACAAGATTCTTTGGAACGACGAGCCGGGTAGGTGAGAGCGGGGATCGGAGATTCGGGATTCGGGGTGCGTTGAAGCGAGTCCGTCCGTCCCGACGCGTTGCGTTGCAATGCGCTGCAATGTTCCGATTTGCCGACTTTTCTGCTCGTCATTCCCGCGAAGGCGGGAATCCAGGGCTTCATCGCGACATGACTCTGAAGTCTCTGGATTCCCGCCTTCGCGGGAATGACGAGCGAAACATCAGCTAACCGGTTTAGCCTTTCCCGATTCCCGATTCCCGATTCCCGATTCCCGATTCCCGATTCCCGATTCCCGATTCCCGATTCCCGATTCCCGATTCCCGATTCCCGATCCAGAGCCCGCCCCATGAAAAACGCCGTCGTTCTAGTCTCCGGAGGCATGGACTCCGCCGTCGTCATCGCCATCGCGCGCGAGCAGGGCTTTGCCGTGCACGCCTTGAGCGTGCGCTACGGCCAGCGCCACACCTCCGAACTCGACGCCGCCGCGCGCGTCGCCGTGTCCCTGGGCGCGGTCGCGCACAAGACCGTCAGCGTGGACCTGCGCAGCATCGGCGGCTCGGCCCTGACGGATGAGACCATCTCGGTCCCGCTGGACAACGACGGCCACGCCATCGGCGCCGCCGCGGCCAAGGACGACATCCCCGTCACCTACGTCCCGGCGCGCAACACCATCATGCTGTCCATCGCCCTGGGCTGGGCCGAAGTGCTCGGCGCCAATGACATCTTCTGCGGTGTCAACGCCGTGGACTACTCCGGCTACCCCGACTGCCGCCCCGAATTCGTGGAAGCCTTCGAGCGCCTGGCCAACCTGGCGACCAAGGCCGGCGTAGAAGGCGCCGGGCTGCGCGTCCAGGCCCCGCTGCAGTTCATGAGCAAGGCCGACATCGTCCGCGAAGGCCTGCGCCTGGGCGTGGATTTCAGCCAGACCGTCTCGTGCTACCAGGCCGACGATGCCGGCCGCGCCTGCGGCCACTGCGACGCCTGCCGCCTGCGCGCGGAGGGCTTCAACGCCGCCGGCGTGGCCGATCCCACGCACTACGTCTGACCCGCCCGCGCCGCGCCACTGAACGCGAATCGCCGGGGGGCCTGACTCGGCGGCGCAAGCTTTGTTAGAATGCTCGACCCGGCGCAGCGCCGGGACCGAGGCGCACCACTTCGGGTCGTTAGCTCAGTCGGTAGAGCAGAAGACTTTTAATCTTTTGGTCGAAGGTTCGAATCCTTCACGACCCACCAAATAAAACAGGCACTTGGGATTGCTCCTAAGTGCCTTTTTTCTTGCTTCGGGAAAATTGCCGGTAAAAATAACGCGCCTCCCGCATCTGCTGCACGGCTTCGGCAAGAAGGACAGTGTGCAGGTGATCGCGATCAGCGAAGTCGCGTCGAAGGATGAATTTCTAGGGATCAAAGGCGCGACGCGCGATGATGTTTTGGCTGCGCATCGGGTACCACCGCAATTGCTGGGGACCGTACCGAACAACACTGGCGGTTTTGGCGACGTGGAGAAGGCCGCCCGCGTGTTCGCGCGAAATGAACTATTGCCGCTGCAAACGCGATTCCGCCGGGTCGATGATCGGATCGGGGAGGAAGTGGTACGTTTCCTCCCGTGCGACCTCGGTATGCCAGCCTAGGATTTGTACGCTCAAGCAGTGCTTGCATGCTGATAGTGGGCGCCGGTAAAGACATTTTCGTCTCCAAGAAAAAAGGCGCCAGACGGCGCCCTTTTCTTCAGATAAATTGAATTGGATTGCCTTCTGCGTCGACAGGCTGTCATCTTTGAGCATTCGCTTAACGAAGCCAATTGATGGTTATCGTGCTTGCTCCGCATCAGCGCCAAAAATCTTAGTGTCTTTGGCAATAAGCCCCGGAGCATGAATTTCGCAATAAGCGTCGTCGTCAGCGACCGTCGGTTGCGAGATGGTTAGGGAAATTGGCGTTGAGCCGCCACTGCTTAGCAAGAAGCCTTCGAAATGAATTTCAGTATGCAGCATGGTCAGTGATTCCATTTGTTCACTAGCCAGCACTACGCCAACGTAACGCGTAAACGTTTGGCTGGTGTATAACCTTGCGGGCGCGTCGCCGTTAGCCAGAAAGAACTCAGAGGTCGTTGTCGCGCCATGCATTGCCGTGCATGGCGCGACAGCTGAAGCTATTTCAGCGACGCGAATGGCGGAATGGACTCCAACTTAATTCGTAATTATTACCCTGCCAACGGAGTTGGATTTATCTCCAGGGTCCTTCTTGAGTGTTCCAGACGCCTTTGTGCATGTGCTCGTGTGATCCACCGAGTTCGTCACCGTGCCGCTGGCATCAGTCAGCGTTGTTCGCCAGCCGAACGTACCCGTTGGCTTAGTGCTATCGACACTGCACCTAAAATTGAAGGTTAGCGGCGACTCAGTCTGGCTTGAGTAGGAGCCGTCGTAGTCGTCGCAGGACCAGCCGGAAGGACACGTAATATTCTCAGTGTGTCGTTGTACGGGAAAGGTCGGCGTTCCTTGGAAATTGATCTTGGCCAGAATATTCGTATTGTGCGGTCCCGTCACGTTGGGGATGCTCAGGATCTTAAACTGCAATCCATATCCCTTTAGGTAATTTTGTTTCTCGGCGTCGCAAAGGACTCGTTGGTTTTCACCCGCCAGCTTTGCGTAGTACATCGCGCAGCGGCGAGACGTAATGTTGTGATCATCTATGAACCCGGCAGCGTGACCCAGTTCGTGCAGCATTGCGGTCTGCCAATCAAGCTTGTCGGCCGGTACGGTAGATCCTGCGGTGCAAGTGAATCCTACCCGCTGTGGATTGAGTGGGCTCATGCGTGCCCGATCCACATAGGTGTCCGAATTGATCATCGTGGTAAGCGTTTGGCCCGTCCGCGTCTGGGCAGTCTGCATTGGTACATTGAGGTCGGGTATTTCCTTGTCCTCTACAGTGTGATGCGAGTAATTGTATGCTTGCGTCTGCGTCGCGACCCGAGGTTGATTGGCTACGGAGTCCGTCCAAAAATAGTAACCTGCGCCTACGGCATTCCACGTATTTGCCGCGCCTATCGTAGGGTAAATACAGGCAGACACCGACTCATGAAATCCGACGGCGTTGGATGTCGTCTCCCATAGATAAGCAAGTTCTGGCGTTTCTTGTGCTTGGGCGAGTCCGCTCCACGCGGCAATTCCTGCCAGCAGCGCGATGTGATAGTGCTTCGACTTCACCTTCATCACGTCCCCCCGTTCTTACTTTTGCCCTTGGACAACTTGGCTAGATCATTTTCGGCGGTCTTTACATCCTTCGGAGACTCGCCGAACAGGGTGGGTCGAGGGCCTGGGAGCAAGGCGCCGTTTGCGGTGATTTCATACGCGAGAAACAGCAAGGCATTGAATCCCACTTCCGCTTGCTTCTTGTTCTGCGCGACTATCTGCTCATATCGATTCTTCGACACGACTAGTAGATAGGTTTTTCCAGGCGTCACCGCGATGTCAGATGAGACATCCACGTAGGAGCCGTCGGCAGCTTTGCCTGATTCTCGCGCAAGATAGATGGTGTCGCCAGCCGCACGGGATCCTTTGATCGATCTCACAACAGTGAACGGGATCGACGATAAGAACCCGTCAATGCGAGTTTTGTTGTCTTCAACTTTGCCTGCCTTAGCCACCACAACGGTATCCGCTAGCAACATCTGTTCTGCGGGGGATGTCTTCCCCTTAAACAGTCTATGGGTCATGTCGAAAATATCGATTTGGCGTTCGCGATAAGTCGCCACATCGGCCGACGTAAACCCCAAGGCGGCTAGGTTTATTGCTGCGTCGCGCGAATCCGCATCTGCTTGTTCACTATCGACTGCGCTCTTAGCGGACACCTTTCCGGTGCTTTGCAACTGTTGATAGCTACTCAGCCGGCCCCGTTTCGCGAGGGCATCGATTCGCTCTTGCTGTTGCGCTCGCACTTCAGCACGTGCACGTTCCATCCGGCCGTCAACTGGAGTCGCTGCCAGTGCGGAAATGCTGGAGCCGGCCAAGGCAGTAACTATTGCTAAGTTTCGCCACATTTCACTTCTCTCCTTGTGAGGGGGCTGCCCCAATCATGCAGTTGTCTCGCGACGAATTCCTCTCGTTCAGGTCGGGAGCTTCGTTTTGAGTTGCGATTGGCGAGTATTGCAATCCTCGCCTGCCGCGCCATTGAGCGCGACACCCCGAGTGTAACTAGAGGTCGTATTGAAGATTGGGATGTGGTGCGCGCCAGAGTTTGCTAATCGTGCGCTGTCACCAGCGCTACGCCAACGAATACGCGAGCGCTTAGAGGGTCAATGCGGGGCTCGGGGCGCGCGTTCGCCCGCTGGCGCGCGATCGAGATCCCGCCGCGCCTTCCTGCTACTAGTGTGCCTTTCGACTCAAATCGTGGAGCGGAGTGGGCGTCCTAGCCACAACGGCTATAGCGGGGCTCGGAGGGAACACTTTTTCGACGCGAATGACGCGCGCAAGGCGGTTTTCAGGGCTGCGGCGGAGCCCGATTTAGCACGCTCCATCAGTCGATGAGATGAGCGGGAAACCGCAGCGTTTTCCAAAGCGAGGGGAGGAGGCGTCGGGAAACGGTAACCTCATCGGGAAGGACCGTTTTCAGCGCGTAAGTCTCTTCTATTAAATTGATTTGTAGGTCGCCGCAGAGGAGTAATTTTCGGTAACTCGATCGGTAACCGATAAGTCCGCGTTACCGATGCTACTGATTTCCGACGGTGCCCCAAATGTTCTGGGCCCTAATCGCTCCGGCCAAAGTCCGCACAATCTTAGGCTGTAAGACTCGGGCCGCTACGATGGCGCCATGCCGTCCTGTCTTGTTCGATACCGGGTCGTGATCCCGCCGCGCGGCCGACGTGGTGGAAATCCTGCCCACACCGTCGCCGGCACCGCCCTAGTTGATGAGGAATGGGAACCCGACGAATGGGGCGACCCAGGCCGCTGCGTGCGGCGTCGCGCCCTGGTGATGCGGCGTGGTGAAGATGGCGGCTGCTACCTAGATCGCGTGCGAGGACGCTCAGGCCACTGGCGGATCACTGGTGCGAAGATCGCGGGCGCTATCCGTTGGGCCGGCACCACAGACGTCGAATTCGACCTAGCCTAATTATTCTAGACATATGCTGGATCACTGATTTGGCCCGACTAACTCACGAGCAGTAAGTCAATCATGCGGGATGCGCCCAAGCACTTTATCTATTGATAACTTCAGGGCTGCCTCATCGGGATACACGGCATCTAGGAACTGCTGCGTCGGCTCCCTCGATATCCCTATATCTTGGCGTACGGCAGCTACAGCGCGGAGCATCGCTTTCCCGGTATCAATTACGTTATCAAGGATGAAGCCAGCTAGCTGGGTATGCTTTTCGAGATAGAGGGGGTTCTCCTTACCGTTAGGGAGTTGGTCTAGATCGGCTCTCATCTTCATGGCTTGCAGAAATAGCGGGCCCACCCTGCTGACATATTCATTGCCTAGTCGCGCGGCGTCCAGGCTTGCAACAGTCGCAGCCATGGTGAGCTTCGCAGTAGCGTCTTGAAAACTTAAGGATGCGTCTTGGTAGTCAATATTAAGATTTGCCAATGACGAAAACGCAGCTTGTCCTTTTGTCATCGCTTGGACGCCAGCAAGAAGAATTTCACGTTTGGTTTGCAGCTCTCGGTCTATGGCCTTTTGATCGCTATCCTCTCTTAGCTTCCATATCGCAACTAAAGCGGTTAAACAGATGCTGACAGCTGGCCACTGAATATCGTAACCAATTGCGGTCGAAACAGTCTCGCTCGCAACCGCCGCGACTATTAGGGTTGGAAGTATTAGGACTGCTTTGTTCATAGGCTCATTCTCCGTCAGATACCAAATCCAGTGGTTTCGGCCAGGTAATCGCGATCACAATTTGGGCAGCAATTCTCCGTGGGTGATTTCCGATTGAGATGAATTAGTACTTGGCTACGCTCCCAGCAAAGTAAGCAGTATGGGTCGCCGCTACCCGCCCCACTTTCATTGGCTAGGTAATAGGCATCAAGATATTTGACGATTTTTGTTCTCAGTTTAAGAGCGGGGCTTAAATTTTCAATTTCTTTGAAGGGTTCGGAGCGTTCTTGCGCAACAGATAGCATGGCCTCTTGTGCATGTATCAATTGCTTCGAGACTGCGAGTGCAATCGCACGGCTTTTTTCTTGAGCCAAAGCGTCATTGCCTTCTAATAGCAACTTATGCGTGCTCGTTGCTTCAGACAGCGTAGCGCGAGCATTGGTAATGGCGTCCCAGCCCATAGCCCCTCCTAATGATTGGTCTTAAGAGAAGTCTGCGGCGATTCGCGGGCCAGTCAAGCCATGGGGGTGAGGTCGTCCAGCGCGGGCACAACTGAGCCTTTACAGTCGCAGCAGCAGGCGCGACCGGCCATGCTGCGATGCCGCAGGGGGGCGCACAGGTTGCCCTTTACCGCTGTCACATGCCACAAGCTGGTCTCCCTGTTGCTCCTGCCGTATTGACGATCGACGCGCTATGTGTCCAAACTTCTCGCGCTCTTTACGCGACGGCAATGGAATGCCACGAATTGTGAAATGTCCGGCGCTGCGCCGGACGGCGAGGGATTGATTGGGATTATCGCCCCGTATAACCGGCTCGGGCTCACCGCCTCCGGTCCGCGGGTCCTCGGCGGTAAGCCCGATCCGGTTATACGGGGCGGTTTCTTGGTGAAGAGAGCAGATGTCTGATCCACGTGGGGACTTCGTCGCAAGAATCGATCTATCCAAAACGCGTGTGCGCGCGTTTGAGGGTTTCATTTTTTTGTGCGGTGGAGAGAATGCGAGTGATCCAAGGCCGATCAAGTCGATTCGCCACATGATTTATCACGAGCTAACTTCAAGCAGGCATAGCCAGATGGCAAGCCGATTGAAATTGGCCGAAGAAATCCAAAACTGGTTTCACGACGGCTACTACCGGGATCTGGTCACGCTGGAAGAACACCTCGCAGGACTGTCTGCGGTGATAGTTCTAGTAGTAGAAAGCGAGGGCGCCATAGCTGAGTTAGGTGCCTTCGCAGTCAGTCCAGCGATTCTCGACCGTCTTCTGGTCCTTATCGCTGAAATTCATTACGAGACTACATCTTTCATCCGATTGGGGCCGATACGGCGGCTAGAGAACAACAGCGAAAAATCAGTCTTGGTTTATGACTGGCATGATCGATCGGTGATCGGAAGAAGTACGATCAACTTTGATAAGTTTGAAGGTGAAGTTGGAGGTGTCGTTGACGCTATCCGTAATTTTACCGGGCCAGGACAATCGGAGCGCATATTCCGTCCAGTAGAGCCGGCTCATGTGATGTTTCTGATTTGCGAGCTCTGCGATCTTTTCGGGGCGTTGAACACTACGGAAATATCCATTTACTTGAAAGGCCTTGGCCTCGAAGTAGAATCGGACCAACTTAAGCAATATCTATTTCTCCTAGAGAAGCTTGATCTACTTCGGATCAAGGCAAATGGGCATGGTCGGTATTATTACCCGCCGGAATGGGTGTCGAGAATCTCATTTGGGTATACCCCTGGGGATCATATCGACAAGGAGCGCCTCCGCGTCAATGTCACGGAGTACTACGACAAATCCCTGAAGAGTCGGTCGGACGTCGTTCGAAAAATTAGGCGAGCCTCATGATTGGGTTAGTCAGTCAAGTCGCTGAGAAAGTAGGTATTTCCTCGCAGGCTTGTCGGCGCATAGCCAGTAGCGCATATCTGCGCTACAAAAAATTCGTTATCCCAAAAAGTAACGGGCGAGATTTCAGGTTCGTGGCGCAGCCCGCGAAAGAGGTTAAGGCGATTCAGCGAGCCTTGGTGGAAATTCTTGGGGCCTATCTGCCAGTCCATGATTCCGCAACAGCCTATCGCATCGGGTTATCGATTTGCGATAATGCGCGTAGGCATGCGTCAGCAAAATTTATAACAAAGCTGGATTTTTCGGATTTCTTTCCATCAATTGACGCTCCAGCTTTATCCGCTCATCTTCGCGCTCACATTGCGAATATTTCGGATGCGGAAGTTATGTTTATTATGAACGCCTGTTTGTGGCGGCCTGAAGGGCGTCAAGTGCTCTGTATTGGTGCGCCAAGTTCACCAATGCTGTCGAATTCAGTGATGTTTGAATTTGATACTTTAATTTCTGGGCTGGCTAGTCAAGCCGACGTGGTTTATACGCGATACTCGGACGATATAACGGTTTCGTCTCGCGAACCCGATAAGCTTCGAGGAATTGAGATTGCAATCCGAAAAGCATGCGCAACTATGAGCCATCCAAAGCTTGAGATAAATGAAAAGAAGCGGGTGGCTGTTGGTCGTGGAAATGCGATGCGGGTGACTGGTCTGACGCTAACCAATGCTGCTGACGTTTCAGTCGGGCGACTAAGGAAGCGAGGAGTTCGCGCTGGCATTAATCGATATGTCAACGGGGATCTGGACGATGATCAGGTTGAGCGACTGAAAGGTGAGCTGGCCTTCGTGCTAAGCGTTGAACCCAACTTTGCAGAGGCTTTGTTGCGATCCTACGGCGCCATGTCGCTTAGTAAAATCTTGCCTCGCAAAGTACTTCCCTGAATCGAATATCCGCCGACTCCAGCGGCTTGACTATGGCGAGTGGCGGGCGCCAGCTGTGAGAGGATTCGGCCACCGCATAGGGCCTAGGTTGGACCGCGATTGTGTGATGAAACTAGCCTCTAAGCCGGGAAAATTACGGCCAGTGTTCTAGTGCAATCAGTGCCTTATGCGCCTGCCTTCGGAAAAATTGGGTAATCTAAGTGATTGAATTTAAAGCCTTACTAGCAGAGACTTTTAATCTTTTGGTCGAAGGTTCGAATCCTTCACGACCCACCAAATAAAACAGGCACCTAGGGCCAGCGCCCTAGGTGCCTTTTCTTATTCTGCATGCGCGATCGCTCATGCTTCTGGCGCGGCAAGGGCGCCAATACTGCCGGCCCTGTCCGCTGGTCGGCCCGGCAGCGTTGGAGTTCTATCCGGCACGACCAAGTCCATGCAACGCACTTGTCGATTGCCTCTGTGTCGGTTTTCGAACCCACAAACCCTCTGCGGATTCCCGGCTGCTAACTGACACAGGCGTGTTGGTAGCATGACGTCTGCCTTCACTTTCACTGTGAGCCGCCGTTGTCCGATATAGCCCCCAAAGACGCGCTAAGTCCGGGCTCGGCAAGCGAAGTGTTCCGGGTGTTCCTGGGGCTGGGCCTGACCTCGTTCGGCGGCCCGATCGCTCATCTGGCCTACTTTCGCCAGGAGTTCGTGACGCGGCGAGGGTGGCTGGACGATGCCCGCTTCGCGCAGTTGTTGTCGGTGTGTCAGTTTCTGCCGGGGCCGGCCAGTAGCCAGATGGGGTTTGCGATTGGGTTGTTCCGTGGCGGCTGGCTCGGCGCGCTTGCGGCCTTCATCGCGTTCACGCTGCCATCGGCGCTGTTGATGGTCGGCTTCGCCGCGCTGGCGCCGCAGCTCGGGCACGGTGTTGGCGCGGCGGCGGTGCATGGTCTGAAGTTGGTTGCCGTGGTCGTGGTCGCGCACGGTCTGTTGGGCATGGTGCGGCAATTGGCGCCGGATGCGACGCGTGCTCTGATCGCCGCCGGTGCGGCGGCCCTGATCGTGGCGACCGGCAGCGCGTGGATGCAGCTCATCGCGATTGCGCTCGGAGGGATGCTGGGGACCTTGGTGTGCAGGCGTGCGGCCGCAGGTGCTGTCGCTGCTTTCCCCATACGCTACGGCAGTCGCGGCGGAATAGTGTTTCTGGGCGTTTTCCTGCTTGGCTTATGTGGTGCGTTGATGTGGCCGTCTGCGAGTGAGCCCACGACCGCGGGGCTGGCCGCCGCGTTCTACCGGGCCGGGGCGCTGGTGTTCGGGGGCGGTCATGTCGTGTTGCCGCTGTTGCAGGAATCGGTGGTGAAGAGCGGTTGGATGGGGGCTGACAGTTTCTTGTCCGGTTACGGCGCTGCGCAGGCGATGCCCGGGCCGATGTTCTCCTTGGCTGCGTTTCTCGGTGCGGAGGTGCCGTTGAATTCTTCGCCTCTGGTGGGTGCGGCCGTTGCGTTGCTGGCGGTGTTCATCCCCGGCTTCTTGTTGTTGCTGGCGGTGCTGCCGATCTGGGGGCGTCTGGTGCAGCGACCCTGGGCTGCCAACGCGATGGCCGGCGTTAACGCCGCCGTCGTCGGATTGCTGATAGCGGCGTTCTACGATCCGGTCCTGACCGAGGGTGTGCGCGGCTTGACTGATATCGCCGTCGCTGTGATCGGGTTTTCGCTGTTGGCGGCCGTTAGAGTCTCGGCGCTGTGGGTCGTGCTGTGGTGCGTGGCCGCGTCCATAGCGGCGAACCTGGCCGGATGGTCGTAACGTCGCAGCGGCTCGGAACTGCGATCTTGCGTATGGCGCATGCGGGGTGCGCGGGCAATGAACGCGCTGGTCTGCTGCTTGAACCGGCGCCTCGGCGTGGCCCGTCGCACTGCAGGGGAGGCGGCTCTGATTGGCGCTGCCGCGGCCAATTTGTTCGCAGCGCGATCGGATGCTGCGCTGACGGCGGCCGCGGTACTCATCGAGATGCCCGTTATGCTATCGGTAATACATATCGTCAGCCGTTCGAAAAGTTGGTGCGAGGCGGGCGTGTCATCGGTTCGTTGAAAATCGATCAAGCAACAGGACTATCACTATGCGTCTGGTTTCACCGGTTCTCATCGAACCAGAAACACTGGCTTTTCTGGCGGGCAGCGGGCTGCCGGTGGCGGACCTCGGCGCAAACTCGACAGTCAGGCTCTTTGCGGCGCGCCGAGGCAACGTCATCGACGGGGTGGTCGGGTTGGAACTCGACGGCCCCCACGTCTTGCTGCGCTCCCTGGCGGTGTCTGCTGAGTTGCGCGGCAGCGGCCTCGGCGTCGCCCTGGTGGGTTTTGCCGAGCGCGCGGCGGCAGAAAGCGGGGCGGTGGGCCTCTATCTTCTGACTACGACTGCGGCCGATTTCTTCCGGCGACTGGACTTCGTCGATCTCGACAGGACGCAGGCCCCTCCGGCAATCGCGGCGACGCAAGAGTTCGCTTCGCTTTGCCCGGCGTCGTCGGCCTTTCTCTACAAGCGGCTTGGGCCGTAGCGGTCGGGAAAAACAGGCGCCCGCGAGCTGTCGGTGGCCCGGCAGGGCGCACGAGACCGCGCATCGAGAGCGCGCCCGCGATCGCGTGCAGGCCAACACCAGCGGCAAATAGCGCACGTGGCGCGGCTGTTATGATGCCGGCCCGCTGGTCGCCGCCGGAAAACGCCGCGACCACGCGCCGGATCATCGCAAACACTTACAAGGAGCGGGTTTGATGGGGATCGTCGGTTTGGCGCTGTTCGGCGCTTTGTGCGGCTTGGCTTTTCTCAACGTCATGGCGTTGATGGCCAAGAACGGCAGCAATCAGCGCGATCATGTGGAGTTCGATTCGCAGCAGGACGTGTACGCCATCGTCGATGCCTGGGCCGCGAGCAACGGTTACGCGCTCAAGCACAACCAGGGCGATAAGCGCACCTACCAGAAAGGCAGCGGCTTCCTGACCGCGCCGATGTTCCTGGAATTGGACCGCTCGGGGACGAAGTATTCGATCACCAGCTACGTGCGCATCAACGGTTTCATCATCCAGGGCGATGTCGCGCTGGGCGGCGGCGGGTTCATGGTGAAGGTGCCGCGTTCGCTCGCCAAGAAGGCGCAGAACCAGTTGTTCGAGCAGTTGCAGCTCGCGCCGTTGGCGTAAGCGGCGACTCAGCGTGCCGCCGCCGTGGCGGCGCTGTCGGGTGCCAGGTAATTGCGCCATTGCTGCAGGAAGCGCCGCCGCTTCACTTCGTCCAGGTAGACCAGGAAGCCCAGGCCCAGCGGCGTGCGCCGCAGGGTCGTGCTGTTCGGGTCCAGGTCCGGGTAGATGCGCGCCGGCGCGGGCAGGTCGGTGCGCGCCGGAATCAGCTTGGCCTCGCGGGCGAGGATGGCCTGTCCGCGCGCCGACAGCAGGTGATCGAGAAAGCGCTGCGCTTCGGCCGGATTGGGCGCGTCGCGCAGGATCAGCGCGGTGCGCGCGACCAGCAGCAGATGATCGCGCGGTAGCACGATCCGCAGCGGCGCGCCGCGCTCGATGCGCTGCAGGGCGTACGAGCCGAAGACGCCGTAGGCGGCCACCATTTCGCCCGACGAGAGCTGATCGAGCAAGTTGTCCATGCGCTTGAACAGGCGCGCCTGGTTTTCGCCGAGCGAGGTCAGCATGGGGCCGGCGTCGTTGCCGAGCAGCTTGGCTTCCTGCGTGGCGATGAAATACGCCACGGCGCTGTCGCGCGGGTCTTGCAGGGCGATGCGGCCGCGCAGCGGGTGCTCGGATTCGCGCAGCAGTTTTTGCAACTGGCTGCGGGTCCGCGGCGCGCGCTGCGCGTCCAGGTGCGCGGTGTTGTAGACCATCACCACCGGCTCGTAACCGTAGGCGAAGATTTCGTCGCGCCAGCGCGCGGCCGTGGGCAGGGCCTGGTTCTGCGGTGAGCGGTATGGCCGGCTGTAACCGTCGTTGACCAGTTTGATCTGCAGGTCGGTGCTGGCGCTCAGCAGCAGGTCGGGGCGTTCCTGCGCCGCCGCCGAGCGCGCGCTGCGCTGGTAGATGTCCTGCGTGTCCAGATGCGAGTAACGCACCTCGACGCCGGGATGGATGCGCTGATAGTCGAGGATCAGCGCGCGCATCAGGCCGACATTGGACGATCCATGCAAGACCAGCCGGCCTTGCCGGGCGATGGACGGTTCGAACACGGCGATGCGTTCGTTCTGCTTCGGCCGCGCCTGCGCCGGCGCCAGATACACCGCGCCGACCGAAGCGATCAGGAACAGCGCCATCGTCGCGATCAGCCGCAGCAGTTTCATGCCGCGTCCTTGGGCAGGTGCAGGCGCACGCTCAGACCGCCGAGCCGCGACGGCGCCAGCACGACGCGGCCGCCGTGGCTCTCGACCACGCGCTTGACGATCGCCAGTCCCAATCCCGCGCCCTGCGCCGAAGCGTTTTCGCCGCGGCCGAAGCGCTCGAACGCGCGCTCGCAATCCTCCGCGCTCATGCCGGGGCCGGCGTCGCTGACGCTGAGCGCAAGCCCGCAGTCATCCTGCTCTAGCAGCACCTGCACCGGCGATTCGGCGCCGGCGCCGTGCTTGATCGCGTTGTCGATCAGGTTCTTGATCGCCTCGCGCAGCATCAGCGCGTCGCCGTGCAGCGCGGTGTCGCCGGCCTTGCATTCGAAACTCACCCGCGGCCGCGGTTCGGCCTGCGGCACCGATTCGTGCAGGGCCTGGCGGGCGATGGTTTCCAGGTTCAAGGGCTTGAAGTTGTGCAGTTCGGCGCGATGG
This sequence comes from Lysobacter gummosus, assembly GCF_001442805.1. NCBI lineage: Bacteria > Pseudomonadati > Pseudomonadota > Gammaproteobacteria > Lysobacterales > Lysobacteraceae > Lysobacter > Lysobacter gummosus. The sequence goes on along the minus strand of NZ_CP011131.1, from coordinate 4,452,288 downwards.
GTCACGTTGGCGTGGCTGAGCAACTGGTTGAGCAGGCGGCTGAGCTTGCCGGAGTGGCGCTCGATCGCGTACAGGCCCTGCCGCCATTGCTGCGGATTGTTCTGGTGCAGCGACAACTGCGCCTGCGCGCGCAGCGAAGCCAGCGGATTGCGCATCTGATGCGCGGCTTCGGCGATGTAGGTGCGCAACACGTCGATGTTGGTGGAAAGCCGCGACATGAAGTGGTTTTGCGCCGCCACCACGTGCGACAGCTCGGTCGGCACCGCGCGGGTGATCGGGCGCAGGTCGAACGGCGTGCGCACGCTGAAATCCTGTTCGATCCGCGCCAGCGGTTGCAATGCGCGATCGATCGCGAACCACGCTAGCAGCAAAATCGCCACGGTGAATATCGCGATCCAGCCGGTGACATGCCAGACGATGTCCTTCGCGACTTCATCGCGCGCGCGCCGGGTCTGGCCGATCTGCACCAGCGCCGCTTCCGGTCCGTCGGCGCTGCTGGCGGCGCGGCGCAATACGGCGAAGCGAACGGCTTCGCCGCGGTACTGCGCATCGAAGAAGCTCGCGTGATCGCTCGCCGCCGATGGCGGCCGCGGCAAGTCGTCGTAACCGGTCAGGGTGCGTCCGCCGGCGAGAAACACCCGGTAGAACGCGCGGTCGTCCGGCGCCGCCGACAGCAGTTCCAGCGCGGCGCAGGGGATGTTCGCCTCCCACTGTCCATCGACCAGGGTGATGCTGTCGGCGATGGTCAGCGCCGAGGCGTTGAGCAAGCGGTCGTAGGACAAATCCGCGGCGCGCCGGCCGTACTGGCTGGCGCCGAAGAACAACAGCAGCATGCCGACCAGCGACAACAGGCCGATCGACAGCAGCAGAGTGCGCCGAATCGAAGGGCGCGTGTGTTCGGGCTCGGTCATGCGCGCTCAGTCGTGGGCGACGCCGGCCGACGCGGCCAGGATCGATTCGCCGCGGATGGTCTCGGCCAGATAACCCGAGCCGCGCACGGTGACGATGCGCAGGAACTGCTGCGGCAGTTTCTTGCGCAGCCGCGCGATGTAAAGCTCGACCGTGTTCGAGCCGGCTTCTTCGCTCAGCGCGAACAAGCGATTGGTGATTTCGCTCTTGCTGACCACCTGGCCGAGCCGGCCGACCAGGATTTCCAGCAGGCTGTATTCGCGATTGGGCAGGTCGATGGTGCGGTCCTCGAACTTCACCCGGCGCGCGGCGTTGTCCATCACCAGCGGGCCGATGCGCACCAGGCTCGAGGTCTGGGCCTGACGGCGGCGGGTGAGGGCGCGGCAGCGCGCGCTGAGTTCGCGGAAGTCGAAGGGCTTGCCGATGTAGTCGTCGGCGCCGACATCGAGCGCGCTGATGCGGTCTTCGATGTCGGAACGCTCGGTCAGCATCAGCACCGGCGTGGCGTCGCCGCGGCGGCGCAGTTCGGCGAGCAGGCTCAGGCCGTCCATGCGCGGCAGGCCGATGTCGAGCAGGATCAGATCGTAGCGTTCGTGTTCGAGAAAACGGCAGGCGTTGAGGCCGTCGGATTCGTGATCGACGGCGTTGCCGGTGCGGCGCAGATGCTGCACCACGGCCTGGGCCAGGTCGAGATTGTCTTCGATCAAGAAAATACGCATTGAAACTCCTGGATGACCTGGATAGCCGTGCGCCTTGCGCGAACGGCGCATGCCAGGTGAGAAGGGGATTCGACAGGCCGATCTCGCGCCTGATGCGCTGCGGCCTGAGTCGTTGCCGCAACTGCGACAGGTCGGCGACAGCCTATCTGCTTAGACTGAACGCGTGCTCTGGAGGGAGTGTTCGGTTGCGCTTGATCGTTGTGGTTCGGGCCGGCCGATAGTTGATGGACGCATGCTCCGGGGAAGGGAGCATGCGTCCACGACTAACACGACGAATTTTCACTGTCGATGATTGCCGCGACCAATATCCGAAAGTGTGAGGAATTTAAAAGTGCAATGCCGGCGGCGCGGTCATTTTGTCGGGTACGGGCACTTGCGAACAAAGTAGAGCTGATGGCTGTAGCAACAAAAACTAGGTATCGCGCGAAACGAACGCATCGCCGCCGACCACTACCCGTCAATGCGTCACTTGCAGGAGGAGACATGCGTCAAACAAACAAGGCCGCGGCATCGATGGCCCGGAATCATTCGCGCAATCGCGTCGCCCCGGCGACCTTGCTGCTGGCCGTGGCCGCCGTGTTCGGCAGCGGCTGCGCGACCGCGGCGAACCAGAGCAGCGGTTTCTATGTCGATCCCGATTCCAATCCGGCGGTGTGGGTGCGCGATCATGCCTCCGACTCGCGCGCGAGCACGATCAAGACTTCGATTGCGACCAAGCCGATGGCGCGCTGGTTCGGCAACTGGAGCGGCAACATCGGCAGCGCGGTGTCGCGTTTCGTCGAGGCCGCGCGCGCCGCCGACAAGCTGCCGATCCTGGTCGCGTACAACATCACCAGCCGCGATTGCGGCAGCCATTCCGAAGGCGGCGCGGGCAGCGCCGAGGCTTATCGCGCCTGGATTTCCAGTTTCGCCTCCGGCATCGGCAATACCCGCGCCGTGGTGGTGATCGAGCCCGATGCCCTGGCTCAGTTGAAAGACTGCCTGAGCGAGGCCAAGCAGACCGAACGGCTCGGCTTGCTGAGCTACGCCGCGCGCGAGTTCAAGCTGCGCGCGCCCAATGCGATGGTCTATCACGACGGCGGCAACGCCGGCTGGATCGCCGCGGACGAAATGGCGCGGCGTCTGAACTCGGCCGGCCTCGGCGAGATCCGCGGCTTCGCCTTGAACGTGTCGAACTACAAGACCACCGCCGATTCCAATGCCTACGGCGCATCGGTCAAGGCGCAGTTGAAGAGCCAGTTCGGCTACGAGAAACCGTTCGTGGTCGATACCAGCCGCAACGGCAACGGTTCCAACGGCGAGTGGTGCAATCCGGCCGGACGCAAGCTCGGCGTGGTCTCGCGCACCGCCACCAGCGGCGCGGAGATGTTGCTGTGGGTGAAGGTGCCGGGCGATTCCGACGGCCCCTGCGGCATCGCGCCGAACACGCCGGCCGGCACGTTCTCGCCGGATATCGCCACGCGCCTGATCGACGGGCGCTGATGTGGCCGGCGTTGTGCTGATCGCATAGCGCCCGGGCCGGGCCGCGGACGACTCGCGGCCCGGCGCTGTCGCGGCGCGCGCTATCGCGCGGCCGTGTTCTGTTTCGATTCGATCCGCCGCGTCCGTCGCGGCGGCCGGGGACGCTTGCGCTCGGATTCTGGCATTCGGTGTCGCCGGTACGGTCGTGGTCTTGTTCTGGAGTGGTCGTATGTCTTCGTTACCGCATCGCCGCGCCGCGCGGCGCCGGCTGCGCTTTGTCTGGATGCTGGCGCTGTATGCGGCGTTCGTCACCAGCGTGGCGTTGTCGGCCGATCGCGCGGCGTTTCTGGCGCAGGTGCAGGCGCTGTCGGACGGCGGCCCGCCGGCGGTCGCACCAAAGCGAGGCGAGGCGGTGATCACTCAAACGGCGGTCGCTGTGCCGCTGACTCGAAACGCCGAGGCACGCTGATGTTTTCGCGCGACGGCGCAAGGTTGCGACCTTCGTGCCGGCGCCGTGGTTTCTCCGCCACGCACTCACGGGCCCTATGCCCCCTCGGGCCCGACCGACCGCGCTCTTCTTCGGCGGACGTGCGGTTGGCGGAGCGTTGCGGTGCGGTCTCCACTCGTGGATGGAGACCGCTCCGCAGCGGTTTATTCGCGGCGGCGCACTGGCGCCGCCGTCCATCCCATGTTCTTTCGAGGAAGTTCGCATGCCGGGTTTTTCCGTTCGTCTCGCCGTCGCATTGAGCGCCGCGCTCGCATTGCCGTCCGCGTTCGCCGCCGCGCCGAAATTCCAGATGCCGTTTCCGTGCAAGCAGGTCTGGCACGGCAATACCCGCGAAAACCACAGCCCGAAGCTGGCGGTGGACTTGAGCCGCAGCAACGGCGCGGGCGACAAAGTCGTGGCCGCGGCCAAGGGCCGGGTCAGCAAGGTGCGCAATCTGGGCAACACCAGTTACGGCAAGTACGTGGTGATCGATCACGGCGGCGGCTGGAGCACGCTGTACGCGCATCTGAATTCGTATTCGGTCAAGGTCGGCGACAACCTCGCCCTGGGCCAGGGCATCGGCACGGTCGGCAACACCGGCACCTCGTTCGGCGCGCACCTGCACCATGAGCAGTTGCTCAACGGCGCCTTGCAGAAGATCAAGTTCAACGGCGCGCAGATCCATTACTTCGACGGCCGCGACAAGTACACCGACTACAAGAGCGCGAACTCCTGCCCATGACCGTCGCGTTGGCCGCGGCCGGCTCAAGCCGCCGCGGCCCGAGTCAACAGGCCTAAAGCCACATCGCCGCGGCCTGCCGCGGCCGTTACGATCGGGGCATGAGCCTGCGACGTTATCTGCAACTGGATGTGTTCGCCCACCGCATCGGCGCCGGCAATCCGCTGGCGGTGGTGTTCGACGCGCAAGGCATGGACACGGCGGCGATGCAGTCCTTCGCCGCGTGGATGCATCTGCCGGAAACCATCTTCCTGCTGCCGCCGCAGGCCGGCGCGGATTACCGCGTGCGCATCTTCACGCCGCGCCAGGAACTGGCCTTCGCCGGACATCCGAGCATCGGCGCGGCCTGGGCGGTGCTGGATGCGCGGCGGGTCGCGGCCGACCGCGTCGAGTTGATCCAGCAATGCGACGCAGGCCTGCTGCCGGTGAAGCTCGCGCACGACGCCGGCCAGGTTCGCGTCAGCATCCGCACGCCGCGCGCTCGTGCGTGCGCGGTCGATGCCGCGCACGGCGCACGCATCGATGCCGCGCTGGCCGGTGCGGCGCGCGGCGCATTGGCGCCGGCGTTGTGGGACAACGGCCCGCGCTGGTGGCTGGCCGAGCTGGCCGACGCGGCCGCCGTGCGCGGTCTGCACCCGGATCTGGCCGCCATCGCCGCGCTCAGCGGCGAGGATTCGCTCGGCCTGGCGGTGTTCGCGCGCAGCGACGAGACCGGCCATGCCTGGGTGGTGCGGGCGTTCTGTCCGGGCGACGGCATCGCCGAGGACCCGGTCACCGGCAGCGCCAACGCGGCGATCGCCTCGGCCTTGCTCGCCGCCGGTCGGGTCGCGCGCGGCGATGCGTACAGCGTCAGCCAGGGGCGCGAGGTCGGCCGCGATGGCTATATCGAGTTGCGGATCGACGAGGACGGCGAGGTCTGGATCGGCGGCCGGGTGCAGGCGGTGATCCGCGGCACGGTGGAGTGGTGAGCGCTCCGATTACGCACATCTAAATTGCGTAATCGCTTCGCGTAAATTTGCGTGATTTACGTAGTTCATCACACTTCGCCGCACCGGCAGTCTGTGCGGCCGTTCCGGTTTCCTGCGGCGCAGGCCTCTGTATTTAAGGCATCGTTCGAGTGCCTGTCGGTGCCCATTAATCCCGAAAGTCAGATATCCGGCCGCCCTCTATGGTCGAGTCGATCACACTTTACGGTGGTAGTTTGCGTGAGCGACCCGAGGCCGCCCGGTCCTGTCCGCACCTCGCCGCAGGGCGGTTGACCGCTGTGCCCGGCGGCCCGCGTTCCGGCACGCCGCCGTGAATGAAAATCACGCTTTCTCACGGAAAATGCCGGCTATCGGAAATCTCCGCCGGTCCAATCGGATCGTGCCGTTTCATCACGTGTCCTTAACACTAATCAGGTGCAGCCTGTTCACGGTGCACACGAAATGACACCTCGAATGTGTGTTACCGGCGCTCGACCGGTGTCGCCCCCGCGAACGCAGGCGTAGCGATTAACCCCTAGGGCACGAAGCTGCCCAGAGCTGCATTCGGAGGACGTGATGGATACTCACAGCATTCGTAAGGCCCTTTCCTACAGCCTGCTCGCGGCGTGCATCTTGACGATCACGGTATCCACGACCGGCTGCTCGGGGTCGGGCGGGGTCAAATCCAATTTCAATCCCAATCCGGGCGGTCCCGGCGGCCCCGGTGAGCCCGGCGGTCCCGGCGGCCCGGGCGATCCGGGCGGTCCCGGTGGCCCCGGCGGCCCAGGCAATCCCGGTGGTCCGGGTGGCCCCGGCAATCCGGGCGGTCCCGGTGGTCCGGGCAATCCCGGCGGTCCTGGCGGTCCCGGCAACCCGGGTGGTCCGGGCGGCCCCGGCGGCACCAGCCTCCCCGGTAATCCGGTCGGTTCGATCGTCACCGTCGCGGGCAATCTGTTGACCGGCATCGGCACGGGCGTCAGCACGCTCGGCGCGCAGATTCCGAACCAGTCGCTGCTCGGCGGCAGCAATCCTACGACTCAGGGTCTGGCCACGGTCATCGACGACCTGGGCAAGACCATCAGCGGGCTCGGCACCTCCACCAGCAGCGGTCTGGGCCAGATCGGCAATATCAGCGATCCGCTCGGCACCACCGTCGGCGGCGTCGATAACCTCGTGGTCAACGTAGGCACCACCGTCGATGACCTGGGCAAGACCGTCGCCACGGTCGGCGCCTTCCAGGGCTCGCCGATCCAGCCGCTCACCAGCACGGCCGGCGGACTGGTTTCCGGCGTCGGCACCGGCGTGAAGACGGTCGGGACCAAGCTCGGCGGTGTGCTCGAAGGTACGCAGAGCCAGCAGCTGACCGGCGCGTTGAGCCAGGTGCTCACGCCGATCGCGGGCCTGGGTCAGGCCAACGGCGGCACGACCGGCGGCAGCGGCGGCGGCAATCTGGTCGCCAACCTGTCGCGCGGCGCGGGCGGCGTGGTCGGCGGCGTGGCTTCGGCCGGCAATACCCTCGGCGCGGCCATCGGCGGCGCACCGGTACCGGGCGGCGCGACCAATCTGGTCGGCGGCGCGGTGCAGGGCGTCAGCGGCAATCTCGGCACGGTCGGCGCGGGTATCACCGCGGGGCTGGGCAATGCCGGCACGATCGCCAACCCGGTCGGGGTGACCGTGGCCGGCGCGACCACCGGCGTGGCCGGACTCGGCGGCACAGTCGTCGCGGTCGGCACCGGTCTGTCCACCACCGGCGCGACTACGCCGTTGGGGCCGGTCACCAGCCTGGTCGGCGGCGCGGTCGCCGGCGTGGGCGGTGGCATCAATCAGGTAGGCACTACAGCGACGGCGGCCGTGAACGGTCCGCTGCAGCCGGTTACCCAGGGGCTGAGCACGGTCGTCAACGGCGTGGCCGGGGCGACCGGGCTCAACAACACCAACGGTGGCCTGCTCGGCGGCGTGATCGGCAGCACGGACAGCGGCAAGGGGGGCTTGCTCGGTACCGGCCTGCTCGGCAAGGGCGACAAGCCGTAAGCGGTGTGTGACACAGCGCGCGGGAACGGTACGGTGCCGTTCCCGTCGCGCCATAACGACATAGAGTGAAAGCAGGACTTGCGGATGCGCGTTCGGCCCAGGGCGGGCGCGCATCCTCATTGGCAGTCGTTGCAGCCATCGCTAAAGGGGTACCGCATGGGTACAGGGCTTTGGGGGAAGCGCTATCCACTCGCGCTGGCGGTCACCGCGCTGTTGCAGGCGAGCATGCCGGCGTATTCCCAGACCGCCCCGCCGCGATTGCCGAGCACCGGCAATCCGCTGCAGACCCTGCCGCAAGCGCCGCTGCCCAAGGCCGAACCCAAGGTCAGCACGACCGTCGCGCCGCAGCAGAATCCGGAAATGGCCGCGTTGCTGGCGCTGCAGCTCACGCCGGCGAAGTTCGAGGTGTCCGGAGTCAAGTCGGTGCCGTTCGATCAGGTCACCGCCCTGTTCGCGCCGCTGGCCGGCAAACAGATCACCGTCGGCGATCTGCTCACCACCGCCGCGGCCTGCACCAAGTTGTATCGCGACCGCGGTTACGCGCTGTCGTTCTGTTATGTCCCCACGCAGGATTTCGCCGACGGCACGGTGCGCGTGGTGGCGGTGGAAGGTTATGTCGCGAAGGTGAACATCAGCGGCAAGGTCGGCAATCTGGAACGCAAGTTGCGCGCGATCGCGCAGCACATCGTCGATGACCGGCCGCTGCGCCAGAGCACCTTCGAACGCTATTCGCAGATCCTGGGCTTCCTGCCCGGGGCCAAGCTCAACATCAACGTGCCCGCGCCGACCACCACGGACGGGGCGACCTCGCTCGACCTGAGCGTGGGCAGCAAGCGTTACGACGCGACCTGGGCGCTGGAGTTCAATCATCCCGGCACCCAGGGTCTGGTCACATTGAATCTCAACGCACTGACCTCGCTGGCCGAGCAATGGAGCCTGGCGGCGCTGTATCCGGACGGGCGCGGCGACGAGCGCTTCTACAGCGCCGGGTATTCGCAGTTGTTCGGCAGCGACGGCTGGATCGGGCGCGCCGAAGGTTCGCGCTATCGCGGCGTGCCGGTCACCAATACGCCGCTGCCGGAGTTTCTCGATCACCGCATCGAGCAGGACCGGGTGGCGATCAGTGCGCGCTATCCGCTGCGGCTGAGCAACGAGCGCTCGCTGTTCGTGTCGGCGGGCGTTTACGCGGCCGATCAGTCCGATCGCTACTTCAACACCATCAACGGCGCCAGCCTGGAGCAGCGCTCCAAGACCCGGGTAGTGCAGGGCACGCTGGACTACACCCGCGCCAAGAAGGATCGCGCGCGTCAGGTCAGCTTCGCGATCGCGCGCGGCCTCGACGCCTGGGGCGCGTCGGCGGACACCCTGACCAATCTGAGCGGGGTGAATCTGGCCGCGGCCAGCGACGTGTCGTTCACCAAATACAGCCTGGGCTATGCGCAGACGCGCACGTGGAAGGAGCAGCGCTACGCCGCGGTGCTGCGCGCGAGCGGGCAGTACACCCGCCAGCGCCTGCCCTCGTCGGAGCAGATCAGTTTCGGCGGCGCGCGGTTCGGTCTGGCTTACGATCCTGGCGAGACTTCAGGCGACAAGGGGTGGGGCGCCGGCCTGGAATTCAGCCGCAATTTCCGTCCGCAGAAGCGATGGCTCAAGGCGGTGTCGCCTTACGTGGTGGCGCAACACGCGCAGGTGTCGCTGACCGACGGCCGCCGTCCGCAGCCCGACAAGCTGGGTTCGCTCGGCGTCGGCGTGCGGCTGTCGGACAACAAGCACTACAGTCTCGATTTCGCCTACGCCAAACCCACCGCGGACCTGCCGTTGGAAAGGGACAGTCGCAAGCCACGCTGGAATCTGAATTTTTCGTATCAGTTGCCGTGAGCACGGGCGAGGCCGGAAGCGAAGCACAGTCTTGGGGGTAGGAGCGGCTCAAGCCGCGACCACGAAACTTCGCATGCATTGCAACTGCGATGTTCGCGGCCGCGGCGTGTGACCGAAGGAAATCCCCGCGGGACGCCGCTGCTACATGTTCGCGCCGGTCGCGGCCTCAGGCCTGATCGAGTAAGTGCTGCAGCACCGCCTCGCCGTAGCGGTCGAGCTTGCTCGCGCCGATGCCGGGGATGCGCGCGAGTTCGTCCAGGTCGTCCGGCGCGTGTTCGGCGATCGCGCGCAGGGTGCTGTCGTGGAAGATCACGTAGGCCGGGACGTTCTGCTCGCGCGCGGTGATCGAGCGCCATTCGCGCAGGGCGTTGAAGCGGATCAGCGATTCGGGATCCAGGTCGATCATCGGCGCCGCGCTGGCGCCGCCGCGCGCCTTGCGCGTGCTGGCGCGCGCGGCCTTCGGCGCTTCGGTGCGGAAACGCAGGGCGCGCTCGCCGCGCAGCACCGGGGCGCTGTCGGCGGTCAGGCGCAAGGCGCCGTGGCGTTCGATGTCGGCTTCCAGCAGGCCGGCGGCGACCAACTGGCGGAACACGCTGCTCCACTGCTTGGCATCCAGGTCGCTGCCGATGCCGAAGGTGCTCAGTTCCTCGTGGCCGAAGCGGGTGACCTTTTCGGTCGCCGCGCCGCGCAGCACGTCGATGACGTGGCCGGCGCCGAAGCGCTGGCCGGTGCGGTACACGCACGACAGCGCCTTGCGCGCGGCGGTGGTGCCGTCCCAACTCTGCGGCGGCTCCATGCAGTTGTCGCAGTTGCCGCAATCGCCCGGGTGCGGTTCGCCGAACCACCCGAGCAGACTCTTGCGCCGGCACTCGGTGGACTCGCAGAACCCCAGCAAGGAATCCAGCTTGCGCAGCTCCAGCCGCTTGCGTTCTTCGCCGGCTTCGCCTTGCTGGATGAGTTGGCGCAGATTGACCACATCGCCCAGGCCGTAGCAGAGCCAGGCTTCGGCCGGTTCGCCGTCGCGGCCGGCGCGGCCGGTCTCTTGGTAATAGCCTTCGATCGATTTGGGCAGGTCGATATGGGCGACGAAGCGCACGTCGGGTTTGTCGATGCCCATGCCGAAGGCGATGGTCGCGACCATGACCACGCCGTCTTCCTGCAGGAACCGGCGTTGGTTGCCGGCGCGCACGCTGGCTTCGATGCCGGCGTGATACGGCAGCGCCTTGATCCCGGCGGCGACCAGTTGCTCGGCCACCGACTCCACCCGCTTGCGCGAGAACGCATAGACGATGCCGCTCTCGTCGCGATGCGCGGCGAGGAAATCCAGCAGCTGGCGGGTGCCGTTGTCCTTGTGCACGACGCGGTAGCGCACGTTGGGACGGTCGAAGGAGCTGACGAAGCGGCGCGCGTCTTCCAGGGTCAGCCGTTCGGCGATCTCGCGCTGGGTCGGCGCGTCGGCGGTGGCGGTCAGGGCGATGCGCGGGATGTCGGGCCAGCGCTCGTGCAGGATGGTGAGTTCGCGGTATTCGGGACGGAAGTCGTGGCCCCATTGCGAGACGCAGTGGGCTTCGTCGATGGCGAACAGGGCGATCTTGGCGCGGTCGAGCAGGTTCAGGCAGCGCCCGGTGAGCAGGCGCTCGGGCGCGACGTAGAGCAGGTCGAGTTCGCCGGCGAGCAACTGGCGCTCGACTTCGGCGGCGGCGTCCGCGCTCAGGGTGGAGTTGAGATACGCCGCGCGCACGCCGAGCTGGCGCATCGCCTCGACCTGGTCCTGCATCAGCGCGATCAGCGGCGAGACCACCAGGCCGCAGCCTTCGCGCACCAGCGAGGGGATCTGATAGCACAGCGATTTGCCGCCGCCGGTCGGCATCAGCACCAGGGCGTCGCCGCCGTCGATCACGTGCTGGACGATCTGCGCCTGTTCGCCGCGGAACGCGGTATGGCCGAAGACGCGGTGAAGGATTTCTAGAGCGGGGGAGGGCATGGGCCTAGTTTACCCGTGCCGGTCCTTCGGTCGGTCGGGAATGGCCGCGGCTTTGGGTAGGGGCTTGGAGATCGGTGGGTCGGATCGCCGCGCCCCAGCCCTCAGCGCGAGCGCCGCTTCACATGCCACACATTGCAGATCTTGCGATCGCGCACCTGATACACCGTGAGCTCATCGGCGACCTTGCCGTCGGCGCCGCCGCTGACCCTTTCGCGGCTCATGACGATGTCGTCCACCGCCTGCATCTGCACGATGTCCACCCGCACATGCGGCCGCTTGGCGAACGCGCCGCGGTAGAAGCGGGCGCGCTCGCCGGCGTTGGCGCCGGCGATGGAGGCGCCGACCAGCCCTTCGTCGTCGCGGTCGCGCCGGTAGGTGCGCGCGTCATGGCTGGCCAGGGCCAGGAACGCTTCGACATCGTCGTCGTTCCAGGCCTGCACGTAGCGGCGCACCACCGCTTCCTGCGCGCTCTCGGCCTGCGCCAGCGCCAGCCACGACACCGCCAGCAGGACGGCGATCAGCCACCAGCGCCAGTGTTTCATCGCCCGGTCCCGGCGACGGCGGCGCCGCTCACCAGCCGCTGCAGCGGCCACAGATCGCGCACCAGGCCATCGCGCACGCGCAGGATCGACACCAGTTCCTTCACTTCGCCGGGCTTGGCGGTGTCGGTGATGCGCTCGTGCATGGCGACCAGATCGCCGACCGCGAACGCGGCCAGGGTCTGCACTTGCAGGCCGTCGCCCTTGGCGTACAGCGCGCGGTAGACACGATCGCGGCTGGGGGCATCGACGATGTTCTTCGACGGTTCCTCGGCCAGGCGATCGGGGTCTTCGGACATGCGGTTATGCCGCGAATCGGGAGCGAACAAGGCCAGGAAACCGTCGGCGTCGGCGCGGTTGCTGGTCTGCACCAGTGCGTGCATGGTCGCCAGCGCGGCGGCGCTTTGGCCGCGGTTGTCGTCGCTTTCGCGGACCACGTGCCACAGGTCCTGGATCAGGCCGTCGCGCACGCGGTAGACCACCATCATCACGGTCGGCTCGCTCTGGCCCGGCACGTCGATGCGCACCTTCCCGACCAGCAGTTCGCCCAGCGCGATCGATTCGGTCTGCTGGATCTTCGGCGTGACCGGCTCGGCCATCGCCTTGGCGAACCAGGCGCGCAGCTTGTCGGCGCCGTGCATCTGCTCCAGGCGCGGGCCGGCCAGACGGCGAGGGTCCTTGGGCAGGCCGAAGATCTGCGCCTGCGGTGCGTACAAGGCGAGGAAGGTTTCCAGATCGTTGTCGTTGAGGGCGCGCAGGTCGGCCTGGACCACCGCCGCGGGCGTGGCCGCGGCGTCGGCGAGGGCCGGGATGGGGCAGGACAACAACGACAGCGCCGCGAGGGCGAGCGTCAGCAGGGTTCGGCGCGGCATGGGGGAACTCCGGGGGGAATGGCCTAGGCAGGCTTTGGTCTGGGCGGGTTCGCGCCGTTTCGGTCGGTGCGGGCTATGCTTTGCTTCCAGCGAATCCTAGGAATCCCGGGTCGCGCCGGACAAGCCGAAAATCGCCGCCAATCCATAAGTTGAATTTATGACTGGACCGACCCTGCCCCCGCTCAGCGCGATCCGCGCCTTCGAAGCCGCCGCGCGCCTGGGCAGCTTCACCCGCGCCGCGGAAGAGCTGGACATGACCCAGGCCGCGGTCAGCTACCAGATCAAGCGCCTGGAGCAGCGCCTGGGCCTGGTGCTGTTCCAGCGTCTGGCGCGCAAGGTCGTGCTGACCCGCGACGGCGAGCGTCTGGCGCCGGCGGTGCTCGATGCCTTCCAAGGCCTGCGCGGCGCGTTCGCGCAAAGCCGCGAGCGTTCGCAGAGCGAACTGGCGATCACCGCGTTGCCGACCATCGGCGCGAACTGGCTGGTGCCGCGCCTGGGCGGCTTCCAGCTGGCGCAACCGCGATTGGCGGTGCGCCTGGACACCAGCGTGCCCTTGATCGATCTGGCCCAGGGCGAGTTCGACCTGAGCCTGCGCAACGGCGGCGGCCAGTGGCCGGGCATGAGCGCGCACTTCCTGCTGCCGGGCTTGTTCACGCCGCTGTGCAGTCCGGCGCTGATCGCCAGCGGCGCCTTGCGCACGCCGGCGGATCTGCTGGGACTGGCGCGGATCGGCCGCGAACGCTGGTGGCGGCAATGGCTGCACGCGGCCGGCGTGGCCACGGGCGAGGCGCCGCTGGTCTCGGCGATCGATCTGGGTGTGGAGCAGTACGAGGTCACCGCCGCGCTGGCCGGGCAGGGCGTGGCGATCACCTCGCCGCTGTTTTTCCGCGCCGAACTGGCGTCGGGGCGGCTGGTGCAGCCGTTCGAATTGATCGTGCGCGACAGCCGCGACTACTGGCTGGCCTATCCGGAGGTGCGGCGCGGCAGCGCCAAGATCTGCGCGTTCCGCGATTGGGTCCTGGCGCAGGCGCGGCAGGATCTGGAGACATGGCGCGCCGAATGCGAGCGCGCCGGCGCGCCGTTGCCGTCGCTGGCGCAAGCCGCGCCGGCCTGAGCGCCGCGGCGGGACTTACGAAAAATCCCTCCGCCGTTGCCGGCGAAGGGGTCGGATCGAGCAAGCCGGCGCCACGCTCAGCGCATAGCCGGCCGAACTGCGCGGGCGATCACTGCAACAGCGAACGCAGCATCCACGCATACTTCTCGTGGGTCTGCAGACGCTGGGTCAGCAGGTCTTCGGTCGGCGCGTCATCGACGTCGTCGGCCTGGTCGAGTACCTTGCGCGCGGTGCGGCACACCGCTTCGTTGCCCACCACCAGCTGGCGAACCATTTCGTGCCAGTCGGCGGCGTCGGTCAGGCCCGGTTCTTCCGGAATCGAGGTCAGACGCACGAATTCGGCATAGGAACCCGGCGCATTGAAGCCCAGCGCGCGGATGCGCTCGGCGATCTCGTCCAGCGCGGTCCACTGCTCGGTGTACTGGGTCTCGAACATGACGTGCAGGCTGTTGAACATCGGCCCGGTCACGTTCCAATGGAAGTTGTGGGTCTTCAGGTACAGGGTGTAGCTGTCGGCCAGGAAGCGCGACAGACCTTCGGCGATCTTCTTGCGATCGGCGGTCGAGATCCCGATATCGATCGAGGGCGCGCCGTCGCCGGCGGCAGGCGATGCGGCCGGATTGACCGGCGCCTTGGACTTGCCGGGTTTGGTCTTGACGGGCTTGGTGGACTTGGCCATGGGCGACTCCTTCTCCATTGCGGGGGTTCTGTGGATTTGAAGCTGGGATCTTGAGCTGGTGCCGGAGCGGTTTTTCCGGAACTTGCGGCGACAATAGGCGCTGTCGCCAAAGATGTGAAATGGTTTGTTCCTAGCGCTGCGATGCAAACGATCTATCGATGAATACCAGCCATACCCAACAGTCTAATCACGCCGACGCGAGCGCTGCGTTACGGCAGGCGCGGCGCGCCATCGACGGCGCGCTCAGCCGCGATCGCGGCCGCCTGCACGGCCTGTGGTCGCGCTGGAGCGGCAAGCCCGGCGACGACAAGGCGCAGGCCGCGTTCGCGCAGGCATTGGCCGCTTCCGTCGCGCAGCGCGAAGCGCGCGCGAAGTCGCTGCCGCGCGCGCCGGTGGACCCGGCTTTGCCGATCGCGGCCGAAGGCGATCGCATCGTCGAATTGATCCGCAAGCATCCGGTGGTGGTGATCGCGGGCGAAACCGGTTCCGGCAAGACCACCCAGTTGCCGAAGCTGTGCCTAGCCGCCGGCCGCGGCGCCGCCGGCATGATCGGCTGCACCCAGCCGCGCCGCATCGCCGCGCGCGCGGTGGCGCGGCGCGTGGCGGAGGAGCTCAACACCCAGATCGGCGAAACCGTCGGCTACCAGGTGCGTTTCAACGACAACGTCGGCGAGCGCACCGCGGTGAAGTTCATGACCGACGGCATCTTGCTGGCGGAAATCCAGTCCGACCGCTGGCTGTCGGCCTACGACACCATCCTGATCGACGAGGCGCACGAGCGCAGCCTCAACATCGACTTCCTGTTGGGCTATCTGAAGCAGTTGCTGAAGAAGCGGCCCGACCTGAAGGTCATCGTGACCTCGGCGACCATCGACACCGACCGCTTCGCCGCGCATTTCGACAATGCGCCGGTGGTCAACGTGGAAGGGCGCGGGTATCCGGTCAGCGTGCGTTATCGGCCTTTGGACGAGACGGAAACCGGGAATCGGGAGTCGGCAACCGTTGAAGCGGACTCGCGGCGTCCGGGCCGTCCGAATCCCGAATCCCGAACCCCGAATGCCGCGATCTCGACCAACGACGGCATTGTCGCGGCCTGCGACGAAATCACCCGCGAAGACCCGCGCGGCGACGTGCTGATCTTCCTGTCCGGCGAGCGCGAGATCCGCGACGCGCACCAGGCGCTGGAGCGGCGCAAATACCGCGAGACCGAAGTGCTGCCGCTGTACGCGCGGCTGTCGGTGCGCGACCAGGACCGGGTGTTCAATCCCGGCCCCAAGCGCCGCATCGTGCTGGCGACCAACGTCGCCGAAACCTCGCTGACCGTGCCGCGCATCCGCTACGTGGTCGATCCGGGCCTGGCGCGGGTCAAGCGTTACAGCCCGCGCGGCAAGCTCGACCGCCTGCACATCGAACCGATCAGCCAGGCCAGCGCCGACCAGCGCAAGGGCCGCTGCGGCCGCATCAGCGAAGGCACCTGCTACCGCTTGTACAGCGAAGCGGATTTCGAATCGCGCGCGCGCTACACCGATCCGGAAATCCGTCGCGCCGCGCTGGCCGGGGTGATCCTGCGCATGCTCTCGCTGGGCCTGGGGCATATCGAGGACTTCCCGTTCCTGGAGCCGCCCGACAGCCGCGCCGTCGCCGACGGCTGGCAGCAGTTGGCCGAACTGGGCGCGGTGGACGAAGGCAGGAAACTCACCGCGATCGGCCGGACCATGGCGCGCCTGCCGGTGGACGTGAAGCTCGCGCGCATGCTGGTCGCGGCCAACGACCACGGCTGCCTGCGCGAGATGATCGCCATCGCCGCGTTCCTGGGCATCCAGGACCCGCGCGAACGCCCGGCCGACCAGCGCGGCGCGGCCGACGCCGCGCATGCGCTGTTCGCCGATCCGCGTTCGGAATTCGTCGGCATCCTGAATTTGTGGGACGGCTACCAGAACGCCCACGAGGAGCTGACTCAGTCCAAGCTGCGCGCCTGGTGCGAGAAGCATTTCCTCGGCTTCCTGCGCATGCGCGAGTGGCGTGAGCTGCATCGGCAGTTGAAGTTGCTGTGCGATGAGCTCGGTTGGGCGAGCCACCGCGTCAGCGAGCCACCGGCTCGCGCGGTGGCGAGCGCCCGGCCACGGATGGCCGGGCCGGACGGTCCGGAGGCGAAAGTGTCGCGCCAGGGACGGCAGCCGCAGTCGTCGCTCGAAGACGGCCGCGACGGCTACGCGACCTTGCACCGCGCCCTGATCGCCGGCCTGCCGACCCAGATCGGTTTCCGCGCCGACAAGGGCTTCTACGACGGCCCGCGCGGGCGCAAGTTCCAGTTGTTCCCGGGCTCGCCGCTGGCCAAAAAGCCGCCGCCGTGGGTGCTGTCGGCGACCTTGCTCGACACCGAGCGGGTGTGGTCGATGACCAACGCCAACATCGAGCCGGACTGGGCGATCCAGGAACTGCCGCATCTGCTGGCGCGGCGTCATCACGATCCGCGCTGGGCGCGTTCGCAAGGCCGCGTGGTCGGCAGCGAGCAGATCAGCCTGTTCGGGCTGGTGCTGGCGCCGAAGCGGCCGATCCATTACGGCGCGCTGTATCCGGAAGAGAGCCGCATCATCTTCGTCCGCGACGCGCTGGTGACCGGCGAGATCAACACCCGCGCCGCGTTCTTGCCGCGCAATCTCGCCACCCTGGCCAAGGCGCACGAAGAAGAAGCCAAGCAGCGCCGCGCCGGGCTGGTGGTGGATGAGGAATGGATGGCGCAGTGGTACCTGGACCGCTTGCCGGCGCAGGTGCACAACGCGCAGGCGCTGGACGCCTGGTACAACAAGTTGCCGGCCGACGAGAAGGCCAGGCTGGAGTGGTCCGGCGACGATCTGATGATCGGCGGCGAAAGCGAGGCCGCGCGCTTCCCGCCATATCTGCAACTGGGCAACGCGCGGCTGGCGGTGAGTTACCGCTTCGAGCCGGGCGCGCCGGACGACGGCATGACCCTGGCGGTGCCGCTGCATCTGCTCAACGCGCTCGATCCGGCGCAGCTGTCGTGGCTGGCGCCGGGCTTCGTCGCCGACAAGGCCGCTGCCTTGATCAAGTCGTTGCCGAAAACGCTGCGGCGCAACTTCGTGCCGGCGCCGGATTTCGCCAAGGCCTTCTTCGAGGCCTATTCAACTTCCGAGGGCGACGATCTGGTCGGCACGCTGGCGCGCTTCCTGCGCAAGCTCGGCGGCACCGAGGTCGCGCCGACGGATTTCGATGCGGCGTCGATCGAGCCGCATCTGCGCATGAATCTGCGCTTGCTCGATGCGCCGCAAGGCAAGGGCAAGCAGGGCGAGGCGGTGGTGCTGGCCGAGTCGCGCGACCTGGACGAACTGCGCGCGCGCTTCGGCGAACGCGCCGCGCGCGCCTTCGCCGCGCAGGCCGCCGACGGCCTGGGCCAGCGCGGCCTGACGACGTTCCCGGAGCAGCCGATCCCGATGTCGGTGCCCGGCGCGGCCGGCGTGCCGGCATTCCCGGCCTTGCACGACGACGGCGAGACCGTGTCGCTGCGCGTGCACGCCGAGCGCGAGGCCGCGTTGCGCGCGCATCCGCGCGGCGTGCGCAGGCTGCTGACGATCGCGATGGCGGAGAAGCTCAAGCAATCGCGCAAGCAATTGCCGATCCAGGCCAAGACCGGCCTGCTGTACGCGGCGATCGAATCGGCCGCGCCGCGCAAGGAGCGCGTGTCGCCGACCCGCGCGGCGCAGATCGCCGCCTTGCAGACCGGCGCGGGGAAGAACGTCGCCGCGCACGACCGCCCGCGCGACAGCGACCGCCTGCGCGAGGATCTGGTCGATGGCGCCCTGCAATCGTTGCTGGGCGACGATGCCGAGCTGGTCGCGGTGCGCGATCCGGCCGCGTTCGAACTGCGCCGCGATACCGTCGCGCGCAAGCTGTTTCCCGAGGCGATGGAGCGCTTGCGCCAGGCCGAGGCGATCCTCAGCGCGGTCGCGGAAGTGCGCGCGCGCCTGGAATCGCCGCTGATGGGCTGGGCCAGCGGCAATCTCGACGACATGCGCGCGCAACTGGCGCGGCTGACCCCGCCGGGCTTCCTGCGCGATGTCGCCACCGTGGCGCTGGCCGAGTACCCGCGTTACCTCAAGGCCTTGTCGGTGCGCAGCGAACGCGCGCTGCGCGATCCGGTGCGCGACCAGGCGCGGATGCTGGAGATCAAACCCTTCGTCGATGCGCTGGACGCGGCCAACGCGGCCGGCGAGGACGACAGCGAAGGCTGGCAAGCCTTGCGCTGGGATATCGAGGAACTGCGGGTGTCGTTGTTCGCGCAGGAACTGGGCGTGCGCGGCGGGGTGTCGCCGAAGAAGCTGGCGCAGCGGTTGGCCGGCTTGCGCGATTGATGCCCGTGCTGCGTCGCGGCCGTCGCTGTGGCCCCACGAAGTCTCTGTGGGAGGGGCTTCAGCCCCGATGCTTTCGGCTCAGATCGCTGCAGAACCTATGAGCAAACAAGCTTCATCGCCCCGGATAGGAAAACATCGGGGCTGAAGCCCTCCTGCAGAGACCTTGGGCAGAAACAACGAAGGCGGCCAAGGCCGCCTTCGTTCGATCCGATCGCCGGGCACGCAGCCCGCACCTCAATCCAACCGCTTGACCTTGGCCTTCGGCGTCTGCCCTTCGGCTTCCAGGTACCAGCCGCCCATCAGGCCGGGACGGATGGTGATCTTCGGCGCCGGCACCGACTTGCCGAGGAACAGCGAGCCTTCCACCACGCGCCAGCGCTGGCCGTTTTCCAAGGTCAGCACGGTACCGCTGGACCAGCCGCGGAACTCGCCCTTCAAAGTGCTGGTCACCGGTTCCACGTCGCCGCGATCGAGCAGGCCCTTGCGCTCGGTGCGCACCTGCTTGACCGCTTCGGTGACCGCGACGTTCTGGTCTTGCGACAGCAACTCGTTCAAGGCCTGCAACTGCTGCGCCGACAGCGTGTCCAGGCCGGTGGCCTTGAGCTGTTCGGCGGTGAAGCGCTGTTCGACCGGCACGTAGGGACGCTCGGCGCCGAAGGCGGCGGGGGCGATCGCGAACAGCACGGCAACGGTCAACGAAGACAGCACACGCATGACGAACTCCGAAGCGGGATGTGCAAGCGGTTGAGGCCCGCGCGCGAAGCCGCGCGCGGGAACAGGGAGGGGTTACTTGACGCGGCTGACCTTGGCGCGGGTGTTGTAGCCCTGCACCGACAGGTACCAGGCGTTGCCGATGATGCTCGGGGTGATGCGCACCTGCGGCGATTCCAGCGTGCGCACGCCCGGCAGGTCGGCGTTGTCTTCCTGGCGCCATTCCTGGCCGTTATCGAGCACGTAGGTCTGGCCGCGGTTGAAACCGGTGAAGCTGCCGTTGAGGCGTGCGACGACCGGCTCCTTGGATGCGCCGACCGACAGGAAGCCGGTGCGCTCGTGCTTGGACTCTTCCTTGGCCTTGACCGCGGCCTTGCTGGTCTCGGCATCGACGGTATGGTTGAGCCAGGCGTTCAGGTTGCTCAGTTCGGTGTCGCTGAGCTTGGTCAGGCCGGCGTTCTTGAACTGCTCGGCGCTCATTTGCTGTTCGATTTTCTGTTGCGCCATCGCGGCCGGCGCGGCCAGGGCGGCGGCGAGGCAGGCGGCCAGCGCGAAGGCGGTGGGCAGGCGGCGCAACGCGGTAGGGGGAATCGCGGACATTCGTGCTGTTCCTCGGGGCGGTTGCTCGCTAGTGTAGACGTTAGCCGCGCCCGCTTCGATGTATCGCGCGCGCCGCGTCGCCGCAGTGCGGTCGCCGTTGCGGCCGCCCGCATCCGCGGGCGCCGCGTTCCCCATTCACCGCCACCGTTCCGCCCGCCGCCCCACCCGCACGCTCCCCAACGAACAGGCTCCGCCAGCACACCGACCCTTCGCAGTGAACGCTTCCCCCGCCGAGTCTCATTCGCCCCTGTCCGACGTGCTGGCGCTGCCCGCGGCGGCGGCCCTGTCCGCGCCCTTGCGCAAGGCGCTGAGCGCGGCCGCGCTCAAGCCCGAGGCCGGCGCCGGCGCGCTGGATTCGCCGGCGGTGGTCGCCGCGACCATGGATGCGCTGGCCTTGCTCGACGCCGACAGCGACACCGTCGCCGCGGCGATCCTGCATGTCTATCCAGGCTGGGCCGCGGCCTTGGGCCCGGGCCTGGAGCGCGAACATCCGGTGGTCGCCGCCCTGCTCGACGGCCAGCGCGCCGCCGGCCAAGTCTGGGCGCTGCATGCCGAACAAAGCCGGCGCTCGGGCACCGAGGGCCTGCGCCGGCTGTTGCTGGCGATCGTGCGCGACCTGCGCGTGGTGCCGATCCTGCTGGCGCGCCAGCTCGCGCGCATGC
Organism: Lysobacter gummosus; assembly: GCF_001442805.1. Classification (NCBI taxonomy): domain Bacteria; kingdom Pseudomonadati; phylum Pseudomonadota; class Gammaproteobacteria; order Lysobacterales; family Lysobacteraceae; genus Lysobacter; species Lysobacter gummosus. Next base: position 4,431,568 of record NZ_CP011131.1, on the reverse strand, counting down.
GCCACGCCGACGCCCTGGCGCCGGAGACGCGGCGCGAGCTGGCGGCGTTGACCCGCGACATCCACGCGCCGCTGGCCAACCGCCTGGGCATCTGGCAGCTCAAGTGGGAACTCGAAGACCTGGCGTTCCGCTATCTGGAACCGCAGACCTATCAGAAGATCGCCCGCCTGCTGGACGAAAAGCGCGGCGATCGCGAGCGCTACATCGAGCAGGTCAAGCGCACCCTGCGCGAAGCCATGGTCGCGCAGGGCCTCAAGGCCGAAGTCGCCGGCAGGCCCAAGCACATCTACAGCATCTGGAAGAAGATGCAGCGCAAGGACGCGCCGATCAGCGAGCTGTACGACCTGCGCGCGGTGCGGGTGATGGTGGACGACGTGGGCGCGTGCTACGCCGCGCTCGGCGTGGTCCACGCCACCTGGACACCGATCCCGAGCGAGTTCGACGACTACATCGCCCGGCCCAAGCGCAACGACTACCGCTCGCTGCACACCGCCGTGGTCGGGCCGGAAGGCAAGACCCTGGAAGTGCAGATCCGCACCCACGAGATGCATCGCCAGGCCGAGCTCGGCGTGGCCGCGCACTGGAAATACAAGGAAGTCGGCAGCCACAGCGCCGATGCCGCGTTCGACCGCAAGATCGCCTGGATGCGGCGCCTGCTCGACGCCAAGAGCGAAGGCGGCCAGGGCGGCGACGAGGCGCTGGCCAGCGAGCTGGATACCGAGCTGGTCGAAGACCGGGTCTATGTGCTCACGCCCAAGGGCGAGGTGATCGATCTGCCGGCCGGCGCCACGCCGCTGGATTTCGCTTATCACGTGCACACCGAAGTCGGTCATCGCTGCCGCGGCGCCAAGATCGACGGCCGCATCGTGCCGCTGGATCACAAGCTGCGCACCGGCGACCGGGTGGAAATCCTGACCGCCAAGACCGGCGAACCGCGCCGCGACTGGCTGGTGGCCTCGAACGGTTTCCTGGCCAGCAACCGCTCGCGCGAGAAGGTGCGCAACTGGTTCCACAAGCTCGACCGCTCGCGCAACGAAACCGCCGGACGCGAGTTGCTGGACAAGGAACTGCGCCGGCTCGGTGTGCTCGGCGCCGATCTGGCGCCGGCGCGCGAACGCTTCAATCTGGCCAGCGACGGCGATCTGTACGTGCAGGTCGCGCTCGGCGACATCGGCCCGCACCAGATCGGCCGGGTCCTGCTGGAGCACGAACGGGCGATGTCGGCGCCGCCGCCGGCGCCCGCCTCGGGTTCAACCACCACCATTCCGCCGGCGCCGCGCAAGGTGCCGGGCAAGTCCACCGATTTCACCGTCGAAGGCGTGGGCAACCTGCTGGTGCAGCTGGCGCGCTGCTGCCAGCCGCTGCCGGGCGAGCCGATCGTCGGTTACCTCACCCGCGGCCGCGGCGTCAGCGTGCATCGTCCCGGCTGCGGCGCGTTCGAGCGCCTGGCCGCCGCCCAGCCGCAGCGGGTGCTGCCGGTGGAGTGGGGGCGCAAGGGCTCGGGCTACGAGGTCGATATCGAAGTCCTGGCCCTGGACCGCAAGTGGCTGCTCAAGGAAGTCACCAACGTGATCGCCCAGGGCAACGCGCACGTGATCAGCATCCGCAGCGATGTCGAGCGCAACGGCGCGCAGGTGCGGCTGCGGCTGCGCTTGCGGGTGGGCGATTACGGGCAGTTGTCGAGCCTGCTCGGCAAGCTGTCGTCGCTGCCAGGGGTGGAGTACGCGCAGCGCAGTTGAGGTGAGGTGTTGCGCGGCGGCGGGCCGAAAAGCGTCGGGGCTGAAGGCCCCTCCCACAAAATACTTCGCGGCTTTCGCAATCTGTTGTGGGAGGGGCCTTCAGCCCCGATGCCTTTCGATCAGGTAACCCGCCCCCCACACCGGCATTCATCGCGCTTCGCCTTCGCACTGCGCTCGCACGCCATGGCGAAAATAACAGCACGATCGTCATCCTCGTAGCGCTATCCTGTCGCCGTGAAATCCCGCCCGCCGTCCTCGCCCGAAGGTTCCGCCACGCACGCCGCAGGCGCCGCGCGGATCGAACCCCTCGCCGGCGATTGGAGCACGCTGCATTTCGACGACGAACCGCGCCGCGATCCCGCCTCCGACCGCGCCCGGCGCCAGCGCTGGACCCGCATCGCGCTGGCGGTCGCCGCGCTCGCGGTGTTGTCGGCGTTGATCGTGTGGCGGCAACCGCTGTCGGAATGGCTGTGGCCCGACACCCGCCTGCAAAGCCTGCGCGAACAGGCCGCGCGCGCGCTGGCCGAAGGCCGCCTGACCTCGCCCGACGGCCGCGGCGCGCGCGAGTTGTACGAAGCCGCGCTGGCGCTGGATCCCGATCGCAGCGACGCGCGCACCGGCCTGACCCGCACCGGCGAGGCGGCGCTGCAGCAGGCGCGCCAGGCCATCGACGGCGGCCATTTCGAATTCGCCCGCGGCCGCCTGGAACTGGCCCGCGATCTGGCCACCCCGCGCGACCGGGTCGAAACCCTGGCCCAGCGCCTGCGCGAACGCGAAGCCACCCACGCCGGCCTGGACCGGATGGTCGCCGCCGCGGCGAGCGCGCGCGAGCAAGGCCGCCTCGACGGCGCGCCGGACACCGCCCTGCCGCTGTACCAGCGCGTGCTGGAGCTGCAGCCGCAACGCAACGACGCCCTGGAAGGTCGCGACGACACCCTGGCCGAACTGCTGCAACAAGCGCGCCAGGCCCTGGAAAACGGCGAACTGGTGCGCGGCGCGCAAGGCGTCCAGCGCGCCCAGCAGGCCGATCCGGGCCATGCCGATCTGCCCGACAGCCTCACCGTGCTGGAGCGCCATATCGAACGCCGCCGCCGCGAAGCCGATCAGGCCCTGCGCCGGCAGCGCCTGGAGCTCGCCTTGGCCGCTTATCGCGACCTGCTCGCGGTGCGCGCCGACGACGGCGCCGCGCGCAACGGCCTGGTCGCGATCGCCGATGCCCACGCCGCGCGCGCCGAGCGATTGGCCGCCGATTTCGATTTCGCCCAGGCCGAGGCCGAGTTGGCGCAGGCGCGCGAGATCGCGGTGACTGCGCCTTCGATCGCGGTCGCGCGCCAGCATCTGGACCGCGCGCGCGAATCGCACAAACGCTTCGACCAGGAGGCGCCGGGCAAGCAGCGCCAGTCCTTGCAGCGCCTGTTGGCGCAGGCCGCGGCCGCCGAACAGCGCGGCGATCTGCTGACCCCGCCCGGCGACAGCGCCTACGACAAATTGCGCGCGGCGCAGGCCATCGCGCCGCAGAACCCGGCCGTGCGCGCGGCCGTGGCGCGGCTGCTGCCGACCGCCAAGCGCTGCTTCGAACGCGAGCTCAGCGGCAACCGCCTGGGCCGCGCCGGCGAATGCCTGGACGCGCGCCGCACCCTGGAAGGCAGCAGCGCGCCGCTGCGCGAAGCCGCCTTGCGCCTGGCCCTGCGCTGGATCGCGGTCGGCGACGAGCGTCTGGGCGCGGGCGAAGTGCAGGCCGCGCGCGCCGCGCTGCAGGCCGCGCGTTCGCTCGATGCGTCCGCCCCGGGCTTGCACGAGTTGACCGAGCGAGTGAAGACGGCGCGGGCCGCCGGCGAGTGAAGCGCGGGTTCGTATCCGAACAGCGTGTGCGGCGCGCAGAGGCTTTCACTTCATCGATGGGCCGTTGTCCTTGCGCAGCTTCGCCGATGAATCAGCGTTTTTTTGTGTAATAGATCGGGTCCGATTCGGACTTTGAGATTCGTGTGTGCATGATGAACGCCGACCGGCCCAGAAAGGACGAGCCGGGGGAGCGCGTCGCGGGACTGTTTCGTTTCGGCGTCGCGCGAGCTGTCATGCATGCACGAATGGAAGAAGACCATGTTCTACAGAATCCTGATCGTTCTGCTTTTAGTCTGCGCCCGGCCGGTATCGGCGCAGGAGCACCTGCGTTATTTCGGTTATTTCGCCAACAACACGTATCAATCCGAGAATCAGGCGCACACCAACATCACCCATGTGTGGACCGGCCCGGACCGGACCCAGGCCAGGTCGATCATCCTGGCGGAACTGCAACAGGCCAAGAGTTATGGGATCAAGGCGGTCGTATCCGTCGATTCCTTCGTGTTCGCTGCCTCCGGCGGCTGCCCGTACGCGAATTCGCCCAGCGCCGCCGCCGATTTCCGCGTACTGGTGGACGATCTGGTGACCGCGGGCTATCTGGTGCCGAACGATCCGGAAGCGAGCACCGTGGTCGCGTTCTATCCGATCGACGAGCCCGAACTGTGCGGGCTGAAGGACCAGGGCGGCGCGCCGCATCCCGCGCTCGTCAACGCGGTCAACGCCATTCGCGGCGATGCCCGCACCAGCAACTTTCCCGTCGCCAGCATCGGCAGCAAGAAGTACGACGAGGCGATCCAGGGCCTGCGCCTGTTCGATTGGGTCGGCCTGGACAACTACGGCAACGACAACGACGGCTACTTGTACGACCTGCTGATGCTGAGCTTCAATCTGCGGCCGCAGCAGCGCATCATCGTGGTTCCGCAAGCCGCGCAGGGCGGCATGCTGGACAACAGCTATCACGATCCGGGACGGATGGCCGCCTACGCCAACAGCGAAGCGCGCGTGATCATGCTGATGCCGTTCCTGTGGGGGCATGCCGACACCAACGGCACCCGCGGCATTCCGGCCTTGCGCGACCAATACCGCGAAATCGGCTCGCGGGTGAAGTTCGGGCTGGCGGCGCAGTTCGTCGGCCAGTCGGTGCCGGCGACGATGACGGCGGGGCAGCTCTACCCGGTCAGCATCACCGTCAAGAACACCGGGACCGGCACCTGGGTCGCCGGCAGCCATGTCCGCCTGGGTTCGCAGAGCCCCATCGACAACAGCACGTGGGGCACGCATCGCATCGCCTTGCCGGCGACGGTCGCGCCGCAGCAGAGCGTGACCTTCCAGTTCAACGCGCTGGCGCCGTCGGCGCCGGGCAACTACGCGTTCCAATGGCGGATGGTGGCCGACACGCAGGCGTGGTTCGGCGATGCGACGGCGCTGACGACGGTGAACGTCACTCCCGGGCCGAGCGGCTCGATCGGCGTCAGCCCCAGCCCCTGCATCATTTATGCGGGGCAGAGCACCTGCACGGTCAACATCGGCTGGAACTCCAACCGCGCCGATGCCGAGGTCTGGGTCGCCGATACGCAGAACACCAACCCGGTGCTGTTCGCGCGCGCGCAGACCGGTACCCAGGCCGCGCCCTGGATCACGGAACAGACCGTGCGCTTTTCCCTGCGCAGCGGCGCCACGACGATTTCCAGCGTCGATGTGCGTGGCGTGAGGTCCGATGAGCCGCCGCCGGGCGGGCCGACCGATCCGACCTGCCCGTTGTGCCAGGAGCCGTGACCGAAAGCGATCGACGGTTCGATCGGCTTTGAAATCGGCCCCGGATCGATGGATCCGGGGCCGTTGTTTTTACGCGACCGGTCCGGGTTGCCGGCGAGCGCGGCGGCGCCTGATCGCGGCGTTTTCCGATCGCAGGATCGGGTGCCGTCCGGTTTGCGTGTCCGGCCTGCACGCCCGCGCCGCGCCCTCGGCGCGGCGATGGGCGATAATGCCTGCATGCCCTTTCTCAGCAGCCTTCCGCCGCCGCGCGCGCCTTACCTGCCGGTGCGTGGACGCGCCCGGCCGTATTCGGGAACCGGCCCGGCATGAGCGCTTCCGCACGATCCGGTGTGTCCGGGGTTTGCGCCGCCATAGTCACCTACCACCCGCAGATCGAATTGCTGGAGCAGGTGATCGCCGCGGTGTTGCCGCAGGTCGGGCGGGTCGCGATCTTCGACAATGCCAGCACCGGCGCGGCCCTGGAGGCCTATTTCGACGAACTGCGCGGACGCGGCGTGAAGGTGCTGCGCTCGCCGCGCAACGTCGGCCTGGGCAGCGCCATCAACCAGGCCGCGCGCGCCGCGCGTGAGGCCGGTTTCGCCCAGATCCTGCTGATGGACCAGGACAGCATCGTTGATGCCGGCATGGTCGCGACCTTGCACCATCAGCTGAGCCAGTTGCAGACGCACGGCCCGGTCGCCGCGGTCGGGCCGCAGTTCCGCGACCAGCGCACCGGCGAAGTCGCGCCGTTCGTGCGCATCGCCTTCCCCATGAACCGCAAGCTGTTCGGCGGCCCGGGGCAGGTGATCGACTGCGATTTCCTCATCACCTCGGGCACCTTGCTGCCGCTGGACGTGCTCGATGTCGTCGGCGGCATGGACGAGGGTTTGTTCATCGACAACGTCGATATCGAATGGAGCTCGCGCGCGCGCCATCGCGGCTACAAGCTGTTCGGCGTGTGCGATGCGCGGATGCAGCACCGCATCGGCGATCTGGTGCGGGTGTCGAGCCTGTTGCCGTACCGCACCGTCGTCCACAGCCCGACCCGGCTGTACTACATGATGCGCAACCGCGTGCTGCTGTACCGCCGCGCCGAGGTGCCCGGACGCTGGGCGGCGCAGGATCTGCCGCGGCTGGTGTTGAAGTTCGTCGGCACCGCCCTGTTCCTCAAGCCGCGGCTGGCGTATCTGGGCGCGATGCTGCGCGGTCTGCGCGATGGTGTGCGCGGCCGGCAAGGGCCGATGCCGACCGAAGCGGACTAGAACAGGCCGGCTTTTGCGGGGCTGGGATCTTTTGTGGGAGGGGCTTCAGCCCCGATGCTCTTCGATCCGCTGCCGGAATTTTCCGCGAGCCGGTGGTTTTCGGCGATCCGAGACAAAAGCATCGGGGCTGAAGCCCCTCCCACAAAAGCAGCCCTCCCACAAAACAGCCCCTCCCATACAAAAACACGCCGGGGAACGGGCTATCTGCCTGAACCATCGCTTATTCACAGGGTCTGAATGCGCAATGCCCCTGCCGTCCGGCCCGAGCACGGCCCCCGGACGCCTGCGCTAGACTTCCCCGCGACCCCCTGTACGGCACCCCTGTGGCCCGAATCGATTACGACGAAGACGAGCACGACGACGACAGCGACGAGAACGGCAGCGCGCCGAGCTGGCGCCGCCGTCTGGTGACCTGGGCCCTGGCCGCCGTCGGCCTGGGGCTCGGCTTCCTGATTCCGTACACGCTCTACCTCAATCACGAGGTCGGTCAGCGCTTCGGCCAGCTGCAATGGCAGATCCCCACGCGGGTCTATGCGCGGCCGCTGGAACTCGCGCCGGGCCTGGCGCTGGACCCGGCCACGCTGAAGACCGAACTCGACGCGGCCTCCTATCGCGAGGACGGCGGCGAGCGTCCGGGCACCTACGCCCGCGAGGGCGGCAAGTTCACCATCGCCAGCCGCGGTTTCAACGACGTCGACGGCGTGGTGCAGCCGCGCCGGATCGAAGTGATCGTCTCCGGCGGCCGCGTCGCCGGCGTGCGCGACCTGACCACGCGCAAGGCGATCCGGGTCGCGCGGCTGGACCCGGCGCGCATCGCCACGCTGTACGGGCAGAAGCAGGAAGAACGGCGGCTGGTGCGCATCGAGGAAGTGCCCGAGCTGTTGGTCACCGGCCTGCAGGCGGTCGAGGACCGCGACTTCAACCACCACATCGGCATCGACATCAGCGGCATGATCCGCGCCGCGTTCAAGAACGTCGCCGCCGGCCGCGCCAAGCAGGGCGCCAGCACCCTGACCCAGCAGCTCGCGCGCAGCGGCCTGCTCGGCATCGGCCAGGAACAAACCCTGACCCGCAAGGGCAAGGAAATCATCTACGCCCTGCTGATCGAGGCGCGCTACGACAAGCGCACCATCCTCGAGGCCTATTTCAATCAGGTCTATCTGGGCCAGCGCGGCTCGCAGGCCATCCACGGCGTCGCCGCCGCGTCGGAGTTCTGGTTCGGCCGCGATCTGCGCGACCTCAACACCGAACAGGTCGCGCTGCTGATCGGCATCGTGCGCGGCCCGTCCTACTACGATCCGCGCCGCAATCCCGAGCGCGCGTTGCAGCGGCGCAATTTCGTCCTGGGCGAAATGCTCGAGACCCAGCTGATCAAGCAGGAAGAATACGATCGCGCGGTCAAGGCACCGCTGGAAATCACCCAGAACCCGGGCAATATCGCCGCCAACCGTTTTCCGGCTTATGTCGATCTGGTCCGCCGCCAACTGGCGCGCGACTATCCGGCCGACGCGCTGGCCGGCGCCGGCCTGAGCGTGATGAGCGGCATGTCGCCGTCGGCGCAGGCGCAGGCCGAAGGCGCGGTGGCGCGCACGCTCAAGAGCCTGGACAACAAGCGCCGCCCGCCGCTGCAAAGCGGCCTGGTGGTCACCGACGTGCACAACGGCGAAGTGGTGGCGGTGGTCGGCAGCCGCGAGTTCACCCAGCCCGGCTTCAATCGCGCGGTGGAAGCGCAACGGCCGGTGGGTTCGCTGCTCAAGCCGTTCGTGTATCTGCTGGCGCTGGCGCGGCCCAGCGAATTCAACCTCGCCAGCTGGATCGACGATTCGCCGGTGACGGTGAAGCTCGGCCGCGGCCGCAACTGGAATCCGGGCAACTCCGACGGCCGCAGCCATGGTCTGGTGCGCATGGTCGACGCGCTGGCGATGTCCTACAACCAGGCCACGGTGCGCATCGGCATGCAGGTCTCGCCGGAGAGCATCGGCGAACTGGTGCAGAAACTCGCCGGCATCCAGGCGCCGAACAATCCCTCGCTGATTCTCGGCGCGGTCGACCAAAGCCCGTACGCGATGGCGCAGCTGTACCAGTTCCTCGCCTCCGGCGGCGAAGTGCAGCCGCTGCACGCGGTGCGCGGCGTGCTCGGCGCCGACGGCAAGGCGGTCAAGCGCTACGACAAGGAACCGGCGCCGGCGCAGGAAGGCGACGCGATCGCCGCGCGCCTGATCACCATCGCCTTGCAGCAGGCGATCACCAACGGCACCGGCCGGCAATTGGTCGGCGACGGCCTGGGCCGTCTGTCGCCGGCCGGCAAGACCGGCACCAGCAACGACGGCCGCGACAGCTGGTTCGCCGGCTGGACCGGCGATCATCTGGCGGTGATCTGGGTCGGCAACGATCAGAACCAGACCACCGGCCTGTACGGCGCCACCGGCGCGATGCGGGTGTGGTCGGCGATCTTCTCGCGCCTGCCCACCGCGCCGCTGAAAGTCACCGACAAGGGCCTGGACTGGCAGTCGGTGATCGGCACCAACACCACCGACGCCGCCTGCGTCGGCGCGCGCCGCTTCCCGTTCGTCGCCGGTTTCGCGCCGCAGTACGCGCCGTGCCCCGAGCCGCAGCCCGAGGCCGGCGCGGAGGAATCAGGCGGCGGCTGGCGCTCGTGGTTCGGTATCGGCAAGGACAAGGATGAACCCGCGCGCGAACCGGCGCCGTCGAACAATCCCCCGCCCCCGGAGCAGTAAGCAATGAAGCGCAGTTCCTTACCCGGCGCCGTCCCCCGCGGCGCCGCACTCGCGGTCCTGACCGCATTGGCCGCGGCCTGCACGGTCGCGCCGCCGCAACCCTCGGCGCTGGCCGAAGCCAGCTTCAACGGCGAGGCCGCGGTCGCCGCGGTGCGCGCCGCCGGCGGCGCCGACGCGCGCGAGCTCGACGTGCAGCCGATCCGCGACACCCAGGTCGAGGATCTGCGCCAGCGCGCCGACGCCCTGGAAAAAACCCGCAAATACCCCGAAGCCGCGGCCGCGCTGGATCAGGCGCTGCAGATCAACGGCAACGATCCGGCGCTGCTGCAGGAACGCGCCGAAGCCGCGCTGTATCTGCACCGCCTCGACGACGCCGAACGCTACGCGCAGCAGGCCTACAACGGCGGCTCGCGGGTCGGTCCGCTGTGCCGCCGGCATTGGGCCACCATCGCCCAGGCCAAGCAGGGCCAGCTCGACGGCGTCAATGCGGCGATGAAACTGGCCCAGCGCCAGGATCATTACGACGCGCTGGTGCCGCAGCGCACCGCGCTGACCGAGGCGCGCAAGCAAGCGCAAGCCAAGATCGGCGTGTGCACCGTCGCCGCCCAACCGCGCTACTGAGCCTTACATGGAACCCAGCCGCCTTGGCGTCGCCAGTCGAGCCGCGCTGAGCGAAGGCGGCGACCTCGCGCGCAACATCGCCGCGTTCGCGCCGCGATCGGCGCAGCAGGATTTGTCCGCGGCGATCGCCGATGCGTTCGAGTCGCGCTCGACCCTGCTGGCCGAGGCCGGCACCGGCACCGGCAAGACCTTCGCCTATCTGGTGCCGGCGCTGTTGTCGGGGCTGAAGACCATCGTCTCCACCGGCACCCGCGCGCTGCAGGATCAGCTCTATCACCGCGACCTGCCGCGCGTGCGCGACGCGCTGGGCATCGGCTTGAAGACGGCCTTGCTGAAAGGCCGCGCCAACTATCTGTGCAAGTACCGCACCGAGCAGGCCAAGGGCGAGCCGCGCTTCACCAGCCGCGAATACGCCGCCCAGTTCCAGCGCATCGTCAGCTGGGCCGGGCGCACCCGTGCCGGCGATCTGGCCGAACTCGACGCGCTGCCGGAAGACTCGCCGCTGCTGCCGATGGTGACGTCCACGGCGGAAAACTGCCTGGGCAGCGAATGCCCGATGTACGCCGACTGCTTCGTCGTGCAGGCGCGCCAGCGCGCGCAGGCGGCGGATCTGGTCGTGGTCAATCATCATCTGCTGCTCGCCGATCTGGCGCTCAAGCAGGAAGGTTTCGGCGAAATCCTGCCGGGCGCGCAGGCCTTCGTGGTCGATGAGGCGCATCAGCTGCCGGAACTGGCGTCGCAATTCTTCGGCGAAGCGATCAGCGCGCGTCCGCTGGTGGAACTGGCGCGCGACGCGCTGGCCGAATGCAAGACGGTGACCGGCGCGCTGGCGACGGTGCAGGTGCCGGCGCGCGATCTGGAACAAGCCGTGCGCGGCCTGCGCGCGGCGATGGACGATCTGCCGGTGCGCGCGACCCGCCGCCGCGCCGCCGAATTGCCGGCGGTGGAAGCGGCCTTCGACGAACTGGAGCAAGCGCTGCGGGCGATGCAGAACGCGCTCGACTCCCTGCGCGCCGCCGCGCCGGGGTTCGACAGCTGCCACGCGCGGGCGAAGGATTTCGAAACCAAGCTCAAGCGCTGGCGTGGCGCGCCGGTGCCGCGGCCGGTGCAGGAAGAAGCCGAATACGACGATTTCTCGCCGCCGCCGCGCGAGCCGGTAGTCAGCGCCGAGACGGACGAAACCGCCGACGCCGAGCAGGACGCCGAAACGCCGGCGCCGGCCGCGCCCGACACCAGCGTGCTGTGGTACGAACTCACCGCGCGCGGCTTCCGCCTGGCGCGCACGCCGCTGGATGTCGCCGGGCCCTTGGCCGAGCATCGCGAGCGTTCGCGCGCGGCCTGGGTGTTCACCTCGGCGACGCTCGCGGTCGGCGGGCATTTCCAGCATTACGCGCAAAAGCTCGGCTTGGCCGAACCCACGACCTTGCTGGCGCCCAGCCCGTTCGACTGGGCGCAACAGGCGCTGCTGTATCTGCCGCCAGGGCTGCCCGATCCGGCGGTGCGGCATTACAACGAAAGCCTGGTCGATAAGCTGCGGCCGATCCTGGAAGCCTCCGGCGGCCGCGCCTTCGTGTTGTTCGCCTCGCATCGCGCCCTGCGCGAAACCGCCGAACTGCTGCGCGGCGGCCCGTGGCCGTTGTTCGTGCAGGGCGAAGCGCCGCGGCACGTGCTGCTGGAACGCTTCCGTGCTTCCGGCAACGGCGTGCTGCTGGGCGCGGCGAGTTTCCGCGAAGGCGTGGACGTGGCCGGCGAGGCGCTGAGCGTGGTGGTGATCGACAAGCTGCCCTTCGCCGCGCCCGACGATCCGGTGTTCGAAGCGCGCCTGGACGCGATCCGTCGCGGCGGCGGCAACCCGTTCCGCGACGAACAGCTGCCGCAGGCGGTGATCGCGCTGAAACAGGGCGCCGGCCGCCTGATCCGCAGCGAAACCGATCGCGGTGTGCTGGTGTTGTGCGACCCGCGCCTGCTGTCCAAGAGCTACGGCAAGACCTTCCTGGACTCGCTGCCGCCGCTGCCGCGCACGCGCCGGATCGAGGACGTGGCCGATTTCTTCTCCGGCCGGCCGGTGGTACTAGAATCGGCTTCGGCCTCGTCGTCGGACGACGACGATTACTACCGCTGACCTGGGAGGGTGAGAGCATGAGCGACGACAATCAGACCGCGCCGGCGCGCAAGCCGCGCGTGCACGGGCTGGGCGGCGTGTTCTTCAAGGCGCGCGATCCATCGGCCTTGTCGGCCTGGTACGAGCGCCATCTCGACATCGGCGGGCAGGGCTGGGGCGGCGCGATGTTCTCGTGGCAGCGCGAGGAGACCGGCGAGACCGGCTACACCATCTGGTCGCCGTTCGCGGAGAACACCGAGTATTTCAAGCCCAGCGACAAGCCTTACATGCTGAACTTCCGCGTCGACGATCTGAAGGCCACGCTGCAGGCGCTGCGCGAGGAAGGCTGCCAGGTGCTCGATCGTTATGAGGAAAGTGAGCAGGGCAAGTTCGGGTATGTGGTGGATCCCGAAGGCGGTCTGATCGAATTGTGGCAGCCGAATCCGAATGATCCGGCGGTGGTTGCTGAGTGAGGTGGGTAGGCGGGGTGTTGTGTTGCGGATGATTGATTTTCGCGCGACGTACTTCACCCTGTCCGATCGCAGCGAACCCTCGCTTCGTTCTATCCAGTTGCCGCGACTCCCTCACTCCGTCATTCCCGCGAACGCGGGAATCCAGTGCCTTTCGTGCGAGAACGCTTGAAGTCGCTGGATGTTCGGCTCCGCCGGAGTAAAGCAAAGCCCGCCTTCGCGGGAATGACGAGCAAAAGCAAACACGCAGACACGCTTTCTAATAGCAACTTCGAAGCGCCTGAATAAACATCACCGAGCAACAATGAACCTCCTAGCCTTCGAAACCTCCACTGAAGCCTGTTCCGTCGCCCTGTGGCTGGACGGCGAAGTGCGCGAACGCTACGAACTCGCGCCGCGCCGTCACGCCGAACTCTCGTTGCCATGGGCCGAGCAGTTGCTGGACGAAGCCGGCCTCAAGCGCAGCCAGCTCGACGCCATCGCGATCGGCCGCGGCCCTGGCGCATTCACCGGCGTGCGCCTGGCGATCGCGCTTGCGCAAGGCATCGCGCTGGCCTTGGACAAGCCGATCGTGCCGGTCTCGACCCTGGCCGTGCTGGCGCTGCGCGCACGCGCGATGGACGTCGCGCAAACACTGACGCAACGGGTCTTTGCCGCGATCGACGCGCGCATGGGTGAGGTCTACACCGCCGCGTTCGAACTGCGCGGCGACGAGGCGAATTTGTTGGACACCGAAGTCGTGCTCGCCCCCGACGCAGCGATCGTGCCCGGCGAGGAAGACGATTGGTTCGGCGTCGGCACCGGTTTCGCCGCCGGCGATGCGGCCCTACGCGCGCGCCTGTCCGCGCGATTCGCCGCGGTCGACGCCGAAGCCCTGCCGCACGCCGCCGATCTCGCGCGCCTGGCCGCAGCCGCCTACGCGCGCGGCGAAGCGGTAGCTCCCGAGCGCGTCGAACCGGCGTACCTACGCAACAATGTCGCTTTGACCATCGCCGAGCAGGTTGCGCTGAGGGCGAAATCGCGCTGAGCGCGCGGCCAGGATCGTGGGCGCTGGCGATCAGCGCGATCACTGCGTCGCGCCGTTCGTGCGTCCGGAAAACTCGACAGATCAGGGAAGATTCATGGACGCATCACGCAAGCAGACAGCAGTGATCACCATCGCGCTGCTCGCCGCGCCGGTATCGGTGTAGACGCGGTTGAGCATGAGGCTTGCGCAGACGATGCCAATCGAGCCGATGAATTGCTGGGGCGTTCAAGACGATCATGATCAAGCTCTCCTGGCTGTCGTTGCATTGCGCGAGTGATGGTCGAATCTAGACTGTCACGGTATGAGCACCGATGTTGTCGGTTCGCTTGTGGTATTCAATTTCAAGAATCGTTTCATGAGCAGAGCGTTCGCGATCAAGCTCAAGCCTGGATGGTTTTCCGGACAGGTGCTGATTACGCCCGAGGATGCAGAGCAATTCGTGGGTGGGCTCTGGAGCACGGTATCCCCGGTAGCAGTGGGGGGCTGAGCTTTGTTCGCGGTCGCGACCGTTGGGGTTGATCGGTTAGATGCCTGCAAGCTGCATCGGCAGACAGACGTCTGCGTCGCGTCGCAAGCTCCGCAACGCCATGGCCGTAGTGTGGCGGCTGGGTCGGTCAACCCCTGATCAGGTCAGCCCGCTTAATGGATTGCCCGAGTGGGATCCATTCGATGGCGTTTGGACCACTGAGTGCACACCCATTACGCCTCATCAGCATGGCGCCGGGCAAGTTCAGTGAAAACGGTCACATAGATAGTCTTTTTTACTATTTATGAACGGGATTGCTTGCTATTAGAGGCTGACATGGCGTAGCGCCCATCTATCGGATGGGGCAGGCAGTTCGCCTGGTGGCTGGCGCTCGGGGATGCGACTCAAGGATGGAGCGATGCATGGCGGTGCGGAGAATTTCAGTCTAGGGGCAAGCCGGATTAAGACCGTTGCCGTCAAGAGCGGCAGCGCGTAAGCCTGCGCGCGATGGGCAGTGGTGTCCGCTCGTCGGGCGAGGGTGATCGATATACAGATTGGTTTAGGACGCGGGCGATGAGCCGTATCGCCCCGCGATGGCGAGTACAAGGATGGCGAAGTTCGGCATCGCCTACAGCTAGGTCGAAGGTCATGAAGAAAACCGAGTTTCTTGTTTCAGCGGTCTTGATTTGTGCGGCATTGGCTACCGGCTGCGGACAGAAAGCCGGACCGGCGAGTCCTGCCGCCGCGGCTCCGGCCGCTTCTGCGCCGGACAAAACCTTGGAACTGAACCTGTTCGCCCTGGACGTAGGCACCAGCGAAAACTCCGACGGCACCGTCACGCCGCTGACTCAGTTCCTGCCTGCCGAAAAGATCGTCGCGTCGCTGCGCACCCGCGGAGCGGCCAACGCCGTACCGGTAACGGCGAAGCTGATTGCGATGAGCAACGGCGAAATCGTCGGCGAACTGAAGAAGGACCTGACCCTGACCGGCGCGGCCACGACCAATCTCGAGTTCGTCAGGCAAGGCGCCGGCAATTGGGCGCTGGGTCGGTACGTGGTCGAAGTGACGATCGATGGTAAGCCGGTGGGGCGCCAGGAAATCGAGGTGACGCAGACACTGCCGGAAGGCGCGCGACCGAAGACCGACGCCAAGGCTTGACCCGATCGGATCGACTTGGCATCACGTCGTAGACCCGCCGGCGGGATGCCGGAAGCACAGGACTCACCACTTTAGGAAGCCCGGTCGGACCGGGCTGCTCTTGGAGAGAGCATCATGGAACAGCGCGTGGATCTCGCCCCTAAGGCCCAGGGCAATCGGCCGTTCGTAGACGGTACGTGGTTGTCCAGGGCGAGCGCGCGTGCTCGAGCCGGCATTGCGCCGCAGTGGTGGGTGCTGCTGCTCGGCCTGGCCATGTTGGTCAGCGGTTCGCTGGCGCTGGCCGCCAAGTATGTTTACGACGATAACGGCCGCTTGATCGTGATGGTCGATGAGCAGTCTGGCGAGAGCGCGCGTTACGTCTACGACAAGGTCGGCAATCTGTTGCGCATCGAACGCCTCGCGGCGGGCCAGGTCGCGGTGTTCTCCTTCGTGCCCGCTCGCGGCGCCAGCGGCGTGGCGGTCAGGATCGAAGGCAAGGGCTTCAGTGCGGTCGCGGCCGACAATATCGTGCGCTTCAACGGCGTCGCGGCGACGGTGACGGCGGCAACGCCAACCGAACTCGACGTATCGGTGCCGGCCGGCGCAAGCACCGGTCCGCTAACGGTCACGGTGGGGGCCCAGACGATCGCGGGCCCAGCCGATTTCGTCGTCGACGAAAACGCGCAGCCGCCGGTCATCGCCAGCGTGACGCCGATGGTGGGGGCGGCCGGGACCACGGTGACCGTGACCGGCCAGCGGTTGTATCCGGCGCCCGACATGACCCGTGTATTGCTCGGCGAGCGGATCGCGGTGCCGACCAGCATTAACGACACCCAATTGGTGTTTGCAGTTCCGGTGCGCGCCGGTACCGGCAAGATCACCGTCAGCACGCCTTACGGTAGCGCGCAAAGCGCGGACGAATTCGTGGTCGCGCCGGCCGGCATCAATCCGGCCGACTTGATCAGCGGCGGTCGCCTGATGCTGGATGCGGCCACGCGCGCGTTGGAGACCACCGCGGCGAATCAGCAGGTCGCGCTGCTGCTGGACTCGCCGAATCGCGATCTCACCAGCCTGCAGTTCAGCGGCATCGCCACCGGCAGCGTCGCCTATACCTTGTATGGCCCGGATAACCGCCAGTTGCTGGGCGGCAGCGCGAGCGCCACCTCGCCCACGGTGCATCTGCCGCGCCTCGGGGCCGGCCTGCACCTGCTCCTGCTCAAGCCGAGCGCGCCGATGGCGTGGTCGATCAACTGGGAAAAGAATGCGACGCTCGGCGCGTCGGCCGAGCCGTTGGCGGTGAGCACTGCCAGCGCGTATCAGAGCAAGCGTTTCGTGTTCGACGCCGCCACCGGCGACAGCCTGGGCATCGGCTTGAGCGATCTGGTGACGGCCGGTTCGACGAGCTATGTGCTGGCGACGATCTATCGTCCCGACGGGAGTCAATTGGCATACGAGTATTGCTACGCCCAATACGGCGGTTGCGATCTCAATCTGGCGAGCCTCAGCGGCTCTGGCACCTACAGCCTGGTCCTGGCCCCCACCTCCGACGGCCAGAGGTTGCTTTCGCTCAAGGCTACGCTCAGCGAGGACCGTGTCTTGCCGTTGAGCGCGGATATTCCGGCTTCGCTGGCGCTGGAGCGCCGCGGCCAGAACGGTCGTTTGAACTTCGCTGCCGAAGCCGGCCAGACCTACGCCTTCAACGTCGCCACGCAGACCAGCGTGCCGGCGAACCGCGAGGTCTACTACACCGTGTACAAGCCCGACGGCAGCGTGCTGCAGCAGGGCAATACGAAGATCGGGTTGACCTTGAACCTGCCGCGCTTGCCGGTCGCGGGAAATTACTGGATTTATGTCGATCCCTACTACGGCGAAACGGCTAGTGCCCAGGTGACCCTGGTATCGGGTCAGTCCGGCGAAGTGGTCCCTGGACAAGCCGCAAACGAATTCGCCACCCAGACCGCCGGCCAGAATGTCTACTTCAGTTTCGTCGCCCAGCAGGGCGCGAATCTGGGACTGGGAATCAGCGAACTGAAGACCCTCGGTAGCACCGGTGCGGTATACCTCTACGTCTACCGCCCCGATGGCAGCCAATTGTCTTATGAGTATTGCTACGCCCAATACGACGGCTGCGATCTGAACCTGAGCAATCTGCCCGCGGGTACTTACACCGCGACAGTCGTTCCGACTTCGGACGGCGCGCGCACCCTGAGCTTCAAGACCACATTGAGCCCGGACATGGTGGTCCCGCTGACGGTGGATGTTTCCGCGCCGCTCGCGCTGGAACGCCGCGGTCAAAACGCGCGACTGACCTTCTCGGCCGAGGCCGGGCAGACGCGGGCGTTCAACGTATCCGCGCAATCGACCTTGCCGGCGAACCGCGACGTCTACTACACCGTCTATAAACCGGATGGCACGGTGTTGCAGCAAAGCAATACGCGTGTCGGTCTGACCTTGAATCTGCCGAACCTTCCGCAGACCGGCGGCTACCAGGTTTTCGTCGATCCGGGTCAAGGCGAAACCGCCGTCGCGCAAACCAAGCTGGTATCCGGCCAGGTGGGCGGGCCGGATCCGGGCGGCTCGCTCGGAAGTTTCGAAACGCAAACGCCGGGGCAGAACGTCTACTTCAGCTTCCCGGCCCAAGCCGGCGACAGGTTGGGCCTGGGGATCAGCGATCTGCTCACGCCGGGAACCACCGGTGCGGCGACTGTGTATGTGTATCGCCCGAACGGAACGCAGCTGACATACGAATACTGCTACGCGCCATACAACGGTTGCGATCTGAATCTGTCCATCGCCGACGCCGGCACCTACAACGTCACCGTGGTACCGCCCGGCGCCGGGGAGAGAACGATGGCGTTCAAGGCCATCTTGAGTCCCGACCAGTCGATCGCACTGGCGGTGAATGCGCCCAGCACCGTCGATCTGACCCGGCGGGGCGAGAACGCGCGCCTCAAATTCTCCGCCCAGGTCGGCCAGACCTTTGCCTTCAACGTGTCGCAGCAGTCGACCTTGCCTGCCAATCGCAATGTGTACTACACGGTGTACAAGCCCGACGGCACCAGCTTGCAGCAGGGCTACACCAAAACCGGATTGACCCAGAACCTGCGCAATTTGCCGGCTGACGGCGAATACACGATTTTCATGGACCCCGAGTACGGCGAAACCGCCAAGGCCACCGCGGTGCTGTTGCCCGGCGAGGCGGGACGTACCGATCCGGGGGCCGAGCCACGCAGTTTCTCCACCCAGGTCCCGGGCCAGAACGTGTACTTCGCGTTCACCGCGGAGCAGGGCGCCAATCTCGGCCTCGGTATCGCGGACCTGCTCACTCCGGGATCGACTGGCGCGGCGACCGTCTACATCTATCGGTCGAATGGTAGCCAGTTGACCTATGAGTACTGCTACGCGCAGTACAACGGCTGCGATCTGAATCTGGCGAATCTTCCGGCCGGCGAATATACGGGCATGTTGGTTCCACCCAGCGACGCCGCCTCGGTCAGTTTCCAGGCGATCGTCAGCACCGATCTTGTGGCTACTGCTTCGATCGATACTTCGTTGAGCCTGGTCCTGGATCGCCGCGGCCGCAACGGCCGGATCAAGTTCTCTGGCGAGCTGGGGCAGACATTCGCCTTCAATGTGGCCGGGCAAAGCACCATCCCGACCAACCGCGACGTCTACTACACGATCTACAAGCCCGATGGCACGTTGTTGCAGCAGAGCTATACCAAGACAAACTTGACGATGAATCTGTGGAATCTGCCGGTTAGCGGCGAATACACGGTCTTGGTCGATCCCAATTACGGCGAGAACGCAACGACGCAGCTGACTCTGGTTTCGGGGCAGGCTCAGACTGTGTCTCCCGACGGCGATCCGGGCAGCTTCCTGACCCAGACGCCGGGCCAGAACGCTTACTTCACCTTCACTGCGGCGCAAGGGGCGAATCTGGGCCTGGGCATCACCGATCTGGCTACGCCGGGCACGACAGGTGCGGTAACCGTGTATGTGTATCGCCCCAACGGCAGTCAGCTGACCTATGAGTACTGTTATGCGCAGTACGGCGGCTGCGATCTGGATCTGCCGAGCCTGCCGGCCGGCACCTACAGTGTGATGGTGACCGCGCCCAGCGGTGGCAGCGCTACGATGAGTTTCAACAGCATTCTGAGCGCCGACACGACCGCGACTTTGTCGCCGAACACGCCGCTGGATCTGACGCTGAGCCGCCGTGGCCAGAATGGCCGTCTGAGCTTCGCCGCGACGGCGGGCCAGACGCTGGCGGTGAACGCGTCGAACATCGTGGTGTCGCCGACGGTGCGCAACGTGTACTACACGGTATACAAGCCCGACGGCAGCACCTTGGTGTCGTCGTATTCGACCACCGGCCTGAGCCTGAATCTGGCGAACCTGCCGATGAGCGGTCAGTACACCTTGTTCGTCGATGCCGATTACGGCATGACCTCCACGTCGCGGATCGAGCTCGACACCGGCGACGGTCTGGCCGTCGACGGCGCGCCGGCGGACTACGCCAGCGCGGCTGCGTGGGAGCGCGGGTACTTCACCTTCACCGCGGCGCAAGGCGCCAATCTGGGGCTGGCATTGGCCGATCTGGTGACGCCGGGGACGACCAACCCGGTGAGCATGTATGTGTATCGCCCAAACGGCAGTCAGCTGACCTATGAATACTGTTATGCGCAGTACGGAGGCTGCGATCTGGATCTGCCGAATCTGCCGGCCGGCACCTACAGCGTGATCGTGGTGCCGCCGAGCGGGGGCAGCGGAACGATGAGCTTCAAGGCGGTGCTGACGCCGGACGCGACCGCGACCTTGTCGCCGAACACGCCGCTGGATCTGGCGCTGGGCCGCCGCGGCCAGAATGGCCGTCTGAGCTTCGCCGCGACGGCGGGCCAGACGCTGGCGGTGAACGCGTCGAACATCGCGGTGTCGCCGACGGTGCGCAACGTGTACTACACGGTATACAAGCCCGACGGCAGCACCTTGGTGTCGTCGTATTCGACCACCGGCCTGAGCCTGAATCTGGCGAACTTGCCGATGAGCGGTCAGTACACCTTGTTCGTCGATGCCGATTACGGCATGACCTCCACGTCGCGGATCGAGCTCGACACCGGCGACGGGTTGGTCGTCGACGGCGCGCCGGCGGACTACGCCAGTGCGGCTGCATGGGAGCGCGGGTACTTCACCTTCACCGCGGCGCAAGGCGCCAATCTGGGGCTGGCATTGGCCGATCTGGTGACGCCGGGGACGACCAGCTTGGTGACCATGTATGTGTATCGTCCCAACGGCACCCAGCTCACCTACGAGAACTGCTACGCGCAGTACGGCGGCTGCGATCTGGATCTGCCGAATCTGCCGGCCGGCACCTATAGCGTGATCATGGTGCCGCCGAGCGGGGGCAGCGGAACGATGAGCTTCAAGACGGTGTTGACGCCGGACGCGACCGCGACCTTGTCGCCGAACACGCCGCTGGATCTGACGCTGGGCCGCCGCGGCCAGAATGGCCGTCTGAGCTTCGCCGCGACGGCGGGCCAGACGCTGGCGGTGAACGCGTCGAACATCGTGGTGTCGCCGACGGTGCGCAACGTGTACTACACGGTGTACAAGCCCGATGGCAGCACCTTGGTGTCGTCGTATTCGACCACCGGCCTGAGCCTGAATCTGGCGAACCTGCCTGTGAGCGGTCAGTACACCTTGTTCGTCGATGCCGATTACGGCATGACCTCCACGTCGCGGATCGAGCTCGACACCGGCGACGGTCTGGCCGTCGACGGCGCGCCGGCGGACTACGCCAGCGCGGCTGCGTGGGAGCGCGGGTACTTCACCTTCACCGCGGCGCAAGGCGCCAATCTGGGGCTGGCATTGGCCGACCTGGTGACGCCGGGGACGACCAACCCGGTGAGCATGTATGTGTACCGCCCAAACGGCAGTCAGCTGACCTATGAATACTGTTATGCGCAGTACGGCGGCTGCGATCTGGATCTGCCGAACCTGCCGGCCGGCACCTACAGCGTGATCGTGGCGCCGCCGAGCGGGGGCAGCGGAACGATGAGCTTCAAGACGGTGCTGACGCCGGACGCGACCGCGACCTTGTCGCCGAACACGCCGCTGGATCTGACGCTGAGCCGCCGTGGCCAGAATGGCCGTCTGAGCTTCGCCGCGACGGCGGGCCAGACGCTGGCGGTGAACGCGTCGAACATCGTGGTGTCGCCGACGGTGCGCAACGTGTACTACACGGTGTACAAGCCCGACGGCAGCACCTTGGTGTCGTCGTACTCGACCACCGGCCTGAGCCTGAATCTGGCGAACCTGCCGGTGAGCGGCCAGTACACCTTGTTCGTCGATGCCGATTACGGCATGACCTCCACGTCGCGGATCGAATTGGATACCGGCGCGGGGCTGGCCGTCGATGGCACTCCAGTGGATTACACCAGTGCGGCTTCGTGGGAACGTGCTTACTACACGGTTACCGTGACGGAGGGCGCGAACCTTGGCGTGGGCTTGAGCGACTTCGTCACTCCGGGTTCGACCAGCAACGCCAGCATGTACGTCTATCGCCCCAACGGCACCCAGCTCACCTACGAGAACTGCTACGCGCAGTACGGCGGCTGCGATCTGGATCTGCCGAACCTACCGGCCGGGACCTACAGCGTGATCGTGGTACCGCCGTCCGGCGGCAATGGCACGATGAACTTCAAGCTCACTCTCAGCAATGACGCGACAGGAGTGTTGCCGTTGAACACCTCGTTCCCGTTGGCCCTGAATCGCAACGGCCAGAACGCGGCACTGAATTTTACTGCGACCGCCGGCCAATCTCTGTCGCTGGTGATTTCCGCGCAGACCACCGACCCGGCCGCGCGTGACGTCTACTACACGGTGTTCAAGCCCAGTGGAGGTTCGTTCAAGCAAACCTCGACCCGGACGGGTACCACCATGACGCTGCCGAACCTGCCCGAAAGCGGGAATTATCTTGTCCAGGTGGACGCGAACTACGGCGCCAAGGTCGGCGCGCAACTGTCGGTGACTTCGCCCTGATCGACGCAGCACACGCTGCTTCGGCAATGGCGGAACATGGATAAGGAAACGAAGCGATGAATCGTATCGAGCAAGGAAAGCGTAAGGGCTGGCGAGTCGGCGCGATGGCGCTCGCACTTGGCCTTTCGATGGGCGCGGTGTCGTTGCGTCCGGGCGAGGTCGGTGCGGCGCTGGAACCGTTACCGGTTTCACTGTCGCAACAGCTGGCGCTGCAGTCGCGCGAGGCGCGCGCGCAGTTGCCGGATGGTCGTTGGCTGGTGCTTGCGCGCGATGGTCGCTCGTTGTCGTTGCGAACGGATGCGACGCCGGCGCGCGAAGTACGTCATTGGTCCTTGAGTTCGGCGCGGCGCTTGGCGAGCGTGAGCGTGTTGGCCGATGGCCGGGTATTGGTATGGGGCGGCGTGGATGAGGGCGGCCGGGCGCAGCCTGAAGGCCTCTGGTTCGACTCGTCGACGCAAACCTTGATGCCAGCGCGGGTACCCGGGCTGGCGCCGCGTGTGGGCCATGCGGCGACCTTGCTGAGCGACGGTCGCTTGTTGCTGAGCGGTGGCTGGACCCCGGGCGTGACCGGCGTGGCCAAATCGGAAGTGTGGGACGAGCGCGACGGCACGGTGCAGATCGTCCCCGGCGCGTGGAATCCGCCGCGCCTGGGGCATTCGAGCGTACTGGAGGCGGACGGTCGGGTGCGGCTGTCGGGCGGCGTGGACGCGCAAGGCCGGTTGCTGAAGCAGGACGATCGATTCGATCCGCAACGGCAGACGTTCGCGCCCGTACCCATGCCCGCAGCGATGAAGGACAGGGCGTCGGCACCGGCGCTGTCGGCCTCGTGGCCGTCGGCGAAGGCGGTGGACGTGTCGCCGGATGCGCGACTGTCGCTGCGTTTCAGCGAGCCCTTGCAGGCCGTGGAACTGAATGCGAGCAGCGTGGTGCTGTTCGGTCCGGGCGGTCGCGCCACTGTCCGGGTGGTGCCGGCGGAAGCGGGGCGTTTGTTGTTCGTGACGCCGCAGCAGGCGCTGTTCCCTGATTCGGCTTACACCTTGTTGATCGACGGCGTGCGTGGCCGCAACGGGCAGCCGTTGGCGACGACGGCAATCGATTTCAAGACCGCCGCACTCAACGCGGCTGAGGTGCCGGCTGGTACATCCAGTGAAGTGCAAGTGACCGGTGAAGGCTCAACACACGCGTGCGTGCAGAAGAGCGCCTGGTACACACCATGCCGCATGCGCTCGGAATTGAAGGACGGCGTTTGGTACCCGGGTGCCGACAACACCGACAGCCGTTGGCGTATTTACACTCCAGACCAAGCGCCGACGCCGAATCCGTCGATGGCCAAGACCGCAGCGCTGTACGGCGTGACAGTGGTGCGCGGCCGGGTAGTGCGGGTCGACGAACAGCCGGTGGCGAACGTGGAGGTCAGCATCGGCGCGAACAAGGCGCGGACCGACGCGGACGGCTGGTTCACTTTGCTGGACGCGACGCCGGGTTGGCAAGAACTGTACGTGGACGGCAGCACCGCCAATGGTTCGGGCGCCGAATACGGCCAGTTCGTGGTTGGTGTGCGGGTGGCCAAGGGCAAGCTAACCGAGCTGAATTACCTGCTGCATCTGCCGCGGATCACGGCGCGCGACAAGATCCAGATCGCCTCGCCGCTGCGCGAGGAACTGCGGGTGGGACACCCGGACATGCCGGGGCTGGAGCTGCGAATTCCGGCAGGCACGGTGATTCGCGATCGCAAGGGCCGGCTGGTGACCGAACTGGCGATCGTGCCGACGCCGGTGAACCGCGCGCCGTTCCCGGTCAAAGAAAACCATCCGATGGCGTTTACCTTGGAGCCGGGCGGCGCGCAGGTGCAGGGTCTGACGCCGACGGCATCAGGCGGAATCCGGGTGTATTACCCGAACTACGATCGCAAGCCGGCGGGCACCTCGGCGGACTTCTGGATTTACGACCCGCTCGAAGGCTGGCGAGTGTACGGCCAGGGTACGGTGTCTGCGGACGGACGCCAGTTCGAACCCGAGCGCGGGGTGGCGTTGCACCAGACGATGGGCGGCATGTACAGCGTGCCGAATACTGATCCGCCGCCGAAGGATGGGATGCCGCCGGATCAGGATGGCAAATGCCCCGATCCGAACTGTGCCGACCAGAGCGCCAAGGGCGGCGGAGCCGGCACCGAGGGCGATCCGGTCGATCTGCACACCGGCGACTTCATCTACTCCGACACCGACGTGACGATCAACGACGTGGTGCCGCTGTCGATCGAGCGGCATTATCGTCCGCGCGACATGGTCAAGCGTGAGTTCGGACTGGGTATGTCGCTGGGCTTCGGCCACTACCTGCAGCGGACCTCCGATGACTATGCGGGAATCCGGATCGTGCTGCCGAACGGCTCAGCGGTGCAGTTCGATCGTTTGTCCGGCACGGGCGCGCAAGGCGAATGGCGTCAGAACGGATCGCGCACCGCTTATGCGGGTGCAGTGATGCGTTCCATCTTTGATTCCGATCCGGAGCAACCTTATGGTCGCGCGTACCGCGTGACCTTGCGCGATGGATCGTCGATGCAGTTCGGCAGCTACAACAACACCCGCTTGCAATGGATCCAGGACCGTTTCGGCAATCAGACGCGGCTGGTCTACAGTGCCGGCCTGCTGAGCCAATTGGTCTCGCCGAACGGCCGGATCGTCAGCTTCACTTACGACCCACAGAACAGGATCAAGGTGGCCAAGGACCATGTTGGCCGCACCTGGACCTACGACTACAACGACAAGGGTCTGCTGTCGGCGGTGACGTATCCGGATCTGACGACCAAGCGTTACACCTATCTGGTCAGCACGTTTGCCGACGACTTCGACGTGTGTCCGTCGGGGATTAACGTCGACCCGCGGTTCTGCCTGTACGCCAAGGCGCACAAGCAGTTCGGCACCTATCTGATGCAGCATGTAATGGAATCGGTAACCGACCGCCGCGGCCATCGCGTGGTCTACAACGAGTATCCCAAGTACGGCAGCTGGATCGGTCGGATCAGCAAGCAGACGCTCGCGGACGACAGCGTATACACGTTCGGCTACAGCAATACGCCGGAAGGTCACCTGGCGGTGTTGGTGACGCGTCCGGACGGCGTGAGGCGACGGGTGTTGTTCGATGAGAATGCAACGCCGTATCCGATCAGCGATACCTACGGCTATGGCACGGACAAGGCGCAGACGTACTTGTTCGAGCGCCATGCGTCGGGACAAGTCAAGGTGCGCACCGATCCGTTGGGGCGCAAGACTGAGTATGAGTACAACGCTGCAAGTCAAGTCACGCAGGTGACAGCTATGGCGGGTACGCCGAAGGCGCAATCGATCCGGATGTCGTACTACGACAACGGCGACCTTCACAGTGTGGCCGATCCCTTGAATCGCACGACGACACTGCAATACACGGACGGTTGTTTGAGCCGGATTACCGATCCGCTGAACCGCACTACCCAGATCGTGTGCAACCTCGCGGGCCAGCCGCTTACGACTACAGACGCGAAGGGCTATACGACGGCCTACCGCTACGAGGGCGGCGAATTGGTAGCGGTGATCGATCCGTTGGGCCGTGCCACGGGTATGGCCTATGACACGCTGGGCCGGGTGGTAGTGGTGCGTGATACGGAAGGTCGGATCGCACGGCGCACCTATGACAGTAACGATCGGGTGCGGACCGCGACCGATCCGATGCAGCAGACCACCGAGATCAGTTACGACAACAACGGCAACGTCTTGGCGGTACTGTTGCCGCATGGCAACGGCATTACCTACGTCTACGACGAACGCGATCGGGTAAAGGAGCGTCGCGACAGCCTGGATCAGGTCGAGACCTGGACCTATTTCGACGGCGATCGGATCAAGACCCATAAGAACCGCCGCGGTCAGATCTCGACTTTCAGCTTCGACGTATTGGGACGTCCGGAAAAGGTGACGTTCGAGGACGGCAGCACCCAGACCCTCGTGTACGACGCCGCCGACCGCCGCCGCCAGTTGATAGACACGGACGCCGGAACCTTGAGTTGGGAGTACGACGAGTTCGATCGCGTGCGCAGCGAAACCAGCGCCGTTGGCACGGTGACGTACGATTACGACGAAGTGGGGCGGCGTATCGGCATGACCGCCGGAAGCCAGGCCAAAGTCGAGTACCGTTACGACGACGGCGATCAGTTGAGTCGAATCTTGCAGGGTGCGGAGGAGGTCGCGTTCGACTACGACGAGATTGGTCGGCGCAAGAGCATGACGTTGCCGAACGGCGTGGTGGCCGCGTATGACTTCAACGAAGCTAGCGATCTGATTGGATTGGCGTACGCCAAGGGCGATGGAACGCTGCTGGGCTCAATGGGTTACGGTTATGACCGAGTGGGACGGCGCGTCGCGCAGACCGGCTCATGGGCGAATCGTCTGCTGCCGGTCGCGAGCGGCGGCAACGCGTTCGACGACAATAATCGGCAGATCCAGTATCACGGCCAAGCGTTGCGCTATGACACCAATGGCAACCTGATCGACGACGGTACCCGCACCTATGTGTGGAATAGCCGCGATCAGTTGGTAGCGATCCAGCAGGGCGGCCAGACGATCGCCAGTTATGTGTACGACCCATTGGGCCGCCGTGTGGGAAAGACCGAGAATGGCCAAGCGGTGCAATATTTGTACGATGGTCTGGACGCGGTGCAAGAGACGCGTGGCGCGGCGGTGAGCGGCATCTTGACCGGTCTGGGCATCGACGAACGCTTTGCGCGTACAGACGTATCAGGCCGAACGTATTTTCTGACCGACGCGTTGGGCAGCACGAAGGCGTTGTCGAATGCGAGTGGCGCGGTGGTGCAGCGCTACGATTACACGCCCTACGGTCAGACCGAGGCGACGCAAGTTGGGTTCAGTAATCCGTACCAGTATGCGGGGCGCGAACGGGACGAGAGCGGGCTGTATTACTATCGGGCCCGTTACTACCATCCGGGGATGGCGCGGTTTATCAGTGAGGATCCGATTGGGTTGGCTGGTGGACTTAATACCTATGCCTATGTCAGTGGAGATCCGATATCTCTTTACGATCCCGAGGGTTTGGCTGGTAAAACACCTCCACGGCAATTTCCCTCCTTCGATATGTTATGGCGGAACTACCCCCGAAATCCCGATCGATCACCAGCTCATCCGAGTTCAGGTCCTTATCCGAATCAATGCGCAATCCGATTGGGCAAGGCTCTGCAGGATTCTGGTGTTGATTTAACCAGCTATCCTTCTGTAAATAAATCAAAAGAAGGCTGGCCCCGTTCGGCACAAAATTTAGCGGATTGGCTTACGCAAAACTACGGAAAGCCGAAAATAATGACCAATACTCAGTTTGAAAGTAAAGATCAATGGTATAAAAATCGTGGCATTATTTTTCAGCCGGGTGTTGAGGGGCAGGCAGATCATATTGATTTGCACAATGGCGGCTGGCAGGGGTCCGGCTATTACAGAGGAACTGAAATATGGTATTGGCCAATCAAATAAAGTGGTGCATGAAAGTAATTCTGCTGGTCGGGCTTGTGCTTGCATGTTTGCCGGTCACTGCTGTTGCAGAGCAATGCGCGCTTGAGAAGAATTTTATATTGCAGGCGGATAGCGAATGGGTGCCGGTTGCGAGATTTATAAGGGGAAAAAAATCTTCTTCGAATTTTTACCCGGTCACTGGTATTAGTGTTGCTGAGGGGGTTTTTTGGGTGAGTACTTATCATTCCGACTACTCTCCAGTAAAGCTCGATGATAGGGCGGGCGTGTTAGTGATATCGAACGTCCGATATTTATATGCACCCATGCATGTTACAAACAATGGGGACGTGAATTCCATAAGGAAATATTCGAATAAGGCGGTCGAATATATTTTGCAAGGCATGAAACCTTGCGATAAATTAAAGTCATTAAAGCTTCTTATATTCTTGCGTGGCTACAGGGATGGGCGATATGCGGACGAGGTGATTGTTTTTAATAAGAAATAAAGGCTGTGGCGCACGGCTCTGTAGTTCTGGCGAAGCGCTTTCTCGATTAGCGAGGACGTAGGCATCTCCATGGAGGACTAGGTCAGGCGACACCTCTTGAAGGAGCAGGTTTTGATAAAGCTGCCTGTGACATTGGCAGAGAGGGACGGCGATAAAAGTATTTGTCGCACTCTGGGCGAGACGGTTGGTGTCGTTGAGCGTGTTGATGTTTTTAAATGGTGAGTATTCGATTTTCGATGCTGGTGGAGTCGCATTGAAGTTCAAGGTTTCGCGTAAGAAGGTTAGGCTCTTTTTTGGCTTGCTGAGTACCGAAATTGATTGCGTAGAGGTTGTCGAGGCTCCGTGATTGCGAAATTGCGGACGCCACAACTGGGGCCTGCGCGCAGATGCAGTTCGGCAGCTACAACAACACCCGTTTGCAATGGGGTCAGGGCCGTTTCGGCAATCAGGCGCGGCGGGACTAGCGCCGGCTTGCTGAGCCAATTGGTCTCGTCGAACGGTCGGATCGTCAGCTTCACCTACGATCACGCGGGTACGCATTTGGCGCATGGCGTTGCCGACCCGTTCTGTCTATTGGGCGGCCGACAACGCCTTGAGAAACGTCAGTAACTGCCTGCGTTCCTCCACCGTCATCGACAATGGCCGTCCCTTGTTGATGCCGCGGTAATACACCTCTTGTTCCACCGCTTCCTCCAGCGTCGCCACCGAGCCGTCGTGCATGTAAGGGGCGGTCAGGGCGACGTTGCGTAACGAGGGGGTGCGGAACGCGGCGAGGTCGGCCGGTTTGCGGCTGGCGACGAAATGGCCCAGGCCGGCGATATCGACTTCGGTCAGCACGAGGTGGCCGAGATTGCGTTTGCCGTCCAGACGTGGAATCAGCGTCGCCACTTTGCCGGCGATGGCGTTGTCATTGATGCCAAGGTGATGAAAACGGTCGTCGGTGAAGCGTGGGCGCGGTTCCTGCAACACATGGCAATCGCTGCAAGCAGCCTTGCCGGTGAACAGGGCCAGGCCGGCTTGTTCGTCGGGGCTAAGTGCGTCGCGGTTGCCGGAACGGTAGCGGTCGTAAGCGCTGTCGCCGCTGCGCAGTGTGCGCAGATGGGCGGCCAGGGCAGTGGCGACCGCATCGGTGGATACGCCACCCACGTCCGCGAACGCGGCGGCGTATTTCGGATCGGCGCGTAGGCGCCGCAGCAAGTCGTCGATCGAACCCAGCCCCATCTCGACCGGATTGGTCATTGGTTGCAGTACGACCTGTTCTAGCCGGGTCTCACGTCCATCCCAGAACAGATGCGGCAGCTCGCCGACATCGAGCAGGGTCGGCGCGTTGCGCGTGCCGGTTTGGCCGCGCACGCCCAGCGAGAGCGGACGCCCGTCGGAGAACGCATGCTCTGGACGGTGGCAGGAGATGCAGCCGGTGCGGCCGTCGCCGCCGAGCCGGGTGTCGGCGAACAGGCGACCGCCGAGGGCCGCCCAGCGGGCATCCGTGGCCGCCGGCACGAGGGCTTGGCCGCAGCCGACGGCGAGCGCGGCCAGTGCGATCGCCAGACACGACAGCCATCGACGGGGCTTGAGCGAAATGCGCATTGCGTTCAGTCCATTGATGCGAGAAGGCGCGGCCGGGTGCCGCGTCGGCTCACGATAACGCGGGTTCCGCCCGCCGCTACTCGTCCACCAGCGATCCGCCCGGCAGGAAATTCCAGGTGCGGGTCACATGCAGGATATCCGGGTCTTCTTCGGTCTTAGGCAGCGGCGGATACGGCTCCGCCAGCCGGGCGATACGCAGGGCCGAGGCGTCCAGCAAAGCGATGCCGCTGCTGCGCACGATATCGGCACGCTCGACACTGCCGTTGCGCCGAACCGCCACGCTGATGACGACTTGCCCGGCCAAGCGGCGGCGACGCGCTTCGTCGGGGTAGTTGAGGTTGCCCACGCGCTCGACCCGGTCCACCCACGAGCGCAGGTAGCCGGCCCAGGCGTATTCGGTGGTGCTGGCGGAGACGAACTTGCGGCTCGGGCGCTTGGCATAGCGCTCCGAGCGCATGTGGATCTCGGCGGCCAGGCGCGCCATCTCGATGTCGTGTTCGATCTTGCGCTCGCCGGCCGGCAGCGGCCGCTCGGTCGGGGTCTGGGTGGCGCGGTCGCGGGCGACCACGGTCTCGCCGCGGGTGCTGCTGACCACGCGCGCGACCGGCTCTGGCTGCGCCGTGGGCGACTGCGCGCGCAACGCCATCTGCGCCACGCCGGCCTCGGCCTGCGGGGCCGGCCCGGACTGGTTGTCGCGCGGGCGGGTGCTCTTGTCGTGCTCGCCGCCGCCCTGGTTGTTGGCCTGGGCGAGGAAATCGGCCTGCTTGGGCGTCAGCGCGGTCTGGGTCTGGGTCAGGATCACGTCCAGCGTCGGCACCACCGGCGCGGCTTTCTCCAGGGTGTAGCCGACGCCGAGCAGAAGAATGCCGTGGACGATCACCGACAGCACTATGGTGGCGCTGAAACGCTGCGGCTCGGCCAAGCCGCCGCCGGGCAGGGGTGGCGCGATCGAACTCATGCGGCGCGGGCGGCTTGCAGGCGGGCCTCGATGGCGTCGAACAGCAAGCCGGCGATGTTGAGGCCGAATTGTTCGTCGAGCTCGCGGATGCAGGTCGGGCTGGTGACGTTGAGCTCGGTCATGTAGTCGCCGATCACGTCCAGGCCCACGAACAGCATGCCGCGGCGTTTCATCTCCGGGCCGACCTCATGAGCGATCCAGCGGTCGCGATCGCTCAGCGGGCGGCCCTCGCCGCGGCCGCCGGCGGCGAGGTTGCCGCGGAACTCGTCGCCCTGCGGGATGCGGGCCAGGGCGTAGTCCACCGGCACGCCATCGACCAGCAGGATGCGTTTGTCGCCGGCGCTGATCTGCGGGAGGAATTTCTGCGCCATGACCAAATGCCGGCCGCCGTCGCCGAGGGTTTCCAGGATGACGTTGAGGTTGGCCTCACCCGCTGCGGCGCGGAAGATCGAACGCCCGCCCATGCCGTCCAGCGGCTTGAGCACCGCCTGGCCGTGCTGTTGGACGAAGGCCTTGAGCTGGGCCGCGTCGCGGCTGACCAGGGTGTCGATGCAGCACTGCGGAAACAGCAGGGCGGCCAGTTTCTCGTTGTAGTCGCGCAGCCCCTGCGGGTCGTTGACCACGAACGCGCCGGCGCGCTGGGCGACGGACAGGATCTGGGTGTCGTGCAGGTACTCGGCATCGACCGGCGGGTCCTTGCGCATCAGGATCACGTGCGCGGCGCCGAGTTCGATTTGTGACCAACCGCCCAGTTCGTGCCAGCCGGCCTTGTCGTCGCGCACGGTCAAAGAGGCGACTTTCGCTACGGCTTTACCGCCCACCAGGCTCAAACCGCCCGGTTCTACATACCAGAGCCGATGTCCGCGCCGCTGGGCTTCCAGTAGCATGGCGAAAGTCGAGTCCTTGGCGATCTTGATCGACCCGATGGGGTCCATCACGACGACGATGTCCAACGGCATGGGAACGGAATCCTGAAAGATTGACGTGATGGTAGCAGGCGGGTCGCCGGTATCTGTCATGATGTCGGGGTCGTAAACGGCCGCCCTGCGTCCATTTGCGACACGCAACGATCAGGTCATCGCACGATGCCAGGGGCGACGATACGCAGGTCGATGGAGGGGTTCTGCCGCATCGTGTGATGCGCGGCAAATGCCCTTCGTGACGCCGGTGCGTTGCGTATTCAGTTTCCAAGCACGGAATGCGCGCTTGACAGCCTGCGTGCGGCTTGGAATAAAGACGGCTTCGCAACGCCCGGGGATTTCACGGCGTTTGCAATGGGGGATACAAAGAATGCTCGACGAGGTTCGTAGCGGCAGCCTCGATGGTCTCAGGGTCATGGTGATCGACGATTCCAAGACCATCCGTCGAACCGCCGAGACGCTGTTGAAACGCGAAGGATGCGAGGTGGTCACGGCCATCGACGGGTTCGAAGCGTTGGCGAAGATCGCCGACCAGCAGCCACAGATCATTTTCGTGGATATCATGATGCCGCGTCTGGACGGCTATCAGACCTGTGCGCTCATCAAGAACAATCAATTGTTCAAGGGCACGCCGGTCATCATGCTGTCGTCCAAGGACGGTCTGTTCGACAAGGCGAGGGGTCGCATCGTCGGCTCCGAGCAATATCTGACCAAGCCTTTTACGCGCGAGGAACTCCTCGACGCGATTCGCAAGCACGTACACGCCTGACCGGGGGGTAAGGCACACCATGGCACGCATCCTGCTTATTGAGGACTCGCCGACGGACACCGCGGTCCTGACTCAGTTGCTGCAACGCAACGGGCACGAAGTTTTCGCCGCGGGCAGTGCCGAGGACGGTATCGAGACCGCCAAGCGGGAACGGCCGGACCTGGTGATGATGGACGTGGTGTTGCCGGGCATGAACGGGTTCCAGGCCACGCGCGCGCTCAGTCGCGACGCGCAGACCAAGGAAATCCCGGTCCTGATCGTCAGCACCAAGGGCATGGAGACCGACCGCGCCTGGGGCATGCGCCAGGGCGCGCGCGACTACATCGTCAAACCGCCGCGCGAGGAAGACCTGATCGCGCGGATCAAAGAATTGCTGGGTAACTGACACGATGATCTTGAAGACGCCGTTCGATGTGCTGAGCGATTACGAGCGCCGCTCCCTGGCGCACGTACCCGGTCTGCCCGAACAGCTCGATGCGCCCGGCCTGTGGCGCGGCGTCGGCTACCGCATCGGCGGGCGCCGGCTGGCCTCGACCTTCACCGAGGTGGTGGAAATCCTCTCGCTGCCGCAGGTCACCCAGGTCCCCGGCGCGCAGCCGTGGATGCTCGGGCTGGCCAACGTGCGCGGCAGCCTGCTGCCGATCGTCGACCTCAAGCAGTTCCTGGAAGGCGAGCGCACCGTGCTGCACGAAGGCCAGCGCATCTTGCTGGTGCGCCAGCCCGGCGGCGACGTGGCGGTGTTGATCGACGAGCTCTACGGCCAGCGCAGCTTCCACGACCAGCAGCAGATCAGCCTCGAAGAAGCGGCCGGCGACGGCCTCATCGAGGGGCGTTACACCCATTTCATCGATCGCGCCTACCGCATCGATGGCCAGCCCTGGGGCATCTTCAGCCTCGACCGGCTGGCGCGCACTCCCGAATTCCGACAAGCAGCGGCCTGAAGCCGCTCCCTTCAATCCAGCACGCAAACGCACGTACACCTGAGGTTTCCGAACCATGAGCACTGTGATGGACAACGCCGGCAAGAGCCGCCTACTGGGCGCCAATACCTGGCTGATCGTGCTGGGCCTATCGGTGTTGGTGTTCGGCCTCAATACAGGCTACGCGACCTGGAAGGCGGCCCGCCTGGGCGGCGCCAGCTCGGCGGCCTCGCGCCTGCAGGTCAACTCGCAGAAGCTCGCGGTGCAGGGGCGTGAAGCGGTCGGCGGCAACAAGGACACCTTCGCCGAGTTCAAGAAGACCAAGGCGGCCATCGACGGCGACATCCAGCGCCTCAACGACAACTACGGCAACACCGCCGGCGTGTCGGGCCCGATCGGCGTGGTCAGCAAGAGCTGGGAGCCGATGGGCAAGAGCGCCGATCAGGTGATCGCCTCCGAGCAAGCCGTGCTGGCCCTGGCCGGCAACGCCGACAGCTTCTCCGGCCGCGTGCCGCAGCTGCAGGCGCGCCTGGACGAACTGGTCCGCGCGATGTCGGCCTCCGGCTCGCCCTCCTCGCAGGTCTACATCGCCCTGCGCCAGGTGGTGCTGTCGGCGACCATGGCCCGCCGCATCACCGAAATCCGCGCCGGCGGCAGCGGCGCCGGCATGGCCGGCGAAGCACTCGGCCGCGACGCGATCGTGTTCGGCAACATCCTCACCGGCCTGCGCAAGGGCGACGCCTCCTTCGGCGTCAACGCCCTGTCCAACGGCGGCGCGCTCGCCGCGCTGGGCCA
This sequence comes from Lysobacter gummosus, assembly GCF_001442805.1. Classification (NCBI taxonomy): domain Bacteria; kingdom Pseudomonadati; phylum Pseudomonadota; class Gammaproteobacteria; order Lysobacterales; family Lysobacteraceae; genus Lysobacter; species Lysobacter gummosus. Next base: position 4,397,428 of record NZ_CP011131.1, on the reverse strand, counting down.
GGCCGAAACCCTGTGGCAGGAAATGAAAAAGGACCTGGACGCCATTTCGGCCAGCTCCAAGAACCTGTTCCAGGCCCAGGCCGCGGCCGAGGCCATCACCGGCGGCTCGGACAAGATGCTCAGCGAGAGCGAGGCGCTGTTCAGCGCCTTCACCTCGTTCGGCTCGGTGCGCGACACCAGCGTGTTCGGCAACATCTGGGTATCGATCATCTCCGGCGTGGCCGCGCTGATCGCCATCGGCGGCTTGCTGTTCTCGCTGAACTACGCCCAGCAGCGCCGCTACCAGACCACGAAGGAACTCAACGACCGTAACCAGGAAGCGATCATGCGCTTGCTGGACGAAATGGGTTCGCTCGCAGAAGGCGACCTGACGGTGAAGGCCACCGTCACCGAGGACATGACCGGCGCGATCGCCGACTCGATCAACTTCGCCGTCGAACAGCTGCGCAGCCTGGTGCAGACCATTACCGACACCTCGGTGCAGGTGGCCTCCAGCGCGCAGGAAACCCAGGCCACCGCCATGCATCTGGCCGAGGCCGCCGAACACCAGGCGCAGGAAATCAACTCCGCCTCCGACCGCATCAGCGAAATCGCCGCCTCCATCGACCAGGTCTCGAAGAACTCCGCCGAGTCGGCCGACGTGGCGCAGCGCTCGGTGCAGATCGCGACCAAGGGCGCGGGCGTGGTGCGGCAGACGATTCAAGGCATGGACTCGATCCGCGACCAGATCCAGGAGACCTCCAAGCGAATCAAGCGGCTGGGCGAAAGCTCGCAGGAAATCGGCTCGATCGTCGAACTGATCAACGACATTTCCGAACAGACCAACATCCTCGCGCTCAACGCGGCCATCCAGGCGGCCTCGGCCGGCGAAGCGGGCCGCGGGTTCGCGGTGGTGGCCGACGAAGTGCAGCGGCTCGCCGAACGCGCGTCCAACGCGACGAAGCGAATCGAGACATTGGTCCAGACAATTCAGTCCGACACCAACGAAGCTGTGAGCTCGATGGAACAGACGACTTCCGAAGTGGTCGCCGGTGCGCGATTGGCGGAGGACGCCGGTACCGCACTGGGCGAGATCGAAAAGGTGTCGTCGGATTTGTCGAACCTGATTCAAGGCATTTCCAGCGCGGCCCAGCAGCAGTCCAGCGCGGCCTCGAACATCACCCAGACGATGAACACGATTCAGCAGATCACCTCGCAGACCTCGCAGGGCGCCAATCAGACCGCCGCGTCGATTGGAAACCTCGCGCAGTTGGCCGCCGACCTGCGCCGTTCGGTCGCCGACTTCAAGCTGCCGGCCTGAAGGGCGGGCAGCGAAGCCGTTTGAGCGAGGTGCGGTGATGGATCGGCAGTTGCAGCAGGCGGCACAGACATACGAAAGGGTTGTACCGAGGATGAAGCGTCCGACACATCGCTGGCTGAGCCATGGACCGCGTCTGCGATGCGGCCGCGTAGAAGGGCGGATCACGTCATGACCGCCCTGCGCGAAGCCATCGACACCACCACGCTGGGCTGGATCAAGCCCGAGCTGGACGAAACCCTGCGTCAGGCGCGGCAGGAGATCGAGGCGTTCGCCGAAGATCCCGCCGACACCTCGCGCATGCGCGTGTGCGCCAACCATCTGCATCAGGTGCACGGCACCCTGCGCATGGTCGAGCTCTACGCCCCGGCGATGGTCGCCGAGGAAATGGAGCGCCTGGCCGTGGCGCTGCAGCAAGGTGCGGTCCACGACCGCGACGAAGCCTGCGCGGCGCTGATGCGCGGCGTGGTGCTGCTGCCCGATTACCTGGAACGCCTGCAGGGCGGCCATCGCGATATTCCGATCGTGCTGCTGCCCTTGCTCAACGAACTGCGCGCCACGCGCGGCGAGTCGGGCCTCAACGAAAGCGTGCTGTTCGCGCCGAACCTAGACCGTCCGCTGCCGGCGCACCTGCCGCCGCCGCTGCCGGTCGGCGCGGCCGGCGGCCGCAACACCAGTGCTCCGCATCTGGCCTCGCTGCGCGACGCCCTGGCCGCATGGCCGGAAGACGGCGCGCCGGGCAACGCTTCGCAACTGGCCTCGGCCATCGACGGCCTGCTGGCCGACGTGGTGCTGGAACCGGTGCGGCGCATGCTGTGGGTCGCATCCTCCGTGGCCCACGCGCTGCGCGACGGCGCCCTGCCGCCGACCCGCGCGCTGCGCCAGGCTTTCGGCGGCGTCGAGCGCGAAGCGCGGCAGATGCTGGCCGACGACGGCTTCAGCGCGCCGCGCGGCGAGCCCGCCGCCGAGCCGACCCGTCAACTGCTGTACCACGTCGCCCACAGCGACGGCCGCCATCCGGCGCTGGACGACCTGCGCCAGACCTTCGAACTCGCCGCGCACCTGCCCAGCGAGTCGGAACTCGAACACGCCCGCGGCAGCCTCAGCGGCCGCAATCGCGCCCTGCTCGACACCGTCGCGGCGGCGATCAAGGAAGACCTGCTGCGGGTCAAGGACGCGCTCGACCTGCACCTGCGCACCAACCAGACCGACCCGGGCGAACTGCGCCCGCAGGTCGAAGCCCTGGCCCGGGTCAGCGACACGCTCGGCATGATGGGGCTGGGCATGGCCCGCACCGTGGTGCTGCAGCAGCGCGAGGCCATGAGCGAAATCGTCGAAGGCCGCCGCGCCGCCGACGAAGGCACCTTGCTCGATGTCGCCGGCGCCCTGCTGTACGTGGACGCCTCGCTCGACGACCAGGTCTCGCGCCTGGGCCTGCCCGACGACAAGGCCGAGGAAGACCTGCTCGCCGGCGAAGCGCGCAAGGTGCTCGACGTGGTCGCGCGCGAAGCCATCGCCAACTTCGGCGACGCCCGCCAGTCCTTCGTCGCCTTCGTCGAGACCAAGTGGGATCACGAAGAACTCATCGAAGTGCCGCGCGTGCTCGACGAAGTCGCCGGCGCCCTGCGCATGATCGAGCTGCCGCTGGCCGCCGATTACCTCACCGGCGTCAAGCGCTACACCGAAGTCGAACTGATCGGCCGCCGCCGCGTGCCCAGCGGCCAGCAGCTCGACACCCTGGCCGATGCTCTGGCCAGCCTGGAGTACTACCTCGAAGCGCTGCGCGAGCAACGCCCGAACCGCGACGACATCCTCGACATCGCCCGCCAGAGCCTGGAAGCGCTGCGCTACTGGCCGCTGCCGGACGTGGTCCGGGCCGAACCGCAGGCCGAACAGGCCGCCGCGCCCGCGACCGCCGAAGCCGCGTCGCAGGACGGCGCGCAGGCGCCGGCCGCCGCACCCACGCCGCCCGCGCAGAACCAGATCCCCGCCGCCGCCGAATGGACCTTGTCCGACGTGCAGGCGCGCGAGCTGTCCGCCTCTTCCGAACCGGTCGATGCCGAACACGGCGCCGCCCAGTACGCCTCGGCCTTCGACGCCGAGCCGAACACGGCGCAGCCGCCGGCCGAAGCGGCCGACGTCACCGAACGCATCTCCGGCGGGCTGGTCAACAGCGCGCTGATGGAAGCGGTGCCGTCCTCGCCGCCGTCCTTCCTCGGCCAGTCGCAGCCCGCCCACGGCGGCTTCGAGACCGTGGACGACATCGACGACGAAGTGCGGGAAATCTTCCTCGAGGAATTCGAAGAAGAAATCGCCAACCTCGATCACCTGCTGCCGGCCTGGCGCGAAACGCCGGAAGACCTGGCGCGCGTGCAGCCGGTGCGGCGCGTGTTCCACACCCTCAAGGGCAGCGGCCGCCTGGTCGGCGCGCGCACCTTGGGCGAATTCAGCTGGAAGATCGAAAACCTGCTCAACCGGGTGCGCGAGCACGGCCGTCCGGCCAGCCCGCAGGTCATCGATCTGATCGAGCACGCGCATCGCGCGCTGCCGGGTTTCTACGCCGCGCTGCGCAACGAAGCGCCGCTGAGCGTGGACGTGGCCGGCATCGAAGCGCATGCCGATCTGCTCGCCAGCGGCGAAGAAGCGTTCTATCAGGTGCCCGCGCCGGTGTCCGCCGAGCCGCCGGTCGAAGCCGCCGCGCCGCCGGCGATCGTCACCGAAGGCCCGTACGTGCCGGCCTCGGTCGATCCGGTGCTGCTGGAAATCCTCGACGGCGAAGTCGCCGGCCACCTCGTCACCATCGAGGCCTGGCTCGCCAGCGCGCAGGCCAAGCCGCAACTGGCCAGCGACCAACTGCAGCGTTCGATCCACACCTTGAACGGCGCCTTCGCGATGACCGAAGTGCCGGTCATCACCGACGTCACCGCGCCGACCGAAGCCTACGTCAAGCGCCTGCTCGCCAGCGGCGCGCCGGCCAGCAGCGAAGGCATCTCCGCGCTGAGCGCGGTCGCCGACGCGATCCGCCGCACGGTCGAGGCCCTGAAGTCGCCGACCCCGCACGTGCCGATGTTCCTCGGCCTGCCCGAACGCATCGCCGCGCTGCGCGACAGCCTGCCCGACGCGCGCTCGCCGATGGTCGTGGAAGAGTTCGAAATCGAACTCGACGAACTGCCGGGCGGCCAGGAAGTGGCCGAACTCACCGCCACCGATCTGAGCGCTTTCGAAGGCTACGATCTGCAGCGCGAGAGCGAAGACGGCCCGGCGCCGCCGCAGACCTCCACGCCCGCGTCCAACGAAGAAGCTTTCGAGATCAATCTCGATGAGCTGCCGGGCGAGCTCGACGCGCACACTCTGGGCGCGTTGGGTCTGAGCGATCACAGCATCGAAAAAGCCCGCGTCGACGCCGAGCGCGCCGTCGCCGAACAGGCCGCGGCCGAACGCATCGCCGCCGAACAGGCGCAAGCCGCGCGCGCCCAGGCCGAACGTGCCGAAGCCGAGCGCATCGCTGCCGAACAAGCGCAAGCCGCGCGCATCGCCGCCGAACAAGCCGCCGCCGCGCGCGCTGAAGCCGAACGCGCCGAAGCCGAGCGCCTCGCCGCCGAGCGCGCCGAAGCCGCGCGTCTGGAAGCCGAACGCCTCGCCGCCGAGCAGGCCGAAGCCGCACGCCTGGAAGCCGAACGCCTCGCCGCCGAGCAAGCCGAAGCCGCGCGTCTGGAAGCCGAACGTCTGGCCGCCGAGCAAGCCGAAGCCGCGCGTGCGGAAGCCGAACGCCTCGCCGCCGAGCAAGCCGAGGCCGCGCGCCAGGAAGCCGAACGCCTCGCCGCGGAACAGGCCGAAGCCGCGCGTCTGGAAGCCGAACGCCTCGCCGCGGAACAAGCCGAAGCCGCGCGTGTGGAAGCCGAACGCCTCGCCGCCGAACGCGCGGAAGCCGCGCGTTTGGAAGCCGAGCGCCGCGAAGCCGAACGTCTGGCCGCCGAAGAGCAGGCCGCCGCCGAACGCCTCACCGCGGAGCAGGCCGAAGCCGCGCGCCTGGAGGCCGAGCGCCTGGAAGCCGAGCGTGTCGCCGAAGAAGAGCGCCTGGAATACGAACGCCTGGAAGCCGAGTACGCCGCCGAAGCGCAACGCGCCGAAGCCGAGCGTCTGGCCGCGGAACAAGCCGAAGCCGAACGCCTGGAAGCCGAGCGTCTCGCCGCGGAACAAGCCGAAGCCGAACGCCTGGAAGCCGAACGCCTCGCCGCGGAACAGGCCGAAGCCGAACGCCTGGAAGCCGAACGCTTCGCCGCGGAACAGGCCGAAGCCGAGCGTCTGGAAGCCGAGCGTCTCGCCGCGGAGCAGGCCGAAGTCGAACGCCTGCAAGCCGAACGCCTCGCCACCGAGCAGGCCGAGGCCGAACGCCTGGAAGCCGAGCGCATCGCCGCGGCCCAACGCGACGAAGCCGACCGACTGCAGGCCGAATATCTGCAAGCGGCCAACAGCGAGCCGGACGAACTCGTCCAGGCTCATCTGCAAGACCTGGCTCGCGAAGCCGAAGCGGCCGCCGCCGCCGAAGCCGAGCAGGCCGCGCGCCGCGCGGCCGCGCCGAGCAGCGCCGTGGCCGGCATCTCCGCCGCACTCGCGGCCGCGTTCGCGCAAGCCTCCAGCGCCGATCCGGACCCGGAAGCCTCGCTCGACCTGAGCGAGCTCGATCCGGAACTGGTCGATATCTTCGTGGAAGAGGGCGGCGACCTGCTCGACCACTCCGACGGCCTGCTCGCGCAACTGCGCGAAGCGCCGAACGAGCGCGAGCCCCTGGTCGGCCTGCAGCGCGATCTGCACACGCTCAAGGGCGGCGCGCGCATGGCCGGCATCATGGCCGTGGGCGAACTCGGCCACGTCATGGAATCGCTGCTGGAATCGGTGGTCGATAACCGCATCGAACTCGGCCGCGACGGCATCGTCCTGCTCGAGCGCGGTTTCGACCGCCTGCACGCGATGGTCACCCGGGTCGGCGGGCGCAAGGCGATCGCCATGCCCAACGCGCTGATCTCGGTGTTCGAAGCGCGCTCGCGCGGCGAAGCGCTGCCGGGCATGGCCGAAGGCTACGAAGGCGAAGGCGCGGCGCAGGCCGCGGCCGTGGACACCGGCGCGCTCAAGCCGCTGTCGGCGCCGATCGTGGACGCGCCGTTCGCGGACGAAGACGACATCGGCGTGCGCGCTCCGCAGGAACAGGTGCGCATCCGCGCCGACCTGCTCGACCGCCTGGTCAACTACGCCGGCGAAGTGGCGATCTACCGCGCCCGCCTGGAACAGCAGCTGGGCGCGTTCCGCGGCGCGATCGCGGAAATGGCCGCGACCAACCTGCGCATGCGCGATCAGCTGCGCCGCCTGGAAATCGAAACCGAAGCGCAGATCATCGCGCGCTACCAGCGCGAGGGCGAATCGGGCGACCAGTCCTTCGATCCGCTGGAACTCGACCGTTTCTCGACCCTGCAGCAGCTGTCGCGCGCGCTGGGCGAATCGGCGGCCGACCAGAACAGCCTGCAGATCACCCTCGACGATCTGACCCGCCAGTACGAAACCCTGCTGCTGCAACAGTCGCGCGTGAGCTCGGAGTTGCAGGAAGGCCTCATGCGCACGCGCATGGTGCCGTTCGATACGCTGCTGCCGCGTCTGCGCCGCGTGGTGCGCCAGGCTTCGACCGAACTGGGCAAGCAGGTCGCGCTGAAGCTGGAAGGCACCCAGGGCGAACTCGATCGCAACGTGCTCGAACGCATGACCGCGCCGCTGGAGCACATGCTCCGCAACGCAGTCGCGCACGGTCTGGAAAAACCCGAACAGCGCCGCGCCGCCGGCAAGCCGGAAGAAGGCACGGTGCGCATCGCGGTACGCCGCGAAGGTTCGGAAGTCGTGCTGGAAGTGGCCGACGACGGCGCCGGTCTCGACCGCGCCGCGATCCGCCGCCGCGGCGAAGAACGCGGGCTGGTCCGCACCGACGCGGTGCTGTCCGAAGCCGATCTGGACACGCTGATCCTGGAACCGGGCTTCTCCACCGCCGACGAAGTCAGCCGCCTCGCCGGCCGCGGCGTCGGCATGGACGTGGTCGCCAGCGAAGTGCGCCAGCTCGGCGGCACGCTCGACATTCATTCCAACCCGGGCAAGGGCGTTCACTTCACCCTGCGCCTGCCGCAGACGCTCGCGGTCACCCAGGCGGTGTTCGTGCGCATCGGCGACATCACCTTCGCCGTGCCGATCGCCTCGGTGCGCGGCGTCGGCCGCCTGTCGCGCGAACTGCTCGACGCCGGCGATGTGGCCTACCGCTACGGCGGCGAGGACTATCACGTCCACGATCTGGGGGTCCTGGTCGGCCATGCGCCGGCCAAGGCCGAAGGCCAGTTGCAGATGCCGTTGCTGCTGATCCGCTCCGGCGATCTGCGCGCCGCGGTCACCATCGACCAGGTCATCGGCAACCGCGAAATCGTGGTCAAGCCGGTCGGCCCGCAGGTCGCGTCCGTGCCGGGCATCTTCGGTGCGACGATCATGGGCGACGGCCGCGTGGTGGTGATTCTCGACATCGCCCCGCTGGTGCGCCGCCGCGCCGCGCTGCTGCAGGACTTCGCCTTGAACGCACCGCCGCCGCCGGTTCCGGCCGAAACCCGGCGCGTGCCGCTGGTGATGGTGGTCGACGACTCGGTGACCATGCGCAAGGTGACCGGCCGCGTGCTGGAGCGCCACAACTTCGAAGTGGTCACGGCGAAGGACGGCATCGACGCGCTTGAGCGTCTGGCCGAACGCGTGCCCGACCTCATGCTGCTGGATATCGAAATGCCGCGCATGGACGGCTACGAGCTGGCCACGCAAATGAAGGCCGACCCGCATCTGCGCGACGTGCCGATCGTGATGATCACCTCGCGTACTGGCGAAAAACACCGCCAGCGCGCGTTCGAGATCGGCGTCGAGCGCTATCTCGGCAAGCCTTATCAGGAGCCCGAATTGATCCGCAACGTGTTCGAACTGCTTGGAATTTCGCGTAGTCATGGCTGAAGCAGAACGTCGCGTAGTGTTGTTGGCGCGAGCCGGCGTCGCCTGTGAGCGCCTGCGCGGCGCGCTGATGGAAGCCGGCGCGAACCTGGTGCTGGAAGGCGATCCGACCGTACTCGATCCGGCCGCGCTGGATTCGGCCGATCCGGACGTGGTCGTGGTCGTGCTCGATCCGGCCGCCGAAGACGCGCTGGACCGGTTCGAAAACGTGCTGATCGATCCTTCGATCGAAGTGATCTTCGAGGAGGCCGAACTGGCCGCCTCGCGCGAAGGCTGGGACGCGGCGCGCTGGGCGCGCCACCTCAGCGCCAAGCTCAACCGTCACGACGACGTGCTGCCGCCGGGCCGCGAGCCGGAGCCCGAATCGGTGCCCGTGCTGGTCGCCGACGGGTTCCAGCGTCCGCAGTCCGATACCTCGCCGCTGGCGCAGGAACCGGTGGCGGCCGATGTCGGCCTGGTGCCGTTGCAGCAGGTCGAAGCGTCGGAGGCATCGCAATTCGGCGAGATCGAGGAAATCGAAGCGGTCGAGGCCTTCGAAGCGGAAAGCTTCGACGCGGGCGATGCCGCAACGGACGATTTCCGCTCCAGCCCGGCGACTTCCGCGCCGGCCTTCGATGCTGGCTCCGTCGAACCCGCGTCCGATTCTTCTTCCTTCGCCGCCGCCGAACAGCTCGCCGAACTGGCCCGCGTCGCGCCGACCGGCTCGGCCGGCGACCGCATCCTGTCCGAACCGCCGCCGCTGCCCGACGAAGCGCGCGAGTTCTTCGCCCGTCAGGCGCTCGGCACCGCCGTGCCGGGCGGCGACACCGATCTCATCGAGATCGACGCCTATCCGGCCGACGGCGCGGTCGAAGAAGTGACCGCGCAGCCGGCGGCGTTCGACGACAAGCGCGTTTCGGATTTCGATTTCGAAGGCCTCACCCTGGAAGCGACCGACAAGCAGTCGGCGGTGCCGGGCGAGGCGCAGCCCTATTCGCCGGCGGTGGACCAGTGGGTTGAGGCCGACCACGTCGACACCGGACTGCCCGCGCTCGACGAAGCCGGCCTGGGCGATCTGGAAGTGTGGCGCGCGCCGGCGCCGGACCAGATGCAGGAACTGGTCGATCTGGATGCCTCGTTCGCCGTCGAAGGCGCGCGCATCGATTTCGACGCGAGCCATCGCGATGCGACGCCGATCGCGCCGATCGATTTCGACGACGGCCGCGGCGAACGCCGCGACGGCGGCGCGGAAAATTTCACCTTCGAATCCGGCATGGATTTCGACCTGAGCACCGAAGCGGCGCCGCTGGTCGATCGCATCCCGGTCGCGTCGGCGCCGGCGGTGCCGGATTGGTCCTTCAGCGACGAGGCCAGCCTGGTCAGCGCCGCCACCGGCCAGAGCGGCGCGCATGGCGCGGCCTCGATGGGCAAGCACGATTTGGACGAAATCGAACGGCGCATCTCCGGCCTGGAACTGGTCGATGACCGCTTGCCGGCTTCGACCCGCAGCGGCGCGGTGCTGGTGCTCGCCGGCATCGGCGGCCCCGACGCGGTGCGTCAGTTGCTCGGCGCGCTGCCGGAAAATTTCGATCGTCCGGTGCTGGTGCAGCAACGCCTCGACGGCGGCCGTTACGACAGGCTGGTCGCGCAGATGCAGCGCGCGACCTCGGTACTGGTCAAGCTCGCCGAACCGGGCTCGCGCACCATCGACGGGGTGATCTACATCCTGCCGGCGGGCGTGGGCATCGAAGCGACCGACAACGGAATCCAGTTCGTGGAAGGCGGCGACGTGCTCGAGGCGCTGCCCGCGTCCGACAGCGCGGTGCTGTTGTTCAGCGGCGCCGATCCGGGCCAGGTCGATGCGGCGATGAAGCTGTCCGCGCACGGTGCGCTGATCGCAGGCCAGGCGCCCGACGGCTGCTACGACGCGGCCGCCGCCAGCGCGGCGATCGCGCGCGGCGCCGGTCACGGCCAGCCAGCCGATCTGGCGGCCAAGCTGGCGGCGCGCTGGTCCAGGCAAAGCCCGATCTGATCGCGCCGCGCGGCGACGCGCAGCGCGACGTTGTTCCAAAGCGATCGCCCGATGGCGGCCGCGACGCGTCAACCACCGGCTTCGCCCGTCGAAGCCTTCGCAACAAGCCGCGGCCACCGCGGCGAGGATTCGCGCGATGTCGAACGAAAATCAAACCAGCGGTTCCGCGGGCGACGCCTCGGCGTCCGCCCAGACCGACATCCGCGGCGTGTTGATCCAGGTCGGCGGCGCCCGTCTGCTGCTGCCCAACGCGACCATCGCCGAGGTGCTGTCGTTCGCGCCGCCCGCGCCGATCGAAGGCGCGCCGCGCTGGCTGCTCGGCCAGACCCGCTGGCGCGGTTGGACCTTGCCGCTGATCGCGTTCGGCGAACTGTCCGGACTGGCGCGCGAACCCGGCGGCCTGGGCAGCAAGGTGGTCGTGCTCAAGGCGCTCAGCGCCGCCTCGCGCCTGCCGTATTTCGCCCTGCTGACCCAGGGCTTCCCGCGCCTGGTCACGGTGGCCGCCGACAGCCTGACCCTGGAAGGCCGCGAAGGCGATGTGCTGCCGCACGGCGTGCAGGCGCGCGTGCGCCTCAACGACGATGCCGCGCTGCTGCCCGACCTGGAAGCGGTCGAGGCGATGATCGGCGAAGCGCTCGCGCAAGCGGCGTGAGTCCGGCGCCGCAGCACGGCGGCGCCGCGTCGCCCGTGTCCGCGCCGCCCGCGTCCGTCAAACGCTATGCCTCGGTCGATGCGCTGCGCGGATTGACCGTCGCGGCGATGCTGCTGGTCAACGATCCGGGCGACTGGGACCACGTCTACGCGCCGCTGCTGCACTCGGCCTGGAACGGATTCACTCCGACCGATCTGGTCTTTCCGATGTTCTTGTTCATCGTCGGCGTGTCGATCGCGCTGGCGATGATGCCGCGCCGCGACAGCGGCGTGCCCGCCGCCGACCTGCTGCGCCCGGCGCTGTGGCGCGCGCTGCGCATCGTCGGCCTGGGCCTGCTGCTGCACACCATCTCGATGTGGGTCACCGGCCACGAGCACCTGCGCCTGCCCGGTGTGCTGCAACGCATCGGCCTGTGCTTCGCCGCCGCGGCCGTGCTGGCGTTGTATGTGCCGGCGCGCGCGCAATGGATCGCCTTGTTGGCGTTGCTGGCCGGCTACGCCGCGCTGCTCGCCGCCGGCGGCAGCTACGAGCCGTTCATCAACATCGCCAGCCGCATCGACAGCGCGCTGTTCGGAGTACACGTCTATCAGATCGACCCGGTCAGCGGCCGCGGCCACGATCCGGAAGGGCTGGTCTCCGCGCTCGGCGCCCTGGCCACGACCTTGCTCGGCCTGCGCGCCGGCGATTGGCTGCGCCGCGGTCAATTGCGCGCGCTGCTGGTGGCCGGCGGCGTGTGCCTCGCCGCGGGCTGGGTGCTGTCGCATGCGCAACCGATCAACAAGAACCTGTGGACGCCGGCCTATGTGCTGTGGGCGGGCGGCTGGTCGTGCTGGATTCTCGCGCTGTTCCATCGCCTGATCGATCGCGCCGGATGGCCGCCGATCGGACGCGCCTTCGGTGTCAACGCGATCGCCGCGTACGGCGGTTCGGCACTGATGTTGTATGCGCTGATCGGATTGGGCTGGCTGGAACCGGTCTATCGCCACGGCTTCGCCGACTGGATGACGCCGCGCTTCGGTCCCTACCTGCCGTCGCTGGCGTTCGCGCTGGCCTTCGTCGCGCTGTGGTGGGCGGTGGTCAAGCTGCTCGATGCCCGGCGCATTTACTTCAAGATTTAATTCGCGCGTGCCGCACTCGCGGCGGACGGCGCCGCGTCATCGCGGAGTTGTGCCGATGCTACTTACTCAGCGTGCCGGTCAGCATGCAGCTCTCGCGCGCAAGATAAACGTCACGTGACGTGGGTCACATTTATGCCGTCGATGTCGGCAGGTTTCTCGTTCTTTTTTCGTCATCCCGGGTTTTAGGCGCCGCGCTTCACCCGATTGGCGCACATCACATGCCTCTCCATCGCTTGCACCGTGCGCATGAGTATCGAGGAATGCAGCGATCCCTTGGCGGCGATGCGCTATCGCATTGAAGCGGCGATGTTCGTCGTGCGATCGCGGCCGACGCGACCCCTGAGCGCGGCGGCGCGTCATTACGATTCGGCAATGCATGCGCGATATGCATGCGATGCACGCAATCGACCTTCGACGTGCACATGCGATGCAGCTATCGGTCGCACCCCGAATTTTTCCCGCTGGACAAGCTTCATTCGTCTCGCTATCGAAAGCATGAAGTCTGCGATGTGATGAGCAGCACGTAAGTCGTCTCGCAGACCCGATGGCAGGGGTAGGGAAAGCAGGGGAGGAAAGGCGCGGCGCGCCGCATCGCTTCCGATCGCCATCCGCGGATCATCGAGCCGCGGGCGATTCCAGGATGCGAGCGCGCCGCGGGACGCGACGAGGACGTCGGCGCATTCGCGGACGACACGAACCGCGTGAGCCGAGCGGACAGGATGCCGACGCACGCGGCGATGCAGACAAGACATGACCTCGGCCCGGCCGCGGCGATTCGTCGCGCCTTGCCGATAAGCAAACCAGGGGCCGGCACGGCCGGAAAATACAGGGGAAGCAACCATGCGGATCAACACTGCGCTCGCCGGCGCGATGTCCTTGGCGTTCGCCGCGACGGCTCAGGCGGAAACTGCGGACTACAGCCTGCTGGGCGATTGGCCGGTCAAGCTGACCACCGATTCCGGACTGGAACTCGGGCTCAAGGGCAATGCGAATTACGACTACAACGAATTCGGCGACGACCGCTTGCCGTCCGGGGCCGATCGCTTCGTCGATGACGACGCCTGGCGCCGGCAGGAACTCAGCGCCTTCGTGCGCAAGCCCGGCGTATTCGACATCGCGGCCGGCTACGACTTCAAAAGCAAACTGTGGCTCGACAACTTCCTGCGCCTGTCGAGCAAGGTCGGCGGCGATCTGCGCATCGGCCAGTTCAAGACCCCGGTCGGCTACGAGGAAAGCGCGGTCGGCTCCAATGCCTCGACCTTCATGGAACGCGCGCTGCCGGTCGGCCTGATGTACGAAGGTCGCCGGCTCGGTGTGGACTGGACCTACGACAAACTTCCGGGCTGGTACATCAACGCCGCGCTGATGAGCGGCGGAGACCTGCAAGGCAACAACGACGGCCGCACGCTCGCCGCGCGCGTGGTGTTCAATCCGATCAAGACCGACGCCGACGTGATCCACCTGGGCCTGTCGGCCTCCAACGAAAAGCGCGACGACGACCAGGCGCGAGCGCGGGTGCGGCCCGAGGCCGCCCTGACCGACGTGCGCCTGGTCGATTCGGGCGCGCTCGGCCATGTCGAGGCGATCAATCGCCAGGGCCTGGAAGCGATCTGGCGCCACGGCCCCTTGCTGGTGCAGAGCGAATACCTGCGCATGGGCGTGGACCGTTACGGCCAGCCCGACTACAGCACCGATGGTTATTACATCGCAGGTTCGTGGGTGTTGACCGGCGAGGCGCGCCCGTACAAGAACTCGGGCTTCGGCAACCTCAAGCCCAGTCGCGCGTTCGGCGCGGTGGAAGTGGCCGTGCGCTATTCGCAGGTCGATCTCGACGATCGCGGCGTCGCGCTCGGCGGACGCCAGCGCGACTGGACGCTCGGCGCGAACTGGTACATCGGCCAGCACTTCAAGTTGCAGGCGAACTACATCTGGGCCGACAGCAAGCGCCGCGGCCTGCAGCTGGACCCGGACATCGCGCAGTTGCGCATGCAGATCTATTTCTAGGCCCGATCGCGCGAGCACGGCCGGTCGGGTCCGACCGGCCGGCGCGTTCCAGCCAAGTCCACAGGGGGAAGCCACCATGCAACAGGCCAAGAGCAGCAGCTTCTGGAAGCGCTATTACATTCTGATCGTGGCGGTGAGCCTGTTCCTGCTCATCTCCGGCGCGTTGATCGCCGCCAGCCTTCTGCTGTCGGGACAGATCGCGCAAGGCACCCAGGCCCGCGACTTGAGCGGCGCGGCGCGAAGCGCTTCGCAGATCGTGCTGCGTTCGATGCTGGAAATGGATCAGGACATCAAGAACGGCAAGCCGGTTTCGGCCGATCTGCGCGAAACCTTGCGCAAGCGCTCGGAGCAGGTCAGCAACACGATCAAGCTGTTCCGCACCGGCGGCCGCTTGCCGGGCGACAGCAGCGCGGTGGCCTTCGACATCGCCCTGGCTTCGCCGGAGATGATCCAGACCGACGCCCAGCTCGCCAAGCTGTGGGGCCCGTACGAAACGCGGATCACGGCGGTGTTGGCCGGGCCGAGTCCGGACCCGGCCGAACTGGCCTCGGCGATTCAATACGGCCGCGCCAGCAACAGCGAGCTGTTCGAACTGTTCAACAAGCTGGTCGCCGGTTCCCAGGCGATCACCGAACAGGCCAACCGCCGCCTGACCCAGGCGCAGACCATCGGCGCTGCCCTGATCATGCTGAACTTCCTGTTCACCGCGCTGGTCGCGTTCCGCCGCCTGCTGGCCGGCGACCGCGCCGTCACCCAGTCGCGCAAGCAGACCGACGACATCCTGGCGACGGTGAAGGAAGGCCTGTTCCTGGTGACCGGCGACTTCACCGTCGGTCAGCAGATGTCGCACTCGCTGCCGCAGATCATGCAGCGCAAGGTCGAGCCGGGCATGAACCTGATCGAAGTGCTGCGGCCGATGGTCGCGGCGCAGACGCTGGAGGCCACGCGCGACTATCTGGGTTTGCTGTTCGGCAAACGGGTGAAGGAAAACCTCGTCGCCAGCCTCAACCCGCTGTCGGAAGTGCCGGTGGCCGGCGGCAGCGACGGACGCGGCCAGCCGCAGTCGCGCTACCTCAACTTCCAGTTCAACCGCGTGCAGGAAAGCGAGGACACGGTCTACCTGCTGGTGACGGTGTCGGATGCGACCGAGCGCGTGCGCCTGACGCAGGAAATCGCCGCCGCCAAGACCCGCACCCGCGAGGAAATGGAAGGCCTGCTGCGCGTGCTCAGCCGCGAGTCGAGCGAGGTGCGCCTGTTCCTGCATCGCATCGGCGTGGTGCTCGAACGCGTCAACGACGATCTGCGCCAGGCCGCCGCGCGCCGCACCGGCACCGACTACGGCGAATTGGTCAACGCGATCTTCCGCGACGTGCATTCGCTCAAGAGCGAAGCGGCGGCGCTGGGCCTGGAGATGATCGAGGCGCTGGCGCATACCTTCGAAGCCGATCTGATCGGGCTGCGCGATCGCGGCAGCATCGAGGGCGCCGACATGGTCAAGATGACCGTGCATCTGGACGACATGTTCGAATGCGTCGCCACCATCCGCGATTTCCTCGACCGCATCGGCGGCGGCCGCGACGCGGGCGCGGCCAAGAGCGCGGCCTCGCCGTCGCAGCGCGCGGTCGAAGGCTGGAACACCCTGGCCGAACGCATCGCCCGCGAGCAGGGCAAGCAGGTCCAGTTGGACATGCAGTTGCAGGCCTTCGACCGCGTGCCCGGCGAAGCCTTGAACGCCTTGCGCACGATCGGCCTGCAACTGCTGCGCAACGCGGTGGTGCACGGCATCGAGACCATGGACGAACGCCGCGCGGCGTCGAAACCGCCGGCCGGCATGGTCAGCTTCCGCAGCGAGGACCTGGGCACGCGCCAGATCGAACTGGTGGTGCGCGACGACGGCCGCGGCATCGACGCCCGGCGCGTGCGCGAGGCGCTGGCGGCAACCGGGCTGTACTCGGCCGAGCGGCTTTCGGCGCTGAGCGACCGCGACGTGATCATGAAAATCTTCGAGCCGGGCGTGTCCACCGCCAGCCAGAACAGCGACCGCGATGCCGGCCACGGCGTCGGCATGGATCTGGTGATGAAGCAGGTGCGGGCGATGTCGGGAACGATCTCGATGGCGACCAAGGTCGGCGCCTACACCGAGTTCCGCATCCGCCTGCCGGTCGCGGAGATCAAGCCGGCGGCCGACGCGGCGCCGGCCGGCGCGCAAGCCGATCCTGGCGAGTTCCAACTCACTTTCTGACGGGCCTTGATCATGATGAAGCTTTTGATCGTCGACGATTCCAATGTGATCCGCCAGCGCATCGCGCGTCTGGCCGGCGATACCCGCTTGCCCGGATTGGAGATCGTCGCCCAGGCGCACAACGGCGCGGAGGCCTTGAACATGTTCGTGCGCTATCGCCCGGACGTGGTGACGATGGATCTGACCATGCCGGAAATCGGCGGCGTGGAATGCACCGAGCAGATGGTCGCCATCGACGACAACGTGAACATCCTGGTCGTGTCGGCGCTCAGCGACAAGACCACCGCGATCAGCGCGCTCAAGAAAGGCGCGCGCGGATTTCTCTACAAACCGTTCACCGACGACCAACTGGTCGGGGCCTTACTGGAGATGCTGCCGTAATGAGCGACCTCAACGAAACCGAAATCAAGGTCTTCATCGACGCGGTGACGAACTATTTCAACCAACTCACCCAGGAGGCCGCGGTGGTGCGCGGCGCGTTCCTCGACGACAACAGCGGGACCGTGCCGGTATACGACTACAGCGGCCAGATCGCGATCAGCGGACAGTTCCGCGGCACCATCACGGTATCGGCGCCGCGCGCGATGATCCGCCACCTGTTGCTGGCGCTCAACGAAAGCGATCAGTCCGACGCCAACCTGCGCGACACCGTCGGCGAGTTGGCCAACACCCTGGCCGGCAACGCGCGCAAGCACTTCGGCGGCGAGATGGAGATTTCCGTGCCCAAGACCGCGGCCGGCGCGATCGGCCACTCCGGATCGCGCAAGCGGCCGTACGTGATCATGGTGAGTTGGAAAACCTATAGCGCCTCGCTGGTGGTCGATATCGAACGCCTGGACTGAGCCGGCATGGACGAAAGCTTCGCGAAGGCGGCCCCGGCCGCGTGGGAGCGTCGCCGCGGCGCCGATACCCCCCTTGAACCATCGGTGCCGCGGTGGTCCGTATTCCGCGGGGCGGGGCCGTCCTTCGTGATCTTGATCGGAACCAGGGCAAGGCGCGTTGCAAGCGAACAGGTGCGGGCGACACGCGATTCGCCACTGGGGACGCGGCGAACGCAGGCGAGGAGTGCGCAAGGGCGAGGCGTGCCAGGTCAGGCGATCGTCTGATCGGTGCGTCGGTGGCTTCAGGTTCTCGATCGCGCAGGCAGGAGCGGGAGATGTCCGATACGGTGAAAGGCGTCCGCATGCGGTATGCACGGTTGTTCGGCGCGGTCGCCGCGATCGCGGTCTGCGCCGCGGTGATGGCCGGGGCGGCGGCGGGCTTGATCGCGAGGGACGCGGAAAGCGCCGGGCTGTTCGGGATCGTCGGCGACGGCCCGCGGATGATGGTGATCGGCGCCGGACTGTCGCTGCTGGCGGCGGTGGCGTATCTGATTCTGGGACCGCTGCGGCGCCTGTACGCGCACGAGCGCGAGCAGGCGGCGTGGCGCGAGTTCACCGAGGACGCGTTGCGCGCGGTGCCGGACGGGCTGTTCCTGATCGATTCGAACTTCATCATCCGCGATCCGGTCTCGCCGGCGTTGCTGCAGGTGCTGCAGCGCAAGCTGTGGCCGGGCATGGACCTGATCGAAGTGCTGCGGCCGATGCTCGCCGACGATACCCTGGAGGCGACGCGCGGCTACCTCAAGCTGTTGTTCGCCGAACGCGCGCGCGATCGCCGCATCGCCGCGCGCAACCCGCTGGCCGAGGTGGTCTTCGCCGGGCCGCCTTCGCGGCAGGCGCAGGTGGGGTTCCGCTTCGAGCGGGTCGAGCGCGATGGCGCGGCGCAGTATCTGCTGGTGAGCGTCAGCGACATCGGCGAGCGCCTGCGCCTGGGCAAGGAACTGGCCGGCGCCAAACTGCGCCTGCGCGCGCAACTCGAAGGCCTGGTGCGCGCCTTGGGCCACGACAGCGCGCGCATTCACGCCTGCCTGAATCACGGCGACGCGGCCGTGGAGCGCATGCGCGTGCGGTTGCAGCGTCTGTGCATGGCCGCGGACATGGACGAGCGGTTAGCCTCGTATCGCGCGCTGATCGCCGATGCGCAATTGCTCAAGAGCGAGGCCGGCGAGATCGATCTGGACCTGATCGAAACGCCGGCGCATTGCTTCGAGCTGGATCTGGTCGAGCTGAGCCATCGGCCCGAGTTCGGCCATGAGGATGCGCGCCGGCTCGGCGCGGAGGTGGAGTATCTGGGCGAGCGCATCGGCACGATGCGCGAGTTGCTGGTCCAGATCGACGGCAGGGCGGCGGCTGCGCCGCTGTCGGCGGCCGTGGTTGCGAGCGAGCTTGCGCCATTGTCGGTCGAGCCGACGCAGGCAGCGGTGACCGGACCGGCCTTCGCGCAAGCGGCGCCGGCGACCGCGCCGCAAGCCGCCATGGCGACGCTCGCGCAGGCGTCGATCGATACGGCGACCGCACGCGCATCCGATGAGTTGGCCGCCGCCGGCTCCGCGCAGCCTCCGGCATCGGCATCTGCGTCGGCATCCCACGCCGGATCGCACCACGACCCGGCTCATGGCCGACTCACGGGCCAGATCTCGATCGGCGGCAGCGCGGCGGCCATCGCGGGCGGCCCGGAGCGCGCGGCGGCGTTTCTTGAGCGCATGCAGTCGCGTATCCCCGCGCGGGTGAGCGGCTCCGAGCCGCCGCAGCCGCCGCAGTCGGCATCGCCCGCGCCATCGCCGCAACCGCCGCTTGTGCGCTCAGGCTTGCCCACGCGGCCGGTGCAGACCGCGCAACCCGGGCAGCCGCCGCAACTGTCGCCAACGCCCGCGGCAGCGTCGCCGAAGATCGAATCGCAGCCGCCTCTCGTTCTGGGATCCAGTCCGTCGCTGCCGTTGACGAACCCGCTCGCCGCGTCCGGTGGAGCGGCCGAAGTCGGCGCGCGGACACCTGCGAACCATGCTTCGGCTCTGCCTTACGCATCGCGAACCGCACCGGCACAGGCGCTCGCGGAAACCTACGTCGGAATTACTCCGGCAGCCACGCCGTCCACCGGGACGTCGCCCTCGGAACCCGCCGACCCGCCCATGCCCGCCGCTGCGATAACCAATGCGTCGAGCAAAGCCGTCGTCGAAACAACGAGCAACGCGACGGACGCCAACGCTTCGACTGCGACGACTCCGTCATTCGCCAGCCACGATATCGACGCAGCGACGCAAGCCGACATCGAGCTGACCATCGATCCCGACTCCACGCCGGCGGAGCCGACCGCGGACGATCTAGTCAGGACCACCGCCTCCACCGCCTTCGACAACGGCGCCGAAGAAGCCTTCGCACTGGTGCCGCTGCTGGCGTTGTCCGGCGGCGACACGGTGCTGTCGCCGTCGAAGGCGGCATTCGCCGATTGGGCCGCGCACGCACGGCAACTGGCCGGGCAGCAGAGCAAGTCGGTGCGGGTCGAGGCGGTGCTGGATCTGTTCGAACAATTGCCCGAGCCGGCGATCGCGGTCCTGCGCGATGTCGGCAAGGAACTGGTCGCCAATGCGGTCACGCACGGGATCGAATCGATGTCGATGCGTCGCCGGGTCGGCAAGGACCCGGTCGGCGTGGTGCGGCTGGTGCTGAGCCGCGAGGAATCGGCGTGGCAGTTCGTCGTGCGCGACGACGGCCGCGGCATCAACCTGGTGCGCCTGCGCGCGGCGCTGCTGCGCGAGGGCCGCTATCGCATCGACGCGGTCAGCCGCATGAGCGAGCGCGACGCGATCCTGAAAATCTTCGAGCCCGGCGTGACCACCGCCGCCAGCAGCGAAGGCGACAGCGGCCTGGGCATGGGCCTGCCGGCGGTGATGGAGCGCATCCGCGGCCTGGGCGCGCGCATGGCGCTGGCGACGGTGGCGGGAAAATCGACCGAGTTGCGGATGCGCTGGACGCAGCGGTGAACCTGTCCGGCGATCGCGGAGCCGCCGCGATCGCCGCGGCGATTCAGGCCAGATCGCCGAAGCGCGCCTGCAACGCGGCGATCGCCGCCAGCCCGGCGGTTTCGGTGCGCAGGATGCGCGGGCCCAGCCGCAATCCCTGGAAACCGGCATCGCGCAGTTGCTGACGGTCGAGCGGGGACCATCCGCCTTCCGGGCCGATCGCCAGCAGCACCGGCGCATCAAAGGCGAGCGCGAGCGTGGCGAACGCCAACTCGCCGTCCGGATCGAGGATCAAGCGCGCCCCGCCGGCCGGCAACGCCGCCAGCACCGCCGCCAGCGAACGCGGCGCGGCGACCTCGGGCAGGCAGGCGCGGCCGCTTTGTTCGCAAGCCGAGGCGACCACGCTGCGCCAGTGCGCCAGGCGTTTTTCCGCGCGCGCTTCGTCGAGCTTGACCTCGCTGCGCTGCGACCACAGCGGCAGCACCGCGCTCACGCCGAGTTCGGTGGCCTTCTGCAGGATCAGGTCCATCTTTTCGCCGCGCGCCACGCCCTGGAGCAGATGCAGGCGCAGCGGCGATTCGCGTTCGATCTGGTGCGCGGAGTCGATCCGCACCCGCACTTCGCGCTTGCCCAGCGCGCTGATCTGGCCGTGGTAGTCGCGGCCGTCGCCGTTGAACAGCACGCAGGCGTCGCCGACTTCGTGCCGCAACACCCGCGCCAGGTGAGTGGCCGGGCCTTCCGGCAAGACGACTTCGCTGCCGGGCGCCAGCTGCGCATCGACATGGACTCGGGTCAGGCGCATGCGTCGGCCTCCTGCACGGCGTGGTCGATCGCCGCGCGGGTGGTCGCGGCGAGCAGTTGCAAGGCTTCTTCGTCGATCGAATACGGCGGCATCCAGTACAAGATGTCGCCCAGCGGCCGCAGCAGCACGCCGCGTTCCAGCGCGGCGCGGTAGGCGCGCAGGCCGATGCGCTGGGCCGGGTCGAAGCCCTTGCGCTTGTCGCCGCCGCGGCTGAGTTCGAAGGCGACGATCATCCCGGCCTGGCGCACGTCGGCGACGTGCTCGTGATCGGCCAACGGCGCGGCCAGTTGGCGCATGCGTTCGGACGTGATGCGGTTGCGCGCGATCACGTCGTCGTCGCGGAAGATGCTCAGGCTCGCCAACGCCGCCGCGCACGCCAGCGGGTTGCCGGTGTAGCTGTGCGAATGCAGGAACGCGCGTTCGCGCGAGTCGTCGAGGAAGCCGTCGTAGATGTCCTGCGTGGTCAGCACCGCCGCCAGCGGCAGCGCGCCGCCGGTCAGGCCCTTGGACAGGCACAGCAGATCGGGCATCACTCCGGATTGCTCGCTGGCGAACATGGTGCCGGTGCGACCGAAGCCCACCGCGATTTCGTCCGCGATCAAGAACACGCCGTGCTTGTCGCACAGTTCGCGCGCCAGCTTGAGATACAGCGGGTCGTGCATGCGCATGCCGCCGGCGCACTGCACGCGCGGCTCCAGGATCAGCGCGCAGACTTCATCGGCATGGCGTTCGAGCAGTTCGCGCAAAGCCTGCGCGGCCCGGCGCGCGCGGTCGGCCGGGCTTTCGCCGGGTTCGCACAGGTAGGCGTCGGGCGAGGGCGCGAAGATCGACTCGGCCAGCAGCGGCGCGTAAATGCGCCGGTACAGCGGAATGTCGCCGACCGCGAGCGCGCCCAGGGTCTCGCCGTGATAGCCGTTTTCCAGGGCGATGAACTTGGTCCGGCTGTCGACGCCGCGATTGCGGAACCAGTGGAAGGCCATCTTAAGCGCGACCTCGACCCCGGCCGAGCCGTTGTCGGCGTAGAACACCTTGCTCAGCGGCGAGCGCCCGTCCTGGCGCGGCGCGATCGCGAGCAGGCGCTCGGCCAGCTCCACCGCGGGCGGGTGCGAGCAGCCGGCCAGGATCACGTGCTCCAGCGTCAGCGCCTGGGTGGCGATGGCCTGGGCGATGCGCGGCTCGGCGTGGCCGAAAATATTCGTCCACCAACTGGAAATCGCATCCAGATAGCGTTTGCCGTCCTGGCCGATCAGCCAGGGCCCGCGGCCGCTGGCGATCGGCAGCAAGGGCAGTGTGTGGGGATGCTCGCGCATCTGCGTGCAGGGGTGCCACAGCACCTTCAGGTCGCGTTCGCGCCAGGAGTCCGCCGCGGCCATGCCCGGCTCTGTTAGCATCTGTGGGTCGTGAGTGATCTCTCGCATCCCCCTATTATCGTGCCTTTCCGCTCTTCGCTCATGCCCGGATCGCTAATGCTCGCAGGCGCACCATGAGCCGACGGCTGCCGATCATCCACAGCGTCACCGAGCACGAGGCCGGCCCGTACCGGATGGAACTGCTCGACCTGGAATTCTCCAACGGCGAGCGCCGCCGCTACGAGCGCCTGCACGGCCGCAACCGCGCCGCCGGGCCCGGCGCGGTCATCGTCGTGCCGATGCTCGACGCCGACACCGTGCTGCTGGTGCGCGAGTACGCTGCCGGCGTGCACCGCTACGAGCTGGGCCTGGTCAAGGGCCGGATCGACGCCGGCGAGGACGCGATCGAGGCGGCCAACCGCGAACTCAAGGAGGAAGCCGGCTACGGCGCCCGTTCGCTGACCGTGCTGCGCTCGCTGACCCTGGCGCCCTCCTACATGAGCCATCAGGCCCATTTGGTGCTGGCGCGCGACCTCTACCCCGAGCGCTTGCCCGGCGATGAGCCGGAAGAACTGGAAGTGGTGCCGTTCAAGCTCGACGACCTGCACCAGCTGATCCTGCGCGAGGACTTCTCCGAAGGCCGCAGCATCGCCGCGCTGTTCATCGCCCGCGAGTGGCTGCGCAACGGCGAACCGGCGCCGCCGGAAGCCGGCGCCGGCGGCGAGTCGCCGCCATGAGTCTGGTCCCGGGTCTGAGCGATCGCGAATTGACCGAAGGCGCGATCGAAATCGCGCGCGCCGCGGCCGCGGCGATCCTGGTGGTCTACGACGGCGAATTCGAAGTCGAACGCAAGGCCGACGCCTCGCCGGTGACCGCCGCCGACATGGCCGCGCATCATGTGATCGTCGATGGTCTGGCGCGGCTGACTCCGGACATCCCGGTGCTGTCGGAAGAATCCGCCGACGAGGTCGATCTGGCCCAGCGCCGGCAGTGGAACCGTCTGTGGCTGGTCGATCCGCTCGACGGCACACGCGAGTTCGTCAAGCGCAACGGCGAGTTTTCGGTCAACCTGGCCTTGATCGAAGACGGCGTGGCGGTGTTCGGACTGGTGCTGGCGCCGGTCGGCGGCGCGCTGTGGTACGCGCAGCGCGGCGGCGCCGCGTTCCGCCGCGACGGCGACCTGACCACGCAAGTGCACGCGCAGGTACCGCCCGCGCAGCCGATGCGCGTGGCCGCCAGCCGCTCGCATCACAGCCAGCGCAGCGACGATTTCCTCGTCCGCGCCCATCGCGAGGCGGCCGGCGGCATCCGCATGGTCAGCCTGGGTTCGTCGTTGAAGTTCTGCCGCATCGCCGAAGGTTCGCTGGACTTGTATCCGCGTTTCGGCCCGACCAGCGAATGGGACACCGCGGCCGGGCAGTGCGTGCTGGAAGCCGCCGGCGGCGCCCTGCTGGACCCGCAGGGCCGGCCGTTCCGTTACAACCAGCGCGAGCATCTGCTCAACGGCGACTTCATCGCGCTGGGCGATCGCGCGTTGCCGTGGAAGGAGTGGCGAGATGGCTGAAGTATTGAACCTGCCGCCGGGCATCGCCGGCCTGATCGAGATCATGGCGCGCCTGCGCGATCGCGAGCGCGGCTGTCCGTGGGATATCGAACAGACCTTCGCCACGATCGCGCCGTACACGATCGAGGAAGCCTACGAAGTCGCCGACGCGATAGATCGCCAGGACCTGGCCTCGCTGAAGGACGAACTCGGCGACCTGCTGCTGCAGGTGGTGTTCCATGCGCGCATGGCGCAGGAGCAGGGCGAGTTCGCCTTCGACGACGTGGTCGCGGCGATCAGCGACAAGATGCTGCGCCGGCATCCGCACGTGTTCGGCGATGCCAGCGTCGAGGACGCCGATGCGCAGACCGTGGCCTGGGAAGAACTCAAGCGCCGCGAGCGCGAGGCCTCGGGCGAAGCCGACACCTCCGCGCTGGCCGGCATCGCCCGCGGCCTGCCGGAGTGGCAGCGCGCGGTGAAACTGCAAAAGCGCGCGGCCACGGTCGGCTTCGACTGGCCCGAGGTAACGCCGGTGATCGCCAAGCTGCACGAGGAGATCGACGAAGTGCGCACCGAGTTCGACGCGGTCGCGGCCGCGCCCGACGATGCCGCCGCGCGCGATCGGCTGGAGGACGAGATCGGCGACGTGCTGTTCGTCTGCGCCAATCTGGCCCGTCACGGCAAGGTCGATGTCGGTACCGCGCTGCGCCGGGCCAATCTCAAGTTCGAGCGGCGCTTCCGCGCGATGGAATTGCTGGCGGCGCAGGACGGTTTGTCCCTGGCCGAGCTGCCGCTGGAAGGGCAGGACGCGTATTGGGACAAGGCCAAGCAGGCCGAACGCGGCGAGTGAGTGGGCGCTCAGGTCTGTGGCGGGTTAGCCGCGATCTGAGCCGAGAGCATCGGGCCTGAAGGCCCTCCCACAAAAGACTTCGAAGCTGCGTGGGTGGTTGAGGCCCGCCCACAAATGACTTCGACGCCGCGAGGTTTGTTGTGGGAGGGCCTTCAGGCCCGATGCTTTCCTCTCAGCCGCCGCATACCTCCGGCTTTCACCGCAGGAACCTTGCCATGCTCAAGACCTTCCTGCTGTTCCTCGTCACCGCCGTAGCCGAAATCGTCGGCTGCTATCTGCCCTACCTGTGGCTGCGCAAAGGCGGCAGTGCCTGGCTGCTGTTGCCGGCTGCACTGAGCCTGGCCGCGTTCGCTTGGCTGCTGAGCCTGCATCCCACCGCCTCGGGCCGCGTCTATGCGGCCTACGGCGGCGTCTACATCGCCGTGGCGATCTTCTGGCTGTGGTGGGTCGATTCGATCAAGCCCACGCGCTGGGACCTGTTCGGCGCCGGCCTGTGTCTGGCCGGGATGGCGGTGATCATGTTCTCGCCGCGGCCGGGTTGAGTTTGCGCAGACCCCTGCGGCTGGCGGAGGATATTGCGCAGGATCGCTCACAGCGGATACCACATGGAGGACTCGATGCGCAGATTCTGGACGCTGCTGCTGGTCGCGATGGCCTGGTCCGGCCCGGTCGCGGCGGGAAACGATCTGATTGTGTTCGTCGGCGAGAAACTCTCGGTCGAGAAGTTCGAACCGAAGCTCGAGCCCGGACAGCGTCTGATGGACGCCGCTTTCAAGGCGAAATTCCGCGTCAAACAGATCGTGTACGGCCGCTACGACGGCGAGATCATCGACTTCGAAGCCTACGACCACCACGGCACTCCGCATTTCGCCCAGTTCAAGCACTCGTTGATGTTCGTTTCGCGTGCCAACGGCAAGCTGTATCACGAGAAGTATCAGTTCTACCCGGTGTTTCGCTCCGCTTCGGGCGAGTGGGCCGGATGCGGCCCGACCGGGCCGCACGAAGCCAAGCTGCGGGAGGGCATCTCAGTCGCGCGCCCCATGGTTTTTGCCGAAAAGGCGTTCTATCCGATTGCTTCGGACATGCCCCGCGAAGCCAGAATTCGCTGGTTCCCTCCCGAGCACTTCGCGATTCGCGATGACAAAGCCTTCTGCTTGACCGGGGCCCCGATCCGGGACTTGTTCGAAGTGAAGAAGCGCACGGTGCTGAAGGCGCGCGGCCTGTTCGATTGAAACCGAGCGATGGGCTGTTTCTTCATCTGTTGTGGGAAGGGCTTCAGCCCCGACGCTTTCTGGTCACATCTGCGCGAACGGAACCCGCCGACCGGCTTGAAGCCTCCCGCCCACAGGCGCAGGATCGGCCCGTCGCCCGCTTGGTCCGCCGCATGCACTGCTACCGCCACGCCCCCGCCGAGGCCCTCGGCATCTGCCGTTCCTGCGGGCGCGGGGTGTGCGCGCAATGCGTGCGCGAGGTCGGCCTGTCGCTGGCCTGTTCGCTGGAATGCGAAGAGCGGGTGCGTCGCGGCGACGCGCTGATCGCCAACAGCGAAGCCAGCTTCCGCCAGGCGCGGCGCGGAAGTGTCGTGTTGGTGATATTTCCGATTCTGCTGGGCGCGGTACTGTGCTATTTCGGCCTGAACGAGCGCGGCTGGTTCAATGCCTTGACCGCGATGGGCTCGATTCTGATCTTGTTCGGGATCGTGGCCGGGTGGCGGCAGCGGCGCATGCAACGGCAACTGCAATAACCCGGCCGCGACCGGGTCCGGGGACACTGCGAACAGGAGACATCTGATGGCCAGCCGCTTCGCCAGCTTCAGCGAGTTCTATCCTTTTTATCTCAGCGAACACAGCAATCGCACCAGCCGGCGGCTGCATTTCATCGGCAGTTGCGGGGTGCTGATCCTGTTCGCGCTGGCCGTGGTCCAGGCGCGGCCGTGGCTGTTGCTGGCGGCGTTGTTGTGCGGCTACGGCTTCGCCTGGGTCGGGCACTTCTTTTTCGAGAAGAACCGGCCGGCGACGTTCAAGTACCCGTTCTATTCCTTCGCTGGCGATTGGGTGATGTTCAAGGACATCCTGACCGGGAAGATCAAGTTCTAGAGGCTGTTCGAAATCTCTGGAAGTGCGGGGGGAATCGCCCTCCCGATGCCTTCGCCATTCCCCCAGGCCGTCATTCCCGCGAACGCGGGCTCCGCTTTACTTCGGCGGAGCCGAACATCCAGGGCCTTTCGTGCGAGAACGTTTGAAGTCGCTGGATGTTCGGCTGCGCCGAAGTAGAGCGGAGCCCGCGTTCGCGGGAATGATGGTGTGGAAGGATGGCGCTGAAGACTCTGGATTCCCGCCTTCGCGGGAATGACGGCCCTGGGGATTGGCGCTGAAGTCCCTGGATGTTCGGCTCCGCCGAAGTAAAGCGGAGCCCGCCTTCGAGGGAATGACAAGCAAAAGCTAAAGCCGCCCCGGGCCGCCAGCCTCACTCCAAGAAGATCAACCAGGCCGCCACCACGATCAGCCCGAACCCGGCCCAGTGGTTCCACTTCAGCGGCTCGCCCAGGTACCAGGCCGAGAAGCCGGCGAACACCAGCAGGGTGATGACCTCCTGCATGCCCTTGAGCTGCGGCGCGGAGTACACCGCGCTGCCCATGCGGTTGGCCGGCACCTGCAGGCAGTATTCGAACAGGGCGATGCCCCAGCTGGCCGCGATGGCGATCACCAGCGGCGAGGACTTGTACTTCAGGTGTCCATACCAGGCGAAGGTCATGAAAATGTTCGAGCCCAGCAGCAGCAAAATCGGGTAGAGACGGTCGGCAAGCATCTGTCAGGTGTCCGGAGGGCGTACGAGGGCGGAATTAGACAGCCTAATGGTGGCCTTCACGAGCCGTCCACCTTGTGGACGGCAACCTTCACAAAACTGAAGGAATGGAGAGGCTGCATGCAGGGTACGAGAGACGGGGGCCTGGTCCTCATCGTCGAAGACAACCGCAATATCTCCGAGATGGTCGGTGAATACCTCGAAAGCCGCGGCTTCGAGGTCGATTACGCCGCTGATGGCCTCGACGGCTATCGCCTGGCGACCGAAAACAGTTACGACGTGATCGTGCTCGACCTGATGCTGCCGCGCATGGACGGCATCGAGGTCTGCAAGAAGCTGCGTGAAGAAGCGCGAAAGTCCACCCCGGTGTTGATGCTGACCGCGCGCGACACGCTCGACGAAAAACTCACCGGCCTGAGCGCCGGCGCCGACGACTACCTGACCAAGCCCTTCGCGATCCAGGAACTGGAAGCGCGCCTGCGCGCCCTGATCCGCCGCGAGCGCCGGCAGGTGGGCGGCGAAGTGCTCAAGGTCGCCGATCTGGTGCTCGACCCGGCCAGCCTGCGGGTCACCCGCGGCGGCAGCGAACTGCAGTTGTCGCCTATCGGCCTGCGCCTTTTGACCATCCTGATGCGCGAATCGCCTCGCGTGGTCAGTCGCCAGGAGATCGAACGCGAAATCTGGGGTAACGGCTTGCCCGATTCGGACACCTTGCGCAGCCATCTGTACAACCTGCGCAAGACCATCGACAAGCCCTTCGGCAAGCAACTGCTGCATACCGTGCAAAGCGCCGGATATCGCGTGGCGGATATCTCTCAGCCGCCCGACTGACCCGGCGCCGCCGCCATGCCGCAAGGGTTACCGCGCAAGATCAAGCTTGCGTTCATCCTGCAAGCCTTGATCGGCAGCATCGCCATAACGCTGGGCATTCTCCTGGCGGGACTCGCGGTGCGCCACGTGGTGCTGGAACAGCGCATGCAGCGCGAGGCCGACGACTACTGGGCCGGGCACGCGCGCGATCCCAACTATCCGCTGCCGCGCACCTCCACCACGCGCGGCCACTTCGTCCCCGCCGGCGCCAGCGACGCGCTGCTGCCGGCGTCGGTGCGCGGTGTCGAGTCGGGCCTGCACAACATGCCCGGCGGCGGCCGGGTGGTGCTGGTGGACCGGCGCGAGGCCGGCACGTTCTACATGGTCTATGCCACCGAGCTGATCGATGAGGCCATCCTCTACACCGGCCTGTTCTCGCTGCTGTTTTCGCTGCTGACCACGTACCTGATTTCCTGGCATACCTATCGCACTTCCAAGCGTTTGGTATCGCCGGTGAGCTGGCTGGCCAATGTGGTCTCGCAATGGGACCCGCGCGATCCCGACACCAGCCTGATCGAGCCGATCAAATTCCCTTACGACCCCGGCAGCGAAGTGCGCCGGTTGTCGAGCGCGCTCAGCGGACTGGCCGAGCGCGTCAGCGATTTCGTCCAGCGCGAACGCGATTTCACCCGCGACGCCAGCCACGAACTGCGCACGCCGCTGACGGTGATCCGCGTCGCCACCGACCTGATGCTGGCCGATCCGGAAACGCCGATGCGCGCGCAGCGCTCGCTGCTGCGGGTGCAGCGCGCCGGCCGCGACATGGAGGCGGTGATCGACGCCTTCCTGATCCTGGCGCGCGAATCCGACGTGGAGCCGCAGTCGGAAGAATTCGCGGTCCGCGACATCGTCGATAGCGAGATGGAGCGGATCCTGCCGTTGCTCAACGGCAAGCCGGTGGAACTGCATCTGTACGACGAAGGCGGCCCGCGCCTGATCGCGCCGCCGCATGCGCTGGGCGTGATGATCGGCAA
Source organism: Lysobacter gummosus (assembly GCF_001442805.1). Taxonomy (NCBI): domain Bacteria; kingdom Pseudomonadati; phylum Pseudomonadota; class Gammaproteobacteria; order Lysobacterales; family Lysobacteraceae; genus Lysobacter; species Lysobacter gummosus. Next base: position 4,368,053 of record NZ_CP011131.1, on the reverse strand, counting down.
CCTGCTCAGCAACGCGGTGCGCTTCACCGACCAGGGCCGCATCGACGTGCGCCTGAGCCGCGACAGCATCGAGATCCGCGACACCGGCATCGGCATGTCGGTGGAGACTCTGACCAAGGCCTTCACCCCGTTCTACCGCGCGGATTTCTCCGCCAGCGACGGCAAGGGCATGGGCCTGTCGATCGTGCGCCGGCTGGGCGAGCGCTTCGGCTGGCCGGTCACCCTGACCAGTGCGCCGGAACTGGGCACCACCGCGGTGATCCGCTTCCGGCCGGGCACGACGGTCGTGTCTTCGCCCCTGCCGCCGCCGGCGCCGGTGCCCCGGGTGCCCGAGGCCTGATTCGCCGGACGACTGCCGACAGGCAGCGAAGTCTTTGTGGGAGGGGTTTCAGCCCCGATGCTTTTCGTTCAGATCGCCGGAACGCTTCCGCATCGGATCGGGAGCATCGGGGCTGAAAGCCCCTCCCACAAAAGCCATGAACCCTTGGAAGTTCGGCGTGGCGCTGAAAGCGTCGCCAGACGGTTCGCGACGCTTTCCCGCCCCACCGCATCTGTGTGCAAGATCGGTCGCGTCCGGATGCTTGCCTCCAACCCGCGATCGATGGCCGCAAACCGGGGGCGCAGGCGAAACTGAACCGCTGCGGCCACATGCGGCCAACCCGTCGGCAAATCCTGTCAACCCTGTTCAGCCACGCGCGTTCGCGCCTGCATAGCCCACCGTCCGAGTCCCATGAGCGCAGCCAAGCCGTCCACCGCCACCCACAAGTCCCTGCGCCCGCGCAAGTCCCCGTGGCTCAAGCGCGCGGCGATCGCCGTGGTGGTGCTGGCCGCGGCCGGCATCGGCTGGCACTACTACAGCAAGCGCAACGCCGAAGAAGCGGCCGGCGCGTATCGCACGGCCAAGGTCGAGCGCGGCGACATCCGCGTGGCGATCTCGGCCACCGGCGCCTTGTCGGCGATTTCGACGGTCGATGTCGGCAGCCAGATTTCCGGGCAGGTCACCGAGGTGCTGGCCGACTTCAACGATCGCGTGACCAAGGGCCAGGTGATCGCGCGGATCGATCCGAGCACCTATGAGGCGCAGATCGCGCAGGGCACCGCCCAGGTCAACAATGCCCGCGCCAGCCTCGCCACCGCGCAGGCGACGCTGCACAACGCCGAGCTGGATTTTCAGCGCAAAAGCGAACTGGCGAAGAACCAGCTGGTGGCCCGCAGCGACGCCGACCTGGCCCGTGCCGCGCGCGATCAGGCGCGCGCGCAGTTGGCCGGCGCGCAGGCGCAGATCAACCAGCAGATCGCCTCGACCCAGACCTCGCGCCTGAACCTGCAGCGCACGGTGATCCGCGCGCCGGTCGATGGCGTGGTGCTGACCCGCACCGTCGAGCCCGGCCAGACCGTGGCCGCGAGCCTGCAATCGCCGGTGCTGTTCCAGATCGCCGAAGACCTGTCGAAGATGGAGATCGTGCTGGCCATCGACGAAGCCGACATCGGCCAGGTCAAACCCGGCCAGAGCGTCAACTTCAGCGTCGATTCCTTTCCCGATCGCAAGTTCCGCGGCGCGGTCCAGCAGGTGCGGCTGTCGGCGACCAACACCAGCAACGTCATCACCTATCCGGTGGTGGTCTCGGTCGATAACGCCGACGGTGTGCTGTTGCCGGGCATGACCGCGAACGCCGAGATCGAAGTCAGCCATCGCGATAACGTGCTGCGCGTCGGCAACGCGGCGCTGCGCTACAAGCCCTCGGACGACGACGCGGCCGCGGTGGGCGCGCCGGGCGGCGGCGGCGCGGCGCGCGGCGGCCTGGGCAACGATCTGCCGGCCGTGGCCGACAAGCTCAAGCTCGATGCCAGTCAGCGCGCGCTGTTCGATGCCGCGCTGGAGCAGATGAAGCAGCGCATGGCCTCGCGCACGGCCGCGCCGGCCAGCACCGCCGGCGGGCCTGCGGGCGGCGGCCCGCCGACCATCATCATGGGCGGCGGACGCGGCCCGGGCGGCGGTGGCGGCGGCAACAACCGCAGCGGCAATCGCGCCGGCGGCGCGGTTTCCGGCGCGGCGCGCCAGCGCATGCAGGAACGTTTCAAGCAACAGTTCGGCGCCTTCCGCGCCACCCTCAACGACGATCAGCGCAAGCTGTGGGACAACGAAATCGCCGCCCTGGTCAGCGCGCGCCGGGCGCCGCTGTACAAGCTGGTCAAGGGCGAGCCGCAGGCGGTGGTGGTGCGCGTCGGCGTCAGCGACGGCAGCTGGACCGAAGTCTCGGGCAACGTGAAGGAAGGCGACGACATCATCGTCGGCAGCGGGCGCGGCGCGAAATGAGTTCCGCCGTCAGCCGCGACAGCGCCGGCACTCCCGCGGTGATCGAGACCCGCGCGCTGGGCAAGGTCTATTCGCCCGGCAGCGAGGCCGAGGTGATCGCGCTGCACGGCGTGGAGATGTCGATCGCGCGCGGCGAGTTCGTCGCGATCATGGGGCCGTCGGGCTCGGGCAAGTCCACGCTGATGAACCTGATCGGCTGCCTGGACACGCCGAGCAGCGGCGTGTATCTGTGCGACGGCATCGACGTGGCTACCCTGGACAAGGAAGAGCGCGCGATCCTGCGCCGCGACAAGATCGGTTTCGTGTTCCAGGGCTTCAACCTGCTGCCGCGCATGAACGCGCTGGAGAACGTGGCGATGCCGATGGGCTACGCCAACATCAAGCGCGAGGAGCGCATCCAGCGCGCGCATGCGGCGCTGGAAGCAGTAGGGCTGGGGCCGCGCGCCAATCACCGGCCCAGCGAATTGTCCGGCGGCCAGCAGCAGCGCGTGGCGATCGCGCGCGCCTTGATCAACCGCCCGCCGATCATCCTCGCCGACGAACCCACCGGCGCGCTCGACACGCGCACCGGCGAGGAAATCCTGGCGTTGTTCAAGCGCCTGCAGGCCGAGGATCACACCGTGGTGCTGATCACCCACGATCCGGACGTGGCCGCGCATGCCGACCGCATCTTCGTGATGCGCGACGGCGAGTTGCACGTGCAGGAGGCGACGGCATGAACTTCATGGAAGTGCTGCGCACCGCCGTATTCGCTTTGCGCGGCAATTGGCTGCGCAGCGGGCTGACCTCGCTGGGCGTGATCATCGGCATCGCCGCGGTGATCGTGATGGTTTCGGTCGGGCAGGGCACGCAGGCGGAAATCGACAAGCTGGTTTCGGGCCTGGGTTCTAACCGGCTGGACATCAGTTCCGGCGGCGGCGGACGCGGCACCGGCGGCGTGCGCCTGAGTTCGTCGAGTTTCTTCACCCTGACCGAGGGCGACGGCGACGCGATCCGCAACGAAGTGCCGGAAGTGCAATACGTCGCCGCGTCCCTGCGCGGCGGCACCCAGGCGGTGTACGCGGAAAACAACTGGTCCACGCAGTGGCAGGGCGTGCAGGCGGATTTCTTCGATATCAACGGCTGGGTCATCGCCTCGGGCGCGAATTTCGAGACGCGCGATTACGGCAGCGGCGCCAAGTCGGTGATCCTGGGCGAAAGCGTGCGCCGCGAATTGTTCGGCGACGAAGACGCGATCGGCCAGACCATTCGCCTGGGGCGCGTGCCGTTCACCGTGATCGGCACGCTCAAGCCGAAGGGCCAGGGCGGTTTCGGCCAGGACCAGGACGACATCGTGCTGGTGCCGCTGGAAACCGGGCGCCGCCGCCTGCTCGGCGCGATGGGTCTGCCCAATGGCGCGGTGATGCAGATCGCGGTCGGCGTCGGCCGCGCCGAGGACGTGTCGTATGCGCAGGAGCAGATCGAAGGTCTGCTGCGCCAGCGGCACAAGATCCAGCCCGGCAGCGACGACGATTTCAGCGTGCGCAACATCGCCGAAGTGGTGGCCACGCGCACGCAGACGACGCGGCTGATGTCGCTGTTGCTGGGCGCGGTGGCGACGATTTCGCTGATCGTCGGCGGCATCGGCATCATGAACATCATGCTGGTGTCGGTGACCGAGCGCATCCGCGAGATCGGCCTGCGCATGGCGGTGGGCGCGGGACCGCGCGATATCCAGCGGCAGTTCCTGGCCGAGGCGATGCTGATTTCGCTGATCGGCGGCGCGATCGGCATCGCCATCGGCGTGGTCGGCACCTTGCTGGTGAGCAAGTTCGGCGCGCTGCCCGTCGCCTTGAACGGGCAGGTGGTCGGATTGGCCGCCGGGTTCTCCATCGCCACCGGCTTGTTCTTCGGCTATTACCCGGCGCGCAAGGCCTCGCAACTGGACCCGATCGAAGCGTTGCGGCAGCAGTGAGGCGCCGCGGGCGCTGCGCGCTGGCGGCGGTCGACTACGACTTGAGGCACGGTTGCCGCCGGGCAGGCCGTGGCATCGTTTGCGCACCCCGTGGTGCGGAGCGCGAATGAAGACGCTGTGGCTGAGTGTGTTGCTGTTGATCTGCGCCGGCAGCGCGAAGGCCGAGGGTTCCGATCCGAAGCCGACGACGGTGATGATCCTGGGCGTGGATCACGCCGCGCAGTTGGTCTCGCGCAACGACCAGCCGGCACTGCTGGACGCATTCCTGGATCGCGCCAAGCCCGATGCGATCTGCATCGAGCGCGCGCCGGAAGCGTTCGCCCGCGGCGATTTCTATGAGTTCACCTACGAGGTCCAGGACGTGGTGGTGCCGTTCGCGCGGCGCCATCGCATCGAGCTGTGTCCGTTCGATTGGGAGCCGCCGGCGGAAGACCAGAAGCTGGGGTTCGGCATGGACCTGGGCGCGCTGCCGCAACTGCGTCCGCTCAAGGGCTTCCAGCAGTTCATGAGCTTCGCTCCGCAGAGCCTGCAGCGGGATTTGTTCCACGCCGACGATCCGAAGAACCTCGCGCGCGTCACCCAATGGGCGTCCACGCCTGCGGCTCGGACCAAGAACGATCTGCCGCGCCGGCTGTATCTGTATCGCACCTACCTCCAGGCCCAGCGCATCGCCGCCGCCGCCCGCGCCCATCCCGGCGGCACGGTGGTGGTGGTCGTGGGCGAGTTCCACAAACTCGATATCGAAGCGATCCTGCAGGACGACGCGAACATTCGCGTAGTGCAACCCTCGTCGCTCGGACGGCCGAGCACGCAAGAGATCGAAGCGCATGATCGGCGCGAGTACCGCGCGGCGATCGCCAGTTTCAATCTGCTCGGCGCGCAGGCATCGACCGGTGCGATCGATTACGAATTCGTCCGCGCCGCGGTAGAGGGATTGGAGGCAGCCGGTTCCACCCCGGAAGCGCGCCTGTTCCGGACCCGCCTCGACCTGCTGAAAAAGCGCATCGGCCGCGCCGAAGCCGTCGAGCGATACCAAGCCGTCGCGGCATCGGCCGGGGACGCGAAGTTTTCCTGGAACGGGGTGAAGGACGCCACGCGGGTGGATTCCTACTTCGATCCGTTCGGCAATCTGAGCGTGCGCCAGCGCGCGTTGCTGGAAGCGGCGCGAGAGCTGCTCGCGGCCGGCGAAGTAAAGCGCGCGAACGAGCTTGTCGATGCTTGCGCCGCCGGGCTCAGTCCGCGTCAACGCGAGCAGCTGCAGGGCTATTGGGACCGGGAAGCCGGCAACGCTGTTCCGAAGCCGCGGTAACCAAGCGGCGCTGGCGAGGAAAACCACCGAAGCCCTCCGCCGCGTCGCGGCCGCCTGTGCCGCGAAGCGGGTGCGGGCCGGCCGCAGCGGCCTCGACAGGTGTGGTCGCAGGCCCGCTGCGATCGCACAAGCCGCGGCTCTCGCCGCCGCCCGGGCCCGGTCGAAGGCCCCTACAACCCGCCGCCTGGCGCCCACGCCGGGGCGCCGCTGCCGGGCTTATGGCAAAATCCCCGGCTTGTAGCGGCCGCCAGCCGCGTCCGCCCGGCCGGTTCCGGCCCATACGACCGAGAAAGCATCTCAATGCCGACCTTCGCGCCGTCCCCGTCCGTGCGTTATCGCCGCCTTGATGCGGCATCCACCACCCAAACGGAGCGCCGCCGGCATGGCTGACGAATACGGCCACCTGCCGCGCGGCCCGGGCCGCATCCTCAAGGCGGCGACCTGGTCCTTCCAGGGCCTGCGTGCGGCCTGGCTGCACGAGTCCTCGTTCCGCCTGGAGGTCTATCTGTTCCTGGTCCTGGCCCCGGTCGGCTGGTATTTCGGGCAAACCGGGGTCGAGCGCTCGCTGTTGATCGGCTCGATCCTGCTGGTGCTGAGCATCGAACTGCTCAATTCCGCGGTCGAGGCGGTGATCGAACGCTATGGCCCGGAATTCCACGAGCTGGCCGGCCGCGCCAAGGACATGGGCTCGGCGGCGGTGTTCGTGCTGCTGATGAACGTGCTGCTGGTGTGGGCCTCGATCCTCGGCCCGCGCCTGTGGCACCACCTGACGGCCTGAGCGCAGCGCTTAGGCCGCATCGCGCATCGAAGGATCGACGCGCACCGTTGCATTTGGGCCGCCGTCCCGGCGGGTCCCGCCCGCGGAGCGTCCGCGGGCTTGAACATCGACACCTTGAGGTATGCCGTACGTGATGGACGTGATTGCACTGCTGACCGATCCGCAAGCCTGGATCACCCTGATTACCCTGAGCGCGATCGAAATCGTGCTGGGTATCGACAACCTGGTCTTCATCTCGATCGCGGTCAGCAAGCTGCCGTTCGATCAACGCGAGAAAGCGCGCAAGTTCGGTATCGCGGTGGCGTGCATCAGCCGTATCGCGCTGCTGCTGACGCTGGCCCTGCTCGCGCGCCTGACCAGCGACTTGTTCACCGTGTTCGGCCAGGGCATCTCGGTGCGCGACCTGATCCTGATCGTCGGCGGCGCGTTCTTGCTGGTGAAGGGCTCGATGGAGATCAAGGACCTGATCGTCGGCGAGGAAGAATCCGAGGACATCCACACCAAGCCGGCGGCGTCGTTCATGATGGTCATCGCCCAGATCGCGGTGATCGACATCGTGTTCTCGCTGGACTCGGTGATCGCCGCGGTCGGCATGGCCAACCACATTCCGGTGATGGTCGCCGCGATCATGCTCGCGGTCGGCGTGATGCTGCTGGCGTCCAAGCCGCTGGGCCATTTCATCGACAACAACCCGACCATCAAGATGCTGGCGCTGGCGTTCATCGTCATGGTCGGCCTGTACCTGATCGCCGACGGCCTGGAGTTCCACATTCCCAAGGGCTATCTGTACGGCGCGATGGGTTTCTCCGCGCTGGTGGAGTGCCTGAACCTGTGGGCGAAGAAGCGCGCGACGCAGCGGCTGACGTCCGAGTAAGCGGCGCGGCGGCATCGGCGCGCGAAAGGCCGGCGAGCGATCGCCGGCCTTTTTGTTTTTGCAGGAGGGGCTTCAGCCCCGATGCTTTTGGCTCGGATCGCCGCAGGATTCCGGCAGCGCAATGAAAAGCATCGGGGCTGAAGCCCCTCCCGCAAAATCCAAAACCCTTCCACAAAAGCTGCAGGCGCTCTCAAAAAATTCAGGGGCTGGTGTGAGCGCGCCGGCAGCCGCCGACGCCACGGTGAGCTTCGGTGGGCCACGTCCTTCGCGTCATCACACGCCGTCCATTGCGCCCCCGCGCATCCGGTGCTGCAATGCGGCCGTCCATCCTGTTGGAGAGCCGCGCCATGTTTCGTGCCTTGATCGTGCTTGCCTTGACCGCGCTGCTCAGCGGCTGCGGCTACAACACCATCCAGCAGAAAGACGAGGCGGTGACCGCGGCTTGGTCGCAGGTGCTCAACGTCTACAAGCGCCGCGCCGACCTGGTGCCGAACCTGGTCGCGACGGTCAGGGGTTACGCCAGCCACGAGCAGCAGGTGCTGACTCAGGTGACCGAGGCGCGCGCCAAGGTCGGCAGCATCAACGTCAACGCCAACGATCCGGCCTCGCTGCAGCAGTTCGAACAGGCCCAGGGCGAGTTGCGCGGCGCGATCGGGCGCCTGCTGGTGGTCAGCGAAAACTATCCCCAGCTCAAGGCCGACCAGAGCTTCCTGAGCCTGCAGACGCAGCTGGAAGGCACCGAAAACCGGATCACGGTCGAGCGCCAGCGCTACATCGCCGCGGTGCAGGACTACAACACCTACCTGCGCCAGTTCCCGACCAACCTCACCGCGAAGATGTTCGGTTACGCGGTCAAGCCGAATTTCACCGTGGAAAACGCGGCGCAGATACAGGAAGCGCCGAAGGTCGATTTCGGCCAGCCCGCGCAGCCTGCGCCGGCGACCAATCCGCCGGCGCCGGGCAAGGGCTGATCGCGCCGCGATGCCGGCGATCCCGGCACTGACAGGTGCGGCGATGCGACGCCTGCGAGGCCGGCTGACCGGTATGGTCGCGGCCGTGTTGCTGGCGGCGTTGCCGCTGTTGCCGGCCTCGGCGCAGAACGGCGCGCAGGCCTTGCAGTCGCCGCCGGAGGCCCCGGCACCGGCCGCCGCCGCCGGTGCGCTGACCGACGCGAAGATTCCCGCGATGGATTCGCCGGTGGTGGACACCACCGGCACGCTCGATGCCGCCGCGCGCGCTCAGCTCGATGCGCAGGCGCGCGCCTTGCAGCAACGCAAGGGCGCGCAGTTGCAGATCCTGATGGTCGCAAGCACCCAGCCGGAAGACATCGACAGCTACGCGGTGCGCGCGTTCGAGCAATTCAAGCTGGGGCGCAAGGGCATTTCCGACGGCGTGCTGCTGGTGGTCGCCAAGGACGATCGCCGCGTGCGCATCGAAGTGGGCTACGGCCTGGAAGGCGCGATCACCGACGCCCAGGCCGGACGCATCATCCAGGAATACATCACCCCTCGATTCCGCACCGGCGATTACGCCGGCGGGTTGAGCGAGGCCAGCGCGATGCTGACCCAGCTGATCGACGGCGAACCCTTGCCGCCGCCGCTGGCCGACCAATCCGATGGCGATGCACCGGGCGAGGGCAACTGGATGCTGGCGGTGTTCATCGGCCTGTTCGGCGCGGGCTTCCTGCGCGGCCTGCTCGGCCGCCTGCCGGGACTGGTGCGGGGGCTGATCAGCGGCGTGCTCGTGGCCGGCGTGGCCTGGCTGCTGTCGCTGGCGTGGTGGGCGATCGGCCTGGCCGGGTTGATCGGCCTGCTCTTCGGCATGTTCGGCGGCGGCGGCGGGCAGTTCGTCGGCGGCGGCGGTTGGGGCGGCTACAGCGGCGGCGGCTGGAGCGGCGGTGGTGGAGGCGGCGGTGGCGGCTGGTCGGGCGGCGGCGGTTCCAGCGGAGGCGGCGGCGCCTCGGGGAGTTGGTGATGCGCATGCTCCGGCATTGGTTCGCGCCGTCCTCGCGGCGGCTGTTTCCCGAGGACAGCATGCGGCGCATCGGCGCGGCGATCGCGGCCGGCGAGGCGCGCCACAGCGGCCAACTGTGTTTCGCGGTGGAATCGCGGCTGACCTTCGGGGAACTGCTGGACGGGCGCCAGGCGCGCGAAGCGGCGCTGGCCGCGTTCGCGCATCTGGGCGTGTGGGACACCGCGGCCAACAACGGCGTGCTGTTGTATCTGCTGCTGGCCGACCATCGCATCGAGATCGTGGCCGACCGCGGCTACGACAACCGGGTCGGCGACGAGCGCTGGCTGGCGGTGTGCGAGAGCATCCAGCAGGCGCTGGCCGCGGGCGAGGCCGAGGCGGCGGTGCTGGGCGGCGTAGCGGCCTTGTCGGAGATCATCGCAGAGCAGTTTCCGCGCGTGGACCGCGGCGCGGGCGGCGAGGGCAACGAATTGCCGGATCGGCCGGTGCGGCTTTGATCTTGATAATGCCGGAGGTCTTTTGTGGGAGAGGCTTCAGCTCCGAGGCTTTCCGGTCTGGCCTGGCGATCTGAGAGAAAAGCATCGGGGCTGAAGCCCTTCCTGCAAAAGACTTCAGGCTTTCGACCTGCTCCGGGCCGCAACCGCACGGCGTTGCAACCTGCGCTGAAACACAGCGTTCGCCCGGCCTCAGCGACCGCAACCGGCATCCCTCACGCGGGCGGGCTGGGGCACAATAAGCCGGTCATCCGCCCCCCGAGCCGTCCCGCCGCATGACCATCCTGCATCAGATCGATCCGATCGCGCTCAATCTCGGCCCGCTGCAAGTCCATTGGTACGGGATCATGTATCTGCTCGGGTTCGTCACCGCCTGGTGGCTGGGGCGGCAGCGCGTGCGCGCCGGCCGCCTGCCCGGCGTCAACGAGCAGGCCTACGGCGATCTGCTGTTCTATTCCATGCTCGGCGTGGTACTCGGCGGCCGCATCGGCTACGTGCTGTTCTACAACTTCGCCGAACTGCTGAAAGACCCGCTGATGCTGTTCCGCATCTGGGAAGGCGGCATGAGCTTCCACGGCGGCCTGCTCGGCGTGATGGGCGCGGCCTGGTGGTGGGCACGCAGCCATCGCACGCATTTCTTCGACGTGATGGATTTCGTCGCGCCGCTGGTGCCGCCGGGGCTGGGCTTCGGTCGCCTCGGCAATTACATCGGCGGCGAGTTGTGGGGCAAGTTCACCGACGGCGGCTGGGGCGTGATCTTTCCGCGCGCGCCGGAATTCGCCAACTGGTCCAGCCAGCAATTGCAGACCCAGTTCGCCGCCGGCGCCCTGGACCGCTACGCGCGCCATCCCTCGCAGCTGTATCAGGCGGCGCTGGAAGGCCTGACGATGTTCGCGGTGCTGTGGTGGTTCTCGCGCAAGCCGCGTCCGCGCTACGCGGTGTCGGGCATGTTCGCGCTGCTGTACGGCTGCTTCCGCTTCCTGGTCGAATTCGTGCGCGTGCCCGATGCGCAGCTCGGCGACAACGGCTATCTGGCCTTCGGCTGGCTGACGATGGGTCAGGTGCTGAGCACGCCGCTGATCCTGCTCGGCCTGTTCTGGCTGTGGCTGTCCACCCGCTCGCCGACCCTGCAGCCGCAGGTGCCGGCGGCCGAATCCGCGCCGGCGAAGGGCTGAGCCATGCAGCAATATCTCGATCTGCTTCGGCACGTACTGGAACACGGCGCGGAGAAATCCGACCGCACCGGCACCGGCACGCGCAGCGTCTTCGGCTGGCAGCTCCGGTTCGATCTGAATGCCGGGTTCCCGTTGGTCACCACCAAGAAACTGCATCTGCGCTCGATCGTGCACGAGCTGCTGTGGTTCCTCAAAGGCGAAACCAACACCGCCTACCTGAAAGACCACAAGGTCAGCATCTGGGACGAATGGGCCGACGCGCAGGGCGAACTCGGCCCGGTCTACGGCAAGCAGTGGCGGCGCTGGGCCGGCGCGGACGGCGTGGAGATCGACCAGATCCGCTGGGTCATCGACGAGATCAAGCGCAATCCCGATTCGCGCCGCCTGATCGTCAGCGCCTGGAACGTCGCCGACCTGCCGCAGATGGCGTTGATGCCTTGCCACGCGCTGTTCCAGTTCTATGTCGCCAACGGCAAGCTCAGCTGCCAGCTGTATCAGCGCAGCGGCGACATCTTCCTGGGCGTGCCGTTCAACATCGCCAGCTACGCGCTGCTCACGCACATGGTCGCGCAGGTCTGCGGCCTGGGCGTCGGCGATTTCGTGCATACCCTCGGCGACGCGCATCTGTATTCGAATCACTACGACCAGGCGCGCGAGCAACTCTCGCGCACGCCGCGCGCGCTGCCGACCTTGACGCTCAATCCAGAAGTGAACGACATCTTCGGTTTCGGCTTCGAGGACATCGCGATCGAAGGCTACGATCCCTTGCCGGCGATCAAGGCGCCGGTAGCGGTTTGACGGTGACGTGGTGACGGCGCCGCTGTCGCCGCGCCGCAACGCCTGGACGGCGCTGATGTTGGCCGCGTGCCTGGGCGCCTGCATGCATCCGGACGAAGACCCGTCGATCGCGCCGCAAATGGCTATCGCCGAGGCGCAGTTGCCCGCCGCGGCCTTGCCGCCGGCGCAGCCGCCGACGCCGCCGGTGGAGCCGGGCGTGCGGGTCGAACCCGTCGCCGAGCCGGCGCCGGTCGGCGACAGCGCCGCGGACGCTGCGCAGGCGTTCTACCGCATGCATCTGGAATTGAAGGCCAGCGGTTTGCCGGTCGGCGAGGACCTCGCGCGTTACCGGCCGATGCTGTCCAGGCGCCTGCTCGCGCTGATGGCGCCGGCGGCGCGCGAACGCGACCGGATGATCGCGCAGGAACCGGGCCTGAAACCGCCGTACATCGAAGGCGATCTGTTCACCAGCGCGTTCGAAGGCGCCAGCGCGTTCAAGCTGGGCAAGCGCAGCGTGCTCGGCCCGGATCGGGAAAGTTTCGAAATCGAACTGAGCTATACCCAAGCCGGCGCCGGCTCGCACTGGAAAGACCGCGTGCAGATGCTGCGCGAGGACGGGCGCTGGAAACTCGACGACGTCGAATACGGCGGCGATTGGGATTTCGCCGCGCATGGACGCTTGTCGGATACGCTCAAGCCCGCTCAATGAAATCGCCGCATCCCCGGCCGGGGACGCCGCCGCGCAGGAGTCCGTTATGACCCGCTTGGTACTGATCGCCGCACTCGACCGCAAGCACGCCATCGGCCGCGACAACGCCTTGCCGTGGCGATTGTCGGACGATCTCAAACGCTTCAAGGCGCTGACCCTGGGCAAGCCCTTGCTGATGGGGCGCAAGACCGCGCAATCGCTGGGCCGCGCGCTGCCGGGCCGGCGCAACCTGGTGCTGACGCGTTCGGGCGAAGTGCCGTTCGCCGGCATGGAAGCGGTGGGTTCGACCGAACAGGCGCTGGAGCTGGCCCAGGCCGACGGCGCCGCGGAGTTGTGCGTGATCGGCGGCGGCGAGATCTACGCGCTGTGCCTGCCCTCGGCCTCGCGCATGCATCTGACCCGGGTGGACACCGAAGTCGAAGGCGCCGATGCGTTCTTCCCGCGTTTCGACAGCGACGAATGGCGGGTGCAATCGCGCGAATCGCATGCGGCCGACGAGCGCAACGAATTCGCGTTCGAGTTCATCGACTACGCGCGGGTCGGCATGGACTGAGCGCCGCAGCCGGTCGGCGTCGGCGAAGCTTGAAAGCCGTTGCGATCCGGCCGCGGCGATTGCGGCACAGTGGAGGCAGACGCGAGCGCGGCGGGCCCGACCGTCTTCGCCGCTCGCACGAGGGAGGCGGCGCATGAGCGGGATCGGTTCCTTACGCGACATCGAAGCTTTGGAAAGCGAGGGCCCGCCGGTGCTGCCGTCGAGCACGCTGGAGATGATCCGCCGCGGCGCGGCGATCGATCCGAACGCGCCGGCGCTGTCGTTCTTCCTGCGCACCGCCGAGCACGCCCGCGCCGAGCGCTGGAGCTACGCCGAGTTCCTGCAGTGCATCCATCGCAGCGCCAACGCGTTCCATGCGCTGGGCGCCGACAAGGACACGGTGATCGCCTACGTCCTGCCGAACCTGCCCGAGACCCATTTCACCCTGTGGGGTGGCGAGGCCGCCGGCATCGTCATGGCGATCAATCCGCTGCTCGATGCCGCGGCGATCGGCGCGCTGCTGGCCGAGGCCGGGGCGACGATCCTGGTCACGCTGGCGCCGTTTCCGGGCGTGGACCTGTGGCCGCGCGTGTGCAAGGCGTTGCCGGCGGCGAGCACGCTGCGGCATCTGTTGCTGGTCGATCTGGCCGAGCACGTGCCCGGGCCCAGGCGCATCGCCGCGCGCCTGCTCGGACGGCGCGAGCGCTGGCGCCTGCACGGCTGGAGCGGCCTGCGCGGCGCGGTGCCGGCGCGGATCGAGATCCACGACTTCAAGCGCGCGCTCCGCGGCCGCAACGGCGACAGCCTCGACAGCGGCCGGCGCATCGAGCCGGGCGATCGTTCGTCCTACTTCTGCACCGGCGGCACCACCGGCCTGCCGAAGATCGCCGTGCGCACCCACGGCAACGAAGTCGCCAACGCCTGGAGCGCGGGGCAGTTCTTCGGCGAGGACATGGGTTCGAACAAAAACCTGTTCTGCGGGCTGCCGCTGTTTCACGTCAACGCAGCGATGGCGACCGGCCTGATGCCGTTCGCGCGCGGCGCGCACGTGATCCTGGGCACGCCGCAGGGCTATCGCGGCGAAGGCGTGGTGCCGCGTTTCTGGGAACTGGTCGAACGCCATCGCATCCATTTCTTCAGCGGCGTGCCGACCTTGTACGCCGCGCTGATGCAGGTGCCGGTGGCCGGGCGCGACGTGTCTTCGCTGGAATACGGCCTGTGCGGCGCGGCGCCGATGCCGGTGGAAGTCATCCGCGGCTTTCAGCAGCGCACCGGTCTGAAGATTCTGGAAGGCTACGGCCTGACCGAATCGACCTGCGTGAGCAGCCTCAATCCGCCGATGGGCGAACGCCGCATCGGCTCGATCGGCCTGCGCTTGCCCGGTCAGGCGATGAAGCCGGTGGTGCTGGACGAAAACGGCGGCTACATGCGCGATTGCGCCGTCGATGAGGTCGGCATCATCGCCATCAGCGGGCCGAACGTATTCGCCGGTTACAAGCTCGATGCGCAGAACCAGGGCTTGTGGATCGATTGCGGCGACGGCCGGCGCTGGCTCAACACCGGCGATCTGGGCCGCCAGGATGCCGACGGATATTTCTGGCTGACCGGCCGGCGCAAGGATCTGATCATCCGTGGCGGCCACAACATCGACCCGGCGTCGATCGAAGCGCCATTGCACCGGCATCCGGCGGTGGCGATGGCGGCCGCGGTCGGGCGCCCGGACGCGCACGCCGGGGAAGTGCCGGTGGCGTATGTGCAACTGCAGGCCGGCGCGAGCGCGAACGAGGACGAGCTGCTGGCGTTCGCGCGCGAGCACGTGGCCGAACGCGCGGCGGTGCCGCGCGCGATCCACATCGTCGAAGCTCTGCCGCTGACGCCGGTCGGCAAGATCTACAAGCCGGCGTTGAAGCAGCGCGAGATCGCCGATGCCTTGGCTCAGGCCCTGCGCGAGGGCGGGGTAGACGCGTCGCGGGTGAGCGCGCGCGAAGACGGATCGCGCGGCGTGGTGGTGGAGGTGCGTCTGCGCGATCTTGCCCAAGCCGATGCCGCCGCCAGGATCCTCGGTCTGTTTGCGTTCGCGTTCGAACTGCATGCAGCCGATAGTTGATCGCGAGGTCTTTTGTGCAATGTCTTTTGTGGGAGGGGCTTGAGCCCCGATGCTTTTCGATCCGACGCCGCGATCTGACAGGAAAGCATCGGGGCTCAAGCCCCTCCCACAAAAGACCTCCCGCAAAGGCCTCGTGCGGCATTCGCCGCATCGGATTCAACGCGCCGCGGTCGCCTCGCCGCTCCGCAACACCGGCCGGTAATGCCCGGTGATCGGGTAATCGAACAACACATCGTCTTCCTGCGTGCCGCGCGCGATGTTGTGCAGCATCAGCGGCCGCTGGCGATCCCAGGATTTGCGGTCGGAGACGATGCCGATATGCGGCACGCCGCTGCGCAGTTCCCAGGTCACCAGATCGCCGGGCCGATAGTCGGCGGCGCTGTCGCTGACCGGCTGAGTCCATCGCTGGCGTTCGAACCATCGACGCAGATTCGGCACGCGGCGGTGATCGATGTTGCGGTCGGTGGCGCTGGCGCGCCAGATGGTCGGATAACTGGCGAAGTTGGCGCGCATGTCTTCGTGCACGGCCTGCTGCAGATCCAGGCCCTGCGTGCGCAGCGCGCGGATCACCACGTCGGTGCAGACGCCGCGGTCGTTGGCGACATCGCCGCCGGGATAGGCCAGTTGCACGTAGGCCGGATCGTAATAGCGGGTGACGCCGATCTGCGCGCGCGCGGCGGCGACCAGCGGCGGTGAGGGCGCGGTTTCGCTCGGCGCCGGTTGCGGCCACACCCGCACGCCGCTATCGGGCTTGGCCGGTTCCTGCGGCGCGCGCGAGCACGCGGCCGCGGTCAGCGCCACGGCGAAAACGAGGATCGAGCGAAGTCGCTGCCATCCGTGGCGCATGCCTGGTCCTTTCAGGGTGCCGGGCGCGGCGGCCGCGGGCGCGGCGGATGCGCGGGCACGTCGCGGCCGGGCACCTGCACCAGCCGCAGTTCGTCGGTGTCGAGCTGCAAGGCGGTGAGCTTGCCGCCCCAGACCGCACCGGTGTCGATGGCGTGCACGCCGTGGCCGATGAACAAGCCCAGGGTGGACCAATGCCCGCAGACGATCTTGAGATCGCGCTCGACCCGGCCGGGCACTTCGTACCACGGGTACAGACCGACCGGCTGGGTGCCGGGGCTGCCCTTGTCTTCGAAGGCGATGCGGCCGCGCGGCGTGCAATAGCGCAGGCGGGTGAAGATGTTGATGATCGCGCGATGGCGGTCGATGCCGGCGAGCTTGGGATTCCAGGCCGGGCGATCGCCGTACATGTTCTTGAGCAGGCGGCGGTATTGATCGCTGTGCAGACGCTCTTCGATCTCGCGCGCATGGCGCTCGGCCATGGCGGTGGTCCACTTCGGCGCCAGGCCGGCGTGCACCATCATCCAGCCGAGCTTGCGGTCGGTGTGCACCAGCTTCTGCATGCGCAGCCAGTCGAGCAGCATCGGCCCGTCTTCGGCCAGCACGATGCGCTGCAGGTCGGGATTGACCTTGCGCTTTTCTTCCTCGGTGCGCTGGCCGATCGCCAGCAGCGACAGATCGTGATTGCCCAGCACGGTCACGCTGTTCTCGCGCAACGAATGCACCAGCCGCAAGGTTTCCAGCGATTGCCCACCGCGGTTGACCAGATCGCCGCAGAACCACAGCTGATCGCGCGCCGGATCGAACGCGATCCGCTCAAGCAGCCGCTGGGTGGCGTCGTAACAGCCTTGCAGGTCGCCTATTGCCCAAACGCTCATACCCGGCGCGCGCTCAATGCAGGGTGCGCGGAATGGTGAGCGTGAACGTCGGAACCGGCGCCTCGAACTGGGTGCCGTCGTCGGCCACCATCGCGTAGCTGCCTTCCATCGTTCCCAGGCTGGTTTCCAGCACGGCACCAGAGGTGTATTCGTAATCGTCGCCCGGGCGCAGCCACGGTTGTTCGCCGACGACGCCGTCGCCGCGCACTTCCTGCACCTTGCCGTTGGCGTCGGTGATGACCCAGTGGCGCGAGATCAGACGCGCGGGGATCTTGCCGGCGTTGCGGATGTGGATGGTGTAGGCGAAGACATAGCGGTCCTGCTCCGGCTCGGATTGGTCGTCCAAGTAACGGGTGGCGACGTCGATGTCGAAGACGTAGTCGGGCGGGGGGTTCATAGCGGCAGTTTAAGCAAAGCGGGCATGAAGCGGGAATGAGTCCGGAAAATAACGGTTGGCGCGGCGAAAAGGCCAGGGCGGTCGGACCGCAGTGACCGCGCCGCGCGCAGGCCACATGCTCGCGCCGATGGGCGCGGCCGCGCTCTTTCGAAAGCGGAAACCGAGGCCGACGGCGCGAACTTCGCGCGGGCTAGCGTTGCTCCTGTTCGATCGAGCCGTTCGCCTTGAGCCAACTCAGCCAGCTCACACAGTCTCCGGCTCGATCGATCCGTTTGCCTTGAGCCAGTTGCTCAGGCGCACGAAGTCGGCGACTTCGATCTGCTCGGCGCGCGCGTCCGGACGCAGGCCGGCGGCTTCGATCGATACGCCTTCGCAGATCTGCGACAGCGCGTTGCGCAGGGTCTTGCGACGCTGGCCGAAGGCGTCGCGGACCACGCGCGCGAACAGGGCGCGGTCGTCGATGCCGATCTTGTCCGGCGCGTGCGGAATCATCCGCACCACCGCCGAATCCACCTTCGGCGGCGGACGGAACGCGCCCGGCGGGACGTCGAACAGGGCGATCACCTGGCAGTAGGCCTGCAGCATCACGCTCAGCCGTCCGTAGACCTTGCTGCCGGGGCCGGCGGCCATGCGATCGACCACTTCCTTCTGCAGCATGAAGTGCATGTCGCGAATCGCCGCGGCGTGGTCCAGCGCATGGAACAGGATCGGCGAGGACAGGTTGTAGGGCAGGTTGCCGACCAGACGGATCCGGCTTTCGTTGGCCAGCGAGGTGAAGTCCACGGTCAGCACGTCGCGATGGATCACTTCCAGTGTGCCGTGGGCGCGCGCGCCTTCGCTGAGCGGGAAAATCAGGTCGCGGTCGAACTCGATCACGGTCAGCTCGCCGTGGCGGTCCAGCAGCGGGAAGGTGATCGCGCCCTGGCCCGGGCCGATCTCGACCAGACGGTCGCCGGGCTTGGGGTCCACGGCGTGGACGATCATCGAGATGATCCCCTGGTCGTGCAGGAAGTGCTGGCCCAGGTGTTTCTTGGCTTCGGGCTTGAAGCCCTTGGCGTGGGTCTTGGCGGTGCCGGTCATGGCGTGGCTCCGGATGAGCGGCGGGTGCGCGCGATCTGCGCGCAGGTCTGGGCGGCGGCGATCAGGCTGGACGGATCGGCCAGGCCGCGGCCGGCGAGGTCCAGCGCGGTGCCGTGATCGACCGCCACGCGCGGGTAGGGTAGCCCCAGGGTGAGGTTCACGGCGCGTTCGAAGCCGCTGTACTTGAGCACCGGCAGGCCCTGGTCGTGGTACATCGCCACCACCGCGTCGAAGCCGCGCAGCTTGGCCGGCAGGAAAGCGGTGTCGGCGGGCAGCGGGCCGATCAGGTCCAGGCCCTCCAGGCGCAGGGCGGCCAGGACCGGTTCGATCACCTCGATCTCTTCCATGCCCAGGTGCCCGGCTTCGCCGGCGTGCGGGTTGAGGCCGAGCACGGCGATGCGCGGCCGGACGATACCGAAGTCGCCGCGCAGGGCGGCGGCGACGGTGCGCAGGGTGCGGCCCAGCGATACCGGTTCGATCGCATCGGCGACCGCGCGCAGCGGCAGGTGGGTGGTGGCCAGGGCGACCCGGACGATGTCGTTGGCCAGCATCATCACCACCTCGCGCCCGGCCTGCCGGGCCAGCAGCTCGGTGGTGCCGGTGTAGGCGATGCCGCCGTCGTTGATCACGGCCTTGTGCACGGGACCGGTGACCAGGCCGTGGAAGCGCGCTTCCAGGCAGCCCTGGGCGCCGTCCAGCAGCGCCTGGATCACCGCCGCGGCATTGGCAGGCTCGGGCGTGCCGAAGGCCGGCATGACGGGATTGGGGATTTCGACCAGGGCCAGCTCGCCGGGCGCCCGTGAGGGGCGATCGGGCGGCAACAGGGTCAGGGGCAGGCCGAGCGCGTCGGCGGCGGCGCGCAGGCTGCGCGGATCGGCGAAACCGATCAGATCGTAATCGCGCGGCTGTTGCAGCAGCCGCACGCACAGCTCCGGCCCGACGCCGGCCGGCTCGCCCGGCACCAGCGCGAGCCGGGGCGGGGTCATATCAGCCGCCGGCCGGTTTGGCCGGAACGGTGGTCTCGGTGCCGGGCTGGCTGGCGTCGGCGGCCTTGCCGACGCGGAAGTCCACGTAGGCTTCGCCGCGCTTCTCGCGCAGGAAGCGGTTCCATTCCTCTTCCAGCTTGCGCCGGCCGATGGTCTCCTGGACCTGGGCGCGCTTGCTCTGGTCGGCGACGTCGCTCTGACGCGTGCCCAGGCGCTGGACGATGTGATAACCGGCGGTGGTGTGGATCGGCTGGGAGACTTCGTTGTCGGCCAGCGCAGCGACCGCGCCGCCGAATTCCGGGCCGAACTCGTCCTGGGTGAACCAGCCCAGATCGCCGCCCTTGCCCTGGGTGCCCAGGTCTTCCGAGCTTTCCTTGACCACGTCCTCGAACTTGGCGCCGCCGGCGATGCGCGCGCGCAGGGTCTCGGCCTTGGCCTTGGCCTGGGCTTCGGTGGTGGTGTCGTTGATGCGCACCAGGACGTGGCGGGCGTGGTACTGGGTGACCATCTGCGGGCCGGACTGCGAGGCGTCGCGCACCTCGACCAGCTTGAGCAACTGGAAGCCGCTGGGGCCGCGGATCGGGTCAGTGACTTCGCCGGCCTTCATCGACTTCATCATCTCGCCGAACGCGGCCGGGATTTCGTCGAGGCTGCGCCAGCCCAGGTCGCCGCCTTCCAGCGCGTTGGGGCTGTCGGAGTAGCGCACCGCGGCGGCGTTGAAGTCCATCTCGCCCTTGGCGATCAGGGTCTTCACGCCATCGACCTTCTTCTGCGCCGTGGCGATCTGCTCGGGCGTGGCGCCTTCGGGCAGGGCGATCAGGATGTGGGCGAGGTGGTACTGGGTGCCGGTGTTGGCCTGCGCCTTCAAGGCCGCGTCGATTTCCGCGTCGCTGACCGAGACGCGGGTCTGGGCGAAACGCTGACGCAGGCGCTGGACCAGCAGTTCATCGCGGATCGAGGTGCGGAAGTCGGTGTAGGAGCTGCCGTCGCGGGCCAGCTGCTGGCGCAGCTGGTCGATGCTGAGCTTGTTGGACTGGGCGATGCTGCCGATGGCCTGATCGACTTCCTGATCGGTCACCCGCACGCCGGTGCCCTGGGCCTGGGCGACCTGGATCTTGAGCAGGATCAGGCGCTCGAGCACCTGGCGCTCAAGCACGTCGCGCGGCGGCAGCTGCTCGCTGCGACCGGCGTACTGGCTGAGGATATTGGCGACGGCGCGATCGAGCTCGGTCTTGAGGATGACGTCCTCGTCCACCACTGCGGCGATACGGTCGATCGGCTGCTTGTCCTGGGCGTGGACGCTGCTCAGCAGCAGGCCAGCGGCAAGGAAACCAGCGAACAGCGGGCTCGCGAAACGTTTGTTCATAGGGTCGGGTCGAGGGTCGAGTCGTCGGCGTCGTTGCCGCGGTTTTGGCGGCTGACCGTGGGAGACGGCGGCGCCAGATACAGGTCGTCGCGGTTATAGCCGAGAATAGCACGGCGCAAAACGCGCTCCGTGTTCTGGCCGGCCGAGCCTAGGCCCTTGAGCTCGAACTCCACCTGAAGCGAGCTGTTGAGGTCTTCGGAGCGGTTGCGCTGGTAGCGGCGGGCGATCAGGCGCACCGCCAGGCAGCAGCTTTCCCACTGCACGCCGCCGATCTGCTCGAGCGGACGCTTGTCCTTGATCGAGTAGTAATAGCGGCCGACCACGCTCCAGTTGTTGTTGATCGGGTACAGGAAGGAGAAGTCGGCCTGCTCGTACTGGTCGCGCACATCGCGCGGGGCGTCCAGGGCGGCGCTGAGGTTGCGGCGGTAGCGGTAGGCGAAGTTGACCACGCCGGTATCGCGGAACAGGTAGCGGGCGCGGAAGGTGGCCACGTCCTCGCTGCGCAGGCGCGGGTCCCACTGGTAGGTGGCGTTGATGGTCCAGCGGTCGCTGGGCGAGACGCTGACGTCGGCCACCCAGGCCGACTTGCCCTGCTTGATCGGAGTTTCCGCGCCGATGACGGTGCGGATGTCGTCGAAGTACTGGATCTGGCCGATGCTGGCGGCCAGGCGCTCGCGGCCGTCCTCGGAATTGATCAGGCGGGTGGTCAGCGCGGTGGTCAGCTGGTTGGCGTCGGTCTGGCGATCGGCGCCGGAGTAGCGGTTGTCGCGGAACAGCGCGCCCCAGCTGAACGACATCGGGTTGGTGTCGAACAGCGGAATGCCGTTCTGGTCGCGGTAGGGTGCGCGCAGGTAGAACACGCGCGGCTCCAGGGTGTGGATGTAGTTGTCGCCGCGGATTTCGGTCTCGCGATCGAAGTACAGGCCGGCGTCGATCGAGGTGATCGGCAGGCTGCGGGTGGGCGACTTGTTGTAGAAGCTGCGCACCAGTTCCGGCGTCTTGGTCACCGTGCCGTTGCTGGCGGCGACGAAGGCGTCGGCCTGCTGGTTGGCCATCTGCTGGGCGAGGTCGCCTTCCAGCTCGTAAGCGGTATAGCGCCAGGCCAGCTTGGGCCGGATGAACCAGGCCGCGCCTTCCAGCGGCAGGCTGACGTAGGGCTTGATGTCGAAGCGGCTGCCGCCGGGAATCGCGGTGCGCAAGCCCGGGGGCGCGGCCGGATCGCCCGGAGTGAACTTCATGTCCTCGTGCTGGAAGCGCACGGCCTCGGTGTCCACGCCGGTCTCGACCCACTTGTTCCACGGCTGCGCCCAATGGAAGGTCGCGCGCGGCAGGCGGTCGTAGGCCAGCGAGTTTTCCTGCAGGGTGAAGTCGGCCAGCTGGTTGTGGTCGGCGGTGAAGCTGGCGTCCCAATAGCGGCCGCGGCCGTAGATGCCCACTTCGCTGCGCAGCGAGATCGCCGACTGGCCGTACAGGCTGTTGCTGAAGTCCTGCAGGTAGTACTTGTCGCTGACCCAGGCCAGGTTGGCGGCGGCGTACCAGGTGCCGTCCAGGCGGTGGGTGGTCTTGAGCGCGAATTCGCCGCGGTTCTTCTCCGGCAGGCGGTCCTTCGGAATCGGGAACAGCTCCGGGCCGCTGCGGCGGTAATCGGTGTAGCGGTTGCGATCGTTGCTGGGCAGGTCGTCGCTGGGCATCCAGTTGCCCGAGACCTCGCCGGAGCCGCGCTCGTACAGCCAGCGGAACTCGCCGCCCATCGCCACGCCGCGCTTGCTCATGTAGCGCGGGAACAAGGTCGCGTCGTAGTTCGGCGCCAGGTTGAGGTAGATCGGCTGGCGCCAGTCGAAGCCGTTCTTGCCCGACACGCCGATGTTTGGGAACAGCAGGCCGGTGCGGCGGCGGTCGTCGATGGGGAACATCAGCCACGGCACGTACAGCACCGGCACCTTGCCGATGCGCAGCACCGCGTTGTGGGCCACGCCCATGCCTTCGTCGGTGTTCAGATCGATGCGGTGCGCGCGCAGCTCCCACACGCGCTGGTTCGGCGCGCAGGTGGAATAGGTGGAGCCGTGCAGGGCGCCCTTGGCGCCGTTCAAGTCGATGCGCTCGGCGCCGCCGTTGCCGCGGCGCGAGGTCAGCTGGTACTCGACGTCGTCGATGCGGTGCTGGTCGGCGTTCTGGTCGCCTTCGGCGTGCTCGGCGACCAGGCGCATGCTGGAATCCTGGTAGCGCACGTGGCCTTCGGCCGTGTACTTGCCCGATTCCTGGTTGTAGCTGAGCTTGTCGGTGCCCAGGAACTGGTCGCCGCGGCTGAGCCGGACGTTGTCCTGGACCACGATGTTCTGCTCGTCGCTGCCGCGCTGCAGGGTGCCGCCGTCGATGTCGGTCGGCTGGGCGGCGCGCTGCTCGGCGGTGCCGGTGGGGGCGGGGGCGTCGTCGAAGGACGGCACCGCGTCGATCAGCGGGCACAGCCCCCAATTCTCGTTGTCGTCCGCCGCGTAAGCGGGCAGAGCGATGGCGATGCACAACGACAACGGGAGCAGGCGGAGGGGTTTGCGCACGCGAGCATCCGGCAGACGGAAAACGGCCGTTAGATTGCCGTATCCCTTGCAAGCGGGCAACGCGAACGCCATCTATCGGGCTCCGGCGTTCAGTTCCGCGAACGCCCGCCGGCCCGGACCTGAGCGTTCCCGGCGCCGGCCCGCCCGCCTTTTGGAGGAGACATGAGCCAGCATCCCCACCCCAACTCCGGCACCGATTCCAACCCGGCCGCGCCGGCGGTCGAGAAGAGCGAAGCTGAATGGCGCGAGCAACTGTCGCCGGAGCAATACGCCGTGTGCCGTTGCTCGGCCACCGAGCGCGCCTTCACCGGCCGTTTCTGGAATCACAAGGAAGCCGGCACCTACACCTGCGTGGCCTGCGGCGAGCCGCTGTTCTCCTCGCAGGCCAAGTACGATTCGGGCAGCGGATGGCCCAGCTACTACCAGCCATTGAGTGCCGACGCGGTGGCCGAACATGCCGACGAAAGTCACGGTATGCGCAGGATCGAGGTCAAATGTGCGCGTTGCGACTCGCACCTGGGCCACGTGTTCCCGGACGGGCCTAAGCCCACCGGGTTGCGCTACTGCATCAACTCCGCGTCGCTGGGATTCCTGAGCGACGACGGCAAAACGCCGGGCTGAGATCGCCCGCGGCCCGATCCGGACCCGGTCCGGGTCGGGCCCGTCCCGCGCGGGACTCAGGCCATCAACGCGCCGACATGCGCCACCGAGCTTTCGCGCAGCGCGGCCAGGTCGTAGCCGCCTTCCAGCATCGATACCACCCGGCCCAGCGCATGGCGCTCGGCGATCGCCACCAGTTCGGCGGTGATCCAGCGGAAATCCTCGCCGTCCAGTTCCACCTGCGCCAGCGGATCGCGCTTGTGCGCGTCGAAGCCGGCCGAGATCAGCAGCAACTGCGGACGGAAGCCGTCGATGGTCGGCAGCAGCCGTTCGCGCCAGACCCGGCGGAAGCCTTCGCTGCCGGTGCCCGGCGGCAGCGGCGCGTTGACGATGTTGCCGACGCCGCGCTCGTGCACGTAGCCGGTGTCCGGATACAGCGGCATCTGGTGCGAACTGACGTACATCACCCGCGGATCGGTGTCGAAGATCGCCTGGGTGCCGTTGCCGTGATGGACATCGAAATCGATCACCGCCACCCGCGACAGCCCGTGCTTCTCGCAGGCGTGGGCGGCGGCGACGGCGATATTGTTGAACAGACAAAAACCCATCGCCGCGTCGATGGTGGCGTGATGGCCGGGCGGACGCACCGCGCAGAACACGCGCTTGTCTTCGCCCTTGATCACCGCATCGACCGCGGCCACGCCGGCGCCGGCCGCGCGCAGCGCGGCTTCGGCCGAGCCCGGCGCGAGCACGGTGTCCGGATCGAGTTGCATCGGCCCATCGACCACGCTGTCGAGCACCAGCGACAACAGCCCGTCGCCGTGCGCGCGCAGCAACTGGCCGCGGCTGGCCAGCGGCGCTTCGCACCATTGCAGATCCGGATAGGCCTCGCGCAGCGCCTCGGTCACCGCGACCAGACGCAACGGCCGCTCGGCATGACCCGGGCCCGGGTCGTGGCGCGTGCAGGCCGGGTGCGTGTAGATGCGCACGATCAGCCCTTGCGGCGCTCGTGGTTCCAGGTGACCTCGCCGTGGCCGCCGGCGCGGGCGAGCACGCGGGCGATCACGAACAGCAGATCGGACAGGCGGTTGAGGTAACGCACCGCTTCGGGGCGCACGCTTTCCAGCCGCGACAGCGCCACGGTTTCGCGTTCGGCGCGGCGCACCACGGTGCGCGCGATGTGGCAGCGCGCCGCCGCTTCGCCGCCGGCCGGCAGGATGAATTCCTTCAGCGCCGGCAGATCGTCGTTATGGCCGTCCAGCCACTGCTCCAGGCGATCGATGTCGGCATCGAAGATCGCCGCGTGGCCGGGGATGCACAGCTCCGCGCCGAGGTCGAACATCTGGTGCTGGATCGCGACCAACTGGTCGCGAACCAACGCCGGCAGCTCGCTCGCCAACACCAGACCGATGGTCGAGTTGGCCTCGTCCACCGTGCCGTAGGCATCCACGCGCGCCGAATCCTTGCCGGTGCGACTGCCGTCGCCCAGGCCGGTGCTGCCGTCGTCGCCGGTACGGGTATAGATTTTCGAAAGACGGTTGCCCATCGGGCCGGTCAGCGCTTGCTGTGATCGTTCGGCGCCGGCAGCGGCTTATCGGCCTTGCTGGCGCTCGCGGCGATGGCCTGGACCACGGTGGCGATGCCGACATAGGTCGCGGTGGTGCGCAGGTACGGCAGCAGCCATTCGAAGTAATTCGCGGCCCAGCCGGCGAAGGACTTGTTCTGCACCGAGTCGGAGATCCAGTAGAAGCTGCCCTGGCTCAGCAACTGGCACAGCGCGACCGAGCCGATCAGCGCGACCGCGGTCAGGCCCAGCGTGCGCCAGCTGCGGCTGTAGTTGCGCGACACCCACAGGCCGCCGGCCCACATCGCGAAGTACGCCGGGACCAGGAACCAGTACGCCGCCGACACGCAGTAGTGCTCCCAGAAATTGATGCCCTGGCGGGTGATCACGGCGTAGTCGATCGCCACCGCCAGCGCCATCAGCAACGGGAACGCCCAGCGGGTCCAGGTGCGCAGATAGAAGCCGCCGATGAAGAACACCGCCCAGGATGCGTCGGGGATCGGCGTCCAGTGATTGACGCGGGTAGCGACCATCAACACGGCCAGCAGGGCGAGGATCAGACTGTTGCGGGTGTTCGGCTTCATGGGTTCGGTCTCCTGACGCCGGACCGGCGCGTCGATCCGCACATTCTAAGGAACCTGCGACCAAAGTGCCGGTTTGCTTGCGGGGGCGGTCGCGGGCTGGGGAGATGGGGTGGCTAAGTGATTGATTCGCGGGGTCTGAGCGGAAGGCATCGGGCCTGAAGGCCCTGCCACAACAGACTTCGTGGCTGCGCAATCTCTTGTGGCAGGGCCTTCAGGCCCGGTGCTCTTCGATCAGCCACCGATATCCATTCAACCCGATCCGAACAGACGCTGCACGGACGCCGCCGTATCATGAACGCATGACTTCCGACGCCACGCAGCAGTCTCCGCACGCCGCCGTCCACGCCAGCCACGATGTCCTGATCGTCGGCGGCGGACTGGTCGGCGCCAGTCTCGCCATCGCCCTGGACCGGATCGGCCTGGACGTGGGCCTGATCGAAGCCGCGCCGCCCGGCGCGCTGCCGGCGGTGTTCGACGAGCGCAACCTCAGCTTCGCCGAAGCCACCGTCAACGCGTTGAGCGCGCTGGGCGTGCTGCAGAAACTGCGCGCGCCGACCGGCTCGATCCGCCGCATCCACATCAGCCGCCGCGGCGATTTCGGCCGCGCCCTGCTCGACGCGCAGCGCTATGGCCGCGAAGAGTTCGGCCGCATCGTGGTCGCGCGCGACTTCGGCGAAGCGCTGGAAGCGCGCCTGGCCGAGTTGCCGCGGCTGCAGCGCTATCGGCCGGTAAGGTTTGTGGGTCTGGCCGACGAAACGTGTGAGCGCGATGTCGGTTCAGCCGATGAAACTCAGGCGCGTGATGTGGATGCGTCGTCTCGGCGCGAGGTAGGCGTTGCGACTGGCGCGGGGTTGGGGTGGCGCGCGATCCGCGTCGCCGACGGCGCCGGCGAACGCGTGCTGCGCGCGCGCCTGTTGATCGCCGCCGACGGCACCCGCAGCGGCGTGCGCGAGGCGCTGGACATCGGCGCGGACGAATACGACTACGGGCAGACCTTGTTCATCACACGTCTGCGCTGCGAACGCGCGCCCGACGGCACCGCCTACGAGCGCCTGGGCGACGAAGGCCCGACCGCGCTGCTGCCGCGCGGCGATCGCCATTACGGTCTGATCCACGGCGTCGCCAACGCCGAAGCCGACGCGGTCGCCGCGCTCGACGAGGCCGGCTTCCTGGCGCGCGTGCAGGAAGCCTTCGGCTGGCGCGCCGGCCGCTTCGTCGCCTGTGGCGCGCGCGGCATGCATCCGGCGATCCGGGTGCTGGCGCGCCGCACCACCGCGCGCCGCGCGGTGCTGGTCGGCAATGCCGCGCAGACCATCCACCCGATCGGCGCGCAGGGTTTCAATCTGGGACTGCGCGACGCGATGACCCTGGCCGAACTGATCGAGCACGACTTGAGTGCGAACGCGGCGCAGGCCGATTGCGGCAGCGCCGATCTGCTCGAACGCTACGCGCGCCGTCGCGCCGAAGACCGCGAGCGCACGGTCAACTTCTCCGACTCGCTGGCGCGCATCGCCTCCAACGCCACGCCCTTGCTGCGTCCGCTGCGCAGCCTGGGATTGCTGGCGCTGGACCGGCTGCCGACCGCGCAATCGATGCTGGTCGGCGGCGCGATGGGGTATCGCGGCGACGTCCCGGCGCTGTGCCGCGGCGAAGCCGGTGTGGATGCCTGGGGCGCGGGAGGCCGCGCATGAGCCGGCGCGAGATGTTGGACATCGTCGTGGTCGGCGCCGGCGTGGTCGGCGCGGCGGCGGCGCTGGCGTTCGCCCGGGACGGTTTCGAGGTGGCTCTGGTCGAAGCGCGCGAGCCCGCGCCGTGGTCGCCGCAACAGTCCGACCTGCGCGTGTATGCATTCGCGCCGGACAACGCCGCGCTGCTGGACAACCTGGGCGTGTGGCCGTCGGTGCGCGACGCGCGCGCGCAGCCCTACCGCACGATGCGCGTGTGGGACGCGGCCGGCGGCGGCGAGCTGCATTTCGATGCCGACACCTTCGGCCGGCGCGAGCTGGGTTGGATCGTCGAACACGGCCTGCTGGTCGATCGCCTGTGGTCGGCGCTGCCGGCGGCGGGCGTGCAGTTGTATTGCCCCGATCAAGTCGAAGCGCTGGAACTCGATGCGCCCGACAGCGTCGGCGTGGTGCTGGCCGGCGGCCGTCGCCTGCGCGCGCGGTTGTTGATCGCCGCCGACGGCGCCGAATCCAGACTGCGCGAACTGGCCGGCATACAGGCGCCGGCGCACGACTACGGCCAACGCGGTCTGGTCGCTTACATCGACAGCGAACTGAGCCACGAGGCGACCTGTTGGCAGCGATTCCTGCCGAGCGGGCCGCTGGCGTTCCTGCCGGCGCAGGGCGAAGAAGGCGCGCGCGACCGGCGCAGTTCGATCGTGTGGACCTTGCCGGCGAACGAAGCCGATCGCCTGCTCGGTCTGGACGAGGACGCATTCGCGAACGCGCTCGAACGCGCCTTCGCCGGCCGTCTCGGTGCGCTGACTCTGGCGTCCAAGCGCGCCGCGTTTCCGTTGCGCCGTCAGCTGGCCGAGCGCTACGTCGCCGGCCGCGTCGTCGTCGCCGGCGACGCCGCGCACGTGGTGCATCCGCTGGCCGGGCAGGGCGTCAACCTGGGCTTGCGCGACATCGCCGGTCTGCGCGAAACGTTGGCACAGGCGCGCAAGCGCGGACTCGATCCGGGTTCGCCCACGCGCCTGGCGCGCTGGGCGCGCGAACGTCGCAGCGAAAACGCCCTGGCCGCGTACGGCTTCGACGGCTTGAACAAACTGTTCTCGAACGACGATTTCGCCGCGACGATGCTGCGCGGGCCGATGCTCGGCCTGGCCGGCAAGTTGCCGCCGTTGACGCATTATTTCTGGCGCCGCGCAGCGGGTGTCTGAGTCGAGCGGACGATGGGTCGCGCGCTGCGGGGCCGCGCTGTGCGTGGCGGTGTCGGGCGCGGCCGGTGCCACCCGCCAGTGCCCGCCGGGAAGCGGGGAGAAATCCACGCTGTTCTGGGCCGCGGGCTGGAGCGTGTTCGGCCTGTTCCTGCTGTTGGGGCTGTGGCCATCGTGATCGGCGCGGTGCGCGCCACGCGCGCTCAGCGCTGGACCCGGCGCGTGCCGCTGCTGATCCTGGCGGCGGTGGCGATGCTGGGATCGTGGGTGCTCGGCCTGTTCGTGTTCGTCAACGGATTCGTGATGGTGTGTTGATCCGGCCGGATCAGTCTTCGTGGAAGCGCTGCCGGGTATTGAGCAGATACACCGACACCAGCATCCCGACCACCGCCACGCCCATCACGTAATACGCCGGCGCCATGCCGCCCAGATGCGAGGCCATGTAGCCGATCAGCGGCGGCGTCAGCGCGCCGAATACGGCGTAGGCGACGTTGTACGAGAACGACAAGCCCGAGAACCGCACCGGCGCCGGGAACGAGGCCACCATCACCGCCGGGATCACCCCGACCACGCCGACGAACACGCCCGCCAGCGCATACAGCGGCAGGAAGTTGTGCGCGCCGTGGTTGAGGTCGTAATACAGCGCGAAGCTGCTGGCCAGCACGCCCAGCGAGCCGATCAACAGCGCCTTGCCGCGGCCGAGCTTATCCACCAGCAGGCCGCCGCCGACCGCGCTCAGAGTCAGGAAGAACGCCGCCAGGGAATTGCCGAGAAACGCGCGCGCCGGTTCAATGCCGAACTTCTGCTGCACGATGGTCGGCGTCATCAGGATGATCACCACGATCGCCGCGGTCAGCAGCCACGTCACCAGCATCGACAGCACCACGCCGTCCAGGTGATTGCGCAGCACCTGCTTGAGCGGCAATTCCTGCACCAGTTGGCGGCTGGCGCGCATCGCCGCGAACACCGGCGTCTCGCTGAGCCAGCGGCGCAGATACACCGCCAGGAAACCGAACACGCCGCCGATCACGAACGGCGCGCGCCAGACCCCGCCCAGCACTTGTTCGGGTGTGAACCAGGTGTTGATCGCGGTGGAGATCAGCGAACCGATCAGGATGCCGGCGGTGAGTCCCGCCGACAGCGTGGCGCAGGCGAAGCCGACGCGACCGCGCGGCGCGTGCTCGGCGACGAAGGTCCACGCGCCCGGCACTTCCCCGCCGATCGCGATGCCCTGCACGATGCGCAGCGCCAGCAGCAACAGCGGC
Source organism: Lysobacter gummosus (assembly GCF_001442805.1). Classification (NCBI taxonomy): domain Bacteria; kingdom Pseudomonadati; phylum Pseudomonadota; class Gammaproteobacteria; order Lysobacterales; family Lysobacteraceae; genus Lysobacter; species Lysobacter gummosus. The sequence goes on along the minus strand of NZ_CP011131.1, from coordinate 4,338,054 downwards.
GCGGCGATGCCGATCTGCGCGTACACCGGCAACAGGCCGATGAACAGCGTCGGCAGCGCCATCAGGAACACGCTGAGCGTGAACATGCGCTTGCGTCCGGAGCGGTCGCCGAAGTGGGCCATGATGATGCCGCCGATCGGCCGCACCAGATAACCGGCGGCGAAGATGCCGTAGACCTGCAAGGTGCCGAGCCAGGTCGGCATGTCCGGCGGAAAGAACAACTGCCGCAAAGTCTCGGTCAGGAACACGAAGATGACGAAATCGTAGAACTCCAACGCGCCGCCGAGCGCGGACAGCAGCAAGGTGCGGATGTCGCTGCGATTCAGTGGGCGAGCGGCGTCGGGAACGATCGTTGTGGCGGTCATGGCGTGCGGCGTGTCGGCGGACGGGGGAGGCAAGGCACTATGCCGCAACCCCGGGCCGACGCAAGTCACAGGACGTGCGATCCGGCCTAAAGTAGTAGTGCGGCGCCTGCGCGGCCGATGCTAGAAACACAGGGTCTCCGTTCCCCCGCAGAGCTGTATTTTGTTCTCTTCTCCCTCTTCAGGCGCGCTTGCCGCCTTGCGCGCGCACGTGCCGGTCATCGCGGTTCTGCCGGCCACGCTCGCCCTGATCCTGTCGTCGCCGGCCGCACGCGCGGCCGAATTCGAACTCGCCGACGGCCGCATTCAGGGCCAATGGAACACCCGCATCGTCGCCGGCACTTCGGTGCGCACCGGCAAGCCAAAACCGCATCTGCTAGGCAAGGGCTTTGCCTCCGACGGCCGCGCCAAGGGCGGCAACGGCGCCGATACCGCCGACGACGGCAATCTGAATTTCGACCGTGGCGATGCGTTTTCGACCTTGTTCAAGATCGTGCAATCGGTCGATCTGAAATACCGCGACGTCGGTGTGAACCTGAGCGCGCGCACCTGGTACGACGCCACGCTCGACACTCGCGAAGTCGCGCAGGGCAACGTGCCGAACGGGTTCGATGCGCGCGCGCCGCTCAACGATGCCGGCTTGTCGCGCTCGAACAAGTTCTCCGGGTTCCTGTGGCTCAACGCCTATGTTTACGGACACCTGAAACTGGACGAAGACAGCGCGCTGGATCTGCGCGTGGGCAAGCAAAGCGTGAAGTGGGGCAACAGCCTGTTCCTGCAGGGCGTCAATCAGGTCAATCCGATCGACTACACGAGCTTGCGCCGGCCCGGCACCGATGCGGCCAGCGAAGCGCAGATTCCGGTCGAGATGCTGTGGGCGAAATGGACGCTCGATTCCAGGTTGAGCCTGGAAGGGTTCTGGCAATGGAACTGGCGCGCGTCGGAATACGATCCGTGCGGCACGTTCTTCTCCGGCAGCGATCTGGGCTTCGATCGCGGCTGCGCCGGCATCCAGACCAATGCCTACTACCCGATCAACAGCGCATCGCCCGACGCGGGGCCGTGGCTCAGCGACGGCTTCATGCAATCGATGGGCGCGATCCTGCCGCGCGATCGCGACCGCTATGGCAGCGATTCGGGGCAATGGGGTCTGGCGCTGCGTTATCGCGACGAACCGCGTGGACTGGGTTGGGGCGCGTACTACCTGCGGATCAATTCGCGCGCGCCGTATCTGGACGCGATCACGATGGACCCCGCGCTTACCGATCCGACCCTGGCGCCGCGGCTGATCGCGGCCGGCGTGCCGACGAGTTACGCGCAACTGTCGGCGCGGCTTTCGACCATCCGTGTGTCGTGGGAATACCCCGACGACATCCGCATTTTCGGCCTGAGTTTCGATGCGCGCGTCAAAGGCTGGAAGCTCGGCGCCGAGTTGTCGCATACGCAGGACCAGCCGGTGCAACTCAATACCGCGGACATGTTCCGCGCCCTGACCAGCAACGGCGGACCGATCGGCCAGCGCAACGCGGTATTGCCGCCGAGCGCGGTGTTGCGCGGCTATGACCGGGTCGGCAAGAGCCAGTTGCTGCTGAATTTCCAACGCAGCTTCACCGGCGTGCTGGGCGCGCAACAGGCGTCGGTATCGGGCGAAGTGGCCTATAGCCACGCCGATTTGCCCGCGTTGAGCCAGGCGCGCTATGGGCGCGGCTTCCATTGGGGCTTCTCACCGGAAGGCTACGGCGGCGTGTGTCCGCCGGTGCAGAATCCGCGCGGCTGTATCGATGAAGGGTTCTATACGCGCAATGCCTGGGGCTATCGGTTGCGCGCGCAACTGGACTATATGCCGGGCGGTGCCTGGATGTTGTCACCCAGCCTGAGTTTCGGCCACGACGTGCGCGGTTATGCGATCGACAATCAGCTGGTTGAGGATCGTCGGCAGCTGACTTTGGGGTTGCTGGCGAAGTACGGCAAGAACTACTTCGCCAGTGTCAGCTATACCGACTATGCCGGCAGTGCGCGTTACGATCCGCTGGCGGATCATGATTTCGCTAGTGTTGCGGTGGGGGCTACGTTCTGAGTGGGGGAGGCGATCTGCTTAGCGCATTACGGATCAATCCCGCAGAATTTTGTATCCGTCATTCCCGCGTTCGCGGGAATGACGGCCTGGAGAGGTGACGCTGAAGTCTCTGGATGTTCGGCTTCGCCGAAGTAAGGCGGAGCCCGCCTTCGCGGGAATGACGGTCTGGTGAGGTGCTGCTAAAGGCTCGGTGTATTCGGCTTCTAGGCCGCGGCGTATCTGGCTTTTACGAATTGAAGAGGCGAGGCCGCCTTCCCGCAGGAACGACGGCCCCCTGCCGTGCCGACGCTTACCGCCTCCACCCCGCAATCTCGCTAGCACTCAACACCCCGTCGGCATTGACATCCACCGCGATGAAATTAGCGCTGAGCGGCGTGAACGCGCGTGCCTCGCTGCGCGTCAAGGTCCCATCGGCATCGACATCGAGTGCGACGAAATTGACATTGCGTCCATCCGACGGCGGAGCCACTACAGTCGCCGGCAGCTGATTGGCTTCCGCGGTCGCCGCAGCCGCGGCCTGCGCCACGCTGGTGGCATCGGTGGCGATCGCGTTCGCGGTGCGTGCTTCGCTCATGGCCGCCTGGGCTTGGATCGCCGCGCCGGTCGGGTTGCTGCCGGAGACCGCGGCGGCCTGCGCCGAACGCGCGGCTTCGGAGGCGCGCACGGCCTGGCGCGCGGCGGTTTGCGCATCGATGGCCGAACTCTTGGCTTGTTCGGCGGTGATTTGCGCCGCTACCGCGCCGCGTGCGCTGATCGCGCCCTGGTCGCGGGTGTCGGCCGCCGCGCGCGCCGCCGTCTGCGCGCTTGCCGCGTCCTGACGCGCGGCTTGCGCCTGCGCCGCGGCGATGTCGGCTTTCTCGATCGCTTCGTGCTTGGATTCGACCTTGGCCGGAACCTGCGCCGATGCGGCGCCAGCGCTCGCCATCGCGGCCAGCAGGGTCAAGGCGAGCAGGGAGTGTCGTTGGTTCGCGTGCTGCTTCATGGCGGAGCCTCGCGCTGGGGAGAGGCCCGACGCTAGCCCTGTGCGGATCAATCGGATGTCAATCTTCGAAACCCGCGCTGAACGGCGCGGCGTCACCGCGACGACGCGAACTACGGCGACATCGCGCTGCCGTGTGGAATCGACCGGGATATGCATGCGCAGCAAGCGCACATCACCTGCGCATCACCGCGATGAACCGCAGCCATCGCAGGCGAATGCGCCGCTTACTTGGGCGTAGCGAACACCGTGATCTCTTCGCGATCGTGATACAGCTGGCGCGCGCGCACGATCATCGGACGATGCGCCTGATGTTCGAATGCTTCCAGGCAGATGCGCGTTTCTTCCCAGCGCTTCTTCATCGGCAGCTTGAGATTGAAGATCGCCTGCCGGCACCAGTTCTCGCGGAACCAGGTGGCCATGCGCTCGGCCACGCGCGCGGGCGACTCGACCATGTCGCAAACCATCCAGTCCAGCGTGCGCTTGGGCTGCCAGGTGAAACCGTCGGCGCGCAGATGATCGACGCGGCCGCTGTCGAGCAGCGCCTGCTTCAAGGGGCCGTTATCGACCGAGGTGACCTTCATGCCGTTGCGCATCAGCACCCAGGTCCAGCCGCCGGGCGCGGCGCCCAGGTCGGCGGCCTGCATGTTGTCGCGCACGCGGCGTTCGCGTTCTTCGTCGTCGAGCAGGGTCAGCAGCGCTTCTTCGAGCTTGAGCGCGGAGCGGCTGGGCGCGTCGGGATGCATGCGCAGGCGCGCGATGCCCAGCGGCCACGGCGCGCTGTCGTACGGCTCGGACATCGCCAGCACGGCGTGATCGCCGGCCAGGAACGCCACGTGCAGGCGCGGCCGGCGCGCGTCGTCGGCCTTGCTCAGCCATCCGGCCTTGCGCAGCGCCGGGCGCAGCGCGTTGCCGAAGCTGCGCGCCAGACCGGCCAGCGGCTTGCCGTCGTCGGAGTCGGGATGCTCGACCCACAGTTCGCCGAACATCGACACGTTCAGGCCCGAGCCGCCCAGCGCATCGAGCGCGGCCAGCATCGGGGTGATGCGGTCGGTCGGATTCAAGTTGGGCAGATCGGCCAGGCGCACCAGCTTCTGCCGGGCGAAGATCAGTTTCGACCACGGCAGCGCGCGCGACAGCGCGGCGGCGTCTTCGACGATGAATTCGACGTAGCCGCTGTTGCGCTGGGTGCGCGCATAACCGGGATGGCCGGCGAGCGCGGCGCGTTCGCTCAATTCGGCGGCGAGTTCGGGTTCGAAGCCGGCGCGGCACCAACACAACAGGGCGGAGTCGGTCATCGTGGGACACTCGCGGAAGCAAAGGGTAGGAGCGGCGCGAACCGCGACCGCGCCGATTCGCGAACCGGCGCGGTGGATTGCAGGAGCGTCGCCGCGGCTCGCGCCGCGTCTAGCCCTTGAAACGTCGGATCAGTACGAAATGCCGCTCTCGCCGTAACGGCGCAGCACCTCGCAGGCGGCGTCGCGATGCAGGTCGCGGCGCACGGCGATGCCGCGGCGTTCCAGTTCGCCGATCCAGTCCGCCGGCAGCGGGCCTTCGTCGAATTCGGTCAGGCGCATCACGTCTTCCGAGCGCGCGCCGATCAGCAGATGGTCGATGCCGGCCCAGAAGCTGGCGCCGTAGCACATGCAGCACGGCTGCGCCGAGGTGGCCAGGGTCATCGGCCCGATGTCGTTGAGCCGGAACGCGCTCAGCGCCGCCTGCGCGCACATGAAGGCCATCATCTCGGCGTGGGCGACCGAGCAGTTCTGCGGCACCACGCGATTGACGCCTACGCCGATCACCAGGCCGTTGCTGTCGAACACCGCCGCGCCGAACGGGCCGCCGGTGCCCAGCTCGATGTTGCGCCGGGACAATTCGACCGCCAATGCGACCTTGTCCTCATCGCCGGGATAAGCGCGCTGACGGTCGACCGCTTCATCGATCCAGTCCGGCAGGGCCAACTGCACCGCGCCGGTCAGCTGATAGGAGATTTTCGGACTCATTCCTTGCTCGCCCAGGTATCGCGCAGCGTCACGCTGCGGTTGAACACCGGCTGCTGCGGACGATGGTCGTAGCGATCGGCGACGAAGTAGCCCACGCGCTCGAACTGGAACGCCTGCTCCGGCGCGGCCTGCGCCGCGGCCGGCTCGACATAGCCGGTGACGGTGCGGCGCGAGTTCGGATTCAGGTGATCCTTGTAGGTCTTGCCGTCGCCGTCGTCGTCGGGCGCGGCCACGTCGAACAGGCGGTCGTACAGGCGCACTTCGGCCGCGACCGCGTGGCGCGCGCTGACCCAGTGGATGGTGCCCTTGATCTTGCGATCGGCGCCGGCCATGCCGGGACGCGATTCGGGATCGAGCGTGCCGCGCAGCTCGACGATTGCGCCGGCCTCGTTCTTGATCACTTCATCGCAGCGCAGGATGCCGGCGCCGCGCAGGCGCACTTCGCCGCCCGGAATCAGGCGCTTGAAGCCCTTCGGCGGCACTTCCTCGAAATCCTCGCGCTCGATCCACAGATGGTTCGAGAACGGCACCTGGCGCGAGCCGAAGCTCTCGTCCTTCGGGTGATTGGAGAAGTGCAGCGATTCTTCGTGCGAATCGTCCAGATTGGTGATGACCAGCTTGAGCGGATCGATCACCGCCATGCGCCGCGCCGCGGCCGCGTCGAGGTCTTCGCGCAGGCAGCCTTCCAGCACCGAGTAGTCGATCACCGAGTTCTGCTTGCTCACGCCCAGGCGCTCGGCCCACAGGCGGATCGCGGCGGCGGTGTAGCCGCGGCGGCGGATGCCCTGCAGGGTCGGCATGCGCGGATCGTCCCAGCCATCGACCAGCTTGTCCTGCACCAGCACCATGAGCTTGCGCTTGCTCATCACGGTGTAGTTGAGGTTGGCGCGCGAGAACTCGATCTGACGCGGAATCGCGGCCTCGTTCGGCAGGCCCTTGGCCAGCAGCGGCGCCAGCAGCTCGGGCGAATGGGGCAGATCGACCTTGCTCACGCACCAGTCGTACAGCGGGCGGTGGTCTTCGAACTCCAGCGTGCACAGCGAATGGGTGATGCCTTCGCACGAGTCGCTGAGCGAATGGGCGAAGTCGTACATCGGATAGATCGGCCAGGCGTCGCCGGTGTTCTGGTGGGTGACCTTCTTGATCCGGTACAGCGCCGGGTCGCGCAGGTTGATGTTGCCCGAGGCCATGTCGATCTTCGCGCGCAGGGTGCGTGCGCCGTCGGCGAACTCGCCCGCGCGCATGCGCCGGAACAGGTCGAGGTTTTCCTCGACGCTGCGGTCGCGGTACGGCGAGTTGCGGCCCGGCTCGTTGAGCGAGCCGCGGTAAGCGCGCACTTCCTCGGCGCTGAGATCGCAGACGAAGGCGTCGCCCTGGCGGATCAGCTTTTCGCCGGCCAGATAGAACAGTTCGAAATAATCCGAGGCGTGGCGCAGCTCGGCCCACTGGAAACCGAGCCAGCGCACGTCGTCCTGGATCGCCTCGACGTATTCGGGGTCTTCCTTGGCCGGGTTGGTGTCGTCGAAGCGCAGGTTGCAGCGGCCGCCGAATTCGTTCGCGACGCCGAAATCCAGGCAGATCGCCTTGGCGTGGCCGATGTGCAGGTAGCCGTTGGGCTCGGGCGGAAAGCGCGTGCGCACGCCCTGGTGCTTGCCGCTGGCCAGGTCGTCGCGAACGATCTGACGGACGAAATCCTGTTTGACCGCGGCCGGGGCGGCGCTGTCGGCGGGATGTTCGGGGGCAAGACGGGAAGGATCGGCGGACATGCAATGCATCTTGAGAAAGAGAGAATCGGGAGTTTAGCCGGTGCCGGGCCGGCTTGCCCGTGCGAGGCGGTCCGCGCAGGCCAGGGCGAGCTTGCCCGGATGGCTGTTTCGGCGGCGGGCGCGCCCGCCGCGGCGCGGCGGCGTATGCTGGCCGCAGACTCGCAAGGCCGCGCAGGCCGAAGGACAGCGACGATGAAAGTCGTCTACGAAGCCGCCCATCTGATCGACGCCCATCTGGTCCGGCACGCGCTGGAAGACGCCGGGATTCCGGTGTTTCTGCGCGGCGAAGCGCTGGTCGGCGGGCTCGGCGAGTTGCCGCTGTTCGGCGCGGTGCAGGTGTGCGTGCCGGAAATCGTCTGGCCGCAGGCGCGCGAGGTGGTCCAGCAATTGTCGCTGGGCGAGCCGCCGCCGGCCGAGCCGGAACCGCTCGCGGCGATGCCGCCGCCGGGCTGGCTTCCGGCCTGAACGCCGCGTTTCGGGCCTCGCGGCCCGGGTTTGCCGGCGGTTCGGCCGCGGCGCCAAGGCGCCACGGGTCCGCGATCTGAAGCTGCGGACCGGGCCGGGTCCCGACCCGACCCAATCAACCTATCCCCATTGAAGCGCCCGTCGCGGCGCGACCGGCCCGGTGCCGGCCGCCGCGACGCGGCGCCCCGTCCAGGGCCAAGCCGTGGGCGGATCGACCGGAGTTTTCGCGATGCGATCGATACGACTGTGTTTCCGGGGGCGCGCATGAACGCCTCCTCTCAAGCCTCCTCGCGCGGCGCGCTGTTGCAGATGCTGCTGGGCGCCAGTGTCATCAGCAGCTCGGCGGTGTTCGTCAAACTGGTGCAGATCGGCCCGGCCGCCTCCGCGTTCTGGCGCATGGCGCTGGCGGCGGTGATCCTGCTGGTGCTGCTCGGCCAGCCGTGGCGGCGCGGTCGCCTGCGCCATTGGCGGCCCGAGGGCCGGGTGCTCGGGCTGGTCATGCTGGGCGCGGCGTTCCTGGCGCTGGACCTGTGGCTGTGGCACCGCAGCATCCTTTACGTCGGCGTCGGCCTATCGACCTTGCTGGCGAATTTCCAGGTGTTCGTGCTGGCCGGCGTCGGCGCGATCTGGCTGGGCGAACGCGCCGGCTGGAAGCTGTGGCTGGGCCTGAGCATGGCCCTGGTCGGGTTGGCCCTGCTGCTGGCGCCGGGCTGGGAGCACATGGACGCGCGTTTTCGCATCGGCGTGGCGTTCGCGCTGGCCGCGGCCTTGTTGTATGGCGGCTTCCTGCTCGCGTTCCGCGCCGCGCAGGCGCGTCGCGGAAAGACGCCGAACGAGGCCCTGCAGTGGTGGCTGTGCCTGGGATCGGCGGCGATGCTCGGCGCGATCGTGCCGTTCGGCGGCGAGACCCTGCTGCCGGCGAGCGCGCGCGACTGGATGATCCTGACCGCCTACGCCGCGATCGCGCAGGTGCTGGGCTGGCTGGTGATCGGCCGCGCCATGCCGAAGCTGCCCGCGGGCGTGGTCGGCCTGTGCCTGTTGCTGCAGCCGCTGTTGGCTTATGTCTGGGATGTGCTGTTCTTCCATAAGCGATTGGGCGGGGTCGAACTGATCGGCATCGCCTTGTCGCTGGCAGGCATCTTCCTGGGATTGGCGCGCGGCGATCAGCCCTTGTTCGGCCCGCGCAAGGACGCCGGCGAAGCTGAGGATTCGTCCACATAAGTTTTCTGCTTGCGCTTATGTGAGAGGGGCTTAGCCCCGACGTCTTTCGATCCGACCCAACCGCAGCCTCACCCTTGCCCCGCGCCGAAACGCGGGGCAAGGCGTGCCGCGATGCGATCAGGGCTGTCCGCAGCGATAGCGATCGGTCGCGATGAAGCCGTTGCTCTGCGAAATCTCGTGGTCGTAGCAACCCTGCGTGCCGATGCTGCGGTGGCGCTGTGTCGAATGCCCGGTCGCATGCCGCTCCGGCCGCGGCACGCCGTAGTTCCAGCCGGCTTCGCCTTCGAAGCGGTTGCGCTTGATCTGCGCGAGCGCCGGCTGGCCCGGGGCCGGGGTCTGCAAGATGTTGGCCTCGTCGGAGATCTTCATCCTGGTGACGATGCGCTGCGCCGTGCCCGAAGGCTGCACGCTGATCGAGCCGTCCACGCCGAAGCGCTGCGATTGCCTCGACACGCTCGGCAGGCCGCGGCCCAGGCGAGTGACGGTTTGAGTGTCGTTCCATTCGCCCTGGATGCCATCGGGGTTCTCGTCCGCGCCCCAGCCGTGCAGATTGGTGTTGCCGACGATGCGCTCGACCGTGGTGTATTCGCGGCCCTTCGAGGTATCGACGTAACCGCTCGCGCGCAGACGATGGCCGCCGCGGGTATCGACCTGGAACGTTCCGTCCGGCGACGCGCTGTATTTCGACTCGGCCGCAAGCGGAGTCAACTCGTAACTGAGCAGACGCCCGCCGGTGGCGGCGCGGCGCGCGTCGGTCCAGGCTTGCAGGTTCGGCTGCAAGGTCCAGCCGGAGGCGCCGTCGGGCAGGTTGGCCACGCGAAACCGCACTTCGTGCGCGCGGCCGTCGTTGACCGCGCCGATGAAGGGCGACAGGTCGTAGCGGATCGGCTCGATATTGAACGCGCGCGACGCCGGTAGCACGTACCACAGGAACGGATTCGACCAGCCGCCGGTGTAGATGTGCGGATACGGCATGGCGATGCCGGCGACGCGGCCGTCGATCAGCACCTGCACTTCGCGATACGGGCCGTGCTGGGCGGGGCAGGAGTAGTTCGCCTCCGGCGGCGCGGTGAAGTACCAGAACTCTTCGCAGCCGCCGCCCGAGCCGGTGGCGTAGACCTCGCCGATCCAGCGCGTGGCGTTGGCGGGCAGGGTGTAGTCGCCGATCAGATCGCTGCCGTCGCGGCGTTCATTGCTCAACGGCGCGACCGCATCGGCGCTGTCCGGCGCCGGGTGGCGGCGGTCGGCGTTGTAGAACACGACCCGCGCCTGCACGTAGATCACGCCGGTGTAGGTCTGGTTGACCACGTTGCCCAGGTACATGCGCACCTGCTGCGGCGATTTCAGCAGCGCCGCGTAGGCGCTGATGTCTTTTTCGACATGCCAGCCGATGCCGTCGCGCGAGGGCTCCGGGGTGCTGGTCGACAGCACGGTCATGCCGCCGATCTGCAGATAGCCCAGGCGATCGAACTGCACGCCTTTCACCTGGCCGTCCATTTCCAGCACCACCTTGCTCCACGGGCCGGGGCAGGCGGCCGGCGGCGCGATCGCGCCCAGGTGCCATTCGAAATCGGCGAACGCGGTGTCCAGTACTTCGACGGTGCAACTGCGCGTATCCGGGCGGGCCACCGGCGGGTCGGCGGTGCGCGGGTCGTCCCAGTCGCTGCCGAATTCGTCGGCGGCGAACACCGGCGCGGCGCTGAGGCACAGCAGGCCGAGCGCGGCGGCGGACAGGCGCGAGGGTAGGCGTGATCGCATGTGGGTGATCTCGTAAGCGGAGGGAGGGCCATGGCGAGAGCCGCGGAATGCGGCGGCACCGCGATGGGCGGGGCGGTTCCGAGCTTCCGGCTTCGAGTGCGAGGCGGCAAGGTGCGCGTGTGGCGCGATGCGGGCAATCCTGCGACGGATGCCTCAGTTCGTCGGTCCTTTTTGCAGGAGCAGCTTCAGCCCCGATGCTGTTCGCTACGGGGCAGTGATCTGATCGAGAGGCCTCGGGGCTGAAGCCCCTCCCGCAAAAGACTTCGGCGCGTTCATGCCGGGGGCTGAGTCGGTTTGCACGGCCTCGAACCCATCCTTCTCTCGCCTGCGGGAGAGGAGGCAACGGCTAAGCGAGTTTGCGCAGCCCGATCAGCCGCAGGGGCGCGCCCAGCAATTCGTCGAAACGGCGTTGAAACGCCTTGAAGTGCGGCGTGGCGATGTGGACCTGGAAGGCGCCCTGATCGGCGAAGGATTCGCGCATATAGAACGTGCCGGGCTCATCGGCCAGTTCGAACAAGGTGTAGTCGAGGCAGCCTTGCTCGTCGCGAGTGGGGGCGACCAGTTCGATCAGTGCCGCAGCGAGCGCGACGCGTTGGCCGGGGCGGGCCTTCAGCACGGCGATGTTGATCACGGGGGTGGTTTCGGTTTGCGCCGGCATGTTCGTAGTCCTCAGGGATGGGAGCCGGGGCGCTGGAGCGCCCGCGGTCTGGTTGTCACTGTAGGAATGCGGTCAAGGCCGAAACAGCGGCCGGCGGCGCAATCAGTTTCAAGCCGCGATTGCGAATCGGCGCGACGGCGCGCGATGGATGTCGGGTGAACCGGGCGAAACCCCGGGTCTTTTCGCTGATTCCGCCGGGGCCGGCCGCGCGCGAAGCTCAGTGCGGCTCGCGCAAACTTTTGCGTTCCGCGCTGGTGGGCGGTCGCTGCAGCAGCGAGGCCGGCAACTTGCGCAACTCATCGGCCAACTGCATCAGGAAATCCGACATCGCCGAGCTGCGCCGCCACAGCATGCCGACTTCGCGGTGCGGGGATTCGCCGTTGAAGCTCAGCAGGTGGATGTCCGGCGAGGGCGGCACCGGCGGCTGCACCGCCAGCATCGGCAACAAGGTGATGCCCACGCCGGCGGCGACCATCTGCCGCAGCGTTTCCAGGCTGGTGGCGCGGAACCCGTCGCGTTCGTCGGCGCCGGACAGGCGGCATACGTCCAGGGCCTGTTCGCGCAGGCAGTGGCCTTCTTCCAGCAGCAACAGGTGCTGATCGTCCAGGTCGTGCAGATCCAGCGAGTCGCGCCCGGCCATCGGATGCTGCTGCGGCACCGCCAGCAGGAAGGGTTCGTCGAACAAGGGCTCCACATGCAGTTGGTCGTCGTGGATCGGCAGCGCCAGCAGGCCGGCGTCGAGGCGGCCGTCGCGCAGGCGGGCGAGGATCTGGTCGGTCTTCTCTTCCACCAGCAGCAACTCCAGGCGCGGGAAGCGCTTGCGCAGGCCCGGCACCACGTGCGGCAGCAGGTACGGCCCCAGCGTCGGGAACAGGCCCAGGCGCACCGTGCCGGCTTCCGGGTCCTGGCTGCGGCGGGCGATCTCGCTCATCTGCTCGACATCGGCGATGACCTTGCGCGCGCGTTCGGCGATATCGCGTCCGACCGGCGTCAGCATGACCCGCCGCGGCGCGCGTTCGACCAGCGATACGCCCAGTTCTTCCTCCAGCTTCTTGATCTGGGTGGACAGCGTCGGCTGGCTGACGAAACTCGCCGCCGCGGCCCGGCCGAAGTGCTTGTGATCGGCCAGGGCGACCAGATATTTAAGATCACGAAGATTCATACGACGGCTGTCAATTGAGGATGGCTATCGGCATAATAGGAACAATTCATTTCATTAATCAAATGCTGTGATGCAACATACACGGCATAGGTTGTACCCATCGGCTACACCCAACCCGATTTCCACCCATCCCATCCCCTCAAGGAGTCATACGCATGCTTTCGATCGGCGAAAAGTTCCCCAAGTTCAAGGTCAAGGCCACGGTCGGTATCGACAGTCTCGATAGCGCGTTCGCCGACATCGACAACGACACCTACAAGGGCAAGTGGCTGCTGGTGTTCTTCTACCCGAAGGACTTCACCTTCGTCTGCCCGACCGAGATCAAGGGTTTCGGCGACCTGAACCAGCAGTTCCTGGACCGCGACTGCCAGGTACTGGCCGCGTCCACCGACAGCGAGTTCGTGCATCTGGCGTGGCGCAAGGATCACAAGGATCTGCGCGACCTGCCGTTCCCCATGCTGGCCGACATCAAGAAGGACCTGACCTCGGCGCTGGGCATCCTGACCGACGACGGCGTCGCTCAGCGCGCCACCTTCCTGGTCGATCCGGACGGCATCATCCGCTTCGTCTACGTCACCGACGGTTCGGTCGGCCGCAACCCGCAGGAAGTGCTGCGCGTGCTGGACGCCCTGCAGACCGACGAGCTGTGCCCGTGCAACTGGAGCCAGGGCGAGAGCACCCTCAAGGTCGCTTGATTCGTCCGAGACCGTCCGGCAACGGACAGTTCGTAGCGATGATCGGCCCGGAGTGATCTCCGGCGGAGCCGGATTCCGTGACCCGGCTCCCCTCTGGTTCTGCTGCGCTGTCGGCCTGAGCCGCCAGCGCAGGTTTTTTCGGCAACACCCGCATGCGGCCGGTCGTACCGGCCCCCCTCCCTCCCGTGCGGGATGTGCCCCGCGGCCGGGGTTCGCTCCGGCCGCACTTACTCGCGCATGCGTGTCAGCGCAGGCGCCTTTCTTATCGTCATCCCAGCCAGCCGTGCGCTTGCGCATGCCCGCCAGGCGTTGACGCGTGTCCGTCGCCCGACGGATGGTTTCCGCAGATTTCAGGAGTTTTCGATGAGCCTTTCCGAACTTCGCAATTCGCTGCCCGATTACGCCAAGGACCTCAAGCTCAACCTCGACAGCGTGCTCAGCGACGCCGGTTCGCCGGGCGTGGACGCCAAGCAGATCCGCGCGATAGCGCTGGCCTGCGCGATCGCCTCGCGCTACAAGCCGTTCGCCGCGGCGGTGGAGGAATTCGCCGCCGAGAAGCTGTCGCCGGAAGAGATCAACGGCGCCAAGGCCGCGGCGGCGGTGATGGCGATGAACAACATCTACTACCGCGCCACCCATCTGATCCAGAACGAAGAGTACGGCCAGTTGCGCGCGGGTTTGCGCATGAACGTGATGGCGAATCCGGGCATCGACAAGATGACCTTCGAGCTGGCGTCGCTGGCGGTGTCGGCGATCAACGGTTGCGGTGCCTGCATGGACTCGCACGAGAAGGTGTTGCGCAAGCATGAGATCAGCGCGCAGGGCGTGCAGAGCGCGCTCAAGATCGGCGCGGTGGTGCATGCGGTGGCGGTGACGTTGGAGCAGATGTGATCGGTTGATTTGGCCGATGGCATGGTTGTACGGGATCGCCGGCGAAAGCCGGCGATTTTCGTTTTGGGGGGCGTTATCTTCCTGTTGCTGTTGCTGTTGCTGTCGCTGTCGCTGTCGCTGTTGTAGTGTTAGTTGTAGTTGTAGTTGTAGTTTTTGCTGTTTTTGCTGCTGTTGCTGTTGCCGTGATTTGCTTCGTCTTTGCTTCAGCTCTGGCTTGGCGCAGCTAGTAACTCGCGAGACCAGGGACACCCGGAGGGCGGCGCACATGGACGTGCGCCGGGTGTCACCTTGGGCAGGATGCCCAATGTGGCACCTGCCTGCGCAAGCACCGTACTCGTGGCTTTTGACTCGAAACAGCCAATGCGTTTTCTTTGGTTACTTTCTTTGTCGCTTTGGACAAAGAAAGTGACCCGCCGCTTTATGGCGGAAGCGTTTAGCGTTTGATCTTGCTTGTGGCTTCTAAGGCTTCTAAGGAACCTGATGTCCTTGATCGAAACAACCAGATCTGCGCACTCCCTCCTACCGTCATTCCCGCGAACGCGGGAATCCAGCGACTTCAAGCGTTCTCGCACGAAAGGCACTGGATTCCCGCGTTCGCGGGAATGACGAGCAAAAAGCAGAAGCCTCAAGCGAGAGCGAGAGCGAGAGCGAGAGCAAGGGCGAGAGCAAGATCTAACGCTTAAAGCTTCCGCCATGGAGCGGCGGGTCACTTTCTTTGTCCAAAGCCACAAAGAAAGTAACCAAAGAAAGGGCTTTGGGCTGTTTCGAGTCAAAAGCCACGAGTACGGTGCTTGCGCAGGCAGGTGCCACATTGGGCATCCTGCCCAAGGTGGCACCCGGCGCACGTCCATGTGCGCCGCCCTCCGGGTGTCCCTGGTCTCGCGAGTTACTAGCGACGCCCAGCAACTACAAAAACAAAGGCGAAGCGAAGCAAAATCTTGGCAACGGCAACGGCAACGGCAACGGCAACGGCAACGGCAACGGCAACGGCAACGGCAACGGCAACGGCGGCGGCGGCGGATTCTATGGCGCATCCAGGCCAAAACAAAAAAGCCACCGCCATGCGTTGCATGACGGTGGCCCCGATCTCCCCTCACACCCCAACCCCAAAACCGGCGCCCTAGCGCCGATCAGATCCCCCTCACACCACTCACCTGACCTCGAACTCATAAATCCGAGTAGCCGGATCCGTGTTCTGCGTAGGCGTAGTCACATTGAGCTTCACGTACCGCGCCGAAGTCGCCGTGATCGAGTGCGTGGAGGAATTGCCGGTGTTGTTGGTGATCGTCACCGGCGTGCTCCAGGACGTGCCGTTGCTCGAAGTCTGGATGGTGAAAGCCTTGCTGTTCCACGTCGCCGATTCGCCGCCCGCGCCGGCGTGCTTGACGGTGAAGCTGCTGACGGTCTGCGCCGAGCCCAGATCGACCTGCAGCCACGACGGCGAGGTCAACGAACAGAACTTGTCCGTGTTGCCGCCCGAGACGCTGCCGTTGACCGCCTTGGCCCCCGATTCGTTGCTGTTGCACGCGGTCGAACTCGTGGTCGGTTTGTTGAGCGCGAGGTTGACGTTGCCCGCGCCGACCGACACGGTCGAGGTCTTGGTGTTGGTGGCGCCGCCGTTATCGGTCACGGTGAGGGTGACGGTGTAGTTGCCGGCGCTGGCATAGGCGTGACTGGGATTGGTCGCGGTGGAGGTGCCGCTGTCGCCGAAATTCCAGCTGCGCGAAGCGATGCTGCCGTCGGCATCGCTGGAGGAATCGCTGAAGTTCGCGGTCAGGCCGCTGATGCTGACGCCGAAGTTCGCCACCGGCGGAGTGTTGCCGCTGACGGCGGCATTGATCGCGGAAGCGTATTGCGCGGTGGTGCCCTGCGCCCAGCACTTCTGGATGTCGTCGTACAACCACAGGAAACCGCCGCTGATGCCGGCGCTGGTCTTCCAGCCGGCCATGCGCGTCTGCACCTGCGAGGGGCTGTCGCCCGAGGTGCAGCCGCTGCCGTGCTTGGTCCACAGGCCGGGCATGACGGTCATGCCCATCGCGGTATTCCAGTTCGCCGGATCGTTGCCGGCGCCGCCGTCGTACACCTGCAGGTAGATGCGATCGACCGAGCTACCCAGGTTGTCCTTGACGCCCTTCCAGAACGATTGATTGGTGTACGGCGCGAAGGTGATCTTGTAGCCCAGCCCGACCAGCATCTGGCCGAAGGTGGTGGTGTCGGCGACGTTGTAATGGCTCTCGTCGTCGAAGTTGACCGCGTCGGCGCCGGTGGCGGTCTTCAGCGCCTGGAAATTGCGGTACAGGATGCTGGTGCTGCCGGTACCGCAGACGATGGTGGTGCCGCAGCCGGCGGCGGTGCCGTTGGCCAGTTTGGCCATGCGCTCGAAGTCGGGTACGCCCCAGGCGCCGATCGAGACTTCCACGCGCTTGACCGAGGTCGGCGCGGTCTTCAGCGAGGCCAGTCGCGCCGGCCAATCGGCGTCGGCGCCGGCGTAGGCGCCGTTCTTGACCACCGGGATGTCGTTGTAGACCAGGTCGCCGTTGTCCTCGATGTGGATGCTCCACAGGAACACTGTGGTGAAGCCCGAATCGCGCAGGTCGTTGATGACGGTCTGGCCGCCGGAATAGAACGGGCCTCCGCCGAAGATCGCCGATTCGCCGCCGACCGCGGCCGGCGCGGCGAGGGCGAGACTCAGCGCGGCGAGCGCCGGCATCAGGCGGCGCGAGGCCGCGGACGGTTTCTGGTTCGACTGCTTCGACATGGAGCGATCCCCTGCGGTGGGCGTCAAGGCGACGCAATGGCGGTAATGCGCATCGGAGTGCCGCGATGAGGTTCGCGGTCCGGCAATGCGCGCTCGTCGCCAAGCCCGGCGACGCGCTGACAGTGCGAGCGCCGATTCCGGCATGTCAATATTTAGATCGATTTAAAACAGGTAAAAACGTTTAAACCCGGCGCGCCGTCGAGGTTTTCCCCGAGCAATCAAGGCGCTGCATGGATTCGCGCGGCGATGGCGAAATCCGAACCCGCGCACGGATTGCGCTGGCCACGCGTTGCGGCGCAGCAAGCCGCTGCGCGATTGAGGCGACGCGGAGTCGTATTCGCGCGCGGTGTCCGCGCGCGATGCAAGGAGTGGGGCGGGTGTGGAGTCGGAATGGCGATCCCGCTTTCGAGCCACGCCGTTATGAGATGGCGCGACAGGGCGCCATCGCTTCCGATGGACAGACCCGAACCGCACTTGCGAGAGAGGCGCTCAGGCCCGAAGCCCGAGCGCCCGGGCCGAAACCTCAAGCCGTTTCGCGACAGGCCTCGGCGCGATCGAGATCGAGCCGGTACAACTCGTCCTGACGCATGGCCTTGTGGATCTCGGCACGGTTCTCGTAATGACCGGCCTGTCCGCCATCGATCGCGATCACGTGATCCATGTCCGACAGCGCCAGATCGTAACGGCCGCGACCGAAATGCATCACCGCGCGGTTGACCCGCGCCGGCACCGAATCGGCCGCAAGCGCGATCGCCGCGTCGTAATCGGCCAGCGCGCGCTCGGCGTCGTCGAGTTCCTCGTGGATTTCCGCGCGCAGCACATGGATCTCCGGCTGCGCCGGATTGAGTTCCAGGCTCAGTTCGAAGAACGCCAGCGCCTGCTCCCATTCGCTCAGGCGCGAATGGCAGACGCCGCGATTGAAATGCACCTCCGGATACGGCGCGCTGTAGCGCGCGGCCGATTCGTACAGCTCCAGCGCTTCCTCAAAGCGCTCTTCGCGCTGCAGGATGTTGGCGCTTTCGTTGTAGTACTCGGAGTAGTACGGGTCCATCTCGATCGACTTGCGGTAATGCACCAGCGCGTCTTCGGTGCGGTCGAGCATCACGTAGACCTGCGCGGTGTTGTACTGCAGCACCGAGCGATGCAGGGTGTGGCGATCTTCGCCGAGTTCGCGCGTGAGCAGGGCGTAACCCTCCTGGCACAGCGCCAGCGCGTCCTGCGGCCGGCCCTGGCGCACGCGCAGGAAGGCCAGGCCGTTGTCGATGAACACCTTGAGGAAAGTCTGATCGGCATCGGGGATTTCGCCGCGGGCGGCGTCGATGTCGGCGGCGGCGAGCAGGATGTAGTGCTCGGCCAGTGCCAGATCGGGCTTTTTCGAATAGCGCAGGTAGATCATCGACAGCAGGTAATGCATCTTCGCCCGCAGCTCGCGCCGGGTCAGCCGGGGCTCGGCCAGATCCAGGATCAGGCGCAGCGCGCGCACTTCGGCGTCGGTGGTGACCATGCCCTGGAAAATATTGCCCAGGTAGTTCCAGCGCGCGTCTTCGTCGTCGCCGACCATCTCGTCGAAATGCGGCAGCACGGTGTCGGCGAAGCTGGCCGACTCGTGGTAGTAGCCGTAGTGATTGCACAGGCACAGCGCGCGCAGCGCGACCTGCGCCGCCGCCAGCGATTCGCCGCGGCTGAGGTGGTGCGCCAGCAGGCGCGGCGCGTTGATTTCCCAGTCCAGCGCGCCGCCGCGGGCGAGTTCGGCTTCGAGCGCGGCGCCTTCGGCTTCGCCCGGCGCGCCGGCGCGCGACGGCGCCGGACGTGCGCGCAGCTCATCGCTCGCGAGCGAGGTTTGTAAGCCAGGCGCGCGCCGACCCAGTTCGGCGTGATCGAGCGCGCTGTCGATGATCACCGCGATTTCGCCGCGCCGCGCCGCGCGCCGGGCCAGTTCGGCGAACAAGCGCGTCGCCAAATGCTGGGCGTGGTCGTACTGGCGTACCAGCACCAGCCACGACTCGCCCGGCGCGACCGCCTGCTTCCAGTCCAGCACCAGGCCGACCAGGCCGTGGACCAGGCGATAGGCGCGATCGAGCGGGAAATTGCGCGTGCGCTCGGCGTCGCGTGCGGTATCGGTCAGGCAGGCGTACTTGAGCGGTATGCGCTCGCGATGCAGCGGCAAGGCCATGTGCAGTTCGGCGTTGTGCGCGTCGATCAGATCCTCGCGGCCGTGTTCCAGCAGTTCGAGGTAAGCGCGCTCGGCCAGTTCGCGCGCGCCGGCCCAGGTGCCGTCGCGGGCGAAGTCGGCGTCGATCTCCAGCACCCGCGCCGGGTTCGCGGCGGCGGGGCCGGCGTTGGCCGGATGGAGTCGGAGCAGCCGCTGCAGTCCGGTGTCGCCGACGGCGAGGTTCATTGCAATCTCCTTATGCATTCGGGTCGGTGAAATGAGCGGCTGCGCCGGGCGCCTTCAGCGCCGGCGCAGCCACAGATACATGCCGCCGGCGAACAGGGCCACCGAGATCGCGGCGAAGCCGGCGGCGTCCATCGCGGTGGCCTGGGTCGCCTGCGGGCTGGCGAAACTGTCGTAGGCCTTGCGCACGTAGCGCGAGAGTGTCGGGATCAGCACGAAGGCGAGGAATATCAGCGCGGAAATCCGCCCGATCACCCATAGCAGCGAGAACGCGCGCAGCACGCCGATGTTGCGGTGATCGATCGCTTCGGCGGCTTCGCCGAAACGCCCGAAGCTGATCCGGTGCATGCGGTCGCGCAGATAGATCCGCGCCTGCCGGTCCAGGTCCGGATTGCCGAAGAAATTGCACACGACGTAGTACATGTCGGTGCGCAGGAAAATATTGAATTGCCACGAGATCGTGATCAGCAGCTGCAGGATCAGCGCTTGCAGCAGCTGGATCAGGAAGGCGTTGCCGCTGTGATCGATCAACCAGCCGATGGCGAGCGTCAGCAAGGCGATGTTGAGCACGTCCACCATCATGCCGGCCATCAGCGGCAGATAGCGCTGCGAGCGCGGCAGAGACAGGATGCCGGTCAGGTCGGCTTCGGCGACCAGATCCCACAGGCGATTGCCGATGCCCAGCCGCGAATGCACGCCGTAGCGCGCCGCGGCCATCATGTGGCCCAGTTCGTGCAGCATGGTGGCGAGGAAGTACAGCACCAGCAGCGTGACCAGGGTCAGGGTCAGGTGTTGTTCGAGATAGAACGCCTGCAGATTCAGGCGCAGGCGCGGGTCCTGATACGCGCTGAGGGCGGCATAGCCGATCACGCCCAGGTAGATCGCCAGCGACAGCGGCGAGAACAGCGCGCGCGCCAATGCCAGGTTGCCCTTGAACGAAAGACGCTTGTCGCCGGCGGTCGATTCGGCCAACTGTTCGTCGTAGCGGTGTTGATCCTGCTGGCGATGGATGAAGCCGATTTCGACGAGCTGCTCGATGAAGTCGTCAACGTCCAGGGTTTCGTCGGACTGCGCGGCCAGCGCGGCCTTGATCTGCTCGGCGCTGTCGCCCTTGCGCAGCATCTGGATGATGCGCAGACCGTCTTCGGGGAACTCGTAGAACTCGTTGAGCTCGGCGTTGCCGATGTAATAGCCATCGCCTTCGGGCTGAACCGATAGCGGAATGACGAAGTACGTCTGCTCGTCGTGCTTTGGCATTGCGGGATGCTCGATGGGACGGTCGTTGCGATGGGCGTAAGCGGGCCGGCGAACGAACGCCGGCCCGCAACCACATCTGGTGGCTGTCGAGAGCTGTCCAGGGGCGCGCGCCGCGCATGCAGCCGCGAAACGGCGGCCGACGCGATGCGCTAGGAAGGAGGGGATGTCCGCCCATCCCTGGCGGAGTTCAAGACAGTGCGCCCGCTACGGCGGAACCGCCGTGGCCGGGCGCCCGGCTCAGGTCAGAAGCGCGGCCAGGGGAACGGCAGGCAGACCCAGATCGGATACGCGGCAACGGAGGTGGTCTTCAGCTTCTGCACTTTGAGGATCGAAATCTTCTTCATGAAAACATTCCTTGGTTGAGTGAACTCATCATGTGTGAAACAGCGCCGGCGACCGTCGCGATGAACGCGGCGAGCGAAGACGGAGCGCATCGCGGCGGCGGCCGGCGCGAGGGACGGCATAAACCGCGATGTACCCAAGCCGTGGTTAGCACGCGGTTTTGCGCGCCGCAACCGAGCCTGCGCACGACTTATTTCATCGCCGCCGATTCGGCGGATTCGGTGACGCAACGTCGGTTTTATTCACAAATCTGTGATCGCCGCGGGGGTGAATGCGGCTTGCGTGTCCTGTCGGTTTACTGGTTTGCGTAATCGCCCGCGGCTATCTGTAAGCACATTCGATATTGCGATGCAGCACGCGTCAGCGATGAAGACGCAGCGCGAAATGGCGGTTCCAAGCACATTGGATGCGGGCTCGCGGCGTGGGCGCGATTCCGGCCCGGCCGAGAGGCCTCGAACCCCGGACAGGCGGCTTGCGGGGCCGCTGCCGGTCGGGCTCCGGTAGCATGTGGCGATGATTTCCGACCCAGACTCCCTGCGCGATGCCGCGTTTTCCCCGCTGCCGGTGGCGGCGGTCCTGCGCGAGGCGCGTAGCCGCATCGATCCGGCCGAGGCCGAAATTTTGCTCGCCCACGTGCTGGGCCGTTCGCGCAGCTGGTTGTTCGCGCACGACGATTACCGCCTGGATGGGGAAGCGGCGCGAGGTTTCCGCGATCTGCTGGAACGCCGCATCGAAGGCGAGCCGGTCGCGTATCTGATCGGCCACCGCGGCTTCTGGCGCTTCGACCTGCATGTGACTCCGGCAACCTTGATCCCGCGTCCGGAAACCGAGCGGCTGGTCGAACTGGCGCTGCAGCGGCTGCCGCAAGAGCGCGAGCTGAGCGTGGCCGACCTGGGCACCGGCAGCGGCGCGATCGCCCTGGCGTTGGCGTCTGAGCGGCCGCGGGCGATGGTGATCGCGGTGGATGTCAGCGCCGCGGCGCTGGAGATCGCGCGCGGCAATGCGCGCACGCTGGGCTTGGCCAATGTCGAGTTCCGCGAAGGCGATTGGTGGGCGCCGCTGGCCGGCCAGCGTTTCGATCTGATCGCGAGCAACCCGCCGTATATCGAAGAACGCGACGAGCATCTGCGCCAGGGCGATCTGCGTTACGAACCGCTCAGCGCGCTGGCCTCGGGCGCCGACGGGCTCGATGCGATCCGCGCCATCGCCGGCGGCGCGCCCGCGCACCTGCGTCCGGGCGGATGGCTGCTGATCGAACACGGTTGGGAGCAGGGCGCGGCGGTGCGCGCGCTGTTGCTCGCCGCCGGACTGGTCGATGCGGCGACCGAGCGCGATTGGGAAGACCGGGACCGGGTCACCCTGGCGCGCATGCCCGCGGCCGCGCCCTAGCGGCGGCGGCGCTCCGCGACCATTGCGCCGATTGCGCAAAGTCGGACATTCGCCGCGCCGTAGCTCGCCGCATCAAAGGGTTCGCCCGGCCGCGTGCACAGCAAGCCGCGCCGGCCTTGATTAGACTGCGCGCTATCCCGCACAAGAGGCTTCCGATGCGCACGCTCTATCCCGATATCGAACCCTTCGACACCGGCACGATCAAGGTCGATGACCGCCACACCTTGTACTACGAGCAGTGCGGCAATCCCGACGGCAAGCCGGTGGTGCTGCTGCACGGCGGTCCCGGCGCGGGCTGCAGCCCGAAGATGCGGCGGTTCCACGATCCGGCCAAGTACCGCATCGTGCTGTTCGATCAGCGCGGCAGCGGCCGTTCCACGCCGCACGCGGACCTGGTCGGCAACGGCACCTGGGAACTGGTGGCCGATATCGAAAAGCTGCGCGCCAAGCTCGGCATCGAACGCTGGCAGGTGTTCGGCGGCTCCTGGGGTTCGACCCTGGCGCTGGCCTACGCGCAAACCCATCCGCAGCGCGTCACCGAGCTGGTTCTGCGCGGCATCTTCATGCTGCGTCGCTGGGAGCTGGAATGGTTCTATCAGGAAGGCGCCTCGCGCCTGTTCCCCGACGCGTGGGAGCACTACCTCAAGGCGATTCCGCCGGTCGAGCGCCACGACCTGATCAGCGCCTTCCATCGCCGCCTCACCAGCGAAGACGAAAAGACCCGCCTGGACGCGGCGCGCGCGTGGAGCGTGTGGGAAGGCGCGACCAGCTTCCTGCACGTGGACCAGGATTTCGTCAGCGGCCACGAAGACCCCCGGTTCGCCCTGGCCTTCGCCCGCATCGAGAACCACTACTTCGTCAACGGCGGCTTCTTCGAAGTGGAAGACCAGTTGCTGCGCGACGCGCACAAGATCGCGGACATCCCCGGGGTGATCGTGCACGGCCGCTACGACGTGGTCTGCCCGGTGCAGAACGCGTGGGAACTCAAGCAGGCCTGGCCGAAGGCGGAACTGACCATCACTCCGGCCTCGGGGCATTCGGCGTTCGAGGACGAAAACGTGGACGCGCTGGTCAAGGCGACCGACCGTTTCGCCTGAACCCGCCGGCAATGCGGCGGCCGGCGGCGCGCTGCGTCGTGGCCGCCGCGTCTTATAGTTCCGGCGTAGCGGCCGCCTTGCAGGCAGCCGGCGAAGGCAAAGGGAGATTGTCATGGGGCGTCGTGGAATCGCGAGCGTTGTATTGGTGGTCGTACTGGCCGGCTCGGCCTGGATCGCGGCCGCGGTAGAGGCGCCGCGCGATGAGGCGGCAGGGCACTGGTCATCGGCCGAAGCGATGCACCGCCAGTACGAGCGCGGTTTCATCGAAGCCTCCGGCTTTGGCCCCAACCGGCTTCCCGTCAAGCCGTTGCGCGATTGGCGCAAGACGCTCAGCGTCGACGGCGTCCGATATCGCATTACCGCAATAGACCTGATCGGAGTGGCCCGGCATGAACAGCCGGTCGCCTACGCCGGCCTCAAGTCCTCCGACACGGACGCGCGGTCCGGCGTGCTGGTCGCCGGTGTCGGAATCGATCTCGACGTGCACAACAACCACAGCCGGACGCGTGCGCTCGACGATTTCGAGCGCACGGCATTGGCGCAGTTGATCGCGAAGCGCGGGTTGGAGGTGGCCGGCGCGGCAGACGGCGACGGCCGGCGCGCGCTCGGTGGTTTGCGTGCGCAGCCGGATTGCTTGCGTTGCCATGATTCGTATCACGACGGCGATGTGCTTGGCGCCTTGTCCTATCGCTTGGCGCGATTGCCGGCGCCGACGGATAAACCCTGATCCGCGTCATCGCGTTGGCTCGCCGGTGTGGGCGACTTGAATCGCCGCCGACCAGTCCGGATTGCGCTCGATCATCCGAAGCCGCCCACAGCGTGGACGTCATCCGAAGGCACATTTTCTGATCAGGATGGCTGCGTTCCCGATGTCGATTCCGTTGAGCGCAGCCGGCCGGCGGCTTTTCGATCGCGCGCAATCGAGTGGCCCGCACCGCCGTCATCGTTTCGGCGTGCATAAATAATGGCCGGATAGCCAAGTACTTTGCGCCGGTTCAGGGCACGCCCAATACGCCATCCGCTCGGGCGGACGCAAACCACACCAAGGTTTTCCACGGCGAGCCGCGCTCGCAGACCCGCGATCGGGCGGTTTTCGCGCGCTTGACAGTTTTCTGATCAGAGTGTGATTCTCCAATTGGGATTTATTTGGGTCACTTCACCGATTGAGACAGGGGAAGCACGCGCCGCGGCGAATGCCACGCCGCGCGACACGGAGCTGGCGGACGTCCCGATGTCCGTCGGGCGTGTGGAGGGCACGATGGGGGACGAAGGTTTGGTAGATGCGCAAGACGGGCAACTGCAACTGGTGCCCGTGCACCAGTTGCAAGCCCAGCGCACGCAGGCGCGTTGCGAATACCGGACGGACGGCGACGATCCGCAGTTCGAACTGCGTGCCTCCAGCGCCGCCGCGCTGCCGGCGCCGGGCTGGTATCTGCTGACGATGCGCTTCGGCCTGGATGAAGGCGCGATCGTCGCGCCGTGTCTGTACCCGGATTACGGCGGCGGCTACTCCGAGGCCTTGCGCATCGCGCTCGCCGAGCCGTCTGCGAAGGGCCGCTCGGACACCGTGGTGCTGATCGGTTCGCCGCTGCGCGGCCTGCGCTTCGATCCGACCGAATCGACGGCGCGTTTCTCGCTCGATCGCTTCCGCTTGCGCCGTATTTCCCGCCCGCGCGCGGTCTGGGAAATGCTGCGCGGCATTCAACGCGCGACCCGCGCCTTGCTGTGGGAGGACGCGATCGCCGCCGGCATCGCGTTCGCGCGCGATGCCGTGCGCGGGCAGTTGATGGCGGGCGGCAAGACGCTGTTGCAGCGCTATCGCCGCAGCTTGCGCCAGGGCGCGAATTCCTACCAGCACTGGATGGCGCGCTTCGAGCGGCGCGAGGATCGCCCGCGCGAACCCGCCGCCCCCCCGCCGCAGGCGCCGCTGATTTCCATCGTCCTGCCGGTGCGCGACCCGCCGCTGGCGTGGTTGCGGCGCTGCATCGACAGCGTGATCGGGCAAAGCTATCCGTATTGGCAGCTGTGCATCGCCGACGATGTTTCGCATTCCGGCGCGGTCAAGCGCGCGCTGCGCGAGTACGCCGCGCGCGACTCGCGCATCCAGGTCCATTTCCGCGAAAACCATGGGCATATCTGCGAGGCCAGCAACAGCGCGATCGAGCTGGCCTGCGGCGACTACCTCGGCTTCCTCGATCACGACGACGAACTCGGCGAGGAAGCGCTGGCGGAAATGGCGCGGGCGATCCAGGAGCATCCCGAGGCGCAACTGCTGTATTCCGACGAAGACAAGATCGACGAAAGCGGCCGCCGCACCGAACCCAATTTCAAGCCGGCCTGGAATCCCGACCTGCTGCGTTCGCAGAACTACATCTGCCACTTCACCGTGATCCGCACCGAACTGGTGCGCGCGCTGGGCGGATTGCGGCCCGGCTACGAAGGCGCGCAGGACCACGACTTGCTGCTGCGTTGCGCCGAACGCCTGCAGGAGCACCAGATCGTGCACATCCCGCGGGTGCTGTACCACTGGCGCATCAGCTCGCACTCGACCGCGCAATCGGGCGGCAACAAGTCGTACGCGCTGGAGGCCGGGCGGCGCGCGATCGAAGACCATCTGGGCCGTACCGGCGTGCTGGCGCGCGTGGAGATTACGCCGCACGGCTATTACCGCACCGTGCGCGAACTCAGGAACCGGCCGCTGGTGTCGCTGATCGTGCCCACGCGCGACCGCGCGAACCTGCTGCGCACTTGCCTGGACAGCGTGCTGGTGCGCACCGCCTACCGGCCGTTCGAAGTGCTGGTGATGGACAACGGTTCCAGCGAACCCGAGGCCCTGGCTTACCTGGATGAGTTGCGCCGACACGAACAAGTGCGGGTGATCGCGCGCCCCGGGCCGTTCAACTTCTCCGCGATCATCAACGACGGTGTGCGCAATGCCGCAGGCTCGGTGCTGTGCCTGCTCAACAACGACACCGAAGTGATCGCGCCGGACTGGCTCGACGAGATGGTCTCGCACGCGATCCGCAAGGAAGTCGGCGCGGTCGGCGGGATGCTGTATTACCCGGGCGACACGATCCAGCATGCCGGGGTGATCCTGGGCGTGGGCGGCGTGGCGGGTCATGCCCACGGGCATTTGCGACGCGGCAGCAACGGCTATCTCGGCCGCGCCGGCGTGGCGCACAACATGGCGGCCGTGACCGGCGCGTGCCTGGCGATCCGGCGTGAGGTGTTCGAAGAAGTCGGCGGCATGGACGAGAGCCTGGCGGTCGCGTTCAACGACGTGGATCTGTGCCTGAGAGTGAGCGCTCGCGGTTACCGCAATGTGTGGACGCCGTTCGCGGAGCTCTACCACCACGAATCGGCCAGTCGCGGCGCGGAAAACACCGTGGAAAAACGCGAACGCTTCCGGATCGAGGCGCAGACGATGCTGCACCGTTGGGGCGAAACCCTGCTCAACGATCCGGCCTATAACCCGAACCTGTCGCTGGACAGCGTCCATTTCGAACTGGCCTTCCCGCCGCGGTCGCTCGCAAGCCGAGTGGCGGTGGGGAAGTGCTGGACGCAATCAAGGTGAACTCGTGAGTATGTTGTTCAATCACTTCATGCAAAGCGTCCGCAAGCCGGATCATTGGCTGTACGGGAGTTGGCTCGATACGGTCGTTCGGTACCGGAAGATGCGGCTGGGGATGCTGTGGCTGCTGATCCCGACGGTGGTCTATATCTGGGTGATCGGCGGCTTCCTGGTGTCGATGCAGCCTGGCATCGACAAGGCGCGTTTCTTCGCTCATATCGGTATCGGCTACACCATATTCCGCATGGTGGCGGCGGTGATGAGCGACGCCACCTCGGTGTTCGCGGGCTATCAGTACTTCATCTACGACGGCAACCAGCGGCTGACCGATTTCATCCTGCGCAATCTCGCGCGCTCGTTCTATTACTTCCTGCTCACCATGCCGCTGGTGATGGCGGTGGCGATCGCATCGCCGGATTTCGATCTGGCCGGCATCCCGCTGGCGGTGGCGGGGCTGGCCGTGGTGCTGGTCAATCTGTTTTCGTTCTCGGTGGTGCTGTCCATCGCCGGGGCGCGATTCCCCGACCTGTCCGAATTGATGGGCAGCATCATGATGGCCGCATTCCTGATCACCCCGGTGGTCTGGTATCCGCAGGCCGCGCCGGAAGACACCGCCTCGGGCGTGTTCATGCGAGCCAACCCTTTTCATCATCTGTTGCTGGCGATCCGCGCGCCGCTGCTCGGCGAAACCATCGACGCTTCGAGCTGGGTCTATCTGCCGGTGATGACCGTGACCGGCCTGATCGCTGCGGCGGTGACCTACCGGCTGTACGCACGTCGCGTCGCGGTGTGGCTGTGAGGCCGGGACCGATGACGACCTGTCTGCGCGCGCACCATGTGTCGCTGGAACTGCCGGTGGACATGCAGAACCTGTCCGGCGGCAGACCGATCGGACTGCGTTCCAGCCTGAGCGGAACCACGCGTCGTTACTCGACCGTGCTTTCGTCGATCGACTTCGCCGCCGAAGAAGGCGACCGCATCGCGCTTATCGGGCTCAACGGCGCCGGCAAGACCACATTGCTGCGGGTGCTCAACGGCGCCTTTATTCCGACCCGTGGCGTGGTCGAAAGCCGCGGCCGCATGCAGTCTCTGCTCAGTCCGACCCTAGGCTTCGCCGAGCATGCCTCGGTCAGCGAGAACGTATTCCTGCGCGGCACCGCCATGGGCCTGCGCCGGCGCCAGCTGCAGAGCGCCCTGGCCGGAATACTGGAGTTCGCCGGACTGCACG
Organism: Lysobacter gummosus; assembly: GCF_001442805.1. Classification (NCBI taxonomy): domain Bacteria; kingdom Pseudomonadati; phylum Pseudomonadota; class Gammaproteobacteria; order Lysobacterales; family Lysobacteraceae; genus Lysobacter; species Lysobacter gummosus. The sequence continues at coordinate 4,309,980 of NZ_CP011131.1, read as the reverse complement.
ATCGCGCGAATCACCGCTTGAACACCCTGTCGGCCGGCCAGAAAACGCGTCTGGGCTTCGCCATTTCCACCGCGGTGCAGCCCGACATCCTGTTGATGGACGAATGGATCAGCGCCGGCGACGGTGCCTTCCTGAGCCGCGCCCAGGACCGCATGAAGGACCGCTTCCACGGCAGCCGGATCGTGGTGCTGGCCGGACACAGTTCCGATCTGCATCGAACCTTGTGCAACAAGGCGCTGGTTCTGGAAGCCGGCCGCATGCGCTATTTCGGCGCGGTCGAGGAAGGTTTGTCCGTCTACCGCGAAATGGTGTCGCAAGCCGGCGGCAGGTTGCGCGAACAAGTCGCGGCCCGCGATCCGCTGTTGTTCGGCGATATCAGCGGCTTCGTGGAAAAGATACGTTTGCGCGAAGGCCTGATCGAGGTCGAGGGTTGGGCGATCGGCGATCGCGGCCGCGAGGTCGAAGTCCTGTGCGTTGAGATCGACGGCGAAAGCCGGTTCCTGGAGCGCTTCGACCGGGTCGAACGCGACGACGTGCTGCGCGCGACCGCCAAGCGCTCCGGACGCTTCGGTTTCCGTTTCGCCCTGGGCCATCCGGATAGCGCCGATCCGGCCGACATCGCCGTGCGGCTGCGCGTGTCCGCGGGAATGGCCCGCAACCGTCTGGGCGCGCCACTGCAGATGGTGGCGGGCGGAATCGTGGAAGCGGCCTGACCGGTCTACTGGCTGTCTGGGGCGCAGGGGGCGCGCTGACGGCCGTTGCAGCTAAACAATGGGGAAGAAAGTGAATGTAATGCAAAAGATCAGCCTGCTGCCCGAGCGGCCCGCCGTGTGCCTGGTGACCGAGGAACTGCCCGGAGTCGGCGGTTGCGGAGGAATTGGCGCGGCCTTCCATGAGCTGGCCTTGCTGCTGGCCGCGCGCGGGGCGCTGGTGGACATCCTGTTCTGCCCGTTGTCGCCGCTGTCGGATGCGGAGATGGTCCGGCTACAGGAAAAATTCCGCGACAAATCGATCAAGATCAGCTTTCTCGACATGAATCGCTATGTCGATGGTCCGGTATCGCACGAGCGCCGCGCCTATGCGGTCTATCGGCAGATCGAAGCGGCGCGTCGCTACGATTTCATCCATTTCCACGACTACAAAGGGCTGGGCTTCTTCTGCGTCAATGCGAAGAAGCAGGGGCTGGCCTTCGAGACATCGTTGTTGGTGGTGCAGCTGCACGGGCCCACGCGCTGGACGATCGAAGCGAACAAGACCTTCTTCGTCCACGAAGATCAGCTCAAGATCGACCATCTGGAACGGGTTTCGATCCGCAATGCCGACTACGTGGTCAGCCCCAGCGCCTATCTGGTGCAGTGGCTGCGCGAGAACGATTTCGAACTGCCGCCGGTCGAGCGCGTCGTGGTGCTCAAGAACGTGTGTTCGAACATCGTTCGCGAACTGCAGGCCGACACCATGGGCGCAGGTTCCGGGCCCGTCACCGACCTGGTGATGTTCGCCCGTCATGAGGATCGCAAGGGATTCGCGGTGTTCTGCGACGCGCTCGATCGCCTCGACGGCTTTCTGGCCGGCCGCAACATCGGCGTGACGTTCATGGGCAAGTTCGGGATGGTGGATTCGCAGCCGTCCGGCGTGTATCTGATCGATCGCAGCCGCAAGTGGTCGTTCGGTTGCAAGGTCAGGACCGGATGCGATCGCTCCGGCGTGGCCGCGTACCTGGCGTCGTTGCGCGCGCCGATGGTGGTGGTGCCGTCGCCGTTCGAGAACAGCCCTTATACCGTGCTGGAAACGGTCGCCATCGGAGTGCCGTTGATTTCCTCCGTGGACGGCGGCGGCCCGGAACTGCTCGAACCGGACTATCCGGGGTTGTGCGAAATCGAAGCAGCGGCGCTGGCGCAGAAGATTCGCTGGGCGATCGAGAATGGGCTCGAGGCGCCGCGCGCCGCGCAGTCGCTGGGCGAAATCGAAGACGCCTGGCTGGAGTTCCATCGCCAGCAGGTCAAGCCCCGGAAGCCGGGCAAGACGCGGCAGCCCAAGGTCGCGTTCGCGATCACCCACTACGAGCGCCCGTCGAAGCTGGTGGACGCGCTGATCTCGGTCGTCCGCCAGTCTTATTCGAATATCGAAATCATCCTCGTCGATGACGGCTCCCGGAGCGAGGCCACGATAAACGCCCTGGCCCAGCTGGAGCCGTTCATTTCGCGCATCGGCGCGCGCCTGATCCGGCGCGAGAACGGCTACCTCGGCGCGGCGCGAAATACCGCATTGGCCGCGACCGACGCGGAGTACATCTGTTTTCTCGACGACGACGATTACGCGTTCCCGAACCTGATCGAGCACCTGGTCGAGGCCGCGGTCGCCACCGACGCGGACGTGATCAATTGCCTGAACTCCTTCATGCCCGAATCCAACCGTCCGGAATTGATCGCGGGCCTGGGCGGGGCGGAGCCGAAGGTCTGTTATGTCCCCATCGCAGGACCGCTGTCGATCGCGGTGTCCGAGAACAGCCTGGGCGCGGCGACCGCGTTGATCCGGACCAGCGCGCTGCGGTCGATCGGCGGCTACACCGAAATCAAGGGCGTCGGCCACGAAGACTACGAGTTGTTCCTGCGCATGCTCCAGGCCGGGATGAAGATCGAGATCGTGCCCAAGCCTCTGTATCTGTACGAGGTCGGCCGCCCCAGCATGCTGTCGCGCACCAGCATGGTGAAAAACTTCCGTCGCTGCTTCGACGCTTGCGAACTGCCGCCCGACAGCCCGGTGGCTCGCGACTTGTTGTCGTTGATTCTCGGCAAGAAGGTCGCGGTCGATGCGCACAACCGGCTGTGGTGGCAGTACTCCTTGTTGCCAACCTCCGATCTGCGGCACCAGTTGATGTCGCACAGCCTGTCTCGCGAGGACGCGCTGTCGCTGCTGATCCGATTGGCGCAATCGGAAGGCAATCAACGCATCGCCATGGCGTTCGCGGAAGACCTGCGTTCGTCTACGGCGCCCCGGCACGAGTTCGAGGACGGCGATCTGGTCAGCTTGCATGTGCAGGCCGCACGGCCTTGCGAATCGACCGTTCCGATATACGACCCGCGGCTGGCGGATATCAAGCTGGAAGCGGCATTGGGCCGCGGAGATCTCGCGCTGGACAAGCTGATCGGCTTCGTCAAGGACACGCGCAGCCTGGCGCAGGACTTCTACCAGGTCGCCTTCGAAGTGCTCAGGCGCACCGACTCCAGCGTCCATGTGGCCCAGTACCGCGAGTTGAATCTGGCGCTGTCGTCCAAGCGCGTGCCCAAGGCGCAGGTTCTGGATGCGCGGGTTCTGCTGGCTTCGCTGGAATACATGTCCGGTCGCAGCGTGCCGGTCAATGCGCTGCGCGAGATCGTGGCGGCCGACGAAGCGGCATACCTGTCCATGTACGCCGACGTGGCGAACGCCGTCGATGCGGGTCTGATCGGCCGGGGCGCGGAGCACTACGCGTTGTTCGGCCTGCGCGAAGGCCGCGGCGGCTTCGACAGCATCGGGCGAATCGCGTCGATCCTGCAGGACTGCAAGCTGGATGTCGGCGCCGACGATCTGATCGAAGTGGCGTGCCGTCCATGAAGCGGATCGATCCGGTCGGTTTCAACGGCAGGCACGGCGCTCGTGTCGCTTCTTTCGGCATCGCTTCAAGGGCTCGATCCGCATGAATCAAGGCAACCTCTATTGGAATTCGTACTACGACGCAGCCTCCGGCGTGGTTTCCGAATCTCCTTCGCAATTCGCCGCTTTCGTCATCGGCGAGATCGGCACTGGACGAACGATCGTGGACGTGGGCTGCGGGACGGGGCGCGATGCCTTGTTCTTCGCCAGGCACGGATGCCGGGTGGTGGGCGTGGACGCCTCGCCGGTCGCGGTGGAGTTGTGTTTGCGCCGGCGCGACGAACTGGGCCTGTCGGACCGTGCCGCGTTCGTGTGCGACGAGGTCGGATCGGCGAGCTTGTCCGAAACCCTGCGCGCCCATCTGAACGGCGGTCCTGTCGTCGTCTATGCGCGGTTTTTTCTGCACGCGATCGACGAGGAGGCGGAGGCCTCGTTCATCAAGATCGCCAGCGAGCTGGTCTGCGAGCGTTCGATACTCGCCGTCGAATTCCGGACCCATCGCGACAGCATGTTGCGAAAGGAAACGCCAGGCCATTTCAGGCGCTATATCGAGCCGGCGAGATTGGTCGCCCGGTTGGGCGCGAGCGGTCTCCAAGTCGATTACCTGGTGGAAGGCTTCGGCTATGCGAAATACCGCGCAGACGACGCGCATACCGCGCGGTTGGTGTGCACCCGGGCGGCGGCTGCGTGACGACGGCCGTGGGCACGGGCTCGGCCATGAACCTCGCCGACTTTTTTCATGAGGTGCCGGCGCTCTTCCATCGGTTCGCGATGAGCTTGTCGCCGAAGGAGGTTCCTTTCGCGGGGAGGCTGGTCGTCGGCGGCGATGCGACAGGCTATCTGGAGCAGATCGATGCGCTGATACGCGACTTCGGCCTGGCCGAGTTCGTGGAAGTCGCGTTCTTCCGTTCGGTCATCGGTGGCCTTATGCGAGACGAACGCCTGAATCTGAGCGAGAAGCTGGGAGAGGCTTGTGCGCTCGGAATGGACAACAAGCAGGTCCGCGCCGTTCTTTCGCATATCAACGAATTCTATGTTCTCGGCGCGGGCGTGGAGATCACCAGTCACGGCCTGGTGCGTTCGTTCCGATTCTGGAGCCGGATGGAGAAGGTCGAGTATCTGAAGAACGCCGCCGCGGTACTGGAACTGCTCCGCGACCGCTACGGCAACGCCTGCCTTGCTTATGGAGCGACGCTGTCGTGCGTTCGCAGTGACGATCTGTCGCCGCACGACGACGATCTGGATGTGCTGGTGGGTTTGAACATGGAGCGTTATCCGACTTTCGGCGCGGGCGTGGCGGATGTCGGCGATTTCCTTGTCGCGCACGGTTACGAGGTGATCGGGCGTTGGCCCGCGTTTCTCAAAGTCGGCAAGCCGGACATGAGCGCGGACATCGACGTTTTTATCGGCTTGAACGAAGGCGGGATGCTCGCGGCGATTCCAGGCCCCAGGTCCGCCATTGCCTGGGAATCGGTATTTCCGTCCAGCGAGCGGGCGCTGTTCGGCGTGGCGCTTGCGCTTCCGGCCCAGCCTGAGATCTATCTCGGTCATGTCTACGGACCCAGTTGGCGCACGCCGCAGGCCGGTTGGCAACACCAATGGAACTATTCCCAGTATGCCGACATCACCTGACCTCGCTTGGGGCCGGATGCGTCGCCAGGTGGTGTTCCGTCCGAAGGCTGTGTCGTGAGCGGCAAGGTCCTGATCACAGGCGGCGCCGGATACATCGGCTCGCACACCTACGTGGCGCTGCGCGAGGCGGGCTTCGCGTGCCTGATCCTGGACAATTTCAGCAATAGTTCGGCGCGCGTGCTGGAGCGACTGGAACGCATCACCGGTGCCCGGGTCGATGTCGTGGATGCGGATATAAACGACGCCAAGGCTCTGGACGCGCTGCTTATGGGCGGCGATATCGATTCGGTGATCCACTTCGCCGGCTGGAAGGCGGTGGGGGAGTCTTCGCAGCGGCCGCTGAAGTATTACGACAACAACGTATGCGGCACGGTGAATCTGCTCAAGTCGATGCAGCGATGCCGGGTCACCAAGTTGGTCTTTTCTTCATCGGCGACAGTGTATGCGCAGGAGGCGAGTATGCCTTTGATCGAGAGCTCGCCGCGCGCCGCGACGAGCCCTTACGGGCGCACCAAGCTGATGGTCGAGGAAATTCTCGGCGACTTGTGCCACACCGATCCCAGCTGGCGCATCGCCGCGCTGCGCTACTTCAATCCGGTTGGAGCGCATGCCAGTGGTCTGATCGGCGAGGATCCGACGGGCACTCCGAACAATCTCGTTCCGTTTATCGCGCAGGTGGCGATCGGGCGAAGAGAGCGGCTGACGATCTTCGGCGACGATTATCCGACCGCCGACGGCACCGGGGTGCGCGATTACGTGCATGTGCTGGACGTAGCCGAAGGGCACGTCGCGGCGTTGAGGTATCTGGCGGACAACCCGGGACTGATCAACGTCAACCTGGGCACCGGCCGCGGTACGTCGGTCCTGGAGATGCTCCGCCAGTACGAACTCGCCTGCGGCCGCGCGATTCCGTTCGCGATCGCGGCGCGGCGCCAGGGCGATGTCGCCTCTTGCTGGGCCGACATCGCCAAGGCGCGTGAGTTTCTGCGCTGGCAGGCGACTCGTTCCATCGCCGAGATGTGCGCCGACAGTTGGCGTTGGCAGCAGTTGAATCCAGACGGCTATCGCTGACAGCCGCCATCGCGCCGAGGCGAACGGATGGGTGGACTCATTCCACGGGCCAGTTCAGCCCACCATCGACCCATCCGGATTGCGCTCGATCATCCAAAGCCCCGCCCAAAGCTTCAAATCCAGCTCGAAACCCTCCGCCTGCTTCTGCATCAGCCACGCCGGCGCCTGCGCGCGCGGGACTTCGTGGACGATGATGTCCTCGCCAGCGACGCCGCCGCCGGCGCCGACTTTGCTCAGTTCGCTGGCGCGCACGAAGGCGATGCGTTCGCTGCTCATGCCGGCCGAGGTCGGGCCGGTCAGCAGCACTTCGACGCGGGCCGGGTTCCAGCCGGTTTCTTCGACCAGCTCGCGCTGGGCGGCCGATTCCAGGGTGTCGTGGGCGTGGTCGTCGCCGACCAGACCGGCCGGCATTTCGATGGTGCGCGCGGCCAGCGGCACGCGGTATTGCTCGACGAACAGGATGTTGTCGTCGGGGGTGACGGCGATGATGATCACCGCCATGCCCTTGCCGTGGGTGCGCTCGGCGTATTCCCAGTGACCCCGGCGCATCATGCGCAGCCATTGGCCGGTGTAGATGGTTTCGACCGGTTGGTCGTGTGCGGCGTGATCTGCTGGCGTCATTGCGTTCCTCGCGGGGTCGCGTCGCGGGCGCGGGGCCCGCTGCGCTTGATGGTGTGTTCGATGTCGGCCGGTCCGCACACGGCGGGCCGGTCTGGCCGGAGCGATGTACGCTGCGCTCGCCGTGCAAGCCTATCGCGTCCGGCCGGCGCGGGCGGCAATGCGCTCGGGGCCCGGGCCGCTGGCCCCGATGCTACGACGGAACCTGTGACGCGGCGAAGTCGAGCCCGACCGCGTCGAACAGCCGGCGCCGGGTCATCGGGCCGAAGCGCAGGCGGTCGCACAATGCCTGCAGGTTCGCCGCGTCGGCCGGACCGCGCACGAAGTGTCCGCTGCTGTCGCCGAGCGGCGCGTCCACCGCGATCGTGGTCAGCTGCCGGCACAGCAGCGCCTGGGCGCGATGTTCGCGCAGCCGCGCCGCGGCACTGGCGGCGCCGCGCAGGCGCAGGAACGGCACTTCTTCCACCCGCGCCAGCAACGCGTCCAGGGTGTCGAAGTGGCCGAGCAGGGCGGCGGCGGTCTTGGCGCCGATGCCGGGCACGCCGGGAATGTTGTCGACCGCATCGCCGGTCAGGGCCAGGTAGTCCGCGACCTGCCGCGCCAGCACGCCCTGCCGCGCGGGCACGCCGTCGGCGGTCCAGCGCACGCCGCGGGCGAAGTCCCATTGCTCGTCGCTATCGACCAGCAACTGCGACAGATCCTTGTCGGCCGAGACGATCACGCCGCGATAGCCGTGGCCGCGCATGGCCACGATCGCGCTGCCGATCAGATCGTCGGCCTCGTACTGCACATCGGCCAGCACCGACAGGCCCAGCGCGCTGCACAGCGCCTTGCAATGGCCGAACTGGCGCTTGAGCGCGTCCGGCGCGGGTTCGCGGTTGGCCTTGTAGGCCGGATACAACTCGTTGCGGAAGCACGAATCCAGCGCTTCGTCGAAGGCGATGGCGATGTGGCGCGGCTTCTCGCGTTCGATCAGTTCCAGCAAGAAGCGGGCGAAGCCGTGCACGGCGTTGCTCGGCCAGCCTTCGGCGTCCTGGAAGTCGTCGGGAATCGAATGCCAGGCCCGGAATACGTACAGGCTGGCATCGACCAGATACAGCGGCGTGCGCGGTGCGTCGTTCATGCGCTCATTCAAACACGCGGCCGCTCAAACCGGCGACCACTCGCTAAGCAGCGTCGCCACATCCGGGCGTTCCCGCTCGGGCGCGTCGATCTTCGCCGTACCAATATGGATGAATCCCGCCACATGCTCATCCGCCTGCAGCCCCAGCCAACGGGCGACCTGTTCGTCGTAGGCAGGCCAGCCGGTCAGCCAGACCGCGCCGAAACCGAAGGCCTGCGCGGCCTGCAGCAGGGCGAAGCAGACGCAGCCGGCGGTCAGGGTGCGCTCGAACTCGGGGATTTTCTCGTCCGGGCCGAGCTGGGCGATCACGGTGACGATCAAGGGCGCATACGAGAAGCGGCCGCGGTCTTTTTCCACCGCCGCCGCGCCGGCGTCGGGGAATTTTTCCATGCCGCGCGCGGCCAGGCGTTCGCCCAGGGTGTGGCGCGCGTCGCCCTGGATGGTCAGGAAGCGGAACGCCACGCGCTTGCCGTGATCGGGCACGCGCACGGCGGAGGTCAACATACGGTTGAGGGTGGATTCGTCCGGTCCAGGCGCCGAAAGCTGCTTGGCGGGGATCGAGCGGCGGCTGTCTAGGGCGGTCAGCAAGTCGGGTTGGGGGATGGCCATTTAAGTAAGTTGAACTCTGGTCACAAAAATGAACGGCGACACATAAATGGTCGCATCTAGGCACTATCCTGACGTCGGCAGTCGCAAATGGACATGCCGTATTCACCAGGGGGAACTCCGTACGTGTCCGGTCACTTGCACGGCGTCGTTCAGACCACGCGCACCGATCCGTCGCGCGTGCTCGAAGAAATCAAACGACAGACGCTCGAGCAACTCGGGGGGCTGCCTGGCACCCTGTACGGACCGATCGAGGAAGCCCTCAAGGCCGATTCGCTCAAGGGCGACGGTCGCAATCACCATTTCGAAGATCAGGCCGCATTGTGGGTGCTGCGCCAGCAACAGGCCAGCCATGTCATGGCGTTTCGCCAGCACGTCGGCCTGGGCTTCGAGGCGTTCCGCTCGCCAGGCTCGGCGGTCGGCGGCCTGGGCGGTTCGCCGCTGCAACTGGTCGGCGAACAGCAACTGGCGTTCGACCTCGACGGCGAGCGTCTGACCGAAGCGCTGGAACAGCGCTATCTGCGCCCGCTGGAAATGCTCGACGGCCGCCTGAAGATGCTGTCGCAGGCCATCGGCGCGCCCGCCGGCGCCAACCCGTCGGGACCGTATCGCCTGGTGCGCGCGTTCACCGCGCTGTACAGCGATGCCCAGGTCAACGAAAGCCTGCGCCTGCGGCTGTTCCGCCAATACGAATTCGAGCTGTCGCGCGTGCTCGGCGACCTGTACGCGCGCATCAACAATCTGCTGGCCACCGCCGGCTACGGCGTCGGCATGGCCGGCGGCGCGGCGCCCAACGCGCCGGCGCGCGCGGCCGAGGAACGCCGCGATCGCAATACGCTCGACGACGTGTTCGACACCGTTCCGCATCGCGAGGCTGCCGCGTCCGTGCCCCATGACTACAACGGCGCGCCCGGCGCCGGTTACGGCGGCGATCCGCGCGCCGCTCACGCAGGCGCGGGTTACGGCGCGCAGCAGCAGGCCTCGCAGGCCGATGTCGCCGCGATGGCCAGCGAATTGGCCGAACTGCGCTCGCAACTGCACGCCTGGCGCGAAGGCCTGATCAAGGCCGGAGGCCTGCCGCCGACGCATCAACAGCCGCAGCGCTCGATGGCGCCGCGGCGCGAGCTGCGGGTGGAAGAAGTGCTCGGCATGGCTTCGCTGCTGCAGCCCGAGCCGCCGGACGCGTACGCGCGCGCGCTGGCCGTGTCCGGCCGCCTGGGCGAAACCATCCGCGATCAGCTCTACGACGGCGCCCGGCGCCTGGGCTTCAATCCGGACCAGACCTGTTTCAGCGCGGAAGAAGACGACGCCATCGATCTGGTCGCGTTGCTGTTCGACTCGCTGTTCCGCAATCACGCCCTGCAGGACCGCGCCCGGCGCGTGTATGCGCGGCTGGTGATGCCTTACGTGAAGGTCGCTCTGACCGACAACGCGGTGTTCGTCAAGCGCGAGCATCCGGCGCGGCGCCTGCTGGACGCGATCACCGAGGCCTGCGAAGGCAACGACGGCGAAACCCCGCAGGATCGCGATCTGCTGGAGCGCGCCTCGGAGATTTCGCAGCGCATCGTCTGCGACTACAACGAAGACCTGGCCGTGTTCGAGCTGGCCCATGCCGAGCTCGACGCCATGCTGGCGCAGCACCGGCGCCGGATCGAATTGCAGGAACAGCGCGCGGCCAAGGCCACCTACGGCCGCGAGCGCCTGGGCGCGGCGCGCAGTCAGGCCGATCAGGCCGTGCGCGAACGCATCGGCGAATCGCGCCTGACCCAGGCGGTGGCGGACTTCATCGCCACGCCGTGGCGCCATCATCTGGTCCAGGTGATGCTGCGCGAAAACGACGATCCCAAGCGCCGCGCCCAGGCGATGGCGCTGGGCGACGCGCTGGTGATGGCCGACAAGCTGGCGGCGGAAAATCGCGGCCGCGAACTGGCCGATCAACTGCTCGCCTTGCAGCCGATCATCGTCCAGTGCCTGGCCAGTTCCGGACTCGACGACAGCGCCGCCCAGCACGGCATGGCCGGCCTGGTGCGCGCCTTGTCCACGCCGGACAAGGAACGCAGCGAGCATCCCTTGCCGAGCGCGTCCGACATCGAAGAAGACGTGGCTGAGGAGCGCCGCCTGTACCTGGCCAGCGGCAGCGCCCAGGTCGCGCACGATCCGCTGCTGGCCGAGCGCATGCGTCAGCTCGAACCGGGCGACTGGCTGCGATTGACCAACATCCAGGGCGAGACCATAGCGGTGAAGGTCGCCTGGGTTAGCCCGCTGACCTCGCGTTTCCTGCTGGTGAACCGACGCGGCGTGCGCGCCCTGGTGGCCTCGGCCGAAGAACTGGCGATCCTGGCCGCGTCCGGCCGGCTGCTGGTCGGCGCCGAACGCACCGCCTTCGACGAGGCGATGCGGCAGGTGCGGCGGCATCTGGATCGGGTGATCTGAGCCTTCGGGCGATCGGATGCGCGCATAGGCATGAACACGAATCGGGGCGAAAGCCCCGAAGTCGTTTGTGGCAGGGGATATTTTGTGGGCGTGCTTTTGCGGGGCTTTTGTGGGAGGGCTTCAGCCCCGATGCTTCCCGATCAGATGCCCTGATCCTGCAGCGACCTGAGCGAACAGCATCGGGGCTGAAGCCCCTCCCACAAAAGCGCCCCTCTCGCAAAAAGACTTCTGTGCCCGCAGGCGGCGGACACCGGTCCCCGGAGCCGACCTGTCCCCCGCCGCGCTGTGACCCCAATCCGTTTCCGCGACATCCCCCGGCGCATCGTCATCGATCGAAGATCGCACGCGCCCCGATCATTCCGCTAGGATGCATCGAACGAGGCACGGAGCGGAGCATGTCGGGCATCACCATTGGCGTTGCGAGCGAAACCGCATCCGGCGAAAAGCGCGTAGCGCTGACGCCGGAGACCTGCAAGAAACTGGTCGCCCGCGGTGCGCGCGTGCGCATCGAGCGCGGCGCCGGCCGCGCGGCGAGTTTCACCGACGACGCCTACCTCCAGGCCGGCGCCGAACTCGCCGACGACGCCGGTGCCGCCACCGGCGAGGCCGACGTGGTGCTGTGCGTGCAAGCGCCGGACCCGGCGCGGCTGGCGCAACTGCGCGAAGGCGCGGCGCTGGTCGGGCTGTTGCAGCCGCAGGCCGACGCCGCGCGCGGCGAGGCCATCGTTGCGCGCAAACTCAACGCCTTCCCGCTCGAACGCCTGCCGCGCACCACCCGCGCGCAGGCGATGGACGTGCTCAGCTCGCAGGCCGGCATGGCCGGCTACAAGGCCGTGCTGATCGCCGCGCAACTGGCGCCGCGCTTCTTCCCGATGCTGACCACCGCGGCCGGCACCATTCGTCCGTCCAAGGTGTTGATCGTCGGCGCCGGCGTGGCCGGATTGCAGGCCATCGCCACCGCCAAGCGCCTGGGCGCGGCGGTGGAAGGCTTCGATGTGCGCCCGGAAACCCGCGAACAGATCGAATCGCTGGGCGGCAAATTCCTCGACCTGGGCGTCAGCGCCGCGGGCGAGGGCGGCTACGCGCGCCAGCTCACCGACGAGGAACGCGCCGAACAGCAGCGCCGCCTCGGCGAGCATCTGAAGAACATCGACGTGATCGTCTGCACCGCCGCGGTGCCCGGGCGTCCGGCGCCGAAGATCGTCAGCGCGGCGATGATCGCCGGGATGAAGCCGGGCAGCGTGCTGGTCGATCTGGCCGCCGAAACCGGTGGCAACTGCGAACTCACCCAGCCCGGACAGACCATCGACGTCAACGGTGTGACCGTCGCCGGCCCGTTGAATCTGGCCAGCAGCGGCGCGGTCCACGCCAGCGAGATGTATGCGCGCAACGTGCTCAACTTCGTCAGTCTGTTCGTCAACGACGGCGCGGTGAACTTCGACTGGGGCGACGAACTGCTGGCCAAGACGATCTGGCCGGAGCGCGCCGCGACAGCCTGAGCGCGCATGACCTGGTTCGCCGACGAAATCCTGCTGCCGGCCACCGCGCAAGCGCTCGCGCGGGTGTCCGGCGATCCGCTGCTGGCGCCGTATGCGTACTGGGTGCGCGATCTGGACGGACACGACTGGTTCGCCGACGAGCATCGCCACGAGCTGCCCGAGGGCGGCCTGATCGCGATTCGTCCGGTGCGCGACACGCGCAGCGACGACGAAGACGATTCCTGGTACGGCGTGCCGTCGCTGGACTGGTCACGCCTGCAGCCGCGCGAGAATCAGGGCCCGGAGCCGGATCGGATCGGCCGGCGCCTGGCGGCTTACTTGCTCGAATGCACCACCGGCGAGCCGCCGTCGGCCGATGACCTGGCCGACGATGTCGATTCGCTGCCGCCGCCGTCGCTGCGCCGTTATCTGGGCGAATTGTCGGCGCAGCTGTCGGTGCCGGTGCTGTACCACTCGGCGTTCTTCTGGGGCGGCGCGGTCGAGTACGAATACAGCCTGTGCTATCGCCCGCACGAGGCGCTGTTCCTGACCAAGCCGCCCGAGCCGGGCGACGAAGCCATCCGCCATGCCTTGCACGACGGTCTGGCCGGGGTCGGGGTGAATCTGCCGAGTCCGTATTTCGCCCTGCACGCGCGCGAATTTCCCTGGGCCAGGCATCGCCTCGACGGCAAGGGCTGAGGCGCCGCCGCATCGGTGCGGCTTACGCGGCGCTCATGCGCGGCACGCATGGAATTAACGCGGCAGGCCGCAGGCTCGCGTCCAGGTCAGCGACGGCGAGGCGGTGGCGATGGACGAAGACCTGCAATCGATGAGCGCGGAGGAGTTGCGCGAGCAAGTGCGGCGCCTGCGCGCCGGCATCCGCGCGCATCGCGACAGCAGCGGGCACGAGTTGTGCTGGCATCACCCGCAGCTTTGGAATCTGTTGCCCGAACGCATTGAACCGCAGATCGCGGTGCCGCAATGGCCGGCGTTTCTGCGCGGCTGCGTACGCTATCGCGAGTCGCTGGACCGGCAACGGCCGGATGCGCCTCGGAGCGAGGATGAGTTGAAGTAGGGCGGTGCGGTGCGCTGAAGTAGCGCGCGGCGGTGCGCTGTGTCGTGCGATGAGTCGGCGAGTGCTTGAAGTCCCGGCGAAAGCGGGGATCCGCAGGCTTCATGGTCCTGCCCCGATGAAGCCCTGGATCCCCGCCTTCGCGGGGATGACGGTGGAGCTTGGAGCGGCTTGGCGCTGCGGTTGGCGATTGCGCTGGTTTTGTTCTGCGTTCTGCTGCGTTTTGCCGCGTTCTGTGTTTGTTTTTGCTCGTCATTCCCGCGAAGGCGGGAATCCAGGGCTCTTCGTGCGAGAACGCTTGAAGTCACTGGATGTTCGGCACCGCCGAAGTAAAGCGGAGCCCGCGTTCTAGCAAATGACGACCTGGAACGATGACGCTGAAGCCCATCAATCCCGAGGCGGCATCGGCCCGCGATCCGGCCGATCCGACCGCTCAGGCTTCGGCGGCGGCGGATTGGCCTGCACCCATGCGCGGCGTTGTTCCGGCGTCATCGTGCGCCACTTCTCCATCAGCGCGCGGCGGGCGTTGTCGTCCAGGCCGCGCATGTGGCCGAACAGCGCGCGCATCTGGCCGCGCTCTTCCGGATTCAGATGCTCCCAGCGCTTCATGCCGCGGCGCGCGTCCTGGCGCTCTTCAGGCGTCATCTGCTGCCAGCGGCGCGCGTGTTCGAGCATGCGCGGGCGCTCTTCGGGCGAGCTGTTCCAACGGTCGCGCATCGGTGCGATCAGTTGCTCGCGTTGGGCCTGACTGAGCTGGTCCCAGGACGGCAGATTGACCGCACTCTTGGCGGCCGGACCCGGCGGCGGCGGGGCCGCCCAGGCCGGGGCGAGCACGGCGGGCAGCGCGAGCGCGCCCAGGGCGAGTGCCAATCCGGCGCGGCGTAGCGTGGCGAAGCGGCGCATGGCGGTTTACTCCGTGTGAGTCCGGGGCAGAGCGTCGGTGTTGGACGCCAGCCACAGGTAAAGATCGGGATTTTCGTCGAGCGCGGCGACCGCGGTGTCCGGGTCGTAGCCGGTGTCGGCCGGCGCGACGGCGCTGGACGCGACGACGACGGCCGGGCTGGTCGCCGCAGGCGCGCCGCCGGACGGAGCGCCGCTGCCGGCGAACTGCAGGCCCAGCGCGAGCGCGACCGCGGCCACGCCGGAACTGGCCAGGGTCCAGCCGAGGAGGCCGCCGCGCCGATGCGGCTGGGCGGCGGCCTCGCTGCGGATCGTGCGCAGGCGGGCGCGGATCTGCGGGCTGACGCGTTCGACGGCCTGCGCGTGCAAGTCGCGCATGGCGGCGTCGAAGCGCGCGTCCGCATCCGCAGGCGGGCTTGCGCGGTGCCGAGAGTGTTCGTGGGTGTTCATCGCCATTCCTCCAATTGCCGCTGCAGGGTTTCGCGCGCGCGCGACAGATGGGTTTTCACCGCGCCTTCGCTGCAACCCATCGCCCGCGCAGTCGTGGCGACGTCGAGTTCTTCCAGAATCCGCAACGAAAACGCCTCGCGTTGCCGGCGCGGCAGTTTGCCCAGCGCGCCGGCGAGTTTGCTGTAGGCCTCGCGGCCGTCGTGGGTGCGCTGCGGGTCGGGGCCGTCGTCGGCCCAGTCCATCGGCGCATCGTCGTCGTCGCGCGGGGCCGGCATCAGCCAGCGCAGACGGAAAGTGCGGCGGCGCTGGATATCGACGATCCGGCTGCGCAGGATGCTCCAGAACAGCGGCGTCCACTCCGAGGCGGGGCGCTCGCGGTAGCCGAGCATCTTCATCATCGCGTCCTGCACTGCGTCCAGCGCGTCTTCGCGATGGCGCAGGCCCAGTTCGGCGAAACGGAACGCGCGCGTGCCCAGGCCGGCGAGGAATTCCTCGATCGTCGCCGGCAGGCGCGCCGCCGGCGCGGCCGCTTCGGGCTCGAGTTCGCTGGAGGCTTCCAGCGCCGCGTCGTCATGCCAGGCCGGGTCCGAGGCCGATCCGTCCGGCGGCGCGCGGTCGCGCGGCCTGTTCTCGGACGGGACGCCCTGCGGCGGCCCGACGGCGCCCGGTTCGGCCGGCCCGCCCTCGCGCACGCGCCCGTTCCGCCGCTGGTCGTAGCGGTGATCGAGCGGGTCGCTCGGCGGCAGCGGGTCGTTTTCGACGCTCACGGCCTCCAGCATACGGGCGCTAGGCGGTAGCAGCACCTGGGGACCCTCAACGACGGCCGGGTGGACGGGCGGGGCGCTTATGACGGTTCGTCGCGTTCGGCATCGGCATTTACCTGCACCGGAATGTGCGGCGCTTACACAAACCGGAAACGTCCCCGCCCTGGATCGGTTGACAGCGGTGGCGCCGTATTCACGGACGGTTATGATGCGGATGACACCGCATGGGGAAAGATCGGATGAGCGACGGGTTCGTGGCGCTGTACATCTTCATGCTGGCGGGTATCGCCGGCCACGTGATCATCTCGCGGGTGCCGGTAATCCTGCACACACCGCTGATGTCGGGTTCCAACTTCATCCACGGGATCGTGCTGATCGGCGCGATCATGGTGCTCGGCCACGCCGACACCACCTTGGAGAAAGCCATCGGCTTCGTCGCCGTGCTGCTCGGCGCGGGCAATGCCGCCGGCGGCTACGTGGTGACCGAACGCATGCTGGAGATGTTCAAGTCCAGCAAGAAGCCGGCCGGCAAGGCGGGCGGTTGAATGGTCGCCTCATTCGATACGCCGCGGCCGCCGCGGCCGTTCTCGCCGGTCTGGGGCTGCTCGCCGCTCCTGCTTTCTTCGGTTACCTGCTGCCGCTCGGGCAGCTGTCGTTCTATGGAGCGCGCGCGCTGATGGATGTCTTATCGATTCTGGTCAAGTCCAGCTATCTGGTCGCGGCGACGCTGTTCCTGCTGGGCCTGCAACGCATGGCCTCGCCGGTCACCGCGCGCAGCGGCATCCGCTGGGCCGGCGCCGGCATGGTCATCGCCACGGTGGCGACGTTCTTCCTGCCGGGCCTGCACAATCTGGCGCTGATCGTGCTCGCCGTCGGCATCGGCACGATCCTGGCGTGGGTCTCGGGCAAGAAAGTCGCCATCACCGACATGCCGCAGATGGTTGCGTTGTACAACGGCATGGGCGGCGGCTCGGCGGCGGCGATCGGCGCGGTCGAACTGCTGCGCCTGTCCGGGCAGATGCCGGCCGATCCGCTGCAGGCGCAGATCGAACGCGGCGTGATCGCGATGCAGACCCCGACCGTGGGCCTGGTGCTGGCGGTGATCGGCGCGGCCATCGGCGCGATTTCGCTGTCGGGTTCGGTGATCGCCTGGGCCAAGCTCGACGGCCGCCTGGACCGGCGCGTGGTGTTCCCGGGCCAGCAGATCTTCAACGCGATCGTGGCGCTGGCGGTGCTGGTGCTCGGCATCGCGGCGTTCATGACTCTCAATGTGCCGGTGATCATCGCCTTCTTCATCGCCGCGCTCGCGCTGGGCGTGTTGATGACCTTGCCGATCGGCGGCGCCGACATGCCGGTGGTGATCTCGCTGTACAACGCCTTCACCGGTCTGGCGGTGGCGTTCGAGGGTTATGTGCTCGGCAACGAGGCCTTGATCATCGCCGGCACCATGGTCGGCGCGGCCGGCATGTTGCTGACGCGCTTGATGGCCAAGGCCATGAACCGGCCGATCAGCGGCGTGCTGTTCTCCAACTTCGGCGGCGGCGGGCAGGCGCAGGAAATCAGCGGCACGCAAAAGCCCATCGAAGCCGGCGACGTGGCGGCGATGATGGCCTTCGCCGAACGCGTGGTGATCGTGCCGGGCTACGGCCTGGCGGTGGCGCAGGCGCAGCACAAGATCTGGGAGCTGGCGCAGAAGCTGATGGATCGCGGGGTCAAGGTGAAGTTCGCGATCCATCCGGTCGCCGGCCGCATGCCCGGGCACATGAACGTGCTGTTGGCCGAGGCCGGCGTGCCTTACGACCTGATCGCCGACATGGACGACATCAATCCCGAATTCGCCAACACCGACGTGTCGCTGGTGATCGGCGCCAACGACGTGGTCAATCCGGTGGCCAAGACCGATCCGTCCTCGCCGATCTACGGCATGCCGATTCTGGACGTGGTCAACTCGAAGAACACCATCGTGATCAAGCGCGGCAAGGGCACCGGTTTCGCCGGCATCGAGAACGCGCTGTTCTACGCCGACAATACCCGCATGCTGTACGGCGACGGCGCCGAGATGGCCAGCGCGCTGGTGTCGGAATTGAAGGGGCTCGACGGCGGGCATTGAGCCGCCGTCGCGGTCCGGCGGGCGCGGGATTCGCGCCCGCGGCGGCCGTCAGTTGCCGCCGCGAATGCGCAGCGTCAGGCCCTTGAGGAAATTGCGCAGCATCTGATCGCCGCACAGGCGGAAATTCTTGTGGTCGGGCTGGCGGAACAGCGCGCTCAACTCCGGCTTGGACACCGGGAAGCCGGCGTCGGCGAAGGCCTGATGCATGTCCACGTCCTTCAGCTCGAAGGCCACGCGCAGTTTCTTCAGCACCAGGTTGTTGCTGACGCGTTTTTCCAGCGGCCGCGGCGGCAGGCTTTCGTCGCGGCCGCGGTAATGGAACACCAGTCCGTCGAGAAAGCGCGCCAGCACCGCATCGTCGCAGGGCGCGTAGCCTTCGTCTTCGTCTTTCTTGAGGAAGGCCTGCACGTCGGCTTTCTCGAGCGGGAAGCCGGCGTCGGCCAGATGGACGATCTCCACGACTTTGTTGTCGCTCAGATCGAGCATGTAGCGGATGCTGCGCAATACATCGTTGTTGATCATGGTCTGTCCTGCCGAGCCGAGCCGGGCCGGGCCGTGGCGCCGGTGGTGATGCCTGCGGACCCCGAGCGCGATGCGCGGGGCCGTTCGTTCTGCGATGCCGTCGTCGATGCGGCGCCCGGCGGAGGCTTCGGGGCGGATCGGGGCGGTCGGTGAACGCGGATTCTCGCATTTCGGGCGAGGTCCGGGCGGATCGGCCTCGACGGCCAGGGGCGGGCAGGCGCTCGGGCGGCGGCCCGAACGGGCGCCCGGACTGCGCGCAGTCCGGGCGAAACGCGTGAATCTCAGGACCCGGTCGCGGCCGATTCGGCCTGGTTGGCCCATTCGCTGAAGACATCGCCGTGCTGGCGGCGGCTCGCGTGGCAGGCGGCGCAGCCGTCGCGTTCGGCGGTTTTCAGCCGGTCGCTGCGCTGGCCGGCGGCGAATTCGGCGTAGCCCCAGCCGGCGGTGGCGGCGAAACGGCGGCTGTCCTTGACCATCACGTCGATATGCCGACGCGGGCCCTGGTCGATGATGCCGTCGCCGTGATCGCGGGTTTCGAACAGGTCGTAGACCAGCACCGCGCCGTCGGGGTAGTTGCCGCTGCGGAAGCCTTGTAGCGCGGCGGCGTTGCCGTAGACGTGGTGCAGGCCGCCGAAGCGCGGGTAGGCGGCATGGGCGGAGGTGATCAGGCCGCTCTTGATGTGGGTCCACATCGCGTAGCCGCTGGGGTAGGCGATGGCGGGTGCGTCCTTGCCGGCGGCCGTGCTCTGCGCCGGCGGCGGCGCGGCGGCGGCCTGGGCGATGCAGCCGACCGCGACGGCGAGGGCGACCGCGGCGACCAGCACCGCGTCGCCGAGATCGAAGCCGTAGCCGCGCGCGCCTTGCCCGTGCGAAGCGCGATCGCGTGGGTCAGCGCGCATTCGAAGCCCCCTTCATCGCGCGATTGACCGCCCAGGCGATCGGCCAGGCGACGAAGACCACGTGTACGGCGATGCTGAGCACGATCCACACCACATCGTCCGGCAGGCCCTTGCCGCCGGCGCGCGAGAGCGGCACGACGATGAAGTTCATCGCCACGAACAGCCACAGCCCGTACAAGGTCGACGCCAGCCACGGGCGCTGGCGCATCCACGCCAGCCGGGTCGCGGCGAAGGCGTACACCGCCGCCATCGCCAGGGCGATGAAGTAGTGCAGGAACAAGCCCAGCGCAGCGGTCGATGCGCCGCCGGCCAGCGCCGCTTCGCGGCCGATCAGGCCGGAGGCGACGCTGTGCAGGATGCGTTGCGCCGGCACATGCGCGGTCACGCCCCAGTAGGTGATCGCGTAACCGATGTCGAGCGTGCCCGCGATCAGGCCGCCGATCGCGGTCCACAACGGCAACGAGCGGGTGGAGCGTGCGGCGTAGTTCATGGCGGGTCTCGTGAATGAGAGGAGGGACGGATGCGTCGGGGCTGCGGCGCGGGACGTGGCCACTGCGATGAAGCCTTGCTGTCGCCGGCTGGGAGCGGCGGCATCGTTGCGGAAGGCGAATGCCTGCGATTTCGCCGTATCGCCGCGGCGCGGGCCTCTCCCATTGGTCACCCCGGCCAATGCCCCACGGATGATGCGGCTATGCGGCGCAGCGACCGGAACGCGCGACTCAGGCCGCGCGCACCTGCGGCCGTTCCATCCGCCGCGCCTGGGTCGCGGTCAGTCCGAACGAGTTCTTGAACGCGCGGCAGAACGCGCTCTGGCTCTCGAAGCCCAGCGCTTCGGTGATCTCGCACACCGGCATGCGGGTCTCGCGGACCATGCGCCAGGCACGATCCGAGCGCAGGCGCGCGGCGAATTCGGTCGGGGTTTCGTCGAACACTTCGCGGTAGATGCGGATCAGGTGGCAGGGCGAGTAGTTGGCGCTGCGCGCCAGACGGTTGAGGTCGAGGCGGATTTCCGGGTGACGGCGGATCAGATGTTGCACCCGCAGCAGTCGCAGCAGTGTCTGCTGGCGCCGGCGCTGAGTGCGGCCGCTGCAGCGCGGCAGCCGCGCCTGCAGTTCGCGTTGCTGTTCCAGCAGCAGCGAGCACAGCGTGCGCACCAGCGCGGCGCCGTTGGCGGCCAGCTCGGCCGGCTGCGAGACCAGCCGCGCCAGGCGCACCATCAGCCGCTGCACGTCGCGCGGCGCCGCGCCTTCCCACGGGAACAGGTCGTTGTTCTGCTCGTCCGGGCCGTTGAGCACGTGCGGGCGCCAGGCCTGCTCCGGGCCGCTCAGGCACAGCCACCAGCACGGCAGGCGCGCGCTGGTGCGCAGGCGGCCGTCGCGCCAGATCTGCAGGTGGCCGGGGGCCAGCTCCCAGGTGCTGTCGGTCGATTCCAGCCGCAGCGGGCCGCGCAGCGGCAGCCACAGCGACATCCAGCCGGCCGGCAGGTCCAACTGGACCGCGCGGCCGGAGGCGCGGATCAGGTGCAGGCCCGGGCGGGCGGCGGAAAGATCCAGGTGTTCGGCGAAGTGAATCCGGTGGTGATGCAGGCTCATGCGGCCCTCGTCGGGGGATAGCGGCTGGGGGGAACCACATCGGTTGGCCCCTAAGCTAGCCATCTGGAGCTGTCATCAGGAGGGCCAATTACCCCGGCCTCGAAGGAGCCAATCGGATTCGGCGTGGATCGCCGTCTCAATCCGGCATTGCGCCGGTCTCGCGCCGTCGATGTGCCGGGAACGACCGACTCGCAGGCGCCGTCTCGCAACTCGCCGATTGGCTTGGCACACTCGGCGCGACACCGGGCCCGAGGGGGCCAATCCGGAGCCACGCCATGTATCTGCCGTTGGACGGCCGGGGGCCCTTGCACGGCCAATTGGTCCGCTCGCTCAAAGACGCCGTGCTGGGGGGCCGCCTGCCGGCCGGGGTGCGGTTTCCGCCGACCCGGCTGCTGGCGCAACAACTGGGCCTGTCGCGCAATACCGTGCTGGCCGCCTACGAGCAGCTGCGCGCGGAAGGCTTCATGCAGGCGCGGGTGGGATCGGGCAGTTTCGTCGCCCTGCCGGGCTCGCCGGTGCAGATGCGCACCGAACCGCCGCAGCGGATCGTCGCGCAGAGCGCCTACTCGCGGCGGCTGCGGCGCTATCACGACCACGCCAACATCCCCGGCCGGCGCGCGCCGGGCACCCTGCACAGCTTCCAGTACGGCGTGCCCTTCACCAATCCGCTGCTGACCTCGGCCTGGGCGCGCGCGCTGTCGCACGCGGCCGCCTACACGCCGCCCAATTACCCGACCGCGCAGGGCCTGCCGGTGCTGCGCGCGGCGGTGTGCGAATACCTGTCGCTGCGCCGTGGCGTGCAGGCCGCGCCGGAGGACGTGATCATCGTCGCCGGCACCCAGCAGGCGATCAGCCTGACCGCGCGGGTGGTGCTCGACGAAGGCGAAGAGGTGGTGATCGAAGACCCGCAGTACTTCGCCGTGCGCGAAGCGCTGCAGATCCACGGCGCCAAGCTGGTGCCGGTGGCGGTGGACGGCGACGGCCTGCGCACCGAGCTGCTGCCCGAGCGGCCGCCGCGGTTGATCTGCGTGACGCCCTCGCACCAGTTCCCGACCGGCGCGTTGATGTCGCTGCCGCGCCGGCGCGCGCTGCTCGACTACGCCAACCGCCACGATTGCTGGATCTTCGAGGACGACTACGACGGCGAATTCCGCTACGACGCGCAGCCGCACGCGGCGCTGTGCGGACTCGACGACAGCCGCCGGGTGATCTACGCCGGCACCTTCTCGAAAGTGCTGTTTCCGTCGCTGCGGCTGGGCTACATCGTGGCGCCGCCGGGATTGCGCGACGATTTCGTCAGCGCCAAGTGGGTGGACGATTTCGGCTCGCCCGGCATCGAGCAGACCGCGCTCGCGCATTTCCTCGCCGACGGCGGCTTCGAACGCCATCTGCGCCGCACCGCCAAGACCTTGAAGCAGCGCCGCGACGCGCTGCTGGGCGCGCTACGGCGCCTGGCCGGCGACGGCGTGCAGATCGACGACTCGCATGCCGGCATGCACCTGGTGGTGTGGCTGCGCGGGCGCAACGCGGCCGAGGGCGAGGCCTTCATCGACTATGCGCAAGGCCGCGGCCTGGGTCTGTATTCGATCGCGCCCTATTACGTCCACCCGCTGGAGCGGGCCGGGCTGCTGTTCGGCTACGGCGCCTTGTCGGTGGCCGAGATCGAGGAGGCGGCGAAGTTGTTCGCCAGTTGCCTGCAGGAGATGGCGTTCGAGGACGCGGCGGTCTGAGGGCGGCCGCGGCTTCAGCGCGAAGCCAGCGCCGCCACCGCCAGCGCGATCGCCAGCCACACCAGTTCCAGGCCGCTGTTGGCCAGTTGGAACAGGTTCCAGAAGAAATTCGGCCCCAGCTTGGCCGCCGAGGCCACCGGATCCAGGCCCATCAGCACGCCGATCTGGCCCGCGGCGATGCCCCAGTTGGCGGTGACGACGATCAGCACGGTCGCGACCAGCGCCGCCAGCGCCCGCCTGGGGCCCGGCCGCCAGCCGGCCAGGCGCAGCATCCAGGCGATATCGAGGGCGCCGATCACCGCCATCCAGTGGTACTGGCGGTCGAAGGCCAGCGACAGCAGCACCCAGAACGCGGCGAAGCCGAACGTGCCCAGCGCCAGCATCAGCCACGAAAACAGGCTCAAACGGCCGCGGGCGGGCGTGGCGGCGGAGCGTTCGGGCGGGGCGACGGTCATGGACGGAACACTGTGGACGGGGCAAGCCCTACAGCATAGCCGGCCGCGACCGGTAGAATGTCGCGACTTGTGCTGCGGCACGGCATCCCCATCTTTCCGCCATGTATTCCCGCAGCAGCGAACCCGTCCGTTTCGAGCGCGATTGCGCCGCCGTCCTCGTGCCGCAAGGCGAGCAGGTCAACCTGCCCGCGGGCAGCGTGGGCTATATCACCCAGGCGCTGGGCGGCAGCTACACCGTCTTCGTCGAAGGCAATCTGTTCCGCATCTCCGGCCTGGATGCCGACGCGATCGGCAAAGAACCGCCCGAGCCGCTGGAACTGCCCGCCGGCGCCGACGACGACGCGGTCGAGCAACTGGTGTGGAAGCAACTGCGCACCTGCTTCGATCCGGAAATCCCGATCAACGTGGTCGAGTTGGGCCTGGTCTACGAGGCCGTGGTCAAGCATCGCGACGACGGCCAGCGCCTGGTCGAGGTGCGCATGACCCTGACCGCGCCGGCCTGCGGCATGGGCGACATCCTGGTCGATGACGTGCGCAGCAAGCTCGAGATGATTCCGACCGTGGTCGAGGCCGACGTCGAGCTGGTGTTCGACCCGCCGTGGAACCGCAACATGATGTCCGAGGCGGCGCGGCTCGAGACCGGGATGCTCTGAGGGGCTGTTCGAGGTCTCTGGGCTCGTTATCCCGCGAAGGTGGGCTGCGCTTCACTTCGGTGGAGCCGGGCATCCAGAACTTCAGCGCCATCTTCCCAGTCCGTCATTCCCGCGAAGGCGGGCTCTGCTTTACTTCGGCGGAGCCGAACATCCAGAGACTTCAGCGCCATCTTTCCAGTCCGTCATTCCCGCGAAAGCGGGCTCTGCTTTACTTCGGCGGAGCCGAACATCCAGGGACTTCAGCGCCATCCTTCCAGTCCGTCATTCCCGCGAAGGCGGGAATCCAGGGACTTCAGCGCCATCCCTCCAGATCGTCATTCCCGCGAACGCGGGAATCCAGTGACTTCAGGCGTTCTCGCACGAAAGGCCCTGGATGTTCGGCTCCGCCGAAGTAAAGCAGAGCCCGCGTTCGCGGGAATGACGAGCAAAAGCACCCGAAACGCAGTTATGGGACAGAACAGGTCCTGACTCGGCAGCCGGCCGTGAGCATGCCGTCCGGCGCCCGTGTTGTTGCTCTGCAACTTCGCCCATAAAGCCAATTTCCTACTAGAAACGTAGGAAAACAAAACCGCGTCCATCCGCACACTCAGTCATCCGAGACGGCGCACTTTTAGTGCGCCGCAACAAACGGCGCATGCCCGATGCCTGCCCGAACCGCATCGTCCAAAAAAATCTAAATGTGCGACACCTCTCACATATAACCCTCTGTATGAACAGTGTTGAGTGCTTGTTGGCACTACAACTGTCGCCGTAGCGTGTTACGGCGGGCCGGGACAGCATCGAGTCCGTACACAAACAGCGTGGACGCTGTGGTGTGCAGACAGGGACGTGGCCACCCAGACCACCACGCGTAGACGCCGTAACGCGGCACTTCAGTTTTTGGGGGTTTCATCCATGTCCGACCGCTCCATGCGCGCACTGCGCAAGCATGCGCTTGCCGCTGCCACCGTGACCGCCCTGTCCTGCGTAGCCGTATCGGCCTACGCAGCCGACCGCATCAACCTGTCCGCGCTGGCCAACGCAAGCCAGCAGGATGAGTTCATCGTCAAGTATCGCGACGGCAGCGCCGCGCGCAGCAACGAAGCCACCCTGCAAAGCTCGCTCAGCGCCGCCTCCACCGGTTTCTCCGGCAAGGGCCGCGCGCTGGGTCTCAAGCACGTGCGCCGCACCTCGATCGGCGCCGACCTCGTGCGCGCCGCGCGCAAGCTCGACCGCGCCGAAGCCGAATCGCTGATGCGCCAGATCGCCGCCGACCCGAACGTCGAGTTCGTCGAGCCCAACGCGCGCATGACCGCGTTCTTCACCCCGGACGACACCCGCTTCGCCGAGCAATGGGGCTATACCGCCTCGGGCATCAATGCGACCCAGGCCTGGGACGTGAGCACCGGCACCGGCGTGGTCGTGGCGGTGATCGACACCGGCATCACCTCGCACAGCGATCTCAACGCGAACATCATCGGCGGCTACGACTTCATCAGCGACGCCACCGCCGCGCGCGACGGCAACGGCCGCGATTCCAACCCCGCCGACCAGGGCGACTGGTTCGTCGGCTCCGATTGCGGCGTGACCTACAACAGCAACTCCAGCTGGCACGGCACCCACGTCGCCGGCACCATCGCCGCGGTGACCAACAACGCCAAGGGCGTGTCGGGCACGGCCTACAACGCCAAGGTGGTTCCGGTGCGCGTGCTCGGCCGTTGCGGCGGCACCCTGGCCGACATCGCCGACGCCATCACCTGGGCTTCCGGCGGCACCGTGTCGGGCATCCCGGCCAATCCGAATCCGGCCGAAGTCATCAACATGAGCCTGGGCGGCAGCGGTTTGTGCGGTTCGACCTACCAGACCGCGATCGACGGCGCGGTGTCGCGCGGCGTGACCGTGGTCGTGGCCGCCGGCAACAACAACGGCAACGCCTCCAACGCGCGTCCGGCCAACTGCACCGGCGTAATCACCGTCGGCGCGGTCGACAGCAACGGTGCGCGTTCGGTGTGGAGCAGCACGCAGAAGTCGAACTACGGCGCCGTGGTCGATGTGGCCGCGCCGGGTTCGAACATCCTGTCCACGCTCAACGCCGGCACCACCACGCCGGGCGCGGAGAGCTACGCCTCCTACGGTGGCACCTCGATGGCGACGCCGCACGTGGCCGGCGTGGTCGCGCTGCTCCAGGCCAAGGCGACGACGCCGAAGACGCCCGCCGAGATCGAGACCATCCTGAAGAACACCGCGCGCGCGTTCCCGGCCACGCCCGACCAGCCGATCGGCGTGGGCATCGTCAACGCCAAGGCGGCGCTGGATTCGCTTAGCGGCACGCCGAACCCCGGCACGCAGACCTACACCAACGGCACCGACTACAACATCCCGGACAACAACACCACCGGCGTGTCGAGCACCATCACCGTGTCGGGCCGCACCGGCAACGCGCCGAGCAATGCCTCGGTTTCGGTCAACATCATCCATCCGTACAAGGGCGACTTGAAGGTCGATCTGATCGCGCCGGACGGCTCGGTCTACAACATCCACAACCGCACCGGCAGCAGCGCCGACAATGTGACCGGTACCTTCACCATCAATCTGTCGAGCGAAGCGCTCAACGGCGCGTGGAAGCTGCGTGCGGTCGATGCCGCGGCGGTGGACGTGGGCCGTATCGATACCTGGAGCATCACGTTCTGAATCCGGCCGGCGGCCGTTCGCGGCCGCTTTGGATTCCACGAAACCCCGGCTTCGGCCGGGGTTTTGTTTTTTGCGATGCGATGCGGCGAAGGCGAGGCTGCCGAATCGTCATGCGGTGTCGAGAGCGGACACTCGCGTTTAGGGTGTATTGAGTGTGCTTTCAGACACGTCTGATGGTGTCGCGGAGAGGTGTTGCGTAACTTTGATCGCAAGGACGGTGGCTTGGAGCGGCTTCAGAGTTTCGGAAAAACCTTCGTTCGTCATTCCCGCGAAAGCGGGAGTCCAGCGACTTCAAACGTTCTCGCACGAAAGGCCCTGGATGTTCGGCTCCGCCGAAGTAAAGCAGAGCCCGCGTTCGCGGGAATGACGGGCAAAAAGCAGAGGCGGAGCAACCGGAACAACCGGAGCAGTGGCCCAGGCTCTTAGCTCTTTGTCCCGATACAACTCATGGTGTGGAGGCGCACCCGGACTTCCGGCGGGGGTCGGAAGTCCGGGACTGCGTTGGCCTCGAGCCCATGCGGCGCGTCGATCAGCGTCGCGCCGCGGAAACAACAGACCGAACAGGCTCCTGCGTGGTGTTGGAGGACGGACCCGGACTTCGGTTACAGCCGAAGTTCGGGTATCCGTTTCCGCTGCCGCGATGGCCGGCGGACAGCGAGCCGAAGTCAGTCGCCGGCAGGATATTCCGCCTGCGCAACGCTCACGCTCACGCCACCTTAGCCTTCGGCTTCGACATCGACATCGACATCGACACAGCCATAGCGATCACGATCGCCTGCGCCATCGGAGCAGCGCGAACCATTCGACGCACACGACTTCCGATGCACGTGACATGTGCCATCGATAGCATCAGTAACCACTCGATCAGTGGAAGTCCTCGCCAGCATCCACCATCGGCTACTCGCGACCGTGATAATTCAACGAATAATTCGCACAAGGGTAGGGTGGTTTCGCGTTTTTTCGTTGTCGCCTCTCACACAAAATCAGTGTGTAGATGTGTGACGGCAGGCGGCTTGCAAGCGCATTAATTTTCCCAAGACGCCTTGCCGCGGATTTTTCCGAACCGTTAGTTTGGAACCAGGCTTCGCGGCGTCGTCCGCGTCCATCGCAGCGTTCTCCGGGCTGCTGGCAACACCGGGATTCGCCGGAAGAACGTTCCACTTCGCCGCACGCCGGCGCTTACTTGGGGTTTCCACCACATGACTTCCCGCTCGAACCGCAATCATCGCTTGCACCTGCTCGCCGCAGCCACGGCGCTTGCGCTGGGTTCTGTCGTCGCCGCGCCGGCCATCGCCGGCCAGGCGCATCTGGCCGGTCTGAAGGCCGATGGCAGCTACAGCCGCTTCATCGTCAAGTACAAGAACGGCAGCGCGCCGGCCAGCAGCGACGTGCAAGTGTCGTCGTCGCTGAGCAGCGCCGCTTCGCGCACCGCGCTGCCGGCCGCGTCCAAGGGCAAGAAGCTGGGCCTGCGCTCGGTGCGCCGGATGATGCTGCCGGGCGCGCAGGTCGTGGCCAGCGATATCGCCCTCAACCGCGACGAAGCCGAAGCGGTGATGCGCCAGATCGCTTCCGATTCCAACGTCGAGTTCGTCCAGGTCGATGGTATCCGTCACGCCCTGGCGGTGCCCAACGACACCCGCTTCGGCGACCAGTGGCATTACGCCGACAGCGCCGTGGGCATCCGCGCGCCGACCGCGTGGAACACCAGCACCGGCACCGGCGTGGTGGTTGCGGTGATCGACAGCGGCATCCTGTCGCACACCGATCTCAACGCCAACATCCTGCCCGGCTACGACATGATCAGCTCGACCACCGGCTTCAGCGACGCCGAATGCCAGCAGGCCGGCGCCAGCCCGGGCTGCGGCAAATCCGACGACGGCAACGGCCGCGATTCGAACCCGAACGACTCCTCCAACATCGTCCACGGCACCCACGTCGCCGGCACCATCGCGGCGGTGACCAACAACGCCGCCGGCGTGGCGGGCGTTGCGTACAACGCCAAGGTCGTGCCGGTGCGCGTGCTCGGCAACCAGGGCTTCGGCAGCGACTCCGACATCGCCGACGCCATCGTCTGGGCCTCCGGCGGCACCGTCGCCGGCGTGCCGGCCAACGCCAATCCGGCCGAAGTCATCAACATGTCGCTGGGCGGCGACGCGCCGTGCAGCGAAACGCCGGCGTACCAGGCCGCGATCGACGCCGCGATCGCCAACGGCTCGGTCGTGGTCGCGGCCGCCGGCAACAGCAATATCGATGTCGCCGGCGCGACGCCGGCCAGCTGCAACGGCGTGATCTCGGTCGCCGCCAGCAACAAGAGCGGCGCGCGTTCGTACTACTCCAGCTGGGGCGCGAGCATCGACATCACCGCGCCGGGCGGCGCGCAGTCGTTCGAAGGCGATCCCAACGGCATCCTGTCCACCGTCGCCAACAACGGCTACGGCTATATGCAGGGCACCTCGATGGCCTCGCCGCACGTGGCCGGCGTGGTTGCGTTGATGCAGGCCGCCGCGCCGACGCCGAAGACCTCCGCGCAGATCCAGGCGCTGCTGGCCAGCACCGCGCGTCCGATCGCGGCGAGCAAGTGCAGCGGCGGTTGCGGCCCGGGCCTGATCGACGCCGCCGCCGCGGTCGCCGCGGCCGCCGGCACCACGCCTCCGACCGGCACGCAGACCTACACCAACGGCACCGACGTCAGCATTCCGGACAACAACGCCACCGGCGTGTCGAGCAGCATCACCGTGTCGGGCCGCACCAGCAACGCGCCGAGCAACGCCTCTGTGTCGGTCAACATCGTGCATCCGTACAAGGGCGACCTGATCGTCGATCTGATCGCGCCGGACGGTTCGGTCTACAACATCCACAACCGCACCGGCAGCGCCACCGATAACGTCAGCGGCACCTTCCAGATCAATCTGTCGAGCGAAGCGCTCAACGGCACCTGGAAGCTGCGCGCCGCCGATCGCGCCGCGCTGGACGTCGGCAAGATCGACACCTGGAGCATCACGTTCTGATGATCGGACGCGCACGGCCGGAGCGATCCGGCCGCGCGCACGCCGCCTGCGCGGCGGCAAGGGAATGCGGCGGAACCCCGGCTTCGGTCGGGGTTTCTTTTTTGTGTCGTCGGCGGCGCGTCGGGACATGGCCGTGCGGCCGAGCGGCCAGTGCGCGGCGCATATCGGTAAACGAATTCGATCCCGGACACGCCGGTATTCAGTGCTATTAACGTGCTTTCGGACGCGTCTGATGGCTCCACCGCGACGCGCTGGATAAATTGGTTCCGAGGATGGCAGCCAGGACTTCCATCCGCAGCGCACTCCCTTCGCCAAGGCGCGCAGGGCAACGCCGCCGACGCGGCCGCTTTCGGAATCGAAACCATGCCGGTTCTTCCATCGCCTCGTTCCCGCAGGCCGGTGTCGTGCGCGGCGATCTCCACGATCGCCGCCGTCGTCGGCTTGAGCGGCGGCGATACGGTCGCGATGCCCGGCGTGGGCATGGACGATGCGTCGGCTTCGCACGGCCAGACCATGCAAGAGTTCATCGTGAAATATCGCGGCGGCCGCCACGCGCGCCGCGACATAGACCGCCTGCATCGCGCCTTGCGGGACGCCGAAGCCGGCTTCGTCCAGGCCGCCAGTCTGCGCCGCGTGCGCCGCCTCGCCACCGGCGCCGATCTGATCCGCGCCGATCGCCCGCTCGACCGCGCCGAGGCGCTCGCGTTGATGCGCCGCCTGGCCCGCGATCCGCAAATCGAATACGTGTTGCTCAACGGCAAGGCCTAGGCCGCGGCGGTGCCGGACGCAAGCGACTCGTATTGATCCAACGCCGCGCGTGAGGCGGCGAAAACTCAAGTGGGGAGGCGGGCCCGGACTTCTGGCCACGGCTGGAAGTCCGGGGAACCCGTCGTCGCATCGGCTGCGGCGGTGCGATGGGCCGCGGCGAAGTCGGCGAAACGGCACATATCAGGCGCAGTTTCCTGCGTGTGTTGGAACAAGGGCCGCAGCTTCCGGCTGCGACCGGAACGCGAGCCTGCGTTTTGCGCGGCTTCGACGCGATGGGCTCGGGACCGGCGATGCCGCCGCCGAATGGATCGTCGCCCGTCGCGGCGCGATCGGCATCGGCGATTTAGGACTTGTCCTAATCCAAATGGCGTGTGATGGGGTTAACACTTGACCGCCACGCTGCGGTATCGATCGCATCTCCATCGAGTTCTAAGTCGCCTTAGCGTGACTGGGCCAGGCCATCGCCGACATCGTGGCCGGCACCGTATCCGGATCGTTGCCGCATGGAATGTTCCGCGCGGTCGGATCCGCTCCGTCGCTGCCATCGCGGCTTAATGACACCAAGGGAGCTGCATCGATGTCCATCCGTTCCAACACTTTCAACGCACTCGCCGCCGCCATGGCGCTCGCGCTGTGCGCCGCCGGTTCCGCATCCGCCGCCGGCCGCGTCGATCTGAGCAGCCTCCACGCCGACGGCAGCCAGAGCTTCGGCCGCCTGCTGGTGACCTACAAGCCCGGTACCGCGCCGCGTCGCGACGCCGTCAGTTTCAACAAGGCGATCGGCGCGGCCGCGAGCGCGGCCAGCAACCGCCTGGGCGGCGGCGACAACACGGTGCAACTCAAGCGCCTGCGCCGCACCGCCGGAGGCACCGACGTGGTGCTGAGCAACCGCGCGCTGAGCCGCGATGAAGCGATCACCGTGATGAAGGAAATCGCCGCCGACGAAAACGTGCTGGCGGTGAGCAACGACATCCGGATGGTGCCGTATCTCACCCCCAACGATCCCAAGTTCAAGGATCAGTTCGGCTTCGGCACCGGTGCCGGCGGCATTCGCGCCACCCAGGCCTGGGACGTGACCCAAGGCGCTGGCGCGGTGGTGGCGGTGATCGATACCGGCATCACCAATCACAGCGACCTCAACGCCAACGTGATCGGCGGCTACGACATGATCAGCGGCGATGATCCGGCCGATGCCCTGCCGCATCCCTACTACGTCGCCAACGACGGCAACGGGCGCGACGCCAATCCGGCCGATCCGGGCGACGGGATCAGCTTCAGCGAATACTTCTCCAACGCAACTTTGCAAAAGTACTGCCGCTACGGTTCCTCGACCTGGCACGGCACCCATGTCAGCGGCACCGTCGCGGCGGTAACCAACAACGCCAAGGGCGTGGCCGGCACCGCGCCGGCCGCCAAGGTCGTGCCGGTGCGCGTGCTCGGCAAGTGCGGCGGCTATGGTTCGGATATCGCCGATGCGATCATCTGGGCGTCCGGCGGCAGCGTGCCGGGTATCCCGGCCAATCCCAACCCGGCCGATGTGATCAATATGAGCCTCGGCGGCTCACAGCCGGCCGCCTGCCCGCAGATCTACAAGGACGCGCTGAGCGCGGCGGCCGCGCGCGGCAGCATCGTGGTGGTCGCGGCCGGCAACAGCGATCAGGATACGCTTACCGCCACCGACACCTCCGGCGCGGCGGTGGGCTATACGATGACCAACTGCGGCACGGTCATTTCGGTGGCCTCCACCACCTCGAGCGGCGCGCGTTCCAGCTTCTCCAACTACGGCGCCGGGATCGATATCGCCGCGCCGGGTTCGAGCATCGTGTCGACGCACAACAGCGGCAGCCAGGGACCGTCGACGGAAAGCTACAAGTCCAATAGCGGCACCTCGATGGCCTCGCCGCACGTCGCCGGCGTCGCCGCGCTGGTGCAGTCGGTGGCGCCCACGCCGCTGACCCAGGAGCAGATGCGTTCCCTGCTCAAGCGCACCGCGCGCGCGTTCCCGGTCGCCATCGACAAGCCGATCGGCCCAGGTATCGTCGATGCGGCCGCCGCGGTCAACGCGGCGAGGAACGGGCAGTAACAGCGCTGAGAGGAAAACGTTCGGCGGCGCGCGAGGGTATCGCTTGGCGCCGGGCGTGATCCGCGGGGCGGCGGCTGGGGCAGGACCCGGGCCGCCGCCTTTTTGTTGCCTCCAGTCTGGCCGGAGCTATATCGCGACGGGGCGGCACGCCGTCCCGGCCACGCCGATCACAGCGGGACTGCCACGCGATAGCTGCCGTTCGTCGGAGCGTCGGTGCTGGCAGGTCCCTGTTCCAAGTTCTATTTTCCTTAAAAATTAGCGGCTTGCTTGATTGCGGCCGCTTGGCGCGACGACCCGTGCCAGCGCCGGGCCCGTCGAGCTCTTGTAATCGCTGCTGCCGTTATTATGATTGAGCAATCACTCATTAATTGATTCTACCCCGGCCATGGCCCGTCCCCGCAGCGAAGACAAACGCAACGCCATCCTCAGCGCCGCCACCCGCGTGTTCGCCGAGCAGGGCCTGGCGGCGCCGACGGCGAAGATCGCGCGCGAGGCCGGGGTCGCGGAAGGCACCTTGTTCACTTACTTCGCGAACAAGGACGAATTGCTCAATCAGCTGTATCTCGAACTCAAGTACGAGATGCGCGAGGTGATGAGCGAAGGCCTGCGGCGAGTGGACGAAGAGGATCTGCGCGAGCTCGCGCACCGTTTCTGGGTGGCCTATATCGACTGGGGCGTGATGCATCCGCACAAGCGCAAGGTGGTCAGCACCCTGACCTTGTCCGACCGCATCAGCACCGAAAACCGCGTCGCCGGCGCGGCCGCGTTCGCGGTGTTCAACAGCCGCCTGCACAACAGCGTGGAGCAGGGGCTGATCTGCAGTCCGTCGTCGAGCTTCGTCGGCGCGCTGCTCGGCGCCATCGCCGAGGTCACGATGGACTTCGTCGCCCGCGAACCCGAGCGCGCCGCGCATTACCGCGAAGCCGGGTTCGAAGCGTTCTGGAAATCGGTCTCCGCCTGAGGACTCGCCCGCGGCGAATTTTTCCATTCTTTTAATGAGTGCGTAATCAGTCATTTTTTCCTCCCCGCGTCGTATCCATCCTCAAGGAATGCCGTCATGTCGAAAGTCTGGTTGGTCACCGATAGCGCCCGCGGTATGGGCCGCGATATTTCCGCAGCCGTGCTGGCGCGCGACGACCGTTTGTTCGCCGCCGCGCGCGATCCGGCGCAGCTCGACGATCTGCTCGCGCGCTGCGGCGAGCGCGTGCGTGCGTTCGCCCTGGACGTCACCGACGCCGCCGCCGCGCAGGCCGCGGTGGTCGCCGCGATCGATGCTTTCGGCCGCATCGACGTGCAGGTGAACAACGCCGTCCGCGGCCCGAAGCCGCGATTCCCCAACGCCTGATCCATCCGACAAGGAACCCACTGCATGAAACCCTGGACTGTGCGCGAACTCGCGCCGCAACCCGGCCGCCGCGCCGTCATCACCGGCGCCACCGGCGGCATCGGCCTGGAAACCGCGCTGGCTTTGGCCGGCGCCGATTTCGAGGTGACCGTGACCGGCCGCAACGACGACAAGGGCGAGATCGCGCTGCGCCGCATCCGCGATGCGCATCCGCGCGCGCGGGTGCGCTACGAACACCTCGACCTCGCCAGCCTGGCCTCGGTGAAGCAGTTCGCCGAGCGCTATGCCGCGCAGCACGACGGCCTCGACGTGCTGATCAACAACGCCGGCGTGATGACGCCGCCGCAGCGGCAGACCACCGCCGACGGTTTCGAACTGCAGTTCGGCACCAACTATCTGGGCCACTACGCGCTGACCGCGCGGCTGTTGCCGCAGTTGCGCAAGGGCGCCGCGCCGCGCGTGGTCAACGTCAGCAGCCTGGCGCACAAGCTGCTGGCCGATATCCACTTCGACGACCTGCAATGGCAGCGCGGCTACAAACCGTGGCGGGCGTATGCGCAGTCGAAACTGGCGATGCTCAGCTTCGCCCTCGAACTGCAGCGGCGCAGCGATGCCGGCGATTGGGGCTTGATCGGCAACGGCGCCCATCCGGGCTATGCGCGCACCGACCTGATCGCCAACGGGCCCGGCACCGATGCGTGGCACACGCGGCTGGGCGTGCGCTTGCTTCAGCCCTGGACCAGCCACTCCGCCGCCGACGGGGCGATGCCGACGGTCTATGCCGCGGCCGCGCCCCAAGCCAGGCGCGGCGGCTACTACGGCCCCAGCGACATGTTCGAACAGAAAGGCCCGGTGGGCGAAGCCAGGATCGGCGCGCGCGCGCTCGACGAAGCCGTGGCCGCGCGCCTGTGGGACGTTTCGGCCAAGCTCACCGGAGTAAGCTGGCCAAGCACCTTGATCGACACCGCCGCGCCCGCGCGCATCGCGGCCGGCGGCGCGGATTGGAATTCGGAGCGACCGGCATGAAGGTGGTGATCTTCGGCGCGACCGGCATGGTCGGGCAGGGCGTGTTGCGCGAGTGTCTGCTCGCGCCGGACGTCGAGTTGGTGCAGACCGTCGGCCGCACCGCGACCGGCGGCGGCGAGGCCAAGCTGCGCGAAGTGGTGCATGCGAATTTCCTGGACTTCAGCGCGGTGGAAGAACGACTGCGCGGCTTCGACGCGTGTTTCTTCTGCCTGGGCGTGAGTTCGCTGGGCATGAACGAAGCCGACTACACCCGCATCACCTACGACTACACGATGGCGGCCGCGCGCACGCTGGCGAAGTTGAATCCGGGCATGGTCTTCACCTACGTCACCGGCGCCGGCACCGACAGCAGCGAGAAGGGGCGCACGATGTGGGCGCGGGTCAAGGGCCGCACCGAAAACCAGTTGCAGACGCTCGGTTTCAAGGCGACGTATCTGTTCCGGCCCGGCGCGATCCTGCCCTTGCACGGCATCGAACCGAAAGATTCGCGCCTGCGCACGCTGTACCGGTTGACCAGGCCGTTGTGGCGCATGGCGCGCGCGGCCTGGCCGAATCGGGTCGCCAGCACGGAAACCATCGGCCTGGCGATGCTGGGCGTGGTGCGCCGCGGCGCGGCCAAGCCGATCGTCGATCCGCCCGACATCGAGGCGATCGCGCGGCGCGAACGCGGCCAGCGATAAAGCCGGCGCGCAGGCCGCGGGTTCGTGCCCGCCGTGGGCCTCGCGGCCGCGCAGGCGCTCGCGTCGGGCCGCGCCGTAGCGGGACAGCACCCGCGCTATGCAAGAATGAACCGACCTTGCCGCTTTCAGCCCAGGTTCGGTGCCCGCGCGCTTACATCGACCCCGCTGCGCACGCGCATACGTTGCAATCTGTTCCATCCCAGGAGGTGCCCGCATGTCGTCCTCGATCCGCGCACGGTGGCTGCCCGCCACGGCTTTGTTGCTTTCCTTCACAGTGAGCGCCTGCATGGCATCCGGCAGCAATCCTTCCGATCCGAAATCCGCCGGCGCCAAGCCGGCCCCGGCCGCCGCGCCGGCCGCGCCGCAATCGCAACCGGCACAGGCCGAACAGGCGCCGCCGCAGTACGCCCAGCCCGACGACTCGCAGGCCAAGCCGGGCCGCGCCCAGGTCGGCGCGCCGGTCGGCGCCGGGCCGTTCGCCCAGTTCATCGTCAAATACCGCGACGGCACCGCGCCGCTGACGCAGACCGGCGCGGTGCAGCCGCGCCTGGACCGCACCGCGAAGCAGGCCGGGCTGGCCAACAAGAGCGGCCTGAAGCTGACCTGGAAACACCGCATGGGCATCAACGCGGATGTGTTCGCCGTCAGCCCGGCGCTCGACCGCGCCGAAGCCGTGCGGTTGATGGAAACCTTCGCCAACGATCCGGACGTGCAGTTCATCGAGCCCGACAACCACATCTCGCTCGGTCCGATCATTCGCAGCCCCGAGCCGGTCGACAAATAAGGCGCAATATCGATTCGTTGATGCGCGACACAGAAATCGGCGGCCGGTGCGGCGCGGTGGACGACCTCAGGAACCCCGGCGAAAGCCGGGGTTTTTTCGTTGCGGCGCAATAAGACGATTCCTTCGAATTCTATGCATTGCATGGAAGAAAGCGGCACAGCTAAAGCAGATTGCCGATGCATGACAAACATCACGAACGAGGCTGTTCAATCGCCTCCGATGGCATTGCCGCTGCTTGCTTCGAGCCGCTAGCGTCGTGATGCGGGCGAGACGACGACCTCGGCCCGCGAACGGATCTTCGCAAGGGCAGGGCACGCACGCTCATCGGCTCCACTGCGCATCGATGCTTCGATGCGCGGGCGAGTCCGCGTCAGCTCCACCCTCGAGGTTCCGATGAAGTCACCTTTCGGCCGCTTTGCGGCTTTCCACTCTCGGGGGTTTCAATCATGTCCAGCAAGTCTTCCGGCCGCTCGCGCGGTCTGAATGCGGCGCGCGCCGTCGTATTCGCATCGGGTATCGCGGCGTTGCCGGCGTTCGCCGCGCAGCCTTTGTTCATCGGCGAGGCCACGCCCGCGCGCGCCGCCACCGCGTCCGCGCAAGGCGCTTCCGCGTTCGGCCGCGCGCAAGCCCTGGCCGCCGCGCCGGCCACCGCATCGCTGCAACTCAAGCGCGCCAACGCCAGCCTGGTCAGCGCCGACACGCGCGAGATCGAACTGCGCCTGGGCTCGCGCCTGGTCAACGCCGTGCTCGACAGCGCGCGCGACACCGGCCGCGGCAGCACCGTGTGGCTGGGCCATCTGCGCGAGAACGCCAAGGCCGCCAGCCACGACGCGCGCGAAGTGCGCCACGACGAACGCAACTCGGTCGCCCTGGTGCGCCGCGGCAACGGCGTCACCGGCAACGTGCGCGTGGACGGCCACCTGTATCGCATCCGCCCGCTCGCCGACGGCAGCCATGCGGTGATCGAGGTCGATGAAAGCAGGATGCCGCCGGATCACCCGGCCTATTATCGCGATTCGGACCTGCCGCAGATCGACATGCGCGCCGGCACCCGCGCCGCGATCGCCGCGGTCGGCCCGAGCGCGGTCGATCCGGGCGCCACCGCGACCATCCGCGTGCAGGTCGTGGCCACCAACCAGGCCGTCGCCGCGTACGGCGGCGACATGCAGGCGCTGGTCGAGCTGGCCGTGGCCGAGAGCAACCAGGGCTACGCCAATTCCAACGTCGGCATCAAGCTGGAACTGGCCAACTACCGCACCGTCGAATACACCTCGGCCGGCGACGGCCACTTCACCGACGAAGACCGCTTCTCCGATCCCAGCGACGGCTACATGGACGACATCCATGCCAGCCGCGACGCCAACGCCGCCGACGTCAACGTGCTGGTGATCGACGACGGCGGCAACTGCGGGCTGGCGCATTCGATCGGCTCGACCGCGGCCACCGCTTTCGCGACCGTGCATTACGACTGCGCCACCGGCTACTACAGCTTCGCGCACGAAATCGGCCACCTGCTGTCGGCGCGCCACGATCCGGCCGCCGATCCGACCAACACCCCGTACGCCTACGGCCACGGTTATCGCTATGAACCGGCGAGCGGCGCCAAGTGGCGCACGATCATGGCCTACAACTGCACCGGCGGCTGCCCGCGTCTGAACTACTGGTCGAATCCGGACGTGACCTACAACGGCGTGGCGATGGGCACGGCCGACAAGAACCACAACCAGCGCGTGCTGGTGCAGACCAAGGCCGCGATGGCCGCGTTCCGGGGCGCGCCGGGCGGCAACACCGCGCCGGTGGCCAACTTCAGCTCCAGCGCCAGCGGATTGACGGTGAGCTTCACCGACAGCTCCAGCGACAGCGACGGCAGCATCGCCTCGCGCAGTTGGAACTTCGGCGACGGCACCACTTCGACCGCGACCAATCCGAGCAAGACCTACAGCGCGGCCGGCACCTACACCGTCACCCTGACCGTCACCGACAACGGCGGCCTGACCCACACCAAGACCGCCTCGGTCACGGTCAGCGCCGGCGGCGTGCAGACCTACACCAACGGCACCGACGTCAACATTCCGGACAACAACGCCACCGGCGTGTCGAGCAGCATCGCCGTGTCGGGACGTACCGGCAACGCGCCGAGCAATGCGCAGGTCGCGGTGAACATCGTGCATCCGTACAAGGGCGACCTGATCGTCGATCTGGTCGCGCCGGACGGCTCGGTCTACAACATCCACAACCGTACCGGCACCAGCGCCGACAACGTCAGCGGCACGTTCACCATCAATCTGTCGAGCGAAGCGCTCAACGGCACCTGGAAGCTGCGCGCCGCCGATCGCGCCGCGCAGGACATCGGCAAGATCGACACCTGGAGCATCACCTTCTAAGCCGCGTGCGCGCACGCCGTCATTGAAGTTCCAACGCGCTCATAGCGGGCGCGTCGTCACCCGCGTGTCGTCCCGTCGTGCATCGGCGGGCGCGGCGACAGGCGCCGGTCCGGACGCGGACCGTCGCCGCCCCTGCCGTCGCAGCCGGTTCCGCCTCGGGCCGGACTGCGGCGGCGCGGGCCGTCGCCCACGCAGCCCCTGCAAGACCAAGCCGCGCATCGCCGGCAACGCCGATGCGCGGCAAACCATCGCCTGCATTCCCCACTGGACGGAGACAGACATGAAACGATTCACCCTGACCCTGGGCCTGCTCGCCCTGTCGATCGGCACCGCGATCGCCGGCCCGGCGCTGCGCCCGGCCGCGTTCGACAACGCGCGCATTTCCCGCATCGACCGCATCGCCCTGCGCAGCATGCCGGCGGTGGACGTCGCCAAGCTGCGCGCCGAGGACGTACAACGCGCCGCGCGCCGCGAAGTGCCGCGCTTCGCCACCGCGCTGCCGCTGAACATCGACACGCTGACCTCGGGCACCTGGGAAGACCTGGATGCCGACCACGTGGTGTGGCGCACCCGCATCGAATCCAAGAACGCGCTGACGCTGAACTTCCACTTCACCCAGTTCAAGCTGCCGGCCGGCGCGCGCATGTTGATCTATCCGGCCGACCAGACCCCCAGTTCCAGCGCCAACTTCGTGCGCAGCTTCACCTCGGCCGACAACCAGGCCGACGGCCAACTGTGGACGCCGGTGGTGATCGGCGATGAAGCGGTGATCGAAGTGGTGGTGCCGCGGGCCAAGGCCGGCGAACTCAAGCTGCGCCTGGGCGAGGTCAACCACGATTACGTCGGCATCAGCAAGCTCGCGCGCGACGCCGCGCTGGATCAGGCCAAGGGCGTGTCGGGCAGCTGCAACATCGACGTGGTGTGCCCGGAAGGCAACGGCCATCGCGACGTGATCCGCTCGGTCGCGGCGTATTCCAAGCAGGGCACGATGTGGTGCACCGGCTCGCTGGTGAACAACTCCGCCAACGACAAGAAGATGTACTTCCTGACCGCGAACCACTGCGGCATGACCACCGCGGCGATCGCCTCGAGCATGGTCGTGTATTGGAACTACCAGAATTCGACCTGCCGCGCGCCGGGCTCGTCCTCCAGCGGCGCCAACGGCGACGGCTCGCTCGCGCAGTCGCAGACCGGCGCGGTCGTGCGCGCGACCAACGCCGCGTCCGACTTCACCCTGCTGGAACTCAACACCGCCGCCAACCCGGCCTACAACCTGTTCTGGGCCGGCTGGGACCGCCGCGATCAGAACTTCGCCGGCGCCACCGCGATCCATCATCCCAATGTCGCCGAGAAGCGCATCAGCCACTCCACCGTCGCCACCCAGATCAGCGGCTACAACGGCGCCAGCGGCACCACGCACCTGCACGTGTTCTGGCAGGCCAGCGGCGGCGTGACCGAGCCGGGTTCGTCCGGTTCGCCGATCTACAGCCCCGAAAAGCGCGTGCTGGGCCAGTTGCACGGCGGCCCGTCCAGCTGCAGCGCCACCGGCGCCGATCGCAGCGACTACTACGGCCGCGTGTTCACCTCGTGGACCGGCGGCGGCACCGCGGCGACGCGCCTGAGCGACTGGCTCGACGCGGCCGGTACCGGCGCGCAGTTCATCGACGGCCTGGATTCGACCGGCACGCCGCCGGTCAACAATCCGCCGACCGCGAACTTCAGCTCCAGCGCCAGCGGCCTGACGGTGGCCTTCACCGACAGCTCCAGCGACAGCGACGGCAGCATCGCTTCGCGCAGCTGGAACTTCGGCGACGGCACCACTTCGACCGCGACCAGCCCGAGCAAGACCTACACCACCGCCGGCACCTACACCGTCAGCCTGACCGTCACCGACGACGACGGCGCCACCCACACCAAGACCGCGTCGGTCACGGTGGGCGGCAGCACCGGTCCGCAGACCTACAGCAACGAGACCGATGTCGCCATCAGCGACAACGCCACGGTGGAAAGCCCGATCGTGGTGTCGGGCCGCAGCGGCAACGGGGCGAGCAGCACGCCGATCGCGGTCGCCATCGTCCACACCTACAAGGGCGATCTGAAGGTCGACCTGGTCGCGCCGGACGGCACGGTCTACAACCTGCACAACCGCACCGGCGGCAGCGCCGACAACATCAACCAGACCTACACCAAGAACCTGTCGAGCGAAGCCTTGAACGGAACCTGGAAGCTGCGCGTCAACGACAACGCCGGCGGCGATGTCGGCAAGATCGACAAGTGGACCATCACGTTCTGATCCAGGCAGGTCTTCACTTGGATCATCGCATCGCGATGAACGGGTGAGGTTCGATGCGTTGCAAGCAGAACCCCGGCTTCGGCCGGGGTTCTTTTTTTCGTGCTCGCGAAAATGCTTCGAGGCCGTGGCTCCCGCAGACGGCGGGAGAGTTCGATAGCGGGTTGGTGATCGCATCAGCAGCCGTCGGCTGGCGGAAAACAGCATCGGCGGGCGCCGTAAGCAACGGCCCGCGCATCCGCTAGTGCAGCGCAACATGCTGCTGCGAAGCCGTCGAAATCACGGAGGTTTTCCTCGCAACGCCGCGCGCTTCGCCGCGTCTGCTCGCCACCCTACCTGCAAGTTCCCGTCCATCGTGAGCTGCATTGCATTATGAATTCGCGCGATGTCTCAGTTTCAATTTCCTGTTCGATACACCGATTTCAGAAGAAACAAATCTTGCTCGTATGCGTGACGCGATGCACGAATCCGATGTCGATTCGGAGGATTTGCGTCTTGTTGTGCGCGACGCGGCTGCCGCAAAGTCGCGCCGTGGTGCAAATGATTGATCGATCCGCACCACGCGTGGTAGCTGCAAACGCACGCTGAAGGGGAAGCATGCGGCATCGCCTGCATCAAATACTGGAGCATCCAGTTCCCACCGCCTGATCCGACGCCATCGCCATACCAGCACCGGCCCTGCCGGGCGTCGGGCTCATGCCTCTAATCACGGACGGAGAGACTCAATGAAACGCATTTGTGGTTCCTTGTTGTTGCTCGGACTCTCGATCAGCGCCGCACTCGCCGCGCCGGCCTCGCGCCCGGCGGCTTTCGATCATCACAATATTTCCAGCGTGGACAAGATCGCCGTGCGCGCCATGCCCGCGGTCGATGTGGCCAAGCTGAAGGCGGAAGACCTGCTGCGCGACAAGCGCGGCGATATCCCGCGTTTCGCCTTCCCGATCAAGGTCGATATGACCCCGCTCAACTCGGGCGTGTGGGAAGACCTCGATGCCGACAACGTCATCTGGCGTCAGCGCGTGCGTTCGGAAAAAGCGCTGTCGCTGAACTTCGGCTTCACGCAATATCACATGCCGCAGGGCGGCCGTCTGCTGGTGTATCCGGCTACTCAGGCTGCCGCCGGCGACCGCAACCTCATCAGCGAATACACCGCGCGCGACAACAACGCGCAGGGCCAGCTGTGGACGGCGATCGTGCCGGGCCAGGAAGCGGTGATCGAAGTGGTGGTGCCGCGCGCCAAGCTCGGCGAGCTCAAGCTCAAGCTGGGCCAGGTCGGCCACGACTACGTCGGTTTCGGCCCGCTCGCGCGCCGTCTGGCCGCGGCCAGCGGCGAGAAGGGCGTGTCGGGTCAGTGC
Source organism: Lysobacter gummosus (assembly GCF_001442805.1). Classification (NCBI taxonomy): domain Bacteria; kingdom Pseudomonadati; phylum Pseudomonadota; class Gammaproteobacteria; order Lysobacterales; family Lysobacteraceae; genus Lysobacter; species Lysobacter gummosus. The sequence continues at coordinate 4,267,846 of NZ_CP011131.1, read as the reverse complement.
AACGTGGACGTGGTCTGCCCCGACGGCGACGGCCGTCGCGACATCATCCGTTCGGTCGCGGCCTACTCGAAGAACGGCTCGCTGGCGTGTACCGGTTCGCTGGTCAACAACACCGCCAACGACAAGAAGATGTACTTCCTGACCGCCAATCACTGCGGCATGACCACGGCTTCGACCGCGGCCAGCATCGTGGTGTACTGGAACTATCAGAACTCGACCTGCCGCGCGCCGAACACGCCGGCCAGCGGCGCCAACGGCGACGGCTCGATGAGCCAGAACCAGTCCGGTTCGACGGTCAAGGCGAGCTACGCCGACTCCGATTTCACCCTGCTGGAACTCAACACCGCGGCCAACCCGGCGTTCAATCTGTACTGGGCCGGCTGGGACCGTCGCGATCAGAACTTCTCCAGCGCGATCGCCATCCATCATCCCAACGTCGCCGAGAAGCGCATCAGCCTGTCCACCAGCCCGACTTCGTTCGTGGCCTGGGGCGGCGGCGCCGGCACCACGCACTTGAACGTGCAGTGGCAGCCCACCGGCGGCGTGACCGAGCCCGGTTCTTCCGGTTCGCCGTTGTACAGCCCTGAAAAGCGCGTGATCGGCCAGCTGCACGGCGGTCCGTCCAGCTGCAGCGCCACCGGCACCAACCGCAGCGACCAGTACGGCCGCGTGTTCACCTCGTGGACCGGCGGCGGCACCGCCAGCACCCGTTTGAGCAACTGGCTCGACGCGGGCAACACCGGCGCGCAGTTCATCGACGGTCTGGATTCCGGCGGCGGCACGCCGAACACTCCGCCGGTCGCGAACTTCACCTCGACCACCAGCGGCCTGACCGCGACCTTCACCGACACCTCCACCGACAGCGACGGCACCATCGCCTCGCGCAGCTGGAACTTCGGCGACGGCACGACCTCGACTGCGACCAACCCGACCAAGACCTACAGCGCCGCCGGCACCTACACCGTCACGCTGACCGTCACCGACAACGGCGGCGCCACCCACACCAAGACAGGCTCGGTCACGGTGTCCGGCACTCCGGGTTCGCAGACCTACACGAACGAAACCGACGTCGCCATTACCGACCACGCCACGGTCGAAAGCCCGATCACCGTGTCCGGTCGCAGCGGCAACGGTCTGCCGAGCACGTCGATCCAGGTGACGATCTACCACACCTACAAGAGTGATCTTAAGGTGGACCTGGTGGCTCCGGACGGCACGGTCTACAACCTGCACAACCGCACCGGCGGCAGCGCCGACAACGTCATCGGCACCTACACCAAGGATCTGTCGAGCGAGCCGCTCAACGGCGTGTGGAAGCTGCGCGTCAACGACAATGCGACCATCGATACCGGCCGCATCGACAAGTGGAGCATCACGTTCTGATCCACCGCGTTTGATCGACCGAACGCCGCGGCCCAAAAGGCCGCGGCGTTTTTCCTGGTGCAGCGGCACCGGCGCTGAAGCGACGCGCGTTCGAGGCCGTCACTGCATCGCCCGCATCGTCTGCGCTCGAAAGCGCGATTGCTTCGCGCATCGATCCTTGCCGCGTCGTTCTGCTGCGAACATCACGAAAGCGCCGCGTTCGCGCGCCCAGTGGTGCTTGTCAGTGCTTCGAACTCATCCGCAGCATGGATACCAAGCACGCCCCCCCGCGTCGCTACCCACCGCACCGGTACATGGAGAGTTTCCCAATGCGCTTCCAACACGCCGCGTTGCCGCTGTTGCTGGCTTTGTCCGCCAGCGCCGCGGCCGCCGATGAGCAACCCGTCTTCGTCACCGCCAGGTACGACAATCCCGCGCAACTGCAGCGCATCGCCTCGCGCTTCCAGCATCTCAACGTCGATCGCCGGGCCAAGACCGTACGCGTTGAGGCTCTGCCTGAAGACCTGACCGCGCTGACCCGCGCCGGCTTCAAGTACGAAATCGACCAGGACGCCACCGCCAGGCTCCAGCGCCTGCAAAGCGCGCTGCAAAGTTCCCTGGACGGCGCCAAGAGCATTCCCGGTTTCACCTGCTTCCGCACGGTGGAAGAAACCTATTCCACGATGGACACGCTGGCGGCGACCAAGCCGAACCTGGCGCGCATCACCAACATCGGCCCGACCTGGCAGAAGACCCAGAGCGCCGGCACCGGCTACGACATGCGCGTGCTGCGGCTGAGCAACACCGCCACCGACGCCGCGCTGCCGAACAAGCCCACGCTGGTGCTGTTCGGCTCGATCCACGCGCGCGAATACGCGCCGGCCGAACTGGTCACCCGTTTCGCCGAAGGCCTGGTCAACGGCTACGGCACCGATCCGGAAGCGACCTGGCTGCTCGACAACTTCGCCTTCCAGCTGGTGCTGCAGGCCAATCCCGACGGCCGCAAGAAGGCCGAGGCGGGCGCTTCGTGGCGCAAGAACGTCAACAACAGCAACGGCGGCAACTGCAGCGCCAGCAGCTACGGCACCGATCTCAACCGCAATTTCCCCTATCACTGGAACACCGCCTCGGGCGGTTCCAGCGGCAATCAGTGCGCGGAGACCTATCGCGGCCCGACCGCGGCGTCGGATCCGGAAACCCAGAACCTGATGCGCCTGGTCGCCGGCACCCGCGGCAGCAACGGCGTCTACACCGGCGGCGTCTTCGCCGACCGCCGTCCCGACGACGTCAACACGCCCGCGCCCGAAGACACGCAGGGCGTGTTCATCGATATCCACAGCGCCGCCGACCTGGTGCTGTGGTCGTGGGGCGACACCAGCAATCCCGCGCCGAACATGAGCGGTCTGCGCACGCTCGGCCGGCGCATGGCGTATTTCAACGGCTACTACCCGCAGCAGTCCGATGAGTTGTACGCCACCGACGGCACCACCGACGACACCATGTACGGTCTGCTCGGCGTGCCGGGTTACACGATCGAACTGGGCGGCAGTTTCTTCGAAAGCTGCAGCAGCTTCACCGGCACCACCCTGCCCAACAACCTCAAGACCCTGCGCTATGTCGCGCGCAGCCTGTGGGCGCCGTACACGCTGCCCAGCGGCCCGGACACCACGGTGGTCAACGTGTCCTCGGCCACGGTGCCGGCGGGCACGCCGGTGACGGTCACCGCCAACATCAACGACAGCCTCTTCAGCCAGCGCAACGGCACCGAGCCGGTGCAGAACATCGCCTCGGCGCGCGCGTATCTGGACGCGCCGCCGTGGGCGAGCGGGGCGACGCCGATCGCGCTCAGCGCCAGCGACGGCAGCTTCAACAGCAGCAACGAGAACGTCACCGGCAGCATCTCCACCACCGGCCTCAGCCAGGGCCCGCACACGGTCTACGTGCAGGGCACCGATGCTTCGGGCAAGCCGGGCACGCCGAACGCGGTGCGTTTCACCGTGGGCGGCACCGGCCCGGGCAACAATCCGCCGGTGGCGAATTTCACTTCCAGCGCCAGCGGCCTGAGCGTGAACTTCACCGACACCTCCACCGACAGCGACGGCACCATTGCCTCGCGCAGCTGGAATTTCGGCGACGGCACTACCTCCACCGCGGCCAATCCGTCCAAGACCTACAGCGCGGCGGGCACCTATACCGTCACCTTGACCGTCACCGACGACGACGGCGCCACCAACACCAAGAGCGGTTCGGTCACCGTCGGCACCAGCGGTTCGCAGACCTACACCAACGGCACGGACGTGGCCATCATCGACAACGCCACGGTGGAAAGTTCGATCACCGTGTCCGGCCGCACCGGCAACGGCTCGGCGAGCACGCCGATCCAGGTCACGATCTATCACACCTACAAGAGCGACATCAAAGTCGATCTGGTGGCGCCGGACGGTACGCTCTACAACATCCACGATCGCACCGGCGGCAGCGCCGATAACCTCATCGGCACCTTCAACAAGAATTTGTCCGGCGAGCCGCTCAACGGCGTGTGGAAGCTGCGCGTCAACGACAACGCGAGCAGCGACGTCGGCCGGATCGATACCTGGAGCATCACGTTCTAAGGTCGTTGCGCTTTGGCCGCAGCCGCGGCGGGCGCATGCCGGTCGCGATCGGCTGAGAACGACAACGCGCCCCCGGCTTCGGCCGGGGGCGTTCGTTTTTGAGGGTTGCCGCGATCGCGACGGCATCGCGAGCGCAGGCATGCACAGGCCCTGCGGCTCACGAAGATTCACGCGATGCTATCGAAAACATAAGGCGATGCCGCCGCTTTCCGGTCAACCATGGTGGACTGATCCACGCCGCCATCGCGAAAGCCATCCATCAATCCGCGACGTGCGGCGCATCATCGCAGTGCGCGATGTGCATCGTGTTTCCAGCGCCGAAACCCGGAAAATTCAGGAGTTTTCGCGGGCCGAAGAGGCCGGCCTGCATGCGTGTGCGCACCGTAATCGTTTACTGCGCGGTTGCATGACTCAAGTCACGAACGCGAATGTGCGCTCGCACCGGTTGTGGCTTGTTGATGCGGTAGCGCGCGATTAGGGTCGAACACCGGGCGCCTCGGATCGTTTTCCCCACGCACGTTTCGGCGCCGCTTTCACGCGCAGCTAGTCCTCCGGCGATCGCACCCTGCGATCGTTTTCCCATCACCCCGCGTCCTAGCGCCGATGCCGGAGCATCTGCCGACGACGCCGAACCTGGAGCGCCATTCGTGAATCCGCACCTCGCCTCTACGCCCGTGAAGTTCGTTCCGGCCCTGCTTGCACTCGCCCTGGCCGCCGCCGTATCGCCCGCCCTCGCACAAAGCCATGGCCACGACCATGCACGCCCGGCCGACGCGACCGACGATCCGTTCAAGCCCGTCTACATCGTGACCTCGCGCGCGACCTTCGACGCCGGCGTGCAGACGCTGGCCAAGAGCGCCAGCGGCGTCAGCAACCGTGCCGGCGACAAGCTGGTCATCGCCGAGCTCAAGACCCATCAGCTCACCGACGTCACCCGTCACGTGCACGAGAAGGAAAAGCGCTGCGGCGGCTTCGTCGCCTTCGACAGCCGCGAAGAGGCGGAAGCCTTCGTGCGCAGCGAGCGCAGCGTGGAGGCGATGAACAACACGTTCGCGACCTACACCGTCGATAACCAGGCCACGGTCACCCCGTGGTTGAGCCAGGTCGCCGAGGCCAACATCCGCGGCACCATCAACCATCTGTCCACGCAATATCCGAACCGTTACTACGCCTCCACTCATGGCCGCACTTCGGCGACCTGGATCAAGGACAACTGGCTCTCGCTCGCCAACGGCCGCAGCGACGTCAGCGCCGAGCTCTACACCGGCTGCACCAACTGCTCGACCCAACCGTCGGCGATCCTGACCATCCAGGGCAGCGAACTGCCGAACGAAGTGGTCGTGCTGGGCGCGCATCTTGACTCGATCTCCAGCAGCGGCAGCGGCGATGCGATGAACGCACCGGGCGCCGACGACGACGCGTCGGGCATCGCGACCTTGACCGAAGTGGTGCGGGTGGCCCTGGCCAGCGGCTACAAGCCCAAGCGCACGATCAAGTTCATGGGCTATGCGGCGGAAGAGGTGGGCCTGCGCGGTTCCAATGCGATCGCCAACGATTTCAAGAACCGCGGCGTCAACGTGGTCGGCGTGTTGCAGCTGGACATGACCAACTACCGCACCACCGGCCCGAACCCGGTGCGTCTGGTCACCGACTACTCCAACTCGGCGCTGCAACAGTTCCTGCGCGATCTGCACTCGACCTACCTCGGCGGCACCCTGGGCACCTACACCTGCGGCTATGGTTGTTCCGATCACGCGTCGTGGACCTCGGCGGGCTTCCCGGCGGCGATCTACTTCGAAGGCGGCACCTCCAGCGGCGGCTATTCGCCGTATATCCATTCGCCGTCGGACACGATGGCGAACATGAGCAACTCGGCGGCCAACAGCGTGCCGTTCGCCAAGCTCGGCCTGGCCTTCCTCGGCGAGCTGGGCAAGACCGCCGGCACCGGCCCGGGACCGGGTCCGGGCACCCAGACCTACAGCAACGGCACCGACGTTGCGATCAACGACAACGCCACGGTGGACAGCCCGATCACGGTGTCCGGCCGCACCGGCAACGCGCCGACCAGCGCCAGCGTTTCGGTCAGCATCATCCACACCTACAAGGGCGATCTGAAGGTCGATCTGGTCGCGCCGGACGGTTCGCTCTACAACATCCACAACCGCACCGGCGGCAGCGCCGACAACGTCAGCGGCACCTTCACCTTCAACTTGTCCAGCGAGCCGCTCAACGGCGTGTGGAAGCTGCGGGTCAACGACAACGCCAACAACGACGTCGGCCGTATCGACACCTGGAGCATCACCTTCTGATCGCGCGGCGGGTCGCGTCTGTCGCGGTCCGCCGGCGTGTTCAGCACTTGGCGAACACCTTCGCGACCCCGGCCCTGTGCCGGGGTTTTTCTTGCGGGCCGGCAAGACGGTTGCTGGCGCGCAGCCCATGCCGCGGCGGCGATGTTCGATTAGGACTCGTCTGATTTTCCACCGCCCACGACAGCCATCACGCGTGCGCCGCGCCGTGCGGTGAATTTCCGGCCGCGCGCCCCGGCGCGCGCTTTTAGCCTGTATCCGCCGACACCGATGCGCCCGCTCGCTCAGGTGCCGCGTCCAAGCCGCGGGCAGTCGCCTGCGCGCGAACCCATTTTGGAAGGAGTCCGGCCGTGCAACGTACTGTCTTGTTGTCCCTTTCCCTGGCATCGCTGGCGGCATGCGCATCGGCGTTCGCTCCGGCCTTTGCGCAAAGCGCCGCCGGGCAGCCCGATCCGTTCAAGCCGGTGTACGTAGTGACTTCGCGCCAGACCCACGACGCGGGTTTGAGCACGCTTGCCCGCAACGCCACGGCCCGTATCGGCGTCACTGGCGCGCCGCTGATGGTGTCGGAGCTCAAAGCGCATGAGCTCACCGACCTGTCGCGCCATGTGCACGAGAAAGAGCGGCGTTGCGGCGGCTATTTCGCGTTCGACACCCGCGCCGAAGCCGAGGCGTTCATGCGCAACGACCGCAGCGTGCAGGCGATGAACATCGCCTTCGCCGACTATGCGATCGACAACCAGGCCACGGTCGCGCCATGGCTGAGCCAGGTCAAGGAAGCCAACATCCTCGCCAGCATCAAGGCGATGTCCACCAATTGGCCTAATCGCTACGCGGGGTCCAGCTACGGGCGCAAGGCTGCGCTCTGGGTCCGCGATCGCTGGGCCGAACTCGGCGCCGGCCGCAGCGACGTCAGCACCGAATTGTTCACCGCTTGCAGCAACTGCGGCCAGCAGCCGTCGGTGATCCTGACCATCCGCGGCAATGAGCGGCCCGACGAAGTGGTGGTGCTCGGCGCACACCTGGATTCGATCTCCAACAGCGGCAGCGGCGAGTTCATGCGCGCGCCCGGCGCCGACGACGACGCCTCCGGCATCGCGACCCTGACCGAAGTGCTGCGTATCGCCCTGTCCAGCGGTTACAAGCCGCAGCGCACCATCAAGGTGATGGGCTATGCGGCGGAAGAGGTCGGCCTGCGCGGTTCCAACGCGATCGCCAATGATTTCAAGAGCCGCGGCGTCAATGTGGTCGGCGTGTTGCAGCTGGATATGACCAACTACCGCACCGCCACCGCGCCGGACGTGCGCGTGATCAGCGATTATTCCAACGCCAACCTGCAGAAATTGCTGCGGGATCTGTTCTCGACCTACCTCGGCGGCAGCATGCGTCTTGGCGATTACACCTGTTCTTACGGTTGCTCCGACCATGCCTCGTGGACCAGCGCGGGCTATCCGGCGGCGATGTATTTCGAGGGCGGCAACGCCAGCGGCCAGTACCTGCAACAGGTCCACACCGCTAACGACACCTTGGCGACGGTGGGTCAGAGCGCCACAGCGAGCGTGCCGTTCGCCAAGCTGGGCCTGGCGTTCCTGGGCGAGGTCGGCAAAACATCCGCCAACTGAGTCGCGCCGCTCGTCCCACCCCGACCCGGATGAGTTACGAGAAAAACGCACGCCGCGCCATGCGCGCGGCGTGCGTTTGTTATCGGCGGTGGCCAGGCGTGGACATTGGATCGCGGACGCGCGTGCCCGCGAAATTGGCCCGCCAGCAATGCGCATGCGGTGCATGGCGCTGCGATCGGGCGAGGCAGCCGCGCGAGGCCGCGCAGCTGGTTCGGATCGGCCGACCAGGCTCAGCCGGCGAGGAGGGTTAGCTCAGCGCGTGCAGCTTTCGTTCGGCTCCAGCGCGGCGCGCTTGGCGATGCGCCAGTTGGTGACATTACCCAGCGCGTCGGTTTCGAACGTCAGCTGCGTGTCCTTGCCGTCGGGCGGGGCGACCTGCAGGAAGGCGGCGCCTTCGAAGCTGGGGTTGGGCACTTGCTTGACCTTGCCGGCGTAGGCCTGGTTGATCTCGTCGATGCTCATGCCGATGTGGCCGCCGCCGGGCGCCAGCGCCTTCGGGTCGTACACATCGATGCCGGCCAGGCCGTCGCTGCCCATCAGGAAGCCGTACTGGTGGGTGATCGCGCCGCGCACCGGATACAGCAGGTAGCACTTGGCGTCGGGACGCTGGCTGTTGTTGTCTTTCATCTCGCCGCCCCAGGCGCCGCGGATGGTCGGCGCGTCGCTGCCGAACTTGGCGCTGACGGTGCCGGCCTCGGTGGTGCCGTTGAAGCCGTCGTAGCCGATGGCGTCGTTGCGCAGCACGCGCTCGGGCGGTTCGAGCGGATTGGGCGCGGCGGCGACGGGCTGGCGGGCGGGCGCCTTGCCGGTGTCGGTCTGCGCCGCGGGGGCGGACTGGGCGGGTTCGGCTGGCTTCTGGCAGGCGGCCAGCGTGCACAAGGCCAGGGCAGACACCGTCAGGGCCGGTACGAATCGACGCATGAAGATCACCGCAACAGTAGGACAAGCCCCTGATGCTAATCGATCGGGCGCCGCAGCAAAGGCGAATTGCCCAATCGATGTGCCACCCAATGCGCGACCGCGTCGGCGAACCGGCGCACGGCCTGCAAGCCGTGCGCGGCGACACATCGTGGTTTGCCGATTGCGGCAGCTGGGCCGCGGCCGCGATCGGCGGCGTCGTCAGATCGCTTCGAAGCGGTTGGCTTCGACGTTCTTGCGGACCTTGGCCGGGTCCCAGATGCGCCCGTTCATGGCGATGTACACGCCGGCCGGCAGCGACTGCACCGCGCCGACCGCGGTGCCGATGTTGAACTCGGCGTCGGAGCCGCGAAAACGCGCCGGATTGAGCGCGCCGGTCAGCACGATGGTCTTGTTCGGGATCGTGGCCAGCACCTTGGCGGTCTCGACCATGCTGTCGGTGCCGTGGGTGACCAGCACATGCTGCGCGTCCTGGGCCGCGATCGCGGCGCGGATCAGCTCGCGGTCGCTGGCGGTGATATGCAGCGAGTCCTTGCGGATGATCGGGATCACGCTGTAGCGGAAGGCCACGCCCAGCTCATCGAGAATGCGGCCGATCTGCGGTTCGCCGATCTGGTAGTCCGACTTGTCGTCGAAGTAGATCTTGTCGATGGTGCCGCCGGTGGTGACGATGCAGAGCTGATCCATCTCGATGAGTTCGCGTGTAGCTGGGGAGGACGGAATTATAGGCCCGACGGCGGCGTGGCCGGGCACCGCGGGCGTTACGCGCGTTGGCGGCGTAGCGCAGGCCGTTCGTTCGCGTATGGCGAAGCGGGGCGGGCGGCGGCTCAGGTTTTCTTGCCGAAGCGCGCTTTCACCCCGGCCAGGTTGGCGGCGAAGATCACCACCAGCGCCAGCGCCAGTTCGATCCAGGCATAGCCGCGCTCGGCCGGCGACGACCAGGCCAGCATGACGCCGTGGCAGAACCAGAACAGGGCGAGCACGCCCGCCCAGTACGCGGCCAGGCGGCTGCGCAGGGAGACGCCGAGGGCCAGCAGCCCCGGCGGCGCCATGAACACGCTCAGGCCGGCGAGCAGATGCCGACCCGGCAGCACGTACCACAGGCCGAACAGCGCGGTCAGCGCCAGCAGCGCGGCCAGCAGCACCCAGTCCGCGCGCGGTCGCGGCGGCCGGGCCGGCACGGGCGCGTTCAACGGCTCACCTTGGCGGTCAGCTCGGCGACGCGGCGGCCGAGCGCGCGTGCCAGCGTGGCTTCGTCGTCGCTGAGCTGCGGATCGTCCTGGCTGCCGGCGACGTGGCTGGCGCCGTAGGGCGTGCCGCCGCCGCGGGTGTGGCTGAGCGCGGGCTCGGTGTAGGGAATGCCGACGATCACGCAGCCGTGGTGCAGCAGCGGGACCATCATCGTCAGCAGGGTCGATTCCTGGCCGCCGTGCTGGGTCGCGGTGGAGGTGAACACCGCCGCCGGTTTGCCGACCAGGGTGCCGCTGGCCCATTGCGCGCCCAGGCCGTCGAGCCAGTGCTTGACCGGCGCGGCCATGTTGCCGAAGCGGGTGGGGCTGCCGAGCACCAGCGCCGCGCATTCGGTCAGATCGCGCGCTTCCACGTAGGGCGCGCCGTCCTCGGGTTCCGGCGGCGCCGCGGTCTGGGTCACCGCCGCCACCGGCGGCACGCTGCGCAGGCGCGCGCTGACCCCGGCGACTTCGCCGATCCCGCGCGCGATCTGCTTCGCCAGCCGCGCCACCGATCCGCCGCGGCTGTAGTAAAGCACCAGAACTTCGGTCATCGAATTCTCCTTTGCGCTGCGAAGGATAGAGGAATGCGGCGGGCGGGGGCTTGTGGCCCATGGTGGCCCTCGGTCCGACCCCGGCCCGAACGCATAGCGTTCGGGCGTTCGCGGACGCGCGAGCCGATGGCTCGCAAGCAGCGCCCGCTCACCCCGCTGGCGGGAGAAGGTGGCGCGAAGCGCCGGATGAGGGCGCACCGCCGCACCCACGCCCCCATGAATACCGCCCCCACACCCCATCGGTTAACCTGCGCCGGATGGAACCACTGGACTCGATCTATCGCTGGAGCGAACGCGTGCGCGACCGTGCGCGCGTGGCGACCTTCTTTCGCTTCCTCAGCCGCCGCTTCCTGGACGACAACCTGTTCCAGGCCGCCGGCGCGCTGTCCTACACCACCGTGTTCGCGCTGGTGCCGCTGTCGATGGTGGTGTTCGGCGTGTTGTCGGCGTTCCCGATGTTCAGCGAATGGAGCGACCGCCTCAGCGACTACATCTTCTCCAACTTCGTGCCGTCGGCGGCGCGCTCGGTGGAGAGTTACCTCAAGCAGTTCTCGGCCAACGCCGGCCAGCTCACCACCGCCGGCGTGATCGCGCTGGTGGTGTCGCTGCTGATCACCCTCAACGGCGTGGAAGCCGCGTTCAACCGGATCTGGCGCGTGCCCTCGGCGCGGCCGCGGCTGGGGCGCTTCCTGGTCTACTGGACCGTGCTGACCCTGGGCGCGCTGATGGCCGCGGCCAGCCTGGCGATCTCGGCGCGCTTTTTCGCCATGGAAGTGTTCTCGACCGAACCGGGCCGCTGGCTGGAAGGCCTGCTGCTGCGCGCCGCGCCGATGGGCCTGGAGTGGCTGGCGTTCGCGGCGATCTACAAGGTCGTGCCGCATCGCACGGTCAAGTGGCGCCACGCGGTCGCCGGCGCGTTCTTGGCGATGGTGCTGTTCGAGGTGGTCAAGGGCGGTATCGGACTGTACCTGGGCAGCTTCGGCTCGTATTCGAAGATCTACGGCACGCTCGCCTTCGTGCCGATCTTCCTGTTGTGGATCTACCTGAGCTGGATCGCGGTGTTGCTGGGCGCGTCGCTGGCCTCTTCGATCGCCGCGTTCCGCTATCAGCCCATAGCCATGCGCCTGCCGCTGGGCTTCGAGATGTACGGCCTGCTGCGCCTGCTGGCGCGCTTCAACGAGGCGCGCAAGGACGGCCGCGGCCTGCACAGCGACGACATCCAGCAACTCGAACCCATGCTCACCGACGCCCTGGTCCAGCAGATGCTCGGCCAGTTGGGCGACATCAGCGTGGTGCGCCGCGCCGAGAGCGGCGAATGGCTGCTGGCGCGCGATCTCGACGAACTGTCGCTGGGCGAACTGTACGAAGCCTGCAACCTGCGCATCCCCATCGCCGAAGCCATGTTGCCGTGCCGCGACGACTCGCTGGGCCAGTCCGCGGTCGCGGCGATGGACGAGCTGCGCGTGCCGCTGCGCGCGCTGATGAAACGACGCGTGTCCAGCATTCACGCCGAAGAGGAAGAACCATGATCGTGAGCGTTCGCAATTCCCGCGCCGCCGCGCCGCTGCTCGCCGCGGCGATCGCGGCCCTGCTGTTGGCCGCCTGCCAGAAGTCTCCCGACGAGCGTCATCCGGCGGCGCAGACCGATGCGACGACGGCCGCGGAGCCGAAGCCGGCCGAGTCCAAACCGGCCGACACGCCGCCCGCGGCGACGCCGGCGCCCGCATCCGACACCCCGGCGCTGCGCATCGCAACCATCGACGGCAAGACCTACGACCTGTCCGAGCATCGCGGCCGCTGGGTGGTGGTGAATTTCTGGGCGACCTGGTGCGCGCCGTGCATCAAGGAAATGCCCGAGCTGTCGGCGCTGGACACGATGCGCGAGCACATCGAAGTGGTGGGTCTGGCTTACGAGGAAATCGAGAAGCCCGACATGGAGGTCTTCCTCAAGCAGCATCCGGTGTCGTACCCGATCGCCATCGTCGATGTCGCCGATCCGCCCAAGGCCTTCGACACGCCGAAGGGATTGCCGATGACGTATCTGATCGGGCCCGACGGCAAGATCGCGGAGAAATTCCTCGGCCCGGTGGATGCGAAGAAGCTCGAAGACGCCATCGCCAAGGCCGGCGGCCCGAAGCCGGGCGACGCCAAGCCCGAACCGACGGCGCCCGCGGCCAAGTCGTGAGCGCGGCGCCATGAGCGCGGCGCGGTTTTTCGTTGCCGGCAAAGTGCAGGGCGTGTGGTTTCGCGCCTCCGCGCGCGAGCAGGCGATTGCGCTGGGCTTGCGCGGTTACGCCAACAACCTGCGCGACGGCCGGGTCGAAGTGTTGGCGGTCGGCGATGCCGCCGCGATCGAGCGCCTGGCGCAATGGCTGAGTCACGGCCCGCCGATGGCGCGGGTCGATCGGCTGGTGCGCGAGGATGCGCGTGAGGAGGAGGCGAGCGAGGCGTTTGTTTGTGGTTGAAGAACGCCGTCCCGTTCGCCAGTAACCCACACCCCCAGCGAAACAGTTCCCCCCTTTGAAAGAGGGGGGCTAGGGGGGATTTGCTTTTGCTGCGGCCAAAAGCAAATCCCCTGGCGCCGACACACAACGGCTCAGACGATTGTTCGCCGGGCGCAAGCCCCCTTTTTCAAAGGAGGCGAATTTTCGTGCTTGGTTGATGAGGATGAGTGCGTGGCGGTTCTGCGCAAACGCCCATCGCCCGGCGACCATCCATCCCCAAAAACTACAACGCCCCAAGCCGCCCCATCGCCTTACCGTTGCGCCATTCCCGCTGCGCGCTCACATGCCCGCTGCGAGCCAGGTACTGCACGATCGAGCGCACCGTCACCACCGGATAATCGCCGCCCAGCCGCGTGCCGATCGGGTGATCGGTGAAGGCGACATTGGCGCTGAACAAACCGCCGAGCACACGCTTGGAGTACGGGATATGGATGCGATCGGGCTCGAACCCATCGCCTTGCGCGGCGAGGTAGGCGGTGCGGCGATCAACCACGGCCGCGGTCTGCGGCAACGTCGTGCCCAGGATTTCCAGAACCCAAGCGGTGGAGTTCTGATAATCACCGCTGCCCGGACGCGCGATCAGGTTGTAGCGCGGCTGATGCAGACCATCGCGCGGCAACGCGCGCAGGCGATCGGCCAGGCGCTGCGCCTGCGCGGGTTCCAGCCAGACGATGCGCGCGTCCTGGTTGACCAGATGATCGGAGAAGAAATTCACCAGCCCCTGGGTGTAGAGGCCGGAACGGTCGCTGCCGCATTCGTTGAGCAGATGCACCGCGGTCCAGCGTCCGGCCGGATGGTCGCGAACGACGAAACCGACATGACTGTAGACCAAGCCCTGCGCGGACAGATCCGTGCCCACCCGCGCCACCAGCGCCGCCGGTGCGTCGCGTTCTTCCAGCGCCGCGGCCACGGTCAAGGCGGTCTGCGCGGCGGCGGCGACCTTCTGCGGCGAGATCGTCTCGGCCTCGCAGGCGGTGCCCGCACGTCCCTGTGCGGGCATCACTCCCACCACCACGGCCACCACCATCGCGGCGATCAGCCTCCTGCCTGCCGCGACATCGGGGTAACGAGGGAACCGCTTCATCCGGCCATCCGGGCGCTGTGGGTCAAGGCGCGCGCGCGGTCGTTGGGGACGAAGCAAATAATGTTGAGGTGGCCGTCGCTGATCAGCCAGCCGGCCGCGACCACGGTGACGATCACGGCCCAGCCGACCTTGAGCCCGAGTTCTTTCGCTTGCGCCGCCGACAAGGCGACGACGAAGGAGGTGCCGGCCGCGGCCGCGGAGATCGTCACCGCCACGCCGTTGGCGCTGGCTTCGATAGCGGTGACGGAAAATTTCGCGCCCTGCGACAGCGCGTTCGCCGCGGCCACCGGCACCTCGACCGAGGCGTCCAGGCTGGCGGCGGACTGACGGCTCAGGCCGTCGGATTGCACCGCCGCCCTCGCCGGCATCCCTGCCAGCGAGCCCGCCATGGCGGCAGCGACCAGAACGAGGAGGAGCAGGCGTTCGGAAGTCCGTGTCATTCGTGCCACCTCGTTCAGGTCCGCAGCCACCATCGGCAGCGCCCGCACGCTTGGCAAGATTGTTCGACAAGGTGGCTCGAATTTCTCTGTTCAGTAGCGTAATTTGATACGCATGGCCCTGTCCTTTGAACTCGTAGACGCCCTCAAGCGCTTTTTGCGCGCGCAGGATCTGACCTACCGCGATCTGGCCGGGCGGCTCAAGCTCAGCGAGGCCGCGGTCAAGCGGATGTTCTCGAGGCGGGCGATGAGCCTGCAGCGGCTGGAGCAGGTCTGCGATGTGCTCGACATCGGCCTGGCCGAACTCAGCGCCGAAGCCGCGCGCGGGCGCGCGCCGATGGCCATGCTCAGCGAAGCGCAGGAGCAGGCCCTGGTCGATGAGCCGGCGTTGCTGGTCGCACTGTTTCTGACCTTGAACCGCTGGAAGCAGGCCGACGTGCAGGCTCACTTCAACTTCGACAACGCGCGCTGGACCGCGCTGTTGGTGCGATTGGACCGGCTCGGCATCATCGAGCTGATGCCCGGCAATCGCGGCCGGCCGCTGACCACGCGCAATTTCCGCTGGCGCGCCGACGGGCCGATGGAGCGCTATTTCCGCCTGAAGCTGCTCGGCGATTATTTCGCCGATCCCTTCGACGGCGAGCAGGATGTGCTGCTGTTGCTCAGCGGTTCGCTCAGCGTCGCCGGTATCCGCGAACTCAAGCTGCGCTTGAACGAAGTGGCGCGGGAATTCGACGCGCTGTTGGCGCGCGATGCGGCGCTGACGGCGCAGGAGCGCATCGGCGTGAGCCTGGTGTTGGCGCAGAAGCCGTGGCTGTTGCAGTTGTTCCAGCCGTTTCGGCGGTCGCAAGAGGATTAGGTGCGGCCGTAAGGCGAACACTACGCGCTGAGCATCGCGTCTCTATGGTCCGACATCCCCGCCTTCGCGGGGATGTCGAGCCAAAGCGTTCTAGCCGCGAATCGGCTTAAGCACCTTGTACTTCTCTTTAGCCGGCTTGCCCTTCAGCGGCGGGAACTCCAGCTCGGTATCGGGCAGCTTGGTATCCGGCAAACGCGAGAGCAGATCGCGGATCAAGGTCAGCCGGCCGCGGCGCTGATCGTTGAAATCCACCAGCGTCCACGGCGCGTGCTTGGTGTGGGTGGCCTCGAGCATGGCCTCGCGCGCCTTGGTGTAGTCCTCGTAGTGCTTGCGCGCTTCCTGGTCGATCGGCGACAGCTTCCAGCGCTTGAGCGGATCGTTCAGGCGCTCGGCGAAACGTTCTTCCTGTTCTTCCTGGTCGCAGCACAGCCAGTACTTGAACAGTACGATGCCGTCGTCGATCAGCAACTTCTCGAACACGGGAGTCTGCTTCAGGAAGGCCTTGACCTGATCGGGCTTGGCGTAGCCCATCACGCGTTCGACGCCGGCGCGGTTGTACCAGCTGCGGTCGAACAGCGCGATCTCGCCCGCGGCGGGCAGATGCGGGACGTAGCGCTGGAAATACCACTGGCCGCTTTCGCGTTCGCTGGGCTTGGACAGGGCGACGACATGGCATTGGCGCGGGTTGAGATGCTCGGACAAGGCGCTGATGGCGCCGCCCTTGCCGGCGGTGTCGCGGCCTTCCAGCACCACCACCACGCGCTTGCCGGCGCTTTGCACCCAGCGCGCCATCGCCACCAGTTCGACTTGCAGCGGCTCGAGTTCGGCCTCGTAGTCCTTGCGCTTGAGCGTGCTCATCGTTTGGCCTTTCTCGATCCGGTGGTTTTCGCCGAGGGTTTGGCTGCGCCGCGCTTGGTGCCGGCCAGGCCGGTGGCGATTTCCAGCAGCGCGCCTTGTTGTTTGGTGCTGAGCGCGCGGTAGGCGGCGAGCAGGTCGTGTTCGCCCTGGGTGCGGGACGGGTCGAGCGTGCTGGCCAGATCGGCCAGCAAGGCGCCGGCCGGAACGCCGAAGGCGCGCGCGAGCGCATCGACCTGATCGCGGCCGGGCAGCTTGTCGCCGCGCAGCCAGGCGCTGACGGTGGCGGCGCCGGCGCGCGGAATCGCCGTGGCCAGATCGGTCACGCTCAAGCCGCTGGCCTTGGTCAGCAAACGCAGGGTGGTGTCCAGCGACATGCCCATCACTCCTTGAGGCGGGGACGCAAAGTGGCGAGGTTGCACGGCCGGGTGCGCGCATCGAGTTGTGCGCTGACGATCTTTTCCCAGGCGGTGCGGCAGGCCGAGGTCGAGCCCGGCAGGCAGAACACGAAGGTGGCGTTGGCCAGACCGGCGAAGGCGCGCGACTGCAAGGTGGAGGTGCCGATTTCTTCGAAGCTGATCGCGCGGAACAGTTCGCCGAAGCCGGGCATCTCTTTGTCGAGCAGCGGCAGCAGCGCCTCGGGCGTGGAATCGCGGCCGGTGAAGCCGGTGCCGCCGGTGACCAAGATGCCGTCGACACTTTCATCGGCGATCCATTGCGACACCGCCGCGCGCAGCTTGTAGCGGTCGTCGGGCAACAGCTTGCGCTCGACCAGCCGGTGACCGGCGTCGGTGAGCGACTGGATCAGGTAATCGCCGGAGCTGTCTTCGGCCAGCGTGCGGCTGTCGGACACGGTCAGCACGCACAGGTTCAGGGGGATGAAATCGCGTTGCGCAGTCATGGGCGCAGACTAGCGCAAATGGTGTTGGGTGGGGTTAGGGCTGTGTTGGGGGGCAGGAGCAAATCCCCCCTGGCCCCCTTTTTCAAAGGGGGGAACCCGTCGGGTGGCGGCGCGATCTGCTTGAGTGTCGCGGCTTCGATTACTTACGCGATCGAACCATCATGAGCGTCGTCGCTATCCACCCGCCACGTCCAATCCCGAAGAATTCCTGCGGCCCCCTTTGAAAAGTAACCCGTGCTGTTCCCCCCTTTGAAAAAGGGGGGCTGGGGGGATTTGCTCTTCAACGAGCCGGCCCCTGCAGCACCGCCGGCGCCTCGCCCTTGCGCTGCCGCCGCGCCATCGCGATGGTCATCGCGGCGAAATCCACCGAGAAGCCGTCCATGTCGAACAGGCCGCTGTCGCCGCGCCGCACCGCCAGTTCGTTGCGCAGCGCCGCCAGCGCTTCGCGATCGTTGCCCAGCGCCACCGCGCGGGCAATGAAGGCAGCATCGTCGGCGACGTTCATGTGCTCCATGCCCAAGTGATGATTGAGGCTGCCGGCCACGCGCGCGGCGAAGGTCGCGCCCGGACAGGTCAGCACCGGGCAGCCGGCCCACAGCGCGTCGGAAGCGGTGGTGTGGGCGTTGTAGGGATTGGTGTCGAGAAACAGATCGGCATGGCGCAGGCGCGCCAGGTAATCGGGATGCGGCTGTTTGCGCATGAACACCAGACGCGACGGGTCGATATCGCGCTGCTTGGCGAATTCGCGCAGGCGCTGGTCGGCGCGGCCCGGGCCCGACAGCAGCCACAGCACGCTGCCGGGCACGCCGCGCAAGACTTCCAGCGCGCGCGCGACGCTGCGCGGGTTGAGTTTGTAGCTGTTGTTGAAGCAGCACAGCACCGTGCCGTCCTCGGGCAGGCCGCATTCGGCGCGGGTCGGCGGCAGTTGCAACTCGCGGCTGGTGTCGGACGGCTGGAAACAGCGCGGCAGCCAGGCCACGGTTTCGCTGAAGTCGGCGGTCATCGACTCGGGCAGCACGTAGCGGTCGGCCAGCACGTAGTCGATCCACGGCGCGGCCGAGGTGCCCGGGTAGGCGAGCCAGTTGACCTGCACCGGCGCCGGCCGCATCGCCAGCACTTCCGGCGCGCCGCCGCCACCCCAGCCGCGCAGGTCGAACAAGACGTCGATACCGGCGCGGCGAATGCTGGCGGCGACCTGCGCATGCGGCTGCATCGCCACGTCGTGGACGGCGTCGGTGGCCGCGCGCAGGCGTTGCCGGATCGGGCTGTCGTCGTCGCGATTGAGCGCGAACAGATGCAGTTCGATGCCGCCGCGGCGGTACATCGCTTCGAACAGGGCCACCGTCAGCAAGCCGGTGGGATGGGCGCCGAAGCCGTTGGACAAGAAACCCACGCGCACGGTCGCGGCGAGGTCCTTGGCCGGCGCCGGCGGCATCGGCTGCACGCTTTGCGCGATCACCGCCGCGCGCAAGCCGGCGCAACGGCGCTGCTCGGCGGCGCTGGTGTCTTCGCTGAGAAAAGCGAACGGCTCGACCGAGGCCTGCGCCTGCGCCACCGCTTCGCGCACTTGGCGCGAGAGCGTATCCAGATCGCGCCAGTCGCACAGCCGCCGCCGCCAGTTGAGCAGGTAAGCGGCCAATTGCGGTTCGCGCGGCGCCAGGGTGTAGGCGCGGGTGTAGGCCTCCAGCGCGCCCTCGGCGTCGCCGACGTCTTCCAGCGCATGCGCCAGCCACACGACGATGCCAGGATGTCCGGGCGCTGCGCGCGCGGCCGCGCGCAGGCTGGTCACTGCGTCTTCGAACTTGCGCTGCATCGCCTGCGCGCGGCCCAGCCGCGCCAGCGCTTCGGGATGGCCCGGGCGCAGATGCAGGGCGCGCCGCGACGCGGTTTCGCCGGCCTGGGCGTCGCCGGCGTCGAGTTCGTGTTCGGCCAGCATCACCCAGCCCATGGCGTCGCCAGGATTGCGCTTGAGCGCCTGGCGCAATTGCGCGCGCGGATCGTTCATGGGCGGGGTTTGCGTCGGACGGGTGTCGATGGCGGGCATTGCGACGGCGCGGACATCATCGGCTTCTTCAAGTCGCGCTCAGCGGCAGGTGATAGCGCTGAGTGCCGTCGTAACGCTGCCAGCCGGCGGCGTCGTACAGCGCCTGCGCGGTGAGATTGTCGTGGTTGGTTTCCAGCTCCAGGCGCGCGGCGCCGTCGGTGCGGGCGAAGTCGGCGGCGGCATCGAGCAGGGCCTGGGCGACGCCGCGGCGGCGCGCCTGAGGCTCCACGAACAGATCGTTGAGCACCCACACCCGCGCGGCGCGCACCGAGGAAAAGGTCGGATACAACTGGGTGAAGCCGGCGCCGTCGCTGCCGTCCAGCGCGGCCAGCAACAACACCGAGTCGCCGCGCTGCAGGCGCTCGCCGATGAAGGCGCGCGAGACCGCTTCGTCGAAACGCTGGGTATAGAAATGCCGGTAGCGGTCGAACAGCGGCGCGAGCAGGTCGAGGTCGGCGGAGCTGGCGCGGCGGACGGTGGGGCTCATGCGAAGGGCAGTCCGGCGGGGGATGCCGGATTATGGCCGCTCGCAGCGGGCGCAGTCATGACTCGTGATAGCCATTTGGTGTGGGCTGTGAGCCAGCGCACGGCTTGCGCTGCTGCATTGAAGCCGCAGCGATCAACCCGCCGACAGCCGCGCCAGTTCGTCGGCCTGATGCTCGTGGATCAGCCGCCCGATCAAGCCGTCCAGGTCGCCGGCGACGATATTCGGCAGGTCGTACAAGGTCAGCCCTTCGACGCGATGGTCGGTGATCCGGCCCTGCGGGAAGTTGTAGGTGCGGATGCGCTGGCTGCGATCGCCGCTGCCGACCTGCAGGCGCCGGTCCAGCGCCTGCGCGGCCGCGGCCTTGGACGCCGCCGCGTCGGCCAGCATCGCCTGCAGGCGCTTGAGCGCCTTGTCGCGGTTGGCGTGCTGGCTGCGTTCGGTCTGGTTTTCGACCACCACGCCGCTGGGAATGTGGGTGATGCGGATCGCCGATTCGGTCTTGTTGACGTGCTGGCCGCCGGCGCCGGAGGAGCGGAAGGTATCGACCTTCAGATCGGCCGGATTGATTTCGATCGGCTCGCCTTCGGGTTCGACCGCGATGATCGCCACCGTCGCCGCCGAGGTGTGGATGCGGCCCTGCGATTCGGTTTCCGGCACGCGCTGGACGCGATGGGTGCCCGATTCGAACTTGAGCCGCGAGTACGCGCCGCGGCCTTCGACCCGGGCGATGATTTCCTTGTAGCCGCCGTGCTCGCCGGGGCTGGACGATTCGATCTCGACCTTCCAGCCCTGGCGCTCGGCGTAGCGCGCGTACATGCGGAACAGGTCGCCGGCGAAGATCGCCGCTTCGTCGCCGCCGGTGCCGGCGCGCACTTCCAGATAAAGGTCTCCGTCGTCGCGCGGGTCTTTCGGGATCAGGTGTGCGAGCAGTTCGACGTCGAGCTGCAGCAGGCGTGCCTGCGCCGCGGCGATTTCCTCCTCGGCCAGTTCGCGCAGTTCCGGATCGTTGCGCATCGCCTCGGCGGCGGCGAGATCGGCCTTGGCCCGCGCTTCCTCGGCCAGCGCGACGGCGACCGGTTCGAGCTGGGCGAATTCGCGCGAAAGTTTGCGGAAGCGGTCGTTGTCGCCGATCACGCCCGGATCGGCGAGCAGGCGTTCGAGTTCTTCGCGCCGTTCGGCCAGGGCTTCGAGTTTGCGGCGCAGGGTGGGGGTCATGAAGGCCGGGATTCGGGATTGGGGATTCGGGATTGGCAAAAGCAGGCGCACAAGCGAGCGAGAGTGTCGCTAAGGCTCGTCCGCATCGGCTTTTTCGAATCCCGAATCCCGAATCCCCAATCCCGTCGCCGGGAACAACTTATCCGCCGCCCGGGCCAGCTCCGGATTGCCGGTCAGCGCCGCCTCGCGCAAGGCCATCGTCGGCGCATGCAGCAGGCGGTTGGTCAGCGTGTGGGCGAGGAAGTTGAGCACTTCGGCCGGGTCTTGCCCGGCGCTCAGTTGCTGGCGCGCCTTGGCCAGTACTTCCTCGCGCGCCAGTTCGCCGTGATCGCGCAGGCGCTTGATCGGCGCGGTGCGCGTGCTGGCCGCCAGGGTTTCGACGAAGCGCGCGACCTGCAGCTCGACGATCGCCTCGGCCTCGGTCGCCGCCTCGCGGCGGCTGCGGCGGTTGTCTTCGATCGCGCGTTCCAGATCGTCCACGGTGTAGAGGAACACGTCCTTCAGGCCGGCCACGTCCGGGGCGATGTCGCGCGGCACCGCCAGGTCCAGCAGCAGCATCGGCCGATGCTTGCGCGTGGCCAGCGCCGCGGCCACTTGCGCGCGCTGCAGGATCGGTTCGCGGCTGGCGGTGGCCGACAACACGATGTCGGCTTCGCCCAGGTGGCGGTCGAGCTCACTCAACGGCAGCGCCACGCCGCCGTGGCGGGTGGCCAGGTCCTGCGCATGGGCGAGGGTGCGGTTGGCGATCAGCAGGCGCTTGGCCTTGGCCTGGACCAGATGCCGCGCTGCCAGCTCCACGGTTTCGCCAGCGCCGATCAGCAGCACGGTGGAGTCATCCAGCCGCGCGAACGATTCCTGCGCCAGCCGCACCGCCGCGGAGGCGACCGAGACCGGATTGGCGCCGATGCGGGTGTCGGTGCGCGCGCGCTTGGCGGTGGAGAAGGCTTGCTGGAACAGACGGTCGAGCTGGCTGCCCAGGGTGCCGGCGCCGCGCGCGGTGGCCCAGGCGTCCTTCACCTGGCCCAGGATCTGCGGCTCGCCCAGCACCAGCGAATCCAGGCCGGTGGCGACGCGGAACAGATGCCGCACCGCGTCGGCGTCGCGATGGCGATAGAGATAAGCGTGCAGATCGCCGCTGTCGTCCGGATGCGTGGCCAGCCAATCGGCCAGCGCGCGGCCATCGTCGTCGGCGACCGCGTACAGCTCGGTGCGGTTGCAGGTAGACAACAACGCCACCTCGCGTACCGGCGCCAGCGCGCGCAGCGCGCCGAGCGCGGCCGGTATCGCATCGCCGGAGAACGCGACGCGCTCACGCAGGCTCACCGGCGCGGTCTGATGGTTGATGCCGAGGACGAACAAGCTCATGGGCGCAGGCGGATCGATCCCGGGCAATGGGCGCGGCAGACCGTCGTCGCGGCGAGGCGAAAAAGTTTCATCGGGCGGCGTGCGGCGCGGGACATCGGTTCAGGTGCTTGCGATAAGCTGCGGGCTGCTGAAGGCCGCCATTCTACCGGCCGAAATGGTCCTCACGTGGTTCTCTACGATTCGATTTGCTCGATCGGTCCAATAGACAGAACTGAAGACAAGCGCCGGGCCCCGGTTCCGGTCCCCGCGGGCCGGTCGCGGCGGGCCCTGAAGTGGACGGTTCTGGCCCTGGCGCTGGCGGTCTGGGGCTCCGCCGCGGCTGCGACTTCGGAGGCTCAGCCGTCGGCTTCGAAGGCAGCGTTGGGAGCAGGAAGCTCCTCTGCCGCGGCGGCGATTGCATCGGCGGCCCAGCCTACTGCGGCTGACTTGGCCGCCGCCCGCGCGACCATCCAGGCCCAGGCCGCCAAGGATCCCACCGGCGCTTCGCTGGAGTCGTTGCTGGCCGGCGAATTCGCCCTGCAGTCGGGCAAGTTGAACGACGCCGCCAGTGCCTACCTCAAGGCCGCGCGCGCCGCCGGCGATGTGGTCCTGGCCGAGCGCGCCACCTCGATCGCCCTGGTCGCCAAGCAGGACACGACCGCCGCCGAGGCGCTGGGGCTGTGGCGCAAGCTCGGCGGCAAGGGCCACTCGCTCGCCGCCGCCGAAGCGACCTTGTCGCTGCGCCGCGGCGACGATCGCGCCGCGCTGCGCCAGCTCAACGACTTGATGACCGCCGAGCCCGACACCGGCTGGCGTCAGGTGCTGGGCGTGCTGACCGCCGGCGCCAAGGATCAGAAGCAGGCCGGACGCGTGCTCGAGAAGATCGTCGACGGCGGCAAGATCCCGCAGCGCAATCTGATGGCCTGGGTCGCCTTCGGCGGCCTGGCGCAGCGCCTGGATCAGCCCAAGCTGACCGAGCGCATCGTCAGCGAAGTGGTCAAGCGCTTCCCCGGCGAGCCGCGCGTGGGCCTGCTGCGGGTGAGCCAACTGCGCGAGGACGGCAAGACCGAGGAAGCCTCGCAATTGCTCGCCACCTTGTTGCCGCTGGCCGATACCGACACCAATCTGCGTGCGCTGATCGCCGAG
This sequence comes from Lysobacter gummosus, assembly GCF_001442805.1. NCBI lineage: Bacteria > Pseudomonadati > Pseudomonadota > Gammaproteobacteria > Lysobacterales > Lysobacteraceae > Lysobacter > Lysobacter gummosus. The sequence continues at coordinate 4,244,367 of NZ_CP011131.1, read as the reverse complement.
CAATACGAAGGCCTCAACGATTTTCAGAACGTCGCCGCGGTGCTCGCGCGCGGCCCGCAGGACGAGCAGACCTACGCCCTGCGCGCGTCTTATCTGGCCCGCGCCGAGGACAAGCCGACTCTGACCAAGCTTTACGACGAACTGCGCGCCGACGCGGCCAAGCCCGATCCGGCGCGGCGTCTGCTGCTCGGCCAGCTGGCCGAGTTCCTGGAGCGCAACGACGAAGCCCTGAACTGGTATCAGGGCGTGCCCGGCGGTTCGCAGCGTTCGATCGCGCGCCTGCGCAGCGCCAACGTGTTGCACAAGCTCAAGCGTTCGGATGAGGCCTATGCCAGCCTGCGCGCGATCCAGTCCGACGCCTCGGCCGACGACGACACCCGTCGCGACGGCTACATCCTGGAAGCGAACCTGCGCGCCGACGACAAGAACGTCGCCGGCGAAAACGACGCGTTCGCCCGCGGTCTGGCCGCGTTTCCGGACGAACCGGAAATTCTCTACGCGCGCGCCCTGAGCTGGGAGCGCCGCGACGACGTCGCCCGCGCCGAAGCCGATTTCCGCCGCATCCTGGTCGCCGAGCCCGACAGCATCGCCGCGCTCAACGCGCTGGGCTACACCCTGGCCGACCGCACCACGCGCTATCAGGAAGCGTTCGAATTGATCGAGCGCGCGCGCACGGCCGAGCCGGACAACGCCGCGATCATCGACAGCTACGGCTGGGTGCTCTATCGGCTGGGCCGGGTCAAAGAGGCCGAAACCGAACTGCGCCGCGCGCTGACCATGCAGAAGGACGCGGAGATCGCCGCGCATCTGGCCGAGCTGCTGTGGGAGACCGGGCGCAAGGACGAAGCGCGCAAGTACTTCGAACAGGCGCGCAAGATCGATGCCGACAACCGCTCGCTGCAGCGCGCGCTGAAGAAATACGGCTTGTGAGCGCGGTGACGACCACCGCGACGACGCGGTATCCGCGCGCCGCGCAATTGCTCGCCGCCGCGATGTTGACCGCGCTGCTGGCCGCGTGCGCGGGGCAGGGCGTCAAACAAGCGCCGGCGGGAACCGTGGTGCCGGCCGCCGATGCGCTCGCGCGCGAAGCCGCGCGGCTGGAACGAGTGCGCGCGCAGGGCGATTGGTCGCTGACCGGCCGGGTCGCCGTGTCGAACGCCGGCAAGGGCGGCAGCGGGCGGATGGAATGGAGTCAGCGCGACGGCCGTTTCGACGTCGCACTCAGCGCCCCGGTCACTCGCCAGAGCTGGCGCCTGAGCGGCGGCCGCGAAGGCGCGCGCCTGGAAGGCCTGGATGGCGGCCCGCGCGAGGGCGCCGATGCCGGCGAACTGCTGCTGCAAGCCACCGGCTGGGACATCCCGGTGTCGGCGCTGGCCGACTGGCTGCGCGGCCTGCCGGCGCGCGACGCCCCCGCCGCGAAGGTCGTCCCCGGCGCGGACGGCCGTCCGCAGTCGATCGAACAAAATGGCTGGACCATCGCCTACCAATGGCCGGCCAGCGGCGACCTGCCGTCGCGGCTGGACGCGCGGCGCGATTCGGCGCGGGTCCGTCTGATCGTGGATGAGTGGAAGGGCGCCACCGCGGGTATTGCGGCCGATACCGCGCCGCCTTCCGTGCGCTGAACGAAACACGCTTCGTCCTTCTGATTGCCGCCATGTCCGAAACCTCCGCAACGCCTGCCTGGACCGTCTGGCCCGCCCCGGCCAAGCTGAACCTGTTCCTGCGCATCACCGGCCGCCGCGCCGATGGCTACCACCTTTTGCAGACCGTGTTCCGCCTGCTGGACTGGGGCGACACCATTCGTCTGCGTCCGCGCGAGGACGGCCGGGTGGTCCGCCATGGCGCCTCGGTGGCGGGCGTGGCGGAGCAGGACGACCTCACCGTGCGGGCCGCGTTGCTTCTACAAAAAGAAGCCAACAGCGGCCAAGGTGCGGATATCGTCGTCGAAAAGCGCATTCCGGCGGGTGGCGGTTTCGGTGGCGGCTCGTCCGATGCTGCCACCGTTCTGGTGGCCCTGGACGCCCTGTGGGGCACGAATCTGGGCGTGGACCGGCTGGCCGAGCTGGGCCTGCGCCTGGGCGCCGACGTCCCCGTCTTCGTCCGCGGCGAGAACGCCTGGGCCGAAGGCGTCGGCGAAGTGCTGCGTCCGATCGAGCTGCCGCCGGCCTGGTACGTGCTGGCCGATCCGGGCGTTCACGCACCGACCGCGGTTTTATTCCAGTCAACTGAATTGACTCGCGATGCCGCGCCCGCGACAATGTCGGACTTCGTTTCGGGTAAGCCGCTCGGGAATGCGTTCGAGCCGGTACTGCGTCAGCGTGAAACCGCCGTCGAGGCTGCTTTCGCTGCACTGTCGAGTATCGGTTCGCCACGCCTGACCGGCTCGGGCAGCGGCTGTTTCGTCGAGTTCGCCACGCGCGAATCCGCCGAAGCGGCGCTGTCGCGACTGCCTGCCGGCCTTCGGGCCTGGACGGCCGCCGGCGCAAGGCGTTCTTCGCTGCGCTCCGCGCTTGAAGCTAAGTAAAAAAGCTGAACTGGTTTACTGCAGGGGCGTCGCCAAGAGGCCCAAGGCACCAGGTTTTGATCCTGGCATTCGTAGGTTCGAATCCTACCGCCCCTGCCATCAGTTGTTGCGGGAGTAGGGAATGGAGAATCCGGAAACGTTATAGGCGATTCCGGATTCTCGATTCCCCATTCCCGAGCCGCCCGGTCAGAGCGAAGCGGAGTAAACAAAGTGCAAAACGATCGCAATCTGCTGGTTTTCAGCGGCAACGCCAACCGTCCGCTCGCCGAGGCGGTGTGCAAGGAACTCGGCATCCGGCTCGGCAAGGCCCTCGTCGGGCGCTTCTCCGACGGCGAGGTGCAGGTCGAGATCGAAGAGAACGTGCGTCGCCAGGAGGTGTTCGTCATTCAGCCGACGAACGCGCCCACGGCGGAGAACTTCATGGAGCTGCTGGTGCTGATCGACGCGCTCAAGCGCGCATCGGTGGCCAGCGTGACCGCGGTGGTGCCGTACTTCGGCTACGCCCGCCAGGATCGCCGCCCGCGCTCCTCGCGCGTGCCGATCACCGCCAAGGTCGCGGCCAAGATGTTCAGCGCGGTCGGCGCCGACCGGGTGCTCACGGTCGATCTGCATGCCGATCAGATCCAGGGCTTTTTCGACATCCCGGTCGATAACGTCTACGCCTCGCCGCTGCTGCTCGCCGACATCTGGCGCGCGCACGGCACGGACAATCTGATCGTCGTCTCGCCCGACGTCGGCGGCGTGGTTCGCGCCCGCGCGATCGCCAAGCGGCTGGACGATGCGGAACTGGCGATCATCGACAAGCGCCGTCCGCGCGCCAACGTCGCCACGGTGATGAACATCATCGGCGACGTGTCGGGCAAGACCTGCGTGCTGGTCGATGACATCGTCGATACCGCCGGCACCCTGTGTGCCGCCGCGGCGGCGCTGAAGGGCCAGGGCGCGCAGAAAGTCGTCGCCTACTGCACCCATCCGGTGCTGTCGGGCGCGGCGATCGACAATGTGATGAAGTCGCAGCTGGACGAGCTGGTGGTGACCGACACCATTCCGCTGACCGCCGCGGCCCGCGCCACCGGCCGCATCCGCCAGCTCAGCGTCGCCGAGCTGCTGGCCGAGACGATCCGCCGCATCGCCTTCGGCGAATCGGTCAGTTCGTTGTACGTGGATTGATTTGCCCGGGATTGGTGATTCGGGATTAGGGATTCGCAAGAGCGGCTACGCAGCTTTGGCTGTAACGAATCCCCAATCCCGAATCACCAATCCCCGCTCCAAAGACTCATCTGGTCGCGGATGAGTCTCCAAGCCGCCGCGAGGCGGTCCTAACGCTGCAAAGTGAGTAAACCAACATGTCCGAACACATCATCAAGGCCACTGGCCGCAACGTCGAGGGGAAGGGTGCGAGCCGCCGCCTGCGTCGTGCCGCCAGCATCCCGGCCATCATCTACGGCGGCAGCGCCGCGCCGCAGCCGATCCAGCTGGACCACGAGAAGATCTGGCTCGCCAGCCAGCACGAGTGGTTCTACTCCTCGATCCTGAGCCTGGACCTCGACGGCAAGGTCGAGCAGGTGCTGCTGCGCGATATGCAGCGTCACCCGTTCAAGCAGATCATCATGCACCTGGACTTCCAGCGCGTTGACGCCAACCAGGCGATCCGCGTGGCCGTGCCGCTGCACTTCCTCAACGAAGACAAGTCGCCGGCCGGCAAGGCCGCCGACGTCGTGGTCACCCACGAGCTCAACGAAGTCGAAGTCAGCTGCCTGCCGAAGGACCTGCCGGAGTTCCTGGAAATCGATCTGTCGGCCCTGGCCGTGGGCGACATCGTCCACCTGTCGCAGATCAAGCTGCCCAAGGGTGTCGAGATCCCCGAGCTGAAGCTGGGCAAGGAACACGACGTCGCCGTCGTGATCGCCAAGCACGGCAAGGAAGAGGCCGAGCCGGCCGCCGATGCGCCGGTCGCCGAAGTGCCGGCCGCCAAGGTCGCGAAGAAGGACGAAGACAAGAAGTAATCGCTTGCCGGCGCGCCTTCGCAGGCGCGCCGGTCTGCGTTTGCGGACTGTCGTGAGTCATGGCGGAATTGCGCCTGATCGTCGGCCTGGGCAATCCCGGCGCCGAATACACCCGGACCCGGCACAATGCCGGGTTCTGGTTTGTGGACGCCCTGAACGCGAAGTTCGGCGGGCGTTTCGGTCTTGAGTCCAAACTGTTCGGCGAGACCTCGAAGATCGAGATCGGCGGCCGTCCGGTGTGGTTGCTCAAGCCGGCCACCTTCATGAATCTGTCCGGCAAGTCGGTCGCCGCCGCCTTGCGTTACTGGAAGATCGAGCCGGAAGAAGCGCTGCTGGCGCACGACGAGCTCGACCTGCCGCCGGGCGCGGCGCGGCTCAAGTTCGACGGCGGCCATGGCGGCCAGAACGGCTTGCGCGACACCATGCAATTGCTCGGCCACGGCAAGTTCCACCGCCTGCGCGTGGGCATCGGCCATCCCGGCCACAAGGACAAAGTCACCCCGTGGGTGCTCGGCCGTCCCGGCAAGGACGACGAAGCGGTCATCCTGCGCGCGATCGACGACGCCATCGATGTGATGCCGCTGGCGGTCAAGGGCAATTTCATGGATGCGATGACGCAGTTGCATACGCGTCGGGATTAGGGATTGGGGATTCGGGATTCGAGAAGCGATGGCTTTTTCGAATCCCGAATCCCGAATCACCAATCTCGGATTCACTAATGGGCATCAAATGCGGCATCGTCGGCCTGCCCAACGTCGGCAAGTCGACCCTCTTCAATGCGCTGACCAAGGCGGGCATCGCCGCGGCCAACTTCCCGTTCTGCACGATCGAGCCCAACGTCGGCGCCGTGCCGGTGCCGGATCTGCGTCTGAACGCGTTGGCTGAGATCGTCAAGCCGCAGAAGCTGATTCCCACCGCGGTCGAGTTCGTCGATATCGCCGGCCTGGTCGCCGGCGCCGCCAGCGGGCAGGGCCTGGGCAACAAGTTCCTGGCCCACATCCGCGAAGTCGATGCGATCACCCACGTGGTGCGCTGCTTCGAAAATCCGGATGTGATCCACGTCAACAACAAGGTCGATCCGATCGCCGATATCGAGACCATCGATACCGAGCTGGCCCTGGCCGATCTGGAAAGCGTCGAGAAGGCCTATCAGCGCGCCGAGCGTTCGGCCAAGACCGGCGACAAGGAAGCGATCGTGCGCAAGGAAGTCCTGGGCCGCGTGCGCGCGGGCCTGGACGCGGGCAAGGCCGCGCGCGCGCTGGGCCTGTCCGAGGACGACAAGGCGGCGGTGCGAGACCTGTTCCTGCTCACCCTCAAGCCGGTCATGTACGTGGCCAACGTGCTGGAGGACGGGTTCGAGAACAACCCGCACCTGGACGCGGTGCGCGAACGCGCGATCACCGAGGGCGCCCAGGTCGTGCCGGTGTCGGCCGCGATCGAGGAAGAGCTCAGCCAGCTCGACGACGCCGACCGCGACGCCTTCCTGGCCGATCTGGGCCTGGCCGAGCCGGGTCTCAATCGCCTGATCCGCGCCGGGTACGCGCTGCTGGGCCTGCAGACCTATTTCACCGCCGGGGTGAAGGAAGTGCGCGCCTGGACGGTCAAGGCCGGCTCGACCGCGCCGCAGGCCGCGGCGGTGATCCATACCGACTTCGAGAAGGGCTTCATCCGCGCCGAAACCATCGCCTACGACGATTTCATCAAGTACAAGGGCGAGTCCGGCGCCCGCGACGCCGGCCGTCTGCGCCTGGAAGGCAAGGAATATCGCGTCCAAGAGGGCGATGTACTGCACTTCCGGTTCAATGTCTGAGTAGACTACGCGGCCCGTCCCCGGATGGCCGCGGCCGCAGTCGGCGGGTCGGAAAATTTTTCAAAAAGTTGTGTGAAAGTTCGTTGACTTCCTGAAGATCGCACGCCAGAATTACGGGCTCTTTCGGAGGGATACCCAAGCGGCCAACGGGGGCAGACTGTAAATCTGCTGGCTTACGCCTTCGGTGGTTCGAATCCACCTCCCTCCACCAGATGTTTCAAGCCGCATGTGTCTGGTGACAAAGCTTCAAAAGTTCGACAGGCAGTGCGATACGTTCCAACGCTGTAATGGCTGTACGCGGCGCGGGAGTAGTTCAATGGTTAGAGCCTCAGCCTTCCAAGCTGATAATGCGGGTTCGAATCCCGTCTCCCGCTCCATTGAATTCATTCTTGACGACCCCATTGCAGCAAGGCCCGGTTGATCGGGTCGCAACACCGAGTTTCACGCTCACGTAGCTCAGTCGGTAGAGCACCTCCTTGGTAAGGAGGAGGTCGAAGGTTCGATTCCTTTCGTGAGCACCACATCCCGCAGTATCGGCTGCTTTACCAACAGCCACCGCAACACACAGACCACAAACGAGAAGCGACAGCCATGGCTAAGGGTAAATTCGAGCGCACCAAGCCGCACGTGAACGTCGGCACGATCGGTCACGTTGACCACGGCAAGACGACGCTGACGGCGGCGCTGACCAAGGTGGGCGCTGAGCGTTTCGGTGGCGAGTTCAAGGCGTACGACGCGATCGACGCGGCGCCGGAAGAGAAGGCTCGCGGCATCACGATTTCGACCGCGCACGTGGAATACGAATCGGCGAACCGCCATTACGCGCACGTCGATTGCCCGGGCCACGCGGACTACGTGAAGAACATGATCACGGGTGCGGCGCAGATGGACGGCGCGATTCTGGTGTGCTCGGCCGCTGACGGTCCGATGCCGCAGACGCGCGAGCACATCCTGCTGTCGCGTCAGGTCGGCGTGCCGTACATCGTCGTGTTCCTGAACAAGGCCGACATGGTGGACGACGCCGAGCTGCTGGAGCTGGTGGAGATGGAAGTCCGCGAGCTGCTGACCAAGTACGAGTTCCCGGGCGACGACACCCCGATCATCCACGGTTCGGCCCGTCTGGCGCTGGAAGGCGACCAGAGCGAAATCGGCGTGCCGGCGATCCTGAAGCTGGTCGATGCGCTGGACACGTTCATTCCGGAGCCGGAGCGCGCGATCGACAAGCCGTTCCTGATGCCGGTGGAAGACGTGTTCTCGATCTCGGGCCGCGGCACCGTGGTGACCGGTCGTATCGAGCGCGGCATCGTGAAGGTGGGCGACGAAATCGAAATCGTCGGTATCCGTCCGACGCAGAAGACCACGGTTACGGGCGTGGAAATGTTCCGCAAGCTGCTGGACCAGGGTCAGGCGGGCGACAACGCCGGTCTGTTGCTGCGCGGCACCAAGCGTGACGACGTGGAGCGCGGCCAGGTGCTGTGCAAGCCGGGTTCGATCAAGCCGCACACCGACTTCGAAGCCGAAGTGTATGTGCTGTCGAAGGACGAAGGCGGCCGTCACACGCCGTTCTTCAAGGGCTACCGTCCGCAGTTCTACTTCCGCACCACCGACATCACCGGCGCTTGCGAGCTGCCGGAAGGCGTCGAGATGGTGATGCCGGGCGACAACGTGAAGATGGTGGTGTCGCTGATCAACCCGGTGGCGATGGACGAAGGCCTGCGTTTCGCGATTCGCGAAGGCGGCCGTACCGTCGGCGCCGGCGTGGTGGCGAAGATCATCAAGTGACGATTTGACCCGGGCGCGCTTGCGCGCCCGGCTTTGTCGAATCGTCATCCCCGCGAAAGTGGGGATCCAGAGACGAGGACGAAGTCCGAAGTATCAGGCAAAAGCAAGAATGTTCATCCCAGCCCACCGGCGATGAATGCAAGCCCAAGCGAACGGCGGGCCGGCAACCCGGTCCGCCTTCGTTGTTTCAAAGCTCCGTGTTTTCGAACACAATGATCGACCGGCGATCCGCCTGAGAATGGCGTTGATCCGGGTCAGAAGATTTCAAGACGTACGCCAGTAGCTCAATTGGCAGAGCAGCGGTCTCCAAAACCGCAGGTTGGGGGTTCGAGTCCCTCCTGGCGTGCCACTCGACACCGAGCCGGTTCGGACGACCCGGCGACTGGAATGCATTGAAAGGGCCGCGCAGGGATGGGCGGGCTTTCGCGAGGGAATCGCCCCGAGAATGAACAGCAAGGCCGAACAACACAAATCCGGCGGCGCCGGTGACATCGTCAAGTACGCCCTGGCTCTGCTGCTGGCGGCCGGCGGTGTGTTCGCCTACCTCTGGTTCGAGAATTGGAGCGGCCCGCTGCGTTCAGGCGTGGTCGTGGCCGGTCTGCTCGCCGGCGCGGCGGTGTTCATGCTGACCGGCAAGGGCCTGCAGACCCGCGAGTTCCTGTCCGAATCGCGCTTCGAACTGCGCAAGGTGGTCTGGCCGACCCGTGAAGAAGCGCTCAAGACCACCTGGGTGGTCATGATCGCGGTGGCCATCCTGAGCCTGATCCTGTCCAGTTTCGACTGGGTGATCCAGGCCGCGGTCAAATTCCTGCTGTCGCGCTGAGGAGACGACCGACTTGAATACGCAAGACAACAAGCGTTGGTACGTAGTCCACGCCTACTCCGGTTTCGAGAAGTCCGTGGCCCAGGCGCTGCGCGACCGCATCGTCCGTTTCGAAATGCAGGACCGCTTCGGCGACGTCCTGGTCCCGACGGAAGAAGTCGTGGAAATGCGTTCCGGCCAGAAGCGCCGTTCCGAGCGCAAGTTCTTCCCGGGCTACGTCCTGGTCCAGATTTCCACGCATGACGAAGCCGGCATTCCGCGCATCGACAGCGAGAGCTGGCACCTGATCAAGGAAACCCCGAAGGTCATGGGTTTCATCGGCGGCACCGCCGATCGCCCGCTGCCGATCCAGGACAGCGAGGCCGACCGTATCCTGCAGCGCGTTCAGGAAGGCGTCGAGAAGCCGCGTCCGAAGGTGCTGTTCGAGCCGGGCGAGATGGTCCGCGTGGTCGATGGCCCGTTCGTGGACTTCAACGGCGTGGTCGAGGAAATCAACTACGAGAAGAGCCGCCTGCGCGTCGCGGTGCTGATCTTCGGCCGTTCGACCCCGGTCGAGCTGGAATTCGGTCAGGTCGAAAAGGCCACCTGAGCCTGACGGGGCCGGCGCGTCCGGTCCCGCTCCGATCTGCGGGCTGCAAAGTCCGAAAAACCTGATATAGTGTGCGGCTCGCTGCCTTTGTGTGGCGAGCCTTGCCTGTTCGGCCGCCCTGCGCATTCGCTCTGGGCGGCTATCTGTGCAATTCAAGTGCTTGATTTTGAAGTGTTAAATTCAATACGCGATACCGGAACGCGCGATTTCCGGTCCGATGGGGAGCCTGCGGTCAAGGCGCTAGCACCCGGAGAGAAACCAAAATGGCAAAGAAAGTAGTCGGCTACATCAAGCTGCAGGTCAAGGCCGGTCAGGCCAACCCCTCGCCGCCGGTCGGTCCTGCGCTGGGTCAGCGCGGTCTGAACATCATGGAGTTCTGCAAAGCGTTCAACGCCGCGACCTCCAAGCTCGAGCCGGGTCTGCCGACGCCGGTCATCATCACGGCCTACTCGGACCGTACCTTCACCTTCGTCACCAAGTCGACCCCGGCTTCGGTGCTGCTGAAGAAGGCCGCGGGCATCACCTCCGGCTCCAAGCGCCCGAATACCGACAAGGTGGGCAAGGTCACCCGTAAGCAGCTCGAAGACATCGCCAAGGCGAAGGAAGCCGATCTGACCGCGGCCGATCTGGACGCGGCGGTGAAGACGATTGCGGGCTCCGCCCGCAGCATGGGTCTGGTGGTGGAGGGCTGATCATGGCAATCACGAAGCGCGAAAAAGCAATCAAGGCCGCCGTTGTTCCGGGTAAGGCTTACTCCTTCGACGAAGCCGTCAAGATCGTCAAGACCGCCACCAAGGCCAAGTTCGTCGAGTCCGTCGACGTGTCCGTCCGTCTGGGCGTGGACGCGAAGAAGTCCGACCAGCAGGTGCGCGGCTCGACCGTGCTGCCGGCCGGTACCGGCAAGTCGGTGCGCGTGGCGGTGTTCGCCCCCGCCGGCGCCAAGGCCGACGAGGCCCTGGCCGCGGGCGCCGAAGCTGTGGGTATGGACGATCTGGCCGAGAAGATGCAGGCCGGCGATCTGAACTACGACGTCGTCATCGCTACCCCGGACGCCATGCGCGTCGTCGGTAAGCTCGGTCAGGTGCTGGGCCCGCGCGGCCTGATGCCGAACCCGAAGGTCGGCACCGTCTCGGCCAATCCGGCTGAAGCGGTCAAGAACGCCAAGGGCGGCCAGGTGCGTTACCGCACCGACAAGGCCGGCATCATCCACTGCACCATCGGCAAGGTCTCCTTCGAGGACGGCTCGCTGAAGGACAACCTGCAGGCGCTGCTGCTCGACCTGATCAAGGCCAAGCCGTCCACCGCCAAGGGTCAGTACCTGCAGAAGATCTCGATCAGCTCGACCATGGGTCCGGGCGTGATCGTCGATCAGACCTCGCTGACTCTGAAGTGATGTCTCGGCGCTCCTGCGCATAGCGCGAGCGCCTTGCTTCACTCCGGTTGCAGCAACGAACAAGTCACTGGATTCCCGCTTTCGCGGGAATGACGAAACAAAGGCGAGCGGCGGTCCACTCCGCCGCAAGCCAAACTTTTGAGGGCATCGCCCCGGGCCCAGGCCCAAAGCGATAGCCGTCAAAGACCGCAGGCGCGGTCAGCGCGTACCGACGACGGGCAGGGAAGCTCGACACGGCAAGGAGTCGCCGTCGGTGCTAGCGGGATCGCTTAATTCGGACTCTTCGGAGCCGGGCCGGCGTAGATGGTGCCCCTACTGAAATTTTTCAGGAACGGCCACCACCGGGATGCCGCAGGCATCCCCGGCGCCCACGGACGGTCGCCGCCCAGGACCGCGAACGGCAGGAGCCGTAAGCGGAGTTAATAGTGCCGGGATTGGATGTTCGGGGATTGGGGATCGGTTGAAGTCGGCGAAAGCCGCTCCGTCGATTCCGGCTCGCGAATCCCGAATCCCGGCCTTGGAGGAGTGCAATGGCTCTTAATCTGTCTCAGAAGCAAGAAGTAGTCGCCGAACTGGCAGAAGTCGCTGCGAAGGCTCACTCCTTGATTGCCGCCGAGTACGCAGGCATCACGGTCGGTCAAATGACCGCGATGCGTAAAAAGGCTCGTGAAACCGGTGTGTACTTGCGTGTTGTCAAGAACACCCTGGCGTCGCGCGCCGTGGCTGGTACCGAATACGAGTGCGTCCAGGACAAGCTCGTCGGCCCGCTGCTGTATGCGTTCTCGACCGAAGAACCCGGCGCTGCCGGTCGTCTTATCAAGGAATTCGCCAAGGGCAACGACAAGCTGAAGGCCAAGGTCGTTGCGATGGGTGGTCAGGTGTATCCGGCCAGCCACGTCGATGTCCTCGCCTCTCTGCCGACCCTCGAGCAGGCCCTGGCCATGTTGGCCCGCGTCCTGTCCGAACCCGCCAGCATGTTCGCCCGTGCCGTCAAGGCCGTGGCCGACAAGCAGGGCGGCGGCGAAGTCGCTGCCGAAGCTCCGGCGGAAGCGGAACCGGCCTAATCGCCCGTCCGCGTTCGCGACCGCTTCACTGAACCCGATTCGAAAGATCAATATTTCCTGAGGTTATTCAAATGTCCCTTTCCAACGAACAAATCGTTGACGCCATCGCCGAAAAGACCCTGATGGAAGTCATGGAGCTGGTCCGTGCGATCGAAGAGAAGTTCGGCGTTTCCGCCGCTGCTCCGGTCGTCGCCGGCGTCGCCGCCGAAGCCGCCGCTCCGGTCGAAGAGCAGACCGAGTTCAACGTCATCCTGAAGGCTGCCGGCGACAAGAAGGTCGAAGTCATCAAGGCCGTGCGCGCCATCACCGGCCTGGGTCTGAAGGAAGCCAAGGACCTGGTCGAAGGCGCTCCGCAGACTGTCAAGGAAGCGGTCAACAAGGCCGACTCCGAGAAGTTCAAGAAGGATCTCGAAGCCGCTGGTGCGACTGTCGAAGTCAAGTAAGCAGTACTTGCGTCGCCGAGTTTCTTTGGCGACCACTGAAGGCTGGGGACGAAAGTCCCCGGCCTTTGGCCGTTCCACGGGATTGGTGATTCGGGATTAGGGATTCGAAACAGCGGCTTTTGTTTTTACGAATCCCTAATCCCGAATCACCAATCCCGGCAATACGAGTTGGCAGTTGGAAGTAGCGGGAGAAGGCGTGCTGGTGCCGGCAATACCAGCGACTTCCCACTGGCAATTTTAGTTTTCAGACATTAGTCCCTGAACCGCGGACGCGCGGTTCGCCCGGAAGGCGCCAAGCGCGGCTTTCCCGGCCCCACAGCTAATCGAGGCGGTAGCTCACCATGACCACAGCTTCCACGACGCAGCAATATTCGTTCACCGAAAAGAAGCGCATCCGCAAGGATTTCGGTAAGCGCAAATCCATCCTCGAAGTTCCCTTCCTGCTCGCGATCCAGGTCGATTCCTACCGCGAATTCCTGCAGGAAAATATCGACCCGGCCAAGCGCGCCGATCGCGGCTTGCACGCGGCCCTCAAGTCGGTGTTCCCGATTTCCAGCTACAGCGGCAACGCCGCGCTCGAGTACGTGGGCTACAAGCTCGGCGACCCGGTGTTCGACGAGCGCGAATGCCGTAACCGCGGCCTGTCCTACGGCGCTCCGCTGCGCGTGACCGTGCGCCTGGTGATCTACGATCGCGAGTCCTCGACCAAGGCCATCAAGTACGTGAAGGAGCAGGAGGTCTACATGGGCGAGATTCCGCTCATGACCGACAACGGCACCTTCATCGTCAACGGCACCGAACGCGTCATCGTCTCGCAGCTGCACCGCTCGCCGGGCGTGTTCTTCGATCACGACCGCGGCAAGACCCACAGCTCGGGCAAGCTGCTGTACAGCGCCCGCATCATTCCGTATCGCGGCTCGTGGCTCGACTTCGAGTACGACCCGAAGGATGCGCTGTTCACCCGTATCGACCGTCGCCGCAAGCTGCCGGTGACCGTGCTGCTGCGCGCGCTGGGCTACAACAACACCGAGATGCTGGCCGAGTTCTTCGAGATCAACACCTTCCACATCATGCCCGAGGGCGTGCAGTGGGAACTGGTCTCCGAGCGCCTGCGCGGCGAAACCCTCGACTTCGATCTGGCCGACGGCGACAAGGTCATCGTCGAAGCCGGCAAGCGCATCACCGCGCGCCACGTGAAGCAGATGGAACAGTCCGGCATCGCCGCGCTGGCCGTGCCCGACGCCTATCTGGTCGGCCGCATCCTGTCGCACGACGTGGTCGATACCAAGTCCGGCGAACTGCTGGCTTCGGCCAACGACGAAATCAGCGAAGAACAGCTCGCCGCGTTCCGCAAGGCCGGCATCGAAATGGTCGGCACGATCTGGGTCAACGACCTCGACCGCGGCCCGTACATCTCCAACACCCTGCGCATCGATCCGTCCAAGACCCAGCTCGAAGCGCTGGTCGAGATCTACCGCATGATGCGTCCCGGCGAGCCGCCGACCAAGGACGCCGCGCAGAACCTGTTCCACAACCTGTTCTTCACCTTCGAGCGCTACGACCTGTCGGGCGTGGGCCGGATGAAGTTCAACCGCCGCATCGGCCGCAAGGAAACCCTCGGCGCCTCGGTGCTGTACGACGCCAAGTACTTTGCCGAGCGCAAGGACGAAGAGTCGGTGCGCCTGCGCAACGAGCTGGGCCAGACTTCGGACATCCTCGACGTCATCCGCGTGCTGACCGAGATCCGCAACGGTCGCGGCGTGGTCGACGACATCGATCACCTGGGCAACCGCCGCGTGCGTTCGGTCGGCGAAATGGCCGAGAACACCTTCCGCGTCGGCCTGGTCCGCGTCGAGCGCGCGGTCAAGGAGCGCCTGTCGATGGCCGAGTCCGAAGGCCTGACGCCGCAGGAACTCATCAACGCCAAGCCTGTAGCCGCCGCGATCAAGGAGTTCTTCGGCTCCTCGCAGCTGTCGCAGTTCATGGATCAGAACAACCCGCTGTCGGAAGTCACGCACAAGCGTCGCGTGTCGGCCCTCGGCCCGGGCGGCCTGACCCGCGAACGCGCCGGCTTCGAAGTGCGCGACGTGCACCCGACCCATTACGGCCGCGTGTGCACCATCGAAACGCCTGAAGGCCCGAACATCGGCCTGATCAATTCGCTGGCTGTGTTCGCCCGCACCAACAAGTACGGCTTCCTCGAGACGCCGTACCGCAAGGTCGTGGACGGCAAGGTCACCGACGACGTCGAGTTCCTGTCGGCGATCGAAGAGAACGAGTACGTCATCGCCCAGGCCAACGCGCCGCAGGACGACAAGGGCATGATCACCGCCCAGTTCGTCGCCTGCCGCTTCCAGGGCGAAACCTTGCTCAAGCCGCCGTCCGAGATCCACTTCATGGACGTCTCGCCGATGCAGACCGTGTCGGTCGCCGCCGCGCTGGTTCCGTTCCTGGAGCACGACGACGCCAACCGCGCGCTGATGGGCGCGAACATGCAGCGCCAGGCCGTTCCGACCCTGCGTTCGCAGAAGCCGCTGGTCGGCACCGGCATCGAGCGCGCCGTGGCGCGCGACTCGGGCGTGACGGTGAACGCGCTGCGCGGCGGCACGATCGAGCAGATCGACGCGGCCCGCATCGTGGTCAAGGTCAACGAGAGCGAAATCTCCGGCGTCACCGATGCCGGCGTGGACATCTACAACCTGATCAAGTACACGCGTTCGAACCAGAACACCTGTATCAACCAGAGCCCGCTGGTCAAGGTCGGCGACGTGATCGCCCGCGGCGACGTGCTGGCCGACGGTCCCTCGACCGACATCGGCGAGCTCGCGCTCGGCCAGAACATGCTGGTCGCGTTCATGCCGTGGAACGGCTACAACTTCGAAGACTCGATCCTGCTCTCCGAGCGCGTGGTCGAAGAGGATCGCTACACCACGATCCACATCGAAGAGCTGACCTGCTCGGCGCGCGATACCAAGCTGGGACCGGAAGAAATCTCCGCCGACATCCCGAACGTCTCCGAGCAGGCATTGAACCGCCTCGACGAGTCGGGCGTGGTCTACATCGGCGCGGAAGTGCGTGCCGGCGACATCCTGGTCGGCAAGGTCACGCCGAAGGGCGAGTCGCAGCTGACTCCGGAAGAGAAGCTTCTGCGCGCGATCTTCGGCGAGAAGGCTTCCGACGTTAAGGACAGCTCGCTGCGCGTGCCCCCGGGCATGGACGGCACCGTCATCGACGTGCAGGTCTTCACCCGCGACGGCATCGAGAAGGACAAGCGCGCCCGTCAGATCGAAGAGTCGGAAATCCGCCGCGTCAAGAAGGACTTCGACGACCAGTTCCGCATCCTGGAAGCGGCCATCTACGATCGCCTGCGCACGCAGCTGATCGGCAAGATCGCCAACGGCGGCGCCGGCCTGAAGAAGGGCGACACCGTCACTTCCCTGGTGCTGGACGGTCTGAAGAAGTCCGACTGGTTCACCCTGCGCATGAAGGACGAGGAAGCGATCGAGGCGATCGAGCGCGCGCAGAAGCAGATCGACGTCCATCAGAAGGAATTCGATCGCCGCTTCGCCGACAAGCGCGGCAAGATCACCCAGGGCGACGACCTCGCGCCGGGCATCCTCAAGACGGTCAAGGTGTTCCTGGCGGTCAAGCGCCGTATCCAGCCGGGCGACAAGATGGCCGGCCGTCACGGCAACAAGGGTGTCGTGTCCACGATCGTTCCGGTCGAGGACATGCCGTACGCGGCCGACGGCCAGACCGTCGATATCGTGCTGAACCCGCTGGGCGTGCCGTCGCGTATGAACATCGGCCAGATCCTGGAAGTGCATCTGGGCTGGGCCGCCAAGGGCCTGGGTCAGAAGATCCAGCGCATGCTGGAGGCGCAGCAGAAGATCTCCGAACTGCGCAAGTTCCTCGACGACATCTACAACCACGACCAGAAGCTGCACGGTCAGCGCGTGGATCTGAAGCAGTTCACCGATGAGGAACTGCTGACGCTCGCACACAACCTGACCGACGGCGTGCCGATGGCGACGCCGGTGTTCGACGGCGCGGCCGAAGTCGAGATCAAGCGCATGCTCGAACTGGCCGAACTGCCGAGCAGCGGCCAGGCCGTGCTGCACGACGGCCGTACCGGCGAGGCCTTCGAGCGTCCGGTGACGATCGGCTACATGCACATGCTGAAGCTGAACCACCTGGTCGACGACAAGATGCACGCGCGTTCGACCGGTCCGTACTCGCTCGTCACCCAGCAGCCGCTGGGCGGCAAGGCGCAGTTCGGCGGCCAGCGTTTCGGCGAAATGGAAGTCTGGGCGCTGGAAGCCTACGGCGCGGCCTACACCCTGCAGGAAATGCTGACGGTGAAGTCCGACGACGTGCAGGGCCGCAACCAGATGTACAAGAACATCGTCGACGGCGAGTACGAGATGGTCGCCGGCATGCCGGAGTCCTTCAACGTGCTGGTGAAGGAAATTCGCTCGCTCGCGATCAACATGGAGCTGGAAGAGAACTGAGAGCCGTGAATGGGGAATCGGGAATCGGGAGTCGTCGAAGCAAAAGCTGCATCTGCCGACGATCCCCGATGACCTGGTTCCCCGCCTCTGACGATTCCCAATTCTCGATTCCCGATTCTCGGAGAAACCCATGAAAGACTTGCTCAATCTCTTCAACCAGCAGCGTCCCGCGCTGGACTTCGACGCGATCAAGATCGCGTTGGCTTCTCCCGACCTGATCCGTTCGTGGTCGTTCGGCGAAGTGAAGAAGCCGGAAACCATCAACTACCGTACCTTCAAGCCCGAACGCGACGGCCTGTTCTGCGCCGCGATCTTCGGGCCGATCAAGGACTACGAGTGCCTGTGCGGCAAGTACAAGCGCATGAAGCACCGTGGCGTGGTCTGCGAGAAGTGCGGCACCGAAGTCACGCTGGCCAAGGTCCGCCGCGAACGCATGGGTCACATCGACCTGGCTTCGCCGGTCGCCCACATCTGGTTCCTCAAGTCGCTGCCCTCGCGTATCGGCCTGATGCTGGACATGACCCTGCGCGACATCGAGCGCATCCTGTACTTCGAAGCCTATGTCGTGACCGAACCGGGTCTGACCCCGATGGAACGCGGCAACCTGCTGACCGAAGAGCAGTACCTGACCGCGCGCCAGGAGCACGGCGACGACTTCGAAGCCGCCATGGGCGCCGAAGCCGTCTACGACCTGCTGCGCACGATCGATCTGCAGGCCGAGATGCTGCAGCTGAAGGAAGAGATCGCCTCGACCAACAGCGAAACCAAGCTCAAGCGCCTGACCAAGCGCATCAAGCTGGTCGAAGCCTTCCTTGAATCCGGCAACCGTCCGGAGTGGATGGTCATGACCGTGCTGCCGGTGCTGCCGCCGGACCTGCGTCCGCTGGTCCCGCTGGAAGGCGGCCGCTTCGCGACCTCCGACCTCAACGACCTGTACCGCCGCGTCATCAACCGCAACAACCGCCTGCGCCGCCTGCTCGAACTCAATGCGCCCGACATCATCGTGCGCAACGAGAAGCGCATGCTGCAGGAGTCGGTCGACGCCCTGATGGACAACGGCCGCCGCGGCCGCGCCATCACCGGCACCAACAAGCGCCCGCTCAAGTCGCTGGCCGACATGATCAAGGGCAAGCAGGGCCGGTTCCGTCAGAACCTGCTCGGCAAGCGCGTTGACTACTCGGGCCGTTCGGTCATCGTGGTCGGCCCGACCCTGCGCCTGCACGAGTGCGGCCTGCCGAAGAAGATGGCGCTGGAGCTGTTCAAGCCCTTCATCTTCGCCAAGCTGCAGCGTCGCGGCCTGGCGACCACGATCAAGGCCGCCAAGAAGCTGGTCGAGCGCGAAGAAGCGGAAGTCTGGGACATCCTCGAAGAGGTGATCCGCGAGCATCCGGTGCTGTTGAACCGCGCGCCGACCCTGCACCGCCTGGGCATCCAGGCGTTCGAGCCGGTGTTGATCGAAGGCAAGGCCATTCAGCTGCACCCGCTGGTCTGCACCGCGTTCAACGCCGACTTCGACGGTGACCAGATGGCCGTCCACGTGCCGCTCTCGCTGGAAGCCCAGCTGGAAGCGCGCGCGCTGATGATGGCGTCGAACAACATCCTCTCGCCGGCCAACGGCGAGCCGATCATCGTGCCGTCGCAGGACGTCGTGCTGGGTCTGTACTACATGACCCGCGCCTTGGAGAACAAGGCGGGCGAGGGCATGGTGTTCGCCAACGTCGCCGAAGTGAAGCGCGCCTACGACAACCGCGTCGTGCAGATCCACGCCAAGGTCAAGGTCCGCATCAGCGAGATCGTGATCAACGAGGACGGCACCCGCGAGCCCAAGACCTCGATCGTCGACACCACCGTCGGCCGCGCCCTGCTGCGCGAGATCCTGCCCGACGGCCTGCCGTACGCGCTGGCCAACACCGAGCTGACCAAGAAGAACATCAGTCGTCTGATCAACTCGTGCTACCGCATGCTCGGCCTGAAGGACACCGTCGTGTTCGCCGACCGCCTGATGTACACCGGCTTCGCTTACGCGACCCGCGCCGGCGTCTCCATCGGCATCGACGACATGATCATCCCGGGCGAGAAGAAGGGCATCCTGGCCGAGGCCGAGACCGAAGTGCTGGAAATCCAGCAGCAGTACCAGTCCGGTCTGGTCACCGCCGGCGAGCGCTACAACAAGGTCGTCGATATCTGGTCGCGCACGAACGAGCGCGTGGCCAAGGCGATGATGGACGCGATCGGCACCGACACCGTCGCCAATGCGGAAGGCAAGATGGTTCCGCAGAAGTCGATGAACTCGATTTACATCATGGCCGACTCCGGCGCGCGTGGTTCGCAGGCGCAGATCCGTCAGCTGGCCGGTATGCGCGGCCTGATGGCGCGTCCCGACGGCTCGATCATCGAAACGCCGATCACCGCGAACTTCCGCGAAGGCCTGAACGTTCTTCAGTACTTCATCTCGACCCACGGCGCGCGTAAGGGCCTGGCCGATACCGCGTTGAAGACGGCGAACTCGGGTTACCTGACCCGTCGTCTGGTCGACGTGGCGCAGGACGTGGTGATCACCGAAGACGACTGCGGCACGCTCGAAGGTCTGACCATGACCCCGATCGTCGAAGGCGGCGACGTGGTCGAACCGCTGCGCGATCGCGTGCTGGGCCGCGTCGTGGCCGAGGACGTGTTCCTGCCGGGCAACGACGAAGATCCGATCGTCACCCGCAACACCCTGCTCGACGAAGCCTGGGTGGCCAAGCTCGAGGACGCCAGCGTCCAGTCGATCAAGGTCCGCTCCACGATCACCTGCACCAGCAGCTTCGGCGTGTGCGCGAACTGCTACGGTCGCGACCTCGGCCGCGGCCACCTGGTCAACCACGGCGAAGCGGTCGGCGTCGTCGCCGCTCAGTCGATCGGCGAGCCCGGCACCCAGCTGACCATGCGTACCTTCCACATCGGTGGTGCGGCATCGCGAGCTGCGGCGATCGACAACGTCACGGTCAAGACCACCGGTTCGATCAAGTTCAACAACCTCAAGCACGTCGGTCACGCCAACGGTCACCTGGTCGCGGTCTCGCGTTCGGGCGAACTGTCGGTGCTCGACCCGCACGGCCGCGAGCGCGAGCGCTACAAGCTGCCGTACGGCGCGACCGTCAACATCAAGGACGGCGCCGAGATCAAGGCCGGCCAGACCGTCGCCAACTGGGATCCGCATAACCACCCGATCGTTTCGGAAGTCGCCGGTTTCATTCGCTTCATCGACTTCGTCGATGGCGTGACCGTGATCGAGAAGACCGACGAACTCACCGGCCTGGCCTCGCGCGAAATCACCGATCCCAAGCGTCGCGGTTCGCAGGGCAAGGATCTGCGTCCGATCGTGCGCATCGTCGATAAGAACGGCAAGGATCTGTCGATCCCCAACACCGATCTGCCGGCGCAGTACCTGCTGCCGCCGCGTTCGATCGTCAACCTGCAGGACGGCGCCGCGGTCGGCGTGGGCGACGTGGTCGCCAAGATCCCGCAGGAAGCGTCGAAGACCCGCGACATCACCGGTGGTCTGCCGCGCGTGGCCGACTTGTTCGAAGCGCGCAAGCCCAAGGACCCGGCGATCCTGGCGGAAGTCTCCGGCATCGTCAGCTTCGGCAAGGACACCAAGGGCAAGCAGCGCCTGATCATCAAGCAGGCCGACGGTGAAGAGCACGAAGAGCTGATCCCGAAGTACCGCCAGATCATCGTGTTCGAAGGCGAGCACGTGGAGAAGGGCGAGACCGTGGTGGACGGCGAGCCGAGCCCGCAGGACATCCTGCGCCTGCTCGGCGTGGAGCCCCTGGCCGTGTACCTGACCAAGGAAATCCAGGACGTCTACCGCCTGCAGGGCGTGAAGATCAACGACAAGCACATCGAAGTGATCGTCCGTCAGATGCTGCGCAAGGTCGAAATCACCGACCACGGCGACAGCAAGTTCCTGCACGGCGAGCAGATCGAGCGTCAGCGCTTCGTCGAAGAGAACGCGCGTCTGCTGGCCCGTAACCTGATCCCGGCCAAGTACGACCCGGTCCTGCTGGGCATCACCAAGGCCTCGCTGGCGACGGAATCGTTCATTTCGGCGGCGTCCTTCCAGGAAACCACCCGCGTGCTGACCGAGGCCGCCGTGCGCGGTACCCGCGATGGCCTGCGCGGCCTGAAGGAAAACGTGATCGTCGGCCGTCTGATCCCGGCCGGCACCGGCCTGGCGTACCACACCCAGCGCCGCAAGAACGCTTCTGGTCTGACCGACCAGGAGATGGAAGCGCTGTCCGGTCCGGTCGTTGCGGTCGAGGCTCCGGCCCCGGCGGCGGCCGAAGCGGTGACCGGCGACGACAACGCGTAAGCGCTGATCGCTCCGACGCGGTTCCAGAACAAGGCGGGCAGCGATGCCCGCCTTGTTTTTTGCCCGCTCCCCCGGCGCGGCCGGCGTGGGGCGGGGCGGCGCCGATTGGGGCTGGCAAAACCGGCGAAGTGTGCTATCTTCGCAGACCGGATCAACCCGTATGGGCTGAATCCCAGATCACGAAATTAGGCGCAGGGAGCGCCTAGTGTTCGGCCCAAGGCAGGGCGGGATCAATCGAATAGGTATGGAGTCGGCGCAAACAGGCGCTGGTTCTGCTTGTTCGTGTCGCCTGCGTTGACGGAAACGTTCAGCGCGGGCTATACTTTTTCGTCTCGGCAGGTCGGAAGTCTTCGGCGTGCCGTTTGTTTCTCACGAAGCGGCCGCCCGGCCCCTCAATACAAGAGTTCTAGATGGCAACCATCAATCAGCTCGTCCGCAAGCCGCGGCAGGCGACCACCTACAAGAGCGCCTCGCCGGCGCTCGCGAACTGCCCGCAGCGTCGCGGCGTTTGCACCCGCGTGTACACCACGACCCCGAAGAAGCCGAACTCGGCTCTGCGTAAGGTCGCCAAGGTGCGCCTGACCAACGGTTACGAAGTCATTTCGTACATCGGCGGCGAAGGCCACAACCTGCAGGAGCACTCGGTCGTGCTGATCCGCGGCGGTCGCGTCAAGGACCTGCCGGGCGTGCGCTACCACACCGTGCGCGGCTCGCTCGACGCCGCCGGTGTGGCCAAGCGTCGCCAGAGCCGCTCCAAGTACGGCGCCAAGCGTCCGAAGTCCTAAGCGCGTCGCTGCCTCGGCGAGCGCCCGGCGCCGCCACCCGCCAGCACGTCTGTCAAGAATCAAGAAAATAGGTACGCACCATGTCGCGTAAAGGTTCCACCCCACAGCGTTCGGTTCTGCCCGATCCCAAGCACGGCAGCGAGACGATCGCGCGCTTCATCAATATGGTCATGCAGAGCGGCAAGAAGTCCGTCGCCGAGAAGATCGTTTACGGCGCAATGGACGTCATCGGTGAAAAGAATCCGAACGCCCTTGAGCTGGTCGAGAAGGCGCTGACCAATGTGTCGCCGTCGGTCGAAGTGAAGTCGCGTCGCGTCGGCGGCGCCACCTACCAGGTGCCGGTCGAAGTTCGCACCTCGCGCCGCATGGCGCTGGCGATGCGTTGGCTGATCGAATCCGCGCGCAAGCGCGGCGAGAGCTCGATGCCGCGCAAGCTGGCCGCCGAGCTGCTCGATGCTTCGGAAAACCGCGGCGCGGCGATCAAGAAGCGCGAAGAGACCCACCGCATGGCGGAAGCGAACCGCGCGTTCGCCCACTACCGCTGGTGATCTAAGCGCCCTGGCGACAGGGCCTTCGCAACATCCGCATGAGATGTTGCCGCGGCGGCGTAAAGGCCGCCTTGCGAACCGGAGGCCGCCGATAAGGCGGCGTCCGGCCATCTGGAATTCGAAAACTTATTACGAGAGGGTCCCGTGGCTCGCACCACTCCCATCGAGCGTTACCGCAACTTCGGCATCATGGCTCACATCGATGCCGGCAAGACCACGACTTCCGAGCGCATCCTGTTCTACACCGGCGTCAGCCACAAGATCGGCGAAGTGCACGAAGGTGCCGCGACGATGGACTGGATGGAGCAGGAGCAGGAACGCGGCATCACCATCACTTCCGCCGCGACCACCGCGTTCTGGAAGGGCATGGACAAGTCGCTGCCCGAACACCGCTTCAACATCATCGACACCCCCGGACACGTGGACTTCACCATCGAAGTGGAGCGCTCGCTGCGCGTCCTCGACGGTGCGGTGTTCGTGCTGTGCGCCGTCGGTGGCGTGCAGCCGCAGTCGGAGACCGTGTGGCGTCAGGCCAACAAGTACTCCGTGCCGCGCATGGCGTTCGTCAACAAGATGGACCGCACCGGCGCCAACTTCGACAAGGTCGTCGAGCAGCTGAAGGCGCGCCTGGGCGCGTACGCTGTGCCGATGCAGGTGCCGATCGGCGCTGAAGAAGGCTTCGAGGGCGTGGTCGATCTGCTCAAGATGAAGGCGATCCATTGGGACGTCGCATCGCAGGGCACCAAGTTCGAGTACCGCGACATCCCGGCCGACCTGCAAGCCCGTGCCGACGAAGCTCGCGCGTTCATGATCGAAGCCGCGGCGGAAGCCTCGGAAGAGTTCATGGACAAGTACCTCAACGAGGGCGAGCTGTCCGAGGAAGAGATCGTCGCCGGTCTGCGCGCGCGCACCCTGCGCGTCGAGATCGTGCCGGTGTTCTGCGGCTCGGCGTTCAAGAACAAGGGCGTTCAGGCCATGCTCGACGGCGTGATCAACCTGCTGCCGTCGCCGTCCGATCGTCCGCCGGTGGCGGGCATCGACGAAGACGACAAGGAAGACACCCGCAAGGCGTCCGACGCAGAGCCGTTCTCGGCGCTGGCGTTCAAGATCATGACCGACCCGTTCGTGGGTTCGCTGACCTTCTTCCGCGTCTACTCGGGCGTGCTCAATTCGGGCGACCAGGTGTACAACCCGGTCAAGTCGAAGAAAGAGCGCGTGGGCCGCATCCTGCAGATGCACGCCAACCAGCGCGATGAAATCAAGGAAGTCCGCGCCGGCGACATCGCTGCGGCGGTCGGCCTGAAGGACGTGACCACCGGCGACACGCTGTGCGCGCAGGATCACATCATCACCCTGGAACGCATGATCTTCCCGGAGCCCGTCATCTCGATGGCGGTCGAGCCCAAGACCAAGTCGGACCAGGAAAAGATGGGTATCGCCCTGGGCCGCCTGGCGCAGGAAGATCCTTCGTTCCGCGTGCGCACCGACGAAGAATCGGGTCAGACCATCATCGCCGGCATGGGCGAGCTGCACCTGGACATCCTCGTGGACCGCATGAAGCGCGAGTTCAACGTCGAAGCCAACGTCGGCAAGCCGCAGGTGGCGTACCGCGAGACCATCCGCAAGTCGGACGTCAAGTCGGACTACAAGCACGCCAAGCAGTCCGGCGGTAAGGGTCAGTACGGTCACGTCGTGATCGAGCTGTCGCCGATGAACGAGAAGGACCGCGCGAACGAGGACGTCGAGAACGATTTCCTGTTCGTCAACGACATCACCGGCGGCGTGATTCCGAAGGAATTCATCCCGGCGATCGAGAAGGGCCTGCGCGAAACCATCACCAGCGGTCCGCTGGCCGGCTTCCCGGTCGTGGGCGTCAAGGTCAAGTTGGTGTTCGGCTCGTACCACGACGTCGACTCCTCGGAAATGGCGTTCAAGCTCGCCGCGTCGATGGCGTTCAAGGAAGGTTTCCGCAAGGCCGATCCGGTCCTGCTGGAGCCGATGATGAAGGTCGAAGTCGTGACGCCGGAAGATTACGTCGGCGACGTGATGGGCGACTTGAGCCGTCGTCGCGGCCTGCTGCAGGGCCAGGACGACACGCCGTCGGGCAAGACCATCAACGCGATGGTGCCGCTGGGCGAAATGTTCGGTTACGCGACGACCATTCGTTCGCTGACCCAGGGTCGCGCCACCTTCACGATGGAATTCGATCACTACGCCGAGGCGCCGAACAACATCGCCGAGACCGTGATCAAGAAGGGCAACTGATAAGCGGGATTCGGGAGCGGGGATTCGGGATTCGCACAGCGGATTCCACCTGCTCCCGAAGACCTCGGTCGGCGCCGCATCGCGAAAATTTGCAAGGGATCGGGCCGCTTTCGATCGCCAATCCCAAATCCCGAATAACGAATCACAGAACTTAAGAGAGACACATCATGGCTAAGGGTAAATTCGAGCGCACCAAGCCGCACGTGAACGTCGGCACGATCGGTCACGTTGACCACGGCAAGACGACGCTGACGGCGGCGCTGACCAAGGTGGGCGCTGAGCGTTTCGGTGGCGAGTTCAAGGCGTACGACGCGATCGACGCGGCGCCGGAAGAGAAGGCTCGCGGCATCACGATTTCGACCGCGCACGTGGAATACGAATCGGCGAACCGCCATTACGCGCACGTCGATTGCCCGGGCCACGCGGACTACGTGAAGAACATGATCACGGGTGCGGCGCAGATGGACGGCGCGATTCTGGTGTGCTCGGCCGCTGACGGCCCGATGCCGCAGACGCGCGAGCACATCCTGCTGTCGCGTCAGGTCGGCGTGCCGTACATCGTCGTGTTCCTGAACAAGGCCGACATGGTGGACGACGCCGAGCTGCTGGAGCTGGTGGAGATGGAAGTCCGCGAGCTGCTGACCAAGTACGAGTTCCCGGGCGACGACACCCCGATCATCCACGGTTCGGCTCGTCTGGCGCTGGAAGGCGACCAGAGCGAAATCGGCGTGCCGGCGATCCTGAAGCTGGTCGATGCGCTGGATACGTTCATTCCGGAGCCGGAGCGCGCGATCGACAAGCCGTTCCTGATGCCGGTGGAAGACGTGTTCTCGATCTCGGGCCGCGGCACCGTGGTGACCGGTCGTATCGAACGCGGCATCGTGAAGGTGGGCGACGAAATCGAAATCGTCGGTATCCGTCCGACGCAGAAGACCACGGTTACGGGCGTGGAAATGTTCCGCAAGCTGCTGGACCAGGGTCAGGCGGGCGACAACGCCGGTCTGTTGCTGCGCGGCACCAAGCGTGACGACGTGGAGCGCGGCCAGGTGCTGTGCAAGCCGGGTTCGATCAAGCCGCACACCGACTTCGAAGCCGAAGTGTATGTGCTGTCGAAGGACGAAGGCGGCCGTCACACGCCGTTCTTCAAGGGCTACCGTCCGCAGTTCTACTTCCGCACCACCGACATCACCGGCGCTTGCGAGCTGCCGGAAGGCGTCGAGATGGTGATGCCGGGCGACAACGTGAAGATGGTGGTGTCGCTGATCAACCCGGTGGCGATGGACGAAGGTCTGCGTTTCGCGATTCGCGAAGGCGGCCGTACCGTCGGCGCCGGCGTGGTGGCGAAGATCATCAAGTGACGATTTGACCCGGGCACGCTTGCGCGCCCGGCTTTGTCGAATCGTCATCCCCGCGAAAGCGGGGGTGAGGCGACACCGCTTGCGACATGCGTTGAAGCGCATGTCGCGTGGCGCCGAGCGCCATCGCGCTATGCGCGATGGCCGGGTCGAAAGTCGGTGGCGAAGATCTTCGGTTCCAGCTTCATGCGTCAAGGTGGTGGCCCAGCCGGATCGCCACCGGATCCAAAGAAACCCGCGGCGGGCCCAGCCCGTCGCCGGTTTTCTCAACCGCAGTCCCGCGACCGCGATTGAGAAAACCGGTAGTCCAAGCCCGGCCCGGAGAGGGCAGGGGCCGTATTCATCGTCCGGGAGGCGGGTGCTTGCACTCTCCGATCGGATGCATGTAGAATGCGCGACCACCGTGCCACCCCTGTTTATTCCGGGGCGGCGCAACCAGCGAAATGAGGAGCAGGATGCGCCTCGTATTCGCCAGACAGGGACATGTCGCACGGCAGCGCTCCATACGTTCTGGGCCCTAGGGCATCCAAAGAACGCTAAATGGAGCCATTCGTGCGTTTTATTCCGTCTGGGCGGGCCGGGAGACCGGGCCGCCTTAGCTTTTCCAGGCAAGGAAGCTCCGGGGCGAGGGTGTTGCCCTGGAGTGTTTGCGTTTTCGTGGGGTCGGCGCACCCAGAAGCCGTCCCGTCGCTCTTTTAACCAAGGAATTCCGTCATGGCGGACCAAAAGATCCGGATCCGGCTCAAAGCGTACGATCATCGTCTGATCGACCGCTCGGCCAGCGAGATCGTCGAGACGGCCAAGCGGACCGGCGCGCAAGTGCGCGGCCCGATCCCGCTGCCGACCAAGATCGAGCGCTACACCGTCCTCGTCTCCCCGCACGTCGATAAGGACGCGCGCGACCAGTACGAGACCCGCACGCACAAGCGCGTGCTCGACATCGTAGACCCCAACGACAAGACCGTGGACGCGCTGATGAAGCTCGAACTCGCGGCTGGCGTTGATGTCCAGATCAAGCTGACCTGAGGCACCCACCATGACCGCGAAGAAATATTCGTTGGGCATCGTCGGTCGCAAGGCCGGCATGAGCCGCTTCTTCACTGAAGACGGCAAGTCGGTTCCGGTGACCCTCATCGAGGCGACCCCGAACCGCATTACCCAGATCAAGACCACGGAAACCGACGGCTACAGCGCCGTGCAGGTGACCGTCGGCGTGCGCCGCGCGGCGCTCGTCAACAAGCCCGAAGCCGGTCACCTCGCCAAGGCGAAGGTCGAAGCAGGCCGCGGCTTGTGGGAGCTGCGCGTGGAAGACGACAAGATCAACGCTTTCGAAGTGGGCGGCGAAATCAAGGCCGACATCTTCGAAGTGGGCCAGATCGTCGACGTCCAGGGCATCACCAAGGGCAAGGGCTTCCAGGGCACGATCAAGCGCTGGAACTTCAGCATGGGCGATGCGACGCACGGTAACTCGCTGTCGCACCGCTCGCCGGGTTCGATCGGCCAGCGCCAGACGCCGGGTCGCGTTTTCCCGGGCAAGAAGATGTCCGGTCACATGGGCGCCGTCCAGCAGAGCACGCAGGGCCTGGAAGTGGTCAAGGTCGACGCTGAGCGCGGCCTGATCGCGATCAAGGGCGCCGTGCCGGGCGCTCCGGGCGGTGACGTGATCGTCCGCCCGTCGAGCAAGGGAGCATAACGATGGAACTTGCCATCAACGGTAGCGACAAGAAGCTGTCGGTTTCCGACGCCATCTTCGATCGCGAATTCAGCGAAGACCTGGTTCACCAGGTTGTTGTGGCCTACCGCAACGCGGGCCGCGCCGGCACCAAGGCGCAGAAGACGCGTTCGGAAGTCAACGGCACCACCAAGAAGTCGAAGAAGCAGAAGGGCGGCGGTGCGCGTCATGGCGCGCTGACGGCTCCGATCTTCGTCGGCGGCGGCGTGACCTTCGCGGCCAAGCCGCGCAGCTTCGCCCAAAAGGTGAACCGCAAGATGTACCGCGCGGCGATCGCTGCGATCCTGTCGGAATTGAACCGCCAGGGCCGCATCACCGTCGTCGAAAAGCTGGATATCGACTCGCCGAAGACCTCGGGCATGATCGCCATGCTCAAGTCGCTCGAAATGGGCCGTCGTCCGCTGCTCGTCACCGAGGAAGCGTCCGAGAATCTGTACCTCTCGGCCCGCAACCTGCCTTATGTGGAAGTCCGCGACGTGCAGGGACTCGATCCGGTGGCCCTCGTCGGCGCCGATTCGATCGTGTTCACCGCCGATGCGGTCAAGAAGATCGAGGAGTGGCTGGCATGAACGACGCCAAGCTCTACAGCATCATCCGCGCACCGCGCGTGTCCGAAAAGACCGCGCGTCTGCAGGAAGTCTCCAACCAATACGTCTTCGAAGTGGCGACGGACGCTACCAAGGCCGACATCAAAGTCGCCGTGGAAAAGCTGTTCGACGTGAAGGTCGAGGCTGTCAATGTGGTCAACGTGAAGGGCAAGCAGAAAGCCTTCAAGAACCGCATGGGCCGTCGCGCCGACTGGCGCAAGGCGTACGTGAAGCTGGCCGATGGCCAGTCGATCGACGTGATGGCCAAGGCCTGAGGAAAGATCCATGGCATTGATGACTTTCAAGCCCACTTCCGCCGGTCGCCGCAATGCGGTCCGCGTCGTGACGCCGGGCCTGCATAAGGGCGCGCCGCACGCGGCGTTGGTCGAAAAGCAGAGCAAGAGCGGCGGCCGTAACCACCACGGTCGCATCACCACCCGTCACATCGGCGGTGGTCACAAGCAGCATTACCGCATCATCGACTTCAAGCGCGACAAGGAAGGCATTCCGGCGCGCGTGGAGCGGATCGAATACGATCCCAACCGCACCGCGCACATCGCGCTGCTGTGCTACGTCGATGGCGAACGCCGTTACATCATCGCCCCCAAGGGCCTGAAGGACGGCGATCAGGTGATCGCGGGCCGTGACGCTCCGATCCGCGTCGGCAACACGCTGCCGCTCACCAACATCCCGGTCGGCTCCACGGTGCATTGCATCGAAATGAAGCCGGGCAAGGGTGCTCAGCTCGCCCGCGCCGCCGGCGCCGGCGTGCAGCTGGTCGCTCGCGAGCAGGGCTACGCCACGCTGCGTCTTCGCTCCGGCGAAATGCGCAAGGTGCCGGTCGAGTGCCGCGCCACCATCGGCGAAGTCGGCAACGACGAGCACAGCCTCGAGAAGCTCGGCAAGGCCGGCGCCAAGCGTTGGCGCGGTATCAAGCCGACCGTTCGCGGCGCGGCCATGAACCCCGTCGATCACCCGCACGGTGGTGGTGAGGCGAAGGCTGGCCAGGGCAACCCGCATCCGGTCACCCCGTGGGGTGTTCCGACCAAGGGTTACAAGACGCGCAAGAACAAGCGCACCACGCAATTCATCGTGCGCGATCGCAGGGGTTAATCGGACATGGCACGTTCACTCAAGAAGGGCCCGTTCGTCGATCATCATCTGATGAAGAAGGTCGAAACCGCGGGCAACAACAAGAAGCCGATCAAGACCTGGTCGCGTCGTTCGATGGTGCTGCCGGAAATGGTTGGCTTCACGATCGCCGTCCATAACGGCAAGAATCACATCCCGGTGCTGGTCAACGAAAACATGGTTGGCCACAAGCTTGGCGAGTTCGCTTTGACCCGTACGTTCAAGGGTCACGGCGGCGACAAGAAGTCGGGCAAGTAAGGAGATGACTATGGAAGCGAAAGCCATCCTGCGCACCGCGCGCATCTCCCCGCAGAAGGCCCGCCTGGTCGCTGACCAGGTGCGCGGTCTGTCCGCTGAGCGCGCCGTCAACCTGCTGAAGTTCTCGGACAAGAAGGCAGCTGCACTGATCCGCAAGGTCGTGGAGTCCGCCATCGCCAACGCCGAGAACAACCAGGGCGCCGACATCGACGAGCTCAAGGTCAAGACCATCATGGTGGACGAGGGTCCCGCACTGAAGCGCTTTATGGCTCGTGCGAAAGGCCGCGGCACCCGCATCCTCAAGCGCACCAGCCACATCACTGTGGTTGTGGGCGCGGGCAAGTAAGGCGGAGTCAGACAATGGGTCATAAAGTTCATCCGACCGGAATCCGCCTGGGCATCGCCAAGGACTGGAATTCCAAGTGGTTCGCCAACAAGAAGCAGTACGCCGAGTACCTGGCGGCTGACCTGAAGGTTCGCGAAATGCTTCGCAAGAAGCTGGCTCAGGCCGGCATCTCGAAGATCTTCATCGAACGTCCGGCGAACAACGCCCGCGTGACGATCCACACCGCCCGTCCGGGCGTGGTGATCGGCAAGCGCGGCGAGGACATCGAGAAGCTGCGTAAGGAAGTCAGCGCGCTGATGGGCGTTCCGGCGCACATCAACGTGACCGAGGTCCGCAAGCCGGAGCTCGACGCGCAGCTCGTCGCCGAGTCGATCGCTCAGCAGCTGGAACGCCGCATCATGTTCCGCCGCGCCATGAAGCGCGCGGTCGGCAACGCGATGCGCCTGGGTGCCCTGGGCATCAAGGTCAACGTCGCCGGCCGTCTCAACGGCGCCGAAATCGCGCGTTCGGAGTGGTACCGCGAAGGTCGCGTGCCGCTGCACACGCTGCGTGCCGACATCGACTATGGCTTCGCTGAAGCCAAGACGACCTACGGCATCATCGGCATCAAGACCTGGATCTATAAGGGCGAAGTGTTCGACTTCTCCCAAGTGGGCCAGGAGAAGCAGGACGATTCGCCGCGCAGCGATCGTGGTGACCGCGGCGACCGCGGTGATCGTAACGACCGTCCGGGCCGTCCTGCCCGCGAACAGAGGTAATCCGTCATGTTGCAACCCAAGCGAACCAAGTACCGCAAGGTACACAAGGGCCGCAATGATGGCCTGAGCTGGAGCGGCAACGCCGTCAGCTTCGGCGAATACGGCCTCAAGGCAACCGCGCACGGTCAGCTGACCGCGCGCCAGATCGAGGCGGCCCGCCGTTCGATCAGCCGTTACGTCAAGCGTGGCGGCAAGATGTGGATCCGCGTGTTCCCGGATAAGCCGATCACCAAGAAGCCGATCGAAGTCCGAATGGGCTCCGGTAAGGGCAACGTCGAGTACTGGGTCGCTCAGATCCAGCCCGGTCGCATGATTTACGAGATCGAAGGTGTGGCTGAAGACGTGGCGCGCGAAGCGTTCCGTCTGGCCGCGGCCAAGCTCTCGGTGACCACCACTTTCGTTACCCGGACGGTGCGCTAATGGAACTCAAGCAACTTCGTCAGAAGTCGGCCGATGAGCTCAAGGCTCATCTGGTCGAGCTGCATAAGGAGAGCTTCGCTCTGCGCATGCAGAAGGCCACCGGCCAGCTGGCCAAGACCCACGAACCCCGCCGCGTGAAGCGCGAGATCGCTCGCGTGAACATGCTGCTGGGCGAGAAGAAGTAAGGACCCGCCATGACCGACAACAATACAGACAAGGCGCTGCGCACGGTTGAAGGCCGGGTCGTCAGCAACAAGATGGACAAGACCGTCACCGTGCTGGTTGAGCGTCAGGTCAAGCACGCGCTGTACGGCAAGTACATCCGTCGCTCGACCAAGCTCCACGCCCATGACGCCGATAACGCCTGCAAAGAAGGCGACATCGTGCGGGTGAAGGAAATTGCTCCGATGTCCAAGACCAAGAACTGGAGCGTGGTTGAAATCGTCAGCCGCGCGGCCGTCTAAGAGGAGGCTGAACCATGATCCAGATGCAAAGCTACCTCGGCGTTGCCGACAACTCCGGTGCTAAGGAAGTGATGTGCATCAAGGTGCTCGGCGGCTCCAAGCGCCGTTACGCGCACATTGGCGACATCATCAAGGTCACCGTGAAAGACGCGATCCCGCGCGGCAAGGTCAAGAAGGGCGACGTCTACGACGCCGTCGTGGTCCGCACCCGCAAGGGTGTGCGCCGTCCGGACGGCTCGCTGATCCGCTTCGATGGCAACGCTGCGGTGTTGCTCAACAATAAGCATGAGCCGATCGGCACCCGTATCTTCGGACCCGTGACTCGCGAGCTTCGCTCGGAGAAGTTCATGAAGATCGTCTCGCTCGCGCCTGAAGTGCTCTGAGCAGAGGAACTAGACCATGAACCGTATCAAGAAGGGCGATCAAGTGATCGTCACCGCCGGCAAGGACAAGGGCAAGAAGGGCGATGTGGTGCGCGTGCTCGGCGACAAGGTCGTCGTGTCGAACATCAACATCATCAAGCGCCACACCAAGCCGAATCCGCAGGCCAACCAGCCGGGCGGCGTGATCGAGCGCGAAGCGCCGATTCACATTTCCAACGTCATGCTGTTCAACCCTGCCACCGGCAAGGGCGAACGCATCGGTTTCAAGGTGCTGGAGAATGGACGCAAACTGCGTGTGTTCCGCTCCAGTGGTGAGGCGGTTGACGCCTGAGGAATGCTGAAATGACCACCCGGCTCGAAGAGTTTTACAAGAAAGAAGTGGTTCCGTCGCTGACCGAAAAGTTCGGCTACAAGAACCCGATGGAAGTGCCGCGCCTCGTCAAGATCACGCTGAACATGGGCGTGGGCGAAGCGGCCACCAACAAGAAGATCCTGGAAAATGCCGTCGCCGACATGACCAAGATCGCCGGCCAGAAGCCGATCGTGACCAAGTCCCGCGTGTCGGTGGCTTCGTTCAAGATCCGCGACGGCTGGCCGATCGGCGCCAAGGTCACCCTGCGCCGCGCCAAGATGTACGAGTTCCTGGACCGCCTGGTCAACATCTCGTTGCCGCGCGTGCGCGACTTCCGTGGTGTTTCCGGCCGTTCGTTCGACGGCCGTGGCAACTACAACATGGGCGTCAAGGAGCAGATCATCTTCCCGGAAATCGATTTCGACCAGGTCGACGCCCTGCGCGGCATGGACATCGCGATCACCACGACCGCGAAGACCGACGCCGAGGCGAAAGCCCTGCTCGAAGCCTTCCGCTTCCCGTTCCGCAACTGAGTCTAGGATTGAACTATGGCTAAGACTTCCATGATCAACCGCGACATCAAGCGGACCAAGCTGGTGAAGAAGTATGCCGGCAAGCGCGATGCGTTGAAGAAGATCATCTCCAGCGACAGCGCTTCGTACGAAGACAAGGCCGAGGCGGTCATCAAGTTGCAGAAGCTGCCGCGCGATTCCTCGCCGAGCCGCCAGCGCAACCGTTGCGCCCTGACCGGTCGTTCGCGCGGCGTCTACAAGAAGTTCGGCCTGGGCCGCAACAAGCTGCGCGAAGCCACCATGCGTGGCGACGTGCCGGGCCTGCGCAAGGCAAGCTGGTAAATCTCTGGTACTATTACCGGCTTTCCCGGTTCCACCGCCGCGGCCCTCGGGTCGCGGCGGCGTTGTTGAAGCAACGTAACTAGCTGTATCTATTACTGAAATTCGCAATCCCGCGGATATCGGTGCTACTCATAGGTGATATTCAATGAGCATGACTGATCCCATCGCCGACATGCTGGTCCGCATCAAGAATGCGGCCGCTGTGCGCAAGCAGACGGTGAAAATGCCGTCGTCCAAGGTCAAGGTGGCTATCGCCGCCGTGCTGAAGGACGAGGGTTACATCCTGGATTCGCGCGTGACCGAAGTCGGTCCGGGCAAATCCGAACTCGAAATCTCGCTGAAGTACTACGAAGGCAAGCCGGTGATCGAGCGCCTCCAGCGCTACTCCCGTTCGGGCCTGCGCCAGTACCGCGGCAAAGACGGGTTGCCCAAGGTCCTCGGCGGCCTGGGTATCGCCATCATCTCCACCTCCAAGGGCATCATGACTGACGCGCAGGCGCGCCAGCAGGGCGTCGGTGGTGAAGTCCTGTGCTTCGTGGCCTAAGGGAGTAATCAGACATGTCCCGAGTTGCCAAGAAGCCGATCGCTCTCCCGAAGGGCGTCGAAATCAACATCCAGGCCGAAACGATCGTCGCCAAGGGCCCGAAGGGCTCGTTGTCGATCGGTAAGCCGGCCGCCATCAATCTGAAGGTCGAGAACGGCGAAGCCCTGTTCACGACCGAAGACGCGGCGCTGATCCCGCTGACCGGTACCCTGCGCGCCATCCTCGCCAACATGGTGAAGGGCGTGTCGGAAGGCTTCGAGCGCAAGCTCGAGCTGGTCGGCGTCGGTTACCGCGCCTCGATGCAGGGCGCCGATCTGAACCTGGCCCTGGGTTTCTCCCATCCGGTTCTGTTCAAGGCCCCGGAAGGCATCACCATCGCGACCCCCACCCAGACCGAAATCCTGGTCCAGGGCGCGGACAAGCAGCGCGTCGGTGAAGTCGCCGCCAAGATTCGCGGTTTCCGTCCGCCGGAGCCCTACAAGGGCAAGGGCGTGAAGTACGCCGGCGAAGTCATCATCCGTAAGGAAGCCAAGAAGGCCTAACGGGTAGGGCGCCGGCCCTGGTGCCGGCGTCAAAACACCAAGCTTTCAGCTTTCGGAGATCAGAACATGAACAAGAACATCGCTCGTCTGCGTCGCGCCAAGTCGACCCGCTCGCACATCCGCAATCTCGGCGTCGCCCGTCTGACCGTGCTTCGCACCGGTCAGCACCTGTACGCCCAGGTCTTCACCGCCGACGGTTCCAAGGTCCTGGCCACGGCTTCGACCGTGCAGGCCGACGTCAAGGAAGGCCTGAAGAACGGCAAGAACGCCGAAGCCGCCGTCAAGGTCGGCAAGCTGATCGCCGAGCGCGCCAAGGCTGCGGGCATCGAGAAGGTCGCTTTCGACCGCTCGGGCTACCGCTACCACGGCCGCATCAAGGCGCTGGCCGATGCCGCGCGTGAAGGCGGTCTGCAGTTCTAATACGGCTAGCCGTATTCAGACTGACAGCAGGCTTGAAAGCGTGGAGATTCGTCTCCACGCCTTTCGCACCGAACAGCTTCACCTGCCGACACGGGCTTGTGTCGGGCGCTTTGGCGGATTCCTGCCACTGCGCGGCACCCGAACCACTTCACAATCATAAGCGGCCACGCCGCAAATCCCTTTAATCAAAGAGACATCGAAATGGCAGACGATAGAGCCCCGCGGGGCCGCGACCGTGATCGCAACCGCGAAGAGATCGACGACGGCATGATCGAAAAGCTGATCGCGGTCAACCGCGTCAGCAAGACCGTCAAGGGCGGTCGCCAGTTCACCTTCACCGCGTTGACGGTGGTCGGTGACGGCAACGGCAAGGTCGGCTTCGGTTACGGCAAGGCGCGCGAAGTGCCGGTCGCGATCCAGAAGTCGATGGAATACGCCCGCAAGGCGATGAACAACGTGGACCTCAACGGCGGCACCTTGTGGCATGCCGTGAAGTCCGGCCATGGCGCGGCGCATGTGTACATGCAGCCTGCCTCGGAAGGTACCGGCGTGATCGCCGGCGGCGCGATGCGCGCCGTGCTCGAAGCGGTCGGCGTCAAGAACGTGTTGGCCAAGGCCACCGGTTCGCGCAACCCGATCAACCTGGTTCGCGCCACGCTGAAGGGTCTGACCGGCATGCATTCGCCGGCCAAGATCGCGGCCAAGCGCGGCAAGAAGGTGGAGGATCTCAACCATGGCTAAGGCTGCTAACAAGCCCGTCGAAGGCGGCACCGTCACGGTGCGCCTGGTCAAGGGTCTGCGTGGCTGTCAGTCGCGTCACCGTCTGTCGGTGAAGGCGCTCGGCCTGAACAAGCTCAACGACGTGCGGACGCTGAAAGACAGCCCGCAGGTTCGTGGCCTGATCAATACGGTCCACTACCTGGTTCAGGTCGAGGGCTAAGGAGAACATCATGCGTCTCAATACACTCAAGCCGGCTGACGGCGCCCGCGAAGACCGCAAGCGCGTCGGTCGCGGTATCGGTTCCGGCCTCGGCAAGACCGCCGGCCGCGGCCACAAGGGTTCTTTCGCCCGTTCGGGCAAGGGCAAGATCAAGGCCGGCTTCGAAGGCGGTCAGATGCCCATGCAGCGTCGTCTGCCGAAGATCGGCTTCCGCTCCAAGCTGAAGAACGATACGGCCGAAGTCCTGCTGTATCAGCTGGACAAGCTGGAAGCCGGCGAGATCGATTTCGCCGCGCTCAAGGCCGCGAAGCTCGTTCCGAGCAACGCCAAGCAGGCCAAGATCGTGAAGAAGGGCGAGCTGACCAAGAAGTTCGTGCTCAAGGGCGTGCTGGCCACGGCCGGTGCGAAGGCCGCGGTCGAAGCGGCCGGCGGCAAGGTCGAGGAGTAAGGGCTCAATGGCGCGCAGCGGCAACGCAATGGCTGGAATCGGCGGCGGACTCGGCAAGTTCACCGAGTTGCGTCAGCGTTTGCTGTTCGTCATCGGCGCGTTGATCGTCTATCGCATCGGCAGCTACATCCCGGTGCCGGGTATCAACCCGGAGGCGATGGTCAAGTTCATGGAGACCAAGCAGGGCACCATCGTGGACATGTTCAACATGTTCTCCGGTGGCGCTCTGCACCGTTTCAGCCTGTTCGCGTTGAATGTGATGCCGTACATCTCGGCGTCCATCATCGTGCAGTTGCTGGTGCAGATCGTGCCGAGCCTGAAGGCCATCCAGAAGGAAGGCGAGTCGGGCCGTCGCAAGATCAACCAGTGGTCGCGCATGGGTGCGATTCCGCTCGCGGTGTTCCAGGCATGGGGCATCGCGGCGGGTCTGCAGTCGAGCGTGGCGCCTGACGGTCTGCCGGTGGTGTACGCACCGGGCATGGGCTTCATCCTGACCGCCGTGATCTCGCTGACCGCCGGCACCATGTTCCTGATGTGGCTGGGCGAGCAGATCACCGAGCGCGGTATCGGCAACGGCGTGTCGCTGATCATCTTCGCCGGTATCGTGGCGGGCCTGCCGGCCGCGGTGCTGCAGATGTTCGAGCAGATCCGCAACGGCGACATGAGCGCGATCGCGGCCATCGCCGTCATCGCCCTGGTGTTCGGCTTCACCTACCTGGTGGTCTTCGTCGAACGCGGCCAGCGCCGGATCACGGTCAACTACGCCCGTCGTCAGGGCGGTCGCAACGCCTACATGAATCAGGCGTCGTTCCTGCCCCTGAAGCTCAATATGTCGGGCGTTATCCCGGCGATCTTCGCTTCGAGCATCGTGATGTTCCCCGCCACCGCGGCGACCTGGTTCGCCCAGAGCAACAGCGGCAGCGGCGTGTCCGGCTTCCTCCAGCGCATGAGCCAGTGGCTCAGCCCGGGTGAACCGGTGCACATGATCCTGTATGCTGGTCTGATCATCGGCTTCGCGTTCTTCTACACGGCGCTGGTGTTCAATTCGCAGGAAACCGCCGACAACCTCAAGAAGTCGGGCGCGCTGATCCCGGGCATCCGTCCCGGCAAGGCCACCGCGGACTACGTTGATGGCGTGCTGACGCGGCTTACCGCGGCCGGCGCGATTTACCTGGTGATCGTCTGTCTCCTCCCGGAGATCATGCGTACCCAGCTCGGCACCTCGTTCTACTTCGGTGGCACCTCGCTGCTGATCGTGGTGGTCGTGATTATGGATTTCATCGCTCAAATCCAGGCTCATCTGATGTCGCATCAGTACGAGAGCCTGTTGAAGAAAGCGAATTTGAAGGGCGGCTCGCGCGGCGGTCTCGCGCGCGGGTGAGTCAGGACCGGTTCGCGCGCAAGAGTAGCGCGCGGGGCTGAGCAGGGCAGGTCATCGCATTGTTCAGCCAGTTCAGACTCGTCGCCGGAGCATGGGCACACTCCCCATGCCGTGGTTCCGTGGCACCTCTGGTGCCGCGGGGCTTCCTATTAACCCGAGACCTAGATATAATTTCCAGTTCACTCCGCCGGGATTAATCCGTCTCGGCCGCCAAATCAGTTGGAGATCGCCTTATGGCGCGTATTGCGGGCGTTAATTTGCCTGCCCAGAAGCATGTCTGGGTTGGCCTGCAAAGCATTTTCGGCATCGGCCGTACCCGTTCGAAGCAAATCTGCCAGACGGCAGGCGTGACTTCGACGACGAAGATCCGTGACCTGTCCGAGCCCGAAGTCGAGCGCCTGCGCGCCGAAGTCGGCAAGTTCGTGGTCGAGGGCGATCTGCGTCGTGAGGTCGGCATCGCCATCAAGCGTCTGATGGACCTGGGCTGCTACCGCGGCCTGCGTCACCGCCGCGGCCTGCCGCTGCGTGGTCAGCGTACCCGGACCAATGCACGTACCCGTAAGGGTCCGCGCAAGGCCATCAAGAAGTAAGGGGACCTAGACCATGGCCAAGCCGGCAGCAGTCAAGACCAAGAAGAAGATCAAGCGCATCGTCACCGACGGTATCGCCCACGTCCACGCTTCTTTCAACAACACCATCATCACGATCACCGACCGCCAGGGCAACGCGCTCTCGTGGGCGACTTCGGGCGGCGCGGGTTTCCGCGGCTCGCGTAAGTCGACCCCGTTCGCCGCCCAGGTGGCAGCCGAAAAGGCTGGCCGTGCTGCGCTCGACTACGGCGTCAAGTCGTTGGAAGTGCGCATCAAGGGCCCGGGTCCGGGTCGCGAGTCCGCCGTTCGTTCCTTGAACAACGTCGGGTACAAGATCATCAACATCATCGACGTGACGCCCATCCCGCACAACGGGTGCCGTCCGCCGAAAAAGCGTCGCGTCTGAGGAGCTGAAGAAAAATGGCTCGTTATATTGGCCCCACCTGTAAGCTCGCTCGTCGCGAAGGCGCTGACCTCGGTCTGAAGTCTTCCGCGCGTGCGCTCGACTCGAAGTGCAAGCTCGAGCAAAAGCCCGGCCAGCATGGCCCCACCGCCCGCAAGGGCAAGCTGTCCGACTACGCCACCCAGCTTCGCGAGAAGCAGAAGGTCAAGCGTATCTACGGTCTGCTGGAACGTCAGTTCCGCAACTACTACAAGAAAGCCTCGACCAAGAAGGGCAACACCGGCGAGAACCTGCTGCAGTTGCTGGAAACCCGTCTGGACAACGTCGTCTACCGCATGGGCTTCGCCGTGACTCGTCCGGCTGCCCGTCAGCTGGTCTCGCACCGCGGCGTCACGGTCAACGGCAAGTCGGTCAACCTGCCTTCCTACCAGGTCAAGGCCGGTGATGCGATCGCTCTGTCCGAGCGCGCCCAGAAGCAGCTTCGCGTGCAGGAATCCCTGACCGTGTCGTCGCAGATGGACCTGTCGCCGTCGTGGGTCGAAGTGGACAGCAAGAAGTTCAGCGGCGTGTTCAAGGCGGTTCCGGATCGTGCGGACCTGCCGGCCGACATCAACGAAGCGCTGATCGTCGAGTTGTACAGCAAGTAATAGTGCAGGGCATCCGCCGGCGTCCCTCGGGATTCCGGCGGAGAACCCGCAACCCAGGTCGGTGCGCCAGTCGCATCGGCCGCTCCCTCGATCCGAGGGGGCTCCAAGAGCTAAAGCCTCTCGCCGCCCCCCGGCCGAGGTCATTGGAGACACCGAAACATGACGGTTACCGCCAACCAGGTACTGCGCCCGCGCGGTCCGCAGATCGAACGCCTCGCCGGCAATCGCGCGAAAGTCGTGATTGAACCGTTGGAGCGCGGTTACGGCCACACGCTGGGCAACGCGCTGCGTCGCGTGCTGCTGTCGTCGATCCCGGGTTTCGCCATCACCGAGGTCGAAATCGACGGCGTACTGCATGAGTACACCACGGTCGAAGGTCTGGAAGAAGACGTGCTGGAAGTTCTGTTGAACCTCAAGGACGTCGCCATCCGCATGCACACCGGCGACGCTTCGACGCTGTCGCTGGCCAAGCAGGGTCCCGGCATCGTCACCGCCGGCGACATCAAGACCGACCACAACGTTGAAATCCTCAACAACGACCACGTGATCTGCCACCTGACCAAGGATACGGCGATCAACATGCGTCTGAAGATCGAACGCGGTTTCGGCTACCAGCCGGCGGCTTCGCGCCGTCGTCCGGACGAAGAAACCCGCGCGATCGGCCGCCTGATGCTGGATGCCAGCTTCTCGCCGGTCCGTCGCGTCGCTTACGCCGTGGAAGCCGCGCGCGTCGAGCAGCGTACCGACCTGGACAAGCTGGTTCTGGATATCGAAACCAACGGCACGATCGACGCCGAGGAAGCCGTGCGCACCGCCGCCGACATCCTCACCGATCAGCTGTCGGTGTTCGGCGACTTCACCCACCGCGACCGCGGTGCGGCCAAGCCGGCGACCAGCGGTATCGATCCGATCCTGCTGCGTCCGATCGACGACCTCGAACTCACCGTTCGTTCGGCCAACTGCCTCAAGGCCGAGAGCATCTACTACGTCGGCGATCTGATCCAGAAGACCGAAGTCGAGCTGCTCAAGACCCCGAACCTCGGCAAGAAGTCGCTCACCGAGATCAAGGAAGTGCTGGCTCAGCGCGGCCTGTCCCTCGGCATGAAGCTGGAAAACTGGCCGCCGGCGGGTATCGCTTCGCATGGGATGATGGGCTGAGCCTAGCGCTCGGTTCATACGCGACCGCGCCTTCGGGCGCGGTCTGCGTCTAGACGATTCGTAAGCAACACCGCTTCAAGCAAGAACGCTTCACGCAACACCTATCCCGACGGACATTCAAGTCCGCGGTACGCCGATCAAGGAACGATCGGTTCGGACCACCCGCAGTCCAATGCACCAACGCCTGGATGGCGACAGCGAAGTCCAATCGTTTCAACATTCATCAGGAATCACAGTCATGCGCCATCAGAAAGCCGGCCGTAAGTTCAGCCGCACCAGTGCTCACCGCGACGCCATGTTCACCAACATGGCCGCTTCGCTGATCAAGCACGGTCTCATTCGCACCACCCTGCCGAAGGCCAAGGAGCTGCGCCGCGTCGCCGAGCCGCTCATCACGCTGGCGAAGAAGGACGGCGTCGCCAATCGCCGCCTGGCCTTCTCGCGCCTGCGCGACAAGGAAGCCGTCGGCACCTTGTTCGTCGAACTCGGCCCGCGTTACGCCTCGCGTCCGGGCGGCTACCTGCGCATCCTCAAGTGCGGTTTCCGCGCTGGCGACAATGCGCCGATGGCCTATGTCGAGCTGGTCGATCGTCCGCAAGCCGCGGCCGAGTAATCAAGCCGCGCCGGGCGACCGGCGCTGCGATGTACAAGATCCATAAACGACAAGGTCCGCGGCCGCTCATCCGGCCAGGGACCCGTCAGCGAAACCCCGGCCCCGGCCGGGGTTTTTGCTTTTAGGCGACGGTTACGCCGGCAACGGTTGCAGCGGAAAATGATCATGGGAGGCAGGTCCAGGTAACGGTTGGTTTGCGCGCGCAACTTTCGCCGCCGGGCGCAGTCGATGTTGACTGCGACGAAACGCCACGTTGCGCCACGACATGCCTATCCGACATTGGCACGACCCGACCCAGACCCGTATGGTGTGAATATGAGCCCCTTCAAAGCCTCCTTCCGTATCCAGTACCTGCTCGGCTTCCTGGCCTGCGCGGCGCTGCTGGCATATGCGTTCTACCTGCAGCTTTACCAGCACCTCGAGCCGTGCCCGCTGTGCATCTTCCAGCGCGTGGCGTTCGCCGCCCTGGGCGTGGTGTTTCTGATCGGCGGTCTGCATGGGCCGAAGAAGCCCGGCGGCCGTCGCAGCTACGGCGTCCTGGCGCTGTTAGCGTCGTTGGCGGGCATCGCGGTGGCCGGCAATCACGTGCGCCTGCAGCACTTGCCGCCGGATCAGGTCCCGGCCTGCGGCCCGGGACTGAACTACATGGTCGAGGCCATGCCGCTGGCCAGCGTGATCCGCAAGGTCATGACCGGCTCGGGCGAATGCGCCGCGGTCGATTGGACCTTCCTGGGCCTGGCCATGCCGGCCTGGAGCCTGATCTGTTTCATCGTGCTGGCGCTGTGGGCGGCCTATGCCGCGTTCCGCGCACGTTGAACCGAGTAAGCCTTTAATTGCAGCCGTCCCAACCCTCCCATCCACCCCAACCATCCACACACCGCGACACCAACTGGAATCAAGGAAATGAGCGCTTCCGATCGCAACAGCAACCTTCGTGCCGTCAATCTGCCCGCCGACTGGAGCCCGACCTCCTGGCGTGAGCGCACCGCACTGCAGTTGCCCAGCTATCCGGACGCGACCGAGTTGGAATCGGCGTTGCAGGAGCTGCGTCAGTTGCCGCCGCTGGTGACGTCGTGGGAGATCCTCTCGCTCAAGCAGCAGCTGGCCGAGGCTCAGGAGGGCAAGCGATTTTTGCTGCAGGGCGGCGACTGCGCCGAGAGCTTCGACCAGTGTTCCTCCGACGTCATCTCCAACCGCCTGAAGGTGTTATTGCAGATGAGCCTGGTGCTGGTCCACGGCATGCGCAAGCCGGTGGTGCGCGTGGGCCGCTTCGCCGGCCAGTACGCCAAGCCCCGTTCGGCCGACAGCGAGACCATCGACGGGGTGACTCTGCCGAGCTACCGCGGCGACATGGTCAACGCGCCGGCCTTCAACGAGGCCGCGCGCAAGCCCGATCCGCGTCGCATGATCAAGGGTCACGCCCGTTCGGCGATGACGATGAATTTCGTCCGCGCCCTGATCGACGGCGGTTTCGCCGACTTGCACCATCCCGAGTACTGGAACCTGAGCTGGGTCGGCCACTCGCCGCTGGCCGACGAATACCGGCGCATGGTCAATGCGATCGGCGACGCGGTGCGTTTCATGGAGACGCTGTCGGGTTCGGAAGTGCACAACCTCAACCGGGTGGATTTCTACACCTCGCACGAGGCCTTGCTGCTGCCGTACGAAGAATCGCTGACCCGGCAGGTGCCGCGTCATTGGGGCTTCTTCAACCTCAGCACTCACTACCCGTGGATCGGCATGCGTACCGCCGCGGTCGAGGGTGCGCACGCGGAGTACTTCCGCGGCATCCGCAATCCGATCGCGCTCAAGGTCGGCCCGTCGGTGACGCCGGATCAGCTGCTGCGCACGATCGATCTGCTGAACCCCGAGGATGAGCCGGGCCGTCTGACCTTCATCCACCGCATGGGCGCGACCGCGATCGCCGAAAAGCTGCCGCCGCTGCTCGATGCGATGCGCCGCGACGGCCGCCGCGTGCTGTGGGTGTGCGATCCGATGCACGGCAATACCGAAAGCACCAGCAACGGTTACAAGACCCGTCGTTTCCGCAATATCCGCTCGGAGATCGAAGACTCCTTCGAACTGCATGCGGCGGCGGGCACGCGCCTGGGCGGCGTGCACCTGGAGCTGACCGGCGAAGACGTGACCGAGTGCCTGGGCGGCGCGCGCGAGCTCACCGAGAGCGATCTGGAACGCGCCTACCAGTCCACCGTCGATCCGCGCCTGAACTACGAGCAGGCGTTGGAAGTGGCGATGCTGATCGTGCGCA
This sequence comes from Lysobacter gummosus, assembly GCF_001442805.1. Classification (NCBI taxonomy): domain Bacteria; kingdom Pseudomonadati; phylum Pseudomonadota; class Gammaproteobacteria; order Lysobacterales; family Lysobacteraceae; genus Lysobacter; species Lysobacter gummosus. Next base: position 4,200,872 of record NZ_CP011131.1, on the reverse strand, counting down.
AGCAGGTGCAGATCGCCGCGCCGGCCTGATCGGCCGGTTCGACCCGTTGCGCTGCGAAGCCCGCCGATCGGCGGGCTTCGTGTTTGTGGAACGATCCGAACGGGCGGTCGCTTCCACGCGCCGTAGATTCGCCGCGCTCAGTCCGAGCGCGACCATTCGCGCAATTTGCGCGCGCCGGCGTCGGTGACATCCAGACTGCGCGAGTTGCGCCGCCGGCGCAGCAGGCCCTGGGCGAGGCAGGCGGCGAGCAGGTTGGCGCCGAGCTGTCCGCCGATGTGCGGGCGACGCTCGCTCCAGTCCAGGCACGGGCGCAGGGCCGGTCGGCGCCGGGTTGGATCCGGCAGCGCCACGCCCAGGCGCACGATGCGTTCGCCGCCGTCCGCCGTCAGCGTCCAGCCTTGCGGCTGTGCCGCGATCCAGCCGTTGCGTTGCCACGCATCGGCCAGGGCGACGGCGAGTTCGCCGGCAAGATGGTCGTAGCAGGTGCGCGCGTGGCGCAGCGCCGCGTCCCTGGGGCCGAGCAAGGATCGCGGCCGCGGCCGCGAAGCCAGACCGTCGGTGAGGCCGAGCAAGGCTTCGACTGCCTCGGCGACTTCGCCGGAGGCGAGCCGGTGATAGCGGTGCCGCCCCTGTTTTTCCGTGGCGATCAGCGCCGCCGCGCCGAGCCGGGCGAGATGGGTGCTGGCGGTCTGCGGAGCGACGCCGGCGGCGGCCGCCAGCTCGCCCGCGCTGCGGCTGCGGCCGTCGAGCAAGGCGACCAGCATCAGCGCGCGCGCGGGGTCGCCGATCGCGGCGGCGATGTCGGCCAGGGCGTGTTCGGTTCGCACGATTCGATGTTGGTCGAAGCGTTGTGGCAGCGCAAGTGCGCACAATCGCGGCACTTTCCCAGGCGGCGACCACGATGAAACGACGCGACTTGATGCGCTTGCCGATGTACGCGATGGCGATGTCGGCGCTGCCCAGCCCGGCCGGGGCGATGGCGGCGAGCGCCGCCGCGAGCGCGCCCAGCCAACGATATGCGGCGGACTGCGTACTGGACGGGCAGAGCTTGCGTCTGTCGCTGGTGCGTCGGGCGGGCATCGGCCCGGTGGTGCTGTATGTGCATGGCGCGACGTTTCCCTGCGACTTGTCGGTCGGCTGGCGGATGCAGGGCGTGTCGTGGCTGGATCATCTGCAATCCCGGGGTTTCGACGCCTGGGGCTTGGATTTCGCCGGTTACGGGCGATCCGAGCGGCCGGCGGTGTTCGCCGCCGATCCGCATTCGGCGCCGCCGTGGGGCGACTACCGCATGGGCGCGGCGCAGATCGCGGCCGCGATCGCGGCGATACGGCGCGAACGTCCGCGCGCGCCGATCCATCTGCTCGCCCATTCCTGGGGCACGCTACCGGCAAGGCAGGCGGCGATCGAGCACCCCGACGCGGTGAGCAAACTGGTCTTGTTCGGCCCGGTGGCGACCCGCGAAGGGCCGCGCGAGAACGCGCCCGCGCCGGCCTGGGCGCTGATCGGCGCGGCCGAACAACGGCCGCGGCAACGCTCCGGGTTGCCGGCGGATGCGCCCACGCCGGTGAGCGCGGAAGAGATCGAACGATGGTGCGCGGCGTATCTGGCCACCGACCCCGACTCGGCCGCGCGCAGCCCGCCGGCGGTGCGGATTCCGAACGCGCCGATCGCCGACATCGACCGGCTGTGGGCCGGCGAATCGCTGGTCGACCACGCCCGGGTGCGGCAACCGACCTTGATCGTGCGCGGCGAGTGGGACCACGTCACCACCGATGCCGACGCCGCGCGTGTGTACGCCGAGCTCAGCGCCGCCGCCGAGCGTCGCGACGTCAAGATTTCCGGCGGCAATCACTGGCTGCATCTGCAGCCGCGGCGGACCGCATTGTGGTCCACGGTGAGCGCGTTTCTAAGCGATTGAGCGGCGCCGCGCGCGAGCGTGCGCGGGCGCGCTTACGGACTCAGCGTCTGCCGATAGCGCGGCGGCGTGCGCGCCTGGGCGGCCTGCTCGAAGGCGTAGCCCAGCGAGAGCAGCTGGGCGTCGTTCCAGCGTTTGCCGATGAACGCCAGACCGACCGGCAGGCCCGAGGCCTCGCCCATCGGCACCGTCAGGCTGGGGTAGCCGGCAACCGCGGCCGCGCCCCAGTTCTCGCCGCTCAAGACGTCGCCGTTGACCGGGTCGACCATGAACGCAGGCGAGGTGGTCGGGGCGATCAGGGCGTCGAGCTTGTGCTGCTTGAGCGCGGCATCGATGCCTTGCGCGCCGGCGAGCTGGCGCGCCTGCGCCGCGGCCTTGCGATAGGCCGGGTCCTTGAGGCTGTTCTTCCGCGCCGCTTGTTCCAGCAGCTCTTGGCCGAAATACGGCATTTCGTGCGCGGCGTTGGCGCGGTTGAAGGCGATCAGCTCGTCCATGGTCTTGATCGGCGCGCCGCTGTCGCGCAGATAGCGTTCCAGGCCGTCCTTGAACTCGTACAGCAGCACCTGGAATTCGGCTTCGCGCCATTTGCCGTCGTTGGGCATGCGCACCTCGACGATGGTCGCGCCGGCGTCGCGCATGAGCTTGAGCGCGCGCTGCAGCGCCGCATTGCCCTCGGGCGGCAGCTTGACCGCGCTGTCGCGCAGCAGGCCCAGGCGCGCGCCGTTGAGCGAGTCGGCGTCGAGCGCGGCGACGTAATCGGCCACGCGCTTGCCGGCCGCGGCCCGCGCCGCGCTGTCGTCGCCGGCCTCGGCCGCGGCGAGCACGCTGAGCAACTGCGCCGCGTCGGCGACGCTGCGCGCCATCGGCCCGGCGGTGTCCTGGCTGCTTGAGATCGGAATGATGCCGGCGCGGCTGACCAGCCCGACCGTGGGCTTGAAGCCGACCAGGCCGTTCATCGCCGACGGGCACAGCACGCTGCCGTCGGTTTCGGTGCCGACCCCGACCGCAGCCAGGTTCGCCGCGATCGCGGTGCCGGTGCCGCTGCTGGAGCCGCAGGCGCTGCGGTCGAGCACGTAGGGATTGCGGGTCAGCCCGCCGCGCGCGCTCCAGCCGGAGATCGAGCGATCGGAGCGGAAGTTGGCCCATTCACTGAGGTTGGTCTTGCCCAGGATCACCGCGCCGGCCGCGCGCAGCGCCGCGACCAGCGGCGCGTCGCGCTTGGGCCGGTGCCCGGCCAGGGCCAGCGAGCCGGCCGAGTTGACCATCGGCGTGGCGTCGATGTTGTCCTTCACCAGCACCGGAATGCCGTGCAGCCGGCCGCGCAGTTTGCCGGCCTTGCGCTCCTCGTCGAGCGCGCGCGCTTCGGCGATCGCGTTCGGATTGATTTCGATCACCGCGTTGAGCCGCGGGCCGTTGTCGTCGAGCGCGGCGATGCGGTCCAGGTAAGCCTGGGTCAGGCGCACGCTGCTCAGATTGCCGTCGGCCATGCGCGCGGCGAGCGTGGCGGTGTCGGCCTCGACGATGCGCAGCGGATCGCCCGGCGCGAATCCCCTCGGCGCCGCGCCGTTCGCCGCCGCCGGGCGCGAGCTTCGCGATGCGCCGTCGCCGGCGCAACCGGCCAGGGCCAGGGCGAGCGCAAGCAGGCTGAGACGAGCGGTGAAATGGGGGATGGGCATGGCCGGTTCCGGATCGGGACGCGCAAGGAATTCGCGCGAGTATGCACGCGGTTCGGCGCAGTGGAAGCCGGATGCGATCGGGCAAGGCGGGCCGCGGCGTATCGCGGCGCGTCGGCGGTGGAAGACGTGAGTCGGCGGCGTGCCTGGGACCTGCAGATACGGCACAGCGGCGTTTTTTCGGGTCCGCGCGGCGCCCGGGGCCGTCGCGGGATCGCGGGGACTCAAGCGCAGGCGAATGCGGCATCGGCGCGGAAACAATGCGCGACGCCGATCGCTCTCGCGCCGCGACTGCGAGCGCAGTTCGCGGCGCGTCGGGGCGATCAGTCCTCGGCGGCGAGGTTCGCCGTCGTCGCGCGCATGCGGCGATACACGAACTGCGGCGCGGGCGCCGAGGCTTCGGCGATCGCCAGCGCGAGCACCCGCTCGTGGTCGGGCGACTTTTCGCAGACCGGATCGAGCGTGTCGGCGCGGCCGCTCAACGCCAGCGCCTGGCAGCGGCAGCCGCCCCAGTCGCGTTCGCGATGTTCGCAGCCGCGGCAGGGCTCGGGCATCCAGCCGGTGCCGCGATAACGGCGGAAGGCTTCCGAGTCGCGCCAGATCTCGCCCAGGCTGCGTTCGCGCACCGATTCGAAATGCAGGTCGGCGATGGTCTCGGCGGCGTGGCAGGGCAGCACCTTGCCTTCGGGGGTGATGTTGACGAAACGCTGCGCCCAGCCGCCCATGCAGGCCTTGGGCCGGCGCGCATAGTAGTCGGGCGTGACGTAGTCGATGGTGAGCCGGCCGCGCAGCCGCAGGCGCGCGTCTTCGACCACGGCGGTGACCGCGTCGAGCTGCGCGCGCGTGGGCATCAATGCGGCGCGATTCTTCAAACCCCAGCCGTAGTACTGCGTGTGCGCGACTTCCAACCGCCCGGCGCCCAGTTCGAGCGCGAGTTCGATCATGTCCGCGACGCGTTCGGCGTTATGCCGATGGACCACGGCATTGAGCGTGAGCGGCAATTCCAGTTCGCCGCACCAGCGCGCCAGGGCGAGTTTGCGCTGGTGGCTGCCGGCGTAACCGGCGATGCGGTCGGCGCCTTCGCTATGGCTGTCCTGGATGCTCAGTTGCAGGTGATCCAGGCCGGCATGCTGCAGTTCCTGCAAGCGCTCGCGGCTGACGCCGACGCCGGAGGTGATGAGGTTGCAGTACAGGCCGTGCGCGCGCGCATGTCGCAGCAGCTCGGGCAGATCCTTGCGCAAGGTCGGCTCGCCGCCGGAGAAATGCGCCTGCAGGATGCCGAGTTCGGCCGCTTGTTCGAGCACGCGCAGCCATTGTTCGGTGCTCAGCTCCTCGCGTACGCCGACCAATTGCAGCGGGTTGGAGCAATACGGGCACGACAACGGGCAACGATGGGTGAGTTCCAGCAACACCGCCAGCGGCGGCGCCGGCTCGGGATCTGCGCGCAACGGCCGCAACGATGCGGCGGTGGCGACCGTGGCGGCGTCGGTGCTCATGACGGGCGATACCGGGCGCGCATCGGCTCCGCCCTCACGACATCTGCGGCGCGAACGCCAGCATGCGTTTTTCGAGCAGGCCGGCGAACAGTTCGAGCACGTCGCTGTAGATCTCCCCCGCATCGGCGCCGTACTCGGTCGCCAGCGCGGCGACGATGGCTTCGACGTCGGAACGCCCGTCGATGTGAGTGAGCACGGCGTGGGCGATGTCGTCGAGCTCGACCACGCGCTCGGGCGCCAGCAGCACCCACTGATCGCGCGCGCGGTCGTGCTGCAGGCGCACGCCGACCGGGAAGCGCAGCACGCTGCCGGCGTCGATGGTCGCGGTCATGACGGCATCCGCCGCGGATCGAACGCGCCCGGCGGAATCAGCCGCGGCTCGACGTAGGCCAGGTGCAGCGCGTCGAGCATCGACCACAGCACCTCGCACTTGAAACGCAGCGCGTCGCAGACCGCGTCCTGCTGCTCGCGCGTGCGCGCATGGCGCTTGACGTAGTCCAGGGCGAAGTTCGCGTCCTGCGGCGCCTGATGCAGGCGCGAGTCGAAATAGGCCAGCGCCTTGGGCGAGACGAAATCGTAATTGGCCAGCATGCCGGCGACGCGCTGGCCGATGATGGTCGGCGCGAACAATTCCGTGAGCGAGGAGGCGATGGCTTCCAGCAGACTGCGTTCGCGCACGAAGTGGATATAGGCCTGCACCGCGAACCGCGTCGCCGGCAGCAGGGCGCGGCCGGATTCGACCAGTTCGCGATCCAGCCCCAGCGCATCGGTCAGATGCAGCCAGCGCGCGATGCCGCCGTCGCCTTCGCGTTCGCCGTCGTGATCGACGATGCGCTGGCGCCACACGCGGCGCAGTTGCGGATCTTCGATGCGGGCGAGCAGGGCGGCGTCCTTGAGCGGGATGCAGCGCTGGTATTCGAAGCGGTTCAGTGCCCAGGCCTGGACCTGGCCGCGATCCAACTGCCCACCGTGCAGCAGACCGTGGAAGGGATGCTTGTCGTGATAGCGTTCGGCGCCGATCGCGCGCAGGCGCGCTTCCAGTTGCTCAGGCGACAGCAGTTCACGATCGTGCGGCGCGAGGGCGCGCGGCAGGTCGGCGGCGCTGGCGTTCATAGGCTCACTTCCATGCCGTCCTCGGCGATGTCCCAGCCGTGCGCGCGGGCTTGCGCGCGCTCGGGCGAGGATTCGTCCAGGACCGGGTTGGTGGTGTTGAGATGGATGAAGATCTTGCGCCGCACGTCCAGCCCGGCGAACGCGGCGAGAGTGCCGGCGTCGTCGTCGCCGTTGCCGCCGGCGATGCTCATGTGGCCCATGCGCGCGCCGGTCTTGCTGCCGACGCCGGCGCGCTGCATTTCATCGTCGCGCCACAAGGTGCCGTCGAAGAACAGCAGCGCCGCGCCGTGCAGGCGCTGGCGCAAGGCCGGGGTCAGTTCGGCGCAGCCGGGTATGTAGTAGAAGCGTTCGCGGCCGTCGGAAATTTCCAGGCCGACCGTCTCTTCCTCGCCGCCCTGCAGGTCGCCGTTGGCGCGCGACTCCATGAACAAGGGCACTTTGCCGGGGACGCTGAAAGCGGTGACGCGCAGGCCCAGCGGCGCGTGGAGGCCGGCGATGTCCAGCGGCGCCTCCAGGGTCAGCGCGCGGCGGGTGACGTAGTCGGGATGGAGCGAGTCGAAGATCGGATTCTGGCTGAGCACGTCGAGCACGCGCGCGCTGGCCCACAGATCGAAGCGCTGGCGTTCGCGCATCGACAGGAGCCCGGCGATGTGATCGATTTCGCCGCTGGTCAGCAGTACCGCTTCGATCGGCGAATGGCGCAGATCGCGCTGCGGCCATAGCGCGGGCGCGGCGAGAATCTGCTGGCGGAAGTCGGGCGAGGCGTTGATCAGCAGCCAGCGTTCGCCATCGGCGCTGACCGCGATGCTGGCCTGGCTGCGGCGTTGATGGCCGGGCTCCTGGCGCCAGGCGCGCCGGCTGCCGGGGGTATTGCAGTTCCACTGCGGATAGCCGCCCCCGGCCGCCGCACCGAGCACGAGGATGCGCATCATCGATGAACCATCGATGCGATGCGCTGCCGCATGTGCGTTGCGACGGCGGAAGCGGACATGCTCAGAACAGATCGCCGGAGGAGTACGAGTTGATTTCGCAACCGACCGAGATTTCGCGGATCTGAGGCTTGGACCAAGTCTTCATAAGCGTTCCTCATGTTGGACAGTGGGCTGTGAGCGTGGAAACCGCGTGCTTGGGAGGGCGCGCGTGCGCATCGGTGAGGTATTGAGCATGCCGCTGGATGCGCTGCGGCGGCATGCCTCGCAACTCGCGTTGCGATGCCGAAACCATACACCGGAGCGGTGCGCGATGCCTGTGACTTCAGCCCGAACGGGTTGGAATGCAGGCACGGTGAAAATTAATCCGCAGCTAACATTCGGGCGCGCGCGCTGGCGCGGCAGCGAGGCTTGGAGGTGTGTTGGGGGAGGAGGGCTTTTGCTGTGGGAGGGAGCTTCAGCCCCGATGCTTTTCGGTCAGATCGCTGGTAAGCCCGCGGCGACTTGATCGAAAAGCATCGGGGCTGAAGCTCCCTCCCACAAAGACGTGCCGCGTCGGCGGGCCTCAGCGGCGCCGCTTGAGAATGTCGCGCGCGAGAACCCAAACCACGATCACGTTGATTATGAGAACCGCCGTGGCGAGCCAGCCGGGGTGGCGGGTCAGCGCGTAGATGTCGAACGGCAGGTACAGCGCCGCACCCAGGCAGCCCAGCCACGAGGCCCAGGCCTTGGCCTTCCACAGGCCCCAGGCTTCGATCAGGTGCAGCACGCCGTAGGCGAGCACGATGGCCGCGGCCAGGTGCACCGAATTCGGGCTGATGCTGTGCGCCAGCCAGGCCAGCGAGCCGTGCTCGGGGTCCAGGTGGAAGCGCTTGATGAGTTCTTCGATCCAGCGCTGCAGCGGCGCCGGCCCGAGCAGTTCCAGGCCGCTGGCGGCCGACAGCGCGAGCGCGCCCTTGGCCGCTTCGACCGCGGCGATCACGTGCAGGCCCGGATGGGCCTTGGGGTTGGCGTCGTAGTGGTGTTCGGGTGCGGTCATCGCGCGTGCGCCGGCCAGTGTCGGGCCGTGCCCGGCAGGGCAGCGCGGGAGCCGGGGATTGCGATCAGACCGTGCACATGCATGCCGCTTCGATCCTCATGACGCGCCAAGGTTCGCAACGCGGCGAGGCGGGCGGCCCGGCGGACGCGGCACGCGCCGATGCGCGATGCCGCCGTGCCCCAAGTCCCGCGTGACGCTTCGTTGCAGCGAAGCGTACTGACTTGGGGCGAGGGCGCCGCGGTTCAAGCCGACGGCGCCCCTGCTGCGATCAGGCCGCGCGCGAGGCGCGCTTGCGATCGCTTTCGGTGAGGAACTTCTTGCGCAGGCGGATTTCCTTCGGCGTGACTTCGACCAGTTCGTCGTCTTCGATGAAGTCCAGTGCCTGCTCCAGCGTGTACTTGATCGCCGGGCTCAGCTGGATCGCATCGTCCTTGCCCGAGGCGCGCATGTTGGTCAGCGGCTTGGTCTTGATCGCGTTGACGGTGAGGTCGTTGTCCTTCGAGTGGATGCCGACCAGCTGGCCCTCATACACGTTGTCGCCTTCGGCGGCGAACAGCCTGCCGCGATCCTGCAGCGGCCCAAGCGAATAGGCCGGGGTGGTGCCCGGCGCATTGGCGATCATCACGCCGTTGATGCGCTTGGCGATCGCGCCCTGTTCCTTCGGACCGTAGTGGTCGAACACATGGAACAGCAGGCCCGAGCCCTGGGTCAGGGTGCGGAACTCGTTCTGGAAGCCGATCAGGCCGCGAGCCGGGATCATGTAATCCAGGCGCACGCGTCCCTTGCCGTCGGACACCATGTCCTTCAACTGGGCCTTGCGCGTGCCGAGCTTCTCCATGACGCCGCCCTGGTGCTGCTCTTCGATGTCGACCACCAACTGCTCGACCGGTTCCATCAGCTTGCCGTCGATTTCCTTGATGATGACTTCCGGACGCGACACGGCCAGCTCGAAACCTTCGCGGCGCATGTTCTCGATCAGCACCGACAGATGCAGTTCGCCGCGGCCGGAGACCAGGAACTTGTCCGGATCGGAGCCTTCTTCGACCTTCAGCGCCACGTTGTGCAGGGTTTCGCGCACCAGGCGCTCGCGCAGCTGGCGGCTGGTGAGGAACTTGCCGCCGCTCAGATCCTTGTTGCCGGCGAACGGCGAGTTGTTCACCTGGAAGGTCATGCTGATGGTCGGCTCGTCCACGGTCAGGGCGGGCAGAGCTTCCGGGGTGTCCAGCGCGCACACGGTGTCGGAGATCGACAGATCGGCGACGCCGGAGATGGCGACGATGTCGCCCGCCTCGGCTTCCTCGGTCTCCAGGCGCTCAAGGCCCATGAAGCCGAGCACCTGCAACACCTTGCCCTGGCGCTTCTTGCCGTGACGGTCGATCACGCTGACCGGCATGTTGCGGCGGACCTTGCCGCGCTGGATGCGGCCGATGCCGATCAGGCCGACGAAGTTGCTGTAGTCCAGCTGGCTGATGCGCATCTGGAACGGGCCGTCGAGATCGACCTGCGGCGGCGGGACGTGCTTCATGATCGCTTCGTACAGCGGGGTCATGTCGCCCGAGCGCGCGGCGTCGTCCAGGCTGGCGTAGCCGTGCAGCGCCGAGGCGTAGACGATCGGGAAGTCGAGCTGCTCGTTGGTGGCGCCGAGCTTGTCGAACAGGTCGAACACCTGGTCGATGACCCAATCCGGACGGGCGCCCGGGCGGTCGATCTTGTTGACCACCACGATCGGCTTGAAGCCCATCGCGAACGCCTTCTGGGTGACGAAGCGGGTCTGCGGCATCGGGCCGTCCATCGCATCGACCAGGATCAGCACCGAATCGACCATCGACAGCACGCGCTCGACCTCGCCGCCGAAGTCGGCGTGGCCTGGGGTGTCGACGATGTTGATGCGGTTGCCCTGCCAGGTGATGGCGGTGTTCTTGGCCAGGATCGTGATGCCACGTTCCTTTTCCTGGTCGTTGCTGTCCATCGCGCGCTCGGCCAGCACCGTGCGTTCGGACAGCGTGCCGGACTGCTTCAACAGACAGTCGACGAGGGTGGTCTTGCCGTGGTCGACGTGAGCGACGATGGCGATATTGCGCAGGCGTTCGATGGACATGCGATTGGACGCCGGAAGGCGCTATAGCTGAGGAAGATAGCCGGCCATTATACCGGTCAAAGGTGGCAAGTGCCTGCCGGGGCGGGCTTTATTCATGTCGGGGCGGTTTTATGAACGGGCAGGGCCGATAAAAGGCGGGAAAGGCCCTGCAGAAGCGGCGCGAGCCGCGTCCCGGAAGCCCGGCCAACCCGCCGTCCGGCCTCCGCCGGCTGGGACGTACGCCTGCCGCCTGGCGGCCGTGCCCGGCCTTGCGCCACCGCATTCAGCTTTGGACCGCGGTTCGAGGACGGGGCCTCCCGCGACGCGATCAAGGCCGTGCCCGCGCCGCCGCGGCTCGCGCCGTTCCGGCAAGGGTTGCGGCCCGACGAGGTTTTTTTCGCTTCGGTACCATTGAGGATTGCCCTGGCCGCCGCCATCTCGGCCGGCGAACCGTTTTCCCATCCCCATCGCTACACCTGGAGTGCGCTGCATGAGCCTGATCGCCACCTTCGACACCGAACGCGGCCCGATCCGCGTCGAACTCGCCGCCGACAAGGCGCCGCTGACCGTCGCCAACTTCGTCAATCTGGCCCAGCGCGGCTTCTATGACGGCCTGAACTTCCACCGCGTGATCCCGAACTTCATGATCCAGGGCGGCTGCCCGCAGGGCACCGGCACCGGCGGCCCGGGCTATCGTTTCGAGGACGAGACCCGCAACGGCCTGGGTCACCAGCGCGGCGTGCTGTCGATGGCCAATGCCGGCCCGGGCACCAACGGCAGCCAGTTCTTCATCACCCACATCGTCTGCGACTGGCTGGACGGCAAGCACACCGTGTTCGGCAAGGTGCTGGAAGGCCTGGAGATCGTCGATACGGTCAAGCAGGGCGACAAGATCAACTCGGTGAAGATCGAAGGCGATGTCGCCGCCGTGCTGGCCGCCAAGGCCGACCGCGTGGCCGACTGGAACAAGGTGCTCGACGAGAACAAGCGCGCCTGAGTCCGGATTCGGGCCATCTCGCGCGGCCGCAGGGCTGTGCGATGCGAAAAGACGGCCGAAAGGCCGTCTTTTTCGTTTGCGCCCTGGAATTTCGCCATAGCCGGCATGGCAGGGCGCTGCCGTAAAAGGGGCTTTTGTGGGAGGGAGCTTCAGCCCCGATGCTTTTCGGCCCGATCGCGCCGGGCTCTCACCGGGGCTGATCGAAAAGCGTCGGGGCTGAAGCTCCCTCCCACAAAAGCATTACCTCCCACAACATATTGCAAACCAGGGCCCGGCCATCGCTGTGCTACCATTTTGCGGCTAGAACCAGCGGTTCCAGTGCGTCCGGCGACAGCGCCCGTAACGAGCGCCGCCGTCGCAACCGCCGCTGCGTCCAGCGTCCTCGCTACTCATCTCCGCACGCTCCGTCGTACACCACCCCACGAGGTTTACACGATGCCCCAGCTCGCCCGGCGCATCGGTCGCGCCAAGCCCAGCGCGATCATGCAGGTTGCCGAAAAGGCCAAGCGGCTCAAGGCCGAAGGTCGCGACATCATCAGCTTCTCGATCGGCGTTCCCAACTTCCTGCCCGGCGATCATGTCTATGCCGCCGTGCGCGAAGCGCTGGCCAAGGACAGCGGCCAGTACGGCAGCAACCGCGGCGCCGACGCGCTGCTGGACGCGTTCATCGAGCACATGAGCAAAATCGGCCTGACCGGCTACGGCCGCGTCAATTGCGCCACCGGCATCGGCGCCAAACACGTGATCTACAACATCGCCGAGGCGCTGTTGGACGAAGGCGACACGATCGTCTTCCCGACCCCGTACTGGACCAGCTATCTCGACATCGCCGAGATCGTCAACGCCAAGATCGACCTGCTGCCGTGCCCGGCCTCGCAGGACTACAAGCTCACCCCGGCCCAGCTGGAAGTCGCGCTGGCGAAGAAGCCGAAGGTGTTCTTGTTCAACAACCCGTCCAACCCGACCGGCATGGTCTACGGCAAGGACGAAATCGATGCATTGGCCGCGGTCATCGCCAAGTACCCGGACACCTGGGTCATCACCGACGACATCTACAACCGCATGGTGTTCGACGGCCTGGGCTATCACAACTTCGTGCACTCGCATCCCGAGTTGCGCGACCGCGTGATCTTCATCGACTCGCTGTCCAAGACCTACGGCATGCCGGGTTGGCGCGTGGGTTTCATGGCCGGTCCGGAAGTGATCGCGCAGGCCGTGACCACGATGAACTCCAACCACATCACCAACGTCCCGGAAATCGTCACCGCCGCCGCCGTGGCCGCGCTGTCGGGTCCGCAGGACGTGCCGACCGCGCGCTGCGCCGAATTCCAGGTCAAGCGCGACCAGGTCATGGACGTGATGAATTCGATCCCGGGCGTGGTCTGCCCGCGTCCGCAGGGCGCGTTCTACGTGTTCCCGGACATCAGCGTCGCCTTCGGCAAAACGCATGGCCCCAGCGGTTTGAAGATCGGCAACGACATGGATTTCTGCAACGCTCTGCTGGAAACCAAGGGCGTGGCCTGCGTGCCGGGTTCGGCGTTCGGCGAGCCGCGCGCGCTGCGCATCAGCTACACCTGTCCGACGCCGCAGCTTGCGCCGGGTCTGCAGCGCTTCCAGGAATTCTTCGCCGAGCTCGCCTGAGCCCGGCGTCGATTCGACCAGCGTTCGCCCTCGGCTACGATCCAGACCAAGGACTTCGATATGCGCGTGACCACCGTGCTCTGGATCGCCATCGCCGCGGCTGTCGGCGTCGGCGGCGTCAAGTTGCTCAAGGCCAACGGCGCGGGCGGCCTGTTCGCCTCGCGTCCGGCCGAGCTCAAGCCCGACGATCCGCGCCACACCACCGGCGACAAGCGCATCGTCATGCTTGCGGCGGAGTGGTGCGGCTACTGCGAAAAGCTGCGCAAGGATTTCGAACTGGCCGACGTGCGCTACACCCTCATCGACGTCGATACCGCCGCGGGCCAGAAGGCGATGGACGCGGTCGGCGCGCGCGGCGTGCCGGTCACCATCGTCGGCCAGGACATCGTTTACGGCTACAACATGGACGAGATCAAAGGCCATCTCGAACCGTTGGGCTATCGCCTGTGAGCGCGCGGCGGCCGCCGCGCGCTCGACTCCATCCATAACGCGGGCCGCGTGCCCGCCACCTTGTTCACTAGCGAAGGAAACACCCCGATGAAGACCCCCGTCCGCGTTGCCGTCACCGGTGCTGCCGGCCAGATCGGCTACTCGCTGCTGTTCCGCATCGCTTCCGGCGAAATGCTCGGCAAGGATCAGCCCGTCATCCTGCAGCTGCTGGAACTGCCGCTGGAGAAGGCCCAGGCCGCGCTCAAGGGCGTGATCATGGAGCTGGAAGACTGCGCGTTCCCGCTGCTGGCCGGCATCGTCGGCACCGACGACGCCGAAGTCGCGTTCAAGGACGCCGACATCGCCCTGCTGGTCGGCGCGCGTCCGCGCGGCCCGGGCATGGAGCGCAAGGACCTGCTGCTGGAAAACGCGAAGATCTTCACCGCCCAGGGCGCGGCGTTGAACAAGGTCGCCTCGCGCAACGTCAAGGTGCTGGTGGTCGGCAACCCGGCCAACACCAACGCCTACATCGCGATGAAGTCGGCGCCGGACCTGCCGGCGAAGAACTTCACCGCCATGCTGCGCCTGGACCACAACCGCGCGCTGAGCCAGCTCGCCGCCAAGGCCGGCGTCGCCGTGGGCGACATCGAGAACCTGATCGTGTGGGGCAACCACAGCCCGACCATGTATCCGGACTACCGCTTCGCCAAGGCCGGCGGCGTGTCGCTGAAGGACAAGATCAACGACGCCGCCTGGAACGCCGACACCTTCATTCCGGTCGTGGGCAAGCGCGGCGCGGCGATCATCGAAGCGCGTGGCCTGTCCTCGGCCGCCTCGGCCGCCAACGCCGCCATCGACCACGTCCGCGACTGGGTCCTGGGCAGCAACGGCAAGTGGGTGACCATGGGCGTGCCGTCCGACGGCAGCTACGGCATCCCGGAGACGGTGATGTACGGCGTGCCGGTGATCACCGCCAATGGCGAGTACACCCGCGTGGAAGGCCTCGAAATCGACGCCTTCAGCCGCGAGCGCATGGACAAGACCCTGGCCGAGCTGGAAGAAGAGCGCGCCGGCGTCGCCCATCTGCTGGGTTGATCGAACCGCCGGGCGCGGTTCGGCCCGGATGGATGCATGAACGGGGCGGCTTCGGCTGCCCCGTTCTTTTTTCCCTTCTCCCGCTGGCGGGAGAAGGTGGTCCGAAGGACCGGACGCCCGAAGGAAGCACCCTTGGGGTGTGAGGGTGCGCGAACTTAGGCCTGCGGCGCCATCTGCTACCTCGCGCGCCCTCACCCCAGCCCACCCCGGCCCGAACGCACGGCGTTCGGGCGTTCGGTGCCGCGCGAGCCAATGGCTCGCAAGCGCGGCCCCTCACCCCGCAAGCGGGAGAGGGAGGCGAGGTCCTTCGACGCAACGGACCGTGCTGCGTGCCCTCACCCCAGCCCCCACCCCGCAAGCGGGGCAGGGAACTAAATGGCGGAGTGTGAGCCCGGACAGCCGCGCCAAAGTCCCGCGCGCGCCCCGACCGTGTAGGATCGGTCCCGCTCTCAGCCCGAGGGGTATCCAGTCCGATGAGCGCAACCCTGCGCCTGTTGATCGCCGACGACCATCCGATGTTCCGCGCGGCGCTGCGCTATGCGCTGGGCGAGATCGCGCCCGGCGCGCAGATCGTCGAGGTCGCCAGCCAGAGCGCATTGGAAGCGGCCATCGCCAGCGGCGGCGAATTCGATCTGGCCATGCTCGACCTGATGATGCCCGGGGCGATGGGGTTCTCTTCGCTGGTCTACGCGCGCGGCGAACGCCCCGAGCTGCCGGTGGTGATCATTTCCTCCAACGAACACCCGCGCACCATCCGCCGCGCGCAGCAGTTCGGCGCCTCCGGTTTCGTGCCCAAGTCGGCGCCTTCCTCGGTGCTGGGCGAAGCGGTCAACGCCGTGCTCGCGGGCGAAGTCTGGTTTCCCTCGCAAAAGGCCGATCGCGATGAGGGCGACGCGCAACTCGCCGATCGCCTGGCCCAGCTGACGCCGCAACAGATGCGCGTGCTGCTGCGCCTGGCCGACGGCCTGCTCAACAAGCAGATCGCCTACGAGCTGTCGCTGGCCGAGAACACGGTGAAGATCCACGTCACCGCGATCCTGCGCAAGCTCGGCTGCCATTCGCGCACCCAGGCGGCGGTGCTGGTGAAGGGGCTGGCGCTGGACGAAGACGGCGCCGGCCTGCACGACGACGCGCTGCGCCTGTCCTGAGCCGCAGAGGCCGCGCGCTCAGTCCTGCGCGATCGAGGTATCCACGATCAGTGCCGGATCGAGCAGGCGAATGCGCCGGTCGACGAAATAACCGCCGCCCTCGGTGTAGTGCAGAAAGCAGCGGCCGCACTGGCGGCATCGCCAGACATCGCAGTGATTACCCGGATAGCGGTCGATCGCGATCGGCGCGTCGGGCGACCAGTAGTGAGTGCCGCGCGGATGGTATTCCTCGACGCTGAGCTCGTAGTCCGCCGCCGCGATCAAGGTGGCGATCCGTTCCAGCCGCGACTGCGGCAGCTCCATCGGCATGCTGGTCCAGGCGATCGGCGCCGGCGCGACGCACGCGCAGGCGCCGGCGATCGCGGCCGAGTCGCGCGCCAGCGCGCGCAAGGCGGCGAGGTCGAGCAAGGGCAAGTCGGGCATGGCGCGTGCGCAGGGGAGGGCGAAGCCCAGTGTGCTACCGAACCGGGCCCGGCGCGGCGGCCTTCGGCGCGGGGTGTCGATGCCGACCGACCCGGCAAACCGCGGGCCTGCAGACGGCGCGCTTACAGGCCCATGCCGAGCAGTCGTGTCGCCAGCGCGCGCAGCGCCGCCGGCCGCAGCGGCTTGGGCAGGAAGCTCCAGTCGCGTTCGGCCGCGCGCGTGCGCAGCGACGGGTCGGCATCGGCCGACATCAGCACCACCTGCGGCATGCGTTTCCACTTGGCTTCCAACTGCGTGCCCAGTTCGAAACCGGTGCTTTCGCCGAGCCGGTAGTCCAGCAGCAGCAGGTCCGGCATCGTCGCCGCCGAAGCCTTGGTCAGCGCCTCGGCCGCGGTGCCGGCGGTTTCGACCGCGCAGCCCCAATCGCCGAGCAGGCGTTGCGCGGCCTGGCGCGAATGCAGATCGTCGTCGATCACCCACACCCGGCGGCCGTGCAGCGGCGAATCCTGGCCCTGCGCGGCATGGCCGTCGGCCGCGACAAGCGGCGCCGCGGTTTCCGGCGCGTACGAGGCGGCCTGCGCGTACGGCACTTCTACCGAAAACACGCTGCCGTGCCCGGGCCAGGAGCGCACGTGCACGCGATGGCCGAGCAGCAGCGCCACCCGGCGCACGATCGCCAGGCCGAGCCCGGCGCCGCGCTGCGGCGCTTCGACGCCGGTGTCCAGGCGCTGGAATTCCTCGAAAATCAGTTCGCGTTTGTTCGCCGCGATGCCCGGGCCGGTGTCCCACACCTCGACGCGCATGCTGTCGTGCAGGCGCCGCGCGCCGATCACGATGCGGCCGTCGCGCGGGGTGAACTGCATCGCGTTGGAGACGAAGTTCTGCACGATCCGGCGCAGCAACACTTCGTCGCTGTCGATCACCGCGCTGGAGGCGATGCAGTGCAGGCGCAGGCCGCGCGACTCGGCCAGAATGCGGAACTGGCTGTCGATGCTGGCGAACAGCCGCGACAACGGCAGCGCGGCGCGGCGCACTTCCAGCGCTCCGGATTCCAGGCGCGAAATGTCCAGCAGGCTGGACAGAATGTCGTCCTGCGCGGCCAGCGCGGCCTCGATGTGGTCGCTGAGCTCACGGCCTTCGCCATCGCTCACGCGCCGCCGCAGCGACGACAGGTACATGCGCGCAGCGTTCAAGGGCTGCAGCAGATCGTGCACGGCGGCGGCGACGAAGCGGGTCTTGGAGCGGTTGGCGCGCTCGGCTTCGCCCATGGCGCTTTGCAGATCGCGGGTGCGCTGCTCGATGCCGCGTTCCAGGCTGTCGGCCAGCGTGCGCAGATCGCGCGCGGCCTGCTTGTAGGCGGTGATGTCGGCGTAACTGGTGACGAAGCCGCCGTCGGGCATCGGATTGCCGCGGATCTCGATCACCGTGCCGTCCGGGCGTTCGCGTTCGTGCAGGTAAGGCTGGCCGCGTTGCAGATGATCCAGGCGGCGCCGGATCGCGTCTTCCGGATCGGCGCCGAGCAGACCGCGGCGGGCGTTGTAGCGGATCAGGTCTTCGATCGGCCGGCCCACCTGCAACAGCTCCGGCGGATAGCGGAACAGCTCGGCGTAGCGCTGATTCCACGCCACCAGCCGCAGTTGCGCATCGACCACGCTGACGCCCTGCGGCAAATGTTCCAGGCTCTGGCCTTTGCCCAGGCTCGCCTGCCGCGCCGCGTGAACCACGCCGTCCTGGGCGTTGCGCAGCGCTTCGGCGTGGTGCTCGACCATTCGCTCCAGTTCCTGCCGGCTGCGCAGGCGCAGGCTGGCGATGCGGTTGCGCTGCATCAGCAGCAGCGCGACCGAGACCAGCAGCAGCCACGCGCCGGCCGCCACCGCGCGCGCGATCCAGGCGATGCGGATGCTCGGCGTGGTGTCGCGCAGCAGGTGCAGGGTCCAGTCTTCGCGTTGCAGATGCAGCGATTGCCACAGCATCGGCTCGCGCATGCCCGGCTCGCGCAGGCGCACCACGCGCGCGCCGTCGCCGACTTCGCGTTCGAGCCGGAACGAGGCCGGCCGCAGTTTCTGCCCTTGATACTGGCGGGTGCGCTGTAGCTCGCTGCTTTGCGCCGGTGTCGGTGTGCGCAGCATGCGGTAGCGCCATTGCGGCTGCGCGGTCAGGAACACCACGCCGTTGGCGTCGCTGAGCAGGACCAGATCGCCGCGTTCGCTCCAGTCCGAGCGGATGTCTTCCAGCTCGACCTTGACCGCGACCGCGCCGACCGCGCCGCCGCGTTCGTCGTGGATGGCGCGGGCGATGAAGTGGCCTGGCACGTGGGTGGTCACGCCGATGGCGTAGAACTCGCCCGAGCCTTCGGCCATGGCTTTCTGGAAATACGGGCGGAATGCGTAGGAGTGGCCGACGTTGCTGTTGGGCAGGTCCCAGTTGCTGGCGGCCAGACCGATGCCGTTGCCGTCGATCAGGGTCAACGTGCTGGTGCGGTTGGCGAAATTAAGCTGGACCAGGCGCTCGTTGGCGCGCTGGCGCTGGACGCGGTCGGCGGGATTGGCCAGGGTCGCGCGCAACTGCGGGTCCAGCGACAGCACCGCCGGCATGATCCGGTAACGATCGATGTGCTGCTCGATCACCTGCGCGCGCTGCGCCAGCAGCACGCTGGCTTCGCCGGCCTGGCGCTGCAAGGCCTGCGAATAGGCGATGCGACCGACGATCAGCATCGTCAGCAGCGCGCCGGCCAGCGGCAGCACGATCCATAAGGCGGTCTGGAGCTGGCGGCGGCGGGGGATCACGTTGGGGCCGGGATTCGGGATTCGGAATTTGGGATTCGTAACAGCGGGGCGCCGTGAACCTGGATGCGCACGGGCTGAGCGTCGGGTCTGCCGCGGACGCCCGCTGTGGCGGGCTACGCCTTCATCGTCCTCACGTGCCGCGGCAAAGTCAAAAGCGCGCAACCTCCCGCCGCGCTTTTACCAATCCCGAATCCCGAATTCCGAATCCCGGCTGCTCAGAACTGCACCTGAGCCCGAACCTCCATCACGTCCGGATCGGCCGACAGCAGGCCCTTGTCGGCCTTCACCCGCACGTAGTTGGCCTGGAACTTGAAGTGTGTGGTCAGGTACCAGTTCACGCCCAAGGTCCAGTCGCGCTGCTTGCCACCGGCGATGCCGCCGTCGTCCAGATCCAGTTCGCCCAAGCGCGCCAGCAACTCCACCGCGCCATAGCCGTGCGCGGGCTTGATGTTGCCGACGTTGTTGCCGGTGTAGGGGCGGGTTTCGCCGGTCAGCACCCAGCTGCCGGTGACGTAGTAACCGTTGGCGGTGAAATCGCGTGCGCCGTTGTCGCGTTCGGCGGTCGCGCGCAGATACTCGGCCTGCACCGACCACGGGCCGTCGATCCACAACGCTTCCAAGCCGTTGCGCACGATCTTGTCGGTATTGCGCAGGCTGCCCGAATCGACCAGGCGCACCGGCGTGAGGCCGTTCATCGGCCGCGCGCGGAAACGCGCGGCGGGGCCGAAATAGGCGCCGCGTCCATCGGTGAAGCCGTGCGGGTTCTCGACCGAGCCGGTCAGGCCCAGGTGCACGACGTGATCCTTGTCCTTGACCGGCGTCCACACCGCGCGCCCGGCGGCGGTGGTGCCCGGGTTGTCGCCCTGCAGATCGTGACCGAAGAAGTACGCCGCGCTGACCGCGTAGCGCGGGCGTTCCATCGACCACTCCACGCCGGTGCGGCGGCCTTCGTAGACCGCCTGCGAGGCGGCCGACTGCTCCAGCATGCTGGCGGAGCGCGAGGCGGCGACGCTCTCCATGCTCACCGGCGTCTTGAAGTAACCCACGCGCAGCTTGCCGTAGTCGGCGCCGAACCAGGCCTTGGTGTCCAGGCGCAGGGCGACGTCGAGCCAGAGCTTGGATTCGAAATCGAACACCGCGGTGAAATCGTAGACGTCTTTCTTTTTCAGATTCATGCCGAACTCGCGGCGACGGTAGTGGCCGTCGTCGGACAGGTCGGTCGCGGCGGTGCCGTAGCCGTCGCCGGAAAAATCCACCACGTCGTAGGCGAAGTTGCCGGTCGCGGAAATCTCCGTGCCGTCGCCGAAGGTGTACTTGGTCGGCCAGTCGTCGAAGTTGCCGGCCTGCGCGGCACAGGGCAACGCGGTCAGGGACAGGACGAGGGCGAGGCGATCGATGCGCATGGTCGGTCGTGCTCCAAGGTCGTTATTACCGCCGTCCTGGCAGCAGGAAACCGCGCCGGGCGCGCTGTGCGTCCGGCTGGGAAGGGTTGGGGTTGTACGGCCCGCGCGCCCGGCGCGGGCCGGTGGAACTCAGGCGGCCTTGTCGCTCAGCGGGCCGTGGTGGTCGCTCGGCAGCTCGGCGTCGAGGTCGAGCGCGCTCGGCGGATTGATCAGCTCATGATTGAGCTTGTCGCGGTCGAGCTCGTTCTCCCAGCGCGCCACCACCACCGTGGCCACGCCGTTGCCGATCAGGTTGGTCAGCGCGCGCGCTTCGCTCATGAAGCGGTCGATGCCCAGGATCAGCGCCAGGCCCGCGACCGGCACCGCCGGCACCACGGTCAGGGTCGCGGCCAGGGTGATGAAGCCCGCGCCGGTCACGCCGGAAGCGCCCTTGGAGGTCAGCATCGCTACCGCCAGCAGGGTGATTTCCTGCGTCAGGGTGAGTTCGACGTTGAGCGCCTGCGCGACGAAGATCGCCGCCATCGTCAGATAGATGTTGGTGCCGTCGAGGTTGAACGAATAACCGCTGGGAACCACCAGGCCGACCACCGGCTTGGAGCAGCCCAGGCGTTCGAGCTTGCGCATCAGCGGCACCAGCGCCGATTCCGACGACGAAGTGCCCAGCACCAGCAGGAGTTCGTCGCGGATATAGCGGATGAAGCGCAGGATGCTGAAGCCGGTGAGACGGGCGATGGCGCCGAGCACGATCAGCACGAACAGGGCGCAGGTGAGATAGAAGCTGCCCATCAGCTTGAGCAGCGGGCCGAGCGATTCGATGCCGAACTTGCCGATGGTGAAGGCCATCGCCGCGCCGGCGCCGATCGGGGCCAGCTTCATGACCATGCTCATGATGCCGAAGAACGCTTTCGACAGCGTCTCGAACAGATCCATGACCTTTTCGCCGGCCTTGCCCATGTGCAGCAGGGCGAAGCCGAACAGCACCGCCAGCAGCAGCACCTGCAACAGGCTGCCTTCGCCGGTGAAGGCGTCGGTGAAGGTCTTGGGGATGATGTGCAGCAGGAAATCGACCGTGCTCTGCTCTTCGGCCTTGTGCGCGTAGCCGATGGCCTCGGCGACCTTCTTCGGGTCCAGGTCGGCCACGTTGGCGTTGAAGCCCGCGCCAGGCTTCAGCGTGTTGACGACCATCAGGCCGATCACCAGGGCGAAGGTCGAAACCACTTCGAAGTACAAGATCGCCTTGGCGCCGACGCGCCCGACCTTCTTGACGTCGGCGACGCCGGCGATGCCCAGCACCACGGTCAGGAAAATGATCGGGCCGATCAGCATCTTGATCAGCGAGATGAAACCGTCGCCCAGCGGCTTTAGCTTGACGCCGAAATCGGGGAAGAAATGCCCGACCACACCGCCGAGGATGATGGCGGCCACCACCCATAGATAGAAACGCGAGGCTGGCGATTTCATGGTTTCGTTCCTGTAGCGCGAAGACGTGAAGAGGGAAGGACGATCAGTCGTGATCGATCTGCGAATGCTTGCGGGTGTCGGGCATGAACGCGTAGACCAGCAGCGAGCAGGCGATGCAGGCGCTGACGTACCAGAAGAAGCCGGTTTCCATGCCGATCTGCTTGAACCACAGCGCGATCGGCTCGGCGGTGCCGCCGAACAGGGCGACGGTGAGCGCGTAGGGCAGGCCGACGCCGAGCGCGCGGACCTCGACCGGGAACAATTCGGCCTTCACCACCGCGTTGATGGCGGTGTAGCCGCTGACCGCGCTGAGCAGGATCATGATCAGCCAGAACGCCTGCATCGGCGATTGCGCGTCGCGGATCCAGTGCATCACCGGCACGGTCAGCACGGTGCCGAGCACGCCGAAGGCGATCAGCAGCGGGCGCCGGCCGATCCGGTCCGACAGCGCGCCGACCAGCGGTTGCATCAGCATGTACACGAACAGGCTGGCGGCGTTGATCAGCGACGCGGTTTCCTTGTCGAAGCCGGTGCTGATGGTGAGGAACTTCAGCATGTAGTTGGTGTAGGTGTAGAACGCCAGCGTGCCGCCCATGGTCAGGCCGACCACGGTCAGCACCGCGCGCGGGTGCTGCGCCAGCGTGCGCAGCGAGCCTTCCTTGCGCTTGGGCGTGTCGCTGGCCTGCAGCTTGGTGAACGATTCGGTTTCCTGCATGTTGCGGCGCAGGTACAGGGCGATGATCGCGGCCATCGCGCCGATCGCGAACGGAATCCGCCAGCCCCAGTCGCGCAGCTGTTCTTCGTTCAACACGAACTGCTGCAGCACGATCAGCACCATCAGCGCGAGCAGCTGGCCCATGATCAGGGTGACGTAGAGGAAGCTGGACCAGAAACCGCGGTTCTCGCGCGAGGCCATCTCGCTCAGGTAGGTCGCCGAGCTGCCGTATTCGCCGCCGACGCTCAGGCCCTGCATCAACCGCGCCGCCACCAGCAGTACCGGCGCGAACACGCCGATGGTTTCGTAGCCGGGGGTGAAGGTGATGATGAGCGAGCCGGCGCACATCATCAGCACCGACAGCATCAGCGCGGCCTTGCGGCCGTGGCGGTCGGCGTAGCGGCCGAACACCCAGCCGCCGAGCGGGCGCATCAGGAAGCCGACTGCGAAGATCGCCGCGGCGTTGAGCGCCTGCGAAATCTTGTCGCCCTTGGGGAAGAACACGTGGGCGAAGTACAGCGAGAATGCGCTGTAGACGTACCAGTCGTAGTACTCGACCAGATTGCCGATCGATCCGGAGAAGATCGACTTGAGCCGTTGTCCCGGGCTCATGGCCGGAGCGATGGAGGGGATGTCGGCGGTGGTGATCGCGCTCACGGCGGCTCCTGCAACGGCGGGTATGGCGGGGTGATGCGTTGTCGTCGCGGTGCGATCGTTCGCGGCGCGGCAACGGCGGGCGCGGCACGTCCCTGCACCCGGCGCCGATGGTGGGCTGGGGGGCGGGGTGGGCCAATAGCACCTTAGGGTTAGAACTCTGGAACGCAGTGTGCGCAGGGTTGGAAATACGCCGCCGAGCGCTGTTCAGCGGCGTATTTCGCGCGCTACGGGCGGGGTAGTG
Organism: Lysobacter gummosus; assembly: GCF_001442805.1. Lineage (NCBI taxonomy): Bacteria > Pseudomonadati > Pseudomonadota > Gammaproteobacteria > Lysobacterales > Lysobacteraceae > Lysobacter > Lysobacter gummosus. The sequence goes on along the minus strand of NZ_CP011131.1, from coordinate 4,177,634 downwards.
CTTTAGTCGAAGAACGCCGGGCGCGGCGCGAACGATGCCGCTCCAGGCCGGCGATTCGTCGCGTCATCGTCCGGTAAATCACCGCGCCGGTGCGCGCCGTGCCGCCATCTGCACGTCATCTGCGCCATTCATGCTTGTCCGGATGTGTCCGTCCTGCCCCCGGAGAGAGTCATGAAGTACCCCCACACCACGGCCGCGCTCGCGCTGGCGATTTCGACCGCGCTGGCGACCGTGCCGGTGTATGCCGCCGCCGCTGCGCCCGCCAGCGCCGCGGCCGATGCCACCGCCGACGCCGACGCCGGCATGAGCGGCGAAACCACCACGCTCGATGCGGTCTCGGTGATCGGCATGGGCGAAACCCGCCAGGTGCAGCGCGTCAAGCTCGCCGACATCGAGAAGACCACGCCCGGCACCAGCGCGCAGAAGATCCTCAACAAGCTGCCCGGCATCTCGGTGCAGTCCAACGACGCCTACGGCGCCAACGAGGAATCGCAGACCATCAGCTTGCGCGGCTTCAACCAGCGCCTGCTCGGCTACACCCTCGACGGCATCCCGCTGGGCGACAACAGCTACGGCAACTACAACGGCCTGGGCATCAGCCGAGCGCTGATCGGCGAAAACCTGGCCAGCGCCGAACTCGCCGCCGGCATCGGCTCGCTCGGCACCGCCTCGACCAGCAACCTCGGCGGCACCTTGCAGTACTACTCCTCCGATCCGCAGGCCGAGTTCGGCCTGCGCGTGGCGCAGACCTTCGGCAGCGACAACACGCGCCGCACCTATGCGCGCCTGGACACCGGCGACCACGGCGGCTTCTCGATGTATCTGTCCGGCTCGCTGCTCAGCGCCGACATGTGGTCGCGTCCCGGCGACAACCAGGACCAGAATCAGGTCAACCTGAAGGCGGTCTATAACTTCGGCGACGGCAACCGCATCAGCGCCTATGTCGCCAGCGCCGAGACCAGCCAGGCCAACTACGCCTATCTGTCGAAAGCGCTGCTCGCGCGCGGCGCGGATTGGGACTGGAATCTGTACAAGCCCGACTGGCAGCGCGCCATCGCCGCGGCGTACTGCGCGCCCAAGCCATGGCCGGCCAACCAGCATCGCGCCGGCGATCCGCGTTGTTCGTTCACCAGCCCGGCGGCGACCATCGACGACGCCTACTACGCCAGCCGCGCCATCCGCACCGACCATCTGGCCGCGCTGGCCGGCGAGTTCAATCTCGGCGAAGGCCTGCTGTTGAAGTCGCAGGCCTACTACCACGACGACCGCGGCCAGGGCCATTGGTGGTCGCCGGGCAATTACTCGTATCCGAACACGGCCAAGGCCATCCCGATCTCGATCCGCAGCACCAACTACGGCATCAACCGTTACGGCGTGATGAGCTCGCTGGCCTGGGAAATCGGCAACCACCGCATCGAAGGCGGCTTCTGGTACGAGAGCAACCATCACGACGTGCAGCGCAATTTCTATTTCATCGAAGGCCCGGTCAACGACGACCGCTTCCTCAACGATCCCGACCGCCGCCTGTTCTTCCAGAAGTACCGCATCAACACCCGCCAGGCCTATCTGCAGGACACCATCAGCCTGCTCGACGGCCGCATGACCGTGGACGTGGGCGCCAAGAGCACCCAGGTGGACATGCGTGCGCGCCAGGTCGATCCGCGCGCGATGGAAGTGCCCAACGCGACCGGGCGCCTGGAAACCAAGGACAGCTTCCTGCCGCAGATCGGCGTGGGCTACAAGCTCGGCGAAGGCCAGGAATTGTTCGCGGCCTACACGGAAAACGTCGCCGCCTTCGTCGGCGGCGGCGCCGGCGGCCCGCTGGCGATCGGTCAGGCTGCGTTCGATGCGCAGAAGGCCGACCTCAAGCCGGAAGAATCGCAGACCCTGGAAGCCGGCTACCGCCGCGTCGGCGAGACCTATCAGGCCTCGTTGAGCGTGTACAAGGTCAAGTTCGACAACCGCCTGTTGTCGTTGAACCCGTGTTCCAGCATCGAAGCCGGCACCCGTCCGGAGTGCATCACGAAGTTCTTCAACGTCGGTTCCGTGGACAGCTACGGCAGCGAGCTGGTCTTCATCTGGAAGCCGAGCGAACACTTCGAGTGGTACAACGCGCTGTCGTGGAACAAGTCCACCTATCAGGACAACTACATCGACAGCGGCAAGGTCGTGCAGACCCGCGACAAGCGCGTGGTCGATGTGCCGGACAAGATGCTGTCCAGCGAGATCACCTATCGCAACGGCCCGTGGCTGGCGACGCTTAGCGGCAAATACACCGGCAAGCGTTACTACACCTACACCAACGACAACGGCTTCGGCGGTTCGACCACCTTCGATGCGGCGGTGCGCTACACCTTCGATGCGATGGGGCCGTTCCGGCAGTGGTCGATCGCGCTCAACGGCACTAACCTGGGCGACAAGCGCACGGCGAGCAACCTGACCGCGTTCAGCGCTTCGGACCCGCAGGGCAAGACCTATGCTTTCCATGCCAATGCGCCGCGGCAGGTGTTCTTGACCTTCGACGCCCGGTTCTGATGGGTAATGGAGAGGCGCGGCGGCTCGAGGCGGGCCGCCGCGCGCGCGATTTTGCATCTTGGCTCGTCATTTCCGCGTTCTCGGGAATGACGGTGGTGGTTTTCGCTGCAACCTGATCGAAGAGCATCGGGGCTGAAGCCCCTCCCACAACAGACTTCGATGATGCGCCGAGGTCTTTTGTGGGAGGGGCTTCAGCCCCGACGCTTTTGTCCCAGCGCTGGTCGGTCTACCTGTCCAAGAACCCGCAGCGCGATCTAGCGCCCCTCCGGCAACCCCGACAACCGCGCCACCATCCGCTCCAGCGCAGCCGCATCGCGCAACACTACATGCCGGTAGCGCAGCGCGATCCAGCCCTGCTGTTCCCACGAGCGCAGTTCCTTGCTCACGCTCTGGCGAGTCGCGCCGAGCATGCTGGCCAGATCGTCCTGCGGCAGCGCCAGATCGATCAGCCGGCCTTCGGCTTCGTCCACGCCGTACACACGCGCCAGCTCCAGCACGCGCTTGCCCAGGCGCGCGGCCAGCGGCAGGGTCAGGGCGTCTTCGACGAACTCCAGCACCGTGCGCAGCTTGCGGCACAGCAGGCGGGTGAAGCCGCGATACAACTCCGGGTGGTCGTCCAGCAGGGCGAGGAACCGCGTGCGCGGCAGCAACAGGATTTCGGTGTCGCCGACCGCGCGCGCATCCTGCGGACGCGGCTCGCCGTCGAACATCGACACCTCGCCAAACCAACTGCCGGGCTCGAACAGCACGAACAACATCTCGCGCCCGTTCGGCGTCGGCACACTCATGCGGATGCGGCCGCGGACCACGCCGTACAGGCCGTCGGCGGCGTCGCCGCGCGCGTACAGAAGCTCGCCGTCGCGCAGGCGCCGATGCACCGACATCGCCTGCAGATGCGCGACCACGGCCGGCGACAGATCGCGCAGCCAGGGATCGGCGGTGAGCGGCGAGCGATCGTGCATGCGGGCTCCGGTGGCTGCGGGTGCGGCAAGTGTCGGCCAGGCGACGGTCGCCGCCGCTGGCTCCGGGGTATTTTGCGCTCAGCCCACCCGAAGGTAAGCCACGATGAGCGCACGCCCGATGTCCGGCCCCGACTGCTCCGCCGAGGAATGGGCGCTGCGGGTCGATCTGGCCGCCGCCTACCGGCTGATCGCCCTGCACGGCTGGGACGATCTGATCTTCACCCATCTCACCGCCCGCGTCCTCGGCCCGGAGCACCATTTCCTGATCAACCCCTACGGCATGGGATTCGCGGAGATCACCGCGTCCTCGCTGGTCAAGGTCGGCCTGGACGGGCAGCCGGTCGGCGCCTCGGAGTATCCGGTCAATCCGGCCGGGTTCGTGATCCACAGCGCGGTGCACGCCGCGCGCGAAGACGCTTTGTGCGTGATGCACACCCATTCGCTCAACGGCGTGGCGGTGTCGGCGCAGAAGGACGGCGTGCTGGCGATTTCGCAGCAGTCCCTGTTCGTGCTGGCGGCGCTGGGCTATCACGACTACGAGGGCGTGGCCCTCAACGACGCGGAAAAGCCGCGGCTGGTCGCCGACCTGGGCCGCAACACCTTCCTGATGCTGCGCAATCACGGCTTGCTGACCGTGGGCGCGAGCGTGGCCGATGCGTTCCTGGCGATGTACATCTTCGAGGCCGCGTGCGCGATCCAGGTGCGTGCGCTGGCCGGCGCGCGCGAGCTGCTGCCGATTCCGGCGCCGATCCTCGCCGGCATCCAGGCGCAGGCGGCGCAGGTGACGCGCGGACTGGGCGGGGCGTTGGCGTGGCCGTCGCTATTGCGGCGTCTGGCGCGGGAGAGCCCGGGGTACGAGCAATGAGGCGGCGCTGCGGGCCGAGCGAAGTGCATCGGGGCTGAAGCCCCTCCTGAAAGCCCTCTACCGGGGCTTCAGCAGCAGCGATCGGCGCAGACGTTTCGATGTTGCGTTTCGAGATGTGTTCGACTTGACGGCGGCGCGTGCACGCAGCTCATCATCGCTGTGTCGCCGCGTCGATCCGGGCCGCGCGCGCCATCCAGGAGAAACGCCGTGCAGGACAGCCTGTTGCTCAAGATCGGTCTGCCGATCGCGATCGCCATCATCATGTGCGGCATCGGCCTGACGCTCAGCGGCGAAGACTTCCGCCGCGTCGGCCGCCATCCCAAGCCGGTCGTGGTCGGCCTGATCGGCCACTATCTGCTGCTGCCGGCGCTGGGCTTCGCGGTGGCCTGGATGTTTCCCGATTCGCTCGAATTCGCGGTCGGCTTCGTGCTGGTCGCGGCCTGTCCCAGCGGCAGCAGCTCGAACGCGCTGACCTATCTGGCCCGCGGCAACGTCGCCCTGGCGGTGACCTTGACCGTGATCAGCGCGCTGGTGACGTTCGTCAGCGTGCCCTTGCTGGTCAATCTGGCGCTGCAGTGGTTCGGCGGCGAGGCCCGCCAGATCCGCTTGCCGGTCGCGCAGACGGTGATGCATCTGGCCGCGCTGGTGCTGGTGCCGGTGTTGCTCGGCATGGGCGTGCGCCGGGTCGCGTCGGGCTTCGCGCTGCGGGTCGAACCGTGGGTGAGCCGGTTCGCGTTGGGGCTGCTGCTGTTGCTGATCGTGGCGATCATCGTGACCCAGCGCGATCTGCTGTGGCGCAGTTTTCCCGAGTTGGGTCCGGCGGCGCTGGGCATGTGCGCGGCGGCGATCGGCGGCGGCTTTTTGCTGGCGCGGATCAGCGGCCTGGCGCTGCGCGATGCGATCACCGTCGGCATGGAGGTGGGCGTGCAGAACAGCACGCTGGCGATCGTGATCGCGCTGACCTTGCTGCAGTCGCCGCAGATCGCGGTGCCGGCGGCGATGTACGGGCTGATGATGTATCTGCCGGCGTTCGCGGTGGTGGTGCTGGGGCGGCGCGCGGTGGCGCGCGGCGCCGTCGCCTGAGCCCCTCTCGCGTTGACGGGGGGGCGCGCGAAGTAGCGGCTTACTTCGCAAGCGTAATTGCGCGCGCCCTCATCCGGTCCTTCGGACCACCTTCTCCCGCAAGCGGGAGAAGGGAAAGCCTCAGTCGCTTGAGCCCCTCTCCCGTTGACGGGAGAGGGGTTGGGGTGAGGGCGCGCGAAGTAGCGGCCCGCATCGCAAGCGCAATTGCGCGCGCCCTCATCCGGTCCTTCGGACCACCTTCTCCCGCCAGCGGGAGAAGGGAGAAACTCAACGCCAGTCGATCGTCCCGCGCACCACGTTGCTCACCCGTCCGCCCGACCAGACCTCGCCGTCGGCGTCCACGCGCAGTTCCAGGCGCGCGTCGAAACCGACTTCGCGGCCCTGGCTGACCGTGTAATGGCCGTCGCGGCCGGGCAGGGCGCCGTTGTGGTTGAGCCACGCCGCCAAGGTGGCGTTGGCCGCGCCGGAGGCGGCGTCCTCGAACTGCGCCGGCGCCCCGACGAAGGCGCGCACGACCAGGTCGTAGTCGCGGCCGGCGTCGGCGCGCGCGAACGCGCACAGGCCCATGCTCTCGGTGCTTTCGGCCAGGGCGCCGATCGCGGCCCAGTCCGGGCTCGCCGCGCGCAGGGCGGCCTCATCGCGCAGTTCGGCCAGCCACCATCGGCGGCCGCCGTCCATCAGCGCCGGCGGCAGCGCGCCCAAGGGCAGGCCGCGCAGAGTTGCGGCCAGGCGCGGGTCGCCCGCGCTGGCGGTCTCGACCACGCGCGCGCGCGGCGTGCGCACGGCGATCGTGCGCGCCTCGCCCTCGCCATCGACCGCCAGCGGCAACAGACCGGCCACGCCTTCCTGAACCAGGCGGCCGTCCACCGGCGCGGCCAGGCCGGCTTCCAGCACCACGCAGGCGGTGCCGACGCTGGGATGGCCGGCGAAGGGGACTTCGCGGCGCGGGCTGAACATGCGGATGCGGTAGCTGGCGCCGGGCTGGGACGGCGGGAACACGAAGGTGGTTTCCGGCAGTCGGGTCCAGCGGGCGATGGCCTGCATGGCGTTGTCGTCGAGGCCTTGCGCATCCAGGACCACGGCGAGCGGATTGCCGGCGCCGGGGCGGTCGGCGAAGACATCCAGTTGCAGATAGCGGCGTTGCGTCATTTCGGGAAGGGATCCGATGGGCCCATGCGGTGGCGGCACAAGGGCGGTGCCAGGGAATAACGATAGAAAAGAAAGCCTCGGAAGCTACAGCCAGGGTACGTTCGGGAGCCGGCCAGTTCGACTAGAATCGTCGCTTCGTGCCCCGGCTCCCGGATGAGCGCGCGGCTGTCGAAGGTGCGGCGTCCGAGCGAAGTTCCGCCGGGCGCTGCTCACAAGGCCGCGATTCTAGGCGCGCACGACCCGCAAGTGTGGAATCCCGCGACGTGCGTATCGACGCCGCCGCGGGCGGATCGACCTGCCCCGGCCGCGTGCCGGGCCCTAATCGAAGTGAAACGACAACCGAGGAAGACGTGGAGACGCAACAGACTGGCTGGGTGGTGCTCAAGTTCGGTGGTACTTCGGTATCTCGCCGCAATCGTTGGGACACGATCGGACGCCTGGCTGGGAAACGTCTGAAACAAGACGGCCGGCGCGTGCTGGTCGTGGTCTCCGCGTTGTCGGGCGTCACCAATGAATTGCAGGCGATCGCCAACGCCCCGGCCGGGGTCGATGACGGCATCGCCGCGCGCTTTGCCGGTCTGGTCGAGCGCCATCGCTCGTTCTGCGCCGAACTGAGCCTGGACCCGGACACGGTGCTCGGCGAGCGCCTGGCGAAACTGGTTGCGTTGGAAACCGATCCGCGCGCGGCGACGCGCGCGCTGGATTGGCAGGCCGACGTATTGGGCCAGGGCGAATTGCTGTCCTCCACCCTGGGCGCGGCCTACCTGCGCTCGCAGGGCCACGACTTCGGCTGGTGCGACGCGCGCGACTGGCTCGACGCGGTCTCGTTGCCCAACGCCAGCGACTGGGCCCAGCGCCTGTCGGTGAACTGTCGCCATCAGGCCGAGCCCGGCTTCGCCGAGCGCTTCGACGCGCAGCCGACCGCGATGCTGATCACCCAGGGCTTCATCGCCCGCCACGGCGACGGCGGCACGGCGATTCTCGGCCGCGGCGGTTCCGATACCTCGGCGGCGTACTTCGGCGCGCTGCTGAAGGCGCAGCGCGTGGAAATCTGGACCGACGTGCCGGGCATGTTCAGCGCCAATCCGCGCGAAGTGCCCGACGCGCGCCTGCTGGCCCGGCTGGATTACGCCGAAGCGCAGGAAATCGCCACCACCGGCGCCAAGGTGCTGCATCCGCGCTCGATCGCGCCGTGCCGCGACGCCGGCGTGCCGATGGCGATCCTCGACACCGAGCGCCCGGAGCTGCCCGGCACGCGCATCGACGCCAGCGCGGTCACCGTGCCCGGCGTCAAGGCGATCAGCCGCCGCAACGGCATCGTGCTGGTGGCGATGGAAAGCATCGGCATGTGGCAGCAGGTCGGCTTCCTCGCCGACGTGTTCGAACGCTTCAAGCGCCACGGGCTGTCGATCGACTTGATCGGTTCGTCGGAAACCAACGTCACCGTGTCGCTGGACCCGAGCGAGAACCTGGTCAACAGCAACGTGCTCGAAGCGCTGTCGGCGGATCTGGCCGAAGTGTGCCGGGTCAAGGTGATCGCGCCGTGCGCGGCGATCACCCTGGTCGGCCGCGGCATGCGTTCGCTGCTGCACCGGCTGTCCGACATCTGGGCCGCGTTCGGCCGCGAGCGCGTGCATCTGATCTCGCAGTCGTCCAACGACCTCAACCTCACCTTCGTCATCGATGAAGCCGACGCCGACGGCCTGCTGCCGCATCTGCATCACGAACTGATCCGCGGCGGCGCCATGCCGGTGCGCGACGAGAGCGTGTTCGGCCCCAGCTGGCGCAGCATCCAGGACGAAGGCAACGGCAAGCCGCCGCGCCCGGCGCCGTGGTGGCGCGGCAAGCGCGCGCGCCTGCTGGCGATGGCCGCGGCCGGCACGCCGCGTTATGTCTACGATCTGGCCACCGTGCGCGAACGCGCGCGCTCGCTGATCGGCACCCAGGCGGTGGATCGCTGTTTCTACGCGATGAAGGCCAACTCGCATCCGGCCGTGCTCAAGACCATCGTCGGCGAAGGCTTCGGCCTGGAATGCGTGTCGCTGGCGGAAATCGAGCGGGTGTTCTCCGCGATCCCGCACATGGCGCCCGAGCGCGTGCTGTTCACGCCGAGCTTCGCGCCGCGTCACGAGTACGAAGCCGCGCTCAAGCGTGGCGTGATCGTCACGCTCGACAACGTCGAAGCGCTCAAGCGCTGGCCGGAAGTGTTCCGCGGCCGCACCTTGTGGCTGCGCCTGGACCTGGGCCACGGCGAAGGCCATCACGAGAAAGTCCGCACCGGCGGCGTCGCGGCCAAGTTCGGCCTGCCGCTGGCGCGTTTCGATGCCTTCATCGAAGAAGCGCGCAAGCTCAACATCCGCATCAGCGGCCTGCACGCGCATCTGGGCAGCGGCATCGACGATCCGCAGCATTGGCGCGGCGTCTACGCCAGCCTCGCCGGCCTGGCCGACAGCGTCGGCACGGTCGAGACCATCGACATCGGCGGCGGCTTGCCGGTGGCGTACACGCCCGAAGCGCCGAGCTTCGACCTGGCGCAATGGCGCGCCGGGCTGGAAGAGATCAAGGCCGCGTATCCGCGCTACGGCCTGATCATCGAGCCGGGCCGCTATCTGGCCGCCGAAAGCGGCGTGCTGCTGATCAGCGTGACCCAGGTGATCGAGAAGGACGGCGTGCGCCGGATCGGCTGCGACGCCGGCATGAACGCGCTGATGCGTCCGGCCATGTACGAGGCCTATCACGGCATCCACAACCTCAGCCGTCTCGACGACACTCAACTCGCCGCGTTCGACGTGGTCGGCCCGGTGTGCGAGAGCAGCGACGTGCTCGGCCGCGCGCGTCCGATGCCGGTGGCCACCGAGGAAGGCGACGTCATCCTGGTCGCCGACGCCGGCGCCTACGGCATGGCGATGGCCAATACCTACAACCTGCGCGCGCTGCCGGTGGAGGAGGTGATCGAATGAAACCGATTCCGTCCCGCGCGCGCATCGCTTCGATTTCGGGAAAACGCTTGTGAGTGCTCAATTCCAGCGCGACGCAGTGCGCGCCTTCCGTTTCGTCCGCTGCGGCCTCGACGCCGCGACCGGCGTCGCCGAACTGGTCTATGCCTTCGACGACGGCCCGGAGCTGACCGAGACCATCACCATCCCCGGCGCGCCGTTCGCGCTGGCCGGCGCGCGCGCGCATGCGGTCGAGCAGGCGCTGCGCGTGCTGCACCTGATCGCCGGCGTGAGCTATTACAAGGCGGCGGTGCCGGAACAGATCCGCATCGATTCGTATGCGATCGATGCCGATACCGCGGCGCTGCTGGAGCTGATCTACGTCAACGGGCTGGGCGAATTCGCTTATCGCAATGGCCTGAATCTGCACGGGAAGATTCGTTTTCCCGTGGGAGAGGGCCGGGGCGAGGACCGCGCGCCCACGTTGGGCCTGCGCCAACACGCGCTGGTCGCCATCGGCGGCGGCAAGGACTCGCTGGTCAGCATCGAAGCCTTGCGCGCGATGGAGATCGAGCAGACCGTCACCTGGGTCGGCGGCTCGCAACTCATCGCCGCCTGCGCCCAGCGCACCGGCCTGCCCACGCTCAATCTCGGCCGCGCGCTGGCGCCGCAGTTGTTCGAACTCAATCGCCAGGGCGCCTACAACGGCCACATCCCGGTCACGGTGGTGAACTCGGCGATCATGGTTCTGGCCGCGCTGCTGCACGGCGTGGATCAGGTGGTGTTTTCCAACGAGCGCTCGGCCAGCTACGGCAGCCTGATCGAGGGCACGGGCGAAGTGAACCACCAATGGTCCAAGGGCTGGGCCTGCGAACAGGCGTTCGGCGATTACGTCCAGCGCCATGTCGCCGCCGATCTGCATTACTACTCGCTGCTGCGTCCGCTCAGCGAGCTGGCGGTGGCGCGGCAGTTCGCCCGCACCGATCGCTACGACGCGCATTTCAGCAGCTGCAATCGCAATTTTCATATTCTCGGCGAGCGGCCGGTGAGTCGCTGGTGCGGGGTGTGTCCCAAATGCCACTTCGTGTTCCTGGCGCTGGCGCCGTTCATGACCAAGCCGCGCCTGGTCGGCATCTTCGGCCGCAATCTGCTCGACGATCCGGCCCAGACCGACGGCTTCGACGCGCTGCTGGAATACCGCAACCACAAGCCGTTCGAATGCGTCGGCGAGGGCCGCGAATCGCGCGCCGCGCTGGCGGCGCTCGCCGAGCGTCCGGAGTGGCGCGAGGACGCGCTGGTCGAACGCTTCGCGCGCGAGATCCGTCCGCAACTCGGCGACGACGATCTGCGCATCGAACCGCTGCTGACGCTGGACGAAGAACAGCGCCTGCCGCCGCCGTTGTGGGAACGCTTGCGTGCGTATTTCGCAGCTTGAAGGCCGGCGCGTCGCGCTGTGGGGCTGGGGCCGCGAGGGACGCGCGGCCTATCAAGCGATCCGCTCGCGCCTGCCCGAACTCGCGCTGACCCTGTTCTGTTCGCCGGAAGAAGCCGTTGAAGGCCGCGGCCTGCACGACCCGCGCCTGGCGATCGAAACCGCGGCCAGCGCCGAACGCCTGAGCGCGTTCGACTGGGTGATCAAATCGCCCGGCATCAGCCCGTATCGCGCCGAGGCCCTGGCCGCGGCCGAGCAGGGCACGCGTTTCATCGGCGGCACCGCGTTGTGGTTCGGCGAGGACATCGGCGGCCGCACGATCTGCGTGACCGGCACCAAGGGCAAGAGCACCACGACCTCGCTGCTGGCGCATCTGCTGCGCGCAGGCGGCCATCGCACCGCGCTGGTCGGCAATATCGGCGTGCCCTTGCTGGAAGTGCTGGAGCCGTCGCCGCCGCCGGAATTCTGGGCGATCGAGCTGTCGAGCTACCAGACCGGCGATGTCGGCATGGGCGGCGCGCGGCCGGACGTCGCGATCGCGCTGAACATCTATCCCGAACACCTGGACTGGCACGGCTCGCAAGCGCGCTACGTCGAAGACAAGCTGCGCCTGCTGACCCAGGGCAAGCCGCGCATCGCGGTGTTGAACGCGAACGATCCGGTGCTGTCCGCGCTGCAATTGCCCGACAGCCGGATCCATTGGTTCGGCGATGAGGCCGGCTGGCATCTGCGCGGCGATGTGCTGTGGCGCGGCGATCGCGAGATCATGGACACCGCTTCGCTGCCGCTGCCGGGGCGCCACAACCGCGGCAATCTGTGCGCGGTGCTGACCGCGATCGAAGCGCTCGGTATCGACGCCGCGCCGCTGGCGCCGCATGCGGCCAGCTTCAAGCCCTTGCCCAACCGCCTGCAGCCGATCGGCGCGCGCGACGGCATCGCCTACGTCAACGATTCGATCAGCACCACGCCGCATGCGACCTTGGCGGCGCTGGAATGCTACGCCGGCCGGCGCATCGCGCTGCTGGTCGGCGGCCACGACCGCGGCGTGGAATGGCGCGGCTTTGCCGAGGCGATGCGGCAGCAGGCGCCGCTGGCGATCGTGACGATGGGCGAGAACGGCCCGCGCATCCACGAACTGCTGGCGCCGGTCGCGGCGCAGGCCGGATTCCATCTGGGCGCGGCGAAAGATCTCGCCGACGCGATGACGCAGGCGCGCGAGGCGCTGGGCGGCGAGGGCGGCGAGGGCGGCGTGGTGTTGATGTCGCCGGGCGCGCCGAGCTTCGGTCCGTATCGCGACTACGTCGCGCGCGGCCGGCATTTCGCCGAACTGGCCGGGTTCGATCCGGACTCGATCAGTGCGATCGCCGGTTTGGGGATTAGCTGAGGAACAGGCGAGGAACGAGTTTAGAGGAGTGAGGCGTGAGTAAAGGAACGGCTTCTCGGCTCCGTTTTTTTGCCTCTACTCACTCCTCACTCCTCTGAACTCACTTCTTGCCCCGGATGAATTCGTATCCAGGGCTTGCGGCTTCGCTGCCCGAGCCGCGCCTTCACATGCGAGCGCCACACAGACGCGCTAGGCTTGGGCTTTACCCCAATCCGGAGCCCGCCATGCACCGTCTTGCCGCTGCCTTGTCGCTAGTGCTGTGCGCCTCGCCGTCGTTCGCGGCGATGCAGACCAAACCGGTGGAATGGAAGATCGGCGACGACAGCTTCAGCGGCGTGCTGGTCTACGACAACGTCAACGCGATCAAGCGCCCCGGTCTGGTGATGGTGCCCAACTGGATGGGCATCACCGACAACGCGATCCAGCACGCGAAGAACATCGCCGGCGACGATTACGTTGTGCTGGTCGCCGATGTCTACGGCAAGAACGTGCGGCCGAAGAACAAGGACGAAGCCAAGGCCGCGGTCGGCAAGGCCTACAGCGACGGCGGCGCTACGCTGCGCAAGCGCGTGAGCGAAGCGGTGACGGTATTGAAGGCGCAGGACAAGACCGCGCCGCTGGACGCGGGCCGGATCGGCGCGCTGGGCTTTTGCTTCGGCGGCTCGACCGTGCTGGAACTGGCGCGCACCGGCGCGAACCTGGCCGGTATCGTGAGCTTCCACGGCGGCCTCAAGGCGCACCTGCCGGGCAACGGCGTCAAGGTCAACGCGCCGGTGCTGGTGCTCAACGGCGCGGCCGACAAATCGGTGCCGCAGGAAGACATCGTCGCCTTCGAAAAAGAAATGGACGAAGCCGGCGCCGATTGGCAACTGGTGAACTACAGCGGCGCGCGTCATTGCTTCGCCGAGATCGAGAACGCCAACAACGCGCCGGAAGACAACTGCCGCTACGACGAACGCGCGTCCAAGCGCTCGTTCGCGGCGATGCGGGCGTTCTTTGCGGAGCGGTTTGGCGCGCGCTGAGGCGGGACTTGCGAGGCTTAGTGCCGGAGAGACTGCAGATCAACGCGCCCCTTCCAGCCCGTCATTCCCGCGAACGCGGGAATCCGGAGACTTCAGTCGCATCTCTCCAGGTCGTCATTCCCGCGTTCGCGGGAATGACGGCTGGGGGGCTGTCGCGACACGCTGCTTCGTTGAACGCAGCCGAACTTAACCACCTCGCCGGTCCCAACGCCTACGGTCCCCCAACGAATAACGGCAGCCAAGGCTGCCGTTATTCATCTACCGATCGATGCACCCGGAACAACGCCCCCCAACCGGACGCGCCCGCAACCCCAACGATCAGTGATCCCGACTCACCGCATACCGCGCCAACCCGCGCAGCGCCGCCGTGTAGTCGTTGTCGTCCAGCCCTTCCAGCGCCGCTTCGGCGGCCTGCGCATAGTCCTCGGCGCGCCGACGGCTGTAGTCCAGCCCGCCGGTGGCGTGGATCGCCGCCAGCACCTCGGGCATGGCTTCGGTATCGCCGTGCTCGACCGCCGCGCGCAGGCGCGCGCGCACCGCGTCGTCGCTGTGGGCGATAGCGTGGATCAGCGGCAGCGTGGCCTTGCCCTCGGCCAGATCGTCGCCGAGGTTCTTGCCCAGGGTCTGCGCGTCGGAGGCGTAATCGAGTACGTCGTCGGCGATCTGGAAGGCGTAGCCCAAGGCCAGCCCGTAATCGTGCAGGCGCTGCTGGACCTGCGCGTCGGCGCCGGCCAGGACCGCGCCCAGGCGCGTGGCGGCGGCGAACAGCACCGCGGTCTTGCGCTCGATTACCCGCAGATAGGCCGCTTCGTCCGTGTCCGGGTTGCGCACGTGCAGCAGCTGCAGCACTTCGCCCTCGGCGATCTGGTTGGTGGTGTCGGCGAGGATCTTCATCACCTCCAGCCGGTCGAGTTCGACCATCAGCTGGAAGCTGCGCGAGTACAGGAAGTCGCCGACCAGCACGCTGGCGGCGTTGCCCCACACCGCGTTGGCGGTGCGGCGGCCGCGGCGCAGGTCGGATTCGTCGACCACATCGTCGTGCAGCAAGGTCGCGGTGTGGATGAACTCGACCACGGCCGCGAGCTGGTGGGCGTCCGGGCCGCGATGGCTCAGAGCCCCGGCCGCCAGCAGCAACAGCATCGGCCGCAGGCGCTTGCCGCCGGCGCCGACGATGTATTCGGCGACCTGATTGATCAGCACCACATCCGACGCCAGCCGGCGCCGGATCAGGGCGTCTACGGCGGCCATGTCGTCGCGGGCCAGGGACTGGATGTTCGCCAGGTCGAGGACTGACAGGGTCGTAGCGCTGGAAGGCATGGGACGGCCGAATCGTTGGGACATGAATTATAGGGCCTGTGTCGCTTTCCATCTCAGCCCGCCGCGAGCACGCCACTCCCCGTCAATCACGGCACAGCCCGCGCATGGCAAGCGTGACTGATTCGCGCGTTCGGGCTGAAGCAGCTGAATTCCAGAATCTGCGATTTAGCAGACAATTTGCGCTCTTTTTAAGGCTATTTGCGATGCACTTCGCGCTGATATTTCACGCGGCTTCTGCATGCATAACGTTAATTTCTGTCTGAAAGGGCACATTCAGTTTGCCGGGATTGGGGTTTTGAGACGTAGCCCAGGCACTTCGTAATTCGCCCGCCGGCGACGTCCAAAGCTGCCGGAGGAGGTCACCCGTCTGACCTGGAAGGGCACCTTAGTGCGATAGCTAGCTCACTTTTATTGTGATGACCATTGAAATGGTAATGTGATGAATGGCACACTATTTGCCATCCTGTCCTGTGTAGCAGTGCTCGACACGTATTGGAGTTAGGGGTTCCACAGTACTTCTGGTGCATCTACCGGCACTTTCCCTCGTAGGGAAGGTGTAGGCGGAGTGGAAATAAGGGGGAGGCACGTTATGACGTGTCAGGGGCTGAGTATCGGTATCCAAGGGGATGTCGCTGGTCCGGCCGCCATGTGGCGGCTTCCTGCTGTTTGTCGAACGGCCGCGCAAGTGCGGCCGGCGTCGGGCGGCTCCTATCCAAAGCGAATTGAACAGCCAGGCCTTGGTGCTTGGGTTGGCGCGGCGAATGTGCCGAGCGAACTCCACGCGCATGACCTAGCGGTAGTTCAAACGCAAGCGTGCGCTGTATCAACAACGCGTTTTATGTGGATGTAGAGCCGTCCCGGGCTTGAGCGCTCAGCGTTCGCCCAATGCATCAGGCATTCGTCGTACCGCACGACCAGCAATACGAACAAACCCGCAGTAAGCACGTCGACCAGCCGGTCGACGGCGTCCGGACATCGCCGCAAGGCGATGGACGATGTCGTCCCGGCGCTTACCGAACTCCTGTTTGGGCTAACGCATGAAAATCGCCACTACTCGTACTCCGGCCAGCCAATCGTCCGTCCACCGCGACGTCCGTGCTGGATCGCGCATTGCTCGAACCGGAGTGCGTGTGCTGCTTGCAGCCGTGCTGACCCTGGCCGGCCTGCCGGCGATGGCGCAGTTCGCCAACCCGCTGAACAACACCGCGACCATCACGCCGCCGGCCAACGTGACCAACGTCGATACGGCGTGTACGGCCAACGGCGGTACGTTCAATGCGGGGACCGGGGCTTGTTCGGCTACCGATTCGAATACGTTGGCGGCGGTGGCCGATCTGGTACTGACCAAGACCGACGGCGTGACCAGCGTCACCGCCGGCGGTTCGACCATATATACGATCGTGTTGCGCAACAACGGCCCGAGCGCGGCCAACGGCACGATCATCACCGATCCGGTTGCTGTGGGCCTGACCAAGACCGCTGTGAGCTGCCTGGTCAGTGCGGGCACTGCGGTTTGCCCGGTCGTGACCGTGGCCAACTTCGAGAGCGGTTTGACTATCGCGAATCTGCCCTCGGGCGGCGAGCTGACGTTCACCGTCAACGCCAATGTCACCGCGACCAGCGGCAGCGTGACCAACGCGGTCACCGCGACCTTGCCGGCCAACACCACCGATCCGACGCCGACCGGCACGGTTACCGATGTCGATACGGTTACACCGGTCGCGGATCTGGCCATCACCAAGACGGTGTTGCCGACCAACCCCGCGATTGGAACCAACGTCACCTTCACGGTGACCGTCAACAACAACATCGGCCCGTCCGATGCGGCCGGCGTGGTCGTCAACGATGTGTTGCCGGCCGGCTATACCTTCGTTTCCGCCACTCCAAGCGTGGGCACCTATAACAACGGCAGCGGCGTTTGGACGATTGGCGCGCTTGCGCATAACGCCAGCGCGACCCTGACGTTGGTCGCCCGTGTTCTGGAAACCGGGCCTTATCTCAACAGCGCCACGGTGAGCGCGACCACCAACGATCCGGTCGCCGGCAACAACACCGCGACGGCGACGCCGACGCCGGTGTCTAACCCGAGCTGGACTCTGGACAAGGCCACCACTTCCACGCCGACTCGCGCCGGCGACACGGTGACCTACACCTTCAGCGTCACCAACACCGGTAACGTCACGATCAACAGCATCACCGTGACCGATCCGAAGCTGCCTTCGCTGACGTGCACTATCGCCACGTTGGCGCCGTCCGCGACCGCCAGCTGCACCGCGACCGGAAACGTCTATACGGTCACGCAGGCTGAGGTGAATGCTGGTTCGGTCGTCAATACCGCGACCGCGAGCGGCACGCCGACGAGCGGCACATTGCCGAATGCGACCGATACCAATACGGTAACGATCGCGGCTGCGCCTGCGATGACGATCGACAAGGCCTCAACCGCGACGACGTACGCGACGGTTGGTCAGGTGATCCCGTACACCTACATCGTCACCAACACCGGCAATGTCACGATCACCGCGCCGATCAGCGTGACCGACGACAAGACCACGGTGACCTGTCCGGCGCTGCCGGCCGGCGGCCTGGCGCCGACCCAGACGCTGACCTGCACGGCGAACTACAGCGTGACCCAGGCCGATCTGAACGCCGGCACGTTGACCAACATCGCCAGCGCGACCGACGGCACCACGACCTCGCCGACGGATACGGTCACGATCACCGCGACGCAGACGCGTGCGATGACGATCGACAAGGCCTCGACCGCGACGACCTACGCCGCGGTGGGCGATGTCCTGCCGTACACCTACATCGTCACCAACACCGGCAATGTCACGATCACCGCCGCGATCAGCGTGACCGACGACAAGACCACGGTGACCTGTCCGGCGCTGCCGGCCGGTGGTCTGGCGCCGACCCAGACGCTGACCTGCACGGCGAACTACACCGTGACCCAGGCCGATCTGAACGCCGGCACGTTGACCAACATCGCCAGCGCGACCGACGGCACTACGACCTCGCCGACGGACACGGTCACGATCACCGCGACGCAGACGCGTGCGATGACGATCGACAAGGCTTCGACCGCGACCACGTACGCGACGGTCGGCCAGGTGATTCCGTATACCTACATCGTTACCAACACCGGCAACGTTACGATCACCGCGCCGATCAGCGTGACCGACGACAAGACCACGGTGACCTGTCCGGCGCTACCGGCCGGTGGCCTAGCGCCGACCCAGACGCTGACCTGCACGGCGAACTACAGCGTGACCCAGGCCGATCTGAACGCCGGCACGTTGACCAACATCGCCAGCGCGACCGACGGCACTACGACCTCGCCGACGGACACGGTCACGATCACCGCGACGCAGACGCGTGCGATGACGATCGACAAGGCTTCGACCGCGACGACGTACGCGACGGTCGGCCAGGTGATTCCGTATACCTACATCGTCACCAACACCGGCAATGTCACGATCACCGCCGCGATCAGCGTGACCGACGACAAGACCACCGTGACCTGTCCGGCGCTGCCGGCCGGCGGCCTGGCGCCGACCCAGACGCTGACCTGCACGGCGAACTACACCGTGACCCAGGCCGATCTGAACGCCGGCACGTTGACCAACATCGCCAGCGCGACCGACGGCACCACGACCTCGCCGACGGATACGGTCACGATCACCGCGACGCAGACGCGTGCGATGACGATCGACAAGGCTTCGACCGCGACGACGTACGCAACGGTCGGCCAGGTGATCCCGTACACCTACATCGTCACCAACACCGGCAATGTCACGATCACCGCCGCGATCAGCGTGACCGACGACAAGACCACGGTGACCTGTCCGGCGCTGCCGGCCGGTGGTCTGGCGCCGACTCAGACGTTGACCTGCACGGCGAACTACACCGTGACCCAGGCCGATCTGAACGCCGGCACGTTGACCAACATCGCCAGCGCGACCGACGGCACTACGACCTCGCCGACGGACACGGTCACGATCACCGCGACGCAGACGCGTGCGATGACGATCGACAAGGCTTCGACCGCGACGACCTACGCGACGGTCGGCCAGGTGATTCCGTATACCTACATCGTCACCAACACCGGCAACGTTACGATCACCGCGCCGATCAGCGTGACCGACGACAAGACCACCGTGACCTGTCCGGCGCTGCCGGCCGGCGGCCTGGCGCCGACCCAGACGCTGACCTGCACGGCGAATTACACCGTGACCCAGGCCGATCTGAACGCCGGCACGTTGACCAACATCGCCAGCGCGACCGACGGCACTACGACCTCGCCGACGGACACGGTCACGATCACCGCGACGCAGACGCGTGCGATGACGATCGACAAGGCTTCGACCGCGACGACGTACGCGACGGTCGGCCAGGTGATTCCGTATACCTACATCGTCACCAACACCGGCAATGTCACGATCACCGCCGCGATCAGCGTGACCGACGACAAGACCACCGTGACCTGTCCGGCGCTGCCGGCCGGCGGCCTGGCGCCGACCCAGACGCTGACCTGCACGGCGAATTACACCGTGACCCAGGCCGATCTGAACGCCGGCACGTTGACCAACATCGCCAGCGCGACCGACGGCACTACGACCTCGCCGACGGATACGGTCACGATCACCGCGACGCAGACGCGTGCGATGACGATCGACAAGAACACGACGTCGACCGGCTACGCCGCGGTAGGCGACTCGCTGAATTACACCTACTTGGTCACCAACACCGGTAATGTCACGATCACCGCAGCGATCAACGTGACCGACGACAAGACCACGGTGACCTGTCCGGCGCTGCCGGCCGGGGGCTTGGCGCCGACTCAGACGCTGACCTGCACGGCCAGTTACACCGTGACTCAGGCCGATCTGGATGCCGGTAGCGTCGTCAATATCGCCAGTGCGACTGATGGCACTACGACTTCGCCGACCGACACCGTCACGGTGAACGCGACGCAGAATCCGGGCCTGGCGATCGACAAGGCCTCGACCGCAACGACGTACGCCACGGTCGGTCAGGTGATCCCGTACACCTACATCGTCACCAATACCGGCAACGTGACCCTCACGACGGCGATCACAGTCGCCGACGATAAGACCACGGTGACCTGTCCGGCGCTGCCGCCCGGCGGTTTGCCGCCGACTCAAAGCCTGACGTGTAACTCCACCTATACCGTCACCCAGGCGGATCTGAACGCCGGCACGTTGATCAATATCGCCAGCGCGAGCTCGGGCGCGGTGCAGTCCCTTACCGACAGCGTCACACTCAATGCCACGCAGACGCGTGCGATGACGATCGACAAGGCCTCGACCGCGACGACCTACGCCGCGGTGGGCGATGTCCTGCCGTACACCTACATCGTCACCAACACCGGCAATGTCACGATCACCGCCGCGATCAGCGTGACCGACGACAAGACCACGGTGACCTGCCCGGCGCTGCCGGCCGGTGGTCTGGCGCCGACCCAGACGTTGACCTGCACGGCGAACTACACCGTGACCCAGGCCGATCTGAACGCCGGCACGTTGACCAACATCGCCAGCGCGACCGACGGCACTACGACTTCGCCGACGGATACGGTCACGATCACCGCGACGCAGACGCGTGCGATGACGATCGACAAGGCTTCGACCGCGACGACCTACGCGACGGTCGGCCAGGTGATTCCGTATACCTACATCGTCACCAACACCGGCAACGTTACGATCACCGCGCCGATCAGCGTGACCGACGACAAGACCACCGTGACCTGTCCGGCGCTGCCGGCCGGTGGCCTGGCGCCGACCCAGACGCTGACCTGCACGGCGAACTACAGCGTGACCCAGGCCGATCTGAACGCCGGCACGTTGACCAACATCGCCAGCGCGACCGACGGCACCACGACCTCGCCGACGGATACGGTCACGATCACCGCGACGCAGACGCGTGCGATGACGATCGACAAGGCTTCGACCGCGACGACCTACGCGACGGTCGGCCAGGTGATTCCGTATACCTACATCGTCACCAACACCGGCAACGTTACGATCACCGCGCCGATCAGCGTGACCGACGACAAGACCACCGTGACCTGTCCGGCGCTGCCGGCCGGCGGCCTGGCGCCGACCCAGACGCTGACCTGCACGGCGAACTACAGCGTGACCCAGGCCGATCTGAACGCCGGCACGTTGACCAACATCGCCAGCGCGACCGACGGCACCACGACCTCGCCGACGGATACGGTCACGATCACCGCGACGCAGACGCGTGCGATGACGATCGACAAGGCCTCGACCGCGACGACCTACGCCGCGGTGGGCGATGTCCTGCCGTACACCTACATCGTCACCAACACCGGCAATGTCACGATCACCGCCGCGATCAGCGTGACCGACGACAAGACCACGGTGACCTGTCCGGCGCTACCGGCCGGTGGCCTGGCGCCGACCCAGACGCTGACCTGCACGGCGAACTACAGCGTGACCCAGGCCGATCTGAACGCCGGCACGTTGACCAACATCGCCAGCGCGACCGACGGCACTACGACCTCGCCGACGGACACGGTCACGATCACCGCGACGCAGACGCGTGCGATGACGATCGACAAGGCTTCGACCGCGACGACGTACGCGACGGTCGGCCAGGTGATTCCGTATACCTACATCGTCACCAACACCGGCAATGTCACGATCACCGCCGCGATCAGCGTGACCGACGACAAGACCACCGTGACCTGTCCGGCGCTGCCGGCCGGCGGCCTGGCGCCGACCCAGACGCTGACCTGCACGGCGAACTACACCGTGACCCAGGCCGATCTGAACGCCGGCACGTTGACCAACATCGCCAGCGCGACCGACGGCACCACGACCTCGCCGACGGATACGGTCACGATCACCGCGACGCAGACGCGTGCGATGACGATCGACAAGGCTTCGACCGCGACGACGTACGCAACGGTCGGCCAGGTGATCCCGTACACCTACATCGTCACCAACACCGGCAATGTCACGATCACCGCCGCGATCAGCGTGACCGACGACAAGACCACGGTGACCTGTCCGGCGCTGCCGGCCGGCGGCCTGGCGCCGACCCAGACGCTGACCTGCACGGCGAACTACAGCGTGACCCAGGCCGATCTGAACGCCGGCACGTTGACCAACATCGCCAGCGCGACCGACGGCACCACGACCTCGCCGACGGATACGGTCACGATCACCGCGACGCAGACGCGTGCGATGACGATCGACAAGGCTTCGACCGCGACGACCTACGCAACGGTCGGCCAGGTGATCCCGTACACCTACATCGTCACCAACACCGGCAATGTCACGATCACCGCCGCGATCAGCGTGACCGACGACAAGACCACGGTGACCTGTCCGGCGCTGCCGGCCGGCGGCCTGGCGCCGACCCAGACGCTGACCTGCACGGCGAACTACAGCGTGACCCAGGCCGATCTGAACGCCGGCACGTTGACCAACATCGCCAGCGCGACCGACGGCACCACGACCTCGCCGACGGATACGGTCACGATCACCGCGACGCAGACGCGTGCGATGACGATCGACAAGGCTTCGACCGCGACGACCTACGCGACGGTCGGCCAGGTGATTCCGTATACCTACATCGTCACCAACACCGGCAACGTTACGATCACCGCGCCGATCAGCGTGACCGACGACAAGACCACGGTGACCTGTCCGGCGCTGCCGGCCGGTGGCCTGAACCCGAGCCAGACCCTGACCTGCACGGCGAACTACAGCGTGACCCAGGCCGATCTGGATGCCGGCAGCCTTACCAACATCGCCAGCGCGACCGACGGCACCACGACCTCGCCGACCGATACGGTCACGATCACCGCGACGCGCAACCCCGCGATGACCCTGCTCAAGTCCCAGCCCACCAACGCCGACAACGACGGCAGCGGCACGGTGACGATCGGCGACGTGCTGACCTACACCATCACCGCCACCAACACCGGCAACGTGACGTTGAACAACGTCGTCATCACCGACAGCAAGACCACGCCTTCGAGCTGGAATTGCCCGGCGATGGCGCCGACCGGCGGCAGCGCGACCTGCGTGGTCACCGGTACGTACACGGTGACGGCCGGCGACGCCACCGCCGGCAACATCGTCAACGACGCCAGCGCGACCTCGGCCGAAACGCCGACGCCGTCCACTTCGCAGGTGACCACGCCGGTTGCCCGGCGCCCGATCGTGGCCGCCCCTGATTCGGGTACGGTCGCCAACGGCGCAACCGGTGGTGTAGCCGTGCCGAACGTGCTGGTCAACGACACGCTAAACGGCCAGCCGGCGACGACTTCGAATGTCACCATTCGCCAAATCTCGACCACCAGCCCGAACGTGACCATCGATCCGGCCACCGGCGCGGTGAACGTCGCGCCGGGCACGCCGCAGGGCAGTTACGTGGTGCGCTACGAGATCTGCGAAATCGCCGATCCGACCAATTGCACCCAGGCCGATGTGACCGTGACGGTGAGCGCCGCGGTCATCGACGCGGTCGATGACATCGTCGCCACGCCGGTCAACGGCGGCACCGGCGGCACCAACGTGGTCAACGTGCTCGGCAACGACACGCTCGGCGGCAGCACCGTCAACCCCGCCGACGTCACCGTAACCCCGAACACCAACGGCCCGCTGACGGTCAAGGCCGATGGCGGCGTGGATGTCGCGCCCGGTACGCCGGCCGGCAACTACACCGTGACCTACCAGCTGTGCGAAGTGCTGAACCCGAGCAACTGCGATACCGCCACGGTGACCATCACCGTGACCGCGCCCGCGATCACCGCCACCGACGATCCCGCCGGCGGCACGGGCACGACTCCGCAGAACACGCCGGTGACGACCAACGTGATCGCCAACGACACGCTCAACGGCGCGCCGATCGATCCGAACCTGGTCGTGATCACCGTCAGCACCGATCCCAGCAACGGCACTGTCGTGGTCAACAGCGACGGCACCATCACCTACACGCCGCGTCCGAACTTCAGCGGCAACGACAGCTACGTCTACACGATCTGCGAGAAGCTCAATCCGACCAACTGCGCGACCGCGACGGTCACCGTGACGGTGCAGCCCAATACGGTCACGGCCAATCCGGATGTGGGCAAGACCGACCAGGGCAAGCCGGTGACGATCAACGTGGTCGGCAACGACACGGTGACCGGCGCGCCGCTGGATCCGGCCTCGCTGACCATCGTCGGCCAGCCGAGCAACGGCACCGTGACCTGCGCGGCCGGTTCGTGCACCTACACGCCGAACCCGCTGTTCGCCGGTACCGACACCTTCACCTATCGCGTCTGCGACGTTTCTTCGCCGACGCCGGTGTGCGCGAACGCGACGGTAAGCATCACCGTGGTGGCCAACGCGCCGGTGTTGCGCCTGATCAAGACCGCGGCGGTGCGCGAGGTCAAGATCGGCGATCTGGTCCGCTACACCGTGCAGATCGAGAACGTCGGCGATTCGCCCGCGGTCAACGCGACCCTGGTCGATATCCCGCCGGCCGGCTTCACCTTCGTCGATAACTCGCTGACGGTGGACGACGACAACCGCAACGGCGTGGTGATGAGCGCCAATCCGCTGCGCATCGGCGGCATCGACATCGCGGTCGGCGGCAAGGGCTCGGTGAGCTACTTCCTGCGAGTGGGCGCCGGCGTGGGCAAGGGCGGCCATAAGAACCAGGTCGCCGGCTACGACGACAACGGCATCAAGATCAGTAACGACGCCACCGCCGAAGTCACCATGGCGGGCGATCCGCTGCTGGAAGACAGCCTGATCGTCGGCAGCGTGTTCGACGACCGCGACAGCGACGGCTGGCAGGATCCGGCCAAGGCCACCGGCGTGCGCGTGCAGGGAGGCTTCGCTCCAAACGCCTACGTCGCCGGTTCCACCACGGTCGATCGCGGCGACGGTCCGGTCGCCGAGCCCGACGCGAGCGCGCCGCTGCTGCATGGCATCGCGCTGGGTCGCATCGAAGGCCGCAGCTCCGACGCGGTCACCGCCGCGCAGCGGCAGGTGATCGTGCGGCAGACGCTGAGCTCGCTGGAGTTCACCGACGACTTCGTGCTGACCACCGACGAAGGCACCACGGTGCGGATGGACGCCGCCGGCAAGACCACGGTCGAACGCGGCCGCGGCGATGCCGCCAAGGGTCTGACCGCGCAGGACCTGCAGATCAGCCGTCAGGTCAGCCAGAGCGCGGCCGGTTACCAGGTCGCTTACACGATCCGCAACAACGGGGTCGAGGAGCGCGGCATTCCGGGCGTGCGCATCGCATCGGTGGAAGGTCTGATCATGGAAACCGACGCGTACGGCCGTTACCACCTCGAGGGCATCCACGGCGGCGACGCCGCGCGCGGACGCAACTTCATCCTCAAGGTCGATCCGGCGACATTGCCGCCGGGCTCGGTGTTCACCAGCGAAAACCCGCGCGTGCGCCGCATCACCCAGGGCGTGCCGACCCGCTTCGACTTCGGCGTCAAGCTGCCGCCGGGCGAAATCGGCAGCGGCAAGTCGAACACCGACGTCGAACTGGGCGAGGTGATCTTCGAAGCCGGCAGCGCCAAGGTGAAGCCGGACTACACGCCGATGTTCGAGGACATCGCCGGCCGTCTGCGCGAAGCCGGCGGAGGCAGCGTCACCGTCACCGCGCAGGCCGAGGAGGAGGCATTGGCCTTCGCCCGCGCCCGCGCCGTGCAGGCCGAGCTGCTCAAGCAGCTCGAGTCCGATCCGGACCTCGCGCACAAGGTGCAGGTGGATGTGGTGGCCGGCGTCGATGCGAGCCAGGCGTTGGTGAGCCTGGATCCGTCGATCCGCTTGGGCGAGGTGCTGTTCGACACCGACCAGGCCACGATCAAACCGAAGTACAAGGCGCTGATCAGCGAGATCGCCAAGGCGCTCAATCAGCAGGGCAGCGGAGCGGTCGGCGTCATCGGCCGCGCCGACAAACGCGGCGCCGCCGCCTACAACGTGCAACTGGGACTGCGTCGCGCCAAGGCCGTGTTCGAAGCGATCTCGGCCGAGCTCAAGCCCGAGGTGAGGCAGAAAGTGAGAGTGGATATCACCGACGACACCCAGGCGCCGGTCGGCGTGGGCAACCGCTGAGGACATGACCATGAAGATGAAGATGAAGCTTCTGGACATGACCCTGATCGGCTTGCTCTCCGCCGGCGCGGCCACGCCCGCGCTCGCGCAGAAGACCGGCGTCAATAATCCGAGCCAGAACCGCGCGCCCGACACCCTGGCCCAGCCCAGGCAGGATCTGGGCCGGCGCACCACGCCGGTCCCGGTGGACCTGAGCTCGCTCGACAAGCCGGCGCCGCAGACCGAAGCGACGCAGCCGGTGCCGCGCGCCAAGTGCGAAGGCAGCGAATGCCGCAGCGAGGAAGGCCTGCTGTTCCGAGTGCGAACCCGCGGCGAAGAGAAGCCGGTGGCGCAGGGCGACGATGCGGCGGCGCTGCAAGCCAATCGCCGCGTCGATGTGGTGCACGAGAACCTCGCGCCGGGTGCGGCGAAGATCGCCGGCAAGTTCCAGATCGACCTGCCCAACGGCGGCGTGATCTGGGCGACCGAAGATCCCACGCTCGGCCCGCCGGTGCTCAACGTGCAGGCCGGTTCGACCGCGCCGTTCGAGAACGGCCGCATCACCAAGCCGGTGCGCTTCCACGGCTATACCAACTACGCCTCGTTCATCGACAAGCTGACGGTGACCGTCTACCGCGGCAGCGACACCGATCTGGTGACGCCGCTGGCGACGATCGACCTGCCGGTCGAGAACGTCTCCGAGCAGGAGTGGGACGGCACGCTGCCGTCCAACATCAACCTGTTGGCCGGCGACGAGCTGATCTACATCGCCCGCGCCTACGGCAAGGACGGCGTGTTCGACGAAATCAATCAGCAGCGCATCCAGTTGCTGAAGCCGGAAGAGTACGACCGCGGCGTGCAGATCCAGCGCGAACAAGTGCAGCGCACGCTCGGCCAGCCGATCGACGATCGCGGTGCGCAGGACGTGGCGATCACCAGTTCGATCTACGGCTCCAACGCGATCCGCATCCAGAACATCCCGGTCTACGGCTCGCGCGTGCGCATCTACGGCCGCGACATTCCGCGCGACAGCCAGCTGACGATCAACGACCAGACCTTCCCGATCGACCTGGAACGCAAGTTCGCGGCCGAGTTCCTGGAACCGGTCGGCCCGCACACCTACGCGGTGAAGATCAAGAACCGCGGCGGCGGCGACATCGAGAAGAACCTCGACGTCAACGTGACCGGCAAGTACAGCTTCCTGGTAGCGCTGGCGGACGTGACCCTGTCGGAGAACAACGTCAGCGGCAACATCGAACCGCTGGCCGCGGGCGACCAGGGCCGCTACGACGACAGCTTCATCAGCGAAGGCCGTCTGGCGTTCTATCTGAAGGGCAAGGTGCAGGGCAAGTACCTGATCACCGCCCAGGCCGACACGCGCGAGAACGAAATCAAGCGCATGTTCAACGGCTTCTTCGACGCAGATGCGCAGGACATCTTCCGCCGTCTCGATCCGAACCTGTACTACCCGGTCTACGGCGACGATTCCAA
Organism: Lysobacter gummosus; assembly: GCF_001442805.1. Taxonomy (NCBI): domain Bacteria; kingdom Pseudomonadati; phylum Pseudomonadota; class Gammaproteobacteria; order Lysobacterales; family Lysobacteraceae; genus Lysobacter; species Lysobacter gummosus. The sequence goes on along the minus strand of NZ_CP011131.1, from coordinate 4,150,353 downwards.
CACCTATCGCGACGTAGACACCCAGGGCAAGTTGTACCTGCGCGTGGACTGGGATCAGAACCAGGCGATGTGGGGCAACTTCAACACCGGCATCACCGGCACCGAATACGGCCAGTACAACCGCTCGCTGTACGGCGCGGCGCTGAACTGGCGCAGCCGCAACACCACCGTGCTCGGCGATCCGCGCAGCGAACTCAAGCTGTTCGGCTCCGAAGCGCAGAGCGCGCTCGGCCACACCGAGTTCCTCGGCACCGGCAACAGCGTGTACATGCTGCGCCACACCGACGTCCTGCCGGGCTCGGAAAAGGTCACGGTGGAAATCCGCGACGTCACCACCGGCCGGGTGGAGTCGCGCGTGGACCTCAAGCGCGGCGCCGATTACGAAATGAACGACATGCAGGGTCGCCTCATCCTGACCCGGGCCTTGTCGCAGATCACCCGCGAAAACGTGCGCACCCTGACCCGCGACACGCCGCTGGACGGCTACACGCAGCGCCTGCTGGTCGATTACGAATACGTCCCGGCCGGTTTCCAGACCGACGACGTCAGCGCCGGTTTCCGCGGCAAGCAATGGTTCGGCGATCACTTCGCGGTCGGCGGCACCTACATCGACGAAAACCGCAGCGGCGACGACTACAGCCTCAAGGGCGTGGACCTGACCCTGCAGGCCGGACGCGGCACCTACCTGAAACTGGAGAAGACGCGTACCGAATCCACCGCCGCGCCGATCTGGTATTCGACCAACGGCGGCGTCGATTTCACCCGCATCAACCCGGTCACCGGTGCGCGCAGGGGCGACGCCGACAAGGTCGAAGCGCGCGCCAACTTCAAGGAATTGGGTTGGACCGAGCTCGACTGGAGCGTCGGCGCCTGGTGGCGCGACATCGACGAAGGTTTCTCGATCTCGCGCTACGACAACGGCGAAGCGGTGCAGGAGTACGGCGCGGAGTTCCTCGGCTATTTCACGGAGAACTTCAGCCTGTTCGGCCGACACACCCGTCGCGAACGCGGCGACGAGTCGCTCGAACAAAGCCAGCTGACCGCCGATTGGCGCATCACCAACGACGACCAGCTCGGCGCCGAACTGCGCCGCATCCGCGAAGAGCGCGGCGCGAGTTCGACCTCGACCGCGCCCGACATCGACGCGATGCTGTTCGCGCTCAGCTACCGTCACCGCATCGGCTCGACGCTTGAGTTGTACGCGACCGGGCAATACACGGTCGATGACGACGGCGGCAAGTACGACCGCAACGATCTGCTCACCCTGGGCGCGCGCTACCTGTTCGGCGATCGCTCCAGCGTCGGCGCGGAAGTCAGCAGCGGCAGCCGCGGTCAGGCCGGCAAGCTCGACGCCGAGTATCGCCTCAACACCGATCACACGCTGTACGGCGCCTACACCTTCAGCACCGACAACACCGAGCGCGATCCGCTGTTCGACAACGCCCTGCAGACCGGTTGGACCATCGGCCAGCGCTGGCGCTTGAACAACCAGACCAACCTCTACAACGAGAGCCAGTTCCTCAAGGACCCGCGCGATTCCAGCGAAGGCATCATGCATACCTTCGGCATGGACTTCTATCCGGCCGAAGGCTGGAACCTGGGCTTCACCTTGATGGACGGCGATCTGGAAGCGTCCACCGGCCACGTCGATCGCCGCGCCTACAGCCTCAGCGGCGGCCGCGTCGATCCGCGCACCGACTGGTCGAGCAAGATCGAATACCGCAAGGACAGCGGCGCCGAGCGTCGCGAAGTGTGGGTCACCACCAACCGCCTGTTCTACAAGATCAACGAGGACTGGCGCATCGCCGCGCGCTTCGTCTACTCCGACATCAACGACGAAATCGACGCCAGCCGCGGCGCCAAGACCGTCGAAGGCAACCTGGGCTTCGCCTACCGACCGCACGACAGCTCGCGCTGGGCCGCGTTCGGCAAGTACATCTACTTGTACGATCTGGCCACCATCGGCCAGGAAGGCGGCAACCAGTACGACCAGCGCTCGCAGGTGCTGTCGTTCGAAGGCATCTACCGCATCGACGACAAGTGGGAAGTGGGCGGCAAGGCCGCCAGCCGCTGGGGCGACTACCGCCTCGGCCGCGGCACCGGCCTGTGGCTGGACAGCCGCGCCGACTTCCTCGCCGGGCAAGTGCGATACCACCTGATCGCCAAATGGGACGCCATGGCCGAATACCGCTGGCTGGCGGTGAAGGACGGCGGCGACAAGCGCGGTTGGCTGGTCGGCGTGGACCGTCAGATCGGCGACAACTTCAAGGTCGGCATCGGCTACAACTTCACCGACTTCAGCGATGATTTGACGGATCTGGAGTACGACAACAAGGGGTGGTTCTTGAATTTGGCGGGTTACTACTGATCGGCTGGCGGAGCACATCGCCAACCCAATGAGAAAGGCGCCCTCGCGGCGCCTTTTTTATTGGATATTTACCCTTGAGGTGAGCCAGTCATTGAGGTTTGCATTTTCAGTCAGTTCGATATCCTCACGCTGACGCAATGTGGCTGACGTTTCGTTGACATTGCCCGCTAGTTCAAGGGGTTCGATATCCCAATATAAGTCAAATAGTCTTTCGGAAATTCGCGTAGATAGCACGAGATCGATGCCGGGGGCGCCTTGGTACTCAATCTTTAGATGCATGAGGAATGCAAATTTTGCTCTCGCCGTATAGTCCTTTAAGGTCCATGGAGATTTTCCTCCCTCCGGGCTTTCCCAAAGTTTGCTTTCATTGAGAATGTCGCTCGACAACTCATCCATGCTAGATGTCAATTGTCAGAGTGAGACTTTTGGACGAATTAGATAGTACCTATTTGTCTTCATGTGAGATCAGTATTTCGTGGCCAAAATTAATAGATAGGGTGACTAAGCGAGGCTCGATCACTCTCATCAGTCTGCCAGCTGTGGATGTTGGGTGATAAAGCCTGTTTTCATATCCACGAGTACATTTTTGATTGATCAAGGCCGTGCGGACCTCTGTCTTGTAGCCCGGAGTCATACCTCCTTTGATATTTCCAAGACGGAGAGCGACTGCCGTTTTCGACAGTCGTTGATATTGGATCCTGTCACCTCCCCATAAATCAGTGCCACCCAAAACTAGAGGTCGCCGGGTCGTTGTGAACTCGGAACTCGGCGGGTGTTAGGCCGCCCAGGCTGTCATGGGGAATCTCGCCGTTGTAGTCGCAAAGCCACTGTTCGGTGTGTTCGCGAACCTCGCTCAGGGTTCGAAATACGTGCATGTCCAGCACACCGCGTCGGTAGCTGCCGTTGAAGCGTTCGATAAAACCGTTCTGCATCGGGCGGCCCGGCTCGATGAAGTCCAAGGTGATGCCTTTGCGTTCAGCCCACTCGGCCAGCGCCAACGCGATGAACTCCGGGCCGTTGTCCAAGCGCAACTTGCGGGGATAACCGCGCCAGGCGCCAATGCGTTCCAGGGTGCGGATGACTCGGGTAGCCGGCAGATTCAGATCGACTTCGATCGCCAAGGCTTCGCGACTGAAATCGTCGATGACGTTGAAGGTGCGAAAGCGGCGGCCATCCCACAGTGCGTCGGACATGAAGTCGATCGACCAACTGCCGTTGATCTGCTCGCCGGCTACCAGCGGCAAAGGATGCCGGTTAGGCAGTCGTTTCTTGCCGCTACGTCGGTGATTAAGTTGCATCAGGCAATACACCCGCCACACCCGCTTGTGGTTCCAAGGCTGCCCTCGGCGCCGGATCAACTGGAACAGCTTGTCGAATCCGCGCTCCGGGAACCGCTCAGCCAACTCCGCCAACAACGCAATGACCTGCTCGTCGCGATCCGGGCGCTTTCGATAACGCACCGTCGATCGCGACAGGCCAGTCGCCGTACAAGCCCGGCGCTCGCTCCAACCGTGGTGCTCCATCAACCACGCGGCCAGCGGGCGCTTATGCCCCGAGGCTAGAGCTTTTTTGCGATGACATCCTTCAAGGCATGGTTTTCCATCGCCAGCTCGGCGTACATACGTTTGAGCTTGTTGTGCTCGGCTTCCAGATCCCGCAGCCGTTGCACATCCGCCGCTTCCATCCCGCCGTACTTGGACTTCCACACGTAGTACGTTGCTTCGGAAATGCCCAACTCGCGGCAGACATCCTTGACTTGGCGCCCGCCTTCGACCTGCTTCAGCGCCGTGACGATCTGGCTCTCAGTGAACTTGCTCTTGCGCATTTCAGTCTCCTTTGGGCTATTTTGCCTGGAGACCTCTAGTTATTGCTGGAGTGAGTTTACGGGGAGGTGACAATCCGAGGGGGCTCGCGCAAAAAAAAAGAGCGGAAATTCGAAGGGGGAAGGCCATTCGGCCAGCGGACAGTACACTGACATCGACGCGCTCAACCGACAACATCCGGCGGTGCTGGGCGTTGGGGTGCTTTTTAGCCACTAGAAGAAAGTGGGTATCCCGGTCTTCGTTATGAGATCGAGTCTGATGTTTTCAGAAAAGTTCTCTTGCCTACATGCTCGATTCCGTCACCCTCAAGGTACAGAGCCCCAGTCACTCCCAAGGGCAACTCTTGAATTAACTTCCTCATCGAATCAATTGCCGTAACTGTCAGCGCCACACTTCGCTGATTTACGGGTTCTGCTCTAGGGCGGTCATTAAGCGCATCGTCCAGTGTGCGTGGCACTTCATATCGCAGGATGAATTTATCTCCCACACGAACGCCACGCCCTTGATTAGGAACTCCAACATAGACAGGCCGGCCTGACCTATCTTTCATGACCTCTTCGACGAAAAACTCTGCTTCTAAATTCATAAATCAGCCCCCATTCCTGGTTCGACGCAAGAACTCTGCAGTCTGCTCTGGTGTCATTTTCGGCGCAGCATCAAGAAACATTCTGCGATCATCTGGGGTGCGAATAACACGGGGCAAAGAAGGCAGCCCCATATCATCCAAAATCGCCCTCGCACGATCTACAGGGAAATTGTACGGCGCTCTTTCAGCAAATCCCACTGCATTGGTCAGGACACCAACCTCGCGTTCTTGCACCGCGAACCAATTGCCTCTGGTGAACGTGCCTACTTCTGACCTGCTGCCAAACTGAAGAACTGCTCGCCCACCTTGAGCTCTCGCCTCCAAGCCGAACACCGTGGCTACGTATGGATCTACAGAAGCAGAGACAGCCGTCGCCTGGGCACCCGGCGAACCAACCCATCCTTCCGATGTGCCTCGGAAGAGATAGACGTCTCCATTCAGTTCGATATGACGCGCAATTTCGGCGCGAGAAAGACCGGCTGTCTTGAGAGCCCTTAACTCGCCGAATGATAGTCTCGCTGCGTTTCCGCTGTTTGCAACATCAGGTATCAGCCGACCAGCCGCCCCCGCAGGCATCGCCGCTCCAACAACCCCATTGTAGACTGCATCAAACTTCTCCATGCCGCTCGATGTGTTCCACCACTGCTTCGCCTCTCCAGGGAAGCTGAATAGATTGCCGGCATACTCATATCGTGCGTCCTCATCGAATGTTGTCCTGGCGAAGGACAGCGTTCCAGCCACCGCATCGGCCACGATAGCCAGTGCATGTCCCGACAGGACGTTCGCATCCGCATAATCGAGCGGAGCTCTTTGATTCACGTTATTCGACCATAGCGCGTCGGTGGCAGGATTCTTCCCGCGCATGGTGTTTGCGACATCTGACAGCCATTGAGAGCCAGTCGCCAGCCATTCGCTCATATTCTCCACTGGGAATGTGGTGAAACTCTCCCACGCGGTCAGGCCTTTGGTGCTGCCGATGTCGGCCGCGTTTGTTTTCCCGTATGTTGCCCGCAATGCCGCAGACTGAGCCACCGCGGTTCGATGCTGTTTTCCTGCGGCGAGTGCATCATCCAGGTCTCTGCCGCTCAATCCGGAGTAGCGCGATCCTTCCAGCAACTTTGCTAACTTGGCTTCTTCTGCCATAGCACGCGCTCGCGCCTGTGCCGCGGCAAACTTTCGATCGAAGCTTCGATCGATGCGCGCTTGGCCTCTAGCCAGCGCCGCACCCAGTATCTGCTCGGTCTTCTTCTCCATGCCCCGCATAAGCTTGGCATCAATCTCATCCATCAACTCCGCAGTGCGCGCATCCAGCTTGACTTGCGTGGTCTCCATGCTCCGCTTCAGCCCAGCATCCAACTCGGCCTGGCGCTCTGCCGCGCGATCCGCCTGCCGGCTCTGGATTCCGGCAACTGCCGCGTTGCCCAACGCATTACCAAATGCATCAAGCGCCATCCGCTTGTAGTCGATATCATCATTGAACCCGAAAGTTCGGCGAGTATGAAGCCCAACGATGCCGCCGATCATGCTGTCGGAAAAATCTCCCAGCAGCGAGCCGGTGCCGCCGAACGATTGGGACGCAGGCTGCCCGATCGCGGCGCTGATGCCTGCGGAAGCATATTGAGCCACGGCACTTGCGGCGATGGCGCGCCAGCTGAAGCCATGATCGATGCCGGCTACTTTCTGACCGATGTAATCGGCCGCGGCATTTCCCAGAGCCACCCCCGCCGCTTTCATTGGCGATTGCGCAAGAGCGGATTGCACGCCGCCTACTCCCATCAGATTGCCCACGCCAGCGGTCAAGCCGCCCGCAACGCCGGCAGACAGGGCATTGCGCCAGCTGAAGCTAGTGGCTCCCATCATGCTGCCGACGGCCTGTCCCGCAATGCTTCCCGCGGCGCTTGCGGCTGCGCCGGCCAGCACCGCGGTGCCCAAACTGGGGGCTAGCGCCGCTGTCGCGGTGATGGCCGCGCTCGTTCCGACTGCTCCCAATGTGGCTGCGCTCGCGGCCGTGGCGCTGGTCGCGGCACTCATGGCGCCGACCGTTTGGGCCGTCATCGTGCCCCACGTCGCCACAGTCACCGCGACAGCGACAATGACCATCATGACGATCGCGAAGCCACCGCACCCATCCTTCGGCGGCGGAGCGATATAGGGCAGGTTCGGAGTCGTGGATCCGATTGCTTCGCCAGGGTCGTACGGCTTGAACGTCGAAGCATTGTTCTGGCTGACCACTGCCCGCGGTACGGTCAGCCCCAGCCCGGGAATCAGTTCCTTATTGGGATCGCTCAAGCCGTTGGCCTCGGCGATCAGGTACCACATCAGTTCGCTGCCATAGACCCGCTGCGCCAGTCCGCGCAAGGTTTCGCCGGCCAGGGGCATGACCTTGCCGGCGTTGCCGGCTTCGTAGCCGCCGATGCCGTTGAGGCTCACAAACTGGTTGGTGTAGGCGAAGCTGCCGTCGGACTTTTGGATGCGGGTACCTTGGCGCAGCTCGGCCTGTTGCACGCCGCCGGCATGGATCAGGCGGTAGTTACCCGGGCCGAGGGGTTCGTCCTGGACGAATTGGCCGCTGTCGTTGATGCGGCCTTCGCGCCGTTGCATCACTGAGCCGTCGGCATTATAGGCGTAGTAACGCATGCGGTCGTCCGTGCCGCCGCTGCGCAAGGTGGTGTGCTCGCGCTGGGCGAGCAAGCGGCCGAGAGCGTCGTAGCTAAGGGTGTTGGTGGTGGGCTTGAAGCTGCTGTGGTCGCTGGTACCGCTGGTGGAGGCGAGTTGGTAGTTCTCCCAGCCTTGGTAGGTGTTGGTGTAGGTGTGAATGTATTGGCGGCCGTCGGGTGCCACGCCGTAGACCTTGTAGGTCGTCAGGCGGCCGAGGGAGTCGTGGCCGGTGGCAGTGGCATCTCCAAGGGTGGCGACGTAATGGGTGCTGCCGCGCCACCCCAGCACACCGATATCGTTGCTTTGCCGGTTGCCTGCGTTGTCGGCGGCCGCTGCGATCACCCAATTGCTGTCGCCGGCGGAACCGGCACGTTCCCAGGCGTGCTGCAAGAGCAGGCGGCCATCGATGTCGTAGCTGTAGTTCTCGGCGGCGTACAGCCAGCCGCCGTACTCGTGGAAGCGAACTTCGCCATCCGGCAGGCGCTCTTGATGCACCGCATCGCTGCCGAAGTAGCTGCGCGAATCGGTGAGGCGGTTGTTGGCGTCGTAAGTCATGCGTTTGCGCAAGCCGCCGTTCGATACGATCTCACCGCCACGGATGATTTGCTCGTAGAACTCCTCGGTGCGGTTGCCGCGCAGGTCGTAACTGGAGCGTTCGATCACCGTTTGCAGGATGCCGCTGTCGCTGCTGGTCGTCGGATCCGGTTGCAGGCCGGCGCGCGCCACGACGTTGCCGGCTGCGTCGTAAGTGATTTCGTACGAATTCTCTCCCATCGGCTGCAGGGCGATGCCGCCACCGGAGAGCGTGCCGTTGTTGATCTTGATGCGGTTTTCGGCGTCGTAGGTGTACCAGTAGGTCTTATGCTGGGTTGGGCCAAGGGCGGGAACGCTGGCTGTTGAGGCGACCGCCGCTGGGGACGACTCAGCAGCCATGTCGAACAGCAGCACCCCATCACCGGGAAGGCTGGTCGGATCCTGCGGGTTGCCTGGGTCGCCTGGATTGTTAGTGATGGTGGTGACGTCGACATAGAACGTCATGTCGACATAGGCGCCCTTGCTGTCGGTGGCACGGATGACGACGGTGTATGTGTCGGTCCAGCCGACATTGCTGGTCGCCGGCCTAGCTTCGATGATGTGCTGGCCGTTGCCGTCGATGTAGTGGGTCCAGTCGGTCGGAGTGATCAGTCGGTAGGAAAGCGCATCCCCGTCTGGATCGCGGAAAGTATCGGCGGCGGCGATGTAGCGCTGAACAGTGTAGGGATATTCGATCAGGACGTTCCACTGGGCGTTGGGCGCCTGGCGATTGATGTACGGCGCAAGGTTATGCGTCGGACGGGGAGCCACGTCGATGATGAACTGGGAACTGGAGACGCCCCCGTAGATATCGCTCGAATACAGGGTGACGGTGTAACTGCCCGCAACAGTAGGTGCGCCGCTGACCACGCGGGTGTTGGGATCATAGGTCACGCCGGGCGGCAGGCCGGTGAATGAGTACTTCACCTCGTCGTATTCGGCATCGTAGCGTTCCGGCAGCTGATAGCTCCAGCCGACCGAAACCATCGCGTTCTGATTCGGAATGACGGTCGGTTCCGGTGCGCTGTTGGGGCGCACCCAGATCTGCAGGCTGACCTGACCGACGCCGCCCAGTCCGTCGTCGGCGTAGTAGGTGACAGGATAGGTGCCGGCGACGGTCGGGTTGCCGGTAATCACGCGTGTGGCGGAGTTGAAGCTCAGGCCGGGCGGCAGCTGGCTCAGGCGATAGCTGAGCGTATCCCCGTCCGCGTCGGTGAAAGCGGGCAATTGGTACCAGTAGCCACTGCTGCCGATCACCGCCGGTGGCAATGCCGGCATCGCCGAGGGCGGTTGCGGACGCTGGTTGACTTGGCGCGTAGTCAGGCTCAGCGTCGTGTTGCGACTGGCGCCATTGGTGTCGGTGGCAGTGAAGACGATGGTGTAGATCTGACCGACGGGCGTGCCTTCCGGTGGCCGGCCGGACAGGCTCAGATACGGTTGGCCCAGCACGGTGGTGCGCTGGAAAACCATCCAGGCCGGCAGACCGGTCGCGGACAGGCTGAGGCGGTCGCCGTCGGCGTCGACGAAGGCCTGCGACAACGGCACCGACCAAGTCAGATCGCGATCGGTCAGCAAATACGCTGACGGCAAGGTTCCCGGTCCGGTCGGCGCATTATTCGGCGCCACCACGATCTGGATCGTCTTGACCTCCGATTGTCCCTTATCGTCGGTAGCGCGGACCTGGAAGGTGTACGTGCCGGTCGGTGCGGTGCCGCTTAAGCGCAAGACGGCCTGGGCGCTCTGGTCCCAGTTCAGCCACGACGGCAGTTGCGCGGGGTTGTCCAGGCTCAGGCGCAGGCGGTCGCCGACATCGAGGTCGTAGAAAAAGTCGGTTGCGAGCAGATCCTTGTTCCAGCTGTCGCCGGTCTTGACTTTCAGGGTTTCGACATTGTCGTTGTAGCGACGTGGCGCGACGTTGTCGCGCAGATAGAGGTTGAAGACGATGGATGCGCTCTGTGTGGACGCATTGGTCTCCGACGCGATCAGTTCGATCCGCAGATCCTGATCGGAGGCGTTAGCCGGCGGATTGGCGGTGAACGAGATCCAGCCGGTAGCCGGGTCGCGCTGCACGCTCAGCCATGACGGTAGCGGCTGCTCGTTTTCGAGTGAGATCTGCAGAGTCAGCGGGTCTTGTTCGGCGTCGCGGAACAGGTCGCTGAAGAGCAGTGAGAATTGAGAGCTCATGCCGCGACGGACCGCGCGGTCCGCCGGGGTGAGCAGCGCCTGGGGCGCCGAGTTCGAGTTCGGAATGCCCGGCGCGTCCGGTCCGTAGCTGGCCGTGGCCGAGACGCTGCGGCGGTTGCCGACCGCGTCGTAGGTGTAGCTCAGGTCGAAGATGCGCTTGTTTACGGCCAGATCGTCCTGGACGACGCGCGAGACACGGTTGTTGCTGTCGTACCAGGAACGAGTGATGGTATGCACCGCTTGGCCGCCGCCATCGACGGTATCGACCTCTTCCAGTGTGCGGTTGCCGGCGGCGTCGTACTCGTAGCGGTAAGTCGGATTCGGGCCGTTTTCATAGATCGCCTTGATCCGTCCGCTGGGATAGTAGGTGTAGTAGCGCGCGCCGGCGGGTATCGAATTACCGACCTGGGTCTCCGCGGAGAGTTGGCCGGTGGTGTCGACGTATTCATAGTTCCAGTCGCGCCCGCCGAGATTGTTATGGTCGAGCAAGCGACCATAGACGTCGTAGTCCCAGGTCAGTTCGTCCAGACGCACGGTCTCGCCGTCGCGGTCCTGGACCGCGGCGCCGACGGAACCGTAGTTCTCGGCGATCTTGCGGCCCATGACGTCGTAGCCGTAATTGGTTACCAGTCCGGTTGCGGTTCGTACACGTCCGATCTGATGAGTACTGCTGTAGTCGTAATAGGTGGAATTGCCGAGCGCGTCGGTGACCTTGATGCGGTCGCCGTTCTGGTTCAATACGTAGCTCTGCAGTCGATTGCGGCTGCGCGTGCCGCTGGCGGTGGGCAGCAGGTCGCCGGTTTCGATCAGCCGACCGAGCTGATCGTAGTCGTTGTAGGTGAGATAGCCTGCCGGATTTTGCACGATGCGCTGCTGGCCGAGCGCGTCGTAGGCGTACAGCGTGGTGGACCCGAGCCCGTCGGTGCTGCGCACCTGCTGGCCCACGGCATCGTATTCCTGCATGCGCAGGTTGCCGTTGGCGTCGCGGGTGCCGATCAGGCGGCCTAGTGCGTCGTAATACCACTCGTTGACTGGACGCAACCAGGTGATTGTACCGTTTTCGCCGACCACGGCCACCAGCGGACGCTCGTCGCGGACGACCTGGTTGAGTTCGTTGTAGCGATAGTTGGTGCGGTAGCCACGTGCGTCGACCGCCTCGATCACGTTGCCCCAGCGGTCGCGATACTGCTGGATCGCGGAACTGAGGTTGGGGTCGGTGGTGTGCGAGGGTTGGCGGGTGAGGGTGATGCGGCCCAGTCGATCAGTAGCGTTCCAGGTCACCGCGTCCACGCGTTGCCCGTCGCTGGTGGCCGCGACATGTTGCTCGCGGACTTGGTGGCCGGCGAGGTTGTAGCCGAAATTGCGGGCGCCGAAATTCTCGTTCGAGCGGATCAGGCGGCCGGCCGAGTCGTAGACGTAGTCGAGGCTGCCTTGCAGCAAGCCGTGAGTCTTGCGCACGATCTCGCCGAAGGCGTTGTACTCGACCGTCTGTTGTTGGTCGATGGCGGACCAGGCCTGCAGTACCCGGTATTTTTGCGTTTGTGTCTGCCGTCCCGCCTTGTCGTAGACGTAGTCGGTGTAGGTGGTGCCGCTGAGCCCAGGCTGGGTACTGGTGAAGGCGCTGCGCTGACGCACCACGTGATCGGCTGCGTCGTACTCGCTGTAGCGCGTATCGCCGTTGGCCGCGCCGACCGCGACCGCACGGCCTTGCCAGTCGTAGCGGACGTACTCAAGTTGGTCCTTGGCGTGCGCGGTCACCGTGCCATCGGCGCGCTTGCCGGTGGCGTACTTGCGGGTCAGCAGCAGGTTGCCGAAGGCGTCGTAGCGCATCTCGGTGTAGGGCGAGGCGCTTTCGTACATGTAATCGAGGAAGAGGTCACGTCCGGCAGAATCGGTCAGCAGGCCGAACGTGCCGTCGTTGATCACGCGCCGGTTCGGCTCGGTGACGCTGGTGACGCGGCCGAGCGCGTCGTAGGCCGTGGTGAGTGTGCCGGTATCGTCGATGATCTGGGTGACGCGGTCTTCGCCGTCGTAGCGCAATTGACGCGCGACGTCGCGTACACCGTTGCTGCCATCGATGCGCTGGAAGTGGCGCACCGAAGTTTCGCTGGTCTTGCGGCCGATGGCGTCGTAGCTCCAGCGGGTGAGGCGGTCATAGCCGCTGATCGCGTCACCGGCGATCGGCGCGGCAGGCGCGGCGTCGGTAGTGAGGTTGCCGGTGAAAATCGCCTTGGCGTATTCGATGCACTCCACGGCTTCGCCGTTGGCGTTGTAACTCACCCGAGTGACGTAGCCTTCCGCGTCCACGCTCATGGTCTTGCGGCCGACCGCGTCGTAGTAGAGATAGGCATCGGCCCAGCGCGCGTCGGAGCCGCCGGCGGTGCCTTCCAGCAGGGTCGATTCCCTCACCTTCTGACCGTAAGCGTCGTAAGCCATGCGCACGGTCGGCGTACCGGTGGCGGCGGCGCCGGCCGAGGTGTAATACGCGACTTGCGATTGCTCGACCTGGATCGTCAGGCCGCGCTGATCGTAGCGAGTGGTCAGGATGCGGTCGGTCGCGGACGTGGCGGACGCAGCCTGCGCCTGCGCCAGCGAGATCGGTTGGCCCTCGCTCCAGCCCGACAGCGCGGCGACGTTAAAGCGCTGCGCATAGCGGCGCAGTTGGGTCTGTTGGCCGAAGCCATCATGGGTGTAGCCGGTGACGTAGCCTTCCTGGTCGATCTCGAACGCGAGTTGGCCCAAGCCGTCATAGACCTTGTAGCTGTAATAACCGCGGGTGTCCTTCTGCACCACGGCGCGGCCGAGCGCGTCGTAGCTCACCTCCAGGGTCGGCTGCGCGCCCGTGGCGACCAACTGGTCGGTGGTCGGATCGATGCGTCCGGCATCGGGAAAGATGGTACGAATCTGATGGCCGCGGTTGTCGTAGACGTAACGGGTGACGCGCGACTGCGCGGTGTCGGCGTTCTCGGTCCGGCTGAGCACGTTGCCGAGCGCGTCGTAGGCGGTGCGGGTGACGATGCGGACGGTGCGCACGCTCTGCGCGCCGGCGGCGTCGGCGCTGCCAATGCTGACTTCGGGGCTGAACTCGGCGACGCGGCGGCCAGCGAGATCGTAGTCGTAGTTCCAGACGTGGCCGTTGGCGTTGGTATGGCTGCGCAACTGGCCGAGATTGTCGTAGCTGTAGCGGCGGACCTGGTTGAGCGAGTCCGTGACGGTGAGCGTGCGGCCCATGGCGTCGTAGGTGGTGGTGGTCTTGCGCACATCGGCGATACCAGCGACAACGGCCGCCACCGCGGCTTCGGTCATCACGGTGTCGACGGGAATGTAGGCGCCGTATTGGCGCGATTCGGCAACGCGTCCGGCACCGTCATAACGCTGTTCGGCGACTGCGCCGAGATCGTCGACGCTGAAGCGCAGGCGGCCCGCGGAGTCGTAGACGTAGCGGGTCTGGCGATTGCGGTCGGGCGCGAACAGGCCGCCCAGGGTCAAGGCGGCGTTGACGTCGTCGACCGTGGCGCCGGCGCCGAAGGCGACCGGGCTGCCGTAGCGCGTGGTCAGGACAACTCGGTTCGCGCCGTCGTAGCGCCGCTCGTCAACCGTGTAAAGGCCTACGCCGCTTTGGACAAGGCCGGTCTGGGTCAGGGTAAAGCGCTCGCGGCCTGCAGCATCGTAGGCGCGCCGGGTTAGCGTGTCGGTAATCTCGTTCTGCGGTGTGACCGCGGCGAGCTCGGCATAGCTGGCCGTCCCCGCGGTCAGCTTGGCTCGTAGCGTGGCGGAGATCGTTGCGGTTTGGCTGCGATGACGTTCCTGGACGAGATGCCCGGCGGCATCGTAGGTACGCACGGCGACGTAACCGGCAGCGTCGACGACGGCCGCGAGGCGGCCAGCGCTGTCGTAGACACGGTATTCACGCAAGTCTCGAGCGTCATCGGCGGTCGCGGCGAGACGGTCGCGGAGGGTGATGAAGGCGGCGGTGTCTCCGGCGATCAGCTGTGGCTTGAACGGCGCGTCGAAAACGACGGGGACGACATAGGCGCGGGTTCCGGCGACGCGGCCGGCGGCGTCGTACAAGGTTTCCACGACGCTGCCGTTGGCGTCGACCGCGTAACGGGCGCGGCCAGCACCGTCATAGCTGGTATAGGTCACCTGGTCGGTGGCGTTGTCGACAACGGTGACGTCGACGACGTCCTGCGGCGATGCGGTGCCCGCGATCAGCTTGGCGCGGATCGTCGGATTGAACTGAGCCGCATGCGTGTAGCGCTTGTGCACGACCATGCGCCCGGCGCGGTCGTAGACGTAGGAAATCACGGTGCCGGCATTGTCGACCGTGGTGCGCAGTTCGCCGGCGGCGGTGTAGACCTGATAGGTGATCCGGTCGGCGGCGTCGTTGCGCAGCGGCGCAAGATCGAATTCGCCCGGCAGTGCCGTGCCGGCGAACATCTTGCCGACCCGGGCCTGACTGAAGTCCGGCCACAGCGCGGCGTAATCGCGGATCGCCGAGACCCGGCCGGCGGCGTCGTACACGTATTCCTGCACCGTGCCCATCCCGGTGAGCACCAGTGCAATGCGTCCGTCGCGGTCGTAGACCGTGTAGTTCGCCGGATCGAGCGCATTCCAGTTGATCCGCGCATCCAGCTCGACGATGGTGGTGGTGTCGGTCAACGTGGAGGCGTTGGTGGCGACGATGAAAGTGCGGCTGGCTACCACTCGTCCAACCTGGTCGTACCAGTTGCGCTTCATCACCCCGAGCGGATCGACCGTGTACATCAACTGCCCGGCTTGGTCGTAATAGAACCGCGTGACATTGCCGGTGCCGTCGGTATGCCGGATCAGATTGTCTTCGGCGTCGTAGGCATAGGCGGTAACCAGATTCAGCCCGTCCGGGTCCACCCGCTCCGCGACGCGCCGGCCGAGGGCGTCGTAGTCGTACTGCACGGTGCGCGCTGCGGCGGTGCCGGCGCCCTCGGTCATGCGGATCTGCCGACCCTGGGCGTCGTAGCTGTAGGTGGTTCGCAGGTTCAGCCCGGTCGGATCCTGCGCGGTCTGGACCAGCCGGCCTTCGCGATCATACGTGTAGGCGATGACGCGACCGCTGGCGTCGACGGTTTCGGTCTGGCGACCCTGGCCGTCGTAGCGATAGGCCGTGGTCAGCGCCAGTCCGGCGGGGTCCTCGATTCGCTGCAGCAGTCGGCCGGCGGCGTCGTAGCGCAGTTCCACCCGGCGTCCGCTGCCGTCGACAGTGGCGGCCAGCAAGCCGCGCGTGTCGTACTCGTTACCAGCGGTGCGACCCACCGGATCGGTGCTGGAGATCAGGTGACCGTCGCGATCGTAGACGTAGGTCGTCTCGGCGAACGTACCGCCTGGTAGCGGCGCGGTCACCTTGATCCGCTGGCCGTGGCGGTCATAGCTGGTCTTGACCGCCACGCCCTCCGGTGTGGTGACCGTGGTGGTGCGATTGGTGGTGTCGTAGACGCTGGTGGTGGCGCGGCCTAACGCGTCGGTGACGCTGAGCACGCGGCCGTAGGCGTCGTAAGCCGTGGTCGTGACTTGTTCGCGATTGAGCACGGTCTGGCGCGAGGTCAACTGGCGACCGAGGCGGTCGTAGCTGTAGAGCGTGGGCACGCCGCGCGCATCGGTGGCTCGCACGATCCGGCCGAAGGCGTCGTAGGTTGCGCTGGTCGAGCGGGCCAGCGGGGTGCCGACGCCTTCGCGGTGAGCGATGGCCAGGCCGCGACGGTCGTAGTCGGTCTCCACCGTGGAGGCCGCACCGGGGTTGAGGATCGCTTCGCGGATGCGCTCGGCGAACGCGTTGTACGTGTACTGGCGCAGTTGCCCTTCGGCCTCGGTGACGGTGGCGAGCTGGCCGCGCTGGGTATAGGTGTAGCTGCGGCGGCTGTCGCTGGCGGCGAGGTAGGTCAGGGCGGCGATCGCGCTGGCCGCGCTGTCGCGGCTGCCGGCGGTGGCCAGGGCGATGCGGCCGGTGTAGGCGGTGGTGTCGCGCACTTCGCCGAAAGCGTCGTAACGGGTCTCCAGGACCTCGCCCTGACTGTTGGCCACACCGCTGGCGTTGGCTACGCCCTTGACCACATAGGTGGACCGGCCGGCGGTGTCGTAGAAGTACCAGGTCTTGTTGCCGGCGGCGTCGATGCTTTCGATACGCTCGCCGAGGCTGTTATAGCTGTGAGTGACGCCGTACTGGCTGTAGACGGCATCGAGCTGGGCTTCGGTCATGCCGGCGGTCAGGTTGGTCGCGCCTTCGCCGCTCAACTCGCCGATCAGTTCGCCGAAGACGTTGTAGCGCAGGCGATTTTCCCGTACTTCGCTGGTGTCGGCGGCCGCTTCGGTGCGAAGCAGGCGGCCCTGCGCATCGTAGGTATAGCGGGTGACGGTGCCTTCGGCGTTCTTCTGCGTGGTCAGCTGGCCGAGGCTGTCGTAGCTGCGACGCGTTTCGCGCACGGCTCCGGCAACGGCGGTGTTGTGCAGGCTGGTGAGCGTTTCCGAGCCGGTCAGACCGGTGAGCTGATTGGCGTAGGCCAGCACGCCGCGTTCGTTGCGCGCTTCGTCGAAGACGTACTCGGTAAGATAACCTTCGGCATCGAGCTGGCCGACGATGTTGTTGCGGCCGTCGTAGAACCAGCGCGTCAGCTGGTCGTCCGCTGCCGTGGCCGGGCGCAGTTGCGCAAGCGTGCCGTCGGCTCGTTGTGCGGACGCGGTCGCGGTCGCATAGGCCTTGCTGGCGATGCGGCGGCCGAGCAGGTCGTAGCTGTATTCGGTCAGGTAGCCTTCGGCATCGAGCTGGCCGGTCTGGCGGCCTTCGATATCGTAGAAGTAACGAACGACCCGTGAATTCCCGGCCGCGTCCTGGGCCTTGGCCTGCAACAAGCGCCCGGCGCCGTCGTAGCTGTATTGCGTGGTCGCACCGTCCGTGCCGGATTTTTCGCTGAGCAAACGGCCCAAGGCGTCGTAGCTGCGGGTCGTCACGCGATCGTCCGCCGAAATGGCCGGCCGTATCGCCGCGACCGTGGCCGGTACCACCGCGCCTGATGCCACCCAGGCGCTGGTATTCACCAGCGTTGCATACGATTTGGTTTGAACGATCCGGCCCAGGTTGTCGCGGACATATTCGACGACCGCGCCGACCTCATCCACCTGCGCGGCCAGTTGGCCTTCTTCGTCGTAGAAGAAATAGGTCCGCGCGCCTCCGGCGTTTTCGCTTGCACGGACACGGCCGGCGGTGTCGTAGTAGTTTTTCGAAATCGCGCGGGTACCGCCACCGCTGAGTGCCGATTCACTGACGCTGACCAGTTGCCCGGCAGCGTTGCGTACTTCGATCCTGAGCAGATCGTTGCCGATCGCACCGTCGTTGACGATGCCGCCTTCCATGACGGTCCTTACGCTGGCGCCGGAGTCCTGGTAGGTCCATTTCGAGGTGATGCGCCGCAGCTCTTCGGTGCCATTACCGACTTTTTCCGTGACGACCTCCGATACGACGCGGTCCATGCCGTCGTACAGATATGTCGTGGTCTGGGTGACGTCCCGACCGTCATTGGCCGCCGTGGTCGAACTGCGCATCACCCGGCGCTGTGTGAGCAGGCCTTGCGCGTCGTATAGATATTGGACGATTTCGGCCGAGTCGTTTTCCACACCGTTGCCGGACGCGTCGACTTGCGCGTACGCCGTGGTTCCCGAAAGCCGGCCCTTGTTGTTGTAGACCGACGATACCAGCGTGCTTTGTGCCCGCTGTGTCGGCGTGGCCCAGGCGACCAACGCGGCCAGGGTCATGGCGCCGGCATAGCTCGCGGCGAGATATTGCCTAGATTTCGCGACCTGGCCGGCACCGGCGCCAACGGTCTCGTATTCGTATTCGCGCACAGCACCGAGCGCATCGACGACGAAGCGGACGCGGTCCTGCGCGTCGTACAGATAAGAGGTGGTCGCACCCGCGGTTGGGGATTGCGCGCCGAGTTCACGGTCCGCGTCCAGGCCGCTGTAAATGGTTTCGCTGGCCAGCTGGTTATTGGCGGTGTAAGTCCGTTGGACCGCCGTGGCCGCGGTGCCGATTGCAGGATCGACCGTCTGCCACTGCCACAGAACATTGCCCGAGGTGTCGTACTGGTAGACGCTCTCGCTGAGCGTCGTGCCGCCGCGCAGTGTCTTGACGCGGGTGATATTGCCGTCGCTGTCGTAGGAATATTGAGTCAGGTCGCGCAAGCCCGAACTCGCCGGGGAGCGGACCTCGGTGATCTGTCCGGCCGCGTCGTACACATAGATGTAGGACCGACCGGTCGAATCGGCGACCTCGGTGCTGCGATTGGCGTCGTCGTAGGTGAACGTCAGGGTCTGGCCCTGTCCGTCCGCATCGTTGGTGTTGGTGTCGCCGCGGGTCAGCGTCTTAACGCGGCCCTGGGCGTCGTAGGTATAGCTGACGATAGTGCCGTCGCTCTGGCGAACTTGACTCAGACGCAGGCTGCTCGCATCGACATAGGTATAGACGGTCTGGAAGCGGTAGCCATCGTTGTTGGAAGCCGTACCGGCGTCCCAACTGTCGCGATCGCCGGCCGCGTCGGCAGGCGTCAGATCGACCAGTACCGAACTCAATCGGCCGGCGGCATCGTAGCCATAGCTAACCTGCTCATTGACGACGCCGTTGATGCGCGTGGACAGCGTGCTCAGCCGGCCGTTGGCGTCATAACCGAATAACAACGCTTCCTGCGGGCCGCCTTCGACCGCCTGGACTTCGCTGACACGGTTGCCGGAGTCGTAGAGAACGTTCCAGGTGGTCTGCGATGCGCCGTCGGACTTCAGTTCGCGAATGCGCGTCAGCCGGCCCTTCAATGTCGCATCGGCGTGGTTGGCGTACAGTTCCTCGCGCCGGGAGCTGCCCTCGACCCAGGTCCAGACGCTGCTGGTCCCATTCCAGGTAAGCGTGTCGTGCGCGCCGTCGCCGGTCACCGAGCGGTAGACATTGGCGCTCACGTAGACGAAGTCCTGATAGGACCCGTCGCCGACGTGGCGGCGCATGACGCTGCCAGCCACATTCAGGCTGCCCGAGAGCAGTTCGACGCGCCGCTCGAAGCCGGTGATCCAGGCATCGCCGCCGACCTGCGACAACTGGCCCAGGCTGTTGTAGGTGCGCACCGCGGCCAGGGTCGTGCCGCGGAACAGGAGCTGCTCGTCCTGACTGCGCAATATCAGGTTGCCGGTGGCGATGTTGACGTGCTGGGTATTGCGCCCCTGATTGATCTGGGCGTTGCCGCCCAAACCCATCCCGAGCTGGCTCATCGAGCCGTTGAACAAGCCCAGACCGCTTCCTGAAACGATTCCCGTCATCGCGAATTCCCCAAATACAGCACCGCGCCAGTGGCGGTCTCTAACTACTTCTCTGGGGTTTCGAAAATTTATTTAGGACTGTATTTTTATGATTTATTCGGCATTCAGTATTTGAGGCATGTAAAACCGGGCCTGTGATATTGGTCGGAGCTTTCATTGACATCGGCGATTTTGACGGGATAGCGTGGCCGCCCTTCGAGCCTTCGTCGTGGCCATGATCCGCTGCGATGAATCGTCCGGCCCGGCCGGAACGGCTCGCGATATCGCAAGGAGGTTTCCGATGGCGGAAGATATGGATGCGCGTATCGCGCAGTTGCGCGATTTTTTCCGGCACGATCCGGACAACGCCGATCTGGCGTGCGCTCTGGCCGACGCGTTGTGCGCGCGCGCGGACTATGCCGCCGCCGACGCGGTCCTGGGCGGATTGTCCGTCGAATCGGCTGTTGACTCGGGCGTGCGGTTTCGCGCCGCCAGGCTGGCTCTGATCAGCGGCAGGTACGAGGCGGCCGAAGCCGGCTATCGACAACTGCTGGCGTCAGGTGACGATAGTTTGGCGGTTCTGCACGATCTGGCCTTCAGCCAACTGTGCCTGCGGCGTCTTGATGCCGCCCACGCGAGTATCGATCAGGCTCTGCTGCGGTTCGGCCGCGAACCGGTCTTGCTGATACTGAAGGCGCGCACCTTCGCCATATCGGGAGAATACGACGCGGGGATCGCGCTGTTGGACGAAGCGACGACGGCGGCGCCTGAAGATGCTTCGGCTCATGGGGTGCGGGCGCTGACGTTGTTCGACGCGGGTCATCAGGATCTTGCCGAAACCGCCGCCGCAACCGCTTTGGCGCTCGATCCCGGCCAGCATGAAGCCTTGTTGGTCGCTGGCACGCAGTCGTTGTGGCGCGCTGAGCTGGATCTCGCTCATGCTCGTTTGCAAGAGGCATTGCGGCTTCATCCGAACTCGGGGCGCGCGCTTTCCGGCTACGGGCAGTTGCAAATGCTTCAACGCGATCTGCCGGCGGCGCGGGTCACTGTCGAGAACGCCGTGCGGGCGATGCCGGATCATATCGGCACTTGGCACGCGCTGGCCTGGGCGCAGCTATTGCAAGGCGATCAGGACGCTGCGCTGGCGAGTTATCGCGGCGCCTACGAGGTCGATCGCAACTTTGCCGATACCCACGGCGGGTTGGCGTTGATTTCGGTGCTACGAGGCGATCACGCCGGAGCCGAACTCGAACTCAAGCGCGCTCAACGATTGGATGCGAACTCGCCGACCGCGCGCTACGCGCAGTCGTTGCTGCTGCAGGCGCGGGGGGACGAGGCGGGTGCCGAGGCATTGCTCGACGGTCTGCTGCAAGACAAAGCCGTGCCGGCGCGCGAGTTCGCCCGCCAGCTGAAGCTGCGTTTGCAGTCCGGCGAAGGCCGGCGCTAAGAGCTCACGCAAATAGCGAAAAATCCAGTTCGTACGACTCGAACCTTCGACTGACACCGGCTGCATCGGCTCAGCATCAAGCCCCATCGTTCGAAGCCAATTGCGCCAGTTCGTTGCGCACGAGCGCTTCGGTGCTGTGCGGGATCGAATCCTCGATATCCGTGGTCGCATCGTGCGTGGCCACAACGTCCCGGTCTTGTCCGCCCCGCATCACGAACTTCGGCCCACCCGTCGCCCCCGACTCGTTGACGTATTCGCTCTCGCGCACAGTCACGCTGGCCAGCTTGCCGTCCTCCAGCGTCACCACCTGATCGGCGACGTCGAAGTAACGATCGTCGTGGCTGATCGCGACGATCGCCTTGTTGCGCCGCTTCAGCGCCGGCAGGATTTCGTAATAGAACACCGCCTTGAAGGTCGGGTCCTGGTCGGCGGCCCATTCGTCGAACAGGTACAGGTCCTTGTCGTCGAGAATCGCCGCCAGCAGCGCCATGCGGCGGCGCTGGCCGTCGGATAGCGACAGGGTGGAGAACTTGCCGTCGCGGTACTTCACCTTGTGGTCGAGTTGCAGCGCCTTGAGGTAATGCTCGACCAGTTCGGTCAACCGTTCGCGTTCCTCGGAGCCGAGTACGCGGTCGAACAGGTAGTAGTCGGAATAGATCGCGCCGATCGACTGGCGCAGCGAGCCGATGGTGGCGTCGCTGAGCGTCTGTTCGCCGAAGTGGATATTGCCGCCGGTCGGGCGGTAGTGCAGGGTGATCAGCTTGCTCAGCGTCGATTTACCCGAGCCGTTGCCGCCGACAATGAAAGTGATCTGGCCTTTGCGGATCTGCAGATCCAGCGGCCCGACCTGGAAGCCCGCGCCCTCGGCGGCCTGATGGTGATAGCTGACCTGTTCGAAGCGCACGCAGTCCCATTGCGCGGCCGGCTCCTGCACGGTGTCGATCGACTCGGCGGGAATTTCCTCGAACAGCTTCGCCACCCGCTGTACCGACACGCGCGAGACCGTCAACTGCGGGATGTAGTTGAGGATCATCGCCACCGGACCGGTGATGTAGAGCAGGGCCATGATCACGCCGATCAGCTCCGGCGTGCTGACCAGATGATAGTTGACGAAAATGAAGAGGATCGAGCCGATCACGAAGAAGCTGAGCAGGTCGCCGTAATTGCTCGCCGCGCGCACCAGGGTGTGGCCGGCCTTCTCGCTGGAGCGGACCTGATGCTCGTGCGCCATCAGCACATCGTCGAAAAACGCCTGGCGCTTGCTGTCGTTGAGCTTGAGTTCCTTGATGCCGTGGATCAGGCCCTGGATGGACTCCTGCAATCCATCGAAACCGTGACGCGCGCGTATGAAATGGCGGCGGCCGAACAGCATCGGGATCTGATAGCTGGCCACGCCGAAGGCGATGCAGCCCAGCACGAACACGAACACATCCGAGTTGAGCACCAGCAGGAAGCCGAGCATGCCGATCAGGGTGACGATGTTGATCAACAGGTCCGGCATCATCCGCGCGCCCAGCACGATGCGCGGCACGTCGGTGGTCAGGGCGGCGATCATGCGCGCCGCGCCGATGCGTTCCAGCGCCGGCAAGGGCGCGTTGGCGATGCGCGCGTACATCCGCGTGCGCAGGTCCGAGGCCACGTCGATGGCGACCCGGGTCAGCATGATTTGCGATAGCGTGCGCGCCACCAGGATGAACACGCACACCAGCGCGAACACCGCGGCGAATGGCGCGTTGGCGATCTCCAGTCCGAACAGGTGCGTCGGCGCCGCCGCGACTTCGTCGAAGCGGCGGTCGCCGTCCTTGATCACGCTGAGCACCAGCGGAATCAGCAGCGAATAGCAGATGCCGGACAGGCCGCCGAGCAGGATCGAGACGAACACCCGGTTGGGCGCGCGTGCGGAGAATTGGCTGAACAATTTCATCGGCTGGCTCCTGCCGCCGCCATCGAAGCGGTGTTCGGCGCGGGGAGGGCACCGTCGGCGGAGGTGCGCAAACGGTAATAGCGGACATCGCGGAACGGTTCGACCATGTCGTCGTAGTGCGGACTCATCGCATTACCCGATTGCCCGGTCGAATTCATGTACCAATGCGTCACCTGCCTGGGGCTGAGTGCGATCACCTGGCGAAAACCCGCGCCGAAGTCCTGCAGGTAACCGTCGGCGTAGGCGAAGTTGGACGAGGCCACGTTGATGGAATTGCTGGACCCGCCGTTGCCGATCCGGCGCTCGAACACCTTGTCCAGAGGCTTCATGGCGCTCATCGGGATATGCGTGTACACGGTCTTCTGCACTTGCCCCCACTGCCAGTCGCGCATGCTCCAGCCGCCTCGCAGTTTGTGCAGTTCATCCAGGGCGCTGGCCTGGGAACTGGCCAGCGCCTGCTCGCAGGTTTCGCGTCGCGACGTGTCGCGGTTGTCGCACCAGCCGGTCGGGTCGTCCTGGATCAAGCGGCCGAGCCGCTCCAGGCGCACGCTATCGCCGAGCCGTCGCAGCAGGCGCGTGCGTTGCGGGTTGTTCCAGGTGCCCTGCAGCTGATCGGCGAACAAGGTGCTGCGGAAATGCTGCATCCACACGTGGAAGATGCTCGCGGCCTGACTGTCGGCGCGCATGTCGCCGTTCCAGCCGCGCAGGTAGGTGGCAGCCTGAGCGCCGTGCTCGCCTTGCGGCAAGCGCTCGCGAAGACGCGTCATCATCGCGGCGGCGTCCAGGTCGACGGTGTCGGCCTGGATGCGTTGCATATCCTCGGCGACAAGTTTGCGGCCGGAGCCGATGCGTTGCCGCAACAGTTGTTCGATGCGTTGCGCCCGCGCCGGCGAAGCCCAGTCGTGCGAGACGAAATAGGGATAGTCCTCGCCGACCACGCGGTTGTTCGCGCTGACCAGGTAACCCGACGGCGGGTTGTACGCCTGCGGCCATTGCGTGGGCGGCACTTCGCCGGACCAACCGTAGCTGGAATCCCAGCCGGGCGAGGGGATAGTGCCTTCGCCGCGGCTGCGCACCGGAATGCGGCCTGCGCCGAGATAGCCGATGTTGCCGGCGCGATCGGCGTAGAGCATGTTCATCGCTGGCGCGACGTGATGGCTCAAGGCCTGCTTGAACTCGTTCCAGTCGCGCGCATAGTTCATGCGGAAGAAGGCTTCGTAACTGGTATCGGCCGCGTCCAGGCTGGTCCAGCGCAGCGCCACGGGTTGGTCGAACACCTTGAAGTGATCGCTGATGATCGGCCCGTGGCGGCTGCTGCGCACCTGCAGCGTCACCGGCGCGTACTGGCGACGAAGCTTTTCCGGGAAGTCGGCGCGGACGTTGAAGACTTCGCTGCGCACCTGGAACGGTTGCCAGACGCCGTCGGTCTCGTAGTTCGCTCCGCTCGCGTCGGCGCGTTCGAAGAACAGGTCCTGGGTGTCGGCCATCATGTTGGTGCCGCCCCAGGCGATCTGTGCGTTGCGGCCGAACACCACCACCGGCAGGCCGATCAGGCTCATGCCGGAGACTTTGAGCGTCGGCGTGTCCACGCTGATCGCATACCACAGCGACGGAATCTGTAGGCCCAGGTGGGGATCGTTGGCGAGCAGGGCGCCGCCGTCGGCGGTATGCCGGCCGGCGACGGCCCAGGCGTTGCTGCCGGTGTTGGGCGCGGCCAGGCGCAGCTTGCTTTGCAGCTCGTGCTGCGAATCGGCCATCGCCAGCAGGCTTTGCGCTTGTTCGACCGAAGCGACCGTGGTCGGCGCCTGCGCGGGATACTCCGGAAAGAAGATCGCGACCTGCTCCGGCGTCAGCGCGCTCTGGGCAACAAAGCGATCGATTTCGCGACGATAGTTGCCGCCCAGGTCCAGCGCGAACACCTTGATCCAGGCGAGCGAATCGATCTCGGTCCACGGCTCGGGCTTCACGCCGAGAATGCGGAATTCCGCCGGCAGTTGCGCGGTGTGCGCCAGCCTGGCGTTGATGCCCGCGGTGTAGGCGGTGAGCGAGGCCCGCGCCGGCGCGCTCAAGGCCGGCCAGGCCGATCGCGCCGATTCGTAAAGACCCAGCGTGCGGAACAGAACGTCGGCGTCGATGCTGTCCTTGCCGAGCACCTCGCTGAGCCGGCCGCGCGCCATGCGCCGCTGCAACTCCAGTTGCCACAAGCGGTCTTGCGCCTGCGCATAGCCGATGGCGAAGAACGCGTCGCGGTCATTGCCGGCACTGACGTGCACGACGCCGTGCTCATCGCGCGACAGCGTGACCGGCGCGCCGACGCCTTCGGTGATCTGGATCGTGCCCTCGGACGGAAGGCTGTTCCTGACGTTGCTCCACATCCACAACGCGCAACCCAGCAGCGGCAACAGCACGAACACGATCAGTCGTGCGGTCAGTGGGTGGCTGCGCAAGTACATCGGCAATCTCATGAGGTCGGACCGGTGTCGCGTAACGACAATTAATAAAGGTGGGCGAAGTTCGCGCGGGACGCGTTCGGATCAGCGCCGAAGCGACGGCCATACGCCGCCGCACGCGCGCGCGAGGCGACGACTCATGTCGAAGTGGAATGAATTCATGAGTTGCGATGCGCCTCCCCTGCGCAATCCGGTCGCGTGCCGGTGGTATCAGTTCTTGCGACGGCGAGGAGATGTAGTAGCGGCATATCCCTGCCTGCGTGGCAAATTCATGATGGCGTTGTGGCACTCATCAACGATGCACGGTTTCCGAGACGCTATGCTACGTGATCGTAGCGTGATTCAAATTTCGCCGAATGCAACATCTGCGTGACACATCAACAACTGACTGCGATCCGATGCTCTATATGTGTGTGATAGTGCATGGCAATGAACACTGCGATGAATCACATTTCCGTACATGCGTGCTTCCTTTCTGTGCGACATATGGATAACTTACCTCGAAGCGGTTAGCAAGTTTTGCGCGTGATATATCGAGCGCGCCGATCTGGGGGCTAAGCCTGAACGAGTAGCGACCTGTGTCGCATTTAGCGCGAGCTGAATGTGCCGGGCGGGCTTGACAGGTGCGACCGCACAACCAAGGAAGGAGCGGGAAGACGGCATGTCGACTTTTCCCAATATCGTGCACGAGCGAGGGCTTTCGCAGCCCGATCGAATCGCATGCCGCTTCTTCAAGGGCGCTTCGCTGATCCCGGAAGACCTCAGCTTCGGCGAATTATGGCGGCGTTCGTCCGCGCTGGCGCAGCGGTTGCAGGCGATGGGCTTGCGCGGTGAGCGCGCGGTGCTGGTGTGCAAATCGCAGGCGACATTCGTCGAGGCGTTCTATGCATGTTTGCTGGCCGGCGTGGTCGCGGTGCCGACCGCGCCGCCGCGCCGGCAGGTGTTGCAGAGCCGCTTGCAGTTGATCGTCGGCGACGCGCAGGCGCGCGCGCTATTGTTCGACGCCGACGAATTGCTGCAGGCGGAATTGCACGAAGGCGGCGAGGCGCTGATCAAGATCGACTTGCGCGAACCGTCGGATGCGTTCGTGAGCTCGGCCGAGCCATGGCGCCCGGTTTCGCCCGAAGCCGATGCGCCGGCGTTCCTTCAATACACCTCCGGATCGACCGGCGATCCGAAGGGCGTGATCGTCACCCACGGCAACCTGATCGACAACTGCGCGTCGATCCGGGAAGCGATGGAAATCAGCGCCGATTCGGTACTTTTTACCGCTTTGCCGCTGTTCCACGACATGGGGTTGGTCGGCGGCGTACTGCAGCTGATGTACTCGGGTTGTTCGGCCGGATTCATGTCGCCGGCGGAGTTCGTCCAGTACCCCGAGCGCTGGCTGCAGATCATTTCCAGATACCGCGTGACCGTCAGCGGCGGTCCGAATTTCATGTACGAACTGGCCGCCGGCTCGGTCAGCGATGAACAACTGCAGGGCGTCGATCTGTCGTGTTGGCGGGTGGCGTTCTGCGGCGCCGAACCGATCAAGGCGAGCACGATCGAACGCTTCGGCGATCGCTACGGCGCTTACGGTTTCGACGCGGGCGCGTTCTATCCGTGCTACGGCATGGCCGAGTCGACGCTGTTCATCACCGGCACCTCGGTCGGGCAGGCGCCGCGGTTCGCGCATCGCGAGGGCGCGCGGGTGGTCGGCTGCGGCCATGTGCGCGGAGACGTTCGGCTCGAAATCGTCGATCCAGACACGCAGCTGCGCGTGCGCGCCGGCGAGGTCGGCGAGATTTGGGTCAGCAGCGCAAGCGTTGCGCGAGGTTATTGGCGACGGCCGGAGCTCAGTGCGCGGATTTTCGGCGCCCGCATCGAAGGCGGCGACGAGGCTTATCTGCGCACCGGCGATCTGGGTTTCATCAGCGACGATCAGCTCTACATCGCTGGACGACTCAAGGATCTGATCATCGTCAGCGGGCGCAAGTACGCGCCGCAGGACATCGAGCACGAATGCGAGCGCAGCCACGGCGCGTTGCGTCAGGCGGGCGGCGCGGCGTTCTCGATCGAAGACGGTGGACGCGAGTCGGTGGTGGTCGTGTTCGAACTCAAGCGCGAATGGCTGCGCCGCCGGTCCGAGTGGGACGAGGTCGCGCGCGCGATGCGCGCCAGCGTCAGTGCGGCGTACGGCTTGCCGCTGTCGGAAGTGGTGCTGATCGCGCCGGGCAGTCTGCCGCGCACGTCCAGCGGCAAGGTCCGGCGCGCGCAATGCCGGATGGATTACCTCGCGGGCGTGTGGGAGCCCGCGGTAGAAGTTTGAAGGTTCGCCCGCGTGTCGGCGGGCGTGTTGGAACAGTTCGGGGGCAGGGATGAGTAATCGCGAGCAGTGGCTCAGGAATGCGATGGCGGACGTGATGCAGATCGAGCCTGCGCAGATATCGGTGGAACAATCGTTCGCCGAGCAGGGCGTGGATTCGCTGATGGGGCTGCGGTTGACCCGCGCCTTGCAGGACGACCTTGGAGTAGAGATCGAACTGGAGTGGTTGTTCGATTATCCGAATATCCGCGAGTTGGCCGGATATCTCGATAGCCAGTTCGGCGAGCGCGCCGAAGAATCCGCTGCGACGACGGCATAACTTGGCGAACTGAGGCGTTCGGGATGAACCTGGAAGCAAGGGCGGAGCTTTGGCTGCCGCTGTCGGCGGCGCAGCGCGGCCGCTGGTTGACGTACCGCATGGCGCCGGCGCGTCAGAGCGATCACAACAATGTGTTCTCGGCTCGAGTGCGCGGGCACTTTAGCAGCGACGCCCTGCAACGGGCCTTACGCCATTTGGCGATTCGTCACCCGATGCTGCGCGTGCGCATCCGCGAGCGCGACGGAATCGCCGAGCAGCGCTTCTGCGATACCGCCGAAGTGGAACTGCGCTGCGCCGACGCCAGCGGCTGGGACGAGGGCGAACTGGCGCAACAGGTGGAACGCGATGGCGCACGGCCGTTCCGGCTCGACAGCGAACCGCCGTTCCGCGCCGGCTTGTATACGCGTGGTCCGAACGAGCAGGTGCTGATGCTCGCGTTCGATCACATCGCGGTGGATGGTTGGTCGTATTGGCTTGTGCTGGAAGAACTTGGCGCGCTGCTGTCCGATGCGAACATTTTCGATCCGGCCGCGCCGGTTCACGATTACGGGCAGTACGTGCGCTGGCAGGAGCAGTGGCTGCGCGGCGACGAAGCAGTTGCGCAGAGGAACTATTGGCACCAGACGATCGCCGATGAAGGAACACTGCTGCAGCTTCCGACCGATCGCGCGTCCGCCGATTCGGTCCAGGGAACCCAGGTGGTGTCGGTATCGGTGCCCGTCGGCTTGAGCGACGCCGTCAGCGGCTTGGCGCGGCGTCACGCATCGACCTTGTACACCTGCCTGTTGGCGGCGTATCAGATGTTCCTGCATCGGATCACCGGCCAGGACGAGATCGCGGTGGGTTCGCCGATGCCGGGCCGCAGCCTGGCGCAGTGGGACCGGGTGATCGGCGACTTCGTCAATCCGGTTGTGATCAAGGCCAGTTTTACCGCGGAAAAACGCGTGGCGCAGGTGCTGCGCGAAACCCGCAACTCAGCGCTGAAAGCGGTGCGTTATCAGGACTATCCGTATCAGTGCGTGGTCGAAGACCTGCGCGCCCGCCGCGGCGGTGCGGAGATTTCCCTGTTCCAGACCATGTTCGTGTTCCAGCACGCGCGCCACGGCGCCGGCTTACGCGGCCTGTGGAGCGAACAGGGCGCGGACGAAGGCATCGCATGGGGCGGCGCGGCGCTGAGCGCGTATCCGGTGGGCCGCAGCGGCGGCGAGTCGCTGCCGCTGGTGCTGGAAGCGATCGAGCTGGAACAAGGGCTGCGCTGCGATTTCAGGTTCGACCCGGCGCTGTTCGATCGCGCCACGGTCGAACGTCTGGCGGGCTGCTGGCTGCGCCTGCTGGAGAGCCTGACCGCCGATGACGGCCAACGGGTCGCCGAGCTCGACTTGCTCGACCAGGCGCAGCGCCATCAACTGCTGCACGACTTCAACGCGACTCAGGCGCCGTTGCCGGCCGAGCCGCTGGCGCATCGGGCCTTCGAGGCGCAAGCGGCCGTGCTTGCGCAGCAACCCGCGCTGGTGTCCGGCGATCGCACGATTTCCTACGCGGAATTGAATCGTGACGCCAACCGCATAGCGCATCGGCTGATCGCCGCGGGCGTGGGCGTCGGCGATCGGGTGGGAATCTTCCTGGAGCGCGGGCCGTCGTTGATCGCCGCGCTGCTGGGAACTCTGAAGGCCGGCGCGGCTTACGTGCCCATGGACCCGGCTTATCCGTCCGAACGCCTGAGCCACATGCTTCACGACAGCGCGCCGCGGCGAGTGCTGAGCACTTTGTCGTTGCGCGATCGTCTGCCCGATCCGGATGCGACGAACATCTTGTGGTTGGACGATGCGGGCATCGCGGCGGACGGAGACGATCACAATCCGCTCCCAGCCGGACTGAGCGGGAACGACGCGGCTTACCTCATCTACACCTCCGGTTCGACCGGCAAGCCGAAAGGCGTGGTGGTCGAGCACCTCAGTCTGACCGCGCAGATGACGACGCATGTGCGCAACTGCGGCCTCGGGCCGGGCGAACGCATGCTGCAGTTCGCTTCGTACTCGTTCGACAGCTCCGTGGTCGAGATATTTCCCGCGCTGTCGGCCGGCGCGACCGTGGTGCTGCGCCCGGACGATCTGATCGCGCCGGATGCGGACTTCGTCGGCTTTCTGCGCAGGCACGATGTCGGAATCGTCGATGTGCCGACCGCGTTCTGGCATCGCTGGGCGATGCAACTGCGCGACGGTGCCGTGGAGCAGGCGCCATCGTTGCGCCTGGTCGTGGTCGGCGGCGAGAAGGTGGAACGCCGCTTCCTCGATGCATGGCTGACGGCGACGCCGTGCCCCGTGCTCAACACTTACGGGCCGACCGAAACCACCGTCTATGCCACGGCCGTTCGGCTCGACAGGACGACGGCGCGTCTGGATCGCGAGGTTCCGATCGGCGGCCCGGTGGCGAATACCCGCATATATGTGCTGGATGCGCGTGGCGAACCGGTGCCCGTCGGCGTCGCCGGCGAATTGTTCATTGCCGGCGTGCAGGTTGCGCGCGGGTACTGGAATCGTCCGGAGCTTACGGCTGAGCGCTTCGTGCGCGATCCGTTCAGTGCCGATCCGCGGGCGCGGATGTACAAGACCGGCGATCTGGGACGTTGGTTGGCGGACGGGACGATCGAGTTCCTGGGCCGTAACGATTTTCAGGTGAAGATTCGTGGCTTTCGCATCGAGCTGGGCGAAATCGAAGCCCGGCTTGCTGCCTGCGACGGTGTGCGCGAAGCGGTGGTGATCGCGCGCGAAGACGTCGAGGGCGACAAGCGTTTGGTGGCCTATGCGGTAATGGACGCGGGCGCCGAGTTGTCGGTGGCGTCGCTGCGCGAATCGCTGTCGAAGGACTTGGCTGAGTACATGATTCCGAGCGCCTTCGTCGCGATGGAATCGCTGCCGTTGACGCCGAACGGAAAGCTGGATCGCAAGGTGCTGCCTGCGCCTGATCAAGGGGCGGTGCTGAGCCGCGAACACGAAGCGCCGCTTGGCGAAATCGAAAGCGCCATCGCCGCGGTCTGGCAAGACCTGCTGGGCCTTGAGCGGGTCGGCCGTCACGATCACTTCTTCGAACTCGGCGGACATTCGCTGCTGGCGGCGCAGGTCGCCTCACGCCTGCGGCATTCGCTGGGTCTGGACATTCCGCTGCGGGAGCTGTTCTCGCGTCCTACGCCGGCGATGCTTGCGGCGGGCTTGCTGGACGCGCAAAGCGCATCGCAACCGCCCATCGCGCTGGCTGACCGAAATGCCGCGTTGCCGCTGTCGTGGGCGCAGCAACGCTTGTGGTTCCTGGATCAGCTCGATCATTCGGCTGGCGCGGCCTATCACATGCCGGTGGCCTTGCGGTTGAGCGGTGAGTTGGATCGTCTGGCGTTGCAGAAGAGCCTGGATCGGATCATCTCGCGCCACGAGAACCTGCGAACCCGCTTTGTCAGCCAGTCCGGCGCCCCGGTGCAAGTCATCGACTCGGCCGACACCGGCTTCGTTCTGGTCGGTCAAGACTTGAGCGATCTCGCCGCCGATGCGAAAGCCTCCGCTGTGGCCGCGCAAAGTCGCGAAGAGGCCCACGCCTCATTCGATCTTGCGCAGGGGCCGTTGATCCGCGGCCGACTGCTGCGCCTGAGCGAAGACGAGCATGTGCTGCTGGTGACCCAGCATCACATCGTCTCCGACGGTTGGTCGATCGGCGTGCTGGTAAAGGAAGTCAGCGCGTTGTACGACGCGTTTCGCCAGGGCCGGCCCGATCCGCTGCCGCCGTTGCCGATCCAGTACGCCGACTACGCCGCATGGCAACGCGGTTGGTTGCAGGGCGACAGGTTGCAGCGTCAAACGACGTATTGGCGCGAGCAACTGCGCGGCGCGCCGGCGGTCCTGGAACTGCCGACCGACCGGCCGCGGCCCGCGGTGCAGAGCTATGCCGGCGACCGCGTGCCGGTCCGTCTGTCGAGCGAGTTGAGCGCTCGGCTGCGCGGCTTGTCGCAACGTCACGGCACGACCGTCTTCATGACCTTGCTGACGGGCTGGTCGATCTTGTTGTCGCGTTTGAGCGGTCAGTCCGAGGTGGTGGTCGGCAGTCCGGTTGCCAACCGCCAACGCAGCGAGCTTGAGCCGCTGATCGGTTTCTTCGTCAATACGTTGGCGCTGCGCGTCGATCTGCAGGACGCGCCGAGCGTGTCCGACCTGTTGTCGCGAGTGAAGGCGACAACGCTGGCCGCTTATGAACATCAGGACCTTCCGTTCGAACAGGTAGTCGAAGCCGCGCAGCCCGTGCGCAGCATGAGTCACAGCCCGCTGTTCCAGGCGCTGCTGAGTTTGAACAACACGCCCGACGGCGGCGGCCTGCAACTGCACGGCCTGAGCCTGTCGCAGCTCGAAAGCGGCCAGCAGACCACGCATTTCGATCTGGAACTGTCGCTCGAAGACAACGGCGACGAAATCTTTGGCGAACTGTCCTATTCGACCGAACTGTTCGATCGCTCGACGATCGAGCGCTATGTCGCCAGCCTGACCGTGCTTCTTCGGAATCTGGCCGAGGAGTCGTCCACGGTCGACGCGCTGCCGTGGTTGCCGGCCGGCGAACGCGAGCGGGTGGTGGAGGCGTTCAACGCGACCGTCGCGCCGCGCCGTATCGAGCTGATTCATCGCGCCTTCGAAGCGCAGGTCCACGCCACGCCGGAAGCGGTCGCGCTGGAGTTCGATGGCGCCCGCCTGAGTTACAGCGAACTCAACCGGCGAGCCAATCGTCTGGCGCACCGGCTGATCGGCCTCGGCGTGAAGCCCGATGAGCGAGTCGCCATCTGTGTCGAGCGTAGCCTGGAGATGGTGATTGGCCTGCTGGGCACGCTGAAGGCCGGTGGTGCTTATGTGCCGCTGGACCCGAGCTACCCGCGCGATCGTCTGGCTTACATGCTGGAAGACTGCACGCCGACGGCGGTGTTGATGCACTCGGCCACTCGCGCGTTGTTGCCGGAAGACGTTGCGTCGCCGCGCATCGCGTTGGATGCCGACGCGTTGCTGGGTGAACAGAACGAACACGATCCCGAGCCTGAGGCGCTCGGGCTGACGCCGCGGCATCTGGCCTACGTGATCTATACCTCGGGTTCGACCGGCCAGCCCAAGGGCGTGATGAACGAGCATCACGCGGTGATGAATCGTCTGGATTGGGGTGTTCGACAATTTCCGTGGAACGCTTCCGATCGCGTACTGCAAAAGACGCCGTTCGGTTTCGACGTATCGGTATGGGAGTTCTTCCAGCCACTGCTGTCGGGCGCGACCTTGGTGTTGGCAAAACCGCTGGGCCATCAGGACCCGGATTATCTGGTCGATCTGATCGAAAGTGCCGGCATCACAGTGGCGCATTTCGTGCCGTCGATGCTGCAGGTGTTTGTCGATCGCACCGATGCGGGCCGCTGCAAGGGACTGAAACAGCTGTTCTGCAGCGGCGAAGCGCTGCCTTACAGCCTGCAACAACAAGTATTTGCCGCGCTGCCCGGCGTTGAGCTGCATAACCTGTACGGCCCGACCGAGGCCGCGATCGAGGTGACGTATTGGAACTGCGCCGAGCCGTCGCAACGACGCGCGGTGCCGATCGGGCGTCCGGTGGCGAATACGCAGATGTATGTGCTGGATGCTCGCGGTGAACCGGTGCCGGTGGGTGTCGCGGGTGAGCTGTTTATCGCCGGCGTGCAAGTGGCGCGCGGCTATTGGAATCGTCCGGAGCTGACGGCGGAACGGTTCGTGCGCGATCCGTTCAGTGCCGACCCGCAAGCGCGGATGTACAAGACCGGCGACCTGGGCCGTTGGCTGGCGGACGGCACGATCGAGTACCTGGGCCGCAACGACTTCCAGGTCAAGATCCGCGGCTTCCGCATCGAACTGGGCGAGATCGAAGCGCGGCTGGTGGCCTGCGAGGGCGTGCGCGAAGCGGTGGTCATCGCGCGTGAAGACGTCGAAGGCGACAAGCGTCTGGTGGCTTACGCGGTGATGGAGCCGGGCGTCGAACTGTCGGTGGCGGCGCTGCGCGAGGCGCTGTCGAAAGACCTGGCCGAGTACATGGTCCCAAGCGCTTTCGTCGCGCTGGACGCATTGCCGCTGACTCCGAACGGCAAGCTGGACCGCAAGGCCCTGCCGACACCGGATCAAGCCGCGGTGCTAAGCCGCGAGTACGAAGCCCCGCAAGGCGAGATCGAAACCGCCATCGCCGAGATCTGGCAAGACCTGCTGGGCCTTGAGCGAGTCGGCCGCCACGACCACTTCTTCGAACTCGGCGGCCACTCGCTGCTGGCCGTGCAGGTCGCCTCGCGCCTGCGCCAACAGCTCGACGTGGATATCCCGCTGGCCGATCTGTTCAAGTCGCCGCAGCTGATCGCTCTGGCCCGCACCGTGCTGGTCGCTTCGGTCGAGCGTTACTCGCAGGAAGACGTGGCGATGCATTCCGACGAACTCGATGGCCTGTCGGAAGAAGAATTGCGCGCCCTGCTAGAGGAAGAAGACGGC
This sequence comes from Lysobacter gummosus, assembly GCF_001442805.1. Lineage (NCBI taxonomy): Bacteria > Pseudomonadati > Pseudomonadota > Gammaproteobacteria > Lysobacterales > Lysobacteraceae > Lysobacter > Lysobacter gummosus. The sequence continues at coordinate 4,115,892 of NZ_CP011131.1, read as the reverse complement.
TGAGCCGCGATCGAGTCTGTTAACACCCCTCCGTTTTTACGAATCACCTGATAGGGATGTCATGTCTCAAGAAACATCGTCCGATGTCGAACTGATGAAACTGGAGCTGCTGCGCCGCAGGCTGGCCAAGTCGGCCAAGCCCAGCGCGCAGCTCGGCGGCGCGTCGATTCCGAAGGCCGATCGCGACGGAGAACTTCCGCTGTCGTGGTCGCAGCAGCGCCTGTGGTTCCTCAATCAGTTCGATCAGGCCGCGGGCTCGGCGTATCACATGCCGGTGGCGCTGCGGTTGAGCGGCGAGCTCGACGTCGCCGCGCTTCAGGCCGCGATGGATCGCATCGTCGCGCGGCACGAGAACTTGCGCACGGTGTTCGTCAAGTCGGGCGAGTCGGCCAGGCTGGTGATTCGCGGCGAAGACGTCGGGTTGCCGCTGATGCATCATGATCTGAGTTCGATCGAAGCGGCCCAGCGCCAGGCGCAGGTCGAAGCGATCGGTGCCGAGGAGGCGAGTAAGCCGTTCGACCTCGCCAGCGGTCCGCTGATTCGCGGTCGGTTGTTGAAGCTCGCTGAACGCGAGCACGTATTGCTGGTGACCCAGCACCACATCGTCTCCGACGGTTGGTCGATCGGCGTGCTGATCGGCGAGTTCAGCGAGCTCTACAGCGCGTTTCATCAAAATCGCCCCGATCCGCTGCCGCCGTTGCCGATCCAGTACGCCGACTATGCAGCATGGCAGCGTCAATGGCTGCACGGCGAGGAGCTGAGCAAGCGCATCGAGTTCTGGCGAAATCACCTGCAGGGTGCGCCGGCACTGCTGGAGCTGCCGAGCGATCGTCCTCGACCGCCTTCGCAGAGCTATACAGGCGACCGAGTGCCGGTACGTTTGCCCGACGCGTTGACCGAGGCGTTGCGATCCTTCTCCCAGCGCCACGGCGCGACGATGTATATGACCTTGCTGACCGGCTGGTCGGCATTGCTGTCGCGTCTGAGCGGGCAGACCGATCTGGTGGTGGGCAGTCCGGTCGCCAATCGGCAACCCTCACAGGTCGAGGCATTGGTCGGTTGCTTCGTCAACACGTTGGCATTGCGGATCAGGCTCGAAGACGATCCGAGCGCGGCGCAGCTGGTCGAACAGATCAAGCGCACGGCGCTGTCGGCGTATGCGCATCAGGAGCTGCCTTTCGACCAAGTGGTCGAATCCTTGCAGCCGGAACGCAGCATGAGTTACAGCCCGTTGTTCCAGGTCATGCTGACCTTGGACAACACGCCGCGGGGCGCGAGTTTGTCGCTGCCGGGACTGGAGTTGAGTCAGATCGACCCCGACCATCGAACCGCGCATTTCGACCTGCGCTTGTTGCTCAGCGACGCAGGCGCCGAGCTCGAGGGCGAATTGGAATACGCCAGCGATCTGTTCGACCGCGATACCGTCGAGCGCATGGTGGGACAGTGGTTCAATCTGCTGGGAGCGATGTGCAAGGACGAAGATCGGGCGCTCAGTGTGCTGCCGCTGATTTCAGCGGAAGAGCGCAGGCGTGTGCTGGTAGATTTCAATACTGTTCGTGCGGACGCGCATGATCAGACGCTGGTGGGGCTGTTCGCCGCACAGGTCGCGCGAACGCCGGATGCGCCTGCGGTGTCGTACGAAGACGTGACGCTGAGTTATGCCGAGCTGGATCGCCGCGCGAATCAGATCGCGCATCGTCTGGTCGGCTTGGGCGTGAAGCCCGATGATCGGGTAGCGATCTGCGTCGAGCGCAGCGTGGAGATGGTGGTCGGTCTGGTCGGCATCCTGAAATCGGGGGCTGGTTACGTTCCGCTGGACCCGAGCTATCCGCTGGATCGATTGAGCTACATGCTGGCCGATAGCGCGCCGATGGCGTTGGTGACGCAGGCTTCAGTGCGGTCGTTGTTGGGTTCGTTGTCGGTGCCGGTGATCGAGCTGGAAGACGCGACGCTGGCGCAGGAATCGGAACAGCCGCCTTCGGTGGCGCTGAATTCGACGCATCTGGCCTACATGATCTACACGTCGGGCTCGACCGGTCAGCCCAAGGGCGTAATGATCGAACACCGCTCGCCGGTGAACTTCTGGCAGGCGATGCAGGCGACTACGCATCGCGAAGTGGCCCCAGGTTCGCGGATCGGCTTGAACGCGGCTTACGCGTTCGACATGTCGCTCAAGGGCTTGTTGCAGCTGCTGTCGGGCCACTGCGTGCTGCCGATCCCGCAGTCGATCCGCGCGAGCGGTCCGGCGATGTTGGACTTCATCGAAGCGCAGAAGATCGATGCATTGGACAGCACGCCTTCGCAGCTCGAAGGTTTGTTGGCCGCGGGGCTGTTGGAAGGCGAGGGCCATCGCCCCGTCAGCGTGCTGCTGGGCGGCGAGCCCATCGGCCCGAAGCTGTGGGCGCAGTTGCGGGATTCGAAGCGAATCCACTTCCACAACATGTACGGCCCGACCGAATGCACGGTGGACGCGACGATCGGCAGCATCCGCGAAGCGATGGGCGGACCGGTGATTGGCCGGCCGATCGCGAATACGCCGGTGTACGTGCTGGATGCGCGCGGCGAACCGGTGCCGGTCGGCGTCGTGGGCGAGTTGCACCTGGGCGGCGTGCAGGTGGCGCGCGGTTACTGGAATCGTCCCGAGCTGACGGCCGAGCGGTTCGTCCGGGACCCATTCAACGCCGACCCGCAAGCGCGGATGTACAAGACCGGCGACCTGGGCCGTTGGCTGGCCGACGGCACGATCGAATACCTGGGCCGCAACGACTTCCAGGTCAAGATTCGTGGCTTCCGCATCGAACTGGGCGAGATCGAAGCACGGCTGGTCGCTTGCGATGGCGTACGCGAAGCGGTGGTCATCGCACGCGAAGACGTCGAAGGCGACAAGCGCCTGGTGGCCTACGCGGTCATGGCGTCGGACGTCGAATTGTCGGTCGCTTCCTTGCGCGACGCGCTATCGAAGGACTTGGCCGAATACATGATCCCGAGCGCGTTCGTCGCGCTGGAATCGCTGCCGCTGACCCCGAACGGCAAGCTGGATCGCAAGGCGCTGCCGGCTCCGGATCAAGGTGCGGTCCTGAGTCGGGCCTTCGAAGCCCCACAGGGCGCGATAGAAACCGCCATCGCGGACGTCTGGCAAGACCTGCTGGGCCTTGAGCGAGTCGGCCGCCACGACCACTTCTTCGAACTGGGCGGTCACTCCTTGTTGGTGATCGGCCTGATCGAACGCCTGCGCCAGCGGGGTTATTCGACCGACGTACGCACGGTATTCACCACGCCGATGCTGCGAGCGCTGGCCGAACAACTGGCCTGCGAACCGGTGGCGGCTACGGCCGAAGCGGCGGCGAACCCGATCACGGAACAGACGACGCACCTCACCCCCGATCTGCTGCCGCTGGTCGCGCTGAACCAGAACGAGATCGACGGGATCGTCGAATCAGTGCCCGGTGGCGTAAGCAACATCCAGGACATCTACCCGCTGGCGCCGTTGCAGGAAGGCATCCTGTTCCATCACCTGTTGGAACAGGACCGCGAAGGCGATGCCTACCTGATGCGATCGGTGGTCGCGTTCGATAGCCGCGAGCGCCTCGACCTGTTCCTGACCGCGCTGCAACAGGTCATCGCGCGTCACGACATCCTGCGCAGCTCGGTGCGCTGGCAGGGCCTGCCGCGGCCAGTGCAAGTGGTGCATCGCGAAGCGCCGCTGCCCATCGAGTCGATCGCGGTCGATCCGCGGCAAGAAGCACTGCCGCAACTGCTGGAGCGAACAGATCCGCGTCGCATGCGGCTGGACCTGAGCCAGGCGCCGGTCCTGCGCGGGTACATCGCCCAGGATGCCGCCAGCGGCGAATGGCTGCTGGCATTGCTGCGCCACCACTTGGTCTGCGACCACGTGGCGATGGACCTGATTCTGTCGGAGATCCAGACCCTGCTCAGCGGCGGTGTGTTGCCGCCGGCACGGGCGTACCGTCATTTCATCGCTCAGATGCAGACGGTGGCCGACGACGAGCACGAAGCTTATTTCCGCGCGCAACTGGAATCGGTAGAAGAGCCAACGGCGCCGTTCGGAATACTGAACGTACAGAACGACGGCGAGCAGGTCGAAGAAGCGCGATTGTCGCTGTCGATGGCGATGGCCCGTGCGATCCGGGACGCATCGCGTCGCCGCGGCGTAACCCCGGCGGTGCTGTTCCACGTCGCCTGGGCGCGGGTGCTGGGTCAGTGCAGCGGCCGCGAGGACGATGTCGTGTTCGGTACGGTGCTGTCGGGCCGTCTGCAGGGATCGGAAGGCGCCGACCAGGTCGTCGGCATGTTCCTGAACACCTTGCCGATCCGGATCGGGTTAAGCCATGACGTACCGGCGTCGATCGCGCAGGTGTATGCGCAGCTGAGCGAACTGCTGGAGCACGAACAGGCGTCGCTGGCGCTGGCGCAGCGTTGCAGCGGCGTGCAGGCGCCGCTGCCGTTGTTCACGTCGCTGCTGAACTACCGCCACGGTCACGCGGCGACGCCGGAAGACAGCGCGCAGGCGATGCAGGCGTGGAGCGGCATGCGGCTGATCGGTGGCGATACGCGCAACAACTATCCGCTGACGATGTCGGTGGAGGATCTGGGCGAAGCGTTCGGATTGACGGTGCTGGCGGTGGCGGGAATCGATCCGCAACGGCTGGTGCGGTACATGGAGCAGGCGTTGGCGTCGTTGTTGTCGGCGCTGGAGGATGGGTCGCAGCAAGCGCTGCAGGAACTGCCGATTCTGCCCGCGGCCGAGCGCGAGACGGTCTTGCGCGAGTTCAATTCGGTGGATGCGCAGTCGCACGATCAAACGCTGGTGGAGCTGTTCGAGGCCCAGGTCACGCGGACGCCGGACGCACCGGCGGTGTCGTATGAAGGGGTGACGCTGAGTTATGCCGAGCTGGATCGCCGGGCGAATCAAGTCGCGCATCGTCTGATCGGTTTGGGCGTGAAGCCCGATAATCGCGTGGCGATCTGCGTCGAGCGCAGCGTGGAGATGGTGGTCGGTCTAGTCGGCATCCTGAAATCGGGGGCTGGTTACGTTCCGCTGGACCCGAGCTATCCGCTCGAACGCTTGAGCTACATGCTGCAAGACAGTCAGCCAATGGCTTTGGTGACGCAGGCGTCGGTGCGGTCGTTGCTGGGTTCGTTGTCGGTGCCGGTGATCGAGCTGGAAGACGCGACGCTGGCGCAGGAATCGGAGCAGGCGCCTTCGGTGGTGCTGAATTCGACGCATCTGGCCTACATGATCTACACCTCGGGTTCGACCGGTCAGCCCAAGGGCGTGATGATCGAGCATCGCTCGCCGGTGAACTTCTGGCGGGCGATGCAGGCGACTACGCATCGCGAAGTGGCTCCGGGTTCGCGCATAGGCTTGAACGCGGCTTATGCGTTCGATATGTCGCTGAAAGGATTGCTGCAACTGCTGTCGGGCCATTGCGTGCTGCCGATCCCGCAGTCGATCCGCGCGAGCGGGCCGGCGATGTTGGAGTTCATCGAAGCGCACAAGATTGACGCGTTGGATAGCACGCCTTCGCAACTCGAAGGCTTGTTGGCCGCAGGCCTGTTGGAAGGCGAGGGCCATCGCCCGGTCAGCGTGCTGCTGGGCGGCGAGCCCATCGGCCCGAAACTGTGGGCTCAACTGCGGGATTCGAAGCGCATCCACTTCCACAACATGTACGGTCCGACCGAGTGCACGGTGGACGCGACGATCGGCAGCATTCGCGAAGCGGCGGGCGGACCGGTCATTGGCCGGCCGATCGCGAATACGCCGGTGTACGTGCTGGATGCGCGCGGCGAACCGGTGCCGGTCGGCGTCGTGGGCGAGTTGCATCTGGGCGGCGTCCAAGTGGCGCGTGGTTACTGGAATCGCCCGGAGCTGACGGCCGAGCGATTCGTCCGCGACCCGTTCAGCGCCGACCCGCAGGCGCGGATGTACAAGACCGGCGACCTGGGCCGTTGGCTGGCGGACGGCACGATCGAGTACCTGGGCCGCAACGACTTCCAGGTCAAGATCCGCGGCTTCCGCATCGAACTGGGCGAGATCGAAGCGCGGCTGGTGGCCTGCGAGGGCGTGCGCGAAGCGGTGGTCATCGCGCGTGAAGACGTCGAAGGCGACAAGCGTCTGGTGGCTTACGCGGTGATGGAGCCGGGCGTCGAACTGTCGGTGGCGGCGCTGCGCGAGGCGCTGTCGAAGGAGCTGGCCGAGTACATGGTCCCAAGCGCTTTCGTCGCGCTGGACGCATTGCCGCTGACTCCGAACGGCAAGCTGGACCGCAAGGCCCTGCCGGCGCCAGACCAAGGCGCAGTGCTGAGCCGCGAATACGAAGCCCCGCAAGGCGAGATCGAAACCGCCATCGCCGAGATCTGGCAAGACCTGCTGGGCCTTGAGCGAGTCGGCCGCCACGACCACTTCTTCGAACTGGGCGGCCACTCGCTGCTGGCCGTGCAAGTCGCCTCGCGCCTGCGCCAATCGCTGGGTCTGGAGATTCCGCTGCGCGACCTGTTCTCGCGTCCCACCCCGGCCGCGTTGGCCGCCAGCGTGCAGGGTTCGCAGAGCGCGTCGCAACCGCCGATCACGCTCGCCGACCGCAATGCCGCGTTGCCGCTGTCGTGGGCCCAGCAACGCCTGTGGTTCCTGGATCAGCTCGATCACTCGGCCGGTGCGGCGTATCACATGCCGGTGGCCTTGCAGCTGAGCGGCGAACTCGACCGTGCAGCGCTGCAGAGCAGCCTGAATCGAATCGTCGCGCGCCACGAAAACCTGCGCACCCGCTTCGTCAGTCAGTCAGGCGCCCCGACCCAGGTCATCGATCCGGCCGATACCGGCTTCGTTCTGGTCGATCACGATCTGAGCGATCTGGCCGCCGACGCACAAGCCTCCGCCGTAGCCACGCAAAGCCGCGAAGAAGCCCGCGCCCCGTTCGATCTGGCCCAGGGCCCGTTGATCCGCGGTCGCTTGCTGCGACTGAGCGAACGCGAGCACGTGCTGCTGGTAACCCAGCACCACATCGTCTCCGACGGTTGGTCGATCGGCGTGCTGGTGAAGGAAGTCAGCGCGCTGTACGACGCTTATCGTCAGGGCCAGCCCGATCCGTTGCCGCCGCTGCCGATCCAGTACGCCGATTACGCCGCGTGGCAACGCGGCTGGCTGCAGGGCGAGACCCTGCAGCGTCAAAGCAACTACTGGCGCGATCAGCTGCAAGGCGCCCCGGCGGTGCTGGAACTGCCGACCGACCGGTCGCGCCCGGCGTTGCAGAGCTACGCCGGCGACCGCGTCCCGGTTCGGCTGTCGGCTGAGCTGAGCGCGCAGTTGCGCAATTTGTCGCAGCGTCACGGCACGACCGTCTTCATGACCTTGCTGGCCGGCTGGTCGGTGTTGCTGTCGCGCCTGAGCGGCCAATCCGATGTCGTCGTCGGCAGCCCGGTCGCCAATCGCCAGCGCAGCGAACTCGAACCGTTGATCGGCTTCTTCGTCAACACCTTGGCGCTGCGCGTCGATCTGCAGCATCAACCCAGCGTGACCGACCTGCTGGCCCAGGTAAAAGCCACGACCCTGGCCGCGTACGAACACCAGGACCTGCCGTTCGAACAAGTCGTCGAAGCTGTGCAGCCGGTGCGCAGCATGAGCCACAGCCCGCTGTTCCAGGCGCTGCTGAGCTTGAACAACACCCCCGACGGCGGCGGCCTGCAACTGCACGGCCTGACCCTGTCGCAACTCGACAGCGGCCAGCAGACGGCGCAATTCGATCTGGCCCTGTCGCTGACCGACAACGGCAACGCCTTGAGCGGCAGCGTCGCCTATGCCAGCGACCTGTTCGACCGCGGTACCGTCGAGCGGATGATGGATCACTGGACGACCTTGCTGACGGCGATGGTCGCCGACGATTCGGCTTCGGTCGCGCGTCTGCCGCTGCTGACGCCGCCGCAGCGGGCGCAGGTGCTGCAGGGCTTCCACGCCCAGGCCCACGGCGACACGCCGCGTCAGTTCGAGCACGGCGTGATCCATCACGGCTTCGAAGCCCAGGTCGCGCGCACCCCCAATGCACCGGCGGTGTCGTACGAACAGCAAACGCTTAGTTACGCCGAACTGGACCGCCGTGCCAACCAAGTCGCACATCGCCTGATCCAGTTGGGCGTTAAACCCGACGACCGCGTCGCGATCTGCGTCGAGCGCAGCCTGGACATGGTGGTCGGCCTGCTCGGCATTCTGAAGGCCGGCGGCGGCTACGTGCCGCTCGATCCGGCGTATCCGGCCGACCGTCTGGCCTACATGCTGGAAGACAGCGCGCCGGTGGTGTTGCTGAGCCAATCGGCCCTGCGCGCGAGTCTGCCGTTAGCAACATGCCCGGTTCTGGAACTGGACGACGAAGCCGTATGGGCACAGGCAGATACCGATACACCGGTCGTGAGCGGCCTGCAGCCGCACCATCTGGCCTACGTGATCTACACCTCCGGCTCGACCGGACAACCCAAGGGCGTGATGGTCGAACACGGCCAGGTCAGCCGTTTGTTCGCCTCCACCGACCACTGGTTCGGCTTCAACGAAACCGACGTATGGACGCTGTTCCATTCGTTCGCGTTCGACTTTTCGGTATGGGAACTGTGGGGCGCATTGCTGTACGGCGGCCGCGTAGTCGTGGTGCCGTCGCTGTGCGCACGTTCGCCGGTGGAGTTCTACGAACTGCTGGTGCGCGAAGGCGTGACCGTGCTGAACCAGACCCCGAGCGCGTTCCGTGCCCTGATCGCGGCGCAGAGTGAGCACGAGCACAAGCTGCGCACGATCGTGTTCGGCGGCGAAGCCCTGGAACTGAGCACGCTGGTGCCGTGGCTGCAGCGCAACCCGACATCGCGCACGCAGCTCATCAACATGTACGGCATCACCGAAATCACCGTGCATGCGACCTACAGGCCGATCACCGAAGCCGACGTCGCGGTCCCGCGCGGCAGCCCGATCGGCCAAGCCATCGCCGACCTGCGTCTGTACGTGCTGGACGGGCAGGGCGAACCGGTGCCGGTCGGCGTGACCGGCGAGTTGTACGTCGCCGGCGCCGGTGTCGCACGCGGGTATTTGAACCGCGAAGAACTGACTGCGCAGCGCTTCCTGCCGGATCGATTCGACCCCGATCCGCAGGCACGGATGTACAAGACCGGCGACCTGGGCCGCTGGCTGGCGGACGGCACGATCGAGTACCTGGGCCGCAACGATTTCCAGGTCAAGATCCGCGGCTTCCGCATCGAACTGGGCGAGATCGAGGCCAAGCTGGCCGCGTGCGAGGGCGTACGCGACGCCGTGGTGATCGCACGCGAAGACACCCCGGGCGACAAGCGCCTGGTCGCTTATCTGGTGATGCGCGAAGGCGCGACCTGGTCGGTGCCCGAACTGCGCGAGACGCTGTCGCGCGATCTGGCCGAATACATGGTCCCGAGCGCATTCGTCGCCCTGGACGCGTTGCCGCTGACGACCAACGGCAAGCTGGATCGGCAGGCGCTGCCGGCGCCGGACCAGGCATCGGTATCGCAGCGCGAATACGAAGCACCGCAGGGCGAAACGGAAACCGCGATCGCCGAGGTATGGCAAGAGCTGCTGGGCCTGGATCGCGTCGGTCGCCACGATCATTTCTTCGAACTGGGCGGTCACTCGTTGCTGGTGATCGGCCTGATCGAACGCCTGCGCCAGCGCGGTCTGAATGCCGATGTGCGCAGCGTATTCATCGCACCGGTTCTCAGCTCCCTGGCCGAAACCCTTCGCGCGAACCCGAGCGACGCAGACGATTTCCAAGTCCCCGCCAATCTGATTCCGGACAGTTTCCGGGATGAAGCGAACGAAGCAGATACCGAGGAGTTTCACGTATGACGCCACAGGATGTGCTCGCCCGACTGCGCGAGAACAACATTTCCGTACATGCCAGCGCCGGCGAACTGGTCGTGCGCGCGGCGCGCGGCGTCATGACCGCCGAATTGCTGGCCTTGCTCAAGGAGCACAAGGCCGCGCTGTTGGCGGTCCTGCCGGACGAGGCGGCCGCAGCGCGGATCACGCCGGAGATGTTGCCGCTGGTGCGGTTGTCGCAGGAAGAGATCGACGGCATCGTCGATAGCGTCCCGGGCGGCGTGGCGAATATCCAGGACATCTACCCGCTGGCGCCGTTGCAGGAAGGCATCCTGTTCCATCACCTGCTCGATGGCGAGGCCGACGCGTATCTGCTGCGCTCGCTGATCGCCTTCGACAGCCGCGCGCGCCTCGATGCCTTCGTCGTCGCCATGCAGAAGGTCATCGCGCGTCACGACATCCTGCGCAGCGCCGTGCGCTGGCAAGGCGTGAACAAGCCGGTGCAGGTCGTGCATCGTCAAGCGGCGCTGCCGGTCAACGAGCTGGAGTGCGAGGCGGGCGAAGACGCCATGCAGTATCTGCTGGCGCAGACCGATCCGCGCCAGACCCGATTGGATCTGCGCCGGGCTCCACTGTTGGAGGCGTACATCGTGGCCGACCCTGCGAACGGCGAATGGCTGCTGAGCCTGCTGCGCCATCACATGGTGTGCGATCACGTAACCATGGAGTTGCTGTTGTCTGAAGTGGCCGTCGTGCTGCGCGGCGATGAGCGCGATCTGCCGGCACCGCAGCCGTACCGCAACTTCATCGCCCGCACCCAGGCGGTTTCGACCGATCACCACGAAGCCTATTTCCGCGAGCGCCTGGGCGATATCGATACGCCGACGGCGCCTTTCGATGTGCTGGACGTGCAGGGAAGCGGCGATGCCGTCGAAGAGTCGAAGCGCGTCTTCAGCGAAGCGACGGCGACGGAGCTGCGCGCCAGCGCCCGCCGTCTCGGCGTCTCGCCGGCGGCATTGTTCCATCTGGCCTGGGGCCGGGTGCTGGCGCAGTGCAGCGGGCGCGAAGCGGTGGTGTTCGGCACCGTGCTGTCCGGACGCTTGCAGGCCACCGACAGCGGCCAAGTGGTCGGCATGTTCATCAACACGCTGCCGATCCGGATCGATCTGAATCAAGCCCCGGCCATCGAAGCGGTGCGGGCGACTCAGCGCGGCCTGGCCGAACTGTTGCAGCACGAACAGGCATCGCTGGCGCTGGCCCAGCGCAACAGCGGCGTGCAGGCGCCGTTGCCGTTGTTCACGACGCTGCTGAACTATCGCCACAGCCACGCGCCGAAACAGCCTTCGGACGCCGCGGCTAGCGACGTGTGGTCCGGCGTGCGCCTGATCGGTGGCGAAGAGCGCACCAATTATCCGATCACGATGGCGGTGGAGGATTGGGGCGATGGTTTCGGCCTGACCGCGCAATGCGCGGCGGGTATCGATCCCGACCGCATGGCGGGATATCTGGAGACCGCGGTCGAATCCCTGCTGCAAGCGCTGCGCGAAGAACCGCAGCGCGCCGTGTGCCGCCTCAAGGCGATGCCGGACAGCGAGCGTCAGCGGTTGCTTCAAACGTTCAACGCCACCGATACCGATTTCGATCTCGACCAGACCGTACATCGTCTATTCGAAGTACAAGTTGCGCAACGGGCGGATGCGGTCGCGCTGGAGTTCGAAGGCGAGCAACTGAGTTATGGCGAGCTCAACCGTCGCGCCAATCGACTGGCCCATCATCTGATCCAGGCCGGCGTGCGTCCCGACGACAGGGTGGCTATCCATATCGAACGCAGCATCGAGATGGTGGTCGGCCTGCTCGCCATTCTGAAATCCGGCGGCGCCTACGTGCCGCTGGATCCGAGCTATCCGCCCGAGCGGTTGAACTACATGCTCGCCGATTGCGCGCCGGTGGCGCTGCTGACCCAACACAGTCTGCGCGACCGCTTGCCCGAGTCGGGTGCGCGCCCGGTGTGGTGTCTGGACAGCGATGCCGGCTTGTGGGCCGATCAGTCCGATGCCAATCCCGATGCCGCTGCGCTGAAGCTGACTTCGCGCCATCTGGCCTATGTGATCTACACCTCCGGCTCGACCGGTCAGCCCAAGGGCGCGATGAACGAACACCGGGGCGTGGTCAATCGCCTGCTGTGGGCGCAATCGCAGTTCCAGCTGACCGCGTCGGATCGCGTGCTGCAGAAGACGCCGTTCGGATTCGACGTATCGGTGTGGGAATTCTTCCTGCCGCTGCTGGCGGGCGCGCGATTGGTGATGGCGCGGCCGCTGGGACATCAGGAGCCGGATTACCTTGCGAACATCATCGATTCGGCGGCGATCACCGTCGTTCATTTCGTGCCGTCGATGCTGCAAGTGTTCCTGGAACAGATCGCCCCCGCCGAGTGCGGCAGCCTGCGGCAAGTGTTGTGCAGCGGCGAGGCGCTGCCGTACGCGCTACAACAGCGTTGCCTGCAGAAATTGCCGACGGCGAGCCTGCATAATCTGTATGGCCCCACCGAAGCGGCCGTGGACGTCACCTATTGGCGCTGCGATCCGCAGCAGCACGCCGGCCGCGTTCCGATCGGCCGGCCGATCGCGAATACGCGCATGTATGTGCTCGATGCGCGAGGCGAACCCGCGCCCGCGGGCGTGGCGGGCGAGCTGTTTATCGGCGGCGTTCAAGTCGGCCGCGGCTATCTCAATCGCCCGGATTTGACCGCGGAGCGCTTCGTGCGCGATCCGTTCAGCGCCGATCCGCGGGCGCGGATGTACAAGACCGGCGACTTGGGTCGCTGGTTGTCCGACGGCACGATCGAATACCTGGGGCGCAACGATTTCCAGGTGAAGATTCGCGGCTTCCGCATCGAGCTGGGCGAGATCGAAGCCAAGCTGATGGCCTGCGACGGCGTGCGCGAAGCGGTGGTGATCGCGCGCGAGGACGTGCCCGGCGACAAGCGTCTGGTGGCGTACGCAGTGATGGACGCAGATGTCGAACTGTCGGTGTCGGCGCTGCGCGAGTCATTGTCGCGCGATCTGGCCGAGTACATGGTGCCGAGCGCGTTCGTGGCGTTGGAGTCGCTGCCGCTGACGCCGAACGGAAAGCTGGATCGCAAGGCGTTGCCGGCGCCGGATCGCGATTCGGTGTTGAGCCGTGTCTTCGAGGAACCCGTCGGCGAGATCGAAATCGCGATCGCGGCGGTGTGGCAGGACCTGTTGGGTCTGGAGCAAGTAGGCCGCAACGATCATTTCTTCGAGCTGGGCGGGCATTCGCTGCTGGTGATCGGATTGATCGAACGGCTGCGCCAGCGCGGCTATTCGACCGACGTACGCACCGTGTTCACCGCGCCGGTGCTGCGCGCGTTGGCCGAGCAACTGGCTGGTGGTCCGGTCGCGGCAACCGATGAGGTCGCGGCCAATCCGATCACGCCGGAAACCACGCGCATCACGCCCGACCTTCTTCCGCTGGTCGCCTTGAGCCAGGACGAGATCGACGGCATCGTCGATTCGGTTCCCGGCGGTGTGCGAAATCTGCAGGACATCTACCCGCTGGCGCCGTTGCAGGAAGGCATCTTGTTCCACCATCTGCTGGAGCACGGCAGCGAGGGCGATGCCTACCTGATGCGTTCGGTGGTGGCATTCGACGGCCGCGAACGGCTGGACACGTTCCTGGCGGCATTGCAGCAAGTGATCGCGCGTCACGACATTCTGCGCACGTCGGTGCATTGGGAAGGATTGCCGCGGCCGGTGCAGGTAGTGCATCGCGAAGCGCCGTTGCCGGTCGAAGCGTTGACTCTGGATCAGAGCCGGGACGCGCTGCCGCAGCTGCTTGAGCGAACCGATCCGCGCCGCGTTCGCTTCGACCTGCGCCGCGCGCCTTTGCTGCGTGCGTACATCGCCGAGGATCGCGATAACGGCGAGTGGCTGCTGGCCTTGCTTAACCACCACATGGTGGATGACAACTATTCGCTGCAGCTGCTGCTCAAGGAAGTGCAGATGTTGCTGCGCGGCGAGCAGGACCGGCTCGCGCCCGCGATGCCGTACCGCAGCTTCATCGCGCGGACGCACGCGATGGACATGAGCGGGCACGAGGCTTATTTCACCGAGCAACTGGGCGCGGTGGACGAACCGACGGCACCGTTCGGAATCCTGAACGTGCAGGGCGACGGCGATCTGGTCAGCGAGGCGCGTATCGGCTTGGCACCTTCGTTGGCGCTGGGAATACGCGATACGTCGCGGCGATGCGGCGTTTCGCCGGCGGTATTGTTCCATGTCGCCTGGGCGCAGGTGGTTGCGCAATGCAGCGGCCGCGAGGATGTCGTGTTCGGCACCGTTCTGTCGGGTCGCCTGCAGGGGTCGGAAGGCGCCGACCAAGTCGTCGGCATGTTCATCAATACCTTGCCGGTGCGGCTGTCGCTGGCAGATATCGATGCGGCTCAGGCCGTGCGGCAGATGCATCAGCGCCTGGTCGAGTTGCTGCAATACGAGCAAGCGTCGCTGGCTTTGGCCCAGCGCTGCAGCGCTGTGCAGCCGCCGCTGCCACTGTTCACCGCGCTAATGAACTACCGCCACAGCAATGCACTTACCAGCGATGAAGAGATCGAGGCTGCGGCGCGAGCCTGGAACGGAATGCGGTCGATCAGCGTGGAGGCGCGCAACAACTATCCGCTGACGATGTCGGTGGAGGATCTGGGCGAGGCGTTCGGCCTGACCGCGCTGACGGTGGCGGGGATCGATGCGCAGCGCCTGGTGCGGTATATGGAACAGGCGCTGACGTCGTTGTTAGCGGCGTTGGAGAGTGGGAATTCGCAAGCGCTGAAGGGGTTTTCGATTCTGCCTTCGCCGGAGCGTGAGGGGATCCTACGCGGGTTCAACTCGGTAGATGCGTCGCCGCATGATCAGACACTGGTGGAACTGTTCGCCGCGCAGGTCGCGCGGACGCCGGACGCACCGGCGGTATCGTACGAAGACGTGACGCTGAGTTATGCCGAGCTGGATCGCCGCGCGAATCAGATCGCGCATCGTCTGGTCGGCTTGGGCGTGAAGCCCGATGATCGGGTAGCGATCTGCGTCGAGCGCAGCGTGGAGATGGTGGTCGGTCTGGTCGGCATCCTGAAATCGGGGGCTGGTTACGTTCCGCTGGACCCGAGCTATCCGCTGGATCGATTGAGCTACATGCTGGCCGATAGCGCGCCGATGGCGTTGGTGACGCAGGCTTCAGTGCGGTCGTTGTTGGGTTCGTTGTCGGTGCCGGTGATCGAGCTGGAAGACGCGACGCTGGCGCAGGAATCGGAACAGCCGCCTTCGGTGGCGCTGAATTCGACGCATCTGGCCTACATGATCTACACGTCGGGCTCGACCGGTCAGCCCAAGGGCGTAATGATCGAACACCGCTCGCCGGTGAACTTCTGGCAGGCGATGCAGGCGACTACGCATCGCGAAGTGGCCCCAGGTTCGCGGATCGGCTTGAACGCGGCTTACGCGTTCGACATGTCGCTCAAGGGCTTGTTGCAGCTGCTGTCGGGCCACTGCGTGCTGCCGATCCCGCAGTCGATCCGCGCGAGCGGTCCGGCGATGTTGGACTTCATCGAAGCGCAGAAGATCGATGCATTGGACAGCACGCCTTCGCAGCTCGAAGGTTTGTTGGCCGCGGGGCTGTTGGAAGGCGAGGGCCATCGCCCCGTCAGCGTGCTGCTGGGCGGCGAGCCCATCGGCCCGAAGCTGTGGGCGCAGTTGCGGGATTCGAAGCGAATCCACTTCCACAACATGTACGGCCCGACCGAATGCACGGTGGACGCGACGATCGGCAGCATCCGCGAAGCGATGGGCGGACCGGTGATTGGCCGGCCGATCGCGAATACGCCGGTGTACGTGCTGGATGCGCGCGGCGAACCGGTGCCGGTCGGCGTCGTGGGCGAGTTGCACCTGGGCGGCGTGCAGGTGGCGCGCGGTTACTGGAATCGTCCCGAGCTGACGGCCGAGCGGTTCGTCCGGGACCCATTCAACGCCGACCCGCAAGCGCGGATGTACAAGACCGGCGACCTGGGCCGTTGGCTGGCCGACGGCACGATCGAATACCTGGGCCGCAACGACTTCCAGGTCAAGATTCGTGGCTTCCGCATCGAACTGGGCGAGATCGAAGCACGGCTGGTCGCTTGCGATGGCGTACGCGAAGCGGTGGTCATCGCACGCGAAGACGTCGAAGGCGACAAGCGCCTGGTGGCCTACGCGGTCATGGCGTCGGACGTCGAATTGTCGGTCGCTTCCTTGCGCGACGCGCTATCGAAGGACTTGGCCGAATACATGATCCCGAGCGCGTTCGTCGCGCTGGAATCGCTGCCGCTGACCCCGAACGGCAAGCTGGATCGCAAGGCGCTGCCGGCTCCGGATCAAGGTGCGGTCCTGAGTCGGGCCTTCGAAGCCCCACAGGGCGCGATAGAAACCGCCATCGCGGACGTCTGGCAAGACCTGCTGGGCCTTGAGCGAGTCGGCCGCCACGACCACTTCTTCGAACTGGGCGGTCACTCCTTGTTGGTGATCGG
The DNA here is from genome assembly GCF_001442805.1 of Lysobacter gummosus. Classification (NCBI taxonomy): domain Bacteria; kingdom Pseudomonadati; phylum Pseudomonadota; class Gammaproteobacteria; order Lysobacterales; family Lysobacteraceae; genus Lysobacter; species Lysobacter gummosus. Next base: position 4,099,483 of record NZ_CP011131.1, on the reverse strand, counting down.
CCTGATCGAACGCCTGCGCCAGCGGGGTTATTCGACCGACGTACGCACGGTATTCACCACGCCGATGCTGCGAGCGCTGGCCGAACAACTGGCCTGCGAACCGGTGGCGGCTACGGCCGAAGCGGCGGCGAACCCGATCACGGAACAGACGACGCACCTCACCCCCGATCTGCTGCCGCTGGTCGCGCTGAACCAGAACGAGATCGACGGGATCGTCGAATCAGTGCCCGGTGGCGTAAGCAACATCCAGGACATCTACCCGCTGGCGCCGTTGCAGGAAGGCATCCTGTTCCATCACCTGTTGGAACAGGACCGCGAAGGCGATGCCTACCTGATGCGATCGGTGGTCGCGTTCGATAGCCGCGAGCGCCTCGACCTGTTCCTGACCGCGCTGCAACAGGTCATCGCGCGTCACGACATCCTGCGCAGCTCGGTGCGCTGGCAGGGCCTGCCGCGGCCAGTGCAAGTGGTGCATCGCGAAGCGCCGCTGCCCATCGAGTCGATCGCGGTCGATCCGCGGCAAGAAGCACTGCCGCAACTGCTGGAGCGAACAGATCCGCGTCGCATGCGGCTGGACCTGAGCCAGGCGCCGGTCCTGCGCGGGTACATCGCCCAGGATGCCGCCAGCGGCGAATGGCTGCTGGCATTGCTGCGCCACCACTTGGTCTGCGACCACGTGGCGATGGACCTGATTCTGTCGGAGATCCAGACCCTGCTCAGCGGCGGTGTGTTGCCGCCGGCACGGGCGTACCGTCATTTCATCGCTCAGATGCAGACGGTGGCCGACGACGAGCACGAAGCTTATTTCCGCGCGCAACTGGAATCGGTAGAAGAGCCAACGGCGCCGTTCGGAATACTGAACGTACAGAACGACGGCGAGCAGGTCGAAGAAGCGCGATTGTCGCTGTCGATGGCGATGGCCCGTGCGATCCGGGACGCATCGCGTCGCCGCGGCGTAACCCCGGCGGTGCTGTTCCACGTCGCCTGGGCGCGGGTGCTGGGTCAGTGCAGCGGCCGCGAGGACGATGTCGTGTTCGGTACGGTGCTGTCGGGCCGTCTGCAGGGATCGGAAGGCGCCGACCAGGTCGTCGGCATGTTCCTGAACACCTTGCCGATCCGGATCGGGTTAAGCCATGACGTACCGGCGTCGATCGCGCAGGTGTATGCGCAGCTGAGCGAACTGCTGGAGCACGAACAGGCGTCGCTGGCGCTGGCGCAGCGTTGCAGCGGCGTGCAGGCGCCGCTGCCGTTGTTCACGTCGCTGCTGAACTACCGCCACGGTCACGCGGCGACGCCGGAAGACAGCGCGCAGGCGATGCAGGCGTGGAGCGGCATGCGGCTGATCGGTGGCGATACGCGCAACAACTATCCGCTGACGATGTCGGTGGAGGATCTGGGCGAAGCGTTCGGATTGACGGTGCTGGCGGTGGCGGGAATCGATCCGCAACGGCTGGTGCGGTACATGGAGCAGGCGTTGGCGTCGTTGTTGTCGGCGCTGGAGGATGGGTCGCAGCAAGCGCTGCAGGAACTGCCGATTCTGCCCGCGGCCGAGCGCGAGACGGTCTTGCGCGAGTTCAATTCGGTGGATGCGCAGTCGCACGATCAAACGCTGGTGGAGCTGTTCGAGGCCCAGGTCACGCGGACGCCGGACGCACCGGCGGTGTCGTATGAAGGGGTGACGCTGAGTTATGCCGAGCTGGATCGCCGGGCGAATCAAGTCGCGCATCGTCTGATCGGTTTGGGCGTGAAGCCCGATAATCGCGTGGCGATCTGCGTCGAGCGCAGCGTGGAGATGGTGGTCGGTCTAGTCGGCATCCTGAAATCGGGGGCTGGTTACGTTCCGCTGGACCCGAGCTATCCGCTCGATCGCCTAAGTTACATGCTGCAAGACAGTCAGCCAATGGCTTTGGTGACGCAGGCGTCGGTGCGACCGTTGCTGGGTTCGTTGTCGGTACCGGTGATCGAGCTGGAAGACGCGACGCTGGCGCAGGAATCGGAGCAGGCGCCTTCGGTGGCGCTGAATTCGACGCACTTGGCTTACATGATCTACACGTCCGGTTCGACCGGTCAGCCCAAGGGCGTGATGATCGAGCATCGCTCGCCGGTGAACTTCTGGCGGGCGATGCAGGCGACTACGCATCGCGAAGTGGCTCCGGGTTCGCGGATCGGCTTGAACGCGGCTTACGCGTTTGATATGTCGCTCAAGGGCTTGCTGCAGCTGCTGTCGGGCCACTGCGTGCTGCCGATCCCGCAGTCGATCCGCGCCAGCGGTCCGGCGATGCTGGAGTTCATCGAAGCGCAGAAGATTGACGCGCTGGACAGCACGCCTTCGCAACTCGAAGGCTTGTTGGCCGCAGGGCTGTTGGAAGGCGAGGGCCATCGCCCGGTCAGCGTATTGCTGGGCGGCGAACCTATCGGCCCGAAGCTGTGGGCGCAGTTGCGGGATTCGAAGCGCATCCACTTCCACAACATGTACGGTCCGACCGAATGCACGGTGGACGCGACGATCGGCAGCATTCGCGAAGCGGCGGGCGGACCGGTCATTGGCCGGCCGATCGCGAATACGCCGGTGTACATGCTGGATGCGCGCGGCGAACCGGTACCGGTCGGCGTCGTCGGCGAGTTGCATCTGGGCGGCGTCCAAGTAGCGCGGGGTTACTGGAATCGCCCCGAGCTGACGGCCGAGCGGTTCGTCCGCGACCCGTTCAGCGCCGACCCGCAGGCGCGGATGTACAAGACCGGCGACCTGGGCCGCTGGTTGGCCGACGGCACGATCGAGTACCTGGGCCGCAACGACTTCCAGGTCAAAATTCGCGGGTTCCGCATCGAGCTGGGCGAGATCGAAGCACGATTGGTCGCCTGCGATGGCGTGCGCGAAGCAGTGGTGATCGCGCGTGAAGACGTCGAAGGCGACAAGCGCCTGGTGGCCTATGCGGTCATGGAACCCGGTCTCGAACTGTCGGTGGCCGCATTGCGCGAATCGCTATCGAAGGACTTGGCCGAGTACATGGTCCCGAGCGCTTTCGTCGCGCTGGACGCATTGCCGCTGACTCCGAACGGCAAGCTGGACCGCAAAGCCCTGCCGACACCGGATCAGGGCGCGGTGCTGAGCCGCGAATACGAAGCCCCGCAAGGCGAGATCGAAACCGCCATCGCCGAGATCTGGCAAGACCTGCTGGGCCTTGAGCGAGTCGGCCGCCACGATCACTTCTTCGAACTCGGCGGCCATTCGCTGCTGGCAATGCAGTTGATGGTGCGTGTGCGCGAGAAATTCCACGTAGACGTGCCACTGCGCGGTCTGTTCGAACAACCGGTTCTGCACGTGCTGGCCGACGCGGTCAGGGCCCAGCAGATGATGGAGTTCCTCGGCGATGAGCTGCAGGACATGGAAGACGAACTCGACGGTCTCTCGGAAGAGGAATTGTTGGAAATCCTGAAGCGGGAGTCGGTCAATGAGTAAGAGCAGCGAGTCGCTGGAAGAGCTCAAGCGCAGCATCCTGCTGAACCGGCTCAAGCAGCGCGCCGCCGCCGGCGCGGCGGAGCGCGAAGCGCGCGATGCGATCGCGCATGCCGATCGCAGCCAGTCGCTGCCGCTGTCGTGGGCGCAGCAACGCCTGTGGTTCCTGGATCAGCTCGATCATTCCGCCGGCGCCGCCTATCACATGCCGGTGGCCTTGCAGCTGAGCGGCGAGTTGGATCTGTCCGCGTTGCGGAGCAGCCTCGACCGGATCGTCGCGCGCCACGAAAACCTGCGCACCCGCTTCGTCAGCCAGTCCGGCGCTCCGGTGCAGATGATCGATCCGGCCGACACCGGTTTCGCCTTGAATCAATCCGATCTGCGCGGCCTGTCGGCCGATGGACAAGCCGCGGCGATCAGAGCGCAAAGCCGCGAAGAGGCGCGCGCTCCGTTCGATATGGCCCAGGGGCCGCTGATCCGCGGTCGCTTGCTGCGTCTGAGCGAACACGAACACGTGCTGCTGGTGACCCAGCACCACATCGTCTCCGACGGCTGGTCGATCGGCGTGCTGGTGCAGGAAGTCACCGCGTTGTACGAAGCTTTCCGCCAGGGCAAATCCGATCCGTTGCCGCCGCTGCCGATCCAGTACGCGGATTACGCGGCGTGGCAGCGCGGCTGGCTGCAGGGCGAGACCCTGCAACGCCAGAGCAACTATTGGCGCGAGCGGTTGCGCGGCGCTCCGGCGGTGCTGGAGTTGCCGACCGATCGGCCGCGCCCGCCCGTGCAAAGTTACGCAGGCGACCGGGTCCCGGTTCGGCTGTCGAGCGATTTGAGCGCGCAGCTGCGCAGCTTGTCGCAACGCCACGGCACGACCATTTTCATGACCCTGCTGGCCGGCTGGTCGCTGTTGTTGTCGCGTCTGAGCGGTCAGTCGGAAGTGGTGGTGGGTAGCCCGGTCGCGAATCGCCAGCGGCGCGAACTGGAGCCGCTGATCGGTTTCTTCGTCAACACGCTGGCGCTGCGCGTCGACATGCAGGGCGCACCGAGCGTTGCCGACCTGCTGTCGCGAGTGAAAGCGACGACGCTGGCCGCATACGAACATCAGGACCTTCCGTTCGAGCAAGTGGTCGAAGCCGTGCAGCCGGTGCGCAGCATGAGCCACAGCCCGCTGTTCCAGGCGATGCTGACGATGAACAACACGCCGGGCGGCGGTGGCGGCCTGTCGTTGGCCGGCCTGCGGATAGCGGCGCTGGAATCGCCGCATCCGACCACTCATTTCGATCTGGCGCTGTCGCTCAACGAAGGCAGCGACGGAATCGCGGGTAATCTCGAATTTTCCACCGACCTGCTCGATCGCGACACGGTGGAGCGCTATGTCGGCCATTTCGCGACTCTGCTCGCGGCGATGTGCGCGGACGATCAGAGTTCCATCGCGCACCTGCCGCTGCTGACGCAAGTAGAACACCAAGCCATCGTCGAAGGACTCAACGGCGACCGCGCCGAAACCGGCAGCGGCCGGTTGTTGCACGAACTGATCCAGGCCCGGGTGCATGCGAATCCGAACGCGATTGCGCTGGAATTCGAAGGCCAATCGCTCAGTTATGGCGAACTGAACCGCCGTGCGAACCGGATGGCGCATCGGCTGATCGCATCGGGCGTGAAGCCCGACGACCGCGTCGCCATTTGCGCCGAGCGCGGTCTGGACATTGTGGTCGGTCTGCTCGGCATCCTGAAAGCCGGCGGCGGATACGTGCCGCTGGATCCCGCCTATCCGCCCGAACGATTGGCGTACATGCTCGCCGACAGCGCGCCGGTGGCGTTGGTCACGCAGCGCGCTTTGCGCGACAGCTTGCCGCTGCTGCGCAATTGCACGGTGCCGATGTTGGATCTGGATGGACAGGACGCGGATGCGGGCAACGCCGACGATCCCGATCCAGGCGCTCTGGGCCTGCAATCGCGGCATCTGGCCTATGTGATCTACACCTCCGGTTCGACCGGCGAACCCAAGGGCGTGATGATCGAACACGCCAGCATCGTCGCCCAGGCCCTGACGCATATCCGCGCCTACGCGCTGACGCCCAAGGATCGCACGCTCGAATTCGCCACTTTCTCGTTCGACAGTTCGGTGATCGAGCTGTTCCCGGCGCTGTGCGCGGGAGCGACGGTGGTGCTGCGTTCGGCCGACATGGTCGCGCCGGATAAGGAATTCGCCGATTTCCTGCGCGATCGCCGTTTGAGCGTGATCGATCTTCCAACCGCGTTCTGGCATCAGTGGGTGCAGGAAATCGGCGCCGGACGCAGCTTGCCCGGCAATGATCTGCGCCTGGTCGCGGTGGCTGGCGAAAAAGTCGAGCGACGCTATCTGAGCGCATGGCTCGCGGCGCCGTCCACGCGCGGTTGCCGCTGGCTCAATCTGTACGGTCCGACCGAAGCGACCGTGGACTCGACCTTCATCGCCTTCGACGGCGGCGCGGCCGCGCCGGCGGGAGAAGTACCGATCGGCCGGCCCATGACCAATACGCGGGTGTATTTGCTGGACGAAAATCTCCAGCCGGTGCCGATCGGCGTGGCCGGCGAGATTCATGTCGGCGGTGCGGGCGTGGCGCGCGGTTATTGGAATCGGCCGGAGCTGACTGCCGAGCGCTTCGTGCGCGATCCGTTCAATGCCGATCCGCAGGCATGGATGTACAAGACCGGCGATCTGGGCCGTTGGCTGGCCGACGGCACGATCGAATACCTCGGGCGCAACGATGCGCAGGTCAAGATCCGCGGATTCCGCATCGAGCTGGGCGAGATCGAAACCCAGCTGGCCGCGTGCGAAGGCGTGCGCGAAGCGGTGGTGATCGCGCGCGAGGATTCGCCCGGCGACAAGCGGCTGGTGGCGTACCTGTTGGCCCACGATGGCGTGGTTCTATCCGGCGCCGCGTTGCGCGAACACTTGTCTCATCGCTTGGCCGAATACATGGTGCCGAGCGCGTTTGTGGTACTGGAGTCGCTGCCGTTGACGCCGAACGGCAAGCTGGATCGAAAGGCCATGCCGGCGCCGGACCAGAGCGCTGTGCTGAGCCGCGAGTACGAAGCGCCGCAAGGCGAGGTCGAAAGCGCGATCGCGGTGGTGTGGCAGGAACTGCTGGGTCTGGAGCAGGTCGGGCGTCACGATCACTTCTTCGAGCTCGGCGGACATTCGTTGCTGGCCGTGCAGGTCGCTTCGCGCCTGCGGCAATCGCTGGGTCTGGAAGTTCCGCTGCGTGATTTGTTCGCGCGGCCTACGCCGGCCGCGTTGGCCGCCGGTCTGCAAGGCAGAAGTGGTGCATCGCAGTCGCCGATCGGATTGGCCGACCGCGGCGCGGCGTTGCCGCTGTCGTGGGCGCAACAGCGCCTGTGGTTCCTGGATCAGCTCGACCACTCGGCGGGCGCGGCGTATCACATGCCGGTGGCGTTGCGGTTGAGCGGCGATTTGGATCGCTCGGCGTTGCGTGGCAGCCTGGATCGCATCGTGGCGCGGCATGAAAACCTGCGCACGCGCTTCGTCACCGAGGCCGGCGCCGCGGTACAGGTGGTCGACTCACCTGACATCGGCTTTGCGTTGAGCGAATGCGATCTGAGCGGCATGTCTGCCGATGAGTTGGCGGCGTCGGTGGCCGCGCAAAGCCGCGAAGAGGCGCGGGCACCGTTCGATCTGACTCTGGGGCCATTGATTCGCGGTCGCTTGCTGCGACTGAGCGAGAGCGAACACGTGCTGCTGGTGACCCAGCATCACATCGTCTCCGACGGCTGGTCGATCGGCGTGCTGGTGCAGGAAGTCAGCGCGCTGTACGACGCATTTCGCCAAGGCCAACCCGATCCGCTGCCGCCGCTGCCGATCCAGTACGCGGACTACGCCGCGTGGCAACGCGGTTGGCTTCAGGGCGAAACCTTGCATCGTCAGAGCAACTACTGGCGCGAGCAGCTGCGCGGTGCTCCGGCGGTGCTGGAATTGCCGACCGACCGGCCGCGCCCGCCGGTGCAGAGCTATGCCGGCGGTCGGGTGCCCGTGCGGTTGTCGAGCGATCTGAGCGCGCAGTTGCGTAGCTTGTCGCAGCGCCACGGCACGACCGTCTTCATGACCTTGCTGGCGGGCTGGTCGATCTTGTTGTCGCGTTTGAGCGGTCAATCCGAGGTGGTGGTCGGCAGTCCGGTTGCCAACCGCCAACGCAGCGAGCTTGAGTCGCTGATCGGCTTCTTCGTCAACACATTGGCGTTGCGCGTCGATCTGCAGGACGCACCGAGCGTGGCCGACCTGTTGTCTCGGGTGAAGGCGACGACGCTGGCCGCGTACGAGCACCAGGATCTCCCGTTCGAACAAGTGGTCGAGGCCGTACAACCGGCGCGCAGCATGAGCCACAGCCCGTTGTTCCAGGCGATGCTGACGATGAACAACACGCCGGGCGGCGGCGGTCTGAACCTGCGCGGTCTGTCGATCGAGTCGCTGGACAGCGGCCAGGCGACGACGCATTTCGATCTGGAATTGTCGTTGAGCGATAACGGCGAGTCCATTGTCGGCGGTCTGCTGTATTCGACGGATTTGTTCGATCGCGAAACCGCGGAGCGCTATGTCGCCAGTCTGACCGTGCTTCTGCAGCATTTTGCCGAGGAGTCGTCCACGGTCGATGCACTGCCGTGGTTGCCGGCCGGCGAGCGTGAGCGGGTGGTTGAGGCGTTCAACGCGACCGCCGCGCCGCGTCGTATCGAGTTTATTCATCGCGCCTTCGAAGCACAGGTTCGCGCCACGCCGGAAGCGATCGCGCTGGAGTTCGATGGCGCCCGTCTGAGTTACAGCGAACTCAACCGGCGAGCCAATCGTCTGGCGCACCGGTTGATCGGCCTCGGCGTGAAGCCCGACGAACGAGTCGCCATCTGTGTCGAGCGTAGCTTGGAGATGGTGATCGGCCTGCTGGGTACGCTGAAGGCCGGCGGCGCTTACGTGCCGTTGGACCCGAGCTACCCGCGCGATCGTCTGGCTTACATGCTGGAAGATTGCGCGCCGACAGCGGTGTTGATGCACTCGGCCACTCGCGAGTTGCTGCCGGAAGACGTTGCGTCGCCGCGCATCGCCTTGGATGCCGACGCGTTGCAGGGTGAACAGAACGAACACGATCCCGAGCCTGAGGCGCTCGGGCTGACGCCGCGGCATCTGGCCTACGTGATCTACACCTCGGGCTCGACGGGGCAACCCAAGGGCGTGATGAACGAGCATCACGCGGTGATGAATCGTCTGGATTGGGGTGTTCGACAATTTCCGTGGAACGCTTCCGATCGCGTACTGCAAAAGACGCCGTTCGGTTTCGACGTATCGGTATGGGAGTTCTTCCAGCCGCTGCTGTCGGGCGCGACCTTGGTGTTGGCAAAACCGCTGGGCCATCAGGACCCGGATTATCTGGTCGATCTGATCGAAAGTGCCGGCATCACAGTGGCGCATTTCGTGCCGTCGATGCTGCAGGTGTTTGTCGACCGGGTCGATGCTGGTCGCTGCAAGAATCTGAAGCAGCTGTTCTGCAGCGGCGAAGCGCTGCCTTACAGCCTGCAACAACAAGTATTTGCCGCGCTGCCCGGCGTTGAGCTGCATAACCTGTACGGCCCGACCGAGGCCGCGATCGAGGTGACGTACTGGAACTGCGCCGAGCCGTCGCAACGACGCGCGGTGCCGATCGGGCGTCCGGTGGCGAATACGCAGATGTATGTGCTGGATGCTCGCGGTGAACCGGTGCCGGTGGGTGTCGCGGGTGAGCTGTTTATCGCCGGCGTGCAAGTGGCGCGCGGCTATTGGAATCGCCCCGAGCTGACGGCCGAGCGGTTCGTCAGCGACCCGTTCAGCGCCGACCCGCAGGCGCGGATGTACAAGACCGGCGACCTGGGCCGTTGGCTGGCCGATGGGACGATCGAGTACCTGGGCCGTAACGACTTCCAGGTCAAAATTCGCGGGTTCCGCATCGAACTGGGCGAGATCGAAGCACGACTGGTCGCATGCGACGGCGTGCGCGAAGCAGTGGTGATCGCGCGTGAAGACGTCGAAGGCGATAAGCGCCTGGTGGCCTATGCGGTCATGGAACCCGGTGTCGAACTGTCGGTGGCCGCACTGCGCGAATCGCTGTCGAAGGAGCTGGCCGAGTACATGGTCCCGAGCGCCTTCGTCGCGCTGGACGCATTGCCGCTAACCCCGAACGGCAAGCTGGACCGCAAGGCCCTGCCGGCGCCAGACCAAGGCGCAGTGCTGAGCCGCGAATACGAAGCCCCACAAGGCGAGATCGAAACCGCCATCGCCGAGATCTGGCAAGACCTGCTGGGCCTTGAGCGAGTCGGCCGCCACGACCACTTCTTCGAACTCGGCGGCCACTCACTGCTGGCCGTGCAAGTCGCCTCGCGCCTGCGCCAATCGCTGGGTCTGGAAATTCCGCTGCGCGACCTGTTCTCGTGTCCCACTCCGGCCGCGTTGGCCGCGAGCGTGCAGGGTTCGCAGAGCGCGTCGCAACCGCCGATCACGCTCGCCGACCGCAATGCCGTGTTGCCGCTGTCGTGGGCCCAGCAACGCCTGTGGTTCCTGGATCAACTCGATCACTCCGCGGGTGCGGCCTATCACATGCCGGTGGCCTTGCAGCTGAGCGGCGAACTCGACCGCGCGGCGCTACAGAACAGCCTGAATCGAATCGTCGCGCGCCACGAAAACCTGCGCACCCGCTTCGTCAGCCAGTCCGGCGCCCCAGTGCAAGTCATCGATCCGGCCGATACCGGCTTCGTTCTGGTCGATCACGATCTGAGCGATCTGGCCGCCGACGCACAAGCCTCCGCCGTAGCCACCCAAAGCCGCGAAGAGGCCCGCGCCCCGTTCGATCTGGCCCAGGGCCCGTTGATCCGCGGTCGCCTGCTGCGTCTTAGTGAACACGAACACGTGCTGCTGGTAACCCAGCACCACATCGTCTCCGACGGTTGGTCGATCGGCGTGCTGGTGAAGGAAGTCAGCGCGCTGTACGACGCTTATCGTCAGGGCCGGCCCGATCCGTTGCCGCCGCTGCCGATCCAGTACGCCGATTACGCCGCGTGGCAACGCGGCTGGCTGCAAGGCGAGACCCTGCAGCGTCAAAGCAATTACTGGCGCGACCAGCTGCAAGGCGCCCCGGCGGTGCTGGAACTGCCGACCGACCGGCCGCGCCCGGCGTTGCAGAGCTACGCCGGCGACCGCGTCCCGGTTCGCCTGCCGGCTGAGCTGAGCGCGCAATTGCGCACTCTGTCGCAACGCCACGGCACGACCGTCTTCATGACCTTGCTGGCCGGCTGGTCGGTGTTGCTGTCGCGCCTGAGCGGCCAATCCGATGTCGTCGTCGGCAGCCCGGTCGCCAATCGCCAGCGCAGCGAACTCGAACCGTTGATCGGCTTCTTCGTCAACACCTTGGCGCTGCGCGTCGATCTGCAGGACGCGCCGAGCGTGGCTGGTCTGCTGGCGCAGGTAAAAGCCACGACCCTGGCCGCGTACGAACACCAGGACCTGCCGTTCGAACAAGTGGTCGAAGCTGTGCAGCCGGTGCGCAGCATGAGCCACAGCCCGCTGTTCCAGGCGCTGCTGAGCTTGAACAACACCCCCGACGGCGGCGGCCTGCAACTGCACGGCCTGACCCTGTCGCAACTCGACAGCGGCCAGCAGACCGCGCAGTTCGATCTGGCCCTATCGCTGACCGACAACGGCAACGCCTTGAGCGGCAGCATCGCCTATGCCAGCGACCTGTTCGACCGCGGTACGGTCGAGCGGATGATGGATCACTGGACGACCTTGCTGACGGCGATGGCCGCCGACGATTCGGCCTCGGTCGCGCGTCTGCCGCTGCTGACGCCACCACAGCGGGCGCAGGTGCTGCAGAGCTTCCACGCCCAGGCCCACGGCGACACGCCGCGCCAGTTCGAGCGCGGCGTGATCCATCACGGCTTCGAAGCCCAGGTCGCGCGCACCCCGCATGCGCCGGCGGTGTCTTACGAGCAAGACACCCTGAGCTATGCCGAACTGGACCGACGCGCGAACCAGGTCGCACATCGCCTGATCGAGCTGGGCGTCAAACCCGACGACCGCGTCGCGATCTGCGTCGAACGCAGTTTGGACATGGTGGTCGGCCTGCTCGGCATCCTGAAGGCTGGCGGCGGCTACGTGCCGCTCGATCCGGCGTATCCGGCGGATCGTCTGGCCTACATGCTGGAAGACAGCGCGCCGGTGGCGTTGCTGAGCCAATCGGCCTTGCGCGCGAGTCTGCCGTTAGCAACATGCCCGGTGCTGGAGTTGGACGACGTGACGGTATGGGCGCAGTCCGGTACCGACACCCCGGTCGTAAGCAACCTGCAGCCCCACCACCTGGCCTACGTGATCTACACCTCCGGCTCGACCGGACAACCCAAGGGCGTGATGGTCGAACACGGCCAGGTCAGCCGTCTGTTCGCCTCCACCGACCACTGGTTCGGCTTCAACGAAACCGACGTATGGACGCTGTTCCATTCGTTCGCGTTCGACTTTTCGGTATGGGAACTGTGGGGCGCGCTGCTGTACGGCGGCCGCGTGGTCATCGTGCCGTCGCTGTGCGCACGTTCGCCGGTGGAGTTCTACGAACTGCTGGTACGCGAAGGCGTGACCGTGCTGAACCAGACCCCGAGCGCGTTCCGTGCCCTGATCGCGGCGCAGAGCGAGCACGAGCATCAGCTGCGCACGATCGTATTCGGCGGCGAAGCCCTGGAACTGAGCACGCTGGTGCCGTGGCTGCAGCGCAACCCGACATCGCGCACGCAGCTCATCAACATGTACGGCATCACCGAAATCACGGTGCATGCGACCTACAGGCCGATCACCGAAGCCGATGTCGCGGTGCCGCGCGGAAGCCCGATCGGCCAAGCCATCGCCGACCTGCGTTTGTACGTGCTGGACGGGCAGGGCGAACCGGTGCCGGTCGGCGTCACCGGTGAGCTGTACGTCGCCGGTGCCGGCGTCGCACGCGGCTATTTGAATCGCGAAGAACTGACCGCGCAGCGCTTCCTGTCGGACCGATTCGACCCCGATCCGCAAGCACGGATGTACAAGACCGGCGACCTGGGCCGCTGGCTGGCGGACGGCACGATCGAGTACCTGGGCCGCAACGATTTCCAGGTCAAGATCCGCGGCTTCCGCATCGAACTGGGCGAGATCGAGGCCAAACTTGCCGCGTGCGAGGGCGTACGCGACGCCGTGGTGATCGCACGCGAAGACACCCCGGGCGACAAGCGCCTGGTCGCCTATCTGGTGATGCGCGAAGGCGCGACCTGGTCGGTGCCGGAACTGCGCGAAGCCTTGTCGCGCGATCTGGCCGAATACATGGTCCCGAGCGCATTCGTCGCCCTGGACGCGTTGCCGCTGACGACCAACGGCAAGCTGGATCGGCAAGCGTTGCCGGCGCCGGACCAGGCATCGGTATCGCAACGCGAGTACGAAGCAGCGCAGGGCGAAACGGAAACCGCGATCGCCGAGGTATGGCAAGACCTGCTGGGCCTGGATCGCGTCGGCCGCCACGATCATTTCTTCGAACTGGGCGGTCACTCGTTGCTGGTGATCGGCTTGATCGAACGCCTGCGCCTGCGCGGTCTGAATGCCGATGTGCGTACGGTGTTCACCGTGCCCGTGCTCAGCGACTTCGCCGAGCGCGTGCTGGCCCAAGTTACCTCGACGCCCGACCGCATCGCCGACAACGTCATCGACACCCATACCAGCCGGATCACGCCCGACCTGCTGCCGCTGGTCGATCTCACCCAGGAACAGATCGACGCCATCGTAGCGTCGGTGCCGGGCGGTACCGGCAACGTCCAGGACATCTATCCGCTGGGGCCGTTGCAGGAAGGCATCCTGTTCCATCACCTGATCGAGAGCGAACGGCCGGGCGATGCGTATCTGATGCGTTCGCTGATCGCCTTCGACAGCCGCGAGCGGGTGGATTCGTTCGTCGATGCGCTGCAGCATGTGATCTCGCGTCACGACATCCTGCGCAGCGCGCCGCGTTGGCAAGGGCTGGCGCGGCCGGTGCAGGTGGTGCACCGCCGCGCGCCGATGCCGGTGGAACTGCTGACCGTGGCCGAAGACCGTCCGGCGATGCAGACGCTGCTGGCTGCCAGCGATCCGACCCGGATCAAGCTGGACCTGGAAAAAGCGCCGCTGCTGCGCGCCTACGTGGTCGAAGACTACGCCACCGGCGAATGGCTGATGGCCTTGTTGAACCACCATCTGGTGGACGACAACTATTCGATGCAGCTGCTGCACAAGGAAGTGCGCCTGATCCTGCAAGGGCAGGAGCACTTGCTGGCCGCGCCGCAGCCGTATCGCAATTTCATCGCGCGCACTCACGCGGTGCCCGATTCCGTGCACGAAGCCTATTTCCGCGAGCGCCTCGGCGACGTGGACGAACCGACCGCGCCGTTCGGCGTGTTGAACGTGCAGGGCAGCGATACCGGCGCGCAGGCGCGGGTCGATCTGCCGGCGGCGACGGCCAGGCGCGTGCGCGAAGCCGCGCGCCAGCAGGGCGTCACCCCGGCGGTGCTGTTCCACGTGGCCTGGGCGCTGGTATTGAGCCGGTGCAGCGGCCGCGACGACGTGGTGTTCGGCACCGTGTTGTCCGGACGCTTGCAGGGCTCGGAAGCGGCCGATCAGGTCGTGGGCATGTTCATCAACACCTTGCCGATCCGCGTGCGCCTGGGCGGGGTGAGCTTGAGCGAGGCGATCGCGCAGGCCTACCGCAGCCTGGGCGAACTTCTCGAACACGAGCAGGCGTCGTTGACCCTGGCGCAACGATGCAGCGCGGTGGCGCCGCCGTTGCCCTTGTTCACCACGCTGATCAACTTCCGCCACGGGCAGATGCTGCAGGACGCGCAGAACCCGTCCGCTTCGAGCTGGCAGGGCGTGCGCGCGCTCGGCACCGAGGAGCGCAGCAACTACCCGCTGGGCATCTGCGTAGACGACATCGGCGAAGGCTTCAGCCTGACCGCGCAGACCAGTCACGGCATCGACGCGGACAGGATCGTCGCCTATCTGCACACGGCGGTGGACAGCATGCTGGCCGCGCTCGACGCTGAGCCGGCGATCGCATTGCAGGCGCTGGAGATCCTGCCGGCCACCGAGCGCGAGCGTTTGCTGATCGAGTTCAACCAGGCTTCGGTATCGGCCGAACCGCTGCAAGAGCCGTTCGTGCATCGTATGTTCGAAGCCCAGGTCGCCGCACGTCCGCATGCGGTCGCGTTGCGCGACGCCGCCGGCGAATGCAGCTACGACGAGCTCAATCGCGCCGCCAATCGCCTGGCCCATCAACTGATCGCGCACGGCGCCAGCCGCGGCGCGCGGGTGGCGGTGTTCGGCGAGCGCGGCCGGCCGATGGTGCAAGCCTTCGTCGCCACGCTCAAGGCCGGCGCGGTGTATCTGCCGGTCGATCCGGATTACCCGTCCGAGCGTCTTCGCTACATGTTGGGCGACAGCGAGCCGGCCGTGGTGCTGGCCACGCTGGCCAGCTGCGGGAAGGTACGCGAGCTGGGTTATGCCGGGCCGATGCTGATCCTGGACGAAGCCGACGGCGCGATCGCGCGCGAAACCCGCGAACACGATCTGAGCGTGGACGATCTGGCGCTGCGTCCGGAACACCCGGCCTACATGATCTACACCTCCGGTTCCACCGGTCATCCCAAGGCGGCGATCAATCATCACCGCGGACTGGCCGGGATGGTGAAAGCTTCGGTGGCGACGCTCGGAGTGGATCGCGACAGTCGCATGCTGCAGTTCGCCTCGCCGAGTTTCGACGGCAGCGTGTTCGAGCTGACCTGCGCCTTGTCCAGTGGCGCCACGGTGTGTCTGGGAACGCGCGAAAGCCTGCGCCCCGGCGCGCCCTTGCTGGAGGCGTTGAACAGTTACCAGATCACCCACGTGGTGTTGCCGTCGTCGGCCCTGCAGGCCTGCGGCGACGACGCACCGGTGCCGACCCGCGTAACGCTGATGCTGGCCGGTGAAGCCTTGCCGCCGGCATTGGCCAAGCGCTGGGCCGCGACGAATCGCGTGTTCAATTTCTATGGCCCCACCGAAACCTCGGTCGCCACGAGCGCGCATCGCTGCGAAACCCGGTTCGAAGGCTCGGTGCCGATCGGCCGTCCGTTGTCGCATTGCCGCGTGCACTTGCTCGACGAACACGGCCGTCTGGCGCCGATCGGCGTGCCCGGCGAGTTGTGCATCGGCGGTAGCGGGGTCGGCCTGGGATATTGGCGGCGCGAGGACTTGAACGAGGAGCGCTTCATCGCCGATCCGTTCGCCGATTCGTTCGCGCCGCAAGCCGGGCGTGCCGATGCGCGGCTGTACCGAAGCGGCGACATGGCGCGCTGGCGCGAGGACGGTACGATCGAATACCTGGGCCGCAACGATTTCCAGATCAAGCTGCGCGGCTTCCGCATCGAGCTGGGCGAGATCGAAGCGCGCCTGTGCGAGATCGAGGGCGTGCGCGAGGCGGCGGTGATCGCCCGCGAAGATCGCCAGGACACGCGCCTGGTCGCCTATGTGGTCGGCGAGGAAGGCGTGACCCTGGACGTCGCGTTCCTGCGCGAGCGCCTGGCGCAGAAACTGGCCGAGTTCATGCTGCCCAGCGCATTCGTGCCGCTGCCGGCGTTGCCGTTGAACCAGAACGGCAAACTCGACCGCAAGGCGCTGCCGGCGCCGGACATGGCGGCGTTGCTGTCCAGGGACTACGCCGCGCCGGCCAGCGCCAGCGAACGGACGCTGGCGCAGATATGGAGCGAACTGCTGGGCGTCGAGCGCGTCGGCCGCCACGACCATTTCTTCGAACTGGGCGGGCATTCGCTGTCGGCGATCAAACTGGTGTATCTGCTCAAGCAGCGTCTGCAGGCCTCGTTGCCGCTCGCGGCGGTGTTCGCGTCGCCGACCTTGGCGGCGCTGGCCGAAGCGGTGGACGCGGCGCGCGGCGGCGATGCGCCGCCGCTGGCGCCGTCGCTGGTGGTGCCGTTGAATGCCGTAAGCGATGCGCCGGCCTTGTTCTGCATCCATCCGATCGGCGGCCAGATCGGCTTCTATCGGCCGCTCGCGCAACGCCTGCAGTCGCATTGGCGGGTGTTTGGCGTGCAGGCGGCCCACGACGACGGCGCGAATCTGCAAGCGATGGCACGCGTCTACGCCGACGCTATCCGCGCCGAGCAAGCGCAAGGTCCGTATCGCCTGCTGGGCTGGTCGACCGGCGGCCTGTTCGCCTCGGCGGTCGCCGACGAACTGATCGCGCAGGGCGCGCAGGTCGATTACCTGGGCTGGGTGGATACCCATGCCATGCCCCATCGCGACGCGCTCGACGAGGGCAGGGCATTGACCGAAGCGGCCCTGGCCGAACTGCGCGGCAACGGCTTCGTCCTGCGCGAGGCACCGGCGCAGGGCGAGCGCTCAATCCGCGAACTGCTGCAGATGCCGTTCGATCAGGCCGTGCCGCAGTTGCAGCGTTGGCTTAGCCCGGCGATGAACGTGGAGACGTTCGGGCACCTCAAGGCGCAGCTGGCGATCACCCAACGCCATCTACAGTCGCTGTACGCGCATGAATCGCCATCGCGGACACCGACGCAGGCGTTCTGGGCCGGCAGCGGCGAGGCGCATACCGCCGCGCAGGCATCGGTGCGCGCACGCAGCACGCATTGGATCGACGCCGATCACTACGCGATGTTGTCCGAGCCGCACGTGGCCGCGATCGCCGACGCGCTGCAGGCATTCTTCGCCGCCAGGAGCCACGCATGAGCGTTCATGCCCCCACGCCGTGGCTGATCGCCCAGCCGCGCCCGCACAGCCGCCTGCGCCTGTTCTGCTTCGCTTACGCCGGCGGCAGCGCCTCGGTGTTTCACGGCTGGCAGGCAGCGCTGGACCCATCGATCGAAGTTTGCGCGGTGCAGTTGCCCGGCCGCGGTGCGCGCATGGCCGAAGCGCCGATCATGTCGATGCCGGCGTTGCTGCAACAGATCGCCCCGCTGATCGCGCGGCGCAACGACCGCCCGTTCGCGTTCTTCGGACACAGCGTCGGCGCCTTGATCGCGTTCGAACTGGCCCGCTACCTGCGCCTGCACGGCATCAACGGGCCGGCGCGGTTGATCGTCTCCGGTTGCCAGGCGCCGCAGCATCGCAGCCCGTCGAAGCAGTACCACACGCTCGCCGACGATGCGCTGATCGATGTGCTCAGGGACTACAACGGCACGCCGCCGCAGGTGCTGCAAAGCCGCGAGCTGATGGAGCTGGTGCTGCCGACGATCCGCGCCGATTTCTCGCTCGCGGAAAACTACCGCTACCGCACCGGGCCGCTGCTGAACCTGCCGATCAGCGTGTTCGCCGGCGAACGCGACGATAACCGCGGCGAAGGCCAGGTCGACGGCTGGAGCCGCGAAACCAGCCAGGACTGCCGCGTCGTGTGGTTCGACGGCGGCCATTTCTTCATCGATTCGCAGCGATCGCAGGTGCTCGAACAGGTCGGTATCGAACTGGCCGAGCTGAACGGACGCATGAGCGCTTGAACCCACCACCCGTACACGACCACGCCCGACCAGTCTTAAGGAAGCGACCATGAAAGTGAATTCGTTGTTCTCCGCCACCGAGCATCATCCCGTGGTGATCACCCCGGACGGGGACGCCAGCCTGCAGGCGCTGCACGACTACCTCGGCAACAACGAGGATCAGGTCCAGCAGTTGTTGCTGCGCCACGGCGGCATCTTGTTCCGCGGTTTCGGCGTGGACGGCGCCGAGGGTTTTCGCGGCAGCGCCGAGCGCCTGGGCGCGCGGCCGTTCGACTACGTTGGCGGCAACTCGCCGCGCAGCCGCGTGTCCGCCGATGTCTACACCTCGACCGAATATCCGGCCAGCGAAGTGATTTCGTTGCACAACGAGATGTCGTACCTGCCGAGCTGGCCGCGCCGGCTGTTCTTCTACAGCCTGATTCCGGCGGCCTCCGGTGGCCAGACCTCGCTGGCCAACAGCGGTGACGTGCTGCGGGCCTTGCCGGAGGAGATCCGCGCCAAGTTCCGCGACAAGAAAGTCAACTACATCCGCAATTTCCAGACCGAGATTCCGCTGGGCAAGAACTGGCAGACCACCTACCAGACCCGGGACCGCGCCGAGGTCGAGAGCATCGTTGCCGACCAGGGCTCGGTCTGCCATTGGGGCGCCAAGGACGCGCTGCGCGTATCGACCCGCTGCGAGGCCTTCGCCACTCATCCGCAGACCGGCGAGGAGGTGTGGTTCAACCAGGCCGAGCAGTGGCATCCCTCGGCCTTGAATCCGGCCATTCGCGGCATGTTCGAACAGGCCCTGGGCGTGGGCAATCTGCCGCACGAATGCGAGTACGGCGACGGCGAGCCGATCGAAGAGAACGTGCTGATCGAGATCCGCCGCGCCTTGAACACGAGCAAGTTGCTGTTCGACTGGCAGCGCAACGATCTGCTGATGATCGACAACATTTTGATGATGCACGGGCGCGAGTCGTTCAAGGGCGAGCGCAAGACCTTGGCGTATCTGTCGGCGACCTGAGCGGGCGCGGACGACTGATTGGCGCATTTCGCGCAGCAATGGGGACGGACTTCGCCGAGCCGGCGCGGACCGACTAAATCTGGAAATGGAGAAACGAGAATGGACGATCCGAATCACTACATCGCCGAAGAGGCGGAAACCGAATACGGCCTGGTGAGCTCCTACAACGAGTGGGATCCGCTGGAAGAAGTGGTGGTGGGCCGCATCGACGACGCGGTGGTGCCCGAATGGCATGTCACGCTGGAATCGACCATGCCGGAAGTGTCTTGGGACTTCTTTCGCCGCAACGGCGGACAGCGTTTCCCGCAGGACATGCTGGACAAGGCCAAGGAAGAAATCGAGGGCTTCGTGCGCGTGCTGCGCAACGAGGGCATCGTGGTGCAGCGGCCGCGGGCGGTCGATCAGCAACTGCCGTTCGCCACGCCGCAATGGCAGAGCAAGGGCAGCCTGTACTCGGCGATGCCGCGCGATACCTTCCTGGTGGTCGGCAACGACATCATCGAAGCGCCGATGGCCTGGCGTAACCGCTACTTCGAGCCCAATGCGTTCCGGCCGCTGCTCAAGGGCTATTTCAAGAAGGGCGCGCGTTGGACCTCGGCGCCCAAGCCCGAGCTGAGCGACGAGTTGTACCGGCAGGACTTCAAGCATCCCGAATCGATGGCGGAAATGATGTACGCGGTCACCGAGTTCGAGCCGGTGTTCGACGCCGCCGACTTCGCCCGCTGCGGCCGCGACATCTTCGCGCAGAAGAGCAACGTCACCAACGACATGGGCATCGCCTGGCTGCAGCGCCATCTCGGCGACGACTACCGGGTGCATGTGATCGATGTGGTGGACACCCATCCGATGCATATCGACGCCACCTTCACGCCGCTGGCGCCGGGCAAGGTGTTGATCAATCCCGAGCGCATCAACGAGCTGCCGGCGATGTTCGACAACTGGGAGAAGCTGGTTCCGCCGCGCCCGACCATCGACATCACGCAAGAGTTCTCGATGTGCAGCAACTGGATCGTCGCCAACACCTTCATGCTCGACGAGAAGCGGGTGTTCGTGGAAGCCAGCGAAGAGCCGTTGCTGCGCCAGTTCGAGGCCTGGGGCTTCGAGCCGATTCCGTACTCGCTGATCAACTTCAACCGTTTCGGCGGCGGTTTCCATTGCTGCACGCTCGATGTGCGCCGCCGCGGCGGCCTGGAATCGTATTTCGAATGATCCGCGCCTCCTTCGTGCCGGCGCCGCGCGGCGCCGGCGTGTCACTTCCGTATCGCGAGTAATCGATCATGTACAGATCCGATCTTTATCATCCCGGCAGCGAGATCGCCGACGAGCTCAAGTCGCATTACCAGCGCCTGCACCACGTGCCGTTTCCCGGATTCGTCGCGGCCGAGTTCTTTCCCGAGCTCAAGGCCGAGGTCGATCGGCTGCTGGAGCAGTCCAGGCGCCGCGATTTCCTGATGGAGTGCATGGACAATTCGCCGCGGCGAATGAACGTGGTCAACGGCCACACCATCGAGCGCCTGTCCACGCTGATCCCGCAGATCTACAACGACCAGCGCATCATCGACTTCCTCTCGCACGTGGTCGGCGAGAAGGTGCTGCCGCTGACCGACGACATCGACCGGTATGTCATCAACCAGCTCAGGAAGTCCTCGGATACCTTCGGCGCGCATTACGACGACTATCCGCTGTCGTTCGTGCTGATCATGGAGTCGCCGGGCATAGAAGGCGGCGGCTATGCGGAAATGGTTCCCAACGGCGCGCTGTCGGATCTGGACGTCAATCCGATCAAGCTGCCGCTCAAGGCCGCCGATGCGTATCTGCTCAAGACCGACACCACCGCGCACCGGGTCGCGCCGTTGAAGGTAGACGTGCTGCGCACCGCGATCAACCTGGCCTACACCACGGAAAATTTCGTGCCGCGCGCGATCACCGAGTCGGCCAACAAGCTGTACGCGGAGGAAGAGGCCTGATGCCGCGTTCGGCGCGGTCCGCATGACGGCGCCGGTGCGCGCCGTCGTGCGGCCGTGCGCGGCCGCCGTCTTCGGGCCGGCCGCTGGCGGACTCCACCCATCGGCCGGCCGTCGCGCCGGCAGATGACTTTTTGCGGCTGGCCGCATCTAAACCATGAACGCTACATAGAGCTATACGATGCCCCTGCGAGCCATCTTTCCGAGTCCGCGTCCCACCTTGGTCCTGCTGATCCTGTTGACCTGCGCGCCTGCCCAGGCGGCCATCGTCATCGACGGGCGGGCGGATGAGCCCGAATGGGAGCAGGCGGCGCGCTATGGCGATTTCAAGGTCACCGAGCCGTATCGGCTGAGCTCTCCGGACCCGGGCATGGGCACGCAGGCGCGGTTGCTGTCCACGCCGGAAGGGATCGCCGTCGCATTTCAGGTCGATCAGAAGGCCGGGGTGTCGCGGCTCAAGCCGCGTTTGGAGCGCGATCAGAAACGCGAAGCCGATCGCGTCAATTTCATGATCGATTTCGACGCCGACGGCCGCACCGCGTACAGCTTCACGGTCGGTCTGTCGGGATCGATCCAGGACGGCGTGCTCACCAACGAACGCGACCTCAATCTGGACTGGGACACCGACTGGACCTGGGCCGTCAGCGAAAGCGAAAACGGCTGGCAGGTGGAAATGCTGATCCCGTGGTCGGTGGCGCCGATGCGCGGCATCGAGCAGCCCAACCGCACCGTGGCGGTGTATTTCGGCCGCGTGCTGGGCAGCACCAGCGAGCGCCAGGCGTTTCCGGCGGTGACCGCCGACCGCAGCCGCTTCCTGTCGGGCTTCGAGCGCCTGGAGATCGCCCAGTACCGCAAGAGCCTGTTCCACTTCTGGCCTTACCTCACCGCGCGCCACGATCTGATCGAGGGCCGGACCAAGTACACCGCCGGCCTGGACGTGTTCTGGAAGCCGTCGCCGGACTTCCAGCTCAACGCCACCATCAACCCGGATTTCGGCCAGGTCGAATCCGACGATCTGGTGGTGAACTTCGACGCGATCGAAACCTTCTACAGCGACAAGCGCCCGTTCTTCACCGAGAACCAGGGCATCTTCGACCTGCGCACGCCCGACGAAGGCCGGCTGGTGCACACCCGCCGCATCGGCGGCACGGCCGACGACGGCTCCGGCGCCAACGACATCGACGCGGCGGTCAAGTTGATCGGCTCGGTCGGCGCGATGGGCTACGGTGTGCTGGCCGCGTCCGAGGACGGCGCGGCAGGGCGCGACTTCTACGTGGCGCGATTGCAGTATCCGCTCAGCCGCGGCCTCAACATCGGCTGGCTCGGCACCGACGCCGAACGGCCTTATCTGGACCGCTCGGCGCAGGTGCAGGCGCTGGACATGAGCTGGCGGCCGAATGAGCAGTTGATCGTCAACGCGCAGGTGCTGGGCAGCTTCATCGACCAGAAGCGCGAGCGCCGCGACGACACCGGCGCGTGGACGCGGATCAACTGGATTCCCTCCACCAACTGGAGCTACGAGCTGGAGGCCACCCATTTCGGCCGTCAACTCGACTTCAACGATCTGGGCTATCAGCGCCGCAACAGTCTCAACGAGCTGGAGCTGACCGGCGAGTACGTGCACCGTCAGCAGAGCCAGACCTCGCGTCTGCGCAGCACCCGCTGGAACCTGGAACTGCAGGCGCGCAGCAACGATCGCGGCGATCGCTTGCCGACCTATCTGATCTTCACCAATGCCTTCAACTTCCGCAGCGGCAACCGGCTGGTGCTGGAGACCAGCGCGATCACCGACGGCTTCGACGATCTGATCTCGCGCGGCAACGGTCTGTGGCATAAATCCGGGCGTTACGGCATGCAACTGGACCTGACCAGCCGGCGTTACGGCGACTGGTCGTTCAACGCCACCGCCGAGCTGATCGGCCGCGGCCTGTCGGCGCGACCGGCCAAAGTGCTGACCCTGATCGGTAACTGGTATCCCAGCGACGCCTTCAACGCCGAGTTCGAGATCGGCCCGGAATGGACCGACGACTGGCTGATCTGGGAAGGCGGACGCAATTTCGGCCGCTACCAGCGCCGGGTCGATTTCGTCGGAGTGAACTTGAGCTGGTTCCCCGGAGTCCGCCACGAATTGCGGCTGAAGTCGGAATGGCTGGCGATCCGGGCCGAGGACGGCCAACGTTATGTCTTGCTGGACAACGGCCGCATGCAGGGCAACGGCCAGGTCCGGCCCGATTTCGACATCAACAATTTCGGCCTGCAGCTGCGCTATCGCTACCTGCTGGGGCCGCAGTCGGACATCTTCGTGGCCTATTCGCGCGGCGGGGCGATGCGTCAGGAGCGCGATCAGGTCGGCGGCGGCGAGCTGTTCGACGAAGCGCTGCAACTGCGCGACTCCGACCAATTGCTGGCCAAGATCCGTTACCGCTTCTGAGCCGGCGCAGCGCAAACGGCCCAGGCGGGCTAGGATTTCGACTCGGGCTGCGGAGCCGGTCACAAATCGGCTCAAGGTCGGCTAACCGCGGGCCAGGAACCCGCATCGAAGTCAAAATGGCTGACAGCGAAGCGCAATGGATAGCCCAGGCGAGACAAGGCGATCAGCAGGCATTCCGGTGTCTGGTGCAGACCCACGCGCGCAAGCTGCACCTGCTGTGCCTGCGCATCACCCGCGACAACGCCCTGGCCGAGGACGCGGTGCAGGAAGCCTTCTACAACGCCTGGCGCAAGCTGGACGGGTTCGATGAACGTGCCGCGTTCTCGACCTGGCTGCACCGCATAGCCGCCAACGCCGCGCTGGAGCAGCTGCGCCGCAACGCGCGCCATCAGCACGAGCAGACCGAAAGCCGTTACGAGGACGACGCCGAGTCGGATTTTCTCGCCGAACTGGCCGACGAAGTCCCGGGCCCGGAGGCGCGCGCTTCCGGTGAGCAGGTGGCGCGCCAGATCGGCGAGCAGATGGCGATGCTGAGCGTGTCCGAACGCGCCGCGTTCGTGCTGCGCCATTGCGAGGGACGCGGGCTCGACGAGATCGCCCAGACCTTGTCGATGAACACCGGGCAGTGCAAGCAGGCGATCTTCCGAGCCGTGCGCAAGTTGCGCGGCGCTTTGGAAACCGTGAGGTAGTCATGTCGGATATCAGCGACAACGAATTGATCCTGTTCCGTTACCGCGACGGACTGTCGATGGCGCGCATGCTCGAAATCGAGCTGGCGCTGGCCTGCGAGGTCAGCCTGCGCTCGCGTTACCGGGCCTTGCAGCTGGTGCTGGACGCGGCCGCCAAGGAGCCGATGCCGTCGCCGCCGCCGGATTACGAAGACCGCCTGTGGCAACGCCTGCAGCCGCGCCTGGATGCGCTGCCGCCGGTGGTTCGTCCGGTGGCGCAGCTGCCCGGGGCGATGCCGGGGCCGGCCTTGCGCCATCGCGAACGGCCGCGCTCGCGGCGCTGGCTGTGGATGGCCGGCGGCACCGCCGCGGCGGCCATGCTGGTGCTGGCGATCACCTCGCCGCTGCTGCGCGCTCCGCGCGAGCGCTCGCTGCCGATGGACGGCCTGACCGCGGCGCCGCCGGTGACCGTGCCGGCGCCGCTGCAGGCGCCGTCGCCGGCCGCGCGCGAACGCGTGCTCGACGACTACGTCGCCACCCATCTGCGCAAGACCGAGAGCATCCTGCTGGGTGTGCTCAACGACGAATCCTCGCGCCTGGCCGCGGGCGACGACGGCCACGCCCGCAACCTGCTCGACGACAACCGGCTCTATGCCGCCGCCGCCGCGCGCCGCGGCGACAAGGCGCTGGCCGGCTTCCTGCGCACCCTGGAACCGGTATTGACCGAACTTGCTAACCAAACTCCCGACGACGGCATCCAATTACAACAAGAGGGCTTGCGCGAACTGGTACGCAATGCCGATCTGCTGTTCCAGGTGCGCGTGGTCGAGCAGCGCCTGCAGTCGCGCGGCAACACCCGCGCCTGATTCGAACCGCGTCTGATTCGACCTGCACCCGATTCGAGGTATGTCATCGTGAAAACCCCATCGCGTCTTCTGATTGCCTGTGCACTGCCGCTCGCGCTGTCGCTGTGCTTCGCGGTCAGCGCCGCGTCGGCGCCGACGGACGCGGCAGATTCCGCGCAGACCAAGGCGCTGTACCAACAAGGTCACGAGGCCATCGGCGAGGGCGACTGGAGCGAGGCCGATCAGCGCTTCGCCGAACTCGAGCGCCGTCTGCACGGCGGCGCCGGCGCCGATGCCGCCTTGTACTGGCGCGCCTATGCGCTGGCCCAGGCCGGCCGCGCCGCGCAGTCGCAGGAGCTGGTCAAGCGCTTGCGCAGCGAACACCCGAACAGC
Organism: Lysobacter gummosus; assembly: GCF_001442805.1. NCBI lineage: Bacteria > Pseudomonadati > Pseudomonadota > Gammaproteobacteria > Lysobacterales > Lysobacteraceae > Lysobacter > Lysobacter gummosus. The sequence continues at coordinate 4,074,157 of NZ_CP011131.1, read as the reverse complement.
CGCTGGATCGCCGAAGCCGAACGCCTGCAGCGCCGGCCCGCCGCCGCGGCCGCTACCGGCGGCGAATCCGATCAGGATCGTCTGGAGACCTTGCTCGAGCAGCCCGCCGACAAGTCGTTGCCGCAACTGGCGCAGTTGCTGCGCGACGCGAAGACGCCGCAGGCCAAGCGCCGGGTGTTGTTCGTGCTCAGCCAGATCGACGATCCGCGCGCCATGGCGCAGATCGCGGCGGCGGCCGAAGGCGGCGATCCCGCGCTGTCGGCGCAGGCCGTGCACCTGCTCGGCGTCAGCGGCGCGGAAACGCTACTGCGTCAAATCTATTCCAAGACCGGCGACGCGAAACTGAAGCAACGCGCGTTGCAGGCGCTGGGCGTGGCCGGCGCGACCGATGCATTGGCCGATGCGGCCCGCAACAGTTCCGACACGCAACTGCGGCATGGTGCGGTGCAAGGCCTGGGCGTGTCCGGCGGTGTGGACGCGCTGGCGCAGATCGCCGCGGGCGACGCGGATATGTCCACTCGACGCGAAGCGATCAAGGCCTTGGGCGTGGCCGGCGGACAGAAACAACTGCTGGAGCTGTACCCCAAGCTGTCCGCGGTGCCGGAATTGCGCGCGGAAGCCTTGAGCGCCTTGCGCGTGGCCGGCGGCGATCAGGGCTTGTTGACCTTGTACAAGAACGCGAAGACCCCCGAAGAGAAGCAAGCGTTGCTGCGCACGCTCAAGGGAACCGAGAACTGAGCGGGCCAGACAGACGCGACTACGCGATGGCTATCGACGGCCCCCCGGCCGGACAACGAATCCGATTACATTCACAACACAAGGAGAGGCAGATGAAAACGGGAAAGCTCAATACGTGGTTCGGACGCATCGTCGTACTCGGCGCGTTCATGGCGATCTTCGGCGCGTTCGGACTGGAAGCGCAGCCCCGGCAGGCGCAGGCGCGCGCGGCCTCGGGCTTCACCACCAGCGGCAGCGCGCTGCTGCTGCTCGAAGCGGTGCAGGCCGGCGATCTGGAAACCGTGCGTGAACTCGTCCTCGGCGGCGTCGATGTCAACTCGGTGGTCGAGAACGAAGGCACCGCGCTGATCGTGGCCGCGCGTTCGCGCAATCTGGCGATGGTCAACGAACTGCTGCTGTTGGGCGCCAACGTCACCCTGGCCGCGCGCGGCGACGGCAATCCTCTGATCGCGGCGTCCAGCGTCGGCAGCAACGTGACGGTGATCGAGCGCCTGCTCAGCGCCGGCGCGGTCGTCAACGCCGTGGTTCCGGGCGACGAGACCGCGTTGATCAACGCCTCGCGCAGCGGCAGCCTGGCCAACGTCAAGTCGCTGGTCGAGCACGGCGCCGACGTCAACCTGGCGGTGATCACCGAACTGGGCGTGCGTCGCTCGCCGTTGAACCAGGCCAAGGTGCAGGCGGTTCGCGACTATCTGATCGCGCACGGCGCGCGTCCGTAATCGCGTCGGGACAGGTTCGGGCAAAGGGGCCTCCTTCGGGAGGCCCTTTTTTTCGTGGCGGCTGGTGGCCGGTTCGGCGCGGATTGGATCTTCGTCGTGAGCCTGGGCTCGCGGCGGCGGGCGAAGGCGTTGGCGAACCAGGGCGCGATCGGGTCACGGGACGGCGCGGTGCCGGCGAATGGAGTCGGGGCCGTGGGATCTGGCCGGGCCGGATGGCCGCAAGGAGGCGGGGTCGGGCGCCGGGAGGGCCGTCAGCCGGCGTGGGGGCCGAGGCTCGACGGTTGGCCGGCTCAGGAGACTCGGCCGATTTCAGGCGCCAGGCAGGGGCCGCAACCCGCTCGAAAGCCGCTCCCAGCCTGGATTGCGGCCACCCCGGGCCCTACAGCCGCCTGGGATTTGTCCGACCCGCCGGCGCGCCCGGGACCGATGGCGGGGCTCGGCGCTATAATCCATCATCTTGGCCGTACACCCGGCAATTTGAAGGAATCTCATGGCACGCGGCATCAATAAAGTCATCCTGGTCGGCAACCTCGGTAACGATCCGGAGACCAAGTACACCCAGGGCGGCATGGCCGTGACCACCCTCAGCCTGGCGACCACCAGCGTCCGCAAGGACCGCGACGGCAACCAGCAGGAACGCACCGAGTGGCACCGGGTCAAGCTGTTCGGCAAGCTCGGCGAGATCGCCGGCGAGTACCTGAAGAAGGGCCGTCAGGTCTATATCGAAGGCTCGATCCGCTACGACAAGTTCACCGGTCAAGACGGCGTCGAAAAGTACTTCACCGACATCATCGCCGATGAGATGCAGATGCTCGGCGGCGGTGAAGGCGGCGGTGGCGGCGGTGGCCGTTCCGAAGGCGGCGGTCGCGGCGAGTTCCGCGGCGCTGGCGGCGGTGGCGGCGAACGTCCCGCGCGCGCGGCTGGCGGCGGCGGTGGCGGTTACGGCGGCGGTGGTGGTGGCGGTGGCCGCGATGCCGGTCCGCGTCGCGAGGCGCCTCCGGCGAAGTCGAACGACTTCGGCGACGATTTCGCCGACGACGATATTCCGTTCTGATATCGACCCCGCGCTGAAACGTCGTGCTTAGTGAAAAGGCCTGCTTTTGCAGGCCTTTTCTTTTGCCTGTGCGTTTCGCAGGCAGCGACCGGGGTGTCTACTAATCCTGATAGCTCCTCGTCGACACCCGTCGATATTGTCTGCCGAAGAACAAATCAGCCTTACAAAGAAGCAGTTTTCGCGACGACGCGCAGAGGACTCTGATGACCTGAGTCGAAACGATCCTGCCGATAGGAGATCAGTGGCCGCAAGACAGCGGCGCGAAACGTCATTCGTTTAGCCGATTCAGATAACGCTGGCCTCGAAGCGGTCTTCGCGACCTCATCACGCATGTGTACCCAGACTTTCCGCATAAGAAAGCTAAAGCCGAAGACGCGAATTACTAGCTGAATATTCAGTCTTCCAGCATGTACAGGGGCATGTGGTAAGCAGATGAGGTTGCCGTTCTCCAGCACGCTGTTCGCGTTCGCGCGACCTACTGCCATCCGCTATACCATCGTCATGGCGCGCTTGGCTCATTTCGCCATCGCCGCCGCCCCCGGCTTTGCGATCCTGTCGTGGATGCAGGCCGATCCGTTCGCGCAGGCCGGCCATCATCTGGCCTTGTCGTTCATTGCCGGGCTGCTGTGCGTGTTGGTATTCAACACTTTCGACATGTACGGCCGCGACATGTTCAGCAATCTGCTGCTGATCCGGCGGACCTTCTTCGCCTGGTCGACTACCTTCGGCCTGCTGATGACGCTGCACCAGTTGTCGCGATTCATCTCGCCGACCTCGCCCCAAGCCCTGGTGCTGTGGTATTTGCTGAGTTTCGGCCTGTTCGCGCTCAGCCGGCTGGTCATGCTGTCGTTCTTCCAGCGCCGCATCCGCGCCGGGCATTTCATCCAGCGTTCGGTGATCGTGGGCATGACCGAGAACGCGATGCGCCTGGCCGAGCAGATTCATCACCGCGCCGACGTGATATCGGGCCTGATCGGCTATATCGACGACCGGCGCTCGCACCGTTTGCACGAAGCGCCGCCGGTCGCCTTGCCGCGCCTGGGCGATATCGGCGCGCTGGAACAATTGATCCGCGACGGTCGCGTCGATCAGGTCCTGGTGGCGCTGCCGGCGCAGGCGCAGGACCGCAACGAAGCGCTCGCCCAGCGGCTGCGCCGTTTGCCGGTGCAAGTGCTGCTGATCCCCGACATGACCACGTTCCGTTTCGCCCATCGCCGCATGGTGCCGATGGGCGGCGTGCCGATGTTCGTGGTCGCCGAGCCGCCGCTACAGGGTTGGTCTCCGCTATATAAGCGCTGTGAAGATATCGTGCTGTCCGGGGTGGCGCTGTTGGCGCTGTCGCCGTTGATGCTGCTGATCGCGCTGGCGGTGAAGCTGGAATCGCGAGGTCCGGTGCTGTTCCGGCAGAAGCGCTACGGCTACAACCACCGGCTGATCGAGGTCTACAAATTCCGTTCGATGCATCACCACCTGCGCGACGAACATGCCGACCGGCAGACCGGACGCGACGACCCGCGCGTCACCCGGGTCGGCCGTTTCATCCGCAAGACCAGCCTGGATGAACTGCCGCAGCTGTTCAATGTGCTCGGCGGCAGCATGTCGATGGTCGGCCCGCGTCCGCACGCCACCGCGACCAAGGCCGCCAACGTGTTGTTCGAAGACGCGGTGGAAGAATACGTGGCGCGTCATCGGGTCAAGCCCGGCATCACCGGCCTGGCCCAGGTCAACGGCTATCGCGGCGAGACCGACACCGTCGAGAAGATCCAGAAGCGCGTCGAGTACGACCTGGAATACATCGAAAACTGGTCGCTGTGGCTGGACCTGTCGATCCTGCTGCGCACCATTCCGGCGGTGCTTTCGGCCGAGGCAGCGTACTGAAGTCGCCGGCCCGGTTCATCGAGTTCATGCAGCCGGACGCCACATTCGCCCCGTCCACGGCGCCGTGACACACAGGTCATATAATGTGATGTAAGTCACATTATTTCTGGTCGCCCGAATATTCCCGCCAGCCAAGCGGGCCTGTCGGCGGATGACCGGATTCCTTTTGTAATCAGTCTATTACGAAGCCGTTGCGGCAACGCCGCGGCCGGGACGGAAGGCATGATCGAGTGGTTGGGAGGGGGGCGGCCATTGGCTTGCGACATGCAGGTGGCGGGGCGGAATTCGGCCCGGCGGCCGACCGGCGCTGCCGCGGCTATTCGTGCGGTGTTCCTGAGCGCGATGCTGATATGCGCTGCCCTGTCGCCGGCAACGGCGCGCGGTCTCGGCGAAACCGCGCCGGCTGAAGACGCGAACGCCGTGGTGCAGTTATCGGCGCGCGACGCGCAGCTCTCCGAAACTTCCGTCGCCGGCGATTACCGCATCGCGCCTGGCGACGAACTCGCGCTGAAATTCTTCTACGTCCCCGAGCTCAACGAAGTCGCGATCGTGCGGCCCGACGGCAAAATCCATCTGCAACTGATCGGCGAAATCCGCGCGGCCGATCTCACGCCAGAGCAACTGGCCGCGGCGCTCAAGCGCGCGTATGCCGCGAATCTGCGCCATCCCGAGGTCTCGGTCGAAGTCCAGAAGGGCTTCGCCCGGCAACAGGTGTTCGTCGGCGGCGAAGTCGCCCGTCCCGGTGCGCAGCCGCTGCTGCCGTCGCTGACGGTGATGCGCGCATTGATCGTCGCGCAGGGGCTGAAGGAGACCGCCGCGGCCAATCGCGTGGTGATTCTGCGCCGCGGCGAAGACGGCAAACCGCAGGTCATCCAGGTCAACGTCGCCTCGCAATCGCGCAAGGGCGCCAGCGACGGCAACGACCCTTTGTTGCAACCCTTCGACGTGGTGCTCGCGGTTCCCTCGCGCGTTTCGCGTCTGAACAAGTGGATCGACCAGTACGTGCGCCGAAACCTGCCGGTCAACGTGGGCTTCTCCTACGACCTCAACGACAACCGGTCGGGCTATTGAATGGATAAGCCGATGCACGACGGCCCGGGCGCAGAGCCCGGCGACGGATTCCGCGGCCGGGCCGCCTCGGCCTTTTCGCTGCGGGAAATGCTCGAGATCGCGTTCAAGGACCGGCGCCGCATCGCGCTGGCGTTCGCGATCTCCTTCGGTCTGGTGCTGTTGGCATCGCTCCTGCCGACCGCGCGCTACGTTTCCGATGCCAGCCTGCTGGTGCGCCTGGGCCATGAATACGTCTATCTCGCCGATACCTCCGAAGGCGGCGGCACCGGCGGCGCCACGCCGCTGATGTTCGACCGCACCGAGGCATTGAGCGCGGAAACCGAGATCCTCGCCAGCCGCGACGTGATCCGCGATGCAGTCGCGCGCGTCGGTCTGGGCCGGCTGTATCCATCGATCGCCAGGCAGAGCGAAGACCCGCGTCGGCCCAAGATCGATCAGGCCGTGCAGGCCTTCCGCGAACACATGGACGCGCACCTGCTCAAGGGCGCCACGGTGATCCAGGTCAACTTCAGCCATTCCGATCCGGTTGTCGCGCAACAGGCGTTGCGTGCCTTGGTCGAGACCTATCTCGACCGCCGCCGCGCGATTTTCTCCGACGATCAGGTGCGTTTCCTCGCAGGCCAAGTCGCCGCGGTCGATAAGCGCCTGAAAGATTCCGAGCGGCGCCTGACCGCGTTCAAGCAAACCCACGGCATCGTCAACTACGACCAGCAGATCAGCTTGTTGCTGCAGCAGGGCAACGACCTGGAAACCCGTTTCAACGAGGCCAGCCAACAGGCGCAGACCGCGAACGCCCGGGCCAGGACGCTCAAACGGATCGCCGGAAAGACCCCGGCGAATCTGGTTCAGTACAGCGAAACCCTGGGCGATCCGCAGGTGCCGCGCCAGCTGTTGGACCTTCAGCTCAAGGAACAGAGCCTGCGTTCGCGCTATGTCGATGACAACCCGTTGGTGGTGAACGCGCAGAAGGATGTTTCCACCGCGGAATCCTTCATCCGGCAACAACGCCGCGCGCCGCCTACCACGGTCCGCACCGGCCGCAATCCGGTGCGCGAGGCCGCCGAACTGGATCTGCTGCGTGCGACCTCGGACGAATCGGCGCTGGTGGGCGGCCGCAAAGCTTTGCAGGAGCGCCTCACCCAGTTGCGTAAGCGCGCCGCCGAGCTGAGCCGGCAGCAGATCGAGCTGGGCGCGCTGAGTCGCGAACAGAAACTGCTGGAAGACAGCTACGCGAACTACGGACGCAAACTGGAAGCCGCCCGCATCAACGAGGCGCGCGACCAGAAACAGCGCACCAGCGTCAGCGTGCTGCAGGCGGCGAGCTGGCCGCTCAAGCCCAAGAGCGTGCGACTTGCGATCATCGGCATCGGTTTCTTCTTCAGCCTGGGCGTGGCGCTGATCGTCGCGTTCTTGTGCGAGGCCTTGCGCTCCAGTTTCCTGTCGCCGGAGAAGCTCGAACGCAGCCTGGGCGTGCCGGTGCTGGCGACGATGCCGCTGGTGGGCCGCTGATGGCGGCGCGCCGCTCGCCGCTGAGAAAGCGTGCGTGGCACGGCCTGATGTTCTTGCTGTTGCTGCTCAGTGGCGCTGCAGGCGCGGCCCCGTTCCAGCGCGGCGTCAATCTGAGCCGGTGGTTCGAGGCCAGCGCGGGAGCGCCGGTCGAAAGCAGCGAACTGCGCCGCTTGCGCGATGCCGGTTTCGACCACGTGCGTATCCCGGTCGATCCGGTCGCGCTGGGCTGGTCGCCGGCTCGCGGTTCGCAACTGACCGGCACTGCGCAATTGCGCGCCGCGATCGGCGCCGCACTGGCGGCCGGACTTGACGTGATCGTCGATTTGCATCCCAACGAAGAAACAAAGCAGGCGATCGAGAGCGACAGCGCATGGGCCGATGGCTATGTCGCGATGTGGAAGCATCTGGCGACCGAGTTCAAGGCATTGCCGCCGCAACGCGTCGCCTTCGAGCTGTTCAACGAACCCGGTTATTACGGGCTGGCCGGTTCCTTCGTCTGGAGCCGATACCAGAGGCGATTGGTGAAGACCGTTCGCGGCGTACTGCCGCGGCACACGCTTATCGTCAGCGGCCGCAAGGGCGGCAGCCTGGAAGGTCTGATCGAACTGGCCCGGCTCGACGACGACAACCTGATCTACAGCTTCCACTACTACCTGCCGTACATCTTCACCCATCAAGGCGCGAGCTGGATGCAGGGCGACCAATGGACCACGGCCGGGCATTGGCGCCGCGTGCGCTACCCGTCGGCGCTCGCACGCGCACAGTTGCCGCGTACCGACGGAAAAGTCGCGGTGGACAGGGCCAGGGACGAGTTGACGGAGTATTTCCAGACTGGCTGGGACCGCGCGCAGATCGCCAAACAATGGCAGCCGCTGCGCGACTGGGCGCGAGTCAACCGGGTTCGCGTGCACTGCGGCGAGTTCGGGGTGATCCGCAACGGCGTGGATCCACAATCGCGTTATCGCTGGATCGGCGACGTGCGTTCGCTGGTCGAAGCGAACGGCTGGGGCTGGTCGGTGTGGAACTACGCGGACGACTTCGGCATCACCACCAGCAGCAACACCGACGGGAGCGCGCGCGGCGAACTCGAACCCGCGGCACTGCAGGCGCTGGGCCTGGAGAAGGCCGGGCGATGAACACGGCCAGCGCGCAAGCAGGCATCTTTCAACGCATCGGCTACGCGATCGCCGCGTCGGCTCTGGTCGCGTATCTGACCTTGTCGCCGGCATTGTTGTCCGCGCTGGGAATTCCCTACGACGCGCCTTACGGAAACTTCCTGTTCAAGCTGCATCCCGGCGACTATCTGCTCGCCGTCGCGCTGGCGTTTTCGCTGGCCGGGCAGGGCAATCCCCTGGTCGCATTGCTCGCGCGGTTGCGCGAGTCGCCGCCGCTGAGCCTCTATCTGGCCGCGATAGCGCTGGCTTTCGTCTACTCGCTGCTGCGTTACGGTCCCTCGGGTTCGGCGTTTTTCATCGATACCCTGATGATGCCGGTGGCGATCGTGCTGATCGTGAGCCGTTTGAACGACGCGCAGTTGCGCGGCCTTTTCCGGCTCATCGTGGTTCTGGTGGTCGTCAACGCGGCGATCGGTCTGGCCGAAGCGGCGTTACAGCACCACCTGGTGCCCTACACCGTGGCCGGCGGCGTGCCGGTCATCGAAGACAAATTCCGCGCGACCGCCTTGCTCGGCCATCCGCTGGAAAACGCGTTGATCACCAGCCTCGTGCTGCTGGCATCGCTGGACATGTCGATGCAGTTGTGGCGCCGCTGGGCGCTGAGCGGTTTTCTGATACTCGCCTTGCTCGCCTTCGGCGGGCGTACCAGCTTCCTGCTGACCGTCATGGCGTTGCTGGCCTACGCGACTGTGAACGCGGGGCAGGGGCTGCGCGCCGGGCGTTACGGCTATCTGCATATCGTCGGTTCCTGCGTCGCCGCATTGTTCGCGCTGCCGGCATTGGCGGCATTGGTCTGGAGCAGCGGCCTGGGCGAGAGAATCTTCGAAGGTCTGTATCTGGACGACAGCGCCACTGTTCGCTTCCGCATCTTCTCGGTATTCGATTATCTCGATCTCTACGACGTCCTTTTCGGCATTTCGCCGGCGCAGATCCAGGAGCTGTCGGCGCGCATCGGCCTGTCCAGGAATCTGGAGGCCATCGAGAATTTCTGGCTGTTCATGCTGTTGCAACTGGGTGTATTCGGTTTCGCCACGTTCGTGATCGGTCTGTTCAGCGGCTTGTGGTTGCTGTGGCGTCGCGCCGGAACCGGCGCGCGCTGGACCTTGCTGGTGTTTGTGATCACCGCTTCGACCACCAACTCGCTGGCCTCGAAGACCAGCGCCTTGACCTTGCTGTTCGCGATGCTGTGCGGTCTGGCCGGCTACCGCTCGACGCGTCAGCTTACTTCTCAGGCCGCCAGACGGCCGAATATGTCCGTTCGACAGGGAGTCCATGCATGACTCGCGTATCGGTGATCAGCGCGCACGACGGATGGCAGCTAAGGCCGTCGCGACCGCTGCGAGCCTTGCACCTGATCAACGGCGAGCACTATGCCGGCGCCGAGCGCGTGCAGGATCTGCTAGCGCAGCAACTGCCGCGGTTCGGTTGGGTGGCCGATTTCGTCTGTCTCAAGCAAGGTGTGTTCGAGCAAGTCCGCGAGTCGGTCGAGAGTCGGGTAACCACGCTCAGCATGCGCTCGCGCCTGGATTTTTCGCCGGTAAGCCAAGTGGCGCGGCTGCTGCGCGAGGGCAACTACGACCTGTTGAACACCCACACCGTTCGTTCGGCCCTGATCGGACGTTTCGCCGCGCGCAGCGCGCGCAAGCCGATGGTCCACCACGTCCACAGCCGCACCGACTTCGATACCGAGAGCGCGCTGCGCAACGGAATCAACAGCGCGATTCAGACCTTCAGTCTCAGGCGCGCGAAGCGTCTGATCGCGGTGTCGCACGGAACCGCCGACTATCTGCGCAAGATCGGCTACGACGACGATCGGATCCGCGTCGTTCCGAACGGGGTGCCCAGAGCGGCCGCGCCGCGAGACTGGCGGCCGCCGGAGTCGCAATGGGTGCTCGGCATGGTCGCCTTGTTCCGCCCGCGCAAGGGGGTCGAAGTATTGATTCAAGCGCTGGCCTCGCTGCGCGCGGCCGGATACCCGGTGGTCTTGCATGCGATCGGCGGTTTCGAAAGCGAGCCGTATCGCCAGCAAGTGCTCGCGTTCGCGCAAGCGCTGGCAGTGGCCGAGGCCATCGTATGGACCGGTTTCACCCGCGATATCGCCGGCGAACTGGCCAAGGTCGATTTGTTCGTACTGCCCAGCCTGTACGGCGAAGGCTTGCCGATGGTGTTGATCGAGGCATTGGCGGTCGGATTGCCGGTGGTAGCCACCTCGAACGAGGGTATTCCCGAAGTGCTGGCCGATGGCGGCGCCGGAATGCTGGTGCCGCCGGGCGATGCGAGCGCATTGACCCAGGCCGTGATCGCGATGATCGAGGCGCCCAAGCGCACCCAGGCGCTGGCGCACGCGGGTTTGCGCAGGCAGCGCGAGAATTACTCCGATATCGCGATGGCACGGCAGGTTGCCGCGGTGTATCAAGAAGTGTTGCAGGAGGCTGAGACGTGAGCGATATTCTGGCCGCGTCCGCCTCGGACGAACGAAAGATCCCGCGGATTCACGACTTGCTCGAACGGTTGCGCGTCGTCGCGGACCCGCGTCAGCATCGCCGTTTGCTCGATGAGCTGAGCCGGCCGAAGCGCGCGAGGGTCGTTTCGTTTCTGAATCAGCATGCCTTCAATCTGGCATGGACCGATCCCGCGTTCGGCGACGATCTGCTGCGCAGCGATGTCCTGCTGCGCGATGGCGTCGGCATGGCTGCCTGCCTGCGCCTGCTCGCCCGCGCGCCTGGGATGAATTTGAACGGCACCGATTTCATTCCCCAGTTGGTCGCGGCCTATGCCGGCCGCCGCGTGGCCTTGATCGGCACCAGCGAACCTTATCTGGAACGCGCCAGGCAATACCTGCGCGAGCGCGGCGCCGATGTCGTCTGCGCGCTCGACGGATTCGGCGATGAAGAGCGTTACCCGGCAGCGGTCGTGGAATCCCGGCCGGATCTGGTGATCCTCGGCATGGGGATGCCGAAACAGGAGCGGATCGCTTCGCGTCTGGCCGCGGCGGCGGATTATCCGGTGGTCATCGTCAACGGTGGCGCGATTCTCGATTTTCTCGCCGGGCGTTTCCCGCGGGCGCCGATGTGGGCTCGCCGTGTCCGGATGGAGTGGCTGTACCGGCTGGCCCGCGAGCCGCGCCGTTTGTGGCGCCGTTATCTGCTCGGCGGCGCGCAGTTCCTGTCGCGCGTTGTTCGGCTGTGTTGGGGCGATGGCCCGGACGCGTCCGCGATACGGATGGAACGCGCCGCGAATTCCAACGTAACGACCTGGGAGATGCCATCGATGGCCATGGATATGCAGCCTTTGTTCGCTCAGACCGATACGCGTCTGGCCCAGTTGGTGCAGCGCCTGGATGTCGGCATGGGCGAGGGTGGAAGACGCATCGTGCAGTTCATCGCGGCGCGGCCGGGCGAGGGCGTCAGCAGCCTGGCCTACAGCTACGCGCTGGCCTCGGCGCAACTGCGCAAGCGCCGGGTGCTGCTGCTTTCGAACGACATAGACGACGCCGAACACGCGGCATGCCTGGTCGATGAAGTCGGCGGGGACGATCCCCATCCGGTCGCATCGGCCGCCGGCGAGGGCGTGACTCGCATGCGGCTGTTCAGCGATACACGCAGCTATCAGGACAATTACGCGGTGCTTGACGACAACGCCGTCTGGAAAGGGCTGGCCGAGCGCTTCGACGAAATCGTCGTCGATGCGCGCTCGCCTTTCGCCCTGGCCACAGCCAAGCACGCCGGCGGGGTGATTCTTGTCGTCGAAGCCGAGGTCACGCGCGCCTCGCTCCTGCGCAAATTGCTCGACGATCTGGCCGGAGTCAACGCGCGCGTGCTCGGATCGGTCTTGAACAAACACCGTAGCCACCTGCCGTATGCGTTGCATGAGCGACTTTGAAGATTCATCGGCTGCACGGGTCCGTATCGCCGTTCTGTTGCCCGCGGTCGGCGGTCGCGTGTGGCAGGAATACGCGGTCGAAGCGCTGCGTCAGTTGCCCGGAGTAGATGTCGAGATCCGTCGCGTCGACGTCGAGCACGCCGGCGATGCTCGGTGGCGGCGGTTGCAGACCTCAGTGCTTGCCCTACGCGAATCTTCCGGGTCCTGTATCGATCCGGAGCCGGGCGACCCGTTCTGGAACGCGGTGATCGACCTGGCGGGCATCGATGATCCCAATGCATGGCGCGCATGCAGCATGCGCGGCGTATGGCAGCCGCTGGACGCGCAGGGCACCCACTTGGCCGCCGCCTATCCCTGCCTGGCCTCGATCACCTCCGGCACCGGCGGCGAGCTGCTGTTGGTCCGCAACGGCGACACGGTCGTCGATTCGGTTCGCTTCTTCGCCGATCCGCGGTACACAAACTCGCTGGAAAATCTCTACAAGCAGATCGTCCCGTTGCTGAGCAACTCGGTGCGGGATATGGCCTATGCCGACCAGGACGAACCGGCATCGGTATTTTCGCGCCAGCCGCGTCCGACACGGTCGCGGCGAGCGGTCCATGAGATCCGCGGCCGCGCGCTGGCCTTGCGCAGGCGTCTGAAGGCGCAGTGGCTCAGCGAGAGCTGGATGATCGGAGTCATCGACGCGCCGATCCAGCACATGATCGACCAGCCGATGGAAGGCCGGGTTCGATGGATCGGTCCGCGCGAATCGATGTTCTATCGCGCCGATCCGTTCGGCGTTCCGGGCGACGATCGCCGGGTGTATTGCGAAGTGTACGATTACCGCGACGGATTCGGCCGCATCGAAGCGGTTGAACTCGGCGACGGCCATAGCATCGTCGATGCAGCCCCGGCCCAGCTGAAACTGCCCGGGCATATCTCCTATCCGTATTTGTTCGAGCATGAGGGCCGGGTGTACGCCGTTCCCGAAACCGCGGCCCGGAAAAAATGCGAGCTGTACGAAATAGATAAGACCGGGCAGTGGCGCTTTGTTGCAGTGCTGCTCGATGGCGTGGCGGCGGCCGATGCGAGTCTGTTCGTCTGGAACGATCTGTTTTGGCTGGCCTATACCGATCTGGCCATGGGGCCGTTCGACAATCTGTGCTTGAGCTATTCCGAGGAACTGCGCGGTCCTTGGAAGCCGCACCTGCGCAATCCGGTCAAAGTCGATCACCGCAGTTCGCGCCCGGCGGGAACGCCGTTCGTTCACGAGGGCGTGCTGTATCGGCCGGCGCAGGATTGCGGAAGCGGCTACGGACAGGCGGCGGTGATCAATCGGGTCTCGTTGTGCACGCCGCAGCGGTATCGCGAAGAGGTCGTGCGCCATTGTCGTCCCGATCCGTGCGGTCGCAATCCGCACGGCCTGCATACCGTGTCGGCCTGGGGCGAGCGGACCTTGGTCGATGGAAAACGTTACGTTTTCAACCTGCATGAGCTGACTCGCAAGTTGCGGCATCGGCGCGAAGATTCTGGCCGGGCGGTTCGCGAATGAGCTTCATCGGGTCCACGGCAGGCGTGCCCGCGAATCGGTCCGGACTTGCGCCTGCGCGGAAGGTCATGGTCTATCTGCCGCAGCTCAAGGTGGGCGGCGCCGAGATTTCGATGCTGCGCCTGGCGCAAGGGCTGCGGCTGCGGGGCGTCGAAATCGCTTTCGTCGTGCATCGCGCCGACGAAGCGGCTCATGCCTTGGCCGGCGATATCGAGCTGATATCGCTGCAGGCCGATCGGACCTTGAGCGTGCCGAACAGATTGGCGCGGCTGTTGCGCAGCCGCAGGCCCGACATCCTGATTTCGGCGCTCACGCACAGCAATATCGTCGCCTGCCTGGCCGCGCGTCTGGCCGGCTCGCGAACGCGTGTGGTCGTGACCGAGCACGCGCCGATTTCGTCGATGCGGCAGCTGGACCGGTCGCGGCGTTATCGCGCGACGCTGCGGTTGATGCCCTGGGCCTATCGGCTCAGCGATGCGATCGTGGCGGTATCGCAAGGCGTGTCGAACGATATCGCCGGACCGCTGGGGCCGGCCAATCGGTCGCGTCTGTCGGTCATTGCCAATCCGATCCTGCGCGACGATTGGCAGGCGCTGTCGGAAGCGGCGTTGGACGATGACTGGTTCCTGCCGGGCAGCACGCCGGTGATCCTGTCGGTCGGCCGCCTGAGTCCGGAGAAGAACTTCGTCGGACTGATCCGCGCCTACGCCGGGCTGCGCCTACCGATGCGCGTGCATCTGGCGATCATCGGCGAAGGCCCGCAGCGCCCCGTCCTGCAAGCGTTGATCGACGATCTGGGCTTGGGCGAGCGGGTGCGTTTGCTGGGGCAGCGCGATAATCCCTACGCCTACATGCGTCATGCCCGCATCTTCGCGCTGGCTTCCGTGTTCGAAGGCTTCGGCAACGTATTGATCGAAGCCATGGCCTGCGGCGCGCCGGTCGTCAGTACCGATTGCCCGGTGGGGCCGCGCGAGATATTGCGCGACGGGCTCTACGGGGCCTTGGTGGCGGTGGGCGATACGGCGGCGCTGACGGCGGCCATCGAGAACCAGCTGCAACGTCCCGATGCTCAGATCGAGGCCGACGCCAAGGCGCATGCGCTGCAGTTCACGGTCGAGCGCAGCGTCGGCCAGTATCTGGCGCTGTTCGATCGCATCGCGCGGGTCCGCCGCGCGTAGCGAAGCGAAATTTATGAATCTTATTGATCCCGGTTCGGGCGCCGGGATTTCATCGCCGAGAGCCGTTCGCGCAGCTGCGGATGAGCCGCCAGCCATTGCTTGGCCCGGTGCTTGAGCGCGACCTGGCCGCTCCGGGGCAACCCCCTCCACGACAGGGCGATGGTCGAGTCGAACAAGTCCAGTTGGTCGGGCATGAAGCCGCGTTTGTAGGCGTAGTCGCCGATGGTGAAATCGAAACGACGCACGCCCTGGGCGTGCAGCGCGGCCATCGTGCGCTCGATCACCACCCGGCCGGGCGAGCAATTGCGCCACTCGCCGGCGGCGTTGCCGATTCGAATCATCGCGTACTCGGTATCCCGGCGCAGGCCGAGCAAGGCCGCGACGACTTCTTCGCCCGCCGTCAACGCGGTCAGAATCACTTCGCCGCTGGGCAGGCCTTGCCGGATCAGGGTTCGGTAGAAGTCGCGATAACCCGGCTCATCGAGGATATAGGCCCAGCCTTTGCCGTGGATGGCGCTGCGCTGATGGATTTCCAGCGCATCCATGACCTGCATCGCGTGCTCGACATCGGCGACCTGCTCGAAGCGCGCATCGGGATGACGGGTGAATACCCGCCAGGACCGTTCCAGTTCCTTGCGATGGGTCTTCTCGCGGCTGAAACGCCAGGCTTCGAAGTCCTCGCCGATCGTCGCCGGATTGCCGAACAAGGCCGATTGCCGCGTCCCGGGAAGCCGGCGCAACGGATTGGGGCGATCGCCGATGCGCTCGGGCATCTTCTCGATCGTCCACAGATCGGCGCGGGGCAGGGCGCGACGCAGAGCGCCGAACATCGCGCGCACCGCTTCGCCGTCGTCCGGGCAGTCGGGCATCCACAGCGGCGCGGCATAGTCGGTCACGCCGGCATCGGCGAATGCGATGCGGATCAGGCCGTCGCGTTCCTCGCGCACCAACGGCAGCGCCATCACCGTGCGGCCATCGGAGCGGCGGGCGATGCTGGCCAACAAGGGCGTGCGTCCGGCCTGAGCGCCGAGTGTCGCGTACCAGGCCGCCAGCCAATGCGTGGTTTGGAATACGCTGGTGATCGCGCCGGATTCGATCCAACCCTGCCAACGCGGCAGCGCTTTCGCGACATCGGTTTCGACAGTCGCGGTGTAGGTGTCGTCGGCGATGCTCATGCGGGAAGGTTGCCGTCGAGATCGACAATCCGGCCGGGATGCTCCGGGTCGAGGCGGAAATCCACCGGTCGCGCGGCGCGGCGCAGAGATTCCAGTCGGCCGCTGCGGCGCCACAGCGATTGCAAGGCCGCCTTGGCGTAGAACGAGGGGCCGCTCAAGCGGCGATTGCGCGGCGTGTGATGGAAGTAACGGCGCAGAATACCGTTGGCCATGTTGATCATATGGTTGCGGCGTATGTCTTGCGTCCAATACTCCAGCGTCATCGAGATGTTGAGGCAGTCGTGGTTCTCGATCCGATGCGGCGAATTGAGCGGCCAGAACAGGCCCTGTCCGGCTTCCAGATCGAACACTTGCGCGCCCCGGTCGAAATCCGGCTCGTAGCGCAATCCGACTTCCAACTGGCTCAACGCGATGTTTTCCAATCCTTCCGGGCTCAGGAAGGGCGGGCGCGGCGGATAGAGGTAGATGCGTTTTCGGCCATGCAACTGCAACAGTCCCTGCCCAGGCAGGTCGGCGTGGTAATAGACCTGCGCGTTCGGCGAGGACACCAGGATGCCCATGCGGTGGTCGTAGCTCGACACCGGCGGCGCCAGCGCGCCGGCCTCGGCGAACAAGGCCATCATCGCCGCGCGCAGCGACGGGTCGAAGTCGTGCCCATCGCGCAGGTTCAGCCACAGGCGGCCGCGTTCGATCGCATCGAGCACCCGGTGGCCGTCGAGTCCGCCGAATTCGCCTTCGCGCCACACCCGCTTGCCGTTCGCGCCTTGCTCGCCCATGTGCACGATGGAGTAGTTCTGCCGCGGATAACGGCCGATCAGATCGGCGATGGCGGCTTTATCGAAGCCGGGATCGGTATGCAGGCGGTGTTCGAACAACAACGGCGCCTGTTGCCATTGCGCGGGCGATTGCGGGGTCAGTGCGCTCAACGGCGCGCTTGCGGTGCGATCCATGTCGGGAATCTTCAGGAGGTGGGATTGAGAGAGCCGCGCAACTTGCCCAGATGGCCGCGATAGCACAGCGCGAGCGTCGCCGCGTACACCGTGCCGCCGAGCAATACCGCGCCGATCAACGTGGGCCAGCCCGACAGCGGCGGCAGTAACGACAGCGTCGCGGCCATCGCCGCGGTCGCCAGCACGATGCGCAGCAAGTGCGCGACCGGTACCGGCATGTCGAGCTTGCGCACGGCGATGACGAACGACACCAGCGCGCCGATCAGCACCGCCGCGAACGCGCCCCAGGCCGCGCCGGCCAGGCCCATCGTGCGCAGGCCGATCGCCGCGCCGATCAGGAACAAGCCGGTTTCCATGGCGTCGATCGCCAGGGTCCAACCGGTTTTCTGCGCCAGCAGGAACGGCTGATTGGCGAAGTGGCTGCGCAGGTTCTTGACCAGGCCGGCGAGCGTCGCGATGGGCAGGATGCTCAGCGTCGTGGCGACATACGGGCTCGATACCGCCAAACGCGACAGCGGGTCCGCGAGCAGTATCAGGCCGGTCGCGGTCGGCAGCAGGATCGCGCACAGCAGCGCGCCGTTGAGCGCGAGTTGTTCGAGCGCGCGGTGCTTCTCGCCGTCGGCTTCCAGGCGCAATGCGATCGGGAACGCGGCCGCGGTGACCAGCATCGCGGCGAACGCGCATGCGCGCTGGCCCAAGGTCCAGCCGACCGAGAACAGGCCGACCGCGGCGATGCCCTTGCCGTGTTCCACCACGAAGCGGATGCCGTTGCCGGGCACCCAGGCCAGCACGCCGCTGACGGCGAGCGGCAGGCCGTAGAGGCAGATCCGTCGCAGCAACGCGGCGTCGGGCCGGCGCAGATGCAATTTCAGGCGCAGGCTGGGCACGGCGAACACCAGCGAGAGGGTCTGCGCGATCGCGTAGGCGGCCAGCACCTGGGTGGGGCCGATCTGCGCGGGACCGTTCGACATCGAACTGGCCCAGATCCAGCCGATGATCAGTCCGCCCAGCGGGCCGACACTCTGCAAGGCGGTGTATACGCCGATCGCGTTGGCGACCTTGGCGCGCTCGGCCAGGTGCGTGCAGTACGAGCGGGTGAACGTGAATACGAACAAGGTCAGCAGCACGGTCGCGTCGGGCCATTCGTGCCAGACGTAGCGCAACAGCACGAGCAGCGTAGCCGCCTGCAGCGCGCCGTTGGCGAAGAACACCCAGCTCTCGATCGCATCCATGCGTTCGCGCGTGGCCGTATCGGCGCCAGGCAGGAAACGCAGCAGGAAGTAGGACCAGAACGCCAGGAACAGCAAGTACACCGCTTCCTGCGTCGCCAGCGCCAAGGTGAACAGGCCGAATTCGTTCGGATCCAGCCAATGCGTCCACAGCACGATGGCCGCGAGCTGGGCCAGAGGGCCGAGCAATTGCGCAGGCAGATACAGAACGGTCTGACGGATCAGCATGCCGCGTTCATGCCGGCAGCGTCCGTCGCGGCGTCCGCGGTGTTCGGTTGGGGACGGTTGCCGCCCACTGGCCGACGCATGTCCTTAGATAGCCAGTTCATTCATAAGTCTGAATATATTTAAGTGATTTGCGTCACAAATTAAGCGTGCCGCATACTCCCATGCAACGACCCGGAGCGACAAGCGTTCGCCGCGGAAAACCAGGTAATCGCTTCAGATTCAAAGGAATTTCGTGACATTTTCTTCACCCGGGCCGCGGCCCGGGACGAGCTGCGTTCCTGCTTCGGCCGACACGCGCCGGACGCGCCATATCCTGGTTTGCGGCGGTGCCGGTTATATCGGCGCGCACGCCGCTTATGCGCTCGCGCAGCAGGGATTCGAAGTCAGCGTGCTCGACAATCTGAGCACCGGCCATCGCGAAGCCTTGCGTTGGGGGCGATGGATCGACGCCGATCTGCTGCAGCCGCAATCGCTCGATGCCGCGTTCGCGCGGCCGGTCGATGCGGTGATGCATTTCTGCGCGCGCTCGCTGGTCGGCGAGTCGGTAATCGCGCCTTACGACTATTACGACAACAATGTCGTGGGCAGTCTGAATCTGCTGCGCGTCATGCATCGGCATGGTGTCGGCAAGTTGGTATTTTCCTCATCTGCCGCGGTGTTCGGCCACCCGATCGGCGAAAGAATCGACGAAGCGCATCCCAAAGCGCCGATCAATCCCTACGGCGCCAGCAAGCTGATGGTCGAGCGTATCCTCGCCGACGCCGCGCAGGCCTACGGTCTGCGCTCGGTGTCGCTGCGTTACTTCAATGCGGCCGGCGCGGCGGCGGAGGCCGGCATCGGCGAATCGCACGATCCCGAAACGCATCTGATCCCCAACGTGATCCGCGCAGGGCTGGGGCAGGGCGGCGCGCTCAATGTGTTCGGCGACGACTACGGCACCACCGACGGGACTTGCGTTCGCGACTACGTGCACGTGCTGGATCTGGCCGACGCGCATATTCGCGCCTTGGACTGGATGGACGGCAACGAGGGCGCGCACTGTTTCAATCTCGGAAACGATGCCGGGTTCAGCGTGCTGCAAGTCATTCGCGCGGCATCGCAAGTCATGGGACGCGACATCGAATATCGCGTCCTGCCGCGACGCCACGGCGATCCGGCGGTACTGGTCGCGTCGAGCCAGGCCGCGCGCGTCCATCTGGGCTGGACGCCGCGTTATACCGGTATCGAACGCATCATCGAGAGCGCATACCGCTGGCATCGCGATCCTGGATTCTGATCGGCGGCCTGGGGCCATGAGTGTCGCCGCACGCATGCCCCGGCGGCAGGGCCGGAGCGACGGCTATGTGGCGAAGGATCGGCGTCCCATCGTCGTCGATCGATTGCGAGCCCGGTCGGCGAGCGTGGACGCTCGAGTGCCGCGCTAGCGCGCTAGCGGCGCCGAGCGCAC
The DNA here is from genome assembly GCF_001442805.1 of Lysobacter gummosus. Taxonomy (NCBI): domain Bacteria; kingdom Pseudomonadati; phylum Pseudomonadota; class Gammaproteobacteria; order Lysobacterales; family Lysobacteraceae; genus Lysobacter; species Lysobacter gummosus. The sequence continues at coordinate 4,054,393 of NZ_CP011131.1, read as the reverse complement.
TTCGTCGCGCCAGCACCCATTCGAAATCCGTCGCGCGTCACACATCGTCGCGCCGAGTCATGCGCGTGCGCGTGCGGTCCGTTCGCGCTGGCGGAAAAGGTCGATTCGCGCGCGCTCCATGTTGCGCCGCGGCAAATAAAACGGGCAAAAAACCGCTTTCTTTCGAATCCTTTATCGCGCGAGTCCGGATTTATTGACAGCGCTGTCATGCGCGTGTCAAATCGCCCCGCGGTACAGAAGGGCGTGGCAGGACGTGCCTGCATATCCATCGTGCGATCCTGGGGAGGAGTTTCGATGAAGCAAATGCGTGTTGCCCCGCGGCACACACTGTTGACGTCCGCACTGCTGTTGGCGCTTGCCCAGCCGGTGTACGCACAGAACACCACACCGGCGCCGGACACCGCCGCCGAACCGCAGCGCCGCACCGGCGCCGCGGACGAAGCCAGGACGCTCGACACTGTCGTCGTCACCGGCATCAAGGGAAGCCTGACCTCGTCGATGAACCTCAAGCGCGACGCGCAGGGCGTCGTCGATGGCATCGCCGCCGAGGACATCGGCAAGTTCCCCGACACCAACCTGGCCGAGGCGCTGCAGCGCATCAGCGGCGTGTCGATCGACCGCAGCAACGGCGAAGGCTCGCGCGTGACCGTGCGCGGCGTCGGCCCGGATTTCAACCTGGTCCTGCTCAACGGCCGGCAGATGCCGACCGCCACCGGCGGCCGCGCGTTCGAATTCAGCGATCTGGCCGCCGAATCCATTTCCGCGGTCGAGGTCTACAAGACCAGTCGCGCCGCCACGCCCACCGGCGGCATCGGCGCCACGATCAACATCAAGACCGCGCGTCCGCTGGACAATCCGGGCATGCACGCCAATGCCGGCATCAAGGGCATCTGGGACGGCTCGGACGACGATCTGCCGGGCGGCCTGCGCGGCAGCTCGGTCACGCCCGACGCGTCCGGCATCTTCAGCAACACCTTCGGCGACGGCCGCTTCGGCGTGTCGCTGAGCGCGAACTACCAGAAGCGCGAATCCGGCTCGGCGTCGGCGTTCGTGGCCTCCGGCAACGGCTGGCGTCCGTTCATCGACACCCCGCTGGCCAGCGGCGAAGGCTCCGGCTCGGCGCTGCCGCTTCCGGGCCAGCCCGGTTCGGAGAACATTACCAACCGTCCCGGCCCGAACGACGTCTATTCGATGCCGCAGAGCCTGGGCTACAGCGTCAACTCGGTGAAACGCGAGCGCATCAACAGCCAGCTCACCTTCCAGTGGGCGCCCACCGACGACCTCACCGCGACGCTCGATTACACCTACTCGCAAAACAAAATCGAGCAGATGCGCAACGACATGTCGGTGTGGCTGAACTTCACGCCGGGGGTCAGCTCGTGGACGCCGGGTTCGGGTTCTTCGCCGCTGACCTACGACGAGCGCTACGCGGGCAATTCGGACTTCGCCAACGGCACCGGCAAGTCGGCGGTGAAGCGCGAGAACAAATCCGTCGGCCTCAATGTCGAATGGAACGTGACGGACAAGTTCAGCCTGAACCTGGATTACCACCGCTCCACGGCCGATTCGCTGCCCGACAGCCCGTACGGTTCGAGCAACACCCTGGCCAGCGCCGGTTTCTTCCGCGCCGGCAACACCATCGACTTCAGCCGCGATTTCCCGGTGCTGACGCTGCACTTGCCGGCGGGCATGAACGCCATCGATCCGGCGCAGATGCTGGTGACCGGTTCGGTGTTCCGCAACGATCGCCAGCGCGCCGAGATCGAACAGTTCCAGGCCAGCGGCGAGTACCAGTTCCAGGACTACTCCAAGCTCAACTTCGGCGTCGCCACGACCGATTACGAAAACCGTTCGGCCTTCACCAACGTCCAACTCGACACCTGGGGCGGCGCCACCAGCGTCAACGATTACCCCGATTCGGTCTGGCAGTTGCAGCACATGGGCGACTACTTCAACGGCGTCAGCGGCAGCCGCGATCCGCGCTTCACCGATTCGTTCTTCATGTTCGACTTCGACACGGTGCGGCAGCTGGCCGAGGACGCGTGGGTCAAGAGCGGCAAGGGCGTTCGCGACGATTACCGCGCTTCGTTCGACTACAGCGGCGCGCAGGTTCCCGGCAGCGCCGCCAACCGTTCGGTGGGCGACAGCCAGGTCCGCGAGAAGTCGAGCAGCTTCTATGTCCAGTGGAGCAATACCTTCGACTGGAAGCTGCCGGTCAACGTCGCCGCCGGCGTGCGCTACGAGCGCACCAAGGTCAAGGCGCAGGCATTGCAGCCGGCGCCGGCGGGCATCGACTGGGTCTCGGAGAACGAGTTCATCATTCGCTATTCGGGCTCGGAGTTCCGCAAGCTCGACGGCGACTACAAGTACTGGCTGCCCAGCCTGGACGTCTCGGTGGATCTGACCGAGAACATGAAGCTGCGCGCCAGCTACGGCGAGTCCATCGGCCGCCCGAACTGGAGCAGCCTCAACCCGGCGCTGGGCGTCGGCGGCCAGGCGCGCTTCGACGGCGGCGGCGGCGGCGCGGGCAATCCCGCCCTCAAGCCGCTGGAATCGCGCAACTTCGATCTGTCCTACGAGTGGTACTACGGCGAATCGAGCTATCTGTCGGTCGGCTACTTCCGCAAGAACATCGACAACTTCATCGCCGACCAGGTCAGCCGCCAGACACCGTATCCGGATCTGCATACGCCGGCGAGCGGTGCGTACTGGAACGCGGCCATCGGCGCGGGCGGCTGCGCCGCCACCGACCGGGCCTGCATCCGCAACTACATCCTCAACACCTTCAACGGCCAACCCGGCGTGGTGCGGACCGGTACGAGCGCCAACGGCTCGCCCACCGGCACCATCAGCGGCCTGCCCGGCGATCCGGTGCTGACGTTCAACATCACCGAGCCGGTCAACAACCGCGCCGATACCCTGGACGGTTGGGAATTCAACATCCAGCACGTGTTCGGCGAAAGCGGCTTCGGCCTGGCGGCGAACTACACCATCGTCAATTCCGGCCTGACCTACGACAACGGCCGGCTGGGCACGCAGTTCGCGATGACCGGCCTGAGCGATTCGGCGAACGTGGTGGCCTTCTACGAGAAGGGCCCGTGGCAGGCGCGCGCGGCCTACAACTGGCGCGACGAATTCCTGACCTCGCTGGGCGACGGCAAGGGCGCCAACCCGATCTACGTGGAAGCCTACGGCCAGCTGGACATGAACGTCAGCTACGCGGTCACGGAGAACCTGGTGTTGTCGCTGGAAGGCATCAACGTGACCGACGAGACCATGCGCACCCGCGGTCGCAACAAGCGCCAGCTGTACTCCTACGATCAGTCCGGGCCGCGTTACATGTTCGGCGTGCGTTACAAGTTCTGATCGCGGCGGCCGCGGCGTCTTGCCGTCGGCGCGCGCGGGGCCGCCGTTGTTGCGGCCGTTCCGGGCGTCGCCAGCGGCGGGGGCGCGGCGAACATCGTCCGCGGCCGCGTCCCGCCGTTCCCAATCCGGGCGGCGGGCGAGGCCTTCCCCTCGGCGCGTTGCCGGTACATCCTCCGCGGACACCTCGCCGCTGCGGAAACGCGGGCCGCTGGGCGCAGTCCCGTCCGGTCCGCACCGATCCTGGAAACCGCGATGTCCCAAGCCGTATTGCTCAACAACATCGATCACCACGACCTGCGCGTGATCACCGCCCGCGGCGCGCGCTACGGCGACGACACGATGTTGGCGCCGACCTTCTTCCGCGAGTTCCGCGAACTTCAGGCCTATTACCCGCTGGTGTTCCAGAAGACCGCCGAGGGCGGCTTCCTGCCGGTGGCGCTGCTCGGCCTGCGGCAGAACGAGAATCTGTTTCTCGACGGTGAGCGCTGGGACGCGCACTGCCTGCCGATCGCGGTCGAGCGCCTGCCGTTCCTGATCGGCATCGCCGACGAGGAGCCGATGATCCACGTCGATCTGGCGCACCCGCGCGTCGCCCGCGGCGGCTCGCAGGGCGAGGCGCTGTTCCTCGAACACGGCGGCACCACCGCGTACCTGGAGCGCATGGCCTCGGTCCTGCGCACGCTGCACGACGGCCTGCAGGACAACGCCGGCTTCATCGCCGCGCTGCTGCGCCATGAGTTGCTGGAACCGTTCGCATTCGACTTCCAGCTGGGCGATCGCTCGCAGCACCGCCTGTCCGGCTTCCACACCATCGACGAACAACGCCTGCGCGCACTCGATGGCGCTGTGCTGCAAGAGCTGTCGCAGTCCGGTTATCTGGAGGCGGCGTACATGGCGTTGGCGTCGATGTCGCACTTGCGCGACCTGATCGAACGGATGAACCGCCGTCATGCCGCCGCTTGTTGAGGCCATCGAAGAACTCCACGGCATCGACGCGGCGGCGCTGCCGCCGTCACTGCTGCATCCGACCCGGCCCTACGTCCTGCGCGGCGTGGCCGCGAACTGGCCGATCGCCCGCGCCGGCGCCGCTTCGGCGCCGGAGGCGATCGGCTACCTCAAGGATTTCGCGCGCGACACGCCGGTGACGGTCAGCGTGGCGCCGGCGCAGGCCGGCGGACGGATTTCCTATCGCGAAGACCTGCAAGGCTTCAGCTTCACGCAGGAACGGGCGCCGCTGCCGGTCGTGCTCGATACCTTGCTGCGGCAGCTCGACGATCCGGCGGCGCCGACGCTTTATGTCGGCTCGACCACCATCGACACCTGGCTGCCGGGCTTGCGCGACCACAACGATTTCGGATTCGGCGCGCTGCAACCCTTGGCGAGCATCTGGATCGGCAACCGCACCCGCATTCCCGCGCATCAGGACGTGCCGGACAACATCGCCTGCGTGGTCGCCGGCCGGCGCCGCGTGACGCTGTTTCCGCCGGATCAGTTGCAGAACCTGTATATCGGGCCGCTCGACCGCACGCCGGCCGGGCAGGCGGTGAGTCTGGTCGATTTCGCCGCGCCCGATTACCGGCACGATGAGCAGCGTTTCCCGAAGTTCGCCGAAGCCCTGCGCCATGCGCAGAGCGCCGAACTCGCGCCCGGCGACGCGGTGCTGATCCCGAGCATGTGGTGGCATCACATCGAAGCCCTGGACGCGTTCAACGTGCTGGTCAACTACTGGTGGCGACAGTCGCCGAAGTGGATGGACACGCCGATGAACGCGCTGATGCTCGCGATCATGAGCGTGCGCGATCTGCCGCCGGAGCAGCGCGAGGTCTGGCGCGAAGTGTTCCGTCATTACGTATTCGATGCCGACGCGCAGACCGCGGCGCATATACCGGAAGCCGCGCGCGGCATGCTCGCGCCGATCGACGAACTGCGCGCCCGCGAACTGCGCGCGCGCCTGCTACAGGCCCTGAACCGTTGAGAGACGCCATGCATAACGATGCCGACACCCATGCGGCCGCAGTCAGGCCGGTCAAGCGCGTGGTGATCGCCGGCGGCGGCACGGCCGGCTGGATGGCGGCGGCCGCGGTCTCGAAGATCCTTGGCGGCACGCTGGAGATCAGCCTGATCGAGTCGGAGGAAATCGGCACGGTCGGGGTCGGCGAAGCCACCATCCCGACCTTGAGCACCTTCCACCGCTTGCTCGACATCGACGAGCGCGAATTCATGGCCGCCACGCGCGGCACGATCAAGCTCGGCATCTCGTTCGAGAACTGGCGCACCCAGCAGCATCGCTACATCCACTCTTTCGGCACCACCGGCCGCGATCACTGGAGCGCCGGCTTCCAGCATTTCTGGCGCAGGGGGCGCGAGCTCGGGCTGGCCGGCGGTTACGACGACTACTGCGTCGAACTGCAGGCCGCGTTGCAGGGCAAGTTCGCCCACCTGAAGAACTATCGGATGAACTACGCCTATCACCTCGACGCCAGCCTGTATGCGAAGTACCTGCGCGCGATGAGCGAGCGCAACGGCTGCCGGCGCATCGAGGGCAAGATCGTCGAAGTGCTGACCGATGCGGATTCGGGTTACATCACCGCGCTGCGGCTGGAACGGGGCGAGGTGATCGAAGGCGACTTGTTCATCGACTGCACCGGATTTCGCGCGCTGTTGATCGACAAGACGATGGGCGTGGGGTTCGAGGACTGGTCGCACTGGCTGCTCAACGACAGCGCCATCGCCGTGCAGACCACCTCGGTATGCGATCCGGTGCCGTACACCCGCGCGATCGCCGAGCCCTGGGGCTGGCAGTGGCGCATCGCTTTGCAGCACCGCGTCGGCAACGGCATCGTCTATTCCAGCCGCCATGTCGGCGACGAGGAGGCCAGGCAGCGGCTGATGGAGACGGTGGACGGCGAGGTGCTGAAGAATCCCTGGCCGGTGCGCTTCCGTCCGGGACGGCGCCTGCAATGCTGGAACCGCAATTGCGTCGCGCTCGGCCTGGCCGGAAGTTTCATCGAGCCGCTGGAATCGACCACCATCCATCTGATCCAACGCGGAATCACTCATCTGATGCGGTCGTTCCCGCAGGTCATCGGCCAGGCCGGCATCGACGAATACAACACGCAGATGGCCGACGAGCTGCAGCACGTGCGCGACTTCGTCGTGCTGCATTACTACGCCACCGAACGTCGCGATACGCCGTATTGGGAATATCTGGCGAACATGGAGTTGCCGCAGACGCTGCGCCGCCGCATCGAGTTGTTCCGCGAGACCGGCACGGTGTTCCATGTTCCCGGCGAGCTGTTCGCGGAGAACTCGTGGATCCAGGTGATGATGGGGCAGGGCATCACACCGAAAGCCCATCATCCCACCGCCGACACCATGAGCGAGACCGATCTGCGGCGGTTCCTCGACGATATCCGCACGCATGTGGAAACCACCGTGCGCATGCTGCCGTCGCATCAGGCTTACCTCGATCAGTATTGTCCCAGCGGTCCGCGCGCCGCGGTGTCCACCAGTGTCGCCTGACCGCAGCCGCGCGCGCGGCGTGGGCGCCGCGTTGGCCGCGACGGCTCTGTGTCTGGCGATGAGCCTGGCGCCGGCGCGCGCCGCGCAGTTCCTGCGCGCGCAGGGCCAGCAGATCGTCGACGAACAAGGCCGGCCGGTGATCCTGCGCGGCGTCGGCCTGGGCGGCTGGATGCTGCAGGAAGGCTACATGCTGGGCCTCGGCGGCCCGGGCATGCAGCACACGATCCGCCAGCGCATCGTCGAATTGATAGGCGAGCAGGACACGCAGGCGTTCTATCGGGCCTGGCTGGACAACTACGTCGGCAAGGACGACATCGACGCGGTCGCCGCGTGGGGATTCAACTCGGTGCGCCTGCCGATGCACTACGAGCTTTACACGCTGCCGCTGTCGAAGGAACCGGTGCCGGGCCAGCAGACCTGGCTGGAAGACGGCTTCAAGCGCACCGACGACTTGATCGCCTGGGCCAAGGCCAACGGTCTGTATGTGATCCTGGACCTGCACGCCGCGCCCGGCGGACAGGGCAACGATCTGAATATCTCCGATCGCGATCCGTCCACGCCCTCGCTGTGGGACGACGCCGGCAACCGCGACAAGATGGTCGCGTTGTGGCGCAAACTGGCCCAGCGTTATCGCGACGAGCCCGCGGTCGCCGGCTACGACATCATCAACGAGCCCAACTGGGGCTTCGCCAGCGCGGCCGACAAGAACGGCTGCGCCGAAACCGGCAATGCGCCGCTGCGCGAGCTGCTGGTGCGCACCACCGCGGCGATCCGCGAAATCGACCAGCGCCACATCGTCATCATCGAAGGCAACTGCTGGGGCAATAACTACCGCGGCGTGCTCGATGCCGGCCCGTGGGACGACAACCTGGTGCTGAGCTTCCACAAATACTGGAACGGCACCGGCCGCGACAGCATCAAGGATCAGCTCGCCCTGCGCGCGCGCTGGAACATGCCGCTGTGGCTGGGCGAGACCGGCGAGAACTCCAACGACTGGTTTACCCGCACCGTGGAAACCATGGAAGGCGAGGGCATCGGCTGGGCCAACTGGCCGCTGAAGAAACTGCGCTACAACAATCCGCTGCAGGTGATCGCCAACCCGGGCTATCAGCGGGTGCTGGCGTATTGGGAAGGCAAGGGCCCGCGGCCGAGCCGCGAGCAGGCGCGCGAGGCGCTGATGACCCTGGCCACCCACGACATTCGCTTGCAGAACAACGCCCGCCATCCCGACGTGGTGGATGCCTGGCTGCGCGCGCCGCGCGACGATCGCAGCCTGCCGTTCAAGCCCAACCGGGTCGCGCGCGACGGCGCCGAGATCGCCGCGGTCGATTTCGACCTGGGCCGCAACGGTGTGGCCTATTTCGATCTCACCGCCGCCAACGAGAGCGGCAAGCCCGGCGCGCAGTGGAATCCGTCGCAGCTGTATCGCAACGACGGCGTCGATCTGGCCGGCGGCAGCGACGGCCCGCGCGTGGCTGCGATGCAGGACGGCGAGTGGCTCAAGTACACGATCGATGTCGAGGCGGGCGGTACTTACATGCTCAGCGTGCGCGGCAAGCCGGGCGTGACGAAGGCGAAGGTCAACGGCGGGCCCTTGGCGCCGGTACGGGTGAATGACGCGCAAGCGGTGTCGCTGCAACAAGGACGCAATACTTTGGTGATCGAGGCGGTATCTGGCGAGCCCGATTTGTCGACGCTGAGTTTGCGACCGGCCTTCGGGGGTGAGCGTTGATGAAGGTGTTGGTCAGCGATATCGGCGGCACCAATGCCCGATTCGCGATGGCGGAACTGGGCCGGGGCGCGGTGCTCCTGCACGACAGCGTGCGCGAGTACCCGGCCGCGGGATTCGCCAGCGCGGCCGATGCGGCGCGGCATTTCCTCGATGAGCTGGGCGAACGCGCCGATGCCGCGGTGTTCGCGGTGGCCGGGCGCGTGCGGCTGGAGGAAGCGAGCATCACCAATCATCCCTGGCAGATTCGCACTTCCGAGATCGGTGCCGCGCTGGACACGTCGCGGGTGGCGTTGATCAACGACTTCACCGCGCAGGCCATGGCGATCTCGCGTCTGCGCGCGGACGATGTGGTCGCGATCGGCGCGGTCGGCTGGCCGGGTTTCGACCCGCGCGGCGCGCAGACCTTTGCGGTCATCGGCCCCGGTACCGGTTTGGGCGTGGGCGGGCTGCTGGTGCGCGACGGGCGCTGTTTTCCGCTGGAAACCGAAGGCGGCCACGCCGGCTTCGCGCCGTCGCGGCCGCAGGACCTGCGCATTCTGGAATGCCTGATGCGCCGCTTCGGCCGCGTGTCGTGCGAGCGGCTGGTGTCCGGGCCGGGTCTGGTGAATCTGTATGCGTCGGTGTGCGAAGTCGAGGGCGTAGCGGCGGAATCGTTGTCGCCGGCGCAGATCAACACGCGCGCGGCTTCCGGCGATGGTCATTGCCAGCAGGCGGTGGAGTTGTTCTGCGCGGCGTTCGGCTCGATGGCCGGCGACCTCGTGCTCACGCTCGGCGCCTGGGACGGCGTCTTCCTCGCCGGCGGCGTGGTGCCGAAACTGCTGGATTCGCTGCAGACCTGCGGCTTTCGCGAGGCATTCGAAGCCAAGGGCCGTTTTTCGGCGGGGATGGCCGAAGTGCCGTCGCTGGCGGTGGTGCACGCCTGCGCCGGTCTGCTGGGCGCGGCCGCGCATGCGGCGGAAACCTACGATCACTGCGTGGTGCCGGTATTCGCGCACCTCGCGCCGCAACCCGTTGCGGATAGCCTCGGCGGGTGAGTGCTGGCGATCTGCGATCGCCGCTTTTGTTCATCGTTCCCGCGAACGCGGGACCCCGGCGTCCTTGATTTCCTCCCGGGGTCGAATTTCGCCTCCGCACTCATGACTGCGTTGTGAGCGCAACGCGGGTGGCGGACTGCCGCCGGACCAAAGCCGCGGTGCCGGCCGGACAGCGGACGCCAGCCGGCCCGACTGGTTCCTCAAAAATCAACGCAACTGGCTCGCCGCGTCCGCCGGCCGGGCGCTAAGTTAATCCTGCGCGGTCTGGCAGGCTCGCGGTTCCGTCACGGCCAGTTGCGACCCTGCCGAGGTCACGCCCGCGTCCGGCCGCCTAGCCGTCCCCCCCATCCGACCTGGATATCGCAATGCTTCCGCACATCGATACCGCTTCTTCGCGCCACCGGCTGCGCTCGTGGATTCTGCCGACGCTGCTCGCGATGGTGTGCTGGTCCGGCGCCGGGCCGGCGCGGGCCGAGAGCGGCGACGACTTCGCGCGCCAGGCCGGCGCGCGCGTGCTCGGCCGCGTGGTGCCGCCGCTGGCGCTCACCACCATCGACGGCAAGACCCTCGACCTGGGCGCCCTGCGCGGGCGCAAGGCCGTGTACCTGAAATTCTGGGCGACCTGGTGTGTGCCCTGCCGTCAGCAGATGCCGCACTTCGAGCAGGCTCAGCGCCACGCCGGCACCGATCTGCAGGTGGTCGCGGTCAATATCGGCTTCGACGACACCGTCGAGCAGATACGCGCCTTCCGGCGCGAACTCGGCCTGACCATGCCGATGGTGCGCGACGACGGCGCGCTGGGCGAGTTGTTCGGTTTGCGGGTGACGCCGCAGCACGTGGTGATCGGCAAGGACGGACGCATCGTCTACGTCGGCCATCAGGTCGATGCGCGCCTGGAGAGCGCTCTGGCGCAGGCGCGCAAGGCGCCGGATTCGGCGGACAGCGACGCGCTCGCGCAGGCGGCGCCGGCATCGGCCGGTGCGCGCGCGACGCCGGCGCTGCGCGTCGGCGAGGCGGTGCCGAAGTCGGAGCTGAGCAGCCTGGAATCGCATCGGCTGGCGCTGAGCGATCCGGCGCGAAAGCGCTCCAGCGTGCTGGTGTTCCTGTCGCCGTGGTGCGAGAGCTATTTCGCCAAGACCCGACCGCGGTCCTCGCGCGAGTGCCGGGCCGTGCGCGAGCAGTTGGTCGCCTTGGGGCGCGATAACAGCGTGCGCTGGGTCGGCGTCGCCTCGGGCCTGTGGGCGTCGGAGCAGGATCTGCGCGAGTACCGCGATCAGCACCGCATCCCGGTGCCGCTGGCGCTGGATCGCGACGGCGCGGTGTTCCGCCGTTTCGGGATCGCGCGGGTGCCGGCGGTGATCGTGGTCGATGCGCAGGGACGGGTGGCGCGCCGGGTCGAAGTCGGCGAGCGCTCGGGTCTGTCGCTGGATCGATTCTTGTCGCCCGCCGCGGCCGCCGCGGTGCAGGGCGGCCAGCCCTGAGAGCCGGGCCGCGCACCTGGCGCGCCATCGCCGCCGCCCGCCCGGGCGGCCCATCGATACCTTCGCCCGTGCCCGCGCGCGGGCGAAGCCGTGTCGTGAGCGACGGCAAGGCCGAATCGATGCACGCCGCACATTTACAGTGGGCCGATCGCTCAAATGCGAGGTAAATCAGACACCTTGCCTGTCGCGCGACTGATCGCCGTGACCGGTTTGACGCTGGGGCCCGGTCGATAGGCCTTACAATCGGTTCCGACTTTCAGCCGGTGCAGGATGAATGAGTCGCGCGGCCCGGCCCGAGCCGTGGCTTCGTCTCGCCGGTTCATTCCCCCTATAGGAGTTCCCTGAGTGTCCACTTGGCTCGTGACCGGCGGCGCCGGTTTCATCGGCGGCAACTTCGTCCTCGACGCGGTCGGCAAGGGCGTGAAGGTCGTCAATCTCGACGCGCTGACCTACGCCGGCAATCTCGACACCCTCAGCTCGCTGGACGGCAACGCCAATCACGTCTTCGTCCAGGGCGACATCGGCGATGCGGCCCTGCTCAAGCGCCTGCTGGCCGAGCACCGTCCCGAGGCGGTGATCAATTTCGCCGCCGAAAGCCATGTCGATCGCTCCATCGACGGCCCGGCCGCGTTCGTGCAGACCAACGTGGTCGGCACCCTGAGCCTGCTGGAGCAAGTGCGCGACTACTGGAAATCGCTCGACGCGCCCAAGCGCGACGGCTTCCGTTTCCTGCACGTGTCCACCGACGAGGTCTACGGCTCGCTCGGCGACAGCGGCAAGTTCACCGAGACCACGCCGTACGCGCCTAACTCGCCGTACTCGGCTTCGAAGGCGGCGTCCGACCATCTGGTCCGCGCCTTCCACCACACCTACGGCCTGCCGGTGCTGACCACCAACTGCTCGAACAACTACGGGCCGTTCCAGTTTCCGGAAAAACTCATTCCGCTGGTCATCGCCAAGGCGCTGGCCGGCGAGCCGCTGCCGGTGTACGGCGACGGCATGAACGTGCGCGACTGGCTGTTCGTCGGCGATCACTGCGCGGCGATCGCGCGCGTGCTGGAAGCCGGCCGCATCGGCGAGACCTACAACGTCGGCGGCGAGGCCGAGCGTCCCAACCTCACCGTGGTCAAGACCATCTGCGCCTTGCTCGACCAGCGCCGTCCGCTCGCCGACGGGCGCGCGCGCGAGTCGCTGATCACCTTCGTCGCCGATCGTCCCGGCCACGACCGCCGCTACGCCATCGACGCTTCCAAGCTGCATGACGAACTGGGCTGGAAGCCGACGCTGACCTTCGAGCAAGGCATCGCCCGCACCGTGGACTGGTATCTCGATCACCAGCCGTGGGTGCGGCGCGTGCTCGACGGCAGCTATCGGCTCGAACGCATCGGCCAGGCCTGATACGGCACTAGGGGAACTACGCATGAACCGCAAGGGCATCATCCTGGCCGGCGGCTCCGGCACGCGGCTGTATCCGATCACCCAGGGCATCAGCAAACAGCTGCTGCCGGTGTACGACAAGCCGATGATCTATTACCCGCTCAGCGTGCTGATGCTGGCGGGCATCCGCGAAGTGCTGATCATCAACACCCCGCACGAGCAGGCCTTGTTCAAGAACCTGCTCGGCGACGGTTCGCAATGGGGCATGCGCATCGAATACGCGCAGCAGCCCAGCCCCGACGGCCTGGCCCAGGCCTATCTGATCGGGCGCGAGTTCGTCAACGGCGAGCCCAGCTGCCTGGTGCTGGGCGACAACATCTTCCACGGCCCGGGCCTGACCGCGATCCTCAAGCGCGCCGGCGCGCGCAGCGAGGGCGCGACGGTGTTCGGTTACTGGGTCAGCGATCCGGAACGCTACGGCGTGGCCGAGTTCGACAGCGACGGCCGGGTGATCGGCCTGGAAGAAAAACCGCTCAAGCCGCGCTCGCGCTATGCGGTGACCGGCCTGTATTTCTACGACGGCCGCGCCAGCGATTTCGCAGCAAAGCTCAAGCCGTCGGCGCGCGGCGAACTGGAGATCACCGATCTCAACCGCATGTACCTGGACGAGGGCTCGCTGCATCTGGAGCAGCTCGGCCGCGGCTATGCCTGGCTGGATACCGGCACGCACCAGTCCTTGCTGGAAGCGTCGAATTTCATCGAGACCATCGAAGCGCGCCAGGGCCTGCGCATCTGCTGCCCGGAGGAAATCGCTTTCGGCAACGGCTGGATCGACGCAGCGCAGCTGACCGAACTGGCGCGGCCGCTGGCCAAGAACGGCTACGGCCAGTACTTGCTCGATCTGATCGAGCGCGGCCCGGTACCGTGATGTTTATGTTTTTCGCAGAGTAACGAATGAAGATCATCGAAACCGATCTGCCGGGCTGCCTGATCGTCGAACCGCAGGTGTTCGGCGATTCGCGCGGCTATTTCTACGAGTCGTTCAATCGCGACAAGCTCGCCAAGGCCGGGCTGGACCTCAGCTTCGCCCAGGGCAACGTGTCCTCCTCCGCGCGCGGCGTGCTGCGCGGCCTGCATTACCAGTGGCCCAAGCCGCAGGGCAAGTTCGTCTCGGTGATCGAGGGCGAAGTCTGGGACGTGGCCGTGGACATCCGCCGCGGTTCGCCGCATTTCGGCCGCTGGACCGCGGCCGTGCTCAGCGGCGAGAACAAGCGTCATTTCTGGATACCGGAAGGGTTCGCGCATGGCTTCGCCGTGCTCAGCGAGAAAGCGGTATTCACCTATCTGTGCACGCAGACCTACGACGCCCAGGCCGATGCCGGCTTGCGCTGGGACGATCCGGATCTGGCGATCGACTGGCCGATCAGCGAGCCGACGCTGTCGGCCAAGGATCAGGCCACGCCGCTGTTGAAGGACGTCGCCGCGGAGCGGTTGCCGGACTACGCGGCATGAAAATCCTGTTGCTGGGCGGCGACGGCCAGGTCGGCTTCGAATTGCGCCGCAGCCTGGGCGCGCTCGGCGACGTGGTCGCGACCACCCGCAGCGGTGTCTTGAACGATGGCGGCGGCGCCTGCGAGGCGCTGGACCTGGCCCAACTTGAAACCGTCGCGCCGCTGTTGCAGCGGCTGCGTCCGGATTGGGTGGTCAATGCCGCCGCTTACACCGCGGTGGATCGCGCCGAAAGCGAGCGCGATGCGGCCTTCGCCATCAACGCCGCCGCGCCGGCGCGGCTGGCCGAGTTGTGCGCCGCCGACGGCATCGCGCTGTTGCATTACTCCACCGACTACGTCTTCGACGGCCGCGGCACGCGCCCGTACCTGGACACCGACCCGACCGCGCCGCTGAGCGTCTACGGCCACAGCAAACTCGCCGGCGAGCAGGCGATCGGCGCCAGCGGCGCGCGCCATCTGATCCTGCGCACCGCCTGGGTCTACGCCACGCGCGGGCAGAATTTCCTGCGCACGATGCTGCGCCTGGGCGCCGAGCGCGACGAACTGCGCGTGGTCGCCGATCAGCACGGCTCGCCGACCCCGGCCTGGCTGCTGGCCGACGCGGCGGCGCGGGTGCTGAAGCAGGGCATCGCCGAATCGGGCGTGCGCCATCTGGTCGCCGCCGGCCAGACCACCTGGCACGGTTTCGCCGAAGCCATCTTCGAAACCGCCCTGGCGCGCGGCCTGATCGCGCGCGCGCCGCGGGTGCTGGCGATCACCACCGCCGACTACCCGACTCCGGCGCAGCGGCCGGCCTATTCGGTGCTCGACAGCGGCCATCTGCGGGCTGAGTACGGGCTGAGCGTTCCCGACTGGCGCGATGCGCTGGATGCGACCTTCGACCGGGACGGCTGAATCGGCCGCGACCGGTCAGGCGAATCGCCCGATTGTGCGAGGCCGGTCACGTTGCCTATGATCGCGGCGTAGCGGGCAGGGTGCCTGCGAGCCGGCGGTGAATGGCATTGCCCGGCAACGATCAGGGATAGGGGGCGCAATGGGAATCGGATTCGAACGCAGCCTGCGGATGTGGGCGGCGGCGTTGTGCTGCACATGCCTGGCCGGTCCGGCGATCGCGCAGGCGCAAACCGCCGGTGCCGGCGTAGCCCCCGCGACCGTCGCGGGCGGTATCGACGTTGCCGTCTATGCGATCCGCGACAGCTTCAGCGACATCAAACTGTCGCCGACCGGCGCCTACTACGCGGCCACCGTGCCCCTGGAAGACGAGACCATGCTGGCCGTGCTCAAGCGCGATCCGGCGTCGGCCGACGTGCGCAAGGCCAAGATCGTCGGCCGCTTCCGCCTGGCCAAGGACTACCACGTCTCCGGCTTCATCTGGTCGGCGCCCGAACGCCTGCTGATCAGCATGGCCTACAAGCGCGGCAAGCGCGATCAGCCGATCGAATCGGGCGATATCTACGCCATGAATGCCGACGGCAGCGGACTGGAAGTGCTGATGGGCAGCCGCTCGCTGAAACGGCCCGACGGCAAGACCGTCATGCCGCCCGATCGCGGCGAGCGCGGATTCGCGGCGATCATCGACGACTTGCCGCAAGACCCGGTCAACGTGCTGATCTCGCTGCAGCCTTACAGAAGCGAATACACCCGGGTCGAAAAGCTCGACACCCTCACCGGCACGCGCACGAAGATTTCCAGCGCGCCGATCCGCGATGCGGTGTTCCTCAACGACAACCACGGCAACGTGCGTTTCGCGCTGGGCTATAACCGCGACGGCAAGCGCGAGCTGTATCACCGCGACGCCGGCCAGGGCGACTGGCAGTTGCTGCGCGCGGAAGACGACAAGAAGCTGATGGACCTGCCGATCGGCTTCTCCGCCGACGATCGCATCGCCTACATGCGCAGCGAACACGAGAACGGCCCGGATTCGATCACCAGCTTCGATCCTGTCAGCAAGGCCCGCGCCGAGGTCCTGCGCGATCCGGTCTTCGATCCGGCCCGAATCATCTATCGCAACAACAGCCGGATTCCGGTGGGCGCGTTCTTCCTCGGCGACGGCAAGCCGCGCACGGCGTTTTTCGATGCCAACTCGCCCGAGGCGCGGCGTTATCGCAGCCTGGAAGCGGCGTTCGCGGGGCAGACGGTGCTGCTGAACTCGCAGACCGACGATGAGCGCTGGTCGTTGGTGCAAGTGGCCAGCGATCGCAATCCGGGCGACTTCTTTCTGTTCGACAACACCCGCAGCAACGCCGAGCACGTGGTCAGCCGCCGCAGCTGGTTCGACCCCGCACACATGGCGCCGAGCCGCGCGATCGTGGTGGCGGCGCGCGACGGCTTGCAACTGCACGGCCTGTTGACCGTTTCGGCGAGCGCGGGCGCCAAGCCCGCGCTGGTGGTGATGCCGCACGGCGGCCCGTTCGGCGAACAGGACGTGTGGGGCTTCCAGGACGACGCGCAGATGCTGGCCGCGGCCGGCTATGCGGTCCTGCAGATCAACTACCGCGGCTCCGGCGGCTACGGTACCGCGTTCGAGCGCGCCGGCCAGCGCCAATGGGGCGCGAAGATGCAGGACGATCTGACCGACGCCACGCGTTGGGCGATCGCGCAGGGGCTGGCCGATCCGCAGCGAGTCTGTCTGTACGGCGCCAGCTACGGCGGTTATGCCGCGTTGATGGGCGTGGCCAAGGAGCCGGCGCTGTACAAGTGCGCGGTCGGCTACGTCGGCGTCTACGACTTGAACATGATCCAGCGCCAGACCAACAGCCGGCGGGTGATACGCGAGTGGATGGGCGAGCCGGCCGAACTGGAAGCGGCATCGGTGGTGCACATGGCCGACAGGATCAAGGCGCCGGTATTCCTGGCCGCGGGCGGCAAGGACGAGCGCGCGCCGATCGCCCACAGCAGGAAAATGGAAGCCGCGCTGCGCAAGGCGGGGGTGCCAGTGGAAACGCTCTACTACGAGACCGAGGGCCACGGCTTCTACGCGCAGGAACATCAGCGCGAATTCGCCAGCCGGCTGCTGTCGTTCCTGTCCAGGCATCTGGGCGGACGCACGGCGCAAGCCGCCGCGGCGACTGCGGCGACGGCGAAGGATTGAATCGGCGGATATTTACGAGCGGTGCCGCGACGGCACCGGAACAACGCTATGGCTAGTCAGAAGGGGGCAAGGATGAAGTACTGGGTAGGCGGCATGCTGTTGGCCGCGTTGAGCACGACCGCGGCCATGGCCGCGGAGGTACCGGCGGACATCGCGGCACCCGCGGCGGCGAGCGCCGCATTGGACATCGACAGCTTCGCCAAGGGCGACACCTTCAGCGACATCAAGTTGTCGCCGACCGGCGAGTTCTTGGCCGCGTCCGTGCCGATGAACGACGAAACCGCGCTGGTGATCTTCACCCGCGAGAACATGAAGCGCACCGGCGTGTTCCGCGTCGGCCGGCACAATCACGTGGACGATTTCTGGTGGGTCAGCCCGACCCGCGTGCTGATCAGCATGGCGCAGAAGCTGGGATCGCGCGACGAGCCGATCGGTACCGGCGAAATCTTCGCCATCAACGCCAACGGCACCGGCGCCGACGTGCTGGTGGGCTATCGCGTGCAGGGCCGCGGCGCCGGCACCCGCATCCAGCCGAAGAAAGTCGAGGACGTGGCCGCGTTCCTGGTCGATGACCTGCCGGCGGAAGACCGCGCGGTGGTGATCTCGGTGCAGCCGTTCAAGGCAGATGCCTATTCGCGCGCCGAGCGCCTGGACACCTTCACCGGCCAGCGCAACCTGGTGGCGCTGTCGCCGGTGCGCAACACCCGCTTCACTACCGACAACGCCGGCGTGGTCCGCTTCGCGCGCGGCTTCGGCACCGACACCGTGCGCAAGCTGTTCTATCGCCCCGGCAACAACACCGAGTGGACCTTGGTCAGTTCCGATGCCGGCGAGAACGGCATGGATCTGCCGATCGGGTTCTCGGCCGACGACAAGACCGCGTACTTCCAGACCGAACATGCGCAGGGGCCGGATTCGATCGTCGCCTTCGACATCGCCACGCAGACGCGCAAGGAAATCCTGCGCGACAAGGTCGCCGATCCGGACCGGATCATCTATCGCACCAACAGCCGGATTCCGGTCGGCGTGTTCTTCGCCGACGGCAAGCCGCGCACGGTGTTCTTCGAGAAGAATTCGCCCGAAGCGCGCCAGTACAAGAGCCTGGAAGCGGCGTTCCCGGGCGATGCGGTGCGCATCACCTCGCAGAGCGCGGACGGCAAGCTGTCGCTGGTGGAGGTCTGGAACGACCGCAGCCCGGGCGATGTGTACCTGTTCGACAACGAGAGCAAGCACGCCGCGCACATCATCAGCCGCCGCTCCTGGTTCGATCCGGCGCAGATGGCGTCGGTGAAGCCGGTTGCGTTGAAGGCGCGCGACGGGCTGGCCCTGTCCGGCCTGCTGACCACGCCCAAGGGCGCGGCCGGCAAGTCGATGCCGCTGGTGGTGATGCCGCACGGCGGACCCTACGGCATCCAGGACCACTGGCAGTTCGACGACGACGCGCAGGTGCTGGCCGCGGCCGGCTATGCGGTATTGCAGGTGAACTATCGCGGCTCCGGCGGTTACGGCGAGGCCTTCATCCAGGCCGGCCGGCGCGAGTGGGGCGGCAAGATGCAGGACGACGTCACCGACGCGACGCGCTGGGCGATCGAGCAGGGCATCGCCGATCCGGCGCGCATCTGCATCTACGGCGCCAGTTACGGCGGCTATGCCGCATTGATGGGCGTGGCGCGCGAGCCGGGGTTGTACAAGTGCGCGGCCGGCTATGTCGGCGTCTACGACTTGCCGCTGATGCATACCACCGGCGACATCCAGAAGCGTGGCTCGGGCGAGAGCTATCTGCGCGATTGGATCGGCACGCCCGAAGCGCTGGACAAGGTGTCGCCCGCGCGTCTGGCCGGCAAGATCAAGGTGCCGGTGTTCCTGGCCGCCGGCGGCCAGGACGAACGCGCGCCGCAGGTGCACAGCGAGCGCATGGAGAAAGCCTTGCGCGAGGCCGGCGTGCCGGTGGAGTCGCTGTACTACAAGAGCGAAGGCCACGGCTTCTACGAGGAAGCGCACAAGCGCGAGTACTACTCGCGTTTGCTGGCGTTTCTGTCGCGCTCGCTCGGCGGCAAGGTCGCCACCGCGCCGAAGCCGGACACCAAGCAGTAACCCGCTTGCGCGGCCGCCGCGACACGGCGGCCGCGGCCGGAAACGAAAACGGCGCCCCAGGGCGCCGTTTTCGTTCGCAAGCCCGGCGCGAACGCCGCCTCACTTCACCCCGTGCATCCAGCGCTTGAGCAGCGGCGACAGCACCAGGAACAGCACGCCCGAGCCGATGCCCAGCCACATCAGCATCGAGAACAATTCGCCGTACTTCATCGACGCCACCGCCATGTCGATGGTGCCGCCCTCGGGGATTTCGACCGAGGCGATCTTGGCGAACTGCGCGGCCAGCACTTCGGAGAACGCGGTGGCGAGCCAGAACGCGCCCATCATCAGGCCGACCACGCGCGCGACCGACAACTGCGTCACCGCCGACATGCCGATCGGCGACAGGCACATCTCGCCGACTTCCAGGATGAAATACGCCGCGACCAGATACCACACGCTGGCCATTTCGCCGCCGCCGGAAATCTTCGCCGCCGCCATCAGCGGCAGGAACGACAGGCCGGCGAAGATCAGCCCCAGCGACATGGTCACCGGCTTGCTCGGATTGCGGCCCTTGCGCGCCAGCCACGGCCACAGCCAGGAAAACAGCGGCGCCAGCACGACGATGAAGAACGCGCCCAGATAGGTCAGCGAACCGGCGGTCTGCGGCACCAGCACCACGTCGTGCGCGGTCGCCAGCGCCAGGCCGATCGCCAGCAGCGCGACCAGGCCCTTGGCCAGGCCGTCGCGGCCGCGATCGCTGGCGACCAGCGCGGCGACCATCAGCGGCGGGCTGGCGGCCATCGAGAACAGCGACCACGGCAGGGTGGGCGAGTACTGGCCCAGGGCCATGCCGAACATGTCCTTGGTCATCAGGCGATCGTTGAAGGTGACCCACGAACCGTAGGTCTGCTCGTACAGGGTGAAGAAGATCAGCACGGCGAAGATCAGCACCACCAGCGCCAGCATCTGCTCGCGTTGCTCGCGCGTGCACTGGCGGGCGATGAAGCCGAAGAACCAGATCAGGAACACCAGCAAGGTCGCCAGCATGATGCCCAGCGCCGCGGTGAAGCTGATGGCGCCGAGCTTGATCGTGATCTGCGAGGCGAACTGGATCGTTCCCCACAGCACCAGCACGCCGGCGGCGCTGCCCAGATAAATCCACGCCTCGCGCGAGAAGCCGTTGACCTTCTCGCGCAGCTTGGCCGGATCGGCCGGTTCGGCGTGGCCGCGCAGATAACGCTGGCCCCACAGGAACATCGCCAGGCCCGCGATCATGCCGATGCCGGCGGCGCCGAAGCCATACTTCCAGCCGTAGGTTTCGCCCAGGAATGCGCAGATCAGCGCCGAGAACAGCGCGCCGACGTTGATGCCGGCATAGAACAGGGTGAAGCCCGAATCGCGGCGCGGGTCGTTGAGTTCGTACAGCTTGCCGACGATGGTGGAGATGTTCGGCTTGAGGAAGCCGACGCCGGCGATGATCAGGGCCAGCGACAGATAGAACACCTGCAGCGCGGTTTCGTCGCGCACCGCCACGCCGTCGACCATCTTCGCCGCGTGGCCCTCAAAGGCCATGCCCAAGTGCCCGAGCACCAGCAGCACGCCGCCCAGCACCACCGCCTTGCGCATGCCCAGGTAGCGGTCGGCGAGCAGGCCGCCGATCACCGGCACCGCGTAGACCAGGCCGCCGTAGGCGCCGATGAGGTCGTAGCCGGCGTCGTCGCTGAACAGGTGGTACTTCAGCAAGTACAGCAGCAGCAGCGCTTTCATTCCGTAGAACGAGAAGCGCTCCCACATCTCGGTGAAGAAGCACACGTACAGGCCCTTGGGGTGGCCGAGGAAGTCGTCATTGCGCGGGGCGGCGGGCGCCTGGATCGAAGCGGTGCGGGCTGCGGGCACGATCGGGTTCTCTGCGGTCCCTGGGATGGGCCGGGAGGCGGGAGTATAGGGCGATGGGCTGGGGCGGCCCTCATCCGGCCTGTCGGCCACCTTCTGCCGTGAACGGGAGAAGGGAGACCTCGCGTTTACGTCTCATGCTCAGGTCTTCAATCTTCTGCGCGTGCTTATAGCTCCCTCTCCCGCTTGCGGGAGAGGGCTGGGGTGAGGGCCGCCTCGCCGCGTTTCCTCCAATCCCCCGGAAAAACCCGCTGCAACCGCCTTCGCCGGGGTTTTGCCCAATCCCGCTTTTTGCCGCACTGCACTTTTACAGCGGCCCGCGGCGGATGCGATCATCGGCGGATTGCGTGGCGCCCGGCCCCTGGCGGCCGGCTCCGCACATACGCTGCCGCATATGCCCGATCACCCGCGATGGAGACGCCGATGGCCTCGTCCGCACAGCCACAATTGACCTTCCGAGCCGTCCTGCTATCCGTCTTCCTGGCGGTGATCCTGGCTGCAGCCAATGCCTATCTGGGCCTGTTCGCCGGCCTGACCATCGCCACCGCGATCCCGGCCGCGGTGATCTCGATGGGCGTGCTGCGCCTGCTCGGCGGCGGCACCATCCTGGAAAACAACATCGTCCAGACCGGCGCTTCGGCCGGTTCGTCCATCGCCGCCGGCGTGATCTTCACCATCCCGGCGCTGGTGATCCTGGGCTACTGGCAGGACTTCCGTTACTCCTGGGTGCTGGCCATCGCCGGCCTCGGCGGCCTGCTCGGCGTGCTGTTCTCGGTGCCGCTGCGCCGTTCGATGATCGTCGAAGACCCGCTTCCCTTCCCGGAAGGCAAGGCCGCGGCCGAAGTGCTCAAGGCCGGCGAAAATCCCGGCCCGGGCCTGAAGATCCTCGGCCTGGCCGGCGGCATCGGCGCGCTGGTCAAGCTGGCGGCCGAAAGCGGCCTGCGCGTGATCCCGGACAACGCCATCGTCTCGGGCTGGATGGGCAAGTACCTGGGTTTCATGGGCACCAACCTGTCGCCGGCGCTGCTCGGCGTGGGTTACATCGTCGGCCTCAACGTCGGCATCGTGGTGTTGTCCGGCAGCGTGCTGTCGTGGCAGTTCGCCATTCCGATCTATCACGCCTTCTTCCTCAACTCCGATCCTGAGCTGGCCGCGCGCATCGCCGACGGCAGCGCCGAAGCGATCGGCCGCGCGATCTGGTCGGCCAAGGTGCGCTACCTGGGCGTGGGCACGATGCTGATCGGCGGCGTGTGGACGCTGTTCTCGCTGCGCAAGTCGCTGCTGTCGGGCGTCAAGAGCGGCCTGGCCGCGGCGCGCAAGGGCAGCAGCGGGGTGGTCGCCGAAACCGACCGCGACCTGCCGATGAAGTGGATGCTGATCGCGCTGGTCGCCTTCGTCATGCCGCTGATGCTGCTGTATCAGGCCATCGTCGGTAACTGGTTCGTCAGCGTGCCGATGACCATCATCATGATCGTCGCCGGATTCCTGTTCGTGTCGGTGTCGGCGTATCTGGCCGGCCTGATCGGTTCGTCGAACAATCCGGTCTCGGGCATCACCATCTCGACCATCCTGTTCGCTTCGGCGGTGCTGGTGCTGATGCTCGGCCGCGACTCGCCCATCGGAGCGGTCGCCGCGATCATGATCGGAGCGGTGGTGTGCTGCGCGGCGGCGGTCGGCGGCGACAACCTGCAGGACCTCAAGGCCGGCTACATCGTCGGCGCGACGCCGTGGAAGCAGCAGCTGATGCTCGGCATCGGCACGTTCTCGTGCGCGCTGATCATGGCGCCGATCCTCAACCTGCTCGCCGCCGCCTACGGCATCGGCGCGCCCACCGCCGAGCATCCGAACTCGCTGGCCGCGCCGCAGGCGACGCTGATGGCTTCCGTCGCCAAGGGCATGTTCGGCGGCGAACTGCCGTGGACCATGATCGGCATCGGCGCCGGCATCGGCGTTGTGATCATCGCCTTCGACGAATGGCTGAAGTCGCGCAAGTTCAAGTTCCGCGTGCCGGTGCTGGCCGCGGCCATCGGCATCTACCTGCCGCTGGAACTGATGGTGCCGATCTTCCTCGGCGGCCTGCTGTCGCACATCGTCGGCCGCCGTCGCGGCCTGACCAAGGACAGCGACGAGGCCGAGGTCGATCGCGTGCATCGTCCGGGCACCCTGTTCGCCGCCGGCCTGATCACCGGCGAGGCGTTGATGGGCATCGCCATCGCCTTCCCGATCGTGATCTCCACCCGCGCCGACGTGCTGGCGCTGCCCGAGCGCTTCCACTTCGGCGCCGGCATCGGTCTGCTGGTGCTGGCGGTAGTGGTGTGGATGTTCTACCGCAGCAGCCGCAACGCGCCGGTACCCAAGGCCTGATTCGAATCGACGGCCCGGCGCAACGCCGGGCCGTTCTTCTTTCCATCCCGTGCTTTTCGCCGCCTCGCGCGGCGCACGGCACATCCGATAACGCAAGAGGTTTCGCCATGACGCCACGCCACGCACTTCTGCCGTTGGCCCTGACCCTGGCCTGCGCATCCGCGCCGGCGTTCGCCCTCACCCCGGCGCTCGCGCGCGGCCTGGAAGCGCGCGATCTGGCCAGCCTGGACCGTTACTCCTCGCCGACCTTGTCGCCCGACGGCCGCCAGCTGGTGTTCGCCAAGCGCGTGGTCGATTTCGGCGCGAACAAATCCTCGACCTCGCTGTGGATCGAAGACCTGTTCGCGCGCGACGCCGCGCCGCCCAAGCGCCTGACCCCGGAAGGCTGGAACGTCAATTCGCCGACGTTTTCCGCCGACGGCAAGACCGTGTATTTCCTCAGCAGCAAGGGCGGCAGCTCGCAGCTGTACGCGCTGCCGCTGAGCGGCGGCACGCCCAAGCAGGTGACCGCGTTCGACGGCGACGTCGGCGGCTATCAGCTCTCGCCCGACGGCAAGCGCCTGGCCTTCAATGCCGAAACCTACGTCGAGTGCGCGGCCGATCTGGCCTGCACCAAGAAGAAGTTCGACGCGGCCGAGAAGAGCAAGACCAGCGGCAAGGTCTTCGATCGCATGTTCGTGCGCCACTGGGATGCGTGGAACGACGGCCGCCTGAATCGTCTGTTCGTGACCGATCTGCCGGCTGCGGGCAAGACCGCCAGCGCCGCCAAGCTGGTCAGCGGTGAAGTGATCGGCGACGTTCCTTCGCGTCCGTTCGGCGACAGCAGCGAATACACCTGGTCGCCCGATAGCCAGTCGCTGGTGTTCAGCGCGCGCAAGGCCGATGCGAAGGAACCGTGGTCGACCAATTTCGATCTGTACCTGGTCGGCGCCGACGGCGGCGCGGCCAAGAACCTGACCGCGTCCAATCCCGCCTGGGACACCGGCGCGGTGTTCAGCAAGGACGGCAAGGCCCTGTACTACCGCGCGATGAAGCGCCCGGGTTTCGAAGCCGACCGCTTCGGCCTGATCGAACTGGATCTGGCCAGCGGCAAGTCGCGCGAGATCGCGCCGCAGTGGGATCGCTCGGCCTCGGGCATCGTCTTGTCCGACGACGGCAAGACCATCTACACGACCACCGAAGACCTGGGCCAGCAGCCGCTGTTCGGCGTGGATATCGCCAGCGGCAAGGCGAACCTGCTGATCGGCGAGGGCACCGTGGGTTCGGTGGCGCTGGCCGGCAAGACCCTGGCTTTCACCCGCAACAGCCTCAAGAGCGGCGACCAGATTTTCGTCGGCGGTCTCGACGGCGCGCCGCAGCGCGCGATCACGCCGAACGCGGGCGAACTGCTGCCGGGCGTGAAGTTCGGCGAGTTCGAACAGTTCGATTTCAAGGGCTGGAACGGCGACACGGTGCACGGCTACGTGGTCAAGCCGTGGAATTATCAGGAAGGGCAGAAGTATCCGGTCGCGTTCCTGATCCACGGCGGCCCGCAGGGCAGCTTCGGCAACGGCTGGAGCTATCGCTGGAATCCGCAGACCTACGCCGGCCAGGGCTATGCGGTGGTGATGATCGACTTCCACGGCTCCACCGGTTACGGCCAGGCCTTCACCGATGCGATCAGCCAGCACTGGGGCGATCGTCCGCTGGAAGACTTGCAGAAGGGTTGGGCCGCGGCGCAGAAGAAGTATTCCTTCCTCAACGGCGACAAGGCCTGCGCGCTGGGCGCCTCCTATGGCGGTTTCATGGTCAACTGGATCGCCGGCAACTGGAACCAGCCGTGGAAGTGCCTGGTCAGCCACGACGGCGTGTTCGACCAGCGCATGATGGGTTACGCGACCGAAGAGCTGTGGTTCACCGAGTGGGAGCAGGGCGGCACGCCTTACGAAAAAGCGGCCAGCTACGAGAAGTTCAACCCGGTCAATCACGTCAAGGACTGGAAGGTGCCGATGCTGGTGATCCACGGCCAGCAGGATTTCCGCATTCCGGTCGAGCAGGGCCTGGGCGTGTTCACCGCGCTGCAGCGCCAGGGCATCGAGTCGAAGTTCCTGTATTTCCCGGACGAAAACCACTGGGTGCTCAAGCCGCAGAACAGCGTGCAGTGGCACGACACGGTCAACGGCTGGTTGAAGCAGCACATCGGCCAGTAACCACAGTTCCCCCCTTTGCTTGTGCCCCTCGTTTGTTTCCCCCCTTTGAAAAAGGGGGGGGATTTGCTTTTGCCGCACGAAGAGCAAATCCCCCGCGCGCCGATTCATTTCAAGACCCTCTAGCAACGCAACGCGCAGCCCCCTTTTTCAAAGGGGGCAATGGGTTTCCGCGCGCGGACAACTCCCGGCCCTTGCCCGCCTCGACCAATTCGAAGTACAAGCGGGAACGCCAACGCCACGGAACTCCCGCATGCCCGATACCGCCCGCACGGCGCTCATCAGCAACGACATCGTCGTCCTCGGCCTGATCGCCGCGACGCTGGGGCTGGTGTTCTGGACCTCGTCGAAACAAGCCGGGTTCTGGAAGAAGTTCTATACCTTCGTGCCGGCGCTGCTGCTGTGCTATTTCATTCCGGGCATCTACAACACCATCGGCCTGGTCGACGGCCAGAACACCAAGCTCTACAACCCGGTCGCGAGCCGCGTGCTGCTGCCGGCGGCGCTGGTACTGCTGACGCTCACCATCGATCTCAAGGGCGTGCTCCGGCTGGGCCCGAAGCTGCTGGTGATGTACGCGGTGTCCTCGCTCAGCGTGATGCTCGGCGCGATCGTCGCCTTCGTGGCGATGCGCGCCTTCCATCCGGAAACCGTCTCCGGCGATACCTGGGGCGGCATGGCCGCGCTGGCCGGCAGCTGGATCGGCGGCGGCGCCAACATGCTGGCGATGAAAGAGATCTTCCAGGTCGATGCGACCACCTTCGGCCAGTTCGCGGTGGTCGATGTCGGCGTGGGCTATGTGTGGATGGCGGTGCTGATCTTCCTGGCCAGCCGGGCCAAGCAGATCGACGAGCGCAGCGGTGCCGATACGCGCGGCATCGAGGAGCTCAAGCAGCGCATCGAAAGCTTCCAGGCCCAGCATCAGCGCGTGGCGAGCCTGACCGATCTGGCGATGATCGTGGGTATCGCGTTCGGCGTGGTCGGATTGGCGCATGCGATAGCCGGCCCGCTGTCGGCGTGGTTCGCCGGCAACGTGTCGTGGGCGCGCACGGTCAGCCTGCACGAGCCGTTCTTCTGGGTGGTGGCGGTGTCCACCTTCGCCGGGCTGGCGCTGAGCTTCACCCGCGCGCGCGAACTGGAAGGCGCGGGCGCGTCGAAGATCGGCAGCTTGCTGTTGTACTTCCTGATCGCCTGCATCGGGCTGCAGATGGACATCCTGGCCTTGCTCGACAAGCCCTGGCTGTTCGCGCTGGGCTTGATCTGGATATCGGTGCATATCCTGATCTTGTGGGGCGTCGGCCGCTTGCTGCGGGTGCCGTTCTTCTATTTCGCGATCGGCTCGCAGAGCAATATCGGCGGGCCGGCATCGGCGCCGGTGGTGGCGTCGGCGTTTCATCCTTCGCTGGCGCCGGTGGGTGCGCTGTTGGGGACACTGGGGTACGCGACGGGAACGGGGTTGGCCTATGTGGTCGGCATCACCTTGCGCTCATTGGCCGGCGCTTCTCCGGCTTGAAGTCTGCGCGCGGGAGCGGGCCGCAATGCTTCTTCACAAGAGCCAGCGCTTCTTCCAGCCGTCATTCCCGCCTTCGTGGGAATGACGGCTGGGAGAGAGACGATGTGTGTTGCAGCGGCGTGTCTTCGGCTGTGCATCGCAAGCATCGGATCACTAGTGATCGTCCAACGAAAAAGGCCGCCCTCGGGCGGCCTTCGCACATTCGCATCCGGGTTAACTCAACAACACCCGATCCGTCCGCCGCCATAACGCGCCTTCTGCCGCTCACGGAAGAACGTCGCGTAATCCGGAATCGGCCGCTCCGGATGCTTCTCCATCAGGTGCCGGACATAGTTGTCGTAGTCCGGCACCCCGCAGCACAGCCGCGCGGTCTGCACCAGACGGCGCCAGGTGCGCTTGTAGATCTGGTACTGGCTGACGGGTACGAGTTCGGTGCCCATGTCACAGGTTCGCCATTTCGTTGGGCTTGAGCGCCACGTAAGGGGACTCGCGATCGCTGCGCTGCGGGTTCGCCCGCGCCTTCATGATCGCGCCGATCGAATACACCAGCACGCTGAACACCACGAACAGGAACAGCGCGGTCAGGCCGGTGTTGACGTAGCTGTTGACCATGATCTGCTGCATCTGATCGATGCTCTTGGCCGGCGCCACCACCTCGCCCTTGGCGATCGCGGCGCTGTACTTGTGCGCCTGGGCCAGGAAGCCCACCGACGGGTTGCCGTCGAAGATCTTGATTAGGCCGGCGGCGGTGGTGCAGATCAGCAACCACGTCGCGGGCAGGATCGTCACCCAGGCATAGCGATCGCGCTTGAGCTTGAACAGCACCACCGTGCACAGCATCAACGCGATGCCGGCCAGCATCTGGTTGGCGATGCCGAACAGCGGCCACAAGGTGTTGATGCCGCCGAGCGGATCGACCACGCCCTGATACAGGAAGTAACCCCACAAGGCGACGCAGCCGCCGGTGGCGAGCAGGTTCGGGCCCCAGGCCTCGGTGCGGCGCAGCGCCGGCACGAAGCTGCCGAGCAGGTCCTGCAGCATGAAGCGACCGGCGCGGGTGCCGGCATCGACCGCGGTGAGGATGAACAAGGCCTCGAACAGGATCGCGAAGTGATACCAGAACGCCATCGTGTTCTCGCCCGGCAGCACGCTGTGCAGGATCTGGGCGATGCCGACCGCGAGCGTCGGCGCGCCGCCGGCGCGGGCGAGGATGGTGTGTTCGCCGATGTCCTTCGCCGTCGCCTCGAGCATTTCCGGGGTCACGCTGAAGCCCCAGCCGCTGATCGTCTGCGCGACCGCATGCACGTCGGTGCCGACCAGCGCGGCCGGACTGTTCATGGCGAAGTACACGCCCGGCTCGATCACCGAGGCTGCGACCAGCGCCATGATCGCGACGAAGGATTCCATCAGCATGCCGCCGTAGCCGATGTAGCGCATGTGCGCTTCATTAGCGAGCAGCTTGGGCGTGGTGCCCGAGGAGATCAGCGCGTGGAAGCCCGACACCGCGCCGCAGGCGATGGTGATGAACAGGAACGGGAACAGCCCGCCTTTCCACACCGGGCCGGTGCCGTCGGTGAACTGGGTCAGCGCCGGCATGCGCAGGTCGGGCATCACGATGACGATGCCGATCGCCAGGGCGATGATGGTGCCGATCTTCAGGAACGTGGACAGGTAGTCGCGCGGCGCCAGCACCAGCCACACCGGCAGCACCGCGGCGACGAAGCCGTAGCCGATCAGCATCCAGGTGATCTGGGTGCCGGTGAAGGTGAAGCGCGGGCCCCACACCGGATCGGCGGCGATTACCCCGCCGTACCAGATCGCCGCCAGCAGCAGGATCAGGCCGACCACCGAGATCTCGCCGATCTTGCCCGGTCGGATGTAGCGCATGTACACGCCCATCATCACCGCGATCGGCAAGGTCGCCATCACCGTGAACATGCCCCACGGGCTTTCCGCCAGCGCCTTGACCACGATCATCGCCAGAACCGCCAGGATGATGATCATGATCAGGAACGCGCCGAACAGGGCGATGGTGCCGGGAATACGGCCCATCTCCTCGCGCACCAGATCGCCGAGCGAGCGGCCGTTGCGGCGGCTGGAGACGAACAGGACCATGAAGTCCTGCACCGCGCCGGCCAGGACCACGCCGACGATCAGCCACAGCAGGCCGGGCAGGTAGCCCATCTGCGCGGCCAGCACCGGGCCGACCAGCGGGCCGGCGCCGGCGATGGCGGCGAAGTGATGGCCGAACAGCACGTGCTTGTTGGTGGGAACGTAATCCAGGCCGTCGTTGTTGATGACCGCGGGCGTGGCCCGGGTCGGATCGAGCTGCATCACCTTGTTGGCGATGAACAGGGAGTAGTAGCGATACGCGACCAGGTAGATCGACACCGCTGCGACCACGATCCACAGCGCGTTGATGTGTTCGCCGCGCCGCAGCGCGATCGTGCCGAGGCAGAACGCCCCGAGGATTGCGAGGGCCGCCCAGCCCAATTTGCCCAGACCACCTTTCATGACGACCCTCCCGGTTTTGAACTCCCGAAGCGTCGCCCCTGCGACCGGGCGGGTCAATGCGCAGCGCGGCAAAGGCACGCAAATGCGGCTGATACTTTGGTCTTAGATGGGCGGGTGCTGTTCCCCCCTTTGAAAAAGGGGGGTAGGGGGATTTGCTCCCGACTTGAAGCATTAACCGGCAAAAGCGAATCCCCCGGCGCATTGCTGCGGTGCGGGCGCTTCATGCCTACGCAAGCGCCAGCCCCCTTTTTCAAAGGGGGCGAACTTTAAAAGAGCTGACTGGGTGGCGCAGAGAAGCAGATCTAAAGCCACTTGGCCCGCTTGAACCCGATATACAGCACCACGCACGCGGTGATCACCACGCCGATCAACACCGCGTAGCTCCATTGCCCCGGCAGTTCCGGCATGTGCACGAAGTTCATGCCGTACCAGCTCGCGACCAGCGTGGGCGCCGCCAGCAGCGCCGCCCATGCGCCCAGGCGCTTGACCACTTCGCCCTGGCGCACCGTCACCAGCGACAGGTTCACGCCGACCGCGGCGGTCAGCATCTCGCGCAAGGTGTCGGTGGTTTCGTTGATGCGCACGGCGTGATCGAGCACGTCGCGGAAGTACAGCTGGATTTCTTCGTCGATCAGGCCGCCGCGCGAACGCGTCAGCTGGCCCAGGATGTCCTGCAGCGGCGCCACCGCCATGCGCAGGCGGGTGAGTTCGCGCTTGAGGTCGTACAGCTCCTGCACGGTTTCCTTGCTGAAGTCTTCCGCGAAGATGTCTTTTTCCAGTTCGTTGAGCTCTTGCGTGAAGCCCTCGACGATCGGCATGAAGTTGTCGACCACGCTGTCGAACACCGCGTACAGCGCCGCGCCCGGGCCGTGTTCGAGCAGATCCGGTTCGCGCTCCATGCGCGCGCGCGCGGACTTGTAGCTGATCGAGGCGCCGTGGCGCACTGTGACCAGATAGCGCGGGCCGACGAACATATGCGTCTCGCCGAAGCGGATGCGGTTGTCGATCTTCTGCGCGGTATGGATGGCGATGAACAGCGAGTTGCCGTAGCTCTCGATCTTCGGGCGCTGGTGGGCGTTGTGCGCGTCCTCCACCGCCAGATCGTGCAGGCAGAATTCTTCCTGCAGCTTGTCCAGGATGCCCTCATCGGGCTCGTACAGGCCGACCCAGACGAAGCTGCCGTCGTCCACGGCCAGCACGTCGCTGATCGCATCGAGTGAAATGTCGCGGCGGGTGCCGTCGCGGCCATAGGCCGCGCAGTTGATGACGCATTGGGGGAGGGAGGGATCGCTCATGGCCGAATCCTGCCCTCGCGCGCCCGCAGGGGCAAGCCGTCAGGCCAGGCGCAGCTTGGCGGCTTTGCGGAAGCCGAACCACAGGCCCAGGTGGATCGGCAGCCACAGGGCGATCCAGTGCGCGTTGCGCTGCGGGTACAGCGGCAGCCAGTACAGGAACAGGGCCGCCACCGCGCTCAAGGCCGCCAGCGCGGTCAGCCACACGAACACCGGCCCGGTCTCGCGCCCGCGCAACGCGCGCCAGCCGCCGAACCACAGCAGCAGGCACAGCGGGTTGAACAGCAACAGATTGCGGTTCCCCCAGAGGTAGTTGTGGCCGGTGCCGAACCAGCCGTAGATCAGGATTGCGCCGATCAGGCCGAGCAGGCCCCACAGCGGCAAGGCCGCGAACGCCAGCACGCGCGGGCTGCGGTCGCCGATCCAGGCCAGCGCCACGCCGAACACCAGCCCGACCAGGGCCCAGGGCCACCACGGCAGCGGCATCGCCTCCGGCGCCGGCGCGATGCGGTGCGGCAGCAGTTCGCGCTCGGCCTGCACCAGCGGCTGGCCCTGGTCGTTCTTAGCTTCGCGCAGGGCGTCGGCGAGCCGCGCGGGCACATAGGACTCGGCCCACACCGGCACCGGCTTGTCGGTGTCCGGCCCCATCAGGATGTCCAGTGTCGCCCACATCCACAGGTCCGGCTTGGACAGGCGCAGCGCTTCGCTGCGCAGGGTGTTGCCGTGCGAGCGGCCCTCGATCTGGCGCCGCAGCGCGCCGCCCAGCACGGTGTCGATCGCGTCGCGCACGCGGGTGGCGCAGTTGTCGTCGAAATACTGGTAACGGTAGAACGCGTTCTCGGGCAGGGCATTGACCCGCAGCGCCTCGGCGATCTGCCGCGCCTGCGCCGGGCTCAGATTCAGCCATTGGATCGACACGCCGCGGCCTTCGTAGCCGTACTGGGCCATGTCCTGGTCGAACGGCAGCGCGACCAGGCGATAGCGCATGTTGTTGTCGATGAAGCGCTGGACGAAGTCGGGCTCGGTCGGATCGAAGAAGCCGAAGTTGTACGAGATCGCCGCGCCGCTGTCCTGGTCGAGCACCACCAGCGCGTCGTGGCCGAAGCGCGACCAGAACTCCTGGCCCGGCTGCATGGTGACCATGCCCACGCGCGGCGGCCGCGGCGTTGCGGTGGTTCCGGCAGCGGGTTGGGGCGCGGTGGATGGCGTGACTGCCGGCGTGGCGGCGCCAGGTGCGGCGTAAGCCAGGGATTGGATCAGCACCAGCACGGCGAAGGCATACAGCCGGACGAAACGGGAAAGAGAGGTCACGGGGAGCCTGGTCAGGCGGGGCGGGTGGCGGCCATTGTAAACAGCCTGGGCGGCGGTGCCGGCCGCGTTGGCGCGACTCGGACCTCAGCGGACGGCGCAGCGTCGGCCTGGATGTGTTTTTGTGGGAGGGGCTTCAGTCCCGACGTTTTTCGATCCGCGGCGACGCAGTTCCTAACACAGTGCAGCGCTGCGAAGCCGCACCGAAGGGACTGAGAGCAGATGCCAACCCAGTCCAAACCCCGCCGATGCCGACTCCGCCGGCACCCGGACTCAACCGTTCCCCAACACCCCGACATGGAAGGCATGCACGCGCCGCACATCCGCGCTGGCCACGCGGAACACGAACCGGTCCAGCGTCAGCTCTTCGCCGGCTTCGGGCAGATGGCCGATCGCCGCGGTCACCAGACCGCCGATGGTGTCGTACTCGTCGTCGTCGAAATCCGCGCCGAAGCGTTCGTTGAAATCGTCGATCGGCGTGAGCGCATCGACCACGTACTGGCCGTCGGCCTGGGCCGCGATCAGCGCATCGGGGTTTTCCGCTTCGTCGTGCTCGTCGTCGATCTCGCCGACGATCTGTTCCAGCACGTCCTCGATGGTCAGCAGGCCGGCGACGCCGCCGTGCTCGTCGATCACGATCGCCATGTGGTTGCGCGACTGGCGGAACTCGCGCAGCAGCACGTCCAGGCGCTTGGATTCGGGAATCAGCACGGCCGGACGCAGCAATTCGTGGATGCTGCCCGGGCCGTTGTCGGCGACCACGCCGCGCAGCAGATCCTTGGCCAGCAGGATGCCGAGAATCTCGTCCTTGTCCTCGCCATGCACCGGGAAGCGCGAATGGCCGGACTCGACCACCATCTTCATCAGGTCGAGGAACTTGGCCTCGGCCGGCAAGGCGACCATCTGCGAGCGCGGGATCATCACATCGCCGACGGTGAGGTCGGATACGGCGATCGCGCCTTCCATCATGCGCAAGGTGTCGGCGGCGATCAGGCCATCGGATTGCGCATCGCGCAGCAACTCGACCAGGTCTTCGCGGGAACTGGGCTCGCCCGACAGCGCGGAACTGATGCGGTCGAGCCAGGAACGCCGTTTCTCGTGGGATTCCGGCGGGTGGGTGCTACTACTGTCGTCCTCGGACATTCGATTTTTGCGCTATGTCCCTCGGGGGGGAGGGACGAAAGGAGGGAGTTTAACCTGGAAGACCGTTTCAGGCGGAGCCAGCCGGGAGCGGTCGGGGGGAATTCTGAATGCGGGGTTCGGGGCGAGGGAGCATGGGTGGCTGGGTGAGATCGCGTTGCACCCCTGTGCGGACTGGTCTTTGCAAGGGCGCGGGCTCGATGGTTCCAACGCGGCGCCTGCACCTGTCCGGACACAGCTTTCCACATGCGGGGGCAATGGTTCGTCGTGGTCGCAAGCCGAGGCGCACCGCGCGACATCGCGATGTCGGGTCGGGGCGATCCGCCTCGATCGATTGGGGCCAAGCCAAGCCGGGCGGCGCAGGCGCTGCACCATGCCATCACGCTTTCCGGCGGAAGGCGGAAGGCGGAATCGGGAGCGCGCCGAAAGTGCGCTGCCGGGCGTATCGACAGATCAGTCAACAAGTTGTGTGTCTTCCAATTAGCAAGTGATAGTTCCGCGATCAAAGAATCAGTCATGGATTACGTGCACTGAATTCATCGTTCAGCGCTGACGTCGATAACTGTGCATAGCTGAAATACCACCCGGCACGGATAATCATGATGTTTTTCCGTTCGTCCCGATATCCGCGCCGCCGGTCGCAGGCTTCACGCCGCGTGCTCAAAGGGACTCGACGATTTCCCTGTGATTTACTGGGGAAACGACGATGCGCAGCCATCGTGAAAGCGGCTTTACCTTGATAGAATTTTTGCTTGCCACTGCCATCGCCGCGATCGTTCTCGCGATGGCATTGCCCGACATCCGCCAGTCGATGCGTGCCAATCGCGTGGCGGTCTCGACCAACGAATTCATCGCCGCGCTCAGCCTGGCCAGAAACCGTTCGTTCGGCAGCCTGCACGAGGGCCAGGTATGTGCGAGCGCCGACGGCAAACATTGCAGCGGCAGCTGGAACGATGGTTGGATCGTCTGGTTCGATCGCAATCAGGACCACGAACCTTCCACAGATGAGATCCTGCGCCGCGCATCGGCGCAGGATCGGATCGACCTGAGAGCGACCGGCGCCCCCGCAGCGGCCGCCGCCATGACGTTCGATCGCCGCGGCCGCCTGTCGGATGGGCGACAACGCGATTTCGCCTTGACCTATGCATCTTGTGCAAGCGGCGAGAATGACGCGCGCCGGATCACCGTCGCCTCCAACGGCCAGGTACGGGTGAAGCCGGCGGCTTGTGAGTAGTCGCGCAACACCTCCGCCGACAACGGTCGCAGGCCGGGTGCGGCGACGAGCGACCACGACCCCGTGATCGGGCAGGACTCACTGATTCCAACACCGCTGCGCCACGTCTCCCGGCGTCGCGGCGATCCTGAATCGTCCCGAGTTCGCCAAGGCCAGCACGCGTGCTTCGCGGGTGTCGCGACTGCATAGAGTGAAGGTCAGATTGGTGCCGGCACTGGCGCCGTCGGGCTGGAACACGATGCGCTTGCGCCCGTCGTTACTGGAAATACGCAGCCGCTGCGACCATGGCGCGTAGCGCCCGATCAGCGTGTCGCGCGGCCCGAGTTCGCGATCATCATCGACATCGGCGAACGCCATCCAGCCTTGGCTCCAGTCCGAGTCCTGCCGGCAACCGCCGTTTTGCGCGGTCGGGCAGATGATCGTGGCGCTGCCGGTCGCGACGGCGGTCCGGCTGGAGGTCAGCACACTCTCGCCCAAGGTCATCGCGGTTTGGTCGAAGCCGAAGCGGGTATACATCGAGACGCTCGCTGGCAGCGCGATGCCGGCCAGTACCGCGACGATCAAAAAGGCTATCAATACCTCGATAACGGAAATTCCCTGCATCTGCTTCATCGGCCTTCCTTGGCTGTGGGGGATGGGGCCAGTGTGGGTGTTTCGTGCGCGGCCCGACGATAGGTAATTTCTGATTGGCTTGTGGGTGATCGGATCGCTTTGTTGTAGTCGAACGCTCCGATATGAATTCGACCCTGGGATCGACGGCGTACGATCTTGTCGCCATGCCTGGCCTTGATCGAGTGGAATAAAGGCTCTCTTACTATGTAGATTTACATTCTGCGTACAGAGCATTTCGCCTATTCGCCATCCATGCGCGGCGCGCCGCCGACCAGGATCCGCGCGCAATTGATTTCCAGAGGTTCGCGCAGTCCGCGAAATACTTGTGTAATTGAAGTGGTCGGTGCGTGCGTGAATTGCTGAAGGTATTCCGTTCGTCCTTGTTCGACAGCCGCCGATCGGTGGATGCGTTCAAAAGCACCTCATCGCGATCAAGCATCTGCCTGGGTCGAACTGAGTAACAGTCATGCGCGAACGGGGCATGCGTGGCTTCACCTTGATCGAGTTGATGGTGACGATCGCCCTGGTCGCGATCGTCCTGGCCCTGGGCTTGCCCAACTTCCAGCAGGCCATCCGTTCCAACCGGGTGGCGGCATCGGCGAACGAAATGCTCGCAGCGCTCAATCTGGCGCGCAGCGAGGCAATGCGCAGCCCGCTTGGGGGACGTGTGTGCACCAGCGCCGATGGCCTGAGCTGCGGCGGTACATGGAAAGACGGCTGGATGGTCTGGACCGACCGCAACGACAACAAGACCCCGCAGTCCGACGAAGTGTTGCGCTATGTGCCGGCGCCGTCGCAGATCGATGTCAGCGCCACCGCGGCAGCGGGCGACGCGAATGCGTTCGTGTTCGACCTGCGCGGTCGCCTCAAGGACGGCGGTTTGCGTCGTTTCACCCTGCGCCCTTCGCAATGCAGCTCCGGTGCGCAACAGATACGCGAAATCACCTTGACCGCGGTCGGACAGACGCGGATGGAGCGCAAGTCATGCGATTGAACATCGCCAGGGCGGCCCCGGGCCGTTTCGCACCGCAACAGCGCGGCTTCAGTCTGATCGAGGTGTTGATATCGATGCTGGTCATCGGTTTCGGCCTGCTGGGGCTGGCGATGATGCAGACCTTGAGCGTGCGCTACTCGCAAAGCGCCAACTACCGCACCCAGGCCAACAATCTGGCTTACGACCTGCTCGACCAGATCCGCGCCAACCGCGCGCTGTCGGCGCAGTTCACCAAGATCGATCAGGCCAGCTTCGCCAATGTGACCGGCAAAAGCTGTTCGCGCCAGGTGGACACGTATCTGTCACCCGAGGATAGCGCCACCCGCTGGAAGTGCCAGGTGCGCGCGACGCTCGGCGGCGGGGCGTATGCCGTGGTCTCCAAATCGGGAACTCAGACCCGCGTGACGATCAGTTGGGCGGACGCGCGCGGTGCGGTCGGCGCGGTCGGCGACAACTTCAACGGACAGATAAGCGTGGGGACCGATCTATGAACCGCCCGGGTGCATCGAGGGGTTTTACCCTGATCGAATTGATGGTCGCGCTGGTGCTCGGATCGTTGCTGATACTGGGCTTGCTCAAGGTGTTCGACGCCTCGCGGGTGAGTTACAAGCTGTCCGAAGGACTGGCGCGCGTGCAGGAGAACAGCCGGTTCGCAATGGATTATCTGCAACGCGATCTGCGCATGGCCGGGCATATGGGCTGCGCAAGCGATCAGGCCCGGTTCCAGGGCTCGCCGGTGCGGTTCGCGTCAGCGTTCGTGGCCGAGGAACAGCCCACCGAGGCGGAGTTCGACACGGCGCCAGAGCCGTTGCGGTTCAACACCATGCTGCAGGGATTCGAGGCGGCCGGCACCGCGCCCGGCGCGACGTTGGATCTGGCAGCGTCCGGCGCGTGGAGCGGGACGCCAGCGCTGCCCGGATACATTTCCTCGCTGACGCCAGCGCCGGCGGCGGGATCGGACGTGATCGCGCTTCGCTACTTCTCCGCAGAAGGAATCGCGGTCAAGTCCTTCGACGGCGCCCGTATCGCGGTGGATACCGGCCGCTGGAACGAGGTGCTGAGCGCGGGCGGCATCGCCGATCCGGGCTTGCTGGCGATCAGCGACTGCGCCAGCGCGGCCGCGTTCGAAGCCACTGCGGTGCATAAAGGCGGCATCGATACCGTCGTCCAGGTCAGCCAATCGGGACTCAACCGTTCCAGCCTCGCCAATCGCAACTTCACCGCGGGCCAGGCCACGTTGTACCGCGCCGAAAGCCAGGTCTACTACGTCGGCTTCAATCCGCAGGCCAGCAACGAGCCGACGCTGTATCGGGCGCGTTTCGTCCTGGCGCCGGGTAGCGGTGGGGTGACCTTGCTCGGCGGCGCGCCCGAAGCCTTGGTCGAAGGGGTGGAGAACATGCAACTGATCTATGGCCTGGACAGCCAGACCGATCAGAGCCGGCCGCCGACCGGCTACGTCGCCAGCCAGGCGGTGGCGAGCAAAGTCCAGCCCAGCAACGACACCACGCCGTGGCGTCGCGTCGGCCTGGTCCAGGTCGCGTTCCTGGCCCGCAGCACCGAGCGCGCCGGTGTGCCGGGCGCCGAGCGGTCGGAGCCGCCGCGCCTGCTCGGCGTCGCTGTGACGCCGCCCGACGACGGCCGCTACCGGGCCGTCTACGAATCCACCATCGCTCTGCGCAACCGCCTCTACGGCAACTGAGCGGGAGTACGTCCGATGCCGAACCTTCGTCCCCCCCTTCGCTCCTTTCCACCACGCCAGCGCGGCGCGGTGTTGTATGTGGCGATGATCATGCTGATCCTGCTGGCGCTGCTCGGCCTGGTCGGCATGCAGGTGACCGCGATGCAGGAGCGCATGTCGTCCAACTACATGCGCGTCAATACCGCATTCCAAGCCACCGAGGCGCTCACGCGGCAACGCGAGAGCGATATCAAGACCGCCTTGTTCGGCGGCTCGGGCATCTTCGTCGCCGACGAGGAACTGTGCTCGACCGACTACGACCCGCAGCGCTGGGCCGATGGCCAGCACGCGGCGGCGAGCCACACCCGCCGCATCGACAAGTGCTTCGCCGCCTCCAGCATCGTGGTAGGGCGCAAGCAGAACGAAGAAACCGGAAACATCTACCAGATCAGCGTCGTTCACGGCGACACCGATTCGGACCCCGCCGCCACCGCGGCGATCGATACGACCTTCATTCCCTGAGCCGAGGCGACGACATGCGCACGATTTTCCGTCTCCGTCATGTTCCCGGCCTGCTGGCCGCGGCCGTGCTGGCCGCCGCGACCTGGCTCGGCGTGCACATGGTCTACCTCCAGGCCGCGTCCAACGACTACGCCCTGGCCGAGAAGCCGCTCTACGTCGGCGGCAGTGCGCCACCGCTGATGATGCTGGTGGCCTCGCGCGACGAGCAATTGTTCGACAAGGCCTATCCGGACTACACCGATCTAGACGGCGACGGAGTGGTCGATGCTACGTACAACAATCGATTCGACTACGAAGGCTATTTCGATCCGTTCCTTTGCTACGCCTACGACGGGAGCCGGTTCAAGGCGGCGGGCGCGCGCAATGTCGATCACAAATGCGGCGGAGCGAAAGGCTGGAGCGGCAACTTCCTGAATTGGGTGACGATGAGCCGCCTGGACGTGTTGCGCTACGTGCTTTACGGCGGCAACCGTTCGACCGATAGCGCCGTCGAAACGGTGCTGGAGCGCGCCCACATTCCAAACGACATGCATGCCTGGGCCAAGGTATACAAGGGCACCGACCTGAAGGACTACGTCGCGATCGCGGTCAGCGGCACGACGACCTTTTGCAACGCCAGCTCCGGGCCGACAGGCGCGCCGCTGATGCGCGTGGCCAGCGGGAGCCTGTCGAACTGGGCGGTGACCGAGTACAACCAGTGCGTGGTGAGGGACGGCAGCGCGGGCGACCCGGACCGTCCGGTCGGCACCATCGTCGATTTCAACGTCAGGGTGAAGGTTTGCGATCCGACGGCGAGCGAGGCGGGGCGCGAACGTTTTTGTTCGCGCTATGGGTCGAGCTACAAGCCGACCGGCCTGCTGCAGGAATACGGCGAAAGCGGCCGCCTGCGTTTCGGCCTGGTCTCCGGTACCTACAGCAAGCCGCGCGCCGGTGGCGTGCTGCGCAAGAATGTCGGACTGTTCGCGGGCAATGGCGCCGACCCCGCGACCTGCGTAGCCGGCGACGAGGTAAGGCTGTCGGACGGCACATTCTGCAATCAGACCGACAACGGCCAGGGGATCGTCAACGCACTCAAGCGCTTCAAGATCGTGGGTTGGACGGGCGCCGGCACCGACGGCGCCTGGAACGGCGCGACTTGGGGCGCGGATTGCGGCAACTGGGGCACGAGCAACCGCACCGACATCGGCGCCGGGGTGCTCGCCGATCCGGGCGGCGGCACGTACAAATGCTCGCCCTGGGGCAATCCTATCAGCGAGATGTATTCCGAGGCGCTGCGCTACCTGTCCGGCGAGACCGCCGCCACCGCGAGCTTCGCCGAAAACCCGTTGAGCGACATCAAGGGCGCGCGTCCCGCCTGGGTCGATCCATACGGGAAAAAAGACGCTACCTACGGCGGCGGCAACAGCTATTGCGCCGCTTGCAGCATCATGGTGCTCTCCAGCGGCGCCAGTAGTTACGATGGCGACGCGGTTCAAGAGGTGAGCCGGCTGGGCAGTTCGGCCGCCGCCGCGACCAAGCGGGTCGGCGATGCCGAGCAGATCAGCGGCAATTCCTTCTTCGTCGGTTCGGCCGCGGAGCCCATCGCGACGAATCTGGCGATGTCGCATACGTTCTTCTGCCAGAACCAGGCGGTGTCCGACTTGGCCTACGTGCGCGGCATCTGCAACGAAGCGCCGCAGCGCGAGGGCAGCTACCTGGTTGCGGGCCTGGCCGAGGCCGCGTTCGCCGCCGACCTGCGCTCGGGCAATCTCCCTGGCAAGCCGGCCGGCATCAAGGTCAACGCGACCACTTTCGCCGTGGTGCTGGCCGACGGCGTGCCGACCGCGGAAATTGCGACCAGCGCCGGAACCATCGCCCTGACTCCGTATTGCCAGGCCAATCCCAACGCCGCCAGCAAGCGCACCTGCCAACTCGGCGATACGCTGGTCGGCAAACAGGAATCGACCGGCGGTTCCAAGCATGTGTACGGCCGCGACATGACCGCAAGCGGCGGCAGCTTCATGTTCAGCTGGGACGGTGCGCCGCAGGGCGAGGCCAACGACCGCGACTTCGTCTACATGTTGACCTACTGCATCGGCGGGAGCTGCAGTGACGACACCAATCCAGTCAACAATCCCAATTACAAGGGCTACGACATTTGTTGGGGCAGCCAGTCGGCCGTCTGCGGCCGTGACGGCCGGCCTGCGGTGGGCGGCGACGAAGTGCTGGTTCGCACCGAAATGATCAGTTTGTCCACCGGCAATCCGGTGCGGGTGGGTTTCAACGCATCGGGAAGCACCAGCGACGCACTGTATCCGAACGTGTACGCCCCCCAATCGCCCAGCGGCATGGAGGGGCAGGTATTCAACCTGCTCAACGGCGGCACGCCGTCGGCCAGTTATCCGATGGACAACCCCGTCAACAAGGTCTGGAACAGGCCGGAAGTGGTGAAGCTCAAGGCCGCCGGACAGGCTGTTTCGGCGCTGCGGCCGCCGCTGTGGTACGCGGCGAAGTACGGCGCCAGCGCCCAGGATCTCAACAGCAACGGCAAGCCGGACTGGGACGACAACGGCGATGGCCAGCCCGACAACTACCTGCTGGCGCGCAACCCGGCCAAGCTCAAGGCCGAACTCGGCAAGTTGATCTCGAAGGCCGCGGGCGCCTCACCGGTAACCGGCGGCGGCGGTTCGGGCGCGCGCCTGAGCGCGGGCAACTCGTTCTCGATCGCCAGTTCGTTCGACCTGAGGGCCGGCGGCAACGACTGGACCGGCAACCTGGTCGCCAACGACACCAACCTCGACGGCAGCGTCGGCAGTCAGCGCTGGGCGGCCGCGACGGTACTCGCGGGACAGGCGGCGTCTGGCAACCGCAACATCCGCGTGGCGATGGACGCGACCTCGATCGGCGCGAGCGGCACCAAGCAGGCCGCCGCCAAAGTCAGGGCGTTCACCGAAGCCAATCTGCGCAGCTTCGATCCCGCGGTCACGGTGCGCGCGCAGTTGGGGCTGAGCGCGTCCGACGCGGGTTGGATCGGTACGGTCACAGATGCGGACCTGGTGGATTACCTGCGCGGAAAGAAAAATTCCGCACCCTTGCGCGTGCGCTCCGGGCTGATCGGCGACATCGTCAACTCTTCGGTGGAAGTGGTCGCGGCCAAGGACGACTTCGGCTATGGCGCCTGGTCGGCCTTGGGCGGCGGCTGGAAGAGCGCGCTGGGCGAAAGCTACAAGACGTTCCTGGCTGACAAGCGCGCGGCTGGGGTCAATACCGCCCTGGTCGGAGCCAACGACGGCATGCTGCACGCATTCGACGTGGCCGATGGCAGCGAGCGGTTCGCCTTTATCCCCTCGTCTGCGCGCGAGCGCATGGGACAACTGGCCAATCCCAACTACGTGCATCGCTACACCGTGGATGGCGAGATCGTCAGCGCCGACGTCCCGACCACTTCGTCCGGCGGTTGGCGCACGGTCGCGGTGGCGGCCAGCGCAGCCGGCGGAAAGTCGGTGTCGGCGCTGGACCTCAGTGCCCCGGCAGGGTTCAA
Organism: Lysobacter gummosus; assembly: GCF_001442805.1. NCBI lineage: Bacteria > Pseudomonadati > Pseudomonadota > Gammaproteobacteria > Lysobacterales > Lysobacteraceae > Lysobacter > Lysobacter gummosus. The sequence goes on along the minus strand of NZ_CP011131.1, from coordinate 4,012,433 downwards.
CGATGCCTCGGTGCTGTGGGAGCTGCGCGGTAGCGAAAGCGGCAACCCGATCATGGACGACCTGGGCCATGTGTTCGGGCGGCCACTCGTGGTGCCGGTCACCGGCGCGACCGTGGGCGGCGCGCCGCGCTGGGTCGCGCTGTTCGGCAACGGCGTCAACTCCGCTGGTGGGGCGCCGGCGTTGTTCGTGGTCGACCTCAACACCGGCGACGTGCTGGCGCGACTGAAACCGGGCGGCAGCGAATACGCCTCGCGTAACGGTCTGTTCAATATCGCCGCGGTGGCGTTGTACAACAACGACAACGTCGTCGACACCGTGTACGGCGGCGACCTGCAGGGCAATGTGTGGAAGTTCGATCTCTCGGCGACCGAGGTTTCGTCGTGGAAGGTCGCGTTCAACGATGCGCCGCTGTTCTCCGCCGAGGACCACAAGGGCACAACGCAGCCGATCACCGGAGGACTGGAGGTCGCGCGCGGCCCGGGCGGCGGCGCCGTGGTGCTGTTCGGTACCGGACGCTATTTCGCCAGTACCGACAACCTGGTGCCCGACGATCCGCCGGTGCAGAGCTTCTACGGCGTGTACGACCGTTGCATTGCGGCCGATTGCGTCGACCGCATCGCCGAGGGGCGGGCCGGTCTGGCCCGGCGCAGCGTGAGCGAAGGCACCGGGTCCAGCGGCTACGTCACTCGCAGCATCGGTCGTGGCGGCGCCGGCCGCGACGGTTGGTATCTCCGACTTGCGTGTGGACGATAAGGCTGCGAGCGGCGAGCGCTTTATCGGCATGCCGCGCCTGCAAAACGGCAACGTGTTCTTCACCGCCTTCGAGCCGATCGGCAACGACTGCCGACCCGGTGGCCGCAACTGGCTTTACGGACTGGATCTCATGACCGGCGCCGGCGCCATGAGCGGCGTGAGCACGACACCCGGCGGCGCGCCGGTATGCGGCGCCGACTGCGGCGGCGTGGCCAGCGAAGCCACCGGAGCGCCAGTGAAGAACACCAATGTGCTGCTGCCGCCGCCGCCGCCGTCGGGCATCGTCGGTTGCGGCGCGAACGATCCCGCCTGCGCCAATCTTGAGACGCTCAACGCGGCCTTGGCGGCCAAACAGTGCTCGCTGGTGTTGCGTTCGGAAGGCACCAAGCCGCTGTACCTGCCGCGACCGTGCGGTCGCCAGTCCTGGCGTCAGGTCCGTTGATTCGTGTTTGGGGGAATTCCGATGTCCGCATACCACGCCCAGATTCCAGCGCGCGCCCGATATGGGCGCGGCAGGATCGCCGCCGGCTTCACCTTGATCGAACTGATGATGGCAGTCGCCGTGGTGGCGATATTGGCCGCCATCGCCTATCCCTCCTACCAGGACAGCGTGCGCAAAGCGCGGCGTTCGCAGGCGAAGGCGGATCTGGTCGAGCTGGCGCAGCGCGCGGAACGCTACTACACCTTGAACAACAGCTACGCCGGGTTCTGGGCCAGCGTGCCTGCGGGTCAAAAACGCTCGCCGCGAGACGGGGCGGCGTATTACCTGTTCGCCAGAACGCCGAACGACAGCGACGTCAACGCCTTCATTCTGTCGGCAACGCCCACCGGAACGCAGACGGCCGACACCGGTTGCGGAACGCTGACGCTCAATCAGGCAGGCGCCAAAACCATAACGGGAACGATGGAGTTGTCCCGATGCTGGTAGCTGTCTTGAGTCATCGTCCGGGTGAGCTCGATTCGATGGAAAGAATCCTACCCAAGATCGGGCCGATGTCCGAAAGACACGGCTCGATCGGTACGGCACGCTAAGCAAACAGTCGCGAACACGCTCGTCGCTCGCGATCCGGAAGAAACCCATCAAGGAGGATGTATGCAAGCACGCACGTTTTTCGTCTCGGCGCTGATGTCGTTCTGCGCGGTTGTGGCCTGGAGCCCCGCGCAAGCCGATACCGGCACGTCCCGGTCCACGCCGACGCAGGCGACTTATGTGGATATCGACAGCTACCTGCGCACCGACGCGGAGCTAAACGCCTGGTACGAACTGCGCTATCAGCTGCGCCGCAACTTCGACGATATCTGCGGCGATACCTTCTGCGAAGGCGACTACAGCAATATCGAGTCCCTGCGCTTTCGTTGTTCGGCCGATCAATCCAGCGGCGTCATCGGGCGCTGCGTCTGGGTGTTCGCGGGCAGCAACGAGGAAATCGATCCGGCGACCGGGGCGATCCGGGTGACGCCGAAGATCTGGCGCTGCCGCGCGCCGCTCGCGCCCGGGACGACCGCGTCGGCCTTGCTCGTCGCATTGGCCGGCGATCAGCCGCTGCATGCGCGATTGCCAGGCGCTTCGGTGTCGATCTACGACGGATTGGTCGATTGCTTGTGAAAGCGCCGGTGCGAACCGAACCGGTATCGGCTCAGTCTTCCAGGTAGGGGTCCGCGATTCCCAGCGAAGCCAGGATCTCGCGCTCCAACTGCTCCATGCACTCGGCCTCGCGCTCGTCCTCGTGATCCCAGCCGAGCAGGTGCAAGGTGCCGTGCACGGTCAGATGCGCGTAGTGCTCGTTCAGGGCTTTCCTCTGCTCGCGCGCCTCGCGCGCGACCACCGGGGCGCAGATGACCAGATCGCCCAGCAAGGGCAGCTTCACGCCCTTGGGCAGGCCTTCGGGCAGCTCGGCGGGGAAACTCAGCACGTTGGTGGCGTAGTCGCGGGCCCGGTAGTGACGGTTGAGCGATCGGCCTTCCTTGCTGTCGACGATACGGATGGCCAGATCGGCTTCGCGGATGCGGCCTTTGAGCGCGGCGGCGACCCATTTGCGGAAACTGGCCGCGGCCGGCAGGCCTTTGCGGGGCAGGGCGTAGTTGATGGTGACATCGAGTCGTACGGGACCTTGGGTCATCGCGGCGCTCACTCTTCGTTGCGTGCGCGCGGCTTGGGGCCGCGCGGAAATCGGTAAGCCGCCGCCGATGCCGGTTGCGATCGGCAGCGATCAGCCGGCGCCGGTTCCGGTCGCGACCTGGGTCGCGCGCCGGGGCGGGCGCTTGGATCAGGCGCTCGGGCCGCTCTGCGCGTCCTTGGCATCGCGCGCGTCGTACGCGGTGACGATGCGCGCGACCAGCGGATGGCGGACCACGTCCTTGGCCTCGAAAAAGGTGAAGCTGATTCCGTTGACCTCGCGCAGCACGTCCAGCGCGTCGCGCAGGCCTGACTTGACGTGCTTGGGCAAGTCGATCTGGGTGAGATCGCCGGTGACCACCGCCGTGCTGCCGTAACCGATGCGGGTCAGGAACATCTTCATCTGTTCGATGGTGGTGTTCTGCGCTTCGTCCAGGATCACGTAGGCGTCGTTGAGGGTGCGGCCGCGCATGTAGGCCAGCGGCGCGATCTCGATGACGTTCTTCTCCAGCAGCTTGACGACTTTCTCGACGCCGAGCATTTCGTACAGCGCGTCGTACAGCGGACGCAGGTACGGATCGACCTTCTGGCTGAGGTCGCCGGGCAGGAACCCAAGCTTTTCCCCGGCTTCGACCGCGGGGCGCACCAGGATCAGGCGCTGCACGCGCGATTCGTTCAGGGCCTCGACCGCGCTGGCGACGGCCAGGAAGGTCTTGCCGGTACCGGCCGGGCCGATGCCGAAATTGATGTCGTGGGTGGCGATCGCGTGCAGGTACTTGGCCTGATTGGCGCCGCGGCCGCGGATGGTGCCGCGCTTGACCCGGATCGCCACTTCCTGCGGCTCGATCTCCTCCAGCACCGCCTGTTCGGCGCCGGTTTCGGTCAGGGCTAGATGGACCGCGTTTTCGTTCAAGGTTTCTTCGCCCGCGTCCTTCCACAGGCGGCGCAACAGCTTCTCGGCCTGGCCGACCGCGATGATCGGGCCGTCGATGCGGAAGATGTTGCCGCGATTGGCGATTTCCACGCCCAGGCGCAGTTCGATCATGCGCAGGTGACCGTCGAAGGGGCCACTGAGGTTGGCCAGACGTTCGCTGTCGGCCGGGTCTAGAGTGAATTCGGAGGCGGTTCGGGCGGGCATGGGGAAAGCGTAAGCAGATTCGCACGCACAATGCGTGCTGGGGCGTCACAGCTTGCGCCTGTCGGGGCGTTTTCGCAAAGCATGGCGGTGCGGCGTTGGGTCGTTCGGGGCTCAAGCCGCGGTCATGGCGAATCGCCGCCGTGCCGTCATCGGCAGCACGAACGAATGCGCCGTCAAATCGTCTTCACATGCCGGCGCCGCGCGACGCCGGTGTTTACCCGCGCGGCGGTCCTTCGCGCAGCGTGCGCCAGACCCGCAGCGCGCCCATCAAGGTCAGCAGCAGCGAACCGATCAGCCACAGCAAGGTGATGGCATCGGCATCGAAAGCGCCGTGGCGGGTCGCGCGCATCCACGAGCGCAGCAGCCCCAACAGACCCAGCCCCAGGAACCAGAAGCCGATCGCGCCGCGCGACAGCAGGCTCGATTGCGGGGGCTGCGATGGGGCCTCGGATTGCGATGCGCCCGGGCCCGCTCGATCCCGCCCGGCCTCATCCGACCGCGGGCGACCTGTCTCGATTCCTTCCGGGCGGGGCGTCACCGCGCCGGGTTGCCCCGCCCGGGTCGGGTCGGGTCGGGCCGCACCGGTTGAATCGCGTTCATCGGACATGTCATTGCCTCCACACACAGCACTCACGGACGTGCAGATCGCCACAACGGCCGGCCTGCCAGCAAGAGGCCGATCGTCGCGGTCGCCAATCCGCCCAGCACATCCCAGGCGTAATGCTGCCCGGTGCTGACGACGCTGGGCGCCAGCGCCGCGAGCGCGATCCACACCACCGCCCGCATCGGCGGATATTGCGCGGCGAAACCCATGGCCGCCACCACCGGAATGGTGATATGGCCCGACGGAAAGCAATTATTCACGCCGTCCAGGGCGTACAGGCAGCGCCACGCGGCTTCGGTCAACGCGTCCAGGCCCTGCGGCAGCGGTGGGCGCACGGTCCGCGTCGGCCACAGCAGCCAGATCGTCGCGTTCAAGCCGATCGCGATCGCATAGGCGCGTATGGTCGCGCGCAACAGGCGGCGCTCGCCGATCGCCAGCGTCAGCGCCGGTCCCGCCAGCAGCAACAGCCAGTACGGCCAGATGGTCCAGGCTTGCCAGCCCAGCCAGTCGTCCGCGACGCTGCGCGGCAACAGCTGCGGTTCGCGCGGCGGAAAGGCGTTGATAGCCAGGTAGAGCACGCCGTTGATCGCCATCGCGATCAGCACGATGGCGATACGTCTGGATAACGCGACCGTATCGGTGCCGATGCCGGCATTGGTGCGAGTGCGGACATCGGCGGCGAGCATCTGCGGTAATGGGTCCGATGGCGATTGATCGGGCCAGCATGGGCGATGCGAGCAGGGCGACGCCAGTGTCGCCGCGCTTGTCCGCGCATCCTCATAGCCATTCGCTCTTGTGGGAGGGCCTTCGGGTCCGATGCTGTTCGCTCTGCTCGCGCGGAAGCTTCATCGCGGCTGAGAGGAAAGCATTGGACCTGAAGGCCCTCCCACAAAATCAGATCCCATCCGCAAAGGTCTTCAGGGTCGCCGCGGTCCCCGGCGCTTCGCAGTGCTTCTCGGCTTCAATCCACACCCCGTTGCCTTGCCCCATCTCAACGCACCGCCCCAAGCCAGACTCCCCCTGGCCATATCGGCAAACGCGCTCCGCTGGCTCATACTGCCGCCGCACATGGATACCCAATCGCAGGACATGCCGTCGTCGGATGCGTTGAACGCGGGCGCGAGCGGCCACAGACGCGGGCAGCGCACCGGGCCGGATCTCGACTGGCGCGTGCGCATCGCCGGGCTCGGCCGTTATTTGCCGCAGCGCCGTGTCTCCAGTGCAGAAATCGAACAACGCGCCGGTCTGCCGCCAGGCTGGGCCCTGCAAAACAGCGGCGTCGCTTTCCGCCATTGGGCGCAACCCGAGCGCGAACGCGCCAGCTGGATGGGCGCGCAAGCGGCGATGCAGGCTTGCGAGCAAGCCGGTATCGAACCGTCGATGCTGGATCTGATCGTGAACGCTTCAGGCTCGGCCGAGCGTGCGATTCCCGACGGCGGCCCGCTGCTGCAACGCGAGCTCGGCCTGGGCCGTTCCGGCATTCCGGCCTTGTCGGTGCATGCGACCTGCCTGAGTTTCGTCGCCGCGCTGGAACTGGCGGCCGAGCGCATCCACCACGGCCGCATCGAACGCGCGTTGATCGTCAGCAGCGAGATCGCCTCGGTCGGCCTGGATTTCGACAGCCCCGAGGTCTGCACCCTGTTCGGCGACGGCGCCGCCGCGGCGGTGTTGGAACGCGCGCCGGCCGACAGCGCCAGCCGCATCCATCGCATCGCCTGGCGCACGATGGGCGAGGGCGTGGAGATCACCACCTTGCGCGGCGGCGGCAGTTGGCGCCCGCCGCTCGGGCCGCTGACCACGCCGGCCGACGCGCTGTTTTCGATGCAGGGACAGGCCGCCTTGCGCAGCGGTATCCGGTTGGTGCCGTATGTGATGCGCAGTCTCGGATTGGACGATCGCAACGCCCGCCGCGCATTGCGCTGGGTCGCGCCGCATCAGGCCAGTCGCGCCGCGCTGGATGTGATCGAGCAGATCGGCTTCGAGCAGGCACGGATGGTGCGTACGCTGGAATACACCGGCAATTGCATCGCCGCGTCGATTCCGCTGGCGCTGGAGCAGGGCGTGCGCGAGGGTACGATCCGCCGCGGCGAACCCGGGGTGCTGCTCGGTACCGGCGCGGGGTTGTCCGGCGTTGGTTTGACCATGACTTACTGACGCGCGGGAGCGGATCGGGCCGATGATTGCGACGACAGCAGTGAAGTGCGCGGCCACCAGCGTGTCGTGTCTTGCCATGAAGTCCCTTGCTGTCGGGGTTTTGCGCATGGTTCGCTTCGATCGTAACGAAGTGGATTGGCGTGGCACCGCTTCGGTTGTCGGGGCTGAAGCCCCTCCCACAAAAGACTTCGGTGCTGTCGCGAGCAGGGCGTCATGACCACGCAGCGCATCGTCATCACCGGCGCCACCGGGTTTCTCGGCGGTGCGCTCGCGCGGCATCTGCTGGCGACGCGGCCTTGGACGCAGGTCGTCGGCTTGGGCCGCGATCCCGAACGCGGCCGCGCGCTACAGGCGCAAGGCGTCGAGTTCCAGGCGCTGGATCTGACCGACGAAGGCGCCGTGCATCGCGTCCTGCGCGGCGCCGATATCGTCGTGCACGCGGCGGCGCTGTCCAGTCCCTGGGGCCGGCGCGAAGCCTTCGTCGATGCCAATGTGCGCGCCACCGATCACGTCATCTCGGCCTGCATCGCGCGCCAGGTGCGGCGGCTGGTGCATATCTCCACGCCCGGCATCTATCACGACGGCGCGCCGCATCGCGGGATCGTCGAAGATCATCCGCTGCCGGCGCGCGCGGTCAACGACTACGCCGCGACCAAGCTCATCGCCGAGCGGCACGTGTTCGAGCGTTGCGCGGCCGGCGGCGTGTCGGCGCTGGCGCTGCGGCCGCGGGCGATTTTCGGACCCGGCGATAGCGCGATCCTGCCCCGCCTGGCGCAGGCGTTGCGCAGCGGACGTCTGCGCCGCATCGGCGCGGACGACTGCATGGTCGATCTGAGTTACGTCGATAACGTGGTCGATGCGATCGTGCTGGCGATGGACGCTTCGTGGCGCTTGAATGGCCGCGTCTACAACATCAGTAACGGCGAGCCGGTGGCGATCTGGAGCGTGATCGACCGGCTTGCCGACGCGCTGTCGTTGCCGCGTCCGGACAAGCGCATGCCCAAGCCGCTCGCGCTGGCCCTGGCCAGCACGGTGGAAGCGTTCTACCGGCGATTCAAGCCCGATAGCGAGCCGCCGCTGCTGCGCTACGGCGTCGAATTGCTGAGCGTGGACATGACCCTGGACATCACGCGCGCGCGCGATGAACTGGGTTATCGTCCTCGCGTGAGCATGGACGAAGCCCTCGACAGAACCTTGAGCGAACTGGCGCGCGTGGAGGCGCGACGGTGAGCGGCGAAGTCGCGCTGACCCTGGCCGCGTCCGGGCACAGCTGCGCCGATCCGCGCCATCTGGGTTTCGCCGCCGGCCCGCCTATGCATTTTCCCGCCGGCTGGGCCCTGATCGAGCATCCGGTGCAGGGCGCGATCCTGTTCGATTGCGGCTACGGGCCGGATGCGCGCGCGGCGATGCGGCGCGGCGTGCGCTGGATTTATCGTCGCGCCATCCACGCATGTTCCGCGCCACATACCGACGCCGCGCAGTTGCTGCACCGGCGCGGTCTGAGCCGCGACGACGTGCGCCTGCTGGTGATCAGCCATTTCCACCCCGATCACATCGGCGGGCTCGGCCAGTTTCCGCGTGCGCGCTTCCTCGCCCATGCACAGGCCTGGCGGCAGGTCGCCGAGTCGAATTGGTTCGGGCTGCTGCACGCGCAGATCTGGAAGGAACTGTTGCCGGCCGATTTCGCCGAGCGCCTGCAATTGCTCGACGACGACGGCCGGCGCGTGCTCGACGGCGATCTGGCGACGCTGGGCGAGGGCTGGGATCTGCTCGGCGACGGCAGCCTGCACGCGGTCGCGTTGCCGGGCCATGCGCGCGGCCAGATCGGCCTGGCTTTGCGTACGCGCACGGGCGAGCGGGTGGTGCTGGCGGCCGATGCGTTCTGGCGGCGCGAGCAGCTCGATCGCGATCAACCCTTGCCGTGGCTGACCCAGCGCGTGGCGATGGACGATGCCGCGGCGTATCGCGAGACCTTGCGGCGCCTGACCCGGTTTCGCGATACGCATCCCGGCGCCTGGGTGATTCCTTCGCATTGCGCCGATACCTTAGCGGCGTGGCGGGATCGGCATCCGCAGTCGGTGCTGGATGAGTTGCCGCAGGCGGCGTCGGCGGGGTGATGGAAGGTGCGGGCGATCGCCCGCGGACCTGGCTCAAGCGACGCTTATCGATCCGTCGATCGCGTCCGAGCGATACCGCCTAGTGCCTAGTGCGTTGCTCGCCCGGCCTCGGGCGGCGCTCGTTCGTATTGCCCGCAGCAGTTCAACTGCCGAATCGGCGTGGCTCAACCCGCACTGCGGATCAGGATGGGCGAGGGCCGCCTACCGCCAAACCTCGGCCATCAGCAGCCCATCCCACCCCCAGCCAGAACGACCGCCCGTCGGCCCGCTCTTGCGATCTAATTAATCATTGAATTAAATATGGCGCATGGACACGCCCACCCCCGCCAAACGCGGCCGGCCGCATAAGACCTCGGCGCCCAAGCGCGCCCCGGGTCGGCCGGCCGCGGCCGACAATCCCGATCTGCGCGCGCGCCTGCTCGATGCCGCCATCGCCTGTTACGCCCGCCAGGGCATCGCCGCGACCTCGCTGCGCGCGATCGCCGCCGAGGCCGGCGTCAATCCGGCGCTGTTGCATTACTACTTCGGCGACAAGGAGCAATTGCAGGAAGCGGTCAGCAACGAGCGCCTGATCCCGGTGTTCATGGGCCTGCGCGACGGGCTGATGGGCGAGGGCAAGGACGTGTTCGATCTGATCGGCGGCTTCGTCGCCGGGGTCGGCCGCATCGTCGCCGCGCATCCCTGGCTGCCGTCGCTGTGGGTGCGCGAGGTGCTGTGCGAAGGCGGCGCGCTGCGCGAAAGCGTGCTGTTCCAGAAGATCGGCCCGGTGCTGCCGCAGATGATGGCCAAGCGCTTCGCCCAGGCGCAGGCCGAGGGCCGCATCAATCCGGATCTGGACCCGCGCCTGCTGATGGTCAGCCTGATCGGCTTGACTCTGTTCCCGGCCGCGAGCGCGCCGATCTGGCGTTTCATGTTCGATGCCGAGGATCTCGATCTGGATACGCAGCGCCGCCACGCGCTGGCTCTGCTCGACCGGGGGTTGATGCCATGAAACGCGAGGACGACGAGATGACCGCGATGACTGCTGTCGGCGTTTGTGGGAGGAGCATCTTTTGTGGGAGGGGCTTCAGCCCCGACGCTTTTCTACCGGATCGCCGTGTTGGATCGAACAGCATCGGGGCTGAAGCCCCTCCCATAAAAGACTTCGGGGCCTCATCGCGAACCGGTTATCGCGCCTCAGTGAAGTTCGCGGGATTGAACATGCTGCTGCTCGCCATGTTGACCGCCTGCGGCAAAGACAAACCGCAGGCGCTGGGCACCCTGGAATGGGACCGCGTCACCTTGCCGGCGCCGACCGCGGAAAAAGTCGTGCGCATCGACGTGCGCGAAGGCCAGCGCGTCAAGGCCGGCACCCGCGTGCTGCAACTCGAACTCGACCGCACCCGTTCGCAATTGAGCGCCGCGCAGGCGCAGGCGCGCCAGTCCGCCGATGCATTGGCCGAGCTCGAAGCCGGTCCGCGCAGCGAAACCATCGCCCAGGCGCGCGCCAATCTCGCCGCCGCGCAGGCGCAGCAGCGCGATGCGGCGGCGTACTACGCCCGCGTGCAGCCGCTGGGCAAGCGCCAGTTGATCGCCGCGTCGGAAGTCGATCGCGCCCGCGCCGCCGCCGGCAACGCGCAAGCCCAGGTCGGCGCCGCGCAAGCGGCATTGCTGGAACTCGAACACGGCACCCGTCGCGAGCAGATCGCGCAGGGCCAGGCCGCGCTCGCCGCCGCGCAGGCGCAGGCGCAGGTGCAACAGGTGACGTTCGCAAAACTGGATGTGATCGCGCCGCGCGACGGCGTGATCGACAGCCTGCCGTACAAACTCGGCGATCAGGCGCCGGTGGGTTCGCCGCTGGCGGTGATGCTGGTCGGCGAACATCCCTACGCGCGCGTGTACGTGCCCGAGCCGATGCGCCAGGACGTGCTGGTCGGCCGCGCCGCGCGGGTCTACATCGAAGGTCGCGAACAGGCCTGGACCGGCCGCGTGCGTATGATCCGCAGCGAACCCAGCTTCACCCCGTACTACGCGCTGACCGGCGAAGACGCCGCGCGCCTGAGCTATCTGGCCGAAGTCGAACTGACCGACGCCAAGGCCACCGACTTGCCGGCCGGTCTGCCGGTGCGGGTCGAGTTCGCGCCATGAGCCGCGACCGGCCCGCCGATCCCGCCGCCGCGGTGCAACCGCCAGCGCCGGCCGCCGCCGGCAGCGAGCAACCGGCGATCAAGGCGCGCGGCATGAGCAAGCACTTCGGCGCCTTGCGCGCGGTCGATCGGGTCGATCTGACCGTGCCGCGTGCCTGCGTGTACGGCTTCCTCGGGCCCAACGGCTCGGGCAAGTCCACCACCATCCGCATGCTGTGCGGCCTGCTCACGCCGACCGAGGGCGAGATCGAAGTGCTCGGCCTGAAGATCCCGCAGCAGGCCGAAGCGCTGCGCCGCCGCATCGGCTACATGACGCAGAAGTTCTCCCTGTTCGAAGACCTGACCGTGCGCGAGAACCTGGAATTTCTCGCCGCCGTGCAGGAGATCCCGAAGGCCCGGGCGCGCGAACGCATCGATGAATTGATCGAGCAATACCACTTCGGCGATCGCCAGAAACAACTGGCCGGCACCATGAGCGGCGGCCAGAAACAGCGCCTGGCCCTGGCCGGCGCGGTCATTCACGGGCCGGAGCTGTTGTTCCTGGATGAACCCACCAGCGCGGTCGATCCCGAGTCGCGGCGCGACTTCTGGGAAAAACTGTTCGAACTCGCCGACGGCGGCACCACCTTGCTGGTGTCCACGCACTACATGGACGAAGCCGAACGTTGCCACCGCCTGGCGATTCTCGACCGCGGCGTGCTGGTCGCCGACGGCACCCCGGCCGAACTCACCGACGCGCTGGCCGGGCGTTCGGTCGAAGTGCTGGCGGCGCAGCCGCGCAAGGCCCAGCGCGTGCTGGTCGCGCTCGACGGCGTGCTCAGCGTCGCCCAGATCGGCAACAGCCTGCGCGTGCTGCTGGCCGATGCCGATACCGCGGAGTCGAACATCCTCGCCGCCCTGCGCGAGGCCGGCCTCGATGCCGAGGTGAACAAGGCCAAGCCCAATCTGGAAGACGTATTCGTATCGGCCACGCGCGGCCGCGACGCGCCCGCGCCGGCGGCGGAGGCCGCGGCATGAGACTGCGACGCTTATGGGCCATCGTGCTCAAGGAAGTCCGGCAGTTGCGCCGCGACCGCATCACCCTGGCGATGATCGTGATGATCCCGGTCGGCCAGCTGGTGCTGTTCGGCTATGCCATCAACCTCAACCCGCGCGGCCTGACCGCGGCCATCGCCGATCAATCCGGCACCGCCGCTTCGCGCGCGCTGATCATGGACATGATCGCCACCGGCGTGATCAAGCCGGTCGCCGATGCCGACACGCCGCAGCAACTGGTCGAGATGCTGCGTCGCGGCGAAATCAGCGTCGGCGTGAACTTGCCGCCGGACTTCGAACGCCGCCGCGTCGACGGCCGCGAAGTCGCGCAGGTGATGGTCGACGGCAGCGACACCGTGGTGCAGAGCGCGGCCGCGCAACTGGCGCAGTTGCCGATCGACAGCTCGGTGGCGGCGCCTCGCAAGACCGCGCCGATCAGCGTGGTCGCGTTCTACAACCCGCAGCGGCGCTCGCCGGTGAACATCGTGCCCGGCCTGATCGGCGTGATCCTGACCATGACGATGGTGATGTTCACTTCGGTGGCGATCGTGCGCGAACGCGAGCGCGGCAACATGGAATTGCTGATCACCACGCCGGTCAGCAGCACTGAGTTGATGATCGGCAAGGTGCTGCCGTATGCGTTGATCGGCCTGCTGCAGACCAGCGTGGTGCTGCTGCTGGGCGTGTGGCTGTTCGCGGTGCCGATCAAGGGCAGTGTGCTGGATGTCTATATCGCCGCGGTGCTGCTGATCCTGGCCAATCTGGCCCTGGGCCTGATGATTTCGACCAAGGCCGCCTCGCAGTTCCAGGCGATGCAGATGACGGTGTTCATCCTGCTGCCGTCGATCCTGCTGTCGGGCTTCATGTTCCCCTACGCCGGCATGCCGGTGGCGGCGCAGTGGTTGGCGGAAGTGCTGCCGATGACCCATTTCCTGCGGCTGATCCGTGGCGTGATGCTGCGCGGCGCCAGTCTGTGGGAGCTGTGGCACGACGTCGCGTATCTGGTCGGCTTCATCGCGGTGATGATGAGTCTGGCCGTGGCCAGGTTCACCAAGCGCCTGGATTGATCCGGCAGCGGCGGGGCGAGCACTTGCACGCCCCGCGGCTTTCTCGCACATTCGTGGCTGCGACGGCTTCGGGGAAACGCGATGCGGATGCTGCGGTATGTCCTGCCGGTTGTGCTCTTCAGCGCCAGTACGGTCGCGACGGCCGCGCCCGTCACCGTCCTCACCGCCGCGCGCATCCACACCATGGACCCCGCGCAGCCGCGCGCGCAAGCCATGGCCTACGATGCCGGCGGCAAGATTCTCGCTGTAGGCGGCAAACAGGAATTGCTGCGGCGTTATCCGCGCGCGCGGCGGCTGGACGTGGGCGCGGCCACCGTCGTGCCCGGCCTGATCGATTCGCACGCGCACGTGTTCGAACTGGGTTTCAACCGGATTCGCGCCGACCTGACCGGCGCCCGCAGCAAGGCCGAAGCGCTGCAGCGGCTGCGCGACTTCGCCGCGCATCTGCAACCCGGGCAGTGGCTGCTCGGCTACGGCTGGGACCAGAACGACTGGCTCGATCCGCGCTTTCCGAACGCCGAGGATCTCGACACCGAATTCAGCGACTGCCCGGTGTGGCTGCAGCGCATCGACGGCCACGCCGGCTGGGCCAACAGCGCCGCGATGAGCGCGGTCGGCCGCGACCTGTCCGGCGACTGGCAGCCCGACGGCGGCCGCATTCTGCGCGACGACCACGGCAAGCCCACCGGCATCTTCATCGACGATGCCATGGCGCTGCTGGAGAAAGCGCGTCCGCCCCTGGACGCGGCCGCGACCGAACGCGCGCTGACCCTGGGCATGCAGGCCGCGATCGCCGAAGGCCTCACCGGCGTGCACGACGCGCGAGTCGACATGTCCGTGCTGCGCGCCTATCAGCGCTTGGCCGATAGCAAGCAGCTGCCGCTGCGCATCACCGCCTTCGCCGACGGCGATGACGATGTGCTCGAACTGCTATGCCGCGAAGGCCTGTACCAGCATCCCTCGGGCCGCCTGAAACTGCGCACGGTCAAACTCTATGCCGACGGTGCACTCGGCAGCCGCGGCGCGGCGATGCTGGAGGATTACAGCGACGATCACGGCAACCGCGGTCTGCTGCGCATGTCGCCCGACGCGATGCGCACGGCGATCGCCAAAGCCAAGCGCTGCGGCGTGCAGGTCGCCACTCACGCCATCGGCGACCGCGGCAACCGCCAAGTGCTGGACCTGTACGAGCAAGCGCTCGGCGCCGACGCCCGGCGCGGCGATCCCCGCTGGCGGATCGAACACGCGCAGATCATCGCCGCGCAGGACCTGCCGCGCTTGGCCGCGATGCACGTAATCGCCGCGATGCAACCCACCCACGCCACCAGCGACATGCCCTGGGCCGAGCAGCGCATCGGCCCGGCCCGTATCAACGGCGCCTACGCCTGGCGGCAACTGCGCGACAGCGGCGCGCGCCTGGCATTGGGTTCGGACTTCCCGGTCGAATCGGCCGACCCGCGCCTGGGCCTGTACGCCACCGTGACCCGCGCCGACGCCGACGGCAAGCCGCTCGGCGGCTGGCATCCGGAGGAAAAACTCACCGCGTTCGAAGCCCTGCGCGGATTCACGCTCGATGCGGCGTATGCGGGGTTCGCCGAGGGCGAGGTGGGGAGTTTGGCGGTGGGAAAGAGCGCGGATTTCGTCGTGCTCGAGCAAGATCCGCTTGCGGTCGAACCAGGGCAGTTGCGCGATTTGAAGCTGCTTGGGACATACGTCGATGGGGCGACGGTGTGGAAACCCGCTGATCCGACATCCACGAAGTAGCCATTGGACTGGCGCGGTTTTGCCGGTCCTTTCGATTCGATGATTCATGCCGCGCCATCACTCACCGCCGATGACGATTGTCACCGCCGTCAAATTCCGTGATTGTCAATCCGGAATCAAGCCGTAGTCCGAATTAGAAGCGTGTCGGCTATCAAGATTCCGCACCTGTCACGCGCCTAGCATCGCTCCCGAATCGCCAGCCTTGGGGGCCCGCAATGAAATCGACACTTCTGCGCTCAGCGTGGATGGGCGCGTCGCCGCGCCTGTTGCTGGTGCTGGGAATCTTCGCCGTGCTGCGCGGCGTGACGCCGCTGCCTGAGTACGCGGGGCCGTATCCGGATGCGCGGGATCGAGCGAACCAGGGCATCGAGTCGCGCGCCGTCGGCGCCGCGCCGGTGGCGAAGGTCGCCGATATTCCGGCCACCGACGCCGAGGCGGCGCGATTCCTCGCGCAGGCGACGTTCGGGCCGACGCTCGAAGACATCGCCAAGCTCCGGCAGATCGGTTACGCCGCGTGGATCAACGAGCAGGTCGGTTATCCGGTGTCCTCGCAGTTGACCTTCATGAAGAACGCGGCGGCGCGCGCGGGCACCGGTAGCGACGTGCGCCGCGATTGGCGCCTGGATGCCTGGTTCGTCAATGCCATCGGCGGCAAGGACCCGATCAAGCCGACCCAGATCGTGCACAACGATCAACTGCGCCAACGCGTGGCGTTCGCGCTCAGCGAAATCTTCGTCGTCTCGGATGCGACTTCCGATCTGCTCGGCAACGCGCCGCACGGGATGACGCATTACTACGATACTCTGGCGCGCGATTCCTTCGGCAATTTCCGCACCTTGATCGAAGACGTGACCCTGCATCCGGTGATGGGAATCTACCTGTCGATGATGCAGAACCAGAAGCCCGATCCGGTTAACAACATCCGCCCGGACGAAAACTACGCGCGCGAAGTGCTGCAGTTGTTCAGTGTCGGCCTGGTGCGGCTCAATCCCGACGGCACGCCGATCCTCGATGCCAATCAGCAGCCGGTGCCGACCTACAACCAGGACACGGTCAAGGGCTTCGCCCACGTATTCACTGGCTGGACCTTCGACGGCTGCCAGGCGGAAGGTTATTTCGATTGCTACTACTACGATTCCAGCGCGCCGGCGTGGGTGACGCCGATGGAGAATCAGGCGGCCTATCACGCCTCGGCGCAGGAAAAGCAGTTGCTGGAATATACCGGCGTGAGCCTGCCGGGCGGCAAGCTCGCCGCCGGCGGCAGCGGCCACGGCGATCTGGCCGCTGCGCTCGACAACATCTTCAACCATCCCAACGTCGGGCCTTTCATCGGCCGGCAGTTGATCCAGCGGCTGGTCACCAGCAATCCCAGTCCGGCCTATGTCGGCCGCGTCGCGGCGGCGTTCAACGATAACGGCCAGGGCGTGCGCGGCGATCTGCGCGCGGTGGTGACCGCGGTGTTGATGGACCCGGAAGCGCGCGATCCGGCCTCGCAGCCGGAAAATTTCGGCAAGGTGCGCGAGCCGATCCTGCGTCTGACCCATCTGTGGCGCGCGCTCAACGCCAAGTCGAAGTCGGGCTTCCTCGACGAGTTCTGGACCATGGAGGGCAACCTCGGCCAGGCGCCGATGTACGCGTCCTCGGTGTTCAACTTCTTCAGCCCGAACTACCGGCCGATGGGCGAGCCCTCGCAATTGAATCTGGCCGCGCCGGAACTGCAGTTGGCCACCGACTACATGTTGCCGGCCAACGAAGGCTATCTGATGCGCAAGATCTTCGATTCCTATGTCGGCAATCCGGCCGGCATCGGCAACGACGAGATGGCGATCAATCTCACCCGCGACGTGGCGCTGGCGACCAATCCCGGTGCGTTGATCGATCGCTACAACGTGTTGTTCCTGTCCGGGCAGATGTCGGCGCCGATGCGTCAGGTGCTGCTGGAACGGCTCAACGGCATGCCGGCCAACACGACGGCGGCCAAGCGCGAACGGGTGCAGGAAGCGTTGTACCTGATCGTCAATTCGCCCGAATACATCGTGCAGAAGTAAGCAGGACTGAGGAGAACGCCATGAAACGTCGTGAATTCCTGCGTAATTCGATCTGCACCGCGCTCGGTGGCGCCGGCCTGTATTCGGCGCTGGGCAATCTGCGTCTGGTCGAGGCGGCCACGCGCGCCTACGGGGCGTCGAGCTTCGACGACTACAAGGCGCTGGTGTGCGTCTTCATGTTCGGCGGCAACGACTCGTTGAACATGGTCATACCGCGCGACAACGATCACTATCAGCAATACCGCACCGCCCGCGCGACGCTGGCGGTGGAACAGAGCCAACTGCTGCCGCTGGTGCCGCAGACCGGAGGCGGCGCGTCGGATGGCGCCGATTACGGTTTGCAGTCGTCGATCATCGGCGACGACACCGTCGGCATGAGTGGGTTGCAGGGTTTGTTCAACACCGGACAGGCGGCGGTGCTGGGCAATGTCGGCACGCTGATCCGCCCGACCAGCAAGGCCGACTACGCCAATCACGCGGTCGAACTGCCGCCGCAGTTGTTCTCGCACAACGATCAGCAGCAGTACTGGCAGGTGTCGCGCACCGGCGACGGCCGCAATCTGGGCTGGGGCGGGCGCATCGCCGATCTGCTGCACGACGCCAATCCCGATGCCTTCATCCCGATGTCGGTGTCGCTGAATTTCGAAAGCATCCTGCAGCGCGCGGCGACCGGCAGCCAGTACGTGATCGGCAACGACGGTCCGCGTTATTTCAGCCGTTTCGAATGGGACGGCGACAGCCGCCGCGCGTTCCTGGCGTTGATGGCGCCCAACGCGCAGCCGCATGTGTTCGGCCGCAGCTACGCCAACTCGTTCCGACGCGCGCGGGAGAACGCCGATGCGGTCGGCACGGCGCTGGATTCGTCCACGCCGTTGCAGACGGTGTTTCCCGCGAACAACGATCTGGCCGCGCAGCTGCAGATGGTGGCGCGCATGATCAAGGTGCGCGAAGTGCTGGGGCTGAAGCGGCAGGTGTATTTCGTGTCGATGGGCGGATTCGATAATCACGATCGCCTGCTCAGCGAGCAGCCGGCGTTGTTGTCGCGACTATCGCAGGCGATGAC
This sequence comes from Lysobacter gummosus, assembly GCF_001442805.1. Lineage (NCBI taxonomy): Bacteria > Pseudomonadati > Pseudomonadota > Gammaproteobacteria > Lysobacterales > Lysobacteraceae > Lysobacter > Lysobacter gummosus. The sequence goes on along the minus strand of NZ_CP011131.1, from coordinate 3,994,447 downwards.
GGCGTTTCATGCGGCGACGGTCGAGCTGGGCGTGGCCGACAAGGTCACCGCGTTCACGGCCTCGGATTTCGGCCGGACCTTGTCGTCCAATGGCGATGGTTCCGATCACGGCTGGGGCGGGCATCACTTCGTCGTCGGTGGCGCGGTGCGCGGCGGACGCTTCTTCGGTCAGATGCCGACGCTGGTCAATGGCGGCAACGACGACGCCGGCTGGGGGCAGATTATTCCGACCACGCCGGTGGATCTGTATGCGGCGACGCTGGCGAAGTGGTTCGGGGTGGCGGACACGGATCTGGATTTGATCTTTCCGAACCTGGGGAATTTTTCGCCGCGGCGGGATTTGGGGTTTATGGGGTAGGGCGGAGGTGTCTTTCCGGGAGCATTGCTCCGCTGGGCATTCCTGCAAAAGCGGGAGCTCGGAGACTTCAGCGCGATCTCCCCACGCCATCATTCCCGCGAAGGCAGGCTCCGCTTTACTTCGGCGGTAGCCGAACATCCAGAGCCTTCAGCGCGATCTTTCCAGATCGTCATTCCCGCGAAGGCGGGAATCCAGAGGCTTCAGCGTCATCTTTCCAGGTCGTCATTCCCGCGAAGGCGGGAATCCAGGGCCTTCAGCGTCATCTTTCCAGACCGTCATTCCCGCGAATGCGGGAATCCAGCGACTTCAGCGTCATCTTTCCAGGCCGTCATTCCCGCGAAGGCGGGAATCCAGCGGCTTCAGCGTCATCTTTCCAGGCCGTCATTCCCGCGAAGGCGGGAATCCAGTGGCTTCAGCGTCATCTTTCCAGGCCGTCATTCCCGCGAATGCGGGAATCCAGCGACTTCAGCGTCATCTTTCCAGGCCGTCATTCCCGCGAAGGCGGGAATCCAGCGACTTCAGGCGTTCTCGCACGAAAGGCACTGGATTCCCGCGTTCGCGGGAATGACGGTAGGTGGGTGCGGTGGAGGCTGGTAGGGGCGTCGGCTCCGGGAGACTCGTTCTGACTCTGACTCTGACTCTGATCCTGATCCTGATCCTGATCCTGATCCTGATCCGAAGCCGAAGCCGAAGCCGAAGCCGAAGCCGAAGCCGAAGCCGCCGAAGCCGAAGCGGAAGCAGAAGCGGAAGCAGAAGCCGAATCCGAATCCGAATCCGAATCCGAATCCGAAGCAGAACTCGAGCCCAACCCCCTCAAAGCACCCGATGCATCACATAAACATCCACCAACCCCAGCGAGGAATGGCGGAACGCGCCCGGAATTCGCCCGACGATCTCGAACCCGTGCTTGCGCCACAAATGCACCGCGGCGGTATTGCTGCTGACCACATAGTTGAACTGCATCGCGATGAACCCCGCGCTGCGCGCCTGCGCCAGCGAGTGCTCGCATAGCGCGCCGCCGACACCCTTGCCCCAGGCGGCTTCGGCGACCATGTAGCTGGCGTTGGCGACGTGATCGCCGCGGCCAAGTTGGTTGGGACCGAGTTTGTAGCAACCCAGGATCTCGCCCGCGTCCACTTCGGCGATGAAGGTGCGGTACGGCGGCGAGGTCCACATCGCCCGCGCGCGCGACATCGACAGTTCGGCGGGGTAGTTGTAGCTCTCGCCGCGCGCGAGCACTTCGCGGAAGATCGGCCAGACCCGTTCGAATTCTTCCGGGCCGATTTCGCGGATGTGGAAGTCGCGATCCATGCGTGGGTTCCTGTCGTGCGCCGCCGGTCAGGCGGCGGCTTGGCTGTCGCCGAGGTGGACCCGGCCGCGCAGCGAGTTGGGCATCGCTTCGGTGATCATCACATCGACGAACTGGCCGATCAAACGCTGCGGGGCGGGGAAGTTCACCGAACGCATGTTCTCGGTCTTGCCGGTGAGCTCGTTCGGGTCCTTGCGCGAGGGGCCTTCGACCAGCACGCGCTGGACGCTGCCGACCATCGACTGCGAGATCGTCATCGAATGGGCGGTGATCGCGGCCTGCAGGCGCGACAGGCGCGCGTGCTTTTCCGCGTCGGTGACGCTGTCTTCCAGGTCGGCGGCCGGAGTGCCGGGGCGACGCGAGTAGATGAAGGAGAACGACTGGTCGAAGCCGACGTCCTCGATCAACTTCATGGTCTTCTCGAAATCGGCCTCGGTCTCGCCGGGGAAGCCGACGATGAAGTCGGAGGAAATCGAGATGTCCGGGCGCACCGCGCGCAGCTTGCGGATCTTCTGCTTGAATTCCAGCGCGGTGTAGCCGCGCTTCATCGCCGCCAGGATGCGGTCGCTGCCTGCCTGCACGGGCAGGTGCAGGTAGTTGGCCAGCTCCGGTACGTCGCGATAGGCCTCCACCAGCGAGTCGCTGAACTCCAGCGGGTGCGAGGTGGTGAAGCGGATGCGGTCGATGCCGTCGATCTGGGCGATGGTGCGGATCAGCAGCCCCAGGTCGGCGACTTCGCCTTCGGCCGCGCCGTCTTCGCCGGCCATCGGGCCGCGGTAGGCGTTGACGTTCTGGCCGAGCAGGTTGACCTCGCGCACGCCCTGCGCGGCCAGTTGCGCGACCTCGACCAGCACGTCCTCGAACGGACGGCTGACTTCTTCGCCGCGGGTATAGGGCACCACGCAGAACGAGCAGTACTTGCTGCAGCCTTCCATGATCGAGACGAACGCGCTGGGGCCTTCGGCGCGCGGCTCGGGCATGCGGTCGAACTTTTCGATCTCGGGGAAGCTGATATCGACCTGCGGCAGCCCGGTTTCGCGCTTGGCGCGGATCAGCTCGGGCAGGCGGTGCAGGGTCTGCGGGCCGAACACCAGATCGACGTAGGGCGCGCGCTTGACGATGGCCGCTCCTTCCTGTGAGGCGACGCAGCCGCCGACGCCGATGATGACCTGGCGATCGCCCTGCTTGTGCTGCTTCCAGCGGCCCAGCTGGCTGAATACCTTTTCCTGCGCCTTCTCGCGGATCGAGCAGGTGTTGATCAGGATGACGTCGGCTTCGCTGGCGTCGGTGGTGAGTTCCAGGCCGTCGCTGGCGGCGAGCACGTCGGCCATCTTGGCCGAGTCGTACTCGTTCATCTGGCAACCGTGGGTCTCGATGAACAGCTTCTTGGCGCCCGGCGTCGAGGGCCGGGCGGCGCCCGCGGCGGGCGCCGTGGGCAGGGGATGCAGGTCGGTCATGGCGATCCGGGTCCGGGGAGGGCGGCGGTTAATCCGCGCCGGAGTGGCTGGAGGGGGGGGGCGAGCGAGAAACGAGTTCAGAGGAGTGAGAAGTGAGTAAAAGGCGGTGCTGCCAAGCTTCCACTCACTACCTCACTCCTCTGAACTCGTTCCTCAACCAGTATAGCCGCCGGCCGCTCCAAGCCGCGGTCCCCGTCACGTTTCTGTATCAAGGACTTGGCAGCGTCGGCCGGGCGGGGGAAACTCGCCGCGATGAGGGGGCACGCGCTGATTCTGGGGACCGTCTGCCTGCTGGCGCTCGCGCCGGCGGTGGCGGGCACCGTTTGGAAATGTGAAAGCGCCAGCGGCGAGCGCAGCTACGTCAGCAAGAAGGTCAAGGGCCAAAGCTGCGTGGTCGCCAGCCAGTACACGGCCCTGGCCAAGCGGATGCGCAATCCGACCCCGGTGTCCTACGCGCCGCCGGCGCCGGCGGTGGGGTCGCTGACCACCCGCACCGATGTGGCCGGCGTGCCGGGTTCGATCCATAACAATCCACCGGCCACCTTCAGCGGCGCGGCCGCGGCGATGGCGGCGGGTGGGCTGAGGCCGACGCTGCCGGCGCCAGGCACCGCGGCAGCGGCGGGTACGGCCGCTGCGCCCGCGCCGATGGCGGTGATCGCGCCGATGCCGCAGCAAGCGCCGACCCGGCTGGTCCAGGGCCAGGTCTATTCCTATGTTCAGGACGGCGTGCGCCACTACACCAGCAAGCGCCCCAAGGGCCTGGCCAGTGCGACCGCGGTGCGGACCATCCGCTACAGCTTCATCGAGACCTGCTTCGCCTGCGCGGCCCGGCCCGGGGTCAACTTCGGCACCCTGCGCCTGAACACGGCGGCGTTCGCGGCCGAGATCGCCGCGGCCGCGCGCCAGCACGGGGTCGAGGAAGCGATCGTGCGCGCCATCATCCATGCCGAATCGGCCTACAACCCCAATGCGATGTCGCGGGTCGGCGCGCAGGGGCTGATGCAGCTGATGCCGGCGACCGCGCGTCGGTTCGGGGTCGGCAACGCCTTCGACGCCAACCAGAACATCCAGGGCGGGGTGCAGTACCTGGCCTGGCTGCTCAAGCGCTTCAACGGCGACCTGACCCTGGCCGCGGCCGGCTACAACGCCGGCGAGGGCGCGGTCGATAAGTACCGCGGCGTGCCACCGTACGCCGAAACCCAGCGCTACGTGCAGCGCGTGGCGGTGCTGGCCCAGCGCTATCGCTCGGCGGTGGTCGCGCGCTGAGGACGTGGCTGTAGCGGTATCGGCCGGAGCGCACGACAAGATCGAAGGCGCCGCCGGCCGCGCATCGACGCCCCCGCCTGCGGCCCGCCCGGCGCGCATGACGGCGCGTCGCTCGCGCAATGGCCGCGCTCGCGGCGAGTCCTTTTCCCACCCGGGCCGCTCGCCACTGCTGCCGTGGCCGCGCCAAAACCTGCAAAACAAGCGATCTGGTGGCGAATACCGCGCCCGGGGCGCACCGTGTGAGCAATTTGCAATGGCGCGGATTGTCGCGCCCTTAACGGTTCCGCTACACTTCCCCGTCTTTTGAGCCGCCAGCCTTTCGCCAGTGGTTGTGTTTGGTTAGCCAATGGTTCCGGGTAGTGCGGCGTTAACTTCGAATTGCAGCTTTTGCGGAGTGCCGGATGGCCAACCAAGGGGTCCACGATCCTATTAACACGGGCCGACGTCGGTTCCTGACGGCGACCACGGCAGTGGTCGGTGCGGTCGGGGCCGGCTTTGCAGCGGTGCCCTTCATCAAGTCCTGGAACCCCAGCGCGCGCGCCAAGCTCGCCGGTGCTCCGGTGACGGCGGATATCAGCGCGCTGACCGAAGGCCAACGCCTGATGGTGGAGTGGCGTGGTCAGCCGATCTGGATCGTCAAGCGTTCCAAGGCCGTGCTCGACGCACTGCCGACGCTGGACGGCCGTCTGCGCGATCCCAAGTCCGAAAACAAGGACCAGCAGCCCTCGTACATCAAGGGCGAGCTGCGTTCGATCAAGCCGGACATCTCCGTCCTGGTCGGCCTGTGCACCCATCTGGGCTGCTCGCCGGAAATGAAGGCCGAGATTCGTCCCGAGCCGTTCGATCCGGAATGGAAGGGCGGCTACTTCTGCCCCTGCCACAAGTCGCGCTTCGACATGTCCGGGCGCGTGTTCCAGGGCGTTCCGGCACCGATCAACCTGCTGGTGCCTCCGCATTACTACGAAAACGACAACACCATCATCATCGGTGTTGATCCGAAGGGAGCGGCGTAAGTCATGTCCAACATCCTTACCCGCACCGCCAACAACGTCTTCGATTGGGTCACCGCTCGCGCGCCCGGCATGATGCCGGTCTATCGCAAGCACATGACCGAGTACTACGCGCCGAAGAACTTCAACGTCTGGTACTACTTCGGTTCGCTGGCGCTGCTGGTGCTGGTCAACCAGATCGTCACCGGCATCTTCCTGACGATGCACTTCAAGCCGTCGGCGGCCGATGCGTTCTCGTCGGTCGAATACATCATGCGCGACGTGGAGTGGGGCTGGCTGATCCGCTACATGCATTCCACCGGCGCATCGCTGTTCTTCATCGTCGTTTACCTGCACATGTTCCGCGGCCTGCTGTACGGCTCGTACCAGAAGCCGCGCGAGCTGGTGTGGATCCTGGGCATGCTGATCTATCTGGTGCTGATGGCGGAAGCCTTCATGGGCTACGTGCTGCCGTGGGGCCAGATGTCGTTCTGGGGCGCCAAGGTCATCATCTCGCTGTTCGGCGCCATTCCGGTGATCGGCAACGGCCTGACCGAGTGGATCATGGGCGACTACCTGCCCGGCGACGCCACGCTCAACCGCTTCTTCGCCCTGCACGTGATCGCGCTGCCGCTGGTGCTGCTGTTGCTGGTGGTGCTGCACTTGGGCGCGCTGCACGAAGTCGGCTCCAACAACCCCGACGGCGTGGACATCAAGTACGGCCCGAAGGGCAACCGCTGGGACGCGAGCAAGCCGCTCGACGGCATTCCGTTCCACCCGTACTACACGGTCAAGGATCTGGTCGGCGTCGGCTTCTTCCTGATCATCGCCGCCTTCATCATCTTCTTCGCTCCGGCGATGGGCGGCTGGTTCCTGGAACACGACAACTTCACCGAGGCCAACCGCCTGGTGACGCCGGAGCACATCAAGCCGGTGTGGTACTACACGCCGTACTACGCGATGTTGCGCGTGATCCCGCACAAGCTGTCGGGCGTGCTGGTCATGTTCTCGGCGATCGCGGTGCTGTTCCTGGTGCCGTGGCTGGACCGCTGCAAGGTCAAGTCGGTGCGTTATCGCGGCTGGATCAGCAAGTTCATGCTGATGCTGCTGGCGGTGTGCTTCGTGTGGCTGGGCAAGATCGGCGCGGGCCCGGGTACCGACCCGGTCGAGACCATCGTCGGCCGCGTGTTGACCTTCCTGTACTTCGCCTTCTTCATCACCATGCCGCTGTGGACCAAGATCGACAAGACCAAGCCGGTGCCGCAACGGGTGACGATGCATGACTAAGACAAGTGTGCAGGTCCCTCTGCAAAAGCCCGCACATCCTTGTGCGGACTCTTCAAAAAGCCAGCCTCTGCGGAAGATGCGCATCGTGAAGAAGCTCGCCACCTTCGTCGCCGGCCTGCTCGTGTCGGCCACCGCCTTCGCGTCCGAGGGCGGCAACCTGATGCAGTCGGGGACCGATCTCAACGATCGCGCTTCGCTGCAGCGCGGCGCCCAGCTGTACATGAACTACTGCTCGGGCTGCCACTCGCTGAAGTACCTGCGCTACTCGCGCATGGCCGAGGACCTGGGCCTGACCGAAGAAGAGGTGATGAAGAACCTCAACTTCACCGGCGCCAAGTTCGGCGAGCAGATCCAGGTCAGCCTGACCCCGGACCACGCCAACCAGTGGTTCGGCAAGATGCCGCCGGACCTGAGCCTGATCACCCGCGTGCGCGGCAGCGACTGGGTCTATACCTACCTGAACTCGTTCTACCTCGACGAAGGGCGTCCGCTGGGCTGGAACAACAAGTTGTTCCCGAACGCGTCCATGCCCAACCCGTTGTGGGAGCTGCAGGGCCTGCAGCACGCTGAGTTCGGCGAGCCGGACAAGACCACCGGCGATCGTCCGGTGCACGCGCTCAAGGTCACCCAGCCCGGCAAGCTCGACGCCGAAGGCTTCAAGACCGCCACGCGCGACATCACCACCTTCCTCGAGTACGCCGGCGAACCGGCCGCCCTCAAGCGCCAGAGTCTCGGCGTTTGGGTGATCCTGTTCCTGGTGTTGTTCACCTTCATCGCGTATCTGTTGAAGACCGAGTACTGGCGCGACGTGGAACATTGATGTCGTCCGGCTGGAAAACCCGCGCCACAAGCGCGGGTTTTCCGCTAGGGTTGTCGGTCTAGCGAGCCGGCAGCTTCAGCAAAGTAGGCTGTGCCCAGGCTCGAGGCCGTGATGACCTTCCACAAAGGGTGGAGGGCGTCTTGCGACTGGCGGATTCCGGTTGCTGGAGAGGTCGATGATGGCGGCGAGCCCCCGTATGCGTAATGCCCTGACTCTGTTTTCGTCCACCGATTGCGTACTGTGCCACCGCGTCAGACTGGTTCTGGCGGCCAAGGGCGTCACCTACGATCTGATCCCGGTCGATCCGCAGAATCCGCCCGAAGACCTCGTCGATCTCAATCCCTACCACTCGGTGCCGACCCTGGTCGAACGCGACCTGGTGCTCTACGCCGCCAGCGTGGTCAGCGAATACCTCGACGAGCGCTATCCGCATCCGCCGCTGATGCCGGTCGATCCGCTTTCGCGCGCGCGCCTGCGCCTGGCCATGCTGCGCCTGGAGCACGACTGGGTGCCGCAGGTGCAGGCCATCCAGATGGGCAACAAGGCCCAGGCCGAGGCCGCGCGCAAGCGCCTGAAGGAACTGCTGACCGCCTCGGTGCCGTTGTTCAAGGCCAGCAAGTTCTTCTTGAACCCGGAAATGAGCCTGGCGGACTGCGCGATGGCGCCGATCATCTGGCGCCTGCCGTCGCTGGACGTGCCGCTGCCGAAGGACGGCAAGGCCATCGAGGACTACGGCAACCGCATCTTCCGCAACCCCGGCTTCACCCGCAGCTTGACCGACCAGGAGCGCAAGCTGCGCGAGATGCCTGGTTGAGGCGGGGAATGGGGAGTTGGGAATAGGGAATGGGTAGTGCGAGTGGGGCGGAGGGCTTCGATGCTTTCGGGGCGGTTCGCGTCCCAGGCCTGAGGTTGCCGGCGACGAAGCTTCGGGGCTGAAGCCTCTCGAAAGGTCGCGGTGGATCGGCGGCGGAGCAGGGGGGCGGCGCGCTTCGTGGCCCTGAAGCGAACTACGCATCTGCAGCCCTTTCCAGCGGCGTGAAGCCTTCGATCCGGGCCGAGAGGCTTGGGAATAGTTTCTGGCTGCCTGCCGGCCAGCGCTTTAGCTTAAAATGCGCATATGACCGAAAGCAGCACGCCGATGACCAGCCACCGCCCCTACCTGTTGCGGGCGCTGTACGAATGGATCGCCGATAACGGCATGACCCCGCACCTGCTGGTCGATGCCACGCGTCCGTCCGTGCAGGTGCCCGCGCACGCGGTCAAGGACGGCAAGATCGTGCTCAACGTCGCCGCGCGCGCGGTCTCGCACCTGGAAATGGGCAACGACTTCATCCGCTTCAGCGCCCGCTTCGGCGGCGTCAGCCATCCGGTCTCGGTGCCGGTCGGCGCGGTGTTGGCGATCTATGCGCGCGAAACCGGGCAGGGCATGGCGCTGCCGGAAGACGTGAACATGGAAGAGGCCGCGCTGGACGAAGAGCAGGAGGAGGCTGAGTCGACCTCGCCGCCGGTGCTCAGCGCCGTGCCCAACGATCCCGCGCCGGACGGCGACGACGACGGCCCGCAGCCGCCGACGCCCAGTCCGCGTCGTGGCGGGCATTTGCGGATCGTGAAGTAAGCAACCGCTTTCCTTCTCCCGCCGCGGGAGAAGGTGCCCGGAGGACGGATAAGGGGCGCGGCAATGACTGGCCTGCGTCGTTTTCCCTTCTCCCGCGTGCGGGAGAAGGTGCCCGAAGAGCCTGCCCCCGCGAAGGCGGGGGGCGGATGAGGGCGCGCGGCAATGATTGGCCTGCGTCGTTGCGTTACTGTCGCTGGCCCTCACCCCAACCCTGCCCCGGCCCAAACGCATAGCGTTTGGGCGTTCGCGGACGCGCGAGCCAATGGCTCGCAAGCAACGTCCACTCACACCCCACAAGCGGGAGAGGGAGCAAAAACTCAGTGTTATGGCTAGGGCTATCGCTATCGCTAGTGCAACTGCGACGGCTCGCGAGTCACCGGCCCGCTGAAAGCGATCAGCTTGTCCCCGCGCAGGATCATCCGCCCGACATGGCGGTCTTCGCCGTCGATCGAATAATCGAAGCGGAAGGTGCGCTCGAATCCGAGCCAGCCGCTTTCCTGGCGGATGATCCGCAGGCCGATCGAATGCACGCTCTGGTCCAGCCACTGCACGCCGGCCGCACGGCAGGCATCGCGGCCGACGACCTCGGCGCGTTCGGCGGCGGCGCGGCCGGCGCTCCAGAACGAGAACGCGGCGGCGCCGAAGATCATCAGCAGGATCAAGGTAGGCATGGCGGATTTCTGGCGACGGCGGGCGCGAAAAGCAAGGCGTCAGGCGCCCTGGAGATTCGGCGGCGGCCCGAGTTTCAGCGAAAGATCGATGGCGCGCACATGTTTGGTCAGCGCGCCGATCGAGATGCAGTCCACGCCGTCCTCGGCGATGCCGCGCAGGGTGGTGAAATCCACGCCGCCCGATACCTCCAGCGGAATGCGCCCGTCGAACGGTGCGGCGCGCGCGATGCGCACCGCTTCGCGGCGATCGTCGGCGCTGAAGTCGTCGATCAGCACCCGGTCGCAGCCCTGGCCCAGCGCCTCGCGCAGTTGCTCCAGGGTTTCGACCTCGACGATCAGCGGCAGCTTCGGATGGCGGGCGCGCGCGCTGTGGATCGCGCCGCGGATCGAACCGGCGGCGCGGATATGGTTTTCCTTGAGCATCACCGCATCGAACAGGCCGATGCGGTGATTGACCCCGCCGCCGACGCGTACCGCGTATTTCTGCGCCAGGCGCAGGCCGGGCAGGGTCTTGCGGGTGTCGAGGATCTTCGCGCCGGTGCCTTCAACGGCCGCGACGTACTGCGCGGTGACGGTGGCGACGGCCGACAGGGTCTGCATGAAATTCAGCGAGGCGCGCTCGGCGCTGACCAGGGCCCGGGCCCGGCCCTGCAGGGTCGCCAGGACCGTGCGGCCGTGGACGCGCTGGCCTTCCTCGACCTTCCAGTCGATCTGTACGTGCGGGTCCAGCGCGCGATGGCAGGCGTCGAACCACGGCCGTCCGCACACCACCGCATCTTCCTTGCACAGCAGGTAGGCGATGTCGGCCACGTCCGGCAGCAGATCGGCGGTGACGTCGCCGCCGCCCAGATCCTCGGCCAGGGCGTCGGCGGCGTCGGCCTCGATCTCGGCCGCCGGCGGCGGGGTCAGGTCAAGCCTCGCCTGCGCGCTCATGCGCCCGGGAAGCCGTCGATCTGGGCCGTGCCGATGGCGTTTTCCGAATCCAGCAGCGGAATGCCGTCATCGACGATGTAGACGATCTTGCGATCGCGGGTGATCAGGGCCTCGCGCAGCGGCTGGGGCTGGGCGTCGCCGCTGCCGCGGACCACGCCGCCGGCCTCGATGGCGGCGTTGAGCGCCTGCAGGCCGCGGCCGTCCAGCGGCAGCAGCGGTTGGCGGGTGGTGGGGCAGACGAGCAGGTCGAGCAGTTTGCGATCCATACGGTGCGGTGCCGGTACGACGGGACAGGGCGTTAGAATACGTCTTTGCGCCAAGGCACGTCCCATGTCCCCAGCCAGCAGTTCCGCTTCTTCGTCCGGCTCCCCGTCAAGTCCGTCGTCGCCGCTGGTCGGCATCGTCATGGGCTCGCGTTCGGACTGGGAGACCATGCAGCACGCCGCCGCCAAGCTCGAAGCGCTGGGCGTTCCGCACGAAGTTCGGGTGGTGTCGGCGCATCGCACGCCCGACGTGTTGTTCGAATACGCCGACACGGCCGCCTCGCGCGGCCTGCGCGCGATCATCGCCGGCGCCGGCGGCGCGGCGCACCTGCCGGGCATGCTGGCGGCCAAGACCGCGGTGCCGGTGCTCGGCGTGCCGGTGCAGTCCAAGGCGCTCAACGGCATGGACTCGCTGCTGTCGATCGTGCAGATGCCGGCCGGCATTCCGGTGGCGACCTTCGCCATCGGCAACGCCGGCGCGGCCAATGCGGCCTTGTTCGCCGCGGCGCTGCTGTCGCCGGAATACCCGGCCATCGGCGCGGCGCTCAGCGCCTTCCGCGCGCGCCAGACCGACGACGTCCTGGCCAACGACGACCCGCGCCAATGACCACCGTCGGCATTCTCGGAGGCGGGCAGCTGGCCCGCATGCTCGCGCTTTCCGGCGCGCCGCTGGGGCTGCGTTTCCTGGTGCTGGACAGCGCCGAAGACGCCTGCGCCGGCCAGTTCGCGCCGATGGTCGTGGGCGACTACACCGATCAGGCCGCGCTGGACGAATTCGCTTCGAATATCGACGTGGCCACCTTCGACTTCGAAAATGTCCCGGCCGAATCCGCGCACTGGCTGGCCGAGCGCCGCCCGGTGTTCCCGAGCCCGCGCGCGCTGGCCGTGGCGCAGGACCGACTGGCGGAGAAGACCTTGTTCCTCGACCTGGGCATCCCGGTGCCGGATTTCGCCGCGATCGGCACGCGCGAATCGCTCGACGCCGCGCTGGCCAAGATCGGTACGCCGTGCATCCTCAAGACTCGCCGCCTGGGCTACGACGGCAAGGGTCAGTTCCGCATCAAGACGCCGGCCGACGCCGACGCGGCCTGGGCCGCGCTGGGCGCGCAGGCGGACAAGGTCGGCCTGATCCTGGAAGGCTTTGTCGCCTTCCAGCGCGAACTGTCGGTGGTCGCCGTGCGCGGCCGCGACGGCGAATTCCGCGCCTGGCCGCTGACCGAGAACTGGCACGTCGACGGCGTGCTGTCGGCGAGCCTGGCCCCGGCGCAAACCGATGAGGCCTTGGCCGCGACCGCCATCTCGCATGCGCGCAAGCTGGCCGAAGCGCTGGACTACGTCGGCGTGTTCGCGCTCGAACTGTTCTGCCGCGACGGCGTGCTGCTGGCCAACGAGCTCGCCCCGCGCGTGCACAACTCCGGCCACTGGACCATCGAAGGCAGCGAGACCTCGCAGTTCCAGAATCATCTGCGCGCCGTGCTCGGCCTGCCGCTGGGCGACACGCGCATGCTCGGTCATGCCTGCATGCTCAACTGGATCGGCGCGATGCCCGATGCCAATGCGGTGCTCGGCGAGGCCGGCGGGCATTGGCACGATTACGGCAAGCAGCCGCGCGAGGGACGCAAGGTAGGGCATGCGACTTTGCGTGCGGATTCGCCGAAAGAACTCGCCGAGGCCTTGCGTCGCGTGGGTGAGGCGCTTGGCCGCGCCCAGCAGGTCGATCCGGTGGTCGCGAGGTTGGTGTGATCCTCGCCGTCACCGAGGCGCCGCAGTCACCGCGCGCCGCCGGCGATCTTGCACAACCTGGGACTGTTGCGGCGGGCCGCGCCGTTTTTTCCGGGCGCGCTCGTTTGCATGGCCTTGAATCGGCTTGCCGCGACGTGGGCAGCAACCCGTCTTGTCGCGTTTAGTCGCCGCTCGCGGCGCTGTTTTCGTCCGTGGCCGGCAGCCGCCGCATCTGCAGCATCAAGCCGATCAGATACACCAGCGAATACACGATCAGCACCGCGGCCAGGCCGAGGGTGAGCGGACTCGGCGCGGCTTGCGTCGCGGCCAGCCCGTCGTGCGTCCAGCGCCAGGCCAGCCGGCCGACCAGCAGCACGGTCAGCGCGCCGCCGATCCACGGATTGGGCGTGTAGACCCGGCGGCCGTCTTTCCAGACCACATGGGTGTGCTTGAGCGCGAGCAGCCCGACGCCGACACCGATGACGGCGCCCGCGCCCATCGCCAATGCCAACTGCGACTGCAACACCGCCAGCACGATCAACATGCACGCGACCAGCGACAGAATCCCGAGACGAATGCCGCTGCGCACCGGACGCCACGGTTGCACGCCGAAATTGCGGCGAATGCGGCGGTAGACCATCAGAGCCGACAGGGCCGGCACCCAATAGGGAGCGGTGGAAGCGAACGCCGTGGCCATCGAAACGACCTGATCAGTCTGCGGGAATGCACTGGTGAGCTTGAGCGCTGCCCGACGACGGCGCAAGCCCGCCGGAAGTCACATCGCTTGCATCGAGGGCGAAACCCGCCCTGAAAGCTCGCGCGGGATGTCCGCGCGAGCAATGGCGCCGCCGCTCGCTCAGGTGTCGCGACCTCGCTGGGCATTCGCCGCCGCGTGCTTGAACTTGGAATCCAGCACCGGCGTGAAGCGGATCGACTTGGCTTCCGAGTAGGCGCGCGCGGCGCCGGCTTCGTCGCCGCGCGACTTGAGGATGTCGCCCTTCAGCGACAAGCCGTTGCTCTTGGTCGCCGGCGTGCTTTCCAGGTGCTTGGCCAATTCCAGCAGCGCCTGACTGTCGCCGGCGCTGGCCAGCACCACTTCGTTGCGCGGCTGCGCGGATTCTTTGTCCTTGAGCACCGGCATGGGCGTGGCGACGAATACGTCTTTCTTGCCCGACTGCGCGGACACCTGCGCGGCGAGCTGGCGCACCGCGGGCGATTGCGCGGTCTGCGGATAGTCCTTCTCGACGATGCGCATGGCCAGCGCCGAGGATTCGAGGATGCCTAACTGCGACAGCAAATCGGCGGCGGCGACCCAGCGCGCGCCGGCCGGCAGCTCGGGCGAGCTCTCGGCGATCGAACTTTGCGCGGTGTCGGCCAGCAGCTGCCATTTGCTTTCGTCAGACAAGGCTTTGAACGATGCATCGCCCGCTTGCGATTCGATGCGCATATTCACCGCTTTGGCGACCGCTTCGATCTGTTGCGCCTTGGCCGCTTTTGCCGCGGCCAGATTCGGAATGCGCACCAATACCGTGCGCTGCGGCAGCGAGGCCAGTTGCAGCCCGAAGCTGTATTCGGGCTGCAACTCGCCGTACACGACCAATCGCAGATCTTCGCGATTGCCCGGCGCGACGCTGCGCGGCGTCTGCTCCGGCGATATCAATAATTTTGAGTTCGCCGGCAAGGTGATTCTGTAGTCCTGCCGAGTCAGGCTCTTGTTGATCAACCCGGCGTGATTGAGGTCGTTGACCTGCGTCAGGGTATAGACCCACTTATCGGTTTCCGGGGAGAAATCCGGGGTTTCCCAGGTCGTGGCATCCAGGCGCGGCAACGCGTACTTGCGCAGCGCGTTGACCAGCTTGACCACCGATTCGTGTTCCTGCCGGTCGGGTTTGACGATGGTGATGTGATCGGCGCCGGCGATGCCGGGCGGCGCTTCGTCGCAGAAGCGGGTGGCGCTGGTCCAGGGCACGATCGTAACCGGCCCGGTCTTCACCGTTTCGTAGGCGCAGATCACTTTCGGCGCCGCGCCGCTGCTCTTAAGACCCATCCAGTCGTCGCTGAGCTGTTTGAGGTAATCGTTGGCGTCGGCCGGCAGCATCTGCCGGATCGCGTTGTTGTTGACGACGATGTACTTGGCAATGTTGGTGATCTGCGAGCCTTGCTGCGGCGTCGCGTACAACATCAGCAGCGGTGTTTTCGCGCTGAGGTCGGGATGGCTGATGAGTTCGCGCATCACCACCAGGCCGCCCATGCTGTGGGCGACGAAGACGACCGAGTCGTAATGGCTCACGCCGTGATAGTCGAGATATTCGTGCAGCTTCAGCGAGGCCTCGCGGATGTCGAGCGAGCCTTGCGCGAACATGCGCGAGGTGAAGCCGAAGGCGTAGATATCGACCTTGTCGCCGATGCCGGGCGCCGACCGCAGCAGATCGAAGAAGCGCGTGCCGTTGGCGTTGGTCCAGGTGCCGCTGGTGTCGCCGAAGATGCCGTGGACGAAGACCACCGCGATCTTGGCGTGCGGATTGCCTTGATGCACCCAGTAGGGATCGGTGGTGTTGACCGGCTGCGGCTTGGCGTTGTTCCTGGTTTCGGTGCCGTCGGGCGTGGGCGCCGGGCCCGGACAGCCGCAGGCCAGCAGCGCGAAGGCGCAGGCGAACAGCAGGTTCAGCCAGGCGCGGCCGGTCGGCGACTTGCCGCGCGCGCGGCCCGGCAGGGTGGGGCCGATGCTGCTCATCTCGCGTGCACTCCCTGGCTTCGACGTTCTGGGTCCATACCGGGCAACGTAATTCGCGCCGCCAACCGGTCTGCCGCGCGTCGCCGGATCGGCGTCCAAAAAGAAACGGCCGGGTTTCCCCGGCCGTTTCGGTATCGCGATGACGCCGGGCGCTTACTTCAGGTTCGAAGCCACGAAGTCCCAGTTGACCAGGTTCCAGAACGCCTCGACGTACTTCGGACGGGCGTTGCGGTAGTCGATGTAGTAGGCGTGTTCCCACACGTCGCAGGTCAGCAGGGCGGTGTCTTCGCCGGTCAGCGGGGTAGCCGCGTTCGGGGTGCTGACCAGGGCCAGCGAGCCGTCCGGGCGCTGCACCAGCCAACCCCAGCCCGAGCCGAAGGTGCCCACGGCGGTCTTGGTGAACTCTTCCTTGAACTTGGCGAAGTCGCCGAAGGCCTTGTTGATGAGCTCGGCCAGCTTGCCGGTGGGCTCGCCGCCGCCCTTGGGCGACAGGCAGTTCCAGTAGAAGGTGTGGTTCCAGATCTGGGCGGCGTTGTTGAACATGCCGCCCTGCGACTTGCGGATGATCTCTTCCAGCGACAGCGAGGCGAACTCGGTGCCTTCGATCATCTTGTTGAGATTATCGACGTAGGCCTTGTGGTGCTTGCCGTAGTGGAAGTCGATGGTCTCGCCGGAGATGGTGGGTTCGAGCGCGGTGCGGTCGTAGGGCAGGGCAGGCAATTCGATGGCCATTGGCGGGCTCCTAAAGTTTCGAGGGGGGCTGGCTAGCGGAGGGCGCCGCGGCCGGCGTTCCGCTCCCGGGACAATGGAGTTCCGGGCCGGACGCGTCGGCGACGCCGCGAAGGCTTACAATTCATATTCTATCCCCACGTTTCGTTGCCGAACCGTCAAAGTCGGCAACAAACCATCGCAGGAGCAGTACCCATGTCCGTTATGGAACGGATCCAGGCCGAAGTCGAAGCCCATCCGATCGTCCTTTTCATGAAGGGCACCGCGCAGTTCCCGATGTGCGGCTTCTCCAGCCGCGCCGTGCAGGCGCTCAAGTCCGCCGGCGCGACCGCGCTGCATACGGTCAATGTCCTGGAAGACGCGGAGATTCGCGCCAATCTGCCGCGCTACTCGAACTGGCCGACGTTCCCGCAGCTTTTCATCCACGGCGAACTGATCGGCGGTTGCGACATCACCCTGGAGCTGTTCGAGTCCGGCGAGTTGGCGCGGATGATCAGCGAGACCCAGACGCAGTGAATTCCGGCGCCGTCAGTTCGAACGCCGCGGGCATGGACGATGCCTCGCTGGCGTTGGGCGGCCGGGTGGTCCTGATCACCGGCGCCAACGGCGGCCTCGGCGCCGCCGCGGCCGCGGCCTGCACGCGCGCCGGAGCGACGGTGGTGCTGCTCGGCCGCAAGCTGCCGAAGTTGAACCGCGTGTACGACGCCCTGGCCCAGATCGGGCCCGAGCCGCTGCTGTACCCGCTGGACCTGGAAGGCGCGCAACCCGACGACTACGCGGAAATGGCCGCGCGCATCGACAGCGAGCTGGGCCATCTCGACGGCGTGCTGCACTGCGCGGCGGATTTCCCCGGCCTGACCCCGCTGGCGCAGACCGACCCGGCCGCGTTCGCGCGCGCCGTGCACGTCAATCTGACCGCGCCGTGGTGGCTGTCGCAGGCCTGCCTGCCGTTGCTGGCCAAGTCGCCCGATTCGGCCCTGGTGTTCGCCCTGGACGATCCGCAGCGGGTCGGCCAGGCCTACTGGGGCGGTTACGGCGCCGCCCAGCACGGGCTGGCCGCATTGGTCGGCATCCTGCATGCCGAACTGGCCAATTCCAGCATCCGCGTCGCCGGGCTGCGTCCCGGACCGATGCGCACGCCGCTGCGCGCGCGTGCCTATGTGGAAGAAAACGACCGCTCCGCGCGCGACCCGGGCGCCTACGCCGAGGCCTGCGTGAGCCTGTTGTCGGCGCGCGGCGCGGTCCATCGCGGCCAAGTCTGGGCGCCCTCGCTCTGAACCCGCCGACCATGACCGTCGCCTCGGCCGCGCTGCTGCTGTTCATCATCCTGGACCCGCTGGGCAATATCCCGGTGTTCCTGAGCCTGCTGCGCGGGCTGCCGCCCAAGCGCCAGCGCATCGTGCTCGCGCGCGAGCTGCTGATCGCGCTGGGCGTGCTGATGGTGTTCCTGTGGGGCGGCAAGTACGCGCTGGAGCTGATGCACCTGCGCCAGGAGTCGGTATCCATCGCCGGCGGCATCGTGCTGTTCCTGATCGGCATCCGCATGATCTTCCCGCCGCCGGAAGGGTTGATGGGCGAGATCCCGGACGGCGAGCCCTTCATCGTGCCGATGGCGATCCCGCTGGTGGCCGGCCCCTCAGGCATGGCTGCGGTGATGCTGATGGGCAGCAACGACCCCTCGCGCCTGGGCGACTGGAGCCTGGCGCTGATGATCGCCTGGGGCGCGACCTCGGCGATCCTGTTCTCGGCCACCATCCTCTACAAGCTGCTGGGCCGCCGCGCCCTGATCGCGATCGAGCGCCTGATGGGCATGCTGCTGGTGGCGATCTCGGTGCAGATGATCCTCGACGGGCTGGGGGCCTATCTGCCCGGGCCGCCGTAATTGATGGCGGGGAATGAGGGGCCTGGGGAACAGGAAGTGGTTAGAGACGCTGGAAGGCCCGCCACCGAGCGGGCCTTGTTCGTTTTGGTCGCTTGATCCGGGACCTTCCATTCCCTGATCCCTATTCCCCCATTCCCGGCTTCTACCCCATACGCCTCGCCGAGCCACCTGGCACTTCCCGCGCGCCCGGTTATACAACTTTGCGCTGTCTGGCAGTTCTGTTGTGGCCACCGTCACCGTGTGACAAGGCTTGATGTCGGTCACGTCTCTGTCACAGAGCCTGCCTAGCCTGTTAAACTGCTGTTAACCCGGCGGGCCACTGGTCGCGCGGGTCAGGGGCTAGCCAAATCAATTCCTCGTGCACGGCCGCGGCGCAAAGCCGCGCCTGTCGATACTCCGCCACGCATTTCTAACGTCCTGAGGCCACTGTAATGACCCATCAGAACCGCGTCCGCATGTCCAAGCTCGCGCTTGGTCTGCTCGCCGTACTCGCTACCGCTCCCGTATTCGCGCAGAGCACCTCCGCCGGTATCGCCGGTCGTGTCGTCGGCGCCGACGGCCAGCCGGTGCAGAACGCCGAAGTCACCATCACCCACACCGAGTCGGGCACGGTCAGCCGCGCCACCACCGGTGCCGATGGTCGCTACAACGCTCGCGGTCTGCGCGTCGGCGGTCCGTACACCGTCGTGATCAATAAGGAAGGCGGCGGCACCGCGAGCCAGGACGGGGTCTACCTGAACCTCGACAAGGTCAACGAAGTCGATGTGTCGCTGAACAACTCGGTTACCACCCTGGAGTCCGTCCAGGCGGTCGCCGCGGCGGCCTCGGAAGTGTTCTCGGCCAACAAGATGGGCGCCGGCTCGGTCGTGACCCGCCAGCAGCTCGAGCAGATGCCGACCATCAACCGCAACCTGCAGGACTTCGTCCGCCTCGACCCGCGCGTCGTGCAGACCGACAAGTCGCGCAACGAAATCTCCGTCGGCGGCCAGAACCCGCGCTACAACGTGATCCGCGTCGACGGCGTCAGCACCAACGACTCCTTCGGCCTGGGCGGCAACGGTCTGCCGACGCCGAAGCAGCCGTTCTCGATGGACGTGATCGACGAAGTCTCGATCGACGTCGCCAACTACGACGTCACCATCGCCGGCGGCACCGGCGGCGTGATCAACGCCGTCACCAAGTCGGGCACGAACGATTTCCACGGCTCGCTGTACGGCATCTACCGCGACAACGACTGGTCGGGCAAGAATTCGGCCAACTCGCGTCCGCAGCTGTTCGACAACGAAAGCACCTACGGCGGCACCTTCGGCGGCCCGCTGATCAAGGACAAGCTGTTCTTCTTCGCCAACTACGAGAAGTACACCGGCAAGGAAGTGTTCACCGGCAACTCCAGCTTCGGTCCTCCGGGCTCGGGCGCGAACAACACCGTCAACATCAGCCAGGCCCAGATCAACGAGATCATCGACATCTCCAAGAACGTCTGGGGCTTCGATCCGGGCACCTTGTCGCTGCCGTCGCTGGACACCAAGAGCGAGGAATACGGCCTGAAGATCGACTGGAACATCAGCGATCGTCACCGCGCCAACTTCCGCTATGCGCAGAGCAAGCAGAGCACCGCGTTCCTGCAGGGCTTCGGCTCCAACTCGCTGGCCCTGAGCTCGTACCACTACGTGCAGGACTTCGAGTTCAAGACCTACACCGCGCAGTTGTTCAGCGACTGGACCGACAACTTCTCGACCGAAGCCAAGGTCTCCTACCGCGACTACTCGGCCGTGCGTAACCCGCAGTTCGACCTGCCGGCGATCGGCGTGCGCGTGGGCAGCAACACGCTGAACTTCGGCACCGAAGAGAACACCCAGGCCAACGTTCTGGAGACCAAGACCTGGAACGGCTTCTTCGCCGGCAACTTGTTCCTGGACGCGCACACCCTCAAGTTCGGCGCCGACTACGAGTCGAACGAGGTCTATAACCTGTTCGGCCGCCGCATCAACGGCGCGTACACCTTCAACTCCATCGCCGACTACCGCACCGGCCGTTCTGGCCGTTATCAGCTGTTCGCTCCGCGCGGCGGCGATCTCGACAACATGGCGGCGGGCTTCACCCAGAAGAACCTCGGCCTGTTCGTGCAGGACAGCTGGGCGGTCAACGACAGGCTGACCCTGACCTTCGGCGTGCGCTACGACCGCGCGATGGTCGATGAGAAGCCCACCTTCAATCCGGCCGCGTCGGCGTTGTTCGGTGTGAACAACAGCAACACCATCGACGGCAGCGACCTGTGGCAGCCGCGCTTCGGCTTCAACTACACCTTCGACAGCGAGCGTCCGACCCAGCTGCGCGGCGGTATCGGCCTGTTCAAGGGCGGTTCGCCGACCGTGTGGCTGGCGAACCCGTACTCCAATAATGGCGTTTCGTACACCGACTACTTCTTCCCGAACGGCATCACCAGGTTCAGCCCGAATCCGGATGCTCAGCTGGGTCTGTTCAATCCGGGCACGGGCGGCCAGCAGTCGGTTGACTTTATCGAGAAGGACCTGAGCCTGCCGTCGGTCTGGAAGGCTAACCTGGCGTTCGATACCGAACTGCCGTGGTACGGCATGGTCGCCGCCATTGAAGGCGTGGTGACCAAGGTCGAAGACGCTCTGTACTACCAGCAGCTCAACCTCGGCAGCGCGCGGCGCGTCGGTCAGGACGGCCGCAACATCTATTGGAACGACGCCGGTTTGAGCCCGCTGAGCTGGAACCAGGACGGCACCGCCTGCCTGCGCGAAACCGGCACGGCCGGCGGCCCGGCTTGCGTCAGCAGCGGCACTAACGCGCGTGCTGGCCGCTCCACCCTGTACAACGACGCCATCATCGCCCGCAACACCTCCAAGGGCGAAAGCCAGCAGCTGACCATTTCGTTGAACAAGCCGTTCAACAACAGCGACTGGGCATGGGGCGTGGCATACACCTTCACCCACGCCACCGAAGTCAGCCCGCTGACCAGCTCGACCTCGAGCTCGCAGCTCGGCAACGTCGGCGTGTTCCAGGCCAACGAAGAAGTGGCCGCGCGTTCGGCCTATGAAATCCGCGACCGTTTCACCGCCAACGTGAACTGGAAGCACGCCTTCTTCGGCGACTACAACACCATCGTCTCGCTGGTGTACGAAGGCCGTTCGGGCCGTCCGTACAGCTACGCGTTCGACAACGACGCCAACGGCGACGGCCGCCTGAACGATCTGCTGTACATCCCGAAGGGCGTGGGCGACGTGGTGTTCCGCAACCCGGCCGAACAGCAGGCGTTCTGGAACTACGTCAACGGCAACGAATACCTGCGCAGCCATCTGGGCCAGGTCGCCGAGCGCAACGACGTGCGCGGCAAGTGGGTCAACCAGTTCGACCTGCACATCGCGCAGGAACTGCCGGGCTTCTGGGAAGGCCACAAGGCCGAGCTGGCCGTGGACATCATGAACGTCGGCAACCTGCTCAATAAGAAGTGGGGCCGCGTCGAAGAAGTGGCGTTCCCGGGCATGCGCGGCGTGGTCGAGTACGGCGGTGTCGATCCGGCGACCGGCAAGTACGTCTACCGCTTCAACACCCCGGATCCCGAGCAGATCTACGACGAGAAGGGCATCTCGCGCTGGGCGGCTCAGGTGAGCTTCCGCTACCGCTTCTGATCCATCGCTTCCGATTTGCGGGCTTCGGCCGCAATATCGGTTGAAGACCGAAAACGGCCGGGGCCTCCCCGGCCGTTTTCTTTTTATGGGGGCGCAGGCATCGCCGGCCCCCCCCGGGCAGGGTGGGGCGGCACGGCCGCGGACCGGCCCGCAGGGCGGCCGAGCGCCGCAGTCACATAGCAAGCTGCTAGAGTCCTAACCCACTAATCGATGAAGAAAACAGAGAAAAACGCAATGACCGCACCCCCTCAAACGGCCGTCCTGCCGACGGTCAACGCCCGCATCTATCCCAAGGGCGGGCTCGATGTTCTGTCCCGCGACGAAGTCGCGCGCCTGCGCGACGCCTCCACCGGCATGCACGACCTGCTGCGTCGCTGCGCCCTGGCGGTGCTGACCAGCGGCAGCGCCTCCGACGACCCGCGCGCGGCGCGCGAGCTGTATCCCGACTTCGACATCGAGGTCCACCAGCAGGACCGCGGCGTGCGCATCGATCTGCGCCACGCGCCGGCGATGGCCTTCGTCGATGGCGACATCATCCGTGGCGTCGCCGAGCTGCTGTTCGCGGTGGTCCGCGACCTGGCCTATACCGCGATCGAGCTGGGCAAGGGCGGTGGCCGCGATCTGGCCAGCAGCGACGGCCTGACCGATTCGGTGTTCGGCCTGCTGCGCAACGCGCGCATCCTGCACCCGGCCGACCCGAACCTGGTGGTGTGCTGGGGCGGCCACTCGATCTCGCGCGACGAGTACATCTACACCAAGCAGGTCGGCTACGAGCTGGGCCTGCGCGGTCTGGACATCTGCACCGGCTGCGGCCCGGGCGCGATGAAGGGCCCGATGAAGGGCGCGACCATCGCCCACGCCAAGCAACGCAAGCGCAACATGCGCTACATCGGCATCACCGAGCCGGGCATCATCGCCGCCGAGTCGCCGAACCCGATCGTCAATCACTTGGTGATCATGCCGGACATCGAGAAGCGCCTTGAGGCCTTCGTGCGAATGGGTCACGGCATCATCGTGTTCCCGGGCGGCGTCGGCACGGCCGAGGAGATCCTGTACCTGCTGGGCATCCTGCTGCGCGAGGAAAACGCCGGACTGCCGTTCCCGCTGATCCTGACCGGCCCGACCGCGTCGGCGCCGTATTTCGAGCAGATCGACAAGTTCCTGCGCCTGACCCTGGGCGAGGCGGCGACCTCGCGCTACGAGATCGTCGTCGGCAACCCGGAGCAGGTCGCCAAGCGCATGGCGCACGGCATCCGCAAGGTGCGCGAATACCGGATCGAGCAGAAGGATTCGTTCTACTTCAACTGGTCGATCGACATCCCGCTGACGTTCCAGCAGCCGTTCATCCCGACCCACGAGGCGATGGCGGCGCTGGACCTGCACCACGGCCGCAAGCCGCACGAACTGGCGGCCGATCTGCGTCGCGCGTTCTCCGGCATCGTCGCCGGCAACGTCAAGGAAGACGGCATGCGCCGGATCGAGGAATTCGGCCCGTTCGAGATCCACGGCGATACCGACATGATGCAGTCCCTGGACGAGCTGCTGCGCGCCTTCGTCGAGCAGCGCCGGATGAAGATCGCCGGCGAGTACAAGCCCTGCTATCGCGTCGTAACCTGAGCAGCGACCGCTGAAACGCCGGCGTTTTTCACTTTTTTATCGCAGAGTGTTGACGCCGGCCGGATCAATAAGCATCATATGCAGCCCCGCCCGAATAGCTCAGCCGGTTAGAGCACTTGACTGTTAATCAGGGGGTCGTTGGTTCGAGTCCAACTTCGGGCGCCAAATAAAAGAAGGGCTTACGACGCAGTCGTAGGCCCTTTTTCTTTGCCCCGGCAAAATTGGCGGCAAAATTCAGCTGATCACCAAGTTTCCAGGGCATCGCTGAACGCCGATTCCTCGTCCTCGGCTGCCGTTGGCGGGTCCACCTCCATCACCTCATGGTCATACAGGTCCGTCATCTGCGGCGAGACGTGCCCGGCAGCGTCTTGCTTGACCGCACGGCCGCCGCGTGTGTCGGTGATTCCGCGATGCTTGAGGCCGTGTAGCGCGAACCGTTCGGCTTTCGTGATGGTGCCGGCCTCAATCGCGGCGGTGATCAAACGCTGCCATGCCGTTTTGAGCGTTGATCGCGCCAATGGCGTGCCGGTCTGTGTGACGAGCAAGGGGCGTAGGTCCGGACGAAGCGGAACCGGCCGCTTGTGCGCCTCCTGCCGCTTGGCCCGGTACTCGCGAAGCCATCGCCATGCCCAGCGCATATCCTCGTTCCAACGCGTCACGTTGTCGCGCGACCCCTTCAGTCGGTTGCACAGAACGCCGCGCTTCAAAGCATGAGCATCGGTCAGTTCGGTCACCTCCATCCCGCGCAGGCGAGCGTTGTAGGCGAGAATCATCACGGCAGGCATGTATGGGGGACAGGAACCTTTGCTGTGCAGCGGCAACGCGGCGCGTTCCTTCGCGAAGGCCAGCACTAGGACGAATGGCTGTCGTTCGGGCATTTTCGCGTCGGCTTTTTCTTTCGCCTGCCGCACGCCCTGCGCCGGGTTCTTGGAGCAGTACCCCATGCGAATTCCCCAATTGAAAAGCCTGCGCAAGAATCGAAGCACGTGGTTTGCGGTCGAAGGGCGGCCAACGATTTCGGTCTGCCCCGGCGATGCTTCCCGTCCCTTGGCTATGGCCTCGATCAATCGCTGTATGCCGGGCACCGACATACGATCAACGGGCATCGCGGATAGCAAAGCGCCATCTCTTAGCTTGTACTCGCAAGCTATGTTGGCGTGGTGGTCATAATCGTCCCGCGTACCTTGAGAAAGTTCTCTGTATTCGGTGGATTCGCGGAATTTACGACAGACATAGCCCAAAGTGCCGATGGGTTCGGAACTGCGGCTCGCTTCAACGATGGCGTGAAGTTCAGATAAGACCGCATTCCCATAAGCGACTGTGCGCTTACGTGGCCGACCGGTATCAGGGTGCGGCTCCACTAAAAACCATCGGTTCTCACCCCAATACAGGCCGCGCGGAAGCGCGGCCTGTTCGATGTGCGAAGGGATGCCGGGATTAACTCCCCTTTTTCTTCCGCGACCCATCAGATTAAATCCTCCATTTTTGGCGACTTGTCAGCCGCCACGCCCAAGCCGATTGCAGCGTTGAGCGCATCCAAGGTTGTCCAGATTCCGCCGCGTCCATCGTGGTTGTAGCGAATGCCCAGGCGATCCGCCCAGCGGCGTACCGTCAAAGTGCGCGGCAGAGGGCCGATAGGCACGCACACGCGTTGAAGCGTCGTAAAGGGGACGATTCGTTCATTCATCACATTGCATCCATCAGGCGCGGCACGCGGCGCACGTAAAACGGTTGACTAACAACCCCGACACGCACAGCACGCGAACGCGTCCACCCGCGATTGACCGTGCAACATTGCAGCGATGACAGCGACGCGCATAGACGGTCAACGGGGAGCGACAGGCGACGACGGGCCAGGGCGCGGCCGGCGCGCTCTCCAAAGGAGCGCGCCGGCCGCCGAAGCGATTGATTGTTCGACCCATCGTTAGCCCCCTCGCGCAAACGCTAGAGGGAACTGCACAACGCCCGCCATGTCGTACTGCGGTTCTACTGTCAAAGGCTCGGCCCGACGAACGCGAGGGCGTGACGTGGCGTTGATCCATAGCCATTCCTGCAATGCGTCGCCCACGCTCGCGCGCTTGACGGTTTGGCGACACTCGCATTCCAGCAAATGACCGCCCCCCGCGCTCGCGGTGCGCCGGTCGTGCATGTGGCGGGCCGCGTGTCCGTTGATACACGTAGGCAAAGTGACTTGATGCGAAATCTGCCGTTGGGTCATGCGACCCCCCAAGTGCGGCGCACCGCCTGCGGCCCTTGCAGACGACGTAGCCCGGTGGCTGTAACGCCGCACGCCAGCAGGGCGCGGCGGAACTCGCGGCGTTGCGCATACTGCCGTGCGGTGTTGCCGAAGCGACCGGCAAATGCAAGCCGAACAATGAAACGTTGGATTGGCTTAGTCATGCGCGCCACCCTTGGCCGACGCTCGGGCAGAAGTTAGTGCGGCGATTGCCGTCGCCACGTCCTCAGGAAGCGGAATGAAATTGAGGTACTCGCAAAGTTCCTCGCCCAGGACGGTTTCGGAATCGTCCCAACGCGGATCGCGGCATCGCCAAGTGCCGGTGCCGATGCGCGCCCAGGTCCGTGCGACTGCGGCACCGTGCCCGGCGACCCGCGCCGTTTGCCGGATCGAGTCATGGCCTATGACCAACACGATTTCGATATTGACCGGATCAGGCTGCGGCAGTTTTTCGCGGAACTCGGCCGCCAGTTTTGCGCACGAAATCGCGCGGCGGTCCGAAAGCTTGGCGAGGTCTTCGGCGCCTTGAGCCAGAAGAACGCGATCCGCACTCGGGGCGAGGGGATTGCCGCGATGAACTTCTGCCATCGCTCGATTCTCGGCGGCTTCCGCGCGGTGACGCGCGTCGGCGGCGTCGAAATAGGCGATGGAACGGCGCAGGTTGCCGACCAATCGCGATTCGTCGCGGGCGAGCGTGCTAGCCTTTCCAGTGGTCCCGGTGCCGCGATCCGCGTGGGGTGCTGCCGCTGCCAGCTTCGGTTCGGTGCTGTGGTGCATGGTTCTCTCCATTTACTGCGTGGTGATGGCCTTGGGGAGAGCTGTAACTCTCCCGCCGGGGCCGCTCTTATGCTTCGCGCCGGAAGACCCAGCACTTTTTTGTTGCGTTGTTGATTCGCGAATTGATGGCGGTGTTATCCACGAACTTGCGCACCTGTGAGGTCCGCAATAGCCGTTTTAGTTCGGTCATGTCGCAGGGGAGCCGGCTACCGGCTTTGGATAGCCGGGCCTCAAGTTCCACTAGGCTGATAGCGATCAGTTTCTCGTCGCGGTGATGATTGAGCGACGAACCTTCGCTATCCCCATGTACGTAATCGAACAGTTCCCAAAATGTTTGCACGTGCGGGTGATCCGCGTTGATCGCCACTTGGCGTTCCAACGCCATGCCAATGAGCGCGCTATGCGTTTCGCTGTATTGCGCGTCCGTCATCGGGACAACTAAACGCAGCGCGTCCACGAGCGCCATGATTTGCGCGTGATTCTTGGCGAGTCGGCCGTTCTTCATATCGGCCAGGGCCATCAACTGATTCGAATAGTCGTTGGTGTTCTCGGTGATGATCTTCATCACGTCGCGTTCGCGCTGCGCCGCCATGAGCGCAAACCCGGACACAGCAGAAACGTCGATACCCGATAGCTGTTCTGCGATGGCCTTGTTGGCCGCGCTGTGCCGCTGCTTGTCGAACGTCATATGCACGATGCGTTCCATAACCGCGTTGCTTGCGCTAACCGCTGCGTTCTGTTCGATCAGGATCGATCCGCGAAACGGCGGGTCGTAAGTGTCAGTGCCCGAATTTTTCAAGCCGATGGCGCGGCCGACGTGCCCGTTATACAGCGGCTTGATTTCGTCCCAATCGAAGCGCTTCTGTTTGTTGTCATCTTCCTTGCCGCGATCCGACTCGATCAGTACGACGGGAAGATTCGCGCTTTGCGTGAAGGTACGCATCCGACCCGCCAGGGTCGATTTGGTTGGGTCTGTGCCCTCGTGGCCAGTACGCCCGACCAGCTTCCAAAGGAAATCGATCAGCGTTGATTTTCCGGTGCCGGGCTCGCCCGACATTTCAAGGAACGGCAGGCTCTGCTGTTTCGCTCGGATTTGTTCGGCGAACAAGGTTCCGAACCAGAAGGCTAGCGACACCATGCCTTTGACGCCGTAACAGGCCCAAATCATGTTCAGCCAGTCGCTGCGGTACTCCTCACGCTTGAGGTTAAGCGCAAGCCCCATGCTCTCATTGAGGCTCTTAATCGACAGCTTGCCAATGTCGAAATAGTCTTCGTCGTTGCGCTTGTAGATCACGCCATCTTTCACGGCTACGTCGCCGAACACGTAGCAGCCGTGTTCGCGGGTGTAGCCGATGAAATTGATCGTCTCGACTTCCTTGATATTGAACAGCATTTCTTTCATTACGCGATCCAGTTGGGGAGTGGTGCCGCTGAATTGCGCGCCACGGGCAACCCCGTAGGCACGTTTTTTGAACTCGCTTGCCGTCGCGATCTGCGTCGCGGTGAATGTGTCTTTGACGGGCTGGCCGCCATGAGGGAAGGCGATTCGGAAGTAATACCAACTCTCGTTGGTGAGTCGGTTTGACTGGAAATAGAGCGCGGTCGGGTTGAAGTTCGCGAACTCCGACACGGAAAACGAACGCTTCAATGCTTCGTCGCGTATTTCTTCGTCGGATAGATCGGAATCGCCTTCGCCGAGCTTGTCTTTGGCCTCTTTGTACGCGGCGTCATTGAAGGCGGCCCAATACATGCTGTTGCCGTGTTCGAAATGAAACGAGGCGCGTTCGGTGCGCTTGTAGATGAGTCGGGCTTTTTCGGTCGGCGTTTCCGCGCACAACAACGCGCCTTCGTACAAATACCCTTCGCGATCCTTTGGGGTGAGCGTTCCGCGTTGGTGGGCGTCGTTCCAATCGATCTTGTCGCGCCCCTGTCTCGGGATGACGGCGGCGGTCGCGGCCCAACCCTCGGTGCGCGCCCGGCGAACCCACCGAAGGGCGTAGCTGCGCCCGGCCTTGTCGTCGTCAAGCGCAAACACCAACTGCGGCAGACTGGCGCCGGATGCCTCGCATTCGGCGCGTATCCGCTTGAGCGCAATTTCTGGATAGTTGTTGCACGACATAAGCGCACGGGCCGCGACGCCGTTTAGCTCCAGCGCGTAGGCGTCAAAGATGCCCTCGGACAACCACAGTTGTTTAGGCGCCTTCGCGCTATCGGGCAGTTGCCACCATTCGCCGGCTCGATCCTTACCGGGTGCGAACTTGGCCTTTTGCTTTCCGAAGCGTTCGGGGCGATCAATGAAACGCTCCCACCAACTGCCGTTAGGAAGCGAAAATCGCACCGTCGCGGTGCCGATCCTCAATTCCTGGTCGTAATGCCGTTCCTGCGTGTAGAGGCCGCGCAGGCGGGTAAGCGCGAAGCCCCGCGCCTCTCTCAGATAGGCATCGGCGGCGGCGTGTGGTTCGGCGTCGGTCGTCTTGATGCGGTCGGAGTAGCTTTCGAACAAGTCGCGATAGATATCGCGGATGTAGATGACGGCACCGCAGTTGTTTTCGCGACCGCACTTGAGCGCGACAGGCTCCGATGCGTTGGCGTATAGCTCACGTTCGCCGCATTCGGGGCACTTGCCCTTTTGATACCAACCCTGGTCACTCTTGCGCTTGAACTGGTAATCCCGTTCAAGGCGCTTGACGATTTCGTGTTGCAGTTCTTTGCGCATGGGTTACTTCGGGCAATAGGAAGCCGTGCCCGGCCAAATGGCCGTGCGGGATGGCAGTAGGTAGCGAGGCGTCGCGAAAGACGCGGACAGCTAGCGGGCGCTAGGCTCAGTCATTGGCTGCATCCATGAGCGCAAGTTCCATTTGGTGAACGATGGTGCGGATCAAGACATTGCGGGCAAAGGGCAATTGCACGTCGGGATTCGGGCACGCCGAAGGTGAGGTAGTACGGACGGCGATCAAGTCGGCAACCCAGCTATGACCGCACATGTCGTTCGTGCATCGAAAAGTGACCTCGCGATACGTCGCGGTCATTTCCCGACTTGAACGCACGTTCGCGACGTGGCGGCAGTGGCCGCATTGCATGGTGAGTTGGCGACTCATGCTTACCGCTTCCCTGCGACCGCGCTCCGCTTGAGACCCAGGGCAACAGCCGCACGATGCGATTCGCCTCGATTTCCTTTGGTCGTGCCATACAGCGCGTGGTAAACCGCCGCCGTGGTTAGGTCGTTGTCGCGGGCGAACTGAGCCATGCTGATTCCCTGGCGATGGAGTGCCGCCTTGGCCTGTTCCGGGGTCCGAATCCGTGATCGATTTGACATTGCGAAAGATGCCGATAGGTTCTTGTAGATGAGGCTCCATCTTGGGGAAAAATATTCCTCATGTCAACGAACTATGGTGAATATTTTGGACATTGGAACTAGGCTCAAGGAAGAACGTGAACGACTCAGCCTGTCGCAGATCGATCTAGCAACGGCTACAGGCGTGGAAAGAAAAACGCAGGCGAACTATGAGGCCGGACGAAGCGAACCTACGGCGGGCTATCTAGCGCGCGCCGCTCACCTCGGCTTCGATATCAGTTATGTGGTTCTCGGCGTTCCTGCGGCGTCTTTGGCGACAGAGGAACAGGAATTGCTTCGTCGGTTTCGGGGCGCCACCGATGACCTGCGGGCGGGCGCACTAGCCGTGTTAGGCGTGTCGGGATCGGCTCGAACTGGCGTTCATATCGCGGGTGATGTCACGCATGTGAGTCACGGTCCCATGACCGGGGCGAATACCTACAACGTCGGCGGCAAGGGCGGGCGCAAAAAAAGGGGCTCGGCGGACTGACGCCAGAGGTCAACATCGGATCGCTTACGGTCAATGATGTACGTGCGCAGTCAGTCACGATTTATTGGGGTTTGCCGAATCAGCGCGGTGACGCGAGTTGGTTGGTTCGCAATGACCTGTTGGGCGCACCCGAATGGAAACAATGGGGTTTGCGTGCGCAGGACAGCGAACAGCGCAGCGAGACGCGAACAAGCGATCAACCCGCGCGCCAACACCGCATCAACCTTCTCAAATGTCGGGGCGGCAAGGCCCGGCAGGCTCGCGCAGATCGCGGCGCATTGCGCGAGACACGGAGTAAGGATTGCCGCGACGGTGCGTCGGGTATCTGCGAGTTGTGGTGTAGGAATAATCCTACTCAGAAAAACCGGATGAGCAAACACGGCAAGGCCGCCCCGGTGCAACACACGGGGCGTATGCGAAAGCGAAAGAGGACCCCGGCGCTTGAGGTCCATGCGGTCGATGCGTCGCGATCCTTCGCAACACGAAATGGCCTAGGCGTTCGCGCGAAGGTCGTCATCGCGCAATCGGACTTGTCGCCTACGCGGGTGTAGGAATTTCCCTCGGACTGAATTGTTCAGTCCGAAACCGCCTCAAGATCAAGTGCGGTCGAAAATCCGTCGTCGCCGGTTATCGTGTGCGTGGTCTTCGCGATCAGCCACGGTGTGCTGTCCATTTCCGGTTTGAACCCGCGCACGCGCACGCGCTGTTCGGGGTATAGCTCCGGGCGTCCCATCGCCAGCGTGTACGACAACGTGGCCGCGCCGCGCTGCACACGCGCCCATTCCGCGTTCGCTTGTTCGCGCGCCTCGGCCTCGCTGGCGTAGGTCTCTCGCAGTCGTTTGGCGTCGGCGCTCTCGCCCACCAACACCGACTTTCGATTCGCCCCCGCATGATCCGACCAATACGCGCGCACGCCGCTGTACTTGTCTCGGTCGGCATAGCCGAAGCGATGACTGTCGCCGCTTTCGCGAGCGATGACGACGCGCGGCAGGGCCGCGCCGGTCGGCGTGGTGCCGCTGCCAATCGGCGCGAATAGCAGACTGCCGCCCTTGATGGTTGCCACGGCGTCATATCGTTGGCCCAGGCGTGCCAATAGAGCGAGGTCGCTTTCGCTTTGGTCCAGATGCGCCAGCGGCACCGCCGCCAGGGCGGGCGCAATGCGTGGCTGCAAGCGATGCTCGCCGGCCAACTGGCGCAACACCGCGCCGAGCGTGACCCCGTGCCATGACCGTTCCTGTCGAGTCCGCAGCGGGCGCGTCAGATCGGCGCTGCGTGCGCGGATTGTAATCACGTCGGGCGAGCCGGAATGCTCCACCTCATCAACGGTAAACGTGCCTTTGTCCACCAGACCGCTACCGCGCCAGCCCAGCGCAATCGACAGCACCACGCCACGGCGCGGCAAGGCCATTGCGCCGTCGTGGTCGTGAATCCGCAAATCGAGTTGGTCGGCCTCGCCGCCTCGCGCCTCAGTAAGCGACAGGTCGAGCAATCGCGGCCGTAGCCGGTCGGTCAGGTCTTTACCGTCGAGCGTCACTCGCCAATCGGGGATCGCGTGCGCGGGGCTCATGCGCGCCCCCGCTGGTCAAGTTCGCTGTCGTCGTCGGCCCTAACCAGCGTCATATCGAATTCGATGCGGCGGGCGGCGCCATCGGCAAATAGAAGTGTGCGCGTCTCGTTCAGATCGCCAATCACGAAGCCGCCGTAAACCATGCCGGTGCCTTCGACCAGGGCGAACACCTCGCCCGTGTTCGCCATGCCGCGCAGCACGTCGAGCGATATCGGCGTGCCGGTCAGGTCGGGCGCGATCAGGCCCGAAAGACGGATGGTGTCATCGCCCGGCCCGACGTACTGACGCGCCGCACGGGCGCCGACGCGATCCGAGCCCGGATGGCGCCATGACGTGCTCCGCTGGAACTGGTCATAGGCCAGCGTCGGAAGCGAGAACACGAACGTACCCAATGCCATCATCATGAGTCAGTCGTAGTCCGTGAAGGTGGAACGTTGGCGCGCGGATTTCTCGCGCTCGATCTTTGCCAGCTCGACGCGTACGGCCGCCGCAATATCCTCGGCGCGGGTGCTGCTGTCGGCGTGAATGTTGATGACGATGGGCGCGGATGCTGCGGCAGGCTGCGGAGCGGAGCGCGGCGTAACCGGCGGACGTTGATCGATCGCCACGGCTGGCGCCGACGCGGCGCCTATCGCGAGCGCGGCGCCTGCGGTGCGCATTCCGTTAGTCAGGCGCGACAGCACGTCGAGCGGCGCGGACTGGCTGCGATCCAAGCCGACCGCGAGTCCGGTCATGGTGTGATCGCCGAAGCTGGCGAACACGCGCGATGGGCTGCGTATGTCGAGCCGCTTGGCGAACCATCCGGCGACGTTGCCGGCGACGCCGGTCATAGTCGATTTGAGCGCGTCGAGCCTCCCCAGCACGCCATTAATCAATCCTTGCACCATGTCGCGGCCGAAGCCCAGGAATCGCGCGGGCCAGCCCATGAGCGCCGAATTGATGGACTCCCATAGCAACGCCAGCGCACCGCGCAGGCGCGGGCCGTCGCCCGTGAAGATGCCGACGACGGCATTCCAGCCGCCGCGCACGATCCCGAACACCGAATCGATGAGCGTTGCGAAATAGGTTTTGATCGCGCCCCAATTCGAAACGATCATCGCCAGCGGCGAATAGGCAACCACAGTTTTCAACACGCCTGCCAGCATCGTCACCAGGGCGACCACGGCGCGAATCTGCCCGGCGACCACGCCGCCCAGCACTTGGCCGAACGAGCGGCCGTTCTCGGTCGCGCCCGCCAGTTGCGCGGCCGTGGCTTCGAAGGGGGAAAACAGATCCCGCACCACGCCCCACACGGCCGACAACGCCGCCGTGATGCCGTCCCACAACGGGCGCAGCGGCGAGAGCGCATCGACCAACACCGCGCCCAGCGGCGCCAGTTCGGCCAGGGCGGGGCGAACCGCGGCGGTGAAGCCTTCCCACAGCCCGATGAAAAACGCCTTGATCGGCGTCCAGAATTTCCAGATCAGCAACGCGGCTACGGCCACCACCGCAATGACGGCCAGAATCGGCGCAGACAAGCCGCCCAGGATCGGGAGCAGCATGCGGGCACCGTTTGCGAGCATCGGCAACACGCGCGCGCCCAGGCCGCCCAGCGTGGTTTGCGCCTGCGTCAGCGCCGGGCCTAGCGCGGTGAAGCCGTAGCGGATCACGGCCAGCGGCGCCAGGATGCCGGCCAGGACCAGGGCGAGCCCCGCCAGCGCAGCGAGCAGCACCGCACCGGCCGCAGCCGCTTTGACCAGGCCCCCGGCCAAGGCCGGGTTTTCCTTGATCCAGACGCGGGCGCTTTGGGTCAGGCTCTTGAACCGGTCGCCCAGCTCGCGCAGATCAGGCGCGAGCAAGGCGCCGGCATCCGCGCCCAGGTTGCGGCCGGCATCCTTGGCGTTGGCCCAGATCGCGGACACGTTGCCGGCGCGGGCCTGCGCCTCGCGCAGCGCCGATCCTTTTTGCTCGGCGGCCGTGGTCAACGCGATTTGCCTGCGGTACTCCTCAAGGTTGTTTGCGAGCTTGGACGCGTCGTCGCCGAATTCCTTACCGAACAACTGCGTCGTAACGGTCAATTGATCTTCGGCCGGTAACCGCTTGACGGCTTCTAGAACGGCCTGAATCGTTCCCTGTGAGTCGGTCACCATGCCTTGCTGCAAACGCGTCGCGTCGAGTCCCAGCGCCCGCAATCCGGCCTGGAAGCGCTTTCCCTGCATGGTGGCGATAGACAGCTCGCGCACCATCGCGTTCGCCGCGCTGGCGGCCACCTCGGGCGCGCTGCCCAGCGACAGAAACGTACTGCCCAGCGCAGCGGCCTGCCGGAAGTTCAGTTTGTCGGCGACGCCGCCCAGGCGTTGCAGCACGTCGATAATGTCGCGGCCGTTCGACTGCGCGTTGTCGTCAAGGTAATTGAGCGCATCACCGAGTTCATTGATGCGGTCGAACGGCACTTTGTAGAGGTTGGCGACCTTGCCCATGCTCTCGCCGATTTCATCGGTCGGCATGGTGAAGGCATCGGCCATGATCGCGACCGACTCGGTGAACTTGATCAGGTTCGCTCTGCCCTGAACGCCCATGCGCGCCGATGCTTCCGTGATCGCGGCGAGGTCTTCGGCCGTGCCGGGCAAGCGCTCGGACATGGCTTGCAGTTCCCGCCCCATCTCGTAATAGAGCGGCGTCAACTTCCCTTGTTCGTCGCGCGCTCCCTTGACCTGACGCGCAACGCCGGTCATCGCGTCTTCGAAGGACGCATAGGATTTGATGGCGAACGCCAGCGGCGCGGCCAGGGTGCCGGCCGCCGCGCCCAGGCCCGCGCCCGCAGCGGCCAGCGCGCCCGCCTGCTGCTGTGTCTTCGCCATGCGCTGCTGCGCCGCCTGCGCCTGCCGGGACTGTTGGGCGAGTCTTCCAAGTTGTTGCCGCTGCTGTGCAATGCGTTGATTGGTCTGCGCCATCTCGGCCGCCAACCGGCGTTCGTGGTCGCCGAGTTGTTTGGTCTCGATGCCCGCAGCGGCGAGCCCTTCCTTTGCGCCCTTGAGGGCGCGCAGTTTGTTGATGTGCGCGAACCGGAGCTTTTCGGTTTGCCGCTCGGCCCGCGCATAGTTCTGCGATAGCGTCTTGCTCGCGACGCCGCAGCGTTCCATCTGCGCGCGCACGTCCGCCAGTCGCTGCTGCTGCGCCTTGAGCGCTTGGCCGCTCGCATCGGCTTCGTTCTTGAGCCGGCGAAAGCCGGCAATCTGCTGCTGTGCGCGGTCCAGTTCCTTGAGTCGGCCTTGGGTCTCGCGCAAGGCGCGGGCCGTGGCTTCGCTGGCGGCGGCGATCCGCTTCATGGGCGCACTGGCGCGGTCGAGCGCATCCAATCGCACCTTCAAAGCCAAATCGCCGCCGTTGCTCATTCGTCCACGCCACTCCGCACGCGGGCGCGCTCGCGCCACTGTGCTAACTCAGAAAGGGAGAAATCCGCCATGTCGGCGGGGGTCCAACCGAAGATGACCGCTATATCGGCCATCGCGTCATCTACGCAGGCAGGGAGCCCGACCGCTGCGCTTTCGTCACGAAAAAATCGCCAATCGCCAAGCCGAATTGCGCGGTGTCTGCCGGATCGAGCTTTGCCACTTCGAAGCTGTTCAACATCGGTTGCGTGATGCGCGGCAACACCTTATGCACCGCGTCAATTTCCATGCGCATCAGGTCGAGCATGGACAGGCCGCGCAGCTCGCCCGAGACGGGGCGGCGAACGGTCACAGTGGTTACGAGGGTGTCGCCGCGCTTGAACGGCTGTTCGAGCGTGATATCCACGCTAGTGACAGGATCGGCTTGCGCGGCTTGAATCTCGGCCGGGGTGGTCTTGGACATGGGAGTTCCTTGCGGTAGAGAAAGACAGCGCCCGACCTTGCGTCGGGCGCGGGGTTAGTAGCCGATGGCGGCGCGCTGCTGCGCGAGGCGGTCCACACCGCCGACGATCTCGATCATGTTCATGAAATCGATTTCGATATCGGTCACACCGTTAACAATGATCTTGTAATAGCTGCACGTGGTCTTGAACGTGGTTTCGGTATCGTCGCCGGCTTTGACGGTGCCGAACGTGATTTCCTTGTGCCGACCGCGCAAGACGAACTCGACCGCCATAATTTCCGACGTGTCGTCGCGCTGGTAGGCGCCGGCAATGCGCAGCGGCACCGCATCGTGACGGGTCGCGCCGTACTGACGCAGCGCGTCGCGGACGAAGCCGCCGCACTTCCATTCGAAGATCATCGGGCCATCGGGGCCGAAATCGATTTCGACCTCGCCATTCATGCCGCCGCCGCGATATGGCTCCATTTTTCGATTGAGCGGCGGCGGGGTCAGTTCGTTGACCAAACCCAGATAGCTTTGACCGTCGATGAAGGCGCCGAAATTTTTGAGTTTGGCGGGAAGTGCCATGTGGTCTCCAAGGCGAAAGGGGTTAGGCGCTCAAACGACTGGCGAAGTCGTTGATGTATTCGTCGGTGATCGTTGCAGCCAAAGTCAGGTCTTCCATCGGCGGCACGGGCGTGTAGTCGTAGGCAAGGCGCAAGCGGCCTGCGGCAATGGACTCCTTCGGGTTCGCGTCGGGGTCGAACCAGCATTTGCCGCCGAGGATGTAGCCGCCGTTTTTCCAGGCGCGGAACTGAGCATTCAGCGATTCGATGATGTCTTTGACGCGCTGCGGCGTAAGCGGGCTATCGACGTCGGGAAAGCAATGTTCGGCGAAGGTGTCGGCGATGACTTGGCTGGTGCGAACCGCCGACTCAAACGCGAATCGCGGATCATCGCTGCACGTCCGCGAGCCCCAGAAGCGGGGGCCTTTGTTGTTGATGAGCGTCGTCACGTCGCCCGCATTGAGGTAGCCGGCGTCCGTGTTCGGGTCTTGCAAGTCCCAATGCACGTCACGCGACAGGCCGGTGACGCCATTGACGGCGACGTTCGACAGGGTTTTGTGCCAGCCCTGTTCTTGATCGATGCGGGCACGCAGGCCGAGCGCGCGGGCGACGGCAAACGCAGGTTTTGCGGTGCTGGTGACCGTGTCGAACGCCACAAAGTCCGGCCAGACAATCATCACTTCGCGCTGCGCGAACGATTTGCGGTACAACACCGCGTCTTCCTTGGTCGCGCTGGTGCCGGCGCTCACGTAGGCCATGCCGCGCAGTTTCTGGGCGATGGTCGCCAACGCCACCGCGACCGGCTGGGTATCGACGCCGGGCGCGCCGAGAATGCGCGGGCGCACGCCGAGTTGCACTTGCGCCGCGAGCAGTGCGGACAAGCCGGTATAGCTGCCGGTCTCGGTGCCGCCGATGACGTTGCTGGTCGTGGTCGCATCATCCGTGCCGGTCGGCACGCGCACGACGACGACCAGGGGACTGCATTGGTCGGCGATGGCTTGCAGTGCCGGGCGCAAGGTGCCGTTAACGCCGGCCTTGGCAATGGCCTTGCGAACGTCGGTCAAGAGCACGGGACGGTTGAGCGGAAACGCGGACGCGTCGGCGTCGTTGGACGTGCAAACCATGCCAATGACGGACGTGGAGACGGTGCGGACGGAGCGCGCGCCATCCTTTACTTCGGTAATGCGAACGCCGTGGTGATAGTCGGCCAAAGGAAACTCCGGGGTGGGTTACAGGCGAATGGGGAGAGGGAGCGAAAGAGAGGCCGGCACGCGGCGGCCGGCGCCGTCGATCCGCTGCCCCTGAAGTTCCAGGCGGGCCGATCCCGGCGTGTCACCCGGCGACAGGCCGACGCGGGTCAGGCGAAAGCGCGGCTCAAACCGTTGCAGCGCCGTTGCGGTCGCGCCGAACAGGCGCACGCGGGTGGCTTCGTTCATGGGTTGGTCGATCAGCTCGAACAACAGCGAGCCGTAATCGCGGCGCATAACGCGCGAGCCGATGGGCGTGGTCAGAATGTCGGTGATGGACTGGCGCAAATGCGCCTCGCCGTCGATCCGCTTGCCGGTGTGGCGGTCGGTGCCGATCATCCGGGCGGCCCCGACAGGCCGGTGCCGGGCATGACGAGTTTGTGCGGATGGGTCGCAAGGCTCACGCCGCCGCCGACGACATCCTCGGTCGCCTCGGCCTTGCCCTTGATCGACGCATTGCCGTTGATCGTGGTCGCGCCGTTGATGGTGACCGGGCCGTTTAGCGTGATGCCGCCATCGGCCGACAGCGTGGCCGTGCCGCCGCTCGGCAAGGTCGCGTGCAAGGCGTGCGCGTCTTCGTCGTAGCTGATAACCGCACCGTCGCCGTAGCGGTTTACGTGGCGGTTCTCGCCGTCATCGGGCGCCGGGTTCGCTTTGCTGTAGAGCGATCCGAGAATGAAAGCGCGCGTCGTCTCGCCTTGCGGGCAAACGAGGATGACTTGTTCGCCGACGCTGCGCGGGGACCAATTCGAGCGCTTGCCCGCGCGGCCCGTGCACCAGGGCAGAAAGTCGGTTGTGAGATCGCCCGACGACACGCGTGCGGTTTTTGAACCGTAATCGACTTCGGTAATGGTGCCGATGCGAATCATGTTCGCGATCTTGCGCAGAATGTCGGCGTTGTTTTGCATGTCCCCAGGATCGGCGCCGGTCGAATCGCGCGCACGACAACGCGCACGTGTAACGGCGTTACACGTGCGCGGTTCGGGTTAGCCGTCGCTTACGACAGAAGCAGAGAAGTTCAGGTTGAAGTTCAATAGGATCGCGCCATCGGATCGGCGACGAATCTGCACGTTGACTGATGCGGACGCGCTGCGTGATTGGCCGTTGCTAGCGAATATTCCTAGGCTGCAAGGTTGGTCCGAACTTATCTGCCGCCAAACGTTGTCAGCGCCGTTCAATGAGCCACCAGAACTAACGCCGAGATTCTGATACTTGATGTCGTACGCGGCGCCGGGGCTTCCGGTGCCGGGCGCCCAAGTGCCGACGCCGGGCGCCCCTGCGTCAGTTGTCCACATGACTTGACCCGTTGCACGGAAGCTGACGAACGCCGAGGAACTGCCGCCGGTCGGTGGCACCACCTGAAGATCGCTGATGTGGTCAGGAACACCGCCTCTACTGATATACGACGCCGTGCCCTTCGCGGCCCACAAGTTGGACACGTCCACGTTGTTGACGCGAAAGTTCACGTCGGCACGTTTCCTGCCGTACTGGATATGCGCGAATCGCAGCGGCTGGCCGTTGTGGAAACAGCGCCCCGCCACAGGACCGTCACCCATAATGTCCGGGTCGAACAGGTCTTCGAACAGCAGGCCTTGGTGCTTGATGAGCGTCGCCATGCTTATGCGCCCCGTTCCAACTTCGCAAGACGTTGATGCACGCGGTCTACCCGCCGAGTCAGTTGGCGGACCAATGCGGACAACTGCTGCACCGCACGAATCAGCACGGGAATCAGTTGGATGTACTCGACGGCGGCGTACCGCTTGCCTCGGAACAGCACCGACTTTTTACGCACCGCTTCGGGGATGATTGGCGCGAGCTGTTCGGCGATCACGAAGCAACGGCGGCGCCCGTCGCTTTGGAAGTCGCTTTTGTATTGGCCGACCTTGACCCGGATACGCTCGATTTCAGCCAGGCCATAGGGCAGGGCCTGCAAATCGGTTTTCAGGTGGCGCGACGAGCCCGTGTTCAAGCCGCCCGGCATAGAAACCGAGGCTTCATTAAAGCTGTAGTTGGTCCCGTCCCAATACAGATAGCGGTTCAAGCTGGCGTTGAGGAAGATCACGCCGGTACCGTCGCCACGGTCTGCGGTTACGTCACGAAAGCTCACGTTGTCCCGACGCACCGCGTAGCGCGTGTCCAGCGTGCTTTCGTGCAAGTGGCAACGCTCCCAGGCAGTCCACGTTCCGCCCGACTTCTGTCGCCGCCAGAGGTTGCGAAAGTTGGACGCGAACGTCCAGACGGTTTGTGTCTGCCAATCGCTGTTGTGCTGAACAACTTCGCCGATGAACCACTCGCCCGCGATAGGGGCGTTCGCCGCGCCTGACGCCATGTACCAACCGTTTTCCGTCGCGGTGTTCCAATCGCCAATAGTCTTTCCGACGCCACCCAGGCGGCCGGAGATATCCGTGCCGTCGTGTTGGTGGGCCTTGTTGGCGCGGCTGTCCAAAGCGGGTTGCAGGCCGTTCACGTCGGCGATGGCGTGTGTATGCGCCAGCGGCTTATAGGCGTCGGGGCGGCCGGTGACTTCTTCGAACGTCGGCCAGCGCCGCGCGGTATCGGGCACCCCGTCCAGTTCGGCCCAGGCGTGGCGATGTGCCTTCGGGGTGAAGTCACTCGGTACGTTGGTGAGATTTCCGAAATCGCGGTAGAACGCGCCGTGTTCGCCGTCGAGCTTGTCGGCATCCAAGTTATTGCCGTGGCCCTCGTTGCGCACCGACGCGGAACCCAGGCCCAGCGATCCGCGCAGGGCCACCGCGGTTGCCGCTGCCAACAGCGTTTTTACAAATGCGCTCGGGGCGTTCTCGCCCAGGCGTGCGTCTACCAATGCTTTGCCGCCGAACGGCGTCAGGGCGCGCGTGTGGTCTGTGCCGGCGATGGCCTCGACACGGTCGGCAATCTCTACAACACCTTGCACGGTCTCGGTCGCAGGCGGGTTCAACCAGTACGTGTCACCAAACACCAGCGTCGTCGCGTCGATCCTTTGGAAGCGCACGTCGGCGGTCAGCAGCATGGACGCGGCCGCGCTCTTGTCCAGGATCACGCCGGGTTGGCTGTAGATGGCAAACAACGTGCCGTCGCTCAGATACAGACCGAACGCGCGATAGGCGTACTGGCCCGGGCCGTCGTCGCGGATGGACAGGTGCAACGTGTCCTTAGCGACTGCGACACCGCCGAAGCTGGTCAGGCGCATGAACTCGCCGGGAAGGGCGGTCATGTCCTCGGTGCTGGTGAAGGTCGCAGCGCTCAGGCCGATATGCGTCACGGTGACCGGGTTTGTCCCGGTGTTGGTGCGATTTACCAACGCTCGATAGCCGGCGCTGGTAACAGTGATGAAAAGTCCGCTCACGAGGTTGCGTTGTCCTTGGGTTCGATGGCTTGGAACTGCAAGCGGCGATGCACGGCGACGCGGGCCGCAGCGGCGACGCCAACGCCGCCGACGGCATAGGCGCCTTGCGTGAAAGTGAAGTGCGACCGCACGGGTTTCGTTCGCGCGATTTCCGCGATCACGTCCGCCACAAACTCTTTGGTGGCGACCTGTCCGGCTTCGCCGGAGACGGTCAACTGCACGTCGAACGTGTGCGGCGGCCCCTTGGGCTCCATCTGCCACCATTCGCGCAACACCACTGCGCCGCCGAACGCGGACACCACGTCGCGCACGCTCTGCGCCGTGCCCTTGCGGCGCTGAATCTCTGTTGCGGTGCGAACACGGGCGCGCTTCACGTGTTCGGACCAATACGGCTTCCAAGAATCTATCGATCGATCCCAGGCCAGCCACGGCAGGAACGCAAGCGGACACCGATCCGGGTCGCGTATCTCGCGCAGCGGAATCGGAACCTCTGTAACTGCCGCGTTGGTGGCTTCTAGGGCGCGTTGGAATGCGGTTGCGTTCGGCGGTAGCAGGCTATTCATCGACGCCGCCAACGGCGATATCCACGGCCGTGCAGTTCGTGGCTTGGGTCCGATCGATCACGATATCGGCCGCAGGCGAGTGCAGTTCGACGCGCTGCACGCCTTCGGAGTGCAGGACGGAGAACAGGCCCGAGCGCGGAACGTCGCGGCCGAGTCGGTGCGACTCTTCGATGTAGCGACGCAGCCGTTTGACGGATTCGTCGATGACCAATGACGAATCGGGGCCGGCGTAGGTGTAGACCGTGGCGCGTACTTCGAACGGCACGATGCGCGCCGACTGCACTTTGACGTAATCGGTCAGCGGCCGAATGCGGTCATCGGTCAACACGCGTTCAACCGCACTCACTAAGGCAGGCGATGCGGTGCCATCGCCGCGACGCGCCAGGACGGTGACCAGCACCTCACCGGGCGCCGGGCTGGTCGCGCTCGCGTCCAATACGTCCGGGTCTGCGCTGAGCGCATGGAAGATGTAGGCGCCTTCCGGGCCGGCGACCGAGAAACCTTCCGGCGCCAGCTGAATGCGGCGGCGAAAGTCCGCATCGCTTTCGAAGATGGGCGGGATGCCGCGCGATGGGTCGCCGGGATCGAGCATGTAACGCGTGATGTTGTCGCGTGCGCCGATGTGGTCAAGATCGGTCCCTGTTGCATAAGCGAGCATTCCGCCTTTCGCGGCGTCGTTGACGCGCTGGCGGAACACCAATTCGCGATAAGCGCTTTCCTGCAAATGGATGATCGACGGATCGGATTCTGTGAGCCCGTCGAAGTCCGGAAACAGCTCGCGGAATTTCGCGATGCGCTTCGCCAGGATCGTTTCGTAATCCAGCGGTTCCACCAGCGCGGGCGGCGGAAGACGCGACAGATCGACGGCGGTAAAAGTGGACATGGCGGACCCGGTAGAAACTCGGGTCAGATTCGCGCGCGCACGTCGATGGGCCTACGAAGTGCCTTTGTGTAAGCGGGTTTTACCGTCTCACCGGGTGCGACGTGCGGGCGTAGACTGCGGGCGTCGAGCCTTGAGGGCGCAACCATGCGCAACCCACCTAGAAACCCCTACCTCGACCATGATTTGATCGAGCTTGCGGCCCAGTGCATGCAGCGTTCGCGCGAACTGAAAGAGCGGGTGCAGCGAACGCCAGAACAGCGCGCCGCGTTGGCCGACGATACCGCCTTCTTATTGACCGCCGCCGGCTCCGCGCTGGACTCAAGCGAGTACATGCCGGGAAATCCCGAATACGCATCCCGGAGTGAGGGCCGTATTTCGACAACGGAATTCATGCGGTGGCATCTGCGCCACATCCATAACTCCCGCTATCGGACTTATCTGCGAGCGTTGGACCTAGCGGCGGGCAAGAGCCGCGAAGCGTGGCGCGTTGATGTTCTCATCGACGGCAATAAGCCCGACGCGCTGGCCGTGGAAAGTGATGAAGGGTTACGCGCTGTGCTTGACGAGCTAGCGAAGCTACCCCGTTGGGGCTATCGACGGCGCGGTTAAATGGATGTTGTGGTCGGAGCTATTGGTCATGCTGTCTAAAGAGCAATGGAGAGAACAAATTGCTCAGGTCTACATCGCTGAAGATCTCTGGTTCCGCACCAGCCACTCGGGAAACAGATGGCGAAGGTATCTGGTGGATAGTCAGCTCAATTTCATCCCGCCGGTCATCAAGCAAAGATAGCGCGTGACTGAGCTCTGTCATAGAAATGTTTGAGTGACGCGCGAGCCGTTTCAGTGCACGTCCATAGTCATCTAATTCGGATAGGGACTCCGTCTGATAACTCATTGATGAGGTGTGTTCAATCTGGTATCGAATTCCGTCAGCGACATCCAATTTTGCATGATCGCTAAGCAACCCATCCGCCGCGTCTACAGCTGCCGCCATTTGAGTCAGCTCCTCGCCGCTTAAGCCTTCCTGCAAGAAGCGAATCAATGTTTTCTCTAGCACCGCCAATAGCTTCTTGCGGTCAGGAAGTGAATCATATTCTGCTTCTGAAAGATCTAGAAAAATATTCGTCATATCTTCCAGGTCTCGCCACGACCGAAATGGCTCTGCTGGGTTTTCGGCATACGCTAGTGCTGAGGCTGCCAAAGATTTTTCGCCGGTAACCAGCCACCATTCAAGTATCACGCGAATTCTCTCGGCGTTTTGAAGGTCGCGTGTCTCTAGTGAGTTAGGATCTTGATGGCTCTGCCTGAAAAGAGGAATGCTTCGGAATGATTCAGCGACTGGCACCAAAGACAATACCAATTGCCTGTGCTGGCCATCACCCAAGTCGATGGCTTGAGCGTGCCTCCAGAGATTTCTCGCCCAGCGCGCCGATTGCGCGGTTGGTGCGATGGTGCGGAGCAATGCAAAATCGCTCAGATAGTCGGATAAGTAGTCGCGAAGCGAAGGGTTGACGAACGAAGCGCTGCGACCTGTGAGAGCGATGAATCCGCCCTCTAGAATTCTAATGGACTCAACGAAATCTTTGGGCGTAGAAGACAGCCGGTGCTTTTCACATAGGACCGCGTGAAGTGCGTCGTAAGCAATGCGCAGGTCATCAAGGTCCGCGCCGTACTGTTGCATAAAGAAAAGTGCAATTAAGAGGTGCTGACAGTGCGGCTTGAGGTGCGTGCGGAACGCGGTATCCCAAAGATTATGGGGGTTGTCGAGGGCGCCCATAAAGGTGCCAACATATTCATCTGGCGCCACGTTCTGAAGACGATTCACATCCGTCATCCACTCAATGACACGAGGATTGTAATTCGGATGATCGATGATGCTGGGCAATTCTCCGCTGAGGATCAAGGCTTGCACGAACGATAGCGGCGTGCTTCGGGCCAGCAAGTGGTTGTATAGGATGCGCGCCCTAATTCGGCGTGTATATATTCCCACGTCCAGGATGTATTTGTTCATATCTAGCTGCGGATCGGCTAAATGATCTGACAACCTTCTGGCTTCTTCGAAGATGTAGGCGCGAGTGGTCATGATGAAGCGCGCGTTACCAGTGGAGCGGATTTTGCGAATGAATCTAGCCAGTTCGGAGTCTTTTGCAGCGAGGGTCTTCGGATCTAGGGCGATTTGGCCTAGAAAGTCATCGAAGTAGTAGACGCGGTGTCGTGAATCGTTCAGAGCGCTAAAACCATCGTCAAGGCTGCGAATGGGTATGTACTCCCAGTCTTTCCCGATATAGCTATAGGAAAGCATCTCGGCCAGCGTAGACTTCCCCACTCCTGGCGGCCCAGAAATGATCAAAACATGGTGCTTCTCAAGCTTGTCGAAAGATTCGTTGAAGCTCGGATTAGGCACGTAGACCTTAACCTTTTCCTCCATTTCCTCGCGGGATTGTGCGGCAAAGTCGTAGTGCACGGAACGAATGATGCGATCTAATACCGCAGCACTCGATAGCCATAATTTGATGTGACTTTTTTCTATGCTCGGGTAACGTCGAAGCAT
Organism: Lysobacter gummosus; assembly: GCF_001442805.1. NCBI lineage: Bacteria > Pseudomonadati > Pseudomonadota > Gammaproteobacteria > Lysobacterales > Lysobacteraceae > Lysobacter > Lysobacter gummosus. The sequence goes on along the minus strand of NZ_CP011131.1, from coordinate 3,949,766 downwards.
GGCATTGAGATCTTCAGGCCCCAGGATATCCGCTGATTGCTTAAGCTTGGTGCCAATAATCTCTGCGAGTTCAATTTTATTCGCAGGTGTAAGCGGGCATGAGGTGACGAGTAGGTAACGGTCCGCGATTAAACAGTCGATAGTCGCGCGCGCGCGCCTCATCTCGGATTTTAATTGTGAGAAGCTTGAGCCGGCGTAGTGTTTGGCTTGCAAAATAGTGGTCTGCCCACCCATGGCGTGGCGACCATCTATTCCTCCATCAGGGCCTGGACAGAAGCCCTCAAAGTTAAGCGAGAGAGCCTCACCCACCAAGTCGCGGGTCAAGTCTTCAAAGTCTGCGTATGAAAGCGTTTTGAAGTCGTACATTGTTTGAGGCTTTCTTGGTTCGGGGGGGCGGTTGGAAACGAATCTAGCAGCAATCCGAATATAAAGTTTACCGCCTGGAGGTCGCGAACTACTTCCACCGTTTGAGCGATCGATCACTTATAGATGCTCTGCTGTCATCTCGGCAAGGGTGCTGTCTGGCTTAGGTGATTAAGTAGCCAACTCTGGACTAGTTCTCGGTCTTTTTCATTGAAGCCGAGCAGTTGCCGGCGGGCGTAGCGGATAGAGGCACCACCGCGCTTCGCGATGTCGATGCCACCCTCTTGGTGAACGCGGGCGATGCGGGCTACGCGTCCGGCGTATCCGACGCGCAACCCGTCCGCGTTGCTGGTCGCTCGCAGATGGCGGGCCATGCGGATGCGTCGAAACATGGCGCCGCGACGAATGCGGCCGGCACGGTCCTCTCGCTGCGGCTTGCGCGGTGCGTAGACGCTGCCGTCCGGGTTGCGTTGCTGCGCGATGCGGCGTTGTTGCGACCGCCGTAGATCAACAGCTAGCGCTTGTAGCAGTTTGCTGCGAGCGGATGGGGCCAGCGCCGCAATCAGCGGCGTCGCCCACGTTTCCAATTGCTCAAGATCGTTCACGGCACCATGCCGAAGTTGCACCACGACTCAGGGTCGAACTTCGGCTCGGGCCACGGCGTAATACGGTCCTCGCCGTTCTGCAGGACGAGCACGCCGATTCGTTCGGTTAGCGGTAAACGAATCTCCACGTCGGCGCGCTCATGGTCGATCACGTCCACCTCAAACGCGATATCGCCGCGCCGGTCGGGATTGGCGAGCAATTCGTTTTGATGCAGTGCGGCCCAGCGCAACACCGCCAGAAAGAGGCGATTGGCATCGCCGACGAAATCCACCAGCACCAGCGACAGCCGATAACGCAGTTCGAATGACTCGCTCGTTTGCGCGGTGCTGATTAGGCTTCCTTCCTCCACGAACACCAGCAGGCTTTCGGGGTTGCGTTGCAGTTCTGGAATCGCCTTTGCGAGATGGGCGCGCAAACTGGCCGGCTTGTTCATGGATTGCGCAGGCGCAGCAGTTCGCGCACGTAGTCCTGCAAGCCGATTACTTGCTCGGCGTTGGCGTGACAGGTGGCGTAGTTGTCGGCGACGGCGCCGGCAACGTCAGAGAGCGCAACGCCAGCGGCGGGCGCATCAGGATTTCCGGTGCTTGGGGTGGTGGGTTGGTTCGCTGCGGCGGCGTCATGCAGGCGCACAAACCCAACAGGCACAGTGCAAGCAGCGTCGGCGGTCGGAGTGACATAGATGGGGATTTCCTTGGTGATGATTTGGGCGTTGGCGCGCACGACCTGCACGCGGTCCACGTAACGCACCACAACGCGCTCATGGGCCAACGCCAGATCGCGGGCGTCCTCGGCCTCGCGGCGGGCGTCCTCGGCCGCGCTGGCGCGTTCCTCGGCCGCGTGGCGGCGTCCGTTCTCGATATGGACGAAACCGCCGACCAGGGCGACCAGCACCAGCAGCAGCGCTAGCGCACGGGTCATGCGGCCAGCCCGAACGCGGCCAGGGCGCGTTTGGTGCGCGCCGCGCGGTCTACCCAGCCGTTCGGCAGGCGGCGGGTATCGGTGCGGCCCAGGTTGAGTTTGCGACTCACGCCGAGCGTGTCGTTTTCGTCGGCCAGGATGTTGAGGCCACGACCGCGCCAGTAGGCCGCCGCGATATCGGCGCCGACTTCCACGCCGGTTGCAAGGTCGGGTTGCGCTTCCAACGGCAGGCCCAGTAATTCGCCGATCCAGCGGTAATTTGCGCGCCCGGTCAGATGCACCGGGCTACGGCCTCGGAAACGATAGCCGTCGCCGCTGGACTCGTTGCGGTTGCCGTTGCTCGACGCATACACGCGATTGCCGATGCGTTCGGGCTGGCCCGCGTACTGCGCGGCCGTGGCTGGGTTGAAATGGTCTTCGAAGACTTCCAGCAGGCGCGAGGCCGAGTAATTGAGGTTTTCTTCCAGGCGCGACAGGCCGGCGCTTTCGTGCCCGAGCTGGGCCAGGAAGTGCGCGGCGCGGCGTGGCGTGGTGATGCCTTGTCGGTGCATGGCGCGCAGTAGCGGCGACAGCCATCGCACGGCGCGGGCGGGCGGGCATTGAACGGCGGCGGCCAGTTGGGTTTCAGTGAACATGACGGCGGGGACTCCGAATCGACAGACGGGACGCGCGGGGGTGTCCGTGGGCGATGTAGCGCCACCACGGGCACGGCGCTTGCAGCGCCAGGAAGATGCACAGGGCGCAGCGCAAGACGCGCTCAGACGGAAAGGCAATCGCCAGCCACGGCGGCCACATGACCGCGGCGCCCGCGCAGGACACGACCGCGACCAGGGCAAACAGGCGCAGGGCGAACCGCAGGACCGCGCCCAGGTCGGCGCGATCGATCGAGCGCCAACCGCCCGCGCCGTAGGCGGCGAGGTTTTGGGCGAAGATCAGTCGCAGTTCGTCGCGCAGATCGGCGCCGGTCGGCGTGTCCTTGAGCATCGCCAGGGCGGTCAACAGAGCGACCAGGGCGCACAGCCAATCGAACAGGATCATTCCGGCTTGCCTCCGATAACGCGTTTCAACCGCTCGGCCAATGCCTCGCCAATGACCGGGATCAGGGATTGCGAAAAAAACGCGATCAGCAGCGCGAGCGCGGGCGCGACGGATTGCAGGAAGTCCAGGCCGGGGAACGTCGGCACAACGATGGCAATGCAAGCCGATACGGCGGCATAGGCGAGTGCCAGGCCATACAGCCGTTTACGGGTGCCTCCGGGACGGCTGGCGAGCAAACCGCAGGCCACGCCGGTAAACGCCATGCACAGCACCGCAGCCGGCACGCCGACGTGTGCGAGTGGCGAAGTCCAGGCGATCACGCCCAACGATGAGGACGCGGCGGCCGTGCCGGTCAGTGCGGGAATGGACAACAGGGGTTCGGTCGGTGGCGTCATGCGGTCGATCAGTCCCAAAGTTGGATGAGGGTTTGGTGGGCCGGCGTGGTGGCGACGGGCGGCAACAGATCCACGGCGGTGCCATGCGGCAGGATCGGCCCCAGGTCGGCTAGGGCGGGATTGGCGATGAGCGCGGCCTCTACAACGCCCGCCGTGCGTCCCAGGACGCGCCAGCACAGCGCGTCCAGGGTCTCGCCCTGCGCGGCGTAGACGCGCATCAGATGAGTTCCACGACCGAACGCGTCGCGCCCGTGATATCGCTCACGGCCCACGACGCGTTGCGGCGCCAGTTGCCCGCGTGGTCCTGCGCGTCCTCGGTGCGACGCTCGCCGCTGCCGGTGCTGTCGAAGTCGGGATAGCGTTCCATCACGTCCGCTTTGAGCAGGCAGGCGACGGCGCGGCGGTACAGCACCAACAGCCGCGATTCGCCGTTGATGCGTCTGGATGGGACCGCAGCGAGCGAGGGATAGCCGGCGCCCTCGTTGCCGGCGCGAAACTCGCGCAGGCGCGCATTGATCGACATGGCGGCGTAGAGCGCCAGTTCGCGCAAGCGTTCGCCGGTCACGGTGCCGTCAATTCTGCCGATCTCCCGCAGGTTCGACAGCGACAAGTCGGGGAACCAATCCTCGTTGGTCAGGGTGTCGCGTTCGGGTGCGGTGGTGTCCGGTGCGACGGCGATAAAAGCGCTCATGCAGTGTCCAGGTAAAAACGGCGGTGGGGGGCGAGCGATTGGGGAGAGAGGTCCGCACGCTCGCCCCGCCGCCGTGCGCGCGGGTGGGCGACTCGGTAGAGCCAGGGATGGGCCGAGACGGCGGGCGGATTACGCGGGTGCGGATTCCGGCCCGCCGCTCTCGGCTTGGCGCAAAGCGGGATCGGGCTTGTTCAAAGCGCGGTCGAGACGTTCGATTTCCTTTTTGACGCCTACGCGGTCGTGCAACTGCAAGGCGCGGCGCAGATGGTCGCGGGCAATCTCGGCCCAGCCGCGCGGGGCACCGGAATAGGGCGCCTCGCCGGCCTTCGCCATGTAGCCGATGCCGAGCGCCTTATGCAGCTTGGCGCGCACTTCGTCGGGCATGTCCTTATCGCGGGTCAGTTCCTCGGCCTGCGACAACACCCCGAGCGAAAACGCCGCGCCGCCCGCCTGCGCGATCAACGCCGCGTCGGCGATTTGCTCGGCGATGACGGTTGCGGTCGTGCGCTGGTACGTGTCGGGCATCGCCAGATCGAACCGCAACGCATAGTCGGCGATGCGCAGCGCATCGGCGTAATTGCCCGCGTCGATGTGCCAGACCAGGACGAACATCAACACCGCGTCTTGGCCGCCACGCCCACTACTCAACACGCCTTCGATCCACGGTGCGTACTCGGGCAGCAGCTTGCGTTTGACTTCGATCTTTCGTTCTACCGACTGAACGAGCTTCAGGCGTCGGCGGTCCTCGGCGAGCTTCATCAACATGAGTTCGTAGGCACTGGCGTTGATCGGCTCGCCGGGGTCCGCCGAAGCCGAAGCCTCGGCGGCCGATACGCGTTCGAAGTGATGGCGTGCGAGCGTCATCGCTTACTTCGCCGGGACAATCTGGATGTTCTCGATAAGGCAACCGGCCGCATAGTCCTCGACCACATAGGCGTCGTTGGACGATTCGTAATTCTCGATCCGGTCGCGCTTTGCGTTGTCGGTGATCGTGCGGCGGCGCGAACCTTCCTGCCAGTAGATCGAAAGATTGTCCAAGCGGGTGATAAAGATCGAGTTCGGCGGGAAGTACGGCACGCGCACCGCGCCGTGATCGCCGATGCGCTTCTGACTCACGATCATATCGGCCGCTAATTTCTCGGTCGGCACGTTCTGGTTGAGTAACGGAAAATACTTGTCGGCCAGCAAGCGACGGCCGCAGATCGCGACCAGCCCGGCATCTTCCTGCCACCACGGCGCAATGAGGTTGTTGACGGCATCGAACACCAATGCGTCAAGGTTGCCGTAATCGGCGTTGTCGCCGCCGATCAGGATCGCGCCGCCTGCCTTACCCTTGTTCAACACGCGGGCGGAAGCGTTCTCGCGGTACTTCTGCAACCAACCCTTGTTCACGTCCTGCAAGAGCGGGTTCTTAACACGATCCGAGTTCGCGACGCGATCAACGCCATTGAAGCCGATAATCATGCGGTCCAACGCCTGCCGCTGGAGCAAGCTATTGCGCACGCGGGCTTGGAAGTCCTTGAACTTTGCCCAGGCGTCCAGCTTGGAATACTTAATGTGGGTATCGCTGTTGGTCTTGGTGCATTCGTAGCCGGTGGCGTCGATGCCGGTCGGGTCGGCGGTCTCGCGGTCCTTCTCGTCGGTGTTGGTCGTGCTGGCGACCGGCTCGCCGATGCCGAGCCCGAGCTTTTCGCCCTTGATCTCATCAACCGGCTGGATGTTCACGGACTGAAGGAATACCGAACTTTCCTGCATTCGGTTCTCCATCGTCTGTTGCACACTCGGCGCCACGGCGAATTGTTCGGTGGCGCTCTCCGCGTCGTTGACGGTCGCGACTTGAGCGGTGTAATCGTTGAACTTCTTGCGGGTATTCTTAAGCATTTGATAAGGACTCGAAAAAAGGGGAAGGCGCCGCGCGGCGGATTAGCAGTCGGTGAAGGCGTCGGCGTCGGCGCCGGTCGCGGTCGGCCGGGTCGGCTCGCCGTTTGGCGTCACGTCGAGCAGTTCCCGAAACGCTTTGAGTTCGCGTTCGGTGTCCGAGCGATAGCAGTCGAATTCCTGCCGTAGTGCCTGCGCGTCGCGGTTGCGCTCACCGATGGCGGTTGATGCATCGGCAGTGGCCTGCGCGATTTGCTCGACGGCGCTATGCACGTCGGCGAACCGCGCATCGTCGGTGCGGCTCTTGATACCGAGCAGTGAGCGAACTTTGTTGAACAACGTTTCGCCGGGCGCTGCGGGTTGTTCGGCCTCTTCATCAAATGCAAACTCAATGGGTTCGGCGACGGTAAACACAGAGTTGGCGCTGAACTTTCGCGAGGCGTAGGGATGACCGCCGGGGTTGGTAGCGGCGAACGTCAACATTTCGGTGCCCAGGCTCGCGGGGCTGTCGGTGACGGCCAGTCCGGTGAGATAGGCGCGGCCGGTGCTGGCGAAATCGGGCTCGATTTCGATAGAGGAATAAAGCTTCTGTTTCTTCTTGTTGAGCGCGACCAACGAAGTCGTGGGCTGAATCTGGGCGAACAGTGCGAGTTTGCGTTCGCCGTTGATCTCGACCATTTCGGTTTTGAGCGCCAGCACGTCGCCATACGCACCGAAGGGGGATTCGGGACTGACCGAGCGAATGTGTTCCATCCACACACGCGCGGCATAGGTCTCGCGGTTGTAGGTGGCGGCCGCGTCGAGCAGCCACGAACGTTCGATTACACGTCGGTCGCACGTGTTGCCCTCGACAGCGACGCGGTAAAACTTGACTTGCTTTGCCACCAGAGAACCCCGAACGAGTGTTGTTTCGATGGGGTTATGGTCGATCCCGGCGATGGCTCGCAGCAACGCAACGCACGCGTGTAAAGCGCATACACGCGGCGTAACGTTGCAAGCTTAGTGCGCGCGCGAACTAGCTTGCGTGCATGCTTTCATTCACGCCTGCGCCCAACATCGATCACCGCCGCAGTGCCCGCGCTCTGTACTGGCAGGGCTGGCGCATTACCGATATCGCGAAGTTCTACGCGCTTGCGCGAACCACGGTCGAAAGCTGGAAACAGCGTGACAAATGGGATGACGCATCGCCGATTGAGCGCTTGGAATCCTCGATTGAAGCGCGTGTGGTGCAGCTCGTCCACAAAGACCCGAAGACCGGCGCCGACTACAAAGAAATCGACCTGCTGTGCCGCCAGATCGAGCGCACGGCGCGAGTGCGCCGTTACAGCGAGCCGGGAGGGCACGAAGGCGACTTGAATCCAAACATCGCGAACCGAAATGCAAAGCCGAAGCGCAAGCCGGTGCGTAACGCGTTCAGCGAGGAGCAGCAAGCCAAGCTGATTTCGTCGTTTGACGATCAGCTATTCGGCTATCAACGGCACTGGCGCAAGAACGCATTCGGCGAGCGCATCCGAAACATCCTCAAGTCGCGCCAAATCGGCGCCACGTTCTATTTCGCGCGTGAGGCGTTGGTCGATGCGTTGGAGACCGGGCGGAATCAAATCTTCCTGTCGGCCAGCAAGGCGCAGGCGCACGTGTTCAAGCAGTACATTGCGCAGTTCGCGCAGACCGTCGATGTAGACCTGACCGGCGACCCCATCATTCTGCCGAACGGTGCGACGCTGTATTTCCTTGGCACCAACGTGCGGACGGCGCAGAGCTATCACGGCAATCTGTACTTTGACGAATACTTTTGGACGCATCAGTTCGAAGAATTGCGCAAGGTTGCGGCCGGCATGGCGCTGCATAAGCACTGGCGGCAAACGTATTTCTCTACGCCGTCAAGCGTCACGCATCAAGCCTATGCGTTCTGGACGGGCGCCCACTTCAATAAAGGGCGCAGGAAAGAGGATCGGGTAAAGGTTGACGTATCGCACGAAGCGCTGCGCGACGGTCGCATGTGCGCGGATGGTCAGTGGCGGCAAATCGTCACGATTGAGGACGCGCTACGCCAAGGGTGCAACCTTTTCGATCTTGATCAACTGCGCTTGGAGTACAGCCCGGACGAATGGGCAAACTTGCTTATGTGCGAGTTCGTGGACGACACGCTGTCGGTGTTCCCGCTCGCAGAGATGCAGCGCTGTTTTGTCGATTCGTGGAGCGTGTGGGACGACTTCAAGCCGTTCGCGCTGCGACCGCTCGGCCATCGTGAGGTATGGGTCGGCTACGACCCAGCATTGACCGGCGATAGCGCCGGTCTGGTCGTGGTCGCGCCGCCGCTGGTGCCGGGCGGAAAATTCCGCCTGCTGGAAAAGCACCAATGGCGCGGTATGGATTTCAAGACCCAGGCCGAACGCATCCGCAAGATTACGCAGCAATACAACGTGACCTATATCGGCGTGGACGCAACCGGCGTTGGCGCGGGTGTGTTCCCGCTGGTGCGCGACTTCTTCCCCAGCGTCCGCAACATCACGTATTCGGTGGAGATCAAAACCCGAATGGTGTTGAAGGCGAAGGATGTGATTTCTAGCGGGCGTTTGGAGTTTGACGCGGCGTGGACTGATATCGCGCAGGCGTTCATGTCGATCCGCAAGACCCTCACCGCGACCGGCCGGCAAGCCACCTACGAAGCCAGCCGCAGCGACGACATAGGTCACGCCGATTTGGCATGGGCCGTGATGCACGCGCTGGACAACGAACCCTTAGAGGGCATGACCGCCCGCCATCGTTCCATTGTGGAGATTATTTAATGAGTGCTGTTGCGCCTGCGGAAACGCAAATCACTACGAAGGCCAAGGCGCAAGCCTTTAGCTTCGGCGAGCCGGTGCCCGTGCTGGACAAGCGCGGTTTGTTGGAGCATCTGGAATGCGTACGCGCTGGCAAGTGGTACGAACCCCCGGTGTCGCTGGACGGGCTCGCGCGGGCGTTTCGGTCGAGCCCGCATCACGCGTCCGCCATGTACACGAAGTGCAACATCTTGGTGTCCACGTTCGTACCGCATCGCTTGCTCAGTGGCGATCAGTTCGAAAAGCTGGCGCTAGACACCATTGCTCTCGGTAATGGCTACCTAGAGCGGCGGGACGCGCGGAGCCGCAAGCCCCTGGCGCTGAAACATGCGCTCGCGAAGTTCGTTCGGCGCGGTGTGGACGATGGTCAATACTTTTTCGTGCGCGGCTGGGAAGATGAACACGAATTCGCGCCCGACAGTGTCTTTCACATCATGGAGCCGGATATCAATCAAGAGATTTACGGCGTGCCGCAGTACGTGAGTGCATTGCAATCGGCGCTGTTGAACGAGTCGGCGACGTTGTTCCGGCGCAAGTATTACCTTAACGGCAGTCACGCCGGCTTCATCATGTACGTCAACGATGCGGCGCAGGATCAGGCCGACATCGATGCGATGCGTAACGCATTGCGCGATGCAAAGGGCGTCGGCAACTTCCGAAATCTGTTCCTGTACTCGCCGAACGGTAAGAAAGACGGTGTGCAGGTTATTCCTATCAGCGAAGTCGCGGCGAAAGACGAATTTCTAGGCATCAAGGGCGCGACGCGAGATGACGTTCTCGCCGCGCATCGCGTGCCGCCGCAGTTGCTTGGCATCGTGCCGAACAACACGGGCGGCTTTGGCGACGTGGAGAAGGCGGCACGGGTATTCGCACGAAATGAGTTGTTGCCGCTGCAAACCCGCTTCCAGCGCATCAATGATTGGTTGGGTGAGGAAGTCGTTCGCTTCATTCCGTACAAGCTGGGCGATTAATCATGGTGCATGACTCACGTAGCCAAAGATGACGATAAACGGTATTGAAGTTCCACGAAAACCCGATCAAGCTCACATAGTACCCATCAACAATCGGAGCGGTTATGCGTTGGATCGCAGGAGCTTTTGTTACCGTCGCGCTTGCGATGGTATCTGCAAGTGGGGTGATCTTCTTCTGCAAGCTCGGTAAGTCGTACAGTGAAATTGCTGTAAATGATATGGCTAATTTCGGAACCTATTTTGGCGGTGTGGCCGGCCCTCTTCTTGCGTTTCTAACGGTCGCCGGACTAGCGCTGACAATGATGATGCAGAATCGCCAACTTGAGCAGGTCGCGGAAGCGAATCTCAAGGATCAGCATATCCGAATGTTGATCGAGATCGGGCACGACATTGCAGCAATGGAAGTGCAGCACATAGATGGAAATATCACTCTTGGGAACGTCTTAAATGAAGGTGGGCAATTAGGGCGAGGCAACGTTGGCGCTCTCAGAAAGCTACTTCCGCGATACGTCAAAGTCCTTGGGCTCTACGCGAAGAGCGTCGCGCTGTACAGGGTGAATATTTCGCCGGACTTTGATTGCAAAGCGTTCGAGCAACGAGGGTTGCGTTTGTTAGATCGCGTTGAGCCACATGCAGAATACTTAGGTCAAATGGGCGGGCCCGCCCTCGCAACTATTCGTGGGCATCTTGAAAACACTTTGCGAACATCCGAATCAGCAGACACCAACTGAAGGTTGATGATCGCGGTACCTATCGCAAGATTGAAGGGGCGCCATGTGGCGCCCCTTTTGCTTGCAGCAGGACGAGCTAGGTTGTTAATGCAAAGAACATCGCCGGTCGTGAGTTAGAGCTCCGGGCGCATCGCGTCCGTTTGCTTTTGGTTCTGCTGCGCTATTTCGCGTTCCTGCGCTTCTTGCTGTTGCTTTTGGTCGTACTGCTGATTGACCGCCTGCGTCTCGCGCAATGTGTTTTCGATGGGCGGTGTTGGTCCATTCTCGGGCACGCCTGCGCGATATCCGGGCGTGACGCTGCCGACCCATAGCGTTCCGTTCGCGACACCGACCGGCCCCGTTCTGTCGGCGTCCGGTATTCCGTTGCGCTTAGCCTCAAGCATCGCGAGCACGACGGTTTCATCCGACACGCCCGGCGCACCATTGCGAATCTTGTCAAACATCGCTCGATCTCTCGGCGGGATTTGCGAACGGTCAAACGCAGGCTCGGCGACTGCGCTGCGGACCTGCTGCGAAGACTCACGCCCCTGGTCCTCGTCTTTCCCTGCGGATGAGCGCGGCGCAACTGCGTACCCGGTTGCGTGTGCTAACGATCCCGTGAGCGGGGCGGGCTCACGAGCGTATGCGTTCGCAGTTGGATCGTGGCGCGGTGTCACTTCTTCTGCGGGCTCGCGCGGCGGCGCGGCTTTCGGCGTGTCCGGCGCAGTGCGGTCGGGAGACCGTACGACCTGCGGCATGTCGTCGCTGGCTGCTGTAGGCGGCCGGTGTTCGTGTACGGGCCGCGCATGTTTCCCGTAGGGCGCAGGAGCGACAACGGCGACGGGTTCCGCGGTCGCCACGGGGTCGCGCCGGGGCGCGCTGCGGGCCGGCTCCTGTGACGATGCAGGCGCGTCAGGGCCGCCAACCTTGGATGACTCGATACGCGCATGTTGTGCGGCCGACAACGCTTGTTGCGTCGCCGGGTCGGTCATGCCGGTATCGGCCATCCCTTGGTCGCGCTGGAACTGGCGCACGGCTTGTTCCGTCGCGGCGTCGTACTGTCCCGTTAGCGGCAAGGGCTCGCCCTCTGGACCGCGATAGCCGACTCGTTGCAGCTTGAACTGCAACAGTTCCACGTCTTGCCCTTGGCTGCCTGGACGCAGCGTGTCGTCCTGCGGGGGCGTGGCGGCGCTGGGTGGCGTGATTGCTGCATCCGGTGCAGAGGCGGCCGGTTGTGATCGCGTTAGCGGCTGCGCTTCATCGGGTGCCACCGCTTGAGGTTGCGCAACGGGCGGCGTTTCCGCTTGCGTGGGCGGCTCCGGTTTGGGCTGTGGTGGCTCGGGTATCACTTCCACCGCAGACGCTGCGGCGACTACCGCAGGCGCGGGGGTGAATGAACGCTCACGTTCCGGGCCGCTATCCGACAGCGTGACCGAAGGGGCTTCGGTGCGAGCGGGCGGCCTGTCGATCGGTATCGATTCCGCGCGAGGCGCATCGGGCGATGCGGCCTGCACGGTTGCCTGTTGTGCGACTTGCTGCACTTGATCGTGCGACAGACCTTCCCGATTGGCTTCGCGCAAGGCTTGTTCGTGGGCTTCGCGTTGCTGCGGCGATAGCGCGGCGATTCGCAATTCCGGCGTGTCCGGTATGAGCGGGGGTGGCGCTCGTAAGTCCACCATCGCTAATGCTATTTCATCTGGACTCGTCACCGCCGCCACGCGGACGATGCCCGCGCTGTCGGTGCGCAGATGATTGATGGGGCTGTTTACGTCGTACTTGCCTTGCTCACTACGCTCAAGTGACAGCGACGATGTTGCGCGGTCGATGCCCTGTGCGTCGCGTGTTCGCTCAACGGCTTCCATCGCGGCCGCAAAATGCTCCGGGTCCGGTTGGACGCCATACGCCCTATAGGTCGTAAGCAGATTGTCCCGATCTTGTTCCTCTCGCGTTGGCGGTTGCCATTGCGGAATGGTCGCCGTTTGTTCTTTGTGCTGTGCAATCTGCGGTTCCAAGGCGTTGCGCGTGTTGTCTAGCTCGTGCTGCAAGTTGCCTTGTGCAATCGTGCCCGGTGCGCCTTCGCGCTGCCATTGGCCGTTTTCGTTGTGGCGGTATTGCTTGCCGTCAGACGCGGTTAGGGTGTCAGCGCTCAATGCCGCATCTACGGCGGGTAGCTTCTCCCCGAACGATTGCCAGCCTGCGGCGCGATAGGCCAGTTCGTAGCGTGCGGCAATCGGCGCCGGCCCGCTGGCGATGTTGTCGCGGATTATTTGTTCCGATGTGGCATTTAGCTCGGCTGCGCGTTCCGAGGTGGCGGACTCGGGGCGAGTCATCGGCACGCCGCGCTGTTCAAAGCCGACGACAACGTTTCGATTCCATTCGCCGGTTTCGGGATTGCGCTCCCAATCGGCTCTTTGCAGGCTCGCCGTATCGCTCCGCACGGCGCGGAGCGTGTACGGATCGCGCGGCGGCTCTACGTTCCCCAGCGCTAACGCGGTCGCGGCATTGCTCGCCTTGTAGCTCAGTTCGCGGGCTCTTTCCGGCAACGCGGAAAACTCCTGTTCAACGGGTTTACTCAGGCTGTCGCCTTGCAGGTTCGCCGGTTGGTCGCGGACCCATTGCCGTCCGTTGAAGCTCCAATCTACGTGTTCACGGTCGGTCTGATTGAATACCTTGTGGTCGTCCCACAATTGGGCAACTTTCTCGCCCACGAAGCTGCCAGATACGCCGCCAACTGCAATAAAGCCGATAGCTCCGAATCCGGTCCAGCCGCCAACGGCGAGACCGGAAGCTGCGCCGCCGACAAATCCGCCGACGCCCCGACCTGCGTAGTGCGCCATCTGCGATTGCGCGGCGAGCGGATTATCTTGCGCAAGAGACCGGGCAGTTCGCTCGCCGGCCTCGGCGGCCTCAACGACTCCAGCGACCAAACCGGCGCCGACGACAGCCTTAATCACCGCGCCGCGCCCTATAGCTCGCGCGGTCGAGCGCTCCGTGGTGGCGAGGTCAGCCTCGATGTGGGGCGCAAACGTCGCGCGAAGTTCGGTGACGCTGGACTCCGAAACCGTCAAGCGCCCGCCGCCATGAGCTTGATTGATCGCATCGCGCAGCGTGAGGTGACCGTCGACGCCTTCGCCTTTCGTAGGTTTGAGGCTAGGCTGATTTACTGCCCTTACTGTCGCGAGAACATTTTTCTCGGAGTGAACAACCGCAGCCCACTCCGACTCAGGCATGGGCAGCTTGTGAACCTGACTGATTTGTGTGGCGTGGGACCGGGCGTATCCCTCGACATCGTCGAAAAAATCTTGTGTTTTCACTCTGGACTGCGCGGAAGTCATTCCGGCCGGCGTGTTCGTATAGACGTCGCCATTTACCAATGCGACCTTAAGTGTGTCTTGCAAATGATGCACACGCTCAACCACGCGCTCCGCAGCGGCGCGATCCCCGTTGAGCGCGGCCCTTCCATCCTTGGTTGCGGAGATCTCGTTTAGCTGAAATAGAACTCCGTCCGAGTACGCCTTGAAGTGGCCTCCCGTGTGAGGACTCACTCCCAACGTGCCGGCGAGCACTTTGTCATCGGGTAGATAAATCGTATTGCGGGGACTGTCGAGATCGTGCAGCCCCATTGCCTTAAGCTTTTGTAAGAGTGGGCTTCGGTCGAAAGCCTTGTTTTGTTCAATGCAGTGATGCCACTCGAAGACGTGGCGCTCTGGCGAATTCATACGGCGTATCCCTGCCTAAATGCGATACCTGGGGCTTGCGATAAAGACCGATCAATCCTTGGTCATGTCGATAAAGCGGATGCCAGTAAATCCATGTCCGCCAAGTGCATTTCGCGTCACCCAGTCGCAGAAGACGAAGTCCCCCGAATATGGCGTTCTGAAGACGTGTGCGGCGTCCAGCACGTCACTCTTGAATACCAAATTGACGTTCCCTCCCAGGCGGTAATATTTGCCGTTGTCGTATTCATCACTCACGACGACCCGGAGTCGTGAGCGCTCTTCGTCCACGGCGTCCAGTTCGCGTACGACATCGCATAAGAAACGTTGAGGCCCAGGTGTCCCGTCAGGGAGCGTGAAGTCGCATGCAACGAATGCGAAGCCTTGTGGATCGACCGTCTCTAGCACGTTCTTCAACGGCTCCGAGACAAGCCAATATCCACTCAAACTAGCCTCAAGATCGCGGGGCATGTCGCCTGCGTCCGGGTCATAAACCAGATGAGGTTTTTCTGGCATCGCCGGGAATCCACCGCTCTCCGGCCGAATAATTAAGCGGGGCGGGCTCAGCAACTTGTCTTCATTGGCGATCACGACGCCATGTCCTAGACCCTCGCCACGTATGTCCGTGTCGATGATGTAGAACTTCCCCTGCTTGGGAACACGCTGCGTGTTGGTTTGCATGGCGGCTGCGCTCGTCATTACGGTGTCCGTCCTGGATTGCAGCGAGTATCGCCCATGGGCTGTACCGCTGGCATAGGATTTCTCCTACGCGAGTGTAGGGGCACCCTCACGAGACTAGTTATGTGCCGCAAGTCGCACCGAACTGCGTCTGACGGCGTGCGGGGTAGCTAGAGGCGCTGGCGCGCGGTCGAGACCCCGCCACGCCTTCCCGCTACTTGTGCGCCTTTCGACTCAGATCGTAGAGCCAGCCGGGAACCCCGCTCGCAATGACGCTGGCTGCGTTCGCCGAGCGCACGTTTTCGACGCGAATAGACGCAGGCGAGGCGGATTTCGAGGTTGCGGCGGAGCAGATTTCGCACGCTTGATAGATCGATGACGTGAGCAGAAATCGGGACATTTCCCCAAGGCCAGGGGAGGGGGCATCGGAAAACGGTAACCTCATCAGGAAGGCTTCTTTTTCGCCTATAAGCCTTTGATATAGCGGATGTTTTCAGGTTACCGTTGAGAGGTAATTTTCGGTAACTCGGTCGGTAACCAATGCGTAAGTGATTGATTTTAAAAGGGGCGCGAGGAGAGGTAGGTTACCTATACATAGAGGTAATTAATTACCTTCTAGTTACCCAAATGGTTACCGCAGACTATCGATGTAAGTCATTGGAAATATTAGGGAAAATGACGGTTCTGAGTCCACGTTACCCATATTACCGATTTCCGATGGTGCCCCAAATGTTCTGGAGCCCTACAGCTCCGGCCAAAGTCGGCATGATCTCTGATCGTATGGCTCGATCAAGTGTGGTGGCGGCACGCCATCTAGTCCTGCGTAAACGGACCACGATCCAGACCCGCCGTGCCTAGTTAGATCAGGGAGCCCCGAATAGAGCATCCCAAAGCTATGGGCTCGCGCTACGGACTATTGAGCATAACGACAAACACATGGATTGCCTTTAGTACTGATCGAAGCGACTTTCATCGATTCCAAGCTCTATCAAACGTGCGCGGACCGCGTCACAGCTACTCTTTTCTAGATTCGGTACGGAAACGAATAGTGAAGACGGCATCACTCGCGCCGGGGCATTTGCCTCATAAAAGTCAAGGAGTCGAGCGCTTTTTAAGATTCGAACAACATTCCCC
This sequence comes from Lysobacter gummosus, assembly GCF_001442805.1. Taxonomy (NCBI): domain Bacteria; kingdom Pseudomonadati; phylum Pseudomonadota; class Gammaproteobacteria; order Lysobacterales; family Lysobacteraceae; genus Lysobacter; species Lysobacter gummosus. Next base: position 3,933,843 of record NZ_CP011131.1, on the reverse strand, counting down.
GACCCGTCGAAAGCAAAAATATCTCCGGGTGGAAAATGTTCTTTCGATAGTTCGGCCAAGCTAACGTGAAGGGCGTTCATTGGGCTTCTCTGCTTGATGATGACTTTCATCCTAGGCCGTAACGCTTTTCAACCGCAAGCAAGAACGGGCGCTCAATAGACACAATGACTGCGCAGTCTCAGCCTGAAAAGCTAATGCTCACAACATAGTAAATCGTTTGGTTCTATTACAGAGAGCGGCCTAGGCGAGCCCAGCGCTTCTTAAAGGCATCGGGCCCACCTTCCATAATGTGACAAACCTCTGTCCGAACCTCTTGTTCTTGCAATGCTCCTTTTCGCTTTACATAGCACTGACCATTAAACTCCAAAGCGTTCACAATCTCCGCGTCGCCATTTACAACAATATTGGCATTGTGAGTAACTATTATCAGCTGACGACGAAGCTTGTTCTTTTTTATCTGCTGAACCACAAGCTCGTAGATTAGATGGTTATCAAGATCATCCTCCGGCTGATCCAGGATTAGCGGCTCGTCCCCGAAGGCTAAAAGAAACGCCATCAGTGCTGCTGCACGCTGACCTGGTGAGCCTTGCTCAATCGACGTGAAGGATTTCCCATCGCCCGAGCGGCTATAACTAATGCGTAAGTCATCCTCTGGAAACCAGCAACGGAGGCGGTCTAACCAATCTTTCTGCGTCTCAGTTTTTTTCTGGAGATGGTTCCGAAAATGTCCGCCAAAGCCATCAATGACCTTCAGTCGCTCTTTCGCTCGCTGTAGCGCAGCCTCTTTGTCAACCGAAGACGCTATTTCATACGCAAGGCCAGCAGGGGATTTTCCGTCTTCGAATTGAAGAATGTCCTGCTGAAATAGCTGGTCTTCTAGGCCCAATAGAGATCGAATGTCGATTTCGATAGTTCGCGGATCATCGCCGTAGGGTACTACCGTGATATCCACGAAATTATTTCCAGTCAAATGCTCTTGTAGAAACGACTGGCGAGCCTTCGTAATGGCCTTGCGCGAACTAGACACGCTTAAAAATATCTTCTCACTTTCTTCAGTTAGCGTGTTATGTTTTTCTTGATTATCTTTATGTTGCTTCAGTTCCTCCACAACACTTTCCCTCTCCTCAACGAGATTGCCGAAGTGATCTGGATCGGTAACCCCGTTTGCCGCAAGCGCCTCTTTAAAGGCGGCATAACCTGATGCAGCTATTTGCAGCCTGCCAATCCAACTACTGAGCAACGGAGAATGTTCGAGACTTTCTGAACTGGCTAATACCTGTTCAGACACCTTTGACAGAGAGGATTTGGCGCTCTCGATGACGAGCGTAGCGTCGTCCCGCCAAGCTAACGCGTCTTTATCTATCTCCGCATGAAATAGATCGTCCTCCCAGTCCAGAGCCTGCACGCCCTCAGCGAACTGCTGAATATCATCTGCCAGAGACCTTAGATGCTCGCGTGTGCTCTCCAATTGCTGCTGCTGGCGAGCCGCAATTTGATGCTTCTTGAGAGCATCCGCATGATGCAACTCTGTGAACGCTTCAAGCTTCCTATCAATGTCTTCTAGGCGGCGCTCTGCTTCGGGTTGGTCAGCCAGCTTGGTATTAAGAGCCCGGATGGTCGAGCGTTTTGCGTAGTATTCGTTTTGAGCATCCTCTAACGAACGTTTCAATCCGCCAATCGACGCGGCCTCGTCTATTACCTCAAGTAGGGCTCGGCGACTGCCGCCGGCCATAGCGGCTATCTGCCCTTGGGAATAGAGTCGTATGGGAAAACGATCAGCCCCTAAAGCTTGACTTGACGTTGCTTCCCAAACGCCAGATACGGAGCGCGCAAATACTGTCGTTTTCTTTGTTGTAGCTGACCACGACAAACGATGCGGTATTCCCTCTCGGAGCATTTCGATATTTATTTCTGTGTCGCTACGCAGCGCGCCGTCCCCGTTGCGATCTTTAGGCTCTTTCTTGAATTGCGTGAATTGCTTCCTGGGCTCGGATTCCAACGGAAGCTTATCGAGCTCACTATCCCTGTTGTATGCAATCCGAACGGCATGGATCACTGTGGACTTCCCCGTTCCTCTTCCGCCTATTATTGCGTTATAGAAGGGGGTCAGCAGTATTTCCTCCCCGCCCTTCTTGTTCCCCATATATCGCGCATTGATTATTTCAATACGAGTGATGAAGTTCTGAGGGGTGTCAAAGGGATGAAATGGTCCCGGCTCATAGCTTCTACGTACCGACGTGTCGTTGCCATCGAGTAAAGCGAGCCTCAATCCCTCAAGCGTTGGCGTCGCCATTTTGATCCACGTAAAGCGGTAGCCAGGAACGATCGTGCCTTTGAAGTTATGGCAATCGCTACCAATCACTCGTGCCCATGAGCGCTTAGATCGGTCGTATTCAGATGGAAGCGGGGACCCATCATCTCGCCACTCCATTGCCAAAATATCGTCAATTTCTAGTATCTGTTTCAGAGTGCCCGCTGCCAATGCAGATTTTTTCGTCCCTTCAATCACTGCGAGCAAGCCTGAAATTTCGTCGGCATGCGCAGGAATAACAATTCCGTCAGCATCCAAAACCAACTGTATGACTTCGGCTGCCCCTTTTGAAGTTACAGCGTCGCTATCACCTTTCGTCCCCCCGTAGCCAACGCTCCCGAGGAGGCTATCAATATCGCTAGTTGAGGCTTTTGGGGAGAAGATGGCCAATAAGTGGAAGCCGCCTTGCACTGAAAGCTCAACACCCGGAAAGATATGCAGCGGTCGAAACCCCGTGGGGCCGCTGCCCGCTTCATTGTGAGTTTTCATGCTCGAATAAGCATTCTTTAACTGATCAATCCATGCGCCCGAATTATGGTCAGTAATGGCTACGCAATCGACTTCCGCGGCCATATATCTCAAGAGCCATTTTTCGGGTGTCACCTCATCAGGCGTGTCTACAGCTAACTGCCAAGCGCGCGTATCCAGGGACGCAGGCGTATGCGTGTGAAAATCGAACTTCCACCATCTGGAACCTGGATATGGCCAAGGATTTGACACGTCTTCTCCCTAAAGGGTTCGGCTTAGCGAATAGTCATAGCCTACTGAACGTTGTTCGATGGGTAACGAGGACGGCTTTGTGTGCGGCTCACCTCGGCGTCTTCCAGCGCATGTCCATCGGATCAGCATTGCCGAACGAGCGAACCCGTATGCCGTCGGGAGTTCGCTCGTAGCACCCTTCGCTGTAAGTGCCATCGATCCGTTGAACCGTTATAAGGTTGCCCTGCTGGGACGCTTGCCATTGAAGGAACGGATAATCCACTCCCTCCATTTCTGACATCTGCATTTGCGCAACCAGCTTGCAAGCCACAGTCCAAAGAACCGCAGGTTGGTCTTCGAACAGAAACGGCTCTGCCGAGCGCGCGTAGGGCTTCGTCATGAGCGTTCCGATGAGCTTCTTACTCATGGCGGGGTCTGGTGTCCAACGCGCCGCAGGCTTCTGGGATGGCACTGACTTGGATTGGGCGCAGGTGCCAGATTGGGTGAGGCGGGCGGTGCAGGGCAAAACCGGCTCATCCACATCGGCTGGAGTGGAGTTTGGGCGGTAAGTCCTGATGCCCTTTGTTGTCGGCTCGTAGCAGCCGCCGCCATCAAAAGCTGAGCCTGCGTACCGCGTAAATGACTTCGTGGAAGGGTGAGCTTTCACATGTTGCGTGAGCCATCGTCCATAGGCCTGACCCGAGGCGGTATCCGCCACTCGCTGGAGGCGTTCCTCTTTTGCGCACGCAAGTTCCGTCAGTTCATATCGATGGTTGCCGTCCACGACGATAGCAACTGGATAAAGCTCGTCATCAGCGTAGTCCGCTGCGGAAACCACAGGGCCAGCCTGCACCGCTGTGGTAACGCAAATGGATAAGGCTACGAAGTAATTTGAGCGATTCATGATGGCTTCCCGATCCTTGCATTGATGGTAGTGCAGAGACCGTCCTTTAATGCTTGCCAATCCCTCTTTCTTTGCCGTGGAAAAGCGAGTTGGTGGTGCTCCAAAATCTGAACTCAACAGCCATTTTTTTCGCGCGTGGACCGGGTCAAAGCCTGCCTTGGGGCCGGGAAAATTAGGGAGGCTGATCAAGTGCAATCAACGTCCTATCTGCGGGTCTTCGGTAAAAGCAACACGCCTAAGCTATTGATTAATAAGCATAGTCAGCGAGACTTTTAATCTCGCTCCCTACTGGGTCGCGTTCGTCCTTTGCGGCCACTCGGCGCCGGCCCTGGGCAGGGGACCGCCAGCGGCGCTTTGGTCGATGAGGAACGGGGCCCGGCGGGGCAATTCTGGTCGCAGCGTGCCTGTGCTGCACAGGGATGATGGATGGTGCTATCTCGCCGCGTTCTCTGTCGCTCGGGCTTCCGGCGCCGTACCGGGCGCACCGGCCTATGCTGGACAGGTGTTGATGCTCAGTACGACGACTGACGGGACACCTTACTTATAGCGTCTGGTCCCGGCGCAGCGTAAATCGTCTCCAGTCGAACTCACGGCGGCAGGTCTGCGCACCGGCAAAATTGCGACGATGGCCTTGTCACATCAGATGCCTCCGGCGACGGATCGGCAAATTTGTGCCGCGTAACCTATTGATTACTAAGCTCAGTAGGCTGGACTGTTAATCAGGGGGTCGTTGGTTCGAGTCCAACTTCGGGCGCCATATACATCAAAGGCTTGCGGTCTTCGCAAGCCTTTTTTGTTGTCCAGGATCGGGGAAATTGCCGGGGAAATTCGGCTCGCATTCAATGGCTTTGCAACGAGTGATGTTGGCTGTTGCTGCGCTGCGGTCAGTCGCTTAGGCATCTCAAATTCACTGGCCGGCGCGTCGTTTCGCGCTGGCAGCCATAGCAATTGGCATGGTCGGCCCTCCTTGTCAGTAGTGTGCGTGCATTCGACCAAGCCTTGGCGGCCGTGTAGCATCCCTGGATAAGGGGGTGTTCATGCCGCTCCACTATCCAAGCGTTCTCCTCTATCACATTACCGAAATTGCCAATCTCCCCAGCATCATTCAAGGGGGGTGGCTATTGTCGGACGCTCGCGTGGCATCACTGGCTCACGAAGTTATCGGCCATGGTCACATAAAGGCTCGCCGATTGACGGAGCTCACAATTCCATGTTGCGGCAATCGTTTCGTCGGTGAGTTCGTTCCTTTCTATTACTGCCCTCGTTCCCCGATGTTGTTCACGATCAATCAAGGCAATGTCGGAAAGCCGAGGGGGCATCAGAAGGAGATCGTGCATCTCGTGACTACTGTCCAGAATGCAACTGGGTTGAACTTTCCTTGGGCAATCAGTGATGGCAATGCTGGCGCGCGCGGTGTGCTATTCAACAGCGAGATCGAAGCCTTGGATGCGCTCGATTGGGGAGCTATTAGAACTACCAATTGGGCAGGCCTTACCCGCCAGAAACAAGCTGAGTTCCTGGTTGCTGATTACTTTCCATGGTCATACATTGAATCGCCCAGGTTTTTGTAGACAGTCGTCAGCCGTTTAGTGCGTACCGCCTTTCAAACTCTATCGGGGACAGGCCATTGTTGGAACTGTGCCGTCGTTTGGGGTTGTAGAACAGCTCGATGTAATCGAACACATCGCCTCGTGCTTTGTCATGGGTATGGTAGATCCGTTGCTTAACCCGTTCGCGCTTGAGCAACTGGAAGAAGCTTTCCATCGCGGCGTTGTCGTGACAGTTACCGCGTCGGCTCATGCTGCACACGATGCCGTGGGCCTTCAAAAAGCTCTGCCAGTCTTCGCTCGTGAACTGACTGCCTTGATCCGAGTGCAAGAGCAAACCAGGCGCGGGCTTGCGTCGCCACACCGCCGCTAGCAGCGCCTGCAGCACCAGATCGGAGTGCTGCGTTGGACGCGTGGCCCAGCCCACGATCCTGCGGGAGAACAGATCGAGCACGACGGCCAAGTACAAGAAGCCTTCGTGGGTGCGAATGTAGGTGATGTCGGTCACCCAGGCCCGATTGGGTTCTTGCGCTGTGAACTCACGCGCCAGCACGTTGTTGGCGACGGCGCCGATCGGCCCGCTCAACGGCCGCGGCCGCCGGCCGTAGCCCACCATGGCGCGCAGCCCTTCTTGCTTCATCAAACGCGCAACGCGGTGTTTGCTGCACGTTTCACCCAACTCGCGCAGGTCCGTGGTGATCTTGCGATGGCCGTAGATCGAGCCGCTTTCCAACCAACTGTGCTTGATCAATCCCAACAGACGTTGGTCGTCGCGTGCACGCGCACTGGCCGGCGCGTGAAGCCAAGCGTAGTAACCGCTGCGGTTTATGCCCAAGACACGGCACATTGCGGCCAGGCCGAACTCGTCGGCGTGCTGCTTCATGAAGGCGTACTTCACCTTTACCCCTTGGCAAAGTACGCGGCGGCTTTTTTTAGGATGTCTCGTTCTTCAGTCACGCGCCGAAGTTCTGCCTTCAGGCGTCGCACGTCCGCGTTCTGATCTTTTTCCACACGACGAACCACATCGCTTTTGCCTTGCTGACGCCGCCAGCCGTACAGGCTGTGCACCGACACGCCCAGGCGCTCGGCTACTTCGGCCACCGGCCGCCCGTACTCCACGATCTGACGGACCGCTTCGATCTTGAACTCATCGGTGTATCGCTTCGCGCTCATAACCACCTCCACTTAAGCCATAGTTTATGGCTGCGAGATGTCTACGAAACCCTGGGCGATTCACATCACCCGAGTAGGGTGTTACGATGAAAACGCTGCGACGCGTGTCAGGGCGATCCTGAATGGCCAAGCGCATGTTCCGGCCGTTACTGTTGAGCGGGGCTGGTACTACTAATGATTAAGATCACGCGTGGAAATCTACTTAAAGCCGACGTTGATGCCCTCGTCAACACGGTCAATACCCAGGGTGTTATGGGGAAAGGGATTGCGCTTCAGTTTAAGCGCGCTTTTCCGAAAGCCTTTGCGCAGTACGAAGCCGCATGTGCTCGCGGAGAAGTAAAAGTAGGTCATGTCCATATAGTGGATGCTGGTGGCTTAGTCGGTGGTCCTAAATGGATTGTCAACTTCCCAACCAAAGCTCATTGGCGAGCGAAGAGCAAGCTTGTTGATATCAAGACTGGTTTGGTCGACCTAGTTGCAGCGTGCCTGCGTCTAGAGATTCGATCGATTGCGGTTCCTCCTCTTGGGTGTGGTCTGGGGGGATTGTCGTGGTCGGATGTCCGTCCACTCATTGAGCGCGCTTTTGAAGCCGTCCCGCAAGTCGATGTACATTTGTATCCGCCGGAAGGGGCGCCCCTAGCCGTTGATATGCCTACCAATACGAAGCGTCCGGAGATGACTGCTGGTAGGGCGGCCCTGGTAAGTCTGATACGTCGATACCAAGATGGACTCATGGACCCATTTGTGAGCTTGCTTGAGGTACACAAGCTTATGTACTTCCTGCAGGAGGCGGGGCAGCCACTCAGACTTCAGTACACGGAAGGTCGCTATGGTCCTTATGCGAAGAACTTGAGGCAAGTACTTATCTGTGTTGAGGGACATTACTTGCAAGGTTACGGTGACGGCGCAGATAGTCCGACTAAGATCATTGATATAATGGATGGAGCTGTTGAGGCTGCCGAAAATTTCTTGCGCGATATGCCCGATGTTGGTGAGAAGATCGAGCGCGTAGCAAGCTTGATAGATGGGTATGAAGACGCTTACGGCCTGGAGCTGTTGAGTTCAGTCCACTGGGTAATGTGTCAGTCTGCCGAGGCACGTGACTCCGCGGAAGGCGCTCTTCAAAAAGTCCACGAATGGAATGATCGAAAGAGTCGGCTCCTCAAGCCTGAGCACATTAGGCAGGCATGGAGCCACTTGCATGCCGCGTCATGGGGCTCGGAATCTCGCAGTGCGATCCACTAGCGTCAACCTTTGTCTGGAGTAGGTTTTTAGCGCGGCTGATCAAGCGAGCGGCTCTTGGTCTGGAACCGCGCAGATCCAGTAGGAGCGGCATATGGCCTTCGACCCAACCAGGTGGGCTCCGAGGAGCGGGAAAATTGCGGGGCCACCCTGGTCTCAGCACAGGTTTGACAGTAGCGGGCTGGGGAAATTATCCCGTGTAAGTTATTGATATCCTTTGTTCGTTGACTGGGCTGTTAATCAGGGGGGGCGTTGGTTCGAGTCCAACTTCGGGCGCCAAATACCGGAAGGCCTCGCAGAAATGCGGGGCCTTTCTTTTTGTCCGGCATTTTTAGCCGGAACCTGGATTTCCGCCCGAGACTCGGCCAGCGACACGGATACCGGCGCGACGCCGGATGGTCGAAATGAACGGCTGCTCCGCCGGCGAAGCATCGGTTGCTTGCGTAGTCGCGACCGCGACCGATCGTTTCACCGCGCATTGCTCTGCCGCGCTCGGAGGAGGCGTTTCCAACCGCAAGCGCCCTTCCTCCGACAGCTTCAGCGCCACCGGCTCGCCCGGGCGGCGCGGATCGCACACGACGAAGCCGCCGCCGGTGACCATGCGGCCCGCGTGTGGCTCGAAACGCAGGTGACTGCGGCCGGCGAGGGTGTAAAGACGCACGCCGTCGGGCAGGGGCAGGTCGCGGCGCAGCAGCTCGTCGTCACCGTCGTATTGCCGATTGCCGTTTTCGTCCGTGAAGCCGATCCAGCCGCGGCTCCAGTCGCCGCCGCCGGTGCAGGAAAAGCCGACATCGACCGGGCACAGCACCACCGGTAGGCCGCTGGCGACGGCACGCCGGCCGGCTTGTGCGAACAAGCCGTCCAGGCCGCTGCGCAACAACTCGGCTCGGCTGGTGCGGGTGGGGGCGCCGAACGCGGCGCAGGCGAGCACGCTCAGCAGGCTCACCAACACTATCGCGGCGGCGAATTCGAAGGGATCGAGAATCTTGACGCGCATGGGCCATTCCTTGGCGACGGGGGCTGAAATCGGGGTGCGGACAGCTTCGGCCGCGCGCAGCCGAGCCGGAAGCGGATCGCACCGCGACCGCCGGTAGGACTAAGGCGTGACGTCTGTCGGACAATTCCGAGGCGCAAAACCACTGACCAACTCCGCCCGACCGCTCGTCGGTGTGGCACCTTTTCTAGGTAATTCCGACTGTTAGCATCCTGATCGTCCTCTGGGGAAGAGAAACGCTCATGGCTAGTCGGCCGGCCGCCGGTTTCACATTGATCGAGCTTATGGTGACGATCGGGATCGCCGCGATCCTGCTTGCGCTGGCGCTGCCTTCGTTTACCGAGTCGATTCGTTCCAATCGCGTATCCACCGCGACCAATCAGATTCTGGCGACGATCAACCTCGCCCGGGCCGAGGCGCTGCGCAGCAAGAGCAGCGCGCGCGTCTGCCCGACCCTGGACGGCGTCCAATGCGCGACGACCTGGGACGAGAAGGCGGGCATGCTGGTGTGGACCGACGAAAACGGCAACAACAAGTTCGACGCCAGCAAGGTCAAGCGCGTCATCGAGCCGCAGGAAGGCATCGTCACCACCGTCACCGGTTTCAACGAGATCGGTTTCGACGATCGCGGCCGCACCCTGGATCAGAAGACGCGCGCTTTCACCATCAAGGCCGCGCAATGCAAGACCGGCGCGTACAACGTCCGCTCGTTCGACATCAGTCGCACCGGCCGCGTGACCGTCATCCGAGGGACCTGCCCATGAGTCGCCGACTTTCGTGTCGTCAATCGCCCGCCTTCGGCGCGCGCCAACGCGGCCTGAGCCTGATCGAAGTATTGATGGCGGTGCTGGTGCTCGGTATCGGTCTGTTGGGTCTGGCGATGCTGCAGGCCACCAACCTGCGCCTGTCGCAGAGCGCGAATCAGCGCACGATCGCGACCAATCTGTCCAACGACCTGCTCGACGACATCCGCTCCAATCGTCTGCTCGCGGCGAAGTACGACGGAACCTACAACGCCTCCTCGGCCACCGCCAACGCCAATTGCGCCAAGGTCGACAAGCTCACTCCGGACGATCGCAAGGAGAGCTTCACTTGCCGGTTGCGCGAGGCGCTGGGCGAAACGGGCAAGGCCGTGGTGAAGGTGAACGCAAACAAGACCGTGAGCATCGTGATTACCTGGGACGATGAGCTGCGGTGGAACAAGCTTCCAGGCGCCAAGGCAACCGAATTCGTGATGGAGAGTGCGCTGTGAGCCGACGACTGCAAGCAGGCCTGTCGCTGATCGAATTGATGGTGGCGCTGCTGCTCAGCACGCTGCTGGTGCTGGGCCTGATCCAGATATTTTCGACCTCTCGCGCGTCCTACCAGATGGCGCAGGGCCTGGCCCGCGCTCAGGAAAGTTCGCGTTTCGCCATCGACGCCTTGCAGCGCGACGCGCGAATGAGCGGGCATTTCGGTTGCGTGTCGGACCAGGCTCATTTCTATGCCGGTAACGGCATGTTCGGCGAGTTGTTTCTGTCGAATCGCAACAATTACAACTCCATGCCGGCTGCGAACGAGCCCTTGCGCTTCGACTATTCGATTCGCGGCTACGAAGCGACCGGTACCGCGCCGACCGATACGCTGAATCTTTCCACCGATCCGGTCAAAGGAACGGCGGGCGACTGGTCTCCGGCGCTGACGACTCAGTTCTTTGCCGCGTTGAAGCCCACTCCGATTCGCGGCAGCGACATCGTCGTACTGCGTTCCCTGTCTCCGGAAAGCGCGGAAGTGACGGGCTTCGTCACCGGCGATCCAGCCACGATCCAAGTCAATTCCGCGCAATGGGACGTATTGACCAAGACGTCGGCCGACCCGGGACTATTCGGTATCGCCGATTGCCGTTCGGTGGTGATGTTCCAGGCAACCAAAGTCGAGAATGTGGGTGGTGCCAAGCTGGTCACCGTGGAGAAAAAGGGGCTGAATCAGATCGCATTCGACGGCTCCGACACCTTCGCCAAGGGGCAGGCGCGTCTGTATCGCGCGGAGAGTCTGGTCTATTACGTGGGTTTCAAGCAGCCGGAAAAACCACGCCCGCAAGACAATGAGCTCGTTCTCTATCGCGCACGTTTCACCGCCCTTCCGGGAGCCGGCAGCCTGTCGCTGGACGCTGACACCGGCATCTCCGAGGAAGTCGTGGAAGGCGTGGAGAACATGCAACTGCTCTACGGCCAAGACACGGTGACCGATCCGGCCCAATCGCCGACCGGTGTCATCGATTCGGTGCGCACCGCCGCGACCTTGTTGCCCGACAGCAGCAGCAGCGGTGGCTGGCAGCGCGTCGGTGAAATGCAGGTCGGCCTGTTGATCCGCAGTACCGATCCGGCCTCCGCGCAGAAGCGCACGGTCGTGCAGCGTTCGCTCGGCACCCAGCTGACGTTGCCCGACGACCAGCGCTATCGCACCGTCTACGAAACCAATATCGCTCTGCGCAACCGACTGTACGGAAACTGAGGTCCGACATGAATACGATCCGTATCAGGCGCTCTTTCCCGGTGCCGCCCTCCGCCCAGCGCGGCGCGGTGCTGTATGTCGCGCTCATCATGTTGATTCTGCTGGCGCTGATCGGCATTACCGCGATGCAGGTGACCGGTTTGCAGGAGCGAATGACCTCCAGTTATCGCTCGACCAACATGGCCTTCCAGAACGCCGAGGGCCGCGCGCGCGGAAAAGAAAGCGATTTGCAGCGTCAGGTTCAGAGCGCCGGCACCGAGGCGATCGATCTCGATCAGCCCCTGTGCACGTCCGGCTTCGATCCCTCGGCTTGGGCGGAGAAACTCAAATATGCCAATCCATTGCCGGCCAAGCTGAGTTTCACCCGTCGCATCGACGAATGCGTTTCCGGCGGCACGGGCATCGGCATGGGCACCGTGCCGCTGAGCGAGAACACCAATCTGATCTTCCAGGTCACGGCCTATGCCGTTGACCACGGCACGAACCCCGGTTCGGACGCCGTCATCGACACCATTTTCGTGCCCTGAGGGTAACGTCATGACTTCCCCACGCATCTATCTATTCGCGCCGTTGGCGTTGGCGTTGGCGCTCGCCGCCGGCGGCTACTGGCTATACAACGCCAACGCGATCCAGGCCGGCGGGTCGCTGGCGCAGGTTCCGCTGAACTCCAGCGTGAGCGTGCCGCCGGCCTTCGTCATGGCGGTCGACAACTCGGGCTCGATGACCTTCCAGACCCTGTTTCCGGGGCAGGACGGTGCGGCGTTCTGGGATTACGGATCGCGGGCCACCAATGGCTACTTCATCGGCAGCGGCAGCGGCGCGCGCCTTCGCCTGGCCAACGAGATCGAGTACGCCAACGGCCAGCCGACCAACGGCGACATGAACGGATTCCATCACACGATTCCGTCGCCAAGGTACCGCATCGACGCCAATCGAAGGGCGATCGCGCCGATCGACAACTTTGGCTTCGCCCGCTCTCCGGACGTCAATCCCGCGTATTTCAATCCGCTGGTGACGTATTCGCCGTGGAAGCGTCCCAACGCGACCAACGAGATCGTCGATTATCCGCAGGCAAGCATCACCGCGACGCGGGTTGATCCGGACGCCGCCACTCCGGCCATCAATGTGGCCGCGAACTGGCGCGCCAACAGCGGCCGCGACGAATACTTTTACGTTCCTCAGGGCGCGACTTTGCCCGCGGGAACTGTATACGAGACGTATAACGATGGCGGCTGCGGCGGTTTGACGGGCGGGGGGTGGAACACCCTGGGCTCGGCCCGTACGCTGACTGTCGGCTGCGAAGTGGCGATCGAGTACTACCCCGCGACGGTCTACCTCAAGTCTGCCACCGCCGGTGCGGCCTGGGGCTATACCGCCACGCCGACCACCGCTACCAATGCTTGCGGCAACGGCTGCAATCTGTACAAGTACGAGATCAAGTCGGCCAATTTCGCCGCAGGCAAGTACGAGTTGGCGATCCAGAATTTCGCCAACTGGTTCAGTTTCTACGGCAATCGCAATCGCGCGATGAAGGCCGCGCTGACGCTGTCGCTCGAGCGCACCGAGAAGATGCGCGTCGGCATGTTCACCATCAACCCGACTTCCTACACCGACGTCGTGATGCGCGACATGTCGGTGGCCGCCGAAAAGGCCGCGCTCTACAACGAGAAGTTGCTGGCCTTGAATGCCTCCGGCGGTACGCCCAACCGGTTCGCCGTGGAGCACATCGGCAAGCAGTTCATGCGCACCGACGCCGGCGCGCCGGTGAAATACGCATGCCAGATCAACGCCGGCATGCTGTTCACCGACGGCTACAGCAACGGCGGTGGTCCCGCCGTCGGTTCGCAAGATGCGGACATGCCTGCGCCGCTGGCCGACACGCATGCCAATACGCTCGCCGATACCGCGGCGCTCTACTACAAGACCACGCTTCGCAGCGACCTGGGCTTGGGCAAGGTGCAGGTTCCGGAGGCGTGCAAGACCACGCCGAACGATCCGAAACTGGATTGCCGCGCAGACCCGCACATGAACTTCTATGGGGTCACGCTCGGCGCTCGCGGCGACATCTACGGTGTCACCTACGACCCGGTTGCCAATGCCCCCGATCCGTATACGCCCGCGGGTTATCCGGCCTGGCGCGCGTTCCAGAACGACGCGCCGAGCACGGTCGATGAGATCTGGCACGCGACCATGAACGCGCGCGGCAAGTACATCAACGCCACCACTCCGTCGGACATCACCTCGGCGATGCGCGAGATTCTGGCCTCGGTCGGCGGCGGCGCCACGCCTTCGGGCAGCATTGGCCTGGTGGGTTCGCGCGTCGGGTCGAACACCCTGTCGGTGGAGCCGACATATGAGTCGGCCAACAACGGCACCGACTGGTTCAGTCGTTTGAACGCGTACACGGCGACCAACGATCCGGTTACCGGCAACATCACCTTCACCAACAAGTGGGAAGCTTCCGCCAGCCTCAACGCCGCCGGACGTGTCATCCGCTTCGGCAAGACCACGGCCGGGAGCGTCAAGCCGACGGTGGCGGATTTCACCGCCACGGCCTTGGGCACTACCGACGCGAACGTGCTCGCCGCGTTGTGCAGCGACCCGCTGCAGAACTGCGCAGGGAAATTCAACCGCATCGACGGCGGCGTGACCGGTGCCGAGGCGGTAGCGTATCTGCGTGGCGACAGAGCCCACGACGGCGGAAAGCTGCGTAAGCGCACTACGTTGCTCGGCGATATCGTCAACTCGACGCCGATCGTTTCCTCCAAGGGCGACGACTACGGTTACCGCAGTCTGCGCAGCGCCGACGGCCTCACCGGCGACGTGCTGAATTACGCCAACTACCTCACCACCAAGCGCACCGGCCGCACGACGTTCGTCTACGTGGGCGCCAACGACGGCATGTTCCATGCATTCAACGGCGACACCGGCGCGGAGGCTTTCGCCTACATCCCGGCGACCTCGGTCGGCCATATGGGCAATCTGCTGTTCCCGTACCGCGCCGCCGATCGCAACGATCAGGTCTTCCAGCATCGCTACTTCGTCGATGGTCTGGCGACCGTGTCCGATGCGCACGACGGCAGCGCCTGGAAGACGGTGTTGGCGGCCAGCGTCGGCGCCGGCGGCCGCGGCGTGTTCGCGCTCGATATGAGCAACCAGAACGCGCTGAGCGTTCTGTGGGAAGTCAACGACATGTCCGGCGACGCCAACGGCGCGAAGGATATCGGCAGCGTCCTGGGCAAGATCGCGATCGTTCCGGTCAAGGAAGCCGGCGGCGCGATCAAGTGGAAGGCGGTCTTCGGCAACGGTTACGACAGCGTCAACGGCAAGGCTGTGCTGTTCCTGGTCGATATCGCGGACGGCAAGGTGACCCGCATCACCGCCACGGAAACCACCGGCACCTTGCCGACCCGGACCAAGAACGGCCTCGGCAACGTGGTGGTGATCGATCGCTACCAGGGCACCAGCACTACGGAGGCTCGCGACGGTTTCGCCGATACGGTGTATGCCGGCGACTTGAACGGCGCGGTGTGGAAGTTCGACCTGCGCGACAACACGGTCGCGTTGGGCGGCAATCCGCTGTTCATCGCCCGGTACAACGACGATTACAACCTGCGCCAGCCGATCCTCGGCGGCCTGGAAGCGACCACGGTCGGCAACGATGTGATGGTCCTGTTCGGCACCGGCAGCTTCTCGTTCAGCGATGACCCCAGCGACAAGGCGATGCAGAGCGCGTACGGCATCATCGATCGCGGCGCGGTGATCAACGGCCGCAGCGAGCTGCAACAGCAGTACATCACCGAGGAGGTCGATACCACCGGCGCCGTGCTGCGCGACGTCACCGGCGATCGCCTGAACGCGGCCAAGAAGGGCTGGTACATCAATCTCGGTGTCGATCGTGCCAAGAACGGCAATCCGACCGCGACCGGCGAGCGCTTCATCGGCAACCCGCGTCTGCAGAACGGCATCCTGTTCTTCCCGACCTACGATCCCAACAGCACCGACGGCTGCTCCACCGACGGCAACAACTGGCTCTACGGCCTGGATGCGCTCAGCGGCGCGGCAGGCATGGCCAACGCGCGTATCGGTTCGGCTACCGGCAACCGCTTCGGCGCCAACGTCGGCGCGGTCAAGCTGAAGCGTCAGGGCAGCGGCACCGGCACTGCGCCGGTCAAGGACATCGCCGTGGTCGCCACGCCCAAGGGCGACATCTTGCCGGCTACCGCGACCGACGAAGAAATCGCCAAGGCGGTGGCGAGCAAGTGTTCGGTCATGGTGCAGACCTCCGGCTCGCAGCCGATCTATCTGCCCAGACCGTGCGGCCGCCAGTCCTGGCGCCAGATCCGATAACAGGGGACCGAAATGAAGTCTTGCACCGTTAATCTGCCTGCGCGCCCGAGCCGTGGTTTCACCTTGATGGAGCTCATGGTCGTGGTGGCCATCGTCGGTATCCTGGTCGGCATCGCGGTGCCGACCTACCAGGACAGCGTGCGCAAGAGCCGGCGTGGCCAGGCCAAGGCCGATCTGACCGAGTTGGCGCAGGCGATGGAGCGTTACTACACGAACAACAACAGCTATCTCAACGCGGATCTGAACATTTTGTGGGGGCCGTTGTTGCAATCGCCCCGGACCGGCGCGGCGCAGTACACGATTTCCTTCGACGGCGCGGTCACTTCCAGCACCTTCAAGCTCCAGGCGGTGCCCAGCACCAGCAGCGGCCAGAGCAAGGACAAGTGCGGCACCTTGACCATCGACAACGCCGGCCGGAAGACCCCGATCGAGGACGCCAAAAAGGAATGCTGGAACATGAACTGACCGTTTAACGGTTCAGTTCCGATAAGCCCGCCCAGGCACCGTCCCGGGTGGGCTTTTTTCTTGCCAGCGGGGCATTGGCCTGGCCCGCCGGCATTCATTCTCACCCGATGAGACGGCATTAGCTAAACTGCCCGATTAGCTCAATCGCGGGCAGCACGATGGACGACACCCCCCAGTCCTCCGGTTTCCAATTGATCTCGCCGTATTCGCCGGCCGGCGACCAGCCGCAGGCGATCGAAAAGCTGGTGCAGGGCTTCGAGAGCGGTTTGGCGCAGCAGACCCTGCTCGGCGTGACCGGCTCGGGCAAGACCTACACCATCGCCAACGTGGTCCAGGCGGTGCAGAAGCCGACCCTGGTGATGGCGCCGAACAAGACCCTGGCGGCGCAGCTGTACGGCGAGTTCAAGGCGTTCTTCCCGCATAACGCGGTCGAGTATTTCGTCAGCTACTACGACTACTACCAGCCCGAGGCCTATGTGCCGTCGAGCGACACCTTCATCGAGAAGGACAGCTCGGTCAACGAGCACATCGAGCAGATGCGGCTGTCGGCGACCAAGGCCCTGCTGGAGCGGCGTGATGCCCTGATCGTGTGCACCGTCTCGGCGATCTACGGCCTGGGCGATCCGAACGAATACTTCCGCATGGTCCTGCACATGGTGCGCGGCGAGCGCATCGATCAGCGCGAGTTGATCCGCCGCCTCACCGAAATGCAGTACGACCGCAACGACACCGAGCTGCGCCGCGCCACCTACCGGGTGCGCGGCGAGGTCATCGACGTGCACCCGGCCGAAAGCGACGCCCAGGCGCTGCGGATCGAGCTGTTCGACGGCGAGATCGAGAACCTGACCATCTTCGATCCGCTGACCGGCGAAACCCTGGAAAAAGTGCCGCGTTACACGATCTACCCCGGCTCGCACTACGTCACCACCCGCCGCACCGTGCTCGATGCGATCGAGACGATCAAGGAAGAGCTGCGCGAGCGCCTGGAATACCTGTACGCCAACAACAAGCTGGTCGAGGCGCAGCGCCTGGCCCAGCGCACCCAGTTCGACCTGGAAATGCTGGCCGAGGTCGGCTTCTGCAACGGCATCGAAAACTACTCGCGGCATCTGAGCGGGCACATGCCCGGCGAGCCGCCGCCGTGCCTGTTCGACTACCTGCCGCCCGATGCGCTGCTGGTGGTCGATGAATCGCACGTCACCATCCCGCAGATCGGCGCGATGTACAAAGGCGACCGCTCGCGCAAGGAAACCCTGGTCGAATTCGGTTTCCGCATGCCCTCGGCGCTGGACAACCGGCCGCTGCGGTTCGAGGAGTGGGAAGGGCGCTCGCCGCGCGCGATCTACGTATCGGCCACGCCCGGGCCGTATGAGCTGCGCAAGTCGGAAGGGCAGATCACCGAACTGCTGGTGCGGCCCACCGGCCTGATCGATCCGGTGGTCGAGATCCGCCCGGTCGGCACCCAGGTGGACGATGTGCTCGGCGAAATCCGTGAGCGCGTGGCGATGGGCGATCGCGTGCTGATCACTACCCTGACCAAGCGCATGTCCGAGAACCTGACCGAGTACCTGGGCGAGCATGGGGTCAAGGTGCGTTACCTGCACTCCGACATCGAGACCGTGGAGCGCGTGGAAATCATCCGCGATCTGCGCCTGGGCAAGTTCGACGTGCTGGTCGGCATCAACCTGTTGCGCGAAGGCCTGGACATGCCCGAGGTGTCGCTGGTGGCGATCCTCGACGCGGACAAGGAAGGTTTCCTGCGTTCGACCGGTTCGCTGATCCAGACCATCGGCCGCGCCGCGCGCAATCTGCGCGGCAAGGCGATCCTCTACGCCGACCGCATCACCAACTCGATGCAGCGCGCGATCGAGGAAACCGACCGCCGCCGGCAGAAGCAGGTCGACTACAACCAGGAGCACGGCATCACGCCGAAGTCGGTGGACAAGGCGGTGACCGACATCATGGAGGGCGCGCGGGTCGATCCCGAGGCGCTCAAGGCGCGCGGCAGGGCCCGCAAGGCGGCCGAGGAAACGGCCGAATACGCCGCGCTCAGCCCGTCCCAGTTCGCGGCCAAGATCAAGCAGCTGGAGCAGCAGATGTACCAGCACGCGCGCGATCTGGAGTTCGAGCAGGCCGCGGCGACGCGCGATCAGCTGCGCAAGCTCAAGGACGCCGGCTTCGGCGCCTGAGGGCGGTCCGCGGCCGCGGCGCCGGCGGCGGGAAAAGGCTTGTAGGCCGCCGTCGCGTGGGCTACACTGCGCGCCCTTCGCCGGGAAGTTGAAACAAGTCGGCGACGGGCGGTTAGCTCAGCGGTAGAGCACTACCTTGACATGGTAGGGGTCACAGGTTCGAACCCTGTACCGCCCACCACATAAGTGGTCAAACGGCGTGGCCTTATAGGTCGCGCCGTTTGCTTTTGCGGGATCGCATTGCGGCGGCGGCGACCGGCCGCCCTCGTTCGCATCTCCCGGCTCCGCGCGGCCCCCAGCATCCCTGACGCTGATCGGGAGCGATATCGGCGGGGCGCCCCCTGCGCGTTCGCCGATCCAGGCCCCTCGCCGCCGATGGCGGCACGCGAGTCGCGCCTCGCCGCCGGATACGCATCCGGGCATCGGTATCTGCGATGCCATTATCAGAATTTCGGGGGTAAAAATAGGCCAGATTGCCGACTTTGGCTTGGCTGGCTTTACCCGAAATGGCGGTTTGTGTTTGATTTGCCTGGAATTACGTATTTTCGGTGCCGAAATAGCCGCATAACATGCCGAAAATCGCCTTGATGCCTGTGTCTGGAGGCACCTATTCTCGGGCTGCGGTAATCCGCCGCAACATGCTAAGGAGTAGGCAATGTCCCAGGTTGAAGAGACCCGACTGATCGGTCGCAAGGTCGCTGTCGAAACCCCGGTATTGGACGTTCCCGGCAACAGCGCCACGTTCGCCACCGCGTCGACGGTCCGCCGCACGGCGCCGACGAACGAGATCGATTTCGCCGACAACGGCGACCAGATCCCGTAAGCCGATCGATTCGGTTTGCCAGATGATCGGGCCAGAGGTGGCTTCACCTCTGGCCCTTTTGTATGCGCCGGATCCTGTTCGCGGCGGACATCGCCGACGCGCGCCGACGGCCGGTCCGGACAGGTGTCTGGACCGGCGCGCACTCACTCGCGCATCTCGAACGTGCGCGGCAGGGCCACGTGGCGGCTTGGGTTGGGCAGGTTGCCGCCGTCGGCCTGGGTGGTTTCCCAGTATTCGCGATAGCGGTACGCCGGCGCGCGCCAGTCGTAGACGAAGCGCGGATCGCGGCTGCGCAGGAAGCGGACGAAGCAGTCGAGCAGCTGCAGATCGGGATTGATGCCTTCCAGCCAAAGGAACTGGCCCATCTCGTTGACTTCGAGAAACACGTAGTCGCCGGCGGTGGTGACGACGATATCGATGCAGCCGAACACCAGCCCCAGCCGCTCCATCAGCGCCAGGCACCGCGCCTCGACCTCGGCCGGCATGGCGTAGCGCTCGCAGCCCATGTTTTCGTCGAAATCGTTGGCGCGCCAGTCGGTCAGATAATTGCCGTCGCGCTGCGATTTGATCTTGGCCGCCACCACCGTGCGGCCCATCACCGTGACCCGCAATTCGTAGCGCTTGTCGAGCAGGGTCTGGTAGATGCCCGGTGCGTTCGACAGCGAGCCGTCGTTGCGCAGCAGCTCTTCGTTGAGGATCGAGGTGAAGGTGGCGTGCGAGGTTTCTTCCCCGACCCAGGCCGCGCCGGTGATCGGCTTGTAGACGACCTTGCCGCCGTGCTCGCGGAAGAATCCCCGGATCTGTTCGGGATCGTTGGAAAACAGGCTCAGCGGAGTCTTCAGGCCGACCGCGGCGGCGTTCATCAGCTGCACGACTTTGCGGTCGGCGCGCGATTTGGCCTGCACCGAATTGACCCAGAAGCGCGGACGCTCGTCGAGCAGATTGATCGCCGAGCGCACGAACTCGTTGGATTCCACCTGCGAAAAACGCGTGTCGGCCGGGTGCAGATCGGACGAGGCGGCCGGTTGATACCAGCGCCGCAGCCACACCGTCTCGATGTCCTGGGCCTGAAAGTCGTGACGATGCTGGGTGCAGTACAGCGAAATCCCGGGCGCGGCCGCGCTGAGCGGCGAGTCGCCGCCGATGCGCAAGCTCACGTGGTGCTTCTGCGGAAAATCGTGCGTGTACCAGATATGGACCGGCTCGCCCTCGACGTCCAGCGCCCAGGCCACGGCCTGAGCGTGCTGGTCCCACGGGTCGGCGACTATCAATGTCGTCATGGTTGTCCTTTTTCGCTGCGGTTCGGGTGGGACTGCGGAGCGGGGGTATCGTCCTGGCGCTGCTGCATCGTCCACAGCATCGCGTAGCGGCCGCGCGCGGCCAGCAGAGCGGTGTGGGTGCCACGCTCGACGATGCGGCCGTGATCGAGCACGAGGATTTCGTCGGCATCGATCACCGTGGACAAGCGATGTGCGATGACCAGAGTGGTGTGGCCGCGCGCGGCATTGCGCAGTTCCAGCTGGATGCCGCTCTCGGTTTGCGTGTCCAGCGCCGAGGTGGCTTCGTCGAAGATCAGGATCGCCGGGTCTTTAAGCAGGGTGCGGGCGATGGCGATCCGTTGTTTTTCGCCGCCCGACAGCTTGAGCCCGCGCTCGCCGACGTTGGTGTCGTAGCCCTGCGGCAAGCTTTCGATGAAGTCGTGCACATGCGCGGCCCGGGCCACGGCGACCACCTCCTCGCGGCTGGCGCTGGGGCGGCCGTAGGCGATGTTGTAGTACAGCGAATCGTTGAACAGCACCGTGTCCTGCGGTACCACCCCGATCTGGGTGCGCAGCGAATCCTGGCCGACCTCGCGCAGATCCTGGCCGTCGATCGACACCCGCCCGGCATCGACGTCGTAGTAGCGGTACAGCAGCCGCGCCAGGGTCGATTTGCCGGCCCCGGTGGTGCCGACCACGGCCAGGGTCTTGCCCGGCGCGATGACGAAATCGACATCGCGCAGCACTTGCCGCTTGCCGTCGTAGGAGAACCAGACCCGCTCGAATTTCACCTCGCCGCCGCGTATCACCAGCTCCGGCGCGGGCACGGGGTCGCGCACTTCGATCGGCTCGTCGAGCAGCACGAACATGCGTTCCAGATTCGACAGGGTCTGCTTGGTCTCGCGGTAGATCATGCCCAGATAGCTCAGCGGCGCGGCGAGCTGGATCAGGAAGGCGTTGACCAGCACCAGATCGCCCAGGGTCATGCGCCCGGCGATGACGCCTTCGGTCGCGCGCCACACCAGCAGGGTCAGGCCGATGGCGACGATCGCCGCCTGGCCGATGCCGAGCAGCGACAGCGTCTTCAGGCTCTTGACCGCGGCTTCCTCGAGTTCGCGCAGGCTGCTGTCGAAGCGCTGCGCTTCGTAGCGCTCGTTGTTGAAGTATTTGACGGTTTCGTAGTTCAGCAGCGAATCGACCGAATTGGCGTTGGCCTCGGTGTTGGCCTCGTTCATGGCCCGGTAGTAGCGCAACCGCCATTCGGTCATGTGCACGGTGAAGGCGACGTAGGCCACCAGGGTGCCCAGGGTGATCACGGCGAAGCTGGTGTCGTAGCGCCCGATCAGGATCGCCGAGATCAGCACCACTTCCAGTACCGTGGGCAGCACCAGGTACAGCATGGTGTCGAGCAGTTCCGAGATCGACGACATGCCGCGTTCGAGATCGCGGGTGATGCCGCCGGTGCGGCGGTCGAGGTGGAACCGCAGGCTCAGCGCGTGCAGATGCGAAAATACCCGCAGAGTGATCTCGCGCGAGGTCCGCGCCAGCACCCGCGCGAACACGATGCCGCGCAATTCCTGGAGCACCGAGGTAGACAAGCGCAACGCGCCGTAAGCCATCAGCAGCAGGGCGGGGACGGTCAGCGGGGTGGGTTTGTGATCGAGCGTGTCGATCAGTTGCTTGAGCAGCAGCGGCACCCCGATCGTCGCCAGTTTGGTGCCCACCAGCAGGCTCAGGCCGAGCAGCACCCGCCAGCGGTAGAACCACACCGTGGGCAGCAGGCGGCGGAAAATCGCGATCGTGCCGGCGTTGGAGGCGTTCGCAGTGGCGCTCATCGAGGGCCCGAGAGAGGTTGGCGGCCGGCCCGTCGCGCCGGTCGCCGAACGGGCTGCTACCGGCGTCGCCGGTGCCCTTCGCGCTTCCTTCGCGTCCCCGTTGCGGAGGCCGTCCTTGTCGCGTTCCACGGTACTCCAAGCCCCGCGGCTTGCCTATCTTGGCGGCATTGTCGATGCAAGGCGCTGTGACGGCGGTTGACTTGCCCGGCGGCGTACCCAAATATGAGCGAATCGGATCGCCGCATTCCGCCGCGATCGAACCCGAGGTGGCCCGCGAACCCGCCGGCCGAGCGTGCGACATGGACACTACCTGCGCCCATCGCTGAATCGCCCGAGGCTCCCGCAAGCGCAGGCGCCCTCGTGGCGCTTTTTTCTTGCCGCCGATGGCCCGGCGATGTCCGGCTGAGGTTCACCGCGCCAGCGCGTCCGTTCGATCCGTAACGCCGCACCGAATCCCGGTTTCCCGCCGCCGCCGCAGGTCCGACCCCGCAAGGTCGCCGCCGGCCGGCGCGGCCGCTCACCGCAACGTTTCCGCCTACGAAGACCCCGCCATGATCGCCATTACGCTCCCCGACGGCAGCCGCCGCGAATTCGAACAACCCGTATCCGTCATGGACGTCGCCGCCTCGATCGGCGCCGGCCTGGCCAAGGCCACCGTCGCCGGCGAAGTCGATGGCAAGCTGGTCGATGCCAGCGACCGCATCGACCACGACGCCAAGCTGCGCATCATCACGCCCAAGGACCCCGAGGGCGTCGAGATCATCCGCCACTCCTGCGCCCACCTGGTCGGCCACGCGGTCAAGCAGCTGTACCCGACCGCGAAGATGGTGATCGGCCCGGTCATCGACGAAGGCTTCTACTACGACATCTGGTACGAACGCCCGTTCACGCCGGAGGATCTGGCCGCGATCGAAGCGCGCATGGTCCAGCTGATCGACAAAGACTACGACGTGATCAAGAAGGTCACCCCGCGCGCGGAAGTCATCGAAGTGTTCGCCTCGCGCGGCGAGGACTACAAGCTGCGCCTGGTCGAGGACATGCCGGAAGAAAAGGCCATGGGCCTGTACTACCACGAGGAATACGTGGACATGTGCCGCGGCCCACACGTGCCCAATACGCGCTTTCTCAAGGCCTTCAAGCTCACGCGCATCTCCGGCGCGTACTGGCGCGGCGATTCCAAGAACGAACAGCTGCAGCGCATCTACGGCACCGCCTGGGCCGACAAGAAGCAACTGGCCGCCTACATCCAGCGCGTGGAAGAGGCCGAGAAGCGCGACCACCGCAAGATCGGCAAGCAGCAGGACCTGTTCCACCTGCAGGAAGAAGCCCCGGGCCTGGTGTTCTGGCATCCCAAGGGCTGGTCGGTGTGGCAGGTGGTCGAGCAGTACATGCGCAAGGTCTATCGCGACAGCGGCTACGGCGAAGTGCGCTGCCCGCAGATCCTCGACGTGTCGCTGTGGCAGAAGTCCGGCCACTGGGACAACTACAAGGAGAACATGTTCTTCACCGAGTCGGAGAAGCGCACCTACGCGATCAAGCCGATGAACTGCCCGGGCCACGTCCAGGTGTTCAACCAGGGCCTGCACAGCTACCGCGACCTGCCGATCCGCTACGGCGAATTCGGCGCCTGCCATCGCAACGAGCCCTCCGGCGCGCTGCACGGCATCCTGCGCGTGCGCGGCTTCACCCAGGACGACGGGCACATCTTCTGCCTGGAAGACCAGATCGAGGCCGAAGTGACCGCGTTCCACCAGCAGGCGCTGGCGGTCTACCAGCACTTCGGCTTCGAAGAGATCCAGATCAAGATCGCCCTGCGGCCGGACTCGCGCCTGGGCGACGACGCCACCTGGGACAAGGCCGAAACCGCCCTGCGCAGCGCCCTGTCGGCCTGCGGGGTAGAATGGCAGGAGCTGCCGGGCGAGGGCGCCTTCTACGGCCCGAAGATCGAATACCACCTCAAGGACGCGATCGGCCGGACCTGGCAGCTGGGCACGATGCAGGTCGATTTCATGATGCCGGGCCGTCTGGGCGCGGAATACGTGGACGAACACAGCCAGCGGCGGACGCCGGTCATGCTGCACCGGGCCATCGTCGGCTCGATGGAGCGTTTCATCGGAATCCTGATCGAACACCACGCCGGCCAGTTCCCGGCCTGGCTGGCCCCGGTCCAGGCCACGGTCATGAACATCACCGACGCCCAGGCCGATTATGTGGCCGACGTCCGGAAACTCCTTGCAAATCAAGGGTTCCGGGTTGAGGCCGATTTGCGGAACGAAAAAATCGGCTATAAGATTCGCGAGCACACGCTGCAGCGCGTGCCGTACCTGCTTGTGGCCGGAGACCGCGAGAAGGAAAATGGCATGATTGCGGTGCGCACGCGGGCTGGGGAAGACCTGGGGACGATGACCGTCGCCGAGTTCGCCTCGCGTTTGAACGGCGAGTCGGCCTGCTAACCGCGCGCAGCCAGCAACAGATCCCGTCCCGGTGCCAGTCCGGGACGGCCTGAATCACTTTGGAGATCCAACAATCAGTACCCCCGAGAAGCCGAATCGAAAGAACCAGGAAATCCGCGTACCGCGAGTGCGCGTGATCGGCAGCGATGGCGAGATGATCGGCGTGCTCACGCGCGACGAAGCGCTGCGCATGGCCGAGGACGAAGCCCTGGATCTGGTCGAAATCCAGCCGAATGCCGATCCGCCGGTCTGCAAGATCATGGACTTCGGCAAGTTTCGCTTCGAGCAGCAGAAGAAGGCCAACGAGGCCAAGAAGAAGCAGAAGCAGGTCGAGATCAAGGAACTCAAGTTCCGCCCGGTCACCGATGAAGGCGACTACCAGATCAAGCTGCGCAACATGCGCCGTTTTCTGGAAGAGGGCGACAAGGTCAAGGTCAACATCCGCTTCCGTGGCCGCGAGATGAGCCATCAGGAACTCGGTCGCGAAATGGCGGCCCGGATCGAGGCCGATCTCGGCGACGACATCGTGGTCGAATCGCGTCCGCGCCTGGAAGGGCGGCAGATGGTCATGATGATCGCGCCGAAGAAGAAGATCTGAGTTACCGCAAGGGCCGCGTTCGCGGCCCTTGTTTTTTGCGAGACGAAAGGGTCGCGCTTGCGGCTTCTTTCGTTGGGCAGGTGGGGAGAGCGGCGTTCGCGCCCCTTGTTTTTAGTGGCGCGCGCAACCGCGGCCCGGGTTTCATAAGGAATTGGGCATGCCACGTCGTTGGACATCCTGGATTGTGGCCTCCATCGCCATGTTCGCGCTGACCGCCGCGCGTTATCCGACCGAACTCGACCGTCCGGTGCTGGCCGGGGTTGCGTCGTTCTCTTTCAGCGACCGCCGCCGGCCCGTGCAACTTGAGTCGGCGTTCGAATCGAAGTTCATCACCAAGTGTTCCTTCTACGCGATACGCATCGGCGGTCAGGACATCGCGCCCGAGCCGGCCTCGGTCGTCCGGTCGGCACTGGTCGAGCGCTTCGCGGACAAGCTGGCGGGGCGTTCGGTGGAACTGGCGGACTTCGTCGTCCACCTCAACACCGCCGCCGGTTATCGCGCTATGCAGGGGCGCCTGGTCACCGGATATCTCGCCGACAAGCTCAACGACCAGGACAAGACCGGCTGCGCCGACGACGACACGCTCGGCAGCTACCGGATGTCCGAGATCGGTTCGCGCAAGGCGCCGATCATCGTGGTGATCAACCTTCGTATCGACGGCCGGCCCTTCCATGCCCGAGCGATCGCCGCTTACGAGGCCACCGGCAGCGGCCAGGGACTGGTAATGCCGCCGGGCAAGAAAGCCCGGGACGACGAGCGCGCGCTTTGGAACCGCACGGTCTCGGCGGTCGTGGCTCAGGCGCTGGCCCGGTTGGGCGATGCCATCGACACCGGTCTGTTCGGCGCCCCGGCCGCGCCGGCGCCCGCGCAGCCGGCGGTCCTGACCCCGACTCCGGTCGAGTCTCCGGCGGGATTCTAAACCGCTGATTTGCATCGGGTTGCCAAGCTGCGCATAATGTGCGGCCCGGTTCTCCGGGTTTGCAGTACGTTGCATCACGGACCTGTTGTAGATCTGTTTTAGATCAACGACTTACAAGCCGGCAAGGGCAGGACGGAAAGAGTGGCCGCGCGCAAGCGCACCGGTGCCACCGCCCAGGCCAGTGACATAAACCTCCGAAAGGACATCGCAATGCCCAAGATCAAGACCAATCGGGCGGCGGCCAAGCGCTTCCGGAAGACTGCTTCCGGCAAGTACAAGTGCGGTCACGCCAACAAGAGCCACATCCTCACCAAGAAAGCGACCAAGCGGAAGCGCAACCTGCGGCAGACGAACCATGTTCGTGCCGAGGACGCTGGCCGTCTGGACCGCATGCTTCCGTATTTGTGAGGAGACTGAACAATGGCACGAGTTAAACGTGGTGTTACGGCGCGTCGCCGTCACAAGAAAATCCTGAAGCAGGCCAAGGGCTACTATCACGCCCGCCGCAAGGTCTTCCGCGTCGCCAAGCAGGCGGTCACGAAGGCTCTGCAGTACGCCTACATCGGCCGTAAGCAGAAGAAGCGCAATTTCCGTTCGCTGTGGATCACGCGTATCAACGCGGCGGCCCGCATCAACGGTCTGAGCTACAGCCGCTTCATGAACGGTCTGCTCAAGTCCGGCATCACCCTCGACCGTAAGGTGCTGGCGGACATCGCCGTGCACGACGCGAACGGTTTTGCGGCGCTGGCCGAAAAGGCGAAGAGCGCGCTCGCGGCTTAATGCGGATGCCTCCACGAGAGCCCGTGCATCCGTGCGCGGACTTTTAGAGAGGAACCTCGGCATGGGGAAGGGCGCAAGTCCTTCCCCATTGTCGTTTTAGAGTTTCAGAAATTGTCTTGTACTTCGCTCGATGGCGACGGATCGGATGACGATGGGAACCTTGACGATAAAAGGCTGGGACGAACATCCCGGCGACTGGGACGACGCGGACAGCCACGCGAACGCGGAATTGTCCAAACGCCTGCGCAGCGGATTCGCCGGCTCGCCGGCGGCGCGCAAGCAGTTGGAGCGCGACATCCGCGCGCGCAAGACGATGGTGATCACGACTATTCGTCCCGAGCACCTGGAAAGCGTCAGGCAGGTGCTGGAAACGATGGGCGCGGACGTGGTGCTGAGTTTTTCGGATGAAGGCTTTGACGATTGATCCGTGCCGGGACCGCGTCGCGGAACGGTGGGATCGGACGATGGCTCCGCGGCTTTGGGGCGACCGCATCGGCGAGAGGCCGATGCGCAATTCATTGAGGTTCGACAGGCGATGAGTGGAATCGAATCATTGACCCGGCAGGCGCTGGACGAAATCGCCGCGGCGTCTTCGTCGGATGCGATCGAAGCGCTGCGCGTGTCGCTGCTGGGCAAGTCCGGCAGCGTCACCGCCCAGCTCAAGCAGTTGGGCGCGTTGCCGGCGGAAGAACGCAAGAGCGCCGGCGAGGCGATCAACAAGGCGCGCGACGCGCTGACCACCGCGCTGGGCGAGCGCAAGCACGCGCTCGACAACGCCGCGCTCGACGCGCGCCTGGCGTCGGAAACCATCGACGTGACCCTGCCCGGTCTGGACGGGGTGCGTGGCGGCCTTCATCCGGTCAGCCGGACGATGGAACGCATGGCGGACATCTTCGGCCGCCTGGGCTTCGAACTCGCCGACGGCCCGGAGATCGAGGACGACTGGCATAACTTCGAAGCGCTGAACTTCCCCCCGCACCATCCGGCGCGGGCGATGCACGACACCTTCTACTTCGCGCCCGACAGCGCCGGCGTCGCGCGCCTGCTGCGCACCCACACCTCGGGCATGCAAGTGCGCTACATGCTGGACAACAAGCCGCCGCTGCGCATGATCGCGCTGGGCAAGGTGTATCGCAGCGACAGCGACCAGACCCACACGCCGATGTTCCACCAGTGCGAAGGCCTGCTGATCGACGAACACTCCAGCTTCGCCGATCTCAAGGGCACGCTGGCCGAATTCGTGCGCGCCTTCTTCGAGCGCGATTTCGAAATGCGCTTCCGCCCGAGCTATTTCCCTTTCACCGAGCCCTCGGCGGAAGTGGACATCGCCTGGCAGCAGCCCGACGGCAGCACGCGCTGGCTGGAAGTGCTGGGCTGCGGCATGGTTCATCCGAACGTGCTGCGCAACGTCGGCATCGATCCGGAGCGCTACACCGGCTACGCCTTCGGCATGGGCGTGGAGCGCCTGACCATGCTGCGCTACGGCGTGGACGATCTGCGCAGCTTCTTCGAGAACGATGTGAGGTTTCTCAGGCAGTTTGCTTGAGGGCGGGAATCGGGAATGGGGAATCGGGAATCGTAGGAGCGGCTCTGCTGCCTCCACGGGTCCGGCGCCACTTCCCGCTTTCGCCTAACGCCTTCCGATTCTCGATTCCCCATTCCCGATTCCCGGCCTTCCAATGAAATTCTCCGAAAACTGGCTCCGTCAACACGTCCCGACCGCCGCCACGCGCGAGCAACTCGCCGCGACCCTGACCGCGATCGGGCTGGAAGTCGAAGAGGTCACCGCGCTCGGCGCGGCGCTGGACGGCGTGGTCGTCGCGCGCATCGTCAGCGCGGAAAAACACCCCGAGGCCGATCGCCTGCAGGTATGCCAGGTCGATACCGGCGCCGGCATGGTGCAGATCGTCTGTGGCGCGCCCAACGCGCGCGCCGGACTGGTCGCGCCGCTGGCCACGGTCGGCGCCACGCTGCCCGGCGGCATCGCGATCAAGGCGGCCAAGCTGCGCGGCGTGGAATCCTTCGGCATGTTGTGTTCGGCGAAAGAGCTCGGCGTCGATGCCGACGCCTCGGGTCTGCTGGAACTGCCGGTCAACGCCGTCGTCGGCGCGCCGCTGGCGGAATTCCTCGGCCTGCCCGATGCCAGCATCGAGATCAAGCTGACCCCGAACCGCGCCGACTGCTTCAGCGTGCGCGGCATCGCCTTCGACGTCGCCGCCGCCACCGGCAGCGCCGTGGCCGCGCTCGATATCGCCCCGGTGCCGGCCGCGAGCGAGGCGACGATGCAGGTCGAACTCAACGCCGGCGCCGACGTGCCGCGTTACTGCGGCCGGGTGATCGAGGGCGTCGATGCGACCGCGCCGACCCCGGTGTGGATGGCCGAACGCCTGCGCCGCAGCGGCGTGCGTCCGGTCTCGCTGCTGGTGGACGTGACTCAATACGTGATGCTCGATATCGGCCAGCCCATGCACGCCTTCGATCGCGACACGCTGGCCGGCCCGGTCGGCGTGCGCCACGCGCGCGCGGGCGAGGTCACCAAGCTGCTCAACGGTCAGGACGTGACCCTGGACGAGCAGTTCCTGGCGATCACCGACGGCCGCGGCGACGCGCAGCGGGTGATCGCGCTCGGCGGGATCATGGGCGGCTTCGACAGCCGCGTCACCGACGCCACGCGCAACGTGTTTCTGGAGGCGGCGCATTTCGCGCCGGCGGCGATCATCGGCCGCGGCCGCAAGCTCGGCCTGCACACCGACGCCGGCCATCGCTTCGAGCGCGGCGTCGATCCGGAGCTGCCGCGCATCGCCATCGAATACGCCACGCGCCTGATCCTCGACATCGCCGGCGGCCGTCCCGGCCCGGTGATCGAAGCGGCGTTGCCCGAACACCTGCCGCAACCGCAGCCGGTCGCGCTGCGCCGCGCGCGCCTGGCGCGGGTGCTCGGCCTGACCGTGCCCGATGCCGAGGTCGAACGCATCCTGCAGGCGCTGGGCCTGGCGGTGGAGCGCAGCGACGACGGCTGGCACGTCACCCCGCCGAGCCGCCGTTTCGATATCGCGATCGAAGAAGACCTGATCGAGGAAGTCGCCCGCATCCACGGCTACGACGCGATCCCGACCACGCTGCCCGGCGGCGCCTCGCGCCTGGTGGCGCCGAGCGAAACCCGGGTCGATACCGCGACCGTGCGCCGCCAGCTGGCCGCGCGCGATTATCTGGAAGCGGTCAACTACGCCTTCGTCGATGCCGCCTGGCTAGAGCTGTGGCAGGCGGGCGAGGGCGCGGTGCCGCTGGCCAATCCGCTCAGCGCCGAGCTCGGCGTCATGCGCACGATGCTGCTGCCGGGCTTGGTTGCGGCGCTGGGCCGCAACGCCTCGCGCCAGCAGGACCGCGTGCGCCTGTTCGAGCTGGGCAACGTGTTCAGGCACAACCCGGATGGTTCGCCCCTCGAGACCCAGCGCGTGGCCGCCGCGGTCTGCGGCGCGGCCCATGCCGAGCAGTGGGGCGTGGGCGCCCGGCCAGTGGGATTCCACGACCTGCGCGGGGACCTCGACAGCCTTGCCGCAGCATCGGGCGCTCGCCTGGACTACCGCCCCTCGGCACAGGTTTGGGCGCATCCGGGGCGTTCGGCGGACATTTACCGCGTGGACGGCGGCCGCGAGCAGCGGCTGGGCTGGATCGGCCAGCTGCATCCGCGCCTGCAACGCGCGCTGGACCTGAAGCTGATTAACGACGGCGACGTGATCGCGTTCGAACTCGACCTCGGCCCGCTGGTCGAGCGTGCCATCCCGAAGGCCGGGGCGCAGTCCAAGTATCCGTCCGTGCGTCGCGATCGCGCCTTCATCGTCGCCGATTCGGTGCCGTGGGCGGCTATTCAGGCCACAGTACATGCCGCCGCCGGCCCCAGCCTGCGCGAGCTGGTGCTGTTCGACCGCTACCAGGGCAAGGGCGTGGAAACCGGATTCAAGAGTCTCGCTATGGGCTTGATTCTGCAGGATGAATCGCGCACCCTGACCGACCGGGATGTGGATACGGTGGTGGCTGAGGTGACGGCCGCGGTGGAGCGGGAACACGGCGCAAAATTGCGCGCCTGAACACGCACCGCCCGATCGCGATCCCAGCCCCGGTGTAGCGCAGAGGACAAAATGGCACTTACCAAAGCGGAAATGGCGGAGCGGTTGTTCGACGAAGTCGGGCTGAACAAGCGCGAGGCCAAAGAATTCGTCGATGCGTTCTTCGACGCGTTGCGCGAAGCGCTGGAGCAGGGCCGTCAGGTGAAGCTCTCGGGCTTCGGCAATTTCGATCTGCGCCGCAAGAACCAGCGGCCGGGCCGCAATCCGAAGACCGGCGAGGAAATACCGATCTCGGCGCGCACGGTGGTGACCTTCCGTCCGGGCCAGAAGCTGAAGGAACGCGTCGAGGCTTACAGCGGAGGCGAGCATGCTGGATCCGGGCAGTAACCGAGAATTACCGCCGATCCCGGCCAAGCGCTACTTCACCATCGGTGAGGTCAGCGAGCTGTGCGACGTCAAGCCGCACGTGCTGCGCTACTGGGAAACCGAGTTTCCGACCCTCAATCCGGTCAAGCGCCGCGGCAACCGTCGTTACTACCAGCGCCATGAGGTGCTGATGGTGCGGCAGATCCGCGGCCTGCTGTACGAACAGGGCTACACCATCGGCGGCGCGCGCCTGCGCCTGGAAGGCGAGGCCGGCAAGGACGAATCGGCGCTGAGTTCGCAGATCGTCAAGCAGGTCCGGATGGAGCTGGAAGAAGTCCTGCACCTGTTGCGGCGCTGAGGCGCGGGAATGGGGAACCGGCGCGAGCATCGTTGTTTTTCCCGATTCCCGATTCTCCATTCCCGATTCCCGCAACAAGCGGCTATACTTGCCGCCCGCTCGCAGCGAGCGGACATCGCAATACACGTCGGGGCGTAGCGCAGCCTGGTAGCGCATCTGCCTGGGGGGCAGAGGGTCGTCGGTTCAAATCCGGCCGTCCCGACCATTATTCGAGATGCAACGCGCAAACCCTGGCGAAAGCCGGGGTTTCGTGTTTTTGCGCATCAGGTTTTGCGGGCCGCGCCCCGCAGCGCGGCGCAATCGCAGGCTGTGCGAGCGTGGGCGGCGACAATGGCCTCAGGCCGTCGCGCCATACCCGAACCGGCAGGGCAGGATGCCGGCACTGCGAGGAAGCCCATGACCCCGACCCCTTTGGAAAAGACCGGCGAGTTCGAGCGCACCGACAACGGCTGGGTGCTCAAGTTCTGGACGCGCGAGGACGCGGGCCTGCGCCTGCATCACGAGGTCTTCGACGACACGCCGGCGCTGTTGCGGCGGATCTACGAGCTGTTCGGCCGCGGCGACGCCAGGCCGGTAGCCGCCTCGCCCCGCATCGCCGCCTGATTTCACAGTGGTCTGCGCCCGCGATGCATCGGGCCTGCGAACGGCCCATCGCTATCGGCAGGCCGTTTTCGTGGATTGATCCGCGCTTGGCCGGGATCGGCGGTGAGCGAGAAAAATCGTCGCCTACATCTGCCTCTACGGATCCTCGACCGTATACCCCGCATCGCGCAGCTTATCGAGCAGGCCGCCGCTCTCCAGCAGGTCCGATACCGGCAGCGTCGCGAAGCTGCTGTTGTTCTTCGCGATCGCCGCCTGCGCGCGTTCCAGCCATTGCGCGGTCACGCGCTGGCGCAGGTCGCCCAGGTTGAGGCGCTTGGCCACGCCGGTCTCGGCCAGCGCGTCCAGGCAGGTGCGGTACTGATCGCCCTGCGGCAGCGTGCGCAAGGTGGCGATGTCGCCGATCGCCCAGGCGTTGCCGCGCGCGCGCATCGATTCCAGGTCGCCTTCGATGCGCGCCATGGTCTTGGAGAAACATTCGCGATCGTCCAGCGCGCTGGCGGAAAACTCCTTCAGCGTCGCCTTCGGATCGTCGATCTTCAACGTCACCCGCGCCTCGGTGATCGGCACGTCGTGCTGCTTGGCGGCCTTCTCGACCACCGGCTGGACCACGCCCTTCAGGCTCATGCCCGATTGCTTGATCGCCGCCTCGTAGAGTTCCTGCGCGGCGAAGATCGGCCGCCATTTCTCCACCCCGCCGTCGCTGCCGATGTAACGCGCCTTCAGCGTGGACCAGCGCGCGTACAGGTCGGCCGGCACGACTTCCTGCAGGGTCTTGCCGTCGGGATTCTTGCGCGCCTTCAGCGCGGTCGGGATCAGCATCATGGTGCGGAACACGCCCAGCTCGGTGCCGAAGCTGACCGAGGGCGGGGCGATGACTTCCTGCGATTCGGCGATGGTCGCTTCGACAGTGCGCGACAGCCAGGTCATGTCCTTCGGCAGCGGGCTGAGGGTTCCCAGAATCCACAGCACGTGGCCGCCGCGCATGACCTTCCACATGCCCGGGCCGGGTTGTTCGCCGGTGACCACCAGGGTGTCCATGTCACGGATGGCGCCGGCGGGCGGGGACGGCGCGGTCTGCGCGATCGCGGCGCCGGGCAGCAGGCCGGTCAGGAAGAGGGCGATGAAGGCACGACGCATCCGTGGCGCTCCTGGGGGAAGGCGGGCAAGCCGGGGCTGGGCGGAAGCCGGATCGTAGCCGGTCGGTGGCGGCAACTGTGTACTGGTATGTAACCCGACCGCTGCGGCAAGGCGGCTTTGCGGCATCGATTCGATCACGAATGCGATACGGCGAGGTTTGCAAATGAGAACTATTGCCAATTAGACTGCCCGCTGGCCCGCCTGCGCGAGCGCCCGCCGGCCCGGCAGGATGCCGCCCGGCTCGGCCGTCCTTCGCTACCGATACCGCATGACCGACACTCTCGCCAATCCGGCTGCCGCGCCTGCGCCTCACGGCGCGCGCGCGCATGTTTCGCAACGAACGCACGCGAGCGCGTCGTCGGCCGCCGCCGGCGCGCCGGCGCGCAAACCGCGGGCGAAGCTGTCCTGGCGTTATCGCGGCGCGGTCGCGGTGCGGGCGATCGCCGCGAGCGTGATCGGTTATCTGGTCGCGTATGGATTCACCGCGTTCGGCACTTTGGTGTTGCCGTTCGCGCGCAGCGACAGGGTGGTTGCGGCAAGTTTGCTCTGCTTCTTCGTTTGGTGCGCAGCGGCGATGTACGCCTTCGCCGCGCGCAGCGCCTGGCGCGCATGCTGGGTGCTGACACTGTGGGCGGCGGCGATGTACGGCATCGCGGCGTTGTTCCCCGAAGCCGCGGCCCGGCCGTAAGGAGACGCGCATGAAGAATACGTTCTCGCAAGCGATGGCGTGGCTGCACACCTGGGCCGGGCTGGTGATCGGCTGGCTGCTGTTCGTGATCTTCGTCGGCGGCACCATCGCGTGCTTCGATAAAGAACTCACCCACTGGATGCAGCCTGCGCTGCACGGCCACGAGCGCAGCGCCGACAGCGTCAATCTGGCCAGCGCGGTCGAGCAGTTGCAGAAGATCGCCAAGCCGCATCCGCACGCGTATTACGTCACCTTGCCCGGTGAGCGCGGCAAGTCGCTGGACGGCGGCGTGTACTACGACGCGGGTACGCCGGATCTGGTGACGCTCGATCCGGCCAGCGGTCAGAAGATTCCCGAAACCGCCGGCGGCGAGTTCTTCTTCACTCTGCACTACAACCTGCATGCCCAAACCTGGGGCATGTACATCGTCGGCCTGGCCGGCATGTTCATGCTGATCGCGATCCTGACCGGCATCGTGATCCACAAGCGCATCTTCAAGGACTTCTTCACTTTCCGGCCGAAGAACGGCGGCCAGCGCGCGTGGCTGGACGGGCATAACGTCACCGGCGTGCTCGGGCTGCCGTTTCACTTGATGATCGCCTACACGGGCGTGGCGATCTTCGTCGCCAATTACATGCCGGCGGGCTTGTTCGCGGCCTACAACGGCGATGCGGAGAAATTCTTCGTCGAGGCCAGCGACAGCTATGAGCGGCCGGAGACGCACAAGGCGCTCAAGAGCATCTATCCGATCGACAAGCTGGTCGCCGACGCGCGCGCGCGCCTGGGGCAGCCGGTCACCTGGGTCAGCGTGCATCACCCCGACGACACCAGCGCGACGATTTCCTTCGGCGGCGACCACAGCCGCGACGTGGCCTGGAACTATCGCTCGGTGTTCTACGACGCCAACGACGGCAAGTTCCTGCACCAGTCCGGGCCGATGGCGCCGGGCTACCAGACCTATACCTTCATCGGCGGCATGCACATGGCGCAGTGGGGCGGCGGCGCGCTGCGCTGGCTGTACTTCGTCATGGGCATCGCCGGCTGCGTGATGATCGCCAGCGGCATGCAGGTGTGGGTGAGCAAGCGCGCGAAGAAGATCGCCGAGGCCGGCAACGTATCGGGCTATGCGCTGGTGCAGGCCTTGAACCTGGGCGTGGTCGGCGGCTTGCCGCTGGCGAGCGCGGCGATGGTGATCGGCAATCGTTTGATCCCCGCCGATGTCGCCGCGCGCGCCAACGCGGAGATCACCGTGTTCTGCGCGGTATGGATCGCCGCGACCTTGTACGCGGCGATTCCGGCGGTGCACAAGCGTGGCTGGGGCCAGTTCTTCGCGATCAACGCCGGCGCGTTCGCGTTGATTCCGCTGGTCAATTTCGCCACCGCGCCGAACAGCCATCTGTTCGCGACGATCGGTCGCGGCGATTGGTCGCTGGCGGCGGTGGATCTGACCGCGCTCGCGCTCGCCGCCGGCTTCGCCGCGCTGGCGCGGCATTCGTTCGTCAAGGCGCGCCTGCCGGCCGAAGCGCGCGAGCCGCGCCGCAACGATCGCGCCGGCGCCAACCAACCCGCGCTCGCGGATCGCTGAGGAGACGCGCGCATGCTGTGGTTGGGATTGTGTCTGGGCGTCGCGGCGTGGTGTCTGCTGAGTCTTGGGCTCGAAAAGCACCATCAGCAAGTGTTCGCGAGCGCGTTCAACGCCGGTCGCGCGCGCGCGCTGCGCGCCGGCGGCTGGCTGCTGCTGGCCGCGGTGTTCGCTTTGTTCGTCTATCGCCTGGGATGGGCGCAAGGCCCGATCTTCTGGTTCGCCGCGCTGATCGTATCGGCGCTGGCCTGGACCCTGCTGATGACGATGGCGCCGAAGGCGAGCATCAAGGTCGCCGCAATGGTGTTGCTCAGCGGGGTCGCTTCGATTCCGTTGTGGCTCGGCTGAGCCCGATCGCGGTTTTTTGCAGGAGGGGCTTCGGCCCCGATGCTTTTGTCTCAGATCACCCGATTGTCCGGCGACTTGAAACAAAAGCGTCGGGGCTGAAGCCCCTCCCACAATAGTGCTGTAGCGCTGCCCGGCTCAGCCGATCGCCGACTGCGCCTGCACCGCCGTCAACTGCGGCCAGCGCTTGAGTACCGAGGCGCGGATCGAAGCTACATCCAATCCGGCTTCGGCCAGCAGTTGCTCTCGGCTGGCGTGATGCTGGAATTCGTCCGGCAAGCCCAGGTGCAGCACGGGCAGGACGATGCCTTCGGCCGCGAGCAATTCGGCCACGCCGCTGCCGGCGCCACCGGCGACGACGTTGTCTTCGAGGGTGACGAAGCCTTCGTGCGTGCGCGCCAGTTCCAGGATCAAGGCGCGATCCAGCGGTTTGACGAAGCGCATGTTGACCACGGTCAGGCCGAGCTCGGCGGCGACGGCTTCGGCCGCCGGCACGATCGCGCCGAAGGCGAGCAGGGCGATGCGTGAGCCCTGCCGGCGCAGTTCGGCCTTGCCGATCGGCAAGGTGTCCAGGCCCGGCTGGATCGTCGTGCCGGGGCCGGTGCCGCGCGGGTAACGCACCGCGGCCGGACCTTCGTAACGATGGCCGGTGCTGAGCATCTTGCGGCATTCGTCTTCGTCGGCCGGCGCCATCACGACCATGTTCGGCACGCAGCGCAGATAGGACAGATCCAGGTTGCCGGCGTGGGTCGCGCCGTCCGGGCCGACCACGCCGCCGCGATCGATCGCGAACAGCACGTCGAGGTTCTGGATGGCGACGTCGTGCACCAGCTGGTCGTAGCCGCGCTGCAGGAAGGTCGAGTAGATCGCGACCACCGGCTTGGCGCCTTCGCAGGCCATGCCGGCGGCGAGGGTGACCGCGTGCTGCTCGGCGATGGCGACGTCGAAATAACGCTGCGGGTATTCCTTGCTGAAACGCACCAGGCCCGAGCCTTCGCGCATCGCCGGGGTGATGCCCATCAGGCGTTCGTCGGCGGCGGCCATGTCGCACAGCCATTCGCTGAAGATGTCGGTATAGGTCGGCTTCTTCGCGCCGGGCTTGCTGACCAGGCCTTTCTCCGGATCGAACGGGCCGACCGCGTGGTAACCGATCTGATCGTCCTCGGCCAGCTCGTAGCCTTTGCCCTTGGTGGTGATGATGTGCAGCAACTGCGGACCCTTGAGGCCCTTGAGCGTCTTCATCGCCGCGAGCAGGGCGGGCAGGTCGTGACCGTCGATCGGGCCGGTGTAGTGGAAGCCGACTTCCTCGAAGAACGTGGACGGCACGAACATGCCCTTCCAGTGCTCTTCCCAGCGGCGCACGAACTTGGCCGCGGGCTTGCGCTTGTCGCCGAGCAGCTTCTTGCCGCCTTCGCGGATCGCGTTGAGCGTGCGGCTGCCGGTGAGGCGGCCGAGCATCTTGGTCACGCCGCCGACGTTCTCGGAGATCGACATCTGGTTGTCGTTGAGGATCACCAGCAGGTTCGGTTCCGGATCGGTCATGCCGCCGGCGTGCGCCAGCGCTTCGAAGGCCATGCCCGCGGTCATCGCGCCGTCGCCGATCACCGCCACGATCTTGCGCTCGTCGTTCTTGCGCTGCGCGGCGATGGCCATGCCGAGCGCGGCCGAGATCGAGGTCGAGCTGTGGCCGACGCCGAAGGTGTCGTATTCGGATTCGTCGCGCTTCGGGAACGGGGCGACGCCGTCTTTTTGTTTGACGGTGTGGATCTCGTCGCGGCGGTTGGTGAGGATCTTGTGCGGATAGCACTGGTGGCCGACGTCCCACACCAGGCGGTCCACCGGCGTTTCGTACAGCCAGTGCAGGGCCACGGTGAGTTCGATGACGCCCAGGCCGGCGCCGAAGTGGCCGCCCACCAGGGCCACTTGTTCGATCAGGTAAGCGCGCAGTTCCTCCGCGATCGCCGGCAGCTCCTCTTCCGGGAAGCGGCGCAGGTCGGCGGGGGCCTGGATACGGGAAAGACGCGGGTAGCGCTGTGAATCGATCATCACGACCATCTGGCATTCAGCTAGTCGAGCATTGTCCTGCCACTGTGTGAGCCGGGCAAGAAGTGTGACGATTTGATGTTCACACTGGCGGACATGGCCAGAGTCGGCCTGTTGCGAGCGTGACCGCGGTCCGATTAAACCGGCGGCGCGTTCGCCGCCGTTGGCGTGCGTTGGGCGGCGTTGGCGGGGCTTGCGCGGCCGATGCCGGACGAGGCCCCTGCGACGCTGCGTCGCAGCCGGATCAGCGCCCGCGCAGGCGTCCGAACAGGCCGCCGGACTTGGCCGGCTCGACCGGAGTCGGATCGCCCTCGGGCTCGGCGAAGCCGGTGGCGAGGTTGGCGTTGATGAAATCGGCGACCTCGGCCTCGGTCACGCCGCTGGCTTCGGCGATTTCGCCCAGCGAGGCCGGCGCTTTCATCATCACCGTGGCGATGCGGAAGTGCTTCGGGTACTCGCGCTCGGTCTGCGGCCACTTGGTCATGCGGTAGCGGCGCGAGGGGTCGTAGCCCGGCGCCAGGCGGCCGTGGCCGGCGAGCAGGTTGCCGAACCACACCAGGCGGATCAGCGGCATCGGCGCGCCGAGCTGGGCGGCGGCGTTGTCCCACTGCGCGGCCGGCAGGATCTCGAATTCCGACGGTGCGAAGCCGCGCTCGAACAGGCCGGCCAGTGGCTTGAGCGCGGCCGGACCATGGTATTTGCGCTGATCGGCATCGATCAGAATGCGCTCGGCGCCATTGGCGACGCGCAACAGGCCGCGCAGGCGGCCGGGCACCAGCCAGTCGAGCATGCCGTCGCCGCTGAGGGTGACGGCGGGGGTGAGCGAAGAAGGCGGATTCAAGACGCCCACGCCCGTTGCCGCGGCCTGGGCCGGAGCGCGAGGCACGGCGGCGGGTGCCGCCGGTACCGCCGCGACGGGTGCAACCGCAGCAGGTGCGGCGATCGGAGTCGGAGCAGGCGCGGGAGTCGGCGCCGGGGCAGGAACCGCCGGAGCCGGGGCCGGAACCGAAGCCGCCGCCACCTGCGCGGCCGCCTTGGCCTGGGCCAGATCGGTCTGCAGCAGTTCGACCACCACATCCGGCAGCGCCGCGGTGGGGTCGGTGCGCGGCTGTTGCGGAATCTCCACCGTCGCCGGTACCACCGGCGCGGCGGCCGGGGGCGGCGTCGGCAGCGACTGGCCGCTCTGGGTCGCGATCTCGCCGAGCAGGCGGGCGATCGAGTCGGCGCTGAAAGGGTGCGCGAGCAGATAATCGGCCTGGGTGCGCTGCGCCGCGGTCAGCGCGACCACGGCCTTGCCCGAAGCGTGCAGGCGCAGCCAGCTCATCGGGCCGTACATGCTGTCCATGTCGACGACTACGAAGTCGGCCTGCTGTTCCGGCACCAGGGTCCAGTGACCCCCGAGTTGGGCATTGGCGACCTTGAAGGCCGTCTGCAAAGCAGACTCCGTCGCCGGGTCCATACCGGTCAGACCGAGGGTCAAAGGCATCTTGGTTACGTCCTGAAGTCGATGGCGATGAGTGTCCGGGACGACCGTAGTGTCGTCAACGAGCGTTATGCGTCGCATATGCGCGCGTATCGACACATTCTGTGTGTGCGAGCCCCGGATACTGCGACGCGCTTCACGACTTAAGCGTTAAGCCGCGCGTTCTTCGGCAACTGATTTTTCAAGAATGCCATCTGGTCGGCGAGGATGTTGCGGTTCGACAGGATCAAATGCTCGACCCAGCTCGGCCGGTACGGCACCGCCAGCAGCGGCATGCTCGCCTGCTGCGGGGTGCGGTTGCCCTTGCGCGAATTGCAGGCGAAGCAGGCGGCGACCACGTTCTCCCATATGTCGCGCCCGCCCTTGGACACCGGCACGACGTGATCGCGGGTGAGGTGCGGGCGATGGAAGTCGTGGCCGCAGTACATGCACAGATGGCCGTCGCGCGCGAACAACGCGGCGTTGGTCAGCGCGGGCGTTGGATCGAGCGCGCCGGGACGCGCGTGGCCGCGCGCGGCGACGATGGGATGCAGCTCGAGCACGCTGCGCTCGCCGGTGAAACGGTTGATGCCGCCGTGCACTTCCAGGCAGGGATCGCCGAGGGTCCAGGCGACCGCGCCGCGTGCGTACAGGCAGCTGGCCTCTTGCCAGTTCATCCAGTCGAGCACGCGCCCATGCGCATCGAGCGACAGCAGTCGCACCGAGTTGAGTCGTTCAAGGGCGTTGCGCGGGACGGCGCGCGGGCCGGTCCAGGGCGAGTAAGGATCGCCGACACCGGAGGCATCCGGCTCACGCTGAAGCATTTCAGCGTGGGTTCCGGTTCGGACCAGGCGGATCTTCGCTCTATCGGTCTCCATCGGGGTATCAGCTTATACCCTCTTGGTTACATTTTGTGTAGAGGTCCGGGCGTGTCGGAGGGGGCGACAGGCGATGTCGGTGGGGATCGTGGCTTGGGTGTGCGGGGGCGAAGGCGAGGGGCGCGTGCGGCCTTCGGCTCTTTTGTCCGGCGGAGGTTTCGAAGTGTCCGAACGAAAAGCACCGGGGCTGAAGCTCCCTCCCACAGAGACTTCGAAGGCTTCGAGGTTTCTTGCGGGAGGGAGCTTCAGCCCCGGTGCTTTCCGCTCAGATCGCGATGCATCCAGCCGCACCGCGAAGCCCTCCCATCGAGAGAGCTTCGCGAGCTCGCCCGGGCTCAGCCGCCGAAGCCTTCCGAGCTCAGGCTCATCAACGGCGCGGTGCCGCTGTCGATGGCGGCCTTGTGCGCCAACGTGCGCGGCAGAATCCGGCTGAAGTAGAAACGCGCGGTCTCGCGCTTGCCGTCCTTGAACAGCTGCGACTGCGACGAGGCCTCGGCCGCGGCGACGCTGCGCGCCCACCAGTAGGCCAGCGAGACGTAGCCGGAATAGAACAGGTAGTCGTACGACGCCGCGCCGACTTCGTCGGCATTGGCCGCCGCGCGCTTGCCGATGCTCATGGTCAGCTGCATCCATTCGGCCGCCACCTTGCGCAGCGGCGCGACGAATTCGGCCACCGCCGCATTGCCCTCGTTTTCCGCGCAGAACGCTTCGATCTTCGCCAGCATCACCTGCAGGCCCGCGCCCTGCAGCTGCATGACCTTGCGGCCGAGCAGGTCCAGCGCCTGGATGCCGGTGGTGCCTTCGTACAAGGTGGTGATGCGCGCGTCGCGGGCGAGTTGCTCCATGCCGTGCTCGGCGATGTAGCCGTGGCCGCCGAAACACTGCAGCGCGTGGTACGTGCATTCCACGCCCCATTCGGTCAGGCAGGCCTTGACGATCGGCGTCATGAAACCGATCAGCGCATCGGCCTCATTGCGTTCCTTTTCCTCCGGCGCGGCGTGAGCGATATCGACTTGCAGCGCGGCGTCGTAACCCATCGCGCGGCCGCCTTCGACCAGCGCCTTGCAGGTCAGCAGCATGCGCCGCACGTCGGGGTGGACGATGATCGGATCGGCCGGCAGTTCCGGGAACTTGGTGCCCGACAGCGAGCGCATCTGCAGACGGTCGCGCGAGTAGCGCAGCGCGTTCTGCAGCGCGCGGTCCGACAGGCCCAGGCCCTGCAGGCCGACTGCGAGGCGAGCGGTGTTCATCATCGTAAACATCGCCATCAGGCCCTTGTTCGGCTGGCCGATCAGATAGCCCTGGGCGCCGTCGAAGTTCATCACGCAGGTGGCCGAACCGTGGATGCCCATCTTGTGTTCCAGGCTGCCGCAGCGCACCGCGTTGGCCTCGCCGATGCTGCCGTCGCGCGCGACCTTGATCTTCGGCACGATGAACAAGGAAATGCCCTTGCTGCCGGCCGGTGCGTCGGGCAGGCGCGCGAGCACCAGATGGATGATGTTGTCGGTGAGGTCGTGCTCGCCGGCGGTGATGAAGATCTTCGTGCCGCTGATCGAATACGAGCCGTCGGCCTGCGGTTCGGCCTTCGTCTTGAGCAGGCCCAGGTCGGTGCCGCAATGCGGTTCGGTGAGGCACATGGTGCCGGTCCAGCGACCTTCCACCAGCGGCTTGAGGAAGACCTCCTGCTGCCACTCCTCGCCGTGATGCAGCAACGCCTCGGTGGCGCCATGCGAAAGCAGCGGGAAGTTGCCCCAGGCCAGGTTGGCCGCGTCGATCATTTCCTTGAGCGGCACGCCGGCCGCATGCGGCAGGCCCTGGCCGCCGAACTTCACCTCGGCGGTGAGACCCGACCAGCCGCCTTCGACGAACTGCGTATAGGCCTGCTTGAAGCCCGGCGGCGTGGTGACCGCGCCGGTGGCTTTATCGTGGCTGCAACCGATCTGGTCGCCGATGCTGTTGAGCGGAGCCAGCACGGTTTCGTTGAAGCGCGCGCCTTCTTCGAGCACGGCATCGAGCGTGTCGCGGGTAGCGTCGGCATAACCCAGGCGCTGGAACTGCGCTTCGGCGCCGAGCACGTCGAACAGGACGAAACGCATGTCGGTGAGGGGGGCTTGGTAGGTGCTCATGGTTGTCCGGGAATAGGGGATCGGGAATGGGGAATAGGGAATCGGGAATCGGAAAAGCGGGAGAGGTACGCGGGCGGGAGGGTGCCGGAGGCCGATGAATCGCTTTTGCTCTGGCGATTCCCGAATCCCGATTCCCGGCTTTACCGCATCACGCCCGGCAGCCCAGGCGCAGGACTCAGCGCGCTGCTGCGGTCGATGGTGAAAGTGCGCTGCTTGTTCTGGTCGGGCGTGGCGAGGATGTCGCCCTTGAGGCTGTAATTGAGGCTGCGTCCGCCGGCGAGGGCGTCGGCGATGGCGAGCCTGGCGTTGCCCGAGGGCTTCAGGGCGACGGTGACCACGTCGGCCGATTCCGGGCCGATCGATAGGGCCGGCTGCGCCTGCAACTGGCCGGCGCTGTCTTCGCCGAGCTTGAGCTGCAGGTCCAGGCGGTCGAACTGCATGGGGATGCTGCTGAAGTTTTCGATGCGCACGTCCACCGACCAACTGCCGTCGGCGCGCACGGTCAGCTGCTGGATGCGCGCGGCCGGTTCGGAAACGCGGCGTACCGGCCCGGACTTGCAAGCGGCCAGCAGCGCGAACACCAGCGCCAGACCGAAGACCCGAACCCAGACCGCTGCTTTCATGCCGCCGCTCCATTCAATCGACCGTTGGGAAGGCGAGGATACTACGGCGCATGGTGGCGCCGGCAGGGCCGGATCGGCGGTTTCGCGGCTGGGGTCGGGAAGCGGCGGGACGGCTGTTCAGGCCAAGGCCGTGCCGGGTCGGGTCAGTCCGCGGCCCCGACGCGCCCGGACGCTTCGCCGCCGCCATCGAGGCGGCGCGCCCCTCAATCCAGCAAACCCTTGCGCAGGGCGTAGCGGACCAGCTCCGCGGTATTGCGTACCGCCAGCTTCTCCAGCACCCGCGCGCGATGGTTCTCCGCGGTCTTCACACTGATCGTCAACTGGCGGGCGATTTCCTTCGTGGTCAGCCCTTCGGCGATCAGATGGAACACCTCGCGTTC
Organism: Lysobacter gummosus; assembly: GCF_001442805.1. Classification (NCBI taxonomy): domain Bacteria; kingdom Pseudomonadati; phylum Pseudomonadota; class Gammaproteobacteria; order Lysobacterales; family Lysobacteraceae; genus Lysobacter; species Lysobacter gummosus. The sequence goes on along the minus strand of NZ_CP011131.1, from coordinate 3,890,151 downwards.
GCGCGGGGTCAGGCGGCCGTAGGGGTTGCCGAGGTCGCGTTCGGGATGGCGCAGTTGCTCGGCCAGCGCGCGCGCCGCCTGCGGGCCGAAATAACCCTTGCCGGTGTGCACGCTGTGCACCGCGGCGAGCAGTTCCGAGGCCGGGCTGTCCTTGACCATGTAACCGGTGGCGCCGGCACGCACGGCCTGCAGGATGTACTCGTCTTCCTGATGCATGGTCAGCACCAGCACGCGCACCTCGGGCAGGCTGTCGAACAGTCGGCGGATCACTTCCAGCCCGCTCAGGCGCGGCATCGACAGGTCGGTGACGACTACGTCCGGACGCAGCGCTTGCGCCTGTTTCAGCGTGTCCAGTCCGTCCGCGGCCTGGCCGACGATATCGACGCCGCCGCTGCGCAACAGGCTCACCAGGCTTTCGCGGACCATGGTGTGGTCGTCGGCGATCAGGACGCGGATGGGCGCGGGCGGCATGGGCTCAGCGTGCGCAGACGCTAGCGGCAGGTCAAGCCGCGAAGCGTCGTCTGAACGCGGCGGCGCGGCGGTCATGTGTAGTCGAGAGGAACACGGGCGCTGACCCGCATGCCTTCGCCGACGGCGCTGCGCAATTGCAGCTGGCCGCCGTACAAGCGCAGCCGCTCGCGCATGCCGCCCAGGCCGTTGCCGCCGCTGGCCAGGGCGAGTTCGGGATCGCAGCCGCGGCCGTTATCAAAGATTTCCAGCAGCAGGCTGGCGCCGCGCCGATGCAGGACGACTTGAATTTCGCCGGCGCCGGCGTGCTTGGCCGCGTTGGTCAGCGCTTCCTGGGTTACCCGGAACAACAGCGTCTGCAATTCGCCGTCCAGCGGCGGCAGCGCGTCGATCTCCAAGGTGACCTGCGCGCCGCTGCTCTGGCCCTGGCTGCGCACCAGCCACCGCAGCGCCGCCTCCAGGCCCAGGTCGTCGAGGATCGGTGGACGCAGCATGCGCGAGAGTTCGCGCGTGTCTTCCAACGTATCGCCGCACAGCGCCAGCGCGGCGGCGACAGTGCCTCGCAGCGCGTCGTCGCGCGGCGCCAGCGCGGCGTCGAGTTCGTGCAGACGATGCTTGAGCACGGTGAGGTTCTGGCCGACGCCGTCGTGCAGTTCGCGGGCGATGCGGCGGCGTTCGTCTTCCTGCACCTTCCACACCGCGCGGCCGAGGCGGCGGAATTCGCGTTCGTTGCGTTCCAGTCGCTGCAGCAATTGCTGGTACAGCTCGCGCAGTTCGGTCGCTTCGCTCATGGCCGAGGCGCCTGGGTGCGCTCGCGTTCGGGCGCGTTGGCGGCCTGGGCGCGGCTGAGGTCGTGGCCGGCGCGCAGGGCCGGCGGCAGTTGTTCGCGCAGGCGCTGTTGCGCCGCCAGCGCCTGCGTGTCGGCGCTGGCGGCCGCGGCATCGTCGCCGGCCGCGCGCTGGGCCTGCGCGGCGAGTGAGTGCAGGGCGCCGGCTTCGATATTGTCGCCGCGACGCAGCAGCGGCTGCGCGTCGCGATAAACCTGCAGCGCGGTCGCCGCGTCGTCGTGCGCCAGCGCCGCGCGCATCCGCGCCTGCGCCCACTGCAAGCGCAGGCCGGCGTGGCCGAGCGCTGCGATCTGCGCATCGAGCGCGGGATCGGGCATCTGCCCGGCGGCGGTGCTCTGCAGCGCGGTCTGCAACTGCAACACCCGCACGCCGGATTGGCGGGCATCGCGTTGCGCGTCGACATGGGCGCGGCGTTCGCCGTCGCGATCGCCCGCGCGCCGCGCCAACTGCGCGCGCAGCAAGGCGGCGATGCCGCGTTGTTCCGACGAAGCCGCGGCCACTCGCGGCGCCAGCGCGTCCAGCGCCTTGCGCGCGTCGCCATCGGCGTCGGCGCGCAGCAGCGCCTGCGCGCGCAGTAGGCCGACATCGACCTGTCCGCGCGCGTCGCGACGCTGGGCGAACAAGGCGCCGGCCTGATCGATCTGCTGCAGCGCCGCGCCGATTCGCCCCTGCATCAGTTCCAGCTCGGCCAGATTACGCCGGCTCACCGCCGCTTCTTCCATCATCTGCTTGGACACCGCATCGTCGAGCGAAGACTGCAGCCGTTCGCGCGCCTGCGGCCACTGGCCGCGCGCGGTCGCCAACTGGCCGAGGTTCTGCAACGTGCGGATGCGCCCGGTTTCGTCGTCGAGCTTGGAATAGGCCTCGCGCGATTGCACCAGATAGGCCTCGGCATCGTCGTAGGCGCCGAGTTGGTACTGGGCGAAGCCGATATCGTTGAGCGCCTGGGCGATGCCGCCGGCGTCGCCGGCGCGTTGCCAGGCCGACAGCGCGCGCCGGAACGCGGCCAGCGCGGCGGGGTAGTCGCCGCGTTCTTCCGCGAGCAGGCCCAGTTCGTTCTCGACCGCGGCCAGGCCGTGGCGATCGTCGAGCGCGGCGTGCAGTTCGCGCGCTTGCAACAGGCTGCGCTCGGCTTGGTCGAACTGTCCGGTCAGCACCAGCACGTTGCCGAGATTGCGCAGGCTGGTGGCCAGCCCGCGCCGGTTGCCGACCGCGCGGCGCAGTTCCACCGCCTGGCGGTACTGCGCTTCGGCGTGGTCGTTTTGGCCCAGGCGCGCATAGCCGATGCCGAGCGCATTGTCGGTTTCGCCTTCGCCGTAGCGGTTGCCGCTGCGCTTGAACAACACCAGCGCGCGCACCAGATAGTCGTCCACCGCTTGTTGCGCCTGGCCGTGCAGGATCGAGTACTTGCCCAGTTCGAACCACGCGCGCGGGTCGTCGGGATCGCGCGCGGTCAGCGCGCGCAACTGCGCGATCGCGCCCGCGGCGTCGCCGCCCGCGCCCAGCGCGCGGGCCAGGCCGAGCGCGGCGCGGGTGTCGTCGGGACTCGCGCCGACGCGTCCGCGCCAGTACGCGGCGGCCGCATCGGCGTCGCCGTCGAGCTGGGCGCGTTCGGCGCGCAGGCGTTGCAACAACAGCGGCTGCGCGGCGGCCGCGCGTTCGCCTTGTTCCAGCGCCGCGTAGCCGGCGTCGATGTCGCCGCCGGCCTGCGCGGCTTCGGCCAGCGCGAGCCATGCCGCGGCGAAGCCGGGCGCGCGCTCGGTGGCCTCCACGAAGGCCTTGCGTGAGGTTTCGATGTCGCTGCCGCGCCGCGCCAGTACGCCGCGGCCGTAGGGCGCGAGCGACGGAATCGAATCGCTTGTCCACGGCGATAGCGGATTAGGACCGATATCGAGTCCGATCCCGAGGGCGCGGGCGAAATCGTTCGACGAGAACAACCCGGCCACCGCGGCCAGCGGTTCGGCCGCTTGATTCGCGGCGATCGCAGTGTCGTTGCGATCTTGCTGGATCGATGCACTAGCCCGCCACTGCGCGCCGGCGCGGTCGAGCCGGATCGCCAGCGCGCGATCCGCCACGGCGACGCGCAGCAAGCTCGCCGTATCCGGCGGCGCCGCGCCGCTGGGGTCGAGCTGGCGCAGCGCCTGTTGGCTGCGTTCCTCATCGACCACGGCGATGGTGGGAGCCAGTTCCAGCGATTGTCGCAGCAGCGCGGTCAGTGCCGCTTCCAACGCGGGATCGAGCGCATCCGCGGGCGCCTGCAGCGGCATCACGAACAATCGATGAAGCGGTCGCGCCTTGGCCGCAGTGCTTGCGCTCGCGTTCGCCGGAGGCGTCGCGCGCGGCCACCACAGCGCGCCGGCGGCGACCGCGGCCGCGAGCGCGGCGGCGCTGGCCGCGCCGATCCACATCGCGCGCGTCGGCCGCCAATCGCGCGGCACATGACGCGTATCGATCGCGCGAATGACTTCGTCCGCGCTGCCGATGCGATGCGCCGGCTGCGAACGCAGCAGCCGATCGACCAGGCGCACCAGCCATTGCGGCGTGTCCGCGCGCAGCCGGCTCACCGGCGGCGGCGTGCGCGACATGCGCTGGGCGAGCACTTCGCCGACCGTGCCGCCGTCGAACGGCATCTTGCCGGTCAGCATTTCGTGCAGGATCAATCCCAGCGAGTACAGATCGCTGCGCGCGTCGGCGCCTTCGCCGCGCGCCTGTTCGGGCGAAAGATAGTCGGGCGTGCCGACGATCGCGCCGGTCTGGGTCAGGCCGCTGCCGGCCAGCGAGCGGGCCACGCCGAAATCGCTGATGTAGGCATCGCCCTGGCGATCGATCAGCACGTTGGCGGGCTTGAGATCGCGATGGATCACGCCGCGCGCGTGCGCCGCCGCCAGGCCTTCCGCGATCTGCCGGGCGATGCGGATCGCGTCGTCGAAGGGCAGCGCGCCGTCGCGGTCCAGGCGTTTGTCCAGCGCCTCGCCGTCGATCAGGTCCATGCCGATCAGCCACTGCGTGTCGTGGCGGACCAGATCGTGGATGCGCACCACGCGCGGGCTGGAGACTTGGCGCGCGGTCAGCAGTTCCTGGCGGAAACGTCCGAACGCGTCGGCGCGCGCGGCCAGTTCCGGCCGCAGCAGTTTCAGCGCGATGTCGATGCCCAGCGTGGTGTCGTGAGCGCGATAGACCACGCCCATGCCGCCGACGCCGAGCAGCGACTCGATGCGAAAACGCCCGGCCAATACGCTGCCGGGCGCCAGGGCGTGGGCCTGGTACAGCCCGGTCGCGGTGGCGTCGGTCATGGCGTGGTGATCTGCGCGCCGACGATGCGGGTCCAGCGCGGCGCAGCGCCCGTCGGCGACTCGGGCGCGAGCGCGTCGAACGCGCGCTGCGCCAGCAGCCAGACCGCGGCGCTGTCGGCGAACGCGCACAGCAGTTCCAGATCGAATTCGCTGATTGCCTCGCCCGGGCCGCGGCGGTCGGCGTAGACCGCGCCGAGCACGCGCCCTGCATGCAGCAGCGGCAGGCAGATCAGGCTCTTGAGGCCGCCGGCCAGCACCGAGGCGCGGCGCGCCAGCCACAATTCGTCCGCGATCCAGTTGACCACGATGGGCCGGCGTTCGGACAGGCAGCGCTGGACCGCGCCGACGCTGCCGGAGAAGCCGTGTTCCTGCAGGACGTTGGGATCGAGCATCAGGCTGGCGCGGACGCTGAAGTCGTTATCCTGCGCCAGCAGCAGGAACCCGCGGCTGCAACCGGCCAGTTCGACCACGCCGCGCAGGATGTCGTCGGCCAGCCCAGCGCCGGTTTCGCGCGCGGGCGGGACGGCGGTGGGCAGTGGCGCGGGCGTGTCCGCCGACGGGGCGGCGCCGATGCCGAGCCGTCCGGCTTCGATCCGCCGGGTCCACGCCGCCGACAGATCACGGCGTTCGCGCTGGCGTTGCTGTTGTTCCTGCGCGCTGGCTTCCTCGTGCACCGAAAACTCGCACAACACGTCGCCGAAACGCAGCCAGCAGTCGCTGCGGTCGAGGTGGGTGTCGCTGATCTCGATGCCGTCCACATGCGAGCCGTTCTTGCTGCCCATGTCGAGCAGATGCCAGCCGTCGGCGTCGTGACGCAATTCGGCGTGGCTGCGCGAGACGGTGGGGTGTTCGATGCGCAGATCGCAATCGGCGTCGCGGCCGATGCGCAGGCGCGAGCCCGCGGGTATCCACCGGCTGATGGCTGCGGCTTCGGGCGGGTAAGCGATCAGTCTCGCCGGCATGGCCGCATCTTACGCGCGGTGGGGCGGACGCGGCAGCGGGTTGCGAGACGGAAATCGGACGCGCGCGCGCGGGAAGTGAGCGACGTCCGCCATCGACTGTCGCTCACTGCTCACTTCCGCGTACCGGCGGTCGCCGTCGGCGAGTCCGGCTCAGGGGCCGTAGTCGCGCGCGAAGGCGATGCTGAAGCGCAGCGTCGCCGCGCCCGCGGCGAGTTCGCCGGCGTGGTTGTGGTGGGTGCGGGTGGCGCGCCATTCGTCGGGCAGATAGCTGCCGGCGCGCGACTCGGCACGGCTGCGCACAGCATCGGCGGCGCTCAGGGCTGCGGCGTAGTCGTTTATCGCCAGCGCGCTTTCGACATCGTCGAGCAGCGCGTCGAAGGCGGCGCGTTCGCTCCACGGCAACGCATCGACCCGATCGCGCAGGCGCTGCACCTTGGCGGCGATCGCCACGTCGGTCGGGCGCAGGTCGAGCAGGATCAGGAACTGCGAGAAGCCGCCGTAAGTGCCGCGCGCGCGCACGCTGCCGGCGGCGATCTCATCGGTGATGTCGTAGAACGCGCCGCCCAGCGGCGCCTTGAACAGGCGCAGGCGGCTGCCGGCGGCGTAGGGCAGAGCGTGGGTGTGGACCTCGACCCGGCCGGTGCCGTGGAAACTCAATCCGCCGTAGCGCGGAGGCTGCAGGGTGATCAGCAGCGGCAGGCTCGATTGCAGCTTGGTCGTGTCCACATCGGGCAGGCGCGCGAGCAGGTCGGTGTCGCTCAGGCTCACCAGCTTGGCGCTGGCGCCCAGGCTCGACGGGCTGAGCCCGGAGGCGTCTTCGAAATCCAGCAGCACTTCGGCCAGAACCGTCCCCGGCAGCCCGGGCAGGCTCACCGAGGCCTCGGCGTGGTTGCCCGAAGCGCTGACGCTGACCGGCAGGGCCTGCGCCTGCGCGGCGCCGGCCGCGATGAATCCCAGCGCCAGCGCGCAGCCGCTCAGCCAGCGGGCGATCCGGTGCGAACTCCGCTGCGGCGCGATCGAATGCCTCATGTCCTGTCCCCCTGTACGGCGGCCGCCTCGCGCAAGGCTCAGGGCCGAAACTGAACCCGATGGCCGGGCCCCTGGCGATTCCGGGCGGTGGCCGCGCCGGCCTGGGCCGATGCGAACCGTGCGGAACCCAATACCTCATCCGGCGCGGATTTGTTGCGAACCCGGCACCTCGTCGCACCGATCTTGCGGCGGTGGTCCGGGTTTGACCAGCCTACTGCGGGTTTGCCGGCCGGTCTGTAGGGGTTTTTCCCTATGCCGGCTGGGCAGTCTTCCGGATGTCGCCGTCGCCGCCGCGGACGCCAAGGTGAGCCACCCGGCCGTCATGGCCACGCAGGGAGTCAGCTCCGACATGCGACACAGCCGCCGCAACATCCTCAAACTGTCCGCCCTGGCCATCGGCATGATGGCCAGCGGGCTCAGCTTCGCCGAAGCCCGTCTGGGCGCCGCGCTGCAAAGCGCGCTGGACACCGCCGAAGCCGCCAAGCCGCTGGAAGTGATCGTGTCCTACAACCAGCCCGGCCCGCTGCGCGACAGTCAGCTGCAGGCGCTGAAGCTGCTCGGCATCGACCAGGGCGTGAGCATGCGCGCGTTGCCGATCGCCGGCGCCCTGGCCACGCCGGCGCAGATCCGCGCGCTGGCCCAGCGCGGCGACGTGCTGTCGATCCACCTCAACAAGCCGCTGACCTACTACAACCAGGAAGCGCGCGAACTGTCCGGGGTCAACCGGGTGCAAGCCAATCCGGGCGATTTCGGCCGCACTACGCCGTTCACCGGCAAGGGCGTGACGGTGATGATCAACGACTCCGGCATCGACGCCACCCACGCCGATCTGAAGTACGGCCAGCGCGTGGTACAGAACGTGCAGGCGCTGACCAACCTGCATTCGGTGCTGGATTTCCTGCCGGTGACGGTGCTCGAAAACCAGCTCAACACCGATATCAGTTCCGGCCACGGCACCCATTGCGCCGGCACGGTCGGCGGCAGCGGCGCGCAGTCGGCCGGTTTGTATCGAGGCGTCGCCACCGGCGCGGATCTGGTCGGCTACGGCTCGGGCGCGGTGATTTCCATCCTCGACGCGGTCGGCGGTTTCGACTACGCGATCTCGCACAAGAACAGCTTCGCCGCGCCGATCAAGGTGATCTCCAATTCCTGGGGCAGCTCGGGCACGTTCGATCCGACCGATCCGGTCAGCCTGGCGACCTACGAGGCCTACAAGAACGGCATCGTCAGCGTCTTCGCCGCCGGCAACGACGGCCCCGGCGCCAACACGCACAATCCCTATGCGCAGGCGCCGTGGGTGATCTCGGTCGGCGCCGGCAACAAGGACGGCACGCTGGCCGACTTCTCCTCGCGCGGCAATCCGGGCGAAACCGGCCAGTTCATCATGCCCGACGGGCAGAGTTGGACCTACGTCAACGAGCCGACCCTGGTGGCGACCGGCGTGGACATCGTCTCCACCCGCGCCCTGACCGGTGCGCTGCCGCTGCTGGCGACTCAGCAGGATCTCGCCCTCGGCGCGCGGCTGCCGTTCTACACCCACATGAGCGGCACCTCGATGGCGACCCCGCACGTGGCCGGCATCGTCGCCTTGCTGTTCGAGGCCAAGCCGTCGCTCAAGCCGCTGGAGGTCAAGCAGATCCTCAGCCAGACCGCCGATCCGATGGCCGGCCGCCAGCGTTTCGAAGTCGGCAGCGGTCACGTCGATGCCTACGAGGCGGCGGGCGTGGCCAACGCCTACTGACGGCGTATCGGGCGGGAGTCGCGAACCCTCCCGCCCGTTCCACGTCCGCGGCGCCGCGTCCCCGGCGCCGCGGACGGCTTCTGTGTCCGGCGCAGCTCTCTCCAGTGCTACTTAATCGATTGTCATGAACGGATATCCGGGTGTGTTCGGGTATCCGTTTTTTTGTGGGAGGGGGTTTGAGCGTTGAAGTGCTGGCGGCGCTGAGAGCAGGCCGGGGCGGATGTGCGGCGAGACCTAGTGCCGGCTCGCGTGGCATGTGCGGACGCGCGGTCGCCGGCGATCGATTGGATCTCGGTATCAAATTGCCAAGTCTTTCGCGCGACCGGTCGCTGGCATTGAGCGAGCCCGCGCGGGTTGGCCGGCTAGGCATTGCGGCACCGTAAATCGCCCTGATCGCTCTGAGGAATAAAGGTCGAGGCGCGACAGATCGTCCGGGTCGATCTACGGAAGTCGCTGACAGGAAGATGCCGCCGGGTGCGGCTTATCGAACGGATGCCGAGTTAGAAACGCCGCTGCCGCCGTATTCGGGGAGTTTTGGCCCGGGAGCGGCCGACGGGGCGGCCAGGGCAGCCGATCGCGCATCGCCCGCGGGTGCGACCGCGCGCGGGCCAGGCGTGGCCTGGCGGATCGGAGAAAAAGAAGGGACCGCCGCTCGGGCCAACAGCGCCAGCGCCGAGACGGCGGCCAGTACGAGGAGATAGCGGGGCAGCGCGCGGAACGAGTCCAGAACCCAAATCGCCGCCTTCATGCACGAACCCCGCGTACTCCACGCGGGACAGACCGAACAGCCGTCCTGGCTGTCGGCGCAAATTCCGTTTTGCCGCGCATACCGCATCCCCAACATCTGTAATCAGTAGCCCCGGCTCCGCTGGCTCGCTTGCTTAAGGCGACGGCCTTTTTCCTTTGCTGAGCGGCATCCGTGTCATTCGCAGACCGTGCTGCCGGGGCGTGCACAGATTGGGCTTTGGCTTAGACGAAAGCAGTAGGCCTACCGCGCGGCCGCGTGTAGGATTTTTCTGACCCCCGTCACGTCGCGGCGGTCGTCAGGGGAGTAGGGGCGGCTGGGCGGGACTGGACGCCCCCGGGTTTTTGCAGGCGCGGGGCGGGTTCTCGGCTCGATCCGGTCCAGACCTTGTTTCAGGCGGACGTCATCCGGCTCGCGGGCCGGATGGCCGATGGGCATCCCAGGTGCCCGCGGACTTGTCCACGGGCCGGGCCGTCCGGTTCGGCCGGAGCGCCTCGCCGCAGCGGCGAGGTAACCGGTCAACTCAGGCTCAGGACTTCGCGTCTTCCGGCATCGTTCCGGCCGCGCGCATGTCCTGCTGGGCCTGTTTGATCGCCTTTACGTCCAGCGGCAGGATCCGGCCGATGAAGCACGGCATCTTGATCGCCTGCGGTCCGAGCACGGTGACTTTGTCGAAGCGCTGATGCACGCGCCCCATCTGATTGCTCACCGAAATGGCCTGGGCGAAATCCAGGTCCGGGCAGCGTCCCTGCAATTCCAGCAGATAGGCCTGATTGGGTTTGGTCCACAGCGCCAGCGCGCTGTCGCCGAGCGGCGTCCAGCCGTCGATGCGGCCGAAATACTGGAAGCTGTCCACCGCCGCGCCGGCGTGCGCGCGATACAGCGCCAGTCGTTGCGCGTCGTCCAGTTTCGGACCGGTGCTTGCGCATCCGGCCAGCGCCAGCGCGGCCGCGAGCAGCGAAGACATCGTCAAGGAAAATCGTTTCATGATCGGCTTCCTCTGGCGGTCGGGGGCCGCCGCGATGGGTGTTGGCGCAATGATGCGCCCGCCGTATCGACCCGCCGCAGCGGGCACGCGCATCATTCAGCGACCGGGAGGCTTGCCATCCCCGCCGCGCCTCCGTATCATGCCGCCTCTCTCACGGGTTGCCCGTGAAATGGCCGGGTAGCTCAGTTGGTAGAGCAGGGGATTGAAAATCCCCGTGTCGGGGGTTCGATTCCCTCCCCGGCCACCAAGATTCAGTTCGTGGTGGTTCGGCCAAATCCGCGGATAGTTCAAAAGCCTCCAGAAATGGGGGCTTTTTGTCGTCTGCGGTTGGTGGAGTTAGCCGCCGCGCGCGTGCGGCCGCTGTGCGAACGGGAGTCTGCGTTCGCAACGTATCGAAGCGGTCTGCCGCCATGGTCGCGTATCCGCATCCGCGCGTTTGCACAGGCGCGTTGCATGATGCAGACAGGCGACCTCGTGCGGCGGAACTCACTCGCGTTCGAACTGCTTGATCTCATCCAACAGCGCCTGCGCGCGACGCAGACTGGCGGCGGTGACGTTGTCTTCCACCAGCTTGGCCAGGCGCGGGCGGCTGGGGTGGCGCGCCCAGCGGTAGAACCACCAGGTCGCCAGCAATCCGGCCACGCCGACCACAGTGCCCGCGATGAATACCGACGGAGCGTTGCGGTACAGATCGACGCCGAACAGCGTCATCAACAGCATGCTCACGAACGGCATCCAGATCAGCCACCAGGCCAGTCCGACCGCCAGGCCGGCGCGGATGTAAGTGGTACGCAAGCTCGCCAGACGTTTCTGGATCGCCACCACCGGCGCGGTGTAGTCGTTGTTAGCGACCAAGGCGTGGATCGCGCCACCGCAGGCGATCAGGGCGATGCCGTAGACGTTCACGATGAGGCCGAAAGCGACCAGGTGCGCGCTGCCCAGGTGATGCATCCAGAACAAGATGCCCCAGATCACGCACACCACGCCGAACAGCATCTGCAGCGCCTGCCCCCATACCAGCGGGCGCAAACCGGACTTCACTCGCTGCCCGCGCTCCTCGCGCAAGCGCAGCAGATCCATCGTGTACTGGCGTTCGAGTTTGCGGTCGAGTTCGTGCCAGGCCAGTTTGAGGTCGTCGAGTTCCATCGTGAGTGCGCTCATGGGTTCGTGATGTCGTGGCGTGTGATGCAGGGAAGGTCAATCGGCCAGATCGCTGCGGATGCGTTGCTTGAGGCGCGCGATCTTGGTGGCGACGTTGGTTTCGCTCAGGCCGAGCACTTCACCGATCTCGCGATAGCTGTGTTCTTCCAGATACAGCAGCAACAAGGCGCGATTGAGCGGCTCCAGCGTTGCGATCATCCGATTGAGCGCGTGCACGCGCAGTTCGGCCTCCGGATCGGCGGCGCTCTCGTCGGCGACGTCGTGCAGGTGCTCGTCCAGCGCGACCGCGTGGCGTTGCCGCGGTGCGTTGCTGCGCACGTGCGAGATCGCCACGTTCAGGGCGATGCGGTACATCCAGGTGGAGAAACCGCGCGCCGGATCGAAACCGGGAAACGCGCGCCACAGCTGCACGGCGATTTCCTGCGCCAGATCGGCGCGGTCCTCATCGCCGCGGCAGTAGCTGTTGGCGACCTTGTAGACGATGCCGCGATGGGCCTGCAGCAGGGCTTCGAAACGCTGCCGCGCCTGCGTCGCCTCGCTGTCGTCTCCGGCCTTGCCGCCGCGCGCCGATTGGGTCCCTGTGTGTTCCATCGCCTGCCGGTTCCTGCCCCGTATGCATGGTTATTCGCGCGACGGGGCGAATCATCACAGCTCGCGGCGAACCCTGGCGTTCGGGCAGGAGCGGGGCTGAGGCGGCCGGCCCCCCGGGGCCGCGAGAACTATCCCTCGAAGCGGCTCCCAGGGGAGCGATCGCGGTCGTAGCGCCTTGTCAGGGCGAACGACGGCAGCCAGGACTCGCGGCGGATGATCCAGCTTTCGTAGGTGGGCGTGAGTTGGTCCGGCGCATCCAGAGAGCCCAGACTGACTTCGATTTCGTCCTCGCTGCGGGCGAAAACCGACGAGCCGCAGCGAGGGCAGAAAAATCGCCCGGCGTAGTCGCGCGTTTCGCCGTCGACCGTCACCGCGTCCTCGTGGAAGATCGCGGATGCGTGAAAAAGCGAGCCGTGATGCTTGCGGCAATCCAGGCAGTGGCAAAGGCCGACCCGGTAGGGGAGCCCCGACGCCACGATGCGGACGTTTCCGCACAGACAGCCGCCCGTGAATCGATCCATGTTGCGCCTCCTGTGAATCCAGCGATGGCATGCTCACCACGAACGTCGATGGTATTGCATTCGCCCATGGCGGGCTTGCCCGGATCGATCAATCGCCGCCGAGTTCGCGCAGAAGGGCAACGCTCGCGCCGTAGCACGGCGGCGGTCAGGGCCAGAGCGATCTTCTTGTAATGCCGTTTCGTGGATGTCTCTCCTTGGCGATAAGGGTAAGTCGATAAACGCGCGCCGCCGGCTTGGGCGGCATTACTGACTTCGCAGCGCAGGGGCGAAACCCGACATGGAGAAGGGAGCCGAGGCATAAGTCCAACTTTTTACGACAAATTTACGCGCCGCTACTCGACACTGTGGCCAGTGGTCAAACGAGCGTCGCCCGTGAACTCCAGTCACCATCCCGCCCCCGATGCCGCCGTCGCGGCCAACGAATCCACGCGCGCGCTACCCGTACTGGCCGTCGCCGCGCTGGGCATCGTGTTCGGCGATATCGCCACCAGCCCGCTGTATGCGCTGCAGGAAGCCTTCGGCGCCCATGGCGTACGGCCGACCCGCGATAACGTGACAGGCATCTTGTCGCTGACGTTCTGGTCGCTGATCGGCGTGGTGTCGCTGAAGTACGTGCTTTTCATAATGCGCGCGCACAACAAGGGCGAAGGCGGGATCATGGCCCTGCTCGCACTGGCGCAGCGCGTGCTGAGAGAGCATCCGCGCTTGCGTTGGTGGGCGGTGATGGCGGGATTGGCCGGCGCTTCGCTGTTCTTCGGCGACAGCGTGATCACCCCGGCGATATCCGTGCTGTCGGCGGTCGAGGGGTTGAAGATCGCCGCGCCCGGGCTGGAGCCATGGATCGTGCCGCTGAGCGTGGTCATTCTTCTGATCCTGTTTTCGGTGCAACGCTTCGGCACCGCGCGGGTGGGCGGGCTGTTCGGCCCGGTGATGCTGATATGGCTGCTCACCATCGGCGTGTTGGGCCTGTTGTCGTTGTTGCGCGCGCCGGAGGTGCTGGCGGCCTTGAGCCCGCACCACGCGCTGAATTTCTTCTTGCGCAATGGGTATGCAGGCTTCACCACCTTGGGCGCCACGGTGCTGGTATTGACCGGCGCGGAGGCCTTGTACGCGGACATGGGCCACTTCGGCGCCAAACCGATCCGCCTGGCGTGGAGCACGGTCGCGCTGCCTTGCCTGCTGCTGAGCTATTTCGGCCAAGGCGCGTTGCTGTGGAACGACCCCGGCGCTTCCGTGGGGCCGTTCTATCGCATGGTCCCTCAGGCGCTGCTGTACCCGATGATCGCATTGGCGACCTGCGCCACGGTGATCGCATCGCAGGCGGTGATTTCCGGGGCGTACTCGATGATGCGCGAGGGCATGCAACTGGGCTATCTGCCGCGCATGCGTGTGCTGCAAACCTCGCCGGAGCTGCGCGGGCAAATTTATCTGCCGGCGGTCAATTCGATCCTGCTGGTCCTGGTGCTCGCGGCGACCGTGGGCTTTCGTTCGTCCAGCGCGCTGGCGGCGTCTTTCGGCATCGCCGTCAGCGGCACGATGTTGATGACCACCTGCCTGGCCTTGCTGATCGCGCGCCGGCTGTGGCGGTGGCCATGGCTGGCGGTGCTGCCGCTGGCGGTGGTGTTGTTGACGGTGGATCTGGCCTTCGTCGGCGCCAATCTGATGAAGGTCGGCAGCGGTGGCTGGTTCCCGCTGGTGCTGGGCGTCGCCGCGTTCACGCTGATGATCACATGGCGCCGGGGGCGCGAGCTGCTGACCCAGCAGATCCGCAGTCAGGGCGTGCCTTTGGAGCCGTGCGCGGCTTCGTTGACCGCGCATCCGCCGGTGCGGGTGCCCGGCACCGCGATTTTCCTGACCACCGAACCCGGGCTGACGCCGCAGGCGCTGCTGCACAACCTCAAGCACAACAAGGTTCTGCACGAGCGCAATGTGATCTTCACCGTCGAAGCGCTGGACGAGCCTTATGCCGAGCCCGCGCAACGCGTCTGGGTGGAGACGCTGGACGCCAACTTCTATCGCATCCGCGCCCGCTTCGGTTTTGCCGAAGACCCGGACGTCATGGCCGCGCTGGATGCCTGCGCGGTGCGCGGACTGGGATTCGACACGATGGAGACGACGTTCTTCACCAGCCGCGAAAACATCATCGCCGGCGACCGCACCGGCATGATGGCCTGGCGCGACAAACTGTTCGCCTATCTGGCGCGCAATGCGATGCCGGCGACCGCGTTCTTCCGCATTCCGGACAATCGGCTGATCGAGATCGGGCGTCGTGTCGCGATTTAGCGACTTCGCCCGTCAGGACACCATCGCATCGCGCGGCATCAGTCCGGCTTCGCGGGTGATGTGTTCCAGCGCGATGGACAGCGCCAGCACGTACGTCTGCGACTGCACGCCACGGACCAGCGCTATGCGGTTTTCGATGCCTTCGGGCTCGCACAGGCGCGCGTCGGTCAAGTGGCTGGGGCGGATCTCCACGTAGGGCAGGCGAGAGCCCTGCAAGGCCTGCACGATGCGCCGGTCCCGCACACAGGCGCCGGTGTCGAGCAGGATCGCCTCGATCTGCGGCGCCTGCTGCGCCTGGATCGCCGCGATCAACGCCTTGTCGCTGGCCAGATTCCGCACGGCGATGCGCCGGCCCACGCGATTGGCGCGGATGATGAGTTGCACCAGCAGCAGGCGATCGATTTCGCACTGATCGCGGTACATGCCATTGGGCCGCTTCGGGCCGCGTAACAACACAATCGACATGATGTCCTCCAACGGGAAAATGCGTCGGCGAGCGTCCTGCTGGGACAGGCTCCGAGCGATATCGCCGCGGCGCGCGCGGCTTGGACGAATGCCTCGGCCGGTAGCGATCGGCGGCGTCGGATATCAGGGGCGCCGGTCCAGATCGGTGGCTTCGCCGGTCTTGCGGACCATGTCCTTCGAACTCAGGCCCAGAAAACGGTCGGTCAGCAGCGGGCAGGCCACGAAGATCGACGACAGCGTGGCCACGACCACGCCGACCATCAATACCGACGACATGCCGCGCAGGCTCTCTCCGCCGTAGAAGAACAGCGCCAGCACCGACAGGAATACGACGAGCGAAGTGATCATGGTGCGCGACAAGGTCTGGTTGATGGAGTTGTTCATGATGCTGGCCGTGCTGTCCCGACTTCGTCGCAGGTTCTCGCGAACGCGGTCGAACACGACGATCTTGTCGTTGATCGAAACGCCCATCACCGACAGCAGCCCTGCGATCACGGTCAGATCGATCGACCACTCCAGAAGCGAGGCGGTGCCGGCGACCACGGTCAGGTCGAACAGCATGGCGGCGCTGGCGGCCACGGCGAATTTCCATTCGAAGCGAACGGTGAGGAAGATCAGAAAGCCGGTCAGTACGAACAACAGCGCGGTCAGGCCGTTGATCGCCAGTTCGCGTCCCATCTGCGGGCCGATCCGTTCGCTGCGCACGAGCGTCGCGCCGCCGGCCTTGTCCAGCGCGGTCGAGATCGCCTGCTGCACCCGGACGTGGTCGAGGTCCTCGGCTTCGGCGCGGATCAACACGTGATCCGAGCCGATCCTCTGCACTTGCAGGGATTGCAGTCCCAGCGCCTGCGCGCGGTCGCGAATTTCGTCGATGCTGACGCCGGCGTTCGGGCGGACTTCGGTGGCGACACCGCCGGTGAATTCGAGCGCCAGATCGTAGCCCTTGACCGCGATGACGCCGATCGAGGCGAGCAACATCGACATCGCCAGGCCCACGGTGAGGTAGCCGACGCCGATGAAATTTATCCGCGTCTCATGCGGAACCAGTCGTAAGGGGAAAAACACCGGACAAACTCGGAAGGTGAGCGGCATTTAGTGTCGCCGCCAGCGGCGTAAACGCTCTATTCCGCGATTCGGGCCCGGGCGTATATCCGGCGTAAATTGGCCCGTGTGGCGATAACCGACTGCATTGCGCTCAGTACCCGCCGAAGATCAGCGACTGATGCGCGGCCGCGCCCGCGATGGTTCCGTCGCCGACCGCCAATGGCAGCGAACCCCCGGGCCGGGCCGCGTCGCCGCAGGCGAAGACGCCCTGCACCGTGGTCGCCTTCATGGCATCGGTTCTGATCGTGCGGCCCATCGGGCCTTCGTCGAATTCGCAACCGAGCATGGCCGCGATCGGGCTGGCGACGTCGGGCGTGGTCAGCGTAAACAGGCCGTCGAGGTTGGCTATGCGGCCATCGTGCAGCACCAGATCCAGCGAGCCTTCGATCCGTTCGATCCGGCTGCGTTCCAGCCTCACGCCGCGAGCTTGAAGTTTTTCGAGCTGCTCGGCGTCGGGTTCGAAGGCGTCGTTCAAGAACAGTGTGGTCGGTCCCCAATCGGGGAGCAGCAGCGCCAGATGCATCGACATGGGCGAGGTCGCGAGAACGCCGATCGGCCCCTGGTTCAATTCGTAACCGTGGCAATAAGGGCAATGGAACACGTGCGTGCCCCAACGCTCGGCGAGGCCGGGCACCGGCGGCAGCCGATCGACGACGCCGGTCGCCAGCACGAGCCGTCTGGCTTCGAGTGGGGGCATGCCTTCCATATCGAGCCGAAACCCGTTTTCGTGGCGTTGCGCGCCGGCGACTTTTCCGTCGAGCCAGCCGACGGTGCGGTAAGCGAGAAGTTGCTCGCGTCCCTTCGCCGCGATCGCAGCCGCTTGCGTGCCGTCCTGGGTGAGAAAACCGTGCGAGTGCCCGGCGAAGCGGTTGCGCCGCTGCCCCGCGTCCACGACCAAAATCTTGCGGCGCGCACGCGCCAGCGGCATTGCGGCAGCCAGTCCGGCATAGCTGCCGCCCACAATAATCACGTCGTACTGCATGAAGCGTGCTCCTTTCGATGGAGGCCTCATCGCGCCTCGGCGATGAGGCAGGGATTAGCGACGCGCTGGCGACGCCAGGGCAGGGCAGTGGGTGTTTTCCGCGCTCGGACGCATCACGAAACAATTGAAGTTTCATGATAGCTTGAGCCCGTGCTTCGCGCAACTTATGATGTTACGAGTAGGCCGGCACCCTCGGCCGGTTCAAATGCGAGGCGTGATCGATGAGAAGTGACAGCAGACTTTCGCGAATGCTCCACGTCCTGCTGCACATGGCGCGCCACGACCAGGCTTTCACCTCCGAGCAGATTTCCAGGATGCTCAACACCAACCCGGTCGTGGTCCGCCGCACCATGGCGGGGCTGCGCAAGGCCGGCTACGTCAGCTCGGAGAAGGGGCACGGCGGCGGATGGAGGATCGCTTGCGATCTGAACGCCGTCACCTTGCTGGATGTGCACCGGGCCGTCGGCGGCCCGCAGATTTTCGCCATCGGCAACGAGAGCGCGAATCCCGAATGCGCGGTCGAGCGCGTCGTCAACGCCGCGCTCGACGACGTGTTGCGCCAGGCCGAAGCGCTGCTGATCGAGAAGTTGCGCGCGATCGCCCTTGCCGATCTCGCGCACGAGTTCGATGCGCTGTGCACTGCCGCCGGCTGGAGCATCGACGGGCCGCGCGCGAAGTGAGCTTGCGGCCGGCTCGTGGTCAGCTAGGCTGTCGTATCCAACACCACGGAAGTCCGCCATGCCCTTCCGGACCAGCCGGGTCATCCTGTTTGGCGACTGCGATCCGGGCGGAGTGGTTTATACGCCTCGCGTCGCTCATTTCGTCGTGGAAGCCGGGCTCGCCTTCCTGTCGCAGGTGCTCGGCGGGCCGGCGGCGCGGCGGCTGTTCGACATGGGCATTCTTCCGCCCGCGCGTGCGCTGTCGATCGAATTCCTGCATCCGATGACCTGGGACGAGGTGATCGATATCGAAGTGTCGGTGGAACGAGTGGGCGAACACTCATTCACGATGTCGGTCGGCGCCGCCAACGCCGAAGGCACCGGGACCTTCCGCGGCACGATCACGCAGGTCACCGTGTCGCCGCAGACGATGCGGCCGGTGCAGCTGCCGCCCGAACTCAGGGCCGCGCTCGAGAAAACGCTGAGCGGCTGACCGTCCGTCGCGATGGCGCGGGGGCGAATGCGGCGCCGAGTCGAAACCTGCGCATCGCCCGGCCCGGGCGCGCCCGCCGACCTCCCGCGAGCAAGCGACAGTCGGTCGGCGCCGGACCCGGAACGGTGTTAGCGTCGTGGTTCTCGCACGAGGGCGATGGCATGAGCAGTCCGGACGATTATCTGCGGGATTTCCCGATCGGGAACCTGACCAACTGGATCCACGGCCAATACGACCCGCGCGCCGCGTTCGAGGTCTATGTCGCCGAGGCCTATGCCAGCCATCCGAACGATCCGGTCGGGTTCGAGACGGCGGTGGCGCTGTTGTTCGACCGGGCCACGGCGAAGTCGGGCGATCCGCCGGCATGGGCGCAGTGGAACCGGCGACTCTAGGGCACGCCGCCGCGCCAGGGTTCGATGATGATGAAGGCGGTGAGGATAGCGACTCCGGCGACCAGCAGCGTCGCAGCGGTCGCGATCAGGAAGAAGCGACTTTCACTCATGGCTGCCGCTCCCGGGACCCGTATCGACGATAGCGCATTCAGCCTCGAAGGATTGCGAGCGCGAGTGGCCTCGATCGAACGGCCGCCGCCGCGCGGCGAATCACCGCGCGAAAAGGCCGGCTTGCGCCGGCCTTTTGCTTGCGCGCTCGCGGACAAGACGCCGCGGCGCGATTTCGCTTACGGCGCAGTGCAGCCGTTGGCGATGAGGCAATCGCTTCGCTCCGGATAGGTGACTGGAACGGTTGCGGTGAAGCGTGTGTTCGGCGCCGCAAGCCGGACGTGCGCGATCGTGCAGGGGCCAGTTGCTGCACGCGCTCAACATAGCGCCGGGCGTTGGCGCGCAAGGCGACGATCATCAATATCCGCTCGCGGCGGTTCGGCCGGGCCCACTGAAAAGCGCCTGAGCCTCGCCGCGGCCGCATTCAGCGATTGCCGCGCCGGCCCGGTTGCCGGCGACGGCGCGCCAATGAACTCGCGCGCGACCGGCGCCCGGTGCTTGAGCGCCCGGCCCGGCCCGCCGACAGCGATGTCGATTCCGGCAGTCCTGCTTCGTCGCGTAGGAACCCGCCGAGGATTTGCGCGCATGAACAGCCCCACGACCGTCTCTTCCGTTTCCCTGGACCGCAATTGGCCCCTGGTCGCCGCCGGCGCCCTGATGGGCTGCGTGGCGATCGGCGCGGTGTTTTCGCTGGCGGTGCTGCTGCAGCCGATGAGCACCGCCACCGGCTGGTCGCGCGCCGGCTTGTCCAGCGCGATGACCTTGGCCTTCCTCAGCATGGGGTTCGCCGGTTTCGGCTGGGGCATCCTGAGCGACCGCTTCGGTCCCAGAGTGGTCGTGCTGGCCGGCTCGCTGCTGCTGGGACTGGCCTGCATCCTGGCCAGCCGCGCCGGCAGCCTGCTGCAGTTCCAGCTGACCTACGGGGTCTTGCTCGGCGCGGCCGCGGCCAGTTTCCTCGCCCCGGTCATCGCCGCCACCGCGGCTTCGTTCGAGCGTCGCCGCAATCTGGCGATATCGCTGGTCTCCGCCGGCATGGGCGTGGCGCCGATGACGCTGTCGCCGCTGGTGGCGTGGCTGGTGACGCACTACGACTGGCGCAGCAGCTTGATGATCGTCGGCGTGCTGGCCTGGGCGCTGACCTTGCCGGCGGTGTGGTTCGTGCGCACGGTACCCATGGCCGCGGCCGCGCCGCAGAGCGTCGCCGCCGGCGAATCGATGAGCGCCGGGCAGGCACTGCGATCCAAGCCTTTCATCGTGCTGGCGGGCGCGTTCTTCGCCTGCTGCGCCGCGCATTCGGGGCCGATCTTCCACACCGTCAGCTACGCGGTGGGCTGCGGCCTGTCGGTGACGGCGGCGGTGACGATCTACAGCATGGAGGGCGCCGCCGGCCTGGGCGGGCGCTTGTTGTTCGGCGTGCTGGCCGACCGCTGGGGCGCCAAGCCGGTGCTGGTGGCGGGCTTGCTGGTGCAGGGGCTCGCGGCGGTGTCGTATCTGGCCGTGAACCAGCTCGACGGCTTCTACGCGGTGGCGATCGTGTTCGGCTTGGCCTACGGCGGCACCATGCCGCTCTACGCCTCGCTCGCCCGCGACGCGTTCAGTCCGCGCATCCTCGGCACCGTTCTGGGCGCGGCGACCTTGCTGTCGAGCCTGGGCATGGCGCTGGGGCCGCTGATCGGCGGGTGGTTGTACGACCGCTACGGCAGCTACACGTGGCTCTACGTGGGTTCGATGGCGATGGGGCTGGCGGCGGCGTCGATCGCGATGCTGTTTCCGGCCGCGCGCCGGAGCCGGGGCGATGGCGGCCTGCGTCCGGCGCTGCAGCCTTGAGCGCCGCGGCCGCGGCTACGGCGCCTGCAGATCGGCCGACCAGTAGGTCACCGCGTCGAAGTCGTTGACGAAGATGCCCGGCGATTTCGGCCGCAGCACGACGCCCCTTGGATCGCGGATCTGCAGGGAAATCTGCTTGATCTGTTCGCTGCCGTCGGGCAGTACCGTGACTTCGACCTGGCGGATGCAGGTGAGCAGGCAGGGCCAGCCGTCACCGTTAACGGCTGAGATCGTCCAGCCCGAATTCCTGATGGCCACTAAGACCTCCCGGATGCAGGTTGCTCAACTTCGGGTCACGTCCCCGCCGCCCTTATACCAAACTGATTTACCGATTGCGCATTCCGGCGGCGGACCGCGTCCGCCGCTGCCGGGCCGCGCCGCCGTGGATGATGCGCAGTTGCAACGTGCCCGCCGAACCGCTTCGCGCCCGCCGATGATCGGCCCGGCCCGTGACGGATTTCGCGCCGCGCTATGGATGTTCAGTCGGGCCCGCGTTCGCCTGGTTAGGTGATAGGCATCTCGTTTGCGGCGGCGATCGAAAACAGCGACGGCGCGCCGGAAGTTGGGTGCCGGCTTTGCAGGTGAGCAATGCCGGCCAGGACGCGCTGGCGCGTAGCGCTATTGCCGAACAGGCTCTGCCGAAGCTGGTTGCGCAACGAAGCGGTGCGGCACGCGAAGACGATGCTGCAGCAGGCCTGCAATGTCGTCATGAACGACCTCTACGGTAGCCAGGTGAGCGAAACGCAATCGCCCAGGGCCGCGTAGGCGCCTGGATCGGTCGCTTCGGCGATCGGCGCGGCGCCGATGTCGCGGATATCGGCAAGCCTGTGCGTGCCCGGGAAAACGCGCGCGTCGTCGGTTTCCGCGGTCGCGGGCGTTGCAGCTTTTGCCGCGGCGCTTCAGGACGCTGCGCCGGCGTGCGTTACTCAGGCGTGAGGATGCCGACAGCGCGTCTGCGCTTGAGACCGCGACCTGTTAAGGTGATTGTTGCTTGCTCCTCGTGCAATGCGTTGGAGTGTTACGTGTCCATAACGAAAGAACATCGCACGCTGCGCCCGGATTTATCGCTTGCCTTGCGCATCGCGGGCGAGGCGTTGGCGGTGCAGTGCGCACAGAACGAAGGTTGGCCCGCGGGCCGCGAACCCGATTCCGACCCGGCCGCGACGCCCGGAAAACTTCATGCTTCCGGACGCGGTCGCGCGCAGCCCGCGTCAGCCGCGCGCGGTCGCGCATGAACCCAACGACCGCCCTGGCGCTGATCGCCTTCCTGATGGCGTTGCTGCTGGAAGTGTTGATCTGCCTTTCCTTCGAACGCCGTCTGCGCCGATTGCATCCGGCGCAGTGGCGGCATTCGCGCGAGAACGCGACCGGCGTGCGTCGCGGCGCCCGGATGCTGATGATCTATTTGCGGGACCGTTCCTTTCGCTCCAGCCTGGATCGGGACGGCGTTCGATATTGCAATCGCAACCGATCGGCCATGCTGATTTCCTATTGGGCGACGCCGGCCGCGGGGCTGGTGCTTCTGGGCATCGCCTGCACCACTGGGTGGTGAGCGCCTGGATCCGGACACCTGTTTTCAGACCATTGAGGCAACTATGCAGATCGAGATTCTCGGCCGCCCCATCAACGTCAGCGCAACGGCGCAGGTGACGACATGGGCGCGCTACAAACACGAACTTGAAGCCGCGCTCAGATCGATGGGCCGGGAGGGGATGGCGTTGATCAGCAAGTACGACCTGATCGACTGCGTCGAGGTGCCCACCAGCGTGTGCGTGCGGATCAACGTCGATCTGGAACAGCTTCGCGGGGCGAAGTAGCTCCGGCGCGACAGGCGAATCCGCACTGCGGGGCGGCAAGCCGGGTCCGGCGACAGGGCAGGCGGGGCCGCCCGCGTTTGTTCGCGATCTTTCCGTCGCCGCCAGCGGCGGCATGCCGCGCCGGCGCGGCGCAGCCGCGACGCCTCCGGCCTTGCTCGAACCCATCAGGCAAACCCGGCAAACAGCCGCGTACTCCTGCGCGGACATGGCCAAGATTTATCCAGCCGCGGCTCCGGCATTACCCGACGCGAACCCGCGCCGACACGATCAACTGTGACCAATACCTCCGAGCCGACCACACGCATGTGATCGATAAGGAAGCTTGACGTGCTGGGCAGTTCACCGGTGGCACGCTGCGTAGACTCGATATCCTATTGAGGGGCATTCAATGGAATATCTGAAGGCGCTGGCGGAGCTCGGCGTTTGGTTGGCGGTCTATCCATTGGGCGCAGGGACGCTTGCCCTGACCGGCCACGATGCCCGGCACCTTCGTCGCAACGTCTTGATCGTGATCTGCACCGGCAGCGCGATCGCCACCGCCTTGCTGATGGCCCTGGCCGCGATGGGACTGTTCGCGCCGACCTGGATCGGCGCCGCCGGCTGGATCGTGCTGGCGGTATGGAGCGTTCGCAATCGGGCCTGGGCTCATGCTCTGGAGCGACTGAAAAACATCCGCATGCGCGGCGCGTCGGCGCTCAGCGGCTTGGCCGTCATCGCGATCCTGGCCACGGCCACGGGCCTGTACGCGTTCTTCCCCAAGGAGAGCCTGCTGGGCGAACGCGACGAGGGTATCTACGCCCAGCACGCGCTGCATCTGCTGCGCACCGGCGGCTCGGCCATCGATCTGGTTGCGATGGGGTTGGCGCGCGAGCCGGGCATCGTGGCGGTCGAACAAGGCAAGGCCGCGGCCCTGCCCGGCATCTATCCCACCGGTTCGCGCTGGACGTTTCAGTTCTCCTCCGCGACGCCGGTGTGGATGGCGGTGCTGGGGGCGATGCTCGGGCCGCAAGGCATCTTTCGCTTCAATGCGGTAGTGGGGCTACTCAACTGCATGGCGTTCTATGCGTTGACTCGGCGGGTGTTGGCGCCGGCGCAACGGGTCTGGGCGATCGCGGCGGTCGCGGTATTCGCCTTCCAGCCGGCGCAAGTCTGGATTTCGCGGAATTGCCTGAGCGAACCGTTGTCCACTTGGTTCGTGCTCAACGGTTTGCTGGCGGCCATTCTGGCTCTGAGCCAACGTTCGCGAACGGCCGGGTTGATCGCGGGCGGGCTTATCGGCATGAGCGGCTTCGTGCGGATCGACGCAGTGGTTTTTCCGCTCGCCGCCAGCGCCGCTTGCCTGTTCGTCGTGATGGTGAATCATTCGCGCCGCGATCAGGCATCCAATCCGGCTGTGCAAGCGATCATGATCGGATGCTTCGCCGCGATCGTGTTGGCGGTCGCCTATTTCGCCGTGTGGGTGCGGCCTTATCTGGACGACCTGTTCGATCGGGTGGCCGGCGCGGTCGTCGCCGCGGCGTTGTGCGCGGGCCTGGTCCGGCTGCTGCAATTGGTTCCAGCGCTGCGGCTGGGCGCCCAACCCGCTCGCAAGGCGGCATGGTTGGCGGCACTGGCGATAGTCGGCCTGCTGGTCTACGCGATCTGGATTCGTCCGCATCTGCAACCCTTTGCGCTCGAACCGAAGATCGCCGCGCCGCCGAACGATCAGCGCGATTATCGCGAGAACAGCGTGCTCAACGTCGCCGCCTATCTTTCCTGGCCGGTGGTGATCGCGGCGGGCTTCGGTGCGGCCTGGGGCTTGTGGTCGACGTTGAGAGGCGGGCTGAGTCCGATCATGGGCTGGGTGTTGGTGTTTCTGCTGACTCCGGCGCTGGTGTATCTGTGGTGGCCGATGGTCTCGCCGGACCACATCTGGGCCTCGCGCCGCTGGGTGCCGACGGTATTTCCCGCCGCCGTGGTATTGGCCGCGGTCGCCTGCGCGAGACTGTCGCGGCGCTGGCGCGGGCCTTACGCATATGCCGCGGCCGGCCTGATCACGGTCGTCGTCAGCGCGCATCTGCTGATGCAACAGCGCGAAACCCTGCGGGTGCGCGAAGACGCCGGCATGGTCGCGCAGATCGGGGAAATCGCGCGGCGCCTGCCGGACGATCGCGTCAGCTACGTGGTGGGTTCCGGCACGTTGACCAGTGCGCTGTTGGCCGGCTTCGGCAGCCGCGTCGTGCAGGTCGCCGTGACCGGGCAGTACGACTGGACCGAGCTGTGTCCACGCGTGGCCGGGCGCGCCGAGCAGGGCTGTTGGGTCGTTCATCCCAAGAGCCTGAGCGTCGGCGAGCGCGGCGCGACGTGGCTGGCGGATGTGCCGATCAAACGATTGCGTCGGAATACCTCGGTGGTTGCGTTGGCGCGCGGCACTCACGAGGACGGCATCGACTGGAGCATCACCAAGATCGAGCCGTGAGGCGGCGTTGGCCGCTCGCGTCCCGATCTTGCGTGCGCATGAAGCAAGGCAGTTTGTTCTATCGGCAGGCCGGCGGCGACGCTTTCGTCGCGGCATCTGACAGGAGATCGCCCAATGAACGCACGCAGATTGTTTCGCACACACGACATCGAAACGTGGCGGTCCGGGCATCCTGGCGTCGTCGAAACCGCGCCGGCGGCGGTGCCGGGCGAGTTCCGCAAACCGATTAAGGTGGTGATCCAGATTCCCTGCCGCGACGAGGCCGAGCAACTGCCTGAAACCCTGGCGGCGCTGCCGGCGTTCCTGCACGGTGTGCACGAGGTCGAATGGCTGGTGATCGACGACGGGTCTTCCGACGACACGACCGAGGTCGCGCTGGAACACGGCGTGCACGCGGTGCTGCGCCTGCCGGAGAACCGCGGCCTGGCCAATGCGTTCTCGATCGGGCTGGAAGCGGCCTGCCGCCGCGGCGCGGACATCATCGTCAACGTCGATGGCGACAACCAATACGACGCCGCGGCGATTCCGGCGCTGGTCGCCGACATCCTGGCCGGACGCGCCGACATCGTGGTGGGCTGCCGGCCGATCGAGCGCATCGCCCATTTTCCGTGGTGGAAGAAACGGCTGCAGCGCCTGGGCAGCGCGGTGGTGCGGGCGGTGTCCAACGTGCGCATCGACGACGCCACCAGCGGCTTTCGCGCCTACAGCCGCGATGCGGCGATGCGGCTCAACGTCTACTCGCGCTACACCTACACTCTGGAGACCTTGATCCAGGCCGGACAGACCGGGCTTCGCATCAAGTCGGTGCCGGTGGAGGTCAATCCGCCGACGCGTCCGTCGCGGCTGATCCGCAGCGTGCCGGAGTACATCGCCCGCTCGGTGCTGACTATCCTGCGATCGTTCCTGATCTACCGTCCGCTGGAATTCTTCATGCTGCCGTCGGTGTTGTGCGCGTTGCTGGGCATCTCGATCGGCGCCAAGTTCACCTTCGATTATTTCTACGGCCAGGGCGACGGCCACATACAGTCGCTGATTCTGGCGGCGATGCTGGTCATGGTCGGCACGATCGGCGGCGCGGTGGGTCTGCTGGCGAATCAGCTCGCGGTCAATCGGCGCTTGCTGGAAGAGCAGCAGCAGAGTCGGCGTCGCGCCGAATGGCGGCCGATGCCTTGAAGTCGGTTTGGTATGTCACGCGCAAGTTCCCGCCCTCGCGCGGCGGGATGCAGCAGCTCAGTCATCACATCGCCGCCGAACTGGCGGCGCTGCGGCCGTTGACCCTGGTGCGCTGGTGGGCCGGGCAATGGGGATTACCGCTGTTCGTGGCATGGGCGCTGCTGCGATTGTGCTGGGGCCTGCTGCGCCGGCAAGTGCGGGTGGTGCTGATCGGCGATCCGGTGCTGTCGGTGCTGGCGGTGCCGGCGCGCTGGGCCGGCGTGCCGGTCGCGGCGGTGGTGCACGGGCTCGATGTCACCTATCCGAGTCCGCTGTATCAATGGTATCTGCGCCGATTTTTCTGGCGGCGTCTGGACGCTTACCTGTGCATCAGCCGCTTCGTGCGCGATCAGTTGCTCGGTCAGGGGATCGCGGCCGCGCAGTGCGCGGTGATCGTTCCCGGCGTATCCGCGCCGGCCGACATGCCGGCGCGCGCGCGGGAGCCCGGGCTGCGCCTGCTGATCCTCGGGCGGCTGGTGCGGCGCAAGGGCGCGCTGTGGTTCGTGCAGCAGGTCATGCCGCGATTGAGCGCATGGAACGCCGATGTGCGTCTGGATATCGTCGGCGACGGCCCGGAGCGCGCGGCGATCGAACAGGCGATCGCGCAGGCGCAACTCGGCGACAAGGTGCGGCTGTGGGGCGATGTGGACGAAACGCGCAAAGCGCAGCGCCTGCACGAATGCGATCTGGTGCTGATGCCCAATCGCCGCGTCGACGGCGATCCGGAAGGCTTCGGCCTGGTCGCGCTGGAAGCGGCCATGAGCCGGCGCTATGTCCTGGCCGCGGACCTGGAAGGCCTGCGCGATGCCGTCGGCCATGCCGATATCGGCGCGCTGTTGCCGCCGCAGGACGCCGATGCGTGGTTCGCCGCGATCGTGGCATTGCTCGCCGATCCGCGCCGATTGCGCGAACGCGGCGAAGCCGCGCGCGCGTATGTCGCGACGCATTGCTCGTGGCGCGCGATGGGCTTGCGTTATGCCGAGCGGCTGGATGAGCTGGTCTAAGACCGCCTCGGGCGTTTCCAAGGGGCTGGGCTGGGTCCTGGGCCTGATCGCGTTGGCGCTGGTCGCCTGGCAGGCCTGGACGCGCCAGGATCAATGGCTGCCGCTGTGGCGCCAGCTCGGCGCGCTGGATCTGCTCGCGGTGTTGCTGCTGTGTCTGTCGATGCAGGTGTTGTTCGGCCTGGGCTGGCACGTGTTCGCGCGCGGACGATTCGTTGCCGAACACATCCTCGGCGATCAATTGCGCTGGGGCCAGAGCCTGCTGGCCAAGTACCTGCCGGGCAAGATATGGCAGGGCGTGGCGCGCGGCATGTTGTATGCGGATGAACGCGGTGTCGGCGACACTTTCGCCTTGTTCGTGCGCGAACAATTGTTGTCGCTGGGCATCAGCGCCTTGATCGCGGCGGTGGCGGCGCCGGCGGCGCTGCCGGCGGATTTGGGGCTGATGTTTCAGGTCGCATTCGTGGCGTTCGCCGCGGTGTTGACCGCGGTCGCGGTGTGGGCGCGATTGCCGGACTTCATCGCCTCGCGACTGCCGCGCAGTCTGGCGCACTGGAACGCCGCGCGGCCGGCGACGGCGACGATCGCCAAGGTCTGGTTGCTGCAGTTCGCCGGTTATCTGGCCATGTGCGCTGCCTTCGCGGTACTGGTGAACGGCTTCGGCTTGCGGCTGGGCTGGCTGCAACTGGCGGCGGCGCTGTGTTTCGCCGGATTGGCCGGCGTCGCGGCGGTATTGGTGCCGGCCGGACTGGGCGTGCGCGAGGCCGGTCTGTTCTGGTGCCTGAGTCCGTTGCTCGGCGCCGGCAACGCGGCGATGTTGGCCTTGGCCTGGCGGGTCGCGATCACCTTCGCCGAGGCGGCGTTCGCCGCGATCAGCTTCGCCTGGGGCGCGTGGCGCCGATAAGGTAGGCATCGAGCGAAAAGCGGGCTCCGCCTGCCAAGCAGGCGGAGCCCGATGCTATGTCGCCAGGTGTGCGATCAGAACTCTTCGATCACCGAGTGGTTGACCAGCAGCGGCGGATTGGAGCCGTTGCCGGTTTCGCACGTCACGCCGTAAGGCAGCGACAACGACAGCAGATTGCGCGACTCGACCTTGAGCACCCACAGGCCGCTCACGCCGTTGTTGCGCGTGCTCTTTTCGCCCAGATACACCTTCTGGAACGAACTGATGTTGTTGCCGCCGGCGACCACATTGCCCTGCGGATCTTCCAGGCGCATTTCCAGTTGCGGTGCGTTGGTGCCGTTGATCCGGCACTGCACCCAGTCCGGATGCTGCAGATACAGCCCGAACTGATCCTGGCCGCTGGCCAGGCCGAGCAGGGTACCCAGCGCGCTGGAGGTGGAGACGCCGACCTTCTTCGAACGCAGGTCGTCCGGATCGGCTTCCTTCGCGATGCGGAAATCGCCGTCGAAGTTGACGTTTTCCTGCGTGGTGCAATAGGCGACGAAACCCGGATTGGAACCGGCCGTGGTTTCGCTGAACACCGCTTGCACATTGCTGTAGTCGCCGGCCGGCGCGCCGGCGGCGCTGAACACATCGAGGAAGCGGACGGTCTCGTTGGTGCTCAGGTTCGTGGTTTGCGGCGTGCCGAGCGCGGCGCCGCCGGCGGTGCGCAGCGACCAGGTCACCGTCACCGGTTCGCCGACGGAACCTACGAAGCAGTTGGACTGATAGCCCGGCGCGGCGGCCTGACGGCGCAGGCCGGAAACGGTCGAGCTGGTCGCGCCGCCGGTCAGCGAACCGATCTTGAAGCCCTCCACGGAGAAGCCCGCACCGCTGACGGCCTGGATCCGCGTAAAGACCGAGATCGGAATATTCGCCGCGCTTTGCTCGACGAACACCACCTGGCCGTAGTTGCTGGCCGGACCGATCGGCACGCCGCACAGCGTGGCGAGGGAGTTTTCCGAGACCGCGCCCGGGGCGATGCTCAGCGTCGTGCAGGGACGTTCGCCGGCGAACGGCGTTCCCGGCGCACCGTAATAGGTCACCTTGACGCTGGCCGCGTCGCTGCCGCCGTTACGCACGAACAGCGTCGAGGAATACGAGCCGCTGCTGACCGCGAGCGGAAGCCGTATGGTGGTGCCGTAACCGTCGGTGCTCTGCGCGAGCGCGTTGGCGCTCATCAATGCCGCAGCCAACACGCAATACTTATAGGCTTTCATAGCAGAAATCCCTCTTTCGTCCATAAAGGCCATGAGCGCATGCTCATGGATGGTCGCTCCAGCCCGGCCGTTATCGAGCCGGTGCCCGGGCTAACGCACTGCTCGTCGCCGCCGACGCTTGAGTCCGCTTATTGATTAAGCAACTCGTCGGGGAAGGGTTTGGTGCCGGCGACGACGGCTGCGATATCGTCTTTGCTGATCGCGTAGATGCGGGACACCGCATCGGGATGCTGCTGCATCTCGGCGAGCAACTGTCTCTTGAGTTGTTCGCGGGTGCCGGGCGAGAGGTTCAGGCCCTGGTTGTAGACGATCTCGTGCTGTTTGCCGTCAGGACCTGTGTAGGTGCTTGGCGGCTGCGCCTGGATGGAGATGTTGCGCGCGCGTTCGGCGGCGACGGTTTGCGCGCTCGGCGCGGTGGTGCCGGCGTTGGCGCTGTGGCCTGCGGATGCGGCGTCGAGCGCGGCCGGATCCGTGGACTGCGCGTTGGAGGAGGGCGTCGGGACGGGGTCTTCGCTTTGCCGATTCTGGCTCCAAGGCTTCCACGCCAGTGCGATGAGAATCACCGCGATGCCGCCAAGCAATACCTTGGGAAGGCGCGTCGTTGCGGCCATGTGGTCCCCCTGATTGAAGTCGAAGCGGTGTTCGTATGTCACGGGCATCGCTGCGGCGACGTTCGCGGCAGCGTCGATATTGAAAAGCTTTTTATCGCTTCGGCGGTGCCAATAACGTGACAAGCGGCGGTAAAGCGAGGAGGAGGCTCCGCGCTTTTGTTTAGTGCAACAGGCGGCTTCTATGAATTGAGTATTAGGTCGCGTGCGCGCTTTTGATTCGCGCCGGATTACGTGTTTTCCCGGGAAAAACGGCGGAAAATTTTACGGCGAAGAAAAATTTGCGAGAAATATCGATATGGCCGTTTGTTTTTGCTTTTCGCGTTTTTGTTTTTTTATTGGGCTTGTTGAACGTGTGCGGCTGACTGGAGCGCGCGTGTCTGTGCGCGCCCGCATTCGCCGGATGTTGGAGCGCCCGGCGATTCGATTCCGGTTTCATCTCGACGGCCTCGATGCGATCGGCGCGAACGCACCATGCATCGATGATCGAAGTCGTCGCGCTCGATCGCCCCTGGCGTCGTCGACGCCGCGAATCGAGCGCGAGGAAAATTCCGCCGTGTGGCCGCGCGGTTGACATGGCCGCGCCGAGCTATTACGTTCCGCTTCCCCAATCACCGCTGACCGGCGGGCCCAGAGGGATAACATGTCTGAGAGTGTAGCCACCCGTTAATCCTTCGCTTTCGTGAAGGTGGGTAACGCGTCGAATCTGTTCGCCATCCGCGCAAAGCGGGTGCGCGCCGTCGCGTTCGTTCCGGCTACAACCGACATGTCCAATGAACATTTCCAAGTTGGAGCAGCGCGTCCTGCACGCGCTGGCTCAGGGTGGAGAAATCCACCATCGCCGCGCCGATGGCGGCGCGCGCAT
Source organism: Lysobacter gummosus (assembly GCF_001442805.1). Taxonomy (NCBI): domain Bacteria; kingdom Pseudomonadati; phylum Pseudomonadota; class Gammaproteobacteria; order Lysobacterales; family Lysobacteraceae; genus Lysobacter; species Lysobacter gummosus. Next base: position 3,859,367 of record NZ_CP011131.1, on the reverse strand, counting down.
CGTCGCCATCGATTGCTACAACCGCGACGGATTCCGTCTCGCCGATTGCTCGCTGGCGGTGTTCCAGAAACTCAAGCGGCGCCAGCTGATCGCTTCCAGCGACAGCGGCCCGTATCGCATCACTCATCTGGGACGGCAGCTCGTGCGTCCCCAATACGATAATAGGTGACCGGCATGCTGAGCCTGCTGATGTTCAGTACTGTCCGCGATCCGGCGCCCGTGCGCGGGCAGGAGGACGATATGCAAGTTCTGATCGAAAACGAATCGCACCGCGCGCAGATCCGCGCGATCACCCAGGCCGCGTTCGGCGGCGACGACGAAGCCGATCTGCTCGATCGCCTGCGCGAAGACGGACTGGTGCGGCTGTCGCTGGTGGCGGTGGAAGACGGGCAAGTGGTCGGCCACGCGCTGTTCACCGCCTTGCCGGTGAGCGTGGACGGCCGCGAGGTCGAAGCGTTGTCTCTGGCGCCGGTGTCGGTGCGCCCGGACTACCAGGGCACGGGCGTGGGGTCGATGTTGATCCGCGAAGCGCTCGCGCGCCTGGCGCACAGCGGTTTCGAAGCGGTGGTCGTGCTCGGGCATCCGGGCTACTACCCACGCTTCGGCTTCAGCGCGGCGTTGGCGGCCAAACTCGCCGCGCCGTTTTCCGGCGAGGCCTTCATGGCGCTGGAACTGGTCGAAGGCGCGCTGCGCGGCGAATCGGGACGGGTGAGCTACCCGTCCGCGTTCGGCATTGTTGACGGCCACTGAAGGTTGGCGTCATCGCGGAAACACAAAGCCCGGCGCATGCGCCGGGCTTTGGGTCGCGAGCGGCGCGCAGCGGCGACGACGCGTCGGGGTGCGATCAGCGCGGCTCAGGGATTCGGGTTACAAGTCACCTTGACATAGGTGAAGTAACGCGTGTGCGTTCCCCAATCGAAGGGTTCGCCGCAATGGCCGTAGCCCATGCCGCCGACTTCTTCGCTGTGGCTGGCGTCGGAGTAATAGGTGAATACGTAACCCTGGCCCGGGCCCGCATGCGGCAGCGCGGCGGCGGCCAGCGATACCGCCATGCCGGCGGCGAGCAGGATCAGCGACAGTTTGCGCTTGGACGATTGCTTGACTTCAGACATGACAACTCTCCTTGTGGCCTGCCCGCGCGCGCCTCGCGTGTCGGCGACAGCGGCGCCGGGCAGTGGTCTGAACTGCGATGGGTGAGCCGGACGAACCGGCTCAGGGAGGCGTGCAGGTGGTCTTGTAGTAACTCGACCAGGGCGTCATGCGGCCCCAGGAATACGGGTCGCCGCAGTTGCCGTAGATACGCTCGCCGACGACCACCGTGCGGCTGGCGTCGGAGTAGAACGTGAAGTTGTAGCTTTCGTCGTTGTTCGGTACCGGCAACGCGTAAGCGGCGGCCGTTACGGCCAGACCGGCGGCGAGCAGGGACAGCGACAGCGTGCGCATCCGCGCTTTGTTCGTCTTGAACATCGGCCTCTCCTTGGTGGCGTGAAGTAGTGCCTGGTTTCCGGTCGCGACCGGAATCCTGGTTCTACACGAAACCGCCCGCGTGCTGAGGTGCCGAGGTGTGGTACTGGGTCGCAGATTGGAGCGGCGCGAATGGCGATCGCGGCGCGAGCGCTATTCAGGCCTCGGGCACGTAACCGGCCGGCTTCTCGGCGCCGCCGCCGAACAGGAACTTCTCCATCTCCTCTTCCAGGAAAGCGCGGTGCTTGGGGTCCAGCGGCGAGAGCCGGTTTTCGTTGATCAACATGGTCTGGTGCGCCAGCCACGCGGCCCAGGCAGGCTTGCCGATGTTGGCGTAAACGCGCTTGCCCAGTTCGCCGGGCCAAGGAACGAAGTCGAGGCCTTCGGTCTCGCGCTGTTCGTACTGGCAGAAAACGCTGCGGCTCATGGGGACATCCTGTTGAGGTGAACGGTGGGGGGGAGCCGCGGCGGCGCGAGCGGCCGTGGTCAGGATTCGATCAGTTTGCGGATCGGCGCGGGAATGCCGAGCGATGCGAGTTCATCGCGCGCGAACCAGCGCAAGTCGTCATTGTCGCCGACCGCGTCGCGCAAGGCGACTTCGCGCCAGCGTCGCGGCTGCAATTCCAGCTTGTAGTGGCTGAAGGCATGCGCGACCGGCGCCAGCGCCGCGCCGTCGGCGAATTCGCCGCGCACGTGCGCGCCGAACCATCGCGCGGCCTGGGCTTCGTCGTCGCTTTGCGGCAAGGTCCACAGCGAGGCCCAGATGCCGGCGGGCGGGCGCCGTTGCAGCAGCACGCGGCCGTCGCGATCGAGCAACCAAAGCACCTGCGCATAACGTTGCGGCGGAACCTTGCCCGGCTTGGGCACCGGCAGTTCGGCGACGCGGCCTTCGATGCGCGCGACGCAATCGTGCTGCAGAGGGCACAGGATGCACGACGGGTCGGCGCGCGTGCACAAGGTCGCGCCCAGGTCCATCTGCGCCTGGGTGTAGTCGGTCATGCGCGCGTGCGGCAGATGCGATTCGGCCAGCGTCCACAATTGCCGTTCCACCGCCGGCAGGCCGGGATAACCATCGATGCCGTGATAGCGGCTGAGCACGCGTTTGACGTTGCCGTCGAGAATCGCGTGGCGATCGCCCCAGGCCTGCGAGGCGATCGCCGCGGCGGTGCTGCGGCCGATGCCGGGCAACGCGGTCAACGCGTCGAGGTCGCGCGGCAGGTCGCCTCCGTGGTGCTCGACGCAGAATTTCGCCGCGGCGTGCAGGTTGCGCGCGCGGGCGTAGTAGCCCAGGCCCGACCACAGCCCAAGCACGGTGTCGAGCGAGGCGGCGGCGAGCGCGGGCACGTCCGGCAAGGCGGCGACGAAGCGTTCGAAGTACGGCGCCGCGGTCTTGACCTGGGTCTGCTGCAGCATGATTTCCGACAGCCACACTCGGTACGGCGAGCGCGGGTGCTGCCAGGGCAGATCGTGGCGGCCGCTGATGTCGAACCATGCCAGCAGGCGGCTGGCGAAGGCGTCGTCGCCGCTGGCGGCGGGCGCGTGCGCATCGCGAACGGGCGCGGCGGTTTTCTTCGCGCGGCCGGTCTTGGCGCTGCGGGGCGGGGCGGAGTCGTTGGCGCTTTGGCTACGGGAGGTCATCGGTTTTCAGCGCGCCGCGGTCGGCGTGGTGGGTGCTTGCGGATCGTCTTCGATTTCGATCTCGACGCCTTCCAGGGTGGCACCGGAGATTTCGATCTTCGGCGTGCTCATGTGTCCGCTCAAGGGCGGCAACAGCGAGCCTTCGCTCGCGTCCAGCCATTGCAGCACGGCGGGCAGGCGGAAGCCGGCGTCGAAACGGGTTTGATCGCGTTGCAGTTGCAGCGCGGCGGGGCCGGAGAAATCCGCCTTGCCTTCGTAATCGAGTCGGAACGGCAGCGGCGAATCGGACTGGCCCAGCGGCGGCGGCAGCGCCGGCCATCCGGCGGGCCAGGTCGCGAGCGTTCCCCGCCAGTGCAGTTGCATCGTCTCGCCGAACGCGAAGCTGCCGTGGGCGTCGAGGTCGGGGATCAAGTTCGGAGTTGCTGCGGTTTTCGGCGCCGGTGCCTTGGCCGCGGATGCATTCGAAACCGCATCGTCGCCGCGCAACACCGCGCCCATCGGCGCCAGGCTCAGCTTGCCGTCGCGATAACGCAGCGGCCCGGCCAGGCCGTAGACGAAGGGCAGGTCGGTGTCGCCGGCGCGGTAGCGCGCGTTCGCGCCCAGGCGCAGACGATCCAGGCCGAGGCCATCGGCGCCCGAATGCAGCAGGGCGCCGAGCCGCACGCGCATCGGCAAGGTCCAGTCCTTGGCTTGAACCGAGACTTGCCCGGCCATGCCCATGCCGCGCGCCAGCGAAGGCCGTTGCAAGGTCGCGGCTACGTCGAACGGGATCGCGAGGCCGTCGCTGAGCACGCGTCCGTCAAGACGTCCGTGGACCGGTTTGTCCGGGCCGAGTTCGGCGAAATCCACGCGGAAGTTTTCCACCGACCAGCCTTCGCCGATCAAACGTCCGCGGACGACCCGGGCGCCGCGGCTCAAGGACGGAATCTTGCTCGGCTCGGCCGATGGCGGGCGCGTGGCCAGCCAGTGGTTCAGGGCCGCGATGTCGATCTGCGGCGCGTCGAGCTCCACCCGTTCGATGTCGAGCGAATCGCCGGCGGCGCGGATCGTCGTCCAGGGCAGGGACAGGTAGGCGCGTTCGGCGCGCAGCAAGGGCTTTTCCGCGCCGGGCTCGCGCACCAGCAGGTCGCGCACCACGATCATCGGCGTGCCGCGCAATCGGTATTCGCTGGCGCCGCCGGCGCTGATCTCAAGGCCGAGCGCATTGCCGGCCTGGGCCAGCACGATCCAGCTGACCTGGCTCGGCCGCGACAGCCAATGCAGGCCGATCAGCGCCGCCAGCAGCAACGCAAGAAAGATGTAGATCCGCTTGCGCGAACGGCGTTGCGGCGGCGCCGTCGTTTCGGCGGGCATCGCGCCTCAGCCGCCGAGCGCTTCGGGCAGCAGCGCGTCGACGAAGGCTTCCGCGTCGAACACGCGCAGGTCTTCCGGGCGCTCGCCGATGCCGGCGAAGCGGATCGGAATGCCGAACTCGCGCGCCAGGGCGAACACCACGCCGCCCTTGGCGGTGCCGTCGAGCTTGGTCACCACCAACCCGGTTACGCCCACGGCCGCATGGAACTGCCGCAGCTGCGACAAAGCGTTTTGCCCGGTGGTGCCGTCGATCACCATCAGCACTTCGTGCGGGGCGGTCGGATCGACCTTGCCGAGCACGCGGCGGATCTTGCCCAGTTCGGCCATCAAACCTTGCTGCGTGTGCAGGCGGCCGGCGGTGTCGGCGATCAGCACCTGGGTGCCGCGCGCCTTGGCCGCCTGCAGCGCGTCGAACGCCACCGATGCGGCGTCGGCGTTCTGGCCCTGGGCGACCACCGGTACGCCGTTGCGTTCGCCCCAGGCCTGCAACTGCGCGACTGCGGCGGCGCGGAAGGTGTCGCCGGCGGCGAGCATCAGCGGCCGGCCTTCGTCGCGGAAGCGCTTGGCCAGCTTGCCGATGGTGGTGGTCTTGCCGACGCCGTTGACGCCGACGGTCAGCAGCACGAAGGGCTTGGCGTTGACGTCGATCACCAGCGGCTTGGCCACCGGCTGCAGCATCGCGATCAGCTCGGCGCGCAAGGCGCCAAGCAGCGCCTGGGCGTCGGCGAACTCGCGCGACTTCATGCGCTTGCGCAGGCCTTCGACCAGGGCGGTGGTCGCGCCGACGCCGACGTCGGCGGTGATCAGCGCGGTTTCGATTTCGTCGAGCAGATCGTCGTCCAGGCGCGGGTTGCGCGAGAACAGGCCGCCGAAGCTGCGCGCGAACACGCTGCCGCGCAGGCGGTCGCGCCAGCCTTGCTTGCCGGCGGGCGCGGCCGGTTTGTCGATGTAGTCGGTCGGCGCGACCGGCTCGGTTTCGGCCGAGATGGTCTGCTGCGAAGGCGCGTCCGGCGCGGCGGCGGGCGGCGCGAAGCTTGCGGCCGGCGGCGGCACCGGCGGTTCGATTTCATGCAGCGCGGCCACGACCTCGGGCGGCACCGGCGGTTCGGCGGCGAACACCTGCGGGCTCGGTGCCGGCGCGAGCGGCGCGGGGTTCGGCGCGGCAGGCGCGGGCGCATCGGCTCGCGGAGGCAGGTCCGGCGACGGCTCCTGGGCTTGCTGCGCGTCGGCGTGCGTATCGGCCTGCGCATCGGGAAACGCGGCGGCCAATTCTTCGGTGGTGAAGCCGCGCTCGGAGGATTTCTCGGCGGCGGTTTCGTTTTTCTTGCGGCGGAAAAAACTGAGCATGAGACGGGAGATGGGGCCATGCGCGAGAATCTCCACATGCTAGCACCGGCCCCCGGACAGTCCCGATGAACAATTCCCGACGCGGCCCGCCTGGCCCCCCGATCGGCCCGTCCCGGCGCGGCCCGGGCGGCGCCGACTCACCGACCGGCAAGGTGCGCATCATCGGCGGCCGTTGGCGCGGTACCCGCCTGGACGTCGCCGATTCGCCGGGCCTGCGCCCGACCTCCGACCGGGTCCGCGAAACCCTGTTCAACTGGCTGTTGCCGGCGCTGCCGGGCGCGCGCGTGCTGGATCTGTTCGCCGGCAGCGGCGCGCTGGGCATGGAGGCGCTGTCGCGCGGCGCCGCTTCGGCGGTGCTGGTCGAACGCGACCCGGCGCTGGCGGCGAACCTGCGCGCGCTGGCGGCGCGGTTGCAGGGCGGGCAGGCGGCGCAGATTGTCCAGGCCGATGCGCTGGGCTGGCTGGCCGGGCAGGCGCCGGCGGGCGAGGGCGGGGCCGGTTTCGATCTGGCCTTCGTCGATCCGCCGTTCGCGGCCGGGCTATGGGACGCGGTCTGGCCGGCCTTGTTGCCGACGCTGGCGCCTTCGGCCTGGCTGTACGTGGAAGCGCCGATCGCGACGGCCGTCGCATTGCCGCCGCCGTGGTCGCCGCATCGCGAAGGCGCCACGCGCGAGGTGCGTTACGCGCTGTATAGGCGCATCGACGCTTGATTTGCAGGGTTCGCGGCGCGGGCCGGGGACGGCCGGAGGTGCCGCCGCGACCGCGCCGAAGGCCGTCCGGCGGGCCGTGACCCGGCCGCACGGACGGCTGCTACACTGCGCCGCATCCGGCGGGGGCGGCCTCAACCCGCTCCCCGTCATTCCAGCAGTGAACGACACATCGAATGAGCTCGGCCCGCAATCGCATCGCCGTCTATCCCGGCACGTTCGACCCCATCACCAATGGTCACGTCGATCTGGTCGATCGCGCCGCGCCGCTGTTCGAACGCATGATCATCGGCGTCGCCGAGAGCCCGGGCAAAGGCCCGGCGCTGCCGCTGGCGACCCGCGTGGACCTGGCGCGGCAGGCGGTGGCTCACCATGCTCATGTCGAGGTACGCGGCTTCAACTGCCTGCTGGCGCATTTCGTCGCCGAAGTCGGCGGCGGCGTGCTGCTGCGCGGGCTGCGCGCGGTGTCGGACTTCGAATACGAATTCCAGCTGGCCAGCATGAACCGCCATCTGATTCCCGAGGTCGAGACCCTGTTCCTGACCCCGGCGGAGCAATACGGCTTCATTTCGTCCTCGCTGGTGCGCGAAATCGCGCGCCTGGGCGGGGACGTTTCCGGCTTCGTGCCGCCGGCGGTGGCGCAAGCGCTGCAGGCCGAGTGGCAACGCAAGAAAAACTGATCACTCAACGACACACCCGAACCGAACCCAAGGGGCCTACCGATGAAAACTTCCTCCCGTCTGCTGTTGATCGCCTGCCTGGCGCTGCCGTTCGTGGCTGCCTGCCAGAAAGAGGAGAAGAAGGAGGTCGCCGCTGAAACCGCGGCGTTGTCGGCGCCCAAGACCAGCGACGAAAACGCCTGGAACGCGTACCTGACCGACGTGGTCAAGCGCAATCTCGACGGCGTCAGCGGCAGCACCTACGTCTACGTCCTGCCGGCGCCGGATTCGCCGACCTTCCAGCGCGACTACGACCTGATGCTGGAGAAGTCGCAGGCCGACATGTCGCGCGGCATCCTGGAAGGCAACCTGGTCGCGTTCGGTTCGCCCGACTCGGCCAAGACCGCCGACCTGGCCGTGGCTTCCTTCAGCAAGGTCGATCCGGCCACCATGAAGGGCGTCAAGTTCATCTTCATCGGCGCCACCGCCGACAACGAGCGCGTCAAGGCCGCGGTAACCCCGGCCGGCGTGAACTACATCTTCGTCGAAGCCAAGTAAGCGCGGTTCGGCCGCTTGCGCGGTCGGGCTGACAGTCGCATCCGGATCGGGCCGCCTTGTGCGGCCCGATTTCGTTCGTGGGTAAGCGCTCCTTTAAAAGTGGTGCCCCCTTTGAAAAAGGGGGGCGGCGCCCGCGGAGAGTGGGTACCGCGAGAAGCTCCAGCGCGGGGGATTTGCTTTTGCGGGTGGGCGGCGATCTGACGTAAAAAGCGAATCCCACCAGACCTCCGGTCCGCAGGCATAGCCTGCGGGCGTTCAGTGCCGCGCGAACCTGCGGTTCGCAAGCCGCGGCCCTTCACCCTTTTTCAAAGGGGGGAACAGCACGGCAAAAGGGGCGGCGCTGAGCACCGAACCCGCCCGCACCCGCCAAATCCTCCATCCCCGGCACGCAGCATCCCGGCCCGCCGCTATGCCGGGCGCGGCGGGGGGCCTACACTGAAGGCCTTGCCGGTACAGCGAATCGCGCGGTTTCGCCGGCACCCGTGAACCCCATGTCGCTGAAGATCAACGAGCTGTGCGTCAACTGCGACGTCTGCGAGCCGGCCTGTCCCAATCAGGCCATCTCCCAGGGCGAAAGCATCTATGTGATCGATCCGGCCCGATGCACCGAGTGCGTGGGCCATTACGACGAACCGCAGTGCGTGGTCGTGTGCCCGGTCGAGTGCATCGACAAGGACCCGCAGTTCGTCGAATCCGAACCGCAGCTGCTCGAAAAGCTGCGCCGTCTACAACAGGAGTGAACCCGATGCGAAAGGCGCCGCGACCGCGAGCCGGTCTGATGTCTGCCTGCTTACTGGCTTCGTTGTTGCTGATCGCCGCGCCCGCGCTGTCCAAGGCGCCCGTCGCCAAGGCCGCGCCCGCCGAGACGGCGAAATCCGCCGCCGCGCATCCGCCCGGGACCGTCATCGCCAGCGCCCATGCGTTGTCGTCGCAGGCCGGCCTGGAAATCGTGCGCCAGGGCGGCAACGCCTTCGATGCGGCGATCGCGGTGTCCTCGACCCTGTCGGTGGTCGAACCGGTCAGTTCCGGCATCGGCGGCGGCGGCTTCTTCCTGCTGCACGACGCCAAGACCAATCGCGACATCTTCGTGGACGCGCGCGAAACCGCGCCGGCCGCGGCGACGCCGGCGGCGTTCCTGGACGAGAAGGGCGAACTCAACCGCGATCGCTCCGTCAACGGGCCGTGGTCGGCGGGCATTCCCGGATTGCCGGCGGCGCTGGTCCATCTTGCGCAGAAGTACGGCAAGCTGCCGCTGAAGACGTCGCTGGCGCCGGCGATCCGCATCGCCCGCGAGGGCTTCCCGGTCTACGCGCGCCTGGAAAAGAGCTACGGCAGCCGACGCGAAGTGATGGAGCGTTACCGCGGCACGCGCGAGGTCTATCTGGCCGACGGCGATCCGCCCAAGGTCGGCGAAATCTTCAAGCAACCCGATCTGGCGCGCACGCTGGAGCTGCTGGGCGAAAAGGGCTTCGACGGCTTCTATCGCGGCGAAGTCGCGCAGAAGCTGCTCGCTTCGGTCAAGGAAGAAGGCGGCCAATGGAAGCCCGAGGAACTGTCCGGCTACACGGTGCGCGAACGCGAACCGTTGCGCCTGAAGTACCGCGGCTGGGACATCGTCACCGCGCCGCCGCCGTCGTCGGGCGGCGTGGCCTTCGCCGAGATCCTGCAGATTCTCGAAGGCTGGGACCTGAGCAAGCTCGATCCCGCGCACCGCACCCACATCATCGCCGAGGCCATGCGCCGCGCGTATCGCGACCGCACCATCTACCTGGGCGATCCGGACTTCGTGAAGATCCCCCTGGCGCGCCTGACCAGCGCCGATTACGCCGCCGGCCTGCGCGCCACCATCCATCCGGACAAGGCCACGCCCAGCGATCTGCTGTCGGGCCAGCCGGCGCCGCTGGAAGACGACGAGACCACGCATTTCTCGATCATCGATCACGACGGCAACCGCGTCTCGGCGACCCAGACCGTCAACCTGCTGTACGGCTCGGGCCTGGTCGCGCCGGGCACCGGCGTGCTGCTCAACAACGAGATGGACGATTTCGCCCTGCGCCCGGGCACGCCGAACGCCTTCGGCGTGATGGGCTTCGCCGCCAACGCGCCGGAAGCGGGCAAGCGCATGCTCAGCTCGATGACGCCGAGCTTCATGGAGTCCAAGGACAAAGTGATCGCGGTCGGCGCGCCCGGCGGCAGCCGCATCATCACCCAGGTGCTGCTGGCGGTACTGGCCTACGACGCCGGCCTGGCGCCGCAGCAGGTCGCCGGTCAGCCGCGCATCCATCATCAGTGGTTGCCCGACGTGATCTCGGCCGAAGCCGGCGCGCTCGACGCCGACACCGTCGCCAAGCTGCAGGCCATGGGCCACAAGGTCAACGCCGCCGAATCGCCCTGGGGCAATCTGCAGACGGTGATGTGGAACAAGCAAGACAACACCTTGTCCGGCGGCACCGATCCGCGCAATCCGGTCGGCCAGGCCGTGGTACTGCCGAGCCGGCCCTGACGCGGACGGCCGCCGTGCGATGGCGCGGCGGCCATGCGGTGCAGTAGATTGCGCCGCATGGGCAACGGCCCAGGCAAGGACAGGGGAAACAGGTCAGTGAGCGACGAGAACAAGCCTTGGTACACCCGCGTCACCGCGATTTCGGTCGCCGCGGTCGCTTTTCTGGTCGCTCTGACCACGCTGGTCAACAACGTGCGCGATATCACCGGCCTCAAGGACAAGACGCCGCCCGCGCCGACGGCGCAGGCGCCGGCCGCCACGCCCGCGGTCAAGCCGGACTTGCCCAAGGCACCTTCGCGCTATTCGGTCCTGCTGACGCTGGAAAAGATCGAAGTGATCAACGACGGCACCAGCGGCAGCACGTCGTGGTCGTTCCAGGTCAGCGCCGGCGGCCAGGATCTGTTCGAACTGCCTTCGCGCGACTACATCGACACCGAGGAAGGCCGCAACGTCACTCCGCGCGGCAGCGACCCGTCGATGGGCCGCGTGATGCTGGTCCCGGGGCAGGAGATGCTGATCAAGATCAACGGCCGCTCCGCCGGGCTGATCAGCAAGCTGTCGGCCAGCGGCACCGCCACCTTGGTCGCCGACAAACCGCTGGCGCCGGTGCGCGTGGTTTCCGCCGACGGCCGCGACGGCGAGTTCATTTTTCACTTCGCGACCGTGGCGACGCCGCAGTGAAGCCGGGATTCGGGATTTGGGATTCGGGATTGGTTAAAGCAACGGCCCGGTAAAGTTGAAGTTTCGGCCTGTTGCGTCGGCCGCTTTCACGAATCCCGAATCCCAACTCCCGAATCCCGGCTAAAATCAGCCATCCCCCGCCAATGCCCGCAACCCGGGCGGTGCAGCCATGAAGCTCTGGTCGATCCTCGGTAACTCGCAGAAACTCGACGGCGGCGCGATGTTCGGCAACGCGCCGCGGGCGATGTGGTCCAAATGGTCGCCGCCCGACGAACAAAACCGTATCGAGCTGGCCTGCCGCGCCTTGCTCGCCAGCCCGCTGGCCGGCAAGACGGTGTTGTTCGAGGCCGGCATCGGCGCGTTCTTCGAACCCAAGCTGCGCGAGCGCTACGGCGTGGTCGAAGAGCGCCACGTGCTGATCGATTCGCTGGCCAAGGCCGGCTTCGCGCCGGAAGACATCGACGTGGTGGTGCTCTCGCATCTGCACTTCGATCACGCCGGTGGGTTGCTCGCGCCGTGGGCCGAAGGGCAGGCGCCGCGCTTGCTGTTCCCCAATGCCTCGTACCTGGTCGGGCGTGAGCACTACCAGCGCGCGCTGCAGCCGCATCCGCGCGATCGCGCCAGCTTCATCGCCGAACTGCCGGCGCTGCTGGAAGCCACCGGCCGCCTGGAACTGGTCGAGGGCGAGCATTCGAAGTTGCTCGGCGACAGCGTGCGGTTCCACTACAGCCACGGCCACACGCCGGGGCTGATGTTGGCCGAGATCGTCGGCCCCGAGCAGGTCCAGGGCCAGCCGCACGGCGGCGTGGTGTTCTGCGCCGATCTGATTCCGGGCCGGCCGTGGGTGCACGTGCCGATCACCATGGGCTACGACCGCAACGCCGAACTGCTGATCGACGAGAAGAAAGCCTTTCTCAGCGACAAGCTCGAACGCAACGTGCATCTGTTCTTCACCCACGACCCGGGTTGCGCGCTGGCGCAGGTGGTGCGCGACGACAAGGGCAAGTTCGGCACCGTGCACGAAGTCGCCGAATTGCAGGCGCGGGCGCTGGCTGCATGAATTTGCGCCGCCCAGCGCGGCGCTGGCGCGCGATCGCGCTGGTCGCGATGCTGGTCTGCGCGGGCGCGGCCTGGGCGCAAGACGCGGAAGACGGCGAGCCGGTGGGCGAGCCGCTCAGCGGCAAGGCGCTGAGCGATCGCGATTTCGGCGTGCTGACGCGGCAGTTCGGTCTGGACCGCCGGGTCGAGATGTATCAATGGCGGCGCGAGTTCGGCATCGCTTCGCAAGGCGACGGTTACGAACGGGTGTGGAACGCGGCGCCGATCGATTCCAGCGGTTACTCGCCCGGTCACGCCAATCCGTCGCGGATGCCGCTGGAGAACCGGCGCTGGTGGTCGGAGTCGGCGACGCTCGACGGCAAGCCGCTGGGCAGCGAAGTCTTGCGCGCGATCGGCGAGTGGCGGGTGTTCCGGCCTAATTTCAGCCGCTTGCCGTCGAACCTGGCGGCGACGTTTCAGCCCGAGGGCGATGGCCTGGGCAGTTCGGAGAATCCGCTCGATCCGCAGATCGGCGACCTGCGCGTGAGTTGGCGCGAACTGCGGTTGCCGCCGCTGGAAGGCAAGCTGGAATTGCGCGAAGGCGTGTGGCGTCTGCGCCCGGAGGCCGCCGCGGCGGCGTTGAACGCGGCGCCGGCGCGCGAGCCTGTCGCGACGGCGGCGGCTGAACCTGAAAGCGGTGGCTGGTCGCCGGGGTGGTTCGCGGTCGCGGTGGTGTTGGCGCTGATCGTGTTGTATCGGCTGCGTAAGCGGCGGCAGGCGCGGCGGTAGTTTCGCGCGAGCGGAGCGAAAGCATCGGGGCTGAAAGCCCCTCCCACAAAAGATTGCGTGGCTTCGGCGTCTGTTGTGGGAGGGGCTTTCAGCCCCGATGCTTTTCGATCAGCAGACCATGGCCCAACACTTCAAGCGTAGTGCTTGGTCCCGAAAATCTTGTCGCCCGCATCGCCCAACCCCGGCAGGATGTAGCCGACCTCGTTGAGTCGCTCATCCACCGACGCGGTAAACACCTCCACATCCGGATGTTTGGCCTCCAGCGCCTTCAATCCTTCCGGCGCCGCGACCAGAAACAGCCCCTTGATGCGCTTGCAGCCGGCGTTCTTGAGCAGGTCCACCGTCGCGATCAGGCTGCCGCCGGTGGCGAGCATCGGATCGAGGATCAGCGCGGTGCGCTCTTCCATGCGTCCGGTGAGTTTTTCGTAGTAGCCGACCGGCTGCAGCGTCTGTTCGTCGCGCTGCAGGCCGACCACGCCGACCTTGGCCGCCGGAATCAGCTCCAGCACGCCCGGCAGCATGCCCAGGCCCGCGCGCAGGATCGGCACCAGGGTGACCTTGGCGCCCTTGATCCGGCGGGTGACGACCGGCCCGGCCCAGCCTTCGACCACGGCTTCCTCGGTTTCGAGGTCGGCGGTGGCTTCGTAGGTGAGCAGGGTCGCGACTTCCGAGGCCAGCTCGCGGAACGACTTGGTGCTGTTGTCGGCGCGGCGCATCAGGCCGAGTTTGTGCTGGACGAGCGGGTGGCGGACTTCGACGATTTTCATTGGGTGGCCTGGGTGCGGGGCGGGCGATCGTTGTCGCAAAGGATTGACGCTTGCGGGGCGGGGCGCAAGCGTGGATTCATCAGCCGAAGGCTCTTGCCGTTGCCCCCTTTGAAAAAGGGGGCGGACGACGCGAAGCGTCGCGGGGGATTTGCTGTTGCTGTTGCTGGTGCTTCTGCAGGGGGAAGCAAAAGTAAATCCCCCCCCTGGCCCTCCGGCCCACAGGCACAGCCTGCGGACGTTCAGTGCCGCGCGAACCTGCGGTTCGCAAGCGCGGCCCTTCACCCTTTTCAAAGGGGGGAATCCAATAGGTGGGAATGACCTGGGCTGGCAGTTCAGTCGGCGGTGGCGTAGAGGTTGTCGCCGTCGGCAATCGCCTGCTCGACGAAGCGCGAGAACTCATGCACCTGGGTAGGATCGGTGAACTTGGCCCCGATCCGCGCTAACTCGGCCTGCAAGCGAGGCAACTCGCCCAACAACAACGTGCTGTCGGCGTAGTAGTCGCGCAACTTGTGCAGCAGCGGATACTCGCCGCGCGGCTGCGCCCGGGCCAGCAACTGCGAATGCAGCATCTCGTCGATGGCGAACAGCTTGCGCGAGGCGTGGATCTCGCGCTCGTGCCGGGCCTGGATCAGGTCGAGCGCCATGAGCGAACTTGCTCCTTGTTGTGCCGCCGCGGCCGAGCACTCACGCGCGGCTGCGTTCGATGCGGATCGTGGGCGGCGATACGCGATCGAACGACCAGTGATAACGATGGATGTCGCCGAGCGAGACCGCGCGAATGCAGTGAGGCTCGAAAGCGCCGGAGATGAAGATTTCGGCCGTTGCGCAATAGAAGATCCACGTCGGCGTTTGCGTGGCCAAGTCGATCAGTGCCAGAAAACCTTCCCCCTCCCAGGCGCCGTCGCCGCCGACCAAGGCTTCGTGCCCGTCGGGGTGTCGGGTTTCGAATGAGGGGTAGAGCGTCGCAAATCCGATGTCGTCGGCCGGTGCGGGAGGCGAGGCCTGTGCAGCGACACGAAAATCCCCGTCGGGACATCCATGCAGGGCGAAAACACGCCCATCCGGCAGATGGAATCCGTCTACCGGAGGCAGACGGAATTCCGTAGCGCCGAGTACGCGCGGCAACGGCATGGCTTGGCCAGGGCTGTGAGGGTACGCGAGGCGTCAGGCCGTACGCACGTACTGAATCTCGATCCCATCGCTGCCGCCGATCGCCGCGCGCAGCACGGTGATCAGCGAGCCGGCGTTGAGGTGATCGATCTCGATCATGTCGACCACGGCGTGGTCGATCCAGTAGTCCTGGTCCTTGCTGTCTTCTTCTTCCAGCGCGGCCACCAGGATCTGCAGCTCTTCTTCGCTGATCTCGCCGATGTCGGCGCCGGTTTCCTTGTTCGACAAACGGATCATTCCATTGGCTCCTTTGGAGCATTACTGAGTGAAGAAGAGCGGGGAGTGAGTAAGAGCGAGAAGCGGCTTTCGCTCACTCCTCACTCTTCTCCACTCACTCCTGGGCCGTCAGGCCGCGGCGGCCTGCTGCGCGCGCGGGCCTTCGCGCAGGGCGCGGCCGACCATCGACACCAGCAGTTCCAGCTCGTCGCTGCCGATGGTGAAGTTCGGGGTGAAACGCAGCGAGTTGACGCCGCCGTGGATCACGCCGATGCCGCGCTCGCGCAGCCACTCTTCCGTGGAACCGGCGCCGAAGCACTTGAACTGCGGGGCGAGTTCGCACGAGAACAGCAGGCCGGTGCCCTGGACCTTGGTGATCAGGCCGCCGAGTTCGCTCTTGAGCTTCTCCAGCTTGGCGATGGCCTCGGCGCCGCGCGCGCGGATGTTGGCGCGCAGTTCCGGGGTGACGTGTTCGAGCACGGCGACGGCGACGTCGAGCGCGCGCGGGTTGCTGGTCATGGTGTTGCCGTACAGGCCCTTGCGGTACAGCGAGGCGGCGCGATCGCCGACGGCGAGCACCGACAGCGGGTACTGGCCGGCGTTGAGGGCCTTGGAATAGGTCTCCATGTCCGGCGCATCCAGGCCTTCGAAGCCCGGGTAATCGATGATCGACAGCACGCCGTGGGCGCGCAGGCCGGCCTGGATCGAATCGACCAGCAGCAGCGAGCCGTGGTTGCGGGTGAGCTCGCGCGCGGCGGCGTAGAACGCCGGCGGCACGCCGCGGCCCGGGTCGCCTTCGCCCATCACCGGTTCCAGGAACATCGCTTCGATGAACCAGTGGTTGGTTTCGGCGTCGCTGAAGATTTTCTTCAGCGCGTCGATGTCGTACGGCTCGACGGTGAGCACCGAATCCTCGCCGCGGTAGCTGGCCAGGTGCTGGTTGTAGGCCTTGCGCGAGGAATCCGAGTACAGCGCCGGACGCTCGGTGCGGCCGTGGAAGCTGCCCTTGACCACCACGCGCTTGATCGCGCGGCCGGCGTGCTTGGCGCCCGGATCGGTCATCAGCTTGGCGTTGACGTCGGCGATGCGCGCGGCCAGCGAAACCGATTCGGAACCCGAATTCAGGCAGAAGAAGCGCTCGTACGGACAGCCGCCGCGGTTCACGCCGATGGCCGCACGCAGGGCGCGCTCGAAGCGCAGCTGCGACAGCGACGGGGTCATGATGTTGGCCATCACCTGCGGCTTGGCCATCGCCGCGATCACCGCCGAGGGCGTGTGGCCGAAGCCGAGCATGCCGTAGCCGCCGGAGTCGTGCAGCACCGCGCCCTTGAGGGTGATCACCCAGGGGCCGCGCGCGGCCAGGGCGATGTACGGGTTGACGCCGTCGTCGGGATAGAAATTGACGTAGCCCTGCTGGACGGCGTGGATCTGCGCGTCTTCGTCCAGGTCGAGCAGGTCGGCGTGCAGATCGCGCACCAGTGCGTACTCGGCGGCGGCGGCGGCGATGGCCTCGCCCAGATCGGGATGGGTGACGGCGAAGCGGGCGACGGTGTCGTCGTCCAGGCCGACGGTGCGGCGCTTGCCGGCGTGCGCGCGCAGCGGCGCGAGTTGGCTGAGCAAATTGGTCATCTCGATCTCCAAAAAGGTCGTCGGCGTCGTGCCGTGTATTGCGTGGGAGACCGGTCCGCCTTCATGGCTGGACGCGCGCGGTTGCAGCAGCCCCCCGGCCGCCAAGCGCCATCTCTCACATCGAACGAAGAGGACCAGGACGCAGCCCCCGCGTAACTCGTTGAAACCCCGAAACATCGCGCAAAAATTTTGCGTCAGGCCATGGCCTTTTGACGATTTTTCGTTTCATTTCAATGATTTATGCGAGTCTATCACGTGCCGCGTTCGCCGATAACCCCCTGCGGATGCAGGTTCAGATTGCCCGCCCGTACCGCGTTTCGTGCCGCTGGTGACGCTTGTCACCGGCGATGAATGTCTTCGTGCACTGACGCGGAACGATCGCGAAACCGACAGTGGCGGCACCTTCCGGCAACCGCGTGGAGTTCGGCCATGAACGCGATCCATCCCTTCCATCGCGTCGTCGCCGTGGCCGCGCGGCAGCCGGGTCCGGGCGAGGTCCCGGCGGGCAAGGCGGCGCGTCCGGCTCATGGCCGCGCCGGCGGTGCGCTGCCGCGTCGTTCGCAATACCAGCCCACTTTCCCAGGCCTGCGCCGGCAAGACCGCGCCGGCCCGCAGCGCAGCGTCTGACCGAGGGCTGCCGCAGGCGTACCTTTTGGAGATCCGTATGCACCCGATGACAGCAGCCCGGTTCGGCCAGATCCGAACCCGGCCCCGCACCGCGCTGAGCGCCGGCCTGCCGCTAGGCCTGCTCGCCAGCGCCGCGGCGTCCAACGCCGCCTGCCTGGGCGGCAAGTCCAGCGCGCGCCTGTTGGCCGGGCAGGGCGAGGGCGGTTCGGCTCCGCTCGCGGCCCAGGGCGAGATCGCGGCCGACGCGCGCGCTGTGCATGAATTGAGTTTTCGCGTGCGCGGGCAGGCGCGCAGCCTGACCCTGCTGGAGTTCTCCGGCACCGACATGAGCGGCCAGCCGGGCCTGCAGATCATTCGAAATGCCGCGCAATGGCAGCAAGTGCGCGTGCCGCTGGCGAGCATGCCCAACATGGATCTGAGCCGTTTGCGCGCCATCGCCCTGAGCGCGACCGATGAGCCGGGGCCGTTCTCATTCGAGATCGAGGTCTTCGAACTCCGCTAAAGTCCGCATCGATCGTGGCACGGGGGGTGCCTGAATCATTCAGATCCACACGTGGGCCACGCCTCGATTCCACACCTACAGGTGAAGACGTGGCTGCAATACCCGCCGTACATGCATTGATCAAGGCCCGCTTCGGCGGGTCGCGATCGCACTTCAGGATTCCGACCATGCGCCTGCCCGGACCGCCGCTGGACACCCACGACAACCTGCTCGGTTGGCATCTGGCGTCGCTGCTGTATCTGAGCTTCGTCTTCATCCCGCTGTTTTCCTGGCCGGCGCCGTGGTGGATCTTCGTGCTGGCGACCTGTTCGGTGCTGGTGTTCCTGCCGATGTACTGGGCGTTCTATCGCGGCGGCGCCAAGTTGCGGCTGTGGCTGGTGCTGGCGGTGGCGGCGGTGGGATTCGCGACCGTGCCGTTCGGCATCGGCGGCGGCACCTACCTGATCTTCGCCGCCGGCATGATCGCCAGCTTCCTGCCGCTGCGCCGCGGCATCGCCCTGGCGATCGGCCTGTTCGCGATCTTCGGCGTGGAATCGATCATGACCCTGCCGGCGGTGGGCATGCCGGTGTTCAGCGTGATGATCCATCTGCTGGTCGGCTCGATCGTGTTCACCGGCGTGCTGGCCGCGCGCTCGCGCGAGCGCCGCAACGCCGAGTTGCGCCTGACCCAGGAAGAAGTGCGGCGCCTGGCCAGTCTGGCCGAACGCGAACGCATCGGCCGCGATCTGCACGACCTGCTCGGCCACACGCTGTCGGTGGTGGTGCTCAAATCGCAGTTGGCCGCGCGCTTGCTGGAACACGACAAGAACGCCGCGCAGGATCAGATCTGCGAAGTCGAGCGGGTCGCGCGCGAAGCGCTCACGCAAGTGCGCGAAGCCGTCGCCGGCATCCGCGCCAACGGCCTGCAGGCCGAACTGGCGGCGGCGCGGCTGGCGCTGCTGGGCGGCGAAATCAGCCTGGATCACAAGCTCGCGCCGGTGGACATCCCGCTCAATGTCGAGGCCGTGCTGGCGCTGGCCTTGCGCGAATCGGTGACCAACGTGCTGCGTCACGCGCGAGCGCGCCGGGTCGATGTCGAACTGACCCAGGACGCGCGCGGCGGCATCGTGCTGCTGATCGCCGACGACGGCCGCGGCGGCGTATCCGGCGAAGGCCACGGCCTGACCGGCATGCGCGAACGCCTGCGTTCGGTCGGCGGCATGCTCGAAATCGAAAGTCCGAACGGCGCAGGCACCCGCCTGAGTCTGCTGGTGTCGCGCGAGGCGCTGGCCGCCGCGCGTCGTCTGCCGGCGCCCGCCGCCACTCTCCCAGGGGCCGCGCGCGAGCCGGCCCTGCTCGAACGAGGTACCGCATGATCCGTTTGTTGCTCGCTGAAGATCAGGCCCTGGTGCGCGGCGCGCTGGCCGCGTTGCTGAACCTGGAACCGGACATCGAAGTCGTCGCCGAAGCCGGCGACGGCGCGCAGGCCTGGGAGGCGGTCAAACGCATCCAGCCCGACGTGGTGGTGACCGATATCGAGATGCCGGGCATGACCGGCATCGATCTGGCGATGCGGGTGCGCGATTCGGGCATGCCGACGCGGGTGGTGATCGTCACCACCTTCGGCCGCGCCGGCTATCTGCGCCGGGCGATGGACGCCGGCGTGCGCGGTTATCTGCTCAAGGACGCGCCGGCCGGGCAATTGGCCGAGGCGCTGCGGCAGGTGCATCGCGGCGGGCGGGCGATCGACCCGCAGCTGGCGGTGGCGGCGTGGAGCGACGAGGACCCGCTGACCGAGCGCGAGCGGCAGGTGCTGCGTCTGGCCGGCGAAGGGCTGTCCACGGCCGAGATCGGCGAGCGTCTGCATTTGAGCCAGGGGACGGTGCGCAATTATTTGTCCGAGGCGATCGGCAAGCTCGACAGCAGCAATCGGATCGAGGCGTATCGGCGGGCTCGGCAGAACGGGTGGTTGTAGGGAAGAGCGAAAGCCTAAGAGCAAATCCCCCCTGGCTCCCCCCTTTTTTTCAAAGGGGGGAACCCGGTCTGGTTGGGGCGCAGCGGCGAAAGGGTCGCCGGCCCCCCCGATTCCTGCTTTTGCTGTTCCCCCCTTTGAAAAAGGGGGGCAGGGGGGATTTGCTCTTACGCCCCAAGCCAACTTTTGGCGATCCACCCCAACACCCGGATAATGGCCGCCTTCCCCGAGACCGAATCCGGCCTTCACCGCCGCCGGGTCTCGCCCGCGTCCTCCACCCTCGGCCGGTTCCCGGCCGCGCCGGTGGCTGCGGCGCATCGCGCTCACTGCTCCGGTTTCCTTGAAAAAGTCCGATTTCCATTACGAACTCCCCCCCGAGCTGATCGCCCAGGCGCCGCTGGCGCAGCGTTCGGCCAGCCGCCTGCTGGTCGTGCCGCCGCTACCGGCCGCGCGCGAGGACCGGGTCTTCAGCGACCTGCCGCAGATGCTGCAGCCCGGCGATCTTTTGGTGTTCAACGACACCCGGGTGATCCCGGCGCGCCTGTTCGGCCAGAAAAGCACCGGCGGTCGGGTCGAGATCCTGATCGAGCGCCTGCTCGGCGGCAGCGAAGCGCGGGCCCAACTGGGCGTGAGCAAGTCGCCTAAGGAAGGCGCGCGCATCGCCCTGGACGCCGGCGGCGAAGCCGAAGTGCTCGGCCGCGAGGGCGAGTTCTACCGCCTGCGCTTCCACGTGCCCGAGTCGCTGGAGCAATGGCTGCTGCACGCCGGACGCCTGCCGCTGCCGCCGTACATCCAGCGCGAACCCGGGCACGACGACGCCGAGCGCTACCAGACCGTGTTCGCGCGCGAAGTCGGCGCGGTCGCGGCGCCGACCGCGGGCCTGCATTTCGACGAAGAACTGCTGGCGCGGCTGCGCGAACGCGGCGTGCAGTTCGGCCACGTGACCCTGCACGTGGGCGCCGGCACCTTCCAGCCGGTGCGCGCGGACCATCTCGACCAGCACGTGATGCACAGCGAGTGGCTCAACGTCGGCGCCGGCCTGGTCGAACAGATCCGCCGCACCCGCGCCGCCGGCGGCCGCGTGATCGCGGTCGGCACGACCGTGGTGCGCGCGCTGGAAAGCGCGATCCGCCTCAATCAGGACGCCGACGGCGAACTGCGCCCGTTCGCCGGCGAAACCCGTTTGTTCATCCTGCCGGGCTACCAGATCCGTTCGGTCGATGCGCTGATCACCAACTTCCATCTGCCCGAAAGCACCCTGCTGATGCTGGTGTCGGCCTTCGCCGGCAAGGAGCAGGTGTTTTCCGCCTACGAGCACGCGATCGCCGAGCGTTACCGGTTCTTCTCGTATGGCGATGCGATGCTGCTATGGCCGCAGGCGTCGTGATGCGGTTGTCCGGCCGCGCGCGCGGCGAGCCGCGTTTTCCTCTTTCGAACCACCGCGGCACTGCGTCCGCTTACTCCGGAGCAAGCGCATGAGCCGCATGTCCTTCCAACTGCTGGGCAACGACGGCGCCGCGCGCCGCGGCCGGCTGACGTTTCCGCGCGGCACGGTGGAAACCCCGGCGTTCATGCCGGTGGGCACCTACGGCTCGGTCAAGGGCATCATGCCCGAGCACGTCGCCGAACTCGGCGCGCAGATCATTCTCGGCAACACCTTCCATCTGTATCTGCGTCCGGGCCTGGACGTGATCGGCGATCACGGCGGTCTGCACGGCTTCGCCCGCTGGAACGGCCCCATCCTGACCGACTCCGGCGGTTTCCAGGTGTTCTCGCTGGCGCACCGGCGCAAGATCACCGAGCAGGGCGTGACGTTCGCATCGCCCGTGGACGGCAGCAAGGTGTTCCTCGGGCCGGAGGAGAGCATGAACATCCAGCGCGTGCTCGATTCGGACATCGTGATGATCTTCGACGAATGCACGCCGTATCCGGCGACCATCGATGTCGCGCGCAAGTCGATGGAGCTGAGCCTGCGCTGGGCCGAACGCTCCAAGCGCGCGCACGAAGGCAACGACGCGGCCTTGTTCGGCATCGTCCAGGGCGGCGTGCATCACGAACTGCGCACGCGCTCGGCCGAAGCCTTGAGAGCGCTGGACTTCGACGGCTACGCGGTCGGCGGCCTGGCGGTCGGCGAGCCGGAGGACGAGCGCAACGCCATGCTCGAACACACCTGCCCGCAACTGCCGGAAGACCGTCCGCGCTATCTGATGGGCGTGGGGCGACCGGAGGATCTGGTCGAATCGGTCGCGCGCGGCGTGGACATGTTCGATTGCGTGATGCCGACCCGCAACGCCCGCAACGGCCACTACTTCACCGCCCAGGGCACGGTGCGCGTGCGCAACGCCAAGTACGAGCGCGATCTGCGCCCGATCGAGGAAGGCTGCGACTGCTACGCTTGCCGCAACGGTTTCAGCCGCGCCTACCTGCGCCACCTGGACCGCTGCAACGAGATGCTCGGGCCGATGCTGGGCACCTTGCACAACCTGCGCTACTACCAGCGTTTGATGGCGCAGATGCGCGAGGCGATCGAGCAGGGAACCTTTACCGCCTTCCGCGAGTCTTTCTACGCCGCACGCCAGTAGAAAGCCGTTCGCCCGCAAAGCGGGCGAACACCCTGTCCCCCTCTCCCGTTCACGGGAGAGGGCAGGGGTGAGGGCCCGCCCCGCCGTTTCCGCCATCCCAGCCCCGGCCGGGCCCGGGATCGCGGCCAGGCCCAAAGGCCGGCGAACCGCGTCCGGCCCCGCCCGGACACCGGCGAACCCATCGAAAGCGTGCGCCGCGACCCATTTCGGCCCCGACCGTGGCCCCAACCCAGCCGTGGCATAATCCCCGGCTATTTTTCGTTTCAGGACATTCAGATGAATCTGCTCGACCTTCTGATCAGCCCCGCTTACGCCCAAGGCGCCGCCGGCGGCGCTGCGGGTCCGGCTCCGGGCGGCCTCTTCGGTGGCGGTCTCGGTGGCCTGGTCCTGCCGCTGGTGCTGATCGCCGTCATGTACTTCCTGATCTTCCGTCCGCAGATGAAGCGCGCCAAGGAACACCGCGGCATGCTCGAGAAGCTGTCCAAGGGCGACGAAGTGCTGACCAACGGCGGCATCGCCGGCACCGTCACCGATATCGGCGAAAACTTCATCACCGTGGAAATCGCCGCCAACGTGCGCATCCGCGTGCAGAAGGGCGCGATCGCCAACGTTCTGCCCAAGGGCACCTTGAAGTCGGCCTGAGCCGACGCCACGCCATCTTCAAACGCGGCGGCCGGGGAGGTCGCCGCAGGGGTTCTCGATGCTGACCTTTCCGCGCTGGAAATACTTCGTCATTCTGGTCGTGCTGATCATCAGCGTGATCTACGCGCTGCCTAACGCCTATCCGCAGGATCCGTCGGTGCAGATCACCGCGGCGCGCACCGGCGGCACCGCGATCGACGCGGCGCTGGCCAAGAAGGTGGACGGCATCCTGGCCGGAGCCAAGATCCCCTCCAAGTCGATCAAGGTCGAAGACGGCAACCTGATGGTGCGGCTCAACGACACCGATCAGCAGACGAAGGCCTCCGACTTGCTGCGCCCCCAACTGGGCAGCGACTACGTGGTCGCCCTGAGCCTGGCGCCGACCGTGCCGAACTGGCTGGCCTCGCTCGGCGCCAAGCCGATGCCGCGTGGCCTGGACTTGCAGGGCGGCGTGCACTTCGTGATGCAGGTCGATCAGGCCGCCGCGCTGGACAAGCGCCTGGAAGCCTACGTGGAAGACGTGCGCGCGACCTTGCGCGACAACTCGGTGCCTTACACCTCGGTCGTGCGCCGCGGCAACGAAGCCATCGTGACCACGCTGGCCGTCAACGCCGACGCCGACAAGGCGCAGAAGCAACTGCGCATCGCTTTCCCGACCCTCACGCAGAACCTCGATGCGCGCACCCTGACCCTGGAAGTGCCGCAGTCGGAACTGCAGCGCATCTCGCTGGAAGCGATCGAACAGAACCTCACCACCCTGCGCAACCGCATCAACGCCTTCGGCGTGGCCGAGCCGGTGATCCAGCGCCAGGGCACCGACCGCATCGTGATCCAGCTGCCGGGCCTGCAGGACACCGCCGAAGCCAAGCGCCAGATCGGCGCCACCGCCACCTTGGAATTCCGCGCCGGCGTGGGCGACCGCGCCGCCGCCGCGGCCGCGGTGCGCGACCACAACGTTCCGCCGGAAGCGCGCGTTTACTACGACCAGAACAAGCAGCCGGTGCTGCTGTCCAAGCGCCTGCTCGTTTCCGGCGATCAGCTGATCAACGCCGTGCCGGGCACCGACTCGCGCACCGGCCAGCCGCAGGTGAGCATCACGCTCAACGCCATCGGCGGCCAGCGCATGCTCAACCACACCCTGGAAAATGTCGGCAAGCCGCTGGGTATCGTCTATGTGGAACAGGTGCCGATCACCCAGATCGTGGACGGCAAGGAAGTGCGCACCACCCGTACCGAAGAGCGCGTGATCAGCAACTCCACCATCCAGGGCGTGTTCGGCAAGGAATTCCAGACCACCGGCCTGTCCCGCGAAGAGTCCACCAGCCTGGCCAAGCAGCTCAAGTCCGGCGCGCTGGCCGCGCCGATGACCTTCGTCGAAGAGCGCGTGGTCGGCCCGAGCCTGGGCGCGGACAACGTCAAGCGCGGCACCACCGCGGTGATGTTCTCCTTCATCTTCGCGCTGACCTTCTTCCTGGTCTATTACCGCATGTTCGGCCTGATCACCTGTCTGGCCCTGCTGCTCAACCTGCTGATGGTGGTCGCGGTGATGTCGCTGCCCTTCGTCGGCGCGACCATGAGCTTGCCCGGCTTCGCCGGCCTGGCCTTGTCGGTCGGCATGTCGGTGGACGCCAACGTGCTCATCAACGAACGAATAAGAGAAGAGTTGCGCGCCGGGATGCCGCCGCAGTCGGCGATCGCCACCGGTTACGACAAGGCTTCGGGCACCATCTTCGACTCCAACATGACCGCGCTGCTGGCCGGCCTGGCCCTGCTGATGTTCGGCACCGGCCCGCTCAAGGGTTTCGCGATCACCATGATCGTGGGCATCCTGACCTCGGTGTTCACCGCCGTGACCGTGTCGCGCGGCATCGCCACGCTGATCTACGGCAACCGCCGCAAGCTCAAGTCCATCGCGATCTGACGGGAGAACCCAGACATGAAAATTTTCCCGCTGACCCTGCTGCCGAACGACGCCAACATCAACTTCATGAAGATGCGGTGGGTGTCGATCGTCATCGCCGCGATCATCATGTTCGTCGCGATCGGCGCGATGGTGACCCGCAACTTCAACTTCGCCCTGGACTTCACCGGCGGCAACCTGGTCGAGGTACATCTGGAAAAGCCGGCGAATCTCGATGAGGTGCGCAACCGCCTCGCCGCCGACGGCTACGACAGCGCTCAGGTCCAGACCTATGGCGCCGGCAACGAGTTGCTGATCCGCCTGCAACCGCGCGAAGGCGACAGCACCGCGGCCGCCACCAGTCACGCCGCCGCGTCGGTGATGAAAGCGGTCAGCGTGGACGGCAACACCGGCAAGGTGCTGCGCAACGAGTTCGTCGGCCCGCAAGTCGGCAAGGAGCTCGCCCTCAACGGCCTGTACGCGCTGATCTTCGTGATCGTCGGCTTCCTGATCTACATCGCCTTCCGCTTCGAATGGAAGTTCGCGGTGGTCGCGATCATCACCACCTTGCACGACGTGATCGTGGTCGCCGGCTGGTTCGCCATCAGCGGCCACGAGTTCGACCTGACCGTGCTGGCCGGCATCCTGTCGGTGATGGGCTACTCGATCAACGACACCATCGTGGTGTTCGACCGCGTCCGCGAGAACTTCCGCTCGATGCGCGCCGACCCGGAAACCGTGCTCAACAAGTCGATCAACCAGACCCTGTCGCGCACGGTGATCACCTCCTTCGTCGCCTTCCTGACCGTGATCGCCCTGTACATCTACGGCGGCGGTTCGCTGCGCGGCATGGCCGAATCGCAGATGCTCGGCATCGTCATCGGCACCCTGTCCTCGATCTTCGTCGCCTGCCCGCTGTTGACCCTGGGCATCCTGAAGGTCACCAAGCAGGACTTGCTGCCCAAGGCCAAGGACGACGCGGCGCTGGCGCGCCGGCCGTAAGGGTTTGTGGTTGTTGTACGGAAAAGGCCGCGCATGTCGCGGCCTTTTTCGTTTTAGCCGGCGTTCGCGCCGATGGCAGTTTCGAAAAGGCCGTTCCGCATTGCATCATGCGTGTTCGGCATGAATCGTGAGAGTGGCGATGACCGCAAGCAACCAGCAACAGATCAACGATTGGAACGGCCCCGTCGGCGAGCGTTGGCTGACCTATAACGAGTGGCTCGACGAGCGCACCGCCGCCTACGGTCGCGCCGCGTTCGACGCGGCTGCGGTACGGCCCGGCGAGGCGGTACTGGACATCGGTTGCGGCGCGGGCGCGACCTCGTTCGAACTCGCGCGGGCGGTGGGCGCGGGCGGCTCGGTGATAGGCGTGGACGTGTCCGAACCGCTCATCGGTCGCGCGCGCGACCGCGCGCAGCCGCTCGGCCTGCCGGTCGAATTTCGCCTGGCCGATGCCAGCGCGCCGCTATTTCCGCCGCAAAGCTTCGACCTGCTGTTCTCGCGCTTCGGCGTGATGTTCTTCGACGACCCCGTCGCCGCCTTCACGCAATTGCGCAAGACGCTCAAACCCGGCGGCCGCCTCGCGTTCGCGTGCTGGCAGGAACCGGCGAAGAACGACTGGTACGTGCTGCCGTTGAACGCCATCGGCGGCATCGTCGAACAGGCGCCGATCGACACCCAGGCGCCCGGTCCGTTCAATTTCAGCGATCCGCAGCGAGTGCAGCGGATCCTGAGCGAAGCCGGCTTCGAGCAGATCGAACTGAAACCTTTCCAGGCGCCGTTCTATTGCGGCCGCGGCGACACCCGCGAAGCCGTCGCCGAGGATGCGCTGGAGCAGGTGTTCCGCGTCGGCCCGATCTCGCGCCTGCTGGCGGCGCAGAGCGAGGAGATCCGCGAGCGAGCGACCGCGGCGATTCGCGCGGCCTTGGCCGGTATCGCGACGGAGCAGGGGATCGAGGTGGGCGGCGCGACTTGGGTGGTTACGGCGCGGTCGCCTTGATCTATGTTGGGCGGTATTTCTCGCCTCCGAAACCGCTGGCTTGGCACCCTCGATCCCTGAGACGGGTTCGGGTTTCAATGTTTCCCACGCCGCTCAATCGGTGTGACGGATGCCTGGTTCAGCAAGTTCAGCCTAATTCCACGAGCGACTAAACTTTTCAAAAAAAGTGCCGAGAAGTCCATTGAGAGCCGCAAGAGCTGCGGCAACAACGGAACGGATAGGCACATGGTCGCGATCGTCACAGGGAATGGTCTGGGTCTGCAGTCGTCTTCGGCGCTGGGACTCGGCGGCAGGGGGCAGGTCGGCAGCGCGGGCTTCGGCAAGAGCGGCGAACAGGTGTTCGTCAACGCCGCGACCGGCAACCTGATCCTGCGCGACCGCGACCAATGGCTGCTCGGCCGCGGCGTGGACGCCGAGCTGTACCGGGCCTACAACAGCCAGGCGCAGCTGGTCGGCGAGGCCTGGCGCTCGGGCACCAGCAAGCAGGTCAACGGGCTGACCGGCACGGTCAATACGGCCGGCAGCACGGTCACGCGCACCGACTGGGACGGCAGCCGCACCACCTACGCCTGGGACACGGCGCGTTCGCTGTACGTGGCGACCTCCGGCGCCGGCACCCGCGACGCCCTGGCCTGGGACGGCGGCAACCAGCGCTGGACCTGGACCCAGGGCGGCAGCCAGTTGATCGAACGCTATGACGCCACGAAGAACGGCCGGCTGTTCGAAAGCGTCGATCGCGACGGCAACGCCGTGCAGTACAGCTACAACGCCGCCGGCTCGCTCAGCCAGGTGGCGACCGCCAACGGCGAGACGACGATCCTCGACTACGACGGCTCCAACCGTCTGAGCAAGGTCCGCACCGTCACCCAGAACGGCGCCGGCCCCCAGACCTCCACCGCGGTGCGCTACAGCTACGACGGCAGCGGCCGCCTGAGCACGGTGACCCTGGACCTGAGCCCGGACGACAACAGCGTCAGCGACGGCAAGGTCTTCACCAGCACCTACGCCTACGACGGCAGCAGCGCGCGCATCGCCTCGATCACCCAGTCCGACGGCGCCAAGGTCGCTTTCACCTATCAGCTGGTCGGCAGCGATTACCGCGTCGCCAGCATCGCCCAGACCAGCGACACCGGCGTGCTGCGCACGACCACGCTGAGCTACGACGTCGCCAACCGCCGCACCACGATCACCGATCCGCTGGGCCAGGACACGATCCTGAGCTACGACGACCAAGGCCGCTTGCTGCAGACCAGCAGCCCGGCGGTGGCCGGCGTGCGCCAGACCCAGGTGTTCACCTACAACGCCGACGGCCAGGTCGCGATCATCCGCGACGGTCTCAATAACGAGGTGAAGTACACCTACGATGCAGCCGGCAACCTGATCAAGCAGGAAGACGCGATCGGCACGATCGTCGAGCGCACCTTCGGCAGCGACAACCAGTTGCTCAGCGAAACCGTGTCCGGCCCGAACACGGTCACCGCGACGACGCGTTACGTCTACGACGCCGAGCAGCACCTGCGTTTCAAGATCAGCGCCGAAGGCCGCGTGACGGAGTATCGCTACAACGCCGAAGGCCAGATGACGGCGACGATCGGTTATGCGGACGAGCGTTATCTCGCGGCAGATCGCGGAGAATCAGCCCTGGCGAGCTGGGCGGCGGCGCAAGCCGCATTCGGCGAGCGCGTCGATTATGGCTACGATTTTCGTGGGAATTTGTTCCTGGAGACCCGTTATCTCGATCGCGGCGCCGACGGTATCGGCATCAATAACGGCGGCCTGATTTCGATCCGTTATGTCTACGATGCGCAGGGCCGTCTATTGCAACGCTATAAGGGGGAAGGCGCCGGAAGCGACGTCGAGCAGTTCACCTACGACGGCTTGGGCAGGACGCTGACCTCGACCGGCTTCAACGATGCGATAACAGTGACGCAGTACGACGATGCGCAGCGTCGTGTCGTGACGACATTCGCAAGCGGTCTGGTGCGCACCTCCAGCTACAACCATGCGGGTGAGCTGGTCGCATTGTCGGAATCGAGCAATGGGGTGGTTCTGTCGCAGGTGAGCTATCGCTACGACGCCGACGGCCGTTTGCGTATGACTGAAGACGCAATCGGCTCGCGTACGCACGTTCTGTACGACGAGGCTGGGCGGCGCGCGGGCGAGATCAGTGCCGATGGCGCGCTCACCGAATATCAGTACGACTTCAATAATCAGGTCATCAAAACCACACGCTACGCGAAAATTTCTTCCGCGCAGGCTACGTTGGTTAGTGCTGGCGGAAATCCGAAGCAGAAGATCACGATTAACGGCCAGACGGTAATGCTGACACTGGCTAACTCGGGAGTTAGACCGGCAGCAGATTCGACCGCGGACCGTTCGCAGTGGCGCTTCTACGACGCTACCGGACGTTTGTCCAAGACGGTCGATGCCGATGGGGCCTTGGTCGACTATGTCTATGATGCCGCGTCGCGACTCGTTTCGACCCTGGCCAGCTATAAGCGCGTGGACATGGCGGTATTCGCGGCCGACCCCAGCGCAGCGAACGCCGTGTCGCTGGGGTCGGCGTCAGATGCGGCCAAGAATCGCGAGACTCGATACCTTTACGACAGCGACGGTTTACTGCGCGGACGCTTGGATGCGGAAGGCTATCTGACTGAAACGTTTTACGATGGGGCGGGTCGCAAGATTCGGGAAGTGGCCTATGCGCGCCCGGCGATAGCCGGTAGCGACCTCGATCAGATTCGCCCCGGCCGTGACTTGGGCGATCGGACGCGTCATTACATTTATGATGCGCGCGGTCTCCTGGCCGCCGAAGTCGACGGTGAAGGCTACGTCACTCGCTATCAGTACGATCAGGCCGGCAACGTGTCATCGCGTCAGCGCGGCAGCAAGATCGCTCCTGTCGCCTTTCCACTGACTGCGTCGATGCCGTACCCCGGCAGTTTCACGGCCCGTGCCGAAGCAGGAACGGACGGGAGCTGGCCTCAGATCGAGGTGTGGGTGGATGGCGTTAAAGTACAAGCGTTCACGCTCAGCGCCAGTTCCAGCGTCCATAACTTCACGGCCCAAGTCGCATCAGGCGCGAATCATCGAATCGCGTTGGTCTATCCCGGTGCGAGCAGCGGGCGCCAGGTCTGGATCGAGCAAGCGAGTTTCGCCGGCGTCGCCTTCGACGCTGCCGGCGCGGTTTGGGATGCCGGTGGCGTGGCCGATTCGGGCGGCACCGCGCCGCGTCCGGCTTCCGGAACTCAGCAGCTGAACGAAGCGGGCGCCCTGCGCTGGGCCGTCAGCGCCACGACGCTGTTGACAGCGGTGAGCTACCTGCCAGGTGTGATCGAGACTACCGAATACCAGTACGACCTGGATGGGAGGTTGCTCAAGCAGACCGAGTATTCCTCTGCCGGAAACACGGTGTCGCAGTATCGCTATGACAGTCAAGGACGGCGGGTCGAACAAGATCGCGCGGGCCAGAGGTCTTTGTATCGTTACGACGCTCAGGGTCGGATGACGGGGCAGTTGTCCGGTGAAGGCGCCAAGGCGCTGGCTGCGCTTGAAGGCAACGCCACCGCTGCGCAGGTCGAGGCGGTTTGGCAGGATTGGGGTATGCGCTTCACCTATGACGCTGCCGGCCGCTTGGCATCGCGCGTGGATGCGTTGGATCGTACGACCTTGTTTTACTACGATTCGGTCGGCCGCCTCACTCACACCATCAATCCGATGGGAGAGGTGACCGAGCAGCGTTACAACATGTTCGGCGAGGTGATTGAATCCATCGTCTACGCCAAGCGCCTGACCTCATTGTCGCTTGGACAGATGTACGGCGGCCAGATGAGCGACTCGGCGTACGAGGCGATCGCTGCGCTCGACGACGCACAGGCCAGCCGAACCAGTCTTGGTTACGCCATCACCGGGCTGTTGAACCGGCGTGTCGACGCGCTAGGCGGCTATACCCAGTACGAGTATTCAAGTTTCCGCGAGGCCGAAAGCCTCTCGCAGTGGACCGACCGCGCCAACCGAGTGGCGGCCAATGAAGCAAAGACGTTGTGGGGCTACGATCGGATTGGGCGCCAGAACCGCCAGGTCGACGACAGTATCAATAACGGCCGTATCACCACTACGGCTTTCAATGCGTTCGGAGAAGCGAGCGCAGTCGATGTCTACGGTATTCGCCAGTTTCAGGGGTGGTACGATCATAACGGACGCTTGGTGTATCAGTTCGATGCGAATAACCTCTGGGCCTCAAGGGAGTACGATGCCTTCGGCAACGTGTTGAGCCAGACGGATCGTAGCGGAAACAAGGTCGAATACAGCTTCGCCGCGTTCAATCGCGAAGTCCGCACGACTACGGCTGAAGGTGTGGTGACCGTCGCCAAATACGATGCCTACGGGCATGTGATCGAACTGGCCGACGGTCGCGGCAATAAAACCATCTACGAGTACGACCAGGGCGGCCAGGTTGTCCGCGTGACAACGCCGACCGGGATCACGCGTTCGGTATACGATCAAGCCGGACAGGCTATTGAAACCTACGATGCCAATGGCGTTCGCACCACATACCAATACGATGCGGCGGGCAGGATGCTGGTGCGGCTGCAGGACCCGGACGGGCTGAAGATTCGTACGGCGTACGAGTACGACGCCAAGGGGCAATTGGTCCGCGCTACCGATCCGCTCGGGGTGGTGACCGAGACCCATTATGACCTGTCTGGTCAGAAGATCACGATCGTGGTGGACGCCGGCGAAGGGCGCCTCAACCTCACTACGACCTTCGATTACGACGCTTTGGGGCGAGCCTTAAGAGTGACCGAGGGCGCCGGCACTGCTTCGGCCAGAATCACGCTCAATACCTATGACAAGCAAGGGCAATTGCTGAGCAGTACCATCGACCCGGACGGTCTGGCGCTGAAGACTCAGTTCGCGTACTTGCGCGGAAATCTTTCCTCCAAGATCGATGCCAACGGCAATGTTGTTCGCTATGTCTATGACGAGAACAATCGTCTTACTCATACCGTCGATGCGACCGGAGCTGTCACGGTTCGCAGCTACGACGCGGATGGCCGCCTCGTCGAATTGCGTTCGTTCGCCCTGCGTATCGATCCGAACTCGCTCGGGTCGAGCCCGACTGCGGAAGATATAAACGAAAAGTTTCAGCTCGATCCGAGCGGACAGAGGGTTCGCTACGCATACGATCAAGACGGTCGCTTGCGGTACGCGGTGGATTCGCTCGGATATGTCGCCGAGTCGATTTACGACAAGTCAGGCAACATCGTAAAGAAAGTGGCTTATCAGGCGGCTGTCGAGGTAGGCGGCTCGCTATCGGTTGCGGTGGTCGCCGCCGCGCTCGCTGCGCAGGGGGCGGCATCGCACTATGACGACCGGATTTCAAGGGCTGTGTACGACGCTGTTGGTCGCGCGATATTCACGATCGACAGCTATGGAAATGTTGTCCGGAACCGTTACGATGCCAACGGCAACCTGCTGTCGCAGGCTAAGTTCCAGGGCATGTATATGCAAGCCGCGCCGGCCGACCAGGCCGCGCTGGAAGCATGGGCTTCGTCGTTCGACACGTCCGCGATCTCTGAGCAGCGCTGGGTCTACGATGCTGCCGGGCGCGCCATCTGGAATGTGGATGCCGGCGGCCAGGTAACTCGCACTTACTACGACGCCGCGGGTCAGCGCCGCAAGCAAGTGCGGTACGGGCAACTGGCTGCTGGAACGGCGCGGCCGTCCACGTACAGCCTCGACGGCATGGCCGCGTGGCAAGCCCAATACGGCCAAGGCGACGCGCGCGCGACACAGCCCACCACGCTTTGGTTCTATGACGCCGCGGGACGCGTCGCATTCAGCTATGACGCGGAAGGCTATTTCTCACAGACGCAATACGACGGCATCGGAAATGTCGTGTCCAGTACGCGCTACGAGCGACAGTGGGGCGCGTCCGGCGGCGATCGCGAGATCCTGCTGAGCGACAGCGGCGTCGATTTGTCGGCGCTCCTGGTAGGCTCCGGCAAGCAGACGACCCAATATCTTTACGATAAAGCCGGGCGCGTTTCTGATCGCATCGATGCCGCCGGTGGCCGAGTCCATTACCAACGTGACGCATTGGGCCAGGTCGTCGCTGAGTTCGCGGCTTGGGGTACCAGCCAGCAAACTATCATCGAGCGTCGTTACGATGGTGCCGGTCGCCTGATCGAGGAAACCCGAGGTGCGCGCAGTTTGGCCTCGGCGACCGGCCGCTACGTCTACGACGCGTTTGGCCGGATGGTCGCGAGTATCGACCCTCGCGGCGTGGAGCTGGCCGAGTCGGATTCACAGTGGGCCAAGGAACAGCGTAAAGCGCTGGGCTACGTAAGCAACAACGTGGCCTTGCCGGCGAGCAGCCTGAGCGCGGCGCAGAAGGCCGAACTGCTGGCGCGTTATACCAGCCGCTCCACCTACGACCTCAACGGCCGCCTGCTCAAGTCCATCGATCCGCTAGGCGCTACCGTAAGCCGGACCTACAACGCCTTCGACGATGTCGCAAGCGTGACCGATGCGATGGGCCGGGTCGGCTATTTCTACTACGACATGCGTGGCTTGATCACGGATCATGTCGATCCCGAAGGTTATCTGACCCGCACAGAACGCGACTCATTCGGAAATCCTACGAATGTCACACGCTTCGGTCTGCGTGTGGATCCGCAGCGCGATCTGACCCGGCCGCCGTTGCTGCCTGCCGGCAGCATCGAGGCCACCACCGAGATGCGCTACGACCTGCTCGGTCGTCTGGTCAAGACCATCGATGCGGAATCCGGCGAGGAATCCTTCACTTATGACGCATTTGGAAATCGCGTCACTTACCTCAATAAGCTGGGCGGCCTGACCCGCTACGATTACGACAAGCTCGGACGAGTGCGGCAGGAAACCTTGCCGATCAAGACCGTGAATCGCACCACCGGCATCGAAACTGAGGTGATTAACCGTTACGAGTACGACGCGCACGGCAACCGTGTACGCAGCATCGAATCGGCGGATGGCAAGGAAGCACGGGATGTCCGCTTCGGCTATGACGCGTTGAATCGCAAAATCTCCAGTTCGAGCATCGTCGCCTCCGGCAGCGGCGACGTCACCGTGAATGAGGCTTTTGTTTACGATGCACACGGCAATCTGGTTCAGAGCACCGACGCCAATAACCGCCGTACCCTCTACTATTACAACGAATCCAGCCGCTTGTCGGCTCAGGTCGATCCGACGGGGCTGTTGACCGAGTATGTGTACGACGCGGTCGGGAATCTCATCCGTTCGAGCGCTTATGTGCAGCCGGTAGCGATTCCGGCCGGACCTGCCGATCCAAAGCCTGCCGGCAGCGGCGAGGCGCGCATCACCGCCTATGGCTACGATGCCGTCAACCGTCGCGTTTCCTCGGCGATGAAGAACATTCGGGTGTGGGGCAAGGACGAAAAAGGCGACGACGCGATCCTCGAACCGCGCGATGTCGCCGAAAGCTGGATTTACGACCTCGGCGGCCGGCTGCTGCGTCATACCGACGCCAACGGAGGGATTACCCGCAGCTACTACGATGCACTGGGCCGCAAGCGTCTGAGTGTCGACGCGGAAGGATACGGAATATCCTACGTCTACGACGCGGAAGGTCACGTCGTACGTGAAATGCGTTACGCGCAGCGCTATAGCGGCAACTTCCCCGAGGCGCCGGATGGGGCTGCGTCCGGGTTCAATCTGGATGCGCTGCTCGCCGGCTGGCCGCAAGACGGCAAGGACCGCATCACCGAGTACACCTATGACCTGATGGGGCGGCGCTTGACCGAGTCGCGGCTCAACGTGGCGTATGGCGTGGTGAACGGGTCCGGTCAACTGACGCAGGCTGTCGGCAACGCGATCACGAGCTACGGCTATGACGCCGCCGGCAATCTTCTGCGCCGCACCGATGCCAACGGCAACGTGTTCGGTTGGGAATACGATCTTAGCGGACGAAACACCGCGGCGATTCTGCCGTCAATGGTCGATTACGCCGGTCGCGCGGTGTCCGCGCGTACCGAATACCGCTATAACGGTCTCAACCAAGTGGTTAGTGAGACGCGCCGGGGCGTAGTCGCGGGCGAGAATCAGGCCGACAGCTACGACTACGGAAGCGGCGGACGTTTGCTGTCCAAGACCAATGCGCTGAACTACACCGTCCGCTTCGGCTATGACGCGGTCGGCAACATGACGTCGATGAGCTACGTGCGCACCGACTCGGCCGGCGTGCAACGTACCGAAACCTTGCAGACCAGCTTCGATTCGGGCAATCGCGAGATTCACCGGGTCACTGTCGGCAGCGACGGCAGTCGTAGCGTGGAGCGCCGAACCGCTTACAACCTCTTTGGCGATGTCGTGGGACGAGGCACCGGCGTTGGTAGCATCTTGCAGGAGTTCGCCGAGTACGACCTGGCCGGGCGCATGATTCGTAGCAACATGGAAGGCGGCGCGGTCAAGCTTCACGCGTACGACGGCAACGGCAACGCCGTGGTCAAGATGGAGTCGCAGACCATCGATCTGAAGGATGTTGCCTACCAAACCGTACCCGGATTGTCGGGCGTATTCACCACGATCACGCTGTACGACAAACGCAATCAGGTCGTTGACGTCATCCAGCCTACGATGACTTCGGATCCGGATCGTTGGAATTTCAGCCCCACGCCGGCCAGTCCAACCCGTACCGGCCAGATCTCCGTCGGCGTCGGCGGTCCAGTCGGGGGGCCGCCGACTGTGCCGCAGCTCAATGCGGCGACCCACGGCGGCTTGTCCATCAATGGTGACGGCGGTGCGATGGCGCCGATCTCGAACTCCGCCGGCTTCGAAAAAAGTGGCGCCCATGGCTCGGTACCGGACACGGTGACCTTCACGCTCAATCTGCCCGATTACACAGCGCAGTTCGGGCCTCAATACCAGATCCGGGTTGTAGTCAGCGGTGAAGAGTCTTACTGGGTAGGGGGCAGTCCGCAAATTCCTGGTGAAGGCGGCAGTGCCGGTGGCGCGCTTGATGGCCAGTTCGTAGGCACGCAGGCCGATCGGCGCGCGACGATTCGTATGCCCTCTTCCTACCACGAAGGCGGGTTCCTGCCGTCCGATGGCGAGATCAACGGCAGGGCCAACTTCTCGGTCACGGTGTTCGTGATTTCCCGGTCGATGGGCGGCGGGCGTGAGTACCAGATCGCGCAAGGCACCGGTAAGGCTGATGCCCGGGGCAGCGCTTATAGCGCGGAGTTCTACTTCAAACAGCCGGTCGAAACCTTCGTCGTGCTCAATCCGGTTGCGCCGTCGGTGTTCTCGATCGGTACCATCCGCATGCCCAACGACGCGTTCGCCGAAGACAATACGCCGCGTCTGTACTACCGGACCTGGAACTCCAACGGTACCTTTCAGGAACTGTCGATCAGCCGCAGCGCTGCGCAAGGTGTGGCCACGGCCGATATCTCCGGCTTACCGGCAGGGGACTACGAGGTGCTGTATGTCTCGGTAAAGAACGACGGCACGCTGATGCGCCGCGAGCGTTACTGGATGCGAGCCGGGGCAGGCGCGGCGATAAACATCGAGGCAAATCAGTTCTCGCCGGCGTACTTCGTCAACGGCGTAGGCACGTTCATCTGGAGCGGGAATTCACTGCACGTCTTGGATCTGCGCGCGGTAAATGGGGTCAAGGCTGTCTGGTCCGCGGTCGAATACCGACGCAAGGGAACGCAGGACGCATGGGCGATCGATTACATTCCCTATCTCATCCCGACCAACAGCTTCGTCTGGACTCCTGCCGGCCTCAGTGGCGATTACGAAGTCCGCGTACATGCCTCGTATCCCGGCGGCGGCGGCCATTCGGTGGGTGAGATGACCATCGGCGCCGCGCCTCGCACGCAGGTGGGTTATGAGCACGATTCGAACGTGCTGCGTTTCGGCAACTTGCCGCTGGGCGCGACCACCGCGAGCTTCTCGCTCAAGCGCCCCAACGGAAGCATCGCGCTCACTGTCAACGACCTGCCGATCAACAACGGCTTGCTGGTGTGGGATATCCCGCAATGGTTGCTGGACGAGGCTGGAACCTCGTTCACCGAATACACCCTGGACGCCACCCTAAGCAGCGCCGGCCGGACCATCCCCGCGGTCACCTACGGCGCCAGTGGCAAGGTGCAGATCGGCCCGATGCGCCAGCTCAACCACACCATCGCTGTCGCCGCCGACTTGTACACCCTCAGCCTGAGCCCGCCGCCGCCGGCCACCGGCGAGTACGCGGTGTTGCATTACCGTCCGGAAGGCGATCTCAATCAATCCTTCCAAAACCTCATCGTGCGCCGGGCTGCCGACGGAAAGTTCCATTGGGACGCGGTCGGGTTGGATAAGAGCAAGATCTTCGAGTACTACTACGACGTCTACGCCACCCTCGATCAGGCACAGAATCCCGGCGGCGCAGTAAGCCAGGGGCGCTACAACGGGTACTTCCTGCCGGTGGCGAATGGCTCCTCGGCGGAGGTGCGCTGGGTCTACAAAGACCTGCAAGAGAGATCGGATAAAATTATCCGGAGCCAGAGCTGGAACGCATTCGGCGAGATCGCCACCGAGACGGTCAGCGTCGATAACACAGGCAACCCGAACGTCAAGAGCCTTGAATACAACACGCTCGGCAAGTTGACGCGGGTGCGCGACCCGAGCGTCAAGGTCATGTACGCCAATGGCTACGACAAGGAGCGCGCGCAGCCGGAACAGGTCTATTACTACGATCTGGCCGGCAGCGTGGTCGGTTATCGCGACGCCAACAATAATCTGACTACTCAAGCCTGGAATTACGGCACCGCCAAGCCCAGTCTGATTGCGGAGTGGCACCCCGATGGCGGCGTCAAGCGCTTTGAGTACGACGTGCTCGGTAATCAGCGGGTAGCCATCGACGAGTTGGGCTACCGCACCGATTACAGTTACGACGCGGGCAACCGCCTGAGCCGGATCGATCGCCCGGCACGCACCGACGGTCAACGCGGCTGGGATACCTACGCCTACGACGAACAAGACCGCCGCATCCGCCACACCAACATCCTCGGTACCGACACTGCCGATTACAGCATCGAAGGCGAAGTCAGTCAGACCGTCAGCGCCGAAGGCCGCATCACGCGCTACACGGCCACCTGGGATGCGTTGGGCGACGGCGGCAACGGCGTGTGGGAGCGCGTCACCATCATCTCGACCGAGGCAGCCAACGACAAGCGTTCGACCGACATCGTCAACGCCTACGGCCAAAAACTGCGGCACCAGGATTTCGGCGATCACCGTTTCGTCTACCGCTATAACAAGGCCGGTCTGCTCGCCAGCACTAATATCGAAGGCGCCGCCGACAACCAGGCCACGGTGTATGAGTACTACAACAACGGCTTGATCAAGACGCTCAACGATCAACGCAGCGGCATCGTCGCGCGCTACGAATACGACCGTAACGGCAATCGCACGTTCGAAGGTCTGACCGGTAGCAGCGGCGCGTGGGTGTTCCAGCAGTCGACCGCCCAGTACGACGAGTTGAACCGTCTGATTCGCGTCCAGGACCCGCGCTACGTCATCGATTACTCGTATGACGCGCAGGGAAATCGGATTCGGATGAAGTCCTCCTACGTCGATCCCATCACCCTCACGCTGGATGAGAGCAAAGGCCAGACCTATTGGTATCGCTACGACAGCATGAACCGCTTCACGGTGACGATGGGCGCGCTGCGTGGCGGCGAGGCAGCCAACAAGGACGACACCTCGGTTTCGGTCTGGGAAGGCCCGTTGGGCGGCGACGGCGTCACCATCGGCTATAACGCCGCCGGCCAGCGCGGCCTGGCCACTTACGCCAGCGATGGTCACACCGAAACCTATCGTTACGACGCGATGGGTTACCTCACCGACACGATCGTCAACAACATCGCCCGCGCCAGCCGCGTCAACGATCTGGCCGGCCGGGTGATCGACTACTACGAACGCGACAGCAGCGGCGCGGTACGCAGCCACATCACCCACACCTGGGATCGCGACAGCCTGCTCAAGCAAGATCACGATAACCTGAATAACAAGGGCACCAAAACCTATCGCCTGGCCGACGGCACAGTGAGTTACACCGAGACCTACGGCGAGGCGACCGTGGTCAAGAGCCAATACAGCTACCAGTGGTTCGACAGCGCCAAGCAGACGAAGATCGATATCCAGGCCAGCAACCCCGATAGCCCGAATTGGCAGCCGGGCTTCACACGTTTCGTCTACGACGAGATGGGACGGATCAAGACGGCGGTGGACGACAAGGGTCATCGCGCATTCGTCTATCAAGTGGATGGCGAGGGGCGGATCCTTCAGCGCGATGAGTGGATCGGTGGTTACGTCGATGGTGCTGGCGTCCCCCACGACTCGGCCCAGAATCGTAATCACAGCTACTTCCTGTTCGACGATCGCCAGGTAGGCAATGTCGGCAACGACGGCATCGACCGCATCGACTACGTCAAGGAACTGGCGCAGAACCAGGCGCCCACGGGCGCTCGCAACGACGACCGGCACAAGCGCTTCACGCCCGTGTCGGGTGTGGACTTCGATCAGAACTACCAGCCGATCAACAGCCTGTACCCGACCGCGGCACCGGGCAGCTACATCGTCAAAGCCGGCGACACCCTGCAAAGCATCGCCACCGCGCTGTGGGGCGACGGTGCGATGTGGTACCTGTTGGCCGACGCCAACGGCTTGGCGCCGAACCAACCCTTGATCGCCAACACCGTGCTGACGGTGCCGAACAAGGTCACCAACATCCACAACAACGCGAGTACGTTCAAGCCGTACGACGCGGGTGCGGCGATGGGCAATACCAGCCCGACGGTGCCGGAACCGCCGCCGCCGCCGGCGGCCAAGAAGGGATGTGGTGGGTTTGTGCAGATACTTGCGCTCGTCGTCGCGATCGTGGTGACGATCTATACCGCGGGCGCGGCATCCGGGCTCTTGGGATGGGGGGGCGCCGCCGCCGGTGCGGCGGGTGGTGCGGTAGGTGCGATCGCAAGTCAGGCGGTGTTGATCGCGGGTGGTGAGCAAGAAGGATTCGACTGGAAGGGTGTGGCGCTGGGCGCCATCGGCGGCGCGGTGGGCGGCGCGCTTTCGAGTGTGAATTTCGGTGTGACCAGCTCGTGGGGGCAAGCGGCGATACGCAGCGCGGTGGGCAATATCGCCACGCAGGGAGCGGCGAAGGTACTGGGGGTTCAGGACGAATTCGATTGGAAGAGCGTTGCGATCTCCGCGGTGAGTGCGGGGGTTGGTAGTTTCGCCGGCGATAATATTGCCGATTACGGTGCCAAGCGAGGCTGGAGCGGCAATACCATAACGAACGTATCGCGATTTGGTCAGGACGCGGCGACCGGAGTGGTGAGCGCAGCGGCGCGAGGTAATTTGTCCAGCCAGGTGCTCTTGAGTGTCGGTTTGGATGCGTTGGCCAGCACCCTTGGCAGTTCGATCGCCGATAAGCAAGCATCGGATACACAGCAGCGGCTGGATGCGGCACTTGCACGCACAAGCCGTGAAGTGGGTATGCAAAATGACTTGAACCTCCAAGCCGATCTGGCGTTGGATCAGTCCAACCGAGAGGCCGAACTTGACCTGCAACTGTCGGGCCAGTTGGCAATTCGAGAGGGTCTGATCGGCGCGCAGATCGATGGCGATATGGCATTGGATCGGTCGTTTGATCGCAGTGTGGCGCGCACTGAAGCGAGAATGCGTGCCGAAGCATCGATGGCAAGACAAGCGGCATTGCATCAGGCTTCAGCTGCCCCCACCCACGGCTGGCTCAATGCTTATGGTGCTGCCGCGCCACAAGCCGCTGGGCCCTTCCGCATGCTAGGTGTGAAGGATCGTGCGCGGGTTGCCATGCCTCCTGGGTTTTCCAGACAGGCCAACTTGCCTACGATTCGTCAAGGCCTCAATAAATTGCCTATGCCTGTCGGTGTAGGGATCGGTATGGTCGTGGGTGTGGGCAGAGAAGTCGGCAACATGGTCGTTGGGCTGGGCGAGCTAGGAATGACTCTGGCCGGTACGACCGCGTACCTATCCACCGGCGGGTATGTTGGCGCAGATCAGTTCGACGCGTGGGCCGGTATGGTCGGCGGAGTCAAGGATCTTGCGTGGAACACCCTGGGTCACAAGGCGTATATGGAGACAGGGGGCTGGGTCGGTGAGGACCAGCACAAAGCCTGGCTTCGTTATCCCGAGATGGCCGATACTGCGTTGTCGGCCTGGACCGCAGAGACGGTCGGACTCTATGACCAGCAAGACTACATTGGTTATGGGATGAATGCGGGTGGGGCGGCTACGCTGATCGGTACTGCCGTGGATGGGGCGTTTGCGCTCAAAGGTTTTGGGGTTTCTACTAAACTGGGGAGCACCTCTGAGTTCGCGGCTGTTGCAGACACCGTGCCAAATCGCATGGCCGAGTTGCAGGCCAAGTATGGGCACCTGAGTGCACCTGAGCGTCGTGCGTTGTTGGACGCGAAGGTCGAAGCTAATGCAGAGCGTTGGGTTGATAATCTGCAAGATCGAGTAAATCATCAG
Organism: Lysobacter gummosus; assembly: GCF_001442805.1. Lineage (NCBI taxonomy): Bacteria > Pseudomonadati > Pseudomonadota > Gammaproteobacteria > Lysobacterales > Lysobacteraceae > Lysobacter > Lysobacter gummosus. Next base: position 3,818,080 of record NZ_CP011131.1, on the reverse strand, counting down.
TTCGCGAAGCAAGGTCGATCAGAAGAGATGATGGCGCACTTCACCGATAAGCATGCGCCTGATATTCCCCTGAACGAACTTTCGTTGCGATCGACGGATGCCCGGCACCCTAGAACCTGGGAGCCTCTACCAAGGAATCAACCCAGCTCTCAGTTTGGAGACTGGCGGACGATGATGAATGCCTTGAACGAAGCAACCACACGTCAATCGAGAGGCCTAGGTCTTTACACCAACACAGCAAGGGCCGAAGTGGCTGGATACTCCAATAACTTGGTTGGTTGGGGATTCAGGCCAAGAACCGGTAATGCCCTCCACAGCTACAATTCGTGGCTAGTGCGTTTCGATGAGCCCACAGGTCTTCCCTTCACCGCTTATCCAGGTCCATAACGCGTGAGTATGAAAAGCCACGATCTGAAATATCCAAGCGTCGTAGTTGACATGTTGCTCGGATTCGTAAATGGGCTGAATGAGTACGATCGAGAGCGAGGCTTGAAAGATACTTATGGAATGTATGACCCATCCAAGAGAAAAGATTGGCAAAAGCTTTTTTTTGAGGATGGCTTTGTCCGTTACGGTTTTCGCTTTGGGCCAAACGGGCCAATTGACTTCGATACAGTCATTGTCAGTGTGAATGTTTTACTGGAGTCATTGCGGGATCCTGGCTTTGACTGGGATTGGCTTATCACTGAGAACGATGGCTACTTCGAGATGCCGTCGTTCTGGACCATCATTAACGCGCGTTTGATTTTTGAGGAAGCATATCGCGCGGTATATCTGCATTGGCAGGCCGCCATTTGCAATCGAGGGCTATCGCTGCCTGATCCCGAACTGTTGGGCATTCCGCAGTTGGAGACGATTTAATGGCCTTTCCCGTGCATTTGCCACCACGCTCACATCAACGTCGTCCGGAAGAGTTTCGCTACTTGCTGATGTTGCTCGATGCTCTGTTGGAAAATCCCAGTGGGGTTTATCGAATCGAGGCCACTGCAGGCATGGTGATTTCGAACAATGCGCGGTTGCGCGAGCTTCTTACCATGCTCACCCGTGCCAAGCGCTTGGATGCACTCTTTGATGAACTGGCCGATGCGCTCTTTCCAGGCACTGAGAAAGGTCAGCTTGGAATCTTGGCGTTCACAATAGGCGGTGCCAGGTATGCATTTCGTTTTACGGAAGAATATGGGCCTCCAAACTTTCGTTGGAGAATTGAGCCGATAACTTTTTCTGTGGAGTAAACATAGGCGTCTTCATCGTCTAGGAAACAAGAGTCGCAGACGGGGCTGCACCGTCTGCGTTGATTCGATATTTGGGAGATTGTACCGTCCGTTGGGCGAAACAGGCGTTTGATCTGCGTAACGCCAATCGTGCCAATGCGCGCGAACTCATGTCTGATCGAGTGAGTGCGGATAGGCTGATACGAGAAGAGCCAAATATGACTTGGGACCATATGATTCAGCTCAAGCAAAGTCGAGGATTGTCCGGCGACGATATTTATCAAAGCATCTTGCAAACCTCGCAGAAGACGCGCGCCGATGTCAATCGCCGATTTGGTCTGGAGTAACTGAAATGAATGCCCCTCTCGTAACTAAATGCAAGAACAAAAATGGCGAGACCGAATATCATCTCGAGTTCGATTCGGCATGGGATGGATTTGACTCTTTTGTTCAATATCTTCAGAGGCATTGGAGCGCTGAAGTTTCGGAGTTCCGTGACGATGTCTACTCAAGAAGATGGGTGTTGCGCGTTGATGGTGTGCCCGTCAGCGTTTATCACGATAGTCAGATAGGGAACTACTTCTTGAGGGAGGATGGCGTTTCTGATCAACGCCAACTGGAGCAAATAGAAGAAGATTTGGTGCGCCGGATGAGTTGATGTTGCAAGCAACGCGGAGCCTGCAGTCAGCATTTTCGGGCTCCGAGGTGCCTGCTCTACAGCTGACCTGCTGGCAGCAGAAGCGCCACATCCCCATGTAGTAACTGGGCACGCGGGCTATTCGTTCGATGGCGGACGAACCATCTATGGCTTTGGACCGATTCTGACCTCGTAACTGTTGCAAATCTCGATCGTGTTTTGACTGCAAGTGAGATCGATGGCCTAGGCGCTACCAGCCCGACGGTGCCGGAACCGCCGCCGGCGGCCAAGAAGGGATGTGGCGGATTTGTCCGCATCCTCGCCTTGGTCGTAGCCGTAGCCGTAGCCGTAGCCGTAGTCGTAGTCGTGGCCGCGGTCGTGACTTACTACGCCGGCCCGGCACTCGGTAGCAAGGTGTTCGGCGCAATGATTGGCGCTGCGGCAGGTTCGGTAGCCAGCCAGGGGGTTTTGATCGTAGGCGGCGAACAGAGCGGGTTCGATTGGAAGGGCGTAGCGCTGGCTGCAGCCGGTGGCGCGATAACCGCCGGCCTGGCTTCGCCTGCGGTCAGTCAGGGCTTGAGCGAGGTGGGCATCACCAGTGCCTGGGGGCAGGCCGCCGTCAGGGCGGCGGTCGGCAACGTGGCCACGCAGGGTCTCGGGAATGCGCTCGGAGTGCAGGAGGGGTTCGACTGGAAGAGCGTGGCGATCTCCGCGGTGAGCGCCGGTGCGGGTAGCTACGCCGGCGATAAGATCGCTGACTTCGGCGCCGCTCGGAGCTGGAGCGCCGACACCATCAGGAACGTAACGGTGTTTGGTGCGACCGCGGCCTCCGGAAGCATCAGCGCGGCGATGCGCGGCAATTTGTCAAGTCAGGTTCTTCTGAATGTTGGATTGGATGCATTGGCTAGCACGATGGGTTATGCAATCACCGACGCCGCGGCAGCCAAAACAGCCGAGAAAAACGCCAGCGTGGGGAGTGTGGAACGGCAGGCGATTCCGCTTGAAACCCGTGATGTTGTTGTCGATGACATAGCGATGGACATCGGCGGGGCTGTCATGACTTCGGGCTTGGCGGTGGGCCGTTCAGTGCGTTCGATGGCGTCGCCGGCGAGCGCGTCGCTTGTGGAAGCGGCCGTTGGGTTGAGCGATCACATCAACAGCCCTTCGGAGGAGCGCTATGTCGATGAGGTCGTCAGGCGAGCGCATGAAGCGGGCCTTGAACCACCCGATACGCGGTCTTATCCGATGGTTAGGGCTTATGCCGAAAACGGCTATGTGAATCCTGGCGGCCGCGGCAGGGTCGCGGCGTATGGCGATCCTGTTGGGATGGCCAGCAATCGAGACGTCGATCGACTGGTCAGAGACGGTCAGGGGTGGGGCGTTTTAGCCAACGCGGCTATTGAGGGTTCTGCGTTACGTCTTGGAGGAATTTCCGAGTACCGGGCCCCGAGCCCTGTCACTTGGATGGGAACTGGCTCGGCCGCCGCATGGCGCGACATGAAGACGGCGCAGTCCAACTATCACTTGGGACCGGTAGCGGCACCGATTGGCTATCTGGGCGGCGCGGCCAAGTCCCTCTTCGAGATGGGCGAGTTCGTGTTCGGTGCCGGAAAGACGCTCGCGGGAACCATGGCTTATGTATCGAGCTTTGGCGCGATGGGGGGTGAAGATTTTGCCGCCAGTGCCCGAGTTGTTCGCAACATCGGCGGTCTGGCGGGGAACCTCCTGGGAGGTGCGGCTTATCTCCAGTCAGGTGGGCAGGTCGGCGAGCAACAATATGCAGCGTCCCTGGTTTATGCGGGCGCGGCAAGGCAGGGCGCTGAGGGATTCTGGGATGCTAGCCACGGCGCCTGGGGCCGGGGCGAATACATGCAGTCGGGTGCTTCGGTCGGCGTCCTGTTCGGACTACCGATTCCCTTGGATGAGGGAGTTCAGCTTGCGCGGGCGGTGAATGCGCTGGAAGATGTGGTTGATGCTGCGCGTGTGGCGGAGTCTGTTGCGAACACCCAACGAGTCGCATCAGCGGCAGCGCCCGGCGCAAGGGTCTCGATTGGCGGAGTCGAAGCCACCGAAATTGCTGGACGCCTGACGCCTACTCAGATGGCTGGGTTGCAAAGAGAGGCTGGCACGGAGTTTGCGCAGATATACTTGACTGGTCCGGGCCGCAATGGTGGCGGCGGAAGCTACTATTTGATCCAGGGAGCGGAGGGCGGAGTAAACATTCCCATTGGCCCAAATGTTCGTTGGATCAATCACACACACCCAGAATACTTGAATGGAAGCCTGGTCCCCTTGAGGGCTAGCGGTCCAGATCGTAATGTACTTCGATTGTTGCAGGAGTCGGGTTCTCCACAGTTGAGGACGCAAGTTGTTCCGCAAGAAGCTCAGCCGTTCTATTTTTGGAGGAAGAATCAGTGATCCCCGATATTGATAAATATTCTTACCTCTGGGACGGCTCCCAAGGAGGGTGGGTCTTGTTAGTTGCGCCAGACCTGCAGGGTGGGTTTTGTATTTTCAACGAGCTGACGAGCAAACTCTTTCATATGGATGACGAGCAATTGAACGTTCGGCTATGCGAACGAATGAAGACCGCCGGTTGCAAAGTTATCGATAGCCTTCCGAGGAAGGTGCCGCCAATTGAGGCCAAGCCTATTTCGTAGCTGCAAACAAGCCGCTCGTCTATTTGGATATCGATGCCAGAGAACTTAAGGACACCCATCCCCCAGCCTGATAACACCAGCCGGACTTCCATAAAGCTCGCAAACAACAAGTATCTGCAGCCCGGTGCTCGCCGGGCCGGTTCTTAGAGGCAGAGGTTTTGTGCGCCCATGAGGCAGCTCTGATGCCTTCGGTCAAAGTAACGGCCGGATACTTCAGGAGAGCTTTGCCGCAACGCCGACACCCTTGAGTCAGCGCTGACCAAGCTGCTGCGCGATATCGATCAAGTCCTGAACCTCACCGACCGCGCGCCAGTAGCCCGAACCAATCGACCTCACCCGTGTCGTCCAGCGATCAGGCTGCGCATCGAGCCTCGCCAGCACGCTCGGTGCATCCAGGGGAATGGAGTCTGGTTTGCCTGGGCGGATCTGCTTTCCGGTCCACTCCAGCAACGCCAGGTACTCGCCCAGTCGTACCGGTAGGCATGCCACCAGCGACCCGGCAATGGGCCGCAGCATGGCCTCAGCGGATTAGCAAAGAGCGGGCCTGTGTCATGGAGTCAGCATCTCTAATTTTTCGAACGGGGCACAGCCAGAAAAATCTGATCTTGTGGCCAGGCTATTGAGGGGTGATGGGTGTCCTCGTTTCTCCATCGCGCTTCTCCTTAAAACTGCTAAGTGAAGTTCCTAAAATGACACCAGAGCAGATCGCAGAGTTCTTACGTCGAGTTAAGGATGGAGGATGAATTATGGCTGTTGAAGTAGTTTTTCTTGTTGGGGATGTTTTGAAGGACAAAACAGGACGGGTCGTATTCGTCGGATATCCAACTGAGGGCAGATCTGTTCGTGTGGGGGATAAATTTATCCAGTGTTACGAAGTGCCTCGTACATTGGATGACGTGCTTAATGAGCGTCCTATGGCAGAGCCAGTAAACCAACGCGATATAGTGTTAACCGTTACCGCAATTGATTCGATGAGGAAATTGATTGCGGAGTTGCCACTCGGCGTAACAGGTGCGCTATATCTCTCCGGTGATGGAATTGAGCATGTGACAAAGAATACTTTCTTACGAACGGCTGATTGAACCGCCTCCGCGACGTGCTGGCCGCAGCCGGTTTCGGCGCGGCCGAACTGCAACCGTTCTCCACCCCGTTTTATCTCGGCCGTGGTGCCATCCGCGAAGCGATGGCCGAAGACGTGATGGAGCAGGTGTTCCGGGTCGGGCCGGTCGCGCGTTTGCTGGAGGCGCAGAGCGAGGGGATCAACGCGCGAGCGCGCGTAGCGATTCGTGCGGCGTTGTTGAACATTGCCGGCGATGAAGGCTTGGAGGTCGGAGGCGCGACTTGGATCGTCACCGCTCGCGCTTGAATCCGTGATGCGGCGTTCGATCTGGGGAGCGCGGGTTTTCGAATGTCCTGGTTGGACGCTGGTAAGGCGGTTCTAGGATCGAAGGCTGATTGAGCGGCCCGGAGCCTCGTGCGCAAGCGGCAAACATCCAATCGCAAGTCGAAATGCCTCACGCGCAACCCTGAGCTCGCGTGCAAAGCTCGAAGGTTTGCGAGCGCGAAGCGCAACGGGGCAAGCGCGAAGCTCGCGATCCCGACCGCAAGTCGAAACGCTTTGCGGTCGGCGCGTTGATATCGCTCGCAAAGCTTTTTGCTTTGCGAAACCAAGGCTCAAAGTGCCGCGCGCAAGGCGGCGAATGCCGTGCTCGGGGCGCCTGTGGTTCGCGGTCGGGATTCTGCGGCTCTCACTCGCAGGTTCAAGCCTTGTGTCTGGCCCGTCGAGGCTCAAGCTTGTTGCGCGGAGCGCGGGTGTCGGAGCGATTCGATGCGGCTTCGCAGTCGGATGGCTCGCGCATCGGTCCAGGAGAGCCGGGGGCTGCCCCCAGTGGGGCCGGCTTGGGACGCGGGGCGTCGCGTTTGCGGTGTACGGGGCTGGTACCGGAGCGCGAGGCGGCGGCGGTCGGGTGGAACGGGGATCAGGCCGTGCGCATGGTCTTGAGGTTGCGATCCATCTGCTCGGCCCAGAGCCAAAACACTTGCGCGAGCGCGCTGCGGCGGGATTGATCGCGTTGGGCGAAGGCGGGCGCGGCTGAGGTGACCGGGTCGATGGTGCCGGCGATGCCGATCAGTTCATCGTAAAAGGCTTGCAAGGCCAAGAAGGTGTCGATGGGGACGACCACCGTCCGCGTGTGCGGGGTGGGCGGGGTTTTTCGTGGCATGAGCGGCATTCCTTATCCATGGACTAAGGGCCCGCACAGCGCGAATGCGCTGGCGGGATGTCGGGAGGCCAGAAACCGCGAACAAACGGCGGGCGTATTCCCCTTGCGGGTGTTTTATTAGCCGCCCTCCCGACGCAGACTCACGCCGGTTTTCGTCCGTACCGTAAAGGTGCGGGCAAAAAAGCCCACCGATTGACGTAGGTGGGTACCGTTGTTCGGGAGTTTCTAGGCTCCGACGCCGAGATTGATAGTTAGAAAACCCGCTGTCAACAGGTAATTGCGAGAACTACAAAGCAAAAAAACGCCGCGATAATCGCGGCGTCTTCTATTCGCACATCTTTGATGCAATTACTCGTGCATCAATCGAACGCAGCCGCATACCCCGTATTAACAATCCGATTCTGCAACGCATCGGCAATCTTCAAATTCCCCGCGACGATCTGCCGCGGCGGCAGCCCGCGGTTGTCCATCGGTCCGGTCGAGCGGCCCTTGAAGTCGGTGACCTTGCCGCCGGCCTCGCGCACCATCAGCACGCCCGCCGCCACGTCCCAAGGCTTGAGCCCGGCTTCGAAGTAGGCGTCGGCGCGTCCGCAGGCGACGTAGGCCAGGTCGAGCGCGGCCGAGCCGGTGCGGCGGACGTCTTCGGCGTCCACCAGCAGGTTGTCCAGGCACTTGAGGTGGGCGCTGGCGCGGGCGCGTTCGCGCGGCGGGAAGCCGGTGATGAGCATGGCGCCGGTCAGGTCCTTGCGCTCGGCGATGCGCACGCGCTTTTCGTTGAGCTGGGTGCCGCTGCCGCGACTGGTGGTGAACAGGTCGTTGCGCAGGGGATCGAAGATCACGCCGTGGGTCGGTTCGCCGTTTTCGCACAGGGCGATGGACACGCAGAAGTGCGGGATGCCGTGCAGGTAGTTGCTGGTGCCGTCGAGCGGGTCGATCACCCAGGTGAAGCGGGCCTGGCCGAGCGGGCCGCTTTCTTCGCCGAGGATGGCGTAGTCGGGCGTGGAGCGGCGGAATTCCTTGATGATTTCGGCTTCGGCCAGGCGATCGACTTCGCTGGCGTAGTCCATGCGGTCCTTCTCGACGATGTTGAGTGCGTCCACGCGGTACATGTGGCGCAGCAGGACGTTGCCGGCGGCTCGGGCGGCTTTGACCATGAGGGTGACGGCGGGTTTCTGCATGGCTTACGGCCTCGAACGGATGAGGTGGAGAAGGACTGACGGGGGTAAAGAGCGGGCCGGCGCCTGTGGCCGGGGCGGGGAGTTTACCATTTGCGCATGAACCACGATCCCCGCGACGAACTCGCCGGCGCCCAGGCGCCCGAAAATGCCAACTCACTTGAGGTAGCCGCGCCCGCCGCCGCCCCCACGCCCACCCCGGCCGGACCGGTCGATCCGGCCGCCGCCCATACCCGTATCGTCCTGGTCGGCACCCAGCACCCGGGCAACATCGGCTCGGCGGCGCGGGCGATGAAGACCATGGGCCTGTCGCGCCTGGTCCTGGTCGCTCCGGAAAAGCCGCTGGACCGCGACGCCTACGCCATGGCCGCCGGCGCCGACGACGTCCTGGAAGCGGCCGTCGTCCTGCCCGATCTGGCCGCGGCGGTGGCCGACTGCCACTGGGTCCTGGGCTGCACCGCGCGCAGCCGGCGGATCGCGCTGGAGGAACTGGTGCCGCGCGAGGCGGCGGCGCGGGTGGACGCCCGCGCCCGCGGCGGCAGCGAGGTCGCGCTGGTGTTCGGGCGCGAGCGCACCGGCCTGGACAACGAAGAATTGCAGTTATGCCACGCCGCCGTGCACATCCCGGCCAATCCCGACTACAGCTCGCTGAACCTCGGCGCGGCGGTGCAGGTGCTCAGCTACGAGCTGCGCATGGCCGCGCTGGCCGCGACCGCCGCCGGCGGCGCCTTCGAGCGCCTCGACCCGCCAGCCTCGCACGCGCAACTGGAGGGCTTCTTCAGCCAACTCGGCGAGGCCCTGGACGCGATCGACTTCCACAAGGGCCGCGCGCCCGAATCGGCCATGCGCAAGCTGCGCCGGCTGTTCCTGCGCGCCGACCTGGACGAGCGCGAGGTGCGCCTGCTGCGCGGCGTGCTGGCCGATGTGGAGCGCATGGCGATGCTGGCCGGGCAGCGCCGCTGAGCGCGTGTGCGTTGGAATACGCCGGCCGCCGCCAGCGCGGCCGGCGAGGGGGATGAGTGGAAAGTATCTGCAAGGCCGCGGTTTCGATTACGCTGCCCTGGCAATCCGACCAGGTGACGACGGTTGATCGCTAGCGCTCGGTGTTTCGGTTGGTTGTTCGGGCTCGCCCTGCTCGGGGCCGGGGGCCCGGCGGACGCGTCGCCGGCGACGGTCGATGCGCGTGGCCGTGCCGAAGAAGGCCGCGACGCCCACGTGCTGGTGCTGGGCCGGATCAGCGACGATCCCAAGGCCCATTACGAGCAGCTCAAGCCGCTGCTGGACTATGTCGTCCCGCGCATGGCCGATGTCGGCATCCGCGAAGGCCGGATCCTGATGGCCAAGGACGTACAGCAGATGGGCAGCTATCTGCGCCGGGGCCGGGTCGATTGGGTCAGCGAGACCGCCGGCACCGCGATGCTGCTGCATCAGCGCGCCGATGCCCGGCCGATGCTGCTGACCGAGCGCGACGGCGTCAGCCACTACCACAGCGTGTTCTTCGCCCGCCGCGACAGCGGCCTGCGCTCACTGGACGATCTGAGCGGGCATAACGTCGCCTTCCAGCGCCCGTCCTCGACCAGCGCCTACTTCGTGCCGGCGGCGACCTTGCTCGAACGCGGGCTGAGCCTGGAAATCCTGCTGTCGCCGACCGACCGCATCAACCAGGGCGCGGTCGGCTACCTGTTCGCGCGTTCGGAACTCAACATCTCCACCTGGGTGCACAAGCGCTTGGTCGATGCCGGGGTGATGAGCAACCTGGACTGGAACAACCCGCGCCGGGTGCCCGATGCGTTCCGCCGCGATCTGGTCGAGATCGGCCGCAGCGAAGAATATCCGCGCGCGATGGAAGTGGTGCGCCACGACCTGGACCCGAAAGTCGCCGCGCGCCTGCGCGAGGTGCTGATCGACGCCGCCGGCGATCCCGATGCCGGCGAGGCGTTGCTGCGTTTCTTCAAGACCACGCGTTTCATGCCGATCGACCCGGCCTCGCAACGCGCGCTCGATCACCTCGCCCTGGGCGTGGCGCGCGTGCGCGCGGAGGTCGAATGAGACTGCGCGCGGGCTTGCAGGCCAAGTTCCTGTCGATCATGGGCCTGGCCTTCCTGGTCGTGGTGGTGTTGATCGCGTTGCTGCTGCACCGGCAGGAGCGGATCCAGAGCGAAGTGGTCGGGGTCAGCCGCGACGCGATGCGCGACAGCTTCGTGGAAAGCCTGCGCCGCCACGGCGAAGGCGAGGTCGCCCAGCTCGCCAGTTCGCTGACCAACCCGGTGTACTACTTCGACCTGGACGCGATCGGCGAACTCAGCCGCGCGGCCATGACCAACCCGGGCGTGCGCTACATCATCGTCTACGACAACGAGGGCAATATCGTCCACGACGGCAGCGAGGAAATTCCCAGCTACGGCAAGCGCATGGACGATGCGATGGCGGCGCAGGTCGTCGCCGCGCGCGCCATGCACACGCAGTGGGGCGCGAACACCTTCGACGTGTCGGCGCCGATCAAGATCGGCCAGCAGCGGCTGGGCGGCGTGCGCGTGGGTTACGACCTCAAGGCCATGCGCACCTACCAGGACGGCGCGCTCGACAAGCTGCGCCAGCGCCTGGACGCGTTGGGGCGCCTGCAGTTGCTGTGGGTCGGATTGCTGAGCGTGGGCCTGCTGGCGCTGGGCGCGCTGATGGTCTGGCTGATCCAGAGCTGGCTGGTCAAGCCGATCCGCGAACTGGCCGATGCCGCGCGCGCGATCGAGGACGGCCAGTTCGGCCAGTTCGATCACGTGCCCGCGGCCGGCGACCACAACGACGAAGTCGGCGACCTGATGCGCGCCTTCGGCCGCATGAGCCAAAGCCTGGCCCGCCACGATCGCGACATCCGCCGCATGGCCTACACCGATGCGCTGACCGGCCTGGCCAACCGGCTGGCGTTCCGCGAATCGCTGGATCAGCGGCTGCTGCACCTGCGCGGCGACGGCGGCCAATTGGCCTTGCTGTTCGCGGACATCGACGATTTCAAGCGCGTCAACGACACCCTGGGCCACGATGCCGGCGACGAAGTGCTGCTGCAGTTCGCCCGTCGCATCGACGAAACCGTGCGTCGCATCGGCGGCGAACTGGCCTTGCTCGCGCGCTTCGGCGGCGACGAGTTCGTGATCCTGGTCGAGGGCCGCCGCGAGCGCAACGGCGAGGCGCGCACCGTCGCCAGCCATCTGGCCGAGGTGCTGGTGGCCGAACTCGGCCAGCCGATCATGGTGCATGAGCGCCAGGTATTCCTGGGCACCTCGATCGGCGTGACCCTGTACCCGGAAGACGCTTCCGGCGCGACCGCGCTGATGAAGAACGGCGACATCGCCATGTATCAGGCCAAGGTCGCCGGCAAGAACTGCTACCGCTTCTACAGCCGGGCGATGGACCAGGCGGTCGAACGCCGCGTGCATCTGGAGCACGAGCTGCGCGGCGCCTGGGATCGCGGCGAACTGAGCCTGGTCTACCAACCGGTGTTCCGATTGGGCGACGGCAAGATGGTCGGCGCCGAGGCGCTGCTGCGCTGGAAGCATCCCGAGCAGGGCCTGATCGCGCCGTCGGTGTTCATCGACGTCGCCGAGCAGAGCGGCCTGATCGAAACCCTGGGCCCGCAGGTGCTGCGCGCGGCCTGCGAGGACGCGGTGAGCTGGCACGACGCGCAGCCCGGCAAGGACCCTTTATTCGTCTCGGTCAACGTATCGCCGCGTCAGCTGCGTAGCGGCGACCTGCCTAACGTGGTCGCCGCCTGCCTGCACGAAACCCGGTTGCCGGCGCAGCATCTGCATCTGGAGTTGACCGAGACCGCGGTGATCGGCGATGAGACCCATGCCAGCAACTTGCTGTCGCGGCTGCGCACCAGCGGCGTCAAGGTGTGGCTGGACGATTTCGGCACCGGCTTCTCCGGCCTGAGCCATCTGCGCCGGGTGCCGGTGGACGGCGTCAAGATCGACCGCAGCTTCATCGCCGACGTGCTGCGCGACCCGGACGATCTGGCGCTGACCACCGCGATCATCGCCATGGCGCATTCGCTGGGCATCATCGTGGTCGCCGAAGGCGTGGAGAAGGAAGGGCAGTACGCGGTGCTGCGCGAACGCGGCTGCGATCTGGCGCAGGGGTATTGGCTGGGGCATCCGGTGAATGCGCAGGAGTTTTTGGCGTTGTTGGGGTGATGGGCGGACGGTGTGGCGTGGTTGCGCTGTCATTGCGCCGCATCTTCCCAGGCCGTCATTCCGGCGAACGCGGCTCCGCTTTACTTCGGCGGAGCCGAAGATCCAGAGACGTCAGCGTCATCTCTCAGAACGTCATTCCCGCGAAGGCGGGAATCCAGAGACTTCAGCGTCATCCTTCCAGTCCGTCATTCCCGCGAACGCGGGCTCCGCTTTACTTCGGCGGAGCCGAACATCCAGCGACTTCAAAGGTTCTCGCACGAAAGGCACTGGATTCCCGCGTTCGCGGGAATGACGATTTTGGAAATTCGAAGCAACGGGTGAGAGGGTCCCATTACTTCGAAAGGCCGAAGCATCGGGTGAGATGACGTCATCGCTTCGAAAGCTCAAAGCAGCGACACAGACAACCCCTCAGCCCAACTTAGCCCGAGCCAACGCAATCCACTCCGCCGCTGCCTTCGCAAGACTGCCCGACAACACCCCGAACACCACCACCGCGACGCTTCCCGCAACCCACGCGATCGCCATCAGCTTGCCGTCGCGTTCCAGCAACGCGAACGCGAACAACAGCAGCAAGGCGCCGAACAAGAAATTGGTGAACGGAATCGGCAGCGACAACAGGATACCGAGCAGCACCAGCAGCAAACCGGTGAAGGCGTTGGCGGCGCGATGATCCAGCAGCGCCGGCGCGCGCGGGCTGACGAAACGCTCCAGCCGCGTCAGCCACGGCGCTAGCAGATTGCGGAACTTCACCATCGCGCCGCGATGCGGCCCGCGCCGGGCGATGAAGCCCGGCAGCCACGGCCTGCGCAGGCCGATCAGCAATTGCAGTCCCACCAGCACCACCAGCGGGCCGCTGATGGCGCCGCCCACGCCCGGGATCGGGATGAAGGCGGGCAGGGTCGAGACGAACAGCAGCATGCCGAACGAGCGATTGCCCAGGCCGTTGAACACGTCGCCGAACTTGACGACCTCGTCCGGGTCGCCGGCGACGATGGCATCCAGCAAGGCGCGGGTGCCGGCTTCGTGCGGGCGCTCGCTGCGACGGCGATCGTCGCCGTCGTCGTCGCGACCCTCGTGCCGCGGATCGCGCCCGCCGTGCCCGCCGCGATCAGCCGCCGACGTCATCGTCGTTGGACTCGGCGGGCTTGGGGTGCTGCTGCTGTTGCCGCTGCAGCAGCAACTTGTCGATGCGCGGGCCGTCCAGATCGATCACCTCGATCCGCCAGCCGGCCCAGGAGAAATGCTCGCCCACGTGCGGAATGCGGCCGAAGTGGGCGATCACCATGCCGGCGACGGTGTGGAAGTCGTGCTCGTCCTCGTTCGGCAGGCGTCCGCCGCCGATGACTTCGCGCAGTTCCTCCAGGCCCAGCGCGCCATCGACCAGATACGAGCCGTCCTCGCGCTGCACCACCGGGCCGGGCTGATCGTCCGATTCGGTGGTCTGCACGCGGCCGATCACCGCGCCCATCAGATCGTTGACCGTGATCAGGCCGGTAACGTCGCCGTATTCGTCCACCACCAGGGCCAGCGACTGCTGTTCCTCGCGGAAGATTTCCAGCAGCTTCAGCGCGTGGGTGGATTCGGACACGAACAAGGCTTCGGTGAGCTGCGCGAACAGGTCCGGCAGCCGGTCCTCGCCCAGGCTGGCCAGCAGCGACTTGGCTTCGAGCACGCCGAGCACGTCCTGGTCGCTGCCGCGGTACACCGGGAAGCGCGAGAACGGCGATTCGCGCATGCTCGCCAGGTTGTCCTCGATGCTCGCGCCCGCGTCGAGCCAGGTGATGCGAGTGCGCGGCGTCATCAGGCTGTCGGTGGTGCGGTCGCCCAGGCTGAGCACGCGATTCATCATCTTGCGCTCGTCGGCGTCGATCACGCCCTGCTCGTGGCTTTCGGTCACCAGCATGCGGATCTCTTCTTCGCTGATCTCGCTGCGCGCATCGTCCTTGATGCCGAGCAGGCGCAGCACCAGGCGGTTGATCGCGCCGAGCGTGGCGACTACCGGCTTGGCGAAACGGGCCAGCCCGGCCAGCACGATCGCCACGGAGCTGGCGATCTTCTCCGGGTTGGTCAGCGCCAGCCGCTTGGGAATCAGCTCGCCGAAGATGACCTGCGCGGCGGTGATCAGGCCGACCGCGGTGCCGATGCCGATCGGACGTGCGTATTCGATCGCGCCGGGGAACACGCCGCCGAGCCAGCCGGCGATGGCCAGGCCGATGGACTCGCCGCCGAAGGTGCCGGTAAGCACGCCGATCAGGGTGATGCCGACCTGGACGGTCGAAAGCAGGTTGTCCGGGTGCTCGGCCAGTTGCAGGGCCATGCGGGCGCCGCGGCTGGTCTCGGCCATCTGCTTCAGGCGCAGCTTGCGTGAGGTCATCAGCGCCATCTCCGACATCGCGAAGAAAGCGTTGAGCACGATCAGGGCCAGGACGATCAGTAATTCCAGCATCAGCAGCGCCTCCAGTGGCCTGTGGGTTCACGGAAGCAGCGGGGGCGGTGATGGGAAGGGGCCAGCGATGCGTGGCCAGGCGGCGGTTTTGGGTCGTCGTCCATTGTGTGGTGCGGGGAAGGGAAGGGTGGCCGAGCCTGAACAAGCCAAACGGGGCCGGCGCCGATCTTAGCAGGCCGGCGCGGCGGCCCTTCGTGAAAGCCGCCGGTGTGGGCGGAACTGCAAACTCGGGCGGTCCGATGGCCCTCCCGGATCGCAGGACCGGGCCGCCGAGGTGGGCGGGCGGACATCAAACCGTCATAATCGCGCCCGCAAACCCCGCCCCGGCACACCGAGGCGCCCACCACCGGTCCGGCGCCGCCGTGCCGAATCCCGAATCCGCCGTGGCCGGCCTACACCGTCCCTGGCCCAGAGGCTCCCCAGCATGTTCTCCCTGCAGACGATTTTCGGCCAAGGCAACCAGTTCTACACCCTGCTCGAAGAGGCCGCGGTGGCGGCCCACGACAGCACCAAGGCCCTGCACGAAATGCTCAAGGCGGCCGACCGCCAGCCGGCCCTGGACGCGTTCAAGCTGGCCCGCCAGCGCGAGCGCGAGACCTCCGACAAGATCAGCCAGGAGCTGGTGGACAGCTTCATCACCCCGATCGAGCGCGAGGACATCGAGTCGCTGTCCACGGCGCTGTACAAGATCCCCAAGCAGGTCGAGAAGTTCGCCGACCGTTATTCGCTGGCCACCCGCCACCTGGAACACATCGACTTCGCGCCGCGCGCGGCGATGCTGGAACAGGCCGCCGGCGTGGTGGTGAAGATGGTCCACCAGCTGCGCCATCTCAAGCTGGAGCCGATGAAGGCGCTCAACGACCAGTTGCGCGCGCTGGAAAACGAGGCCGACCGCCTCATGCTGGAGCTGTACCGCGACATCTATTCCGGCCAACTCGACAACCTGCAGATGTTCCTGCTCAAGGAGTTCTTCGAGATCCTGGAAAAGGCGATCGACCGCTGCCGCGAGGCCGGCGTGGTCGCCTACCAGATCGTCCTGAAAAACTCCTGAGGCGCGCGCGATGCTTACGCTCGTCATCGTGGTAGTGCTGGCCGCGCTGATCTTCGAATACGTCAACGGCTTCCACGACACCGCCAACTCCATCGCCACGGTGGTCGCGACCAAGGTGCTCTCGCCGATGCAGGCGGTGATCCTGGCCGCATCGACCAACCTGGTCGGCGCCCTGTGGGGCACGGCGGTGGCCAAGACCATCGCCTCGGGCCTGATCGACGCCGGCGTGGTCGAGGTCGGCTCGCAGCTGATCCTGTGCGCTTTGCTCGGCGGCATCATCTGGAACCTGATCACCTGGTGGCTGGGCCTGCCTTCCTCGTCCTCGCACGCGCTGATCGGCGGCCTGTGCGGCGCGGCGCTGGCCGCGGCCTCCAACAACTGGCACGCCGTGGTGTGGTCGCATCCGGCCGAACCGATCTGGAAGAGCGCCGGCGTGCTGTGGAAGGTGATCGTGCCGATGTTCACCTCGCCCGTGCTGGGCTTCACCGCCGGCTTCCTGGTGATGGGCGTGCTGTTCGCGATCATCTCGTTCATGGCGCGCAGCGGCGGCTTCCTGCGCCGCGCCGCGCGGCCGCGCTGGGTCAACGGCTTCTTCGGCAAGGCGCAGTTGGTCAGCGCCGCCGGCATGGGCTTCGCCCACGGCATGAACGATGCGCAGAAGACCATGGGCATCATCGCCCTGGCGCTGATGAGCGCGCAGTCGGCCGGCACCCTGGACAGCCTGCCGTCGTGGCTGGCCTTTCTGCATCCCTCGCCGGGCGCGCTGGCCAATAACGACATCGACCTGTGGATCAAGCTGACCTGCGCCGTGGTCATGGCCGCCGGCACCGCCGCGGGCGGCTGGCGCATCATCAAGACCCTGGGCCACAAGCTGGTGAAGCTGCATCCCATCCACGGCTTCGCCGCCGAGACCAGCGCCGCCTCGGTGATCATGCTGGCCTCGTCGCTGGGCATTCCGGTGTCGACCACGCACAACATCTCCGCCGCGATCATGGGCGTGGGCACGGCCAAGCGTTTCAACTCGATCAAGTGGACCGTGGTCGAGAAGATGATCTGGGCGTGGATCCTGACCATCCCGGCGGCCGGCGGCATCGCTTACATCTTGTTCGAGACGATGCGGTTCCTGGGCTGGCTCTGAGTCCGGCGAAGGGATACGAAAAGGCCCGCCGATCGCGGGCCTTTTTCTTTGCGCCGCCGCGAGGTCTCTGCGGCCCTTCCACCAAAGCCGCCTGCCACAAACGAAAAGCCCTCCGATGTCGGAGGGCTTCAGGGACCGCAAAACCGCGATCAGAGCAAATCGCCGTCCGCCGACAGCACGCGTTCCATCCGGTCGCCCACACCGCCGATCTCCATCACCAGCCGCTGCACTTCGGCCGCGTCCAGCGTTTCAAGCGGGCGGTTCTCGCACAGTTGCAGATAGGGCACGCCGTCGAGGTCGCCGATGGCCAGATAGCCGACGTGGCTTTCCCAGTTGAACGCCAGCGCGCGGCGCGCGTCCAGGCCGGTGGTCGGCGCGATCGCGGTGCTGACCCGCAGGAACGGGCGACCGTCGTCGTCCTCGAGCTCGGACAGGAAGATGGCCTGATGGCGGGTGCCCTGTTCGAGCGAGAGCTCGATGCAGATCACGCCCTCGTCGTGGACGGTGAGGTGGAACCCTGACCGGGTCAGTTGGTGGCGGATTTGTTCGAATTGCATGGGGGCGACTCCAGCGCGTTGCAGCGCATATGCTACCGCGATGGACAGCGAAACTGCCGCCAAACTCATCCGCGCCGCGATCCGCGCCATTCCCAAGGGCGAGGTCGCCGGCTACGGCGAGGTCGCGCGCCGCGCCGGCCTGCCCGGGCGCGCCCGTCTGGTCGCGCGCCTGCTCAGCGAGAACGACGACGCCAAGCTGCCCTGGCACCGGGTGCTGCGCTCGGACGGGCGCATCGCCTTCCCGGAGGGCTCCAAGGGCTATCGCGAACAGTCCCAGCGCCTGCGCGCGGAGGGCGTGCGGGTCGAAAACGGCCGCGTGCGCGGCCAGCGCGCCGCGCCGAGCGTGGACGAGCAGATATGGGGACCGGCGCAGGACTGAACGGGGATCGTGCGCGAGCACGTTCTGCACGCCGCACTCACGTCATCGCGGCTGCGCCGCGGCTACCATAGCGGCCGATTCGAGGAGCCGCGATGTTTTCCAGTATTCCGTCGGTCACCAGGAAACTGCTGATCGCCAATGTCGTTGTATTTCTGCTGCAATCCCTGTTGAGCCTGAGCGAGTCCACGCGCGGCTGGGCGTTGTGGTTCGAAATGTGGCCCTGGGTGCCTTCGCAGTTCAGCGTCGATGGCCCGGGCTTCATGCCCTGGCAGTTGCTGACCTCAGGCTTCATGCACGGCGGCGTCGGCCACCTGGTGTTCAACATGCTCGCGCTGGTGATGTTCGGCGCGTCGCTGGAACACGAATGGGGCGCCAAGCGCTACGCGATCTATTACTTCATCTGCCTGATCGGCTCGGCGCTGCTGCAGCTGCTGTTCGCCTCGATCGCGATCTACGAAGGCCAGCTGTATCTCACCCTGGGCGCATCCGGCGCGATCTACGGCCTGCTGCTGGGCTACGGCATGCTGTTCCCGAACCGCCGAGTGACCTTGCTGCCGTTCCCGATCGTGCTCAAGGCGCGCACGCTGGTGATCATCTACGCGCTGGCCTCGGTGTTCTACGGCGTGTTCACCACCGGCACCGGCGTGGCCCACTTCGCCCATCTGGGCGGCATGATCGTCGGCTGGTTCGTGATCCGTTACTGGCGCGCGCATCCGCCCAGCAGCGGTGGCCCCGGCGGCGGCCCGCGCCGCGATCCGCGCGTGGAAGCGCTGCGCGAGCGGCGCAAGGCGTCGAAGTTGCGGGTGGTGAAGTAAGGCCCTTGTACCCGGTCGCGCCGGCCTCCATCACGGTAGTTCCGTGAGCCGACAAGGAGCGAGGTCCATGCAGATGCCCGCCGCGACGTGGTTGCCGATCCTCGGCTACGCCGATTTCTACGATATCCCGCGATGGCTGCTGGCGGGCGGCCAGGACCACGGCTTCTGGCTGCTGGAATCGCGGTTCGACGATAGCGCCGACGACTATTCGCCGTTCTTCCGCGCGAAGTTCGTCGGCAACGAGCCCGACGCGGCGCGCGCCGCTTTCGATGCGGGTTCGATCGCGGGCGAGGCGGCCACCGATGAACTCATCGCCGTGCGCGACATCCAGTTCGATCCGACCGTCCGCGCCCGCCTGATGCGCCGGCCCGGCCAGGCGCAACCGGCGCCGCGCTGAGTTCCAGCGGGCCGGTCAGAACCCCGGCCGCAGCTTCACCTGCTCCAGTTCCTTCTTCAGCGAGCGCCAGAACAATCCCGGCGCGATCCAGGTATAGGCGCAGAACGCCAGCCACGCGTAGGAAATCGGGCCGGTCCATTGCGGATAGCCTTGTTGCGGCAGGGCGATCAGGGCGATGCGGTAGATCAGGAAAATACCCAGCAGCAGCACCACCGCGCGGGTGCGCGAGCCGGCGCTGACGAAGCTCTGGAAGCGCCACCACAGGCCCAGCAGCCAGCTGCGGCGCGCCTTGACCGCGGCCATCAGGGTCAGCGCGTCGGTGTCGGTCGGGTCGATCTGCAAGGCCCACACGGCGTGATCGCGGGCGCTGTCGGTGCGGCCGGCGGCGAGTTCGCAATGGCCCAGCACGCACAGGGCTTCGACGTGTTCCGGATTGGCGTGCAGCACTTCGCGCGCCAAGGCTTCGGCGCGCGCGCGGTCGCCGCGGCGCAGTTCCAGCGAGGCGAGCAGGGCCGGGTAGTCGGGATCGTCCGGATCGAGTTCGCAGGCCAGACGCGCCTGTTCCAGCGCCTGCGTATCGCGGCCCCAGGCCAGATACAAACGTGCGAACGCGTCGGCGATCTGGGCCGAATCCGGATCGAGCGCGCGCGCCGCCTGCAGATGCGATTCGGCGATTTTCAGGTTGCGCTTGGCGATCGCGGCGATCGCCGCGGCCAGATGCGCGAACGGCGATTCGGGCTCCAGCTCCAGCGCGCGCTGGGCTTCCAGATTGGCCGCGTGCAAGCGCTTGCGCTTGACCAGGCACAGGGCAAGGAAGGCGTGCGCGTCGGCCTGCTCGGCGTCTTCGCCCAGCAGGCGCAGCAGCGCGTCGATGGCTTCGTCGATCTGGCCGTGCGCGTAGTAGCGCTCGGCCATGCGATACAGGTAGTCGCTGCCGCGCGCGCTCATTGCAGCACCAGCTTCAGCATCGGCGGCCATTGCGACATGTCGAGCGCGCCGCGTCCGACCACCGCCAGCAGGATCATCAGCGGCAGGCCGTTGCGCGCCTGCCCGCCGTAGTACTCCCAGATTTCGAAACAGCGCTGCTGCATCAGATACAGCGCATAGGCCACGCCGAGCTTGAGCAGCAGGATCGACAGCATCGCGTAGGGCACCTGCGCCGGCGACAGCAGGTCGTGGTATTCGCCGGCGTAGATCGCCAGCGCCAGCAGCGGCCCGCCGATCACGCTGACGGCGATGCAGCCCCATTCGCGCCAGCGCGTCGGGCTGCCGAGCGCGGCGCTGTTGAAGGCGAACCACAGCAGGCCGAAGCCGCCGCCGGCCAGCATCAGGGTCAGCAGCGGCCACAGCGGATCGACCGCGTAGCGCGACCATCCCGACGGCAGGGGCTCATCGGGCAGGCGATAAGCGCCGGTCGCCATCAGCCGCCTCCGTGGCGCTTGAGGAATTCCAGCACTTCGTCGTACTGGCCGCCCTGGTTGGCGTAGCGCGCGTGGTTGCGCGCGGTGGTCAGCCATTCCAGCGTGGTCGAACGGGTGTCCTTGAGCGCGCTGCGCAGATGGTTCATGGTCAGCGGCGATTCGCGGCCTTGTTCGATCGAATCCTCGATCGCTTCGTCGATCGCGGTCTCGACCAGATTGCGCAGGTCCGCGCCGGAGTAACCCGAGGTCAGCCGCGCCAGTTCGGCGGTCTCGATGCCGTCGGCCAGCGGGCGCTCGCGCAGCAGCAGGTCCAGGATCGAACGCCGGGCGGAGTCGTCCGGCGGCGGCACGAACAACACGCGGTCGAAACGGCCGGGACGGCGGAACGCGGCATCGACCGCCCACGGCACGTTGGTCGCGCCGAGGATCAGCACGCCCTGGTTGTTCTGGGCGAAGCCGTCGAGCTCGGTGAGGAACTGGCTGACCAACTTCGCCGAAGTGGCTTCGCGCGAATACTGGCGCTTGCCGCCGATCGCCTCGACCTCATCGAAGAACACCACCGCCGGCGCGGTGCGCCGCGCGGTTTCGAAAATCGCGTGCAGCTTGCGCTCGGACTCGCCGATGTACATGTCCAGCACGTCGGTGATGGCGACGTTGTAGAAGCGCGCGCCGCATTCGCCGGCGGTGGCGCGCGCCAGCAGAGTCTTGCCGCAGCCGGGCGGGCCGTACAGCAGGATACCGCCGCCGGAGCGGCGCTTGAAGCGCTCGAACAAGGACGGCTTGAGGAACGGGGTGATGATGCGGCGGCGGATCTGGTGTTTGACCTCATCCAGGCCGCCGACATCGTCGAAACCGATCCGCGCCTGCGGCGGCTGCAACAGGCGCGAGACGTCGTCGGCGTCGGTGTCGTCGTTGGCGAGGCTGGCCTGCAACTGGCCGGACTGGATGCGCTTGGCGTTGGCGAAGGAAATCACCTTGCCGGCCAGTTCCGTCGCCAGCGCGGAATCTTCCAGCGCCGGATTGAGCGCGATCGCCTGCTGGTACAGGCCGCGCGCCTGATCGCGCTCGCCCTGCGCCAGCAGCGTGCGGGCGCGGGCGAACAAGCCGGCCGCGGAATTTTCCGGCGCCACCCGCAGTACCAGTTCGTCGCGCCGGTGTTGCAGCAGCAGGCGCAGCGCGGCGTCGCGCTGGGTGGCGTCGCTGAGCAGCACGTCACCGGACAGGTCCAGCGCGCGGCTCAGCGCATCGGGGTCGGCCTCGGCCAGGCAGGCATTGACCACCAACATCCCCAGCGCGGGGTTGTGCGGGCTGGCCGCCAGCGCGGCCAACAGATCGTCCAGGGAGGTGTCGGGCATGAAGGCATCCTGGCCGGACGGTGAGGTCGCGGCAGCGTACTGAAGTGACCGGGACAAACCGGTCGGGACTCACAATCGTACCGCGACATCAGTTGCGGTTCGGCAAGGCTCGCGCCTACAGTTCGTCACAGCGGCCGTATTCCAGGGGGAACGAGGCCTCGGGAACGCGTGCCGTCCCTTCAGCCGCTTGCGCCGCTCGCGCGCCGCCAAGGATCCAGGCCGCCCGACATGAGTCTTCCGAATCTTCCCACCGACGCGCAACAGGCCGCGGCCCGCGTCCGCGACGCCGTGCACGCGGCCACCACCGGCCTGGTCGAGCGCGAGCAGCTGGCCGAGCTGATCGTGCTGGCGGCGGTCGCGCAGGAACACCTGCTGATCCTGGGCCCGCCCGGCACCGCCAAGAGCGCGGTGGTGCGCCGGGTCGCCGCCGCGCTGGGCGGGCGTTATTTCGAATACCTGCTGGGCCGCTTCACCGAGCCGTCGGAGTTGTTCGGCCCGGTCGATCTGCGCCGGCTGCGCGAGGGCGTGGTCGAAACCGACGTCACCGGCATGCTGCCCGAGGCCGAGGTCGCGTTCCTGGACGAAGTGTTCCTGGGCTCCACCGCGATCCTGAACACCTTGCTCGGCGTGCTGAACGAGCGCCGCTTCCGCCGCGGCCACACCCAGATCGCCTGTCCGCTGCGGGTCTGCGTCGGCGCCTCCAACGCCTTGCCCGACGACGAATCGCTGGCCGCCTTCGGCGACCGCTTCTTGCTGCATCTGTTCGTCGAGCCGGTGCCGGATCATCAACTCGAAGCCTTGCTCGCCGGCGGTTGGCAGGCCGAGCGCGCAACCCTGAGCCACCGCACCGAGCTGGGCGATATCGACGCGCTGAGCCAGCGCGTGCCGCAGGTCGGCATGGAGCGCGCGCGCAGCCTGCTGGCCGATGCGATCCGCAAACTGCGCGGCGCAGGACTAAGCCTGTCGGACCGGCGAATCGTCAAAGTGCAGCGGCTGATCGCCGCGGCCACGGTGCTGGCCGGGCGCGAAGTCGCGGACGAAGCCGACTTGTGGCCGCTGTTCTACGTCATGCCGACCCGCGAGGCGCAGGCCGCCGCCCAGGATGTATTGCGCGACTCGCTGAGCGCGGCGGCCAATCCGACCCTGCGCGCGGCGGTCGAGCACGCGGTGCTGCAACCGGTGTCGCGGGTGGCGCGGCTGATCGAGGCGGCGCGCAGTTGCCTGGACAGCGACGCCGCCGCGCCCGGTGCCGGCGCGATCGCCGAAGCGCTGCTGCGCGAGATCGACGCCAACTTCAACCCGCAATCGATTCCGGCCGAACTCGCCGCGCAACGCACGCGCCTGATCCAGCGGGTGTCGGCTTCGGCATGAAGTGGGACTGGCGCCCGCAAGACCCGCCGCCACCGCCGCAGGGCGCGGTCGGCATCGGCCCGCAGGCTTCGCGCGCGCTGCTGCGCGCGCTGGAGCGATTGGACGATGAGGTGCGCGAGAGCCTGATGCTGACCGCCAACGCCGATGTCGCGGTGGTTACCGGCGCGGCCGCGAACCTGCCGTGGTTCGAGGGTGTGGCGTATGTCGCGCCGTGCGAACAGGCGCCGTCGCTGTGGCTGGTCACCACGCAATGCCCGGACCTGCCGCTGGATCTGCTGCAGCGGCAGATCGCCCGGCGCCATCCGCAGGCGCCGCTGCTGTTGCTGCGCGAACCGGCGCAGATCGTGCCCCTGCATCGCGCGCTGCCGGCCAGCGCGGCGCTGATCGCGCAGATCCGCGCGATGTGGCAGGACTGAGCGATGCAGCTGCCGGAAACCTTGGCGCCGTGGCGCGCTTGGCTGGATTGGTTCGATCCGGAGCTGGCGGTCATCGTCGGCGGCCTGCTGCTGCGCCTGCATCCGCTGCTGGGCGCGTTCCGCCTGCGCGCGCACGACGGCCGCGCCGAACCGGAGGGTGTCGATGATCTGCGCCGTCGCGGCAACTACGATCGCCTGCTGCTCAGCGAATGGGCGCTGGCCGACGCGGCGCCGGAGGAATTCGACCGCCGTGCCGCCGGCGGCGAGCATCTGTTCCTCAATCCGAAACTGGTCGCGCGCGAAGTCGATGCGCTGACCGTGGCGGTGTTCGACTGCGGCCCTTCGCAACTGGGCGCGATGCGGCTGGTGCACGCGGCGATGTGGATTCTGCTGGCGCAGCGCGCGCAGGCGGCCAAGGCGCGCTTCGCCTGGGGCGTGGCGCACAAACCCGGCGAGTTGCACACGGCCGATTCGCCGGAGCAACTGCGGCGCTTGTTCGCATCGCGCACTTTCGAACCAGATTGCGCCGCGGGCGATGCGCAGGCTGCTGCGGCCGCGTTGCCGCCGCGCGAACGATTGGAGCGCGAGTGGGTCAGCGCACTGGACCGGGCCGATCCCAGCCCGGGCGAGCGCTGGTCGATCGGCCTGCATACGCCCGGCTACGGGTTAGGCCATCGCGTCGATGTGCTGCGCGCCGGCGCGGAGGAATTGTCCGTGACGATCGCCTCGCGGCAGGCGCGGCGCGAGACGCGGTTGCGGTTGCCGGCGCCGGACTGGTCCGCGTTGTTGCTGCAAGGCCAGTTCGATCGCACGCAGCAGGTGAGCGTGCAGGCGCGGACGCAGGGCAGCGGCATGCTGTCGCTGCGGCATCCGCCGTTGATCTCCTTCGAGGCCAGGCACATCGCCGTGGCCTGGGCGAAGGAGAGCGCGGCGAACGTGTATCCGGTCCCGCGCCCGTCGCAGGACAAGATCAAGCTGTCCGTACCCAAGACTACGCGCTGGAGCAAGAGCAAGACCTTGCGCGCGGCGACCTTGAACGGCCGGCATTTCGCCGGACTGGTCGTGCTGCCTGGGCATGTGGAGTTCTGGCAGATGTCGGTCTTGCTGCGCGCGCCGCGCCAGAAAGACGACCGTGTCGAATCGCCCACGGCGGAGGGCCGATGGTGGCCGTCGGTTCTGCTCGACGGCAGCGGCCAGGCGCAGCGCTTGTTCGTGCTCGCTCCCGACGGACGCTTGCTGGCCTGGACCCGCGGTCCCGGACACCGCGGCCGTCGCAGCGACCTGGCCGTGCCGCAAAAGATCGGGCGCTATCCGATCGAATTCTGCACAGTCGCCGAGCACGTCCACGCCCTGGCTCAGTCCTCGCCCGGCGAGGTCTTTTATCTGCGCCACGGCGACGGCTATCTGGAATTGCAGGCGATCGGGTTCGGCGGCGATCGGCCGATCGAGCGCGTGGCCGTCCAGGGCGCGGTGAACGCGGCATTCGTGAATGCCCGAACCTGCGGGAATCATTGGGCCGGCGGCTTCTGTGTCGAACGCTCGGTGGGCGGACATGGCGGAGAACGTTCCAGCGTGTGGCGGGTGTTCGTGCGGCCGCTGCGGCGCGATCAATCCGACGCGCCGCAGGCCAGCGAATACGAAGCGGTTCTGCCGTCCGACTGGAAAGTGGTCGGCCTGGGTTCGGAGCAACAAGGCGAGCAATATCTGATCGCGCTGCGGCCCGACCGCAGGACGCTGATGCGCGTGGGCGCCAAGCATCGCAGCACGTTGTATCAGGCGTCGGCACCCATCGTTCAGGTCGCCGTGGCCGCTGGCACCGACCTGATTGCGTTGATCGATCAACAAGGGCGCTTGGTCGTGGTGCACGAGCGCAATCCAAGGGTACTGGTGCTCGAGGGGGCGAACCATGCCGGCTGAAATTTCAACAAGCGGCGCCATGCCGCCAGACGCGCGCAGCGACGTGCGTCATCCGCTCTGGCGCGGCTGGCAGACGGTCGCGGGCCTGTGGTTCGCGGCCGATCCGATGCCGCCACAGCGGCGGCTAGAACGCATCCTGCGCGCCTGGACGCCGGGCTGCCGCGCCTGGCGCTTCGATGAGGGCGACGTGCTGTACTTCGATGCGCCGCGGCCGATGCAGTGCGAGCAGGCCGGCGGTACGCCGCTGTGCAGGATCGGCGCGCACGGTCTGTACGGCGGGCCGCTGACGGCGCAGGAACTGGCCGCGCTGGCGCCGGCCGATGTGCATCTGGTGATCGGCGGACGCCTGCATTCGCTGAATTTCGCCCAGGCGCAGGCGCTGGACCCGTCGCTGATTCTCGACATCGACGACTACGCGCTGCACGACACTTTCGATTGCAGCCGCATCCTGCCCGCGCCGCGCCAAGACCGGCTGGCGAGCAAGGCGCTGCGCGAGGTGCTCGGCAAGCGCATTCCGCCGCCGAGCGAGGAGCGCGAATCGTTCCTGCATTCGGCCCGCGAGCGCGAAGCCGGACGCGGCGGCGCGGCGAAAACGAGCCTGCGCGAGCGCGTCATCGGCACCCGCGACGGCATCGCCGGTTGGCTGTTGAGCCGGTTCCCGTCGCTGGCCGGCGGCGGCGCGGGGCAGGGCGGACGCGGCGGCGGCCAGCGGGGTTCGCAAGGCAGCGTGTCCGCGCGCGGCGGCGCCGTGCAGCAACAGCGCTGGCGCGAGTGGCTGGTCAAGGCGGCGATGGCCAGTCAGGCCTCCAAGCTAATGGGCATGCGCCACAGCCTTTACCTGCGCCGGCTGATGCAGCGCTTCGACGAAGGCGACCTGACCGAAGCGCTGCGCCATGCCCTGCCGATCGACGGCGACGGCCACGATTCGCTCGGTCAGGCGTTCTCGCTGCCGGGGCGCCGCGACCGCCTGAGCCTGAGCAGCGGCAAGAGCGCGCACGCCAGCTTCGATTTCGGCGACTACGCGCGCGAGCTGCTGCGCAAGCGCTACCGCGCCGCGTTCGAGGCGCTGGACCGGCAGGGCAAGATCGACGAAGCGGTGTTCGTGCTCGCCGAGTTGCTGAACGCGCGCCAGGAAGCGCTGGACTATCTGATCCGCCACGAACGTTTCGCCCAGGCCGCGGAACTGGCGCTGGGCTGGGACATGCCCGCCGACACCATCATCCGTTTGCTGATGCTGGCCGGCGACAGCGAGCGCGCGGTGCTGGTCGCGCGCCGCGACAACGCCTTCGCCGCGGCGATCGCGATGCTGGAGTCCACCCACCCCGAACACGCGCTGAGCTTGCGCCGGCAATGGGGCCAGGCGCTGGTCGAACAAGGCCAATGGCTGGCGGCGGTGGACGCGGTCTGGCCGGACCCGGAATCGCGCGAACAGGCCGCGCGCTGGCTGCTCGCGGCCGAATCGGCCGGCTCGCTGCTGTCGGCGCGCGCGCTGGTGCAACGCGCCAGCTTGTTGCCCGATACGCTGCAGCATTACGCCGAACGCATCGCCGCCTACGCCGATCCGTCCTCGCCGGCGGCGTCGCGCGCCGCGCTCGGTCGCGCGCTGGCCGATTGCCAGTCGCGCAATCCGGCGCTGAGCCTGCTCGCCACCCATGTGCTGCCGGCGCTGGCG
This sequence comes from Lysobacter gummosus, assembly GCF_001442805.1. Classification (NCBI taxonomy): domain Bacteria; kingdom Pseudomonadati; phylum Pseudomonadota; class Gammaproteobacteria; order Lysobacterales; family Lysobacteraceae; genus Lysobacter; species Lysobacter gummosus. Next base: position 3,791,053 of record NZ_CP011131.1, on the reverse strand, counting down.
GCCGATCGCGGGTTCGGCGCGAACGAACTGGACGTGCGCGAGCTCAACCGCATCCGCGATCTGTCCGACGACCCGTGGCTGCGCGCCGATCTGCCAGCGTGGAAGCTGCCCGCGGTCGCTGCGGTGCGGCGGCTGTGGATGGCGACCGAACCGGTGTCCGCACGCATGCCCGACGAGATCGGCCTGCGCGCGCCCAGCGACGTGGTCGCGCTCGGCGAGGGCCGTTATCTGGTCGCGCTGGGCGAAGCCGGCGCGGCGGTGTTCGATCGCAGCGGGCGCTGCCTGCGCCGTTACGCGGTGCCGGCGTTCCGTCTGGTGATCGGCGACAGCGGCCAGGTCGCGCTGGCTTTGGCCAAGCGCGATTCGGTGTGGCGCATCGCCCGGCTCGATCTGGTCAGCCACGAAATCGCCGACCTGGGCGCGATGCCGCTGCAGTTCTTCGCCGATCGCTTCGACGGCATCGCCTGGTCGGTGGTGACCGGCGATCGCATCGCGGTGATCGACGCGACGCGGCCTTCGCTGGACCTGCTGTGGAGCGTCGGCGATCTCGGCGGCCCGGTCGCGCAGGCGCGGTTCCTGCAACACGACGAATTGTTCCTGGTGCCCGGACGCGCGCAGATCGTGGTCTGGCATTACCGCACCGCGCCGCGGCGTTCGCTGGTGTCGCGCGAACCGGTGGCGCTCGACGACGGCCAATCGGCGTTGCTCGATCCGCAGATGATCACCGCCAAGCTGCGGCTGACGGCGAACGAAAACGGCGGCGTGCATTTTGGCTGCACGGTGGGCCCGCACGATTGCAGCATCGATCTGGCCGCGCCGGAGCCGGGCACCGGCGAGGCCGAATGCGGCGTGATTCCGCTCGCGAACGGGTTCCTGGTGATGGTCTACGGCGTGTATCACATGCGCTTGTACCTGGTGCGCCGTGGCACCGAGATGCGCGCGCGCTGCGTGGCCGAGATCGATTGGCCGCAGACCCAGGTGCAGGTGCGCGAGCAACCCGATCGACTGGTGTTGTTCGATCGCGAAGGGCGGGTGATGGAGATCGATACGCAGACCTCGAAACTGCGTTCGCTGACCTTGCTGTAGCCGTGCTGGCCGCAACGAAAAAGCCCGGCGGATGCCGGGCTTTTTCTTGTGCGATACCGCTAGCGGATCAGGGGAAGACCTTGATCTGCTGATCGGCCTTGCGGGTCATCGCCGTGCCGGCCTTGCAGCCGAAGGTCTCGCCGAAGGCGGACAGATTCGACAGCGGCAGGTTGGTGCGCCACACGCCCGGCGCGTGGATGCCCGAGGCCGAGCGCTGCGCCGCGATTTCCGGGCTCAGCTGCTGCGCCCACAGGCCGGCCCAGCCCTTGAAGAAGGCCTGATTGGCGTCCTTGCTCGCCGCCGGCTGAGCGGCGCGGTAGGCGGCCCAGGACAGCTCGACGCCGGCCTGATCGGCGATGGCGACTTCGCGCACCTGATTGCCGTTGACCTTGGTCGCGCTCAGGCCCGGATACGACTCGGCGCTGTACTGCGCGGCGACGCGGCTGCCCAGTGCGTCCCAGGCCGAGACTTCGGCCGGAGTCCACCAGTCGCGCACTTCCTGCTTGGCGTTGACGTAGCGGCCGCGGCTGTCGAAGCCGTGCGTGAGTTCGGCGCCGACCAGCGAGCCGTAGGCGCCGTACTGCGCGGCCTCGGGCTTGCTCAGGTCCAGCACCGGCGCCTGCAGCATCGCCGCGGTCACGATCAGGCGGTTCTGGGCGATGTCGTAGGCCAGCGACGGCTCCTGCGGCAGCACGTCCCAGCGGCGGTCGGCGTTGCCGCGGCCGATGCGCTTCATTTCCTCGCGATGGCGCCAGGTGGAAGCGATCAGCATGTTGCTGCCGAAGCTGCCGCGGCCCATCGGCTGCACGCTGTAGTCCAGATCGCGCTTGGGAGTGCCGACTTCGATCTTGAGCTTGCCCAGCTTGGCGTGCGCTTCGGCCTTGGCGCTGTCGCTGAAACGGGTGTCGGCGTCGATGGCCTTGCCGAGCGCTTCGCGCACTTGGCCGGCGATCTGCTCGGCGCGCGCATCGGTGGCGGCGGGCAGGTAGCGCGCGGCGTACTCGTGGCCGACCATCGGGCCGGCGGCGAGGGTGATCGCGTCGAGCACCGCCTGCTGGCGCGCGGGCTGCTCGCGCTGGCCGCGCAGGACCTTGCCGCGGAAATCGAACTCGGCGTCGCGGAACGGCTTGGCCAGGTACGGCGCCATCGAATCGCCGATGCGCCAGCGCAGATATACCTTCCACTGGTCGGGCTTGAGCGTGCCGATCAGTTTGTCGAGTTCGGCGAACAATTGCGGATTGGCCAGCGAGACGCTGTCGTCGCTGACGCCCTGGGCCTTGAGGAAGTCGCCCAGCTGCAGGCCCTTGTAGGTCTTGGCCAGCGTGGCGACCTGCACCGGCGCGTAGTTGGCGCGCGGATCGCGCAGGTCCGGCAGCGGCTTGGAGGCGCGGGCGATGCGGGTTTCCAGATCGATGACCAACTGCGCTTCGGCCGCCAGCTTTTCCTTGGGCGTGCCGGTCAGGGTCAGGATCTTCTGCACGTAGTTGTTGTAGTGGCCCAGCAGCTGGCGCGTGTCGGCATCGCTGCGGGTGTAGTAGGCCGGATCGGGCAGGCCCAGGCCGCCCTGGCTGAAGTAGCCGATATGGCGTTCCAGGTCCTGCAGGTCGATGTCGGCGCCGAAGTTGAACAGCACCGGGATGCCGACCTGATGCAGCGCGGCGATCGAGGCGGGGATTTCCTTCGCCTTCTTGATCGCGTTGATGCGGCCCAGGAGCGGGGCGATCGGCTGCGAGCCGTCGCGCTCGACCGCCGCTTCGTCCAGGCCGCTGGCCCAGAAGTCGCCGAGCAGCTTCTGCACGTTGCCCTGCGGCGCGGTCATGGCGGTGTTGAGCAGTTCCAGCTGCTGGCGGCGCGCGTTGGCGGCCAGGGTTTCCAGCGAGGACACCGAGCCTGCGCCCGACAGCGGATTGGCGCGCAGCCAGTCGGCGTTGGCGCTGGCGTAGAAATCGGTGCAGGCGTTGGCGGCGGCCGGCGCCTTGGACTTGGCGGGAGCCTTCTTCTTGGCGGCATCGGCGGCGGGCGAGGCCAGACCGGCGATCAGGCTCAGGGCGAGGGCACAGGCAAGCGGGCGTAGGTTCGACATCGCGTATTCCATCCTGGGGATGGGCGAGTTTAACAACTGGGGTGGGGCGGGCGGTGAACGGGTTGGGGGTTCGGGTTGCGCGGGGCAGCGCGGCGGGCGGGGCGGGCGGCGGGCGCTGTGGGTGGAACCCGGGTGCCTGTACAGCTTTCTGGTGCGAGCCGGGTGAGTGCGTGGTGCGTCGTCGGGCCGAGACTTTCAGCGGCGGTTGCCTGGTGCGGTGGCGCGATGCCGGAACGATCGCGCGTCCGAAGCCTGCGCCGCGTGCGCTGCGATAGTATCGACGCCTCCCGCAACGCCGCACCGGAACGCGCATGTACCTGCCCAGAGCTTTCGCCGAAGCCGATCTCGCCTCGCTGGACGCGCTGGTGGCGCGCGACAACTTCGCCACGGTGATCACCGTGCGCGATGAGGTTCCGACCATCTCGCATCTGCCGGTGCTGTATCGCCGCGACGGCGACCGCATCGAGATCCGCGGCCACTGGGCGCGCCCCAACCCGCAGGCGAAGCATCCGGGTCCGGCAACCTTGATCTTCCACGGCCCGCACGCCTACGTGTCGCCGTCGTGGTACACCGACAAGGAAGAGCAGGCGCGCGTGCCGACCTGGAACTATGCCGTCGCGCATCTGCGCGGGCAGTTGCAGACCTTCGAGGACACCGAGTTCCTGGCCGCCGTGGTGTCGGACCTGAGCGTGAAGCACGAAGCCTCGGTCGGCCGCGACTGGCGTTTCGAGCCCGAGCGCGCCGATCACCTCAGCCAGCTGCGCGGCATCGTCGGGTTTCGTTTCATCGCCGATGGCACGGTGATGAAGTGGAAGCTCAGCCAGAACCATCCCGAAGCCAACCGCGTCGCGGTGGCCGCCGAACTGGCCGCGCAACCGCGGCAAGCCAGCCGCGAGATCGCTGCGTTGATGCAGGCGCGGGAGACTGCGCGGGACTGAGTCCGCGCAGCGGAACCTCGGTCAGGCCTCGATAGCGACGCGGCGATTTCGCGCCGTCGCGTCGCGGCTTGCGCCGCTCCTGCAGTCGGTAACACAGCCGCGACCGCTCCGTGCAGGAGCGGCAAAAGCCGCGGGCGCGCCAATGAAACCACTGCGCACCGCCTACCCTTGGCGACGAAGCGATCCCGGACGCTTTCCCCGAGTCCGCCGATAAGCGCTCAGTACAACGCAAAAAAGTCAGTGGTCCATCACCGGTCGTTGAGCGCTCGCGCGCCGGCAGAGGGGGCTCTGCATTTGGCCGAGCCGGAAGCGAATCCTCCGGTGCATCGAGGTTCTCTCAGCGACGCGGCGACGCAAGCGTCAGACCCTCTTCAAAGGGGGCGAATTGTCGTGGCGCGTTCGATGAGAGCGCGCCGCGAAAGCCCCGGGACATCCAGAGTCTTGTCGGACGATGCGAGTAAGGCGGGACATCTCGCTTGATTCGTGCGGTCGCGCACGAATCACGACGCCCCGCGGATGCGGGAGCAACTATTAGGACTTGTCTGAGTAGGGCCGCCATCGGATGGCGCGTTTATTCAAGCAGGCGTTGCTGGCGGATTGCGGATTGCATTCGCGGAACGGCCGAAGGTGGGCTGCCGGGATTGCACTCGCACGCCTGGGTATTTCGTATTTCCTTGATGTCAGGAGACTTGGTATGAGAAAGCTTGTTTCGGTGTTTTTGTTGTTCGCGGCGTTGAGCAGCGGTACGGCTGCGGCGGCTGAAGTTGTCTGCGGAACAGGAGTTGTCACCAGAATAGGGCACAGGCCCGGTACTTACATCGTATTGGGCTTCACGACGCAAAATCAGCCTGCGGCCTCCTCCGCTTACTTCTCGTGGGGTGGAGTGCAGTGGCTGAACATGGACTTAGACGGCGACCCTCAACGCTGGTCGTATTTCGAGCGGGACCTGCAGTTGGCATTTGCCTTGCAGATCCCGGTTCGAATCAAGAACAGCACGGGCGTCTGTTACGGGCGGGCGCAGGATTTCGACATCCTTCTATGCAACGTGGAATCGGACTGCAAATCCACCGATTGATGCATCGCCTGCTCCGCCGGAGTTTCGCTCGCCGCGCGCATGCCCGGAGCAGCACAGTGCTTTTGGCTTCCGGATTCGCGCGACAGCGCAAGCCTGCAAGCTCCGGGCCATCCATCAGACGATAGCGAATGCGCGCAAGTTCGCGTTCGGGTTCGAGTTCGAACTTCGCAGCCAACGCGTCGCGATGGGCGACATCGCACCCGGCTGCGCGGAATTTTCATGCGTCACCAGATTCACCAATGGGAGCGGCAATGATGAGCGGAAACAGACCAGCGGCATGGCTGAGATGGAGCCTTGCGCTTTTCTTCTCGACGTCCAGCCTGTGTTTTGCGCAGCCCGGACGCATCGACAATGCGCAGTACGCGCGCGTGGTAGGAAGCGCAAGCGTGCGTGGCCGGCATGCGCCACTCAAGTGGGGGCGGCTGGTCGGGAGAATAAATCCCGCAACCAGGTCTTACTCGATGTCTTACGTCACGGTGGATCGGTATGCCGATATCGTTATTCCGCCAGGGCCGGGAGTCGCAGGGCAGACCATACATTACGATTTCGCGCAAAGTTACCTGACGGCCATCAGGCTGTGGGCCGGGGAGAATTACCTGGGGGCTCGCGATGCGGCCAGGGCGGCCAATGGCGTTCCTTATCACGCCGGCGGCCCGCACGATACGACGGTTGAATTCCGTCTGTTTCCGGTAGCACAGCAGAACTGCAATCTGTTGGGTTACGCCGAAACCGAAACCAGGCCCATGTGCGTGTTGCTCAATCCGTCCCTCATGGGGCGCGCCGCCTCGGGAACCTATGCCGCAATGCGTGCCGCTGGTGTGATCGGCGACATATCCGTGGCCGAATACCTGGACATGGTCGTGCGGGAAACCGTCATCCATGAAGTCGGCCACGCGCTGGGTCTGATGCATACCTCGGAAGAACTGGGACCTACCACCGAGGGGCCGGATGAGTATCTCATCGAGATTCTTTCTGCGCCGAATACGACAGACGCCGATCCGTCCATCTTGGCCACGGGGCCGGATCCCGAGCCGCCGGGCGGGCTTTATCTGCACCAGCTGAGTCGGCGCTTGGGGCGCCCGGTCACCCTCGACGATATCCGGCCCAGCCAACGCGACTTGCAGGGCGCGAGCTTGCAGTGGCGCGGACTGACCCAGCGCGATGTGTCGGATCGGGTGCTGCGTTCGATGACCCGCTGCGTGCCGGCGCCTAATTGCACCGAGCACGACGAGTTATAGAACCAGGTGCGGCGAGTACGCGGATGCGGATTGCGAGCCTCGCACCCCTGAGTAGTTCGTATTTCCTTGATGTCAGGAGACTTGGTATGAGAAAGCTTGTTTCGGTGCTTTTGTGGTTTGCGACGTTGAGCAGCGGTACGGCTGCGGCGCAGGAAGTTGTCTGCGGAACAGGAATTGTCGACAAAATATGGGTCGAAGGCGGAGAGCTCACTTCACTGATGTTGAAGGTGCGAAGACAAAACGCGGACATCACCGCTTACTTGATGACGAATGATGGCAGATCGTGGATTCGCTTATACGCGGGCGACGACCCCAAACGCTGGTCGTATCTCGCGCGAGAACTGCAATCGGCATTCGCCTCGCAGGTCTCGGTTCGAATCAATAACCACAAGGGCGTCTGTCACGGGCCGGCGGAAGATTTCACCGTTCTTCTATGCAGCGTGGATTCGGACTGCAAATTCACCAATTGATGCATCGCTTGCCCCGCCGGAGTTTCCTCGCGGCGCGCGTGCCTGGAGCAACACAGCGCTTCTGGCTTCCGGATTCGCGCGACAGCGCGAGCCGGCGAGTTCCGGGCCATGCCGCCGCCGAAGCCTGGGCGTAAAAGGCGCGCGGCTCGATCCCGGATCGGGCCGCGACAGATCATCAGACGATAGCGAATGCGCGCAAGTTCGCGTTCGAGTTCGAACCTGCGCAGCCAACGCGTCGCGATGGGCGGCATCGCGCCCGGCTGCGCGGAATTTTCATGCGTCACCAGATTCACCAATGGGAGCGGCAATGATGAGCGGAAACAGACCAGTGGCATGGCTGAGATGGAGCCTTGCGCTTTTATTCTCGGCGTCCAGCCTGTGTTTTGCGCAGCCGGGGCACATCGACAATGCGCAGTACGCGCGCGTGGTAGGCCACGCAGGCCTGCATGGCCGGCATGCGCCGCTCAAGTGGGGGCGGCTGGCCGGGAGAATAAATCCCGCGACCGGGTCTTACTCGATGTCTTACGTCACTGTGGATCGGTATGCCGATATCGTTATTCCGCCAGGGCCGGGAGTCGCCGGGCAGACCATACATTACGATTTCGCGCAAAGTTACCTGACGGCCATCAGGCTGTGGGCCGGGGAGAATTACCTCGGCAATCGCGATGCGGCCAGAGCAGCCAATGGCGTTCCTTATCACGCCGGCGCGGAGGCGACGGTTGAATTCCGTCTGTTTCCAGTAGAACACCAGAACTGCAATCTATTGGGCTACGCCGATGTCGAAAGGAGGCCCATGTGCGTTTTGGTCAATCCGACCGTCATAGGGCGCGCCGTCTCGGAAACCTATGCCGCGGCGCGTGCCGCTGGCGTGATCGGCGACATATCCGTGGCCGAATATCTGGACATGACCGTGCGGCAAACCGTCATCCATGAAGCCGGACACACGCTGGGCTTGCTGCATACCTCGGAAGACCTGGGGCATCCCTCTGATGGTGGTCCGGATGCGTATTTCATCGAGATTCTTCCTGCGCCGAATACGACAGACGCAGATCCGTCCATCATGACCACGGTGGCGGGTCCCCAGCCGGTGGGCGGGATTTATCTGTCCCAGTTGCGTCAGCGGTTGGGGCGCCCGGTCACCCTCGACGATATCCGGCCCAGCCAACGCGACTTGCAGGGCGCGAGCTTGCAATGGCGCGGACTGACCCAGCGCGATGTGTCGGATCGGGTGCTGCGTTCGATGACCCGCTGCGTGCCGGCGCCTAATTGCACCGCACACGACGAGTTATAGAACCGGGTGCGGCCAGACCGCGGATGCCGATTGCGGGCGCGGAACCGGATCGACGCGATGCGCGGGGTCACGGTGGACGCATGGGGCCCGGGATCGGGTTCGGGTCGCGTGGACGCGGCGCACGAAGCTGCTCTTGCGAACAAGGTCCAGCGCCGCGGCCAAACTCAACGAGTTGTCGGCGAACAAAAAGGCCCGGGGATTCCCGGGCCTTTCTGGTCGTGCCATGCGATCAAGCCGCGGCGCGGTGCCGCGAGGTATGAATCACCAGATCACCACCTGCTTGTCGCCTTCGCGCACCATCGGCTGGCCGGGCTTGCACGAGAACGCCGCGGCGAACGCCGGCAGGTTCGACGGCGCGCCGATCGCGCGGAAGTCGGCCAGGGCGTGCTCGTCGGTCTGCAGACGCACCTTCTTCTCTTCCGGGGTGAAGTTGCGGCGCCACACGGTGCCCCAGTTGAGGAAGAAGCGCTGGTCGCGGGTCAGGCCGTCGGTCTTCGGGTCCGGCGTGTCGCCCGCGGCCTTCTTCATCGCGTCGTACGCCGTCGCCAGGCCGCCCAGGTCGGCGATGTTCTCGCCGAGGGTGTGGGTGCCGTTGACGTGCTGGCCGTTGCCGGCGTCGTAGCCGTCGAACTGCTTGATCAGCTTGGCGGTCAGGCCCGAGAACGCCTTCGCGTCGGCCGGGGCCCACCACACTTCCATGTTGCCGGTCGGCCCGAAGCGCGAACCCTGGTCGTCGTAACCGTGGGTCATCTCATGACCGATCACCGCGCCGATGCCGCCGTAATTGGTGGCGTCGTCGGCCTTGGGATCGAAGAACGGCGGCTGCAGGATCGCGGCCGGGAACACGATCTCGTTCTGCAGCGGGTTGTAGTAGGCGTTGACCGTCTGCGGCGACATGCCCCATTCGGTCTTGTCGACCGGCTTGCCGACCTTGCCCAGGTTCCACTTGTAGTTGAACTCGTTGGCGGCCTTGACGTTGGCGTAGTAGCTGTCGCGGCCGGTGCTCAGGCCGCTGAAGTCGCGCCACTTGTCCGGGTAGCCGATCTTCGGAGTGAAGCTGGCCCACTTTTCCAGCGCCTTCTTCTTGGTGTCCGCGCTCATCCAGGCGAGATTTTCGATGCGGTTCTTGAGCGACTGGCGCAGGTTCTCGACCAGCGCCTGCATGCGCTGCTTGGACTCGGGGGTGAAGGCGACCTTGACGTACAGCTGGCCCATCGCTTCGCCGGCCTGGCCTTCGATCACGTTGAGCACGCGCTTGCCGCGTTCCTTGAGTTCCTTCTGGCCGCGCAGGGTCTTGTTGTAGAAGTTGAAGTTCTCCTGCACGAACGCGTCGGACAGGTACGGCGAGGCGCCGTCGATGGTGTGGAAGCGCAGATAGGCCTGCCACGCGGCGACCGGCGTTTCGCCGATCATCTTGCTGACTTCCTCATGGAAGCCCGGCACCGCCAGCGAGAACATCTTCGGCACGGCCACGCCCTGCGACTCGAAGTACTTGGTCCAGGAGAAGTTCGGGGTCAGCTCGTCGGCCTTGGCCGGCGCGATCGGGTTGTAGTACAGCGAGACGTCGCGCGAGAGCTGCTCGCGGGTCTTGGAGGCCTTGGCCAGGCGGGTTTCGAACGCGATCACGTCGCGGGCCTGCTTGGCCGCGTCTTCGGCTTTGACGCCGCCCAGTTCCAGCACCTTGGCGATGTGCGCCTCGTAGGCGTCCAGCTTGTCCTTGAACTTGGCGTCGGTGTAGTACGGCGCGTCCGGCAGGCCCAGGCCGCCCTGCGAGGCGTAGGCGATGTTGTTGGCCGAATCCTTGAAGTCGGCTTCGGCGCCGAAGCCGAACAGCGGGTTGTCGCCGGTCTTGGACACTTCGCGCAGGTAGGCGGCGATGGCTTCCGGGCTGTCGATCGCGTCGATCTTGCCCAGGTCGGCCTTCAGCGGCTCGATGCCCTGGGCGTTGATCTTGGCCTCGTCCATGCCGGTGGCCCACAGGTCGCCGACGATCTTCTCAACGCCCGTGCCCTTGGTGTCGGCCGCGGCCTGTTCGGCCAGCTGGCGCTGCACGCCGTCGGAGCGCTCGTCGAGCATTTCGAACGCGCCCCACGAGGTGCGGTCGCCCGGGATGGCGTTGGCGGCGAGCCACTTGCCGTTGACGTAGCCGCCGAAGTCGGTGCAGGCGTCCTTGGTGGTGTCCAGGTCGCTCATGAGGAAGCGGTTGACCGGCGGCAGCTTGCTTTCGTCGAGCTTGAACTGGACGGCTTCGGCCGGCTTGGCGGCGGTGGCGTCGCCGGCGGCGGCCGGGGTGGAGGTTTCCTGCTTGCCGCAGGCGGCCACCGCGGCGGCGATGGCGAGGGACAACAGCAGGACTTGCGGTTTGTTGAAGGTCACAAAGAGCTCCAGCCGGAAGGGCGTTGGCGAGAAACGAACGGGGATTGTCGCGGATTTCGCGCCGGATTGACGCGGCTCGTGCCGGGACACCGGGCGGACGATAGTCCCGATCCGGGCGTGAGAAGGGTGTCGAAGGTCATGTGGGGTGGCGCGGGAATGTTCAGTTTTGCCCGGTTTGTGCATCGGATGAGCGCGATGCAGCGGTTCGGGCTTGCCGCTGCCTTCTCCCGCTTGGCGGGAGAAGGTGGCCCGCAGGGCCGGATGAGGGCCGGCGCCGCCTGACCCGCCCCGGCTCAAACGCTGGGCGTTTGAGCGTTCCCGGACGCGCGAGCCAGTGGCTCGCAAGCCGCGTCCGCTCACCCCGCAAGCGGGAGAGGGGACAGATGAGGCGCAAGCTGTCAACTCACCAGATAACCACCTGCTTATCGGCAGCACGCACCATCGGCTGCCCCGCCTTGCACGAGAACGCCGCCGCGAACGCGGGCAGATTCGACGGCGCGCCGATCGCGCGGAAATTGGCCGGCGCGTGTTCGTTGGAATTGACGATCACCTTGAGCAGATCCGGGGTGTAGCGATCGCGCCAACTGGTGGCGAAGCCGTAGAAGAACCGTTGATCGCGGGTCAGGCCGTCGGTCTTGGGATCGGGCTTGTCGCCGACCGCCAGGCGCATGGCGTCATAGGCGGTGGCCAGGCCGCCCAGGTCAGCGATGTTCTCGCCCAGGGTCAGCTTGCCGTTGACGTGCAGGCCGGGCGCGGCCTGGTAGCCGTTGAACTGCTCGATCAACTTCGTGCTGCGCGCAGCAAAGCCTTTCGCGTCCTCCGGCGTCCACCAGTTGACCATGTTGCCGGACGGATCGAAGCGGCTGCCCTGATCGTCGTAGCCGTGGATCATCTCGTGGCCGATCACCGCGCCGATGCCGCCGTAGTTCATCGCCTCGTCGGCGTTGGGATCGAAGAACGGCGGCTGCAGGATCGCGGCCGGGAACACCACTTCGTTCTGCAGCGGGTTGTAGTAGGCGTTGACCGTCTGCGGCGACATGCCCCATTCGGTCTTGTCCACCGGCTTGCCGATCTTGCCCAGGTTCCACTTGTAGTTGAACTGCTCTGCGGCCAGGGCGTTGGCGTAGTAACTGTCGCGGCCGGTCTTCAGGCCGCTCCAGTCGCGCCACTTGTCCGGATAACCGATCTTGGGCGTGAAGCTGGCCCACTTCTCCAGCGCTTTTTTCTTGGTGTCGGCGCTCATCCAGCTCAGGTTTTCGATGCGCCCCTTCAGCGCGGTGCGCAGGCCCTGCACCAGCGCGTCCATCTGCGCCTTGGACTGCTGCGGGAAGGCGACCTTCACGTACAACTGGCCCATGGCCTCGCCGGCCGAGCCGTTGATGGCGTTCAACACGCGTTTCCACCGGGCTTTTTGTTCTTTCTGCCCGACCATGGCCTTGCTGTGGAATTCGAAGTGCTCCGCGACGAAGGGATCGCTCAGGTACGGCGATGCGCCATCGACAGTGTGATAGCGCAGATACGCCTGCCAATCCGCGGCCGGCGTATCGGCGAGCATCTTGCTGACTTCCTTGTGGAAGTCCGGCATCGCCAGCGAGAACTGCGCCGGCACTTCCACGCCCTGCGATTTGAAAAACTCGGTCCAGGAGAAGTTGGGCGTCAGCTCGTTGGCCTTAGCCGGGCTGATGGGCTGGTAGTACAAGGCGACATCGCGCTGCAACTGCTCGCGCGACAGCGAGGCCTTGGCCAGACGGGTTTCGAACGCGATCACCGCCTTGGCCTGCGTCGCCGCATCGGCCGCGGCCGTGCCCGACAACTCCAGCACCTTGGCGATGTGTTGCTGATACGCGGCCAGCTTGTCGCGCTTGTCCTGATCGAAGTAATAGCCCTTGTCCGGCAGGCCCAGGCCGCTTTGCGTGGCGAAGGCCATGTTCATCGAGGAATTCTTGAAGTCGGCCTCGGCGCCGAAATCGAAGATCACCCCGCGGCCCTCGGCGGCGGACGTGCGCAGATAGGCGGCGATCTTCTCCGGCGTGTCGAGCGCGGCGATCGCGCTCAGATCGTTCTTCAGCGGCTCGATGCCCTGGGCGTTGATCCTGGCCTCGTCCATGCCGGTGGCCCACAGGTCGCCGACGATCTTCTCGATGCCGCTGGCGTTCGCGTCCTGGGCGGCCTGTTCGGCCAACTGGTGCTGCACCGCCAGCGAGCGTTCGGCCAACACGTCCGACACACCCCAGGACGAACGATCGCCCGGAATCGCGTTGGCGGCGAACCACTTGTCGTTGACGTACTGGCCAAGGTCGTCGCAGGCGTTCTTGGACGCGTCCAGATCGCCGACGGCGAAGCGCACCGGCTGCAGCAGTTTGCTTTCGTCGATCTTCAGCGTGGGCGCGGCCGCGGGCGGCGCGGCGGTTTGCGCGCTCGCCGCCGGCGCCGGCGTTTCGGGCTTGGCGCAGGCGCTCAAGGCCGCGGCGATGGCGAGCGACAGCAGCAAGGGGGACGATTTGAATCGGGTCGTGACGAATCGGGTCATGGCGCACTCCGGCCGGGCGAACTTGGGGTAGATGACGAAACAGCGGCTCTCGTTGCGGGCCGTCGTCGTCGGTCCCCAGCGCGATCCCACGACGATAGACCGGTTCGCAGGTCCGGAAGGGTGTCGTCAGTCATGTGGGGTGACCGGCGGCCTTGCGATTTGTGCGCTGAGCCGTTGCGCAACGAGGGCGCCGCCCGGAACCTGGGGCCGGCCGCGCGCATGCTAAGTTCGACGCCTGGATCGCGGCCGCCACCGCGGCCGGTCCACTCAGGAGCACAACCCATGCGCGTTCATTTCCACGGCGCCGCCGGCGAGGTCACCGGTTCCCTGCACGAAGTCGAGGCCGCCGGCCATCGCGTGCTGCTCGATTGCGGCATGATCCAGGGCAGTCCCGAGGCGGAACGGCGCAATCTCGATCCGTTCGCCTTCGACGCCGCCGCGCTCGACGCGCTGGTGATCAGCCACGCCCATATCGATCACATCGGCCGCGTGCCGCTGCTGCTCAAGCGCGGTTTCCGCGGCGCCATCCACGCCCAGGAAGCCACCGCCGACCTGATGCGGATCATGCTGCTGGATTCGGCCTCCATCGCCGAAAGCGAAGCCGAACGCGGCAACCGCAAACGCCAGCGCGGCGAGCCCGAACTGATTCCGCTGTACACCCGCGAAGATGTCGAAGCGACCATGCAGCGCGTGCAGCCGCTGGCCTACGACACGCGCCGCGAAATCCTGCCCGGCGTGGAGGTCGCGTTCCGCGAGGCCGGGCATATCCTGGGTTCGTCGGTGGTCGAGGTGTACGCCGAAGACCGCAAGCTGGTGTTCTCCGGCGACCTGGGGCCCAAGGGCACGCCGATCCTGCGCGATCCGGCGCCGATCGATCGCGCCGACCTGGTGCTGATGGAGTCCACCTACGGCGACCGCCTGCACAAGGATCGCGCCGAGACCATCCTCGAACTCGGGCGCATTCTCGAAAGCGCCTGGAGCGACGGCGGCAACGTGCTGATCCCGGCGTTCGCGGTCGGCCGCAGCCAGGAGCTGCTGTACTGGTTCGCCAAGTATTGGGACGAATGGAATGTCGGGCGCTGGAAGATTTTTCTCGACAGCCCGATGGCGGCCAAGGTGGTCGATGTCTACGACCGCCATACCGATCTGTTCGACGAAGACGCGGTGCGGGTGTGGAAACAGAAACCCAATCCCTTCCATCTGCCGAATCTGCAACTGACCGAATCGGCGCAGGATTCGATGGCGATCAACGAGCTCGAACGCGGCGCGATCGTGATCGCCGGGTCCGGCATGGCCAACGCCGGACGCATCCTGCATCACTTCAAGCACAACCTGAGCAAGCCGCAGACGCATGTGGTGTTCGTCGGTTATCAGGCCGAAGGCACGATCGGCCGGCGATTGGTGGAAGGCGCGAAGTGGGTGCGCATCCACGGACGCGACGTGCGCGCGCTGGCGCAGCGCCACACCATCGGCGGATTGTCGGCGCATACCGATCAACACGGATTGATCGAGTGGTACGGCCAGATCGCCGGCCATCCGCCGCTGGCGCTGGTGCACGGCGAAGACAAGGCGCGCGAAGCGCTGGCCGGCGAGATCGGCGAACGCTTCGGCGTGAAGGTGGAGCTGGCGCGGCCGGGGATGACTCTGCAGGTCTAGGTGCGGCGATGGACGCCGACCACTCGCGTCCATGACCCGCCGCCGCGGCTATGCGAAGAATTTACGCCTCGTTGTTGCTGTGAAATAGCGCCTTTATGGCTACCGGTCGCAAGCTGCGCCCAGACCATCAACAGGCGGCAAGCGTGAGCATCGTGATCGTACAAGGCGCCCATTCCGACTCGGAGCCGTTGGGCGCGGACTTCTATGCCGGGCTGCGCCGGCTGGCGGCCGCGGTCGGGCGCCGTCTGGACGTGCGGCCGTGCGCGAACCTGCGCGAGTTCCTCGCGCAACTGGGCTCGGCGCGCGCGGGCAACGCCGAGTTCGTGTTGATCGATCCGGGTGAACTCGCCTCGCAGGCGCTGGCCCAGCCCGAACCGCTGCGGCAGGCGCTGGACGCATTGCCCAGCGCTTACATCGAAGTCCACGACGGCAGCGCCACCACTCTGGACGAACGCCTGCGCGCGCACGCCGCGCCGCTGGCGACGATCGTGATCAACCGCGATCTGGCGGCGAGCTATCGCATCGCGTTAGGCATCGCCTTGCGGCGATTGGGGCGCGGCTGAGCGTCGCGGTCGCGCGCTGCCTCAATGCTTCCGTTCGGCTTCGGAATACCGCATCGACGCGGTTTCCCAGCCGGCGACGATCATCAGCACCACGGTCGTGACCGCGCCCAGCACCAGCGGCGACAGATGCATCGGCGCGGCGGCCAGCGCCAGCGCGGCGAGCAGCGACAGCCCGCCCAGATGCGAGGCCGGCGGGAAGCGGCGGGTGTTGGTCACCCACTTGAACAGCGCGCAGCCCAGCAGGTACAGCGCGGGGCCGCCGATGATCGCGACCACGCCGGCGGTTTCGGCGTGATCGGGATGCACCAGCACCAGTTCGTCGGCGACCGCGCACACGATGATGCCGCCGACGATCAGCAGGTGCAGATAGGTATAGGCCAGGCGCGCCTGGCTGGCGCTGTCCTGGCCGTGGGTGATGCGGTGTTCGCCGCGCGCCGCGCCGCTGTCGAAATAGATCCACCACATCGCCACGCTGCCGAGGAAGGCCATGCAGAACGCGGCGATGGTGGTGGGATTCCACTCCAGCTTGGCGAAGGTCGCGCCGGTGATCAGCACCGACTCGCCCAGCGCGATGATGATGAACAAGCCGCAGCGTTCGGACAGATGGCCGCCTTCCACGTCCCAGTCCGACAGCGACGAGCGGCCCAGGCCGGGCACGCGGAAGAACGCGATCGGACCCAGGTATTCGATCGCCACCGCGCCCAGCCACCACCACGCCCGCGACTCGGGTTCGGCCAGTCCGCCGGCGATCCACAGCACCGCCGACATCGCGAACCACAGGGTGATGCGGATGAAATTAAGGAAATTGCCCGGGCCGCGGCCGCCGCGCAGCGCCCACAGCATGAACGCGCTGCGGCCGACCTGCATGGCCGCGAACACCACGGCGAAGGCCAGTCCGCGCTCGGCGAACGCGTCCGGCAGCGCCGACGACATCATCAGGCCGCCCAGCATCAGGCCGAAGATGGTCAGCCGCACCGGGATTTTTTCCGGGTCCAGCCAGTTGGTCACCCACGAGGTGCAGATCCACAGCCACCACACCGCGAGGAACAACAGCCCGGTGCGCAATGCGCCGGTGGGGGTGAGGTGTTCGAGCAGGGTGTGCGAGAGCTGGGTGACCGCGAACACGAACACCAGATCGAAGAACAGTTCGGCGTAGCCGACCTTGGCGTGGCCTTCGCGGATGCGCAGCAGGGTGGACAGGGGTGGAGTCATGGGCGGAGTCGGGTCGGGGGCGCGTTCGCTACGGTAAGCGATGCGCGCGGTGGTTGCGATGGATCGGCCGCCGGCGTGTCAGGCGCGCGCCAGTCGCCACCACAGCAAGCCGGCGACCGCCGCCGGGACCGCGTAGATCAGCAGGAAGATAGGCAATTCCTCGCCGACCGAATAACCGGCGCGGGCCACGCCGATGTACATGTTGATCCCGGCGCCGAGCAGCCACAGCGGCAGAAACAGCTTCAATCCGGTGATCAGCGAGGCCGCGCCGGGGCCGCCGAATATGCGGCCGCCGAGCAGGCACAGCGCCATCAGGACGAAGCCGCCGAGTATCACCAGAATCGTATGCATCGTGTTTTCCCCTGGGGCGCTGGTCTGGGACCGCGGCCGTCGTGATGAGAGTCCGTCGGTGGGCATCGCTTCCACCGGCGCGATCATGGTTGGCGTCGGCGCGTGCAGGCGGTGTGCAGACGCAAGCGTGGACTGAGAGCCGCGAACAAAACCGCTCCCTCTCCCGCGTGCGGGAGAGGGCTGGGGTGAGCGGATGAGCGCCGTGGGCGCGAATGCTCCTACGCGAAACCCCACCAGTTGCCGCGCACCCTGACCCCAACCCCTCTCCCGCACACGGGAGAGGGGCTACTTCCGTACCGCATCGCCGCACCCAGCGTGCTTTCGCGCGCAGCCACACGCATACCCACACCCCGCGCTCATTAGCATTGCCCACCAGCACACCCCCAGGTAGGCGAACCCGCCGCCGCAGCACAAGACACCCGCGGCTTTCCCCGTGCACACCGCAGCTCGAATCACCCCGCCCAGCACACCGCGCGCATACCTGATCCCCCATGCCATCGGTCATGCCCACCAACCGCCCATTGGGCGCGACGGAGTTCGCCGTTAGCATCGGCCATAAGCGCAATGCCGCCCGACCCGCGAGCCGCGCATGGAACCGACGGAGCCCCTGCATGCTGACCATCCGCGACCTCACCAAGACCTACGCCAACGGCGTGCGCGCGCTCGACGGTATCTCCCTGGACATTCCGCGCGGGATGTTCGGTCTGCTCGGCCCCAACGGCGCCGGCAAGTCGTCGCTGATGCGGACCCTGGCGACCTTGCAGGAAGCCGACGCGGGCAGCGTGACCTTGGAGGGCGCCGACGGCCAGCCGATCGACGTGTTGCGCGACAAAGACACCGTGCGCCGGCAACTGGGCTATCTGCCGCAGGATTTCGGCGTCTATCCCAAGGTCAGCGCCGAGGAACTGCTCAATCACTTCGCCGTGCTCAAGGGCCTGAGCCAGCGCAAGCAGCGGCGCGAAGTGGTCGAGGCGCTGCTGCATCAGGTCAACCTGTGGAACGCGCGCAAGCAGAAGCTGGGCACCTACTCCGGCGGCATGCGCCAGCGTTTCGGCATCGCCCAGGCGCTGCTCGGCGATCCGCGCCTGGTGATCGTCGATGAACCCACCGCCGGCCTGGACCCGGAAGAACGCAACCGCTTCCTCAACCTGCTGGCCGAGATCGGCGAGAACGTCGCGGTGATCCTGTCCACGCACATCGTCGAGGACGTCACCGACCTGTGCCCGACCATGGCCATCGTCGATAAGGGCAAGGTGCTGCTGACCGGCGAGCCCAACGCGGCGATCGCCGCGCTTAACCAGCAGGTGTGGCGTAAGCAGGTCGCCAAGTCGGAACTGGCCAGTTACGAAACCCGCTTCACCGTGCTGTCGACGCGTCTGGTCGGCGGCCAGCCGGTGATCCACGTTTTCAGCGCCGATGCGCCCGAGGAGGGCTTCGAACGCGTCGCGCCGGATCTGGAAGACGTGTACTTCCAGCGCCTGCGCGAACACGCGCGCGTCGCGGCCTGAGCGGGGCGGTAATCATGATCAAGGAATTTTTCCGCTTCGAATTGCGGCAACAACTGCGTTCGCCGCTGCTGTGGCTGCTGGCGGCGATGTTCGGCCTGCTGGCGTTCGCCCTGGCCAGTTCCGACGCGGTGCAGATGGGCGGCGGCATCGGCAACGTCAACCGCAATGCACCTACCACCATCGCCGATATCCTGGCCAATTTCAGCGTGCTCAGCCTGCTGGTGATCGCCGTGTTCGTCGCTAACGCGCTGTTGCGCGACTTCGAGATGGGCACGGCCGATCTGTTCTTCTCCAGCCCGATGCGCAAGCGCGATTTCCTGATCGGCCGCTTCTGCGGCGCGCTCGCCTCGTGTCTGCTGGTGTACGCGATGATCGTGGTCGGGCTGCTGATCGCGCCGTCGATGCCGTGGGTCGATGCCGAGCGGCTCGGGCCGTTCTCGCTGTGGCCGTACATCTGGAGCTTCGCGGTCCTGGTGCTGCCCAACCTGATCTTCATCGGCGCCTTGCTGGCGCTGCTGGCGGTGACCGGGCGCAGTCTGCTGATCGTGTACCTGGGCGTGATCGGCTTCCTGATACTGCGCTTCCTCGCCCGCACCCTGGTCGCCGACCTGGACAACGAGTGGCTGGCGGTGATGATCGATCCGTTCGGCACCACCGCGTTCAAGCGCTCGATACGCTACTGGTCGTCGGTCGAGCTCAACAGCCAGTTGCCGGCGTTCAGCGGCTTTCTGCTGGTCAACCGTCTGGTGTGGGGCAGCGTCGGCCTGGGCATGATCGCGGCCGCGTTCGCCTTGTTCAAACCGCAGCGCAGCGGCACCGGCAAGGCTTGGTTCGGCCGCCGCCGCAAGCCGGTCGCGGCGGCGCGGCGCAGCGTCGGCGTGGAAGCGCCACGGGTGCGGCCGTCGTTCGGCGCGGCCACGGTGCGGGCGCAGTTCCTGCAGTCGCTGCGACTGGATACGATCGGCGTGCTCAAGAGCGTGCCGTTCCTGATCATGCTGGCCTTCGCGATCACCAATTTCATGGTCGGCGCCAGCTCGATGCAGAGCATGTTCGGCACCAAGACCTATCCGACCACCTCGTTGATGGTGATCGCGCTGCAGGCCAGTTTCAGCTTCATGCTGGTCCTGGTGACGATGTTCTACGCCGGCGAGCTGGTGTTCAAGGAACGCAGCGCCAAGCTGGCCGAAGTGGTCGATGCGATGCCGGTGCCGAACTGGCTGCCGCTGCTGAGCAAGTTCCTGACCTTGATCGCAGTGGTGGCGGTGTTCCAGTGCATCGGCGGCGTCGCGGCGATAGTGCTGCAATTGTCCAAGGGCTATACCGCGCTGGAACCGATGCTTTATCTGCGCGGTCTGGTGCTGGGCGCGATTCCGTTCGTGCTGATGGGCGGATTGGCGCTGGTGCTGCAGGTGCTCAGCAACAACCGCTTCATCGGCTACGGCCTCACCGTGCTGGTGGTGATCGTGCAGGCTTCGCTCGGCCTGCTGCACTTCGATCACAACCTCTACAACTACGCCCAGGCACCGGCGGCGCCGTATTCGGACATGAACGGCTACGGCCATTTCCTGATCGCGCGGCTGTGGTTCCAGGGCTATTGGGGATTGCTGCTGGGCGCGTTGATGCTGCTGGCGGCGGCGTTCTGGGTGCGCGGGGTGTCCACCGGCTGGCGCGACCGCGTGCGGCTGGCGCGCGAACGCCTGCGCGGCCGGACGCGCATCGCCCTGGCCGCGGTGCTATTGGCCTGGCTCGCGACCGGCGCCTGGATTTACTGGAACACCAACACGCTCAACCATTACCTGCCGTCGGACGTGACGATGGACGAGCAGGTGCGGTACGAACGCGAGTTCGGCAAGTACAAGAACCTGCCGCAGCCGCGCATCGTCGCGGTCGACAACCGGGTCGATCTGCATCCGGAAACCCTGCGCATGCGCGCCGTCGGCCGTTACGAACTGCTCAATCCGCATCCGGCGCCGATCGCCGAATTCCATATCAGGGTCGATTCCGACGCGAAGATCGAGCGCCTGGAATTCGGCGGCGCCAAGCTGATCCGCAACGATGAGCGCCTGGGCTACCGCATCTACCGGCTCGACCGGCCGATGCAGCCCGGTGAGCGCCGCACTTTGGATTTCGTCCAGTCCTCGGCGGTGGAAGGCTTCGCCAACGAGCCCTCGCAGTATGCGCTGGTCGGCAACGGCAGCTTCTTCAATTCCTCGGTGTTCCCGCACTTCGGCTACGACCAAAGCGGCCAGTTGACCGATCGCAACGAGCGGCGAAAACGCGGCATGGGCGAATTCGAGCGCATGGCCAAGCTGGAGGATCAGGCCGCGCGCGCCAATCACTACATCGCCAACGACGCCGATTGGATCGACTTCAAGACCACGGTGTGCACCGCGCCGGACCAGATCGCGCTGGCGCCGGGGTATCTGCGCAAGCAATACCAGCGCGAGGGCCGGCAGTGCTTCGACTACGCTATGGACCGGCCGATGCTGCCGTTCTATTCGTACCTGTCGGCGCGCTGGAAAGTGCGTAGCGATGAGGCGCCGGGCGGCATCAAGATCGAGATCTACTACGATCCCAAGCACGAGTACAACGTCGATCGCATGGTCGCCGCCGTGAAGAAGTCGCTGGCTTACTACCAGGCCAACTTCACCCCGTACCAGCACAAGCAGGTGCGGATCATCGAGTTCCCGGGCTACGCGACCTTCGCGCAGAGCTTCGCCAACACCATCCCGTTCTCCGAATCGATCGGCTTCGTCGCCGACCTGCGCGATCCGGACGCGATCGACTACGTGTTCTACGTGACCGCACACGAAGTCGCGCATCAGTGGTGGGCGCATCAGGTGATCGGCGCGCAAGTGCAGGGCTCGACCATGCTGTCGGAGTCGCTGTCGCAGTACTCGGCGCTGATGGTGATGGAGCACGAATACGGCCGCGCCAAGATGCGCCGCTTCCTCAAGTACGAACTGGACCGTTACCTGTCCGATCGCGGCGGCGAGCGGGTCGAGGAAATGCCGCTGTATCGGGTGGAGAACCAGCAGTACATCCACTATCGCAAGGGCTCGCTGGTGTTCTATCGGCTGCGCGAGGAACTCGGCGAAGCCGCGCTCAACCGCGCGCTGAAGCGTTTCCTGCAGGACAAGGGCTATCAGTCGCCGCCGTACACGACCTCGGCCGAGTTGCTGGAGTACATACGCGCCGAGGCCCGGCCCGATCAGCAGGGTCTGATCACCGATCTGTTCGAGAAGATCGGCTTCTACGACAACCGCGTGGTGTCGGCGTCGTCGAAGAAGCTCGCCGGCGGCAAGTACGAAGTCACGATGCAGTTGCATGCCGGCAAGCTCTACGCCGACGGCAAGGGCAAGGAAACATCGGGCGCGGTGGACGACTGGATCGAAGTCGGCGTGTTCGCGCGAGGGCTGTCGGGCAAGGAGGCCGATGAGCAGGTGTTGTCGTTGCAGCGCAGGCGGGTGACGCAGGCAGAGACCAAGGTGACGGTGGTGGTGGATCGCGAGCCGTACGAGGTCGGGTTCGATCCTTACAACAAGTTGATCGATCGGGTGCCTTCGGATAATCGCAAGCGGTTGTAAGGGGCGAGGGCTGAGTCGGCTTTTGCGGTTGCGGTTGCGGTTGTAGTTGCCGTTGCCGTTGCCGAGATTTTGTTTCGCTTCGCCTTTGTTGTTGTTGCTGTTGCTGGGCGCCGCGAGTTACACGCCGCGCCCAGCAACGGCAAAGGCAAGGCCGAGGCGAAGCAAAATTGGCAGCGGCAACGGCACGGCTAAAGCGAAATAGCCCGGGGCGGAGTCGAGGCCATAAGCCAAAGACCGAAAGCCGGTGCGGGACAGCAGGGCACAGGACAGCCCAAGGCGAAAGCGGGGCTAGGGAGTACCGAACCGCCGCGCGGGGAGGAGGCGCACAATTGCAACTTCAGGTTCCTATTTGGCTGGTTGGCAACCGCAAGATGGATCGGCTTTGCCGCCGGCACGAGGTTGCGGCCCAGTTGCCGGAGCGGTCGCCCGCCCAGGCGCAACCCGTGCGCGTCCTCCTCGCGCAAGCCCCGGCGGCAATGGCTCTCGCCCCCGAACCCGCCCATGGCCGCTTCGGCCGAAACCCGGCGATCGACCCACCCCAGCCACCCCCGAACCCCACCCACATGACCGCCCGCTGACACCGCCCGCACAGCTCAACTGGCGGTTTTGCCCGCTTTCGCGTAGAGTTCGCGCCGTTCAGCGCACGGCTGCCTCCCGCAAGGGTACGTTTCCCAGGTTGCCTGTCGCCCCGCACCGAGTTCTCGGATTCGCCGGCGCGACTTTTTATCCCGCACGTCTTTCGTAGCGCCGACACGGCCCGGAGCATCCGGCGTCGTCAAATTTAGATACTCGCAGCGCGGTTCAAGGGAACGCTGGGGTCATCACGCGATCGCTTCGTTCGCGCGTCCGTTCATTCGGCCGCGCGCGTCGGCGCACCGCGAACCACTGGAGTTCCAACATGACGTTTGAATCGCTTGGGCTTGCGCCCGCGCTGCTGCGCGCGCTGTCCGAACAGAACTACATCAACCCGACCCCGATCCAGGCCGAAGCGATCCCGCTGGCCCTGGCCGGGCACGACCTGCTCGGCGGCGCCCAGACCGGCACCGGCAAGACCGCGGCCTTCGGGCTGCCGCTGCTGCACCGTCTGGCCACCACCCAGGGCAACACCCAGCGCAAGCCGCGCGTGCTGATCCTGGCGCCGACCCGCGAACTGGCGCTGCAGGTCAGCGACAGCCTGCGCGGTTACGCCAAGTACCTGCGCCTGAACGTGCACGCCATCTTCGGCGGCGCCGGCATGGGCCCGCAGCTCGACGCGTTGCGTCGCGGCGTGGACGTGCTGGTCGCGACCCCCGGCCGCCTGATCGACCACCTCGAGCGCGGTAGCGCCAAGCTCGACGCGGTCGAGATGCTGGTCATGGACGAAGCCGACCGCATGCTCGACATGGGCTTCCTGCCCGCGATCAAGCGCATCCTCGGCCGCCTGCCGCCTCAGCGTCAGACCCTGCTGTTCTCGGCGACGTTCGAAACGCAGATCAAGCAGCTGGCGCTGGAGTTCATGCGCTCGCCGCAGCAGGTGCAGATCGCTTCCAACAGCATCGTCGCCGACGCGATCACGCACCGCGTGCATCCGGTCGACGGTGGCCGCAAGCGCGACCTGCTGATCCAGATCCTGGCTTCGCGCCCGAACGATCAGGTGATCGTGTTCGGCCGCACCAAGCACGGCTGCAACCGTCTGTCGGAGCAGCTGGAAGAAGCCGGCCTGAAGTCGGTCGCGATCCACGGCAACAAGAGCCAGGCGCAGCGCCAGAAAGCCCTGCG
This sequence comes from Lysobacter gummosus, assembly GCF_001442805.1. Lineage (NCBI taxonomy): Bacteria > Pseudomonadati > Pseudomonadota > Gammaproteobacteria > Lysobacterales > Lysobacteraceae > Lysobacter > Lysobacter gummosus. The sequence continues at coordinate 3,767,331 of NZ_CP011131.1, read as the reverse complement.
CGACTTCAAGGCGAACAAGGCCCGCGTGCTGGTCGCCACCGACGTCGCCGCGCGCGGTCTGGACATTCCGAGCCTGCCGCTGGTGATCAACTTCGATCTGCCGATGGTCGCGGAAGACTACGTGCACCGTATCGGCCGCACCGGCCGTAACGGTCTGACCGGCGAGGCGCTGTCGCTGGTGTCGCCGGATGAGGGCGGTCTGCTGCGCCAGATCCAGCGCATCTTGAAGGACGACATCGAGATGGTGACGGTCGCCGGCTTCGAGCCGTCGCGTCCGATCCGCATGGGTTCCGACGCCCCGGGCGCGCGTCGTCCGGGCGCTCCGGGCGGCAACAACCGCGGCAACAACGCTCCGCGCAAGCCGGCGCACCGTCCGCACGGCAAGCCGGCGTCGCGTCATGCGCATGCCGGTCCGAAGCAGCACCGCGGTGGCGGTGCGGGCGCGGGTGCCGGTGCTCAGCAGGGGCAGCGGCGGGATCGCAGCGCGGGTTGATTGATCGGCGCTGATCCAGACTGAAGAAAAAGGCCGGCTTTGCCGGCCTTTTTTGTTTGTGGTTTCGTCGGCTGGCCGATGCTGCTGATCGCCATCGCCATCGCCATCGCTGTCGTCGTCGCCGCTGTTGTTGCTGTTGCCGAGATTTTGCTTTGCTCGGCTGTGCTGTGCCTTTGCCTTTGTCGTTGCTGGGCGCGGCTTGTTACTCGCGAGACCAGGGGCACCCGGAGGGCGGCGCACATGGACGTGCGCCGGGTCCCGCCGTGGGCAGGATGCCCACTGCGGGACCTGCCTGCGCAAGCTACGCACTCGTGGCTTTTGACTCGAAACAGCTAAAGCCCTTTCTTTGGTTACTTTCTTTGTGGCTTTGGACAAAGAAAGTGACCCGCCGCTCTATGGCGGAAGCGTTTAGCGTTTGATCTTGCTTGTGGCTTCTAGGGCTTCTAGGGCTTCTAAGGAAACGGAAGTCCCTGATCAAAACAGCCAGACCTGCGCACTCCCCCTACCGTCATTCCCGCGAACGCGGGAATCCAGAGACTTCAAGCGTTCTCGCCCGAAAGGCTCTGGATTCCCGCGTTCGCGGGAATGACGAGCAAAAGAAGCCTCAAGCAAGAGCAAGAGCGAAAGCGAAAGCGAAAGCAAGATCAAACGCCTAAAGCTTCCGCCATGGAGCGGCGGGTCACTTTCTTTGTCCAAAGTGAATCGCCCAGGTTTTTGTAGACAGTCGTCAGCCGTTTAGTGCGTACCGCCTTTCAAACTCTATCGGGGACAGGCCATTGTTGGAACTGTGCCGTCGTTTGGGGTTGTAGAACAGCTCGATGTAATCGAACACATCGCCTCGTGCTTTGTCATGGGTATGGTAGATCCGTTGCTTAACCCGTTCGCGCTTGAGCAACTGGAAGAAGCTTTCCATCGCGGCGTTGTCGTGACAGTTACCGCGTCGGCTCATGCTGCACACGATGCCGTGGGCCTTCAAAAAGCTCTGCCAGTCTTCGCTCGTGAACTGACTGCCTTGATCCGAGTGCAAGAGCAAACCAGGCGCGGGCTTGCGTCGCCACACCGCCGCTAGCAGCGCCTGCAGCACCAGATCGGAGTGCTGCGTTGGACGCGTGGCCCAGCCCACGATCCTGCGGGAGAACAGATCGAGCACGACGGCCAAGTACAAGAAGCCTTCGTGGGTGCGAATGTAGGTGATGTCGGTCACCCAGGCCCGATTGGGTTCTTGCGCTGTGAACTCACGCGCCAGCACGTTGTTGGCGACGGCGCCGATCGGCCCGCTCAACGGCCGCGGCCGCCGGCCGTAGCCCACCATGGCGCGCAGCCCTTCTTGCTTCATCAAACGCGCAACGCGGTGTTTGCTGCACGTTTCACCCAACTCGCGCAGGTCCGTGGTGATCTTGCGATGGCCGTAGATCGAGCCGCTTTCCAACCAACTGTGCTTGATCAATCCCAACAGACGTTGGTCGTCGCGTGCACGCGCACTGGCCGGCGCGTGAAGCCAAGCGTAGTAACCGCTGCGGTTTATGCCCAAGACACGGCACATTGCGGCCAGGCCGAACTCGTCGGCGTGCTGCTTCATGAAGGCGTACTTCACCTTTACCCCTTGGCAAAGTACGCGGCGGCTTTTTTTAGGATGTCTCGTTCTTCAGTCACGCGCCGAAGTTCTGCCTTCAGGCGTCGCACGTCCGCGTTCTGATCTTTTTCCACACGACGAACCACATCGCTTTTGCCTTGCTGACGCCGCCAGCCGTACAGGCTGTGCACCGACACGCCCAGGCGCTCGGCTACTTCGGCCACCGGCCGCCCGTACTCCACGATCTGACGGACCGCTTCGATCTTGAACTCATCGGTGTATCGCTTCGCGCTCATAACCACCTCCACTTAAGCCATAGTTTATGGCTGCGAGATGTCTACGAAACCCTGGGCGATTCAGGCAACGGCCACAGCCACAGCCGCAGCCGCAGCCGCAGCCGCAGCCACAGCCACAGCCACAGCAGCAACGGCCTGGCTGAGTGAAGGCCCAGCAACGGTTCGCCCGTCGCGATCGCAACAGCATCGGTCAGTGGCGCAACAAGACCGAGCTCAAGCCCCGATCACAACTCGCCCAATCGCGCCGCCTCACGCCGATCGCGCCCGTTCTCCTTGGCGCGATACAACGCCGCATCCGCCCCGTCGAACAACGTCCGCACGTGCGTATGCACACCCGGAACGCAGGTGTACAAGCCGATGCTCAGACTCACCTTCTGATCCTCGCCCTGGCCATAGCGCGCATCGAGCTTGCGCATGTCGGCCAGGATCATGTCGGCCACGCGCGCGGCGCCTTCGACATGGGTGTCGGGCAGGATCACCGCGAATTCGTCGCCGCCGAAACGCGCGGCCAGGTCACGCGGGCGGCGTGCGTGCGAGGCGATGATTTCGGCGATCTTCTGCAACAGTTTGTCGCCGGCGCGATGGCCCACCGAATCGTTGTAGGCCTTGAAGTAATCCACGTCGATCAACGCCAGCGACATCGGCGCGCGGGTGCGGCGGGCGCTGGCCAGTTCGCGCTGCAGGACGTGGTCGAAACGGCGGCGGTTGCCGAGCCGGGTCAGGGTGTCCAGGTTGGCTTCGCGGCGCCAGTGGCGCAGGTGGCCGACCATCCACGCCAGATACGCCAGCGCGATCATCACGATCGTCGCCGCCGGCGGGAACCACAGATTGCCCAGACGCAGCACGGTCACGCTGCCGGCCGCGGTCAGCAGCGCGGCCGCGCCGGTGATCAGCAGCGGCCGCTGGAAGCGCGACAGCAGCATCAGCGACACCACCGCCAGCAGCATCGCCGCCGCCAGCAACGCCTGCCAGAACGACGACAGCGGCACGATCGCGCGATTGTGCAGCAGCATTTCGATGACGTTGGCCTGGTACTCGGCGCCGTGCATACGCACGTCGTCGGACATCGGCGTGAGGTAGCGCGGCACCAGTCCGGTCGCGGTCACGCCGATCACCACCCAGCGCCCGCGCAGCAGTTCGGCCGGCACCTGGCCGCTGAGCACGTCGGAATACGAGACCTGGCCGAAGGTGCCCGGCGGGCCGGCGAAGCGGATGCGCACGTAGTTGTCGCGCGTCCATTGGTAAGGCGAGCCCTGCACCAGCGCGGGCCGGCGCAATCCGGGCAGAGGGTTGGGCGCGGCGCCCGGTTCCAGGCCGATCAAGGCCAGCCCCAGCGCCGGCCAGCGCGAATCGCCGAGGCCGGCCTTGAGGTACATGCCGCGGGTGGTGCCTTCGGCATCGAGTTCGATGTCGGTGTGGCCCAGGGTGTTGGCGGCGGTGGCGATCACCGGCGTCGGCAACACTTCCACCGGCGGGCCGTTCTGACGCAGCGGCGCGGTGGTCACCGGCAGGGCGACGCGGCCCAGCCGGCGCATCGAGGCGGCCAGGGCGAGGTCGTGGTCGTCGCCGCTGCGGTCGGCTTCGGCCAGCACCAGGTCCAGGGCGACGCCGCGCACGCCGGCATAGCCCAGGCGATCGAGCACCTGCGCGTGGATGTCGCGCGGCCACGGCCACTGGCCGAGTTCGTTGAGGCTGCGATCGTCGATGGCGACGATCACCACGTCGTCGTCGGGCGCGTAGCCCCAGTTCGACAGGTGCTGGTCGTAGAAGAAGTCGTCCAGGCGCCAGGTCGCGCCGCTGACGGTCAGCAGCGCGGCCAGACCGGCCGCGCACAGGGCCGCACCGCCACGCAACAGCCTGGACAGTGCGGTGGGGCTCATAAGGCCAGCAGCAACAGCACCGCGCCGGCCGCGCCGCCGGCGTAGCACAGGCGGCAGGGCAGGCGGATTTCCTGCGTCGGGCCGTACGGCGCTTCGTAGCCATCGTCTTCGATGGTCTGCACGCGCACATGCCAGGTTCCGCCGCCGGGGCGCTTGAGTTCGATCTGCGGCACGTCCACCACCTGTTCCAACAGCAGTTGCGAGAAATCGGCCTTGCGCGATATCTGCACACGATAACGCTGTCCGGGCTCGCCTTTCTGCCAGCGCAAGGTCAATTGGCCCTTGGCCGCCTGCGGCGGTTCCAGGCCGGGATCGACGGGTGCATCGCTGATCTGGAACGGCAAGGCGTTGCCGAAACGGCCGATGCGGCCGTTGCCGTCGCGCGAGGCCACGCGCCAGTAGTAATTGCCCGCTTGCAGAGCCTGTTCGGGGCGTGCGCGCAAGCCGCCGACTTCCATGTCCGCGATCGGCTCGGCGAAGTGTTCGTCGCGCGCGATCTGCAGGCGCGTGCGCTCGGCGTCCTGCGCGCGCGCCCACTCGAAGCGCGGTTTGGGCTGATGCAGAACCTGGCCGTCGATCGGGCTGATGGTCAGCGGCGGCAGCGGTTGATCGTTGACGGTGAACACTTGCGCGCTGTCGCGGCCGCCCAGGCCGTTGGCGGCGATCGCGCGCACCAGCAGGCGCTGGCGGCCGGCGGGCAGGTCGTCGATGCGCACGTTCGTGTCGGTCACCCGGCTTTCGAACAGCAGCACTTCCGGGGCGTCGTCGCGCACCACTTCGACCCGGTACGCGGTCGCGCCGGGCACCGCGGCCCAGCTCGCGGTGGCCGGCAGTTGGTCGAGTTGGGTCGCCGCGCGCGCCAGGGCCGGCGCCGGCAGCAGTTCGATCGGCTGCGACGGCGCGGCGCCCGCGCCGGCGACGGCGCCGAAGCCCGGGGTCACCAGCACCTGGCCGCGCTGCGCGCCGACCTGGACCTTGCCTTCGAGCACTTCGGTCGCGTCCATCGCGCCGGTGTCGCCGCCGTCCGCGTCGCCGGCGCTGACCCGGAAGTGGGTGCCGCGCACGCTGGAGGTCGCCGACGGGGTTTCGATGATGTAGCGCGAGGCCGGGCCCTTGGCCGGGATCACCCGGTTGCTGGTGCGGCCGCGCTGCAGGCGCATGCGCGTATCGACCATGCCGGTGCTGCCGTAGCTGCTGAGTTCGTCGAACACCACGCGGCTGTTGTCCTGGACCATCAGCCGCGAGCCGTCGGCGAATTCCAGGGTCGCGCTGGCGCCGGGCCCGGTTTCCAGGCGGCTGCCGATGCCGATGCGCATGCCTTCGCTGACCAACACTCCCGGCGTTTTATCGGTGGCGAGCACATTGACCGCGCCGCGCACCGCCACCACCCGCGCCTTGGCCGGCTCGATCCGCAGCCAGCCGATCGGAAAGCGCATGCTGGTGCCCGGCGGCAGGTGATAGGGATCGACGATGCGGTTGTGTTCCTGCAGCCGGCGCCAGTTGATGCCGGCTTTCAGATGGCGCGCGCCCAGGTCCCACAAGGTGTCGCCGGGGCGCACGCGATAGCTCCAGTCCTGCGCCTGGGCAAAGCCGGAAACGCAAAACAGCAGGGCCGCGAGAGCGAGGAAACGGCGGGATGTCTTGACCCGGGACGCGGTCGCGCGGCGGGGGGCGCGGGGCGTGAACGGAAACAGGAGCGCTGTAATCGGAGACATCCGTAATCCGTGGCTGAGTGGGATGGCGAGCACCGGCCGGGCCGGCGACTGTGGGCACAGCAACCCCTAATTATGCGGCTTCAGTCACATTTTTTCTGCTTCGTACCCTCCAGCGCGGCGGTCTGGGCGGATGGACGGTGGCTGGGCGGCCTATCCGGTAGGTATCCAATGAGGCTCATAGGCGCGTGAGACGCTGCGGTGGCGCGTTGTCCGTGCCCTGCCGGCTGATCGTAGCGCCGATGCTGTGCGGGTGGTGAGGGGCGCCGCAACCGCGGCGGCCGGTTCCCCTTCGGGTGCTGGCCGGGTGAGGACTCAGGTTCCAAGGCGTCCGCCGGCGCGCCGACTCGGCCCCTCTCCGCTTGGGCGGGGGAGGGGCTTTCAAACGCAGCGGGTTTCGATCGTCCCCTGCGTTCGCGGGCGGCGTTCGCGCCTAGGCCGAACGCCGCCGCGCGGCTCAGGCTTTCTTCGCCGCGATCCAGCGATCGATCTTCTTGTCGAGGATTTCCAGCGGCAGCGAGCCGTCCTTGAGCATTTCGGCATGGAATTCGCGAATGTCGAAGCGCGCGCCCAGTTCTTTCTCGGCGCGCTTGCGCAACTCCATGATCTTGAGCTCGCCGACCTTGTACGCCAGCGCCTGACCCGGGATCGCCATGTAGCGCTCGGCCTCGGCGGTGGCCTGGGTCTCGCTCTCGGCCGAATTGGCCAGCATGTAGGCGATCACCTGCTCGCGGGTCCAGTTCTTGCTGTGCAGGCCGGTGTCCACCACCAGGCGGATCGCGCGCCACAACTCGTTCTGCAGATAGCCGAAGTAGTCGTAGGCATTGCGGTACACGCCCAGTTCCTTGCCCAGCGATTCGGCGTACAGGCCCCAACCTTCGGAGAACGCCATCTCGCTGCCGAAGCGGCGGAACTTCGGCAGGTCGGTGAGTTCCTGCTGCAGCGCCAGCTGGAAGTGATGGCCCGGGATCGCCTCGTGCAGGAACAAATCCTCCGCGTCCCAGGTCTTGCGCGTGGGCAGGTCGTAGGTGTTGACGTAGAAGATGCCCGGCCGGCTGCCGTCTTCGCTGGGGCGCATGTAAGAGCCGCCCGCGGCCGACTGCGCGCGGAAGGCTTCCACCGCGCGGATTTCGAACGGCGCCTTCGGCGTCAGCGAGAACAGCGCGGGAACTTTCGCGTTGATGGTCGCTTCCAGGCCGCGGTAGTGCGCCAGCAGTTCGTCCTCGGTCTTGAACACGAAGCGCGGGTCGGTCTGCAGGAACTTGAAGAACTCCGGCCGCGTGCCCTTGAACTTCAGCTCGGCGATGACCTTGTCCATCTCGCCGTGGATGCGCGCGACTTCGTCCAGGCCGATCTGGTGGATCTGCGCCGGGCTCATCGACGTGGTGGTGGTGCGCCGCGCGTTGAACGCGTACCAGGCCTCGCCGTTGGGCAATGCGCCCAGGCCGTCGGTATCGCGCGCATGCTTCATGTAGTCCTCGCGCAGGTAGTCGCGCAGACGCCGGTAGGCCGGCATCAGCTCGCCGTCGATGCTGCGCCGGTATTCGGCGGTCAGGCGCGCCTTGTCGGTGTCGGAGAACGAGGCCGGCAGGCCGGCGATGGGCTTCCAGAACAAGGTGTCTTCCGCGCGATCCTTGATCAGCGCGTCGAGCTGCGAGAGCACCTTGACCATCAGCGACTTGGGCTGGACCACGCCGCGCTTGACGCCTTCGCGGCTGTTGACGATGAACTGATCGAAGATCGCCGGCACGTGGCCGGCGCGGGCGCGCCAGTTTTCGTAGTCGGCCACGGTCTTGAACGGCTGCGCGCCGGTGCCGGAGCCGAACTGGGCGACGCTGGCGGCGAAATTGTAGAACTGGTTGATCGGCAGCAGCCAGGTCGGGTACTGGTCGGATTCCAGGTCGATCTTGGCGCTGCGCACGAAGATCTCGTAGCTCAGCAGATCCTGCTCGGACAGGCCTTGCGAGCCGACCGCTTCGATCGTCTTGAGCCAGCGCTGGGTGAACTCGCGGTCCTGCTTGCGGTACGCGGCGGTGGCGAAGTTCGGCAGCTGGTCGTTGTAGCGCGGATCGCCCTGCATGGTGGCGAGCACGGGGTTGAGCTTGAGGTTTTCTTCCCAGTACTGCTCGTACAGGCGGTCGAGCTTCTGGCTCTTGGTCTGCACGGTGACCTTGGGCGCGGCCGGCGCCGGTTCGGCGGCGAACGCCGGCGCCGACAGGCTCAGCGCGGCGGCGAGGGCGAGGCTGAGGAAGGAGACGGTCGAGCGCGCGCGGGCGCGCGGGTGTCGCGGGCGGAGCGAGGAAGCGGTCATGTCGCAGGCGATCCGGACGGATGGACCGGCAGACTCGCGCGCGCCGCGGGCCGGCGGAAGAGCCGAAGGTCATGCGGCGGCGTCCGCGATGCGGGTTATGCGCGCCAATGCCGGATCGGCGCGACCCGAAGACGCGGTTACGCGCGCAACCCTTCGCGCATCGGCTTGGCGAACATCGGCTGGGCGAAGGCGGGCCGGGAAGCGATCGGGGCGCGCGCCTTCAGTCCGCTGCCGCCTCGTCCTGCAACTGCTTGGCCCGCGCATGGCCCAGATAGCCGTGGATCCACACCCGCAGCAGATAGATCAGCGGGATCATCGCTACCGCCGCCAGCATCTTGTAGACGTAGTTGACCGAGCCGATCGCCAGGAACTGCGGAATCGGCCAGTGCTGCGGACCGAGCACGAAGGCGATGTACAGCACCACGAAGCTGTCCACCAGTTGCGACACCGCGGTCGAGCCGGTGGCGCGCAGCCAGATGTGCTTGTCGCCGGTGACGCTGCGGATGCGGTGGAACACCGCCACGTCGATCAGCTGGCCGAGCATGAAGGCCACCAGCGAGCCGCCGATGCTCCACATGCCCTGGCCGAAGATCGCCGCGAAGGCGGCCTGGTAATCCGGCACGCCCTGCGCCTGCGCGGCCTTGACCCACCAGCCGGCCGGCGCCAGCGCGATCGCGGCGAAGGCGAACAAGAAGCCGTACGCGATCAGGATCGCCGCCAGCCAGGAAATCATGCGCACGCCGCGACGGCCGAAGAATTCGTTGATGACGTCGGTCATCAGGAACACCACCGGCCACAGCAGAGTGCCGGCGGTGAAGTTCAGCGAGCCGTTCTGGCCGAACAGGTTCCATTGCAGCGGCGCGATCCCGAGCGTGTCTTCCAGGGCGAAGATCTTCACCCCGATGAACTCGGCCAGCGCCGCGTTGACGCAGAAGAACGCCGACAACACGATGAACAATCGCAGCGAGCGATCCTGCAAGGTACGCGTGCCTTCGCCGGTGGCGAAGGGGATGCTGGACTCGCCCGCGCTCATCGCTTCGGCCTCACGCGGTAGATCACCCCGCTTTTGTCGTCGGTGAACAGGAAACTGTCGCGGCCGGTGCGCAGCACGTCGCACGGACGGCCGAGCACTTTGCCGTTCGCCAGGAAGCCGGTGACCAAGTCGCCGCCGCTGCGGCCGTCGGCCTTGACCCGCACCAGCCGGTAGCCGTGATTGAGCGCGAGCTTGCTGGCGCCGTGCAACGCGACCACGTACTCATCGCGCAACTGGCCGTTGTCGCTGGCCGGAAACCAACCGAAGCCGAGTGCGGAAGCGTGAGAGGGAAAATACGAGAACGTCTTCGGCGCATTCGCGCAGCCGCTCTTGCGCGGAAACTTGGGGTCGGCGGCGACCTTGCCGTTGCTGTAATAGCAATACGGCCAGCCATAGTCCGCGCCGTCCTGCACCACGAACATGGTCTCGTCCGGCTTCTGGTCGCCCAGATGGTCCGAGCCCTGGTTGGTCGCCAGCAGCTTGCCGTCGCGATAGAGCAAACCGACCGCGTTGCGCAGGCCGCTGGCGTAGATGCGGCGGCTGCTGCCGTCGGGATTCATCTGCAGGATCGCCGCGCGCACGTCTTCTTTCTCGACGCAGGCGTTGCAGCTGCTGCCGACCGAGACGTAGAGCTTGCCGCCGCCGAACGCCAGGGTGCGGGTCAGATGCCAGCCGCCGTATTTGTAGCTCAGGCCGTAGTCGGGAAAGCTCGCCAGCGCTTCGGGCTCGGAGGACGGCTTGAGGTCGCCGTTGCGGTAGCGATAACGCAGCAGCTTGTCGGTGTTGGCCAGGTACAGCCACGACTGCCCGGCCGGATCGGTATGGAACGCCACGCTGTTGGGATTGCGCAGCTTGTCCAGATACACCGATACCTTTGTGTAGCGCTCGGTCTTCTCGTCCCAGCCGTCCAGCGCGTACACGCGGCCGAGCTTGTTGTCGCTCAGATCGTGCATGTCGGTGACGAACAGGCGGCCGTCGGGGCTGCGGGCGAAGAAGCGCACGCGCTTGAGGCCTTGCACCACCGGCACGATGTCCAGGTTGGCGGGCAGGTTGAGATTGAAGCTGCGGCCGTCGTCGAGCTTGACCGGATGCGGCGTCAGCGCCGTGGTCGGCGCGGCGAGCGCGGCGCCGGCCAGCAGCGCGGTCGCGGCCGCCGCTGCGCGCAACGCGGAAACCAGGACAGGGATCATGCGGGAGTATCCGTATCGGTCGCCGCGTTGGCGGCGGGAGCGGAGAAGGGAATCGTCGCCGGCGACACCGCGCCGCCGGAGATGATGAAGCTCATCGCCTGATCGACGGTCCAGTCGGTCGGAGTGATCAGTTCCACCGGCACGATTTCCAGATAGCCGGAGGTCGGATTGGGCGTGGTCGGCACGTATACCGCGGCCAGTTCGCGGCCGGTGCCTTCCTCGCGCATGACCTTGGTGACGAAGCCGATCGACTTCATCTGGTTGTGCGGGAAGTCCACCAGCACCACGCGCTGGGTGCCGTCGGGCTTGGTCTGCAGGATGTCGAGCAACTGCCGCGCGCTGCCGTAGATGGTGCTGGCCAGCGGGATGCGTTTGATCAGCGACTCGAACCAGCGCAGCACGGTCTGGCCGACCACGCGCCGCGCCATCGCGCCGGACAGCAGGATCACGCCGAGCGTCGCGGCCAGGGCGATGGCGGTCTGTACCCACTGATCGTTCAACCAGCCCAGCGCTTGCGGCGAGGTCGTGGCGAGATTGTTGAGCAGCGGCCCGATCAGCGGCCGGCTGGTATCGGACAGCAGCACGAACACGAATTTGACGACCACCCAGGTCAGCCAGATCGGCAGCAGGGTGAGAAGGCCGGTGAGGAACAGGCGTTGCAGGTTGGGCGAGCGCATGGGCGCGATTGTAGGGGACAGGGGCGGGTGTGGGTTCGTGCGATGTGGGGGCTAATCCCCCGCGCCGGTCGAGGATGGCGTTTCAGGGAGTTGCGCAAGGCGCTCGCCCCCTCAACAAAGTGGGCGATGAGTAACGCGCTTGATCGCAGGAACGACCCGCGCCAATCGTCGCCCACTTTGTTGAGGGGGCGGGCGCCTTGCGCCAATACGAAGTCCGGAAATACCAAAGGCGCGGGGGATTCGCTCCGCGCCCAACCTCAGCGTTCGCGCACCAACCGGAACCCGACGTCGTCGTACCCGCGCCCCGCGCTCAGCGGCCGCTGCGGCGTCCCGCTGCGCCAGGAATTGCCGCCGACCTGGCGCTGCTGGCAGTTGCGGCCGCAATCGGCCGACCACATCGACAAGGCGCGGCCGCTGCTGCCGGGCATGCGCTGGGCTTCTTCCGCGGTCGGCAGGCGATAGCGGCGGCCGGTCTGCCGGCTGTACCACTGCGCATACGCCTCGGCGTCGGAAATCGACACGCACACCACCGGCTCGGATTCGGTCTGATCGAAGCCCGGCGCCTTCCAGTCCTTCGGCGCGATCATCCGCAGCAACGACACGCGTTCGCGGCACAGCGCCGGCGAACGCTGATGGGCGCTGGCGAAACGCGCGTACTCGCCGCGGCTGACCGGACGCGGATTGAAGCTCACCGCGACGCTGGCGGCCGGGGAGATCGCGCTGGTGCTCAGGCCGCGCGCGACGCTGCCGTCGCCGGCGATGCCGCGGGCCTGGGCGATCAACTTGCTGGACGCCGCGCGCGACAGTCCGAATTCGTCCGCCAGCGCGATCACCTTGCCGGCGTCGGCGCCGTCGCCGCGACGCGCGGCCAGTTCCAGCCGCGCCTGCAAGGCCTGCTCGGCTTTCCCGCGCAGACCGCGCTGCGCGTCGGAATCGGCGGTGCCGGTCTGCTGGCCCAGGGCGGTGGCGTTGACCAGATGTTCGCGCGCGCGCTGGTCGCGGCCTTCGCGCAGATCGCGTTCGAGTTCGTTCGCGAAGGCCTGCGTGAGTTCGGTGACTACCACTGCGACTTCCGGATTGGTGCTGTCCAGATGCCAGGCGGTCAACAGGCTGTTGTAGGCGTTGGCGTCGGCCGGCGAGGCCAATCGTCCCTGCGCGATATAGGTGCGCGCGGACTGCAGCGAATCCTGCAGCGGCGCCTGCGGCAGCGGCGCCATCATCGCCTGGGTCGGATCGTTGTCGGCGGCGGCCGCGCTGGTCTTGTCGGCGGTGGCCGGATCGACGCGGAAGAAGCCGTCTTTCTCGACCCGGTTCAGCGCGAACGCGATGGTGACCACGGCGATGGCGACCACCGCCAGCCCGGCCCAGGCCGGCGTGGCCCATCGCTTGAGCGGACGCAGGTGGCTCATCATGCGGCCGAAACCGCTCATCTCGCCGCGATGCTTGATCTCGGCCAGCGCCGTGGCCATTTCGGCGGCGTCGTCGAAACGTTGGTCGGGCTGCTTGGACAGCGCGCGGTTCATGAAACGCTGCCAGTGCTTGAGCGGCGGCGGCAGTTTCGGAATCGGGTTCTGCGCGTGCATCACCGCCATCGACAGCGCGTCGGGCGCTTCGAACGGCAGGCGGCCGGTGAGCATTTCCCAGCACAGCACGCCCAGGCTGTAGAGATCGGCGCGGCCATCGACTTCTTCGCCGCGCGCCTGCTCCGGCGCCATGTAGGCGGTGCTGCCCACGGCCAGGCCGGTCGCGGTCATGCGCGCGCCGAAACCGCGGCGCAGGGCGATGCCGAAATCGGCCAGCAGCGGGCGTTCGGTGACGTCGAACAGGACGTTCTCGGCCTTGACGTCGCGATGCACGACGCCGCGCGCATGCGCGTACTCCAGCGCCGACAGCAGCGGCTCCATGATCGAGATGACATCCACTTCGCCGCGCGCGAAGCCTTGCTCGATGCGCTTGCCCAGATGGCCGCGCGGCAGGAACGGCATGGCGTAGTAGGGCAGGCCGTCGCGGGTGCGGCCGACTTCGTGGATGCTGACCACGTGCGGGTGTTCCAGCCGCGCGATGGTGCGCACTTCGTTTTCGAAGCGGCGGCGGCTGACCTCGTCGGCCAGCGCGTGCGGCAGCATGATCTTGATCGCCACTTCGCGCCCAAGCGCGATCTGCTCGCCCAGGTAGACCGTGGACAAGCCGCCGTGGTTGATGATCCGGCTCAACCGGTAGCCGGGGATCTCCGGCATCGGCGCGCTGACTGCATCGGTTTGCGGTGTGACATTCGACATTCGCGGCCCCGTGTCGCGACTGTGCAGCATAACGCTGCGGCAGTGCCCGCGTGACGCGTAGTGTGGCTTTTCTATGCCTTTATTTACAAGCCTGTATGCGCGGCTGCCGTACTTCCGGGGCGTGCAACGAATGTTGCTTTGCGTCTCATTGTGGCCCCGCGCGGCGCGCCCGCGGCGGCATTCAGCGGTCGCGCTTGCGCCGCACGTACAGCTGTTTGCGGATTTTGGCCACTATTTCGCCGCTGGCGTCGGTGATGTCGGTGTCGAACCAGCGCAGGTATTTGTCGCCGCCGGCGGTGGCTTCGCGCAGTTCGCGCAGCACCGCGTCGTCCAGGTCGAACTGCGCGCGCACGGTGCCGCGGCCGGGTTTGACGAATTCGATGGCGCCGGCGCGGTCCCAGACGATGTAGTCGCGACCCAGCGCGTTCATCGCCAGCAGCATCCAGAACGGGTCGGTCATCGAGAACAGGCTGCCGCCGAAATGGGTGCCGACGTAGTTGCGGTTCCACGGCCGCATGCGCAGCTCGACGGTGGCGTGGCGGTAGTCGGACGCGATCTGGGCGACGTGGATACCGGAGAACAGGAACGGCGGCCACAGATTCAGGCCGTGTCGCAGGGTCGAGGCTTTCATGCAGGCGCGGGTGGGGAAGGCGTGCCCAGCCTGCCATACGGCAGCGTATAGTCAAGTCTCGCGACGATTACGCTGGGTTCGGGCCGCCGCGGATGCGGCGCGCCGGCCGGCTAGGCCGGGCGCCACCGGTCGATCAGAACAGCAGCGAGGACATCTTGCGCCGGTACTTGCCGACCAGGTCTTCGTCGGCGACCACCCGGAACGCATCGATCAGGGCCTTGCGCGGCAAGCCGTCCTGGAAGGCGCGGTCGCGGCGCAGCATTTCGATGAACTGCTCCAGGCCGGGCTCGTCGCGGCCGGCGGCGATCAGGCGCGCGCCGAGCAGGTAACGCGCCTGCAGGTCTTCAGGTTGAGCGGCGACCGCCGCTTCCAACGTCGGCACCGGCGGCGCGTCCTTGCTGGCGGCGATGAAGCCCAGGCGGGCGCGGGCGCGCAGGCTGCGGTCGTCGGTAGCCAGATTGGCGGGCAGGGCGTCGAGCAGTTGTTCGGACTCGTGCGCAGCGCCGGTGTCGAGCAGGGCCAGGGCCAGGTCGAGCCGCAGCTCGGCCTTGTCCGGTTGTGCGGCCACCTCAGAGCGCAGGCGCACGACTTCGGCATGCGGATCGAGCGCGGGCGCCTGCGCTTCCACGGGTTCTTCCACCGGCGCGGCGGCCGGCTCGATGCCGTGGTGCTTGAGGAATTCGCGCACCGCGCTTTCCGGCAGCGCTTCGGCGAAACCGTCCACCAGTTGCCCGTCCTTGACCAGGAACACGGTCGGGATCGAGCGGATCTGGAACGCGGCGCCGAGCTGCTGCTCGGCCTCGACATCGACCTTGGCCAGTTCGAACGCGCCGTGGTATTCGCCGGCCAGCTTTTCCAGGATCGGACCGAGGGTCTTGCACGGTTGGCACCATTCCGCCCAGAAATCGATCAGGACCGGCGTCGTCAGCGATTTCTGCAGGACCTCGTCCTGGAAGCGGTCGGCGGTGGCGTCGAAGACGTGGGGTTTGGCGGGTGCGGTCATCGGCTGGCTCGTGAGGCTGTGCGGGGTCGAAACCCGAGGTGGGGGCGATGCGCGCGTCAGGCAAGCGGTGGCCCGGCCGGCGCGCGCCGCGGCAGCGCACGCTAGCATGTCGCGATGAAACGCTCATCGAAACCGGCCGCCGCCGCGGCCGCGAATTCCACTGGCGGCGACGCCGCGATCGCGTCCGGCGCGCGCTCGCTCGCTCTGGCCGCGGCGCTGTGTTGCGTGGCGGCCTTGCTCGGTTTCGGCGCGGCGCTCGACGGCTATTCGCAATGGCGGCATCCGCCGGGCCTGCTTGGCGCGCGCGGCATCGAGCACGCGCTGGCGTTCAATCTGCTGGCCTACCTCGGCCCGGGGTTGGTGCTGGCCTGGGGGGCGTGGCGGTTGCGCGATGCGCTGCAGGCGCGCGGCGCGTCGGCGCGGATCGGCGCATGGCTGTGGCTGTGGTCGGCGCTGGCCTGGGCGGCGCAGGGCGTGGCGTCGCTCGATCCGCAGGATCTGGACGCGCAGGCCAGCCGTTTGCACGCGCTGGCGTGGCTGCTGTGGGGGCTGGCGTTCGTGCCGGGCGCGCTGTTGCTGGCGCGGGCGACGCTGGCGGCGCCGGCATGGCGGCGTTTCGGCGCGATCGCGCTGGCCGCGGCGGCGGTGCTGACCTTGGCGATCGTTCTGGCCGATCTGCGCGTGGCGCCGTCGGCGCCGGCGCAGCGCGTGGCGCTGCTGGCGTGGCTGGTGGCCTATGTCGCCGCGGCGTGGTCGCGGCGTGGATCGCCGGGATGATTGAGTGCCGTCGGGTGTCGCCGCGCGCGAACCCGACTGGATTTGCGCTGCAGCGCGCGGGCGATCAGCTCGCGCAGGTCCTGCGCGAGCACAGGCGGAACATCACATCGCAATCCAGTTGCGGGCCGGGCCAGTTGTCCTGATTGTCGGCGATGCATTGCTGGCGTTGCGCCTCGCAGTGGCAAGGCTCGCTGGCCCGGAGCGTGGCGGTGAAACCGAAAGCGGCGGTGGCGATCGCGATCGCCAGAAGAGTGCTGCGCTGCCATGCGATATGCATCGGTCATTCCTTGGAAGATGCGGCGGCGGTCGTTGCGGGAGTGGTGCCGATGCCGCAACAAGGCCAGTCGTAACCGGCGCCCATCGCGGAACGAATTCCGCATAGGCCTTGTTGCGGCAACGGCGAAACTTGGGATCGGCTCAGGGGCAGGCGCTCACGAGGCATCGATCGAACGAAGCCTGGCAAGCGGCCTCGCGCGCCGGCGTGGTCGCGTGCTCCAGGCAGATATCCAGGCGTTCCTGGCAGAACGGGCATCGCCCCGCGGCCTGCGAGGGCGCGGTGGTGAAGGCCGCGGCGAAGCCGAAACAACCCGCGGCCAGCGCGGCGATCAACGACCAGGATTTCATGCGAACTCCTTTTCTCAGGGGCGCGAACGGTCCGGGTGGATGCGGTAGTGACGCTGGTCCGCGCGAACGTGGTTCGGTCTCATGACTTATGTCACGGCGTCGCCATGATCGCCGTGACCGCGCTCACGGGCGCGGCAATGCATCGGCGTTCGATGCCGGCGCGCTGGCGAAACTGAGGACTCGGTCGGAACCGCGACCGTCACGAGCGTGTGATCGCTCGGCGCCGCTCGCTGGCCGGCGCTGTGTCGTTCGCAGAACGACTGCGCGATATCGCATCGCTCGCGCCGGTCATGCGCGACCTGAAAAAACAACGCCCCGGCCGCAGGACGGCCGGGGCGTGGATGGTTCGCTCAGGCGGTCAGCAAGCGCTCACAGCGCCTGCTTGTAGACCTGTCCGTCCTTCATCACGAAATCCACGTTCATGACCGTGTTGATGTCCTCGACCGGATCGCCCTTGACCGCGACGATGTCCGCGCGCTTGCCCGCTTCGATCACGCCCTGATCGTCCACGCCCAGCACTTCCGCGGCGCGGATGGTCGCGGCCTGCAGGGCCACCGACGCGGGAATGCCGGCTTCGACCATGTACAGGAATTCGCGCGCGTTATCGCCGTGCGGGCCCACGCCCATGTCGGTGCCGAAGGCGATCTTGACCCCGTTCTTGTACGCGTTGGCGGCGGTCTGCTGGATCAAAGCGCCGATCCGCGCGGCCTTGGGCCGCACCACTTCGGGAAAGTAGCCCTCGAGCTTGGCCTTGTCGGCGACGAAGCGGCCGGCGTAGATGGTCGGAACGTACCACGCGCCTTTCTGCTTCATCAGCGACATGACCTCGGCATCCATGTAGGTGCCGTGCTCGATCGAGGTGACGCCGCCGAGCACCGCGCGCTTCATGCCCTCGGTGCCGTGCGCGTGCGCGGCGACGCGGTAGCCGTAGTCCTTCGCGGTATCGACGATGGCTTTGACTTCTTCCACCGTGAACTGCGGCGCGTCGCCGGAGCGCGCATAGCTGAGCACGCCGCCGGTGGCGGTGATCTTGATGACGTCGCTGCCTTCCTTGTAGCGCTGGCGCACGGCCTGGCGCGCGTCGTCGATGGAATTGATCACGCCCTCGGTCGGGCCGGGCGGGCCGATCAGGTGCGAGAGTGCGTCGTTGTAGCCGTTGGTGGGATCGGCGTGGCCGCCGGTGGTGGCGATGGACTTGCCGGCCGCCCAGATGCGCGGGCCATCGACCAGGCCCTGGTTGATCGCGTCGCGCAGATGCGGCGCCACTTCGCCGCCCAGATCGCGCACGCTGGTGAAGCCGGCCAGCAGGGTTTTCTTCGCATAGCCGACCGAGCGGAAGGCGAAGTCGGTGTCGTCCAGGCGGAAGCCTTCCGAATAGCTCTGCGGGCTGGACTGCGAACTCATGTGCACGTGCAGATCGGTCCAGCCGGGCGTGCAGGTGTGCTGGGACAGATCGATCGCGCGCGCGCCGGGCGCCTCGCTGCGGCCGTCGAGGATCTTCTCGATCTTGCCCTCGCGCACGACCACGGTGCGCGCCGAGAGGATTTTCCCGCTGCGCGCGTCGAACAGGCGTCCGCACTGCAAGGCCACCGGTTCGGCGGCGTGGACGGGGGCGGCGAGCGCGCCGGCGCTGGCGGCGAGAACGATCGATACGGCGACGGACAGGCGGGTCATGGGCAATTCCGGCTGAGTGCGGGCGTGGGCGCCCGAAGATTCGCCGCGCGGCGCGCAGGACGAATCGCGATGTGCATCGACGAGGGGAGCCGCGCGAGCAAGCCCCTGCGCGACTGCCGAAGCCGTCGCAGCATGCAAGCCGGGCCGGCGATGGGTCAACGTGACTAAGGTACTACTCGACGCATGCGCCGCGGCGGCGAAGGCCACCATCGGACGATGCCGGCGCGGGGATGAGCCGAATACCGCGCGAATCCCGAGTCTTGCCGCGGGGCGGGGCGAGCGCCGCCCTGCGCTCGCTTTCGGCCCCAATCCGCGGATGTCCGCACCCGATTCGATCAAGGAGCCACGCATGAAAACCCGATTCCTCATCGCAGCGCTATTCGCGTTGTGCAGCACCTGCGCTTTCGCGGCCGGCGACGGCGACACCAGCGGCGAAGGCAATGGCGGCACCGATCGCGCCAACCGCCAGCCGCCGCTGGTGTGTCCCGCCGGCGAGGCCGCGCTGCCGGCGACGGACGCAGACGGCAGGGCCGTCTGGATCTGCACGCGCGACGGCGAGCCGGCGCCGCTGTACTTGCCCGCCAGCTGCCGCAGCATCGATTGGAGCTGCCGGACCCGGCAGTAATTGGCCGGTCCGTTGCGCAGTCGCGAAGGCCCCCGGCCTTGCTCACGAACAGCCGCCGGCTCGAACACGCCGGCGTATGGTCGGCGCGCCGAAGCGCTCCGGGCCGGGTGCGATCCCGATTCCGTAACCGGGTTGGCCAAAAAAAACCGCCGCGGCGGTTGCGGGCGGTTGCCAGCGCGGCCGGGGCTGCGCAAGGTGGGCGCCGGCAGGGAGCCATTACGGACCGGGGGTTCCAGGCCATCGCCACGTCTGTCCGGTTCGCCACAGCGAGTCGATTCTTTTATGAGCAAGTTGATCTGTCCGGCCCTGATCGTGGCCGCCTGCGTTCTGTCCTTCGCCGTCAACGCGGCCGAGCGTAAATCCGCGTCGGTGCCGGGCGTTGTCGTCAGCTCCGACATCTTCAAGCCCTTGCCCCAGCCGTGCCCGGTGGGCAAGACCGAGCAGGTGATCTACGACAAGTCGGGCCAGCCGGTCGCGCGCATTTGCGTGTGAGTTGAGGTTCCCGGGCGCCAGCCCGCCGTGAACCGGAGCGCCGACCGCGCTCCGGTTCGCGGAATGAACGCACGGCGATTTCGCCCGCCGATGGCCTCGCCGCGCGCGATCCCCGAGGCGCGATCGCGGGCCAGGGCGGGCCCGGATCGCCGAATCGCGCCGATCGACCGGCTCCGGTGCGTGGCGGGCTTTTGTGCGCTGCGGTAGGCTTGCCGGTCCTGTCCCATCGCCATTACCTGCCTGTGTCCGACGCCGCCCCCGCCCCGAACGACCCCCAGAACGATCCCCTGGCCTTCGAGCCCGGCCTGATCGAAGCCGCCGCGCAACGTTTCTGGGACGGCACGCGCGCGTTCGAGGTCGATGAGCGCTCGGACAAGCCCAAGTACTACTGCCTGTCGATGCTGCCGTACCCCTCCGGCGCGCTGCACATGGGCCACGTGCGCAACTACACCATCGGCGACGTGATCAGCCGCTACAAGCGCATGACCGGCTTTAATGTGCTGCAGCCGATGGGCTGGGACGCGTTCGGCCTGCCGGCGGAAAACGCCGCGATCAAGAACAACACCGCGCCGGCGAAGTGGACCTACGCCAACATCGCCCACATGAAGGCGCAGCTCAAGACGATGGGCTATGCCATCGACTGGTCGCGCGAATTCGCCACCTGCACGCCGGACTACTACGTCCACGAGCAGCGCATGTTCGTGCGGCTGATGAAGCAAGGCCTGGCCTACCGCAAGAACTCGGTGGTGAACTGGGACCCGGTGGATCAGACCGTGCTGGCCAACGAGCAGGTCATCGACGGCCGCGGCTGGCGCACCGGCGCCTTGGTCGAGAAGCGCGAAATCCCGCAGTGGTTCCTGAAGATCACCGACTACGCGCAGGAACTGCTCGACGGCCTGGACACGCTGCCGGGCTGGCCGGATGCGGTCAAGACCATGCAGCGCAACTGGATCGGCCGCAGCGAAGGCCTGGAAATCCGTTTCGACGTGCGCGACGAAGCCGGCAACCCGGTCGAGCCGCTGACCGTGTTCACCACGCGTCCGGACACGCTGATGGGCGCGACCTTCGTGTCGATCGCCGCCGAGCACCCGCTGGCCGTGCACGCCGCGCAGACCGACGCCGACCTGGCCGCCTTCATCGCCGAACTGCGCAAGGGCGGGGTGTCCGAAGCCGAACTGGAAACTCAGGAGAAGCGCGGCCGCGATACCGGCCTGCGCGCGATCCACCCGGTCACCGGCGAAGAAGTGCCGGTGTTCGTGGCCAACTTCGTGCTGATGAACTACGGCACCGGCGCGGTCATGGCCGTGCCCGGCCACGATCAGCGCGACTGGGAATTCGCCAAGCGCTATCACCTGCCGATCAAGACCGTGATCGTGCCCGACGCGGTGCGCGACGCGCTGGCGGAAATCGCCGGCGACATGAGCAGGCACAAGGACCCGATGAGCAGCGCGCTGGGCAGCGCGCCGTCGGTGGACGTGTACGAAACCAGCGCCGCGGTGCAGGTGGTCGAAGAGTTCCAGACTGCGATCCAGGAGCAGGGCCCGTGGACCGAGCGCGGCTGGCTGGTCAATTCGGGCGAATACGACGGCATGGATTTCCAGCAGTCGCTCGATGCGCTGGCGGCGCGGTTCGAAGCCGAAGGCCGCGGCAACCGCCGGGTCAACTTCCGTCTGCGCGACTGGGGCGTGAGCCGCCAGCGTTATTGGGGCTGCCCGATCCCGGTGATCCTGTGCGCCAAGTGCGGCGACGTACCGGTGCCGGAAGACCAGTTGCCGGTGGTGCTGCCGGAAGACGTGGAATTCAGCGGCGTGGCCTCGCCGATCAAGGCCGACCCGCAGTGGCGCAAGACCACCTGCCCGAGCTGCGGTGGCGCGGCCGAGCGCGAAACCGACACCTTCGACACCTTCATGGAGTCGAGCTGGTACTACGCCCGCTACACCTCGCCGGGCGCGGCCCAGCAGGTGGATGAGCGCGCCAAGTACTGGACGCCGGTGGACCAGTACATCGGCGGCATCGAGCACGCGATCTTGCACCTGATGTACTTCCGCTTCTATCACAAGCTCATGCGCGACCAGGGCCTGGTCAACAGCGACGAGCCGGCGACCAACCTGATGACCCAGGGCATGGTGATCGCGGAGACCTTCTACCGCATCTTGCCCAACGGCGGTTTCGACTGGATCAACCCGGCCGATGTCGAGATCAAGCGCGACGACCGCGGCCGCATCACCGGCGCGGTGCTCAAGGCCGATGGCGAGCCGGTGCAGATCGGCGGCATCGAGAAGATGTCCAAGTCGAAGAACAACGGCGTCGATCCGCAGTTGATGGTCGGCAAGTTCGGCGCCGACACGGTGCGCCTGTTCTCGATGTTCGCCGCGCCGCCGGACCAGTCGCTGGAATGGAACGAGGCCGGCGTCGAAGGCATGGCGCGGTTCCTGCGCCGTCTGTGGGTGGCGGTGCACAAGCACGCCGCCGACGGCGCCGCGCCGTCGCTCGACCTGGCCGGGCTGGATGGCGCGCAGAAGACGCTGCGCCGGCAGCTGCATGAAGCGATCCAGAAGGTCGGCGACGATTACGGCCGCCGCCACAGCTTCAACACCGCGATCGCCGCGGTGATGGAACTGCTCAATCATTTGTCCAAGTTCGACGATGCCAGCGACAACGGCCGCGCGCTGCGTCAGGAAGCCCTGACGGCGATCGTGCTGCTGCTCAACCCGATCACCCCGCACACCAGCCACGCGCTGTGGCAGGTGCTGGGGCACGGCGAGACCTTGCTGGAAGACCTGACGTTCCCGCAGGCCGATCCGTCGGCGATGACGCGCGATTCGGTGACGCTGGCAGTGCAGGTCAACGGCAAGCTGCGCGGCACCATCGAGGTTGCGGTGAATCTGCCCAAGGATGAGGTCGAGCGCTTGGCGCTGGCCGAGCCGAACGTGGTCAAGTACATGGAAGGGCTGACCGTGCGCAAGGTGATCGTGGTGCCGGGGAAGATCGTCAATATCGTTGCTTCGTAAGCTTCGGGGCTTAGAAGCGAATCCCCCTCGGTCCCCCTTTTTCAAAGGGGGAAGACAAGCACGGTGCCGCGATGGTTGCGCCGGCTGAAGATGCGGCCGACGCGGCGTCCCATCCAGACCGCATCAACACCCACCCGAAGCATTCCCCCCTTTGAAAAAGGGGGGCAGGGGGGATTTGCTCTTCGCCTCCAAACCTCAATCGACCAAGCCCCCATGCCCGCAATCCTCTACTGCCACCCCGATTCCGGCTTCAGCTACAAAGCCGCACTCGCCCTGCGCCTGCTGGGCATCGACTTCGAACAGCGCCACGTCAACATCCGCATCCCGCGCGACCAGCGTTCGCAGGAATTCCGCGACCTCGCCGCGCACGGCGAAATCCCGGTGCTGCTGATCGACGGTCTGGTGTTGTGCCAGTCCAACGTGATCCTGGATTACCTCGCCATCCGCCAGGACGCCCTGGGCGAGGGCGCGCGCCGCTTCGACGGCGCCGACACCGAGCAGCGCCTGCACGTGCGCGAATGGCTGTCGTGGGAAGCCAACCGCATCAGCCTCAACCTCGCCCATTCGCGCTACGGCCGCCAGTTCGGCAGCTACGATGCGGCCGTGCTGGCGTGGTACGACCGCCGCTCCATCGCCGATCTCGACCGCCTGCAGCAGCAACTGAGCCAGACGCCTTGGCTGGCCGGGCCGGCAGCGACCATCGCCGACGTGGCCTGCATGGGGTACCTGTGCTTCACGCAAGAGCCCTGGGCGCAGGACGCCGGCGTCGCCATGCAGTCCTGGAGGCACCGCTGGCCGGCGCTGGAGGCCTGGTACCAGCGCCTGCTGGCGCTGCCGGGCGCGCAGAGCGCGCAAGAGCTGTTCGCCGGGTACGAACTGCGCTACTGACCGGCGTTGCGCGCGATCTGTGCGCGTCGTCGCCGGCCTCGCCGCCTTTGCGTGATCCCGCGCGCATCGCCGCGCCAGTTCGCATCGTGCGGGCCCCGCGCGGTTCAGTCTTCCTATTGATGCCCGCAGCCGCCTCGTCCAGACTTCGCCCATGACGCCTCGCTCCCTTCTTACCCGCACGTCGCTCGCCGCGCTCGTGCTGACCCTGTCGGCCTGCGGATTCCAGCTGCGCCAAGCCCTGGTCCTGCCGCCCGACCTCGGTCCGGTGCGGGTGGTCTCGGCCGACCGCTACAGCCCGCTGGCCGAATCGCTGGCCCAGGCCCTGACCCGCGCGGGTGCCGTGCCGGCGCAGCCGGATTCGAGCGAAGTCGCCGTCCTCGACCTGCTGTCCGAGCGCTGGGGCGACACCCCGGCCGCGCTCGACGAACTCGGCCGCGTGCAGGAATACAGCCTGCGCTACGCGGTGGTGTTCGAACTGCGCAAGGCCGACGGCAAGGCGCTGGTCCCGCGCCAGAGCATCGAGCTGTCGCGCGACTACGTGTCCAACCCGACCAATGCCATCGGCACCGAAGGCGAGCGCGAAATCCTGATGCGCGAAATGCGCCGCGAGATGAGCGCCGCGGTGCTGCGCCGGGTCGGCGCGGTCAGCGAACGGCGTTGAGCCGCTCGCGTCCGCCGCATCCGTCCCGCCGGCGCTAGCCTGCCGCCATGGAACTCACCCCCGAGCGCCTGCTCGCCCAGCTCGACCAGGAAGCGCTGCGTCCGGTCTATCTGATCGCCGGCCCGGAACCGCTGCGCGTGCTCGAAGCCGCCGACGCGGTGCGCGCATCCGCGCGCAAGCAGGGCATCGCCGAGCGCGAAATCTTCGAAGCCGAAGGCAACCAGCGCGAGCCCGACTGGAACGCGATGTCGGCCTCGTTCCGCGCCCCCAGCCTGTTCGCCAGCCGGCGCCTGCTGGAACTGCGCCTGCCCACCGGCAAGCCGGGCAAGGAAGGCGCCGAGGTCATCAGCGACTTCTGCGCCGATCCGCCGGGCGATGTCAGCCTGCTGATCACCGCGGGTGAATGGAGCAAGCAACACGGCGGCAAATGGAGCGAAACCGTGGCCAAGGTCGGGCATGTGGCCGTGGCCTGGGCGATCAAGCCGCACGAACTGCCGGACTGGATCGAACGACGCCTGCGCGCGCGCGGCCTGCGCGCCGACCGCGACGCGGTGCAGAGCCTGGCCGACCGGGTCGAAGGCAATCTGCTCGCCGCCGCGCAGGAAGTGGACAAGCTCGCGCTGTTGTCCGACGGCGAAACCCTCACCGTCGATCGCATGCAGGCCCTGGTCGCCGATGCCGCGCGCTTCGACGTGTTCCGGGTGCTGGACGCGGCCATGAACGGGCAGGGCGCGCAAGTCTCGCGCATGCTCGCCGGCCTGCGCGCCGAGGGCGAAGCGGTGCCGGCCCTGCTCGGCATGGTGGTGATGGAACTGCAGCGCACCGCCGCCTTGGCGCGGGTCGCCGCCCGCGGCGGCAACATCGCCTCTGAATTCAAGGCGCAGCGGATCTGGGACTCCAAGCAGCCCATGTACCGCCGCGCCCTGCAGCGTCACGACGCGCGCCGCTGGGAAGGGCTGCTGGCCCAGGCCGGACGGGTCGATCGCATGGCCAAGGGCCGCGAAGCCGGCGACGCCTGGGTGGCGCTGGAACGCCTGCTGCTGGCGGTGGCCGAGCCGCGCGCGCTGCGCCTGCTCTCGGTTTCGGCCGTCTGAGCCGCGTGCGGCCATGAGTCTGCTCGTTTTCTACGGCGGCACCTTCGATCCGATCCACGACGGCCATCTGGCCATCGCCCGCGCCGCGCGCGACGCGCTGGCCGCGCGGGTGCGGCTGATGCCGGCCGCCGATCCGCCGCATCGCGCGCCGCCCGGCGCCAGCGCCGAACACCGCGCGCGGATGCTGGACCTGGCTGTGGCGGGCGAGCCCGATCTCATCGTCGATCGCCGCGAACTGCGCCGCGACGGCCCGTCCTACAGCGTCGAGACCCTGCGCGAAATCCGCGCCGAAGTCGGCCCGGAACAGCCGCTGGCGCTGCTGGTCGGCGCCGACAGCTTTCTCGACCTGCCCAAATGGCGCGAATGGCAGGCTTTGTTCGAGCTGGCCCATTTCGTCGTCGCCGAACGTCCCGGCAGCCCGCTCGACAACGAACGCGTCGAAGCCATCGCAGCCAACCGCGAGACGGCCGAAGTGGAGGCCTTGCGCGGCGCGCCGGCCGGGCGGGTCTATCGCCTTCACCAGCCGCTGCACGCCGAATCGGCCAGCCAGGTCCGCCAGCTGATCGCCGCCGGACAGGCCTGGCAGCCGTTCGTGCCGGCGCCGGTGGCCGCCTACATCGAACGCCATGGTTTGTACGGGGTCCCGATCCAGCGCGGAGCGGTGGTCTGACCGGCCGTTCCGGGCCGTCTCAGGGCCGCCCGATCCGGGCCGCGCGTCTGTGCCGCGCGATCCGCACGCTGTCGCATGGCCCTTCGGTATAATCCCGGCACATCTCCCGCATTAACGAGCCGCATCCTCTTGACCAGTCAAGCCCAAGTCATCAAGACCCAGCTGCCGAACCCGCCGCCGCCGATCGAACTCCTGCTCAAGACGGTCCACGCTGCGGTCGAAGAACTCAAGGCCAAGGATGTCGTCGAAATCGATGTGCGCGGCAAGAGCAGCGTTACCGATTTCATGGTCGTCGCCTCCGGCACCTCGACCCGCCACGTCAAGTCGATCGCCAACGAAGTGGTCAAATTCGCGAAGAATCTCGACGTCATGCCGCTGGGCGTGGAAGGCGAGCGCGAGGCCGAATGGGTGCTGGTCGATCTCGGCGACGTGGTCGTGCACGTCATGCTGCCGCGCGTGCGCGAATTCTACGCGCTCGAGCGCCTGTGGACGGTCGGCGACCAGCCGCCGCCGCCGGAAGGCTACGAAGGCAAGTTCGAGACCGACGACGAAGATCGCTTCTGATTCGATCGCCGCGTTTGGCAGGCATCCACGACGGCGCCCTCGGGCGCCGTCGTCGTTTCCGGCAGGCGGTATCCGCGCCGCCGTGAGCGCACAAAGAAAAAGGGCGCCGATGGCGCCCTTTTTCGTACTGCCTCGATCGAGCCGTCAGTTGCGCGACTGCAGCTTCGACAGCAGGCGCAGGAACTCGATGTACAGCCACACCAGCGTGACCATCAGGCCGAACGCGCCGTACCACTCCATGTACTTCGGCGCGCCTTGCTCGACGCCGGTTTCGATGAAGTCGAAGTCCAGCACCAAGTTGAGCGCGGCCACCACCACCACGAACAGGCTGAAGCCGATCCCGATGATCCCCGAGTCGTGGATGTACGGAATGTTGATGTTGAACATCCGCAGCACGATCGACGCCAGATAGAGCAGGGCGATGCCGCCGGTGGCCGCGACCACGCCGAGCTTGAAGTTCTCCGTCGCCTTGATCAGGCCCGTGCGGTAGGCGGCCAGCAGCGCGAACAAGGTGCCGAAGGTCAGCATCACCGCCTGGATCACGATGCCCGGGAAGCGCGCTTCGAAGATCGAGGACACGGCGCCGAGGAAGAAGCCCTGGACCAGCGCGTGCAACGGCGCGGTCACCGGCGCCCAGGTCTTCTTGAAGGTGGTGATCAGGGCCAGGATCAGGCCGCCGATCGCGCCGCCCCACAGGTACGGCGCCCCGCCGACCACGCCATGTTCGGTGATCTGCACCTGGCTCCAGGCGAACGACGCGGTGAGCACCGTCAGCAGGAGCAGGAAGCCGGTCTTGTTGACCGTACCGTTCAGGGTCATCACCTGATCGCCGCCGCGCACCACGTTGCCGGTGCCGAGGTCGAGGAAGGTGGATTCCTTCAATGCGGGATTGCCGCTGCGCATCATGGTCGTGCTCCTTTTTTGAAACGCATCGCCGGGGTCGGCCGAGGCTTGAGAATGAGTACTAATTGGGGCTGAAGCATACACGGCGCAAGCGCGGCCGATGCCGGCGAAGGCGTGTCTATCTGTGTCGGCGTTCAAACCGATTCGCAACGGCCGCACGGACAGGATTGACAGTGTCCGGACTGCCGCCCACACTATGCGGCCTTTCGCGGCATTGGCGTGCAACGGAAGTCCCGGCTCGGGGTATAGCTCAGCCTGGTAGAGCGCCAGCTTTGGGAGCTGGATGTCGTGGGTTCGAATCCCTCTGCCCCGACCATCCATAGCATCAGGGCGGACGTCAGTTAAGATTCAACTCTGGCGCCCGTAGCTCAACCGGATAGAGCACCGGCCTTCTAAGCCGGTGGTTGTGGGTTCGAGTCCCGCCGGGCGCGCCACGTTTTGTATTAAGATTCGCTTTAGGTAAGTCGCTTCACCCCGCAAGTGTTTATGGTGGATGTAGCTCAGTTGGTTAGAGCACCGGATTGTGATTCCGGGGGTCGCGGGTTCAAATCCCGTCTTCCACCCCAAATTTTTAGTTGTGCGGCACGCAGTAGTTCGTTATAGTGTCGCTCCGGTTTTATCGGGCTGTTAGCTCAGTTGGTAGAGCAGTTGACTCTTAATCAATAGGTCCAAGGTTCGAATCCTTGACAGCCCACCAAATTGAAAGGCCTCTGGAGCAATCCAGGGGCCTTTTTCTTTGCCTCGACAAACTGGCCGGGCTTCCGGCGCATGGCGGCCGGCGCAACAGGCGGCGCTGCATGTCGTGGCGCATGGCGCCAACTCGACAGATCGCTCGCGCCGCGGCCACGTTGAGGGCGGCTTGGCTGGCCTTGCGCCACAGGCATATGCGATCGGCTTTTTCGCTCGCTGCCGGATCGATAGGAGCGCGTGCGCTCATGGGTGACTAATGCCACGTTCTCGACCCGGTCGGGCGTGTGCTGTGATGTCAACGCGAACTCACACGGCCCCAGCCCCGGCGCACTGCGCGGGCTCATTCCAGGATTGACGCCATGCCGAAACCTTTGCGCTCGATGGTCCTTCTCGCAGCGCTCGCGGCGCCTGTTTTCGCCCATGCGCAGCCGCAGCGCGGGCCGGAAATCCGCATCGACGATGTCACCCGCTTCTATGCCTTGTACGACGCCACCGGCGGCCATCCGACCGTTGAGCAGATCCAGAACGATTACCTCGCCAAGGGCACGCAGAGCTTGAGCGAATTCGCCGCGGCCAGGCGCGTCACCGCGCAGCGCATCGCCGAGCAGCTGGCCAGCGATCCTGCGATGTACGAAAACGCCAAGCAGTGCCTGACCGCGCTGCCGGCGGTCAAGCGCCGGCTCGTGGCGACGTTCCGAAAGCTGTCGTCCCTGTATCCCCAGGCCCGGTTTCCGCCGGTGGCCATCGTGGTCGGCCGCGGCAAGCCGGTGGGAATCACCAATCCCGCCGGCGTCACCATCGGCCTGGAAGCGCTGTGCTCGGCGGATGTCATGAATCCGAATCGGGAAGATCGCTTCGTCCATGTGATCGCGCACGAATACGCCCATATCCAGCAGCGCGCGCCCACCGATTTCGAGAAAGGCGATCCCAACGCCACGGTGCTGCGCCTGGCCATGGCCGAAGGCGTGGCCGAACTCATCGCGCAGATCACTTCGGGCAATGTCGCCAATGCGCGCCATGCCGAGTGGACGCGCGGCAAGGAGGCGCAGATCGAGGGCAGGTTCGTGCGCGAAATGGACGGCACCGATCTGTCCGACTGGTTCTTCAATTATCGCAAGGGCTCTGACGAACCCTACGATCTGGGTTACTGGGTCGGCTATCGGATCGCGAAGTCGTATTACCTGCGGGCCGACGATCGCAAGGCCGCGCTCAAGCGTCTGATCGAACTCGACGATCCCAAAGCGTTTCTGGCGCAGAGCGGATGGACGCCGGGCATGCAATTGCCGGCCTCGGCCGACGGCGGGGACTGAGCGAGCCGGCGTCCGAGCAGCCGGCTTCGCTCAGCAGCGTTTGGTCTTGTGCGGGAGGCAGGCGCCGATCAGCCGAAGCGGTCGGCCAGGGCGTCGGTGGCGGTCACCAGCACATCGACGATCGCCGGGTCGGCCGCGCTGTGGCCCGCGAGCACGATGCGAAGCTGCGCTTCCGGCCACGCCGCGGACAGATCGACCGCGCTCTTGACCGGGCAGATCATGTCGTAGCGCCCGTGCACGATCGTCGCCGGAATATGGCGGATGCGGCCGACATCGCGCAGCAGCTGATCCGGCTCCAGAAAGATGTCGTGGCGGAAGTAGTGCGCTTCCGCGCGGGCGAGGCTGATCGCCACGTCCGGTTGTTCGAGATTGCCCGGTTCTTCCGGGTCGTGGATCAAGGTGGTGCTGCCGCCTTCCCAATAGCCCCAGGCCAGCGCCGCGGCCAGGCGCACCGCCGGGTCGTCGCTGTCGAGCCGGCGCCAGTAGGCTTCGGTCAGGTTGTCGTGCTCTTCTTCCGGGATGTGCGCCAGGTAATGCGCCCAGCGTTCCGGGAAGACCCAGCGCGCGCCGCCGTCGAGTTCGTTGAACCAGCGCAACTCGCCCGGCCGACCCAGGAAAATTCCGCGCAGCACCAGGCCGAGCACGCGTTCGGGATGGGCCTGCGCGTAGGCGAGCGAGAGCGTGGAGCCCCACGAGCCGCCGAACACCACCCAGCGTTCGATGCCGAAATGCGCGCGGATCGTTTCGATATCGGCGACCAGATGCTGCGTCGTATTGTCGCGGAGCTCGGCATGCGGCGTGGACTTGCCGGCGCCGCGCTGATCGAACAACACGATGCGATAGCGCTTGGGATCGAAGAAGCGGCGGTGATAAGGCGACACGCCCGCGCCGGGGCCGCCGTGCAGGAACACCACCGGCAGGCCGTCGGGATTGCCGCATTCTTCCACGTGCAACTCGTGCAGATCGCTGACGGCGAGGCGATGGGTCTGGTACGGCTCGATCTCGGGGTATAGCTCGCGCACGGCGGAGGTTCCGTTGGGTTTGCGCGAGCATAGCCGCGCCGGTCGGCGAACAGAATCCGGATGCGGTGGCCGCGTGTTTGCTGGCTATGGCGAATGGATGCCATGGCGGCGGTGCGCGGCGCGAGCGGCGATCGTCTCGCCGAGGGCCGGGCGCGGAGGCGATTTTTTACCGGCGCATGGCTAGAATGCGTCGGCCGCATCGCACGATGCCGGCCCATGCGAAAGTGGCGGAATTGGTAGACGCACTGGATTTAGGTTCCAGCGGGTAACCCCCGTGCGGGTTCGAGTCCCGCCTTTCGCACCAAGGCGTCTGGTCTAAAGACCATCCGCCTCGAATGCCCCAATGGCCGGTCACCCCGGCCGGGCTCTTGCACCGGTAAAGGCCGGGTGCTCCCCGGGTCGCCGACCGCTTTGCGCCGCCGGCCGTGCCGCCGTCTCACCACCTCAAGATTCAGCTCGGTGGCGGTGGCGGTGGCCGGAATCATCCACACCCCGCCCAGACCCGGCGCAACCCCCGATTTAGTCCCCCAAACCACTCAATCGCCCGCAAAACCCCATCCATGGCGGATTTGCGGCCCTTTAGCGCTGGCAGCGGCGGCCTTTATCGGCCAAACTAGCAAGTTCCGCTGGCCGGCGAGCTCTCGCAAGGACTGGCGGCCGGACAAGATCATCAACATCGTCGCTGCGGCAGGTGCCGTGGTCGCAGGAGTGGATATGCAAGTTTCGCTCGAATCGCTGGGCTCGCTGGAACGCCGACTGACCTTCAGCCTCCCGGCCGAGAATCTGGAAAATCAGGTCGGCGGCCGCCTGCGCGAAATCGCGCGCGGCGCCAAGATCAAGGGCTTTCGCCCGGGCAAGGTACCGACCAAGGTCATCGAGCAGCGCTTCGGCGCCCAGGTCCGCGCCGAAATCCTCGATGGCATGCTGCGCGAAAGCTTCAGCAACGCCGTGCGCGAAGAAAAGCTGCAGATCGCGGGCAACCCGCGCATCGAGCCGGCGGTGGAAAGCGGCGAGACGCTTTCGTACATCGCCACCTTCGAAGTCGTGCCGGATTTCGGCGACATCGACGTCGGCAAGCTGGAGATCACCCGCCACACCGCGGAAGTGACCGACACCGACATCGACGCGATGATCGAAAACCTGCGCCTGCAGCGCCGCACCCTGACCACGGTCGAGCGTCCGGCGCAGGAAGGCGACGTGGTCGAAGTGGAAACCTGGACCGAAGTGGACGGCGTGCGTCTGCCGGCCGAGGGCGCCGAGTACGGCAGCACCCAGATCGGCTCGGGCGCGATGTTCAAGCCGCTGGAAGACGCCATGGTCGGCGTCAAGGCCGGCGAAGAGAAGATCGCCGAAGTCGAGTTCCCGGCCGATTGGCGCGCCGCTGAAGTCGCCGGCAAGAAGGCCAACGTGCACCTCAAGCTCAACCACGTCTCCGAGCCGGTGCTGCCGGACGTGGACGATGCCTTCATCAAGAGCTTCGGCGTGAAGAGCGGGGATGCCGAGCAGTTCCGCAACGACATCCGCACCAACCTGGAGCGCGAGCTCAAAGGCGCGCTGATGACCCGTCTGCGCCGCGAAGTCGGCGAGCAGCTGGTCAAGGCCTACGAAGCGGTGGAAATGCCGCCGAAGCTGGTCGAGAACGAAGCCCGCGACATGGTCTGGCAGACCGTCGAGCAGGCCCGCCGCCAGGGCCGCCAGATCGAAGCGCCGGCCGACGCTCACCTGAACTACATGGACGCCGCCCGCCAGCGCGTGCTGGTCGGCCTGCTGGTCGGCGAGATCGCCCGCCGCAACGAGCTGCGCCTGGAGCCCAAGCGTGTCAACGAGACCCTGCGCCTGATCGCCTCGACCTACGAGGAGCCGCAGCAGGTGATCGACCTGTACCGCAACGACCAGCAGCTGATGGCCGGCTTGCAGAACCGGGTGATGGAAGAGCAGGTGATCGACTGGATCGCCGAGCGCGCCCAGCACACCGAACAGCCGCTGTCGTTCAGTGAAGCGATCCGCCCGAGCTGACCTTCGCGCGGCCCGCGGCGCAGGTCGCGGGCCGTCGCCGCATGCGGCCCGGACGGTCCGATGCGGGGCTGTCCGAATCGGGCGCGCTCAGCGGCTTGACCACATTTAGCAATCGCGCCTCTTGCGCTGCGGTCCGGCCGGCCCCAAGTTGGCCGGACCGCGCTGCGTTAATCAAGCGCACTTCTACGTCAGCCAATAGGTGCCGTTGAACATGGATAACCGAACCAAAGCCCTGAACCTGGTGCCGATGGTGGTCGAGCAGACCAGCCGCGGCGAACGCGCCTACGACATCTATTCGCGCCTGCTCAAAGAGCGCGTGATCTTCCTGGTCGGCGGCGTGGACGACCACGTGGCCAACGTGATCGTCGCCCAGATGCTGTTTCTCGAGGCGGAAAACCCCGAGAAGGACATCAACCTCTACATCAACTCGCCGGGCGGCGTGGTCACCGCCGGCATGGCGATCTACGACACCATGCAGTACATCAAGCCCGATGTGAGCACCATCTGCATCGGCCAGGCCGCCAGCATGGGCGCGCTGCTGCTCGCCGCCGGCGCCAAGGGCAAGCGCCTGGCGCTGCCGAATTCGCGCGTGATGATCCACCAGCCGCTGGGCGGCTTCCAGGGTCAGGCGACCGATATCGACATCCACGCCCGCGAGATCCTGACCCTGCGTCAGCGCCTCAACGAAATCCTGTCCAAGCACACCGGGCAGGCCCTGGAGACCATCGCGCGCGACACCGAGCGCGACAACTTCAAGAGCGCCGAGGCCGCGCGCGATTACGGCCTGATCGACCAGGTGCTGGAACGCCGCCCGGAAGATTCGGTCCAGGCCTCCTGATCGGCGCCGATCAGCGACCGGACATGACACGCAAACCCTTGATAGCGCTGGGGAACCCCCGGCGCGACCCATCCTGCGGGGTGGGCCGGGGCGCTGTGTTATTCTCGGATCGTCATAGCTGAATGAGTGCTGGCGGCGCTTGCCGTCAAGCTCATTTGGGCATATTAAGAACCAAGCTTCACGACTGAGCAGCAACGGACCCCACCAAGCATGACCGACGATCGACAAGGACGCAGCACGGGCGACAGCAACAAGATCCTGTATTGCTCGTTCTGCGGTAAAAGCCAGCACGAAGTCCGCAAGCTGATTGCGGGTCCGAGCGTCTTCATCTGCGATGAGTGCGTCGAGCTTTGCAACGACATCATCCGTGAAGAACTCGAGGAAAAGGCGCAGTCGGCACGCAGTCATCTGCCGAAGCCGCGCGAGATCCTCGAGGTGCTCGACCAGTACGTGATCGGCCAGCTGCGCGCCAAGCGCACGTTGGCTGTGGCCGTGTACAACCACTACAAGCGCATCGAAAGCCGCCAGAAGAACGACGACGTCGAATTGTCGAAGTCGAACATTCTGCTGGTCGGGCCGACCGGTTCGGGCAAGACGCTGCTGGCCGAAACGCTGGCGCGCCTGCTCAACGTGCCGTTCACGATCGCCGACGCCACCACCCTGACCGAAGCCGGTTACGTGGGCGAGGACGTCGAGAACATCATTCAAAAGCTGCTGCAAAAGTGCGACTACGACGTCGAGAAGGCGCAGCAGGGCATCGTCTACATCGATGAAATCGACAAGATTTCGCGTAAGAGCGATAACCCGTCGATCACCCGCGACGTGTCCGGCGAAGGCGTGCAGCAGGCGCTGCTGAAGCTGATCGAAGGCACCATCGCCAGCGTGCCGCCGCAGGGCGGGCGCAAGCATCCGCAGCAGGAATTCCTGCAGGTCGATACGCGCAACATCCTGTTCGTGGTCGGCGGCGCGTTCGCCGGTCTGGACAAGATCATCCAGCAGCGCAGCACCGAGGCCGGCGGAATCGGCTTCGGCGCCAAGGTCAAGAGCAGCGAGCGCAAGATCGACATCGGCAAGATCCTGGCCGAAGTCGAGCCCGAAGATCTGATCAAGTTCGGCCTGATCCCTGAGTTCGTCGGCCGCCTGCCCGTGGTCGCCACGCTTGAGGAACTCGACGAAGCGGCGCTGGTGTCGATCCTGACCGAGCCCAAGAACGCGATCACCAAGCAGTTCCGCAAGCTGTTCGAGATGGAGAGCGTCGAGCTCGAATTCCGTCCCGACGCGCTGGCGGCGATCGCGCGCAAGGCTCTGAAGCGCAAGACCGGCGCGCGCGGCCTGCGCACCATCGTCGAGTCGGTGCTGCTGGACACGATGTACGAACTGCCGTCGCTGGAGAATGTCAGCAAGGTGGTCGTGGACGAGTCGGTGATCGAGCACAAGTCCGAGCCGTATCTGATCTATCAGACGCCGCCGGCGCAGCCCAAGGTCGCTTCGGCCGAGTAAGCCCGGCCGCAGACGAATCAGAAGCAGCCAAACGCCCCGGATCTCCGGGGCGTTTTCGTATGCGCGGGCGTCTATGTTTGAGGCGCCGGATGGCGCAAGACCATTGGCCAATTGCGCCGGAGCGGGCAAGGCGATTCAGTAGGACTCGATGCCGGGTGGTTGCGCAGTCCGCCGACCCCGCCAAGGTCTCGCGCGGTGGTTCAGGCAGGTTCGCCCGCCTGCCGCCGCCGGGCCTCTCGGCCGGGTAAGCGGGCCCAGCTGAATGAGGGGTTTGCAGCCGCTGTTCCGGTACATGTGCTCGCTTGCGTTATATAGCTCGATGGGCTCGCGCGATCACCGCCCATCCGCGCTCCCGGGATGCGGATCCAGGGCCGCGGGACGCTTTGTCCCAGTCTCGAATTTGCATCGCAAGCTGGTGATTTCGAAGGCGTTTTTCAGGTTTTTTCGAGCGACCCGGCAGCCTTTGCTTGCGCTCCCGGGCCGGCACCCCCATAACGGGAGCCTGGGCGCTCCAGCGTCCTCACCCCACGCTTGTCGAGACCTACGATGACTGAGTCTTCCGCCGAATCCATGACCCTGCCGGTGCTGCCGCTGCGCGATGTGGTCGTGTTCCCGCACATGGTGATCCCGCTGTTCGTGGGGCGCGACAAATCCATTCGCGCACTCGATCAGGCCATGGAATCCGATAAGCGCATCCTGTTGGTCGCGCAGAAGTCCGCCGAGACCGACGACCCGGGCGCGGAGGATCTCTACGAGATCGGCACGCTCGCCCAGGTGCTGCAATTGCTCAAGCTGCCCGACGGCACCATCAAGGTGCTGGTCGAAGGCGTTTCGCGCGTCAGCGTCAGCGACGTGCTGGAACGCGACGGCGCGCTGTCGGGCCAGGCCTTGGTGGTCGAGCCGGTCGTCGATCGCGAAGAACGCGAGGTGGAAGCGATCGCGCGATCGCTGATGGGCCTGTTCGAGCAATACGTCAAGACCAACCGCAAGCTGCCGCCGGAGCTGATGCAGACCCTGGCCGGCATCGACGAACCCGGCCGCCTGGCCGATACCGTCGCCGCCCACCTGGGCGTGCGCATCGGCGACAAGCAGAAGCTGTTGGAAACCCATGCGATCGGCACCCGCCTGGAACAGCTGGTCGGGCTGGTCGATGGCGAGATCGATGTGCAGCAGCTGGAAAAGCGCATCCGCGGCCGGGTCAAGTCGCAGATGGAGAAGAGCCAGCGCGAGTACTACCTCAACGAGCAGATGAAGGCGATCCAGAAGGAGCTCGGCGAAATCGACGATGCGCCCAACGACATCGACGAGCTCGCGCGCAAGATTGCCGAAGCCGGCATGCCCAAGCCGGTGGAGACCAAGGCCAAGGCCGAGCTCAACAAGCTCAAGCAGATGTCGCCGATGTCGGCCGAAGCCGCGGTCGTGCGCAACTATCTGGATTGGCTGCTCGGCGTGCCGTGGAAGAAGCGCAGCAAGATCCGCAAGGACCTCAAGGCCGCGCAGGACGTGCTCGACGCGGATCACTTCGGTCTGGAAAAGGTCAAGGAACGCATTCTCGAATACCTCGCCGTGCAGACGCGCGTGAAAAACATGAAGGGCGCGATCCTGTGCCTGGTCGGCCCGCCCGGCGTGGGCAAGACTTCGCTGGGCCAGTCCATCGCCAAGGCCACCAATCGCAAGTTCGTGCGCATGTCGCTCGGCGGCGTGCGCGACGAAGCCGAGATTCGCGGCCATCGCCGTACCTATGTGGGTTCGATGCCGGGCCGCATCGTGCAGAACCTCAACAAGATCGGCACCAAGAACCCGCTGTTCGTGCTCGATGAAATCGACAAGATGTCGATGGACTTCCGCGGCGATCCGTCCTCGGCGCTGCTGGAAGTGCTCGATCCGGAGCAGAACAACTCGTTCAACGACCACTACCTGGAGGTCGATCTCGACCTCAGCGAAGTGATGTTCGTCGCCACCTCCAACTCGCTCAACATTCCCGGCCCCTTGCTGGACCGCATGGAAGTGATCCGCATCCCGGGCTACACCGAGGAAGAGAAGCTCAACATCGCCATGCGCTATCTGCTGCCCAAGCAGATCAAGAACAACGGCCTGAAGGTCGAGGAAATCAAGATCGCCGAATCGGCGGTGCGCGACATCGTGCGTTACTACACGCGCGAATCGGGCGTGCGTAACCTGGAACGCGAAATCTCCAAGATCTGCCGCAAGGTGGTGAAGGAAATCGCGCTGGCCGGTCCCAAGGTCAAGAAGGGCAAAGACAGCGCGCTCAGCATCAGCTCGAAGAATCTCGAGAAATACCTGGGCGTGCGTCGCTTCGATTTCGGCCGCGCCGAAGAGCAGAACGAAATCGGCCTGGTCACCGGTCTGGCCTGGACCGAAGTCGGCGGCGACTTGCTGCAGGTCGAAGCCACGCTGGTGCCGGGCAAGGGCCAGCTGATCCTCACCGGCCAGCTGGGCGATGTGATGAAGGAATCGGCGTCGGCGGCGTTGTCGGTAGTGCGCGCGCGCGCGCAGACGCTGGGTATCGACGTCGAGTTCCTGCAGAAGCACGACGTGCACGTGCACGTGCCCGAAGGCGCGACGCCGAAGGACGGCCCGAGCGCCGGCATCGGCATGGCGACCGCGCTGGTGTCGATGCTGACCAAGAATCCGGTCAAGGCCGATGTGGCGATGACCGGCGAGATCACCTTGCGCGGCCGCGTGTTGCCGATCGGCGGCTTGAAAGAGAAGTTGCTCGCCGCGCTGCGCGGCGGCATCCGCACCGTGATCATTCCCGAAGAGAACCGCAAGGATCTGGCCGATCTGCCCAAGAGCGTGACGCAGGGCTTGAAGATCGTGCCGGCGCGCTGGATCGACGAAGTGCTCGATCTCGCGCTTGAACGTCCCATCGCGCCGACTCCGGCCTCCGGCGAAGGCGAACTTCCGGTTCGAGAAAGCGGCAAGACCAATCCGCAGCCCGACGTCAAGCACTGACTCGGGCCGCTGGTCGGGCAGATCGAATGGGGACGCAAAAAACCTCTGAAAGCCGCGCCACAGCTAGCTTTCAAGCTTGCGCCCCCAAAATGCCGCTGGTATAACGAGCGCAACCGCGCTGCATCAATGCACAACAAAACTGTTGCGCGGCACACTTGATCGAAACGCTCGCCTCCTGCGGCGACCGTTTCGATTCTCAGAACACGCGGTCACACCGCACAGGGAGTCAAAAAAATAATGAACAAGGCCGAACTCGTAGGCGCCGTCGCCGAAACCGCCGAGCTGTCGAAGACCGACGCTACCGCCGCCGTCGATGCGCTGATCGACGTCGTCACCAAGGCGCTCAAGAAGGGCGACACAGTCACGCTCGTAGGCTTCGGCACCTTCCAGGTGCGCAAGCGCGCCGCCCGCCAGGGCCGTAACCCGAAGACCGGCGAAACGATCAAGATCGCGGCCTCGAAGAATCCCTCCTTCAAGGCTGGCAAGGCGCTGAAGGATGCTGTAAACTGAGTAACTCGACGGCGGTGCAGGGCATCGCCGAACGGAACCCAAAGCAGTAGGCCCAAATCATTCGGGTGCTTAGCTCAGCGGTAGAGCGTCTCCTTTACACGGAGAGGGTCGGGGGTTCGAAACCCTCAGCACCCACCAGGCTGGCTGGTCTTTCTGCCGAAGCGTTCCCCGCAAGGCGGTTCGCGGTAAGAGTCGGGTTCCCGGTTACAAGCGTTTAGCGGTAAAAGTTTCAAAGCATGCGGAGTGGTAGTTCAGTCGGTTAGAATGCTGGCCTGTCACGCCGGAGGTCGCGGGTTCGAGTCCCGTCCACTCCGCCAGTTTTGCCAAGGGCGCCGTTTATACGGCGCCTTTGTTTTTATATAAGTGAGGGGCTTCGATTTTGTCGCGATGCGGCAATAACCGGTCGAAGGCCTTGAAAGTTTCAAAGCGCGGAGTGGTAGTTCAGTCGGTTAGAATGCTGGCCTGTCACGCCGGAGGTCGCGGGTTCGAGTCCCGTCCACTCCGCCAGTTTTACCGAAGGCATCGGCAACGGTGCCTTCGTTTTGTTCGGGGCGTCCCAGATGGGGCGCCCTTTTTCTTTGGGGCCACCGGTGCCCCGGGCGGGGCGATGGGGCTGGCGCGGGAGGCGGCGGCCTTGAGGCCAGGGGCTGCGCGCCTTCGCCCAGATTCGGCCGCCGCCGCGTGCGGTCTGTTGGAACCGCGCTAAACTGTCCGGCTTACGACTTAACGCGACCCGGACATGCTGCAGACCCTACGCGACAAGACCTCGGGCTGGATCGCCACCGTGATCCTCGGCCTGCTGATCATTCCCTTCGCCTTCGTCGGCATCGAGCAGTACCTCGTGCAGCGCGTGGACAACGCGGTGGCGCGCATCGAGGTTCCGCCGTCGTGGTGGCGCACCGCGCCGACGTGGTGGCCGGCGTCCATGCTGTGGCGCAAGGAGTCGATCGACGCGGGCGAATTCAGCGAGCGCTTCCAGCGCGAACGCGATCGCCGCCGCGCGCAGCAAGGCGAAGCCTTCGACGCGCGCGAGTTCGAAAAACCCGAAAGCAAGCGCGAAGTGCTCGATCAACTGATCGATGAGCGAGTGCGCAAGCTCGCGGCGGAAATCGACGGCCTGACGGTCAGCGATGCGCTGGTGGTCAAGACCATCCAGAGCGTGCCGGACTTCCAGGACAGCAACGGCAAGTTCAATCAGGAGCGCTACATCCTCGGCCTGCAGATGCGTCAGCCGCAGCAGACGCCGACGCAGTTCGAGCAGTTCGTGCGCGATCGCCTGATGGAAACCCTGTTGACCGGCGGCGTCGGCGAAAGCAGCTTTCTGACCCCCAGCGAGATCGATCGCCTGGTCAAGCTGATGGGCGAAAAGCGCGACGTCAGCCTGGTCATGATGCCGGCGCCGCCGGCCGACACCGGCGAAGTCGCCGCCGCCGACATCCAGAAGTGGTACGACAGCCACGCGAAGGATTTCCGCGCGCCGGAAAGCGTCAATATCGAATACGTCGAACTCATCGGCGCGAACCTGCCGCCGCCGGGTCCGCCGAGCGAGGAAGCGCTGCGCAAGCGTTACGACGACGAAAAGAACCGCTTCCTCGCCGCCGAGCAGCGCCAGATCTCGCACATCCAGATCAACGTGCCGGCCGGTGCCGACGCGGCCGCGCAGAAGGCCGCCGAAGACAAGGCCAAGCAGATCGCCGCGCAGGCCAAGGCGCCGGGCGCCGACTTCGCCGCGCTGGCCCGCGCCAACAGCGACGACCTGGGTTCCAAGGCCGCCGGCGGCGATCTGGGCTGGATGGGCAAGGGCGCCATTCCCGGCCCGTTCGACGATGCCGCCTTCGCGCTGCAGTCCGGCCAGATCAGCAATCCGGTCAAGGACGACAGCGGTTGGCATGTGATATGGGTGCGCGAGATCAAGAGCGGCCAGCAGCAGTCGTTCGAGCAGGTGCGCGAGACGCTGGTGCGCGAGGAGTCCGAGACCAGCCGCGAGCGCGCGTTCAACGACTTCTCGGCCAAGCTGGTCGATCGCGTCTACAAGAACCCGACCACGCTGGCCGAGCCGGCCAAGGCGATGAACCTGCCGGTGCTCAAGCTCGATGGCGTGACTCGCAACGCCGCGGCCAACACCGGCATCGGCGCCAACGCCGCGGTGATCCGCGCCGCGTTCTCCGATGCGCGCATCCAGGACAACACGGTCAGCGATCCGATCGATATCGGCCAGGACCACAGCGTGCTGATCCGCGTGCTTGCGCACACGCCCGAGCGCGCGCAACCGCTGGCTCAGGTGCGCGACAAGGTGATCGCCGCAGTGCGCGCCGATCGCAGCGCCAAGGCCGCCGAGAAGGAAGCCGATGCGCTGATCGCGCGTATCAACGGCGGCGAAACCATCGCCGCTGTGGCCGCGTCCAAGCAGCTGCCGGCGCCGGAAACGCTGCCGGGCGTGAGCCGCGGCATGCCGCTGCCGACGCCGGAAGTCAGCGAGGCGATCTTCGCCCTGAAGGCTCCGGCCGCGGGCAAGGTGACGGCCGGCAAGGCCAAGCTCGACGACGGCCGCATGGTGCTGTTCGCGCTCAACAAGGTGGTGCCGGGTAACAAGTCGGATATCCCCGCGGCGCAGATGGACATGCTGCGCACGCAGATCGCGCAGATGGGCGGTTTCGAGGAAAGCCGCGAGCTGACCTCGGCGCTGCGCAAGCGCGTGCAGATCAAGGTGATCGAAGAGAATCTGCGCTGAGCGCAGGCGGGCATGGAGTAACCGCGCGCCGTCGCGGATGACGGCGGTCGCGGGCATCGGGCGGTCTTCCCGGCAATTCGGGAAGATCCGCCGCGAGGTGTTCTGACGATACTTCGCGATGTGCCCGCCAACGCGTTCAAGGAGACAGACGTGGTTGGCGACGATAGCTTGGGTTACGCCTTTTTCTCGGTGCAGGGCTTGTGCGTGCTGGGGGCCTTGCTGCTGGTCTGGCACCGGTTTCGTCCCTTGCCCCGATGGGCCGCCGCGTTGGGTATCGCGCGCTGGCTGATCGTCGCGATCGGCGGATTGGCGGCGGGTTGGGTGGTGCATCTGGCGATTTCGGCCGCCGACTCGTGGGCACGCTTGATCGCCTACGCCGCGGCGCTGGCTTTTTCCCCGTCTATCGTTTCGGCGCTGGTCGCGCTGGTCTTCAGGCCGCGGCGTTGAGGACGGCGTAGCCGGCTGGTTGGTTCCGGCGCGGCTCGGATTCGCAAAGCGAAAGGCCCGGCATTCGTCGGGCCTTTTCATGTTCGGCCGGATGCTGTGTTCGCCGGCCCGGCCTCGCGGCCGGCGGCGCGAGCGCGGCGGCTTGGCTACCATGGGCGCATGAAGAGCAAACTCATCGCCGTCGGCGAACGCGCGCCGCGCTGGGTCGCGGAGGGCTTCGGCGAATACCAGAAGCGGTTGTCGCATTGGCTTCCGCTGGAGCTGGTCGAAATCGAGCCCGGACTGCGCGGCAAAGGCCGCGACGCGGTGCGCGCGACTCAGGACGAAGGCGCGCGGGTGCTCGCCGCCTTGCCGAAGAATGCCTGCGTGGTCGCGTTGGAAGGGCGCGGGCGTTTGTGGACCTCGGAGCAACTGGCGCAGCGCCTGGAGCATTGGCGCGGGCAGGGGCGGGATCTGGCGTTTCTGATCGGCGGCCCGGAAGGCCATGCGCCCGAAGTGCTGGCGCGCGCCGATGAGCAATGGTCGCTGGG
This sequence comes from Lysobacter gummosus, assembly GCF_001442805.1. NCBI lineage: Bacteria > Pseudomonadati > Pseudomonadota > Gammaproteobacteria > Lysobacterales > Lysobacteraceae > Lysobacter > Lysobacter gummosus. Next base: position 3,725,700 of record NZ_CP011131.1, on the reverse strand, counting down.
GCCGCTGACCTTGCCGCACATGCTGGTGCGATTGGTCGCGGCCGAGCAGTTGTATCGGGCCGCGGCGCTGTTGGCCAATCATCCGTATCACCGGGCCTGATCGGCTTGCGCGTTTCGCGCGGCGATAAAAAAGCCCGGGCCTGAGCCCGGGCTTTTCGGTTCTGCGCGATGTCGAAGCGATTACTGGTCGAGCTTGAACTCGATCGGCACGCGGCCGCGCGCCTGCACGGGCTGGCCGTTGCTCATCGCCGGCTGGAAGGTCCAGCGCGACTTGACCACCCGGACCGCGGCCTGATCGAGGATGCGATGGCCGCTGCTGCGCACGATGCTGACGTCGATCGGCTTGCCGTCGATGCCGACCAGGATTTCCAGTTCGACCACGCCGGTGAGGTTGCCGCGCACGGCCTCGGGCGGATAGGACGGAGGCGGGTTCCTGAGCGCCTGTAACGTGGCGCCGATCAGCGGTCCGGTTTCGATCGGCGGCGGTGTCGTTATCGCCACTTGTTGCTCGATGCCCGGCGGATCGCCGGCCATTGGCGGGCTATCGACCACGATCGGCGGCGGGTCCTGCACCTGCGTATGCGCGACAGGTTGCGGCTTGACCGGGTCGCGAGTGATTCGCACGGTCTGAGTCGGCGGCGGCGGGGGCGGCGGATCGACTTTCCTGTCGGGCCGGATGATCGTCACGTCGATGGTGGTCGTGGGCTCGGGCAGCAGAAGCCGAGGGGCGCTCAAGGGAATGAGCATGAGCATCAACATCGCCCCGTTGAAGGCGATGGCGCCGGCATTCGCGGCGATGCGGGTGAAGTCCAGCGGTTGATGCGGGTTAGAAGGAATCGCGCGAACCATGTGCTGCCTCCTTGGATTGTCTACACAACTCAGACAACGGCCGGGTTCCGCCAACGGGGTTGAAACTGAAGGCGGAGCCACGTCACAAAAATGCGCTGGCGCGGGCGGGTAATGCAAGCGGTTCTCGTTTACGACTTTGGTGGGTGGGGCGTGGGGCGAAGCGCTATCGCGATGAGCGCTTCGAAGGCGGCCTCACGGTTTTTCGCCGGGGTTTTTCCGGGATCGCCGATTGCAGGCGCGGCGGCGAGTTGCCATCGGCACGTGTCGAATCGCTGAATGAATAACAACGGACTTCCAGAGGTCATGCGCTTGGCCACTTGCGCATCGGTGCAAAGCGTCAACGTTTCCTTTGAAACCTTGCTGATTCTGTCCTGCCGGCGGCCTGCGGCACGACGCGATCAATGGCGCCGAGCCCGCAAAGCATGCAGACCAAACGAAACGAGGCCCGCTTGCGCGGGCCTCGTGTGCCTGCAGATGCTGGCGCCGACTCAATCCCCGGCCGGGTCCTGATCCGCTCCGGGCTTGCGCTCCAGACCGCCGTCGTCCGGATTGGGCGGCTTGCGCGGATGTGGCTGACGCGCGTCGTCCGGGTCGCGCGGCTGCGGCTCGGGGTAGCCGGGATTGCGTCCCGGCAGCGGATCGGGCGCCGGCGGCGCGGTCTTGTCGGGGCCGGTCATGCTCACTTACCCAGTTCGAAGACCACGTCCAGGCTCATCGACAGCGAGTTTTCGCCCGGCGAGACCGAGGTGTCGGACGCCGCGCCGGCCTTCTCCATGCGCATGGCCATCATCGGCATCGGCATCGGCGGCGCGAAGCGGCCGCCTTCGCTGACGCTGACGATGCGGCGCACCTTCATGCCGAGGGTCTTGGCGTAGAGCTCGGCGCGGGCCTGGGCCTTTTCGATCGCGCCGCGGCGGGCTTCGTCGAACGCGGCGTCCTTGTCCTTGTCGTCGAGGTCGAAGGTCGGGCCGTTGATCTGGTTGGCGCCGGTGGCGACCAGCGAGTCGAGGATCTTGCCGACCTTGGAGATGTCGCGCACCACGATGTTGACGTTGTTGCTGGCCTGGTAGCCGGTGATCACCGGCGGCTGGTTCTCGGCGTAGCGGTACTGCGGGTTGAGGCTGATGCCGCTGGTCTGGATGTCGCGCTCGGCGATGCCGGCGGCCTTGATCGCGGCCACGACCTTGGCCATCTGGTCGGCGTTGGCGCGCATGGCGGCGTTGGCATCGGCGGCCTGGGTGACCACGCCGGTGGAGACGGTGGCGATGTTCGGGATGCGCTTGGCTTCGGAGGTGGCCGAAACCGACAGCAGGGTGCCGTCGGTGGCGACGTAGGGCGAGGTCTGGGCGGATGCGGTCATGGCGGTTGCGGCTCCGAAGGCGAGAACGGCGGCGAGCGCCAGCGGGCGCAACGAAAGACGGGCGAAGGACAGGGGCGTGGACGAGGACGACAACCGGGTCATGTGGAACTCCTTGATGGGCGAGGGCTAGGGTCTTGCTGAACCGGTTAACGAACCGTGATTCGGTGCGGGGTTTGCGCCGTACGGCGTCGGCTGGCGCTCAGTCAGCGCGGGTTATGCTTTCGCGCATGCTCTATCTAGCCTCCCAGTCGCCGCGGCGACGCGAATTGCTCGGCCGCCTCGGCCTGGAATTCGGCCTCATCGATCTCGACCTGCCCGAACACCGACAGCCCGGCGAGCCGGCGCTGGAGTACGTGCGCCGCGTCGCCCGCGAGAAGGCCGGCGCCGGCCTGCTCAAGGTGGTCGCCAACCCCTCGGCGCTGGTGCTGGGTTCGGACACCGAAGTGGTGCTGGACGACGAGGTCTTCGGCAAGCCGCGTGACGCCGCGGACGCCGCGGCCATGTTGCGCAAGCTTTCGGGCCGCACCCATCAGGTGATTTCCGCGGTGTCGCTGGTATCGCCTTCGCGCGAGGCGCAGGCGGTGTCGATCTCGCAGGTCGCCTTCGCCGAACTCGACGACGCCACCATCGAGCGCTACGTCGCCACCGGCGAGCCGATGGGCAAGGCCGGCGCCTACGCCATCCAGGGCTATGCCGAGGTGTTCGTCAGCCGCCTGGACGGCAGCTACTCCGGGGTCATGGGCTTGCCGCTGCACGAGACCGCGCGCCTGCTGCGCGAATTCGGCGTGGGCGTGTGAATCGCGCGCAGGGGAGCGCGCAGGCATCATTCCGGCAGCGTTGAACTTAAGCTGCCGCGCCGCTTTCCATTACCGCACCACTTGCGTTTCACCCGAGCGGGCGTTTACTGCTCGCTATCGTCGTCCCGTATCACCGCCCCGTATCACCGCATTGGGATCCGCGCCGCCTCATGACTGAAGAAATCCTGGTCAACGTTACTCCGCGCGAAACCCGCGTCGCCGTGGTCGAAAACGGCATGCTGCAGGAACTGCACATCGAACGCGGCTGGCGCCGCGGCGTGGTCGGCAACATCTACAAGGGCCGGGTGCAACGGGTCATGCCGGGCATGCAGGCGGCGTTCGTCGAGATCGGCCTGGAGCGCGCCGCGTTCCTGCACGCGGCCGACATCGTCAAGCCCAACCAGAGCAATGAAGGCGAGGGCGACGAAGCGCCGCTGCCGCCGACGCCGACCCGGCCGATCGCCGAGTTGCTGCGCGAGGGCCAGGAAATCGTGGTCCAGGTGGTCAAGGACCCGATCGGCAGCAAGGGCGCGCGCCTGACTACCCAGCTCAGCATCCCCTCGCGTTACCTGGTGCTGCTGCCGCGCACGCGCGTGGTCGGGGTGTCGGCGCGGATCGAGGACGAAGGCGAGCGCGCGCGGCTGAAATCGCTGGTGACCACCCTGGCGCCGGCCGGCGACAACCACGGCTACATCGTGCGCACCAATGCCGAGGGCCAGCCGGAGGAAGCGCTGGCGGAAGACATCGGTTACCTGAGCCGGGCCTGGGCGCTGATCGCGGAAAAGTCCGGAACCTCGAAGGTCGGCGAGCGGGTCTACGAAGACCTGAGCCTGCCGCTGCGCGCGGTGCGCGACCTGATCCGCCGCGACGTGGAGAAGGTCAAGGTCGATTCGCGCGAAACCTGCGAGCGCCTGCGCAGCTTCGCCGCGCAATACATGCCCGGCCTTGCGGAGAAGATCGAGCACTACACCGGCGCGCGGCCGATCTTCGATCTGTATGGGGTCGAGGACGAGATCCAGCGCGCGCTGGAGAAGGAAGTCCCGCTCAAGTCCGGCGGCTATCTGGTCATCGACCAGACCGAAGCGATGACCACCATCGACGTCAACACCGGTTCCTTCCTGGGTCAACGCAATCTGGAGGAAACCGTTTACCGCACCAATCTGGAGGCGGCGCAGTCGGTCGCCCGGCAGCTGCGGCTGCGCAACCTGGGCGGGATCATCATCATCGACTTCATCGACATGACCGACGTGGAGCACCGCCGTCAGGTGCTGCGGCAGTTGGAGAAGGCACTCACGCGCGACCACGCCAAGACCACGGTCTACGAGTTCTCGCCGCTGGGCCTGGTCGAGATGACCCGCAAGCGCACCACCGAGAGTCTGGAACGCCAGCTCAGCGAGGCCTGCCACGAATGCGGCGGGCGCGGCACCTTGAAGACGCCGGAGACGGTGACGTACGAAATCTTCCGCGACATCGTGCGGCAGGTGCGCCAGTTCGACGCGGCGCGGCTGCTGGTGATCGCCTCGCCGAAAGTGGTCGCGCGCATCACCGACGAAGAGTCGGCGGCGGTGGCCGAGCTGGAGGAATTCCTCGGCAAGTCGATCCGTTTCCAGGCCGACGATCAGTATGCGCAGGAGCAGTTCGATGTTGTATTGCTCTGAAGCCGGGATTTGGGATTGGGGATTGGGGAGTCGTGAGAGCGAAACCCGATTTCTGATTTTCCGAATCCCGAATCCCGAATCCCGAATCGCGTCAGCGACGCGCGGAGCGCGCCGCTGATGCCCACCCCGCTGCGCCGTCGCCTGCGCATGGCCCGCCGTGGCGCCTTCTATGGCGTCGCGGTCGTGCTGGTGCTGGTGGCGTTGCTGCTGGGCGCGGCCAGCCAGGTGCTGCCGTTGGCCGAAAGCCATCCCGAGCAAGTCGCGGCCTGGCTGAGCAAGCGCGCCGGGCGGCCGGTCGCGTTCGACAAGGTCGAAACCCAGTGGACCCGGCGCGGCCCGCTGCTGCGTCTGGATGGGTTGCGCATCGGCGAGGGCGCGCAGGCGTTCACCATCGGCGATGCGGAAATGCTGGTGTCGGTGTATGCCGGCCTGCTGCCGGGGCAGTCGTTCTCCGAGCTGCGACTCAAGGGGCTGGACCTGACCTTGGAACGCGCCGACGACGGCCGCTGGAAAGTGCGCGGCCTGCCCGGACAGGAGCAGCCCGCGCAACGCGATCCGCTGTCGGCGCTGGAAGGGCTCGGCGAACTGCAGGTGATCGACGGCAAGCTCGCGGTAATCGCGCCGACCCTGGGCATCGACGCGCGCATTCCCAAGATCGACCTGCGCCTGCGCGTGGACGGCGACCGCGTGCGCGCGGGCGTGCGCGCATGGCCGAGCGTCGGCGTCCCCGGCGCGCCGTCCACGCCGCTCGACGCGGTCCTGGATTTCGATCGCAAGCGCGGCGACGGCCGCGCCTACGCCGGCGCCACCCGCGCCGACCTGTCCGGCTGGTCGCCGCTGCTGAAAGTGGCCGGCATCCGCATCGAATCCGGGCAGGGCCGCGCCCAGGCCTGGGCCGACCTGCGTGGGCATCGCGTCGCCGGCGTGATGGTGTCCGCCGCGCTCGACCGGGTCGAACTGCGCGCCGAACGCATGGCGCCGTCCCCCGCGACCGTCGTTGCGGGAGCTCCCGCCGCTGCGGGAGGGCCCGCTGTTGTGGGAGGGCCTTCAGGCCCGATGCTTTCTGCTCAGATCGCCGCGCCCCCCAGCCCCGAAGCCCTCGCCAAAACTCCCCCCGCGCGAATCGAATTCGAACACGTAGAAACCCTTTCGCACTGGCGCCTGACCCAGACCGGCTGGCGCCTGGACGCGCCCACGCTGCGCATCGGCAGCGGCCAGAATGTGCAGACGCTCGATGGCCTGGCCGTGGCCGGCGGCGAGCACTACGCGCTGCGCGCCGATCGCATCGACGCCGGCCCGCTGATCGCGGTCGCCGCGCTCAGCGACGCCTTGCCCGAACGCCTGCGCCATTGGTTCGAAACCGCCAAGCCGCGCGTGTCGCTCAGTTCGATCGCGGTCAACGGCCGCCGCAACGGGCCGATGTTCGCCAGCGCGCGGATCGACGCGCTCGGCTTCGACGCGGTCGGCCGTTCGCCGGGACTGAGCGGCCTGGCCGGAACCCTGCAGGCCGACCTCGACGGTTTCACTGTAGATCTCGACGAAAGCGCGCCGATGCGTTTCGATTGGCCGAGCGGTTTCGGCGTGGTCCACACGGTCGCGCTCAAGGGCCGCGTCGGCGGCTGGCGCGAAGGCGCGGGCTGGCGCATGGGCACCACGTCGCTGCGCATCAAGGGCAAGGATTTCGGCGTCAGCACGCGCGGCGGCATGTGGTGGCAGGGCGACGGCTCGCGGCCGTGGATCGACATCGCCGCCGATCTCGATGCGACTCAGATACCGGTGGCGAAAGGCTTCTGGATTCGCAGCCAGATGTCGCCGCGATTGTTGAACTGGCTCGACACCGCCCTGGTCGCCGGACGGCTCGACAACGCCCACGCGGTGGTCTCCGGCGATCTCGACGAGTGGCCGTTCAACCGCAACAACGGCCTGTTCCAGGCCAGCGCGCACCTGACCGGCGCGGTGGTGAAGTTCCAGCCCGAATGGCCGGCGGTGGAAGGGCTGGACGCGGACGTGAGTTTCGTCGCCGACGGTTTCAACGTGGAAGGCACCGGCAAGATCGCCGGCGTCGGCATCCGCAAGATCCAGGCCGGCATCGATCACTACAAGGACGGCTCGCTCAGCGTCAAGGCCGATGCGACCTCCGATGCGAATCAGCTGCTGAGCTTGCTCAAGCAAAGCCCGCTGCATAAGGATCAGGCCGACACGCTCGACAACCTGCGCGTCAGCGGCGCGGCGACGGTCGGCTTCGACATGCGCCTGCCGCTGCAACCGAACGCGCAGACGCAGGTCACCGGCACGGTCGATCTGAACAACGCCAAGCTCGCCGATCCGCGCTGGAAACTCGCCTTCGAACAGGTGCGCGGCCGCGCCGAATACGGCCGCGGCGGTTTCCGCGCCGAGGATCTGGCGGTGCTGCACGAAGGCGCGCCGGGCAAGTTGTCGCTGCGCGCCGGCGAGAACTTCGTGCGCGATCGCAGCAACGTGTTCGAGGCCGGGCTGGACGTGATTTCCGGCGCCGACGAATTGATCGCGCGCGGCCCGGACGAATTGGCCTGGTTGAAGTCGTATCTGGACGGACGTTCGCTGTGGACGGTGGGCATTTCGATTCCCAAGACGACGCATGCGAGCACGGTCGGCGCGCCCGGCGCGGCGCCGAAACCGGTCGCGTCCAATCCGACTCCGACCATCCTGCATCTGCAATCGAATCTGATCGGCACCGCGATGACGTTGCCGCCGCCGCTGGACAAGGCCGCCGGCGCGCCGCTGGCGACCACGATCGATACGCCCTTGCCGTTGGGCAGCGGCGATGTGCGGGTCGCGCTCGGCAACACGCTCGCGTTGCGCGCGCGCACCACCAACGGCAAGACCGGCGTGCGCGTGGTGCTGGGCAGCAACCGGGTCGATGAAGCGCCGCCGGCCAGCGGACTGATCGCCACCGGCCGCGCCAATGCGCTGGAAGCGATCGACTGGATCGCGATCGCGCACGGCGACGGTTCCGGCGAAGGCGTGGCCTTGCAACGCATCGACGTCACCGCGCAGCGCCTGCAATTGCTCGGCGCGGTGTTTCCGAACACGCGCGTGATCGTCGCCCCGGCCGCGCGCGGCGCCACCGCGGTGCGCGCCGAGGGCGCGGCGCTGGAAGGCGCGCTGATGGTCCCGGGCAGCGACGGCGGCGCCATCGCCGGCAAGTTCGCGCGCCTGCATTGGCGCTCCGACAGCAACGCCGCCGCGACCAACGCCCCGGTCAATCCCGGCGCCAACGGCGTCAACGCGAGCACCGCGGTCGCCGCCAACACCGCGCAGGCCGCGGCCAAGCCGCTGCCCGACGCGGGCATGGACCCGGCGAAGATTCCCGGGCTGACCCTGGACATCGCCGATCTGCGCATCGGCGACGCCGCGCTCGGCAGCGCCAGCCTGCGCACCCGGCCGACCCCGGCGGGCATGCGCATCGATCAGTTCAACACCCGCGGCAACAAGCAGTCGATCGACATCAGCGGCGACTGGACCGGGCGCGGCGCAGCCGCGCGCACGCATCTGAGTGTCGCCCTCGACAGCGCCGATGTCGGCGGCCTGATCGGCGGTTTCGGTTTCGGCGGGCAGATCGGCGGCGGCAAGGCCAAGGCCAAGCTCGACGCCGGCTGGCCCGGCAGCCCGGCCGGGTTCGCGCTCGGATCGCTGGAAGGCAATTTGAACCTGGACGTGCGCGACGGCCGCCTGATCGAAATCGATCCCGGCGCCGGCCGCGTACTGGGCCTGCTCAGCGTGGCCCAACTGCCGCGCCGCCTGACCCTGGATTTCCGCGACCTGTTCTCGAAGGGCTTCGCTTTCGACCGCATCGGCGGCAACGTGCGCTTCGGCAACGGCAGCGCGCGCAGCGACGATCTGGTGATCGACGGCCCGGCCGCCAACATCGCCATCCGCGGCGCCACCGACCTTCGCGCGCAGAGCTACGACCAGACCATCGAAGTGCGGCCCAAGGCCGCCAACGTGCTGACCGCGGTCGGCGCGCTGGCCGCCGGCCCGATCGGCGCGGCGATCGGCGCGGCGGCGAACGCGGTGTTGCAAAAGCCGCTGGGCAGCCTGGCGTCCAAGACCTATCGGGTCACCGGGCCGTGGAAGGAGCCCAAGGTCGAAGTGGTCACGCGCGAGCAGACGCGGCTGACGCAAAAGGCGCCGCCGGCGGAGGGCTGAGCCGGTGTTCGGTCCCGGCTCTTTTCGCCGATTGGCGGTGGCGGCGCTTCGCCGGCTGGGCGCGCAGGAAACCGCATCGGCCTCGCGCCTCGCGCGAAACTTCGCCGAATCCGCGCTCAGATCGCGCCCATCCGCCTCGCCCGAGGCAGGATTGCGCAAGCCCGGCCCCATTGATCGGCCGCCGCGGCGCCACCATCTTGGGCTCATGCCGGTGCCGCGCCGCCCGGGTTGCGTTCGCGATCCGATACAGCCGCGGCCTGGCCGCCTAAGATGCCCATTCCACGCAACCACGGTTCCGTCATGACCCTACCGATCCAGATCGCCGAATCCCGCCTCCTCCTGCCCGCCGGGCTAGACGCCAGCGGCCTGGAGCGCAGCTTCGGCACCCTGCTCGGGCCGGGCATCGATTTCGGCGACCTGTACTTCCAGCATTCGCGCCGCGAGAGCTGGAGCGTGGAAGACGGCATCGTCAAGGATGGTTCGCATTCGATCGAGCAGGGCGTCGGCGTGCGCGCGATCAGCGGCGAGAAAACCGGCTTCGCCTATTCGGACGAAATCAACAGCGAGGCCTTGCTCGGCGCGGCCAAGTCGGCGCGCGCCATCGCCCGCGACGGCAATGCGCAGCAGGCGCGTTCGCTGGTGCGCGGCGGCGGCCGTTCGCTGTATCCCAGCGACGATCCGATCGATTCGCTGGCGAACGAAACCAAGGTCGAGGCGCTGCGCAAGATCGACAAGCTGTTGCGCGCGGCCGATCCGCGGGTCAAGCAGGTCATGGTCAGCCTCAGCGGCGGCATCGACACCGTGCTGGTCGCGCGCAGCGACGGCGTGCTCGCCGCCGACGTGCGCCCGCTGGTGCGCTTGAACGTGCAGGTGATCGTCGAACACAACGGCCGCCGCGAAAGCGGTTATTCCGGCGGCGGCGGACGTTACAGCTACGCCGAACTGCTGGGCGGCGACAAGCCCGAGAGGCTCGCGCGCGAAGCGCTGCGCCAGGCGCTGGTGAATCTGGACGCGATCGACGCGCCGGCCGGCGTGATGCCGGTGGTGCTCGGTTCCGGCTGGCCCGGCGTGTTGCTGCATGAAGCGGTCGGGCACGGACTGGAAGGCGATTTCAACCGCAAGGGCACCTCGGTCTACGCCGGCCGCATGGGCCAGCGCGTGGCCTCCAAGGGCGTGACCATCGTCGATGACGGCACCCTGGAAGGTCGTCGCGGCTCGCTCAACATCGACGACGAAGGCACGCCGACCAATTGCACCACGCTGATCGAAGACGGCGTGCTGGTCGGTTACATGCAAGACACCCTCAACGCGCGCCTGATGGGCATGCAACCGACCGGCAACGGCCGCCGCGAATCCTTCGCCCATCTGCCGATGCCGCGCATGACCAACACCTACATGCTGGCCGGCACGCACGATCCGGAAGAGATGATCCGCTCGGTGAAAAAAGGCCTGTACGCGGTGAATTTCGGCGGCGGCCAGGTCGATATCACCAGCGGCAAGTACGTGTTCTCGGCGACCGAGGCGTATCTGATCGAAGACGGCAGGATCACCGCGCCGGTGAAGGGCGCGACCTTGATCGGCAACGGCCCGGAGACCATGCAGAAGGTCAGCATGATCGGCCACGACCTGGCGCTGGACGAAGGCGTGGGCGTGTGCGGCAAGGACGGGCAGAGCGTCCCGGTCGGCGTGGGCCAGCCTTCGCTGTTGATCGACGGGTTGACGGTGGGCGGCACCAGTGCCTGATATCGCGAGCGTTCGCGATAAGAGCGCTGCCGCTGACTTCTCCCTTCTCCCGCTTGCGGGAGAAGGTGGCCTGCAGGGCCGGATGAGGGCGCGCGGAGCATCGAGTTACGGCGCGATCTTGGATGCCCTCACCCCAACCCCGGCCCGGCCCAAACGCATGGCGTTTGGGCGTTCGCGCACACGCGAGCCAGTGGCTCGCAAGCTGCGTGCGCTCACCCCGCGCCCCGAAGGAAGTCACCTTGGGTGGCAAGCGGGAGAGGGGCTACGCGCAGCGATCGAAGATCAATCTCGTTCGTCGCCGCTGAATTCGTCGTTGTCTTCCACGTCGTCATCGGCCTCATTCGCTCCCAACATCACCGTACGCAACTCGCGATACAGCTCGCGGAACGAATGCGGCGGCTTGTTGCGCTTGCGCTCTTCCAGCGTGTTGCGCGCCAGTTGGCGCAGGCGCTGGCGGTCGGCCCCGGGGTATTCGCTCAGCAGCTCGGCCAGCGCGCTGTCGCCGTCGACGAGCAGACGCTCGCGCCATTGCTCGATCCGGTGCATCGCGGCGATTTCGCGCCGCGCCGCTTCGCCGTTTTCGTCGAGCGCATCGCGCAGCGCGTCCATCGCCGCATCGTCCTCGCGGCGCATCTGCTTGGCCAGGAACGCCAGCTGGCGCTTGTGCGCGACATGCGAGGTGATGCGCTTGCAGTCGCGGATGTGCGGCAGCAGCGCTTCGGGCACCGGCAGCTTGGCCAGCTGGGCCTCGGTCAGCGACACCAGTTTTTCGCCCAGGGCCAGGGTTTCCAGCGCTTCGCGCCGGTTCTGGCTCCGGCTGGGGCTCAGGAATTCGCCGGTTTCCTCGTCTCTGCCGCGCATCGCAAAACACCTCTATAGCCTGCAAACTGAACATTACGACGGCCGCGCCCAAGCGCGGCCCATGACTAGGATAAGCCATTGAACGCGTCAGCCCTCAGCCAGGCCGCTCCGGCCCATATCTTCGCCGACCCCGAAGCGCGCCTGGACGCGCTGTCGGACCTGTCGCAGCGCCTGCTCGCGGCCGCGCGCGCGCGCGGCGCGACCCAGGCCGAGGTCTCGTGCTCGGAAGAGACCGGCCTCAACGTCAACGTGCGCATGGGCGAGGTCGAAACCGTCGAAGCCACCCGCGACCGCGGCATCGCCGTGACCGTGTATTTCGGCCAGCGCAAGGGTAGCGCCAGCACCGCCGACCTGCGCGACAGCAGCCTGGAAGCCACGGTCGAGCAGGCCTGCGCGATCGCCCGCTACACCGAGGACGACAGCGCCGCCGGCCTGGCCGATGCGGCGCTGATGGCCACGGATCTGCGCGAATTCGACACCTGGCACCCGTGGTACATCGACGCCGACCGCGCCATCGAGCTGGCCCTGGCCAGCGAAGCGGCCGGGCGCGAGTTCGACGCGCGCATCGAGAATTCCGACGGCGCCTCGGTCGGCACCGGCGCCAGCCTGGGCGTGTACGCCAACTCGCACGGCTTCATCGGCCGCGATCGCGGCACCCAGCACAGCCTGGGCTGCGCGCTGATCGCCGGCCGCGGCGACAGCATGCAGCGCGACGGCTGGTACACCTCGGCGCTGATCGCCGACGAACTGGAATCGGCCGCCAGCGTCGGCCGCAAGGCCGCCGAACGCACGGTCGCGCGCCTCGCGCCGCGCCAGCTCAACACCGGCGAATACCCGGTGCTGTTCGCCGCCGAGAGCGCGCGTTCGCTGATCGGCCATCTGCTCGGCGCGGTCAGCGGCGGCGCGCTGTACCGGCGCGCGAGCTTCCTGGTCGATAGCGTCGGCACGCAGTTGTTCCCGTCGTGGTTCCGCATCGAAGAACAGCCGTTCCTGCATCGCGGCCTGCGTTCGACCTCTTACGACGCCGAAGGCGTGGCCACGCGCGAATCGGCGCTGATCGACGCCGGCGTGCTGCAGCGCTACGTGCTGGGCAGTTACTCGGCGCGCAAGCTCGGCCTGCAGAGCACCGCCAACGCAGGCGGCGTGCACAATCTGCAAGTCGCGGCCAATGCCGGCGATTTCGAATCGATGCTGCGGCAGATGGGCCGCGGCCTGCTGGTCACCGAGCTGATGGGGCAGGGCGTCAACAGCGTCACCGGCGACTACTCGCGCGGCGCGGCCGGTTTCTGGGTCGATAACGGTGAAATCCAGTACCCGGTGGACGGCATCACCATCGCCGGCAACCTGCGCAAGATGTTCGAGGCGATCGAAGCGGTCGGCACCGACGTGGATGTGCGCTCGCACGTGCGCACCGGTTCGATCCTGGTCGGACGCATGACCGTGGCCGGCGATACCGCGGAAGATTGATCGCGGCATGAACGACGGCGCGGTTCGATCATGAACCTGCGCCATCGAATTTCCGTTCGATTTCTCGAAACACGACATCGGCGCCTGAACGGGCGCCGTTTGTTGTCAACCCGCAAAGTGCACGTCCGTTTCCGGGGGTATCTTCCCATTGCCCCGGAGAGCCCGATGAGCGCAAGCAAGGCCACTGCCGCCAATCGTTTCGGACTCGGTGCGCGTCCCGGCGAGATCGATCGCGGCAGCGACGGGCGCGAGGTTCTGCTCGCGCAACTGCGGCAGCCCGCGTCGCTGAGCGAATTCGAAGGCCTGCCCGGCAGCGCCGCGACGATGCGCAGCGAGTTCGAACAACAGCGGCTCAATCGCGAGAACCGCAGCCGCGATGCCGCGCCGGCAACGCCGCCACAGGCCGCCGCCGCCGATATGGCGGCCGGCGACATGGCCGCGCCGAACCTGTCCGCAGCGCCCCAGCGCCGCGGCCGCGCCAACGCGGCCGCGATGCCCGGCGACACCAAACCCAACGCCGCCGCCAGCGATGCCGACAATCCCGGCCAGGCCATGCTGCGCGATCTGCGCCGGCAGCAGCTCAACGAATTCGCCGCGCGCTATCGCCATGCCGCGCGCACCCAGGCGCCGTTCGTCGAGCGCCTGACCCAGTTCTGGTCGAACCATTTCGCGGTCTCCATCGACAAGTCCAACGCGCGTCTGTACGCCGCCTCGATGGAGCGCGAAGCGATCCGCCCGCACGTGACCGGGCGCTTCGAGGACATGCTGTTCGCGGTGGAAACCCACCCGGCGATGCTGCGTTACCTCGACAACGCGGTGTCCATCGGCAACGACTCGCGTGTGGCGATGAACGCCGAACGGGCCAACAAGCCCAAGCGCGGGCTCAACGAAAACCTCGCTCGCGAAATCCTGGAACTGCACACCCTGGGCGTCAACGGCGGCTACAAGCAGGCTGACGTGACCGAACTGGCGCGCGCGATCACCGGCTGGAGCACGCCGGCGCCGCGCGATGCCGACATCGATAATCCATTCGTGTTCCGCGCCAACGCGCACGAGCCCGGCGCGCGCCGCGTGCTGGGCCGCGATTACGCCGAAGGCGGGCTCGACCAGGGCCGCGCGGTATTGGCCGACCTGGCCCGGCATCCGGCCACCGCCAAGCACCTGAGCTTCAAACTGGCGCGTCACTTCGTCGCCGACGAGCCGCCGCCGGCGCTGGTCGATGCCATGGCCAAGGCCTACCTGCGCAGCGGCGGCGATTTGCGCGCGCTCTACACCACCCTGGTCGAAAGCCCGCTGGCGTGGGCGCCGGACGCGCGCAAGTTCAAGACGCCGAACGATTTCGTGATCTCGGCGCTGCGCGCAGGCGAACTGCCGGTAGACGAGGATGCGCGCGCCTTGATCGCGCTGCTCGCCAGCCTGGGCCAGCCGGTGTTCACGCCGCGCTCGCCGGCCGGTTTCCCCGACACCGCCGCCGACTGGAGCAGCCCGGACGGCTTGTTCAAGCGCATCCAGGCAGCGCAATTGTTCGCCGCGCGCGTGGATGCGACGAACGGCATCACGCCATATCAACGCGCGGTATCGGTGCTGGGCAGCGACGTGGTCAGCGGCGATTTCGCCATCGGCCTGCGCCGCGCCGGTTCGGCCAGCGACGGTTATTCGCTGCTGTTCGCCAGCCCGGCGTTCCAATGGAGGGCTTGAGATGATCGACGCTCAACGACGTAGCCTGCTGGCGGCGTTCGGCGCGAGCGCGCTGCTGACCTTATTCCCCGGCACGACCCGCGCGGCCACCGGACACGACACGCGTTTCCTGCTGGTGCTGCTGCGCGGTGGGCTCGACGGCTTGCATATGCTGCCGGCGTTCGGCGATCCGGCCTACGCCGCCTTGCGCGGCGACGGCGCCATCGCCGATCCGATTCGCATCGACAGCCAGTTCGGCCTGCATCCGGCGATGCAGCAGAGCGCGGCGATGTACCGCGAAAAACAATTGCTGCCGATCGTGGCGATCGCGCCGCCGTATCGCCAGCGCTCGCATTTCGAAGCGCAGGATTGCCTTGAGAACGGCACCGCCACGCCCAGCGGCGCGCGCGACGGCTGGCTCGGTCGCTGCGTCGGCGCCATGCCCGGCAACTCCGCGATCGCCATCGCGGCGGTGATGCCGTTGGCGCTGCGCGGCAGCGATCGCGCCAGCAACTGGTCGCCGCCGTTGTCGAAGAAAGTCGATCCGCTGTTGCTGCAGCAGTTGGGGCCGCTGTACGCGGCCGATGCGCGACTCAGCGAAACCTTCGAGCGCTCCATCCACGGCGCGACGATGATGCGCGACGGCAAGGGCGCGTTCGCGCTGCCCGAGGCGATGCGCGTGGCCGCGCAACGCATGAGCGCGGCCGACGGCCCGCGCATCGGCTTCGTCGAGGACAGCGGCTGGGACACGCACCGCAATCAGGCGGCGTTGCTGCAGCGCAAGCTCGCCGAACTCGATCAAGGCCTGGCCAATGCGCGCGATGCGTTCGGCGCGGCATGGCCGCGCACGGTGGTGGCGGTGGTGACCGAATTCGGCCGCACCGCGGCGATCAACGGCAGCGGCGGCACCGACCACGGCACCGGCGGCGTCGCTCTGCTGTGCGGCGGCGCCGTGCACGGCGGCCGCATCGGCGGCGACTGGCCGGGGCTGGCGCCGGCGCAGCTCAACGAAGGCCGCGACGTGCGCGCCACCAGCGACCTGCGCGGCTTGTTCAAGCGCGTGCTGGTCGAGCACGTGGGGCTGGCCGATTCGGCGATCGAGTCGAAGGTGTTCCCCGGCAGCCGCGCGGTCGCGGCGATGCAGGGCGTGAGCCTGGCCTGAGCGCGGACTTGGCCGGATCGCAGCGCTGACTGGCGCGAATGCGCGCGGTTCACCGACGTTTCGTCGGGCCGCCGATACGGTCGGCGCGACGCGGTTCGCAAACCGGCGTTTATCCCGCGATCCGTGCGCTCGCGCACGGCCGCATTTTCGCCCTTCCTACGTGGACCCGGGGCCGGAAAACTTGCGCCACTGCGTTGTTATTCTGTGATGAATAAAGGTTTATGATGCCCGCAAGGGGCAACGGGCCGTGCGGCGCGGGACCTCAACCGACACCATCCAACACGTAGGGGAAGCGTAATGAACGATATCAGTCAGGACGAAAAGACTTGGGGCATGCTGGCTCATCTGAGCACGCTGGTCGGTTTGATCATTCCCTTCGGCACCGTCCTGGGCCCGCTGGTGGTATGGCTGGTCAAGAAGGACACCATGCCCTTCGTCGCCGACCAGGGCAAAGAAGCGCTGAACTTCAACATCACCGCGCTGATCGCCGGCATCGTCAGCTTCCTGCTGACCTTCGTGCTGATCGGTCTGGTGCTGCTGCCGCTGGTCGGTCTGGCATGGCTGGTGCTGACCATCATGGCCGCGCTGGCCGCCAACAAGGGCGAGGAATACCGTTATCCGTGGACGCTGCGTCTGGTCAAGTAAGACGCGCATCGCGGCAAGAAAAAAGCGGGCTTCGGCCCGCTTTTTTCATGTCCGCGATTTGCGCGAGGGCGTCTCAGCGATCGCGCTCGATCGCCAGCCGGCCCAGCGCCTGCAGCGCGTTCGCGCGTTCGCCGAACGGCTCCAGCGCATCGCGCATTGCCTGCGCGAGTTCGTCCAGGCGCGCGCGCGAAGCCTCCACGCCGATCAGCGCGGGGAACGTCGATTTGTCCTGGGCGATGTCCTTGCCCGCGGTCTTGCCCAGGGTCTGACTGTCGCCTTCGATATCGAGAATGTCGTCGCGCACCTGGAACGCCAGGCCGAGCGCGCGCGCGTAGCGGTCCAGCGCCTCCAGCGCGGCCGTGTCGGCGCCGCCGCACAGCGCGCCCAGGCGCACCGACGCGCGGATCAGCGCGCCGGTCTTGAGCGAATGCAGACGTTCCAGCGCCGCCACGTCCAGGCGCACGCCGGCGCCGGTGGCGTCGATGTCCAGCGCCTGGCCGCCGCACATGCCGGCCACGCCCGCGGCCTGGGCCAGGGTGCGCAGCAGATCGACCCGGATCGCGTCGGAGACCTGGGTGTCGGCGAGCACGCCGAAGGCCAGCGACTGCAGCGCATCGCCGGCGAGAATCGCGGTGGCTTCGTCGAAGGCCACGTGCACGGTCGGCTGGCCGCGGCGCAGCGCGTCGTCGTCCATCGCCGGCAGATCGTCGTGGACCAGCGAATAAGCGTGAATGAATTCCACCGCCGCCGCCGGCGCGTCGAGCACCAGCGGGGCGACTTCGAACAAGGCGCCGCTGGCGTAGACCAGCAGCGGCCGCATGCGCTTGCCGCCGAGCAGCACCGCATGGCCCATGGCCTGGTGCAGACGCCGCGGCTGCTCGTCGGTCGGAGGCAGGGCGCGTGCGAGTGCGGCGTCGGCGCGTTGGCGCCATTGCCTCAGGATGCCGTCGAGCATGGAGAAATCGGGCCTTGGTGAGCCGGTCGGAACGGGAACGGCCATGGTGTCAGCGGCCGGTCGCGGGCGTGTCAGGCATCGACTTCGCTGCCCGGCGGGCCGGCATTGCCGAAGGGCTCGGCGCTGGCCGGTTCCTGCGGATCGGTGAGCAGGCGCACGCGCAGTTCGGCTTGCTCCAGCGCGCTCTGGCAGCGGCGGTAGAGCCCGACCCCGCGTTCGTAGGCGGCGAGGGAGTCTTCCAGACTCATTTCGCCGTGCTCCATTTTCTCGACCAGTTGTTCGAGCGCGTCCAGGGACTGCTCGAAATCTGCGACCGGCGAGGCGTCTGTGGTGGATTTACGGGCCATGTGAGAAGTGTGCGGCGGGGACGGGGCGGGGTCAATGCGCGCCCGCGGCGACGGCTGCGACAATCGGTCGCGGTCGGCTTCCAGGCCGCGGCCGCGTTGCCGATCGCGGCGATATTCGCAGCGCCTTCGCGCTCAACCGGTCCAGTGCAGTCGCGCCGCGCGTTCGCGCAGCCAGGCGTCCATCGACGCCGAGTACACCAGATCGCCCACCGCCAGCAGTTCGCCCCGCGGCGAGGACAGCAACGGCAGGCGCGCGCGCTCCCACGGCGGCACGCCCAGTTCCTGCAACAGATTCTTGAGCGAATGCCGATGCGCGCGGCCGGGCAGGGCGATGCGTTCGCCGCCGCGGCGCGCATGCGCCAGAAGCGGGGTGTCGAAGGCCGGCGCGTTTTCCAGCCGCAATTGTCCGCCGCAGGGCAGTAGCAGTGGCGCGCGGCCGTCCCAGGCATGGCTCCAGTTCTCGGGCCAGGCCGGGCGCTGAGCCTGCGCGTGCAACAGATCGCGCCAGGCGCGGATGCTCGCACCTTGCCAGGCGAATTCGGCTTCGGCGTCGGCGCGCGCGGGCAACAGGTCGGTTTCGATCCGCATCACGCCTTGCGCCGGCAGCGGCGGCAGCCCGAGCGTCGCGATCCAGCGCCGCAGCACCCGCGCGCGCCGCGCCGCCGGCAGCGCGAGCAGGGCCGAGCGCGACAGCGCCTGCGGGTCCAGACTGCGCACCTGGGCCAGGGCTTGCGCGTCTTCGCCGTCGAGCAAGCGCGCGGCCTCGCCGCTGAGTTGCGCCGATACGGCGAAGGCGGCGTCGGCCTGCGGCCAGCGTTCGCGCAGCAGCGGCAATACGCGGTGGCGCAGGAAGTTGCGGTCGTAGCGGTGTTCCTGGTTGCTGGGATCGTCGATCCAACGCAGGCCGTGCGCTTGCGCGTAGGCCTGCAAGGCCTCGCGCGGCAGCGCCAGCAGCGGCCGCCACAAGCGGCCGCTGCCGCAATCGCGCCACGGCCGCATCGCCGCCAGGCCGTCGGGGCCGGAGCCGCGCAGCAGGCGCAGCAGCAGGGTTTCGGCCTGATCGTCGCGATGGTGCGCCAGCGCGAGGACTTCGCCTTCGCCCAGCCCGGCCTCGAAAGCGGCGTGACGGGCGCGGCGCGCCGCGGCCTCCGGGCCGTCGCCGTCCTCGCGCGCAACCGATACCCGCGAAACGGTCAGTTCCAGGCCGTCGCGGTCGCAGATTTCCCGGCAATGCCGCGCCCAATCGTCGGCGTTCGGATGCAGGCCGTGATGGACATGCCAGGCGCGCACGCGCTGGCCGCGCGAACGCGCGCGCGCCGCCAGCGCATGCAACAGCACGGTCGAATCCAGGCCGCCGCTGTAGGCCACGCACAGCGGCGCATCCGGCGTTTGAGCCAGGGCGAGGGCGATCGCATCGGCGTTTGATACGGACATGCCGGCATGGTGCCACGGCCACGGGACGCAGCAACCCATGCGTGATGCTGCAACGGCGCGAGGCCGCCACTACCTTGGTTCGCAGTCATCCCTTGCAGAGATTCCCCGTGTCCCGGCTTTTCGCTCCGCTTTCGCAACGATCCCTGAGCTTGCGCAACCGTCTGGTGGTTTCGCCCATGTGCCAGTACTCGGCGGTCGATGGCCTGCCGAACAACTGGCATCTGGTGCATCTGGGCAGCCGCGCGGTCGGCGGTGCGGGCCTGGTCATGACCGAGGCCAGCGCGGTCTCGCCGGAGGGGCGCATTTCCGCCGCCGACACCGGTTTGTGGAACGGCGCGCAGGCCGAGGCCTGGCACCGCATCACCTGCTTCCTGCGCTCGCGCGAGGCGGTGGTCGGCGTTCAACTCGGCCACGCCGGGCGCAAGGCCAGCGTCGAGCCGCCGTGGCTGGGCGGCAACGCGGTGTCGGTGGAAGACGGCGGTTGGACCACGGTCGCGCCGTCGCCGCTGGCGTTCCGCGAAGACGGGCCGGAACCGCGCGAATTGCAGCCGATCGAGATCCGCACCGTGATCGACGATTTCGCCGCTGCGGCGCAGCGCGCGCTGGACTCGTGCTTCCAACTGGTCGAGATCCACGCCGCGCACGGCTATCTGTTGCATCAGTTCCTGTCGCCGTTGTCGAACCATCGCAGCGACCGCTACGGCGGCAGTTTCGAAAACCGCACGCGCCTGTTGCGCGAAGTGCTGGCCGCGGTGCGCGAGGTGTGGCCCGAGCGCTTGCCACTGTGGCTACGCATTTCCGCGACCGATTGGGCCGAAGGCGGTTGGGATATCGAACAGAGCGTGGAGCTGGCGCGGATCGTGAAAGACCTCGGCGTCGATCTGATCGACGTCTCCAGCGGCGGCCTGGTTCCGCATGTGCGGATTCCGAACGAGCCGGGTTATCAGGTGCCGTTCTCCGCGCGCATCCGCCGCGAAGCCGCCATCGCCACCGGCGCGGTTGGATTGATCACCCAGGCGCGGCAGGCTTCGAGGATCATCGAAGACGGCGAAGCCGACGTGGTGCTGCTGGCGCGCGAGTTGTTGCGCGATCCGTATTTCCCGCACCGCGCGGCGCGCGAGTTGGGCGCGGCGACGCATGTGCCGGAGCAGTATCAGCGGGCGTGGGGCTGAGGCCGACTGCGACGAAAGCGTCGGGCCTGAAGGGCCTCCCACAACAGCGGCCGACAGCACGAAGTCTTTTGTGGGAGGGCCTTCAGGCCCGACGCTTTCGTCGCAGTCGGCCGCGCCGGCTTACGCCGCCTCGTACGCCCCGTACCCGCGCAAGCGCTCATAGCGCCGCTGCAGCAGCTCATCGGCCGGCACGTTTTCCAGCGCGTCGATCTCGTTGATCAACACCGCCTTCAAACGCGTGGCCATCTGCTTGGGATTGCGATGCGCGCCGCCGATGGGTTCGCGCACGATCTTGTCGATCAGGCCCAGCTCGTGCAGGCGCTTGGCGGTCAGGCCGAGCTGTTCGGCCGCGTCCTTGGCTTTTTCCGCGGTCTTCCACAGGATCGAGGCGCAGCCTTCGGGCGTGATCACCGAGTAGGTGCTGTATTCGAGCATCAGCGTGCGATCGCCCACGCCGATCGCCAGCGCGCCGCCGGAGCCGCCTTCGCCGATCACGGTGCAGATCACCGGAATCTTGAGTTCGGCCATTTCCAGCAGGTTGCGCGCGATGGCTTCGGACTGGCCGCGTTCTTCGGCGTCGATGCCCGGCCAGGCGCCGGCGGTGTCGATGAAGGTCAGCAGCGGCAGCTTGAAGCGCTCGGCCAGCTTCATCAGGCGCAGCGCCTTGCGGTAGCCCTCCGGACGCGGCATGCCGAAGTTGCGCTTGATCTTGCTCTTGGTGTCGCGGCCCTTCTGGTGGCCGACGATGACCACGCTGCGCCCGGCGATGCGGCCCAGGCCGCCGACGATGGCGTAGTCGTTGGCGAAGGCGCGGTCGCCGGCCAGTTCCTGGAACTCGTCGCACATCACCCGGATGTAATCGAGCGTGTACGGCCGCGCCGGGTGGCGGGCGAGTTGGGAAATCTGCCAGGACGACAGGTCGCGGAAGATCTGCGCCGTGCGCAGTCGCAGCTTGTCCTGCAGGGCGTGGATTTCGGCGTCGATATCGACCGCCGGGCCGCTGCTGGCGTGTCGCAGTTCCTGGATTTTGGCTTCCAGGTCGGCGATGGGCTGCTCGAAGTCGAGGTAGTTCGGATTCATTCGGGGGCCGTGGGCCTTGGTCAACGGACAGTCTAGCCCAGTGGAGCGGACCGTACCGAGGGGGATGGCGGAGTCTGGAAGTGAAGCGGATCAAGCGGCTTCTCCCGCGTGCGGGAGAAGGCAGACACGAGGACGCTTCGGCCTAGTTCGCCCAGGGCTTGGACAGGCTCAATTTCACCGCCGTCACACCCGGTTGCGAGCGCAGGATGCCGACCAGATCGGCATCCACGCGCACCGACTGCGGGCCGTTGAGGTCGAGCATGCCGGCCGCGCCCTGGCGCAGCAGGTCCAGGCGGATCGGCGTCGGGCCGGGACGCTGCTTGGCCAGCAGCGCGTCCACGCGTTGCCAGGTGCCGGGCACGCGCAGGTCCAGACGCAGGGCCAGGCGCTGCGCGTGCTTGGCGCAGACCTGGGCGTAGTCCCAGCAGCGCGCCGCGCGCAGGGCGAAGCCGCCGCTGAAGGCGTCCTCGCGCAGGCCGCCCTGGATCACCAGCAGGCGGTCGCGCGCCAGCATCGAGGCGAACTCGCTGTAGGTCTCGGAGAAGAACGCGCACTCCAGGCGGCCGCGGCCGTCCTCGATCTGCACGAACATCTGGCTGTCGCCCTTCTTGCGGAAGCCGACGACTTGCCCGGCGACGATGATGTCCAGCTCCGGACGCCAGCCGCTGCGCGCGCTTTCCGGGCGTTTTTCCCAGATCGTTTCCAGCTCGCCCAAGTCGTTGCCGACCAGGTTGCGCAACTCGTCGCGGTACGGATCGAAGGGATGGCCGCTGAGATAGTGGCCGAGGGTTTCGCGCTCGCCGTGCAGGATCTGGCTCAGCGGCCATTCGTCGGCCTCCGGCAGGTCCAGGTGCAGTGCCGGCGCGGCGGTTTCGAATCCGCCGAACAGCGAGACTTGTCCCGCGGCGCGTTCCTTCGCCAGTTGGTCGGTGACCTTGAGCACTTCCGGCAACTGCAGCATCAAGCTGGCGCGGTTGCGGCCCAGGCCGTCGAGCGCGCCGGCGTGCGCCAGCGCTTCCAGCGCGCGGCGATTGAGCTTGCCGGTGTCCACGCGCTTGCAGAAATCCAGCAGGTCCGAGAACGGGCCGGCGCGGCGCGCTTCCACGATCGCCTCGCACACGCCGCGGCCGACGCCCTTCACCGCGCCGATGCCGTAGCGGATGGTGGTGGCGTCGATGGCTTCGAACATGTAGTCCGATTCGTTGACGTGCGGCGGCAGGACGGTGAGGCCCATGACCCGCGCTTCGTCGAGGAAGTTGACGACCTTTTCCGTGTTGTCCATGTCCGACGAACAGGTCGCGGACATGAATTCGGCCGGGTAGTGGCGCTTCAGCCAACCCGTCTGGTAGGCGACCAGCGCGTACGCGGCGGAGTGCGACTTGTTGAAGCCGTACTCGGCGAACTTCTCCATCAAGTCGAAGATCGGGCTGGCCTGCTTGGCCGGAATGTTGCGCTCGGCGCAGCCGGCTTCGAACTTGGCGCGCTCCTTCGCCATTTCCTCCGGCTTCTTCTTGCCCATCGCGCGGCGCAGCATGTCCGCGCCGCCGAGCGAGTAGCCGGCCAGGACCTGGGCGATCTGCATCACCTGTTCCTGGTAGACGATGACGCCGTAGGTCGGCCCCAGCACCGGTTCCAGGCTGTCGTGCGGATAGGTGACTTCGGCGTTGCCGTGCTTGCGGTCGACCCAGTCCTTGTCCATCCCCGAGCCCAGCGGGCCGGGACGGAACAAGGCGGCCAGCGCGATGATGTCTTCGAAGGTGTCGGGCTTGGCGCGCTTGAGCAATTCGCGCATGCCGCGCGATTCGAACTGGAACACCGCGACGGTGTCGCCGCGCGCGAACAGTTCGTAAGTCGCTTGGTCGTTGAGTTCGAGCGCGGTGATGTCGAGCGGGCCCTGGCCTTCCTTGCCGCGGCGCTTGTTGATCGCCTTGACCGCCCAATCGATGATCGTGAGCGTGCGCAGGCCGAGGAAGTCGAACTTGACCAGGCCGACGGCTTCCACGTCGTCCTTGTCGAACTGGGTGACCGGGCTCTTGCCGCGGCCCTCGCCGTCGTGTTCGGCGAACAGCGGGCAGAAGTCCGACAGCGGGCTGGGCGCGATCACCACGCCGCCGGCGTGCTTGCCGGCGTTGCGGGTCAGGTCTTCGAGTTCGCGCGCCAGGTCCAGCAGATCGCGCACGTCGTCTTCGCTGCGGTAACGCGCGATCAGATCGGCCGACGCCAGTTCCTGGTTCTTCGCCGCCGCTTCCGATTCGCCCAGCGCGTCGTCGAGGCTGATGCCGAGCGTGTTCGGAATCAGCTTGGCGATGCCGTCGACGAAGCCGTACGGATGGCCGAGCACGCGGCCGGCGTCGCGCACCACCGCCTTGGCCGCCATGGTGCCGTAGGTGATGATCTGGCTGACGCGGTCGCGGCCGTACTTGCGCGCGACGTAGTCGATGACTTCGTCGCGGCGGTCCATGCAGAAGTCGATGTCGAAGTCGGGCATCGACACGCGTTCGGGATTGAGGAATCGCTCGAACAGCAAGTCGTAGGGCAACGGGTCCAGGTCGGTGATGCCCAGCGCCCAGGCCACCAGGGAACCCGCGCCCGAACCGCGGCCCGGGCCGACCGGGATGTCGTGGTCCTTGGCCCAGTTGATGAAGTCCGCGACGATCAGGAAGTAACCGGGGAACCCCATCTTGATGATGACGTCCAGTTCGGTTTCCAGGCGCTCGTCGTAGATCTGCCGGGTCTTGCCCGGCGCGATCGGATTCTTCTCCAGGCGCTTGATCAGGCCTTCGCGCGATTGCGCGCGCAGCCAGGACTCGATGGTGTGATCGTCCGGCACCGGGAAATCCGGCAGCGCGTATTCGCCGAGCTTGAGTTCGACGTTGCAGCGCTTGGCCAGCGCCAGCGCGTTGTCGATCGCGTCGGGCACGTCGGCGAACAGTTCGCGCATTTCCTCGCTGGACTTGAGGAACTGCTCGGCGCTGTAGTCGCGCGGGCGCTTGGGATCGTCGAGCACGCGGCCCGAGGCGATGCACACGCGCGCTTCGTGCGCCTCATAGCCTTCCGCGTCGATGAAGCGCGCGTCGTTGCTGGCGATCACCGGCAGGCCGCGCTTGCTGGCGGCGTGCAGGGCGAAGGCGTTGAAGGCTTCCTCACCGTCGCGCTGGGAGCGGGTCAGCTCCAGGTGCAGGCGATCGCCGAACACGCCCTGCCAATCGACCAGCCAGGCGTGAGCGAGCTCGTCGCGGTTGCTCGCGGCCAGGCGGCCGGCGAGGCTGTGGCGGCCGGCCAGCGCGAACAGGCCTTCGTTGTCCTCGCGCAGCCATTCCGGACGCAGCACCACGCCTTCGGTGCGGTGGCCTTCCATCCAGGCGCGGCTGAGCAGGCGCGACAGGCTCAGGTAGCCGCCGCGGTCGCGGCACAGCAGGGTCAGGCGCGAAGCGGTTTCGTTGCCGTCGGCCAGATGCACGTCGGCGCCGATGATCGGCTTGATGCCGGCGCCTTCGCAGGCTTTGTAGAACTTCACCGCGGCGAACATGTTGTCGACGTCGGTCAGCGCGACGGCCGGTTGGCCGAGCGCGACGCAGCGTTTGACCAGATCGCCGATGCGGATCGTCGAGTCGGCCAGCGAGTACTCGCTGTGCAAGTGGAGATGAACGAATGGAGCGGACATGCGTACCGGTTCTGCGGCCGTGCCGATGGAGACTCAAGCCGTGGGTCGGCTGGCGGCGTGCGAGCCGCCTTGCAGGGTATCAGCCCGGCGGCGTGGGACAAGCCTTGACAGGATCGGATTGGGGGTTGCGGGGCGAATTGGGCGAATCGCGAAAACTGGTGGGTGGTGGTGTGGGGAGGCGGCGGGGCAAATCCCCCGCGCTTTGGCCGGTCTTCGGATTGCGTGGTTGCGCCGGGCGCCGGCCCCCTTTTTCAAAGGGGGCGAATTCACTCGCTCGGTTCAGCCCGCAATGTAGCTGTCCCCCCCTTTGAAAAAGGGTGAAGGGCCGCGCTTGCGAACCGCAGGTTCGCGCGGCACTGAACGCCCGCAGGCTGTGCCTGCGGGCCGGAGGGAAAGGGGGGGCTTTTCCCCGCCACTCAAGCCACCCGAAACACCGGCTCCGGACTGCGCCCATTGGCATAGTGGCTATCGCTGACCCGAGCGTGATGCTGCAACAACGCCAACTCAGCCAGGCGATCGCGAACCCAGGCCGCGCGCTGCTGCGTGGCATCGCCGTCCGGGTGCTCGATCCGCCGGTACGCGCAGAAGTCGCGGAAGTCCTCCGCCTCGGCCGCGAACGCAGGCCAAGTCAGCTCGACCAGCAGCACATCGTCGAGCAAGCCGAACAAGGGCACGCGGTCGGGAATCAGGTCCTCGTCGCTGTCCACGTAGGCGAACAGCTGATCCAGGCGCCGGCGCATGGCCGGTTCGCAGTCCCAGCCCGGGTCGGCGACCATCGAGCGCAGGTCCTGCAGGCATTGCAGACGCTCGTCGATCGCGCGCCGCGCCTGGCTGGCCGGCAGCGAGGCCAGCCAGCCGGCCAGACGCTGCAGCCGGGTGGCGTCCACGCGCGCGGCATCGGGATGCAATTCGTGAACGAGCGCGTCGAAGGCGGCGATCGCGGCCGGGCTGATCGTCATCGCCGGCTCGTAGGGTTGAACGTAGTGAGGCAGCGCGCTTTCGCGTTCGAACGGAAACGGTTCGGGCGTGGGCGTGGGATGAGGCAGACGCATGGAACACCTCGCGTCCGGCCGGATAAGGCGGGGGCGGTGCGCGTCGCGGGCCGGTGGCGACGCGTAGCGGTTGCGGTCGATGAACGAACTTTGCGCCTGAGGGCAGTGTGAGCGCGCCGGTATGAAGTCGCTGTGACCTGTGGCACGGGTTACGCGTTCAGCCGACCGGGGGCGGCGTGGCGGGGGAACTTTTGCGCTGCGTGCTGTGTTGCGTCGGCGAAGCCGAATATCTAGAGCCCTCAGCGCCATCCTTCCAGAACGTCATTCCCGCGAACGCGGGCTCCGCTTTACTTCGGCGGAGCCGAACATCCAGTGACTTCAAACGTTCTCGCACGAAAGGCCCTGGATTCCCGCGTTCGCGGGAATGACGAGCGAAGAAATTGTGGGGATAACGAGGAAAAACCTCAGAACAAACTCAACGTCTCCAACGCCGTGCGCACCGGCGCGAAGCTGCGCCGATGCTGCGGGCAGGGCCCGTGCTGGTTCAGCGCGGCCAGGTGCGAAGGCGTGGAATAGCCCTTGTGCTGATCGAAGCCGTAATGCGGGAAGGTTTCGTGCAGGCTGCGCATCATCCGGTCGCGCGCGACCTTGGCCAGGATCGAGGCGGCCATGATCGACGGCTCCAAAGCGTCGCCGCCGACCAGGGCCTCGCCGCCGCAGGGCAGGCCCTTGGGCAGGTGATTGCCGTCCACGCGCACGAATTCCGCCTGCGGCGCCAGCGCCTGCACGGCGCGGCGCATGCCGAGCATGGTCGCCTGGAAGATGTTGACCCGGTCGATTTCCTCGACTTCCACGAACTCGATGCGCCAGGCCACGGCGCGCTCGACGATCAGCGCGTACAGCGCTTCGCGCTTGGGCTCGCTGAGCTTCTTCGAATCGTCCAGGCCGTCGATGCGGCGGCGCGGGTTGAGGATCACTGCCGCCACCGACACCGGCCCGGCCAGCGGGCCGCGGCCGGCCTCGTCCACGCCGGCGATCAGGCGCGGCTTCGCGCGCGGCCGGGGCGGGGCGGGGTCGGGGGCGATCAGGCTGTCCACGGTGACGGCGTTCTGTGCGGGTTCGGCGCCAGTGTATGCCGCCGCGGGCTCGCGGTCGCCACCGTCGGGCTCAGGCCGCGGGCCTGGGTTCGGCGATCAACTCGGCGATCGCATCGGCCGCGCGGGCCGAGGCGTCGCGCTTGAGCTCCAGATGGATGCGCTGGAATTTAGGCAGCAGCGCCGCGCTCGCGGCCGGATCGCGCAGCCAGCGCAGCACCGCGCCGGCCAGGTTCTCCGGCGTGCAGTCGTGCTGCATCAGCTCGGGCACCACCACTTCGCCGGCCAGCACGTTGGGCAGGGCGTAGTGATCGACCTTGAGCATGCCCATGCGCTTGACCAGGGTGTAGGTCAGCGGCGCGATCTTGTAGCCGACCACCATCGGCCGCTTGGCCAGCATCGCTTCCAGCGTGGCCGTGCCCGAAGCCAGCAGCACCACGTTGCTGGCGACCATCACCGTGCGCGCGCCGCGATCGACGATGCGCAGGGCGCGGCGCAGACGCTCGCCGTCGGGATGGGCGGCGAGCACGCGCTCGAACGCGGCGCGCGCGCCGGCGTTGGCCATCGGCGCGACGATGTTGAGCTTGGGCTCGGCGCCGAGCAGGATCGAGGCGGCGGCGATGAAGTCGCCGGCCAGGGTTTCGATTTCGCCCACGCGCGAGCCCGGCAGCATCGCCAGCACCGGAGCTTCGTCGTCCAGTCCCAGGTTCATCCGCGCTTCGTCGCGATCGGGGTGGATCGGCATCTCGTCGGCCAGCGGATGGCCGACGAAACGCGCGTCCACGCCGTATTCGGCGTAGATCGGCGGTTCCATCGGGAACAGGCACAGCACGCGGTCGGCGCTGCGGCCGATCTTCTGCGCGCGCTTCCTGCGCCAGGCCCAGACCGAGGGGCTGACGTAGTGCACGGTGCGCACACCGCGTTGCTTGAGCCAGCGCTCCACGCCCAGGTTGAAGTCGGGCGCGTCGATGCCGATGAAGGCGTCGGGCTTCCAATCGAGAATGCGCTGGCGCACGTCGCGACGCAGGCGCAGCAGGCGCGGCAGGTGCTTGAGCACTTCGGCCAGGCCCATCACCGCAAGTTCGGTGGCGTCGAACCAGGTTTCCATGCCGGCCGCGCGCATTTGTTCGCCGCCGATGCCGATGAATTCCGCGCCCGGGTAGCGGCGCTTGAGTTCCTCGATCAGGCCCGCGCCGAGCAGGTCGCCGGAGGCTTCGCCGGCGATCAGGGCGAAGCGCGGCGGCAGCGGCGCGACAGGGAAGATTTCGTCGATCGGGCGGGGCGTCGCGGCGTTCATGGGGCGCGGTAACGTTCCAGTTCTTGCTCGTATTGCACGCGGTCGAAGACGAAGCGGGCGACGGGCGTCAGGGTGGGAAGCGAACTGTCCGGCGCATTGTGCCCGGCCACGGGGCCATCGTCGTCTTCGAGCGTCACATCCTGCCAAATCACGTGATCGTCACCGACTTCCAAACGGCAGGAGATCACGCCGCAGTAGTCGCAACCGCAGTGGCAGCGGTATAGCACCAGACGGCCGCTGCCGAACTGATTGTGAGCCTGGGCGCGGCTCAGGAACGCGTCGATCCCGCGGTTGCGTATCGGTTCCGGCGAGCCGGGATCGAAATCGGTGCCGTATTGCGACAGATTGCGGTCGATGCCGAGCCATTCGCACAACCGGCGCTCGTCGATGAAGAATTCGGCGAGCGTGACCTTGTAGTCGGCCTCGTCGATCCGGTAGTCCACGACGGTCTGTCCGAAACGAAACCGATGGACCGTCGTCATCGCGAAGGTCTCAGCGCAACAACGGCCGCTCGCCGTTGCCGATGAAGTCCAGCAACGCCCGTACGTCGGGGCTGGTCGCGGCCATGTCCTCGAGCTTGACCCGCGCTTCTTCCAACGGCGCGCCGGACACGTACAAGGTGCGATACGCACGCTTGATGGCACCGATTCG
Source organism: Lysobacter gummosus (assembly GCF_001442805.1). Lineage (NCBI taxonomy): Bacteria > Pseudomonadati > Pseudomonadota > Gammaproteobacteria > Lysobacterales > Lysobacteraceae > Lysobacter > Lysobacter gummosus. The sequence goes on along the minus strand of NZ_CP011131.1, from coordinate 3,696,607 downwards.
CTCGGCGTCGAAGCCGCGGCGCTTGAGGCCTTCGCTGTTGATGCCGCGCGGGCGGCCGTAGCCGTCCTGGGCGACCATCACGAACGGCGGCACGTCGCCGTTGACCAGCGCGCCCATGCCGATGAAGGCGTGCGCGCCGATGCGGCAGAACTGATGGATGCCGGAGAAGCCGCTCATGATCACCTGGTCTTCGACGGTGACGTGGCCGGCCAGGGTGGAGTTGTTCGAGAACACGCACAGGTTGCCGATCGCGCAGTCGTGGGCGACATGCGTATAGGCCAGCAGCCAGTTGCCGTCGCCGATGCGGGTGATGCCGCCGCCGTTGCCGGTGCCGCGGTTGACGGTGACGAACTCGCGGAACACGTTGCCGTCGCCGATGTGCAACTGCGTGCGCTCGCCGGCGAATTTCTTGTCCTGCGGATCGCCGCCGATCGCGCACTGCGCGTAGAAGCGGTTGTCGCGGCCGATCCTGGTCGGGCCGTGGACCACGCAATGCGGCCCGAACACGGTGCCTTCGCCGACTTCGACCTCATCGCCGATGTAGGTGAACGCGCCGACCACGACGCCGTCGGCGAGTCTGGCGCCGGGCTCGACATAAGCGCTGGGATGGACGGTCGCGCTCATCGGTTCAGTCCTTGGCCTCGGCGCACATGATGTCGGCGCAGGCGGCGATTTCGCCGTCCACGCGCGCCACGCCGGTGTACATGGCCATGTTGCGGATCATGCGCTTGAGGGTGACTTCCAGTTCCAGCTTGTCGCCCGGAGTGACCATGCGCGAGAAGCGCGCGCCGTCGATCTTGACCAGGTAGAAGGAACGGCCGGCGGCGACGCCGCCGTGCGAGATCTGGGTCAGCAGGCCGCCGGCCTGGGCCAGCGCCTCGACCACCAGCACGCCGGGCATGACCGGGTTGCCGGGAAAGTGGCCGTTGAAGAAGGGCTCGTTGCAGCTCACGTTCTTGTAGGCGAGCACGCGCTTGTTGGGCTCGAGCTCCACCACCCGGTCGATCAGCAGAAACGGATAGCGGTGCGGCAACAGCTTCTGGATCGCCGGAATGTCGAGCGGGAGTTGCAGGGTCTGGCTCATCTTCGTGTTCGTCCTGTGTCCATCTGTGTCGCGCTGTGTCGCGCCGACGGCGGTCGCCTCCTGCGTTGCGGTCCGCAATCCGTTGCGGCCTGTCGAGGGTGGCGCGTGTTCGCGTGTATTGTCCCGCAGTTTCCCGCGCGGGTGTGGCGCCACCGTATGGAAACGGCCGGGACCGGGCCCGGCCGCCGGCCGCTCAGGCCTCGTCGCCGTCGCCCCCGCGGGCGCGCGTGCGCCGCGCGATCGCGTCGAGCTGCTTGAAACGCGCGGCGTTCTTGCGCCAGCTGCGATTGTCCATCAACGGGGTGCCCGAGGAGTATTCGCCCGGCTCGCGGATCGAGCTGGTGACCAGGCTCATCGCGGTGATGGTGACCTTGTCGCAGACCTCCAGGTGGCCGAGCACGCCGGCGCCGCCGCCGATCAGGCAGTAGCGGCCGATCCGGGCGCTGCCGGCCGCGGCCGAGCAGCCGGCCATGGCGCTGTGCGCGCCGATGTGGACGTTGTGGCCGATCTGGATCTGGTTATCCAGGCGCACGTCCTCTTCCAGCACCGTGTCCTCGATCGCGCCGCGGTCGATGCAGGTGTTGGCGCCGATCTCGCAATCGTCGCCGATCGACACCCCGCCCAGCTGCGGCACCTTGAGCCAGCGGCCGGCTTCCATCGCCAGGCCGAAGCCGTCCGCGCCGAGCACCGCGCCGGGATGGATCAGCACGCGCCGGCCCAGGCGCACGCGGGTCACCAGGGTCACACGCGCAATCAGTTCGCAGCCTTCGCCGACCACGCAGTCCTCGCCGATCACGCAGCCCGGGCCGATCATGGCCCCGGCCTCGACGCGGCTGCGCGCGCCGATGCTGACGAACGGGCCGATGTGCGCATCGGCCGATACCTGCGCGCTGGGATCGACGACCGCCAGGGCATGGATGCCCGGCTCGCGCACCGGCTTGGGCTCGAACAGCGCCGACATCTTGGCGAAGGCAGAGTAGGGATCGCGCGCGATCAAGGCGGTGCCGGCGTGCGCGGCGGCGTCCTCCTCACGCATGACCACCACGCCGGCGTGGCTCTCGGCCAGTTGCGCGCGGTACTTGGGATTGGCGAGGAAGGCCAGTTGGCCGGGACCGGCCTTGGCGAGCGTGCCGACGCCGCTTACGCGGACGTCGGCATCGCCGTGCAGGCCGAGCGAGAAACGCTCGGCCAGTTCGCGTGCGGTATAGGCGGGCGCGTCCACCGGGGCGTGAGGCTGGGACGCCGCGCTCAGAACGTGCCGCCGAAGGTGAACTGCAGACGCTCCAACTCGTCGCCGCGGTCCAGCTGGGTCTTGCCGTCCGCGCTGTAGATCGGGCCCTTCTTCTTGAACGGGAACGCGTAGCTGATCGAGATCGGGCCCATCGGCGAGCGCCACATCATCGCGATACCGGCCGAAGCGCGCAGGTCGCCGGCGTCGAAGGCGTCGTAGTCCTTGTAGACGTTACCGAAGTCCAGGAACGCCGAAACGCGCGCGGCCGGAGTGTCGAGCAGGGTCGGGAAGTACATTTCCAGCGAGCCGGTGGTCTTGAACGAACCGCCCAGCGGCTGGGTGTAGCTGCCCGCGACCGCGGCTTCGCGCGGGCCCAGGGTGTTGTCGGTGAAGCCGCGCACCGAGCGCACGCCGCCGGCGTAGAAGTTTTCGAAGAACGGCAGGCCGGTGGCGGTGATGGTTTCCGCCGGCAACGGGCCGTCCGGGCCGTCGCGATCGATAACGCGGGTGACGTCCTTGCCGTAGCTGTCGCCGTAGCCCAGTTCGGCGCGGGTGTTGAGCACCAGGTGGCGCGACAGCGGCCAGAACTTGGAGAAGCTGTAGTTGAGCTTGTAGTACTCGACGGTCGAGCCGGGCAGGGTCGCTTCCAGCCACAGGCGCTGCTGGGTGCCGGCGGTCGGCGTCAGCGCGTGGTTGAGGCTGTTGCGGCCCCAGCCGATCTGCGCGCGCCAGGCGTGGAAGGTACGGTGACCCAGCGCGTCGAGGTAATCGACGATGCTCTTGGGCGTATAGCCGTAGCCGGCGATGATTTCGTTGCTGTCGATGCCGATCAGGCCGGTGATCGAGTCGGTCTCGGTCAGCGGCACGCCCAGCACGACCTGCGCGGTGCCGTTGGTGGTCGAGTACTGCGCGGTGTTGAAGTCGGAGTAGTCCAACTTGCGCCACGACAGGTTGTAGCCCAGCGACACGCCGTCGTCGGTGAAATACGGGTTGGTGTAGGAGAAGTCGAAGCGCTCCTGGTAATAGCTGCGCTGCGCCTGCACCGACACGCGGTTGCCGCTGCCGAGGAAGTTGTTCTGCGACAGCTGCACCTGCGTGGTCAGCTTGCCCAGCTGCGAATAACCCAGGCCGAACACGAAGCTGCCCGAGGTGGTTTCCTTGAGGTTGTAGATCACATCGACCTGATCGCTGGTGCCGGGAACCGGCTTGCTCTCGACGTCGACGGTCTCGAAGAAACCCAGGCCTTGCAGACGGATCTTGGAGCGGTCGATCGCGGCCTGCGAGTACCAGCTGCCTTCGAACTGGCGCATTTCGCGGCGCAGGACTTCATCGCCGGTGCGCGTGTTGCCCTTGAAGATGACCCGGCGCACGTTGACGCGCGGACCGGGCACCACCTGCATGTTGATGCCGACGGTCTTGTTCTCGCGATTGACGTCCGGGATCGGATTGACCTGGGCGAAGGCGTAGCCGACGTTGCCCAGCGAGGCGGTGATCGCCTCGGAGCTGATTTCCAGCAGGCGGCGCGAGAAGATCTGTTCGGGCTTGACGATGACCAGCTTCTCGACCTGCTCCTTGGGCAGGATCGTGTCGCCGGTGACCACCACGGTGGAGACCTTGTACTGCTCGCCTTCGCTCAGGCCGGCGCTCAGGAACATGTCCTGGCGGTCCTGGCTGATCGAGACCTGGGTCGAGTCGATGCTGAAATCGACGTAGCCGCGGTCCAGGTAATACGAGTTGAGCTTTTCCAGATCGCCCGACAGCTTTTCGCGCGAGTACTGGTCGTCGCGGCGGTACCAGCTGAGCCAGTTGTGCTCGCGCGATTCCCAGCCGTTGAGGATGTCCTTCTGCTCGAACTTGTCGTTGCCGATCAGGTTGATGTGGCGGATCTTGGCCGCCTTGCCTTCCTTGACGTTGATCGTGATATCGACGCGGTTGCGATCAAGGCGGGCGACGGTCGGGGTGATCTCGACGTTGTACTTGCCGCGGTTGTTGTATTGGCGCGCCAAGTCCTGCGTGACCTTGTCCAGCGCCAGGCGGTCGAAGGTTTCGCCTTCGGCCAGGCCGATTTCCTTCAGGCCCTTGAGCAGGTCCTCGGACTTGATGTCCTTGTTGCCGCTCAGGGTGAGCTTGTTGATCGCCGGACGCTCGGTCACGGTCACCACCAGGATGTTGTCCTGGCGGTCGAGCTGCACGTCTTCGAAGAAGCCGGTCTTGTACAGCGCGCGGATGGCTTCGCCGGCCTTGGCCGCGTCCATCGTGTCGCCGCGCTCGATCGGCAGGTAGGTGAAGACGGTACCGGCCGAGATGCGCTGCAGGCCGTCGATGCGGATGTCGCCGACGGTGAACGAGCCCGGGCCGGGGGTGTTCGGGGTGGCGCCTTTGAGGGCGAACGGATCGGCGGACTGCGCCAACGCCGGAATCGCCGGGGCCGAGGTCATTGCCGTGGCAAGGGCGAGGGCGAGCAGGCGGCGATTAGGAATTCGCGTCATCATTACGTCCGTTGGGGGCTGGTCTGCCAGCGCTCGCGGAGCGGGCTGGCGGGGGTCAAGGCGGCAGGTTTCGGGCGGCTGGTTTGAAGCAGGCCAGGTGGAGCTAAAGCGTTCGATCGAGCGTCAGGCCGGCATCAGCGCACCAGGTTGTTCAAAATGTCGTTGTAGAACGCCAGGCCCATGAGGCTCGCGATCAACGCCAGGCCGACGAAATGCCCGGCCGCCATCACGCGCTCGCTGACCGGGCTGCCTTTGACAAGCTCGATAAGGTAATACAGCAGGTGTCCGCCGTCCAAGATCGGGATCGGCAGCAGGTTCAGGATTCCCAGGCTGAGCGACAGCATCGCCAGCAGCTGCAGATACCAGGCCGGGCCGTTGTTGGCGTAGGCGTTGGCGGCGCGGCCGATGGTCACCGGGCCGGCCACGGTGTTCTGCAGCGAAACCCGGCCGGTGAATGCGCGGCCGATCATGGCGAACAACTCGCGGGCCTGATGCGCGCTTTCGCCCAGCGCCGCCGGCAGCGCCTGGATCGGGCCGTAGCGCAGCACCGCGTCGCGTCGAGGCGGCTGCGGGGTCGCGGGCAGCACGCCCAGACCCCAGAATTTCTCGCCGGTTTCGCGCTGCATGCGCTTGGGCGCGATCTCCAGCGCCAGCCGGTCGCCGTTGCGGACGACCTCGATCATGGCCTTGCCGCCGCGCTCGCCCAGGCGGGCCACGGCCGGCGGCAAGTCGTTCCAGCTCGGGATCGGCTCGCCGTCCAGGGCGGTGATGCGGTCGCCTTCGGCCAGCACGCCCCAGGCCGCGGTGTCCGGATTGATCCGGCCGATCACCGCCGGCACCAGTTCGTGGCGCGCGCCCAGGCCGATGACCTGGACCGCGCGGCGCTCATCGAAGGCCGCCGGCAGGCGCGAAAGCTGCAGCTCGCGGTTCACTTCGGTGCCGTTGTCGGTGCGCACTTTGACCCGCACGTCCTCGCGGTCCAGGGCGTAGGGAATCAACGCCATCTGCACCTCGCTCCAGGTCGGAGTGGGGCGGTCGCCGATCTGCATCAGGGTGTCGCCGCGGCGCAGGCCGGACTCGGCGGCGATGCCGCTGGCGCTGCCGACCACCGGCGCGAAGTCCGGACGGCCGATCACGAACATGCCCCACAGGAACGCCACGCACAGGATCAGGTTGGCGACCGGGCCGGCGGCGACGATGGCGATGCGCTGCCACACCGGCTTGCGATTGAAGGCCTGCGGCGCCAGCGCCTCGGTGATTTCGTACTCGCGCTCGTCGAGCATCTTGACGTAGCCACCGAGCGGGATCATGCCGATCGCGTAGACGGTGCCGTCCTTGCCGGTGCGCTCGTACAGCGGTTTGCCGAAGCCCACCGAGAAGCGCAGCACCTTCACCCCACAGCGGCGGGCGACCCAGAAGTGGCCGAATTCGTGGAAGGTCACCAGCACGCCGATGCTGATGATTAGCCACCACAACGAGCCCAGGATTTCGCTCATGGCTGTATCAGGCTCTGTAGGCTTGGGCTGCGTGACCGATCGCCTGCTCGGCATGGCGTCGGGCCTGGGTATCGGCCTCGCGCAACGCCGCCAGCGAACTGGCCGGGGTGGGCGGGAGCGCGGCGAGAGTGTCCTCGACCAGCGCGGGTATGGCTAGGAAACCCACGCGCCGCTGAAGAAAGGCTGAAACGGCCACTTCGTTGGCGGCGTTGAGCACCGCCGGAGCGGTGCCGCCGGCGGCCAGGGCCTCGAAAGCCAGGCGCAGGCAGGGGAAGGCTTCCAGATCGGGGCGTTCGAAATCCAGGCGGCCGTGGGCCAGCAGGTCCAGTCCGGCCACCCCCGATTCGATCCGCTGCGGCCAGCCGAAGCCCACCGCCAGCGCGGTGCGCATGTCCGGCAGCCCCAGCTGGGCCAGGGTCGAGCCATCGACGAATTCGACCAGCGAATGCACCAGGCTTTGCGGATGCACCAAAACCTCGATGCGCTCGCCTTCCACGCCGAACAGGTGGTGGGCCTCGATGACTTCCAGGCCCTTGTTCATGAGCGTGGCCGAATCGACGGAAATCTTCGGGCCCATGGACCATTTCGGGTGGGCGACGGCCTGTTCGGGTGTGACCTGGGTCAGGTCCGAACGTGTACGGCCGCGGAACGGCCCGCCCGAGGCGGTCAGCAGAATCCGCTTCAAACCGGCGTGCGCGCGGGTATCGGCGCGTTCGCCGCCGGTCTGCGCGGTCGGCAGGCACTGGAAGATCGCGTTGTGCTCGCTGTCGATCGGCACGATGCAGGCGCCGGCCTCGTGCGCGGCCTGCATCAGCAGTTCGCCGGCCAGGACCAGGGATTCTTTGTTCGCCAGCAGCAGGCGCTTGCCGGCGCGGGCCGCGGCCAGGGTGGACGCGAGCCCGGCGGCGCCGACGATCGCGGCCACGACCGTGTCGCAGACCTGCGAGGACACCAGTTCGACCAAGGCCTGGTCGCCGCAATGCGCCTGGGTGGCCAGGCCGCGTTCGCGCAGGCCCTCGCGCAGGGCGGGGAAGCCGGCTTCGTCGGCGATGACCGCGTGTTCGGGGCGATGGCGCTCGCACAGCGCGAGCAGCGCATCGACCTTGCCGCCGGCGGCAAGCACGGTGGCGCGCAGGTTGTCGCCGTGGCGGGCGATCACGTCGAGCGCGGAGGTGCCGATCGAACCGGTGGCGCCGAGCACGGCGATGTTGCGCGCGGGGGTGCTCATGCGAGGGCTCCGTTCGCGCTTGTCGCGGCGATGTGCATTGCGGTAAGAGCAAATCCCCCCTGCCTCCCTTTTTCAAAGGGGGGAAAAGCCGATGGCGCTGGCAATACCGCAGCGTGGGCCGTTGCCGTTCTCCCCTTTGAAAAAGGGGGGCAGGGGGGATTTGCTTCTACCAGGCGAACCGGCGTACTCATCATCAGAATCCGAAAATCGCCTTGCCCAGCGCGAACACCGGCAACGCGGCGAGGACGCCGTCGATGCGGTCGAGAATGCCGCCGTGGCCGGGAATCAGATGGCCCGAATCCTTCACCCCGACATGGCGCTTGAGCAGGCTTTCGAACAGATCGCCGACCACCGAGAACAGCACCGCGACGAAGGACACCAGCGCCACCCACGGCAGCTGATCGGTGGTCGCGCCGGCCAGCAGCGAGAAACCCACGCCCGCGGCGACGCCGGCGAACGCGCCGCCGATCAGGCCTTCGACGGTCTTGTTCGGGCTGACCCGCGGGGCCAGCTTGAGCATGCCGAACTTGCGCCCGGCGAAGTACGCGCCCGAATCGGCCGCCCACACCACCGCCAGCGCGGTCAGCAGCCACCAATGTCCGTCCGGCAGCCCCAACAGGCCGACCGGGCCTTCGGCATGAATCCAGACCAGCGCGGCCCAGGCCGGGATCACGCTCAGCGCGGCCGCGGCGAGCTTGAACATGCGCGCATAAGTGCGGTGATCGCTGGCGAAGTTGAAGCGCTGCAGCCACAGGAAGGCCAGCAGCCACCAGATCACGCCGACCAGCGAAGCGATCTTGAACAACACCATCGGCGCCTGCGTGGCGCCGAGCCCGCCGGTGCGCGAGGCCCACACGATCGCCACCATCAGCGCCGCGTGCACGACCAGCAGCACGGTGCGCGACAAGGTGTCGTCGATTTCGGCCAGATCGAACCACTCCCACAGACCGATCAGGAAGATCACCGCGGCCAGCGCGGTGATCCATGGCGTAGACAGCAGCAAGATCGCCGAGATCGCGACAGGTGCCATGACCAGCGCGGCAAGCAGGCGGGTTCGGGTCATTCAACGATCTCGTTGGTCTGGGCCGCGACCTGCGCCCCGGTCAGGCCGAAGCGGCGTTCGCGGCTGGCGAAATCGTCCAGCGCGTTCTGCAGCAGGCCGGCGTCGACTTCCGGCCACAGCGCTTCGGTGAACCACAGTTCGGTATAGGCCAGCTGCCACAACAGGAAGTTGCTGATGCGGGTGTCGCCGCCGGTACGGATGAACAGATCCGGCGCCGGCAGGTCGGCCAGCGACATGCGCGAGGCGAGCAGGGTTTCGTCGATGTCGTTCGGGTCCAGGCGGCCGTCGGCCACGTCCTGGGCCAGCCCGCGCGCGGCCTGGGCGATGTCCCAGCGGCCGCCGTAGCTGGCGGCGATGCTCAGATGCAGGACGTCGTTGTTCCGGGTCTGGCGTTCGGCCGCGGCCATGCGTTCGCGGATCGGTGCGGCGAAACGGTCGCGTTCGCCGATGAAGCGCACGCGCACGCCGCGACGGTCGAGTTCCTCGACCTCGCGTTCCAGGGCATTGAGGAACAGCTTCATCAACGCGCCGACCTCGTCCTCGGGCCGGCCCCAGTTTTCGCTGGAGAAGGCGAACAGGGTCAGCGCGCGGATGCCGCGGTTGATGCAGAAATCGATGCAGATATTGACCGCGCGCGCGCCGGCGCGGTGGCCGATGATGCGCGGCCGGCGCCGGCGCTGCGCCCAGCGGCCGTTGCCGTCCATGATGACGGCCAGATGGCGCGGGATGCGTGCGGGCGCGGCGTTGGCGGGCTCGGAAGGCATGGCGCCGATGATGTGGACCTCAGGCAACGGATGGGGCGATGGACGAGGGTGGAAGCCGCTGTGTCCATCGTGCGGCGCGGCGGTGTCGGCGAGTCGGCCGGGGACACTGCCCGTTGTGGACCTGCACGATACGCAGAAGTTCAGCGCGGCTGCGACCGATGAACCGGTCGCCGGTCGCCGCGATGGTCTGCGTTCAGACCGCCATCAGTTCCTGTTCCTTGGACTTGACCACGCCGTCCACGTCCTTGATCGCGCTGTCGGTGACCTTCTGGATGTCGCCTTCGAAGCCGCGCAACTCGTCCTCGGTGACCTTCTTGTCCTTGAGCAATTCCTTGGCCTGATGGTTGGCATCGCGGCGGATATTGCGGATCGCGACCTTGGCGTCCTCGCTCTGGCTGTGGACGACCTTGGTCAGTTCCTTGCGGCGTTCTTCGGTCAGCGCCGGCAGGTTGATGCGGATCACGGTGCCGGCGGTGTTGGGGGTCAGGCCCAGGTCGGAGGCGAGGATGGCCTTTTCGACCGCGCCGACGATCTGCTTTTCCCACGGGGTGATGGTGAGCGTGCGCGCATCGCTGACCTGCACGCTGGCGACCTGGCCCAGCGGCATCTCGGAGCCGTGGTAGTTGACCTTCAGATGATCGACCAGCGCAGTGGAGGCGCGCCCGGTGCGGATCTTGGTCAGGTCGTGGCGAAAGGCTTCGACGCTCTTGGCCATGCGGTTCTGTGCGTCTTTCTTGATTTCATTGAGCATCGCCGGCTCCGTTCCAGTGGCGGTAATCGCGGGATTATATGGGCTCGGGCGGGTTTTGCGGACGACGACCGGCCCCCCGGCCTTGTCGCGACCGCCGCCGCGCGCGCGATCGCCGCTGTTTTGCGCATGCCGCAGCGGGATCGTGGCGATGGACCGATGCCCGGGTTTTCGATGGCATCGGTCACGTTTTGCGCGCGATCGCGGCCGATTTCGCCCGGACGCGGATGGACGGGGCGATCAGGTGCCGACGGTTTCGCTGCGTTGCAGCATGGCGGCCTGGCGCGTGGGTCAGTGCCGGTGCGTGGTGCCGTGCGGGTGCGGGTGTGCCGGCGTGTCGGCTTCGTGGCCGTCGGCGCCGTGCTCGTGGGCGTGGTCGCCGTGATCGTGGTGGCTGTGATCGCCGTGATCGTGGCCGTGATGGTGCCCGCCCGCATGCGCGGGGTCGCCGTGCGGCGCGCGATCGTGGCGGTCGTGCTCGCAGGCGCGGCCGTGCTCGACCTGCAGGGTCGGGTGATTGATGCCGAAGCGGCGGTCGAGTTCGCGATTGAGCCGATCGATGAAGGCGTCGTGGTCGCTGTCGTCGGGCCGGACGATATGCGCGGTCATGGCGATCTCGCCGGCGCCCAGCGACCAGATGTGCAGATGATGGATCGCGATCACCCCGGGCTGTTCGCGCAGCAACGTTTCGACTTCGCCGCGATCGACCCCGCGCGGCACCGCGTCCATCGCCGCGTTGAACGCCTCGCGCAGCAGCCCGAACGCGCCGACCGCGACCACCACGCCGATCAGCAGCGCGATCGCCGGGTCCAGCCATTCCCAGCCGGTCAGCCACATGCCGGCGCCGGCCAGCACCGCCGCCAGCGACACCGCGGCGTCGGCCATCAGGTGCAGGAACGCGCCGCGGCGGTTGAGATCGTGATCGTGGCCGTCGCGCACCAGCCAGGCGGCGCCGAGATTCACCGCGATACCGAGCGCGGCGACGATGATCACCGGCAAGGCGGGAATCTCCGGTGGCGCGCTGAAGCGGCGGATCGCCTCCCAGCCCAGCGCGCCGGAGAAACCGACCAGCAGCAGCGCGTTGGCCAGCGGCGAGAGCAAGGTCGCGCGGCGCCAGCCGTAGGTGTGGCGATCGGTCGGCGCGCGCTTGGCCAGCGCCGCCGCGCCCCAGGCCAGGCCCAGGCCGAGCACGTCGCCGAAGTTGTGCAGAGCGTCCGACAGTAGCGCCAGCGAATTGGTCATGAAGCCGTAGCCGGCTTCCAGCGCGGTGTAGGCGAGATTGATCAAGGTCACCGCGGCGAACGCGCGGGTGCCGCTGAGGCCGTGGTGGTGACCGTGGTGGTTGTGCGAGTGCATGCGCACATGCTGTCACGGCCGTCGGCGTGAACACTATTACAGGGTCGCGGCGGAGGCCGTTAAGCGCGCCTCGCGTCGCAGATCGGGCTTTTCCTTCGGTGTTTGCGGTTTGAGCGATGCGGCGGCGCGGCGTTGGTACGGCATAACATTTCATTGCGGTATCGCGCGGCGATATGCGTGTCGCGGCGTGAATCGCGCGAGCGTTTCGATCGCGTGGCATCGATGACAATCTGACGGCCGCGCGGCGAAATTCCAGATCGTTTGCGATCGCCGTTTAGTAGCGCGCGAGTGCGTCGACGTGCACCAACATCGCAAGCTGTCGAGATGCTGTCGTCGAATGCGCTTCGCGGGACGCGATGTCGATTTCGCATCCATGAGCCCACAGAGAGGCATCGCCGCAATTATCCCCGCGAGGCCGCCCGAGCCCTGGTCCGCCATCGATCGCCGCCGTCTCTTAAACCTTTCCCGCCACCTCGACATCGATACCTGTCTCTGCCCCGCGGGATCCGGCCCATGACTTTCTGCAGGCTTGACTACGTCTGTAGTCACACGCACCCTTGGCTACAGCTGTAGTCAAGGAGCGGCCATGACCCAGAAATCCATCGGCGACCAGGAGCTGGCGCTGCTGCAATACCTCTCCGAACAGGGCGAGGCCTCGGTCGGCGACGTCGCCGCCGGCTACGGCGAGCCGCGCGGACTGGCGCGCTCGACCGTGCTGACCATGATGGAGCGCCTGCGCGCCAAGTCCTATCTGCGCCGGCGCAAGGTCGGCGGGGTGTACCGCTATTCCACCGCGACCGAACCCGACGACGTGATGCGCTCGGCCGTGGCCAAGTTCGTCGCCAACACGCTGCAAGGCTCGGTCTCGCCGTTCGTGGCCTGGATGTCGCAACGCGCGCAGGTCAGCGACGACGAACTGGCCGAGCTGGAAAGCCTGGTCGCCGATCTGCAGTCGCGCCGCAAGGAGAATTGAGATGAGTCTGGACTGGATTGGCGAGACCCTGCTGCCGCGCCTGGTCGCGGCCGGATTGCAATCGGTGCTGGTGGTCGCGGCGGTGTGGCTGCTGTGCCGCTATCTGCGACTGAGCGCGGCGATGCGCTGCTGGCTGTGGTGGTGCGCGGCGCTGCAACTGTTGCTCGGCGCGCTGTGGCCGACGCCGTTGAGCCTGCCGTTGCTGCCGGCCTCGTGGAACGACGCGGCGCTCACGACGCAGCCCGCGCCGCCGCTGTCGTCGGCCGCGCAATTGCCGTATTTCGTGACCCGCGCCGACCTCGCCGCGGCGCCGGCCGTCGGCGAACAGATGGCCGGCGCGGACTGGTTGTCGTGGCCGCTGGTGTTCGCCGCGCTGTGGCTGTCGGGTTTCGTCCTGGTCGCGATCGCCAGCGCGCGTGGTTATGCCGCCGCGCGCCGCCGCGTCGCCGATTCGCAGCCGTGCGAACAAGCGCACGTGCTGCGGGCCTATCGCGCGCTCGGCGACAGCCTCGGGCTGCGCCGCCTGCCGCCGCTGCGTCTGTCGGCGCAGATCCATTCGCCGCAGCTGATCGGCCCGTGGCCGGCCGCGGTGCTGCTCCCCGGTGCGCGAGCGCCGCAGTTGAACAGCGAAGAGCTGTCGATGGCCTTGCATCACGAACTGGTCCACGTGCGCCGCCGCGATCTGTGGTGGGGCTGGGTGCCGGCGATGGTGCAGCACCTGTTCTTCTTTCATCCGCTCGCGCACGTCATCGCGCGCGAGTACTCGATCGCGCGCGAAGCCGCTTGCGACGCCGCCGTGCTCGAAAGCCAGCGTTATGCGGCGCACGACTACGGCCGTCTGCTGCTGCGCCTGGGCGTCGCGCCGCGGCCCGCGGCCGGCGTGGCCAGCGCGTCGCCCACTTATGTCGTTCTGAAGAGGAGACTGACCATGTTGCAGAACGCGACTCCGTCCTCGCACATCGCAGGGCTGGTCCTGACCGCGGCCGTGGTGCTGCTGGGGCTGGTGCCTTACCGCGTGACCGCCGCCGCCGCCGGCGAGCGCGCGCCGAAAACTCAGTCGCAGACCGTGTCGATCCATTCCGATTCGCGCGACGGCGAAACCCGCATCACCGAACTCAAGGGCGGCGGCAAGCCGGAAATCTGGGCGGTGAAGGGCGGCGAGTACTACCGCGTCGGCGACGACGGCCGCTACGAAATCGTGCGCGATCCGGCCACCCGAGCGCGCCTGCAACAGCGCATGAGCGACGCCAAGCAGGCCGGCATCGATGCCGAGCGCGCGAGCCGCGAGGCCGCCAAGGCGATGCGCGAGGCTGAGCAAGCCGGACGCGAAGCCGAGCAGGCCGGCCGCGACGCCGAACGCGCCGGCCGCCAGGCCGAGCGCGACGCCGAAGTCGCCAGCCGCGATGCGCAGCGCGCCGCGGCCGACGCCCGGCGCGAAGCGGTCGGCACCCAGCGTGAAGCGCGCGACGCCGCGCGTCGGGCGCAGGAAGAAGGCCAGCGTGCGCGCGAACAGGGCCGCCGCGATGCCGAACAGGCGCAGCGCGACGCCGCCCAGGCCCGTCGCGACGCCGAACAGGCTCGCCGCGATGCGCAACGCGAAGGCGAGCGCGCCCGGAGCGACGCGCAACGCGAGGCGCAGCAAGCCAGGCAGAGTGCGCTGCGCGATGCGCAACAGGCCCGGCAGCAGGCCAGGCGCGACGGCGAACAAGCACGCCGCGAGGCGCAGCTCGACCGCGACCAGGCCCTGCGCGAGGCCGCGCAAGCGCGCCGCGACGCACAGCAGCAGGCGCGCGATGCCGAGCGCATCCGCCGCGACGCGACGCGCTACGTGCCCGACAGCGCGCAAATCCGTCGCATCGCCGAGCAGGCCCGTCGCGATGCGCAGCGGCAGACGGCCGACAGCGCGCAGATCCGCCGCGACGCGCTGCGCGCCAGCCGCGAAGCGCGGCAGCAAGTGGATGTCGAAAAGATTCGCCGCGATGCGATGAGCAGCAGCCGCGAAGCCCAGCAGCAGCGGGCGGACGTCGAAAAAATCCGCCGCGATGCGATGCGCGCCGCGCGCGAAGCGGTGGAGCAATCGCAGCGAGATTTGAGCGACGCGAACGCGTCGTTGTAAGGGTTGATAGGTTCGTCATTCCCGCGTTCGCGGGAACGACGAGAAAAAACCGATCCTTCGAAACCGGAAGCAGAGACTTTGAACGGGCTCTAAGGTCGGGCAAGGCTGCCGGCGCTCAGGTCCGATCGCAGCCTGTCACGCGCGCCGCAGCGCAGACTCGCCGAGCGGCGAGCCTCCAGGAAACTTCAGTATCGTTCGAAGCGAAACCGCCGGCGCGACGCAAGCCGCCGGCCGACGCGCAGGCCAGGACTCAGCCGCGGCCCTGCACCAGAGTGCCGATGTTCTCGCCGCGCAGGATCTTCAGCAGCACGCCCGGGTGGCCCATGTCGAAGATGCGCAGCGGCAGTTCGCTGTCGCGGCACAGGGCGAAGGCGGCGGTGTCCATCACCTGCAGATCGCGGCTGATGACGTCGTCGTAGGTCAGCTTGTCGAAGCGCACCGCGTCGCTGTGCTTCTTCGGGTCCTTGTCGTACACGCCATCGACCTTGGTCGCCTTGAGCAGCAGGTCGGCGCCGATCTCGATCGCGCGCAGCGCCGCGCCCGAGTCGGTGGTGAAGAACGGGCTGCCCACGCCGGCGGCGAAGATCGCCAGGCGGCCTTTTTCCAGATGACGGATGGCGCGGCGGCGGATGTAGTCCTCGCACACGTCGTTGATCTTGATCGCGCTCATCACCCGCACCTTGGCGCCGAGCTTTTCCAGCGAATCCTGCATCGCCAGGGCGTTGATCACCGTGGCCAGCATGCCCATCTGGTCGCCGGTGACCCGGTCCATGCCGCCGGCCGCCAGGCCCGCGCCGCGGAAGATGTTGCCGCCGCCGATCACCAGCGCGATTTCGGCGCCGGCCTGCTGGACTTCGATGACTTCGCGCGCCAGCCGGCCGATGACCTTGGGGTCGATGCCGTAGTCCTCATCGCCCATCAATGCCTCGCCGGAGAGTTTCAACAGGACACGGCGATAGGCGAGCTGGGACATGGGGGATCTCGGGGGAGGCGGAAAACGGGGCGAATTGTAGCTCAAGCGCACTGTGCTTAGGCGTGCGCGAACGGGCCGGGAGCATATCGGTAGTGGCGCGGGCGCACCTGTCCAGGCCGCCGCGCGCCGCGTATCGGCCGCGCCGGCGCGGGTGCTGACGCGTTCGCGCGCCCCCTGCCTGCCTGCTGCCGCCCGACCGGCGGCAGGTGGGGACGTTGCCGCATCGATCCGAAACCGTGACGCCGCAAGCAGACGCGATCCAAGCGGGTATGATCCGGCCGCCGGTCCAAGCACTGGAACCGCCGCCGCGGCCGCGCCGTCCTGACGGCGCCGCCGCGCACCACCCAAGGAGATGGAAAGTGTCGATCAAGAACCTCAATGAATTCGTCGAAGCGTCCAAACAGAAGGATCTGAGCCAGGACGCGTTCGAACTGGAAAGCTCGCATCTGCTGGAAGTCAAACTCAACGGCCGGGTCTGGGCCAAGTCCGGCTCGATGGTCGCCTACCGCGGCGGCGTCAAGTTCGTGCGCCAGGGGCTGATGGAGCAGGGCCTGGGCAATCTGCTCAAGAAGGCCATCAGCGGCGAAGGCACCCAGCTGATGAAGATGGAAGGCCAGGGCCGCGTCTACATCGCCGACGCGGGCAAGAAGATCACCCTGCTGCGCCTCAACGGCGAATCGATCTTCGTCAACGGCAACGACGTGCTGGCCTATGAAGACGGCGTGCAGTCGGACATCAAGATGATGCGCAAGGTCTCCGGGATGATGTCCGGCGGCCTGTTCAACATCAAACTCAGCGGCAGCGGCGTGGTCGCGATCACCTCGCACTACGAGCCGCTGACCCTGGCGGTGAGCCCGGACCAGCCGGTGTTCACCGACCCGAACGCGACCGTGGCCTGGTCGGGCGGCCTGACCCCGGACATCGTCACCGACATCTCGCTGGGCACGCTGTTCGGCCGCGGCTCGGGCGAGAGCATCCAGCTCAAGTTCGCCGGCACCGGCTGGGTGGTGGTGCAGCCGTATGAAGAGGTGTATTTCCAGCAGACCAGCTGATCGTCGCATGCTCCGGCGCATTTGCGCCGGGGCGGGGCGGTTGTTGCGGTGCGAAGGCCGGGGTGATTCCCGGCCTTTGTTTTTTTGTGGGGTGCGGACATCGGGTTTCGTCCCCGTGCCGTCATTTCTCAGCCCCGTCATTCCCGCGAAGGCGGGCTCTGCTTTACTTCGGCGGGAGCCGAACATCCAGAGACTTCAGCGTCATCTCCCCAGGTCGTCATTCCCGCGAAGGCGGGAATCCAGTGACTTCAGGCGTTCTCGCACGAAAGGCCCTGGATTCCCGCGTTCGCGGGAATGACGGTAGGTGGGTGCGCGGCTTCCGGGTTTTCAGCCGCGAATGAAAATCCAGATTCCAGATTCCAGATTCCAGATTCCAGATTCCAGATTCCAGATTCCCGACTCCCGACTCCCGACTCCCGACTCCCGACTCCCGAACCCCGAACCCCGAACCCCGAACCCCGAATCCCGAATCCCGAATCCCGAATCCCGAATCCCGAATCCCGAATCCCGAATCCCGAATCCCGAATCCCCAAAAAGAAAAAGGCCGCGGAATCCGCGGCCTTTCTCATATCGCTGCTGAAGCGCGGAAGGCTTACGCCAGACCCGCCTGCTTCATGACTTCGGCGGCGAAATCGTCCACCTGCTTCTCGATGCCTTCGCCGACAGCCAGGCGACGCATGGTCACCACGTCGGCGCCGGCGGCCTTGACCACCTGCTCGACGGTCTGGTCGCCGTTGAGCACGTAGGGCTGGCCGTACAGGGTGACTTCGTTGACGATCTTGGCGATCTTGCCGCCGATGATCTTCTCCAGGATGTCGGCCGGCTTGGACTTGTCCTTGTCGGACATCTTCGCCAGTTCGATTTCCTTTTCCTTCGCCACGAACTCGGCCGGAACGTCGCTGGCCTTGATGTGCGGCGGGTTCATCGCCGCCACGTGCATGGCCAGGCCGCGCGCCAGGTCGGCGTCGCCGCCCTTGAGCTCGATCAGCACGCCGATGCGGCCGCCGTGGACGTAGGCCGCGACGTTGTTGGCGCTGTCGATGCTGACCATGCGACGGATCTGGATGTTCTCGCCGATCTTGGAAATGACCGCGGCGCGGGTTTCCTCGATGGTCTCGCCCGAAGCCAGCTTGGTGGCCTTGAGCGCTTCCACGTCGGCGGCGCCCGAAGCCAGCGCGGTCTGCGCGACGGTTTCGGTGAAGCCGACGAAGTTGGCGTCCTTGGCGACGAAGTCGGTCTCGGAGTTGATCTCGACCAGCACGGCCTTGCCGCCGTTCTGGGCGACCGCGATGCGGCCTTCGGCGGTGACGCGGTCGGCCTTCTTGCCGACCTTGATGATGCCGGCCTTGCGCAGCCACTCGGCCGAAGCGTCGAGGTCGCCGTTGTTTTCGGTCAGGGCCTTCTTGCACTCCATCATGCCGGCGCCGGTGCGCTCGCGGAGTTCCTTGACCAGGGAAGCGGTGATATCAGCCATTGGAATTACCTCAGGTATACGTGTTGCCGTGCAGGAGCGGCGCAAGCCGCGACGGGGCGCGGGCGGGTGGCGGCGGAATCGGCCTGGCCGGTCGGGGCGCAGGCTTTGGCTTGCGGTCCGGGCGGTGCTGGCTTCGGATTGCGGCGCTTGCGTACGTCGCGTTGGTTGATCGCGGCTTGCGCCGCTCCTGCAGGGTCGGATGGTGCGTGTCGCAGCCGCGCACTATGGCGCGGCTGCGTTACCGGGCGCTGACGGCCGCGCGATTACTCGGCAGCCGGAGCTTCGCCGTCGGCCTTCTTGGCCGGGGCGGCAGCCGGAGCCGGGCCCTTCTTGGCCGGCGCGCGGCCGCGCGGAGCGGACTTGCGGTCGTCCTTGCCTTCGCCTTCGGCTTCGGCGGCGAAGTCTTCTTCGCGCACGCCGCCGACCTGCGGAGCCGCAGCCTTGCCTTCCAGCACGGCGTCGGCCGCGGCGCGGGCGTACAGCTGCACGGCGCGGATGGCGTCGTCGTTGCCCGGGATGGCGTAGTCGACCAGGGCCGGATCGTAGTTGGTATCGACCACGGCGATGACCGGGATGCCGAGCTTCTTGGCTTCCTTGATCGCGATGTCTTCATGGCCGATATCGATCACGAACAGCGCGTCGGGCAGACGGTTCATGTCCTTGATGCCGCCCAGCGAGGCTTCCAGCTTGTCGCGCTCGCGGCGCAGGCCCAGCACTTCGTGCTTGACCATCTTCTGGAAGGTGCCGTCGGTTTCGCCGGCTTCCAGTTCCTTCAGGCGCGAGACCGACTGCTTGACGGTGCGGAAGTTGGTCAGCGTGCCGCCCAGCCAGCGCTGGGTCATGTACGGCATGTTGCAACGCTCGGCCTCTTCCTTGATCGACTCGCGCGCCGAGCGCTTGGTGCCGATGAACAGGATGGTGCCGCGCTTCTGCGCGATGCCCGAGATGAAGTTCATCGCGTCGTTGAACAGCGGAACGGTCTTCTCGAGGTTGATGATGTGGATCTTGCCGCGGGCGCCGAAGATGTACGGGCCCATCTTGGGATTCCAGTAGCGGGTCTGGTGGCCGAAATGGACGCCGGCTTCCAGCATCTGACGCATGGTGATCTGAGGCATTGCGAAACTCCGAAGGCAAAGGAACCGACGCCGAATGAGTGAGGGCGTTCTGTCCGAAGCGAATCAGCTTCAGGACAAGTGGTTCCGGGGTTGGGCCTCCCTGTCGCTTCCGTGTCCGAACCTGCATCGACGATCTTGCGATCGAGGACTCAGGCACCCCGGCACGGGCTGTGGCGGCAGGTGTGAATTCGCCGGTGACGCCCGGCGTGGGCGGCTGCGGTCGAGGTCCGGAAGACGGACGTACCGGCCGCAAAGCCGCGAAAGTGTAGCCGGGACCGGGGTTTGGGGCAACTGGACCGGGGTTGGCGCCATCCGGGCCGGGCGCTTGCCGTCCGGGGGGCGAAGGTCGCGAGGTCTTTTGTGGGAGGGCCCTTCAGGCCCGATGCTTTCCTTTCCGCTGCGATGATCCGCAGGTCTGATCGAAAGGCATCGGGCCTGAAGGGCCCTCCCACAAAAGACCTCGGGGCTTGCGATGGGGCGGGGCGCCTCGCCCGGTGCGTCGCGCAATGCTTTGAGACTGGGCCGGGCCGCCGATCAGCCCCCGGCGCTGAAGTCCCGGGCCGGCACTACCACCCACCCCGGCCCCGACCAGGAATGAACCCAACTTCACACACCGCGCCCACAAGAGGCCGTCATCGGCACGCAGCGGACCGCGCGGCGCGATGATAGGCGAACGTGAATGAGCGATAATGCAGACATGGCCATCTCCATCAAAACCCCCGAAGACATCGAAAAGATGCGCGTCGCCGGCCGCCTGGCCGCCGAGGTGCTGCAGGTCGTCGCTCCTTACGTGAAGCCGGGCGTCAGCACCGGCGAGCTGGATCGCATCTGCAACGAGCACATCGTCAACGTGCAAAAGGCGATTCCCGCCAACGTCGGCTACAAAGGCTTTCCCAAGACCGTGTGCACCTCGGTCAACAACGTGATCTGCCACGGCATCCCCAGCGACAGCAAAATCCTCAAGGAAGGCGACATCGTCAATATCGATGTCACCGTCATCAAGGACGGCTGGCACGGCGACACCAGCCGCATGTATTACGCCGGCACGCCGTCGGTCATGGCCAAGCGCCTGGTCGAGGTCACCCGCGAAGCCATGTTCCGCGCGATCCGCCTGGTCAAGCCCGGCGCGACCCTCGGCGACATTGGCCACGCCATCCAGACCTACGCCGAAGCCGAGCGCTTCAGCGTGGTGCGCGATTATTGCGGCCACGGCATCGGCCGCATCTATCACGAAGAACCGCAGGTGCTGCACGTCGGCCGTCCGGGCGAGGGCGTCAAGCTGGTCCCGGGCATGACCTTCACCATCGAGCCGATGATCAACGAAGGCACCTATCGCCATAAGACCCTGCCCGACGGCTGGACCGTGGTGACCAAGGACCGCAAGTTGTCCGCGCAGTGGGAGCACACCATCGCGGTCACCGAAGACGGCGTGGAAATCCTGACCCGCGTGCCGGGCGACGACAACGATTTATGACCGCTACCGGTGCCGGCGAACGGCCGGTCGATCGATCGGCCGTCGCTTCGTCGGTGTCCGCCGCCCCGGCGGCCGATGAAGCGCCGCTCCCCGGCACCCCCGCGGCGATCCGCGCCGCGCTGAGCGCGGTCGATGCCGCGCTCGCGCAGCGCTTCGACCAGGACGCCAACGCCGACATCGACCGCCTGCTGCGCGCCCGCGCCGATGCGGTCGATACCCAGGTCCGCGCCGCCTGGCAGCTGTGCATCGACGCCGACGCGCCGCTGGCGCTGTTCGCGGTCGGCGGCTACGGCCGCGGCGAACTGTTTCCGCAATCGGACATCGACCTGCTGGTGCTGGCCGAACCCGAGGCCCAGACCGCGCAGGCCGAGCAACTGGGCTGTTTCTTCGCCTCGCTATGGGACGCCGGCGTGCCGGTCGGCCACGCGGTGCGTTCGGCCGCGCAATGCACCGAGGCCGCCGCCGACCTGACCGTGCTGACCGCGATGCTGGAAGCGCGGCCGATCGTCGCCGGCGCGGTCGCGCAGATGGCGCTGCAAGCGGCGGTCTCGCCCTCGCAGGTGTGGCCGGCGCGCGAATTCTTCATCGCCAAGCGCGACGAGCTGCGCCAGCGCCACGCCCGCTACGGCGACACCGCGGACAACCTGGAGCCCAATCTCAAGGAAGGCCCCGGCGGCATGCGCGACGTGCAGACGCTGCACTGGATGGCGCTGCGCATCATCGGCACCTCGGACCTGGAATCGCTGGTGTCCATCGGCCAGTTGGGCCCGGACGAGCTGACCACGCTGGAACGCGAGCGCCGCACGCTGTCGCGTTTGCGATTCGGGCTGCATCTGGTCGCGCGCAAACGCGAAGAGCGCCTGCGCTTCGATTACCAGAAACTGCTGGCCGAGCGCCTGGGTCACGTCGATAACGCCGACAACCTGGCAGTCGAACAAATGATGCAGGGCTTCTACCGCAGCGCCGCGCTGGTGCTGCGGATCGGCGAGCGCCTGCTGCAGCGCTTCGAGGAACAGATCGAAGGCGAAGCCGTGCCGGTGCCGCTGAGCGGCCTGTACGAAGCCTTCGAACTGCGCCGCGACTACATCGCCGCGCGCGAGCCCGAATGGCCGCGCGACGCGTTCGACGTGTTCGCGCTGTTCGGCGCCTGGGCCGCGCACGACGAAATCCGCGGCCTGCACTCGCAGACCGCGCGCGCGCTGGCCGAAGCGCTGTCGAAGGTGCCCAGCTTCGATCGCGCCGAACCGGCGCTGCGCGAGCGCTTCCTCAAGATCCTGCGCGGCCCGCATCCGGTGCACGCGCTGGAACGCATGGCGCGCCTGGGCGTGCTGGGACGGTGGATTCCGGCGTTCTCGAAAGTCTCCGGACGCATGCAGTTCGACCTGTTCCACGTCTACACGGTCGATCAGCACACTCTGGCGGTGCTGCGTAATCTGGCGCGCTTCGCGTCCGGCGTGGCCGATGAGCGTTTCAGCATCGCGCACGAAGTCTGGCCGCGCCTGCGCAAGCCAGAACTGCTGCTGCTCGCCGGCTTGTTCCACGACATCGCCAAGGGCCGCGGCGGCGATCATTCCGAACTCGGCGGCGACGACGCGCGCGTATTCGGCACGACCATGGGCCTGAGCGAATCCGACACCGCTCTGGTCGAATGGCTGGTGCGCCAGCATCTGCTGATGTCGGTGACCGCGCAGAAGCAGGACATCGCCGATCCGGACGTGATTCACCGCTTCTCGGCCAAGGTCGCCGATCGCGAGCATCTGGATCATCTGTACCTGCTGACCTGCGCCGACATCGCCGGCACCTCGCCGAAGCTGTGGAACGCGTGGAAGGACCGGCTGCTGGCCGATCTGTACACGGCCACGCGCCTGGCGCTGCGCCGCGGTCTGGAGCATCCGGTCGCCGGCGACGAGCGCGCGGCGGAAACCCGCGAAGCCGCGCAGGCCATGCTGGCCGCGTTCGGCGTGCGCGACGAAGAGATCGCCGCATTGTTCGCGCGCATGCCGCAGATCGCGTTCCAGCGCGGACGTCCCGACCAGATCGCCTGGCAGGCCTCGACCCTGCGCGGCGTGGCCATCGGCGACACGCGCGTGCGTGCGCGTCCGGTCAGCGCCCACGGCGGCGCGCATGCCGGCGCGCTGGAAGTGTTCGTGCATTCGCCCGATCGCGACGGCTTGTTCGCCGCGATCGTCGCCACGCTCGATCGCCTGGGCCTGGCGATCCAGCAGGCGCGCGTGCTCGACGGCCCGTTCGGAGCGATCTTCGATACCTTCGAAGTGGTGCCGACCGACCCGCGCCAGTCGCCCAGCGCGGAAGATGTGGAGCGCCGCCTGGAATCGACGCTGGCAGGCCCGCTGGAGCGGATCAAGCCGGCGCGCCGCGCCCAGCCGCGCCATTTGCGTCATTTCCGTATCGCGCCGCAGATCGAATTTTCCGATTATCGCAAGGGCGAGAGCGCGAGCCCGCGCACCACCCTCAGCCTGGTCTGCACCGACCGTCCCGGCCTGCTCGCCGACGTCGCGCAGACCTTGCGAAAACAAGGGCTGCGCGTGTACGACGCGCGCATCGCCACCTTCGGCGAACGCGCCGAAGACGTGTTCCAGATCACCAGTGTGAATGCCGACGGGCGCGACAACGCGCTCGATGAAACGCAACAGCAGGCCCTGCGCGACGCGTTGCTGGCCTGCCTCGAAGGAGATAGCCGATGAGCCCCGCGAAGAAGACCACCAAGAAGGCCGTGAAGAAGAAGAGTGTCGAGTCGCCGGGCGCGGACGAACTGAAATTCATGATCGACAGCGCGTTCGAGCGCCGCAGCATGCTGACGCCGGACGAGATCGAAGGCTCGACCCGGCCGACGGTGGAGCGCGTGATCGACGGCCTGGAGCAAGGCGAGTTCCGCGTCGCCGAACCCGACGGCAAGGGCGGCTGGACCGTCAACGAATGGCTGAAGAAAGCGGTGCTGCTGTACTTCCGGGTCAACGACATGCAAGTCGTCGAAGCCGACCCGGCGCCGTTCTGGGACAAGGTGCCGGCGCGTTTCGAAGGCTATGGCGAAGCCGATTTCCGCAAGCTCGGCGCGCGCGTAGTGCCCGGCGCGATCGCCCGCCGCGGCGCCTACATCGGCAAGGATGTGGTGCTGATGCCGAGCTTCGTCAACATCGGCGCGCACGTCGGCGAAAGCACGATGGTCGACACCTGGGCCACGGTCGGTTCCTGCGCGCAGATCGGCAAGCACTGCCACCTGTCCGGCGGCGCAGGCATCGGCGGCGTGCTCGAACCGCTGCAGGCCTCGCCGACCATCATCGAAGACCACTGCTTCATCGGCGCGCGATCGGAAGTCGTGGAAGGCTTCGTCGTCGGCCATCACAGCGTGATCGGCATGGGCGTGTTCCTGGGCCAGAGCACCCGCGTCTACAACCGCGCCACCGGCGAGATCAGCTACGGCTCGGTACCGCCGTACAGCGTGGTCGTGTCCGGCCAATTGCCGGCGAAGGACGGATCGCATTCGCTGTATTGCGCGGTGATCGTCAAGCAGGTGGATGCCAAGACTCGGTCGAAGACCAGCATCAATGAGCTGTTGCGCGGGTTGGCGGACTGAGGCGTTCCGGTCATGCAGCGTATCTCGGCCGGCATGATGCCGTTGTACAAATGGGTCATGCCGGCGCTGAGTCTGCTGATCGTTGCATACGCTTCTTGGGGCTTGTATGACCCGAACGGCTCGCAGCCCATTTGGTGGGGGATGGCTTTGGTCGTGGTCGCCTATCTGGCCCAGGTCGTCATGTCATGGACTCTGGTCGATGAGGTCGTGGACTATGGAGATCGGCTGAAGGTGCGCCGTGGCGGTATCGAGGAAACCATCGATATCGCCGACATCGAAAGCGTGTCGGTCAACTATGCGATGCGGTCGCATCGCGCGACTTTGCATCTGCGAAAGACCGGCCGGTTCGGCAAGCGCATCGTGTTCCTCCCGCGAGCGAATTCGCCATTCGGCACGTTCGGCGCGAATAAGATCATCGAGGACCTCAAGCAGCGAATACTGCTGGCGAGCGCGAACTCTTCGCATCAATAGTCGTTTTAATTCAGAACATATACCTTTAAAAATGTTTCCGATATTTCGGAGTTGAAATGACCACGCTTTACGGATTGAACAACTGCGACACCTGCAAGAAAGCCCGCAAGTGGCTCGACCGCTTCGGTGTCGCGCATACCTTTGTCGATTACCGCGACAACCGGCAGTCGCCGGAAACGCTGATCGAGTGGAAGACTCAGCTCGGCGGCTGGGAGTCGCTGATCAACAAGTCTTCGACCACCTGGCGCACCTTGCCGCCCAATCGCAAGGAGCCGGCGTCGGACGCGGAGTGGAAGCTGTTGCTCAAGGAGTATCCGCAGTTGATCCGGCGGCCGGTCGTGGTCACCGACGACGGCAAGGTCTCGCAAGGGTTCAGCGACAACGGTTTCAAGCAGCGTTTCGGGATCGGTTCGTGAGCGCGGCCGGCGCCGGTCGCAGCGCGGTGCTGGAACTGACCTGCGATCTGATCGCGCGGCCGTCGGTGACGCCGGACGATCTGGGCTGCCAGGCGCTGATCGCCGGGCGCCTGACACGCGCGGGTTTCGCCTGCGAGCATCTGCGCTTCGGCGAGGTCGATAACCTGTGGGCCGTGCATGGCGACGGCGACGGCCCGACCCTGGTTCTGCTGGGGCACACCGATGTGGTGCCGTCGGGTCCGGTGGACAGTTGGCGCAGCGATCCGTTCCTGCCGGAAATCCGCGACGGCGTGCTGTACGGGCGCGGTGCGGCCGACATGAAGGGCAGCGTGGCGGCGTTCGTGATCGCGCTGGAACAGTTCGCGGCGCGGCATCCGCATCATCGCGGCCGCGTCGCGCTGTTGCTGACCTCCGATGAGGAAGGCGATGCGATCGACGGCGTGCGCCGGGTCGCGGACAGCTTCCGCGCGCGCGGCGAGCGCATCGACTGGTGCATCACCGGCGAGCCGTCTTCGACCGCGCGGCTGGGCGATCTGCTGCGGGTCGGACGCCGCGGCACCTTGTCGGCGACCTTGAAGGTGATCGGCGTGCAAGGGCACGTCGCCTATCCGGAGAAGGCGCGCAATCCGATCCATCAGGCGATGCCGGCCCTGTCCGAACTCGCGGCGAAGCGATGGGACGAGGGTTACGAAACCTTTCCTCCGACCTCGCTGCAGATCAGCAATATCCACGCCGGCACCGGCGCCAACAACGTGATTCCCGGCGAGCTGCAGGTGTTATTCAACCTGCGCTTCAACCCGAGCTGGAACGCCGAGCGCCTGGAACGCGAATGCGAGGCGGTGTTGCAGGCGCACGGGCTGGAATACGAACTGCGCTGGTTCCGCGGCGGCGAACCGTTCTACACGCCGGAAGGGCCGCTGCGCGCGGCCGCGCGCGCGGTGCTGACTCAGTTCGCCGGCGCCGCGCCGCTGGAGAGCACCGGCGGCGGCACCTCGGACGCGCGCTTCATCGCGCCGCTGGGCGCGCAGTGCATCGAGATCGGGCCGGTCAACGCGAGCATCCACAAGGTCGACGAGAACGTCGCCGTGACCGACCTGGAAGCGCTGCCGGGCTTGTACCTGGCCTTGATCGAGCGTTTGTTGATCGTCTGATCGGCGCCGCTCGCGACACGGCGGCAAGCGTGAAGCTTGCCGCCGCGATCCGGGCGCCTTATTGCGGCGTCAACTTCAAGGTGTAGCGCGTCGCCCCCGGCAGGAACGGCGTCGGGCGCCCGTGCACCCAATCCTCGTGGCCCGCGCCCCAGAACGGCGACAGCGGATTGCCGCTCTGGCCGCCGGGCATGTGGATGATGCCGTCGGCTTCGTGACCGGGCGACACCACCATGCGTTCGGACGCGCCGAAGCCGGCGCGCTGTACCCGCGGCATCGCCGCGTCGCCGGCCAGTTCGTCCGGCGGCATGCACAGCGCGCTCTTGGCGAAGCCGGGCAGGGCGGAGGCCAGCGGGTGGCAGATCGCGGCGGTGTTATGTTCGCCCCAGCGATGCCTGGACAACTTCGCCACCGCGTCCGGGCCGGGCGCGATGTTCAGATCGGTAAGCACGTCGAGCGCGGCATGTTCGAGCAGGCTGTCCCAGGTCTGCTCGTTGCGCGGCAGCAGGTGCGCGGGGCGCTGGCTCAGCAGCGGCCACACCACGCCTTCGAGTTGCTTGAAGTCGGGCATCTCGAACTGCGGGCCGATCGCGACCTGCGCCGGCGCGGTCAGGCCGTTGGCGACGCGGGTGAACACCGCACGGCGCCAGTTGCGCACCATGCGATAGCTCACCGAACCCGGTTCGGCGCGGCCTTCCCAGCGTTTGGAGGCTTCGGCCAATGCGCTCAGCGCCGGGCTTTGCCCGCTCTTGCTCACGCGCGCGGCTTCGTCCTGCAGCAGCTTCCACCAGCGTTGCAGGAACAGCGAGCGATCGTCGAGCTGAATCGCCAGCAGATCGCGTTCGGTGAAACGCTGCTTGGCGAACAAGCCGTCGCGAATCTGGCCGGCGCGCGCGCCCAGGACGTAGTCGCCGTCGCCGATGCGTTCCAGGTCCAGGCCGTCGAGCGTGCGCGCGTTGGCCGTCCACAGCCGCCCCGAGGGCGGCGCGATCAGGCTCGGCGCGTCGGCGGTCTGGATCGTCCACGGCGGGCACGCCGGCGGCTGGGCGATGTTCTGATTCTCGACCAACGCCGCGGCGGAGCAATCGCCTTCGCGCTCGGGCAACGGGCCGAGCAAGCGCCAGGCGATCTTGCCCTGGCTGTCGCCGACCACCAGGTTCTGCACCGGCATGGCGACCTTGCGCGCGATCACCATCGCATCGTCCACCGACTGCGCGTGCAACAAGTCGGACAAGCCCATGTTGAGCGAGCCGGGCAGATGCGCGCTCCAGCGCAGGGCCAGCGCGCTGCCGTCGGCGTTGTCGTGCAGCAGCGGTCCCCACGCGGTTTCGCGCACCACCAAGGTTTGCGGCGCGCCGTCTTTGACCGCGATGGTTTCCTTGTGCACGGTCAGGCCGGCGCAGGTCTGCAGCGTCGCCTCGCCCGCGCAACCGGGCTGCAGCGACCAGTCGGCCCAGTCGCCGTAGCTGTTGGTGAAGGCCCAGGCGATGTGGGTATTGCTGCCGACCACGATCGCCGGCAGGCCGGGCAGGGTGAAGCCGTTTGCGTCGATGCGGCCGCCGGCCGCGCGCGCGTCGGCGTAGCGCAATCGCGCGCGGAACCAGATGTTGGGCGCGCGCAAACCCAGGTGCATGTCGTCGGCGACGATCGCGCGGCGGTCGGCGGTGAGGCTGCCGGCGACGGCGAAATTGTTGCTGCCGATTTCGTCCAGGAACGGCAGCGGCGCCAGCGGTCCCGGCGGCGGCGAGGGCAGTTTGCGCAGATCGACTTCCTCCGCGCTCGGCAGCGCGGCGTCGCCGACCGGGGCGCCGAACAGCGGCGCATCCCAACTGCTGCCCGGATGCGCCAGCAATCGGTAAAGCGGCGCCGGCAACTGCGAGCTGAGTCGCCACTGTGCGTACTCGCGCGCGTTGCTGCCGTCCTGCAGATCGAAATACATCGCGTAGCCGACCAGGGCCGAATCCGGCACGGTCCAAGGCTCGGGCTCGCTACGCAGCAGCAGATACGGCCAGGGCTTGCGCGACAAGCCGTTCAAGCCGGCGTTGACGCCGTCGGCATAGGCCTGCAGCAAGGCGGTCTTGTCCTGGGCGAAGGACGCCACTTGCGCCTGCACCCGGCTGCGCAGGCGGTGCACGCGATGCTGGCGGTCGTAGTCGAGCGCGCGTTCGCCGAACAGCGCCGACAACTCGCCGGCGGCGGTGCGCCGCAGCAGGTCCATTTCGAAATAGCGTTCCTGGCCGTGCACGTAGCCCAGCGCGCGCATGGCGTCGGCTTCGTTCGCGGCATCGACGGTGATCACGCCCAGCGCGTCGCGCTGGATCGTCGCCGGCGCCGACAGCCCCGGCAGGGCGAGTTCGCCTTCCAGGCGGGGCAGGCTGCCGCGAAGCAGCCACCAGGCGGTCACACCGCCGATCGCGAACAGGCAAAGCAGCGCGAGCAGGCCGCGCTTGATCCATTTGGCCATGGGAATCCTCCGTGAGCGAGCTTAGCCGAAGTCTGCGATGGCCCGGCGAAGCGGCGATGAAGCGGTGCCGCCGATCGCCGGAAGTCTTTTTGTGGCAAGCCCGTTTCAGACCCGGCCCAAAGTCTTGTGGCGGGCCCATGTCAGGCCCGGCGCGATTTTTGTGGGAGGGCCCTTCAGAACCGACGCTCTTCGTTCCGCCGGGGCATGACCAACCGCCGACCCAGGAAGCCCCGATCCCCACACGATTTCCACCGCCGATGGCCGGACCGCGACGGCGGTCGCGTCGGCCCGGTCACCGGACGCTTGCATCCGGCGCCGTCCTCAAGCAGGATCGATCCATGAGCCTCGCCTCCGCCACCGCCTCGATCCGTAGCGCCGCCGTCGCCGGCCGCTCGCGTTCGGCCGTGAACGGCGCGCGCGTCAACAACAATAATCGCAATAACGCCAGCCTCCCGCGGGCCGACGATTAGCGCGCAGCAAAACGCTCAATCGATCACAAGCCCGCACTGCGAAGTGCGGGCTTTTTCGTTTCTGGCTCCGGCAAAACCCTCAACCCCGTCCCCAGCGCTGTAAACCTTCAGGAGATTGTCCGATGTGTTCGATCCTAGGCTTGTTCGACCTGCGCCCCGGCGCCGATCTGCGCCCGCTCAGGCCGCTGGCCCTGTCCTTGTCGGCGAAACAGCGCCATCGCGGCCCGGACTGGTCCGGTGTCAGCGTCGAGCCGCGCGCGATCCTGGTGCATGAGCGGCTGGCGATCGTCGATCCCACCGGCGGCTCGCAGCCGCTGCGCTCGGCCGACGGCGAACTGGCGCTGGCGGTCAACGGCGAGATCTACAACCACCGCGAGCTCGAACAGCAGCTCAGCGCGCCGTACCAGTTCCAGACCAAATCCGACTGCGAAGTGATCAACGCGCTGTACCGCGAAGGCGGCGACCTGGGCGAGCTGCTGAACCGCCTCAACGGCATCTTCGCCTTCGCCCTGTGGGACGCCGCGCGCGGCCGCTACGTGATCGCGCGCGATCCCATCGGCGTGTGCCCGCTGTACTGGGGCCACGATGCCGACGGCCGCTTGTGGGTGGCTTCGGAAATGAAAGCGCTGGCGCGGCTGTGCGACGACGTCGCACCGTTCCCGGCCGGGCACTACTACGACAGTGAAGTCGGCGCGCCGGTGAAGTACTACCAAAAGCCCTGGCGCGACTACGACGCTACAAAAGGCGTGGAAGTGTCGAAGCAGGAATTGCGCGAAGCCTTCGAGCGCGCGGTGCACCGGCAGATGATGAGCGACGTGCCCTACGGCGTGCTGCTGTCGGGCGGTCTGGATTCGTCCCTGGTCGCCGCCTGCGCCGCGCGCTTCGCCCGCCGCCGGGTGGAGGAAGACGATCAGGCCGAGGCCTGGTGGCCGCGCCTGCATTCCTTCGCCATCGGCCTGCAGGGCTCGCCGGACTTGGCCGCCGCCGAGATCGCCGCGCAAGCGCTGGGCACGGTCCATCACGGCTTCACCTACACCTTCGAAGAAGGCCTGGACGTGCTGCCGGATGTGATCCAGCACATCGAGACCTACGACGTCACCACCATCCGCGCTTCCACGCCGATGTTCCTGCTGGCGCGGCGGATCAAGGCGATGGGCGTGAAGATGGTGCTGTCGGGCGAGGGGTCGGACGAAATCTTCGGCGGCTATCTGTATTTCCACAAAGCGCCGAACGCGCGCGAATTTCACGAGGAACTGGTGCGCAAGCTCGACGCGCTGCACAGCTTCGACTGCCTGCGCGCGAACAAGTCGATGATGGCCTGGGGAGTGGAGCCGCGGGTGCCGTTCCTGGATGTGGAATTCCTGGACGTGGCCATGCGCATGGACGCGCAGGCCAAGATGGTCGACAAGGCCGCCGGCAAGATCGAGAAGTCGATCCTGCGCGAAGCCTTCGAAGGCTATCTGCCCGATTCGATCCTGTGGCGGCAGAAAGAACAGTTCAGCGATGGCGTGGGCTATGGCTGGATCGATGGCTTGAAGCTGCACGCGGAAACGCACGTCAACGATCGCGAACTCGCCGCGGCCGCGGTCCGTTTCCCGATCAACACGCCGCTGACCAAGGAAGCGTATTACTACCGCAGCATTTTCGAGCGTTATTTCCCGGGCACGGCCTGCGCCGAGACGGTGCCGGGCGGTAAGTCGATCGCCTGTTCTTCGCCCGCGGCGATCGCCTGGGATGCGGCGTTCGCGAATGCGGCCGATCCGTCGGGGCGCGCGGTGGCGGGGGTGCATCAGGCGGCGTTGGTTTGAGGTGATCGGGTAAGAGCAAATCCCCCCTGCCCCCCCCTTTTTCAAAGGGGGGAACTCGGTGAGGGGGTGCAGTGGCAGGGTGGGGCGAAGCTATCCCATCGCGATGCACGCGGAAATTCGCCCCCTTTGAAAAAGGGGGCTGGCGCCCGCGATGCCTGATGGAGCGAGAACCCCGAGCGCGCCGGGGGATTTGCTCCACCCCGGCGCAGTCGTTCACCTCGCCTCCGGATAATCCTTGCAGCCCATCCAATCCACCCGCGCACCCTGCGTCTGCTTCAACAGCCAAGGCACCGCCACCCACGCCTTGTCGTGCACGTCGTGAAACAAAATCGTCCCGCGCCGCCACAGCAGCATCAGGCTGAGCAGGCGGCCCTGGACATCGGCCGGCGACATCTTGGCGTTCCAGTCCTGCGAGTCGATGCTCCACAGCACCACGCGCACACCCTGCTGGCGGAAGAACTCGCCACTGTCGGCGCGGCGTTGCCCGTACGGCGGCCGGAACAGCGGGACATAGGCGGCGCCGGTCTGCGCCTTGATCAGCGCACTGCTGCGGATCACCGAATCCTGCCACTGCGGCCAGCGCGCATGCGACTGGTGCTCCCAGCCGTGCGAGGCCACGCACATGCCGGCGTAGGTCTGCGCGGGCGAGGCGGCTTTCATGCGCTGCTGCAGCGACTGGCCGAGCACGAAGAAGGTCGCATCCAGCTTGTGCGCGCGCAGCGTCTGCAACAATTTGTCCGTGTTGCCGCCGGCCGCGCTGGGGCCGTCGTCGAAGGTCAGCAGGAAGCGGCGGTCGGGCAGTTCGCTGCCGTCGAGTTCGTCGCTGCCGTAGGTATCGATCTCGCTGCTGACGCGGGCGAACAACGCGGCCAGGCGCAGTTGTTCGTCGAGGTAGATGCGATGAAAGCGCGTCGCGTCGGCGTACCAGGCGGCGTAGGCCGGTTCCGGCGCGGCGTCGAAGGCCAGCGCCAGCCGGCGCAAGGCCGCGGCATCGGCGGCGGGCGCGCAGAAGGCTTCGCGCGCGCCGCAGCCGCGCGAGGCGAGGCGGTAGTTGCCGCTCAGCCGCTGCCAGTAACGCGCGCGGATCCGATCGACTCCGGCGCGATCGATCTGCTTGAGATTCAAGCGCTGCGTCAGCGCGGCATCGTCCAGCGATTCGCTGAGCGCCAATTCGTGCGCGAAGGCGAGGATTTCCGCGCGCGAGGCGCGATCGAATCCGGCCGGCGTGTTCAGCGGCTGCGGCCAGGTCGCGCGATCTGCAGTGGCGACGACGGCGGGGCCAGCGGCGTTGGCGACGTTGGCGAATAGCAGCACGGCGGCGGCGATCAGCGCGGACCAGCCCGCGGCCGGCGATGTTGCGCGCGGCCTGCGCCATGCGCGGCTCGCGCTGGTGCGCGCCTGGGTCGAATACCTGCCGTCGCGATCGCTGCTGCCCTGCATGGATTGCCGCTCCTCAATACGCGCTGACGCGCTCCAGGGCCTGATCGTAGGACTTGTCCGGCTTCTCGCGCTTGGCCGCGAGATAGTTCGACATCGCCCGCTCGTACTGGCCGTCTTCTTCGTACAGCTTGCCGATGTTGTAGTAGGCGTTGGCGCGGATGGTCGCGGCAACGCCGCCTTTGGCCAGCGCTATCGCCGTGCGCGAGGCCCAGATCGCTTCCGCGGCGCGGCCTTGCTTCACATAGGCCAGGCCGAGGTTGCTGTAGGCCAGCGCATGGCCGGGATCGAGTTCGATCGCCTGCTGATATGCCGCGATCGCCGCGGCAAGATCGCCGGCGCGATAGGACGCTTCGCCGCGTTCATTGGCCAAAGCGGCGTCGCTGCCGTCGTGCGCGTCGCCCGGGCCGGTGTCGCCGCCGCTGATCTGCGCGATCTGCGCGCCGATGCCATCGGCGGCGGCGCGGCTGGCGCCGACGCGGTTGATGTCCTCGAAGCGGCCTTCGCCGTCGATGCGCAACACCGTCCACAGATTGCCGGGCTGCGAGGGCACGGTGTAGGTGCGCACCAGGGTCTGGCCGACATAGACGTAGACCCGCGCCTGGCTGCGCGCCAGCGCGTCGGCGGCCGGGTCCTGGCGATGTCCGAAATCGTGCACGGCGTAGGTGTAGACCTCGCCGGGATGCTTGCGCTGTACGGTGATGGTTTCCGGGCCGTGGCGCTCGGTGTCGTCCAGGTCCAGGCTGGCGTCGGCGCCGTTCTTGCGTTCGAAATAAACGTGATTGCCGGGGAAGCTGAGATGCGAATCGAGATCGACCGGCGCGTCGCCCCAACTGAGCACCACGCGCAGGCCGTCCAGGCTTTGCATGGCCGCGCTGAGCGCGTAGCGCGAACCGTCGCAGGGGCATTGCGCGAGCAACTCCGCGTAGCCGGCGCGGCGGATGCTCAGGCGCGCGGCCGGATCGCGCAGCGCGGCGGCGTCGAGCGCGGCGCGGCCCTGGGCGTCGGTGGTCGCGGCGAGCGCGGGCTGGCCGTCGCGGCGCAGGCCGATCGCGGCGCCTTCGATGGGTTGATCGGCCACCGTCGCGCTCAGCACGGTGATGCCGCCGTCGCCCGCGCGGACCGTGCCGGCGCAGGCGAGGGCGAACAGGACGCAGGCGGATGCGGCCGCGCGGCGGAGCATGGGCGTTCCAGGGAGGGTTCGGATGCCGGCGATGATACGCAAACGCGCGGGCGGATTCGCCTGCGGGACACGCCTGTTAGTCTGTAGCGCGAGGGTCCGGCGCGCTCGCCGCGCCGGCCCGGAACCAAGGCAGAAGCGATACGCGGACGCAATAACCGGAGAAGCGCGATGGCAGCCGAGGCGCAAGGCAGCGAACTGGTCAAGGTGGTGGTGCTGCTGGCGGCCGGGGTGGTCGCGGTGCCGATCTTCAAGCGCATCGGCCTGGGCTCGGTGTTGGGCTATCTGGCCGCCGGCCTGCTGATCGGCCCGTTCGGGCTGGGCTTCTTCAGCGATTCGCAGGCGATCCTGCACGTGGCCGAGCTGGGGGTGGTGATGTTCTTGTTCATCATCGGCCTGGAGATGCGGCCCTCGCATTTGTGGAGCCTGCGCCGCGAAATCTTCGGCCTGGGCACCGCGCAGATCGCGCTGTGTTCGCTGGCGATGACCGGCGTCGGCCTGGCCTTCGGCTTGCCGCTGATGGTGGCCTTCATCGGCGCGATGGGCTTCGTACTGACCTCCACCGCGATCGTCATGCAGATCCTCGGCGAGCGCAGCGATCTGGCCTTGCCGCGCGGTCAACGCATCGTCTCGATCCTGTTGTTCGAGGACCTGCTGATCGTGCCGCTGCTGGCGCTGGTCGCGTTGATGGCGCCGCCGGAAGCCAACCCGAGCGCGGCCGCGCATTCGCGCTGGGCCGACATCGGCATCGCCCTGGCTTCGCTGGCGACGCTGCTCGCCGCCGGCATCTGGCTGTTGAATCCGCTGTTCCGGGTGCTGGCCGCGGCCAAGGCGCGCGAGGTGATGACCGCTGCGGCCTTGTTGGTGGTGCTGGGCGCGGCGCTGCTGATGCAGATCGGTGGCCTGTCGATGGCGATGGGCGCGTTCCTGGCCGGCGTGCTGTTGTCGGAATCGACCTTCCGCCATCAGCTGGAAGCCGATATCGAACCGTTCCGCGGCATTCTGCTCGGCCTGTTCTTCCTCAGCGTCGGCATGTCCCTGAACCTGACCGTGGTCGCCGCCAACTGGCCCACGATCGTCGGCGGCGTGCTCGCGCTGATGCTGGTCAAGTCGCTGTGCATCTACATCGTGGCGCGGCTGATGAAGTCGTGCCACACCGAGGCGCTGGATCGCGCCGTGCTGATGGCGCAGGGCGGTGAGTTCGCCTTCGTGCTGTTCTCGGCCGCGGCCAACGCCAAGCTGATCGACGCCACCGTCGGCGCCAATCTCACCGCGATCGTGGTGCTGTCGATGGCGCTCACGCCGCTGGCGATCATCGCGCTGCGCAAGTTCTCGCCGAAGATGGCGCTGTCGCTGGAAGGCGTGGACGAGCCCAACGACTTGAGCGGCAGCGTGCTGCTGATCGGCTTCGGCCGCTTCGGCCAGGTGGTGTCGCAATCGTTGCTGGCGCGCGGGGTGGAGGTGGCGATCATCGACACCGACGTTGAGATGATCGAAAGCGCGCAGACCTTCGGTTTCAAGGTGTACTACGGCGACGGCACCCGCCTGGACGTGCTGCGCGCCTCCGGCGCCGGCAACGCGCAACTGATCGCCATCTGCATCGACGACCGCGCCGCCGCCACCGTCACCGCGCAGCTGATCCGGCACGAGTTTCCGCAGGCGCGGGTGCTGGCGCGCAGTTTCGATCGCGAGCATGCGCTGGAGCTGGTGCATGCCGGGGTCGATCTGCAGGTGCGCGAGACCTTCGAATCGGCGATGCGCTTCGGCGAGGCGGCGCTGGTGGAACTCGGCGTGTCGGCCGACGACGCGGCCGAGGTAGTGGCCGATATCCGCAGACGCGACGCGGAGCGTTTCGAACTGGAACTGGTCGGCGGCGTGCGCGCCGGCGTGTCTTTGCTGTACGGCAATATGCAGCAGACGCCGTTGATTGCGCCCAAGCCGCGTTCGACGCGGCCGCGCGAAGACGAAGAACACGCGCCCGGGATTTCCGCCTGAGAGCGGCGCCGGCCTTCCGGATGCCCCGGCGGTAAGCGCGCGACTAGGTAGCCGCCGGGCCGCACGACGGCGGCCAGCTGCGATCGGGTTCGGCGACCAGATCGATCAAGAACAATTCGCCGGAACGCTCGCCGTCGGCCTGCGCGAACAGCAGGCGGTCGCCGCGCGGCGACAGCAGCGGGCCGACCTGGAACACATCCGCGCGCGCGGCGATCCGTCCGCGTTCGCGCCATTGTTGGCCGCGGCGTTCGAAGCGGTACAGATGCGAGCGGTCGCCGCGGTCGATCACCGCGATCAGGCCGCGGCCGTCGCGAGCGATGTCGGCTTCGTACTCGTTGGCCGCGCTGCTCAGCGGCTTGCCGAGATTGCGCACGCTCCAGCGTCCGTCCGCGTTTGGCGTGGCGGCGTACAGATCGCCCTGGCCGTGGCCGCCCGCGCGGCTGGAACCGAAATACAGGCGGCCATCGGCGCTCAGACGCGGCAGCAGTTCGGCGGCGGGAGAGTTGACAGGTTCCGGTAACCGCTGCGGTTCGCCCCAGGCGCCGTCGGCACTGCGCTGCACGTAATAGATATCCAGATCCTCGCCCTTCGGATCGTGGCGCGCGGACACGAAGTACAGGCGCCGGCCGTCGGCGGTCACGAACGGATCGGCGTCGAGGCCGGCCCTGGATGCGGCGAACGACGGCGGTTCGGGCTTCGACCACGCGCCGGTTTGGCAACGCGAGTGCAGGATGCGCCAGTTCGCGAACCGGGTATCGCTGCGCATGAAGTAGATCTCGCCGCCGTCGGGCGTGAACGTCGGCGAGGATTCGTATTGATCGCTGGCGATGCCCGGCGGCGTCCAGCGTTGCGGCTCGGCGGCGTGCGGCGCGGCGCGTTGATAGGCCATCGCGCAGGCGCTCGCGCAGGCCGCGGCAAGCATCGCGGTGGACAGCCATTGCACCGGCGGAGCGGTGGGGCGCGGCGGGTCGGGACGGTTCACGGGGCCTCCGCGATAGAACGTGTGGACGATCGAATCGGAATGCATGAAACGCGCGTCGCGGGCACGATGCGGCGGCCCCGCGATCGGCTTACTCGCGCTGACGTTGCTGGAAGCGCCTGGCCTTCGCCACGTTTCCGCAGGTCGCCATATCGCACCAGCGCCGGCGTCCGTTCTTCGATGTATCGATGAACACCCAACCGCAATCGTTGCCGTCGCAAACGCGCAGGCGCTCCACGCGCGCGTCCTTGAGCAGCTCGATCGCATAAGCGGTGATGACGTGCGCGATCAGGTCCAGGCCCGAGCGCTCGGCCGACCATTGGGTCTGCAGGCGCGAATCGCGCGAGACCAGGCGCGCGGCTTTGGACGCGGCCAGGCGCGCCTGATCGATCGTATCCAGGTCCAGCGGCGTCGGCGCGCGCTCGTGGGCGAGGGCGTAGAGCGCATCGCACAAGGCTTCGCGCAGGGCCTTGCAGCGCGTCAGCGCGGCGGCGGCCTTGGCCGGCGCGGCCTGTGCCTGCGTTTCCAGCGTCGCCAGATCGGCGCGGGCGAAGCATTCGGTGTGGCGCGCCCAGCGCAGCAGGGCGAAGTAGTCGTCGAGCCAGTCGCGCGGCTGGGTGTCGCGCGCGGTCACGGTATTGACCAGATCCAGCGCGGGATCGCCGCCGACCAGATCGGCGCCGCGGAAGTCGTGATGCTCCAGTCGCATGGCTTACCTTTTAAAGTCGTTTTAAAGGTTATAGCGATTCCTGCCCTGGCGGCAATGCGGGCGCGGGCGGTTTCCGACAGGCGGTGCCGCCGGGACCGTCGCGACAGCCATCGCCGGCCATGAAAAACGGCCGCTGCGTAAGCAGCAACCCGCTCGCATCAACCACGAATCCGCCAGCGGCGATCAGGGATTGAAATAGCTCGACACGCTGGAATAGATGTCGGCGAACCGCGAGGTTCCCGGAGACGACGCCACGCGCGCGGCGCGCAATCCACCCGAGCGCATGTTGCACTGCACACGGGCCGCGGCCCGCCCGGCGCGCGAATTCGTCGCCGGACCCGCCTCCGACCAGCGGCGCAGGCCGCAGACGCCGTATTCATGCCGATGTGCGACCATAGAGGACATGACAAAAAAACCTAAGAGCAAGAAGGCCGGAGCCACCGGCAGCAAGACTCCTTCCCGCAACACGCCCGGCGGCGCCGGCAAACCCCGCAAGGCCGCCGCTTCGCGCCCGCCCTGGCTGCCGGAGAATCTCCAGCACGGCCCGCCCGCCAAGGGCTCGCGCGGAAAATCCGCCGCCGCCCCGGCCCCCGGCCCGGCGCGTGCGCCGGCCCCGTATCACGATCCCTACGCCGAGCGCGAAGCCTCGCGCTACGCCCAGCCGATCGCCAGCCGCGAGCTGATCCTGCAGACCCTGGCCGCGGCCGACGGCCCGCTGCGCGCCGAAGATCTGGCCCAGCGCCTGGAACTGACCGAAGACGATCGCGCCGACGCGTTGGGCAAGCGCCTGGGCGCGATGCTGCGCGACGGCCAGCTGATCCAGAACCGCAAGGGCGAATTCGCCCCGGCCGCGCAGATGGACCTGATTTCCGGCTCGGTGATCGCCAACCCGGACGGCTTCGGCTTCCTGCGCCCGGAGGCCGGCGGCGACGATCTGTTCCTGCCGCCGTACGAAATGCGCAAGGCCATGCACGGCGACCGCGTGCTGGTCAGCGTCACCGGCGTGGACCGCCGCGGCCGCCGCGAAGGCGCGATCGTGGAAGTGCTCGAACGCCGTCTCAATCGCCTGATCGGCCGCTTCACGGTCGAGCAGGGCATTAGCTACGTCGTGCCCGACGACCGCCGCATCCAGCGCAACGTGCAGATTCCGCCGGACGCGCGCATGGACGCGCACAACGGCCAGCTGGTGGTGTGCGAACTGGTGCAGGCGCCCGATCACAAGCGCCCGCCGATCGGCCGCGTGCTGGCCGTGCTCGGCGACAAGCTCACCGCCTCGCTGGCGGTGCAGGCGGCGATCCACGGCCACGAAATTCCCGATGTGTTCCCGCAGGAAACCCTCGACGAAGCCGCGGCGGTGCCGCTGACGGTGCCCGAATCGGTTTCCGCGCAACGTGTGGATCTGCGGCAGATGCCGCTGGTCACCATCGACGGCGAGGATGCGAAGGACTTCGACGACGCGGTGTACTGCGAAAGCAACCGCGACGGTTTCCGTCTGGTGGTCGCGATCGCCGACGTCTCGCACTACGTCCGTCCCGGCACGCCGCTGGACGATGAGGCGCAAAAGCGCGCGACCTCGGTGTACTTCCCCGGTTTCGTCGTGCCGATGTTGCCGGAAACGCTGTCCAACGGTATTTGTTCGTTGAACCCGAAGGTGGACCGGCTGTGCTTCGTCTGCGACATGCAGGTCGATCGCGAAGGCCAGGTCAGCCAGTCCAGGTTCTACGAAGCGGTGATGAACTCGCATGCGCGCCTGACCTACACCACGGTCTGGAACGCGGTCGGCGAAGTGCCGGAAGAACTGCGCAGCGAAGCGCGCGCGCAGGTCGGCTCGCTCCTGCCGCATATCGAGCGCCTGCATCAATTGTTCCAGGTGCTGCTGAAAGCGCGGCAGAAGCGTGGCGCGATCGAGTTCGAATCCAGCGAAGTGCGTTTCGTGCTGGGCAAGGACGGCGAAGTGGTCCAGGCCGGCATGCTTCAACGCAACGATGCGCACAAGCTGATCGAGGAATGCATGATCGCGGCCAATGTCGAGGCCGCCAAGTTCCTGATCGCGCAGCAGGTGCCGGCGCCGTATCGCATCCACGACCGTCCGCCGGAACAGAAGTACGCCGATCTGCAGGAGTTCCTGAAGGAATTCAAGCTGCGCATGCCGGCCTGGAATCAGGTCGAGCCGCGCGATTTCACCCAGTTGCTGAAGAAGATCCGCGAGCGCCCCGACGCGGCGCTGATCGAGTCGGTGCTGCTGCGCAGCCAGAGCCTGGCGGTGTACGCGCCGGAGAACGTCGGCCATTTCGGCCTGGCGCTGGAGGCGTACGCGCACTTCACCTCGCCGATCCGGCGTTATCCGGACTTGCTCGTGCATCGCGCCATCAAGCATGCGCTCAGCGGCGCCAAGCCGATCGCATACGGATATTCGCCGACGCAGATGGCGGCGCTGGCGCTGCAATGCTCCGAGCGCGAACGCCGTGCCGACGAGGCCGAGCGCGAGGTCGATGAGCGCTACCGCGCGGCGTGGATGGAGCAGCACGTCGGCGGCGAATTCGAAGGCACCATCAGCGGCGTGACCAGTTTCGGCTTGTTCATCGAGCTGGACGAATCCAAGGTCAATGGTCTGGTTCACGTGACCCAGTTGCCGCACGACTACTACCACTTCGATCCGATCCGCAAGACGCTCAAGGGCGAGCGCACCGCGCGCGAGTTCCGGCTCGGCGACCGGGTCCAGATCGTGGTGCTCAAGGCCAGCGTCGAGGATCGCAAGATCGACTTCCGTCTGGTCGAGGAGCGCGGCGCCAAGCTCTTGCCGCCGCGCGGTACGCCGGCGAAGCGGCCTAAGCAGAAGTATTGAGTCGCGGCGGGCCGGGGCGTTTGGCCCGGTTCCGGCTCTCCGATTCCGAATCAAGCGCGTCAATTAGCCCCCTTTGAAAAAGGGGGCCAGCGCCCGGCTCTGCTTCGATTCTGTGGAGTCGCCGCAGCGCGGGGGATTTGCTTTTGCTCTGGCGGCCTCCAGGTTTCGGCCAGCAAAAAGCAAATCCCCCCTAACCCCCCTTTTTCAAAGGGGGGAACTCATCGGGTGGGTTTCGGATGATTGGGGGACGGGACGGCAAAAAGCCGAAAACCCGCCGGTAGCTTAGAATCGCACCCCCAAGCCCCGCCGCCCCGGCCGCGCCCCGGCGCCCGCAGCGGCCTGGCCACGACAGCCCCACGGAACCCCCATGAGCCAGAAACAATGGATCGCCGGCATCAACGCCGTCTCCGCCTCGATCGAGCACGACGCCGCCAACGTGCGCGAGGTGCTGATCGAAGCCGGCGCCAAGAACCCGCGCCTGACCGAGATCGAGACCGCCGCGCGCCGCGCCGACATCGACGTGCGCCGGGTCGCGACCAATGCGCT
The DNA here is from genome assembly GCF_001442805.1 of Lysobacter gummosus. NCBI lineage: Bacteria > Pseudomonadati > Pseudomonadota > Gammaproteobacteria > Lysobacterales > Lysobacteraceae > Lysobacter > Lysobacter gummosus. The sequence continues at coordinate 3,655,908 of NZ_CP011131.1, read as the reverse complement.
GGAAGGCGTGGTCGGCAATCTGCGCCATCAGGGCGTGGTCGCGCGCTACGCCGCGGCCAAGACCTGGAACGAGAACGAGCTCGAAGCGCTGGTCGAAGCGGCGCAGGGCAAGGCGCTGATTCTGATCCTGGACGGCGTCCAGGACCCGCACAACCTTGGCGCCTGCCTGCGCAGCGCCGCGGCCGCCAACGCCACCGCGGTGATCATCCCGAAGGACAAGTCGGTGCAGGTCAACGCGACCGTGCGCAAGACCTCCGCCGGCGCCGCCGACAGCATCCCGGTGATCCCGGTGACGAATCTGGCGCGGGCGATGCGCGATCTGCAACAGCTCGGCGTGTGGATCTACGGCCTGGCCGGCGAGGCCGAGGCTTCGCTGTATTCGATCGACCTGCGCGGCAATGTCGCCCTGGCCCTGGGCGGCGAAGCCGACGGTCTGCGCCGCCTGACCCGCGAGAACTGCGATCAGCTGGTCAAGATTCCGATGCCCGGCGGCAACGCGGCCGGCGGCGTGGAAAGCCTCAATGTGTCGGTGGCTTCGGGCGTGACCTTGTTCGAAGCGGTGCGCCAGCGCGGTTGATGCGTGCGACGGCGCTCGCGCCGCCTGCGGGAGCGTGAAGTCTTTTGTGGGAGGGGCTTCAGCCCCGATGCTTTCCGATCAGTTATCGGGAAGTTTCACCGCAGCGGATCGAAGAACATCGGGCTGAAGCCCTCCTACAAAAGACTTCGCTTAGCGAAGTCATCGGGTAGGGCGGCTCTCGGTACGGCTGCGCGAATGCGCTCTTCGCGCGACACCGCGCTATGTAACCCCCCGCTGACCCCGCCGACCGCTTCGCCTCCCATCGCGCAGCCGCGCCGATATAATTCGCCGCGAACCGGGACGACCCGGTTCCGCGCAGCCACGCGGCCTTATCCGTACATCGCGCGACGTTTATCCGGGGACGGCCCCATCTTCATGGGAGCACTGTCATGCCTTGGGTCTTGCTCGTATTCGCCGGCCTGTTCGAAGTGGGTTGGGCGATCGGTCTGAAATACACGGAAGGTTTCAGCAAACTGTGGCCGTCGGTCGGCACCATCGCGGCGATGATCGTCAGCCTGGGGCTGCTTGGCGTAGCGATGAAGTCGCTGCCGGTCGGCACCGCGTATGCGGTGTGGGTCGGCGTCGGCGCGGTCGGCACGGTCATTCTCGGCATGGTGCTGTTCAACGAACCGGCCAATGCCTTGCGCATCGTCAGCGTTTTGTTGATCGTCGCCGGGCTGGTGGGGTTGAAGCTGGCTTGAGGTTTTGCGGTTGTGTTCCAGGTGTTGCGCTGGGGCAAGAGCAAAAGCGAATCCCCCCTAACCCTCCGGCCCACAGGCCTAGCCTGTGGGCGTTCAGTGCCGCGCGAACCTGCGGTTCGCAAGCGCGGCCCTTCACCCTTTTTCAAAGGGGGGAGAGGTTTTGGGGGAGGGTCGGTGCTGGTTACTCCAGGGCGTTTAAGAGCAACTCGTCGAAGCGGCGGGCGATGTCGGCGATGGTCTGTGCCTTGTCCTGGCCGTTGATGATGCGCCGGGCTTCTTCGTAATTCGGCAACTGTCCAGACTTGAAGTAGTTGTCCAGTTTCTTGCCGGTGAACCAGCCTTTCTTCATGCCTTCCAGCGCGATCGCGTACGCGACCTCGGGCTTCTTCGCGTCCTCGGGCTTGCTGAGCAGATCGATGCCCAGCAGCTTGCCGGCGCGATCGTAGTTGGCGCGGCCGGTCAGCTGCACGTAGCCGCGGCCGTGGAAGCGCGCGCCGTCGCCGGCCTTGGTGTTGCCGAGCATCTTGCCCACACGCGTGTCCGGGCCGTACAGGCGGTTGAAGCGCGCGTCGTCGCCGAACTCGTCGATCGGCCGCAATGTATGCGCGGTTTCCCACTTGAACGTCGCCAGGCAGTAGGCGATCTGATTGCGATGCACCGGGTTCTGGGTGAAGCTCGCGTCCTGCTCGATGCGCCCGATCAGAAAGCGCAGCGCCTGCGCCAGCTGGTCGTTCAGCGGGCCGAAACGGCGGCGGTAACCGTCTAGAAATTGCTCGTCGTCGAAAGCGAACATCCTGTCCTCCCGTCCATGATCCACGGCCCGCGCGCGCCGCGCAGGGACCGGGCGAGGCGGCGCGATGCCGCTCGATGTCTCATTGAACGCGTGTGCTTTGCCGGGAAGGCCAGACCGCGATGTTGCAGCGGTGAAACAGTCGCGATGACCCCGCGGCGTCAAGCCAGGCCGTAGCGCTCGGCCACCGTCAGCACGGCGTCGTCGTATTGCCACAGGGTCGTGGCGCGGTCGTGCTCGACGATCGGCAACTCGGCCAGGGTCTGGCCCCAAGCCAGCATCGTCGCCAGATCGAGCCGGCGTTTGAGCGCGGCGAGCAGCGCATGGCGCTGGGGGGGGCGATGAAGGCGAACTGGGTGGCATCCGGATCGAGATCGCGCGCGGGAATGCTGCCATCGAGCAGCCAATGCCCGTCCCAGCCGATGTTCCGATAAGGCGGGTTGTCCATGCGCTCGGGCTGTTCGCCGTCCAGGATCAGGGCGGCGGCACCGGCCAGCCAGACCACGAACGCGCAGCGCCATGCGGCATCGTCGATGGCCAGCACCGAGCCGATCCAGTCGTCGATGCAATCGGCGTCCAGGTAACGCAGCACCAGACAGCAGGCCGCCGAAATCGCGCCGTTGGCGCCGATTTTGTAAAAACCGCCGTCGATGGGACGCAGCAGGCGATCGTCGCTGTCGGCCTCGGCACCGTTCCAATACGAAGCGACCATCAGCCTGCGGCCGAGGGTATCGAGCAGGTCGCGACGGAACCGCGGCGTGCGCCCGGGCAGGGCGGGGTCCAGGCAATGCACGAACACGGCACTGACCAGCAGTTCGAAGCTGTGGTGATCGTCGGTGCGTTCGAGCACGCGCGGGAGCAAGTAGTCGAACCACTCGCTCCATTCGTCGCTGTGGTCGAAACAACGCGGCCCGGAGGTCAGCGCGTCCAGCGCGTTGTCGAGTTCCGGCCTGGACCAGTTCCGCGGATCGGGCTGCAACAGCCCGGTGTACATCTGCCGCTCGCCGCCCATGAACCAGGCTTCGCCCATCGGATTTTTCGGCATCGGCGCGCGTTCGCGCAGGCGCCGCAACGCATCAGGGTCCGGGCCGTGGCCGGGAATCCACCGATAGCTTGGTTGAGCGGAAGGCATGCGACGCTCCTTGTGCAGGCCGGTCGATCGATCGGCGCGCGGATCAGCCTCGCGGCCACGCATTGACGATCTTGCAGAACAACTCAGCCGTGCGCTGAGTGTCGTACACCGCCGAATGCGCTTCCTGTGCGTTCCAGTCCAGCCCCGCGGCCTGCACGGCGCGGGCGAGCACGGTCTGGCCGTAGGCGACGCCGGCCAGGGTTACGGTGTCGAACACGCTGAAGGGGTGGAACGGGTTGCGCTTGTGGCCGCTGCGGGCGACCGCGGCGTTGAGGAAGTTGAGATCGAAATGGGCGTTGTGGCCGACCAGGATCGCGCGCTGGCAGCCGTGGCGCTTCACCGCGTCGCGCACCGGCGCGAACACCGCTTCCAGCGCCTGGCGCTCGGGCTTGGCGTCGCGGAACGGGTGGTCGATGTCGATGCCGGTGATTTCCAGCGACTTGGGATCGATCTGCATGCCGGCGGCGGGGACGACGTGGGCGCTGGCGATCTCGCCGGGCACGATCCGGCCCTGCGCGTCCAGTTCCAGCGGTTGCACGGCGATTTCCAGCAGCGCGTGCTTGTTCCAGTCGAAGCCGCCGGTTTCCACGTCGACCACGACCGGCAGGTAGCCGCGGAAACGGTTGGCGAGGGTGGTGGGGAAGGGCGCCGCGGCGGTCGCGGTCTGAAGGGGGCCGGTTTCGGTCATCGCGAAAGCCTAGCAGGTTGTCGCGCGGGCTTCGTCCGCGCGGCCGCCGCGACGGCCGCGAACCGGCGTAGAGGTCAGCGACGGTTCTCGCCCGCGGCCCGCGCTTCCAGGTCAGGCAGGAGCAAACGGCCCGCGCGGCCGCGCCGCGATCAGCAGCGCCGTCGCGCCGAGCCCGGCCAGGGTCAGGCCCGGCGCCGGCAGCAGCATCGCCACGACCCCGCCGAACGGCAACAGGACCAGACCCCAGCCAAGCAGATCGTTGCGCGCCGACGCCGCCGGCAACGCGCGCGCCAGTGCCGCGTCCAGGCTCAGGCGCCCGGCGCCGCCCAGGATCAGCGGCCACAGCATCACCAGGAACAGCAGCGGCAGCTTGTAGTTGCCGGCGCCGGCGTCGCTGATCGCATAGCCTTGCGCGAGCTGGCTCAGTCCCATCCAGTCGCGCGGCCAGTGCACCGCGGCGATCGCGACCACGGTCAGCACGAACAACGAGGCGGCGACCGCGCGCGTGGCCAATCCGAGCAGCAGCGCCAGGCCGCCGAGCAATTCGAACCAGGTGGCCATGCCCCAGCTCAGGCCGGCGGGCACGCGGTCGAAGGGAAACGGGAAGTTCGACATGACCGCGCCGAACCAGTTCTCGCCCTGCAGTTTTTCGCGCCCGGATTCGTAGAACTCCCAGGCCAGCACCGCGCGCAGGCCCAACGGTGCGAGCCAGGCCCCGACGCCGTCGAGGCGATCGCGCAGGGCGCCGAAGCAGGCGAGGCAGGGGACGGCCATGGTGGACTCCGTACAGAACTGCGCCGGAAACGCCGGCGCTTGCTCTGAGTAAGAGTCCGCGATCAGGCGGAAGGATTCGCCGCGCGGGGAAAAAAGATCACGCCGCTGGCGCGCATCTGCCGCAGCAGGCCCTGGCCGAGTTCGAGGAAAGCGGCGACATCGTCGCTGCCGGCTTCCTGCGCCAGCGCCTGCAGTTGCTCGCGCGCGGACAACTGCGGCGATTCGCCGATGCGTTCGACCAGGCGATAAGCCAGCGGGCTGAGTTCGGAGAAACGCACCTCGCCGTCGGCTTCGCGGCGCAGCAGCACCAGGGTCGGCGCGGGCGGCGGCGCATCGGGCTGGAAATCCGGGCCCAGCCGGTGCACCGGCCAGGCGTAGGCCAGCGGCCACGCCAGCGGCGACAGCTGCGGCGCGTGCGCGAGCAGTTCGCTATCGCCGATGCCGGCATCGTCGCACGGCGCCTGCGCGTCGCTGAGCTGCAGCGCCAGTTCCACCCATTCGTAATGCGCCAGCTCGGGCAGGAACGGCGCCGGCGGCGGCGCGTCGGCGGCTTCGAGTTCCTGCAGATAGCGCAGGAATTCACGCGCGATCTCGGCGAACAACGGCGTGTGGCAGCGGTAGTCGCGATAGAAATCGCGCACCAACCGCTCCCAGCGTTCTTCGCCGAGCAGCTTGCGGATCACCGGGAAATTGCCCGACAACAACCCTTCGATATTGTTGAACAGCAGATCGCGATAAATCCCCAGCCGCCGATCTTCGATACCCGCCGGCGCCGGGCTGGCGTTAGGATCGCGCAGATGGCGGGTGAGTTCGAACTGTTGCGCGCGCAGGCGCGAGGGGGCGTCGTTCATGGCTCAGGCGCGCTGGGCGCGGCGCGCGGCGTCGCGTTCGGGCGCGGCGGCGTGGGCCGATTCGCTCAGCACGCGGCGCACGATGTCCAGCTCATCGACCAGTTCCTGGTACGGCGGGAAATTGAAGTCGCGTTCCAGCAGCGTCGGGCGCGCGCCGAACATGCGGTAAGCGTCGCCGAGCAGCGACCAGACCTCGTTCTTGACCGGCGCGCCGTGGGTGTCGACTTTCAGATCGTCGGCTTCGTCGTAATGCCCGGCCACATGGATGTAGGCGATGCGTTCGTGCGGCATCGCGCGGATGAATTCGCGTGCGTCGTAGCGGTGATTGATCGAGTTGACGTAGACGTTGTTGACGTCCAGCAGCAGATCGCAGTCGGCTTCGGCCAGGATCGCGCGGGTGAACTCGATTTCGCTCATTTCCTGGTGCGGCGCGGCGTAGTAGGAGGCGTTCTCCACCGCGATGCGGCGGCCGACGATGTCCTGGGTGCGGCGGATGCGCGCGGCGACGTGGTGCACGGCTTCTTCCGTGAACGGAATCGGCAGCAGGTCGTACAGATGGCCGTCGTCGCTGCAGTAGCTCAGATGTTCGCTGTAGCGGGCGACGCGATGTTCATCGAGAAAACGCCGCACCCGGGCCAGGAAGGTTTCGTCCAGCGGTGCGGTGCCGCCCAACGACAGCGACAGGCCGTGGCAGACCAGCGGATAACGCGAGGACAACTCGCGCAGCGCTTCGCCGTAGACGCCGCCGATGCCGATCCAGTTTTCCGGAGCGCATTCGAGGAAGTCGAAATCCCGGCGCGCGCCGGCGCCGAACGGCGCGGACTGCAGCGGGCCCAACAGGGCCCGCCGCAGGCCGAGGCCGACGGCATCCGAAGACAGTGGATGCATGCCGTCCATCGTCAGTCGTGCTGCGCGATCAGATCGAACCGCCGCACTTGCCTTCGCCGCACTTGCCTTCCGCGGCCTTCTTGGCGGCGCCGTCGCCGGTCTTCACGGCCTTGGCAGCGCCCGCCTTCTTGTCGGCGCCGCACTTGCCTTCGCCGCACTTGCCTTCGGCGTGCTTCTTGTCGGCGCCGCAGCTGCCTTCTTTGCCGGCCTTCTTGTCGGCGCCGCAGCTGCCTTCCTTGCCGGCCTTCTTGTCGGCGCCGCAGCTGCCTTCCTTACCGGCTTTCTTGTCGGCGCCGCAGGTGCCTTCGGCGTGCTTGGCGGTGTCGGCGGCGGCCTTGGCGTCGGCGGCCTTCTCGGCGGCCGGCGGAGCCTGCTGGGCGCCGAGCAGATAACCCTGCGACAGATCGCTCATCGCGAATGCGGAAGCCGACAGGCTCAGACCACCGATGAGGGTAGCGCCGAGAGCGAGGGCGAGGGGCTTCTTGATTTGCTTGGACATGGATGACTCCTGTGTGGCGATGAGGGCGGGGGTCCCGCCGTTGGATTGACGGCCCGGAGTGCCGGGGCCGTTTGTAAGGGTCTTGCATTGTTGCCAGGGCGAATCGTAAGCATCCAGATGTTGCGGGTGTTGCGTGCAGCGGGTTTGTTGCGGTGGGGTATAGCGAATGTCGGTGCGAATGGATACGGGGGCGATCGCGGCGTGGATGCAGTCAGGCATCCAGGTATTCGCGCGCCAGTGCGCGCGCCCGGTGCAGGCGCGACTTCACCGCTTCGCGGGTGGTGCCCAGGCGGTCGCCGATCTCGGCGATGCTCAGGCCTTCAAGATCGCGCAGGAGAATGATCTGGCGATAGTGCGCGGGTAACGATTCCAAGGCCGCGGCGACATCATGGCGCCATTCGGCCGGCTCGGGCGTGACGACGGGCAGGATGTCCTCGGTGATCATGTCGCCGCTGAGCATGCGCCGGCCGCGCTTGAAGCGGTTGCATTCGCGCTTGACGATGCGGAAGGTCCAGGAGACGAAGCATTCGAGCACGCGCAGGTCGCGCAGTTTGCGCGAGATCGTGATCAGGCTTTCCTGCACCGCGTCCTCGATGTCGTTGATGACGCAGTGGTACTCGGCGTAACGGCGCAGATCCTGGCGCGAGTGGATCAGCACCCGCTCCAAGGCGGCCGGGTCGCCCGAGCGGGCGGCGGCCAAATCTCCGTTAGCCATCAATACCGTCATCCGGGTCTCCTCCCAGTCCAGTAAAAATACACTGCGACGCGGTGTCGCGTGTACGTACCAAGAGTTGGGCAGGAAGCGATCGGATTCGCGGAATCGCATCGAAGTGACAGCCGCGTTTAGAACGGGTTCATCGAAATCGGCATGTAACCGTTTGCAGCCCTTGCGCGGCAAGGACTTGGCCGCGACCGGATCGGCGCGCGCGGAGGCGGCCGGGGCGACGACGCAGCGCGAGGGGTGCGGTGAGGGATGAGGCGGGCAGGCGCTCGCCGAAGCTTGCTGCACTGCAGCGTGCGCCGCGATGCGCGGCGGCGGCGCCGATGAACGCGCCCGCGATGGCCGCGGGCGCTGGGCGGATCAGATCGCGCCGGTGGTGTTGGTGTCGTCGCGCTTCTCGCGGGGCGGCAGCAGTTCTTCGCCCTTGACCAGGAACCAGACGTTCTCCGCGATGTTGGTGGCGTGGTCGCCGACCCGCTCGATGTTCTTGGCCATGAACAGCAGATGGGTGCAGGCGGTGATGCTGCGCGCGTCTTCCATCATGTAGGTCAGCAGCTCGCGGAACAGGCCGGTGTAAGCGGTGTCGATCTCGGCGTCGCGCTCGCGCACGCGCTGGGCCAGCTCGATGTCGTTGTCGCGATAGGCCGACAGCACGTCGCGCAACTGCTTGACCGCCAGCGTGCCCAATGCATGCAGCCCGGCCACGTGCGGCAGCGGCGGCGACAGGTTCAGCGCGGTGGAGCGCTTGGCGACGTTGGCGGCGTAGTCGCCGACGCGCTCGATGTCGGCGGCGATGCGGATCGCGGCCAGAATCTCGCGCAGATCCCGCGCCATCGGCCCGCGCAGGGCCAGCTTCATGACGTCGTGGCTGATTTCCTGCTCCAGCGCGTCGATGGCCTCATCGTTGGCGATGATGCGTTCGGCGGCCTTGTCGTCGCGGCGCTGGACCACGTCGAGCGCGGATTCGAGCTGGGACGCGGCCATCTCGCCCATGCGCAGGGTTTCGTCGAGCAGGCGGCGCTGCTCGTCGTCGTAGCTCTTGACGATGTGATCGTGCATTTGGGTGCTCATGGCGGTACCGCCGGGTATGGGGAATCGGGAATCGGGAATCGGAAAAGCAACGGCAGGATCAACGGCTGCGGTCGCGGGACTGGAGTCGGGAGGCGGGTTCGTCGTTTTTTACGATTCCCGATTCCCGATTCCCCATTCCCGTCGAAATCAACCAAAGCGACCGGTAATGTAATCCTCGGTCTGCTGCTTGGTCGGCTTGGAGAAAATCTGTTCGGTCGGGCCGTGCTCGATCAGGTCGCCCAGGTACATGAAGGCGGTGAAGTCGGACACGCGCGCGGCCTGTTGCATGTTGTGGGTCACGATCGCGATCGTGTAGTCCTTCTTGAGTTCTTCGACCAGTTGCTCGATGCGGCTGGTGGAGATCGGGTCCAGCGCCGAGGTCGGTTCGTCCAGCAGCAGCACCGAGGGCTTGAGCGCCACCGCGCGGGCGATGCACAGACGCTGCTGCTGGCCGCCGGACAGGCCCAGCGCGCTCTGGCCCAGCTTGTCCTTGACCTCATCCCACAGCGCGCCCTGGCGCAGCGCGTGTTCGACGCGATCGTTCATTTCCGACTTCGACAGCTTCTCGTGATGGCGGATGCCGTAGGCCACGTTCTCGAAGATGGTCATCGGGAACGGCACCGGCTTTTGGAATACCATGCCGACCTTGCTGCGCAGGCGGTTCATCGGGTACTTCGGGTCGAGGATGTTCTCGCCGTCCAGCACCACTTCGCCGCGCGCTTCCAGCTTGGGGTACAGCGCGTAGATGCGGTTGAAGATGCGCAGCAGGGTGGACTTGCCGCAACCCGACGGCCCGATCAGCGCGGTGACCTGTTTCTCCGGGATTTCCAGGTTGATCGACTTGAGGGCGTGGAACTTGTCGTAATAGAAGTCCAGGCCGCGCGCGGCGAGCTTGACCGGATTGGCGCCGACGACCGCGTCGCGGTCGGGTGCGGCGACGGTGAGACGTGCATCTTTCATGGCCGGGGTTCGCTCGGTGTTCACGGTTGACAGGTCAGTCATGGCTGATTTTGTTTCGTAGCAGAAGTGCGCGGGCGACCAGGCTGACCAGCAGCACGAACGCGGTCAGGACTAGGGCGCCGGCCCAGGCGATGTGTTCCCAGTTCTCGTAGCCCTTGCCGGCGAAGTTGAACATCACGATCGAGACCGCGGCCATCGGCCCGGTCACGTCCACGGTCCAGAACGAATTGCCGAATGCGGTGAACAGCAGCGGCGCGGTTTCGCCGGAGATTCGCGCCAGCGCCAGCAGCACGCCGGTGACGATGCCCGGCAGCGCCGACTTGTACAGCACCTGCACGATCACCTTCCATTGCGGCACGCCCAGCGACAGCGCCGCTTCGCGCATCTGTCCCGGCACCAGTCGCAGCATTTCGTCGGTGGTGCGCACCACCACCGGCAGCACGATGAAGGCCAGCGCGATCGCGCCCGACAGCGCCGAGAAGCCCAGCAGCGCGTTGCTGTCCGGGGTCGGCTTGGCGACGAACACCGCGTACACGAACAGGCCCAGCACGATCGACGGCGCCGACAGCAGGATGTCGTTGACGAAACGCACCACGGTGCCGAACTTGCGCTTGTTGCCGTATTCGGCGAGCCAGGTGCCGGCGGCGATGCCGAGCGGGGTGCCGATCAGCAGGCCCATCGTGCACATGGCGATGCTGCCGAAGATGGCGTTGCGCAGGCCGCCGGCTTCCATCGGCGGCGGCTGGTCGCGGATGAACAGATCCAGGTTCACGCCGCCCAGTCCCTTGACCAGCAGCGTCCACAGGATCCAGCCCAGGAACGCCAGGCCGAACACCGCGGCCGCGCAGGCCAGGGCGAGGGCGATGACGTTGACGACGCGGCGGCGGCGATAAAGCTTGTCCGCGGCCCGGGTGCGGGCATCGGTGGCGAAGGCGGTGGCCATCAGTTGCCCTCCTTGCGGGACAGTTGCATCAACATCAGGCGCGCGGCGGCCAGCACCACGAAGGTGACGATGAACAGCACGAAGCCGAGCAGCACCAGCGCCGAGCGATAGGTTTCCGAAGCCTCGCCGAAGTCGTTCGCGATCAGCGCGGCGATGGTCGTGCTCGGATCGATCAGCGACGGGGTGAACTGCACCGCGTTGCCGATCACGAAGGCGACCGCCATGGTCTCGCCGAGCGCGCGGCCCAGGCCCAGGAACACGCCGCCGATCACCGCCGAGCGCGTGTACGGCAGCACGATGTCCCAGCTGACTTCCCACTTGGTCGAGCCCAGCGCGTAGGCCGATTCCTTGAGCCGGGTCGGCACGGTCAGGAAGACCTCGCGCATCACCGAGGAAATGAAGGGGATGATCATGATCGACAGGACCAGGCCCGAGGTCAGCATGCCCACGCCGATCGGCGGTCCCTGGAACAGCGGCCCGATCAGCGGTAGCGGGCTGAGGTGGTCGATGAGCCAGGGGATGATGTGTTCGCGCATCACCGGCATGAGCACGAAGAAGCCCCACATGCCGTAGATGATCGAGGGGATGCCGGCGAGCAGTTCGATCGCGGTGCCGATCGGGCCGCGCGCCCAGCGCGGCGCGACTTCGGTCAGGAAAAAGGCGATGCCGAAGCTGATCGGCACGGCGATCACCATCGCGATCACCGCGGTGACGATGGTGCCGTAGATCGGCACCAGCGCGCCGTACTTGTCCGCGGCCGGGTTCCAGTCGCTGGAGGTGAAGAAGTTCAGGCCTTCCGATGCGAGCACGGCACGGCCGCCCCACAGCATCGACAGCGCGGCGCCGGCCAGCGCGACCAGAACGAAGATGGCGGTGGAGGTGACGAAGTAACGGAAGAATCGATCGTTGCGCGCGTCGGTGCGATCGCGGGCGGAGACGCCGTTTGAAGCAGGTAGGGCGGTCGCGTTCATTGCGAGGGGAGATCCGTCTTGGCCGGGCTTGCGGTGGCGGGCTTGGTGCTTTGCGTGAAACCGGGAGTGCGGTAAGGCGTTGTTGCGTTGAGCCGGCTGTTCGTCATGGGGCTTGGCTTTTGCTCGTCATCCCCGCGAACGCGGGGATCCAGCGACTTCGTTTTTTCCGTCATCCCCGCGAAGGCGGGGATCCAGGGCTGCATCGCGACAAACCTTTCAGATAGGTGGCATCACTCTTGTTTCTTTCGCGTCCCGGCCAGGGCGGGTCGCCCTGGCGTTCGCGGATGCGCGAGCCGGTGGCTCGCAAACGCATCCGCTCACCCGCTCCCGCTTTGCGGGCGGGGGCCGATGCGTCACTTGAACTCAGCCGCCCAATAAGCTTCGATCTGCTTGACCAGTTCCGGCGGCAGCGGCACGTAGTCCAGCGACTTGGCCTGCTCCTGGCCGTTCTCGAAGGCCCACTTGAAGAACGCGCGCGTGTCGGCGCTGCGCTTGGCGTCCTTGGGCTGCTTGTACATCAGGATGAAATTGGTCGCGGTGATCGGCCAGGACTTCTCGCCGGCGGCGTTGGTGATGATCAGGTTGAAGTCTTTCGCGTTGGCCCAGTCGGCGGTGGAGGCCGCGGCGGCGAAGGCTTCCGCGTTGGGCTGCACGAACTGGCCGGCCGCGTTCTGCAGCTGGGTGTGCGCCATCTTGTTCTGCACCGCGTAGGCCAGTTCGACGTAGCCGATCGAGCCCTTGATCTGCATCACGTAGGACGCAACGCCTTCGTTGCCCTTGCCGCCGACGCCGCCCGGCCACTGCACCGAGGTGCCTTCGCCGACCTTGGTCTTCCACTCCGGGCTGACCTTGGACAGGTAGTTGGAGAAGTTGAAGGTCGTGCCCGAACCGTCGGAGCGGTGGACGACGTTGATCTTCAGGTCGGGCAGGGTCACGCCCGGGTTGACGGCGGCGATGCTCGGGTCGTTCCACTTGCCGACCGTGCCCAGGAAGATGTTCGCCAGCAGCGGACCGGTGAGGCGCAGCTTGCCGGCCTCGACGCCGTCCACGTTGATCACCGGGACCACGCCGCCGATCGCGGACGGGAACTGGCCCAGGCCGGCGGCGGCGAGCTCGTCGCTCGGCAGCGGCTTGTCGGAGGAGCCGAAATCGACCGTCGCGGCCTTGATCTGGGCGATGCCGCCGCCGGAACCGATCGACTGGTAGTTGACCTTGGCGCCGCTGGCCTTGTTGTAGTCCGACGACCACTTGGAGATCAGCGGGTAGACGAAGCTCGCGCCGGCGCCGGTGATCTGCGCGGCGACCTGGTCGCCGGCCGGAGCGGCCGCGTCGGTCTTGGGCTCGCCCGCGGCGGGGGCCGGATTCTGTTTGCCGCCGCATGCGGAGGCGGCCAGCGCGATGGCGAGAGAGAGGACGGCGATGCGGGCCGGCGAGGATTTCATGTGGAACTCCGTGAGGGGAGGGGCCGGCATGGGCGCCGGCTTGGTGGCGCCATTTGATGATCTTTTTGTTACACCGCTATGACATCGATTCGTCATCAATCTGTAGTGAAAGGCCGGAGGCGGTGGCGGGCGTCGCGGTTTTGCATGGGTTTAGGGTGATCGGAACGTAACAATCGGCTTGGCTGGGGCGGGCGGCCGCGGGTCTGGCGGCCCTCATCCGGCCCTTCGGGCCACCTTCTCCCGCCTGCGGGAGAAGGGCTTCGTCCTCGTTTCCTGAACACACCCCACAAAAACAAAACGGGCCCGAAGGCCCGTTTCGTCCGATCTTCCCCTGGTCTGCGGAACCCCCCGGATCCGACCGGCTCGCGCCGGACGACCTGGCCGATCAGTAGTTCATGTTCGCCGACCAGTAGCTCTCGACCTGCTTGACCAGCGCGTCGGGCAGCGGCACGTAGTCCAGCGACTTGGCCTGCTGATCGCCGTTGGCGTAGACCCAGCGGAAGAATTCCTTCGCGTTCTTGGCGCCTTCGGCGTTCTTGGGCTGCTTGTACATCAGGATGAAGTTGGTCGCGGTGATCGGCCAGGAGTTCTCGCCCGGCGCGTTGGTCATGACCAGATAGAAGTCCTTCGCACCGGCCCAGTCGGCGCTGGCCGCGGCCGCGCCGAAGGTCTCGTCGGTCGGCAGCACGAACTTGCCGTCGGCGTTCTTCATGCGCGAGTACGACATCTTGTTCTGCAGTGCGTACGACAGCTCGACATAGCCGATGCCGCCCTGGATCTGCTTGACGTAGGCGGCGACGCCTTCATTGCCCTTGCCGCCGATGCCGATCGGCCACTTCACAGCGGTGCCTTCGCCGACCGAGGTCTTCCACTCGGCGTTGACCTTCGACAAGTAGTTGGCGAAGTTGAAGGTGGTGCCCGAGCCGTCGGAGCGGTGCACGACGGTGATCTTCTTGTCGGGCAGCTGCAGGCCGCCGTTGAGGGCGACGATGGCCGGATCGTTCCACTTGGTGATCTTGCCCAGGAAGATGTTGCCCAGGGTCTCGCCGTCGAGCTTCATCGCGCCGGAGGCCACGCCCGGCACGTTGATCACCGGCACCACGCCGCCGATCACCGACGGGAACTGGGCCAGGCCGAACTTGGCCAGCTCTTCGGGCTTGAGCGGGGCGTCGGAGGAACCGAAGTCCACCGTCGCGGCCTTGATCTGGGCGATACCGCCGCCGGAACCGATCGACTGGTAGTTGACCTTCTTGCTGGTGGCCTTGGCGTAGTCGGCCGACCACTTGGACATCACCGGGTAGACGAAGGAAGCGCCGGCGCCGGTCACGTCGGCGGCCTGCGCGCTGAATGCTGCGAACGAGACGGCCACTGCAAGCGCGGTCACGCGGAAGGAACGGGAATTGAACACGATGGGGCTCCTGAAGAGAGACGGCTGGCACGAATCCGTTGCGGCGAATTCCATAACAGTTCGATGACGGTCGCGGGTCGGAATCATGACAATCAGATGACTTGCCCGGCTGGCCGATGCGCGGTAGCGGTCATTGCCCGCCGAATCGGGCGCCCGGCGGGCGGCCATCGGCGATGAGGGCGCGAGCAAAAAAAGGGCGCGGCACTGCCGCGCCCTGGAACGACCGAATTCGATCGAGGGGGAGAGAGATGCATCCTCCGGCGCGAACGGGTCCGCGCCGGCGGCCTTGCCTTACCAGTAGAACTGCATGCGCGCTTCGAGGACGTTCGGGTTGTCTTCGGCCTTCGCGCGCAAGGTGGTGCTGTACTTTTCCTGATCGACCATCACGTAGTTCAGCATGAACTTGAAGTTCGAGCGCCAGTACCAGTTCACGCCGAGCGTCCAGGAATCCATCTTGCCGCCGAGCACGCCGTTGACGCGGTTGGTGCCGGCGATCGGGCTGCCGTCGTTGAGATCGATCGTGTCGTAGCGCAGGCCCAACTGCCACAGGCCCTTGGACGGATCGCTCGGCAGGGGCGTGGTCGGGGTGCCGGCCTTGTAGCCCCAGGTCTCGCCGCTGATGTTCCACAGGCCCGAGACGTAGAAACCGTCGCCGCTGAAATCGTCCAGGCCGTTGAGGCGCTTGACGTCGATGGTCATGTACTCGCCCTGCAGCTTGAACGGGCCCTTGACCCACAGGCCTTCGGCGCCGATCACGCTGACGCGGTCGCTGCGGTTGTTGAGGGTGTTGGCGCTGGTGGCGCTGCTGCCGGTATCGATGAAGCGGGTCGCGACCATGTCGGCCATCGGACGCGCGCGCAGGCGGATGCCGTCGGCGTCGGTGTCCTTGTTCGAGTAGGACGCGCCGAAGTGCAGGATGTTGCCGGCTTCGTTGATCGGAGCGTAGTAGCCGCGCAGGCCGTAGCCGGCGCCGTGCTCGCGGTTGCGGGTCAGCTCGCGGCCGAAGTAGCTCGCGGTCAGGCCCCAGTTGTTGTCGCCATAGTTGTACTGAACGCCGACGCGGCGCGCGGTGCCCAGGCTGTTGGTGATCGAGGACTTGGAGACGAAGTCGTTGTTCTTGGTCGAGGACAACTCTTCCATCGTCGCGCCCGGCTGCTTGTACTGGCCGACCTGGATGAAGTGGTTGGCGTTGTTGCCGAACTTGTACTTGATGTTGGCGTCGAGGAACTTGTCGTCCTTGGCGTCGTAGCCCAGCACCCATTCGATGTTGCCCGGGCCCTTGCCCTTGAGCACCAGCTCGGCGCGGCGCAGTTCGTTGAGGTACTCCTTGCCGTCGACGTCGGTGCCCGGCACGTCGGCGCCGTAGTCGATGGTGTCGGTGTCGAACTTGTAGAAATCCGCCTGGACCAGACCTTCGAAGGAGACTTCCGAGTTGCCGATGACGTCGAGAGCGACTTCGGCGTGTGCGGCCGGCGCCACGAGGGCGGCGAGCAGCGCGACGGCAAGGGTGTTGCGCGAGAGTTTCATGGTCTAGCCCTGAGGCGTGGAGAGATGCCGCGCAGGCTAGGGTGTGAAAGTTGCGTAAATGTGACAGAACTGACTTATTTCGCGGGCATGACGGAGCGATGACGCTCGGGCAACGGCGGTGTTGCCATTCGAATTGCCTTTGCGATCAAGCAGCTACGGGGTCGGGCTCGCCCGGCGTCTTGTCCGGAAAACGACAAAGATCACGGATCGCACAGTGCGGACAATCCGGTTTTCGTGCCTTGCAAACGTAACGTCCGTGCAGGATGAGCCAGTGATGCGCATCTTGAAGGTAGGCATCGGGTACCACTTTGAGCAGCTTATGCTCGACCGCGAGCACATCCTTGCCCGGCGCAAGGCCGGTGCGGTTGGAGACGCGGAAGATGTGCGTGTCCACCGCGATGGTCGGCTCGCCGAAGGCGGTGTTGAGCACGACGTTGGCGGTCTTGCGGCCGACCCCGGGCAATGCTTCCAGCGCAGCGCGATCGCGCGGCACTTCGCCGCCGTGCAGTTCCAATAACTGCTGCGACAGCGCGACCACGTTCGCGGCCTTGGTGTTGAACAGCCCGATCGTGGCGATATACGGCTTGAGCCCCTCGACCCCGAGGGCGGCGATCTGCCGCGGCGTATTGGCGATGGGAAACAACTTGCGCGTGGCTTTATTGACGCCGACGTCGGTGGACTGCGCCGACAGCGCGACGGCGACCAGCAATTCATAAGGCGTGGTGTATTCGAGCTCGGTGGTCGGCGCGGGGTTGAGCGCCTGCAGGCGCGCGAACATGTCCTGGATCTGCGCAGGCTTCATCTGCGCGCCGCTGCGTTCCTTGACCGGTGCGTCGGCGGCGGGCGCGCGCTTGGGGGATTTCGCGCCGGCGGTCTTGGCCGTGGCGCGTCCGGCGGACGGGGCCTTGCTCGAAGCACGGGCGGTCTTCGCCGGCTGCTTCGCCGCCGGCGTGGACGCGCGGGGCAACGTTTTCTTTTTCGCCGCCGTGCCGATCGGGGACGTCGCGGCCTTCGCCGCTTTCTTCGCCGGACCTTTGACGTCTGCGTTTTTGAAGGTGGTGGCCGACTTGGCTGGCTTCTTGGCGGGCGCGGTCTTGGGCATGCGGGATTCGTAACTCAGGTGGGTCCGCGCTGCGCGGCTTTGGCCTTGGCGCGCGCGAGCGCGGCCGCGGCGGCGTTGGGCAGGGCGGGGCGCGGCGGCGGTGCCGCTTCGATGGCCGCATCAACGGTATCGGCGACTTCGCTCGCGGCGACGGGAGCGGCGCCGGCACGTTGCGCCGCGCGTTCGTCGGCGCGGCGTTGCAGGCGTTGCGCGCGGGCGCGATAGCGTTCGCGCGCGGCCAATGCGGTCAACCGATTCGCGCGTGCTTCGCTGATCGCCAGCGCGCACGTGGGCGTGCAATGCGCGCAGGCGCGCGCCGGGTCGGCGTCGTCGTTCAACAGGCCCAGGGCGATGGCGCGATCCAGATCGTCGCGCGCCAGCGCGCGCGCGATCGCATGCGCCGCCGCGCCGAGCGGATCGGCGCAGCCGCACGCGCAGGCGGCATCGCCCGGCGCGTGGCCGCTATCGGATTGACGATGGCCCGATGCGCTCACGCCGGACTCAACGGCCGTGGAACGCCGGCTTGCGCCGTTCCAAGAACGCCGTGGTGCCTTCGCGCATGTCGTCGGTGGAGAACATCAAGCCGAATTGCGCGGTCTCGTATTCCAGACCTTCTTCGATGCCGCATTCGCCGCCGACCGCGACGCAGTCGAGCACGCCGCGCAGCGCCAGCGGCGCGGACGCGGCCAGTTGCTCGGCCAGTTTGAAGGTCTCCGCTTCCAGTTCGGCCGCGGCGACGACCCGGTTGACGATGCCCAACTCCTTCGCCCGCGCCGCGTCGATCGGCGCGCCGAGCAGGCACAGCTCCAGGGTCGCGGCACGGCCGGCCAGGCGCAGCAGGCGCTGGGTGCCGCCGAAACCGGGAATCAGGCCGAGGTTGATCTCGGGCTGGCCGATCTTGGCGCTGTCCGCGGCCAGGCGCAGATGGCAGCCCATCGCCAGTTCCAGGCCGCCGCCGAGGGCGAAACCGTTGATCATCGCGATCACTGGCTTGGGCATTTTCTCGATCCGGCGCATCAGTTTCTGCCCGCGCAGGGAGAAATCGCGGCCCTGGACCGGGGTCAAAGCGTTCATTTCCGAGATATCGGCACCGGCGACGAAGGCCTTCGGGCCGGCCCCGGTCAGGACCACGGCACGCACCGCCGGGTCGGCCTCGGCGGCCTCGAAGGCGGCCAGCAGGGCGTCCAGGGTGGCTGCGTTGAGCGCGTTCAGCTTGTCCGGACGGTTCACGGAGATCTGGCGCACGGCGCCGCGATCGGCGATCAGCAAAGGCGATTCGGTCATGTGATGGCCGTAGGATTCTCGAAAATTGCGGGGAGTGGGGACTGCGACCGCCGTTGAACTCCGCGGCCGCGGCGCTGTCATAGACGGGCGGCGTCAGTGGCGGTTAAGCGCTGCCGCCGGTATCCTAACCCGTCCTGTCCGGGGCTTTCGACCGCAGGGCTTTACACATTGGGGCATTGGAAAGTGCTCCCAGCTGATCGGGGCGGCGAAGGTCGCCCCGTGCCATTACCGGAGGTTTCACCGAATGAAGTTGCGTTTGATTGCTGCCGCCGTCGCGGCCCTGGCACTGACCGCCGGCAACGCCGTCGCGCAGGACACTTCTTCCGAGAAGGGCAAGCTGAGCTACGCGCTCGGCTACGACCTCGGCAGGAATGCCGTGGAAAGCGGCGAGCAGGTCGATGTGAACACCATCATCAAGGGTCTGCAGGACGGCTATTCCAAGAAGCAGCCCACCGTGCCGGTGGACCAGCTGCGCACGGCCGTGCAGAACATGCAGAAGCGCCAGACCGAGCGCGCCAAGGCCGAGTGGGACAAGGCCGCGGCCGAGAACAAGACCAAGAGCGAAACCTTCATCAACGCCAACAAGTCCAAGGCGGGCGTGAAGGTGCTGCCGAGCGGCGTGCAGTACCGCGTGATCGACAACGGCACCGGCGCCAAGCCGACGTCGGCGAGCACCGTGGCGCTGGAAGTGGCCGGCCCGTTCCCCTGGGGCGAGCGTCCGGCGCAGACGCGTCCGGCCAACTCGATCCCGTCGATCAAGGTCAGCGACATCGAAATGAAGGCGATGCAGGAAACCCTGCTGCAGATGCCGACCGGTTCCAAGTGGGAAGTGACGCTGCCCTCGGCCCAGGCCTACGGCGCCGATCCGCGCACCCCGTTCCCGCCGAACGTGGCGGTGCAGTTCGAAATCAAGCTGGTCAGCGTCAAGTAATACGACCACGAAGCTCGAACGCAGTTGTGTGACGCACTTGCGCCGGCCCGTCCGGCGCAAGTCGTTTGTGGGGTCCGGCGGCGCATGCCCGGCATGGCGCCGCTTTCCCGTTCTGCTTGCCGCCTGCGCGGCGAGGCTTTATCCGGCCGTCCCGCCAGGCAAAATGGCGGCATGGCCCCGGTGGACGATATGACGACTTTTCGCGCGGTGCTCAGCCCCTGCATCGGCGTATGCCAACTCAGCGACGACGGCCTGTGCATGGGCTGTCATCGCACCAACGCGGAGATCGCGCGCTGGTCGCAAATGAACGACGACGAGCGCCTGCGCCTGATGGAAGACGTGCTGCCCAAGCGCGAGGCGGGGCTGCGGTGAGTTCCGACGCCGCCTCCGGTTCCGCCGCGTCCGCGTTCGCCGGCAATTTTCTCGACGGCGATTCGCGCGCGCGCACGCGCCTGCTGGCGGCGCTGCATCCGCTCGACGCCGCGCCCGAGAGCGACGGCTGGAATCTCGACGATGTCACCGACCTGCTGCCCGACAACGCCTTGCACGCGCAGGCCGCGGTGCTGGTCGGTCTGGTGCCGCGCGGCGAAGGCGTGCAGGTGCTGCTGACCCGGCGCACCGACGGATTGCGCCAGCACGGCGGGCAGGTCAGTTTTCCCGGCGGACGCATCGAACCCAGCGACGAAGACGCGGTCGCCGCGGCGCTGCGCGAGACCGAAGAAGAAATCGGCGTGCCGGCCGCGCTGATCGCGCCGCTGGGGTTTCTCGACCCGCTGGTCACCATCACCGGCTTTCGCGTGCTGCCGCTGGTGGCGGTAATCGACCCCGCCTATGTGGCGCGGCCCGATCCGTCCGAGGTCGCGGACGTGTTCGAAGTGCCGCTGACCTTCCTGCTGGACCCGGACAACCTCAGCACGCGCACGCTCGAGTACAAGGGCCGCGCGCGCCATGTGCTGGAATATCGCTACCCGAGCCAGCGCATCTGGGGCGCGACCGCGTCGATGCTGCTCAACCTGCGACAACGACTGGAGGCTGCGCGATGACCGCTTGGACCACCCTGGTATCGGCCGAGGATCTCGCCGCGGCGCTGGGCCGCGAAGATCTGATCGTGATCGACACCCGCACCTCGCTCACCGATCGCGCGGCCAGCGAGAATGCCTACCGGCAATCGCACATCCCCGGCGCGCGTTACGCCGATCTGGATCGCGACCTGTCGGATCATCGCAAGACCTCCGGCGGTCGCCACCCGTGGCCGGACGCCGCCGATTTCACCGCGACGCTGAGCCGCTGGGGCATCACGCCGCAGCATCAGGTCGTGGTCTACGACGCCGCCGACGGCGCGCTGGCCGCTTCGCGCCTGTGGTTCCTGCTGCGCGTGCTCGGCCATCGGCGCGTGGCCGTGCTCGACGGCGGCTGGCAGCGCTGGAGCGCGCTCGGCTTGCCGACCGACGTCGAGATTCCCACGCCGCAAGCGACGCAATACGAAGCCAGCTTCGACGCGCGCCGCCTGCTCGACGCGCAGGACGTGCGCGCCTTGCTCGATTGCGGCGGCCTGCTGATCGATGCGCGCGCCGGCGAGCGCTTTCGCGGCGAAGTCGAACCGCTGGACCGCGTCGCCGGGCACGTACCGGGCGCGAGCAATCGCGCGTACTCCACCAATCTGGCCGACGGCCGCTTCAAATCGCCGGAAACGCTGGCGGCGGAATTCGCGCCGTTGCTGGGCGGGCGGGCGCCGGCGCAAGTCGCGGCGATGTGCGGCTCGGGCGTGACCGCCTGCCATCATCTGCTGGCGATGGCGCACGCCGGTTTCGACGGCGCGGCCTTGTACACCGGTTCCTGGAGCGGCTGGATCGAAGATCCGCAGCGGCCGATCGCGACCGGCGAAGGCTGACGGGCGCGTCGTTGGCGCCCGATCCGGTCCGATGGCGCGTAGCCGTTTGTTTGCGCGGCGCTTTCAATAGTTCATTCGCGATGACAGTTGCGATGCAGATCAAAGCCCGCATCTTTTTTGCGCCGCGAACTGCGCGACTCCCGCACGCACCGCGCATTCGCGCGGCGCAACCCAACTGTGCGGAATAAGTCGATCGCTTAACGTTATCGAAGTGACGCGCGTCGCGTAACGGCCGCGTCACAGGCCGCGCCCATCCTTGCGCGCAATTCGCACAGGGGGAGTGCGCGCCATGTCGCGTGCCGTGGTTTCGCCGTTGTTGTTGGTTTTTGCCTTCGTCCTTTCAGCATTCGCCGCTCCCGCCGACGCGCAGGACGCCGAGCGCGTGCGCATCCGCGGTTCCAACACCCTGGCGCATGCGCTGGTGCCGGAGGTCGCGCAATCGTGGCTGCGCGATATCGGTTACACCGGCATCCGCGTGGATCGGTCGAAACCGGCGCTGACCGAAATCCACGCCACTCGGGACGGCCAGCCCTTGATCGTGGAAATCGGCGCCAGCGATTCGGCGCGCGGCTTCAACGACTTGATCGAAGGCCAGACCCAGATCGCGATGATGACCCGGCGCCCGAACGCGGCCGAGCTCGACGCAGGTTGGCAGCTCGGCGATCTGGGCACGCCCGAGCAGGAATTCGTGATCGCGCTCGACGGCGTGGCGGTGGTGGTCAATCGCAACAACCCGGTCGTGCGCCTGGATTTCAATCAACTGCGCGCTTTGTTGTCCGGACAATCGCGCGACTGGCGCGAACTCGGCGCGGCCGGGCAAGTGCATGTGCACCTGGATTCCAGCGCCGGCGCGGTGCGCGATCTGATCAACGAGCGGGTGATGCGCGGCGCCGCCTTCGCCGAAGCGCAGCAACATGCGAACGCGCGCGAACTGATCGCCGCGGTCGCCGCCGATCCGCTCGCGATCGGCTTGATTCCGCTCGGCGAACATTACGGCGCCGGCACCAAGCCGCTGGCGATCGCCGACGGCGGCCGCGCGATCGCGCCGACCCGCACCGAAGTGGTGAGCGAGGACTATCCGCTGAGCCGGCGCCTGTATCTGTACGGCGGCCAGATGATGGGCGCGCTCAGCCGCAGCTTCGCCTTGTATGCGATGACCCGGCCCGGCCAGCGCGCGGTCGCGCGCAGCGGCCATGTCGCGGTGACGCTGGTGCCCGGACGCGAACGCCGCGTCACCCTGGGCCCGGGCGAGTACCGTCAGCTGGTCGACAACGCCGTGCGCCTGCCGCTGAGCCTGCGCTTCAACTTCAACGGCCCCAGCGAAAGCGGCGTGGCGGCGAGCGTGTACGACAGCCGCGCGGTGCGCGACCTCGACCGTCTGCGCGCGTTCATGCAATTGCCGCCGAATCGCGGCCGGCGCCTGCTGGTGATCGGTTTCGCCGACATCAGCGCCGGTTCGACGATGGCGGCGATGATGATGAGCAACGACCGCGCCGACCTGATCGCGCAGGAACTGGTTTCGCGCGGGCTCAAGGTGCAGCAGGCGCGCGGCATGGGCACCGCGCTGCCGGTGGCCGGCCCGCGCGACGCGGCGGCGCGTTATCGCAACGAGCGCGTCGAGGTGTGGTTGCTTTGAAGCGAGGAACGAGTGCGTAGGAGTGAGGAGTGAGTGAAAGCCCTTACTCACTCCTCACTCCTACGCACTCTTTTCTGCTACATCACTTGCCCAGCTTGGCCACCAGCGCCTTCAACGCCGTCTGCGTATCCGGCGAATACCAGGATTCGACGAAGCGATCGAGTTCGATATGTTCCGGGCGCAGGGCCTCGATCAGATCGGCGCGGGCCAGCGCGCGGGTCTGCAGCATCGCGCTGCGCGGCAGGCTCAGCAGTTGCTGCAGCCACTCGCGTGCGTGCTCGGAAACGGCGTCGATCTCGACCAGTTCATCGACCAGGCCGATGCGCAGCGCGGTTTCGGCGTTCACCATCGCGCCGGCCACCAGCAGGCGTTCGGCGCGATAGGTGCCGACCACGCGCCGCATCAGGCGCTGGATGCCTTCCGGCGCGACCAGGCCGACCTGGGTTTCGTTGAGGCCGATGCTGTAATTGCCCGAGGCCATCACCCGGTAATCGCAGCACAAGGCCAGCACGCAGCCGCCGGCCGGCGCGTGACCGGCCATCGCCGCGACCACCGGCACCGGCGAGGATGCCAGTGCGCGGCTGAGGCCGAAGAAGGCCTGCCAGGCCAGCAACAGATGATCGCGCTGATCGCCCAGCGAGAGCAGGTAAGGCACGTCCAGACCCGCGGAGAACACTTTCGGCCCGCCGCTGAGCACGATGCCGTGCGCGCCGTGCAGCACCGCCTGTTCGACCGCTTCGCGCGCGGCGTTGCACAGCGCCGGATTGAGCGCGTTGACCGGCGCGCGCGCCAGTTTGATTTCGACGATGTCGCCGTGGGTCTGGGTTTCTACGCAATTCATGGTTTGACGTCCTGGGGCCAGCGATAGCGCACGGTGTAGGTCAGCTTGGTTTCGCCTTCGGCCGGCACGGGCACCTCGAACTGAGCGTGGCGCGCGTCCTTCTTCTTCGACGGCAGGCTGGAGGACACGATCTCCCAATCGGTCCAGCGCGGCAAGGGTTCGGTGACGCGAACCGTGGCGAGGCTCTTCTTCGCGTTCTTGACGGTGATCGCGAACGATTCGGTGATGGTCCGTCCGGTACGGTCGAGCTGGAACGCGGTGGCTTCGCGCTTGCCGCTCAGGTCGAAGACTTTGCCGAGTTCGAGCTTGATGTCGGCGCCCGACGGGGTGTGCTGGAGCTGGGATTCGCCGAGGAAATCGCCGCCGTCGAAAGCGCGCACGCGGCCGGCCGGCAACGGCAGTCCCAGGCCGGAGGCCTTGTCGTTCTTGAACTCGACCTTGGACACCACCGGGATGTCGCCGGTCTGTCCGCCGTAGCCGCGATCGATCAGCGGCGTCGGCGGCTGCCAGCCGTTGTCGCTGACTTCCAGCGAGTAGATGCGTTCGCAGGCGACCGCGTCGTTGCGCGGGAACAGCGCGATGCGTTCGGTGCCGCCGTTGTTCAGGCTGGCCGGTTGCGACAGGTCGTAGGCGTGGTATTCGCCGGCGGCGCGCTGCACGACCGCGCTGGCTTCCATCGGCGCCGGCAAGGCCGGCATCGCCGCGTCCATGGCGCGCGCCTCGGCATACATTTCCGGAGGCGCCGAGCGCGTGCGATTGGGCTCGCCCGCGACCAGGCTCAGGCGCACGTCGTTGAAGGCGCGGCCGCTGCGATTGGCGACCAGCGCCGCGCCGTCCAGCGCCAGCTTGCAGCCGCCGCCGGAGGCGAGCGTGGCGCGGTATTCGGCGCGCCAGGCCATGCCGCCCATGGGATAGCTCAATACGAAATCGGCATTGCCGGCCTGCGCGGCATTGACCGTCCACTGCAGCGCCGACTGGCGCGGCAGCACGTTGTCGTTATCGGCCAGGCTGAAGCTGTCGTAGCTGCGGATGACCTTGACCCGGCCGTCGTCGAGGGCGAGGGTGAGGCCGTCGCCGGCCGCCAGCAGCACGCCGCTGTCGGTCTGCTTGGCGCCACCGGCGGTATGTTCGACGCTGACCTTGCGGCCGATGGCGACGCCGACCACGTTCTGCGCGCCCGAGACCGGCGCGATGTAGCGCTGTCCCACGATGCTGACGCCGGGGCTGCGCGGCTGCAGCACCGCAGCTTCGACGTCCATCGACGGCGGCAGCGGTTTGTCCGACAGCGAATTGCCGCCGCGCTTGAGATCGAAGCGCAGCGGGCGTTCGACCAGGGCGTAGCCGGGCATGCCGGCGCTGGCGCTGCGCACGTTGGCCAGCGACTCGTAGTCGCCGCTGTAGACGGTCAGGCGGGTTGCGCCGCCGCTGCGCGCATCGCCGCCGTCGGCGTCGGACGGCGCGGTGGGCGCGGACTTGCCGGCACGGTCGCCGGAGGGTGAGGAACAGGCGCTCAGGGCCACGGCCAGGGCGAGCAGGCTCAGCTGTTTCATCGTCAACTCCATCGATGCTCGGGGGTTATGATAGGCCGATGAACGTATCGAGCATCCGAACGGGGTTGGCGCTTGCGGCTTTGGTCGCCGTCGGCACGGTATTCAGCGTCGCGGCGAAGTCGCCTCCGAAGGCCGCCGCGGCCACGGCCGGCTGCCTGGCCCAGGTGCGCGAGGGTTGGGTGCGCTTGCCGCCGATGCAGATGCCGATGATGGCCGGGTTCGGCCGCATCGAGAACCGCTGCGCGGCGCCGGTGGTGATCGTCGGCGCGAGCAGCGCGGCCTTCGCCGACGTATCGCTGCACGAGACCCGCATCGTCGATGGGGTCAGCAAGATGCGCGCCTTGCCCGAACTGCGCATCGCCCCGGACGGCGCCGCGGTGCTCAAGCCCGGCGGCATGCATCTGATGCTGATGCAGCCGCATGCGCCGCTCAAGGACGGCAGCCGCGTGGCGATCGAGTTCCGGCTCAAGGACGGCGGCTCGCTGCTGGGTGAGTTCGAGGTGCGTAAGGCCGCGCCTTGAGGCGGTTGCTGACGCGGCGATCTTGTCGCCAAGCGCGAATCCCCTGGCCCGCGGGCATGGACTGTGAGCGTTCGGTGCCGCGCGAATCTGCGGCAATTCCAGGCGCGTAGCTCGGCGCCCTCTCTGGAAAAGGGGGCGAGTGCACGGCGCGAAATCGAAGCCGGAAAAATCTTCAGCGCGGGGGATTCGCTCCTGCCCGCGCCGCCATCAACCCGCCGAGCAGGCCGCGCGAACGGGTTCGGGCAACGCCGCCGGTTGGCCGGTATCGCGATGGATCCACACCAGCACGACATTGCCGTCGCAATAGATCGCCGATTCGTCGTGGGCGCCGACGATGCGATGGCCGATGCTCAGGCTGGTGTTGCCCAGGCGTTCGACGAACAGTTCGACATCGATTTCGTTCGGCCATTCGATCGGCCGGCGATAGTTCAAATGCGCGGCGGCGACCACCGGCGCGACGTGCTCGTCCATGCCGTGGCCGGGCAGGGTCACCATCCAGCGCAGGCGCGCTTCCTCCAGGTAGCTGAGGAACTGCGAATTGTTGACGTGGTTGAAGGCGTCCAGATCGCGCCAGCGCACCGACAGCGGGACACGGATCAATGCGGGCGGGACGGCCGGCGTCGGCGCCTGCGCCGCGACCGCCGGCGCGTTGGAAGCCGCAGGCTGAGTCGCTTGCGCGGTTACCGCGTTGTCGGTAACCGTCGCCGCTTCGGTCTGCTTGCGCGAACGCGGGCTGCGCTTGCGCGGCGCCGGTTTGGTTTTGCCGGCGTCGCCGCCGGCCGCGGGGGCCTTCTTCTTGGTATCGCTCATGCAGCGGACTTCTTCTTGGCGCGCGCGGCCGGCGCGTCGGATTTCGCCGCCGGTTTCTTCTTCGCCGGCTCAGCGGGCTTGGCCTTCTTCGGCGTGCCCAGCAGCGGTGCGAGGAAGTGGCCGGTATGCGAATGCGGCAGCGCGGCGATGTCTTCCGGCGTGCCGGTGGCGAGGATGGTGCCGCCGCGATGGCCGCCTTCCGGACCCAGATCGATGACCCAGTCGGCGGTCTTGATCACGTCGAGGTTGTGCTCGATCACCACCACCGTGTTGCCGTCGTCGCGCAGGCGGTGCAGGACCGCGAGCAGGTGTTCGATGTCGTGGAAATGCAGGCCCGTGGTCGGCTCGTCGAGGATGTACAGCGTGCGCCCGGTATCGCGGCGCGAGAGTTCCTTCGACAGCTTCACGCGCTGCGCTTCGCCGCCCGAAAGCGTGGTCGCGCTCTGGCCCAGCTTGATGTAGCTCAGGCCCACGTCCATCAGCGTTTCGAGTTTGCGCGCGATGGTCGGTACCGCCTCGAACAGGCTCAGCGCCGCCTCCACCGTCATCGACAGCACGTCGTTGATGTTGTAGCCCTTGTACAACACCTCCAGCGTCTCGCGGTTGTAGCGCTTGCCGTGGCAGACGTCGCAAGGCACGTACACGTCCGGCAGGAAGTGCATCTCGACCTTGATCAGGCCGTCGCCCTGGCAGGCCTCGCAGCGGCCGCCGCGCACGTTGAAGCTGAAACGGCCCGGCGAATAGCCGCGCGCGCGCGCTTCGGGCACCTGCGCGAACAGCTCGCGCAGCGGCGTGAACAGACCGGTGTAGGTGGCCGGATTGGAGCGCGGCGTGCGCCCGATCGGCGACTGGTCGATGTCCACGACCTTGTCGAACAGCTCGATGTTCTCCACCGACTTGTACGGCGCCGGGGTTTGCGAAGCGCCGTTCAACTCGTTGGCGGCGATCACGTACAGCGTGTCGTTGATCAGCGTGGACTTGCCCGAGCCCGACACGCCGGTGACGCAGGTCAACAGGCCCGCGGGGATGTGCAGATCGACATCCTTGAGGTTGTTGCCGCTGGCGCCGCGCAGATGCAGGGTGGTCTTCGGGTTCGGTTTGTGCCGGGTCTTGGGGATTTCGATCTTGCGCTTGCCGCTGAGGTATTGGCCGGTCAGCGAACGCGGCGCTTTCAGGATGTCGGCGAAGTGGCCCTGGGCGACGATCTCGCCGCCGTGCACGCCGGCGCCGGGGCCGATATCGACGATGTAGTCGGCCAAGCGCATCGCGTCTTCGTCGTGTTCGACCACGATCACGGTGTTGCCCAGATCGCGCAGGCGCGTCAGCGTGCCGAGCAGGCGCTCGTTGTCGCGCTGATGCAGGCCGATCGACGGCTCATCGAGCACGTACATCACCCCGACCAGTCCGGCGCCGATCTGGCTGGCCAGACGGATGCGCTGGGCTTCGCCGCCCGACAGCGAGTCGGCCTTGCGTTCCAGGGTGAGGTAATCCAGGCCGACATCGACCAGGAAGCGCAGGCGATCGACGATCTCCTTGACGATCTTGATCGCGATCTCGCCGCGCCAGCCCGGCAGTTCCAGGCCCTTGAAGAAATTCAGCGCTTCATCGACCGGCAGCACCACCAGGTCCGGCAGCGGACGCTCGGCGACGAACACGTTGCGCGCGGCGCGGTTGAGGCGCGCGCCGCCGCAGTCGGGGCAGGGACGCTGGCTGATGAACTTGGCCAGTTCCTCGCGCACCGCCGCCGATTCGGTCTCGCGGTAACGGCGCTCCAGGTTCGGCACGATGCCTTCGAAGCGATGCTTGCGCTGGCTGCGGCCGCCGTTCTCGGTGATGTAGTTGAAGCTGATCTGCTCATCGCCGCTGCCGTACAGCACCGCCTGTTGCTGGGCCGCGGTCAGCGACTGCCACGGCGTATCGACGTTGAACTTGTAGTGCTTGGCCAGCGACTGGATCAACTGGAAGTAGTAGGCGTTGCGGCGGTCCCAGCCGCGCACCGCGCCGGCCGAGAGCGACAGCTCCGGGTGCACGACCACGCGCGCGGGATCGAAGAATTCCGCCACGCCCAGGCCGTCGCAGGTCGGGCAGGCGCCGACCGGCGAATTGAACGAGAACAGCCGCGGCTCGAGTTCGGGCAGCGAATAATCGCAGACCGGGCAGCTGTACTTGGACGAGAACAGCAGCGGCGCGGTCTCGGCGTTGTCCAGCGACTGCACCTGGGCCATGCCGTCGCCGAGCTTGAGCGCGGTTTCGAACGACTCGGCCAGGCGCTGCTTGATGTCGTCGCGCGGGCGGAAGCGGTCGACCACCGCCTCGATGGTGTGCTTGACGCGCAAGGCCAGCGGCGGCACCGCGTCGATCTCGTACAACTGGCCGTCCACGCGCACGCGCACGAAGCCCTGCGCGCGCAGTTGCTCGAACACTTGCGCGTGCTCGCCCTTGCGTTCGCGGATGACCGGCGCAAGCAGCATGTAGCGCTGCTCAGGATCCAGCGCGATGGCCTGATCGACCATCTGGCTGACGGTCTGCGCTTCCAGCGGATAGTGGTGATCCGGGCAGCGCGGCGAGCCGACGCGTGCGTACAGCAGGCGCAGGTAGTCGTAGACCTCGGTGATCGTGCCGACGGTCGAACGCGGGTTGTGCGAGGTGGATTTCTGCTCGATCGAAATCGCCGGCGAGAGGCCTTCGATGTGGTCCACATCGGGCTTTTCCATCACCGACAGGAACTGCCGCGCGTAGGCCGACAGCGATTCGACGTAGCGGCGCTGGCCTTCGGCGTAAATGGTGTCGAAAGCCAGCGAGGACTTGCCCGAGCCGGACAGTCCGGTGATCACGATCAGCTTGTCGCGCGGCAGATCGAGATCGATGTTCTTGAGGTTGTGCGTCCGCGCGCCGCGGATGCGGATGTAGTCCAGCGCCATCGGGTGCCTGCAAGGGGGAGAGTCGCCGGCGCGAAAGGCGACGGCGAACAGGGGAGCGTATCGAGTGGGGAAGGTGGGGGCAAATCCGCCGAACCAAAGCGCGCGAGGGCGTCACCGGCGATGTCATGCCGGGCCCGTGGGGCTTGGGATTCAGGCGTCGGCGCCGGGTGGGCCCGGGATCGCCGTGAACGCGGCGGACTGATCCGGCAAAGCCGATTGCGCGAACTGGATGGGGCGGGTGGGGCGGTCGCGGGCCACGGGTGTCGGGCCGGTGCCCGTCAGTGCAGGTCGGCCCAGGCCGGTGCAGGCAGGTCCCGAGCCGAGCCCGATGCCGGAGCCGTGAACCGAGCGCTGGCAACTTATGGAAAGGCTTCCGCCCCGTGACGGCTGTTGTGGGAGGGGCTTCAGCCCCGATGCTTTTCGCTCCGACGCGGCGATCTGAACGAAAAGCATCGGGGCTGAAGCCCCTCCCACAGGCTCACTGAAAGCCCTCCGCGGACTACTTGACCACGCTGAAGCGCAGCGGCGTAGTCGTGGTCCCCGGCTCGCCGCGAGTATCGAGGGCCCCCGGATTGACCCCGTTGACGATCAACTGGACCTTGACCGCCTCGGCGCGTTGGCGCGACAGGATTTCGTTGTCGGCGGCCTGGCCGGCGCCGCCGCCGGGGCCGACTATTTCGTAGCGCGCGTCCTTGGGCCCGGCCGCGATGGCCTTGGCCGCGCGGCTGAGGATGTCCAGGCTGGCCGGGGCGATGCGCGCGCCGCCTTCGTCGAAGCGCAGGTTGATCTGGTTCAGCGCCTTGGCGATGTCGGCGGCGCCGGACTTGCCCGGCTCCAGCGCGGCCAGGGCCTGGGCGGCGGCGTCGCTGGACGCGGCGGTGCCGCCGACGCCCTCGAACAGGCCGCCGTAGCTGAAACCGGGGAACAGGGTCTTGGCCTTCTCCAGCAGTAGCGCGCGGTCGGCGTCGCCGACCTGGCCGCTGAGCTCGATCTTGTTGCCTTCGAAATTCACCGCCACGCCCGGCATGGTCAGCGCTGCGGCGAACTGCGGCAGCTTGTCTTGCCACGGCGCCGGCTTGGCGGCCTTGTCGGCGTTGAGGGTGCCGCTGATCTGGCCGGCGTAGGCCTGCGCCAGGGCGATGGTCAGGGCCTTGCGCGTGGCTTCGCTATCGACGGTGCCGTCGTAGCGGATCGCGCCGTTGTTGTTGACCAGGCTGAGTCTGGCGTCGAAGCGCACCACCGGCGCGGCTGCGGCGGCCGGAGCGGCGCCATCGGCCGGCGCGGCATCGGTGGAAGGCGCGTTGCGGTTGCAGGCGCTCAGGCCGGCGAGCGCGGCCAGCAGCAGGCCGCCGGCGAGAAAGGAGGAGCGGGGCGTGCGGGAAACGGGCAGGGCGGTGCGCATGGAGTCTCCGCTGGGATGGGGCTTGGGGGAAGCGAGGTGATGCGATGCGTGCGAGGCGGCGTTGCGCGCGGCTATCGACAGTGGAGTGCGAAAGCGGGCCTCAAGTTCCGATGAATTGGATGCCAGGTTGCATGCTTGTTCGCTCGTCATTCCCGCGAACGCGGCAACCCGGCATCTTTCGCGCGAGAACCCGCGAAGCCAGCCGATGCCCGCTTTCGCGGCAATCACGAACGACAAACCGGCGAACAAATCCGCCGCGGCAAACCCTTGGAAAAACGAAGGGCCCGGCACACCGGGCCCTTCGTCCTTGCTTACGCTGCTATCAGCGGCTGGAGTTGTACGTGATCGAAACCGGATCAGCGCATTCCTGCGTACCGTTGTTGCACAGCTTGTAGCTCATGGTGCCGCTGCCGATGATGCGGAAGGTATCGGTATTGGCGCCGGTGTTGCGCACGGTCTTGAGGATCGCGCCGTTGCGGTACACGTCGATGTTCTTCTTGCCCTTCTCCCACGACAGGTTCACCGAGGTGCGGTGGTTGGACATGGCGCTGGCCTTGGCTTCGACGCGACGCGGATAGTTGGCGTCGACGAAGCTCGGGTACAGCGACATGCCGGCCGAAGCGCGGTAGCCCTTGACCTGGACGTACCACACGCCGCCCTGCGGGGTCGGGAAGAAGCAGGTCTCGTTGTTGGACGAGGTGAACGGACGGCAGTCGTAGGAGGTGCTGGTCGGTTCCGCGCCGTACTTGACGTAGATGTCCGAGTCGCCGGTGCCGCCGTACATGGCGAACAACAGGTTCGACGCGCCGTTCGGCACCAGCAGCTGGTACTTGATGATGCCGTTGGCGCCGACTTCGATGTTGGTCACGGTGATGCCGTTTTCCAGCTCGATCGGCGGTTCCGGTTCCGGCGGGACCGGATCGGGCGGCAGCGGTTCGGTGCCCTTGGCCACGGCGACGGCGAAGCGCGCATCGACGATGCCCGAGCCGCACCAGTTGGCGAAGCTGCAGCCGCCCGGCTGACCGCCGACGTGGGCGGTGTTGACCAGGATCTTCTCGATCTCGGCCGGGGTCTTCGGCGTGGTCACCGCCGACTGCATCAGCGCGACCACGCCGGCGACGTGCGGCGCCGCCATCGAGGTGCCGGCCATCCACGCATAACCTTCGCCGGCTTGTTCGTGCGCGCCCAGGTTCAGGGTGGACAGGATGTTGTCGGCCGCCGGTATCACGCCGGAACCGCCCGGTGCCGCGATGTCGATCTTGGGACCGAAGTTGGAGTAGCCGGCCAGTGCGCCGGTCGGGCCCACCGCGGATACCGCGATCACGTTGTCGCAGTTGGCGGGCGAGAAGTTGGCGACGTCGCCGCCGGAGTTGCCCGCGGCGATGACCACCGTGGTGCCGCGTGCGCGCGCATCGGCGAAGGCTACTTGCTCGGCCGCCGAGCAAGCACCGCTGCCGCCGAGGCTGAGGTTGATGACTTCGGCCGGGGTGGTGTTGTCCGGCACGCCCGCGACGGTGCCGCCGGAGGCCCAGGTCACCGCGTCGATGATGTCGGAGGTGTAACCGCCGCACTTGCCGAGCACGCGTACCGGCTGAACCTTGGCGCCGTGCGCGACGCCGGCCACGCCGGTGGCGTTGTTGGTCACCGCGGCGATGGTGCCGGCCACGTGGGTGCCGTGCCAGCTGCTGTCGTCGGGCTGGCCGAACAGGTCGCATTCGCCGTCGTGCCAGTCGCCCGGATCGTTCGGATCCGCATCGCGGCCGTCGCCGTCGACGCTGACTTCCGGATCGACGATGAAGTCGTAGCCCGGAATGATGTTGGCGTTGAGGTCGCTGTGCGGGGTGATGCCGGTGTCGAGCACCGCGACCACGATGCCGTCGCCGGTGGCGATGTCCCAGGCCGGTTCCAGATTCAGGCCGCCCGGGCCGTTCTTGTAATGCCACTGCTGCGCATAGGCGGGGTCGTTGGGGACCATCGTCTTGTGCTTGAGCGTGTCGGGAATGACTTCGATGATGCTCGGGTCCTGCTTCATCAACTCGATCGCCAGTTCCTTCGTCGCGGCGGCGTCGAGCGCGGTATCGGTCTTGATCAGGTTCGAGCCGGTGGCGAGCGTGCGCAGCGGCATGATGCCCAGGCCGAGCGTGCTGGCGGCCTTGGCGTAGAGCTGGCTGCTCGAAACAGCGGCCTTGCTGGAGGCGCCGGCGGCGCGGGTGATGATGAAGCGGTTATGAGTTTCGGTAGCGGCCTGCTTGGCGGCTGCCTTGGGCGCGACCACCTTGGCCACTTGCGCCTTGTTGACGGCTTGGAACTTACCGCTGGAGTAGGCCACCGGCGCGATAATCGCCGCCGTAGCCAGCGCCAGAGCGGTCCATTTCAATGAACGTGCTTTGCGAGTCATGACAAACATCCTTGATCCTTCGTTTCGCATGATCCCCTTCGCATCCCCTGTTTAGCGTCGGGCCTTGGTCCGCGGCAGGCGTGCCGTTCTACCTCCGCGGGACTTCCTTGCGCAGCGCGCCCGGCGCGCATCGGCGCCTGCGTGCTGCAGGGTTGGATCGCGGACGCACTCTCCCGTTTCCATGCGCGCAGGGCGACATGGAAAACAAGAGCACGTGCATCCGATTGCGCGCGGCAAAGCCGCTGCGCCGTAAACCGGTTTGACCGACGACTGCAAACCACATGCAGGGAGTCCCCGAAGAACGCGACCGCCTCATCCTGGCGCGCATGCGTCGCATACGCTGCGCATCGATTCGGCTGTTCCTTGTCGCGCGACCCCCTGCAAGTCGCTCGGGTTCGAAACTAATTGAGCGTGCCCAGTGCGTGCAAGTGTCATCGAAGCTGTGATAGCCGCATGAATGCGACTGAGCGCACATACACGCACAATGCATACAGATGGTGCGATTTTCGATGCTGGCGGCGGAGCCTGGAAAATCAGCGGTTTTTATCGATCGCGACGGCTTCGCCGTTGGGTGCGGCGATTTTCACGCTCGATCAAGTTTCTTTCAGAACTGTGAACTGGGTCGTTCTATTTTTACCGGGCGCGTCTGCGGTTTTTAAGAATGGCTACGCGATTCTTCCGAGGCTTTGCGACGCGGCGCGATTTTTGCGCTGTCGGGGTGAAGAGGCTTCACGCGTTGGAAGCTTGCGGTGTTGCAGGGGCGGAACGTGTTTGAGGTGGGGCGATGCGTGCGCGTGTATCGGCGATGTTTATTGGTGTGTACGCGGCTGCGGTAGTGGATCGAGATCGGCGTCATGGTCTCGAATGTGCCTTTCGACGCGAGCCTGTGCGTCGAGCACGACGGTCACCGACCTTCCGACTGACGATTGCCATCATTCCCGCGAACGCGGGAATCCAGCGACTTTCGTGCAGCCACGTCAAAGTCACTGGATTCCCGCGTTCGCGGGAATGACGAGCAAAGGCGAAGCGCGCAGGCAGCGAGTTGTTTAGATGGGTTCTCTGAGGTGCCGGAACCGGTGGTGCGGGTTTGGAGCCTGCCGGCGACGATCGCCTCGCGCCGGTCGCTGAGCCGGCGCCCCGGCCGGCCGCCGAGCCTCGTTTTCCGACCCATCGGCCATGCTCTTCCGGGCCGGCGGGCGAAGCAGCGCCGAGACCGGGCCGAAGTCGGGCTGGCGCGTCAGCGCCTGCGCCGAATGCCTCGGGCTGACCTGGGATTTAGGTAACTATTTGATTTTAAACGCCTGATGCCCGGCGGACAGCGTCGCCACCCGGTTCGACCGCAGCCCCAGGCCGGCCCCCCGTCGCCGCGCGACTTCCGCACAGTTGCCGTAACTCGCTGAAGTCCCTACAATTCCGCTTCTGTCCGCCCGCAGTTGGGCGCCGGCAGGACCAAAAATAACTACAGAGGAATCTGGTCATGTACGCAGTACTGGTCACCGGCGGTAAGCAATACCGCGTGATGCAAGGCGAGACGCTCCGCGTCGAGCTGCTCGATGTCGAAGCCGGCAGCGAAATCAAGTTCGATACCGTCCTGATGCTCGGCGACGGCGAAGGCGTGAAGCTCGGCGACGCGCTCAAGGGCGCCAGCGTCACCGCGAAGGTTGTCGGCCACGGCCGCGCCGACAAGGTGCGCATCGTCAAGTTCCGCCGTCGTAAGCACCATCGCAAGCAGATGGGCCACCGTCAGCACTACACCGAAATCGAAATCACCGGCATCGCCGGTGGTGACAACAAGTAAGGAGCAGCAGCCATGGCACATAAAAAGGGCGTAGGTTCCACCCGCAACGGCCGCGACTCCAACCCGAAGTACCTGGGCGTGAAGATCTACGGCGGTCAGGCCATCGAAGCGGGCAACATCATCGTGCGTCAGCGCGGCACCCAGTTCCATCCGGGCGCCGGCGTCGGCCTCGGCCGCGACCACACGCTGTTCGCGCTGGTCGATGGCAAGGTCGAGTTCTCGACCAAGGGCCTGAAGAAGCGTCGCACCGTCAGCGTCGTCGCCGCCGAGTAATTCCGGCGCGATGTCCTGCGAGGAGCCCCGCTTCGGCGGGGCTTTTCGTTTCTGGCCGGGAATTGGGATTGGGGATTCGCAATTGCGAAAAACCCCGTTCCCGACGCCCGCTACAATCCCGCCATCGCAAGCTTTGGCTTTCGCCAATCCCGTATCCCCAATCCCGAATCCCGGCTCTTATGAAACTCGTAGACGAAGCAGAAATCCAAGTCATCGCCGGTAACGGCGGCAACGGCTGCATCGGCTTCCGTCGCGAGAAGTACATTCCGCTGGGCGGGCCGGACGGCGGCGACGGCGGTAGCGGCGGCAGCGTGTTCATCGTCGCCGACGAGAACGTCAACACCCTGGTCGATTTCCGCCATCAAAAGCAGTTCCGCGCCCAGCGCGGCGAGAACGGCATGGGCCGCCAGGCCTACGGCAAGGGCGGCGAAGATCTGGTCATCACCGTGCCGGTCGGTACCGTGGTCACCAACGTGGAAACCGACGAAATCATCGGCGACCTGACCGCGCACGGCGACCGTCTGCTGGTCGCGCGCGGCGGCAAGGGCGGCCTGGGCAACATGCATTTCAAGAGCTCGGTCAACCGCACGCCGCGCAAGGCCCTGCCGGGCCTGCCGGGCGAGGAGCGCGAGCTCAAGCTGGAGCTGAAGCTGCTGGCCGACGTCGGCCTGCTCGGCTTCCCGAATGCAGGCAAGAGCACGCTGATCCGCGCGGTCTCGGCGGCGACGCCGAAGGTCGCGGATTATCCGTTCACCACCTTGTATCCGAACCTGGGCGTGGTCAGCGTCGAGGCGCATCGCAGCTTCGTGATCGCGGACATTCCCGGCCTGATCGAGGGTGCGGCCGACGGCGCCGGCCTGGGCGCGCAGTTCTTGCGCCATCTGCAGCGCACGCGTCTGCTGCTGCACCTGGTCGATATCGCGCCGATGGAAGGCGGGGTCGAGGGCGTGAGCCCGGCCGAGCAAGTGCGGGCGATCGAGAACGAGCTGCGCAAGCACGACCCCGAATTGCTGGCCAAGCCGCGTTGGCTGGTGCTCAACAAGGCCGATCTGCTGCTGGAAGAAGAGCAGCAGGCGGCGGCGAAGGCGATCATCGACGAGCTGGGCTGGACCGATCGCTGGTATCTGGTCTCGGCCATCAGCCGCGACGGCACCTTCCCGATCATGCAGGACGTGATGGCGTTCTTCGACCGTCAGCGCGCGGACGCCCTGGAAGCGGCGAGCGCTGCCGGCGAACATGTGCCCTGAGCCGCGGGCTCGGCGTTATCGCATCGTCATCGGCTCGCGGCCCGCAATGCGCCGCAGCGCCGGCGCTCGCGGCTTCAATCTGACTTCACACCTCGCGCCAATCATGTGCGGCATGTCGCACGGCCGCCCCCGTTCCGCATCCGCCTCCCGCGTCGCCGCGCGGGCAGGGGTGTGCGCGTTCGCGGCGCGCGCCTGCGCCGGACAAAACGCGCGCGCAAACAAAAGCCCGGCCGAAGCCGGGCTTTTGCATGCGCAAGTCCTTGCGGACTGCGTATCAGGCGGCGGACAGCGCCTTGATACGGGCCGTCAGACGGCTCTTGTGGCGGGCGGCCTTGTTCTTGTGGATCAGGCCACGGGAGCTGAAACGGTCGAGGATCGGCTGAGCGACGTCGAACGCGGACTTGGCACCGGCGGCGTCGTTCTCGCCGAGGGCCTTGAGCACCTTCTTGACGGCGGTACGCAGCATCGAACGCTGGCTGGCGTTGCGGGCGTTACGCACGACAGTCTGCTTGGCGCGCTTCTTGGCGGACTTGATGTTTGCCACGGGTGGATTCCTGAAAAATTTAGGCTGTTAAGCGTTGAAGAAACTAAGCGAGGAACTACGGTTGAAAAAGCGGTTCAATTCGCAGTTGCGGAAAATCAGACCCAAAAGTATGGCCGATTCAGTGGGTTGGGTCAACTGGCCGGAGGCGCGAGATGAGTAAGGGAGGCGGTTTGTTGCGCTCCTCGGTCATTTTCAGCGCCATGACCCTGATCTCGCGGGTCTCGGGGCTGGTCCGCGACCAAGTGTACGCCTGGCAGTTCGGCGCCAGTCCGGCCATGGACGCGTTCTTCATCGCGTTCAGGATTCCGAACTTCATGCGCCGGATCTCGGCCGAGGGCTCGTTCTCGATGGCCTTCGTGCCGGTCCTTGCCGAGTACAAGGAAAAACAGGATCACGCCGCGGTCAAGGAACTGGTCGATCGGGTCACCGGCACCCTGACCGCCGCGCTGCTGGCGATGACGGCGGTGGTGGTGCTGGCCGCGCCCTGGGTCATGCAACTGTTCGCCCCGGGCTGGGACCCGCTGAGCGAGCAGTACCGGCTGGCGACCGAAATGCTGCAGATCACCTTCCCGTACGCCTTGTTCATCTCGCTGGCCTCGCTGGCCGGCGGCATCCTCAACAGCTACGAGAAATTCGCGATCCCGGCCCTGTCGCCGGTGCTGCTGAACATCTCGATGATCGCCGCGGCGGTGTGTTCGGTGCCGCTGACCCAGCCGTTCAACGTCAATCCGGTGCTGGCGCTGGCGTGGGGCGTGTTCTTCGCCGGCATCCTGCAGCTGGCGTTCCAGTTGCCGGCGCTGGCCAAGCTCGGGCTGCTGCCGCGGCCGCGCTGGGGCGGGGCGCATCAGGGCGTGCGCAAGATCATGCGGCTGATGGTGCCGACCTTGTTCGGCTCCTCGGTGGCCCAGGTCAATCTGCTGCTGAACACCGCGCTGGCCTCGTTCCTGATCGTCGGCAGCGTGAGCTGGCTGTACCTGACCGATCGCCTGCTCGAATTCCCGCTGGGCATGTTCGGCGTGGCGATCGGCACGGTGATCCTGCCGCACTTGTCCAAGCGCCATGCCGCCACCGACACCGACGGCTATTCGAAGGGGCTGGATTGGGGCTTCCGCCTGTGCCTGCTGATCGGCGTGCCGGCCTGCCTGGGGCTGGTGCTGTGCGCCGAGGCCCTGATCGCGGCCCTGTTCCAGTACGGACGGCTGCATGCGCACGATACCGAGATGATCCGCCTGAGCCTGATGGCGCAATCCACCGCGGTACCGGCGTTCTTGCTGGTGAAAGTGCTGGCGCCGGCGTTCTATTCGCGCCAGGACACCAAGACCCCGGTCAAGTCGGCGGTGGTGTCGGTGCTGGTGAACCTGGCTTCGACCGTGCTCCTGCTGCTGGCCGTGCTGTACCTGACCGACGCCGGCCAGGCCGCGCTGGCCAAGACCGGCGGCGATCCGCGCGAAGCCCTGGGCGAAATCCCCGGCGCGCACGCCTGCCTGGCGGCGGCGATCGCGATCGCCGGCTGGACCAATGCGCTGCAGCTGGCCTGGTATCTGCGCCGGGCCAAGGTCTATCGGCGCCAGCCGGGCTGGGGCCGGTTCCTGCGCCAGATCGGCGTGGCCAGCGTGGCCATGACGGTGGTGGTGCTGAGCCTGCTGTGGCTGTGGCAGGGCTGGACCGTGTGGCCGTGGTGGGAGCGCCTGATCAAGCTGGCGGTGGTGGTCGGCGCCGGCGGCGGCGCCTACGGCGCGCTGCTGTGGCTGCAGGGCATCCGCCTGCGCGATCTGCGCGGCCACTGAGGCCAACGCCTGGACGATGGCGGCCGGCCGCCGCCATCGTCGGCGATTGACCGTTGCCGGTGCCGTTGAGACTTGCGGGCGGCGGCTATACTTCAGGGCTTAGGAATGAGTTTAGAGGAGTGAGAAACGAGAGAATGCCCGGCTTCTGCTCATTTCTCACTCTACTGAACTCTTTTCTCGCCCCCAATCCATGTCCCGGGTTCGCCCGGGATCCCACGCCAGAATCTTAATGAGCAGGCTGTTTCGTGACGTCGATAGCGGGCCGCGTTGCCCGCACGGCAGTGTGGTCTGTATCGGCGCCTTCGATGGCCTGCATCTCGGGCATCGCGCGCTGGTGCGCCACACGGTTTCGCGTGCGCACGCGCTGGGCTTGCCCGCGGTGGCGCTGAGTTTCGAGCCGTTGCCGCGTGAATTCTTCGCCCCCGGCGCGCCGCCGCCGCGGCTGTTGTTGCCGCGCGCCAAGGCCGAGGGCCTGTTGGCGCTGGACGCCGACCAGGTCGGCCTGCTGCGTTTCAACAAGCGGCTGAGCGGCCTGAGCGCGGAAGAATTCGTCGAGCGCGTGCTGGTTCGGCGACTGGCCGCGCGCGAAGTGTGGGTCGGTCCGGAATTCCGTTTCGGCAAGGCGCGCGGCGGCGATATCGCGCTGCTGCGGCGGATGGGCGAGAGCGCCGGTTTCAGCGCGCACGAAATCGCACCGGTGCACCTGGATGGCGAGCGCGTGTCCAGCACCCGCATTCGCGAAACCATCCTGGCCGGCGATTTCACTGCCGCGGCGCGCCTGCTCGGCCGCCCGTACGCGATCGGCGGCCACGTCGTGCACGGCAAGCAGCTCGGCCGCACCCTGGGCTTTCCGACCGCCAACCTGCGCTTCGGCGGCAAGACCCCGGCCTTGTCCGGCATCTACGCCACCTGGGTGCACGGTGTCGGCGAGCGGCCCTGGCCGTCGGTGTCGAGCCTGGGCACGCGGCCGACCGTGGCCGGAGTGGAGCCGCTGCTGGAAGCGCATCTGTTCGATTTCGACGGCGACCTGTACGGTCGCAGGATCGAGGTCGAATTCGTCGCCCACCTGCGCGCCGAGCTCAAGTTCCCCGACCTGGCCTCGCTGACCACGCAGATGCACCGCGACGCCGCGCAGGCGCGCGAGCTGCTGCAATTCGATGCGCAGCGCCGGCCGCCGTACGCATCGCCTGTTTCGCAACACGACCCTCGACGTGCTTCTACGTCGCCAGCTCAAGCCGCAAGCGCGGCCGAGAAAACTGCCTGAGACCCGCTGTGACCAACGACCCGAGCCAATCCGCCCCCGGCAATCCGTACAAGGCCACCTTGCTGCTGCCGGCGACCGACTTCCCGATGCGCGGCGATCTGCCCAAGCGCGAGCCGGAAACCCTGGCGCGCTGGGAGAGCGAAGGTCTGTATCAGCGAATTCGTGAAAAAACCGGCGGCCGCGAGCGCAGCTTCGTCCTGCACGACGGCCCGCCGTACGCGAACGGCGAGATCCACGTCGGCCACGCGGTCAACAAGGTGCTCAAGGACATCGTGGTCAAGTCCAAGCTGCTGGCCGGCTTCGACGCGCCCTACGTGCCGGGCTGGGATTGCCATGGCCTGCCGATCGAGCACAAGGTCGAGAAGGAATTCGGCAAGGTCGGCGACAAGCTCGACGCCGCCGCGTTCCGCGCCAAGTGCCGCGAATACGCCACCACCCAGATCGACCTGCAACGCCGCGGCTTCAAGCGCCTGGGCGTGACCGGCGATTGGGACAACCCGTACCGCACCATGGATTTCCGCTACGAGGCGGACATCATGCGTTCGCTGGCGAAGATCGTCGAACGCGGCCATCTGCTGCGCGGCTCCAAGCCGGTGCACTGGTGCTTCGACTGCGGCTCGGCGCTGGCTGAGGCGGAGATCGAATACCAGGACAAGGAATCCACCCAGATCGACGTCGGCTATGTCGCCAAGCACGCACGCTCGCTCGCGGCGCTGTTCGGCGCGGCGATCGACGACGACACCCTGATCGCGGTGCCGATCTGGACCACCACGCCGTGGACGCTGCCGGCCAGCCTGTCGGTCACCGTCGGCCCGGAGTTCGACTACGTGCTGGTAGACGGCCCGCAGCGCGCCGACGGCGGCCGCCGTCTGCTGGTGCTGGCCGAAGCGCTCGCGGCCAAGGCGCTCAAGCGCTACGGCATCGAGGACGTGGTCGTGCACGGCCGCGCGCGCGGCGTCGAACTCGAAGGCCAGCGCCTGCAGCATCCGTTCTACGCCGAACGCGAACTGCCGGTGCTGGTGGACAGCTACGTGTCGGCCGAAGACGGTACCGGCATCGTCCACAACGCGCCCGGCCACGGCCAGGAAGATTATGCGGTCGCGCTGAAGTACGGCCTGCTGGATCACTACACGCCGGCGCAGTTCAATCCGGTCGATGGGCGCGGCCTGTACCTGCCGTCGACGCCGCCGGCCGATCAGCACGCGCTGGCCGGCGTGCATATCTTCAAGGTCGATCCGATCATCCTGGACGTGCTCAAGGCGCACGACGTGCTGTTGGCGTCGGGCCGGCTCAAGCACAGCTATCCGCACTGCTGGCGCCACAAGACGCCGGTGGTGTTCCGCGCCACGCCGCAGTGGTTCATCTCGATGGATCAGGCAGGGCTGCGCCGCGACGCGCTCGACGCGATCGGCGGCGTGTCGTGGGTGCCGGGCTGGGGCGAGGCGCGCATCTACAACATGATCGAGGGCCGTCCGGACTGGACGATCTCGCGCCAGCGCTACTGGGGCGTGCCGATCGCGCTGTTCTTCGATCGCGAAAGCGGCCAGCCGCATCCGCGCACGGTCGAGATCATGCGCCAGGTCGCCGACGCGGTCGAACGCGAAGGCGCCGACGCCTGGTACGCGATGACCGCCGAACAACTGCTGGGCGATGAGGCCGGCAACTACGAGAAGGTCAACGACATTCTGGACGTCTGGTTCGACTCGGGCACCAGCCACGAGTGCGTGCTCGCGCAGCGTCCGCAGGACGGTCTGCGCAAGCCGGCCGATCTGTATCTGGAAGGCTCCGACCAGCATCGCGGCTGGTTCCACAGCGCGCTGCTCAGCGGCGTGGCGATGGACGGCGCGGCGCCGTACCGGCAAGTGCTGACCCACGGCTTCACCGTGGACGAGCACGGCAAGAAGATGTCCAAGTCGATGTTCAACGCGCTGGCGCCGGAGAAGGTCACCGACACCCTGGGCGCGGATGTGCTGCGTCTGTGGGTGGCATCGACCGAGTTCCGCAACGAGATGACGGTCTCCGACAAGATCCTCAAGCAGAACGCCGACGTCTATCGCCGCATCCGCAACACCGCGCGCTTCCTGCTGGGCAACCTGAGCGGGTTCGATCCCACCCGCGATCTGGTCGGCCTGGACGACATGGTCGCGCTGGATCGCTGGATCGTGCATCGCGCCGCCGAGTTGCAGGATCGCATCGCCTCGGCCTACGAGCGTTACGACTTCGCCGAAATCGTGCAGGCGCTGTCGAATTTCTGCAGCGTCGATCTGGGTTCGCTGTACCTGGACGTGACCAAGGACCGCCTGTACACGATGCAGGAAAACTCGCGCGGCCGGCGTTCGGCGCAGAGCGCGATGTACCACATCGCGGAAGGCTTCGTGCGCTGGATCGCGCCGATCCTGGCGTTCACCGCCGACGAAATGTGGCGCCACCTGCCGGCCAACACCGAGCACGGCCCGCGCGAAGACAACGTGCTGTTCACCACCTGGTACGACGGCCTGGCCTTGCTGCCGGCCGACGCGGTGTTGTCCGACGAAGACTTCAAGCGCCTGCTTGGCCTGCGCGACAGCGTCGCCAAGACCCTGGAGCCGATGCGCGCCGCCGGCCAGATCGGCGCCGCGCTGGAAGCGGAGATCTCGCTGCGCTGCGGCGTCGCCGATCAGAACTGGCTGGCGCCGCTGGCCGATGAGCTGCGCTTCTTGTTCATCAGCGGCGATGTGGAAGTGATCGCCGACGACGACATCAAGGACATCGCCGTGCTCGCCGCGCGCACCGGCAAGACCAAGTGCGTGCGCTGCTGGCATCACCGCGCCGATGTCGGCGTGGACGAGCGGCATCCGGACCTGTGCGGCCGTTGCGTGAGCAATGTCGCCGGCCCGGGCGAGGACCGTCGCTGGTTCTGAGTTGCGCGCACCCGCGCGCGGTCGTAAGGCCGCGCGCGTTCCGGTTCCATTCTTTTCTTCGCAGACCCCAGGCCCGATGACCGATACCGCAAGCAAACCCGGCAAGAACGCGCTCGTATGGCTGATCGTCTCGGTCGTGGTGATCGCGCTCGACCAGCTCAGCAAGGCCTGGGTGCTGGCATCGCTGCCCGAGTACACGCCGGTGCCGGTGATCGACGGCTTCTGGAACTGGTATCGCAGCTACAACACCGGCGCGGCCTTCAGTTTCCTCAGCGACGCCGGCGGCTGGCAGAAGTATTTCTTCATGGTCCTGGCGGTGGCGATCAGCGGCTTGCTGGCGCGCTGGCTGGCCCGGACCGAGCGCGGCGACTGGAAATCGGCGTTGCCGTTCGCCCTGGTGATCGGCGGCGCGATCGGCAACGTGATCGACCGCATGCTGCACGGCCACGTGGTCGATTTCATCCAGTGGTATGTGGGCGATTACCACTGGCCTTCGTTCAACATCGCCGACTCGGCGATCGTCGCCGGCGCGATCGGCATCGCCATCTACGGCCTGTTCCCGAGCCGCGCCGACGCCAAACGGCGGGCGGGCGAGGGCAAGGCCTGAGCGGCCGCGCCCGGCTCGCCCGGGCCTGAACGAGCCGGGCCGCGACGGCGCACAGGTCCAGCGCCGCCCCCAGGCCGTCGCGTCGCCCGTGTCCGGCCTGCGTCACGGCCGCTTTTCCGCCACAGGAGTACAATCGCGTTCCATGGACGTCCTGCTAGCCAACCCCCGCGGCTTCTGCGCCGGCGTCGATCGCGCGATCGAAATCGTCAAGCGCGCCATCGAAACCCTCGGCGCGCCGATCTACGTGCGCCACGAAGTCGTGCACAACCGTTTCGTCGTCGATGACCTCAAGCATCGCGGCGCGATCTTCGTGGAAGAACTCGACGAAGTCCCCGACGGCGCGACCGTGATCTTCAGCGCCCACGGCGTGTCCAAGGCCGTGCGCGAAGAAGCCGAACGGCGTCAGCTCAAGGTGTTCGACGCGACCTGTCCGCTGGTCACCAAGGTG
The DNA here is from genome assembly GCF_001442805.1 of Lysobacter gummosus. Lineage (NCBI taxonomy): Bacteria > Pseudomonadati > Pseudomonadota > Gammaproteobacteria > Lysobacterales > Lysobacteraceae > Lysobacter > Lysobacter gummosus. The sequence goes on along the minus strand of NZ_CP011131.1, from coordinate 3,611,810 downwards.
CACCTGGAAGTCTCGCGCCACTGCCGCGCCGGCCGCGACGTGATCCTGATCGGCCACGCCGGCCATCCGGAAGTCGAAGGCACCATGGGCCAGTGGCGGCGCGAAGCCGGCCTGGGCCGGATCTACCTGGTAGAGGACGCGGAAGACGTCGCGCGCCTGCAGGTCGATCAGCCGGAAAACCTCGCCTACACCACGCAGACGACCTTGTCCGTGGACGACACCCGCAGCGTGATCGAAGCGCTGCGTGGCAAGTACCCGGCGATCCAGGGCCCGCGTCACGACGACATCTGCTACGCCACGCAGAATCGCCAGGACGCGGTGCGCGAACTGGCGGCCAAATGCGATCTGGTCCTGGTGGTCGGCTCGATCAACAGTTCCAACTCCAACCGCCTGCGCGAGCTGTCCGAGCGCGAAGGCGTGCAGGCCTACCTGATCGACGGCGCGGTCGAAATCGATCCGCAGTGGGTGGTGGGACGCAAGCGCATCGGCGTCACCGCCGGCGCGTCGGCGCCGGAAGTGCTGGTACGCGGGGTGATCGAGCGCCTGCGCGAACTCGGCGCGCAACACGTCGGCGAACTCGATGGCGAGCCGGAAAACATGGTGTTCGCGCTGCCGAAAGAACTGCGCCTGCAACTGGTCGGCTAAAGGTTTCGCGCGCCGGTCGGGCCAGGCCCTGCCGGCGCGACTTCACACGTATTCGTATCGCGCCTGCGCCGCCGCGCGGCGGCCGCGCAGCATCCAGCGGAACAGCGGGCCGGTCAGCACCGTCGATAGCACCGCCAGCGTCACCAGCGCGGCGAAGGCGTGTTCCGACAGCAGGCCTTTGTCGCGCAGGATCGTCGCCGCGACGATTTCCATCAGCCCCTTGCACTGCAGCAGCGCGCCGACGGCCAGGGCCTCGCGCCGCGGCAGGCGCGCGATCGGTGGACACATCAGCAACGCCGCCAGCTTGGCCGCGACCGATACCAGCAACAGCGCCAGCGCCGCTTGCAGCGAGGCCCAGCCCAGCACCTCGCCATCGATGCGCAGGCCGCTGTGGCCGAAGAACAGCGGCGCCAGGCCGATCAGCGCGTAGCCGCCCAGGCGTTCCAGCGGCAATTGCCGCGCCCAGCTCGGCGCCAGCACCGCGCCGGCGAAATACGCGCCCAGCAGGGCGTGCAAGCCCAGTCGCGAACTCGCCCACGCGCCGGCGGCCAGATACAGCGGCAGCGCCAGCCACACCGCCGCGCGCGGCGGCGAGGGGTAGCGGCGATGCAGCCACGCGCCCAGCGTCGCCAGCGCGATCATGGTCGCCACCGCCAAGGCATCCAGCCCGCCCCAGCCGCTCAGGCCGGTGCCTTCCGCGAGAAACAGCAGCAGCGCCAGCCCGATCCACAGCACCGCGTCGTCCACCACCGCGATCGCCAGCGCGACCTGAGTCAGCGGCCGATGCAGCGGCCCGAGCTCGCGCACGATCCCGATCAGCACCGGCAGAGCGCTGACCGCCACGCACAGCCCGATCGCGACCGCGCCCAGCCAGCCGTCGCCGCGCGGCGCGGTCCAGCCGGGCAATTGATTGAAATAGCCGTAGGCGGCGAGGGTGCCCACCGCGAACGGCAGGACCAGGGCCAACCCGGCGCTGAGCGCGAAACGCGAGACCGACCGTCGCGCCCGCACCGGGCCCGCGGCCGGTACAGACGGCGTCGCCTCGGCCTCCGGCTGCGGCCGGTAGTGGCTCTGCCGCGTCTCCAGCCCCGCGCTGAACGCCAGCGCCAGCACGCCGACCCAGCCGAGCTTGTCGCCGATGGCCGACGGCACGCCCAGCTCCGGCGGCAGCCAGCCGCTGGCGGCCAGCACCAGCCCGATCACGATCGGCAGCACCGCCAGCGGCACCGAGCGGCCGAACAGGCGCCACAGCCCCCAGGACAGGAGAACGAAGATCAGCGCATCGGCGCAGGCGGCGAGGACGGGGTGCATGGGGCGGATGATATCGCCGTCACGTTGCGCGCAGGGCGCATGAGCGGCCTTGCTGGTCGTCGCTGCGACCATGCGCAGACGGACGCGGATCGCAACTGCGCGTCGCCGGCGGGCGGTCGCCGCCGCGATCCAGGACAAGTCTGAATTGACCGCCTGGGGGCCGGCCGCCTAGAATTGCGGACTCTCGCCGGAATAGCTCAGTTGGTAGAGCGGCGCATTCGTAATGCGTAGGTCGTAGGTTCGATTCCTATTTCCGGCACCAAGTAATCCCGAGAAGAAAACAACCGCCCGGCCACCGATCCAACGGCCGGCACCTTCCCGGAAAAGAAAGCCCCGCCGCCCGCGGGGCTTTTTCTTTAAGACCTAACCGCCCGTGCGCCGATCCAACGGCCGGTACCTTCCCGGAAAAGGAAGCCTCGCCATCCGCTAGGTTTTTTCCTCAAGCGCCCGACGCCGGACCAATGGAAAGTCCCTCTACCCGCGTGACTTTCTTTTAGCCGCTACATACAGCGGCCTCAATCAACCGCGCATCGATCCAACGGCCAGCCCAGCCCACCCAAAAACACGCGGACATCACCCCAACTCCGCCTTTTTGTTTCACCCAGTTAGCAACCAGCACGCCGCCCGGCACCGCCCGCGACCCACAAGAAATAATACGGCCCAACCTGGCGACGAAAGCTCTATGATCCGCGCAGAACGGTCGCATGGAGCGGTATTTACCGCGGCGCGGCACACGGTCGAAACATACCAAGCGGCAGCACTACTCGAGGGAGCGAAGATGAGAGCGAAGCGATATTCCAAGGTGTTTGGTGCCGCAGCGTTGCTTTGCCTCGCAGGTGCGCATGCCGCGCCCGCGCAATCGCCGCCGTCTCGCTACTCGCTTGAGATTGCAAGGGCTTACGTCAGCATCTTCGAATACCCGACGTCGTGGAGAGCCACGGAAGTTGGCGATCTCAATGGGGATGGTCGTGCTGACATCGCCTCTCTCGTCCTTAATGGTTTTGGCCCGATCAGGTTTGACGCCGAGGTGACTCGGCAAAATTCCGACGGCACTAGCGAGTATCTGCGCGCGCCTGTGCCCACGCTGGCAGCGTCATTCCTCGGCACCGGCATGGCCGATGTAAATCACGACGGCCGGCAGGACCTGGTGATCACCTCGAAGAAATCCTTCGACATCCTGCTATACGGCAGCGACGCCATGCCGGCCATCAGCACCTACACGCCGACCGCGGGCCTGACTGCCGACGTTCCCGCTCGCCTGATCGACGTCGATGGCGACGGCACGATGGATATCGTGACTCACTACAGCGTGGCCGGCAGCGACCAGCCCGCCACGCCGGGCAGTCGCTTGATCGTGTTCAAGGGCGACGGGCAGGGTGGGGTCGCGGAAGAAATCGCCCTGGTGACCGGCGCGGTTAACGCCGGCGACGTGCAGAAGGCGCGTTCGATGGCCGAAGGCGATTTCAATCACGACGGTCTGCTCGATCTGGCGATCCGTTTCGACGAATTCGATGCCGCCGGCCAATCGTGGTCGTATCCGATCAAGGTATTTCTCAACGACGGTACTGGCGGTTTCCAGGTGCCGTATGCGATCGACAGCAGCGCCCAAGTGCTGTATCTGGCCGCCGGCGATCTCAACGGCGATGGCCGCGACGACCTGGCCGCCACCGGCACGCTGACGCCGCCCGACAGCAAGATTCACGTATTCCTGCAGAACGAGGATGGGATGCTGGGCTCGGATGTTGTCTATCCGGTTGCGGCACCGGCTGAGGATCTGGAGATTGCCGATCTGGATCGTGACGGGCGGCAGGATCTGTTGGTCGGTGTCACCTCCACACGAAGCATCGGTTTTTACCTGCAGCGGGAGGGCGAATTGGCTGATCCGGTGTATCTCAATATCCAGCGTCCCATTGCTTTCCCGTGGTTCAGCGCTTCCAGTATGGCCATAGGCGATCTCAACGGAGACGGCTGCACCGACGTGACTGTCGCCGGCGGAGCCGGATTTTGGGCCCTGCACGGGAAGGGCTGCGTACCGCCGTCCTCCAGCGACATCAACGACGACCGCAAATCCGACCTGCTATGGCGCGACGACGCTCGCGAGAATCTGGCGATCTGGCGCATGGATGGCGCAGATGTCGTCGAAGGCATCGGCCATGCGGTGGGGGCGGACTGGCGGGTGCTGGCGACCGGCGATTTCCAGGGCGATCGCAAGCTCGATGTGATCTGGACCAACGGCGCGCAGATGCAGTTGTGGGAAGGAGACGGCAAGGGCGGCTTCGTCGGCATCCAGATGCGCGACTATCCGAGCGGCTGGCGCGTGGTGGCGGTGGGCGACGTCAACGGCGACGGCAAGGCCGATCTGCTGTGGCGCGATGAGGCCAACATCTCGGTCGCGCTGTGGGTGATGCAGGGCGCGCAGGTGATCGACAGCGCCGGATACTCGACCGGCCCGCAGTGGTGGGTCGCCGGCAGCGGCGATTTCAACGGCGATGGCCGGCTCGATGTGGTGTGGACCGACGGCTTGCAGATGCAGTTGTGGAAGGCCGCTACGGGTCTGGCCTTCGAAGGCGAGACGATGCGGGACTATCCGCAAGGTTGGGAGCTGGCCGCGACCGGCGACGTCGACGGCGACGGCAAGGCCGATCTGATGTGGCGTTATCCGGAGCTGGGCCATTTCGCGATATGGCATATGGACGGCGGCGCATACGTGTCCAGCGAGGGTTACCTGCCCGGCGTGGACTGGCGCGTGGCGCAGACCGGCGATTTCACCGGCGACGGACGCGCCGATATCGTCTGGACCAATGGCAGCGCGATGCAGTTGTGGCAATCGCAGGGCGCGAGTTTCATCGGCGTGCCGATGCCGGACTATCCGAGCGGCTGGTCCGTCGTGCGGCGCTGAGATCGGCGCACGGATCGGCGGGCACGTGCCGCCGGTCCGATTTGCACGAGTGAATTCTGCTAAGAAAGACGGCGTTGTATGGGTTGCTTACGGCGCCGGTGTTGGCCTGAAACCGGCGTCGGCTGGCGTTGTCTCTGACAGTTCACAGATGTGAGACCGAGGAGGAACCATGAAACGCACGTGGACCATCATCGGTGTCGCCGATGTCGCTCGCAGCTTCGGTTGGTATCAGTCGTTGTTCGGCCAGGCGCTCACGGCTCCGGCGCACGATTACTTCGGGCAAATCCTGGACACGGACGGGACGGTGTTGATCTGCCTGCATCGATGGGGCGATCACGAGCATCCGCCCTTGGCCAGCCCCGAGCGTGCCGAGCCCGGGAATGGGCTCATCTTGTTTTTCCGTGTCGATGACTTCGAGCAGGCGCTGCTCAGGGCGCGGTCGCTCGCGCCCAAGCTGGAAGAGGAGCCCCATTTGAATCCCAGCACCGGAACGCAGGAGTTCGCGCTTCGCGATCCGGACGGGTACTACGTGATGGTCAGCGCGCTTGCCGAGGGCTGAGCGCCTGTCCAAGCCGAAGCCGCTTGATTACCTGGGCACCTGAGATTTCGAACGACGTTATGGCCGGCGTAAGACGCCAGGCCCGTTATGTTCAATCGGTTCACGGCCTAAAAGGGAAGTGCTCATGAACGGCGAGATAAAGGACTGGGCAGGTCGTTACAAGGAAATCGGCTTCGACGCCAAGCTCAAGCACTTTTCCGAAGAAGTGTTCCGAATCGTCGAGTGGACCACCCTGGTCGCCGCCGTGGGTTATGTCGGCGCGAAGTTCAGCAGCAGCTTGTTGACGTATGCATCGTATGCACTGGCCGTGCTGCTCTCGATTTACATCGGCAACCGATCCGTCTACATCGTGGCCGGACTGCAGGGCGCTGCGCCTGGCGCGCGCACCGGATGGGGATGGCGCGTGCTTCTGGCCGCGCCGATCACCTTCGGTTCTATCTGGCTGATCATGTATGTGATCGGTTATCTGGTTAAAGCGCAGGTCGGCTAGATATTCGCGACGAATACGAAAACGCCTCGACCGGCGGGGCGTTATTTGTCCGATCGGATCGCCCGAATGCCCATCGCCCCGATCCGCAGCGCGTTCATCCAGCGGTTCCGCTCGGATAACAGGCTGGCGATCATCGGTCCGCTGTCGTCCGGCAAGCGCATTCATATCGGCGACGTGTTTGAATTCGGGAGTGTCGCGCACCGCGCCGCCGAGGATGCCGGTTTCGCCCCTTCCCGGCACCACCGCAGCCAGCTGCCAAGGCACCCTCCGCCCCAATCGCAGCCAATGCGACCGCCTTCATACAAACTTTGCGTAACCCGGCGCTTGTCATCGGCGTGCATAGAAGGTGAACCCAAACTACGCGGCGACGGCGTCTTCACCAATTCGCCATCCCTTTTTCACTAATTTTTATCGGGCTGATCGACACCATGCGCCGGCTTGCGGGATCAACAGCAAAGGCAGTGACGAAAATGCGCGTAGACGTATTCGTGGTGGGCGAGGATGAGGGCTTCGTGGTGGCGCCTTCCGACAGTTGGCTGCCCCTGGATGAGATGAAGGCGCTGGGCGCATTGCGTTTCGGCTGGACCATCGATACCGCGATGGCCATGCCGAAGCTGGACTGGCACGCGATCGCGAACGATATCGATGCGCGCGGCTACAGCATCGTCGCGGCCAACGACGTCGGCGGTTTGCTGGCGCGGCCGCAGCAGCATCTGTATGCGATCTATCCCGAGCAGCACCGGCCGGACCGGCCGATGGCGGCCTGAGGCCGCCGCGCGGATGAATGCGTAGGCCGGGGATAAACGCCGGCCATCGCGGTGACCGGCCCAGTCGGCTTCATGCCGACTTGCGTTGGGATGGCCGGGCCCGGTCCGGCGGCAGACGCGGCGTAAGCCGCGATGGCGATCTCGGCCTGCACCGCAGGCGTGCTTCGCGGTCGCGGCTTACGCGGCGCCTGCCGACCCGCCGGCGCGTCGCGATGTAGGACTTTGCCGCGGCAGCGCCGCCGCGTCTCGCACGATGCGACCGGCAGCCGCTACAGTGCGGTTCCGCTCCGTCGCAGTGCCGCCCGCCGTGTCCAACCTTTCCAAACCGCCCGCCAAATCCGCCGCCACCAAGGCCCGCACCGCCTACGTGTGCTCCGAGTGCGGCGCCGACTACAGCAAGTGGCAGGGCCAGTGCGGCGAATGCGGCGCCTGGAACACGCTCAGCGAATTCGTGCTCGAGCCGGCGGCCAAGGCCGGCGCCGGCGGGGTCGCCGCCAGCCGCCGCAGCAGTTGGGCCGGCCGCGCCGACGCGCCCGCGGTCACCGCGCTCAAGGACGTCAGCCACAGCGAGGAATCGCGGGTCAGCACCGGCATCGGCGAGTTCGACCGGGTGCTCGGCGGCGGTCTGGTGCACGGCGCGGTGGTGCTGGTCGGCGGCGATCCGGGCATCGGCAAATCCACCTTGCTGCTGCAGGCGATCACGCGCATGGCCCAGACCCTGCCGGGCCTGTACGTCACCGGCGAGGAATCGCTGTCGCAGGTCGCCGGCCGCGCCTCGCGCCTGGGCTTGCCGCTGGACGGCGTGCACGCGCTGGCCGAGACCGGGGTCGAACGCATTCTCGAACACGCATCGAAGATGAAGCCGGCGCTGATCGTCGCCGACTCGGTGCAGACCCTGTGGACGGAACAACTCGCCGCAGCGCCCGGTTCGGTCAGCCAGGTGCGCGAAAGCGCGGCGCGCCTGGTGCGTTACGCCAAGGAGACCGGCACCGCGGTGTTCCTGGTCGGCCACGTCACCAAGGAGGGCGGCATCGCCGGCCCGCGCGTGCTCGAGCACATGGTCGATGCGGTGCTGTATTTCGAAGGCGAGAGCGGCAGCCGCTTCCGCGTGCTGCGCGCGTTCAAGAACCGCTTCGGCGCGGTCAACGAGCTCGGCGTGTTCGCGATGAGCGACAAAGGTCTGCGCGAGGTGCCCAATCCGTCCGCGATCTTCCTCTCCGGCAGCCACAGCCCGCAGCCGGGCAGTTGCGTGATGGTGACCCGCGAAGGCACTCGCCCGCTGCTGGTGGAAGTGCAGGCGCTGGTCGATGCCTCGCCGCTGTCCAACCCGCGCCGGGTCGCGGTCGGCATGGAACAGAACCGCCTGGCGATGCTGCTGGCCGTGCTGCACCGGCACGGCGGCATCGTGGTCGGCGACCAGGACGTGTTCGTCAACGTGGTCGGCGGCATCCGCGTGCAGGAAACCGCGGTCGATCTGCCGCTGCTGCTGGCGGTGCTGTCGTCGCTGCGCGACCAGCCGCTGGCCGAGCAGACCGTCGCCTTCGGCGAGGTCGGCCTGTCGGGCGAGATCCGCCCGGTGCCCAACGGCGAAGACCGCTTGAAAGAGGCCGCGACGCACGGCTTCAAGCGCGCCATCGTGCCCAAGGGCAACGCCCCGCGCGGCGGCCGTATCGGCGAAATGGAAGTGATCGCGGTCGAGCGGCTGTCCGAGGCGCTGGACGCGGCGTGAGCGGCGGCGAGCGCGGCGATTCGTCCAAGCCGATGCGGACCGGTGCGCCGGCCGGTGCGAGCGATGGCGCGGCACCGGTTGGCGTGAAGAGCGGACTCGATCGCGGTCCCGACGCAGCTTCGGATGCTGTCGCGGACGTTGGCCCGGAGCCGCTGCCGGAACGCGGCGCGTATCGCCTCGCGCGCGCAGTGTCGGTCGTACTGCATCCGTTCGCGGTGTTCGCGCTGCTGACGTTGCGGACGGTGCAGTTGCTCGCGCCGCAGGCGACGCCGCATGCGCTCATCGGCGTCGCCGCGGCGATCGTGGTGACATGGTTGTTCGTGATTCAGCGCCGCCGATCCGGGCGCTGGGGCACGGTGGACGCTTCGCATCGCAGCGAACGGCCCTTGCTCTATGCGGTGTTGCTGGGGGTTCTGGCGATCTGTTGGTGGTGGATGCGCGAGCGCGCCGCCGCGCTGGCGCCGGGCATCGCCGCGGTCGCAGCGATGTTGGTCGTGGCGGCGTTGTGCAATCGCTGGATCAAGCTGTCGCTGCACATGGCCAGTATGGCGTTCGCGGCGGTGTCGCTGAGCGCGTTGTCGCCGTCGTGGGCGTTGGCTGGTGCGGTGCTATTGCCGCTGTTGGGCTGGGCGCGCGTGCGCATGGCGCGGCATACGCTGATGGAAGTGATCGGCGGAACCGTGCTCGGCGCGGTCGCGGCGCTGGCGTTGCAGGTGTGGGTAGGCTGAGCCGGCGCGGCCAAGCGACGGGGTCGTCGCGACGATCCACGCCGCGAGGCGCCGTTGCACACGCAGCAGCGCGAACACATCGAACAAGCCGAACGGCCGCCGCGGGCCGCTAACCGCCGCCCGCCGATCCTCTGAACTCCGAGACGACCCGATCAGGCCGCCGGCTTGGCCTTGGCCTTGCCGTGGGTGTTGAGCAGCTCGACCAGCTTGGCTTCGTTGTAGCCGCGCATGCTGGTGTCGCCGATGAAGATCACCGGCACGCTGTTGATCTTGAGGCCGTCGGCTTCCTTGCGCGCGACGTCGTCCTTGTCGATCACGCGCTCGACGAAGCTGACGTTCTGCTTCGCCAGCAGCGCCTTGGCTTGCTGGCAGAACGGGCAGGTGGACAAGGTGTAGACGACCACGTCGCCGCCGGTCTTGGCGTAGATCGCCGAGTAATCGCCCTGGGTCACCTCCACGCCGCCGCTACCGCCGCCGCCGCCCATCAGGCCGCTGTGGCGGACCAGGTAACCGGCGCCGACGCCCAGGCCCAGCGCCAGCGCAATCACCGCAATGGTGGTCAGGATCGACTTGAAGTTCATTCCTTGTCCTCAGATAGGTCGTCGGTGTGTCGTGCGCGATCGCTCGCGCCGAGGTAGGTGCGGATCGGCGGCGGCCGCACGCGCCGATCGATGAGCGCTAGGGTTATAACATCGCCGACGTGCCTCGCCATGGCCGCGGATGGCGGCCGATGTGACCGGCGTTGCGGAATTTACGTGCGCTGCGCACCGGCACGGTTCGCGACGGCACTCACATCGGCGCGGCGTGCGCCCGCGCGGCACGGATCGCGGCGAATTCGTTGCGCCGCCGCACGACTTTGCGCGTCACCCGGGCCGGCGAAGCGGGGAGCGCGTGCGCTCCCCGGCCGTGTTCGCCTCAGGGGATCTGGCAGCCGCAGGCGCGGCCGCAAGCGTTGTAGTTGATCAGGCATACCGAGGCCGGCGTGCCGGCGGCGCGGCAGGCCACGCGTTGGGCGAAGCAGTTCTGCCAGCACTCCTCGCAGGTCGCGGCGAACGCGCTGAGCGAAAATGCCACGCCGAAACAGAACGCGCACATCGCCAGCATCCGGTTGTTTTTGCGCTTGAACATCGACTTCTCCTTGGTCGGTATCGACAACGCTCGGCATGAGCGCGATGGCCGCGCGCCGCGCCGCCGCCGATGCGCGGCATCGACGGCGAGCGCATTCGACGCAGGCGCACGGCCAAGGGCGGCCGTCGCCGCGACGTGTGCGCGACGGCTTCGGACAACGCAATACCCGCGAGCCAACGGACACGAAATCGCTGCCTTCCGACGAGGCGTGCAAGGAATAGCGATACCCGTCGAAAAATCGAAACCCCGCTGCGGTGCAGCAGGAATCTGTGATCTCCGCTCATGTTTGTGAACACGTGTTGGCACACATTCGAGCCTTCGTCGTGACAAGGAGCGTGCGATGTCGCTGCGGATTTTGTTCCTGTGCACCGCATACAACGGACTGGCGCAGCGCGCCTGGGCCGAGTTGACCGACCTGGGTCATCAGGTATCCGTACAGATCGCATCCGATCCCGACACGATGCGCGCCGCCGTCGCCCGCGAGCGGCCGCAGCTGATCGTCGCGCCGATGCTCAAGACGGCGATTCCGGAAGACGTCTGGCGCCGCCACACCTGCCTGATCGTGCATCCCGGCATCGTCGGCGATCGCGGCCCGTCCTCGCTGGACTGGGCGATCCTGGAAGGCGAGCACGACTGGGGCGTCACCGTGCTGCAGGCCGCGGCCGAGATGGACGCCGGCGACATCTGGGCCAGCGCCGGTTTCGCCATGCGCGGCGCGTCCAAGAGCCAGTTGTACCGGCACGAAGTCACCGACGCGGCCAGCCGCGCGCTGTTGCAGGCGGTGGAGCGTTTCGAAACCGGCGGCTACGCGCCGCAACCGCTGGACTATGCCGCGGCGGGCGTGCGCGGCCGCCTGCGCGCGAGCATGCGCGCCGCCGATCGCAGCCTGGACTGGGAGATGGACAACGCCAGCCTGCTCGCGCGCATCCGCAGCGGCGACAGTTTTCCCGGTGCGCGCGGCGAAATCGCCGGCGTGCGTTGCCACGTGTTCGGCGCGCATGTGGAACCGTCCCTGCGCGGGCGTCCGGGCGAGTTGCTGGGGCGACGCGAAGGGGCGATCTGTATCGGCACGCGCGACGGCGCGCTGTGGCTGAGCCATCTGCGCGAGAAGGACGGAATCAAGCTGCCGGCGACCCTGGTGCTGGGCGAGAAACGCCTGCGCGAAGTGGCGCAGCGGCCGCTGCGGCCGGCGACCTCGGTGGCCGGGCGGCGCGATCACGCCTATCGGCAGATCCGTTATCGCGAAGTCGGCGCGGTCGGTTATCTGCATTTCGATTTCTACAACGGCGCCATGTCCACGGCCCAGTGCGATCGCCTGCGCACCGCGTTCCTGCAGGCGCGGCAGCGGCCGACGCGGGCCATCGTGCTGATGGGCGGCAGCGATATCTGGTCCAACGGTATCCACCTCAACACCATCCAGGCGGCGGCCGATCCGGCGCTGGAATCGTGGCGCAACATCCTGGCCATGAATGCGTTGGTGCGCGAGATCGTGCTGACCGATTCGCACCTGGTGATCTCGGCGATGCAGGGCAATTCCGGCGCGGGCGGAGTGATCCTGGCGCTGGCCGCCGATCAGGTGTGGGCGCGGCGCGGCGCGGTGATGAATCCGCATTACAAAAGCATGGGCGGCCTGTACGGATCGGAGTACTGGACTTACCTGCTGCCGCGCCGGGTGGGCGAGACTTTGGCGCAGGAACTCACCGAAGGCCTGCGCCCGATCGGCGCGGCCGGCGCCGAGCGCATCGGGTTGGTCGACGCCGCTTTCGGCGCCAGCGCGGCGGATTTCGTCGCGCATGTCGAGCAGCGCGCCGAACGCGCGGCCGATCCGGTCGGCGTGCGCAAGGCCCTGGCCGGCAAGCGCCGCCGCCGCGCCGCCGACGAACGCCGCAAGCCACTGGAGAGCTACGGCGCGGAGGAGTTGGCGCATATGTACCGCAACTTCTTCGGCAGCGATCGCAGCTATCACGAGGCGCGGCGGCGTTTCGTGCTCAAGTGCGCGGCGACGGCGTGCGAGGCTTTGCCGGAGCAAAGCGCGCCGCGGCCTGCGGAGGTGTCGGCTTGAGTGCGGGTGGGTGATGCATTGCCTTAACGAAAAGCATCGGGCCTGAAAGGCCCTCCCACAAAAGACCTCGGCGGTACGAAGCCTCTTGTGGGAGGGCCTTTCAGGCCCGACGCTCTTCGCTCTGCAACCGCGCACAAACACGCTGCGGGCCACGGCCCGTAGCGCGGATCATCCATCGATCAGAGCACTGCGCAGTCGCAACTGCGAACGCAGGCGCGATAAGTCGCCCCGCAGGCGGCTTCATCGCCGACCACCTGCATGCATTCGGCGTACTCGATCTGGCAGGTGCGCTCGCACGTCGGAACAGCGTCGCCGGCGCTGGCGCCGAACGAGAACGCAAAGCCGAAGACCACGGCGGCCAGCGCGTACATGCCGAGCTTGTTCGATTCCTTTCTCACGATGTATTCCCCGATCGCCCCGAAGCGGGGCGCGAGCATCATGCGAAGCGCGGAAGGCGCCGGTCAATACGCCGCGAAGCGGTATCCCGCTCTCGCGCGATCAGTGCCCGCCCGCCGCCGCGCCGCCCGCGGCCTTGGCGCTGAACGGCGGCTTGGCGAACCACACGAACACCGTCACCACCAGGAACAGGATGCCGATCAGATGCAGCATTTCGTTGAAGCCAATCTGCGCGGCCTGCTGCGAAATCATCTGATTGAGCACCAGCGCGCCGCGGGTGGCGTCGCCGTTGCCCAGCGTGTTGACGGTCTGCTGGATCGCCGGATCGTAGGCGCCGATGTGCTCGGTCAACTGCGCGTGGTGGATGGTGCTGCGCTGGCTCCAGGCCCAGGTCGTCAACGACGCGGCGAAGCTGCCGCCGAGCGTTCGCACGAAGGTCGCCAGACCCGAGCCCGCCGCGATCTCATGCGGCTCCAGGTCGGACAGCAGAATGGTCAGCACCGGCATGAAGAACAGCGCCACGCCCAAGCCTTGCCACAACTGCACCAGGGCCACGTGCTGGAAATCCACGTCGAGATTGAAACCCGAACGCACGAAGCTGGTGAACGCCATGACGATGAAGGCCGCGCTGGCGACCATGCGCAAGTCGAAGCGCGCCGCGTACAAGCCCACGAACGGCGTCAGCAACACTGGCAGGATGCCGATCGGCGCGGTCGCAAGACCCGCCCAGATCGAGGTGTAGCCCAGGTTGCGTTGCAGCCACAGCGGCACCAGCAGGCTGATCGAGAAGAATGCCGAGTAGGCCAGCACCATCGCCAAGGTGCCGCTGGCGAAGTTGCGGTGGCGGAACAGGCGCAGGTTGACGATCGGATCGCGTTCGGTCAGTTCCCAGATCACGAACACCGCCAGCGCGATCACCGCGACCACGGTCAGCACCACGATCTTGGTCGAGTTGAACCAATCCTCGTCGTTGCCAAGGTCCAGCATGATCTGCAGCGCGGCCACGCCGATCACCAGCATCGCCAGGCCCATGTAGTCCATCTTCGGGTTTTCCAGCCGCTCCGGCCGGCCGCGCAGCTGATTGGCCACCACCAGGCTTGCGAAGATGCCGATGGGAATGTTGATGAAGAAGATCCATTCCCAGCTGTAGTTGTCGGTGATCCAGCCGCCCAGGATCGGCCCGGCGATCGGCGCGACCACGGTGACCATCGCCAGCAGCGCGATGGCTTGCCCGCGTTTGTGCGGCGGATAGATCGAGATCAGCAGCGCCTGGGTGACCGGATACATCGGCCCGGCGACGAAGCCCTGCAGCGCGCGCGCGGCGACCAGCAGGCCCATGCTGTTGGCCAGGCCGCACAGGAAGGACGCGATCACGAACAGCATCGTCGCCCACATGAACAATTTGCGCTCGCCGAACTTGCGCGTGAAGAAACCGGTCAGCGGCAGGGCGATGGCGTTGCTGACCGCGAACGAGGTGATGACCCACGTCGCCTGGCTGCTGCTGCCGCCGAGGTTGCCGGAGATGGTCGGCAGCGAAACGTTGGCGATGGTGGTGTCGAGCACCTGCATGAACGAGGCGAGGGCGAGGCCCAGCGTCGTCAATGCGATATTCGGCGGCCGGAATGCCCCGGGGGCGGCGGGCGCCGCGGGCGCGGCTCCGGCGTTGGCGGTGGTGGCGGACATGGATCTGCCTGTCGGTTCGGGTGAGCCGCGCGCGGGCGCGGGACCAAGAGCGGAGGTGAGGCCTTCCTGGGTCCGTCATTCCGGCCTTGGCCGGAATGACGGCTTCGGAGCTCGCGCGGCATCGTTGGGGGAGGTCGAGGCAGCGCGCATGGCGCGCCGGCTTCGAAACGATGCTTTGCGAACGACAGACGAAGAACGACGTGGGGGAGGCGCTTCGTCTTTGCTGCGGGGCGAAACTTTCAAGCGGACTCGAACTCTTTGCCGAAGCCGCTTCAGCTTTTGTGGGAGGGGCTTGAGCCCCGACGCTTTTCGCTCAGATCGCGATGTCGGAGCGAAAGGTGTCGGGGCGTAAGCCCCTCCCACACAACCCGCTCCGACACGTATCGATCAACCGTGCTGCACGCCCGGCAAATTCTCGCGAACGATCTTCTCGATCATCGCGTCGGCATCGTGCAACTGCTTGGCGTAGGCATCGGTGCTCAGCACGCCCTTGGCCGGCGGCGCGCCGGCGAGCACGGCGCCGTTCTGATCGCGGATGGCGACATCGACGTGCATGCTCAGGCCCAGGCGCAGCGGATGATCGGCCAGTTGCTTGGGTTCGATCTCGATGCGCACCGGCACGCGCTGGATGATCTTGATCCAGTTGCCGCTGGCGTTCTGCGCCGGCAACAGCGAGAACGCGCTGCCGGTGCCCAGGCCGAGGCTGACCAGCTTGCCCTGATAGCTCACATCGGAGCCGTACAGATCCGAATGCAGTTCCACCGGCTGGCCGATGTGCATCTTGGCCAGCTGGGTTTCCTTGAAGTTGGCTTCGACCCAGACCTGATCCAGCGGAATGATCGTCATCAGCGCGGTGCCCGGCTGCACGCGCTGGCCGAGCTGCACGCTGCGCTTGCCGACATAACCGCTGACCGGCGCGACGATGGCCGAGCGCTGCAGATTCAAGTACGCCTGACGCAACTGCGCGGCGGCCGCGGCGACCTGCGGCTGCTTGGCGACGGTGGTCGCATCGACCAGGGCGCGGTTGCGCGCCAACGCGCCGCGCGAGGACGACATCGCCGCTTCGGCCGAGGCCAGCTCATCGCGCGCATGCGCCAGTTCTTCCGCCGAGACCGCGCCGCCGGCGACCAGTCCCTCGCGACGCTTCACGTCGGCGCGGGCCTTCTGCACCGCGACTTCGCGCGCCGACAGATCGGCCTGGCCGGCATCGACCGCGCTGAACAAGCCGCGCACCTGACGCACCGTGTTGGCCAGATTGGCCGTGGCCTGATCGTAGGCGACCTGCGCATCGTTGGGATCGAGCTGCACCAGCACCTGGCCGGCGCTGACCTTCATGCCGTCGTCGGCGCCGATGCTGACCACGGTGCCCTGGACTTGCGGAGTGATGTTGACGATGTTGCCCTGCACGTAGGCATCGTCGGTGTCCTGATGCCAGCGCAGCACCAGCAGGTAATACGCGGTCCATGCGATCGCGGCGACCACCACCACGGTCAGCAGGATCAACAAGGCCTTGCGGCGATTGTTCTTTGGCGCCGGCGCGACGGCGGCCGCGGCGGCTTGGGGATTGACTTCGGTAGTCATGGCGTGGGGGCCTTGGCGATAACGTTGCTATTGGAAGATTCGTTGGGAACCGTGGACGCGACCGGGTCGGGCGAGTTCAGTTCGAGTCCGCCGCCCAGCGCGCGATCCAGGTCGATCTGGGTGGCCAGCCGCTGCGCGCGCAGGCCGGCGAGCTGCTGATCGAGTTGCAGCAGCGGGCGTTGCGCCGACAGCACGTCGAGCTGCGTGCCCAGGCCGGCGCGGTAGCGGGTGCTGGCGATCTGCCAGGCCTGCTGCGCGGCATCGCGCGCCTGCTGCGCCGACACCAGCTGTCCGTCGAGCGAACGCGAAGCCTGCAGGGCATCGGCGACTTCGCGCAGCGCGCCGACCAGATTCTGGTTGTAGTCGGCGACGGCGAGGTCGTACTCGGCGTCGGTTTCGGCCAGTTGATTGCGCAGGCGGCCGCCGTCGAAGATCGGCATGCTGATCGCCGGGCCGCCTTGCAGCAGCTTGGCGTCGCTGGAGAACAGATCCGACAGGTGGCCGCTGCCCAGGCCGACGATCGCGCTGAGGTTCACGGTCGGATAGAAGTCGGCCTTGGCCGCCTTGATCCCGTGCGAACTGGCTTCCACGCGCCAGCGCGCGGCGACCACATCGGGACGATGGCCCAGCAGTTCGCTCGGCAGCACCGCCGGTACCGCCGGCGGCTTGGCCGCGAGCAGGGGCGGGCGGGCGATGTCCAGGCCGCGATCCGGGCCCTTGCCGAGCAGCGCGGCCAACGCGTTGCGGGCGGCGTCGATCTGCTGCTGCGCCGCCTGCATTTGCTGGTCGGCGCTGGCGCTCGCGCTTTGCGCGTTGCGGATCTGCAATTGGTTGTCCAGGCCGGCCTTGACGCGCTGCTGGCCCAGGCCGAGCAGGCGCTCGGAGCGTTGCTTTTCCGAGGTCGCCACGTCCAGCGCTTCGAAGGACTGCGCCAGCGACACATAGGCGCGGGCGATGTTGGACGACAAGGTCAGGCGCGCGGCCTGCGCCTCGACTTCGGCGGCGCGGGCCTGGCCCAGCGCGGCTTGCCAGCGGGCGCGCTTGCCGCCCCACAGGTCCGGGCTGTACTTGAATTGCAGCATCAGCACGTGCGCGCCGAGGTACTTGCCGCCGATCGGTTCCGGCGCCAGCGTCTCGGGCAGTTCCACGCCGGAGTACTGCGCGTCGCCACCGACGGTGGGCTTGCGCGCGGCATCGGCCAGGCCGGCCTGGCCGATGGCCTGACGCACACGCGCATCGGCGGCGTCCAGGCTCGGCGTGCCGGCCAGGGCTTCATCGATCAGACCGTTGAGTTGCGCGTCGCCCAGCGCCGTCCACCAGTCGCGCTTGGGAAATTCCGCCGCCGACACGTCGGCGAGGCTGCGCTTGGCTTGCAGGCTGTCGGCGTCGAGCGCGTGGCCGGCGGGCTGCAGGCCGTGGGTGCTGGCGCAGCCGGCGAGGATCAGCGCGGCGGCCAGGGGAGTAAGCACGTAAAGCAGCCCGCGGCGCGGGCGAGTGTCGAGACGTGACATGGCTCAGGAACCGGAGATAGTGAGGTTGTCGCGAACCTGTTCGAGCAAGCGGTACAACTGGTCGCGGTCGGAATCGCTGAGGCCGGCCATGGCACGCTCGCGCACGCGCTTGCCGCACTGGTCGATGTCTTCCCAGATCGCCGTACCGGCTTCGGTCAGGTGGATGTTGAGAGCGCGGCGATCGTCGGGATCGGCCACGCGCATGACGAAGCCGCGGCTTTCCAGCTTGTCGAGCAGGCGGGTCATGGCGCCGGGATTGAGCTGGGCCGCGCGCGCCAGTTCGGTGACCCCGGCGGTGCCGACCGCCAGCTCCTTGAGGGTGATGAACTGGCTGAAGGTCAGATCGTGGCCGGCTTGCGCCAGCTCGCGTTCCATCTGGGCCCACATGGCGTCGCGCACCTGGCGGAACAGCAGGCCGAGGTTGGAAGTGGAGCAGGGCTGGCTGGGGGGCGGGGTCGTCATGGCGCGGAATAATCTGCGCCCGCGCAATAGTTGTCAAGG
Source organism: Lysobacter gummosus (assembly GCF_001442805.1). Classification (NCBI taxonomy): domain Bacteria; kingdom Pseudomonadati; phylum Pseudomonadota; class Gammaproteobacteria; order Lysobacterales; family Lysobacteraceae; genus Lysobacter; species Lysobacter gummosus. The sequence goes on along the minus strand of NZ_CP011131.1, from coordinate 3,593,820 downwards.
CAAATATTGATCCGGCAAGGGTCTATTCAGGCAGCTGCCAGGGACGTGTGGAATCCGTGTAGAACGGGGCCGCGCCGGGCCGTTCAGGGGGCCGCGGCCAGGGCCCAGGCGCCCAGCAAAACATGCGCCAACACCAGCGGCCACAGCCGGCCGGTGCGCGCGTACAGCCAGGCGTAGGCCAGGCCCATCGGCACGATCGAGACCACTCCGGCGCTGCCCTGGTACAGGTGATAGGCGATGCGGATCGGGGCCGGCGGCTGTCCGGAGAGCGCGGCGCTCAGGCTGTAGTAGATCGGCCAGCCGAAGCCCAGCGCCAGCACCAGCACCAGCACCAGTGCGAACACGCCGCGATCCGACAGCGATCTGATCCAGCCGTCCATGCGCCGCGGCGCTCCTTGAAGAAGTCGCTCAGACCCGTTTGAGGATCACTTCCAGCACGAACTTGCTGCCGAAGAAGGCCAGGATCAGCAAAGCCATCGCCGCCAGGGTCCAGCGCACCGCGACCACCCCGCGCCAGCCGTAGCGCCAGCGGCCCAGCAACAGGCCGCCGAAGGCCAGCCACGACAGCACGCTGAGCACGGTCTTGTGCATCAGGTGCTGAGCCAGCAGGTTTTCCACGAACAGCACGCCGGTCAGCAAGGTCGCGGTCAGCAGGACGAAGCCGACCGCGATGGTGCGGAACAACAGGCTTTCCAGCTCCACCAGCGGCGGCAGCGCGCGCAGCCAGCCGTGGAACTCGCGCCGGCGCAGCGCGCCTTCCTGCACCCACAGCATCAGCGCGAACAAGGCCGCGACCGCCAGCGTGGCGTAGGCCAGCAGCGCCATCCAGGCATGCAGTTGCAGGCGCCAGTCCAGCGGTTCTGGATGCTGGACGTGGCCGTACAGCTGGTAGCCGACCAGCATCAGCGCCGACAGCGGGAACACCAGCACGCCCAGCGCGGCCATGCGCCCGGAGGCGCCGACGATCGCGGTCAGCACCGACATGCCCAGGCCGACCAGCGACAGGGCGGCGAAGAAATGCAGGTCGGCGCCGCCGGCGCTGCGCCAGGCCAGGAAGTGCGCGGCGCCGTGCAGCAGTACCGCCAGATTGGCCGGCGCCAGCCACAGCCGCGCGCTGCGGCCGCGGTCCTGGCGCACGGCCGAAACCAGCAATCCGGTCGCGGTCAGATAGAGAACGACGGCGATGAGAACGATTGTCATCGGCAGAGTGTCGCATGAGCAGTGAGTTCAGAGGAGTGAGAAGTGAGTAAAGGCTTGGGCCGAGGGCCTGTGTTCCTGCTCATTCCTCACTCCTGCGCACTCGTTCCTCGCCCCAACGCCCCGCCGGCTATACTTGCCGCCCCTGTCGTTCCGCGATCACGACCACGCCATGTTCGAATCACTGACCCAACGCCTCTCCGGCACCATCGAGCGCCTGCGCGGCCGCGGCCGTCTGACCGAGGAAAACATCCGCGAGTCGATGCGCGAAGTGCGCATCGCCCTGCTCGAAGCCGACGTCGCGCTGCCGGTGGTGCAGGCGCTGATCGAGCGCATCAAGGTGCGCGCGGTCGGCCAGGAAGTGCTCAAGTCGCTGACCCCGGGTCAGGCCCTGATCAAGGTCGTGCGCGACGAGCTGACCACGGTCATGGGCTCGCAGGCCGCCGACCTGAACCTCAACGTGCCGGCGCCGGCGGTGATCCTGCTCGCCGGCCTGCAGGGCGCGGGCAAGACCACCACGGTCGGCAAGCTGGCCAAGCACCTGAAGGAGCGGCGCAAGAAGAAGGTGATGGTGGTCTCGGCCGACGTTTACCGTCCGGCCGCGATCGAGCAGCTCAAGCAGCTCGCGCAGCAGGTCGATGTGCTGTTCTTCGCCTCCGACGCCTCGCAAAAGCCGGTGGACATCGTCCGCGCCGCGATCGCCGACGCGAAGAAGTCCTACGTCGATGTGCTGCTGGTCGATACCGCCGGCCGCCTGGCCATCGACGAAGCGATGATGGCCGAGATCAAGGCGCTGCATGCCGCGGTCACGCCGGTGGAAACCTTGTTCGTGGTCGATTCGATGACCGGCCAGGACGCGGCGACCACCGCCAAGGCCTTCAGCGAAGCGCTGCCGCTGACCGGCGTGGTGCTGACCAAGACCGACGGCGACGCCCGCGGCGGCGCCGCCTTGTCGGTGCGTTACGTCACCGGCCGTCCGATCAAGTTCATCGGCGTCGGCGAAAAGCCCGACGGCCTGGACGTGTTCCATCCCGACCGCGTCGCCAGCCGCATCCTCGACATGGGCGATGTGTTGTCGCTGGTCGAGCAGGTCGAGCAGCAGGTCGACAAGGACAAGGCGCAGAAACTCGCCGAGAAGGTCGCCAAGGGCAAGAAGTTCGACCTCAACGACATGAAGGACCAGCTCGAACAGATGCAGAACATGGGCGGCTTGCACGGCCTCATGGACAAGCTGCCGGGCATGGGCCAGATCCCCGAGTCGGTGAAGAACCAGGTCACCGGCAAGGAAGTGCCGCGCATGGTCGCGATCATCAACTCGATGACCAAGAAAGAGCGTCGCAACCCGGGCCTGCTCAACGGCTCGCGCCGCGCGCGCATCGCCAAGGGTTCGGGCCTGACCCCGGCCGACGTCAACAAGCTGATGAAGCAGTATCAGCAGATGGAGAAGATGATGAGCAAGCTCTCCGGCGGCGGCATGAAGGGCTTGATGCGCGGCATGAAGGGCATGATGGGCGGACGCGGCGGCATGCCGTTCCGTTGATCGCCCCAAAGGCGCTGCGAATCCGAACGGCGGCCGATGGCCGCCGTTTTTCGTTGTGGGGTTGGCGGGGCGCGCCTTGTTTCCCACAGCCGTCATCCCCGCGCAGGCGGGGATCCAGAGGCTTCAGAACCATGCCTCGATAAAGCCCTGGATTCCCGCCTGCGCGGGAACGAGGCTAGGCGGGTTGCGCGGCAGGTCCCCGAACCGGCGACAGATCGCCCAAGCCGTCATCCCCGCGAAGGCGGGGATCCAGAGACTTTCAGAGTCATGCCTCGATAAAGCCCTGGGTTCCCGCCTGCGCGGGAACGACGGTAGGCGGGTTGCGGGCGAATCCCCCCAAATCGTCATCCCCGCGAACGCGGGGATCCAGTGACTTGAGCGCCATGCCTCAGCGCAGGAGCAAGTGGCGGAGACGGCAGGCCAGCCGTACCAGGGCCGAGAAGAGGCCCTCGGGGTCCCAAAATCCAGGACGGGCAGGGCTTTACGAGCCGCCGCAGCGGCCCCGGCAGAGCGCCCGAACCCACCCGGGTTTGCTCAAGCCACGGAATCGGTTAAACTTTTCGGCTTACCCCGTCATTCCGACGGCTGGGCAACACAGGAAAAAGACCCCATGGTCAAGATTCGACTGACCCGCGGCGGCGCCAAGAAGCGTCCGTTCTACCACATCATCGTCACCGACAGCCGCAGCGCCCGCGACGGCCGCAACATCGAGCGCGTCGGTTTCTACAACCCGGTCGCCGCCGGCGCCGAGAAGCGCGTCGAGCTCGACCTCGAGCGCGTCAAGCACTGGGTCGGCCAGGGCGCTCAGCTGACCGACAAGGTCGCCGATCTGTACAAGCAGGCCGTCAAGGCCGCTCCGGCCGCCTGAGCCGGTGGGCCGCGCGCCGCTCCTCACGGGGCGAGCCGCGCGGCCTTTCCATCGCACCCATGAGCGATAATTCGCGCCGCATCCTGCTGGGCAGGGTGCTTGGCGCCTTCGGTATTCGTGGCGAAGCCAAGCTCGAGTCGTGGACCGAGCCGCGCGCGGCGATTTTCCGCTACCAGCCCTGGATCGTGCGCGACCCTCAGGGCCGCGAGCGCGAGCTGTCGGGCGTGCGCGGCCGCCAGAGCGGCAAGTTCCTGATCGCCACTTTCCCCGATGTCGCCGACCGCGACACCGTCGAAGCCATGCGCGGCACCGAAATCTACGTCCCGCGCGCGGTGCTGCCGCCGCCCAAGGACGGTGAGTACTACTGGGTCGATCTGGAAGGCCTGCGCGTGGCCACCACCGAAGGCGTTTGCCTCGGCACCGTCTCGCACCTGTTCGCCACCGGCGCCAACGACGTGCTGGTCGCCCGCGACGACGAGCGCGAGCGCATGATTCCGTTCGTGATTCCGCAGTACGTGCGGTCGGTCGATTTCGAGGCCAACCTCGTGACGGTCGATTGGGATCCGGATTTTTGAGGAACGAGTTTAGAGGAGTGAGAAGTGAGCGAAAGGCGGAAGCGCCTCTCACTCACTTCTCACTCCTCTAAACTCACTCCAGGCCCATGCGTATCGACCTCATCAGCCTGTTCCCCGAATTCGTCGCGCAATGCGCGGCGTTCGGCGTGGTCGGGCGCGCGGGCGAGCGCGGGCTGCTGTCGTTGCACGGCTGGAATCCGCGCGATTACGCCGAAGGCAATTACCGCCGCGTCGATGAGCGTCCGTTCGGCGGCGGCCCCGGCATGGTCATGCTGATCGAACCGCTGCGCGCGGCGATCCGCGCCGCGCGCGCGGCCGATCCGACGCCGGCGCGGGTGATCTACATGAGCCCGCAAGGCGCGCGGCTGGATCAGGCCAAGGTCCGCGAACTGGCGGGCCACGAACGTCTGATCCTGCTGTGCGGCCGTTACGAAGGCGTCGATGAGCGGCTGATCCAGGCCGAGGTCGATGAGGAAATTTCGATCGGCGATTACGTGCTGTCCGGCGGCGAACTGGCCGCGGCGGTGATCGTGGACGCGGTGGCGCGGCTGCAGGAAGGCGCGCTCGGCGACGCCGAATCGGCGGTGCAGGACAGTTTCGAGGACGGCTTGCTGGACTGCCCGCACTACACCCGTCCGGTCGAACACGAACTGGGTTCGGTGCCGGCGGTGCTGATGTCGGGCAACCACGCCCACATCGCCAAGTGGCGCCGGCAGCAGTCGCTGGGGCGGACCTGGCAGCGCCGGCCGGACCTGCTGAATGAGGCCGCCCTGTCCAAGGCCGACCGCAAATTGCTGGACGCCTACCGGGCCGAACTGGCCGCCAGCCAGGCCGGGGAGGGCGATCAGGCCGCCTCGGAAACCGTTTCCAGCGCCGATCCGGCCTCCAGATCGGGCAAAACCCCCGGGTAAAAGCCTCCAGGCCCTAGCCACGCCGGGAAAAAGCTCGTTATAATTAGTCGCTTAGCTGTACCCCTTTGCTGTACCGATGCCATGACGCGGGTCCACGTGCACTCGCGCAACAACTAATCCAACAGGCCGTAAACCATGAACAAGCCCTCTATCCACACCCTGCTGCAGAATTTCGAAGCCGAGCAGATCACCCGCAAGCTTCCCGACTTCGGCCCCGGCGACACCGTCGTGGTCAACGTCAAGGTCAAGGAAGGCAACCGTGAGCGCGTCCAGGCCTATGAAGGCGTGGTCATCGCGATCAAGAACGGCGGCCTGAACTCTTCGTTCACCGTGCGCAAGATCTCGCACGGCTTCGGCGTCGAGCGCGTCTTCCAGACCCACAGCGCGATCATCGACTCGGTCGACGTCAAGCGCCGCGGTAAGGTCCGCTCCGGCAAGCTGTACTACCTGCGCGGCCTGGAAGGCAAGAAGGCGCGCATCAAGGAAGACCTGGCCGCTTACGCGCGCGCAAAGAGCGCCGCCGCCGCCGCCGCCGAGTAATCCCCGCGTCGCGCGCAAGACGCGCATCGCAACGAACGGCCGCCGCAAGGCGGCCGTTTGCGTTTGCGGACGCAGTAGCGTCGATGTCGTCCCGCGGCACGCGATGGTTCCGCGGAAACACCGCGCGCAGCTGCCATCGCTTCGCCGGGCGCGCGACGACAAGTCGGCGATCGACCCGGCCAGGCATGGGCGACACGCACGGCTGCTGCTTCGGTGAAACACCGCGCCGCGGCCGGCCCGTGGCCGCGACCGCGTATCCCCCGATATGGCCGTAATGGCCCTGTCGATTGGCCGAACCGGCGCTGTGCGCCGCGCCCGGTTCGCGCTAGATTCGTGCAGGATTTGCGACGCGGCGCGGCCGCGTTCGAAGTCGCCCCCGCGGCAGGAGAGCAACGTGGACCCCGGTTTGTCCGAAGGCGATATCTGTACCTATTTGCGCAGCGATGGCAGCTGGGGATTCTTCTGGGTCCAGCGCATCGATGCCTTGCCCGACGGCCGCGACGCCATGTCGCTGCGCAAGTTCGATACCCACACCAGCGAGGAAGTGTTGCTGGAGCACGCCGCCGACGTGGCCGAACTCAAGGCCGTGCGCCTGCTCGGCCATTTCCCGATCGTCAGCACGCGCGTGGCCGAAGCCGGGCCGCGCGTGATCGGTCGGATGCCGGTGCGCGAGGAAGACCTCGAGGGTTACCGGATCTGGCGCGAGGCCTTCGACAAGGGCGAGGCCGGAGTGTTCACGCTGGCGCTGGAAGAAATCTAGTCTGGCCCATACACATCCGCGGTCGCCGCGCTCATCGCAGGAACCATGATCATCACCGCGGACGAAGTCCTGGAAGAACTGCGCGATGCGCTGCGGGCGGCGTGTCAGCCGAGCAGCGCCGAGCGCATCGTGCGCGGCCGCGAACGCGTGCACGCGTTGCCGCGCGAACAGGTGCTGGCGAATCTGGAAGCGGTCGCGGCGGAAGTGCTGGACCTGTCGGATTACTGGGAATACCGGCGCTTGCTCGAACTGGCCGCGAGCCTGGACGCGGCGCTGACGCAGCGCCTGGTCGCGCTCGGCCTGGATCACGCGGACACCGACGTGAAGGAAGCGGCGCAGGATTTCCGCGCTTAGCCGCAAGCGACGCAGCGCACGCGGCCGCGACTCAACCGGGCGCCTTTTCGCTCAACTCATCGTCCAGATCGCGCGGTCCGGGTCCGCGCGATTGCTGCTCCGGCGACATATCCGCCACCGGCGCCGGCGGTTGCGCCGGCACTTCGGCCGGCATCGCGATGCTCTGCGTAGCCACCGGCGCGGCCACGCGCTCGGGCGCGGCCATCATGCGCGCGCGGCGCCAGCCGCCCCAGCGGTAATACGCCATCGACATCAGCATCGAACACAGCGCGCTGACCGGGAAACTCCACCACAGCGCGTCCATGCCGATCACCGGCTGCAGCAAGGTCGCGAACGGCACGCGGATGCCCCACAGCGCGAAGCCCAGGATCAACAGCGGCGGTATCACCGCGCCGGTCGCGCGGACCACACCGGAAATCACGAAGGTCACGCCGAAGAACAGGAACGACCACACCGCGATGTGATTCAGATGGCGGGCGATCTCGAACGAAGCGCTGCCCTCGGGCAGGAACAGCGCCAGCGTGTAGCGGTCGAACAGGATCAGCGGCGCGATCAGCGCGCCGGTCATCAGGAAATTGAACAAGGTACCGGTGCGCGCGGTCGCGCCGACCCGGTCCCAGCGTCCGGCGCCGACGCTTTGCGCGGCGATCGACGAACACGCCGCGCCGATCGCCATCGCCGGCATCTGCACGTAGGTCCACAGTTGCAGCGCCGCGCCGTAACCGGCCGCGGTGGTGGTGCCGTGGGCGTTGACCAGGCTGATCATCGCGATCATCGCCAGCGAGATCAGCACCATCTGCAGTCCCATCGGCACGCCCTTGACGATCAGCGCGCGCAGCACGCTCAGGTCGATCTTGAGCAAGTGCGCGTCCTTGCGCCCGAGCCACAGCACGTGGCGCTTGCGCCGCAGGTGCAACAGCATCGCCGCCAGGCTCAGGCCCTGGGCGAAGAAGGTGGACATGGCCGAGCCGGCGATGCCGAACGCCGGCACCGGGCCCCAGCCGAAGATCAGCAACGGATTGAGGACGATGTCGAGCGCCACCGACATCAGCAGGAAGCGGAACGGCGTGCGCGAATCGCCGGCGCCGCGCAGCGCCGCGGAGATGAAGGCGAAGGCGTAGATGAAGGGCATCGACAGGAAGATCACCTGCAGGTACTGCTCGGCCAGCGGCAACGCCGGCGCCGGCGTGCCCATCGCGCGCAGCACTTTGTCGGTCATGAACCAGCCCAGGCAGGCGATCACCGCCGACAGGCTGATGAAGAACGTGGCGCTGGTGCCCATGATCTTGCGCGCCCGCTCGGTGTCGCGCGCGCCGATGGCCTGTCCGATCAGGATCGTCGCGGCCATGCCGATGCCGAACATCGAGCCGATCAGGAAGAACATGATGTTGTTGGCGTTGGCCGTCGCGGTCAGCGCGGCTTCGCCGAGGTAGCGGCCGACCCAGATCGAGTTGATCGAACCGTTGAGCGATTGCGCGGCGTTGCCGGCCATGATCGGCAACGCGAAGGAGATCATGGTGCGGCCGATCGGGCCTTCGGTGAGCAGATGGCTGCCGCGAGGGGAACTGGAGGCCATGGCGGGGTCCGGGCGGGGATGGCGCAGTATGCCGTCACCGCGGGTTAGCGGGCCGTGGGCGGGGTGTGTGCGGTTTGGCGGGAGTTGGAGGCGCGAAGAGCAAATCCCCCGCGCTGTTGGTTTACCGTGGCTTCGCGATTACGCCGGGCGCTCGCCCCCTTTTTCAAAGGGGGGCAATGTCTAACGCCTGGCCCCCAAAAAAAGGAAACCGAAAACCTCTGGCCATTCGTCACCACCACCCAAGACGAATCAGTTCTCCCCTTTGAAAAAGGGGGGCTAGGGGGATTCGCTCTTGCTCTTGCTTCATCAACCCCACAACAAAAATCCCCCACCACCAGTGCTATCTTTCGCGCCGATGAGCCCTCAAGACCCAACCCCGCCCGCGCCGCAAACCGCTTCGGTTCGTCTCGACCTGTGGCTGTGGGCCGCGCGCTTCTTCAAGACCCGCAGCCTGGCGCGGCAGGCGGTGGAAACCGGCAAGGTCGATGTCGGCGGCCAGCGCGCCAAGGCTTCGCGCGCGTTGCGCGTCGGCGACACGCTGCGCATCGCGCGCGGCGAGGAAATCTTCGAAGTCGCCGTCACCGGCCTGAGCGATACCCGCGGTCCGGCCAGCGTGGCGCAGACGCTGTATGCCGAAACCGAAGCCTCGCGCGCGGCGCGCGAACAAGCGCGCGCGATGCGCGCGGCCGAGCGCAACGGCTACCGCGCCCCGGAGACCAAACCCGACAAGCGCGCGCGGCGCCTGATCAAGGCGCTCGGCGATATCGACGCGCTGTAGCGCCGCCCTCCGCGCGACAACGCGCAATCGACAAGCACAAACGAAAACGGCTGCGCATCAGCGCAGCCGTTGGGGTTCGCGAGGGATGAGTCCGGTGGTCAGCGCTGTCCGCCGCCGCCGAGCAGGCCGCCGCCGATCTTGAGCAGATCGCCCAGTCCGAGCTGGCCGTCGCCGTCCTGATCGAGCACCGAGCTGAGCAGGCCGCCGGCCGAACCTTGTTGCTGGATGCGCTGATGTTCCTGGCCGAGCACGTCGCCGAGCTGTTGCGGCGAGGCCGCGGCCTGGCCGCCGCCGGAGAACATGCGCTGCGCCAGATAGGACAGCACGATCGGCGCGAGCATCTTCAACAGCGCATTGGCTTGTCCGCCCTCCAGGCCGGTGGCCTGGCCCAGACCCTGGGCGGCGGTCTCCTGACGACCGCCGAAGATATGCCCGAGGATGCCGGCGCCGTCGGTCTGCGGGCTGCCGCCACCGCCGCCGAGCACCGCGCCGAGCACGCTGCCCAGGTCCAGGCCGTTGCTGGCCGCGGGCGCGGCGTGGTCGCGCTGCAGAGCGCCGAACAGCGCCTGCGCGCCCTGCGGCTGGCTGGCGTTGCGGCCGAGCGCGCCGAGCAGCAGCGGCAGCGCCGCGCTCACCGCGCTCTGCGTCTGCGGCTGCGACAGGCCGAGCTGGCTGCCCAGTTGCGCCAGCGGCTGGCCTTGGAGTTGGTTGAGAAGATCGTCGGTCAGCGAGGCGCTCATGGAGTGATTCCGGGTGCGAGGAACGCTGATGCTAGCGCCGGATCGTTAGTGCCGGGTGATGCCGGCCGCGGCGCGGGCGGGACGTCGCGCGCGGCGGTGGCGCGACGGTGTCCGGGCGATGCAACGCCGGCGCATCGATGGTGCGGGCCGGTCGCGGCGACGGCGCGTTCGCGCGCCGCGAAAAAAAAGACGCCCGGCCGATTCCGGCCGGGCGTGAAAGTCACACAGGGTTCGTTGAGATCAGTTCAGATCGAAGCGGTCGGCGTTCATCACCTTGTTCCAGGCCGCGACGAAGTCGTGCACGAACTTGTCTTGCGCGTCGGAGCTGCCGTAGACCTCGGCCAGCGCGCGCAGCTGCGCGTGCGAGCCGAAGATCAGGTCGGCGCGGGTGGCCGTCCACTTGGCCTGACCGGTCTTGCGGTCGGTGCCTTCGAACACCTCCTGCGTATCGGAAGTCGCCTTCCACTGCGTGCCGATGTCGAGCAGGTTGACGAAGAAGTCGTTGCTCAGCGTGTCCGCGCGCTGGGTGAACACGCCATGCTTGCTCTGGCCGACATTGGCGCCGAGCACGCGCAGGCCGCCGACCAGCACGGTCAGTTCCGGCGCGCTGAGGTTCAACAGCTGCGCCTTGTCGATCAGCAAGGCTTCGGTGCTGACGCCGTACTTGCCCTTGACGTAGTTGCGGAAGCCGTCGGCGAGCGGTTCGAGCGCCGCGAAGGAATGCGCGTCGGTCTGCTCGACGCTGGCGTCCATGCGGCCCGGGACGAACGGCACCTTGACCGCGACGCCGGCGTTCTTCGCCGCCTGCTCGACGGCGGCGGCGCCGCCCAGAACGATCAGGTCGGCCAGCGAGACTTTCTTGCCGCCCGATTGCGCGGCGTTGAAGTCTTTCTGGATGCCTTCCAGCGTGGACAGCACCTTGGCCAGTTGTTCGGGCTGATTGACTTCCCAATCCTTCTGCGGCGCCAGGCGGATGCGCGCGCCGTTGGCGCCGCCGCGCTTGTCGGAGCCGCGGAAGGTAGACGCCGAGGCCCAGGCGGTGGACACCAGCTGCGACAGCGGCAGGCCCGAGGCGAGGATCTTGGCCTTGAGCGCGGCGATGTCCTGCTCATCGATCAGGGCGTGATCGACCGCCGGGATCGGGTCCTGCCAGATCAGCACTTCGGCCGGCACTTCCGGGCCGAGGTAACGCGCGCGCGGGCCCATGTCGCGGTGGGTCAGCTTGAACCAGGCGCGGGCGAAGGCATCGGCGAGCTGATCCGGATTTTCGAAGAAGCGGCGCGAAATCTTTTCGTAGGCCGGGTCGAAACGCAGCGACAGGTCGGTGGTGAGCATGGTCGGCGCGTGGCGCTTGTTCGGGTCGTGCGCGTCGGGAATGCTGCCCGCGCCAGCGCCATCCTTCGCGATCCACTGGTGCGCGCCGGCCGGGCTCTTGCTCAGTTCCCACTCGAAGCCGAACAGATTGGTGAAGAACTGGTTGCTCCACTGCGTCGGCGTGCTGGTCCAGGTGACTTCCAGGCCGCTGGTGATGGCATCGGCGCCCTTGCCGGTGCCGAAGCTGCTGGCCCAGCCCAGGCCCTGCTGGGCGATGTCGGCGCCCTCGGGCTCGCGGCCCACGTGCGACTCCGGGCCGGCGCCATGAGTCTTGCCGAAGGTGTGGCCGCCGGCGATCAGGGCCACGGTTTCTTCATCGTCCATGGCCATGCGCGCGAAGGTTTCGCGGATGTCGCGGGCCGCGGCGACCGGATCGGGATTGCCGTTGGGGCCCTGCGGATTGACGTAGATCAGGCCCATCTGCACGGCGCCGAGCGGGTTCTCCAACTGGCGGTCGCCGCTGTAGCGCTTGTCGCCGAGCCAAGTGGTTTCCGTGCCCCAGTACACCGCGTCTTCCGGTTCCCACACGTCGGCGCGGCCGCCGGCGAAACCGAAGGTCTTGAAGCCCATCGACTCCAGCGCGACGTTGCCGGTGAGGATCAGCAGATCCGCCCAGGAAATCTTGTTGCCGTACTTTTGCTTGATCGGCCACAGCAGGCGGCGCGCCTTGTCGAGGTTGCCGTTGTCGGGCCAGCTGTTGAGCGGGGCGAAGCGCTGCTGCCCCGCGCCGGCGCCGCCGCGGCCGTCGGCGATGCGGTAGGTGCCCGCGCTATGCCACGCCATGCGGATGAACAAGGGGCCGTAATGGCCGAAGTCGGCCGGCCACCAGTCCTGCGAATCGGTCATCAGCGCCAGCAGGTCTTGCTTCACCGCGGCGAGGTCGAGGGTTTTGAAAGCTTCGGCGTAGTCGAAGTCCTGGCCCATCGGATCGGCTTGCGGGGTCTGTTGGTGCAGGATCTTCAGATCGAGTTGCTCCGGCCACCAATCGCGGTTCGACGTACCGCCGCCGGCGGCGTGGTTGAACGGGCACTTGCTTTCGTTTGACATGGGTTATCTGCCTTTGACGGTTGGATCCAGCGACTGGGTTCGGTTGCGGGGCGCGGACGGCCAGGACGGGCCGGCGTCGCGGCCCGTGCGGGCGGGAGGCTCAGGAGGGCGCCGGGCGGCCGGACGGCCGACCGGCGCATGGCGCAGATGAGCGTTGCCGGACATCACGAACCGCGGGGTCGAAAGCAGCGGTGGATGCAATCGTGTGGCGTTCGTCGGGCTGGCTCATCGCTGGCGCTCCGTGTCACGAGGGGACTACGGGACGATAGATCGGGTCGATCCCTATGTGAAATCGATCCTTTCGACGTATCTGATAGGGGATGGCTATGGTTGCGGCTGCGGCGCCCATCCGCGCCGCAGGGGCGATGATGTAAGCCACGGTATTGCCGCGGTGTGACCGCGCGCGGGAATTGCGACTGATCGTTCAAGCCGGAAGCGTGGTGCTTCGCAACATGCGCGGCTGGTTTGCGGCTGCGCCCGTTGGATAGCGAATGCCGCAGCGGCGCGAGCCGCGAGCGCGAACCCGGCTTGCGCCGCAAACACGAGGTCCCGCCAGCGCGGCGCGCGGACGAACGCCGCCTCAGCTACCCTGGACCACGTCGAATTCGCCCGCCAGCACGCGATCCAGGCGGCCGCTGCGCCAACCGCGCACGCCGTCGCGCACCAGCGGCGAGGGCGACTGGCGGTAACGCCGGCAGATGCGCTTGTCGCCGTCGGACGCCGCCTGCGCCACGCGCGCGCGGCCGGGCAGGTCGGGCGCGACCTGCACCGACAAGCTCACGCGGCGGGTGACGCCGTCGTCGAGTTCCTCGAACACATGCAGGCCCGATTCGCCGCGCAGCAGGTCGTAAGCGCCGAAACCGCTGACCGCCAGCCAGGCCTTACAGCGCTCGGCGTCCTGGCGCAGCACTTCCACGCGCATGTTGCGACGCTGCGCCCAGCCCAGGTACATCGACAGCAGTTGCTGCCACCACAGGCGCAGATCGGCGCCGAAGCGCAGATGGCCGGCGTCGTCGGTGTCGATCTCGATCAGCGCGTCCTGCGGCGTGTGTTCGCGCAGGCCGTCCACCGCCAGCCCGAGCAGGAACAGCAACTGGGCCATGCGTCCGGCGAATTCGTCGCTGCCGCGGTCCTGGCGCAGGCGCTGGCGCATGCGCTGGGCGGTGTCGAGCGCGCTTTCGATGCGGTCGCGGCGTTCGATCCGGTCGAGCACGCCGTGGCGGTCGGCCGCCGACCAGAAGTCGGACTCGGCCATGCGCGCGTAATCGGCTTCGCGCGCGGCCACCCACTGCAGCGATTCGACCGTGGCGTCGAGTTCGTCCAGGCGCGCGTTCAATCGCGCGATGGCCTCGGCGGAGGAGGACGGCGCGTAGACCAGATCGCGCAGATCGCCGGCCAGCGCCGGCGCCGCGGTTTCGTCGGCGGGCGCGGCTTCCAGCGCCTGCGGCGCGTTCGGATCGATGAACACCACATCGAGCTTGTCGCCTGCGGCGCGCACGAACAGGAACTGATCGCCCTGCGGCGCGCGGTGCTCGACGATGCTGCGCGCCAGCGGCGCCAGCAGGTAATGCTCGATCGCGCGCCGCAGCGGGCGCGCGCCCAGGTCCGGGGTGAAGCCGCGGTCGAGCAGGAACTCGATCGCCGAGGGCTCCCATTCCACCGCCCAGTCGCGATTGCGCAGCCCGCGCCGGGTCAGCACCCGGCCCAGTTCCTTGTGCAGGATCTCGCGCATCAGGCTGCGATCGAGCGGATTGAACAACACCACCCGGTCCAGGCGATTGATGAACTCGCGGCGGAAGGTTTCGAACAGGGCCTTCTCGACCGCATCGCGCGAATACCCGCCGCGCACCGAAGTGAAGCCCGGGCCGGCGCTGCGCGAGATGGTCGAGCCGACGTTGCTGGTGAGGATGATGATGCTGTGGCGGAAGTCGGCGGTGTGGCCGCTGCGATCGCTCAGGCGCGCGTCGTCGAACACCTGCAGGAACAAGTCCCACACCTTCGGATGCGCTTTTTCGAATTCGTCCAGCAGTACCACCGAGAACGGCTGCTCGCGGATGCGCGAGGTCAGCGAGCGCACGCCGCCTTGTCCGCCTTCGTCGGCGGTCAGGCGCCAGGCCGAGTCTTCCGACTGGAATTCGCTCATGTCCAGGCGCAGCAGGCGTTCGTCGCTACCGAACAGCAATTCGCCCAGCGCCTTCGCAAGTTCGGTCTTGCCGGTGCCGGTGGGGCCGGCGAACAGGAACACGCCGATCGGACGGCCGTTGTCGGTCAGCCCGGCCTTGAGCATGGCGATGCGGTCGAGCAGGGCATCGACGGCTTCGTCCTGGCCGATCACGCGTTGGCGGAAGAACGCGCGCAGCCGGTCCAGGTCCAGGCTCTGGCGATCGTCGATGACCTCCAGCGGCAGGCCGCTGCGCTGGGCGATGGTGGCGAGCAGGCGCTCGGCGTCGAGCGGCAGTTGCGCCGGCTCCTGCGCGCACGCCGTCTGCAGGGCGTCGCCGAGCAGGCGCAGCAGGCGTCCGGGTTCCTGCTGTTCGGGAAAATACTGCGCGGCCATGCGCGCGGCCTCGGCCAAGGTGCGTGCGTCGGCGACGGCGCGGCCCAGGCGCGCGCTTTCGATGCGCGCCCATTGCGCCGCGATCGGCTCCAGCGCCGGCGCTTCGGTCGCAGCCAGATTGAGAATTTCGAAGTGGTGCTTGATCACCGGCCGCGCGACCAGCAACTGCGCGAGCTGGCGCGGGGTGATTTCGCCGATCACGCGCAAGCGGCCGCGTTCGATCGCCGGCAGCACCAGATCGAGCAGGCCGCGCGGATCGCGCGAGTGCGAGCCCTTGGCCAGCAGGTCGAAGAACTCCGGCGCGCGCCACACCGCGCGTTTGCGGTCGAGCACCGACAGCATTTCGCGCACGCGCTCTTCCAATTCGCCGATGTAGCTCTGGCCGGAGAGGATCTCCGCGGCCGAGGCTTCGAACACCAGCCAGCCGTCGGCGAGAAGGCGTTCGCTGAGCAGGTCGATCAGCACGCTCTTGCCGACGCCGTGTTCGCCCGACACCAGCACCGAGGCGGCATCCTCGCCGCTGAGCAGTTCGTGCAGGCGTTCGAGCTGGCGCGCGAGCGCGTCGTGGGCGATGCGCACCTGCGGCTTGGGCGCGGCGTTGACCCGGCCGAAGGCGCCGAGCACGCGGCTTTCGCGGCGCGCGCTGGCGGCGCGGTCGACCTGTTCCAGCAGCGGCTGCAGCGCCGGCGAATTGAAGCGCTTGAGCGTTTCGCGCAACTGGTTGGCCTGGTTTTCCTCGATCTCGTCGAGCGCCGGCGCCGCCGGGGCGTCGCCGAATTGCTCTGCCCACTGCAGGTAGTCGCGCACTTGCTGGCGCACCGGCGCGAAATCCCACCACCACGCCTGCGCATGCCGCATCAGCCGCGACAGCGCCTGCGCGTCCTCGCGGGTGCGCAGATGTTCGATGAGGAAGTGCAGCGGATAACCGCCGAACTGGCCGGCGTGGTCGATGATCGGGTCGAGCGCGACATCGCTGCGGCGCGGCAACGCCTTGGTGATCATCGACTGCAGCACGTAGCCGGTGCCGCTGAGTTGGCGCACCAGTTCGTCCGCATCGAAGGCGCCGCCTGCGATCAGCTCCACGCCCTGGTGGAACTCGGGCTGTGCGAGCAGGTCCTGCGGGCGCTGGATGCGGTCGTCGACGGCGTCGATCTCGCGTACCAACCGAAAAAGTTGATCCTGAGAAGATTCCGCAGTTTCCGAAGTCGTATCAACCGGCGCTTTGCTCTCATCCGCGCCCGATTGCGAAGCGTCCTCGGCTTCCGGCTTGGCAGCGTCCGCCACCGCCACCGCCGCTCGCGCATCGGGACGATAAAGACGAGCAAGGATCAAGCCGGTCAATACGCCGACGACGAGCAACAATGCTTCCACACAACCTCCCGGTCTCCATTCCGGGCGACAGTTTAGCGGGTCGCTCGCGGCCGGGATTGGGACGCAGAGCCGATCGGCGATCGGGCACAAAAGCGTCGGGGCGCAAGCCCCTCCCACAAAAGATCGCGAAGCCGCGAGGTCTGTTGTGGGAAGGGCCTGCGCCCCGAATGCCTTTCGCTCAGATCGTCCGGCGATCTACGCGAGCCGATCTCAAGCCAGCGCCTTGATCCGATACAAAGCTTCCAACGCCTGCTTCGGCGTCAACTCATCCGGATCGACCTCGGCCAAGGCATCCAGCGCCGCCGACGAGGCCGGTGCGAACAGGCCGAACTGCTGCGGCGCATCCAGCGCGGCCTTGGCGAAGGACGGCTTGGGCGTGTCGCGGCCCTGTTGCTCCAGTTCGATCAAGCGTCCGCGCGCCTGCTTCACCACCGACTTGGGCAGACCGGCCAGCGCCGCGACCTGCAGGCCGAAGCTGCGATCGGCCGGGCCGTCCTTGACTGCGTGCATGAACACCAGTTGCTCGCCGTGCTCGACCGCGTCCAGATGCACGTTGGCGATGCCGTTGCCCGGTTCGGCCAGCGCGGTGAGTTCGAAGTAATGCGTGGCGAACAAGGTGTAGGCGCGATTGCTGTGGGCCAGATGGCGCGCGCAGGCCTCGGCCAGGGCCAGGCCGTCGTAGGTCGAGGTGCCGCGGCCGATTTCGTCCATCAGCACCAGCGACTGGTCGGTGGCGTGATGCAGGATGTAGCTGGTCTCGCTCATCTCGACCATGAAGGTCGATTGGCCGCGGGCGAGGTCGTCGCCGGCGCCGATGCGGGTGAGGATGCGGTCGATCGGCCCGAGCACCGCGCGCGCGGCCGGGACGAAGCTGCCGATATGCGCCAGCAGCACGATCAAGGCGTTCTGGCGCATGTAGGTGGACTTACCGCCCATGTTCGGGCCGGTGATGACCAGCATGCGGCGGCCGTTGTCCTCATCCAGGATGAGGTCGTTGGGCTCGAACGGTTCCTTGCGCACCGCCTCCACCACCGGATGGCGGCCGCGTTCGATGCGCAGACCCGGCGATTCGGCCAGTTCCGGCCGCGACCAGTCCAGCGAAGCGGCGCGTTCGGCGAAGGCGCACAGCACATCCAGTTCCGACAGCGCGCCGGCGCAGCGCTTGAGCGCTTCCAGGCGCTCGTTGAGCGCGTCCAGCAGTTGTTCGTACAGCAAGCGCTCGCGCGCCAGCGAACGTTCGCGCGCGGACAGCACCTTGTCTTCGAACTGCTTGAGTTCTTCCGTGATGTAGCGCTCGGCGTTGCTCAGGGTCTGGCGGCGGGTGTAGTGCGTCGGCGCCTTGTCGGACTGCGCCTTGCTGATTTCCAGGTAATAGCCGTGCACGCGGTTGTAGCCGACCTTCAGCGTCGGAATGCCGCTGCTGGCGCGTTCGCGCGCTTCCAGATCGACCAGGAACTGGTCGGCGTTGGTAGACAGCGTGCGCAGCTCGTCCAGTTCGGCGTCGAAGCCGGTGGCGAACACGCCGCCGTCGCGCGCCAGCACCGGCGGCTGCGGCACGATGGCCTGCGCCAGCAGATGGGCGTGTTCGTCGTGTTCGCCGAGCGAGGCGCACAACTCGTTGAGGCGCGGCGCGTCGAGCGGGGTGAGGATCTTGCGCACGTCGGGCAGCAGGCCCAGGCCGTCGCGCAAGGTGGACAGGTCGCGCGGACGCGCGCTGCGCAGGGCGATGCGCGAGAGGATGCGTTCCAGATCGCCGAGCGCGCGGAAGCGCTCGCGCACGTCGTCGCCGGCGCGGCTTTCGATCAGCGTCGCCACGGCCTGATGGCGATGGCGCAGCACGCCGCGCTCGCGCAGCGGGCGATGCAGCCAGCGCCGCAGCAGGCGTCCGCCCATCGGCGTGACCGTGCTGTCGAGCACGCCGAGCAGGGTGGTGCGGCTGTCGCCGTCGATGCGGCTGTCGAGTTCCAGATGGCGGCGGGTGGCCGCGTTCATCGCGATCGCGCCATCGCCGGATTCGATCGCGATCGAGGTCAGATGCGGCAGGCGCTGCTTCTGGGTTTCTTCCACATAGCCCAGCAGCGCGGCCGCGGCGGCGGTCGCCAGCGGCTTGTCTTCCAGGCCGAAGCCGGACAGATCGTGCAGGCCGAAGAAGCGCAGCAACTGGCGGCGACCGCTGTCGACGTCGAACAGCCACGGCGGACGCCGGCGCATGCCGTTGCGCTCGGCCAGGAACGGCGCCCAGCCGTCTTCGTCCGGCATCAGCACTTCGGCCGGTTCAAGGCGGGCGATTTCCGCTTCCAGCGCATCTTCGCTGGCGACTTCGTTGACCAGGAAACGGCCGGCGGCCAGGTCGGCCCAGGCGATGCCGTAACCGTGCTTGCCGCGCGAGACCGCCAGAAGCAAGGTGTCGCGGCGCTCGTTGAGCAGGGCTTCGTCGGTGACGGTGCCCGGAGTGATCACGCGCACGACTTTGCGTTCGACGATGCCCTTGGCCAGAGCCGGATCGCCGATCTGTTCGCAGATCGCCACCGATTCGCCGAGCGCGACCAGACGCGCCAGATAGCCTTCGGCCGAATGGTGCGGCACGCCGGCCATCGGGATCGGCTGACCGGCCGAGGCGCCGCGCTGGGTCAGGGTGATGTCGAGCAGTCGCGCCGCCTTGCGGGCGTCGTCGTAGAACAATTCGTAGAAATCGCCCATGCGGAAGAACAGCAGCACATCGGGGTGCTCCGCCTTGGCGGCGAAGAACTGCTTCATCAGCGGGGTGTGTTCGGCCGAGCCGTTGGACGGCGACGGCTTTACAGAAGAATCAGACATTTAGCGGAATCGAAGGGGAGTGCGGGAGGCCGGGACGGGCGGGCCGTCGGCATGGAGTGCAATGGTAGCCGAGTGGTTCGGGGTGCTGGGGCAGGCAGGGAGCGAAGGGGCTCGAAATACCCTGATGCCGCCTGGAGTGGCTAGTGAAACCGCACTCTCCCTCTCCCGCCTGCCACCCAAGATGACTTCCTTCGGGGCGCGGGAGAGGGCTGGGGTGAGGGGCGAGCGCCGTAGGCGCGAACTGCTCTTTGCGCGGATTTCTGCGACTCCGCACACCCTCACCCCAACCCCTCTCCGGCCCAAACGCATAGCGTTTGGGCGTTCGGTGCCGCGCGAGCCAATGGCTTGCAAGCGCGGCCCCTCACCCCGCGGAGAGGGCTCCGTCGGTGTTCCTCTTGTCCAGGCGGCTATGAAACCTCGATCAAGGCCTCCCGCAAAAACCGTCCTGCATTGCCGGTGCCCGCGCCGCCTTTGTGCGGACTTCCGCACCCCAGCCAGGGAACCGTCGCTATTCCGCGTTCGCCGGCCGGTGCCAGCATTCAGGGCCGGCAGGCGCGTCGCGGGGGCGACGGCCGCCATCACAGCGGGAGACGCAATGAGCCTTGTCGCGCGCATGAGCCGGCGCAAGTCGGTAGAGCTGTTGCAGGCCGAAGCGCTGACGCGCGGCGAATTGCGGCGGGTGTTGGGCCTGTGGCATCTCACCGCCATCGGCCTGGGCGGGATCATCGGCGTGGGCATCTTCGTATTGACCGGCACGGTCGCGGCCGGAACCGCCGGGCCGGCGGTGGTGCTGTCGTTCGTGCTGGCCGGCATCGCCAGCGCCGCGGCGGCGCTGTGCTACGCCGAGTTCGCCGGGCTGATCCCGGTCTCGGGCAGCGCCTACACCTACGGCTACGCGGTGCTGGGCGAATTCGCCGGCTGGCTGATCGGCTGGGATCTGTTGCTGGAGTTCGCCTTGATCGCCGCGGTGGTGGCGGTGGGCTGGTCCGGTTACGTGCAGGCCTTGCTCGACGCGGCAGGCGTGAACCTGCCGCTGTGGGCGCAGGGCGGCTGGTTCGGCGGCAGGGCCGGGCAGGTGGTGAACGTGCCGGCGGTGTTCGTGTCGCTGGCGATCACCGCGCTGCTGGCGTTCAAGACCGAATGGGGCGCGCGCTTCAACACCGTGGTGGTGGCGATCAAGATCGGCGCGGCGGTGCTGATCATCGTGGCCGGCGTGGCCTATGTGGATCCCGCGCGCTGGCAGCCGTTCATGCCGTTCGGCATCGGCGGCGTGGTGGCCGGCGCTTCGATCGTGTTCTTCGCCGTGTTCGGTTACGAAATGATGACCACCGCGGCCGAGGAAGCGATCGACCCGCAGCGCGATCTGCCGCGCGCGGTGGTGCTGTCGCTGGCGATCGCGATGACCTTGTACGTCGGCATCTGCCTGGTGCTGACCGGGATCGTGTCGTACACCACGCTCGGCAACGACGCGCCGGTGGCGAACGCGTTCGCGGCGATCGGCATGCCCAAGGTCATGGTCGCGATCTCGCTGGCGTCGATCTGCGGCATCACCAGCGTCATCTTCGCCAATCTTCTGGCCGGCGCGCGGATCTGGTTCGCGCTCGCGCGCGACGGCCTGCTGCCGGCCTGGTTCGGACAGGCGCATCCGCGCTGGCGCACGCCGTGGCGCACGACCTGGCTGATCGGCGCGGTGGCGGCGGTCGCGGCCGGGCTGTTCTCGCTGGAAGAACTGGCCAAGCTGGTCAACATCGGGGTGTTGTGCGCGTTCGTGGTGATCTGCAGCGCGGTGCTGGTGCTGCGCTATCGCGCGCCGGAGCTGCCGCGGCCGTTCCGCACGCCGTGGTCGCCGCTGGTGCCGCTGATCGGCATCGGATTCTCGCTGTGGCTGATCTCGGGCCTGCCGTACATCACCTTCGAGCGCTTCGCGATCTGGCTGCTGATCGGCTGCGCGGTCTACTTCGGCTACGGCATCCGCCACAGCAAGCTGGCGCCGGCGCCGGCGGGCTGAACGCGGCGCCCGATTCGCGGGCGCACGCCGCAGCGGGTCAGCGGCTGCGCGTGTTGTTGCTCGATTCCGGCCGCGGCGCCGGCCGCGCGAGCGCCGGTGTTTGCGCCGGTTTGTCGGTGCGCTTGGCTGGCGGCGGTGGGCATTCGGCAGGCGTCGCCGGCGCGGCCGGTTCGAAGTCGGCCACGGCGGTGAGTTGCGGAGGCTCGGCCGCGCCCGGGCCGCGCATTTGGCACGAGGGCATGAACGCGGCCGCGAGTACGCACGCTCCCGCGATCAACGCAGCCGCAGTCGGAGGCGTAAGCGCTACGCCGAGAGTCGTTTTCATGGAGTCCCGAGTCAAACTGCCGCACTGGGCGGCGATGCGCACTTAGGCGCTAATCGTTATGTGTTGCTGTTGGCAAGCCGCACCGATCCGCCTTGGTCCGTCTGGCGTTAACCCGGTCACGCTGCGCGGCATTGTCACGATACTGCAGCGTGTGGCGCCAGCTAGTAGTAACCCTAGCAACACTGCCGCACGAATGCGAGGGCCGCTGTTGCGAGTTTGTGTTTTTGCGGGACGAACGCCGCGGATGCGGGGACGAGTCGCGGGCCGAGGCGGCGCGGTGCGCGGGTGCTGCGCGCCGAGCCCGCCACTGCGCGATCGATGTCCCATGGACATCGGCGGAGGCAGACATGCGATGGCGGCGGTGATCACGCCATCGCCGCTATCGCTCAAGCCTCGGCCGAGGCCGTCGTGGCTTCCGGCTCGACCGGCCCGGCGCCGGCCGGCACCCGCAGGCGATTGGCGCGGATGCTCATGAACACCAGCGCGGCCAACAGCAGGCCCGCGGCGGCGGCGTAGAACAAACCGCCGAACGCGGCGCGGAACAACTCGCGCGCGGCCGGCGACAACTCCTGGCCGGCCAGCCGGCTCAGGCTTTCCGCGCCGGAGGCGCCGGGCGTCACGCCGATCCCGGCCTGGGCCAGGCGCAACAGGATCAAGGCCGTGCCGGCGGTCGCCACGACGGCGGTGCCGAGCGTGCGCGCGAAGGCCATGGCGCCGGTGACCACGCCCAGCTCGCGCGCCGGCGCCGCGTTCTGCGCGACGACATTGATGATCGCCGTGCTCGGGCCGATGCCCAGGCCGACGACGCCGAGCAGCAAGGACGCGGTCAGCGGCGTGAGTTGCTGCGCGAACGCGCCCATCGCCGCGAGCGCGGCGATGGCGATCGGAAACCCGAGCAGCACCGGGCCTTTGAAGTCGCCCGTGCGCGCCGCGTGGCGGCCGCCGAGCAGCGCGCTGATCGCGCCGCCCACCAAGGCCGGAATCAACAGCATGCCGGCGTGCGCCGCGCTCAGGCCCAGGCCGATCTGGTAGTACGCCGGCATCAGCACCGCCACCGCGATATAGAAACCGTAGGTCAGCAAGCCGACCAGCAAGGCCGGGCCGATCACCGCATGGCGCACGAACATCGGCGGGATCACCGGATCGGCGACCCGCGTCTGTCGCCAGGCGAAGGCGGCGCCGACCATCGCTGCGAACACGAACAGGCCCCACACCTGCGGCGAGGTCCAGGCATAACGTCCGCCGCCCCAGGTCAGGGCGAACAGGAACGCGGTGGTCGCGATGCCGAACAACAGCGTGCTCAGATAATCGATGCGCCCGCTGCGGCCGCCGGCGGTGAACGCACGCAGCCCGGGCCAGGCCACCCACAGCGCCAGCAGGCCGATCGGCAGATTGATCCAGAAGATCGCCCGCCATCCCAGCCAATCGGTCAAAACGCCGCCGAGCAGAGGCCCGACCAGACCCGCCACCGCCCAGACGATGGCGAAGTAACCGGCGAAGCGGCTGCGATCGCGCGGGCCGGCGATTTCCGCCACCGCCGCCTGGGCGACGATGATCAGGCCCGCGCCGCCGACGCCCTGCAAGGCGCGCGCGGCGACCAGCATCGGCATGCTGCCGGCGAGCGCGCACAATGCCGAGCCGAGCAGGAAGCCGCTCATGCACACCAGCAGCATGATCCGGCGTCCGTGCAGATCGCCGAGCTTGCCGATCACCGGCGTCGCCGCGGCGCTGGCGACCAGATAGGCCGAGATCGCCCAGCCCATCAGATCGAAGCGTTGCAGATCGCGCACGATCGCGGGCAGGGCGGTGGCGACCACGGTCTGTTCGATGGCGCCGAGAAACAGCGCCAGCATCAGGCCGGTCATCACTCGTCTGGAACCGGGCCGCGGGCTGGCGGAAGAGGGCATGGCAACGCTCGCATAAAGGCGCGCGGGTCTCGCGCGCCGCTGTCGAAGACGGGCGCGCGAGGCAGCGACGACGGAAGGGGATTACAGCTTGACCAGCACCTTGCCGCGATTGTTGGCGCCACCGGCGAACAGGCTCTGGTACGCCTGCGGAATCGCGTCGAAGCCTTCGCGGATGGTGTGCGCCGAACTGAGCTCGCGGCGCCGGATCATGCCGCCCAGGTCTTCGTGCAAGGCCTGCCAGTTGGGTTCGGTGAACCACTCCAGCGAGAAGATGCCGCGGATGGTCGCGCGCGGAAACATGATGTACGGCAACAGGCGCGGCCCGCTGTAGTCCTGTTCGACCTGGCTCGCCCACTGCCAGCACACCGCGACCTGGCTGCCGACGTTGAGCATCGAGAACACCACGTCGGTGACCATGCCGCCGATGCTGTCGAAGTATTTGTCCACGCCATCGGGCGCGGCCCGGCGCAGCGCTTCGTGCATCTTGTCGGCGGTATCGTTGGCCTTGTAATCGACGACCGCATCGAAGCCCAGCCCGCTGAGGTACTGCGCCTTTTCCGCCGAACCGGCGGTGCCGACCACGCGCGCGCCGGCGCGCTTGGCCATTTGCCCGACCAGGCTGCCGATCATGCCCGAGGCGCCGCTGATGACGATGGTGTCGCCGGGCTTGACCTGCATGAACTTGGTCAAGGTGCCCCACGCGGTCATGCCGGGGCCGCCCATCGCGCCGAGCGCGGTGGCCAGCGGCAGGGTGTCGTCGTAATGGGCCGGGTCGAGTTTGCGATAGGCCGGGAATACCATCGGAAAGGTACCGGTCTGCCAAAGCGCCGGCTTGCCGTCGCTGACCAAATGCGTCCGCCAACCCCCAAACCCTTGCAACAGATCGCCGGGCTTGAACGGCGCCTTCGCATCGGCGTCGATCACCTCCATGATCGAATCGGCGCCCATGTGATCGCCGATCGGCGTATCCAGGCAGATGCCCTGCAGATACGGATCGACCGACACGTACAAGGTCTTGAGCAGCATCTGCCCTTCGCCGAGGCGGACATCCAGATCTTCCTCGATCTTTTCGTAAATGCGGCCGGCATCGGGAACGCCCTCGACATGCTCGCGCACTACCCATTTTTCGATCTTCATGTGCTGGCGGTCCTGGTGGTGATGAGTTGCGGGAATCCGGCGGCGGGCGCGTAGGCCGGACGCGAGGGGCCGACCGGATGCACGTAGTGGGTCGGCGGCGGCGCGGTTTCGTCGATGCTGGCGTCGAAGTTCTTGCCGTCGTCCTTGCACACGAAGTGCATGACGTGGCGGCCGGCGGCGGCGGCGCGGATCAGCCCGCCGGTGGTGGCCCAAACGCCGGAGATATAGAAGTTCGACAGGCCGGGCATCACCGGGCCGTGCTTCTTGATTTCCTCTTCCATGGTCTCGCCGCTTTCCACGAACGGCTGCCAGCCCAGCACGGTGCCGTCGTAGTTGCCGGTGTAACGCACCTGGGTGAGCGGGCTGGAGACATCGCGCACGGTGATCGCGTCCTTCAGTCCGGGATAGCGCTTCTCCAGCAAGCGCACCATGGCGTTGCTGACCTTGCGCTTGGCGGCGTGGTACTCGTGGCCGCGCCGCACCGGCAGGGTGTGCAACTGCTCGCCCTTGCGCACGCGGCTGACCTGTTCGGGGCCTTCGTTGAGCGCGCGCCACGGCGCGATGTCGCAGAAGTAGGTGGCGTAGACGATGCTGTGATCCTTCGGCGCCAGCTCGGGATAGTGCTGGCTGCGGAACTGCACGTTGATGCTGGGATGGCGGATGCCGAGCATCTCCGCGGCTTCCTCTTCCTCCAGCAGATAGGTCGCGCACGGCTCGCCTTCCGGGAACGGCTTGTTGAGGCCTAGAAAGGTGATGAAGTACCCCGGAAAGACCATGTGCGGTTTTTCGATGGTCTCGGTGTAGAGCTTGCGGTAGGTGTCGTTGAGGTACTTGCCCTTGAGGAACTTCATCAAGGTGGTGTGGCCGTCTGCGGCGGAAACCACGATGTCGGAGAAGATCTCGCGGCCGTCGCTCAGGCGGATGCCGACGGCGCGATCGTTGTCGACCAGGATTTCCTCCACCTTGTGGTTGTAGTGCACTTCGCCGCCCAGGCGCCGGTAGCGCGCCTCGATCGACTTGGCCAGGCCCAGCGATCCGCCCTCGGGCACGCCCGCGGACAGGTTGGCGTGCGAGGCCAACTGGAAGTAGAACGGCAGCACCGGGAAGTTCTGGTGCTTTTCGTAGAGGATGAAGTTGAAGGCCTCGCGCAGGAACGGGTCCTTGAACCTGGCCGAATAATCGGTCATCAACACGCTGATCGACTTGCGGATCGCGTTGAAGTAGGGGATGAACGAAGCCAGCATCTTCCAGCGTTCCCAGCGCCCCATCAGCCCGACCGGCTTGAGGAAGGGATACACCGCCAGCGCCTTGCGGAAGCTGCGCAGGCCCTTTACGAAGTCGCGGATCAGCTTGGCGTCTTGCGGCGAATGCTCCAGCAGATGCGCTTCCAGGCGATCGGGATCGGAATAGAAGTACACGGTGCGGCCGTTGGCGCCGCGCACGATGTTGAACACGTCGAAGTGGCGCATCTGCTTGCCCTGCAGCGCGCCCAGTTCCATCCAGATCTGATGCATCTCGTTGCCCGGGCCGTTGCCGAGCAGCCAGCTGATGCAGCAGTCGAAGGTGAAATCTCCGCGCTCCCAGGCGGTGCAGCAGCCGCCGGGGATTTCGTGCATCTCGAAGATCTGCGTCTTGTAGCCGTTCATCTGCGCGTAGCAGCCGGTGGACAAGCCGCCCAGCCCCGCGCCGATGATGATCATGTTTTCTCTGTTGCCCAGCGTATGCGACATGGTCCTGGCTTCCTTAGGCTCGGTCAGACGGCGGAGACTTGGTCCAGCGCCGGCACGGCGTGGCGCGCGAGGGCCGGCCGTTCCGGGGGGGTTTTATCCAGTTGCGGGAAATGGCCGAGCTTTCCCGTATGCCAGGGGGCGGCAGCGACGCTTTCCGTGGCCTGGAACTCGCGGCCGATTTCCTTGCAGATGAACTGCATGACGAAGCGTCCCGAGGACGCGGCGCGGATCAATCCGCCCAGGCCGACCCACTGGCCGGCCATGTAGAAACCGCTCAGCCCCGGCAACTGCATGCGGCCCTTGTTGACCAGTTCGTTGGCCAGGTCTTCGGCGTCGCTGAAGGCCTTCCAGGCCAGGATGCTGCCGTTGCTGTTGCCGGTGTAGCGCTTGGTGGTAGCCGGCGTGCCGACATCCACCAGTTCGATGCGCTCGCCGATGCCCGGATAGCGTTTGTCCAGGAATTCGCGCACGAACTGCACGACCTGTTTCTTCTCGGCCCAGTAGCGCTTGCGATCTTCGCTGCGCAAGGTGCGCCAGTAGTTGAAATCGCTGAAGTAGGTGCAGTGGATCACCGAGCGGCCGGGCGGGGCGAAACCATCCGAGTAGCGCGAACGCAACTGCACCACGATGCTGTTCTGCAGGGCGCCGGGCAATCGCGCGCCTTCTTCCTCGCTGAGCATGTAGGTGGTGCTGTGCGAGTCGTCGGGATCGAAATCGCCGTGCAGGCCGACGAAGGCCGAGACCACCGCCGGAAACAGGATGCCCGGCTTGTTGAGCATTTCCTCGTACAGCGTGTCGATGGTGGGATTGGTGTACTTGCCTTCGAGCATGCCGTAGATGGTGGTGTGGCCGTCGGCGGCGGAGACCACGACATCGGCGTAATGGCGCGCGCCGCCCTTGAGCTCGACGCCGACCGCGCGGCCGTTCTCGACCAGGATGCGATCGACCCGGGCGCGATAAGTCATGATTCCGCCAAGCGCGTTGTAGCGCTCCTCGATCGAACGCGACAGGCCCAGCGAGCCGCCTTGCGGAAAGCCGGCGTTGTGGTTGTAAGCGCAGGCCATGTTGTAGAGGTAGGGCAGCAGCGGGAAACACTCCGGGTCCTGATAGAAAATGTTGCGGAACGCGCGCCGCAGCAGCGGGTCCTGGAACTTGTCCGCGAAGGCGTGCATCGGCGTGGCGGCGTTGCGCCAGAACAGGCGGAACGCCGGCAGGATCTCCCACAGAGTCTTGAGCTTCTCGCCTACGCTCTTGAGCGGATCGGGTTTCAGGAACGGGTACATCTCGATCTTGATGAAGCGGCGCAGGTCGGCGCAGAACGAGCGGATCAGCGCGTGATCGGCCGGCGAGATCTCCAGCAGATGGCGTTCGAGCCGGTCGGGATCGTTGTAGAAGATCACCGAGCGCCCGTTTTCGTCCGTCACTTTGTTGAACATGTCGAAGTCGCGCACGCTCTTGCCGTCGAGCGCGCCCAGTTCGCGCCAGATCTGATTCGCGTCGTTGCCCGCACCGGTGCCGATCAGCCATTCGATGCAGTAATCGAAGATATAGCCCTGGCGCGACCACGCCGTGCAGCAGCCGCCCGGCAATACGTGGGTTTCGAAGATGCGCGTGTCCATGCCGTTCATTTGGCCGTAGATGCCCGCGGCCATGCCGCTGACACCGCCGCCGATGACGATGACCCGCGGCCGCCCGTTCGCGCGCGGCGCGCGGTCGCTCCAGTCGGGGCCGCTGTCACGAGCCATGGGCGATGGCTCCGGTGGGGCGGCGAATGTCGGCGAAGCTTGGAATCATGAGTGCGGCCTCCTCGCGGCTCAGACGGCCGTTGCCGGCGCGAGCGCGGACAACGGCGGGGTTTCGACCAGGCGCAGCGGCCGCGCCGCGGTTTCCAGCGGCGGGTCCTTGTCCAGTTGCGGCAGATGGCCGAGCTTGTCGCGGTGCCACGGTTCGGTGTTGCCGCTTTCCCAGGCGCGGAACGGCACGCCGAGTTCCTCGCACAGGAAGCGCGCGGCGAAGCGGCCGCTGGAAGCGGCCTTGATCAGGCTGCCGCCGTTGATCCAGTGCCCGGCCATCGAGAAACCGCTCAGGCCTTGCAGGCGCATGCGGTCTTTCTTGATCAGGTCGGCGAGCAGATCGTCGGCGTCGGGCGATTTCCAGGCCAGAATCGCGCCCTTGTGGTTGCCGGTGTAGCGCTCGGTGGTGGCCGGCGTGCCGACATCGACCAGTTCGATGCGCTCACCGATGCCCGGGTATTTCTTTTCCAGGAACTCGCGCACGAACTGCGCCACCTCGCGCTTCTTCGCCCAGTACTGCTTGCGGTCGCTAATGCGAAGCGTCTTCCAATAGTCGTAGTCGCTGAAGTAGGTGCAGTGGATCACCGATTTTCCGGGCGGCGCGAAGCCGTCGGAATAGCGCGAGCGCAACTGCACCACGATGCTGCCCTGGTCGCCGCCGGGCAGCCGGGCGGCGTCGAGCTTGCTGAGCAGATACGTGGTGCTGTGCGATTCGCCGGCGGGGACGTCGCCTTCGAATCCGACGAAGGCCGAGACCACGCCGGGATAGCGTTCGCCCGGCCGGTGCAATACGTCGTTGAACAATTTGTCCAGGCGCGGATTGCTGTACTTGCCGTCGAGCAGATTGTGCAGGGTGAACACGCCGTCGCAGGCGGCGACGACGTGGTCGGAGTAATGGCGCTCGCCGTTCTTGAGTTCGACCCCGACCGCGCGCCCGTCCTCGATCAACACCCGATCCACCCGTGTGCGATAAGCGATATGCCCGCCCAGGCCGAGATAGCGTTCTTCGACCGAGCGCGACAGGCCGAGCGAGCCGCCCTGCGGAAAGCCGACGTTGTCGTTATGCGCCTCGGCCAGGTTGTACAGATACGGCAGCACCGCGAAGTTCTGCGGGTCCTGGAAGAACATGTTGCGAAAGCCGCGGCGCAGCAGCGGATCGGCGAAGCGATCCGCGTATGCGCCCATCTGCGCCGCGCCGGTGCGCCAGAACAGGCGGAACGCCGGCAGCACCTGGCGCAGCGTGGCCAGTTTCTCGCGCCAGGTTTCCAGCGGCGGCGGGGTCAGGAACGGATGCAGGGTCAGTTTGGCGAAACGGCGCAGATCGTCGCAGAAGGCCTTGATCAGCGGCGCATCGGCGGGCGAGACCTCGCGCAGATGTTGTTCCAGGCGATCGGGATCGTTGTAGAACCTG
This sequence comes from Lysobacter gummosus, assembly GCF_001442805.1. Taxonomy (NCBI): domain Bacteria; kingdom Pseudomonadati; phylum Pseudomonadota; class Gammaproteobacteria; order Lysobacterales; family Lysobacteraceae; genus Lysobacter; species Lysobacter gummosus. The sequence continues at coordinate 3,564,504 of NZ_CP011131.1, read as the reverse complement.
ACCTCGCGGCCGTGCTCATCGACGACCTTGTTGAACAGCTCGAAGTTCTTGACCGTCTTGCCGTCGAGCGCGCCGAGCTCGCGCCAGACCTGATTGGCGTTGTTGCCCGGCGCGGTGCCGTTGAGCCACTCGATGCAGTAATCGAAGATGTAGCCCTTGCGCGACCACGCCGTGCAGCAGCCGCCCGGTAGCACGTGCTTTTCGAAGATGCGCGTGTCCAGCCCGCTCATCTGCCCGTAGCAGCCGGTGGCCATGCCGGCCATGCCGGCGCCGATGATGATCACCCGGGGCCTGGTGGCTGGGGCGCGCTCGCGCGCGCTCCAGTCGGGCCCGGGCCGCGCGGCGTCAGGCGGCATTGGTCTGCCCTCCCACCAGAATGTCGCGCGCCAAGGCCGCGTTGAGCGCGATGTAGTTGTGATCGAGCATGTCCGCGTGCTTGCCGAAGCCCTTGTAGACCTGGCTGCGCGTGGTCGAGCTGCCATGCCAGGTGCCGCGGTGGCCGGTGCCGTAGAACACCAGCTTGTCTTCGTCGGAGATCACGCTCACCGGCGCTGCGATCACGCCGATATTCGGGGTCTGGCTGCAGAAGCGGATGTAGTCCTTGGCCTGTTCAAGGGTTTCCTGCGCGACGATCTCCGAGCCGGTGTGCTTGCGCAGGTGCTCGGTGAGTTCGCGTTCGAAGGCTTCGAAATGCTCGTTGCCCAGTTCGAAGGATTCCGGGATGCGGTAGGAATCCATGATCACCACGTTGGGCACCTCGCGGCCGCGGCGTTCGAGTTCCTTCGCCACTTCGAAAGCCAGGTTGCCGCCGAGCGAATAGCCGAACAAGGTGCAATGGCCGTCGGGCGCGTGGATGCTTTCGATCAGGTCGGCGTAGCTGGCGATCTTTTCGTCGCCGAGTATGTAGTTGAACGATACGAACTCGTACTCGGGCATGTGCACGGCGAGCTGGCGATAGACCAGGCCGTGGCCGCCGGCCGGCGGGAAGCAGAAGATCGTCTGTTCGTGGCTGCGGCCCTGATTGAAGCGCAGGTACGGCTGGGCGCCGGCGACCCGGCCCAGGCTGATCGCCTCGACCGTCTTGGCCATGCCGTGCAGGGTGGTGACCTTGAACAACTGGCTGACCGCGATGGCGATGTTGAACTCGGTCTGCAGGTTGTAGATCAGTTCGATCAGCTTGATCGAGCTGCCGCCGACTTCGAAGAAATCGTGCTGCAGGCCGACCTGCTCCAGGCCCAGCAACTGCTTCCAGTGTTCGGCCATGCGCACTTCGTACAAGGTCACCGGCGCTTCGAACTCGGCCTGCGCGTCGTTGCCGTCCGGCGCCGGCAACGCGGCCAGATCGACCTTGCCGTTGGCCGACAGCGGGAACGCGTCGAGCTGCACGTAGTGGGTCGGGATCATGAAGGTCGGCAGGTACGCGGCCAGGTGCTCGCGCAGCGCACGCCAGTTCAAGCGCTCGCCCTCGTTCGCAGCGATGCAATAGGCGCACAGCGCGGTCTCGCCGTTGGCGTCCTCGCGCACGCTGATCACGGTCTGGCCGATCGCCGGCCACGCCGCCAACTGCGATTCGATCTCGCCGATTTCCACGCGATGCCCGCGCACCTTGACCTGATTGTCGGCGCGGCCGATCAACTGCACTTCGCCGTCGGCGCTCCAGCGCGCGAGGTCGCCGCTGCGATACACCCGCCGCGGCTGCCCGCCGCGGCCCAGCGGCAATTCGCGGAAACGCTGCGCGGTCTGTTCGTCGTCGCCGACATAGCCGGCGCTGACGCCGCTGCCGCCGATCCACAACTCGCCCGGCACGCCGGCCGGCACCGGCTGTTGATGAGCATCCAGGATGTACAGCGCGCTGTTGGGGAAGGCGCGGCCGATCGGTACCATGCGGCTGGCTTCCAGATCGGCGGCATCGCCTTCGAAGTAAGTGCTGTCGATGGTCGCTTCGCTGAGGCCGTAGGAGTTGATCACCCGCGTATCGGCGCCGGCCAGTGCGCGCAGGCGCCGGTATTCCTCGACCTTCCACACGTCCGAGCCGACGATCAGCAGGCGCATGAAGTCCAGGCGCTTGCCTTCGCGCTCGCAGTAGTCCATCACCCCGCGCACCACCGCCGGCACGAATTCGCCCGCATCGACGCGCTGGTCGAGCATGATCTGGTACAGGCGCTGGGTGTTGAACAACAGCTCGCGGGTGATCAGCACCAGGGTGCTGCCCGAGCACAGGGCGCGGACCAGATCGCCGGCGAACACGTCGAAGGAGAAGCTCGCCATCTGCAGATGCGCGCGGGTTTCGTCCAATCGGTACTCGCGCTCCCAGCCCGCGTAGGCGGAGGCCAGGTTAGCGTGGGTCACGCGCACCGCCTTGGGCTTGCCGGTCGAGCCGGAGGTGTAGATCACGTACGCGGTGTGATTCATCTCGACCGGGAAATCCACCGGCGAGGCATCGGTGTCGGCGTCGGCGATCAGGTGCAGATCGTCGGGCGTGAGCACTTCGCCGTTCCAGCCAGCCAAACGTTCGCGGCGTTCCTCATCGACCACCGCGAACTGCGCGCCGGCATGGCTGGCCATGTAGGCCAGTCGCTCCGAGGGATAGTCCGGGTCCAGCGGCAGATACGCGCCGCCGGCCTTGAGCACGGCGAGCAGGATAACGATGAGTTCCGGCGACTTGTCCAGGCACAGGGCCACCACCGCGCCGTCGCGCACGCCCAACTCGCGCAGCTTGCGCGCCAGGCGGTTGGAGCGGCGTTCCAGTTCGCCGTAGCTGAGCTGGCGGGTGTCGCCCGATTCGCTCGGCGCTGTCACCGCGATGCTGTCGGGCTTGGCCTTGGCGATCTGCGCGATCAGCCGATGCACCGGACGCGCGGCGTCGGCGAGTTCCTCCGCGCCGCTCCAGTGTTCCAGCACCGTGCGGCGTTCGTCGGCGCCGAGCAACTGCAGTTGCGCGATCGAACTGTCGGCCGGCGCGCGGGTCAGTTCGTCGAGCAGGTTGACGTAGTGGCTGGCCAGCCGCTGCACGGTCTGGGCGTGGAACAGGTCGGTGTTGTACTTGAACACGCAATGGAAGCGCTGGTCGGCTTCGTCCTCGTAGGCCGACAGGGTGAGGTCGAACTGGCCTTCTTCTTCCGGCAGTTCGATGTACTCCAGACGGTAGCCGTACTTCTCCGTGGCGACCTTGTGCGAGAGCAGGATGAACATGGCCTGGAACACCGCCGAGCGGCTCGGGTCGTGCTGCAGGCCCAGCTTCTCGACCAGCAGCACGAACGGATACTCCTGGTTGTCCAAGCCGTTGAGCACGATCTGCTGCACCTGGGCGAGGATTTCCGAGATGCTCGGCTGCGCCGCCAGATTCACGTGCAGCGGCAGCGGATTGACGAAATAGCCGTAGACCTGCGCGAACTCTTCCTGAGTGCGCCCCATCACCGGGCTGCCGACGATCACGTCGTCCTGGCCGGTGTAGCGGTGCAGCAGGATGTAGTACGCGCTCAGCAGGACCATGAACACGGTCACGCCGTTCTCGCGCGCCAGGCTGTGGATGCGCGCGCTGAGCTCGGTGTCGAGGGTGAAGAACTCCGAGGCGCCGTTGTGGGTCTGCACGATCGGACGCGGCTTGTCGGTCGGCAGGGCCAGGATCGGCACCTGCTCGGGCAGGTGATCGCGCCAGTAGCTGAGCATCTTGGCCGCGTCGCGCCCGGCCAGGAACTTGTTCTGCCAATTGAGGAAGTCCAGGTACTTGGAGCGCACCGGCGCCAGTTCGACTTTTTCGCCGCGGCGCAGGCCTTCGTACACCGCCAGCAGTTCTTCGATGAAGGTGAAGGTGGAGATCGCGTCCGAGATGATGTGATGGACGGCCTTCATGATCACCCAGCGATCCTTGCCGCGCTTGAACAAGCGAAAGCGCACCAGCGCATCGTGTTCCAGGTCGTAAGGCTTGCGGTACTCGCGGATGATCTGCTGGTAGATCTCGTCCCAGCTCCTGTCCTGGGCGTCGAACAGGGCGATGTCGTACTTGCCCTCGGCGGAGATCTTCTGCACCGCCTGGCCCTGGTCGAGCATGAAGTTGGCGCGCAGGCTGGGATGGCGCGCGATCAGCACGCGCACCGCCGCGAACATCAGCTCAGGTTCCAGTTCGGCGCGCACTTCCACCGCGCCGCCGATGTTGTACGCGAAGCCGTCCGGATTGAGCTGTTTGAGGAACCACAGCGCGTTCTGGTTCTGGGTCAGCGGATAGCGGGTGTCGTCGGTGTGGGCGATGAACTGAGAGGAACCGTCGTCCTGGCCGTCGGCCGCGACCAGTTCGATCAGCGCGGCATGCAGTTGTTCGCCGAGCGTGCCGATCGAGGAACTGCTGAGCAAGGTCACCACCGGCAGCGCGACCTTCAGTTCGGTGTGGATGCGCGCGCGCAGTTCCATCGCCAGCAGTGAATCCAGGCCGAGCGCGTTGAGGCTGGCGTCGGTGTCGATCTGTTCGTGCTTGATCCGCATGACCTGGGCGATCAGGCCGTGGAAGCGCTCGTTGAGGAGGTTCCAGCGCGTGTCGGCGTCGGCGTCGCGGAAGGCTTCCACGAAGCTGCCGTGTTCGTTGCTGCCGCTGCCGGCGCCGTGCTTGGCCAGCTCGACCACCAGCGGCGGCGGCGAGGCGTACCAGGCCAGGAAGATCGGCCAATCGACCACGGTCGCGACCAGCAGCTGTGCGCGATCCTGGCCGATCACGCGTTCGAGCACGTCCATGCCCGCATCGGGCGACAGCGAGCTCATACCGCGGCTGTTGCGGTAATGGTCGATCAGGCCGAGCTCTTCGATCATGCCGGTCGCCCACGGGCCCCAGTCCAGCGCCAGCGCCGGCAGTCCCTGCGCGCGGCGATGGTGGGCGAGGGCGTCGAGGAAGGCGTTGCCGGCGGCGTAATTGCTCTGGCCGGCGGTGGTGACCAGGGACGCGATCGAAGCGAACAGCACGAAATGTTCCAGCGGCTGATCGGCCAGGTACTTGTGCAGCAGCCAGCCGCCGACGACTTTCGGATCGTAGACGGTGTCGAAAGTCTCGCGTTCCATTTCCGCCAGCAAGGTGTCGCGCACTTGCCCGGCCAGATGGAAGGCGCCGCGGATCGGCGGCAGGTCGCGCTGGCGGTAATCGGCCAGCCAGCCGCGCAGCGCGCCTTCGTCGGTGATGTCGAGCTGGGCCAGGATCGGCTCGGCGCCGAGGCGTTCGAGTTCCTTGAGGAAGCGCACGTTGCGGCCGACGGTGGTGTCGGCTTCGGTATCGCGCCATTGCGCGCGCGGCGGCAGTTTGCTGCGGCCGACCAGGATCAGTTTGCGCGCGCCGCGCTTGACCAGGGTGCGGCAGAGCAGGCGGCCCAGCGCGCCGAACGCGCCGGTGATCAAGTAGGCGCCATCGCTGCGCAAGCGCAGCGGCAGCGGCTTGGTCAGTTCCGCCGCCGGCAACAGGCGGCTGGTGTAGCGCTTGCCGTCGCGCAGGGCGATCTCGTCTTCGTCGATCGACAACACCTCGCGACGCAGCAGCGCCGCTTCGCCGACGCGCACGGTCGGATCGTTGTCGGCGACAAGGGGCAGATCGATCAGCTTGCCGCGCTGGCCGACCAATTCCTGGTACCACAGCACCCGGCCGATGCCCCAGGCCGGCGCGCCCAGCGGCTCGACCGCGTCGCCGCGCGCGACCGCCTGGGTGCCGCGGGTGACGATGTGCAGACGGCCGTGCGGATGCGAGGACGCCAGCGCCTGGCTCAGCGCGATCAGCGAATACGCGCCGCGGCTGTTGCCGCTGTGCAGTGCGCGCGCGTCGATCTCATCGAGCGTGGGCTGATCCAGATTCCACAGATGCACGATCGTGCCGAAGCGGCCGTTGCCGGTCTTGTTCAGATCGGCGAACAGGCGCTGCAGGTCCTTGCTCGCGCCGGGCGTGACCGACGATTCGCGAAGGTCTTTCTCCAGTTTGTAGCGCTTGCCCGGCCGCACCAGATGCACGCGCTCGCCACGCTGCACGGCCAGCGCGGCGAGTTCGTCGCCCAGGCCTTGTTCGTCGGCGAAGATCAGCCAGCCGTCGGTCTCGCCGGCCTCGGCCGAATCGGCCGCGTCGGTGCTTCGCTCGATCCACTGCACGTCGGCCAGCCAGTTGTCGATCGTGCTCAGGCTGACCTTGGCCGAGGCGTTCTCGACATTGGCCGCGCGGAAGCCGCCGACGCGGCCGAGCGGGGCGCCGTGTTCGTCGTAGACGTGGATATCGCCGATGAGCTCGTCGCCGCCATCAAAGGTGATCAGCGCATGCACCCACAGCGCGCGGTCGCCGATGGCGTCGGTGCGCACTTCCTGGATCGACAGCGGCAGGCGGATGCCGCTGTCGTCGGCGTCGCCGCTCTGGCGCTTGAGGATCTGCGGCGTCAGCAGCGCCTGGAAGCAGGCGTCGAGCATGGCCGGATGGAAGTGATGATCGGCCGCGCCGCCTTGCAGTTGCTCGGTCGGCACGATCCGCGCCAGCGCTTCGCCGTGGCCGACCCAGACTTCCTCGATGCCCTGGAACGCCGGGCCGTAGTGATAGCCCATCGCCGCCAGCGCGTCGTAGCAGGCCGAACGCGCCAGATACAGCGGGCTGCGTTCGCGCACCGCGCGCGCATCCAGCGCCGGGCCGGGGCGCTGGCCCTGGCTGGCGCGGACGCTGCCGGCGGCGTGCACGGTGCGGTCCAGGCCGTCGGCGCTCAGGGTCGAGACGTTGAAGCCGGCGCCGTCGGAGGAGAACGACAACTGCACGCTGGCCGCTTCGCTGTCGGGCAGGAACAAGGCCTTGCGCAGTTCGATGTCGGCGATCGCCGCCGAAGCGCCGCCGGTCATCGCGCGCACCGCCTGCGCGGCCATTTCGATGTAGCCCGCGGCCGGGAACAGCACGTTGCCCTGGATGCGGTGATCCTGCAGATACGGCAGGTGTTCGGCGTCGAGCTTGGCTTCCCAGGTCGGCTCGGCATTGGCCATGCGCCGGCCCAGCAGCGGATGATCGAGCTGGCCCAGGCGGATCTGTTCGACCGGACGCGGCTCGACCCAGTAGCGATCGCGCTTGAACGGATAACGCGGCAGGGTGACGTGGCGGCCGCGCGGATGCAGCGCGTTCCAGTCGATCGCCAGGCCCAGGTTGTGCAAGGTCGCCAGCGAGGCGGTGAAGCGCGCGGCCTCGTCTTCCTGGCGGCGGATCGAGGGGACGCTCTTGGCGCTGAGGCCGCGCGCGGCGAAGCATTCGTTGATCGAATGGCCCAGCACCGGATGCGGGCCGATTTCCAGGAACAGGTCGAAGCCGTCGTCGGCCATCTGATCGATGGCGGCGCGGAAGCCGACGCTGTTGCGCACGTTCTCCCACCAGTAGCCAGCGTCGAGCTCATGACCCTGGGCGATGCCCGGCTTGGCGGTCATGTACAGCGGCAACTGCGCCGGATGCGGCGCCAGCCCGTCCAGGCACTGCAGCAATTCGTCCTTGATCAGATCCATCTTGGCGCTGTGGTACGGCACGCGCACGGTCAGGAACTTGGCGAACAACTGCTCGGCCTGCAGCTTGGCGGCCAGTTCGGCCAGCGCGTCCTGATCGCCGGCCAGGGTGATCGCGGTGGGGCTGTTCACCGCCGCCACCGAGACGCGATCGCCGTACGGCTTCACCCGCTTGAGCGCTTCGGCCTCGGTCAGACTGACGGCGAGCATGCTGCCGGTATCGACCAGTTTCTGCTGCAGGCGGCTGCGGTGCACGACCACTTTCACCGCTTGTTCCAGGGTGTAGACGCCGGCGGCGTAGAACGCGGCGACCTCGCCGGTGCTATGGCCGACGATGGCGTCGGGCACGATGCCCTTGGCGCGCCACATCGCCGCCAGCGCGATCTGCACGGCGAAGTTCGCCGGCTGCGCCAGCCAGGTGTCGCTCATCTGCGAATCGGCTTCGGCGGCGTTCATTTCCTTGATCAACGACCAGTCCACGTGCTTGGACAGTTCGCGATCGCATTGCTCGATCACCTCGCGGTAGATCGGATCGTTGTCGAACAACTGCCGGCCCATCGCCCACCACTGCGGGCCCATGCCGGTGAACACCCAGGCCAGCTTCGGCGCCGCGGTGCCGCGGCGTTCGTCGGCGATGATGTGCGGATGCGCTTCGCCGGCTTCGAACGCGGCCAGACGCTCGTCGAGCGCGGCGCGGCTGTCGTAGACGAAGGACAACCGCGCATCCAGATGCTGGCGGCGATGGGCGAGGGTGTAACCCAGGTCCTGCAGCGAGATCGCATCCTCGCCGCCGCGCGCCAGTTCCTTGCGGATACCGGCGACCAACTCGGGGAACGCGGCCGCGTCGCGCGCGGTCAGCGGCAGGATGTTGTAGGCGCCGCTGGCGGTGGCCGGCTGCGCGTCCTGCGTTTGCGCCGCGGCCTGCGCGCTCTCGCGCAACGGCGCTTCTTCCAGCAACACATGCGCGTTGGTGCCGCCGAAGCCGAACGAATTGACGCCGGCGCGCGCCGGGCCTTCGTGTTCGGGCCAGGCGGTGACCTGGGTCGGGATCTCGTACGGCATCGAGGCCAGATCGATGTCGGGATTGATCGTGTTGAGGTTGATGTGCGGCGGAATCGTCTTGTGCTTGAGCGCCAGCGCGGTCTTGATCAGACCGGCGACGCCGGCGGCGGCTTCGGTGTGGCCGATGTTGGTCTTGACCGAACCGACATAGCACTTGTCGCCGGGCTTGCGCCCGATCGCCAGCGCGCGGCCCAGCGCCCGGGCTTCGATCGGATCGCCGACCGGCGTCGAGGTGCCGTGCGCTTCCATGTACTGCAGGCTGCCCGGTTCGATGCCGGCCTCTTCGCACACGCGCTTGATCAGCGCGACCTGCGCATCGGGATTGGGCACGGTGATGCCGTTGCTGTGGCCGTCCTGGTTGACGCCGGTGCCGACGATCACCGCATAGATCGGATCGCCGTCGCGCAACGCGTCGTCCAGGCGCTTGAGCGCGACGATGCCCACGCCCTCGGCGCGCACGTAGCCGTTGGCGGCGGCGTCGAAGGTGCGCGACTTGCCTTCCGGCGACAGGAACCCGCCCTTGGTTTCGGCGATGGTGTATTGCGGCGTCATGTGCAGCAGGGTGCCGCCGGCCAGCGCCAGACTGGTCTCGCGCCGGCGCAGGCTGTGGCAGGCCAGGTGCACGGCGACCAGCGAGGAACTGCAGGCGGTGTCGATCGACAAGCTGGGGCCGCGGAAGTCGAAGCAGTACGAGATGCGGTTCGACGCCATCGTCATCATCGTGCCGGTGGCGGTGTGCGCGGCCAGCGTCTCGAAGCTCAGGTCGGCGAACTGGACGATCTTGTAGTCCAGGGTGAAGGCGCCGACGAACACGCCGATGTCCTGGCCGGCGAGCTGGCCGGGCCTGAGGCCGCCGTCTTCCAGCGCCTCCCACGACACTTCCAGCAGCTTGCGTTGCTGCGGGTCCATGTAGTCGGCTTCGCGCGGGCTGATGCCGAAGAAGGCCGGATCGAATTCGTCGAAGCCGTCGATGTAGCCGCCGCGCCCGCCGACTAACCGGCCGGGCTTGCTCTTGTCGCTGCTGCCCAGCGTGCGCACGTCGTAGCGGTTGAGCGGAGTCGCGCTCAGGCAGTCCTTGCCTTCGATCAGGTTCTGCCAGAACGCGCGATGGTCCGACGCGCCGCCGGGCAGGCGGCAGCCGATGCCTACGATGGCGATGCGGTCTTCGGCCGCGGCCGGCGCGGCGTCGTGGCCTGCGCCCTGGGCCGCGGCCTGCGAAGCGGCGTCATTGCTCGGAGCCTCGCTGGAGGTGGGCTTCTTGCTGGAGTCCGTCATGATCGAGTCCTTGATTGTTACGTTGCCGACGCGAGAGGGTTGGGGAGGTGCGAAGAGCGGATCGGTTCGCGGCTACGCGCGCGGTGCTTTCCTGCGCGGCCGTAACGGGTGGATGAGGGTCGAGAAGATCGCGCCGTTGCGCGGGAACGAGCCCGGGTCGAACAGGCCGATGGCGCGCGGCCGGCGGTCGGGCCGCCAGGTGTAGCTGCCGAACAATCGATCCCAGATCGACAGGTCCGAGCCGAAGTGGCCGGCCTCGGCCTTGTCGCAGCTGTGGTGCATGCGATGCAGTTCGGGGCTGGCGAGCAGGTGATTGAGCCAGCCCAGGCGCACGTCGATGTTGGCGTGGACGAAATAGCCCTGGGCGATGATGAAGACGCCGACGGCGAACACCGCGTGCTCGGAAAAACCGATCAGCGACAGACTCACCTGGACGAAGAACTGCGCCAGCACGATGTCGAACACGTGGTTGACGCCGTTGTTGCCGACGTTGACCTTGTCCGGCACGTGATGCACGCCGTGCAGCCGCCACAGCAGCGGGATGTCGTGGCCGGCGCGGTGCACCGCGTAGCTCGCCAGCGAACTGAGCAGCAGCGCCAGCGGGATTTCGGCCCATAGCGGCAGCGCCGGATGGAGCGGTGCGACTTTCGACACCACCGCCATCACCGGCACCTGGGCCAGCGCGCCGCCGATCACGGTCAGGACGAAGTACAGCGCGTACAGGCCCCATTCGCGCCGGGTCGGCAGCCACGCGCGCTCATAGGGAATCAGCCGCTCCAGCCCGGCCAGATAAACGATGGTGGCCAGCACATAGGCCATGCTGGCGGCGCCGAGATTCCACTCCAGGGTTATCGCGGTTACTGAATAGATAACCACCGACGACAATAATATCGGGTGCGCCAGATAACGCAGAAACTCGAACTTGTTTATCCGGGACGGCGTGACCGCGGTGGCGGTTTGGTTTGGCGAAGCGGTGGGGGCAGGGAGCGGGCTGGTGATAACGTCGTCTGCGTCACATCCGGAACGAGACCCCTCAGGCAGCCCCGTACGGGCATCAGATAATGGGTTCATCGCCGCGCTCCATTATCAATATCCGCGCCTGGCAGGGTTTTCATGGCGATATTGCGATCGCCGTTGCCAAAGCCATGCGCGGCGGTAGTCGCTATGGCATAAGGTCTTGATTTGTTTGGCGCATAGCAAGCCGTCGAATCGTCCATGCGACCCTCGCGGTGATGTGGTTTGAGTGGCCTGGATAATACGTTTCCGTATTGTTTCAGCCGGGTCCGCGGGCCGGATGGCGCCCGGGTCATTCAGGGCGCCATATTCAAGGCAAGTTCAAGCCGCAGTCAAAGAAGCAGGCCCGATAATCCAGTGACGCGGATCATTCTTTTGAATATCCGTTCCCCGGCGGCAAAGATAATGTGCTGGTATGGGTCCGCCATTCGTCCGCGAGCCGCGGCGCGCGCTACCCGCGATGGCACCCATTAATGACAATCGCGCGTCCGCCGGGTGACCGAGCGTCCCGGCGGACTGCGTGTACGGAATATGTCCATAACAAGGAGTCACGACGATGCAGTTGGCGACCGAACGCGTCATCGACGTCAAACACTGGAACGACAGCTTGTTCAGCTTTCGCACCACCCGCGATCCGGGCTTCCGCTTCGACAGCGGCCACTTCGTGATGGTCGGGCTGGAAGTAGACGGCAGGCCGCTGATGCGCGCCTACTCGATCGCCAGCGCGCACTACGAAGAGCATCTGGAGTTCTTCAGCATCAAGGTGCCCGACGGCCCGCTGACTTCGCGGCTGCGCCACATCAGCAGCGGCGACGAAGTGCTGGTGAGCCGGCGTCCCACCGGCACGCTGGTGCTCAACGACCTCAATCCCGGCAAGCGCCTGTACCTGCTCGGCACCGGCACCGGGCTGGCGCCGTTCCTGAGCATCATCCGCGACCCGCTCACCTACGAGCGCTTCGAAACCGTGGTGCTGGCGCACGGCGTGCGCCATATCAGCGACCTGGCCTACGCGGATTTCCTCGAACGCGAACTGCCCGCGCACGAGTTCCTCGGCGATCTGGTGCGCGAGCGCCTGATCTACTACCCCAGCGTCACCCGCGAGCCGTTCCGCAACCAGGGCCGCATCACCGATGCGATCGCCGACGGCTTGATGGCGCAGACCTTGGGCCTGCCGGCGCTGAACCCTGTCGAGGACCGGGTGATGCTGTGCGGCAGCCCGCAGATGCTCGAAGACACCGCGATGCTGCTGGAAGGTCGCGGCTTCAAGCCGTCGCCGCGCACGCGCGAGCCCGGCGACTACGTGATCGAGCGGGCGTTCGTGGAGAAGTGAGCGGGAAGCCGGGAATCGGGAATAGGGAGTCGGGAACGGGAACGGCGAAAAGCGGGTGCTTGCGAGCGCCTGGCTGTTGTCGATCCCGGTGCCCGGGTGGCCCACATCGGATTCCCGATACCCGATTCCCCATTCCCGATTCCCGGCCTTTCAAGGAACACACATGAGTCCCTCTCCAACCGCGGTCACGCTGATCGGCGCACCGACCGACATCGGCGCGGGCTATCGCGGCGCCCGCCTGGGCCCGGAAGCGCTGCGCATCGCCGGCCTCAGCGAATCGTTGCGCGCGCTCGGCCTGGACGTGGCCGACCGCGGCAACCTGGACGGCCCGCCCAATCCCTGGACCGAACCGGTCGACGGCTATCGCCATCTCGACGAAGTGGTGGCCTGGAATCAAAGCGTGATGGACGCGGTCGGCGCCGAGTTGCGCGGCGGCCGCATGCCGATCCTGCTCGGCGGCGATCACTGCCTGGGACTGGGTTCGATCACCGCGGTCGCCAGGCATTGCCGCGAACACGGCAAGAAACTGCGCGTGCTGTGGCTGGACGCGCATGCCGACTTCAACACCCACGACATCACCCCGACCGGCAACATGCACGGCATGCCGGTGGCCTGCCTCATCGGACTGGGGCCGCGCGAACTCACCCACCTGGGCGGGCAAGCGCCGGCGATGCAGGTCGATGAGATGCGCCAGATCGGTACGCGCTCGGTCGATGCCGGCGAGAAGCAACTGATCAAGCGCCATGGCTTGCCGGTATACGACATGCGCAAGATCGGCGACATCGGCATTCGGCGGGTGATGGAGCAGGCGCTGGATGGGGTGGACGACAACACCCACATCCATGTCAGCTTCGATGTCGATTTCCTCGATCCCAGCATCGCGCCGGGCGTCGGCACCGTGGTCGCGGGCGGGCCCAACTACCGCGAGGCGCAGTTGGCGATGGAGATGATCGCCGAGAGCGGGCGGGTGGGGTCGCTGGACATCGTCGAGCTCAATCCGATCCTGGATCGCGATAACGGCACGGCGTTGGTGGCGATCGATCTGGTGGAGAGTTTGTTCGGGAAATCGACGTTGGTTAGGGATTGAGTGGGGTAGCTGAAAGAGTTGCGACTAAACCGTGCCTTCTCCCTCTCCCGCTTGCCACCCAAGGTGACTTCCTTCGGGGCGCGGGAGAGGGCTGGGGTGAGGGAATGAGCGCCGCAGGCGCGAATGCTCTTGCTTTGCCTACAACTCCTCACACACCCTCACCCCAACCCCTCTCCCGCAAGCGGGAGAGGGGCTCTACATCGCTCCTATCGTTCAAGTGGTTTGACTGACGGCGCGATCCAATGGCCGCCGTAGCGCGCTCGCGATCACCACGAAGAAACCCTGTCGCTTAGACGAACAGGCGAACTCGCGCCGCTCCGATCAAAGCCCATCCACCCAGCTAAAACCCGAACGTTCGTTCGTTTATCGCGCCGAATTCGCCGGCGCAATTACTTGCCGACACAAAGGTGTTGCGACGCCGCATGACGTGTGCCGTCGTCATGCTAATTTCCGGACGCACATTCGATACCCGTCTCGCATACCAGGGCCGCATCGCGCGTGGACCGCGCATGCGACTTGGACGCTTGGCGCGGCACGTGCCGGATGGGAACCGGACACAGGCAGGCCGCATCACCGTCATCGCATCGCAGACATCGAAGTCCGCACGTTTTCGACGAAACGTTTTCACAAAGGGGAATACCAGATGATCGCTCGCTCGCCGGGTCGCAAGTCCTTGTCCTTGGCCATCGCATTCGGCCTGGCCGCTTTCGCTTCGCAGACGCAGGCGCAACAAGCCGCCGCGCCGCCGCAGCAAGAGGAAGCCAAGACGCTCGCCGGTCTGACCGTCACCGCGCAAAAACGCGAGGAGGCGATGCAGGACGTGCCGATCTCGATCACCGCCTTGCCCGAGCAACTGCTGCGCGACACCGGCGTGCGCGACGTCAAGGACGTGCAACTGCTGGTGCCGGGCCTGACCGTCAGCAGCACCCAGAGCGAGGTGCAGACGGTGGCGCGCATCCGCGGCATCGGCACGGTAGGCGACAACGCCGGTCTGGAGTCTTCGGTCGGCGTGGTCATCGACGGCGTGTATCGCCCGCGCAACGGCGTGGGTTTCGGCGACCTGGGCGAGATCGAGCGCATCGAAGTGCTCAAGGGCCCGCAGGGCACGGTGTTCGGCAAGAACACCTCGGCCGGCGTGATCAACGTGATCACCCGCCGTCCGAGCTACGACACCACGGTGGAGGGCGAACTCACCATCGGCAACTACGGCGCGCTCGGCGCGGCCGGTTCGCTCAACACCACGATCGGCGAAAACGCCGCCTTCCGCATCTACGGCGCCAAGCGCAAGCGCGACGGCTTCACCGATGTAGAAGTCGGCCGCGGCCCGCGCGGCGAGCGCGAGGACGGCGACCAGAACTTCCACACCTTGCGCGGCCAGCTGCTGTTGGAGCCGACCGAGAACCTCGACATCAACCTGATCGCGGACTTCACCAGCCGCGAAGAAAACTGCTGCGTCGGCCTGACCACGGTGCGCGGGCCGACCTCGGCGATCATCAACGGCCTGGTCGGCGGCATCGGCGTGGCGCCGGTGGCCGATCCGTTCGCGCGCCGCGCGTGGAGCAACCGCCCGACCACGCAGGACATCAAGGACAAGGGCATTTCCGCCGAGGTCAACTGGATCACGCCGTGGTTCGGCGGCGCCACTCTGACCTCGATCACCGCCTCGCGCGATTGGCAGGCGATCAACGGCCTGGACTTCGATTTCACCACCGCCGACATGATCTACCGCGACGCCGATCCGGACGAATCGTTCACCGGCTTCAAGCAGTTCAGCCAGGAATTCCGCCTGACCGGCGCGACCGACAAGCTCGACTGGATGGTCGGGCTGTTCTATGCCGACGAAGACCTCAAGCGCAACGACTCCTACAGCCTGGGCGCGCACTACGAGCCGTATCTGTCCACCGCCGTGCTGAGCCAGATCGCCGCGCGTTTCCCGGCCGGCATGGTCAACACCGCCAACGCCGCGACCTTCCTGTCGCAGGCGGCGGGGCGTCCGTTCGGCAGCAGCTTCGGCGGCCTCGGCGCGCTCGACCGTTATCAGCAGAACAGCAAGAGCGTGGCGTTGTTCACGAACAACACCTGGCACGCGACCGATCAGCTCGATATCACCCTGGGCCTGCGCTACACCAAGGAAAACAAGGAACTCGATTCGGTCTACAGCAATCCCAATGGCGGCCTGGGCTGCGGCGCGGCGCTGTCGAATCCGGCGCGGGTCGGCCAGGCGCTGGCCGCGCGCGGCGTGCCGGTCGCAGCGCTCGGCGCGCTGGTGCCGCAGGTGGTCGGCTTCATGTGCCTGCCGTGGGCCAACACCTTGCACAACGGCCGGGTGACCAATCAGGAACGCGACGAGAAGGAATGGTCGGGCACGTTGAAGGCGGCGTATCGCTGGAACGAGCACGTGATGGGCTACGCCTCGGCCGCGCGCGGCTACAAGGCCGGCGGTTTCAATCTCGATCGCGTGCAGTCTTCCAACGGCCTGTCGGCGGGCACCGCCGGCATCGCGCCGGTCAACGACACCTCGTTCCCGGGCGAGTTCGTCGATAGCTACGAGTTGGGCGCCAAGACCACCTGGGCCGGCGGCAACCTGTTGCTCAACGCGACCTTGTTCCACCAGACCTATACCGACTTCCAGCTCAACAGCTTCCTGGGCACCAGCTTCGTGGTGCGTTCGATCCCGGAAGTGGTGTCGCAGGGCATCGACACCGAAATCATGTGGCAGACCGGCCTCAAGGGCCTGATGCTGCAGGGCGGCGTGATGTACGCCGACACCAAGTACGGCGACGATCCCTTGCCCGATGCCGACCTCGCCAAGCTGCCCGGCGCGCGCGCGAGCTTCGCGCCGCTGTGGTCGGCCTCGGCGTCGGTGACGTACCAGTGGGATTTCGCCTCCGATCTGGTCGGCCGCTTCAACATCGGCGCGAAGTATTCCTCCGACTACAACACCGGTTCCGACCTCGACCCGGAGAAGTCGCAGGACGCCTACACCGTGGTCAACGCGCGCCTGGGCTTCGGCGCCAAGAACCGGCGCTGGATGATCGAAGCCTGGGCGATGAATCTGTTCGACGAGGAATACAAGCAGGTCGGCTTCGACGCGCCGCTGCAGACCGGTTCGTGGAATGCCTTCCTCGGAGCACCGCGTACCTATGGCATGACCTTCCGGGTGATGTACTGAGCCCTGAGGGCCGCCGATGCTCCCGCCGCTGCGCATGCGGCGTGGCGGGAGCGGGGTAGGCGAATCCTTCGTGGGGTTTCATTGCAGTCCGGTTTCGTAATCGCCGCTCCTGCGGTTGCACTGCAGGAGCGGCGCAGGCTGCGACTGCGTGGCTTCATCAACGACTTTGCGACGACGCGAACGCCCAAGCGTCGATCTCGCGCATCGCACCCGCCACCATCGCGCCGCCTGACACTTGTCAGCGATGCTTGCTGCAAGCGCCAAACCGGCGCCCGCGATGACTAGCGGCACATGCCCGCGCCTGTCCGCGCGCCTAGCGTGAGCCGCGAACCTGGGCCATGGACCGGTGTTGCCCGCGGACGCGACGTTCGCTTTC
This sequence comes from Lysobacter gummosus, assembly GCF_001442805.1. Classification (NCBI taxonomy): domain Bacteria; kingdom Pseudomonadati; phylum Pseudomonadota; class Gammaproteobacteria; order Lysobacterales; family Lysobacteraceae; genus Lysobacter; species Lysobacter gummosus. The sequence goes on along the minus strand of NZ_CP011131.1, from coordinate 3,547,709 downwards.
CACGCATCGGACTGCCGCATGACTTCCTTGATCAAACCGCTGGCGCAAGCGTCGGCGGCATTGGCGCTGTGCGCCGGTTTGTCGTCGCCGTCGTTCGCCGCCGCGACTGCGCCTGTGCAAACCGCGCCTACGATTTTCTCGCCCGGGGTGATCTCCGGCGCCGGCCACGACGCCGCGCCCGCGTTCACGCCCGACGGCGACACCGTCTACTTCGGCCGGCAGGCGCCGGACACTGCGGCGATCATGGAATCGCACCGCATCGCCGATGGCTGGAGCGAGCCGCGCATCGCGGATTTCTCCGGCGAATGGAGCGACATGGAGCCATCGATGGCACCCGACGGCTCGTACATGGTCTACGTGTCCAACCGTCCGGCGCGCGCCGGCGACAAGCCCGGCGATGGGTTCTACAACGGCAAGGCCTGGCCGGGCAAAGCCAGCGCGCTATGGCAGGTGCGCCGCACCGGCAAGGGCTGGAGCGCGCCGGAGCGTCTGCCGGAACAGATCAACCGCAGCACCTCGATCTACGCCCCAACCGTCGCCGCCGACGGTTCGCTGTACTTCATGCAGCCCAACACCAAGACCGGCAATTTCCAACTGTTCCGCAGCCAGATGCGCGATGGCCGGTTCGAGGAGCCGCAGCCGCTGCCATTCAGCGGCGGCGAGCAGAACGACGTCGATCCGGCGGTGGCGCCGGACGAATCGTTCCTGATCTTCGGCTCGCGGCGCGAACCGGCGAGCAAGTCGATGGATCTGTTCGTGGTGTTCCGCGGCGGCGCAGGCTGGGGCACGCCGCAGTGGCTGGGCGATGTGGTCAACGGCCCGAACTCGGATGCCGAAGCGCGCTTGAGTCCGGATCTGAAGACGTTGTACTTCAGCAGCGAACGCACGGTGCCGGTGGGGTATCCGCGGACCCGCGAGCAGACCCGCGCCGATCTGAAGCGCATCGCTGCCTGGGATAATTCGCTTTACAACATCTGGCAGGTGCCATTGCGGCCGTTGTTGGAGAAGTATCGCGGGGAGTTTGGGGCGCGTTGAGGTCGGGCGGCGGCGGTGTTCGCAGGCCTTGGGAGTGCGGGCGCGGGAGGGGACCGAACTTTCCTGCCGTCATCCCCGCGAAGGCGGGGATCCAGGGCTTTATCGCGACGTGCCTTTCGGTGGCAGACGCGGCCGTCTGAAGTCAGGCGGCATCGCTCCCGATCGGTTGGCAACCCGGCCAGGGCTGGCCGCGCTTGCAGGCGTGGGGAGTGCGGCAGCGGGGCGATGGGAGATCGAATCTTCCGGCCGTCATCCCCGCGAAGGCGGGGATCCAGGGCTTTATCGCGACATACCTTTCGGGGGCAGACGCGGCCGTCTGAAGTCAGGCGGCTTCGCTCCCGATCGATTGACGACCCGGTCAGGGCTGGTCGCCCTGGCGTTCGTGGATGCGCGAGCCCGCGGCTCGCAAGCGCATCCACTCACTCAGCAAAGCCGCGTCGCCTTCGCCCGTTATAGTGAGCGCCATGACCGCAGACGCCTCCGACATCGCCTTGCAGCGCCTCGCCCAGCAGATCGGCGAGGACGCCCGCCTCAATCACCACATGCTGGTCACCGCCGAAAGTTGCACCGGCGGCTGGATCGCCAAGACCCTGACCGATATCGCCGGTTCCTCGGCCTGGTTCGAGTGCGGGCTGGTCGCGTACAGCTACGAGGCCAAGCAGGCCCTGCTCAGCGTGCGTCCGCAGACGCTGGAACAGTTCGGCGCGGTCAGCCGCGAGACCGTGATCGAAATGGTCTCCGGCGCCCTGGCCAATACCGGAGCGACCATCGGTGTCGCGGTGACCGGCATCGCCGGGCCCGGCGGCGGCACCGAGGACAAGCCGGTCGGCACGGTCTGGATTGCCTGGAAACGCCGCGGCGGCTATCCGCGCGCGGAAGTCTTCCACTTCGACGGCGATCGCGAGGCGGTGCGCCGCCAGACCGTGGCCGCGGCCTTGATGGGCATGCAGGCGCTGGTCGCCTGAGCCCGCCCGCGTGATTCGGCGCGGCTCAGAAAACGCGCGCCGCGATCAATCCAGCTCGCGCGTCCACACCTGCCCGACCAGATCGTGGCCGAAGCTGTGGTGGCGCTCTTCCTCGATCAGCTTGAAGCCGAAGTCTTCGTAAATCCGCCGCGCCGAGGTCAACAGGTCGTTGGTCCACAGCAGCATGCGCCGGTAGCCGGCGGCGCGGGCGAATTCGATGCAGGTCCGCACCAGGCTGCGGCCGACGCCGAGCCCGCGCGCGCGCGGATCGACCAGCAGGCAGCGCAGCTGCGCGGTATCGGCATCGTCCTTGTTGCGCACCACGAAAACGCAGCCGATGCGCTCGCCGTCCAGTTCGGCGATCCAGCAGCGCTCGCGTTCGGGATCGTGCGTGGCGGCGAAGCGCGCGAACAGGCCCGCCACCAGCGCCTCGAAATCGCCGTTCCAACCGTATTCGTCCGCGTACAGCCGGCCGTGCCGCTCGATCGCCCAGCCGATGTCGCCGATCCGGTGCGTGCGGATCCGCACCCGCTGCGCCGCCGGCAGCGTCTGCGGCGACAGCGCGAGCTCGGCTTCGGCGATCGCGCGCAGCAGGCGGTCGCGCTCCAGCGGCGACAGCGCCGCCAGCATCGCCGCGGTGGCCTCGTGCGAGCTGCGGTCGAGCAGGGCGAAGGCCTCGCGGCCCTTGGCCGACAGGGTCAGCACGAAGCTGCGCGCGTCGAGTTCGGAGCGGGTTTTCTCGATCAGGCCGGCGTCGGCGAAGGTTTGCAGGATCCGGCTCAGATAGCCCGGGTCCAGGCCCAGCGTGTCGCCGATGTCGCGCGCGGCGACCGGTTCGCGCTGGGCCAGTTCGAACAATACCCGCGCCTGGGTCAGCGGAAAGCGGCTGCCCAGCAAGTCCTCGTGCAGCACGCCGATACGCCGGGTGTAGAACCGGTTGAAGGCGCGGATGGCGTCTACTTCGGCGGTTTCGATATCGGTGGCCATGACGGCGTCTCGATGGGCAGAGCCGCAGATTCGGATAACTAATTGACTGTGTCAAATAAATTTCCGTCTCAGCGGCCTTGCTGTCCCGGGTCGTTAGTAGTAATACTACTAACCATGAATCTGACCGACACCCAGCAAGCCATCCTCGCGCTGATCGCGGAACGGATCGACGCCGAGGGTATCCCGCCGTCCCAGACCGAGATCGCCAAGGCCCTGGGCTTCAAGGGCGTACGCGCCGCGCAGTACCACCTCGACGCGCTCGAGGCGGCCGGCGCGATCGAACGCACCCCCGGCCGGGCCCGCGGCATCCGCGTGCTGCAGCCGCCGCAACAGGCCCAGCGCGAGCTCGGGCTGGTTTCGGCCAACGACGAGGAAGCGATCCGCTTGCCGGTGCTGGGCCGGGTCGCCGCCGGTTCGCCGATCGGCTCGGGCGCCGGTGTCGAGCCGGACAACTACGTGCTGCTCGATCGCAACATGTTCTTCCCGTCGCCGGACTATCTGCTCAAGGTCAAGGGCGACTCGATGCGCGACGAAGGCATCTTCGACGGCGACCTGATCGGCGTGCACCGCACCCACGACGCGCGCTCGGGCCAGATCGTGGTCGCGCGCATCGACGATGAGATCACCGTCAAGCTGCTCAAGATCGGCAAGGACCGCATCCGGCTTCTGCCGCGCAATCCCGATTACGCGCCCATCGAGGTCCAGCCCGATCAGGATTTCGCCATCGAAGGCCTGTACTGCGGCCTGGTCCGGCCCAATCGCTGAACCATGGGACGCGCAAAGGCCAACGTCGATCGTTACGGCTCGGTGCGCGCCTGCGCGCCCGTACACGCCGCGCAAGCGGCATTGCAAGGCCTGGATGAGTCGATTTCCGCCTCGATTTCGAGGAGAAATCCGACCCCCGCCCAGGCCGTGCCCCGGCTTACCGCCACGGTGGCGGGCGATAATTTAGTTCCAGGCGCGACGGTCTCAGTCTCTGCGATGCGCGTCCTCTAACTTCCCCTCACCACGACAGACTTAAGGAATACAGCGATGGACGAGAACAAAAAGCGCGCTCTTGCGGCCGCCCTGGGCCAGATCGAAAAGCAATTCGGCAAGGGCTCGGTGATGCGCATGGGCGACCGCGCGGTCGAAGTCGCCGAGGTCATCGGCACCGGCTCGCTGATGCTCGACATCGCGCTGGGCATCGGCGGCCTGCCCAAGGGCCGCGTGGTCGAGATCTACGGCCCGGAATCCTCCGGCAAGACCACGCTGACCCTGCAAGCCATCGCCCAATGCCAGAAGAACGGCGGCACCGCCGCGTTCATCGACGCCGAGCACGCGCTCGATCCCATCTACGCCGCCAAGCTCGGCGTCAACGTCGATGACCTGCTGCTGTCGCAGCCCGACACCGGTGAGCAGGCGCTGGAAATCGCCGACATGCTGGTGCGTTCGGCCGCGGTCGACATCGTCGTCATCGACTCGGTCGCAGCGCTGACCCCCAAGGCTGAAATCGAAGGCGAAATGGGCGATCAGCTGCCCGGCCTGCAGGCCCGTCTGATGAGCCAGGCGCTGCGCAAGCTGACCGGCAACATCAAGCGCTCGGGCACCCTGGTGGTCTTCATCAACCAGCTGCGCATGAAGATCGGCGTGATGATGCCGGGCCAGAGCCCGGAAGTGACCACCGGCGGCAACGCGCTCAAGTTCTACGCCTCGGTGCGCCTGGACATCCGCCGCATCGGCGCGATCAAGAAGGGCGACGAAATCATCGGCAACCAGACCAAGATCAAGGTCGTCAAGAACAAGCTGGCCCCGCCGTTCAAGCAGGTCGTCACGGAAATCCTCTACGGCGAAGGCATCTCGCGCGAAGGCGAGCTGATCGACATGGGCGTGGAAGCCAAGCTGGTCGAGAAGTCCGGCGCCTGGTACAGCTGCGGCGATGAGCGCATCGGCCAGGGCAAGGAAAACGCGCGCCAGTACCTCAAGGAAAACCCCGAGGTCGCCGCGCGCCTGGAAGCGCAACTGCGCGAGAAGTTCGTCCCCAGCGACGCACCGCGCGAAGAGGCCGTCGAGGACTGATCCTCGCCGGCACGGTTAGATGAGTTCCGATCGGGATGACGGACGGCGCCATGGTGGTGGCGCCGACGGCACGGCCGGGCAGGGCGATGAGCCCTCGCCCGGCCGTAGCGGTGCGCATCTCGATGAATTGCGCGCGCGTATGCGCGCGATCGAAAGCAACGCCAAGGCGGCGGCTTCGCTTCGCGATGAAGCCGGTCGCGGCGGCGCCACGGGCGACCGCGCGCGCGGGGGCGTAGGCGGGGCGGCCCGATCCGGCGAAGCCGAGGCCGGCATAGGTGCCGGCACCGGTATCGATGCCGAAACCGAAGGCGACGAAACACCGTCAGCATTTGAGACAGGAGCCGACCGCAAGCCGCGTCGCTCCGGCCTGGGCGGCGGCGGCTTCGGCCAGCGCCGAAACCGCCCGAAGCGGCTCGCGTACGGCGCGGAAATGAACGAGTCAGAAAACGCGCCTGAACCAGGCCGCGCGGCTTCAGGTCGGGACGCCGCGGCGCGGCCCAGGTGGCCGGCCACATGGTCTCGGCGGCCTGGCTCCCGCGATGCCGAAGATGAATCGCCGCAGCTCACGGGAGCGGGTGAGGGGCGGACAAATCCCGGCGGACCGGCTGCGTCCGAGCCGCAATCCGGCCCGGATTCCGATGCCGAGGCGGCTTTCGACAACGACTACACCCCGTTATTCGACGAAAGTCTAAACGACGCCGCCCGCGGTTCGCGCCGGCGGGGCGCGCGCGAGCAGACCGCGACTCAGCGCGCCCTGGGCCTGCTGACCCGGCGCGAGCATTCGCGCAAGGAACTGACCCGGAAACTGACCTCGCGCGGGCTCGATCGCGAAGAGGTCGTGGCGGCCGTCGATCGGCTCGCTGATGCCGGCTGGCAGAACGACGCCCGCTTCGCCGAGAGCATGATTCGCAGCCGCGCTGGCAACGGCTACGGCCCGGTGCATATCCGCGCCGAGCTGGGCATGCACGGCCTGGACAGTCAGATCGTCTCCGAGGCTTTGCAGAACTACGAAGGCGATTGGCTCGACAATGCCCGCGAATTGGCCCGGCGCCGCTACGGCGAGGGCTATTTTCTGGACCCGGCGTTGCGCCGAAAGGCCGCGGATCTGCTGATACGGCGCGGCTTCGACGGCGAAACCGTGCGTAATGCCAGTCGTTCCTGCGCCGAGGACTGAACGGCTGGGCATATTTGCTGCACAGCCTTGCGCATAAAGCCCCCGGGCCTGCTAGGCTACGCGGCTTTCGGGTCCCCGGGTTGCCTGTTCCAGTCGATGCCCCCATCGTGGTGGCATGGGTTCGGTCGAGCGGTCCGCTCCCGACCAGGCGACTATCTCCCAGGCATGAAGACCACCACTGAAATCCGCAGCGATTTCCTCGAGTTTTTTCGGGGCAAGGGCCACACCATCGTGCCGTCGGCACCGTTGGTGCCGGCTAACGACCCGACCTTGTTGTTCACCAACTCGGGCATGGTGCAATTCAAGAACGTATTCCTCGGCAGCGAGAAGCCGGGCTACGTGCGCGCGGCCGACGTGCAGCGCTGCCTGCGTGCCGGCGGCAAGCACAACGACCTCGATCAGGTCGGCTATACCGCGCGTCACCACACCTTCTTCGAAATGCTCGGCAACTGGTCCTTCGGCGATTACTTCAAGGACGACGCCATCACCTGGGCCTGGGAACTGCTGACCCAGGTGTGGGGCCTGCCGGCCGAACGCCTGCTGGTCACGGTCTACCACACCGACGACGAAGCCTTCGATCTTTGGAACAAGAAGATCGGCGTGCCGGCCGAACGCATCGTGCGCATCGGCGACAACAAGGGTGCACCGTTCGCATCGGACAATTTCTGGCAGATGGCCGACACCGGCCCCTGCGGCCCGTGCACGGAAATCTTCTACGACCACGGCGCGCACATCGCCGGCGGCCCGCCGGGTTCGCCCGACGAGGACGGCGATCGCTTCATCGAAATCTGGAACCTGGTGTTCATGCAGTTCGACCGCCAGCCCGACGGCACGCTGCTGCCGTTGCCGGCGCCGTGCGTGGATACCGGCATGGGCCTGGAACGTCTGGCGGCGGTGCTGCAGGGCGTGCACGGCAACTACGAGATCGACCTGTTCCGGCATCTGATCGCGGCTGCGGCCAAGGCCACCGGCACCGCCGATCTGGAGAACAAATCGCTGCGCGTGATCGCCGATCACATCCGCGCGTGTTCTTTCCTGATCGTGGACGGCGTGCTGCCGTCCAACGACGGCCGCGGCTACGTGCTGCGGCGGATCATCCGCCGCGCGCTGCGCCACGGCTGGATGCTCGGCCAGAAGGGGCCGTTCTTCCACAAGCTGGTCAAGGCGCTGGTCGAAGTAATGGGCGATGCCTATCCGGAACTGGCCGCCAAGCGCGAATTCGTCGAAGCCGCGCTGGCCGCCGAAGAAGAGCGCTTCGCCGCGACGCTGGATTCGGGCATGCGCATCTTCGATGAGATCGCCACGCGCTCGCACGGCACCATCGCCGGCACCGACGCATTCAAGCTCTACGACACCTACGGCTTCCCGGCCGACCTGACCGCCGACATCGCGCGCGAGCGCGGCCTGTCGGTGGACATGGCCGGCTTCGAAGTCGAGATGGAAAAGCAGCGCATCATCGCGCGCAAGGCCGGCAAGTTCGGCAACGCGACCACGATGCCGGCCGAACTGGCCGCGCAGCTGGCGCCGACCGAATTCCTCGGCTACGACCACCTCACCGAAGGCGGCCTGCAAGTCGTGGCGCTGCTGCGCGACGGCGCGCCGGTCGAGCGGCTCGACGCCGGCGACGAAGGTGTGGTCATCCTCGACCGCACCCCGTTCTACGCCGAAAGCGGCGGCCAGGTCGGCGACACCGGCGAGCTCGACGAAGCCGGCACCCGTTTCGTGGTCGGCGATACGCAGAAGTTCGCCGGCCAGTTCCACGGCCACATCGGCACGCTTACCGCCGGCAGCCTCAAGCGCGGCGACCGCGTCCTTGGCGCCGTGGACGAAGCCCGCCGCTCGGCGACCGTGCTCAACCATTCGGCGACCCACCTGCTGCACGCGGCCCTGCGCCGCCTGCTCGGCGACCACGTGACCCAGAAGGGCTCGCTGGTCGCTCCGGACCGCCTGCGTTTCGACTTCTCGCACTTCAACCCGCTGACCGACGCCGAGCTCGCCCAGATCGAGCGCCAGGTCAACAGCGACGTGCGCCGCAACTACGAAGCCGAAGTCCACCAGATGGGCATGCAGGAAGCCATCGACTTCGGCGCCATGGCGCTGTTCGGCGAGAAGTATGGCGACCGCGTGCGCGTGCTGCGCATGGGCGAGGCCTCGACCGAACTGTGCGGCGGCACCCACGTGTCACGCACCGGCGACATCGGCCTGTTCAAGATCGTGGCCGAAAGCGGCGTCCAGGCCGGCGTGCGCCGGATCGAGGCGCTGACCGGGCAGGGCGCGCTGGACTATGTGGCCGAAGAGGAGCAGCGCCTGGAGCAGGCCGCGCGCCTTCTCGGCGGCAACGCCGGCGATGTGGCCGACAAGCTGCGCGCGCTGCTCGACCGGCAGAAGAAGCTCGAACGCGAGTTGGAATCGATTAAAGCCAAGGCCGCTTCCGGCGCCGCCTCCGACCTGGCCGCCTCGGCGACCCAGATCGGCGCGGTCAAGCTGGTAGCGACCCGGCTGGAAGGGTTTGACGCCAAGGCGTTGCGAGAGGCGGTAGACAGCCTCAAACAGCAGCTTGGCGACGCGGTGATCGTGCTGGCGGGCGCCAGCGACGGTAAGGCGGCCTTGGTCGCTGGAGTGAACGGAAGCGCGGCTGGCAAGGTCAAGGCGGGGGAACTCCTCGCTCACGTGGCCGGTCAGATCAACGGTAAAGGCGGCGGCCGTCCGGACATGGCGCAGGGCGGAGGCGATGACGGCCCGGCCCTGATCCAGGCTCTTGCGGGCGTTGCGCACTGGGTTGAGAGTAAGCTTGTCTGAATGGCGAACAGTGACCTCTATCGCTTGCGACCTAGTTTGACCGGTCGCTAAGATGGTTCACGTTTGTGTACAAATTGAAGCATTCTTCCTGATGGAAAAGAATGCCAACGCCGGTACTACGGTCCCGGCTCGAGGAGGTTTTCAATGCTGATCCTGACGCGTCGCGTCGGCGAAACCCTGATGATCGGCGACTCGGTGACCGTCACCGTGCTCGGCGTCAAGGGGAACCAGGTGCGTATCGGTATTACCGCACCGAAAGATGTCGCGGTCCATCGCGAGGAGATTTATCAGCGCATCCAGCGTGGCGAGGACGCGTCGGACGATTCTGGCAAAAACGCTGGCGGCTGATAAAAAAAGTTTGTCGCAAGCGTTGCCGTAAAACGGGTGAGCCGTTATGCTTCCCGCCCGCATTGCTTCAATAGATGCGGAGAGTTGCCCGAGAGGCTGAAGGGGCTCCCCTGCTAAGGGAGTATAGGGTCAAAAGCTCTATCGAGGGTTCGAATCCCTCACTCTCCGCCAGTTGCAAATGGAAGCCGCCAATGGCGGCTTTTCTTTGCTGATTGTCGGTTTGGCGGTATCGATGATCAGCAAAAAAAGAGTTTGAAAAATGTTGACGATGCGCTGATTAATCGTCATAATTTTCCAACTAGGCGCCCGTAGCTCAGCTGGATAGAGCACCAGGCTACGAACTTGGGGGTCGGAGGTTCGAATCCTTCCGGGCGCGCCACTACAAAGAAAGCCGGCAATCGAAAGATTGCCGGCTTTTTCTTTGCGTGTTTTGTTTAGCTGTTCGCGCCTCGCGAAGTGGCCGATCCGATGGTGTGTATCGGTGCTCGAATGCAAAGCGCGTCGGTCAGCGATGCGCGGCCCAGGTGTGGAGTTCCGAATGCCTTAGCGGCCGCTGCGCGAATACGCCGGCTCCGATCCGCCGGGCTCATACTCCGAACGCGTCACCAACCCGAACCGATGCCTTGCGCACGCGCGCGCTAGCCACCATAGTCCCGGCCTTTCTGGCCAAAGGACCTCGCCATGAACGCCATCGTCGCGATTCATCCGTACAAGACCCACGGCATGTGGGTGTTCGACGACCTCGCGGTCGGACTGCGCGAGGAGCCGTTCGTCTCCGGCGCCGATACGATCATCGATCACATGGTCGCCGGCATCGACGGCGCCCAGAACGGCTTCACCCTGCTGTTCTCGACCCACCCGTTTCCGGGCTATCAGCTGCAACTGGACTGGCAGCGCGCCGACCTCAGCGGCAACTGGTATCGCAGCGAATCGATCGGCATGGAAGGCTGGCTGTGCCCGGCCTTGCTCAAGTACTTCGATGCGCCGCCGACTACGCTGTACGCGCAGTTCCGCGCCAAGGCTGCGTAAGGCGGGCCGTCGGTCGCGCACGAACGCCCGGCGCGCTCGTGCGTGCCGCGGCTTGAGCGGCCGCTACGCGACGTGGATTGAAACGGCCACCCAAGCGCACGCGCCGATCGAACCCCGCTTTCAGCGCGTCTCGATGAAACGCAGCCCCACGCCCGGCTCGGTGGCGATATAACGCGGTGCCGCGGCGTCGTCGCCGAGCTTGTGGCGCAGCTTGCCCACCAGGATGCGCAGGTAATGCGTGTCCTCCTGATGCGTCGGCCCCCACAGCTCGCGCAGCAGCTGCGGCTGAGTGACCACGCGTCCGGCGTGCTGGAACAGCATCGCCAGCAGCGCGTACTCCTTGCGCGCGAGCACCACCGGCTCGCCGTGCAGATGCACCTCGCGCCGCGCCAGGTCGATGCGCAGATGGCCGTCGTCGAACACCGGCAGGGTCTCGCCCTGCGGGCCGTGCGCGCGCAGCAGGGCGCGCACGCGCGCCATCAGTTCCTGCACGCCGAAGGGCTTGGTCACGTAGTCGTTGGCGCCGCCGTCGAGCGCGGCGACCTTTTCCGATTCGCTGGAACGCACGGTCAACAAAATTACCGGCACGCCCGACCACTGGCGCAGCTCGCGCAGCACGTCGTGGCCGTCGCGATCGGGCAGGCCCAGATCCAGGATCACCAGGTCGGCGCCGCGCGTGGCCAGCGTTTCCAGGCCGCTGTTGCCGTTCTCGGCCAGCTCGACCGCATAGCCCTGGGCGCGCAGGGCGATGTCGAGAAACTTGCGGATCTGCGGCTCGTCGTCGATCACCAGCACGCGCGCGGGCGGCGCGGCCTGCGGGTGCGAATGCGGAGCGTGGTCCTCGGTCATGGCGCGGCGGCAGGCTCGGGTTCGATAGGCGGCAGGGTAATGCGGATCGTGGTGCCGCGGCGACCCTGCGCATCGGGCTGGCCGGGCAGGGCGACGACGTTGCCGCCGTGCGCGCCGATCATGCCCTGGCAGATCGCCAGCCCCAGGCCGGTGCCCTGGCGGCCGCGATCGCCGCGCTCGACGCTGTAGAACATGTCGAAGATGCGCGCGCGTTCGTCCTCGGGAATGCCCGGGCCGCGGTCGCTGACGTCGATGCGCAGCACCTGCTCGGGCTGGGCGCCGGGCTCGTTATCGACCCGGCGCGCGTCGATGCTCACCGGCGTGTCGGGCGGGGAGAACTTCACCGCGTTTTCGATCACGTTGAACAGCGCTTGTTCGATCAACGCCGGATGCACCCAGATCGGTCCGAGCCCGGGCTGCAGCCGCACCTCGAAGCGCGCGCCCGGCTCGTAGCGTTGCAGGCGCGTGACCGCCGAACCGATCAATTCGTCCACGCCGATCCAGTCGCGATTGAGCGCCAGCCCGCCGTGGCCGAGCCGGGTCATGTCGAGCAGATTCTGGATGTAGCGGTCCAGCCGTTCGCCTTCGATGCGGATGGTTTCCAGCAGGGCGTGGCGATCCTCGCGCGGCATCGCCTCGGCGTAGTTGTCCAGGCTGCTGGCGGCGCCGATGATCGAGGCCAACGGCGAGCGCAGATCGTGCGAGACCGAGGACAGCAGCGCCGAGCGCAGGCGTTCGGTTTCGCCGCTGACGCGCGAGTCTTCCAGGTCGGCGACCAAACGGGTGCGCAGAATCGCCTGTGCGACGTCGTCGGTCATGGCCTCGGCCAATCGACGCTGTTCCGCGCCCAGCCGGGTCAGCGACGTGGGAAAACGCAAGCCGACCACGCCGGCCGCCGGCGCGTCGTTCGAGCCGGCGCCTTTGAGCGGCAGCAGCCACCAATCCGATCCGGCCAAGGTATCGGTATAGCGGCCGGCGGATTGGCGATGCTTCAGGCTCCAGTCGGCGGCGGCGCGATCCTTGTCGTTCATCTCCGGCAACTGCTCGCCGCGCAGCGGCGCGGCGCCGATGTAGACGAAGGCTTCCGCGCCCAGCGAGCGCTTGAGCGCGTTGCGCCCGGCGCGCACGACCTGGCCGACGTCGGCGGCGGTGGACAGTTCGCGGCCGAGGCTCTGCAGCTCGGTCGCGTGCGCGTTGGACGCGCGCAAGGCCAGCACCTGCATGCGCAGCTTCGAGGCCAGGCGTCCGGCGACCAGCGCCGCGGCCAGGAACAGCACCACCGTCGCCACGCCCTGGCTCGCGCCGATTTCGAAGGTGAAGCGCGGCTCGATGAAGAAGAAGTTGTACGCCAGAAAGCACAGCACCGAGGCGATCACCGCCGCGGTCATGCGGGTGCGCGCGGCGACCACGACCACCGCGACGATGAAGATCAGCGACAGATCGTCCAGGCCGATCCAGCGTTCGGCGGCCCAGGCCAGGGCGGTGGCGAGGGTGGCGGCAACCACCGCCAGCGCCGCGTCGCTGCGATTGAGCAGGCCGCGCAGGCGGCTGCCGTTGTCGCGCATCGATCGCCGTGCCTTCGCGCGCGCTTCCGGCGTGCTGACGATGGTCAGCTCGTAATGCGCGCCGCGCTGGATCAGTTGCTGGGTCAGGGTGCGGTTGATCATGCGCGCGAGCGGCCGCTCGCGGGTGCGGCCGAGCACGATGGTCGATACGCCGGCGCGTTCGCCGTGATCGAGCAGGGCATCGACGATGCTGTTGCCGTGCAGCACCACCGCCTCGCCGCCGAGCCGGCGGGCGAGGGCGAAGGCGCGGTCGAGTTCGGATTGGCGCGCCTCGTCGGGCGCGCCGCCGGTGTGGACGGTGACCACGATCCACGGCGAATCGCGGCGTTCGGCGATGCGGCGCGCCACCCGCACCAGGTATTCGGACTGGCCGAGCCCGTCGATGGCGACCATCACCGCGCGCCGCAGCGGCACGCCGGGCAGGCCGCGCGCGGTCTGGGCCTCGCGCAGGTCGCTGTCGACGCGATCGGCGGCGGTCTGCATCGCCAGTTCGCGCAGCGCGGTCAGGTTCGAGGGCGAGAAGAAGGCCTGCAGCGCGTGCGCGGCCTGTTCGGGCACGTAGACCTTGCCCTGTTGCAGGCGCTCGATCAGCTCGCGCGGCGGCAGATCGACCAGGACGATATCGCGCAGGCGGTCGAACAGCGCATCGGGCACGGTTTCGCTGACGCGCACGCCGGTGATGCGGTGGATGACGTCGTTGAGGCTTTCCAGGTGCTGGATGTTGATGGTGGTGTAGACGTCGATGCCGGCGTCCAGCAGTTCCAGCACATCCTGCCAGCGCCGTTCGTGGCGGCTGCCGGGGGCGTTGCGGTGGGCGAGTTCATCGACCAGCGCGACCTTGGGCTTGCGCGCGAGCACGGCGTCGAGGTCCATTTCCTCGAGCGTGCGGCCCTGGTAGTCCAGGCGTTTGCGCGGGAGCACGTCGAGGCCTTCGACCAGGGCCGAGGTTTCGGCGCGGCCGTGGGTTTCGACGATGGCGACGACGACGTCGATGCCGCGGCGTTGCAGTTCGCGGGCGCGGCCGAGCATGGTGTAGGTCTTGCCGACGCCGGGCGCTGCGCCGAGGAAGATCGTCAACCGCCCGGCGCCCTGGCGTTGCAGTTCGCCCATGAGGGCATCGGCTTGGGCGCTGCGGGGGTCGGTCATGCGGGAATTGTGCGCTGGGTGGGTGATGGGTGTGTAGTGGTGCGGGTGGGCGGTTTAGGGCTTTGGGGCCCTCCTAAGTAAGAGCCCGACGTTCCTGATCGAAACAACCCGGCCTGCGCATTCTCTCCCACCGTCATTCCCGCGAACGCGGGAATCCAGGGCCTTTCGTGCGAGAACGCTTGAAGTCTCTGGATGTTCGGCTACGCCGAAGTAAAGCGGAGCCCGCGTTCGCGGGAATGACGAGCAAAAATGCAGAAGCCTCAAGCAAGAGCAAGAGCAAACGCCTAAAGCTTCCGCCATAAAGCGGCGGGTTACTTTCTTTGTCCAAAGCGACAAAGAACGTAACCAAAGAAAACGCTTTGGCTGTTTCGAGTCAAAAGCCACGAGCGCGATGCTTACGCAGGCAGGTCCCACATTGGGCATCCTGCCCAAGGTGGGACCCGGCACACGTCCATGTGCGCCGCCCTTCGGGTGTCCCTGGTCTCGCGAGTTACTAGCGGCGCCAGGCAACGACAAAAGCAAAGGCAGGGCTGAAGCAAAGCGTAAGCGAAGCGAAGCAGAGACAAAGCGAAGCAAAATCTTGGCAACGGCAACGGCAACGGCAACGGCAACGGCAACGGCAACGGCCGCGCCGCGATAAGCGTCGAATCAGCGGGCCGCATCCAGGGCCAGGTTGAGCCGCAGCACATTCACCCGCGCCTGCCCGAGCGCACCGAACTGCGGCGCCTCAGTGTTCGCGGCAATCAAGGCCTGAATCTTGGCCGCATCCACGCCGCGCGCCTTGGCTACGCGCGCGGCCTGCACCTGCGCGGCGCGGGGCGAGATGTGCGGGTCTAGGCCGCCGCCGGATTGAGTGGCCAGTTCGGCCGGTACTTCGCTCACGGCAATGCCTTCGCGTTGGGCGATCGCCGCGGTGTCGTCGGCGATGCGCTTGCGCAGGTCGGGATTGCTGCGTGCCTGGTTGCTGCCCGATGCGGCGGTCGGATCGTACTTGGCCGCCGAGGGACGCGCCTGGAAATACTTCGCGTCGGAGAAGGGCTGGGCGATCAGCGCCGAGCCGACGGCATGGCCGTTGTGCTCGATGATCGAACCGGTGGCCTGCGACGGAAATGCGACTCGGCCGAGCGCGGTGCCGGCGAGCGAGTACAGCAGGCCGAAGCCGAGCAGAGCGACGGCGGCGAACAGCAACGGCGCGCGCAACCCAATGCGGTCGTCGATGCTGGCGGCTTGGGTGGTGGGAGTGTTCATTTCGTTGTCCTGTTGATTAGGTCGGGCCTTGCTGGTTTCGCTTGGCCCTCACCCCAACCCCTCTCCCGCAAGCGTGAGAGGGGCTCTGTAGGGCGCGGCGGTTCAGAAGATCGCAACCAGCGCCATGTCGATGAGCTTGATCGCCACGAACGGCAGCAGCACGCCGCCGACGCCGTAGACCAGCATGTTCCGGCGCAGCAGCGAGACCGCGGTGGCGGGCTTGAAGCGCACGCCGGCCAGGGCCAGCGGAATCAGCGCCGGGATGATGATCGCGTTGAAGATCAGCGCCGCCAGCACCGCATTGGTCGGGCTCGACAGATGCATGACGTTGAGCGCGGCCATCTGCGGAATCGCCGCGGCGAACAGAGCCGGCAGGATCGCGAAGTACTTCGACACGTCGTTGGCCAGCGAGAACGTGGTCAGCGCGCCGCGGGTGATCAGCTGCTGCTTGCCGACTTCCACCACCGCCAGCAGCTTGGCCGGATCGGAATCCAGATCGACCATGTTGCCGGCTTCCTTCGCCGCCTGCGTGCCCGAGTTCATCGCCAGTCCGACGTCGGCCTGGGCCAGCGCCGGCGCGTCGTTGGTGCCGTCGCCGACCATCGCGACCAGACGGCCGCCAGCCTGCTCGGCGCGGATGCGGGCGAGCTTGTCTTCCGGGCGCGCTTCGGCGATGTAATCGTCCACGCCGGCCTCGGCCGCGATCGCCGCCGCGGTCAGCGGGTTGTCGCCGGTGATCATGACCGTGCGCACGCCCATCGCCCGCAGACGCGCGAAGCGTTCCTTGACGCCGTGCTTGACCACGTCCGACAGCTCGATCACGCCGAGCACGTAGCGGCCTTCGGCCACGACCAGCGGCGTGGCGCCGCTGCGCGCGACCTGCTCGATGCGGGCGTTGAGTTCGGGAATGACCTCGCCGCCGAGCGAACGCACGTAGTTGCCGATCGCGTCCCCGGAGCCCTTGCGGATCGAGCGCGCGCCGCCCGGGTAATCCTCGGGCAGATCGACGCCGGACATGCGGGTCTGCGCGCTGAACTGAATGTAGTCGGCACGTTCGGGTTCGAGCGAATTGCTGTGCAGCTCGCGCGCCAGGCGCACGATCGACTTGCCTTCCGGGGTCGGGTCGGCCAGTGAGGACAGCAACGCGGCGTCGCGCAGTTGCGCGCGATCGACGCCGGCCAGCGGATGGAACGCGGTCGCCTGACGGTCGCCGAAAGTGATGGTGCCGGTCTTGTCGAGCAGCAGCACGTCGACGTCGCCGGCCACTTCCACCGCCTTGCCGGATTTCGCCAGCACGTTCGCCGACAGCGCGCGGTTCATGCCGGCGATGCCGATCGCCGGCAGCAGGCCGCCGATGGTGGTCGGGATCAGGCAGACCAGCAGCGCGATCAGCAGCAGCGGATCGAGCTTGGCGCCGACGAAGCCGGCGAAGAACGGCAAGGTCGCGACCACGATCAGGAAGGTCAGCGTCATCGCCGCCAGCAACATGGTCAGGGCGATTTCGTTCGGCGTCTTCTGCCGGTTGGCGCCTTCGACCAGGGCGATCATGCGATCGAGGAAGCTGTGCCCGGGCTCGGCGCTGACTTCGATCACGATCTCGTCCGACAGCACCTTGGTGCCGCCGATGACGCCGGAACGGTCGGTGCCGGCCTCGCGCAGCACCGGCGCGGATTCGCCGGTCACCGCCGATTCGTTGATCGTCGCCACGCCCTTGACGATTTCGCCGTCGGCCGGGATCAGCTCGTTGGCCGAGACGATCACCCGGTCGCCGGGCTTCAAGGTCGAAGCGGCGACGCGGGTTTCGTTCTTGCCGATGGTGTCGAGCTTGCGCGCGACCAGATCGCGCCGCGCCGCTCGCAATGACGCGGCCTGGCCGCGGCCGCGCGCTTCGGCGACGGCTTCGGCGAAGTTCGCGAACAGCACGGTGATCAGCAAGATCACGCTGACCGCGATGCCGAAGCCGGTGTTGCCCGGAACGAAGATCGTGATCAGCGCCGACAGCACCGTGCCGAGCAGCACGATCGCCATGATCGGGCTGCGCACGGCGTGACGCGGCGAGAGTTTGACGAAGGATTCCAGGATCGCCGCGCGCAGGCCGGCGGCGTCGAGGCCGGCGACCGCGGTGGTGCGGCGCTGCACTCCGAGATGGGTTTGTTCAGTCACGATGGCATACCTCAGAGAGCGGGGCTGCTGAGCGCCGGAACGGCGCCCGCATACAGCGTCAGGTGGTCGGCGATGGGGCCGAGGACCAGCGCCGGCATGAATTGCAGGACGGTCAGGATCACGATCACCGCGATCAAGGTCAGGGCGAAGGTCGGCGTTTCCGTGTGCAAGGTGCCGGCGCTTTCCGGCGCGACGCGTTTGCGCGCCAACAAGCCGGCGACGGCGAGCGGCACGATCAGGGCCGGGTAACGGCCCAGCGCGAGCACCGCGGCGCAGCTCAGGTTCCACCAATACGTGGCGTCGCCCAGGCCTTCGAAACCCGAACCGTTGTTGGCGAAGGCCGAGGTGTACTCATAGAACACTTGGCTGATGCCGTGGAAGCCCGGATTGGAATTGGCGGTGATCGACGGGATCGCCAGAGTGACCGCGCTGAAGCCGAGCACGACCAGCGGCTGCAACAGAATCAGCAGCGCCAGCAGACGCACCTCCGGCGCTTCGATCTTGCGACCGAACAACTCCGGCGTGCGCCCGGTCATCAGGCCGGCCAGGAACACCGACAACAACAGATACACCAGGAACTGCTGCAGACCGCAGCCGATGCCGCCCCAGATCGAGTTGATCAACATGTTGACCATGGCCATGCCGCCGGTCAGCGGCGCCAGCGAGTCGTGCATGGCGTTGACCGAGCCGTTGCTGCTCTGGGTGGTCAGCGCCGCCCACAAGGCCGAGCCGTCGGCGCCGAAGCGGGTTTCCTTGCCTTCCATCAGTGTCGCGTCGGCGGTGGTGGACGAATGCGCTTCCGACCAGACGGTAAGACCGGTGGAGACCACCGACATCATCAGCATGCTGCCGAACACCAGCGCGGTGAGTTTGCGCCGGCCGGTGAACGGGCCGATCATGAACGTCACCGCGACCGGAATCAGAATCAGCGCCAGAGTTTCCAGCAGATTGGCGAACGGGGTCGGATTCTCCAGCGGCACCGCGCTGTTCGGGCCGTACCAGCCGCCGCCGTTGGTGCCCAGTTGTTTCGCGGCGACCATGGAAGCGACAGGCCCCACAGGGATCTTCTGTTCTTTCAGCTCGGCGCTTTGGTCGAGCGGCGAAACCGTCACGGCGCCTTGCAACGTCGACGGAACGCCTTGCGAAGTCAGCAGCACCGCCCAGACCAGGCACAGCGGCAGCATGAAACGCAGGGTGGCGCGGGTGACATCCACCCAGTAGTTGCCCAGATCGCGCGTTTCGCCTTCGCGCGCGGCGGCGTTGGGCGCGCCCATTGCCTGACGCCCGCCGAACAGGCCGCGCAGGGTGGCGACCACGATCGCCAGACCCATCATCGGCGTGACCACCTGCAGCCCGACGATGCCGACCATCTGCGACAGATAGCTCAGCTGCGCCTGACCGGAGTAGTGCTGCTGGTTGGTGTTGGTGAGGAACGACACCATCGTGTGCAGCGCGGTGTCCCAGCGCATGTTGGGGATGTTGTCCGGGTTGAACGGCAGCCAGGCCTGGGTCATGAACAACACCCAGACCAGCACGGCCAGCACGAGATTGCTCAGCGCGAAGGCCAGCGCGTAACCGCGCCAGCTCATGCCGCGGCCGGGATCGACGCCGAGGGCGCGGTAGATCGTGCGCTCCAGCGGTCCGAACACCGCGTCCAGACGCGAGCGGTCGCCGCGCATGACCCGCGCCAGGTACAGGCCGAGCGGCCATCCCAGGCCGACGGCCAGCGCGAATACGAGAATGATTTCGATCATGGTGAAACACCGGGCGATGAAGGATCCGTCGCGACGCATCCGGCGTCTCTACGGACCGCGCCCGAGCGGTCGTTCCGTTCGGGCGCTGAGGAAAGGTGATGCGGATCGGTCCTGGTCCGCACTGCGGCTGCGCGGACTAGAAGTCTTCCGGACGCAGCACGACGTAGAACAAATACGCGGCGGCCACCAGGACCGAGACCGCGCACAACATGGAAAGCCAGCCAGGCATGGTCGTATCCCCTGTCAGAACGAGGCTTGCACGGCCGCTTCGATGCGCGAGCCGGCAAGGGAATCGCCGAAGATGCGTTCGGCGTTGTGATCGGTGGCGTGCGCGGTCAGGCGCAGTTCGAACGGCGCCTTGACCGCCCAGATCGCGCTGAGCTGGCCGTGGCTGTAGCTGCGGTCGTAGACGTCGTCGAGGAAATAGTGGCCGACCGCGGCTTCCAGGCGCAGCGCGTCGTTGACCGGGAAGCGGGCGCCGATCTGGGCATAGATGCCTTGATCCTTGCTGCCCAGCGCTTCGTTCGAATAGCCCAGCGACAGCCAGTAGTTGTCGCGGTAGGTCACGGTGCCGTTGAGCTCGGTCCAGTTGAGATCGCTGGTGGTCGAGGGATAGCGGTAGTGCAGGACGTTGATGTCCAGCGCCCAATCCTGGGCGATCTTGCCGGCCCAGCCGACGGTGAAGTCGAGCTCGCTGCTGGCGTGGGTTTCCGGCGCGAACTCGACGTTGGAGCCCCAGATCGAGCCGTAGAAACCGTTGGCCGCGGCGGCCTTGAAGCCGACCTGCACGGCCGGATCGCCTTGCGTCTGCGAACTGCCGCGCCAGACGTAGTCGCTGGTGAGCGCGGCCGAGCCGGTGAAGCTGGCGCTGGGCGTTTCGGCGGCATCCGCGCGCGTGCCGAGCGCGAGCAGGCCGAGGCCGGCGCAGACGGCGAGGAGCAACGGAGCGGCGGCCTCGCGGCGGCGGAACAGGTGATGCGACGACGACATGGGTGTATCCGTGAATAGGAACGAGGCCGGTCTTGGCCACGTCGTCATTCTCGGAACATGGGGCGTAAAGCCGCTATTTCGTGCAGGCCGTCACGCCGTAAATTCAGCGTAAAAAATCGCCGGTTGGGCGTAAATCGCCGCGGCGCGGCATCGTGGTTCCTGATGCGGCCGATGTTGAAGCGGTGCAAGCCGTGACCGTGGGGCGGGTAGTGGCATCGTTGCTGCGAGGCCGCCGTTCGCGCTGCTGCCTGCGCGTGGTTCGTGCCGGTTCGCCTATTAGCGCAGCAACGCCTTCGCCACCGCTTCGGGCTGTTTCAGCCACGAAAAATGATCGGCGCGCGTTCCCAGATCGCTCTCGCGCAAGACCACTGTCTCGGCGCGCGAGCGCGGCAGCTTCGACAGCAGGAAGTCGAGCGAGGCCCGCGGCACCAGCCAATCGCTGTCCATGATCGCCGCGCGTATCTCGACGTCGGCCTGGGCCATGCCGGCTTCCATGTCCGCCTCGATGCCGCGCGCGGCGTAGCGGCCGCTCAGTGCGGTCAACGCCCAGTCGCGAATCAGGCTGCGCGCCTCGTTGCCGCCGAAGCCGATGCGTTTGCCGGGCAGGGCGCCATTGACCTGCGCCAGCCACGGCAGGAAGCGGTAGATCATCGGCATCGCGATCCTCCGCGGCATCGGCCACGCGCGCCAGTACGGCGCGCCGCTGGCCGCCAGCCACAGCGAACGCGGCATCAGCGGATCGTTGCGCAAAGCCGCCAAACCCAACTGCATGCCGGCCATCTGCCCGCCGAGGCTGTGGCCGCCGATGATGCGCGGCACGCCGGGCAGTGCCGCCGCGACGGCGTCGTCGCTGAGCGGAATGTCTTCGAGCAACAGTTCGCGATAACCCCAGTCGCTGTCGCGGCCGGCGCGCAGGCTGCTGCTGCCGTTGCCGCGCCATTCGTGCACGAACACGGCGACGCCCTGAGCGGCCAGCGCATGCGCGAACGGCAGATAGTTGCGCGCGGCGACGCCGAGCGCGGGCAGCCACAGCAGGCTGGCGCTGGGTTGTTGCGGAATCGTGGAGATCAGCGACCAGCGATGGCCGTCGGCGCCGCTCAGAGGGGATTGACCGACCACGACAGATTCAAGCACGCGGCGCGGCTCCGAAGTGATCGAGCACCAATACCTCGCTGCGTCCCGGCCGATAGCCGAGGCGAAGCGCGTCGTGCACGTAGTCGGCGGCGGCGACGCTCGCTTCCTGCAGCGAGCGTCCCAGACACAGATTCGCCGCGACCGCCGAGGCGAGCGTGCAGCCGGTGCCGTGCGCGTCCACTTGCAGGCGCGGGTGGGCGATCTCGCGCACCGATCCGGGCTGCGCGAACAGATCGACGACATCGCCGTCGCCGGGCAGGTGTCCGCCCTTGAGCAGCACCGCGTGCGCGCCCAGTGCGAACAGCCCATCGATGGCGCGATGCATGGCGTCGCGATCGGCGATGGATGCGCCGAGCAGCAGTTCGGCCTCTGGCAGATTCGGCGTGATCACGCTGGCCAGCGGCAACAGGCGTGTGCGCAGCGCGTGGAGCGCGGAAGGTTCGAGCAGGCGCGCGCCGGAGGTGGCGACCATGACCGGATCGAGCACGGTGTACTGCGGCCGGTAGTGTTCGAGCGCATCGGCGACGGCGACGATGACCTCGGCGGTGGCGAGCATGCCGAGTTTGACCGCGCGGACGTCGAAGTCGTCGAAGCCGGCGTCGATCTGCGCGCGCAGGAACCCGGTATCGGGCACGTGCACGGCGCTGACCCCGCGGGTGTGCTGCGCGGTCAGCGCGGCGATGGCGCTCAGTCCGTGCACGCGGTGCGCGGCGAAGGTCTTGAGATCGGCCTGGATACCGGCGCCGCCGCCGGAGTCGGAACCGGCGATGGTCAGGGCGCTGGGGGGGCGGGGGGAGGAGTGTGGGGCGGTCATGGGGTTAGCGTACCCAAATCGTTTGGGGTGTGGGGATGGGGTGAGAGGTGGTGTGTGCGATGGGGCGAGCGGCAGTTTGCGAAGTTTTCGCGATTGACTGCAGGTTCGTTCCTCGCCTTAGCCCTTGGCCTTGCGCTTGCTGTTGCTGTTGCCAAGATTTTTCTTCAGCTTCAGCTTCAGCTTCAGCTTCAGCTTCGGCTTCGGCTTCGACTTTGCTTTGGTCTGGCTTTGTTTTTGCCGTTGCCGGGCGCCGCTTGTAACTCGCGAGACCAGGGACACCCGGAGGGCGGCGCACATGGACGTGCGCCGGGTGCCACCTTGGGCAGGATGCCCAATGTGGCACCTGCCTGCGCAGGCACCGCACTCGTGGCTTTTGACTCGAAACAGCCCAAAGCCTTTTCTTTGGTTACTTTCTTTGTGGCTTTGGACAAAGAAAGTGACCCGCCGCTCCATGGCGGAAGCTTTAGGCGTTTGATCTCGCTCTTGCTCTTGCTCTTGCTCTTGTTTGAGGCTTTTGCTTTTGCTCGTCATTCCCGCGAACGCGGGAATCCAGTGCCTTTCGTGCGAGAACGCTTGAAGTCTCTGGATTCCCGCTTTCGCGGGAATGACGGTAGGAGGAGTGCGCAGGACTGGTTGTTTCGATCAGGGGCTTCAGGTTCGTTAAGAAGCCTTAGAAGCCCTAGAAGCCTTAGAAGCCTTAGAAGCCTTAGAAGCCTCAAGCAAGATCAAACGCTAAACGCTTCCGCCATAAAGCGGCGGGTCACTTTCTTTGTCCAAAGCCACAAAGTCCCACGGGATTTCCTTCGGTCAAAAGTAACCAAAGAAAAGGCTTTGGGCTGTTTCGAGTCAAAAGCCACGAGTGCGATGCCTGCGCAGGCAGGTGCCACATTGGGCATCCTGCCCAAGGTGGCACCCGGCGCACGTCCATGTGCGCCGCCCTCCGGGTGTCCCTGGTCTCGCGAGTTACTAGCGGCGCCCAGCAACGGCAAAAGTAAAGCCGAAGCAAAATCTCGGCAACGGCAACGGCAACGGCAACGGCAACGGCAACAACTACGACAGCGGCCGCAGCTGCAACTACCGCAACCAACCTCGCCGATCGCATGCCCCACAAAACCAAACGCCGCGCGATTCGCATCGCGCGGCGTAGGTCAAGCCGATCCGATGAAACTCAGAGCACTTCGGAAGCGTAATCCGCCAACCGCGAGCGCTCGCCGCGCCGCAAGGTCACGTGCGCGCTGTGCGCCCAGCCCTTGAAGCGATCCACCGCATAGGTCAGGCCCGAAGTCGTCTCGGTCAGATACGGCGTATCGATCTGCTCCACGTTGCCCAGGCACACGATCTTCGTGCCGGGACCGGCGCGGGTGATCAAGGTCTTCATCTGCTTCGGCGTCAGGTTCTGCGCCTCGTCCAGAATCAGCCAGCGGCTCAGGAACGTGCGCCCGCGCATGAAGTTCATCGAGCGGATCTTGATGCGTGAAGCCAGCAGGTCGTTGGTCGCCGCGCGGCCCCAGGCGCCGCCGTCCTGGTTGTGGGTCAGCACTTCCAGGTTGTCGGTCAACGCGCCCATCCACGGCGTCATCTTCTCTTCCTCCGTACCCGGCAGGAAGCCGATGTCCTCGCCGACGCTGACCGTCGCGCGGGTCATGATGATCTCGCGATACCGCTGCTGATCCATCGTCTGCGCCAGGCCCGCGGCGAGCGCGAGCAAGGTCTTTCCGGTGCCGGCGGTGCCGAGCAGGGTGACGAAGTCGATCTCCGGGTCCATCAACGCGTTGAGGGCGAAGTTCTGCTCGCGGTTGCGCGCGATGATGCCCCACACGGCGTGCTGGTTATGGCGGAAATCGTCCACGATCTGCAGGGTCACGCGCTCTTCGCCGACCTTGGTGACCTTGAGCTCGGACTCGTCGTCGCCGGGCAGGAACAGGAACTGATTCGGATACCAGTCGTCGTCCTGCGCGCGGTTGATTTCGTAGTAGGTGCGGCCCTTCTCGGTCCAGGACTTGAGGTCCTTGCTGTGGATCTGCCAGAAATCGTCCGACAGCGCGGTCGCGCCGGTGTACAGCAGGCTGAAATCGTCGAGCGCGCGATCGTTTTCGTAGTCTTCCGACACGATCCCGGCGATCGAGGCCTTGATGCGCAGGTTGATGTCCTTGGACACGAACACCACCGGCACGCCGGGTTCCTGCTCCTGCAACGCCAGGATCGCGCCGAGGATCTGGTTGTCCGGAATCACCGCGCTGAAACGCTTGCCCGCGTCGAACGAGCCGGTCTGGAAGCGCAGCTTGCCGATGCTTTGCGCGCCGCGCAGCTGCAGGCCCTGCGGCCGGTTGAGGGTGAGGCCGGTGCTGATCTTGTCGGTGCCCTCGATTTCGATCAGCTCGTTGAGGAAACGGCTGACCTGCCGCGCGTTGCGGCTGGCCTCGGAGGTGCCTTTCTTGCCGTTGTCGAGTTCCTCGATCACCTGCATCGGCAGGTAGACATCGTGTTCCTGGAATTTGAACAGCGCGGTGGGATCGTGCATCAGCACGTTGGTATCCAGCACATAGATGCGCTTGCTTCTTGTCATCGACAGCTCCGCTGGAGATAGGCGTCGGGCGACGCCGGGGGAAAAGTGCTGCGTACCGCTAGGGCGCGGATGGCTGCTGCGATCGCGCACGGCAGCGCCGCCGTGGCCCGCGGGGCGGGACGGCGTGCGATCGTGGGAATCAGGGGGCTCACTGAGTGGTGGCTTCCTGCGGCGCGTTTATTGGCCAGAATGGGTTTTGAGCGAATCGAGGACGGCCTGGGCATGCCCGGCGACTTTCACCGGACGCCATGACTGCACGATGACGCCCTTCGGGTCGATCAGGAAAGTGCTGCGTTCGATGCCCATGTATTTGCGGCCGTACAGGCTCTTTTCCTTGATCACGCCGAAGGCGTTGCACAAGGTTTCGTCCTTGTCGCTGATCAGGTCGAACTTGAAGCCCTGCTTGGCGCAGAAATTCTGGTGCGACTTGATCGAATCGCGGGACACGCCCAGCACCGTGGCGCCGAGCTTCTTGAACTTGGGCAGCAGAGCATTGAAGTCCAGGCCCTCGGTAGTGCAGCCGGGCGTGCTGTCCTTGGGATAGAAGTACAGCACCAGCCAGCCGCCGGCGTAGTCCTTCATCTTGACGGTGTCCCCGCTGGACAGGGCCAGTTCGAGAGCTGGAGCTTTGCCGCCGTAGGCGCGATCGCCGGTATCGAGCATAGTCAGAACTTCATCGGGTCCATGATGGCGTCCAGGTTCAGATGGTCGCAGAACTCCAGGAAATCGTCGCGCAGGGCGGCGATGTGCATGCTCGAGGGTACGCCGATCGTGATCTGGGCGGAGAACATATCCGCGCCGGTCTGCATCGCGCGGTAGCGCGAGCAGTGCAGGCTTTCGATGGTGATGCCCTGGCGGTCGAAGAAATCCGCCAGCTGGAACAAGATGCCGGGCTTATCCGCGGCCACGACTTCGACGATGTAGGGCAGCAGACTGGACTGCACCTGCTTGGCGCCGGTGCGGTACCAGACCAGCTTGAGGCCTTCCTCGCGCTCCAGGCGCGTGAGCATGGCTTCCAGCTTGGCGACCGCGTCCCAGGAGCCCACCGCCAGCGCGGTGACCGAGACGTCGCGGCCGACCGTGGACAGGCGCGCATCGACCAGATTGCAGCCCGAATCGGCGATCCGGCGGGTCACCGACAATAGCGGCGACTCCGGATGCGTCGTATAGGCGTTGATCAGGAGGTGGTTTTCGTTCGGCGACGGCCGGGAAGCGGAATCGGTCAAGGCGGCGCCTGCAAGGGAGCGTAAGGCTCGGAAATGAACGGCGGCCCGGGCCCGGGCCGCGCTGTGAAGCAGCATACTTGCCCGCGCTTTCGCGCCGCAAGTAACATCGGCGGGTGTATGGCGGCGCGCCGGCACGGTTTCGTGTCCAGGCGCCCGCTTTCGCCGCAACCCAGGTCCGTCCTGCGTTTGCGTCCATAGTGCGTTTCAGGTTTTCGGCCCCCGTCCGCTCCGCCCATGCGCGGAAGCGGCCTTTCACTCAGATAGGTCCTCACTTGCGACTTTCCGGCAGCATCACCGCGCTGGCGACGCCGTTCACCGCGTCGGGCGAAATCGACCTGGACGCCTGGCACAGGCTGCTGGCGCTGCAGTTGCAAGGCGGCACCCAGGCGGTCGTGGTCGCGGGCTCCACCGGCGAAGCGGCCGCGCTGTTCGACGCCGAATACGATCTGCTGCTGCGCAGCGCGGTTGAATTCGTCGCCGGGCGGATTCCGGTGCTGGCCGGCACCGGTCTGTCCAATACCGCCAAAACCATCGAACTCACCCGCCACGTGGCCGCCCTGGGCGCCGACGCGGCGTTGGTGGTGACCCCGCCTTACGTGCGTCCGACCCAAGCCGGATTGCTCGCGCATTACCGCGCCATCGCCGACGACGACGCGCTGCCGATCGTGCTGTACAACGTGCCCGGCCGCACCGGCGGCGATCTGCTGCCGGAAACGGTGGGCGCGCTCGCCGGCCACCGGCGCATCGTGGGCATCAAGGAGGCGGTCGCCGATCCGCAGCGCATGAGCGATCTGCTCGCGTTCAAGTCGGACGACTTCGCCGTGCTCAGCGGCGACGATCCGACCGCGTGCCGGGCCATCCTGGCCGGCGCTGACGGCATCATTTCGGTGGGCTCCAACGTGCTGCCGGCGGCGTTCCGCCGTCTGGCCGACCTGGCCCGCGGCGGCCGTCGCGGCGAAGCCGAGGGCTGGGACGCGCGTCTGCGCCCGGTCTACGATTTTCTCGCCCTGGAACCCAATCCGATTCCGGTCAAGGCGCTGCTGGCGGCGCAAGGCATCGGCCACGGCCTGCGTTTGCCGCTGCAGCCGCTGTCGGCCATCCATCACGAAGCCGCGCGGCAGTCCGCCGCGCTGGTCGTTGAACTCGAACACCTCTGCCGCGACACGCTCGCGGCCTGAACCCCTGCAGGAGATGCTCATGCGTTCCAATGTTTCTCTGTCCCGTGCGGTCGTCGCCGGTGTTTTGCTGGCCGTAATCGCCACGTCGGGCTGCAGCTGGTTCCGCAAGGGCAACAAGCTCTATGCGGAGGCGCCGGAAAACCGTCCGCTGGAAGTGCCGCCGGACCTGGACCAGCCGCGCACCGACGGCGCCATGGCGATGCCTGCCGCCGGTTCGGCCACCGCCTCCGGCCAGGCCGCCGCGCGCCCGACCCAAGCCGCTCCGGCCTCGTCCGCGAACGGTTTCACCGTCAGCGGCAACCGCGACGACACCTTCACCAAGGTCGGCGATGCGCTGGCCAAGGTCGAAGGCCTGACCGTCTCCAGCCGCGCGCAGCTGCTCGGCGCGTTCGACGTCAGCTACGAAGGCAGCAACTTCCTGGTTCGCGTCAGCACGGTGGAAGCCGGCTCCGCAGTCTCGGCGGTCGATCCGCGCGGCCTGCCGGCCACCGGCCCGGCGCCGGCCAAGCTGATCGCCAGCCTCAAGAGCGCGCTCGGCGGGCGTTGATCGACGCTTCGGCGGGTCGCCGGCTCAGGCCGGCGGCGCCCCGGATCGCGAAAACGGGCGCCGCTGGCGCCCGTTTTCGTTGCGGGTGTGGAATTGAGGCGGGGCGGCGGCGGTTGCGCCGGTGTTCGCGCCCTGATTGGCGCCGTTTTTTGTAGAGGCGTATCGCCAAACGGTCCCGCGTGGTGTGCGAAAGCAGCTTGTCGGCAGTGGCGTCCGATGCCTGGACGGCAGGGCCTTGGCGCCGTCCGGCGAACCCGCTCGGCTCAGTTCGACGCCAGCCGCGACAGCCCTTCGTTCAACATCAGCCGAGTCGCCGCGGCGCGCTGCGGCAGCGGCAGGTCCTTGAGCGCATCGAGCAGCCAGCCGAACGAACGGCAGCGCGCCTGGCGCCCGGCCGCGTCGCTGCCGTCGGCGTTCAGGCCGGCGGCGAAGCCGTCGTGCAGGAGCATGGCCTGAGTGCCGGCGGATTTCAGCGTCTGTTTCGCCACCGCCGGATCGTAGGCCTGGCGCGGATTCTGCAATCCGGTCGCGGCGATATTGATCAGCGCTTCGCTGAAACGCTGGCGGCTTTGCGGCGCCAGGCTTTGCGCGGCGGCCATCAGCGCCTGCCCGCTGCGATCGGCCTGCGGGTCGAACAGGCCGCACAGCGTGCTGGCGTCGCGCGGTGTGCGCGAGGCCTGGTGCAGGGCCTGGAACAATTCGTCGATGCGCCCGTCGGGCGCGCGCATCACCGTGTCG
The DNA here is from genome assembly GCF_001442805.1 of Lysobacter gummosus. NCBI lineage: Bacteria > Pseudomonadati > Pseudomonadota > Gammaproteobacteria > Lysobacterales > Lysobacteraceae > Lysobacter > Lysobacter gummosus. The sequence goes on along the minus strand of NZ_CP011131.1, from coordinate 3,519,396 downwards.
TTGGCGCTGGCCACGATCGCGGCCGGGTCCAGTTGCGACAGATCCAACTGCGACAGATCCAGTTGCGACAGATCGAAACCGCGATGCTGGGCGCCGGTCACGGCCGGGGTCAGGCACAGCGTCAGCAGCAGGCCGAAGGGCAGGAGCTTGGACATGGGGCGGCGACCGGAAAGGGCTCGCGGCCGAGTCTAGGTGCCTGCGGATGAACCTTTCCGCGCCACGCGCGAACGCCCGGACGCGGGACAGCGGAACTTTCGCCGAGACGGCCGCGCAGGCAAAGCCCGGCCGCCGATCCGGCGCCGCGCGGTCAGCGCGGCGCGCGTGTGTCGCTGGCGACTTGTTCCTTCTCGACCTCGAATAACCGTACACCGCGCTGCCGTCGGGCGGGCGGTCGTAGCCCATCGCCACGGCCACGCGGTCCGGGCTGAGCAGGCCATCTTCCACGCGCCCGCGCCGTCGAAACCGGCCGCGCCGATCTTCTGGAATTCGCGCTTGCCGCCGAGCTTGTCCTGGATGCGATTGCCGCTGGAGCTGTCCAGCACCGCCCACTGCGGCTGGTCCAGTATCGGCAATACCAGCAGGCGAGCGATCGCGCCGCCGCGGCGCAGGTTCGCGCTGAGCTGACCGAGGCGTATGCGCGGGTCGGCATCACCTCGTGCGCGGGCACGCCATGCGTACAACTGGACAAGGACGCGCCGCGCTGGGGTGGCAAGGGCGGCTACGTGCTGATCCAGCGGTATCCGAACGAGAAGCCGCGTTGAGTGTGGCGCAGCCAAGCATTTAAGCGCGTGCAAGCCGGTTTTTGCCCGTCATTCCCGCGTTCGCGGGCTCTGCTTTACTTCGGCGTAGCCGAACATCCGGAAACTTCAAGCGTTCTCGCACGAAAGGCACTGGATTCCCGCGTTCGCGGGAATGACGGTCTGGAGAGAGGGTGCTGAAGTCCCTGGAGGTTCGGCTCCGCCGAAGTAAAGCGAAGCCCGCGTTCGTGGGAATGACGAACTTGGTTTCCAGCGGCTTCGAGCAAGCGCCTCAGCGCTCGATCAGATCGATCTTGCCCGGCTTGCCTTCCCATTCCTTGGCGTCGGCCAGGGCGTCCTTGCGGGCGGTGATCACCGGCCAGGCCTTGGCCAGTTCGGCATTGAGCGCGACGAACGGCTCCTGGCCGGCGGGCACGTCGTCTTCCGGGTAGATCGCGTTGATCGGACACTCGGGCTCGCACAAGGTGCAGTCGATGCACTCGTCCGGATCGATCACGAGAAAGTTCGGGCCTTCATGGAAACAGTCCACCGGGCACACCTCGACGCAATCGGTGTACTTGCACTTGACGCAGTTCTCGGTGACGACGAAAGGCATGGCTGGGTCCTGGAATGTGGTCCGGTACAAGCAGGCCGGGCGGTCGATAGTGTAGCCACTCGCATCGCGCTCGCCCACGACGCCATCGGGCCGATTGCGAAGCTGCGAAGCGGGTAACGATGAAAATGGAACTGTTCGGACAGGTTGCTCCGGGCGCCCGCGCGAAAACCGCCGGAGCGGGGTTTTCGCGCGAATCGGCCCGCGCCGGTGCCGCCCGCGCCGCGCAGTCCGCGCGCGCGGCGGTCCGGTCGCCGGCTGTTCACGCAAAGAAAAAGCCCGCGTCTGAGCGGGCTTTTTCAGCGACATGATCGCGTGTTTGGCGCTCCCTACGGGATTCGAACCCGTGTTTTAGCCTTGAGAGGGCCACGTCCTAGGCCTCTAGACGAAGGGAGCAGGTTGTACTTCCCGCCGGGCGCGAACCGGGTCTGCGAGACCTGCAGACCGATGGAAGGCGGCTTGGGCGGACCGCATGGACTCTCAATCCTATGCGGCCTGCTAGTATATGCGCCGCCGTAGCCTCGGGCAACGGTTGGACCCACGAAACTTCTAGAAGGCGGCGCGCCCGCGCTCGATGCAAGCCGACAATTCCTCACTTATTCCTCAGACCTCCTTGCGGGTGATTCCGCGCGATCAGCACAACGTATCGCGCAAGGAGATCAGTCCCAACGCGCTGCGCGTGCTGTACCGGCTGCGCGACAGCGGCTTCGGCGCCTATCTGGTCGGGGGCGCGGTCCGCGACATCCTGGTCGGCGGCCATCCGAAGGATTTCGACGTCGCCACCGACGCCACGCCCGAACAGGTGAAGGGGCTGTTCCGCAACTGCCGACTGATCGGCCGCCGCTTCCGCCTGGCGCACGTGGTCTACGGCCGCGAGATCATCGAGGTCGCCACCTTCCGCGCCAACAGCGACGACGGCAGCGGCGATCGCGAGACCGACACCGGTGGCCGGCTGGTGCGCGACAACGTCTACGGCAGCATCGAGGACGACGCGGTGCGCCGCGACTTCACCGCCAACGCGCTGTACTACGCGGTCGAGGACTTCTCGGTGCGCGACTACACCGGCGGCTTCGAGGACGTGCAGAACCGTCTGATGCGCCTGATCGGCGATCCGGAAACGCGTTATCGCGAAGACCCGGTGCGCATGCTTCGCGCGGTGCGCCTGGCGGCCAAGCTGGGCTTCGAGATCGAAGCGGCGACCGCCGCGCCGATCCCGCACCTGGCGCCGTTGCTGGCCGATGCCGCGCCGGCGCGCCTGTTCGAAGAATGCCTGAAGCTGTTCCTGTCCGGCCACGCCGTGGAAAGCTTCCTCGGCCTGGAGCGGTACGGCCTGTTGTCGGCGCTGCTGCCGGAAAGCGCCGCGGCGCTCAAGTCCAATCGCAGCGGCGCGTTGCGGCGCATGGTGCTGGAAGGGCTCAAGGGCACCGATGCGCGCGTGGCCGCGGACGAGCCGGTATCGCCGGCGTTCCTGTTCGCCCTGCTGCTGTGGCCGGCGTACTGCCGCGACCTGATGGGCCTGCAGGCGCAGGGCGTGCACACCGCCGAAGCGCAGCGCCGCGCCGCCGACCGGGTCACCCTGCATCAGCTTTCGACCATCGCCCTGCCGCGGCGTTTCTCGCTGCCGATGCAGGAAATCTGGCTGCTGCAGTCGCGTTTCCAGCAACGCCAGCGCAAGCGCGTGTTCCGCCTGCTGTCGCATCCGCGCTTCCGCGCCGCGTTCGACTTCCTGGTCCTGCGCATGGCCGCCTCGGACGAACACACAAGCGATGTCGAGTTTTGGCGCGAGGCGCAGGCGCATCCGAACGAGCTGCTCGCTCAGCAGGAAGCGCAGTCGCAGGCCTCGGCCGGCGAAGAGGGCGAGGAAGGCGACGGCCACGCGCCGCGCAAGCGTCGCCGCCGCCGTCGCGGAGCGCCGGTCGCGGAGTAACGCGGCCGCGCGGTTCGGCCGCGGTTTCCAGGCTCATCCGGGCGATTGCATCGGGCGCAGGCGGCGAATCCGCCTGAGGCCCGCGCCGTCGCCTTCACCCGTCTTTCCCTTCCTGCGCCAAACGCATGCCGGCTCTCTCCAGCGATCCCGCGACCGTCGCCTTCGTCGGTCTGGGCAGCAATCTCGGCGACAGCGCCGCGGTCCTGCGCGCGGCCTTGCGCGCGCTCGACGCGCTGCCGCGCACGCGCCTGTCGCGGGCGTCGAAGCTGTATCGCACGCCGGCCTGGGGCCAGACCGATCAACCCGATTTCCTCAACGCCGTGGCGATGCTCGACACCGCGCTGACGGCGCGCGAGCTGCTGGCGGCGATGCTGGAGATCGAGCGCGACGCGGGGCGTTCGCGCCGCGCCGACGGCAGCGACCGCTGGGGCCCGCGCACGCTGGACCTGGACTTGCTGCTGTACGCCGAGGCGGTCATCGCCGAGCCGGGCCTGCACGTGCCGCATCCGCATCTGCACGAGCGCGCGTTCGCGCTGGTGCCGCTGGTGGAGATCGCGCCGGACGCGCGGATTCCGGGCATCGGTTTGGCGCGCCAGGCCCTGGCCGGGATCGACGCCGGCCAGATTCAGGCGATCGGTTCGGACGATCGTTTCGAGCGATAAAGGTTCGCCAGACCTCGCGGCGGCGGCGATCGACCGGTGGCCTGCGGCCCGGCCGGGCACAGCGGCCGGGCAAGCTTCGCAATAAGCCGCGCGGGATCGCGCACGGCGCGGCGAGCGGATCGCGACGCAATCCCCGGTTGGTCCGACAGTGTTGCGCCGGTGAGGGCCGCGCGCCGTCGTCGACCTGCTAAGTTATGGAGCTCTCCCCACGACGTCCGTCGCCACCGGACGAATCGCCCATGTACACCTCGGCTCCGACCGACGCCAACGCTTCCGAAAAACGCAAAGCCTGGACCGTGCCCATGCTCGCCGACGCCAAGCGCGACGGCCGCAAGCTGGTCATGTTGACCGCCTACGACGCCGGCTTCGCCCGCACCATGGATGCCGCCGGTACCGACCTGGTGCTGGTCGGCGACTCGCTGGGCATGGTCGTGCAGGGCCACAACAGCACCTTGCCGGTGACCACGGCCGATATCGCCTACCACACCGCCTGCGTCGCCCGCGGCCTGTCCAAGGCGCTGTTGATCGCCGACCTGCCGTTCCAGTCCGACGCCACGCCCGAGCGCGCGCTGGTCGCCTCCACCGCCTTGCTGCAGGCCGGCGCGGCGATGGTCAAGCTGGAAGGCGCCGGGCACAAGCTGGAGGTGATCCGCTTCCTGGTCGAGCGCGAGATTCCGGTCTGCGCGCATCTGGGCCTGACTCCGCAGTCGGTGCTGCGCCTGGGCGGCTACAAGCTGCAGGGCCGCGACGACGCCACCGCGACCAAACTGCGCAGCGACGCGCGCGCGGTGGCCGAGGCCGGCGCCGCGATGATGGTGCTGGAATGCATGCCGACCGGCTTGGCCGCGGCGATCACCGCCGACCTGGCCATTCCGACTATCGGCATCGGCGCCGGCCCGCATTGCGACGGCCAGGTGCTGGTGCTGCACGATCTGCTCGGCGTCAATTCGGGCCATCGCCGGCCCAAGTTCGTGAAGGACTTCCTCGCCGAGGCCGGCTCGGTCGAAGGCGCGTTCCGCGCCTACGCCGACGCGGTGCGCAGCGGCACCTTCCCCGACGCCTCGCACTCCTACGACTGACGCTCGCGGCCGGGCGCTGGAAATCCGCCGCGCCCGACCCGATATCCGAGTTTGTTCAAGCGTCATCCGGCCGGGACCGGCCGGATTTCGTCGCGCATGGAGTGCGCTGCCCAATCACGAGTACCGCATGCTGACCGTCGATCAACTGGACGCCCTGCGCTCCACCCTCGCAAGCTGGCGCCAGGCCGGCCAACGCATCGCCTTCGTGCCGACGATGGGCAATCTGCACGCCGGCCATCATTCGCTGATCCGGCTCGCGCGCGAACACGCCGACCGGGTGGTGGCGAGCGTGTTCGTCAATCCGACCCAGTTCGGCCCGAATGAGGATTTCAGCCGCTATCCGCGCACGCCGCAGGCCGATGCCGAAGGGCTGGGCGCGGCCGGCTGCGATCTGCTGTGGCTGCCTTCGGTCGAGACCATGTACCCGTTCGGCGCGCAGAACACCGTGCAGGTGAGCGTGCCGGGCGTTACCGAAACCCTGGAGGGCGCGCACCGTCCCGGCCATTTCGACGGCGTGGCGACGGTGGTCGCGCGCTTGTTCAATCAGGTCGGCCCGGATCTGGCCGTGTTCGGTCGCAAGGATTTCCAGCAGCTGGCGGTGATCCGCTACCTGGTGCGCGACCTGGCCTTCGCGCTGGACATCGTCGCCGCGCCGACCCTGCGCGAAGCCGACGGGCTGGCGATGAGCTCGCGCAATCAATACCTGTCGGCGGAAGAACGCCCGCGGGCGGCGGAGATCCACCGCGTCCTGCAGTCGATGCGCGAGGCCGTTCAGGCCGGGCGCGAGCGCGAGGCGGTCGAGGCCGAGGCCGGCGAACGTCTGGCCGCGGCCGGCTTCGCCGTCGATTACGCGGCCATCCGCCGCCCCGACCTGACCATTCCTGAATCCGCCCCGGGGCAGGGCGACGGCGCCCGTGTGGCCCTGATCGCTGCCCGCCTGGGCCGCACCCGCCTGATCGACAACCTGGAATTCACCGCCTGAACGCACGCGCGGAGCCGCCGGAGCGCAGGCGCAGCCGACAGGAAAGCTGCGTTCCGCCCAACCCGGCCCCCGCCCATGTTGCAGCGCGCCATGCGCTGCTAGACTTCAGGCCCTTCGCGCCCGCGCGCCTGCGGACCCACGAGTAACGACCATGCAACTGAACCTGCTCAAGGCCAAGATCCACCGCGCCACCGTCACCCACGCCGAGCTGCATTACGAAGGCTCCTGCGCGATCGACGGCCGTCTGCTCGATATCTCGGGCATCCGCGAGTACGAGATGGTCCACATCTACAACATCAACAGCGGCCACCGCTTCTCCACCTACGCCATCCGCGGCGAAGAGGGCAGCGGGGTGATCTCGGTCAACGGCGCAGCGGCCCACAAGGCCCAGCCCGGCGATCTGGTCATCATCTGCGCGTACGGTATCTGCGAGGAAGCCGAGGCGGCGAAATACAAGCCGACCCTGGTCTACGTGGACCGGCACAATCAGCTGACACACACCAACCACTCGATGCCGGCTCAAGCCGCCTGATCGACCCACTTCAAGAGCCTCTCGCACGATGAGCGATGACGTCCGACTTCACGAGCTGCGCGCCGAGGTCGGGCGCGTCGCCGTCACTCCATTGCCCCGGTTGATCGCGCAAGACCCGGCCCGCGCCGCGGATTTCGCCCTGCAAGTCGGCCCGCTCTACGCCAGCTTCGCGCGCCAGCATTACGACCGCGAAGCCCTGGCGTGGCTGCAGAAGGCCGCCGCGGCCGCCGGCAGCGTCCAGCGCCTGCATGCGCTATTCGACGGCGAGATCGTCAATCTCACCGAAGGCCGCCCGGCACTGCATACCGCGCTGCGCGGCGATTTGTCGTCTTCGGAAACCGCCCGCGCCGCGCACCAGCAGGCGCTGGCCGCGCGCAAGCAGATGCGCGCGGTGGTCGATCGACTCGCCGCGAGCGAAGTCACCGACATCGTCAGCGTCGGCATCGGCGGCTCCGACCTCGGCCCGCGTCTGGCCGTGGACGCGCTGACCGGCGCCACGCCCGGCCGCTTCCGCGTGCATTTCCTGTCCAACGTCGATGGCCACGCCGCCCAGCGCACGCTGGCGGGGCTCGATCCCAAGCGCACCGCGGCGCTGCTGATCTCGAAAACCTTCGGCACGCAGGAGACGCTGCTCAACGGCGGCATCCTGCGCGACTGGCTCGGCGACGATTCGCGTCTGTACGCGATCAGCGCCAACCTCGAGCGCGCCGCCAGCGCCTTCAATATTCCGTCCGAGCGCATCTTGCCGATGTGGGACTGGGTCGGCGGCCGTTACTCGCTGTGGTCGGCGGTGGGCTTGCCGATCGCATTGGCGATCGGCATGGACAAGTTCGAAGAATTCCTCGACGGCGCCGCGCTGATGGACGCGCACGCGCTGGAAACGCCGCTGGAGCGCAATCTCGCCGCCTGGCACGCCCTGACCGCGATCTGGAACCGCAACGGCCTGGGTTATGCGACGCAAGCCGTGCTGGCTTACGACGATCGCCTCAAGCTGCTGTCGAACTATCTGCAGCAATTGGTGATGGAAAGCCTGGGCAAGTCCACGCGCCTGGACGGCTCGCCGGTCGGCGGCGACACCGTGCCGGTGTGGTGGGGCGGGGTCGGCACCGACACCCAGCACAGCTTCTTCCAGGCGTTGCATCAAGGCACTTCGATCGTCCCGGCCGACTTCATCGGCGTGATCCGTTCCGATGCGCCGTATCCGCAGAACCATCGTGCGCTGCACGCCAATCTGCTGGCGCAGACGGAAGCCTTCGCCAACGGCCAGAGCAGCGACGATCCGCATCGCGCCTATGCCGGCGGACGGCCGAGCACGACGATCCTGCTGGACGCGCTGACCCCGCAATCGCTTGGCGCGCTGCTGGCGATGTACGAGCACAGCGTGTATCTGCAGTCGGTGTTCTGGGGCATCAACGCCTTCGACCAGTTCGGCGTCGAGCTCGGCAAGCAGGTCGCCAGCCGCCTGCTGCCGGCGCTGGCCGGCGAGGCCGAAGCCGACGATCCGGTGACGCGCGAGTTGCTGCGCAAGCTGCGCGGCTGAGCCGGCGCGGGGGTTTTCGCATGAATCGAACGGCGCCGCGGCGCCGTTCGTGTTTTCGGGAGTGGCCGACATGGCGGTGCGTTTCGATCATTTCGTTCTGACCGTGGCTTCGATCGAAGCCACCTGCGCGTTCTACCGCGCCGCGCTGGATGCGCGCGTCGTCGAATTCAAGGGCGGGCGCAAGGCGCTGGATTTCGGCGGGTGGAAGATCAACCTGCACCGGATCGGCCACGAGTTCGAGCCCAAGGCCGCGACGCCCACCGGCGGCAGCGGCGATTTCTGCGTGATCAGCGACGAGCCGCTGGATGAGCTGATCGCGCGGCTGGGCGAGTTGGGCATCGTGATCGAAGAAGGCCCGGTGCCGCGCACCGGCGCGAACGGGCCGATCGTGTCGGTATATTTCCGCGATCCGGATGGGAATCTGGTCGAGGTTGCGAATCCGGCTTGAGCGAATCGGCTGCCAGAGCAGAAGACAGTTGCGCAACCTGCGCAAGCCACGAGGTCTTTTGGAGGAGCGGCTTCAGCCCCGATGCTCTTCGATCAGTTCGCTGCGACCGGAGCGAAGAGCATCGGGGCTGAAGCCCCTCCCACAAAAAACTTCAAGCGCACGCGGCGTTACGCAACTCCATGCCGCGCCAACGCCCACGCCACATGCTCGCGCACCACCTCGCTGGGATCCTCGCGCCGGGCGCGCAACGCCGCGACAACTTCCGGCGAATCCTCCGCATTCCCCAACGCCACCGCGATATTGCGCAGCCAGCGCTCATGCCCGCTGCGGCGGATCGCCGAGCCCTCGGTGCGCTGCAGAAACTCCGCCTCGTCCCAGGCGAACAACTGCGTCAGCGTGGCCTTGTCCAAATCGTTGCGGGCGCGGAAGTCCGGCTCGTCGGTGCGCTGGGCGAACTTGTTCCAGGGACAGACCAGCTGGCAGTCGTCGCAGCCGAAGATGCGGTTGCCGATGGCCGGACGCAGCTCGATCGGAATCGCGCCTTCGTGTTCGATCGTCAGATAAGCGATGCAGCGCCGAGCATCCAACCGGTGCGGCGCGACGATGGCCTGGGTCGGGCAGATGTCGATGCAGCGCGTGCAGGTGCCGCAGTGCGCGGTCGCCGGCGTGTCCACCGGCAGCGGCAGATCGACGTAGATCTCGCCGAGGAAGAACCACGAGCCGCCGTCCTTGTCGATCAGGCAGGTGTGCTTGCCGATCCAGCCCAGCCCGGCGTTGCGCGCCAGCGCGCGTTCCAGCACCGGCGCGGAATCGACGAACACGCGATGGCCGAACGGCCCGACCACCTCGGCCAGACGGTCGGCCAGGCGCTGCAAGCGCTGGCGCATCAGCTTGTGGTAGTCGCGGCCCAGGGCGTAGCGCGCGACGTAGGCGCGCTCGCGATCGGCCAGCGTCGCCCAGGCGTCTTCGTCGTCGCGGCGGCCGTAGTCCAGGCCGACCGAGATCACCCGCAAGGTGCCCGGCAGCAAGGCGCTCGGACGGGCGCGCAGATCGCCGTGGCGGGCCATCCAGTCCATCGAGCCGTGCAGGCCCTGATCCAGCCAGTCGAGCAGATAGGCCTCGTCTTGCGCCAGTTCGATGCCGCTGATGCCGCAACGCTGAAAACCGAATTCGCGCGCGATCTGGCGGATGCGCGCGGCCAGCGCCGCGTAGTCGGGCGCGGCGGCGGGCGAAGTGGGGCGGGCGTCGGGCTGGCTCACGATGCGGCAAGTATAGAATCGCGCCATGTCCCAGATCGCTGAAACTGCGCAGATCGCCCCGACGACGGGCCTGTACGACGCCGCGGCGCTGCGCGCGGCGGAAACCGCGGCCGCGGCCGAACTCGGCGACGGCTACGCGCTGATGCGCCGCGCCGGCGAAGCGGCCTGGCGCGAATGGCTGGATCGCTGGAGCCAGGCCTATTCGCTGCTGGTGGTATGCGGCCCGGGCAACAACGGCGGCGACGGCTACGTGATGGCCACGCACGCGCATCAGGCCGGGCGCCGGGTAACGGTGGTGCGTCTGGGCGAACACGCGCCGCGCGGCAAGCTCGCGCAACGCGCTGCCGCCGAGTACGCCGCCGCCGGCGGCAGCACGATCGAATTCGACGGCGCCTTGCCGGCCGCCGACGCCATCGTCGATGGCTTGTTCGGCATCGGCCTGAAGCGTCCGCCGGAAGGCGCGGCGGTGGCGTTGATCGACGCCATCAACGCCCATGGCGCGCCGGTGTTCTCACTGGACACACCCAGCGGCGTCGATGCCGATCGCGGCCGGGTCGAGGGCGCGGCGGTGATCGCCGAACGCACCATCGAGTTCATCGCGCGCAAGGCCGGCTTGCGCACCGGCGCGGCCCTGGATCATGTCGGCACCGCGAGTCTGGCCGATCTGGGACTGCGCTTGCCCGCGTACGGCGTGCATCCGGTCGCCGAATGGCTGCGCGCCGAGGATCTGCCGCGCTGGCTGCATCGGCGCCGCCGCGACAGCCACAAGGGCCGCAACGGCCGCGTGCTGTGCATCGGCGGCGATCACGGTCATGGCGGCGCGCTGTTGTTGTGCGCGCAGGCGGCGTTGCGTAGCGGCGCGGGTTTGCTGGATGCGGCGACGCGTCAGGCGCATGTGGCGCCGATGCTCGCGCGCCTGCCCGAAGCGATGCCGCGCGCGGTGGAACATCCCGACGATCTGCGCGCATCGATCGACGCCGCGGACGCGATCGCGATCGGTCCCGGCCTTGGCCAGGAAAGCTGGGGAAAACAGCTGTTTTCCGCGGTGATCGAAAGCGGCAAGCCGCTGCTGCTGGACGCCGATGCGCTGAACCTGCTCGCCGCCGAGCCGCGGCTGTTGCCGAGCCAGACCATCCTTACGCCGCATCCGGGCGAAGCCGCGCGCCTGCTCGGCAGCGATACCGCGCGCGTGCAATCGGATCGTTACTCCGCGGTGCGCGCGCTCGCCGATCACTACCACTGCACGGTCGTGCTCAAGGGCGCGGGCAGCTTGATCGCCGCGCCCGGTTCGGGCGTGCGGGTGATCGGCGCGGGCAATCCGGGCATGGCGGTCGGCGGCATGGGCGATGTGCTCAGCGGCGTGATCGCGGCCTTGCGCGCGCAAGGCTTGAACTCGTTCGATGCGGCCAGTTGCGGCGCGTTGCTGCATTCGGTGGCCGGCGACTGCGCCGCGCGCGAAGACGGCGAGCGCGGTCTGTTGCCGAGCGATCTGATGCCGTGGCTGCGTCGCTGCGCCAACCCGTCCGTTGCCAATACACTGACGCGATGATGAGTCCGAACCATTCCGCGAACGCATCCGAAATCGCATCGAACGCTTCGCCATCGTTGAGCCTGATGTTGGCCGACGCCGACGCCACCGACGCGCTCGGCGCGGCGTTGGCGCAAGCGCGCGCGCAACTCGCGCCGATGCCGGTGTTGCACGTGCATCTGCACGGCGATCTGGGCGCGGGCAAATCCACCTTGGCGCGCGCCCTGCTGCGCGCGCTGGGTGTGCAGGGCGCGATCCGCAGCCCGACCTACACCCTGGTCGAACGCTACCCGCTCAGCGACGGCGGCGAGGCTTGGCACATGGACCTGTACCGGATCGGAGACGCCGGCGAGCTGGAATTCCTCGGCCTGGACGGCGGCGAAGCCTCGCTGTGGCTGATCGAATGGCCCGAACGCGGCCAGGGCTGGCTGCCGGCGGCCGATCTGCGGATCGATCTGGCCGTGGACGGGAGCGGCCGTCGCGCCGGCCTGAGCGCCTCCACCCGGGGCGGGCGCGAGTGGCTGGCGGCCCTTAACCGGGTAACCGACCCGCAGGCGTTTGCGGCCGACTCCTGAACGATTCCATAGGAAGTAGCGGCAGGTACCGGATTTGCAAGGGAAAAATACTTGCAATTCATCAATTCCGGTGCTTGACTTACACCCATGCGAGTAAAAGGGGCCACTGTTCAGAAATTCCTGCTCGGCTTGGCGCTGCTTGCGGCGCTGGCCTGGAACCTCGCGCACGCCAGTGAAATCAAGGGCTTGGAGCTGCGCAGCGGCTCCACCGGCACCCGCGCCGAGATCGCCCTCGACGGCGCCGGCGAATACAAAGTCATCAGCCTGAAGGGCCCCGACCGCCTGGTCGTGGATCTGCCCGCCTCGCACTTGGGCAAGAACATCAAGCTTCCGGCCGGCGCCGGCATCGTCAAATCCGTGCGCAGCGGCGAGCCGCAGCCGGGAACCGCGCGCATCGTGTTCGACCTGGCCCAGCCGGTCGCGGCGATGAAGCCGCGTATCGAGCAGGGCGCCTCGGGTCCGCGTCTGGTGCTGGAATGGCCGGGCGACGGCAGCGAATCCGCCGCCGCGCCCGCCGCTGCCGTGGCGGCCGCGCCGAGCGCGCCGGCACCGCAGGTCGCGGCCAACCCGGCCGTTGTGGCCGCGCAGACCGAAGCCGATCCGGCTGCGGCTTCGAACGCGGCGACCCAGAAGCTGATCGCCGAACTCGCCGCGCGTGGCGCCGCGACTCATCAGGCCGCGCCGCGTCCGGCCGCATCGACCGCGCAGTTGCCCATGGGCGCGTCGGTGTCGGTGCAGCCCGCGGCGCCGCCGCCGCAGAACATCGCGCAGGCCGCCGCGCCGGCGCCATCGGCCTACAACTCCGCGCAGCCAACCGCCAATCAAGCCGTGAATCAGGCCGCCACCCAGGCGATCTTCGAACAGGCCGCGCAGGCGCCGGTGCCGACCACGGTCGCGACCGGCGTGCCGACCCGCATCGCCACCGGCGTGCCCACCCGCGTCGCCACCGGTGTGCCGACGCCGATGCCGGGCGCGCCGGCCATGGCCGCCGAAACCGCGCCCGCGCCTGAGGCATTGCCGCCGCCGGGCGCGGTCAAGACCATGAAGGACGTGATGCGCGGCCGCGGCATGCGTCCGTTGATCATCGCCATCGATCCCGGCCACGGCGGCCAGGACCCCGGCGCGATCGGCCTGACCGGCAAGCGCGAGAAAGACGTGACCCTGGCGATCGGCCGCGAACTGGCGCGCCAGATCAATTCCACGCCGGGCCTGAAGGCCTACATGACCCGCGATTCGGACGTGTTCATTCCGCTGCCGCGCCGTGCCGCGCTGGCGCGTCAGGCGAAGGCCGACATGTTCATCTCGATCCACGCCGATGCCGCCGAAAACCGCGCCGCCAAGGGCTCGTCGGTGTACGTGCTCTCGCTCAAGGGCGCGTCCTCGCAGCGCGCGCGCTGGCTGGCCGACAAGGAAAACGCCTCCGATCTGATCGGCGGCGTGCGTCTGCAGCAGACCGACAACACCCTGGCGTCGGTGCTGCTGGACCTGACTCAGAGCGGACACATGAAGGCCTCCGAAGACGCGGCCGGGCATGTGCTCGATGGCCTCAAGGATGTCGGCAACAATCACAAGCCGCATATCGAGCGCGCCAACTTCGCGGTGCTGCGCACCTCGGACATGCCGGCGATGCTGGTCGAGACCGCCTTCATCTCCAATCCGGACGAAGAGCGCCGCCTGACCGATCCCTCGCACCAGCGCGCGCTGGCGCGCGCGGTGCTGGGCGGAATCAACACCTATTTCACCCGTCAGCCGCCGCCGGGCACGATGTACGCGGCGCGCGCCGAGGCCCAGCAGGCTTCGCCGGGCGGGTTTGGCGGGGGTGGCAGTCCCTGAGGTTCGCGTGGTGGCGGCTCAGGTTTTGGCGAACGGCCCTTCGGGGCCGTTTTCGTTTTTGGGCGGAGGCCCTCACCCCAACCCCTCTCCCGCAAGCGGGAGAGGGGCTCAGTATCGGTAGCGGTATCTGGTGCTGCTTCAATTGCGAGAGAAGCAGCGGAATCGAGCCCTTCTCCCGCTTGCGGGAGAAGGTGCCCGGAGGGCGGATGAGGGCGCTTTTGCCCGCGCGCCATCACCAACCCGCTCCAAACCACAAGCAGCGGATCGCGGCGACCGGCACCCAGCGGCTATCATCGATCCCCATCCCCCCACGGTGCCGCGCGCACCGAAACGCCGCCTGTGAGCATCCGCCAACTCCCCGATACCCTCATCAACCAGATCGCCGCCGGCGAAGTGGTCGAACGGCCCGCGTCCGTGGTCAAGGAACTGGTCGAGAACGCGCTCGACGCCGGCGCGCGACGGGTCGATATCGACCTGGAAGAAGGCGGCGTGCGCCTGATCCGCATCCGCGACGACGGCAACGGCATCGCGCCGGAGGAACTGCCGCTGGCGGTGTCGCGCCACGCCACCAGCAAGATCGCTTCGCTCGACGACCTGGAAGGTGTCACCACCCTGGGCTTCCGCGGCGAAGCCTTGCCGTCGATCGCCTCGGTCAGCCGCTTCGCGCTGTCGTCGCGGCGGATCGGCGAGGACCGCGGCGCGGTGCTGGAAATCGACGGCGGCCGTCTCGGCGAAGTCACGCCCAAGTCGCATCCGCAAGGCACCACGGTCGAGGTGCGCGACCTGTTCTTCAACGTGCCGGCGCGGCGCAAATTCCTCAAGGCCGAGCGCACCGAGTTGGGCCATATCGAGGAATGGCTGCGGCAACTGGCGCTGGCGCGGCCCGACGTCGAACTGCGCGTCTCGCACAACGGCAAGGCGACGCGGCGCTGGAAAGGCGAGGGCGATCTGGTCGATATGGGCCTGTCGGACGTGCGCATCGGCGAAGCGCTGGGCGAGGAATTCGCCAAGAACGCGCTGCGCGTGGACCACAGCGGCGCCGGCCTGCGCCTGCACGGCTGGATCGCGCAGCCTTCCTACAACCGCGCCAGCGCCGATCAGCAGTACCTGTATTGCAACGGCCGCTCGGTGCGCGATCGCAGCATCGCCCACGCGGTCAAGCAGGCCTATGCCGACGTGCTGTTCCACGGACGCCAGCCGGCGTACGTGCTGTTTCTGGAACTCGACCCGCGCCGGGTGGACGTCAACGTGCATCCGGCCAAGCACGAAGTGCGCTTTCGCGATGCTCGGCTGATCCACGACTTCGTCTACCGCACCCTCAACGACGCTCTGGCCGAAACCCGCGCCGGCACCTTGCCGTCGGCGCAGGTGCCCGGCGGCGGCGACCCGTTCGCTGCCGCGAACGGCGAGGGCGCCGCGCCGTCGAACATGTACCAGTACCGGCCGACCGCGCCGCTGGGCCTGCAGGTGCGCGAAACCCAGGCCGGCTATGCCGCGCTGTACGGAAACGGCGGCGGCTCGGTGTCCGGCCCCGCGCCGGGCGCCGGACTGTATGCCGGCTCCGGCAGCGCCTACGCCGCGCCGTCTCCGGGCATGCCGTTGCCGGCGCTGCCGCGCAGCGACGACGACAGCCTGCCGCCGCTGGGCTATGCCATCGCCCAGTTGCACGGCATCTACGTACTGGCCGAAAGCGCCGAAGGCCTGATCGTGGTGGATATGCACGCCGCGCACGAGCGCATCGGCTACGAAAAACTCAAGACCGCGCACGACGGCGAGGGCCTGCGCACGCAGCCGCTGCTGGTGCCGGCGACGCTGGCGGTGTCCGAGCGCGAGGCCGAGGTCGCCGAGCGCGAGGAGGCCACGCTGATCGCGCTGGGTTTCGAAGTCACCCGCAGCGGCCCGCAGTCGCTGACCCTGCGCGCGGTGCCGGCCTTGCTCGCCCACGGCGACGTCGAGGCGCTGCTGCGCGACGTGCTGGCCGACCTGCGCGAACACGGCGAATCGCGCCGGGTCGCGGCCGCGCGCGACGAACTGCTTTCGACCATGGCCTGCCACGGCGCGGTGCGCGCCAACCGCCGTCTCACTTTGCCGGAAATGAACGCCTTACTGCGCGAAATGGAAGCGACCGAACGCTCCGGCCAATGCAATCATGGGCGCCCTACCTGGGCGCGCTTCTCCCTGCCCGAAATCGATCGTTGGTTCCTGCGAGGACGTTGAGATGTCTGCAGTCCGCCCGTTGTTGCCAGGCCTTGGCATGCCGTTGTTGTGCGCCGTATTGCTGTTGCCGGCGCTGGCCGGCTGCGACTCGCCCGAGCAGCAGGCCGAGCGCAAGCGCGAAGCCGCCAGCGTGGCCCAGGCCAGCGAGAATTTCTCCCGCGACGAGCAACTGTGGCGCGAACAGCGCCGCGCCGAGCTGACCAAGCCCGACGGCTGGACCAGCCTGATCGGCCTGCATCCGGTCGATCCGGGCTCGCATTATTTCGGCAGCGATCCCGACAACGGCATCCGCCTGCTGCTGGGGCCGGAGCACATCGGCCTGCTGTCGCTGGACAAGGGCCGCCTGCGTTTCGTGCCCGAAAGCGGGGTGGCGCTGACCTTGAACGATCAGCCGCTCAAGGGCGCGGTCAGCCTGCTCGCCGACGACTATCCGGCCGGGCCGAGCAAGATCGGCTTCGACGAAGGCAAAGGCCTGCTGACGGTGATAGAGCGCGGCGACAAGTACTACCTGCGCGTGCGCCACGCCGACGCGCCGGCGCGCACCGGCTTCAAGGGCATCGACTACTGGCCGGCGCAGGAAGACTGGAAAATCACGGCCAAGTTCGTCGCCCATCCGGCCGGCAAGACCATCGATGTGGCCAACATCATCGGCAACATCGAAGCCACGCCGAATCCGGGCGCGATCGAGTTCGAGCGCGATGGCCAGACCTATCGCATCGAAGCGCTGGACGAAGGCGACGACGAACTCATGCTGGTTTTCGCCGACCGCACCAGCGGCCATACCAGCTACAGCGCCGGCCGTTTCCTCGACGTACCGCGGCCGAATCTGCAGGGCAAGGTCACGGTCGATTTCAACAAGGCCTACAACCCACCATGCGCGTTCACCGCGTTCGCGACCTGCCCGCTGCCGCCGGAAGGCAATCGCCTGAACCTGGAGATCACCGCGGGCGAGAAGACGTACAAATCCGACGCGGGCGCCGCCCCGGCCGCGCCGCATGCTTCGTGACGACGCGCCGGACCGGCGCGATCGCCGTCGCACCCACCGTGAATCAAGGAACTCCCCGCCGATGCGGTTTTTGAAGTTGTTCGCCCTGCCGTTGCTGACCGCGAGCCTGCTCAGCGTGTCGCTGACCTCCGCCACCGCGGTCGCCGGCGGCGAACAGGCCGCGCCGGCCGCTGCCAAGGCGCCGCCGGTGCCGCTGCTGTGGAAGATTTCCGACGCCGACAACGCGGTGTATCTGCTCGGTTCCTTCCATCTGCTGCGCGCCGACGACTATCCGCTGTCGGCCGATATCGACCAGGCCTTCGCCGCTTCCGACAAGGTGGTGTTTGAAGTCGCGCCGGAGGAAATGTTCGACCCCACCGTCGGCCAGCGCTTCATGCAGCGCGCGCGTTACCAGGACGGCGGTACCCTCAGCAAGGAGTTGCCCGCGGACCTGCGCGAAAAACTCAATCGCGTGCTGGCCAAGAACGGCCGCTCGCTGAGTCAGGTCGATGCGCTGGAGCCGTGGTTCGTCAATCTGTCGCTGGTGCTGGGCGTGTCGCAGTCGATCGGCTTCAGCCCGCAACTGGGCCTGGATCAATACCTGATGCGCCAGGCCGCCGAAGCCGGCAAAGCCACCAGCGGTCTGGAGAGCATGGATCACCAGCTCGATGTCATGGACTCGGGCCCGGTGGACGAACAGATCAAGGGCCTGCGCGAATTCCTCGACAAGCCCGACGAAGTGCCGGGCATGCTCGAAGACATCCACAAGGCCTGGCGCAACGCCGATCTGGCCGAGCTGGACGAAAAGGCCCGGCGCGAGATGAAGGACAAGACGCCGCAGACCTATCGCATGGTCAACACCGAGCGCAACGACGCCTGGGTGCCGCAGATCCAGAAGCTGCTCGACGATGCGAAGAAGGGCGAAACTCTAGTCGTGGTCGGCAGTCTGCACCTGCTCGGCGACGATGGTCTGATCGAGCGCCTGCGCGGCAAGGGCTACAAGGTCGAGCGCGTGTGCGCGGCCTGCGCGAGCGGCACGCCCGATCTGGCCGCGCCGGTGGCGCCGGCACCAGCCGAAGCGACGGAAGCCGGCGGCGCCAGCGGCAAGCCGGTGAAGACCGGCTCGGGCAAGCCCGCTCGATAAGGTTTCGTAGTCGCGTTCGCGCGCCGCGGTGCGGTGCGGTGCTCAGCCCGGAGACCGCGAACGCCGATTCGCGCCGCGGATCAGACTGCGCCGCGCATCGCCGCCGCGCCGGCCTGCACTGCCGGCACCAGCACGATGCAATCCACCGGACAGGCCGGAACGCACAGCTCGCAACCGGTGCACAGCGGTTCGATGACCGTGTGCATGTGCTTGGACGCGCCGATGATCGCATCGACCGGACAGGCCTGGATGCACTTGGTGCAGCCGATGCAATCGGCTTCGACGATCAACGCCACCGGCGCCGGCTTGTGCTCGCCGCGGGCGCGATCGTAGGGACGCGCGGCCACGCCGAGCAGCCGCGCCAGCGCGCGCGCGCCGGCGTCGCCGCCGGGCGGACAGCGATCGATATCGGCCTGACCCTGCGCCATCGCTTCGGCATACGGCCGGCAACCGGCGTAACCGCACTGGCCGCATTGGGTCTGCGGCAGGAGTCGGTCGAGGCGTTCGATCAGGTCCATGGGTGGGGAGGAATGAGTTCGCAGGAGTGAGGAACGAGTAAAAGCCAAGGGCGACGCGCCGTTACGCTTCAACCGGGCTCTCGCTTCTGCCTTTACTCGTTCCTCACTCCTATTCACTCATTCCTTGCCTCAACGCACCGGCATGCCCGGCGCGGCGCCGCCGTCGGCGTCGAGCAGGAACAAGTCGCCGCCGTCGAAACCGGCCGACAGGATCATGCCTTCGCTCAGGCCGAAGCGCATCTTGCGCGGGGCGAGGTTGGCGATGAACACCACGCTGCGGCCGAGCAGCTTTTCCGGTTCGGCGTAGGAGCCGCGGATGCCGGAGAAGATCTGGCGCTTGCCCAGATCGCCTGCGTCGAGTTCGAAGCGCAGCAGCTTGTCGGAGCCTTCCACGAATTCGCAGGCCAGCACTTTGCCCACGCGCAGGTCGAGCTTGGCGAAGTCGTCGATCGCGATGGTCGCGGCGGCGCCGGCTTCGGCCTTCGCGGCCACAGCGGGTTTGGCCGCCTCGGGTTTGGCGGACGCGGCGGGTTTAGCGGCGGTGTCGGCCGTCGGCGCGGACGGGGCGAGGGATTCCTTGCTGGCTTCGATCATGTTCTCAATCAGTTTCGTGTCGATACGGGTGAACAACGGCGTGTAGGCGCCGATGGTGTGCGCGGTCAGCGGCGCGGCCAGATCGCTCCAATGCGCGACCGGCGCCTGCAGGAAGGCCTCGGCCTGCGCGGCCACGCGCGGCAGCACCGGCTTGAGCGCGGCGGCGAGCACGCGGAACAAATTCAGTCCCTGCGTGCACACGGCCTGCAACTGCGCGTCGGCGCCGTCCTGCTTGGCCAGCACCCACGGCTTGTACTCGTCGATGTACTTGTTGGCTTCATCGGCCAGCGCCATGGTCAGGCGCAGCGCGGTCGCGGCTTCGTTGCGATCGTAGGCCTGCGCGATCGGGATCAGCTGATCGACGAAACGCTGGTACATAGCCGCATCCGGCAACGCATCGGCCAGACGGCCGTCGAAGCGCTTTTCGATGAAGCCGGCGCAGCGGCTGGCGAGGTTGACGAACTTGCCGACCACGTCGGCGTTCACCCGCGCGACGAAATCGGCGAGGTTCAAATCGATGTCCTCGACGCCGCCGCTGGTCTTGGTGGCGAAGTAATAACGCAGCGCTTCCGGGTCCAGGCCGACGTCGAGATAGGTGCGAGCCATGATGAAAGTCCCGCGCGATTTCGACATCTTCTCGCTGTTGACCATCAGATAGCCGTTGACGTGCAGTCGCGTCGGCGCGCGGAAACCGGCGCCGTGCAATACCGCCGGCCAGAACAGGCCGTGGAAGGTGACGATGTCCTTGCCGATGAAGTGATGCAGCTCGGCCTGGCTGTCGCGCGCCAGATACGACCAGAAGTCCAGGCCTTCGCGTTCGCACAGCACCTGGAAGCTGCTCAGGTAGCCGATCGGCGCGTCGATCCACACGTACAGGTACTTGCCCGGATGGCCGGGAATTTCGAAGCCGAAGTAGGGCGCATCGCGCGAGATGTCCCAGGCGCGCAGGCCGCCCTCGGCGTCCAGCCACTCGTGCAGCTTGGCGCGGATACCGGGCGTGCCGACGTCCTTGGCCAGCCATTCGCGCAGGAACGCCTCGAAGTGGCCGACCTCGAAGAAGAAGTGCTCCGAGTCGCGCAGCTCCGGCGTCGCGCCGCTGACCACCGAGCGCGGTTCCTTGAGTTCGGTGGGCGCGTAGGTCGCGCCGCAGTTCTCGCAGTTGTCGCCGTATTGGTCGGGCGTGCCGCAGTTCGGGCAGATGCCCTTGACGTAGCGGTCGGGCAGGAACATGCCCTTGACCGGGTCGTACAACTGCGCGACCGAACGCCGGCTGACATGGCCGTTGTTGTCCAGGCGCGCGTAGAAGCCTTCGGTCAGCGTGCGGTTGCCGGCCGAGTGGGTCGAGTCGTAATGATCGAAATGCACGCCGAAATCGCGGAAGTCGAGCTCGTGCCGGACCTTGATGTCGGCGATGTAAGCCTCCGGCGTTTTCCCGGCTTTTTCCGCGCCGAGCATGATCGGCGTGCCGTGGGTGTCGTCGGCGCAGACGTAGTGCACGGTGTTGCCGCTCATCCGCTGCGCGCGCACCCAGATGTCGGCCTGCATGTAGCCGACCAAATGACCGAGGTGGAGTTCCCCGTTGGCGTAGGGCAGCGCGTTGGAGACGACGATTTCGCGGGACATAAGCGGATGGGCCGTGGTTGGTCGTGAATTATGGCATGCGACCCGCGCGGGCTTGGCGCGGGGGCGAGCGTTTCGGGGTTCGGAGGGTACGCGTGCGCAGAATCTGAGAAACCCGACCGAGGCCGGAAGGTGCGGCTCAAAAACAAGAAACCCGGCCGAAGCCGGGTTTCCATGAACATACGGACCGGCCGGGACTTATTCGTGACGCCCCCAGGTCTGGGTGCGGCCGAGCAGCGAGAAGCCCATGAAGCCGCGCACCTCGAGCTTCTTGCCGCTGTCGATGGGGGTGATCTTGACCGAGTAGATCTTGCCGGTGGCCGGGTCGAGGATCTGGCCGCCGTCCCAGGTGTCGCCGTCCTTGCGCACGCCCCACAGGATGACCATGCCCTTGACCGGCTTGCCCTTGCGTTCGCCCGAGCACTTGTCGCACAGCGGATTGGGGCCACGGTCGGATTGCAGGACTTCGTTGACCCGGCCGGCGAGGCTGCCGTCCTTGGCCTCGTAGATTTCGACGATCGACTTGGGCTTGCCGGTCTTGTCGTCGATGGTGGTCCACGAGCCGACCGGCGTGGCCTGGGCGAACGCCGCCGTCGGCAGCGCCAGCAACAGTAATGCGAGCAGTTTGATGCGCATGTATCCCCTCCCAGAGACAGTGAGCGTGGTTTCGGACCGCGTGCTGACCGAAGGCCGGCCATGGCGGTTGCAGTCTTTATACCGCATCCGCCTGGGTATGGAAGCGGTGCGCGGCCGGCATTCAGGCCCAGGGTGAAGCCAACGCCGCCGGCGCCGCCGCGTGAAGCGCGAAGCGGCCCGTCGCGGCGCGGCGGCCGCGGCGAACCGGAGCCGCGAAAGCGACAAGCCCGGCATGAGCCGGGCTTGTCGTTGCAACGGTGAAGCGATCGCGACCGATCAGAACTTGTAGGTCGCGCCGGCGTACACGTAACGGCCGAGGTTGTCGTAGTTCGAGTTGGCGGCCGCTTCGCCGAAGTAGTTCAGCGGCGGATCCTTGTCGAACACGTTGTCGGCGCCCACGTACAGATCCAGTCCGGTGTTCGGGACCTTATAGCCGACCTGCAGGTTGTGGTAGGTGTACGACGGGTTGCGGATCGGATTCACCTGGCCCGGGTTGCTGTTGTAGCTGCCCGGCTCGACGCGCAGGTTGCCGTCGATGTAGCGCATGTCCCAGCTCGCGCGCCACTGGCCGATCTTGTAGCTGGCGTTGAGGCTGGCGCGCCAGCGCGGATCGCTGACGTAGGTCAGGTATTCCTTGTACTCGTTCGGGAAGTCCTGGAACGCCCATTCGCGCGAGGAGATCAGGCGCGTGCCGACGAAGCGCAGCGAAGCCTGGCCGCCCAGCATCTCGAAGCGGTAGTCGGCTTCGATGTCCACGCCGGCGCGGCGCGAGCGGGCCAGGTTCTCGTTGAGCGCGGTCCAGTTGTAGATCGTGCCCGCCGGGAAGGTGCGGCCCTGCGGATCGATGTAGCCGCCCGCCGGAGCGCGCTTGATCGCCGCGCAGAAGTCGTTGTTGACGCCGCCAGGGGAGTCCACGCAACGCGTCGCCATCTGCTCGGCGCTGACCGCGCCGATGGCGTCCTTCAGGTTGACGCGCCAGTAGTCCACCGACACGCCGAAGCCCTGGATGAACTCGGGTTGCCACACGAAGCCGTAGGAGAACGAACGCGCTTCCTCGACGTTGAGGTCGGGGTTGCCGCCGCTCACGCCCGGGTAGTTGCCGCCGTAGGTGTTCTGGTAGTTGGCCGGCAGGCCGAGCGCGGCGCAGTTGCTTGCGCGCAGCGCCGGATTGGCCGCGGTGTTGACCGAGTTGGTGCGGCCCGGACGGGTGTCGCAAGGATCATTGATGGTCGCGAAGTTCTGCGTCTGCGGGCTGAACAGCTCGCCGATGTTCGGCGCGCGCACCGCCTGGGCCAGGCTGGCGCGGACGCGGAAGGAATCGTTGACCGCCCAATCCAGGCCGACGTTCCAGGTCTTGGTCTCGCCGACGGTGCTGTAGTCGGAGTAACGACCGGCCAGGTCCAGGCTCAGGCGCTGCACGCCCGGCAGATCGGCCAACAGCGGGATGGTGGTTTCGGCGAAGATTTCCTTGACGCTGTATTCGCCCTTGCGGCTGGGAATGGCGTTGAGGAAGGTCAGGCCCTGCGCGGCCAGCGGATCGGTGATCTCTTCGCTGGTTTCCTTGCGGTATTCCACGCCGCCGGCGAAGCCGACGCCGCCGGCCGGCAGCTCGAACAGCGAGCTGTTGGCGACCGAGGCGCTGAACACCTGCTGGGTGATCTTGGTGCGGTTGACCGCGTCGTAGTTGAACCAGTCCGCCGCCTGCGGATTGACCGCGCCGTTGCCGAAGATGCTGAAGGGCACGCAGCCCTGGCGCGACAGGTCGAGGTAACGCACGCCGGTGTTCGGGTTGATCGCGTTGGGATCGACCGAGACGCGGCAGGCCAGATTGCCGCTGGCGTCGCGCACCACGTCCATGCCGGCCTGCCAGCGGTCGTTGATGCGGTTGTTGAGGTTCAGGCGGTCGATTTCGGTCTTGCCGTAGACGCCGGACACTTCATAGGTCCAGTTCTCGCTCAGGAAGCCTTCGAAACCGGCGACGTAGCGCTGGGTCTTGCGCTCGACGTTCTCGCCGCGACGGCCGGCGTCGACGTTGAAACGCGAGACCTGCAGCATCTTGGCGCGGTCGGTGAGGCTGTTGAGGCCGTTGGCGTCCATCAGCGCGGCCAGCTGCGGCGACAGCAGCGCGTTGTCGCGGCGAATGCGCAGCGGCTGGTCGAAGCTGGGTTGAGCCAGGAAGTCCGACTCGGTCTTGGTGTACTTGCCTTCGAAGAAGAACTTGTGGTTTTCGTTGATGTCGTAGTTCAGCAGCGTGTTGACGCTGTAGCGGTCGAAGCCCGGCTGCAGGTCGGCCACGCCGTTGAGGTCGACGAAGTCGCAGTTCACGCAGGTGTTCGGTCCATCGCGCGGGCCGTCGAAACGGGTCGGGCGGAAGGTGCCGTCGGGGTTGAACTGGTAGCGCGTGCCGCCTGCGTTGAAAGTGCCGCCGTAGGAAATGCTGGAGTTGCCGCCCGGGCCCATGAAGACGCGCTGCGGGTTTTCCTGCGTCGGCGGCAGCGCCGGGTTGTAGTTCGGGTTCGGCATGCTGACCATGAACTCGCGGCCGATCTTGCGATCGCCTCGGCCGAAACGGTCCTGCTTGCTGTACTCGGCCGAGTACACGATGCTGCCCTTGCCGCCGGCGAATTCGTTGCCGCCGGTGAAGCTGGCGAAGGAACGGCTGAAGTCGCCTTCGCTGGCGTCGCCGGTCTGGGCGCGCAGCTCATAACCGTCGAACTTCTTCTTCATGATGAAGTTGACCACGCCGGCCACCGCGTCGGCGCCGTAGACGGCCGAGGCGCCGCCGGTGATCACTTCCACGCGTTCGATCAGTTCCACCGGGATGGTGTTGACGTCGACCGCGGTCGAACCGGACAAGCCGCCGACGTGGCGACGGCCGTTGACCAGCACCAGGGTGCGGGTGGTGCCCAGGCCGCGCAGGTCGAGCAGGCCCAGGCCGGCGGTGCCGATCGAGCGGGTCGAGTTGCCCAGGGTGTAGGTCGCCGACAGCTGCGGCAGAGTGGTCATCAGGTCGGCGATGGTCACAGCGCCGGTGGAGCGGATTTCTTCCGAGCTGATGCCGATCACCGGCGACGGGGTGACGAAGCCGACGCGCTTGATGCGCGAGCCGGTCACGGTGACCGCGTCGATGTCGGTGGGCGTGGCGGCGGCGCCGTCGGCCTTGGCCGCATCTTCGGCGGCGTAACCGGCGCCGCTGGCCGAAATCAGGATCGCGCAGACGACCGCGGCCGTCAGCCTGCTGCGTTGCAGGCCGTGGATATGTACTGCCATCAGGTGTTTCCCCCTAGCTGAGAACTGGAATCGTGGAGCTGATCTATTTGTGTGGATCTGCGTTTTCGGGTTGCCTTCCAGGGCGTTAACAATCCTTTTACAAACCTGAACTTAACACGGCTGTAATAATTTTTAGGGTGCCGGTTTGGCTGCATGGCTTTGCCGAATTCCAACACTCAAGTGACTGAATACAATGCAGTGTTGTGTTTTTTTATGTGCGATCAGTCAAATTCCGAGGATTTCAAAGGCTGGCCCGGCGCGGTTGCGGTTTCGTTATACGCGTCACAATGTGCGACGGAATTATGCACTTTTGAGTGGTGGTATTAACAAAGCCGGCCCAGCCCGGCTTCGACCGGATTCGGGCCGGGCGGACCCGTCCGGCCGCAGCCGTCGCGGCACCCGCGCGGGTCCGCACGCGAGCGGACGCCGCCGGTCGCAGGCTTTACCATGTGCATCGGCCGCCGCGGCGGCATTCCCCTGATCGAGTCCCCATGCGCTATCGAATTCCGCGCCCGACCGGATCGCCGGTATGAGCGAGAACCTGCAAGCGGCCATCGCGGCCCTGACCCTCCCCGACACCGACCTGAGCCTGAGCGACAGCGAGGCGCGCGTGCGCGCCGGCGTCGGCGAAGGCCGGGTCGCGGTTTCCATCCACGCCGGTTATCCGTTGCAGGGCCTGCGCGCGGGCCTGGAGGCGGCGATCGCCGCGCTGCTGGCGCCGCAGGGCCTGAGCCTGGCCAGCCTGGAATTGAATTCGCGCATCGTTTCGCACGCGGTCCAGCCCAACCTGTCGCCGCTGCCGAACGTGCGCAACGTGATCGCGATCGGCTCGGGCAAGGGCGGGGTGGGCAAGTCCACCACCGCGGTCAATCTGGCCCTGGCCCTGGCCGCCGACGGCGCCCGCGTCGGCGTGCTCGACGCGGACATCTACGGCCCCAGCGTGCCGACCATGCTCGGCGTCCACGGCAAGCCCGACAGCCCGGACGGCAAGCACATCGAGCCGCTGCGCGCGCACGGCATCGAGGCCATGTCGATCGGCCCGCTGGTCGAACAGGACACGCCGATGATCTGGCGCGGCCCGATGGCGACCTCGGCGCTGACCACCTTGCTCAACGACACCCAGTGGAGCGAGCTGGATTATCTGATCGTCGATCTGCCGCCGGGCACCGGCGACATCCAGCTGACCTTGTCGCAGAAGATTCCCGTGGCCGGCGCGGTGATCGTGACCACGCCGCAGGACGTGGCCACGCTGGACGCGCGCAAGGCGCTGCGCATGTTCGAGAAGGTGCAGGTGCCGGTGCTGGGCCTGATCGAGAACATGGCCGTGCACATCTGCTCGAACTGCGGCCACGCCGAGCATCTGTTCGGCGAAGGCGGCGGCGCGCGCATGGCGGCGCAGTACGGCGTGCCGCTGCTGGGCAGCCTGCCGCTGGAGATCGCCATCCGCGAGCAGGGCGACGCCGGCGTGCCGGTGGTCGTGGCCCAGCCCGATTCGGCCGCCGCGCACGCCTATCGCGGCGCGGCGCGGTGCCTGGCCGTGCAACTGGCGCGGCGTCCGCGGGTCACCCCGTCGATTTCCGCCTCGCTGCTGGGTTGAGCCGGATGCGCCGGATCGGCCGCGGCCGTTGCGGCGCCGATTCCTGCGCCCGCGCCGCAGCCCTTACAATCGCCGCCTTCCCTGTCGTTCGTTCGCGCGGCCCCGCCGCGCCCTGATTGGAACACCGCATGAGCATCAAGTCCGACCGTTGGATCCGCCGCATGTCCGAGCAGCCCGGCGGCATGATCGAGCCGTTCGAGGCCGGTCAGGTCAAGCACGCCGCCGACGGCCAGCGCATCGTCAGCTACGGCACCTCCAGCTACGGCTACGACGTGCGCTGCTCGCGCGAGTTCAAGGTGTTCACCAACATCAACTCGACCATCGTCGATCCGAAGCATTTCGACCCGGGCAGCTTCGTCGATATCGAAAACGACGTGTGCATCATCCCGCCGAACTCCTTCGCCCTGGCGCGCACGGTCGAGTACTTCCGCATCCCGCGCGACGTGCTGGTGGTCTGCCTGGGCAAGAGCACCTACGCGCGCTGCGGCATCATCGTCAATGTGACCCCGCTGGAGCCGGAGTGGGAAGGCCACGTGACCCTGGAATTCAGCAACACCACGCCGCTGCCGGCGCGCATCTACGCCAACGAGGGCGTGGCGCAGATGCTGTTCTTCCAGTCCGACGAGGTCTGCGAGACCTCCTACAAGGACCGCGGCGGCAAGTACCAGGGCCAGACCGGCGTCACCCTGCCGCGGACCTGAGCGCCCCGGCCGGGCCCGCCGGGACCGGCCGTTTCGACCGTTTTTACCGACCCAGGCAGGGCGCGCGCGCCCCTTGGCGTGCCCGCGTGCGCGGGCCGCGCCGCCCGGGCAGATAATCGGATGCGAATTGGCTGCGATTCGACGCGTCGATTACGCCCTGGTCCTGTTATCTTCGCCGGGCAAACCCAAGGCGCCGCGGCGGGGAACCGCGGATGCCCTATCAACCCGCAAGGAGTAAACGAATGGACCCGCAGAACCCTTATCAGAGCCCGCAGTCGTCGCTGGCCACACCCGACACCGGCAACCAGGAACTGGCCGATCGCGGCGTGCGTCTGGTCGCGGCGATCATCGACGGCGTCATCATGCTGGTGTTGATGCTGCCGCTGATGTTTATCGGTGGCTACTTCAACGCCGTCATGGAAGCCTCGCAAACCGGTCAGCAACCCTATGGCCTGCAGATCCTGTGGGGCATCGGCGGCCTGCTGCTGTTCTTCGCGGTGCAGTACCTGCCGCTGAGCCAGACCGGCCAGACCTGGGGCAAGAAGGTCATGAAGATCAAGATCGTCGATCTCGACGGCCAGAAGCCGAGCATCGGCACGCTGCTGGGCAAGCGTTATCTGTTCTCGCAGGGCGTGGGCATCATCCCGTGCCTGGGCGCGGTGGTGGCGCTGGTCGATGTGCTGATGATCTTCCGTGAAGATCGCCGCTGCCTGCACGACCAGATCGCCGGTACGCGGGTTGTGATCGCGCGCTGATTCGGTGGTGGGGGACTGGGGATTCGCAGTAGCGGATTCGCCGGATCTTCCAGCAACAAAAAACGCGTCGATGCGAGAGCATCGGCGCGTTTTTTATTGGTGGCGGGCAGGGGCGAAGATATCGGTTCGTTGCTCTTATCGTTGCGGGCGATCTCGCCGTTGCCGTTGCTGTTGCCGTTGCTGGCGCTGTTGTTGTTGCTTAGCTTTAGTTGTTGCCCGGCGCAGCTAGTAACTCGCGAGACCGATGGACACCCGAAGGGCGGCGCACATGGACGTGCGCCGGGTGCCACCTTGGGCAGGATGCCCAATGTGGTACCTGCCTGCGCAGGCTACGCACTCGTGGCTTTTGACTCGAAACAGCCAAAGCGTTTTCTTTGGTTACTTTCTTTGTCGCTTTGGACAAAGAAAGTGACCCGCCGCTTTATGGCGGAAGCGTTTAGCGTTTGATCTTGCTTGTGGCTTCTAAGGCTTCTGAAACGGAAGTCCCTGATCGAAACAGCCAGGCCTACACACTCCCACCTACCGTCATTCCCGCGAACGCGGGAATCCAGAGACTTCAAACGTTCTCGCACGAAAGGCCCTGGATTCCCGCGTTCGCGGGAATGACGAGCAAAAGAAGCCTCAAGCAAGAGCGAGAGCAAGAGCGAGAGCAAGAGCAAGAGCAAGAGCAAGAGCGAAAGCAAGATCAAACGCCTAAAGCTTCCGCCATGGAGCGGCGGGTCACTTTCTTTGTCCAAAGCGACAAAGTCCCACGGGATTTCCTTCGGTCAAAAGTAACCAAAGAAAACGCTTTGGGCTGTTTCGAATCAAGAGCCACGAGTACGGTGCCTGCGCAGGCAGGTCCCGCAGTGGGCATCCTGCCCACGGCGGGACCCGGCGCACGTCCATGTGCGCCGCCCTTCGGGTGTCCATCGGTCTCGCGAGTTACTAGCGGCGCCCAGCAACGGCAAAAGCCATAGCAACTGCCACAGCTGAGCTAAGCCAATCCACGGCTAAGCCAAAGTCAAAGGCAGGCTAAAGCTAAGCCAAGTCAGATAGAGTTTTGGAAATCAGGTCCGGCCGATTGCCGCTCAGGGCTTTTGGTACGTCACAAAGAACCCCTGCAAATCCCCATTCTCGATATACGGCTCCACACTGACCACGTCGTACCCGCGGGTAGTGAAGGCCTGATGCGCCCGGCTGAGCGCGTTGGCCGCGCCCTGATTGCGGAAACCCCAGCTCGCATCGACCCATAAGGTCACCGCGCGCAGATTCTGGGTCACCGCCTCCTGCGCGACCTTGTCCGGATTCTTGTCGAACAGGCCGGCGTGCGCGGGCGAGGCCGCGGCGGCGGCGAGCAGAACGGCGAGCAGCAGACGTTGCATGGGAGGACTCCGTGGAAGCGGCCACAGGCCGCGATCAGTGTTCGGCGCCGCCGGCGATGCGGCGGTCCAGCGTTGTCGCCAGCGCGGTGTCCACGGCCACGCGCAAGCCCTGGGCGACGGTGTCGATCGCCAGACTCGCGGCGCCGGCGTGGTGCGCGGCTTGCGCGGGAGAATACGGAATGTGGATGAAGCCGCCTCGAACGCCGGCACCGCCGCGTTCGCTCAAGACGTGCATCAAGCCGTAGAACACCTGATTGCACACGTAGGTGCCGGCGGTCTGGGAAATCTCCGCCGGAATGCCGGCCTCGCCCAATGCGGCCAGCATGGCCTTGACCGGCAGGGTAGTGAAGTAAGCGGCCGGGCCGCCGGCGATCACCGGCAGGTCGATCGGCTGCGCGCCGCGATTGTCGGCGATGCGCGCATCGATCAGATTGATCGCCACGCGCTCGATCGACAGCCGCGAACGCCCACCGGCCAAGCCCACGCACAGCACCAGCGCCGGGCGCACGGCGTCGATGTGATTGTTCAACTCGCGCAGCGAATCGTCGAAGGCGACCGGCAGGCGGCGGGCGACGATGCGATGGCCGGCGACGACTTCGCCGTCGAGCGAATTCACCGCGTCCCAGCTGGGATTGCCGGTCTCGCCGCCGAACGGTGCGAAGCCGGTCAACAGCACGCTGCCCTGGGGTTTGCGTTGCGGGCTCATCGGAACGCGATCCAGTACATCAGCAGCACATTGCAGACCAGCAGCACCGCGCCGGTGGGCCACTGCGCGCGGATCACGCCGTAGGGGTCCTTGAGCTCCAGCAGCGCCGCCGGCACGAGGTTGTAATTGGCCGCCATCGGCGTCATCAGCGAACCGCAATAACCCGACAGCATGCCGATCGCCGCCAGCGACGCCGCGTCGGCATGGTGATGCTGGATCAGCAAGGGCAGGGCGATGCCGCCGGTCATCACCGGGAACGCGGCGAAGGCGTTGCCCATGATCGCCGCGAACAAGGCCATGCCGAGCGCGTAGGCGACGACCACGACGAAGGCGTTTTCCACCGGAATCACCGCGCGCACCACGCCGGCCACGGCCTGGCCGACGCCGCCGGCTTCGAACACGCTGCCCAGCGCGGCCAGCAGCAGCGGCAGCAGCGCGGCCCAGCCGATCGCATCGACCAGCCGGCGCGATTGCTCCACGCCGCTCCACGGCGTCTGCCGGGTCAGCCGGCACGCCGCGAACAAGGCGACGATGCAGGCGATGGCCAGCGCGATCAAGGTCGCGTTGGCGCTCTGCAGCAGCGGGGTGTCGCCGATCTTGACGAACTTCAGGCCCAGCGCGCCGATCAGCGTCACCGCCGGAATCAGCAGCGCCGGCCAGAACAGGTTGTTGCCCAGGCGCAGCGCCTCGGCGTGTTTTTCCTCGCCGGAGGTTTCCGCGTAGCGGCCCTTGCCGAGCCCGCCGAATCCGGCCAGCACCGCCAGCACCACCACGCAGGCGCCGACGACTTTGTTCGGCAGGTGTTCGGCCAGGAACATCAGCGCGGCGATCAGTCCCCAGAACAGCGCGGTGGTGTGGCGGCGCGGATTGCCCGCATCGCGCAAGCCGCGCCAGGCCAGCGCGGCGAAGTAGGCGCCCATCAGCCAGTAGACGAAGGTCAGGGTGATCATGGCGAGGGCGTCCGATCGGCCGCGGCCTGTTGTGCCTTCGCCTGCGCCACGCGCTGCGCGAGCTTGCGTTCGAAGCGCAGCACCCGCACCACGTGGATCGCGAACGCGCAGATCGCGGTCGGGATGCCCCACAGCGCGATCTGCAGCGGGTCCATCGCCAGGCCGTGTTCGGCGAAGAAACTCTGGATCAGCAGCACCGCGCCGAAGGCGATGAAGACGTCCTCGCCGAAGAACAGGC
Source organism: Lysobacter gummosus (assembly GCF_001442805.1). Lineage (NCBI taxonomy): Bacteria > Pseudomonadati > Pseudomonadota > Gammaproteobacteria > Lysobacterales > Lysobacteraceae > Lysobacter > Lysobacter gummosus. The sequence goes on along the minus strand of NZ_CP011131.1, from coordinate 3,488,386 downwards.
CGACGTTGTCGGTGCCGGCGGCCATCGCGCGGATGCGCTGGCGTTCTTCGTCGCTGAGCTCGCCGTGGCGGGTCTGCGCCGCGCCTTCGGCCATCGGCGCCAGCAGCGGGCGCACGGTCTGCGGATGCCCGCCCAGGCTGGTAAGGCCGACCGCGGAGGCGAGCTGGCGCATCAGCAGGTACGCGATCAGCAAACGTCCCATCGTCGCGCCGCGCAGTTTGGCCACCCACAACTGCGCGCGCTCCTTCAGGCCGTGGCGTTCGAGCAGGCCGATCACCGGCAAGGTGAGCAGGAACAGCAGCAGGAAGCGTTTCTCGGTGTAGGCCTTGCCGAGCACTTCCAGCACGTCCAGCGGCGATAATTGCGCAGCCAGTCCGGTGATGAAGCCGGCGACCACCACCACCAGGGCCGGGTTGAGCCGCAGCACGAAGCCGAGCACGACCGCGGCGACGCCGATCAAGGGCCAATAGTTCATGCCGCGTCCTCGTAGCGAAATGCAGGGGCGAGTGGAGCGAAGCGGATACCGGTCGACGCGCGGGCGGGGCCGGCGCACGCCGCGGTCACAGCGCGGCGACCTCGATGCCGTCGGCGTGCAGGGCCTCGCGCACCGCGCGCGCGAACGCCGCCGCGTCGTCGCGGTCGCCGTGCAGGCACAGGGTGTCGGCGCGCAGCGCGATGCGGCCGCCGCCGGCGACCTCGACTTCGCCGCGCAGCACCAGATCGCGCACTTGCCGGATCGAGGCGTCCAGCGATTCGATCACCGCGCCGGGCTGGCCGCGCGGCAGCAGACGGCCGTTGGCGGCGTAGCCGCGTTCGGCGAACACTTCGTGCGCGGCGCGCAGCCCGGCCTGTTCGGCGGCGTCGGTGAGTTGCGATTGCGCCAGGCCGTAGACGATCAGATGCGGATCGAAGGCGGCGACGGCGCCGACGATGGCCTGGGCGACGATGCGATCGTCGGCGGCGAGGTTGTACAAGGCGCCGTGCGGCTTGACGTGGGTCAGGCGCACGCCTTCGTCGTCGGCGATCGACGCCAGCCGGGCGAGCTGGCTCAGCATCAGCATGGCGATTTCGTCGCGGCTCAGCGGCAGGGTGCGGCGGCCGAAATGCTCCGGATCGTCGTAGCCCGGATGCGCGCCGGCGGCGACGCCGTGCTGGCGGCACAGGCGCAAGGTGGCGCGCATGGTGGCTTCATCGCCGGCATGGCCGCCGCAGGCGATGTTGGCCGAACTCACATAGGGAACGATCGCGGCGTCGTCGCCGCAGCCTTCGCCGATATCGCAATTGAAGTCGATGCGGGCGGGCATGGTCTGAATCGGACTAGTTGCGCTTGAACAGCAGGCCCAGGCCGACCGCGATCAGGATCGCCGGCCAATAGGTGACCAGCACCTTGGTCAGACTGAGGTTGGTGATGCCCAGATTGTTGAGCAGGAACAAGGTACCGATGATGATCAGGATCAGGGCGCCGACGACGTGGGATTTCATGTGCTGCGGGTCTCGCTGGAGTGCTGGGCGTCGAAGGGCCCGGGACGGGGACGAGTCTAGTCCGGTTGGGCGGTTTGCCCAAGGGGAACCGAGGCCCGACACAGCGCCGCTCGCCGGGCCGCCGTGCAACCCCTCCCAAGCCGCGCCCACCAGTCGCCGCGTCGCGTCGTGCTGCGCCGTGCAATCCCACTCAAGCCGCGCCAACCAGCCCCCTTTGCAAAAGGGGGGCGGGCGCCGCCGCCGCACGAAGTCAAAGCGCCGCCACAGCAGCGCCGGGGGATTGCCACACGCCGAGGTGAACCAACCCAAGCAAGCAAAAAAACGGGACCGCAACCGCGGCCCCGTCTTCAACCGATCGCGAATCGAATCACCAACCCCGATCGATCATTCCATCCATCCGCATCACATCGAACTCTTGGGCGCCGCCTTATCCGGCGACCCCGAAGCCGGCGCCGCCGCCGCATCGCCCGCAGCAGCCGCGGCCGGAACCACCGCCGGCGCCGTCCACAACTTGGCCTGCGCCGCCCCACCCATCATCTGCCCGCGCACCAGCGGAATCGGCGGCCCGCCATAGCTCAGGAACTGATCGTGGAACGACTTCCAGCCGGCGCGGCCGCCATGAGTGGCGGTCCAATCCTCGCGCAACTGCATGATCATCAACTTGCCCAGCGTGTAATTCAGATACGCCGGATCGTAAGTGCCGCGCGCGGCCTGCTGGCGCGCATTGCCCGGATCCTGGAACGCCTTGTCCTTGAACATCTGCTCGGACTGGGCCACGGTCATGCCGCCGGTGTGCAGGCCGATCGCCGACAGATAACGCACGTTGCGCAGCAGCGCATTGGTCAGCTGGCCGATATGGATTTCCGGCGTGGCGCCGTCCAGGCCGGCGTCGAACATCATCTCTTCGGTGTAATGCGCCCAACCTTCGGCGTAGGCGTAACCGACGAACAACTGCGCGAACTTCCACTGCGAGCGATTGGCATGCAGGAACTGCAGGAAATGTCCCGGCCAGACTTCGTGCGCTGAGGTGAACAGCAGATCGGCCTTGCCCGGCACGTAGGCGTCCTGCTCGGCCTTGGGCCACTTCGGATCGGGCGGGGCGATGTAGTAGACCGAGGGCAGGTTCTTCTCATACGGCCCGGGGATTTCGATGTAGGCGAAGTTGTTGCGGTTGAACGGCGGCGCTTCCTCGACCTTGGCCTGCTCGGTGCCGGGAATCGTCACCAGATCCTTATCGACGATGAACTGGCGCAAGCCCGCCAACTGCGCGCGCGCGCCTTCGACCGCGCCGCCCTGCGGCTTATCGGCATTGACCTTGTCGATGCACTCGCCGAGCGGACGGCCCTGCGCGTATTGGTCGCAGGCGCTCTTCAGCGCGGCCAGGTTGCGCGCCAGATCGGCTTCGCCCGCGGCTTTCAGCTGATCCAGCGGCAGGTCCACGCCCTCGGTGGCCTTGAGCATCTTGGAGAACTTGTCCGCGCCCAGGGCAAAATCCTGCGTGGCCTGCGGCTTGATCGAAGTCAGGTAATCGGCCAGGCCCTGCATGCTCTCGATGGCCTTGGTGTTGGAGGCCTTGAAGCGCGCCTGCAGCGCTTCGTCCTTGACCTGCGCAAAGGCCTTGGGCACGTCGTTCTTGAAGAACTCGGCGAAACCGCCGAAGCCCATCACGCCCAGTTCGATATAGGTTTTCGGCAGCGGGCCCTTGAGGTTGGCGCGGATCTGCTCGGCGGCCTTGGGCAGCGCTTCCTGATAGGTCGCGAACGCGGCCATGCGCTGTTCCAGCGGCGCGTAGGGGCGGGTCAGGTACATGCTCGGCGACAGATCGCCGAGGTAGAAGGCCGGGTTCTTGTTGGCGAAGCCGGAGTCTTCCAGCCAGAACAACTGGCCGTCGATGACCGCGCGCACGTAATCGCGCTGATAGCGTTGCGGCGCGTCCAGGCGATCGTCGCCGAAGGCGCTGACCGCGTCGCGCTGCTGATGCAGCCACTGGATGTTGCGCTGCCGGCCCTCGGGCGAGAAATCCGGGAGCTTGCCGTCGAACTCGTGCTTGCCGGCGCCGGCGCCGAAGACCGGGAAATGTTCGAAGTAACCCTGCAGGAACCCGTCCACGGCGGCGTCCCATTCGGCCGTCGCCGGCTTGGCGGCGCTGGCGGTCGCGGTGTTGTCGGCGGATGCCGGCGGCGGAGCGGTTTCGGACTTGCAGCCGGCGACAAGCGCGGCGGCGACACAGGCGGATAACGACAGCAGACGCAGGCTACGCATTGCGGGATCTCCGTTGAGCGATGGTGGCGGCGCGCGGCCGGACGGCGATATCGGTCCGGCGGCCTCGGGCGGGCCGCAACCGCCGATCCTCATGCCTGCGATCGCGGCCTGCCAGTGCCTTTTGCCCTATGTCGGGGTGGCGGTTCGAGTGGGCGCCCGGAACGAGAGCGCAGCGGCCCGTGGACTCAATCCCGAGGCGCGGCGCCGCACGAGCGCGCGAGCCGGTTGGTTTCCTCGATCACCTGCGTGTGCACGAGCCGGTCCGGCCCGGAGGCGGGCAGCGGCGACCGGCTGAGCAAGGCGTTGCGGTAGTCGCGCAGGATGCGGGCCATGGCCGCGTCGGAAGCGGAGATGGCGTCGGCGACTCGCGAAGCTTGCGCCAGATAGGCCAGCGCCTGCTCGCGCTGACAGCGTTGCGTGGCGTACAGCGCCCTGAACGTCAGCGCCTTGATCAGCGTTTGAGCGTGCAAGCGGCTCCTGCGTTCGTGCTCGCCGGTAGCGGCGGCGAATTCCGCCTCGATCAGGCGCGCGAATCCCTGGTCGGCTTGCGCATGCTGGCCACGCCGGAACAGCAGCACGTTGCGAAAAAATGCCACCTGCGCCGGCTGCGCGTCGTCCGGCGCGTAGTACAGGCGCGAATCGATCGCGCTTTCGGACAGCAGGCGCTCGGCCGTGTCCAATTGCGCTTGCCCGCCGTACAACAGCATGGCGCGGATCAGCGTGGTCCGTTCGGCCGGCGCCGGCACGCCGATCGCGCGTTTGGCCTCGATATTGCGTTCCAGCAGTGCGGTCCCCTCGTCGAAATCCGTCGCGCCGCGGAATTTGTCCGGCATCTCGATCAGGTCCTTGCCGAGGTTGCCCTGGGCGCCGAGCGTGACTTCGCTGCGCGCCCCGCGGGTGCGCTGGAGGATGCCGACCGCCTCGCGCAGCAGGCGGATGTTATCGCGCGGATCGCGCGCGATCGCCCATGACGAGGCCGACAGCGCCCAGCCGTAGTCCGGGTGCTCGCGGCCGTAGGCGGCGCCGATGTTGGCCAGCGCCTGTTCGATTTCACGCGGGGAGTCGGCGCTCGGGTATTGGCTCAGCGCCCGCAGGATCTCGGCGCGGGCGGTGAGCGGATGCGAGCGGCCCAGGGTGGCGCGGCGCCTTTGCAGCAATTCCTGCGTCAGCGAGCGCTGCAGCGGACTGACGCGGCGGGCGCTGATCACGGTCAACAGATCCAGCGCGTCGTCGGCGAGCACGTTGTTGATCGGACGGGCCAACGCGATCGCCTCGCGCGCGTCTGATTCGGCCGGGCGCAGCCGGTACAGGCGGATCAGGAAGCCGGCGCGCAGGATCAATACCTGGGCGAGCAGTTCGCGATGATCCGAGCCCAGTTCGCGGGCGCTGACCACCAGTTTGTCGGCGGTGTCCAGCGCCGCCAGGGTTTCGCCGGAACTCCATTGCGCCTTGGCGATTTCGCTGCCGAAGATCACCCGCGACAGCCTGGCGGCTTGACCGTCGCCGCTGAGCCGCGCGATTTCCGCGCGAGCGCGGTGCATCGCCTCGGCATAGTGGTTTTGCGTATTGAGCATCGCGATCCGGGTCGCGGCGACAAAATTGTCGCGGTCTTCCTCGCTCCCGAGCGCCTGCTGCGCCTGAGCGGCCAGGCGTTCCGCGCTGCGGTAGTCGCCGATCACCGCATAGCTGCGCGCCAGGGTCGCCAGACTGCGCGCGCGCAGTCCGGGTTGATCGTGCAACGGCAATTTGCCCAGTTCGCGCTCGGTTTTCTCCAGCAGCGCGCGCGAGGAGAACGGCGCGCTGCCCAGCCCGGACAAGGTCGCCGCGCCCAGGGTGGAGGCGAATAATTGGCTGACGGTCTGGGTGGCGGCAATCTCTCTCGCGTTGCGCTGCTGTTGCCATAGAGACAGGCCCAGCGCCGCCAGCACCACCAGCGCCAGAGTCGTGCCCAGCAGCGCGGCGACCGGATTGCGCCGCCGCCACTTGCGCATGCGCGACCAGCGGCTGCCCGGACGGATGGCAAGCGGACGGTGTTCGCGCCAACGCCGCAGGTCCTGGGCGAATTCGCTGACGCTGGCGTAACGGTCCTGCGGCAGCGAGGCCACGGCCTTGAGCGCGATCGCCGACAGATCGCCGGCCAGCTCGCGCCGCAACGCTGCCGCATCGCGCGCGCCGCGCTGGTGGGCGAGGGCTTGCGCGCCATCGTCGTCGATCAGCCGGTCCATCGGCACGGGCTGGCTGATGTTCACCGCGATGAGGTTGCGCAGGCGATGCAGCGGTAGCGGCCACTGCGCGCACAGCAATCGATACGTCAGCACGCCAAGCGCGTACTGATCCGCGGCCGGCGCGTGCACGCCGTGTTCGCGCGCTTCCGGCGCGGCGTAGTCGGGGGTGATGGCGATATGTTCGCCCGGCGCCTGGGCGTCGCCGAAGTGCGAGGAGATGCCGAAATCGACCAGATGCGCGCGGCCGTCCGCGCCGACCAGCACGTTCGACGGTTTGATGTCGCGATGGACGATGCCTTGCGCGTGCGCGTAGCTCAGCGCTTCGCAAACCTGGATCAACAGATCCACGCGCTCGCCGACGCTGGCGTTGCGGCGGTCGCACCAGGCGTCCACGGCGACGCCATCGACGTAGCGCATGGCGAACCACGGGTGGCCGTCGGCGTCGAGGCCACCATCTAGCAGGGTGGCGATGCCGGGATGTTCCAGTCGCGCCAGATGATTGCGCTCGCCGACGAAGGCCTGCAGCAAGGCCGGCGAGGCCAGGGTGGCGCGCACGCACTTGAGCGCGGCGCGCTGTTCGTATTGGCCGTCGGCGCGATGCGCGGCGTAGACCGTGCCCATGCCGCCTTCGGCGATCACGCCGTCGATCTGCCACGCGCCCAGGCGCGTACCGACGCGCGGATCGTCGGTTTCCAGCGCCGCCGGCTCGGCCGAGCGCACTTGCGCCAACAGTTCGGCAGGCGCGATGTCGAGCAGGCTTGCCTCGCCGTCGGCGGCCAGCAACGACAGCAGTGCGGCGAGCAATTCCGGATCGCGTTGTTGCAGGTCGGCGCGCATGCGCGCCTGCGCCGCCCCGGACAGGTCGAGGTAGTCGTCGAACACCGACAGTGCGCGCAGCTTCGGGTCTTGGGTCATGAGGATCGCGAACGACGAACTGCGGTCAGCACAGCCTGCCGACGGAGGCCCGCGCGGAAGCTTTCACGAACCCAGCTCGGCGCTGCCGCGATCGCCGAGACTGCTCGACAGGAACGCGCGCGCGCGCCGCCAGTCGCGACGCACGGTGCGGTCGGTGACGCCCAGCGCCTGCGCGACTTCTTCATCGGTCATGCCGCCGAAATAGCGCAGTTCCACCAGCAGGCCCAGGCGCGGCTCGGCTTCGCTGAGGCGGTTCAGCGCTTGATCCACCGCCAGCAGATGTTCCAGGCGCGCGTCGTAAGCCAGGCCGATGTCGTCCTCTTCCAGCATCACCGCTTCGAATCCGACGCCGCGTTTTTCCGCGAGCAATCGCCGCGTTTCATCGACCAGCGCATAACGCATGGCGTGCACGAGCAGGCTGATCAGGTGGGTGCGATCGTTGATGTTCAAGGTCGCCTGGCTCAGCCGCAGCCAGGTGCGGTTGATCAGGGACGTGGGCGAACGCTCGGCGCCTTTCCAATGCTGGCGGATCTGCATGCGCGCCAGCCGGTGCAGTTCGCGGTAGAGCGCGGAGTAGACCTGATCCCAGGCGCCGGGCCGTCCTTTCTGGGCATCGACGATGAGCTCGGTTATCGATTCCAGCGCCGCATCGGACAGGGCCAACACACCGGTATCCACCGACTGCGGGGTGGAGGGCTGACCGCTGTGATCTTGTTCTGACATGTCCGGATTTTGCCTCAAATGGCGATCCAATCATCCGCCAAATCGTGACAGTTATCGCGTTCTTATTCGAGTGCTTTCGTATTGACGCCCACTTGGACGTAACGGCACAACCAGCCGGCACTCAGGTTGTGGAGTCTTGTCTGGGATTGCATGGCCGGTGCGTCAAATCGCGTGGGTCGCTGCGCGATTGTGTCAGGAAGCTGACGCTCCGATCAGGGCCATGGGCCGCGCACAGGCCGCGGCCCATGGCTCGCATTCAGCCACGCGGAAAAGCTGGCTTCGTACCCCGGCCGGGTTACTGGCGCTTCAAGCGTGCCTCGATGGCCAGTTTCAGCCGCGCCCATTCCGCCCGCGCCTTGCGCGCGGCGGCCGCGGCCTGCGCCGCGTCGCAACGAACGAACTGCAGTTCGGCGTTCGGCCGCGCTTGTGCCAGACGCGGCAGGTCGGCGGCGATGACATGACCCAGACGCGCGTAGCCGCCGACGGTTTGCGCGTCGGCCAACAGCACGATCGGCCGTCCGTCGGCAGGCAATTGGATCGTCCCCGGCGCGACCGGTTCCGACAGCGCGCCGGCCTCCGGCGCCTGCAACGCCTCGCCGTCCAGGCGCAGGCCCTGGCGATTGCTGGCGGCGTTGACGCGCCATGCCTGCTGGCTCAACCGCGCGGCGATTTCGCGCAACGCCGGCGCCTCGCTGGCGAGGTAGCGGATCGGCGCATGCGGGTCGTGATTGAACTCGGGATCGATCCACCAGCCGGGAATGCGCGGCTGCGAGGTGTCGATGGCGCGGTGCGCGCCGACCGGCAGGAGGTCGCCGCCGCGCAGGGCGCGTCCGTCGATGCCGCCGAAGCCGCCGCGCAGATCGGTGGAGCGGCTGCCGAGCACGCACGGCGTGTCCAGACCGCCTCGCACCGCCAGCCAACCGCGCACGCCGCTGCGCATGCCGCCTAGGCTCAGCACGCCGGCCGGCAGGTCGATCGGCCGCGCCGGCGGCAGCCACTGGCCTTCGAAGCGCGCTTCGCACAGCGCGCCCATCAAAGCGATGCGCAGCGGCCGCGGCAGGCGCAGGCTCGGGCCTTGCAGGGTGAATTCCAGCACCGCGTCGCCGTCGCGATTGCCGACCAGGGCATTGGCGAGCGCGGCGCAGGCCGGGTCGAGCGCGCCGCCGCGGCAGATGCCCAGGTGACGCCAGCCGTCGCGGCCCAGGTCCTGCACATGGCTGAGCGGGCCGGGCGCGACGACTTCGATATCGCAGCGCGTCTCGAGCGAATCCGCAGCGCTCACGGCGCCGCCTGCAAGCGCGCGAATTCCTGCGCGTCGATGGGACGAAAGCGCACGCGGTCGCCGGGCTGCAACAGGCTGGGCGCATCGCGCGCGGTATCGAACAGGCGCAGCGGCGTGCGTCCGAGCAGGCGCCAGCCGCCGGGACCGGGCCGCGGGTAGATGCCGGTCTGGGCGCCGCCGATGGCGACGCTGCCGGCGGCGACCGCGGTGCGCGGGGTCGCCAGCCGCGGCAGCGCCAGTTCCGGGTCGAGCCCGGACAAATAGGGAAACCCGGGAGCGAAGCCGATCATCGCCACTGTGTAGTCGCGCTCGCTGTGGCGCGCGATCAGCACCTGCGGCGATACGCCGAGTTCGGCCGCGCTGTCGTGCAGGTCCGGGCCGAATTCGCCGCCGTAGGCGACCGGGATTTCGATCGAGCGCGCGGCGGGCGAGGGCGCCGCGGCGTGCGCGTGCTCGCATTGCGCCCGCAGCCACGCGCGCGCAGCGGCGGCGTCGATGGCGAAGGGATCGAAAAACACCGCCAGACTGGCGTAGGCCGGGACCACATCGCGCAGCCACGACGGCGCTTGCAGGCGCAGCCGCGCCGCCAGCGCATGCACGCGCGCGTTGAGTCCGTCGTCGATAGAGCGGCCCAGTCGCAGCAGCCAGGCGTCGTCGGCGAGGGTTTCGAATTCGATCGCCGCGTCCGACGCGGCCGGGCGGCCCGCGTTCACGCCGACAGCGCGTCCTGCAGGCGGCGGATGCGTTGCACCAAAAGGTCGGGCGAATACGGTTGCGCGGTGGCCATGCCCCAGACCGGACGCGGCCAGGCGATGTCTTCGCGATAGCGGGCGATCACGTGCACGTGCAGCTGCGGCACCAGATTGCCGAGCGCGGCGATGTTGAGCTTGTGCGGCGCGAACTGCGCCTGCAGCGCGCGGCTGGCGCGGGCGATTTCGCCGGTCAGGGTGAGTTGCTGGTCGTCGCTGAGGTCGATCAGCTCGACCGCGCCGTCTACTCGCGGCACCAGGATCAGCCAGGGATGATTGGCGTCGTCCATCAGGCGCAGTTCGCTCAACTCGAACTGGGCGACCGGATGAGTGTCGTCGGCGAGTTGCGGATGCAGGTGCCAGGGGTTCATTTCAGACTGTCCGCGAGGAAATCCAGGGTGCGGGTCCAGGCCAGCGCGGCGCTGGCGGGATCGTAGTCGGCGCGCAGCTCGCAATTGAAACCGTGGCCGGCGTCGTACAGGTGGATCGGCGCGGTCGGCAGCGCCTGACGATGCTGTTCGATCGCTTCCGGCGGAATGCTGCCGTCGTGGCGGCCGAAGTGGAACATGACCGGCGCGCGCACCGGTGCGCGGGTCGGTTCGTCGAGAAAGGGCACGGTGCGCGCGCCGTAGTAGCTGACCGCGGGCAGATCCAGGCGGGTATTGGCCAAAAACGCCAGCGAGCCGCCCCAGCAGTAGCCGACCGTGCCGGTGCGCAGGCCCTCGAGTTGCAGCAGGTTCGCGGCGCTGGCGACGATCTGCATGGCGCGGTCGAAGCCGACCGCGTTGCGCAGCTCGCCCCCGCGCGCGGCCGCCGACTGGTCGTAGCCCAGCTCGACCCCGCGCTCGACTGGGTCGAACAAGGCCGGCGCCAGCGCCACGTACCCGGCCCGGGCGAAGCGCTCGGCCAGGTCGCGGATATGCGAATTGACCCCGAAAATCTCTTGAATGACCACCAGCCCGCCGCGCGGAATGCCGGCGGGATCGGCCCGCCAGGCCTGAACCGGGCCGACGGGGGTGTCCAGATCAATCCAGTGAGCCATGAGCCGCTCCAGTTGCGAATGAACCTTGAATCGAGGCCAGTTTAGCCCCGGAGGCTATAATTCGCGCCCCCAGCCGCTCAGCGGCTTCCGGATCGCCGTCCGCGCCCGGATTCTCTCGTTCAGGTCTTCTCCCGCATGTCTTCCGCCAGTGTCGCGCCAGCCAATCCCAAAGTCGGTTTCGTCAGCCTGGGCTGTCCCAAGGCCCTGGTCGATTCCGAACGCATCCTCACCCAGCTGCGCGTGGAGGGCTACGACATCGTCCAGACCTACGACGATGCCGACGTGGTGGTGGTCAACACCTGCGGTTTCATCGATTCGGCGGTGACCGAATCGCTGGACGCGATCGGCGAGGCGATCGCCGAGAACGGCAAGGTCATCGTCACCGGCTGCCTGGGCAAGCGCTCGGAGCTGATCCGCGAAGCGCATCCGGGCGTGTTGTCGATCAGCGGCCCGCAGGACTACGGCAGCGTGATGAGCGCGGTGCACGCGGCGCTGCCGCCCAAGCACGATCCGTTCCTGGATCTGGTGCCGCGGCGCGACGACGGCATCGGCGTCAAGCTCACGCCCAAGCATTACGCGTACCTGAAGATTTCCGAAGGCTGCAATCACCGCTGCAGCTTCTGCATCATTCCGTCGATGCGCGGCGACCTGGTCTCGCGGCCGGTGGACGATGTGCTGCGCGAAGCCGAGAAACTGGCGATGGGCGGGGTCAAGGAACTGCTGGTGATCTCGCAGGACACCTCGGCCTATGGCGTGGACGTCAAGTACGCCGAACGCGAATGGCGCGGCAAGCGTTACCAGACGCGGATGAAGGCGATGTGCGAAGGCCTGAGCGAACTGGGCATCTGGACGCGTCTGCACTACGTGTATCCGTATCCGCACGTGGACGACATCATTCCGCTGATGGCGGAAGGCAAATTGCTGCCGTACCTGGACATTCCGTTCCAGCACGCCAGCCCGCGCGTGCTCAAGCTGATGAAGCGCCCGGGCGCGGTCGATAAGACCCTGGAGCGCATCCAGCGCTGGCGCTCGATCGCGCCGGACATCGCGATCCGCAGCACCTTCATCGTCGGCTTCCCGGGCGAGACCGAGGCCGAATTCGAGGAACTGCTGGATTTCCTCGATCAAGCCCAGCTCGACCGCGTCGGCGCGTTCGCTTATTCGCCGGTGGACGGCGCCAAAGCCAACGATCTTCCCGATCCGGTGGACGAAGACGTCAAGCAAGAGCGCCTGGCGCGTTTCATGGAGCGTCAGGCGGAGATTTCCGCGAACAAGCTCGAAGCCAAGATCGGCAGTGTGCAGCGCTGCATCGTCGATGCGATCGACGGCGACCTGGCGATCGCGCGCTCGATGGCCGACGCGCCGGAGATCGACGGCCTGGTGCAGATCCAGAACGGCCTGGACGCGGGGCTGCGCGTGGGGCAGTTCGTGGATGTGGAGATCATGGGCAGCGACGAACACGATTTGTTCGGCGAGGCGGTGGTGGAGGACTGATTCGCGGAAGGTTGCGCGGCCGGCGCGGCTTGGCGGCCGCTCTTCGCGGTTTCTCCTCAGTGGTTGCGCCTTACGCGGTTTCTAGGCAGGCACGCGACATCTTTCAATGCCGTCATTCCCGCGAACGCGGGAATCCAGGGCCTTTCGTGCGAGAACGTTTGAAGTCGCTGGATATTCGGCTCCGCCGAAGTAAAGCGGAGCCCGCGTTCGCGGGAATGACGAGCAAGAAACGAGAGGCGACAGCAAAGGCAAGTCTTAAACCGCCAACCCCGCCGCATGCCCCGACGCCCAGGCCCACTGGAAGTTGTAGCCGCCCAGCCAGCCGGTCACGTCGATCACCTCGCCGATGAAATACAGCCCGGGCACGCGCTTGGATTGCATCGTGCTGGACGACACTTCGTCGGTGTCCACGCCGCCCAGGGTGACCTCGGCGGTGCGATAACCCTCGGTGCCGCTGGCGATCAGCGGCCACGACGACAGCGTCGCGGCGATCTGCTTGAGCTCGGGCAGGTTGTACTGCTTCATCGGCTTGTTGCTCAGCCACACTTCGCACAGGCGCTGGGCGAAACGCTTGGCGATGGTTTCGCCGAGCACGGTCTTGAGCTCGGCCGCCGGCCGTTCGCGCTGCTGGCTCAGCAGCCAGTCGAGCGCGTCGTGGCCGGGCAGCAGGTCCAGGCGCAGATCGTCGCCGGGTTGCCAGTACGAGGAAATCTGCAGGATCGCCGGGCCGCTGACGCCGCGATGGGTGATCAGCATCTGATTGCTGAAGTCGATGCCGTTGCAACTGGCGGTCACCGGCAAAGCGACGCCGCTGAGATCGTGCAGACGCTCCTGGTGCTTGCCGCTGAGCGTCAACGGCACCAGCCCGGCGCGCAAGGGCAGCACGTTGTGGCCGTAGCGGCGGGCCAGTTCATAGCCGAAGCCGCTCGCGCCCATGCTCGGAATCGACAGGCCGCCGCTTGCGATCACCAGCGAGGTCGTGGCGATGTTGCCGCGCGTGCTGTGCAGGCGAAAGCCGCTGTCGCCTTCGTCGTGGGCGATGCGTTCGATCGAACAACCGGTTTCGATGCGCACGCCCGCGGCCGCGCATTCGTCCACCAGCATCTTCACGATCAGCTTCGACGACTCGTCGCAGAACAACTGCCCGAGTTCTTTTTCGTGATAGGCGATGCGATGGCGTTCGACCATCGCGATGAAATCCCACGGCGTATAGCGTGCCAGCGCCGATTTGCAGAAGTGCGGATTGGCCGAAAGGTAATTGCCCGGCGTGGTGCCGGTGTTGGTGAAATTGCAGCGGCCGCCGCCGGACATCAGGATTTTCTTGCCGACCTTGTTCGCGTGTTCGATCAGCAGCACGCGGCGGCCGCGACGGCCGGCGGTCAGCGCGCACATCATCCCGGCGGCGCCGCCGCCGACGATGACGGCGTCGTAGACCTCCGCCACTTCAGGCCGCTCGCGCTTGTGCGCCCTGACGCACGGTCGGGGTGAAGGTGAGGCTGGCCTTGTCGTTGCTGAGCGCGACTTCGCTGTCGGCGATCTGGCAATCCAGGCGGAAGCTGCGCTCGACCATCGCCGCCATCGCGTCCACCGAGGCGGCGTCGATGTCGATCACGGTGAGATTCTTCAGCCGGCGCAGGATCGCGACGTTCTTCTCCCACCAGATGTTCGCCGCGTTGCCGCCGTAATTCACCACCACCACCTGCCGCGCCCGTCCGCAGGCCTTGCGGATGCGCGACTCGTCCGGCTGGCCGACATCGATCCACAGCTCGATATCGCCGGTGTAATCGCGCAATGCCAAGTCCGGTTCGTCCTCGCTGCTCAGCCCAGGGCCGAACTCCAGCCGCTCGTGCGCGTTCAAGGCGAAGGCGAGCATGCGCACCATCAGCCGCTGTTGGGTCTCGGACGGATGCTGGGCCAGGGTAAGCGCGTGGGCGGCGTAGTAATGCCGGTCCATGTCGCTGATTTGCAGTTCGATCTTGACGATGGTGGCGTTGGGCGCCATGGGGCATGCCTGCTGGAAAACAGCGCGCATTCTAAGCTTCCGGCGGGCCCGGCGCCCGATTTGGGGACCAGACGGCCCGGGCCGCGCGCGCAAAACAGCGCAAATGCCGCGCGGACTCGGCTTTCGCCCGCCCGCGCATCCGGTTTGCGCCCGCGATCGGCGAAGATGCGCGCATGCCCCGTCACGATGCCTCCGCCGCCAGCGCGCCCAGCCGCCTGCAACTGCCTCCCGGGCCGTGGGCGAGCCTGCTCGACGGCTTGTGCGCACGGTTTCCGGCGATCGGCCGTGAGGTCTGGCGCGAGCGTTTCGCCCGCGGCCGCGTGCTCGATGCGCAGGGCCATGCGCTGGCGGCCGACGATGCTTACCGCGTCGGCATGGAGATCCGCTATTTCCGCGAAGTCGAACACGAACCGGTCATTCCGTTCGAAGAGCGCGTGCTGTATCGCGACGAACGCCTGTTGGTGGCCGACAAACCGCATTTCCTGCCGGTGATCCCGGCCGGCGGTTTCGTCGCCGAAACCCTGCTGGGGCGATTGCAGCGGCGCTACGGCGAGGCCGATCTGGCGCCCTTGCACCGGCTCGACCGCGGCACCGCCGGCGTGGTGCTGTTCTCGCGCGATCCGGCCACGCGCGATGCCTATCAGTCGCTGTTCCGCGAGCGGCGCATTCGCAAGCGCTATGAGGCCTTGGCGCCGCCGCTTGCGCAATGGCAGTTCCCGCTGTTGCGGCGCACGCGCGTGGTCGCGGGCGAGCCGTTCTTCCTGATGCGCGAAGCCGAGGGCGAGGCCAACAGCGAAACCCGCATCGATGTGATCGAACGCGGCGCGCAGGTCTGGCGTTACGCGCTGGAACCGGTCAGCGGCCGCAAGCACCAACTGCGCGTGCACATGGCCGGGCTGGGCGCGCCGATCCTCAACGATCGCTTCTATCCGCTGGCCGAGCAGGCCGAAGACGATTTTTCGCGGCCGTTGAAGCTGTTGGCGCGCGAGCTGGCCTTCGTCGATCCGATCGACGGCAGCGAGCGATGCTTCGAAAGCGGATTGAGTCTGTAGCCGGCCAAGGCCCGGATTGCGCGTGGCTCAGACAAATTCGCGCGAGGGCAGGGTGAACTTGCGTTGCGGCCGGCCGATCAGGTCGAGGAAATTGTTGAACACCGCGTCCGCGCGGATCTGCATGGCCTGGATGTGCTCGACGGTCTGCGCGCGGATCGCCGCTTCGCTGGTGTCGTGACCGAGTTCGGCCAGTTCCTGGCGATACACAGGATTGGCCAGCCAGCGCTCGATCAGCGGCACGTCCATCTCCAGATGGAACTGGAAGCCGTAGGCGTTGTCGCCCCAGCGGAAGGCCTGTTGCTCGCAGGTATCGGTGCGGGCCAGATGCTGCGCGCCCTGCGGGACTTCGAAGCTGTAGCGGTGCCACTGGAACACCGGCGCGGCCTGCGCCAGCGGCGCCAGCACCGGATCGGCGGCGCAGGCCGCGGTCGGCTGCAGCCGGTACCAGCCGATTTCGGGCTGATGGTGCCTGCGCACCGGAGCGCCGAGCACGTGCGCGAGCAACTGCGCGCCCAGGCAGATGCCGAGCACGGGCTTGCCTTGTTCGAGCATGCGTTCGATCGCCAGCAGCTCGGTCTTCAGGTGCGTGCGCGTGGCCTGGTCTTCGACGTTCATCGGCCCGCCGAGCACGATCAGGCCGCGATAGCGATCGACGTTGGGCTGCGCCTCGGGATCGCGGTCGAAGTTGGTGAAGCGGATGCGATGGCCGCGCCGACGGATCAGCGGATCCAGCGTACCCAGCGGTTCGGCGGCGACGTGTTGGAAGACCAGGATGCGGGACATGAGCGGCGGCGTTGCGGGTTACGCCTGCGACTATGCCAAACCGCGGGTGCGGTTAGCGACAAGTGGCTTATGACTTGTAGTGCGGATGTGGAGAGTCGTCCCTTGCCAGTCGCCGCGTATCGCTCCCTCTCCCGCTTGCGAGAGAGGGCTGGGGTGAGGGCGCGCGCATCCGCAACTACGGCGTTGCCCACATTTCGCATGCCCTCATCCGGCCCCCCGTCTTCGCGGGGGCAGGCTCTTCGGGCCACCTTCTCCCGCAAGCGGGAGAAGGGGATTCGCGAGCTGCGTGATTTAGCGAGGCGTACGCGGCTTGAACGATTTCTTGGGCCCGCCATGCGGCGGACGCGGACCACCGGGGCGCGGCGCGCCGCTGTGCGGACGCGGGCCACCCGGACGCGGGCCGCCGGGGCCGCCCGGACCACGGCCAGGACCGCCGCCCGGACGCGGCGAACGGCCGCCCTCGGTGTCGCCCGGTGTGGCGCGCTGGATGCGCAGCGGGTGCCCGGACACGCGCACCTTTTTCAGATGCTCCATCAACTCGCGCGGCATGCCCTCGGGCAGATCGACCAGGGTGTAGTCGTCGCGGATGTCGATGCGGCCGATGTAGCGGCTTTCCAGATCGGCCTCGTTGGCGATGGCGCCGACGATGTTGCCCGGCTGCACGCCGTGGCTGTGGCCGACCTCGATGCGGAAGGTCTCCATGCCGACTTCGGCCTCGCGCGGCGCGCCGCGATCGTGCGAACGCTCGCTGCGTTCGGCGCGCGGCGACGGCGCTTCGTCGTCGAAGAACGACTCGGCGTTGTTGACCACCGGGCGGTGCGCGGCCGGCGGCGTGTACTGGCGTTCTTCGTGACGCGGCGCCGGCGCGGAACGCTCGTGATCGCGCGGCGGACGCGGCGCTTCGGCGCGGCGCGAATCCGGACGCGAATCCTGACGGTATTCCTGGCGATGGGCGCCGGAGTTGGAAGCGTTGTCGCGCTCGACGAACTTGCGCGTGGCCTGGCCGCGGTGTTCGCGCGGATTGTCGCGTTCTTCGCGCGCATAGCGCGGCACCGCCGGCGGCGGGGTCAGCAGCAGCGGATTGTCGCCCTGCACCAGCTTGGCCAGCGCCGCGGCGATTTCCACCGCCGGCACGTTGCGCTCGCGCTCGTAGCGCTCGACCATGTCGCGGAACAGGCCCAGGTCGCTGCTTTCCAGCGCGTCGCTGATGCGGCCGAGGAAGCGCGAGACGCGCTGCTCGTTGACCGTCTCCACGCTCGGCAGCTCCATCGGCTCGATCGGCTGGCGCGTGGCGCGCTCGATCGCGCGCAGCATGCCGCGCTCGCGCGGAGTGACGAACAAGATCGCCTCGCCCTTGCGCCCGGCGCGGCCGGTGCGGCCGATGCGGTGGACGTAGCTTTCGGTGTCGTAGGGAATGTCGTAGTTCAGCACGTGGCTGATGCGGTCCACGTCGAGACCGCGCGCGGCCACGTCGGTGGCGACCAGCACGTCGATCTTGCCGTCCTTGAGGTTCTGGATGGTCTTCTCGCGCTGCGCCTGCTGCACGTCGCCGTTGATGGCCGCGGCCGAAATGCCCCTGGCCGACAGCTTCTCGGCCAGCTCCTCGGTGCCGAGCTTGGTGCGCGAGAACACGATCATCGCGTCGAAGGATTCGGCTTCCAGGATGCGGGTCAGCGCATCGAGCTTGTGCACGCCGCTGACCGACCAGTAGCGCTGGCGGATGTTGGCCGCGGTGGTGGTGGTCGATTTGATCGCGATCTCGACCGGGCTCTTCAGATAGGTCTGAGCGATGCGCTTGATCTGCGAAGGCATGGTCGCGGAGAACAACGCGACCTGACGCGTTTCCGGCGTCTTCTTGAGGACGTTCTCGACATCGTCGATGAAGCCCATGCGCAGCATTTCGTCGGCTTCGTCCAGCACCAGGCAACGCAGCTCGGACAGGTCCAGGGTGCCGCGGTCGAGGTGATCGATCACCCGGCCCGGCGTGCCGACGACCACGTGCACGCCGCGCTTGAGCGCCTGCAGCTGCGGGTAGTAGCTCTGGCCGCCGTAGATCGGCAGGACGTGGAAACCGGGCAGGTGCACGGCGTACTTCTGGAACGCCTCGGCGACCTGGATCGCCAGTTCGCGCGTCGGCGCCAGCACCAGCGCCTGCGGCTTGAACTGCTTGGGATCGATCTGGGCCAGGATCGGCAGGGCGAACGCGGCGGTCTTGCCGGTGCCGGTCTGGGCCTGGCCGAGCACGTCGCGGCCTTCCAGCAGCGGCGGGATGGTCGCGGCCTGGATCGGCGAAGGCGATTCATAGCCGACGTCGGCCAGCGCGCGCAGCAGCGGCGCGGACAGGGCCAGATCGGTGAATTTCGGCGAAGCCGGGGATTCGGCGGGGGAATCGGAGGGGGTATTGGGCAAGTCGGCGCTCATGACGAGGCTCCAGCAGCGCCGGCGAGGCCGGTCGGGAAGACCGACCAGTTTACTCGCATGTACGTGGAGCGAAGGCTCTTAAGCGAAGCCAATCTTGGAAAGGCGGGAAAAGCAGGGGTTTTTGCCGGCGATGGGGTGGGGCGGCGAGCGTTTTGCGCGGCCGACCGGGGCCGGGATGCGCGATTGCCTGCTGCGCTGACGGCTCGATTCGCCGTTTCGATCGCCATCGCGGCCATGACCAGTCCTTCCCGCGCCGATCGCGCTGTGCCGGATCGGTCGGTTGGGCCGGGTCCGGAATCCGGTGCTTGTGGGGTTTGCACGTTTGTGCACAATTGAGTCAAATCATTAACGATTGGTTTCCGAATGTCGGCCGAAGAACTGCTGCCCCAGCAACGCCACCGCCTGATCCTCGACCGTCTGCTCGCCCAGGGCCGGGTGATCGCGGTCGATCTGGCGCGCGAGTTGGAGGTGTCCCACGACACCATCCGCCGCGACCTGCGCGAGATGGCCGCGGCCGGGCAATGCCGTCGTGTCTACGGCGGCGCGCTGCCGCTGGCGCCGGACAACGGCCCGATCGCGCTGCGCCAGACCCAGGCGCCGGCGCGCAAGGCGGCGCTGGCGCGCGCGGCGGCCGGCCTGGTCGAACGCGGGCAGGTGCTGTTTCTCGACGCCGGTTCGACCAACACCGCCATCGCCCAGGCGCTTCCGCGCGGCTACGGATTGACCGTGGTGACCAACGCGCCGGCCATCGCCGCGTTGATCGCCCAGCGCGAGGACCTGGAACTGATCGTGATCGGCGGCCGGGTCGATCCGCGCATCGGCGCCAGCCTGGGCAGCGGCGCGATCCGCGATGCCGAGGCGATCCGCAGCGATCTGTACTTCGTCGGCGTCTGCGGCGCGGACGCCGAGGCCGGCGTCAGCGCGCTGGGTTACGAGGACGCGCAGTTCAAGCTGGCGGTCGCCGCGGCCAGCCGCGCCGTGGTGGCGGTGGTCACCGACGAAAAGCTAGGCACCGCCGCGCCGTATGCGGTGGTGGCGGCCGATGGTCTGCACGCCTTGGTGATCGAACACGGCGGCGATGCGGCGCAGGCCAAGGCCTTCGCGCGGCTGGGTGTTCGCGTGGTGCGGGCGGATGCGTGATGGCGGATCGAAAGGCATCGGGGCTGAAGCCCCTCCCACAAAAGACCTCGCTGAGTCGAGCTCTCTATCCGACTTCGCTTGATTCAATCAGTACCAGAGCACGAAACACCCACTCACACGCATCGCGCGACGCTGCGAAGTCTTTTGTGGGAGGGGCTTCAGCCCCGATACCTTTCGTTCCGCCGAGTCGAACTCTCCACCCAGCCTTCTCTTGATTCAACCCAAGCACCGGAGTCCGAACATCCACTCACAAGCATCCCGCGACGCCGCGAGGTCTTTTGTGGGAGGGGCTTCAGCCCCGACGCCTTTCGTTCCGCCGAGTCGAACTCTCCCCCAGCCTTCCCTTGATTAAACCCAAGCACCGGAGTCCGAACACCCACTCACAAGCATCCCGCGACGCCGCGAGGTCTTTTGTGGGAGGGGCTTCAGCCCCGATGCCTTTCGTTCCGCCGAGTCGAACTCTCCACCCAGCCTTCTCTTGATTCAACCCAAGCACCGGAGTCCGAAACACTCATGAGCGAATCCGATTCCCCCGCGGCCGCGGTTGCTTCCGTCGCCAGCGCGCGCGCGGCCACCGCCCCCATCGGCGCAAGCGAACGCCTCTCCACCCGCATCGCCTTCTTCATCGCCGGTCTGGCGATGGCGGCCTGGGCGCCGCTGGTGCCGTATGCGAAAGCGCGCACCGGGGTGGACGAGGGCACGCTCGGCCTGTTGCTGCTCGCGCTGGGCGCCGGTTCGTTGATGACCATGCCGCTGACCGGCGCGATCGCCGCGCGCTACGGCTGCCGGCGGGTGATCCTGCTGGCCAGCGCGGTGGTCTGCGCGAGCTTGCCGCTGCTCGCGCAGTTCTCCACGGTGCCGGCGATGGCGCTGAGCCTGTTCGTGTTCGGCGCGGCCATCGGCACCATCGATGTCGCCATCAACATCCAGGCGGTGATCGTGGAAAAGGCCAGCGGGCGCCCGTTGATGTCCGGATTCCACGGCTTCTTCAGCGTCGGCGGCATCGCCGGGGCAGGTCTGGTCAGCATCATGCTGTGGCTGCAGGCGACGCCGCTGGTGGCGGCCTTGAGCGTTGCGGTGCTGTTGGCGCTGCTGATGCTGCTCGGCGGCCGCGGCCTGTTGCGCTACGGCGACGACGGCCACGGCGGCTCGATGTTCGTGTTGCCGCACGGTGTGGTGATCCTGATCGGCGCGCTGTGCTTCATCGTGTTTCTGGCCGAAGGCGCGATGCTGGACTGGAGCGCGCTGCTGCTGGTGTCCGGACGCGGCGTCGCGCCGAGCGTGGCCGGTATCGGCTACGCGGTATTCGCTTTGGCGATGACCGTCGGCCGCTTCAACGGCGACCGCATCGTGCAGCGGTTCGGCCCGCGTCCGGTGCTGGCGCTGGGCGGCGCCTGCGCGGCGGCCGGTTTCCTGCTGGCGGCGCTGCTGCCCTGGGCGGGAACGACCTTGCTCGGCTTCGCCTTGGTCGGGCTGGGTTGCTCGAACATCGTGCCGATCCTGTTCACCGCCGCCGGCAATCAGAAAGCGATGCCGGCCGGCGCGGCGGTGTCGGCGATCAGCACGCTGGGTTACGCCGGCATTCTCGCCGGGCCCGCCGGGATCGGCTGGATCGCGAAGATCAGCAGCCTGCCGCTGGCGTTCCTGGTGCTCGGCGCGGCCCTGGTCGCGGTCGCGGCGAGCGCGCGCATCGCCGCGGCCAAAGCCTGAGCGGGCCGGCGCGGCGACGGCGCCCACATTGCCGTCCGCGCCCATCCCGTACCATGCCCGCACCTTCCCGCTGGCCGCATCGCGCCCATGATCAAGGTCCATCACCTCAACAACTCCCGTTCCCAGCGCGTGCTGTGGCTGTTGGAAGAACTGCAGCTTCCGTACGAGATCGTCCGCTATCAGCGCGATCCCAAGACCATGCTGGCGCCGCCGGAGTTGCGCGCGATCCATCCGCTGGGCAAATCGCCGGTGGTCGAGCTCGACGGCCAGGTGCTGGCCGAATCGGCCGCGATCATCGAAACCTTGACCGAGCGCTACGACAGCCAGCATCAGCTCTCGCCGCCGCCGCATCCGCTGGAGAGCGAGGAGCGCAGGCGCTATCGCTACTGGCTGCATTACGCCGAGGGCTCGGCGATGCCGCCGTTGCTGATGAGTCTGGTGTTCGCGCGCCTGAAGACCGCGCCGATGCCGTTCTTCGCCAAGCCGATCGCGCGCGGTATCGCCGACAAGGCCATGTCGTCCTTCGTCGGCCCGCAGTTGGCGCTGCACCTGGGTTATATCGAAAGCGAGCTGGGCCAGCGGCCATGGTTCGCCGGCGAGCGTTTCACCGCGGCGGATATCCAGATGAGTTTCCCGGTGGAAGCCGCGGCCGCGCGCGCCGGCGGCAAGCGCCCGCACACGCAGGCCTTCGTCGAACGCATCCGCGCGCGTTCGGCCTATCAGCGCGCGGTGGAAAAGGGCGGGCCGTATTCGCTGCTGAGCTGAGCGCCGGCGCTTGGGTTCGCGCCGGGCGGCACCATCTGAAGCGGTAACGCCGGCCGTCGCGGCGAAGTCCTGGGTTTTCATGCACGCACTGCGTTTCGACAATGCCTTCGTCCGCGATCTGCCGGGCGATCCGGAGACCGGGCCCGACGTGCGTCAGGTGCACGGTGCGCTGTATTCGCGCGTGGAACCCACGCCGGTGGCCGCGCCGGTGCTGCTGGCGCATTCGGCGGAAATGGCCGCGACCCTGGGTTTCAGCGAGGCCGACGTCGCCAGCGCCGAGTTCGCGGCGGTGTTCGGCGGCAACGCCTTGCTCGACGGTATGCAGCCGTACGCGGCCAATTACGGCGGCCATCAGTTCGGCCATTGGGCCGGGCAGCTCGGCGACGGCCGCGCGATTTCGCTCGGCGAAACCATCAACGCCGCCGGCGAGCGCTGGGAACTGCAGCTCAAGGGCGCCGGGCCGACGCCGTACTCGCGCAGCGCCGACGGCCGCGCGGTGCTGCGCTCGTCGATTCGCGAATTCCTGTGCAGCGAGGCCATGCATCACCTCGGCGTGCCGACCACGCGCGCCTTGAGTCTGGTCGGCACCGGCGATGCGGTGGTCCGCGACATGTTCTACGACGGCCATCCGCAGGCCGAACCCGGCGCGATCGTCTGCCGGGTCGCGCCGTCGTTCATCCGCTTCGGCAACTTCGAACTGCCGGCCTCGCGCGGCGACAACGAGGTGCTGCAGAAACTGCTGGATTTCTGCATTCGCCGCGACTTCCCCGAGCTGTCCGGCGCGGGCGGGGACCTGTACGCGCAGTGGTTCGCGCAAGTGTGCGAACGCACCGCCGTGCTGATGGCGCACTGGATGCGGGTGGGCTTCGTGCACGGGGTGATGAATACCGACAATCTGTCGATTCTGGGCCTCACCATCGATTACGGCCCCTACGGCTGGATCGACAACTACGATCCGGACTGGACCCCGAACACCACCGACGCCGGCCGCCGCCGTTACCGCTACGGCCAGCAGCCGCAGGTCGCGTACTGGAATCTGAGCCGGCTGGCCGGCGCGCTGTCGGTGCTGATTCCGGTCGAAGTCCTGCAGGACGGCTTGCGCCGTTATGTCGATACCTACAACGCCGCCGAGGGCGACAGCATCGCGCGCAAGCTGGGCCTGCGCGAATGCGGCGAGAGCGATGTCGTGCTGATGCAGGAGTTGCGCGACTGGCTGCAGCGGCACGAGGCCGACATGACCATTTTCTTCCGCGCGCTGGCGAAGGTCGATGTCGCCAGCGACATCGCCGACACGCAGGTGTTCGCCGATGCCTGGTACGACGCGGAAAAACGCGACGAAGGCGAGGCGGCCTTGCGTGCGTGGCTGGCGCGTTACGCCGAACGTGCGCGCGCCGACGCGATGCCCGCGTCCGAGCGCGTCGCGCGCATGAACGCCGCCAATCCGCGTTATGTGTTGCGCAACTACCTGGCCCAGCAGGCGATCGATCGCGCCGAGCAGGGCGATCCGGACGGGGTGCGCGAACTGCTCGAGGTGATGCGCCGGCCCTTTGAGGATCAGCCCGGACGCGAAGCCTTCGCGGCCAAGCGGCCGGATTGGGCGCGGGTGAAGGCGGGGTGTTCGATGCTGTCGTGCAGTTCCTGAGGCCAGCGGACTCAAGGGTGAGGCCGATGCCGGCCCGTCTGTGCGCAATGGGCTCTTAAGCGCAGGCCCAGGCCGTTTGCGGCGGCCGGCGCCGACCTGGGCGGTCGCGCGGCGCGTGCGGTGGCCGCGGGCGCCGCTGCCACCGCCTCAACCCATCAGGCCGCTTGCGGGCCCGTCGGGCGGGTACGAGTACCGCTTCAGACCGGGGCGAAGCCCTTGGTGGTCTTCTTTTCGTTCTTCTCGGCGCGCTTTTCCTTCATGGTCTTGGCCGGTTTCTTCTTGCTTTCCTTCTTGCGGTCTAGGCCCTTGCTCATGACGTTTTCCTCGCTGGATGGCGGCGCGGCGCGGCGGATGCCGGGCGCCTGCGCCGAGTATGCGCCTGCCCGGGCCGCCGTGTAAGCGGAAGGTTATCCTCGCCTGTCGCCGCTGCGGGTAATCTGCCGCCGGGCGGGTCCGTGTCGGACCGTGGATTCAACAGGCAGGGCAGGGCGTGCTGAAAAACAGAACCGTCGATTTCGAGTCTCTGGCCGACCGGATCGAGAAAGTCCGGGGCGCGCAGGATATTCGTGGTTTCGATATCGATTTATATGAAATAACGGCCCAGTCCGGGGTTCGGACGTGTTTTTTATGCGGATTTCCCTTGCGGGATTGCTCCGTGCCTGCGCAAGGCGCGACCGTCATTTGTTTCGGCTGTCTCAACAGATACGTAGAGGTTGAGGACTACGCAGGCCCGCTTGCGCAGTTCAAGGCGAGTGTCGAACACGCCAATCGCCAGGCGGCGGCGTTGCTCGACAGGATGAACAACGGGCAGGCGATCGACGAAACGATGCTCGATGCCTTGTTGAAGGGATTGCCGCTGACCGAGGTCGAGTTCTACATCGGGCTGCCGAAACGTTTCGGCAGCTTCGATCATGGCCTGGAGTCGGGTTTTTGGGCGATTGCCGGCGCCGAATTTGAAGTGTGGTTTCAAAGCCAGATTTGCGTTTCGGTGAATCCGGTTTAAGTCGCCGCTGCCGGCTCGGCCCGGCTGGGCCGGCTTCAGGCGTGCCCGCTTGAATCCGGCCCAACGCTGAAGCGGCAGCGCCTGATACCATGGGCGGATGCCTTTGATCACCGTCCAGAACGTCGACTACAGCGTCGGCGGCCCGCTCCTGCTCGAAAACGTCGAATTGGCCATCGAGCCGGGCGAACGCATCGCCCTGATCGGTCGCAACGGCGCGGGCAAGTCCACGCTCATGAAACTGCTGGCCGGAGAAATCCAGGCCGACGACGGCGAGATCCGCCGCGAAGGCAGCACCCGCATCGCCCGCCTCGAACAGGAAGTCCCGCCCGGCGCCAGCGGCACCGTGTTCGACGTGGTCGCCGACGGCCTGGGCGATCTGGGCCACTGGCTGGCCGAATACCACCATCTCACCCACGGCGATCACTACGACGCCGACAAGCTCGCCGAAGTCCAGACCAAGATCGAGGCCGCGCAAGGCTGGGGACTGGACCAGCGCGTCACCGAAACCCTGACCCGCCTGGACCTGGACGGCGAAGCGGAATTCTCCGGCCTGTCCGGCGGCATGAAGCGGCGCGTGCTGCTGGCGCGCGCGCTGGTGTCGGCGCCGGACCTGCTGCTGCTGGACGAACCGACCAACCACCTCGACATCGAAGCCATCGACTGGCTCGAACAATTCCTCAAGTCCTGGCAGGGCGCGCTGCTGTTCGTGACCCACGACCGCCGCTTCCTGCGCGCGCTGGCCACCCGCATCGTCGAGATCGACCGCGGCCAGGTCACCAGCTGGCCCGGCGATTGGGCCAACTACGAGCGCCGTCGCGAAGAACGCCTGAACGCCGAAGCGCAGGAAAACGCCCGCTTCGACAAGTTGCTGGCGCAGGAAGAGGTGTGGATCCGCCAGGGCATCAAGGCCCGCCGCACCCGCGACGAAGGCCGCGTGCGCCGGCTCAAGGCCATGCGCAACGAGCGCCAGGCGCGCCGCGACACGGTCGGCAACGTGCGCATGGACCTGGCCCAGTCGGAAGCCTCCGGCCGCAAGGTGATCGAGGCCAAGAACGTGTCCTTCGATTACGGCGGCAAGCCGCTGCTGCGCGATCTGTCCACCACCGTGTTCCGCGGCGACCGCATCGGTCTGATCGGTCCCAACGGCAGCGGCAAGACCACGCTGCTGAAGATCCTGCTGGGCGACCTGCAGGCCAAGAGCGGCGAAGTGCGCGAAGGCAGCAAGCTGCAGATCGCCTATTTCGACCAGTACCGCGCGACGCTTCGCGAGGACTGGAACGCGCTGGAAAACGTCGCCGAGGGCCGCGAGTTCGTCGAAGTCGGCGGCAAGAGCAAGCACGTGATCGGCTATCTGCAGGATTTCCTGTTCACGCCCGAACGCGCGCGCGCGCCGATCACCCGCCTGTCCGGCGGCGAGCGCAACCGCCTGCTGCTGGCCAAGCTGTTCGCGCAGCCGTCCAACCTGCTGGTGATGGACGAACCGACCAACGACCTGGACGTGGAAACGCTGGAGTTGCTGGAAGAACTGCTGGGCGACTACCCGGGCACGCTGCTGCTGGTCAGCCACGACCGCGACTTCCTCGACAACGTGGTCACCTCGACCCTGGTCATGGAAGGCGACGGCCAGGTCGGCGAATACGTCGGCGGCTACAGCGACTGGCAGCGCCAGCGCCCGGCCGGTTATGCCGCCGCCGCCAAGGCGACGGCCAAGGACTCGGCCAAGGCCGTGACCGCGGCCAAGGTGTCGCCGGAAGCGGCCGCGCCCGCGGTCAAGCGCAAGCTCAGCTACAAGGACGCGCGCGAACTCGAACAGATGCCGGCGCGGATCGAGCAACTGGAGGCGCGCGTGGCCGAGCTGACCGCGCAGATGAACGAGCCCGCGTTCTATCAGCGCGACAGCGCGGCGATCAATGCGCATAACGCCAGCCTGGTGCAGACGCAGCTTGAGCTGGAAGCGGCGTATGCGCGGTGGGCGGAGTTGGATGCTTGAGCAGACGGCGCCTGTTTGGCGCTGCGGGTCTTCAAGCCGTCATCCCCGCGTAGGCGGGGATGCGGCTTCATCGCGACATCGCTCTTTTGCCACCCGGCCAGGGCGCATAGCGCCCTGGCATTCGCGGATGCGCGAGCCTGTGGCTCCATCGCGGTAAATCGTTCTGGCGACGACGCGGTGTTCTGAAGTCAGGTGGCTTCGCTCCCGATTGATTAGCGACCCCGGCCAGGGCTGGTCGCCCTGGCGTTCGCGGATGCGGGAGCCTTTGGCTCCATCGCGGTAAATCGTTCTGGCGACGACGCGGTGTTCTGAAGTCAGGTGGCTTCGCTCCCGATTGATTAGCGACCCCGGCCAGGGCTGGTCGCCCTGGCGTTCGCGGATGCGCGAGCCTTTGGCTCGCAAGCGCATCCGCTCACCCCAACTTCCGTCCATTGCGCCGGACCATCCGGCCAGTCCCTAATCCCTTCAACAATGCCGAAGGCCGGCGAGGGGAGCAGAGCGATGCGCACCACCATCGGATCGATCACCATCGGTATCATCGCCGCCCTCGGCCTGGCGCTGGCCGCCGGCAGCGCCGGCGCCGCGGTCAAGGACGTGACCGCCAACGGCTTCACCATCGAGAACGAACAGACCGTCGCCGCCGATCCGGCCACGGTCTGGAAAGCCCTGGTCGGCGATGTCGATCGCTGGTGGCCGAAGGATCACACCTGGTGGGGCGCGGCTTCGACCTTGTCGATCGATCCGCGCGCCGGCGGCTGCTTCTGTGAGATCGGCCGCGACGGCAAGCAGCAGGCCCTGCACATGACCGTGAGCTTCGTCGATCCGGGCAAGACCCTGCGCCTGCTCGGCGGCCTGGGCCCGCTGCAGGGCATGGGCCTGAGCGGGGCGATGGAATTCCGCCTCAGCGCGGCCAAGGACGGCGGCACCCGCATCGTCCTGTACTACCGCGCCGGCGGTTACAGCCCCGACGATCTGAGCAAGTTCGTGCCGGTGATCGACAAAGTGCAGGGCCTGCAGCTGGGCGGCCTGGCCGATTACCTGCGCAAGCCCGGCGACGCGGCCAAGGACGCGCATCGGTGAATCCAGCCGGCGCCTATCGCACCCGTCACGATCGCGGCGCGACGCTGGCGACGCATCGCCATCGCGAGGCCTACGCGGCGCTGGTGCTGGACGGCGACTACACCGAAACCAGCCTCGACGGCCCGCTGCCGTGCCGGCCGGGAACCTTGATCCTGCATCCGCCGTATCACGCCCACGGCGACCGCTTCGGCCGCAGCGGCGCCAGCGCGATCAATATCGAACTGCCCGAACCGCCGCCCGGGCAATTGATCCAGACCGCCGCCAGCGCATGGCAAGTGCACGACCTGCGCGAGGCGCTGGAGGTGTTCCAGCGTTGTCCGCAGCGGCTGCCGGATCTGCTGGCCTGCGCCACGCCGCAAGCCGCGGTCGAGCTGCCGGACTGGCAGAGCGAACTGCTGCGCGGCATGGACGAAAGCGACGACGACATCGCCCTGATCGCGCGCCGGCTCGGCGTCTCGGCCGAACACGCCAGCCGCGCGCTGAGCCGCAGCTACGGCATGTCGCCGCGGGCGCTGCGGCGCGAAGCGCGCTGGCGCCGCGCGCTGGGAATGCTCGGCGGCTCGCTGCCGCTGGCCGAAGTCGCCGCCGCCGCCGGATTCGCCGATCAGAGCCATCTGCACCGCATCGTCGTCGCCCACGCCGGTTGCACGCCGATGCGGCTGCGGCAACAGATCAAGTACGTACAAGACCGGGACCTGGCCGTCGCGGCCTAATGGCTCCAACGCGCCATCGCGTATACGGAGCTTCCCCCATGCATGCATCTGTGAAGAAAGCCTCCCTGCTGCCGGCCGCGGCCCTGCTGCCGCTGCTGATCGCCTGCGCGATCGGCCACGCCGCCGACATGCCCAAGCAGCCCGACAGCGGCCCGCTGGCCGCCAAGGCCGTCAGCGACGCGATCGGCGCGACCTTGCGCGCCGACGTGCCGACCGCGCTGGCTGCGTTGAAGACCGCGCCGGTCGATCAATTCAACGAGAAGGACGCGCGTTTTCGCACTTGCATGTTCGAGCGCCACGAACGCAAGACTCCGCCGCCGATGACCGACGCGCCGGCCGATCCGCTGGCCCGGCAAGTGCTGGAGGTGTACCAGCGCTACTGGTGGCAGGCCACGCGCGATCCGGCCACGCGGCCGGCCGAGGAAAAGCAGCTCAAGGCCAAGCTCGCCGCCCTGATCGGCGAGAAGCCGCCGGCCGAGGGCGAGGAAGCGTTCGAAGCGTTGACCGACCGTCTCAGCGCCGAGCTCGGCAAGCGCGGCATGCACGCCTTGCAGGGCCGCACGCCGCCGCTGTACGACTTGCTGGTGTGGGGCAAGCAGGAGGAAAAGGACTACACCGTCGATCTGCCCAGCGGCGAGAAGCAACCGGTGCGCGTGTTCCTGATGGACGATTGGGTCAGCCGCGGCTGGAGCCGTTACACCGCCTGCGAGCGCACCGGCACCGGCGGATGGGTCAAGCCCGAAGGCCTGTACGCCGTGCATTCGGCCTATGGCGACCTGACCGGCGAAGACTTCCAGGCCAGCTTCCTCGGCCACGAAGCCCAGCACTTCGCCGATCTCAAGCGCTGGCCCGACATGAAACCGTGGGTGCTGGAATACCGCGCCAAGCTGACCGAGCTGTTCAAGTCCGACAAGACCCACATGGCCTTGCTGGACAAGTTCTACCGCAGCCGCGACGACGAACCCGATCATCCGCATCCCTACGCCAACAAGCAGGTGATCATCGACATCGTCGCCAAGATGGGCTTGCCGGCCGACAGCGACCTGCACAAATCCGACCCGCTCGCCGTGCGCAAGGCCGCGCGCGATGTGCTGATCGAAGACACGCGAAAGCGCGAGGCGGAAACGCCGCCGGCGGCCGCGGGCGATGCGGCGGCCAAGCCGAAGTCGTGAGTGCGATGCGCGGTTGAAGCGAGATCGCGATCGTGCCGAGGCGATGGCAGAGGCATGGCCATGGCGTTAGATCGCAGCAGATCCGACCACCGCTCACGACAGACCGTCGTGAGCGGTGGTCGCCGTTGTGAGCAATGGTCGCCACTGAAGCCCCGAAGTCTTTTGTGGGAGGCAGCTTCAGCCCCGATGCTTTCGGCTCAGATCGCCGCGCACCGGTACAGGCCCCGAGTAAACTGCCCACATGCAACAGAACTCCCTATTCGGCGCAGAGCCGCCACCCACAGCCGACATCCATCGCCTGTTCTTCGCCCTGCTGCCCGATGAAGCCACGCGCGAGCGCATGGCCGCCGTCGCCGCCGAAGTGCGCGCGCAGCACGACGCCGGCGGCCGCCTGATCGGCGCGCATCGCTACCACCTGACCCTGCAATTCCTCGGCGACGCCCACCAGTTCCAGGCCGGCCGCGCCGCCGCCGCGCAACAGGCCGCCGCCGACATCGTCGCGGCCGCATTCGATCTGCCGCTGGACCGCGCCGGCAGCTTCCGCAACCGCTCGATCCCGTGGTGGCTGGGATGCGAACGCACCCCCGAAGGCCTGCAGACCTTGTTCGACCGCCTCGGCGTGGCGCTGGCCAAGCGCGGGGTGCGGGTGGAGGGCGGGCACAGCCTGACCCCGCACGTGACCATCGTCCGCGACGCCGCCGCGCCCTTGCATCCGCCGATCGCGATCGGGCCCATCGCCTGGCGCGTGAGCGACTTCGCCCTGATCCACAGCCAACTGGGCTCGCGCAACGCCTACACGGTGCTGGGGCAATGGCCGCTGGCGGATTGAGCGGCGCACACTAGGCCATCCTCAGCGCGGGAGGCGGCCATGGCACAGCGAAAATCGGCATCGGCGCGGGCGGCAAAGGCGGGCGCCACGAAGGCGGCACCGGCGAAAGCCGCTTCGACCAAGACGGCTGCGAAGAAATCGGTAGCGAAGAAAACCGCGACGAAGACCGTGTCGCCTAAGCCGGCGGCCGCTGCGAACAAACCCATGAACGCGAAATCCGCGAGCGCCGCGCCGAAGAAAGCCCCTGCGGCCAAGGCGAAGATGAAAACCGCGCCGCCGACGTCGCACGATCCGCGCATCGGCACCTACATCGCCGCCTCCGCGGCCTTCGCCCAGCCGATTCTCGAACACGTGCGCGCGCTCGTGCACAAGGCCTGTCCGCAGGTGGAAGAGTCGATCAAGTGGGGAATGCCGAGCTTCGTCTATCGCGGCAAGATCCTGTGCGGCATGGCCGCGTTCAAGCAGCACGCCACCCTGGGCTTCTGGCAGGCGCCGAACATCGCCGATGCCGATCGATCCCGCAGCGGCGAAGCGATGGGCCAGTTCGGGCGGCTGACCGCCGTCGGCGATCTGCCCGGCGCGCGCGAACTGGGCCGGCAGGTGAAGCAGGCGATGGCCTTGATCGAAGCTGGAGTAACGCGTTCGCCGGGCAAGACCGCGCAGGCCAAGCCGCCGGTGGTGGTGCCGGACGATCTGGCCGCCGCGTTGAAGCGCAATACGAAGGCGAGGGCGACGTACGAGGGGTTTCCGCCGAGCCAGCAGCGCGAGTATGTGGAGTGGATCGAAGAGGCCAAGCGCGAACAGACGCGCCAGCCGCGTCTTGCCCAGGCGGTGGAGTGGATGGCGGAAGGGAAGAGCCGGAATTGGAAATATATGGCGAAGTAGTTCGCGCCGTTTTCCCCTTGAATAATTAGCCCGAGCCGCCCCTTCCTTTTGAAAAATAACCCGTGCTGTTCCCCCCTTTGAAAAAGGGGGGCAGGGGGGATTTGCTTTTGCCTATGGGGCACGAACAGCAACAGCAACAGCAAATCCCTCCTGGCCCCCCTTTTTCAAAGGGGGGAAGCGAAGCGGGGGCAGGGGGCGAGGCGTCCGGGTTGCCGCGCATCACCCCAAGCCGCACCTCTCAGCGCCGAAAATCCACCGCAAACCCAATCAACGTACCCGGAATCCGGCTCATGCCGGCCGGGCAATCGCCATCCAACGCCACCTGTGCACGCTCACCACTGGCGCGATTGATGCAGACTTCGAACTGCTCGCCAGCCCCGGTCTGAGTGACGCTGTAATCGTTGTCGCTGCCGATCAACACCAGATGCTTGCCGCCGCGCAGGCGCGGGCCGATCGCCAGGCCTTCGAGCTTCTCCGGGATGTCGCGCGCGCCGGCGTCGCGCAACGCGGCCAGGATGTCGAGCTCAGGCGCCTTGCCGACCGCGCGCACGTCGGCGGGCAGGTCGTCGCTGCCGGCCAGCGAACGTTCGGCGACGTTGCTCGCACCGCGCAGCGAAATGCGATAGACGCGCTTGTGCAAGGGCGCGGCGGTGACTTCCACGCCCAGGCCGCGGTTGTCGCGCTCCAACACCAGGAATTCGCTGTCGCTCAACGCATGGATCGCGCTCAGGCCGATGCTGCGGCCCTGGTTCGTGGCGCTGAAATCGTCCGCCGTCGACGGATCGATCGCGTTCAAATCCGCGATCGGCTCCAGCCGGTAGACGTACTGGGCGCGCGAACGGCCGCTGCGCAGATCGAACTCGACGATGCGCACGTTGCGGCTGCGGCGGCCGTCGTTGTTGGAGCCTTCCTGAGTCAGCGGGTCCTGCATGACCGCATACAGTTTGTCGCCGGAGGCGTTGAAGCTGAGGCCTTCGAAGCCGCGATTGTCCTGGCGGCCGTTGATCACCAGCTTGCGGTCGCCGACGTAATCCAAACCGCCCTGTGCGTTGCGCGGCAGCAGGTTGGCGGGCGTGGCGAAGGCGCGCAGGAAGCGGCCGTTCGGCGAGAACTCGTACACGCTCGGGCCGTATTCGTCGGCGATGAAGAAGTGGCCGTTGCGGCCGATCGCCAGACCTTCCGGATCGAAGCTCAGGCCCAGCTTGGATGCATCGCCATTGAGCAGCTGCGGATTGAGCCCGTTGAAGCTCTCGCCGCGCGCGGTGTGGAACAAGATGGTCTTATCGACCACCGGCTGGCCGATGCGGCCGCTGCGGCGGTCGTAGGGAATGCGCAGACGCTGCAGGCGCGTGGCGTAGTCGATCACGCCGCCGCCCGGGCCGCGGTCGGACAGGGCGTACCAGTAGCCGTCGCGGCGGTTGTAGCTCAGGTCGGAATAGAAACCGAAGCGGTTGAGGTTGGCCTGGTCGGGCGTGCCCGGAGGCAGGCGCACGGCGTCGCGGGTGGTGGCCGGGGTTTCGACGAGGTTGGTCAGCGACCAGCGTGCGGCGCTCGGCGGCGCGGCCATGGCGGGCATGGCGCAAGCCAGCAGCAGCGTGGTCAGGGCGGTGCGGATCATGCGGGGCTCCTGCGGGTCGGGGGAAACCGACCACGCTAGGAGCGGCACATGTCAGTTCAATGACGCCGGCGCGATTCCAGCGGACGGGTGGGGCGCAAGCGCACGAACAGACCGAAGTGATCCGACGCCCAGACGCCGTCGCGCGGCTGGTTCAGGACGATGCGCGCCTCGATCAGCTCGAAACGTTTCGGGTCGTAGAACACGTGATCGATGCGCTGCGCGGGCAGATAGGCCGGGTTGAGGGTGGTGCTGCGCGCCGGATCGGCAGCGCTGTCGGGATGGGCCTGGGCGTAGGCGTCGCGATAACGCGAAGCCAGGGCCTTGAGTTCGGGTGAATCGGCGTCGCTGTTGAAGTCGCCGGCGACGATGACGTTGCCGGTGTGCTGGCTGTCGTCGATGAAGTCCAGCAGGCTGGCGATCTGGCGGCGGCGGATCGCGCCGCCCTCGCGCTCGTTGTGCAGGTGGGTGGCGTAGAAATCCGCGCCGTTGTGCATGGCGTCGAAGGTCGCCTGCGCGTGCGCGGCGGTGCGGTAGTCGTTCAAGGGTTCCAGCTTGCGCATGTCCTGCGCCGAGCCCGGGATCTTGTACAAGATCGCGTTGCCGTAGCGGCGCTCGGCATCGTCCGCGTCCACCGAGACGAATCGCACCTTGTAACCGGTGGCTTGCGCGAGGTCTTCGGCCTGATTGCGCAGGCCCGGACGTTGCAGCACTTCCTGCAGCGCGATCAGATTCGGGTTCAGGCGCCGGATTTCGTCCACGATCATCGCGCGGCGCTTGGGCCAGTCGCCTTTGTCGTGCCACAGATTGAGGGTAAGCACGCAGACCGGGACGGCGGCGATGGCGTCCGGCGATCGAGGCATTTCTTCGCTCGAAGCGGCCGTCGCAAGCATCGCCGCGATCAGCGCCATGGCGGCCCGGATCGCGCTTCGCGGCCGCCGTTGGGCGGTGTCGGGTAGAAATTCGTTGCGGTTCATGGCGAAGCGACCTCGGCGCAGCCCTGGTACATCTTGTGGCCGTCCCACAACGCGGCGCTGGCGGCGTAGACGCGATCGCTCATGCCGTCGCTGCACTGCTCGCGCTTGTAGATCAGCCCGATCATGGTGCCGTCGTCGGTGACGCCCACGTAACCGTCCTTGTGTTCGTTCTCGATGACGATGGACAGTTCCATCTTGCGCAGGCCGTAGTCGAGCTGCAGCCGCATCTTCGGTTTCGGGCCGGCATCGACCTCGGCCAGCCAGCCCGGTTCGGTGCCGATCGCGCGCAGGGCCGGCGCGGGCTTGGCCGGCGCGGCGCGGGGTTTCGCGGTGTCGGGCGGCGGCGCGGGTTTTCCGGAGCAGGCCGCCAGCAGCGCGACGGTCAGGGCCGGTAGCAGCGCGGTTCGCGAACGCATGCGGGATCTCGGCGGGGGATTGATGCTGGCAGGATAGCGCGTGGGTCGATCCGCGCGGGTCACGCCGGGTCGGGGCGTAAGCGTTCCGCTCATGGGCGCGGACAAAAAAGCGCGGAGCCTGAGCTCCGCGCCTTCGCATCGGTTCAGCGGTTATGGCGGTTGATCAGCGCGGCACCGACTGCGTGCGCAGCACCGGGTACTGGTTGTAGCGCGTATCCCAGGCCGAGTGGCGGCGATAGAAGAAATCCAGGCGCGCCTGCGGGCTCTTGGCGAAGGCCGCATCGCTTTGCAGCTTGGCTTCGAATTCGGCCTTGACCTTGGGGTCCTTGAGCATTTCGCGCGCAACGTCCTCGGCGACGTAATCCTCCATGTACTCCTTGCGCTCGAAGGCGTTGTTGAACTCGCCCCAGGCCGCCAGCGAATCGGGCGCCAGCGGTTCCAGGATCGCGATCGCCAGCCGCGCCTTGGGCTGGGCGATCGGCACGAACAGCGCGCCGGCGACCAGATCCTGCGTCTCGGCCTTCCAGTCGCCGCTCAGCGTGGTGCGCTGACGGCCTTCGACCGATTGCGCGGCGAACTCGGCCTTGTCGGCGCGGAAGGTTTCCACCTCGGCCTGCTTGAGCGCGCTGTCGAGGCGGCGATAGCTCACGCCGTGTTGATCGAGCTTGGCCGCGACCCACGCCGCCTGCGCGGCCGGCACCAGATAGCCGCCGCGCGGCGCGAGCACCTGGCGGCCGGGCTGGATGTCGTACTTCAGCGGGATGTTCCAGATTTCCGGCTTGGTCTCGTCGTAGCGGGTCATCAGCGCGCCGGACACGTCCGACGGCGTGCGCGTGTAGGCATAGCCGCGGAAAGCGACGGTGCGGGTCTTGTCGCTGGCCTTGTAGTCCAGCGCGACCTTCTGTCCGCCCAGCGCCTTGGCGCGCTGATCGGCTTGCAGGGCGGTCTGGCGCAGTTCGGCGCCGTTGCCGGACATCCAGCCGATCAGGCTGACGATGATGTTGTGGGTGATCTTCACCCGCGTCGGATAGTCTTTCCACGAGTGGGTTTCCACCAGCATGGCCAGACGGTTGCGCAGGTAGAAATAGCCGTGCGAAAAACGCGGCGGCGGCACGCCGTCCTCGAAACCCGAAGCGGGATTGTCGGATTCTACGAAGGACGGGTAGTACGGCAGCGGCAGCGAGCCTCGCTGGCTCAGGTACTTGATCGTATCGTCGCGCAGCGAGGTACCCCATTCGCGCAAGGCCTCGTCGCCGGCGTGCGCCGGTTCGACCTGGATCGACACGTCGTGCTCGAACTTGGCGCCGTCGGTGACGTGCAGGTCGATGTAGGCCAGCGGATCCCAGCGCTCGACCAGCTTGAGCATGGCCTGCATTTCGGGCGCGTCGGCCTTGAGGTAATCGCGATTGAGGTTGTAGTTCTGCGCCGTGGTGCGCCAGCCCATTTCCTCCGGGCCGCGCTGATTGGGACGGTTCCAGCGGCCGAAGCGCTCGTGGCCGTCGATGTTGAACACCGGTACGAACAGCAGCACTTGATGGTCCAGCGCGCCGGGCGCGGCTTCGCCGTCGAGCACTTGGCGCAGGGCCAGGAAGCCGGCGTCCTTGCCGTCGATTTCGCCCGAATGGATGCCCCCCTGGACCAGCAGCACCGGCAATTTCCTGGCCTGCGCCTGTTGCGGCGTGAACGCGCCGGCGCGGCTCACGACCAACACCTTCATCGGCCGGCCTTCGGGCGTGGTGCCGAAGTCTTCGCAACGCACCGCGTCGGGATAGCGCTGGGCGAACTGCGCGCACAGTTCGATCACTTCCTGATAGCGCCCGGTTTTGACGAAGCCGCTGCGCTCGGACACGGTGGTCAGCGGCTCGGGCGCGGCCGCCGCGGCGGGCCCTGCGAGCGCGGCGGCGAGGGCGAGCGCCAGCAGCGCGGCGGAGCGGGGCGGGCGGACGCGGTGCGAAAGGTCTTGGGTCATTGCGGCATGTCCAACGGGTTAAAAGTAAGGGGAGTCATTCGACGAAGTCGCACAACTGGCCGGCGCAATAGCCGGTGTTGGAGTCGTAAACAGGCGTCAGCGGGTTGTTCCCGCTCGGCGCCGGCACATCGCGGGGAACATAGAAATAAGCCATGTCCTTACCGTTGCCGATCAGGCCGGGCGGGAGCCGGTACGCCTTGAGCACGACGTAGGTATCGCGCAGCGATGGCGGGGCTTTGGGCTCTTTGCGCGCGGCCAGCCAGGCATCGGCGTCGCGTTGTTCGGCACGGCGCAGAAAGCCTTCGCGCACGCCCAGTTCGAGCGCGGCCAAGCCCTTGGGACCGATGTGATCGGGATCGAACGGCACCTCGACGACGGCCGACTGCCCGGGACGGAGCCGTTGCCGCTGTGGCGCCCGTTCCGGTTGGGCCGGCGGACGCGATGCGTAATTCACGGCCTTGTCCACCCGGTCGCAACCGCCCAGCGCGATCGCGCAGCACAGGGCGCAGAGCATCGGGGTGAAGCGCGTGAGCATGCGGCGATTCCTGATCGTGCGTCGGCCCGGAACAGGGCGGCGCGGCGGCGGGATGCGGATCGGCGCCTGGTGGCGTCGCGAGCGGCCTAATTTACGGGATCGTGTGCGGCCGCGCTTGTGGAATCTTTAGCTAACTGACACGAGGTGACAGGAGTCATCGCGATCGCCCGCGTGCGCGGGCTGCGGCCATGCCCGCGCGTGGTCTAGACTTCGCATCCGTCTTGTCTGGATACCTTCGCCATGTACGCCTTGTATTACTCGCCGGGCACCGCCAGCCTGCTGGTCCACTGGCTGCTGATCGAGATGGACATCGAACACGAACTGCGTCTTGTCGACATGGACGCGCGCGCGCACAAAAGCGCCGAGTATCTGGCGATGAATCCCAACGGCGTGGTGCCCACGCTGATCGTCGACGGCCAGCCGCGCTACGAAGCCGCGGCGCTGGCGATGTATCTGGCCGATCGTCATCCCGACGCCGGATTGGCGCCGGCGCTCGACGATCCGCAGCGCGCGCTGTACGACCAGTGGATGTTCAATCTGGCCAGCACGCTGCAGTCGCCGCTGCGCCTGTGGTGGTATCCGTGGGACCTGCAGGCCGACGACGACGCGGTGCGGGCCGGCGCGCAGGCGCGGATCGAGGACGCCTGCGCGCGGCTGGACGCGCAACTGGGCGCGCACGGGCCGTATCTGCTCGGCGAGCGCCTGAGCGCGGCCGATTTCTACCTGACCATGCTGATGCGCTGGACTCGCAAGATGCCCAAGCCCGCGCACGAGTGGCCGCATCTGGGCGAGTTCGCGCGGCGCATGAAGGCGCGGCCGGGCTTCGCCACGCTGTATCAGCGCGAAGGCTTGAGCGAGTGGGCTTAGGAGCCGGTGCAAAAATTCCGGAAGCCTAGGCTCGTCATTCCCGCGAAGGCGGGCTCCGCTTTACTTCGGCGGAGCCGAGCATCCAGCGACTTCAAGCGTTCTCGCACGAAAGGCCCTGGATTCCCGCGTTCGCGGGAATGACGAGCAAAAGCGAAACGGCAAATCAGGGAGCACCGATCAACATGGATGCCGATCAAATGCGGACGAACCCGTCTCGAAGCTTCTTCCGCGCAGCAGCGTCGCGGCGCGACCCGCGTGCGGCACGCATCGTCGCCGCAGTCGCCCTGGGCCTGACCTTGTCGCTCCCGGCATTCGCCGCGAGCGCGAAATCGGCGCCCGCGAAGTCGGAAACCCATGCCGCGAACGCGTCGGCCGGCACGCAGGTCGGCGGCATCGCGCCGGAGGAATGGACGGTGCGCTGGTGGCGCTGGGCGCATAGTTTTCCGGACGGCCTGATGCCGTACCAGGACACCGACGGCAGCCGTTGCGCGATGGGCCAGGACGAAGACGGCCCGGTCTGGTTTCTGGCCGGGACCGATGGCCGTTTCGACGCCAAGCGACGCTGCCAGGTGCCGCTGGGCAAGCACCTGCTGATTCCGCTCATCAACCTGTACACCCACACCCCGCGCGACGGTAAATACGCGACCACCTGCGCCGCGCTCAAGGCCCAGGTGGCGGTCAGCAACCGGGCCTTGGCGAGCGCGGTCATCCTGATCGACGGCAAGCCCTTGCCGCCGCCGGTGCGGCTGATCTCGCGCTGCTTCGACCCCTTCGCCGCGCAGCGCGACTCCGGCCCGGAGCACGACGCCAAGTCCCGCCACCACGCCGCGGCCGACGGTTACTGGGCGCTGTTGCCGCCGCTGCCGCCGGGCAAGCACCGGCTGGTGGTCGGCGCCAATTACGGCACCGACAAGGATCAGGACTATGGCCGCATGATCCAGAACTTCGAATACGAGCTGCAGATCGGCGATCCGGCGATCTGAACGGCGCCCGCCGGCGCGCCGCCGGGCGCGGCCAAGCCGGGTGCGGGGCCGATCGGTTAGGCTGTGGGGCTGGACCGTCCCGGCGCCGTTGCGCCCGGGGCATTCGCACGGAACGCGCGACCCGACCCGCACAGGACCGCCGTAGATGAGCCAAGCCGCCACCGTCCCCGCCGATTCGCAGGGCAAGATGCCCCGCCAGATCGCTTTCATCATCGGCAACGAGGCGGCCGAGCGCTTCAGCTTCTATGGCATGCGCAGCATCCTGATCTCGTTCCTGGTCGGAACGCTGCTGCTGGCCTCGACCGAGGGCCTGGCCGAGCGCGAGCACATGGCCAAGGAAGTGTTCCACAGCTTCATGATCGGCACGTATTTCTTTCCGCTGCTGGGCGGCTGGCTGGCCGACCGCTATTTCGGCAAATACAACACCGTCATCTGGTTCTCGCTGGTGTACTGCGTGGGCCATGCCTGCCTGGCCTTGTTCGAGCACAACCAGACCGGTTTCTACACCGGCCTGTTCCTGATCGCCCTGGGCGCCGGCGGCATCAAGCCGCTGGTGGTGTCGTTCTGCGGCGACCAGTTCGACCAGAGCAACAAGCACAAGGCCAAGCTGGTGTTCGATGCGTTCTATTGGACGATCAACTTCGGTTCGCTGTTCGCCTCCTTGCTGATGCCGATCTTCCTGCGCGACTACGGCCCGGCGGTGGCGTTCGGCATTCCCGGCGCGCTGATGTTCCTGGCCACCTTGATCTTCTGGCTGGGCCGCAATTACTACGTGATGGTGCCGCCGAGCCGGCAGGCGCCGGACCCGGATTCGTTCTTCAACGTTGCCCGCACCGCGCTGACCGCCAAGGTCGCCGGGCAGGGCAATCCCGGCGTGGCGGTGGCCGCGGTCGGCGTGGCGCTCGCGGCCGGCGCGCTGGCGCTGATTCCGAGCCTGGGCTTCGTCAAGAGCGCGTGCATGGCGCTGGGCTTGCTGATCGGCTTCGGCGGTTACGGCGTGTCGCTGCAGCTCGAACGCGCGCGCGGCAAGCATCCGGCCGCGGCGGTGGACGGCGCACGCGCGGTACTGCGGATTCTGATCGTGTTCGCCTTCGTGACCCCGTTCTGGTCGCTGTTCGACCAGAAGGCCTCGACCTGGGTGCTGCAGGGCCAGCGCATGGTGGTGCCGACCGACCTGTGGTGGTGGCCGAGCTGGCTGATCTCCGGCGAGGGCGGGGCCAAGGCCGCGGCCTCGCAGATGCAGGCGATCAATCCGCTGCTGGTGATGCTGCTGATCCCGTTCAACAACCTGGTCCTGTACCCGGCCTTGCGTCGCGTGGGCTTCAACCCCACGCCGCTGCGGCGGATGGGGTTCGGTATCGCGGTGACGGGTCTGTCGTGGATCGTCGCGGCGGTGATCCAGTTGTATATGGATGCCGGGCACCCCATGTCGCTGGCATGGCAGATCATTCCGTACATCCTGCTGACCTTCGGCGAGATTCTGGTCTCGGCGACGGCGCTGGAGTTCGCCTACAGCCAGGCGCCGCCGTCGATGAAGGGCGTGATCATGGCGTTCTGGTACCTGACCAGCACCTTCGGCAACCTGTGGGTGATGCTGACCAACGCGGCGGTGCGCAACGACGCGGTGATCTCGCAAATCGCCTCCACCGGCCTGAGCGAGAACGCGTTCCTGATGTTCTTCTTCGCCGCGTTCGCCTTTGTCGCCGCGGCCGCGTTCGGGCTCTACGCCCGCACCTATCCGATGCAAGACCACTACCGCACGGCCTGAGCGGCCGCGCCGGAATTTCCGCGAACCTTACGAGCCAGACCCGACCATGATCACCTTTATCCTGATCGCCGTGACCGTGCTGGTGTCGTGGCAGGCGTTCGAGAAACGTCGCATCTTCGAACGCCTGGTGCTGTGGCCGCCGGGCGTGGAGCGCTTCCACCAGTACGACCGCCTGCTGACCCACGGCTTCGTGCACGCCGACTGGATGCACCTGCTGTTCAACATGATCACGCTGTACTTCTTCGGCCGCGCGGTCGAGAGCGTGTTCGCGCAGTTGGTGGGGCAGGCGATGTTCGTGCTGTTCTACCTGTCGGCGATCGTGGTGGCGATCCTGCCGAGCTACCTGCGCCATCGCAAGGACGGCAGCTACGTCAGCCTGGGCGCCTCCGGCGCGGTGTCGGCGGTGTTGTTCGCCTTCGTGCTGGTCGATCCGTGGAGCTGGATCATCGTGTTCGTGATCCCGGTGCCGGCGGTGATCTACGCCATCGCCTACATCGGCTATTCCTACTGGATGGACAAGCGCGGCCGCGACAGCATCAACCACAACGCGCATCTGTCCGGCGCGATCTACGGCCTGCTGTTCGTGCTGTTGATGGAGCCGGCGCTGGGCCTGCGCTTCCTGCAGAAGCTGGCCAGTCCGAGCCTGCCGTCGTTCTTCGGCTGAGTTCCGGCGCGGCCCGTGCAAGGGCCTGCGGCTACAAGACGACGGCGGCCCAGGCCGCCGTCGTTCGTTGACGCGATTCGATCGGCCCGGCGCGGCGGACTTCAGGCCGCCATCGAGCGGTCGAAGGCGCGGTCGCTCTCGCCGTAGGCGGCGGCCAGGCCGGCCTGGATCTCGGCATCGAGTTCGCGCAGTTCGGCGTCGTCGGCTTCCCCGCCGCGGGCCAGTTCGTAGAGGCGGGCGATGACGGCGCTGGTGTGGGCGTCGTCGCTGTACTGGTCGATATGCCTGGTCATCTGCAACCCCCTGCTCAGTTCTTATGTGGACTTACGCACAGTTCCACGCATGTTCCGTGCCAGGGTTTTCCCTAGCTTGACGGGCTGAAAAGTGACGTGAGAGGTCAACACAGGCCAGTCATGATCAGTCGCGTGACGCGATGCGGCGACTCTCACTTCCGCTCACCGGCGACACGATCCGGCGATGCTCACTCTCGCTCACCCGCCATGAAGGTTGCGCGTGCTAACACGGTGATCGCGTTTACGCACAGGCTGATGTGGGTACAGGGGCAGCCGCTATCATTCGCGCATTCGAAACACTTCGACGAGGAGTTAAGTATGGCGATCAAGAAAGTCGGCAAGTCCGCGGGTAAATCCGCGAAGCCCGCGGCCAAGCGCGCGGCGAAGAAAACCGCCGCGGCCAAGTCCGTCGGCAAGTCCGCGGCGAAGAAGGTCGCGAGCAAGCCGGCCACGCGCGCGGCAGGCAAGAAAACCGCTGTAAAAAAGGCCGTAACCAAGAAAACGACAGGCGCCCGGAAGGCCGTGGCGAGCAAGCCGGCGGCCAGGAAGGCGGCTGCGAAGAAGGTCGCGAGCAAGAAGCCGGTTGCAAAGAAGGCCGCCGGCAAGAAAGTCGCAGGCAAGAAGGCGGTGGTGAAGAAGGTCGCGGCGAAGAAAGCGAGCAAGCCGGTCGCGAAGAAGAGCGCGGCGAAGAAGAGCGCGAGCAAGCAGGCCGTCGTCAAGAAGACCGCGAGCGGCAAAGTCGCGGCGAAGAAGGTCGCGTCGCGCAAGCCCGCCGCCAAGCGCGTCGCGCCCAAGCCGGCCGCTCGCAAACCGGTGCTGAAGCAGGCGGCCAAGCCGGTCGTGAACAAGCGCGCTGCGGTCAAGCCGGTCGCGGCCAAGCCGGCACCGGGCAAGTCCGTAGCCACCAAGAGCGCGGCCAAGCCGGTCGTCGCGAAGAAATCCGTTGCGCCGCAACCCAAGGCGCAGGCGTCCAAGCCGGCCGCCAAGCCGGCAGTCGTGAAGCAGGCTGCCGCGCCGGCAGCGAAGAAGACGGTGAGCAAGCCCGTCGCGCAACCGGCGGCGCCCAAGCCGGCCGCGTCGGCCGCACCGAAAGCCGCGCCGAAGCCCGCCAAGCCGG
Source organism: Lysobacter gummosus (assembly GCF_001442805.1). Lineage (NCBI taxonomy): Bacteria > Pseudomonadati > Pseudomonadota > Gammaproteobacteria > Lysobacterales > Lysobacteraceae > Lysobacter > Lysobacter gummosus. Next base: position 3,445,821 of record NZ_CP011131.1, on the reverse strand, counting down.
CCCCGGCCGCGCAGCCGGCGGCCTCGGAACCGGCCAAGGCCAAGCCCGTGTCCAAGCGCGCTCAGCCGACGCCGTCGGCCACTGCCGCGGTCGCGGCGACGCCGGCTCCGGCCGATCTGTTCCAGGACCAGGCCGCAGCCGCGCCCAGCAAGCCCAAGGCTCAACGCAAGCCCAAGCCCAAGGCGGAAACGCCGTCGGCGGTGCCGGCCGGTTCGCTGGCGGCTGCGGCGGTAGCGTCGGAATCGGCCGCACCCTCGTTGTTGCCGGAGTCGCATGAGTCCAGGCCGCAAGCCGCGGCCGGCAGTGTCGCCGCTCAAGGCGCGGCGCAGACCGCGATCGAGGCCGAAGCGGACGCCTCCGAAGCTCGCAAGGCCGACGTTGCGCCGCAGCGCGAAGATGAAGCGGCGAACGATGCCGAAGACGAAGCCGCGGCGAGCGCATCGGCCGACGACAGCGACGACGAGGGTTCCGACGACGAAGGCAGCGGCGGCGAGCACGCCGGCGGCGGTTCCCACATCACCCCGGAACAGGCGCTGGAAAACACCCGTCGCCTGCTCGAAGCCAAGCAGGAGCAGGCACGCGGGGCGCAGCCGTGGCAGCAGCTCGACTCGCACCACGGCCACGTGCCGCAGCCCGGCCCGCAGTCGGAGAGCGCCGCGCAGAAGGCCGGAGAACTGCACGCGGCCGAGAGCCGGATGGAGGCGATCCAGGGTTCCAACAGCACCCAGGACCGGCACAACCAGGGCAAGCGCGACAATCGCTGAGCGCGCAGGCCGGAATCGCTGCTACGCAGCGATTCCGGCACCGCTTCCTCTATCGCACAGGACCGTTCAATGGCCGTTTCCGTACAACACGAACCGCAGTCGCAGCGCTTCACCGTCGAGGTCGATGGCGTGCAGGCGTTGCTGGAATATCAGATGCGCGGCGATCAGCTCGTCATCACCCACACCGGCGTGCCCGAGGCGATCGGCGGCCGCGGCATCGCCAGCGATCTGGTCAAGGCCGCGTTCGAATACGCGCGCGGCGCGGGCTATAAGGTCCGTCCGGCCTGCTCGTACGCGGCGGCTTGGGCCGAGCGGCATGCGGAGTATTCGCAACTGCTGGCTTGAGCGCAGGCATGGACATAGGCCCCTTTTAAAAGGGGGGGCGCCCGGCGCAAGCTCAGATACAGACGAATCGGTAGCGCGGGAGATTTGCTTTTCGCCGGCAAAAGCAAATCCCCCCTGGCCCCCTTTTTTCAAAGGGGGGAACCCTTCGGGTTGCAAGGCAGGCGTTGACCGTTGCCCCCTTTGAAAAAGGGGGCGGGCGCTTGGCGCAAGCTCAGATACAGACGAATCGGTAGCGCGGGGGATTTGCTTTTCGCCGGCAAAAGCAAATCCCCCTGGCCCTCTTTTTCAAAGGGGGGCTTCGGGTGAGAGCAGTGAGCGGCGGGGAGGGGCGCCGTGGGCGCGATCCGTCCACCGCCTGGGAGGCCCAAAACCCCCGCCGGATGAATCGATCCGCGCGAAAACCGTCCTCCAGCGCCCCCGCGCTCGCCAATCCGCGGCGTCTGTGCCAGCCTACGCGCCCCCCGACATCCCGCCGGCCGGTTTTCCGGCATGCTTCCGCCATGCGCCTGAACAAACACATCAGCGACACCGGTTTCTGCTCCCGCCGCGAGGCCGACGGCTTGATCGCCGAAGGACGGGTTACCGTCAACGGCATCCGTGGCCGCGTCGGCAGCGAGGTGGGCGAGGGCGACGAGGTCCGCATCGACGGCGAGATCGTGCGCGCGCGCGTGGCGGTCAAGGGCAAGCGCCAGCACGTCTACATCGTCCTCAACAAGCCGGTCGGCGTGGTCTGCACCACCGAGTCCACGGTCAAGGACAACATCGTCGATTTCGTCGGCCACGACCGCCGCATCTTCCCGATCGGCCGCCTGGACAAGGATTCCGAAGGGCTGATCCTGATGACCAGCAACGGCGACATCGTCAACGAGATCCTGCGCGCCGAGAACAAGCTGGAAAAGGAATACCTGGTCGCGGTGAACCACGAGGTCACGAACGAATTCCTGCGCGGCATGAGCCGCGGCGTGCCGATCCACGGCCAGACCACGCTGCCATGCAAGACCGGCAAGCTCGGCCGCTTCGGCTTCCGCATCGTGCTGGTGCAGGGCCTCAACCGGCAGATCCGCCTGATGGCCGCGCACTTCGGCTTCCGGGTCAAGCAACTGCTGCGCTCGCGTATCGGCAACGTCAAGCTTGGGCACCTCAAGCCGGGCCAGTGGCGCAATCTCACCGATGCCGAACTGCAGGGCCTGCTGCCGCATCGCAGCGAGTGGTGAACGGATCCACAACCCGCGGCTGAGCGGCCGCGACCGCAAGGCTCAGCGGTCCGCGATCTAGATGTGGACGTCACGCATTGCGCGATAATGTCGCGCGAAACATCCAATGGACGTCCGACTAAAAGGATTGCTGCATGAAGCGCGTCACCGCCGTCTGTCTGCTTGCCCTGGCCCTGGCGGCCTGCAAGAAGGAAGCCACGCCGCCGCCGGCCGCGACCGCGCCGGCCGTCACGCCCGGAACCGCTCTGCCGGCGCCGGTCGCGACCGACGCCGGACCGGTCGAGCTCAAGGAAGTGGTCGAAACCACGCCCAACTACGTGGTCGGCATCACCTACAACACCAAGGCCGCCCAGTACCCGGGGCTGGCGCGCGAACTCAAGCATTACGCCGATAACGCGCGCAGCGAACTCATCGAGGCCGCCAACGGACGCACCGCCAAGGAAAACCCTTCGCCGTACGAGCTGTCGCTGACCTTCGACGACGTCGTCGATGCGCCCGACATGGTCGCGGTGTCCGCCGACGGCAGCAGCTACACCGGCGGCGCCCACGCCGCGCCGCTGATCGCGCGCTTCGTCTGGCTGCCCAAGCAGAACAAGCTGCTCAAAGCCGAGGAACTGGTCCCGGACAAGGCCGGCTGGGACGCGATCTCGCGTTTTGTGCGCGAGCAACTGCACTCGGCGCTGTCGCAGCGCATCGACGCCGACGATCTGGCCCCGGCCGTGCGCGCCGAGCAGATCGAGACGGGCGGGCGCATGATCGACGACGGCACCGCCGCCGATCCGGCCAACTTCGCCATGTTCGAACCGATGCGCTCGGCCGACGGCAAGCTCAGCGGCCTGAAGTTCGTGTTCGCGCCGTACGAAGTCGGCCCGTATTCGGACGGCACGCAGATGGTTGAGGTGCCGGCCGCGGTGTTGCTGCCGCATCTGGCGCCGGCGTATCGGCCGCTGTTCGTCGGCGGGGCCTGAGTTCGGCCTTCGCTGTAATGCATGAGCAGTCCCTTCTCCCGCTTGCCACCCAAGGTGACTTCCTTCGGGGCGCGGGAGAAGGTGCCCGAAGAGCCTGCCCCCGCGGAGGCGGGGGACGGATGAGGGCCGCCGCGTTGGACTCGGCCGGCCCCTCTGCCACGTAGCGGGAAGGATCAGAAACGCAACTCAGCGTTCGCCAAAAACCACACGATCCGGCACATCGCTCCAGGCCGCATTTGTTATCGTGCGGCCATGCGCAAACACTGCGCAGCGTAGCGCCGCAGCACCGGACGCCGCGACAGGAACGTCGTCTCAGGACGAGCGCGCAACGCTTAACATCGGCGAAGCGCAAGCCGTAATGCATCGCACTTCACCGATCCCCGATCGAGGCCGTCATGCCCCTGGCGCCGCTGCGTAAACGAGTCGAAGGTCTGCTGGCGCTGGCCGATGTGCGCATCGGCGGCGACCGGCCCTGGGACATCCAGGTCGAAGACGACGAATTCTATGTGCGCGTGATCGCGCAAGGCTCGCTCGGGCTCGGCGAAACCTATATGGACGGGATCTGGCACGCGCCGGCGCTGGACGAACTGCTTGTGCGGCTGCTGCGCGCGCACGTGGACGAGCAGGTGCACGGCTGGGCGGCGATCCTCGACGGCCTGCGCGCGCACCTGATCAACCTGCAGAGCCACCGCCGCAGCTTTACCGTCGGCGAGCGCCACTACGACCTGGGCAACGATCTGTACCGGGCCATGCTCGGCAAGCGCCTGGTCTACAGCTGCGGCTACTGGCGCGACCGGCACGGCCAGCCCCTGCGCGATCTGGATTCGGCCCAGGAGGCCAAGCTCGATCTGGTCTGCCGCAAGCTCGGCCTCAAGCCGGGCATGCGCGTGCTGGACATCGGCAGCGGCTGGGGCGAAGCGCTGAAATTCGCCGCCGAGCGCTACGGCATCGTCGGGGTCGGCATCACCGTGTCGCACGAGCAGGCCGAGTTCGCCCGCGACCTGTGCAAGGGCCTGCCGATCGAATTCCGCCTGCAGGATTACCGCGACCTCGACCAGCGCTTCGACCGCATCTTCTCGCTGGGCATGTTCGAGCACGTCGGGGTCAAGAACTACGACAGCTACTTCGACGTCGCTCTGCGCTGCCTGGACCGCGACAGCGCCGACGGCGGCCTGTTCCTGCTTCACACCATCGGCGGCAACCGCTCGGTGACCCATACCGATCCTTGGATCGCGAAATACATCTTTCCCAATTCGATGCTGCCCTCGGCGCGGCAGATCGCCGAACACGTCGAAGGCCGGTTCGTGATCGAGGACTGGCATAACTTCAGCGCCGACTACGACCTGACCCTGCAGGCCTGGCGCGACAATATCGAGCGCGCCTGGGAGCAACTGGATGCGCGCTACGACGAGCGCTTCCGGCGCATGTGGCGGTTCTATCTGGCCGCCTCGATGGCGACCTTCCGCAGCCGGCATGCTCAACTGTGGCAGCTGGTGCTGTCGCCGGAAGGCGTGCCGGGTGGGTACGTCGCACCGCGCTGAAAGCCAGGAACGAGTTCAGAGGAGTGAGGAGTGAGTGGGGTGAGCCTGCCTTTACTCGCTCCTCACTCCTCCGAACTCGTTCCTGGCTCCATCAGCCCTGCTGCTCCAGCGCCAGCTTCGAATGCCGGATGCCGTAGGCGAAATACACCAGCAACCCCAGCGACACCCAGATCACGAAGATCAGCCAGGTGATCGCCGCCAACTCCGACAGCAGCCAGATCGAGAAGCCGATGCCGATGATCGGGATCACCGGCACCAGCGGTGTGCGGAACGAGCGGTGCAGGTCCGGCTTGCGCACGCGCAACACCCACACCGACGCGCAGATGATGATGAAAGCCGAGAGCACGCCGATGTTGACCAGCTTGGCGACCTCGCCGATCGGCAGGAAGCCGGCGACCAGCGCGGTGAACACGCCCAGCACGATGGTCGGACGGTGCGGGGTGCCGTACTTGGGATGGATCTTGGCGAACCAGACCGGCAGCAGGCCGTCGCGCGACAGCGAGAACCAGATCCGCGCCGCGCCCAGCATGAAGGCGAACAACACGCTGGCGATGCCGATCACCGCCGAGAACGCGATCGCCTTCGCCACCCACGGCAGGCCCAGCGCGGCGAAGGCGTCCGACACCGGCGCGTCGCCGTTGAGCGTGGAGTAGTGGGCGATGCCGGTCAGCACCAGCGACACCGCCAGATACAGCGCCATCGACACGCCCAGCGACAGCAGCACCGCGCGCGGAAGATCGCGCTGCGGGTTCTTGGATTCTTCCGCCGCCGTGGTCAGGGTGTCGTAGCCGAACACCGCGAAGAACACCACCGCCGCGGCGGTGCCGACGCCGGCGAAGCCGAAGTGGCCGACGCCGTTGGCATCGACCACGCGCTCGGGAATGAACGGAACCCAGTTGGCGGTGTCGATGTAGAACACGCCCACGCCGATCACCAGCAACACCGCGATGATCTTGATCGCCACCACCAGCGTATTGAAGCGCGCGCCCCACTCGGTGCGGAACACCAGCAGCGCCGACACGGCCAGGGTGACGCCGGCGGCGATGACGTTGAACACGCGGCCTTCGCCGGTGCCGATCGCGCCTTGCGCCCACACCGGAAGATGGATGCCCATGCCTTCGAGCAGTACCTGCACGTAGCCGGACCAGCCGATCGCCACCACCGCGACGATCAAGGCGTACTCCAGCAGCAGGTCCCAGCCGATCAGCCACGCCGCCAGTTCGCCCAGGGTCGCGTAGCTGTAGGTGTAGGCGCTGCCGGTGACCGGGATCATCCCGGCGAACTCGGCGTAGCACAGCGCCGCCGCGGCGCTGGCGATGCCGGCGATCAGGAAAGCCAGCGCGACCGCCGGGCCGGCGTTCTCCGCGGCCTGATGGCCGGCCAGCACGAACACGCCGACGCCGATGATCCCGCCGATACCGATCGCGGTGAGCTGCCATAACCCCAGCACGCGCCGGAAGTCCGAGCGTTTGCCCGCTTCGGCTTGCAACTGTTCCACCGACTTGTGCCGCAGGATCTTGGCAACCAGGCTCATCGAGCGCTCCTTCCGAATGACCGCCGCATCATAGCGGCTGTGCGGGCGCGCGGCGGACGGTGGCGCATGGAGGCACCCATCGGCCGCGATGGCGGGCCGGACGCTTCACGCACCCCGGCCGGCGGACGTTGTGGTGGAAGCGAGGCCGGCTGCGGCGAATCGTGCCCAGGCACGACGCGGCGCGGCTTCGCGCCGGGCGCCGCCGGCGCCGCGGCCATCGAATGCGGACACCGCAGGAGGCTCTATGCCGTACCAGTTCGTCAACGACGTCAATCCCAAGAAGATCCAGAAGCTCGCCAACCCCGTGCAGGCGGAAGCGGTGATCGAGGAGATATCCACGCTGGCCGAGCAGACCCAGCCGGTGGCCGGCGATCAGGTCAATCAGTGGCTGGGTCTGCTCGCAGGCGACGAGATCGTCGCGCAGAAGGTCAAAGGCAGCGTCAATACGATCGAGGTGTACCCGGGCGGCAAGGGCAGTCCGGACCGCATCTTCATCACCGTCGGCGGCGGAACGGTCACCGTGGTCGCGGTCGGCGAAGCCAGCCACAAGTGATCGGCGCGGGCGACGACCCGGTAGCGGGTCGTCGCGCGGGCGCGCCTGCCTGTCATGCGGTCACGGCAGACTGAAGCGGCGGCGCCTGGCCGCCGCTCTCTGGCCCTGTACGACGAGGTAGGATCCCGCAATGCCGCACTTTCATCTCCCGACCCGGCCGAGCCTGCGCCGGTCGCTGGCCGCCCTGGCGCTGTGCGCCGCGAGCGCCGCGCACGCTTCCGCTCCCACGCCCGCGAAGACGCCGATGACCGACCGAGCCACCGTCCTGGGCCAGCAGGGCCTGATCGTGATCGCCCATCGCGGCGCCAGCGGCTACCGCCCCGAGCACACGCTCGAGGCCTACCGCCTGGCGATCCAGCAGGGCGCCGACTTCATCGAGCCCGACCTGGTCGCGACCCGCGACGGCGAACTGGTGGTGCGCCACGAAAACGAGATCTCCGGCACCACCGACGTCGCCGACCACCCCGAGTTCGCCGATCGCAAGACCAGCAAGACCATCGACGGCGAGAAACTCACCGGCTGGTTCACGGAGGATTTCACCCTCGCCGAACTCAAGACGCTGCGGGCGAAGGAGCGCATCGCGCAGATCCGTCCAGGCAACACCCGCTTCGACGGGCAGTTGCCGATCGCCACGTTCAAGGAAGTGATCGCGCTGGCCAAGCAGGAGAGCCGCGACGGCCGCGTCATCGGCATCTACCCGGAAACCAAGCACCCGACCTGGTTCGCCAGCGAAGGCACGCACCTGGACGGATCGCCGATCCATATTTCGCTCGGCGAGAAGCTGGTCGCCACGCTGGTGGCGGAAGGCTTCACCGATCCGGGGCGGGTGTACATCCAGAGTTTCGAAGTCGCCAACCTGATCGAACTCAAGCAGCGCATCCTGCCCAAGGCCGGCATCGACCTGCCGCTGGTGCAGTTGTACGGCGATTTCGAGCGCGACCGGCCCTACGATTTCGTCTACAACGCCGGGCATAAAGCCGATCTGGACGCGATCTACGGCGGACTGATCGCGGCGATTCCCGGCGGCATCGACGCCAAAACATCGTTCGCGGCGCTGACCGAAACCGCGGCCTTGACCTGGATGAAGGCGAATTACGTCGCCGGCCTGGGGCCGTCCAAGAGCAGCGTGATCCTGCGCGCGCCGTTGCCGGCCAAGCGCGATGCCGACGGCGACGGCCGTGCGCTGCTGAGCACGCGCAACACCGGTTTCATCCATCCGGTGCTGGGCCGCGCGCTGGCGCTGGGGTTGCAGGTGCATCCGTACACGCTGCGCGCCGAAGAGCCGTTCCTCACCCAGACCGCCAACGGCGTCGATCAGAGCGCGCTGGGCGAGGCGCTGCAGTGGTATTCGCTGGGCGTGCAGGGTTTCTTTATCGACCAGCCGGACATCGGCGTGGCGGCGCGCAAGCTGTTCCTGGAACAAAGCCGGATCGCGCCGGTCAAGGCGCCTTGAGATCGGGCTTCGGCACGAGCTGAGCCGAAAGCATCGGGCCTGAAGGGCCCTCCCACAAAAGATCTCGGCGCTCCGCGAGCGTCGTAGCCGATGGGGTTGTTGTGGGAGGGCCTTTCAGGCCCGATGCTTTTCGGCCAGCTGTTGCGTTCGATACTCCGAACACGAACCAGCGAACACCAAGCCAAAGACAGAGCGCCGAGGTCTTTTGTGGGAGGGCCTTTCAGGCCCGATGCTTTTCGCTCAGCCGCCGCGTTCGCTATCCCCGAACTCGAACCAGCGAACCATCAAGCCAACGCAGCCTGCAAAGTCGCTCCGCAATCGGCCTGCAACTTCAAGGTCGCGATCTCATCCGCCCGCGTCACCCCGCGATTGAGCAGCGCCAACGGCAACCCAGCCTCGCGCGCCGCGCGGGCGAAGCGGAACCCGGAATAGACCATCAGCGAGGAGCCAACCACCAGCATCGCGTCGGCTTCGGCCAGCGATTGCTGCGCCGCCGCCACCCGCGCGCGCGGGACGTTCTCGCCGAAGAACACCACATCGGGCTTGACCATGCCGCCGCACTGCGCGCACACCGGCGTGTGGAAGCGGTCGAAGTCCAACCCTTGCAGATCGGCGTCGCCGTCGGGCAGGGCGGCCGCGTCCAGGCCAACCCAATCGGGATTGCGTTGCGCCAGTTCCTGCTGCAGGGCTTCGCGCGCCTGCCGCGCGCCGCAGTCCAGGCAGATCACTTCGTCCAGGCAGCCGTGCAGATCGACCACCTCGAGACTGCCGGCACGCGCGTGCAGGCCATCGACGTTCTGCGTCACCAGCGCATGATCGGGTTCGCGCTGCTGCCAGCGCGCCAGCGCGTCGTGTCCGGCATTGGGTCGCGCGCCGGAGAACGACGGCCAGCCGACGAAGCTGCGCGCCCAGTAGCGCGAACGCGCGCGCGCATCGCCGACGAAGGCGCGCAGGTCGATCGGCGGCTTGCGCTGCCAGGCGCCGCTTTCGTCGCGGTAGTGCGGAATCCCTGAGTCGGTGCTGATGCCTGCGCCGGTCAGCACGAACACCCGCCGGTGCGGGCGCAGCCAGTCGTAGAGCGCTTGCGCGGCGGTGTGGGTGTCGTGGGCGGTGGACAAATTCATGCGGGCGGCGATGGCTGGCGTCGATTCACGGCTCTGAGATGGCGGCGAAGGGGCGGCGATCCAAGGGCAACCCGGAACGGACGGTTGCGGGCCCGACGCCGTCGATCCACGTCCGGCCTATTGATGATAACGGCGCAGGAGCGGCATCCAGCCGCGCCCGCTCCGGCAAACAAGAAGGCCGCCCGGATCGCTCCGGGCGGCCTGGCTGCCCGCGAGCCGAAGCTCGTGGGCCGCCGGGGGGAGGTCTTGGGAGCCGGCATTCGAGAATAGGGATTGGGGATTGGTAAAAGCGCGCTTAGCGCAGGATCTACCTGGGCTGTTGTCCCCATCCCGAATCCCTAATCCCGGCATTCACCAGACGATGCCCGCGCCGACCGTGACGCCGACATCGCCCCTGGAGTTGCTGTTGCCCGACAGCTTGTAGACGTAGCGGCCGTCCTCGGTGATGGTCGAGATGCCGATCGCGAAACCGGTCTCGCCGCGGAAACTGCTCGCCGCGATCGCCGCCATGCTCTTGCCCGGCATGTACGACTGCGGCAGGCCCGCGACCGCCATCGCCGAGGCGACGCCGGCGCTGGCCTTGTCGTCGAGCTGGCCGATCTCGCGGCGCAGGTTGTTGCCCCAGTTGTCGGTGTAGGTGTTGGACACGGTGATCGCGCGGTTCACGCCTTCGTTGAGCTGCTGCACGTTGACCGCATCGGTATTGGACACGCCGGCGCGGACGTTGCGGATGGTGACCGACGCGCCGCCGTTGTTGAGGGTGACCTGGCTGTTGTTGACGCTGCCATCGACATTGGTGTCGTAACGCACGGTGCCGTTCTGCGAGGCCTTGAGCTGGGCGACGTTGACCGCATCGTTGTCCAGGCTGCCGGCGGCGACGTTGACGACCTGACGCTGCTGCCCGGCGTTGCCGACCGAGACCGTGTTGGCGCGATCGGCCACCGCGCCCTGGCCCAGCGCGACCGCTCCGGCCGCGCTGACGCTGGCGCCTTCGCCGACCGCGACGGCGTTGGTGGCGCCGGCCGCGATGGTGGTGTTGGCGCCGACCGCGGTGCTGCCGTCGGCGTTGACCCGGGCGTTGCCGCCGATCGCGGTGTCGTTGGCGCCGGCCGCGTAACTGTCGCCGCCGATGGCGGTGGCGTGATTGCCGCCCGCGCTGGAACTGGCGCCGACCGCGACGCCGCGCGAGCCGGCCGCGACCGAAGCGTTGCCGGTGCCGTCGATGGCGATGCGCGGATCGGGCGTGCTCGCTGGCGGCAGGTTGTCGATGCGGTTGTTGATGTTGGTCAGGCTGGCATCGACGGCGGCGAAGGCGGCGCCCACGTTCTGGTAGCCGCTGCCTTGCACGGTGAAGGTCGGCGCCCCGAAGACGCCACCGTTGAACAACGCGCCGCCGCCGAAGATCGACGCCAGGTCGCTGCCCATGGTGTGTATCTGCCCGCCGTTGACCGCTTCCAGGCTGCCGGCGCCGATCTGGCCGTTGGCGAGGTTGCCGAGCACGGTGCCGGTGCCGGCCGGGCCGCGCAGGGTGATGTTGCCGTAGTCGGGATTGCCGGCGCCGTCGTCGTCGTACTGCACGGCGAAGGCGTTGGCGCCGTTGATGTTGCCGTCCAGCGCGGTCAGCGCCGAGCCGACATCGTTATAGGTGTTGCCGCCGATCAGATAATTCGGCGCGGTGAAGGTGCCGCCGGCGTTGAACACCGAGCCGCCGCCGAACAGATTGGCGATCGAGCTGCCCAGGCCGAAGATCTGCCCGCCGTTGACGCCCTGCAGGCTGCCGGCGGCGATCTGGCCGTTGGCGAGGTTGTCGAGCACCGTGCCGGTGCCGGCCGGGCCGCGCAGGGTGATGTTGCCGTAGTCGGGATTGCCGGCGCCGTCGTCGTCGTACTGCACGGCGAAGGCGTTGCCGGTGCTCTGGCCGCTGTCGAGCGCGGCCAGCGCGGCGCCGACGTTGTTGTAGCCGGTGCCGCCGATGACGTAGTTGGGCGCGGTGAAGGTCCCGCCTGCGTTGAACGCGGCGCCGCCGCCGAACACCGCCGCGGTGGCGCTGCCGACCGCGAAGATCTGCCCGCCGTTGACCGCTTCCAGACTGCCGGCGGCGATCTGGCCCGCGGCCAGGTTGCCGATCAGCGTGCCGGTGCCGGCCGGGCCGCGCAGGGTGATCGCGCCGTAGTTCGGATTGCCGGCGCCGTCGTCGTCGTACTGCACCGCGAAGGCGTCCGCATTGGCCAGGCCGGTGTCGATCGCGGCCAGGGCCGAGCCGACGTTGTTGTAGCCGTTGCCTTCGATGACGTAGTTCGGCGCGGTGATCGTTCCGTCCACCGCCACCGTGGCGCCGCCGCCGAGATGTTGCGCATTGGACTGGCTGATCGCGGACACCTGGCTGCCGTTCACGGCCTGGGTGCTGCCGGCGGCGATCAGGCCGGCGCGCACGTTCGAGATGGTGGTGCCGCCCGCTCCCTGCAGGGTGACGTTGGCGAAGTCCGGAATGCCGCCCAGGTCGTCGTACTTGACCGAGAACGGGTCCGATGCCGCGGTGGACAGCGCGCCCTGCAACTGGGCGAGGTTGACCGCGTCGGTGCCGCTGCTGCCGGCGGCGACGTTGGTGAGCTTGCGCGTCGCGCCGGCCGAGCCGATCGAGACTTCGCCGGAGGAGGTCTGCGGCGCGACCAGGCCGAAGGCGGCGTAGGCGGCCTGCGCGCCGACCGAAGTGGAGGAACCGGCGCCGAGCGCGACGCTGTTGGCGTGCGTGGAGGTCGCGCCGAAGCCGAGGATGGTCTGGCGATTGGCGTTGCCGAAGCTGTTGTCGCCGATCACCACCGAATTGCCCAGGCGCGCGGAGTAGTTGGTGTCGGGGCCGCCGGTGAAGCCGGCCGCGGCGGCGGTGATGGTGGGCAACTGGTGACGCGCGTTGGTGCCCATCACGATGGTGTTGGAGCCGTTGGCGTAGCTGCCGTCGCCGATGATGGTCTGGTTGTTCTGCGCCGCGTTGGTCTGCCAGGTGCAGGCCAGACCGATGATCACGCACGAGGCGTTGTTGTTGTTGCCGGTGTAGTTGCTGTCCTGGAACTGGATGTAGCTGTCGGACTGCACCGCGCCGATCAAGGTCAGATGGTTGGCCGGCTGGTTGCCGTCCAGGTCCGCCACGTTCGGCGCCTGCACCAGGTTGAGGATCAGCGACAGGTACGAGTAGTTGAAGTTGGCGCGGTCGATGGTCAGACAGCCCGAACCGAGCAGGCCGCAGGCCTGGTAATCGTTGCCCAGCAGCCAGTTGCTCAGGTAGGCGCTGATGCCGGGCAGGGTGTTGTTCAAGGCCGGCGGCGGTTCGATCACGCTCATCGGCGAGACCATGCCGCCGTCGAAGGCGCTGGCCGAGCTCCAGGTGTCGCGATTGGGAATGCCGTCGAACACCAGCGGCAGCAGCGGCGCTTCGCTGTCGAGCGCCTGATCGGTGGTGGCGGATTCTTCGCCGCTGTCGGCGGCAGGCTGGGATTCGACGCTTTCGAGGTCCGGCGAGGCGCCGGCGGCGAGTTCGGCCGCGGTCGCGGGCAGGGTGGTCATGCCGATGGCGATGCACCAGCTCAACACCGATGCGCGCAAGAGTTTCGCGCGTGCGGACGTGGAAGAGGTGGACGTGTGCTTGCGTTGGTGCGTGTCGAGCCTGGTCATGACAGCCTCCGTCTGCGTGTTCGGTAGGCCGATAGGCATTCGATGGGATTGAGCGTATGCGAACGCTGTTGCAACCGATCCGGGCGATGCGGCCCGATGGTGTCCCCCGTCCCCCGACGCCTTGGCTATCGCGTTCGCTGGCACGATCAGCCCTCGGCGATCGCAGGCTAGGCGCGTGAATCGCGCAACACACTCACCACCGCTCACGCCAAATCGCAGTGCGCGCGAGCGAAAAAAAACGGCGGCCGGTGAGGCCGCCGTCTTGCGTTCAAGCATTGTGATGCGCTTGCGGCGCTGAATGGTTCAGTTGTTGGCGCGGATGATCGTGCACAGGTAACCCATGCCGCGCACCGCGCGCAGCGGCAAAGGCAGCGGGCTCATCACCGCCACTTTCTTGCGCAGTCGATAGATCAGCATCTCCAGACGGTGCGGATCGAAGTCGTAGACGTCGCTGGTCAGCGATCCGATCAGGCTGTCGTGCGAAACCGGATGGCCGCCGGCGCCGGTGTTGACCAGGCGCATCAACACGCTGCGTTCGGGCGCGCTCAGGTCGATCGAAGCGCCGTCGGGCGTGCGCAGCGTCCAGCCGTCCAGGGCCAGTTCCCAATCCGGCTGCCCGGCGCTGGTGCGGGTGGGCATCGCGCGCATGTGGTGCTGGAGGCTGTGCATGGCGGTGATCACCGCGGCCAGGCCGTCGAGATCGACCGGCTTGGCGAAGCAAGCGTCGGCGAAATCATGGAACGACTCGGACTGGCCGCCGTTGGCGATGTCGGCGTCGAGCATGACGATGCCGATGTCGGAGTGTTGGCGCAGATGCAGCGCCACGGTGCGTGGATTGTCGTCGGGCAGATCGCTGGCGATGACCGCGATGTCGCACGGCGCGCTGAGCAGGTTGCGGTAGAGCGCGGTGGCGTTGGCGCATTCGACGATCGCGAACTGGCGCATCTGCAGCGAATGCAGAATCTGCTGGCGCAGATTCGGGTCGCGTTCGACTACAGCGATGCGGCGGTTGTTGCGGTTGTCGGCGGAGTGGTTCGAACTGCCGGAATGAACTGCTGAGATAGCGGCCATCCTGATCTCCCCTGTTGATCGAACTCCAAGCTGTTTTCTTATGGAAACAGTGCCGTCGATATCCAATATCAGGTTAATGGGGCTCCCTTGAAACCTAATGTGACATAGATCGGGCTTCACAAAAAGTGGGTAAATAATGTGGAACTAAATATCAATATTTAGATCGAGATAACGAATTGGGTGTGCCCTATGTGGCCTCAAACGCAGAAAAGGCCGCCCACCGGACAGGTGGACGGCCTTTTTTATCAAGACCGGTCGGGTCAGGCTGAATTATTTATTCTTCGAGCCCTCGGCCTGCGCCGGCGCGGTCAGGCCGCGGCGTTCCAGCAGCGGTTGAATCTGCGGATCGTGGCCGGAGAAGTCCCGGAACAGCTGCAGGGCGTCCTTGCTGCCGCCGCGCGAGAGCAGGGTGGCGCGGAAGCGGTCGCCGTTCTCGCGGGTCAGGCCGCCGTGCTGCTTGATCCATTCCACGGTATTGGCGTCGAGCACCTCGGACCAGATATAGGCGTAATAACCGGCCGCGTAGCCGCCCATGATGTGGCTGAAATACGGGGTGCGGTAACGCGGCGGGACCGGCGGGTAGTAGATACCGTCTTTCTTCAGCGAGGCGGTTTCGAAGGCCATCACGTCCTTGGGCGCCGGAATCTGGCCCACGTCGCCGATCTGGTGATAGTTCTGGTCCAGCATCGCCGCGCCCAGATACTCGGTGGTGGTGAAACCCTGGTTGAACTTGGACGCCGCCAGCACCTTGTCGAGCAGTTCCTTCGGCATCGGCGCGCCGGTCTGGTAATGCTTGGCGTAGTTGGCCAGCACCGACGGCCAGTCGGCCCACATCTCGTTGACCTGCGAGGGGAACTCGACGAAGTCGCGCGGCACGCTGGTGCCGGAGAAGTACGGGTACTTCACGTTCGAGAACATGCCGTGCAGGGCATGGCCGAACTCATGGAACATGGTGGTGACCTCGTCCCAGGTCATCAGCGTCGGCTTGCCGGCCGGCGGCTTGGGGATATTGAGGTGGTTGGCCACCACCGGCAGGGTGCCGAACAGCTCGGACTGCTCCACATAGGAGTTCATCCAGGCGCCGCCGCGCTTGCTGTCGCGGGCGTACATGTCGGCGATGAAGATCGCCAGCTGCTTGCCGTTGGCGTCGAACACGTCGTAGGCGGTGACGTCGTCGCGGTACAGCGGCAGGTCGGTGCGCTGCTTGAACTTCAGGCCGTAGAGCTGGCCGGCGGCGTAGAACACGCCGTTTTCCAGCACGTTCTTCATCTCGAAGTAGGGCTTGAGCTCGGCCTCGTCGAAGGCGAACTTTTCCTTGCGCACCTTCTCGGCGTAGAACGCCCAGTCCCAGGGTTCGAGCTGGAAGCTCTTCTCGCCCTTGGCGGCCTGCTCCTTGTCGATCATCGCCTGCAGGTCGGCGGCTTCGCGCTTGGCGTTGGCGACCGCGGCCGGGGCGAGCTGGCCGAGCATCTTGTTGACGGCCTCGGGGTTCTTCGCGGTTTCGTCTTCCAGCACGTAGGCCGCGTAGTTCGGGTAGCCCATCATCTTGGCGCGCTCGGCGCGCAGGGTGACGACCTTGGACACGATCGCGGTGTTGTCGTACTGATTGCCGCGGCTGCCGCGCACGATCGAGGCCTTGTGCAGCTTCTCGCGCAGGGCGCGGTTGGTCAGGTCGGTCTCCGGCGGCTGGCCGGTGGTGTTGAGCAGGGTCAGCAGGTACTTGCCTTCCAGCTTGCGGCCCTTGGCGGCCTCGGCCGCGGCGGCGATGCGCTCTTCCGACAGGCCGGCCAGCTCTTCCTTGGTATCGACGACGATCGCCGATTCCTTGACCTCGGCCAGCACGTTCTTGCTGAACTTCGCGCCCAGCTCGGCCAGTTCGGCGTTGATCGCCTTGAGCCGGGTCTTCTGCGCGTCGTTCAGATTGGCGCCGCTGCGCACGAAGTCGGAGTAGTAACGCTCGACCAGGCGCACGCCCTCGGCGTCCAGGCCCAGCTTGTCGCGCTGGTCGTACAGGCTCTTGATGCGCGCGAACAGCTTCGGGTTCAGCGAGATCGCGTCGCGGTGCGCGGCCAGCTTGGGCGCGTATTCCTGCTGCAGATTCTCGCGGGTCGGATTGGTGTCGGTGCCGGTGAGGTTGAAGAAGGTCGCGCCGGCGCGGCTGAGGATCTGGCCCGAGCGCTCCATCGCCAGGATGGTGTTGTCGAAGGTCGGGGCGTCGGCGTTGTTCGCGATCGCCTCGATTTCCTTGATCTGGTCGGCCATGCCGCGATCGAAGGCCGGAGCGAAGTCGCTGTCCTTGATCTTGTCGAACTGCGGGAAGTGCAGCGGCAGCGGGCTGAGCTGGAAGAACGGGTTCGCGCTGGATGCGGCGGCGGTCGAGGCGGTGGTCTGGGTCACGGCTTTGTCGGTCTTCGTCTGGGCCTGGGCATTGTGGGCCAGGCCCGGCACGGTGGCGATCAGGGCCACGGCCAGGGCCACGGCGAGGGGATGCTTCATCGTACGAACCTCGTCAAAAGGAACCTGGAAGCCTACCCGATGGGGGCCATAGGAGCCCCTGACGAAAGGCATGGGGGCTTCGGGAATCGGGAATCGGGAATCGGGAATCGGGAATCGGGAATCGGGAATCGGGAAAGCCTGCCGGCTGCCACCGCCAGCGTTACGCTTTTTACGAATCCCGAGCCCCTGAAGCCCCACCGCGAGCATGACCATCCGCCCGGGAACCGCCGCGGCCGCCGGTTTACACTCCGGCGATCTTCACGCCGGGAGAGGGCGGATGCGCAGCGCCATTGCAGGGAGCAGGCCATGACTACGGCGAGCGCACGCGCCTTCGTGCCCCTGGTCCACGTCGCCAACTTGCCGCGGGCGATCGACTTCTATGCGGTGTTCGGCTTCCGTGTCGGCGACGTCCACCACGAGCCCGGCAGCGGCGAAGACCCGGTCTGGGCCTGGCTGGAAAGCCCGGGCGGCGCGCAATTCATGCTGGTCAAGGCCGACGCTCCGATCGACGACACCGTCCAGGGCGTGCTGTTCTACATCTATTGCGACGATGTCGCGGCGATGCGCGAACGCGTGCTCGCCGCCGGCGTGCAGGCCGGCGAGATGGCCTATCCGTTCTACCGACCCAAGGGCGAGTTCCGGGTCAGCGACCCGGACGGTTACGTCCTGATGATTACCCACCACGACGATTGATTCCGCACTTTTCCTATTGCCCGGAGCCGTACCCGATGAATGCAGCGCGTCTGAAATCCACCGCAGGCCGCGCATTCGCGCGAGCGCTGTTGCCGAGCCTGTTGCTGGGCCTGTCCACCACCGCGCTGGCGGCGCAGACCACGCGCTACCTGGCCCTGGTCGACGGCGGCAAACAGGCCGGTCACCAGATCGTCAACGTCGCCGACGACGGCACCACCACGGTCGATTACATCTTCAAGGACAACGGCCGCGGCCCCGAGCTCAAGGAAACCTACACGCTCGGCAAGGACGGGACCTACCAGACCTACACCGTGCAGGGCACGTCGACTTTCGGCGCCAAGGTCGATGAAAGCTTCAAGCGCGAAGGCGCGCAGGCCAGCTGGAAATCGCTCGCCGATTCGGGCCAGATCAAACTCGACGGCGCCGGTTTGTATTCGCCGCTGGGCGGCACGCCCGCCGGCGTGTCGGTGATGATCAACGCCCTGAACCAGCGCAGCGACGGCAAACTGCCGCTGCTGCCCGTCGGCACCCTGAGCATGAGCAAGCTCGCGCAGGCCCAGGTCAACCGCGACGGCAAGACCCAGACCGTGGAGCTGGTCGCGCTGAGCGGGCAGGGCTTCTCGCCCAGCTTCGCCTGGGTCACCACCGGCGCCAATCCGCGCCTGTTCGCCTTCATCTTCCCCGGCTATCTGCAGTTGATCGAAGAAGGCTGGCAGGGCAACGCCGCCGCCCTGGAAGCGCAGCAGAAAACCGCCGAAGGCAAACTGCTGGTCGATCTGCGCAAGCAACTGGGCCACTCCTTCGCCGGCACCACGCTGCTGCGCGATGTGCGGGTGTTCGACAGCGAGCACGCCAAGCTCGGCGCCGCCACCGACGTGGTGATCGCCGACGGCAAGATCGTCTCGGTCGGCAAGGCCGGCAAGGATGTAAAGGCCGCTCGCGTCGTCGACGGCGGCGGCAAGGTGCTGATGCCGGGGTTGTTCGACATGCACGGGCATGTGTCGCGCTGGGATGGCGGCCTCAACATCGCCGCGGGCGTGACCACCGTGCGCGACATGGGCAACGACAACGCGACCTTGCAGCAGATGATCGCCGAAGGCGAAGACGGCACGCTGATCCTGCCGCGCGTGGTGCCGGCCGGCTTCATCGAGGGCGAGAGCAAATATTCGGCGCGCAACGGCTTCGTGATCAAGAACCTGGACGAAGCCAGGAAGGCGGTGGACTGGTATTCGGACCACGGCTATCCGCAGATCAAGATCTACAACTCGTTCCCGAAGGACGTGCTGCGCGACACCGTCGCCTACGCGCACGGCAAGGGCATGCGCGTAAGCGGCCATGTGCCGGCGTTCCTGCGCGCGCAGGACGTGGCCGACCAGGGCTTCGACGAAATCCAGCACATCAATCAGCTGATGCTGAATTTCTTCGTCGACGACAAGACCGATACGCGCACGTTGCAGCGCTTCTATCTGGTCGCGGACAAGACCGCGGACCTGGATTTCGATTCCAAGCCGGTGCAGGACTTCATCGCGACCCTGGCGAAGAAGCAGATCGCGATCGATCCGACCCTGGCGACGTTCGAGTTCCTGCATCAGCGCAACGGCGAGCTGTCGCCGATCGTGGCCGGTATCGAAGGGCACCTGCCGCCGGACGTGCAGCGCCTGCGCCGCTCGGCCGAGATGGATATTCCCGACGATGCCACCGCGGCGCGTTACAACAAGTCCTACGACAAGATGGTCGAGTTCGTCGGCCGCGCCTACAAGGCCGGCGTACCGCTGCTGGCCGGCACCGACGAAGTGCCGGGTTTCACCTTGCAGCACGAGCTGGCCTTGTACGTGCGCGCAGGCCTGACTCCGTCGCAAGCGCTGCAGGTCGCGACCTGGAACGCGGCCAAGGTCGCGCGGGTGATCGACGACCGCGGTTCGGTGACGCCGGGCAAGCGTTCGGACCTGATCCTGATCGACGGCGACCCGACCACGGATATCGGCGATATCCGCAAGGTGTCGCTGGTGCTGCGCGGCGATACGGCGTTTTATCCGAATGAGCTTTATCAGGCGCTGGGAGTGAAGGCGTTCGCGGCGCCGGCTAAGGTGACGGCGGCGAAGTAAACCTGCGTTGGTTTCGGCTGGCGCTAACCGGCCCGCGCCAATCAAGTCGAATTGAATCCCACCCGAAGTATTCCCCCCCCTTTGAAAAAAGGGGGGCAGGGGGGATTTGCTCTTCCGCCATCCACCCGACAGACCGCAAGCACCGGCAAAGCAAATCCCCCGCGCTGTGGAGCGCCGGGCTTCGGTCAGCGGCGCGGGGCGCTCGCCCCCTTTTTCAAAGGGGGCAATGGTTTGGGGCTTCGGTTGGGTCGAATCCAGGTGTCGCAGGCTACCAAGCCCACGCCAATCAATTCGAATCCGGCCCGAAGCATTCCCCCCTTTGAAAAAGGGGGCAGGGAGGATTTGCTCTTCCGCCATCCACCCGACAGACCGTAACCGCCGGCAAAGCAAATCCCCCGCGCTGTGGAGCGCCGGGCTTCGGTCAGCGGCGCCGGGCGCTCGCCCCCTTTTTCAAAGGGGGCAATGGGGCGGGGCTTCGGCTGGGTCGAACCCGGGCGCCGCATGGTCACCAAGCCCACGCCAATCAAATCGAATCGAATCCAACCCGAAGGATTTCCCCCTTTGAAAAAGGGGGGCAGGGGGATTTGCTCTTTCGCCATCCACCCGACACACCACAACCGCCGGCAAAGCAAATCCCCCGCGCTGCAGGGCGCGGGCTTCGGTCAATGACGCCGGGCGCTCGCCCCCTTTTTCAAAGGGGGCGACGGTGTGTGCGGCTTCGGTTGGCACGAAAAGCTCCGCCCCTGATCACCAAAAAACCCATTCGAGCACGGACTCTTTAATGATTTGGTAACATTCGCCGGTCAATGAGCCGACCACGGCGCGGGCAGGTCCGCGTCCCGACCGTCAAGGGACGGTCCGATCGCCCATCGCCGTCAGCCCATGCCCGAGGGGAGCATGATGCCGCGGTGGTTTCCCAAGCACTGGCGCCCCATGCGCCGCGTCCACCGAGAAACCCGACCATGCTCAAGCACTTGCGTGCTCCCCGCAGTCATGCCCTGGCTGCCGCCATCGGCCTGACCCTCGTTTCCGCCGCCGCCTTCGCCCAGGACGCCGCGCCCGCCACGGCCGCACCGGCCGAAGGCGAGGCCAAGACCCTCGACGCGCTGATGGTCACCGCCCAGCGCAAGGTCGAACGCGCCAAGGACGTGCCGGTCGCGCTCACCACCGTCGATCGCGAAAAGCTGCACGTGCTCGGCTCCGGCGGCGGCGATATCCGCTTCCTGTCCGGCCGCCTGCCCAGCCTCAACATCGAGTCCTCGTTCGGCCGCGCCTTCCCGCGCTTCTATATCCGCGGTCTGGGCAACACCGACTTCGATCTCAACGCATCGCAGCCGGTGTCGCTGGTGTACGACGACATCGTCCTCGAGAACCCGCTGCTGAAGGGCTTCCCGGTCTTCGATCTGGAAAACGTCGAGCTGCTGCGCGGCCCGCAGGGCACGCTGTTCGGCCGCAATACCCCGGCCGGCGTGGTCAAGTTCGAATCGGCCAAGCCGACCCGCGAACTGGAAGGCTACGGCCAGGTGTCCTACGGCACCTACGGCACCACCAACTTCGAAGGCGCGGTCAGCGGCCCGCTCGGTGCCAACTGGTCCGGACGCGCTTCGGCGATGTTCCAGCGCCGCGACGACTGGGTCGATAACACCAACCTCAACGCGCGCACCAACCAGAAGCTGGAAGGCTACGACGAATCGGCGCTGCGCCTGCAGCTGCAGTACGACGGCAGCGACACCTTCCACGCCTTGTTCAACGTGCACGCGCGCCGCCTCAACGGCACCGCGCGTCTGTTCCGCGCGCAGTTGTTCAAGAAGGGCACGAACGATCTGTTCGACGGGTTCGACGAAGAAAAGGTCGGCATCGACGGACGCAACTTCCAGCACCTGAAGACCTTCGGCGCCAGCGCGCGCCTGAGCTGGGATCTGTCGAACGAACTGACCCTGTACTCGATCACCGGTTACGAGACCGCCGATTCGCTCAGCCGCGGCGACATCGACGGCGGCGTCGGCGCGATGTTCCTGCCCGGCGGCAGCACCCCGGTCGGCATTCCGTTCACCGCCGAATCCGCCGACGGTCTGCCCGACCATCGCCAGATCACGCAGGAATTCCGCCTGGAATCGAACTACAGCGGCCCGCTCAACTGGCAGGCCGGCCTGTTCTACTTCGACGAGGACATCACCGTTGACAGCCTGAACTACGACACCCTGGCCGGTGGCGTGCAGGCCGGCCATGCCCAGCAGAAGCAGCGCAACAAGGCCTGGGCGGCGTTCGGCTCGCTGGAATACGCGGTCACCGATCGCTTCAAGCTGCGCGGCGGCCTGCGTTACACCCAGGACAAGAAGGACTTCAGCGCCAGCGTGCTGCAGAGCGCGCCGTTCGGCGCGCCGGTGTCGGGCCCGTTCAAGGTCACCACCGACGTCGACGACGTTAGCTGGGATATCAGCGGCGTGTTCCAGGCCACCGACGACATCAACCTGTATGCGCGCGTCGCGAAGGGTTTCCGCGCGCCCAGCATCCAGGGCCGCCTGTTGTTCCAGACGCCGCCGCAGCCGTCGGTGGCCGACGCGGAGAAGGTGATTTCCTACGAAGCCGGCTTGAAAGCCGACCTGTGGGACAAGCGCGCTCGCCTGGGCTTCGCGCTGTTCCGCTACACCGTCGATAACCAGCAGCTCAACGCGGTCGGCGGCGCGCTCAACCAGACCATTCTGGTGAACGCCGACAAGACCCTGGGCCAGGGCTTCGAAATCGACCTGGACGCGTACCTGACCGACAACCTGATGGTCACCTTCGGCGCCAGCTACAACGACACCGAAATCCAGGACAAGAACCTGTTCGTCGCTCCGTGCGGCGGCGGCTGCACCGTGACCGACCCGATCGTGGTCCGCAACGGCCAGACCCTGGCGGCGATCGACGGCAATTCGCTGCCGCAGGCGCCCAAGTGGGTGTACAACGTGACCGCGCGCTACAGCCTGCCGCTGGCCAACGGCAACGAGTTCTACGTCTATACCGACTGGGCTTACCGCAGCGAAGTGAATTTCTTCCTGTACGAGTCGAAGGAATTCCGCGGCAAGGCGCTGCTGGAAGGCGGCCTGCGCGTGGGTTACCAGTGGGACAACGGCCGTTACGACGTGGCCCTGTACGGCCGCAACATCCTCGACGAAGTGCGCGCGGTCGGCGGCATCGACTTCAACAACCTGGTCGGTTTCGTCAACGACCCGCGCATCGTCGGCGTGGAGTTCAAGGCTTCGTTCTGACGGTTGTCGCAGCTTGAGCAGTGAACAACGGCCCGCCCAGTGCGGGCCGTTTTTTTATCTCGCGCCGTGGCCAAGTCTTTTGTGGCGGGGCTTCAGGTCCGATGATCTTCGCTCAGGCCCTGGGGATCCGACCGGAGAACATCGGGCCTCAAGGCTCTTCCACAGGAGCGACGTCCGGGGCCGAGGTGAATCGCCGTCACCGTGTTAAACCGTGATCGAAGCGTCCATCTTTTCGTGCGCTGTCGGGCAGCTTTGGCGGCAGCCGGACAAGGCCGCGCCGACGCGCTATCGTGCGTCAACCCAGACATCGAGCGACGTCCCCATGACCACCGCCTACGACTTCTCCGCTACCGACATCGACGGCAAGACCCAGTCGCTGGACCGCTACAAAGGCAAGGTGCTGCTGATCGTCAACGTCGCCTCCAAGTGCGGCTTCACTCCGCAGTACACCGGCCTGGAAAAACTCGAGCGCGACTACCAGGCGCGCGGCTTCGAAGTGCTGGGCTTTCCCTGCGACCAGTTCGGCCACCAGGAGCCGGGCGACGAGAACGAGATCAAGGAATTCTGTTCGCTGACCTACGACGTGACCTTCCCGATGTACGCCAAGATCGACGTCAACGGCGACAAGGCGCATCCCTTGTGGAAGTGGCTCAAGGACGAGAAGGGCGGCTTCCTCGGCATCGATGCGATCAAATGGAACTTCACCAAGTTCCTGGTCGGCCGCGACGGCAGCGTCATCAAGCGTTATGCGCCGACGGACAAGCCCGAGTCGATCGCGGCGGATATCGAGAAGGCGTTGGCTTGATTGACTTGATCGTTGGGCGATAAAAAAGGCTTCGGCTTAAACAGCCGAAGCCTTATTCGTTTCAGTGCCGATCAAACCAACCTACAGTCATTCCCGCGAACGCGGACTCTGCTTTACTTCGACGAAGCCGAACATCCAGCGCCTTTCGTGCGAGAACGTTCGAAGTCACTGGATTCCCGCATTCGCGGGAATGACGTCCTGGAAGTTCGCCGCGGATTTACGGTCACCCCGCCGAGCCCCCTTCAACCCGAACACCGGCCGCAACAACGGCACGCGCCGGATGATCTCGTGCAGCACGAAGCACCCCGCCACCGTGCCGACCAGCACGATCGCCGGCTCCGCGACCGGGCCGAACTTCAGCGGCAAGATCCAGTACGCGATCAACACGATCAGGCTCTGGTGCAGCACGTACCACGGATACACCGCCTCGGTCGCCCACGGCAGCCAGCGGAACGGGCGGTTGAGCAAGGCGTGGCCCCAGCCCAGGATTGCGCAGATCGCGAACCACACGTACAGATTGCGCAGCAGCCACACGCTGTTCTGCAGCAGCGCCGGGATGTCGTCGGGCAGCACGATGACCAGGGTCAGATAGAAGCCGAACAGGCCCAGCGCCAGTCCCAGGGTCCACTTGCGCAGCCGCACCAGCTCGTTCCACAGCCCGCTGTCGTTGCCGATCCAATAGCCGTAGAGGAACACGGTGAAATAGACCGAATGGCGATACCAGTCGTGGATCAGATCGCCGGTGTCGTCGAACAGCGGCGCCAGCACGAAGGTGAACGCCGCCAGCGGCAACGCCGGCAGAATCATCAGCTTCCAACCGCGCAGGCCGACCGCCAGCGCATGCAGGCGGCGGCCGACGCGGTTGCGGAACAGGGGCAGCAGCGCGGCCAGGGCCATCGTGTAGACCCACAGATACACCAGGTACCACAGGTGGTTCCAGGTGAAGCCGTATTGCCAGCCATCGAACGCGCCCTTCGGCCAGGGCTGGAAGTGGTAGTAGCGGATCAGGAAATCGACGAACCCCGGCTCGACCAGGCCGTTGGCGACGCCCTGGGCGTAGGGCTGGATCGGCACGATCAGCAGGCAGCCGAAGGTCAACGGCAGCAACAGGCGCCAGCTGCGCTGGGCCACGAAGCGCCCGAGCGAAGTGCCGCGCAACAGGAAATGCACCGACAGGCCCGAGATCAGGAAGATCAGGTCCATGCGCCAGCGGTTCACGAACAGCATCGGGATCTGGAGGGGCTGCGACAGGTGCTCGCTCTTGAGGTGCCAACCCCAGTCGGCGACGTAGAGCATGGCGCAGTGGTAGAGGATCAACAGAGCGAAGGCGAGGGCGCGCAGGGCGTCGATGTCGTAGCGGCGTTGCATGGCGGGTCCGCGGCGGGAAGGTGGACAAATCCTGTAAGTCCAGGCACTTAGCCGGTACCCCCGGGTGACCGGAGGCGACCGGGCGGGGACGAATCGCGGCCCCGAGGGATAATCGGTTGCCGTCCCCGCCGCCGCTCAGGCGAGAATGCGCGGCATGAGCTTCGATGTTTCCGCCGCCAACGCCTCCGACCCGCAAGCCGCCGCGCCGGCCGCCGCCGCACCGACCGCCTGGGACCGTTACCAACCCTGGCGCCGCACGGTCGAAGTGCTGGCCTGGGTGACCCTGTTCGCGGTCAACGCCGCCTTCGGCACCTTGACCGCGGTGATCGACATCCACCGCTACCAGCTCGACATCCCCGACTGGGCCCCGGCGGTGTGGGAGGTCAGCAGCTGCGCGGTCGCCCTGGCGCTGGTGCCGGCGCTGGTCTGGTACACGCGCAAGATCCCGTTCCGTTTCGACAGCTGGCGCCGGGCCCTGGCCTTGCACCTGATCGGCAGCGTGCTGTGGTCGGTGCTGCACGTGGTCGGCATGGTCGCGCTGCGCAAATTGGTCTATGTCGGCCTGGGCGAGCGCTACGACGTCGGTTCCTGGGGTATGAACCTGTTCTACGAATACCTGAAGGACGTGCGCTCCTACACCTACATGGTGCTGTGGATGGAGGCCTACCGCCTGCTGATGCGGCGTTGGCAGGGCGAGGCCAGCCTGCTCGCCAGCCCGGATGACGTGCCCGAGCCGGCCGTGCCCGAGCGCCCGGAGCGCTTTCTGGTGCGCAAGCTGGGCAAGGAGTTCCTGATCGCCGCCAGCGACGTCGAGTGGCTGCAGGCCTCGTCCAACTACGTCAACCTGCACCTGCGCGGGCGCGACTACCCGTTGCGCACGACCATGGCGACGATCGAAACCCAGCTCGACCCGACCCGCTTCGTGCGCGTGCACCGCAGCTTCATGGTCAACCTGGATTGCGTGGGCGAGATCGAACCGCTGGAAAGCGGCGATGCGCGCATCACCATGCACGACGGCAGCAAGATCCCATGCAGCCGGCGTTATCGCGGCGCGCTGCGGCAGGAGCGGCGCGCGGCCTAGGGCGCGGCGCGGCTCAGTCGCGTTTCCTGGCCGGCTGCCTGAGCACTTCCGGCGGCAGCAGGTCGGCCACTTCCTTCGCGAACTGCTTCACCATCTTCGCCGAATAGCCGCTGTGGACCTTGGCGATCACGCCTTTCTGGTCGATCACGAACAGATTCGGCACGGCCTTGACCGCGTAGTACCGGGCCGCGGTGCCCGGGTCGCGGATGTAGGTCAGGTCGAGTTCGGGGTTGCGTCGCACGAACTCGTCGAAATCGCGCCTGGGCTCGTTGAGGTTGATCGCGATGACCTGCAGATGCTCGCGGCCGACGCCGGTCTGCAGCGCCGACAGCAGCGGCAGTTCGCGTAGGCACGGCGCGCACCAGCTGGCCCAGAAGCTCACCACCACCAGTTTGCCGCGGTGGTCGCTGACCTTGACCGGCTTGCCGGCGAGGTCCAGGCCGAGAAAGTCCGGCGGGGTTTCGCCGGGCCGCGGCTGGGAACTGGTCGAGGCGCGGGCGGCGGCGGGTGTTGCGACCGCGGACTCGGCGGCGAAGACCGGAGCGGTCAGTGCGCAGGCCGCGATGAGCCAGCCCGACAGCAACGTGCGCGCTTTCGACCGAAACCTCTTGGGTGCCATTCGTCCCGCCGTCGTCCGGATGCTATGCAGGCCGGCAGGGTAGCAGGCGCTCACTTCTCGACGAAGGCGCGTTCGAACACGTACTGGCCCGGCGTGCCGATGCGCGGCGCGGCGGTGAAGCCGCGGCGGTCGAGGATGTCGCGGAAATCGGCCAGCATCTGCGGGCTGCCGCAGATCATCGCGCGGTCGTGCTCGGCGTCCAGCGGCTCGATGCCGAGCTGTTCCATCATCCGCCCGCTGTCCATCATCTGGGTCAGCCGGCCGCGCTGGTCGCGCCCGTCGAAGGCGAAGTCCTCGCGGCTCACCGCCGGGTAATACTTCAGCTTGGCGGCGATCTGTTCGCCCAGGAACTCGTGCTGCGGCAGCTCGTTGACGATGTAGTCGCGGTAGGCCAGATCGTGCACGCTGCGCACGCCGTGGCAGAGCACGACCTTGTCGAAGCGCTCGTAGGTTTCCGGATCCTTGATCACCGACAGCCACGGCGCGAAGCCGGTGCCGGTGCCGAGCAGGTACAGATTGCGGCCCGGGTGCAGATCGTGGATCAGCAAGGTGCCGGTGGGCTTGCGCCCGATCAGCACGCTGTCGCCGGGGCGGATCGATTTCAGGCGCGAGGTCAGCGGGCCATTGGGCACCTTGATGCTGAAGAATTCGAGCTGCTCTTCCCAGTTGGCGCTGGCGATGGAATACGCGCGCAGCAACGGCTTGGACGCGCTGCCGTCTTCGTTCGCGACCTGCAGTCCGATCATCACGAACTGGCCGTTCTCGAAGCGGAAGCCGTCGTCGCGGGTGGTGGTGAAGCTGAAGTAGTCGTCGGTCCAGTGACGGACGTCCAGCACCGTCTCGGTGCCAAAAGCGGAGGACATGCCAGGGATTTCGGGTGGCGCGGGGCGCGTATTGTACCCCAGGATGAGAGCGGTTCTTATCTGGAGCGGTGCGGCGGCGGAAAGCGGAAACGAGTTCGCAGGAGTGAGGAGTGAGTAAAGGCAGGAGCCGGGTTCTTACTCACTCCTCACTCCTCTGAACTCGTTCCTGGCCCTAAAATCCCAGCCCTGTCAACGGGTTCCCCCTTCACGCCCGCATTGCGACAATCGCGAGGTTCCCGCTCGGCGGGGCTAAACGATTGGAAACGATGCAAGACAAGAACACGCAGTCCGCGCAGGTCGCGAACAAGATCGCCCAACTCATCGCCGTGGAAATCGGCGCCCAGACCGCCCAGGCCCTGTCCGCGATCGCCCTGCTCGACGAGGGCGCGACCGTGCCCTTCATCGCGCGCTACCGCAAGGAAATCACCGGCGGGCTCGACGACATCCAGTTGCGCGATCTCGAATCGCGCCTGCGTTACCTGCGCGAACTCGAAGACCGCCGCGCCGCGGTGCTGGAAAGCATCGCCGAGCAGGGCAAGCTGACCGACGAACTGCGCGGCGACATCGAGGCGGCCGACACCAAGTCGCGCCTGGAAGACTTGTACCTGCCGTACAAGCCCAAGCGCCGGACCAAGGCGCAGATCGCGCGCGAAGCCGGGCTGGAACCGCTAGCCGACGGTCTGCTCGCCGATCCGACGCTCAAACCGGAGGAATTCGCCGCCGGGTTCGTCAGCGAAGAAAAACAAGTCGCCGACGTCAAGGCCGCGCTGGAAGGCGCGCGTGCGATCTTGATGGAGCGCTGGGGCGAAGACGCCCGCCTGGTCGGCGAACTGCGCACCTGGCTCACCGAGGTCGGAGTGATCCGCGCGCGCGTGGCCGAGGGCAAGGAGAACGAAGGCGCCAAGTACCGCGACTACTTCGACCACGCCGAATCGCTGGCCAAGATTCCTTCGCACCGTCTGCTGGCGCTGTTCCGCGCCCGCCGCGAGGAAATCCTGTTTCTCGATCTGGACCCGGGCAGCGACGCCGAATCCGGTCACGCCTACGGCG
The DNA here is from genome assembly GCF_001442805.1 of Lysobacter gummosus. NCBI lineage: Bacteria > Pseudomonadati > Pseudomonadota > Gammaproteobacteria > Lysobacterales > Lysobacteraceae > Lysobacter > Lysobacter gummosus. The sequence goes on along the minus strand of NZ_CP011131.1, from coordinate 3,417,254 downwards.
AAGGCCGGGTCGCGCTCAACGCCGGCATCAGCGACCAGGGCCGTGCGGCCGATCGCTGGCTGCTCGACGCCTGCCGTCTGACCTGGCGCGCCAAGCTGCACCTGCATCTGCTGCTGGATCTGTTCGGGCAGGCGCGCGAGAAGGCCGAAGCCGAGGCCATCGACGTGTTCGGCGACAACCTCAAGGACCTGTTGCTGGCCGCGCCGGCCGGCCCGCGCGCCGTGCTCGGCCTCGATCCGGGCCTGCGCACCGGCGTCAAGGTCGCCGTGGTGGACGCCACCGGCAAGTTCGTCGCCCACGACACCATCTACCCGCACGAGCCGCGCAAGCAGTGGGACCAATCGCTGCACACCTTGCGCGCCCTGTGCCTCAAGCACGGCGTCGAGCTGATCTCGATCGGCAACGGCACCGCCTCGCGCGAAACCGACAAGCTGGCCGGCGATCTGATCAAGCTGATGCCCGAGACCAAGCTGACCAAGGTCGTGGTCAGCGAAGCCGGCGCCTCGGTGTATTCCGCCTCCGAGTTCGCGTCGAAGGAATTCCCCGATCTGGACGTGAGCATCCGCGGCGCGGTTTCGATCGCGCGGCGCCTGCAGGATCCGCTGGCCGAACTGGTCAAGATCGAGCCCAAGGCGATCGGCGTGGGCCAGTACCAGCACGATGTCGATCAATACCGTCTGGCGCGCGCGCTCGACGCCAAGGTCGAGGACTGCGTGAACGCGGTCGGCGTCTACGTCAACACCGCCTCGGCGGCGTTGCTGGCGCGGGTGTCGGGCCTGTCGAGTACGGTCGCGGAAAACATCGTCCGTCACCGCGACGAGAACGGCCCGTTCGCTTCGCGCAAGGCCTTGCTGAAAGTGCCGCGCCTGGGCGAGAAGACCTTCGAACAATGCGCCGGCTTTCTGCGCATCGTCGATGGCGACGAGCCGCTGGACGCCTCGGCGGTGCACCCGGAGGCGTATCCGGTGGTCGAGCGCATCGTCAAGCAGTGCGGCCGCGAGGTGAAGAGTCTGCTCGGCGATCCGCAGTTCGTGCGCAGCCTAAAGCCCGAGGCGTACACCGATGAGAAGTTCGGCGTGCCGACGGTGCGCGACATCCTCAAGGAAATGGAAAAGCCCGGCCGCGATCCGCGTCCGGAGTTCAAGGCGGCGAAATTCGCCGACGGCGTGGAAGACCTCAAGGATCTGCGGGTCGGCATGATCCTGGAAGGGGTGATCAGCAACGTCGCCGCGTTCGGCGCGTTCGTCGATATCGGCGTGCACCAGGACGGGTTGATCCACATTTCGGCGCTGTCGGACAAGTACATCAAGGACCCGCGCGAAGTGGTCAAGGCCGGCGATGTGGTCAAGGTGCGGGTGCTGGAAGTCGACATCCCGCGCAAGCGCATCGCCTTGACCCGCCGCCTGGACGACGCCGTCCCGGCGCCGCGCGCGCCGGGTGCCGAGCGCGGCGATCGCAACGAGCGTGGCGGCGGTCGCGGCGATGGCGGGCGCGGCAACAACAGCGGGCGTCCTGCGAACAACGCGGGTCGTCGCGATCAGCCGCAGCGCGGCGGTTCGTTCGCACCGCAGGGCAAGGCGGCTGCGCCGTTGGGCGGAGCGCTGGCGGATGCGTTTGCGAGGGCTAAGCAGAAGTCCTGATTGTTGGGGGCTGCTGGTTGTTCGAAGAAGCCGCTTGCTCGTGAGAGCAGGCGGCTTTTTTGTTGGTTGTGGGCAAGGGCGCGAGGATGTCTTGGATCGGGTGGGGCGATTGTTGGAGCAAATGTGAAATCAAGACTCTGCAGTTGCAGTTGTAGTTGTAGTTTCAGTTGCAGATGCCGTAGTTATTACTTTGGCTTTCGCTTTCGCCAAGATTTTTTCGCTCCGACTTGGCTTTTGCCTCTGTCGTTGCTGGGCGCGGCTTGTAACTCGCGAGACCAGGGACACCCGGAGGGCGGCGCACATGGACGTGCGCCGGGTCCCGCCGTGGGCAGGATGCCCACTGCGGGACCTGCCTGCGCAGGCTACGCACTCGTGGCTCTTGATTCGAAACAGCCCAAAGCCTTTTCTTTGGTTACTTTCTTTGTGGCTTTGGACAAAGAAAGTGACCCGCCGCTCCATGGCGGAAGCTTTAGGCGTTTGATCTTGCTCCTGCTCCTGCCTTGCTCTTGCTTGAGGCTTCTTTTGCTCGTCATTCCCGCGAAGGCGGGAATCCAGGGCCTTTCGTGCGAGAACGTTTGAAGTCTCTGGATTCCCGCGTTCGCGGGAATGACGGTAGGAGGGAGTGCGTAGGGCTGGTTGTTTCGATTAGGGACTACAGATTCCTTAGAGGCCTTAGAAGCCTTAGAAGCCTTAGAAGCTTCAAGCAAGATCAAACGCTAAACGCTTCCGCCATAGAGCGGCGGGTCACTTTCTTTGTCCAAAGCCACAAAGAAAGTAACCAAAGAAAACGCTTTAGCTGTTTCGAGTCAAAAGCCACGAGTGCGTAGCTTGCGCAGGCAGGTGCCACATTGGGCATCCTGCCCAAGGTGGCACCCGGCGCACGTCCATGTGCGCCGCCCTTCGGGTGTCCCTGGTCTCGCGAGTTACAGGCCGCGCCCAGCAACAGCAACAACAAAAGCAAAGCCGAGGCAAAGCAAAATCTTGGCAACGGCAACGGCAACGGCAACGGCAACGGCAACGCGATTGCGTCAGCCGCCACGCCGCATCAATACATCACTTCGCCGCAGGCGGATCGAGCCGCAACAACTTGCCTTCTTCTTCATCGGTCAGTACATAAACCTTGCCGTCAGCCGACACGCGCACATCGCGAACGCGCCAACCCAAGGATTTGAGCAGCCGCTCTTCCTTGACGATCTTGTCGCCATCCAGACTCAAGCGAATCAGGCTGCTGTCCGCCAACGCCCCAAGGAACAGACTGTCGTTCCAAGAAGACCCAGCATGACCGGTGTAGAAAGCCATGCCCGACAACGCAGGCGACACTTCCCAGACGTGATAGGGCGACTCCAGCCCCGGCTTCTCCTTGCCCTCGGCCTCGGCGATCTTCAGGCCGCTGTAGTCGATACCGTTGGTGATGATCGGCCAGCCGTAATTCTTGCCGGCCTGCGGCAGATTGATTTCGTCGCCGCCGCGCGGGCCGTGCTCGGCTTCCCACAACGTGCCGGTGCGCGGGTCGGTCGCCAGCGATTGCATGTTGCGATGACCGTAACTCCAGATCTCCGGCCGCGCGTCGTTGCGGCCGACATAGGGATTATCCGCCGGCACGCTGCCGTCCAGGTTCAGGCGCACCAGCTTGCCCTGCAGTTTGTCCAGCTCCTGCGAGGCCATGCGCTGCTGGCGCTCGCCCTGGGTGATGAACATATGGCCCTTGCCGTCGAAGGCGATGCGCGAACCGAAATGATTCGGGCCGACCAGCTTGGGCTGTTGCTCATAGATGCGCTTGACCTCGGTCAGCGCGGTATCGCCGAGCGTCGCGATCGACACCGCGGTGCCGGCGCTGCCGTCGGGGCCGGGTTCGGCGTAGCTCAGGTAGATGTGTTTGCTGGTGGCGAAATCCGGCGCCAGCACCACGTCCAGCAAGCCGCCCTGGCCCTTGGCCCACACGGGCGGAACGTTGGCGATCGGCGCGGAGATCGCGCCGTCCTTGCTCACGCGGCGCAGGCGGCCGGGGCGTTCGGTTACCAGGAACTCGCCGTTGGGCAACAAGGCCACCGACCAAGGATGCTCCAGGCCGCTGACGATTTCGGTGACCCGCATTTCGCCCAGTTCGCTGGGCACGCGATGTTCGGTGGTTTGTTTTGGCGCCGGCCGGGCAGCCGCGGCTTCGGCGTCGCCTCCGCGCTGGCAGGCGGCCAGAGTCAACAGCATCACGGCGGACAAGACGCCGCGTCGTAGGACGAAAGTCATGCTCAGCTCCTGAAAACGGTGAGGTCGTGATCGCAAGCCGGCTCACCATAGCTCGCGCGCGGCGCCGGAACAATTCGACTTTGTTCGCCCATCGCTGGCGCGCGAACGGCCGGCTCAGCGGTAGCCGGCGGCCTGCAATTCGAACAGCTCCGCATAGCGTCCGCCCTGCGCGAGCAATTCCTCGTGGGTGCCGCTGGCTTCCAGTCGGCCTTCGGCCAGCACCAGGATGCGGTCGGCCATGCGCACGCTGGAGAAGCGATGCGAAATCAGCACGGCCGTGGTTTCCTGCGACAGTTCCTTGAAGCGCTGGAACACTTCGAACTCGGCGCGCGCATCCAGCGCGGCGGTGGGTTCGTCGAGGATCATCACCTGCGCATCGCGCATGTAGGCGCGCGCGATCGCGATCTTCTGCCATTGGCCGCCGGACAGGTCCACGCCGGTCTTGAAACGCCGGCCGATCAGCTGGTCGTAGCCGCGCGGCAGGCCTTCGATCACCTCATCGGCCATTGCCCGGCGCGCCGCTTCGCGAATGCGTTCGGCATCGTTCATCGCGTCGATCTGGCCGACGCCGATGTTCTCCCCGGCGGTGAGGTGATAACGCACGAAATCCTGGAAAATCACGCCGATGCTGGAACGCACCTGATCCAGGTCGTAGTCGCGCAGATCGCGGCCGTCGAGCAGGATGCGTCCCTCGTCGGGGTCGTACAGCCGCGCCAGCAATTTCACCAGGGTGGTCTTGCCGGCGCCGTTCTCGCCGACCAGGGCCAACACTTCGCCGGCCCGCAACTCGAAGTCCAGGCCGCGCAGCGCCCAGCGTTCGGCGTCGGGGTAGCGGAAGCCCACGTTCTCGAACACGAAGCCGTGCTGGATCGGCTTGGGCACCGCGACCGGATGGGCGGGGGAGACGATCTCGGGTTTGATTTCGAAGAAGGAGAACAGATCGTCCAGATACAGCGCTTGGCTGGCGACTTGCGAGAAGCCGACCAAAAGCCCTTCCAGCAATTGCCGCAGCCGGCGAAAACTGCCGGCCAGGAAGGTGAGGTCGCCGATGCTGAAATCGCCGCTCACCGTGCGCCAGGCGATGTAGCCGTAAGCGATGTAGTAGCCCAAGGTCCCCAGCCCCGCGAGCAAGGTTCCCCAGAACGCGCGGCGGCGGGCGAGGGCGCGATTGGCCTTGAAGAATTTGTCCGCCAGTTCGCGGTACTTGGCGATGAGGAAGCGGTGCAGATTGAAGATCTTCACCTCCTTCGCGGTTTCCACGCTGGCGCCCATCTGGCGCACGTATTCGAGTTGGCGGCGTTCCGGCGTCCAGGCGAAGTTGAGCGAATAGCCCAGCGCGTTGAAGTGCGCTTCGCCGATGAAGGCCGGAATCAGCGCGACCGCGAGCAGCAGGATCAGCCACGGCGCATACACCAGCAGGCCGATCGCGAAGCTGATCACGGTGATGGTGTCCTGGACCTGGCCGAACAACTGGCTCATCAGGCTCATGCGCCCCATCGTCTGGCGGCGCGCGCGGTCGAGCTTGTCCTGCAGATCGGGATCTTCGAAATCCTCCAGGTCCAAGGTCGCAGCGTGTTCCATCAGGCGCACGCTGGTGACGTTGGTGAACAGCTCCGACAGCAGCGAGTCGCCGTAGTTGACCACGCGGCCGAGCAGGTCCGAGCCGATCGCGAGGCCGAACTCCAAGGCCAACAGCGCCAACAAAGTGTCCAGTTGTCCGCCCGCCCAGGCCTCGGGCAACGAGCCGAAGCCGTGCCCGGTACCGACCAGCCGCACCGCTTCGTCGATGATCAGCTTGCCGACGTAGAGCGTGACCACCGGCAACAACGCGCGTATCAGGCGCAATCCGAGCGTGATCAGCGTCAGCGCGGGGCTGGTCTGCCAGATCTGCCTGAGGAAGGGCGGCAGATTGCGCAGCGCGTTGAAACGTTCGCGCAGACTGGGTTTGCCGCCGCTGTCTTTGCCGGGACGACGGGCGTTGTCGTTATCGTGGGGAGTGGCCATGCACCGATTGTGCTCCCGATCCGCCGTGGCTTGCGACCGGTCCTTGCATCGTCTTGAATCCGGCGCTCATCGGTGCTGAAGTGCGGTCACCGCGAGGCAGGGCGCAGCAGGATGCGCAGGATCTGATCGATGCCATCGTCGGCGCGCGCATTCCGATCGGCAGTGACAGGCCCGGCATCGAGCGCCGACGGACAAGGGCTCTGTCGGGATAAGCCGTTCGGCATATCGCGTAAGCGGTACAAGCCCATCGCGATCGAGGCATTGCGACTGGCATCACTGCGGAGCCCAGGCGAGTGAATTGTGATGCGCGCATCGTCGCGGACTGATGCAGTCCGGATACGGCACCGATGCCGCGAATGCGTCCGATGTCGGTCGGAAGCGGCGATTCCCGCCCCTTCAAAGGATCGACCACCATGCAAAAGCAAGCACTGCCGCTGCTGGCCATGGCCTGCCTGTGCCCCCTGTTGGCTATCGCGCAAGCGCCATCCCGAGCCGCCGCGGCCTGCCGTTCCGATACGGCCCGGCAGATATCCGTCACCGGCACGGGCCTGGGCCGCAGCTTCCAGAATCCCTGTTTCTCGCCGAACGGCCGGGTGTTGGCTTTCACCAATTTCGCTACGCGCTACAACACCGGAAAATCGGTGGTGCGCACTGTGCCGGCCGAGGGCGGCGCGGTGTTGGCCGCGCTCAGCCCCACCTCCGCGCAGAGCGTGAACCTGCCGGGGCAATGCTGGTCCGCGGCCACCGATGAGGTGGCCTATTCGAGCGATGTCGTCGATCGCGACGAAATCTATCTGGCGCCCGCGGCCGGCGGCGCGTCGCGGCGCGTCACCCGACGGCCGGGCTTTCTGGCGTGGGAGCCGTCGATCTCGCCGGTGCTGAGCGAAGGCAAGCGGTGGATCGTGTTCGAGTCGCACAGCCAAGCCAATCCGGAGGCCGGCGGCGAATTGTGGAAGATACGCAGCGACGGCACTGAGCCGGCCGTCCGCCTGACCCAGAGCCATAACGACCGACAGCCGGAGTGGTCGCCCAAGGGCGACAAGATCGTGTTCCAGCGCGAGGTCGGCCCTGAAAGCTGGGACGTGTTCACGCTGGATGTCGCCACCGGCGCGGTGTTCAACGTGACCCGAGCCGGCGAGCTGTTCAATACCGATGCGTCGTGGTCGCCGAGCGGAAACTACATCGTGTATTCGTCCGGCGATGCCGATGTCGAAATCGCGAACGTGTTCGTGATTCCGGCCAACGGCGGCAACCGCATCCGCGTCACCCGCAGTTGCGGGCTCGACGGCGCGCCGGGCTGGTCGCCGGACGGCAGCACGATCGCGTTCGAATCGGCGCCGTTCGATCCGGATGCGCAAGGCAGCACGACCTTGTGGACGATCGACGCGCCGGCGGGCGTTCGCTGACGGCGGTATCGATCCGCGCCGCCGGAACCCGCGAGACATCGGCGGCCGCAAGGCCGCCGATGATCGCCGCGAGGAAGGGCGATCAGCCTTTCGCGGCCTCGCCGTCGCCGAACACCGGCCGGAAGAAGCTGCGCTCGTAGCTGACGATGAAGCGTTTTTCCGCCGCATAGGCGAACGCGGCCTGACACTCGGGATCTTCGAACGAGCGCGTGCGGTAATCCTCGTACGCGGCCAGGCTCGGAAACGAAAACATCGCCAGGGCCACGTTGCTATGGCCCTCCGAAGGCATGAAATAACCGTGGTGGGTGCCGCCGAATTTCTCGACCAACGGAATCCACAGGCGGCCGTATTGCTCGAACTCGGCCAGTTGGTAGGGATCGATGATGTAGCGCAGGTAGCAGGTGATCATGCGGACTCCGGTGCGGCAGTGAGGGGCGTCGCTCGCGGACACGGCGTGAGCGCAGGCATCAGATCGTAGCGCCGAGCAGAAAGATCGGCCGATACAGGGCAAGCACCACAAAGGCGGAACCCGCCATCGCGAGCATCACGCCGAACAAATACGCGGCGTTGTCGCGCTGCCGCGCCGGCCAGACCGCCCACAGCGCCAGCACCGCCAGCGGCGCCGGACACAGCATCCACGGGTAGTCCATCAGGATTTGCGTCATCCGCGGCAGATCGGCGCCGAATGCGCTGAAGGTGGCCTTGAACTGCGGCACCACGGCCAGGGTGCCCAGGCCGATCAGCAGCGGCGCGATCAGTCCGATCGCCAGCCGCATGGGGCGGAAGGCCGGGTTCTGCGGCGAGGTAACGGTCGAACGGGGTGGCTGGTAGCTCATCGGGTATCCGTCTAGGCCGTGATCGGACGGCGGGAGGCGTGCGCGGCCCCGGGACGGGCGCCCGGGGCCGCGTCGGGGCGCGACCCGGCCGGACGGGTAGAATAGCGGTCCCACACCGCCAGCCCTACGCCCGCCGTGACCGCAACCTCGTCTTCGGCCGCTTCCAGCGGCCCCGTCGTCATCCGCCAGGACGACCTGATCCAGTCCATCGCCGATGGCCTGCAGTACATCAGCTATTACCACCCGGTCGATTACATCAAGAATCTCGCCGCTGCCTACGAGCGCGAGGAAAGCGCCGCGGCCAAGGACGCGATCGCGCAGATCCTGATCAATTCGCGCATGTGCGCCGAAGGCCACCGGCCGATCTGCCAGGACACCGGCATCGTCACCGTGTTCCTGGAAATCGGCATGGACGTGCGCTGGGACGGCGCCACCATGGGCGTGGAGGACATGGTCAACGAAGGCGTGCGCCGCGCCTACAACCATCCCGACAACAAGCTGCGCGCCAGCGTGCTGGCCGATCCGGCCGGCAAACGCAGCAACACCCGCGACAACACGCCGGCGGTGGTCAACGTCAAGGTCGTGCCGGGCAATACGGTCGATGTGATCGTCGCGGCCAAGGGCGGCGGTTCGGAAGCCAAGTCCAAGTTCGCGATGCTCAACCCGTCGGATTCCATCGTCGATTGGGTGCTCAAGACCGTGCCGACCATGGGCGCGGGCTGGTGCCCGCCGGGCATGCTCGGCATCGGCATCGGCGGTACCGCCGAGAAGGCGATGCTGCTGGCGAAAGAATCGCTGATGGAGCCGATCGACATCACCGATCTGCAGGCGCGCGGCGCCAGCAATCGCGCCGAAGAACTGCGTCTTGAGCTGTACGAGAAGGTCAATGCGCTCGGCATCGGCGCGCAGGGCCTGGGCGGCCTGACCACGGTGCTCGACATCAAGGTCAAGGACTATCCGACCCACGCCGCCAACCTGCCGGTGGCGATGATCCCGAATTGCGCGGCGACCCGCCATGCGCATTTCACCCTCGACGGCAGCGGTCCGGTGATGCTCGATCCGCCGTCGCTGGAAGACTGGCCGAAGCTGACCTACGACGCCTCCAAGGGCCGCCGCGTCGATCTGGACACGGTGACGCCGGAAGACGTCGCCAGCTGGAAGCCCGGCGAAGTGCTGCTGCTCAACGGCAAGCTATTGACCGGTCGCGACGCCGCGCACAAGCGCATGGTCGAGATGCTGGGCAAGGGCGAGCCGTTGCCGGTCGATTTCAAGGGCCGTTTCATCTATTACGTCGGCCCGGTCGATCCGGTGCGCGACGAAGTCGTCGGCCCCGCCGGCCCGACCACGGCCACGCGCATGGACAAGTTCACCGAACAAGTGCTGGCGCAGACCGGCCTGCTGGGCATGGTGGGCAAGGCCGAACGCGGCCCGGCCGGCATCGACGCGATCAAGAAGCACCGCTCGGTGTACCTGATGGCCGTCGGCGGCGCGGCGTATCTGGTGTCGAAGGCGATCAAGGCCTCGCGCGTGGTCGGCTTCGCCGACTTAGGCATGGAAGCGATCTACGAGTTCACCGTGCAGGACATGCCGGTGACGGTGGCGGTGGACAGCACCGGCGAGTCGGTGCACAAGACCGGCCCGAAGGAATGGCAGGCGCGGATCGGGAAGATTCCGGTGGTGGTGGAGTCGGCCTGAGCGGCGCTGCTGCGCTGTTTGCGGATCTAACGAAGACGCCGGGCTTGCCCCGGCGTTTTTGTTTTTTGCGGTCGGTGATTGTGCTGCGGTGCTTTTGTCGGAAGGGGCTTCAGCGCCGTCTTTCCAGGCCGTCATTCCCGCGAAGGCGGGAATCCACAGACTTCAGCGCTATCCTTCCAGGCCGTCATTCCCGCGAACGGGGGAATCCAGAGACTTCAGCGTCATCCCTCCAGTCCGTCATTCCCGCGAACGCGGGAATCCAGAGGCTTCAGCGCCATCCCTCCAGTCCGTCATTCCCGCGAAGGCGGGCTCCGCTTTACTTCGGCGGAGCCGAACATCCAGAGCCTTCAGCGTCATCCTTCCAGTCCGTCATTCCCGCGAACGCGGGAATCCAGTGACTTCAAGCGTTCTCGCACGAAAGGCCCTGGATGTTCGGCTCCGCCGAAGTAAAGCGGAGCCCGCGTTCGCGGGAATGACGGTAGGGGAGAGCGTCGATACCTGGGAGGGACGCGTAGGCACAGTCTGTCGCTGCAAAGCGCGACGTGAGCATGCCGCACGCGGCACCCAGCACCCGGACCCGCACAGACCTCACCCCAACCCCTCAAAGCATCTTGACCAACCGCTCCAGCATCTTCTTGGTCGCCGGCCGAGCCAAATACTCACGAGCCATCGTCTCCAACCCCAACACATTCGTCTCGCTCGTATCGTCCAGATCATCCAGCCCGACAGTCAGCTCGGCCTGCATGCGGAAATACCCATCGCCGACCAACTGCCGCGCGATGTAATCCACCGAATCGGTATTGCCGTCGAACAACACGTCGATGATCGGCACCGCCCATTCCAGCGCGCCCCACGAGCGCGCCGATTCCAGGTCGATGCTGCGCGTGCGCTCGCCGCTGCCTACCGATACCACCACCAGATCGCGGCTGTTATCGACCTGGGCGTCTTTGCGCAACGCCTCGGCGATGGCGCAGGCGGTTGGATTGTTGGCGACCACGCCGCCGTCGATCAGCGCGCAGTCCTTGCCTTCGACCTTCATCGCATGGGCGGGGAAATAAGTCGGCGCCGCGCTGGAGGCGCGACACACCTGCCACACCAGCAGGTCGCGATGCTCGGGCTGGAAACTCTTGAAGATCACCGGCGAGCGCGAAATCGTGTCGTAGCTGGTGATCAGCACCGGGGCCTTGAGCTGGCCCAGCGTGGTCTTGCCGAACACCTTGCGCAGGACTTTCTCGATGCCCACGCCGTCGTAGCGCGGCGCCGACAGGCCGTCGCTGATCAAGCGACTAGTGCGCGACCACAAGCGGCCGGCGAGATTGGGAAAAATCAGATGGCGCTGCGCGCGATACAACTGCGCCAGCGCGTCCGGATCGATGCCGCTGGCCAGTCCGCAGGCGATCAGCGCGCCGGTCGAGCTGCCGGCGATCAAGTCGAAATTCTTCAGTAAACCGGTTTTTCCGGCCTGGGCCTTTCCCGCCTGAATCAGGGCCTGTTCCAGGCCCCCCAGCCAATGGCAACTCACCAGGCCGCGTATGCCTCCGCCGTCCAGCGAGAGGATGCGCCGCATCTTCATCGTGTTCTCCGTCGATCCGATCCAGCCTAGCGCGGCGGATCGGCGGCACGGATCACATTGCGTCGCAGTTTCGAACACGCCGCCTTGCCGGGTCGGGCGGATGCCGCGCGGCCCGGCGAGGCCATGCATCGCCGGGCCGCGCAGCGCCGGCTCAGTACCACTCCAGCAGCGAGATGCCCAGGCCGATGTAGGTGGCGCGGTGGTTGTAGTCGATCAGGCTCTCGCCGTAGCCGTCGAAGATCTGCAGATGGCCGCGCAACTGGTTGTGGATCGGGAATCCCCAGTCGAACTGCAGCGCACCGTGCGAGCGGTCTCCGCTGCGCAGCGAATGCCGCGCCATCAGCGAGAACTCATGACCGCCGCGCTTGTGCACGATGGTCAGGTCGCCGCGGCCGATGTAATCCTCGATATCGGGATTGTCGTCGTCGCGGCCGTCGGAGATTCGCCACCACGGCCGCGCCACGATCGCCCAGTTCTCGCGATCCAGGCCGATCTGGCCGATCACCCGGTTCCAGCTGCGCGAGAACGGATCGGTGCGGCCGTTGGACTGGTGATTGACGCCGATCGCGGCCATGCGGCCGCTCCAGCCGCCGATGTGATAGTTGTTGCGGAACACCAGCATCACTTCGGGTTCGTAGTTGGTCTCGCGGAACGGACGCGAGTCCTCGGCGTTGTAGACCTGCCAGCGCGAGGACTGGGTATAGCCCATCCAGATGTCGCCGTTGTCGCCGAACAAGTTCTCCACCGCCTTGGTCTTGAAGCTGATCTGGAACTTGGTCTCGATGTCCTTGAGCGACTGCGGCTCGGTCACGGTGTTGCGCGGGTTGGGCGAGTGCGGCAACACGTTGGGATCGTTGTTCCAGAACACCGGCAACAGGTACACCGGCTTGTAGGCGCGGAAGTTGAACACGCCCAGCTTGGAGTCCTTGGCCAGCTCCCAGCGGCTGTCGAGCAGGCCGCCCTTGCCGGCGTTGGCGATCGCGTCATTCAGCGGCTCGTCGTGACTGAACATGCTGCCCGACACCGCGCGGCGCGCGCGCTCGGCGACGCCGGGCTTGGGTTCGCCGGCGATCTCGTCGCCGATTTCCAGATTCTTGCGGATCGCCTTGGCTTCCTTCGCGGCGATATCGGCCTGGCGCGCGTCGCCGGCCTGGCGGCCCAGCGCTTTGTCGTAGCAGGCCAGGCGATCGGCATCGACGGTGACCGCCATGCACGCTTCCGGAGTCGCCGGTTGCGCGGTGGTCTGGGCCGAGCCGATCGACGGCGAGGCCGCCAGGGCGAGGAACAGGATCGTGCGGGAGTAGGGCATGGCATGACTCGCGGCGTAAGCGTCAAAACCGCTGCAGTCTTGCATTGATGTGCGAACGAAGCGTGAACCGGGCGCACGCGTTGAACACTCGCGCGCCACTTAGAAGAACCACGCCAGCGCGAACAGGCCGACCATCGCGAACGCCAGTCCGAACTTGAGCACGGTGCCGACGACGATGCCGATCCAGGTGCCGACGCCGACCTTGGTCGCCTGGGACAACTGACGCGTATGGATGAGTTCGCCGACCAGTGCGCCGACGAAGGGGCCGACGAATACACCGACCAGCCCGAACGCCAGCCCGGCGAAGGTGCCGATGACCGAGCCGATAATCGCCAGCTTGCTCGCCCCGACGCGTTTGGCGCCCATCGCCGTGGCGGCGAAATCGATGCCCATAGACAGCACCGTCAGCAGGCCGAGTACGACCAGGGCGACCCCGCCCACTTTCTCGAATCCCGACACCCACGAGGCCAGCAGCATGCCGGCGAACACCAGCGGCAGACCGGGCAGCGCCGGCAGCACCGTGCCGACGATTCCGATGACCACCAGCACGCCCGCCAATATGTAATAAAACGTATCCAAATCCATGCCGAACCCCTGTCCGGACGGGTTGTCCGGGCTGTTTGCATTTTGGCCCATGTCGGGGTACGTTGCGGGCGCTGCGTTTGCCAAGGGTCACCGTGAATCGTGGCCCGATGCGGTTGATCCATCGATCCGCTACATCGTTGCACCTCGCTTCCTCCTTGCAACCAGCACGCGGAAAAGCCGCGTTAACAACACCACGTTCCAAGGAGAGAGTAACGATGTCCGGCAAAGAAATCGGAACCGTCAAGTGGTTCAACGATGCCAAGGGTTTTGGCTTCATCAGCCGTGAAAACGGCGAAGACGTATTCGTGCATTTCCGCGCGATCCAGTCCCAGGGCTTCAAGAGCCTGAAGGAAGGCCAGAAGGTTTCCTTCACGGTCGTGCAGGGTCAGAAAGGCCTGCAGGCCGACGCGGTCGAACCGTTGTAAGACGTTCGCTGCGGCGCAACATCGCGCCGCACTTCGTCAGAGAAACCCGGCCTCGGCCGGGTTTTTCTTTTGTGTAATTTTGATGCATGTCACAAATGTACATATTCGCCGCTCCATCGCCGCCGAATATGTATTTTTCGCCCGCCGGGCCGGCGCTCAAACGCGTTCGGATTCGCAGCGCGGCGCCGGCGAAAATCCGCTGCGGGATTAAATCGCGGGTTTATATCGATTTAAATCTTTCGCCGGGCGCGGCCCGCCGGAATGCCGGCGGCGATCGCACGCGCCTTCGATGCGCCTTCGAATAAAAAACCGGGGGCCCGAAGGCCCCCGGCGACCGCGACGGCCTCGACGGCCGTCCCCACTTCCCTGTGGCGGCGATTCCCGCGACCGGCGTGCCCGTATTCGCCCCGCGCCGGTTCGGTGACCGCGCCCGGACCTGGGCGCGGCAAGCCTGCGTCGGTGGCGCGGCGGGCCTCGTCTCCCGCCGTGCCTGCGCGCGTCCTGCATCGCTGCGCGCGTCCTGCGCTGGGCTCGTAGCTATCCAACGCACGCGCCGCGGCGACGGGGTTGGCGCCGCGCAAAAAAAAACGGCCCGCCGAAGCGGGCCGTGATTCGCAGCGAGAGAGCGCGGAGCCGTTGCCGCGGCGCCGCGCGCGATCCTCAGTTCTGGAAGGGCGTGTTCTCGGCGAAGTACTCGTGGTTGTCGGCGTTGTCGAGCGCGTTGGTCGGGTTGGTGTTGGCGAGGTTCTTCGCGCCGGCCTGACCGTAGACGTGATCGTCGGTGCCCGCGACGACGGTGAAGTGGCTCATCTCGTGGATCAGCGTGCCGGCCTTGGAGTCGGTGCCGGTCAGCGGCGCGTTCCAGAACGCGTTGCAGACATAGATCTGGTACGGCTGGTTCGGATAGACGTAGGCATAGGCGCTGCTGGTGCAGCCGCAGTTGATGGTGATCTGGCCGCCGCTCTGGTCGATCGCCGAATCGATCGAGGCGAAGTGCGCGCGCGCGGTGCTGTAGCGGCTGGAGGTGTAGGCGCCGAACCACGTCGTATAGCGCGGGCCGACGGTGCCGTTGTTGAGATAGCCCTTGGCGTTCTCGGCGTAGGCGCGCGCCTGGACCACGGCCTGGCCGGCCGAACTGGTGCGCGAAGTCGTGCAACCGACGTAGTTGACGCCGTTGACCACGGCCTTGCTGCCGACCGGCTTGGCCGCGGCCGAGACCTTGGCGCCGCCGAGCTGATCCAGACCGTCCACCCACAGGCTCAGCGGCGCGCTCTGCACGCTCATCGGCAAGCCGTTGCTCTGTTGCAGCATCACCCGGTCGGAGGTGGATGCGTGCTGCAGCGGCGCGTTGAACGCGACCACGTACTGGCCGGTCCTGGACAGGTCGTAGCCGGCCGACAGATCGATCACGCGGCGCACGGTTTCGCCCGGCTGCAGGATCGCGAAATCCTCCGCCTGCGGCAGGCCGCGCTTGACCATCGCGCCCTCGTAGGCGACCGGCTGGCCGTTGTAGCTGATCGAGAACAGCTTCGACTCGAACTGATCCGACGGCAGCTGCCACTTGGGCAGGCGCACGGCCTTCTTGCTGGTGTTGGTGATGCTGACCTCGACCGAGCCGAGGAAATCGTCGGCGCCGCCGGTCACCGCGACCATGCCGACGCGCAGCGGATTGTTCTGCGCCGAGGGCGGCGTGGCGACGGCGGCGGCGATGGCGCCGGACAGGACGGCGCCTACGGAGACTGCATGCACGAAGCGAAATTTCATTCCGATCTCCTGATCTTGCGATGGCTAGGTCCGCGAGGCGGACGCGAATGACCCTAGCGCAAGGCCCGTTCGATGAAGACCCCATTAAGTGCGCCAGTTCCGCGGCTAATCGTGATGCGGGTTATGAACTCATCGCCTCGTGCGCGCATAACGAAAACGGCCCGCGATGCGGGCCGTTTTCTTTCGTTACATTGTTTCATCACCGCGGCGCGAATACCCGCGCTTGCGGCCGGGCGCGATCAGCGGATATAGACGCGACCGTTGGCGACGCGCACGTAGGTGTTCTCGCGAATGCCGCCGAGATCCTTCTGCGTGACCACCGTGGTGCGGCCATCGTCCATGCGCACGTAGACGTTGTAGCTCGGCGCGCCGACGCGGTTCTGGATCGCGTTGCCGGCGAGGGCGCCGGCGACCGCGCCGCCAACCGTGGCGGCGTTCTTGCGGCCCTTGCTGTCGGTGTGGTCGTCGGCGATCTTGCGGCCGGCGACGGCGCCGACCAAGCCGCCCAACACGGCGCCGGTGGCGCTTGGGGCGGTGCTCTGGGTGCTGATCTGCTCGATGCGGGTGACGACGCCGCAGTCGTAGCAATTGTTCTGTTGGCTGGGGTAGGCGGGCTGCTGCGGATAGTTGTTGTTGTAGCCGCCGTTGTTGTACCCGCCGCCACCGTAACCGGGCGAAGTAGCGCAACCGGCCAGTACCAGCGTGGCTGCGGCCGCTACGCCCAGCAATCGGATGTTGTTGGTATTCATTCCAGGCTCCTGCGCTTGTGCATTGCGAAGTGGCGGACAGTCGCCACGCGCCTGCCAAGCTATAAGCCGGTGCGTGAACGCGTGTTCAATTTATGTGCCGCCAATCTGCTGTGTTCAGCTGGCGGCAGGCAGAGCGATGCAAGCGCGCAACAAAAGCCGGCCCCGGGTGTCCGGGGCCGGCGTATTGGGAACTTGTCGATGGCCTCGCGCGCAAGCGCGCGCGGTCGCTCTCAGCCGCGGAAATCCTGATGGCAGGCCTTGCAAGCTTCGCCGATCTGCTGCGACACCGTGGTGACGCCGGCGCAACTGACCGGCGGACTGGTCAGGGCGCCGTCGAGCGCGGCGCGCATCTTGCTGGAATGTTGCGAGAAGCGCTGATCGTCCTTCAGATCGGGGAAGGCCGGATCCAGGTCGTCGGCCATCGTGCGCAGCGTCTTGATGTGCGGCAGCGTGTCGGTGGGGCCGCAGCGATTTTCCTTGACCTTGGCTTGCAACTGATCCAGATGCCACGCCTGCACATGCATGACGCTGTCGGGAAAATGGTCCTTGCGCTGTTCCAGCGCGCGTACCGCCATGACGGTGGCGATGACGCCGCCGACCAGGCCGATCAAAAACAGGAACAGGTACTTCGAACCATTGCCTTTGCGTTTCGCAGGGGCGTTGGTGGGCTGGGTATCGCTCATTGCCTGGCCTCCATCCAAGATCGCCGAACGATAGCATGCGCAGATGTGAGGTCCAGATCACGTGCGCGAGCGTGTACGCGTGCCTGCGAGTGGACGGGGACGCGGCGCCTGCGCGGGCGCGTGGCGATCGGTGGCGGGTTGCTTGACGGCGGGACGCGGCGATGGAAAGCGAACGGCTTTTCGCGAGGCGAGGGCGGCTTGCACGGACCTGCGGACTCGCGCCTTCGTGGGCGATCGCCGAGGTGCTGTCCGGCGCGTTCGCGGCATCCAGGCCGAGACGCTACGGGTGGGGCGGGCAGGGCGCCGGCTCGCCCGGCCCCGGTCGCCTCATCCGCGGCTCAGTGCTTTCCGCCGCGACCGGGCCGAATCGGCGGCCCGGGCCACTACACTATGCGCATGACTTCCGCATCTCCCGACACCGTCTGGCAAGAGCGTTTTGCCGGCATCGACCGTTTGTACGGACAAGGTTCCGTCGCCCGTTTCCGCCAATGCCGCATCGCCGTGGTCGGCATGGGCGGGGTCGGCTCCTGGGCAGTGGAGGCGCTGGCGCGCACCGGCATCGGCCATCTGACCCTGATCGACGCCGACGATCTGTGTGTGTCCAACACCAACCGGCAATTGCCGGCGCTCGACGGCCACTACGGCCGCGCCAAGGTCGAGGCGATGGCCGAACGCTGCCGCGCGATCAATCCAGCGATGGAAGTCGATGCGGTGCAGAGCTTTCTGACCCCGTCGAACCTGGACGAACTGCTCGACCGCCGCTTCGATCTGGTGCTCGATGCCTGCGACAGCTTCCGCAGCAAGGTCGAGCTGATCGCCTGGTGCCGGCGGCGCAAGCTGCCGGTGATCGCGGTCGGCTCCGCCGGCGGACGTACCGATCCGACCCTGGTGCGGGTGCGCGATCTGTCGCGCACCGAGCACGACGCGATGCTCGCGCTGATTCGCAAGAAGCTGCGCGGCGAATTCAATTTTCCGAAGAATCCGGATCGTTACTTCGGCGTGTCGGCGATTTATTCGCTTGAGAACGTGAAGTATCCGCAGCCCGACGGCACGGTCTGCGGCTTGCGGCCGAAGGTCGCCGGCGATGCGGCGCTGAAGCTCGATTGCGGCGCGGGGCTGGGTGCGGCGACGCACATCACCGGCGTGTTCGCGTTCGCGGCGGTGGGACGGGCGCTGGAGATTCTGCTCAAACCGAAGGTGCAGGCGGCTTGAGTTCGTCGCGGCTGAGCGAAAAGCATCGGGGCTGAAGCCCCTTCCACAAGAGATTCCGACGCCACATCCGCTTTTGTGGGAGGGGCTTCAGCCCCGACGCTTTCCGATCACCGAACCGGAACCCACCCGCCGTTCAAGCCAGCCCGAACAACCGCCGGGCATTGTCGGACGTGGCGGCCGCGATGTCCTGCGCCGCCACGCCGCGCAGCTCCGCAACGACTTCGCACACCCAAGACAGCCGGGCCGGCTCGTTGCGCTGCCCGCGAATCTGCGCGTCCGGCTGATCCGGCGCATCGGTTTCCAGCAGCAGGAATTCGATCGGCATCGCCGCGACGATGCGGCGCAACCGCTGGGCGCGATCGTAAGTCACCGGCCCGCCGAGCCCGATCGAAAACCCGAGCTTCCACAACTGCCGCGCCTGCTCCTCGCTGCCCGAATAGCTGTGCACCACGCCGCGCAGGCCGCCGATGCGGCGGATCGCGGCGAGGGTCGCGTCGACCGCGTGGCGCGCATGCACGATCACCGGCAGGTCGAATTCGCGCGCCAGTTCCAGCTGGCCTTCGAAGTAGAACGACTGCAGTTCGCGGTCCAGCCCTTCGACAAAATAATCCAGCCCGCATTCGCCGACCGCGCAGGGACGTTCGCGCTCGATCCATTCGCGCAGTTCCGGCAGATGCTCGGGGCGGTGCGAGTCCAGGTACATCGGATGCAGGCCGTAGGCCGGATGCAGACCCTCGCCGGTGCAGACCTCGCGCAGCTTCGGCCAGCCGGCGGCGTCGATCGCCGGAACCACCTGCGCGGCGACGCCGGCCGCGCGCGCGCGTTCGACCACCTGGGCACGGTCGGGGTCGAATTCGGCCGCGTCGAGATGGCAGTGGCTGTCGATCAACCCGCGCATGGGCTCAGGACGAGGGCGGCTGGATGCCAGGCGGTTGCGGCGCTTTGCGGTTCTTCCAGTTGGCCAGCAGCAAGGTGCCCAGGCCGAGCAGGATCTCGTCGGCGAACGGCACGAAGTCCGGAATCACCAGGTCGAAGGCGAACAGGGTCGCGGTGACCACGAACAGACGCGGATAGCTCAGGCGTCCGAGAAAACCCATCAGGGGAGCCAGCAACGGATTGGCCATGTTCGATCCAGGTGTGACGCAGGTTGCAAACACGCTAGCACGCGCTCGCGTGACGGTTCAGACAGGGGACAGATTAGCGAAAATCAATAGGTGCTGGTTCAGCTTTCAAGTGGTGGAATGGCGGCGTCCACACACGGTTTGGACATGCCTCGGGGAGAGGCTTCCGAAAAGCCGGGCTCAAGCCAGTCTTCGACGAAGCGCTCGATCCGCATTCCAGACTCTCATACCACCGCGGTTCCCCCGCTGCAGGAGGCTCCACATGAACAAGAACATTATTGCGGTCGCGATCGCGTCGCTGTTGGTCGGCGGCGTAGCGGTTGCGGCCTTCCAGAGCTTCCGCGGCACTCCCGCCACCCAGGCCGCGGCGCTGACTCCGGCGCCGGGCGAGCAACTGCCGGCGATCAACGGCGCGACCCCGGCCGGCGATCTGGCCGCCAGCGGCGCGATCAACACCGCCCCGCAGGTCGAATACGCCGACGTGGTCAACGTCAAGCCGATCAACCAGAAAGAAAAGCTCTACGCCACCGTGATCGGCACCGATCCGGTGCGCGAGACCAGCACCGTGTCCACCCCGCGCGAAGTCTGCCAGGACGTGGTCGTGCAGGAACGCCTGCCCGAGCGCGACGGCAACGTCGGCGGCACCGTGGCCGGCGCGGTCATCGGCGGCTTGCTCGGCAATCAGGTCGGCGGCGGCAATGGCCGCAAGGCCGCGACCGCGGCCGGCGCCGTGGCCGGCGGCTTCATCGGCAACCGGGTCGACCGCAACCATGTCGGCGGCCGTGTCGTGAACCGCACCGAGCGCCAGTGCCACACCACCTCGGACACCTCGCAGTCCTCGCGAGTGGTCGCCTATAACGTGACCTTCCGTAACCCGGACGGCACCACCGGCACCATGCGCACCGAAAGCAAGCCCGGCAGCCGCATCGCCCTGGGCAACGAGAACAAGGTGGTCGGCTACGACGTGACCTACCGCTACCAGGGCCAGGAGCAGACCATCCGCATGGATGAGCGTCCGACCCAGCGCCTGCCGGTCATCAACGGCCAGGTCGTGACCCAGACCGCTTCGGTGGCGGCGCCCGATCGCGGCTGATCCACCCAGGCGCCTTCGGCGCTCAAGTCAGTACCCTCGAACGGGGCCGGTCGATCCGGCCCCGTTTGTTTTTGCGCGCCGCCGGCCCGGCCCGGTTTCGCGCCAGCCGGGCGCCGCCGCCATCGGCTGACCGGGCCCGGGCGGGGCGGGGCGCGAACCTGTCCCGGCACGGCCGCCGCTTTCGCAAGAATCCACCGCATACCGGCCCGTGCGTGCGCAGCGAGCCTGTTCGGCCTTACTCCGGCCCGGTGGGCCCATTACAATGGCGGTCTTTCTGCCAAGGATTATTGAGCCCGATGGCCCTGCATCCCTACGATCTGTACGACGTGCGTTCCCTGCTCAGCGAAGAGGAGCGCGCCGTCCAGGACACCGTCGCCCGCTTCACCGACGAGCGCGTGATCCCGATCATCGGCGATGCCTTCGACCAAGGCCGGTTCCCGAAGGAACTGGTGCCGGAAATCGCCGAACTGGGCCTGCTGGGCTCCTCGCTCCCGGAAAAATACGGTTGCGCCGGCCTCAATGCGGTCAGCTACGGCCTGATCTGCCAGGAACTGGAACGCGGCGACAGCGGCATCCGCAGCTTCGTCAGCGTGCAGTCCTCGCTGTGCATGTACCCGATCTACGCCTACGGCACCGAAGAGCAGCGCGAGCGCTGGCTGCCGGGCATGGCGAAGGGCCAGATTATCGGCTGCTTCGGCCTGACCGAGCCGCACGGCGGCTCCGATCCGGCCAACATGAAGACCAACGCCAAGAAGGACGGCGCAGACTGGATCCTCAACGGCTCCAAGATGTGGATCACCAACGGCAACCTGGCCGACATCGCCATCGTCTGGGCGCAGACCGAGGACGGCATCCAGGGCTTTGTGGTCGAGAAGGGCATGCCCGGTTTCGCCGCGCAGGAAATCAAGCACAAGATGAGCCTGCGCGCGTCGGTGACCTCCTCGCTGTTCTTCGACAACGTGCGCGTGCCCGAAGCCAATCGCCTGCCGAACGTGAAAGGCCTCAAGGGCCCGCTGGGCTGCCTGACCCAGGCCCGCTACGGCATCACCTGGGGCCCGATCGGCGCGGCCATCGCCTGCCTCGACGAAGCGCTGAACTACACCAAGGAACGCATCCTGTTCGATCGTCCGGTCGCGGCGACCCAGTCGGCGCAGATCAAGATGGCCGAGATGGCGCGCCGCATCACCCTGGCGCAGCTGCTGGTCGTGCAGCTCGGCCGTCTGAAGGACGCCGGCAACATGCAGCCGACCCAGGTGAGCCTGGCGAAGTGGAACAACTGCCGCATGGCCATCGACATCGCGCGCGAATGCCGCGATCTGCTCGGCGGCGCCGGCATCACCACCGAGCATTCGGCGATCCGTCATGCGCTGAACCTGGAGTCGGTGATCACGTACGAAGGCACCGAGACGATTCACCAGCTGGTGGTCGGTCGCGAGTTGACGGGCATCAACGCCTTCTAAGTTTTGCTGCCGCAAGGCAGCACGATGTTCCTTCTCCCGCTTGCGGGAGAAGGTGGCCCGCAGGGGCCGGATGAGGGCACGCGGCAAACAATCGCCCGCGGCAACACACGCGACCTCGCGCGCCCTCACCCCAACCACTCTCCCGCAAGCGGGAGAGGGGCTCAATCGGTGGACAGGGGCTTGACGATGCGCACCAGGAGTACGCGACCGTGATGACGATTCCCGATATCCAGCTGGAAACCCCGCGCCTGATCCTGCGTCCGCCGCGCCTGGAAGACTTCGACGCCTGGGCCGCGTTCATGGCCGACGGCGATCACGTGCGCTACGTCGGCGGCGCGCAGCCGCGGCCGCTGGCCTGGCGCGCGATGATGTCGGTGGTCGGCTCCTGGGCCGTGCAGGGTTTCGCCTTCTTCTCGGTGATCGAAAAAAGCAGCGGCCGCTGGCTCGGCCGGCTCGGTCCCTGGTACCCGGAAGGCTGGCCGGGCACCGAAGTGGGCTGGGGCATCGTCGCCGACGCCAACGGCAAGGGCTACGCCAGCGAAGGCTCGGCCGCGGCCATCGACTGGGCGGTCGAACAACTGGGCTGGACGCAGATCATCCACACCATCGACCCGGAAAACGTCGCCTCCAAGGGCGTCGCGGGCAAGCTGGGTTCGCGCTTCCTGCGTTATGGGCGGCTGCCCGAGCCCTACCACGAAAAACAGGTCGAAGTCTGGGGACAGTCCGCGGACGAATGGCGCGCGCGGCGCAAGAGCGGAGCCTGAGCATGATCACCGTCCACGGCTTTTCGCCTTCGGGCAATTGCCACAAGCTGCGACTGCTGCTGGAGCAACTGGGCGAGCGCTACGACTGGGTCGAAGTCGACAGCAGCCAGGGCCAGACCCGCACGCCGGAATTCCTCGCCCTCAATCCCAACGGCAAAGTGCCGGTAGTGGAATTCAGCGACGGCCGCACGCTCAGCGAATCCAACGCCATTCTCTACTACCTCGCCGACGGCAGCGACTTTCTGCCGGCCGATCTGTGGCAACGCGCGCAAGCGCTGAGTTGGATGAATTTCGAGCAGTACAGCCACGAGCCCTGCATCGCCGTGGCCCGCTTCATCGCCGGCTGGACGCCGCTGGATTCGCCGCGCCGGGCCGAACTGCCGAAGCTGCGCGAGCGCGGCCATCAGGCGCTGGCGGTGATGGAGCGGCATCTGCAAACCCACCAGTGGTTCACCGGCGATCGCTACGGCATCGCCGATATCGCCTTGCACGCTTACACCGATGTGGCCGAACACGGCGGCATCGCCTTGTCGCCGTATCCCGCGATCCGGGCCTGGCTGGCGCGCGTGCGCGCGACGCCGGGTTTCATCGCGCTGCCCGAGCCCGGCCCGCAGGCCGCGCGGCTGATCGCACAAACCCTCTGATCTTTCCTCACCGATATGCCGGCCCGGCGACGGGCGGCGGAGCTTCCGATGTCAGCGCAACCGCAGTCCTCGATCTTCAGCAGCGTGCCGAACTTCAATCCGGTGGCCAACCCCATCCCGGCGCGAATGAAGGGCCTCAACCGGGCTGAAATCTGCGATCTCAATTTCGTCGAATTCGTCAACGGCTGGAACGGCCGCGGCGATGCGCGCCCGGCGGCGGACGAAGCCATCCTCGACGGCAGCGCGCTCGATGCGCGCGGCTTTCGCGAACTGTTCGAATCGCAGTTGATCAGCCGCCACCTGGACCTGATGGCGCGCGTGCTGCGCGTGCAGAACAAAGTCTTCTACACCATCGGTTCCAGCGGCCACGAAGGCAATGCGATGGTCGCGCGCCTGACCCGCCACACCGATCCGGCGTTCCTGCATTACCGCAGCGGCGGCTTCATGGCCGAGCGCTTCCGCAAGTTGCCGGGCATGGACCCGGTGATGGACTCGGCGCTGTCCTTCGCCGCGAGCAAGGACGATCCGGCCTCCGGCGGCCGCCACAAAGTGTGGGGTAGCAAGCCGTTGTGGGTGTTGCCGCAGACCTCGACCATCGCCTCGCACCTACCGAAGGCGCTGGGCACTGCCGTCGCCATCGAGACCGCGCGTCGCCTCGGCCATGTGCTTCCCATTCCCGACGACAGCATCGCCATCTGCTCCTTCGGCGACGCCTCGGCCAATCACGCCACCGCCCAGACCGCGTTCAACGCCGCGGCCTGGACCGCGTACCAGAAGCTGCCGGCGCCGGTGTTGTTCGTGTGCGAGGACAACGGCATCGGCATCTCGGTGAAGACGCCGGGCGGCTGGATCGGCAACCGTTTCCGCAGCATGGACGGTCTGGATTATTTCGCCGCCGACGGCCTGGATCTGGCCAGCGGTTACGGCGACGTGCAACGCGCGGTCGAACACTGCCGCCGCACGCGCCGTCCGACCTTCCTGCATCTGCGCACCACCCGCATCATGGGCCATGCCGGCACCGACTTCGAGATCGAATGGCGCTCGGTCGAGGAATTGTGCGCGGTCGAGGCCAGCGATCCGCTGTTGCGCTCGGCGGCGATCGCGCTGGAATCGGGATTGATGTCGAAGACCGATGTGCTGGATCTTTACGAAGCCACGCGCAAGCGCTGCTTCGCCGCGGCCGAAGAGGCCGACCGTCGGCCCAAGCTCGACGATCTGCGCGAAGTGATCGCGCCGCTGGCGCCGTATTCGCCCGCGGCGGTGGCGAAGGAAGCCGCGCGCGCGGATTTCGCCGAGCGCCGCCTGGAAGTGTTCGGCGGCCAGGCCAAGCTGCCGGAAAACCAGCCGCCGCGGCATCTGGCGATCCAGATCAACAACGCCCTGCACGACATCTTCGCGAAATACCCCGAAACCTTGTTGTTCGGCGAAGACGTCGCGCAGAAGGGCGGCGTCTACACCGTCACCAAGGGCCTGCAGAAAGCCTTCGGCGCGCGCCGCGTGTTCAACACGCTGCTGGACGAGACGATGATCCTCGGCATGGCCCAGGGCTTCGCCAACGTCGGCCTGCTGCCGATTCCGGAAATCCAGTACCTGGCGTATTTCCACAACGCCTGCGACCAGATCCGCGGCGAAGCGGCCTCGCTGCAGTTCTTCAGCAACAACCAGTACCGCAACCCGATGGTGGTGCGCATCGCCGGCCTGGGCTATCAGCGCGGCTTCGGCGGCCACTTCCACAACGACAATTCGATCACCGCCCTGCGCGACATTCCCGGCCTGGTGGTCGGCTGTCCCTCGCGCGGCGACGATGCGGCGACCATGCTGCGCACGCTGACCGCGCTGGCCAAGACCGACGGCCGCGTGGCCGTATTCCTGGAGCCCATTGCGTTGTACATGACCAAGGACCTGTACGAAGCCGGCGACGGCCAGTGGCTGACTTCGTATCCCGGTCCAACTGAAGCGATGACGCTCGGCGAGGGCCGCGTCTACGGAGAAGGCGAGGATCTGGTGATCTTCAGCTATGGCAACGGCGTTCCTATGAGCTTGCGTGCGGCTCGACAGATCGAACAGTCCCTTGGCTGGAAGATCCGCGTCGTCGATCTGCGCTGGCTGGTCCCGCTCAACGATGGCTACATCGCCGAGCAGGCCAGGAACGCCAAGCGCGTCATCGTCGTCGATGAAGGCCGGCGCAGCGCCGGTGTGGGCGAGGGCGTGATCACCGCGCTGGCCGAAGCCGGCCTGGGCGCGGTGCCGATGCAGCGCGTGGTCGGCGTGGACACCTACACGCCCCTGGCCGGCGCGGCGTTCCTGGTCATTCCCGGCGAGGACGACATCGTCCGCGCCGCCGACACCCTGGCCAAGGGCTGATCGCCGATGTGCGGACTGGCCGGCCTGCTGCGTCCGCGCAACGATCTCGATCACGAGCATCTGCTCGCGCTCGCCGGATCGATGGGCGACGCCTTGCGTCATCGCGGCCCGGACGACGACGGCGTCTGGGCCGATCCGCAGACCGGCATCGCGCTGGCGCACCGGCGCCTGAGCATTCTCGATCTGTCGCCGCTGGGCCATCAACCGATGGCCTCCGCCGACGGCCGCTACGTGATCGCCTACAACGGCGAGATCTATAACTTCGCCGAGCTGCGCGAACAACTGCTCAACCTCGGCCGCGGTTTCCGCGGCCACTCCGACACCGAAGTGCTGCTGGCGGCGGTGGTGGAGTGGGGCGTGGAGGCGGCGATCGCGCGCTGCAACGGCATGTTCGCGATCGCGCTGTGGGATCGCGATCGCAGCGAGCTGTGGCTGGCGCGCGACCGCGTCGGCAAGAAACCGCTGTACTACGGCTGGGCCGGCGACACCCTGGTGTTCGGCTCCGAACTCAAGGCGCTGTGGCGGCATCCGCAATTCGACAACGGCGTGGATCGCAATGCGCTGGCGCTGTTGCTGCGTTACGACTACGTACCCTCGCCGCACTGCATCCATACCGATACTTTCAAGATCATGCCGGGCGCACTGTTGCGCCTGGACGCGGCCACGGTCGCCGCCGGCGCGGCCGCGCACGATCCCACGCGCGATCAGCAGCGTTATTGGCAGGCCGGCGAACGCATGGCCGCGGCGATCGCGCAGCCCTTCGACGGCGACATCGATGCGGCCGAAGACCGTCTCGACGACCTGCTGCGCGACGCGGTCGGCCTGCGCATGGTCGCCGACGTGCCGGTCGGCGTGTTCTTGTCCGGCGGCACCGATTCGTCGGTGGTGACTTCGCTGATGCAGGCGTTGAGCGCCAAGCCGGTGCAGAGTTTCACCATCGGTTTCGAAGGCTCGCACCACGACGAAGCGCCGCTGGCGCTGGAAGTCGCGCGTCACCTGGGCACCGCGCACACCGAGTTGTACGTCAGCGGCGCCGATGCGCTGGCGGTGGTGCCGCGCTTGCCGGCGATGTTCGACGAGCCCTTCGCCGACGCCTCGCAGGTGCCGACCGCGCTGGTGTGCAAACTCGCGCGCAGCCTGGTCACCGTGGCCTTGTCCGGCGATGGCGGCGACGAATTGTTCTTCGGCTACAAGCGCTACGAGCGCGCGCTGCGCAATCTGCGCCTGCTGCAGCGCGTGCCGCTGCCGTTGCGCGGCTGGCTGGCCAAGGCCGCGCAAGGCCATGGCGAAGCTTCGCGCGCCGGTGGTTTCGCCGCGTTCGCGGCCGAGATGGGCGCGCGCGGCATCGGCGATGTCTATCGCAACCGCATCGTGCGCTGGCGTTTTCCCGAAGCCGCGATACCGGGCGCGAAGTTGCCGCCGACCCTCTACGACCTGGCCGATCCGCTGGCCGGGCAGGGCACGCCGGCCGACGCGATGATGCTGGCCGACTACAGTGTCTACCTGCCCGACGATCTGCTGTGCAAGGTCGATCGCGCCAGCATGGCGGTCGGATTGGAAGCGCGCGCGCCGTTGCTGGATACGAATATCGCCGAGTTCGCCTGGTCGCTGCCGTTGTCGTACAAGCGCGGCGAAAGCGGCAGCAAGCATCTGCTCAAGCGCGTGCTCAAGCGCTATCTGCCCGATGCGATGGTCGATCGCGGCAAGCGCGGCTTCGGCGCGCCGGTCTCGCAGTGGCTGCGCGGCGATCTGCACGACTGGGCCGAGGCCTTGCTCGATCCGCAGCGTCTGCGCGCGCAAGGGTATTTCGATGCCGAGTTGGTCGGCGGCCTGTGGCGCAGCTTCGTCGCCGGCGAAAAACGCTGGCACACGCACCTGTGGAACGTGCTGATGTTCCAGGCCTGGCACGAGCATTGGCGCGAACAGCGCAATCTGGCCGGCGACGCGATGGCGCGCAATTCGCACGGCGAGGGCGGGTTGTAGCGCGGCGCCGATCTTGGCCGGCGTAGTGCCGCGGCCTATGCGCGAGCTGCGACCGAGCGGCCGCGGCTCGCATCGATCGCAGCAGCGGTAAGTTCGCGGTGTACCTGCTCGCTTCCCGCGGCCCGGCTCAGCGTTCCAGCCCCGCGAGCAGCGTCTGTTCGATCACGGCATGCCCGTCGATGCTCGCCGGGCCTTCCGGGCGATCCAGCGGCAACACCGCCAGCGCCAGATGCATCGCCTCGGCATCGGCGGTGGAGGCGACCGAGCCCAGCACCGCCGCTTCGCCGCGCACTTCCGCGCCGGCGGCGACCTCGGCCGGACTTTCGAACAACACCAGCCCGCGCTTGGCTTTGCCGAGGAAGTGCGTGCGCGCGACGATCTCCTGGCCCGGATAGCAGCCCTTCTTGACGCTGAAGGCGCTCAACCGCTCCAGCGACAGTTGCTGCGGCGTCCATTGCTCGGCCTGCGAGGCCGGCAACCGCGGCAGGCCGTGGCGCAGATCGGCCAGCGTCCATCGCGCCAGCGCCGCCGCGTCTTCCTCCGCCTTCGCGCCGGCCGGAACGATGCGCAAGCTCCGCGCGCCGCCGTCGCCGCTGAAATCCAGTTCCAGGCCCGAGGCCTCGTCGCCGCCGATTTTCGCGCGGTTGGCGTGCTCGGGGGCCGAATGGCGGCCTTCGATCACCCAGTCTTCACGCAAATCGATCGCGACCTTGCTGCGGAACACGAATCGCTTCAGCGACTGCGCCATCGCCGCCGCGTCGGCGTCCGGCAGCAACAGCCAGACCTTCTGCTCGGACAGGCGCAGCAGCGCGAACAGCGCAATTACCCGGCCTTTTGGCGTCAGCCAGCCGTTCCACTGCCAGTGGCCGTCGGCCAGCGACTTGACATCGTTCATGAACTGCGCCTGGGCGAAAGCGGCCGCGTCGCGGCCTTCCAGGGCGATGAGATATTGACCGGACAGGGCGAACGCCCGTCCGGGCAAGGCTTGCGGGTTGTCAGGCATGGGGGCCGGGAATTAATATTTAACGCTGTGATGATAGGCGAAACCACCCCGGAAGCACGTTCGGACCAACAGTCCGAGACCCCGGCAACTCCCGTTTCCGAAACGGGAGGCCAATCGCCTTCCGCCAAGGACGCTCCTGTGGAGCATGCTCCGAAAGAGCACGGTGGTCGCGAGGGCCTCGAACCGACCCGCTACGGCGACTGGGAAAAGAACGGCCGTTGCATCGATTTCTGACCGGCGGTTGTCGCTTCAGCGATATCAGCGCACGCTGACTTCATTGGAGACGACGGCCGCAGTACCGATCTTTGATCCGACGACCCGCTTTTCAAGCACGCGACCCAATACCCAAGCGCTCCCACGCTTCCCGCCACGCGGCGCCGCCGCCCAGCCGAGATTGCCACGCTAATGGCGAACCGCGAACGACCCCTATCACCTCATCTGCAGGTTTACCGCTGGCAGATTCAGATGGTGACCTCGATCGTGCACCGGACCACCGGTGTAATCCTTTTCGTCGGCGCCTTGCTGATCGCCTGGGGCCTGGTCGCCCTGGCCGCCGGGCCGGAGTCGTGGGCGCGCTTCGTCGCCTGCGCGCGCTCGCCGCTGGGCTTTCTGGTCCTGTTCGGCTGGACCTGGGCCTTCGCCTACCACCTGATCAACGGCATCCGCCATCTGGTCCAGGACGCGGGCTACGCCTACAAGGTCGAGACCTTCATCCGTAACGGCTGGATCAGCGTCATCGGCAGCCTGGTGCTGACCGCCTTGATCTGGGTCGTGGCCATGATGTCGCGAGGTGGCGCATGAGCACCAAGATCGGAAGCAACAGCGGCAAGCAGCTGCGCAACCCGCTCAAGACCGCGCGCGGTCTGGGGTCGGCCAAAGACGGCACCCATCACTTCATCGTCCAGCGCGTCACCGCGATCGCGCTGATCGGGCTGACCCTGTACGTGCTGGGCCTGATCGTGTCGTGGATCGGCGGCGACTACGCCAGCGTGCGCGCCTCGGTCGCCAATCCCTGCAACGCGGTGCTGCTGAGCGCGTTCGTCATCGCGATGTTCTGGCACGCCAAGCTCGGCCTGCAGGTCATCATCGAGGACTACGTCCACACCCCGGGTCTGGCGGTCGCTTCGCAGATCGCCGTCGTTTTCGTTTGCGTACTCGCGGCTCTCGCCAGCGTGCTCGCCATCATCCGCATCACGTTGGGAGCCTGAGTCGTGGCCTCTGCCTACAAGATTCAAGAACACAAGTTCGACATGGTCGTGGTCGGCGCCGGCGGCGCCGGTTTGCGCGCGACCTTCGGCCTGGCCCAGAAGGGCCTGAAGACCGCCTGCATCACCAAGGTGTTCCCGACCCGTTCGCACACCGTGGCCGCGCAGGGCGGCATCTCCGCCGCGCTGGGCAACATGGGCGAGGACGACTGGCGTTACCACTTCTTCGACACCGTCAAGGGTTCGGACTGGCTGGGCGACCAGGACGCGATCGAGTACATGTGCAAGGAGGCCATCCCGGCCATCATCGAGCTCGAACACCAGGGCGTGCCGTTCTCGCGCACCGACGAGGGCAAGATCTACCAGCGCCCGTTCGGCGGCATGACCACCAAGTACGGCGAAGGCCCGCCGGCGCAGCGCACCTGCGCCGCCGCCGACCGCACCGGCCACGCCATCCTGCACACGCTGTACCAGCAGTCGCTGGCGCACGACGCGCAGTTCTTCATCGAATACTTCGCTCTCGACCTGATCATGGACGAGACCGGCGCCTGCCGCGGCGTGCTCGCCCTGGACATGGCCGAAGGCACGCTGCACCTGTTCCGCGCTCAGGGCACGGTGCTGGCCACCGGCGGCTACGGCCGCGCGTACTTCTCCGCGACCTCAGCCCATACCTGCACCGGCGACGGCGGCGGCATGGCGCTGCGCGCGGGCCTGGGCCTGCAGGACATGGAGTTCGTGCAGTTCCACCCGACCGGCATCTACGGCGCCGGCTGCCTGATCACCGAAGGCGTGCGGGGCGAGGGCGGCATCCTGCGCAACAGCAACGGCGAGCGCTTCATGGAGCGCTACGCGCCGAGCGTGAAGGACCTGGCGCCGCGCGACATGGTCAGCCGTTCGATGACCATCGAAATCCGCGAAGGCCGCGGCGTGGGCGAGCACAAGGACCACATCCTGCTCGACCTGACCCACCTGGGTCCGGAAGTCATCCACGAGAAGCTTCCCGGCATCGCCGAATCGGCGCGCATCTTCGCCAATGTGGACGTCGAGAAAGAGCCGATCCCGGTGATCCCGACCGTGCACTACAACATGGGCGGCATCCCGACCAACTACCACGGCGAAGTCGTGCAGTTGAAGAACGGCAACCCCGACGCGGTGGTCGAAGGCCTGTACGCGATCGGCGAAGCGGCCTGCGTGTCGGTGCACGGCGCCAACCGCCTGGGCTCGAACTCGCTGCTCGATCTGGTCGTGTTCGGCCGCGCCGTGGCCAACCGTTGCGCCGAGACCATCACCCCCGGCGGCCCGCACGCCAAGTTGCCGGCCGACGCCTGCGACGAAGCGCTGGCGCGCCTGGACAAACTGCGCAACGCCAGCGGCAGCACCCCGACCTCGGTCATCCGCGACAAGATGCAGCGCACCATGCAGGCCG
Source organism: Lysobacter gummosus (assembly GCF_001442805.1). NCBI lineage: Bacteria > Pseudomonadati > Pseudomonadota > Gammaproteobacteria > Lysobacterales > Lysobacteraceae > Lysobacter > Lysobacter gummosus. The sequence continues at coordinate 3,386,066 of NZ_CP011131.1, read as the reverse complement.
ACGCGGCGGTGTTCCGCACCGGCGAAACGCTGAGCGAGGGCGTGCGCAAGATGCGCGAGATCCACGCGCTGTTCGCCGACGTCAAGGTCAGCGACCGTTCGTTGATCTGGAACTCGGACCTGATCGAGACCTACGAGCTGTCCAACCTGCTCAGCCAGGCGCTGGCGACGATCGTCTCGGCCGAGAACCGCACCGAGTCGCGCGGCGCGCATGCGCGCGAGGATTTCCCCACCCGCAACGACAGCGAGTGGCAGAAGCACACGCTGTGCTATGTCGACGAAAAGGGTACGACCAGCATCGACTACCGTCCGGTGCACAACTACACCCTGACCGACGACGTGGCCTACGTGCCGCCCAAGGAACGCAAGTACTGATCGGCGACCGCGGCGCGCGCCCGTTCGCGCGCCGGTAACTCCCACCCCTCAGTACCGCCGCCAGCCCAGAGATCGCCAGCATGGCTCAGTTCGCACTACCGAAAAATTCGCAGATCCAGAAGGGCCGCCATTGGCCGACGCCCGGCGCCAAGCAGCCGCGCACCTTCAAGGTCTACCGCTGGAATCCCGACGACGGCATGAACCCGCGCGTGGACACCTATGAGGTGGACCTGGCGACCTGCGGCCCGATGGTTCTGGACGCGTTGATCAAGATCAAGAATGAGATCGACCCGACCCTGACCTTCCGCCGCTCCTGTCGCGAAGGCATCTGCGGCTCGTGCGCGATGAACATCGACGGCACCAACACCCTGGCGTGCACGCGCGCGATCGCCGATTGCGGCGACGCCAAGGGCGACGTGCCGGTGTATCCGCTGCCGAGCATGGCCGTGGTCAAGGATCTGGTTCCGGACCTGACCCACTTCTATGCGCAGTACGCCTCGATCCGTCCGTGGCTGCGCACCCAGAGCGCGACCCCGTCCGACCGCGAGCGCCTGCAGTCGCCGCAGGACCGCAAGAAGCTCGACGGCCTGTACGAATGCATCCTATGCGCGTGCTGCTCGACCAGCTGCCCCAGCTACTGGTGGAACGGCGACCGTTACCTCGGCCCGGCGATCCTGCTGCAGGCCTATCGCTGGATCATCGACTCGCGCGATGAAGACACCGGCGCGCGCCTGGACGATCTTGAAGACCCGTTCAAGCTCTACCGCTGCCACACCATCATGAACTGCGCCCGCACCTGCCCGAAGGGATTGAATCCGGCGCAGGCGATCGGCGAGATCAAGAAGCTGATGCTGGCGCGCCGGGTCTGATCGCGGCAACGGATTCGATCTGAGCGTATTCGACGCCGCCGTCCGGACTATCCGGGCGGCGGCGTTTTCGCGAGCGGGGCTTGGCCGTTGGTGCGATGGCGGGATGTGGTGGGTGGGGCCATCCTCCCAACCCGTCATTCCCGCGAACGCGGGAATCCAGAGACTTCAGCGCCATCCCTCCGGTCCGTCATTCCCGCGAAAGCGGGAATCCAGCGACTTTCGTGCGAGAACGCCTGAAGTCTCTGGATGTTCGGCTCCGCCGAAGTAAAGCGGAGCCCGCTTTCGCGGGAATGACGAGCAAGGAGCGAAATACTCGGAATCGAGCAGTCGAGCAGTCGAGCAATCGAGCCACAAACAAGCTATCGCGACGCAGCCGCCCACCGGCAAAAACAGCCCACGTCGCACCGACACCGACCCGCCGCGCAACCGGCGGCCACCAAGGAACGAGGCGACCGATGGACACGAAAGCGATCTTCCTGCCCGCGCTGGCCATGGCCGCGCTGACCTGTATCGTCTGGCTGCGCATGTTCCGCGTGCGCATCCGCCAGATGTACCGCGACCGCATCCATCCGCAATCGGTGGCGACCTCGGCGCAGGCCATCGCACGCTTCACCGAATCGGCCGCGGCGGATAATTTCCGCAACCTGTTCGAACTGCCGGTGCTGTTCTATCTGGCCCTGACGGTGGCCGCGTTCAACGGCCTGGCCGACACGCTCACCCTGACGCTGGCGTGGCTGTTCGTGGCGATGCGCATCGCGCACAGTTTCATCCAGTGCACCTACAACCGCGTCATGCATCGCTTCGCGGCGTATGCGGCCGGAGGCCTGGTGCTGTGGGCGCTTTGGATTTATCTCGCAACAGGATTGATCGGTCGATGATGTTCCGCGAAGCGAAATCGGCGGCAAAACTCGGCGAACCGTTCGGCTACCGCAAACGCCGCCCTGACAGCGCGTGCGCGATCATCGTCGCGCCCCCTTCTGACGGAAACCGCCCATGAGCGAAGAACTGTCCGCCGCGGACGAAATCGAACTGCGTCGCCTGCGCTGGCGCTGCCGTCGCGGCATGCGCGAGCTGGACCAATTGCTCGGACGCTATCTCGATCGCGAATGGAGGCAGGCTTCCGAAGCGCAGCGCGGGGTTTTCCTACGGCTGCTGGAAACCGAGGACGATAAGCTCTGGCACTGGTTCATGGGCCATGAGGAGGCCGGCGATGCCGAGCTTCGATCCCTCGTCGAATTCATCCGCCGGCTGCCGCCCTGAGCGGCAGCCACAGGCAAGCAGCCGCCCTGAGCGGCAACCGCACGCGAGCAACCGCTTCGATCGCCAGCGGCAAGCAGGCGCCCGCTTCGAGCAGGAAACGCTGCGCCATCGTCCCGGGCCGCCACCGGCAGCGGACTGTCGCCTGCAATGGCGCCCGTCGCGGCTGCTGTCGGCGGCCTTGATCGCGTTGGGGCTGGCGGCCGCGTTCTCGGTCGTGGCCTCCGAGCTGCCGTTGCCCGCGTCGCTGCCGCTCGCCGCGATGGCCCTGGCCTGGGCCGGGTGGTCGGCCCGGCGCGAAGCCCGCCGTCCGCCGCGGCCGCTGGTGATCGCCGGCGGCCGCGCCACGCTCGCCGCCGCGCCGATCTCGGACCTGCGCCTGCACTGGCGCGGATGGCTGGCCCGGCTGGATTTCACCGGCTCCGACGGCCGCCGCCGGCGCCTGCTGTGGTGGCCCGACACCCTGGACGCCGCCGGCCGCCGTGAACTGAGGCTGGCCGTCGCGGTCACAAGTCCTGCGCGCGGTCCGCGTTCGATGGCACCATGAGCGGCGATTCGGGCTTCGCGCTTCGGACGTCGTGAAAAACGCGGCGCCGAACGCCCGCTCGAAGCCGGCCGACAGCGGAACCGAACGAAGAGCCAGATGAAGACCATGCCCAATTCCCAATCCCGAGTCCCGGCTCCATAGATGTTCAAACCTCTTTCAGTAGCCATCGGCCTGCGCTATCTGCGCGCCAAGCGCCGTAACGGCTTTATTTCCTTCATCTCGCTGGCCTCGATCGCGGGCATCGCCCTGGGCGTGACCGCGCTGATCACCACGCTCGCGGTGATGAGCGGTTTCCAGCGCGAAATCCGCGACCGCATGCTGCAGATGGCCGCGCACGCCACCGTCAGCGCCTACGGCGAGCCACTGGTCGAATGGCAGCTCGCGGTCAACAAGGCGATGGCCGACATCCGTGTGGTCGGCGCCGCGCCCTACATCGAGAAGGAAGCCCTGCTGTCGGCCTCGCGCCAGCAGCCGGCGATCATCCGCGGCGTCGTTCCGTCCGAAGAGGGCAAGGTGTCGGTGCTGGCCGAGAAGATGGTCGAGGGCAAGCTCGATTCGCTCACGCCCGGCAGCTTCAACATCGTGCTCGGCAAGGAACTCGCGCTGTGGATGGGCGCGCAGGTCGGCGACAGCGTGGTGGTGATGACCGCCGACGGCCGCAGCACGCCAATGGGCGCGATGCCGCAGCTCAAGCGCTTTAACGTCAGCGGCATCTTCGAAGCCGGCTACAACGAATACGACAAAGGCCTGGCGGTCGTGAACATGCACGACATGCAGCGGGTGCTGCGCATGGGCGACGGCGTCACCGGCGTGCGCCTGAAACTGCACGACATGGACCAGGCCGCGGAGGTGGCGCGCGATCTGGCGGTCAGCCTGGGCGGGCCATATCGGGTCACCGACTGGAGCAGCGACAACGCCAACATGTTCCGCGCGCTGAAGATGGAAAAGACGGTGATGGCGATCCTGCTGTCGCTGATCATCGCGATGGGCGCGTTCAACCTGGTCTCCTCGCAGGTGATGCTGGTCACCGACAAGCAGGCCGACATCGCGATCCAGCGCACCCTGGGCCTTACTCCCTTGAGCGTGATGCGCATCTTCGTCGTGCAGGGCACCTTGATCGGCATCATCGGCACCGTGCTCGGCGTGGTCGGCGGCATCGTGCTGACCTTGAACCTGGAGCACATCCTCAAGCTGATCGAGAAAGTGCTCGGCGTGCAGTTGCTGCCGGAAGACGTCTACTACATCACCGGTCTGCCGACGGATCTGCAGAGCAGCGACGTGATCATCATCGCCTGCGTCGCGCTGGCGATGGCGTTCGTCGCCACCATCTATCCCGCCTGGCGCGCCGCGCGCACGGCACCGGCGGAGGCGCTGCGTTATGAGTGATATCCGCAATCCGGCCGCCGCCGCAGCCTCGCAAGCTTCGGACGACATCGTGCTGTCCTGCGAAGGGCTGGCGATGACCTATTCGGAAGGCAATCTGCATACGCCGGTGTTCGACGGCCTGGACCTGTCGGTTCGCCGCGGCGAGACCGTGGCGATCCTGGGCGCGTCCGGCGCCGGCAAGAGCACCTTGCTGCATCTGCTCGGCGGCCTGGACACGCCGACCGCGGGCGAGGTCTATGTCGGCGGCCATCGCATGAACGGTCTGCCGGATCGCTCGCGCGGCATCCTGCGCAATCAGTCGCTGGGCTTCATCTATCAGTTTCACCATCTGCTGCCGGAATTCACCGCGCTGGAGAACGTGATGCTGCCGGTCCTGCTGAGCGGGCGCTCGGTGCGGGCCAAGCGCGCGCGCTCGTGGGGCGGCGTGGTGATGGCGGTGCCGCGTTACCTGTTCTTCGATCTGCCGCTGGCGATGGTGCGCTCGGTGTCCGAGAGCGTGGACGCGCCGTCGGTGGCGCAGGCGCGCCAGCGCGCGACCGCGCTGCTGGAATCGGTCGGGCTGGGGCATCGGTTGCAGCACAAGCCCGGCGAACTGTCCGGCGGCGAGCGTCAGCGCGCCGCGGTCGCGCGTGCGCTGATCAATCGTCCGGCCTGCGTGCTCGGCGACGAGCCCACCGGCAATCTCGATGAGAAGACCGCGGCCACGGTGTTCGAGATCATGCTCTCGCTCAACCGCGAGCAGGGCACCAGCCTGGTGCTGGTGACCCACGACCGCCGCCTCGCGCGGCGTCTGGATCGCGTGCTGGAATTGCACGAAGGCAAGCTGCGGCAACTGGCGCCGAGCGAAGTCTGACCGGGGCGAAGCAGCCGGCGACGCGCAAGGCGTTCGCCGGCCGATAGAGACTTGCCCCTGTCGATGCGGCGCCCGCGAACGCTTGCTGCGTGCGCGGGCCGAGCAAGGCGCCTGATTGCAGAAGGCCCGGACCTGAGGCGAACGCAGCGTAGATGCCTGCATTCGCTGCCGCCGCGTGGCCGCGGGGCAGGGCGGTCGTGCTACGAACGACTGCGCCGTTCGCCACGATCCGATCAGGAAAACGCCTACAGCCCGATGGCATCAATACCGATTGGACGATCCGGACACCGTTCGTAGAGTCTGCATAACGCTCGCACGGATCGCGAAGCGCGGCCATCGACGGAGAACCCAACATGCTCGACGCGGCAAGGACGCCGCCTTTCGGAAAACTCGCGGCGATCGCTTTGCTGGCCGGCGCCGCCGCCGCGCTGGCCTCGCCGTGGCTGTGTCCGTGGGGACTGTCGGCAGCGATGCTCATCGCCGCGGCGATCGCATGGTGGCGTTCGCCGCGTTGGCGCGTCGTCGCGATCGCCGCCTTCGGCTTCGCGCTCGCCAGCGCGCACATCGCCTACGCACTCGATCTTCAGCTGCCGGCGCAGTGGGAGAAACGCGAGGTGGCGATCAGCGGCCGCATCGTCGATCTGCCCGTGCACGAAACGCGGCGCACGCGTTTCGAGTTCCGCGTCGACGACGACGCCCAGCAACCCGCGCCTCTGCGCGGCGGCCTGCTGCGATTGGCGTGGTACGACGACGATCCGCGCCCGCGCAGCGTGCTCAAGGCCGGGCAGCGCTGGCGCTTCCACGCGCGGGTGCGCGCGCCGCGAGGCCTGCGCAATCCCGGCGGCGCGGATGCGGAGAAGTACGCGCTGATGCAGCGCCTGACCGCGACCGGCTACCTGCGCAATCCCGAAATCAGCCAGCGGTTGTCCGCGGCGCAGGGCCTGACCGCATGGCGCGAATCGATCTGCGACCGCATCGCCGCGACCGTGCGCTCGGACGGTTCGCGCTTCGTGCGCGCGCTCGCGCTGGGCGACACGCGCGGCCTCAAAGATCGCGACTGGGAAGTGCTGCGCGCCGACGGCCTGACCCATCTGATCGCGATTTCGGGTTTCCACGTCGGTCTGGTCGCGGGCTTCTTTGCCTTGCTGGCGCGGGCGCTGTGGTGGTCGTTGCCGATGCTGGGGCGGCGGGTGCCGGCAGTGATCGCCGCTTCGGTCGCGGCGATGCTCGGCGGATTGCTGTACGCGGCGGCGGTGGGGTTCGCGCTGCCCACCATGCGCACCTGGCTGATGATCGCGGTGATAGCCGCGCTGCGGATCGCGCGGCGGCCGGTGCACGGGTTCGACGCGCTGGCGCTGGCGGCGATCGCGGTCTTGCTGGCCGATCCGCTGGCGCTGCTCGGCGCCGGGTTCTGGCTCAGCTTCCTCGGCGTGGCCTGGCTGCTGTGGTGTCTGCCCGGGCCGGACGCCGGCGGTTGGCGCGAACGCCTGCGCGGCTTCGTTTCGGCCCAGGGCGTGGCCAGCCTGGGTTTGCTGCCGGTATGTGTGGCGCTGTTCGGCCAGGCCTCGCTGGCCGGGCCGCTGGCGAATCTGCTCGCGGTGCCGTGGTGGAGTCTGCTCGTGGTGCCGCTGGCCCTGCTCGGAACCGGGCTGGAGAGCGTCCACGCCGGCGCCGGCGAATTCGCCTGGCGCTGGGCCGCGGCCTGCTTCGAGCCCGGCTGGCCGGCCTTCAGCGCCCTGGCCGAGAGCGGCCTGGCCCTGTGGTGGCTGCCGGAAGCGCGCTGGTTCGCGTTGCCGTTGGCCCTGCTCGGGGCGTTCTGGCTGCTGCTGCCGCGCGGCGTGCCGGGCAAGGCGCTGGCCGTGCTGCTGTGGATGCCGTTGCTATGGCCGGATCGGCGCCTGCCGGGGCCGGGCGAGGCGGAACTGGTCGTGATCGATGTCGGCCAGGGCCTGTCGGTGCTGGTGCGCACCGCCCGACACAGCCTGCTGTTCGACGCCGGCCCGGCGGTGCGCGACGGCTTCGACGCCGGCGAACGCGCGGTGGTCCCGGCCTTGCACGCGCTGGGCGTGCGCCGGCTCGATCAGGTCGTCGTCAGCCATGGCGACAACGACCATGCCGGCGGTATCAAAGCCGTGTTGCGGGCCTTTCCGGCGCCCGCGCCATTCGCGCCGCCCGATATCGACGGCGAGGCGGTGCAGAGCCTGCTAACCCGCGCCTGCAGCGCCGGAACCGCCTGGCAATGGGACGGCGTGCGCCTGCGTTTCCTGCATCCGCCGGCGCATTTTCCCTATCTGAAGAACGAATCCAGCTGCGTGCTGCGGATCGAAACCGAGCACGGCGCGGCGCTGCTGACCGGCGATATCGGCGAGGTCGTGGAGCGCGATCTGGTCCGCCGGGCGGCGCAGTCGCCGGCGCAAACCCTGCACGCCGAGGTGGTCCTGGTCGCCCACCACGGCAGCGGCGGTTCCTCCGATCCCGAGTTCGTCCAGGCCCCCGGCGCCCGCCACGCGCTGGTCTCCAGCGGCCACGGCAACCGCTTCGGCCACCCGCGCGCGGACGTGCTCGAACGCTGGCGTCGCGCCGGCGCGGCGCCGCGAAACACTGCCGACGACGGCGCCTTGCGGGTCGGCCTGCGCGCGCAGGGCATCGGCGTGGAAACGCGACGCCAGGCACACCCGCGGGTCTGGGATGCGACCCGCCGCGCGGACCCTGGGCTATCCTATCGGCCTGATTGAAGTCGGCCACGGGCCGGAGGTTCGCGAGTGCTGGAACTGGTGAAGGCCGGCGGTTGGCCGATGATTCCGTTGTTGATCCTGTCGGCGGTAGCGCTTGCGATCATCATCGAGCGACTGTGGACTCTGCGCCGGCGTGCGGTCCTGCCGCCCCAGCTGGGCCAGGAAGTGCGCGCCTGGGCGGCCAGCGGCAAGCTCGACCCGGCGCATATCGAATCCCTGCGCGCGACTGCGCCGCTGGGAGCGCTGCTGGCGGCGGCGCTGGACGTGCGCCTGCGTCCGCGCGAGGAAATCCGCGAACGCATCGAGGACGTGGGCCGGCATCTGGTCCACCGCATGGAGCGCTACCTGAACACGCTCGGCACCATTTCCGCCGCGGGCCCGCTGCTGGGCCTGTTCGGCACCGTGGTCGGCATGATCCAGATGTTCATGGTCATCAACGATCACGGCATCGGCGACGTCAACCAGCTGGCCGGCGGCATCGGCAAGGCGCTGGTGTGCACCGCCACCGGCATGATCGTGGCGATCCCGGCGCTGATCGCCCACCGCTGGTTCCGCGGCCGCGTCGCGGAATACATCGTGGCGATGGAGCACGAAGCCATCGCCCTGATCGACGTGCTGACCCCGGGCACCGCCGAATCGCGCCAGACCGAAGCGGCGCGCGCGCCGGTGCGCCTGGCCGGCGGCCAGGCCGGCTGAGGTCGCCGCATGCGTATTCGCGACCATCGCGCCGACGACGAACCCGAGATCAACCTGGTCCCGCTGATCGACGTGATCCTGGTGCTGATCATCTTCTTCGTCGTCACCGCGACCTTCGACGCGCGCTCGGTGCTCAAGCTGGAACTGCCGCGCGCCACCGGCGAGCCTTCGGGCGACGCCAGCAAGGCGCTGATCGTGCTGGTCAACGCCGAAGGCCGTTACTTCGTCGGCGACCGCGAGGTGCTGCGCGACGATCTTGAATCGCTCAAGACCACCATCGCCGAAGTCGCCGGTTCCGACCGCGACCGCGCGGTGATGCTGCGCGCCGACGCGCGCACGCCGTACCAGGCCGTGGTCACCGTGTACGACGCGCTCGGCCAGCTGGGTTTCCGCCGGATCATGAGCGCGACCGCGCCGCCGCAGAACGCCGGCGCGGCCAAGCCCGCGGAGGCCGCGCGGTGACGGCGAGCGCTGCCGCTTCGCCCTGGCAGACCTACCGCCGGTTGTTCCGCTTCGCTCTGCCGTATCGCACTCTGCTGTGGTTGGCCGGGATCGGCATGCTGATCGAAGCCGCGGCGGGCGCGGGTTTCACCAAGTTGATGGAACCGATCATCAACGAGACCTTCATCGCCAAGAATAAAAATGTCGCGATCTGGTTGCCGTTGACCATCGTCGGTCTGTTCGTCTTACGCGGCATCGCCGGTTACGTCACCGACTATTACATGGCCAAGTCCGGCCGCGGCGTGGCCCGCGATCTGCGCGTGCAGGTGCTCGGCAAATATCTGCGCATGCCCGGCGCGCGTTTCGATACTGAGCCGGTGACCTCGATGTTGGTGCGTCTGGGTTCCGACAGCGATCAAGTCGCTCAGGCCTCGGTCGACGCACTCAAGGTCATGGTGCAACAGTCGACTCAGGCGTTGGGTCTGCTTGCGATGATGGTCTGGACTAGCTGGCAGGTGACTTTGGCGGTGTTGGTCGTAGCGCCGCCGCTGGCCTGGGTGATGGACAAGGTCGGCCGGCGTTACCGGCGTATCAGCCACCGCATCCAGGAAAGCGGCGCGGAGTTGTTGCTCGCCGCCGATCAGAGTCTGTCCAACCAGCAGGAAGTGAAGATCTACGGCGCGCAGCCGACCGAATTGGGCCGTTACCGCGCGATCGCGGACCACTATCTCAAACTCAGCCTCAAGGTCGAATCCACCCGCAGCATCGCTTCGGCCATGGTCCAGTTGATGGGCTCTGTCGGTTTGGCGGTGTTGCTGTTTGTCGCCGGCTATGAAGCTTTCAACGGGCGTCTGAGCGCCGGCGGTTTCGTCGCGTTGATGTTGGCGATGATGGCGATGATCCCGAACCTGCGCCAGCTCACCAACGTGCAGAACATGCTCCAGCGCGGCGTGGCCTCGGCCGAGCGTCTGTTCGAAGTGCTCGATGCGCCGGAAGAGCCCGACGGCGGTTCGCGCGAACTCACGCGCAGCCAGGGTCTGATCGAATTCCGCGACGTCACCGCGCGTTATCCGGGCCAGGCGCAGCCGGCCTTGTCAAACATCGCCTTCACCGCGCGCCCGGGCACGGTCACCGCCATCGTCGGCCGGTCCGGCAGCGGCAAGTCGACCTTGATCAAGCTGATTCCGCGTTTCTACGACGTCGAATCCGGGCAGATCCTGCTCGACGGCCATCCGTTGCAGGACTACAAGCTCACCGATCTGCGTCGCCAGATCGCCTTGGTCGGCCAGCAGGTGATGTTGTTCGACGGCACCGTCGCGGCCAACGTGGCCTACGGCGAAATGCAGGATCGCGATGCGGACGCGCTCAATCGCGCCATGAAGGGCGCCAACGCGGCCGAGTTCATCGAGCGCATGCCCGAAGGCGCGCAGACCTCCATCGGCGCCAAGGGCGGCAAGCTCTCCGGCGGTCAGCGCCAACGCCTGGCGATCGCGCGCGCGATGCTCAAGGACGCGCCGATCCTGATCCTCGACGAAGCCACCGCCGCGCTCGACACCGAGTCCGAGCGGCTGGTGCAGGACGCGCTGGAGCGGCTGATGCCCGATCGCACCACGCTTGTGATCGCGCACCGGCTGTCGACCATCGAACACGCCGATCAGGTGCTGGTGCTGGATCAGGGCCGCATCGTCGAGCGCGGCTCGCATGCCGAACTGCTCGCCCACGGCGGGCTTTACGCGCATTTGCACCGCATGCAGTTCCGCGACGCCGAATGAATGACGCGATGAAGGGCGCGAACCAGGCCGCGATGCCCGCGCGAATCGACCCGCCGCGGATTTCGCCCAACACCGGCGGTGACCGATGAGCGCCGATCGCCGCGGCGGTGTTCCCGCCTACTGGTACGACGACACCGCCGTGCCCGCGCACGCGCGCCTGCTCTCGGGCCTGTACGGCGCGGTCACCGGCTTTCGCCGCGCGCTGTACCGCAAGGGCTACAAGCGCCGCCTGCACCCGGGCGTGCCGGTGCTGGTGGTCGGCAACATCACCGCCGGCGGCGCCGGCAAGACGCCGCTGACCATCGCCCTGGTACAGCGGCTCAAACAGGAAGGCTGGAACCCCGGCGTCGCCAGCCGCGGTTACGGCCGCGACGACATCGCCACGCCGTTGTGGGTCGAACGCGACACCGATCCGCGCCTGGGCGGCGACGAACCGGTGCTGATCGCGCGCCGCACCGGCGCCAAGCTGCGCGCCGACCGCGACCGCGCCGCCGCGGCCAAGGCCCTGGCCGAAGCCGGCTGCGACATCGTGATCTGCGACGACGGCCTGCAGCATTACCGCCTGGCGCGCGACATCGAGATCGAAGTCGTCGACGGCCGCCGCCGCTACGGCAACGGCCAACTGCTGCCGGCCGGACCTTTGCGCGAGCCGCCCGAGCGCGGCGCGCAGTGCGATTTCCGCGTGGTCAATCTGGCCCAGGCCGCGACCAGCGACCCGACCGCCAACGCCGGTTTCGGCGAATGGCCGATGCGCCTGATCGCCGATCAGGCGCAGTCGCTGCTGGGCACGCGTCCGCTCAAGCTGGAGGCCTTCGCCGGCCAGCGCGTGCACGCGGTCGCCGGCATCGGCGATCCCGAGCGCTATTTCTCCATGCTGCGCGGCTTCGGCATCGCGGTCGTGCCGCATGCGTTTCCCGATCATCACCGCTATGTCGAATCCGACTTCGCCTTCGGCAGCAAACTGCCGGTGCTGATGACGGAGAAAGACGCGGTCAAGATTCCGCTGACGGGCGAGGGCGCGTTCGCCTCGGAGGCGTACTACAGCGTGCCGGTGCGCGCCGAATTGCCGGAGGCGTTCTGGGTGTCGTTGTTGGATAAATTACAGGCGCTGCCGCGGCGCTGAGTTGTTTGCGGCGTGGTTGTTGCGAATCCGCAACGGCCCGCCATCGCCCGCCATCGTCGTCGCCACCGCCGCACTGCCGTACCGTTCGGAGACAGCCATGAGCCAGGATTTCGTCGTCGCCATTCCCGCCCGCTACGCCGCTTCGCGGCTGCCCGGCAAACCGCTGCGCACGCTCGCCGGCGAGCCGCTGGTGCTGCACGTCGCGCGCCGCGCACTGGCGGCGGGCGCGAGCGAAGTGTGGGTCGCGGCCGACGACGAACGCATCGCGCAGGCGCTCAAGGACAGCGGCGTGCAAGTGGCGATGACCTCGCCCGACCACGCCTCCGGCACCGACCGTCTGGCCGAATGCGCCGACATCGCCGGCTGGCGCGACGACACCGTCGTGGTCAATCTGCAGGGCGACGAGCCCTTCGCGCCGGCCGCGGGCATCCTGGCCACCGCACAGACCTTGCGCGACAGCGGCGCGGACATGTCCACGCTGGCCACGCCGGTCACGCAGGTCGAAGTGTTGTTCGATCCCAACGCGGTCAAGTTGGTGCGCGCCGGCAACGGCGATGCGCTGTACTTCAGCCGCGCGCCGATTCCGTGGCCGCGCGACGCCTTCGCCAAGGATCGCGAACGCATGCCCGGTGGCGGCGAATGGCTGCGGCACATCGGCATTTACGGTTACCGCGCCGGATTCCTGCGCAAGTTCGCCAAGATGCGGCCCGGACGCCTGGAGCAGATCGAGTCGCTGGAGCAATTGCGCGCGCTGGAAGCCGGTTACCGCATCGCGGTCGGCATCACGCCCGAGCCGTTCCCGCCCGGCGTGGACACGCCGGAGGATCTGGCCCGGGCCGAGGCGCATCTGGCCGCCGAAGCGGACGCGACCGGCGCAGGCCTGGACGGCGAGGGCGGTTGAGGCATGCGCCTGCTCGTGGTCTGCCTGGGCAACATCTGCCGCTCGCCGGTCGCCGAGGGTGTGCTGCGCGCGCGCATCGAGGCCTCGTCGATCACCGGCCGGGTCGAGCTGGATTCGGCCGGCACCGGCGACTGGCACGTCGGCGATCCGCCGGACCGGCGCGCGACCGCCAACGCCGCCGAGCACGGCATCGACATCTCCGGCCTGCGCGCGCGTCAACTCGAGGCCGCGGACTATCGCGATTTCGACTGGCTGCTGTGCGCCGACCGCGCCAACCTGCGCGATGTCCGCGCCCGCGCGCCGAAGGGCGCCCGCGCGCGCAGCGCCTTGCTGCTGGACTGGTGCGGCACGGTCACCGACGGCGAAGTGCCCGATCCCTACACCGGCGGGCCGGCGCAGTTCGAGCATGTGTTCCAGTTGCTCGATCACGCCGCCGACGGCGCGATCGCGCGTTTGCGCGAAGAGCTGGGATTACGCGGCGGCTAGAGCTGGCCGCAGTTTCGATCCGCTGCCGAAGGGCTGCTCAAAGTCTCTGCTGAGGCTTTCGAACCCTGCTTTTTCTGCTCGTCATTCCCGCGAAAGCGGGCTCCGTCTTACTTCGGCGGAGCCGAACATCCAGTGACTTCAAGCGTCCTCGCACGAAAATCCAGCCCGTCCGCCCAACCCAACCGCGACCCCGCGCAGTCCGCGCCCAGCCTCAGATCCAGCCCCGCGGCCCTTGCGCTAACGCATAATCAGCCCAATTCAAGCCTTATCCATTCATTACGCCGGCCTCCGGGCCCCAGCCGTTAGCCGACCGATGTCCGTGACCGCGACGCCCGCTCTCTCGCCAGCCAGCCCGCTCGATTCCGTCGCCGCTCGCGCGTGCGCAGGAGCCGTACGCGCATGACGGCCGCCCAGCCCGCGCCCTTCGACGGCAAGGCCTTCGTCAAGCAGCTCAGCACCGCGCCCGGCGTCTACCGCATGATCGGCGCCGACGACGGCGTGCTCTACGTCGGCAAGGCCAGCGCGCTGCGCAATCGCGTCTCCAGCTACTTCAACGCCACGCCCAAGTCCGCGCGCATCATGTCGATGCTGTCGCAGACCGCGCGCATGGAGGTCACGGTCACCCGCACCGAGGCCGAGGCGCTGATCCTGGAAAACCAGCTGATCAAGTCGCTCAAGCCGCGCTACAACGTGCTGCTGCGCGACGACAAGAGCTACCCCTACGTGCTGATGACCAGCGAAGCCTGGCCGCGCATCGCCATGCATCGCGGCCCGCGCGCGGTCGCCGGCCGCTACTTCGGCCCCTATGCCAGCGTCGGCGCGGTGCGCGACACGCTCAACCTGATGCACAAGCTGTTCCGCCTGCGCAGTTGCGAGGACAGCGTGTTCCGCAATCGCTCGCGGCCGTGCCTGCAGCACCAGATCGGTCGCTGCAGCGCGCCGTGCGTGGGCCTGGTGCCGGCGCGCGACTACGCCGAGAGCGTGCGCCGCTCCGCCCTGTTCCTGGAAGGCCGCAGCGACGAACTCACCGACGAACTGGCCCGCGACATGGAAGCGGCCAGCGTGCGCCTGGATTTCGAGGACGCCGCGCGCATCCGCGACCTGATCGCCGGCATCCGTAGCCTGCAGGCGCGCCAATACGTGGACGGCCGCGCCGCCGATCTGGACGTGCTCGCCATCGCCATGCAGGGCGCGGCCGCCTGCGTGCTGCTGCTGGCGTTCCGCGACGGCCGCAACCTGGGCACGCGCGCGTTCTTCCCGCAGACCCGCGGCAGCGACAACCCCGAGGAAGTGCTGACCGCCTTCATCTCGCAGTACTACGGTGAACAGACTCCGCCGCGCGAGATCGTGCTCGACCGCGATCTGCCCGATCGCGAACTGTTCGAACAGGCCTTCTCCGCGACCGGCGAACGCCGCGTGCAGATCAAGGCCAACGTGCGCGGCGAGCGCGCCGGCTATGTCGATATGGCGCGCCGCAACGCCGAACTCGCGCTCGGCACGGAACTGACCAGCCACGCCGCCCAGCTCGCTCGCGCCGAGGCGCTGCGCGATCTGCTGCGCATGCCGTCGTTGCCGCAACGCATCGAATGCTTCGACATCAGCCACACCATGGGCGAGGCCACGGTGGCCTCGTGCGTGGTGTTCGACGCGCAAGGTCCGGTGCGCGGCCAGTACCGGCGCTACAACATCACCGGCATCACCGAGGGCGACGACTACGCAGCGATGAACCAGGCCATCGCCCGGCGTTTCCGCCGCGTGGTGGAGGGCCGGTCAGACGGCGTGATGCCCGACATCCTGCTGATCGACGGCGGCGCCGGGCAGGTCGCGCAGGCGCGCGCGGCACTGGAGGAGCTCGGGGTCGAGAACCTGATCCTGGTCGGCGTGGCCAAGGGCCCGGCCCGGCGCCCCGGCGACGAGGAGCTGCTGCTGCCCGACGGGCGCACCGTCCGCCCCGGCGCCGAGTCGCCGGCGCTGCAACTGGTCCAGCAGGTTCGCGACGAGGCGCACCGTTTCGCCATCACCGGCCATCGCGGCCGTCGTCAGAAGACACGCAACAGCAGTAGGCTGGAAGATATTCCGGGCATCGGCCCGCGCCGACGCGCTAGTCTGTTGAAGCATTTCGGCGGTCTGGGCGGTCTCAAGGCCGCCGGGATCGAGGAAATCTCCCGGGTCGAGGGCGTCAACGAAGCCTTGGCCGAGCGCATCTACGCCGCCCTGCACGGGCTGGACGCGCCGGCCGAAGCCCCGGCGCCCGCAGGTTCAGGCACCACCCCCAAGGCCGCGGCCGCGGGACGCAGGAAAACGCGCAGTGCAAAGGCCGGCGGCGCGGATGCCGGCAGTGAACAAGCCGAGGCCGCCGATCCGGCGCCGGACAGCAAGCGGAGCGAAGGATGAAGTTGACCATACCCACCATGCTGACCCTGGCGCGGATCGTGTTGATCCCGGTGCTGGTGGTGGTGTTTTTCCTGGATTTCCCGTGGACCAACTTCGCGGCCGCGTTCATCTTCGCCTTCGCCTCGATCACCGACTGGCTGGATGGCTGGATCGCCCGCCGTTTCGACCAGTACTCTGCCTTTGGCGCCTTCCTCGATCCGGTCGCCGACAAGCTGATGGTCGCCGTCGCGCTGCTGCTGATCGTGCAAAAGCACCCGACCGTGTGGATGACCTTGTGGGCCGCGGTCATCGTCGGCCGCGAGATCGCGGTGTCGGCGCTGCGCGAATGGATGGCCGAACTCGGCCAGCGCGCGGCGGTGAAGGTCGCCGCGATCGGCAAGATCAAGACCATCGTGCAGATGGTCGCGCTGGTGTGCCTGCTGTATCAGGAAAACCTGCTGGGACTGCCGGTGTTCCGGATCGGCGAGTGGATGCTGGCCGCCGCCGCGTTGCTGACATTGTGGTCCGGACTGGCCTATTTGCGCGCCGCATGGCCTATAATGAACGCGGACACGAACAAGCCTTCGAGCTGACCGGAAACGGAACGCTCGGGCGCGAACCGACCCCTGGCCGGGGGAGGGACGCATCGCAGCCAGCCTTATGCGGCGGGCTGCGCAGGCGGTTCGGTCACCGGGCCGCGAGGTGCCGGGGTGTGAAGAAAACGGTTGACAGTTTTCTTTCGATGCCTAAAATATCGCTTCCTCCGCGGGAATAGCTCAGTTGGTAGAGCACTACCTTGCCAAGGTAGATGTCGCGAGTTCGAGTCTCGTTTCCCGCTCCAGATTCAAGATAATTTCGGCAACGAGATCGTCTTAGAAACTAAACCCCCTCGCGGGGTTTTGTTTTTTTTATAAGCGAATGTGCGCAGTCGATGATTGCAAGGATTCGTGGCTGCAGGCAGTATGTGTCGCGTCACCGGCCGGGTGGCAGAGTGGTTATGCAGCGGACTGCAAATCCGCGTACGCCGGTTCAATTCCGACCTCGGCCTCCAATTCGAATAGACGATCCGTCGCAAGGCCGGCCGTTTCTTCAACCAGGTTTCAGCGGGAATAGCTCAGTTGGTAGAGCACTACCTTGCCAAGGTAGATGTCGCGAGTTCGAGTCTCGTTTCCCGCTCCATCTTGGCGTCGCAAGTTCGAACGCTTCACCGAAATCCGACGCTGTGAAGAAGGGGCCCTTGGCCCCTTTTTGTTGCCTGCGATTTTTGTTGGGGGCTCGTGTCTGCCTGGGTAGCCGGGCACAGGCAGGGCGGAGAGAGTTCTTCACAGGCCGCAGTTCGGGGTGTTCGCGAACGTGTGCGATCGACTCAATGCGACAATCCCACAGTTGGATTGTCGCGATCGTGGTGCCCGGAGCCGGACTTGAACCGGCACGGCCGCGAGGCCGGCGGATTTTAAGTCCGCTGCGTCTACCGATTTCGCCATCCGGGCACGGTGCGGTGACCTGCGTAGTTTAGCCTATCCGGCAAAACCCGGGCGCTCCCCCGACTCGCTACCGTCCACTGGTCGAGGCGTCACGTCGATCTCGCTGTCATGCTGGCGGAAAGTGTCGCGAAATTTTTCCCCTGAGCGATTGTGGCATCGTCATTGATTAGGCGACTGGTGTACGGCTGCATGTTCACGCACCGCTCCGTTCACGACCACTGCCCTCCAACGTTTTGTTCCCCATCAGCCCGGCAATTCGCGTGTGGGGAGACATTCGGTGGGAAACAAGAATTCGAATCAGGCGGGTTCATCCAAGCAAGACCTTCTCGTCCAGTTGCGCAACCTTTCCGGCCCAGGCCGTACTACCGCCGATGAGGTGACATTGGCTGGCGTGCTGGCCTACATGCAGGAATATGATCCCGATCATTGGAGGTGGGGCAAGGGTGTGCCTGTATCGGAAAGGTTCATCGCCAAATATCGCCGGGTGGAAGAGCTGACCGCAGAGATCGGCATGAGCGGGAACCGTCGAATCGAATTGCTTCGTGCGGCATACGATCGCTTCGACGACGGAACCCGCCTGGCGAACGCAGGGATTCGCAAGCCGAACCTCGCGCAAGCGGCTAGCGGACCGGTGGCGCGGGAGCGGGAGGCCACGAGGTCGCGCAATCACTCGCGCGATGTGCTCGCGGACATGGAGCGCTTGATCGCCGATCCGCACAGCTTGTTGAATATCGGCGGCCGTTCCCGCGAGGAACTCACCGCGTTGCCGGAGGCCGAGCTGGACAATCTGGTGCGGATGGACGCGAGATTCGTCGAAAAAACGCGAGGCCTGTGGGATCCGAGCCTGAGCGGGCTTGGCGCAGCGCAGCGCTGCATCGACGACAACTATCGCCCAGGCCTGGTCGGAGTGGGCGAGACCAATGCCGAGCCGCTCGCCGCGCTGGAGCGCGGGCGGCGGCTGGCCGATATCGCGATACACCGGGGTTTAAAAATCGGCGAAAATCTCGGCAGAGATTGCACGATCCAATTGTTCGCGCAGACCGCGCTCAATATCGATCTGGCGATGAAAGACGGCAACACCATGACCGGGCGCGGCGCGTCCACGCTCACGGAAAATACGATGTACTCACCCGACGGCCACGCCGTCGGCGGTCTGGGAGCGCAGATGGGCCGCTACAGAAGTTGATCTCTGGGCTGCTGCGGAACTTGAAAGGTTTCTTCCCCCGCAGCAGACCGAGAATCTGTCGGTGCGAAGGCTAGGGCTTGAGCGTGCGATACGCACTGGGCTGCAAGCCGGTCCAGTGCTTGAACGCGCGGTGGAAGGTGCTCGATTCGGAGAATCCCACGCGCCGGGCTATTTCCGCGATCGGTATCGGGGTTTCCGCCAACAGCGTGATGGCCGTGTCGCGGCGCCATCCGTCCTTGATGCCCTGGAAGGTATTTCCCTCCCGCTTGAGGTGCCGACGCAATGTCTGCGGACTCATGGCCAGTCGTTCCGCGGCGGTTTCCAGGTGCAGCGTCGAGCCGTCTTCGTCGTGGCCGAGCATGCGCCGCACTTGCGCGCTGACTTTTTTCCCGTGTTCGCGTCGCAACAACAGCTCGTAGATCGAGTTGCGCAGGAACACCCGCAAGCTGTCGTCGCCTTGCACCACGGGCGCGTCCAGAAAGGCGGCGGGAAAGCACAGCGCGGTGCGCTCGGCGTCGAAGCGCAGCGGCGCGGCGAAGATGATCTCGTACTCGCGCTTGTAGACGGGCATCGCGAAGCTGAAATCCACGTGCTTGAGTGGAATCGAATCGCCTACCAGCCAGCTGGCGAACCGATGCCCCGCGACCAGCAGCGTCTCGGCGAGGAAATGATCGGGCAGTGTGTTCTGGGCTTCTTCGATGATCAAATAGCCGAGATCGCCGTCGCGGGCGATCATGAAATCCGCGCGCCCTCCCTGCAGCAGCGCGTAGTAGCGGCTGGCGCGGGACATGGCCTGGCCCATCGAGTTGCTGTGGATGATCGCCCGGCAGATCATGCCGAAGCTGCCCAGCGGCAGCGGATGCCGGCCGCAACCGAGTAGTTCGTCGTCCATATGACGCCACAGCGATTGCAGCAGTCGGGCGTACTGTTCGAAGCTCACGCGTGCGCGCGGCTCGTCGAGCGCCGACGCGGGAATGCCGGCAGGTACGAGCAGAGGTTCAACCGCCTCGCCTCGCTGTCGGGCGCCGCGCAGCGCCGCATGCACGAAGTGAATCGAAACCGTGCGGTTGTAGTTTGACGAAGCCGTGTTCGGCGTGCTGGCTGACTCGGATGACATCGCTGGCGTTTCGCTGTCCTGGGAAGCCTGCCGGCTGTTCCGGCCCCTGCGGCAGGATCTGGTTTTATGCACCAATACCCGCAAAAGCCCAAGTCCCGATAGCGCCACCCTTGGCCATGCCCTGACTGTCATAAGCGACGTGCATCACGGCTGAGCGATTTTGCCAATGAATCGCGACGATTCCGCCATTGAGGCCGTTCAGGCCGTTCTTTAGCCTCCTAGCGCGGTACCGCTTCAGCCGACAGGGCGATCGCGTCCACGGCAGCGGATCCGGCCCGCGCGCACCCACGCGCCGAGCTTGGATGCTGGATGACTTATGCATGGCCGCGCGCCGAGTGCGTGCGGTTTCCCCCGAACCATCTTTGATGGAGTGCGTGTCATGTTGAAGAAGACCCTGCTGAATCTGACCGTCGCAACTGCGCTGAGCGCTGCGGCGATCCTGCCGGCGGCCGCCGCGGACACTTACACCAAGACCAAATACCCGATCGTGCTGATCCACGGCTTCGCCTCGTCCGATCAGGTGCTGGGCTTCAGCACCTTCTACAACATTCCCGACGAGTTGAAGGCCGGCGGCGCCACCGTGTATGCGGCGAAGTTGCCCGGCTTCAATTCCGACGAGGTGCGCGGCGAGGAACTCATCAAGTATCTCGACAATCTCAAGGCCACCCAGGGCTATACCAAGTTCAATCTGCTCGGCAACAGCCAGGGCGGGTTGACCGTGCGCTACGTCGCCGCGGTGCGTCCCGACCTGGTGGCCTCGGTGACCACCGGCCATACGCCGCATGCGGGCACCGCTCCGGCCGATCTGGTCAGTGCTGTACTGCCGGAAGGCTCGCCGCTGCGTCCGATCGTCGCCGGCGTGATCAACGCCTTCGCCTCGCTGATGGGCGGGCAAGCCGATGCCTTGGCGGCCTTGAATCAGCTCAGTTCCAAGGGTGCGGCTGAATTCAACCAGCACTATCCGCAGGGCAAGCCGTCCAGCGAATGCGGCAGCGGTGCGGCGGTCGTCGACGGCGTGCGCTATTACTCCTTCGGTGGCGTGGGCGTGTCCACCAATCTGCTGGATCCGACCGATCTGACCGCCGGTGCCGTCAGCCTGTCCTACCTCGGCGCGCCCAACGACGGCATCGTCGGACAGTGCTCCTCGCATTGGGGCGAAGTGCTGCGTGACGACTACCTGTGGAACCACTTCGACTCGGTCAACCAGACCTTCGGCCTGCGCTCGGTGTTCTCCTCCGATCCGGTCACGGTGTACCGCGCGCATGCCAATCGCCTGAAGAATCTGGGGCTGTAAGCGATGCGGGGCAGGATCGTCTTGCTCGCTGTCGCTGTCGCTGTCGCGGCCGGCGGACTGCTGTGGTGGGGTGCCCAAGGGCGGGCGCCCCATCTGGCCACGACACAGGCGCGCGGCGATGCGGTGATCGACGAATCGGCGGCCGAAATCGCGCCGGTGCAGGGCAATGCCGCGACGGCGATGGCGGCCGCAACGGCGAGGGATTCGCTGCGCGGGACCGTTGCTGACGGCGCCGTGCACCTCGACGGCAAGGGCCATCCCATCGCCGATCGCGAGCTGCGGCGCTTGTTCGACTATTTCATCAGCCGCATCGGCGAGCGCAACGAACAGCAGATCCGCGCCGATCTGCTCGCCTATCTGAGCGCGCGCCTGGATCAGGGCGCAGTGGCGCAGGTGCTGGCGTGGTTCGATTCGTATGTGACCTTGCAACGCAGCGCATCGACGTTGGCGGGCGAGGGCGGCGATCCACGCGCCGCGGTCGTGCGCCTGCGCGGCCTGCGCGCGCAGCGCATGGGCGAGCAGATCGCGCAGGCGTGGTGGGGCGATGAAGACCGTTATCTCGATTACACCCTGGCGCGCCAGGATGTGCTTGCCGACGCCAGCCTGAGCGCGGAGGAACGCGCGCGTCGGCTCGGCGAACTCGACCAGAGCCTGGACCCTTCGCGGCAGGCGCTGCGCCGAGAGGAAGACGCGGCGCAGCGGACCCTGGCGCAGAGCGAGGACTACATCCGCCGCGACGTGCCGGCGGCGCAGCGTTACGCCGAACGCGAACAAGAGTACGGCGCCCAGGCCGCGCAGCGTTTGGCGGCGCTGGATCGGCAGCGCGCCGCCTGGGATGGCCGCTTGCGCGACTACGCTTCGGCGCGCAAGAGCATTCTCAGCGATACGCGCCTGTCGCCGGCGCAGCGCGAATCGCGATTGAGCGAATTGCTGGCGCATCGCTTCGATGCCACCGAGCGCCTGCGCGTGGATGCGCTGGCTCGCAACGATCTGCTGCCGCGCTGATGGGGTTAGCGCCCCGGGTCCGGCTCAGTCCTGTGAACTGTCCCCGCGCGCACGCGCGGCGCTGTCGCGACGATAGGCGTTGCCGAGCACCGGCGCAGCGGGGTCACCGCCGCGCTGCGCCAGGGCCGCTTCGCGGCGATCGAGTTCGGCCTCGCGCCGGCGCAGTTCCTCCGACTGCGCGGCATGGCGCGCGGTCACCGCATCCATCGCCAGGTCCAGCGCCTGCAGCCACAGCTGGCGCAGCGGCGCGGGCACGTCCTCGGCCAGCGGCGCGAACTGCAGGCGCGTGGCGAGCCCGGCATAGAACTGGCGCAGCATCGGATGCAGGCGATTGGGCGAACCGCGGCCGTAGACGGTGCGCAGGCTTTCCACGGTCGGCTGCACGCCCGCGCGCAACAGTCGCCAGGCGATGTCGTCGAGTTGCGCCTGCTCCAGCGGCGCGCGCATCGGCGCGCCCGGCAACAGGCCTTCGCCGATCAGTTCCTCGCGGATCTTCCACAGCGCATTGTCTTCGGCCGGCATCGGCGGTCTCCTAGGCGAGCTCGAACGCCGACTTGGCGTCGAACTTTTCCTTGAGGAAGCGCTCGCTGACGATCAGCGATTCGGCGTCGCCGGCGAAGGCGTCGCGCGCGATGCGCTTGAGCGATTCGTCCAACAGCTGCAATTGCTGCGACAAGGTCTGCGCCGCGGTGCGGCCGTCCTTGAGCGCCTGGGTCTTGGCGAAGATCGGCGGCAGTTTCAAGTAACCGGAGAGCATGTCCGGCAGATAGCGGCGCAGGGTTTCCTGCACGGTGAACGCGGCCTGCGCCGACATCGCTCCGGAACGTTTCAGTTCGCTCAGCCGCGGCAGCAGTTCTTCCAGGGTCTGCTGGATGTTGCGCAAGCTTTCCAGCGCGGCCGGCGGCATATGCCGGGCCACTTGCTTGACCAGCCGCTGCAGATGCTCGACCAAAGCCTCGCCGGATATTTCGGTTTGCACGATCGACTCGGCCAGCGTGCTGCGCGGCCAACCCAGAGCGCCGACCCCGTACAGACCCAGCACGATCAACGGCCAACCGCGATCGATCACCCCGGCGAACAACAGCCCCAGGCCGAGCAGACCCAACACGCAACCGGCGATGTTGCGATTGCTGTACAGATACAGCCGCAACTTCTGCATCGGCGTCGGCGCGATCAGATCGTTCATCACTGGTATCCGCGGATGTCCTTGAACACCAGGGTCAGCGATTTGGATTTGGCGTCGAACACCTTGCCGCCGGTGGCTTCGGCCAGCGCGCTCATTTCCTTGACGTCGGCGTCGCCGAACAGGATCGGGAACACCCGGATCGAGCGCAGGCTTTCGTCCTGCGCCGCGTGCCAGGCGAGGAATTCGCTCAGGCCGCTGCCTTCGGTGTTCTCGCCGTCGCTCATCAACACCACGGTGTAATAGCGCGGTTGCGGGTTCCTGCGTTTTTCCTCCGCCAGTTCTTCCAGAGCCTTGCGCACGCTGTCGAAGATCGCGGTGCCGCCGTCGGGCTGCATCGGCGCGACCGCCGCGCCGATCGCCTTGAGCGTGGCCTCGCTGCTTTGCGCGGTGTCGCCCATGTCGAACAACTGCGTCGGCCCGGGTTGGTTGGAGAACGGCAGCAGGCCGACGCGTTCGCGTTTCTGGAAGCGCGCGTAGCGGCCGCTGAGCGAGCCGGCTTCGGCGCCGGCCAGGGTCGCCATCGCCGCCTTCATCGCCTCGATGCGGCCGTCGTTGGCCATCGAGCCGGACAGATCCAGCACGTAGCGCGAGCTGGCCGGAATACGCACGTCGGCGAGGAAACCTTCCAGCAGTTGTTCGATCACCTGCGGCTGGCCGGGGAAGGGCAGCTCGATCATGGTGCGCTTGGGAATGGCCGCGGCGGCGGTCGCGTCGGGGTTGACCGGACGGCGCAAGGTCGCTTCCGACAAGCGCGTCTGGAACGCCGGCGAACGCAGGAACGCGATCAGCTTGTCGTAGTCGGCGCGCTTGCCGGCCTGCAGCAGCATCAGCGGATAGTCGGCGGTGACGATGCCTTCCTTGGGATACACCAGCACCAGCGGCTCGGACAGCTTGCCGTCGCGGTTGAGGCTGAGCAGCACCGATTCGTAGTTGATCAGGCCATCGACCTTGGCCTGATCGCGCACGTAGGCTTCGGCGAGCCAGCCCGACGAGCCCGAGGTCATGCGCTGGCCCTGGAAAAACGCCTTGAGCGTGGGATTGGCGACATCGGCCTGGGTCAGCGCATCGGGATTGGATGCCAGCGCCGAGGCGATGCCGATCAACGCGGTGAAGCCGGTGTTGCTGGAAGTCGGGTTGGTCATGCCGAAACTGAAACGGCCGCTGCGCGAGGCTTCGGCGATGTCCTTCCAGGTCGGCTCGCCCGTGTCCCAGCCCAGCTCGCGCGCTTTCGATGCTTTCACGCCCAGCACCACCGGCGACAGCATCACTTTGTCCTGCGCCAGCAGCCGCTGCTTGAGCGCGGGGTTCATCGCCAGATACTTGCCGTGACTTACCCACACTGCATCGAAATTCTCGCCGGCGTTGAGGCGGTCGATCGCATCCAGGGTGCCGGCGTAGGTGAAGTGCAGCTTGACGCCGGTGGCCTTGCGGATGTCTTCCGACAACTGCGTTTCCACGTCCTTCAACTCCGAGCCGGCCAGCACGGTGAAGGCGTCGGCCGCGGGCCGGCTGTCGCCGCCGGTATTGGAGCCGCCGCCGTTGCCGCCGCCGCACGAGGCGAGCACGAGTACGGCGAAGGCGAGCAGGGCGTTACGCATCAGTCGGATCATGGTCGCGGCCATCCTGTGGCGGTTCCGGCCGGAGCCGGAGTGACGGTGCAATGTGGGTTCGGTGCCGCCATCGGGCGCGGCTTACAGCGCCACCGGCCCGCTCACCGCCGGCACGCTGTGCTTGACTGCCGCGATCGCCTCGCGTTCGCGGTTCATGCGCGCCTCGCCCGTGGCGATCAGGCCGCGCAGTTGTTCGATGTTGGTGCCCATCGAGGCGATCGACTTGCTGCGGAACTCGTCCATGCGGTCGAGCGCGGCGAAGGTTGTGTCGAAGGCGGTCTGCAGGGTCTGCACGCCGATCAGCGGATTGGACTGGAACTCGGCGACGCGGTCCACGTGCTGGCCGAACTGGGTCGAGGTCGAGGTGATCAGGCCTTCGATCGCCTTCGAGCTGGACTTCAGAGCGTCCATCACCTGGATCTGATAGCCCTGCGCGCGCGCCAGGGTGGCGGCGATCGACAGGCTCGACATGCCGATGGTGGCCATGCGGTCGCAGCCGTTGCGCAGCTCGCGCCCGGTCTTGCGCAGACCTTCGAGCATCTTGTAGCCGTTGATGCACACCAGAATCTGGGTCTTGATATCGACGCTGGCCTGGCGCACGTAGAACAGCACTTCCTGTTCGACCGCCTTGGCCCGCGCCGGGTCGGTGGCCTTGAGCGAATCCAGCGCGGTGGAAAGGCGCGTGTCGAGCTGCTCGGCGAACACGTCCGCGGCCTTGAGCTTGGTCATGGCTTCGAGCAGTTTCTGCATCGTGCCGTACAGCGCCTGATCGTCGCGCGCCAGTTCGTCCTGCACGCCGTACAGGTTGTCGATGGTCTTGCGGATCGATTCGCCCGCCGAGTCGAAACGCTGCAGGTAGGCGCGCAGTTTGTTGCCGAACGGAATCAGGCCGAGGATCTTGTAGGCGCTGAACAGATCGCCTTCATTGGCCGGATTGAGGTCTTCGAACAGGATGCGCATCTGGCTCATCACCTTGAACGCCGGGCTGTCGGCGTCGGAGATGAAGTTCTTGTCGAGGAACTTGTTCGTCAGCAGCGTACTGTCGCCGATTTCCTTGCGCCCCAGGCGGAACGCGCTGTCCACACGGCTGCGGAAATCTTCCGAATGCGGATCCAGCGCCAGCAGGTCGGCGATGAACTGGTCGGCCTGGGTCAGCACCTGTTGCTGGGTTTCGTCCTTGAACGGAATCATCGCCGCGGCCTGATCGGGCTCGCGCACGGCGATCGCCGGTTCCGGCATTTCCAGGGTGAGCGGCGCGACCGGTTCGGCCAGCGTCTGCGCTTGCGGTTCTTGCTTGACGTCGCTGTTCATCAGGGCGTTCCTTCAGTGGCCGAGCTTGGTTTCGATGCGGCTGATCATGCGTTCGAGGATGTCGTAGGTCGGCGGATCGACCACATCGACCAGCGATTGCGGCACCTCGATGCCGCGCGCCTTCGCATCGTCGAACAAGGCCGCGTTGTCCGGACCGCGCAGGCCGTAGCGCGCGGCGATCGCCTGCACCTTGGGATTGCGTTCGAAGGCTTCCGCGAAGCGCGCGCCCTTGTCGTTGAGGGCGACGATGGTGTGCTTGGTCAGCACGGTCGGCTGCGGGTACAGCAGCACCATGTCCGGGTCCACGCTCTTGTGCTTGAACGCGTACTCCAGGAACTGCTGCTCGTAGATCATCACCAGCGGCGACTTGCCCATCTTCATCGTCACGTAGTCCTCGAATGGACCGGACGAGCTCGATTCCTGATAGCCCTGCTTGGAGAACAGATGCACCAGCCGGTCGGCGACCTGGTCGGCGCCGGCCTCGTTGGCGACCACGTCGTCGCCGTTGGCCAGATAGCTGGCCAGGGCCAGGTACATCGCCGCCGAATTGCTGGTGCGCACGTCGGTGCTGGTGATCAGCACGGATTTGCTGACGGAATAATTGGGGTTGGGCTGCAGATCCTTCCAGCGCGTGCCTTGCTCCATCAGCGCGACCAGCTTGCGCATGTCCACGATGAAATAGGCATTGCCTTTCTTGCCGACGATGCCGTTGGCTTCCAGGGTCGGCAGCAGCGGCTTCCAGCTCGCCACCGTCATCGGCGTGTAGTAGCTGTTGAACACGCGCCGCGAACCGGTGGCGGCGGCGATCTTGCGCGCCGCCGCGGCGCCGGCCGGGTAGGCGGCGTCGAAGGTCTTCAGATCCGGGCGGGTGGCGATTTCGCGCGAGCCGGCTTTCTGCACGTCGAGCACGATGTTGTCCGCGAGCAGGGCCTGGGCCAGTTCGGGATCGCGCAGGAATTCGAGCTTTTCCGAACCGGTGAGCACGCGCACGGTGATGCGGTTCGCGGCGGCGGCCTGGGCTTGATCGGCCGCGGCGGCGGCGCGATCGCTGTCGCGCTTGCCGCTGAAGGACAACACGATGCCGATGACGACACCGGCCAGCAACACCACCGCCAGAGCGGGGCCGAGGATCTTCCTCATCTGTGGATCTCCTTATGCTGGCGCAAGCGTATGGGCTATGTATGACCTATGTTTGACAGCGCGGCGCCGTCCGTCGGGGCTAGATTGGACGCGAGCGCCGGCGCGGGAGGCGCCGACGCTCGGTCGTATCGCGATAGAGGCAAGCGGCTCAGCGACTGTCGCCGAGCATGCCCAGTTGCTTGAGCAGCGCGAGGTTGTCCTCGATATGCCAGTTCTCGTCGATGCGGTCGCGGCCGATGCGGTAGATGTCGGTGGCGATGAAATCGATGGTCTGGCCCCGGCCCTGGGTATCGCCGAAGCGGCCGGTGAAATGGCCGCGGAAGCGCAGGTGCACGGTCGCGCGATCGCCGGCGACGATCAGTTGCTCGATCTGGCAGCGCAGATCGGGGATGGCTTGCCGCATGGTTTTGGAGGCCTGCAGTGGCCCGTCCACACCCTGGGCGCGGCCGGCCGGCAGGGTGCGATCGATGAAGTCCGGCGCCAGTGCGGCCCGGGCCAGCGCCGGGTCGCCGTTGTTCCAGAAGCTGGCGTAGCGGCGCGCGGCCAGGACGCGCGCCGCCGCCGCGGGGGTGGCGATCGGCGTATCGGTGACGATCTTGGTCGGCTGCAGCAGGGGCTCGGCAACGGATTCGGCAGCGACCGCCCGCGCGGCGGGCAGGGCCAAGGCAAGGAGGACGGCGAGGGCGGCGGGGCGGGAAAGCGGCGAGGGCATGGGCAGGCTCCGTATGAGGGATGGGACGGGAGGCCCATGTTCAGTCAACGATCCGCGTTGAAATACCGCGCCAATGCCCAGGTACTATTTCCATAAAGCGAACAGTGGCCGCCGATGATCGACAACCTGCCCAACCTGCTGGCCTTCGATCGCATCGTCCGCGCCGGCAGTCTGTCGGCGGCGGCGCGCGAGCTGGATTTGTCGCTGGCGGTGGTCAGCAAGCGGCTGACGCAACTGGAGTCGGCGCTGGGCGTGCGTCTGCTCCAGCGCACCACCCGCCGCCAGACTCTGACCGAAGAAGGCCGGCTGCTGCATGCGCAAGTGGTGCGCATCCTGGCCGAGGTCGAAGCGGCCGAGGCGCTGATGTCGCAACAGCGCGCCAGCATCGGCGGCCTGCTGCGGATCACCGCGCCGCACGATCTGGGGCGGCGCTGGATCGCGCCGATCCTGGCCGACTTCCAGCGTCTGCATCCGCAGCTGCGCGTGCAATTGCAGCTCAGCGACGCCCTGATCGACCTGGTCGGCGAGGGCCTGGACCTGGCCGTGCGCTTCGGCAGCCTGGCCGATTCCAGCCTGATCGCGCGGCCTTTGGCGCCCAATCACCGCGTGGTCTGCGCCGCGCCGGCGTATTTGCGCGAACACGGCGAACCCGCGCATCCGGCCGATCTGATCCGCCATCGCTGCATCGTCATCGGCGATTCGCCGAGCGCGGAATGGCGCTTCATCGGCGACGAACCGGTCAGCGTGCGCATCGACGCCACGCTGGTCAGCAACGACGGCGGCGTGGTCCTGGCCTGGGCGCTGGCCGGCGCCGGCATCGCGCTGAAATCGATCTGGGACGTCGGCGACGATCTCGCCGCCGGCCGCTTGCGCCGCGTGCTGCCGGACTACGCCGTCGCCGCCGCGCCCTTGCATGCGATCTATCCGCACAGCGCGCATCTGGCGCCGCGAGTGCGGGCGTTCGTCGATTACCTGCGCGAACGCTTGCAGGCGGCCTGGCGATGGGAATCGCCGCCCGGCGCGTGAATGGCCTCGCGGCATCGGCCGCGGCCGCGGTTGTGACACTTGTACATGGCCGCGTCCGGCCTCGCCTTGTACTCTGGCCGCATCCCACCGCCATCGCGCCGGCGTTGACCCGCGGCGGCGCGGCCCGTTTTCAGTTCATCGAGCACGCAGCATGACCCTCCTCGTCACCGGCAGCGCCGGCCACCTGGGCGAAGGCCTGATGCGCCGCCTGCGCGCGCAATCGCGCGAGGCGCGCGGGCTGGACATCAAGCCGTCCGCGTTCACCGACCTTGTCGGCTCCATCGCCGATCGCGATTTCGTCGCCGAGGCCATGCGCGGCGTGCGTTGCGTGATCCACGCGGCCACGCTGCACAAGCCGCACGTGGCCACGCACAGCTACCAGGACTTCATCGACACCAACCTCACCGGCACGCTGACCCTGCTGCAGGCCGCGCTGGCCGCGGGCGTGGAGTCGTTCGTGTTCACCAGCACCACCAGCGCCTTCGGCGCGGCGTTGACGCCGGGGCCGGGCGAGCCGGCGACCTGGATCACCGAGCAGGTCGCGCCGATTCCGAAGAACATCTACGGCACCACCAAGATCGCCGCCGAAGGCCTGTGCGAACTGTTCCATCGCAAGCACAAGCTGCCGGTGCTGGTGCTGCGCACTTCGCGCTTCTTCCCCGAGGACGATGACGACGCCTCGGTGCGCGAGGTGTTCGAATCGGCCAACGTGCAGGCCAACGAGTTGCTGTATCGCCGCGCCGACATCGACGACGTGGTCCAGGCCCATCTGTGCGCGATCGAGCGCGCGCCGGAGCTGGGCTTCGGCCGCTACATCGTTTCGGCGACCACGCCGTTCTCGCGCGAGGATCTGCCCGCGCTCAGCCGCGACGCCGCCGCCGTGGTCGAACGCCTGTTTCCGGACTGCCGCGAGTTGTACGCGGCCAAGGGCTGGAAGCTGTTCGCGCAACTCGACCGCGTCTACGTCAACGACGCCGCGCGGCGCGATCTGCATTGGCAGCCGCGCTTCGGTTTCGGCTACGTGCTCGACTGCCTGCGCGCCGGCCTGGATTTCCGCAGCGCGCTGGCGCATGAGGTCGGGGTGAAGGGCTATCACGCGCAGCGCTTCGACGACATGCCGTATCCGGTGGCGTGAGCCGGGGCAGGGCGGTCGCGGCGCGAGGCAGGAGAAATCCAGGTCAGGCGGCTAGAATGCGGATCGGAGCGATCGCCCGGCCCGCCGCCGCGATCGCGCGATATTCGAGCGCTTCCACCCTCTGGGTCGGAGCGCGGGCAACCAGGAGCGCTGGGCGATGGAACCCGATCCGCCGATGAAACACCGCCGCGGTGCGGCGCAGGCCCGCGGCGCATGAGCTGGATCGCGCTGATCTGCCTGGGCGCCAGCGACGGCGCGCGGGTGGAGAATCTGCTCGACGCCGCGGTGCTGCTCGCGGCCGATGTCGAGGTCGCCGGCGTGCGCGCGGTGTCCGAGCTTTACGGCGATCGCCATCGTCCGCATCGTGGCGGCGCCACGGTCAATCTGATGCTGGCGCTGGAATACACGGCGGTGCCGGCGATCGACGCACTGGAACGGCGCTTCAAGCGTCTGGAAGCCGATTTCGGCCGCGAACGCGATCCGCGTCGGCAGATGCCGGTGCCGCTGGACATCGATCTGCTCGGCGGCATCGACATCGCGCCGCAATGGCAGACGCGTTACGACCCGGGGCGGCCGTATCTGTTTCATGGCTTGCAGCAGTTGGCGCTGCCCGCGTTGCAGGGCGAACTGGCTGCGCTGGCGCAGCAGCGCGGGTTTCGCGCGGAACAAAACGCCACCGGCTTTTACAGCTTCGCCAGCGCCGGTTTCGTGCAGCGTCATTTGCGCGAACACGCCGACCGCACGGCGAGTGCATCGCAACGGGAGACCGGCTGATGTCGCAACGGATCACCTTGGTTACTGGCGCCTCGCGCCGCATCGGCCGCGCCATCGCCGAGGCCTGCCTGACCCGCGACGAGCGCGTGGTCGCGCACCGGCGCAGCGCGGACAGCGACCCGGAACCGTTTTGTGCGCCGGTGCTGGAGTGGTGCTGGGACATGAACGACCCGCTGCCGGCGTTGCCGGAGGCGGACATCACCGACGTGGTGCTGAGCGCGTCGCTGTTCGAACGCGGCTACGCCTGGGGCGCGCTTGGCGCGGCCGACGGCGGCCCGGGCCGGATCGAGGAAGAACGCGAACGCCTGCAACGGCATCTGCGCGTGAACCTGCTGGCGCCGTGGGAACTGGTGGTCAGCCTGCACGCGCGCCGGCCGCTGCGTTCGGTGGTGATGCTGCTCGACACCTATCTGGACCGTTCCTTCGCCGGCCATTCGGCCTATCAGGTCAGCCGCGCCGCCGGCGCCGGCATGGTCCGCGCATTGGCGGCGGAGTTGTCGCCGTGCCGCGTCAATGCCGTCGCGCCCGGCACCGTGCTGCCGTCGGTGCGCGACCCGGCCGAACGCGCCGAGCAGGAAGAGGCGATCGCCGCGCGCACGGTGCTGGGGCGCATGGGCTCGGTCGAGGACGTGGTCGAAGCGGTGCTGTATCTGCGCGATGCGCCTTACGTCACCGGCGAGATTTTGCGAGTGGATGGGGGGCGGTTCAAAGTTTGAGGTTCGCCGTTGGCGACTGACGTGGCCACCAAAAATTGCATCGCCTTCATCTCCCTCTCCCGCTCGCGGGAGAGGGTTGGGGTGAGGGGATGAGCGCCGCAGGCGCGAATGCTCTTGTGTGGAGTTCTGCGACTACCGCGCCCTCACCCCAACCCCTCTCCCGCGCCCCGAAGGAAGTCACCTTGGGTGGCAAGCGGGAGAGGGGCTCCGTTCGGGATGAGCAGAATTGATCACTCGACGATTGAGCCCGCATCGCACGCAAGCAAACGCATCCGTCGCCAATAGCGACGGATGCGCAAGTAAAAAACTCAAGCCCTGGCAACCAGCTCAGCCACGCGCCGCTGAAAATACTGACGCGCCGCCTGCGCATTGCTGCGCGCGCGTTCCCAGGCCGAACGCGCCGCGTCCTGGGCATGCTCCCAGTCCAGCGCCGAACCCAGGCGGATGCGCTGGTAGCGTTCGCTCAGATCCAGCAGCGGATCGTCGAAGTCGCGATCGGGATGTTCCAGGTGCGCGGAAATACCGACGTAGAACGCCGGCGCATAGTCGCTGAAGTGCAATCCGTCGCGGTAGAACTCGGCATCGCGGTAGTGAATGGCCCAGTAACTCAGCCCAGGTGTGGTCGGAGTGGGGCGGCCTTGCAAGGTGGTCGTCATCGCTCTGGCTCCGCATGGGAACCCCTGTGCATGAATGGTGCCGGAGGCAGACGTTAGCTGTACGTAAACGCGATATCGGGTTTTCGGCAGTGCAAACTGCGTCGCATCTTGCTTGCGAAATCGCTCCGGCTCGCTTGACCGCTACGCTTGCATTCGCTGCATTCGGCAAAAAAATGGCCCCGGCATCGCGCCGGGGCCATGGGCGTGCGCAGCTTTGTTCAGGGACCTTGCGCCGCGGTCACCGCGGCATCGGCGTCGATCAATCCCGGGCCGCAACCGCCGGGGCACTTGGCGGCGGCGATCGGCCGCGCGGTGCTGGTCAGGATGGTCTGCACCTGCGCGGTGGTCAGCGCCGGCTTCAACGATTTCATCAGCGCGACCACGCCGGCCACGTGCGGTGCGGCCATCGAAGTGCCCTGATAGAAGCCGTAGCCGTTGCCGTCGATGGTGGACAGCACGCCGTTCTGCGTATGGTTCTGCGTGCACTTGCCGCTGGTCGATTCGCCCAGCGCCAGGAACTCGGTGGCCGGCGAACAGGTTTCGCCGCCGGGCGCGGTGATGTCGATGCCGGCGCCGTAGTTCGAATACCAGGCGCGGTTGCCGTTGATGTCGCTGGCGGCCACGGTGATGGTGTTGGGACAACTGGCGGGAGTGAAGCCGGCGACGTCGGTGTTGCTGTTGCCGGCGGCGACGACCACCACCGAGCCGTTGTTGGTCGCGGCGTTGATCGCGTCGCGATAGGTCAGCGTCTGGCTGCAGGCCTGTGCGCCGCCGAGCGAGAGATTGATCACGTCGGCCGGATTGGCGTTGGCCGGAATGCCGCTGACGCTGCCGCCCGATGCCCAGACGATGCCGTCGGCGATGTCCGAGGTCTGGCCCACGCCGCTGTTGCCGAGCACGCGCACCGGCAGGATCTTGGCCTCGCGCGCCACGCCGGCCACGCCGAGGTTGTTGTTGGTGACCGCGGCGATGGTGCCCGACACATGCGTGCCGTGTTTGATGTTGGACGAATCGGTGGCGTTGTTGTCGCGGCCGTTGCCGTCGTTGCCGCCGCCGCAGTTGTAGGGCAGGCCGGCGAACAGGCACGCCAGGCCCAGGCCGTTCACCGAGGCCACGAAGTCGTAGCCGGACAGGAGGTTGGCGTTGAGATCGGTATGGCTCAGATAGCCGCTGTCGACCACCGCGACCACCACGCCGGCGCCGCTGGACCGGTCCCAGGCGCCGGGGCCGTTGATGCCGACCGCGCCGGTGGCGTAATGCCATTGCTCGTTGTAGCGCGTGTCGTTGGGGATCAACTGCGTGCGCATCATTAAATCGGGTTCGACGTATTCCACCGCCGGATCGGCGGCGATGCGCTTCATCAATGCCAAGGCATCGACGCGGTCGAGGCGGCGATCGGCGCGGATCACGTCGGCGCCCAGCGACATGCGGCGCACATGCGCCAGGCCCAGCCGCGGTTGGCCGGGGGCGGTCGCGGCGCGGGACAAGGCGGCGTTCAGGCTCGCCGCTTCGACATGCGCGCGGCTGCCGCTACGGTATCTGACGATGAATTGATCGTACTGGCCGGCCGGTTCCAGGCCGTTGGCGTTGACCACGCCGGCGCCGGCAGGCGCGGCGCAGACGGCGGCGAGCGCGGCGGCGGTGGCGATGGCGAGCGGGCGACAGGCCCGGGCGGCGCGGCCGCTGACGAGCGGCCGGGAAGCGGAGCGCATGGATGAGTGCGACATCGGCGAAGCCCTCACGTTGATAGGCCGCTGGCAGCGGCGGAAGGGGCGGGCCCTCGCGGTGCGGCGCGATCGTGTCGCCCGGGTGGAGCGCCCGGGTCCAATGTAGGCGTCGCCCGCACCCGGATGCCGGCGGCGGCAAGCACAAAAAGCACGTGAATTGGTGATGCCCCGCACCGTTCCGGCGCGCAGGCACATTGCGCTTGCGCTGTGCTTTTCGGCGCGGGAAAGGCCGCGCCGATGCGCTCGGGTGCAGTGCGTGCGCGATTGCGATCCCATCGCAGCCGGCGTTGCCCGGGCTGCGGCCAAGTGCGGCGCTTGCGCAACGGCCTGGGCTCGCGCAGGGTATGCACAACCCGCCGCAAATCCTTGCGGCGCCTGCCTCGACAGTCCGCGGGGAGTGTGCGTGACGGCAACCACCGACCGCCCGTTGGACCCGGCCAGCGCCAGCGAACACCTGCGCTTCGTGCGCCGTATCTATCAGATGCGGACGCTGGGCCTGGGCTGCGGATTCTTCGCCGTCGCCGGCGTGCTGTACGAGGACGGCGCGCCGTGGTGGCTATGGGCGATCCTGTCCGTCAACGGTTATCTGTGGCCGCCGTTGGCCTATCTGCTGGCCTCGCGCAGCGGCGATCCGGAATACGCCGAGTACCGCAATCTGGTCATCGATTCGGCGATGGGCGGCGTCTGGATCGCGGTCATGCAGTTCGACGTGGTGCCCAGCGCCTTGCTCGCGGTGATGCTGTCGGCGGACAAGATCGGCGTCGGCGGCTGGCGCTTCTTCGCCCGCACCGGGCTGACCCAGGCCGCGACCTGCCTGAGCGTGTGGGCGATCCTCGGCTTTCCGTTCTCGCCCGACAGCTCGATGCCGGTGATCCTGTCCAGCCTGCCTTTCATGCTGGTCTATCCGCTGGCGATCAGCAGCGCGGCCTACGGGCTGGCGCGCAAGGTGGTGCGGCAGAACAAGCAACTGGCCCACATCAGCCGCACCGATCCGTTGACCGGCCTGCAGAACCGCCTGCATTGGGACGACTCGGCGACCGCGACCATGACCCACTGCGCGCGCGCCGGCAAGGACGCCGCGCTGGTCCTGATCGACGTGGACCGGTTCAAGGAAATCAACGACTACCACGGCCATCTGATCGGCGATGCCGTGCTGCGCCGGGTCGCCGACAGCTTGCACGCCATCACCCGCATGACCGACACCGCCAGTCGCATCGGTGGCGACGAATTCGCGCTGATCCTCATGGACACCGGACGCGAAGACGCGGCGGCGATCGCCGAGCGCGTGCGCAAGAGCATCGAGGACGCGCGCTTCGAGGAGGCGCCGGCGCTGCGCTGCACGGTCAGCATCGGCGTGGCCCCGACGGGGCCGAAAACCATCAGCGCGGCGATGTGGATGCGCCATGCCGACGCCGCCTTGTACCGGGCCAAGCAACTGGGCCGCAACGCGGTCGCGGTGGCGGCCGAATGAGCGGGCGCACGCTCGATGCCAGCGGCGAACCCGCGCCGCCGTGGACCTCATGGGCGCCCGAGGGCGGTTGGGA
This sequence comes from Lysobacter gummosus, assembly GCF_001442805.1. Classification (NCBI taxonomy): domain Bacteria; kingdom Pseudomonadati; phylum Pseudomonadota; class Gammaproteobacteria; order Lysobacterales; family Lysobacteraceae; genus Lysobacter; species Lysobacter gummosus. Next base: position 3,350,630 of record NZ_CP011131.1, on the reverse strand, counting down.
GCGCTTCGCCGCGCGGCAGGCGGTGTCGGACGCGATCTGGGACAGCGTGTCGGAAGAGGGCGGCCAGTGGCATTACCTCAATCCGGCCGGCGGCCTGTCGATCTGGGAATGCAGCGCCGACGGCAGCGCGATCCTGATCGACTACCGCGACGATCGTATCGTCGCCCTGCAGACCAACGGCGGCGCGGCGCAGCGGCATTTCCTCGCGGTCGCCGCGCCGTTCGGCCTGCTGGAGCAAGCGCCAGCCGATGTCATGCCCGGGCCCGGCTGAAACCGCGCTCGCCAGGCCGCGGCCGGGCGCCGATATGCGAACTGCGCCGCCGGTATTTGCCAGCGCGCGACGCCGCTCTCTAGAATCCCCGCACCGGTGGTCCGGGCCGCCCCGGCGCCCGCTCCCGACATCAGGGCAGGGCATGGCGCAGTACGAAAGCAGTTTCGCGCAAGCGCGCATCGGCGTGATCGGGCTGGGCTATGTCGGCCTGCCGCTGGCGCTGGAGTTCGGCAAGCGCTACGACACCGTCGGTTACGACATCAATGCCGTGCGCGTGGCGCAGCTCAGCGTCGGCGAGGATCATCATCGCGAGAACAGCGCCGAGGAGATCGCCGCCGCGGTCCGGCTGCGTTTCAGCGCCAGCCTGGAAGACCTGGCCGATCGCGAGGTGTACGTGATCACCGTGCCCACGCCGATCGACGAACACAAGCGCCCGGACTTCAATCCGCTGATCCAGGCCAGCCGGGCCCTGGCCGGGTTGCTCAAGCGCGGCGACACGGTGATTTACGAATCCACCGTCTACCCCGGCGCGACCGAGGAAATCTGCATTCCCGAACTCGAACGCAGCTCGGGCTTGCGCTGCAACGAGGATTTCTTCGTCGGCTACAGCCCGGAGCGGATCAACCCGGGCGATCGCCAGCGCCGCCTGGTGGACATTCCCAAGGTCACTTCCGGCTCGACCCCGGAAACCGCCGACCGGGTCGATGCCCTGTACCGCAGCATCATTCCGGCCGGCACCCACAAGGCCTCCAGCCTGCGCGTGGCCGAAGCGGCCAAGGTCATCGAGAACACGCAGCGCGATGCCAACATCGCCTTGATCAACGAGTTCGCGCTGATCTTCCAGAAGCTCGGCATCGACACCACCGAGGTGTTGGAAGCAGCCGGCAGCAAGTGGAATTTCCTGCCGTTCCGGCCCGGGCTGGTCGGCGGCCACTGCATCGGCGTGGACCCGTACTACCTGATCCAGAAAGCGCAGAGCGCCGGTTACTACCCCGACATCCTGCTGGCGTGCCGTCGCATCAACGACTCGATGGGCAGCCATGTCGCCGCCGAAGTGGTCAAGCGCATGATCCAGCGCGGCATCGCTCTGGCCGGTTCGCGGATTCTGATCCTGGGCATCACCTTCAAGGAAAACTGCGCCGACCTGCGCAATACCCGGGTGATCGATCTGGCGCGCGAGTTCGGCGAATACCGCGCCCAGGTCGAGATCCACGACCCGTGGGCGCATGCCGAGGAAGCGCGGCGCGAGTACGGGGTGGACATGGTCGAGCGGCCCGAAGCCGGCGTCTACGACGCGATCGTGCTGGCGGTGGCGCACGAAGAATTCCGCACCCTCGGCGCCGCCGGCGCGCGCGCCTACGGCAAGCCCGGCGCCTTGTTGTACGACATCAAGAGTCTGTATCCGCGCGATGAGGTGGATGCGCGGTTGTAGGGATGGGACGAGGGCGGTCTTCCGGGCCGTCATTGCCGTGGATGCAGGCTGGGCTTGCCGTAGAAGCCGCGCACTGCGCGCCTTCAGCGCGCACCCCGAAGACCGTCATTCCCGCGAAGGCGGGCTCCGCTTTACTTCGGCGAAGCCGAACATCCAGAGACTTCAGCGCAATCCTTCCAGTCCGTCATCCCGCGAACGCGGGAATCCCAAGACTTCAGCGCAATCCTTTCAGTCCGTCATTCCCGCGAAGGCGGGAATCCAAAGACTTCAGCGCCATCTCTCCAGACCGTCATTCCCGCGAACGCGGGAATCCAGAGACTTCAAACGTTCTCGCACGAAAGGCCCTGGATTCCCGCGTTCGCGGGAATGACGGTAGGTGGTGTCGGCGTGGTCGTGCACCTGCGTAATGGTGAGCAGCTCCTCGGCAGCTCAGCGGCAGCTCCGCACTAGTTCCGCACCAGGTCCGCACCAGGTCCGCAGCAGCACTGCGGCAGCACCGCAGTTCCCCGCAGCCTCTCAGCCTCGCAGAGCCCCCCCCACCTCCCGCCCGCCGCCGTACAGCCAATCCACGCGCCCGAGGGTATGCTCGGCCTCAGCTCGTGAACCCATCCGATCGCCATGCGCTATGCCGCTTACGTTGCAAGTCTGATCCTGACCCTGATTTCGGCGGTGCTGGTGTTCGCGCATCACAGCGACTGGCTGTGGGGCGTGGCCGGTTTCGGCGCGGTGGCGATCCTGGGCACGCTGGACCTGCTGCAGACCCGCAGCACGCTGCGGCGCAACTACCCGGTGCTCGCGCATTTCCGCTACGGGCTGGAGTCGATCGGCCCGGAGATGCGCCAGTACTTCATCGAGGCCGATACCGCCGAGGTGCCGTTCTCGCGCCAGCAGCGCGCGCTGGTCTATCAGCGCTCCAAGTCGGTCAACGACGTGCGCCCGTTCGGCAGCCAGCAGGACGTCTACAGCCTGGACTACGAATGGATCAACCATTCGTTGGCGCCGACCTCGCACGTCGCGCACGATTTCCGCATCACCATCGGCGAGAACACCGCGCATCCGTATTCGGCCAGCGTGTTCAATATTTCCGCGATGAGTTTCGGCTCGCTGTCGGCCAATGCGATCCGCGCGCTCAACAAGGGCGCCAAGCTCGGCAACTTCTATCACGACACCGGCGAGGGCTCGATTTCGCCGTACCACCGCGAGAACGGCGGCGATCTGGTCTGGGAAATCGGCTCGGGCTACTTCGGCTGCCGCGATGAGCGCGGCATGTTCAGCGAGGAGCGCTTCCTCGCCAATGCGCGCGACGAGCAGGTCAAGATGATCGAGATCAAGCTCTCGCAAGGCGCCAAGCCCGGTCACGGCGGCGTGCTGCCGGCGGCCAAGGTCAGCGCGGAAATCTCCGTCACGCGCGGCGTGCCGATGGGCCAGGACTGCGTGTCGCCGGCCGCGCACACCGCCTTCGATTCGCCGCAGGGGCTGCTGCATTTCGTCGCCAGATTGCGCGAGCTGTCGGGCGGCAAGCCGACCGGATTCAAGCTCGCCATCGGCCATCCCTGGGAATGGTTCGGCATCGCCAAGGCGATGCAGGAAACCGGAGTGTTGCCGGATTTCATCGTCGTCGATGGCGCCGAGGGCGGCACCGGCGCGGCGCCGGCGGAATTCATCGATCACGTCGGCGTGCCGATGCACGAGGCGCTGATGCTGGTGCACAACACCCTGGTCGGACTGGAGCTGCGCGACAAGATCCGCATCGGCGCGGCCGGGCGCATCACCAGCGCCTTCGACATCTGCCGCACCCTGGCGATGGGCGCGGACTGGTGCAACGCCGCGCGCGGCTACATGTTCGCGCTGGGCTGCATCCAGGCGCAGAGCTGCCATACCGACCGCTGCCCGACCGGCGTGGCGACGCAGGACCCGAGCCGCTGGGGCAAGCTCGACGTGCCGGACAAGTCCACGCGCGTGTTCCACTTCCACGACAACACGCTCAAGGCGCTGCGCGATCTGCTGTGCGCAGCCGGGCTGACCCATCCGAGCGAGATCGGCCCCGAGCACATCCTGCGCCGGGTCTCGCCGACCGAGGTGCGCTCGCTCGGCGCGCTGTACAACTTCCTCACTCCCGGCGAACTGATCGGCAAGATTCCGGCGCACGCGGTGTTCCAGTCGTTCTGGGCCGGCGCGCGCAGCGATTCGTTCCGGGCGCCGGATCGGGTGCTGGCGATGCGCAGCAGCAAGTCGTTCTGATCGCGCGCCGATGGCGCTGAAGTAGATTCGTTTCGGGCACGGAACTTCGCTCAGGCCCGGCCTGCCGCGCAGCCGCGAAGTCTTTTGTGGGAGGGCTTCAGCCCCGATGCTTTTCGATCAGCTCGCCTGCTGACTAGAGCAGTTCGAGCACCCGCTCCGGCGGCCGCCCGATCACCGCGCGTCCGCCATGCACGAAGACCGGTCGCTCGATCAGGCGCGGATGCGCGACCATCGCCGCGATCAAGGCCGCTTCGTCGAGCGAGGCCTCATCCAGCCCCAGGGCGGCATATTCGTCCTCGCCGCTGCGCAGCAGCGCGCGCGCCTGAACGCCCAGCAGTTTGAGCAAGGCGCGCAGTTCGGCCGCATCCGGCGGCGATTCGAGATAGGCGACGATGGCCGGCTCCAGGCCGCGCTCGCGCAACAGCTCCAGGGCGCCGCGCGACTTGGAGCAGCGCGGGTTGTGATACAGCCGGGTCGGGGCGATGTGGGCGTCGTTCATGGCTGGATTCCGGCGCGCGGCAGGTCGCTGGCGCTCGCCGCGGAAACGAAAAAAGCCGGCTTTCGCCGGCCTTTTCGTCTAACTGGTGGGCGGTGCAGGGTTCGAACCTGCGACCCTCGCCGTGTGAAGGCGATGCTCTACCGCTGAGCTAACCGCCCGATGTTGAATCGGGCCGCAAATTCTAATGGGCCCAAACGCAACAGGCAAGCCTTGCTTGCGATCGCCCGGAAAAAACGGCGATCGGCGCGGATAGGCCCCGTCAGCGCGGCTGCGTCGAGCGTCCGCGCCGCGGGGCCGCGACCGCTGCGCGCGGGGTTGCCCGCGCCCGCGCCGCCGCCCACCGCCCGCCTCAAAGATCCAGCACCCAGTCGTTGTATCCGTCGAAATGGGTCGGGTGGGCCTCTCGATAGGCCTTGACCTCGTCCATGTGGTCCTTCTCGCGCTTGAAATCGGCTTCGCGCTTGGCCGGGTCGAGGAAGGGCGCGTAGCTTTCGGCGCCGCGGTCCTTCTCCCACTGTTCGCGGAAATGCGCGAACTCCTCGCGATGGAAATCGAAGATGCTGCGGTCGCCCGGCGCCTGCCGGCCGCCCCAATCCTCGTGGCTCAAATCGGCGATCACGTCGTTCTTGCCGCCGGCATTGCGGAACTCGGCCAGCGTGGTCACCGCATAGTCGTACTTGAGATTCCAGTCCGGCCGGGCGATGCCGTCCCCGGCCAGGTTCTTGAACCACTCGTACTGGTCCTTGACGAAACTCTTGTCCTTGGCGCTCTGCACCCAGGTGCCGATCAGCAGGCCGACCACGCCGGCCGCCACGCCCACCGCCGACAGGCCGCGCGACAGCGTCGTCAGCACCCGCGATGCGGTGCTGGCCTGTCCGCCCTGCGCCGCGCTGGTGAAGGTGCTGAGCGCGTTGGCGCCGGCCGAGGCCAGTTCGCTGGAACCGGAGATCAGGCTCAGCACCGCCTCGGCGCGATCGCCGGGACTGCCGTCCTCGCCGAAGGCCTGCTCGACCGACATGCCGCCGGTGACGACGTCGAGCACGCCGCCGGCCACGCCGGTGAACTTCGACACCACATCGACCGCCGCAGTGGCCGAGCGGCTCAGACGCGAGGCATCGGCGCCGGCTCCGTTGCCGGAGATCAGACCGCCGAAGCCCTTGGTGATCTCGTCCGCCTTGTCCACCCCGGTCGGCTCCGGCACATCGGTCGCGGCGACGCGTTCGCCGACCTTGCTGACGATGCTGTTGGGCTCGGCCGAACCGACTCCGATCGCGTCCTGGGTCTTGCCGTCGACGCCGAGCAGGGTCAGCGCCGAGGCGTCGATGCCGGCCAAGTTCGGCAACACCTTGGCCGCATCGGGCAGTGAACCGACGAAACTGATCAGACCGCCGGCCACGGCGAGGTTTTCCTCGGCCGTGCCGAACTCGCCGGTGCTCAGCGAATGCACCGCGCCGGCCAGGCCGAAGGCGCCGGAGATCGCCGGCAGCAGGCCCTGCGAGTCGAACTGATCGAACAGTTTACGGATCGAATCCTTGTCGCCGCTGGCGAAATCGACCTTGGAGAACGCTTTGTCGATGTCCTCGGGCTTGTAACCGTTGGCGCGCAGTTCGGCCGCGACCTTGCCCGCGTCCACGCGCGCATCGGCGCCGTCCTTGCCGAGCAAACTGTCGATCTGTTCGCCGATCTCGCCCGGCAGGCCGGTGACGGTGTCGAGCGTGCCCTTGACCGTTTCCAGCACGTCGGCGACGCCGCCGCCCAGGGCCTCGTCATCGACCTTGGTCGGGTCGGCGAAGGCGCTGTCGAAATCCTTCGCCAGCGCGTTGGCGGTGAACTTTTGCCCGGCGCTGCGGGCGCGGTCGGGATCGAGCAGCGACAACTGGCTGATCGCGTCCTCGACGTCGGCGCGCGCGCGTGGCGCGTCCCAGGACGGCAGCTTGGAGATTTCATCGACGTAGTCGGCGCTTTCGACCACCTTGGCGAGTTTGTCGGCCATCGCCTTGCGATCGGCCTCGGGCACGGCCTTGACCGCTTCGTCGAGCTTGGCGGCGAAGTCCTTCGCGATCGGCTCGCGCCGCATGAGGTATTCGATTTCGCGGTTGATCGCGGCGCTGTCGAAGATCTCCTTCATGTCGGCCGGTTCGAGCTGGGTCAGGCTTTCGACCTCGGTCTTGGTGCCGGTCCAGGGTTTGAAGTCTTCGTAGGTCGGCTTGATGAACTTGCCGTTGCTGACCGCGTCGCGCGCTTCCAGCAATCGCACCAGCCTGGCCTGGTCGCTGTCGGGCTCCAGGTCGTCCTTCTTGTACTGGTCTACCAGGCCTTTGTATGCGGCCTGGCCGATGGTGAGTTTCTCGTCGCCGCTTTCGATGTCGGTCTTGAGCGAAAACGCATCGGTGTCTTTCTTCGGCGGCAGGTCGGCCTTGCCGCGAGTGAGATCGATCGTGGCCGCGCCGACATCGAGGTATTTCTGTTCGGCGGCGGCGAAGATCGAGGGATTGCCGATTTCGGCGACGACGTGCTTGGCGCCGTCCTTGGTGATGAAACGGGTGTAGCCGGGCTGCACTTCGCCGGGGACGTCGACGGAGCGGATGTCGTCGTAGGTGATCTGGGCGTCGCGAGCGACCATCTGGTAACCGCCTTCGGTCACGCGATCGTGAATGCGTCGGCCCTCGGCGACCGGGTCGGGCTTGCCGCGATAAGGTTCGTGGCCCGGCCCGCTGGTGGGGCCGTTGGATTTGCGGATCGGCGGTGTTTCGACCGCGTTGAATTGCATCTGCGGCAAGTACGTCGGCGCGACGCGCGAGGCGGCATCGATGGCCATGAGCAGCTCCTGTGGGGGCAGGTCGATGTAACGACGGTGCCCGGGGGAGGTATCGCGGCACATCTGGGGAAAACCCCTGAAACACGAACACGCACGTGATGCGCATCACGTAGCGATGACAGCGCTGTCTTTTGTTCAGGCTCGCGAGCGTGCGCACCCGATCTCGCCGGAGCCGGGCGGGCGAATCGCAGCGATCGCGATTCGCCCGCCGCGCGCGGATTAGCGCAAGCCCATGGATTTCAATCCGCCTATTCCAACTGTTCCTTCGCGTAGTTGGCGTCCAAGGCCTCCATCGCATCGAGCGGCTTGAGCTTGGCGGCTTTTTCGTACGCCGCCGCGGCCGCGTCTTCCTGCTTGTCGCCGTGCAGCAGGATCAGCACGTTGCCGTGTTCGATATGCGCGATCGGCGAGTCGGGCGTGAGCTTGAGCGCGGCCTTGATGTGCTTGTCGGCATCGGCGGCTTTCGCGCCGTAGGTGAGGCCGCCGATCATGCCGCCGATCTTGTTGATGATCTCGGCGTGATACAGCGCCATTGCCGTGTGCGCTTCGGCGTGCTTGGGTTCGAGCTGCAGCGTGGTGTCGAGCGCGGCGCGCACCTTGCCGGCGATGCCGGCCTTGAGCGCCTTGGCGATGCTCAGGCCCTGGCTGTAGCGGCCCAGCGCGAAGGCGTGGCGATAATGGCTGTTGACCTCGTCGGGCAGCGCCGCGACCGCGGTCTCGGCGATCTTGGCCGCCTGCTCGTAGCGCTTGAGCTGTTCGGCTTCGTCATCGACCAGGTAAGTCGCATGAATTCCCAGAGCTTTTACCGCGACGCTGGCGCCGACCGGGCCGAGCGCCTGGCCGGCGTCGAAGGCGGCCTTGAAATCGCCGCGATGGAATGCGCGCCACGCGTCCTGCAGCGCCGCGGCGAGCGCATCGGCGTCCAGGCCCTTCGGCGCGGCCTTGCCGGCGGCCTTGATCAGCGCGGTCGCGCGCTTGGCGTCGGGATACGGTTCGGCATCGCCGGCGTGCAGCTTGGGCCAGGCTTTCTTGAGAGCGTCGCCGGCGTAGGCGTAGCCCTTGGCATCGTGAGGAAAAGCGGCCCAGGCGGATTTGGCGGCCATCTGCAGTCCTTGTCGAACGGATCGGATCGGGAGGGCAGCATCCCGCCGCGGCGGGGGCGCTGGCAAGAGGCAGCGCGCAGGCTGTGCGCAAACTGAAGCGGCTAGTGTGATTGCTCGATGGGGCGCGGCCACAGTGCGCTGGTGGAACCGCCCATTCCGGGCGGTCGGCGGAGCAAACGATGGCAGCTGTGAAACGCAAGAAGCCGGTGGCAGCGAACGAAACCACGCTGCGTCACCTGTGGCTGGCCGGTCTGGGTCTGGCCGTGATCGCGCGCCGCGAAGCGCTCGCCGGCGCCGGCCGCGCGGCCGGTCGGGTCGAGGCGCTGCAACAGCGCGTGCGCGATCTGGCCTCCGACGCGCGCAGCAACGTGCGCGGCGGGATCGAGAACGTGCGCGATCAGGTCGAACCCAAGGTCATCAAGTTCAGCGCCGAGGTCGAGGCGCGTCTGGCCCCGGTGCTGGACAAGTTGGGCCTGAAGAGCGGCAAACCCCGCACCCAGCGCAAGTCGCGCAAGCCGGCGGCGAAGAAGCCGGTTTCGCGCCGCACCGCGCGCAAGCCGGCCGCGCGCCGCAGCCGCAAGGCCTGATCGCGGCGCGGCCACGGTCCCGGCGATGCGATCGCCGCGGATCAGGCCGGAACATCGAAAGAAACATCGAAGGGCGCCGCGATGGCGCCCTTCGTTCGTCGCCGGCCAGGGTGCCGGTCGAAGCTCAGCCGCGATCGCGCGGCCGATAGCGGTTGACGATCATCCCGCACTCGTAGGCCTGCGAATCCAGCAGGCTCAGCGCCAGCCCGTCCTGCGGAAACAGCGAGCGACCCGCGCCGGCCGCGGCGGGATTGAGATAGAACTCGAATTCATCCACCAGCCCGGCCGCGGTCAGCGCCGAGGCGAAACCGACGCCGCCGTAGCAGATCAGCCCCTTGCCGGGCTGGGCCTTGAGCGCGTTCACTTCCCGCGCCAGGCCGCCGCCGGCGATGCGTGTGCGCGGCCAGCACGGCTGTTCGATCTTGTCGCTGATCACGATCTTGTCCAGGGCGAGGATCTTGCGCGTGAAGTCGAAATCGCGGTCGTCCGGATGATGCGCGGCGGCGGCCGTCCAATGGTCGATGAAGCCTTCCTCGGCCATCGGCCGGCTCAGCACCAGACCGTCGATGCGGTCCAAGGTGGCGTTGAAGCGCTGCTTCAAGGCCGCGTCCCAGGCCCAGGGGCCGCGCCAGTCGAAGCCCCACAGTTGCCAGCCGTCGCGCTCGGCGGCGACGCTGCCATCGACGGACATCTGCATCTGCAAGGTCAGCTTGCGCATGGGGGCGGCTCCGCGGGGCAGGGAGCGACGGCGGCGCGCCGTCGCGGCCGCGGCAGTGTGCGCCCGGACGCGGGCGCGGGTCAGTGACAACTGTACTGGCCGAAGCGGCCGGGCCCGATCAGTCCAGATAAGCCCGGATCAGCGTATTCAGATGCAGCCGTTCGGCATCGCGAAGGAACGGCGAGAGCAGCATCATCACCTGGACGATGCCGTCGCGGATCGCCGCGTGTTCGTCCTTGTCGCCGCGCGCGGCGGCGTAGTTGAGCCAGAAGGTCGCGATGACCAGCACATTGGTCGCGGTCGCGGCCAATTCATCCCCGGAAGCCCGCATGACTCCGGCCTGCGACAAACCCCGCATGACCAGATGCGCCTGTTCATCGGCGCGCTTGAGGATGCGCGCGAAGCGCAGGCGCAGGCGGCGGTTGCGGCTGAGGATCTCGACCAGATCGCGGTACAGGAAGCGGTAGTCCCAGATGCATTCGAACACCAGGTGCAACTGCAGCCAGATGTCCTCGAGTCCGGGCAGGCGCCCCTGGGGCGCGGCGAGCGCGGCGTCCATGCGCTCCTCGAAGCGCGCGAACAACTGCTCGATGATGTCGTCCTTGTTGCGGAAGTGGTAGTACAGATTGCCCGGGCTGATCTCCAGCTCGTCGGCGATATGGTTGGTGGTGACGTTGGGCTCGCCCTGCGCGTTGAACATGGTCAACGCAGCATCGAGGATGCGCTGGCGGGTCTGTTTCGCCATCGGGCTGCCTAGGTAAGAGGGACGGGGCGGGCGCGGCGTCAGCCGCGCAGTTTCTTGACCAGATCGACGTATTTCTTCTTCGCCTCGTCCTGCGCGGTGCCCTTGAGCTTTTCCCAGGCCTCGTACTTGGCGGTGCCGACGAAATCGAAGAACCCAGGCTTGGGCCCGTTGACGTCGCCTTCGGCGCCTTGCTTGTACAGCGCGTACAGGCGCAGCAGGGTGTCGTTATCCGGACGGTCGGGCAGGGCTTGGACGTCTTTTGCGGCTTGTTCGAACGCGGACTGGATGTCGGACACGGGCGGCCTCTCCTGGGCACCAGGGTGAAGCGGCATAACAGCACGCGCTCCCCAGGCGGTCAATACGGAGCGGCGCGGTCAATACGGAAAAGAATTGTTACTGCGCTCAGGCTCTGGCACCGTAGCGTCATGCCGCCGCAGCGGCGGCCGATCGGGGCCATCCAGGAGAGGGGTATGAGCTATTTCGTCACCGGCGCGACGGGTTTCATCGGTCGCTTTCTCGTCAGCAACTTGCTCAAACGCAAGGGCACGATCCACGTGCTGGTGCGCAAGGATTCGCAAAAGAAATTCGATGCCACCGCCAAGAAGATGGGCTGGGATCTCAAACGTGTGATCCCGGTCGCGGGCGACATGACCCAGCCCAAGTGCGGCCTCACCGCCGCGCAACTGCGCGCGTTGAACGGCAAGATCAAGCATTTCTTCCATCTGGCCGCGATCTACGACCTTACCGCCAGCGCGCAGGCCCAGCGCGTGGCCAACATCGACGGCACCCAGCACGCGCTGGACCTGGCCGCGGCCATCGCCGCCGGCTGCTTCCACCACACCAGTTCGATCGCCGCCGCCGGCCTGTATTCGGGCGTGTTCCGCGAGGACATGTTCGACGAGGCCGAAGGCCTGGACGATCCGTACCTGCGCACCAAACACGATTCCGAAGGCCTGGTCCGCAACGAAAAGCGGGTCAAGTGGCGCATCTATCGCCCGGGCATGGTGGTCGGCCATTCGCAGACCGGCGAGATGGACAAGATCGACGGCCCGTACTACTTCTTCACCTTCCTCAAGAAGCTGCGCGAGATGCTGCCGCCGTGGATGCCGATGCTGGGCCTGGAAGGCGGCCGCATCAACATCATCCCGGTGGACTACGTGGTCGATGCGATGGACCACATCGCGCACAAGCCCAAGCTCGACGGCCACTGCTTCCATTTGACCGATCCGGAGCCGCAGCGCGTCGGCGAGGTGCTCAACACCTTCGCCCGCGCCGGCCATACGCCGGAGATGACCATGCGCATCGACGCGCGCATGTTCGCCTTCGTGCCGGCCGGCATCCGCGGCGCGGTGACCAACCTGCCGCCGGTCAAGCGTTTCATCGGCATGCTGCTGCGCGACTTCAAGATCCCGAAGGAAGTGATGAAGTTCATCACCTATCCGACCCGGTTCGACAATCGCGAGACCGAGCGCGCGCTGCGCGGCAGCGGGATCAAGGTCCCGAACCTGGACAGCTACGCCTGGCGGCTGTGGGACTACTGGGAACGGCATCTGGACCCGGACCTGTTCGTCGATCGCACCCTCAAGGGGAAGGTCCGCAACAAGGTCGTGGTGATCACCGGCGGTTCCTCGGGCATCGGCCTTGCGACCGCGGAGAAGGTCGCCGCGGCCGGCGCGGTGACGGTGATCGTCGCGCGCGGCGAGGCCGAATTGTTCAAGGCCCGCGACGAGATGAAGGCGTTGGGCGGCAAGGTATTCGCCTACACCGCCGACTTGGCCGACATGGCCGATTGCGACCGCCTGGTCAAGCAGGTGCTGGCCGATCACGGCCACGTCGATATCCTGGTCAACAACGCCGGCCGTTCGATCCGGCGTTCGATCGAGCTCAGCTACGATCGCTTCCACGATTTCGAACGCACCATGCAGCTCAATTATTTCGGCAGCCTGCGCCTGATCATGGGCTTCATGCCGAAGATGACCGAGCGCCGCAAGGGCCACATCATCAACATCTCCTCGATCGGCGTGCTGGCCAATTCGCCGCGGTTCTCGGCCTACGTCGCCTCGAAGGCGGCGCTGGACGCATGGAGCCGCTGCGCCCAGGGCGAGTTGTCGGGCAAGGGCATCAGCTTCACCACCATCAACATGCCGCTGGTGAAGACCCCGATGATCGCGCCGACCAAGATGTACGACAGCGTGCCGACCCTGACCCCCGACGAAGCCGCCGACCTGGTGGTCAAGGGCATCATCGAACGCCCGAGCCGCATCGCCACCCGCCTGGGCATCTTCGCCTCGGTGGTCAACGCCCTGGCGCCGAAGGCCTACGAAGTGGTCATGAGCACCGCCTTCGAACTGTTCCCCGATTCCGCCGCCGCCAAGGGCGACAGAAAGGGCCTCAAGGACGAACACGCCAGCAACGAACAAATCGCCTTCGCCTCACTGATGCGCGGCGTGCACTGGTAAACCGCCGTCGGCGGACAAACAAAAAAGAGCCGGTAATCCCGGCTCTTTTTTTAGCTGTAGCAAAGCTTTGGCCCGGCGTAGCTATTAACTCGCGAGACCGAAGGACACCCTAAGAGCCGGGCAATCCGGTTCTTTTTTAGCTAGCGTTCGATCTGCTTATAGCGTTCGATCTTGCGTGAAGCGCCTAGCGCGTCCCCGCGATCAATAAGCGCGACACTGAAAGAACCGCACCCGAGTAGTACTGCCAGGCGGCGGCTGCAACTGCACCCGAGAAGACCGCAACTCCGGATACCGATCCAACACCTCGCAGATGCTGTCGATATCCTGCTTGCCCGCTTCGGTAAGACGATAGATCAGCAAATTGGAAGGCGTAGACCACAACGCCCGCTCGACCCCGTTCAACCCCGCGATAGCGCGAATCACATAAGCGCGATCGGCCGCAGGATTAGCCGTAGTGCCCGAAGCCGCCGGCGCAGCCGCCAGAGGGCGAGCCGGTACCGCCGGTTGAACATCGGCAGCCTGATCGTCGGCGGGAGCGGCCGCATCATCAGCAGCAGGCGCAGGCGTCGCGTCCACAGGCGGCATCGCAGCCGCGGGCGGCGCATCCGCCGGCACCGGCGCGACATCCCCGCCGCCCTGCGCCGCAGGCGCCGCGGCAGCGGCCGTCTCGGTCGCCGGAGCAGCCGCAGGCGGAGCGCTTGGAAGCAAATGCGGCACCACGAAACCCACGATCAACCCCAACACGATCGCCCCGGCCCAGGCCGCGACGATCGTCTGGATACTGCGCTTCTGCGCCGCGGCGATGACCTCGTGGCGAGTAGAGGCCGGCAGCAACGGCTCGACCAGCTCCCACAGCGTCTCGCCGCTGTACAGATCCAGCCCGTCGGAGACGCGCTCGGAATGGCCGTCGAAGCGCCCCGTGGTGACCAGCAGACCGCCGGCGGCGCCGTTGAAGCGCACCGCATCCGCCAACTCGGCTACGGTCGCGGCCGAGACCTTGTAATCGGCGTCGCCGAGCTTGCACGACAGCAGCCACGGCTTGCCGGCGCGCAGCAGGCGCAGCTCGGCCTGAGTGCCGCGGGCGAGGGATTCCTCCACCGACTCCGCCTCGAACCCGCGCTCGCGCAGAGCCTCGACGATCAGGCGCGCGAATTCGCGCCAGCGCATCTTGGCCAGACCGGCGATACCGGTGGAGACCTCAGTGCGATGGCGGCGATAGGACCAAAGGTAGGCGGTGGACGCCAGACCGATCGTCAGGGTGACGGCGGCGGCAGCCCACAAGGAGAAACTCGACATGCAGCGCTAGGCCCATAAAAGACGCTGAGGATATACGGCTTCAGATACATGAAATTCACGAAAAATGAGACCAATTTCTCGGAATCGTTGTGTCTTTCATCAGCCGTTGCTCTTCCAACGTCCCACGGACGGGGCTGTGAACGGCAACTGCATGCTGGCACGAACAGTGCCGGAGGAACGTATTTGGAGTGTCTGTAAGCCACAAAGTGCGCTAGATGCGCAGTGGTCTAAGCGTGCGCGACGGCGCAAGAACCGTGCAGGGCATGGCGCCCTGAGGCCGGGAAATAAGAAAGCCCGCCAGTCCGAAACCGTAAGGGGAGGGGAGCATACGGAAGCGCGGACTGGCGGGCTTAAACAGTGCGCGGCGATGGATGGCCGCGCGATCGAACCGGGTGTGTACGACAGGTACTACGAATCTTGTATCGGCGAGCGGCCGCTTACGGCGCGACCGGCGGCTTGGGACGGGCGATCGACTTGCGCGGTGCCTTGGCGGCCTTGGCCGGCTTCTTCGCCGCGGCCTTGGCGGCCTTCGGCTTGCGCGCCGCGGCGGCAGGCTTGGCGGCCTTGGCGGAAGCCTTGCGCGCGGCCGGCGCGCCACCTTGGCGGCGCAGCTCGGCGGTCAGGGCATCGACGCGCTCGCTCAGGCCGGCCAGATCGTCGCGGCCCGGCACGCCGAGCTTGACCAGCGCGCGCTGCACGCGTTCTTCGAACACCTTTTCGAGGCGATCCCAGGTATCGGTCGCGCGCTCGCGCGCCTGGCCGACCTTGGACTCGACCGCATCGCGCAACACGCTGGCCTGACCGCCGGTGAACTTGCGCGCGGTCTGTTCCAGGTTCAGACCTTCCTTGACCAGACCTTCGAACAGCTTGGTGCCCTCGGCCTGAGCGCGACCGAACGCGCCGACGCCGGCCAGCCAGATCTGCTGCGCGGATTCGCTCAACGTCTTGGACAGGCGCTCGGCCTGCTCCTGCGCGCTGCCCTTGCCGGCGTTTTGGGTCTTGCCGGCGGACTTCTTCGCGGTCTTCTTGAACTTGGCGGCCATGGACATCCTGTGATTGGGGTTAGTGCTGTGCCCCCAAGATGGGCTTGCTGTCTAGAGTATTCACACCAACACTTGGAGTACGCCCAAACATCCAAGCGCGCAAACCGTTTGTCCGGCGTTGAATCAGCAAATCGCGGCGTCAGGACCCCAATCCAGCCGCGACGAAAGTCACTAGAAGCGACGGCGTTGAATCAGCAGATCGCGGCGCAAGGGGTCCAATCCAGCTGCGATGAAAGTCGCTCGAAGCGACCGCGTTGAATCAGCAATTCGCGGCGTCAGTACCCCATTTCAGAAGCGACGAAAGTCACCCTTGCCCGTCATTCCCGCGGACGCGGGCTCCGCTTTACTTCGGCGAAGCCGAACATCCAGGGCTTTTCGTGCGAGAACGTTTGAAGTCACTGGATTCCCGCGTTCGCGGGAATGACGGCCTGGGGAGATGGCGTTGAAGCTTCTGGGGGTTCGGCTTCGCCGAAGTAGAACCGCGTCTGTGAAAGCGGGAGTCGGGCGACTTCAGGCGTTCTCGCACGAACGGCCCTGGATGTTCGGCTTCGCCGAAGTAAAGCGGAGCCCGCGTTCGCGGGAATGACGGACCGGAGAGATGGCGCTGAAGTCTCTGCGAGGTCGGCTTCGCCGAGACAGGGCAGAGTCCGTGAAAGTGGGAGTTGAGTGGCTTCAGACGTTCTCGCACGAAAGGCCCTGGATGTCCGGCTTCGCCGAAGTAAAGCGGAGCCTGCGTTCGCGGGAATGACGGACTGGAGATATGGCGCTGAAGTCTCCGGATGTTCGGTGTCGCCCAAGTAGTCAGTCTGGCCGACGCCAACCACCCTCACCCCACTTGTTGCCGCTTGCGAACCGCCCGCTTCCCGGCCCGCGACGGCGACGCCTTCGGCGCCTTGGCCACCAGATGATCCACATCATCCAGCGCCCGCCGCAGCCGCGCCGTGGTCTCGGTATCGCGCTGCGGCTTGCCGATGCCGTCGAGGATGGAGCGCTCGGTATCGGCCAGCACGTCCTCGCGCAGGCGCAGGCCGTGCGCGGCCAGCATCGGCGCCAGCGTGTCCCGGCGCAGGCGCAGGTCGGCCAGGGTGTTGCGGTAGGCGATCTCGCAGATGCGCTTGCGCGCCGAGAAGCTGAAGGCGTTGGTGAAGAACAACTCGCGGTCTTCGGCGTTGGGCTCGAACACCAGTTGGTCGATATCGGGGTATTGCTGGGCGTAGCGCGCCAGCCCGACCTGCATGCGCGATTGCAGCAGGGTGCGGAAGGTCTGCGACAGCACCGCCGGCAGGCCGCCCGCGGCCAGGCTGTTGTCCTCGGCCACCGGCACGCCGTGGTTGTGGTTGAACGGCACCAGCGGATTGATGCCGATCAGCAGGTCCACGCCGCGTTCGAGCACGACCGAGGCGTGCATGGTCCGGCGCAGCGCGCCATCGACGAAGTGACGGCCGCGGATCTGCACCGGCGGGTACAGGCCCGGCAGCGCGGCGCTGGCCTGGACCGCCTGCGAGATCGGCACGTCCTTCCAGTTGTCGCCGCCGAAACGCACCGCGTCGCCGCTGTCGATATCGACAGCGACCACGTACAGCTCTGCGTCGAGTTCGCGGAAATCGTTGCTGCGGCCGCGCCGGGTGAACACTTCGCGCAGGAACAGCTCGACCTGGGCGTTGTCGAACAGGCCGTTGGGGATCAGGCCGCCGAAACGGGTGATCAGGTCCGACCAGCGCGCTTCCAGCGGCGAGAACAACAGCTCGCGCCACCATTCGGCGGCCAGGCGCGGAAAGCTCGCCGCGCGCTTGACGTATTCCAGGAACGCCGGGCGCATGAAGGTCTCGGGGCGGAATTCGACGTCGGCGCTGTCGCCGGTGACGAAGATCCGGCACATCTCGGCGGTGTCCATGCGATTGGCCAGACCGGCGGCGAGGAAGGCGCCGCTGCTGACGCCGACGTAGCAGTCCAGCCGGGTCAGGTCGAGGCCTTCGATCGCCTCGTCGAGCGCGCGCAGAGCGCCCAGCTCGTACATGCCGCCGATCGGGCCGCCGCCGGCGATGGCCAGGCCGATCTTCGGCTTGGCGCCGTCGGACGCGGATTTCGTCGCAGGCTTGGATGCGGAGGGGCGGGTGCCGTTGGCCGACTGTTTGCGGCTCGCCCGATTCCGGGCGGAGTGAAGTGACAGCATGTGATCGGCGGCACGGCCTTGGCGGAATTCGGCCGAGTGTAGCCCAGCCGGGCGAGGCGTCCAGCAGACCTGTACCAAGGTCGCAGGCGGCGGCGACAGGCAGGCGAAAGCCAGGAGGCTCAAGGCCCTCCCGCTCGACAGGGCGCTCAGCTTTTGTGGCGGGGCTTCAGGCCCGGTGCTTTCCGCTCCGAGGCGACGATGCCTGAGGCCCGCACGCCTTGCAGCCGGCCGCCGCCGCCGCGATCATCCCTCCCGATGTCCAGGACGACCGACCTCAGCCGACGACTGGGCTGCCTGCTGGCCCGCCACCAGGCCCTGCACGATCCGCGGCGCGAACCGCGCAACCAGTTGCGCTGGCTTCCGGAGCTGCGCCAATGGCAGGCGCGGCGGCTGGAGGCCAGTTTCGACCGCTTCCTGCGCGATCCGCGCCGGCGTCCGGCGGCGCAGTTCTTTCTCAGCGACGTCTACAACGACCGCGACTTCAGCCGCCGCGACGCCGACATCGCCAAGGTCCTGCCGATGATGCAGAAGCTGCTGCCGGGCGCCTTGCTGTCCACGGTCGCCGACGCGATCGAGCTGGGCGTGCTGACCCAGGCCTTCGATCTGCGCATGAGCCAATGGCTGCACGAGATCGCCCCGCGCCGGCGCAAGCTCGATGGGGCGCTGTACGCCCAGGCCTACCGCGCCTGCGGGCTGCCGCGCCTGCGCGAGCATCAGATCCAGCTGATCTCGCGGGTCGGCCTGGGCCTGGGCAAGGCGCTGCGGATGCCGGGGGTGATGACCCTGCTCAAGCTCTCGCGCGGCCCGGCCAAGGCGGCGGGGCTGTCGGAGCTGCAGGGATTCCTGGAACGCGGTTTCGCCGCGTTCGCGCAACTGGGCGATGTGCGCGAGTTCATCGCCGAGATCGAGCAGGACGAGCGCGAGGTGGCGCAGCGCTTGTTCGACGAGGACGCCGACCCGTTTCCGGGACTGGCCTGAGCGCGGAGCTTACTTGAAGCGTTCTTCCAGGACCCGGCGGATTTCCGATTCGATCGGCCCCTTCAGCGCGCCCAGCAGGAACCCGAGCTGCGCGGTCACGTGCAGTTGATTGGGCTTGAGCGCGATCTTGCCGTCCACGCCGCTGCGGGAAAAATTCAGGATGTCGTCTTCCCAGCCGTACTCGACGTCGAAACGCTCGGCGAGCTTTTGCGCGACTTCCTCGACGGCCTTGCGGGCCTTGGCCGGAGCCAGCGTGTGCGGGTGGCGGATATCGATACTGGACATGGTCTGGGTTCTCCCTGGAGCCGGCTATTGTGCCAAGGCCTGCGGCCGGGAGCGAGGAGCCAGGAACGAGTTCGCAGGAGTGAGGAGTGAGTCAAAGCACTGTACTCACTCCTCTGGACTCGTTCCTGGCCCCTCAGTCCGCCATGTGCCATAGAGTTCATTCATCCGCCGAAGCCAGCATCCTGGGTGTGCCCGTTTACACAACCTGCTAGATTCCTGTCGAGTGAGCGCCCTCAAACTTCGATACCCCAACCGCGAACATGGCGACCTGGCACTGAAGCCGGGCGTACATGCCATCGGCCGCGACGCGGCCGGCCGCACCGTCCTGGTCGAGGACGCGGGCGCGGCGATCGCGCAACTGACCGTGGACCGCCGCGGCGTCTGGCTGCAGGTGCGCGAAGGCCTGCGCGGTCTGCACGTCAACGGCCGTCCGGTCAAACGCATGGCGATGCTGCGCGCGGGCGACGCGATTTTCCTCGACGGCGTGGAATTGCTGCTGGTGGCCGACAAGCCCGAAGCCGCGCCGCCGTTCGGCGTGGAGATTCCGGCCGATTCGCGCATGGTCGTGCGCGGCGTCGGCGGCATCCATCACGGCCGCTGCTACACCCTGGATCAGCCCAAGGTGATCGGCCGCGCCGGCGATTGCGACATCCGCATCAACGAGCCGGCCTTCGCCGATCGTCACGCGCGCCTGGAGGCGCACGCCGACGGCGTGGTCCTGCGCGATGTGGGGTCGGTGGACGGCAGCGTGGTCAACGGCCAGCCGGTGCGGCATGCCTTGCTCAAGCCCGGCGACCAGTTGTTGCTCGACGGCCAGCACCGCTTCGTGATCGAAGCGCCGAGCCGCCAGTTCAGCGCGGCCGAGGCCTTGCAGGCGCAACTGGCGCAGGAAGCGGCCGCGAACGAACCCCGGCCGTCGCCGCCGTCGGCCTTGCCGTCGTCGGTGCGGCGCATGCCGTGGCTGTTGCTGGCGGCGGTGGTGATGGCCGGCTTGCTGGGGCTGTTGCTGCTGTACGGCGTGCGCTGAGCGGCTGAGTCGCGTCGCGGCGGGTTGTCGGGGGCTGAACCCTCCCGCAAGAGATCTGGCGGCTTCGTGATGTTTGGCGATGCTCAGCGCGCCGCCGTCTGCCTGGCCCGCGCCCTGGCCTCGGCGAACCTGCGCCACACCCGCCAGCCCAGCAGCACCGCCAGGATCGCCGCGTACAACGCCGGCTCGCGGATATCGGACTTCACCAGCCACCAGAAATGCAGCACCGCCAGCACGGCGATGACATAGACCAGCTGATGCAGCCGTCCCCACAAACGCCCCAGCCGGCGCATCATTCCCTGGGTCGAAGTCAGCGCCAGCGGAATCAGCAGCAGCCAGGCCAGGAAACCCACGGTGATGTACGGCCGCTTGGCGATCTCCTCGAAGATCTGCGTCCAGTATCCCTTCAGATCCAGGATCAGATACGCCGCCAGATGCAGGCTGGCGTAGAAGAACGCATACAGCCCCAGCAGGCGCCGGAAACGCAGCAGCGCCGCTTGCCCGGTCAGCTGACGCAGCGGCGTCACCGCCAGCGCGATCATCAGCAATCGCAGCGCCCACAGGCCCAGCCGGTGCTCGATCGCGGCGATCGGGTCGGCGCCCAAGCCGCCGCTGCCGGTCAGGAATTCCTCGCGGATCTGCCAGGCCAGGATCGCCGCCGGGGTCAGCGCGAGCGCATGCACGACGATCTTGGCCGCAATCACGCCCCGGGGCGTCCTGCGTTTGTGCGCCGGCCGCGACGCGGACGCGGCGGCCGGCGGATGAGCCGCGGAATCGGCCGTCATCTCAGAACCAGGTCCGCAGGTTCATGCCGGCGTACAGGCTGGATACCTGCTCGCCATAGCCGTTGAACAACCGGGTCGGGATGCGGTCGGCGAACAGCTTGCTGCCGGTGCCGGCGATGCGGCGTTCGGTCTTCTGGCTCCAGCGCGGGTGATCGACCGCCGGATTGACGTTGGAGAAGAACCCGTATTCGTTGGATTGCAGGTCGTTCCAGCTGGTCAGCGGCCGGTGCTCGACGAAGCTGATGGCGATGATCGACTTGATGCTCTTGAAGCCGTACTTCCACGGCACCACCAGCCGCAGCGGCGCGCCGTTCTGCTGCGGCAGCGGCTTGCCGTACAGGCCGGTCGCCAGCAGGGTCAGCGGATGCATGGCCTCGTCGATGCGCAGACCCTCGCGGTAAGGCCAGTTGATCGAGGGATAGGCGATGCCCGGCATCTGCTTGCGGTCGGCCAGGGTGGTGAAGGCGACGTACTTGGCCTTGGAGGTCGGCTCGAAGCGCTTGAGCACATCGGCCAGCGGCACCCCAAGCCATGGGATCACCATCGACCAGCCTTCCACGCAGCGCAGCCGGTACACGCGTTCCTGCGGGGCCAGGCCCTTGATCAGATCTTCCAGCGAAAGCTTGCCGGGTTTGGCGCAAGCGCCGCCCACCGCTACCGTCCACGGACTGGTGCGCAGGGTCTTGTCGGCCGCCGAAGGGTCGCCCTTGTTGGTGCCGAATTCGTAGAAGTTGTTGTACGAGGTGACGTCGGCGTAGCTGGTCTGGACTTCGTCGGTGCGAAAGCCGGCCTTGATCTGTTCCGGACTGGGCGGCGCGGCCTTGGGCGGCGGCGGGGCTTCGGCTTCGGCGCAGCCCGACAGGCCCAGCGCCGGGCTCAGGGCGAAGGCGGCCAGCAGGCGCCGCCGGTCGCGGTAGACCGCCTCGTCGGTGATCTGCGAGGAGGGGATATTCAGTGCTTCGCGCAACGACATGGGGACGGCTCCGGGACGGACGGGCGATGGCTTCGCGGCGGGTGGGGGCGGCTCATCATCCATACGAGACCGGGTACCCCTATAGAGGCCGCTTGCGGGGTAAAAGTTGCGCGAGTAACGACAAGTACACACGGTGCTGCACTGCGGCATACTGCGGGGCCCACCCCAACCACGGAGCCACCGATGTCCCGCGCTTTCAACTTTAGTGCCGGTCCCGCGACCCTGCCCGAATCGGTCTTGCTGCAGGCGCAGTCGGAACTGCTGGAGTGGAACAACGCCGGGGCCTCGATCGTGGAACTCAGCCATCGCGGACCGGAGTTCATCCAGGTCGCCGCCGAGGCCGAGCGCGACCTGCGCACGCTGATGTCGATCCCGGACGATTACGCGGTGATGTTCCTGCAGGGCGGCGCGACCGCGCAGCAGGCGTTGATCGCGTTGAACTTCGCTAATCCCGGCCAGACCGTGGACTACGTGGTCACCGGCCACTGGGGCAAGACCGCATTGAAGCAGGTCAAGCCTTACGTCAACGCGAATGTCGCCGCCAACGGCGAGGCCAGCGGCTTCCGCGAAATTCCGGCGCGCGACACCTGGACTCTGTCCAAGGACGCGGCCTACGTTCACTACACCGCGAACGAAACCATCCATGGCGTTGAGTTCCGCGATATTCCCGACGTCGGCGAGGTTCCCCTGGTCGCCGATTTCAGCTCCTCGATCGTGTCCGAGCCGCTGGACGTGTCCAGGTTCGGCGTGATCTACGCCGGCGCGCAGAAGAACCTCGGCCCGGTCGGCGTCAGCGTGGTCATCGTCAAGCGCGAACTGCTCGAACGCGCCGGCCAGCCGCGCGCGGAAATCTTCGACTACCGCGCTCACGTCAAGGGCGAGTCGATGCTCAACACTCCGCCGACCTATAACTGGTATCTGGCCGGGCTGGTGTTCAAGTGGATGCTGGCCGAAGGCGGCGTGACCGAGTTCGCCCAGCGCAACGCGCGCAAGTCGGCGCTGCTGTACGGGGTGATCGACAACTCCGGCGGCTTCTATCGCAACGAAGTGCTGCCGGCGGTGCGCTCGCGCATGAACGTGCCGTTCTTCCTCAAGGACGAAGCGCTGGACAAGCCCTTCCTCAAGGAAGCCGAAGCGGCCGGGCTGATCTCGCTCAAGGGCCATCGCGCCCTGGGCGGCATGCGCGCTTCTATCTACAACGCGATGCCCGAAAAGGGCGTGCAGGCGTTGGCTTCCTTCATGCAAGACTTCCAACAACGGCACGGGTGAGCGGCCGCGCTTGGCCGATGCCCTGTCGGCATCGGCCGCGGCTGCGAACGCCCGGCCAAGGATGGCCGGGCCGGGCGATCCGAAGGCGATCAAGTTTCGCCACGGACGGCAGCGAACACCTTCGGAAGCGACGAGACTCCAATGACTGACAAATCCAGCAAGACCAAGAAATCGCAAGCCAAGCTGCCCGGCAAGGCGAAGCCCGCCGCCGCCAATAGCGCCGCGGAAAATAAACCGGCGGGCAAAGCCAAGCCGGCTGCGATCGAAGAAGCTGCGCCCGCCGCGGCCATTCCCGATCTGGCCACGCTGCGCGAACGCATCGACGGCATCGACCTGCACATCCAGCAACTGATCGGCGAGCGCGCGCAGTTCGCCAATCAGGTGGGCAAGGCCAAGGGCAAGCTCGCCGCGGCGGTGGATTACTACCGCCCCGAACGCGAAGCCCAGGTGCTGCGCCGGGTGGTCGATCGCAACGACGGCCCGCTCAACGACGAAGTGCTGGTGCGGCTGTTCCGCGAAATCATGTCGGCCTGCCTGGCTCAGCAGGAGCCGTTGAAGATCGGCTTCCTCGGCCCGGAAGGCACGCATTCGCAGCAGGCGGTGTACAAGCACTTCGGTCATTCGATCCACGGCCTGCCGCTGGCGAGCATCGAGGAAGTGTTCCAGGAAGTCGAAGCCGGCAGCGCCGATTTCGGCGTGGTGCCGGTGGAGAACTCCACCCAGGGCACCATCCAGTCCACGCTCGACATGTTCTTGACCTCCAAGCTGAAGATCAGCGGCGAAGTCGAACTGCGCGTGCACCAGCATCTGCTTTCGCGCAGCGGCCGCATCGAGGATATCGAGCGCGTCTACTCGCACCCGCAGTCCTTCGCCCAATGCAAGGCCTGGCTGCGCCAGTACCTGCCCAAGGCGGAGAAGATCGCGGTGTCGAGCAACGCCGAGGCCGCGCGCCGCGCGCGCAACGCCGACGACGCGGCGGCGATCGCCGGCGCCAGCGCCGGCAACGTCTACGGGCTGCGCAACGTCGCCGGTCCCATCGAAGACCGTCCCGACAACACCACGCGCTTCCTCGTGATCGGCCGCGAACTGTTCACGCCGTCCGGCAACGACCGCACCTCGCTGTTGATCTTCATCAAGGACGAGCCGGGCGCGCTGTACAACGTGCTCTCGCCGTTCGCCAAGCGCGGGCTGAGCATGAACCGCATCGAGTCGCGTCCGGGCCATACCGGCCGCTGGCAGTACGCGTTCTTCGTCGATATCGGCGGCCACGTGCAGGAGCCGGCGATGCGCGAAGCGCTGGAAGAACTGGACGAACTCGCGCACGAGGTGAAGGTGCTCGGTTCCTACCCGGTGGCGATCGCATGAGTCAGGCGGCATCGCAATCCGCGCAGGCGCCGGCCTTCGACGAAGCCTGGTTCGCCGCGCGCGCGCAGCCGGGCGTGCAGCGCCTGAAGGCCTACGATCCGGGCCACGATCTGGTCGCGCTGCGGCGCAAGTTCGGCGAAGCCAACCTCGCCGAACTGGGCTCCAACGAAAACCCGTACGGCCCGTCGCCGGCCGCGCGCCAGGCGATCCTCGACAGCCTGCACGCGCTGCATCGCTATCCCGATCCGCTCGGCGCCGATCTCAAGCGCGCACTCGCGGCCCGGCATGGCGTGGACGTCAAGCAGATCCAGCTGGGCAACGGTTCGCACGAATTGCTGATGCAGCTCGGGCAAGTGTTCGCAGGTCCGGGCGATGAGATCGTGTTCTCGCGTTACGGCTTCGCCGTGTTCGCGCTGTCGGCCCAGGCCGCCGGCGCGCAGATGCGCATCGTCGAGGCCTTGCCGCGCGATGCGGCGATGCCCAACGGCCACGACCTGGACGCGATCGCCGCGGCGGTCGGTCCGGCCACGCGCCTGGTCTACATCGCCAATCCGAACAACCCGACCGGCACCTGGTTCGGCCGCGACGCGCTGATCGCGTTCCTCGATCGCGTGCCTGGCGAAGTGATCGTGGTCATGGACGAGGCTTACGCGGAAATGGCCGACGCGCCCGATTACGCCAGCGCCTTGTCCTTGCTCGACCGTTATCCGAATCTCGCCATCACCCGCACCTTCAGCAAGGCCTACGGCCTGGCCGGCCTGCGCGTTGGGTATCTGCTGGCGCAACCCGGGCTGATCGCGGTGATGGACCGTCTGCGCGAAAGCTTCAACGTCAACGGCCTGGGGCTGGCCGCGTGCGAAGCCGCGCTGGGCGATGTCGATCATCTGCAGTGGGCCTGCGCGCGCAACGCCGAGCAGCGTTCGGCCTTGAGTGAGGCGCTGGGCAGGCGCGGCCTGCGCGTGTTTCCGTCGCAGACCAATTTCGTGCTGGTCGAGTTCGGTGCGCGCACACCGCAGATCGAAGCGGCCCTGGTCGAACGCGGGGTGATCCTGCGGCCGATGGGCGGCTATGGCCTGGCCGATTGCATCCGCATCAGCGTCGGCTCGCCCGACGAAAACCGCCGCCTGCTCGCCGCGCTCGACGAGGTGCTGGCATGAGCGCGGCCAGCGCCGATCACGGCGCCGCCGCCGCGCAGGACTGGATCGCCGGCGCGGGCATGCCGTTGCGTGGCTCGCTGCGCGTGCCCGGCGACAAGTCGGTGTCGCATCGCGCGGTCATGCTGGGCGCATTGGCCGAGGGCGTCACCCGCGTCACTGGGTTTCTGGAAGGCGAGGACACCCGCGCCACCGCGCGCGTGTTCGAGCGCTTGGGTGTGCGCATCGAAACGCCGAGCGCGAGCGAACGCATCGTCCACGGCGTGGGCCTGCACGGCCTGCGCGGCATCGACGCGCCGCTGGACTGCGGTAATGCCGGCACCGGCATGCGCCTGCTCGCCGGCGCGCTGGCCGGACAAGCCTTCGACAGCGTGCTGATCGGCGATGCCTCGTTGTCGAAGCGGCCGATGCGCCGCGTGACCGAGCCGCTGGCGGCGATGGGCGCGCGCATCGACACCGACGAAGGCGGCCTGTCGCCGCTGCGCATCCATGGCGGCCGCGCGCTGACCGGGATCGAATACACCTTGCCGGTCGCCAGCGCGCAAGTGAAGTCGGCGCTGCTGCTGGCCGGCCTGTACGCGCGCGGCGACACCGTCGTGCACGAACCGCATCCGACCCGCGACTACACCGAGCGCATGCTGGCCGCGTTCGGCTGGCCGATCGACTTCTCGCCCGGCTACGCCAGATTGAGCGGCGGCCACACGCTGCGCGCGACCGATGTCGCGGTGCCGGCGGATTTCTCCTCGGCCGCGTTCTTCCTGGTCGCGGCGAGCGTGGTGCCGGGTTCGCAGCTGCTGCTCGAAGCGGTCGGCATGAACCCGCGTCGCACCGGCCTGCTGGCGGCGCTGCGGCTGATGGGCGCGGACATCGTCGAAGAAAACCCGCGCGCCGAGGGCGGCGAACCGGTCGCGGACTTGCGCGTGCGCCATGCGCCACTGCACGGCATCGAAGTGCCTGAAGCGCTGGTGCCGGACATGATCGACGAATTCCCGGCCTTGTTCGTCGCCGCCTCGCTCGCGCAAGGGCGCAGCGTGATCCGCGGCGCGGCCGAGTTGCGGGTCAAGGAATCCGACCGCATCGCGACCATGGCCACCGGTCTGCGCGCGCTGGGCGCGCGCATCGAGGAAACGCCCGACGGCGCGATCATCGACGGGGGCCCGCTGCATGGCGGCGAAGTGGAAAGCCACGGCGACCATCGCATCGCCATGAGTTTTTCCATCGCCGCGCAGTTGGCGTCGGGAGAAGTGCGGATCGGCGATGTGGCCAATGTGGCGACTTCGTTTCCGGGCTTCGAGGCGTTGGCGGCGCAGGCGGGGATGCGGGTCAGGGTTGCTGAGTAAAGCGGCTGCTAGGAAGGCCACCGGTCTCCCCAGGCCGTCATTCCCGCGAAGGCGGGTTCCGCTTTACTTCGGCGGAGCCGAACATCCAGCGACTTCTAGCGTTCTCGCACGAAAGGCCCTGGATTCCCGCGTTCGCGGGAATGACGACCTTGTAGATATGTCATGTCTGCAAAATCCGCCACGCAAAAAAAACGGCAGCCCGAAGGCTGCCGTTTTTTTGTGGGAGGGGCTTCAGCCCCGACGCTCTTCTTTCAGATCGCAGTGCCGCATATCCCGGCTTGCTGATCGACCCTTCACTGCGCCGGACGAAACTCCACCGGCTGCTCCACCACCGAAGCGACCTCGCGCCCATTGCGAGTCGCCGGCTTGAAGCGCCAGTCGCGCATGGCCAGCATCGCCGCGCGATCGAGATCGCGCGAGCCGCTGCGGCGGGAGACCGCGATGTCGTCCGGAACGCCGTCGGCGCCGACATTGACCCGCAGCACCACGGTGCCGCCTTCGCCGCGACGCAGCGCGGCGACCGGGTAACGCGGTTCCGGGCTGCGGCTTGCGATCGGTCGCGCGTCGGTGGCGCGCGGTTTGGCCGCGAGCGCCTTGCGATGCGCGGCCGCCTTGGCCTTGGCCACGGCGGCCTGCCTGGATGCGGTAGCGGCGTTGGCGTCGGCGGCGCCATCGGCCGGAGTGCGTTCCACCGGCGGCAAGGTCACCACCGGATGGATCGGCGCCGGCGGCGCGACGGCCGGGCGCTTGCCGTAGAAATACCAGCCCATGAACGTGGCCGCGAGCAGCAACATCAGCAGCCACAGGCCGTTGCGGCTGGGCGCGGCCTCGACCGCGGTGGCTTCCGGAGCCGGGACCTCGTGCTCGGGCCGGTTGGGATCGATGGTTTGTGACGGTGTGCTCATGCCGACCTCCTTGCGAACGATCCCCGGGGGATGGGATCGCGGAGGCCGAGCTTCTAAGCGGCGGCGTTACTCGCGGGTGAACGAGGTGTGGATTTGGTTCAGGGGCGATTCAAGCGCGAATTGGGCATGAGCGGCATTTAAAAGCTGGAAGTCGGGGGGCTCGGCTTCGGTAATAGCGCGTTGAATGCTTACTGGGTTGGATTAAACGTGATCGGCACCATCACCACGTCGGCCGCCGGTCGCCCCCCGCGCATGGCAGGGCGGAAACGCCAGCTGCGCACCGCATTGACCGCGGCGCGGTCGAGCATCCGCGAGCCGCTGGTTTCGGCGACATCGACCGCACCGGTATCGCCCTGTTCGGTCACCTCGACCCGCACCCGCACCG
Organism: Lysobacter gummosus; assembly: GCF_001442805.1. NCBI lineage: Bacteria > Pseudomonadati > Pseudomonadota > Gammaproteobacteria > Lysobacterales > Lysobacteraceae > Lysobacter > Lysobacter gummosus. The sequence goes on along the minus strand of NZ_CP011131.1, from coordinate 3,322,779 downwards.
TGCCGCCTTCGCCGCGGCGCAGCGACGCGGCCGGGTACTGCGGCGCGCGGTTGCCCGGCAGCGGCGTGGCCGGCACGTGCGCGCCGCTGGCGACCGGCGCCGGCGAGGGCTGCGCGCTCGGCGCGGACTGCGGCGGAGCGGGAGGATTCGGGTTCTCGACCAAGCGCGGCTGCTCATCCGGAGCCGCCTGCGTCGTCGCTTCCGGCGCCGCAGGCGGCGCGGCCGGGGCGCTTCCGTCGGCGGCTGCGGGCGCTGGCAGCGGCGCATAGAACGGTTGCTCGCTGGTCGGCGGCGCTTGTTCGCCGGCGCGGTAGAAGCCGTCGTTGCGGTTGCGGTTGCTCGACCAGACCCAGGCGAACAGCGCCAGCCCGATCGCGAACGCCCCCAGCACCCACCACCAGGCCTTGCCCGAGGGCAGCCAGGAAGCGAAGTTGAAGGAACGGCGCGGCGCGGGGGAGGGCGTGGACATAGGGCAGGAGGACTCGCGGGTCGGAGGGATCACGGCGATTTCGAGACGCCGTGCATTCTGCAACGAAATGCCGCGCGCTGTCGGCCGCAACCGCCGCGGACCACGCGCGGTTCGCGAAAAAGCCGCGTTGACGCGATAATCTGCGGTTCTCCCCGCCACATCCGGCTAAGTCATGCTCGATCCGAACCTGTTGCGCCAACAGCCCGGCGAACTCGCCGCCCGCCTGCACGCCACCCGCGGCTACGCCCTGGATCCGGCGGCGCTGGTGTCGCTGGAAAGCGAGCGCAAGATGGTGCAGGTGCGCACCCAGGAGTTGCAGGCTTCGCGCAACAAGCTCTCCGGCGAGATCGGCAAGCGCAAGAGCAAGGGCGAAGACATCGCCGACCTGATGGCGCAGGTGTCGAGCATGGGCGACGAGCAGAAGCTCGGCGAGACGCGCCTGGATGCGATCAAGGCCGAGATCGAAGCCATCGCCCTGGGCATTCCCAACCTGCCGCACGATTCGGTGCCGCTGGGCGCGGACGAAACCGCCAACGTCGAACAACACCGCTGGGGCACGCCGCGCGAATTCGATTTCCAGGTCAAGGACCATGTCGAACTCGGCGCCCGCCACGGTTGGCTCGACGCCGAAACCGCGGCCAAGCTGTCGGGCGCGCGCTTCACCGTGCTGCGCGGCCAGTTGGCGCGCCTGCATCGCGCGCTGGCCCAGTTCATGCTGGACCTGCACGTCGAACAGCACGAGTACGAAGAAACCAACGTCCCGCTGCTGGTCAATCCCGATTCCATGCGCGGCACCGGCCAGTTGCCCAAGTTCGAGGACGATCTGTTCGCGACCCTGGTCGGCGAGGGCGAATCGGCCAGCAAGCGCTATCTGATCCCGACCTCGGAAGTGCCGCTGACCAATATCGTGCGCGACGAGATCGTCGAAGACTCCGTATTGCCGCTGCGCATGACCGCGCATTCGATGTGTTTCCGCGCCGAGGCCGGCAGCGCCGGCCGCGATACCCGCGGCATGATCCGCCAGCATCAGTTCGAGAAGGTCGAACTGGTGACCATCGCGCGTCCGGAAGACAGCTACGCCGAGCACGAGCGCATGACCCGCTGCGCCGAAGTGGTGCTGGAAACCCTCGGCCTGCCGTACCGGCGCATGCTGCTGTGCACCGGCGACATGGGCTTCGCCGCGACCAAGACCTACGACCTGGAAGTGTGGCTGCCCAGCCAGAACAGCTACCGCGAGATTTCCTCGTGCTCCAACTGCGAGGCCTTCCAGGCCCGCCGCATGCAGGCGCGCTGGCGCAACCCGGCCACCGGCAAGCCCGAGCCGGTGCATACGCTCAACGGCTCCGGCGTGGCGATCGGCCGGGCGATGATCGCGGTGATGGAGAACTACCAGAACGCCGACGGTTCGATCACGGTGCCCGAGGCGCTGCGGCGTTACATAGGCGGGGTCGAAACGCTGGCTTGAGCGGGACAGGTTCGCGGCCCCTCACCCCGGCCCTCTCCCGCAAGTGGGAGAGGGAGCTCTTCGGAGGTTTTCGTTCGCGCTTGCTGTTCGACCGCTCCGGTCGCGTCGTACTACTCCCTCTCCCGCTTGCGGGAGAGGGCCGGGGTGAGGGCCGCGAGCCCATACCGCGGCCACAAAAAAGCCGGGCCCGTCAGGACCCGGCGAATGCCGGCGTGGGGGGAGGGAACGCCGGACTTGGGAGCTACACGGTAATCACGGGTGTTGCGGGACAGACACGGATGAAGCCTCATGCCGCCTTGCGTTGCGGCAGCGGGATGGAAGCGTGCGCCGCAGCGAGCGCGTCGGCACGATGCTGAGGCGAGTAAGACACACCCTCGGCACGCACGAACTCGACATCGGTCACGCCGATGAAACCGAGGACGTGACGCAGGTAGGTCTCCTGGAAATCGCTGGGCTGGCCGGTGTGCAAACCGCCGCGGCCGCTGACGATGATGGCCTTCTTGCCCTTGGCCAGCCCCTCGGGGCCGTCGGCGGTGTAGCGGAAGGTCCTGCCGGCCACCGCGACCCGGTCGATCCAGGCCTTGAGCGTGGAAGGAATGCCGAAGTTGTACATCGGCGCGCCCAATACAATCACGTCGGCGTCCAGGAATTGTTGCAGGATGCGCTCTGATTCCTCGGTTTCGGCCGGATCGACCTTTGCCAGGGAACGACCGGTAAGATGCGGAACCGGGTCGGCGTCCAGATCGCGGTAGTCGATGCGCAGCCCCGCCACCTCGTCCTGCCAACGCGCCGCTACGGCTGCGGACAGCTCACGGGTCACGGAATTTGCGCCCAAGGCGCTGGAATCGATGTGCAGCAGCTTCATGGTGGGCCTCGGTAGGCTGGAAGGCGGGCGGTGCCGCGTTGGAGCAAAGTCTGGATCGTTGCGGTAATGGGATAAAGCTGGTTCAATACCACCAACTGTTCTACTTTTGGAACTATCGTCATGCACGATCTCAATGACCTCTACTACTTCGCGATGGTCGTGGACCACGCCGGTTTCGCCGCCGCCGAGCGCGCGCTGGGCATTCCCAAGTCGCGCCTGAGCCGCCGCATCAGTCAGTTGGAAACCGATCTGGGCGTGCGCCTGCTGCAGCGTTCCACCCGCCGCTTCGCCGTGACCGAAGTCGGCAACAGCGTGTATCGCCACGCCCAATCGATGCTGGCAGAGGCCCAGGCCGCGCGCGAAGTGGTCGATCGGCTCAGTGCCGAGCCGCGCGGGGTGATCCGGGTCAGCGTCCCGGTCGGTCTCGCGCAGCAGCAGATTCCAAAGCTGCTGCCCGAATTCCTGGCCAAGTACCCGCAGGTTCGCGTGCAATTGCACGTCAGCAACCGGCGCGTGGACATCATCAACGAAGGCATCGACGTCGCCCTGCGCGTGCGCTCCAAGCTCGACGACGACGGCAGCCTGGTCATGCGCAGCTTCGGCCAGATCCAGGAATTGCTCGTCGCCAGCCCCAAATACCTGACCCGCATGGGCCGCCCGACCAATCCGGACGAACTGGCCGATCACGTCACCCTGAGCATCAGCGAAGACGACGCCCGCCAGCGCTGGGAATTGCACGGTCCCGACGGCGAAGTGCGCAAGGTCGAACTCAAGCCGCGCGTGATGGGCTTCGACTTCCCGATGCTGATGGCGCTGGCAGAGCAGGGCGTGGGCATCACCCTGCTGCCGGAAACCGTCTGCGCCGAAGCCGTGCGCCGGGGCGAGCTGGAAGTGGTGCTGCCGAACTGGCGCCTGCCGCAGGGCATTTTCCACGCCGTGTTCGCCTCGCGCCGCGGCCTGCTGCCGGCGGTGCGGGTATTCATCGACTTCCTGGCCGAGAAGGCGCCGTCCCTGGTCGAATCCGCGCGTCTGCAATGCAGCGACATCAAGGGCGGCCAGCCGTGCCCGGACAGCGTCGCCCACCGCGACGGCAAGAAGCACGACAAGCCGGTGAAGATTTCCGCTCCGGCGTGAGAGAATGTCCCGCGCCCGGTGCAAGGCCGGGCGCGCAGGGTGCCGCCCGCGAGCGGCAACGCGTTCTACGGAGAGATGGCCGAGTGGTTTAAGGCAGCGGTCTTGAAAACCGCCGAAGGGTCAAACCTTCCGTGGGTTCGAATCCCACTCTCTCCGCCAGATTGAGCTGACCTGAAAAAACTGATCCAGATCGATTGTTCATAAACTATGACCAAGGAGATTTGGACCATGCCTAAGAAGCGCTTTAGTTCCGAAGAGATCATCCACAAGCTGCGAGAAGCCGAAGTGCTGTCGGCTCAAGACCGCACGATCGCCGAGATTAGTCGCCAGTTGGGTGTGACCGAGCAAACCTACTTCCGTTGGCGCAAGGAGTACGGCGGCCTGAAGGTAGACCAGGCCAAACGCCTGAAGGACCTGGAGATGGAGATGGAGAATGCAAGGCTGCGGCGTGCCTTGTCGGACGCGGTGATCGATAACCAGATCCTGCAAGAGGTAAGCAAGGGAAACTTCTAAGCCCGATGCGTCGTCGTCAAGCTGTGGCTCACGTGCACGTGCACGAGCACCTGGGCTACGCGGAGCGACGGATTTGCCGGGCATTGCATGTCACCCGCTCGTCGGTTCGCTATGTTCCGCAGCCACGCAGCGATGAGTCTTCGCTCACGCAGGCGCTGATCGCATTGGCCAGCCAGTACGGCCGCTACGGCTATCGGCGCGTGCATGCCTTGGTGAGAGCGCAAGGCTGGTCAACGAGTCGATCGCGAGTCGAGCGTATCTGGAAGCGCGAAGGACTGAAGGTGTCGACCAAGCAACCCAAGCGCGGTCGGCTCTGGCTCGCCGATGGCAGTTGTCTTCGCTTGCGGCCCGAGCATCCTCATCACGTCTGGAGCTGGGATTTCGTGATGGAGCGAACCCATGATGGGCTGTGTTGAAGATATTGGTGTTGATCGATGAGTACACGCGGCAATGCCTAGCCTTGTAAACTAACTTTACATCTGGACCAGTTAACGCAGGCCAGTCATTGAATTCGCCGGCTTCCTCTGCGAGCGATACGCCTTTCGCCGATGCAAAGGGCGTCGGCAACTTCCGAAATCTGTTCCTGTACTCGCCGAATGGAAAGAAAGACGGCGTGCAGGTCATCCCGATCAGCGAGGTTGCGGCGAAGGACGAATTTCTAGGCATCAAGGGTGCGACCCGCGATGACGTGCTCACCGCGCATCGCGTGCCGTCGCAACTGCTAGGAATCGTGCCGAACAACACGGGCGGATTCGATGACGTGGAAAAGGCAGCTCGCGTATTCGCGCGAAACGAGTTGCTGCCGCTGCAAGCTCGCTTCCGTCGCATCAACGATTGGATCGGCGACGAGGTTGTGCGTTTCTTGCCATACGATCTGGGTGACGCATGACTGCTGGGTCAGCACATGAGAAAGGCCCCGGCATTTGCCGGGGCCGATTTCTCTAGTATTTAGACAGCAAATTTCATCTCTAACATGCGCGCGAAGAAATCTCCTGCTACAGCTCAATGGTCACAAATTTTGTCCGCATTGCGGACATTTCTCTTTCGCAAATGGCAGCAGCACGAGCGATCCCTGAATCGCCCAGGGTTTCGTAGACATCTCGCAGCCATAAACTATGGCTTAAGTGGAGGTGGTTATGAGCGCGAAGCGATACACCGATGAGTTCAAGATCGAAGCGGTCCGTCAGATCGTGGAGTACGGGCGGCCGGTGGCCGAAGTAGCCGAGCGCCTGGGCGTGTCGGTGCACAGCCTGTACGGCTGGCGGCGTCAGCAAGGCAAAAGCGATGTGGTTCGTCGTGTGGAAAAAGATCAGAACGCGGACGTGCGACGCCTGAAGGCAGAACTTCGGCGCGTGACTGAAGAACGAGACATCCTAAAAAAAGCCGCCGCGTACTTTGCCAAGGGGTAAAGGTGAAGTACGCCTTCATGAAGCAGCACGCCGACGAGTTCGGCCTGGCCGCAATGTGCCGTGTCTTGGGCATAAACCGCAGCGGTTACTACGCTTGGCTTCACGCGCCGGCCAGTGCGCGTGCACGCGACGACCAACGTCTGTTGGGATTGATCAAGCACAGTTGGTTGGAAAGCGGCTCGATCTACGGCCATCGCAAGATCACCACGGACCTGCGCGAGTTGGGTGAAACGTGCAGCAAACACCGCGTTGCGCGTTTGATGAAGCAAGAAGGGCTGCGCGCCATGGTGGGCTACGGCCGGCGGCCGCGGCCGTTGAGCGGGCCGATCGGCGCCGTCGCCAACAACGTGCTGGCGCGTGAGTTCACAGCGCAAGAACCCAATCGGGCCTGGGTGACCGACATCACCTACATTCGCACCCACGAAGGCTTCTTGTACTTGGCCGTCGTGCTCGATCTGTTCTCCCGCAGGATCGTGGGCTGGGCCACGCGTCCAACGCAGCACTCCGATCTGGTGCTGCAGGCGCTGCTAGCGGCGGTGTGGCGACGCAAGCCCGCGCCTGGTTTGCTCTTGCACTCGGATCAAGGCAGTCAGTTCACGAGCGAAGACTGGCAGAGCTTTTTGAAGGCCCACGGCATCGTGTGCAGCATGAGCCGACGCGGTAACTGTCACGACAACGCCGCGATGGAAAGCTTCTTCCAGTTGCTCAAGCGCGAACGGGTTAAGCAACGGATCTACCATACCCATGACAAAGCACGAGGCGATGTGTTCGATTACATCGAGCTGTTCTACAACCCCAAACGACGGCACAGTTCCAACAATGGCCTGTCCCCGATAGAGTTTGAAAGGCGGTACGCACTAAACGGCTGACGACTGTCTACAAAAACCTGGGCGATTCACCTCCCCGTAAACTCACTCCAGCAATAACTAGAGGTCTCCAGGCAAACTAGCCCAAAGGAGACTGAAATGCGCAAGAGCAAGTTCACTGAGAGCCAGATCGTCACGACGCTGAAGCAGGTCGAAGGCGGGCGCCAAGTCAAGGATGTCTGCCACGAGTTGGGCATTTCCGAAGCAACGTACTACGTGTGGAAGTCCAAGTACGGCGGGATGGAAGCGGCGGATGTGCAACGGCTGCGGGATCTGGAAGCCGAGCACAACAAGCTCAAACGTATGTACGCCGAGCTGGCGATGGAAAACCATGCCTTGAAGGATGTCATCGCAAAAAAGCTCTAGCCTCGGGGCATAAGCGCCCGCTGGCCGCGTGGTTGATGGAGTACCACGGTTGGAGCGAGCGCCGGGCTTGTACGGCGATTGGCCTGTCGCGATCGACGGTGCGGCGCCCGGATCGCGACGAGCAGGTCATTGCGTTGTTGGCGGAGTTGGCTGAGCGGTTCCCGGAGCGCGGATTCGACAAGCTGTTCCAGTTGATCCGGCGCCGAGGGCAGCCTTGGAACCACAAGCTGGTGTGGCGGGTGTATTGCCTGATGCAACTTAATCACCGACGTCGCGGCAAGAAACGACTGCCTAACCGGCATCCTTTGCCGCTGGTAGCCGGCGAGCAGATCAACGGCAGTTGGTCGATCGACTTCATGTCCGACGCACTATGGGATGGCCGCCGCTTTCGCACCTTCAACGTCATCGACGATTTCAGTCGCGAAGCCTTGGCGATCGAAGTCGATCTGAATCTGCCGGCTACCCGAGTCATCCGCACCCTGGAACGCATTGGCGCCTGGCGCGGTTATCCCCGCAAGTTGCGCTTGGACAACGGCCCGGAGTTCATCGCGTTGGCGCTGGCCGAGTGGGCTGAACGCAAAGGCATCACCTTGGACTTCATCGAGCCCGGCCGCCCGATGCAGAACGGTTTTATCGAACGCTTCAGCGGCAGCTACCGACGCGGTGTGCTGGACATGCACGTATTTCGAACCCTGAGCGAGGTTCGCGAACACACCGAACAGTGGCTTTGCGACTACAACGGCGAGATTCCCCATGACAGCCTGGGCGGCCTAACACCCGTCGAGTTCCGAGTTCACAACGACCCGGCGACCTCTAGTTTTGGGTGGCACTGATTTATGGGGAGGTGACACCACTTGCCGACACCGGCGAACCATTCCGGGGTGGCCGCGTAGACGGCTTCATCGGCTTCGGCCCGGAACTCGTCGCAGGTTTCCGGTGCTCCTGCCGGAACCGCGACGATCAGCCGCGTCGGCTGCCGCTTACGCAATGCGACGACGGCGACGCGCGTGCTCGAGCCCGTCGCCATGCCGTCATCAACCAGGATCACGGTTTTTCCGATGGCCTGGGTTCCGGTCGCGCCGCTGCGCGAGCAGTTGCGGAAAGCCGCTCTGCGTCAGGCATGCGAAACGATTCGACTGAACGATTGGCAGGCCTTGGACGCTAGACGCGATCTGCTGTGCCTACGAGCTTGTTGATTGCCGCGCCCAGCGTCGCTCCCAGGATCTGAGCCGCGATAAAGGCCGGCACGTCATCCGGCGCAATGCCCGCGAAGCTGTCGCTGAACATGCGCCCGAAGGATGCTGCGGGATTGGCGAAGGATGTGGAGGAGGTGAACCAGTAGGCCGCCCCTATATATGCAGCCACCATCGCAGCCACCCGCGATGAAGGCGCCCGCAGCACCACGAGCAGCAGTCCTGCGGTCGCGACGATCTCGCCAAGCCATTGACCCAAGCCGGTCCGCGCTTTCGTCGAGAACTCCAGCAGCGGCAGATCGAACATCGCGTTCGCAAGCCATGCGCCGCACGCAGCGCCCAAGAGCTGAACCACGATGTAGCCCGGCAGCAGGGGCCAGGAGAGTTCGCCGCGCATGGCCATGACGGTGCTGACCGCCGGGTTCATGTGGGCGCCGCTTACGGGACGGAAGAGCTCAATGAGAATGTAGAGCCCGCCGACCGTAGCCAACGTGTTCGCCATCAACGCGACCGCATCGTTTCCGCCTGCCAGGCGTTCGGCCATGATGCCCGAGCCCACGACCGTGACCAGCAGCAGGCTCGTAGCCAGAAATTCCGCGAACAGACGCTGCCGGATCATTCGGCGCCGACGCGCGCGATTTCACCCAGCTTCGCCTGTGCGGCCAGGCGATCCAGGCTTTGCAGCGGGAGCGAAAGCAGCAATTCGATGCGACGGCGAAGGGTGGCGAACGCTGCGGTGTAAGCGTGGCGGCGATCTTCTTCATCCCCCGTGGCCGCCACAGGATCGGGCACCCCCCAATGGGCCAGCGCGGGATGGCCCAACCAGATTGGGCAGGCCTCGCCAGCGGCGTTGTCGCAGACCGTGATCACGATATCCATATGGGGTGCGCCATCCGCGGCGAATTCGTCCCAGCTCTTGCTGCGAATCTGGCTTGCGTCATATCCAATGGCTTCGGCAAGCTGCCGGGCCATCGGCTGGACCTGGCCGCTGGGATGGCTGCCGGCGCTGTAGGCTTTGAATCGCCCTTTCCCCAGCACATTGAGGATCGCCTCGGCCATGATGCTTCGCGCGGAATTGCCGGTGCACAGAAACAGGACGTTATAGATCTTGTCGGTCATTTCGCTGCTCTTGGATGCGGTTCAACGAAGCTTCTTGCCGGCGGCGGGAGCGCACGACTTTCCGCCACAGCAGTTCTTGGTCAGGAAGCCGATAAGGCCATTCATGCGGTCGTAATCGGCGCGTATCCGGATAACTCTGCCCTCGCGCTCGTCGGTGACCAGGCCCGCGGCGCGCAGCTGGTTCAGATGTGCGGTGAGAGTCGCGGGCGGCAGATCGAGTTGATCGCGCAGTTCGCCCACGGCCATGCCGGCCGGACCGGCTTGCACGAGCTCGCGATAAGCGGCAAGGCGATGGTCGTGGGCGAGCGCACGAAGCGCCTGTATGGTCTGGGTCGTATTCATATTTCTATATTTCCGGAATATAGGAAGTATTTCAAGCCTTTGTTGCAGAAGAATGACTGCTTTAGATCGAGGGCAGGGCCACGACTTCGCGCAGCGCTTCGCGCTGGCGAGGTCCCGGAGATACCGCGAATGCGTTGATCGACTCCCGCCCGCGGGGCGGATTTGGCTCGTTACCTTTTATTCCGGCGTTCGCTTCCACCTGCCGCCGGAGAGCGATGACTATCAACATCCTTCAAGGCGAAGATCGCGGATCGAGGCAAGAAATTCGTGGGCCACGAACGCCTCTGCCGGGGCGGCGACGCCGATCTTCCTGCATCGCCCGTCGCTTATGCGTTGGAGCGCCTCAACTACCAGCGGCGCGCTGATCGCGTAGATGTCGCGTCCATGCGCAATTGCGCGACGTGTCTGGCCATTCCGGCGCACCAGGACATCGACGGCGAAGACCTGCGCCGAACGTCCGCGCGCATCGGTCGATGTCGGTGGCGGCGTACTGGGATCGCGCAGGTCGTTGAGCGGCGTGAGGTTCATATAGGACTGCACCTTATCGCTGCGCATATGCCGCGAGATCGTGATGATCTCCGAGAAGGGCAGCGCCACCATCTGTTGCGTTGCGAACGGTGCGCAGAACGTCCATTCGCGCGATGGCGGTGGATCGGCGAGCGGTTCCAGTTTTCCGTCCGTAAATACCAAACGCGAACCGTGGGCAGGGCGTCTCGGCGCGCGCGTGCCTGCCGTCGGGTGCCAGCGGTCCAAGGCTACGCCGATCTCGATCGCGTCTGCATCCGGCCAATCCTGCATCGCCGTTGTCGCCAGCAAATCCGCCAAACCGCCGTAGAACGCCATCGCTGGAATCACTGTGATCCCAGTATTCCTCGCTGTTTCAGAAAAACGCTCGAAGATGCCAAGCGCGACCGCCTGCTCGGCGCATACATCCAGGTAGTGGACGCGCGCACGCAGCGCTGCTTCCAGCATGGGCACTGCGGTGTCGAGAAATGGCCCGGCGCAGTTGATGACGCCGAAGGCGCCGACCAGGGCACGGTCGAGCGAGGATGGATCCATGACCGACGCCACGCGCCGTTCGAGTTCGGGAAACGCGCTGCCCATCTCGTCCAGCTTGCCTGCATCGCGTCCGGCCAGTATCGGTGTCCATCCACGTTCGCACAGTTCGGCGACAACAAAGCGGCCGGTATGTCCGTAGGCACCGTAAACGGTGACGTTGCGATTCGACCTCGTCATGCAGTGCTCCGCGGCGGATGGTGTCTTGGCCAATGGAACCATCCGCTATCTGTATCGGCTATCGGAATCTTTAGCTAAACCGTTGAATCCGAAGGCACGGATGCAGAACTTGAACCGCCCATGATTTCGTGGGCAGTCGGGCTGATTCGGAACAGGGGAAAGCGTTGATTGACCCAGGACCAAGCTCAACGATATTTCTTGCGTGTCGATAAGGCAGGCTCCACCCGAGCTTGGGTGGGTGCTCCACAAGACCAGAGGCTACCGTCGCAGCGACAGCTTGCGGCTTCAACGAAGACTTCGGATGAAATTTTAAATCTTTGTTCGCGTTTTTTCAGATACTTGGCGGAATGTTGCGGATCAACATGGGTCGGTCCGTTCGGCCACTGTTTCCATCAATGAATTTTTACGCGATCGATCTTTCTTGGTTTATTGTATTGATTCGTGGCGAGCCTATTTTCCATCCGTTCACTTGGGGGTAGGGTGGAAGAAAGCCAGTCCGATACGTCCTCAGGTGATCTTGCGCCGGTACGCCGTCATCGCGAAAACGTACGCCAGAACGAGGGTGCCGGAGCACCATGCGAGAGCGATCCATATGTCGTTGCCGACCGGTCGTTGCGCAAACAGATCCTGGATCGTGTTGACGATTGAAGTGACCGGCTGGTTCTCGGCGAAGACGCGCACGGGACCCGGCATGGTATCGGTGGGGACGAACGCCGAGCTGATGAACGGCAGGAAGATAAATGGGTAGGAGAATCCGCTGACACCGTCGACGGACTTCGCCGACAGGCCGGCGATGATTGCGATCCAGGTGAGCGCCAGGGTGAATAGCGCCAGGATTCCCGCAACGGCGAGCCATGCCAGCGGGCTTGCCGAAGTGCGGAATCCCATGGCCACGGCCACCAGCACAATGATCGCGAGCGAGAGCCCGTTGGCGAACAGCGAGGTCATGACGTGGGCCCACAGCACCGACGATCGTTGGATCGGCATGGACTGAAATCGCTCGAATATTCCGCTCTTCATATCGATGAACAACCGAAAGGCGGTGTAGGCGATGCCCGACGCGATTGCGATCAGCAGGATTCCAGGCAACAGATAATTGACGTAGTTATCCGTGTTTTTCCTGAGCGCGCCGCCGAACACGTAGACGAACAGCAGCATGAGGGCGACGGGCGTGATCGCGGTCGTGACGATCGTGTCCAGGCTGCGGGTGATGTGGCGCATGGAGCGGCCCAGCAAGACGGCCGTGTCTGCGAAGAAGCGCGTGCTCATGAGTGGCCCTCACTTGGTTCGTCCTTGTCGTTGTTGCCCACGAGTGCGAGAAAGATGTCCTCCAGAGTCGGCTGTCTTTCGACGTACTCGACCTTCGCCGGCGGGAGCAGTCGCTTCAGCTCGGCGAGGGTGCCGTTCGCGATGATGTGCCCCTGATGAAGAATGGCGATCCGATCGGCGAGTTGCTCCGCCTCATCGAGATACTGCGTGGTGAGCAGAACGGTGGTCCCTTGCCTGGCGAGCTCCTTGACGATTTTCCACACTTCGATGCGCGCTTCGGGATCCAGGCCGGTGGTCGGCTCGTCGAGGAAGATCACTTTCGGCCGCCCGATCAGGCTCATGGCGATGTCGAGGCGCCGGCGCATGCCTCCCGAGTACGCAGACACCTTTCGTGATGCCGCATCGGCGAGATTGAAGCGCGCGAGAAGATCATCCGCCACCTGCCCGGGGTCATCGAGATGGCGCAGTTTCGCGACCAGGACGAGGTTCTCGCGACCGGAGAGGATTTCGTCGACCGCTGTGAACTGTCCGGTCAGACTGATGGATTCGCGAACCTGGAACGGGCTCTCGGTGACGTCGAATCCATTGATGGTGGCTGTGCCGGCGTCTGCTCTGAGCAGCGTGCACAGGATTCTCACCATCGTGGTCTTTCCCGCTCCGTTGGAGCCGAGCAGGGCGAAGATGCTGCCTGGGGCCACCTCGAAGTTCACGTCGAGCAGGACCTGCAACTCCTTGTAGGCCTTCGCCATGCCCTGCACGCGGATCGCAGGCTCGCGGTCGCGCGTTGTTGCCATCTTTGCCAGGATAGTCATGTGGTTTTCTCTTCTCTCGCCACGCTGTCGATGGCGCTGGTCAATCGTTCCTGTTCGCGGACGATCCACTGACCCACCGGATAGTTCCGACGAAACGCCTCGGCGAATTCCACAGGGTCTTCCCCGACGATCGCGCGGATCGGGGTCCGGTTCGCCGCGCTCTCGTCGAACAGATCGGCAAGATCCTCCAGCATCGCCAGCAGTTCCTCGCCCTTTCCAGGCCCGAAGTACATCAGGTACCGCTCCAGCGCCTCGATGGCGGTGTGGTAATCCGCAGGAAGCTGTTGCGTGCGCGTCTTGTAGCGCCGGTAACGTTTCTTCTCGTCGATCATTCGTGCGATAAACATGTTCGTGCCTCTCTTTATCTGAGTTGTTCGAGCCGTTCGGACAGAAAGCGCCATGTTCTCCAGAACTCTTCCAGTTCCTTCCCGCCCTGAGCGTTGAGCGAGTACACCTTGCGCGGCGGTCCTTTTTCGGAAGGACGTTTCTCGACGTCGACAAGACCCTTTTGCTCGATTCTTATGAGCAGCGCATACACGGTGCCCTCGGCGATTTCCGAGAAGCCTTTGGCCCGGAGCAAGGTCGTGATTTCGTACCCGTACGCCGGCTTCCCGGCCAGGAGGGCAAGGACGATGCCTTCCAGCGTCCCTTTGAGCATCTCCGTCATCTGTTTGCCCATCGGATACCTCTTTCTACTAAGTGATACTACTTACCAGTAGATAGTAATGCTAAGTAGATAAAATGCAAGCCCCCGGCGGCGGCGCCTCGAAGGCGCCTGCCGTCGCGCTGTATCGCGTCGGTGGTCGTGGGCTGGGCTTGACCTCAAGCAACTTGAAGGGCTGCCGCGCCTGCCGATCGGCTGGAAGCGCCAGCCGCCGACCACATTCGACCGGGCGTTGACTGTTCATTGGGTGCTCGCGGATTCCAGCAACGATTCGCCAGGATCACAGCGCTGGATCAGCGGCCCCCGCGGCGCTCCAGGCGTGGGGAGCGCGTTGAAGCTTCAGCGGCATGCATCGACGCAGCGGGAGGCATGCGTGCGCGGCAAATCTCCAACTAGCGTTCGCTTCCGGTCTATTCCGTTGAAAAATTCGGGTGAATCGGCCATCTGATGCTGATGCACTGACGTGCCATCGATCAGGCGGAAGTCGGCGCGATGACGGGACGTCAGGACGCAGGGCAAGCGCCGCTGTTCTATGCCTTCCACCTGGAGGATCACGTTCGCGCAATGCGATGCAAAGGTTCGAGGTAGAAACGCCGCGACTCGCTCGCGGCGATGACATCAGTTCAACCTGCGCCCACGCCGATCGCGGTTTGCGAATCCACGCCCGCCGCTTCCTCGCGCAGCCAACGGCAGAAGGCATCGACAGCCGGATTGCCATCGCCGCCGTCGGGCGGGCGCACGATCCAGAACGCATACGCGTTAGCGAGGACGTGATCGAATGGCGCGATCAGCCGCCCGCGCTGCAAATCCTCCGCGACCAGCGGACCCACGCCGAGGGCGACGCCATGTCCGGCGATCGCCGCTTCCTGAGCCAGATAGATGCTGGAGAAGACCGGGCCGCGCGTGGCGTCCATGCGCGTAACGCCCGCCGATTCCAGCCACGCGGCCCAATCCGGCACGCCGGCGCGGCCGACGGCGCTTTCGTCGTGCAGCAAGGTATGCCGCAGCAGTTCGTCGGGCTGCGTCAGCGGCGGACGGCTGTCGTCCGGTCGCGATGGCGCGCAGATCGGGAACACCGGCGCGTCCAGCAAATGTTCGGTGCGCACACCGGTGTAAGCGCCGGGTCCGTAGCGCAGGGCGATATCGATGCCGTCGCGGAGGAAATCGGCTTGCTCGTTGCCGGTTTCGATGCGCACCTTGACCTCGGGATGATCGCGATGGAATCGATGCAGCCGCGGCGCGAGCCATTTCGCCGCGAACGATTCCATCGTGCTCACGCGCAGGTCGGCGTGGGCGGGCGCGGTGGCCCGGTCCAGGGCCAGGTTGATCAGCCCGAACAACTGAGTCAGCGACGCGGCCAGCGCCTCGCCCTGCGCGGTCAGTTCGACCGCGCGATGGCCGCGATGGAACAGCTTCACGCCCAGGTGCGCCTCCAGGCGCTTCACCTGATGGCTGACCGCGGCCGGGGTGACGAACAGCTGCGCGGCTGCGGCCTGGAAACTCAGGCATCGCGCCGCGGCTTCGAAGGCGCGCAAGGCGCTGAGCGGGACAGGGTGGAAGGACTTCACGATCGCATCGAGCCTGCGGGTGCCGGAGCCGGCATCCTATCAAGTTAGTTTTCCTAATGCGGTGCGGAAAACATCTCGTTTGTCAGCGTTGCCGGCGCTGGAAATGATGGGGCCACCGAAACGGCGGACGCGCATCATGAAATTCGAAGAACTGGCCGGCGACGTGCTGATGTTCGTCGGCGACGACCACGAGTCGGTCGCCACCGCGATCCTCGACGGCGAGCACGCGCTGCTGATCGATTCGCTGGGCAGCCAGGACGATGCGCGCTGGCTGCGCCGGGTGCTGTGCGAGGACTTGCGCAAGACGGTGCGGGTGATCGTGGCGACGCATTTCATGAGCGATCACATGGCCGGACTTTCGCTGTTCCCCGACGCGCTGACCATCGCGCACCGTCATCATCGCCATACCTTTCTTTCGCAGAACCGGCGGGTCGATGCGTTCTATCGCGAACCGCGGGCGGTGTTCGACAGCGCGATGAGCCTGCGCTGGGGCCGGCATGAGCTGAGTCTGATCCATAACCCCGGCAAGACCATGGACCACATCAGCGTGGACGTTCCCGGCGCCGATCTGGTCTGCGTAGGCGACAACATCGTCGGCAATATCGTCTATCTGTCCAAGGCCGATCCGGCGTTGATTCGCGCCGCGATCGGCCGTATTCGCCAGTTCGGCCGCGGCACCGTCGTCGGCGGGCATATGGGCAAATTTCCGGCGGACGTGCTCGACAACGCGGTGCATTATCTGGACCGATTGCAACACCATGTCACGCAACTGCGGCTCGATTTCGCCGCGGACGAAGCCGATGCCCGCATCGCCTCGATTCCCATCGAAGCCTGTCTGGCGCCGCCGGTGGAAGCGTGCGCGTTCGAGCGCGAATGGCATCGGCGCAATCTGGACGTCGTCATCGCGCAGTCGGTGTTCGCCTTCGACGCGGCGCTCGCGGCGCGGGCGGTGCAGGCATGAACCGCGAAGATGCGATGTCCGGCCGCGGCATCGGGCGCCGGCAATTCCTGTGCGGCTGCGCCGGCTTCGCGGCGGCGAGCTTGCTGCCCGGCAAGGTGTTCGCGGCCGGCAACGGCAATGAACTGAAAATCCAGCGGCTGGCGTGGGCCGGCATCCGCCTGCAATTGCCGCAGGCGACCTTGTTCATCGACCCGTTGATGAATCCCGACGCCTGGGGCGCCGCGCTCAAGGATCGCTTGATTCCGGTCGGCGATGCGGTGGGCGATACCTATGTCGCGATCACCCACGCGCATCCGGATCATTTCGATCCGATGGCCGCGGCGCAGGCGCTGAGCAAGGGCGGGGCGCTGGTGTTTCCGGCCGGAATCCAGCCGCAGCCCATGCCCGAAAAAGCGCGGGCGCGGCCGAGCGCGTTGTGGGAGCCGCAACTGCTCGGCGACTTCACCGCCACCGCCGTGCCGGCTTCGGACGGTTACGGCGATCCGCAGGTGTCGTGGGTGGTGTCGGCCGGCGGTCGCCGCATCTTTCATGGCGGCGACACGCTCTGGCACGGGCACTGGTGGCGAATCGCGCGCCAGTTCGGCCCGTTCGATGCGGCGTTTCTGCCGGTCAACGGCGCGCGTTTCGGTTGGCGCAAGCCGGTCAGCGGCCTGCCGGGCGTGCTGACGCCGGAGCAGGCGGTGGCGGCCGCGACCATCCTCGGCGCGCGCCGTCTGATTCCGATCCACTACGGCATAGCGGGCATGGACGAGGAGTATCGGGAGTTGGACGATCCGATCGGCTTGTTGCGCAAGGCTGCACGCGCGAAGTCGGCTGCGGCGATCGCGATACAGCCGATGGCGCCGGGAGAATGGTTGGACTGGGGTTCCTGACGCGCGTCAGCGAGGCGACGGCGCGCTCAAGCCATCGGGTCCTGCCAGACGACAGTCTCCGCGCGCCCGTCGGCCACCCAGTCGGCGTAGCGCTGCTCGACCACGTGGCGTCGAAATTTCATCGCCGGGGTCATGATGCCGTTGCCGATGCTCCACGGCTCGCCGACGATGCACAGGCGAGCGATCTTTTCGTGATTCTCCAACTGCGTGTTGACCCGTTCCATTTCCGCGCGCAGCAATCTCTCCGCGGCCTGCGGGCTGGGACGGTCGCAGGCCAATGGATTCAGTTTCGCCACGACCCGGGAGTTGCAATCGGTACCGAGCGTGTCAACATGATTAGCATCAAGGGCCATCAGGGAACGATGCGCGTCATCACACCCCTGCCAGCATGCAGCGCCGCCGAACGCCGCCGTGGCTTCCAGGAACTGCTCGACGACGCGCGCCAGCGCGACGCGATGCGGATGCTGGCCGACCCGGATATCGACATCCAGCGCATCGCCGCGGCGCCGGGCTATCAGGAACCGCCATCGTTCATCCGCGCGTTCCAACGCTGGACCGGCACGACGCCGGGTCAGGCGCGCGAAGCCTTGCAGCGGCGCGACTGAGCGATGAGGCGGGGCGATAACGAGGACGAAGGCGACGTGTTGGCCGAGGCGACGCAGGGACGATGAAGACCGGACACAAACTCGCCGCGGCCGTCGCGGTTTTGCCTTTGTCGCTGTTGATGCTGCGCATCACCGGCAGCCCCTGGTGGCTGCTGGGATTGCCTTTCAGCTTTTGCGCCGGCTGGTTGTACGCCAGCGATCTGCATGCCGAGTTGGTGCGCGCCACCGACATGAAGGTCTGGTCGTGGCGGCGACTGCTGCTGCAACTGCCGCAATACGTCATCGCTACGGTCTTCGCGCTGGGCGGCGTCGCCGGATTGGCATGGCTGCTGTGGACGCTGTGGCAGGGCGGCGACATCGGCCTGAAACACGGCCTGCTCGGGCTGGCGGGTTCGGTGATCGCGATACTCGGCGGTGTGGGCATGTTCATGCAGGCTATTCGCGGCCCGCCGCCGACGGTCAAGGAATGGTTCAAGGTCAGTTTCGACGACACGCAGGTGCGCATACGCGCCCGGCCGCCGCGCGAGCCGGAGGTGGATGTGAGCTTCGCCTGGGCCTCGATCGTGCGGGTGATTTTTGAGGATGGCGGGCTGGGCGGCAGCGATATTTTCTTCATCTTCACCGATGCCGCCGAGAAGCCCTTCGTCGTGCTGACCGAAGGCGAGGGCGGTCCGGAGTTTTCCGGCGCCTTGTGCGGGCGCGGTTATTTTCCTCCGGATATCTTCATGCAAGCCATGAGGTCGAGCGACGGAGGCTGCTACGTCTGGCCGCCGCTGGAAACCACGCGCTGAGCGATCGCCGCTTCAACGGCCGCGGCGCGGTAGGATGCGAAGGAACCGTCCTCCCACGCGCCACCCCGTTGGCCCATGCCCGAACAGATCCGCTACCTCGCCACCGCGTTGACCGGCATCGATGCGATGAGCGCGGTGACGGCGCGCGCTTATCCGCGCCATGTCCACGATCAATACGGCATCGGCGTCGTCGATGCCGGCGGCCACGCCTCCGCCAGCGACCGCCGTCAGGTCGAGGCCGGTCCGGGGCAGTTGATCTTCGTCAACCCTGGCGAGGTCCACGACGGCCGCGCGATCGGCGGGCGGCCGCGGGCATGGCGGATGCTGTATCTCGATCAGCAAATGGTCGATCAGGCCCGGATCCAGATCGCCGACGGCGCGCGGCGGCCGTTGACCTTCGCCGCGGCGGTGTTCGGCGATGAACGCGTGCGGCGCGTGTTCGAATCGGCCTATGCGGTATTGACCGGATCGGCGGCGATAAGCGGATCGGCCGCGGC
This sequence comes from Lysobacter gummosus, assembly GCF_001442805.1. Taxonomy (NCBI): domain Bacteria; kingdom Pseudomonadati; phylum Pseudomonadota; class Gammaproteobacteria; order Lysobacterales; family Lysobacteraceae; genus Lysobacter; species Lysobacter gummosus. The sequence continues at coordinate 3,303,763 of NZ_CP011131.1, read as the reverse complement.
GATGGCGCGCGAAACCGCATTGCTGCGTTTGCTCGCCGCCAGCGACGTCAACGCGACCACGCCGGCGCGGGCGGCTGCCGGCGCCACCGCACCGGTGCGACGCGCGCGCGACCGCATCGAGGCCGAACCGGCGGCGGAACTGTCGCTGGCCGAGCTGTCCGCCGAGGCCGGCGTCAGCCGCTATCAATTGATTCGCGGCTTCGCGCGCGAGTTCGGCCTGACCCCGCATGCCTACATCGTGCAGCGGCGCATCGCCCTGGCGCGGCGGCTGATCCGGCTCGGCCACTCAGCGGCCGACGCCGCGTTGCAGGCCGGTTTCTGCGATCAAAGTCATCTCAACCGTTGTTTCGTGCGCCAGTTCGGCGTCACCCCGAATCGGTACGCGCGTCGCCTGGGCTGAGCGCGCACTTTTATCCAAGACCGCCGGCGCGGCGTTGCGGACAGTAGGGCTCCGATCACACGAGCCCGTACTCATGCGCAACCGCCGTCCCCATCCCAATCTCCATTCCGCGCCGTCCTTCCATCCAGCCCCGCGCGCAGCGGCGGGGAGCCGGCGATGAATCCGATCCGTCCCTGCCGCGCCGACGAAGAAGAGGCGATCCTCACGATCATCAATGCCGCCGCCGAGGCCTACCGCGGCGTGATCCCAGCCGACCGCTGGCATGAGCCGTACATGCCGGCGCGGGAACTGCGCGAGGAGATCGCCGCCGGCGTGGCGTTTTCCGGTTACGAACACGAGGGCGAACTGCTTGGCGTAATGGGCATCCAGCCGGTGCGCGACGTCGATCTGATCCGTCACGCCTATGTGCGCCCCGGCCGCCAGCGTTCCGGCGTGGGCGCGGCGCTGCTGCGGCATCTGCGTGAGAACGCCCAGCGCCCGGTCCTGGTCGGCACCTGGGCCGATGCCGCCTGGGCGATCGCGTTCTATCAGCGCAACGGCTTCGTGCTGGTGCCGCAGGCGCGCGCGGCTGCGTTGCTGCGCAGTTATTGGGATATCCCCGAGCGACAGATCGATACCTCGGTGGTGTTGGAGCTGGCGTCTCGCGATGAGGTTGGTCGATAGGCTGCGCGAGGCGGCGGTCGGCCTGCGTTCGATGGAACAAACGCTCAACCGCCAGATCGCCAGCGCAGCTCGGACGAGGAACTAAATATTTCGACAGCGCCGCCGCCCGCTCTGGTGTCTTCTATGCTTGTCCTTTTTACCGGCTCCCAGAGAACCCAATGTCCATCGATCCCGCGGCTGCGCAACATCCCTCGAACTCCCGGCGCGTAAGCGTATTCGGCGCTTACGGTCATACCGGACGGTTCACCGTCGCGCATCTGCTCGCGCACGGGTGGGAGCCGATCCTGGCTGGCCGCGACGCGACCAAGCTGGCCGCCCTGGCGCAGGATTTCCCCGGGCTGGAGCAGCGGGTGGCGACCGTCGATGATCCGGCTTCGCTCGATCGCGCGCTGGAAGGCGCCGTCGCCGTGCTCAACTGCGCCGGGCCTTTCAGCGAATCGGGCGGGCCGCTGATCGAAGCGGCGTTGCGCGCGCGCATCCACTACCTGGACACCGCGGCCGAACAGCAGCCGGTGATCGCCGCGTTCGAGCGCTATCACGATGCGGCAGTGCAGGCCGGCGTCGCCGTGATTCCGGCGATGGCGTTCTACGGCGGCCTCGCCGATCTGCTCGCCACCGCGGCGGTGGGCGATGAAGCCGGCGCGGACGCGATCGATATCGCCATCGCGCTCGACAGTTGGCACCCCACCGCCGGCACGCGCCTGACCGGGCAGCGCAATACCGCGCGGCGGCTGGTTATCGGCGGGGGCGCGTTGCAGTTTCTCGCCGATCCGGCGCCGACGCGCGAATGGACTTTCGCCGCGCCGTTCGCCAAGCAGGACGTGGTCGCATTGCCCTTCAGCGAAATCCCGCTGATCGCTCAGCACCTGCGCGTGGCCGAGGTGCATTCGTATCTCAATCTGACGCCGCTGAAGGATCTGCGCGATCCGGCCACGCCGCCGCCGATGGCGGCCGATGCGCACGGCCGCTCGGCGCAGCGCTTCGCGATCGAAGTGGAGGTCCGCGGTGGCGCTAGGCGGCACCGGGTCGCCGCGCAGGGGCAGGACATCTACGCGGTCACCGCGCCGCTGCTGGTCGAGGCCCTGGAACGCATCGTCGATGGCCGGCGCCGCGGCGACGGCGTGATCGCGCCCGGGCAGGCCTTCGATGCGGCCGATTTCCTGCGCGCGCTGGCGCCGGACTACCTCGGCCTCAGCGGCCTGGATTGAATCAGGCCTTCGCCGAGGGCAGCGACAAGGTGGCGCGCAAACCGCCGCCTTCGCGGTTTTCCAGGACCAGCTTCGCGTTCAACGACAGCGTCAGCTGTTGAGCGATAGCCAATCCCAGGCCGGCGCCGCCGCTGTCGCGGTTGCGCGAGGCCTCCAGGCGATAGAACGGTTGCAGCACCGCGTCGAGTTCGAGCTCCGGAATGCCGGGGCCGCGATCCAGCACGCTGACGGCGATGCCGCCGTCGGCGGCGCGCACGACTTCCACCTCGGCCGCGCCGGCGTACTTGACGGCGTTGTCGATCAGATTGCCGATTACCCGGCGCAGCGCGTGCGGGCGGGTAAAGATCGGCGCGCCGACGCATCCGGCCAGGACTACGTCCTTGCCGGTGTCCTGGTAATCGAACACCAGACTGTCGAGGAACGCGTCCAGATCGAGCTTGAGCGGCGGCTCGGACGCGCCGTGGGCGCTGCGCGCGTAGGCGACGCCTTCGCGCACCAGGTGCTGCATTTCGTCGAGATCGTCGATCAGCTTGGCGCGCAGCGGCGATTCGTCCATGGCTTCGGTGCGCAGCTTCATGCGCGTGATCGGCGTCTGCAGATCGTGCGAGATCGCCGCGAGAATCTGCAGACGCTCGCTCAGGTAGGCGGCGATGCGGTCCTGCATCGCGTTGAACGCCGACACGGCCTTGGCCACTTCGGTCGGGCCGCCTTCGCGCAGAGGTTCGCTACCGCCGCTGGGGCTCAGCGATTCGGCGGCGTTGGCCAGCCATGCCAGCGGCCGCGTCGCCAGCCGCACCGCCAGCCAGGTGATCAGCAGCAGCAAGCCCAGTTGGATCGCCAGTACGTACGGCAGCCATTGCGCGATCGGCATCGTCGAGGGCGCGACTTCGATCGTCAGCGGATGGCCGTCGCCCAGGGTCAGGTGAACCTGGATGCGCTCCGGGCGCCGCGAGACGGTCTCGGCGCGCACGGGATAACGCGGGCCCAATGCGGAGCCGATCAGGCGGGTGATGTTCTGCGCGCGTTCGCTGAGTTCGGCGCTGCCGGACTCGCCGGAACTGAGCACGTAGCGGTAGGTGCGGCGGGTGAGGTGCGGAAGGAATTCCGCGCGTTCGGCGGCAGGGATGCGGTCGAGCACGGCGACCGAGGTGATCACGTCCTGCTCCAGATTGCCGAGCATCATCGAGGTGGCAGTGACGTAGCGCTCATAGAACAACAGGCCGAACGACAATCCGTGCGCGAGCAGCAGGCCGGCGAACAGGATCAGGTACAGCCGCGAAGCGATGCTGCGCGGCAGCCATTTCGATGGCGTTTGGGCGGCCGCGGCGTTCATGCCTCGTCGCCGACCAGGGTGACCGGCATCGAGAACACATAGCCCTCGCTGCGCACGGTCTTGATGTAGGTCTGCTCGCGCGCGCCGTCCTGCAGGCGCTGGCGCAGTCGGCTGACCAGCAGGTCGATGGAGCGGTCGAAATGCTCCGCGTCGCGGCCCTGGGTCAGGTTCAGCAGTTGATCGCGGCTGAGCACGCGCTGCGGATGATCGAGAAACACCCGCAGCAGACGGAACTCCGCGCCGCTGAGCGCGATGACCGTATCCTGCTCATCGAGCAGATGACGCGCGCTGGTGTCCAATCGCCACTGGCCGAACGCGATCAGCCGACTGGCTTCGCTGATCTGCAGGTTCGGCGGCAGCATGCGGGTGCGACGGATCACCGCATTGATCCGCGCCAGCAACTCGCGCGCCGAGAACGGCTTGACCACGTAGTCGTCCGCGCCCATTTCCAGGCCGATGATGCGATCGGTGGCGTCGTCGCGCGCGGTCAGCATCAACACCGGGATCGAACGGTGCTTGCTCGCGCGAAGATTGCGGCACAGCACCAAGCCGTCTTCGCCCGGCATCATCACATCCAGCACGATCAGATCGACCGCGTGGGTGTCGAGCACCGCGCGCATTTCCCGGCCGTCGGCGGCCACGGTGGTGCGCAGGCCGTTCTTTTGCAGATAGTCGGCGACCATTTCGCGGATGTCGCGATCGTCATCGACGATCAGGATGTGATCGAGCTGTTTCATGCACAAATCCCGCCGGTGGAAAGGACGCCAGGCCCGGACTCGGCCTGTTCGCGATTATGCCCCAGCAAGCGCAGGCGTCGCGGCGCGTGCGCTGTGACGCCGGCTCAGCGCGCCTGCAGCAGTTGCTGGATCTTGGCCTCGGTCTGGGCGTAGCCGCCTTCGCCGAAGTGCTCGTAGACCACGTGGCCGTCGCGATCGATCAGATACAGCGCCGGCCAGTAGCGGTTGCGGTAGGCGTTCCAGGTGGCGAAGGCGTTGTCCTGCGCGACCGGGTACTCGATGCCGAAGCGCTTCACCGCCGCATCGACATTACGCGCGATCTTCTCGTAGCCGTATTCCGGCGTATGCACGCCGATCACGGTCAGGCCGGCGGGTTGATAGCGCTGATGCCACTGCTTCACGTAGGGCATGACATGGATGCAGTTGATGCACGAGTAAGTCCAGAACTCGACCAGCACGACCTTGCCGCGCAAACCGGCCATGGTCAGCGGCGGGCTGTTGATCCAGCGGTCGATGCCTTCGAACTCCGGCGCCTTGCGCGCGGGCAAGGTCTGGGTGCCGTGCACCGGCTCGGCGTGAGCGCCGGGCGTGCAGGCGCCGGCGGCGAGGCACAGGCACAGCGCGCAGAAGACGGGTTTGAGCAGGCTCAGGGTCTTGTTCATGGTGAATTCCTTCGTGAAGTCAAAGTCCGGTGGACACAGCGGGAAGCCATTGCGTGGCCCAGGCCGAGAAGACGACGTCGTACTGCAGCAGTTGCAGCACCGCGACCGCGACGGCGATGGCGCCGAAGGCGCGGCGGATCGGCAGCGCATGGCGGTTGAAGAACGCCAGGCGCGACGACACCCAGTGGCCGCCGTAAGCGATGGCCAGCAGCGGCACGCCGGCGCCCAGCGCGTAAAGGCCGAGCAGGGCGGTGGCCTTGGCCGGCGCCTGCGCCGAGGCGGCCAGGGCCAGCACCGAGGCCAGGATCGGCCCGGCGCACGGCGTCCAGACCAGTCCGAGCGAGGCGCCGACCAACAACGCGCCGCCCTTGCCGGTGCGCGGCACGGTCTGCGCCGAGGTCCGCGCGATGCGAGTGGACAGCCGCTGCTGCACCTGCGCTGCGAGCCAGTCGAACGGCGCCGACCACCAGCAAGCCAATCCGGCCAGCAGCAGCAATACGATGGCGGCGTTGCGAATGCCGTATTGCAGTTCGCCGGAGAACGCCGACAAGGCGCCGATGGCGATGCCGCCGGCGGCGAAGCTGGCGGTGAAGCCAGCGATGATCCACATCGGTTCGGCGCGGCTGCGTCCGGAGGTGGCCGCCAGCACGATCGGCAGCACCGGCAGGATGCAGGGCGAGGCGATGGTGGCCAGGCCGGCGACGCCGGCCAGGGCGTATTCGGCGATGCCGTGCGCGAACATGGCTCAGCCTCCCTCTTGCACGCTGTCTTGCGTTTTGACGCCGGCCGCTTCGAGAATCGCGAACGCCACCTCGCGCGGTTGCGACAGCGGCGCGACATGGCTGGAGCCGGTCGAGCTCACCTGCGCGTGGATGCGCTGCGCGGTCGCGGCCTGCAGTTGCGGCGCGAGCATGCGGTCGTTGCGCGCGATCACGTACCAGCTCGGCTTGGTCCGCCACGCGGCCTGCGTGACCGCTTCGCCGAACGCGCTGGCCTTGATCGGCGCCTGGGTGTTGAACAACAGGCGCGACTCGCGCGGCTTGAGGTCCGGTGCGAAATCGCGCGCGACGCCGGCTTGGCTGAGCCACAGGAATCCGTCGCGGTTCTGCAGGCTGCTCAGTCCGGGCGGAACCGGAAAATCGCGACCCTGATCGGCGCTGTTCTGGCCGACATCGGGGGCGAACGCGGCGACGTAGACCAGCGCGCTGACCTGCGCATCGACACCGGCCTGGGTGATGACGGTGCCGCCCCAGGAATGGCCTACCAACACCACCTTGCCCGGCGCGGCCTTGATCGCGCGACGGGTCGCGTCGACATCATCCTGCAGCGAGGTCAACGGGCTGTGCACCGCGATCGACGGCACGCCCCAGGAATTCAGGATGGCGATGACCTTGTTCCAACTGGCGCCGTCGGCGAAGGCGCCGTGGACCAGGACCACGGTCGCAGGCGCGCTTGCGTCGCTTTTTTCCGTGGCGGCGCTGGTGGTGGAGAGCAACGATGCGCAAGCCAGGGCGCTGAACAATACGGTGCGGAGCATGGGGAGAATCTCGTTGGGAGTGAGCGGCTATTGCAGCGGCGCGGCGTATCGGCGGTGTTTCGCGGCGGCCGGTTTTTGTAAGCGAAGCTGTCGTAAGCGGCGCGGTTACATTGGCTTACACAAACCCGCGTGCGCGGTGCGCACGCGGGGCCGGCGTGGAGTCAGACGATCTCGAACTCGACATCGACGTTGCCGCGGGTGGCATGCGAGTACGGGCAGGTCTGATGCGCGGCTTCGACCAGCTGATGCTTCCGCGCGTCGTCCAGGCCCGGCAGGATCACGGTCAACTTCACCGAGAGCAGGTAGCTGGCGCCGCCGTCGGTCTTGCCCAGGCTCACCGCGGCGTCGATGGCGGCGTCGGCCGGCAGCTTGATGCCGAGCCTGGCGCCGGCCAACTGCATCGCGCCGATGAAGCACGCCGAATAGCCGATGCCGAACAACTGCTCGGGATTGCTGCCCGGCCGGCCCGAGCCGGGCGTGCTGAGCTTGACGTCGATGGCGCCGTCGCTGGAGCGGCCGCTGCCGTCGCGGCCGCCGGTGGTGTGGGTGTGGGCGGTGTAAAGCACTTGTTCGGTTTGCTTGATCATGGCGATGCTCCGGGAGGATGAGCGGCGACGTGGGATCGGGTCGCCGGAGGGTTGAGTGACGTGAGTTGCTACGCGGCTTCGGTTGGGTACTGAGCGGCGCCGCGCGTTGCGGTCTGACGGCGTTTGTTGGCTTGCGCAAGCTTGCCGACCTGGCGGATCGCGATCGCCGCCAGCAGGATCCCGAACGGGATCGCATAGGCCGAATCCATCGGGATGCGCTTGAAATACGAGGAAGCGAACACCGCCGCGATCACCCACATGCCGGTGGTGTGCAGGCGTTTCCAGGCAACGGCGCTGAGGCGGCGCGCCACCGGTTTGAACGAGGTGACGGTCATCAACACGATGAAGAGGTAACCGACCGAGCCGGGCACATTCGCGAAACCGGTGCGGCCGGGCCAGAACTCCGGCGCGAGCCGGCCGTAGCTGTAGATCGCGATGGCATGCACCAGATGCGAAAACGCGAAGGCCAGGCCGATGTAGCGGCGTTCGCGCAACACGGCCTTCGACCACGGCGCCGGCACCAGGGCGACGAAGGCCGAGGCGGTGAAGGCGATCAGGAATAGGGTGAACGAGGTGCGGGCCGTGGCGCGGATGAGGCTGCGCACGCCTTCGACCGGATCCGCATGCGCCCACAAGATGGCGGCGGACATGGCCAGGATCAGCGCGGCGATCACGCCGAACAGTTTCCAACCGCTGGTCAGCGGCGTCGTGGTTTGCAGGTTCATGGGTCGCTCCGAGTGGAAGTGAAAGAAGGAGGCGGCGCATCGTCCGCGGCGGTGCCGAGCACGATTCCTTGCTCGCGAAGCCGTTCCAGCAAGGCCAGCCCCTGCGCCTGCAGTTGGTCGGCGTCGCCGCCGGTTTCCTCCGCCAGCGCGTGCAGGTGACGGCGGCCGGACCAGCGATGGTTGTGCAGCGACTGCAGCAGCCGATAAGTCAGCGGCGCGATCTGCGCGAACCGCACTTCGTGCCCGGCGTCGCGATGCACCAGCAGCAAGGTCGGCAACTGCGGCGGTGTGCGCGGTTGCAGGTGCGGGCCGATCAGGTTCACCGGCCAGCGATAGCCCAGCGCCAGCGCTTGCGGCGACAGCAGCGGCATCGCGTCGAGCAAGTCGCCGTCGGCGCGATGCGCCGATGCGGGCGTGTCGCTGAGTTGCAGATCGATCTCCACCCACTCGTAATGCGCCAGTTCCGCCAGCCATGGCGCGTCATCGCGCAAGGCCTCGTAGTGCTGCACGAAGGCGACGAACTCGGCGGCGATGCGGGTGAACAACGGCGTCTGGCTGCGATGGTCGGCGTAGAACGCTCGCACCAGCGCGCGCCAGCGGGTTTCGTCCAGGGTCTGGCGGATCACCGGGAAGCTGCCGGCGAGCAGGGATTCGATCGAGCCGAAGAACAACTCGCGATAGATTCGCAGGCGGCGCTCTTCGATACCCGGCGGCGGCGCGTGCCGGGCCGGATCGCGCAGGTGGCGGGCAAGGGTGTATTGCTGTTCGCGCAGACGCTCAGTCATGGCTGGCCTCGCGGCGGTCGGCCGAGCTCATCGCCGCGGCCTGCATCGCGCGGATGCGATCGGTTTCGGCCAGCAGCTCGCTCAACGGCGGGAAATTGAAATCGCGCTCCAGCAGGGTCGGGCGCACGCCGAAACGCGCATAGGCCTGTTCGAGCAGGGACCACACCTCGCCCTTGACCGGCGCACCGTGGGTATCGACCTTCAGATCCTCGGCTTCGTCGTAATGGCCGGCGATGTGCATCGAAGCGATGCGCTGCGCCGGCAGCCGGGCCAGGAATTGGCCGGCGTCGTAGCCGTGATTGCAGGCGTTGACGAAAAGATTGTTGACGTCCAGAAGCAGATCGCAATCGGCTTCGGCCAGCACCGCGCGGATGAAGTCGGCTTCGCTCAGCGCCTGATACGGCGCGGCGTAGTAGGAGACGTTCTCCACCGCGATGCGCCGGCCCAGCAGATCCTGCACTTGGCGGATGCGGCCGGCGACGTGGTGGATGGCTTCGTCGGTGAACGGGATCGGCATCAGGTCGTACAGATGGCCGTCGTCGCTGCAGTAGCTCAGGTGCTCGCTGTACAGGCTCACTTGGTGGCGATCGAGAAATTTGCGAGTGCGAGTCAACAGCACCGTATCCAGCGGCTGTGTGCCGCCGAGCGAGAGCGACAAACCGTGGCAGCTCAGCGGAAAGCGCGCGGACAACTGCGCCAGCGCTTCGCCGAAGCGGCCGCCGACGCCGATCCAGTTGTCGGGCGCGCATTCGAGGAAATCCACGGCGTGCTCGTCCATCGTCAGCAGTTCGGGCAACAGGCCGCGGCGCAGGCCGAGACCGGCGTGGGTGGAAGCGTGGAAGTCGTTCATCGCGGCATCTCGCATGGAAGAAAAAGGCGCCCCTTCCCGGGGAGGGATAGGAAGGGGCGCAAGACGGTCAGGCCTGACCGCCGCACTTGCCCTCGCCGCACTTGCCTTCGCCCACCGACTTGCCGGCGGCCTTGCGCGCGGCTTCGACCGACTTCAGGGCTTCGGGCAGGGAAATGCTGCCGTTCTTGTCGGTGTCGATCTGATTGAACTCGGCGGCACGCTTGGGCGCGGCGGCGATGAACTCTTCGCGCGAGACCTTCTGGTCGTGATTGGTGTCGGTCTTGGCGAAGCTCTCTTCGCCGCATTTGCCTTCACCGCACTTGCCTTCGCCGGCCTTGGCGGCGTGGCCGGCCGAGGCGAGATAGCCCTGGGCCAGCGGCTGCACGGCGAAGGCCGAACCGCTCAGGAACATGCCGCCGGCCAGGGCGACGCCGATCAGGCCGAGGCTGTGGTTGCGGGTCGAGGTGCGGGTGGTCGAGTCGTTACGGGACATGGTGTTTCTCCAAAGATCGCGGCGATGCCGCAGGGGTGGGCGCCGCATGCGCGGCGAGGGGAAGCGAGTCGGTGCAGCGGCGGTCGAAGCCGCGGGATGCGATGGACGGCGGCGGCTTAACGAGCCGCGGCGAAGGCCTTCGTCATCGCGCCCGAATCGGCAGCGCGGCCGGGCTTGAATGCGATCAGGGCGACGCCGACGGCGGCCATCGCGCCGCCGAGCCAGGGCAGCAGCAGGCTCAGCGGCAAGCCGAAGGCCAGTGCGGTCACGCCCCAGGCGCGGCGATCGAAGCCGCTGTTCGCGCGGGCGGTTCGCGCGGCGCTCAGCAGATGATCGAGGCTGAGGTGGCCGCCGCCGTTGAGGATCAGCGGCAGCAACATCACCAGATACAGCAGCGGCAGCTTGTAGTTGCCGTGGCCCTGGTCGCTGATCGCGTAGCCCTGCCACAGTTCGCTCAGGCTCGACCAATCGCTGGGCCAGTGCACGGCGTAGATGGCGACCACGGTCAGCACCCACAGCGCGAAGGCCGCGTAGCGCGTGCCCAGTCCGAACAGCAGCGCAATGCTGGCGCTCAGTTCCAGCCAGGTGGCCAGGGTCCAGTTCACATCGGGCCCGAGCAGCGAGAACGGCAGCGGAAACTTGTCGCCCAGATCGGCGAACCAGTTCTCGCCCAACCACTTCTCGCGGCCGGCTTCGAAGAATTCCCAAGCCAGCAACACGCGCAGACCGGTCGGCGCGAGCCAGCGGCCCACCGCATCGATGCGCGGGGTGAGGGAGGAGAGGGTGGAAGGCAGATACCGCATGGTTCGCTCCTGAAAGGCCGGCCCGGTTGGGATGGGGCTATTTCGGGGCGTCGCGGTATCGTCAGGGTGTCGGCGCAGGCGGGGATTTGTCAGCCAAACGCACGGATGGGGTGGTTGGATACATTCGGATACAAAGCTCGGCCGAGGGTGACGGCGCAGTAGTTGCGGATGGCTGCGGTTGCGGCCTGATCAGGTCGGGTCTGGCCGGCCGACATGCTCGATCATCGACGAAGCGCAGGCATAATCCTGAGCAGCGCCGCTTTTCGACGGCCGCGATCGCTCCGCTTGCAGGGATACACGATTCATGGCGAAGGAAATCTACGTATCCACGGATATCGAATCCGACGGGCCGATTCCGGCGGCGAATTCGATGTTGAGTCTGGGGTCGGCGGCGTTTACCGCCGACGGCGAACTGATCGCGACGTTCTCGGCCAACCTGCTTGAGCTGGAAGGCGCTGCGGGTGATCCGAAAACGCTGGCGTGGTGGGCCGAGCAACCGCAGGCCTGGGATGCAGCGCGGGTTGATGCCCGGCCACCGTCGGATGTGATGACGCAGTACCTGGCTTGGCTCAGGGATCTGCCGGGCAAGCCGGTGTTCGTCGCCTATCCGGCCGGTTTTGATTTCAGCTTCGTCTACTGGTACCTGATCCGTTTTACTGGCGAGAGTCCGTTCAGTCATTCCGCGTTGGACATGAAGACCTTGGCGATGGCCGTGCTCGATCTGTCGTATCGAGATACCAGCAAGCGCGCGATGCCGCGACATTGGTTTTCCGATGATCCGCATACGCACATCGCCCTGGATGATGCGATTGAGCAGGGGCGGCTGTTTTGCAAGATGCTCGCCCAGCTAAAGGCCGACAGCGCGGCGCTGAAGCAATTCCGCGCCGAGGCCGCGCGTTCGGCCGACCCGGCGTGAGCGCGGTCGGCGATGCAGTCCCGGATCAGCGGTCCGAGTTACCGGCGCAAGGCCGATCCGGCCAGTAAACCGCCGAAACCGATCAGCAGCGCACCGAAGGCGCGATCGATCCCGTGCCGCCAGCGCAGCAATCCGGCGCGGACCGCGCCATGCGAGAACAGCAGCGCGACCAGGGCGAACCACAGCACATGGGTGGCGCTGACGAAGGCGCCGTAGCCGATCCGCTGCGCCAGCGGCGTCGCCGGTTGCACCACCTGCAGGAACAGGCTGACCACGAACACCGTGCACTTGGGATTTAGCGCGTTGGTCAGGAAACCGGTGCGCAATGCGGCGGCGTCGGAGATCGCCGGCGGCGGCTCGGCGGGCAGGCCCGCGGCTGGCGCCGGTTCGGCGCGCGAGCGCAGCATCTTCACGCCCAGGTAGATCAGGTACAGCGCGCCGAGAATCTTCAGCGCCGCATACAGGCGCAGCGATTGCTGGATCACCAGCCCCACCCCCAGCAGGGTGTAGGCCACATGCACCCAGACCCCAAGGCCGATGCCGAGCGCGGTCAGCACGCCGGCGCGGCGCGACAGCAGCAGGCTGTTGCGCGAGACCATCGCGAAATCCGGCCCGGGGCTGATCACCGCCAGCACGGTGATGGTGACTACCGCTATCAATTCCTGCATCGGGGGGCTGCGCCGGAGTTCGGGGATAAGGCTAAATTAGAGGCGCTGGATCGAGGCCGCAAACCATGAATGATCACAAGCCTGGTGAGGAAAACTCACGCTATCGGCGCGGCGAGCTGCCGCCGCTGGGCGCGCTGCGCTGTTTCGAGGCAGCCGCGCGCCTGGGCAGCTTCACCCGCGCCGCGCAGGAGTTGCATCTGACCCACGGCGCGGTCAGCCGCGCGGTGCGTTCGATCGAGGACGCGCTCGCGGTCGAGCTGTTCCAGCGCCGCAGCCAGCGCGTATTCCTGACCGCGGCGGGCGAGCGTCTGCGCGATGCCACCGCCGCGGCCTTCGACGTACTCGCCGCCACGGTTCGCGAACTGCGCGAGCCGCCGCGCAAGCCCGCGCTGGTGCTGTCGTGCGAGCCGACCTTGCTGATGCGCTGGCTGATTCCGCGCCTGCCGGCGTTCCAGGCCGCGCATCCGGGCATCGGCCTGCAACTGGTCGCCGGCGGAGGTCCGGTCGGGTTCGGCGAGATCGATCTGGCGATCCGCCGCAACGATTTCGATTGGGGCCGGCGCGTGCACGCGCAGTTGCTGTTCGAAGAACGGGTCGGCCCGGTGTGCAGTCCGGCCTATCGCGCGCGGCATCTGCGCGGCGAGGGCCGGCGCGCGCAGTGGGACGAATCGGCGGTGTTGCTGCACAGCGCGACCCGACTCGGCGCCTGGGCCGATTGGGCGCGGGCGGCGCGACGGCGCGTACCGGTCGTGCAGACGCAGGCGTTCGAACATTTCTACTTCAGTCTGCAGGCCGCGGCGGCCGGCGTGGGCGTCGCGATCGGGCCGTGGCAACTGGTGCGCGACGATATCGAGGCCGGTGTGCTGGTCGCGCCGCAGGGGTTCGCCGCCGACGGCAGCGGTTATCACCTGCTTTCGCCGCAGGCGATAAGCGAAGGCTCGCCGGCGGCCGCGCTGCTGGCGTGGCTGCGCGCGCAGGCTTGAGCAGCGGCGCGGCTCAGTTCTGCGCGAAGCCGGCGCCTGTGCTCGCTGCGGAGCCCTGGAAACTGGGCGGCAATTCGCGCAGGCGGGCCACGTCGCGCAACGGCGGCGCGCCGAACAAACGGCTGTATTCGCGGCTGAACTGCGACGGGCTGTCGTAGCCGACCGCGTGTCCGGCGCTGGTCGCGTCCATCGCCTCGCCCAGCATCAGTCCGCGCGCCTGTTGCAGGCGCAGTTGCTTCTGGTACTGCAGCGGGCTCATGCGCGTCACCGACTTGAAGTGCGCGTGCAGCGCCGAGGCGCTCATGCTGGCGTGCGCGGCCAGTTGCCTCATGTCGAAGGGTTCGCGGTAGTTGCGCTTGATCCAGTCGATGGCGCGGGTGACGTGGCGCAGCCGGCTCTCGCCGTGGGCGATCTCGCGCAGACGCGTGGCCTGTTCGCCCTTGATCAGGCGGTACAGGATTTCGCGCTCGATCAGCGGCGCCAGCATCGGAATGTCGTCGGGCTGGTCGAGCAGGGCCAGCAGCCGCACCGCGGCATCGAGCAGATCCGGCGTCGCATCGCTGAGCATGAGGCTGGGCCCCGGCGCGCTGTCGGCCGGCTCGGGCAGACCCGATTCCAGCCACAGCGCGCTCAGCACCGCCGGGTCCAGGTCCAGGCGCAGGCACAGATAAGGTTCGTCCTCGCTGGCCTGGGCAATCTGGCCGAGGATCGGCACGTCCACCGACACCACCAGATAGCGGCGGCGGTCGTATTCGAAGATGCGGTCGCCGAGCATCACCCGCTTGCTGCCCTGGGCGACGATGCACACCGCCGGGCGATGCAGCTCGTGGATTGCATCGACGCGGCGGCTGGAGCGGATCAGTTGCACCCGCGGCAAGGCGGTCGGGTGCAGGCCGTCGATGCCGGAGTTTCGATCAATCGCCTGAGCCAGCCGTTCTACCGCTTCCATCGCGCGATGCCTGTTGAATAGGCCGAAATCCGGGGTTTTACCGAGGATTCGGCGGGGTGGGGATGGCTGCGATGATCCGTCCGTGCGGCGGGCGCGGCAAGGGCTGGAGCCGGGTTATGGAGGATCGTGCAAGAACCGGCCGCGATCGTTCTACCGCGGCCGCGGCCGCCATCCGCACAGTGGCGACCAAGCCGGACGACCCGCGTCCGCCCCAAGCGAAGGATTTCGAGATGAGCACCCACCCCAACGTGCAAGGCAAAATTGTATTGATCACCGGCGCCAGCAGCGGCATCGGCGAGGCGACCGCGCGGCTGCTCGCCGAGCGCGGCGCGAAGGTCGTGATCGGCGCGCGCCGCACCGAGCGCCTGCAAGCCTTGAGCGAAACCCTCGCCGCCGCCGGCGGCACGCTGCGCTATCGCGCCCTGGACGTGACCGACGCGGAGGACTTCGCCGCCTTCGTGCGTTATGCGCAAGCCGAGTTCGGCGCCATCGACGTGTTGGTCAACAATGCAGGCGTGATGCCGCTGTCGCCGCTGAAGGCGCTCAAGCTCGACGAATGGAACCGCATGATCGACGTGAACATCCGCGGCGTGCTGCACGGCATCGCCGCGGTGCTGCCGGCGATGCAGGCGCAGGGCCACGGCCAGGTGATCAACGTCGCCTCGCTGGGCGCGCACTACGTCGTGCCGACCGGGGCGGTGTACTGCGCGACCAAGTTCGCGGTGTGGGCGATTTCCGACGGCCTGCGCCAGGAACACCAGGACATCCGCGTCACCACGATCTCGCCCGGCGTGGTCGAGTCGGAACTGGCCGACACCATCACCGATCCGGACACTGCGCAGGGCATGCGCGAATTCCGCCGCATCGCCATCGGCCCGGATTCGATCGCGCGCGCGATCGGCTTCGCGATCGAGCAGCCGGCGGACGTGGACGTCAGCGAGGTGATCGTGCGGCCGACGGCGGGATCGTTCTGAAGCCGTAGCCTCGACACGACGGGTCCGCGCTGGTGTCGCGGACCCGTCGATCGATTGGAATGATGCGCAGGGCAGCGGCGATTGCTCGGCGAAATCTACAGGTTTCGGTCGCCGTGGCAGACGGCATCAACCGCCGCCGCAGCCCCCGCAACCGCCACAGCCGCCGCCGCAACCTCCGCCGCCGCCGCCATCGCCTCCACCGCCACCCCCGGCTCCGTCGCCGCCGCCTGCGTTGCTTCCGTGCGGGGCACGAACCTGGTGATAGTCGGCCAGCGGTGTGCCGATCAAGGCGATGGGGCCGGCGAGGGCGACGTAGGTCATGGCGTCGCCGGGTTCGCTGCGCTGGCGCTGGCGTGCGCGGAACAGCTCCCACTCGCCGGCATGGCTGAGCAGTTCGTCCGGCTTGGACGGCAATCGGGTCAGGGTGATCAACACCGTGAGTATCGTCAGCACGGTCAGGAATCCGACCGGGTGGTCATTGCTCAAGCCGATATCGATCTTGATCAGGCCCAGCAATATCAGCGCGGCCAGCGGCGCCATCGAGTACACCTTCGCCTTGTGCTGCTGCTCCGGCGTGTTGGTCAGGCCCGAGTCCTGCAACTGCCGGTGCATGTGCTGGTGGCGTTCGCGCAATGCCAGCAGGATGCTGGACAGAGCCTTGCGCGTGCGCACGACCTCATCCAGCGCCTCGCGCAGAATCGCCGGCAGCGCATCCAGCTCTTGCGGCGACAACTCACGCGGCCGCAGCCATACCCGCCCGGTGCGGCGCGCCTTGTCGACGCGGTCGCGGTCGAACTCGAGCGTCACCGCATCGCGTTCCAGCAATTCGGCGACGATGGTATCGGCGACGCGTTCCGCGCCACCGGCCAGATAGGCCAGCTCCCATCGGTCGGCCTTGCGCGAACCGCGATCGCCGCGATCCAGCGCGCGCCGCCGCAGCCAGGCGCCGAGCCGGTAGGCGGCGAACATCAGGGTGAGGTACCACAGCAGGAATCCCGGCCCGCGCCAGTGCAGCGGATTGCCCTGCTCGTAATAGGCGGCGATGAGCAGATAGGCGATGCCGGCGATCAGGCTCAGGCGCAGCATCCAGGACAGGCCGTGCGCGGGTTCGCGCGCGACGGCGCGGCCGATGGCCGGTGCCGGCTTGGGGGCGGGTTCGATTTGCGGCGCGGGCCAGAATTTTTGCGGCGGCTGGCCGAAGTAGCGTGTGTAGCTGCGCACAGTGTCGGCGTACTGGCGCTGGTGGCGCCGATCTTCCGAGACACCGCCGCGTGAAGGCACGTGGTGCAGCCAGCGCTTGAGCGTGTGCCGGCAGAAGCTCAGATAACGCTGGGTGTCGGTGATGTGTGCGTGCCACACCTCATCGACGAGCTTGCTCGGCGTGACCGGGTGTCCGGCGCTGATCGCGAGAAAACAGAAGTGCCGGTATTCCTCGATCGCGGCCTGCGCGTCGGCGATATCGAGTTGCGCGTGCGTGGCGACGCGCAGGGCGAATTCCTCCGAGTCCGGCTCGTCGAAACGATAGTCGCGCAGCCGTTGCCACAATTGCTGTTGAGCCGGTGTCCATTGCGCGTTGTCCGTCGCCGTCGTGTTCGGATCGTTCATGACAATCCTCCGCTAGTCCATCCATTGAACCGCTGTGCGATCGCTGCGCGGCGGTGCGGGTTTTGCGCTCGCCGTGCCAGCTTGGCCGGCAAGCTACGCGTCGCGCGGTTGCGGGGAAATAGCCGGATCGGGCTAGCCGCTGGCCTGGATCGATGGCGAAAATTTAACGGGTAAATCGCATCATCGCGATGGATCGGATGCGCTGAGTAGGAAGATCTTGCAAACGCGCGCGGCTCTTGAGGGAGGGCTTCAGCCTCGATGCTTTTCGATCAGATGGCCGGATTGTGGAAAAGTCTGGCGATTTGATCGAAAAGCATCGGGGCTGAAGCCCCTCCCATTGCAGCCGGTCACTGTCGGCTCGCAGCGACTCCATGAGCCCACACGATGCCGACCATCATGACCACCTCGTGGTTCTGCTCGCTCTGGGTGGCCGCCGGGCTCGTACAAAGCCGCTTCCGCCCGCGCGAAGTCACAGGCGGAAGCGCTCACCCCACGACGGCTTCAGCGATCCTGAAACAACGCATTGACCTGCGAATACGCCATCGCCTCGGCCGAGAGCGGCTTGCAGTCGCCGTCGCGCAGAAAACCGGCGGCCAAGGCGGCCATGCGCGCATACATCGACTGGGCGATGTCCGAGCCGGCGCTCAGGCGACGCACGCCCCAGCGCTGCAGTTCGTCGGCGCCCGGCAGCGCGCTGCGCGCGAGCAGGTTCAAGGGCATGCCGGCCTCGGCGGCGATCGTGCGCACCGAGGCTTCATCGGTCAGCCCGGGCACGAACAGGCCGTCGGCGCCGGCGGCGCGATAGCGCGCGGCGCGGGCCAGGGTTTCCTCCACGCGCCGTTCCGGCGGCGCCAGGCCGCGCAGGTACACGTCGGTGCGCGCGTTGAGGTAAAGCGCCACGCCCAGGCGCGCGCTGGCGCGCTTGATGTGTTCGATCTTCGCGCACAGCAGCTCCGGATCGGCGCCGCCGTCTTCCAGGTTGATGCCGACCGCGCCGACATCGATCAGCCCGGCCACGGTCTCGGCGACCGCGACCGGATCGTCGGAATAGCCGCCTTCGGCATCGACGGTGAGCGGCACCCGGATCGCGCGCGCGATGTCGGCCACGGTCGCGACCAGGCGCCGCACCGGCAGCACGTCGCCGTCGGGATAGCCGTGCGACCAGGCGACTCCGGCGCTGGTGGTGGCGATGGCGGATGCGCCCAGGCTTTCGATCAGGCGCGCGCTGCCGGCGTCGGAGGCGTTGGCGAGCAGCAGCAGGCCGTCATGGTGGAGGGCGTGGAAACGGGTGGCGAGGTCGGTTTGATGGTTCATGGCCGGTGGGCTCAGTGCGATAAGGCGGGCAGGATGCCACGCCGGCGCGGTCGCGACTCGCCGTTTTCGGCACTCGACGTGCGCCCGGATTCGCGCCGGCCGCGGGCCTGCGGGAGCGGCCACGGTTCGCGGCCCGGACTGGTCCGCGATGACGTGCCGGCCCGGTGCCGCTACCGCTAAAACGACAGCCAACACCGGTTTCCGGCCATTCGTGCGGCCGATCCGGTCGCCGATGCCCAGCTGAGATACCATTGGCCCGCGCCTGTGGTAGCAACTCAGCCTAGCGATTGCCGAGTTGTGACGCAGTTCATCAGTTGCGATCGCCATCGTCGCCGATGCACGCTTTTTTGCGGGAACAAATCTGCCGTTTATGCGGACCCGGGGCGTCGCCGTTGAGTCAATAAATATCAATGCCTTGCGCGGCCCTATGCTGCCGCGTAGCCTCGCGAGCGTGGGCTGAGCGTGTTTCTGGGGACGTTATGACCATCCGTGTATTCATCGTGGACGACCATGCGTTGGTGCGTACCGGCATGCGCATGATTCTGTCGGCGGAAACGGATATCGAAGTACTGGGCGATGTCGAGAGCGGCGAGGAAGCCTTGCCGCTGGTGCGCAAGCTCAAGCCCGATGTGGTGCTGTGCGACCTGCACCTGCCCGGCGTAAGCGGCCTGGAAGTGACCGAGCGCATCGTCAAGGGCGACCACGGCACGCGCGTGATCATCGTTTCGGTGCTCGAAGACGGGCCGATGCCCAAGCGTCTGCTCGAAGCCGGCGCGTCGGGCTATGTCGGCAAGGGCGGCGACGCCAGCGAACTGTTGCGGGCGATCCGCGACGTGGCGCGCGGCAAGCGCTATCTGGCCAGCAACATCGCGCAGAACCTGGCCCTGGCCAATCTCGACGGCGGCGCTTCGCCGTTCGACGAGTTGTCGCCGCGCGAGCTGGAAATCGCGCTGCTGCTGGTGCAGGGCTTCCGCCAGGAAGAAATCGCCAAGCGGCTGAGCCTGAGCGCGAAGACCGTCAACACGCATAAGACGCGTTTGTTCGAGAAGCTCACCATCACCGACAGCATCGCCCTGGCGCGACTGGCGGCGCAGTACGGATTGGCCGACCCGGCGCATTCGCTTTGACTGAGTAAGTTCGCGGCCCGATCGCCGCGGAAAACATCGACTGCCGCGTTTCATGCGGACAAAAAAAACCGGCCGCTCGCGCGACCGGTTTTTTTTATTGCCGGCGATCGGTCGCGCGAGGCGACCGACCGATGCCCGGGGATCAGGCGCGGCGTTCGTGCTGCCCGTCGTCCGGACCGCCGTCGTGCTCGCCGTCGCCGGTCTTGCCTTCTTCGTCCTGCGCCGTATCGCTGGCGGCGTCGGCGTTGACCGCGGCCGGATGGGGCAGGGTGTCGAACAGACCGCCGGTACGCGGCGTCAGCGGCGAGGCCTGTTCGGAGGCGATCGGTTCGATCTCCGCCGTGGGCGCACTGGCGACGGGCGTCGCGAACGCCGTCGGAGCGGTTTCGATCGGCGCGACCACGATCGGTGCGGCCGGCTGGACCGGCAGGCCGATCGCGGCTTCCACCGCCGGCGAGACCGTGGCGACGTTAGCGGCAGAGGCTTCGGCCTCACCGGGGTTCTCATCGCGCGGCGTTACCGCCGGCTCGATCACCACCGGTTCGATCACCGCGGTTTCGACCACGGTGGGCGACTCGACCACGACCGGTTCGACCACCGTCGGCTCGATGCGCGCCGACGGCTCGACCTTCTCCGGCTGCGCCGGGGCCGATTCACGCGGCTGCGCGGAGGCTCCGCTGCTGACCGCGGCGATGGCCGGCTTGGCATGCTCGACCGCTTCCACGGCGGCCTGGGCCGGCGTCGCCGCCGGAACGTCGGCTGCGAACGACGACGCGGGCTGGGCGAAGCTGCTGGCCGGCGCCGTGAACGAGGTGGCGACGGCGGCCGGGGCCGGCGTGGCTACCGTTTCATGGCGAACCGGTTCGGCCTGCGTGGACGCAGCCGGTGCGGATTCGACCTGGGCGGACACGGCCGGAGCCGGTTCCGCTGCAGCCGATTCCACCGCGACCGGTTCGGCCGCAAACACGGCGCGTTCGGTCTTCACCGGCTTCGCCGCTTCGGCGTCGCCGTGCGCGTGTTCGCCGAAATGCGCGAACGAGGGCTTGCCGTCGGCGGCGCTTTCGCGCGAGGGCACGAAGGTGCTGCTCGCGGCGGCAGCGACCACTGCTGCGGTCGTGGCCGCAGGCGCGTTCTGCGCGCGCGGCGCAGCGGCGCCGGAGTCGTCTTCGAAGTCGAACTCGGGCTGCGAGCGGTGCGCGGCGGCCGGAGCCGCGGCGGGCTCGGCGCCCATGTCGTCTTCGTCGTCGAAGCCGTTCTCGTCCTGACCCTGGCCTTCGCCCGCGGCGCCGGCTTCACCGTTGCCGCGACGACGACGACGGCCACCGCGACGGCCGCGACGGCGGCGACCGCCGCCTTCGCCCGTGCCATCGGCCTGTGCGGCATCGCCTTCGCGCGATTCGACGGTGGCGGTCGCGGTTTCGGCGACGGCGGCCTCGGTCTTGAGCGTGGTGTCGTCGCTTACCGGCGGCGTCGCGAGCGGCGCGGCGACTGCAGCAGCGGCAGCCGCGGGCACGGCGACAGCGGCGGCGGTTTCGGCCGCTGCATCCTGACGCGGCGGCTTGGGCTCGTTACGCGGCGCGCGCGGCGCCTGGCCGTTGCCGGCATTGGCCTGCGCGTTGCGTTCCTCGCCTTGCGGCTTGGGCTGCGGCGGCGGATTCTGCTGCGCGTTCTGCGGCTTGGGCTGCTGCGCCTGCTTGGGCTGCTGCGGTTGCGGCTGCTTCTGCTTGGGCTGCTGGGCCTGGCCGTTCTGCGCGTTGGCCTGCACCTGCACCTGCGGCTTGTCGCGGCGGGCCTGCGGCTCGCGGTCCTGGCGCGCTT
The DNA here is from genome assembly GCF_001442805.1 of Lysobacter gummosus. Lineage (NCBI taxonomy): Bacteria > Pseudomonadati > Pseudomonadota > Gammaproteobacteria > Lysobacterales > Lysobacteraceae > Lysobacter > Lysobacter gummosus. Next base: position 3,282,626 of record NZ_CP011131.1, on the reverse strand, counting down.
CGTCGCGGCGTGCGCCGTCGCGTCCGCCCTTGCCGTTGCGCTCGTTGCGATCGTTGCCGCGGCGCTGGCCGTTGCCGCGATCGTTACGCTCGCCGCGGCCGTTGCGACCGTCCTGGGGACGGCCGCCGGCGGGTTCGGGCGTGGTCGCGGCCGGCTGCGGCGCGCCGCGGAAGATCCGCAGGATGCGCTGGACCAGGCCGATCGAGTGGGTCGGCGCGGCGACGGGCGCAGCGACCGGCGCCGGGGCGGGAGCCACCGCCACGGACGCTTCGCGCGGTTCCCGCAAGGGCGCCGGCTGGGTGGGCTTCACATTGGTAACCGCCGGCGCATCCGGAATATTCAGATGCGCCTTGGTCAGAGCATGCACCGGCAGCTTGCGCTGGGTGCCGCGCTGGTAGCTGGGCTTGGTGGTTTCTTCGCCGATTTCGTTCTCGCGCACCCGGGTGACTTCGTAGTGCGGGGTTTCCAGGTGTTCGTCGGCCACGATGACGATCGGCGAGTCGTGGCGCTGCTCGATCTCCATCAGCGCGCGGCGCTTTTCGTTGAGCAGGAAGTTGGCGATCTCGGTCGGCGCCTGCACCAGCACTTGTCCGGTGTTTTCCTTCATCGCGTGCTCTTCCGCCACGCGCAGGATCGACAGCGACAGCGATTCGACGCTGCGCATGCGGCCGTGGCCGTCGCAACGCGGGCACACCAGCTGGCTGGATTCGCCCAGCGACGGGCGCAGGCGCTGGCGGCTGAGTTCGAGCAGGCCGAAGCGCGAGATGCGCCCGATCTGCACGCGCGCGCGGTCTTGCTTGAGCGCGTTCTGCAGCTTGTTCTCGACCTCGCGCTGATGGCGGTTGGACGACATGTCGATGAAGTCGATCACCACCAGGCCGCCCAGGTCGCGCAGGCGCATCTGGCGCGCGACTTCCTCCGCCGCTTCCAGGTTGGTGTTGAACGCGGTTTCTTCGATGTCGCCGCCCTTGGTGGCGCGCGCGGAGTTGACGTCGATCGCGGTCAGCGCTTCGGTCTGGTCGATCACCAGCGCGCCGCCGGAGGGCAGGCGCACGGTGCGCTCGTAGGCGTTCTCGATCTGCGATTCGATCTGGAAGCGGTTGAACAGCGGGGTTTCGTCGACGTACTTCTTGAGCTTGCGCAGGTTGTGCGGCATGACCTGCTCGACGAACTCGCGCGCCTCGGCGTACATCTCGTCGGTATCGACCAGGATCTCGCCGATGTCGGCGCGCATGTAGTCGCGCAGGGCGCGGATGATCAGGCGCGATTCCTGGTACAGCAGGAACGGGGCCGGCTTCTTCAGGGCTTCGTCGGTGACGGCCTTCCAGATGCTCAGCAGGTAATCCAGGTCCCACTGCAGCTCTTCCGCGTCGCGGCCGACGCCGGCGGTGCGGATGATCACGCCCATGTCGTCGGGGATGGTGAGCTTGTCCATCGCCTCCTTGAGGGCGGCGCGGTCGTCGCCCTCGATCCGGCGCGAAACGCCGCCGGCGGTGGGCGAGTTGGGCATCAGCACCATGTAGCGGCCGGCCAGCGAGATGAAGCTGGTCAGGGCGGCGCCCTTGTTGCCGCGTTCTTCCTTATCGACCTGGACCACGATCTCCTGGCCCTCGCGCAACAGCTCGCGCAGGCCGGCCTTGTTGTGGTCCACGCCGGGCTGAAAATAGTCGCGGGAGATTTCCTTCAGCGGCAGGAAGCCGTGGCGTTCGGCGCCGTATTCGACGAAAGCGGCCTCAAGCGAGGGCTCCAGCCGGGTGATGCGGCCTTTGTAGATGTTGGACTTCTTTTGTTCCTTGGACGGCTGTTCGATGTCGATGTCGTACAGGTTTTGCCCGTCGACGATGGCGACCCGCAGTTCTTCCGCCTGCGTCGCGTTGATCAGCATGCGCTTCATTGTTGCGTTCCTCGCGCGCTCTACCGCGCGGAACGCCATGGCGTTTCGCAATCTGGGAACACAGGCGCCTCCGTCGCGATCGTCGGCCGCAACGAATGCGGGCCGCCCGCGCGCCGGCGAGGCCTCCACTTCCAGCGCTACATCACCACGGCACGCCGCGGGAGCGCTTCTTACTTATTGAAACTTTCGGGCCGGCGACGCGAACGTCGCACGGGGCGGGGCGGCGGTTTGGACCGGCTCAATCGAGCGTCAGGCCCTGGCGCCGCACAACTTTTGTTCATCGCGATGGTTTGACCCATCGGGCGAAGGCCGGTTCCGCCGGTCCGTCGCTGCTAACATGGCTACCCCGTGGGCAGTGGTTAGACGCGGACCGGAATCGCGAGAGGGGCTTTCGGCCCCGTACCGGGCCGCACGCTTGTCAGGCGTAATGGCTGGTACAACTCCCTGCGAAATCAAAACCTTATCTCGCGTCGCGAGTGTAACAGATAACGCTTCGGGATGACCCAGTCAGCAAACTCCGCCAATGCCGGTGCTCGTACCGTGCGCGTGCCCGATGACCGCGATGGACAGCGGCTCGATAATTTCCTGCTCGGCCAACTCAAAGGTGCTCCCAGGTCCTTGATCTACAAGCTGGTGCGCTCCGGCCAGGTACGCGTGAACGGGGGGCGGGCCAAGGCCGAGCGCAAGCTCGAGGCCGGCGACGAGGTGCGCATTCCGCCCGTCCGTCTCAGTGAGCCGGGCGACAAGCCGATGCCGCCGAAAGGTTTCATGGACGCCCTGGACGCGGCGATCGTGTTCGAGGATGCGCGCCTGCTCGCCCTGAACAAGCCCTCCGGGGTCGCCAGCCACGGCGGCAGCGGGATCAGCTTCGGCGCGATCGAAACACTGCGCGCCTCGCGGCCGGGCCACACCCTGGAACTGGTGCACCGGCTCGACCGCGACACCTCCGGGCTGCTGATCGTGGCCAAGAAGCGCTCGGCGCTGACCGAGATGCAGGCCTTGATGCGCGAGGACGGCGGCATCGCCAAGCGCTATCTGGCGCTGCTGACCGGGCGCATGCCCGACGGGGTCATGAGCGTGGACGCGCCGCTGCACATCGGCCTGCGCCAGGGCGGCGAGCGCCATGTCCAGGTCCATCGCGACGGCAAGCCTTCGCTGAGCCACTTCAAGGTGCTGGAACGGCGCGGCGGGCAATCGTATTGCGAGGTGCGGATCGAAACCGGCCGCACTCACCAGATTCGCGTGCATGCGCAGCACATCGGCCATCCGGTCGCCGGCGACGACAAATACGGCGAGGCCGAGACCAACAAGCGCCTGCGCGATCAGGCCGGCCTGCGCCGCCTGTTCCTGCATGCATCGACCCTGGAGTTCGCGCTCGACGGCGGCCGCGAGCCGTATCTGCTCAACGCGCCGCTGGCGCCGGAGTTGATCGAGGTGCTCGACCGCCTGGGCTAAGCGGCCCGGCGGCGGATCATTTCAGGGTTTTCTGCCGGCGTTTGTGGGCGTGGCGCTCGTCGCTTTCGAACCAGCCCAGGTGGGTGCCGTCGTCGTCGTCGTCCACGATCCGGCCGTCCTTGACGATGACGCCGATCAGATTATTGGCGACGGTGTCGAACTTGATCTGGGCGAAACGCGCGGCGTGGCCGTCGCTGATGTGAATCTCGGTGAGCCGGGCCTTGCGCCAGGCGTCTTGCGGCGAGGCCACGCCGAACTCGCGCAGGTGCGCCTGCAGCGAGGTTTCGCCGGGTTCGATATCTACGCCGTAGTCGGCGACCTGGAAGGAAAACAGGCATTCCTCCCAGAGCAGCGATTCGATCGTCGCCAGCGCTGCCGGTTCCAGCCGCAGCACGTCCTCGACGGTGCGGGCCATGCCCTGAGTGACGGCCGATTCCGCGCCGTCGGCGGGGAACAGGACGAAGTCCACCGGCCGATCGAACATCGGCACATGCAACTCGAACTGCCCGAGCCCGATGTCGTCCCAGCGCACGAGCGCGGCGAGCCGTCGCTGATCCATGCCGCTGTCCTGCGCCGTGCGGCCCGCTTACAGGCCGCTGGGCGCCTGTCCGCAATGCTCCGGCCGCGACGGCGGCGCGTGGAAGGTCACCGGCACCTGGATGTCGGTGGCGACCGGCTTGCCGTTGCGGGTGGCCGCTTCGAAGCGCCAGCTCTGCACACCCTTGACCGCGGCATCGTCCAGCGCCTTGGTCTGGCTGCTGGTGAGCACGTTGACCCGGGTCGGCTTGCCTTCCACGCCGACGGTCAGCTGCAGCACCACTTTGCCGCCGATCTGGTCGCAGCCGATTTCCTGCGGGTATTGCGGTGGCGGCGTATCCACCGCGCGCAGCGGCGTGGACGGGATCACCGCTTCCTCGGGAGCGCGCTGGCCGCAGCCGGCGATCAGCGCCGCGATCAGGCCGGCGGCCAGCGCCGGAGCCAGGCGCGGCGAAACGGTGTCGAACATGCGGCGAGCAGTTGCGTTCATGGCGTGATCAACCTGTCAGGGCTTCGGCCTTGGCCGCGCAGATGAAGTCGTTTTCGCTCAGGCCACCGACGTCGTGAGTGGAATAGCGCACCACGCAGCGGTCGTAGTGGACGCCGAGGTCGGGATGATGATCCTCGCGATGGGCCATGAAGGCCAGTGCATTCACGAACGCCATGGTCCGGTAGTAGTTGTCGAAGCGGAAGGTCTTGGTGAGGGCGTGGCCGTCCTCGGCCAGCTCCCAGCCGGGCACTTCCGGCAGCAGTTCGCGCACGCGCGCTTCGCTCAGGCGGTGCTCGCTGCCGCGCAGGGGCGTGCAGTGGGCCTGGGGCAGGGGGATGAGGTCGTTCATGCGGATGACTCCTGGCGGCCTGGCGCGGGCGCCGCGGCGTTGCGTTTGCGCCGGCGCGACACCATATGAACGGAATCGTATCGCCGACGGTCGTAGGATGCGTGCACGGCATCAGGCCGCACCGACCCCGCTAGAATAGCCCGATGATCAATATTTCCGAATCCGCCCAGACCCATTTCCGCAAGCTGATCGAGCGCGAGGCCCTGCCGGGCCTGGGCGTTCGCCTGTCGGCCGTTCACGCGGGCACGGCGCGCGCCGACGTGCGTCTGGAATTCGCCGAGCCGGCCGATCTGGCCGGCGACGAGTGGGCGGTGGATTGCGACGGCTTCACCCTGTGGCTGCACGCCGACAGCGTGAAGTACCTCGATGGCGCCGAGATCGATTACGAAAACAAGGCCACCGGCGGCCAGCTGCAGATCCGCGCGCCCAAGATCAAGGGCGAAGTGCCGGCCGAGTCGGCCTCGCTGGTCGAGCGCGTGCATTGGCTGGTCGAGCACGAGATCAATCCGCAACTGGCCCAGCATCGCGGCAACGTCTCGGTGCAGGAAGTCACCGCCGACGGCGTGGTGGTGCTGCGCTTCGGCGGCGGCTGCCACGGCTGCGGCATGGCCGATGTGACCCTCAAGCAGGGCATCGAGACCACGTTGATGAGCAAGGTGCCCGGGGTGACCGCGGTACGCGACGCGACCGACCACGACACCGGCCACGCGCCGTACATGCCGCGCGATACCGCGGCCTGACCCCGGCGCGGCGCAGCCTATGCCCACCGCCGCATCGATCATCGAAGCCCTGCAGCGCAAGCTGCGGCTTTCGCTTCGGCGCGAATCGCCTCCGCCCGGGCAGTTTCCGCCGGGCTGGCAGTCGTGGCTGGATTCGCTGCGTCCGCAGCCCGGCGAAGTCACCGGCGCGACCTGCGATGCGATGGTCGCCGCGCTGGCGCAGCGGCCCTTGGCGCAACCGCCGCGGCGGGTAGAGTCGCTCAATCGCTGGCAAGCCTTCGCGACCTTGTGGCGCCAGCAATGGCAGCCGCCGGCGCGCGAGGAGCGCGGCCTGCGCTGGGCCGCGGGCGTGGTGTCGCTGCTGTGGCATCTGCTGTTCGGCGGATTGCTGGTGTGGCTGATGTATCTGCAGTATTTCGCCACCCGGCCGCCGCCGCAGGGCGAGACCGTCACCATGGTCGAATACATCGGCGAGGGCACGCCGAAGGAACCCGGCGGCGGTCAGCAGCAACCCAGCGATCAGCCGCAAACCGAACCGGCGCCGCAGCCCACGCCGCAGCCGCAGCAACAAACCGCGCAGGCCGCGGTGCCGCCGCCGCAGGTCGAGGTCAGCACGCCGCCGACGCCGGAACTGCAGGCGCAGTTGCCCGACGTGCCGCAGCGCGACGTACCCGAGCCGCAGATCCCGCCGCCCACCGTCGAGCAGCCGGTGATGGTGAGCAAGGACGTGCCCGATTCCCCGCAGATCTTCGTGCTGCCGCCGACGCGCAAGCGCGTGGAGGAGACCCTGCGGGTGCCGCAGATCGAGTCCGCCGCCCAGCCGGTGCGCACAGTCGATGTACCCGCGCCGGTGCAGCCGCCGACGCTGGAAGTGCCGCAGCGCGATATCGCATTGCCGACCGTCGCGGCCAAGCCGCGCGAGATCGCCGTGCGCGAAGTGCCGGCGCCGCTGCCGCAACTGCAGGTGCGCGAGTTGCCGACGCGGCCGATCGAAACCCCGCAACTGCGCAGCGCCACGCCGCAGGTGCGCGTGGCCGAGATTCCGACGCCGTCGATTCCCGCTCCGCCCGCACCGGCGGCGACATCGGCGCCTGCGCCTGCGGCCGCGACCGCGCCGAGCGCGACAGCTACGACTTCGACACCGACGCCGGCTACGTCCACGGCCCCGGCCAGCACCGCCGCGCCCAGTCCCAGCGCGGCCAGCGCTGCGCCGGCCGCGCCTTCGCGCCCGCCGGCGGCGACCGCCGGGGCCGGGCCCAAGCCGACCCCGGCGCCGGGCACCTGGTCGGCGCCCAAGCGCGGGGACGATTGGGGCGATTCGGCCCGCAACCGTCCGGGCGCACAGAGCGGCGACACGCCTGGCCTGTACAACAGCGACGGCAGCCCGCGTCTGGCCGATGCGCCGGGTTCGGCCTCGCCGGGCAAGCCGCCGGGCACGATCACCGAAGAGATCAAGAACCTCGATCGCGCCGGCACCTGGCTGCGGCGCAAGCCCACCGATTACGAGCCGACCAGCCTGGACAAGTACTGGCGTCCGAACGAAACCCTGCTGGCCGAGTGGGTGCGGCGCAGCGTGCAGACGGTGATGATTCCGATCCCGGGCACGAGCAAGCGCATCCAGTGCTCGGTGGTGCTGCTGATGGCCGGCGGCGGTTGCGGCATCAACGATCCCAACCTCAACGACCAGCCGGCGCAGGCGCGTCCGCCGCCGGATATTCCGTTCAAGAAGCATCTGCAGGAAGACAACGGCAGCGTGCGGCCGCCGCCGGGTGGGTAACCGCGGCGTCGTACGAAAGCGCTCGGCCCTAAGTCCGGCTGCTTTCGTCGTGAAGCTCCTGCGTTGCTTGCGGGCGCGGGCAATCGCGGAAATCTATGCAGGAGCATTCGCGCCTGCGGCGCTCATCCCCTCACCCCAGCCCTCTCCCGCAAGCGGGAGAGGGAGTCCAAACAGCGCCGTCGTTTCCTGATCTGTCTCATTTCCTAATCTGTCCTGTCCACGGCCCGCGCGACTCCGATGCAATCGGGCCGTCCCAATCGCAAGACCCCAGACACAAAAACGGCCCGCAAGCGGGCCGTTTTCTTGACCTGAAGGCGCGGACAAGCCGCGCCTGCGGCTCAATGGATGCCGTGCAAATCGCGCAACTGCACATCCTTGTCGCGCGAACCGAAGTACGCGGCCAGATCGGCGATCTGCTGATCGTTCAGATTCTTGGCCTGGCTCGACATCAGCGCGTGCTCGCGGTCGCCGTCGCGGTACATCTGCAACGAGTGGGCGATGTAATCGTGGTACTGACCGGCCAGACGCGGGTAGGTCGGGTCGATCGGCGCATTGCCTTCGGCGCCGTGGCAGCTCACGCACGACTGCTTGGTCGGGCTGCGCTCGCCGTCGCTGGCCAGTGCCTTGCCGTGCTCGACGTTGCCGGCCGGCAGGCCCGAGGACGAGGAGGTGTGGCCTTCGTTGCGATCGGCCGAGGAATGGCCGGCCGGGACTTCACCGCCGCCGGAGCAGGCGGACAGGGCGAGAGCGAGCGTGGCGATGGCGAGGCCGTTCTTGAGGAAGCTGGGATTCGTCATGGGGCGGCTCACTTGGCGCTGGAAAGGAAGGCGGCGATGTCGGCGATGTCCTGGTCCGAGAAGCTCTGGGCCTGGGCCTGCATCGTCGGGTGCTTGCGCGCGCCCTTCTTGTATTCGGTCAACGCGTTGACCAGGTACTCCTGCGACTGACCGACGATCTTGGGAACGTGGTAGTTCGGATAAGCGTTTTTATAGCCGGTAACGCCGTGGCAGCCCTGGCAGGTATAGGTGAGCTGGTGGCCGGTTTCCGGATTGCCCTTGATGGCCGGGGCGGCGGCGGGAGCAGCGGCGGGTGCGGCCGTTGCGGCGGGAGCCGGGGCCTTGGCGGGGTCCTGCGCGGCCGCGGTGGCGGCGAACAGGGTCAGGGCAAAGCAGGCGGCGATCGTCAGCGGTCGCATCATGTCGTAGTCCGCAATCTCGAGTGGCTAGCGAAAGGTGTGGCTGGCTCTGCGGGGCCGAAGCCGCGCACAAGTCCGCGAGTATAGCTGGCGAGACGATTGCAACGAAGTCGTCCATCGACGCATCCATACTGACGCCGGTCCCGGAACGCGCCGCAAGCTCGACCCAAGGCCGACTGGAACCCATGCAGAACGGGCACGCAAGCGTCGAGCGACGGCGCTCGCGCTAACCGTGCCTCAGAATAAATGCATGGCTCCAGTCATCATGACCTTCGGCGGATGTTGGCTTTCCGGGTCGGTGATATACCTATATACAACACCGGCATACGACCGGTAACCGACGAATATTTCTAGAACACTGGGGTCGTCTCGAATGCGTCAACTCACCAACAACCGCAACAGCGGTCCGGCAGTGCGCGGCACGGTGGCCTTGGCCGCCCTGGCCCTGGCTTGCACCCTCGGACTGTCGGCCTGCAAGGGCGGAGCGGGCGCCGCCGAGGCGCAGGCCAAGGAGGCCAAGGACAAGGTATCCGATGCGGTGCCGGTCGAGGTCGCGCAGGCTTCCCGGCGCGCGATCGCCGCCAGCTACACCGGCACCGCGCCGCTGGAGGCGCGCGCCGAATCGCAGGTGGTGGCCAAGACCTCCGGCGTTGCCCTGGACGTCATGGTCGAAGAAGGCCAGCTGGTCAAGGCCGGGCAGGTGCTGGTGCGGCTGGATTCGGCCCGCGCCGAGCAGCAGGCCGCGCAGACCAGCGCGACCATGCGCAAACTGGAAGCCAACTACGCCCGTGCCCGGCAGATGGCCGAGCAGCGCCTGCTCAGCGCCAACGACGCCGACCAGCTGCGCTACGACCTGGACAGCGCGCGCGCCGCCAATCGCCTGGCCACGCTGGAACTGTCCTACGCCAAGGTCGAAGCGCCGATTTCCGGTGTGGTCGCCTCGCGTTCGATCAAGACCGGCAACTTCGTCCAGATCAACTCGCCGATCATCCGCATCGTCGATACCTCGCAGCTGGAAGCCACGCTCAACGTCCCCGAGCGCGAACTGGCCACCCTGAAGGCCGGCCTGCCGGTGCAGATGCTGGTGGACGCCATGCCCGGCAAGGTATTCACCGGCACCGTCGCCCGCGTCGCCCCGGTGGTGGACTCGGGCAGCGGCACCTTCCGCGTGATCTGCTCCTTCGAAGGCGGCGGCGTGCTGCAGCCGGGCATGTTCGGCCGCCTGCGCATCGACTACGACAACCGCGCCGACGCGCTGGTGGTGCCGCGCGCGGCGCTGCTGGACGACGAAGGCGATCCGGCGGTGTTCGTGGTGCGCGGCAAGAAGGTCTCGCGCGTGCCGGTCAAGCTGGGCTATCTGGACGGCGCCTGGGCCGAGATCCGCTCCGGAGTGAAGCTCGGCGAGCAGGTCGTGGTCGCCGGCAAGACCGCCCTGCGCGAAGGCACCGAGGTGCTGCTGATCAACACCAAGCCGGCCACGGTCGCCGCCGCGGACAAGCCTGCCGCCGACAAGCCCGCTTCCAAGCAATAAGCGCACCGCTTGCGGTCCGACGCGGCCGGCCTACGGCCGCGTCCTTCGAAACTCTTTTGAACGTGGGGACTGACTGTGGCTCAGCTTCCGGACACGACGTCCTTTAACCTGGTGGAGTTTTCCACCCGTCGCCGCGTGACCGTGGCGATGGTGACGATCACCTTCCTGCTGTTCGGCGTGATCGCGCTCAACAGCCTCAAGGTCAATCTGCTGCCCGACCTGAGTTATCCGACTCTCACGGTGCGCACCGAGTACACGGGCGCGGCGCCGACCGAGGTCGAAACCCTGATCACCGAGCCGCTGGAAGAAGCAGTCGGCGTGGTCAAGGGCTTGCGCAAGCTGAAGTCGGTTTCGCGCACAGGCCAGAGCGATGTCGTGCTCGAGTTCGCCTGGGGCACCGACATGGACCAGGCCAGCCTGGAGGTGCGCGACAAGATGGAAATCGTGCAGCTGCCGCTGGAGGCCAAGAAGCCGGTGCTGCTGCGCTTCAATCCGTCCACCGAGCCGATCCTGCGCATCGCGCTGTCGACCAAGGGCGGCAATAAAGTCAGCGAGAGCGAGGCGATCCGCCAGCTCACCGCGCTGCGCCGCTACGCCGACGACGATCTGAAGAAGAAGCTCGAGCCGGTCGACGGCGTCGCCGCGGTCAAGGTCGGCGGCGGCCTGGAGGACGAAATCCAGGTCGATATCGACCAGCAGAAGATCTCCCAGCTCAACCTGCCCATCGACACCGTCATCCAGCGCCTGAAGGCGGAGAACATCAATATCTCCGGCGGCCGCCTGGAAGAGGGCGCGCAGCGCTATCTGGTGCGCACGGTCAACGAATTCGCCAGCGTGCCGGAAATCCGCGAGATGCTGGTGACCACGCAGAAGGCCGGCGGCAACGCCGCGGCCGACGCGGCGGCGGAAATGGCGCGCGTCGCCGCGGCCTCCGGCTCGGCCGACGCGATGGCGGCGGCCGCTTCGGTGCAGAGCGCGAACTCGGGCGACCAAAGCACCGCAGCCGGCGGCAAGCCGGTGCGGCTCAAGGACATCGCCGACGTCCGCCAGGGCTACAAGGAACGCGAGGCGATCATCCGCCTGGGCGGCGTGGAAGCGGTGGAACTGGCGATCTACAAGGAAGGCGACGCCAACACCGTGTCGACCGCCGACGCGATTCAGGCGCGGCTGGCGCAGATCAAGTCGCAGATTCCGCCGGACGTGGAACTGACCACGATCGACGACCAATCGCAGTTCATCCGCCACGCCATCAGCGACGTCAAGAAGGACGCGGTGATCGGCGGCTTCCTCGCCGTGCTGATCATCTTCCTGTTCCTGCGCGACGGCTGGAGCACGTTCGTGATCGGCCTGTCGCTGCCGGTGTCGATCATCGCCACCTTCTTCTTCATGGACCGGCTCGGCCTGAGCTTGAACGTGATGTCGCTGGGCGGCCTGGCGCTGGCCACCGGCCTGGTGGTGGACGATTCGATCGTGGTGCTGGAGTCCATCGCCAAGGCGCGCGAACGCGGGCTGGGGATACTCGAAGCGGCGGTGGTCGGCACGCGCGAGGTCAGCATGGCGGTGGTCGCCTCTACCTTGACCACCATCGCGGTGTTCCTGCCGCTGGTGTTCGTGGAAGGCATCGCCGGGCAGTTGTTCCGCGACCAGGCCCTGACCGTGGCGCTGGCGATCGCGATTTCGCTGATCGTGTCGATGACCCTGATTCCGATGCTGAGCGCCTTGCGCGGCCGGCCGGCGCTGGGGTTCCAGGAAGAACCGCCGCATCCGCGCTGGCAGCCCAAGAACGGCGTGCTGCGAGTGCTGGCGTGGTTTCCGCATGCGATCGTGGTGGCGGTGCGCTCGGTGTTCTTCGGCCTCGCCTGGCTGGTGGTGCGGATCTGGCGCGGCGTCGGTGCGGTGGTCGGCCCTGTCATGGGCAAGGCCAGCGATATCGCGATGGCGCCGTATGCGCGTGCCGAACGCGGCTATCTGAAGCTGCTGCCGGCGGCGATGGGCCATCGCGTGCTGGTGCTGGGCCTGGCCGCGCTGGCGTTCGCCGCGACGCTGGCGGCGGTGCCGCTGCTGGGCGCCGACCTGATTCCGCAGCTCGCCCAGGACCGCTTCGACATGACCGTCAAGCTGCCGCCGGGCACGCCGCTGCGCGAAACCGACAAGCTGGTGCGCGAGATCCAGGAAAAGCACGCGAAAGACCCGGGCATCCACGCCTGGTTCGGCGTCAGCGGCAGCGGCACGCGTCTGGACGCCAACCCGACCGAGAGCGGCGAGAACATCGGCAAGATCACCGTGGTGATGGCCGACGGCGGCAGCAAGCAGATCGAAGCGGAAGAAACCGAACGCCTGCGCCGCACCATGCAGGGCCATCCGGGCGCGCAGGTCGATTTCGCCCGTCCGCAGCTCTTCAGCTTCTCCACACCGCTGGAAATCGAACTGCGCGGCCAGGATCTGGAAACCATCCAGCGCGCCGGCCAGCAGATGGCCAAGATGTTGCGCGGCAGCGAGCACTTCGCCGACGTCAAATCCACGGTGGAGCAGGGCTTCCCCGAGATCCAGATCCGCTTCGACCAGGACCGCGCCGGCGCGCTTGGCCTGGCCACGCGCGACATCGCCGACGTGGTGGTCAAGAAGGTGCGCGGCGACGTCGCCACCCGCTACAGCTTCCGCGATCGCAAGATCGACGTGCTGGTGCGCGCGCGCGAATCCGATCGCGCGTCGATCGAAAGCATCCGCCGTCTGATCGTCAATCCCGGCAGCAACCGTCCGGTGACCTTGGAATCGGTGGCCGAGGTGATCGCCACCACCGGCCCCAGCGAAATCCACCGCGCCGATCAGGTACGCGTGGCGATCGTGTCGTCGAATCTGCGCGACATCGACCTGGGCGGCGCCATCGCCGAAGTCGAGAAGCTGGTGCGCGAGCAGCCGCTGAGCCCGGAAGTGCGCATGCACATCGGCGGCCAGGGCGAGGAACTGCAGCAGTCGATCAATTCGCTGTTGTTCGCGTTCGGCCTGGCGATCTTCCTCGTTTACCTCGTGATGGCTTCGCAGTTCGAATCGCTGCTGCATCCGTTCGTGATTCTGTTCACCATCCCGCTGGCCCTGGTCGGCGCGGTGCTGGCGCTGTTGCTGACGCGTTCGGCGGTGTCGGTGGTGGTCTTCATCGGCTTGATCCTGCTGGTGGGCTTGGTGGTGAAGAACGCCATCATCCTGATCGACAAGGTCAACCAGTTGCGCGAGCACGGCGTGCCCAAGCGCGAGGCGCTGATCGAAGGCGCGCGTTCGCGACTGCGTCCGATCATCATGACCACGCTGTGCACCTTGTTCGGCTTCCTGCCGCTGGCGATCGCGACCGGCGAGGGCGCCGAAGTGCGCTCGCCGATGGCGATCACGGTGATCGGCGGCCTGCTGGTGTCCACGCTGCTGACCTTGGTGGTGATCCCGGTGGTCTACGATCTGCTAGACCGCCGCGGCGACGAGTACTACCGCAATCGCGTGCGCAAGGCGCAGCGCGAAGCCGAAGCGACCAAGGACCGGATCGGCCACGACAACGACCCGCTGGCGGAGGCGCACTGACATGAGCAGCGTTGCCGAGATCAGCATCAAGCGGCCGATCACGACCATCATGCTGTTCGTGTCGATGTTCGTGATCGGTTTGATCGCGGCGGTGCGGCTGCCGCTGGAGTCGCTGCCGGACATCTCCGCGCCGTTCTTGTTCATCCAACTGCCTTACGACGGCTCCACGCCGGAGGAAGTCGAGCGCACCATCATGCGTCCGGCCGAGGAAGCGTTGGCGACGATGACCGGCATCAAGAGCATGCAGGGCAACGCGACCGCCACCGGCGCCTCGATCTTCCTGCAGTTCAAGGATTGGGACCGCGATATCTCGATCGCGGCCTCGGATGCGCGCGAGCGCATCGACGCGATCATGGACGATCTGCCCGACGGCTTTCAGCGCTACTTCGTGTTCAAGTGGTCCAGCTCCGACCAGGCCGTGCTGCAGGTGCGGCTGGCCGGCGACATGGACCTCAGCCGCGAATACGACCTGATCGATCGCGAGTTCAAGCGTCGCCTCGAACGCATTCCCGGCGTGGCCAAGGTCGAGATCGGCGGCGCGGCGCCCAACGAGGTCGAGATCGCGATCCTGCCCGATCGCATGGTCGCGCACGACGTGGATCTCAACACCCTGACCAGGAAACTGCAGGCGCTGAACTTCTCGATTTCCGCCGGCGAGATCGAAGACGGCGGGCGCCGCCTGCGGGTGCAGCCGATCGGCCAGGTGATCGACCTGGAACAGTTCCGCAACCTGGTCATCAACACCTCCGGCCTGAAGCTGCGCGACATCGCCGACATCCGCCTCAAGCCCGCGCGCCTGGACACCGGCCGGCGCCTTGACGGGCGTCCGGCGATCGGCCTGGACATCTTCAAGGAGCGCAGCGCCAACCTGGTGGAAGTCTCCAAGCTGGCGCTGGCCGAGGTCGAGGCGATCCGCGCGCAACCGGCGCTGAGCAATATCGAAATCAAGGTGGTGCAGAACCAGGGCGAGGAAGTCACCGACTCGCTGCTCGAACTCGGCGAGGCCGGCGCGATCGGCCTGTTGCTGTCGATCGCGGTGCTGTTCTTCTTCCTGCGGCATTGGCCGTCGACGCTGATGGTGACCCTGGCGATTCCGATCTGCTTCGTGATGACCCTGGGCTTCATGCACTTCGTCGGCGTGACCCTCAACGTGTTGTCGCTGATGGGCCTGCTGCTGGCGGTGGGCATGCTGGTGGACAACGCGGTGGTGGTGGTCGAGAGCATCTACCAGGAACGCGAGAAGATGCCCGAGCAGCCGCAACTGGCCTCGATCATCGGCACCCGCCACGTCGCCATCGCACTGTCGGCCGGCACCTTGTGCCACTGCATCGTGTTCCTGCCGAACCTGATCGGCGAGACCAACAACATCAGCATCTTCATGTCGCAGATCGCGATCACCATCTCGGTGTCGCTGCTGGCGTCGTGGCTGGTCGCGGTCAGCCTGATCCCGATGATCTCGGCGCGCATGAAGACGCCGCCGGCGGTCAACAAGACCACCGGCCTGATCCCGCGCCTGCAGCGCAACTACGCGCATTTCCTGCGCTGGACTCTGGAGCATCGCGGCCTGAGCGTGATCGGCATCATCCTGGTGGTGGCGCTCAGCATCGTGCCGATGATGCTGACCAAGTTCGACATGTTCGGTAACGACGGCGGCAAGGAAGCCTTCATCTCCTATCACTGGAAGGGCAACTACACCCGCGATCAGATGTCGGCGGAAATCCTCAAGACCGAGCAGTTCCTGGAACCTCGGCGCAAGGAATTCCACATCAAGCAGATCTACTCGTTCTTCAGCGAGAACAACGGCGGCAACGCCGGCACGCGCCTGCAGTTCGTCGATGGCGAGGTGGAAAACACCAAGGCCATGACCGAGCGCATCAGCAAGGTGCTGCCCAAGTCGGCCAAGGCCGAAATCGTCGTCAGCCTGGACGGCGGCGACGGCGGTGGCGGCGGCGGGCAGGACGGCAAGAGCGTGCAGGTGCAACTGGTCGGCGATTCGACCGAAACCCTGTCGGAACTGGCCGGCGATATCGTGCCGATCCTGTCGCGGCGTTCGGAACTGCGCGATGTGCGGGTGGACGTGGGCGATCGCAATTCCGAGCTCAACGTGCGGGTGGACCGCGAGCGCGCGGCCTCGTTCGGTTTCAGCGTCGAGGAAGTCTCGCGCTTCGTCGGCCTGGCCTTGCGCGGCGCCCAACTGCGCGATTTCCAGCGCGGCGAAACCGAAGTTCCGGTGTGGGCACGTTTCGCCGGCGCGGAGAAATTCGGGATCGAGAACCTGTCCGAATTCACCGTGCGCTCGCCCGACGGCCGCAGCGTGCCGCTGTTGGCGATGGTCGATGTCAACGTGCGCCCGACCGCCAGCCAGATCAACCGCAACAACCGCCAGACCACGCTGACCATCCAGGCCAACCTCAACGCCAAGACCACCACGCCCGAAGCGCGCAAGGCGATGGAGGAGACGCTGAAGAAGGTCGCGTTCCCGGCCGGCTACAGCTACAGCTTCGACGGCAGCTCGTTCGAGCGCGACGACGACGCGGGCAAGCAGATGATGATCAATCTGGTGCTGGCGCTGGTGATGATCTACGTGGTGATGGCGGCGGTGTTCGAGTCGCTGCTGTTCCCGGCGGCGATCATGAGCTGCGTGGTGTTCTCGATCTTCGGCGTGTTCTGGCTGTTCTGGCTGACCGGCAGCTCGTTCACGATCATGGCCTTCATCGGCATCCTGGTGCTGATGGGCGTGGTGGTGAACAACGGCATCGTCATGGTCGAGCACATCAACAACCTGCGCCGGCGCGGCTTGTCGCGCAACGAGGCCTTGGTGGAAGGCAGCCGCGAACGTCTGCGTCCGATCATGATGACGATGGGCACGGCGATCCTGGCGATGATTCCGATCTCGCTCAGCGACACGGTGGTGCTCGGCGGCCTGGCGTATTCGCCGATGGCGCGCGCGGTCGCCGGTGGCCTGGCGTTCTCGACCGTGGTCAGCCTGCTGTTCCTGCCGACGATCTACGCGATCCTCGACGACATGCGCGAAGGCACCTCGGTGCTGGTGAGTCGCGCGCGCGGCAAGCCCGCGCGCGGCGGTGAGGCGCCGGCGTTGGCGTAATCGCCGACAGCGGTGCCGTCTCGATGAAATGCAGTTCCCCCCTTTGAAAAAGGGGGGGCTTCTACCCGCGCAAGCTCACCGACCCGCGTCCAACACGCAAAGCAAATCCCCCGCGCGACGATTCAGCCCGAAACGAACCACCGTCGGGCGCTCGCCCCCTTTTTCAAAGTGGGCACCGATTCAAAGGGGGCGCCGAATTCCGGCAGCAGCGCTGTCTCGATGAGAGGCAGTTCCCCCCTTTGAAAAAGGGGGCACGGGGGATTTGCTTCTACCCGCGCAAGCTCACCGGCCCGCGTCGAACGCGCAAAGCAAATCCCCCGCGCGACGGTTCAGCCCGAAACGAACCCGCGTTGGGCGCCTGCCCCCCTTTTCAAAGTGGGCACCGATTCAAAAGGAGGCGCCGAATTCCGGCAGCAGCGCCGCATCGATAAGAGGCAGTTCCCCCTTTGGAAAAGGGGGGGGGGCAGGGGGGATTTGCTTCTACCCCACCAACTTGCTGGCAATCCGAAACCCCGCCAACCAAACCCCGATACCCGTACCGATATTGGTCAGCATGAAATTCAAAACCACGCGCGCCACCCGATTGCGATACCACCCCTTCACCGTCTGCGCATCGTCGCGCAAGGCCATGAAATCGCCGTAAGCCGGCTTGCGGCGATGCACTTCCACCAACGCGCTCAGCGCGCCGGTCGGAACGCCGGGACGGAACGGCTTGAGCGGCGCGACCACAGCGGCGGTGATGATGCTCAAGGGATGGCCGCCGGCGATCAGGCAACCCAGCGCGGCCAGACCGCCGGTGAACAGCACCCACTGCAGCAGCAGGTCCGCGCCCATCGCCGCGCCGCCCTTCCAGAAGCCCCAGCCGATGCCGGCCAGGATCAGCGAGGTGATCACGATCATCACCCACGGCACCTTGCTCTTGGTCTGCACCTGCTCCAGCGCGGTGCGCTGCGCGATCGGGTCTTCCTTGTCTTCGCGCAGATGCTTGGCCAGACCCTGCAGGTGGCCGGCGCCGATCACCGCCAGCACTTCGCGCGACTCGCCGACGGTTTCGCGCAGGCGCGCGGCCATGTAGCTGTCGCGCTCGGCGATCACGGTTTCGTACAACTGCGGGCTCTCGGCGGCGAACTCGCCGAAGCTCGATTCGAGCATGTCGCCCTGCTTGAGCTTCTCGATTTCTTCCTCGCCGACCTCATCGGCGGCGAACAGGCTGCTGATCAGGCCGACGCCGAGCTTGGCCCGGCCCCAGAAACCCAGCCGCTGCGAAGCGCGGCGGAAGGTCAGGCCGACTTCGCGGTCGATCAGATGCACCGGCAGCTCGCGCTGGCGCGCTTCCAGCACCGCGCGCTTGAGTTCGGCGCCCGGTTCGATGCCCAGTTGCTCGGCCAGCCGGCGCTGATACGCGGCCAGGGCCAGATTGGCCGCGAACAACGCGGTCTTGCCCGAGCGGATCACCTGGATCAGGTCGAGCTTGGCCAGTGCGTCCGGATCGGTCAGCGCCTGCAGGCGCTGGGCATCGAGCTCGACCGCGACCGCGTCGTACCGGCCGCTGCCGATCGCGTCGCGAACCGCATCGACGCTGGCCTGGGAGACGTGCGCGGTGCCCAGCAGGGTGTAGCGGACGCCGTCTCGTTCGACGATGGCATGCGGTTGGCCTTGCAGGCCGTCGTTCAGCGGTTCATTCATTCGGGATCGGGCTTCTGGGCTCGCGCGGCGAAGTGCTGTGCCGGAGCACAGAAAGGCCCGCAGCATAGAGGCTGCACGGGGTGCCGGCAAACCCGCGACGGCGGTCTCGGCAAGGCCCGCGGCGGCTGCCCAGGCGGGCGCCGGTCACCGCCGCCACCGGCTAAAGCGCGGTTCGGCGGATCGGTTTGCCGAATGAGCGAACGGCCTGGCCGAAGCGGGAGGGGGAGCCTCGGCCAGACCGATCGCGTTTGCTCGTCGGCTTTACGTTGTTAGATGAGCCGCGCGGCTTGAACAGCGCGGCGCGAACTCGAACGACAGCGCGGCTCGGACAACGCCGCTGCGTCAGGCGAACCCGTAAGGCAGGTTTTCGCTCGAAACCACTTTGTCGCCGACCTGCTCGCCGTGCAGGAACCGCAGTGCCGCGCCGATCACGTTGCCGTCGTCGGCGATGCGGTTGTGGCCCAGCCCCTGCGTGCTCAGCAGGCGCGAGTCCGGCCAGTAACGCGCGTAGCGTTCGCCTTCCGACCAAGGCACTTCGCGATCGTCCAGGTCGTGCACGATCAATGCCGGACTGGCGATGGTCGGCGCATTGCGATGCGCCTGCTGCGAATCGAAGCTGATGCCGATGTGCGACTCGTAGTAAGCGAACATGCGCCGGCAGATATCCTCGCCGACCCACAAAAAGCGCGCAAAACGCTTCACCGCGGCGACCGGATCGGCGGCCGGCGCGATCAGCACCACGCGTTCGGCGCGCATGCCGCGCGCCATTGCGAGCAGCGCCGCCGCGCCGCCCAGCGAATGGCCGATCACCAGCGCCGCCGGGCCGTAGTGCTCGCCGACCGCGAACAGGTGACGGGTGAAATCGGGCAGGGTGGCCAGGCGCCCGCCGCTGCGGCCGTGGCCGAGCTGATCGAAGGCGACCACGGCGTAGCCTTCCGCGCGCAATTGCGGCAACCACTTGGCGACGCGGGTGCCATGGCTCGACCAGCCGTGTGCAAACAGCACATACGGCTGCTGCTGCGGATCGCCCCAGACATAGGTGGCGATGGCGTGGCCGTCGATCTGGAGAGTCTCTTCGCGCGCACCGAAGGTAGGCGCAGCCAGGGCGCGCCGGCGCGAGGACGCGAACGGCGTGCAGAACAGCGTCGCGGCGCGGTGCATGGTCGCGTTGGGCGCGAGCCAGGCGCCGAGCAGGAAGCCGAAACGCAGCCGGTAGAGCTTGATTGCATTACGAACGGTCGTGCTAATTTTGGCGATAAGCGGATACATGACGGAACCTCGTCGGTCGCTCAGGCGGTGGGGGAAGCGTAGGAGCGGATCAGGCGCTCGAAGGCGCGGCGGCCGCGTTCGGTGGCCGAGTCGTAACCGAACAGACCCGAGTCGTGGTGCACGACCAGGGCCAGTCCGTAGATTTCGAACGCCAGCTGCGCGGTATCGGTGTCGGCGCCGAGTTCGCCGCTGTCGATGGCCAGTTGCACGGCCTTGCCCAGGACCTGATACCAGCGTTTTTGCTGATCGACCACGGCGGTGCGCAGGGCGCCGGGGCGGTCGTCGTACTCGCTGACCGCGCCGAGCAGCACGCAGCCGCCCTCGGTGTGGCGGGCCCAGTCGAACCAGTTGTCGGCGATGGCGCGCAGCCGCGGCAGACCGCGCGGCTGCTTCAGCGCCGGCATCATCACGTAATCGACGAAGCGCTGGCTGGCCATGTCCAGCACCGCCAGTTGCAGATCTTCGCGCGAGCCGAAGTGGGCGAATACGCCGCTCTTGGACATGCCCACCGCGGCCGCGAGCGGGCCGATCGACAAG
This sequence comes from Lysobacter gummosus, assembly GCF_001442805.1. NCBI lineage: Bacteria > Pseudomonadati > Pseudomonadota > Gammaproteobacteria > Lysobacterales > Lysobacteraceae > Lysobacter > Lysobacter gummosus. The sequence continues at coordinate 3,262,514 of NZ_CP011131.1, read as the reverse complement.
CCTTCCAACCCGGCCGAGCAAGCGATGCCGTAGGCCTGGTCGAGGATGGCCTCGCGGGTGGCGGCGCCTTTATTGGTGGCGGTCAGAGCTGACATGGGGCGAAAATAGCACGTCCGTTCGTTTTATTGCGACCGTTCGTCGGTCGAACGGGCAAAGTCAGCATAGCGAGTTCGAGGTGCCGCAGCCGGGCCGTGCGGCACACAGAATGTGTTCAATTGTGTTTGCCGAGGCCGGCGCGGCGTTGGGCGCTGTTGCGGGGTGCGCGCGCCGCGAGCCGCGACAGCGCGTCAGCCGCGCGACGTGGGTGAAACGCCTAGCGCAGCGGCAGCCCGGGCACGTTCTCATCCGGCTCGCCGACCTTGCCGTCGCCGAGCGCGAGTACCATCTGCACGGTATCGAGCCAGCGCCCGTGCTTGCGGCCGATGCCGGGAAACACCCCGGCCAGCTGGAACCCGAGCCGCTCGTGCAGGCTCACCGAGGCCGCGTTGCTGCCGTCGCCGATCACCGCGACCATCTGCCGGAAGCCCAGCGCGGTGCAGTCCTGGATCAGCTGCCGCATCAGCGCGCGGCCGACGCCGCGGCCGTGGCAGGCGGGTTCGACATAGACCGAGTTCTCCACCGTCCAGCGATAGCCGATGCGGGTCCGGTACGAGGTCGCATAGGCATAGCCGGCGAACGTGGCGGCGCCGGCATCGACGAACTCCGCGACCAGATAGGGATAGCCGGCCTCGACGATCGCGCGCCAGCGACGACGCATTTCGGCGTCGTTGGGCACGTCGTACTCATAGGTCGCCACGCCCTCGCGCACTTCGCGGGCGTACAGCGCGGCGATCGCGGCCAGGTCGGCCTCGACGGCCGGGCGCAGCCGCAACTCGGGGTGCGGCGCGGCGCTCAATCGCGATACCGCTTGAGCAGGTCGCCGTAGGCGTCGATGCGGCGGTCGCGCAGGAACGGCCAAATCCGCCGCACCTGCTCGCTGCGGCCCAGATCGACTTGCGCCATCACGATTTCCGGCTCGGCGGTCTTGGCTTGCGCAAGGAACTCGCCCTGCGGCCCGAGCACATGGCTGGAGCCCCAGAACTGGATGCCCGAGGCGCCGATCGGCGAGGGCTCGTGCCCGACCCGGTTGACGCTGAGCACCGGCAAGCCGTTGGCGACCGCGTGGCCGCGGTGGCTGAGGATCCAGGCCATGCGCTGGCGGTCTTTTTCGTCCTGCTGATCGTCCGGGTCCCAGCCGATCGCGGTCGGGTACAGCAGCAGTTCGGCGCCGGCCAGCGCCATCAGCCGCGCGCCTTCCGGGTACCACTGGTCCCAGCACACCAGCACGCCGAGGCGGCCGACCGAGGTCTGGATCGGCTCGAAGCCGATATCGCCCGGAGTGAAATAGAACTTCTCGTAGAAGCCCGGATCGTCCGGGATGTGCATCTTGCGGTACTTGCCGGCGATGGAGCCGTCGGCTTCATAGACCACCGCGGTGTTGTGATACAGCCCGGCCGCGCGGCGCTCGAACAGCGAGCTGACCAGCACCACGCCGTGCTGCTTTGCCAGCGCGCCCAGGCGCTGCGTGCTCGGGCCCGGGATCGGCTCGGCCAGATCGAACTCGGCCACCGACTCGTGCTGGCAGAAATACGGCCCGTTGTGCAGTTCCTGCAGCAGGACCAGCTTGGCGCCCTGCTTGGCGGCTTCGCCGACGCGGCTTTCGATGTTGGCCAGGTTGGCCTCGCGCGAGCCGTGGTCGCGGTCCTGGATCAGGGCGACGGGGAGGGTGGTGTGCTTCATCGAATCGGATCCGTTTTCGTTGGACGCTATGGTAGCTTGCCGGCCATGAGCGGACTCACTCGCAGCCCACGCGGCCGGCGCTTTGCGGCGGCTGCATTGACAGCGCTGGCGCTGTCTTCATCCATCCAGGCCGCGGCCGGCGAAGCCGGATCGAGCCGCTATTCGAGCCTGATCGAAAAAGATTGCACGGCCGCGCCGGTGCCGAAGGACGAGGAAGGGCAAGGCGGCAGTTCGGTCTGCCCGGGCGTGGACGGCTATCGCTTGCAGGTGCTCGACGGCGATGCGCGCATGTCGATCGATGTGGTGACGCCGGCCGGCAAGATCCTGCCGCTTGAGTTCTGGAGCACGGTGGGTTCGGGGTTCAGCAGCCTGGGCAACTCCGCCGAGTGGCGTTATCCGGCGTCCGGCGGCCGTGTCCCGAAGGCCTTGATCGTGCGCCTGAACATCAGCGAGAACCCGGAGCGGTCCGAGCTCACCACGTCCTATCTGGTGGTCAGCAAGCTCGGCGCCGACAGCGCCTGCGTGACCGCCAAGGTCGCGCCGGGCAAGGGGCAGAACGAAGCGGCACGCAAGGCGGCGGATATCGCGCCCGCTGCGCCGTGCCTGCGCTCGAAAGACTGAGGCGGCCCGCCGCCGGGCGGGCACCGTTCGAATCGATTCGTACCGGCCGCAGGGCGGGGCGCCGAAGCGGCCCCGCTCAAGCGGATCAGCCGGCGACCACGCCCTGCGGCAGCTGCATGGTCACGCAATGCAGGCTGCCGTTCTGCCAGATCAAGGGCCGGCAGGGCACGGCGACGATCTCGCGATCCGGGAAGGCCTGCGCCAGCACCGCCTGGGCTTCGCCGTCGCGGGCGTCGCCGTAGGCCGGCATCAGCACGGCTCCATTGATGATGAGGAAGTTGGCGTAACTGGCCGCCAGTCTTCGGTTTTCGTCGATGATCGGCTGCGCCCACGGCAGCGCGAACAGGCGGTAGGGTCGGCCGTCGCGGGTGCGCAGGGCGGCCAGCTCGGCGGCCATGGCCTGCAGCTCGGGATAGTGCGAGTCGGCCGGGTCGTCGCAACCCTGGTAGACGATCGCATCCTCGGCGGCGAAGCGGGCCAGGGTGTCGATATGGGCGTCGGTGTCGTCGCCTTCCAGGTAGCCGTGATCCAGCCACAGCACCCGGTCCTGCTGCAGCCAGGCCGACAGCTTGGCGGTGATCTCTTCGCGGCTGGCGTCGGGGTGGCGCTCGTGCAGGCACTGCCAGGTGCTCAGCAAAGTGCCGGCACCATCGGTCTCGATGCCGCCGCCTTCCAATGCAAAATCAATATTTTGGCGATCACTCTTCGCGAAGATTCCCTGGTCGTGCAGGCGTTCGACCAGCAGATCGTCCTGGCTGGCGTCGAACTTGCCGCCCCAGCCGGTGAAGCGGAAGTCGAGCAGGCGGAAGCCGTCGCCGGCCTTGAGCGTGATCGGGCCGGAGTCGCGCAGCCAGGTGTCGTCGTAGGGCGCATCGATGAAGCGCACCCGCTCCATGTCGATGCGCGCCGAGGACAGGCGCGCGCGGGCGTAGGCCTGGACGTCGTCGTCGGCCACGCAGATCAGCACGGGTTGGAAGCGGGTGATGGCCGCGACCAGGGCGATGTAGGTCTCTTCGACCTCGCCCAGGCGTTGCGCCCAGTCGGTGTCGGCGTTCGGCCACGCGATAAGGACCGCGGACTGGGGTTCCCACTCCGCGGGGAAGCGCAATGCGTTGTTAGTCATAACCTCAAAGGATAGGCGGTTTCGGCCCGACTTCGTTGGCGTCGGCCTTGTTCGCGACCACGTCGATCACCCGGCTCTTCTCGAAATACACGGTGAAGGCCGGATAGACCCAGCGGTTGATCTGCGGCCACTGCTTCTTCTGGCCGCCGCGCGCATCCAGGCGCTGAGTGGGCTCGCCGTAGCGGGCCTTGACCTGGTCCATGCTCTGGCCGCGCGAGGGCAATGCGGACTTGCCCTCCTGCTGCACGCGCTGGATCAACAAAGTCTCGGCCGAGGCGGTGCCGCAGAGGGCGAGCAGGGCGAGCAGCGGTGCAACGGCAATGCGCAGTTTCATGGCAAATCCACCTCGTCAAAGGACGCGGGATTCTAGGCACAAGGTGACGCTTAACGGCAGCGTGCGGCCGTCACGGTTTTGCGAAGCTGGGGGCGAAAGGGGTGGAATAACGAAGAAAGCCGCCTCGCGGCGGCTTTCGACTTGAACCTCGGGCGGCGGCTGACGCCGCCGGCGAGTCTTAGCGCTGACGCGCCTTGAAACGCGGGTTCGACTTGCAAATCACGAAGACCTTGCCGCGGCGGCGGACGACTTTGCAGTCGCGGTGACGGGCCTTCGCCGACTTCAGGGAGGACAGGACCTTCATGACAGACCTCGGCAAAAAATAGGTGGAAGAAGCGGGGTGGAAAAGTTAGCCCGCGATTATAGAGGACAAATCTTCGCCGGATCAAGTGCTTGCGTAGAAAAAATCCAGCCGGCGCCGGCGAAGGGTCTTGGAAAGCGGCAATTGCCCGGATAAAGCGGGCCGGCGCAGCGCCGGATCGGCCGGCCGCGGCGGCGATCGCGCCCCGGTCCGGGCGGCGCGAGCGCGGCGCAGGATAGCCGATCCATCCGCCGCCGAATCGAAACCGCGTCCGGCCGCCGCATAATAGGCCGCATGAACAGCGCATCTTCCGACAACAGCAGCATCCCCGTCCTCACCATCGACGGGCCCTCGGGCTCGGGCAAGGGCACCATCAGCCGTCTGGTCGCGCAGCGACTGGGCTGGCATTACCTGGACTCGGGCGCCTTGTACCGGGCCGTCGGCGTCGCCGCCGGTTGGGCCGACCTGGACCTGGCCGACCCGGCGGCCCTGGTTCGCTGCGCCTTCGACACCCGTATCGGCTTTCGCGACGACGAAGCCGGTGAGCTGCGGGTGCTGGTCAACGAGCAGGACGCCACCGACGAATTGCGCACCGAAACCGCCGGCGCGGCCGCCTCGGCGATCGCCGCGATTCCGGAGGTCCGGGCCGCCCTGAAGGACCGCCAGCGTGCCTTCCGCCAGCCGCCGGGGCTGGTCGCCGACGGTCGCGACATGGGCACGGTCATCTTCCCGGACGCCCCGTTCAAGGTCTTTCTGACCGCCAGTGCCGACGAGCGCGCGGAAAGGCGCTATAAGCAGTTGAAAGACAAAGGGGTTTCAGTTACTTTAGATGGTCTGCTGCGGGAGATTCTTGCCCGCGACGCCCGTGACGCCCAGCGCGCGGTGGCTCCCTTGCGACCGGCTGAAGATGCCGTCCGCATCGATACCACCGGGCTTGGAATCGACACGGTAGTCGAACAGGTGCTGGCGTTGTTGCCTGCGCGCTGAACGACGCGGCGCGAGCCGGGCGCTGTCGCAGCGGAAGGCGTTACCCCCAACCATCCCATCGCAATTCCGCGATGGATCAACCACAACACATGATGCAGTTCCACCGCATCACATAACGGGTGGGTCGACCACGTTCTGCTTGCGTTGCCACGACGGCAACGATGTCAAACGGTGCGATCCGTGTGTTCAACTGAGATATTCAATCCAATGACCGAATCATTTGCCGAACTGTTCGAAGCCAGCCAGCAATACCTGGCCAAGCTGAAGCCGGGCGCGATCGTCACCGGTACCGTTGTGGAAGTCCGCAGCGACGTGGTGGTGATCAACGCGGGCCTGAAGTCTGAAGGCATCGTGCCGATCGAACAGTTCCGTAACGACGCCGGCGAGATCGACGTCGCCGTGGGCGACGAAGTCAAGGTCGCGCTCGACTCGATCGAGAACGGCTTCGGCGAAACCGTACTGTCGCGCGAGAAGGCCAAGCGCGCCATGGTGTGGGACGAGCTCGAAGAGGCGCTCGAAAAGAACGAAACCATCACCGGCCGCATCAGCGGCAAGGTCAAGGGTGGTTTCACCGTCGACATCAAGGATGTCCGCGGCTTCCTGCCCGGTTCGCTGGTGGACGTGCGCCCGGTGCGCGACTCGGCCTACCTGGAAGGCAAGGAACTCGAGTTCAAGCTCATCAAGCTGGACCGCAAGCGCAATAACATCGTCGTCTCCCGCCGCGCGGTGGTCGAGAGCGAGTACAGCGTCGAGCGCGAACAGCTGATGGAGAAGCTGCAGGAAGGCGCGATCCTCAAGGGCGTGGTCAAGAACCTCACCGATTACGGCGCGTTCGTGGACCTGGGCGGCATCGACGGCCTGCTGCACATCACCGACATGGCGTGGAAGCGCGTGCGTCACCCGTCGGAAGTCGTGGAAGTCGGTCAGGAACTCGACGTGCGCGTGCTCAAGTACGACCGCGAGCGCAACCGCGTCAGCCTCGGCCTCAAGCAGCTGGGCGAGGATCCGTGGGACAACATCGCCCGTCGCTACCCGGCCAACACCCGCGTGTTCGGCAAGGTCAGCAACGTCACCGATTACGGCGCGTTCGTCGAGATCGAGCCGGGCGTCGAAGGCCTGGTCCACGTCTCCGAAATGGATTGGACCAACAAGAACGTCAACCCGTCCAAGATCGTGCAGGTCGGCGACGAAGTTCAGGTCATGGTGCTGGACGTCGATGAAGAGCGTCGTCGTATCTCGCTGGGCATGAAGCAGGTCACCTCGAACCCGTGGGAGACCTTCGCGGCCATCCACAAGAAGGGCGACAAGGTCGAAGGCCAGATCAAGTCGATCACCGACTTCGGCATCTTCATCGGCCTGGACGGCGGCATCGACGGCCTGGTGCACCTGTCGGACATCAGCTGGAACACCACCGGCGAAGACATCGTGCGCAACTTCAAGAAGGGCGACACGCTGGAAGCCGTGGTTCTGGCCGTCGATCCGGAGCGCGAGCGCATCTCGCTCGGCGTGAAGCAGCTCGAGCAGGACCCGATGGGTCAGTACGTGGCTTCCAACGCCAAGGGCACGATCGTCAAGGGCGTGGTGAAGGAAGTGGACGCCAAGGGCGCCACGATCGAACTCGCCGACGGCATCGAAGGCTACGTCGCCGCGCGCGACATCGCCAAGGAACGCGTCGAGGATGCCTCGCAGTACCTGAAGGTCGGGCAGGAAGTCGAAGCCAAGATCATCGGCACCGACCGCAAGGGTCGCAGCATGCAGCTGTCGATCAAGGCCAAGGACGAAGCCGAGCAGCAAGAGGCGCTGGCGGACTACAACCGTCACTCCGAAGCGGCCACCGGCACCACCAGCCTCGGCGCGCTGCTGCGCGAGCGTCTGGGCGGCAAGTCCGAGTAATCGCGGTATCGCCTGCCGTCCCGGTCCTGCCGGGGCGGCGGCAACAGGTAACAACGGCGCCGCTGGCCGGCGCCGGTTTTTGCAGTCAGAGGTAAGGCAGTGCGGTCCGGCGGTTGCCGGACGGCGCTACCTCCGCCAGGGCGGCCCGGCCAAGCCGGTCCGCTCCGGCCTGCGGCAGGGGATCGCGCATGAGCGCGGTGCCGCATCTTCTTCAACGACCTTCTATAAGGCCAGGCAACACTCCGCATGACCAAATCCGAGCTCATCGAGATCCTTTCGCAGCGTCAGGCCCACCTCAAGGGCGACGATGTGGATCTGGCGGTGAAGGCCTTGCTGGAAATGATGGGCGGTGCCCTGTCGGCCGGCGAGCGGATCGAGATTCGCGGTTTCGGCAGCTTCTCGCTGCACTACCGTCCGCCGCGCCTGGGCCGCAACCCCAAGACCGGCGAATCGGTCGCGCTGCCCGGCAAGCACGTGCCGCACTTCAAGCCCGGCAAGGAATTGCGCGAGCGCGTCAGCGGCGTAACGCCGTTGGACGAGGAAGCCTGAGAGCGGTTGAGCAGTGAGTTGAGAGGAGTGAGAAGTGAGCGAAAGCCGCTTCTCGCCGTCCCTCCCATGCCCGACAGCGCCTAGCCTGCACCCGGACGGCTCGGTCCCGATGCCTTCGGCTTTTTACTCGTTCCTCACTCCTCTGAACTATTCGCTGCTCCCAAAGTCGGCCGCAGCCCCCGCATGCCCCCTATACGCGGTGTCCATCCGTGTCCGTTAAGCTAGGCGCGACACGCACGAGATCGTGCACGACTGATCGGAACCCCACATGCGCGTGATCCGTCTCCTCATCGCCCTGGTCTTTCTGGCCACCGGCGCGATCCTGGGCGCCCTCAACCGGCAACTGGTCAGTATCGACCTGGGCATCGGCTTCATTCCGGCGACCTCGCTCGGCATCGCCCTGATCGTGGCGCTGCTGATCGGCGCCTTGATCGGCGGCCTGGCCATCAGCGCCAGCGTCGTGCTGCCGCTGCGCCGCCGTCTGGCCCGCGCCGAACGCGACGCGCGCGGCGGCCCGGCGACCAGCGCGCCGACGCTCACCGGTCCCGAGGTCTGAGCATGGAATTCATCAGCCAGTGGTTCTGGTTCTTCCTGTTGTTGCCGATCGCCGCCGTCAGCGGCTGGGTGATCGGCCGCCGCGGCGGCGAACGCCATAGCGACAATCAGGTCAGCCGCCTGTCCACCACCTATTTCCGCGGCCTGAACTACCTGCTCAACGAGCAGCCCGACAAAGCCATCGAGTTGTTCCTGCACATCGCCGAACTCGACAAGGACACCTTCGAAACCCAGGTCGCGCTCGGCCATCTGTTCCGCCGCCGCGGCGAAGTCGATCGCGCGATCCGCCTGCATCAGGCGCTGGTGCAACGCCCCGGGCTGAGCGACCAGCAGAAGGTGCAGGCGCTGCTGGCGCTGGGCGAGGACTACATGCGCTCGGGCCTGCTCGATCGCGCCGAAACCGTCTTCAGCGATCTGGTCGCGCTGGACATGGCGCCGCTGGCCTTGCGCCACCTGATCGGCATCTACCAGTCCGAACGCGACTGGGACAAGGCGATCGAGAACGCGCAGCGCTTCGAAGCGGCGACCGGCGAGCCGATGGGCAAGCTGATCGCCCAGTTCGAATGCGAACTGGCCGACCGTTATCGCGCCGCCGGCGACAGCGACGCGGCGCGCGCCGCGGTCAAGCGCGCCTACGAGGCCGACGCCAATTCGGTGCGCGCCGGCATGCTGGAAGGACGGATCGAAGTCGAGGCCGGCAACGACACCGCGGCGATCCGCGCCTTCGAAAGGGTGGCCCGCGCCGATCCGGACTATCTGCCCGAAGTGCTGCCGGCGCTGCTGAGCTGCTACGAGCGCAACGGCGATCCGACCGGCGCGCGCGCGTTCCTGGCCGAGATGTGCGAACACTACCGCGGCATCGCGCCGGTGCTGGCGCTCACGCGTATGGTCGAGGCCGAGGACGGCGTGCCGGCCGCGCGCGCGTACCTGGCGCGCCAGCTCAAGGATCGCCCGTCGGTGCGCGGCGAGGCCGCGCTGATCGACCTGACCCTGGCCGAGAACGCCGACCCGCTGGCGACCCTGCACGATCTCAAGCACATCACCGACCAGTTGCTGGTGCGCAACCCCAGTTACCGTTGCAACCGCTGCGGCTTCGGCGCGCGCAGCCATCACTGGCAATGTCCCAGCTGCAAGGAATGGGGTTCGATCAAGCCGCTGCTGAATTACGCGGTGGTCTGAGTCATGGGGTCATGGATCGCGATCTTCGCGGCGCTGGGCGCGGCGGGCACCTGGCTGGCGCGCGCCTACGCCTTGCGCCGCAATATGGTCGACGAGCCCGGCGAGCGCCGCAGCCACGCCGTGGCCACGCCGCGCGGCGGCGGCATCGCCATCGTCGCCGCGCTGTTGGTCGCGGCGATCGCGCTGGGCCTGCGCTTTCCTTCCTACGCGCCGAAGGCGCTGGTGTTCGGGCTCGGCCTGAGCCTGGTCGCGGCGATCGGCTGGGTCGATGACCACCGCCCGCTGTCGCCCTGGCTGCGCCTGGGCGTGCATGCGCTGGCGGCGGCCTTGCTCGCCTTCGCGCTCTGGCACGGCGGCAGTCCGAACTGGCTGGTGCTGGCCGCGTTCGTGTTGGCGCTGGGCCTGACCAACGTGTGGAACTTCATGGACGGGATCAACGGCCTGGCCGCTTCGCAGACCGTCCTGGTCGCGCTGGCGGTGGCCTGGATGGGCGGCGGGGAGGTCTGGCGCTGGCTGGCGCTGGCCCTGCTGGCCGCCAGCCTGGGCTTTCTGCCGTTCAATTTCCCACGCGCGCGGATCTTCATGGGCGATGTCGGCAGCGGCGCGATCGGCTTTGCCGTGGCGGGGCTGATCGTGCTGGGGGCCGACGCGGCCCGGCCCTGGCGCGGCATGACCCTGGCGCTGCTGCTGATCCCCCTGGCCGCATTCATGGTCGATTCCAGCCTGACCTTGCTGCGGCGGGTAAGGCGCGGCGAACGCTGGTGGACCCCGCACACTCAGCACGCCTATCAGGTGTGGGCCAGGCGCATCGGTCACGCCCGAGTCACCTTTGCCTATGCGGTTTTCACGGGGCTGGCCGTAGCCTCCCTAAGCCTTGTGACCGAAGTCCGATTCGGTTTCATGCTGTGTATGGGAGCCGGGTGGTATATATCCGGCGCTTTTTTTTGGTGGCTGATCCAACGGACCGAAACCGGTTCCGGCGGCGCGGACAGCTGAGCGAACCGACGATATGTATTGCAGACGAGGCAGGGAATGAGCTCATTGCGTGATCGACTCAAGAGCGGACTGCCCCGATTGGCGGTGGTCGCGCACGATCTCGCGATGGTCTGGCTGGTCTGGCAAGCCCTGCACAAGCTGCGCTTCGGCATCGTCGCCACGCCGCCGCCCCTGCCGCTGTGGTCCACCGAGATCGCCCTGGTCCTGGCCGCGCAAGGCCTGGTGTTCTGGCAGGTCGGTCTGTACCGCGGCCTGTGGCGCTTCGCCGGCGTCCCCGATCTTTGGAACATCTTCAAGGCCTGCATGCTGGGCCTGTTCGCGATCGTGCTCGGCCTGTTCCTCTACAACCGCGTCGACCAGGTGCCGCGCACGGTGCTGGTGCTGTATCCGCTGGTGCTGATGGGCATGCTCGGCGCGCCGCGCCTGTTGTACCGCGCCTGGAAGGACAGCCGCATCGACAATGCCAACTCGGTATCGGTGCGCATCCTGATCCTCGGCGCCGGCCGCGCCGGCGAAGCGCTGGTGCGCGACCTGCGCCGCTTCGGCACCTATCACCCGGTCGGTTTCCTCGACGACGCCGCGCGCCTGCGCGGCAGCAAGGTGCAGGGCGTGCCGGTGCTGGGCAAGGTCGATGACGTCGCCGAAATCGCCCGCGAGACCGCGGCCAAGCTGCTGGTCATCGCGATGCCCTCGGCCGACGCCAACGCGATGCAGCGCATCGTCATGGCCTGCGAACGCACGGCGGTGCCGTTCCGCATGGTGCCGCGTCTGCAGGACGTGCTGGAAGGGCGTTCGCTGCCGGGCGAGCTCAAGGAAGTCGCGATCGAAGACTTGCTCGGCCGCAAGCCGGTGTTGCCCGACTGGAAGGCGATTCGTGGCTGGCTGGGTTCGCGCTCGGTGTTGGTCACCGGCGCCGGCGGTTCGATCGGTTCGGAACTGTGCCGCCAGTGCGCGCGCCACGGCGCCGGCCGCATCGCTCTGATCGAGATCGACGAACTGGCCCTGGTCACCACCGAGACCGCGCTGCGCCGCGATTTCCCCGACGTCGAATTCATCCCGATCCTGGGCGACTGCGGCGACAAGGCCGTGATCGAATACGCGCTGAAGCTGGCCGAGCCCGATGCCGCCTTCCACGCCGCCGCCTACAAGCAGGTGCCGCTGCTGGAAGCGCAACTGCGCGAAGCGGTGCGCAACAACGTGCTGGCCACCGAAACCGTCGCGCGCGCCTGCCGCGCCGCCGGGGTGGGCACCTTCGTGCTGATTTCCACCGACAAGGCGGTCGATCCGGTCAACGTGCTCGGCGCGACCAAGCGCCTGGCCGAGATGACCTGCCAGTCGCTGGCCGACCAGCGCAAGACCCGCTTCGTCACCGTGCGCTTCGGCAACGTGCTCGATTCGGCCGGCAGCGTGGTGCCGCTGTTCCGCGAACAGATCCGTAGCGGCGGCCCGGTCACTGTCACCGACCCGGAAGTCACGCGCTTCTTCATGACCATCCCGGAAGCCTGCCAGCTGATCCTGCAGGCCTCGGCGATCGGCACTCACGAAGCCATCTACACCCTCGACATGGGCGAGCCGGTACCGATCCGCCTGTTGGCAGAGCAGATGATCCGCCTGGCCGGCAAGCAGCCGGGACGCGACGTGGCCATCGTCTACACCGGCCTGCGCCCGGGCGAGAAGCTGCACGAGACCTTGTTCCACGCCGACGAGCGTTACCGCCCGACCGTGCATCCCAAGATCCTGCAGGCCGAGCCGCGCGACGTGTCGACCAGTTCGCTGGAGCATTCGCTGCAGCAACTGCGCGAGGCCTCGATCCGTTACGACCGCGAAGCGCTCGGCATCTTGCTGCGCATCGCCGTTCCGGAGTTCCAGCCGGTGGGTGAACACCCGGATTACAAGGAATCGGCTACCGTGGTCGCATTCCCCGCCCGTAACGCCAGGAAGATTTGATGGCTGCACGCATCCGCAAAGCCGTTTTTCCCGTCGCCGGCCTCGGCACCCGATTCCTTCCCGCCACCAAGACCGTTCCCAAGGAAATGCTGCCGATCATCGATCGGCCGCTGATCCAGTACGCCGTCGATGAAGCCATCGAAGCCGGCTGCGACACGCTGGTGTTCATCACCAATCGCTACAAGCACGCGGTCGCGGATTACTTCGACAAGGCCTACGAGCTCGAACACAAGCTCGAACGCTCGGGCAAGCTGGAACAACTCGAACTGGTCCGCAACGTGCTGCCGCCGGGCGTGCGCGCGGTGTTCGTGACCCAGGCCGAAGCGCTGGGCCTGGGCCATGCGGTGTTGTGCGCCAAGGAAGTGATCGGCAACGAGCCCTTCGCGGTGCTGCTGCCCGACGACGTGATCTGGAATCGCGGTCCCGGCGCGCTCAAGCAGATGGCCGACGCGGCCCAGGCCACCGGCGCCAGCGTGATCGCGGTGCAGGACGTTCCGCACGAGCAGACCGGCAGTTACGGCATCGTGGCGACGCAGAGCTTCGACGCACGCCAGGGTCGCATCACCGCCATCGTCGAGAAGCCCAAGCCCGAGGTCGCGCCCAGCAACCTGGCCGTGGTCGGCCGCTACGTGCTCAATCCGGGCATCTTCGAACTGCTGGAAAACACCACTCCGGGCGCCGGCGGCGAGATCCAGCTCACCGACGCGATCGCGACCTTGCTCCAGCGCGAGACCGTCAACGCCTACCGCTTCCAGGGCACGCGTTTCGATTGCGGCACGCATATCGGTTTGATCGAGGCGACCATCCGCTACGCGCTGGATCACGAAAAGCTCAGCGACTCGGCGCGGCAGCTGATGCAGAACGCGCTGGCCGAACTGGGCGTGGAAGACCTGGAATAAGCGCTGCGGCATTCTCTCCGGACCCTTCTCCCGAAAGCGGGAGAAGGTGGCCCGAAGGGCCGCATGAGGGCCCGCGAGGTTTCACGATTGCGGCGATGCCGGCAGTTGCGCACCCTCACCCCAGCCCTCTCCCGCGCGGCGGGAGAGGAGGCTCGAAGCAAGGCATGTATGGGTCGGTTCGCTTCTCACCGCCGCTCAGCTGAGCCAGAACCACGCCGCCAGCGTCGCGGCCGCGAAACCTCCCGCGGCATACAACGCGATCCCACCCATGCGCTCAGTGCGTCGCGACCAGTCCTGGGCGGCGCGATCGCGCAGCACGCGCACGTCGCGATAGGTTTTCCATTCGCGCGGCGGAAAGCGGTTTTCCGCCTGCGCGGCCGCGCCCAGGCGACGCAGGCTGCGGCCCCACAGGGACAGCGGCAGCGACGGCGCGAACACCACGCCGGCGATCGCCCAGCGCAGCCAGCGCCGCGCCTGTTCGGCGTCGCCGGCCTGCACGTGGCTCTGCACGACCTGCAGCCACCCGTGCAATTGCCACAGCCCGACCGCGCACAGGCCGACTATCGTCGACAACAGCCACAGGCTGCGTCTGCGGTAGGCTAAGTCGGCGCGGTGGATTTCCATCGTCTCGATCCCGGCAAGCGACGGCACGGTCCGCGATGGACGGCGCTGCGGTCGCAGGCCGCCATCAAACCGTTCCGACCCGTCCATGTCCATACCCGCCGAAAACTATTACCGCGCCAGTGTCGGCCACGACCGCCGGTGGCCGCCGCTGGAAGGCCCGGCGCAGGCGAGGGTGTGCGTGATCGGCGGCGGCTTCGCCGGGCTCAACACCGCGTTGGGACTGGCCGAACGCGGCGTCGACGACGTGCTGCTGATCGAGGCGCAGCGCATCGGCCATGGCGCCTCCGGACGCAACGGCGGCTTCGTCTTCGGCGGCTTCTCGCGCGGCGAGGACGCGCTGCTGCGCGAGCTGGGGCCGCAACGCGCGCGCGCCCTCTACGCCGGCAGCCTGGAGGCGGTCGAGCTGATCCGCTCGCGCATCCATCGCCACGGCATCGACTGCGATGCGACCGAGGCCGGCATCATCTGGGCCAACTGGTTCCGCGATCCGGACGTGCTGCGCTCGCGCCAGCGATTGCTGGCCGAACACTACGACACCCACTGGCAATGGTGGCCGCGCGAGCGCCTGCGCGAACGCGTGCGCAGCCAGCGCTATCACGATGCCTTGTTCGAACCGCAGGCGTTTCATTTTCATCCGCTCAAGTACGCGCAGGGCATCGCCGCGCTCGCAGCCGAGCGCGGCGTGCGCGTGCACGAGGGCACCGCGGCGCTCGCGCTCGAACGCGGCCCCTCGGGCTGGCGCGTGCGCACCGAGCGCGGCGAGATCCATGCCGAGCAGGTGGTGCTGGCCTGCGGCGGCTATCTGGCCGGGCTGCGACGCGAAGTCGATGCGGCGGTGATGCCGATCGCGACCTATGTGATGGTGACCGAGCCGCTCGGCGATCGCCTGGACAGCGCGCTGCGCACGCGCGCGGCGGTCTACGACAGCCGCTTCGCCTTCGACTACTACCGGCCGCTGGCGGACACGCGGCTGCTGTGGGGCGGGCGCATCTGCGTGCGCGAGCGCTCGCCGCGGCAGGTGCAGCGCCTGCTGTATCGCGATCTGCTCAAGGTATTTCCGCAACTGGCCGGGACCCGGGTCGATTACGCCTGGTCCGGGCTGATGAGTTACGCGCGGCACCAGATGCCGCAGATCGGCCGGGTCGATGACGGCCTGTGGCTGGCGCAGGCCTTCGGCGGCCACGGCGTCGCCCCGACCACGTTCGCCGGCGAAGTGCTGGCCGCGGCGATCGCGCACGGCGACGAGCGCTGGCGCGAATTGTCCGATTACGGTCTGGTCTCGGCGATGAAACCCGCCGGTCTGCTGGCCGCGCAGCTGAGCTACAGCTGGGCGCAGTTCAAGGACCGATGGAAAGACATGACAGAAGGAAGCAAACGATGAGTCACGGCAATGCGGGCGAGGGCGGCGGCGAACAGGCGCACGGCCTGATCGCGTGGAGCGATTTCGAGAAGGTGCTGATCTGCGCCGGCACGGTCACCCAGGTCGAGGAATTCCCGCAGGCGCGCAAGCCGGCGTGGAAGCTGTGGGTGGATTTCGGCCCGCACGGGCTGCGCAAGACCAGCGCGCAGATCCGTCATCTGTATTCGGCGGAAGAACTGCTCGGACGGCAGATCGTCGGGGTGATCAATTTTCCGCCCAAGCAGATCGGGCCGTTCGTGTCCGAGTTCCTGCTGACCGGTTTCCCGACCGAGGAGGGCGTGGTGATCACCACCATCGAACGGCCGGTGCCGAACGGAACGCGGCTGGCCTGAGGTCACTGCGCGGTGCGGGGCTTAGCGCCACAAAGCGCTCAAGCTTGCGCCGTTGCTGCGGATTGGCCGCAGCGAAGACACAACTTACGGGCCCGGTTGCCACTCCCGGGCCACACCAATACAAAGCGGGCCGCAAATTAATCGGGTTCATTAAGTAAATTTAATGCCACTAACACGCAATAGCGGCACATCGATTGCTAGCATCCGGCTGCGATCCACATTCCGGTCGCGTTTCAGGGAGATCCTCTATGCGCCGTACGCTCGCCGTTTCGCTCGCTTCCCTCCTTCTGTCCTTGAGCCTCGGCGCCGTCGCCGCGCCGCAGCCCGCGCCCGCCACCCAGCCCGCACCCACGACCAAGTCGGCGCCGGCCGCCACCACCGGAGCCAAGCCCATCGCCGCAGCCCCCGCCAAGTCGGCGCCGGCCAAGGCCGCGACCGAGCGTTGCCGCGACGACAAGGGCAAGTTCATCGCCTGCGCCAAGAAGGCCGAAACCAAGCATTGCCGCGACGCCAAGGGCAAGTTCACCGCCTGCCCGAAGTAAGCCGCGCCGCATCGGCTCGCGTTTTATTTGCCAGACCGCCAGACCGCCAGACCGCCGGTCGCGCGCTTGCGCGGCCGGCACTGACGACCCGCTCCGGCGGACGATCAGCGTCCGCCAGGGTTTTTCCTGAGATCCGGGCCGTCGCCGAGGCGGCGGAATCGCCCGACGGATCGGCAACGCAAGCCGAGGCCACTGGCAGCCAGCGAACACCGTCGCGGCCGCGAAGCGGTGGATGCGAATCCAAACGCGGCCAACGCGCTTCAGAACACGCCCGGCACCAGCCACCAACTGCGCTTCTTGTACGCGGCCCATTGCGGATAACGCGACATGCTGGCTTCCTTCATCGCCATGTTCACCGCGAACAGACCCAGCCATACCCAGGCCAGCACCAGCGCCGGCAGCCAGTGCCAGACCATCAGCGCGAAGCTGCCGTAGATCATGATTTCGCCGAGATAATTCGGGTGGCGGACATAACGGAACATGCCGTCGTCGATCAGGCCACGGCGCAGGCGCAAGGTGAAATACTTCTGCGCATCGGCGGCGATCATGATCGCGCAGCCCAGGATGCACAGGCTGATGCACAGGCAGAACCAGGCCGCGTCCGGCAGCGGATAGTCGGGCCGCGCGGTGCCGGAGATCAGCAACCAGCCGAACACCCAGTACCAACCCAGCACGCTCAGGAACGAGTTGATGCCGCCGCCGATCGTCACCTTGACCTGCCAGCTCGGGTCCGGAAACGTCAGGTCCTTGATGATCCAGACCAATCCGTAACTGCCGTGCATCGCCAGATAGATCCATGCCGCGGTGGAGGTGTTGTGGTAGCAGGCGATCAAGGCGCCTAGAAAGAAGAAGGTGCCGGCCTTCTGGAAATTCACTACCCAGGCGAGTTTCCATGGCCGCGGGCCGCCGAGGAAATCCTGCGACAGGTAAGTGGTGAAGCGGCGCATCGCAACGGCCCAGGCGGGCGGGGCGGACGGCGAGACTGATTCGCTCATGGGGGGCCGGTTCCGAAGGACGTGCGTATCGACGCTGCATCCCATCATGCCGCCCGCGTCGGATACAGGGGCGGATGCGGCCAAATGCGCAGGCAAAAAAGAACCCCGGGTTTTGCCCGGGGTTCTTTGACGTAAAGCGCGATGCCGGATTCGACTTACAGCGACTCGAACACGCCCGCCGCGCCCATGCCGGTGCCGATGCACATCGTCACCAGGCCGTACTTCTGCTTACGGCGCTGCAGGCCGTGCACGATGGTGGCGGTGCGGATGGCGCCGGTCGCGCCGAGCGGATGGCCGAGCGCGATGGCGCCGCCGAGCGGATTGACCTTGGACGGGTCCAGGCCGCTGTCGCGGATCACCGCCAGCGCCTGCGCGGCGAAGGCTTCGTTGAGCTCGATCCAGTCGATCTGGTCCTTGCTCAGGCCGGCCTGCTTCAGCGCCTTCGGAATCGCCGCGATCGGGCCGATGCCCATCACTTCCGGACGCACGCCGGCGACCGAGAAGCTGACGAAACGCGCGAGCGGAGTCAGGCCGTAGTCCTTCACCGCCTGGCCCGAAGCCAACAACACCGCCGCGGCGCCGTCGCTCATCTGCGAGCTGGTGCCGGCGGTGACGCTGCCGCCGAACTGGCCGTTGCGGAACACCGGCTTGAGCTTGGCCAGCGCTTCCAGCGACGCGTCCGGACGCGGACCTTCGTCGAGCTCGACCAGGGTCTTGCGCAGCTTGATCAAATTGCCGGACAGATCGGGCTGATGCGAGATCACTTCATACGGGCTGATCTCGCTCTTGAACTCGCCGGCCTGCTGCGCGGCGATGGCCTTCTGGTGCGAGGCCAGCGCGAACGCATCCTGATCCTCGCGCGAGATCTTCCATTCCTCGGCGACTTTCTCGGCGGTGATGCCCATGCCGTAGGCGATGGCGACGTGGTCGTCGTTGAACACCGACGGCGACAGCGCGACCTTGTTGCCCATCATCGGCACCATCGACATCGACTCGGTGCCGCCGGCCAGCATCAGGTCGGAATTGCCCAGGCGGATCTCGTTGGCCGCCAGCGCCACGGCCTGCAGGCCCGACGAGCAGAAGCGGTTGATGGTCTGCGCGGCGATGGTGTTGGGCAGGCCGGCCAGCAGCACGCCGATGCGCGCCACGTTCATGCCTTGCTCGCCCTCGGGCATGGCGCAGCCGATGATCGCATCGTCGATGCGGTTGACGTCGATGCCCGGCGCCTGCGCGATGACCGACTTGAGCACATGCGCGAGCATGTCGTCGGGACGGGTATTGCGGAACACGCCGCGCGGGGCCTTGCCGACCGGGGTGCGGGTGGCGGCGACGATGTAGGCGTCTTGAACTTGCTTCATGTGCTTTCTCCGAAAGCGGGATTCGGGATTAGGGATTCGGGATTAGGGGAGAGGATTCGGAATTCGCTTTTGCGAATCCCGAATCTCGAATCACCAATCTCAGTTCCTCAACGGCTTGCCGGTCTTGAGCATGTGCGCGATGCGCTCCTGGGTCTTGGGCATCTGCGCCAAGGCCACGAAGTGTTCGCGCTCGAGCTTGAGCAGCCATTCCTCATCGACCAGCGCGCCGCGATCGACTTCGCCGCCGCAGATCACGGTGGCGATGCGGGTGGCGATCTCGTAGTCGTGGGGCGAGATGAAACGGCCTTCCAGCATGTTGACCAGCATCATCTTGAAGGTGGCGATGCCGACGTCGCCGGCGACCTGGATGCGGCGGCCGGGCAGGGGCGGGCGGTAGCCGCTTTCGGCCAGCGCGCGCGCCTGCGCCTTGGCCACGTGCAGCAGTTCGAAGGCGTTGAACACGACGCGGTCGCCTTCGCGGGCCAGCTTGAGTTCGCGCGCTTCGAAGGCCGAGGTCGAGACCTTGCCCATCGCCACGCTCTCGAACGCGGTCTTGAGTTCGGCGAACACGTCGCCGCCCGGACCGGCCGCTTCCGAAGCGCGCACCGCGAATTCCTTCAGGCCGCCGCCGGCCGGCAGCAGGCCGACGCCGGCCTCGACCAGGCCGATGTAGCTTTCCAGCGCGAACACGCTGCGCGCCGAATGCATCTGGAACTCGCAGCCGCCGCCGAGCGCGAGACCGCGCACCGCCGCGACCACCGGCACCAGCGAGTACTTGATGCGCTGGCTGGTGGCCTGGAAGTTGGCGACCATCGCCTCGAAACCCTTCAGATCGCCGGCCTGCAGCAGGCCCAGCGCGCCGGACAGGTCGGCGCCGGCCGAGAACGGCTCCTTCGGCTGCCAGATCACCACGCCCTTGAACTTCTTCTCGGCGATGGCGATGGCTTCCTGGATGCCGTTGAGCACATGGTCGTTGACCGTGTGCATCTTGGTCTTGAAGCTGATCACCGCGATGTCGTCGCCGTCGTCGGCCCACAGGCGGATGCCGTCGTTCTCGAACACGGTCTGGCCCTGCGAGAACTTCTCGCCGAGCAGCGCATCGGGGAAACGCTGGCGCGCATACACCGGATTGGACGAACGCGGCACCTGGGCGTTGCGGCCCGGGCTGTAGCTGCCGTCCTTGCCGTGCACGCCTTCGCGGCCGTCGAACACCCAGTTCGGCAGCGCCGCGCTGGCCATGGCCTTGCCGGCCACGATGTCTTCCGCGATCCAGTCGGCGACCTGCTTCCAGCCCGCGGCCTGCCAGGTTTCGAACGGGCCCAGCGACCAGCCGTAGCCCCAGCGCATGGCGAAATCGACATCGCGCGCGGTGTCGGCGATCGATTCCAGGTGGAAGGCGCTGTAGTGGAAGCTGTCGCGGAACACCGCCCACAGGAACTGCGCCTGCGGGTTGGTGCTGGCGCGCAATGCGGCGAACTTCTTCGCCGGATCCTTTTCCTTCAGCAGCGCGGCGATGTCGGCATCGAGCTCGCCGGCGCTGACGCGGTAATCCTGCGCCTTGAGGTCGAGAACGAGGATGTCCTTGCCCTTCTTGGTGTAGAAACCGGCGCCGGCCTTCTGGCCAAGCGCGCCTTTCTCGACCAGCGCGGTCAGCCACTTCGGCGACTTGAAGTACGGGTGCCACGGATCGTCGGGCAGGGTGTCGGCCATGGTCTTGATGACGTGGGCCATCGTGTCCAGGCCGACCACGTCGGCGGTGCGGTAGGTGGCCGACTTCGGACGGCCGATGGCCGGACCGGTCAGCGCATCGACGGTGTCGAAGCCCAGGCCGAATTGTTCCGTGTGGTGCATGGCGGCCAGCATCGAGAACACGCCGACGCGGTTGCCGATGAAGTTCGGGGTGTCCTTGGCGATCACCACGCCCTTGCCCAGAGTCGTGGTCAGGAAGGTTTCCAGGCCTTCCAGGACCGAGGCGTCGGTGGTCTTGGCCGGGATCAGCTCGGCCAGGTGCATGTAGCGCGGTGGGTTGAAGAAGTGCACGCCGAGGAAGCGGTGGCGCAGCTGCTCGGGCAGCACTTCGGAAAGCTTGTTGATGCCAAGGCCGGAGGTGTTGGAGGCCAGCACGGTGTGATCGGCCACGAACGGGGCGATCTTCTTGTACAGGTCCTGCTTCCAGTCCATGCGTTCGGCGATCGCCTCGATGATGAGGTCGCAGCCGCGCAGTTGTTCCAGGCCGGTGTCGTAGTTGGCGGCGGTCAGGCGCTCGGCCAGGGCCTTGCTGGCCAGCGGCGCCGGGCTGAGCTTGGCCAGATTGGCGATGGCCTTGTTGACGATGCCGTTGGGGTCGCCTTCTTTCGCGGCCAGGTCGAACAGGACCGTATCGACGCCGGCATTGGTGAGGTGCGCGGCGATCTGGGCGCCCATGACGCCGGCCCCGAGGACCGCGGCGCGACGGACTAGCAATTGGTTGGACATCGTCTACAACTCCTTGAAGGAATTCGAGAATCTGGGACGTGGCGAGGGGAGGTGCTCACGCGGGCACTGGCTGGATCCAGCGCGGGCTCGCTGAGCGCGGACGGGTGGAATTCACCGGTGCACTGGGCACGCCGGCGGCGCCGGTCCCCGCCGGGACCGGGCCTGCGCCGCTCAGCTCTTGAAGCCGGCGGCGGCGAAACGGATCAGTTCGCGGGCAGCGCGTTCACGATGCGCCGCCTCGGTGACACCGGCGGGACGCTTGATCAGGCCGAAGTCGGCCATGGCGTAGGTCAGCGAGCCGGCCAGGAAGTCCAGGCGCCAGTACAGCTCTTCCTTGGTCAGCCCGGGCACCGCCACGGCGATGGCCTTGGCGAACTCACGCAGCACGTGGCCGTAGTGGTCGGACAGGAACTTGCGCAGGCTGTCGTTCTTCTCGGCGTAGGCGCGGGCGATCACCCGCACGAAGGCGCCGCCGCCGTTGCGGTCCTGAGCCAGGGCCAGGGCGGGTTCGACGAACGCGGCCAGGATCGGCTCCAGTTCGCCCGGGTGCTGGGCGACGGCGGCCTTGAGCGCGCTCATGCGCTGCTCGGTCATCTCGTCCATGCGCCGGCGGAATACCTCGTTGACGAGGTTTTCCTTGCTGCCGAAGTGGTAGTTGACCGCGGCGATATTGACATCTGCGCGGCTGGTGACCTGGCGCAGCGAGGTTCCGCTGAAGCCGAACTGGGCGAACAGCTCTTCGGCGGCGCCGAGGATGCGGTCCTTGGTGGAAAAATGCGCGGTAGTGGACATGCGGTCGGGCGGACTCCGGAAACAGTGGGGGACGGCTGGCGGCGGTCTTGAAGCGGCGGCATGAATCAAACGCTTGTTTGATGCTAGTCCCCGGGGCGAGGGCGCGTCAATCCGCCCGCCTGACCGGATCGGTCGGTTCGCAGGCCGGCCGGGGTGCCGGCAATGTGTCGTGGTTTGCACAATCGTGTGCCGGCCGCTCCGGAGCGATCCCGGTCTC
Source organism: Lysobacter gummosus (assembly GCF_001442805.1). Lineage (NCBI taxonomy): Bacteria > Pseudomonadati > Pseudomonadota > Gammaproteobacteria > Lysobacterales > Lysobacteraceae > Lysobacter > Lysobacter gummosus. The sequence continues at coordinate 3,240,596 of NZ_CP011131.1, read as the reverse complement.
ATCGCGAAATCGACTTTGGTGTCGCCGGAAACCGGTGTGCCATCGCATCACGGGTGTGGCGACGGGCTCGCGGTTACATGTAGAATTACGGGAGCCATATCGGCTAAACCCGCGTTTCGTCGCGGGTTTTCTGTTATTCTCAGGGCCGACCGTAAGCGGCCCGCCTACCCGGAGACTTTCCATGGCGCTGGAGCGCACCCTGTCCATTATCAAGCCCGACGCCGTCGCCAAGAACGTCATCGGCGAGATCTATTCCCGTTTCGAAAAGGCCGGCCTGAAGGTCGTGGCTTCCAAGATGAAGCACCTGTCGAAGCAGGAAGCCGAAGGCTTCTACGCCGTGCATCGCGAGCGTCCGTTCTTCGCCGCCCTGGTCGAGTTCATGATCAGCGGTCCGGTGATGATCCAGGCGCTGCAGGGCGAGAACGCCGTGCTCAAGCACCGCGACCTGATGGGCGCCACCAATCCGAAGGACGCAGCGCCGGGCACGATCCGCGCCGACTTCGCCGACAGCATCGACGCCAACGCCGTGCACGGCTCGGACAGCCTGGAGAATGCCGCGATCGAAATCGCGTACTTCTTCCCGGCCACCGACGTGTATCCGCGCTAAGCCACGCAACGAGTACGAAGTGAACGATATCCGCGACACCGCAAACGATCTTCCGCTCGCCGGCGACACGCCCACGACGGACTCCGCTGCGCGCGCGGACATCGAGATCGTGAACGTTACCGGCAAGACCACGGCGCCGATGTCCCTCGGCGCCATGGTCCCCGACAACGGCAAGACCAACCTGTTCGACCTCGACCGCATCCAGCTCGAAGATTTCTTCGAGCAGACTCTCGGCGAGAAGCGCTATCGCGCGCATCAGGTGATGAAGTGGATCCATCACCGCTACGTCACCGATTTCCACGACATGACCGATCTGGGCAAGGTGCTGCGCGCCAAGCTCGAAGCGCATGCGCAAGTGCGCGCGCCGATGGTCGTGTTCGATAAACCCTCCACCGACGGCACGCACAAGTGGCTGCTCGGCATGGACCCGAAGAACGCCATCGAGGCGGTCTTCATCCCCGACAAGGGCCGCGGCACGCTGTGCGTGTCCTCGCAGGTCGGTTGCGCGCTGAACTGCCAGTTCTGCTCGACCGCGACCCAGGGCTTCAACCGCAATCTGTCGACCGCCGAAATCATCGGCCAGGTCTGGGTCGCGGCGCGTCACCTCGGCAACGTCCCGCATCAACAGCGCAAGCTCACCAACGTGGTGATGATGGGCATGGGCGAGCCGCTGGCGAATTTCGACAACGTCGTGCGCGCCATGAGCATCATGCGCGACGACCTGGGCTACGGCCTGGCCAACAAGCGCGTCACCCTGTCCACCGCCGGCATGGTGCCGATGATCGACAAGCTCGGCGAGGTCAGCGACGTGTCGCTGGCGGTGTCGCTGCACGCGGCCAACGACGAGTTGCGCAGCCAGCTGGTGCCGCTCAACAAGAAATACCCGATCGAACAACTGATGGACGCCTGCGTGCGCTACGCGCTGCGCAAGCGCGGCACCTCGGTCACCTTCGAATACACCCTGATGAAGGGCGTCAACGACCAGCCGACCCATGCGCGCCAACTGGTGCGCCTGCTGCGCCAGTTCGACAACGCGGTGCAGATGAAGGACGCGGCCAAGGTCAACCTGATCCCGTTCAATCCCTTCCCCGGTACGCGCTTCGAGCGCCCGGACGAAGCGGCGATCCGCGCCTTCCAGAAACTGCTCAACGACGCCGGCATGATCGCGCCGGTGCGGCGCACCCGCGGCGACGATATCGACGCGGCCTGCGGCCAGCTCAAGGGTCAGGTCATGGACCGCACCCGGCGCCAGGCCGAGTTCCGCAAACAACTGCAAGCCCAGGGCTTGGATGGACAGAACACGGATGTCGGCGATGCCGCGGCTTGATTCACCGTTTCAACCTTCGCAAGGGCGCGGCGTTCGCGCCGCCCGCTGGGTGCTGTTGTCGGTCTTGGTCGTGCTGGGCGCGGGCGCCTGCAACCGACTGAGCTTCATCAAGCCGAACTTGCAGCGCCACGACTTCGAGCACACCGGACCGACCTACGATTTCAAGGACAAGCGCAAGGACGCCGACGGCAAGGGCGCGGCGACCGGCCGGGCGTTGTCGGCTCAGCGTTACCTGGAAGCCGGCGACGTGCCCAAGGCCCGCGAAGAGCTCAAGCAGGCGCTCAAGTACGACCCCCGTTCGGCCGAGGCCTACAGCCTGATGGCGTTGCTGGCCGAGCGCGACAACCAGAACGCCGAGGCCGGCGGCTACTACCGCAAGGCGGCCGAGTACGCGCCGACCCGCGGCGCGGCGCTCAACAATTACGGTGTGTGGCTGTGCGCCAACCAGCGCGCCAGCGAGGCGATGGCGTATTTCGATCGCGCCCTGGCCGATCCGCAGTACTCCACGCCGGCGGTGGTGCTGGCCAACAGCGGCGCCTGCGCCGACAAGCTGGGGCAGGGCGAGCGCGCCGATGCCGACCTGCGTCTGGCGCTGTCCATCGATCCGGGCAATTCGATGGCGCTGGGCGCGATGGCCAGGCGCCAGCTGCGCCTGGGCAACGCCTTCGAGGCGAGGGCGTTTTCTGAACGGCGATTAGCCGCGGGCCCTATTTCAGCTGAAGCGCTGATGACTGCGTCACAGATCGAACAAAAACTCGGCGACACGGCAGCCGCCGCGAGATACGTTCAGCGAATGAGGGCGGAGTTCCCTGACGCGCAGGGCTCCGAATCGGGGGATGGCGGTAAGTGATGATGCAGTCGAACGAATTCGCGACTGAGGTCGGCGGAAGCTGTGGCGCGCGTCTCAAACAGGCTCGCGAAACAGCGGGGCTGTCCATCGAGGACGTGGCCGCACGGCTGAAAATGCCGTCGCGTGTCGTCAGGTCGCTGGAAAGCGACGACATCGCCAGTCTCGGCGCGCCGGTCTTCGTGCGCGGCCAGCTGCGCAGCTACGCGCGCCTGGTCGGCATCGACCTGGAAAGCCAGCTCAGCGGTACGCCGGTGGCTTCGACCGCGCCGTCCGAACTGGTCAGCCACACCCACACGCCGCGCTACCGCCGCGTGTTCGAGCAGACCACGCGCCGCGCCGTCTACATCGTCATGACCGCGGCTATCGCGGTGCCGATCTGGATCGCCACGCGTCATCCCAACAGCAATTCCACCGTGCAATCGCTGGACATGGCGGCGTTGCCGGCCGGTCCGGCGGGCGCCGCGCCGTCGCAGACGGGCGCCGCCGCGCCAGCCGATTCGACGCCGCCGCAGCGCACGCCGCTGATCGCTTCGATGACGCCGCCGCTGCCGCAGGCGCAAGCCCAGGCCGCGAAGACCCTCAATTTGAAGTTCAGCGGCGACAGCTGGGTGCAGATCGTCGGCACCGACGGCAGCAAGCTGGAAGAAGGCATCCTCGGCGCAGGCCAGGAGCGCAGCTACACCCCGGGCGACGTCGCCAGCGTGCGTCTGGGCAACATCTCCGCGGTCGAAGTCCGCAACGCCGGCCAACCGGTCGATCTGGCACCGTTCAGCCGCGCGAACGTCGCGCGCTTTACGCTATCCTCTGACGGTTCCCTCGCGCCGGTCTCCGACTGACCCGCGCTGCGGGTCCGCGAACACCTTCATCGGCCCGACGCTGCATCGAGTGCGGCTTCGGGCCGGTCCATTACGGCCCATTCCACCGCGCCCGCGCGGCGGCGGGCCGTTCAGTCAGCTTACCGACGGCGCATCATGGCGATTGACGACCTGCTCGACGAACACGAACAAAGCGAACGCGTACTGTCCTGGTTGCGCGCCAACGGCGCCGGCCTGATCGGCGGCATCGCCCTGGGCCTGGCCGCGATCGGCGGCTGGAAGTGGTGGGGCAACCACCAGCTCGAAGAGCACGGCAAGGCCGCCACGCAGTTCCAGGCCGCGACCGACGCGGTCGATGCCAAGGACAAGGCCGCCGCGGCCAAGGTCAAGGCGCTGCCGGACGGCATGTACCGCACGCTGGCATCGCTGGATCTGGCCAAGTCGCAGGTCGAGACCGACCAGCGCGACGCCGCCATCGCCACCTTGCAGGGCATCAAGACCGACGACGCGGCGATCGCCGAGATCGTCAACCAGCGCCTGGCGCGCTTGCTGATCGACGCCAAGAAGCCGGCCGATGCGATCAAGCTGCTCGGCAAATCGACCTCGCCGATGGCGATGGAAGTCCGCGGCGACGCCCAGCTCGCGCTCGGCAAGGCCGATCTGGCCCGCAACGACTACACCGCCGCGCTCGGCAAGCTCGATGAAGCCTCGCCGCGCCGCCGCCTGCTCGAACTCAAGCTCACCGAAGCCGGCGGCACGCCGGTCAAGCCCGAGGCCAAGTCTTAATGATCCAAGCCCAGAAGATGTCCTCCGGCGGCGCCGTCGTGCGCGCCACCGCCGCTGTCGTGTTGTGCGCGTTCGCACTGAGCGGCTGCTCCACCGTCAAGGGCTGGTTCGGCGGCAAGAAGAAGGACGACGGCAAGCCGAACGAGCCGACCGAACTCACCGATTTCACCCCCAGCGTCAAGGTCGACAAGATCTGGTCGGTCAACGCCGGCAAGGGCGAGGAGCGCATCGGCGTGGGCCAGGGCCCGACCGTCGCCGACGGACGCGTCTATGCCGCCGCGCTCAAGGGTGGCGTGCACGCCTACGACCTGCAGACCGGCAAGGAAGTCTGGCACTACGTGCCCATGCGCAAGGACAAGGACAAGAAGGACAAGGACATCCGCCTGTCCGGTGGTCCCGGCGCGGGCGAAGGCCTGGTCGTGATCGGCGGCCTGGACGGCGAAGTGATCGCGCTCGACGCGGCCACCGGAGCCGAGAAGTGGACGGCCAAGGTCACCAACGAAGTCATCGCCGCGCCGAGCATCGGCCTGGGTCTGGTGTTCGTGCGTTCCAACGACGGCCGCGTCACCGCGTTCGACGCCGCCAGCGGCGAGCGTCGCTGGTTCTGGAACCATGAAGTGCCGATGCTGTCGGTGCGCGGCAACGGTTCGCCGGCGGTGGGCCCGGGCTTCGTGTTCGTCGGCAACGACGACGGCACGGTCAGCGCGCTGGCCTCCAGCGACGGCCACACCACCTGGGACCAGTCGGTGTCGCAGCCCGAAGGCCGCAGCGAGCTCGATCGCATGGCCGATGTGGACGGCACTCCGGTGCTGGAAGGCACCACCTTGTACGCGACCAGCTTCAAGAAGCAGACCGTGGCGATCGACGCGCCGAGCGGCCGTCCGTTGTGGTCCAGCGAGCACGGCGGCGTCGGCCGTCTGGGCCTGAGCAGCGACAAGCTGATCGTCAGCGATCCGTCCGGCACGGTGTACGGCCTGGACAAGAACGGCGGCAGCGCCCTGTGGTCGCAGCCGTCGCTGGCGCGCCGCAACCTGACCGGCGCGGCGGTGCAGGGCGATTACGCCGTGGTCGGCGATTTCGACGGCTACGTGCACTGGATGAAGCTGGACACCGGCGAGTTCGCCGCGCGCGCCCGCGCCGGCGGCAAGCCGCTCAAGGCCGCTCCAGTGGTTGCCGACGGCGTGCTGATCGTGCAGAACATCAAGGGCGAGCTGACGGCGTTCAAGCTGCAGTGAAGTGAGCCAGGCAGCGCGGAGTCGGGAATAGGGAATGGACGGTTCGGCGCGGTCTTACCGCTGCGCAGCCTTCGTTCCGGTTCCCGATACCACGTCCCGGCATGCGCGGCCCGGGCGGCGAACAGCCGTTCCGGGCCGTTCGTTTTATCGGTATCCATCCGCCGGGGGCCGTTCGGCGCCCGCGGCGATCCGGGCGGGAGCACGGTTCGGCGGGCGTGCGAAAGCGTCTTCGCGCCCGCTCTGGCACTATGGCGGCCTGTTTCATGACGGCCGGCCTCGCAGAACCGGTTTCATGGCCGCCGGATTCCCGTCGATCCGACGGCATGACGGCGGTTCGACCATGGTCTGCTCCGCAAACCCGCGCTACATGAATTAGTTCCGTCGGGATCCGAAGGCCGACGCCGCTGCCCGCAGCCGCGCACCTTCCAGTCCCGATTCCCCATTCTCCATTCCCGGCTTCAAACACATGCTGCCCCTAGTCGCCCTCGTTGGCCGCCCCAACGTCGGAAAATCCACCTTATTCAATGCCCTCACGCGTACCCGCGACGCGCTCGTCCACGACGAGCCCGGGGTCACCCGCGATCGCCACTACGGCGTGTGCCGGCCCGAAGGCCAGCGACCGTTCGCGGTCGTCGATACCGGCGGCATCGCCGGCATCGATGAAGGCCTGGCCGGCGCCACCGCGCGCCAGGCCCGCGCCGCGGCGGAGGAAGCCGATCTGGTCCTGTTCGTGGTCGATGGCCGCGAAGGCGCCTCGGCCCTGGACGACGAAATCCTGGCCTGGCTGCGCAAGACCGCGCGGCCGACCCTGCTGGTGGTCAACAAGACCGACGGCCTCGACGTGCGCGCGGCGATCAACGACTTCGCCCGCTACGGCATCCGCGACGCGATCGGCGTGTCCTCGGCGCATCGCCAGGGCATCGACGAACTGCTCGCGGAAGTGTTCGCGCGCCTGCCCGAAGAAGGCGTCACCGCCGAGCTCGACAACGATCCCAACCGCATCCGCGTGGCCTTCATCGGCCGCCCGAACGTGGGCAAATCGACCCTGGTCAATCGCCTGCTCGGCGAAGAACGCATGATCGCCTCCGAAGTGCCGGGCACCACCCGCGATTCGGTCGCGGTGGATATGGAGCGCGACGGCCGTCTGTACCGGCTGGTCGATACCGCCGGCGTGCGGCGCAAGTCCAAGGTCGAGGAAGCGGTCGAGAAGTTCTCGATCATCAAGACCCTGCAGGCGATCGAGAACTGCCAGGTCGCGGTGGTCATGCTCGACGCCGGCGAAGGCGTGACCGACCAGGACGCCAGCGTGCTCGGCTACGCGCTCGACTCCGGCCGCGCGCTGGTGGTCGCGGTGAACAAGTGGGACGGGCAGACCGAGTACCAGCGCCAGCAGACCGAAAACCTGCTGATGCGCAAACTCGCCTTCGTCGAATGGGCGGAGAAGATTCGCATCAGCGCCAAGCATGGTTCGGGCCTGCGCGAGTTGTTCGCCGCGATCCATCGCGCGCACGCCTCGGCGACCACGGAAATCGGCACCAGCGAAGTCACCAAGGCGATGGAAGTCGCCTACGAGACCAATCCGCCGCCGGTGGTGCGCGGACACGTGGCCAAGCTGCGCTTCGCCCATCCGGCCGGTTTGAATCCGCCGACCTTCGTCGTCCACGGCACCCGTCTGCGCACGCTCGCCGACAGCTACAAGCGCTATCTGGAGAACTTCTTCCGCAAGCGCTTCAAGCTGGTCGGAACGCCGGTGCGCTTCGTGTTCAAGGACAGCACCAATCCGTACGAAGGCAAGAAGAACGTGCTGACCGAGCGGCAGGTGGCCAAGAAGAAGCGTTTGATCCGGCATGTGAAGCGCGGCAAGTAAGCGCCTGGGCTTTTGGCGGCCTCGTAGTAGTTGCGGGCAGTCGCATCTCGTGCCGGGGCTGAAGCCTTTCCCACAAAAAACCTCGCGGCTTGCGAGGTTTTTTGTTTTTCGGCGAGGCATTGGAATGCATTCGGTTCCGTGTTTCAGCCAACGCATCGAAGCGTTGCGAAGCACCGAGGCCTTTTGTGGGAAGGGCTGAAGCTTCACGGGCGAAGTAAGTCCAAACAACGCCAAGGCCTTACGAGGCAACGAAGTCTTTTGCGGGAGGGGCTTCAGCCCCGACTCGAAGCCCCGACGGCGAGGCAAGCCCGAGGCAACGCCGACCTTCAGCGGCCGCCTCCCCATCGCGACACGCCTCCCACCGCGGCCATCCGGATCAACGGCACAATACGAAGCGAATCCCGCGAGCCCGAACGCATTCCCCATGACCATCGCCGCCTCCGAGCTGACCCTGACCCTGGGCCTGTTGGCCGGCGGCCGCGCCTCGCGGCTGGGCGGCATCGACAAGGCCTGGCTGCGGCGCGACGGCGAAGCGCAGGTGCTGCGCCTGGCGCGTGCCCATGCGCCGCGGGTCGCGCAGGTGCTGGTCAGCGCCAACCGCGACCCGCAACGCTATGCCGCCAACGGTCTGCGCGCCGTCGGCGACGCCACCCCTGATCTCGGCCCGCTCGGCGGGCTCGACGCCCTGGCCTCGGCCTGTGCCACGCCCTGGTTGTTCACCCTGCCGGTGGACGCGGTGAACCTGGACGAAAACCTGTTGCCGGCGCTGATCGCCGCGCAGACCGGGCAGGGTGCCTATGCGATCGACGACGACGGCGTGCAGCCGCTGTTCGCGCTGTGGCCGGTCGAACCGTTGCGCGCGGCGCTAGCCGAAGCCCTGCAACGCCGCGCGCTGGCGGTGCGCGCGCTGCAGGCCGCACTCGGCATGACCGCGCTGCGCCTGGATGGCCTACGCTTCGGCAATCTCAACACGCCCGAGGATCTGGCCGCGGCCGGCTTCATCGCCGATCCGGATCCGTGACGCCCACATTCACCCGTTGCGCGCCGCGCGACCGCAGAGCGATACGCCCATGACCGATTTCCCGACCGGCCTGTTGTTCGACGAGGCGATGACGATCCTCGCGCAAGTCGCCGCCGAGCACCGGCTGAACGCCGAAACCCTGTCCTTGCCGCGCTGCCACGGCCGCGTGCTGGCCCAGGACGTGGACGCGCCGCTGTCGCTGCCGCCGTTCGACAACAGCGCGATGGACGGCTTCGCCCTGCGCCATGCCGACTTGGACGGCGAGCACACCGCATTGAGCCTGATCGGCGAACAGTTCGCCGGTCTCGCCGCGGGCCTGAGCCTGGGCGCCGGCCAATGCGTGCGCATTACCACCGGCGCGCCGATGCCGGCCGGCGCCGACACGGTCGCGATCAAGGAAAACGTGCGCATCGAGGGCGATCGGGTGATCGTGCCCGCGCTGGCGCGCGGCCAGAACGTGCGTTACGCCGGCGAGGACGTGGGCGAGGGCGAGCGCGTGCTGCGCGCCGGCCAGGTGCTGACGCCGGCGCGCGTGTCGCTGGCCGCGTCGATGGGACTGGCCTCGCTGAGCGTGCGGCGGCGGCCGACGGTGGCGGTGTTCACCAGTGGCGATGAACTGGTCGAACCGGGCATGCCGCTGGCGCCGGGGCAGATCTACGACAGCAACCGCGATCTGCTGATGGGCCTGCTGCGCGCCGACGGCCTGGAGCCGACCGCGTGGCCGCGTCTGCCCGACGATGCCAAACAAGTCGAGATCGCGTTGCGCGACGCGGCCTGCGCCTTCGATCTGGTGTTCACCTGCGGTGCGGTCTCGGCCGGCGAAAAAGACCATATCCCGTCGGTGCTGCGCGAATTCGGCCGCATCCATTTTTGGAAAGTGAAGATGCGTCCGGGCATGCCGTTGTTGTTCGCCAGCATGGATCAGGCGCGCATGCTCGGCTTGCCGGGCAATCCGGTGTCGGTGATGGCGACTTACCTGAGTTTCGGCCGCGCGTTGATCGACGGTCTGCAGGGCCGCGCCGAACCGCGCACGGTATTGCGCGCGAGGCTGGTCGGGTCGATCGAGAAGACCCATCCGCGCCGCGAGTTCATCCGCGCGCGTCTGCTTAGCGACGACGACGGCGTGCTGCGGGTGGATCCCAACCCCGCGACCGGCTCGCACCGGCTGCGCGCGGCGGCCGATTCGGATGCGCTGATGGTGGTGCCCGAAGGGCCGCAGCGTCTGGGCGAGGGGGCAGTGATGGATGTGTTGCCGTATTCGTTGGGGTGAGTGGATTCGATCGTGGCTCGCAGCCACGCGGCCCTCACCCCAACCCTCTCCCGCAAGCGGGAGAGGGAGAGGGAGCCAAACTACGGGTAGCGGGCGGACAGTCTGCGAAAGCGCTCTTAGCCCCTCTCCCGCTTGCGGGAGAGGGGTTGGGGTGAGGGCCGCCGCCGCGCAACACAGCATCGCGCCCCACGCCCGCCGCCGCTCCCGCCACAGGCGATAATCCCCGCATGAGCATCGAATCCATTTCCCCGGCGCAGGCGCGCCGGCGGCAACAGGCCGGCGCGATCCTGATCGACGTGCGCGAAGCGCACGAGCGCGCCGCCGGCCACGCCGAACATGCGCGGGGCATCGCCAAGGACGCGCTGGAAGCCGACCCGCACGCGAGCCTGCCCGACCACGAAGCCGACATCCTCCTGATCTGCCAGTCCGGCGCGCGTTCGCTGCGCGCCGCGCAGACTCTGCTCGATGCCGGCTACGCCCGCGTGGCCTCGGTAGAAGGCGGCACCACGCGCTGGCTCGCCGAAGGCCTGCCGATGACAGTGCCGCAACAGTCCGAGGACGAGCGCGACTTCCACGACCGTTATTCGCGCCATCTGCGCCTGCCCGAGGTCGGCGAAGCCGGCCAGCGCAAGCTGCAGGCCGCGCGCGTGGCGATGGTCGGCGCCGGTGGCCTGGGCTCGCCGGCCGCGTTCTATCTGGCCGCCGCCGGCATCGGCACGCTGGTGCTGGCCGACGACGACGTGGTCGATCGCAGCAATCTGCAGCGACAGATCCTGCATACCGAGGACCGCATCGGCGTGTCCAAGGTCGAATCGGCGCGGATCGCGCTGGCGGCGCTCAATCCGCGGGTGAAGGTCGAGACCTTCGCCGAGCGCATCGGCTCGGACAATGTCGAGCGCCTGATCGGCGCGGCCGACGTGGTCTTCGACGGCGCGGATAATTTCCCGGTGCGCTATCTGCTCAACGACGCCTGCGTGAAGCTCGGCAAGCCGCTGGTGTACGGCGCGATCCATCGCTTCGAGGGCCAGGTCAGCGTGTTCGACGCCGGACGTCATCGCGGCGTGTGTCCGTGTTACCGCTGCCTGTTTCCGGAACCGCCGCCGCCGGAAGCCGCGCCCAATTGCGCCGAGGCCGGCGTGCTCGGAGTGCTGCCGGGCGTGGTCGGGCTGATCCAGGCGACCGAGGTGATCAAGCTGATTCTGGGCCTGGGCGAATCGCTGGCCGGGCGTTTGCTGCACTTCGATGCGCTGGGCATGCGATTCCGCGAGACCCGGCTGCGGCCGGACCCGGAATGCCCTCTGTGCGCGGCTGGGCGCGAGTTTCCGGGGTATATCGACTATCAGGCGTTTTGCGCAGCGCAGTGACGGCCGCGCGTTTGCGAATCACGAGAGAGAGGATGATGACGAAAACTTCGGCTGTGGCTGCCGGCGTGGACCGGAGCGGTGCGAGCGCGATTGACCCGAATGGCTTCGCCGGTCGGCGTGGGCGAACATTGTCCGCGTTCGCCATCGCCGGGTTGTTCGCGTTGAGTCTGTGCACGATTCGTGGCGAGGCCGCCGAAGCGCCGACCGCGATGAAGCGTCTGGCCGAGCTGAGCGCGCAACGCGTGCTGCTGGCCGATACGGTCGCGGCGAGCAAGCGCCAGTCGGGCAAGCCGGTCGAGGATGCGGCGCGCGAACAGTCGCAGTTGGAACAACTCGGTGCGCAGGCCGCCGCGCTAGGTTTGGCGCGCGAGCAGGCCACGGCGTTCTTCAAGGCGCAGATCGAGGCGAACAAGCTGGTGCAGTACCGTTTGCTGGCGCAGCCCTCGCGCAAGCCGGCCGCGGCGATCGATCTGGGGCCGGTGCGGCAGCGGCTGGATGGGATCAATGCCGAATTGCTGACTGCGCTGGCGCCGGCCTTGGCGGAAGCGAAGGAAGAAGGTTGCCTCGTGCGCGCCCATGAAGCGCAGCGGCAAGCGGCGCGGCTGCATCGGCTCGACGATCTGCATCGCATCGCGTTAACGCGTGCGTTCGGCGATTTGTGCGCGATGCCTTGAACCCGGTGGTGGTGGGATCGTTCCATCACCTCTGCGCTTGCATAAGCCGATTTAGTACAAGCGCGATCGGTGCGCGGGGTCTGTTGTGGGAGGGGCTTCAGCCCCGATGCTTTTCGATCAGCCGCCTTGGATCAGCGCAACCTGAGCGAACAGCATCGGGGCTGAAGCCCCTCCCACAATAGACTTCGCAAGTCCGCGCCCGGGGGTGCCAGGTCGCGCCTGGTAACGCGACCTGAGCTTGCGGATCGTCATCGAATTCCGGACTGCGAACCCTCGAAACTCCGAATCCCGAATCAGGCCGCCGCCACCGCCTCGATCTCGACCATCCAGCCTTCCTCGTACAGCTCGGCGATGATCACCGTCAGCGCCGGCGTGTGTTTGCCGAGGATTTCATGGCGGATTTCGTAGTTGCGCTGGCGCAGGCGGCGCTCGGTGAGGTAGGTCGTGACCTTGACCAGGTTGCTGAAGTCCATGCCGGCCTGCTTGAGCTGCTGCTCGACGTTGGCCCAGGCGCGCCGGCATTGGCCGTCGAAGTCCTTCGGCAGGACGCATTTCTCGCATTGCGGCAATTGGCCGCTGATGAACAACAAGCGCTGGAAACCACTGATCTCGTGCGCTTGGGCATACGAAACTTCGGTAGGCTGGATCGCGTTGCGTTCCATGATTGCGCCTTCGTGGTTGTACCGCGTTGGAAAGTGAGCGGCGAGGGCGAAAGCGCGGCCGGGCACTGTCCCGGCCATGGCTGTCGAGGGCTCGCGCTCGCCGTGTCGCTCAGTCGATGAACTCCTTCAATGCCTGACCGTACTCCGGATACAGAGCGATGTTGTGATGGTCCGCGCCTTTCAGCTGGACCACGTCCACGCCTTGCGGACGGGTCTGCAGCGAATGGATCAGACGGGTCGTGTTGGCCGGCGGTACTACGTCGTCGGCGGTCGCGCGCACGACCAGGATCGGGCCGAAATAGCCACGCAGGTTCGCGATGGAGTCGTAGCGGTCGCGCACCAGCCAGCGCGTGGGCAGCCAGCGGTAGTGCGCCTGCGCGGTTTCGCTGAGGCTGTCGAACGGGGTCACCAGCGCCAGCCGCTGCACCGGCCGCTTGCCGGCCACGAAGCTGGCCACGCCGCTGCCCAGGCTGCGGCCGATCACTGCGATCGGTTGTCCGGGATGCTCGCGCGCGACCTGATCGAAGATCGCCAGCCCGTCGGCGACCAGCGCCGCTTCCTCCGGCGCGCCGTCGCTGGCGCCATAGCCGCGGTACGACAGCAGATAGATGGTGCGATCGGGAAACCACTGCGCCAGGGTCTCGCGCATGTTCTCGATGCGCTCGGCGTTGCCGCCGAAATAGATCAGGGCCTTGTCGCGCCCGGCGTTGAGGCGCCAGCCGCGCAGGACGATGTCGCCGCGCGCGATGGTGTAGTCGGTCATGTCCACGCCCAGGCGCGTGCCCTGGGGGAAATACATGAGCTCGCGTTGCTTGAAATACATCCAGCCGCAGATGCTCAGATATCCGGCGGCGGCGACGCCGGCCAATGCAGCCAGCGATTGAAGCATTCGGGGATTACGTGCCATCGATGCGGAAGCCTTCCTAGCGATGCGGAGGACGCGCGGTCTGCGGCCGCAGACGGCCGCCGGCGCGGTGTGCGATTACCGCGACGATAACCCGCCGCGACGATACCCGCCAGCGCATCGTTTGCATGACAGCGCGACACGATCACGCGACTTGCACGGACAATGGCTAGGCTGGCCGCAGGCGGGCTCATCCAGTCGTGCCAGCAACCCTGCGTTCGCCGATGTCGCGGACGCATCGCCCTGCGGAGATCGCCGATGTTGCACAAGTTCGCCCTCGCTTTGCTGATCCTGGCCGCGCTGAGCGCGCCGTCCGGCGCCGCCCGCGCCGCCGACCCCTGTCCGGCGCTGCGGACGCAGGGCGGGGCGGCCGACACCGCGACCCGTATCGCCGCCGCGGCGTGCCTGGAAAACCTGCAGTGGTTCCGGCCTTTCATCGACACGCAGGGCCGGCTGGCCAGCGCCAGCGTGAGCGAAGCGGAAACCTCGCGCCTGGAAGACGGCGCCACCGAAACCTGGCGCCGCACCGCCAGCTACTGGCGCGACACCGGCCTGCTGCAGCGCATGGGCGGCTTCGCCGGCGCCGAGCAGTGCTTCGATCCCTACGGCAGCGGTTATTCCACCGTGGCCTGCCGCGCGTTTTTGATCGACAACCCGTGGTCGGCCGCGTTCGTGTCCTACGTGATGATGAAGGCCGGCGTGCGCGGCTTCCGGCCCTCGGCCAGCCATTACGACTACGTGCGCGACGCCTACCGGGCGCAGGACCAGAGCCCGTTCCTGTACCTGGACCCGGCCAGCTCGACCGCCGCGCCCGGCGATCTGCTGTGCGCGGTGCGTTCCAGCAACCGCGTCTACGGCTACCAGGGCCTGATCGCTGCGCTCGATGGCGGCAACGGCGGGCTCAACATGCATTGCGACGTCGTCGTCGGGGTCAATCCCAATAACGACGGCAAGGCGTACCTGATCGGCGGCAACGTCCAGCAGGGCGCGACGATGCGGCTGATGGCGGTCAACCGCAACAACCAGTTCTGGCCGCTGCCGCTGCGCAGCGAGACCCAGGTCGAGTGTTCGCCCGACACCGTCGCCGCCTGCGACATGAACAAGCTCGACTGGGCGGTGCTGCTCAAGCTCAAGCCCGAGGCCGCGCTGGCCCAGCTGGCGCCGCCGACGCCGTTGTTCGCGCCGCAGCAGGCGCCGGCCTCGGCGCAGCCGTCGGGTTGTTGCGTGCAATGCGTGCTGGGGTCGAACGTGCCGCGCTGTCCGAATCCGAATGCGCCGGGGATCAAGCCGCAGACGCAGGACTGATCGTCGCCGTCGCGGTCGCGGTCGCGCCGGTCGGCCGCTCAGCCGTGATGTTTCTGCGACGCCTCGAACGCCGCCAACTGCTCCGGCGTCGCGTCCTTCTGGAACTGGGCCTTCCATTCGCCGAACGGCATGCCGTAGACGGCCTCGCGCGCCTCGTCCTTGCTCATGCTGATGCCGCGCGCCTGCGCCGCTTCGCGGTACCAGTCGGCCAGGCAGTTGCGGCAGAAGCCGGCCAGGATCATCAGGTCGATGTTCTGCACGTCGCTGCGCTCGTGCATCAGGTGCGCGAGCAGGCGGCGGAAGGCGGCGGCCTGCACGGCGATGGTTTCGTGATCGGCCGGGGCGTGGCCGGAAGTCGGGTCGGGCAGGCTCATGACGGGGCTCGCGGTGCGATTAAGGGGCGGGATCGGCGAAAATCGCGCGAACGAATGGGGGATAATGCGCGGCCACGACTTTACCGCAGAGCCTTCGACCCCGCATGACGCCCGCATCGCACCCGGCCCGCATCCTCGACGGCAAGCGCATCGCCGAGGACCTGCTCGACAACCTCAAGGCCCAGATCGACGCGCGCGTCGCCGCCGGCCTGTCGCGGCCCGGGCTGGCGGTGGTGCTGGTCGGCGCCGATCCGGCCTCGGCCGTGTACGTGCGCAACAAGCGCCGCGCCGCGCAGAAGATCGGCATCCGCGCCATCGACTACGACCTGCCGGCCGACACCGGCAACGATGAACTGCTGGCCCTGATCGACCGGCTCAACGCCGATCCCGATGTCCACGGCATCCTGGTGCAGTTGCCGCTGCCGGACCGGCGCGACGCGACCGCGCTGATCCACCGCATCGACCCGAAGAAGGACGTGGACGGCTTCCATCCGGAAAACGTCGGCCACCTCGTGCTGCGCCAGTTCGGCCTGCGCCCGTGCACGCCGCGCGGCATCACCATGCTGCTGGGCTATACCGACCGGCCGGTACGCGGGCAGAGCGCGACCATCGTCGGCGTCAGCAACCACGTCGGCCGGCCGATGGCGCTGGAGCTGATGATCGCTGGCTGCACGGTCACCAGTTGCCACAAATTCACCCCGCCGGCGGTGCTGGAAGCCTCGGTGCGCGGCGCCGACATCCTGGTGGTGGCGGCCGGCCGCCCGGGCCTGATCCCGGGCGAATGGGTCAAGCCGGGGGCGGTGGTGATCGACGTCGGCATCAACCGCCTGGACGACGGCCGCCTGGTCGGCGACATCGGTTTCGAGGCCGCGGCCCAGCGCGCCAGCTGGATCACCCCGGTGCCGGGCGGGGTCGGGCCGATGACGGTCGCGACCCTGATGCAGAACACGCTGGAAGCGGCCGAGGCGGCGGATCGGGGCTGAGCGGGACGCGCAGACGGCTGGGACAGGTGGTCTCGGTCGTGCGCCGCTTTGTTGCTCGTCATGTCCGCGAACGCGGGAATCCAGTGACTTTAGCCGGTACTTTCCTGGCCCAGGTTCGGCCGGACTTCAAGCGTTCTCGCGCGAAAGGCCCTGGATTCCCGCGTTCGCGGGAATGACGAGCAAAAACGCCCAAGCCGAAGCCCAAGCGCCACTCGGCCCCCAGCACCCAAAGCCCCGCTTAATCCCCTGCGAAAAGCCGCAAACAGAACGCCCCTTTCCGCCCGCAACCCCAGCGCCGGACCCCCGGTTCGGGTTAGAATGGCGCGCTTCATCCTCCCGGGCCCGCCCATGCTGCGCATCCAGGCTGAAGCGCTTACTTACGACGATGTCTCTCTCGTCCCCGCGCATTCGATCGTCCTGCCTAAGGACGTAAACCTCTCCACCCGCCTGACCCGCGACCTGTCGATCCGTCTGCCGATCCTGTCGGCGGCGATGGACACCGTCAGCGAAGCCCGCCTCGCCATCGCGCTGGCCCAGCTCGGCGGCATCAGCATCATCCACAAGAACATGAGCCTGGAAGCCCAGGCCGCGCAGGTCGCCAAGGTCAAGAAATTCGAGGCCGGGGTGATCCGCGAACCGTTCACGGTGGGGCCGGAAACGACCATCGGCGAAGTGCTCAAGCTGACCCGCGCGCGCAACATTTCCGGCGTGCCGGTGGTCGACGGCGGCCAGCTGGTCGGCATCGTCACCAGCCGCGACATGCGTTTCGAGACCAAGCTAGACGATCCGGTCCGCCACATCATGACCAAGCGCGATCGCCTGGTCACCGTGCGCGAAGGCGCCAGCGACGATGAAGTCGTGCAGTTGCTGCACAAGCACCGCATCGAGAAGATCCTCGTGGTCAACGACGGCTTCGAGCTGCGCGGCCTGATCACGGTCAAGGACATCCAGAAGAAATCCGACAACCCCAACGCCGCCAAGGACAGCGCCGAGCGCCTGCTGGTCGGCGCGGCGGTCGGCGTCGGCGGCGACACCGAGGCGCGGGTGGAAGCCCTCGCCGCGGCCGGCGTGGACGTGGTCGTGGTCGATACCGCGCACGGCCATTCGCAGGGCGTGCTCGACCGGGTGAAGTGGGTCAAGACGCGCTTCCCGCAGTTGCAGGTGATCGGCGGCAACATCGTCACCGGCGAAGCGGCGTTGGCGCTGATGGATCACGGCGCCGACGCGGTCAAGGTCGGCGTGGGCCCGGGTTCGATCTGCACCACCCGCGTGGTCGCCGGCGTCGGCGTGCCGCAGGTGACGGCGGTGGCGATGGTGGCCGAGGCGCTGCAGGATCGCATCCCGCTGATCGCCGACGGCGGCATCCGCTATTCGGGCGATATCGGCAAGGCGCTGGTCGCCGGCGCGTCCACGGTCATGGTCGGCGGCCTGTTCGCCGGCACCGAGGAAGCGCCGGGCGAAATCGAACTGTTCCAGGGCCGCAGCTACAAGAGCTATCGCGGCATGGGCAGCATCGGCGCGATGGAGCAGGGCTCCAAGGACCGTTATTTCCAGGACGCCTCCGACGCCGACAAGCTGGTGCCGGAAGGCATCGAAGGCCGCGTGCCGTATCGCGGCTCGCTCAGCGGCGTGGTCCACCAGCTCGCCGGCGGCCTGCGCGCCACCATGGGCTACGTGGGCTGCGCGACCATCGAGGACATGCGCAAGAAGCCCAGCTTCGTGCGCATCACCAACGCCGGCTCGCGCGAAAGCCATGTGCACGATGTGCAGATCACTAAAGAACCGCCGAACTATCGCGCCGGCTGACGCCGGCGCGCGGGATTCGTGATTCGGGATTCGGGATTCGGTAAAGCCGAACCCTTCCCGAATCCCGGCGTTCCGCCTTTACCGAATCCCGAATCCCGAATCCCCAATCCCGGCCCCCATGACCGACATCCATAGCGACAAGATCCTGATCCTCGACTTCGGTGCGCAGTACACGCAGTTGATCGCGCGGCGTATCCGCGAACTGGGTGTGTATTGCGAAATCTGGGCCTGGGACCACGATCCGGCGGAAATCGCCGCGTACGGCGCCAAGGGCATCATCCTGTCGGGCGGTCCGGAATCGACCACCGAGCACGGCTCGCCGCGCGCGCCGCAGCAGGTGTTCGACGCCGGCCTGCCGATCCTGGGCATCTGCTACGGCATGCAGACCATGGCCAAGCAGCTCGGCGGCGAGACCGAAGCGGCGGATCAGCGCGAGTTCGGCCACGCCGAAGTGTCGCTGGTCGCGCACGATCGCCTGTTCGACGGCTTGAAGGATCACCCCGGCTCGCCGCCGCGCCTGGACGTGTGGATGAGCCACGGCGACCACGTGTCGAAGGCGCCGGAAGGTTTCGTCGTCACCGCCAAGACCGACCGCATCCCGGTCGCCGCCTTCGCCAACGACGCGCGCGGCTGGTACGGCGTGCAGTTCCATCCGGAAGTCACCCACACCAAGCAGGGCCAGACCCTGCTGCGCCGCTTCGTGGTCGATATCTGCGGCTGCCAGACGCTGTGGACGGCCGCGCACATCATCGACGATCAGATCGCGCGCGTGCGCGAGCAGGTCGGCAGCGACGAAGTGATCCTCGGCCTGTCCGGCGGCGTCGATTCCTCGGTAGTGGCCGCGCTGCTGCACAAGGCGATCGGCGATCAGCTGACCTGCGTGTTCGTCGACACCGGCCTGCTGCGCTACAACGAAGGCGACCAGGTGATGGCGATGTTCGCCGAGCACATGGGCGTCAAGGTCGTGCGCGTCAACGCCGCCGACCGCTATTTCGAAAAGCTCGCCGGCGTCAGCGATCCGGAAGCCAAGCGCAAGATCATCGGCAACCTGTTCGTCGAAATCTTCGACGAGGAATCGCAGAAGCTCGCCAACGCCAAGTGGCTGGCGCAGGGCACGATCTACCCGGACGTGATCGAGTCGGCCGGCAGCAAGACCGGCAAGGCGCACGTCATCAAGAGCCACCACAACGTCGGCGGCCTGCCCGAGCACATGAAGCTCGGCCTGGTCGAGCCCCTGCGCGAGTTGTTCAAGGACGAAGTGCGGCGCCTGGGCGTCGAGCTCGGCCTGCCGCGCGAGATGGTCTACCGCCATCCGTTCCCGGGCCCGGGCCTGGGCGTGCGCATCCTCGGCGAGGTCAAGCGCGAATACGCGCAGCTGCTGGCCCAGGCCGACCACATCTACATCGACGAACTGCGCAAGGCCGGCCTGTACGACAAGACCAGCCAGGCCTTCGCGGTGTTCCTGCCGGTCAAGTCGGTCGGCGTGGTCGGCGACGCGCGCGCTTACGAGTGGGTGATCGCGCTGCGCGCGGTGGAGACCATCGACTTCATGACCGCGCATTGGGCGCATCTGCCGTACGAGTTCCTCGGCACGGTGTCCAACCGCATCATCAACGAACTGCGCGGAGTTTCGCGCGTGGTCTACGACATCAGCGGCAAGCCGCCGGCTACGATCGAGTGGGAATGAGGCAAGCGCGCGCGGCGCGCTGAGCGAAGCGATATCGACCGCCTGCGCATTCGTGCGCAGGCGGTTTGCGTTTGTAGGGGCGAATCGAAATCTGCCTGCGTGTCGCGCCGTCGATGTCGCGGCCCCGAAGACGCGTGGCCGCTGATAGAGCGAGCGCATCGCCATCCGCGATCGCGCGCGCTGTCGCAGCGTAGAGCAGGCGACCGGCATCGCACCGAGGCGACGGACGCCGGATATGTGATAGCTAACGCGTTTTCGCCCGCATCCGGCGACTAGGGTTGGTTTGCCCCCGCGCACCGAAAACCGTCGCCACCGGTACAAGGATGTTCGAAAGGGATGGACGAACTCGTTATCGTCAGCCTGTTTTCGTCGTCGGCCCGCCGGCCGTTGCGCCGCGGCCGTCGCCGCGCCCATGCCGCGATCGTTTCCAATCCGGCGCCAACCGCGCGCATCGCTGTGTTCGCAACCCCGAACCCCAACGGCGACGTTCGTGTCCATGCGAACGCCGGCAATCGCCGGTCGCGACGCATCGGCGACATCGCACAAGCGACACGAGCCGCGGACGGAGTCGCGGCGAACCGCGCTGGACGGCGCCCGCCGTCGGCGTTCGAGACGGCTGGGAAAGGATGCTCCCGGTTGTCCCTCATCAATGGAGAGGACGATGAACAGGAAGCCCCGTATCAAGCTGCTGATGGCGTGCTGCGCGTTCGCGATCGGTCTGGGCGTCAGTCTTAGCGCGTTCGCGCGGCCGTGCTGCAGCAGTTGCGATCCGGACGATCCGGATTCGCGCTGCTGGGCCATCTGCACACCGGACTGCTGAGCCGGCAGCGGGGAAGGGGCGGTCGTCCGCCCCTTCCCTCAACGCATCCACCGGCACCGACCCGCGGCCCAATTAGGACCGATCCTGTCCGCAACATCCCGTAGCCTGATCTCAATCCGGCCCGCCGCCGGCCTTCGCGACGCCCAGGGCGGTCTTCGCTGCGGCCGTCGCCGTCTTGTCGATTCGCGCCGTCCCGATTCGTCGTCTCAGACAAGGGCGGCCGAATCCGCGCGATGCGCAAGCGGAACCGCGCCGTCCGACATCGATCAGGAGCAATGCCATGTCGAGAACTCTGCCGATAACCGCGGCCCTGCTGGCTCTGCCGCATCTGCTGGCGATAGCCGCGTCGCGCAACGAGCCGGCCGCGCGTCCGCGAGCCGTGGCGACCCCGCCCGACATCGCCTGCGTGGCGGCGGCGCCGCGCGACAAGGCCGTCGCGCGCGGTGCGGGGGCGGTGGCGGCGCGTTATCTGCAGCGCTGACAGCGCCATCGTGGGGCTGGCGCTGCGCCGTACGCGCCGGCGTCAGCGCCCAGGCCAGACCCGCAACGCGGTGCGCAAGACTTCGTGCAGCTGCGCCGCGCTGGCGCCGTCGCGCGCCTGGATCGACAGGCCTTGCACCACCGTGGCGAGGAATTTCGCCAAAGCGGCCGCGTCGGCGCCGGCGTCGACATCGCCTTCGCGCTGGCCGCGTTCGATGCGGGCGCGGAAGCCGGCTTCGATGGATAAACGGTGCGCGCTCAGTTCCTCACGCAGATGCGCGGCCGCGCTGCCGCCGCCGACATCGGCGGCGATCAGCATGCAGCCCGAGGGGTGTCCGCAGCCGCTGAATCCGTTCGCGATGGCTGCGAACAAGCGGCCGAACGCCTCGCGCGCAGTCACTTCCGGCGCTTGCAGAGTGGCGGCGTGATTGCAGCGGAACTGCTGCAGATAGCGCCCGATCGCCTCGCGGAACAACTGCTCCTTGCTGCCGAAGGCGGCGTACAGGCTGGGCGGGGCGATGCCCATCGCCGTGGTCAGATCGTTCAAGGACGTGGCCTCGAAGCCCTGCCGCCAGAACAGCTGCATGGCCGTTTCCAGTGCCTGCTCGCGGTCGAACGCGCGCGGCCGCCCGCGCGGCCGCGAGGGCTTTTTCGCGGGCGCGTCTTCGCCGCCGGCGGCTTCCGGATTCGCAACATCTATTTCCATAGCGATTGATAATAAATTCATTGACCGGCCCCGGGCAAGCGCTCAGACTCGCGCTCGGCCAGCGCCGCCGGCGCCGGTCCGCGCCGCTTCCACCGGGCGCGTCCTTCTGTTTCCCCGCCACGAAAACAGGATTCCCCCCATGAGCCTTTCGCTCTACGACGTCTCCGTCCCGGCCTTCAGTCGCGGCCTGGACGTGCTGTCCCATCTGCTCGACAAAGGCGTGGCCTACGCCGACGAACAAGGCCTGGACCATTCGGTGCTGATCGCCGGCCGCCTGGCGCCGGACATGTACACGCTGACCGGGCAGGTGCAATCGGCCAGCGACGCGGCCAAGTTCGGCGCCGCGCGCCTGGCCGCGATTACGCCGCCGAGCTTTCCCGACACCGAAACCAGCGTGGACGAGCTGCGCTCGCGCATCCTCAAGACGCAGGATTTCCTGCGCAGCGTGTCGCCGGAGAGCATGGAGGGCGATGAGGAGCGCGAGATCGTGATCCGTCCCGGCGGCCGCGAACTCAAGTTCACCGCGCGCGACTACCTGCGCGGCTTCGTGCTGCCGAACTTCTACTTCCACCTGACCACCGCTTACGGAATCCTGCGCAACCAGGGCGTGCCACTGGGCAAGATGGACTACCTGCGCGGCTTCTGAGCCCGCGCCGGCCGCGCGCACCGCAGCCGCGCGCTGCGGATGCGCGCGCCGGGCCAGTGAACGATAATCGCCTCCGACGCCGTGCCTTCGCCGCGGCCGGACCCGCGCGACGCCCGTGAGCGAACAAGCCGACATCGACGAATACTGGATGCGCCGCGCGCTGGATCTGGCCGAGCGCGCCGAACGCGAGCACGACGAGATTCCGGTCGGCGCGCTGCTGGTATCGGCCGCCGGCGAGCTGCTGGGCGAGGGCTGGAACCAGAACATCGGCCGCTTCGATCCCAGCGCCCATGCCGAGATCGTGGCCTTGCGCGAAGGCGGCCAGCGCCTGGGCAATCACCGTCTGCTCGGCACGACCTTGTACGTGACCCTGGAGCCGTGCGCGATGTGCGCGATGGCCGTGGTGCATGCGCGCGTCGCGCGCGTGGTGTTCGGCGCCAGCGATCCCAAGACCGGTGCCGCCGGCAGCGTGTTCGATCTGTTGACCGATCCGCGGCATAACCATCGCGTGACGGTGCTGGGTGGGGTGCTTGGCGAAGAGGCCGGGGCGCGGCTAACGGCGTATTTCCGTCGCAAGCGGGGCAAGCCGGGCTGAGGCGGGGTTGGGAGCCTGTTCGAAGGCTCTCGAAAAACAGTCAGTCATTCCCGCGAAGGCGGGCTCCGCTTTGCTTCGGCGGAGCCGAACATCCAGAGACTTCAGCGCCATCCTCCAAGCCGTCATTCCCGCGAAGGCGGGAATCCAGAGACTTCAGCGCGATTCCTCCAAACCGTCATTCCGCGAACGCGGGCTCCGCTTTACTTCGGCGGAGCCAAACATCCAGAGACTTCAGCGCCATCCTCCAAGCCGTCATTCCCGCGAACGCGGGAATCCAGCGACTTCAAGCGTTCTCGCACGAAAGGCCCTGGATGTTCGGCTCCGCCGAAGTAAAGCGGAGCCCGCGTTCGCGGGAATGACGAGCAAAAAGCAGGCGGGCGACAACGCTCGATACACGAGGTGGATACTTTGAATACGCGCAGGCTGCAGAATCCCGGCACCGGCCCAGCGTCAACGTCCGAGAGAGCTCAACGCAACGCGTCTAACGCCTTGCGAGCATCCTCGATGAAACGCCGCGCCTCTTCCGGGGAATTCAGATTCGTCGCCAATTGCGCGACCACCTGCTGCGGCGTGCTGAGCGTCTCGAACGCTTCGTCGCACAGCATCCCCGCGATCGGCCCCAGGTAATTCACCGCCGCCTGTTCGATCGCATCGCGCACGCGCCGGTCCACCCGCACCGGCGATGCCGCCGGCGTGGGCGTGGGCAGGCGCCGTGCCGCCAGGTCTTGTTCGAACCCGCCCAGCAACCATTGCATCGAGCTCTCGCTCAATGCCGACTTGGCCGAGGCCGGCGAGTCGCCGGACTGGAAGCGCAGTTTGGCCGAGGCGACCATCGCCAGGCGCTGCACCGCCTCGTCGTTGCGCATCATGCGGAACAGCACTTCCTGCACCTGTCCGCCGTTCAAGCGGATGATGCAGGAGTGGTTTTCCTCGGTGACGATGAACAAAAAGCCGGAGGCGCGTTTTTGCACCAACGTCCTCAGCTCGCGCAGGACCTCGATCAGCGGTCGGAAATCGTTGGACATGAAGAGGTCTACCTCGCGTCGCCGCGCCTGGTCGGAATACTGCGGCTCAGCGTTGCTTGCTGAGCCGTTCCATCGCTACCCGGACACTGTAGGACAGACGTGAGATCGCACGGGCCAGTTTGCCGATTTCATCCTTGAGGTCGGCTTCGACGATGGTGTGATTCCACTTGCCGACGCTGAGCTCCTCGGCCACCGCGGTCAGGCGCTGGATCGGGCGCAGCACGCGATTCATGATCAGGCTCCATTGCAGGCCCAGCAGCAGCGCGCAGACCATCAGGCCGATGCCGCCGATCCACAGCGACTGCCGCAGGATCACCCGGTTGACGTCGCTCTTGGGATAGGCCGCGATCAGGTTGAAGCCCCAGCCGGGCACTTCCTGCTGGGTCACCACCCAGTCCTGCGGCATCTCGCGCACGACCCGCTCGACTTCCTTCGGATCGATGGTGGCGCCGGTCTTGGATTGGAAGCGCAGCTTGTCCTTGCCGTCGAACACGGCGATGAAGCCGGACTCGAGCACGTGGCTGTCGCTGACCACCTGGTTCAGGGCCTGCAGGTCGGTCTTGTAGCCGACGTACCAGATGCCGACCGGGTGCTGATCGTCCAGGCCGGCGAAGATCGGCTCATAGCCGGTCACGTACGGATTGCCGAGGATGTCCACCACGCCGTAGAAACTCTGCGCCTTGCGGATCTGCGCGATCGCCTGGCCCTGCGGGTCGAGCACGGTGCCGACCGCGCGGCTGCCGTCGTCCTTCTTGACGTTGGTGGCGATGCGCACGAAGTCGTCGCCGGCGCGCGAGAAAATGGTGGCCGTGCCTTCGGCGATGGAGGTGACCGAATCGACCAGGGTGTAGTTGTTGGCCTGCGGCACGCCGCCGAACAGCAAGTCGTTGGTCAGGCGCCCGTCGATCCGGATCTGCGGGCCGACGCTGGTGGTGCCGACGCGATCGGCCTCATGACGCAGCAGGCGCATCGAACTGTGTACGCGGTCGAGCATGACCGAGCGGGTGACCGCGAACAGGCTCTGCAGCGCGACGGTCTGGCCGTCGATCACGCGGCCGGCATTGGCGCGCACGCGGTTGGCTTCGGTGACAGCCAGGATGATCGTGAGCGCGGCGACCACGACCAGGACCAGGGCCAACACCGGCAGCAGCAGGCGCACCCGCAACGAGTGACGAAGCATCGCATTCTCCCCGAACGCAATTAATAGAAGTAGTCAAGGCGTCGCCGCATGAGCACGTCTGCGTCGGTGATGCGGACGCAGTGGCTTCCTTCCCGTCATGCTTAAGCGAATGCGACTTGTGGCGGCACGATAACTTATCGATCCGGTGGTCGCAGCCTTTTACTGTGCGCAAATCAGCTGGATTTCTCGATCTCGCAAGCGATCAGTTGGGCGGCTGATAGGGGTGGGAATGTATCTCGTAGTGAATGGTGATGTATTCGAAGTGCCAATTATTACGTGACGCGGTAGGGTTTGTTATGGATTATTTTATTGGGCGCGATATTCGGGCGATGAGCTCGGAGCGGCGCGCTGCAAAGGTCTCGTCACGGTCCGTGGCGCAATCGTAGTGGCTTGCGTTATCCGGTGTTGTGACAAAAATGCAAGATCGGACAGGCGTCTCATCACGAGCTGTCGCCAGGCTGTCGATCCGGATTCGGATTAGTACGAAAGTAGTAGGGCGGAGTCGCCGCGCGCGGGCGACGCAGTTCACGAAATCATTCGGCTGTGCGCGCGAATGCCGCGCCGGAT
Organism: Lysobacter gummosus; assembly: GCF_001442805.1. Classification (NCBI taxonomy): domain Bacteria; kingdom Pseudomonadati; phylum Pseudomonadota; class Gammaproteobacteria; order Lysobacterales; family Lysobacteraceae; genus Lysobacter; species Lysobacter gummosus. Next base: position 3,215,040 of record NZ_CP011131.1, on the reverse strand, counting down.
GCGGCTCGCGGTTGCGGTTCATGGGCGGCATTCGCGTTCGCGGATATACCGCGCCGATAGCGCGGTAATCGCGATCAGTCGGATTTTTTCTTGCGACCGTTGTCGCGATCGAACTCCCGTTTCACTTCGGCGTCGAGCATGCTCACGCTCATGCGCGCCTCGCGACCCATGTTGATGCACGCGGCCAATACCAGCAGCACGCCGCACATGGCCAGCGCGGTCGGCACGCCGGTGATGCGGTAGTCGGTGAACTGGTCGATGCCGATCGACAGGCTGGTGGCGACGAAGGCGGTCATCGCGCCGTACAGCAACTGCAGGCAGGTCAGAATCAGGCGCACCCGCCGCCGGTGCAGGATGATGCGCGCTTCGAGAAACTGGCGCGCATGATCGTCCACGGTGTCTTCCAGCGTCGCCAGTTGCTGGCGCATGCGATCGACCACGCGCGCCAGGCGATTGTTGGACGACACCAGGAGCGAGGCGGTCGCGGTCAGGAAAAACGCCGGCGTGATCATCGCCGAGACCACGGTGTAGTGCGAATTCAATTGGACCAGGTCGGCCATGACGGGCTCCGTCTTCGTTGCGGCGCGCTCGATGATGCGGCAAAGCGTGCGGGCCGGCGTGGCTCCGGGTGCTGCGCTCGCGGTTTCAGTCGTGCTTTCCTTGGGGCGGCTTGGCCCAGCGTTTCATCGCGCTGATGTGGCCGTGATCCATTTCCTCGTTGACCGCCTCCACCGCGAGCGAGGACTCGCGCGCCAGCAGCAGGCTGGCGGCGAACATCGACAGCACGCCGAACGCGGCCAGCACGGTCGGGACGACGCCGAGCCGGTAGCCGAGCACCGCGTCGCCGGCGACGGTCAGGCTGGTGCAGACGAAGAAGCTGATCGCGGTGTAGAGCAACTGGCTGCCGCGCAGGATGATGCGGCTGCGTTTCTTCTGGCGCAGGATGTGGCGCTCGATCAGGTCGCGCTCCTCCGGATCGTCGGCCTCGGCCAGTTCCTTGATCAACACCCGGGCGCGGTCGATGACCCGGGCGAGGCGGTTGTTGGCCGACAGCAGCAGCGAGGCGGTCGCGGTCAGGAAGAAGGCGGGCGCCAGCATCGCGGTCAGGATCGCGTAGTGGGCGAAGGTGACGTTCTGGTTCATTGCGGTGCGGCGGGCTCGGGCGAGAGGCTGTGGGCTATCATGCCGCGACATGGACATGACGGCGAGGCTATGACGGACAAGACTGGGCACGAGCACCGGCTGATCTGGATCGATCTGGAGATGACCGGCCTGGATACCGACCGCGATTCGATCCTGGAAATCGCCACCGTCGTCACCGACGCGCAGCTCAACGTGCTGGCGCAGGGCCCCGAACTGGCCATCGCCCACCCGCTGGAGCGCCTGGGCGCGATGGACGAATGGAACCGCAACCAGCACGGCAAGTCCGGGCTGTGGAAGCGGGTGCTGGAGCAGGGCGTGCCGATGGACGAGGCCGAAACGCGGACCCTGGATTTCCTGGCCCAATGGGTCCCGGCCAACGCCTCGCCGATCTGCGGCAATTCGATCTGCCAGGACCGCCGCTTCCTGCACCGCTGCATGCCGCGGCTGGAGAAATACTTCCACTACCGCAACCTGGACGTCAGCACGCTCAAGGAGCTCGCGCGCCGCTGGGCGCCGGACGTGCTGGCCGGGTTCAGCAAGGAAAGCAAGCACACCGCGCTGAGCGATGTGATGGATTCCATCGCCGAGCTCAAGCATTACCGCGCGGCGATGGGGAAGCTGGGCGGGGTGGGGTAAGCTGATGCGCTCGCGAGCCATCGGCTCGTGCATCGGTGAATGTCGGGGTGCAGAGCGTTCACCGTATACCGGTAGCGAAAGTCGCTGGATTCCCGCGTTCGCGGGAATGACAGGCTGGAGTGAACGCGGCTTCGAGAAATATCGCGCTCAACACTACCGTCATTCCCGCGAACGCGGGAATCCAGCGACTTTCGTACAAGTCGCCAGGCACTCGCCCATCAGGCCTTAGGCTTCGTCACCGGCGCCGGCACATCCCCGTCATCCGCCACGGCCTTGGTCAGCAACTCCGCGATCGGCCGCCCATCCGCATCGTGGTGATACACATGCAGATCGCGCTGCGGATACGGAATATTGAGCCCCTTGCCGATCAGCTCGTTGCGGATGCCTTCGACCAGGTCGCTGCGGGTCCGTACCAGGTTGGCGGTCTTGACCCAGGCGCGCAGCTCCAGATTCACGCTGCTTTCGGCCAGCGCGGTAACCAACACCTCCGGCGCCGGGTCGGCCAGCACGTTGGCATGCGTCTTCGCAAGGACCAGCAGCGTTTCCTTCGCGGTCTTTAGATCGTCGTCGTAGCCCACGCCGACGGTCAGGTCGATCCGGCGCTTGGGATTGGCGGTGAAATTGATGATGGCCGCGGTGGTGATCAGGCTGTTGGGCAGCACGATCACCCGGTTGTCGATGGTGCGCAGCCGGGTCTGGAACACCCGGATCTGCTCGACCGTGCCTTCCACGCCCGCCGCCTGCACGGTGTCGCCGGCGCGGAACGGGCGCAGCACGATCAGCATCACGCCCGAGGCGATATTGGACAGCGAGTCCTTCAGCGCCAGACCGATCGCCAGACCGGCGGCGCCGAGCACGGCCAGCACCGAGGTCATCGGCACGCCGACCGCCTGCAAGGCGGCGACCGCCACGATCACCACCATCGCCGCATAGGCGATGTTGCGCAGGAAGCCACGCAAGGTGACTTCCATGTTGGCGCGGGTCATGACCCGCTCCAGCGCGCGCGACATCCATTTGGCCAGCCACAGGCCGATCAGCAGGATCGCCAGCGCGCTGAGCAGCTTCAGGCCGGCGGTCTGGCCCCAGACCGCCAACTTGTCGATATCGAACCCGGCCTCAAGTCCCAGCAGGGACTTGGGCACCAGGGCCTGCGCTGCGTCCTGTTTCGCCATGCCGGACTCAGGCCTTGGCCTTCGCCTTGGCCAACCGCAGCCAGGTATCGACCACGGTGTCGGGATTCAGCGACACCGACTCGATGCCCTGATCCATCAGCCACTCGGCCAGATCCGGATGATCGCTGGGACCCTGGCCGCAGATGCCGACGTACTTGCCCTTGGCGCGCGCGGCCGAGATCGCCATCGACAGCAGCTTCTTCACTGCCGGGTCGCGTTCGTCGAACAGCTTGGCGACGATCGCCGAGTCGCGGTCCAGGCCCAGGGTGAGCTGGGTCAGGTCGTTGGAGCCGATCGAGAAGCCGTCGAAGATTTCCAGGAACTCGTCCGCCAGCAGCGCGTTCGACGGAACCTCGCACATCATGATGATCTGCAGGCCGTTCTCGCCCTTACGCAGGCCGTTCTTCTCCAGCACTTCGATCACGCGCCGGCCTTCGTCCAGCGTGCGCACGAACGGGATCATGATCCAGCAGTTGGTCAGGCCCATTTCCTCGCGCACCTTCAGCACAGCCTGGCATTCCAGGGCGAAGGCGTCGGAGAAGGAGGGATCGACGTAACGGCTGGCGCCGCGGAAGCCGATCATCGGGTTTTCTTCATGCGGCTCGTAGCGCGAGCCGCCGATCAGGTTGGCGTATTCGTTCGACTTGAAGTCCGACAGGCGCACGATCACCGGATGCGGCGCGAACGAGGCGGTGATGGTGGCGATGCCCTCGGCCAGGCGGTCCACGTAGAACTGCACCGGATCGGCGCCGTAGCCGGCGATCTTCTCGTCGATCTTCTTCTTGGTCGCCGCATCCTGCGAGGCGTATTCCAGCAGCGCCTTGGGATGGATGCCGATGTGGCTGGCGATGATCATCTCCAGCCGCGCCAGGCCGACGCCGGCGTTGGGCAGCATCGCGAAGTCGAACGCGCGCTCGGGGTTGGCGACGTTCATCATCACCTTGAGCGGCGCCGGCGGCATCTTGTCCAGATCGGCGACGTGGCGCTCGAAGGGCAGGGCGCCGTCGTAGATGTAGCCGGTATCGCCTTCTGCGCAGCTGATGGTGACGAGTTGGCCTTCCTGGATCGCGTCCAGGCCGTTGCCGGTGCCGACGACCGCCGGCACGCCGAGTTCGCGCGCGATGATCGCCGCGTGGCAGGTGCGGCCGCCGCGGTTGGTCACGATCGCCGCGGCGCGCTTCATCACCGGCTCCCAATCGGGGTCGGTCATGTCGGCGACCAGCACGTCGCCGGGCTGCACGCGGTTCATGTCGTCCAGGCTGCGCACGACGCGGGCGATGCCCGAGCCGATCTTCTGCCCGATGGCGCGGCCTTCGGCGACCACCGGGCCGCGCTTTTCGAGCTGGTAGCGTTCGATCTGGGTGGCCTTGCCGCGCGACTTCACCGTTTCCGGGCGCGCCTGGACGATGAACAGCTTGCCGCTGACGCCGTCCTTCGCCCATTCCACGTCCATCGGGCGGCCGTAATGCTTTTCGATCACCAAAGCTTGCTTGGCGAGCTCATGGACATCGGCATCGTTGATCGAGAACTTGGAACGCAATTCCGCCGGCGTGTCTTCGGTGCGCACGCGCTCGCCGGCCTTGTCCGAATACACCATGCGCAGCTGCTTGGCGCCGACGCTGCGGCGCAGGATCGCCGGCTTGCCCTGGGCCAGGGTGGGCTTGTAGACGTAGAACTCGTCCGGGTTGACCGCGCCTTGCACGACCATCTCGCCCAGGCCGTAGCTGGAGGTGATGAACACCACGTCGCGGAAACCCGATTCGGTGTCCAGGGTGAACAACACGCCGGACGCGCCGACGTCGGAGCGCACCATCAGCTGCACGCCGGCCGACAGGAACACGTCCTCGTGCTTGAAGCCGTGGTGCACGCGGTAGGCGATGGCGCGGTCGTTGTAGAGGCTTGCGAAGACTTCCTTCACCTTGCGCACGACATCGTCTTCGCCGGTGACGTTCAGGAAGGTTTCCTGCTGGCCGGCGAAGGAGGCGTCGGGCAGGTCTTCGGCGGTGGCCGAGGAGCGCACCGCGACGGCGACATCGCCGCCGCCGTTCTCGCTGCACAGCTTGCGGTAAGCGGCGCGGATGTCCTGGTCCAGGTCCGGTTGCAGCGGGGCGTCGATGACCCAGCCGCGGATTTCGCCGCCGGCCTGGGTCAGCGCCGGGACGTTTTCCACGTCCAGCGTGGCGAGCTTGTCGAAGATGCGCTGGTGCAGGTTGTTGTGGGCGATGAAGGCCTTGAAGGCCTCCGAGGTGGTGGCGTAGCCGCCTGGGACCGACACGCCCAGGTTCGCCAGATTGCCGATCATCTCGCCAAGCGAGGAGTTCTTGCCGCCTACGCGGGCCAGGTCGTTGAGGCGCAGCGCGTGCAGCCAGAGGATGTTCTCGTTCAAGACACACTATCTCCGTGGGGGGCGAGGACGCGTCCGGGCGCGGCCAAGCGGATATGATCGCCCGGGTGTCGGGTGCATACAAGCTTGATCCGGCGAGGTTTTTCGTATTGGTGCAGCTTTCTGACGAGGTTATCGATGGCAGGGACCAGACCGGTTTTCTACGTTTCCGACGGCACGGGTATCACCGCCGAGACCATCGGGCATAGCCTGCTGACCCAGTTCACCGAGACCCGTTTCGTGACCGACCGCCTGCCTTTCGTAGACAGCGTCGAGCGCGCGCAGGAGGCCGCGGCCAAGATCCGCGAGGCCGCGGTCGCCCACGGTGTGCGCCCGGTGGTGATCAATTCCTGTATGGACGGCGACGTCGGCGCGGCGCTGGCCGAGAGCGGGGCGCTGATGCTGGACGTATTCGCGCCGTTCATCGAGCCGCTGGAGCGCGAACTGCACGAAACCCGCCAGCGCCGGATCGGCCAGGCCCACGGCATCGCCGATTTCGATACGTATCACCGCCGCATCAACGCGATGAACTTCGCCCTGACCCACGACGACGGCCAGAGCGTGGACTACAACGAGGCCGACCTGATCCTGGTGGCGGTGTCGCGGGCCGGCAAGACCCCGACCTGCGTCTACCTGGCCCTGCATTACGGCGTGCGCGCGGCCAATTACCCGCTGACCGAGGAAGACCTGGAGCACGACCGCCTGCCGCCGCGGCTGCGGCCTTACCGCAGCAAGCTGTTCGGCCTGACGATCGACCCGGTCCGCCTGCAGCAGATCCGCCAGGAGCGCCGACCGAACTCGCGCTACGCCCAGTTCGAGACCTGCAAGCGCGAGGTCGCCGCGGCCGAGATGATGTTCCGCGCCGAGCGCATCCCGACCTTGAGCACCACCCACACCTCGATCGAGGAGATCGCCAGCAAGGTGCTGACGACGCTGGGGATCCATCGGGAAATGTTCTGAGGCGCGCGCGGGCAGGGCGGCCCGCCGCGGCCGCCGTTGCCTGTCTGCGTCGCTGCGGATGCGCTCGCCGGGCCTGATTTCAGGGTGTTTTCGGCTGCTCGCGGTCTGCGGTCGCTAACCGCGGCAACCGGGCCGCGCCCGAAATGGCGGCGATGAACCGCGTCCGGCCCGGATGCGCACGCAACAACGCCGACCGCGGCGGACAGCGGTCATCGAACAAGCGTAGAAGGAAGGCCGATCCGGTGTGCGGAAGGCTGAATGGCCGCGGGCTCGGAAAGCTCGAAAGCGGCTTCGAAGACCATCGCGAAAGAGCCTATAAATTAAGGGTTTTTCGTCATTCCGTCAATCCTGCCGCGAACGCCCGCACAAGAGTAGGATCGCCTGCATGACTCAATCCGCCTCCCGCTTCGCGCGCATCCCCAAACTCAGCCGCTTCGGCTGGTTGATGGGCCTGTACGCGGAGAACCACGATCGTCTGACCCGCATGTTCGCGCCGGCCGAACTCGCGCGCGGCACCTATCTGTCCGATATCGGCGACGGCCTGAATCTGCGCCTGGACGTGATCGAGCAACACCGCTACACCACCGAAATGCGCTTGACGTATGCGCTGTTGGACCCGCTGACCGGCGAGCCGGATCCGTCCGCGTATCTGCGCCTGTACCACGACGCGCATCAGGTCGAAGCCACGCACTGCTACATCGGCCGGCGCTGGCAGGACGTGATCGGCATGTACCCGCCGCCGGCCGAAGTCATCGGCCATCGCATGCGGATGAATACTTTTTTAGGAAAGTGGCTCGAGTATCTAGCGGAACGTGGTCATTGCATGGCAACATTGCGCCCCGTCGAGCACGACCCGGCGTTACCCGATCCACACGGACCTGGTTTCGCCGGAACGGCAAAAAAAGTTGGCGATGACCGCTTGACGACATCGCTGAACAGCCGCTAAGATGTTCGTCTTTCCAGCACGTGGGGCCATAGCTCAGCTGGGAGAGCGCTACAATGGCATTGTAGAGGTCGCCGGTTCGATCCCGGCTGGCTCCACCACTCTTCGAAATTGAAAGGGTTTTCGACGAGTTAGCTGCAAGAACAATCAGTTTTGTCCCCATCGTCTAGAGGCCTAGGACATTACCCTTTCACGGTAGCGACCGGGGTTCGAATCCCCGTGGGGACGCCAAAAAACGCAGAAGGCCGCCGAAAGGCGGCCTTCTGCGTTTCTGTGTTCGCGATATCGTAGTCGCGACGATCCGGGGCGCGTCCTCGACGCCAAAATTGCGTAAGCAGATGCAGATCAATCCACCAGATTTTGGTTGGGGTTGCCGACGCGACGTGCTTGGCGCAGTTTCATGGAACCAGCCCTGGCAGGAAGGAACCGCGATGCCTCGCAAGCGACCGGCAAGACACGCAGTGTTGTCGCTCGGCCTGGCTGCGTTATCGGCCTGCGCTCAGCCTTCCACGGATGCGCACAAGGATCGGCCAATGATCGAAGCAGACTCCTCTATTACCGCAATGAACGAGGCCGCCAAGGCCGCCGAACGCGCGCAGGATGCGCGGCGACTGAAGAGTTTGAACCCGCCGGTGCAACAGGTCGAACGTCGCGACGCCGTGGCGCCGACGATTTCAGTTGCTGAGCTGCGTGCTCGCATCCTTCGGCTCACAGCTAGCTTGCACAGCGCGGCCGACTCGGAAGCGGCGCATGTTGGTCAGATCATGGGAGTGGAGTTCTCCCCAGCCTTACTTTCAATCAATGAGGGCGATTCCGTGGGGACGCTCAGTGATCTGGGTGGACTGCCCAGCAGCGTCGGTGCATTGTCTCGGGTTTAGGGTCCAATAGGCGTTAGGCGCTGGGGGAGATTTCAAAGTGCGATTGTTTGTTGCTCATTTCGTGCTCTGCGAGGAGAACCTTTGGTTCACTGACGAATTTCAGAGCACGGTACTTAGGCGTTCTCGCACCCACTATTTGTCAGCGCAGCTTTTCTCAGCTGATGACGCTAAGGCTGCCTATGAGAGAGTCATCGGCTTGGTGGATGGATTCAGCGATGCGAATCATGATGGCCCCGGCGATCTGACTACCTATGAGTGCATTGGAGTGCATGAATTAGAGGATGTCACCCCAGCAGGCGAGACGTTGGAGGTGGCATTGAGCACAAATTACGGCATAGATGTCGGACAGATTGCTCTGGGTGAAGATGCTCCACCTATTGCGAGTAAAAGCGATCTGCTCTTGATGGCACAGGGCGAGTATTGGAAGCCATCTTCCCGTCGATAGGCTTCAGGCAATAAAAAACCTGGGCAATTCATTTGGCGGGCTATCGATAGAGCGATGCCCCGGTCGCGATGACGCATCACGCCGATCCCCGACAAAGCAAACACAACGCGCAACGGCGCAGAGGCCGTTGCGCGTTCGTGCGACGACTCAGTCCGCCGACGGCGGCGTTTCCAGCATGCCGTCGGTGACGAACTGGAGGATCTGGTCGGCGCCGTTGGTGAGCCAGGGCTTGCCCGGGAAACCGTACAGCGACATGGTGCCGTTGATGGTGCGGGTGTTGCCGCCGGCGCTGGCGAATGCCTTCTGGTAACCGGTGAAGACTTCCAGCGCGACCTTGGTCTTGATCGACTTGGGCGCGCCCTTGCTTTCCAGCCGCTGCTGCAGGCCGCCATCGATCGCCGGCACGCGGCATTCGTAGGTCACTTCGGCGATTTGCTGGCCCTGGATGTATTCGTTCGGATGGGTCTTGCTGGACAGAGCGCGGCACTCGGAACCCGAGGCGGCCGCGCTCTGCGCCAGCATCGCCGAGACCAGCACCGGCTTGGCTTTCTTCGCGGAGACCTTCGGCATCTCGGCGAGCAGGCCGTCGGCGAACTGGCTGTACTGGGTCTGGAACGACTGTTGCGACTGCTCCAGGGTGGCGATGTCGAACTGATCTTCGCCGGAGAACTCCGGGCGCACGTAGTCGTTGAGGCGCTTGGCCGTCTCGACATCGTTCTTGAGCATGACCTGGATGTACATGTCGGCGACTTGTTCCGGCTTGAGCCCGGCGCCGGGGACTTTCGCGGCTTTCTTCGCCTTGGCCTTGGCCGACTTGGCGCTCTTGCCGGCGGGAGCGGCGATCGACGGCGGCGCGACTGCGCAGATCAACAGTGCGGCCAGGGCGGTGTTCAAGATCCTGTTGGGAGACATCGTGCTTCCTTTGCGGTGGGAGTTGGAGGCGCCGGCCCGCGGCGTGGCGCGGGTCGTGGCGAACGGGTCCGGCGATGCCGGGCCCGGGGAAAGTGGTTTGAACATACTGCGGTCCTTTGCGGGAAGCGGTGGCGAGCGCCTAGGGCGCGGCCTTGAGCGGCGCGGGGGCGGGGCCCGGCGCAGAGGACAAGACGAACGAGGGCACCCGTTCCAGTACGCCGCCGGCGTAATCGCGTTGAAACGGCAGGTCCTTGCGGTGGGCGTAGCCGATGTAGCAGTCGCAGCGCGCGTTGGGGCAGGCGCGCGGGCGCAACCGCGCGGCGAAGCTGCCGTCGTAGAGATTGCCCAGCGGCTCGGCGACGAAATGGCAGCGGCGCACATTGCCGTCGCCGTCCACCGAGACCACGTTTTCGCCGGTCAGGCACGGCGCGCCGAGGCTGGGCGAGGGTTCCAGGTTGTAGCGGAAATGCGGGTCGATGGCCTGCAGCCGGGCGATCTGGGCGTCGTCGTAGTAACCCGGCGGGCGTTCGTCGTAGGCGTTGAGCCACAGCGGCGTGGCCGCGGGCAGTTCCTGGCTCAGGGCCTCGATTTCATCCAGGTGTTCGTGCATGGCGACCATGCCGACGCTGTGGCGCACGCCACGCCGGCTCAGCTCGCGGCAACGCGCCACGAACGCCGCGCGGCTGACCTGACTGGGGTGATAGGTGCACCACAGCGCGAGCTTGTTCAGGTCGGCCTGATCGAGCCAGCGCATGCCCACGCACAGATTGGTCTGGATCGCGACCCGGCGCAGCCGCGGCAACTGGCTCAGCCGCACCAGCGCGTCGCGGTAGTGGCGGCGCACCAGGCCTTCGCCCCAGGGCGTGAACAGAATCGACAACGGCATCGGCTGCTGTCCGGCCCACTCGACGAAGCGCGCCAGGTCCTCCGCGTCGCGGCGCAAGGCGGCGCGGGTGTCGTAGGTCTTCGCGAACGGGCAATAGCCACAGTCGTAGTTGCAGCTGCTCAGGCGGCCGCGATAGAGCATCGACAGATGCATGTCAGCGGCGAGCATGCTCAGCCCAACCTGTAGTCGTGCATGCGTTCGGCGATCTGCGCCGAAGTCAGCCATGGGCCGATGGTGTCGGCGCGGGCGAGGCCGGCCTGGGTCAGTTCGATCAGGTTGTCATCGGCCACGGCCAGGCCGAGTTCGAACAATTCGCGCAGTTGCGGCAGATCGTCCAGGCAATCGGCGCTGAAATGGCGGCGATAGTCGGCGCGATCCAGGCCCGGGCGGATCAGCAGCGACTGGATCGCGTGCCGGCGGCGGCGATCGTCGGCGCTCAGGCGGATGCCGTAGTCGGCGCTGGCGAAGGAGGCTTCGTCGCGGGCGAGGTAGTGATCGAGTATCTCCGCGACGCTGCGCCGCGCCACGCCGTATTCGCTGGAGTAGTGCAGGGCCGAGGTGTAGGAACGCGCGCCGCAACCGATGCCGACCATGCCGTCGCTCTGGCAGCAGTACACCGGCCCGCTCAGCTCCGGCGCGTGCGGCGCGCGGAACATGCGCATCGACACCTGGCTGTAACCGGCCGCGAGCAGGCGTTCGCGGCCGGCTTCGTACAGGGCCAGGCGATCGTCCACCGGTTCGGCCTGCAGGGCGAAACCGCCACGCGCGCCGTTCTTGGCTTCGATCCGGCCCAGGCCGGTCAGCGGGCGCACGTACAAGGGATACAGATAGAGTTCTTCCGGAGAATGCGCCAGCGCGCTGTCGATGGACGCGAGGAAACTCTCGCGGGTCTGGCCGGCGATGCCGTAGATCAGGTCCAGATTCATGGTGGCGATGCCGGCTTCGCGGATCGCGGCGATCGCCTGTTCGACCACGGCGCGCTGTTGCGGCCGCACCAGCGTGCGCACCTCGGCGTCGCTGAAACTCTGGATGCCCATGCTGACGCGGTCGATGCCGCGCTCGCGGCACAGGCGCAGTTTTTCGAGATCGACGGTTTCCGGCGACACCTCGATGCCGGCGGGCACGGCCTGCAGATCGATCGCGGCATGGCGCTCGACCAGATCGAACACGCGCCGCAATTGCTCGGTGTCGAGATAGGTCGGCGTGCCGCCGCCGAGGGCGAAGCGCACGAAGCGATGCTCGCCCAGCGCCGCCGCGGTGGCGCGCAACTGGTGTTCCATCTGCTGCAGATAGGCCGCGACCTTGGCCGGCTCCGGCCGCGCCAGCGCGAACAGATTGCAAAAGCCGCAGCGGTAGGAACAAAACGGGATGTGCAGGTACAGGAACAAGGCGTCGCGGGGTTCGTCCGCCCACAGCTGCGCCAGCGATTGCGCCGGCTGCAGCGGCCGGTACGCGGTCTTGTGCGGATACGAATACGAGTACGCCTGATACGGCGGCAGGCGCAGCAGATCGGCGAGACGGTGCAGCGCGGCGGGTTGGGCGATGGCGTTCATGGATTGAGCAGAAAATGCGCGTAGGGCACGGTCATCACCGTGTCGTGGGCGAGGCGGTGGCCGTGATAGCCGTCCTCGCCGTAGGCGGTGCCGTGGTCGGAGCAGACGATCGCGAACGCGCCGCCGCGCTCGCGCAAGGCCGCGAACAGCGGCGCCAGCGCGCCGTCGACGTAGCGCAGCGCCGCGCAATGACTGTCGTAGCCGTCGCGCTCGGCGCCGGGCAGGTAATGGCGATTGGGCTGGTGCAGGGCGGAGACGTTGATGAAGACGAAGCAGCGGCTCTCGCGCAGCTCGTCGCTGCGCAGTCGTTCGCAGGCCAGCGCGACCTGGCGCTGGGTCGAATCCACCGCGGTGACGCCGAAGCCCGGGTTCCAGTGGCCTTCGTCGAACAGGTCCGGAAACTGCGAGCCCAGCGGATTGCGTTTGTTGAAGAAACCCACGCCGCCGATGCAGATGGTGCGGTAGCCGGCATCGCGCAGGCCGGACACGATGTCGGCGCGGTCGCGGAATACCCAGGTCTCGGCCGCGGTGGTTTCGCTGCCTTCGAAATCCAGCGCGAACAGGCGCGGATGCGGGCCCGGCCGTGCCGGCGTCGGCAGGAATCCGGCGAAGAACGCGGCGTGCGCGGCGTAGGTGAAGCTTCCTGGGGTATGCCTGGGCTCCCAGCCGGCCGGCGGCAGGTGTTGCGCCAGCACCGGCAGTTCGCCGCGTTCGAAGCAGCTCTGGGCGGCGTCGAAGCGCAACGTGTCGAGGGTGATCAACAGCAGATCGCGATGGCTGACGATGGCGCGCATGTCGGGATTGGCGAAGCGGGCGGGCTCAGACATGGGCCGGCTCGGCGATGCGGCGGGGCGGATGGGCCGGGTGGGTCGCCGCCATGCCGGCCTGATCCTGATACGTGCTCAGGCCCTGCCATTGCAGGTTCAACAGCAGGTCGCCGAAGGCGTTGGCTTCGAGAATCCACGCGCGGCCGTCGCGCAGGATCAGGTCGAAACCGATCATGCGGCTTCCGGCGAATGCCGTCGCGGCGCGTTCGGTCGCTGTATCCAGTGTGCGCATGGCGTCGGCGTCCAGCCAATCGTCCAGCTCGGCGCGGCGATTGCCCAGGTGCAGGTTGGTCAACGGCCCGCGGCCGATCCGGGCGATGCGATGGCGCGCGCGTCCGTCCAGGGCGATGGTGCGAATGTCGTAGTGACCGGTCCCGCCATCGGGCGCGCGCGGCTTGGCGATCCAGCGTTCGGCGTAGGCTTCCTGCGCTGCGACTGCGTCGATCAGTAGCGCGATCCGGCGGCTGTCGCCGTAACGTCGCGGCCGCAGCGAGTTGAACACCCGCACCGCGGCCTCGCCCGGCAACCCGGTTTCGACCAGTTCGGCCGAGCCGTACAGCGCTTCGCCGCCTTGGCGATTGCAGCGATACGCCAGCACGCCGGCGCCGGAGGAGCCGTAACGCGCCTTGACGAACACCTGCGCGCAGTCGTGTTCGCGCATGAGTTCGCGCAAGTGCGCGTAGCCGTCGATGCGGCCGAGCAGCGGCGCGGTTGCGACGTCGTGCGCGCGCAGGCGCTGCTGGCAGGCGAGTTTGTCGTTCATGCCGGCGATGTCGTCGGGCGGGTTGAGATAATTCGCCTGCGCCGGCAGAGCATCGAGCAGATCGCGAAATCCCGCGAACCAGTAGTGTTGATAGGCGAGTTCGCCGTGTTCCAGCTCACGCGGCCGCGGCGCGGGCTCGCCGAGCCGGCGCCAGCCGCGCTCGATCAGCGCCGCATGCAGGCGCGGCGCTTCTCCGGGCGATTCGATCTTCACCAACGCATGCGGCCGCCGCGCGATCGCCTCGAAGGCGAGACCGGGATCGTCGAGTAAGCCCTCGTAATGCAGTTCCTCGGCCGCGCCCAGGCCGCGCTCGCGCAGGGCCTGTTGCAGCCCCCGGAGCCGGCGGCTGCCGCGTGGACCGATCAGCAGCCAATCGGCGGGCACGGGTTACTCGGATACGGCGACGTAACGGTCGCCGTCGTCCTCGTCTTCATGGTCGTCGAGCACCACCGTGCACGGCAGCGCCTGCAGTTTCTGCTGCCACGGCGGCGAGATGTAGTGATGGCTCAGGTCGATGCGCTCGATCGTGCCAAGGTGCGGGCTTTCGGCCAGCGCTTGCGCGCCGACATCGCCGATCGTGCCCAGCGACAGGTCCAGGGTCTGCAGCGATCCCAGCCACGGCTGTTGCGCCAGCCACACCGCCAATTCGTCGCTGATTTCCGAATCGCGCAGACCCAGATAACGCAGCCGCCGCGGGTCGATCTTGGCGAGCAGGTTCTGATACGGAGCGATGCCGCCGTCGAAACCGTAGCCGTCGCTGCCCAGCCACAGTTCCAGGTGATTGAGCGCCGGCAGGGTCGAGGCGGCGATGGCGTCGGTGATGTTCGAGGGCAGGCCGCCGCATTCGATCGCCAGTTCTTCCAGGGCATCGTGCCCGAACGCTTGCAGCTCCAGATTGGTGGAGCCGCGGATGCGCAGCGATTGCAGATTCGGGAACGCCGTCAGCAGCGGGTTGTACGAGGTCTGGATGATCCAGGAGATCTCGCAGTCTTCGTAGGTCATATCGCCGATGAACAAAGCCTTGAGCGCGGGCAACTGCGCGCGGCGCTCGATCAAACCATCGAGATAGCCGTCCGGGCCTTCTTCCTGCGCCTCGCTCCATGCGCCGATGATCAGCGCTTCGAGCTGGGACGGATCGACCTGCGACAGAAAGTTGTCGAGCAGATCGCGCTGGCTTTCGGCGCTGTCGTAATCCTGGGTCAGGCGATAGACCACATCGCCGCCGGCGGGCGTGTCGCCCATGCTGAAGTTGACGACGCGTTTGCCGCGGTAGATCTGTGAGTATTCGCCGATGGTCACGTAGGGCTCCTTGCCTGCACCTGCTGAAGAGAGCGCCAGCATAACCAAGGTCCCGGCTTATGTGGGAGGGCTGAAGCACCTCCCACAACAGACTTCGTGCTTACGCTCAGACCAGCCCGGTCGCGTAGTACAGGCCGATCACCACGAACACCGCCGCGGTTTTCACCAAGGTAATCGCGAACACATCCTTGTAGGCCTGGCGATGGCTTAGACCTGTCACCGCCAGCAGGGTGATCACCGCGCCGTTGTGCGGCAGGGTGTCCATGCCGCCGGAGGCCATCGCCGCGACTCTGTGCAGCACCTCCATCGGAATCGATGCGGCGTGGGCGTTGGCGATGAAAGTATCGGCCATCGCCGCCAGGGCGATGCTCATGCCGCCGGAGGCCGAGCCGGTGATGCCGGCCAGCGCGGTCACGGTGATGGCTTCGTTGACCAGCGGGTTCGGAATCGCCGCCAGCGCATTGGCCACCACCAGGAAGCCCGGCAGCGCCGCGATCACCGCGCCGAAGCCGTATTCGCTGGCAGTGTTCATTGCGGCCAGCAGCGCGCCGCCGATCGCCGCCTTGCTGCCTTCGGCGAAACTGGCCATCACCGGTTTCCAGGCGAAGACCAGCACCGCGGCGATGCCGATCAACAGCGCGCCTTCGACCGCCCAGATCGCGGCGATCTTGGACACCTCCTGCACCACCGGCGCGGCGTCGCCGATCACCGCCGGGTCGAAGCTGTGCTGTTTGCCGTAAGCCTGCGGCAGCCACACGCTGAAAACCTTGTTGGCGATGCCGACCAGCAGCAGCGGGGCGATCGCCAGCAACGGATGCGCCAGCTTGCCGCCGGCGAACGGCGCCGGTTCGTTGATGAGATTGTCGCCGTAGCCTTCGCCGGCCTTCAGCGCGGCGCGGCGGCGCCAGTTCAGATAGATCAGGCCGGCGATCAGGATGAACACGCCGCCGAGCGTGCCCAGCACCGGCGCGGCCCAGGTGTCGGTGCCGAAGAACGCGGTCGGGATGATGTTCTGGATCTGCGGCGTGCCCGGCAGCGCGTCCATGGTGAAGGTGAACGCGCCCAGGGCGATGGTGCCGGGAATCAGGCGCTTGGGAATATCGCTCTGGCGGAACAGCTCGGCCGCGAACGGATACACCGCGAACACCACCACGAACAGCGACACGCCGCCGTAGGTCAGCAGCGCGCACACCGCGACGATGGCCAGCATCGCGCGCTCGCGCCCAACCAATCTGATCGTTGCCGCGACGATCGATTTGGAGAACCCGGAGGTTTCGATCAGCTTGCCGAAGATCGCGCCCAGCAGGAACACCGGGAAATATAGCTTCAGGAACCCGACCATCTTGTCCATGAACAAACCGGTGAACATCGGCGCGACCAGGCTGGGATCGGTCAGCAGCACCGCGCCCAGCGCGGCGATCGGCGCGAACAGAATCACGCTGTGGCCGCGGTAGGCGACATACATCAGAAAGCACAACGCGGCCAGCACGATCAAAAACGCCATCGGTTCGATTCCCCAGCGGACAACGCCGGCGGCTTGGCCCGGCTGCGCGCAGTGTCGGCAATGCGCGGGTGGGCGGGGCATTGTCCGAAGGTACAGCTGCCCGGCGCGGGTCGCGACTCATAGGCTGTGCGCCATGACGGGGGAGCTCGCCTCCACCGCCGCTGTTCGCATGTGCGGCATGGATGCGGCTGGGATGCGGCGCCTCGGGCGGCGCGAATCGCGCGGGATGCGGCCGGATCGGGCCGCGCTCGCCGCCTCGCGCTTTGGCCACGATGCGCGGCCCGCAGGACGCGGGGCACATGCGGCCGGGGGCAAGGAACGCAACGACAGCGGCGGTGGCGGCGACGCGACTGCTTGTGCGCAGGCCGCCCGCAGCGGATTCGGAACCGGCGCGCGCACCAATCGGATTGGGGAGAACACACTAGTGAAACTAAGCATCAACCAGCACCTTCGCCGCCAGGGCTTGAGCCTGGCCATCGCCAGCGCATTGATCGCGCCGGCCGCCTGGGCCCAGGACGCCGCGCCGGTCGGCGAGGCCAAGACCCTCGGCGGGCTCACCGTGACCGCGCGCAAGCGCGAGGAAACGCTGCAGGAAGTACCGATCTCGATCACCGCCTTCACGCCCGAGGCGCTGGACCGGCTCAATGTCGAGGACCTCAGCGATCTCGACGCGCAGGTGCCCAACCTCACCATCTACGCCGCGCGCGGTTCCAGCAGCACCATCACCGCCTACATCCGCGGCGTCGGCCAGTCCGATCCGCTGTGGGGCGTGGACCCGGGCGTGGGCATCTACATGGACGATGTCTATATCGCCCGTCCGCAGGGCGCCTTGCTCGACGTGTTCGACGTGGAGCGCATCGAAGTGCTGCGCGGCCCGCAGGGCACGCTGTACGGCAAGAACACCATCGGCGGCGCGATCAAGTACGTCTCGCGCGGATTGCCGACCCATTTCGACGGCTTCGCCTCGGTCACGGTCGGAAATTACGGCCAGCTCGACGTCAAGGCCGCGGTCGCCGGCCCGATCGGCGGCCCGACCCAGGGCGGCGACGCGACTTTGCGCGGACGCCTGTCGGTGGCCAGCCTCAACCGCGACGGCTTCGGCAAGAACACGTTCACCGGCCAGGATGTCAGCGACAAGGAAGTGCTGGCCTTGCGCGGCAGCCTGGGCGCCTATGTCAGCGATGCGCTGGATTTCCAGTTCGCCTTCGACTGGATGGACGACCAGTCCGGCGTGCGCGGCGCGAAGATGCTCGCGGCCAACCGTTTCGCTCCCGGCTTCCAGCCCTTGAGCGACCGCTACGACATCCGCAGCGGCATGCCCAACATCAACGACACCACGATCAAGGGCGCTTCGGCCACGATCAACTGGCGCGCCAACGAAGACTGGACCTTCAAGTACGTGCTGGCCAAGCGCGAGTCCGACACCGAAACCAACATCGACTTCGACACGCTGCCGAACAAGATCGCCGACGTGAAGGCGTTCTACAGCGATCAACAGGTCAGTCACGAGCTGCAGGCCAACTACGACAGCGGCGGCCGCGCGCGCGGAGTGATGGGCGTGTACGCCTTCGACGGCGAAGCCGGCGGGCAGGTGCTCAACAACTTCTTCAACGCCAGCTTCGGCGACACCCAGGGCACGGTCTACACCGATTCGATCGCGTTCTACGGCGACTGGACCTTCGATCTGACCGACAAGCTCAAGCTCGACGTCGGCGCGCGCTACACCGACGAGGACAAGCGCGCCAAGGTGCTCAACCGCGGTTATCGCGATGCGAACTTCACCATTCCCAACGGCGTGGTTGCGGCCAACTTCGACCGCAGCATCAACTTCAAGAACACCTCGCCGAAGGTGTCGCTGGATTATCAGGTCACGCCCGACATCCTGCTGTACGGCCTGGCCACGCGCGGCTTCAAGTCCGGCGGCTACAACATCCGCGCCCAGGCCGCGGCGGTGCCGCGCTCGGCCGAGCCGTTCGACGACGAAGTCGTGGACAGCTATGAAATCGGCAGCAAGATGGCGTTCTTCGATCAGCGCATGTTCTTGAACCTGTCGTACTTCCACAACAAGTATGAGGACATCCAGTTGTCGGTGTTCACCGCCTACGACAGCAACGGCGACGGCACCAACGATGCGTTCTTCGGCGATTTCACCAACGCCGGTTCCGGCACCGTGCAGGGTCTGGAAGTCGAGTACCAGTGGCTGCCGAACGAGCACTGGCTGGTCTCGGGCAACGTGGCGTGGCTGGACGCGAAGTACGACGAATTCATGTACGCCGGCGTCAACATCGCCAATGAGCAGGAATTCACCAACGCCCCGGATTTTTCCGGCGCGGTGAACGTGGAGTACCGCACCGACCTGTCCAGCGGCGGCAATCTGTCGGCGCGGGTGGGTTACAGCTATCAGAGCGACGTGGTCGCCACGACCGAGATCGTGCGCACCGGCGCGAAGCCGATCACTCAGGACGGCTACGGCCTGGTCAACGCCGGGGTGACCTGGAAGAGCGGCGGGCCGTGGACGGTGGCCTTGCAGGGCAGCAATCTGGCGGACAAGGAATATCGCACCACCGGTTACAGCCTCAATTCGGCGCTAGGCGTTTACACCGGTTTCTACGGGCCGCCGCGTCAGTACACCTTGTCGGTGAAGTACGACTTCTGATCGGCTGCGAACGGGCAGTGCGGCTGGGGGGCCGCGGTGAGCCTCCGTCTTTTGGGCGGGGGCTCATTTTTTTTGGAGCAAAGGCAAATCCCCCTTAATCCTCCGGCCCACAGGCATAGCCTGCGGGCGTTCAGTGCCGCGCGAACCTGCGGTTCGCAAGCGCGGCCCTTCACCCTTTTTCAAAGGGGGAGACCCGGTAGGTAGGTGATAGGGGGCTGATAGAGCGCCGCGGTCCGTAGCAGTTGCTTTCGCTACTGCCGTCGCCTTTGCTGTTCCCCCCCTTTGAAAAAGGGGGGCAGGAGGGATTCGCTTTTGCTCTTCCCACCAAACAGCACGCTATCCTGCCCCGATGCCTTCCCGTGCGTGCCCATGCTGAGCCTCACCACCGTAGCCCTGGCCAGTCTGGCCTGGCTGGCGTTGATGTTCGGCACCGCCTTGTACGCCGAGCGCCGGCCAGGCGTGCTGGCGCGGCACTGGCGGCATATCTACGCGCTGTCGCTGGCGGTGCACTGCACCTCGTGGACGTTCTACGGAACCGTCACCCAGGCCGCGCGCTACGGTTGGCCGCTGCCGCCGACCTTTCTCGGCTCGATCCTGCTCTACGCACTGGCCGTGGCCTTCATGGTCCGGCTGGTCAAGCTGGCGCGCGAAACCAATGCGACCTCGCTCGCGGATCTGATCGCCACGCGCCTGGGCAAAGACGCGTGGCTGGCCGCGACCGTCACCCTGGTCGCCGCGCTCGGCCTGATTCCTTACATCGCCCTGCAGCTCAAGGCGGTGGCGATGAGTTTCGCGATGCTGACCACGCGCGCCACCGACGGCGCCGCCTTGCCGGCATGGCGCGACAGCGCGCTCTATGTCGCCCTGGCGATGGCCTTGTTCGCGATGCTGTTCGGCACCCGCCGCGCCAGCGCGGCCGAACACAATCGCGGGCTGGTGCTGGCGATGGCGTTCGAGTCGGTGTTCAAGCTTGCCGCGATGCTGGCGCTGGGCGTGTTCGTCTGGTTCGGCCTGGACGATATGCCGAAGGCCGCGGTGGCCGCCGCGCCCGCGCCGCCGGCCGGCGGCTTCGCGCCGTTCGTGCTGCTGGGCGCGCTGGCGATGTTCATCCTGCCGCACCAGTTCCATGTCGCGGTGGTCGAATGCCGCGACGAGCGCGACGTGCGCACCGCGCGCTGGCAGTTTCCGCTGTATCTGCTGTTGATCGCCTTGCCGGTGTTGCCGCTGGCCAAGGTCGGCCAGTCCGTGCTCGGCGCGCAGGTGCCGTCGGACCTGTACGTGCTGGCGCTGCCGTTGGCGCAGGGCCACGAAGCGCTGGCCCTGTTCGCGTTTCTCGGCGGCCTCAGCGCCGCCACCGGCATGGTCGTGGTCAGCACGCTGACCTTGAGCCTGATGATCGGCAACCACTGGTTCGCGCCGAATCTGCTGCGCGGCGCGTGGTCGCGCAATCGCGATCTGCGCGGACGGGTGCTGGCGCTGCGGCGCGGCGGCATCGTCGCGATCATGCTGCTGGCCTGGGGCTACAGCCGATTGATCGCTGGCAGCGAGGCGCTGGCCGATGTCGGCGCGGTGTCGTTCTCGGCGCTGGCGACGCTGTCGCCGGCGCTGGCGTTCGCGGTGTGGCGGCCGCAGACGCCGGCGCGCGCGGCGATCGTCGGCATCGCCGCCGGTTTCGCCGCCTGGGCCTGGGTGCTGCTGCTGCCGCTGTTGTTCGAGGCGCGCGGATTGTCGCCGGAGTGGTTGCGCAGCGGGCCGTTCGGCCTGCAAGCGCTGGCGCCGGAAAATCTGTTCGGCCTGACCGGCTGGAGCCGCCTGGGCCGCGCGGTCGGCGCCAGCTTGTTCGTCGGCACGCTGGCGACGGTGCTCGCGGCGATGTGGCGGCGCGAGTCGCCGCGCAGCGCTCAGCCGGGCCTGGATGCGCAGACCTTGCGCGACGCCGGCCTGCGTTTCCTGCCGCGCGAACGGGTCGCGCAATTGCTCGACGGCGTGCCGCTGGGCGCGCCGGTCGAGGCGTCGGTGGAAGCCGGCGTGGAACGCGAACTGGCCGCGGTGCTGGGCTCATCGTCGGCGCGGGTGCTGCTGGACGCGGCGCGGCGCGAAGCCGGGCGCGATCTGGATACGGTCGCGGCGATCGTCGGCGAAGCCTCGGCCGATCTGCGCTTCAATCAGCGCGTGCTGGAAGCGGCATTGCAGAACATGAGCCAGGGCATCAGCGTGGTCGATGCGAGCCTGCATCTGGTGGCCTGGAACCGGCGTTACGCGGAGCTGTTCGGCTATCCGCCGGAGTTGTTGCAGATCGGCCGGCCAATCGCCGACCTCGCGCGCTGGGCGATGCAGCGCCTGCCGCCGCCCGGCGATCTGGAGCAAGCGCTGGAGCGGCGCCTGGCCTTCATGCGCGCCGGCACCCCGCACTTGTCCGAGCGCGTGCTGGCCGACGGCAGCATCATCGAAATCCGCGGCAATCCCATGCCCGGCGGCGGCTTCGTCGCCACCTTCACCGACGTCACCGCGTTCCGTCGCGCGCAGGCCGGGCTGATCCAGGCCAACGAAACGCTTGAGCAACGCGTCGCCGAACGCACCGCCGATCTGGAAGTCGCAACGCGCGAAGCCGAGCGCGCCAACGAGGCCAAGAGCCGCTTCCTCGCCGCGGTCGGCCACGACCTGATGCAGCCGTTGCACGCCGCGCAATTGTTCACCGATGCGCTGAGTCAGCAGCTCAACGATCCGGCCCAGCGCGAGACCGCTGCGCAGATCGGCGGCGCGCTGGATTCCACAGGCGATCTGCTGACCGGATTGCTGGACATGTCGCGCCTGCAGGCCGGCGGCCTGGTGCCGCAGCCGCGTGAGTTTCCGCTGAGCGAAGTGCTCGAACCGCTGGCCGCGCAGTTCGCCGCGATCGCCGCCGCGCGCGGTCTGCGCCTGAGCTACGTGGCCACCCGCGCCTGGACCCGCAGCGATCCGCAACTGCTGCGGCGGGTGCTGCAGAACTTCCTCGCCAACGCGGTGCGCTACACCGCGCACGGCCGGGTGCTGCTGGGCGTGCGCCGCCGCGACGGCATGCTGGCGATCGAAGTGCACGACACCGGCCCGGGCATCGAAGCGGCGCAGCGCAGCGCGATCTTCGAAGAATTCCGCCGCGGCCCGGACGCGCCGGGGCAGGGCCTGGGCCTGGGGCTGTCGATCGCCGACCGCATCGCGCAATTGCTGCAGGCGCCGTTGACACTGCACAGCCGCATCGGCCGCGGCACCGCGTTCGGCGTGCGCTTGCCGATGGTGCATGCGCCGCGATCGCTCGCCTCCGCCGCAGTTGCGGCACCGCAGCGCGGCCTGAGCGGCGTGCGCGTGCTGACGGTGGACAACGATCCGCAGGCGCTGTCGGCGCTGGGCGAGGTGTTGCGGCGCTGGGGCTGCGAGGTCGAAGCCGTCGCCGACGGCGAGCAAGCGCGCACGGCGATGCGGGCGCGGTCGGCGGCCTTGTGGCTGTTCGACTTCCATCTCGACCGAGACGACACCGGCCTGGCCTTGGCCCAGCGCTTGAGCGAGGAGTTCGGCGCGCGGCCGTGCCTGCTGCTCAGCGCCGACACCGGCGCGCAGGTCCGTCAGGCCGTGCACGCGGCCGGGCTGTCGCTGCTGGCCAAGCCGGTCAAGCCGCTGGCGCTGAAGTCAGTGCTGGACCGCTTGCTGGCCGCGGGCGGCATGGAGCGCGGAAGCGTGACGGCGGGATAATTGCGTCGAAGTTTCGGTAGACGCGCGTCGTGAAGACAAAGTCAAGAAAATTCCGTGGCGATTTTTTAGCCAAACCTATTGCAATGCTTATGTCATAAAGGATTGCGCGGACTCTTCCCGATCTGTCCGCAGGTTTGTCCACAGGCTGTGTGGACAAACCTGAGCAGGCGGTTTGATGAAGCAGGTGAACGAAAATCCGTTTGCGGTGAGCGACCGTGAGCGTGCGTGCCAAGCGCGGGCGTCGGCTGTGAATTCCCGGCCGCGAGATTCAGCCGCAGAGTTTCAGTCTTCGATCCGGCGCGCCGGGTCCGACAGTTCCAATTCGCGCAACACCACGCCGGCCTGGGTGCGATTGCGCACGCCGAGACGGTCGAAGATCGCGGACAGATGCGCCTTCACCGTCCGCTCCTGCACGTCCAGGCGATCGGCGATCTGCTTGTTCAGCAATCCTTGCGCGACCAGGCTCAGCACCCGGAACTGCTGCGGCGACAGACTGGCCAGACGCGAAGCCAGATCGGCGTCGCCGCGATCGCTGTGGGTGCGCGCGACCGCCGCGCGCAACGATGCCGGCAGCCATTGCTCGCAGGCCAGCACCGCGCGGATCGCGTCGCGCAGTTCGTCAAGGCCGGAACTCTTCGGCAGATAACCGGCCGCGCCGTGATCGAGCGCGCGCCGCACCACGCGCGGATCGTCGTTGGCCGACACCACCGCGACCGCGGTGCCCGGGTACTGGGCGCGGATCGCCGCGAGCCCGGCCAGGCCGTGATTGCCCGGCATGTGCAGATCCAGCAGCACCAGATCGATACCGGGCTCGGCTTCCAGCGCTGCCAGCGCATCGTCGAGCGTGCCGGCCTCGCGCACCACGGTGTCGGGCACCGCATCGGCGGCGGCCTGGCGCAGCGCGGCGCGGAACAGCGGATGGTCGTCGGCGATCAGCAGGGTCGGCATCGGCGGTAGCCTAGCAGGCCCGTCGCGGCCGCTCCGCGCCAGGACGGGCCAGGCTGTACGAAAGTACGATGAGGGCGGGGCGGCGACTTGCTAGCCTGCGGGCATGAGCGCCCATTGCCTACGCACCGCCGCGGTTTGCGCCGCATTCGTCCTGTCGGTCTGCATCGCCTCGCCCGACGCCGCCGCGGCTACCGCGCGCGCCGCCAGGCCGGCCGAACCGGGCACCGTCAAGGATTCCAAGCCGATGTTCACTCAACAACGCCAGACCGAGCATCGCGGCGAGCAAGACGATCTGCTCAGCGCCGGCCTGGGCCTGGACGGTTTGCGCGCGATGGTGCCGCCGGCGTTTGCCGACGCGGCCCATCCCACCGCGGCCGAATTGCGCCGTCGCGCGCTGTGGGCGAACTGGCGCGGCATCGCCGATCTCGCTCCCGGCGGCGGTTACGGCGAGCTCTACGGCAGTCTGGCGCCGGTGCCGGGGCGCGAGTTCAGCGCTTTCGCGATCGTGCCCGGCGCGCGCCAGCCGCATCGCGTGCTGGTGCAGGTGCCCGATGGGTTCGATCTGAACAAGCGTTGCGTCGTGGTCACCGCGTCGTCGGGATCGCGGGGCATCTACGGCTCGATCGCCGTCGCTGGCGCCTGGGGCCTGCCGAAGGGCTGCGCGGTCGCGTACACCGACAAGGGCGCGGGCACGGATTATTTCGATCTCGACGCCGGCCGCGGCGTGCGCGCCGACGGCACCCTCGGCGGCGCCGACGACGCGCTTGCGTTCACGCCGAAGGCCGGTCAGCGCGAGGGCGGGGCCGGCATCGCCTTCAAGCACGCGCATTCGCAGGACAACCCCGAGGCCGACTGGGGCCGGCACGTGCGTCAGGCCGCGCAGTTCGCGCTGGCGTCGTTGGATCAGGCGTTCCCGCAGCAGGCGCCGTTCACCGCGGCCAACACCCGCATCATCGCCGTGGGCATTTCCAACGGCGGCGGCGCGGTGCTGCGCGCGGCCGAACTCGGCGGCGACGGCGCGCTCGCCGATGGCTGGCTCGACGCGGTCGTCGCAGGCGAACCGAACATCTACGTGCAAGGCGCGCGGCCTTTGTACGACTACACCACGCAGGCGGCGCTGTTGATGCCGTGCGCGCTGCTGCACAAACCGCTGGCGGCGATGCCGGTGGCGCCGATCACCGGCGACAGCGCGCAGTCGTACTGCGATTTCGCCGCGTCCGTGGGCTTGCTGGGCGATGAGGCCAGGCAGGCCGACACGCCGGCGCGCGCGCAGGCCGCTTACGAACGCATGCGCGACAGCGGTTGGAGCGACGATGCGCTGCGCGCCGGCGCCTTGTCGGTGAATTTCGATCTGTGGCGTGCGGTCGCGGCGACCTATGCCTCGGCTTACGGTCGTTTCGTTCCGGCCGCGCAGGCGCGCAGCAAGGACCCGGATCAACCCTGGGTGCGCTACGTCTATGCCGCGGCCACGCCCGCAAGCAAGGACGTGCCGGCGGCGTCGCGCGCGGCCAACGACAACGAGCGCGCGGCGTGGTGGGCCGACGCCAGCGGCATTCCGCCGGGCGCGGGCGTGCAGTTGTTCGGCCCGGCCGCGAGCGATCCGCAGCAGCGCCTGGCGCCGCTGGCGGGCCTGCGCGAATTGTGGAGCGGGCAGTTGCTGCAGTCGGCGATCGCGCCCGACTCGGCGCAGGCGCTGACGCGCGCGCACGAACGCGTGCGCAAGGGCATCGAGGAAACCCGCGCCGGCGCGCCGCGCAAGGGCTTGCCGATCGTGGTGGTGCACGGCCTGGACGACGGTCTGATCCCGCCCGCGTTCAGCAGTGCGCCGTACGTGGCGATGGCGCGCAAGGCCGGCGCCCAGCTGAGTTACTGGCAGGTGCGCAACGTTCAGCACTTCGATTCGTTCCTCGGTCTGCCGGCCCTGAGCGCGCGCTATCTGCCGCTGTTGCCGTATGTGTACACGGCGCTGGACCGGGTGGACGCGTACCTGGATCGCGGCGAGCCGCTGCCGGCCGATGCGGTCATCGAGACCACGCTGCGCGCGCAGGGGCAGGGTTTGAAGGCGGAGAATCTCGCGATTCCGAAGTGAAGTCGGGCGGGCGTCGCGGTCGGCGACGCTCGCGGCCTTGCAGGCGCATCGGCCTCGTGATTTAGGCCGGAAGCCCCGTCGCTGCGACTTCGCCGCTGGTTTACGACCGTCGCGCGTGCGCCGGCGCCGATTCATTCCGACCCTTTAGACGCGAGCCCGCGCCGGCTTTGCGACTTTGGCCCCTTGCGGCCTACGCGCCTGCTTTGGCACGCTGAACCTCCCCTTGAACGGCCCACGCGCCGTTCGCCACGGAGCAGCGCCGCATGCAGCGTCATTTTTCGATGCTCCGCGAATTCCATCTCGCGGATTGGTTCACCCTCGCCAACGCCTTTTGCGGCACCGGCGCGATCTTCGCCGCGATGCGTTTCCTGCAGGAAGGCGGCGTGCGCGATCTGATGATCGGCATGGCGCTGATCCCGCTGGCCTTCATCTTCGATGCGCTCGACGGCCGCGTCGCGCGCTGGCGCAAGTCTTCGTCCACGCTGGGGCGCGAACTGGATTCGCTGGCCGACGTGATTTCCTTCGGCGTCGCGCCCGCGGCGCTGGCCTATGCCTGCGGTCTGCAGGGCGGCTGGGACTGGGTAGTGCTCAGTTACTTCGTCGGCTGCGGCGTCAGCCGTCTGGCGCGTTACAACGTCACCGCCGAGGCCTTGTCGGGCGATGAAGGCAAGGTCAAATACTTCGAGGGCACGCCGATTCCGACCAGCCTGGCGCTGGTGATCGTGCTGGCGATCGCGGCGTGGCAAGGCGCGATAGGCGCCGATCTGTGGTTCGGCGGCGTGCGCATCGGGCCGTGGTTGTTCCATCCGATGGTGCTGATGTTCGCGCTGTCTGGGTCGTTGATGATCAGCAAGACATTGCGGATTCCCAAACCCTAATCGCGGCGGCTGTGGCTGTTCCCCCCTTTGAAAAAGGGTGAAGGGCCGCTGCTTGCGAACCGCAGGTTCGTGCGGCACTGAACGCACGCAGGCTATGCCTGCAAGCCGGAGGGCAGGGGGGATTTGCTTCTGCTCTGAGCAAAGCAACAGCAAAAGCTCAAATCCCCCGCGCCTGCTGCGCAGGCGCCGCCCCCTTTTCTAAAGGGGGCAACGGCAGGGGCTGCATTGGTGATCGTGTCGCTCACACCCCTGAATACGCCTACCAACGCACACCCAGGCACCACGCCGATTCCCTGCGACGCCGTCACCACCGCCATGCAACGCGCCATTGCTATGATCGGCGCAAACCATGGAGACGGCGATGGCGAATTTCGGTTTCGGCTCGAACAATCCCGGCGATTTCGGCGCAGGCGTCAGTGCGCAGGATTTCGACCGGCTCGCGCGACAATACTGGGGCGCATGGGGCGAGATGATGCGCGGCGCTACGCCGCAGTCCGCGCAACCGTCGGTGCCGGGCTGGAACGAGGCGATCAACTGGTGGTCGCAGATGGCCAAAGGCGGCAATCCGCAAGTCGAAGACACCCTGGACCGTTTCAACAGCCAGGCGCGCGGTTGGTTCGGCGAAATCCAGAAACTCGCCGCGCAATTCGCCGGCAGCAACGCGTCGGCCGGCGACATCGCCGGTGCCTGGAAGCAGGCGCTGGGCGGTGGCGGCGCCAATCCGTTCGCGGACATGTTCGGTTCCATGCGCGGTCCGGGCCAGCAGGACTTCAGCCGATGGGCCGAGCAGATCGCGCCGTTCCTGGAGCGCGCACAGCACGAAGGCCAGTCGTTGCTCGGCTTGCCGGCGTTCGGTTTCGCGCGCGAGCATCAAGAACGCGTGCAGCAACTGGTCCAGGCCAATGCCGATTACCAGAAGCAAAGCCAGGCCTATAACGCGCTGATGGCGCAAGCCGGACAAGAGGCGTTCTCGCGCTTCGAAGACAAACTCGCCGAGCGCAGCGAACCGGGTCGTCAGATCACCTCCGCGCGCGGCCTGTTCGATCTGTGGATCGACGCCGCGGAAGAAGCCTACGCCGAGATCGCGTTGTCGCCGCGCTTCCGCGACGCTTACGCCGCGCTGGTGAATTCGCAGATGCGTCTGCGCGCCGGCGTGCAGAAAGAGATCGAACAGGCCAGCGGCAGCCTCGGCATTCCGACCCGCACCGAGATCGACTCCGCGCATCGCAAGATCGTCCAGCTCGAACGCGAGCTGAGCCGTCTGCGCGATGAACTGCACAACGCCAAGCCGGTGCGCGCCGCCGAGCCGCAGGCCAAGGCCGAACCCGCGGCCGCGCCGCCGGCCAGGGCGGGGGTGAAGAAAGTCGCGACCAAGGCCTCGGCCAAGGCGCGCACCGCCGCGGCCAGCGCCGCGGTGCCGAGCAAGTCGGCCGCGCCGGCTCGGCTCAAGGCCGTGCCGTCCGCCGCCGCAGCGCCGTCGCCGGCGAAGAAGGCGGTGAAGAAAACCGCGATCGCGCGACCGCAGCCGCCGTCGAAACCGCTCGCCGCGGCGGTGAAGCCGGGCAAGCGCGCCAAGACCGCCAAGCTGGCCAAGCAGGGAGCGCGCTGAGATGACCGCACCGATCAATTTCAGCGCCGAATCGCTGGCGCAAGAAGCGATGGCCGCGCAGAACAAACTGCGCGCCGGCCTGGACACGCTGCGCGAGGTCGGCGACATCGATTACGGCGCGACCGAGCGCGAAGAAGTCTGGCGCGACGGCAAGGTCGTGCTGTACCGCTTCCGCGGCGACAAGGCGCCGACCGCGAAGGTGCCGCTGCTGATCGCCTACGCGCTGGTCAACCGCCCGTATATGGTCGATCTGCAGGCGGACAAATCCATCGTGCGCGGCCTGCTCGAACGCGGCCAGGACGTGTACATCCTCGACTGGGGTTATCCGGACCGTTCCGACCGTTATCTGGAACTGGAGGATTACATCCAGCGTTTCCTCGGCGGCGCGGTCGATCATCTGCGCCGCGAATACCGCATGGATTCGGTCAACCTGCTGGGCATCTGCCAGGGCGGCGCGTTCTCGCTGTGCTACTCGGCGTTGAATCCTGGCAAGGTGCGCAACCTGATCACCATGGTCACGCCGGTGGATTTCCACACCAGCGACAACATGCTGTCGAACTGGACGCGCGGGCTGGACATCGATCAATTCGTGGACACGCTGGGCAACGTTCCGGCCGACGTCATGAACTGGTGCTACCTCACGCTCAAGCCGTGGCGCTTGTTCGTGCAGAAGTACGTGGGCCTGATCGACATCCTCGACGACAAGCGCGCGCTGGAAGATTTCCTGCGCATGGAAAAGTGGATCTTCGATTCGCCGGACCAGGCCGGCGAGGCCTTCCGCCAGTTCATCAAGCAGTTCTACCAGGGCAACGGCTTCGTCAACGGCGGCATCGATATCGGCGGGCGCGCGGTGGACCTGGGCTATGTGCAGATGCCGGTGTTGAACATCTACGCCGAGCAGGATCATCTGGTGCCGCCGGCGGCGTCGAAGGCGTTGGCCGATCTGGTCGGCACGCAGGACTACAGCGAACTGTCGTTCAAGGGGGGCCACATCGGCATCTACGTCTCCGGCCGCGCCCAGCGCGAAGTGCCCGGCGCGATTCACGACTGGCTGAGCGAGCGTTCGCGCTGAGTCGCTTCTCTGACTGAAACTTCCCTTGATCTCTTGATCTCTTGATCTCTTGATCTCTTGATCCCTTGATCCCTTCTCCCGCTTGCGGGAGAAGGTGGCCCGAAGGGCCGGATGAGGGCAGCGCGGCCGCTTCGGCCCTCACCCCAACCCCAGCCCAGCCCAAACGCATAGCGTTTGGGCGTTCGTGAACGCGCGAGCCAATGGCTCGCAAGCCGCGTCCACTCACCCCGCACAGCGGGAGAGGGGCTCACAAGTGCAGTCGGTCGATAGCTGCCTGCTTCAGTGCAAGCCGCCCGATCAAGTCTCGATCCCCCGATCCCGCCCGGGTTAGGCTGGACCCACCTTTGCCATTGGGAACCCGGTATGCGCCGCATCCTGACCGCGTTGCTGTTCACCGTATTGACGGCCTGCGCCGTCGCTCCGGGCAAGGATGCCGCCGCCCCCGCAAGCGCCGCCGTCGCGGCCGACCCGTCGCCGCCCGGCACCGCGCCGCGCGATTCGCGCGAATGGGAACCCACGGTGCAGGCCTGGGAAGCGCAGGACGCGCGCGTGCGCCGCATGCCCGGCGCGGTGGTCTTCGTCGGCAGTTCCTCGATCCGCCTGTGGGCCACGCTGAGCGAAGACTTCCCCGGCGTGGCCACGATCAATCGCGGCTACGGCAGCTCGCGCGTCTACGACTCGGTGTATTTCGCCGATCGCATCGTCAACGCCTACCAGCCGCGCGCGGTGGTGTTCTACGCCGGCGAGAACGATCTCAACGAAGGCCGCACGCCGCGCCAGGTGCGCGACGATTTCGTCGCCTTCGTGCGCCGCGTCCAGGCCGGCACGCCGAAGGCGCGGATCGCCTTCATCTCGATCAAGCCCAGCCCTTCGCGCAGCGCCTTGTTGCCGCAGGTACGACAGGCCAATTCGCTGATCCACGACTATATCCGCGGCGCCCGCGGCGTGGACTACCTGGACGTGTTCACGCCGATGCTAGATCCCGCCGGCGAGTCGCGGCCGGAGCTGTTCGTGGCCGACCGCCTGCATATGAACGCCGAGGGATACGCGATCTGGACGCGGGTGGTCGGCGCCTGGCTGGACAAGCTCTAATCGAGCACATGACCTCGATTCGAAACATCCTGCGCCAGCCGATCGCCTCGGCCTGGCTGGCCCTGACCCTGCTGACCGCGGGCGCCGCCCAGGCGGCGCCGTCGGCGGCGGCCGAACGCGAAATCCAGCAATTGGTGCAAGCGCTGGGGCGGTCGGGCTGCCAGTTCGAGCGCAACGGCAGTTGGTACGACTCGGCCCAGGCCCAGGAACACCTGCAGAAGAAGCTGGCCTACCTGCGCAAGCGCGACCTGGCCGACACCGCCGAGCTGTTCATCGAGCGCGGCGCCAGCCAGAGCAGCCTCAGCGGCAAGCCCTACCACGTGCGCTGCGGCAAGGGCCCGGCGATGACCGCGGCGTCCTGGCTGCAGGCCAGACTCGTTCAGCTGCGCGCCGCCGCGCGGGCGACGCCGCCATCACCGTGACGCGATAAACTGGCGCCGACCCTCGCCGTCGAGCCGCCCGGAGAGCGCCACGATGACCAGCGCCACGCGCCCGCTCTGCCGTTCGCGCCATGACCGCATGCTGGCCGGCGTAGCCGGCGGCATCGCCTTGCGCCTGCACTGGAATCCGGTGCTGGTGCGCGCGGCCTTCGTGGTGCTGGCCCTGGCGACCTTCGTCCTGCCGGTGGCGCTGGCGTATCTGATCCTGTGGCTGCTGTTGCCGGAAGAGGGCTGCTGACTGAGCGCATGGTTGCGAATCGCCGCTGCGATCGTCGGCGCGGTGTGGACCTCGCCGGTCACCGCGCTCGGCCTGCTCGCCGGTGTGCTGGCCACGCCGTTCGGCGCGCGTCCGCGCTGGCGCGGCGAAGACCTCGCCCTGGTGTTCCACCACTGGCCGTGGGGGCCGGGCGGGGCGATGACATTGGGCAACGTGATCCTGCACACCGGCGACGACCTGGATTCGCCTTGCCGCACCTACGCCCACGACGCCGGCCATCGCGAGGAACCGCCGATCCGCCTGGCCGATCACGAACGCGCGCACGTCTATCAGTACATGGTGCTCGGCTTGTTGTTTCTGCCGCTGTATCTGGCTTGCGGCGGGATCAGCGTGCGCAACCGCTTCGAGCGCGCGGCCGATCGTTATGCGCAGACCGGCCGCGGCTGGTGGCCGTGGGCGAAGTGATCGCGACGCCGCCGCGCCGGCTGAATACGCCGGCACGCGGATTCAGCGATCACGCATACGAATCCGATCACGAAATTTTGATCCTTGCCTAACGCCGGCGGCGTTATCCTGCGCGCGTCGGAGAAAAACCAACGGACGCAAGTCCGATGCAATCGCTCCGACGACGGAAGGCCCGGACACCCGAAGAACATCTTCGAGGCCTGGGCCTTCTTATTTGCGTCGGGCGTGCACGAGGCGCGTTGTTCGGAACATCGAAATCGCGGCCCGGATCGCGATTGCCTCAACCGCGCCGCAACGGCAACTCCACCGCCGTTTCGCCGCCGGTCGCGCCATTGGGCCCGTAGCGCCGTTCGATAAAACCGATCGAATCCTCGCCGATCAGCACGATGCTGCTGCAACGCGTGCCGTAGCGCTCGCCGAGCACGAACGGCGGCGACAGCATGCGTTCCAGTTCCAGGCCGACACCGGTGTCGGGCAGGGCGGTGTCGGGCGCGACGGTGGTGTCGGCCATCGCCGCGAGCAGCATCGCCAGTCCCGCGTCGTGGCTGTTCGGCGGCTGCTTGTGATCGGCTTGCTGCGAGGCCGGCGATTCCAGCCATGCCGACAGCGCGCGCGTGGCCAGGCCGCTCTTGGGCCAGGGCGCGTCGAAGGCGCCGTTGGACATCGCGTGCACGCCCGGTTTGACCGCATGCGCCTGGAAGTAGGGATGGTTGCTGCCGAACATCAAGTCGCCGCCGTCCCATAGCAGCAGATTGAAACGGCCGAACCGCATCGCCTCGGGGCGCAGGGTCTGCAGATATTCCGACGCGGTCATCGAGCCGTGGACGAAGTCGCGCACCAGGGCGCCGCGCGAACGCGGCGCGGCGTCGGGATTGAGTCCGTCGCGCACGTTGGTCACCGCGGCCAGGCGGCCGCGATCGGAAATCATCAGCCAACTGCCGCCTTGCAACAGATCGCGTCCGCCGAAGGCGTGCGCGTCGTCGGGATCGGCCGCGGCCGGCGCGGTGGGGCGTTGATGGGCTTCGTCGCGGTTGGCGATCAGCGCCAGCCGGTAACGCGGATGGTGTTGCCAGGCGAGAGCGATCAGACACATGCGGCGATTCTAACCAACCCCGGCGAGTATGACGCGACGGCCGTCGCCGTCCGCAGTGTTCGCTCGAGGGCGGAAATTGTTCACAAGCCGCGCCGGCGCGCAACCGACAGGCGGCGCAAATGCGCCAGGACCAATGGCAGATGCAGCGCCGCGGGGCTGGCCATAATCTGGCCACCGTCTCAACAGATGAGACCGCTCCACTGTCTGCTAGCCGGCGCAGATGGGGAGAGGTAAGCGATGAATCGTGGTGCCAGGATGTTGCTGCAGCTGTTCGCGCCGGCGTTGGTCGTGGCCGCGGGCGGCATGGCGGCCGGTGCGTTATTGCTGCAGACCGGTGTCGCATCCGCCGATCTGGCGTCGGCGACGGACGAATACGCGCGGATCGCGCGATGGCTGCAATTCGGCAGCGCCGGTGCCGGCGTAATGATGACGATGTACTCGTTGTGGCGTTTATGGCGATGGGAGCGCGGCATGGAACCGCAGTGCCCCTGCGGCGGCCTGTTGTCGCGACCCGTCAGCGGTCGCAACGGCCGCGCTCGCCGCTGCCTGGGCTGCAGGCGACCTCACCCGGAGAACTGATCATGCTCGCAACCGCCGCCGCCATCCGCTGCATCGTCGCCGCATGGCCGAACGTTGCGCGCAGCGCGCCGGCGGAGCGCGCATGGCGGGACGAGGTGGGCGAGGGCGATGAGGACGCCGTTCACTCGGCGTCGATCGCGTATCCGGACGGCGAGGACGGGGAAGAGTCGCACTGAGCTTCGGACGGGCGCTGCATGGGCGCGCTGGTGGATCGGTTCGGCGCGGGATCTTCCGGTACGCCTCTTCGAATCGCGTTACGCAATATTGCCGGCACAAACTCCTGTTGCCGCGCGACGCAATGCCTTCACTGGAACGCCAGCGTGAGAACGCGCAAGGCATCGCGCGTGCGCCGGTCGCTGAGGTTGCTGTAGAGCATCACGTCCTGCGAGCGGATCGGCGGCAGCGACAGCAGCCCGCTGACATCGACCGTGCCCGGCGGTGCCGCGCGCCGCGCCAGCACCGCCACCGCCAGGCCGGCGACCGCGGCGGCGCCCAGGATCGCGGCGCCCTTGCCGAGGAACACTTCGCGCCATTCGATGCCGGCCCGGTCGAGCGCGCGTACCGCCTCCGTGCGGATGCGGCACGACTCGCCTTGCGTCGCCAGCGGCAAGGGCTGGCCGGCGCGCGGCTGCCAGCCGGCCGCCGCGAACCATGAAAAGGTTTCCGCGAATGCGATTTTTCCGCGCTTGCCGCGATCCTCGGGGCGCAGCACCAGCACGGCGTCGAGTTCCCCGCGTTCCTGGCTTTGCAACAGTTCGTTGGTGCCGGCGATGCGCATCTCGACCAGCAGGTTCGGATCGTGGTCGCGCATCTGCCGCAACAAATACGGCAGTTCGCTGCCGACCAGCAATTGGTTGATGCCGATCGCCAAGCGGCGTTGTTCGGTCTCGAAGGCGGCGGCCGCGCGGTCGTGGGACGACACCAGTTCGCGCGCCACGCCGAGAAAAGCCAGTCCCTCGGCGGACAGGCGTACATGCCGCGGCGTGCGTTCCAGCAGGCGGCGGCCGAGTTGTTCTTCCAGGCGCCGCAGCTTGATGCTGATCGCGGACTGGGTGGTGCCCAGCACGTCGGCGGCGCGGGTGAAGCTGTGCAGATCGGCCGCCAGCAGGAACGCCCTGACCGCATCCACGTCCATGGCTTTCATCTGGATAGATTCGATTTTTAAATGCCAGATATCTTTTTAGATGCATTTTTCATATCTATCAAGCGGCTTAAGATGAACCGGTCGATCCCAAACGTAAGGACTTACCGCGATGAAACTACTGAGCGGCGCATTCGTCGCAGTGCTGGCGGGGCTGGCCGCGCCCGATGCGCAAATGCCGGCACGCGCGTTTCCACTGCAAGGCACCTGGAGCCTGGTCGCCGCGGACAAGATCCTGCCGGATGGGCGGGCGACGCGGGACTACGGCGAGAACCCGAAGGGCAGGCTCGTCGTCGATGACAAGGGGCGG
Organism: Lysobacter gummosus; assembly: GCF_001442805.1. Taxonomy (NCBI): domain Bacteria; kingdom Pseudomonadati; phylum Pseudomonadota; class Gammaproteobacteria; order Lysobacterales; family Lysobacteraceae; genus Lysobacter; species Lysobacter gummosus. The sequence goes on along the minus strand of NZ_CP011131.1, from coordinate 3,180,421 downwards.
TATTCGCTGCAGATCTTCAAGTCCGAACGCCCGCGGTTCGCCAGCGACAGCAAGGCCGACGGCAGCGCCGGTGAATTCAAGTCCGCGGTCATGGGCAGCAGTACCCACTACGGCGCGATGACGATCGACCAAGGGGCAGGGGTGTTGGCGTTTTCGATCGAAGGCTCGTCCTTTCCCAACTGGGAAGGCACGACGCAGAAGCGCCGGTACACGTTCGACGGCGCGCAGCTGCGTTACGAGGTGCCGCCGCGGGCGGACGGGAGCATCCCGGTTTCCGTGTGGCGCAGGCTCGATTGAACCTGTCCTCAACGAGTTCGGAGGCGGTCGCCTCCTCCGTATCCACCTTGCAAGCGATGGAGCCGTCATGCCGCACTTCGTAGTCGATTGTTCTCAGGGAATACTTCAGATTCACGATGAGGAATCGATCATCGCCCGACTGCATCGAGTGGTGAGTTCAACGGGGTTGTTCGAAGAATCGGACATCAAGGTCCGCCTGCACCCGTTCCGCACCTATGCCGTCGGCGGCGGGCGGGAAGATTTCATCCACACCTTCGCCTGGATCATGCAGGGGCGCAGTGTCGAGCAACGCGCTGCCTTGGCGAAGGCCATCGTCGGCGAGCTGGCCGGGATGTTTCCGCAGCTTCCGCGCATTGCGGTGAACATCGACGAGTTCGAGCGGGCGACCTATTTCAATCGAACCATGCTGTGACCCCCGGCCCGGTTTCCGGTGCGGTCGGCATGTCGGTTAGTACCGGTTGGCGGATATTCCGCTGTCAGCGGGGAAGGCGCTTCCAAGTGAACGATATCCGCGCGAGCAGGCGAGCGCGGAGAGGTCGGCCGTCGCGGAGCCTCTGGCCGGCAGCAAAGCCCGGGCGCAGCCCCGAACAAGCACAAAAAAGCCCGCGATCGCTCGCGGGCCTTTTTTTTGGTGCCGGAGGTGGGACTCGAACCCACACGCTTTTAAGGGCGGCGGATTTTGAGTCCGCTGCGTCTACCGATTCCGCCACTCCGGCAGCGGGCAGGCAGTATACCCAGCTCGGGGCCGCGAGTCTGCCCCCTCCGCGGTCGTGACCTCCGGCGAATGTGCGGTGGTCTAGAGTGAGTTCCCGCCGCCCCGGAGCCATCCCATGGCCAACCTCGCCCAACCGCTGCACTGCGCCTACGTTCTGGCCGTTCCCGACGCGGAAGCGACGGCGCGGTGGTGGCAGACCATGTTCGGCTTCGAGCGCTGGCTGGAGCCGCAGGGGTGGGTGTTCGTGCGCCGCGGCGCCTGCGATCTGCGCCTGGGCAGTTGTCCCGACGCGCTGGCGCCGCATGAGACCGGCGATCACAACTATTTCGGCGTGGTCCTGGTCGATGCGATCGACGCCCTGTTCGAAGAGGCCCGCGCGCGAGGCCTGAGCTCGCTCGCGCCGCCGCAGGACCAGCCCTGGGGCATGCGCGAGATGATCGTGCAGACGCCCGACGGGCACCGGCTGGTGTTTGCACAACAAATGCACGCGGACGTCGAGGAATCCTGAGCGCGGGCGGGGCGCGCGGCCGGGTATCCCTCCGGGCCGGCGCGCCCGAGGCGCGGGACGCCACTTCCCGGTTGGCCTGGAGTCCTCGACGCACCGCGCAGAGGGCGCGGCGCCGCGCTTGCCGATCCGCCGCGAAATGTCCGCCGGGCGGTGGTTTCCGCGAACGCCCGCGGCGGCGGCGCGCGCCTTTGTGACGCGGTCGCGCCTTCGCCTGTGATCCAGGCAGGCGCGCCGATCCGATCGACGCGGTTATCTATCAGCGCCCGTCGAACGGTTCATCAGGAAGGACTTCGCGACGGGTCGCGATCGCGTCCGTGCGCGCTTGCGGATTTTCTCATCGCATCCAATCCAGGAGGTTTTGTATGCAATCCACCGGTTTTTCCTCGCGCCGATCCGGCGCTCACGTTTGCGCTTTGTCCCTGCTGTGCATGGTCGCCTTCGATGCGGCCGCGGCAACGGATCTGCAGGTCAGCCCGACGCTTCATCAGGCCGCGCAACACGATCTGGGCCTGTCGTCGGCGCAGGTCGATCAACTGCTGCAGGTGCAGCGCGATGCGCCCGCGCAAGAGGCGCTGGCGCGGCGCCGTCTGGGCGCCCATTTCGGCGGCGCCTGGGTCGAACGCGCAAGCGACGGCCGCTATCGGTTCGTCGTCGGATCTTCGGACCCGCGCGGCCCGCTCAAGCTCGACGGCGTGCAGTTGCGCCAGGTCCGCTACAGCCTGAGCGAGCTGGAAGCGGCGAAGGCGCGCCTGGATCGCAGCGTGCGTGCGCGCGTGTCCGGCATCAGCCGGCCGATCGACGGCGTGCATTCGTGGTACGTCGATCCGGGCAGCAATTCGGTACTGGTCAGCGTCGCGCCCGATGCCATGGAGCGCGCGATCGATTTGGCCGCGGTCAGCGGCGCCGACAGCGGCCTGTTGCGCTTCCAGCAAACGCCGGGCGTGCCGCAGCCGACCTCGTCGGTGTACGCCGGCCGTTCTTACGAGAAGAACGGCGCGCTCTCGTGTTCGGTCGGATTCGCGGTCATGCAAGGCGCGACCAAGGGCTTCGTCACCGCCGGCCATTGCGGGACGGCGGGCGAGACGATCGGTCTCGACGGCGCGCCGGCCGGCTACTTCGCCGCGTCGGAATTTCCCGGGACCGACCGTGCCTGGGTCGCCTTGAACGCCAATCACGAGTTGTTTCCGCTGATCACCAATTACGCCGGCGGCTTTTTCGCCGTGCGCGGCAGCGTCGAGGCGGGCTATTCCGCGGTGGTGTGCCGCTCGGGTTGGAAGACCGGCTACCAGTGCGGGCTAATCACCGCGCAGAACGTCACCGTCAACAGTACGCGCGGCGTCGTGTTCGGCCTGACCCAGAGCAACGCCTGCGCCGGCTTCGGCGATTCCGGCGGCGGCTGGATCGATGTCCATGAGCAGGCGCAAGGCGTGCTGTCGCTCGCCAGCATCGCGCCAGGCGCGCAGAACAACTGCGGCACGGGGATCTTTCAGGTGAGCTGGTTCCAGCCGGTGAACCCGATCCTGCAGCAGTACGGATTGACCCTGGTTACGCCCTGAGTCTTCGGCTCAGGCCGCGGCGCCGTCCGATCGGGGCGGCGTCGCGGATCGCGGCGGTGCGCTCAGAACCCGCCGAAGCGCGCCATCGCCGCGGCGCAGACCAGGATCACCGCGACCAGTACCAGCTCGAAGCGGATCAGCAGGCGCAGGGTGCCGACTTCGCTCGCGGCCGGCAGGAAGTTCGGATCGGCCTTGAGCGCCTTGCGCCAGCGCAGGAAGCGCACGGTCGGCAGGATCGACAGCAGCGCGATCAGGATGAAGGCGCCGAGCTTGGCGTGGAACCACGGGTTGTGCTCGTAGAAGTCGAGGCCTTTGACGCCGAACTTCAGCCGCGACAGGCCGACCACCAGCAGCAGCACCGCGCTGGCGCCGTAACCGGAGTCGAGCCCGGCCAGGCGGCGCAACACCGTCGCGTCGATAGGGCCGCGCAGCAGCACCGATTCGGCCACCAGCATCGCGATCAGGGCGAACACCAGCAGGTGGTGGGCGGAGGCGAGCAACAGATCGGTCAGCATCGGCGGAACTCCGGGCGGCGGCTGGGAGGGGACTGCGAGTGCGACGGTGGGAGGCGGGGATGTCGGAAGGCGATCGAGGTGCGAGCGCGGCGCACCCACATATGACGCCTGCGGCCCGCGGCGAAAGCTATGCGCGGGCTTGAACCGAGTATCCGGCCCGCAGCCGGATTTGCGTACTGACCGATGTCAGCGCTCGGCGCTGAATCCCGGCGGGCCCGGCCGGTGGCGGGCGCGGTCGGGCGAGGGCGCGACTCAGGCGGCTTCGTCGGTTTCCAGCGCCTTGTCCACGCGGCGGAACCACTCGCCGTCGTTGGGCACGAACATCGAGCAGCACTCCATCGGCGCCTTGTAGATGTGCAGCGACACCGCCACCGAGTCCTCGCTGGCGTTGCGGATGGTGTGGTACTCGTGCGGCGGAATCAGGCTGCCGGCACTGCCGGGGCCGGCATGCATGCCGCCGGCGGCGCGGAAGCGGAAGTTCTCGCCGTTGCGTTCCAGCAGCTCGAACTGGGTGATTTCCAGCTCGCCGTCCCACACGCCTTCCACGCACCACAGGCCGCTGTGATCGTGCATCGGCGTGCCCTGGCCCGGGCCCCAGGTCATCGCGACCACGCTGTAGCCCAGTTGCGGGCTGCGGTAGAGCTCGCGGCGCGCGTAGTGATCCTGGATCGGGTCGAACACGCAGTCGGGCAGGTTGACGTCGCGGTCGCGGATCATCTTGCACAGGGTGTTGCGCAAGGCCGCGGTAACGGCGTGCTCGTCGCCGGCGGCGACGGCGGCGTCGATCGCGGCGACCAGCTTGTCGTGGCCGGGGAAGTCGAAATCGGGCAGGGTGTCGATGGCGTTCATGCCACAGATTCTACGCCCGTCCGCAGCTCGGAAAGAAATCCCGCCACCGCCGGGCCGAAACGGCCGATATCGACCAGGAACGCGTCGTGGCCCTGCGGCGATTCCAGCGGCAGGAAGCGCGAATCGGCGCCGCCGGCGCGCAGGCCGTCGGCGATTTCCTGCTGTTGCTGCAGCGGGAACAGGATGTCGGTGTGCACACCGATCGCCAGGGCCTTCTCGACCCGGATCGAAGCCAGGCCGCGATGCACCTGTTCATCATTGTCGAGGCCGTCGCTGCCGCCGCAGTAATCGCCGATGTCGAACCAGTCCATCGAGCGGCTCAGGTACAGGTAGCAATTGGGATCGAAGCGGCGCACGAAGCGGCGGGCGTGGCCTTCCAGGTAGCTTTCTACCTGGAATTCCAGGCCGAAGGGTTCTTCGTCGGCGCGATCGGAATCCAGGCGCACGCGGCCGAAGCGGCCGTCCCACTCCAGCGCCGAGCGGTAGGTGATCACGCCGAGCTTGCGCGCCATGCGCATGCCCGATTCGGGGTAGTGGGCGTCGTCGTACTCGCCCTGGTTCCACTGCGGGTCCAGGCGGATCGCTTCGCGCTGCAGCGAGCGGATCGCGATCGAGAACGGCAGCGCGCGCGCCGCGCCGGAGATGTTGATGTGGTTGCGCGCCAGGCCCGGATGGCGCACCAGCAGCGCCAGCGCGGTCATGCCGCCCATCGAATTGCCGATCACGCAGGCCAGCCGTTCGATGCCGAGCGCGCGCACCACGTGCGCGGCCGCGTCGGCGCCGTCTTCGACCGACAGCTCCGGGAAACTCAGCCGATAGAGCTCGCCGCTGGCGGCGTCGATCGAGGCCGGGCCGGTGGAGCCTTTGCAACTGCCGAGCGAGTTCACGCAGATCACGAACCATTGCTCGCTGTCGATCGGCTTGCCCGGGCCGAGCATGGCTTCCCACCAGCCCGGCTCGGGATTGCCCGCGTTGGCCGCGGCGTGCGCGTCGGGCGACAGGCCGGTGACGATCAGAATGGCGTTGTCGCGTCGGGCGTTGAGCTCGCCCCAGGTTTCATACGCCACGCGCGCGCCGGTGAGGGCGCCGCCGCGTTTCATCGGGAACGGCGAGGGCAGGTCGATGTGGCGGGTGCCGGGCGGGATGAATTCGGTCATGCCTTGCTCGTGTGGCCGGCGAAGCCGGTGTCCTTGCGTCGGGTGGAAGCGGTGCCGCGATGAGCGGCGCGAGGGTCGCGTTGCAGCCTAAACCATCGTCGCTGTTCGCGGTCGGGATCGGAATTGCAATTGCAATTGCATTATCGGCGCATGTCCGGGGTGTGGGGTCAGTGGTGTGTAGACGAAAGCGTCGGGCCTGAAGGGCCCTCCCACAAAAGACTTCGCTGGTTCGCGGCGATCATGATCCGAAGCGCTGCCTCGAAAACTTTTGTAGGAGGGGCCTTCAGGCCCGACGCTCTTGTCCCAGTTCGCGGCAAACCCTACTCGACCACGCGATCGATAATGACGACGACCTGGTCCTTGCTGTCGGTGCGCACGCTGACCGGCTGCGAAGCCAGATCGCCGGGCTGCGGAATCGCGTTGCCCGAAGCCGACACGCGCGCGAGCACCTGCACTTGTTCGAGCTGCGACAGCTTCATCGTCGGCATCGGGCTGTCGCCGTCGTCGAGGACGACTTCGAGCGGGAATTTACCGGCCGCATGCTTCTCGACCGCGACCGGCATCGGTGGGCCGGCGACCTGGCGCGCGATCACGAACACGCTCGCGTTCGCCGGCAGCTTGGCCTTCATCGCCGCCGACAGCTCGACCTTGATCTTGAGCCCGCCGCTCGCGTCGGCCGCGGCGATCGGCGCCGGCGGCGGCAGCGGTTCCAGGCCGGCTTCCTGGCGCGCGCCGTTGATCTGTTCGAGCAGGCTGTGGGCGGTGCCGGCATCGACCACGCTCAGCAGCGGCTCCCAGGTCCGCGCCGCTTCGGCCGGTTGTTCGGCCTGGCGCTGGGCGATGCCCAGGAACCAGCGCGCGCGCTGATGCATGGGTTGTTTTTCGATCGCATGCTTGAGCATGGCGACCGCGTCGGCGTCGAAGCGGCGGTCGCGGGTGGCCAGCGCGCGCGCTTCGGCGGCTTCGGCCAGCAGGTCGGGATTGTCCGGCGCGAGCTTCACCGCGCGCGCGTAGGCGTCTCGCGCTTTCGCGCTCAGGCCTTCGGCGGTGTAGGCGCTGGCGAGCAGGCGCCAGCCTTCGATCTGATTCGGATCGCGTTCGAGTTCGGCTTCCAGTTGGCTCACGGCCTCGGCCAGCGTCTCGGGTTCGCGTTGTTGTTGCGGGTTGAACGCGTTCGGCGTGCCGACCAACAGGTACAAGGCGACCGTGGCCGAGGCGAGGGCCAGGCCCAATCCGCCGCCCAGCAGCGGACGCGCCTGCCATAGCGGACGCAGCGCGTAGCCCAGCGCGAATACCACCAGCGCCGCGCCGGACGCCACGAACACGGCCATCGGGGCCGAACCCATCGTCACCGCCATCACCACTCTTGTTCCTCGTCGTTGCGCGCGGAGCCGTCATGCGCGTTGGCGCCGCGAGCGCGGATCACCCGCGCGACCACGAAGCCGCCGGCCAGCAACACCAGCGCCGGGCCGAACCATAGCAGCCAGGTCTTGGATTCCATCTGCGGCCGGTACAGCACGAACTCGCCGTAGCGCGCGACCAGGAAATCCTTGATCTCGCCGTCGCTCTTGCCCTGGCGCATCAGTACCAACACTTCGCGGCGCAGGTCGTGGGCGATCTGGGCGTTGGAATCGGCCAGCGACTGGTTCTGGCACATCACGCAGCGCAGCTCGGCGACCAGGGCGTGGAAGCGGCGTTCTTCGGTGTTGTCGTTGAAGCTCAGCGGCGCGGGATCGCTGGCGGGTTGGGCGATCGCTGGTGTGGTCAGGGTGAGCGCTAAGGTCAGGATCAGGGCGGCGGTGGCCAGGAGCGTGCGGGGAAAAGCAAATCCCCCCTGGCCCCCTTTTTCAAAGGGGGGAACAGCACGACACTCTCGATCGTGTCGCATGCGGCCGAAGCACTCCCCCCTTTGAAAAAGGGGGGCAGGGGGGGATTTGCTTTTAACCGCGCCCCTCATCGACCCTTCTCGATCTTGTCCAACACCGGCAGCAATTCCTCGACGATGACCTTATCGGTCAACGGCCCGACGAACTTCCATCGCACGATGCCCTGCCCATCGACCAGGAAGGTTTCCGGCGCGCCGTAGATGCCCCAGTCGATCGCCGCCTTGCCTTCGTAATCGGCGACCACGACGAAATACGGATTGCCGAACTCTTCCAGCCAACGCAGCGCATCGGCGTGTTCGTCCTTCCAGTTGAAACCGATCACGCGCAGGCGCTTGGTCTCGGCGAAACGGGTCAGCACCGGGTGTTCGTCGCGGCAGGCCGGGCACCAGCTGCCCCAGACGTTGAGCAGATACGGCGCGCCGCGCAGTTCGTTAGTCGACAACAGGCGGCCGGCTTCGTGCAGCACCGGCAGCGAGAATTGCGGCGCGGGCTTGCCGATCAGCGGCGAGGGCAGTTTTTCGCGATCGGGGTTGCGCGCGAGCCACAAACCGTTGGCGAGCAGGATGGCGAGCAGGACGAAGGATGCCAGTGGAAACCAGCTGCCTTTGCCGCTTTTCGGAGTCGGGGTGTTCATGCGTGCTGCTCTCCAGCGATATTGCGTGCCGCGCTTGCGTGATTCGGCGTCTCCAGCATGTCAGGATGCGACAAGGGCTCGCGCTCATCATTGCGCGCTTCGGCCTTGACCCGGAAACGCCGGTCGGCCGCGGCGACGAAGCCGCCGAGCATCATCAGCAAGGCGCCCAGCCAGATCCAGCGCACGAACGGCTTGACGTGCACGCGCACCGCCCAGGCGCCGTTGCCCAGCGGCTCGCCGAGCGCGACGTACAGATCGCGGGTGATGCCGCGCGCGATCGCCGCCTCCGTCAGCACCTGGCCGCCGCTGGCGTAGGCGCGTTTTTCCGGATGCAGCACGGTCAGCACTTCATCGCCGTCGAAGACGGTAACGGTGCCGTAATCGGCCTCGTAGTTCGGGCCGACACTGTGCTTGACGTTGTCGAAGCGGAACGAATACCGGCCCAGGTCCAGGCTCTTGCCCGGCGCCAGCGCGACTTCGCGCTGCACGCTCAGGCCTTCGACCAGCAAGGCGCCGATCAGGAACACGGCGACGCCCAGATGGGCGAGGGTCATGCCGAGCATCTCGGCGGTGAAGGCCGTGCCGTTGCCGCGAACGCGTGTCCACACGAAGCGCGCGGTGCCGGCCGCGACCCACACCGCGCCGCCGACGCCGGCGGCGACTTTCCACGGCCCTTGCGGGGCGAGGAAATACGCGGCGATGGCGGCGCCGAGCGCGAGCCCGGCCCACGGCACCAGCATCGCCAACGGCCGCGACACTTGCTCGCGCTGCCAGCGGAACAGCGGCCCGAACGGCAGCAGCAGCACCAGCGGCGTCATCAGCAACACGAACATCAACGCGAAGTAGGGCGGGCCGACCGAAATCTTGCCCAGTTCCAGCGCATCGGCCAGCAGCGGATATAGCGTGCCGAGCAACACCATCGCGCAGGCGGTGGTCAGCAGCAGATTGTTGGCCAGCAGCAGGGTTTCGCGCGACGCCAGTTCGAACGGCTTGCCGGCCGCGTCCTCGCCCGACGGCGCACGCAGTGCGTACAGCAGCAGCGAACCGCCGATGACGATGCCGAGGAAGATCAACACGAACAGGCCGCGGGTCGGATCGGCGGCGAAGGCGTGCACGCTGGTCAACACGCCGGAGCGGACCAGGAAGGTGCCCAGCAGCGACAGCGAGAACGCGGCGATCGCCAGCAGCAAGGTCCAGCCGCGGAAGCTGCCGCGCTTTTCCGTGACCGCCTGCGAATGCAGCAGCGCCGCGCCGGCCAGCCACGGCATGAAGCTGGCGTTCTCGACCGGGTCCCAGAACCACCAGCCGCCCCAGCCCAGTTCGTAATACGCCCACCACGAGCCCAGAGCGATGCCGAGAGTCAAAAACGCCCAGGCGACATTGGTCCACGGCCGCGTCCAGCGCAGCCAGCGCGCATCGACCTTGCCGTCGAGCAGCGCGGCGATGGCGAACGCGAACGGCACGCTGAAACCGACGTAGCCGGTGTAGAGCATCGGCGGATGGATGATCAGGCCCGGGTCTTGCAGCAGCGGATTGAGATCGCGGCCTTGCGCCACCGCCGGCAGCAGCCGCGCGAACGGATTGCTGGTGAAGATCAGGAAGGCGAGGAAGCCGACGCTGATCACGCCCATCACCGCGAGCACGCGCGCGATCACCTGCGGCGGCAGCGCCTTGGAGAACTTGGCCACCGCGCCCGTCCACAGCGCCAGCACCAGCGCCCACAACAGCAGTGAGCCTTCGTGGGCGCCCCACACGGCCGAATAGCGATACGCCATCGGCAGCAGCGTGTTGCTGTTTTCGGCGACGTAGCGCAGCGAGAAATCCTGCGCAACGAAGGCCTGGGTCAGGATCACGAAGGCGAAGCCGACCAGCAGCAACTGCGAATACGCCGCCGGCCGCGCGATCGCCATCCACGACTCGATGCCGCGATGGGCGCCGAGCATCGGCAGCGTGGCCTGCACGATCGAGATCAGCAGGGCGAGGATGAGGGCGATCTGGCCGAGTTCAGGCAGCATGTCCGGTCGCCTTGTCGCGGGTGGAGCGAAGAGCGAATCCCCCTCGGTTCCCCTTTTGCAAAGGGGGAAGACAAGCGGGCTTCGGCGAAAAAATTTCGACGCCGCCGTTCGGCCGCGTCATCGACGTCAGTACGTTACCGGCACCATCCCCTGCTGTTCCCCTCTTTGAAAAAGGGTGAAGGGCCGCTGCTTGCGAACCGCAGGTTCGCGCGGCACTGAACGCACGCAGGCTATGCCTGCGGGCCGGAGGGCAGGGGGGATTTGTCTTTACTCCAAGACCGACAGAAATCAACGAGCCGCCTCCGCGCCGCCAGGCGCGGCGACATCATGCTTCTTATGCGCCTGCCCCATCTTGTCCGCGACTTCCTTCGGCATATAGGTCTCGTCGTGCTTGGCGAGGATTTCCTCCGCGACGAACGTATCGCCCTGCATGCGCCCGGTGGCGACCACGGCCTGCTTCTCGCGGAACAGATCCGGCAGGATGCCGGTGTACTTCACCGGCAGTTCGGCGTCGCCGTCGGTGACGCGGAAGCTGGCGTCCATCGAACCGGGCGCGCGCTGGAACGAACCGGCCGCGACCATGCCGCCGAGGCGGAAACGCGCGCGTTCGCCGGCTTCGCCGCGCAGGATTTCGGCCGGCGTGTACAGATAGGCGACATTGCGCTGCAAGGCGGTGGCGACCAGCGCGGTCGCGATGCCGGCGGCGGCGACCAGGCCGAGCACCCAGAGCAGACGGCGGCGGCGGGTTGGATTCATCGGCTCAGGTCACTGTTGGTGCTGCGCGCCGCGCCGCGTGCCGCGCGCTGGCGCGCGTTGCGCAACTCGCGGCGGATCTGCAGCCGGCTGGCGAGGAAATCCCAGCCCAGCACGATGGCGAAGACCGCGTAGGCGGCAATGATGTAGTTCCGGTATTCCATCACCGCGCGTCCTGCGTGCTGGATCGGGCCTGCGGGACGCCGGCGAGTTCGGCCACCCAGGCCTTGCCCTGTTCGCGGCGCAGATTGTCGGCGCGCGCGCGCGTCAGCAGCGCGCCGATGAACCACAGCTTGGTGCCGACGATCATCCAGATCAGCGGCGCCAGCATGCTCGGGTCCATCGTCGATTTGCCGAACAGGCTGATGGTCTGGCCCTGGTGCAGCGAGTTCCACCACACCACCGAATACCGGATCACCGGCAACAGGGCGACGCCGACGATGGCCAGCAGCCCGGCCGCGCGCGCCGCGGCGCGGCGGTCGTCGATGGCGTGATACAGGCCGATCACGCCCAGGTACAGGAACAGCAGGATCAGTTCGGTGGTCAGGCGCGGGTCCCAGTCCCACCACGTGCCCCACATCGGCTTGCCCCAGATCGAACCGGTGGCGAGGGTGATCAGGGTGAAGCCGGCGCCGATCGGCGCGCAGGCCATGGCCAGGATTTCGCACAGCTTGATCCGCCAGATCAGCGCGATCGCGGCGTACAGCGCCATCAGCCCGAACACCGCCATGCTCATCCAGGCGCTGGGCACATGGATGTAGATGATGCGGAAGCTGTCCTTTTGCTGGTAATCGGCCGGCACCTGGAACAGGGCGCCGTACAGGCCCCAGGCCATGACCAGCAGGCCCAGCGCGTAGCCCCACACCGCCCAACGCGCGGCGAAGCGTTCGAAGTAAGGCGGCGAGCCGAGTTTGTGGAACCAGCGGACGAGTGGATTCATTCAGTGGTTCGTTCGAAGGTGTTCGGCATCTGGGTCGCTGGGCGGCCTGGACGGTTGGAGCGCGCCAGCCGGGCTGCCGCGCGGGTTCGATCGCATTGAGTTCCGACTGTGCAACCGCGCCGTCAGTTCAGCGCGATGCGAATCGCCGCCGCCGCCGCCAGCGGAGCCAACAGCAGCGCTACCACCAGACCGGCGGCCAGCAGCAACAGGGCGCCGACCGGGTCCAGTCCCTGGGCCGAGCGGGCCACGCTGCCTGCACCGAACACCAGCACTGGAACGTACAACGGAAGCGCCAACAAGGCGACCAGGATACCAGAGCGCCGCATCCCGACCGTCAGCGCCGCGACCACCGCGCCGAGCAGGCTCAGCAGCGGCGTGCCCAGCGCCAGCGAGGCCAGCAGCACCGGCAGTTGCTCGTGCGGCAGGTATAGCAGTTCGCCCAGGAACGGGGTCGCGATCAGCAACGGCAGCGCGGTGGTAGCCCAGTGCATGAAGGTGCGCACCGCGACCAGCCAGCCCAGCGGCACCGGCGCCAGCATCCATTGCTCCAGCGAACCGTCTTCGGCATCGCCGCGGAACAAGGTGTCCAGCGACAACAGCCCGGCCAGCAGCGAGGCCAGCCACAGCACCCCGGCCGCGACCCGGGACAAGGCCTGTTTCTCGCCGCCCAGGGCCAGCGCGAACAGCACCACCATCAGCAGCGCGAAGAGCGCCGGCTGCAGCGCGTCGCCGCGGCGGCGCCAGAGCAGGCGCAGGTCGCGCGCGAGCAGGGCGCGGGCCGAGCCGATCAGGCCGGGCATGGCCGCGCCGTCGCTGGGCGTTTGCGCGAACGACTTGATCTGCGTGTTCATGCGGCCTTCTCCATCACCAACAGCCGCGTGCGCACCGGCGGCGCCGCGTAGGCGCCGTGGGTGGTCACCAGCGCCGCGCCGCCTTCGCGCAGGTGCGCCTGGACCATGCGATTGACCAGCTCGATGCCTTCCAGGTCCAGGTTGGCGTAGGGCTCGTCCAGCAACCATAGCGGCGCCGGCGACATCCACAGCCGGGCCAGCGACAGGCGTTTCTTCTGCCCGGCCGACAACTGGCGGGCGAGGGCGTCTTCATAGCCGGCCAGGCCGACGATGGCCAGGGCGTTGGACGGCAACTGGCTGCGCCGGCGGCCCTGCAGGCCGCACAGGAAATCCAGGTTCTCCATTGCGCTCAGGTCGGCCTTGAGCCCGGGCAGGTGGCCCAGGTAGGTGATCGCGCGCGCGCGCCGGGCCGGGTCGGAGGGGTGGCCGTCGAGTTCGATCGCGCCTTCCTCGGCCCGCAGCAGTCCGGCCAGGACCCGCAGCAGCGTGGTCTTGCCGGCGCCGTTGTCGCCCTGCACCAGCAAGGCTTCGCCGGCATCGACGGCGAAGTCCAGCGGCCCGAACACGGGATCGTCGTTGCGCGTGAAGCGCAGGCCGCGGGCCTGCAGCAGCGGCGGAGCGTGGTGTTCGGAAGAGGGCATCAGTCAGGGACATACGGCCGACGGGGCCGCGGGACCGGCATTTTATGCGAGTCGCCGGGCCCATAACCGTGGCGGGGCGTCGCGGCGGACCGGCGGGGGTGATCGGGGCGGCCGCCGGGCGGGCGACACATATATATGTACGGGCCGCGGCGGCTGGTCAGTCCTCGACCCAATCGGTATGTTCCGCCGACTCCGCGTCCGGCGGCCGCGCGATCAGCATCCGCAGCCGCACCGGTTCGCCGCGTCGCCAGGCCAGTACGCCGGCCTGGCCGAAGTCTCGGGCCAGGGCGTTGGCGAGGGCATCGTCGAGATCGGCCAGCAGCCAGCCCGGTTCGCGCCATTGGCCGGTCTGGTCCTGGGCCCAGGCGGCGTGGCGCTGCACGCCCGCGGCGACCAGGCGCGCGACCAGGCGCTCGTCGGCGGTCTGGTTGGCGCTGTCGGAATGCGGCTGCGAGGCCGGGTTCCAGGCGCTCACGAACACATAGCGCGCGGCCGGCCAGTAAGCTTCCAGATCCCGCGCCGGACGGCCGACCCGCAGCGGCAACGCGTCGCCGTCCAGGGCTACCGCGTATTCTGCCGCGGCGTAGGCGAGCGCGAGTTCGGCGGCATCGACGACCTGCAATTGGCGCATGTCAGCAGTCTCCCGGGACGATTGCGGCAGTGCAAACGGCGCCGACGAGCGGGCGTCGTGCCGACGCTGAACCCTGAGCGGCCGGTCTGTCCACCGTTGCGGCGACATATGGATATGTCCGGGCGTCATCGCCGCCGCCGCGGCCGGTCTAACGAACCGCAACCCACATTCCGTACACTCGGCCTCCTCGCAGGCCTCCCGTTTCCAGCTCATGACGCTAGCCACCAAGCTGCCGAAAGTCGGCACCACCATTTTCACCGTGATGTCGCAGCTCGCACTCGAGCACCAGGCCGTGAACCTCGGCCAGGGCTTCCCGGATTTCGATGTCCCCGAGCGCCTGATCGAGGCCCTCAACCGCGCCATGCGCGAGGGCAAGAATCAGTACGCGCCGATGACCGGCATCCCGGCGTTGCGCCAGGCCATCGCGGCGAAGACCGAGGCCTGCTACGGCTACCGCCCCGACGCCGACAGCGACATCACCGTGGTGTCTGGCGCCAGTGAAGCGATATTTGACGCGATTCATGCGGTCGTGCGTCCGGGCGAAGAAGTGATCGTGCTCGATCCTTGTTACGACAGTTACGAGCCGGCGATCGATCTGGCCGGCGGCGTCGCCGTGCACGTGCCGCTGGATCCGCGCACTTTCGCCGTGGATTGGGATCGGGTGCGCGCGGCGGTGACGCCCAAGACCCGCATGCTGATGATCAATTCGCCGCACAACCCGTCCGGCGCCATGTTCGATGCCGACGACATCGCCCGGCTCGGCGAACTGCTGCACGACACCGGCATCTGGCTGTTGTCCGACGAGGTCTACGAGCACATCGTCTTCGACGGCCGCCGCCACGAGTCGGTGCTGCGCTATCCGCAGCTGCGCGAGCGTGCCTTCGTGGTGTCCAGCTTCGGCAAGACCTATCACTGCACGGGCTGGAAAATTGGGTACTGCATCGCACCGGCCGCTTTGTCGGCCGAACTGCGCAAGGTCCATCAGTACAATAGTTTCTGCAGTTTCGCCCCGGCACAGTGGGCGTTCGCGGAGATGATCGAGGCCGAGCCCGAGCACTATCTGGGGCTCGGCGCGTTCTATCAGGACAAGCGCGATAGTTTCCGCGAGCAACTATTGACCACCCGGCTCAAGCCGTTGCCGGTGCCGGGCGGGTACTTCCAGTTGGTGGACTACTCCGAAGTCAGCGATCTGGCCGATGCCGAGTTCTGCCGCTGGCTGACCGTGGACAAGGGTGTGGCGGCGATCCCGCTGTCGCCGTTCTACGAGTCGCCGCCGCACGGACAACGATTGGCGCGGCTGTGCTTCGCCAAGAATCGGGCCACATTGGACGCCGCTATCAAGAGGTTGGTCGCACTTTAATTGCATTCTTGAGATGGATATCTCATACACTCTTGTCGTAAGCTTCAGGTTCGGTCTACTCTTTGGGTACGAGTGTCGCTAACGCTCGGAAAGAGTTCGTCGTCAGTAGGGGGAGTTCATGGACAGAACGATCATCGTGAACCGTGCGTCCGGCACGGTCATGCAGTCGCCGCCTGATGCAGCGCGGGCAGACGTTATGCGCCCGCATGCAAGAAGCGTGTCCTTTGTCTCAGTTTGGTCGGCCTTAGTCTGGCCGCCTCAATTCCGATAACACCGCAAACACGGTGCCATGCGCTTGTGCCCGAATAGGCCGGCGCCAAGGCACCGTCCGGACGACTGCGCGCACAAGATCAACCTATGGCAGGGGAAAGCGTGAGAAATTCAATTGCAATCAGCCCGCGTCTGTGGACCGCGATTCTGCTGGCGGTCGCGCTGACGGGCTGCGCCACTCGCCCGGCGCCCGACTTCGGCGGCCGTTGGAAACCGGTGAATCGTTACGCCGAGATGCCCGACGAAATTCCGCTGCACAAGTCGTACGTGTTCTATCCGTCGCCGATGGACGGCACGCTGAAGAACATGCTGACGCGCTGGGCGAAGGATTCGAACCTGAAGCTGGATTACCAGCATTACTCGGACTTCACCCTGCATCAGGGCGTGGCCCAGATCAACACCACCAGCCTGCCGGACGCGGTCGCGCAGTTGAACACCGCGTACGCCGGCCATGGTGTGTTGATCGCCCGCGAAGGCGACCAGATCGTGGTGCGTTCGGCGGTGTCCGCGCCGGCCGCTCCGTCTGCGTCCTCCGGCGGCTCCGACGCCTCCTCGCACGCCACCGTCGCGGCGCCTACGCCCTGACCGGCCGTCGTCGCACTCAGGCGAAGACATCGCACCGATCGGATCCGGATCCGATCGGTGCGCAGCGAATTTCCATCGATATGGATGCAGCATAGATGTTCGGAAAAAAGAACGTAACTCCGCAGGTGGAAAACGCCATAGCCAAGGCGGCCAACTTCGAGGTCACCGTTGCCGATATGGCCCGGCGCAGCGAGAAGCGCGCATGGATCGTCGCGTTTACGTCCATCGTGATGGCGCTGATCCTCGCAGGCGGCTATTTCTACTTCCTGCCCTTGAAGGAAAAGGTCCCGTACCTGGTCATGGCGGACGCCTACACCGGTACGGTCACGGTCGCGCGGCTGCGCGACGATTTCAGCGAGAACAGCATCACCTCCAGCGAGGCGATCAACAAGAGCAACATCTCGCACTTCGTGATGGCGCGCGAATCCTACGATTACTCGCAGATCGGCGACCGCGACTGGGCGACGGTGTTCGCGATGGGCTCGCCCTACGTGACCAAGTCCTACGAGAACGTGTACCTGGGCTCGAACCCGCAGAACCCCATCACCTTGTTCGGCAAGAGCAAGACGATCCGCGTGCGCATCCTCAGCATCCAGTTGCATGCCGCCGCCGGCGACAGCGCGGTCAAGACCGCTTCGGTTCGCTTCCAGCGCAGCTTGTTCAACAAGGAAAGCGGCACCCAGCTTCCGATCGACAGCAAGATCGCGGCGATCGAATACACCTACAAGTCCAACCTGAAGATGGACGAGACCAATCGCGTCCTCAATCCGCTGGGCTTCCAGGTCACCAGCTACCGCGTGGACAACGATTACGCGCCGTCGCCGCCGGCCGCTCCGGAATTCCCGGTCGGCTCGCCGCCCGCCGCGGGCGGCGTCCCGGCTGCGGCTGCGGCTGCGGCCGCGCCGGCGATCGATCCGGCCACCGGCCAGCCCATCCCGGGCGCGGCACCGGCTCCGGCCGCGTATCCGCCGGGCACCGTCCCACCCCAACAGCCCGGTGTCGCGCCGCAACCAGGCGTTGCGCCGCAGCCAGGCGTCGCGCCGCAACCCGGCGTGGCGCCGGCCCCGAATCCCGCCAGTCCGGCCGGCGCGCCGACGGCACCTGCACCCGCACCGACCGGTACTGCGAATGGAGTCAGCACCCGATGAACTGCTTGCGTAAACACAGTCTGATCGCCCTGTTTTTGTTGGCGGTCTCCGGTCTGGCCCTGCCTGCCTCAGCGCAGGTGGTGCAGGAATATGAGTACGAATCCAACCGCATCTACCAAGTGCGCACCGGCCTGGGCATCACCACCCAGATCGAACTGAGTCCGAGCGAGAACATCCTCGACTACAGCACCGGTTTCAGCAGCGGTTGGGATCTGAGCCGTCGCGACAACATCTTCTACTTGAAGCCGAAGAACGTTGACGTCGACACCAACATGATGATCCGGACGACGACCCACTCGTACATCCTGGAACTGAAGGTGGTGGCGACCGACTGGCGCGTGCTCGAGCAGGCCAAGCAGGCCGGCGTGCAGTACAAGATCAAGTTCGTGTACCCCAACGGCACCGAATTCTCCGCGGCCAAGGAAGCCAGCGAAGAAGACCAGCCGATGACGGAGTTGAACACGCGGCTCGACAAGAACCGCCTGTACAACTTCGACTACCAATACTCCAGCCGCAAGAAGCAATCCTGGCTGGTGCCCAGCAACGTGTACGACGACGGCCAGTTCACCTACGTCAAGATCAGCGGGCTCAAGAACCTGCCGACCGGCAACTTCCCGGCGGTGTTCGGACGCGAGCGCGAAAGCGGTGAAGACTTCGTCGTCAACACCACGGTCGAGGGCAACACCATCGTGGTCCACGGCACGTACCCCTACTTGATCATCCGTCACGGCAACAACGTCGTCGGTCTGCGCAGGAAGAAGCAGAAATGAGCCAGAACATGCCTCCCAATCAGCCGGGTCAGCCCGAAGGAAACAACGGCACTCCGCAGGAAGGCGGCAGCTACGGCTACGCCGGCGCCAATCCCTACTACGGTCAGCAGGGCGGCGCGGCAGACGCGCCGGACCTGGACGCCAACGCGCCCATGCTCAAGAGCGCCGACGTACAGCGGTTGAACCGCAAGGCGTTGCTGTTCCTCGGCGCTATCGTGCTGCTGTTGCTGGCGGCCGCGTTCTTCCTGCTCAAGAGCGCTACCTCCGGTAACGAAGAGCCGAAGAAAGTGGACGAGGAAGTCGTCAACGTGCCGGAGGCACCGGTAGGCACGCAGTCCACGCCGTTGCCGCCGTTGCCGCCGCCGACCGTGGCGGCCGATCCGATCGGCATGGTGCCGCCGCTGCCGCCGGAACAGGCGGAGTCGCAGGGCACCGTCGCCGAAGCCGAACCGCGCGATCGTGGTCCGAGCCTGCTCGAACGCCGCATGGCGGGCGAGGTGGGTTCCTCCGGCGGTGGCCAGGGTGGCGAAAATTCGGCGATGACGCCCAGCCAGCAGTATCTGGCGATGGTCGCGGCGCAGAACGGGCAGGGCGGTCAAGCCGCGCAGCCGGAGAAGCCGGAAGTCGCGTCGGCTCAGCCGCTGTACAACCCCGACACGTTGTTGCTGCGTGGCACGTACATCCGCTGCATCATGGAAACCCGCATCGTCACCGACATCCCGGGCTTCTCCTCGTGCGTGGTGACCGAGCCGGTGTATTCCGTCAACGGCCGTCGCCTGCTGCTGCCGAAGGGCTCGAAGGTGTCCGGTCGTTACCAGGGCAACGCCGGCGACCTCAAGCGCGTGGCCGTGCTGTGGGACCGCATCACCACCCCGACCGGCCTGGACGTGAACATGGCCAGCCCGGGCATCGACGGCCTCGGCGGCGCGGGCATCCCGGGCCAGTACGACGCGCATTGGGGCAGCCGCATCGCTTCGGCGCTGCTGATCAGCCTGATCAGCGACGCGTTCAAGTACGCGGCGGCGGAAAACGGCCCGGAAAGCACCACCGTCACCCAGGGCGGCACCGTGATCACCCAGCCCTACGAGAGCAACACGGCGCGGGCGATGGAACGTCTGGCTAACCAGGCGCTGGACAAGAGCGTCAACCGTCCCGCGACCGTCACCGTGAACCAGGGTTCGGTGGTGAATATCTACGTCGCCAAGGACGTGGACTTCTCCTCGGTACTGCGCTGAGATGGATTCTGATAATTCACCGATCGCGCAGGTTTCCAACGACTTCCTGGAGTATCAGTACCAGGTGCTCGGCATCCTGGAGTACATGAGTTCTCCGGACGTCACGGAAATCTGCATCAACCGGCCGGGCGAGCTGTACCTGGAGACCCGTGCCGGTTGGGAGCGTCTGGAAGTGCCGAGCCTGACTTTCGATCGGGCCCGGCAGTTCTGCACCGCGGTGGTCAATGAGAGCAACACCGGGCAGCGCATCACCGATGCCGACCCGGTGGTCTCTCTGACCTTTCCGACCGGCCAACGCGCCCAGTTCGTGATCCCGCCGGCCTGCGACTCGGGCAAAGTCTCGATCACCATTCGTCTGCCGTCCAAGCACAGCAAGACCCTGCAGCAGTACCAGGAAGACGGCTTCTTCGAGCAGATCCTGGAGACCACCGCATCGGTCAGCGAGCACGATCGCGAGCTGCTGGAAATCCGCGCCCAGCGCAACTACGCCGAATTCTTCAAGAAAGCGGTGCAGTACAAAAAGAACATCGTCGTCGCCGGCGCCACCGGCAGCGGCAAGACCACCTTCATGAAATCGCTAGTCGGTCACATTCCTGACTACGAACGGCTGGTCACGATCGAAGACGCGCGTGAACTATTCATCACGCAGCCGAATGTCGTGCACTTGCTCTACTCGAAAGGTGGACAAAGCACCAGCAACGTCACGGCCAAGAGTTGTATGGAAGCGTGCCTGCGCATGAAGCCGGACCGGATCATCCTGGCCGAGTTGCGCGGCGACGAGTCCTTCTACTTCATCCGAAACTGTGCGTCCGGTCATCCAGGTTCCATCACCAGCTGCCACGCTGGCAGCACGGCGCAGACCTGGGACCAGCTGTCGCTGATGGTGAAGGCCTCGGCCGAGGGGTCCGGCCTGGAGTTCGCGGTGATCAAGCGTTTGTTGCAGCTGACGATCGATATCGTCGTGCACATCAAGGCCCATGCGGGGCAACGCTATATCACCGGCATCGACTTCAGTCCGGAGCGTCAACTGGCGGCGAATTGACGACAGCCGGGCAGTGGTTTCGTTGACAAAGCTGGCTGCCGCGTGAATGATAATGTCGGCGGCTTGGGTTCGCAGCACCGCCGGTATCCGTTTAATAGTGAAAGGAATTGTTGCCAGGATTGGCGCAGGGGGGGACTAGGGAATGTTGCCCGGTATAGAACTGACAAATTGCACGGGCTTGGCGGTTCCGCACGAAGTGATGCATCACGTCGTGCGCGTGGAATCGTCCTTCAATCCCTATGCCATCGGCGTGGTGGGCGGCCGTCTGGTGCGCCAGCCCAAGACTCTGCCCGAAGCGGTCGCCACCGTGCGCATGCTCGAACGCCGTGGCTACAACTTTTCCCTTGGCGTCGCCCAGGTCAATCGCTACAACCTCGGCAAGTACGGCCTGGATTCCTACGAGAAGGCCTTCGAGGTCTGCCCCAATCTGCAAGCCGGCTCGCGCATCCTCGCCGAGTGCTATCAGCGCTCGCAGGATTGGGGTAAATCCTTCAGCTGTTACTACTCCGGCAATTTCGTCACCGGGTTCCGCCACGGTTACGTGCAGAAGATCTACGCCTCGATGCGCGGCAACCAGGCCCTTGGGGCCGGTGTCGAAGCCATCGCGGTAATCGGCGATCCCAAGCAGCCTTCCAGCGGCATGAAAGCGGCGACGATGGCGCCGGCCGCGGCCGCGATCTATGCACCGGCCCGCCGTAGCGGTTCCTCGCGCATGGACGCGTTGATCGCCTCGCGCGTGCGCGAGCCGGACACCGCCGCGACCCAGGCCGCCGCTTCGGCGCTGGTGGCCGCGTCCGCTCAGCCTTCCAACCTTGCCGCGGCGATGCCGATGGCAGCCCCTCCGGCGCCGATGGCGCCCGTGGCCGCCGCCGTGCCTCAACCGCAGCAACCGGTCACCGTCTCGCTGGTAAGGCCGGGCGTGACCAGCAACGCGCCGGCGCAAAAAACGCCCTCGCAAGGCGGCGACCAGGCTTTTGTCTTTTAGTAATCGATCCGCTTCCGGTTGAATCCGTTTCCAGCATTTGAATCCGTATCGATCCGAACCCGTTTCGCCTCCACCGACTGCATCACCCACGTACCTAGCTCGACTACGCCCACAACGAACAGAAGGGATATCTCATGAACTCCAACATTTATTTCAAGAACTTCCTGTCGGCCTTCGCCATGGCCACCGCTTTCGTCGTCCTGCTGATGCTGCCGGAAGTCGGCTTCGCTCAGACCGACGCGAAGAGCCGTGTCAGCAACTTCTTCACCAATCTGAACTCGCTGCTGAACATCGCCTCGATCGCCGTCGTCACCATCGCGGTGATCTTCGCCGGCTACAAGATCGCGTTCGCCCACAGCAAGATCTCCGACGTCGCCCCGGTTCTGATCGGCGGCTTCCTGATCGGCGCTTCGGCCCAGCTGGCCAAGATGGTCATTCCGGACGATTCCAAGCTGAACGAAGGCGGCAAGGCCGTCGTGCACATGATTCTGCAGAACTATGCATAAAAACGTGCTTTTCCGGGGCTGTACGCGCCCGCCCATGTTCCTGGGCGTGCCGTACGTCCCGTTCGTGTTCGGCGCGGGCAGCTGCCTGCTGATCACGTTCTACGCGAATATGTATTTCATAGTTTTGCTGCCGGTCGTGATCTTCATCATGCGTCAGATGGCGCGTCGCGACGAAATGATCTTCCGCCTGCTCGGCTTGCGGCTGCAGTTCCGTTTCAGAATGCGGAACCTGCAGCAGCATCAGGGCATGTGGGTGTTCACGCCCAACTACTATCGCAACCCGGGCGACAAGAAAAGCTGATGATGACCGTAGCCGCCATGCGTTCGCGCATGGTGGCTGCGGCCAACTCAGGGCCATGCATTAGCTAGGTCCCGGCATCGGCAGCGACACCCGATTCGTTTCCCACCTCAACGGATACGCCAGCCTCTTCATGTTCACACCCGATACCCCCATCAGCGAATTCATCCCGCTGTCCACGCATGTGGCGCCCACCGTGCTCAAGACCACCGGTGGCGATTTCCTGATGGTGTGGCGTCTGGGCGGTCTGCCGTTCGTCGGCCGTGAAGAGTGGGAGCTGGAGCACCGCCACAACACCTTCAACCGGTTGCTGCAGACCCTGCGCGCGCCGGATTTCACCAACGTGGCGTTCTGGGTGCACGATCTGCGCCGCCGCCGCCGCATCAAGACCGAAAACAAGTTCGACCAGCTTTTCAACCAGGACTTGTCCGACGGTTACTTCGCCTCGTTGTCGGCGCAGAAGCTGATGCAGAACGAGCTGTACCTGACGATGATTTACCGCCCGATCGTCGGCAGCAAGCGTTTCGTCGAGAAGTCCACCAGCACGCAGCGGCTGCAGGACCAGCAGGACGAGGCGATCAACAAGATCCAGGAACTCGCCGGCAACGTCGAGGCGGTGATCAAGGACTATGCGCCGGTCCGCCTGAGCATGTACGAAGCCAAGAACGGCATCGTCTTCTCCGAGGCCCTGGAGTTCTTCGGCTATCTGCTCAACCGCCTGGACGAGCCGGTACCGGTGCTCAGTGCGCCGGTCTACAACTATCTGCCGGTCAGCCGCCTGACCTTCTCGGCCAAGAGCGGCGATTTCGTCGTGACCACGCCGACCGGCGCCAATCATTTCGGCGCCATCCTCAACATCAAGGAGTTTGCCGAGGGCACCTATCCCGGCATCCTCAATGGATTGAAGTATCTCGATTTCGAGTACGTCATTACCCATTCCTTCAGTCCGATGGGCCGTCAGGACGCGCTCAAGGCGCTCGACCGCACCAAGGGCATGATGGTGTCCTCCGGCGACAAGGCGGTCAGCCAGATCGTCGAACTCGACTACGCAATGGATCAGCTGGCCTCGGGCAACTTCGTGCTCGGCGAGTACCACTTCACCTTCGCCGTCTACGCCGAAAGCCAGGAAAAGCTCTCGGCGCAGATCGCCTCCGCGCGCGCCGAACTGTCCAACGCCGGCTTCGTCTCGGCCAAGGAAGACCTGGCGGTCACCGCGTCCTTCTATTCGCAGTTCCCGGGCAACTGGAAGTACCGCACCCGCCTGGCCAACGTCAGCTCGCTGAACTTCCTCGGCTTGTCGCCGCTGCATAACTTCGCCACCGGCAAGCAGCACAACAATCCTTGGGGCGACAGCGTCACCACGCTGCAGACCACCAACGGCCAGCCGTACTACTTCAATTTCCACGCCACTCATCCGGCCGAGAATTCGCTCGGCGAGAAGGCCATCGCCAACACTATGGTGATCGGTAAGTCCGGTACCGGTAAGACCGCGCTGATCAACTTCCTGCTCAGCCAGGTGCAGAAGCTCAAGCCGACGCCGACCATCTTCTTCTTCGACAAAGACCGCGGCGCGGAGATCTTCGTGCGCGCCTGCGGCGGCAACTACCTCGCCCTCGACAACGGCCAGCCGACCGGTTTCAACCCGTTCCAGTGCGAGAACACGGAGGAAAACGTCCAGTTCCTCTCGGACCTGATCAAGGTGCTGGCCGCCAAGACCCAGTATTCGGCGCGCGAGGACGAAGACATCCATCGTGCGGTCGAGAACATCCTCGACACGCCGGTGCACCTGCGCAGCATGACCAACCTGCAGAAGAGCCTGCCCAACATGGGCGACGACGGCCTGTATGCGCGCCTGCGCAAGTGGACCGCGGGCAATTCGCTGGGCTGGGTGTTCGACAACCCGGTGGATACGATCAACCTGGAAAAGGCGAACATCATCGGGTTCGACTACACCGAGGTGCTCGACAATGCCGAAGTCCGCGTCCCGGTCATCAACTATTTGCTGCACCGTCTGGAGCAATTGATCGACGGACGCCCGCTAATCTACGTCATGGACGAGTTCTGGAAGATCCTGGACGGCGGCGGCGCCCTCAAGGATTTCGCCAAGAACAAGCAGAAGACCATCCGTAAGCAGAACGGCCTGGGCATTTTCGCCACGCAGAGCCCGGAAGATGCGCTAGCCAGCGACATCTCCGCTTCGCTGATCGAACAGACCGCGACGCTGATCCTGTTGCCGAACCCGAACGCAAGCCGCGACGACTACATCGAGGGTCTCAAGCTCACCGATGCCGAATTCGAAGTGGTACGCAGCCTGGACGAGCGTTCGCGCTGCTTCCTGGTCAAGCAGGGCCATGCGGCGACGGTGTGCCAGCTTAATCTGCGCGGTATGGACGACGCTCTGGCGGTGATCTCGGCTTCGACGGACAACATCGAAATCATGCATTCCGTCCTGGAAAAGGCCGCCATCAAGGCGGGCGTCACCCAGGACAACCTGACCCCGGAGCAGTGGCTGGCCGATTTCTACGCCAACCGCAAGGGCTCGGGCAAGGGCAAGGCGGTCTCCGCGGAAGCACGGACGGAGCGGGCCTGACCCTAGACCAGGCCGGGATCCGTTCTTAGGGATAGCAAGGCACTGACTGTATCGCTGTAAACCGTTCCAGGCTGGGATGCCGGGGCGGCCACTCAAGGAGAGTCGAACGATGCACTTCAAATCATCCGCCTGGCCCTTGCTCTGTTCGCTGCTGCTCGGCGTTTGCGCGCTGTTGGCGCCGCGTCCGGCGGCGGCCCAGTGCTGGTACGACTTCACGTACACGCAGACGTTCTACGGCGCCTGCATGAGCCAGGTCACCCAGGGTCTGAACAATATCGAATGGGTCACCGACACGATGACCCAGATCGAGAAGTACACGACGTGGCAGGACCAGCTGAAGAAGCAGAACGAGCGTTTCGAGCAGTTGAACGTGGGCGGCTTCCAGCTCGGCGAACTGACCGGTAGCCGGGTGAAGATCGACGACCTCAAGGAGCGCAGCGAGGAAGACGGCGTGGAAGAGGTCTGCGGGAAAGGCAAGGGCAAAAGCGTCGTCGCCGATGAGCAATACAAGATTTGCCAAGCGAAACAGCGTTTGGTCAATCGCCGCTACAACCTGATGGTGCAAATGTTCAAGGATGCGGAAACGCGCGACCAGAAGATCGCCGACTTGCGCAATAACCGCAGGGGGCTGACCAGCGCCAACGATGCCGGCAAGCTTGCCGGCAACACCAACAGCGGCGTGCAGTCGCGGGCGTCGACCACCAACGACGGCCAGAACTACATGATGACGATGGAGCTGTATACGTCGATGATCGCGGCGCTCGACGAGGAAATGGCGAGAAGCGCGCAAAAGGCGCTGACGCATAAGGGGGCGAGTCAAAAGGGCCCCTTCGGTTTGCCGCCGATCGCGGGCAAGGTGATCCAGGGCGCGGTGCTGAAAGCAGCGCTGGCCGGAGCCAGGTCCCGAGATCTCTGAGCGCCGGGCGATACCGGACTACCGTCTTTCATATTCAAGGATTCCGATCATGAAGCAGATTTCCTCGCAGTCGTTCCACTCCCTGGCACTGAGCCTGGCTCTGGCCGCATCGGTCGGTCTGGTCGCGTTGACCCCCATGCCGGCGCATGCGATCTGGGCCTCCGAAATCACCCAGGGCATGAACAATGCCGAGCTGGTGGCTTCGACGAAGAAGCTCAAGGATCAGTACGACAGCCTCATGGATCAGCTCAATACGCTGCAGAAGCAGTACGACCAGCTGAATCCGGGCAACTTCAATCTCGGAGCGATCACCGGCTTCCGCGACAACAATGGCGAGTTCAGGGAGCGCGCCACTGACTACGGCATCGAAGTGTGCGAGGAAGGCAAGAGCAGCGTGAAAACGCAGCAATTGGCTATCTGCAAGAAGTCCGTTGAGATTCGCAACCTGCGCTTCAATGCGATGGTCAAGATGCTCAAGGACGTTAAGACGCGCGACGACGAGATCAAGCGTCTGCTGGATAAGCGCAAAACGTTGACGGCGGCGGCAGACAAGGGGCAGCTCGACGCCAACACCAACGACGTGGTCCGTCTGCAGGCGCAGATGGAAAACGACATCCAGAACGGCAAGTACACGCTGGATACCTATACCGCGATCTTGAACACCTTGAACGACGACATGGTCGCGACGGCGCAACGCGCGCTGCTCAACAAGCCCGTGCCGAAGAAGGAAGGTTTCACCCTGCCGCCGATCCTGGGCAAGGTGGTTCAGGGCGCGGCGCTGAAGTTTGCGCTGTCACAGGCCGGCAAACGCGATCTTTGATCCTGACCGTCGTTGCCGAGGGCGCGACGGCAGATAGTGCAATGGCATAGAAACCGGCCGGGCGGCACGCCTGCCGATGGAGATGGAAAGACGTATGGACATCCACACCGTATCGTTGGGGGCCGGTTCGCTGTTGGACTGGATGGATATGCAGACGGCGGCTCTGCAGAACATGGAGTTCTTCACCCTTATCAAGGACCATCTGGACAAGATGATCCTGAAGTTTCAGACCAACCTGCTCAAGCGGGTAGGGCAGCTCATCGGCGCGGTCGCGGCCACGGTGGTGACGTTGTGGATTGTCGTGCAGGGCTTCCGCATCGCCACGGGCCAATCGCGCGAGCCGATGATGGCGCTGGTGGTGAACTCGCTGCGATCGGTGTTGATCGTGGGCGTTGCATTGACGACAGCGGTGACGGCGAACACGACTTACGGCGCGTTGACCGATGGCGTATCCCACGTGATCCGTGAGACGGTGACCGGGCGGGACGACGACGGCCCCTACGCGGACATGGATCAGGTGTTGGCCATCCTTCAGGCAGGCCTCGATCTGGTCGGTTCGGTGGATGTCGGCGAAGACGTGATGACCAACGACACCAAGAACAAAGCGATGAACATGATCGGCGTGGGGCTGGGCGGGCCAGTCATCATGGCGATGATCGCGATGATGTTGAACAAGATCGCTATGGCCCTGTTCATAGGCATGGGTCCATTCTTCATCCTGTGTCTGCTATTCGACCAGACCAAGGCTTTGTTCCAAAAATGGCTGTTCTATGGTTTAGCGACCATGATGTCGATGGCCGTATTGATAGTAATGACCACGATTTCGATCGACCTGATATTGGCGGTAGGTGCGGCATTCTGGGTGACAGAGCTGATACCGGGAGTAGGCGACAAAGAAAGCATCATGAACTTGGCGCTGCAGCAGGGTGGTCTAGGAACGATTCTGTCGGCCCTGATCATCACCGCTCCACCGATGGCGGGTGCGTTCTTCAATGGTGTGATGGGTCAGTTCAGTCCGTATAACGCGTTCCAGCCGGCCAGTGGTGGCAACAACTACCCGGCGCCGGGACAGCAGTATCCGCAGCAGGCTCCCCCTGTAGCGCAGGCGCCCCGTGAATCAGGCGTTCATCAGGGCAGGCGAATGAGTTAATGCTTGACAGCACTGAAACTTGAGGTGGGCATGAATTATTTTCGATCTCTGATGCTAGTGGCCGTTGTTTTTGCGGGCTCGGTCTCTGTTGCTCAAGCAGAACAGGGGTGTGCAGATGGATTTATTCCTAATGCTGCGCCGACTGGCACTCCAGGGCAAAATCAATGCGTGCCGATTCCAGGCTTGAGCAGGCCTGGAACTCCATCTGCTCCTACGCCCCAGTGGGCTAAGCGATGGGGAGCTATTGCATACGACCCGACTACCGGCAAGGTAGGGGTTGCTAGCGATATGACCAGCAAACGAAAAGCTGTCAATGGCGCTTTAGCGCATTGCAGGTCCAAAGGTGGGACGGCTTGCGCCATCAACATTGATTACAGCAACCAGTGTGCAGCCATTGTTTATGGTGGCGGCGGAGAGATAGTGAAGTCGGCTGCCGCGAGTGCTGCCACTACCGATGAGGCTGAAGGCTTAGCCCTCAAAAATTGTAGGGAAGCTGCAGGGGTTGAATGCCAGGTTTTTTATTCTGGTTGTAGCTACCCACAGCGTGTTCAGTAAAGTTCTAGCTACTCGTTAAGCCATCATTCGGCGCCCATTGGGCGCCGAATTCGTTTTAATTCGTGAGATTCGTGTGCTTAGTTGCACGGTTGCCATGGATAAATGCCGTGCGGTATCCGCACATGCTTTCTGCTCTCGATAACACTTGCGTGGGCGTGTGAGAAACTATGACCTAAGCTGGTTTCTTGCACGCACAATTGAATGGGCGGTTGCCTAAATATGAAAAGCGTCGCTTGCTCAATGCTGCTGCTTACACTCATGCACTGGGGGCTGTCGCTGCCGAGCAAGGATGCCCTGACTGATTTGTCCCCCGCGCGACACCAACCGGGACTCCTGGGTAGAGTTCAATGAATGTCGATACCGGTCTGGAGTTACGAGCGCTCATTACTGCGTCTTTTCCCTGGCGGGCTAAACGTTGGGAGGCGATCGCATACGATCCGGCCACGGGCAAGATAGGGATTGCTAGCGGTATGGTCTGCAGGCTAAAAGCTGTCAATGACGCTTTAGCGCATTGCAGGTAACGAACTGAAATCTCTCATCGGATTCGCATTTATTTTGTGGTCGTAGAAGCAGCGTCCGCCAAGTCTCTGATGCTTTTGCATGTTGATGTGCTGAGCATGCACTTGGATTCCACATCGGTGGAGTAATAAAAAAGCGCATCAGAGGAGATATTGCTTCCGTTATAATCTACGCAGATCTGAATTCAACGGAGTCGATTGACATGAACGTCGAAAAATCCTCGGCCGTCCCTGCCATGATCGCGCTGCTCGCGATCTCTTCCATCTACTCTTCGGGCGTCAAGGCAGAGCAGGGATGCCCTGATGGATTTGTTCCGAATGCCGCGCCGACTGGTATCCCCGGGCAAAACCAATGCATACCAGGCCCTCCGCAGGGATACGACAGCGGAAACGGATATTCATCAGGGTCGAGCCACCATGACGGACATGGGGCATTCGCCTTCGATCCGGCGGCGATGGCGGTAGGTGCCAGCGATATTCAGACGGCCTTCGCGCGTTCGTGGCAGGCCAAATGGTCCGCGCTTAGAAGCTGTAAGAAAAATGGTGGAACCGATTGCAAGATCATCGCGACGTTCGAGAACGAATGCGCAGCGGCAGTTCTGGGGGCGACCGATAGCAGCAATGCCAAGGTCACCATTTATGTCGGCAAGGGCCCGAACATCGACGACGCGCAGGGCGACGCGGAGCAGCGTTGTAAGGCTGCCGGTTCGCCGGTATGCAAGGCCGCCTATTCGGATTGCGCGATGCCATGGCAAGATTAGGCCGATAACAGCGATGGCTTGCCAGGAGTGAGTTGCCTTACAGGCAGGGATGCGAAGTTCGGTGGAGGCTTTGCTGTGAAAACGGTTGGATGGCTTTTGCTGGGTTTAAGTAGCGTCGCCTCGATCTCCGCTCGCGCTGAGCAGGGATGTTCGGATGGCTTCTATCCTGGAGGTGCTCAGCCAGGGGGGGGCAGATTTGCGTGTCGATCCCTGGATACGGGACTTCGGGCGGTGGAGAGACTCCCTCCGAACAGTGGCAGTCGCGTTGGGGAGCGATTGCGACGGACCCATCGGGGAAGACGGGTATAGCCGGAAATGCGCTAACCAAGAAAGCGGCGGAAAAGGCTGCCGTGAGCCAATGCCAAACCAAGGGCGGGGCTGATTGCAAGGTCAAACTTAGTTATCGCAACGCATGCGGCGTTCTTGCTTGGGGCGGCGGTTTTATGGCCACCGCCAGCGCGGAGACTTCGAGTGAGGCTTCGGAAATGGCGCTCAAGGGATGCAGCAAGGATTCTTCAGAATGCGAAGTGTTTTTCTCCGACTGCAGCTATGCGCAGCGAGTGTGTTAGTCGATATCTGCGAAAGAGGTTTGGCGCAACATGAGATCGATGCCTTTGACAGTGTCGGAAGGGAGGGGTCACCGCGACGTGTTGTAGAGGCTCGATATCGAAACAACTGCAATGGAGATGGGTATATGGATATCAAAAGCTGTGCTGGCGGCTTATTGTTTTTAGCGTTGTCTGTTTGCTGCAGCACTGCGGTGGCAGAACAGGGTTGCCCAGATGGATTCACTCCTAACGCCGCGCCGGTGGGTACTGCGGGGCAGAATCAGTGCATCCCGATACCGGGGCTGAGCAGGCCCAGCAGTGGCGGCGGCAATTACGGCCCCACTGGCTGGAAGAGTGCCTGGGGCTCGATCTTTTTTGATTCCGAAAATTCGATCGTCGGTATCGGCGAAGGCGAGAAGAATCGCAGCCGGGCTAGAAAAGCCGCGCTGGAACATTGCAAGTCCAAGGGCGGCAAGGATTGCAAAGAGGTCTTGAGCTACCGCAACCAGTGCGCTGCTGTCGTTTGGGGTCCGTCGCCGACGGGGCAGGGATTCGTCATGGACACCATGACCGCAGACACCTTTGCCGCGGCCGCTGTGAGCGCGAAGGAACAATGCGAGCCGCGCTCGGCCACGGGCAAGTGCGAGATCTTCTATTCTGGATGCAGCGAGCCAACGGCCTATTGACGAGGAACCTCGGCGGGGAGGCAGGGCGCGCCAGACCGACGCAAGCGCGTTCTAATCGTCAAGATTGCACGTCAATCGTGGGAGTCCTCGCGATGACCGCGGTCACAGCCGCGGTCCCTGTGTCGACAGCGCACATCGCGCGCGGCCGCTCGCAGCACGCTGCTTTCAAATCCCCGTGACGGATGGCTGTGCTACAACTCCCCGCACCCCGCGCCGAATACCGGTAGCCACATGAAGCACTCACCACATTGCGCAATGATGCTCGCCGCCGTGCTGATGGTAGGCTGTAAGCCTGCTTCGGCCCCGTCGTCTGCTCAGACTTCGGCGGCCGCCGCGCCGGCGGCTCCGGCGGTCGCTGCGGCGGCGCAAGCTCAGCAAGGAAAGCAGGAAATGGGTTCGCTGCAAAGTCTGCTGGATGTACTCGGCGCCAAAGACGGCGCGGCGTGGTCGGCCTTCGACCACGCGCTCGGCGTGCAGTGGCGCGATCCCGCGCCGCAGGACAATCCCGATTCGAACTCGCCGCGCAACGCGCGCTATCGCAGCGGCACCTTGCTGCTCGCCGGCTTCGGCATGGTCGAGGTGCCCGACGGCAAGGCCGGCGCCGAAGCGGGGACGCGGCAGGCCAACGAGGGCGAGGTCGGGGTGACGCTCAACGGCGATACGCAGACCGTGCATTCTGTGTCGCTCGTCAAGTTTTACGCCAGCGACGATTACCAGGGCATCCTGCAGAAACAGCTGGGGCCGGGCGCGTCGTTGAGGCCCATCGCGGGGCAGTGCGAGCTCGACTACGGCACCACCTCGGAAAACACCCAGGCCAATCAATTCTTCGAGCTGTCCTTGACTGGCTCGAAAATCGTGTATGCTGAAGTCTACGTGGACGACGGCGGCAACCAAGGCCCCGGCACGACCACCTTCGAATTCACCCCCGACAAACCGGCGCAGAAGATCGCGTCGATGCGTTGCAAGGAGTCATAAGACCCTTAGCTGGTGCGACACGCGGTCTCTCGCAGACCCTCACAACTTGATTCGTCCTATCCAAAAGGAACAGCGTTATGGCTGATAGACGAGAAAAGGCAGTGGCCACTGCCCATGAGTACCACCAGGGTACGATCGCGAGCTTGGACGCTGCGATGACCCGACGTCTGGTTGCTTCCACGGTACTGACCGAGAGCAACGGCGGTGATTTAGGAATCACCAACAAACAAGGCTATGTCGGTCGCTACCAGGCGGGAGCCGGTTGGCTGGCCGAGGCCGGCTATGTCGACAAGCACAAGCTCGACGCTGCGATGAAACACGACGGCTTCGACCCCGAGAAAACCCGTGGGGCGGAGTGGAAGTGGGCGAGCAGCGGCGGCATGACGCGCTTCCTTGAAGACAAGTCGAACTGGAACCAGGGCCTGAGCCTGGACCAGTACAAGGCCTCGCCGGAACTGCAGGACAAAGCCTTCAAGACCAACAGTGACCAGGCCTACCGCCAGGCGCTGAAGGACGGCGTGCTGCATGCCGACGACAAGGCCGAGACCGTCGCCGGGTTCCTCAAGGCGCGCCACATCGCCGGCTACGGCGGCGCCAAGGCCGCGGTCACCGGCGGCCGCGTCAGCCGCGATGCCAACGGCACCAGCAACTACGATTACCTGCACGACATCACCCGCAATCGCGACGGCCTCAATCAGCTGATGGCGCGCGATCCGAAGACGCATGCGCGCATGGATGAGTCGCGCAGCGAACCGGCGCAGGCCAACGCGATGGCCGACGGCGTGCTCAAGCACGGCGAGCGCGGCCAGGACGTGCGTGCGTTGCAGGAAACCCTCGCCAAGCTCGGCTATCGCGACGCGCAAGGCCATGCGCCGCGCGCCGATGCCGACTACGGCGATCGCACCCGCGAAACGGTGCAGTCGTTCCAGCGTGCGCACGGGCTCAAGGACGACGGCATCGCCGGTCCGGACACGTTGCAGGCGCTCAAGCACGCGGCGCAGACGCCGTTGCTGTCCAATCCCGCGCATCCCGACCACGCGATGTACAAGGGCGCGCTCGAAGGCCTGGAAAAAATGGGCCCGCAGGCGTTCAAGAATCGCGACGAACTCGAACGCACCGCGGCGACGCTGGCGTTCGAGGCCAAGGTCAGCGGCCTGAGCAAGATCGATCATGTCGTTCCCACCGCCAACGGCGCAGGCCTGTTCGCGGTGCAGGGCGGCCTGGACGATCCAGGGCATAAGCGCATCCACGTCAGCAAGAGCCAGGCGGCCGAACAGCCGGTCGAGCAATCGACGTTCCAGGCCGCGCAGGACGCTCCGCAACCCGCCGCTCCCATCCCGGACAACAAGCCCCGAATCCAAAGCGCCTGACCGGGCGGCGCCGCCGCGCGCGCGATCGAACCGGATCCTCGCGATCCGTCTCGGCCGCGAATCGCGCAGCGGTACCGCTTCGGGGCGTATCGGACGGGCGCGCGTCTTCGACGACATCGGCACGGCCATTCGATCCGCTCCCGGCGCGCACGCAACGCATCGGCGTGCATCGCATCGCTCAGCGCTTATCCGCAACAACCAGTTCAGATCAGTCAAGGAATGTCATGAAATCTGCGAATTTGTTAGCCATCGCCCTGCTCACGGCCCTGGTCGGTTGCAAGGCCGCCGACGCGCCGGCGGGCGATGCGACGAAGACGACGCAAGCCACCGTCGCTTCGCCCACCGCCGCCGCGCCCACGCCGACTTCGGCGCCTGCGGCGGTTGAGCCGGCACCGGCAGCGGCCGGCGACGGCCGCTCGCTGTGCGCGGCAGGCGAGAGCGTGGTGTTCTCGTGCACCTTGTCCGGCGACAAGAAGTTCGCCTCGCTATGCGCGTCCAAGGGCGTCAGCGATCAGACCGGTTACGTCTACTTCGCGCAAGGCGCGGCCGGACATGCCGACTTCGTCTATCCCGCGGACAAGTCCGCGCCGGCTGGCCGCTTCAAGCGCAGCCACCTGGGCTTCGGCGGCGGCAGCGGCGGCTTTGCGTATTCGTTCGAAGACGCCGGCCGCAAGCACATCGTTTATTCGATCTCCGGCGAAGGCCTGGAAGACCAGGGCGTGATCGTGGCCGCGGCGCAGGACCTGGCGAAAGCCGATTCCGCGCTGGCCTGCGAGAAGGGCAGCGTGATCGAAGACGAGGACGACGCGTTGTTCAAGTACACGATGAGCTGGCCCAAGGACGAAGCCATCGAAAAGAACGGGCTGCCGCCCAAGAACTGACCGGCTGCGTTTCAGCCCGCTTATTACCTGATCAATCAAGGAAGGATTTTCATGTCTACTCCGAACAACCGCGATTTCCTGCTGCTCAAGGCCTACGAGTCGGGCATTCGCGAACCGAAAGAACTCGCCGTTTTCATGGGCCAGATGCAGATCGAGTCCGGCGGCTTCAAGAGCATGAACGAGAACCTGCACTACAGCGGCGCGGGTCTGATGAAGAATTTCAACGGCCGCAACGGCATGGACACGCAGGCCGAGGCCGACGCGATCGCCGCCGGCGGCCAGGAAGCGATCGCCAACGCGATCTACGGCGGCAAGTGGGGCGCGAAGAATCTCGGCAACACGCAGGAAGGCGACGGCTGGAATTTCCACGGCCGCGGTTACGTGCAGTTGACCGGACGCAGCAACTACGCCGCCGCCGGCAAGGAACTCGGGCTGGATTTCACCGCCAATCCGGGCCTGGCCGCCGATCGCGACACCGCCGCGAAGGTCGCCGTGCACTACTGGCAGAGCCGCGTGGTGCCGCACGGCCATCAGCACGACGTCAAGGGTTCCACTCACGACATCAACGGCGGCGAAAAGCATTTGCCCGAGCGCCGCGCCGCCGCCGCGCAGTGGGAAAAGATGCTGACGCCGGAAGTGATGGAGCGCCTGGCGCACGGCGAAGTGAAGCTGCCCAAGAGCGTTGGCGGCCACGATCCGATGGCCGACGGCAAGCTCAAGCTCAACGAGCGCGGCGAAGCGGTGCAGCACATGCAGGAATCGCTCAAGGCGCTGGGCTATCGCGACGCGAAGGGCGGCGAACTCAACCCCGACGGCCACTTCGGCAAGAAGAGCGAGGACGCGCTCAAGCAGTTCCAGCGCGATCAGGGCCTCAAGGACGACGGCGTCGCCGGCCCGGCCACGCTGGACAAATTGAAGGAAGCGGTGAAGCAGCATGCGCAGGCGCCGGCTCAGGCACCGCAACACGCCGAGCCTGCGCGCGCGCCGTCGTTGGCCGATCCGGCCAATCGCGATCACGCGATGTACCAGCAGGCCCTGGACGGCTTGCAGAAGCTCGGCCCCAACGGCGGCTTCAAGAACCATGGAGAGATGGAACGCGCCGCCGCCACCCTGACCTACGAATCGCGCGTCCACGGCATGACCAAGATCGATCACGTCGTGCCCAACGCCGATCGCAGCGGTTTCTTCGCGGTGCAGGGCGGCTTGAACGATCCGGCCCATCAGCGCGTGCTGACCGACAAGCAGCAGGCGATCGGCCATTCGGTCGAGCAGACCAGCGCGCAGTTGCGCCAGGACGTGCCGCAGTTGCAACAGCCTCAACAGCAGCCGGCGCAGGAAGAGCGCCAGCAGCAGCCGCGGACGATGGCGGCCTAAGGGTAAGACCGCTCGCCCCGGCAGGAGGCCAGGGCGGGCGGATGTGTTGGGGATGGTGCGTCCGCCGGTCGATCCGGCGGGCGCACCATCCCGGCCCCTCACAGGGCCGCAGTTGCTCCGTGTTTGCGCTTCATCACCACTCGACAGTTGGAACCGGCCGATGACTACGAACCGCTATGCCCCGTTGATCGCTGTGTGCGCTTTGTCGTTGGCGTTGGCGGCCTGCCAGAAGCAGGGCGCCGCGCCCGACGCCGCGCCGGCCGCGCCCGCGGCGGCAGCGTCCGCATCCCCCGCGGCCGCGCCTGCCACCGCGCCCGCCGCCAGCACTCCCGCCCCTACGGATACCGCACCAATGACTACCGAAATCCCTCAAGGCTTTTCTTCCTATGCATCCGAATCCATCGGCGACGGCAAGCAGTGCGTGGCCGGCGCGACCCGCGACGAGGACGGCATGAACCAGCGTCCGGTCGCCTACGTCGCGCAGACCTCGGGCAAGCCGGTCTGGACCAAGTCGCTGGATCTGCCGGCCGACACCTACCAAAGCCGCGCCACCCACTGCGTGCGCGAAGGCGATGCGGTCTATGTGTTGCTGCAATCCGACACCCAGCCTGAGCAAACCTTGTCGCAGACCTTGCTCAAGGTGGTGAAGCTCAGCCTGGACAACGGCGCGGTGCAGGCCAGCGGCGATGTCGCCGTGCCCGGCGCGCAGGGCGCGTACTCGGCCTTCGTCGAAGAAGGCGCGCAGCACCTGCGCTGGGACAACGGCGCGCTGCAGGTGACGGGCCAGTACTTCAGCCTCGGCGATCCGGACAAGCGCAGCGATTTCCACGCCACGCTCAAGGCCGACCTCACGCATTGATGCGCACCGCGCGCAATCGGTTTTTCATCCCGGATCGATCGCTGTGTCGATCCAATCAGAAGGAGTTTGATCATGGGTAAGAAAGAAGAATTCATCGCCGACCTGTACCCGGCCGCGATGCGCGTATCCAAGCAGACCGGCATGTCGGCCGAGCTGATCCTGGCGCAGGCCGCGCTGGAAACCGGCTGGGGCGAGAAAGTCCTGCCGGGCACCAACAACATCTTCAACATCAAGGACAGCAAGGGCTGGGACGGCCCGAGCAAGACCTTCAACGTGTGGGAAATCGAAGGCGGCAAGAAGGTCTGGAAGGACCAGGATTTCCGCGTCTACGGTTCCATCGACGAAGCGCTGACCGACCGCGTCAAGTTCCTCAAGGAGAACGGCCGTTACGCCAAGGCCGGGCTGTTCGAGGAAGGCACGCTGGGTAATCTGGAGAAGGAAGCCAAGGCGCTGCAGAAGGCCGGCTACGCCACCGATCCGGGTTACGCCAAGCAACTGGGCGAAGTGTTCAACGGCCCGACCATGCGCCGCGGCATCGCCCTGGCCAACAGCCGCGACCACGGCGGTCCGGACCATGTCGAACCCAAGCCGGCCGACGCCAAGCCCGCGCCGGCCAAGCCGGTCGATGCGATGGCCGACGGCAAGCTCAAGCTCGGCGAAGAAGGCAAGGCGGTGACGGCGCTGCAGGAACGCTTGAACGAACTGGGCTTCCGCGACGCCAAGGGCCAGCCGCTCAAGCCCGACGGCGATTTCGGCGCCAACACCAAGCACGCGGTGCAGGCGTTCCAGCGCGCGCACGGCCTCGACGACGACGGCGTGGCCGGCGCCAAGACGCTCGACGCGCTGAAGAAGGCCGGGCAGACGCCGCTGTTGTCGGATCCGGCCAACCGCGATAACCCGATGTACCAGCAGGCGCTGCAGGGTCTGGAGAAACTCGGCCCGCAGGCCGGTTTCAAGAACCGCGAAGAGCTCGAACGCGCCGCCGGCACCCTCACCTACGAGGCGCGGGTGAGCGGTCTGACCAAGATCGATCACGTCTCGCTGAGCGCCAATGGCAATGGCCTGTTCGCGGTGCAGGGCGAGCTGGCCGATCCGGCCAACAAGCGCGTGCACGCGGACAAGGCGCAGGCCGCGGGCCAGTCGCTGGAGCGTTCCAGCCAGCAGCTGCAGCAGGACGTGCCGCAGACCGCGGCGGTGGCGGCGCCCGAGCCGGAAAAGACCAAGCTCCAGGTCGCGTGATCCTCGTCGCGGCCGGCTCTGTCGGCCGGCCGCGGCGGCAGGTTGCGATGGCGTGGCGCGCTGCCCAGACGCGGCCCGGGCTTGCTGCGAGAGTGCGAAGTTTCAGCAGGGAAATCGAACGATGAAATTCAAGCAGATCGGTGTGTGGACAGCGGCGCTCGCATTGGCGATGGCGTTGGGCGGGTGCGAACTGGCTTCCAACAGCCAGCCCGCTTCGGCCGCGGGCGACAAGAACGCGACGCCGGCGGCAGCCGCGCCGGCGCCGCCGGCCCAGGCCTGCCCGTCGCAGGACTTCGATGTGTTCCTCAAGGCCTTCGCCGACGACGTGCAGATCCAGCAGGCCTACACCCAGCGGCCGCTGCAGAGCGAGACCATCGACGCCAACGCCGATCCCGAGCCCAAGCCGGTGACCGCGATGCTCGACGGCGACGCGCTGCATTTCCCGCTGATGCCCAGCGCGGCCAAGCAACAGGCCGACGGCCTGGTGCTGAGCCAGACCGAGCTCAACGGCGACAAGGAAGTGATGCTGGCCAAGCCCGACACCGATTACCAGCTGTCGTTCTTCTTCCGCAAGGGCGAGTGCTGGACGCTGTACCGGATGCGCGACGACTCGCTCTGACGGCAGCGACACCCAGCCCCGCATTCCCTTCAGGAGATCGCAATGTCCTACCAAGACGTCATGAACACGATCCTGCCGCAGCAGCAGGGCCGTGAGGCGCACATCACCGGCCACTACGGCGAGCACCGCGAAAACGGCGCGCACGGCGGTTCGGATTTCAATTACCAGGGCGGCCAGGCCGGGGTCAATCTGACCCATCCCACCATTCATTCGCCGATCGGCGGCACGGTGGAATTCGTCGGCGGCCGCTACGGCACCATCACCATCCGCGATGCCGAGGGCAACAGCCATCAGCTGCTGCACACGCAGACCCAGTCGGTGGTGGTCGGCCAGCGCGTGGAGGCCGGCAGCGAGATCGGCACGATGGGCGGACGCGGCCCGCGCGGCGAGGAGCAATACGCCCAGCACGTGCACTACCAGATGAAAGACGCGCAGGGCCGCAGCATCAATCCGGAAGAGTTCTGGAATCAGCGCCAGAGCGTCGGCGGCCGCACTGCCGCGCAGGCCGACGACGGCGTGCTGCGCAAGGGCGAGAACGGCGCGGATGTACGCAAGCTGCAAGAGGATCTCAACCGACTGGGCTATCGCGACGAACACGGCCAGCCCTTGAACGCCGACGGTCACTTCGGCGACCGCACCCGTCAGGCGCTGCAATCGTTCCAGCGCGAGCACGTCCTTAAGGACGACGGCGTCGCCGGTCCGCGCAGCCTGGACGCGATCAAGCACGCCGGGCCGCGTCAGGACGATCGCAGCAGCGGCCTGCTGTCGAATCCGAGCCATCCCGACAACGCCATGTACCGGCAGGCGCTGGACGGCCTGGAACGGCTGGGCCCGCAGGCCGGTTTCAAGACCCATCAGGATCTGGAACGCGCGGCCGCGACGCTCACTTACGAGGCGCGCGTCAGCGGCATGAAGCAGATCGATCACGTGGTTCCGAACGTCAACGGCACCGGCGTGTTCGCCGTGCAGGGCGCGCTCAACGACCCGGCC
Source organism: Lysobacter gummosus (assembly GCF_001442805.1). Taxonomy (NCBI): domain Bacteria; kingdom Pseudomonadati; phylum Pseudomonadota; class Gammaproteobacteria; order Lysobacterales; family Lysobacteraceae; genus Lysobacter; species Lysobacter gummosus. The sequence continues at coordinate 3,141,423 of NZ_CP011131.1, read as the reverse complement.
CATCACCGCGTGTTCGCCGACAAGCAGCAAGCGATGAGCCAGACGGTCGAACAGTCTTCGCAGCGTCTGGCGCAGGACGCGCCGGCCTTGGCGCAGCAGCAGGCCGAGCAGCACACGCAACAGCAGCAACAGCAGCAACAACAACGCATGACGATGGGTTGAGTCCGGCTTCGGCCGGACGAGGCGACGCAAGGAGGCGTCGCGGCAACGCAGGATGCAGGGGAGGTCGCCGCTTGGACGCGGCGGTGTTTCCACAGGCTGATCCGGACCGGCGACCGCGTCTTCGGTGGAGGTGGAACGGCGGTTCGGATTGGAGGGCCTCGCAGGCCAGGGACGGTCAAGCAGTCTCTGCGGGGTTCGCGACATGGAGGTCGATGCTTCGCCCGCAAGGGCGGAGGGGCACGGCAGGTTCGGTCACTAGGGAGGCCGAACCTGCCGCTGCCGCTTATCTGCCTTCGGGCATGCGCGCCGATCGCGGCGTTGCGGTTCGAGGGGAGGGGAATCAGAGCGGCGCCGCGCGACGGCCGGTTCGACCTGGGACCGGGCCCGGGGTAGGCTCGACGAGGAACGCGCCTGGCTGCGGCCGGGACCGCATCGGCTCGGGCGACACGCGACAGCCGCATGCCGCATGCGTGGCGGCGACATCGCTCCGGCAGGCATCCGGGGCACAACATCACCGGACCGGAATGTCCGGACGGAGGCAGCGATGAGCTCCAATCCACCGGATCGACAGCTTCGCGTCGGCACCGACGACGCCAGCCATACCCTGGACGACATGCGCCGGGCGCAGCAGCGCAATTTGCTCAGCAGCCCGAACCATCCGCAGCACGACCAGTTCTCGCAAGTTCGCGTTTGCCTGGACAAACAGGAAATGGCGCGTTCCTACAGCCCCGGCGAGCGCGACAACCTGGCCGCGGCGCTGGCTCTGGAAGCCGCACGCGGGCGTCACGGCGTGGACCACGTGGTCTTCAGCCACGACGGCGCGCGTGCGTTCGCGGTCGAAGGCGAACTGGATTCGCCGAGCCGTCAGGTCAGCTACGTCGATGCCGGCCAGGCCGCGCAGCAATCGATCCAGCGCAGCAGCGAGCAGTTCGCCCAGCTCGCGCGCGAGCAGGAACTGCAGGACCGCCAGCGCGAACTCGAACGCCAGCGCGACGCCGAGCGCAGGCGCGAGCGCGAACAGCAGGACCCGGACGGGCAGACCGCCGCGCGCAGCAGCGAGCGTGAGCAGCCCTCGCTGCTGCGCAACCTGTTCAAGGACAAAGACTGATCGCCCCGGTCTGCCGCCAGGTGCGGCGGACTGGACTGAATCCACATCCGGTCAGCCCCCGCTGATCGAGCCCGCCGGACCCCGCGTCCGGCCCGTGCAGGCATCGGAGGCCCGCAATGAACGAATATCGCCATCACATCCAGACCCGGGGCCACTATCAGATCGTGGCGCTGACCCGGGACTCGGAGTACGAACAAGACGACGTCTACGCCTACGCGATCATGTCCTCGGCCGGCGTCAAGCTGCACCAGGAAGTCACCCTCAGCGAGGCCCAGATCTGGCTCGACGACCGCATCCTCAAAGATTTGCTCGACAGCAGCGACGTTTCGCCGGATATGATGTCCCCATCGCGCCGGGCGGAGCGTTCAGGGCTCCGCAGTGGCCGGAAGCGAAGCTGACCGACAGCGGGGTCGGGGAAACAAAGCAGGAAACAAAACGTGAAAGGGAAGCCGATTGTTGCCCTGGTGGCATTGTTGTTGTTCATTGCCGCGGGCGCGTATCTGTCCGGATACGTAACGTTGTTGTTGCTGAAAGTCGAAGCCGCCGTCAAATGGAATACGTACCTTGAGTACGTCAAGGCACTGCATCTGCCGCAGGTCCGGCCGTATGTGGGCAAGATCAAGGCCGGCGGCTTCATAGGCTTCGGCATGCCGCTGGCCGCGTACTGCGGCCTGCTGTACCTGATGTTCATGCCGAAAAAGCAGTCGATGCACGGCGACGCGCGCTTCGCGACCGCCGGCGACTTGAGCAAGAAGGACATGTTCAAGTCCACCCCGACCAGCATCGTGGTCGGCAAGTACAACGGCCGGCTGGTCCAGCTCAGCGGCCAGCAGTTCGTGATCCTGGCCGCGCCGACCCGTTCGGGCAAGGGCGTGGGCATCGTGATTCCGAACCTGCTCAACTACCAGGCTTCGATGGTGGTACTGGACATCAAGCAGGAAAACTTCGACCTGACCAGCGGCTGGCGTTCGCAGCAGGGCCAGGAAATCTTCCTGTTCAATCCCTTCGCCGAAGACCGCCGCACCCATCGCTGGAATCCGCTGACCTACGTCTCGGCCGATCCGGCCTTCCGCGTCTCCGACCTGATGAGCATCGCCGCGATGCTGTATCCGGACGGCTCGGACGATCAGAAATTCTGGGTCAGCCAGGCGCGCAACTGCTTCATGGCGTTCACCCTGTACCTGTTCGAAGCCTACGAAGACGCAAAGAAAGTCGGCTTCCCGTTCGGCACGCAGCCGACCCTGGGCGCGGTCTACCGCTTGTCCTCGGGCGACGGCAAGAGCGAGCTCAAGCCCTTCCTCAAGGGCTTGTCGGAGCGGCCGTTCCTGAGCAGCAACGCCCGCGCCGCGTTCGGCAACATGCTGTCGCAGGCGGACGAAACCTTCGCCTCGATCCTGGGCACGTTCAAGGAGCCGCTCAACGCCTGGATCAACCCGGTGCTGGACGCGGCCACGGCGACGGACGATTTCCTGTTGACCGACCTGCGCAAGAAGAAGATGACGATCTACGTCGGCATCCAGCCGAACAAGCTGGCCGAAAGCCGCTTGATCGTGAACCTGTTCTTCAGCCAGATCATCAACCTCAACACCCGCGAACTGCCGCAGAACAACAAGGAACTCAAGCATCAGTGCCTGTTGCTGATGGACGAATTCACCTCGATCGGCAAGGTGGACATCATCGCCTCGGCGGTGTCGTACATGGCCGGCTACAACATCCGCCTGCTGCCGATCATCCAGAGCATGTCGCAGCTGGACGCGACCTACGGCAAGGACATCTCGCGCACCATCATCACCAACCACGCGCTGCAGATCATCTACGCGCCGCGCGAGCAGCAGGACGCGAACGACTACTCCGACATGCTCGGCTACACCACCGTGCGCAAGCAGAACATCACCCGCGGCAAGGAAATCTCGCGCAGCGAGTCGGAAGAGCGCCGCGCGCTGATGCTGCCGCAGGAGCTCAAGGCGATGGGCTTCGACACCGAGGTGTTCCTGTACGAAGGCATCCCGCATCCGGTGAAGTGCGACAAGATCAAGTATTACCAGGACAAGCTGTTCACCCAGCGTCTGCTTCCGAAGGTGACGGTGCCGATGCTGGATGTGAAGGTCTGACCGGTCGGATTGACTGATCCCAGGCGCCACCGCGATCGCCGATCGCGGTGGCGTTTTTGTTTGTGGCAAGCCGGCAAGTCCCGGCCGGGAGCCCATCTCCCGCAAGCGGGAGAGGGAGTAGGAAGCAGAGTCCCGCAAGCCAGTAGGGAGTGGGGAGCAGGGGTAGGAGCAAGCGACGATGCGGTTTCGTCACAGCCACCGCGCCATGCCCGCGAGTTCTGAAGATAGGACGAACTCGCCCAATTTTGAACCGGCGACGCGATCCGTCGCGGCGCCCGCGCGTCATAATGGCGGCAGCACGCACGTCAGGCCGAACCGTCATGAAAGACCTCCGCGTATCCCTCGTCCAAGGCGCCACCCGCTGGCACGATCCCGCCGGCAATCGCGAGTACTACGGCGATCTGATCTCCTCGCTGCACGGCATCACCGATCTGGTGCTGCTGCCGGAGACCTTCACCAGCGGTTTCAGCAACGAAGCCATCGGCAGCGCCGAGACCATGGACGGCCCTACAGTCGCCTGGATCCGCGAGCAGGCCGCCAAGCTCGGCGCGGTGGTGACCGGCAGCGTGCAGCTGCGCACCGACGAGGGCGTGTTCAACCGCCTGCTGTTCGCCACCCCCGACGGCGAGCTCCAGACCTACGACAAGCGCCACCTGTTCCGCTACGCCAAGGAGCACGAGCGCTACGCCGCCGGCCGCGACCGCCTGACGGTGGAGTGGAAGGGGTGGCGGATCTGCCCGATGGTCTGCTACGACCTGCGTTTCCCGGTGTTTTCGCGCAACCGCTTCGATGTCGAGCGGCCCGGCGCGGCCGACTTCGATCTGCTGCTGTACGTGGCCAACTGGCCGTCGGCGCGCGCCTATCCGTGGAAGACGCTGCTGCGCGCGCGCGCGATCGAAAACCTGTGCTACGTCGCCGGCCTGAACCGCGTCGGCGACGATGGCAACGGCCTGCACTATGCCGGCGACAGCGCGGTCATCGATTTCCTCGGTCATCCGATCAGCGAATGCACCGACGAGGAAGTCGTCGTCACCACGACCCTGCAAGCGGCCGAGCTGGCCGCGCATCGCGAGCGTTTCCCGGCGATGCTGGACGCGGACCGGTTCGAGTTGCTGTGATCCGCGCTTACGCGCGCAGCGACACTCAGTAATCTTCCCCGGCGCGCGAACGCACCGCGCCGGCTTCGATGTCGGCCTCGCTGACGCCGCGCTTGTGGAAATACACCTGTTCGGCGGCCCAGCGCAGCGGCGCGGAGTGCAGCAGCAGGTCGAACGGCCAATCGAACTGGAAGCGGTCGAAGGCCCAGCGCAGCGCGCGCTTGCGGCGGAATTTCGGCGCCGCGTCCTGGGCGATGGATTCCGGCGCCGGGCCGATGCCGCGCGCGTGCAGGGCGATCGCCTGGCCCAGGGTTTCGCCGTGCGCCCAGGCCGAGTGGATGCCGCCGGCGGTCACCGGCGAGACGATGCCGGCGGCGTCTCCGGTCAGCATCACGCCGTCGCGCGCGAGCGGGAACACCGGCCCGCCGCAGGGAATCAGGCCGGCTCGGGTCGCGGTGGGTTGCAGTTGCGCGCCCAGGCCGACCACGTCGCGGACGCGGGCGAGGAAGCCGTCGATATCCGGCACGCGCGCGCGCTCGGGATCGTGCCGCAGCGCCAGCCCGGCCTGCACGCCGGTCGGATTCTGCGCGACCCAGCCGATGTAGCCCGGCGCGTAGCGCTTGCTGACGAAGCAGTGCAGGGCGCCCGACTCGGGCAGGGTGGCCTGCGGGAATTCGTATTCGATGCCGTACAGGAACTCGTGCGTGCGGCCGAGCCCGGTGCGCTCGGCGACGCGCGATTTCGCCCCGTCCGCGCCGACCAGGAAACGCGTGCGGCCCACGCCCTCGATGCGCCAGCCCTCGCCGTCGCGCTCGGCCTGGGTGAACGACGCGCCCAGGCGCAGGTCGACCTCATGCCGCACCAGTTCCTGCGCCAGCCAGCGCATCAGCCGCGGCGTGTCGGTAGTCAGGAAGTAATAACCCGGCGCGCTCAGCGCCATGCTGCGCAGCTTGGGCGAGTACAGCCGCACCCGTTCGACCCGGTGCAGACAGCCGGCCGGCGCGCGGCTGAGCCAGGTCTGCTCGGCCGCTTCCTTGACCACGATACCGGTGGTGCGCAGCTTGTCGCCCGGATCGCGCTTGCGTTCGAGCACGACCACGCGCAAGCCCGCGCGCGCCGCCGCCAGCGCGCAGGCGGCGCCGGCGAAACTGGCGCCGACGACGACCAGATCGCAATCGTAGTGAGCGGTGTCCTGGTTCATGGGCGGACCTGTGCGTTGGGGTTGGGCACAGTGTCGGCGCGTTGCGCGAAGGGCGTATGGCGGCTGTGTGAAGTGCCGGCGCAGGCCTGAAGTCTCTGTAGGAGGGGCTTCAGGCCCGATGCTTTTCGTTCCAACGCCGCGATCTGACCGAAGCCTCGGGCTTGAAGGCCCTCCCACAGAGACTTCGGTGCTGTCCAGAACGGTTGAGCGAGGGATTCAGGCCCGAGGCTTTGCGGCGGCCTGTCGAGAGGCCACGGGTGCACAAATGGCCTCGACCGCGGTCTCCAGGCCATCGAGCGCAGCCTGCGGTGTCGCTTCGCAAGCCGCGCGCACGATCGCTCCGTCCACCGCGATCGCCAACGCGCCCGCGCGCGCCTCGCGCCGGTTGCCGGGCGGCAGCAATTCGGCGATGCGCGCCTGCATCTGCCGCTTATGCTCGCGCGAACGTGTCACCGCTTCGGGCAGGACCGGGCCGATCTCGGCCACCGCGTTGATGAACGCGCAGCCGCGGAACTGCGGATGCGCGAACCATTCGCCCATTGCCGCGACCAGCGCCGCGGGGTTCGAGCCGAAGCGGCTCAATGCGCCGTCGAACCAGCTCATCCAGCGCTCGTGGCGGTAATCGAGGAAGGCCAGGATCAGATCGTTCTTGCTCGGGTAGTGCCGGTACAGCGTCACCTTGGTCACGCCGGATTCGGCGATCACCTGGTCGATGCCGGTCGCGCGGATGCCCTGCAGGTAGAACAGGTCGTGCGCGGTGTGCAGGATGCGTTCGCGCGCGCTCGGGACCGGGTCGGTTTTGCGGTTCATGGCGTGATGGTAGATCGGTTCGCCCGGCTTCGCCATCGATGTAGACAGATCGGTCTACCGGCGTTAATCTACCCAGGTAGACAGATCGGTCTACTAACCTTGGAGCCGCTCATGGAAACTCGTCCACCGTTGCCGCCGTTCACCCGGGACAGCGCCGTGCAGAAAGTTCGTCTGGCCGAAGACGCGTGGAATTCGCGCGATCCGGCCCGCGTCGGCCTGGCCTATTCGCTGGACACGCGCTGGCGCAATCGCGCCGAGTTCGTCCAGGGCCGCGAGCAGGCGGTGGCGTTCTTGCAGCGCAAGTGGAGCCGCGAGATCGAGTACCGCCTGATCAAGGAATTGTGGGCCTTCGAAAGTCACCGCATCGCCGTGCGTTTCGCCTACGAATGGCGCGACGATTCCGGCCAGTGGTATCGCAGCTACGGCAACGAGAACTGGGAGTTCGGCGACGACGGTTTGATGTCGCTGCGGCTGGCGAGCATCAACGACAAGCCCATCGCCGAAAGCGAGCGCAAGTTCCATTGGCCGCAGGGACGGCGTCCGGACGAACATCCGGGGCTGAGCGAACTGGGGTTGTGACGGCGCGGATCCACGGCTGCATCGCAAGCGTGGTTCCGCGATCGCCGCTCGCATCCCTCCTGCATGAAACCACCGCGCCGTAAACGAATAAGGGCGCCGAAGCGCCCTTGTGCCGTGCACCGATACATCGCCGCGGATCACTTCGCTGCGGCCAGTCCCGCATACACCGCATCGCGCAGATCGAAGGTGAACTCTCCCTCCATTCCTTCGATCGCGGTATTGGTCAGCGCGACCACGCTGAGCCCGCGCTGTGCATCGACGAACCACGAGTGTCCGTACACGCCGCCCCAGGCAATGGTGCCGCGCGACTGCGGCGTGCCGCTCGCGGCCGGATCGCTCAGCACCGCCCAGCCGTAGCCATAACCCCAGCCCGGGTCGAGGCCTTCGAGCGGGGCGGGCACGTGCTCGCGCATCATCGTCGCCACCGACTCGGCCTGCAGAATCTCGCCGCCGCCCCGGCGCACCGTTTCCAGCAGGCTCAGCACGTCGCCGGCGGTGCCGGCCAGACCGGCGCCGCCGGAGGGATAAGACGCCGCGTTCTCCAGGCGGTTGGGCGCATAGCGCAGCGCACCGTCGAAAAACGGCAGCACGGTTTCATCGTGCATGCGCGCCGGGCGCCGCGAGCCGTCGGCGGCGAGGCCGTCGGTGTAGGGCGTCGCGGTGCGCTTGTGGTCGACGATGCGAAACGCGGTGTCCTTCATCGCCAGCGGCGCGGCGATCAATTCTTCGATCAAGGCCGGCAGCGGCGTATCGGTGGCGCGCGCCATCGCTTCGCCGAGCACGTCCAGGCCGATCGAATACTTGAAGCCCTGGCCGGGCGGAAAACGCAATTGCGCCTGGCTCAGGCGCTGCAGGTTGTCATCGATGCCCAGGCCGGGCTGATCGAAGCCGTCGGAGACGTTCAACTGGTCGTAATCGCTGCCGGTCGGCTCGCCGAAGCGATAGCTCAAGCCGGAGGTGTGGCTCAGCAACTGGCGCAGGGTGATCTGCGGTTCGCTGCCGTCGGCCAGACGCGGGCGGAACTGCGGCAGGTAACGAGTCACCGGCGCGTCCAGGTCGATGCGGCCTTGTTCGGCCAGCTTCATCGCCGCGGCGGCGACGATGGGCTTGGTCACCGAGGCCAGCAGGAAGATCGCGTCTTCGCGCATCAGCCGGTCGGATTCGCGATCGGCCAGACCGGCGGCGCGGCGATAGACCAGTTGGCCGTCGCGGGCGATCAGCACCACCGCGCCGACCAGGCGGCGTTCGGCGATGGCTCGGTCGATCGCGTCATCGACGCGGTCGCGCAAGGCGGACGGCGCGGGATGCTCCGCGATGGCGGTCGCGGCGACGGACTCGAGAACGGGCAGGTTCATGGGGATTGCCTGTGCCTTCGGTTAGATGCGTGCAAGCTGGACGCTAATGATGCAGTGCACAAGTGACCGGGGTGAAACACTGCGATGCCGTCATCGGATTGTGTTGCTGGCCGGTTCGAAGCAGGCGCAGCGCGAGCGGTGGCGAACCTGTCCGGGTCGGGTTGGTGGCTGTGCCGATGCGGTTTCGTATGAGCGAAGTCAGATCGCGCCCTCCGGACCATGCCGAGGTCCCCCTGCCGTCGTCCCCGCGAAGGTGGGGATCCAAAGGCTTCAGAGTCATGCCTCGGTGAAGCCCTGGATCCCCGCCTTCGCGGGGATGACGGTAATGGGGCCCCGCGCGGAGGGCGATCTCGCAAAAAACAAAAGGGCGCCGAAGCGCCCTTTGTTCGATACCGATCCGGCCGCTGAGCGCGGACCGGATCGTGTCGTCGCCGACTCAGCCGCGCGGGCCGCGACCGCCGCCGGGACGCCCGCCGCCGCGCGGGCCGCCGGGACGCGGGCCGTTCGGGCGGGCGGTGTTGCCGCCCGGACGCGGGGCGCCGCCGGGGCGTCCGCCAGGCTTGCCGCCGGCCGGACGCGGCGCGTTGCCGCGCGCGGGGCGTTCGCTGCCGTAGGGATTGAACCCCGGGTTGGCGTGATCGGACGGGAAGCTCGGGGCGTTGCCCGGGTGGCCGTAGGGACGCGCGCTGCGCTGGCCCTGGCCCTGGCCTTGCCCCTGACCGCCGCCGCCGCCGCCGCGGCGTTCGCCGTAGGGGCCGTTGCCGGTGGTGTTGCCGTTGCGATCGCCGCCGAAACCGCCGCCTTGCGGACGGCCGCGACCGGCGCCGGCGCCCGGACCGCGATTACCGCCGGCGCCGCCGCCGGGCTTGCCGGCATAGGGCTTCTTGGCGCGGCCGTCGGGATTGCGATGGCCGCTGGGGCCGGTCTCGACGCCTTCGGGCACGTACCAGGTGCGGAACGCGGCCGGATTGCCGTCGGGCAGGGGTTTGACGCCCTTTTCCTTGCGCTGCTTGAACGGCTTCTGCGACTGGCGGGCGGCGGCTTCGCCGCTGACGGTCAGGCCGCCGGGCTTGCGCGGACCGCCGCGGCCGCGGCCGCCGCGATCTTCGCGGACATGGTCGAAGCGACGCAGTTCGCGGCCTTCATCGGCGGTGTTGTGGCCGCTGACGTAGCCGGCCGAGCGCTCGCCGCCGGACAGGTGCACGGTGGACTTGGCCGCCTTGCGCTGACCGATCACCGGCTGCAGCGTCAGCGCCGACGGGGTGCCGTCTTCCAGGCCCAGTTCGGTGCGCAGGGCATCGACCTTGTCGTTGACCAGTTCCTGCGACTGGCCGCGCAGCAGTTCGCGCGGCAGCGAGACGGTGCCGTAGCGGATGCGCTTGAGCCGGCTGACCTGGCAGCCCTGCGATTCCCACAGGCGGCGCACTTCGCGATTGCGGCCTTCCTTCACCACGACGCGGAACCAGTCGTGCGAATCGGTGCCGCCGATGCGTTCGATCTCGTCGAACTTGGCCGGGCCGTCTTCCAGCGAGACGCCGCGGGCGAGGCGATCGACGAGGTTGTCCGGCACCGTCTCCTGGCCTTCGGGAGCGCGCACGCGGCAGACGTACTCGCGCTCGACCTCGAAGGAGGGATGCATCAGCGCATTGGCCAATTCACCGTCGGTGGTCAGCAGCAGCAGGCCGGTGGTGTTGATGTCGAGGCGGCCGATCGCGATCCAGCGCGCGCCCTTGAGCGCGGGCAGGGAATCGAAAATGGTTGGGCGGCCTTCGGGGTCTTCGCGGGTGGTGACCTCGCCTTCGGGCTTGTTGTACATCAGCACGCGAGACGGTTCGGTCAGCGCGCTGGCGACGAAGCTGCGGCCGTCCAGCTCGATCTTGTCGCCGCCCTTGATGCTCATGCCGATCTGCGCGGTCTCGCCGTTGACCTTGACCAGGCCGTCGGCGATGCGCTGCTCCAGCGCCCGGCGCGAGCCCAGGCCCGCTTGCGCGAGCACTTTGTGCAGGCGTTCTTCCAAGCGCGGCGCTTCGGGGGCCGTGCTGTCGCCGCTGCGCTTCAATGAGAGCTTGCGGGGTTTTTCGTCAGTCATTTCTGTTGCTCCGGCTGGTCGTCTTCGGACTCAGCCTCAAGTTCCGGAACGGTCGTCGTCTCGACGGCGTGTTGGTCTTGCTCGTGATCGTTCGCGTCCGCCGCGCGCTCGCCCGGCGCGGCTTCGGGGTCGTCCGAAAGGACGGTTTGTTCGGTGTGTTCGGTGTCGTCTTCGCTGTCGGCGCTTGCGCCGGCGGCTTCGGATTCGGTGGGGGCTGCTTCGCCGGCATCGGCTTCGGCAGGGGCCGGAGCGTCTTCGGCGGCGGCGATTTCTTCATCGCCGTAATCGTCGTCGTTGACTTCGCCGCGCTTGCCGGCCGGTTCGTCGGCGTGGCGGGCGGCGGTTTGCGCATCGGCCTCGCTGGCTTCGGAATCGCCCGGCGGCTGCTCGTCGCCGCCGTCGGCGTCTTCGTTACCCTGGCCGATGCCGCCAGCGGCGATCGCTTCGCCGCCGAACGACAGCTGCGGTTCGAGCTCGCCGATGTCCTTGAGTTCCGACAGCGGCGGCAGTTCGTCCAGGCGCTTGAGGCCGAAGTAGTCGAGGAAGGCCTTGGTGGTGCCGAACAGTGCCGGCTTGCCGGGCACGTCGCGGTGGCCGACGACGCGGATCCACTCGCGCTCTTCCAGCGCCTTGATGATGTTGCTGCTGACCGCGACGCCGCGGACCTGTTCGATCTCGCCGCGGGTGATCGGCTGGCGGTAGGCGATCAGGGCCAGGGTCTCGAGCGTGGCCCGGGTGTAGCGGGTCTGGCGCTCGGTCCACAGGCGCGCGACCCAGGGGTGGACGTCGGCCTGGACCTGGAAGCGGAAGCCCGAGGCCAGTTCGACCAGTTCCACGCCGCGCTCGGCGCAGCCTTCGGCCAGCGTCTGCAGCGCGGTTTCGACGCTGTCGGCCGGGGCCGGCTGGTCTTCCGGGAACAGCGCGTGCAGCTGCGCCAGCGTCAGCGGCTGGTTGGCCGCGAGCAGGGCGGCTTCGACGATGCGGGTGACTAGGTGTTGGTCCATGTAACCGGGATTCGGGAATGGGGATTCGGGATTCGTAAGGGTGTGTAGCGGTTCAGCCGTGGCGGGAAGCGGTGCGGCGCGATCGCCCCCGCGGATTTCGGAGACTGACTGACAGCGATGGCGCGCCGGGCGCTTGCGAGGTCCGGGTCGCGGACGGTCCGGCGCAGGCGCTCACAGGGCGCGATCGTCGTTGGCGGCGTCGTCGAACTCGCTGCTGAGCTCGATTTCGTCCGGGTCCTTCATCAGCGCCAGCGACTTGACGTAGATCGGCGCCAGCGGCCCGTCCTGCAGGATCTCGATCAACTGCTCCTTGGCCAGGGTCAGCAGCCCCAGGAAGGTCACCACCACGCCGAGCCGGCCTTCCTCGACCGTGAACAGCGTTTCGAAGCGGTGGAACACGCCGTCGTTCATGCGCGTGAGCAACTCGCCCATGCGCTGGCGCACGCTCAGCGCGTCGCGCTTGATCGCATGCTGGGTGTACAGCTCGGCGCGCTTGAACACGTCGTGCAGGGCCAGCAGCATTTCCTTCAATTCCACCGGCGGCGGCAGCTTCACCGAGGCCCGGTCGGGCACGTAGGCCTGCACCGGCACGGTGTCGCGGTCCTGGCGGGGCAGGCTGTCGATGTCCTCGGCGGCCTTCTTGAAGCGCTCGTACTCCTGCAGGCGGCGGACCAGTTCGGCGCGGGGGTCTTCCTCGATGCCTTCCTCGTTCGGCGCGCGCGGCAGCAGCATCCGCGATTTGATCTCGGCCAGGATCGCGGCCATGACCAGGTATTCGGCGGCCAGCTCGAAACGCATTTCGTGCATGGCCTGGATGTAATCGACGTATTGCCGGGTGATCTCGGCGACCGGGATGTCCAGGATGTCCAGGTTCTGTCGGCGGATCAGGTACAGCAGCAGGTCCAGCGGGCCTTCGAAGGCTTCGAGAATGACTTCCAGCGCGTCCGGCGGGATGTACAGATCCTGCGGGATCTGCAGCACCGGCTGGCCGTGGACCACCGCCAGCGGCATTTCCTGCTGCTGAGGCGTCGTCGGGCCGGGTAAGTGCCCCGTAGCGGGTTCGGTCGCGGCGGGCGCGGGTTCGTTGGTCATTCGGAACCGGCCCCTCCGGGCCGTGGGCACTGCAGTTGCGACGATGCGTACGGCACAAGGCCGCACCGGGAATGCCGGACCGGTTGCGTACCAACCGGAATCGGAGCGTCCCTACGGGTGCTACGAACCACTCATTAAAGGCGTGTGCTTGGCCCGAACGATCCCGGCCTGCGCGACACGCGGGGCGTGGCGGCTAAGGCGTCGAGGGTTGCGGGCGCGGGCCGGTGGACTGCAGCGATGCAAGCGTACTGGCGCACCGATGGTGTGCGGGAGAGTACGGGTGCGGACGTGGCGACGGCGTGGGGTTCCGGTCGCGACGGGTTTGCTGCATCCGGCCTGACGGCAATTGAGGTTTAGGGTAAGGGCTGGGGGCGGCAGTGTCCAGCGCCGGTATGAATGCCGGGTGGGGCGCGGTTCCCGGTTCAGACAAGCCAGGCCGCCCGCGCGGCGGTCCGCCCGGGTCGCCGGCGGTGGCCGGACCGGGCGGATTAGTGCAATTGATCGGCGCGGGCGGGACACATTGCCCGGGGTTCGATCGCCCGCGGCGATCGGATCCGGTGGCCCGGCAGGTTGCGAGTGCCGTGCGGAGCGGGACTCGCGGGCGATATCGTCAGGCCGCCCGCGCCGCTAAACTGCCGCGAGGGACTTTCATCCGCCTATATGGAATCGGGGATACAGATGAATCAAGCAAGGATCGCGGCCAGTTTGCTGGTCGTTGTGTTGTCGGCCTGCAAGGCGTCCGCGCCGGCCGAGAGCGCCGCTACTCCGGCAGCAGCGCCGGCTCAGGCCGCCGCCATCTCTCAGAGCGCTGCGCCGGCGGAGGCGAGCAAACCGCAGCCCGCGGTTGTGGCCGGCAAGATCGAGTTGACCGAAGGCGCGTGCAACAAGACCGAAGACGACTTCTGGTCGTTCTTCCAGGATTACGTGAACCGCGAGGATGTGCGCGCCCGCTACACCGCGCCGACCATCGAGATCCGCAGCTACGCAGACCCCAAGAAAGTGCTCGGCAGCGAGGTCGTGCAGGGCAACGGAGCATTCAAAATCGGATTGGTCGACAATATGTGGTCCTACATCGAGCCTTCGCGTGCGGACGATGACACACCCTACGACCGGGTCGAGCTGGACCTGCGCAACCAGGGCGATTTCATGCGCATGAATTTCTCGAAGGCCGAATATGCGCCGAACGACGATCTGATCAAGAAATTCGGCGCCCCGGGCGCCTATGTATTCCAGCACAAGGACAATTGCTGGCAATTGGTCCAAGAGCTGCGCTGAGATTCATCCACAAGGAGAAGTGCGATGCCTAAGTACACGATTGTCGAATCCGTCGACAAGAAAAACACGATCGAACACATCCACGATCTGGGCGACATCGAGCGCCACCATCCCAGCCGCGGCAACGAATCCGGCCGCGTCTATGGAACGGTGAACGGCGAACGCGAAGAGTTGTTGGGCAACTACGCCGGCAAGGCGACGGTGTCCCGCGACGGCGATCACTATGTGTCGAAGGACTTCATCCTGCAGTCGGGCAACATGAAGAGCGTGCCCGTTCCGTCGGTGGCCAACGGCTATATCGGCAAGATCGATCCGGCCAACGGCATCGTGCAGTTGTACGACAAGCCGGCCACCGATCCCAGCCGCGAGATGATCGCCCAGTACCGTCATCTGGATCTGCGCGGGACCAAGCTGGAAGTCGGCGACAAGGTCGAATACGGCCAGCCTCTGGCGCCGCAGGGCGGCTTCAACAAGGGCAATCCGAAAGCCTTCGGTCCGCACGTGCATATCGATATCAATGCCAGCTATCTGCCGCAGATGGACCGTTACATCCGCGACATGGACAACGGCACGATCAGCACGGACAAGCGTCCCCCGCATTCGGAAAACCTCACCGCCGCGGCCAAGGTGACCGATGTCTCCGGCAAGGGCAGCGTCACCCATACCGCTCCCGGCGGCGGTGCGCATCACGACAAGCCGCATGCCGCGCCCATGGCCGACGGCACCCTGCGCAAGGACGAGCACGGTCCGGAAGTGAAGGCGCTGCAGGAAAAGCTCAGCCAACTCGGCTACAAGGACGCCGACGGCAAGCCTCTGGTCGCCGACGGCAAGTTCGGCCAGCGCACCAAGGACGCGGTCGAAGCCTTCCAGCGCGATCACCATCTGAAGGAGGACGGCATCGCCGGCAAGGACACGCTGAAGGCGCTGAAGACCGCGCAGCCCAAGCATGCCGATGCCGAGCCGACCCGTTCGGCCGAACCGGCGACGCGCGGGCCGCTGCTGTCGGACGCCGCGCATCCCGACAACGCCATGTACAAGCAGGCGGTCGGCGGGCTGGAGAAGCTGGGCGGCTTCAAGAACCACCAGGAGCTCGAACGCGCCGCGGCCACGCTGACCTATGACGCCCGCGTCAGCGGCCTGACCAAGATCGATCACGTCGTGCCCAACGCCAGCGGCACCGGCCTGTTCGCGGTGCAGGGCGGGCTCAACGATCCCAGCCACCAGCGCGCCTTCGTCGATCGCGCCCAGGCGACGCAGCAGAGCGTCGAGCAATCGACCCAGAAGCTGCAGCAGGATGCGCCGAAAATGGCCGAGCCCGCTCAGGCCCAGCAGCAGGCGCGCACGATGGTGGCGTAAGGCCTCCATCGCGCCGACCCCGCGCACGGCCCGCATCATCGATGCGGGCCGTCGTGTTTTCGCCAATCGCCGCAAGCGGCATCGCCGTGCGCCGCGCGGTCGCCGCTACAATGCGCGTTCCCTGCGCAGCTACGAAATCGAGGCTTGGCCATGTGGTATCTGATCGAAGGTTATGACGTCGCCGACGCGTTGCCCAAGCGTGGCCAGGCGCGTCCCGCGCACTTGGCGCGCCTGCATGAACTGCGCGATCAGGGCCGCCTGCTGCTGGCCGGCCCGTGCCCGGCGATCGACGCGGAAGACCCGGGTCCGGCCGGTTTCAGCGGCAGCCTGATCGTGGCCGAGTTCGAATCCCTGGAAGCCGCGCGCCTGTGGGCCGACGCCGATCCGTATGTCGCCGCCGGCGTGTATTCGCGCGTGGACGTGCGGCCGTTCCGCAAGGTCCTGCCGTGAGCGCAGGGCCGTTGCCGCGCGAGCAGCGCGTGGAAGCGATCCGCATCGCGATCGAAGCGGCGCTGGCGCCGTCCGCGCTGGAGATCGAGGACGAAAGCCATCGCCACGCCGGTCACGCCGGCGCCCAGGACGGGCGAGGGCACTTCCGCGTAGCGGTGGTCAGCGACGCGTTCGCAGGTTTGAGCCCGATCGCGCGCCATCGCGCCGTGTACGCGGCGGTCGGCGATCTGATGAACACCGACATCCACGCCTTGGCGATCAGCGCCAAGACGCCGGACGAAGCCGCGCGCTGAAGCTGCCGCATCGATGCGCGCGATCGGCGTTGCGACGAGCGGCCTCGTTGCGCACTGCAGCATGATTCGCCGGGCGAATTCGGCGACGCTGACGGCCTAGCCGGTTTTCATAACAAGCGCTTTACACTCGTTCCTGAAAACGTTTACAGTCGTCCCACTTTCCAACCGCGAGGGGCGGCCAGGACAAGTGGTGAGCGTGACGATCAAAGATGTCGCCCGCGCGGCCCAAGTGTCGGTGGCGACCGTATCGCGGACCTTGAACGGCCACGGCAACGTGGCCGAGGACGTGCGTCGGCGCGTGCTGGCTGTCGCCAACGACCTGCGCTACACCCCGCATGCCGCCGCGCGCAGTCTGAGCAGCCGGCGCACCCAGACCCTGGGTGTGGTGCTGCCGGATCTGCACGGCGAATTCTTCTCCGAATTGGTGCGCGGCGTCGATCAGGTCGCGCGCGAACACCGGCTGCATCTGCTGGTGTCGAGTTATCACGGCCGTCCCGACGAGCAGGTCGCCGCCCTGCGCGCCATGCGCGGCCGCGTCGATGGCCTGCTGGTGATGTCGCCGTACGCCGCGGCGCATGCCTCCATCGTCGAGGAACTGGCGCCGGCGCTGCCGATCGTGCTGATCAACGCGCAAAGCGACGCGCCCGACGTGCTGTCGCTGAGCGTGGACAATTACGGCGGCGCACAGGCGATGGTCGAGTACCTGATCGCCAGCGGCCATCGCCGCATCGCCTTCATCGCCGGCCCGGAAGACAATTTCGACGCCCACGAACGCCTGCGCGGTTATCGCGAAGCGCTCGCGCGGCTGCTGCCGGATGCGAGCGAATGGGTACTGCCGGGCGCGTTCGACGAAGCCTCCGGCCATGCCGCGGGGCAGACCTTGCTCAGCGCCGCGCAACGGCCCGACGCGGTGTTCGCGGCTAACGACATGATGGCCCTGGGCTGCCTGTTTTCATTGGTGCAGGCCGGCTTGAACGTACCGGGCGACATCGCCGTGACCGGGTTCGACGACATCCCGCTCGCACGCTACGTCCACCCGACGCTCACGACCATGCGGGTCAATATCGCCCAGTTGGGAGCGCGCGCGGCGCGCTTGCTGATCACGCGCCTGAGCGTGGATTCCAATGCGCTCGACGCGCAGCAACACGAAGTGCGGGAAGACGAGGTAGAGCAGCGGCGCAGCGAACCGCTGCGGCCGGAATTGATCGTGCGCGAGTCGGGAGTACGCCGGGGGGGCGGTGCCTGATCGCGTCGAAAAAAATTTGGTCGTGCGTGTAAGCGATTACAGAACGAAGCCGCAACATCAATGCAACTTGCAGTACGTGCTCCTTGGAGGGAGGAACGCTGATGAACCCGAATAACAATCGACCCAATCGCCACCCCATATCCGCTTTGCGCACCGGCGCCGGCCGCAACCTGCTGGCCTGCGCGCTGGCCAGCTGCCTGATGGTCGCCGCGCCGGCCGCGTTGGCGCAGAGCACGGCCGCGACCATCCGCGGCGTGATCAGCGGCAACGCCGGTCCCGCCGCCAATGCCAGCGTCACCGCGACCAATATCACCAGCGGCCTGAGCCGCAAGGCGCAGACCGGCGCCGACGGCAACTACACCCTGGCCGGCCTGCCGCCGGGCACCTACCGCATCGACGTCAACGCCGACGGTCAGACCAATACCCGCAACGTGACCGTGGCCGTCGGCCAGGCCGCGACGCTCAATCTGTCCACCGGCGGCGTGGCCGAGACCGCGCAGGCGGGCGAGGCGACCGACCTGGATAAGGTGACGGTGACGTCCACCGCTCTGGTCGAAACCAAGACCTCGGAAATCGCCACCTACGTCAGCAACAAGCAGATCGCCGCGTTGCCGCAGGGCTCGCGCAACTTCCTCGCCTTCGCCGACATCGTGCCGGGCGTGCAGTTCACCACCGGCACCGAAGGCTCGACCAAGCTGCGCAGCGGCGCCCAGCTCAGCAACGGCATCAATGTGTATGTCGATGGCGTGGGCCAGAAAGACTACGTGCTCAAGGGCGGCATCACCGGGCAGGATTCCAGCCGCGGCAACCCGTTCCCGCAGCTGGGCATCGCCGAATACAAGGTGATCACCTCCAACTACAAGGCCGAGTACGACCAGCTCAGCAGCGCGGCGATCACCGCGGTGACCAAGTCCGGCGGCAACGACTACCACGGCAGCTTCTTCTGGGACCGCACCTCCGACCAATGGGCGTCGAAGACGGTGCGCGAGGAAAAGGGCGAGGTGCCCAAGGCCGAGCAGAAGGAAGAGCAGTACGGCGCGTCCTTCAGCGGCCCGCTGATCCAGGACAAGATGCATTTCTTCGTGACCTACGAGGCGAAGGAATACAACTCGCCGCGCGCGATCACGCCCGGCCGCAACTACCGCATCGAGGATCTGCCGGGGCAGTTCCAGGACATGGCGCGTCAGTCCATCAGCGCGCCGTTCAAGGAAGACCTGTATTTCGGCAAGATCGACTGGACCCCGGGCGACGCCCACCTGATCGAGTTCACCGCCAAGTACCGCAAGGAAGACGAGCTGACCAACATCGGCGGCGCGCGGCTCGCCGATTACGGCACGCTCAAGGCCGGCGAAGAAACCCGTCTGGACCTGCGCTACCAGTACAGCGCGGCCAACTGGCTCAACGACGCCCACTTGACCTACGAGGACACGACCTTCGGTCCGCGCCCGGCGACCCTGGCCAACGGATTCCAGCTGCGCGTGCCCAAGCAGGGCCAGGAGGCGCGGGACAACCCCGACATGGAAGAAGTGCTGTTCTTCGGCGGCGGCGGCGACTTCCAGGACAAGGGTCAGAAGGGTTACGCGCTGCAGAACGACTTCACCTGGAACGGCTGGGAAGGCCACACAGTCAAGGCCGGCGTTAAGTACAAGGTGATCGACATCACCGCGATGGAGAAGCAGCCGTACTCGCCGCAGTTCCGCTACGACATCCGCAACTTCGCCACGCCCTACGAGGTGAACTTCTCCGGCACCGCCGGCGATTTCCCGCCCAGCGTGAAGTCGCGCAACAAGCAGTTCGGTATCTATCTGCAGGACGACTGGGAGGTCAACGAACACCTGACCTTGAACCTGGGCCTGCGCTGGGATTACGAGACCACGCCGAGCTACGAGGATTTCCGCACGCCGGCCAATCTGGTCGCGGCCTTGAACGGCTTCTCCAACATTCATCAGCCCGGCGTCGACTACAACATCAACGACTACATCAGCACCGGCAACAACCGCAAGGCGTTCAAGGACGGTTGGCAGCCGCGCCTGGGCTTTTCGTACGATCTCAACGGCGACGAGCGCCATGTGATCTTCGGCGGCGCAGGCCGCTCGTATAACCGCAACCAGTTCGACTACCTGTCGTTCGAGCGTTACCGCCTGGCGTTCCAGCAGATCACCTACCAGTTCAACTCGCCGAACCATAGCTGCACGGTCACGCCGACCGGCAACTGCTTCAACTTCGATCCGAGCTTCTACGATCCGGAGACCCTGGCCGCGCTGGCGCGCCAGCGTCCGAACGCGGGCAGCGAAGTGTTCTTGCTCAACAACGATCTGAAGACGCCGTATTCGGATCAGTTCAGCCTTGGCATGCGCAACGGCTTTGCAATGTTCGGCCAGGAATGGAATTCCTCCGCGACCTTGGTGCATGTGCGCAGCCACGACGGCATCTTGTTCGCGCTGGGCAATCGTCGCCCGGACGGCAGCTTCTATCCGCCGGGCGTGAGCTTCGGCAGCGCGCCGTTCGGCGAGAATCTGCCCGGTTTCGGCAAGTTCTTCCTCGGCGACAACGCTGTGGAGACCAAGACCAATCAAGTGCTGTTGTCGCTGGACAAGCCGTTCTCGGAAGAGTCGGGCTGGGGCGTGAGCTTCGCCTACACCTATACCGACGCTAAAGAGAATCGCAATAACTCCGACATCTTCACCTTCGACTATCCGAACCTGGATAACGTGGGCTACACCCGTGCTCTGGGCGTGTCGAAGCATCGCTTCGTCGCCACCGGCATCATGGATTTCTACGGCATGACCTTGTCGGGCAAGCTGACCTTGGCCAGCCCGGAAGCCGAGGAATCGTTGAATTGCGTCAAGTACGGCGACAAGGCCTGTTTCTTCGATCCGTACACGCCGGGCGACACTATCGGTTTCAAGCAGTTCGATCTGGCCTTGCAGAAAGAATGGGACACCGGTGCGGGCTTCAAGATGTGGGCGCGCGGCGATGTGCTCAATGTCTTCAACTGGCGCAACTACATCGACTTCGACACCTACCGCGGCACCCAGGCCGATCCGAACGAGAAGCTCGGCGAGCGCCGCGACAACATCGCTCTGCCGACGCGCATGTTCAAGCTGTCGATGGGCTTCAACTGGTAAACCGCCGGCGCCGGCCGTCGCTGGACGGCCGGCGCCGCATCGCTCGGGCGTAATCGCGCCGGCGAATGTTGTTTGGTTGTATCGATACCCTCCCTACGAAGACACAGGGGTCTTTGGTTTTCATGCGACGCGTTAAAACGACAACACGTGCGGTTTCCTTCGCTGTCCTGGGCACGTTGTTGCTCGTCCTGTCCGCCTGCAAGAAGCCGGAAACGCAATCGCAGACGCAACCCATCGTGAGTCCGGAGCCCGTCGTGGTCGAGCCGCTCAAGCAGGAGCGGCTGGAACTGCCACCGCTGTTCCGCGACATCGAAAAACGCACGTTCCAGTTTTTCTGGGACACGACCAATGAGCAGAACGGGCTGACGCCGGATCGATATCCATCGCGGCCGTTCGCGAGTATCGCTTCGACCGGGTTCGCGTTGACCGCGTATCCGGTCGGCATCGAACGCGGCTGGGTCAGCCGCAACCAGGCGGTGGACCGCACCCTGACCACGCTGAAATTCCTGCGCGATCTGCCGGCCGGGCCGCAGGCGACGGGCAAGGGCAGTTACAAGGGCTTTTACTACCACTTCCTCGACATGCAGAAAGGCCAGCGTTACGACAGCTGGGTCGAGCTGTCGAGCGTGGACACGGGCCTGCTGATGATGGGCGTGCTGTTCGCGCAGTCGTACTACGACCGCGACGAGCCGCGCGAGAAGGAAATCCGCGAGTTGGCCGACACGCTGTACAAGCGCGTGGACTGGACCTGGCTGCAGCAGAACAAGCCGCTGGTGTCGATGGGCTGGTTCCCCGAGAGCGGCTTCATCAAGCACGACTGGATGGGCTACAACGAAGCCATGCTGCTGTACGTGCTGGCGCTGGGTTCGCCGACCCATCCGGTCGGGCCGGAGGCCTGGACGGTGTGGACGCGCACCTACAACGACGTGTGGGGCGTGTACCAGGGCGAGGAGTTCCTGGCTTTCGGTCCCTTGTTCGGTCATCAGTACAGCCATGTCTGGATCGATTTCCGCGGCATCCAGGACGACTACATGCGCGAGCGCGGCATCGATTACTTCGAGAACAGCCGTCGCGCCGCCTACGCCCAGCGCGCCTATGCCATCGCCAATCCGATGAAGTGGGAGGACTACGGCCCGGAAGTGTGGGGCCTGACCGCCAGCGACGGGCCGCAGCAGACCTTGCAGGAATATCACGGCGAGCAGCGCCAGTTCCGCCATTACTCCGCGCGCGGCGCCGGTCTGCGCGAGAACTTCGACGACGGCACCATCGCGCCGACCGCGGCGATCGCGTCCCTGCCGTTCGCGCCGGAGATCGTGATTCCCACCACGGTGACCATGCACGAGCGCTACGGCGAATACATCTATTCCAGCTACGGTTTCCTGGACTCGTTCAATCCCAGCTTCAAGTACGACATCCCGCTGAAGACCGGGCGCGTGGTGCCCGATCACGGCTGGGTGTCTAGCGATTACATCGGCATCGACCAGGGCCCGATCCTGGCGATGATCAGCAACTATCGCAACGAGTTCGTCTGGAACGTGATGAAGCGCAATCCCTACGTCCGCACGGGCCTGGAACGCGCCGGATTCAAGGGCGGCTGGCTGGCGCCGGCGGACGACAAGGGCAAGGACGGCGGCAAGGACAAGAAAGCCGCCGAAGAGGCCAAGCCCGAGGTGAAGCCGGCCGGCACCATGGACCCGGCCACGGCGCGCGCGCTGGGCGAGGCGGAATCGCGCGCGGGCCGCACCAACGCGCCGGCGAAGCAGACCGCGCCGAAGCCGGATTGACGGCATGAGGCGAGCCGGCAGTGACACGCGCAGGGCGGGCGAGGGCGTCGAACCGGCGCCGCGCGCATGGGCGTTGGCGGCGATCGCGCTGTGCGCGGCGCTGCTGCTTGGTGCGTGTTCGCAGCGCGACGACGGCCGCGAGCGCGTGCGCTTCTGGGCGATGGGCTACGAAGGCGAGCAGGTGCTCAAGCTGATCCCGGAGTTCGAGCGGCGCAATCCCGGCATCCGCGTGGAAGTGCAGCAACTGCCCATCACCGCCGCGCACGAGAAATTGCTGACCGCCTTCGCCGGCGATGCCTTGCCCGATGTCGGCGCGATCGGCAATACGTGGATTTCCGAATTCGCCCTGCTCGACGCGTTGACGCCGCTGGACGCGCGCCTGACCGATCCCGCCGCGCCGCAGCGCCAGGATTATTTCTTCGGCGCCTGGGACACCGGCGTGATCGACGGCACCACCTTCGCGGTGCCGTGGTACGTGGAAACGCGTTTGCCGTACTACCGTCGCGACCTGCTCGAACAGGCCGGCATCCAGCGCCCGCCGACGACCTGGGACGAATGGAAGGTCGCGATGGCGGCGATCAAGCGCGAGGTCGGGCCCAAGCGTTATGCGGCGCTGTTTCCGCTCAACGAGGCCGAGCCCTTGCTCAACCTGGGCATCCAGGCGCCGGAGCCGTTGCTGCGCGAGGACGGCCGCTACGGCAATTTCCGCAGCCCCGGGTTCAAGCGTGCGCTGAGTTTTTACCGCGAAGTCTTCGACAAGCAATGGGCGCCGCTGGCCAGCAACACTCAGATCGCCAACGTCTGGAACGAGTTCGGACGCGGCTACTTCAGTTTCTACGTCAACGGCCCGTGGAATATCGCCGAGTTCCGCAATCGCCTGCCGGCCGATCTGCAGTCCTCGTGGATGACCATGCCGCTGCCGGGCGAACACGGCCCGGGCGCCTCGGTCGCCGGCGGCGCCAGCTTCGTGCTGTTCCGCGGCGCCAAGCGCGAGGACGCGGCGTGGAAGTTGATCGCGTATCTGTCCGAGCCGGACGTGCAGGCGAAGTTCCACGAGATCACCGGCGATCTGCCGCCGCGGCGCAGCGCCTGGAATGCGCCCAAGCTCGCCGGCGACGTGTATGCGCGCGCGTTCCGCGATCAGCTCGAACGCGCGCGGCCGGCGCCGAAGGTGCCGGAGTGGGAGCGCATCGCGACCGAGGTCAAGCTGGTCGGCGAACAACTCGCCAACGGGCGGGTCAGCGTGGATGAGGCGGCGGCCGAGCTGGATCGCCGAGCCGATCGGATCTTGGAAAAGCGGCGGTGGATGCTGGATCATCAGACGCTTAAGCCTGCGGCTGCAACGAAACAAGCGGCCGGCGCGGACCGCAGTTTGCGGGCTTCGGATACGGCGGTTGGGACTGCGCCGGCTTCGGTTGGAGAACGCGGATGAAACCTGCCACCGCAGGCTGGGTGTTCGCCGGGCCCGCCGTCACTGTCATCGGCCTGTTCTTCGGCTTGCCGGTGCTGGCCGCGCTGGCGCTGAGCCTGACTGACTTCGATATCTATTCGCTGGCGCACATCGACAACCTGCGCTTCGTCGCCTTCGACAACTACATCAACCTGCTGCGCAATCCCTTGTTCTGGAGCGCGCTGGGCAACACCTTGTACTTCGTCGCCGCCGGCGTGCCCTTGTCGATCGCGGTGTCGCTGGGCGCGGCCTTGCTGCTGCATTCCAAGCTGGGTTTCTTCAAGCCGTTCTTCCGCACCGCGTTCTTCGCGCCGGTGGTGACCACGGTGGTCGCGGTCGCGGTGATCTGGCGCTATCTGTTCCATACCCGCTACGGGTTGGTGAACTGGGGCCTGTCGTGGGTCGGCATCGATCCGGTCGATTGGCTCGGCGATCCGCACTGGGCGATGCCGAGCATCATCTTGTTCGCGGTGTGGAAGAACTTCGGCTACAACATGATCATCTTCCTCGCCGGCCTGCAGGCGATTCCGGAAGATCTGTACGAGGCCGCGCGCATCGACGGCGCCAGCCAGGCCCGCCAGTTCCGCTACATCACCTTGCCGATTCTGGGGCCGGTGTTGCTGATGGTCAGCATCCTGACCCTGGCCGGGTATTTCCAGTTGTTCGCCGAGCCTTACGTCATCACCCAGGGCGGGCCGCTGCAAAGCACGGTCAGCGTGCTGTACCTGATGTACGAGGAAGGCTTCAAGTGGTGGAACCTCGGCAACGCCTCGGCGGTGGCGTTCTTGTTGTTCGTGCTGATGACGGCGGCGACCAGCGGCCTGATGTGGATCGCGCGCCGCAAGGGGATCGAATGAACGACTCGGGCATGCCGGCCTGGTTGGCCAAGGCGATCGTCAACGGTTTGCTGATCGGGCTGGCGGCGCTGAGCCTGGCGCCGCTGCTGTGGATGTTTGCGGTGTCGCTGATGCAGCCCGGCGAGGCCAGCGCGTTTCCGCCGCCGCTGTGGTCCTCCAGCCCGACCCTGCACAACTACCATGAGCTGTTCTCGCGCATGGGCATGGGCCGTTACCTGTTCAACAGTTTTCTGATCTCGATCCTGGTCACGGTGATCGCGGTGCTGCTCAACACCTTGGCCGGCTACGCCTTCGCCAAGCTGGATTTCCCGGGGCGCGAGCGGGTGTTCCGCCTGCTGCTGGCGGCGCTGGTGATTCCGGCGCAGGTGTCGATGATGCCGCTGTTCCTGATGCTCAAGCAGATGGGTTTGATCAACAGCTATGCCGGCGCCGTGGTGCCGGGCATGGCGGGGATCTTCGGCATTTTCCTGGTGCGGCAGTACGCGCGCTCGATCCCGGACGAATTGCTGGAAGCGCCGCGCATCGACGGCGCCGGCGAGCTGCGGATCTTTTTCCAGATCGTGCTGCCGGCGCTGCGGCCGATCCTGGTGACCCTGGCGATCTTCAGTTTCCTCGGCGCCTGGAACGATTTCATGTGGCCGCTGATCGTGCTCAGCGACGAAAACCTGCAGACCTTGCCGGTCGCGCTGGCGTCGCTGTCGCGCGAGCACGTGCAGGACAACGAGATGATGATGGCCGGCTCGGTGGTCACCGTGGTGCCGGTGTTGCTGTTGTTCCTGGTGCTGCAGCGGCATTACCTGCAGGGCCTGCTGGTCGGCAGCGTCAAGGGCTAGAACACTCAGCCGCGATGCGCGGCGCGGACAAGGTGGAAGGAATGTCGGAACGCTACCTCTCGGTCGTGGCGCGCGTGCTCGTCGCTTGGCGAGGCTTGCCGAACTCGGCTGTTGTGGGAGGGCCTTCAGGCCCGATGCTTTTGTCTCAGATCGCTGAGAACCCTGAGCTTGTGTCCACAACCGGCTTGGCAGTTCGGCGATCCGAGACGAAAGCATCGGGCCTGAAGGCCCTCCCACAAAAGACTTCGCGGCATGCCTCGTTGGCGTCGCTGGCGCTGCTTCTGGCTACGGCCCACGGCGCTGCCTTCGCCGCGCAACCTCGCATGCTCGACGATTTCGAATCGGCGACTCCATGGAAAGTAGTGGTCTCCGATCAAGTCAGCGCCAGCCTGCGCAAAGTCGAAGGCACACAAGGCGGCGGCTTGTGCCTGGACTACGACTTCAACGGCGTATCCGGTTATGCCGGCCTGCAACGCGAGTTGCCACTGGAATACCCGGACAACTATCAGTTCGCATTCGACCTGCGCGGCGATTCGCCGGCCAACGATCTGCAGTTCAAGCTGGTCGATGCCAGCGGCGACAACGTGTGGTGGGTCAACACGCCCAAGTACGATTTCCCGAACCGGTGGACGCCGGTCGTCTACAAGAAACGCCATATCGGCCGCGCCTGGGGGCCGGCGCCGGACCCGAGCCTGCGCCGCAGCGCCAAGCTGGAGTTCACCATCTACAACAGCGCCGGCGGCAAGGGCTCGGTGTGTTTCGATTCGCTGAGCCTGCAGGCCTTGCCGCTCGATCCGGGCGGGCCGTACACCGGCACGGCGAGCGCTTCGGCGGCCGATGCGAACGGCGCGGCGGCGAACGCGGCCGACGGCAAACCCGACACCGCCTGGCGTGCGCGTTTCGATGCGGCGCAGCCGCCGCAACTGGTGTTCGACCTGGGCCGCAAGCGCGAATTCGGCGGCGCGATCCTGCGTTGGGCCGACGATGCGTACGCCTCGGCCTATCGGTTGCAGGTGTCCGACGACGCCCGCCAATGGCGCGATGCGGCGGCGGTCGGCGATGGTGACGGCGGCGCGGATTATCTCGCCTTGCCCGAATCCGACGCGCGCTATCTGCGCCTGCAGCCGCTGGCCGGGCCCGGCGCGTCGTTCGCGCTGGCCGAATTGCAGGTGCACCCGTTGTCGTTCGCGGCGACGCCGAACGACTTCGTGCGTTCGATCGCCGAGCAGGCGCCACGTGGCCGCTTTCCGCGCGGTTTCAGTGGCGAACAACCGTATTGGACCTTGATCGGTGTCGATGGCGGCAGCGACCAGGGCTTGATCGGCGAGGATGGCGCGATCGAGGTCGGCAAGGGCGGTTTCAGCCTGGAACCGATGCTGATCAGCGACGGCCAACTGGTCACCTGGGCCGATGTGCAGACCTCGCAATCCCTGCAGGACGGCTATCTGCCGATGCCGTCGGTGCATTGGTCGCATCCGCGCTTCAAACTCGATGTCAGCGCGTTCGCATCCGGCGATCGCGCCCGCTCGCGCCTGACCGCGCGCTACCGCCTGCACAACGACACCGCGCAACCGCGCAGCTACGTGTTCGTGCTGGCGTTGCGGCCGTTCCAGGTCAATCCGCCGACGCAGTTCCTGAGCCAGGTCGGCGGCGTCAGCGAGATCCGCGCGTTGCGCAGCGACGAACACGGCTTCAGCGTCGAAGGCGCCGCCGCCAGCGGCTCGGCGCAGAAAACCCGCAGCCGGCGCGTGCAGGCCAGCGCCGCCGATGCGGCCTACGCGATGAGCTTCGATCACGGCGAAGTGGCCGAACGCCTGGCCCGCGCCGACTGGAACTCCCCGTGCGTCAATTGCACGCCGGCCGGCGAGATTCTGCGCCGCCTCGGCGGCAGCGCCATGAGCGCGGTCGCCAACGATCGCAACGCGCTGGCATCGGGGGCCTTGTTCTATCGCGTCGAACTGGCGCCGGGGCAGTCGCGCGAGTTCACCTGGAGCACGGCGCTGTCGGGCGCGGACGAGGCCGGCTTCGCCGATCTGGCCGAAGTCGATGCCCTGCAAACGCTGGTCGCCCAGCAATGGCGCGACAAGCTCGATCGCGTGCAACTGCGCGTGCCGCGCGCCGGCCAGCGCGTGGTCGATACCTTGCGCACCGGACTTGCGCACATGCTGATCAGCCGCACTGGCCCGCGCCTGCAGCCGGGCACGCGCTCGTACGCGCGCGCCTGGATCCGCGACGGCGCGATGATCGGCGAAGGCCTGTTGCGCATGGGCCGCGAAGACGTGGCGGAGGAATTCCTGCGCTGGTATGCGCCGTATCAGTTCGGCAACGGCAAGGTGCCGTGCTGCGTCGATGACCGCGGCAGCGATCCGGTGCCGGAGAACGACAGCCACGGCGAGCTGATCTTCACCATCGCCGAGGTCTATCGCTACACCCACGACCGCGCCTTGCTGGAATCGATGTGGCCGCACGTCGAGGGCGCGATGCGCTACATGGACGGGCTGCGCCTGAGCGAGCGCACCGCGGCCAATCGCGAACGCGATCCGGCCTTCTACGGGATGATGCCGGCCTCGATCAGCCACGAAGGCTATTCGGCCAAGCCGATGCATTCGTACTGGGACAATTTCTGGGCGTTGCGCGGTTACAAGGACGCGGTCGAGATCGCGACCTGGCTGGGCAAGGACGCGCAGATCAAGGCGTTCACGGCTTCGCGCGATCAGTTCCGCGAGGATCTGTACGCCTCCATCGGCCACGCCACCCGCCGCCACGGCATCGACTACATTCCCGGCGCCGCCGAACTCGGCGATTTCGACGCGACCTCCACCACCATCGCGCTCGCGCCCGGCGGCGAGCAGGGCCTGCTGCCGCAGACGCTTTTGAACAATACCTTCGAGCGTTACTGGAAGGAATTCGTCGACCGCCGCGACGGCCGCCGCGAGTGGAAGGACTACACGCCGTACGAGCTGCGCACCATCGGCAGCTTCGTGCGCCTGGGCTGGCGCGAGCGCGCGCACGAGGCCCTGGCGTTCTTCTTCGACGATCAACAGCCGCGCGGCTGGAATCAGTGGGCCGAAGTGGTCTCGCGCACGCCGCGCAAACCGTTCTTCGTCGGCGATCTGCCGCATGCCTGGGTCGAGTCGGACTATGTGCGCTCGGCGCTGGATCTGTTCGCCTACACGCGCGATGTCGATCAATCGCTGGTGATCGCCGCCGGCCTGCCGGCGTCGTGGCTGGACGGCGAGGGCGTGAGTGTCGCGGGCCTGCGCACGCCGTACGGCGCCCTGGCGTATCGGTTCAAGCGCGAAGGCGCGAAGGCGACGCTGGAGATCGGGCCGGGGCTGCAAGTGCCGGCCGGCGGGGTGATCGTGAAGTGGCCGTTCGACGGCAAGCCGGGCGCGACCCGGGTGGACGGACGCGAGCGCGCGTGGAAGAACGGAGAGCTCAGGATCGAGCGGGTGCCGGCGAAGGTTTCGATTCAGTTGCCGTAAGCCGCCGGCGCGCGCTTGGAGGGATCGCAAGCGCGTCGCGCTATCGCGTTACGGGCACCAATGCACGTCGAGGCCGACGTCGCCTTCCATGCCGATCAACACCGGCCAGCGCTTGACGTCGCCGCTGGCCACGGCCTGGCGGAAGGTCTCGCGCTTGGCCGTGCCCTGGATCAGCAGGAAGCGCGCTTGCGCGTAGGCCAGGCCGGCCGGGGTCACGCTGATGCGCTTGCTCCATTGGCCCGCACCGGGCGCGCCGCTGGCGTCGATGGCGACGTAAGGCTGCTTCGACGCCAGCACCCGGTCCAGCGCCGGCAGACCGGGAAACAGCGAGGCGGTGTGGCCGTCCTCGCCCATGCCCAACACCGCGGCGACCGCGCTCTGGCGCGCGTGCGCGTTGGCGAAGGCGACGGCTTCCTCCAGCGTGCGGCCGGGCTGGGTCAATGATTCGAAACGCGCGGCGGCGGCGTTGTCGCGCAGCAGATGCTGGCGCACCAGCCAGGCGTTGGCGTCGGGATCGTTCGGCAACAGCCAGCGCTCATCGACCAGGGCGATATCGACCCGCGCCCAGTCCAGCGGCGCGCGCGCCAGAGCGCGGTAGACCGGCGCCGGCGTGGTGCCGCCGGACAGCAGCAGGCGCGCGCGCGGACGCCGCGCGAGTTCGCGGCGCAGGTCGGCCGCGAGCGCCACCGCGCAGGCCCAGGTCCAGGTGTCGAGGCTGCGGTGTTCGTGCCAGCGGTACGGCGTGGCCTGAGGTTGCGCCGGATCGTGCGGGACGGGTGAGGAGTCGTCGAGCATGCGGCGATCTTCGCACGCCGGGGTTTAAGGCAGTGTGCTCGCCGGCTGTGACTTATGCCTCATGCGCTTGGTTGATTGGCACACGAATTGATTGCGTGAACATCGGTCGCGCCGCCGCGACGGTGAGTCGCGGCGTGCGGGCGCGCAGTACCCGCGTCTGATTCAGCGATGTGATTCGAACCGTCCGATGCGGGCGATCCGCTCGTGGCGATCCGGCCGATCCGGCAGGACTCAGCCAGCCGGTTCGAGCCGCGCCGCCAGCGCCGCCGCGCCGAGCAGGCCGGGTTGCGCGTGAGTCACCGCCAGGGTTGGTACCCGCGCCATCGTCGGCGAGAACCGGCCCTTGTGTTCGAAGCGCTGGCGGAAGCCGGAATGCGCCAACCACGGCATCAGCTTCGGCACCAGTCCGCCGGGCAGGAACACGCCGTCCCAGGCGCCCAGGGTCAGCACCAGATCGCCCGCGGCGGCGCCGAACACCGCGCAGAACACGTCGATGGCGCGCAGGCAGCGCACGTCGCCTTCGCGCGCCATCGCGGTGATGTCCTGCGGCTGCAGCGGGCCGGGGTCTTCGCCGGCGATCTGGCTCAGCGCGCGATGCAGATTGACCAGACCGCTGCCGCTGAGCAGGCGCTCGTTGGAGACGCGGCCGAATTCGCCCGACAGGCGCTGCAGCACTTCGATTTCTTCCGGCGTGCCGGGGGCGAAACTGACGTGGCCGCCCTCGGTCTGCAACGGGTAGTAGCGGCCCTCGCGGCGCAGCAGCGCGCCCACGCCCAGGCCGGTGCCGGCGCCGATGATGGCGTAGGTGCGATCGCCGCTGTCGTTCCAGCCGTTCCAGCGCACGCCGCCGATCGGCACCACGTCGGCCGGCTGCAGCAGCGACACCGCCATGGCTTGCGCGGCGAAATCGTTGACCAACCGAAGGTGCGTCAGCCCCAGCGCGATGCGAGTGCGCTCAGAAGAGATCACCCAAGGATGATTGGTAATCCGCGCCTCATCGCCGTCCACCCGTCCAGCCACCGCGAACACGCCTTGGTCCGGCGTCGCGCCGGTGCGGTCGAGGTAATGCCGCGCGGCGTCGGCCAGCGACGGAAAGTCGGCGACCGCGAACACCTGCACGCTGTCGGGCAGCAGGGCGGGGGTGGACGGGTCGGAAGAGGCGAGGGCGAAGCGGGCATTGGTGCCGCCGATATCCGCGAGCAATGCACCGCTCATGCGTGGCCTCCGCCGTTGCTGTTGCCGGGTCGGTAGCCGTTGGTGGGCGGCAGGTAGCGTTCGGCCTCGCTGGGACCCCAGGAGCCGGCCGGGTATTCGAGCGCCGGTTGCCCGGTCTGGGTCCACGCGGTTTCGATGCTGTCGATCCAGTGCCACGCCGCTTCGACTTCGTCGTCGCGCACGAACAGGGTCTGGTTGCCGCGCAGCACGTCCACGATCAGGCGTTCGTAGGCGATGCGCCGCTGCGGCGAGCCCGACATCGAAAGGTCCAGCGACATCGGCTTGAGTTCCATCGCGCCCCATTCGGGCGCGGCCAGGCTGCCCATCAGGCCCAGCTCGATGGTTTCGTCCGGCTGCAGGCGCATGCGCAGGCGGTTGGGGCGTTCGCGGCCGCGGCGCGGGCGTTCGAACAACCAGTGCGAGGTCGGCCGGAACGAGACCACGACTTCGGTCGCGCGTTCGGCCAGGCGCTTGCCGGTGACCAACCGGAACGGCACGCCGGCCCAGCGCCAGTTGTCGATATAGGTTTCCACCGCGACGAAGGTCTCGACCGTGGATTCGTGCACGAAGCCCTTTACCGCGCGGCCTTCGACCACGCCGGCGGCATAGCGGCCGCGCACGGTGCGCGAGGCGACATCGTCGTTGCTCATCGGCCGCAGCGCGCGCAGCACTTTGCGTTTTTCGTCGCGGATGCTGTCGGCGTCGAGCACCGACGGCGGCTCCATCGCGATCAGCGCCAGCAGCTGCAGCATGTGGTTCTGGACCATGTCGCGCAGCGCGCCGTAATTGGCGTAGTAGCCCTCGCGCCCGTCCACGCCGGCGGTTTCGCCGACGAAGATGTCCACCGACTCGATCCAGCGATGCTCCCACACCGCTTCCAGCAGGGTGTTGCCCAGGCGCAGCGCGAGCAGGTTCTGCACCGCGGCCTTGCCCAGGTAGTGGTCGATGCGAAAGATCCGCGATTCGTCCAGGCAGGCCTTGAGCGCGGCGTTGATCTCGCGCGCCGAGGCCAGGTCGCGGCCGATCGGCTTTTCCAGCACCAGGCGCGATTCGCCTTCCAGCAGGCCGGCGGCTTTCAGGCCTTTGGCGCAGGGCACGAACAGGTCGGGCGGGGTGGCCAGATAGCTGACGCTCGGGCGGTCGGCGTAGGAGGCCAGGGCCGTGGAGATGGCGGTTTCGTCGCGCAGATCGACCGAGACGTAGGTGATTTTGCCGAGCAATTCCTCGACCACGGTCTGGTCGTCGGCGACCTCGCCGGCCATGCGCTCGCGCAGCCAGGCGCGGAAGTCGTCGTCGGACAGCTCCTGGCGGCCGACCGCGACGATCCGGAACGCCGGCGGCAGCAGCCGGTCGCGCCACAGATGGACCAGCGACGGGAACAGATAGCGCTGGGAGAGATCGCCGGTGGCGCCGAACAGCAGCAGGGTGTCGTGCATGGAACCGCGAGCTCTGAAAGTGGGGGAAACAGCGATCGAGCGCGGTAGCTGCGTTCGGTCGTGCGCCGGGAAGGCTCCCGGCTCGGGTCCCAAGCATATCGCCGCTCGGGGTCAGGGCGAATATTCGTTGTTATGGATGTCGGTTGGTGCGGGGTTTGGGGGTGCCGGTAGTAGCAGTCTTGGCAGTCGGGGGCGCGGTTTGAGGCGGCAGTGTGCCGACCCCGGCAGCGCTTTCCCGCGAATCCATCAGTCCGTCATCCCCGCAAACGCGGGGATCCAGCGACTTTCGTGCAGGTCACGACAAAGGCACTGGATCCCCGCGTTCGCGGGGATGACGTTCTTGAGGGGGCGGCGTCGGGTGTCGGATTCGCTACGCCTCGGTGTTCGAATCCGGATTCCGAATCCCGATCCGGAGCCACGAATCCCAAATCCAAAATCCCGAATCCCCGCCTCAATAAGGCAACGGCTCGCTCAAATGCTTGCCGTTGCTGGCGATCACCTTCGTATACCAGCGCGCGCTGTCCTTAGGCGTTCGGTCCTGGGTGGCGTAGTTCACGTGCACCACGCCGAAACGCTTGGAATAACCCAGCGACCACTCCAGGTTGTCCAGCAGCGACCAGACCATGTAGCCGCGGATGTCGCAGCCGGCCTGGATGGCGTCGTGGATCGCGCTGATGTGCTTTTGCAGATAATCCATGCGCAGCGGATCGCGCACGCGGCGCGCGCCGCTGACGTCGGGCTCGGCCACCGGCGGATCGAAGAAGGCCGCGCCGTTCTCGGTGATGTACATCGGGATGTCGCCGTAGCGGTCCTTCACCCAGGTCAGGGTGTCGGTCAGGCCCTGCGGGAACACTTCCCAGCCGGTCTCGGTGTAGGTGCCCGACGGCTGGCGCACCACGCCGGTGTTGAGCGGGTAGCTGACCGCGTCCTTGGTGACGCTGCGGGTGTAGTAGTTGACGCCGATGAAGTCGAGCTTCTGCTTGATCAGGTCGAAATCCGCTTGCGGCCATTCCGGCCAGGCCTCGCCGAATATCTCGCGCAGTTCCGGCGGATAGCTGCCGAGCAGGGCCGGATCGAGGTATTGCTCGTTCATGTAGGCGTGCGCGCGCTTGACCGCGGCGGCGTCTTGCGCCGAATCGGTGGCGGCGTACTTGGGCTCGATGTTCACCACCAACCCGATCTCGTGCTTGCCCTCCGCGCGATAGGCCTGCACCGCCGCGCCGTGCGCGCGCATCAGGTTGTGCGAGGCGATCGGCGCTTCGAAGCGGCTGCGATGGCCCGGGGCGAGGGCGCCGTGCAGATAGCCGCCGTCGGTGATCACCCACGGCTCGTTGAGCGTGACCCACTTCTTGACCCGGCCGTCGAGCGCGCGGTACATGACCTGGCCGTATTCGGCGAACCAGTCGGCGCAGTCGCGGTTGAGCCAGCCGCCGCGGTCGTCGAGCGCGGCCGGCATGTCCCAGTGGTACAGGGTCAGCAGCGGTTCGATGCCGTTGGCCAGCAACTCATCGACCAGGCGCGAGTAGAAATCCAGCCCGGCCTGATTCACCCGGCCGGTGCCTTCGGGCAGGATGCGCGACCACGACACGCTGAAACGGTAGGCCTGCAGGCCCAGTTCCTTCATCAGCCTGACGTCTTCCTTCCAGCGCCGGTAGTGATCGCAGGCCACGTCGCCGGTGTCGCCGTTGAGGGTCATGCCCGGCGTATGGGCGAAGCGGGTCCAGATGCTGGGACCGGCGCCGTCGGCCATCGGCGAGCCCTCGATCTGGTGCGCGGCGGTCGCGGCGCCCCACAGGAAGCCCTGCGGAAAGGTACGGTCAGCGGTAGTGCGGTCGGTCATTGCGTCGTGGCCTCCGGAGCCATTCGGGCCTGCGATTTGGCCGGCGGATCGAGGCCCGCCGGCAAAGCCGCAAGTGGGACGTGCATGAAAACGGTTACATGGCAGAATAGCCCAGGGCGCGGCCAAATGCATCGCCCCGATCGCATTGTCGGGAGAATTCATGGCGAAGGTCACTCTGCAGCATCTGCGCAAGGTTTATCCGAACGGCTATGTCGGCGTCGCCGACGCCAGCTTCGAAATCGCCGACGGCGAACTGCTGGTGCTGGTCGGTCCCTCCGGCTGCGGCAAATCGACCCTGTTGCGCATGATCGCGGGCCTGGAAACCATCAGCGACGGCGAGCTGCGCATCGGCGAGCGCCGGGTCAACGACATGCCGCCGAAGGATCGCGATATCGCGATGGTCTTCCAGAGCTACGCGCTGTATCCGCACATGACCGTGGCGGAGAACCTCGGCTTCGGCCTCAAGCTGCGCGGCATGAGCAAGGCCGATGTCGCCAGGCAAGTCGGCGAAGCCGCGGCGATGCTGGAACTGGAGCCGCTGCTGGAACGCAAGCCGGCGGCCTTGTCCGGCGGCCAGCGCCAGCGCGTCGCGCTGGGCCGCGCGCTGGTGCGCAAGGCGCAGGTGTTTCTGCTCGACGAGCCCTTGTCCAATCTCGACGCCAAGCTGCGCATGACCATGCGCGTGGAGATCGCGCGGCTGCACCGCCAACTGGGCACCACCATGATCTACGTGACCCACGATCAGGTCGAAGCGATGACCCTGGGCCAGCGCATCGTGGTGATGAAGGACGGCAAGATCCAGCAGATCGACACGCCGATGGCCTTGTACGAGCGCCCGATCAATCTGTTCGTCGCGACTTTCCTCGGCAGTCCGAAGATGAACATCCTGTGGGGCCCGGTGCTCGAACGCGACGGCGGCCTGCATCTGCGGATCGGCGAGGGCGTGGAGCTGCGCCTGCGGCCGCAGGGCGAGATGCTGGAGAAAGTGCGCGCCTACATCGGCCGCGAACTGATGATCGGCCTGCGCCCGGAAGACATGCATCTGGCCGAAGCCGGCCCGGACACTTTGCCGGCCAAGGTCGAAGTGGTCGAACCGGTCGGCAACGAGGCCTTCCTCAATCTGGGCTGCGGCGGTTGCGATCTGGTGCTGCGGCTGCCGCCGTTCCATCTGCCCGCGCCGGGCGAGACCGTGCACTTGTCCTACGCCGCCGAGCGCATGCACTTCTTCGATCGTCAGAGCGAGTTGCGCCTGTAGTCGCAGCGCGCGACCGCGCCGAAATCCTCGCGCCGCGTTCGCGGCGAAGCGTCGGGCATGCACGCCGATCAGGCCGCCGCATGCGCAGCGGCCCGGCGTGCGCGCAACCAGCGAGTTGAGTCCGATCGCCGCTTGAGTGCACACTTCACGTTGTGTGTTCCGCCGCCTGCGCAGTACGGAAGGGGACGCGCCCGTACGGTGGGCGCGACCGGCCTGCGATGTTAGTGTGCCGGGGCACCCGGAGGGATCCAGATGGACAGTCAGTCCGCGACCGGCCGCCGCCGTCCCGCGGCGATACCTTGCGCCGCGCATCGTATCGCCCGTGTTCGCCGGCTTCGCGCCTTGGCCGCGATGCTTGCCCTATTCGCCGCAACAGGATGTCAAACCGCCATGTCCAGTTCCGCCGCAACCGACTCTTCCGCGCAGCCCGGGCCCGGCGCCGGCACCACGGCCGAGTGGCCGCTGCGCTTCCAGCGTCACCGTTTCGGCGGTTTCTGCTTCGACACCTACGGCTGCAGCATCGTCTATAACGGCTTTCCGCACGGCAAGGACGATCCGGACCAGCTCAGCGCCGCGGCGTCCTCGTTCGGCGCCAATTACCAGCAGCGCATGAAGGCCGCGCACCTGGACATCGCCAATTTCCCCGCCCCGGCCGAAGTGAAGTGGCGCTCCAAAGACAAGAGCGAGCACCACGCCAGCATCGACATCGCGGCGATCTTCCGCGACCAGCTGATCCGCCATGAGGTCGCCCGCGAAGACGTCGCTGTGGGCGTGAGCGTCAACGATCCGGAAATCATCCTGGAAGTGGACGACCGCACCGTCAACGTCTACATGCGCTGCATGATTCCGCTGAAAAAGCCGCGCGACCCGGCCAACCCGAACAGCGATTTCCGCGCCGACCTGATCCGGGTCTTCAGCCAAACGTATTGATCGACCTGACCGGGCGCGGCCGCCGCAGGCGCCGAGACCCGGACCGCAGTGCTAAGGAGAGTTTGCGATGGGCGGTGGCAAGAATCCCGACGGCGTCAAGACCTATCCCGCCGACGAGCACGACCTCAACAGCTATGTGGAGGCCAGCGAAAAGCTCGCGCAGTTGCGCGCGCCGACGCTGCTGGATTCCTCCGATCCGCATGCGCGTTTGTTCGTCGCCGCCTTCGACGGCAGCGGCAACAGCATGTACGGCGACGAGCCGAAGAATCACACCAACGTCGCCGAAGTCGTCAAGCAGTTGCAGAACGGCATGCACGACAACATCGGCGTGGGCTACGTCGAGGGCCCGGGCACCCAGAGCGGCTTTTTCAAGAGCACCGTGGACCTCGCCACCGGCCGCACCTTCGAGCCGCGCGTGGAGAAGATGTACGCGCAGTTCATCGAGCAGTCCAAGCAATGGAAGGCCGAAGACCCGGACGCGAACATCAGCCTGGCCGGGATCGGCTTCAGCCGCGGCGCCGAGCAGGAAGCCGCGTTCGCGCGGCTGGTGCACGAGCGCGGCATCCAGGACCCGACCGGCGCGGTCTACAGCAAGGACCGGGACGGCAATATCACCGATGTGAGCTATACCAAGCCCCCGCTGCAGGCGCCGGGGCAGGTGCCGCAGGCGGTCGGTTTGTTCGATCCGGTCGGCACCGGCGAGCCGCGCAATCACGACCGGCGCCTGCCGCCGACAGTGATGTCGGCCTTCCAGATCACCGCCGAGGACGAGCGCCGCGACCAGTTCAAGTCCACCAGCATCCTGCGCGACGGCTTCGCCGAGGATCAGCGCTTCCTCAACGTCACCGTCGGTGGCGCGCACAGCAACATCGGCGGCAGCTACGAGCTCAACGGCCTGTCGGTGCGCAGCGGCAATCTGATGGTGGACTACCTCAACGGCCTGAGCGACCGGCCGTATCTGGAAAAGCGCGTCGAGTCCGACGATCCCAAACTCAACGTCGTGCATCGCTCGGACAAACACCAGTTCTTCTACACCACGCACGGGTTCCGCGACGGCGTGCGCGACCGTGTCGATGAGGTGGCGAGCAAGGACCAGATCAGGCACGGCTCGGTCGTCGATCCGCGCAACAAGGAGCCGATCGACCCGGCCATGGACGCGCGTTTGCAGCGCCATCCGGTGCGCATCGGCGCGACGCCGGGCAACGAGCGCGGCATCACCGTCGGCGGCCACGCGGCCGCGGGCGACGATATCGACCGCACCTTCGCCCGGCTGGTCGATGCGGCGCGCAATCGCGACGACGGCGCCTTCCGCGCGGCCACGCAGGACCACGCCCGCACCGAAGCCACCCAGGCGTGGCTGCAGAGCGGGCGCGATCGTTATCAACTCAATCAGGCCGATCAGGCCACGCAGCAGCACGCCGCGCGCCAGCAACCGCCGGCGCAGCCGCTGTTGCCGCACGAGGCGCCGCCGAACCCGCAGTCGCGGGCGACCGGGCCGTAACTTCAACGGAGAGCCAAGCAGTGCAGGACGCGCAAGACCTAAAACGATTGGCCGCCGATCTGGCGGTATTCGCTCAGCACCTGCAGGAGCAGAGCGAGCGCGCGGTGCAACACGTGGACCGCAGCGCCGATGAACTGCATCGCGCCGCGGAGGGCATGGGCGCCGGCGCGCAGGAACTGGCCGAGCAACTGGTCGGGGCGGTGCAGGGGCAGGCGCGCGATGCCATCGGCCGCGCCGTGGATCAGTCCTTCGGCCCGATCGGCGCGCAGTTGCGCGAAAGCGCCGAGGTCGCCACGCGCGCGAGCAAGGCGCTGGAGGAGCAACGCCAGGGCCTGGAACGCGCGCAGCAGATGCTGATCTACAAGGCCACGCTGGCCTTGGTGGTGGGCTCGGCGGTCGCGGTCGGCGGCAGCTGGTTTTTCATCAGCAAGTCCATGCGCGAGATCCAGCGCGCCAAGTTCGGCCGGGACATCATGGAGGCGACCCGCACCGGCGCCTTGACCCGCTGCGACGGCGAGCTGTGCGTGCGCGCCGGCAAGCGTTTCGGCAGCAAGGGCGAGTATGTGCTGATCGAGTCGCAGCAATAGTGCGGCATCGGGATCTGGCGACGACGAACCTGCGGCGTTGGCGAAGCGGTGATGTATCGACCTCATGAATAAAGCGGCGACGACGGTGTTGGTCACCGGCGGTTCGGGTTTCCTCGCCAGCCATTGCATCGCGCAACTGCTGGCCGCCGGATACCGCGTGCGCACCAGCGTGCGCGATCTTCGGCGCGAGCCCGAAGTACGCGCGATGATCGCCAAGGCGGCGGTCGAGGCCGGCGATCGCCTGTCGTTCGCCGTCGCCGATCTGGAGCGCGACGCCGGCTGGGCCGAGGCCGTCGCCGGTTGCGGCTACGTGCTGCACGTGGCATCGCCTTTTCCGGCCGGCGTGCCCAGGCACGAGGACGAACTGATCGTGCCGGCGCGCGACGGCGCGCTGCGGGTGCTGCGCGCAGCGCGCGGTGCGCGGGTCAAGCGGGTGGTGCTGACCTCATCGTTCGCGGCGATCGGCTATGGACACCCCGCGCGCACCGCGCCGTTCGACGAAACCGTGTGGTCCGATCTGAGCGGCGAGGTCGCCGCCTATCCCAAGTCGAAGACCTTGGCCGAACGCGCGGCCTGGGAATTCATCGAGCGCGAAGGCGATGGACTGGAACTGTCGGCGATCAATCCGGTCGGTGTATTCGGCCCGGTCCTCGGCCCGGACTATTCGACTTCCATCGCCTTCATCAGGCGCATGCTCGACGGCAAGCTGCCTGGC
This sequence comes from Lysobacter gummosus, assembly GCF_001442805.1. Taxonomy (NCBI): domain Bacteria; kingdom Pseudomonadati; phylum Pseudomonadota; class Gammaproteobacteria; order Lysobacterales; family Lysobacteraceae; genus Lysobacter; species Lysobacter gummosus. The sequence continues at coordinate 3,102,384 of NZ_CP011131.1, read as the reverse complement.
TGCCCGCGGCTCGACTTCGGCACCGTCGACGTACGCGATGTCGCCGATCTGCATCTGCGCGCGATGATCGATCCGGCCGCCAACGGCGAGCGCTTCCTCGCCGTCGCGGGCGATTTCATGCCGGTGATCGAAATCGCGCGGACGCTGCGCCGCGGCCTGGGCGCGGAGGCGAATAAAGTGCCGGTGCGGCAACTGCCCGACTGGCTGGTCCGCGTCACCGGTTGGTTCGATCCGATGGTGCGGCAGATCGTACCGGACCTGGGCAAGAAGAAAAACGCGAGCAGCGCTAAAGCTCAGCGCGTGCTGGGATGGACGCCGCGTTCGAGCGAGGAAGGGCTTATCGACGCCGCGCGCAGTCTGATCGAACTGGAACGGGCGCGCGCTTGATCCCTTGTCCGGATTCGACGCATGCCCGATCGCGATCGACGGGTAAACTTGCGGCATGAAGCGGCCGGCGGCGTGAAGTCCGCGGCTATGAAATCCGAATCGCACCTCATGGAGAGAGCGAATGAATGAGCGCATTCGCGTAAAAGACGTACGGCTTCTTTCGGACAACTGGTATGTCCTGAAGACGACGACGTTCGAATACCTGCACGCCGATGGGCAGTGGAAGACCACCAGCCGGGAAACCTACGATCGGGGCAACGGCGCCACGATCCTTCTGTACAACCGCCCGCGGCGCACGGTCGTGCTCACCCGGCAGTTCCGCTACCCGACCTACGTCAACGGCAATGCCGACGGGATGTTGATCGAGACCTGCGCGGGCTTGCTGGACGACGACCCCGAGACCTGCATCCGTCGCGAAACCGAGGAAGAGACCGGGTATTCGATCGGCAACGTCCGCAAGGTGTTCGAGGCCTACATGAGCCCGGGCTCGGTGACCGAGAAGCTGTTCTTCTTCGTCGGCGAGTACAGTCAGAAGGATCGAATCAGCGATGGCGGCGGCGTGGACAGCGAGGATATCGAGGTCTTGGAGATGCCCTTCGATGAGGCCTTGCGGATGGTTGCTTCCGGCGAAATCAAGGACGGCAAGACCATCATGTTGCTTCAGTTCGCCAAAACCAGCGGGTTGCTGGATTGAGGTTGAATCAATTCACGCGCGCCTGGGCGCGGCGGACTGGCGCTCAGGCCGCGGCCACCTCGCGCTCGGCGCGGCCGGATTGCCGCTTCAGCATCGCGATCGCCAGCAGCAGCAGCGCCATCGGCAGCAGCGACAGATAGAACGCGGTGCCGCCGCCGATGCGGGCGAACAACTGTCCGGTGATGAACGATCCGGTGGTGCCGCCCAGCGCGGAGAACACCACGATCAAACCGGTCATCGCCGCGTGCCGCGATTTCGGCAGCGAGCTGAGCACGACCGAATTGATCGCCGGATAGATCGGCGCCATGAACAAGCCGATCAGCGGGAACACATACGCGGCCAGCGGCGCGCGCATCCAGTTCATGTCCTCGTGCGGCTGCACGTCGCGCGCCAGCGGCAGCGCCAGCAGCACCAGCATCGCCATCGCGATCACGCATACGCTCAACAGCCAGTGCCACGGCACCCGCCGCAGCGCCACGCCCGCCGCCAGCCGTCCCAGCGCCAGCGACACGGCGAAGATGCTCGCCGCCTGCACGCTCATCTTGGTCGGCAGGTGCAGGATTTCGCGATTGAACGTCGGCAGCCAGGTGCCGACGCTTTGTTCGATCAGCACGTACAGGAACGCCGACACCAGGAACGCGGCGACCAGCGGCTGGGCGATCAGGCGGAACATGTCGAGGAAGGATTCGCCCGCGGCGTGGCCGTCGCGCGCGGCCGATTCGTCCATGCGCGAACTGGCCAGCAGGATCACGATGGCGGCGGCGATGGCGGCGAGCAGCCAGTACACGTGCAGCCAGACCGGATCGCCCGGCGACTGCGGATTGATGAACCAGGCGAAGACCCAGTAACCGGCGAGCACGCCGACCATGAACCAGCCTTCGATGATGCTGGTCAGGCTGGCGTGCGCCTGCTTGCCTTCGGTGAGCAGGCCGATGGAGGAGTACACGGAGACTTTCGCCAGGGCGAAGGACATGCCGGTGGCGATGAACAGCACCTTGGTCATCCAGAACGACGACAGCACCGGCATCAGCGCGCAGGCCACGCCGACGATGCTCAGGCCCAGCATCATCGCCCGGCGATAGCCCAGCCGCGGCATCAGCGCGGCGGTCAGGAACGAGACCACGGCGATCGGCAGATCCTTGAACGCCTCCAGGATGCTGGCCTCGTTCTTGCTGATGCCGAAGCCCTGGATCGCCTGCAGGATCACGGTGCCCACGCTGTTGAGCAGGATCCCGAACATCATGTAGGTCAGGATCATGGCCGCGATCATGCGACGGCGGTTGGCGGCGGTGGAGGGCATCGGGGCTCCGTGAGTGTCGCGGCGTGTAGCGAAGTTTTCGGGCGTTGCGCAACAACTCCCTCTCCCGCTGGCGGGAGAGGGGCGGGGTGAGGGCGCGCGCGATAGCGATCGCCGGCATTTGCGTGGATTCTGTCAGAAGGTGGCGCGAAGGGCTTGAGGGCACTGAGGGCAACGCTTCGCTAAGTGGCGTGGCGTTTGCTGTCCCGCGAGCCCTCACCCCAACCCCTCTCCCGCAAGGCGGGAGAGGGGCTCCAGTCACATCACCACTTGTAAGCCGCCGAGAACAGATACTGCCGCCCCGCGATCGGCCGCCCCATGAACACACCGCCGCTGGCCGCACCCGGCACGCGCACATTGCCTTCGGTCAGACCCAACTCGTTGGTCACATTGCTGCCGCTGAGCGCGAACTCCCAGTGATCGCCCACATGCATGTTCGCGCCGACATCCAGCGTTTCGTACGAAGGCAGCTTCTGGGTATTGGCCAGATCGGCGAAACGGTCGCCGATGCGCGAGTAGGTCGCGAAGATCTTCAGATCGCCGAACGGCAGCGTCCAGAAATAGCTCGGGGTGAAGCGGAACTGCTGCTTGGGCTGGCGCATCACCTGGTTGCCGGTGAACTCGCGGTAGTTCTCGTACTTCGCGTCCAGCCACACGCCGGTCAGGGCCAGTTCCAGGCCGCCGATCGGGCGCACCGCGCCTTCGACTTCCACGCCGTAAGCGCGCGAATCGCCGGCGGTGGTGAAGTTGGTGCCGTCGTCGAGGAAGGCCTGGAACGGCGAGTTGGTGAAGCTGTTGTAGAACGCGGTCAGGTACAGGTCGTAGACCGAGTTGCCGGACTTGAAGCCCAATTCGTACTGATCGATCTCCTGCACCTTGTTGTTGCCGTCGCGCAGGTTGTCGAAGGCCGGCAGCTTGTAGCCGGAGTTGGCGCGGGCGAACACGCTGGCGCTGTCGGTGAGCTTGTAGTTCAGGCCCAGGGTCCAGGAGAAATGCTTGTCGTCCTGGTCGATGCGGCGCGAGCTGGGCAGCGACACCGAGGTGTTGTTGTCGTACAGCGTGTTCGGATTGCCGTCCAGATCGACCGTGGCGGTGTCGTGCACGGTGCCGTCCACTTGCTGCCACTCGTAGCGGATGCCGCCGTCCAGGCGCAGGCGGTCGTTGATCTGCCATTCGTCGGCGACGAACACCGCGGTGTTCTGGCCGTCGTAATCGCCGCGCAGGGAGAAGAACGAGGTGCCGGTGAAACCGTCACGGGTGACCTGGCGGCCGTCGGCCAGGGATAGATTGATGCGGCGCGCGTTGTTCTGCGCGGTCAGCAGCATGTTGTTGCCCAGGTACCAGGTGTCCTTCGACGAGTAACGCGCGAAGTACACGCCCGCCGTCAACGTGTTGCCTTCGAACAGGTCCTTGCTGAAGCGCAGGTCGTTGGTGAACGATTCGATTTCCTTGTCCACCACCCAGAAGCCCGCGGTCAGCACCTGCTGGTTCGGATCGACCGCGCCGCCGCCGTTGACGTAGGTCGCGGTGCCGGCGCTGCCGAATCCGGCGATGAACGATCCCAGCGTCTGCGGGCTGGCGCCGGTGAACAGGCCGTTGGTCGGGGCGCTGCCGCTGACGAAGTTGACGCGGTCGCTGATGGTCCAGTCGCCCAGATAGAAGTCCATCGACGCGCCGAACACGTCGAGGTTGACGCCGCGGCCGTCGGCGAGATCGCGGCTGATGGTCTGTCCGCCCGGTCCGGTCGGAATGGTGACGTGGCGGAAATCGTTGCCGAGCAGGGTGCCGGTCTGCGCATCCAGGCCCGGGAAGCTCGACAGGCTGCTGCCGTTGTCGCGCGACAGCAGCGGGATCGGAGTGAAGAACGCGTTCTTGTCGTTGGTGTGGCGCGCGTACACGGTGATCTCGCCCTTATCCCAACTGTGGGTCAGGGTGGCGCTGAACTGGCCGCCCTTGTCGGCCGGGAACTGGGTGTCGCGAACGCCGTCGGTGGTGCGGTAGAAGCCGCCGACGCTGTAGTACCAGCCTTCGGCGAGCTTGCCGCTGTTGAACAGATCGACGCGGCGGAAACCGTCGCTGCCCAGGCCGACGCGGACGCTGCCGGCCGGTTCTTCGCCGCCTTTCTTCTGGATGAAGTTGACCGTGGCGCCGGGCTGGCCGTTGGAGAAGATCGGGCTGGGACCGCCGCGCAGCACTTCCATGCGGTCGATGGTGTCGTCCATGCGGAACAGCGTGGAGTTTTCCAGGAACGACAGGGTCGGCGGCGGGAACAGCGGTGCGCCGTCCATCTGCACGGTCACGAACGGCGCATCGCCTTCCGACGGCATGCCGCGCACGAAGATGTTCGCACCGGTGCTGCCGCCGGCCGATTCGGCCCACACGCCCGGCACGACCTTGAGCGCGTCGGCGGTGCTCAGCGGCACGGCCTCCTGCAACTGTTCGGCCGATGCGGTGGTGATCGAGAAACTCGCGTCGCGCTTGCGCAGGCCCTTGAAGCGGGCGGTGCCGCTGACCACGACCGCGTCGAGCGTGGTCGCCGAATCGTTGCCGGGCGCGGCGGCCTGCGGCGCCGGGGCGGCCGCGTCCTGGGCCAGCGCGAGGCCGGGGGCGAGGGCGACGGCGATCGCCGCCGACAGCGCGTAACGCATCAGCCGGGTTTGTTCGACGCCTGCGCGTTGGCCGGCTGCGTGCTTGAAAGTGGTCTGTTGCATGGTGTTCTCCCCACCCATCGTTATGGATTGTTGGTCAGTGGCGGTCCTGCCGCGGCGGTACGTGCCGCGCGCGGTCAGGGCGAAACGAAAGCGTTCAGATCGAAAGAGGCGATATCGGGCAAGCAGGCGTCGGCGCGCGCCAGCGTGGCGGCATCGCCGATGCCGATCGCGGCCATGCCGGCGGTCTTGATCGAAACCACGCCGGCCGCGGCATCTTCCAGGCCGATGCACAGCGACGGCGCGACGCCGAGCGCGGCGGCGACATCCAGGAAAATGTCCGGCGCCGGCTTGGCGCGGGCGATCCGCGCCGCGTCGGCGATGTAGTCGAAGCGATCCGCGATGCCCAGGCGATCGAGCAGGGCGGCGGCGTTGCGGCTGGCCGAAGCCAGGCCGAGCTTGAGCCCGCGCGCGCGCGCCTGTTCGAGCACGCGCTCCACGCCCGGGAACAGATCCTTCGGCGTGACCTCGGCGATGGCGTCGACGTAGTAACCGTTCTTGCGTTCGGCCAGCGCCAGTTTCTGTTCGGCGCTGAGCACCTTGCCGGCGTGGCGCAGGATGATGTCGAGCGAACTCATCCGATCCACGCCCTTGAGCTGCTCGTTGACGTGCTGGTCGAACGGCAGGCCTTCTTCGTCGGCCATGCGTTTCCACGCGCGGTAATGGGTTTGCGCGGTGTCGGTGAGCACGCCGTCGAGATCGAAGATCAGGGCCTGCGCCGGGCGCGGGAACGCCAGCTTGGCCTCGTCGCCGGGCGTCGCCAGCGGCTTGCGCACGGGCGCGCCGGTGCGCAGCTCGATGCGTTCGCCGGCGTGTTCGATGCTCAGCGGCGCGCCGTCGAGCAGAACGTATTCGACGCCGTCGCGGCGCAGGTTCACGCGCAGGCGCCGGCCCTGCCAACGCAGGCCGAAGCCGAAACCACGCCATTGCCGCGGCAGAGTCGGCGAAAACTTCAAATCGCCGTCAGAAACACGCAAGCCGGCGAACCCCGACACCAGGCCCAGCCACGTCCCCGCCAGCGCCGCCATGTGCACGCCGTGATCGGTATTGCCGTGCAGATCGTCCAGGTCCACGCGCAGGTTGTCGTGGAAGAAGCGCTCGGCCTGATCGGCCAGCCCGACTTCGCTGGCGAGAATGCCGAACACCGAGGCCGACAAGGTCGAATCGTGAGTCGTCACCGCTTCGTAGTAGTCGTAGCTGCGGCGCTTGACCGCGGCGGGAATATCGTCGCCGGCCAGCACCAGCGCCATCACCACGTCGGCCTGCTTGCAGATCTGGTGGCGGTACAAGGTGATCGGGTGGTAGTCGAGCAGCAGCGGGCGATGTTCGCCCTCGTGCTTCGGGAACGGCCAGCGCGGCTTGTCGAGGAAGGTGTCGTCCTGGGCGTAGATGCCCAGGGCCTGATCGAAGTGCAGGAACATGCGCTCGCCGGCGCGGCGCCAGGTGTCGATCTCGTGCGTTTCCAGTTGCAGGCGCTGCGCCAGCGCCTGCAGTTGCTGCGGGCGTTCGCGCTGCAGTTGTTCCCACACCCGCACCGCGCGCAGCAGATGCTGCTGGGCCATGCGGTTGGTGTAGAAATTGTTATCGACCAGCGCGGTGTATTCGTCGGGGCCGGTGACCTCGTGGATGCAGAACGCGCCGCCGCGGCGCGGATTGAAGTGGCCGATCTGCGGCCAGATGCGCGCGGTTTCGAACAGGATCTCGGCGCCGCATTCGAGCAGGAAATCGATGTCGCCGCTGGCGTCCAGATACAGCCCCAGCCCATAGGCCACCGCCGCATTGATGTGGTACGCCGCCGAACCGGAGGGATAGTGCGCCGAGCATTCGCCGCCGGTGATCGTGCGCCACGGGAACAGCGCGCCGCGCGCATGGTTCATCTCGCGCGCGTGCTTGCGCGCCGGCTCCAGCGCCAGGAAGCGCGCATGCAGCATCGCGCGCGCGACCTGCGGCGCGGTGTAGGCCATCACCGGCAGCATGAAAGCCTCGGTGTCCCAGAAATAATGGCCTTCGTAGCCTTCGCCGGTGAGGCCCTTGGCGGCGGTGCCGTTGATGCCGTCGCGACCGGCCGATTGCAGCAGGTGGAACAGGTTGAAACGCAGCGCCTGTTCGGCGCCGGCATCGCCGTCGATGAACAGTTCGGCGCCGTCCCAGAACTGCGCCAGCGACGCGGCCTGGCGCGCGGCGATCGCGTCGAAGCCCTGCGTCGCGGCCTGATTCAAGGCCTGCGCGGCGTGAGCGGGCAGGTCGGTGGCGTGCGGACTGGTGTCGGTGGCGTAGGCCACGAACTTCTCGATCGTCGCCGCCTGCCCGGGCTTTAACTGCGCGAGGTAGCGCTGGGCGACGTGCTCGGCGCCGATCACCGCCTCGTCGAAGCTCAAGCCATCGCCGAGGCGATGGGCCTGGCTGCAGACCACGCGCACGCCGCTGCGGCGGGTCGCCTGGACTACATCCGCGCTGCGCTGGTCGGCCTGGCGCGACAGCAGTTGCAGGCCTTCGGCCGAGGCCACGCCGATGCGCGGGTCGTCGCCTTGTTCGGCCGCGGCGTGGCCGCATTCGATCGCCGAGACCAGGGCGAGCGGGCCGCTGTAATCGATGGAGGCGACCGTGTAGCGGATCGCGAGCAGGTCCACGCCGGCCGCGCCGCTGTCGAACGGCAGCACGCGCTCGGCGCGAATCTCGATGCTGTGTCCCTGCGCGGTCTTCAGGCGCAGGCGCCGGCGCATCAGGCCGCTGCGCAGATCGAGTTCGCGTTCGAACCCCAGCCATTGCGCCGCGTCGATGTCGAGCCGCTGCGCGCCCAGCCACACCGCGATGCGCTGGCCGTCGGCGACCGGCAGGCGGGTGTCGGTGCTGCGGGCGAAGCCGGGGAAGCGTTCGTGGTAGTGGATCGGGTGTTTTTCGAACACCGCGGCGAGGAAGCTGCCGTCACTGCCGCCGTCGGCTTCCTCGAAACCGCCACGCACGCCGAGCGAGCCGTTGGCCAGCGCGAACAGGGTCTGGTCGCGGCGCGCGCGGGCCGGGTCGAAGGCGTTCTGGCGCAGGCGCCAGGCGTCGGGCGCGTCGGTCGAAGCGGTGTCGGGGGCGAGGGGTTGAGGCTGGATCACGCGAACGGGGCCCTGGATCTGGACGCCGCGGCGGGTATCGCGGCGGCTTGGAGGCGGACCCTAGGGATTCATTGTTATCGATGTCAAGTTATCGATAACAGTCGATGCATCCGGTGATGGTGCGGGGCACTGATCGCTGGCGCACGGCTCGCCGGATCACGAAACCTTAACCCCTTCGAATCAGCCGCTTAGCCGATTGCTGCGGTGCGCAAACCGGCGCGGCCCGAGCGCAGCAACGCAGTCCGGCCGCGCTGCGTTGCAGCATGTTTCAGCGGGCCGGCTGCGCGAACGCCGTCGTTAACGCGGTCACGGATTTCCAGAACGCATCGCGATGCCGCTCATGGATGAGTGGCGACGTAGGGATTCAGATCCAGGCGCAAGGAATCGAAGTACTGCAGGCGGTACGGCACCGTGGTCAGCACGGTGTAGGCCACGTCCGGCGGGACCCGCCCCAGACCATGTCGCACCGCCAGCCACATCAGGAAGGTTTCCGCCATGTCCTCGCGGGTCGGGTTGTCGCGCGCGTAGGTCGAGATGTATTCGCGGTCCCACTGCTGCGCCACCCACCAGCCGGACGAGCCGGCGTGGAACGGATCCAGCGAGGTGTGCGTGGCTTCGTGGACGAAGGTTTCCTCCAGGATGCCGCGGGCGATGTAATCGCGGGCGTAGCTGCCGGTGTGGATCAGCAGATTGTTGTTGCCGCCGCCGAACGGCTGATCGCCGGCGTGGATCCACAGAGTGCTCACTTGCGAGCGCAACGCGCGCGGGATGCGGCCGATCACCGGCGCGTAGAACTCGACCTGCGCCTGCGCCGCGGCCGCGCTGCCGAACTCGGGATTGACCTGGGCCTGGACGTGGACGTCGTTGGCGTAGACGACATCGAACAGATACGCGTTGTAGTACGCATAGGCGTTGGTGCGCCGGTCGAACATCAAGCGCACGCCCTGGCCGCTGTAGCTCACGCCGACATAGTCGCTGGGATCGGCCGCGGTGATGAGGTTCGGAGCGAGATAAATCGTGCCGCTGTACGGCGGCGCGGCCTGAGCCAGGCCGCAGCAGGCGAACACCGCCGCGCATGCGGCGATGCGGGCGAAGCAACGGGCGAGGCGGCGCGGGAGCGAACCGGTGTGCGAGGCGATGAAGCGCTTCATGGCATCCTTCCTTGATGATGAGCGATGCGATCGTCGTGATCGCGTGCGATGTATCCATGCCGCGAGCGCCGCGGCGACTCACGCTAACGGCCCGGGCGATGCCGCGTCCACGCCGAAACCGCGCGGTTTCAAAACGCGAATGGCGACTGCGTCGCTGTTGCGCGAATTCGCTTGGGAGTGGCAAGCGAAACCGCTCTTCTCCCTCTCCCGCTTGCGGGAGAGGGCTGGGGTGAGGGGAGCGCCGCAGGCGAGAATGCTCTTGCCTGGAGGTCTGCGACTAGCCGCGCCCTCACCCCAACCCTCTCCCGCGCCCCGAAGGAAGTCACCTTGGGTGGCAAGCGGGAGAGGGAGATGATGCAGCTTCGCAATCGGTTCCTGGACAGCGAAATTACAGCCAGGTGAACATCGTGATCAGCAGCGCGATCGCCCAACCGCCCAGCCAGGCCCGCCAGGTCCGGGTCACCGCGGAATAAATCAGCGTGGCGATCAGGAACACGCCGGCCACGATCGGGCCGAGGAAGATCAGGATGTAGGCATGGCCCAGGTTGTCGCCCTGGAATATCCACGCGGTGAGCAGATTGACGACGACGGCAAACCCCAGCGGCAGGCCGAAGCTGACGTAGGCCTGTTGCGAGATGGGCTTGGGTGGGACGGGTTGCGGGTCGGTCATGTCGAGTCCATTCGTGCGCTGTGCGCGCGCATCCGCGCGACCGGCATTGTCGGCGATGGCGGCCACATGCGCCGCATCGTGATGCGGCGGTCGAATCCGCGCCATCGCCAAGCCAGCGCTCAGGTGACGCGCGCGACCAGATGGGTGGGCAGGATTTCCGACTGCGCCGGTTCGCCTTCGATCATCGCCAGGATCTTGCGCGCCAGCGACACGCCGGCATCGACGAAGTTCTGGTGGATCGAGGTCAGCGGCGGCAGGTAGGTGGCGCCCAGCGGCGTGTCGTCGTAGCCGATCACCGATACGTCCTCGGGCACGCGCCGGCCGCGTTCGATCAGCGCGCGGATGGCGCCGATCGCGAGCAGATCGCTGGCGGCGAACAAGGCGTCGAACTGCGGATGCTGGTCGAGCAGGGCGTGCACCGCCTGGGCGCCGGCGCTGACGGTGAAATTGGCCACCGTCGGGGTCAGCGGCACGATGCCGTGCTCGGCCAGGGTCTGGCGGTAGCCCTCCAGGCGCTCGGCGAACTCGCCGTGGGCTTCGTCGCCCAGGAACACCGGCCGGCGCCGGCCCAGGGCCAGGAACCGCTCCGCCGCCAGCTTGCCGCCGCGATGGTTGTCGCTGCCGACCACGACCTGCGATTCGTGCCGGCTGACCGCGCCCCAGACCACCATCGGCCGGCCCCAGCGCCGGACCTCGTGCATGGCGTCCTCGTGCGCGCCCTGGCCGAGCAGGATCACCCCGTCGGCGGCCTGCACGCTGGGCAGGGCGCCGCCCTGCAGCGAGGTCAGCAGCACGCTGTAGCCGGCCGAGGTCAACTCCTGGCTGATGCCGCCGAGCAGGTCCAGCGGGTAGGGGCCGGACATCTGCCGCTCGACGGTGGGTTTCATCTCGACCACCACCGCCACGGTCATGCTGCGGCGCAGGCGCAGGTTGCGCGCGCTGATGTTGAACTGGTAGCCCTGGCGCTCGGCCAGCTCCTTGATCTTGGCCCGGGTCTCGGGATTGACCAGCGGGCTGTCGCGCAGGGCGCGCGAGACGGTGATCGCCGAGACCCCGGCCAGTTCGGCCAGATCGGCCATGGTCAGGTGTTCGCCGGCCTTGCGGGCGGGGTTGGATGCGCGCGGTCGGCTCATGCGGGGCGTGTCGCTCCATGTCACGTTGGCGACGGCGAGTATTCGCGACTCGGGTCGGATGGGCCGTGCATATTTACCACGGCCGGGCCGTGGGCCGCATGGTCGCGGGCCGATCGCCGTCCCAGGATGGGGCGCCGGCGGGTTCGGGCCCGGCGCCCCGCCGCGGCGGCCCCAACGGCAAAACCGCGGCGTCGACGGCGGGCTCGGCTCCGGCCCGCTATACTCGCGAGGAAGCACGGTTTGGAACCGCGTCCTGCCCATACGATTCAACCACTTGGGCGTACTGTCTAACCTAAATTCACGGTCGCGCCCCGGCGCGCCAAGAGGCCACACCGCCGCATGCGTCTGTCCACGATCAAGCTGTCCGGTTTCAAGTCCTTCGTCGATCCGACCACGCTGCACCTGCCCACCAACATGACCGGCGTGGTCGGTCCGAACGGCTGCGGCAAGTCGAACATCATCGACGCGGTGCGCTGGGTCATGGGCGAGAGCTCGGCCAGCCGCCTGCGCGGCGACTCGCTGACCGACGTGATCTTCGCCGGTTCCTCGGCGCGCAAGCCGGTCTCGCAGGCGATGGTCGAACTGATCTTCGACAACTCCGACCACACCATCACCGGCGAATTCGCCGCGTTCAACGAAATCTCGGTCAAGCGCACGGTCAGCCGCGACGGCACCAGCCAGTACTACCTCAACGGCGGCAAGTGCCGCCGTCGCGACATCACCGATCTGTTCCTCGGCACCGGCCTGGGCCCGCGCAGTTACTCGATCATCGAGCAGGGCATGATCAGCCAGATCATCGAGGCCAAGCCCGAAGACCTGCGCGTGTACCTGGAAGAAGCCGCCGGCATTTCCAAGTACAAGGAACGCCGCAAGGAAACCGAAACCCGCATCCGCCACACCCGCGAAAACCTCGACCGCCTGAACGATCTGCGCGAGGAAATCGGCAAGCAGCTCGAACACCTGCGCCGCCAGGCCCGCCAGGCCGAGCAGTACCAGGCGATCCAGGCCGAGCGCAAGATCAAGGACGTGGAGTGGAAGGCGCTGGAATACCGCGCCCTGGATCAGAAACTGCAGGTCCAGCGCGAGAAGCTCTCGCAGCAGGAAACCCGCCTGCAGCAGTTGATCGCCGAACAGCGCGAAGCCGAGCGCGAGCTGGAAACCGGCCGCGTCGGCCGCGAGGAAGCGGCGGAAAAACTCAACAAGGCCCAGGCCGCCAGCTACGAAGTCGGCGGTGCGCTGGCGCGCATCGAGCAGCAGATCCAGCATCAGCGCGAGATGTCCAGCCGCCTGCTCAAGGCGCGCGACGAGGCGATGGCGCAGTTGGCCGAGATCGGCGAGCACATCGGCAGCGATCAATCGCGCCTGGACGTGCTGATGGCCGCGGTCGCCGACGCCGAGCCGCGCATCGAGGCCATGCGCGAGGACGACGAAGCGCGCCAGGACGCGCTGCGCGACGCCGAAAACAAGCTCAACGACTGGCAGCAGCGCTGGGACGCGCACAGCCGCGAGCAGTCCGAAGCCGCGCGCGCGGCCGAGGTCGAACGCACCCGCATCGAAGGCCTGGACCGGCAGACCCTGGACGCCGAGCGCCGGCGCGAATCGCTGAGCAGCGAACGCACCGGCCTGGACGTGGCGGCGCTGGCCGATGCCTTCGAACAATTGCAGAGCCAGCACGATCTGCAGAAAGAATCGCTGGACAGCCTCAGCGAAGAACTGGAAGTGCGTAAATCGGCGGTGTCGGACCTGCAGGAACAGCAGCGCTCGACCCAGAACCAGCTCGCCGAAGTGCGCAAGCAGGCGCAGACCTCGCGCGGCCGCTTGTCGTCGCTGGAAACCCTGCAGCACGCCGCGCTTGGGCAAGAGCAGGGCGCGGCGCTGACGTGGCTCAAGGCGCGCGGCCTGGATTCGGCGCAGCGCGTCGGCGAAACCCTCACCGTCGAGCCGGGCTGGGAAAACGCGGTGGAAAGCGCGTTGGGCCAGTTGATCGAAGGCGTGCTGGTGGAAGCGCCCGAAGCCCTGGTCGATGCGATCGGCGAACTCGGCGAAGGCCGCCTGACCCTGGTCTCGCCCGAGCGCGACAACGCCACGTATGCGGCGACTTCGCTGGCCTCGAAGGTGCAGGGACCGGCGGCGATCCGCCGGCTGCTCTCGCGCCTGCACGGCGCCGAGGATCTGGCCGCGGCGCGCGCGCTGCAGCCGAGCCTGGGCGCGGAAGAAACCGTGATCACCCGTAATGGCGAGCGCCTCGGCGCCGGCTGGGTGCGGGTGCTGCGTTCGGGCGCGGCCAAGCAGGGCGCGCTGCTGCGCGAACGCGAGATCCAGACCCTGCGGGTCGAGATCGAAGAACTGCAGACCCGCGAGCGCGAACTCGAACAAAACCAGATTCAACTGCGCGACCGCTCGCTCGCCGCCGAGCAGCATCGCGAAGACGCGCAGCGCACCTTGTACATGGCCCATCGCGGCGTGTCCGAACTCGCCGGCCAGTTGCAGAGCCATCAGGGCCGCCTGGATTCGGCGCGCAGCCGCATCGAGAAAATCGACGCCGACCTGGAACAGCTGCTGATCGGCCTGGACGCCGGTCGCGAGCAGGCGCGCGAGGCGCGCATGCGTCAGGAAGCCGCGGTCGAGCGCATGGGCGAGTTGGAAGACGCGCGCCTGCAGCTGGAATCCGAGCGCCGTTCGCTGTCGGAAGCGCGCGACGCCGCGCGCAACGCCGCGCGCGAATCGCGCGACGCCGCCCACGCCTTGAGCCTGACCCTGGAAACCCAGCGCGCGCAGATCGCCGGCCTCAGCCAGACCCTGCAACGCATGGGCGGCCAGCGCGGCCAGCTCGATTCGCGCCTGAGCGAACTGTCGGCGCAGCTCAGCGACGGCGATGAGCCGGTGGTCGAGCTGGAACAGCAGCGCCAGGTCGCGCTGGAGCAGCGCGTCATCGCCGAGCAGGACCTGACCGCCGCGCGCAGCGCGCTCGACGGCATCGACAACGATCTGCGCAAGTTCGAACAGACCCGCCAGCAGCGCGACGAACAAGCGCTGCAGCAGCGCGAAGCCATCGGCCAGCGCCGCCTGGAACAGCAGGCGCTGGTGCTCAAGGCCGAAACCCTGACCGAGGCCATCGCCGAAGCCGGCGCGGTGCTGCAGGACGTGGTCAATTCGCTGGACGAGAACGCCGAGCCGCAGACCTGGGAACGCACGGTCATCGAACTCGACAACAAGCTGCGTCGCCTGGAGCCGGTGAATCTGGCCGCGATCGCGGAACACGCCGAGTCGCAGCAGCGCAAGGATTACCTCGACGCGCAGTTCCTCGACCTCAACACCGCGCTGGAAACCCTGGAAGAAGCGATCCGCAAGATCGACCGCGAAACCCGCGGCCGCTTCAAGGACACCTTCGACCGGGTCAATTCCGGCGTGCAGGAGCTATATCCGCGCCTGTTCGGCGGCGGTCACGCCTATCTGGAACTCACCGGCGAAGACCTGCTCGACACCGGCGTTGCGATCATGGCCCGTCCGCCTGGCAAGCGCGTGTCGAACATCTCGTTGCTATCCGGCGGCGAGAAGGCGATGACGGCGGTGGCGCTGGTGTTCGCGATCTTCCGTTTGAATCCGGCGCCGTTCTGTCTGCTCGACGAGGTGGACGCGCCGCTGGACGAAGCCAACGTCGGCCGCTTCACCGCGATGGTCAGCGAGATGAGCGAACAGGTACAGTTCCTGTTCGTGAGCCACAACAAAGCGACGATGGAAGCCGCGCAGCAACTTTCGGGCGTGACCATGCGCGAACCGGGCGTGAGCCGCCTGGTCTCGGTGGATCTGGCCGAGGCGACGCGGTTGGCGGGTGCTGCTTGAGCCGTGATTGGTGATTCGGGATTCGGGATTGGTAAAGGCCGAAGCCGTTGTATTTGAGTTGTCGTTATCCATTTTTGGAGTCGGGACAGGTAAGGGATTCAACGCCGGCGCAGCCGCTGTGACGAATCCCGAAATCTTCTTCCCGAATCCCCGCACCAAAAGGAGCAATCGATGTCCGACGTGACCCTGATGAGGATCGGCATCCTGATCGCCGGCCTGATCCTGATCGGCGCCATCGTGTTCTTCGGCCGCCCGCGCAAACCCGGGCAGGGCAAGCGCGTCGCGCGCGAAGACGAAAGCCGCGCCGGCGAGCGCAAGCCCGGACCGCGCCAGGAACCGACCCTGGGCGAGCAGATCGAAAGCGAACTGGGCCAGAACGGCGCGCCCGGCGAGGCCACCACCCAGGCCGAGCTGGAGCTGTTCGACAAGACTCTGGAAGGCGGCGTCAACGCCGCCAACAGCGAACTCGGGCGCCGGGTCAGCGAGGAGTTCGACAAGATCGTCACCCTGTACCTGGCCGCGCGCGCCGGGCAGAAGCTGCACGGTCCCGACATCGTGGTCGCGGCGGAGAAGGCCGGCCTGGTCTACGGCCACATGGGCGTATTCCATCGCCTGGTCGAAGGCCATCCCGAGCGCGGCCCGGTGTTCAGCGTGGCCAATATCATGAAGCCCGGCAGCTTCGACATGGCCACGATCCAGTCGCTGGAGACCCCGGCGGTGGCGTTCTTCCTGACCCTGCCGGCACCGGTTCCGGCCCTGGACGCATGGGAAACCATGCTGCCGACCGCGCAGCGCATGGCCGAACTGCTTGATGCGGTGGTGCTGGACGAACAGCGCAACGCGCTCGGCCGCCAGCGCATCGCCCATCTGCGCGACGAACTGCGCGCCTACGACCGCCAGCGCGAAGCGCCGCCGTTGAGCAAGCCGACGCGGTGGTGATCGGCGCGGCAGCTTCGCTGCCCGCTCTCTAGCCGCACCTCAATACCAGCGTCCCCCCGAAGTCTCTTCCCCCCTTTGAAAAAGGGGAGCTAGGGGGGGCGCTTTTGCTCTTAGCACCGCCAAAGCAAATCCCCCGCGCGCCGGTTATCGGTACTGGCCTCCAAGCCCCGCAGCGCGCAGCCCCCTTTTTCAAAGGGGGCATATTTCCGTGCCCGCATTCGCGACAGCGCATCTCCGCGCCTCCCCGAAGTCTGTTCCCCCCCTTTGAAAAAGGGGGGCTAGGGGGGATTCGCTTTTGCTCTTAACACGGCCAAAGCAAATCCCCCGCTCGCCGGTTGTCGGTACAGACCTCCAAGCCCCGCAGCGCGCAGCCTCCTTTTCAAAGGGGGCATATTTTCATGCCCGCATCGGCTATCAGCAGCCGCCATAACGAACGCATCCTCAGCCCCACGCGTCGCGCCGCAGCAGTCGCAACCCACGACACCCACAACGCCCACAATTGCAGCAAATCCGTTCAAAATGCCGGTCGCCCCGCTCGAACGGCAGCGCAAGGACAACCCGCCCGTGACGACCGCCAACAAGAAAGACGCCGCCCAGGCCGCCAAGCGCGCCGCCGAACTGCACAGCCAGCTCGATGACGCCAACTACCGCTACTACGTCCTCGACGACCCGACCCTCACCGACGCCGACTACGACCGCCTGCTGCGCGAGCTCGAAGCCCTGGAAGCCGCGCACCCGGAACTGGCCAGCGCCGATTCGCCGACCCAGCGCGTGGGCAACACGCCTTCGGGCGCCTTCGCCGAAGTCACCCACCAGGTGCCGATGCTGTCGCTGGGCAATGCCTTCAGCGATGAGGAAGTCGCCGATTTCGTGCGCAAGATCGTCGAGCGCCTGGACATCGAAGCGCCTGAGTTCTCGGTCGAACCCAAGCTCGACGGCCTGGCCATCAGCCTGCGCTACGAAAACGGCCTGTTCGTCCAGGGCGCGACCCGCGGCGACGGCGCCACCGGCGAGGACGTCACCCTCAACCTGCGCACGGTCAAGGCCATTCCGATGAAGCTGCGCGGCAAAGGCTGGCCGCCGGTGCTGGAAGTGCGCGGCGAGGTCTATATGCCGCTGGCCGCGTTCAAGACCTACAACGAAAAAGCGCTCAAGGACGGCGGCAAGGTTCTGGCCAATCCGCGCAACGGCGCCGCCGGTTCGCTGCGTCAGCTCGATCCGCGCATCACCGCGCAGCGGCCGCTGGCGTTCTATGCCTACGCGGTCGGCGTGGTCGAAGGCTATGCGTTGCCCGCCACGCATTCGGCCACGCTCAGGCAATTGCGCGAATGGGGTTTCCCGGTCAGCGGCGAAAGCGGCGTGGTCGCCGGCAGCGAGGGCTTGCTCGGTTACTACCGGCAGATGGGCGCCAAGCGCGACTCGCTGCCGTTCGATATCGACGGCGTGGTCTACAAGCTCGACGACTACGCCGGCCAGCGCGAGATGGGGTTCGTCTCGCGCGCGCCGCGATGGGCGATCGCGCACAAATTCCCGGCGCAGGAGCAATCCACGGTGCTGGAGGCGATCGAAATCCAGATCGGCCGCACCGGCGCGGCGACGCCGGTCGCGCGGCTCAAGCCGGTGCAGGTCGCCGGCGTCGTGGTGACCAACGCGACCTTGCACAACGCCGACCAGATCGCGCGCCTGGACGTGCGCGTCGGCGATACGGTGATCGTGCGCCGCGCCGGCGACGTGATTCCGGAAATCGTCCGGGTCGTGCCCGAGTACCGCGCGCCCGATGCGCCGCAGTGGCAGATGCCGACCGTATGCCCGGTGTGCGGTTCGGAAATCGTGCGCGAGGAAGGCGAAGCGGCATGGCGCTGCTCGGGCGAACTGAGCTGCCCCGCGCAGCGCAAGGAAGCCATCCGCCACTTCGCCTCGCGCCGGGCGATGGATATCGAAGGCCTGGGCGATCGCTATATCGAGGATTTGTCGGACCTGGGCTATCTGCAATCGGTCGCGGATCTGTTCAAGCTCACCCTGGACGATCTGCTGGAGATGAAGCGCCGCGCAGACGAGCGCGACGGCACCACCCCGGAGACGGTCAAGGCCGGCAAGGTCGCGACCAAATGGGCCGACAACCTCATCGAAGCGATCGACCACAGCCGCAAGACCACCCTGGAGCGCTTCCTATTCGCGCTCGGCATCCAGCACGTCGGCGAAAGCACGGCCAAGGCTTTGTCGATCTGGCTCGGTGATCTGCAGCTGATCCGTCAGTTGCCGTGGCCGGTGTTCAAGCGCCTGCCCGATGTCGGCGGCGAAGTCGCGCGTTCGCTCGGGCATTTCTTCGACCAGCCCGGCAATCAGCAGGTGATCGACGATCTGCTCGCGCGCGGCGTGCTGATCGGCGACACCCACGCGCCGTCGCCGAAGCTGCGCGACGGTTTGAATCTGGCGACCCTGCTGGTCGATCTGGAAATTCCGAAGGTCACCAAGATCCGCGCCGAACAACTGGCGACCGCGTTCGACAGCGCGGAGAAACTGCGCGACGCGCCCGAGCATTCGTACATCACCGCCGGTTTGCCGGCCGACAGCGCGCAGGCGCTGGCGTCGTGGTTGAGTGTGAAGGAGAACGAACTGCTGTTGTTGCGGGTCGGTGACGCGCTGAAGCGGCTGGATGCTTTGACGCCTGTGATCTCTGCATCTTCGGTTGGACCGCTCGACGGCCAGACCGCGGTGCTGACCGGAACGCTGAGCGCGCTGACCCGCGACGAAGCCAAGACCCGTCTGGAAGCGCTGGGCGCCAAGGTCGCCGGCAGCGTGTCGAAGAAGACCAGCTTCGTCGTCGCCGGCACCGAGGCCGGGTCAAAGCTCGACAAGGCGCAGGAACTGGGCGTGGACATCTGGGACGAAGCGAAGTTGCTCGCGTTCCTGGCCGACAACGAATGAGTCCGGGCGATTCTCGCTGGCGGCCGTCGGCGGGCTTCGACGCGCTGCGCCTGCGCGCGCGGCTCAACGCCGGGGTGCGCGCGTATTTCGCCGAGCGCGGGGTGACCGAGGTCGAAACCCCGGCGATGTCCGTGGCCGGCAACACCGATCCGAACATCGCCTCGTTCGCCCTGGAATTCAGCGGCCGCAACGACGGCGCGCCGCGCACGCGCTGGCTGCGCACCTCGCCGGAGTTCGCGCTCAAGCGCCTGCTCGCGGCCGGGTTCGGCGATTGCTACGAGCTGGGCCGGGTGTTCCGCGACGGCGAAGCCGGCGGCCGCCACAATCCGGAATTCACCATGCTGGAGTGGTACCGGATCGGCTGGGATCATCGCCGCCTGATCGGCGAGACCGCGCAACTGGTGCGCGGCGCCCTGGCGTTGGTCGGGCGCGATGCGGGCTTGCGCGAAGTGACGTATCGCGATCTGTATCGGCAGCGGCTGGATCTGGACCCGTTCACCGCCGATGAAGCGCAACTGCGAGCGGCGCTGGGCGATGTCGTGATCGATCCGTCCGGGCTCAATCGCGACGACTGGCTCGACCTGCTGATGACCCATCGCCTGCAGCCCTCGTTCGCGCGCGACGAGTTGCTCGCCGTCTACGACTACCCGGCCTCGCAATGCGCGCTGGCGCGGCTGCGCGACGACGGCGACGGCCATCGGGTCGCGGAGCGTTTCGAGTTGTACCTGGGCCCGCTGGAGCTGGCCAACGGCTACCACGAGCTGGCCGAGGCGGACGAGCAGGGCGCGCGCTTCGATCGCGACCGCGCCGTGCGGGTCCAGCGCGGCGTCCCCGCGCCGCCTCGCGACGAGGCCTTGCTGAGCGCGCTGGGCGCGGGTTTCCCCGATTGCGCCGGCGTCGCCATGGGCATGGACCGGCTGCTGATGGCGATGCTCGGCACCGATCGCATCGCCGAGGTGCTGGCCTTCGATTTCACGCGTGCTTGACCGCGATGAACCCCGTGCTTCGCACCGGCCGCCGACCCCAGGTTTTTCATTGCAAGTTAGCAGTTCGCGGTTAGAGTGATTGCATCGGGTGCGGGGGGCCATGCATGCGCAATGTGAAAGCCGCGATCCATCTGCTTGCGTTCGCCGCGATGGCGTGCGCGGGCATGGTGCGCGCGGAACCGGCCGGCGAACGGCTTTTCGGCGGCGACGTATTGCGCTGCGCATCCAGCAATGAAGAAACCGTGCACTGTCCGGCCGACACGCGCGGCGGCGTGCGCCTGATCCGGCGTACTTCGGGCAAGCCCTGCGTGGAAGGCACCACGTGGGGCGCCGACCGCGGCGGCGTGTGGGTATCGCAAGGCTGTTCGGCCGACTTCGTGCTCGGCAAGGGCGGCAGCGGCGCCGGCAGCACCCGCGGCGCGCGGGTGATCAAGTGTGAGTCTCGCGGCGGACGCTGGAACCATTGCCCGGCCCAGACCGAAGCCGGTGTCGCGCTGGCCCAGCAATTGTCCAAACAACCTTGCCTGCGCAATCAAAGTTGGGGCACCGATGCCAGCGGCGTGTGGGTCGCCAGCGGTTGCCGCGGCGAATTCCGCCTGCTCGGCGCCGAGCCGGAACCTGAAGCCACCGCGCCGCCCAACGTGCTGCGTTGCGAATCGCGGGACCGCCGCGCACGCCGTTGCGACGGTGAAACCGGTACCGGCGTGCGCATGGTCAAGCAGCTGTCGAAGTCCGAATGCGTCGAAGGCCGCAGTTGGGGTTTCGATGCGCACGGCGTGTGGGTGGAAGACGGCTGCCGGGCCGAATTCGAACTCGATTTCCGCCGCAGCGGCGGTTGATGCACTGCGCAATAGTTACGCAGCATTGCGCATGGATGGCACCCCGTAGGCCGAAGGTCATGCGACCAACGGCGGAGATTTGGCGCAAAACAAGGCGCAAAATTAGTGGGCCATGAATGTTTCGGGGCTGTTTCTGTCTTGGCCATCGAAGTACGGGAAATCTTGAGCTGGCGTTAAGCCCGCTCAGCTAGAGTCCTCGGCAAATCGACAACGACAAGGAGCACCTACATGTCCGCACGCATGCTTTCCGGTATGAGTCTGGTAATCGGCCTCGGCCTGTCCGCCGGTGCCGTCCAGGCCGCGCCGCAGTACGACGACTACGGCAACGGCGGCAATGTGATCCGTTGCGAATCCGACAGCGGCCGTCAGCGTCGCTGCGACGCCGACACGCGTGGCGGCGTGCGCATGTCGCGCCAGCTGTCCAAGTCTTCCTGCATACAGGGCCGCAGCTGGGGTTACGACCGCGGCGGCGTGTGGGTGTCGGAAGGTTGCCGCGCCGAGTTCGAACTGGGCCGCGGCGGCGGTTGGAACGGCGGTGGCGGCGGCTGGAACGGCGGCGGCAGCGGCGAGGTGGTGCGCTGCGAATCCGAAAGCGGCCGTTATCGCACCTGTCCGATCAACGGCAACCGCGCGCGCCTGCAGCGCCAGCTGTCCAGCACCTCGTGCATCGAGGGCCAGAGCTGGGGTTCGCGTCAGGGCGAGGTATGGGTGAACAAGGGTTGCCGCGGCGAATTCGTCGCCGGACGCGGCGGTGGCTGGGGCGGTGGCGGTGGCGGCGGCTGGAACGGCGGCGGCAATGGCGGCGGTTGGAACGGCGGCGGCGGTCAGGAGATCAGCTGCGAGTCGAACAACAACCGGCAGAACCGCTGCAACATGAGCGTGCGCCGCGACGTGCGCCTGCTGCGCCAGAACTCGGGCTCGCCGTGCATCGAAGGCCAGACCTGGGGCTGGGATCGCGCCGGCGTGTGGGTGTCCGGCGGTTGCCGCGGGCGCTTCCAGGTCGATTGATCGCGTTTAGCTTGCAGAGCGTTCGATTCGCGCAACGCCCCGGTCGCAGGACCGGGGCGTTGTCGTTTGCGCGGCGCTGGCTTGCTTGGGTTTGCCTCGCATCGGAGCGAAGAGCGTCAGGCCTGAAGGGCCCCTCCCACAAAGACCGCGCCACACAAGAGGCCGGGGCCGATTTCGGGACCGACACATGCATCCGTTAAACTCAGGGGCATGAACGACGCCATCGATTTCGACCGTTACGACCGCATCCGCCCGATCCGCTGGACCGGCGAGGCCCTGGAATTGCTCGATCAGCGCAAGCTGCCGTTCGCGGTGGAATACGTGCGCTGCGACGACAGCGACGCGGTCGCCGCGGCGATCCACGCGCTGACCGTGCGCGGCGCGCCGGCGATCGGCATCGCCGCGGCCTGGGGCGTGGTCCTGGCCGCGCGCGATATCGACGCCGCCGACGGCGCGCAGGCGCTGGCCGCGGTCGAACCGGCCATGCAGCGCCTCAACGCCGCCCGCCCGACCGCGGTCAACCTGGCCTGGGCGCTGGCGCGCATGCGCCGGGTGCTGGCCGCGGCCGGCGCCGACTGGCGCGAGGTCCTGAGCCGCGAGGCGCAGGCCATCGCCGACGAAGACCTGGCCGCCAACCGGCGCATGGGCGCGCTGGGCGCGGCCCTGATCGTGCCGGGCAGCGGCGTGCTGACCCATTGCAATACCGGCTCGCTGGCCACCGCCGGCTTCGGCACCGCGCTGGGCGTGATCCGCGCCGGCGTGGCCCAGGGCCGCATCGCGCAGGTGTTCGCGGGCGAGACCCGGCCGTGGCTGCAGGGCGCGCGTCTGACGGTGTGGGAGCTCGAACAGGACGGCATCGCGCCGACCCTGATCGCCGACTCGGCCGCCGCCCACCTGATGAAGACCGGCAAGATCGGCTGGGTGATCGTCGGCGCCGACCGCATCTGCGCCAACGGCGACACCGCGAACAAGATCGGCACCTACCAACTGGCGATCTCCGCGCGCCACCACGGCGTCAAGTTCATGGTCGCCGCGCCGTCGTCGACCGTGGACATGGCCACCGCGTCGGGCGATCTGATCGAGATCGAGGAACGCGAACCCGGCGAGCTGTTCTCGGTCGGCGGCAACCGCACCGCGGCCGAGCGGGTCGGGGCCTGGAACCCGGTCTTCGACGTGACCCCGCACGAGCTGATCGACGCCATCGTGACCGAGCGCGGGGTGATCGAGCGGCCGGACGCGGCGGCGATGAAGGCGGCGTTCGGGGGCTGAGGGGAGGGGCGCAGGGGTTTGCGGCTTGACCTTCAACGACGTCATTTCCGCGAAACCTTCAAGGGCTCAATTCCGCGAGATCTTCGAGACCTAATTCCGCGGAATTCACAAGACTTCAATCCAGCGAAACCCGCAAGATCGTCAACCCCCGCGGAACCTACCAGATCGTCATTCCCGCGAAAGCGGGAATCCAGTGCCTTTCGTGCGAGAACGCCTGAAGTCGCTGGATTCCCGCGTTCGCGGGAATGACGATCTGGAGAGATGGCGCTGAAGGCTCTGGATTCCCGCGTTAGCGGGAATGACGGCCTGGATGGATCGCGCTGAAGTCTCTGGATTTTCGGCTCCGCCAAAGTAGAGCGGAGCCCGCCTTCGCGGGAATGATGGCCTTGGGAATGGCGCTGAAGGCTCCGGATGCCCGGTTCCGTAAAGCCCTGGATTCTTCCTCGCAGCACGCCCCGTAAGAGAACCGCGCAAGCCCCCTCCACACCCCGCCCGGCGCAACTTCGAGCCACCGCAAAACCCCGTCGCGCCACCCCGGCAACCCAGCCCCGCGAGCGATGCTGCAGCGCAGCTGAAAATCCCCGCCAAGTGCTTGTTTCTGCGTGGGAATCGGGGCCCTGTGAAAGCGCGTTTCGTGATATGATTTCACGTCTCTTTGATGCCGCCCCGAGCGAGCTGCAGGACAGGCCCGCCGAGGGACTGTTTCCGGTGGTTTTACCGGCGTTCCCCACGGAATGCCTGCTGCGTTCGCCCGGGTCGTTCGAACCACCGCACGCAACGGAACCCTGATGGCCGAACTCGCCAAGGAAATCATCCAGGTCAATCTCGAAGACGAGATGCGCCGCAGCTATCTCGATTACGCCATGAGCGTGATCGTCGGCCGCGCGCTTCCCGACGTACGGGACGGACTCAAGCCGGTGCATCGCCGCGTCCTGTACGCGATGAGCGAGCTCGGCGCCCACAGCAACAAGCCTCACTTCAAGTCGGCGCGTATCGTCGGCGACGTGATCGGTAAGTACCACCCGCACGGCGATCAGTCGGTCTACGACACGCTGGTGCGCATGGCCCAGCCGTTCTCGTTGCGCTATCTGCTGGTGGACGGCCAAGGCAACTTCGGTTCGGTCGATGGCGACTCGGCCGCGGCAATGCGTTACACCGAGTCGCGCATGTCCAAGCTCACCCATGAGCTGATGGCCGACATCGACAAGGAAACCGTCGATTTCCAGCTCAATTACGACGAAAAGGAGTTCGAACCCACGGTCATGCCGACCCGGGTTCCGAATCTGCTCGTCAACGGCTCGGCCGGTATCGCCGTGGGCATGGCGACCAACATCCCGCCGCACAACCTGTCGGAAGTGATCAACGCGACCATCGCGCTGATCAACGCGCCTGACCTGGACGTCGATGCGCTGATGGAATACATCCCCGGCCCGGACTTTCCGACCGCGGGCATCATCAACGGCACCGCCGGCATCATCAACGCCTACCGCACCGGTCGCGGCCGCGTGCGCATGCGCGCGCGCGCCGAGATCGAGGTCAACGAGGACACCGGTCGCGAAGCGATCGCGGTCACCGAGATCCCGTACCAGGTCAACAAGGCGCGGTTGATCGAGAAGATCGCCGAGCTGGTCAAGGAAAAGAAACTCGAAGGCATCAGCGAGCTGCGCGATGAGTCCGACAAGGACGGCATGCGCATCTTCATCGAGGTCAAGCGCGGCGAATCGGCCGAAGTGGTGCTCAACAACCTCTATCAGCAGACGCAGATGGAGTCGGTGTTCGGCATCAACATGGTGGCGCTGGTCGACGGCCGCCCGCAGTTGCTGAATCTCAAGCAGATCCTGGAAGCCTTCATCCGTCACCGCCGCGAAGTGGTGACCCGCCGCACCATCTTCGAACTGCGCAAGGCGCGCCAGCGCGCGCATATCCTGGAAGGCCTGACGGTCGCGCTCGCCAACATCGACGAGATGATCGAGCTGATCAAGACCTCGGCCAATCCCAACGAAGCGCGCGAGCGCATGTTGGAGAAGACCTGGGAACCGGGCCTGGTCGGCGCGCTGCTCGGCGCGGCCGGAGCCGAGGCCTCGCGTCCGGAAGACCTGACCGCCGAGTTCGGCCTGCACGACGGCCGTTATCAGCTGACCGACGTCCAGGCCACGCAGATCCTGGAAATGCGCCTGCACCGCCTGACCGGGTTGGAGCAGGAAAAGCTCACGGAAGAATACAAGCTGCTGCTGGAAGCCATTCGCGGCCTGATCGAGATCCTCGAGAACCCCGAAGTGCTGCTGGAAGTGATCCGCACCGAGCTCCTCAACCTGAAGGAAGAGTTCGGCGATGCGCGCCGCAGCGAAATCCGCGCCAGCGAAGAAGACCTCGACATCCTCGACCTGATCGCGCCGGAAGACGTGGTGGTGACCTTGTCGCATTCGGGTTACGCCAAGCGTCAGCCGGTCAGCGCCTATCGCGCGCAAAAGCGCGGCGGCAAGGGCCGCAACGCCGCCGCGACCAAGGACGAGGACTTCATCGACAAGCTGTGGCTGGTCAACACCCACGACACGCTGCTGACCTTCACCAGCACCGGCCGGGTGTTCTGGCTGCCGGTGCACCAGTTGCCGGAGGCCGGGCCGAATGCGCGCGGCCGTCCGATCATCAACTGGCTGGCGCTGGAAGCCGGCGAGCAGGTGCAGGCGGTGCTGCCGGTGCGCGAGTACGACGACAGTCACTTCGTGTTCTTCGCCACCCGCAACGGCATGGTCAAGAAGACGCCGCTGACCGAGTTCGCGTTCCGTCTGGCGCGCGGCAAGATCGCGATCAATCTCGACGATGGCGATGCGCTGGTGGACGTGGCGCTGACCAACGGCCAGCGCGAAGTCATGCTGTTCGCGAGCAACGGCAAGGCCGTGCGCTTCGCCGAAAGCGGCCGTGAGGACGATGTCGACGCGGCCGAGGAATCGGCCGACGCGGATGCGCCCGACGACGGCGTCGAGGCGGAAGCCGCGGGCGAAGGCGAGGGCGCGGACAAGTCCCGGCGCGGCAAGGGCGGCGTGCGTTCGACCGGCCGCAACAGCCGCGGCGTGCGCGGCATCAAGCTGGCGCCGGGCGAACTGGTGGTCAGCATGATCGTGATCGACGGCGACGGCGACATCCTCACCGCCAGCCAACGCGGTTACGGCAAGCGCACTCCGGTCGATGAGTACCCGTGCAAGGGCCGCGGCACCCAGGGCGTGATCGCGCTCAAGACCACCGAGCGCAACGGCGCGCTGGTCGGCGCGATCCAGCTCAGCGATCACCACGAAGTGTTGCTGATTTCCGACGGCGGCACCCTGGTGCGCACGCGCGCGGCGGAAATCTCCCAGGTCGGCCGCAACACCCAGGGCGTGACCCTGATGCGTCTGGCCGACGACGAGACCCTGCAGACCATCGAGCGCGTCGATGCTTCGCTGGATGAAGTCGAGGAAGGCGGCGAAGGCGAGCTGCCGGCGACGCCGGTCGCCGAGGCCCCGGTCGAGGCGCAGGACACTCCGTCGCCGGAATCCTGAGCAACACGCTGAAGCAACCAGCAAAACGCCGCCTTCGGGCGGCGTTTTGTTTTTGGCGATGCCGATCGCGCGAGGCGATCGGGGATCAGCGATGCCTACCGGCATGCGTCGCCGCTGCGCCATGCAAGGCCGAACACGAGCGCAGCCCTCGATGCTGCACTGCGTCGTAAATCCGGATCGTTTTCGCATACTCCACCGGCGAAACGATGCTGCGCGCCGCCGCGATTGCGACTCGCGCAGGGCCGGTGGTAGCGTGCCCCGACTTTCGCCACGGACCGCACCATGAACAAGCTCACGCTTTGCGCTATGACCTCGCTCGTCCTGTTCGCGGGCGCCGCCGCCGCCGCGCCGGTGACCTACAAGATCGATCCGACCCACACCTATCCCAGCTTCGAAGCCGATCACATGGGCCTGTCCACCTGGCGCGGCAAGTTCAACAAGTCCGAAGGCTCGATCACCCTCGACAAGAAGGCCGGCAGCGGCACCGTCGATGTCACTGTCGATGCCACCAGCGTGGATTTCGGCCTGGATGCGATGAACGAACACGCCAACAAGGAAGAGCTGTTCAACACGGGCAAATTTCCGAAGGCGACCTACAAGGGCAAGCTCGCTGGTTTCAAGGACGGCGTGCCGGGCAAGGTCGAGGGCGAGCTGACGCTGCTCGGCGTGACCAAGCCGCTGACGCTGACGATCAACAAGTTCAAATGCATGCCGCATCCGATGCTCAAGCGCGAAGTCTGCGGCGCCGATGCCAGCGGCACCTTCCAGCGCGATCAGTTCGGCATGAGCGCGGGCAAGGACTGGGGCTTCAACATGGCGGTCGTGCTGCGTATCCAGGTCGAGGCGGTCGCGGCCGAATAGACGTGGAAAGAACCGATTCGTAGCTCACCACACGCCGCCTTCGGGCGGCGTGTTGCGTTGTGCGCGTGCCCGCGCATCGGCGCGCCGGCGGCTTGGCCGGAGATGACAAACCACACTGTGGCGGCCGCGCACGAGTGGGGATATTGGACCGGCCCTCTTTCGAACGCGCGATCGCTCCGCCGCGGATGCGACGCGCGACTTACGCCCGCGACCCGTTGCGGCGCCGCGCCCGCGCTAGATGCGCCAGCGCCGCAATCCGCCATCACGCGCGATACCAGGACTTGCCGATGACCACACCCGAACCCGTTTCCTCATCCGCGCGCAGCGCCCACGGCAATCGCTGGGTCGCATTGGCCGTGCTGTGCATGGGCGCGCTGATGATCGTGCTCGACACCACCATCGTGAACGTGGCGTTGCCGTCGATCCGTACCGATCTGAAGTTCACCGAGACCTCGCTGGCCTGGGTGGTCAACGCTTATCTGCTGACTTTCGGCGGTTTCCTGCTGTTGGGCGGGCGCCTGGGCGATCTGTTCGGACATCGGCGCGTGTTCCTGATCGGCATCGCGATCTTCACCCTGGCCTCGCTGGCCTGCGGCATGGCCGGCAGTCAGGTGTTCCTGGTCGCCGCGCGCGGCGTGCAGGGATTGGGCGGCGCCGTCGTCACCGCGGTGGCGTTGTCGTTGATCATGAATCTGTTTACCGAGCCGGCCGATCGTGCCAAGGCCATGGGCGTGTACAGCTTCGTCTGCGCCGGCGGCGGCAGCGTCGGCGTGCTGCTCGGCGGTCTGCTGACCGACGCGCTCAATTGGCACTGGATCTTCCTGGTCAATATTCCGCTCGGCGCGATCGTGCTCGCCGCGACCTTGAAGCTGCTGCCGGCCGCGCCCGGGCAGGGCGAAGGGCATCTGGACGTGGCCGGTTCGGTGACCGTGACCGCTTCGTTGATGCTGGCGGTATACGCCATCGTCAACGGCAACGAAGCCGGCTGGACCTCGCTGCGCACGCTGGGTTTGCTGGGCGCCGCGGCGGCGTTGCTGGCTGCGTTCTTGTGGATCGAATCGCGAGTGCGCGCGCCGCTGATGCCGTTGAGCCTGTTCCGCCTGCGCAATGTCGCGGTCGCCAACGTGGTCGGCGTGCTGTGGGCGGCGGCGATGTTCGCGTGGTTCTTCCTCTCGGCGCTGTACATGCAACTGGTGCTGCACTACACGCCGATGCAGGTGGGGCTGGCGTTTCTGCCGGCGAACCTGATCATGGCGGCGTTTTCGCTGGGCTTGTCGGCGAAGCTGGTGATGCGTTTCGGCGTTCGCTGGCCCCTGGCCTTCGGCCTGGCGCTGGCGACCGTCGGCCTGTTGCTGTTCGCGCGCGCGCCGGTCAACGGCGAATTCCTGCGCGACGTGCTGCCGGGCATGTTGTTGCTGGGCCTGGGAGCGGGCATCGCTTTCAATCCGATGCTGCTGGCGGCGATGAGCGATGTCGCGCCGTCGGAATCGGGCCTGGCCTCGGGCGTGGTCAACACCGCTTTCATGATGGGCGGCGCGCTCGGCCTGGCGATTCTGGCCAGCCTGGCGGCCTCGCGCACGAGCGGCGCGCTCGGCGCCGGCGGCGATCCGCTCGCGGCGCTGGCCAGCGGCTATCACATCGCGTTTCTGGTCGGCGCGGTATTCGGTTTCAGCGCGGCTTTGCTCGGCGGTTTGTTGCTGCGTGCGCCGGCGCAGGACACGGCGCAAGAGGCCGCGCCCGCGCTGCACTGACGCGGCGCGGGCTTGTCCAACACAGGGGCCATTGTTCTATCGGAGGATGTATGAGCTACGTGGATGGTTTCGTACTGGCGGTGCCGAAGAAGAATCTCGCCGCGTATCGCGCGCTGGCGCGCAAGGCCGGCAAGGTCTGGATGGAGCATGGCGCCCAGGCGTATATGGAGACGGTCGAGGACGACGTCGCACCCGGCAAGACCACTTCGTTTCCGCAAGCGGTGAAGCTCAAGCCGGGGGAAGTCGTGGTGTTCTCGTGGATCGTGTACAAGACGCGGGCGCAGCGCGACAAGATCAACAAGCGGGTCCTCAACGATCCGCGGTTGGCGAATATGGACCCCAAGAAGATGCCGTTCGACCTCAAGCGGATGATCTACGGCGGGTTCAAGCCGATCGTGAGTTTCTGAGCGAACGCGCTGTTTCCTCCCATGCTGTTCCCTCCCATGCTGTTCCCTTCCGTGCAGTTCCCCCCTTTGAAAAAGGGGGGGCTAAGGGGGATTTGCTTTTGGCGCCGTACCCAGAAAACCAACAGCAACAGCAAATCCCCCCCTAACCCCCTTTTTCAAAGGGGGGAACTGCAGCGCGTTGTCGTGCAGAGCATCGGGTGAAAAAAGAAAACCCCGGCCGAAGCCGGGGTTTCCAAGGCGATCATGCGGGTCGCCGATGGATCAGAACGTGATGCTCCAGGTATCGATGCGGCCAACGTCGGCATTGGCGTTATCGTTCACGCGCAGCTTCCAGGTACCGTTGAGCGGTTCGCTGGAGAGGTTGAAGGTGAAGGTCCCGGTGAGGTTGTCGGCGCTGCCGCCGGCACGGTTGCTGATGTTGTACAGCGAGCCATCCGGCGCCACCAGGTCGACCTTCAGGTCGCCGCGGTAGGTGTGGATGATGTTGACCGACACTTGCGCGTTGGTCGGGGCGTTGCCGGTACGGCCGGACACGGTGATCGGGCTGTCAACGGTGGAGTTGTCGTTGATCGCGAAATCGGTGTCGTTGGTGTACTTCGTGCCCGGACCCGGGCCCGGGCCGGTGGGGCAGGTGACGCCCACGACCGAGAACGCGGCGGTGACGTCGGCCTTGGCGAAGCCCAGATCGGTCGCGGAGGTTTCCACGCCGCAGGCGCCGTTGTTGAAGTCGGTGCTCGGGGTCCAGTAGTCCTTGTTCGCCTTGGCGAAGACCTTGAACGCCTTGACCGTGTCCCAGCCCGCCTTGGTGGCCAAGGTGTAGAACGCCTTGTTGTAGACGCCCGAGGAGTAGTGGACGTCCATACCCGAGGTGTAGTTGCTGGCGTGACCGATCGAACGGCCGTCCTGCGGCGGGTTGGCCATGTAGCGCAGCGCGCCGCTGGCCTTGAAGATCTGCGCACCGACCAGGAAGTCGTTGGTGCCGTTCATGTAGAACTCGGCCGCTTCGCCGGCGATGTCCGAATAAGCTTCGTTGATGCCGCCGGACTGGCCGGAATACACCAGGCCCGACTGCTGCTCGGTGAAGCCGTGCGAGACTTCGTGCGCCGACACGTCCAGGCTCACCAGCGGATAGAAGCGCGTCGCGCCGTCGCCGAAGGTCATGGCCGAGCCGTCCCAGAACGCGTTTTCGTAGCTGTTGCTGTAGTGCACGCGCATCGACAACTGGAACGTCAGCGGCGCGACGCCGACGTAGCTGTTGTACATGTCGAACACGACCTTGCCGAAGTAATGCGCGTCGTTGAGCGGCGAGAACGCGCCGTTGATCGCCTTCACGGTGTTGCGCGGGCAGGTGTAGGAGAACGCCGTCGTGCCGCTGGTGCCGTGGTTGAGGTTCACCGTCTTGACGTTGGTGTTGTTCATCGTGCACGTGCTGCCGCTTTGGGCGACGTCGTTGAAGCCGAAATCGGTGCCGTACTCGTACTGGCCGGTCTTGGTGTTGCCGCCGGGACCGGTGCCGACCAGGGCGTGGTTCAAGCCTTCCCACTGCTTGAGCACCTTGCCGCTGTTCGCATCGAGGATCACGAACGGGCGGGTCGGCTCGCCGCCCTTGGGCGCGTCGGCGAAGTAGTTGACGACATAGGCCATGTGCGCGCGGCCGTTATCGTCGATGTAGATCATCTGCTTGCTGCTTTCGTTGCGCACCTGCAGCGCGCCCAGGCGCTTGCCGAGCGCGGCGCTCTTGGCCAGATTCAGCGCCTGCGCGCTGCTCAGCTTCGGCGCGGTGGCCGGCAGTTCGGCGGCCAGGCCGGCGACCGAGCGGCCGAACAGCGTGCGCACGTTGCCCTGAGCATCTTCGCTGACGACCACGTGCTCGCCGAACACCGGCACGCCGCGGAAGCTTTGCTGATAGCGATAGTTGCGGGTGCCGTTGGCGTCCTGGCTGCTCTTGATCTGGGTCAGCGAGGAGTCGGCGTCGAGCGAGATCAGTTCTGCGTGACGCACATTGGCTTTGGCGGCGGCGCCGGACTTGGCGACGGCGGCCTTGTATTGCTGATTGAGCTTGGCGATGTCCTGGCCGTGCAGATCGACGCGCTGAGCGGCGCCGGCGGCACCGGAGGCGAGGACGAGCGACAAGGCGAAGGACAGGGCAGTCGGCGATACGTTGCGATTCACTGGAATTACCCCTAAACGAGTGTGGATGTTGGCCGCGTTCACGGCCGGCTCTCATTGCTCGTGCATCCGCTCTTCCGTAGTTCGCACGCGCCGCTTCCGGCGATCCGTGCCCGAGGCCGTGCGTGTCGTCGAACTTCGATGCGGATACCGCGCTGACGCGTAGCGCGGCGGAGGGACGCTATGGACGAGCCGAAAAAGCCGTCAACGACGTGTACGGAGGTCACAAACCGAGTGCGACCTGTGCGTGTGCGTTCGCAACATGATTTCTTCTGAAAGCGTTCTGCCGCCTCGCTCGCGGCGATTGGCGCCCAAATGGGGAGGTTGAAAATCGTCGTAATAATATTTCACTTATGTTGCTGCGCTGCAGCAAGGTATTGCGAACCCCGGGTAGGGTGCGGCGGCCTCTGTGCGTTGGATTAATGTGACTGCAGTCGTCGAAGTGCCTTAAATCCTCCGGCGAGGTGCATGTCGATGAGCGCGTACGTTTCTGTCGAATTACGCAGTTCACCGCAGAAGCGATTATGTCCACCAGCTGGTGTGACCCTTGCACGCGTGGTTCTGCGGGCTGCATAGCACTATTCGATTATTATGTTTATTCATAAGCCGAAGTCGTTTTTCAAAAACCGGAACGGCGCCGCACAACGGCAGTAGCGCCCGGCTTCGAACCGGGCACGGTGATCCGTCCGGATCGGAGTCCGGGGCGATCGGCTCGTGCCGTGAGCCGCGCCAATGCCGTACCGGCAAAAGAAAACCCCGGCCGAGACCGGGGTTTTCGTTGTTGCCTTCGCGATCGCAAGCCGCGGCGGCGCACACCGGGAGATGAGCATGTGCGCCGCGGCAAGCGCCGCGCGATCTTATTGCGCGTTCACGCCGACCTGCGAGAACGCGTTGACCACGTCGGCGGTGCTGTAGCCCAGATCGGCCGCCGCCTGGCGCACGCCGACGCCGCCCTGGTTGAAGTTGGTACTCGGCGTCCAGTAGTCCTTGTTGGCCTTGGCGAAGGCCTTGAACGCCTTGACCGTGCCCCAGTTCGGCTTGTTGGCCAGAATGTAGAAGGCCTTGTTGAACACGCCCGAGGAGTAGTGCACGTCCAGGCCGTTGGTGTAGTTGCTGGCGTGGCCGATGGAGCGGCCGTCGCGGGTCGGATCGGCGAAGTAGCGCAGCGCGCGGCCGGAAGCCTTGAAGATGTCCGCGCCGACCAGGAAGTCGTTGCGGCCGCGCGAGAAGAACTCGGCCGCTTCGCCGGCGATGTCGGAGAACGATTCGTTGATGCCGCCGGACTGGCCCGAGTAGATCAGGCCCGACTGCTGCTCGGTGAAGCCGTGCGAAGCCTCGTGGCCGACCACATCGAGCGAGACCAGCGGATAGAAGGTGGTGCGGCCGTCGCCGAAGGTCAGCGCGCGGCCGTCCCAGAACGCGTTTTCGTAATTGCTGCTGTAGTGCACGCGCAGGCTCAGCTGGAAGGTCAGCGGCGAGATGCCCAGATAGGCCTGGTAGGTGTCGAACACGACCTTGCCGAAGTAATGCGCATCGTTGAGCGGCGAGTAGGCGCCGTTGATGGTCTTGACCGTGTTGCGCGGGCCGGCGTACGAGTACGCGGTCGAGCCGCTGGTGCCGTGGTTGAGATTCACCGTCTTCACGTTGGCGGTGTTGAAGGTGTAGGTGCTGCCGTTGCGGGTGACGTCGAGGAAGGGACGGCCGCCGCTGCCGTATTCGTACTGGCCGATCTTCTGGTTGCCGCCGGGGCCGGTGCCCACCAGTTCGTGGGTGAGTCCTTCCCACTGCTTGAGCACCTTGCCGCTGCGCGCGTCGATGATCGCGAACGGCCGGGTCGGCTCGCCGCCCTTGGGAGCGTCGGCGAAATAATCGACCGCGTAGGCCAGATGGGCGCGGTCGGTATCGTCGAGGTAGATCACCTTGCGGCTGTTCTCGTTGCTGACCCGCAGCGTGGCCGCGCGCTTGCCGAGCGCGGCGCCCTTGGCCAGGCTCAAGGCCTGCGCGCTGCTGAGCTTGGCGTCGAGAGTCGGCAGGTCCGCGGCCAGGCCGGCGACCGAGCGGCCGAACAGGGCGCGCACGTTGCCCTGGGCGTCTTCGCGCACGACCACGTGCTCGCCGAACACCGGTACGCCGCGGAAGCTTTGTTGGTAGCGGTAGTTGTGCGAGCCGTCGGCGTCCTGGCTGCTCTTGAGTTGGCTCAGGGCCGAGTCGGCGTCCAGCGCGATCAGTTCGGAATGGCGCACGTTGGCCTTGGCGGCGACCCCGGACCTGGCGGTGGCGGCCTTGAATTGCTGGTCGAGTTTGGCGACGTCCACGCTGTGCAGATCCACGCGTTGGGCCGCTCCGGCAGCGCCGGCGGCGAGGGCGAGGGAAACAGCGAAGCTCAGTACCGATACGTTGCGGTTCATCGTTAATACCCCGAAGTGAGTGATTAAATGACGGCCGCGATATTCGCGGCCGGTTCGCGATGTTTCGTATCCGCGTCCGATTGGGAGAGGGATTTGTGCGGATGCCGCGCGGCGAGGCCGTTCGACGGAATCGACGCTAGGGATCGGCCGGAAGATCGGTCAAATCGGGCGGCGGCGATCACACAGGGCCGGCGGCGGTGATTTTCCCGGCAGTAGTGGGAATTGGGCTGAAAGCCTTGCGCTGATTGGCTTTGGCTATTTTCCCTGTTTGCGCACCGAATAATATCTTCGGTAATAATGTTTCATTGCTTATGTTGCAACGCAGCATAAATAATCGTGGCGAGCGGATCGATTTTTAAATGTCGGCGGAAAGATAATGTGATCGCGATTGAATTTCGCCGCTGCGTCTGGCTGCATGCATCGGTGCCGCGATCGCTTCGAATAATCGGAATTCATCGTTTCCGGCGTTAGTCAATGCCGTGCCGTGATAGCCGTCGCCGGGAATATGCGACGCGGCGCAGCACTCTTGTCCACGCGGGGCCGTCCATAACTTTTGGTAATGCCCGGGGTATATGGGCGAAATTTGTGCACCGGCACAAAACGTGGATCGAGCGGTGGCGCGACATGTTCGCGGTGAGGCCGCGAGCGCATCGGCGCGCCGGTACGCGGCGCGCACTCGCGCAGGCGACAGCAACCCCGCGCCGACCCAGTCGATCGCTCACCGCCGGCCACGGCGACACAGCTCGCTGCGCGATTACCGCTTGCATGCGCTCGTTCTATACTCAGTCGCAGTTTCCTGAGAGATACGCATGATGCGCGCTAAGCCCCTGGATGGACTCGCGGATAAAACCGCTCTCTCAACCCTCTACGCGGCGCGCGGCGCGAGCCGGCCCGGCGCCTGGGCGCGCACGGCGGCGGCGCTGCTGATCGCGGCGACCGCGCTGGTCGCCGGCTGCAAGCGCGACACCACCGGCCAGCTGCCCACGGTCAGCGGCGAAGCGATCCAGGCCAAGCGCGAAGCGGTCAAGGGCTTCGCCCTGATCGCAGCCTATCCGGACCAGAAGCGCGGCGACGAACTGGCGATCGCGCTGGAATTCAGCCAGCCGCTGGTCGGCACGCAAAGCTTCGACGAACTGCTCGCGGTGACCGACAAGAACGGCGCGGCGGTGCAGGGCGGCTGGGTGCTGGACGACGGCGGCAAGATCCTGCGCTTCCCGCACGTGGAAGCGAGCAAGGACTACACCGTCACGATCAAGGCCGGCCTCACCGCGGCGGCCGGCGACCGCATCGGCCAGCCGATCAGCAAGCAGGTCTACACCGGTCCGTTGGACCCGGTGGTCGGTTTCGCCTCGCAGGGCAGCGTGCTGCCGGCGCGCGACAGCCGCGGCCTGCCGGTGGTGTCGATCAACGTGCCGGAGGTCGATGTCGAATTCCTGCGGGTCAAGGAAAAGGAACTGCCGAAGTTCTTCTCCGAATATCAGCGCGGCGGCCGCAAGGGCAGTTGGGAACTGGAACGCGACTGGGACGACAAGAAGCCGCTGTCCAAGCTGGCCGAGCCGGTCTACGTCAATCGCTTCGTGCTCGGCGGCAAGCCCAACGAGCGCGTGCTGACCTATCTGCCGCTGCAGGACATCAAGGAACTGCAGGAGCCGGGCTTGTACTTCGCGGTGATGAAGCGCGCCGGCCAGTTCAAGGACGAGTTCGAGACCGCCTTCTTCACCGTCAGCGACCTGGGCCTGCACGCGCGCGCCTATAAGGACAAGCTGTTCGTGCACGTGGCCTCGCTGGAAAAGGGCGGCGCGGTCGGCGGCGTGACGTTGAAAGTGATCGACGCGCAAGGCGAGCCGGTGCTCAAGGGCGAGACCGACGGCAACGGCAACGCCATGCTCGGCTACAAGCTCGACGCCGGCCACGTGCTGATCGCGAGCAAGGGCAGCGACGTGTCGATGTTGCCGTTCAACCAGCCAGCACTGGACCTGTCCGAATTCGCCGTCGCCGGCCGCGAGCAGGCCTGGTTCGACGTGTTCGCCTGGTCCGGCCGCGATCTGT
The DNA here is from genome assembly GCF_001442805.1 of Lysobacter gummosus. NCBI lineage: Bacteria > Pseudomonadati > Pseudomonadota > Gammaproteobacteria > Lysobacterales > Lysobacteraceae > Lysobacter > Lysobacter gummosus. The sequence goes on along the minus strand of NZ_CP011131.1, from coordinate 3,066,247 downwards.
ATCGCCCCGGCGAGACCGTGCGGCTGTCGGCGCTGCTGCGCGACCAGGACGGCAAGCCGATCGACGCCAAGGGCAAGGCCCTGCAGCCGGTGTTCCTGCGCTACGTGCAGCCCGACGGCAAGACCTTCCTGGAAACGCGCCTGCAGCCCGATGCGCAGGGTTATGTGCGCCATTCGCAGCTGATTCCCGCCGACGCCGCCACCGGCCGCTGGCGGGTCGAGTTCCGCACCGATCCGAGCAGCAAGGAAGCGGTGCAGGGCATGACCCTGCGCATCGAGGAATTCCTGCCCGAGCGGCTGAAGATGGATCTGAGCGCGCAGCCGGTGCTCAAGCCCGGCCAGCCGTTCAAGCTCGGCGTCGACGCGGCCTATCTGTACGGTGCGCCGGCCGCGGGCAACCGTTTCACCGCGAAGATGACCGTCGCGGTCGAGCAGCATCCGCTGGAACAACTGCCGGGTTATTTCTTCGGCGATCCGACCCTGACTTTGCCGAAAGAAGCCAAGGACGTGATCGATACGACTTTGGATGAGCAAGGCAAGCTGACCCAGGACATCGCCCTGCCGGACGAGGCCAAGCCGGTCAGCACCATCGCCGCCATCGTTACCGGCAGCGTGTACGAAACCGGCGGCCGCAGCGTCAACCGCAGCGTCAAGCGCGTGCTGTGGCCGGCCGATGCGCTGGTCGGCGTGCGGCCCTTGTTCGACGACAAGGACGGCACCGACAGCAACGGCAACGCCGGCTTCGAGATCACCCGCGTCGGCAGCGACGGCAAGACGCGTCCGGCCACAGGCCTGCGCGTGACCCTGGTGCGCGAACATCGCGATTACCACTGGAACTACGCCGACGACGGCGGCTGGGATTACGACTTCACCCGCCGCTATCAGGACGTGGAAGTGCGCAACGTCGATGTCGGCGCGTCGGTGGCCAAGCTCAGCTTCCCGGTGGAGTGGGGCGAATACCGCCTGGACGTGTTCGATCCGGCGACCAAGCTCACCACCCGTTATCCGTTCCGTGCCGGCTGGAGTTGGGACGATCAGAACCGCGGCCTGGACGCGCGCCCGGACAAGGTCAAGCTGGCGCTGGACAAGACCTCGTACAAGGCCGGCGACACGCTGGAGGTCGCGATCACCCCGCCGCACGAAGGCCCTGGCCTGCTGATGGTCGAAGCCGACCGCATGCTCTATGTGCAGGCGATCGAAGCCAAGGCCGGCAGCAAGTTCAAGATTCCGGTGACCGCCGACTGGGAGCGTCACGACATCTACGTGACCGCGCTGGTGTTCCGCGGCGGCAGCGCGCCGAGCAAGATCACCCCGGCGCGCGCGGTCGGCGTGGTCCATGTGCCGATGGACCGGCGCGATCGCAAGATCGCCGTCGGTATCAACGTGCCCAAGCTGATGAAGCCCGAGCAGGATCTGCCGGTGATCGTCAGCGCACCGCAACTGGCCGGCAAGGACGCCTACGTCACCGTGTCCGCGGTCGATGTCGGCATCCTCAACATCACCCGCTTCCCGGTGCCGGACGCGGCCGCGCATTTCTTCGCGCAGCGTCGCCTGGGCGTGGATGCTTACGACGTGTATGGGCGGGTGATCGAAAGCTACGAAGGCGACACCGCCAAGATCCGTTTCGGCGGCGACATGGCGCTGGAGGCCTTGCCGCAGGCGCGGCGTCCGACCGCGCGCGTGCAGACCGTCGACCTGTTCGCAGGGCCGGTGAAGCTCGACGCGCAGGGCATCGCCCGGATCAAGCTCGCCGTGCCCGACTTCAACGGCACTGTGCGCGTTTCGGCCCTGGTCTACTCCGGCGGCAGTTACGGCAACAAGGACGCCGAGACCGTGGTGCGCGCGCCGGTGTTGGCCGAAGCCAGCACGCCGCGTGTGCTGGCGCCGGGCGACAAGAGCAACGTCACCCTCGACGTGCAGAATTTCACCGGCAAGCCGGGCGAGTTCGCGGTCAAGGTCGAAGGCATCGGCCCGCTGTCGCTCAGCGACGGCGAGCACAAGCTCAGCCTGGGCGTGGAAGCCAAGAAGACCCTGACCTTCCCGGTCGCTGCGCGCGAGGGCTACACCACCGCGCAAGTGCGGGTGCGGGTGGACGGCAACGGCTACAAGGTCGACCGCCGCTACGATCTGCCGGTGCGTCCGGCCTGGCCGTCGGTGCTGCGTTCGCGCACCCGCGTGCTCGACGAGATCGGCGCGGTCCAGCTCGGTACCGATTTCGCCGACGGCCTGATGCCCGATTCGGTCAACGCGCGCATGGTGGTCAGCGCGCTGCCGCCGATTCCCTTCGCCAGCGCATTGCAGGGCGCGCTGGAGTATCCCTACGGCTGCGCCGAGCAGACCACCAGCAAGGGTTATGCCGCGCTGGAACTGGACGAGGCCACGGCGAAGATGCTCGGGGTCAAGGGCATCGACGCCAAACAGCGGCGCGCGCGCATGGAAGGCGCGTTCGGCCGCCTGGCGGCGATGCAGATCGCCTCGGGCCATTTCTCGATGTGGGGCGACGGCGATACCGTCAACCCGGCGCTGACGCCGTACGTGGTCGAGTTCCTGCTCGATGCGCGCGACGGCGGCTTCGCCGTGCCCGAGGCGATGCTGCAAAAAGCGCTGAAGGTGCTCAGCGAGGATCTGCTCTCCGGCAATGCCTCGTTCTACGGCTACGACCGGCGCGAACATCTGAAGTTCGCCTATCAGGCCCACGCTGGTTACGTGCTGGCCCGCGTCAACCGCGCGCCGCTGGGAACGCTGCGCGCGTTGTACGACAACGACCGCAAGCAGAGCCTGACCGGTCTGCCGCTGGTGCACCTGGGCCTGGCGCTGTCGCTGCAGGGCGACAAGGCGCGCGGCGGCAAGGCGATCAAGGAAGGCTTCGCGCGCGATCCGGCCCAGCGTCCGCCGTATCTGGGCGATTACGGCAGCCGCCTGCGCGACGACGCGCTGATGATCGCGCTGGTGCACGAGCACAAGCTGTCGCAGCCCGAATACGACGCGCGCACGGTGTCGATGGGCCGCGATCTGGATGCGCGCCGCAACAGCGGCTGGCTGTATCTGAGCACGCAGGAACAGGTCGCCCTGGCGCGCCTGGGCAAGGCCTTGATGGCCGAGCAGGGCAAGCAGATCTCCGGCCGCTGGACCGTGGCCGGCGCCTCCACCGACGCCGATCCGGCCAAGCTGATCGGCCGCGTGTTCGACTACGCCACGCTCGCCTCCGGCGTGAGCTTCGCGCCCAGCGGCCAGCCGCCGCTGTACGCCAGCTTCGAAGTCGCCGGCGTGCCGCGCACCGCGCCGGCCGCCGACGATTCGCAGATCGAGGTCGCGCGCAAGTACTACACCACCGAGGGCAAGGATTGGAGCGGAGGCAGTCTGGTCGAGGGCGAGGCGTTGATCGTGCAGGTGAAGATCAAGGCTCACAGCGCCATGCCCGACGCGCTGCTCACCGATCTGTTGCCGGCCGGCCTTGAGATCGAGAACTTCAACCTCGGCGACGGCAAGCAATGGGCCGGCGTGGTGGTCGACGGGATCGAAGTCTCCGAGCGTTCCAGCGCCGCCGACGTCAAGCACGAGGAGTTCCGCGACGATCGCTACATCGCCGCGCTGAAGCTCGACGCCAACCAGACCGCGCGCGTGTTCTATCTGGTGCGCGCGGTGACGCCGGGTACTTACACGGTGCCGCCGTCGCTGGTCGAGGACATGTACCGTCCCGAGCTGCGCGGTGTCGGCAAGGCCAGCCCGGCCAGCTTGTCGGTGCGCCAGCCGTGAGTCCGGCGTTCCGGGCGGGAAGCTTCGCGCTTCCCGCCGCGCGCGCCGCGCGCGCCGCGTCGCTGGCGGCGTTGCTGGCGCTGGCCGGTTGCGGCGGCGATGACGGCAAAGGCGGCGCGGTCGAACCGGCGGCGCCGGTTAAAACGGCCGATGCCTCCATCAATCCGGCCACGGACCCGGCCTTGAACTGGGGCGGCACCTCGCCGCACGACACGCCGCCGCTGGACCCGCTGATCGAGCAGGCCGATGCGATCGTACGCAAGGCCGATCCCGGGTTCGACCGTTTCGACGTCGGCCATTTCGTCGGCGATCTCGATCGCGACGGCCGCAACGATGTGGTGATCGAGTACGGCATCGGCGAGGAGGGCGCGATGCGCCACGTCGCCAAGCGCGTGCGTCTGTTGCTGGCGCGCGAGGACGGCCTGCAATTGCAGCCGGACCAGACCGACGTGTTCGCCGACTGCCCGCAGGTACGCGGGATCCGCGACGGCCGCCTGTGGGTCGACGGCCTGGAGGCGTGCATGCTGCCGTTTCCCAGGACGCTGGGTTACTACGCCTTCGAATGGGACGGCAAGGCGCTGCGCCGGGTCGTCGAACAAACGCCGGAGGAGCGCGTGATCGCGCAATTGCAGGCCATGCGCGAGGCCCTGCAAGCCGGCCGCGACAGCGATCTCGCCGCACATCTGCGTCCGGGCCCCACCGCCGCGGGCAAGAACGCCGCCGAGCCAGAAGCCGTGTTCGCCGACGCGCAGCGGCGCCGCGCCTTCATCGATACCGTCGGCATGCTCAGCCACGTGCAGTTGAGCCGCATCGACGAGCACCGGCGCTTCGCCTCGGTCACCCGGCGCGACGGCGCCGCCCCGGGCGAGCGCGCCTTGCAGATCGATCTGGCGCCCGACGGCGCCATGCTCGAAGTCGTGGACGACAGCTATGTGGTCGATGCCACCGCCATGTTGCAGTGGCCGCAGAGCGGCGGAGCGGGGTACCGCATGAACTTCCGTCTGATCGAAGGCGAGCTGTATCTGGCCGATCACGAAGAGCACGATGTGGGCGATTGAGCGCGGCCGCCGCGGCCGCGATCCCCACGCCGGTCGGCCGCGTACCCTGCGCGCAAGCGTTTCACCTTCGTTGCCTTGACCTCATCGCCAGCCGCTCTTGTCCACATCGCCCGCCGCCATCGAATCCCCTCGCGCCGTCGCACGCGGCCGCGCGCGCCGGGTCGCGCTGAAAACCCTGCTGGCGCTGTTGTCGCTGATGATCGCGGCGATGCTGCTGGATCTGGCGTTCCCGCTGCCCTTGCCGAAACCGCGCGATGCCGGCGCGGTGGTGGTCGCGCGCGACGGCACGCCGCTGCGCGCCTTCGCCGACCGCGACGGCGTGTGGCGTTATCCGGTGAGCGCCGAACAAGTCTCGCCGCTGTACCTGCAGGCGCTGTTGAACTACGAGGACCGCTGGTTCTGGAAGCATCCGGGCATCAACCCGGTGGCGATGCTGCGCGCGGCCGGGCAGTGGCTGCGCAGCGGGCGGGTGGTGTCGGGCGGATCGACCTTGACCATGCAGGTCGCGCGCATCCTCGACGCCGAGCCCGGCGAACATCGCCGCAGCCTGTGGGCCAAGAGCCGGCAGATGCTGCGCGCGCTGCAACTGGAAACGCATCTGTCGAAGACGCAGATTCTCGCCCTGTATCTCAACCGCGCGCCGTTCGGCGGCACGGTCGAGGGCGTGGAGGCGGCCAGCTGGGCCTATCTGGGCAAGCCGTCCTCGCGCCTGTCGCACGCCGAGGCCGCGCTGTTGACGGTACTGCCGCAATCGCCGAGCCGCCTGCGCCCGGATCGCGAACCCGAGCGCGCGCGCATCGCCCGCGACAAGGTGCTCGCGCGAATGGCCGCGTTGGGCGTGTGGTCGCGCGCGCAGATCGCTGATGCGCGGGTGGAGCCGGTCGTCGCGCGCTCGCTGCAGCCGCCGCGCTACGCGCCCTTGCTCGCGCAGCGGCTGCGTTTCGAAAATCCCGACGCGGCGCGGGTGGTGTCCACCATCGATCCGCAGTTGCAGCGAACCTTGGAAGACCGGCTCAGCGCGTATTTCTCCAGCTTGCCCGAGCGCACCTCGGCGGCGCTGCTGGTGGTCGACAACGCCAGCCTGGAAGCGCGCGCCTATGTCGGCTCGGTGACCTTCGGCGATGCGGCGCGATTGGGCCACGTCGATATGGTCCAGGCCTGGCGTTCGCCCGGCTCGACCTTGAAGCCGTTCCTGTACGGACTGGCGATCGACGATGGGCTGATCCACTCCGAAAGCCTGTTCGTCGATGCGCCGCAATCGTTTCACGGCTACCGGCCGGGCAATTTCGATGCCGCCTTCAACGGGCCGGTGGGCGCGGCCACGGCGCTGCGCTTGTCGCTCAACGTGCCGGCGGTGGATCTGCTCGACCGGGTCGGCCCGGCGCGGTTCTCCGCGCGCCTGGCCCACGCCGGCATCGACCTGCAATGGCCGCGCGGAGCGCAGCCGAATCTGGCGATGATTCTCGGCGGCACCGGCGCGCGCCTGGAGGATCTGGTCGGCGCGTACTCGGCGTTCAATCGCGGCGGCATCGCCGGGCGCGTGCGCTATCAACGGGGCTCGCAGAAAACAGAACGCCGCCTGCTGTCGCCGGGCGCGGCATGGATCGTGCGCGAAATCCTCGAAGCCAACCCGCGCCCCGGCAGCGTCGAACAAACCTTCGATTCCGCCGCGCGCCCGCGCGTGGCCTGGAAGACCGGCACCAGTTACGGCTTCCGCGATGCCTGGGCGCTGGGCAGCACGCGGCGTTACACGGTCGGCGTGTGGGTCGGGCGGCCCGACGGCACGCCGCTGCCCGGCCAGTACGGCGCGGTCACCGCGCTGCCGCTGTTGTTCGAAGTGATCGACAGCCTGCCGCGTCTGCGCGGCGACTCCGTGCCGCGGCCGCCGCCGGCCAACGTGCGGCAGATCGAGGTGTGCTGGCCGCTGGGCGTGGCGCCGGACCCGCAGGCGCCGCAGCTGTGTCATCGCCGCTTGCAGGCGTGGACGTTGGACGGCTCGGTGCCGCCGACCTTGGCCGAGCGCGATGCGCGTTTGTGGAATGCGGGCGTCGAGAGGTATGAGGTCGATGCGCGCAGTGGCCTGCGTCTGTCGGGCGAGTGCTCGGCGCCGCACGAGCGCAAGGCGCTTGAGCTGGCGCGTTGGCCTGCCTTGGCGTCGCCTTGGTTGGCCGCCGATACGCGCAAGGCCTCGCGATTGCCGCCGCTGTCGCCGGACTGCATCGACGACGGCCGCGACGCGGTCGAAGAACTGCGGATCGAAGGCATCGACGATCTGGCCACGCTGGCCCGCGCGCCGGGCAGCGCGACGCCGCTGCGCTTGTCGGTGCGCGCGCTCGGCAGCGATGCGCGCGTGCGCTGGTTGCTCGACGGACGATTGATCGGCGAATCGCAGGGCCGCTCGCGCCTGGATCACGATTTCGGCGAAGCCGGCGAGCACAGCCTGACCGCGCTGGCCGATACCGGCGCGTGGTCGCGGGTGCGGTTCAAGGTTTTGCGTTAGGCGAACGACGGCGGCGCTCGCATACGCGGAGTCGCCGGCTCAACGCCGTTTGCGTCGCTCGCTCAGCAAAACCACTTTCTCGTTCGTGCTTTTCTTCGCTTCGGCGGCCGGCGGTTTCTTGGTCGCGGTTGCCTTGGCCGGCGCGCGCAGCGACGAGCGGATGCGTTGCAGCCCCCACGGCAGCACGCCCCAGGCCGTGCGTCCGTCGAACGGCGCGATCGGCAGCAGATTGACCACGATGTTCAACAGGTTCAGCGGGCCCCACACCAGGACGATCGCGGCCAGGGCCGGGCCGAACGGGCCGCCGGGATTCGGCGCCAGGATGGACAAGGCCACGGCCACCGCGAACAACACCGCTTGCGCGGCGACGCCGCCCCAGGCCACGGCGATGTCCTGGCCACGCGTGCGTCCGGCCTCGTAGCGACACCAGCCGTGCAGCGGGAACACCAGCAACTCGTGCACGCGCAGGCGGTTGAACCGGGCGATGCAGGCATGGCCGATTTCATGAACCAGGATCAGCGACAGATACGCGGCGAAGCCGGCGCTCAGCACGAGCGGATCGCGACTGAACAACAACGCCAGCAGGACGATCAGCAGCACCGTCCAATGCACCAATACCGGCGCGCCGAACAGGCGGAACAAGGTCAGTTCGCTGCGACGATAGGCCATGGGAGTTCGCGAACCCGATACGCCGAGGGATGAGCGGCATGGTAGCGCAAGGTGTCCGACCCGGCCGCGCGTCGCCGTCGCTGCGTTGCGCGCGAGGCGGGACGGCTGCATCCGCATCGGCGCGGTGGTATACATCGCGGGTAACGGCCGCCCGGTATAAAAACGCGGCCTGCGGCAGTGAGGCGCGAGGCAGTCGTCTTGCGGCATCGACCAGATTTCCCACCGGATCGGTTCGCAACCGATCCTGGCAGGCACAGGAGTTCCAATGACTCATGACACCCCCACCCAGGCGGCATTCGCCCATATCGATGCGCAGCGTCTGCCCGAGCTGCTGCGGGCCATGCCCAAGGCCGAGCTGCACATGCACATCGAAGGCTCGCTGGAGCCGGAGCTGATCTTCGCCCTGGCCCGGCGCAACGGCCTCAGCGTGCCCTATGCCGATGTCGAGGCGCTGCGCGAGGCCTACGCCTTCACCAATCTGCAAAGTTTCCTCGACATCTATTATGCCGGCGCCAGCGTGCTGCTCACCGAGCAGGATTTCTACGACATGGCCTGGGCCTATCTGCAGCGCGCCGCGGCCGACAACGTCGTTCACACCGAGATGTTCTTCGACCCGCAGACGCACACCGCGCGCGGGGTGGCGATGGAGACCGTCATCAACGGCCTGCACCGCGCCTGCGTGGATGCGCGCGCCCGGTTGGGCGTGAGCGCATTGCTGATCCTGTGTTTCCTGCGCCATCTGAGCGAGCGCGAAGCCTTCGAGACCCTGGAGCAGGCCTTGCCGCTGCGCGACAAGTTCATCGGCGTGGGCCTGGATTCGAGCGAACTGGGCCACCCGCCGGAGAAATTCGCACAGGTGTTCGCGCGTTGCCGCGAGCTGGGCCTGCGCCTGGTCGCGCACGCGGGCGAGGAGGGGCCGCCGGCGTATGTGTGGAGCGCGCTCGACGTGCTCAAGGTCGAACGCATCGATCACGGCGTGCAGAGCGTGAAAGACCCGGCGCTGATGAAGCGGCTCGCGCAGGACCGCATCCCGCTCACCGTGTGTCCGCTGTCGAATCTGAAACTATGCGTGTTCGAGCAGCTGAGCCAGCACAATCTGGGCGCGCTGCTCGATGCCGGTCTGGTGGCGACGGTGAATTCGGACGATCCGGCCTACTTCGGCGGTTACGTCAATCAGAACTTCACGCAGACTTTCGCCGCTACCGGCCTGGGCGCGCGTCAGGCATGGCAACTGGCGGCCAACAGCTTCGAAGGCAGCTTCATCGACGCTTCGGCCAAGCGCGCGTACATGGATCGGCTAAATCAGGTGTTCGTGACGTTCTGAGCCGTTGCCGCGGCCTCAGCGCGCGGCGTGCGCGGCAATCACATCGCCGATGGAGTCCGCGCCCGGCGCGTAATGCGCGCCGGCGTAACCGGCCAGCCCGGCGATCAGCGCGACGCCCAGGAACGGCAGCGCGGTGCGGCGAAGCACGGTGCTGAGCCAGTGCCGCGATTCGATCCGGCGCAGTCGCCGGTACAGGCCGCCGGCCAGGGCGACGTCGAGCAGCAGTTCGGCCATCAGGCCCGGCGCGATCCAGATCACCCAGCCCATCGCCAGCAGCGCGACAGCGGCGATGGCCAGCGCGACCAACACCCAGACCGCGTCGTCGAGCGCCTCGGCCGGCGACCAGTCGCCGCCGGAGGAATTCGCGCCGCGGCTGGACAGCGAGGAGGGGCGATCGAACCACGACGATGCGCCGCCGCCGCCGGACTGGCCGCCGCCGGACTGCCACTGCGGCGAATAACCGCCAGAGCCCGAGCTGTTAGAGCCGGAGCCGAAATCGGGCAGATCGAAGTTGTCCCAGAAATCGCGGCCGTGCGTGCGCGCCCAGGTCCACAGCAGCACCATGAACGCCAGATAGGCTAGGCCCGCCGCGAGCGGGTAGCGCAGCCACATCGCCTGCAGCCCCGAGTTGAGCATCCAGTACGAGGCGAGGAACCCGATCGCGCCGGTCACCAGCACGATCAGACTCATCTGCAAACGCGGCCAGTGCGCGCGCTCCAGATAAGCGCGCAAGCGGGAGACTTCCATGTGTCTGCTCATGCGATCGAGTCTGCCGCGATCGCGGGCGCTTCGAACAGGGGGCGCCGGGTGAGCGTTTATGGGTTCGTCAGCGAATTGTTAATGAGGCGTTTGCCAGTGCAGTTGGTTTTGTTTTTGCCCGACGGTCCCGCGTTCGCGGGCTCCGCTTTATTTCGGCGGAGCCGAACATACAGCGACTTCAAGCGTTCTCGCACGAAAGACACGGGATGTTCGGCTATCGCCGAAGTGAAGCGGAGCTCGCGTTCGCGGGAATGACGACCTGCGAGGATGGCGCTGAAGTCTCTGGATGTTCGGCTTCGCCAAAGTAATGCGAAGCCTGAATGTAACCGCCGCGCGATCCGCGATGTGCCCAAACCCGCGGCATGATCGCGGCTGGAAGCCGCCGAGCGCGGACTCACCGCGCTTGCGGCAACCGACGATGCTTACTTGCCGGTCCAGCCGTCGAGCATGTCGGCCAGTTCGTCGGCGTGTTCTTCTTCCTGCGCCAGGATGTCTTCCATCATGCGCTTGGTGGTGGTGTCCTTGTCGCCGATGTAGTTGATGATCTCGCGATAGCTGTCGATGGCGATGCGCTCGGCGACCAGGTCTTCCTTCACCATGTCGCGCAGGTCGTGGCCTTCCACGTACTCGGCGTGCGAGCGCTTGGACAATACATCGGGATTGAGGTCGGGTTCGCCGCCCAGTTGGACGATGCGCTCGGCGATGCGGTCGGCATGCGCCTGTTCTTCGTTGGCGTGCTGGAGGAATTCGGATTTGATCGCGTCGGCCATCAGGCCGCTGGCCATGAAGTAGTGGCGCTTGTAGCGCAGCACGCAGACGATTTCGGTGGCCAGGGCCTCGTTGAGCAGCTTGATCACCGCCTGGCGGTCCGCGGCGTAGCTGTCGGTGATCGCGCCGTCCTCGATGTGTTTGCGCGCGCGTGCGCGGATCGCGCTGATGTCGCTGACGAACGGCGAGGACTTCGGGGCGGGCTTGCGGCTTTCGATCTTGGTGACGGGCTTGGCGGACATGACGTCTCCTGGCGGTCGGGGGATGGGCGGGGAACCTCGGCGATACGGAGAGTGATGGGAACGCCGGCCGGGCGGGGCCCGGACGGCGTGGCGACGGATGCGGCGCGGGTCAGACCTGCTGCAGCATGTACTCGGCCGAGGACACGCGGTATTCGCCGGGTTCCTCGACATGCACTTGCTTGACCACGCCGTCGTCGATGTACAGCGCGAAGCGCTTGGCGCGCGTGCCCATGCCGTAGGAGCTGGCGTCCAGCTCCAGGCCGAGCGCGCGGGTCAGGTCGCCGTTGCCGTCGGCGAGCATCAGCATGCCCTCGGGAACGTGCTGGCTCTGCGCCCAGGCCTGCATCACGAACGGATCGTTGACGGCCAGGCAGGCCACTTCGATGCCTTTGTCGCGGAACTGCTGGAAGTGCTCGACGAAACCGGGCAGGTGCTTTTCCGAACAGGTCGGGGTGAACGCGCCGGGGACGGCGAACAGCACCGCCTTGCGGCCGTCGAACAGCGAACGGGTGTCTACCGTTTCGATGCCGTTGTTGATGCGCTTGAGTGCGACTTCGGGCAGGCGTTCGCCGACCTGGATGCTCATGGGGTTCTCCTGATGTGGGGTGCAGTCTAGGCAGCCGGTTCTAAATACCGCGTCAACGTGACTTGAAATCGCGGTCGTAATCGCCATGCTGTGAGCTTAATCATGCGTCAAGGCGGCGTGAGCGGACAGCGCCGCTCCTGCGTTTGCGCGTTTGGAGCGATCGATCGATGCAGTTCAAGGACTATTACGAAACCCTGGGCCTGGAGCCCAGCGCGGGCGAGGCCGAGATCAAGACGGCGTATCGCCGCCTGGCCCGCAAGTACCATCCCGACGTCAGTAAAGAAGCGGGCGCGGAAGAGAAATTCAAGGCCGTCAACGAGGCCTACGAGGCTTTGCGCGATCCGCCCAAGCGCGCGGCCTACGATCAACTGCGCGCGCGCGGCTATCGCCCCGGCGACGAGGTGCAGCCGCCTGCGGGCGGTTTCGGCGGCGGCTATGGCGGTGGCAATGCGGATTTCGAGGAAATCTTCGCCGGCGGCGGCGCGGGCGGCGGTTTCAGCGATTTCTTCGAGAACCTGTTCGGCCGCGGCCGTTCTTCCAACGGCGGCGGCTTCGGCGGCAATCCGCGCGGCGCGCAGCCGCCGCGCGGCGATACCCGGGCCCGGCTGGCGGTGTCGCTGGAAACCGTGTTCGAAGGCGGCAGCGTGCGCATCTCGGTCAACAACAAGACCCTGGATGTGCGCGTGCCCAAGGGCATCCGCCCGGGCCAGCTGATCCGCCTGGCCGGCCAGGGCACGCACGGCGATCTGCTGCTGGAGATCGAATACGCCGCGCATCCGCAGTTCGAGGTCGATGGACGCAACATCATCCATGTGCTGCCGCTGGCGCCGTGGGAAGCGGCGTTGGGGGCGACCATCAGCGTGCCGACCCTGGGCGGGCCGGTGGAGCTGAAGATCCCGGCCAACTCCGAAGCCGGACGCAAGCTGCGCCTGCGCGGTCGCGGCCTGCCGGGCACGCCGGCCGGCGATCAGATCGTCGAGCTGGAAGTGCTGGCGCCGCGCGCGCAGACGCCGGCGCAGCACGAGGCCTACGAGGCCATGCGCCAGGCCTTCGGCGAGGACTGGCGCCGGTCCTGAAACGCGAAATCCCGGCTTGCGCCGGGATCGGGATGAATGCGCGCGGCGCCGCCGCGACGCGTGTTCAGCTCAGTGAGGGCAGCAGCTGGCCGATGATCTCCGACAGGTCGGTCTCGCTGAACGGCTTGGTGATGTAAGCCTTCGCGCCCTGGCGCATGCCCCAGACGCGGTCGGTGTCCTGGTCCTTGGTGGTGACCAGGACGATCGGTATGTGCTTGGTCGTGGGCTCGCGGCAGATCGAGCGGGTGGCCTGGAAACCGTTGAGGTTCGGCATGACCACGTCCATCAGGATCAGGTCGGGCAACTCCTTCTTGGCCGCTTCGACGCCGGCGGCGCCGTCTTCAGCGGTCAAGGCCTCGTGCCCCAGTTTCTCGACGATGCGACGGATGCCCATCAACTGGGACGGCGAATCATCGACGATCAAAATACGCGCCATGTGTTTCCCCCAAGGATCTGCGGCCGATTGTAGCGACGCGCCGCGCGGCTGCAATGCCAACTAGATCACGACCAGGGTCCGGCCCAGCGAACCGCCGGCCAACATGGCCGGAAACACCTGCGCCAACTGTGCCAAACCGACCTCGCGGGTGCAGATCCGGTCCAGATGCGCGGGCTTCCATTGACTGCCCAGACGCTGCCAGATTTCGTCGCGGATCGCGCGCGCGGTGCCGGCCGAGGCGACTCCCAGCAGGGACACGCCGCGAATAATGAAAGGCATTACCGTGGTTTCCAGCGCATGCGTGGCGGCCAGGCCGGCGGTGGCGACGTTGCCGTAGGGCGCGGTCTGGGCGAGCAGGCTGGCGAGCATCGGCCCGCCGACATTGTCCAGGCCGCCGCCGAAACGCGCCGATTCCATCGGCCGCTGCGTCTGCAGAGCGTCGCGACCGAACACCTGATGAGCGCCGATGGATTTCAGATAATCGGTCTGCTCCGGCTTGCCGCTGATGGCGTGCACTTCGAAGCCTGCGCGGCTGAAGATGTCCAGCGCCAGCGATCCCACGCCGCCGGTGGCGCCGCTGACCGCCAGCGGCCCGTGTTCGGGCGTCTGCCGGTTGTCGAGCATGCGGTGCAGCGCCAGCGCGGCGGTGAAGCCGGCGGTGCCCAGCACCATGCTCTCGCGCAGGCTCAGCCCGGACGGCAGCGGCACCACCCACTGCGCCTGCAGCCGCGCGTACTCGCTGTAGCCGCCGTCGCGGGTCTCGCTGAGGCCGCAGCCGGTGACCAGCACCGCGTCGCCTTCCTTGAACTTGCCGTCGCTGGAGGCGACCACGTGCCCGGCCACGTCGATGCCGCCGACTAGCGGGAATTTGCGCAGGATCTTGCCCTCGCCGGTGCCGGCCAGCGCGTCCTTGAAATTGATCGAGGAGTAGGCGGTCTTGATCACGACCTCGCCGGGGGCGAGATCGTCGATGCCGATCGCTTCGACGCCGGCGCGATAGCCGGCGTCGTCGTTATGAATGCGGAACGCGTTGAACGAGGCGGGGACGCTCATGGGACGGTCTCGTCGGACGAGCTGAGATCATAGCCGAGCGGCTGTGGATGCCGCTGGGTGGGGCTGCAATGCGGCGATCCGGGCAAAGCGGGGCGAAGACGGGATGCGTTGTTTTTTGCTCGTCATTCCCGCGAACGCGGGGGGCCAGTGCCTTTCGTGCGAGAACGCTTGAAGTCGCTGGATTCCCGCGTTCGCGGGAATGACGTTCTGGAAGGATGACGCTGAAGCCTCTGGATGTTCGGCTCCGCCGAAGTAAAGCGGAGCCTGCGTTCGCGGGAATGACGGCCAGGAAGGATCGCGCTGAACTTTCGGGATGTTCGGCTCCGTCGAAATAAGGTGGAGCCCGCTTTCGTCGGAGTGATGGTGTGGAAGGGCGATACTTCAGCGCAGCGCCTTGCGCCGCTTTTCGTCCATCCACTTGGACGCCGAGGCCGGGGTGTAATCGCGCATCCAGCTCAGCAGGACGTCGATGTCGTCGCCGTGCCACAGGTCCTGGCGCTGGTCGGCGTGGAGAAAGCGCTCGGCGACCATGCGGTCGAGCATCGCCATCAGCGGCGCGTAGAAGCCGTCGATGTCGAGGAAGGCGCAGGGCTTGTTGCCGATGCCGAGCTGGCGCCAGGTCAGCATCTCGAACATCTCATCCAGCGTGCCGAAGCCGCCGGGCAGGGCGACGAAGCCGTCGGCCAGATCGAACATGCGCGCCTTGCGCTCGTGCATCGAGCCTACGATTTCCAGCTTGGTCAGGCCGCGGTGGGCGACTTCCCAATTGACCAGTTGCTCGGGAATCACACCGATCACTTCGCCGCCGGCATCGAGCACGGCATCGGCGACGGTGCCCATCAGGCCGACGTTGCCGCCGCCGTAGACCAGGGCGATGCCATCGCGGGCCATGCGCGAACCCAGCGCCATCGCACGCTCGGTGTAGATCGGCTTGGCGCCGGAGTTGGAGCCGCAGTAGACGCAGAGGGTTTTCATGGGGACGGGAATCGGGAGTCGGGAGTCGGGAACGGGGAATCGGCACGGCGAAGCGAAAGCGGCGATCGCAGGTTTCGGAAGGCTCAAAAGCGAATCGGGAACCGGACGAGCGCACTGCGCTCTTTCCGATTCCCGATTCTCCATTCCCGATTCCCGGCTTCAGTTGGCCTTGTGAATCGCCCGCTTGTCCACCGCCATCGCCGCATCGTGGATCGCTTCCGACAGGGTCGGATGGGCGTGGCAGATGCGGGCGAGGTCGTCGGCGGAGCCGTTGAACTCCATGGTCAGCACGCCTTCGTGGACGAGCTCGGACACGCCGACGCCGACCAGATGCAGGCCCAGCACACGGTCGGTCTCGGCATGGGCGATGACCTTGACGAAGCCGGCCGGCTCGCCCATGGCCACCGCGCGGCCGATCGCCGCGAACGGGAAGCTGCCGGTCTTGTACGGAATGTTCTCGGCCTTGAGCTGCTGCTCGGTCTTGCCGACCCAGGCGATTTCCGGCTCGGTGTAGATCACCCACGGCACGGTGTCGAGGTTGACGTGGCCCGGCAGGCCGGCGATGAGTTCGGCGACCGCGATGCCTTCCTCGAAGCCCTTGTGCGCCAGCATCGGCCCGCGCACGCAGTCGCCGACCGCCCACACGCCATCGACGCCGGTGTGGCAATGCTCATCGACTTCGATCTGGCCGCGCTCGTTGATCTTGACGCCGGTGCCTTCGGCCAGCAGGCCTTTCGACGCCGCGCGGCGGCCGACGGCCACCAGCAGCTTGTCCACGACCAGTTCCTGATCGGACTTGCCGTCGTTGTAGGTCAGGTGCACGCCGTCTTTCTTGATCTCGGCCTTGCTGACCTTCGCGCCGAGCTTGATGTCCAGGCCCTGCTTCTTGAATTCCTTGGCCGCGGTCTTGGCGACCTCGGCATCGGCGGCGGCGAGGAAGTCGGGAAGGGCTTCAAGAATGGTGACTTCCGAGCCCAGGCGCTTCCACACGCTGCCCAGTTCCAGGCCGATCACGCCGGCGCCGATCACGCCCAGGCGCTTGGGGACCTCGGTGAAGTCCAGCGCGCCGACGTTGTCGACGATCTTGTCGCCGTCGAACTTGGCGAACGGCAGTTCGATGGAATCCGAACCGGCGGCGATGATGACGTTGGTGCCCTTGAGTTCCACCTCGGAACCGTCGTGCTGCTTGACCTTGACGATGTTGCCCGGGTGCAGGGTGCCGAAGCCGTAGTACGGGGTGATCTTGTTCGCCTTGAACAGCATCGCGATGCCGCCGGTGAACTGCTTCACGATCTTGTCCTTGCGGCCGACCATGGTGGCGACGTCGATCTTGGCGTTGTCGGCGCTGATGCCGTGTTCGCCGAACAGGTGCTGCAGGTTCCAGAACTGGCGCGAGCTGTCGAGCAGCGCCTTGGACGGAATGCAGCCCACGCGCAGGCAGGTGCCGCCCAGCGCCGGCTTGCCGTCCTTGCCCAGCGCGGCGTCGATGCACGCGGTCTTCAGACCGAGCTGTGCGGCGCGGATGGCGGCGTGATAGCCGGCGGGGCCGGCGCCGATGACGACTACGTCGAATTGTTCGCTCATTTCATTCGCTCACGGGAATCGGGAATGGGGAATCGGGAATCGGAAGGCGGGAAGGGGACGGAATCGCTTTGCGATTCCCGATTCCCCATTCCCGATTCCCGGCTTCACATGCCCAGCAACATGCGATGCGGATTTTCCAGTTGGTTCTTGATGTCCACCAGGAACAGCACCGCGTCCTTGCCGTCGATGATGCGGTGGTCGTAGCTCAGCGCGATGTACATCATCGGCGCGGCGACGACGGCGCCGTTCTCGACGATGGCGCGTTCCTTGATCGCGTGCATGCCGAGGATGGCCGACTGCGGCGGGTTGACGATCGGGGTCGACATCAGCGAGCCGAAGGTGCCGCCGTTGGTGATGGTGAAGGTGCCGCCCTGCAGGTCTTCCAGCGCCAGCTTGCCGTCGCGGGCCTTCTTGGCGTAATCGCCGATGGCCTTCTCGACGTCGGCGAAGCCCATGCGCTCGACATTGCGCAGCACCGGCGTGACCAGGCCCTTGTCGGTGGACACCGCGATCGAGATGTCGGCGTAGCCGTGATAGACGATGTCGTTGCCGTCGACGGAAGCGTTGACCACCGGATGGCGCTGCAGCGCGTTGGCCGCGGCCTTGGCGAAGAAGCTCATGAAGCCGAGCTTGACGCCGTTGGCCTTCTCGAAGGACTCGCCCAGCTCCTTGCGCATGGCCATGACCTTGCCGAGGTTGACTTCGTTGAACGAGGTCAGCATCGCGATCGAGTTCTTCGACTGCATCAGGCGCTCGGCGATGCGGGCGCGGATGCGGGTCATCGGCACGCGCTCTTCCGGACGCGCGCCGGCGGCGTTGCCGACGCCGCCGCTCTTGGCGTAATTGACGATGTCTTCCTTGGTCACCGCGCCCTTGCGGCCGGTGCCTTCGACCTGGGATGCGTCGATGCCTTCCTTGTTCGCGGTGAAGCGCGCGCCCGGGGGCAATTGGTCGTTGCCGGCCGGCGCCTTCGGCGCGTCGGCCTTGGCGGTGATCGGCTGCGCGCCGGCGGCGGGCAGGGCTTCGGTCTTGGCGGCGGCCGGAGCGGCGGCAGCGGCCGGGGCGCTCGCGGTGGCGGCGGCGCCGGCCTCGACGATCGCGATCAGCTGCTGGCTGGTCACGGTCGAGCCTTCTTCGAACTTGATTTCCTTGAGCACGCCGTCGACGGGCGAGGGCACTTCCAGCACGACCTTGTCGGTTTCCAGATCGACCAGGTTCTCGTCGCGCTTGACCGCATCGCCCGGCTTCTTGTGCCACGTGGCGATCGTGGCGTCGGAGACCGACTCGGGAAGGACGGGGACTTTGATCTCGGTGCTCATGGGGCAGGCATCCTGGAGTGCTTGAATGTGGGTATGTAAGTCGTTTCGGGAAGAACCAGCGCCTTATTCGGCGCTGGACTCTCCGTGCAGCGAGTTGACCAGCGCGTCGGCGACCAGCTTGGTCTGCTCGGCGACGTGGTCGGCCAGATGCCCGGCCGCCGGCGAAGGCGAACGCGCGCGTCCGGTGTAATGCAGCGCCTGCTTCGGAGCCAGGCACGCGCTGAGGTGGTGGCGGATCTGGTACCACGCGCCCTGGTTCTGCGGCTCTTCCTGGCACCACACCACATCCTTGGCCGCGCTGAAGCGCTTGAGTTCGGCGGCCAGGACTTCGCGCGGGAACGGATAGAGCTGCTCGATGCGGACGATGGCGACGTCTTCCAGACCGTCCTTCTGCGCCTGTTCGAACAAGTCGTAATAAACCTTGCCCGAGCACAGCACCACGCGCTTGACCTTCTTCGGGTTGGCCGCGGCGTCCGGGATCAGATGCTGGAATTCGCCGTTGGCCAGCTCGTCCAGGCTCGACACCGCCAGCTTGTGGCGCAGCAGCGACTTGGGCGTCATCACCACCAGCGGCTTGCGCGTGCTCATGCACATCTGCCGGCGGATCATGTGGTACGCCTGCGCCGGCGTGGTCGGCACGCAGACCAGCATGTTCTCCAGCGCGCACAGCTGCAGGAAGCGCTCAAGGCGCGCGGAGCTGTGCTCCGGGCCCTGGCCTTCGTAGCCGTGCGGCAGCAGCAGGACCAGGCCGCACAGGCGGCCCCACTTGGCTTCGCCGGAGGACAGGAACTGGTCGATCACCACCTGGGCGCCGTTGGCGAAATCGCCGAACTGCGCTTCCCAGATGTCGAGCGTCTGCGGATCGGCGGTGGAGTAGCCGTACTCGAACGCCATCACCGCTTCTTCGCTGAGCAGCGAGTCGATGATGGTGACGTCGGAGGGGTTGGTCACCAGCTTGCGCAGCGGCAGGATGTACTCGTCGCTGGTCTGCTCGTGCAGGATCGCGTGGCGGTGGAAGAAGGTGCCGCGGCCGCTGTCCTGGCCGACCAGGCGCAGCTTGTAGCCTTCGCTGATCAAGGTGGCGTAGGCCAGGTTCTCCGCGAAGCCCCAGTCGCCGGGTTGTTCGCCGGCGGCCATCTTGCGGCGGTCTTCGTAGATCTTCGCCACGCGCGCATGCAGCTTGACCGTGTCGGGCACGGCGTTGATCTGCGTGGCCAGCGCGTCGAGCTTGCTGCGCTCCACCGTGGTGTTGACCGGGTCGCTGAGCTTGCCCGACAGGTACTTGGACCAGTCGATGGTGAACTCGTCGGGCTTGACCTCGACCAGCTCGGTGGTGACCGCGCCGGCGTCGAGCTTGTCGCGGTACTGGTCGACCAGCGCCTGCGCGTCCTCGGCCTTGAGCACGCCTTCGCCGACCAGTTGCTCGGCGTAGAGCTCGCGCGGGGTCTTGTGCTTGCGGATCACCTGATACATCAGCGGCTGGGTCGCCGCCGGCTCGTCGGCCTCGTTATGGCCGTGGCGGCGGTAGCAGACCAGATCGATGACCACGTCGCGGCCGAAGCGCTGACGGAAGTCCAGCGCGAGTTCCGCGCAGAACACCACCGCTTCGGGGTGATCGGAGTTCACGTGCAGGATCGGCGCGCCGACCATCTTGGCCACGTCGGTGCAGTACAGCGTGGAACGCGCGTCCTGGCGCTCGCTGGTGGTGAAGCCGACCTGGTTGTTGATGACGATGTGGACGGTGCCGCCGACGGCGAAACCGCGCGCCTGCGACATCTGGAACAGCTCCATGCCCACGCCTTGGCCGGCGAAGGCGGCGTCGCCGTGCAGCAGCACCGGCAGCACCTGGGCGCGGCCCTTGTCGCCGCGGCGAGTCTGGCGCGAGCGAACGCTGCCGGCGACCACCGGGTTGACGATTTCAAGATGCGAGGGATTGAACGCCAGGGCCAGATGGACCGGGCCGCCGGGGGTGGCGACGTCGGCGCTGAAGCCCATGTGGTACTTCACGTCGCCCGTGTGGGCGTGCTCGTCGTGGTCGAACTTGCCTTCGAACTCGTCGAACAGCTTGCGCGGCGGCTTGCCCAGGGTGTTGACCAGGACATTGAGGCGGCCGCGGTGGGCCATGCCGATCACCACGTCCTGCACGCCCTGTTCGCCGGCGCGGCGGATAGTCACGTCCATCAGCGGGATCAGCGCGTCGCCGCCTTCCAGCGAGAAGCGCTTCTGGCCGACGTACTTGGTGCCCAGGTAGCGCTCCAGGCCGTCGGCGGCGGTGAGCCGTTCGAGGATGCGCTGCTTGTCTTCGACGCTGCGGCCGAACTTGCCGCCGGCGGTTTCCAGGCGCTCGTACATCCAGCGGCGCTGTTCGGCGTCGGCGATGTGCATGAACTCCGCGCCGATCGGGCCGGTGTAGGTGGCCTTGAGCAGGGCGAGCAGGTCGCCGAGCTTCATGCGCTCCTTGCCGGCCACCCCGCCGGTCGAGAACTCGACCGACTGGTCGCTCTCGGACAGGCGGTGGAAGCCCAGCGCCAGGTCGGGCGCGTCGGGTTTCTGCAGCAGGCCCAGCGGATCGATGTCGGCGGCCAGGTGGCCGCGCGAGCGGTAGGCCGTGATCACCTTGCCGACGGCGCGTTCGCGCTCGTCGCTGCCGGAGGACGCGCCGGCGGCGGCGACTACGCCGCGCGAGGCGGCCTTGCCGGCCTGGGTGATGCTTTCGATCGCGGCCGAATGCGGAATATCGCCCGCTTCACGGCCCTTGAAGCCGTCGAAATAGGCTTTCCATTTGGCCCCGACGCTGTCGGGATCGACCAGGTACTGCTCGTACAGGTCTTCGATGAAGGCGGCGTTGGCGCCGAGTTGCGAGGATTGCGAAAACTGCTTGAGGAGGCTGTCCACGATGGCTATCGGGAAACTCTTGGGGGCGGAAGTGGCGTCGCGCACGCACGCGGGGTGCTGGGCGCGGACAAGGCTCGGAATTATAGCGGTAGTGTTAAGCCCAACGGCATAACTACTTATGTCTAAGCGACCGATTTGCTTCGATTTCGGGTTGATCGGGGGCGCCGGAGGGGACCGGAACGTTGAGTGGACCGTTCCGGCAATGCTGGACAAAGTCTTGGGCCGCGGCGCGGCGTTTCAAGCAAGGCGGGGGGCGGCGGCGGTCTGGACCTGCGCGCTTATGGGCACGCTGCGGTTCGCGGTCGCGGTTTAGCCGGCACTCAGATCCGCGGGCCGGGGCGGGGCGCGGGCACAACGGCTGCGCTGCGGGCGTGGTGGGATGCCCGCGGCCGGGGCGCCGATAGGGCTCGGTCGCCGTCGGGGCTGCTGTGCCCGACGCCGCGACAACAAATAAGGTGGCTGATTCGGTCCAGCCCGGGCGGTTGGCGTAGCGGCGAAGGTGTTCCGGCGGTTGCGCAGCCGCAGACTCTGGTGGTGCCGCCTTTGGCATGGGCCAGGGGCAGAACTGGTCGAGGCGCTGTCCGGAGTCAGACGGGAGTTCGAACCGGGATTGTCGGCGTCGCCGCGGGCCGGGCCCGGCCCGGTGTCGCGCCCGGCGATCGGTTGGTCAGATTCCGAGCGCGCGAAACTCGGTGCAGGCCCGGGCGCGTTCCCACACCGGCTCGAAGTGCGCGCGCAACTGGCGGGCGCGGGCGCCGCCGTCGATCCGGGTCTCGCCTTCGAAGCGATGGCCGAGCGGGCGGAAGTACCAGCCGTCGCGATCGTTGACGATGTAGGCGGCCGGGTAGTTCTGATCGACCGGTTCTTCGATGGCGCGGAATTCGAAGGCGCTGGGCAGGCGCTGCGCCAGCCCGATCAGCGGCGCCAGGGCGCGTTGCGGCGCGGCCGGGTCCTGCAGCAGCACGCGGGTGACGCCGCCGGCGGTGGCGAAGCGACGCAACAGGCTGACCGCGTCCGCGCGGTCGAGCAGGCCCGGGTCGAGTTCGCGGCTGTAGATCGACAGGCCGCGGCGCGCGCCGGCGACGATCGCGCTCAGCGCCGCCAATGCGGCCTCGCGGGTTTCCACTTGATCGCCGGCGGTGGTGGGTGAATTCATAGTGTCTGAATCCATTGCAGGTTAAGGCCGGACCCGCCGCGGGCGAGCCGGCCGGGTCGGGCCGCGCCGAGGCTTATTCCTCTTCGGCGCCGGCGTCCTCATCCAGTCCCAGCCGATAGTGGCCGCCGGCGATGAGTTCGAGCACGCATTCGCGGCCGGCCTCCGACAGCGCGGAATAGCCGGCCAGATCGAGTTCGGCCGCGCCCGCGATCGCCTGCGCGTCGCGCGCGGGCAGGGCGAATTCCTGTCCGCTGACGTACAGGCTGGCGGCCCGCCCCTTGGCGTGCGCGCGGCGCCAGGCCATGCGCGACCACGGATGCCGCCACAACGCCGCGCCGCGCTGCAGGTCCCATTCGATCTCGATGCGCGAACGCGCCGGCTCATGGCCCGCGGACACTTCGCCGGCGGCGCGGTACACGGTGATGAAGCGGCCGAACCAGTCGCCGAGGCGGTCGGGGTCGTTCATGCGCAGCGCGTTCAAGGCCTCGACCACGCGGACCATGGCGGCGGCGTCGATCTCGTTCGGATCGCGCGGCGGGGCGAGGTCGGGATCGTGATAACGCAGGCTTTCGTCGGCGTCCCCGGCGAGGGTGTCGATGTAGTCGCCCATCAGCTCGGCGGCCGAAGGCGCGCGCATGCCGATCGAGAAGGTCAGGCAGGCGTCTTCCGCGACGCCGTGATGCGGTACGCCCGGCGGCAGATACAGCATGTCGCCCGGGCCCAGCACCCAGTCGTGGCTGGGATCGAATTCGCGCAGCAGCTTGAGGTCGGCATCGGGACGGAAGTCCTGCGGCGCATCCGCGCGCGCGTCGATCTGCCAGCGGCGGTGGCCCTGGGCCTGCAGCAGGAACACGTCGTACTGATCCACGTGCGCGCCGACCGAACCGCCGGGCGCGGCGAACGACACCATGATGTCGTCGATGCGCCAGCGCGGCAGGAAGTCGAAGGCCGGCAGCAGCGCGGCGACGTCGGCGTCCCACTTGTCCACGTCCTGGACCAACAGCGTCCAGTCTTGTTGGGGAAGCCCGGGGAACTCGGACTCTGCGAACGGCCCGTGCCGCAGTGAATAGCGGTCGCTGGCGCGGTCGTGCTGGATCAACCGCGCCAGCACGCCTTCCTCGCAGGCCAGGCCGGCGAGGTCTTCTGGCTGGATCGGCGATTGCAGCCCGGCGAACGCATTGCGGATCAGCAGCGGGCGTTTTTGCCAGTAATCGCGCAGGAACGCGGCCGGGGCGATGCCCAGCGGCGGCTTGCGGCTGGCGTCGATTTCGATCGGAAGGTCGAGGCTATTGGACTTGGTGGCCATGAGGCGAGACAGGCAGGCGGGCGTATTCGCGCCGATAAGCCCATTGTCGCTCAAGCGAGCCGCGCATGTCGGGCCGCGCGCCACTGCCGTTGCAGTTCCCCCCTTTGAAAAAGGGGGGAAGCGGGGATTTGCCTTTGCCTCACCCCGCAATCTCATCGTAACCCCGCCCCAAAAACTGCAGCAGGCACCACCCATGCCCGAACGGATCGGCGATCGCCACGATCCGCCCCCAGTTCGCGCTGCGCACATCGCCTTCCTGCACCGCCCCGGCCGCCAGCGCGCTGCGCAAGGCCGCATCCAGATCCAGCACGACCACGTCCAGATGCAGCGGCGACCAGTGCCGCGCATAACGTCGAGTCTCCGCGCCGGCCGCGAGCGAGCCCTCGGCCTTGAGCAACAAATAGATCGGCGCCTGCCCGCCCAGCAGTTCGATCACCTCGCCGCCGAGCCGGCGTCCGGCATGCAGGCCGAACGCGCGCGTATAGAACGCCAGCGCCGCATCCAGATCGGGCACGTCGATATTGATCAACTGTTGCATCGCCATCCTCCGTCAACGCCGGCGGCGAGTCTGCGCGAGCCGGCGCTAAGGCCGCGTGGTCGCGGCCCGGGCGATCACCACGCCCCGATCACGGCTTGGCGTCGCCGCGTTCCCTGGCGATGCGCGCATCCAGCTTGGCCGCGCCGGTGGCGGAGTAAGCGCGGCAGGCGCCGGCATCGACCAGCGGCCGGGTCGCGCCCGGGCCCAGGCGCGAGAACAGCTCGCTGGCGCCCGGATGCGGCGTCAGCAGAATGTCGCAGGGCAGGTTCGCGACCGTGACCAGGCTTTGCCGGAAGGCGGCGATGAAGCCCGGATGCGCGGCTTCGTCGGTATAGCGATACACATCGTCGGAAAACGGCGTGAGGCTGTCGGCATAGGCGATCGCGCGGCATTGTCCGCCCTGATCGCAGGAACGCCAGGTCCAACTGGTGCTGCCCGGCGTATGCCCCGGCGTGGCGTGCGCGGTCAGCGCGATCGACCGCAGGGTCAGCGTTTCGCCGGCTTCGATGCGGCGCACCGTGCGCACCGGCGCGAACGCCGGCGTGCTGAGGAACTGCGGATCGCCGCGATCGCCCTGGCCGCGCTCCAGCGACGCCGCTTCGGCCGGCAGCGCGACCACGGTCGCGCCGCTGTCGCGTTGCAGTTGGGCGATGCCGCCGGCGTGATCGAGGTGTTCGTGCGAGCTGAGGATGTAGCGCACGTCCTCGACCTTGAAACCGAGCGCGCGGATGTTGGCTTCCACCGACGCCGCGCCTTTCTTGGTGGTGCCGTCGATCAGGACATGGCCCTGGTCGGAGGTGATCAGGATCGAGCTGATGCCGCAGGTGCCGACGAACCAGGTATTGCCATGGATATGATGCGGCGCCGAGGGCGTGTCCCAGGTCGGATCGGCCGGACAGGCCGCGGCGGCCGTCGCCGCTTTTTGCCCGGACTTCAGAGCGGGCGCGGCGCAGCCGCCGAGCGCCAATACACCGATCAGTGCCATCGCCAAACGCATCGTCGCTTCGCTCGCGGAAATGAAAAACAGTCGCACACTATCGGTCATCGCGTGGCATCGCGAAACCGGTTTTCGTGTTGCGATTTGTGCGCGCGCGAACTCAGTGCAGGCCGATCGCGTCGGCGAAGGAACGGTAGAACTCGCCCTTGGGATCGCTCTCGTGGTCGATCTCGATCGGATAAGGCGTGGCTTCCTGCGGCATCGCGTTGAGCACGCCGATGAAGGCATTCACGTCGCGGGTGTGGAACACGTACTCGCGATGGTCAGGCTCGGTGAACACGATCGCCAGCACGCTGTGGCCGGCGGCCTGGATGCGCTCGCAGACCCGGTCCTCGAAGCGCTCCATGGCCGCCATTTCCTCCGCCGAGGCGGTGCCGGTGCCGTGGTCGTCCTGGTAGGCCCAGATCAGGTTCAAGCGTTCCGGATAGCCGCGAAAGTCGAAGCCGCGCTCGAACTGTTTGATCCGGGTCAGGGACAGGCCGTCGTCGGTGGCTTGCTCGGCCAGGGTCCAGGCGCGGGTGTCTTCCATATCAGATTTCGCGCGCCAGGCGCTCGGCCAGGCCGGTGTAGCTGCCCGGCGTCATCGTCAGCAGGCGCTGTTTGTCGTCGGCCGGCAGGTCCAGCGAGGCGATGAACTCGCGCATCGAGGCCTCGTTGATGCCGTGGCCGCGGGTCAGCGCCTTGAGTTGCTCGTACGGGTTCGGCAGGCCGTGACGGCGCATCACCGTCTGCACCGCTTCGGCCAGCACTTCCCAGGCCGCGTCGAGGTCGGCGGCCAAGCGCTCGGGATTGACGCTGAGCTTGTTCAAGCCGCGCAGCAGCGCGTCGATGCCGATCAGCGCATGGCCGAAGGCGGTGCCGAGCGC
Source organism: Lysobacter gummosus (assembly GCF_001442805.1). NCBI lineage: Bacteria > Pseudomonadati > Pseudomonadota > Gammaproteobacteria > Lysobacterales > Lysobacteraceae > Lysobacter > Lysobacter gummosus. The sequence goes on along the minus strand of NZ_CP011131.1, from coordinate 3,040,385 downwards.
GCGCAGCACGGTCGAGTCGGTCAGGTCGCGCTGCCAGCGGCTGATCGGCAGCTTGGCGGCGAAATGTTCGAACAAGGCGTTGGCGATGCCGAAGTTGCCTTCGGCGTTTTCGAAGTCGATCGGATTGACCTTGTGCGGCATGGTCGAGCTGCCGACTTCGCCGGCCTTTACCGCCTGCTTGAAATAGCCCAGCGAGATATAGCCCCACACGTCGCGGCACAGGTCGATGCAGATGGTGTCGATGCGGCGCTGCGCGTCGCAGACCTCGGCGATGCCGTCGTGCGGTTCGATCTGGGTGGTGTAGGGCTGCCAGTCCAGGCCCAGGGACGTGACGAAGCGCTGCGAGAACGCGGCCCAGTCGATGTCCGGGTAGGAGGCGAGGTGAGCGTTGTAGTTGCCGACCGCGCCGTTGATCTTGCCCGGCATCTGCGCGCCGGCCAGGGTCTCGCCCTGGCGCAGCAGGCGCGCGACCACGTTGGCGATTTCCTTCCCGACCGTGGTCGGCGAGGCGGTCTGGCCGTGGGTGCGCGAGAGCATCGGCAGCGCGGCGTGTTCGTGGGCCATCGCGCGCAGCTTCTGGATCAGATCGTCCAGACGCGGCAGCAACACCTGCTGGCGCGCCTGATTGAGCATCAGCGCGTAGCTGAGGTTGTTGATGTCTTCGCTGGTGCAGGCGAAGTGCACGAATTCCAGGGCCGGGCCCAACTCGGCGTCGTCCTTGAGGCGTTCCTTGATCAGGTACTCGACCGCCTTGACGTCGTGGTTGGTGGTGCGCTCGATCTCCTTGACCCGGGCGGCGTCCTCGATCGACAACTCCTCGGCGAGCTTGCGCAGGCGCGCGGCGGCGGCGGCGGAGAACGGCTTGAGCTCGACGATGCCGGGCTCATCGGCCAGCGCCAGCAGCCATTCCACCTCGACCTTGACCCGGGCCTTGATCAGGCCGAATTCGGAGAAGATCGGCCTCAGCGCATCGACTTTGCCGGCGTAGCGGCCATCGAGCGGAGACAGGGCGAGCAGGGTGGTCTGGGAATCGGCGGACATGGCACGCGGTGGGGAGTAAGCAGTCCGCCATTCTACCCCAGCGCCCGCGCCGTGCCGGGCGCCGTCGACCCTGCCGGATCGGGCGGAAATCCGCCGCGCACTCGACGCGCGACGCGCGCGCGGCGATCATGACGGCCGCCAGCGAAAAACGATGCCAGCATGGCGTGCGCCCTTGCGATAGCCGGGCTCGCCCCAGACCTGATTGATACGACGCGCGGCGCGACAGGCGGCGCGTCTCCCCCACGACTCAATGGAGTTGGCAATGGCGAGCAAACGCAAGACCCCGGTCCGGACCTCCGGCCAGCCCGCGAAACCGGCGGCCAAATCCGCCGCCGCCGGGTTCCGCCTCGAACACGACAGCATGGGCGAACTCAACGTTCCCGCCGATGCCTTGTGGGGCGCGCAGACCCAGCGCGCGGTGCAGAACTTCCCGATTTCCGGCCAGCCGATGCCGCGCGAATTCATCCGCGCCCTGGCCCTGGTCAAGGCCGCCGCGGCGCAGGTCAACGGCGGCTTCGGCCTGCTCGAGGCCGGCGCGGCCAAGGCCATCGGCGCGGCCGCGGGCGAAGTCGCCGCCGGCCGCTTCGACGCGCATTTCCCGATCGACGTCTATCAGACCGGTTCGGGCACCTCCAGCAACATGAACGCCAACGAGGTCATCGCCACGCTGGCCTCGCGCGCGGGCAAGCACAAGATCCATCCGAACGATCACGTCAACCTGGGCCAGAGTTCCAACGACGTGATCCCGACCGCGATCCGGGTGTCGGCGCAGCTGGCGGTGGTGGAATCCCTGTTGCCGGCGCTCAAATATTTGCGCAAGACCATCGAGAAGCGGGCCAAGGAGCTGGCCAAGGTCACCAAGACCGGGCGTACCCATCTCATGGACGCCATGCCGCTCACCTTCGGACAAGAGTTCGGTGCATGGGCGGCGCAACTGGATTCGGCGCAGCAGCGCATCGAGGACAGCCTCAAGCGCCTGCGCCGGCTGCCCATCGGCGGCACCGCGATCGGCACCGGCATCAACGCCGATCCGCGCTTCGGCAAGGCGATGGCCAAGGCGCTGTCGGCGGCGACCGGCACGCGTTTCGAATCGGCCGCGGACAAGTTCGAGGGCCTGGCCGCGCAGGACGACGCGGTCGAACTGTCCGGCCAGCTGAGCACGCTGGCGGTGGCGCTGATGAAGATCGCCAACGATCTGCGCTGGATGAATTCCGGGCCGCTGGCCGGCCTGGGCGAGATCGAATTGCCGGCGCTGCAGCCGGGCAGTTCGATCATGCCGGGCAAGGTCAATCCGGTGATTCCCGAAGCGCTGGCGATGGTCTGCGCGCAGGTGATCGGCCACCACAGCGCGATCACCGTGGCCGGGCAGAGCGGCAATTTCCAGCTCAACGTGATGCTGCCGCTGATCGCCTTCGACCTGCTCGATTCGATCCGCCTGCTTGCCCGCAGCATGCCGCTGCTGGCCGACAGCGCGATCGCCCGGCTCAAGGTGCGTCAGGCGCATGTGCGCGAGGCGCTGGACCGCAATCCAATCCTGGTCACCGCGCTCAATCCGATCATCGGTTACGAAAAAGCCGCGGCGATCGCCAAACAGGCTTATAAGGAAGGACGGCCGGTGCTGGAGGTGGCGGTGGAGACCAGCGGTCTGTCGGAGAAGCAATTGCGCCGCCTGCTCGATCCCGGCGTGCTGACTCGCGGCGGCATTCAGGCCGGCGGCGCGGGTGGGGGAGGTTGAGCCGGACCGCGGCTTCGCGCAAAATCCTCGCGCGTCGCGTCAAGGCCAAGTGAAGGTTTTAGCGCGTAAATGTTCCAGGATTTTGTTTCGCGACCGAATTGGGGGTTCCGTTGTTGGCCCTTGGATATCCTCGGCGCGCACAGGGGAGGTAACCGGCATCGCGCCGGATAATCTTTCCGCGTGTCGGACAGGGGGCCGCGCCGGGCTGCGACTAGGGGCCATGCGGATTGGACCATTACGGTCCCAGGCTATCTTTATCCGCGTACAGATTCCCTGGCGCGCCGTCCTCGCGGCGTTGCGCCGCGGAACCGGCGGTCTCGGCCGCCGGGCGCACCCGCCGATACCCGGCGCGGGCGGACGGTTATTGAGCGGTAACCGTGGCGCCATGCCGGGTTTCATATTGGCGGTTTATGTAGTCCGTTCCGCGCGGCGCCGGATGCTCCGCGCGGACGAGTTTCTCCCCCAGAAATCACTGGTCCGATCCGGCCAGCCATAACGATGGAGCATCGCTCATGAAGTCCAGGCATTTTCTTCGGTACGCCGCTGTCCTCTCGCTGCTGGTTTGCGCTGCCTGCAAGCCGCAATTCATTCCCTTCGGCGAGAGCGTCAAGATCGATCTGACCGCGAAGGCCGCGCCCGCGGCGGCGCAAGCCGCGCAGGCCACGGTCGCTCAAGTCGCACCGAAGCACTGACCGGTCGCCCCGGGCCGGGACTGGTTCCGGCCCGGGCATCGGTAAAAGCACGGGCAAGGTGAGCGACGGTTTCGCCGTCGCGCGCCGGCGCAGGCGTTCAAGCCCGCGCGCCGGCTCACACAGGTTCGCGGTTTCTCTTCGAGTCTCAACGCGGCGCGGTCGCCGCGGGCCGCGAACCCAGGCAATCACGCTGCGCATCAGGCGGGCCGGTCCGGCTGGCGTGATGCGATCGCGCGCGCGATCGCTTGATCGCGGATGACAGCGCCGCGGGCGCTTGGCATAGTGAGCGCGCGGGCTGGGAGCGCCCGCACGGCAGCCCGTCTTTCGACGGCGACTTTGGCATTTGCCCGCCGCTACCAACGCTCAAGGATGCGATATGAACCGTGCCATTTCCGGCAAACCCTCGGCGGCTTTCGTCGGCGCTTCGTGGACCGCGCTCATGCTCGGCGCACTGGCCTATCTGATCGGCCTGTGGAACGCGAGCATGCAACTCAACGAAAAAGGCTACTACCTGACCCTGCTGCTCTACGGCCTGTTCGCCGCCGTGTCGGTGCAAAAGGCGGTGCGCGACCGGATGGAAGGCGTCCCGGTCACGAACATCTACTACGGCCTGGCCTGCGTGTCGGTGGTCAGCGCGCTGCTGCTGTTGTTCATCGGCCTGTGGAACGCGCAGATCAGCTTCAGCGAGAAAGGCTTCTACGGCATGGCCTATGCGTTGAGCCTGTTCGCGGCGATCGCGGTGCAGAAGAATACCCGCGACAGCGGCGCGGGCGCGGGCATGGGCTCGGGCGACGAACTGGAATAAGCCGGCGTCCGGGGGGCGGTTATCGGCCACGGCCTTGCTCGCGCAGGGCCTGGTGGCGAACGGCGGGCCGCGACCGGCGGCTCGCTTTGAACTAGCGGCGGCAATCCTTCGCCACGTCGGCGTCGATTTTGGCGAACGGCGCGAACGCCGGCAACGAGGCGCGCAGTTCGTCCTGCGCGCCGCGCAGGCTGGCGATGCGATCGCACATCTTCATCGCCCGCGCCTGCAGCTTCGAGGCTTCGGCTTCGACCTTCTTGCCGATCTGCTCCGGCTGGCCCTTGCTCAGCTCCTCGACCGCGGTGCTCACCGCCTGGCCGGCCATCGCCGCGCCGGCCTTGCCCATCGCGACGCTGTCCTGGCCGACACCCATGGCCTGTTGGTAGTACCGCCGGCTGATCGCCTGCTGCGCCGCGCTCAGGGTTTGCGCCTTGCCGTCGATGCTCAGGGCGCCGTCGGGGGCGATTTCGGCGCGATGCTCGCCGTCGCCTTTCACCAGCACATGGTCGCCGACCATGTTGATGTGATCGATCACCGAAATGTGGAGCGGGCGTTCGGGCGACTTCGAGCAGCCCGCGCTCGACACGGTCAGCACCAGGGCTGCAAGCACGGCGACGGGATGCAGCAGCGAAAGCGAGGCTTTCATGACGGAGTCCTGAGCGCGCGCAGCGCCGGCGGTAGGAGGGAGGCGACGGCGCGTGCGTACACGCGCCGTCGCGGTCAGTCTTCCTGCGGAATATCGATGCGGCCGGCGACGCCGCGGTGATGCACCGAGCCGCTGCCGACGCTGCTCACGCGCAGATTGCCGCGCACGTCGCTGACGTCCAGATCGCCCGAACCCAGGCGCTTGAGTTCGACCGAGCCGCCGACCTGGTTGAGTTCGACATCGCCCGAACCGACCGAGCCGATGCTGACGTCGCGGGCGATGCCGCGCGCCTTCAGATCGCCCGAGCCCAGGCGCAGCAATTGCAGCGAGCCGATCTTGTCCAGATCGATGTCGCCCGAGCCCACTTGCGCGGTTACCAGGCCGCGCACGCGGCTGATGTTGATGTCGCCGGAGTTCACGTCCGCGCTCAGCGCCGACACGTTCTCGACCGAGGCGTCGCCGGAGCCGACCTTGAGTTGCACCATCAGGTTGTCGGGCACCGTGGCGTGCAATTTCATGTGGCGCTGGCCGTTGAAATTCAGGCTGATCTTGTCGGCGTGCGCGGCGGTGACCACCAGCTTGTCGCCGACGCGTTGCTGGGTCAGGGTCAGGCCGGCCAGATCGGCGGCGTTGGACGCGCAGGCCTGTCCTTCGACCGCGCCTTTGGCGCCGGCGGCGCCCTTGACGGTCAGATCGTCGGAGCCGATCGCGAATACCACGGCTTTGACCCCGGCCAGGTCGAGTTGCAAATTGCGCGGCTGGGCGTTGTCGCAGCGGTCGGCGGCCTGGGCGGCCAGCGGCAGCAGCATGGCGGCGGAGAGGAGGGCGGTAGGCAGGCGCATTGGACGCTCCGGATAAGGGTGGAAGCTTAGAGATGCGGCGAAGGCGCAAACGGTTGAGGCCGTTCGGCGGCGCGGGGCCGCCGATCCCGCCCGCGGGGTGCGCGGGCGGGAGGCACGGACTCAGCCCTCGTCGCGCCAGCGGCGCAGGCGGATCGCGGCGTACACCATCGCCGCACCGAGAACCGCACCGATCCACAGGTCGATCGTGGTCAGGGCGTGCAGGCTGCTGGTGATGTTGATCGACTGGGCCAACGCTTCGGGACCATGCGTGGCTGCGTTCTGTGTGTTGGCGGCGACCTGTTCGTTGAGGAACCAGGTACCCGGCACCACGCTGAGCAGACCGCGCAGACCGACCGTGTACCAGATCGCGCCGTGCGGGATGTCGATGCCCGGCATGATGTCGAGGAAGCTGATGAACACGCAGGCCAGCAGCGGGATCACCACCGCCCAGACGAAGGGCACGCTGCGCGCCCAGGCCGAGCAAAGCATCAGCCAGCCGATGGTCGGCAGCGCCCACAGTGCGTAGACCGGGATCGCCAGCGCGATCTGCGCGATCAGTTGCAGCGGATGGGCCTGGGTGAAGATCGCCGAGGCGCCGTCCAGGCCGTTGAGCACCGCCGCCAGCCAGGCGAGCACCCACATCACCAGTCCCACGCCCAGCCCGATCACCGCCGCCAGCAGCGGCGCCAGCACCAGTGCCCACGCCAGCTTGGACAGCACCGCCTGCGTGTCGGAGACCGGCAGCGACTTCCAGAACAGGATGCTGCGGTCCTTGCGCTCGTCGTAAATCGAACCCAGGGCGTAGAAGAACACCACGAACACGAACACCGTGAACACCATGCCCAGGCCGCCGGCCAGGGCGATGTCGCCGACCCCGCCGAGGCTGTCGCCGCCGCTCATGTGGACGTTGACGCCGTCGCCGCTGTTGGCGGCGACCTTATGGAACAGCACGGAACCGGCGAGGATGCCGATCACGGCGAAGCCGATCGCGATCAGTCCGGCGATCAGCGGTCCCCACAGGAAACCGCCGCGGTGTTCCCAGAACTCGCGCTTGAGCAGCATCTTGAACACTTGCTGCGGCGGGAAGGCGGCCACTGCGCGCGGTGCGGCCGGGGTGGTCAGGTCTTGGGCGGCGGCATTCATGCGTAGGTCCCCTTCATGGTGGCGACGAACAGGTCGGCCAGGCCCGGTGTGCGGGTTTCGCCCAGGCCGGTGAGCTGGGCGGCGTTGACGCCGTCGAACAGCATCACCGTCTTGCCGAAGGGCAGGGCGCGTTCGTCCAGCGGTCCCAGGCTGCGCGCGTGCTCGGCCTTGTCGCGGTCGATCAGCACTTCGGTGAAGCGCTCGCCGAGGTTTTCCATCGGGCAGTCCAGGACGATCTTGCCGTCGCGGATGAACATCACGTCGGTGAGGATGTGTTCGATCTCCTCGACCTGGTGGGTGGTGATGACGATGGTCTTGTTCTCGTCGAAGTAATCCTCCAGCAGGCGCTGGTAGAACTGCTTGCGATACAGGATGTCCAGGCCCAGGGTCGGCTCGTCCAGCACCAGCAGGCGCGCGTCGATGGCCATCACCAGGGCCAGGTGCAGTTGCACGATCATGCCCTTGGACATTTCGCGAACGCGCAGGTCCGGCTTGAGCAATGTGCCGTGCAGGAAGCGCTCGCACTTGGCGCGGTCGAAGCGCGGGTGCACGCCGGCGACGAAGTCGATCGCCTCGCGCACCTTCAGCCAGCGCGGCAGCACCGCGACGTCGGCGATGAAGCACACATCGCGCATCAGTTCGTCGCGCTGGGTGCGCGGGTCGCGGCCCAGCACCGACAGTTCGCCGTCGAACGCGATCAGGCCGAGGATGGCCTTGAGCGCGGTGGTCTTGCCGGCGCCGTTGGGGCCGATCAGGCCGACGATGCGGCCGGCGGGGATGTCGAAGGTGGTGTCGTTGAGCGCGAGCTTGTTGCGGTACGCCTTGCGCAAGCCGCGCGCGGTGACGATGTGGCCCGGATCGATATGGATGGCATTGGTCATGATGCGTCCGCCTTGTCGTTGCCGGCGTTGTCGGCCGCCGCGCCGCCGAGCAGTTCCTGCGCGCTCAGGCCCAGTCGGGTGATGCGCTCGATGACCAGCGGCCATTCTTCGCGCAAGAAGCGTTCGCGCTCGTTGATGAGCAGTTTCCTTGCGGCTTCTTCGGTCACGTACATGCCCAGGCCTCGGCGTTTTTCGACCAGCGACTCGTCGGCCAACTCCTGGTAGGCGCGCGAGACGGTGATGGGGTTGAGTTGGTATTCGGCTGCGACCTGCCGCACGGAGGGCAGGGCATCGCCGGGCTTGAGCACGCCGTCGAGCATCATCGCGACGACGCGCTCCTTGAGCTGGCGATAGATCGGAGCGCCGTCGCTCCATTGGATTGCGGTCATGGCTCAGCCCCGCGTCAGAAAGGAGAAATAGGGCATGACGAGATTGCTTCGGTTGCGGCGCGAGGCGGTCCCGGCTTTGCGCTTGGGTTCGGTGCGTGCCGGCTCCGCGGCTGCAATGGGTTCGATGGCGTTGGCCATCGCACTGAGGTCGGCGACATCGCCGGCGAGCACGCCGGCCAGTTGCGCCAGTTCGCTGGCGCTGGCCGCGTTTTCGAGACGGGCGGCGCTGGCTTCGATCCTGCGGGCCGCGCCGCTGATGTCGCCGGAGCGGCTGCGGGCGCGTTCGACGAAGGCGCGGTCGAAACTGATGCGGGCCCTGACCGCGCCCAGATCGACTTCGATCGGGCGGGTGGCCGGCAGGTCGCCGGCGAACTGGGCCAGGCCCTGCGCCGGCGTGGCGACCGGGCCGGGCAGCGGAAGCATGACCACCAGGCCCAGGACCAGGGCGCCGCCGGCGGCCATCAGGGCCGATATGGAGTTATGCAGCTTGCGGTTCATGGGGATGTCCTGCTCGTTAGTGGGCCGGTGTTGTATGCAACTATAACACCTAAACACACCGAGTCAACCGGCGCGGACCCAACTGAAGACATAGGCGTCATACTTGGGCCCAGCCTCGTCCCACGCGGCCTTCGCCCCTGCGGCGACGGCCCCTCCCACCGTCCATCCGAGCCCGCCCCCGATGACTTTCCTGTCTCAATCGAGTCCGCGCCGCGCCCGCGCCGCCGGTTCCGTCCTGCTGCTGTCCCTGGCCCTGACCGCCGGCGTCGCCGCCGCGGCCGGCACCGGTCTGCTCGACCGCAGCTTCCGTCCGCTGGCCGGCAAGGTGCCGGTCGATCTGGCCAAGGCCTATGGCGGCGACGTCGTGCTGGTGGTCAACACCGCGAGCAAATGCGGCTTCACCCCGCAGTTCGAGGCCCTGGAAGGCCTGCATGCCAAGTACAAGGCGAAGGGCTTCGCCGTGCTCGGCTTCCCCTCGGGCGACTTCAAGGCGCAGGAATTCGAGGACGAGAAACAGATCCAGGAGTTCTGCACGCTGACCTACGGCGTGAAGTTCCCGATGTTCGAGAAAGTGCACGTGATCGGCGATCAGGCCACGCCGCTGTACAAGGACCTGAGCAAGGTCTCCGGCGAAGCGCCGAAGTGGAATTTCCACAAGTATCTGATCGGCCGCGACGGCAAGCTGATCGCCAGCTACGGCAGCAAGGTCACCCCGGACGATCCGGCCGTGGTCGCGGCGATCGAGCGCGCGCTGGCCGCGCCCTCGGCCAAGGCGGCCAAGCCCGCCGGCAAGACGGCCGCGGCGGCGGCCGGCAAATAAGCCGCGGCTGCGAAATCCAGGCCGATCGCGCGCGGATTTGCGCGCGCGGTCCGGTTTCGCGGCGGCGCCCGCGGGCGGGCTGCGGAACTTCGCCGCTTGTCCGCCGTCACACTGGAACATTGCCGCATCAGGCCGGGCCCGCGACAATGCCGGGCTGGCGCCGGATCGCGGCGCACACATTACGTAATCAGGACAAGCAACCAGGAGCTGGACCCCGATGAAGGCTTTCGTGCGCGGCGCTGCCGTGTTGATCACCACCGCAGCGCTGTTCGGCGGCGCCGCTTCTGCTCAGGACAAGACCGTGCTCGCCAACGATCGAGAAAAAATCAGCTACGCCATCGGCATGGACGTCGCGTCCTCGCTCAAGCCGGTCGGCCCGGACCTGGATGCGGCCGCGTTCGAACGCGCGGTCAAGAATGTATTCGACGGCGGCAAGCCGCTGATCACCCAGGACGAGGCGCGCACCGTCGACACCGCCCTGCGCGCGCGCATCGCCTCGCGCGAAGGCAAGCCGGTCGCCGGCGCCGCGCCCGGCGCTACGCCGCCGGCGGTGGACAAGAGCAAGGTCGGCCTGCTGGTCGGCACCTTCATGGTCGGCCCGGCGCTGCAGCAAATCAAAGGCGAAATCGAGCTGCCGATCCTGGTGCAGGCCGTGCGCACTTCGCTCGGCGGCGGCAAGACCCTGCTGGCCGATGGCGACGCGCGCACCGTGCTGACCAACTTCAGCGAGAAGATGCAGGCCAAGATCAAGGCCGAAGCCGCCGCCGCCGGCGACAAGAACCTGCAGCAGGGCACCGCCTTCCTGGCCGAGAACAAGAAGGTCAAGGGCGTGTTCGTGACCGGCTCGGGCCTGCAGTACATGATCCTGCGCCAAGGCTCGGGCGAGCGTCCCAAGCCGACCGACAAGGTCAGCGTGAACTACAAGGGCACGCTGCTCGACGGCAAGACCTTCGACAGTTCCTACGATCGCGGCCAGCCGGCCGAATTCCCGGTCAACGGCGTGATCCAGGGCTGGCAGGAAGGCCTGGCGATGATGCCGGTCGGCAGCAAGTTCAAGTTCTGGATTCCGGCCGAGCTGGCCTACGGCTCCAACGGCGCGCCGCCGAGCATCGGCCCCAACGCGACGTTGACCTTCGAAGTCGAGTTGCTCGACATCCTGTGATTGCGCTCCGCGTGCGGCGACGCATGCGGCCGTAGCGTAGCGTTCGACCGCCGGCCGGCAGCGTGTTGCCCGGCCGGCCCGGTTTCCCACCTATCCGGTTATCAGTCTCCTAGGAGTGCAGTTTGATGAAGCCTTTCATGCGTAACACCGCCTTCGCGTTCGCCGTGGCCTCGATGGCGTTGTTCGCCTCCGGTTGCGACAAGACCGGCAAGCCGGCCGGCGACAAGGCCGCCGAGGCCAAGCCCGGCGACAAGGCGGCCGACGGCAAGGAGGTCAAGGTGCTCGGCGGCATGAAGACCGAGAAAGAGCAGGAAAGCTATCTGATCGGCATGGACATGGGCCGTTCGCTGGAACTGCTCAAGGACGATCTGGACCTGGCCGTGCTGCAGAAGGCCATGCAGGCCAACATGAAGGGCGACAAGCCGCTGCTGACCGATGAGGAAGCGCAGCAGATCCGTCAGCGCCTGCAGGAAAAAGTGCGCAACAAGCAGGTCGAGAAGATGGTCGCGATGGCCAAGAAGAACCAGGAAGACGGCGTCAAGTTTCTGGCCGACAACGGCAAGAAGGCCGGCGTGGTGACCACCGCTTCGGGCCTGCAGTATCAGATCCTGACCGAAGGCAAGGGCGTCAAGCCCAAGGTCACCGACACCGTGCGCGTGCATTACAAGGGCACGCTGCTCGACGGCAAGACCTTCGACAGCTCCTACGATCGCAACGAACCGGCGGTGTTCCCGCTCGGCGCGGTGGTCCCGGGCTGGCAGGAAGGCATCGCGCTGATGCCGGTGGGCAGCAAGTTCAAGCTGTGGATCCCGAGCAAGCTCGGCTACGGCGAACAAGGCACCCCGGGCGGCCCGATCGGCCCGAACGCGACCTTGGTGTTCGACGTCGAGCTGCTCGACATCGTCAAGCCCGACGCTCCGGTCGGCGGCCCGGGTTCGGCGGCCATGGGCACCGGTCCGAAGCACTGATCGATTGAGGAATAAGGCGGGAGTGGCGTAGCGGTACCCGAACGCAGGGCAGGGGCTGCAGTTTCCGTCGCGATTGATACGCGACGCGGCTACAGTCTTCACATCCGGCGTTCGCGGTACGCGCGCCACTCCCGTTTTCGTTTCCACCTGAAAGAGAACAACGAATGCGCGTCACCATCTTCGGCACCGGTTACGTGGGCCTGGTTACCGGCACCTGCCTGGCCGATGTCGGTCACGACGTGGTCTGCGTCGATATCGACCAGGCCAAGGTCGAGGGCCTCAACCGCGGCGTGATCCCGATCTACGAGCCCGGCCTTGAGCCGATGGTCAAGGCCAACCACGCCGCCGGCCGTCTGCACTTCACCACCGACGCCGCCGCCGGCATCGTCCACGGCGACCTGATCTTCATCGCCGTCGGCACGCCGCCCGACGAAGACGGCAGCGCCGATCTGCGCTACGTGCTCGCGGTGGCTTCGACCATCGGCCGGCACATCGAGCGCCCGGTGGTGGTGGTCAACAAGTCCACCGTGCCGGTCGGCACCGCCGACAAGGTCCAGGCGACGATCGCGCGCGAGCTGGAAAACCGCGGCGTGCAGGTCGCCTTCGACGTGGCGTCCAATCCCGAATTCCTCAAGGAAGGCGATGCGGTCAACGACTGCATGCGTCCGGACCGCATCGTGATCGGCGCGTCCAATCAGGTCGCGGTGGAAAAACTCAAGCGCCTGTATGCGCCGTTCAACCGCAATCACGAACGCATCGTGGTGATGGACCTGCGTTCGGCGGAACTGACCAAGTACGCGGCCAACGCCATGCTCGCGACCAAGATCAGTTTCATGAACGAGATCGCCAACATCGCGGAGAAAGTCGGTGCCGACGTGGAGATGGTCCGCCACGGCATCGGTTCGGATCCGCGCATCGGCTGGCACTTCATCTATCCCGGCGCCGGCTACGGCGGCTCGTGCTTTCCCAAGGACGTGCAGGCGCTGTCGCGCACGGCGCAGCAGCACGGCTACAGCGCGCGCCTGCTCGACGCGGTGGAAGAGGTCAACGACAGCCAGAAGGGCCATCTGTTCGAACTGATCCAGCGCCATTACGACGGCGACATCCGCGGCAAGACCTTCGCTGTGTGGGGATTGGCGTTCAAGCCCAACACCGACGACATGCGCGAAGCGCCCAGCCGCAAGCTGCTCGCGCAGCTGTGGGCCGCCGGCGCGCGCGTGCGCGCCTACGACCCGGAAGCCGGCGAGGAAGCGCAGCGCATCTTCGGCGAGCGTGAAGACCTGGTGCTGTGCGATTCGGCGCGCGCCGCGCTGGTCGATGCCGATGCGCTGGTGGTGGTGACCGAGTGGAAGCAATTCCGCAGCCCGGATTTCATCCGCGTCCGCCAGGCGCTGGCCGACGGCGTGATCTTCGACGGACGCAACCTGTACCATCCCGATGAAGTCGAAGCCGCGGACCTGGCCTATTACGGCATCGGTCGCGGCCGCTCGATCCTGATCGACGGCGCCTGAGCCGTCGTTCGGATTTCACCTGTAGCCCCACCGGATTGATTGTTTTGGCCGATACCGAACTCCAGCAGCGTCTGATCGACCTGGAAACGCGCGTGGCGTTCCAGGAGCACGCGCTGAGCGAACTCAGCGACGCGCTCGCCGCCGCGCGCAGCGAAGAGGCGCGCAATTCGTTGCTGCTGTTTCGCGCGCTCGAAGAGATCAAACACATGCGCGCCGCCTTGGCGACGAGCCCGCTGACCGGCGAAACCGCCAGCGAACCACCCCCGCCGCATTACTGATCCGACTATCGAGCAATGAGCGACACTCTCCGCGACCAATTGCTGGGTCTGGGCTTCAAGCCCGCGCCCAAGCCCGAACGTACCGAGCGCAAGCCCGACGACCGCCGAGGCGGCAAGCCCGGCGCCGGCAAACCTCAGCATCGCGCCGACGGCGCCAACCGCGGCGACGCGCGCAAACCCGGCGAGCAACGCTCCGGCCGTCCTGCGTCCGCGCCCGGCGAAGCGCGTCCAAATCCGAATCCGAATCGCCCCGCGCACGCGCGTCCCGGGCAGAAACCCGGCGACACCCCGCGCGGCGGCAAGCCAGGGCAGGTCCGTCCGCCGCGTCCGGGCCAAGGCACGGGACAGGGCAAGCCGCGTTCGCGCGAAGACATCGATCTGGCCAAGGCCTATGCGATCCGCGCTCAGCGCGAGAAAGACGAGCGCATCGCCGCCGAGCAGGCCAAGCAGGAAGAGGCGCGTTTGCGCCGCGAAGCGCGCGCCAAGCTGGCCGAGTTGCTCAAGGATCAGGGACTCAATGTCGCCGATGCCGAGATCGCGCGGCATTTCCCCTACGGCGGCAAGATCAAGCGGGTTTACGTCACGCCTGATCAGCTCAAGCAGCTCAATGCGGGCGAACTGGGCGTGGTACAGCTTGAAGGCCGTTATGTGCTGGTGACCGCGGCGATGCTCGACCAGGCCGAAGCCGTGTTCGCGCCGGCGGTGGCTTTGCGGGTCGATCCGAATGCGACCGCGGAAGAGGATCCTTACGCCGATCCGCAGTATCAGGTGCCGGACGATCTGGTCTGGTAAGCCCTGACCGGCTGTTGCCAGTACCGCTGGTGTTGCCGTTGCCGTTGCCGAGATTTTGCTTCGGCTTCGGCTTCGGCTTCGGTTTCGGCTTCGCTTTTGCTTAGGCTTCGCTCCGGCTTTGCTTTAGCCGTTGCCCGGCGCAGCTAGTAACTCGCGGGACCCGGCGCACGTCCATGTGCGCCGCCCTCCGGGTGTCCCTGGTCTCGCGAGTTACTAGCTGCGCCGGGCAACAGCAACGGCAAAAGTAAAAAGCCAAGGCCGAAGCCGAAGCACCGCAAAGCCGAAGCACAACAAAGCGAAACCGAGGCAAGGCAAAATCTCGGCAACGGCAACGGCAACGGCAACGGCAACGGCAAAATAGATTGCAGATTTCGCCGGAATGACAAGCGTGAAAGATCGCCTCCCATCGGAGCGATGGAATCGGAAATCGGCTTCTGTCGAAATGACGCAACAGCGCAGATCACAAGCCCACGAACCGATCTCAGGCCCTCGCGGCCTTAGCCAGCGAAGCCTCCGCGACTTCCCGATGTTCACTCGGCGCGATCGTATCGATCATCGCCTCGATCGCACGCGCCGTCTCCATCGGGCGCTCCATCGGAAACAGATGACCGCCCTCGATCCAGGCCCAGCGCTCGCCGACCAGACGCCGGGTCGCGGCGGTGCCGGCGTTGCGCAGTTCGCGCGAATGCGTGCCGGCGAGAAAGCCGACCGGAACTCGCAGCTTCGACGACAGCCCGCTGAGCGTCGTGGTCGGCAGGCTGCGATAAATCCGATATTCGATTTCACGCTCGAACGCCAGTTCGCGCGCACCGGCATCGTCGGCGCGGGTGCCGTGTTCGACGTAATCGTTCAATACCCGCGCATCCCAACGCGCGAACGCCGGCTTGGCCAGGAAATGCGCGCGCACCGCGGCGCGGTCGGGCCAGTGCTTGCGCCGCTGCAGGGTAGCGCGCGTCGGCATGACCAGATTGTCCAGGCCGGTGCGGCGGCCGATCAACACCAGATGCGCGCGCCAGCCGGCGATCAGCGGCGAGTCGAGCATGATCACCCCAGCCAGGCGCGAGGCGATCGCTGAATCTGCCAGGCGGTGCGCGGCCAGCAGGCTGAGGTAGCCGCCGAGCGAATGCCCGACCAGCCAGATCCGGCGTGCGTTGCCGGCGGCCGCCTCGACCCGCGCGGCCAGTTCATCGACCAGATGCGGCCAGTTCAAAGTCACCGGATAACGCGGGTCGTGGCCGATCCGCTCCGGTCGAACGACGCGGTAGCGCGCGGCCAGCGCATCGAGCATCACGCTGTAGACCGGCGCGGGAAAACCGTTGGCGTGGGAGAACAGCAGAAGATCAGGCATGCGGGCCGCGTCTGGGGGAGAGAGCGGCGGCCGGGAGCGGCCGCCGACACGATGACGGGCAAGAACATACCATTGCGTACTGTCCGGCGATAGGACGCCGGACAGGGCGGCCGTCGAAAATCCGGACGGCCGGACTCAGGCGGCGGCGCGGTAGCGCGGCGCGGGCTGGGATTGCATGAAATTCGGCAGCATCGCCGTGCGGGCGGCCTCGAAGGCCTCCCACTGGCCGGCGTCGTGCAGGGGCGGGATCGTCACCGGCTCGCGGCGGTCGTAACCGGCCAGGGCGGCATCGACCAGATCATCGACTTCCATCACCGCCGGCAGAGCGTCGATATCCTTGCCCGAGCGCTCCCAGATCTCGGTGCGCGTCGCCGACGGCAGCACCGCCTGCACGTACACGCCCTTGGGGCCGAGTTCGAGCTGCAGGCCCTGGCTGAGGAACAGCACGAAGGCCTTGGTCGCGCCGTACACGGTCATGCCCAGCTCCGGCGCCAGGCCGACCACCGAGCCGACGTTGACGATGGCGCCGCGGCCGGCGGCGGCGAAACGCGGGGCGACCGCGGCGCTCAGCCGGGCGAGGGCGGTGATGTTGAGGCCGATCAGCTGCGCGACCTGATCCGGGGATTGGTCGAGGAAGCCGCCGGTCCCGGCGGCGCCGGCGTTGTTGATCAGCACGCCGATGCGCTCGTCGTTGTGCAACAGGGCTTCGAGCCGGCCCAGGGCGGCCGGGACGTTGAGATCGGTGGGGACGACATCGACGGCGACGCCGTAATCCTGGCGCAGGCGCGCGGCCAGGGCGTTCAGGCGGGTCAGATCGCGGGCAGCCAGGATCAGATCGTGGCCGCGACGGGCGAAGCGGTCGGCATAGACAGCGCCGATGCCGGTGGAGGCGCCGGTGATCAGAACGGAGGGAAGTGCGCTCACGGGGAAAACCTCGGGATGGGGAGGGATTTATTCATGATGGTTATCATGTATGAGTTATCATGATGATCATCATGTAAGATGTCAAGCACCCGGAAGGAGGGCGTTCCATGAAAGTCAGCCGCGAGCAAGTCAGCGAAAACCGCCGCCGGATCCTCGATGCGGCCGGACGCCTGTTCCGCGCCCGCGGCTTCGACGCGGTCACCGTGTCCGAGGTGATGAAGGCCGCCGGCCTGACTCACGGCGCCTTCTATGGCCATTTCCAGTCCAAGGACGACCTGATCGCCCAGACCCTGACCCACGTGCTGACCCACACCCGCACCGGCGACGGTCCGGCCGCGTTCCTCGACGGCTATCTGTCGCCCGACCACTGCGCCGACCTGGCCGGCGGCTGCGCCACCGCCGGGCTGGGCGCGGACACCATCCGCCAGTCGCCGTCGGCGCGCACCGCAATGACCGCCGGCCTGCGCGAGCAGTTGCGGCGCATGACCGCGCACATTCCCGGCGCGGACGAGGACGAGCGCCGCCGTCAGGCGATCGGGCAGTGGTCGGCGATGGTCGGCGCGCTGATCCTGGCCCGCCTCAGCGACGATCCGGCGCTGTCGCAGGAAGTGCTCGGCCAGACCCGGGCGTGGATCGCCGGGACGCAGGCGGCCGGAGCGGCGTCGTCGGACGAAGCGGCGGATTCGACCGCCGCGGGTTGAACCGCAAGCTCCCCGACCTCATCGCCGCGCACGCGGCGTCGCTGGTTGCGAAGGCGAGGGCATCGCACACAAAAATACAGTCGCCATCGCCATGGCTGAGATCGCTCATGGCTACTATCCAGGCTCGCAAGGATTCGCGACGCCGGAACGATCGCGGCCTGCCGTGTCTTCATGGATATCCACCCAGAGAGGGAACTCATGCGCATGCTTCCGCTCGCGGGCCTGGCACTGTCGGACCTGTTCTTCAGCCACTCCGCGCTTGCCGCCTGCGACACCGTGCTGGCGCCGAACCTGCGCTATATCGAGGCGCCGGGCTCGTACTGCCTCAACGCCGATCGCGCCCGCCAGATCATCATCTCCGCCGACAACGTCGAACAGCCGGCGCCGCCGCAAGGCCCGTAAGCGGTTCGGGCCCGGTCTCGGGTCGTCTGCGATCCGCCGGCGGTGTCACCGCCGGCGGAGTTTTTGTCTGCGGATCGGCGATGTCGGATCGAAGCCGGTGCGGCAACACATGCTTCGGCCGGACGCGGTCCGCTCGGGGGGCGCCAGCCGTTCAACCGCCACTCAATCGAGCGCGGAATCGATCCACTGCAGCGAGCGATGGCCCAGTTCGCGCACGGTCGACACGCCCAGGTCGCGGATGATGCGATGGGTGCTGTGCGGCAGCGGCGATTCGTCGATGTCGTGCGGGGCGATGTTCTTGCCGGGCACGCCGGGCAGAAACTCGATGCCGCCGGCGGCGTAGCAGTGCTGCACCAGCGCCGAGCAATACAGCGCGCCTTCCTTGGCCAGCAGATTGCTGCGCTTGCGCAGGCGGCGGCTGTGCATGGCCATCAAGGTGCCGACCAGCTCGCTGATCGAATAGCTGGACAGCCCCGACAGCAGGTCGAGGCCGGCGATCTGGATCTTGCGCAGCTGTTCGTCGTTCAGGTCGAAATCGAGGATCGCGATGTTCGGGAACGCCTGCGCGTCGTAATAGCGCTCGACGCGGTTTTCCTGCACGCCCAGGCGGATCTGCTTGTAGCGCATGTCCAGGTCGGACTCGATCACCCACCAGTGGCCGTCGATGCGCCGCTCGCTGAACAAGAATGCGTGCGACCACAGGCTGCGATGGCCGTCCACGGTCAGCGGCGACTGCGCCTTGCGGATCAGCTTGTTGATGAAATCGCGGCCGCCGCACAGGCCGATGCGGCCAGGGCCGGCGTGCTTCTCGATGAAGGCGGCGTTGCCGCGCGGGTCCGAGGATGCTTCGTCGGCGATGTCTTCGGGCAGGAGAATGTCGCTCATCCGTGCAACTCTCGTATCGGTCCTGTGGATCGGCAATCGCGCCAGGCCGACGCGCGCGGAAAGCGGCCGGCGAGGGCTGGGGATCGAGCCGCGCGGGCCGGGCGGCCCGCGTCGGCGCGTCAATCCGGATCGTAATCCAGATTCGAGGCCAGCCAGCGTTCGGCCTGGATCACGCTGACGCCCTTGCGGCGGGCGTAGTCCTCAACCTGTTCCTTGTTGACCCGGCCGACCACGAAGTACTGGCTGCCCGGATGGCTGAAGTAATAGCCCGAGACCGCCGCCGCCGGGTACATGGCGAAGCTTTCGGTCAGCTCCAGGCTGGTGTGGCGGGTGGCATCCAGCATCTGGAACAGCGTGGCCTTCTCGCTGTGCTCCGGGCAGGCCGGGTAGCCCGGGGCCGGGCGGATGCCGCGGTAGCCTTCGTCGATCAGCGCTTCGTTGTCCAGGGTCTCGTCGCTGCCGTAGCCCCAGAACTCCTTGCGCACGCGCTGGTGCAGGCGCTCGGCCAGGGCCTCGGCGAGGCGGTCGGCCAAAGCCTTGACCATGATCGAGTTGTAGTCGTCGTGATCGGCTTCGAAGCGCGCCACGTGCGGCTCGATGCCGATGCCGGCGGTGACGGCGAAGCCGCCGATCCAGTCCTGGAGGCCGGACTCCTTCGGCGCGATGAAATCGGCGAGGCAGAAGTCGGGGCGGTCGGCCGGCTTGTCGGCTTGCTGGCGCAGGAAGTGCAAGGTTCGGGAATGGGGAGTCGAGAATCGGGAATCGGAAGAAGCCTCGGCGGCCTGAGCCGATTGCCGATTCTCAATTCCCGATTCCCAGACCACGACATCGTCGCCGACCGAATTCGCCGGCCACAGCCCGAACACCGCCTTGGCCCGGATCCACTTTTCCTCGACCAGCTGCTTGAGCATCTTGCGCGCGTCGCGGTACAGCTCGGTGGCCTGCTTGCCGACGATCTCGTCGCTCAGGATCGCCGGATAGCGCCCGGCCAGTTCCCAGGTGTTGAAGAACGGCGTCCAGTCGATGTACTCCACCAATTCGGCCAGCGGATAGTCGTCGAACACGTGCAGGCCCGGATGCTTCGGCGCCGGCGGAACGTAATCGTCCCAGCCGCCGTCGAAACGCTGGCCGCGCGCTTTGTCCAGCGACACCAGGCGCTTGCCGTCGCCGCGGTTCTTGTGGCGCTCGCGGATTTCCGCGTAGTCCGAAGCGTTGGCGGCGACGAAGGGCTCGCGCAGCTCGATGGAGATCAGCGACTGCGCCACGCCGACCGCGCGCGAGGCGTCCTTGACCCAGACCGTCGGCGATTTGTAGTGCGGGTCGATCTTCAGCGCGGTGTGTGCGCGCGAAGTGGTCGCGCCGCCGATCAGCAGCGGCATGGTGAAGCCCTGGCGCTGCATTTCGCGGGCGACGTGGCTCATTTCCTCCAGCGACGGCGTGATCAGGCCGGACAGGCCGATCAGGTCGGCCTTCTCCTCGCGGGCGCGATCCAGAATGGTCTGCGCCGGCACCATCACGCCCAGGTCGACCACGTCGAAGTTGTTGCAGGCCAGGACCACGCCGACGATGTTCTTGCCGATATCGTGCACGTCGCCCTTGACGGTCGCCATGATGATCTTGCCGTTGGACTTGCCGACATCGCCGGTGCGCAGCTTCTCGGCTTCGATGTACGGCAGCAGGTAGGCCACGGCCTTCTTCATCACCCGCGCCGACTTGACCACCTGCGGCAGGAACATCTTGCCGGCGCCGAACAGGTCGCCGACCACGTTCATGCCCGACATCAGCGGGCCTTCGATCACGTCCAGCGGGCGCGTGGATTCGGCGCGCGCCGCTTCAGTGTCTTCCTCGATCCACTGGTCGATGCCATGGACCAGCGCATGGCTGAGGCGGTCGCGCACCGGCTTGTCGCGCCAGCGCAGGTCTTCGACCTTCTTCTCGCCTTTCTTGCCCTTGAAGCGGTCGGCGATTTCCAGCAAACGCTCGGTGCCGTCCGCGCGGCGGTTGAGCACCACGTCCTCGACGCGTTCGCGCAGGTCCGGGTCCAGATCGTCGTACAGCGGCAGGCCGCCGGCGTTGACGATGCCCATGTCCATGCCGGCCTTGATCGCGTGGTACAGGAACACCACGTGGATCGCCTGGCGCACGATCTCGTTGCCGCGGAACGAGAACGAGACGTTGGATACGCCGCCGGAGATATGGCTGTACGGAAAACGCCGCTTGAGCTCGCGCGTGGCCTCGATGAAATCGACCGCGTAGTTGTTGTGTTCCTCGATGCCGGTGGCGATGGCGAACACGTTAGGGTCGAAGATGATGTCTTCCGGCGGAAAGCCGATTTCTTCCGTCAGCAGCTTGTACGCGCGCGAACAGATATCGACCTTGCGATCGATGGTGTCGGCCTGGCCGACCTCGTCGAAGGCCATCACCACCACCGCCGCGCCGTAGCGCCGCACCAGCCGCGCCTGGCGCAGGAACTCGGCTTCGCCTTCCTTCATCGAGATCGAGTTGACGATGCCCTTGCCCTGCAGGCATTTCAGGCCGGCCTCGATCACCGTCCACTTGGAGCTGTCGACCATCACCGGAATGCGGGCGATGTCGGGCTCGGCCGCGATCAGGTTGAGGTAGGTGACCATGGCCAGCTCGGAATCGAGCATGCCCTCGTCCATGTTGACGTCGAGCACCTGCGCGCCGTTGTCGACCTGTTGGCGCGCCACGACGATGGCTTCGTCGTAGCGGCTTTCCATGATCAGTTTCTTGAACTGCGCGCTGCCGGTGACGTTGGTGCGCTCGCCGACGTTGACGAAGTTGCTTTCCGGCGTGATCTGCAGCGGTTCGAGACCGCTCAGGCGGGTTTGGCGGGGAAGGGTTGCGGTCATTGCTCGGTATGTGTCTTAGTCTTGTGCTCTTGCTCGTCATTCCCGCGAACGCGGGAATCCAGGGCCTTTCGTGCGAGAACGTTCGAAGTCCGTGGATTCCCGCCTTCGCGGGAATGACGGTTGGAAAGTGGCGCGGTCGCGGAAAGAAAACTCACGCCGCCGCATCGACCAACTGCAACGGCCGCCGCGGCTCCACGCCCTCGACCACCGCGGCGATCGCGGCAATGTGCGCCGGGGTGGTGCCGCAGCAACCGCCGACCAGATTCAGCAGCCCGGCGCGGGCGAACTCGCCCAGCACCGCGGCCATGTCTTCCGGGGTCTCGTCGTAGCCGCCGAAGGCGTTGGGCAGGCCGGCGTTGGGATGGGTGCTGATGTTGGCGTCGGCGATCTGCGCCAGCACGTCGATGTGCACGCGCAGGTCCTTGGCGCCGAGCGCGCAGTTCAGGCCGATCGCCACCGGCTGGTTGTGCCGCACCGAGTACCAGAACGCCTCCGCCGTCTGCCCCGACAGGGTGCGGCCGGAGGCGTCGGTGATGGTGCCGGAGATCATCACCGGCAGCCGCGCGCCGCGCGCGTCGAAGGCTTCCTCGATCGCGAACAGCGCGGCCTTGGCGTTGAGCGTGTCGAAGATGGTCTCGACCATGATCACGTCGGCGCCGCCGTCGATCAGCCCGTCGGTGGCTTCGCGGTAGGCGATGCGCAGTTCGTCGAAGGTGATCGCGCGGTAGCCGGGGCGGTTGACGTCCGGGCTCAGCGATGCGGTGCGGCTGGTCGGGCCGAGCACGCCGATCACGTAGCGCGGCTTGTGCTTGCCGGCGGCGGCGTCGCGCGCCTCGGCTTCGTCGCAGGCCTTGCGCGCCAGCCGCGCGCCTTCCAGGTTCAACTCGCGCGCCAGATGCTCCAGGCCGTAGTCGCTCAGCGAGATCGTGGTCGAGTTGAAAGTGTTGGTCTCGATCAGGTCGGCGCCGGCGGCCAGATACTGGGCGTGGATGTCGCCGATGATGTCCGGCCGGGTCAGGGTCAGCAGGTCGTTGTTGCCGCGCTGGTCGCGCTCGCAGCCGCAGCCTTCGCCGTGGGCGTGCTCGCCGCCGTGCTCGTCGCGCGGCGCGTACAGGCGGTCGTAGCCTTGCGCGAAGCGTTCGCCGCGATAGTCGGCCTCGGCCAGTTCATGCTGCTGGATCATCGTGCCCATCGCCCCGTCCATGATCAGGATGCGCTGGGCCAGTCCGGTTTCCAGCGCCTGGGCGCGTTCGGGGTTGATCCACGGAAGTCGATTCATCGGTCGGTCCTCACTTCTTGCCGGGCTTGCGCACCGGCTCGCCGCCGGGCTTGCGCGCCATCAGCGCGATCACTTCGAAATGCGGCGGGCGGCGCTCGCGGGTCACGGTCTGGCAGCTGACGATGTCGAAGCCGGCCTTGGTGGCGAACTTCTGCAGGTCTTTCTCGGCGAAGCCGAGGTTGACGTGGCCGAAGGCCTCGACCGCGCCCCGGTGTTCGTGCCTGGCCAGGCTGGTGACCAGCACGCGTCCGCCCGGGCGCAGCACGCGTCCGGCTTCGGCCACGGCCTGGGCCGGATGTTCGGCGTAGGTCAGCGCGTGCATCA
Organism: Lysobacter gummosus; assembly: GCF_001442805.1. Lineage (NCBI taxonomy): Bacteria > Pseudomonadati > Pseudomonadota > Gammaproteobacteria > Lysobacterales > Lysobacteraceae > Lysobacter > Lysobacter gummosus. Next base: position 3,017,449 of record NZ_CP011131.1, on the reverse strand, counting down.
GCACGACCAGGTCGAAGGTTTCATCGTCGAACGGCAGCGCGTGCATGTCGCCTTCGCGCACTTCCACGTTCTTGAGCTTGCGCAGGCGCTCGGAGGCGGCGGCCACGACCTTGGTGCTGGCGTCCAGGCAGATGTAGCGGTGCGAATGCGGCGCCAGCAGCTCGGCCAGCACGCCGTCGCCGGAGGCGATGTCGAGCACGTCGCCGGGTTGCAGCAACGGCAGCGCCGAACGCGCCAGTGCTTCCCAGGTGCGGCCGGGCGAGTAGTGGCGTTCCATGTCGCCGGCGACCGAGTCGGCCCAGTTCTGGTCCGAGGCGCGCATCGCCAGCACCGCGGTCACGCGTTCGCCGTCCTGGCGCAGCAGCGGATCGTCGCTGCCGGTGCTCAGCGTCTGCCACAGGGCGCACTGGGCGTGGTCGAGCGCGCCTTCGTCGAAGCGGTAGTACGCCGACACGCCGGCGCGGCGGTCGCGCACCAGTCCGGCTTCCTTGAGCTTGGACAGGTGGGTGGACACCCGCGGCTGGGCCAGACGGGTGATCGCCGACAGCTCGGCCACGGTCAGTTCCTCGCGCTCGAGCAGGGCCAGCAGACGCACGCGGGTGGCGTCGGCGAACACTTTCAGACGGGACGACCAGCCTTCGAGATCCATGAGAGATACGCAACTTAGTTGAAGGAGACGAGACCAGGAGCAGGGACTGGGAACTTGAACCTCGACGAATCGGCAAGACCCAGGCTTCAGCGGCTCTCCGGCTTGCGAACGCTGCCTTTCATCAACGTATCGCGATATAGCGATAAGTGTGGTGGCGAAGGGCTCTCAGGTCAAGTCGTGCGGCGGCGCAGCAAGTCAGAACGCGGACTGAAAGCGGGCGGGCGTAACGCCAGATCGGGGCAGTTGGATGGGTGGGGTTATTGCGCGCGCGCGGCTACAATTCGCATTCGCGGCTCGACGAACGGGCCGCGGCCCCTGAAACGGGCCGAGGTGCAACGGGCAGGAGGTACCGCGTCGGCGCCGTGGCGGCGACAGCGCGGCGCCGCAGGCTCGCCAGCGCTCACCGCCTGCAATCACCACATGAAGAGGTGTCGACGTGGATTTTGGCTTTACCGAAGAGCAGTTGATGATCCAGGACGTGGCGCGCCGTATCGCCCAGGAAAAGATTGCTCCCAGCGCCGAGCACCACGATCACACCGGCGAGTTCCCCCTGGAGAACATCCGCACCCTCGGCGAGAACGGGCTGATGGGCATCGAAGTGCCGGCCGAGTACGGCGGCGCGGGCATGGACCCGATCTCCTACGTGCTGGCGATGGTCGAAATTGCCGCCGGCGACGCCGCCCATTCGACCATCATGTCGGTCAACAATTCGCTGTTCTGCAACGGCATTCTCAAGTTCGGCACCGAGGCGCAGAAGCAGTTGTACGTGCGCGCCATCGCCGAGGGCCGCGAAATCGGCGCCTTCGCCCTGACCGAGCCGCAGTCGGGCTCCGACGCCACGGCCATGCGCTGCAAGGCGGTCAAGCAGGCCGACGGCAGCTTCGTCATCAACGGCAAGAAGAGCTGGATCACCTCCGGCCCGGTGGCGAAGTACATCGTATTGTTCGCGATGACCGACCCGGACAAGGGCGCGCGCGGCATCACCGCCTTCATGATCGACACCGCCAAGCCCGGTTTCCACCGCGGCAAGACCGAGCCCAAGCTCGGCATCCGCGCTTCGGCCACGTGCGAAATCGAGTTCGAGGACTATGTCGCCTCCGCCGACGACGTGCTGGGCGAGGAAGGCCACGGCTTCAAGATCGCCATGGGCGTGCTCGACGCCGGCCGCATCGGCATCGCCTCGCAGGCCATCGGCATCGCCCGCGCCGCCTACGAGGCCACCCTGACCTACGTGCGCGAGCGCAAGGCCTTCGGCCAGCCGATCGGCGCGTTCCAGATGACCCAGGCCAAGATCGCCGACATGAAGTGCAAGCTCGATGCGGCGCTGCTGCTGACCTTGCGCGCGGCCTGGCAGAAGGGCCAGACCGAGAAGCACGGCGGCCGTTTCAGCAACGAGGCCGCCATCGCCAAGCTCACCGCCTCGGAGGCGGCGATGTGGATCGCCCATCAGGCCGTGCAGATTCACGGCGGCATGGGCTATTCCAAGGAAATGCCGCTGGAGCGGTACTTCCGCGACGCCAAGATCACGGAAATCTACGAAGGCACCAGCGAGATCCAGCGCCTGGTCATCGCCCGCAACGAAACCGGTCTGCGCTGAACACGCCGACTGAGCCGAGTCGATCAGCCTCTCGATGAAACGCTCCGCTTCATCCTGGCCCGGCCATCGCCGCGACAACGGCGGGCCGGGCTCGCGGGTTTGGGAGCGCTTCCAGGCCGCTGCCGCGACGGCGTTTTCCTTATCCCTATTTCACTCGCACACGGCGCGCCGGATTCAAGCCCGGCGCGCCGGTTTGGTTTTGTCCGCTACCACCGATTCTCAAATCACTTCACGAGCTGGTCAGATCCTGGCGCGGTAGTTCGGCTTTCTTCGTCGATCCGAGTCAGCGCCCGACGCGGTGGTTCGGTTTTCGACATCCGATTCTCAAGCAGACATCCAGCCTTAGCCTCGTCTTTTTGCCTCATTCCATCCGGACCTCAACGTTCCCATGAGCAATAAACCCAAAGCTTCCAAGTCCGAACCCGCCAAACGCGCCGCCGCCAAACCGGCCGCGAAGCCGGCGTCGGCCAAGCAGGCCCCGGTCAAGAAAACGGCGGCACCGGCCGGCAAACCGGCTGCGCCGAAGAAAGCCGCCGCGCCCGGCCGCAGCCAGTCGGCGCCGCCGGTCGATGCGCAGGCGGTGAATCTGCAGCCGATCATCGCCGCGATGCACAAGCGCCTGCCCAAGGCGCGCCACGCCGAGGCGGAAGCCTTCGCGCAGGCGTTCTACAAGCGCATGAGCGCCGATGAGCTGCCGCAGCACCAGCCCGACGGCTGGGCGGCGCTGGCGGCGGACTTTCTGGATTACGCGCGCGACCGCAAACAGGGTTCGGCCCTGGTGCGTTTGTTCAACCCGACGCTGAAGTCGCATGGCTGGGAATCGCCGCACACCGTGCTGCAGATCGCCAACGACGACATGCCGTTCCTGGTCGATTCGGTGACCATGGCGCTGGCCGATCAGGGCATCGGCGTGCACGTGCTGGGCCATCCGGTGGTGACGTTCCAGCGCGACAAGGCCGGCAAGCTGCTGGCGGTCGGGCAGGGCGTGGCCGAGTCGCTGATGCACCTGGAAATCGACCGTCAGACCGCCGAATCGGCCGCCAAGATCAAGCATGCGCTGGAAGTGGTGCTGGCCGACGTGCGCGCGATCGTGCGCGACTGGTCGCAGATGCGCGACAAGATGAATCAGGTCGCCGACGAATTGCCCGGCCAGAACCTGCCGATCGACGAAGACGGCAAGCGCGAGGCGCAGGCGTTCCTGCACTGGGCCGCCGAGAACCATTTCACCTTCCTGGGCTACCGCGAGTACGAAGTCGTCAAGCAAGGCGGCGACGAGGTGCTGCGCGCGGTCAAGGACAGCGGCCTGGGCCTGCTGCGCGGGAAGGAAGTCGGCAAGCCGCGCCTGCTGACGTCGCTGGCGGCGCACTACATGCCGCACTCCGGCGCGGTCGACGCGCTGATCCTGACCAAGACCAATGCGCGTTCCACCGTGCACCGTCCGGGCTACATGGACTACATCGGCGTGCTGAGCTTCGACGCTCAGGGCCGTCCGACCGGCGAGAAGCGGTTCCTCGGCCTGTACACCTCCAGCGCCTACAACCGCCGCCCCTGGGATATCCCGCTGGTGCGTCAGCGCCACGCCTACGTGATGGAGCAGTCCGGCCTGGCGCCCGACAGCCACAGCGGCAAGGCCCTGCGCCACGTGCTGGAAACCTTGCCGCGCGACGAGCTGTTCCAGTCCAGCGAGGACGAACTGCTCAAGACCACCTCGGGCATCCTCGGCCTGCAGGAGCGCGTGCGCAGCAAGCTGTTCCTGCGCCGCGACCGTTACGGCCGCTATTACTCGGGCCTGGTCTACATTCCGCGCGAGCGCTTCAACACCGACGTGCGCCTGCGCGTGGAGGCGATGCTCAAGGACAAGCTGCACGGCGAGCACATCGACACCACCGTGCACATCGGCGAATCGCCGCTGGCGCAGTTGCACCTGATCGTGCGCCCGAAGTCGGGCGAAGCCGCGCAGAACGGCGCGCGCGTCATCGACAACGCCGCCATCGAAGCCGAACTGGCCGAGATCGTGCGCAACCGTCAGGACGACCTGCGCGAAGCGCTGGTGCGCAACAACGGCGAGCAGCAGGGTCTGGCCCTGGCCAATCGTTATGGACGGGCGTTGCCGCCGGGCTATATCGATGAAGTCTCGGCCGGCGTGGCGGCGCAGGACATCGCCCATCTCGCCGCGCTCAGCGGCCCGGACGATCTGCGCCTGAGCCTGTGCCGCACCCGCCAGGGCGAAGGCGGCCTGCGCTTCAAGTTCTACCGCCAGCTCGACGACATCCCCTTGTCCGACGCGCTGCCGATGATGGAGAACATGGGCCTGCGGGTGATTTCCGAACACCCCTACCGCCTGACGGTGGACGGCCAGCCGGTCTACATCCAGGACTTCGAGGTCGAGACCGCCAACAACGACATCGACGTCGATCGCCTGGACGAGAATTTCGAAGAAGCCTTCGCCCAGATCTGGCGCGGCAACGCCGAGAACGACGGCTTCAACCGCCTGATCCTGACCGCCAACCTGTCCTGGCGCCAGGTCGCGATGCTGCGCGCGTACTGCAAGTACCTGCTGCAGGTCGGCGTGCCGTTCTCGCAAAGCTACGTGGAAGAAACCTTCAGCCGCTATCCGCTGCTGGCGCGCCTGCTGGTGGAGCTGTTCGAAGCGCGCTTCGACCCGTGCACCGGCAACGAGAGCAAGGACGAGATCAAGGCCGGCCAGGAGCGCCTGGTCCAGCAGTTCGACACTCTGTCCGGCGGCGACGCCGCGGTCATGGCCGCGCTCAAGCCGGTGATCCAGGCGCGCAGCGGCAAGCGCGACGAGCAGGCCCAGGCCACGGTCGCATCGATCAAGGCGCTGCTCGACCGCGTCTCCAGCCTCGATGAAGACCGCATCCTGCGCAGCTTCATCGGCGTGATCAACGCCACCTTGCGCACCAGCTACTACCAGACCACCGCCGACGGTTCCGAACGCGGCTATGTCAGCTACAAGTTCGATTCGGCCCAGGTGCCGGATCTGCCCAAGCCGCGTCCGTACCGCGAAATCTTCGTGTACGGCCCGCGCGTGGAAGGCGTGCACCTGCGCTTCGGCCCGGTCGCCCGCGGCGGTTTGCGCTGGTCCGATCGCCGCGAAGACTTCCGCACCGAGGTGCTGGGTCTGGTCAAGGCGCAGATGGTCAAGAACACGGTGATCGTGCCGGTCGGCTCCAAGGGCGGCTTCTTCGCCAAGCGTCCGCCGATCGGCGGCGACCGCGACGCGGTCCTGGCCGAAGGCATCGCCTGCTACAAGATGTTCATCAACGGTCTGCTGGACATCACCGACAACATCGTCGATGGGAAAATCGTCCCGCCGGCGAGAGTCGTGCGCCATGACAATGACGACCCCTACTTGGTCGTCGCCGCCGACAAGGGCACCGCGACCTTCTCCGACATCGCCAACGGCATCGCCGCCGAGCACAAGTTCTGGCTCGACGACGCTTTCGCCTCGGGCGGTTCGGTCGGTTACGACCACAAGGGCATGGGCATCACCGCCAAGGGCGCGTGGGAGTCGGTCAAGCGCCACTTCCGCAGCATCGGCCGCGACAGCCAGACCCAGGACTTCACCACGGTCGGCATCGGCGACATGTCCGGCGACGTGTTCGGCAACGGCATGCTGCTGAGCAAGCACATCCGCCTGCTGGCCGCGTTCGACCATCGCCACATCTTCCTCGATCCCGATCCGGACGCGGCCAAGACGTTCAAAGAACGCGAGCGCATGTTCAAGCTGCCGCGTTCGAGCTGGGACGACTACAACAAGGCCCTGATCAGCAAGGGCGGCGGCGTGTACCCGCGCTCGGCCAAGTCGATTCCGCTGTCGCCGCAGATCAAGGCCGCGCTGGGCATCGAAGGCAACGTCACGGCGATGAGCCCGGTCGAGCTGATGAGCGCGATCCTCAAGGCGCCGGTCGATCTGCTGTGGAACGGCGGCATCGGCACCTACGTCAAGGCCAGCAGCGAAACCAACAGCGACGTCGGCGACCGCGCCAACAACGCACTGCGCGTCAACGGCAACGATCTGCGCTGCAAGATGGTGGGCGAGGGCGGCAACCTGGGCCTGACCCAGCTCGGCCGCATCGAGGCGGCGCAGCACGGCGTGCTGCTCAACACCGACTTCATCGACAACTCGGCCGGCGTGGACACCTCGGACCACGAGGTCAACATCAAGATCCTGCTCAACGGCCAGGTTCAGGCGAAGAAGCTGTCGTTGCCCGATCGCAACAAGCTGCTGGCGTCGATGACCGACGAAGTCGCCGAGCTGGTGCTCAACGACAACTACCGCCAGAACCAGGCGATCAGCCTGATGGAGCGCATGAGCCTGTCGCGCCTGGGCTCCAAGCAGCACTTCATCCGCACCTTGGAGTCGCAGGGCCTGCTGGATCGCCAGATCGAGTTCCTGCCCAGCGACGCCGAGATCGCCGAACGCAAGGCGCGCGGGCAGGGCCTGACCCGTCCGGAACTGTCGGTGCTGCTGTCGTACTCCAAGCTGGTCGCGTTCCAGCAGATGCTGGATTCCGACGTGCCGGAAGACCCGTACCTGTCGAAGGAACTGGTGCGCTACTTCCCGCAGCCGCTGCAGGCCAAGTACGCCAAGGCGATGGAGAACCACCGCCTGAAGCGCGAAATCATCGCCACCGCGGTGACCAACTCGACCATCAACCGGATGGGCGCGACCTTCCTGCTGCGCATGCAGGAAGACAGCGGCCGCACCCCGGGCGAGGTCGCCAAGGCCTTCACCATTACCCGTGAGACCCTGGACGCGCGCGAGCTGTGGGCGCAGATCGACGCGCTCGACGGCAAGGTCGCCGAATCGACCCAGATCGACGCCCTGCAGGTGATCTGGACGCTGCAGCGTTCCTTCACCCGCTGGCTGCTGTCGCGTCCGGGCGCGATTCCGGACATCACCACCGCGGTCGATCGCTACCACGACGGCTTCAAGAACATCCGCGCCGGCCACGGCATCCTCGGCGACGGCGAGCGTCCGGCCCACGATGCCGCCTTCGCCGATTGGAAGGCCAAGGGCGTGCCCGAGTCGCTCGCGGCGCAGTTGGCCGCGCTGCGGTACCTGGAGCCGAGCTGCGACATCATCGAACTGGCGCGCGAGCGCAAGCTCAAGCCGGTCGATGTGGCCAAGGTGCACTTCCGCCTCGGCGAAGCCCTGCGTCTGCCGTGGCTGCAGGAGCAGATCGACGCGCTCACCGTCGATGGCCGCTGGCATGCGGTGGCGCGCGGCGTGCTGCGCGAAGAGCTGGCGACCCAGCAGCGCATCCTGGTCGGCCAGGTGCTCAACATGGCCGGCGCCAACGCCGACGCCAAGGTCAAGCAGTGGCTGAGCCGCGACGACCAGTCGCTGCGCTTCACCCTGGCGATGCTGACCGAACTGGCGGCGCAGAAGACCCTGGACTATCCGACCGCTTCGGTCGCGGTGCAGCGTCTGTCGCAGTTGGCGGCGCGCGGCTGATAGCGGCGGCGGGCCGGCGTTCGCGCCGGTCCTGCGTGGTTTCGAAATACCCCCGGCCCCGAACGGCCGGGGGTTTTTTGTAGGAGGGCCTTCAGGCCCGATGCTTTTCTTTCAGGTCGCGGCGATCTGAGACAAAGGTATCGGGCCTGAAGGCCCTCCCACAGAAAGCGAGCCCTTCCATAAAAGCGCTCTCGCAAGCGAAATCGCGAATGCGTCGCGAAACCGGCGAGGCCGCCGTCGCCGTGGCGATACGCGACCTTGTGCGCGGACCGTGGTCCCGACACGAATCCCCCGCATCGGCCGGGTTATGCTGACGGCATCCTTCCGGAGCCGCCGATGACCGCGACGCCACGCATCGCCTTCCTCGCCAGTCACACCGACGACGCCCAGCGCGCGCTTGCGACGCTGTTGACCCAGCACGATCAGCACGAACCCGACAGCGCCGACGTGCTGGTCGCGCTCGGCGGCGACGGCTTCATGCTGCAGACCCTGCATCGCCACGGCGCGCTCGGCAAACCCGTATACGGGATGAAGCTGGGCACGGTCGGCTTCCTGATGAACCAATACGCCGACGCCAGCGGCGATTTGCTCGAGCGCATCGCCAGCGCCGAGCCGGCGGTGCTGCGTCCGCTGGAAATGGTCGCGCAGACCGAGTCCGGCGCGAGCTTCGGTTCGCTGGCCTATAACGAAGTTTCGCTGCTGCGCCAGACCCGCCAGGCCGCGCACGTGCGCATCGACCTCAACGGCCAGACCCGGCTCGACGAGCTGATCTGCGATGGCGTGCTGGTCGCGACCGCGGCCGGCAGCACCGCGTACAACTTCTCCGCGCACGGGCCGATCCTGCCGCTGGGTTCGGCGGTGATCGCGCTTACCCCGATCGCCGCGTTCCGCCCGCGGCGCTGGCGCGGGGCCCTGCTCAAGGCCGACACCGAAGTGCGTTTCCGCGTGCTCGATCCCTACAAGCGCCCGGTCAGCGCCACCGCCGACTCGCACGAAGTGCGCGACGTGGTCGAGGTGATGATCCGCGAGTCGCGCGACCGCACGGTCACGTTGCTGTTCGATCCTGAGCACAATCTGGAAGAGCGGATGTTGATCGAGCAGTTCACCAGCGGCTGAGCGCGACCGCGCTCGGCTTGAAGCAAATCCGCATTCTCTCCTTCTCTTTCTCCCTCTCCCGCTTGCCACCCAAGGTGACTTCCTTCGGGGCGCGGGAGAGGGGCTCCAACGTCGCTACCCTCAGCGCCGCAACCGCCCGATCAACTCGATCAGACGCCCATCGGCCAGATTAGGCAGCGCCCGCGCCTGCACCGGATCGAACCACTGCAGCCGCACGTGTTCGTCGCCGCGCATGGCGACTTCGCCCTGCCAGGCATCGACGCGGTAGACGGTCAGGCTGGCGCCGGCCCATATCAGCGGTTCGCCCAGTTGGCAGTAGTCGGTGGCGACGACGCCGGCTTCTTCTTCCAATTCGCGCAGCAAGGCCTGTTCCAGGGTTTCCCCGGCCTCGACATGGCCGCCGAGGATGTCCCAGCAGTTCGGCGCCAGGCGCTTGTAGGCGTTGCGCAGGCCCAGCAGCAGGCGGCCGTCGCGGATCAGCACCGCGCCGACCATGGGGGCGCCGGCTCGGCTGTCGGCGGACGGCGGGTTGGCGGTCTCGCTCATGCCGCAACTCCCGCGCCCGCGTCGGCGCGGCCGGACAGCCGTTGCGGCAGCCGGGCGCGCTCGCACGCTTCGATCAGATAGTCCACGAACACCCGCGTCTTGCTCGGCAACAGATTGCGACTAGCGTAGTACAGCGAGATCGAACCCAGGTCGGCGTACCAATCCGGCAGCAGCCGTTGCAGGCGCCCGTCGTCGAGGTAGGGCAGTGCATGCTGTACCGCGACCAGAGTCACGCCCAGGCCATTGAGCGCGGCGCGGCACATAGCTTCGGGATCGTTGAGGACGATGCGTTCACGAGTCAGCGCCACCGCTTCGCGCCCGCCCGAGTCGCGCATCGCCCAGTGGCGCACGCGGCCGGTGCGCGCCGAGCGCATGGCGATGCCGTCGTGTTCGGCCAGATCCTCCGGTTCGGCCGGCAGCGGCCGGCCTTGCAGATACGTGGGCGCGGCCACCGCGATCACGTGCAGCGGCGCCAGCGGCCGCGCCACCATTCCGGCCGCCAGCTCGATGCCGCCGCCGATCGCCGCGTCGAAGCCCTCCGCGATCAGATCGACCTGACGGTTCTCCAGCAGCCAGTCCAGACGGATATGCGGATGCCGGCGCAGGAACTGCGGCATCAGCGGCAGCACGTAATCCATGCCGAATCCCGGCGCCATGCTGAGCTTCAGCGTGCCGGCCGGCTCCTCGCTCTCGACCGAGGCGACGCTGAGCGCGCTGTTCAAGGCCTCGACGTGCTCGCGCACCGAGTCGAGAAAGCGCTCGCCGGATTCGGTCAGGGTCAGCTTGCGGGTGCTGCGCTGGAACAGGCGCAGACCCAGGTTGCGTTCCAGCACCGCGACATTGCGGCTCACCGCCGCCGGCGTCAGCCCGAGCTGGCGCGCGGCCGCGGAAAAACCGCGCAGGTCGGCGCTGCGGACGAAGGATTCCAGGTTGGCCAGGGTTTCCACAGGTGCGCAGCCTTCAAGTAATGCTTGAAATTCATTCTAGCCATTGCCGGCTTATCCGGCCTGAGTGGGGCGCGCATAGTTCGCTCCACGGCGGCGGAACCGGGTTCGAAACGACTTGAGGTTCCGGCGATTATCCAATTTTATTAGTCACTTGAAGGAGAAACCTCATGCAGATCGGCATTCTCGGCGCGGGCCACATCGGCACCGCCATCGCACGCACCCTGGCCCGCGCCGGCATCGCGGTTTCGATCGCCAACAGTCGCGGCCCGCAGTCGCTGGCGCCCCTGGTCGCCGAACTGGGGCCGAGCGTCACCGCGGCCACGCCGGAACAGGTCGCGCAGGCGGATCTGGTGTTCGTGGCGATCGGTTGGTCGAAGCTGCCGCAGGCCTTGAAGGGCCTGGACCTGAGCGGCCGCATCGTGGTCGATGCCAACAACCCGATCGAGGCGCCGCAGTTCAAGCCCTTCGATCTGCACGGCCGCACCTCCAGCGAAGTGTTCGCCGACCTGGTCCCGGGCGCGCGGGTGGTCAAGGCGCTGAATCATCTGCTCGCGGAGGTGCTCGGCACCGATCCGCGCGGCCACGGCGGCCAGCGCGTGCTGTTCGTATCCGGCGATGACGTCCAGGCCAAGGGCGAGCTGGCGGCGCTGCTGCAGCGAACCGGTTACGCCACGATAGATCTGGGCGGGCTGGTTGAAGGCGGCCGCATGCAGCAATTCCCCGGTGGTCCGCTGGCGGTCCAACACTTGGTCAAGCAGGCCTGAGCCGGGCCGGTTTGGGGCGCGCCGGCCTCAGCCGCGCGCGCGCACCCGCCGCGCGACTTCGCTGATCGCGGCGATGCACAGGGTCAGCGCCGCGGTCGACAGCAGCTGCATGCGCGGGCCTTCGGTCAGCAGCGCCAGCACGAACACCATCGCCAGGATGCCCAGGCCCAGCCAGGTTACGTACGGGAAGGCCCACATCTTGAACGGCAGCACGGTGCCGGCGCGATCGGCGCGGCGGCGCAGGATCAGCTGCGACACCAGCGACAAGGTCCACACCAACAGGCAGGTCGAACCCACCACGTTGAGCAGCGCCGGCAGCACTTTCTCCGGATACAGCAGCTCCAGCGCGGTGGCGATGAAGCCGAAGGCGACGCTGGCCAACACCGCCGCCACCGGCACGCGGCTGCTGCTGAGGTGGGCGAGGAAGCCCGGCGCCTCGCGGCGCTGCGCCAGGGAAAAGATCATGCGCGAGGCGCCGTAGAGATTGGCGTTGAGCGCCGACAACAGCGCGACCACCGCGACCAGGGTGATGGCCGTGGCCGCGCCGGGAATCCGCGCCGCCTCCAGCACCGCCGCGAACGGCGACTTCAGGCTTTCGCTGTTCCACGGCACCACCGCGATGATCACCGCCAGCGAGCCGATGTAGAACACCAGGATGCGCCAGGCCACGGTGCGGATCGCGCGGGTGATGCTGCGTTCCGGGTCCTGGGTTTCGGCCGCGGCGACCGCGACGATCTCGGTGCCGCCGAAGGCGAACACCACCACCAGCAAGGCCGCGCCGACGCCGGCCCAGCCCTTGGGCGCGAAGCCGCCGTGGGCGGTGAAATTGGCGAAGCCGGGCGAGGCCACCTCCGGCAGCAGCCCCAGCAGCAACAGCGCGCCGATCACGATGAAGGCCAGGATCGCCGCGACCTTGAGGATCGCGAACCAGAATTCGAACTCGCCGAAGTTCTTCACCCCGAGCAGGTTGACGCAGGTGAACACGCTCATGAACACCAGCGACATCGCCGCGACCGGCAACTGCGGCCAGATCGTCGCCAGCAGCCCGGCCGCGCCGACCGATTCGGCCGCGATCACGATCACCAGTTGCACCCACCACAGCCAGCCCAGGGTCGCGCCCGCGGTCGGGCCCATCGCATCGGCGGCGTAGACCGAGAACGCGCCGCTGGTCGGCCGCACCGCGGCCATTTCGCCGAGCGCGCGCATCACGATGATCACCAGCACGCCGGCGATCAGATACGACAGCAGCACCGCCGGCCCCGCGGTCTGCACGCCCACGCCCGAGCCGAGGAACAGGCCGGCGCCGATCGCGCTGCCCAGGCCCATCATGACCAGCTGGCGGGATTTGAGGGCGTGGCCGAGTTGCGAGTCGGCGGTGGCGGGTGCGGCGGGGCTGGACGACATGGGCGTTTCCGGGCCGAGAGGCGGTGCGGAACGATAGCAGGCCGCGGAAAAGAGTGGAGGAGAGTGAGCAATGAGCAAAACCCCGCTGTTACCCGCTCCTGCGTCCTCGCCATAGCGAGTCCCGGCGGCCGGCAAGCGGAAGGAGTGATGGCGGCTCTTACTCGTTCCTCACTTCTGCCCGCTCACTCCTGCCACAATAGGCCCATGCCCGACCGTGATGCCGACCCGTTGATCGTCGCGATTTCCTCGCGCACCTTGTTCGACATGGAAGAAAGCCATGCGCTGTTCGAGCGCGAGGGCATCGATGCCTACGCCGCGTTCCAGCGCGAGCGCGAGGACGATCTGCTGCGGCCCGGCATCGCCTTCCCGCTGGTGCGCAAGCTGCTCGCGCTCAACCAGGGCGCGCCGACGGACGCGCCGCGGGTCGAGGTGATCCTGATCTCGCGCAACTCCGCCGACAGCGGCCTGCGCATCTTCAATTCGATCGCCCACCACGGCCTGTCGATCAAGCGCGCGGCTTTCAGCAACGGCGCGCCGCCGTTTCCGTACATCCGGCCGTTCGGCGCGGACCTGTTCCTGTCGGCCAACGCCGAGGACGTCAGCGCCGCGCTCGCCGCCGGAGTGGCGGCGGCGACGCTGTTGCCGGCCACGCCCAATTCGAAGCTGGCGCCGCATCTGCGCCCGGACCAGTTGCGCATCGCTTTCGACGGCGACGCGGTGATCTTCGACGACGAAGGCGAGCGGGTCTCGCGCGAGGGCGGCCTGGCGGCGTTCGCCGAACACGAGCGCAGCCACGCCGGCGAACCGCTGTCGGGCGGCCCGTTCCGCGGGTTCCTCGATGCGCTGCACCGCCTGCAGGCGGCGTTCCCGGTCGGCCAGGACGCGCCGATCCGCACCGCGCTGGTGACCGCGCGCTCGGTGCCGGCGCACGAGCGGGTGATCCGCACCTTGCGCGAGTGGGGCATCCGCCTGGACGAAGCGCTGTTTCTCGGCGGCCGCCCCAAGGGCCCGTTCCTGGAAGCCTTCGGCGCGGACATCTTCTTCGACGATTCCGAGCACAACATCCTGTCGGCGCGCGATCACGTCGCGGCGGGACATGTGCCGCATGGGGTTGCGAACCGCTGAGACAAAAGCATCGGGGCTGAAGCCCCTCCCACAAAAGACTACGCGGCTACGCAATCTTTTGTGGGAGGGGCTTCAGCCCCGATGCCTTTTTTCATCAGGCCACGCCGATCCCGACCTCTACAGGCGAGCCGGACGAAAGCCATAGTTCTGCAATCAATTCCAGTGCATCCATAAAGACTGCGCAGCCGCGAAGTCTTTTGTGGGGCTTCAGCCCCGATGCTTTCCGGTCAAACCAGGCCGATCCCGACCCGCCCACAGGCGAGCCGGGACGAAAGCCATGGTCCTGCAATCAATTCCAGGACTTCTTCACGATCTCATCGTTGCGGCAGGTGCCGGCCTTGCACTCGCGCACGCGATCGCGCAGGTACTCGCCGCGCTCGCGGTTGACCCGGTAATTGCAATCGACATTGATGCTGCCCGACGACTCGCAGCTGTTGTCGCGGTACTTGATCCAGTCCAGCTGGGTGGCCTTCAACTGCTGCTTCACCGGCTCCTTGATCAGGCCGCGCAGGTCGTTGTAGGCGGTGTTGAGTTCCTTGTCCGATTCCAGGAACAGCTTGGCGAAACAATAGGTCTTGTCGTAGCTGGTCCGGTACTTGTCGCATTCGCCCTGGGCGTTTGCGGCGAAGGAGGCGAAACCGAGCAGGCCCAGAGCCAGGGCGGAGAAAATCGCTTTCATGGAATTCCTGTCCAAACGATATGAGTGACGATCGGTGCGGGACATGCCTGTCCCGGTGCCCGCCGCGCGCATCGGCGCCGCGGGCACGCTGCAAAGTATTTCGCGCGGTGCGCAAACGCAAGCCTGCGTGCGCGAGGCAGACGCGGTCCGCGCTGATCGCCGGAAATTTCCATGGCAGTCAGGCGCGGACGGCCGCGCCGTTCAGGGCAGCATCTTGTCCAACGGCAGACGGATGTCGGTCACCTGCCAGCTCAGCCCGTCGCGGGTGAGCACGAACACCACCGGATCGCCGTCGGCGTTGTTCACCGTGGCGGTAAAGCGCGAGGGCGATTCGAAGCGATAGCTCAAATGCTTGAGCGGCTGGGCCGGTTCGACCGGCGCATAAGTGTCGCGGCCCGCGCCGCTGCCGTCGAAACGTTTGAAGACTTTGCGGCCTTCGAGCACCGCGCCGATGCCGACCGGCGTTGCGATCGCGTCCACCGCGGTGCCGGTGACGGTGCTGGCCAGGCTCAGGCCGATCGCGCCAAGCACGCTGGATTGCGTGCCGGGACCGGCGCGGCGGACCAGGTAATCATCGACCTGGGCCTTGAGGCTGAGCCGGACCTGGGCGAAGTCGATGTGCTTGGACAATTCGCCGGTATTGCCTTCCTTGACCGCCGCGCGGATGGCGTTGACGGTCAGGAACGGGCCCGCGGCGAGGTAGCCGAGCAGCAGCACTGCGATCAGAACAAGGGCGGCAATCCATTTTTTCATGACGGCGATCCAGGTTGCGGACCATCAGATTAGCGGGGTTGGCATTACCTGGGCTTAAGGGGCAGGTGCCTTTAATCCTTCTCCCGCAAGCGGGAGAAGGTGCCCGGAGGGCGGATGAGGGCAAGCAGGCCTGGTTGCCCTCACCCCAACCCCGCCCCCGGCCCGAACGCATGGCGTTCGGGCGTTCGGCGACGCGCGAGCCAGTGGCTCGCAAGCCGCGTCGCCTCACCCCGCAAGCGGGAGAGGGGCTCAATGCCGAGGCAGTGTGTTGAACCCTTCTCCCGCTTGCGGGAGAAGGGGCCCGGAGGGCGGATGAGGGCAACCAGGCCTTGCTGCCCTCACCCCAACCCCGCCCCCGGCCCGAACGCATGGCGTTCGGGCGTTCGGCGACGCGCGAGCCAGTGGCTCGCAAGCCGCGTCGCCTCACCCCGCGAGCGGGAGAGGGGCTCAATGCCGAGGCGGTGTGTTGAACCCTTCTCCCGCAAGCGGGAGAAGGTGCCCGGAGGGCGGATGAGGGCCGCTTTGGCTTGTATGGATTGCGCTCGGCCGCCCTCAACGCCCCACCCGAGCCACCCGCTGCCGCCGCTCGATCGGCGCCAACCGCGTCTGATCGTTGAGCTCGACATCGCGCAACTCGTACGGCGCGCCATACCCTTTGGGCAACTGAGTCCGATCGAACGCGAGTTCGATCCGCGCCGCGCCGCCGTCGAGCCACTGCGCGCTGTGCGCGATCGCCACCGGACGCAGTTCGCGCCGGGCGTTGCTTGCGTACAGAGTGCCGCGCACTTCGAAGCGGCCCGGCGAGGCCGCGCGCAAGGGCAGGCCGAAGCTGAGCTTGCCGGCGTCGAAGGCATACGCGCCATCGAGCTTGGCGGTCGGCTGAGCCACCGCGATCGCGGTGCGCGCATCGCGCTGGATCTCGCCGTCGCCGGCGAACACCTGCACTTCCCACAGCCCGGGCGGTTGCTCGCCGGCATCGCTCGGCAACGGCACCGATGCGCGCAGCGTACCGTCGCCGGCGCGCTTCAGAGCCAGCGGCCAGCTGCGGCCCGACGGCGCCACCAGCAGCGCGCCGCCCTCGGCCTTCAGCGTGGCGTCGCCGCGCTTGAGGTCGACCACGACTTCGCGCGTGCCGCCGGCCAGGGCGTGATCGCGGCTGAGATGAGCGAGCAGGCGCACGTCGCTGCGCGGTTCGAACACGTGCACGACGTAACGGCCGCTGGCCTGGGCGACCTGCACCGCGTAGTGGCCCGGCGCGGCGTCGGCGCCGAGTTGCACCGCGGCGGTGCCGGCGCCGACCGCGAGGCCGGCGGCCTGCAGTTGCTCGGCGCCGGTGCGCTTGGCCGCGCCGATGTTGCGTCCGCCCTGGGTGATGCGCACCGCGTCGGCGGCGACCTTAGTCGCGCCCGCGACCGGGCTGACCCGGATCAACGCGCCCGGCGCGCTGGTGGCGATGTCCAGGCCGCGCTGCAAGGCGGCGCCGTCGGTTTCCTGCCAGTACTCGCGGCTTTCCACCACGGCAGGCGCGGCATCGGCGACGAGTCCGGCATCGGGGTTCAGCGCCCAGGAAAACTGCATGGGCGCGCGTTCGGACGCGGCTTTGGGCGCGGCGAGCACGGCCAGGCGTTGCGGAATCTGATCGGATTTCGCGGCCGGCAGCATCGGCGCATCGGCCGCCGCTGCATCGCTGAGCGCCGCGAGCAGGGCGAGGGTCAATATCGTTCGCATGGTCGTCGGCCTCACGGGGTCATGTCGCTGCGCAGGATGGTGTTGAGGTTGAAGCACGCGCGCCGGCTCTGGTTGTGACTGAGCGGTTCGGCGCCGGCGGTGCGCTGCTTGTCCTGGAACCACACGCTGCCCGCGGCCGATTGGCTGGAGCAGTTGAGGAAGCCGTCGGAGCAACTGTTCAACCAGTTCTGCGTGGTCTCCAGGCCGACGTTCTCGGTATAGCCGCCGCAATAGCTGTCGCTGTCGAACGGCGAGGAATCCACGTCGGTGCCGACCACGGCGCGGAAGGTCTTGGGCAGGGCGGGGCGTCCGGACGTGCCGTAGAGATTGTTCGCGTTGTAGGTCGCCATCCAGCTGACCTGCTGCATCTTCACCGCGTCGGACTTGTAGCCCAGCAGCCAGCCGACGGCTTGTTCGAAGGCGTTGCCGTTCATGGCCGCGTCGGCCAGCGGCGTGCCGGCCGAGGACGGCGCGATGGCGTCGACTCGCACGATCTTGCTGATGATGTTCGGGTAGCGGCTGTCGTAGGTCGGGTTCGACATGATCCAGCGCATCACGTTGCCGCCGTTGGAATGGGTGATCACGATCAGCTGGGTGATGCCGCGGGCGTTGATGAAATCGGTGAGCTGCTGGGCCAGGCAACCGGCGGCGCGGCTGTCCCACATGTATTGCTCGAAATCGCAGTTGACCACGGTGTAGTTGGACGGATTGGCCAGGCCGCCGCGGACGCTGTCGACCATCGCGGGTTGCCAGTAATCCTGGTAGGCGTTGGTCTGCTTGCCGGTGCCGTGCACGAAGGCGACGCCGGTGGCGGCGGCGTGCGCGGCCGAAGGCGCGGCGAGCAACGACAGGCCGAACAAAGGCGCGGCCGCGAGCAGCGCCGCGGCGAGCGGCCGCTGCGTGATGCGAAGCTGATGCATGTCTCCTCCCCAAGAGGCCGAGGGCGCGAGATCACGGGCGTCCTGCCCGCAGGCCTTCGGTCGATATGCCGCGCGTTCCTGCACGGCGATCGACCGAGCATACGCGGGCGAATGTTGCTGTCATGCCGCAGCGCCGCAGCGCGGTGCGGCAAAACGTGATCGCTGCCGGAGGCGGAAACGACTCAGCGCACAGATCCGCCAAACGCCAGCGCAAATGGGCTCTGGCGGCTACCGCGTCGCGGCTGGGCGCAGCTGCGATGTTTCGTCCCTTCTTTTGTGGGCAGGATGGATATGCGGCAGCCCGTCGAAGTCATCGATGCGATGACGTCGATCGGGAAACCGATCCGCGCCGGTGCGGCCTAGACGCCGCCGCGATTGTCTTCGACGGGCGAAGCTCGAAGATCGTCGATGGCTTGCGCAGCCAGATCGCGCATCGACACCGGTACGCCCCAATAATCGAAAATGCCGCCACGCCGGGAGTTCTGGCCGCATACCACGAACACGCCCGTGCCCAGCCGCCGCTTGAGTTCCGACGCCAGCCAGCCGACGAAGCCGCTGTTGTCCAGACCGTCCTGGAAGTGGAACGAAAACACGGCGAAGGTTTCCGTCGCGGGTCGATCGGCCGACTTGAGAATGCTCCAGACCTCATCGTCCGCGACCGCCGCCAAAGCCCCGCTCAACGTGTCGAGGCCGAGTTCGTTTTTCGGCAGCTCATAGAACGCATACGGACCGTCGTACCAGACCAGATCCGCAGCGGCGACGACGCGCCGCAATCGCGTCTGGATTTGGCTTGGAGTTTCATGGCTTATGTACATGCAGCGACTCCAGATGGCGAAGAAGGGCTAAATAGAGGCAGACACTGGGAATCAGGGTTCGTCCGAAGCCGTCGAACCGCGCAGCCCCCGACTTGCTTGCCATTACGCGCTCGATCGCGACCGGCCCGCGTGCTCGCTTATGTCTCAGCGGCTGGCGCGGTGCTGGTCCGGCGCTGCGTGCCCAAGTGCACGGCCAGCGACAACAGTGCGCAGACCGCGCCGGCCACGAACGCCGCCGCGCCGCCGCCGTGCTGCCAGAAGAACGCCGCCATGCCCGCGCCGAGCACGCCGCCGATGCCGCCGCTGAAGCCGTACAGCATGCCTTGCGCCGAGGCCATGTCGCGCCGCGCCGGAAACAGTTCGGCCATGCGCCGCATGCAGCCTGCGTGGAAAGCGGCGAAGCTCACCGCGTGGCCGGTCTGCGCCACCGCCATCCAGGCCAACGAGTCGGCGAAGAACGCGACAAGAATCCAACGCAGCGCAGTGGCGAGCAGACACGCCGCCATCAACCGGTGCGCGCCGAAGCGCTGCACCAAGCGCGGCGCCTGCCAGAACATCACGATCTCGCACAGCACGCCGATCGCCCACAGCAAGCCGACCGCGAAGCCGTCGTGGCCATGCGCCTGCAGTTGCAAGGTGTAGAACACATAGAACGGACCGAAGCCCAGTTGCATCAGCATCGCCGTGCCAAGCAGGGCGCGCACGCCGGGCCGTCGCCACAGTTGTTCGCGCGGCGCGCCGGCTTCAGGCGCGGGCGAGGGCGGGTCGGCGCGATGCAACCAGGCCGCGGCGGCGGTCAACGCCACCCAGGGCAGGGTGAGCCAGACGAAAGCGTCGTTGCCGAGCCGGTCGAGCAGCCAACCGTAGCTGGCGGCCACGAGCAGAAACCCGACCGAGCCCCACATGCGGATCTTGCCGTAATCGTGATTGCGCGTACCCAGCGCGTTCAAGGTCATCGCCTCGAACTGCGGCATCACCGCGTTGAAGAACAGCGCGAACGCGCCCATGACCACGAACAGCATCGCGCCATGATCGAATTGAAGGAAGCCGGCGAACATCGCCAGCGCGATCACGCAGCCGGCGACCAGCCAATGGCCCGGCGCGGAACTGCGGGCGACCTGTCGCGCCCAGGTCGGCGGCGCCAGGATGCGGCCCCCATACCACAGCGCCAACATCGCCCCGACCGCATACGCGCCGTGACCGTTGGCGCTGACCCATCGGCCGATATAAGGCGTATAGGCGCCGAGCGCGCCGTAATAGCCGAGGTAGAACAGCGCGTAACGGCGGAATTCGGCGGTGGGCAAGCGCGGCTCGGCGATGGGGCGGACTGGCGCTCACGATACCGGAACGGCAGCGGATTCCCATCGAGATTCGGACTCGGAATCGCGGGTGCTTGGCAGGTCCGGACGGCGATGCTCGCCGGTCGCGGTCGAGCCGCGGACTGATTCAGGCCAAGCGCCCTGAACCGGCGTTTTCACTGCGCAAAGATGCGCTCGGTTTACGCTCCGCGGGATATCCGGTCATATTCGCTCCCGGCCGGAGCTAGTATGGTTACCGCGGCATAGCCCGCTGCGCTCAGAACTCCAGATCCAGGGCCGCGCACAGGTAATCGGTGAACGGCGCCAACCCGGTCAGATCCTTCTCCAGGGTCTTGAGCAGACGCGGACCGGTCATGGTTTCGTCGTCGAGCGCGCGCAGGGCGACGAAGTTCTTGCGGCGCAGATCCTCCGCGAACTCGAACTCGGGCGGAAACCCGCGCGGCGAGCGCGTCAGCATTTCGCTATCGTCCAGGTCGAAGCGGCGGCGGAACTTGGGATCGTGCGCGGCCGCCTTCCAGCTGCCGGGGTTGTCGAACACGAAGTGGCGGATCTTGCGCAGCGAGTCGGGCTGCGGATGCCACACGCCCGAGGCGATGAAGCATTCGCCGCCTTGCAGGTGGATGTAGAACGACGGCGCCTCGACCTGGCGGCTGCGCTCATGGAACAGGCGCGCGCCCTGCCAGTTCTTGTACGGGGTCTTGTCGTTGGCGAAGCGGGTGTCGCGATGGATGCGGAACAGCGAGCCGCCGACGGTCTTGGGCTCGCTGCGGTAATGCGGGCTGACCTGCGCCAGCACCGGCTGCAGGTCGCCGAGCAGGCTCAGGAACGGGCCGCGCACGTGCTGCTCGTAGGCGTCCTTGTGCGCGTGGAACCATTCGCGATTGTTGTTGCGCGCCAGCGAACGCAGGAACTTGAAGCTGGCTTCGGAGAAGTAGCGGCTCATTCAAATGTCTCGAAAGCTGGAGGCGAAGCGGCGGAGATCGGTTCGTGCGCGGCGGCGGCGGATTCTGTGGGAGGGGCTTGAGCCCCTCCCACAAACGTCGCCTGCCTCACATATAGCGGCGACCGCACAGATTCCAAGCGGGCCGGCCATGAACGCAGGGCAATGCGGTTACGCGCCCGGCCGGATCGCAATCAAGCTGAAGCATTCAGATCCCGATCGATCTCGCCGGCCCAGGCTTCCAGGCGATCGAGCAGCGCCTGCCTGGCGCCGTCCTCGCCGGCCGCGGCGCGGGCCTGCAGCAGCTCGGCGTGGAAGCGATCGAAGCTGTATTCCGACATCCCGGACTCGGTGTACAGGCGCTGCCGGCGATAGTCGTTCCAGCGCTGATGCTCGGCCGGGCTCAGCGTTTGCGGCCAGTTGCGCGCGCGATAGCGGAACAGCAGCTCGGGCAGGCGCGCGTCGCGGAATTCGAACGCGGCCGCGCCCAGCGCTTCTGGCCGGGTGGTGCGCACGTTGCGGAACAGGCGCTTGTCGCCGTCGCCGATGAAGGCGTCGTAGAGCGAGGCGTCGACGTCCGACGGGGCGCGCGCCTGATCGTTGGCGTAGACCCGGCGCACCTTCTCGACCAGTTCCGGGCCGGCTTCGCGAATCTGCGCGGCGCGGCGTTCGGCCACGGCCGGATCGATCTGCAAGCGCTCGAAATCGGCCGGGCGCAGATGATTCCAAGCGATCAGCGCCGGGCAGCGGTTCAGATGCACTTCCTTCAGCGCGACGCGTTCCTCGCCCTCGGGCAGATCGGCGAACGGCGTATACAGGCGGTCGGCGATTTCATCGGGCGCCAAGGTCAGCAGCGCCTGCGGGTCCTGGGCCAGATCGAACACCAGCACGCGATTGTCGATGCGCGGATGCCGCGACAGCGGGATCACCGGCGCCGCGCACAGGCGCGCGGCCGGATAGCGCTGCGAGACGTGCAGCGCCGGCGTCATCGCGATCACGTCCAGCAGGCCGGCGGCGAAGCGCTTGTCGCGCAGGCGCAGCGCGTACTCCCACAGCTTGGGCTGCGCCTGCTTGAACTTGCGGGCGATGCCGATCAACGCGCGCACGTCCGACAGCGCTTCGTGCGCGTCGCCGATGCGGACCTCGTTGGCGGTGGCCAGATGCTCGAGCTTGAACGAGGTCGCGCCGTCCTCGCGCTTGGGCCAGATCAGCCCGTCGGGGCGCAGCGCATGCGCCAGCCGCAGCACGTCGAGCAGGTCCCAGCGCGAATTGCCGCCGCGCCACTCGCGCTCATAAGGATCGTAGAAATTGCGGAACAAACCGTGGCGCACGAACTCGTCGTCGAAGCGCAGCGAGTTGTAACCGGCGCTGCAGGTCTCCGGCCGCGCCATTTCGTCGAAGATCAGCGCGAAGATTTCCGCCTCGCTGACGCCGTCGCGCAGGGCGTCCTGCGGGGCGATGCCGGTGATCAGCGTGGCCGCGGGCGAGGGCAGAAGATCGTCGGCGGGTTTGACGAACACGCTGATCGGCGCTTCGACTTCGTTGAGATCGGCATCGGTGCGCATCGCCGCGAACTGGGCGATGCGAGTCGTGCGCGGATCGGCGCCGAAGGTTTCCAGGTCGTAGAACAGAAAGCTCGCGGGCATGGTCAGGCGTCCGCCGGCAACGGGGTCAGGCGTTCGCGCACGGCCGCATCGACTGCGCTCCAGTCCAGCGAGTCCAGGCTGTCGTGGCCGCGGGTGAGCTCGACCAAGAGCTCGCGCTGGCGCTGGCCGCGTTCGAAGGCGACCTCGTACGGCATGCGGTGGAAGGTCACCATCGCGTAGCGCGGCATGAAGCGATCCGGATGGCGCTCGGCCAGTTCGCGTTCCAGTGCGCGTTGCAGCAGGTAGTCGTCGTTGTCGACGCGGTCGCGCATTTCCAGATAGTTCTCCAGCGCCATCGCCTGGATCGCGCGGGCGCTGCGCAGGCGCTGTTGCTGGAAATCGGCGAAGGCCTGGGCGCGGTCGTTGCCGGCCAGCAGGCGCTCGGCCAGGGCGACGCAGTCTTCGAAGGCGCAGTTCATGCCCTGGCCGTGGAACGGCACCATCGCGTGCGCGGCGTCGCCCAGCAACACGGCGCGGTCGTCCAGATGCCAGCGGTCCAGATACAAGGTCGCCAGCAAGCCGGTCGGGTTGTGCTCGAAATCGCGTTCCAGCTGCGGAATCAGCGGCAGGGCGTCGGCGAAGTCGCGTTCGAACAACGTCCGCGCCTGGGCGCCGGTGCGGATGCTGTCGAAACTCGGCTCGCCCTCGTTGGGCAGGAACAAGGTGACGGTGAAGGTGCGTTCGTCGTTGGGCAGGGCGATGCACATGTAGCGGCCGCGCGGCCAGATGTGCAGGGCGTTGGCCTCGATGCTGAAGCCGCCGTCGGGCGCCGGCGGGATTTCCAGTTCCTTGTAGGAATGGCCGAGGAATTCCGTGCGCTCGCCCAGATCGGTGGCCTGATTCATCGCCGCGCGCAGCGCCGAACCGGCTCCGTCGGCGCCGACCAGACTGTCGAAGACGATCTCGTGCGTGCTGTCGTCGCGATCGTCGTTGAAGCGGGCGATGCGCGCGTCGAAATCGACCGCGCTCAGGCCGCGGTGGAAATGCAGCTTGGCACCGGCATCCTCGGCGATCTGCAGCAGGATCACGTTGAGCTCGCCGCGATGCACCGACCAGATGACCTCGCTGTCGTCGCGGCCGTAGCGTTGCAGGTCGGTGCGCCCGTCGAGGAAATGCACCATGCGCCCGCGCATCATCACCGCCTGGGCCATGACCGCCTCATCCGCGCCGGCCAGCCGCAGCGCGTGACGGCCGCGTTCGGCCAGCGCCAGATTGATCGAGCGGCCGCCGGCGTAACCCTTCAGGCGCGGATCGCCACGCTTCTCATACACGTCCACCTGCCAGCCCTGGCGGGCGAGCAGGGTGGCGAGCAGGGCGCCGGCGAGGCCTGCGCCGATCAGGGTGATGTGGTTGGGGGTATTCAAGTGGTAGGCCCTGCCATCGACTGCGTGTTGATTGGTTGTCGGGTGAAACCCTCCAGACCGTCATTCCCGCGCAGGCGGGAATCCAGAGACTTCAGAACGTACTGGCGATGTCCGGCCACAGATCCCTCCACGTCGGGTTGGTGTCCTCGATCTGTCGAATCTTCCATTCGCGGTTCCATTTCTTCAGCCGTTTCTCGCGAAGGATGGCGCTTTCCATCGTGTCGTGCATTTCGTACCAGACCAGTCGATCGACGTTGTAGCGAGTGGCGAAACCATCCGCGGCATGCTCGCGATGTTGCCATATCCGCCGGACCAGGTCGGAGGTGACGCCGATGTACAAGGTGCCGCGCTTGGCGCTGGCGAGTATGTAAACGGCGGGCGATCTGGCCACATCGACCTCACTGTGGATTCCCGCCTTCGCGGGAATGACGGCAGGTGAGGACGCCGAGGCGGGTGGATTCGCTCGGCAGGTGAATCATGGTGTACGCCGAGCCGTGCGATCGGTTCAACCGCGCCTCCAGTGCTCCACCACCTCAGTAAACCGCAGCACATCCACATGCGTGTTGTACAACGGCGCAGGCGAGATGCGGATCACATCCGGTTCGCGCCAATCGCCCAGCACGCCGTGCTCGGCCAGATAGTCGAACAAGGCCCGTCCCGCCGGCCGGCCGGTCAGGCCGCGGCCGCCGATCACGCGCAGCGACAACTGACAGCCGCGCTGTTCCGGCGCGGACGGAGTCAGGATGTCGAGGGTGTCGCTCAGGCGGTCGCGGATCAGGGATTCCAGGTAACCGGTCAGGCGCCGCGATTTCTCGCACAAGGCGCGCATGCCGACCCGGTCGAACAGATCCAGCGACGCGCGCAGCGGCGCCAGCCCAAGGATCGGCGGATTGCTCAGCTGCCAACCGTCCGCGCCCGGGGTCGGCACGAACTGCGGGCCCATGCAGAAGCGGGTCGAGGTCTCATGCCCCCACCAGCCGGCAAAACGCGGGCGATCGCTGTGAGCGTGGCGCTCGTGCACGAAGCAGCCGGCGACCGCGCCGGGGCCGGAATTCAGATATTTGTAGTGACACCACACGGCGAAATCGACGCCGCTGTCGTGCAACGCCAATTCGAGATTACCGACGCCATGGGCCAGATCGAAACCGCACACCGCGCCCTGCGCATGCGCCAGCTGCACGATCCGGTCCAGATCGAAGGCCTGCCCGGTGCGGTACTGCACGCCCGGCCACAGCACCAGTGCCAGACGCGGGCCGTGCTGCGCGATCGCGCGCTCGATGCTCTCCATCGAAATCAGCCCGCCGGGTTCGTCCGGCTGGAGTTCGATCAGGTCGGTGTCCGGATCGAAGCCGTGAAAGGCGATCTGCGAGGCGACGGCGTAGCGATCCGACGGAAACGAGCCGGCTTCGATCAGGATCGCCGGCCGCTCGCGTGTGGGCCGGTAAAAGCTGACCATCATCAGATGCAGATTGGCGGTCAGCGAATTCATCGCGACCACTTCGTGCGGCAACGCGCCGACCACGCGCGCCAGCGGTTCGCGTACCAGTTCGTGGTACGGCATCCACTGCGCCTGGCCGGTGAAGTGTCCTTCGACCGCTTCCATCGCCCATTTGTCCATGACCTCTTCGACATGCGCTCGCGCGCCGCGCGGCTGCAGGCCGAGCGAATTACCGACGAAGTAGGTCTGTTCCCGGTCGCGATGCTTCGGGATCAGGAATTCGCCGCGCAAGCTCGGCAGCGGGTCGGCGGCGTCGAGCGCGGCGGCGTGGGCGGGCGAATGCAGGTCGGTCATCGAAGTCCAGGACAAAAGTGGGGCGGGCAGTGCGGGGCAAGACTCATGCGAAGCGCGACTTCGACAGCCCCAGCCATTCCAGCGCGGTGCCGTGATACAGCCGCGCCTGCTCGGTTTCGCCCAGGTTCAACGAGGCGATGCCGGCGCCCGGAGTCTGTTCGCCGAGCGGGAAGGGATAGTCGGTGCCGAGCATCACCCGCGATACGCCGCAGGTATCGAGCAGATATTGCAGGGCGCGCGGATCGGCGACCCAGGAATCGAAGTAGAACTGCGACAGGTAATCGCGCGGATTGCGCGGGTTGTCGGTCGCGACCAGATCCGGGCGCATGTTGAAGCCGTGTTCGATGCGGCCGATGGTGTAGGGGAAGCTGCCGCCGCCGTGGGCCAGGCAGATCTTCAGCTTCGGCAGGCGTTCCAGCACGCCGCCGAACACCAGACAACAAGCCGCGCGCGATTGCTCGGCCGGCATGCCGACCAGCCAGGGCAGCCAGTACTTGGGCATGCTGGGCGTTCCCATCATGTCCCAGGGATGGACCAGGATCGCCGCGCCCAGATCGGCGGCGGCTTCGAAGAATTCGAACAGTTCCGGGGCGTCGAGATTCCAGTCGTTGACGTGGCTGCCGATCTGGCAGCCCTGCAGGCCCAGTTGGTCCATGCAGCGCTCCAGCTCCTGCACCGCCAGCCGCGGCGATTGCAGCGGCACCGTGCCGATGCCGGCGTAATGGCGCGGATTGTCGCGACAGGCCTGGGCCATGTGATCGTTGAGCGCCTGATGCAGTTCCAGCGCCTGATTGGCCTTGGCCCAGTAGCTGAACATCACCGGCACCGTGCTGATCACCTGCACCTGCACGCCGAAGCGCGTGTAGTCGTCGATGCGCTCCTGCGGGTCCCAGGTCTTGGACCAGATTTCGCGAAAAAACTTGCCGTCCTTGTAAATGCGATGGCGGCCGTCGTCGGTGTGATGGATCACCGGAAAGCGGTCGTCGCCGAACTTGCGCGCCAGATCGGGCCAGTCGCGCGGCAGGTAATGGGCATGGGTGTCGATCTTGAGCATCGCGGCCTCAGGTGTCCGGCATCACATAGCGCGCGGGCGCCGGGTTGAGGTGACCGCAGTTCTTGCAGGTGCGGTGCTCGCGCGAGGAATAGAAACGCTCGAACACCGGCGGGAAGTCGGTTTCGATGTTGTGCAGGTGGAAATATTCCTCGTAGATCTTGTGATTGCACTGCTCGCAGTACCACAGCAGGCCGTCGTCTTCGTGCGGCAGGCGCTTGCGCTCGATCACCAGCCCGATCGAATCGGGCATGCGCTGCGGCGAATGCGGCACGCGCGCGGGCAGCAGGAAGGTCTCGCCGGCGCGGATCGGGATGTCCCGCACCGCGCTGCTGCCGTCGGAAAGCGTGTCCTGGATGCGCAGGACCATCTCGCCCTCGAGCTGGTAGAACCATTCCGGGCCTTCGTCCCAGTGGTAGTCGGTGCGCTGATTGGGGCCGCCGACCACCATGACGATGAAGTCGCCCACGTAGATCACCTTGTTGCCGACCGGCGGCTTGAGCAGATGGCGATGCTCTTCGATCCAGGCGGCGAGGTTGATCGGTCCGGGAAGCATGGGTCTTACTCCGTGGCGGCGCCGCGCAGGTGCGCGATGCATTTGAGTTCGATCGCGATCGGCGTGGGCAACGCGGTGATGCCCAGGGTAGTGCGGCACGGGGCGCGGTCGATATCCGGGAAATACTCCGCCCACACCGCGTTATAGGCGGTGAAATCGCGCTCCATGTCGGTCAGATACACGGTCACATCGACCAGATCGTCCCAATTCGCGCCGCTGGCCTGCAGCACCGCGCGCACGTTGGCGAACACCGAGCGGCATTGCAGATCGATGTCGTACGCGATCAGCCGGCCCTGCGCATCGTGGACGTTGCCGGGAATGGCGTTGCTGGCCGCATCGCGCGGGCCGATCCCGGACAGGAACAGCAGATCGCCGACCCAGCGCGCATGCGGGTACAAGCCGACCGGCCTGGGCGCGTCGCCGGTGCGCACCGACCGGCTCATCGCGGCGAGCCGCCGTGGGTGGAGTGGACCTTGGCGACGGCGCGGTCGTAGGCCGGTTGCAGGGCCTCGAAGGAATCCACGTTCATGCCGGTGTCGTGCACGCGGCCGTTGCGCAGACTGTAGACCCAGCCGTGCACGCTCAAGGGCTGGCCGCGCGACCAGGCGTCGCGCACCACCGTGGTCAGGCAGACGTTCTGTACCTGCTCGATCGCGTTGAGCTCGCACAGGCGGTCGTGACGCTCGCTCTCGTGCACGTGGGCGATGCAGCCCACGTGTTTGTCGGCGACATCGCTGACATGGCGCAGCCAGTTGTCGGCCAGACCCACGCGCAGCCCGTGCAGGGCCGCGTGCACGCCGCCGCAGCCGTAGTGGCCGACGACCAGGATGTGTTTGACCTTGAGCACATCGACCGCGTACTGGATCACCGACAGGCAGTTCAGGTCGGTATGCACCACCACGTTGGCGATGTTGCGGTGGACGAAGACCTCGCCCGGCGCCATGTCGATGATCTGGTTGGCCGGAACGCGCGAGTCCGAGCAGCCGATCCACAGATACTCCGGCGCCTGCTGATGCGAGAGGCGGTCGAAGAACTGCGGGTCTTCGGCGTTGATGCGTTCGGACCACTCGCGATTGCGTTCGAGCAGATCGTCCAGCGTGGTCGAAGCGCCGGCGTTGGCCTCGCCAGCTACGCCGGAACTGTTGGAATTTGAATCTTTGGAACTCATGCAGCGGTCATCCCAGGTGAAGACCGACGTTCTTCGCGTCGGTGAAAAAACGCATGGCCTCGATGCCGCCTTCGCGGCCGAGGCCGGACGCGCCGGTGCCGCCGAACGGCGTGCGCAGGTCGCGTTGCAGCCAGGTGTTGATCCAGACCATGCCCACGTTCAGGCGCGCGGCGACGCGGTGGGCGCGGTTGAGATCGCGTGTCCACAGCGAAGCGCTCAGGCCGTAGTCGCTGGCATTGGCCAGGGCCAAGGCGTGTTCGTCGTCGTCGAAGGCCTGCAGTGTCGCGACCGGCCCGAAGATTTCCTCGCGATTGCTCGCGCAGTCCGGGCCCAGGCCTTCGATCAGCGTGGGCGCGACATACCAGCCGGGCCGATCCAGCGCCGAGCCGCCGCACAGCACGCGGCCGCCTTCGTCGCGGGCGCGGGCCAGCGCTGCCATCACTTTGTCGAAATGCGCCTGCGAGACCAGCGGGCCGAGGGCGGTGGTTTCATCGCTGGGCTCGCCGACCTTCAGTGCGAGCGCGCGTTCGACCAGCGCGTCGCGGACTTCGGCGTAGATGCCGCGCTCGATCAGGATGCGCGAACCGCATAGGCAGATCTGCCCGGAGTTCTGGAACGCCGAGCGCACCAGCACATCCAGGTTCGCGCGCCAGTCGCTGTCGGCGAAGATCAGGGTCGGGTTCTTGCCGCCCAGCTCCAACGAGACTTTGCGCAGCAGCGGCGCGGCGATGCCGGCGATGCGCCGGCCGACCGCGGTGCTGCCGGTGAACGACACCGCGCGCACGTCGCGGTGGCCGACCAGCGGTTCGCCGACCTGCGGCCCCAGGCCGTGCACGATGTTCAGCACGCCGCGCGGAAAACCGATCTGCGCGCACAACTCGCCGAGCATGGCCGCCGTGGCCGGGGTGACCTCCGAGGGCTTGGCCACCACGGTGTTGCCGGCCGCGAGCGCCGGCGCGATCTTCCAGGTGAACAGGTACAGCGGCAGGTTCCACGGCGAGATCGTCGCGACCACGCCCAGCGGCGCGCGCAAGGTGTAGTTGAGCCCGGCCTGGCCGTGATGGGATTCGCTCGCGAACTGGGTCGCGGCCTGGGCGAAGAAGCGCAGGTTGGCGACGGCGCGCGGAATCTCGGCCTCGCGCGCGAGCCGGATCGGCTTGCCGCCGTCGCGCGATTCGGCCTGGGCGAACTCGTTCAGGCGGGCCTCAAGGGCCGCGGCCAGGGCTTCCAGCCAGTGCGCGCGTTCGCTGTGGGGCAGGCCCGACCAGGCCGGGAACGCGGCCTTGGCGGAGGCGATGGCGGCTTCGACATCCTCCGCGTCGCCGGCGGCGACCTGCGCATACGGCTGCGCATTGGCCGGATCGAAGACGTCGAGCCAACGGCCGCCGGCCGCATCGCGCGGCTCGCCGTCGATCCAGTGCCGGAATCTATGCATGCGCCAAGCTTAACGCGTGGGCGTGATGGCGCCCATAGCGCGGCCGGGCGGCTGCGGGGAGGGCGCTCGCACAACCACGGGACACACGCCATGGCGCAGCGATCGTCTGGGCCGGGCGGTCGTGAGTCACCACGTGGCGAAGGCATCGCCGCGATGCATCCTTCGCTTCATCGTGCGCTCACCGCGACATCACGGCTTTGCCGATCGAGCTGTCACGATTTCGTCGTAGGTCGAAAGTAATGCCTCATGCGCCCGATGCGCGAAACCGCCTGGACCAAGCGCAAAAAACGCTCGATCGAGACGATCGGCAAATACGTCGATCGCGCCTGACGGCACTTGACGCGCAAGTACGACGCTGCGCACATTCCGGCGGGGACACTTTCATCCATGCCTGGCGATCGCCACGCGCGCTCGTGGGCCACAACGGCGGAACCATCACGTGGATAGACGCAACTTTCTGGGCATGTCCGGACTCGGCATCGCCGGGCTCATGATTCCCTTCGGTAATCTCATCGCCGCCGAGGATTTGCTGGCGCCGCTGGACGTGGGCAAGAAAAAGGTCTGGGCCGACGCCGCGCTCAACGCCGCCAAGGCCGCCGGAGCCAGTTATTGCGACGTGCGCATCGGCCGCTATCTGCGCCAGTTCGTGATCACGCGCGAGGAAAAGGTCCAGAACGTGGTCAATACCGAATCGACCGGCATTGGCATCCGCGTGCTGGTCGACGGCGCCTGGGGCTTCGCCGCGACCAATCAGCTCAACAACGATGCGGTGGCCAAGGCCGCGCAGCAGGCCGCGGCGATCGCCCGCGCCAATTCCAAGAGCCAGACCGCCAAGGTCGAACTGGCCAAGGCGCCCGGCGCCGGCGAGGTCAGCTGGAAAGCGCCGATCCGCAAGAACGCGATGGCGGTGCCGCTCAAGGACAAGGCCGACCTGTTGCTGAGCGTCAACGCCGCGGCGATCAACGCCGGCGCCGACTTCGTCAATTCGATCCTGTTCCTGGTCAACGAGCAGAAATACTTCGCTTCCACCGATGGTTCGTACATCGATCAGGACGTGCACCGCATCTGGGCGCCGCTGACGGTCACCGCCATCGACAAGGCCAGCGGCAAGTTCCGCACCCGCGACGGGTTGTCCGCACCGATGGGCATGGGCTACGAATACCTGGACGGCGCGGCTGCTGGCAAGATCGTCTCGCCCAACGGCGTGACCACCTATCACAAGTCCTACGACATGCTCGGCGACGCGGTCGCCGCGGCCAAGCAGGCGCGCGAGAAGCTCACCGCGCCTTCGGTCAAGCCGGGCAAGTACGACCTGGTGCTCGATCCTTCGCACACCTGGCTCACCATCCACGAATCCATCGGCCATCCGCTGGAACTCGACCGCGTGCTCGGCTATGAAGCCAATTACGCCGGCACCAGTTTCGCCACGCTCGACAAGCTCAAGGCCGGCTTCAAGTACGGCAGCGACCAGGTCACCGTGTTCGCCGACAAGACCCAGGAAGGCAGCCTGGGCGCGGTCGGCTACGACGACGAGGGCGTCAAGACCAAGCGCTGGAACCTGATCAAGGACGGCGTGCTGGTGGACTACCAGGCCATCCGCGATCAGGCCCATATCCTGGGCAAGACCGAGTCCGATGGCTGCTGCTATGCCGACTCGTGGTCGTCGGTGCAGTTCCAGCGCATGGCCAACGTGTCGCTGGCGCCGGGCAAGAATCCGCTCAGCGTCGCCGACATGGTCAAGAACGTGGAGAACGGCATCTACATCGTCGGCGCGGGTTCGTTCTCGATCGATCAGCAGCGCTACAACGCCCAGTTCGGCGGCCAGCTGTTCTTTGAAATCAAGAACGG
The DNA here is from genome assembly GCF_001442805.1 of Lysobacter gummosus. Classification (NCBI taxonomy): domain Bacteria; kingdom Pseudomonadati; phylum Pseudomonadota; class Gammaproteobacteria; order Lysobacterales; family Lysobacteraceae; genus Lysobacter; species Lysobacter gummosus. Next base: position 2,985,805 of record NZ_CP011131.1, on the reverse strand, counting down.
CAAGATCACCGGCATGCTCGAAGACGTGGCCTATCAGATCCGCACGCCGGAGTTCTGGAATTCCTGCGTCGCGGTCTGCGATCAGAGCGACTACCGCTTCGGCGGCTCGTTCTTCGACGGCAAGGGCCAGCCCGGGCAAGTCTCGGCGGTCTCGCACGGTTCCAGCACGGCGCGGTTCAACGGCGTCAACGTCATCAACACCGCCCGCAAGCTCGGCTGACCGGCGCAGGAGAATCCAACATGAGCATTTTCACCGAAGCCCAGTCCAAAGCCATCCTCGACAAGGTCATCGCCCTGTCCAAGGCCGATGAGTGCACCGCCAGCCTGACCGGTTCGATCGAAGGCAACGTACGGTTCGCGCTCAACAATATTTCCACCAGCGGCATCGTCAGCGACGTCAATCTGGCCGTGCAGGTCGCCTTCGGCAAGCGCGTGGGCACTGCCACCATCAACGAGTTCGACGACGCCGCGCTCGAACGCGTGGTCCGCCGCGCCGAGGATCTGGCGCGCCTGGCCCCGGAAAATCCCGAGTTCATCCCGGCGATCGACAAGCAGACCTACAAGCCCAGCCCGACCTTCAGCGCCGCCACCGCCGCGATCACGCCCGATTACCGCGCCAAGGTCGCCGCCGACGCGATCGCGCCGTGCCGCGAAAACAAGCTCACCGCCGCCGGCTTCCTGGAAGACAGCCAGAGCTTCGTCGCCATCGCCAACAGCAAGGGCAATTTCGGTTACCAGACCTCGACCGGTTTCAACTACACCTGCACCGTGCGCACCGACGACGGCCGCGGTTCGGGCTGGGTCGGGCGCAACCTGCAGGACTCGACCGACTTCAAGGGCGAGTCCGACGTGCGCGTGGCCATGCGCAAGGCCACCGAGTCGGCCGAGGCCAAGGCGCTGGAGCCGGGCAAGTACACGGTGATCCTGGAGCCGCACGCGGCCGCCGGCCTGATCTCGTTCATGATGGCGTTCTTCGACGCGCGCCAGGCCGACGAAGGCCGCAGCTTCCTGTCCAAGAAGGGCGGCGGCAACAAGCTAGGCGAGCTGGTCTACGACTCGCGCGTGAACATCAGCGCCGACCCCTGGGATTCGCGCGCGCCGGTGCTGCCCTGGGACCAGGACGGCCTGCCGCGCGAGAAAATGGCGATTATCGAAAACGGCAAGGTCGCCTCGCTGAATTATTCGCGCTACTGGGCGCAGAAGCAGGGCAAGAAAGCGGTCGGCGCGCCCGGCAATCTGCTGATGGCCGGCGGCGACAAGTCCACCGCCGAGCTGATCAAGGGCACGCAGAAGGGCATCCTGGTCACCCGCACCTGGTACATCCGCATGGTCGATCCGCAGACCGTGCTGCTGACCGGGCTGACCCGCGACGGCACCTTCTACATCGAGAACGGCGTGATCAAGCATCCGGTGAAGAATTTCCGCTTCAACGAATCGCCGGTGATCATGCTCAACAACATCGAAGAGCTCGGCCGTCCGGTGCGCGTGGCCGGCGACGAGTCCAGCTTCGTGATGATGATCCCGCCGATGAAGCTGCGCGATTTCACCTTCACCTCGCTGTCGGACGCGGTCTGACCGGGTGACGCGGGCGGCGCGGCCGGTGCATCGGCCCGCCGCCCGCCGCTTCGCCGCCGCATCACGCCCCTTGTCTTTCTGCGAGCCTGTCCGCTGTGCAACGACGCGACTTCCTCAGTTTTACCGGCCTGGGCCTGGCGGGCCTGGTGCTTCCCTACGGCCGCAGCATCGCCGCCGAAGCGCTGCTTGAACCGGTCGACGCCGCGCTGCGCCGGCGCCTGGCCGACATCGCGCTGAACGCCGCGCGCGAAGGCGGCGCGGATTACTGCGACGTGCGCATCGGCCGCTATCTGCGCCAGTCGGTCATCACCCGCGAAGCGCAGGTGCGCAACATCGTCAACGCCGAATCGGCCGGGATCGGCATCCGCGTGCTGAGCCGTGGCGCATGGGGCTTCGCCGCCGTCGCCAACGCGAACCCGGACACGGTGGCCGCCGCGGCGCGCCAGGCGGTGGCGATCGCGCGCGCCAACGCCCGTGTGCTCACGCGCAAGGTCGAACTGGCGCCGGTCAGCGGCGTCGGCGAGGTGCGCTGGGCCACGCCGGTGCGCAAGAACGCCATGGCGGTACCGATCAAGGACAAGGTCGATCTGCTGCTCGCGGTCAACGCCGCCGCGCTCAAGGCTGGCGCCGACTTCGTCAATTCGACCTTGTTCGCGATCAACGAACAAAAATACTTCGCTTCCACCGACGGCAGTTATATCGACCAGGACGTGCACCGCATCTGGTTGCCGCTGACCGCAACCGCCGTGGACAAGGCCAGCGGCAAGTTCCGCAGCCGCGATGGTTTGTCCGCGCCGATGGGCATGGGCTACGAATACCTCGACGCCGATCCGGCGGGCAAATTCGCCTTGCCCGGCGGGCTGACCGGTTACGGCCGTTCTTATGATGTGATCGAGGACGCTACCGCCGCGGCGCGCCACGCCCGCGCCAAGCTCAAGGCGCCGTCGGTGAAACCGGGCAAGTACGATCTGGTCCTGGACCCGTCCAATCTGTTCCTGACCATCCACGAGAACGTCGGCCATCCGCTGGAGCTCGACCGCGTGCTGGGCTACGAGGCCAACTACGCCGGCACCAGCTTCGCCACGCTGGACAAGCGCGATCAGGGTTATCGCTACGGCAGCGAGCTGGTCAACTTCGTCGCCGACAAGACCCGCCCGGGCAGTCTGGGTGCGGTCGGCTACGACGACGAGGGCGTGAAAACCCGCGAGTGGGACCTGATCCGCGACGGCATCCTGGTGGACTACCAGGCCACGCGCGATGAAGCGCATCTGCTCGGGCACAAGCAGTCGCATGGTTGCAGCTATGCCGATTCGTGGTCGAGCGTGCAGTTCCAGCGCATGGCCAATGTGTCGTTGAAGCCGGGCAAGCAGCCGCTGAGCGTGGCCGAGATGGTCAAGGGCGTGGAGCGCGGCCTGTACGTGCACGGCCGCGGCTCGTATTCGATCGACCAGCAGCGCTACAACGCCCAGTTCGGCGGGCAGTTGTTCTTCGAGATCAAGAACGGCCAGGTGACCGGCATGATCGAGGACGCGGCCTATCAGATCCGCACGCCGGAATTCTGGAGTTCCTGCGTGGCGGTGTGCGACGAACGCGACTTCCGCCTGGGCGGCTCGTTCTTCGACGGCAAGGGCCAGCCCAGCCAGGTCTCGGCGGTGTCGCACGGGTCGAGCACCTCGCGCTTCAACGGCATCAACATCATCAACACCGCGCGTGCGTTGTAAGCGATGGGCGTGATCGGCCAGGCCGCTTCATCCGCCGCCGCGCTGTGTGGCGCGGGCGGGGTGCCGTGAACCGGGCGCAGTTCCTGCGGCTGATGCTCGGCGCCGCCGCCGGCGCTTGGCTGGCGCGTTCGCCGGCGGCGCGCGCGGGCGCCGACTACGATTTCTGGTTCACCCGGCTCAAATACGATTCCGGCGACTGGGACGTGGACCAGCGCATGCCGGCGAACCTGATCACTTCGCTGATCGACTACACCAACCTGCGAGTGGACCCGAAGGAACACGTGCTGGCGCTGGCCGACCCGAAGATGCTGACCGCGCCGTTCTGCTATCTGGCCGGTCACAAGCTGGTCGAGTTCAACCCGGACGAGCGGCGCAATTTCGAGCGTTATGTGCGCAACGGCGGTTTCGTGTTCGTCGACGATTGCAATCACGACATCGACGGCTTGTTCGCGAAGTCGTTCGAAGCGCAGATGGCGAAGATCTTCGGCGCCAAGGCGCTCAAGCGATTGCCGAAGAACCACGCTATCTACCGCAGCTTCTTCGTCTTCGACGGCCCGCCGGCGACCGGCTTCGAGCTCAACGGCTGGGGCGACGATCTGGTGCACGACTATTTGCGCGGCATCGATATCGACGGCCGGCTCGGACTGCTGTACAGCAATAAGGACTACGGCTGCGAGTGGGATTACGACTGGCGCAACAAGCGGTTTTTGGCCGAGGACAATACGAAGTTCGGGGTCAATATCGTGATGTATGCGTTGAATTCGTGAGTCCGGAGCAGGGCGTCGAGGACATGATTGAGCGCTGAGGAGTCGATTGAGCAAGGACGCGTCGGCAGTTGCCCCCTTTAAAAAAGGGGACGGCGACCGCGAAGCGGACGCGGGGGATTTGCTTTTGATTTTGCTGTTGCGCGGGAAGGGCAAAGCAAAAGCAAATCCCCCCTAGCCCCCCTTTTTTTAAAGGGGGGAACTTTGACGCTGTCGTTTGGGCAGCGTCGTTTCATGGGACGCGTAGATGAATACGAACGTGACAAGCGGCGACGAAACCGAACTGAAAGCGCAACTCGCCCGCCTGGGCGAACTGCGCAGTGCGATCGCGCAAGCCATCGTCGGCCAGGACGAAGTCGTCGAACAATTGCTGATCGGCCTGCTCGCCGGCGGGCACTGCCTGCTCGAAGGCGTGCCCGGGCTCGGCAAGACCCTGTTGGTGCGTTCGCTGGGACAGGCGCTGGAACTGCAGTTCCGCCGCGTCCAGTTCACCCCCGACCTCATGCCCAGCGACATCCTCGGCACCGAACTGCTGGAGGAAGACCACGGCACCGGCCATCGCCATTTCCGCTTCCAGCCCGGGCCGATCTTCACCAGCCTGCTGCTGGCCGACGAGCTCAACCGCACGCCGCCCAAGACTCAGGCCGCGCTGCTGGAAGCGATGCAGGAGCGCACCGTCAGCTACGCCGGCGTCACCCACGCCCTGCCGGCGCCGTTCTTCGTGCTGGCGACGCAGAATCCGCTCGAACAGGCCGGCACCTATCCCTTGCCCGAAGCGCAGTTGGACCGCTTCCTCCTGCATATCCGCGTCGGCTACCCCAGCGAGCGCGAAGAACACGACATCCTGCAGCAGACCACCGGCTCGCACAGCGCACAGGTGCCGCGGGTGATGAACGGCGAGGACGTGCTGGCGCTGCAGGCGCGGGTGCGCGAGGTGCACTTGGGCGAAGACCTGCTGCTGTGGGTGACGCGGCTGGTGCGCGCGAGCCGACCGGACGAGCGCTCGATCGCCGAAGTCAAACAATGGGTGAAATGGGGCGCTGGCCCGCGCGCGGGCCAGTCGCTGGTGCTGGCGGCCAAGGCGCGGGCCTTGCTGCACGGGCGCTTCGCCGCGACGCGCGAGGACATCGCCGCACTGGCCGCGCCGGTGATGCGCCATCGTCTGCTGCTGTCGTTCGCGGCCGAGGCCGAGAACAAGAGCGCCGACGACGTGATCGCCGCGTTGCTGCGCGGCGTGCCGTTTCCGGACGGCTGAGCGGCGGTGAACGGTAACGGGATCGGCCATCGTGCCGGCGTCGCCACGGTCGCGGCGGCAGCCGCGCGTGCGTGCGCGCTTAACCGCGGGAGCCGCCCGTGCACGATCTGATCCCGCCGAAGGTGCGCGCGCGCCTGCGCAATCTGCACTTGACCTCCAAGCGCGCGGTCGGCACCCACGGCATCGGCATGCACAGCAGCCGCAGCCGCGGCGCCGGTCTGGAATTCGCTCAGTACCGCGCCTATGAGCCCGGCGACGAACTGCGCCAGATCGACTGGAAACTCTACGCGCGCTCGGATCGCTTCTTCGTGCGCGAAGCCGAACGCGAAAGCCCGCTGGCGATCTGGCTGCTGCTGGATGCCACCGCCTCGATGCGCCAGGAAGACGCGGCGCGGCCGGGCTGGTCGCGACTGGACGCGGCCAAGGCCCTGAGTGCCTGCGTGGCCGAACTGGCGCTGCGCCAGGGCGACCGCTTCGGCCTGATCGTGCTGCGCGGCGACGGCCTGCGCCTGCTCGCGCCCGCGGCCGGCGCGCGCCAGCGTGATCGTCTGTTGCTGGAACTGCACAACGTGTCGGCGCAAGGCGCGTGGCCGGCGGCCGAACAACTGCGGCCGCTGTGGGAACGCATCGGCGCCGGCGATCTGGCGCTGATGATCGGCGACGGCTTCGACGAAGACGCGGTCGCCATCGCCGAGCGCCTGGCCTCGGCGCGGCGCGAAGTGCTGAGCCTGCGCATCGTCACCACGGAAGAACGCGACTTCCCGTTCCGTGGCGGTTACCGCTTCCGCGATCCGGAAACCGGCGAAGAACTGCTCGGCGACGGCGCCGCGCTGCGCGACGAGTTCCTCGGCCGCTTCGCCGCCGCGCGCAAGGCGCTGGACGCGCGCCTGGACGCCAGCGGCATCCGTCACGCCGAGTACGTGCTCGACGAAGAACTCGATCTGCCGCTGCGCCGTCTGTTCGGCGCGCGCGATGCGATGGAGGCGTCGTGACGCCGGTGCTGTTGCTGCCGATCGGCCTGGTCGCGCTGGCGGCGCTGGCGATTCCTCTGCTGATCCATCTGGCCCGGCGCAGCGAGCAGCGCCCGACCGATTTCGCCGCGCTGCGCTGGCTGCGACACAAGCCCAAGCCGCGTCATCGCATCCGTTTCGATGAATGGCTGTTGCTGGCGCTGCGCCTGCTGTTGCTGGCGGCGCTGGCGCTGCTGCTGGCCCGGCCGGCGCTATTCGGTGCGCATAGCGACACGCCCTGGGCCGTGGTGGTGCCCGGTGTCGATGCCAAGGCCGCGGCTGCGCAAGGCGGATCGCAGGAAGTGGAATGGCGTTGGTTGGCGCCTGGGTTCCCAGCGCTCGATCGCCCGGTGCCGACTTCGCCGCAGCCGGTCGCCAGTTTGCTGCGCGAACTGGATGCGACCTTGCCGGCTGAAATTGCTTTAACCGTGTACGCCCCGCGACGGCTGACCGGCGCCGACGGCTCGCGACTGCAATTGTCGCGGCCGCTGCAGTGGCGGATCGTCGACAGCGCCGCGGCCGATCTGCCCGTGCCCGCGCCGCCGCGTTCGCCGCCGCCGCAGATTCGCTACGCCGCCGAGCGCGCCGCGGCCTTGCCGTATATGCGCGCCGCCATCGCCGCGGGTGTTGATGCGAACGCTGCGGGCGATCCCGCATCGGCGTCCATCGCGCCGATCGAACAAGCCTTCGACCCGAAAGGCCGCTCGCTGATCTGGCTGGCGCCGGGCCCGGCGCCCGAGGCGGTGAGCGCCTGGGTGGAGCAGGGCGGCAGCGTGTTGATCGATGCCGACAGCCGCTGGCCCGGCGCAGCGCTGAAATTCGACGCGGCGGTCTGGCGCGACGGCGACGGAACGCTGCGCATCGAAGGCGCGCCGTTCGGACGCGGCCGCGTGCTGCGTCTGACCGGGCCGTTGTCGCCGCGCGCCTGGCCGCAGATGCTGCAACCCGGATTCGCCCAGCGTTGGCTGGCTTTATTCGAACCGGCCGCCGCGCAACCGGCGCGAGTGCTGGCGCAGGATTACGCGCCGAGCGCCGGCGGGCCGTCGTTCGCGCGGCCGCCGCTGGATCTGCGGCCGTGGCTGGCGCTGCTGATCGCCTTGTTGTTCCTGATCGAACGCTGGTTCGCCACCGGCCGTCGACGCGGAGCGGCGCCATGAGCGCGGCGCAACGCCTGCATCAGTACCTGCGCGATGCGCGGCGCCGGCGCAGCGTCGACCTCGCCTTGACCTTGCTGCCGTGGCTGGCGCCGGTCGCGCTGCTGATCGCCCGCTGGCAGGGCGCGACGCCGGCATGGATCGCGTTGCTCGTGGGCTTGTGCTTGATCGGCGCGATCGCCTGGCGGCATGGCTCGCGACTGGATACGCCGTGGCTGATCCGCCGGCTCAACGCCTTGCGCACCGACATGGACGACAGCGCCGATCTGCTGTTCGCGCGCGAAGAGGGTTTGCGCGGGCTGCAGCGCCTGCAACAAGCGTGGCTGCGGCAGCGGATCGAAACTGCACCCACAACGGAATTGCGCCCGGCGTGGTCGCGACGTCGCGCACTTGTGTCGCTGCTGCTCGCCGCGCTCGCATTGGCGGCAGTCGCATTGTGGCCAGCCGCGCCGACGTCGGCCGCGCTCGATCGCTTATCGCCATCGCCGCAAATCGCCGCCGCGCCGGGCCAGCCCCGATTGGTCCAGCAGGCCTTGCGCATCGACTCCCCGGCATACACCGCGCTGCCGCCGCGCAACGAGCCCAGCCTGGAAGGCCGCGTCGCCGAAGGCGCGCGCCTGCGCTGGACCCTGCGTTTCCAGCCGCAACCCGATGCAGTGGCGCTGGTGTTCCACGACGGCCAACGGCTGGCGCTGAGCCGCGCCGGCGAGGACTGGAGCGCGCAACGGGTCATGACGAAGTCGCTGCTGTACCGAATCGAAGCGACCGCCGCGCCGCAGGCGCAGACGCGCAGGCTCTATCGCATCGACGTCACGCCCGACCGTGCGCCGCAGTTGCGCGTGCTCGAACCCGATCGCGGATTAAGCCTGATGACGCCCGGGCAGAAGGCCTGGCCGCTCGCGTTCGAAGCCAGCGACGACTACGGCCTGGCCGGCAACGCGCGGTTGCGCATCACCCTGGCCCAGGGCAGCGGTGAGAACATCACCTTCCGCGAGCAATTCGTCAGCGTGCGCGGCAGCGGCGGCGCAAGGCTCAAGCGTTACCAGCACCGGCTCGATCTGGCCGCGCTCGGCTTCGCGGTCGGCGACGATCTGATCGTGCAACTGGCGGTGGACGACAATCGCGCGCCCAAGCCGCAGAGCGCCCTGAGCCCGAGCCTGATCCTGCGCTGGCCGGCCGATCTGGGCAGCGAAGCCACCGGCATCGAAGGCATGGTCAAGACCACGCTGCCGGCGTATTTCCGCAGCCAACGCCAGATCATCATCGACGCCGAAGCGCTGATCGCGCAGCGGCGCAAGCTCGACGGCGAGCATTTCCTCAAGCGCTCGGACGAGATCGGCGTGGATCAGCGCCTGCTGCGGCTGCGCTACGGCCAGTTCCTCGGGGAAGAAGCCGAAGGCGAGCCGAAGCTGCCGACCAGCGACAGTGAACAGACGCCAGACGATGCGCATCCGGCCGAAGCCGGCGCCTCGGCCAAGACCGAGGCGCACGACGACCACGACGATCACGGCCACGCGCCCGACGCCAAGCCGGCGGTGTTCGGCGAAGAAGGCTCGGTGCTGGAGCAATACGGCCACACCCACGATCACGCCGAGGCCGCGACCTTGCTCGATCCGCAGACGCGCAAGCTGCTCAAGTCCGCGCTCGACGAGATGTGGCAATCGGAACTGCATCTGCGCCAGGGCCATCCGCAACAGGCCCTGCCGTATGCGTACAAGGCGCTGGCCTTCATCAAACAGGTGCAGCAGGCCAGCCGCATCTATCTGGCGCGGGTCGGGCCGGAATTGCCGCCGATCGACGAAACCCGGCGGCTCAGCGGCGAACGCGAGGGGCTGGCGCGGCGCGGCGATGAGCTGCGCGCGGCCACCGCGTCCGATCCGACCTTGACCGCGTTGTGGCGCGAACTCGAACCCGGCGCGGGCGGCACGGCATCGGCGTCGATCGACTACGCCGCGCTGGAGCGCTGGCTGCGCGAACACGATGAGCGCGTGCCCGATCCGCTGGCCTTCGCCGCCGCGTTGGCGGCGTTGCGCGACCAACCCGAGTGCGCGAGCTGCCGCGCGCAACTGCGCGGCCTGTTGTGGCCGCTGTTGAACCGGCCGGCGGCGTCGGTGCGGCCGCGCGACGGCGGCGACGCCAGCGACCGGCGTTACTTCGACGCCTTGCAGCAGGCGCGGCCATGAGCGCGGGCATGACCATCGAACTCGCCGTCGCCATCGTGCTGGGACTGGCCGCGATTCTCGCGACCGCGCGGTTGCTGTATCGCCAGTACCGCAGCGATGCGGCGACGCGCTCGCGCCGCTGGCGCATGGCCGTGTTGATGATCGCGCAGCCGTTGATCGCCGCGCTGCTGTATTTCGCCGTATTGCCGCCGCGGCTGCCGGGTCAGGCCGGAACCATGATCGTCAGCACCGCCGGCGCCGCCGACGGCGCTAGCGAGGGCGCCGGCGATATCCGCGTGGCCTTGCCCGAAGCGCCGCCTGCCGCGGTCGGCGAGCGCGTTCCGGATCTGGCCAGCGCGCTGCGCCGTCATCCCGGTACGCAGCGGCTGCGCGTGCTTGGCGCGGGTCTGTCGCCGCGCGATCGCGATGCCGCACGCGGGCTGGCGATCGAATTCGTCCCCGCGCCGTTGCCGCGCGGGCTGAGCGGACTTTGGTTGCCGGCGCGGGTCGGCGAAGGGGAAGAGTTCTGGCTGTCGGGGCGGGTCGAGGCCATGCCCGGCGGCAGCGTGGAATTGCTCGATCCGGGTTCGCAGCGGGTGGATCGCGCGGTGCCGCGCGGCGACGGCGGCTTCGCCCTGAGCGCGGTCGCGCGCAGCGCCGGGCTGGCGATGTTCCAGTTGCGCCTGCGCGATGCGCGCCAGCAGGTGATCGAACAGGTCGACGTGCCGGTCGCGATCGAAGCGCGGCCGGCGCCGAAACTGTTGTTACTGGCGGGCGCGCCCGGTCCTGAGCTCAAGTATCTGCGCCGCTGGGCCGCCGACGCCGGGCTCAAGCCGCACACGCAGATCAGCGTCGGCGCGGGGCTGCAGCTCGGCGATGCGCCGTTGAATTTGAACGCGGCGAGCTTGGCCGGATTCGATCTGCTGGTGCTGGACGAACGCGCCTGGGAGTCGTTCGGCGAGACTCAGCGCAACGCGGTGATCGCGGCGGTGCGCGGCGGCCTGGGCGTGTTGCTGCGCGTCGGCGGGCCGTTGTCGCCGCGCACACGCGCGCAGTTGCGCGAACTGGGTTTCGAGCCCGGCGCCGGCGCGGATGCGAGCGAGCTGCGTCTGCCGGCCATCGGCACCGACGAAGCGGCCACACGCGCGCGCCTGGGGCCGGGCAGCGTCGACGCGCCGCGTCCGCGCGATCAGGCGCCGGCCGAGGCGCCGGCATTGACGCGGCGCGTGCTCGCGCTCGACGGCGCCAGGCTGCAACCGCTGGCGCGCGATGCCGACGGCAAGGCGTATGCGGCGTGGCGCGCGCTCGGGCAGGGACGGTTCGCGCTGTGGGGCCTGAGCGACAGCTTCAAGCTGGTGCTGGCCGGGCGCGACGATCTGCACGGCCGGCTGTGGAGCGATGCGTTGTCGGCGCTGACCCGGGCGCGTTCGAGCGAATCGGCGCGCATCGACGGCACGCCGCGTCAGGATGTGCGCACGCGTGTGTGCGGCCTCGCCGACGGTGCGCAGGTCCTGCCGCCGCGCGGGGCGGCGGTGGCGCTGGTGGTCGATCCGGACACGGGTCGCGAGCGCTGCGCCGGGTTCTGGCCGACCTCGGCGGGCTGGCATTCGTTGCGGCAAGGCGAGCGCTTGCTGCCGTTCTATGTGCGCGCTCGCGACGAAGCGCCGGGGTTGCGCGCCAGCGAATTGCGCGAAGCCACGGCCGGGTTGAGTCTGGCGTCGGCGCAGCGCGGTGGCGCGGCGACGGGAGCGCAGGCCGCCGATGGCGAACGCGGCTCGCCGTGGCCGTGGTTCTTCGCCTGGCTGGCGCTCAGCGCGGGCTTGTGGTGGTTCGAGCGTTCGCTGCGCGGTCGATATTCAGCGGCCGAGTAGGGCGGTGAGGGTATTGCCGTGGTTTGATCGAACAGCATCGGGGCTGAAGCCCCTCCCACAAAAGACTGCCCGGTCTTCGCTAGGCGTCGAGGTTTTTGTGGGAGGGGCTTCAGCCCCGGCGCTGTTCGGTCAGCAGCGAACCCCAATCCTCAGATCGACTGCATCCGCCCGCCATCCACCGCCAGACTCACGCCGTTGACGTAGCCCGCGGCCGGCGAACACAAGAACGCGATGCACGCGGCGATCTCCGCCGCTTCGGCGAAACGGTTGAGCGGCACGGTCCTGCGCATGGCCTCGATCACCGCGTCCTCGCTCTGGCCGGTGTTGCGCGCGCGATCGCCGATGATCTGCTCGATGCGCGCGGTCCTGGTATAGCCGGGCAGTACGTTGTTGACGGTGATGCCGTCGATGGCCAGTTCGCGCGACAAGGTCTTGGCCCAGCTGGCGACGGCGCCGCGGATCGTGTTGGACACGCCCAGGCCCTCGATGGGTTCCTTGACCGAGGTGGAGATCACGTTGACCATGCGCCCCCACTGCGCCGAGCGCATGCCCGGCAGCACCGCGCGCACCAGGGTCTGGTTGGCGATCAGGTGGCGCGCGAACGCGTCCTGATAGGCCGCATCGAGTGCGGTATGCGCCGGCCCGCCCGGCGGGCCGCCGGTGTTGTTGACCAGGATATGCACCGGCTTGCCGGCCGCCAGCGCCGCTACCTGCGCGCTGAGCGCGGCGGCGTCGCCGACGTCGGCGGCGATCCAGCCGTGCGCCTGCGCGCCGCTGCGCGGCAGGGCTTCGGCGACCGCGGCCAGGGCCTCGGGACGGCGCGCCAGCACAGTGACGTCGCAGCCGAGCAGGGCCAGTTCGTGCGCGCTCGCGCGGCCGATGCCTTCGGAGGCGCCGCAGACCAGGGCGTGTTTGCCGGTGAGGTTGAGGTCCATGCGATCTCCGGATGCGGCGACGGTGAGCGTTCGTATCGCGGCGCGCGTCAGTGGCGCGGCGGCAGCTTCTGCATCATCAGCGCGGCCAGCGCCTCATCGTTGCCGGCCTGCGGCGGCGTCAGCTCGGCCAGGGAGAAGCCGCGGCTTTGCGCGTCGTCTTCGTCCAGGCCGCTGAGTTCGACGAACTCCGCGTCCATCAGCGCTGCACGCGCGGTGTCTTCGCTGTCGTAGGGCAGGATCTTGCCGTCGCTGTCCAGGACCTCGGCGGTGCCGGCTTCGAGCACGCGCAGCCGCGCCCAGACCAGAGTGCGGCCGAGCGTGGCCAGCCACCATTGTTCGTTTTCGTATTTATCGTTCATCAGGACACCACGGAGGAAAGCAGCCAGAGCAGGCCGGCGCAGGCCAGCGACGCGAACACGATCAGCAGCGACACCCGCGCCGGCGTCGCCAGGCCGTCGAGATTGCGGTCGGCGGCGGCGCGATAGCGCTGGCGCAGCAGCCAGTTCCACGCCGCCGGATGCACGAACGCGGCCTCGCCCAGTTGCCCGCGCAAGGCCGGATGGCGGTCGCGCAGATGCACCAGCGCCAGCGGCCAGAAGATCGCGAAGGCGCAGAAAGCGGACACCGCGATGCCTACGAAGGTCAGGGCCAGGAACAGGATCACGTGCTTGTTACCTCGTTGGCCGAATGCAAGCCGATGACGCCGCGCCCGAGTGCGTGCGACGCCTCTTCAAGGCCGTCATTCCCGCGAACGCGGGAATCCAGTGCCTTTCGTGCCCGTTGCGATGCAAGTCGCTGGATTCCCGCGTTCGCGGGAATGACGGGCAAAAAACAGGAGCGCGAACTTGAAGGTGAACCTCGCAAGCCCGCGCCCGGTTCGAATCAGAATTCCGCATTACCCGGCGCGCGCGGATACGCGATCGCATCGCGGATATTGCTCAGCCCGCACACGTACACCACCAGGCGCTCGAAACCCAGGCCGAAGCCGGCGTGCGGGACCGAGCCGTAGCGGCGGAAATCGCGGTACCAGCCGTAATGCGCCGGGTCCAGGCCGAACTGCGACATGCGCGCGTCGAGCACGTCCAGGCGCTCTTCGCGCTGGCTGCCGCCGATGATCTCGCCGATGCCAGGGGCCAGCACGTCCATCGCCGCGACGGTCTTGCCGTCGTCGTTCAGGCGCATGTAGAAGGCCTTGAAGTGCTCCGGGTAATTGGTCACCACCACCGGGCGGCCGACGTGCTGCTCGGTCAGCCAGCGCTCGTGCTCGGTCTGCAGGTCCAGGCCCCATTCGACCGGGAACTCGAACTTCTGCCCGGACTTCTGCAGCAGGCTGATCGCATCGGTGTAGTCGATGCGCTCGAACGGCGCGTTGACGAAACCCTCGAGCCGGGTCAGCGCGGTGGGCTCGACGCGTTCGGCGATGAAGGCCAGATCGTCGGCGCGTTCGCTGAGCACAGCGCGGAACAGGTACTTGAGGAAGTCCTCCGCCAGCTGCGCGTTGGCGGCCAGGTCGTTGAACGCGACTTCCGGCTCGATCATCCAGAACTCGGCCAGGTGGCGCGTGGTGTTGCTGTTCTCGGCGCGGAAGGTCGGGCCGAAGGTGTAGACCTTGCTCATCGCCAGCGCGTAGGCCTCGGCGTTGAGCTGGCCGGACACGGTCAGGAAGGTTTCCTTGCCGAAGAAGTCGCGCGAGAAATCCACCGCGCCTTCCTTGTCGCGCGGCAGGTTGACCAGGTCCAGCGTGGACACGCGGAACATCTGCCCGGCGCCTTCCGCGTCGGAGGTGGTGATGATCGGCGTGCTGATCCAGAAATAACCGTTCTCGTGGAAGAAGCGGTGCACGGCCTGGGCCAGCGAGTTGCGGATGCGGGTGACCGCGCCGAACAGGTTGGTGCGGGGGCGCAGGTGGGCGAACTCGCGCAGGTACTCCAGCGTGTGCTGCTTGGGCTGCATGGGGTAGGTGAGCGGGTCCTCGACCCAGCCGACCACTTCCAGCTTGCTGGCCTGGATCTCGTAGCTCTGGCCCTGGCCTTGCGATGCGACCAGATGGCCGGTGGCGATCACCGCGCAGCCGGCGGTGAGGTGCTTGACCTCATCGTCGTAATTCGACAGCGCATTGGTGGCGACCACCTGGATCGGCGCGAAGCAGGAGCCGTCGCTGACGTTGACGAAGCTCAGTCCGGCCTTGGAATCGCGCCGGGTGCGCACCCAGCCGCGTACCGTGACCTCGCCGCCCGCCGGGATCTTGCCCGCGAGTGCCTGTTCGACGCTTACCACCGTCATGTCGTGCCGCCTTAGCGCAATGAAAAGTGAGGGACGGCGATCATAACGGATGGGACCGGCGCAGCGCGCCGGCGGCGGCGCCCGTAGACTGCGCTATCGATCACGGGTGGGGGCGTGGCATGAGCGGAATCGGGACAGGCGGCAAGGGGCGGATCGGTGCGCGGCGATGGCTGCGGGCCGGCGCGCGGGCGTGGGCCACGCTGGCGCTGCTGTGCTGCGCGGGCGGCGTATCGGCGCAGGAGCCGATGCCCAAATCGCCGCTGCTGCCCGAGCCGGAGATGGTCGCGCTGGATCAAGCCCATGCCGCTCATTTCGCCGGCCTGGCGCTGAGCTGCGTAGGCCGCGAGTACCCGAACAAGATCGCCCACCGCCTGGAAGGCGCCGGCGATGTCGCCGCGCCGAGCAAACTGTATCCGGCGTTTTTCGGCTGCTACGACTGGCATTCCTCGGTCCACGGCCACTGGCTGCTGGCGCGGCTGGCGCAGCGCTTTCCGCAGGCGCCGTTCGCGGCCCAGGCGCGCGCGGCGCTCGCGCGCAGCCTGATCGACAGCAACCTCGCCGGCGAACTGGCTTACCTGCGCCATGCCGACGAGAGTTTCGAACGCCCCTACGGCCTGGCCTGGCTGCTGCAACTGGGCGCGCAACTGCGCGGCTGGGACGACCCGCAGGCGCGGCAATGGGCCAAGGCGCTGGAACCGCTGGAACGCGAGGCATCGCAGCGGCTGCAGCGCTGGCTGCCCAAGCTGACCAAGCCGATCCGGGTCGGCGAACACAGCCAGACCGCGTTCGCCTTCGGCCTGGCCCTGGACTGGACCGGGACCAGCGGCGACAGCGCCCTGCGCGAGGCGCTGATCGCCCGCTCGCGCTTCTATTACCTGGGCGACCGCGACTGCCCGCTGGCGTACGAACCCTCGGGCCAGGACTTCCTCTCGCCATGCCTGGCCGAGGCCGACCTGATGCGGCGGGTACTGCCGGCGCCGGAATTCGCCCGCTGGCTCAAGGGCTTCCTGCCGCAGATTCCGCGCCGCGCCCGCGCCGACTGGCTGACCCCGGGGCTGGTCCTGGACCCGGGCGACGGCAAGCTGGCGCACCTGGACGGCCTCAATCTCAGCCGCGCCTGGATGCTGGAAGGCATCGCCCGCGGCCTGCCGCCGCGCGATCGCCGCATCGGCGCCTTGCGCGCGGCCGCGGCATCGCATCGCGAACTGGGGCTGATCGCGGTCGGCGACACTCATTACGCCGGCGCGCATTGGCTGGGCAGTTTCGCGACCTATCTGCTGGCGCCGCCGGAGTCGGAACCGGCGCCGGGCGCGAGCGCGGCGGGCGGGGGCGGCTGACCCCGATCGTCGAGGATCGGGGCTGATCGACGCCGATCGAAGCCCGAACCGCAGCCAGGCCGGGCACCGCGGCCGGTTCAGCCCGGCTTGAACCGGCCGCACATGCCGCCATATCGGGTACAGCCCCCGAATGCCGGACTGATAAGATTCCGCCATCGGTGAACCATCGCAGCCGGCCGGACCGACCGGCTCAGCCAACCCGTCGAGCCGCATCCTACGAGTACCGTCATGCCCGTCACCCTCGCTCCCGCCGCTCTTGCCCGCGTCCAGACCTTCCTGGCCGAGACGCCGACCGCCCTGGGCCTGCGTTTCGGCGTGACCCGCACCGGTTGTTCGGGCTGGCAGCACACCGCCGACCTGGCCCGCGAAGAACGCGCCGGCGACACCGTGTTCGAACAGGACGGCGTACGCATCTACGTCGATCCGATCAGCCTGCCGCTGGTCGAAGGCACCCGCATCGATTTCCTCAAGCAGGGCCTGGGCGAGATGTTCGTGTTCCAGAACCCCAACGCCACCGCCGAATGCGGTTGCGGGGAGAGCTTCACCACGCAGGCCGACGCGGCCTGAAGTCGCGCGGCCCGAAACCGGGCCGGCGGATTCACATCACTTCTGCGGCTGGCCGGAAGGCCCGCCGTCGGCGGCAGCGTGGCAGTCTGCGGCGAGACGGTCGCAGACGCGCACGGGCTGGTTGTTTTTCGGACCCATGCTCAACCGGACCAGGGAAATGCCGAGTAGGCGCGGATCCTGACCGATCCCGAGCTGCTGCGGCGAGGTCGGCTGCGGCACACGAATCACCAAGCTGCGTGCATCGACCACATCGGGAAAGTACAACGTGTGGACCTGCGCCGTAGTCCCCAATTGCAGCGGCTGCTCCACGTCACCGAGCGCAATGGCGAAAGTTTGACCGACGTTGGGCCCGAACGCGCTGGCTTCGACCGTCACCTGCAGGTCGCCGGAGATCGGTTCATTGAGAACGAGCACGACTTCCTTGCCCTGCGACCAGCGTCCGAACGATTCCGGCGCCGCCAGGCCTTGCGCCGATTTCACCGAAGCCGGCAGCGGCTTGCTGAAATCCAGCGTGTCGCGCTTGCGCAACCAGTAGACGGTGAAACCCTCGTACGCCCGCTTGCGGTGGTAACTGCCGGGCGGCAGTTCCCAATCGTCGAACAACACCGCGCTATCGCGCGTCCAGTCCAGACCTTTGTCGAAGCTGCCGCTGGGATTGGTGGCGACGACTTCGAGCGCATTCGAGTCGGCATAGAACTTCGCCTTGAGCAGTCCGGCATGTTGATCGCCCACCAACTGCCCATGTCGGGCGACATCGGGATACTGAGTCCGAAGCAACTGTCCTGCCTGCACGAACACGTCGGCGTAGGTGCGCGAACGCGTCGTCACCGTCGCCGCCGCCGTGCCCGCGGCGACGATCAGCACGTAGTAGCCCAGGGCGGCCAGACGGGCCTTGCGCCAGTGGCCGAAAATGAAACTCAAGCAGGCGATCGCGCCGATGCCGCCGACCAGCGCCGGCAACAGTCGCCGGCCCTGGACCCAGCTCAGTTCGGGCGAATCGACGAAATACGGGGTGTAGAGCCGAAGCCCGATGGTGGCCGCATACAGCATCAGCAGCGCGATGATCACGGTCGCGGCACGGGTAAGTGCCTGCTTCCACGCCGCCGGATGGGCCTCCAGCCCGCGCCAGGCGAGCGGACCGAGCAACAGCAGCGGCAAGCAGAAATCGTAATAGCGCTGGTGCAGGCGGCCGATGTTTTCGCTGTAGCTCATGCTGGCGGTGAAGTACGCGGTGATGGTCACCAGCGCCGCCAACATGGTCAGTCCGAACAGGACCGCGCTGCGCGCGCGTTGCGACTGCTCGTCGTTGCCGCGCACCAGATTGAACACGGCGGCGACCAGCAAGGGTCCGAACAGCATGCACAGCCCGATCACATGCCCCCAGCCGGACTTCATCGTGTTCCAGATCAGCGCGTCCAGCGGAAGCTGTCCCTTGCTCACGTTCGCCTGGGTCGAATAGAACTCGCCCATCAAGCTCAACGCGCCCTTTCCGCCGAGCACATAGCCCAGGCCGAAGCGCACCGCGAAGAACACCGCGACGGTCGCGGCCAGTACGATCAATGCCGGTTTAAGCCGGCCGCGCACTCCGGGCCACAGCGCGTCGATCAGCACGAAGGCGCACAGGCCGCCCAGCAAGAACAAGGCATGCAGCTTGACCAGACACATCAAGCCAAGAACCGCGCCGCATTGGGCTGCGTATCGCCAAGGCCGGGCGGCATACGGACGCAGCGCCATGAAGCTCAACACCCAGAACATGAAGAAGTACAGCGATTCGGGCATGAACAAGGTGGTGAACGAATTGGCCGGCGCGGCGATAGCGACCAGCGTCAGCGCCACGGCTTTTCCCGGGCTGGTGTAAGGCTTGAGTACCGCGTAGATGAAGGGAGCCGCGGCTACGAAGAAAATCGCGTTCAACCAGCGGGCACAGCTCAGAAAGTCGGCGCCGCATTGATTGGTCAGCCGGAATATCCACAAATACAGATAGGACGGGATTTTCGCATCAGCGATCGGAGCCAGGCGCGAGTTGGAGCTGTAAGTCCATTCATCGCCGAATACCGATGCGTACAGGCCGGTATCGCGCGCAATGATCGCCGCCAGCACCGCGACGGCGCCGAGCGCGAGAACTGCATTCCAGTGATTAAAACGGGTCGGCTGGTCGAGCTTCAACAGAACTTGTCCTTATGGTGAAGATGAGGCGCGCGGCTCGGTGCGCGCCGCCGATCGACTGTCGAGCCGACGGAGCGCGGGTGCCGGGCCTTTATCTATTGCGAAACGTGTCCGGCAGCAGGGGAGCGATGGTGCGGGCCGGAACATTGGCTACGTCGAACGAAACGAAAGCAAGCACGAACTGCAAGCCCACGATCAACGGCAGCGCCGCCAGCATCACCGAGCCGGCCGGCGTGGTCACGCCCAACTGCATGGACGAAAACCACTGCCAGCAGCCGTAGATCAGGCCGAAGGCGATGAGCAGGCTGCCGAACGCCAGTTCCAGCGACGCGGCCGACATGTCGCGCAGGAAGTAGTTGTAGAAGATGCGCTTGAAGAAATTGCGGATGTGCTTGCCGAGAAATTCGCCGAAGATCTTGCGGATGTGCAGGTTGCTTTCTTCGTCGGCGTAGACCGCGTCCATCGGGATGTCCAGCACGGTCGCGCGGGCGATGTTGAGCCGGAACAGCATGTCGGTCTCGAAGAAATAGCGGCGGCTGATGCGGTCGAACGGAAGGTGCGCGGCGACCCGGGTGTGGATGGCGGTGTAGCCGTTGGTGGGGTCGAAGGTATTCCAGTAGCCGGTCGACAGCTTGCTCAGGAACGACAGGCCGGCGTTGCCGATCAGGCGGATCTTGGGCATGCGCTGGATCTGCGACAGATCGTAGAAGCGGTTGCCCTTGGTGTAGTCGGCGCGGCCTTCGAGGATGGGCTGGACGAAAATGGGCAGCAGGCGCGGGTCCATCTGGCCGTCGCCGTCGATCTTCACGGCGATGGTGAAGCCGTCCGCCGCCGCCGCCGCATAGCCGGTCATGACCGCGCCACCGACGCCCTGGTTGGCCTCATGACGCAGCACTACCACGCGCGGGTCGCGGCAGTTTTCCGCGACGTAGCGTCCGCTCTCGTCCGGGCACTGGTCATCGACCACGTAGACGCGCTCGACCTCCGGCCCGATCGCGTCGATGACGGCCAGGATGTGCCGGCGCACCTTGTAGCTGGGGATGATCACGGCGATCCGGTCGGGCGCGGCGTGGGTAGGCATCTGTATGGCGAATCCCGATTGAGCGGATGTGCGCTGCCGCGACAGCGGGCAGGGCATTGATATGACAGAGATTTTTCACATGGTAACGAAATGGAACGTCGCCGATGTGAGCCGATTCATGGCCGGTTAGGGAAAACGCGTCTCGCCCGGTCGATCCGAGTCGCGCATCGGCATGACGGCCCCCCATCTTTCGTCACGCGGCCGCGCCCGGGTCCGGCGGCTAGACTGCGGCGATCGCCTCGCTGGAAATCCCACATGCTTCGTTCCGTGCTGCTCGCCTCGGCCCTGGCCTGCGCGTGCGCTACTTCCGTCGCCGCCGCGCCTGCGGCGTCCGCCACCGCCACGCCCACCCGCAACGCCTCGGCGCAAGCCTTGTTCCGCTTGTTCGACGCGCAATGGGAACGCGGCCTGCGCGAAAGTCCCGAAGGCGCCAGCTACAACGGCGACAAGCGCTACAACGACCGCTGGACCGACCAGAGCCTGAGCGCGATCCAGGCGCGGGCCGAAGGCGATCGCAAGGCGCTCGCCGAGCTCAAGGCGATCGACCGCGGCCAGTTGTCGGTGGACGATCAGCTCAACTACGACGTATTCGCCTGGAACCTGGAAAGATCGATCCAGCGGCAGAAGTATCGTGAATACCTGATGCCGCTGAGCCAGCAGGGCGGGGTGCAGACCCTGGACGGCGTAGTCGAAGCGCTGAGCTTTTCCGAGGTCAAGGACTACCGCGACTGGCTCGCGCGCATGCGCGCGGTGCCATTGGTGATCGAACAGAACCAGGCGCTGCTGCGCGAGGGCGTCAAGGCCGGCCTTACCCCGCCGCGAGTGCTGATGCAGCGCGTGCCGGCCCAGATCGCCAAGCAGGTCGTGACCGATCCGAGCAAGAGCCCGTTCTACAAGCCCTTCGCCCGTTTCCCCGACAGCATTCCGGCGGCCGAGCGCAGCGCGCTGCAGGCCGAGGCCAGGAAGGTGATCAGCGAAACCCTGGTGCCGGCCTACCGCCGCTTCGGCGAGTTCTTCGACAAGGAGTATCTGCCGAACACCCGCGCCACCATCGCCGCCGGCGACCTGCCCGACGGCAAGGCCTATTACGACTTCCTCGCCGCCGACTACACCACCACCGACCTGAGCGCGGAGGCGATCCACCAGATCGGCCTGAAGGAAGTCGCGCGCATCCGCGCCGAGATGGAGAAGATCAAGAGCGAGGTCGGCTTCAAGGGCGACTTGCCGGCGTTCTTCCATTACCTGCGCACCGATCCGAAGTTCTTCCACAAGACCCCGGCCGAATTGCTGGAGGCGTACCAGGCGGCCGCCAAGCGGATCGATCCGGAACTGGTGAAGATCTCCAAGATCATCCCGCGCCAGCCCTACGGCGTGCGCCCGATCCCGGACAACATCGCGCCCGACACCACCACCGCCTATTACCTGGCCGGCGCCGTGGACGGCAGCCGCGCGGGGTTCTACTACGTCAACCTGTACAAGCCCGAGATGCGCCCGACCTGGGAAATGATTCCGCTGTCGCTGCACGAAGCGGTGCCGGGCCATCACTTCCAGTTCGCCCGCGGCCTGGAGCTGCCCGACGCGCCGATGTTCCGCCGCACCGGTTACTTCGTCGCCTACGGCGAGGGTTGGGGCCTGTACGCCGAGCGCCTGGGCTACGACATGGGCCTGTACGACGATCCCTACGACCGCATGGGCCAGCTGTCCTACGACATGTGGCGGGCGGTGCGGCTGGTGGTCGACACCGGCATGCACGCCAAGGGCTGGAGCCGCGAGCAGGCGATCAAGTTCTTCACCGACAACGCGCCCAAGACCGAACAGGACGTGGTCAACGAGATCGACCGCTACATCGGCACCCCGGGGCAGGCGCTGGCATACAAGATCGGCCAGCTCAAGATTTCCGAGCTGCGCGAGCGCTCGCGCCAGGCGCTGGGCAAGGACTTCGATCTGCGCGATTTCAACGATGAAGTGCTCTCGACCGGCTCGGTGCCGCTGAGCGTGCTGGAGAAGCATATCGATGCATGGATCGCCAGTAAGAAGCGTGCCTGATTAATTAATTCAATTGCTTGCGGGTTTTATTTAAGGTTTTGCGAAAACATGCGCCGTGATCGGATCACGGCGCCCGCCGCGGCCGCCGGCCTGAGGCGGCCCGACCGCGCGGTCCCGGCAACGGGGCGGCCTGTCGTTCGACCGGGCTTCGGGCCCGCATCCGGATCGCCGGCCCCGTTCGCCGCCCTGGCGTCGATTTGCACGTAAGCCCCTGTCCCTGCCATACTTTCCGGCTCCCACATGGCCTGCGGCCGTGTCGGGACCTTGCTCCACCGGACCTGATGCGGGTCTTGGGGGGCTGAATCGGGTCGCCCTCGGCGATCCCTCATCCACAAGGAATCACACCATGCGTCATTACGAAGTCGTGTTCCTGGTCCATCCCGACCAGAGCGAGCAGGTGCCGGCCATGATCGAGCGCTACAAGTCGCTGATCGAAGCCGGTGAAGGCAAGATCCACCGTCTCGAAGATTGGGGCCGCCGTCAGCTGGCTTACCCGATCTCGAACCTGGTCAAGGCCCACTACGTCCTGCTGAACATCGAAGTCACCCAGACCGTGCTCAACGAGCTGGTCGACGGTTTCCGTTTCAACGATGCCGTGCTGCGTCACCTGGTCATGAAGCGCGACGACGCCGACACCGAACAGTCCCTGATCATGAAGTTCAAGGACGAGAAGGGCGACAAGCCCGAGCGTGGCGAACGCCGTCGTCGCGACGATGACAGCGACAACGCCGTCGGCACCGCCGACAGCGCCGAAGACAACGCCGAAGCCGCCTGAGGATTGCCCCCATGTCCAAGTTCTTCCGTCGCCGCAAGTTCTGCAAGTTCACCGCCGAGGGCGTCAAAGAGATCGATTACAAGGATCTCAACACCCTGCGCCAGTACCTGACCGAGACCGGCAAGATCGTGCCGAGCCGGGTCACCGGCACCAAGTCCAAGTACCAGCGTCAGCTGGCCACGGCGGTCAAGCGCGCTCGTTTCCTCGCGCTGATCCCGTATACCGACAATCACAACGCCTAACGGCGTAGGAGTGAGTGGCGGCTTTGCCGCCCTGGAGGAGTGAGAAACGAGAGAGAGCTTTTGCTTTTACTCACTTCTCACTCCTCTGAACTCACTCCTCGCTTCTTCGGACAGCGAATCCCGCTGCGGACCTACAGGCCCGCTAACGAATACGGAGCAATCCCATGCAACTGATCCTCCTGCAGAAAGTCACCAACCTCGGCAACCTCGGCGACAAGGTCAACGTGAAGCCGGGCTACGGCCGCAACTTCCTGGTCCCGCAGGGCAAGGCCGTTCCGGCCACCGCCAGCAACCTGGCCGAGTTCGAAACCCGTCGCGCTGAGTACGAAGCCAAGGCCAAGTCGCAGCTCGAAGGCGCCGAAGGCCGCAAGGCCAAGCTGGAAGGCGCCACGGTGACCGTCCACGCCAACGCCGCGACCGAAGGCAAGCTGTACGGTTCGGTGACCCCGCGCGATATCGCCGAGGCGCTGACCAAGGCCGGCTACCCGGTCAACAAGTCGGAAGTGATCATGGGCGAAGGCCCGATCCGCCGCACCGGCGAGTACGACGTGCTGATCCACCTGCACGCCGACGTCGAAATCACCGTCAAGGTCACGGTCGCCGGCGAAGTCGCCTGATCCGAGCCTGACGCGGTACGAACGAGGGCGCCGCGAGGCGCCCTTCGTTTTTGCGGCGATCGACAAGCATTCCGCGGCAGCCACTGCGCGTCGCGCGCGCACATGGCGAACCGCGCCGTGGCTGGTTCTCACGCGGTGAGATTGGGCTGTGACATACCGGTGAGCACAATTGCCCACCTCTTATCCACAGCTTGGCCACAGTTCTATCTGCAACCGACCGCAAGGCATCGCGACTAGGATGCGTGTCCGACCCGAGAGTGCAGCGACTGGTCCCGACGACGCGTCCAGTCCGAATCGGCCGGCACGCCACGCAAGCCCCTGAGCCCTGACCGGCTCGATTGGCCGTGCACACGGCCGACCCGACGAGGATCGTCTCCCCGATGAGCGCACGCGGATTCCGTGGCGAAAAACGTTTCGAGACCCGCGCCGAACAGCGCATCGACCAGCTGCGCGTCCCGCCGCAGTCGGTGGAGGCCGAACAGGCCGTGCTCGGCGGCCTCATGCTCGCGCCCGACGCCTACGACCGCGTCGCCGACCAGATCGTCGAAGAAGACTTCTACCGCCGCGATCACCAGCTGATCTACCGCGCGATCCGCGAGCTGGCGGAAAAGAGCCGACCGTTCGACGCGGTGACCCTGGGCGAATGGTTCGAATCGCAAGGCCTGACCGAGCAGGTCGCCGGCGGCGCCTATCTGATCGAACTGGCCACGACCACGCCGTCGGCTGCCAACATCACCGCCTACGCCGAGATCGTTCGCGACAAGGCGGTGATGCGCAAGTTGATCGAGGTCGGCACCGAGATCGTCAACGACGGTTTTCAACCCGACGGCCGCGACAGCGGCGAGATCCTGGCCAAGGCCGAGCAGCAGGTGTTCGCGATCGCCGAAGCCGGCGCCCGCGGCCGGACCGACTTCACCCCGGTCACCAAGGCGCTGTCGGAAGCCTTCGACGTGCTGCAGACCCGCTACGCCAACGGCGGCTCGGTCACCGGCATCCCGACCGGCTACACCGAATTCGACGAGATGACGGCCGGCCTGCAGAACACCGATCTGCTGATCCTCGCCGCGCGTCCGGCGATGGGCAAGACCGCCTTCGCCCTCAACATCGCCGAGCATGCCGCGTTCCGCACCAAGAAAGCGGTGGCGGTGTTCTCGATGGAAATGTCCGCCAGCCAGCTGGCGCTGCGACTGATCTCCTCGGTCGGCCGCGTCAACGCCCAGCGCCTGCGCTCGGGCCAGCTCGAGGACGAGGACTGGGCGCGCGTCACCGGCGCGATCCGCCAACTGCGCGAGGTCAAGATCTTCATCGACGACACCCCGGGCCTGTCGCCGGAAGTGCTGCGCGCCAAGTCGCGCCGGCTCAAGCGCGAGCACGACCTGGGTCTGATCGTGATCGACTACCTGCAGCTGATGTCGGTGCCGGGCAACAACGAAAACCGCGCCACGGAAATTTCCGAAATCTCGCGCTCGCTCAAGCATCTGGCGAAGGAACTCAACCTGCCGGTGATCGCGCTGTCGCAGCTCAACCGCTCGCTGGAACAGCGCGCCGACAAGCGTCCGGTGATGGCCGACTTGCGCGAATCGGGCGCTATCGAGCAGGACGCGGACGTGATCGTCTTCATCTACCGCGACGATTACTACAACAAGGAAACCTCGCCGGACAAAGGTCTGGCCGAGGTCATCATCGGCAAGCAGCGTTCCGGCCCGACCGGCTCGCTCAAGCTCAAGTTCTTCGGCGAGTACACCCGCTTCGACAACCTGGCCCACGATTCGGTCGGTTCGTTCGAGTAAGTCCGCATCCGCCTGCGCCGCCCCGCATCGGCCGGGCGGCTGCTGGGGCAGGGCATTGCCGCATTCGCCGGCTAGCCTGCCAACTGATCCAAACTTTCCGCGTTCAAGCCGCCGCCGGTCGGGCCAAGGCCCGCCGTCGCCGCCGGCAGTTGCCGTGTGCAAGGCCGGAACGGTAGCCTTGCCGGTGTTGCTCCAGTTCGTCTGAACTCACACAGGAAGTGTCATGGTCGATTCCCGATTCCGTGCAGGCGCCCGCGCCGCCGCCGTGCTGCTGGCCGCGACCGCGGCGCTGGCCGCGTGCAAGGCGCCCCCGGCACCGGCTGCGCCGAGCGCCGCCGCACCCGCCGCCGCCACGCCTGCACCGGCCGCCACCGTTTCCCAGCAAGGACAGCCCGACATGTCGTCTCTGCAAGATGCGTTGAAGAAGGACATGGCCTACGCCGATCTGCGCAAGCTCGCCCTGGACGGCGGCTGGCAGCCGGTCGTGGACCCGCAGTGCCGGACCCAGGTGGTCGGCCACGACGAACAGACCTGCAAGGAAAACCCGGACCTGGCGATCTGCCGGGCCTGCACCGACATCCCCGAGCTGAGCGCCTACAGCGGCGACGGCTACGCCACCACCCGCTTCAGTCACGATGCGCAGCGCCTGGAAGTCACCAGCTACGGCATGATCGAAGACTGGAACGTGGCCGGCGCGGACTCGCGCCTGCGTGTGACCGAATGGAGTTTCAGCAAATAACACCGGGACGGCCGCGCTGAGCGGCCGCCGGATCGGGCCAGGGCCCGGCGCGCAATCACGCGCCGCCCGCCGGATCAGACTTACACAAGATGTTTCCACCCAGACGTTTCCACCAGACGTTACAGAGGAACCCAGCAAACGCCTGCCAGTGAACCCCGGCAGGTCGCGGTGCAGTCAGGGCCGCAAGCGGTACGGATTAGCAAGGATCCGTGCCGCGAAGTGCAAGTCGGACACCCGTCCCGCTTGCCATGGCCGGAGCTGATTCAGGACGAAACTCTCCGGATACGCCATCCAACCACTTGTCAGTAAACGGAGATTTCCAACATGAGCAATCCACTGAGCGAGCTCCTGGAGCGCGGCGAAGGCGGCTATGGTTCCTATAACCGCGGTCGCGCCGGCGATGCCAACGGACGCACCATCGATTTCTCGCAGATGACCCTGGGCGAACTGCAGCGTCGCCAGCATCTGCCCGCGGGCGATCCCGACCGCCTGTTCGCGGTCGGCAAATACCAGATCATTCCCGGCACCATGGATCTGGCCGTGGCCAGCCTGCGCCTGGACCCGAACCAGCGCGTCACCCCCGAACTGCAGGAGCGGATCTTTTCCGATTACCTGATCTCGCGTAAGCAACCCGGCATCCGCGACTACATCACCGGTCAGCCCGGCGCGAGTTTGCATCGCGCCCAGGATCAGCTGGCCGGCGAATGGGCCAGCGTGGCCGATCCAGACACCGGCCGCAGCCGTTACGGCGGCGTCGGCGGCAATGCCGCCTCGATCTCGGCGCCCGACGCCGGCCGCGCCCTGCAGCAGATGCGCGCCAACTATCAGGAAGCGATCGGCCGCGGCCAGACGCCGGAGCAGGCCTGGCGCACGGTCACCGACGTCGGCCCGACCCGCACTCAGACCCAGACGCCGGCCAATCCGCTGGCCGACGGCGTCCTGAGCCGCAACGAGAGCGGCGAACCGGTGCGTCAGCTGCAGCGCAACTTGAACCAGCTCGGCTTCAAGGACGAGCGCGGACAGGCGCTAGAAACCACCTCCGGCGTCTACGGCGCGCATACCGCGGCCTCGGTGCGCAGCTTTCAGCATGCCAACCATCTGCCGGAAACCGGCGTGGCCGATCGCGCCACTCTGGCGGCGGTGCAGACGCAACTGCAATTGCCCGAAGCCAGCCGCAACCATCCGGCCCCGGCGACGCCGCAGCCGCAGGGCACCGGCCACTGGCCGGCGCCGGGCAACACCACCATCAACCATGCCGACAAGCCGGGCGAAGGACATGGCGAATTCGGCACCTCGCGCGGCGGCGGCGCGCGCACCCACAAGGGCGTGGACATCGTCGGCCGCGAAGGCGACCCGATCCAGGCCTACGGCGGCGGCACCGTGCACGTGAAACCCAACAACGGCGCGGCCGGCAACATGGTCAGCATCGACCACGGCAACGGCGTCACCACGGTCTACATGCACATGCGCGACATCAACGTGCGCGACGGCCAGCATGTCGAGCCCGGCCAGCAGATCGGCACCATGGGCCGCACCGGCAACACGCCGCGTCAGGGCGACACCCACCTGCACTTCGAGTATCGCGTCAACGGCGTCGCGGTCGATCCGATGCAGCACCTGACCGTGCCCGGCCGCGGCCAGACCACGCCGGCCGCTCCGACCACGCCGGCACCGACGCCGGCGACCCGCGACGCGATGGCCGACGGCGTGCTGCGCCAGGGCGAACGCGGCGCCGACGTGCGCGGCCTGCAGCAGTCCCTGAACCAGCTCGGCGTGCGCGACGAGCGCGGCCAGCCGCTGGAAACCCGTTCGGGCATCTACGGCGAACACACCGCCGGCGCGGTGCGCAATTTCCAGAGCGCGCACAATCTGGAACCGACCGGCATCGCCGATCAGCGCACCCTGGACGCGATCGGCCGGCAACTGCCGCAGGGCCGGGTGACCGCCAACGCCGAGGTCAACGCACCGACCGCAACGCCGGCCGCGCCGCAGAGCACGGCTCCGGCGGCGCCGTCGCCGACGCCGGGCACACCGCCGGCCCCGCGCGAAGCCGCTGCCGGCCCGTTGATCACCGATGCCTCGCATCCCAACCATGCGCTGTACACCGCCATCGGCCGGCAGATGCCGGGCGCGCGTCCGGAAGCCGTCGCCAACGTCACCTTGCAGGCGATGGAGAACGGCATGACCCGCCCGGACCAGGTCGGCACCGTGTGGAA
The DNA here is from genome assembly GCF_001442805.1 of Lysobacter gummosus. NCBI lineage: Bacteria > Pseudomonadati > Pseudomonadota > Gammaproteobacteria > Lysobacterales > Lysobacteraceae > Lysobacter > Lysobacter gummosus. Next base: position 2,957,499 of record NZ_CP011131.1, on the reverse strand, counting down.
GAACGGCAGCGATGTGCTGGTGCAAGGTTCGACCCCCGGCTTCCACGTGCGCGTGGACACCCAGGCGCCGACCCCGCCGATGCAGCAGATGAGCGACCACATGGCCAAGCAGAGCCAGCAGCACGACCAGGAGCAGCAACAGCGCCAGCAGTTGGCGGCTCCGGGGCGTTGATGGCTTGGATCGGATGAGCCTGACGATTGTCGGGCTTCGCAGGCGGCTCTCGGCTGCCTGTTGATCGATCCTCATCCGCACGAGACAACCGGCCCCGCTTCGGCGGGGCCGGTTGTTGTTGGGCTCGGTATTGCTCGCGTAAGAGCCGGCTCAAAGCTTCTGCTTCGGGCGCCGCTTTTTTTGTTCGTCATTCCCGCGAAAGCGGGCTCCGCTTTACTTTGGCGAAGCCGAGCATCCAAAGGCTTCAGCGCCATCTCTCCAGTCCGTCATTCCCGCGGAGGCGGGGATCCAGAGACTTCAGCGCGATCCTTTCAGATCGTCATTCCCGCGAACGCGGGAATCCAGTGAGTTCAGGCGTTCTCGCACGAAAGGCGCTGGATTCCCGCGTTCGCGGGAATGACGAGCAAAAAAAACGGCGCCCGAAGCAGAAACTTTGAACCGGCTCTTACACGCCGGCTCACACGAACTCCCGCCAACCACACTGCGATCTCGCGCACCGTTTGCGCAAGATCGGCATGCGCCCGATCGCGGTACGATGCTCCTCGCCGCCAACCCCCGCCATGCAGTCGTGAGGACCCCCGTGAGCAATCCGCTGAGCGCACTGATCGAACGCGGCTCGGGCGGATACGGCGCCTTCAATCGCGGCCGCAGCGGCGATTCGCAGGGACAGCGCATCGACTTCTCGCGCCTGACCTTGCGCCAGGTGCAGAACCTGCAGCATCTGCCGCGCAACGATCCCGACCGCCTGTTCGCGATCGGCAAATACCAGCTCATTCCATCCAGCGTCGATCTCGCCGTGCGCGCGCTCAAGCTCGATCCCGTGCAAGCCTTCGACCCGCAATTGCAGGAGCGGATCTTTTCCGAGTACCTGATCGTGCGCAAACGCGCGTCCGTGCACGCCTACATCGCCGGCCGCGACGGCGCGACCGTACAACAGGCGCTGGCGCAGCTCGCCGCCGAATGGGCCTACCTGGGCGGCACGCCGGCCGATGCGTCCGCGATCGCGATCCCCGCCGACGAGGTCGCGCAGGCGCTGGAGCAGATGCGCGCGCAGTACGCGGAGGCGATCGGACGCGGGCTCGCCGGCAAGCAGGCGTGGGCCCTGGTGACTTCGGTGGATGGCGAATGACGGGGTGAGGCGACGGCTTGCGTGCAAGCCGGAATGCCGTTCGCCCGTACAAAAGAAAAGCCCCGCTGCGACGCGGGGCTTTTCATTAGCGAGTCGATGAGCCGCGGCGCCGCTCTGCGCCGGCGCTTGCGACCGCCGGACTCAACCGGCCCGAATGCCGCTCAAGTGCAAGGACCTTCCCAAGCCAGGCGCCGTTCGGCTCCGCTCGCATCCTTGATCACGAAGCACTGCTCGGCGTCGGACTGGGCAAAGCTCGGCAGCTTCGGGCAATCGACCATCTTCGCCGTGTCGTACAGCGAGGCCGCCTGGCTGGTGATCGGTTCGACCGTGCCGGAGGCATCGGTGGCGAAGGCGCCGCGCTGCCACTTGTCGTCCACCCGGAACTGCAGTCGCTGCCCGTCCAGGCCGATCAGATCCGAGCCCATCGGTTTGCCCCAACGGGTCAGCTCCTGGCCCTTGGCATCGAACTCGACCACCGAGTCGGGCAGCAGCCACGGGTCCGACAGCGGAATCGAGTCGACCTTGACGATCGGGTAGCGGCCGCAGCCGTCTTCGCCCCAATCGACGATGCGCGGGTCCTTCGACTCTTCGCTCTTGGCAGCGAAGGAGAACTGGTAAACCGGCTTGGCCGCCGGTGCCGCGGCGGGCGCAGGCGCGGGCTGCGCGGCCGGTTCCGTATTCGCGGCGGGCGCGGGCGTCGCCGCCGGCGCGGCGGTGTCGGAGGGCGCGCCGGCCTTGCAGGCGGCGAGCACGAGGCAGAGCGTCATGGCCGGGATCGAGCGATTCATTCGCGGGAACTCCTTGTTGCAGCGCGTTGGTCGTGTGAGCGGTCGGGCAGGGTGGCGGCATCGCAAGCGCGACCTGCCGATGCGGCGAATCATAGGTCAGTTTCGCCGCATCACGAATGGGGCCTCGGCGCTCGCGCGAGGCCTCCCGGCCCCGTTCGATGGCGGAAGAAGCCGTCGCGAGCGATTATTGACCTCGCGCACGCTATGAAGTTTTGTTGCATGCAACCGGTTTCTTGCATGCGCCCGTTCAGCCAGTTCGGGCTAGCCTGCGTCCGCGGTGCGTGGGTTCGTCCACGGATTGACGCGTTGATGACGAGTCGCGGCGCATCGTAGCCATTGCCCCCCAACTCCATCGGTGAGTTATATGAATTCCAATATCAAGACCATGATCGCCGCCGTACTGATGTCCTGCGTCATGGTGACCGGCGCCGCGGGCGCTCAGTCCAAGTCGTCCAAGAAGACCCCGCATTGCTACAACGTCGAAGTGCAGCGTCCGAAGCAGATCAAGGACCAGCACAAGATCGCCGGCACGGCGATCGGCGCGGTGGCCGGCGGCCTGCTGGGCAACCAGGTCGGCGGCGGCAACGGCAAGAAGCTCGCGACCGCAGCCGGTGCCGTGGGCGGCGCGTTCGCCGGCCGTAAGATCCAGGAACACCAGCAGAACAAGACCGAGACCGTGATCGAGCGCCGCTGCGACTGATTCGCGGCTTCCGGCCGCAAGGTCCGGACGCAAACAAGAAGCCGCGCGTGGTTCGCCACGCGCGGTTTTTTTATGGGAGGGTCATCAGGCCCGATGCTTTATCGCGGTTCTTTCGCCACCGCAGCCGTTTTTGTGGGAGGGCCTTCAGGCCCGATGCTTTCGGCTCAGTTCGCCGCGCGCACTCAAATCCGCGATACCCAGCCCGACCCGGCGCATCTTTAGATCTTTCGCGACCATCCCAGCCGAACTCGGTCAGACTGAGCCCTGGACATGGAAGACGAATCGACAATGGCATCCACGATCGCCCGTTGGCTAGGGATTTCCGCACTGGTGTTCGCCTGCGCCGCGAGCCCCGCGCAGGCCGCGCCGCCGCTGGATCAAGCCGCCCTGGAGCTGGCGAGCGGCAACGAGGACGCCGACTGGCGCATCGTCGAAGCCACCGGCGTCTACGAGGCCCTGGGCAACGCACACGCGCTGGCCGAAGGCATCACCGCGCCGAACGGCCTGGTCCGGCTCAGTCCCGCGCAACTGCGCACACTGCGCGAGCGCTACCTGCGAATCGAGAAAGCGGGCGAGGCAGCGACGGGCCCGCGCCTATGGCTGGTGGTCAACTCCAACCCCAAGCCGATCGCACCGCGCTGGTCGGTACGGCTGATGCACCGCGACGGCGGCGTCGACAGCATGCGTGCGGCACGCCCGCTGGATGAACTATGGGATGAGGCCGGCGCCTGGCGCATCGTCGCCACGAACGAAGACCTGGCCCGCCGGCCCGAAGCGATCGCCAACGCCGCCGCATCCGCGCCGATCCTGCAAGGCCGGCAGGCAGACGCCATCGCCATCGGCGAAGCCGAGCAAACACAACTGTGGCAGGCCCAACAAAGCGCCCGTCCGGGCAGGCTGTGGCTGATCACCGATTGCTGCATCGGCCCGGTCGGCTGGCAATGGGCCGTGCTCGATGTCCACGGCCGGCCGTCGCCCAAGCCGGAGCTGCGCTCGCCGCTGCCGGCAACCCTCGATCCGGTCGCCGCCTCGGCCTACGCCGACTGGGTGCAGCGCTTCACGGCCGATTATTCGGCCTCGGCCAAGCGCGACGGCGAAGGCGAAGACGGCATCGCCCGCGCCTTTGCTCACTCGGTTGCGCCCGACAGCCTCGCTTTGGCCTATCTGCGCGAACTCGCCGGACAACGGCAACTGCACGGCGCATCGGTGCACGCGCAGATCGCCACCGCCGCGCCCGGCCGCGTCGTCGCGGAAGTGATCGGCGGCAGCGTGTTCGCCGGATCGGCGGGGCGTCACCCAGGCGCGGACTTTGGCCCGGCCCTGCCGGCGAAGGAATCGTTCGAAGGCGTCTACATCTGGTTCTCCGGCGACGACGAAGGCAAGCGCCCGATCCGGTCCGCGCTGCAATCGAAATGGCGGCGCGACGCCCTGCGCGTTCCGGCCGAGGGCCGCGTCGAGCGCGACGCGTTCCCACTGCTGATCTTCCGCCGCATCGGCGGCAAGCTGTATCTGGCCGCGTTTACCCGCGAATTCCAGGCCGTCGTCGAACCGCTCTATCAGCAGCAATGGTTCTGACTCCGGCGCGTCGCGCGGTTTGCACAGCGTGCCGCCTCGGCCCGACTTCACATTGGGCTCATAGGCCGGGCAGGGGCCTTCGCTAGACTAGGCGCCATGGCACGACCGACTTGCGCAAACATCCACACCGACGCTCTGCGTCATAACCTCGCCCAGGCCCGGGCGCTGGCTCCGCACAGCCGGGTGATGGCCGTGGTCAAGGCCGACGGCTACGGCCACGGGCTCGAACGCGTCGCGCGCGCGCTCGAAGGCGCCGACGCGTTCGGCGTGGCCGCGCTGTCGGACGCGGACCGCCTGCGCGCGGCCGGGCTGTCGCAGCCCATCGTGCTGTTGTCGGGCTTCGACGAGGCCGACGATCTGCCGCAACTGCGCCGCCTCGGCGTGGAGACGGTGGTCCACCACATCAGCCAGATCGAAATGCTGGAGCAGGCCGCGCCGGGCGATCCGATCCGTTGCTGGCTCAAGGTCGACAGCGGCATGCACCGGCTCGGCTTCGCCCCCGAACAGGTGCGCGAGGCCTATGCGCGCCTGAGCGAAGCGGCCAGCGTCGCCGACGGCATCGTGCTGATGAATCACTTCGCCAGCTCCGACGAGTTCGACGGCAACTCGCCCGGCAGCCGCCAGACCCGCGAGCAGTTGGCGGCCTTCGCCGCCGCCACCGAGGGCTTGCGCGGCGTGCGCTCGCTGTCCAATTCCGCCGCCGTGCTCGGCTGGCCCGAAGCCCACGCCGACTGGATTCGTCCCGGCGGCCTGTTGTACGGCATCAGCGCGGTGGAAGGCCGCACCGGCGCCGACTTCGGCCTGCGCCCGGCGATGACCCTGTCCACGCGCCTGATCGCGGTCAACCGCGTACGCAAGGGCGAACGCATCGGCTACGCCGCGACCTGGCAAGCGCCGCAGGACATGCTGATCGGCGTGGCCGCGATCGGCTACGGCGACGGCTACCCGCGCGCCGCGCCTTCGGGCACGCCGCTGCGCGTGGCCGGCCACGACACCCAGGTCATCGGCCGGGTGTCGATGGATCTGATGACCATCGACCTGCGCGGCGTCCCCGCGGCCAAGGTCGGCGATCCGGTCGAGTTGTGGGGGCCCGAGCTGCCGGTCGAGCGCATCGCGCAGATCAGCGGCACGATCGGTTACGAGCTGACCTGTTCGATCACTCGCCGGGTGCGTTTCGTCGAAGCTTGAGCGTCGGCGGCGTTCGGCGCGGCGCATTCGCGGCACCGTGAACCAGGTCTGGAAAATCCCTCGCCGATAGCGACCCTTGCTCTTGCAAGCACTTTTCTTGTGCCTGGCCGTTCAGCCGGCTCAGGAAAATCCTGCGGGCGGGGTAGGGAGGCAACGCTTTGAGACCGTTAGCAATGAGATCGGGCGACGCCCGATGGCGGCTCCGACCGGAGTCCGGCCGATCATTGCATTCGGGGTTTCGATGAAGCAGAGCAAGTTGATGTGCGCGCTGGGACTGGGTCTGGCCACCATGATCGCGTCGGCCGCGAGCGCGGCCCAGGAAGGTCCCAACCCGAACCGCGTATGGGTCAAGTTCAAGTCCGTCAACGCCGCCGGCTCGGCATCCGCGCGCGGCGCCGTGGCCGCGCCGAACCTCGGCCAGCGCATCCAGGCCCTGCGCAGCAAGCTCGGCGCGGCCAAGGCCGGCGATGCGGTGCTCAACTACCAGTTCGACCGCATCAACGCCGCGGTGATGACCCTGGCCTCGCCCGAGGCGGTCAAGGCGCTGCGCGCCAACCCCGACGTGGAATCGGTCGAGATCGACCAGCCGCGTTACCTGCAGGCCCAGAGCGTGCCCTACGGCATCGACCAGGTGCAGGCGCGCGATGCCTGGGACGCCAACCGCGACGGCGTCATCGACACCGGCGCCGCCACCGGCGCGGGCATCAAGGTCTGCATCATCGACTCGGGCCTCAACAAGAACCACGAAGAATTCGCCGGCCTGACCATCACCGGCTATCCGACCGGCTGGGACACCGACACCTGCGGGCACGGCACCCACGTCGCCGGCACCATCGCCGCGGCCAACAACAGCGCCGGCGTGGTCGGCGTGAGCCCGGGCAAGGTCTCGCTGCACATCGTGAAGATCTTCGGCAGCAACGGCTACAACGGCGGCGAACACGGCCAGTGCTCGTGGACCTATTCCTCGACCCTGGCCGATGCCGCGCAGCGCTGCCAGGCCGCCGGCGCCAAGGTCATCAACATGAGCCTGGGCGGCCCCAACTCCAGCATCACCGAACGCACCGCGTTCCAGACCGTGGCCGACGCCGGCGTGCTCAGCATCGCCGCGGCCGGCAACGACGGCAACAACACCCAGAGCTATCCGGCCGGCTACAGCAGCGTGGTGTCGGTGGCGGCGGTGGACTCGGCCAACGTCAAGGCCGGCTTCTCCCAGTTCACGCCCAAGGTCGAACTGGCCGCGCCGGGCGTAGATGTGCAGAGCACCTATCCGCTCAAGAACGACCCGCTGACCGTCGGCACCTCCAGCTTCGCCGCGACCCCGGTCGCCGGTTCCAAGCAGGCCACCGCCAGCGCCGCCTGGGTCAACGGCGGGCTGTGCCAGACCTCGTCGAGCACCTGGCGCAACAAGATCGTGGTCTGCCAGCGCGGCACCAACACCTTCCTGGACAAGATCACCAAGGCCAAGAGCGGCCGCGCCGCGGGCGTTGTGATCTACAACAACGTAGACGGCGCCTTGAACATCGGCCTGTACACCGGCACCGCGCCGAACCTGAGCCCGACCACCACGACCCTGCCGGCGGTGGGCATCAGCAAGGCCGACGGCGAATACCTCGTCGCCAACCTGGCGGGCCAGACCGCGACCGTGGATGCCACCCCGTCGGTGGCCAACAATGCCTACCAGACCATGAGCGGTACCTCGATGGCTACCCCGCATGTGGCCGGCTCGGCCGCCGTGGTGTGGAGCGCCAAGCCCACCGCGACCGCACAGCAGGTGCGCGACGCGCTCGACGCCACCGCGCTGGACATCGACGCGGCCGGCCGCGACGACAACACCGGCTGGGGGCTGGTGCAAATTCCGGCGGCGATCGCCGAGTTGCAAGCGCAGTAAACGCGTAGTTCGGTTCGAACCAGGAAACGGGGGCCTTCGTGGCCCCCGTTTTTTCTGCAACGTCCGATCGGCTGGCGTGCGCGAGCGGCCGTATGGACGCGCACGCGCGCGTTGGCGCCGGGTTTCCGTGGAGCCGAGCCGGCAAATGCATCCGGAAAATTTCGCGGAGGCCACTAATTGCGTGTCCGAGCGGCTTGCCGTTTGCCGTCGAATTCATCGCCAGTCCGCCTCAGCTCGCTCGGACACGCAAGTTCCGTGCATTCCATCAGTTGGGACAAGTCCGAAAAGCCAGCGACGCCGTAGGGGGCGCAGGCCGCGCCGTCGTTTTCGTCCTCGACCCGGCCGCATCCGTCAACGGATGCGTATCGGCCGGGCGCAACCTCCTTCACAAAAGCTCAGGGGACGACACGATGAAGCAGACCAGGCTGGCAGGTGCGATGTGTGTGGCGTTGGCCACGATGTGCGTCGCGGGTGCGACGCAGGCCGAAAACGCTACCGGCGCGAAGCGGGTGTGGATCCAGTTCAAGGAAACGCCGGCAGCGGTGCCCAAGCTGTCCACCGACCCCAAGGCGATGCTCGACCAGATCGCCGCGATCGTGGGCCAGGCGCACGAACGCATGAACGCCAACGTGCGCGGCGTGAATGCGCGGCTGGCCCAGCGCAAGTTCGGCCAGGCGAAGCAGCACTATCTGTTCGAAGGGCTCAACAAGGCGGTGCTGACCCTGCCGTCGGCCGCGGCGATGGAGGATCTGCGCAAGGATCCTTCCGTGGAGTCGATCGAGATCGATCCGGAGCGCTATCTGCTGGCGCAGGACACGCCGTGGGGCGTCAATCAGATCCAGGCCAGCGCGACCTGGGACGCCGACGGCGACGGCGCGATCGACGCCGGCGCACCGACCGGCGAGGGCATCAAGGTGTGCGTGATCGATTCGGGCCTCAAGCGCTCGCACGAGGATCTGGCCGGGGTCGCGATCACCGGCATCAACAATCCCAACGCCACCGAGGGCTGGGATACCGACACGTGCGGCCACGGCACTCACGTCGCCGGCACCATCGCCGCGGCCAACAACGACACCGGCGTGGTCGGCGTGAGCCCGGGCAAGGTGGCGTTGCATATCATCAAGCGGTTCGCCGGTGCCGGCTGCAAGCAGGCCAGCTATGCCTCCGACACCGTCGCGGGGGTCAAGCAATGTGAGGCCGCCGGAGCCAAGGTCGTCAATATGAGCCTGGGCGGGGCGATATCCTCGAGCACCGAGAAGAGAGAATTGCAGGCGGCGGCCGATCGCGGCGTGCTGGTCGTCGCGGCGGCCGGCAACTGGGCCTTGTCCGGAGCGCCCAGCCTGTTCGGCACCACCCCGCCGAACCCGCTGGGGTACCCCGCGTCCTATCCCAGCGTGCTGTCGGTGGCGTCGGTCGACGTCAACAACCAGCGCGCGCCGGACTCCGAGTTCAACAGCGAGATCGACCTGGCCGCGCCGGGCGTGGGCGTGCGCAGCCTGGGCCTGGCCAAGAGCGAGCCGCTGCTGGTCGGCAACTCCAGCATGCCGGCCGACGTCTTCACCGGTTCGGCAGGTACCAGCGCCAGCGCCGGTTGGGTCGACGGCGGTCTGTGCAAGGCTTCGTCGGCTACGTTCAAGAACAAGGTCGTGCTGTGCCAGCGCGGCGAGATCAATTTCGGCGTCAAGGCCAGCAACGCGAAATCGGGCGGCGCGCTCGGCGTGGTGATCTACAACAATGTCGACGGCCAGCTCAGTGCCGGACTGTTCAACGCCAGCGGGACGGCGATCACCCTGACCATTCCGGTGGTCGGCATCAGCAAGGCCGACGGTGAAGCTATCCTGGCCCGCATGGCAGGACAGGTCGCCACGGTCGACGGCAAGTTGACGGTCAACGACAGCTCGTATGCCTACAGGAGCGGTACCTCGATGGCGTCGCCGCACGTGGCCGGCGCGGCCGCGGTCGTGTGGAGCGCACGCCCGACCGCGACGGCCCAGCAGGTTCGCAATGCCTTGCTGACCACCGCGAAGGACATCGACGTTGCCGGCCGCGACGACAACACCGGTTGGGGCCTGGTCCAGATCAAGGCCGCGATCGAGGAGCTCAAGCGCGCGCCGTAATCCGTCCAGAGCGGTCCGAATCCGCGGGACGGCAGGCCGGCCCCGATGGACTGAGCGTCGAGCCGGAATCGCCGCTTCCTCAGGGAAGCGGCGATTTTTCTTTCCGGGCGCACGGATTGCCCATGCCGATGCCGTCGACGCCGGCCGCGACGGCATACTGAGTGCCCGTCGAGCGCGCCGCCCCGATGCCCGTAGCCCCACCTCTCGCCCTGGTCTGGTTCCGCGACGACCTGCGCCTGGCCGACAACCCGGCCTTGCGCGCGGCGCTGGACGCCGGCTACGTCCCGGTGCCGATCTACATCCATGCGCCGGACGAACACGGCACCTGGCGACCCGGCGCCGCCTCCGACGCGTGGCGGCATCGCTCGCTGGCCGCGCTCGACACCGACCTGCGCAAGCGCGGCTCGCACCTGCGCCGGTTCTTCGGCCCCAGCCTGACCACGCTGCAATCGCTGATGCTGGCCACCGACGCCCAGGCGGTGTTCTGGAATCGCCGCTACGAGCCCTACATCGAAAAGCGCGACACCAAGATCAAGCAGGCGCTGCGGCGCATGGGCCTGGAGGTGGAGAGCTACAACGGCGCGCTGATGTTCGAACCATGGACGCTGCGCACCAAGCAGGGCGGGCCGTTCAAGGTGTTCACGCCGTTCTGGCGCTCGGCGCTGGCGAATTGGAAGGACGAGCCGCTGTGGGAGCCGCCGGCATCGCTGCCCGACACCCGCGAAGGCCCCGAGGGCGTGCCGCTGGCGGCGCTCAAGCTCTCGCCGCAACGCGGCTGGGCGGAGACCTTCTGGGAACACTGGACGCCCGGCGAAGCCGGCGCGCACGCGGCGCTGGAGACGTTCGTGGACGGCGCCTTGCGCGGCTATGCGAGCCAACGCGACCGGCCCGACCGGGTCGGCACCTCGCGGCTGTCGCCGCATCTGCATTTCGGCGAGATCGCGCCGTGGCGCGCGGCCGCGGTGTTGCAGCGCGAGCGCAACGCCGGCAACGCGCGCGATGTCGAATCGGCGATTCGCGAACTGGGTTGGCGCGAATTCGCTCATCACCTGCTGCATCATTTTCCGGATACGCCGGAGCAGAACTTCAATCCGCGCTTCACCGACTTCGCCTGGGCGCGACTGTCGCAGCCGAAGTTGGAGGCGTGGCAGCAGGGACTGACCGGCGTGCCGATCGTCGATGCCGGCATGCGCGAACTATGGGCCACCGGCTGGATGCACAACCGCGTGCGCATGATCGTCGCCAGCTACCTGACCAAGCACCTGCGCTATCACTGGCGTCACGGTGCGCGCTGGTTCTGGGACACGCTGGTCGACGCCGACCTGGCCAGCAACACCCTGGGCTGGCAGTGGGTGGCCGGCACCGGCGCGGATGCGGCGCCGTATTTCCGCGTGTTCAATCCGGTGACGCAGGCGGAGAAGTTCGATCCCGACGGCGACTACATCGCCCGTTGGGTGCCCGAACTCGCCGCGTTGCCGGCGCCGTTGCGGCATGCGCCGTGGCGCGATCCGCAGGCGTTGCGCCGGGCCGCGCCGGACTATCCGCCGCAGCCGCTGGTGGATCTGGGAGCCGGACGCGATGCGGCGTTGGAGGCGTATCGCAAGTTGCGGGATTGAGGCGGGACTTGGGACTTGGGACTTGGGACTTGGGAATCGGGAATCGGGAATCGGGAATCGGGAATCGGGAATCGCAAGAGCGAAGCACATGCTTGCTCGTGTTGCATGCGTACCGCGTAATGCTTTGCGAGTCCCAAATCCCGAGTCCCGCGTTGACCCGCCCGCAACCGCGTGATTCACTCGCCGGACACGTTGGGAGGACGCATGGCCAAGGCTGAATCGGATGCACCGCCGCGCAAGCGCGCGCGCCGCGAAGCGATGTCGCGGGTCGATACCGCATGGTTGCGGATGGAACGTCCGACCAATCCGATGATGATCACCGGCGTGCTGATGTTCGCCGAGCCGATGTCGGTCGACGCGCTCAAGCGGGTGATCAAGCAGCGTTTCCTCGCCTACGCCCGGTTCCGCCAGAAGGCCGTGGACACCGCCGGCGGCGCCTATTGGCAGACCGACGACGACCTGGATCTCGACTGGCATGTGCAACACACCGCGCTGCCCGGACGTGGCGGCAAGCGCGTGCTGGAGCGTTTCGTCAGCCAGCTCGCGTCCAGCCCGCTCGATGGCAGCCGGCCGCTGTGGCAGTTCCATCTGATCGAGCGCTACAACGGCGGCTCGGCGCTGGTCGCGCGCATTCACCACAGCTATGCCGACGGCATCGCCCTGGTGCAGGTGCTGCTGTCGCTGACCGACACCACCGCGCAGCCGGCCAAGGGCAGCGACCTGGCCCATGCCTGGCTCAAGCAGGACGGCGCCGATGTCGCCCGCCGCGTCGGCGCGGTCGATCGCTACATGAAGCTGGGCAGCCGCGCGATCGAAAAAGGCATGGAGATGTACCGCGACCCGACCCTCGCTGCGATGCTGGCGAAGGAGGGCGGGGAGATCGCCCGCGAACTGTTGCATGCGCTGTCGCTGTCCGACGATCCGCCGTCGATGCTGCGCGGCAAGCTCGGCGTGTCCAAGCGCGTGGCCTGGGCCGAGCCGCTGGATCTGGAAGAAGTCAAAGCGGTCGGCCGCGCCTGCGACTGCACCGTCAACGACGTGCTGATGGCGACCGCGGCCGGCGCGCTGCGCAGCTACATGATCGAACGCGGCGATCAGGTCGACGGCATGACGCTGCGCGCGACCGTGCCGGTCAACCTGCGTCCGCTGGAGCATGCGCGCAAGCTCGGCAATCACTTCGGCCTGGTGTTCCTGGATCTGCCGGTGGGCGAGGGCAATCCGATCCGTCGCGTGGAGCGGGTCGCCGAGTGCATGAATAATCTTAAGAATTCACGCCAAGCCATTGTTGCATTTGGACTTTTGGCTGCGCTCGGCATGGCGCCAGCGCAGGTACAGGGCTTGGCGCTGGAGTTGTTCAGCCGCAAGGCCACCGCGGTGGCGACCAACGTACCCGGGCCGCAGCAGCCGCTGTACATGGCCGGCTGCCGTCTGGACGAGATGATGTTCTGGGTTCCGCAGACCGGTTCGATCGGCGTGGGCATTTCGATCCTGAGCTACAACGGCCGGGTCCACTTCGGCCTGATCGCCGACGGCAAGCTGATCCCCGATCCCGACGCGGTCATCAGCCGCTTCGGCGCCGAGTTCGACAAGCTGCTGTATCTGGCGCTGATGGGCAATTGGGATGTGACGCTGGATGCGGAAGGCGCCGATGCGTTGATGGTTTGAGGGGGGGGGTCGGGAATGGAACCTCGATTCGGGCGTCGGGCCACGTACCCGGGTCTCGTCGTAACCCACCAGCGGTCACTCGTCCTGACGTATTTCCCGTTCTTGTCCTGCCTTCACTCATCGCAACCCACCAACCTTCAATCGCACCCACCTACCGTCATTCCCGCGAACGCGGGCTCCGCTTTGCTTCGGCGCAGCCGAACATCCGGGGACTTTCGTGCGAGAACGTTTGAAGTCGCTGGATTCCCGCGTTCGCGGGAATGACGACCTGGAAGGATCGCGCTGAAGTCTCTGGATGTTCGGCAACGCCGAAGTAAAGCGGAGCCCGCGTTCGCGGGAATGACGACTTGGAAGGGGCGCGCGGAAGTCTCTAAATTCCCGCCTTCGCGGGAATGACGACCTGAGAGTTGACGCTTAAGGCCCGGATTGAACCCGCCAGATCCACAGGTACTTTCCTACCGTCATTCCCGCGAACGCGGGAATCCAGGGCCTTTCGTGCGAGAACGTTTGAAGTCTCTGGATGTTCGGCTACGCCGAAGCGTTCGCGGGAAAGATGGCGCTGCACTCTCTGGATGTTCGGCTGCGCCGAAGTAAAGCGGAGCCCGCGTTCGCGGGAATGACGGTAGGTGGGTTGCGAGGAGTGACCGTGGGTGAGTACGCCGATCCAGCTTCGCGATGACACAGATCAGTGCCGCGGCCCCCTTGCGAGAACAACTACAGCCGGGCGCGCAGCCACCCGATCCCCAATTCCGTATCGCATCCCCAATTCCGTACCGCCGCCTGAACAGGCCCGGGCCCTCGTCACTCGCCACCAACGGCGGCGTGATTAGCTTGTCTGCGCTCCGCCACACAGACGAGGAATCCCATGAAGACCCAGCTCAAACTCGCCCTCGCGGCTTCCGCGATGACCGCGCTGCTCGCCGGTTGCGCCACCGGTGGCGGCGGTTACTACGGCGGCCAGCAGCCGTATCCCAATAACCAGTATCCGCAGGGCCAGAACCCGCCGCCGCAACAGCAGGGCGGGATGAGCCGCACGCAGAAGGGCGCGCTGATCGGCGCCTTGGCCGGCGTTGCCGCCGGTCTGCTCAGCGGCGACGACGCCACCGAACGCCGCCAGCGCGCCCTGATCGGCGCCGGTGTCGGCGGCCTGGCCGGCGGCGCGATCGGCAACTACCAGGACCGCCAGGAACGAGCCCTGCGCGAGCGCATGTCGGGCACCGGCGTGGACGTGGTCCGCCAGGGCGACAACATCACCCTCAACATGCCCAGCAACATCACCTTCGCTTTCAACAGCGCCAACCTGGATCCGCAGTTCTATTCGGTGCTCGACAACGTCGCCAGCACGCTCACCGAATATAACCAGACCATCGTCGAGGTCGCCGGCCACACCGACAGCATCGGCTCCGACGCGGTCAACCAGCGCCTGTCCGAGCAACGCGCGGCCAGCGTCGGCAATTACCTGATGTCGAAGGGACTGGTGCGCGACCGCTTCATTCTCACCGGCGCCGGCAAGACCCGCCCGATCGCGAGCAACGACACCGAACAGGGCCGGGCGCAGAATCGCCGTGTCGAAATCACCCTGGTGCCGGTGCGCTCCTGAGGCATCGGCCGCGATATCGATCGGCGTAGTCGCGACGGCGACGCACATCGCGCCAGGTGGCCAGGCGCAGGTTGCGCCGCGATCGATCCAGCACCGGGCCAGCTCACGGCCCGGTGCTTATTCTTAGAATTCATTTAGTAATTCACTTGCTCGGTTTTCATGCCTTTGCATGGGGTGCGATTGGTTTCAGAGGGAATCAAGCGTTTTTGCAGGCGTTACAATGCCCCGGGTCGAAGCGCGATTGTGTGCTCGCGCTTCGATGCCGCCGTTGCGACTTTGGTCGCACCGGCTAATGGCCCACCCTGTGGTAGTAATGAGCGACAGTGAATCTCCGTATCGACGGCATGAATCTACGCATCGCGCTTTCCGACGATCACCCGGTGGTGCGGGCGGGCGTGCGCGCGCTGTTGGAATCGGCGTCGGCGTTCAACGAAAACTGGCGAGTGGTCGCCGAAGCGGCCAACGCCGACGAATTGCTGACCCTGCTGGCCAGCACGCCGGTGGATCTGCTGATCACCGATTTCTCCATGCCCGGCAGCCGCGCCGGCGACGGCCTGAGTCTGTTGGGACAGATAAAACGCCGTCATCCGCAATTGCCGGTGATCGTGCTGACCATGATCGGCAACGTGCCGGTGCTGCGTTCCATCGCCGATGCCGGAGTCAAGGGCCTGCTCGACAAAGCCGCCGCCGGCACCGAACTGCCGCAGGCGGTGCGCGCGGTGATGCAAGGCCGGCATTACTACGGCGAGGCCCTGCGGCAGATGCTCGACAGCGTGCGCAGCGGCGGCGAGCGCGATGAGGCCGCATTGTCGCCGCGCGAAGCCGAAGTCCTGCGCCTGTTCGCCGCCGGCAGCAGCGTGTCGGAGATCGCCGCGCAACTGCATCGCAGCAAGCAGACCATCAGCCGCCAGAAGACCGATGCCATGACCAAGCTTGGGCTCAAGAACGATCTGGAAATTTACGACTACGCCCGCTCCAAGGGACTGCTTTCCTGAGCCGGCGATGACAGCGGCGAGGGCCATCGACGCGGCGGCGGACACGGGCCCGCGCGTTGGCGCGATGCCGAGACGGGGCTCACGCATGCATCGAGGCGTGTTTCGATGGACGCTGGCGATGGCGTTCGGGCTGGCCGCGTTCGCCGGCCTGGCCAACGAGGCGACCGCGCCGGTGCGGACGGATTCGCCCCAGACCAACGCGGTTACCCGTGCCTTGCCCGACGCCCTGGTCCAGGTCGGGACCGATTCGCAAGACCGGGCGCAAGACACCGGGCCTGCGTCCTCCGGCGCATCTGCCGCGACGATCCCCGATTCCATCGTCGCCACACCCGTCACCGCTCCGGCGCGCACCGGGCCGGTGATCGCGCCGCCCCTGAGCGTGCGCTCCGGTACTGCGGCGTTGCCCAGGCGCGTACGCGTGGCGGTCAGCGATTGGGGAACGATGCCGTTCGACGACTACAACCAGGGCCACCCGCGCGGCTTCAGCGTCGAACTGCTGGAGGAAATCCTGCGTCCGCGTGGCATCGACCTGGAGTACGTGCGCGCGAGCAACACCGAGGACATGCTCAAGTCGCTGTGCGAGGGCCGCGTCGATCTGGCCGTCAACGTACTGATCACCTATGAGCGCAGCCGCTGCCTGTCCTACACCGACCCGATCCTGCAGGTGTCGATGTATGCGGTGAAGCGCAAGGACGATACGCGCCCGCTCACCCAGGACAATCTCAAGCGCATGCGCATGGCGGTCCCGGCGGCGATGATGGAGCACACCCGCAATCGCCAGCGTTATCCGCAAACCGAACTGGTCCCGGTGGCCGACAGCGCCCAGGCTCTGCGCGCGATCGAGGACGACAGGGCCGACGTCTATTTCGAGGCGCCGTACACGCTGGACTGGTATCTGCGCCAAGGCGGTTATCCGCGCCTGGAACTGGTCCCGGGCACGCAGATCCCGCCGTCGATGCAGCAGCCCGACCTGGCCGTGCTGTACGCCGCGCCGCATGCGCAACTGCCGCTGCTGAAACTGATCGACGAGGAAATAAAGCGCGATCCGGCGCGCGTGGACCGGTTGCGCGTGCAGTGGCTGCGCGGCGATTTCGAAAACGCCGATCTCAACGGCGAGCTCACCTCGGCCCAGCGCGAGTGGCTGGGCCGCCTGCCCAAGCTGCGCATGGTGCTGAACGACAACGCCGCGCCGCTGTCGGCGCGCGACAACGACGGCAACCCGGTCGGCATTCTTCCGGACTACGCGCAAATCGTCGAAGACCGGCTCGGCATCCGGTTCCAGCCGGTCAACGCCAACGGCTTCAAGGGCGCGGCCACCGCGCTGACCACCGGCGCCGCCGATCTGGCGGTGATCCCGATCGGCGCCTTGCCCGGCGCGCACTGGATCTACAGCCAGCCGATCGAGCGCATCCCGGTGGTGATCGTGACCGTGCAGGGCGCGGCCAGTCCGATCGGCCTGGAAAGCCTGGGCGGCAAGCGCGTATCGGTCACCCATCTGCATCTGACCGGGCGCGCCGTGCTCAAGGCCGCGCCCGAGGTCAATCTGGTCGGGGTGACCACCGACGCCGAGGGCCTCAAGTTGCTGGCCGCCGGCAAGGTCGATGCGCACGTCGGCAACCTGGTGGTGATCGATCGGCTGATCAACACCCAATACCCCTCCAGCGACCTGCAGGTCACGCCCGCCGGCAGCGACGAGGAACTCGCCTTCGCCGCCGACCGGCGCCTGACGCCGCTGATGACGATCATCGACCAGCAACTGGCGACGGTGCCGCAGGTCGAGCGCCAGCGCATCCACAACCATTGGATCAGCGCCAAGTACAACTACGGCGTGCCCTGGAGCCGGGTCATCGTGATCCTGGGCGTGGCGGTGCTGGTGATCGGCGCGATCGCCGCCGGTTATCTGCGCCTGCGCCACGAATCGCGCCGCCGCGAAGCGGCCGACAGCAAGCTGCGCGAAGTCGCCGGCAATCTGCCCGGGGTGGTGTTCAAGGCCCAGCGCGACAGCGACGGCCGCCTGCGTTTCCCGTATCTGACCGGGCGCCCGGAGCCGCTGTTCGGCATCGACGCGGAAGCCATCGTCGCCGATGCCCGGGCCTTGTTCGCGCGGATTCATCCCGACGATCGCGCCGGCGTGCTCGACGCCATCGCCGCGGCCGAGCAGGCGCGCAGCGAGATCAACGCCGATTTCCGCGTGGCGACCGAGGACGGCTCGATCCGCTGGGTGCGGGTCAACGCATTGCCGCGGCAAACCCAGCCGGGCGAAGACGCCGGTGCCGCCGGCTACACCGGTTACTTCCTCGATGTCACCCACGCCCATGCGCAGGCCGCGGCGCTGGAGGCGGCGAAGGAACTGGCCGAGGCCGCGACCCGGGCCAAGTCGAATTTCCTCGCCACGATGAGCCACGAAATCCGCACGCCGATGGGCGGCATGGTCGGCATGCTCGAACTGCTGGAGCAATCGCGGCTGGACGACGATCAGCACGTGCTGCTCGGGCACATGCACGATTCGGCGCGGGCGTTGCAGGACATCCTCGACGACATCCTCGATGTGTCGAAGATCGAGGCCGGCCATCTGCGTATCGAACATGCACCGCTGCAACCGCGCGTGCTGGCCGATTCGGTGGTCATGCACATCGCCGCGATCTGCCGCAAGAAGGGCCTGCGCCTGGACGCGCGCATCGACGCGGCGGTACAGCGGTTCTACCTGGGCGATGCGATGCGGCTGCGACAGGTGCTGCTGAACCTGCTCGGCAACGCGGTCAAGTTCACCGAGCGCGGCGGCGTGTGGCTGGATATCCGCCTGGAACCGGGCGCGGCGCAGGATCGCGCGGGCAATGCCGGCGCGCTGTTGCGGATCGAAGCCGGCGATACCGGCATCGGCATGGACCCGGAGCAGGTCGCGCGCGTGTTCGAACCCTTTCATCAGGCCGACGACAGCACCTCGCGCCGTTTCGGCGGCACCGGCCTGGGCCTGTCGATCTGCCGCAGCCTGGTGGAACTGATGGGCGGGGCGATCCACATCGACAGCGCGGTGGGCGAGGGCACGCGGGTGATCGCCACGGTGCCGCTGGGGCTGTTCGACGCGCCCGGCGCGGACAACGCCGGCCTGCGCGTCGCGGTCACGCTCGATGATGCGCGCCGCGCCGATGCATTGCGTCAGCTGCTGTTGGCGCTGGGGCACGAGCCGGTCGGCAGCGACGCGCCCGCCGAACTGTGGTTCGACGACGGCGATGCCGCGAACACGGTGCGCGTGGTGCGAATGCCGGGCACGTCCGCCGCGGCCGACTACGTCATCGACGCCAATCCCCTGCTGCATCTGCATGTGGTGCGCGCCTGCGCCTGGGCGCGCGATCCTTCCGGCGAGGGCCAGAGCGAGCGCGACTACACCGCGCCGGCGGCGGTGCGGCACGACGCGCGCATCCTGGTGGTCGAGGACAACGCGGTGAATCGCGAACTGATCCGGCGGCAACTGCTGCAACTGGGCTACGGCTGCGATCTGTGCAACGACGGCCGCTCGGCCCTGGCCGCGTTGCAGCACGGCGGCTACGATCTGCTGCTGACCGATTGCCAGATGCCGTTGATGGACGGCTACACGCTCACGCGCGAAATCCGCGCCTGCGAACGCGAACGCGAACGCGGCGGGCTGCGCCTGCCGATCGTGGCCATCACCGCCAGCGCATTGCCGGAGCAGGTCGACCTGTGCCGCGCCGCCGGCATGGACGCTTATCTGACCAAGCCGGTGCATCTGGCGGAATTGCGCGAGACGCTGCAACGTTGGATACCGGCGCAGTCGCGCTCGCACGACGCGGCCGGAGTCGCCGCCCAGCCGCAAACCGATGCACCCGCGTTGACCGCTGCGTTTCCGCAGGTGTACGCGCAGGAATTGACCGCAGCATTCCCGCCGGCCCTGCATGCGGTGCTGCCCCTGCTGCTGCGCGAACTGCCGCACGACCAGGAGCGGCTGGCGCAGGCGCTCGCCAGCGGCAGCGGCGCGGCGGTCGCGGCGGCGGTCCATCGCGTGGTCGGCAGTGTCGCTTTGTACGACGCCGAGATCGCGCGTGCCGGTCAGCAATTGGAAGCCCGATTGTTGAGTCAGCCGCTGCCGGAATTGCTGGGCGAAGCCGACGCCTTCGCCGAGCGGCTGCAAGGGCTTCGCGAGCGTTTGCAGCAGGCGATCGGGCCGGGTTGAGCCGGACCCTCGGCACGTGTCCGGCACGCGCTTGCGGAGCTGGGTAGAGGCCGTCGCGATCTGAGCGAAAGGCATCGGGCCTGAAAGGCCCTCCCACAAAAAACTTCGGAGCCACGAGGCCTGTGGTGAGAGAGCCTTTCAGACCCGATGCTCTTGGCTCAGCTCACCGCGCAATCTGCATGCCGGCATTACTTCAGCCGCTCGAACGAGAACAGATTCGCCAACGGATGCTTGCGCCGCTGGATGCGCGCACGCAGCAGGCCAGCACCGATCATGCTGTAGGTGATGCCGTTACCGCCGTAGGCCATCGCGAACTGCACCCGGGGCCCATGCTGCGGATGCGGGCCGAACCAGGGCAAACCGTCGGCGGTTTCGGCGAAGGTGCCGGCCCAGGCGAAGGCCGGTTGCAGTTCCAGCCGCGGCAAACGCTCGCCGACCTTGCGCACGAGTTTCTTCGCCCGCGACTCGACCCGGCGATCGCGCCTGGCCGGAATGTCGATGGCGTCGTCGCAGCCGCCGACCACCAGCCGGCCGTCGCCGGTGCTGCGCATGTACAGGTACGGACGCGCCGATTCCCACACCATGGTGTCTTTCAGCGCCTGCAATTCCGCGGCCGGCAACGGATCGGTGACGAAGGCGTAGCTGCTGCGGTTGCGCGCCAGGCGCCGATCGATCCACTGCTGTCCGGCATAACCGGCGGCGACCACGACGTGCTCGGCGCGCACGCGCACGCCATCGCTGCTGATCAGCTCGACCGAGCGCGATCCCGCCTGCATTCGTTCGATGCGGCTGCGATCGAACACCTGCGCGCCGCGTTTGCGCAGTCGCGCCAGCAGCCGCAGGCTCATCCGGTACGGGTCCACCGACGCCGCGCATTCGCTGAGGATCGCGCCGGGCGCGCGCAGGCCGTAGTCCGACGCCAGCGCCTCGGCGTCGAGCCAGCGCAGGCGCAGGCCGTGGCGGGCGCGCAGCGCCGCTTCCTCGCGCAGCACCGCCACGTGAGCGGGCTTGCTGGCGTAGTACAGGCTGGATTGATCGCGGAAATCGACATCGCGCAGGTCGCGCGCGACGGTGCGCAGATCGCCGATGGCCTGTGCACAGGCCAGATAGGCCCGAGCCGCCAAGGTCTCGCCGTAGCGCGCGCACAGGTCGATCAGGTGGGTGTCGATCTCATACTGCAGCAGCGCCGTGCTGGCCGCGGTGCTGCCCCAGCCGGCGTCGCGTTGCTCGATCACCGCCACCTGGAACCCGTGCGCGGCCAGTTCGTCGGCGATCAGCGCGCCGCTGATGCCGCCGCCGATCACCGCCACCTCGCAGCGCAGATCCTGCTGCAGGCGCGGGAACGCGTGCATCAGGCCGTTGCGGATCGCCCAGAACGGGTATCCGCTTTTCAGGTCCACGGGCAGCGGGGCAGGCGAGGCATGCGCCTAGCAAAGCCGGCGCGGTGTAATCGCAAGGTGATTGCGCGGCGCGGCGAGCGGCGCTGAATGAGTCAGTGCCGGACTTCGCTGCCGCCCTGGACGACGTTGAGGGCCGGCACCGGGTCGATCGCCAGCTCTTTCTCCAGTTCCAGCTGGAACTGTTCGAAACTCAGGCCGCGCTCGGCCACTTCGCTCTGCGCGGCGATGCGCAGCGCGCTGGAACAGCCCAGGCTGACCTCGCGGCCTTCGTTGCGGTGCATGGTCGCGGCGCGTTCGAGCAGGGCCAGCACCCGTGCCGCGCTGTCGGAGCCGCCGACGATGCGGCCGCCCAGGCCCAGGGTCCATTCGCCCTCGCGGCGGACGATGCCGCCGAGCAGGCGGCCCTGGGCGTCGCGCAGTTCCGCGTGCGGCTCGATGCGGGTGCCGGCGATCGGCAGCGGCGTGTTGCGGGCCTTGGCGAGTTTGCGTTTCTTGGCGTCGCGGCGGGCCTTGGAATTGATCGACATGGTGCTTCCTCGGCTGTGCCGGTACGTTCTGCGGCCATCATAACGTGTCGGCCGGCGCGCCCAAACCGCCGCCGGGACGTGTTCATCATAGCCACGGGAACGGTCGGAACCTCGCCGCCGCCGCGCCCGGCGAGCGGCCGGGCGCGGCGGCGTGCGGGTCAATGGCCGTGCGCGTGTCCGTGTTCACGGTTCCGCGGCGACTCGGCCGGTTTGGCGCCCGGCGGCGGGGCCGCTTCGTGACCGTGGTCCGCTGCAGGCTGCGCGGGGGCGTCGTGTTCGCCGTGCGGATGCGGCGGCTGGCCCGGCGCGTCCGACGGCATCGTCGCGTGACGATCGTCGTCGCCGGTTTCGCCGCCGCCGTGCGAATGCCCGCCGCTGCGCGCGACCAGATCGCGGTATTGCGCCGCGTCCAGCGCGGGCAACCTGCCCAGGAACGCGACCAGGTCCCAGATGTGTTCATCGCCCATGCTCGCGCCCCAGGCCGGCATGCCGGAGGCCTTGATCCCATGCTTGATGGTCCAGAACGCGGCGGCCGCATCCACCTGCCGCGCGGACAGATTCGGCGGCGCCGGATACAGCCCTCGCGACAACTCGCTGGGGGCCATGCCCGGAGCCAGATGGCAGCCCGCGCACATGGCCTGGTAGTTGCCCGCGCCGTTGCGGATGCGGGCTTCGTCGTCGAGCGCGGGCACGCTCAGCTGCATCGCGCGCATCGCCACCGATCGCTCGCGTGCGAGCTCCAGCACGGCGTACACCGGCCTGGTATGCGGCGCATCCGCGCCGACGTCGTACACGCCCCACCACAACGCGCCCGCCACCAGGCCGAGCGCCGCCAGCGTCGCGGCGCTCAGCCGCAACGTTCCTCGTATCGTCTTGTTCATTACGACCTCGTCAGAACCAAACCCGTAGGCCCGCGACCACGCGGGTGTCGTCGATGTCCTCGCCGTCGGCGCGGCGGTAATCCGCCGTGCCGCCGAACGCGCGCTCGCGGCTGATGCCGACATAGGGCGCGAACCGCCGCGTGAACTCGTAGCGCAGACGCAAGCCGGCTTCGACCGTGCTCAGGCCCGAGCCGATGCCGCGGCGCGGATCGTCGCTGCCGAACAGGTCGACCTCGATCAGAGGCTGCAGGATCAACCGGTTGGTCAGCAGCAATTCGTACTCGGCTTCGAAGTTCAGGGCGCTGCGACCGGAGTCGCCGACGTAGGCGGTCGCGGCGATCTCGAACTTGTACGGCGACATGCCCTGCACGCCGATCGCGGCCCAGCTTTGCGACTGTCGCGGCAGGAAATCGTGCCTGGCGCCGACCACCACGTCCCACCACGGCGAGATCGCACGGCCGTACAGCACTTCCAGGTCGGCCGATTCGGTGTGTCCGCGTTCGCGTTCGCCCTCGCTGCGCAGCCACAGCCGGTCGGTGTCGTTGCCGATCCAGCCCTGCGCTTCCCAGGCTTGCGCGCTGCCGTGATCGACGTCGGCCGCTTCCAGGCGGTTGAACAGCAGATAGTGATTAAGCTCGGAGGCGTGCTGCATGTGACGCGACAACGGCGGAAACGCCGCGGCGCGATCGGCTTCGGTCGGCGTGGGGATGGGTTCGCGCGGCTCGCTCGGCGCGTCGGGCCTGGCGGCCGGCTTCATGCCGCTGTGATCCATGCCGCTGTGGTCCATGTTGCCCTGATCCATGCCGGAATGATCCATGCCGGAGTGATCGGTCGCGGCCTGATCCTGCTTCGGCGCGGGCATGGCCGAATGATCCATCTTCGAGTGATCCATCTTCGAATGATCGACCGGCTTGGAGGCATCGGCCTTCCGGCTCTGCGCCTGCATCGCCGCATGATCGTGGCTTTGCGCCTGCGCGGCGCCGGCCACGGACAGCCCCAACGCGAGCGCCGTGCCTGCGAAACTAGAAATGCGCGCGGTCGTCTTCATTCCTCGACCCTCACTTCGCGCATCATCCCGGCTTCCATGTGGTAGAGCAGATGGCAGTGATAGGCCCAGCGGCCGAGCGCGTCGGCGCGCACGCGGTAGCTGCGGCGCGTTCCCGGCGGCATGTCGATGGTGTGCTTGCGCACCTGGAACTGGCCTTGTTCGTTTTCCAGATCGCTCCACAGGCCGTGCAGATGGATCGGGTGGGTCATCATGGTGTCGTTGACCAGCACGATGCGCAGGCGTTCGCCGTAGGTCAGCCGGATCGGCTCGGCGCCCATGAATTTCTGCCCGTCGAAGGACCAGGCGAATTTCTCCATATGCCCGGTCAGATGCAGCTCGATCTCGCGGCCGGGTTCGCGGCCGTCGGGATCGTCGAACAGGCTGCGCAGATCGCTGTAGGTCAGCACCTTGCGGCCGTTGTCGCGCAGGCCTATGCCGGGATCGTCGAGCTTGGCCGAAGTGGTCATCGCGCGCATGTCGATCAGGCGCGGGTCGCCTTGCGCCGGAGCCTTGCCCATCGCGCCGTGATCCATGCCGGCCATGTCGCCGGCCATGGCGGGCGCGGAATGATCCATGCCGGCCATGCCCATGTTCGCGCCGCAGCCGCCTTCCATGCCTTTCATCTTCGACATGTCGTGGCCGCCGCTCATGCCGCCGTGACCCATGTCGTCCATCGTCATCAGCGGTCGCGGATCGTTGCGCGGCACGTCCGCCTGCAAGCCTTCGCGCACCGCCAGGGTGCCGCGCACGTAACCGGTGCGGGCGTTGTCCTGGGCGAAGATCATGTACGCGTCCTGGCCCGAGGGTTCGACCAATACGTCGAAGGTTTCCGCCACCGCGATGCGGAACTCATCGACGCTGACCGGATGGATGTACTGCCCGTCGGCCGCCACCACGGTCATCTTCAGCCCTGGAATGCGCACGTCGAAGTAGGTCATCGCCGAGCCGTTGATGAAACGCAGCAGGACTTTCTCGCCGGGCCGGAACAGGCCGGTCCAGTTGCCCGCCGGGGTGACGCCGTTGAGCAGATAGGTGTAGGTGTGGGCGTTGACGTCGGACAGATCGGTCGGGGTCATGCGCATGCGGCCCCATTCGCCGCGGTCGCGCAGCGTCTGCGCCAGCCCGCGTTCGCGCGCGTCGCGCATGAAATCGCCGACGGTGCGCTTGTAGTAGTTGTCGTAGCTGGACATCTTCTTCAGCCGGCGGAACAGCGCGGCCGGATCGACATCGGTCCAATCCGACAGCAGCAGCACGTGCTCGCGGTCGTAGTGGTAGGGCGCCGGCTCGCGCGGATCGATCACTATCGCGCCGTACAAGCCGGCCTGTTCCTGGAACAGCGAATGGCTGTGATACCAGTAAGTGCCCGACTGGCCAACGTGGAATCGATAGACGTAGCTCTCGCCCGGATGGATGCCGTCGAAGCTCAGCCCCGGCACGCCGTCCATGTTGGCCGGCAGGATCAACCCGTGCCAATGGATCGAACCCATGCCTTCGCGCAGGCGGTTGGCGACGCGCAAGGTCACCGTGTCGCCTTCGCGCCAGCGCAGGATCGGCGCGGGCAGGCTGCCGTTGACGGTGATGGCCGGACGCGTGCGGCCGGTGAAATTCACCGTGGCCTCGCCGATCGACAGATCGAACTGGTTGCCGCTGAGCACGCGCGGAGACTGCGCCAGGGCAGGGGAGGCATGCACGCCGCGCCACAGGCCGCTGCCGGCGACCGCGCCGCCGGCGGCGAGGCCGGCGACGAAACGGCGCCGTCCGGCATCGGCGGGTTCGCCGTTGTTGGAAAAAAATCGGTTCATCAGAATCTTCCTATGGGGAAGAGTCGCGATCAGTCTCGCGATGCGCGCGGGCCGGCGCAAGGCCGCGATAGCGGCGATGGGCCCGCGCGAACGAACGATTCAGCCACGCCGGCATCGCGATTACGCGCGACACAGACCCGTCGAACCGTGCAGCCGGGACGAACCCGGCGCGGCGATCAGGCGATCGGAGGCCGTATCGGCAGGCTCAGCACGCCGCTGGGCGCGGCGGCCTCGCGCGGCAGCGCGAGCGGAGCGTTGGACAGCTGCGGCGGCGCCGGCAGCTCGATGCGCACGATCGCCACCGCCTGCAGACAGTCGCATTGGCAACGGAACTTGCCGCAGCAGTCGTCGCCGTGCTGGTTGGGATCGGGAGAATTCGGATCGGGTTTGGCCGGTTGCGGATCGGAGCCGCCCGCGCCGTGATGCATCGCCATCGGGACTGGCCCGTCGTGCATCATCGCCGCCATGCCCGCGCCGTCGTGGCATTCCGCGCTGTCCGCGACCTGCGCCGATGCGACCGCCTTGGGCTTGCCCATGAACATCGCATGCCCGCCGCCGACCGACATCGCCGCCGCCGCGTAGCCGTTCAGGCTCAGCGCGACGATCAGCAGCAAGCGCAGCAGTAGCGAGGGATAGGTCATGGGGCGCCGGTTCGAGTGCGGCCAAGAATGGTGCACGTCGGCGACAGTTTCAAGCATTCGCGCGTGCTTGAGGTTAAGCGTTCGTGAGATCGCGGCGTCGGCATCGTGGGAAGGTTGCGGCGCGAACGCAGGCCGCACTCACTCGGCGACATCGCCGTATTCGGTGTAAACGACCCGCTGCACACGCAGCCCGCCGATCCGGTCGCGCTTATGCAACTCGCCGCTCGGCGTGGCGATCTTGCCGTCGCGCACCACCGCCTGATCCTCGGCCGCCGCATCCGCGCCGCGTGCGCCCGACACCTGCACGATCTGGTCCATGTCCGGCGGACCTTCCAGGCGATGGGCCAGGAAGCGCTCGCCGGCGCGGCCGAAACCGATCCATTGCGCCGGCTGCGGCTTGCGCCCGGGCTCGAAGCGGCGGAAATGCACGATCCGGCGCACGCCGACTTCGATGTTGGAGGCGATCGGCGTGCCGCCGCGCTCGAAGTGGCCGCGGTACAGATCGGCCTTGAAATGGCCGTCGGGGCGGATGGTTTCCGGCAGCACCCATTGCGCGGTCGGCGCCAGGGTGTAGTACTCGCCCGGATGCGCCTTGGCGTCGGCGCGGTAAGTCCGCAGCGCGACGTCGGGCAGCGCGGCTTCGAAGATCAGCTGATAGTTGTGCGGCCGGTGGAACATCGGCAGATGCGACAGATACACCGCCTCGACGCCGACCACCAGCATGCCGTGGGTATTGGGCTTGTCGGCGAATTCGTCCGGCTGGGCGATGCGGGCGAAGGCGAAATCCGCGCCGCCGTGCTCCTGCACGAAATCGCCGAGGCCTTCGACCGTGCGCTGCCACTGCGCCAGTTGCTTCGCGCTCAGCGACAGCGCGTGTTCGTCGGGCTGATTGGCGCTGCCCAGGGGATACAACTGCCCGGGCGTGGCGCCCATTTCGATATGAGCGCCGAGCACGTGGTCGATCCGGTGCGTGCGCGCGAACTCGGCCAGACGCCGTGCGCTGGCGCGATAGGCCTGCCAGTCGCGCACGGTCAGCAGTCCGGGATAGAGGCTGTCGCCGCTGAGCAAGGTCGCGCTGCCGGCGTCGTAGATCGCGATATGCGCCGGCTCGTGTCCGGGCAGCGGCACTACGGTGAGCGCGCGATGGCCGAGATCGAACTGCGCCCGACCCTCGGGCCAGCGATCGAGCCCGAAGAACGCCGCTACCTGCGCCGGCTCGATGCCGACGATGCGGGTATCGGCGCGGTCGCGAAATTGCGCGTCGCCGTGGACGTGATCGCGATGGCCGTGGCTGTGCGCGATCACCAACGGCAGCGAGCTCAACCCATGCTCGCGTTGCCACTGCGCCAGCAGACGGTCGACGGTGGCGCGCAGCGGCAGCGCGCCGCCGGCCGCGGGCTCGGCGCCGGTATCGAGGAGCAGGGCGCGCTGATTTCCGGCGATCAAATACATGAACGGCGCTTCGAAGTTGCTCGCCTTGGACTGGCGCAACACCCACAGCCCGGGCGCCGCCTGCTGCACCTGCAGGCTCGGTTCGCCGACGGCGCCGTGGATCCAGCGTTGCGGCAGATCCAGCGCCGGCGCCGGCAGCGCGACGGCGAACAGCAGGGCGATCAGCAGCGATGCCGGCGACAGCCAGCGGCGAATGGGCAGGTTCATGAAGACGGCGAGGGCGATGGGAGCGCGATTATCCGCCACCGGCGCGGCTTTGCGGGCATCGGCTGCTGTTCGCAAGCCGTGCTGTCGTGCAACACGCTTGCGTCTCGCGCCTGCGCGGACTACCAACCAGCCCACATCGGGAATGTGAAGCCGGCCCCGCAAAAAACACATGCCGCATGACAGAGATTGACAGCGCTGTCATGCGAATCCAGTTTCGGCCGCGAACCTGTCGCCGGGCCGTCTTCCGACGCCGGCGCACAGGCCGACCCCTCGCAAGCCGGAGCTGTCCAATGAACGTCTCACGCGCTTACACGCTCGCTGCCGCCGCTTTGATCGCCGGCGGCAGCCTGATGGTTTCATCCGATGCTTCCGCCCAGACCCTGGTGTGGGAAGACAACTTCAACGGCCCGTCGATCGACGGCAACAAATGGATCTACGACGTCGGCGACGGCTGCCAGCTGGGCATCTGCGGCTGGGGCAACAGCGAATTGCAGTACTACACCAGCCGTCCGGAAAACGCGCGCATCGAAAACGGCAATCTGGTCATCGAAGCGCGGCGCGAGAACTTCGGCAGCCGCGTGTTCACCTCGGCGCGCCTGAAGACCGAAGGCCGCATGCATTTCAAGTACGGCACGCTGGAAGCGCGGATCAAGGTGCCCGACCTGCGCAACGGCCTGTGGCCGGCGTACTGGATGCTCGGCACGATCGGCAACTGGCCGGCGCGCGGCGAGATCGATCTGCTGGAAATGGGCTCGGCCGCGGCGATCGCCGCCGGCGTGACCAACCGCCGCGTCGGCGCGGCCGTGCATTGGGACTATAACGGCTCGCAGGCCGACTACGGCCTGGACTACAACAGCGCCAGCGACCTCAACGGCGGTTTCCACACCTATCGCATGAGCTGGGACCCGCAGTTCATCCGCGTGTCCATCGACGGCCAGCAGTACCTCGAATTCGCCATCTCCAACATCGAGGGCGCCTCGCTGCATGAGTTCCACCAGCAGTATTACGTGTTGCTCAATCTTGCGGTGGGTGGTAGCTACACCGGGGTGATGAGCAACAACGCGATCACCGCGCCGCTGCCGGGCAAGATGGAGATCGATTACATCCGCCTGTACCAGAACCCGGGCAGCGAGCTGTACACCGGCGCCAATCCGCCCAGCGGCAAGTTCGGCGTCTACACCGAGCGCGCCGACATGAACGCCCGCCTGAACTACAACGGCGACGCCAATCTGTGGCTGTGGAACAACCTCACGCCGATTTCCGCGTCCGCGTTCGAAGGCAATCAGCTGATGGCCTACCGCGCCAACGCCGGCGCCTGGTACGGCCTGGGCGTGGCCTTGAACGGCTACAAGAACATGAGCTTGTTCGGCAACGGCCGCTTGAAGTTCCATATGCGCACGACTACGCCGTCGACCTTCAAGATCGGCATCAACAGTTCCTTCGGCGACAGCTGGCTCGATTTCGTCAACGGAGGCCAGCAATACGGACTGGTGCGCGACGGCAACTGGCATGAGGTCAGCATTCCGTTCAGCGCCTTCCACGATCTGGATCTGCGCGCGGTGAAACAGATGTTCATGGTCGTATCGGATCCGCCGGCGGCCAATGTCGACGTGCTGATCGACAATGTGTACTACCAGGACAACTGAGAGCACGCTCGCGCATTGTGATGTTGCAGGCTCGATACGCTCATCCGGCGATCAGCGGTGAGCCTGCGTGAGGCAAAGCAAAGCGCCGACCTGGAAATCCAGGTCGGCGCGGCGTCGCGCGAAATCGTCCGTTGGACGATTCAGAACGTTCAGGGCAGAACGATGCCGCGGCTGTCGTCTTCGCCGACCACGCCGCTGTCCACGCCGTTGCTGTTCCATACGATGTACAGATACTTGCGCTCGCCCGGCGCCGGATCGCCATAATCGCCGTTGTTGGCCCAGAACTCGCGCTGCTTGTTCGCGTATTGCTGCGAGACCTTGCTGGTGACGTCGTTGGTGCTGTTCCAAACGCCGTAACCGGCGTAGCTGATGGTAGCCATGATCGTGTCCTCACTGATGAGACGACGCTCGCCCGCATGGAGAGTCCTGGCGGGCCGCTCGCCGGTGTCGTCCTGACCGGCGGTCAAGCACAGCGTCCACGAAGGCGAGGGCGGCGACCTTTCGGAAACCTTACGGTTGATGCGGATCGGCCGAAGTCGCGCAACAGCGACCGCCGCGTTCCGGGCGCGGTGTTGCGCGCACGCAACACCGCGACGAGCCGCCGTGCGCCGCCCGTGCGCGGCGACAGCGCTTTACTTCTTGGCGTTCGCGGCCTGCTCGATGATCTTCGCGACCACATCGGGCCGCGAGACATAGATCGCATGGCTGCCCGGCGCCTCGACCACGGTCGCGCCGGCGCGTTTGGCCATCGTCTGCTGGACCGGCGGCGGGATCATGCGGTCGTCGTTGGCGACCAGATACCAGCTCGGCTTGGACTTCCACGCCGGCACGGTGACCTTGCCGCCGGCGGCTTCCAGGCCCCACGGTACCTGCGAGGCGGCCATGAATTCGGCGTCTTCCTTCGGCAGATCGGCGGCGAAGGATGCGGCGAACTTCGCCGGGTCCAGGCGCAGGAACCCATCCTTCGGCGGCACGATCGGCGGAACCGGCGCGCCCGGGGCCGGGTTGGCGGTCAGCGACAGCACCGACTCGCCCGCTTCCGGAGCGAAGGCTGCGATGTAGACCAGGCGCTCC
Organism: Lysobacter gummosus; assembly: GCF_001442805.1. Lineage (NCBI taxonomy): Bacteria > Pseudomonadati > Pseudomonadota > Gammaproteobacteria > Lysobacterales > Lysobacteraceae > Lysobacter > Lysobacter gummosus. The sequence continues at coordinate 2,927,199 of NZ_CP011131.1, read as the reverse complement.
ACCTTCGGATCGGTTCCGGCTTCGGAAATCACTGCGCCGCCGTACGAGTGTCCGACCAACACCACCGGCCCGTCCTGCCGGGCGATGACGCGCTTGGTGAACGCAACATCGTCGGCGAAGGTAATCGTCGGCTGCTGCACGATGCTGACCTTGTAGCCGTCCTTGGTCAGACGGTTGTAGACGCGCTGCCAGCCGGAGCCGTCGGCGAAAGCGCCGTGCACCAGTACGATGTTCTTGACGCCCTTCGGCGCCTCGGGCTTGGCGGCATAAGCGGAGGAGGCCACGGACAGAGCGGCGGCCGCGGCGAGGGCGAGAGTCGTGAGTTTCATGGGAGTCTCCTGGAGTAAGTAGTGTGTGGAGCGGACCTTGGGTGGGGCAGGCGGGTGGGGTGAACCAACCTGGGACATAGCTTCGGCCCGCCTCATCGCGCGCACCATCGGTTGAATGACCGAGGCCCGCGCGAGGGTGGCGGCGATAGACTTGCGCCTTGTCTTGTTACCGGAACGACACGCGTGGACGATTCCGCCGTCGCCCTGCTGGATGTGATCCGCGCCCTGGCCTTCGTGGGCGACCTCGCCATGGGCCAGCCCACCGATCATTCGCCGCGTGCGGCGTGGATCGCGGGGCGGCTGGCCGGCGAACTGGGCGCCGACCGCGCCGGCGTCGCGCGTGCCAGCGCGGTTTCGCTGCTGCGCTGGTCGGGTTGCACCGCCAATGCGCCGGAGTTCTCGCACTTGTTCGGCGACGATGTCGGCGGGCGCAAGGCCTTGCTCGCCAATCAGTCCTCCGGCAGCGGGTTTCGCGCCGGCACGCGCGGTAAAAGCTCGGCGTTCTTGTCGCTGTCGCGGATTCATTGCGAAGTCTCCGGAGACATCGCGGCGCAACTGGGCCTGGACGAAGAAACCCAGTTCGCCTGCCGCCATCTGTTCGAAAGCCACGACGGCAGCGGCGCGCCGGAAGGCTTGCGCGGCAATGAAATACCGGCCGCCGTCTACACGGCCTCGCTGGCCGGCGATCTGGATATTTTCAGCCGGCTCTACGGTTTGGACCAGGCGTGCCGGCTGATCGAGTCGCGCGCGGACGGTTTGTATCCCAAGGCGATGGCGACGGTGGCGATCGCGCACGCCGCCCAGTGGCTGGCCGCGCTCGACGACGAATCGGCGCTGTCCGGCGCGGATTCGATCGACGCCGCATTCGCTGGCCGCACCACGTCGTTGGAAATCCTCGCGCACGTGATCGACTTGAAGCTGCCGTGGATGACCGGCCACTCGCGCAGGACCGCCGAACTGGCGCGCAATGCGGCCGTGCGGCTGGGCCTGGATGGCGCTGGCCAGCAACGGCTGTACCGCGCCGCGCTGATTCACGGCATGGGCCGCGCGGCCGTGCCCAACATGATCTGGGACACGCCCGGCCGGCTGGCGCAATGGGCGTGGGAACGCGTGCGGCTGGCGCCGTACTGGACCGGTCGCGCCGCCAAACGCATCGGTTCGCTCGCCGACGAAGCGGCGATCGCCTCCTACGCCTACGAACGCGCCGACGGCTCCGGTTATTTTCGCGAAAGCAGGCGCAGCGACATCCCGCTGGAAGCGCGCATTCTCGCCGCCGCCACCGCGCTGGCCGCGCTGCGCTCGGCGCGGCCCTGGCGGGAGGCGTATTCCGACGCCGCCGCCGGCGATCTGCTGCTGAGCGATGCGGCCGCGGGCCGATACGATGTCGATGTCGTGCATGCGCTGCTCGAAAAACGGCGGCCGACGGCGTCGCCATCGCTTGCACCCGCGACCGGGCTGCTGACCGAGCGCGAGCGCGAAATCCTTCGCTGGGTCAGCCTGGGCGCCAGCAACAAGGTGGTGGCGCAGAAGTTGTCCATCAGTCCCAGCACGGTGCGCACGCATATCGAGAGCGTGTTTCGCAAACTCGGGTGCTCCACGCGCGCAGCGGCTACGTTGAAAGCGGCTCAGCTGGGTTTGCTGTAACGCCTGCAGCGAACGCGTCGCGCATTAACGATTCGTCAAAGGTGATGCGGCATCACAGTTCCCGATTCTGAATTGGGCGGCTGCGTTATTGCTGCGGCGCGGGTCTCTTTATGATGCGCGGCGTGTCCGTATTTCTGGTCAAGGCCCTTCGTTATGACCAAGTCCCGCAATGTCCTCGCCTCGGAACTGTTCACCCTGCGCTCCACGCTGCCGCTTTGGCGCAGGCAATTGGGCGGTGAGTCGGAATTCAGCGAGTTCCTGCATGGAAGGATCGATCGCCTGCTGTCCGAAGCCGGAGCCGACGATCGGCACTACGTGTTGACTCACGTCAATCAGATGCTGGCCACGCACGGCGTGGATCGCCAGTATTCCTGACGGGTCGCTGATTCGCTGTGTGTCGCCTGGGTGCATGCCGCTTGCGGCGTGCGATGTCTGGGCGGGGTCAGGCCATTGGTTCGCGGCTTCAGCACGCACAGCGAGCCGCTCCGGCATGGAGCGGCTCGCCGGTCCGATCGATGCTCGGATCAGTTGATGCCGTTGATGAAGGTCGCGCCGGTGGCGCCCGGATCGAGCCAATTGCTCAAGCGGGTAGCCGCGGTGCCGCCGCCGGTCCACGAAGTGAACACGCGGCCGTACTGGTCGCTGCGATTGCTGCCGGTGGCGCTGCAGCTCGACGGGCCACCGTGCAACTGGCCGATCACGCGCTTTTCAGGGCTGTACAACGGCGAGCCCGACGAACCCGGCTCGGTCACACCGCCCGTGGGCTGCCATTGCACGTTCAAGTGCGTGGTGCCGGCGCCGCCGCCCCAGGCCACGAACGAGGTCGGGCTGACGGACAGGCTGATGCGTTTCTCGGCGACATTCGGATGATGGATGCCGATGGCGCTCGGGAAGTTCTGGTTGCGGCGGTCCCAGCCGGCCCAGAACAGATTGAAGGCGGGATTGGCCGCGGTTCTGAGTTCCAGCAGAGTGAAATCGGAATTGGCCGAGGTCGCCCGCACCACCGAGCCGGACTGGCTCTGGTTCAGCAGTCCATCGCCGTCGGTCGCGTTAGGCGGCGTATTGGGCGCGCGACAGGTCGAGTTCTGGTAATTCCAGTACACCACGATACTGTTCGCGGCCGCCGCGGTGGTCATGCCGCAATGGTGCGCGGTGAGAAAGTACATCTTCTTGTTGTTGGCCGTGTTGTTGACCAGCGATCCGGTGCAGGCCAGCGATCCGTTCTTCGAATACACGCCCACCGAGCGGATGATGTCGCGACGGCCGTTGCCGTCGGGACAGACCACATCGACATTGCAGATGCCCGACGTGCCTTTCTCGCCGCTGGCTTGAGCCATGCGACGCGCGAGCGGGCCGAAGCCGACATAGTCGTGATTGATCTTGGTCAGTCGCAGCTTCAGTTGGCCGGCGCTGACGCGCGGCACCACCACTTCGATCACCGCTTCCTGGCCCGGGACGATCGCCGTCCACAGCTGGCCCATTTCATTGTTGTCGCGGTCGGTGTATTCGCGGATCAGTTCGCGGTCGCCGCCCTTGGTCTGGGTCGCCGGATAAATCAGCATGCGGCCGCCGGCCGGCATGTAGTACTGGGTGAAGCCGAAATTCAGCGACATCGCCTTGTCCGAACGCACGCGCTGGCGCCAGACCACATGATCGGCGTCGAGATCTTCCCATGCACCGGAATTCAGCGGCGTCATGTCCACCGTCATCGGAAAGGCGAAGCGGGGGATATCGCCGCGCTTGTCGCGCAGCCGGTCTTGCGCCTTCAATTTTTCGACGTCGACCGCGGGCATCGTGCGCAGCGCGATCTTGTCGATGGGCGAAACGTTCGGATGATCGAACGCCGCCGGAAGCGTCGTCGGCCCGGCAATCGCGGCGCCGATCGAAAGCGATAACAAAGCCAGGGAACCGTACAGTCGTTTCATGGTTCTTTCCTTCCTAGAGAGAGGGGCCTTCTCCACGACGCAGGCGCACGCATCCGGCAGTCCAAGCCGTGTGTGGCGGCGTGGCCAGCGAGAGGAGTCGGGCAATTGAAAGACGGTTGCGGAAGCACTCAACTGCGCGAGGCAGCGATCGACGGCGACCTCGGACGTGGCCCGGCTTGGCGGCCACAGCGCACCGTATGCCTGCCTCGCACTGCACAACAACGCGAAAAATCGTCGCGCGCACGCGGCTTCCGGACTCGCATCACGCATGTGGAATTAAAATTGTTCAGGTATCTGCACGCTGTCGTGCATGCGGTCGGATGCGTGAATTTTTCGGTGAGAAGTGGTGAGGCTGGATGCCGATTTTCGGCTGCTTTCAGAACCTCGTTCGCAGCGACGACTCATTGAAAAACTTAAAGCGTCTCGCCCGCATGCAAGAGGCCGCGCGGAGAATCTGTCCACCGCATTGATCGATCTGCGATCGCTCACCGCAGCCGAAGAGAATCGACGCACCGGAGAATTTCCTCGCCAGCGAAGCCCCGGGCATCTTCAGGCCGCCTGGATACAGTCCACTGCGCGCCATGTACGAAAACGTGATGCAGCCCTGCGTGGCTGTTGCAGCGCACATTGCACCGCCTGAAACCATACGCTAGCGTCCGGGGGCGATGGCAGGGGGAGCGACGCCGCGACATTCCAGGCGTCCTCGTCGTCAGTCGGACTTCGCGTTTTCTTATCGGACACCAACGGGTGTCCGCAGCGAACATCATCTCGAAGGGGAATTAAGGATGAAGACTCTGTTCCGCAACAAAGCGGGGCGGTTGCTTTCGGCTGTGGCGCTGCTCGCGCTCACCGCCCCCGCCATGGCCAACACCCTCAACCAGAACGTGTCGTGGACCATCGATCGCGCCGGCACCAGCACCAAGTATCGATCCGTCGCCTACGGCGATTCGATCTTCGCCGGCTACAACGGCTCGATCAGCAATGCGGGCAAGTACTCGGCGACGACGGTGGACGCCGAATACCTGTCGGCGCGCTGGAACGCCGACATCGAAAACGTTCGTCGCGCCAAGTCCGGCGCGGTGGCGCGCGATGTCTATGAAAACAAGATCGTGGCCGAGCGTTCCTACATGCAGGCCGCGTCCACCCGCGTGGTGAGTTTCGAGATGTGCGGCAACGACGGTCTGCAGGCGCGTTCGGCGTTCAAGTCGCAGACCGGAACCTGCGACTACAGCGGCATGGACGCGGCGATCAACTCGTGCAAGACCTACGTGGCGCTGGCGATGGACTACATCAACGCCAACGCGAACGCCAACACGCGGCTCAAGGTGGTGTCGAATCTGTACTACCCCGGTTACAACGCCGACAACGTGCAGAGTTCGTGCACCGACGCCGGCACCGGCCAGACGGTGAACATGCGCGACCGCTTCCTGCCCGCGATCGCCAAGATGAACTACTGGATGTGCGAATACGCCCGCCAGAAGGGCTTCAAGTGCGTGGACAGCTTCGCCCAGTACATGGGCGCGGACTACGACAGCAACGGCGACGGCCAGATCGATTCCGACGCGCTGCGCTACGTGCTCGGCGAAAGCGAGGCCAGCTATATCAACCGCACCGCGGTGACCCTGCGTGCGACCTTGCGCGACGCCAACACCAAGTTCGTTTCGTCCTCCAGTTCGTTCGATTACATCCAGTCCGACGACACCCATCCGACCTACACCGGCGGCACGGTGTCGGCCGGCCTGTGGGGCGGCACCACCGGCAGCGGCGCACCGCGTTATTCCAGCTTCACCAACGGCCGCAGCCCGATCTGGAACCAGTACGGGCACGAGCGCATGGGTTGGGCCTTGTCGGTCTATCAGCCGGCCAGCCCCTGATCCAGGCCTGCGACGGACTATCGAGCCGTGGCCGAGCGCCGCCATCGGCATGCCCCGCCGTCCCGAGCGGACGGCGAGGGCATGCGTGTGATTCCGAAAGCGTCCGCTGCCCGCGGCAGGGCGCTGCCGTGGGTGGTGGCCGTCGTCGTGATCGTGGTGGCGCTGGTGGCGTGGCTGTGGATGCGCGAACCGGTGCGCGACGTGAGCACCGTCGTCACGCAGGCTGGGACGGATCGCGACGTGGCGACAGCTCCGGCCGACGACCGGTCTGTATCTACACGCCGCACACAACAAGCCGCGTCGTTGCGACAAGCGCAGGACATGCCGAGCAACGATCCGGACGATTTGGCTTCCTACTTCCAGCCCGGCGATCCGGAACCCACCGGCGCGCAGGTCATCGAGGCCTTGCAGCAGGCCGGCGTGCGCACCGGCCTGGGCGCGTTCAACCCGCCCGGTACGAGTCCGCCGCTGATCGGGCTGGCGGTGCCGGAAGGCTACGAACTGCCGCAAGGCTACGTCCGCCATCATCAGGTTACCGACGAGGGCGTACCCATCGAACCGATCCTGATGTTTTCGCCCGATTTCATTCTGCGCGACGCGCAGGGCCGGCCGATGGCGATGCCGGCCGACCGCGTCGTGCCGCCGGCGCTCGCGCCACCGGGGATGCCGCAGCGGCAGATCCGGATCCCACCGCGCTGACACCGCTACACGGAGTGTTTCGATTTGATCCAGGAGCGGTTGTCCCCGTCCCGCTGGCGTAGTCTCGCCGGCCTTCTCGCCACCGCCTTGTTGCTCGGCCTGTACGCTCGCGGCGGTCTCGCCTGGGGCCTGGGCTTCGTCGCGCTGGTGCCGTGGCTGCTCACGCTAAGCAGCGACCGGCCGACGCTGCGCGTGCTGGCGAACGCGGCGCTGATGAGCATCGCCTTCGTGGCCGCGGTGTTCTATTGGTTCGGCGCGGCGATCGGCGCCTATACCGGCGTGGGTGCGCCGACCGCGACGCTGGTGCTGCTGGTGTTCGCGCCGCTGCTGCAGCCGCAATTCATCGCCTTCGCGCTGGTGCGCCACTGGGCCGGACGCCGCTACGGACCTTGGCTGCGCGCCTTGGCCGCCGCCAGCGCATGGGTCGCGTGCGAATGGCTGGTGGCCAAGCCCCTGGGCGATACGATGGGACACGGCTTGTTTCCGTCGGCCGTGCTGCGTCAGGTCGCCGACCTCGGCGGCGCCGCGGGCATCACCGTGTTGTTGCTGCTGGTCAACGAGGCGATCGCCTTCGCCATCGAACAGCGCGGCCGCGGCGTGCGCGCGTGGCTGCGGCCGCTCGCGGCGGCGACGGGCATCGTGGCGTGCATGGCCGGTTACGGCGCGATGCGACGCGCGGATTTGCAGGCGGCCGTGGCCGATAACGCGCCGACGCTGCGCGTGGCCATGGTCCAGGCCAACATCACCGACTACGAACGCCTGCGCAAGCAGATCGGCGCTTACGGCGTGGTGCGGCGTGTGCTCGATACGCATTACGCGCTCTCATGGTCGGCGATCCGCGACCATCGGGCCGACGTGCTGCTGTGGTCGGAAACCGTGTATCCGACCACTTTCGGCCATCCGCGCAGCGAAGACGGCGCTGCGCTCGACCGCGAGATCCAGGGTTTCGTCGATGCGGCCGGCGTGCCGCTGGTGTTCGGCACCTACGATCGCGACGGGCAGGGCGAGTACAACGCGGCCGCGTTCCTCGAACCCGGCAAGGGCTTGCTCGGCTTTTATCGCAAGACCCATCCGTTCCCGCTGACCGAGCACGTGCCGCGCTGGCTGGACGGGCCGCGCTTGCGCGGCTGGCTGCCGTGGACCGGTACCTGGAACCCGGGCGACGGCGCGCGCGTGCTGCCGCTGCGCAGCGCGGACGGGCGCGAGGTCAGCGTGGTGCCGCTGATCTGCCTGGACGATGTGCACAGCGATCTGGCCATCGACGGCGCGCGGCTCGGGGCGCAGGCCATCGTCGGCATCTCGAACGATTCCTGGTTCACCGCGTATCCGGTCGGCGCTCGCCTGCATCTGGCGGTCGCGGCGTTCCGCAGCATCGAAACGCGGCTGCCGCAGGTGCGCGTCACCACGAACGGATTCAGCGCGATCATCGACGACACCGGCGAGGTGCTGGCGAACACCTCCATCGGCGATCAGGCCGTGCTGACCGCCTTCATCAGCGCCCGCGATCCGTCGCCGACCTTGATGGTGCGCTGGGGCGATTGGGTCGGACGCGCGGGCGCGGTGTTCCTGCTCGCGCTGGCGGCGCTGGCAGCGTGGCGGGCCTTGCGCCGCCGCGCCATTGCCGCACCGAAGGTGGAATCGGCCATCGAGGTCGTGGTGCTCACGCCGTTCTGGCGTGCGCTGACCGGCGCGTTGCGGCTGTGCGCGGGCGCGGGGCTGGTGTGGCTGGCCTTCGACATGCTGGCGCGCATCGGCCTGCAGATTCAGTCCTTGTCGCAGTTGTGGATATTCGCCGCGGCGGTGTTGGCGCCGGCGGTGGCCGCGTGGGCTGTCGAACGCGCGTTCGCCGCGCAAGCGCGCATCGAGGGCTCGCTGCTGGTGCTGGATCAACGCCGGCAACGGATCGAACTCCCTGTGGCATCGATCTCTGCGCTGCGGCCCTGGCGCATCCCGTTGCCGGGCAGCGGCGTCGATGTGCGCCTGGGTTCCGGTCCCTGGTGGACGCGGGGGTTGGCGCTGACGCGTGCGCATGCATTGCAGCGGATGCTGGCCGCGACCGGCGTGCCGGTTCGCCTGGAAGGCCGCTTCGCGGCCGCTCTGGCCGATCGGGCCCAGGCCCGCGCGGACGCACGCCGCCGGATCGATCACCCGCTGCTGAAATTCGCGCTGTTCCCGCTGCTGTTGGCGCTGGTCGCCTTCCGCCTGCACCAGGTCATCGCCTTCGGCGGCGCGTTCGGCGAGTACTACACCTTTGGCTTGGCGGCGTATCTCAGCGGATTGCTGATCTGGTGGGCATCGTGGTCGATCGGTCTGATGCTGTTCGCCGCCGTGCTGCGGATCGCGATCGAAACCGCCGTGGTACTGGCCATGGCCTTGCGATCCGCGCACGCGGCCGCCCTGCGCGACGCGCTGGAATGGCTGAGCCGTGTGGTGTTCTACCTCGGCGTGCCGGCCTGGCTGGCGTGGCGCCTGTTGGCTATGGGCTGAAGGCCGAGTCCTGCCGGCCCCGCGCCAAAGCAGGCGGTGAAACCACCGCCTGCCGCTGACTCAGTACAGCACCCGCGTCCGCAGCGTGCCCGGAACCGCCGCCAGCGCTTCCTTCAACACCGAGGTCTGTTCCTCGGATGCGGTCGCATCGATCACGACATAGCCCACCTTGGCATCGGTGCGCAGATACTGGCCGTCGATGTTGACCTTGTGCGCGCTGAACAAGTCGTTGATCTGCGACAGCACGCCCGGCACGTTGCGATGGATATGCAGGAAGCGGTGGCTGCCGTCGTGGCCGGGCAGGGTGACCTCGGGGAAGTTCACCGCCGACAGCGTCGAGCCGTTGTCGCTGTAGCGCACCAGCTTTGCCGCCACTTCCAGGCCGATGTTGTCCTGGGCTTCCAGCGTGCTGCCGCCGACGTGCGGGGTCAGGATGACGTTGTCCATCCCGACCAGCGGCGAAACGAAGCTGTCGTCGTTGCCCTTGGGCTCCACCGGGAACACGTCGATCGCCGCGCCGCCGATGTGGCCGGATTTCAACGCCGCGGCCAGTGCGTCGATGTCGACCACGGTGCCGCGCGATGCATTGAGAAGGTGCGCGCCCGGCTTCATCGACGCGATCTGCGCCGCGCCGATCATGCCTTGCGTGGACGAGGTCTCCGGCACGTGCAGCGTGACCACGTCCGAGCGCCGCAGCAGATCGTCGAGACTGCTCGCGTGCCGCGCATTGCCCAGCGACAGCTTGGTCTCGATGTCGTGGAAGATGACGTTCATGCCGATGCCTTCGGCCAGCACGCCCACCTGCGTGCCGATGTGGCCGTAGCCGACGATGCCCAGCGTCTTGCCGCGCACTTCGTGGCTGCCGGCGGCCGATTTCGACCAGCCGCCGCGGTGGCATTCGGCGTTCTTCTGCGGAATGCCGCGCATCAGCAGGATCGCCTCGGCGATGACCAGCTCGGCAACGCTGCGGGTGTTGGAATAGGGGGCGTTGAAGACCGGGATGCCGGCCAGTTCGGCCGCTTCCAGGTCGACCTGGTTGGTGCCGATGCAGAAGCAGCCCACCGCGACCAGGCGGCGCGCGTTGGCGATCACCTCGGCGGTCAGGTGCGAGCGCGAACGGATGCCGACGATGTGCGCCTCGGCGATGCGGCGCTTGAGCTCGTCTTCCGGCAGGGACTTTTCGTGGTACTCGATCTGCGTGTAACCGGCGGCGCGGAAGGTATCGACTGCGGTCTTGCTGACCCCTTCCAGCAACAGAACGCGGATGTCCTGCAGGGGGTACGAGGTTTTCTTGATCGCCATTGCGCAAAGAGTGGGGAAGGGGGGCGGACAGCCACAATGCCAGAAGCTGCGGCTTTTTGCTGCGATGCGGCAACGGCCCGGATCGGGCCCCCGGGGCGACCCCGGCCGGAGCCTGGATTGGCCGCGGCATCGCTGGCATGCTCGCCGTCTGCCCACCTCCCCCCGACCCCGATGACCGATCCGCGCCTGGAAGGTTTGCGCCGCGACGCGCCAGACCTGCGCCTGAAGACCGATGCCGCCGACCTGGAACACTACGGCCGCGACTGGACCCGCCGCTGGACCCCGGCGCCGCTCGCGATCGCCTTGCCGGCTTCCATCGAGGAAGTGCAGGCCATCGTGCGCTGGGCCAACGTCCACCGCGTGGCCCTGGTGCCCTCCGGCGGCCGCACCGGCCTGTCCGGCGGCGCGGTGGCGGCTCAGGGGGAACTGGTGATCAGCCTGGAGCGGATGAACCGCGTACTGGCCTTCGACCCGGCCGACCGCACCCTGACCGTGCAGCCCGGCATCGCCCTTGAGGCCGTGCACAACGCCGCGCGCGAGCACGGCCTGACGTATCCGGTGGATTTCGCCGCACGCGGTTCGTGCTCGATCGGCGGCAACATCGCCACCAACGCCGGCGGCATCCGCGTGATCCGCTACGGCAACACGCGCGAGTGGATCACCGGTCTCAAGCTGGTCACCGGTTCCGGCGAACTGCTGGATCTCAACCGCGGCCTGGTGAAGAACTCCAGCGGCTACGACCTGCGCCACCTGGCCATCGGTTCGGAGGGAACCCTGGGCGTCGTCGTCGAGGCCACGCTGCGGTTGACCGACCCGCCGCCGCCGACCAACGTCATGCTGCTGGCGCTGCCGTCGTTCGACGTGCTGATGAAAGTCTTCACCGCCTTCCGCGAGCGCCTGCAACTGGAGGCGTTCGAGTTCTTCACCGATCACGCGCTGCGGCACGTGCTGGCGCACGGCGCGCAGGCGCCGTTCGAGCAGACCCATCCGTACTACGTGGTCACCGAATTCGCGATCGGCGACGAAGCCCGCGAAGCCGCGGCGATGGCTGCGTTCGAGGATTGCATGGAACACGGCTGGGTCAGCGACGGCGTGATCAGCCAGAGCGATGCGCAGGCCGCGCAATTGTGGCGTCTGCGCGAAGGCATCTCGGAAAGCCTGGCGCCGCGCAAGCCGTACAAGAACGACGTCTCGGTGCGGATCTCGGCGATGCCGGCGTTCCTGGAAGAAACCCAGGCCTTGCTGGGCGGCGCCTACCCGCATTTCGAGGTGGTGTGGTTCGGCCACATCGGCGACGGCAACCTGCATATCAACGTGCTCAAGCCCGAGGACGTATCCGACGCCGATTTTGTCGCCCAGTGCGAGCAGGTGACCAAGCTGCTCGCCGCGTCGCTGCAACGCCACGGTGGCAGCATTTCGGCCGAACACGGCATCGGCCTGGTCAAGAAAGCTTATCTGGGCAGCACGCGCAGCGCGGCGGAGATCGCGGTGATGCGCGGGATCAAGCAGGTGCTGGACCCCAACGGGCTGATGAATCCGGGCAAGTTGTTCGACTGATGACCGGGCGCCTCGGCGCCGTGGTCATGCCTTTGGTATCGTCGCGAATCTCGCCGTCTTGACCATGCGCTGCGCGCGGCGGCCGGTGCGGCCTTGCTTGAGGATCCTGCGTTTCCGGGCCAGCGCATCGCCTTCGTGTTCGTAGGTCAGGTTGTCGGCCTTCTTCGGGTCGAAGTAGCCGATGTAGCCGCCGTGCGCGACGCCGAAGGAGGGCAGGCGATGAGCCGTCTTTCCCCGTATCGCCGCACCCATGAAGTTGTTGCGCGAACCCGGTTCCGCTGAAGGCGTGAAGTACAACGGCAGCACGAAGTCCGACACCTCGATTGCGTCGATCGCATAGGACTGGGCCTGCACGGCGTCGCACATCTCGAACCAATGGAACACGTCGCGGTCGCGGCCTTCGGGATGCGGGCCCTGCACGACCAGATTGATCTGCGGATCGGCGATCATTTCCAGCGCTTCGTGCGAGAGGCTGACGGTCCAGTCTTCCTGCAGGCCCTGGCTCAGATCCAGGTACACCACGCCGGCCGGGACGCCGCGGAAGTCGGTGTCGTGCGCGCCGCCCAGGTCCTTGTTGAACTTGTCCAGCACGTAGAGCACGCCGTCGCCGCGCATGTTCAGCGGATCGAACTTGAAACGCTGCTTGCCCTTGCGAGCCGTGTGTCCCTCCAGGCGCAGTGTCGCGCCGAAGCTCCAGTAAGGCTCGAAATCGCGTTCGATCTGGACATTGATCGCCCGGATCACCTTCTGCATATGGATGTCGGTGACGGCGCCGTGGCTCAGGTTGAATACCGAAATGATCATGGCCTGTCCCGTGTTGGCTCGAACACCTCAGGCCAACGTCAGGCGTGGGACGGACAGGCCAAAACCGAGCGTATGCGGGCCATCGCGCGGCTCGGGGACGCCGCCGCGACGTTCCGCACACGCTCGACCCCGGGGATTTCGCGGATGCTTTCGCTCAGTCGCCGATCTTGCGCGAAACGACATCGAAGCCGCCTGCGGGCCACTGCCATCGGCCGGTGATGGTCCGGCCGTCCTCGCTCAGCTGTCCCTTGAAGAAGTTGTCCGAGTCCTTGTCGCCGAACCAGGTCCAGCAGGTGCCGTCGTCGTCGACCTGATGGGTGTAGGTGAAATTGCTGCCGTCGTCGGCCAGAAGGTGGGAACGCAGGGTCTGCGTTTGGTCGTCCCAGGTGACGTATTCGATCCCGGACAGCTTGCGCCCGCGCGGGGTCGTCGCCTCGAACTCCTGGATGAGGTAGTGGCCGCCCAGCCCCATCCGGTAGGTCGAAGTGCCCGGGACCGGGCCTTCGTTCTTCCACGTGCCCAACAGATGCGCGAGTCGCTTCAGCGCGGGGTGCGGCGTCAGCGGAAGCTGCGCTGCTCGATGGTTGTTGTTGTCTGCCATGGGGCCTCCTTCCGGCCTTGCGCCTGTGATGGCCCCTGATCGGCCGGGGCTCTTCTTGACGACGTATGGGCCAGGGGCGGATCGACATTCCGATTAAAGAACTTCGGAGCCCGGGGTTGTTCGGACGGACGCATAGTCGGTTCTTCACGCTGTCAGCGGATCGGGCTGTCGAGCCAACGCGCATTTTGCGGCGCACAATTTTTGCCAAGCCTTCGGCAAAACCAATCGATGTCACGGAAATGATAGGCACGCTGACGCACGATGGCTCGCACAGATCTACTAAAAGATCAGGCCCGAGCTGCGCTAGTATCGAGCAGTTCTTCGCAACAGCGCCGAGCGTCCGCTCGATCGAACGCGTCGCGCGCTTATGGTTTTACTCTTCTGCCTGTTATGCCAGCTATCGCTAGCCTAGAAGGAGCCGCGTGCGTGGACAGCTTGCTCAAACTCGGTATCACGCGTAGGGAATTGCTCAAGGCCGGTGCCGCATCGGCCACCGCCATCGCCGCGCCCTCGGTGGCGTTCGCCAAGGCGCAGGACGATCCGCCGCAGCCGCCGGTGATGGCGACGGTGGCGTTCGAGGTCAACGGCAAGCCCGAGACGCTCGAACTGGACACGCGAACCAGCCTGCTGGACGCGCTGCGCGAACACTTGCACCTGACCGGCACCAAGAAAGGCTGCGACCACGGCCAGTGCGGCGCCTGCACGGTGATGGTCGATGGCCGGCGCATCAACGCCTGCCTGAGCCTGGCGGTGATGCACGAGGGCGATCGCATCACCACCATCGAAGGCCTGGGCACGCCGCAGAAGCTGCATCCGATGCAGGCTGCCTTCATCAAGCACGACGGCTATCAGTGCGGCTATTGCACGCCCGGCCAGATCTGCTCGGCGGTGGCGATGCTGGGCGAGATCAAGAACGGGGTGCCGAGCCTGGTCAGCGATAAATTGACCGCGCGGCCCAAGGTCAGCGCCGAGGAGATCCGCGAGCGCATGAGCGGCAACATCTGCCGTTGCGGCGCGTACTCCAACATCGTCGATGCGATCGTCGAAGTCGCCGGGAGGTCCGCATGAAGGCCTTCACCTATGAGCGCGCGTCCTCGCCGGCGCAGGCCGCCGCCGCGGCCGCCAGCAAGCCCGGCGCCCGGTTCATTGCCGGCGGGACGAATCTGCTGGACCTGATGAAGCTGGAAGTGGAGACGCCCGCGCACCTGATCGACGTCAATCCGCTCAAGCTGGACACGATCGAGCCCACGCCCGAGGGTGGGCTGAAGATCGGCGCGCTGGTGCGCAATACCGATCTGGCCTCCGACGCGCGTGTTCGCCGCGACTATGCGCTGGTATCGCGCGCGCTCGTCGCCGGCGCCTCCGGGCAACTGCGCAACAAGGCCACGACCGCGGGCAACCTGCTGCAGCGCACGCGCTGCCCGTATTTCTACGACACCCACCAGCGCTGCAACAAGCGCAATCCCGGCAGCGGTTGCGCCGCGCTGGGCGGTGTCAGCCGGCAGCTGGCCGTGATCGGCGGCAGCGACGCCTGCATCGCGACCCATCCCAGCGACATGGCCGTGGCCATGCGCGCCCTGGACGCGACCGTGCAGACGGTGCAGGGCGACGGCACCGAACGCACTATTCCGATTGCGCAGTTCTATCGCGCTCCGGCCAATACGCCGCATCTCGATACCGTGTTGGGCAAAGGCGAGTTGATCACCTCGGTCACTTTGCCCAAGCCGGTCGAGGGCGCTCACATCTATCGCAAGGTCCGCGACCGGGCCTCGTATGCGTTCGCATTGGTGTCGATCGCCGCGGTGATCCAGCGCGACGGCAGCGGCCGCGTCGCGGTCGGCGGTGTCGCGTACGCGCCTTGGCGCAGCGAAGCGGCCGAATCGCAGCTTCCCAACGGCGCCAAGGCCGTGACCGAGCGGCTGTTCGCCGGTGCCAAGCCCACCGAGCACAACGGCTTCAAGCTGCTGCTGGCCGAGCGCACGCTCGGCGCGGTGCTGGCGCAGGCGAAGGAGTGATGCCATGAAGTTCGATACCCCCGCCACGAAAAACCCCATCGACCAGCTCAAGGTGGTCGGCAAGCCGCTGGACCGCATCGATGGTCCGCTGAAGACCACCGGCACCGCGCCGTATGCCTACGAGCAGCACGAAGCGGTGCCCAACGCCGCCTACGGCCATGTGATCGGGGCCGGCATCGCCAAGGGCAACATCATGTCGATGGACCTGGACGCCGCGCGCAAGGCGCCGGGCGTGCTGGCCATCGTGACCGCCGCCAATGCCGGAAAACTGACCAAGGGCGACTTCAACACCGCCAGGCTGCTCGGCGGCCCGGCGATTCAGCACTATCACCAGGCGGTCGCGCTGGTGGTGGCGGAAACCTTCGAACAGGCGCGCGCCGCCGCCGGTCTGGTGCGCATTCGCTACGACCGCACCGGCGGCGCGTTCGACCTGACGGCGGCCAAGAAGTCGGCGGTGATCTCCGAGCGCGAGCAACCCGACATCGCCGTGGGCGATTTCGCCGGCGCGTTCGCCGCCGCGCCGGTGCAACTGGACGCCACTTACACCACGCCCGACCAGTCGCACGCGATGATGGAGCCGCACGCATCGATCGCCGCCTGGGACGGCGACAAGCTCACGCTGTGGACCTCCAACCAGATGATCGCCTGGGGCCGCGGCGATGTCGCCAAGACCCTGGGCATACCGAAGCAGAACGTTCGCCTGGTCTCGCCGTTTATAGGCGGCGGCTTCGGCGGCAAGCTGTTCGTGCGAGCCGATGCCGTGCTCGCGGCGCTGGGCGCACGCGCGGCCGGGCGCCCGGTCAAGGTCGCGTTGCCGCGGCCGCTGATCGCCAACAACACCACGCATCGTCCGGCCACGATCCAGCGCATCCGCATCGGCGCGGCGAAGGACGGCACGATCACCGCCATCGGCCACGAAAGCTGGTCCGGCGATCTGCCCGGCGGGGGACTTGAGAACGCGATCCAGCAATCGCGGCTGCTCTATGCCGGCGCCAATCGCATGATGCAGGCGCGGCTGGCCACGCTGGATCTGCCCGAAGCCAACGCGATGCGCGCGCCCGGCGAAGCGCCGGGATTGATGGCGCTGGAAATCGCCATGGACGAAATGGCGGAGAAGCTGGGCATGGACCCGGTGGAATTCCGCATCCGCAACGACACCCAGGTGGATCCGGAGAAGCCCGAGCGCCCGTTCTCGCAGCGCCAGTTGGTGCAGTGCCTGCGCACCGGCGTCGAACGCTTCGGCTGGAGCAAGCGCAACGCGAAGCACGGCAGCGTGCGCGACGGCCGCTGGCTGCTGGGCATGGGAATGGCGGCGGGGTTCCGCAACAACCTGGTGATGAAATCCGGCGCCCGCGTGCGCCTGGGCGGCGACGGCAAGGTCACGGTGGAAACCGACATGACCGATATCGGCACGGGCAGCTACACCATCATCGGCCAGACCGCCGCGGAGATGATGGGCGTGCCGCTGGACAAGGTGGTCGTGCGGCTGGGCGATTCGGATTTCCCGGTCGCCGCCGGCTCGGGCGGGCAGTGGGGCGCCAACAGCTCCACCGCGGGCGTGTATGCCGCTTGCATGAAGTTGCGCCAAGTTGTCGCCGCCAAGCTGGGCTTCGATCCGGAGAAAGCCGCCTTCGCCGACGGCAAGGTCAGCGCGGACGGCCGCAGCGTTTCGCTGGCCAAGGCCGCCGAGTCCGGCGAGGTGGTGGTGGAAGACAGCATCGAGTTCGGCGATCTGGCGAAGAAGTTCCAGCAATCGACCTTCGCCGCGCATTTCGTCGAAGTCGGCGTGGACATCGCCACCGGCGAATCGCGCATCCGCCGCATGCTGGCGGTGTGCGCGGCCGGGCGCATCCTCAATCCCAAGCAGGCCCGCAGCCAGGTGATCGGCGCGATGACGATGGGCATCGGCGGCGCGCTGTCGGAAGAACTGGCGGTGGACAAGCGCCTGGGCTTCTTCGTCAACCACGACCTGGCCGGTTATGAGGTCGCCGTGCATGCCGATGTGCCGCACCAGGAAGTGATTTTCCTCGACGAGGCCGACGACAAGTCTTCGCCGATGAAAGCCAAGGGCGTGGGCGAGCTGGGCCTGTGCGGCGTAAGCGCGGCCATCGCTAACGCCATCCACAACGCCACCGGCATCCGCGTGCGCGAGTATCCGATCACCCTGGACAAGCTGCTGCCGCATCTGCCTGCGATGGGGTGACCGTTTCCGTGCGGCTTGCCGGCGGGTGAACAATGACTGTTGCCCGGTTCCCGCCACAGTCAACAGAACAGGTAATCAATGGCGCTCAAATGCATCAACCCCGTCGATCTGCCGGCGCCGCAAAGCTACACCCAGGTCGTCGTCGCGACCGGAAGCAAGCTGGTATTCGTCTCGGGCCAGGAGCCGGAAGACAGCGACGGCAATCTGGTGGGCCCGGGCGATCTCGCGGTTCAGGCGCGCCAGGTCTACGCCAATCTCGGCCGCGCACTGGCCGCCGCCGGCGCCGGGCCCGAGCACGTCGCAAGAATCACGATCTACGTCGTCAACTACGAACGCGATGCATGCCTGCCGATTATCGAAGCAGCCCGCAAGACGCTGTTCGGCGATCACAAGCCGGCCGATGTGGTGCTCGGCGTGACGTCGCTGTCCCCGGGCTATCTGATCGAGGTCGATGCGATCGCGGTCATCGATTGACCGCGTCGCTGAGAGCTTTCCGCGCTCGACAAAGCCGAAGGCCGCTCAGAAGTCGTCGCTGCGCCGGTAAGCCTCGATCAAACGCCGCTCGCCCTCGACCCCGGGCGAGGCGTTGCCGTGTTCCATGCCGAACACGAAGTCCCGGCCTTCCTTGTGCATGCGCTCGTGGATGTAGGCGAAGATGTTGCGATAGTTGACCTCGCCGGTGCCCGGTTCCTTGCGGCCCGGAACGTCGCCGATCTGGAAGTAGGCGATTTCGTCCCAGGCCAGGTCGATGTGGTGGATCAGGTTTCCTTCGTTTCGCTGCAGGTGATAGATGTCGTAGAGGATCTTGCAGGCCGGACTGTTCACGGCGCGGGCGATGGCGTAGGCCTGCGCGGAGGTGCGCAGGAACAGCTCGGGCCGGTCGCTCAGCGGTTCCATCACCATGGTCAGGCCGTGCGGCTCCATCACCTCGGCGCCGGCGCGGATCGCGTCGATCACGTGGCCGGTCTGGATGTCCACGGGCAACCTGGCCTCGAAGAAGCCGGGCACGATGGTCATCCATTTCGCGTTGACGCGCTTGGCCGTCGCCACCGCATCGCGGCAGGTCTTGACGAAGGCCTCGCGGAATTCCTTCTTGCCGGTGGTGTAGGACACCTTCCAGTTGTCGCCGGCGTCGATCACGAACACGCCCATGGTCATGCCGTTGCCGGCGAGGGTCTCGCCGATGCGTTCCTGCAAGGCCACCGGGCGTTGCATCAGTTCGTTGTCTTCATACGCCTTGAAGCCGGCCTGGGCCATGTAACGAATCTGCGCGATCGGATCCTTGCCCGCCGAGGCTTCGAACATGCCCAGGTGCGGGGCGTACTTGAGCTTGAAGTCCGGGGCGGGCCCATGCGTCGCCGGTTTCGCGCCGGCGGCCGCCATCGAAGGCAACACGGTGGCGGCCGCGGCGGCGGCGGTCGATTGGAGGAAGGCGCGTCGTTGCATGGGCGGGTCCTGTCGGTGAGCGTATCGGGCGATGCGGGCAGTGCGAGATGGGCGCGGCGGCTCAGGTCCACCACGGCTCGTCGGCCGCCTCGCGCAGCAACGCCAGCTTCAGAGTGTCGATGGCGGTCTGGAAACCTTGCTCGGTAGACATCAGCGCGTCCTCGTGTTCCAGGCTCACCACATAGTCGTAACCGGCGACGCGCAGGGCCTGCATGATCTGTTTCCACACCAGCAGGTCGTGCCCATGCCCGACCGAGCGGAAGCTCCACGCGCGTTGCGCGATGTCGCGATACGACCTGCCGTCGATCACGCCGTTGACGGCGGTGTTGGCGCGGTCCACGGCGACGTCCTTGGCATGGAAGTGGAAAATCGCCGGGCCCAGTGCGCGGATCGCCTGCGGCATGTCGACGCCGCGCCATAGCATGTGGCTGGGATCGAGGTTGACGCCCAGGTGATCGCCGGCCGCCGCGCGCAGGCGCAGCGCCGTGTCCACGTTGTGCACGATGAAGTTCGGATGCGGTTCCAGGGCGATGCGGATGCCGTGCTCGCGCGCATCGGCGGTGGCCTCGCGCCAGTACGGAATCGCTTTCTCGTTCCACTGCCATTCCAGCGTCTGCAGCATCTCCGGCGGCCACGGCGAGGTAATCCAGTTGGGGATGCGCGCGGTGTCGCTGTCGCCGGGGCAACCGGAGAAGGTGATCACCACCGGCACTTCAAGGCGTTCGGCCAGGCGCACGGTGCGGCGCAGGATGGCGTCGTCGCGCCGGGCGATATCGGGATCGGGATGCAGCGGATTGCCATGGCAGGACAGGGCGCTGACGATCAGGCCGTGATCGGCGATGAGCGCGCGGAAATCGCGCGCTCGATCGGCCGAGGCGAGCAGGCCTTCGACATCGAGATGATCGGCGCCGGGAAAGCCGCCGGCGCCGAGCTCGACCGCGTCCAGGCCGGCGGCCTGCACCTTGCGCAGCATCTGTTCAAGACTCAGCTTGGCGAACAACGGGGTGAAGACGCCGAGTTTCATGCGATGGTCCTCAAGATTGGGCAGACGCGGCGACCGCCGTCCACATGCCGCCGCGGGCGGCGCTGTCGAGCATGGCGTCGACCGTGCACTGCACGCGCAGCGCGTGCGCGCGCCTGGGCGCTGCCGGCGAGCGCGGCCAACGGCCTCACGGCGCGGGCGCTCCCTGGCCGGTTATGGGTTGCGGTGCGCGGTCGCGGAAGAACAACGCGAACAAGACGAAGACCGCGGCCGCGCCGACAGCGGGAATCAGCCAGATCCGCGACCAGTCGTGCAGGCCGGCATCGCCGGCGACGCGATAGGCGTCGACCGCCTTGCCCGACAGCCACGAGCCGATCAACATGCCCACGCCCCAGGTCACCAGGGTCAGAAAGCCCTGCGCGGAGGCGCGCAGGTGCGCCGGCGCTTCGCGGTCGACGTAGATCTGGCCGCTGACGAAGAAGAAGTCGTAGCACACGCCGTGCAGAAGAATGCCCAGGTACAGCATCCACATCAGCTGGCCGCTGTCGCCGCTGGCGAACAGCAGATAGCGCGCCGCCCACGCGGCCATGCCGATCAGCAGCATCGCCTTGATGCCCAGGCGGCGGAAGAACAGGGGCATCGCCAACATGAAGGCGATCTCGGACATCTGCCCGAAGGTCATCTTGCCGGCGGCGTTGGACACGCCGATCTCGTTGAGAAAGCCGTTGGTGAAGGCGTAGTAGAACTGCAGCGGGATGCAGACCAGCAGCGAGCCGATCATGAACACCGCGAACGATCTGTTGCGCATCAGCTGCAGCGCGTCCAGTCCCAGGAAATCGCGCAAGCCCGGTCGCGCCGCATCCTGCGCCCGCGGCAGCGGCGGGGTGTGCGGCAACGCCAGCGAGAACAGGCCCAGCACCACCAGGGCGATCACCGAGACCAGGAATTGGACCGCGCTGTTTTCCGCGTGCAGCACATACCCGACCAACCAGCCGGCGGCGATCCAGCCGATCGTGCCGAGCACGCGTACGCCGGGGAACTGCTGCTGCGGATTGTCCATGTGGCGGAACGCGACCGCGTTGCTGAGCGCGATGGTCGGCATGAAACACAGCATGTGCAGCAGCAAGGCCGCATAGAACGGCACGAAGCTCGTCTGCAGCGAGGCGTAATACAACGTGGCCGCGCTGAGCAGGAACAACACCGCCAGAGCGCGCTGGCTGGCGAACCAGCGGTCCACCACCAGCCCCACGAACAGCGGCGAGACGATCGCCGCGATGGCCGAGGTGCCGTAGGCCAGGCCGGTCTGTTCGCCGCTGAATTTCATCGCCTGCAGCAGATACGTGCCCATCGTGACCGTCCACGCGCCCCAGGCGAAGTACTGTAGGAACATCATGACCGACAGGCGGATACGGATGGATGCGGTCATGGCGTTCCCGTGGCGCTGCAGTGGAGGAGGGCGTCGAGCCTAGCGATCGGTGTTCCGGGTAGATCCTTGTCGAGAGCGGCGATCCGCGAATCGATGCCCTTGGAACATCAAAGCTCGCGAATGCGGATATTGCGATAGCTGACCGAGTCGCCGTGATCCTGCAGGCCGATGACGCCGCTGCGGGCGACAGCGAAGGACGGCCAGTCCTTGAACTTGCTCGCCGCGACGCGGGCCTTCCAGTCCGGCGAGCCCAGCGTGCATTCGAGCACTTTCTCGCCGTTGAGCCAATGCTCGACGTGGTCCCCGCGCACGACGATCCGGGTCTGGTTCCATTCGCCGACCGGGCGGTTCGCGACCTTGGCCGGCGGATACAGGCCGTACAGGGCCGAGGCCCAGCGGTCGCGTCCGTTCTTGCCGTCGGGATGATGGTCGTTGTCGAGCACCTGGTACTCGATCGCGCTGCGGTAGATCTGCGGCTCCGACTCGCTGCCGCGATAGAAGATGCCGCTGTTGCCGCCGGGCGATATCTTCCAGTCGATGCGCAATTCGAAATCGCCGTACTGCTTGTCGCTGACCAGATCGCCGCCGGCCTCGGTGCGCACCAATGCACCATCGACGGCCTTCCATCCCTGCACCGGTTGCCCGGACTTGCCGTAGCCGTGCCAGCCCCGCAGCGAGCGACCATCGAACAGCGACACGAAACCTTCGCGGCGTTCGGCGGCGCTCACGCTGTCGCTCGCCGCGGGCCGGGCGGCGCTTGCGCTGGTGGCGCACGCCAGCAGGATGCACAGCGCCATGGGCGGCAGGAAGGGTTGCAGATGGACGGAACGGATCATGGCGGGCTCGATGATGTCGACGGAAGAGGGCGAGCAGTGGCCGCGACGGCGGCGCGGCCATGGAGCGGAGCGGCGCCGTCGTACAGCGAATGATTCTGGCGCGGCCAGCCGGTCGAAGCACGTACCTCGGTCGCATTCGCGAGCGGATCGTCCCGCTCCATGCGCATGGCCGCGCCCGGCACCGATTCGACCAGCCGCGCGCCTTCGATCGGGCCGAGCAGGGCGGCGGCGGTATCCAGGCCGTCGGCGTCGATGCCGCGGCGTGCGATCACCGTGGTCGCGCTGCGGCCCAGCATCGGCCAGCCGCTGCGCGGATCGATCAGGTGCGAATAGCGCCGTCCGTCGACCTCGAACCATTGTTCGGCATCGCCGGCGGTGGAGACGGCGGCGTGGCGCAGGTACAGCGTCGTCTGCGCGATCGCTCGCAGTGGAGCTTGCGCGGGCGCCAGCGGCGCGATGCTCACGCGCCAGCCCGGCGCGTCCGGCGGCGCGTCGGACACCGCGATGTCTCCGCCCAGCGCGACCAACGCGCGCGTCACCCCTTGCCCCGTAACCGCGGCCAAGGCTTCGTCGGCCGCGTAGCCCTTGGCGATGCCGCCGACATCCAACCCGATGCCGGGCCGATCGATGCGGACGGTGCGCGCCTGCGCATCCAGATGCAAATAACGATAGCCGCCGTTCGCGCGCGCGCGTTCGATGCGTTCGCTGCGCGGCAATTCGCTGAGCTTTCGGGCGCTGCGCCACAAGCGGGTGAGCGCGCCCTGGGTGACGTCGAAGGCGCCGCCGGAACGTTCGGCCACGTCCTGGCCGGCCTGCAGCACGCGGAACAGATCCGCGCCGACCGCGATGTCGCCGTGGCCGGCCTGCGCGGCCAGGCGCATCAGGCAGCTGTCTTCGCGGTAGTCGCTGAGTTCGCCGTCGAGTTGCGCGATGCGGGCGAACCCGGCGCGCATCGCCCGGTCGGCGCTTGCCGCGTCGGCGGCGTACAGCACGATGCGGGTCTGCGTACCCATGTGCGCCTCGCTGCGCTGGTAGCGCGTGAGCGGCGTCTGCGCGTGCGTCGCGAACGCCGTCGCCGACAGCGCGGCGAAGATCGCGAACGCGGCCAGCGGGCGTTTCACTTGCCTAGCACCCGTTCCAGGCGGCCGGGCAGCAGGCCGACGAAGTCATCGTCATGGGCCGCGCCCTCATGCCTGCTTGTCGCCGGTCCGGCCAGGCATGGCGACGACCGGCACCGCGATCGAACCGCTCAAGGTGAACGGAGCCGGCGCCAGCGATTCCTGCGAATTGAGCGCCTCCTCCCAGGTCACGCGGCCGCCGCTGTAACCGGCCATGCGTCCCATGATCGCGGTCAGGGTGGCTTCCGAAACCTGCTTGAGTTCGTTGAGCGGCTTGCCGCCGCGGATCGCCGCGATCAGGTCGGCGTGTTCCTGCACGTACGGATCGATATCGCTCTCGGCCAGGCGCGAGTCGCGCTTCCAGGCATTGGCGCCGGTGATGACGTGCTGATCCACGCGCGAGTTGCCGCGCGTGCCGACCAGGGCCTCGGAGATGTTGTTGGCGCAGCCGTCCATCTGCCTGCACATGCTGATCATGTGCGCGCCGCTTTCGTATTCGAAATCGGTGGCGAAATGGTCGTACACATTGCCGAACACCGATTCGGTGCGCACTTGCCGGCCCGCCAGGCTCACCGCGCTGGCTGGATGCGCATTCATCGCCCAGTTGACCACGTCCATGTTGTGGATGTGCTGTTCGACGATGATGTCGCCGGCCAGCCAGTTGAAGTACAGCCAGTTGCGCAGCATCCATTCGCCGTCGCTCCAGCCCGGCTTGCGGTCGACATGCCACAGGCCGCCCTGGTTCCAGTACGCGCGGGCGGCGACGATTTCGCCGATGGCGCCGTCGTGGATGCGTTTGATCGTGTCCAGATAACCGGCCTGATGCCGGCGCTGCGTGCCGGCGGCGATCTTCAGGCCCTTGCCGTCGGCGATGTCGGACAGCGCCAGCACCTGGCGCACGCCGGGCGAATCCACGGCGATGGGTTTCTCCGTGAACACGTGCTTGCCGGCTTCGATCGCCGCCTTGAGGTGCTCGGGCCGGAACGCCGGCGGGCTGGCCAGGATGACGTAGTTGATGTCCTGCGCGATGACTTTCTTATAAGCATCGAGCCCGGAGAACTGACGCTCCGGCGGTACGCCGATCGGCTTGCCGAGCTTGGCTTCGATCGCGGCGATGCTCTTGCCCAACTGCTCCGGGAACACATCGCCGATGGCGACCACGCGCACGCCGGGCGCGGCTTCCAGCACGTTGCGCAGCGCGCCGGTGCCGCGGCCGCCAGCGCCGATCAGGCCCACGCGGATTTCGTCGCTGCCACCGGCATACGCGCTGCCGAACACGGAGGCCAGGCCGACCGCGGCGGCGGTGCCGACGCCTCGCTGCAGGAATTCGCGGCGCAGCGGATCGAAGGGTGGCGTTGCGTCGCGGTTGCGTTCGTCGGTCATGGTGCCTTTCCATGTGGGTTGCGTTCGTGTGGGTGGGCGCGCCTTGGCGATAAGCGCCGGCGGCCCGCTGCGTGTGTTGCCGCGCGTTATTGATTGGGACTGGCGCGCGTCACCTTCGATTTGAACTGCTTCAATGCCGGCGCCTCATCCATCGCCCGTACCACGCGAAAGCCCACGAAGCTGGCATCGGTATGCCACCAGACGCTCTGCGGTTCCTGCGGATCGCGGCGGCTCCAGGCCGGTTTGGAGGCCCGGCGCGCGGCGCTGCGAACGTGGACGGCATCGTCTTCGAAGGAACCGCCGCGTACCACGTGCGGATAGCGCGCCGCGCCGGGCAGGGCGACCGGGTCCTTGGCGGCCGGGCCCTTCAGCGCGGCGTAGCGCTTGGGGTCGTAGCGGTCGAGGGTCCATTCGGCGATGTTGCCGTGCATGTCATACAAGCCGAATGCGTTCGGCTTCTTGCCGCCGACGCGATGCGGCGCGCTGTTGGCGTTGCCGGCGTGCCACGCGCTGGCATCGAGCGATGCGGCGTCTTCGCCCGAGGACCACGGCGTGTTGGTGCCGGCGCGGGCCGCGTATTCCCATTCGGCCTCGGTCGGCAGGCGATAGTGATGCCCGGTCTTCGCCGACAGCCAGCGGCAGTACTCGGTGGCCGCGTGCCAGGTCATGCCGATGGCGGGCTGGCGGCCTTTGCCGAATCCCCAGGATTCGTCCGCGTAAGGCGGCGTCGGCCCGGTCACTGCATCGGCGGGCGCGTCGGCGCCTTTGCTCAGCTTCGGAGCGAGTTTGCGGAATTGGTCGTACTCGTCCCAGGTGACTTCGTACTTGCTCATCCAGAACGCGCCGACCGTGACGTCGGTTTGCGGGCCTTCATCGGCCTCGCGTCCGGATTCCGACGCGGGGCTGCCCATGCGGTAACGGCCGGCGGGTATCGGCACCATGTCGAAGCCGATGGCGGTGCCCGCCACCGACTCGGTGTACGCCTTGAGGTCGGCGGTCGGGCCTTTGGCGAAGGCCGGCGCGCCGATCAGCAACACGGATGGCACGAGTGCGGCAAGGCCCAGCGCGGCCGCCGTCGAAATCGCAAGTCGATGCATGTGCATCCATTGGTTTAGATCGATCTAACCCGAACTTGCCCCAGGGGTGCGGGGATGTCAATTTGCACTGCATCATCGTCGCGGCCGTGGGTTCGTGCTGGTGTCGTGCGGCGCTGCGTTTTTACGCGGCTGCGTCGGGCAAGCGGATCGCGGATCAGAACCGCTAGCTGGTTTCCGTCTTGCCATTGCTCGCCTGCGTCTGCGCCAGCGGCACGCACGCGTGATACGTGTCCGCAATCGGACGGCACTGCATCAGCTGCGTGGCGACCGATTCGAAAGTGAAGTAGCCAACAGGGTGAACTCTTCGATCAAAAGGATGAAAGGACGAAGCGCGCCTGATCACCCTTCGGATAGACATCCAGCAACATCTTGTCGATGAAGGCCAGAATCCCGACATCGTTCGCATTCGGCATGTCGATGGGGGAATCATGATCACAGCGACTTCCGCCACCAGCGCGGCCTGCGTCTTGCTGAGGAAGATCGGCGTCCATTCGGCATTACTGCGAAAAGCCGGTAGCATCGAAACCTCTGTTGCAAGCTCGCTTGCCGAGGACTGGCGACGCGAATGCGTTGTCGCGACGCAGCATTGACTTGTCGAATTCCAGCTCTGACATTTTTTGGATTTATCGCATTCCAGCCCTGACATTTTTTGACATAGCGAGAACACGATGCCGACTCGACGTGCCTTTCTCCAAAGCGGTTCGCTTGCGCTTGCCGCGATGATGTCCCCGAATGTCTTTGCCGCGAAACCCCGCACAGGGCCGCTCAACAAACCCATCGGGCTGCAGTTGTGGACGATCCGCGACGATGTCGCGAAGGACCTGCCGGCCGCCCTGAAGGCGGTCGCCGCGATCGGATACGGCGAGGTCGAGTTCGCAGGCATACCCAAGGCGTCCGCCGCCGACGTGTGGGCCATGCTTCGGGACAACGGTCTGACCGCTCCCAGCATGCATTGCGGCATGACCGATGCGCAGAAGGATCTGCCGCAACGCATCGACTTCGCGCAGGCCATCGGCGCGCGCTATATCGTGGTCTCGTTTCCCTCGACCGCCGATGCGCGCTTCAAGGACGGCAATGCGCTGGCGGCCGGGATGACGCTGGACGACTGGAAATGGAACGCCGAACAGCTCAACCGCATAGGCGAGCTGACCCGCAAAGCGGGCATCACCTGCGGCTACCACAATCACAACATGGAATTCCGCTCGTTCGATGGCGTGGTGGCTTACGAGGAACTGTTGCGGCTGACCGATCCGAAACTGGTGACGATGGAACTCGACATCGGCTGGGTCGCCACCGCCGGCGCCGATCCGCTGCGGCTGCTCACCGGCCATGCCGATCGTATTTCGGCGCTGCACATCAAGGACGTGCGCAAGGATGCGAAGACGCTGGTCGATCGCGTCGATGCGCAGACCACCGAGATCGGCAGCGGCCGCGTGGACTGGCCGAAGCTGTTCGCCGCCATGGACCCGCGGCGCATCCGCCATTACTTCGTCGAGCAGGAGAATTTCCAACGAGCGCCGCTGGAAAGCGCGAAGCTGAGCTTCGATTATCTGCGCCGCCTGAAAGCCTGACGCGCTGAGGTAATACCGTGCCATTCCTGACCGCAAGCGCCATCAAACAAACCTATGATGTGATCGTGGTGGGCTCCGGCGCCGCCGGCGGCCAAAGCGCCTACACGCTGTGCATGGACGGCGCCAAGGTGTTGATGCTCGAAGCCGGGCGCAACTACACGCCGGCGACCGAAACCGCGATGTTCCAGACCCCGGACCAGGCGCCGCTGCGCGGCGTGGACACGCCGGAAAAAGCCTTCGGTTTTTACGATGCCACCGTCGACGGCGGCTGGCAGGTGCCGGGCGAGCCCTACATCAACACGCGACGCGACGATGCCGGCCGGTTCGACTGGTGGCGCGCGCGCATGCTCGGCGGCCGCACCAATCACTGGGGCCGGATTTCGCTGCGCAACGGCCCTTACGACTTCAAGCCCTACAGCCGCGACGGCCTGGGCTTCGACTGGCCGATCGACTACGCCGATGTGGCGCCGTACTACGACAAGGTCGAAATGCTGATCGGCGTGTACGGCGACAACGACGGTCTGGAGAACACACCCGATTCGCCTGCCGGCGTATTGCTGCCGCCGCCCAAGCCCAGGGTCAGCGATCTGCTGGTGCAGCAACGCGCCGGGCGCCTGGGTGTTCCGGTGATCGCCGGGCATCGCGCGGTGCTGACCCGGCGCCTGGATGCGGACAACCTGCCGGCCAAACTGCATCCGGGCAACCCCGAAGCGCAGCGGATCTTGCGCGAGTCCATGCTGCGTCGCGCGGCCTGCTGGTGGGCGACACCTTGCGGCCGCGGTTGCTCGACCGGCGCCAACTACCAGTCGACCACCGTGCATCTGCCGCCGGCGCTGGCGACCGGGCGGCTCGACATCGTCTGCAACGCCATGGTGCGCGAAGTCGTGCTGGGCGCGAACGGCAAGGCCGACGGCGTGCGCTTCATCGACAAGACCAGCGGGAAGGAATTCGCCGCCTCCGGGCGCGTGGTGGTGCTGGCCGCCAGCGCCTGCGAATCGGCGCGGATCCTGCTCAATTCCAAATCCACCTCGTTTCCCGACGGCCTGGCCAATTCCAGCGGCAAGGTAGGGCGTTATGTGATGGATACCGTCGGCGCCGACCTGACCGGGCAGGTTCCGATCCTGGAGAACCTGCCGCTGCACAACGAGGACGGCGCCGACGGCGGCCACATGTACACACCGTGGTGGCTCTACAAGGAGCAACTGGCCGGCAAGCTGGGTTTCGCGCGCGGCTATCACATCGAGTTCGGCGGCGGCCGGCGCATGCCCGGCCCGGGCACCGGCGCCAAGCTCGAATGGCTCACCGGCGGCAGCTACGGCCTGAAGTTCAAGCAGGACGTGCGCCGCTACTACGGCTCTTTCGTCAGCTTCGCCGGCCGCGGCGAAATGATTCCGAACGAAAACTCGTACTGCGAAATCGACCCGCTGGTGAAGGACAAATGGGGTATCCCGGTGCTGCGCTTCCACTGGCAGTGGTCCGAACACGAGAACCGCCAGGCCGCGCACATGCAACGCACCTTCGCCAACATCATCACGGCGATGGGCGGGCGCGTGCAGGGCAAGGTCGAGGCCGACGGCGCCAAGGCCATCGCCCCCGGCGGCTCGATCATCCACGAACTGGGCGGCGCGATCATGGGCGCCGATCCGAAAACTTCCGTCACCGATCGCTGGTGCCGGACCTGGGACGTGGACAATCTCTACATCACCGACGGCGCGGTGTTCGCGTCCAATGCCGACAAGAACCCGACGCTGACCATCATGGCGCTGGCCTGGCGCGCCTGCGACCACATCCTGGCGCGCATGCGCCGCAAGGAGCTCTGATGGACCGCCGCACATCGCTGAAGTGGATGTTGAGCGCGGCCAGCGCGCTGCCGCTGTTGCAGCTGGCCGGTTGCAGTTCCGACCTGCCGCCGCCCAGGCTGCCTTCGGGCGTGGGCTACGGCACCGATCCGGATCTGCTCAAGACCTACGGACCCGGTTCGGTCTGGCCGCTGACGTTGGACGAACGCCAACGGCGCATCGCCACCGCGCTGTGCAGCCTGATCGTCCCGGACGAACCCGATGCGCCGGGCGCGGTCGCCGTGGGCGTGGTCGATTTCATCAACGAATGGGTCAGCGCGCCGTATCCGCGACAGGTCAAGGATCGCAAATTGATCCTGGCCGGATTCGACTGGCTGGACGAGCAGGCGGAGCAGCGCTTTTCGCGCAGCTTCGGCGAGTCGATCGAGAGCCAACGCATCGCGATCTGCGACGACATCTGCTATCTGCCCAGGGCACGCGCCGAGTTCAAACAGGCCGCGCGGTTCTTCGCCCGTTATCGCGACCTGACCATCGGCGGATTCTGCACGTCGCCGCAAGGCCGGCAGTACCTGGGCTATGTCGGCAACGTGCCGATGGCCAGTTTCGAAGGCCCGCCGCCGGAAGTGCTCAAACTGGTGGGAGTGGGGTGATGCCGCTGGTCACACGTCGCGATTTCTTGCCGGCCGCGCGCCGGCCTGCCTGGAGGACACACCGCATGTACATTCGTTTGCTCGCCGCCAGCCTGCTGGCATGGGCCAGTGTCGCAAGCGTCCACGCCGCGGAACCGGCGCGTCGCGACTGGCAGTCGTTGTTCGACGGCAAGACGCTGGACGGCTGGCGCGCCAGCGAGGCGCCGGGTTCGTTCAATGTGAGCGACGGCGAGATCGTGGTGCACGGCCCGCGTTCGCATCTGTATTACGTCGGCGAGGTGGAGCGTCACGATTTCCGCGACTTCGAACTGCAGCTCGAAGTCATGACCAAGCCCGGCGCCAATTCCGGCGTCTACTTCCATACCGCCCGGCAGGACGAAGGCTGGCCGGCCAAAGGCTATGAAGTGCAGGTCAACAACAGCCACAGCGATCCCAAACGCACCGGCGGCCTGTATGCCGTCAAGGACAACTATCAGGCGCCGGCCAAGGACGATGTCTGGTTCACGCTGCGCATCCGCGTGGAGGGCCGCCGCATCCGCACGTTCGTCGACGACAAGCCGATCATCGACTACACGCAACCCAAGCGCCCGCAGCGACCGGCCGACATGCAGGGCAGGGTGCTGTCCTCGGGCACTTTCGCGCTGCAGGCGCACGATCCGGGCAGCGAAGTGCGCTATCGCAACATCAAGCTGCGGGTGTTGCCCTGAGCGAGCGTGATAGTGGCAGGTTGCGCGAGGGCTTGATCCGCACGCTCTGACAAATCGACTTTTTGTGGAGACGTGCAAGCGCAGCAGAAGAAACACGACCCGCTTCCCATCTACTGCCAGTTCTACAGCACGCTTAGAGGTGTGACTCCCGGTGGCCGAGCGTAGGCACAAGCTGCAAGTGGCTTCGCAGTAGCAGCCCGCCCGCCTTTGGAGATGGCCGGTCCGAGTTCCTTTCTAAGCGTTAGTTCGGCAGCCAATCGAGACCGGTCCTCCCTGTTGAGCGGTTTGAGGACTACAACGGCAGCTTTCATTCACCGGGCCTTCGTCCGTGCGACCCGTTACGTCGAGCAGTTGGAAGCGCTGGCTCAAGTCCGGGAGTCTGGTAGCACCTAACGAGAGGATTTCCAGTCAAACGCCTCACCCGAACCTGCGCCTGGTCCGAACAGGGACTAAACCAGGTCTCCTGGCCGTGGTACCCATATCGGGATAGTTCCTCCCTGCAAAAAAAGCTTGCTGTGAATCATATGCAGGTGGCACCTTGGTTTCGGGAGAGGGCGGACAAGGACGGGCAGGGTTCCAATGAAAGTATGGTTTACATTGATTTTCCTTTCCGCAGCTTGTTTCGCTGCTAGCGCCCAAACGCTCTATAAGTGCGAGCAAAAGGGTCAACCCACTTCTTACCAGACTCAGCCTTGCTCCACTGCAAGTGCCATCGCCAAAACCTGGGATGCTACTCCCGAACCCGAGCCGTCGAACGCTGAGAAATGGCGTCGTTACAGTGCTAAACAACGCGGAGAAGCGGATTCTCGCTATCTCTCGCGCCTCGCCGGCAGAGGGCATTTGCCAATGGGGCAGGGGAGAGTTGTGAACTCTCAAAGCACCAACAGTGGCATTGATCGGTGCGCCCTTGCTAAGCGACAACGCGATGACTATTTGAACGGCCCGGGTCGCGACGCCGGGATTGATTCGCGACGTGCATTGCATGACAGCGTCTATGACGCGTGCAAATGAAATCCTGTTTCAGACGCTCTATCAACTAGGAAGAGCTATGGATATTCAAGAGTTCGTTAAATCAACGTTGGTTCAGATCGCCCAAGGGGTCCGTGAAGCTCAGCAAGAGGTTCGCGACGCTGGAGGAATTGCGAACCCTTCTACTGGAGGTGGAATCTACAATCGTGAGGTATCACACATAGATTTTGACCTTGCCGTGGTCGTTCAACGTTCTACAGAGGCAGGCGGTGGAGCCAAGTTAGAGATCCCAACTGTTTTTTCTATTGGTGGCAGTGGCAAAGGTTCTGACTCATCCCAACAGACAAGTCGTATCGCTTTCAAAGTGCCCTTCGTTTACCCATTCGATGAGAAAACGCAGGCCGATATTCTTGAGCAAAAACGCAAAAACGAAAGGGCAATTCGTGAGATCAACACCGGTGGATATTGAAGCGAGGCCGTATTGCGTAAAATCTTCATCTCGGCTAAGTCGATCACGACGACCTTGACCGCGAAGCCGCGGCGAGCCTTCGACACCCGATTTGCTTCGGCCTTGCGGCGTGATTCGAAGCCTGCCGCGCGCAGTTCGTTCGCGTCCCGGAACAGCAACCCGCGTAGTCGTTCCAACGGGATTCGTTGCCCGTCATCCGAGATCAGATAGCGGCCGCGCAAACGCCAGCCGTACCACTCGCCAGTGAAGTCCATACCCATGCAATTACGCTCCTTGTAGTTGGCTGGGATTCCAACGATAGCGCGCCATCGACGCAAGCAGCGAGACCAACCAGCGGCGCAGCTCTGATAGAACATAATACACATTATGCGAAGTGTTCGTAGGAAGCGGGACGCCTACCTGCGTCTGGCCCGTCGCAAGTGGCGGGACAGGTGAAGTTGTTACATCCCGACAGGTAATGCTGTTACTTCGGCTGAATCGCCCAGGGTTTCGTAGACATCTCGCAGCCATAAACTATGGCTTAAGTGGAGGTGGTTATGAGCGCGAAGCGATACACCGATGAGTTCAAGATCGAAGCGGTCCGTCAGATCGTGGAGTACGGGCGGCCGGTGGCCGAAGTAGCCGAGCGCCTGGGCGTGTCGGTGCACAGCCTGTACGGCTGGCGGCGTCAGCAAGGCAAAAGCGATGTGGTTCGTCGTGTGGAAAAAGATCAGAACGCGGACGTGCGACGCCTGAAGGCAGAACTTCGGCGCGTGACTGAAGAACGAGACATCCTAAAAAAAGCCGCCGCGTACTTTGCCAAGGGGTAAAGGTGAAGTACGCCTTCATGAAGCAGCACGCCGACGAGTTCGGCCTGGCCGCAATGTGCCGTGTCTTGGGCATAAACCGCAGCGGTTACTACGCTTGGCTTCACGCGCCGGCCAGTGCGCGTGCACGCGACGACCAACGTCTGTTGGGATTGATCAAGCACAGTTGGTTGGAAAGCGGCTCGATCTACGGCCATCGCAAGATCACCACGGACCTGCGCGAGTTGGGTGAAACGTGCAGCAAACACCGCGTTGCGCGTTTGATGAAGCAAGAAGGGCTGCGCGCCATGGTGGGCTACGGCCGGCGGCCGCGGCCGTTGAGCGGGCCGATCGGCGCCGTCGCCAACAACGTGCTGGCGCGTGAGTTCACAGCGCAAGAACCCAATCGGGCCTGGGTGACCGACATCACCTACATTCGCACCCACGAAGGCTTCTTGTACTTGGCCGTCGTGCTCGATCTGTTCTCCCGCAGGATCGTGGGCTGGGCCACGCGTCCAACGCAGCACTCCGATCTGGTGCTGCAGGCGCTGCTAGCGGCGGTGTGGCGACGCAAGCCCGCGCCTGGTTTGCTCTTGCACTCGGATCAAGGCAGTCAGTTCACGAGCGAAGACTGGCAGAGCTTTTTGAAGGCCCACGGCATCGTGTGCAGCATGAGCCGACGCGGTAACTGTCACGACAACGCCGCGATGGAAAGCTTCTTCCAGTTGCTCAAGCGCGAACGGGTTAAGCAACGGATCTACCATACCCATGACAAAGCACGAGGCGATGTGTTCGATTACATCGAGCTGTTCTACAACCCCAAACGACGGCACAGTTCCAACAATGGCCTGTCCCCGATAGAGTTTGAAAGGCGGTACGCACTAAACGGCTGACGACTGTCTACAAAAACCTGGGCGATTCATACAGTACTTACGCTGGTGGTCATTCCCTTGCTTTATTACGTGTTGCTGGCGGCGCGGCGGCACCATGCCGCGGCAGCCTGACCCCCTCAAATAGGAAGCGAAGGAGAAAGCGATGAGCATAGAGCAACCGATCCGCGTGACTCTGGAACTGGAAGAGGGGTACGCGTTCCGCATCCGCTTCGACGACAACGCGCTGGCGCCGCTGCTGAGCGACGAAACCGTACCGCTGGGCGAAGCCCGCGGACCCAATCCGTCGCGGTTGCTGTTGGCAGCAATCGCAAACTGCCTGTCGGCCAGCCTGCTGTTCGCATTGCGCAAGTACAAGAACGTGCCCGGAACACTACACGCCGAGATCACTGCGACACCAACGCGCAACGCCGAGGGACGCTGGCGCATTCCGCGGGCTTTCGTCGAGATCCGCCTTGCTGAAGGTGGCGAGGCGCATACGCAGCTGGACCGGATCCTCAAGCAGTTCGAGGAGTTCTGCCTGGTCACCCAGAGCGTGCGCGAAGGCATCGCCGTCGAAGTGACGGTGATGGACGCCCATGGCCGGGTGCTGCTAGGCGACAAGAGCGTTGAAGCCAGCGCGTGAACGGTATCGATTCCGCCGCCTGACTGGACTGCCCAGCACAATCCCACCATCCCGCAGGGAAGCGAGGCATTGAAGGCGCTGGTCGCGGGTCTATACGTCTCTACGAACCAAGCCTGATCGTCGCCGAAGGCGATCTGGTGGCCATCCGCGGCCGGATCCGTGGATGGTCTGAAGTCCCACAGGTGACCCCAGGCCGTCTAACCCGCCGTCGCTTCCCGGACAAGTGAGCCCACCTTGCATGTGAGGCACATCGCGAATTTAGGGCCGGATCCCCCAAGCTGCACCTTCGAGCCGATCCTGCCAAATCCAGAAGCTCGGTAACCGAAGGTGCGGGCTATTGGCTCTCGAATGGACTGCCCCACTCCCGCCGCACGCCGCCAAAGGAGGACTCAGCCACTTCAGCGTCTGTGCCGCTGCGCAGCCCCACTACTGGAGCACTTTAAATTCCATCCGACGATTCTGAGCTCGCCCTGACTCGGTAGTATTGTCTGCGATCGGCTTGTCCTGACCGTAGCCCTTTCCGACCAGACGCACCGCGGGAACACCCAACTCAGCCAGACGCGCCGTTACCGCATTGGCGCGCTCGACGGACAATCGCATATTGGCCGCTGCGTCCCCGGTATTGTCGGTATGGCCGCCTACCTCGATGCGGGTGCCTTCCGGCGTAGCCTTGATGGCTTCCGCAGCCTTGCGCAAGGTTTCGGAACTGTCGTGCGTAATCGTCGCCGAACCTGTGGCGAAGTGGATGCCAGCCAAGTTAAGCGCTTTGACCAGATCCTCAGCACTGAAACCGGCTTTGAGTGATGACAGTGCCGAAATGCCCTTGTCCCAAAGCCCATTGATCTCGAAGTCGCTAAAGATTCCGCGGAGCTTGTCCGACAGCGCGACCCGCTGATCCTCGGGCAGGGCTGAGGTATCGACGTTGATTCTGTCTCCATCAAGGCTCAGCTTAGCGCCACTTGCCTTCAACTCGGGCAGGAATCCGATGAGCTTGTCGAGCCACCCGGCCGGAGGCGTCGCAGGGTCTACCGCCAAGTCTCCTTGGACGTTACCCACACCGAACGTCGTTTTAAGCGCATCGAGCAACTTGGCCTTCTCGGCATCGCTATGGAGCCGTCCACTCACGACTGCTTTGCCCGACACGTTCTCGATACTGACGCTTGCATTGCCTTGCGGCACCGGCGTGGGCACCACGGACGGCGTAGAAACTGCTGCCGTTGCAGCAGTGTTCGTAGCGGACGCAGACGTCTCGACCGAATTCTTCGTGCAGCCTTTGAATAGCAAGAAGGCCACAACCAAAACTGCACCAAGCAGCAGCCAAGGCAGCCACTTGCCGATACCACCGCCGGCCTTGCGGATTGCGCCCGCTGCCGCATCCGTCGTTGCGTCGGCCGCATGGCCTAGTGTTCTGGCTCCGCCAGCGACCGCGCCGCCCACTGCGGCGACACCCGCCGTTACGGCACCCCAGCCAAATTTGCCCAAGTCGCCGAGCCAGTCTGCGATTTCAGCAACCCAATGCCGCAATGACTCCGGGATGCCGCGTGGCTCCTGTCCGTTCTCGCTCAGCCCATCCACCAAGCCCGGCAGGGTCGCGCCAATCGCCGTCGCAGTCGTCGCGGGTGTCAGGTCCAGTCGATTGGCGATCTCCCCGATCAAGGGATTCCCGAATACACGCTCTACCTGTTCGCGCGGCAGCGCCTCGTTCACACCTTGACCTATCCACGACTGGACCATGCTTGCCAGCCCTTTTTCACGAAACCGCGCGATAAACCCAGAAAAGCCACCGGTTCGCTCGTCGAACAGCATCGCGGTCAACACGCCAATGAGCTGCCTAACCTTATCTCCGGCCAGACCCGTTTTCTGCGACACCTCGAGCACGAGCTTGTCTAAGGATTCAATGCGCATGAAGCCCCCGATAGCGTGATGTTTCACTGGTAATTGAAATGCTGAGCGCCTGAACTCGACGCAAGCGGAGTTGGACAGAATCCACGTACAGAGCCGCGACTTAGCCAATCAGGTGATGGGTGGCATTCTTTATGCCAATGCTCTAGCGCAGCCTTACATGTCTTGAATGAGCTGGAATCACAAGTGCAACCATGTGATTTCCTCAGTTAAAAGCGTTCATCGCTTCGCGCTCGCTTTCTTCCTGCCGCGCCAGTTCCGATAGCCTCTCCAAATTGCGCATCGACAGCAGATGGGTGTAAATCAGGCCGAGTGCGCCGGTGCGAAACAGTTCGGGCAGGTGCGCGTCGTCGAGCTTCATCAGCTTTTCTTCCGACACCGCGTAGACGCCATTCAACTCGGCCTGCGGCTGTTCGCCGGTACCGAAGCGGATCACCTTCTCTTCCAGCAGATCAAGTTCCTTGAGCCTGGTGACGAAGATCGCGGTGCGCTTGAACTCACCGTGCAGTTCCTGCAGGAAACCCATCGCCCGGCCTAGACTTTCGGTATCGGTGCCGTCGTCGCCGAACAACGGTTCACCTTCTTCATCCGACAGGCCGTTGTAGGCCATGTCCACGCATACCGTCACCGTGCCGGTGTTGTGGTCCTCAGCCAACACGAACGGATATTGGCGCAGGAATGCTGGTACATAGCCGCGGCGCCAGCGTGCGCTCTCGTCCACGTACAGGTTCTGTTGGTTGCGCAGGCCCACCAGTACCGCCGGCAGGAAGTCGCCATTGGCCAGCTTGGCGAAGACGATCGCGTACTCGGTGGCCGCGCTGGGGAACTCGGTCGTGGTCACCGGTACCGAGTTGAGACTGGCCGCGAAGCGAACGTTGTGCTGCGAAGAACGGATACGCAGGCGCCGATGGGTGTCGCGGTTGAGCGGGACGACGCGGTCATAGATCAGCATGATTCCGGCTCCTGATACCAGTGGTGGTAGGCATCGACGTGACCGTGAAGTCACTGTGTCGGCATGATGGTTTACAGGGTGCTCGGCCGTCCGGTGTATGAGTTGCAGCCTTCGGCGCTCTGGTGCTTGCTCCAAGTCGAGGTTTGCTGCATCACGGTTGGCAGCCCTCGCTCATGCCCAGGTTCTCGCGCTACAGCTCCACACGCACGGATGCGTACGATGCGTTATCGCACTGCATCGCGATCGCGACCGCACACCATGCGCTAAGCGCCCGGGATCCGTCTCAGCTCCAGCTAGTCGGAACCTGAGCTCCCGCGCATGGCTTCCTGCACTGCTTGCTCATTCACCGCACTGCATTGGCTGTTCCGATGCCGGTCCCGTAGCGCCAGACTTGAACGGCCCATGGCGCTCGACATGGCTCTTGGCATGCTGGCCCACGACCCGCTTGGCCTCGGACACTGGAATGTCCTTCACTGCATCCGCGCAAGGAATGCCGATATCGGAATGCGCCTTCAGCCGGTTCATGTTGTTCCCGTTGAAGGCCGCCGTGTTTCCGCGATACAGGGCGACCATCCGTTGC
This sequence comes from Lysobacter gummosus, assembly GCF_001442805.1. Taxonomy (NCBI): domain Bacteria; kingdom Pseudomonadati; phylum Pseudomonadota; class Gammaproteobacteria; order Lysobacterales; family Lysobacteraceae; genus Lysobacter; species Lysobacter gummosus. Next base: position 2,889,572 of record NZ_CP011131.1, on the reverse strand, counting down.
TCCAGCACACCCGTCGTCATGCGGTTCGCGATACCGGTTACGGAATCCCCGGGGACGGTGGAATAACGCGAGCAATCGTCGAGCATCGGTTGCCCCTGCGACGGCGCCTTGCAGGTTCCGCCGCCACTGGGCGCGGGGCTGCGTGGTTCGGCGACGGCCGCGGCCGCGGGTGCAGCGGCCGCCGCCGCAGCGACCACCGGCAGTGCGGCCGAAGAGCCGCCACCGGAGGAAGCCGCAGCCACCGCGGCCGGCGCCGCGGTCGCGGTATCGGCTTGAGCCGGCGCCCACGGCGCGGCGGATACCGCCGCCATCTGCGTGGTTCCGCCGAACGTGAACCGCACGCCCGCTTGGACCGAGTGGGCCTGATCGTCGCTGCTCAAGTCGGCGCGGTATTCCACGAAGCCGGTGGCGCTGGGCGTGAACGCGTAGGTCAGGCCCGCGCCTGCGTTGATCCGGTTGCGGTCCGGCGAGAAACCGGTGATCGCGAACCCAGGCACTTGCGCCGCGGCGAAGTGGTTCTGCGTGCGTGGCGCGTCGTTGCTCAGATCGTGCAGGTAGCGGATGTCGAAGGTGGGACGCAGACGCCCTGCCTTGCCGACGAACCGCACCCCCGCGCCCACCGTGGTCGTGTCGTAGTCCTCGCCTTCCACGCGCAGATTGGCCTCGCCGGCGCCGGTTTCGATCACATCGTCCAAGCTCAAACGGCTGTGATAGACGCCGACCATCGGCTCGATGCTCGCGCTCGCCGTTTCGAAACGCCATCCCGCTTCGACCATCGCATACCAGCCGTCGGCATCGGCACTGGCCCTGGCCGTGCGGTCGAACACGCCCACGCGCACCGGACGGGTGACATCGAAGTCGGTTTTCGCGTAGCCGGCCGCGCCTTGCACCCATGCGCCGCCATCGGCGCGCGGGGCGTAGCTGAAGTGAGCGCCGAGGTACCACTGATCGCCGTCGGCGCGATCGCCGCGACGCGGCACATCGAAGTCGGACTTGGCCATGCCGAGATGACCGCCGGCACGGAAGCCTTCGCCGAAGGGAGCATCCGCGCCCACAGTCAGGCCCCAGAGGTCATTGTCGATATCGGCCAAGGTGTCGTTGCCCTGGAACGCGGCATCTCCGCCAAAGGTGGTGGCCCAGGCGGTGAAGCCGGCGTCGGCGCGCTCGGTCCGGCCCACGTCGAGTTGCTGCCCGACGCTGCGTTGCAGTCGTTCGGCGCCGTAACGCGAGGCGCTGAGCAACGAGCCGTAGGTTTCGCCGGTCAGCGTGTCGAACATCGGCACCGCCTGCTCCGCGGTGACGCCGCGCGCGGCGGCCACGAGTTGTTCGACCGCGGGATTGCCGCTGTCGGCCAAGGCCTGCAGCGCATTGGCGACCGATTGCTGGTTGCCCGGCAGTCCCGGGAACTCGTTGAAGCGGTTGGCTTCCTCCAGGCGCAGGAACAAATCGCCGCCTTGCGCGAACAGGCTGGCGGACAGGAACGGCAGCGCGGTCTGGGTGACCGAAGCGAAGCCGTTGCCGCTCAGGCTTTGCGCGTCGATGATGCGGTAGTCGGTGATGTCGGCGTAGGCCCCGGCCTGCGGCAGCGCTACCACGGTGCCGCCGTAGAGCGCGGCGGCGCCGGCGACGATCAAGCTGTCGCTGACGCCGGCGCCGGTCTGGCGCAGGATCAGGCTGGAGGTCGGCCCGCTGGCGAAACTGCCGACGTTCAAGGTTGCGCCGGCCGCGCCGGTGCCAGCCGCGGCGCCGGTTGCGCCCGGAAGGCCGCTCGGCGCCAGCTTTCCGCCCAGAGCCAGGCCGCCGCCGATCGTACCGTCGCCGACCAGACTGCCGCCCTCCTGGATCACGGTGAGGCCGGCGAAGGTCCCGTTGACCACGAACGTGCCGCTGCCTGCGTTCATACCGCCGATGGAAGCGGTGAGGAAGTTGGCGGTGGTTCCGGCCGGCACGATCAGCGTTCCCGGGCCGACCAGGCTCAGGTTCTCGAAGCCCGCAAACGCGTTGCTGCTCAGCACGCCCTGCCCGCTTCCGCTCAGCGACAGCAGATCGCCGCCGCCCTGCCCGTCGACCACTCCCGTCACGCTGCCCAGTCCGGCCAGTGAGCTCTTGAACACGTCGTTGCCGCCGCCGAGATTGACCGTGCCGGCCACCGAACCCGATGGCGACAACGTCAGCACGTCGTCGAAGTTGCCGAAGTTCGCGGTGGTCCCGGCCGCGCTGCTGATGCCCGCGGTTACACCGTCGGTCACGCTCAGCGCACCGCCGCGGATGTCGAAATTGCCCGAGAAGCCGGACATCTCGCCCGTCAAGGCGACGGCGGAAGTGCCGTCCTTGATCAGACCGCCGCTTCCTCCGACCGCACCGCTGAGCGTGAACGGGTCAGTCCCGCCGAGCGTCAGCGCGGCCGTGGGACTCACATCGATCGCGTTGCCCAGATTCAAACCAGCGACGCTGGCCTGCAGCGCGCCGCCAGTGCCGCCGACTTGCAGCACGCCGGTGCCCAGCGCGGTATTGCTACCCACGTTGAGGGTGCCGCCGAGCAGATCGAAGCCGCCGGTGAAGCTGTTGTTGCCGCTGAGCGTGACCGCGGCCGGCCCTTCCAGGCTGAGACCGCCGCTGCCGGCGATATCGCCGGTGAGCGACAACGGCGCGGCGTTGGCGACCGAGAGATCGCCGTTCAGAGCGAACGCGTTGCCCAAGGTGGCGCCGCTCAGCGAGCCCAGATTGGCATCGCCGGCCACCGTCACCGCACCGGTGCCCAAGGCGCCATCGCTATTGGCGATGACGGTGGAGCCCGCGCGCAGTTCGACGTCGCCGCTGAAGCCGCTGTTGTCGCCGCCCAGGCTCAACGCGCCCGTGCCATCGACGTTGAGGCCGCCGGTGCCGCTGAGCTGACCGTTGAGTCCGAGGTCGCCGCTGCCGCCGAAGGTGAGATCGGCGTTCACCGCGACGTTGTTGGTCAGCGCTACGTCGGCGGACGAAGCCAAGGTGGCCGCGCCGTCGACCGTCAACGCGCCAGTGCCCAGCGCCGTGTTGCTGCCTACCGTCAGGGTGCCGCCGAGCAGGTCGACGCCACCACCGAAGGTATTGTCGCCGGCGAGCGTCAGGCCGGCCGGGCCGTCGAAGCTCAGACCGCCGGCGCCGCCGATCGCGCCCGCCAGCGTCAGGTCGTTGGTGCCGCCGATGCCCAGCGACGCGCCGGCGCCGAGGTCGATCGCATTGCCGATGTTCAGTCCCGGCAGGCTGGCGCTGAGGTTGCCGCCGAGACCCGACACGTTCAATGCGCCCGTACCGAGCGCATCGGCGTTGCCGAGGCTCAGGTTGCCACCGCCGCTCAAGCCGAGGCCACCGCCGAAGGTATTCGCACCGTTGAGGCTCAGCGTGCCAGTGCCGCCGAAGTTCAGACCGCCCGCACCGTCGATGACGCCCGACAGCGACAGATCGTTCGCGCCGCCGATGCCCAACGCCGCGCCGGTGCCGAGGTTGATCGCGTTGCCCAGGTTCAGGCCGGACACGCTGGTCGCCAAGCTGCCGCCCAAGCCCGACACATTCAATGCGCCGGTGCCCAACGCGCCGGCGTTGCCGAGGTTCAAGCTGCCGCCACCGCTCAGGCCGACGCCGCCGCCGAAGGTGTTCGCGCCGTTGAGGCCCAAGGTGCCGGTGCCGCTGAAGTTCAGGCCGCCCGCGCCGCCGATGGCACCCGACAACGACAGGTCGTTCGCGCCGCCGATGCCCAGCGCAGTGCCTCCAGCGAGGTTGATCGCGTTGCCGAGAGTCAGACCCGGCAGGCTGGCGCTGAGGTTGCCGCCCAGACCCGACACGTTCAAAGCGCCGGTGCCCAAAGCACCAGCGTTACCGAGGCTCAGGTTGCCACCGCCGCTCAGGCCGACGCCGCCGCCGAAGGTGTTCGCACCATTGAGGCTCAGCGTGCCGGTGCCGCCGAAGTTCAAGCCGCCCGCGCCGTCGATGACGCCCGACAGCGACAGGTCGTTCGCGCCGCCGATGCCCAGCGCAGTGCCGCCAGCGAGGTTGATCGCGTTGCCGAGAGTCAGACCCGGCAGGCTGGCGCTGAGGTTGCCGCCCAGGCCCGACACATTCAGCGCGCCGGTGCCCAGAGCGCCTGCGTTGCCGAGGCTCAGGTTGCCACCGCCGCTCAAGCCGAAACCGCCACCAAAGGTGTTGGCACCGTTGAGGCTCAGCGTGCCGGTGCCGCCGAAGTTCAAGCCGCCCGCACCGTCGATCACACCCGACAGCGACAGGTCGTTGGCGCCGCCGATGCCCAACGCCACGCCGGCGCCGAGGTTGATCGCGTTGGCGAGATTCAGGCCGGAAAGGCCGGCACTGAGCGTGCCGCCCAGACCCGACACATTCAGTGCACCCGTACCGAGCGCGCCGGCATTGCCGAGCGTCAGGCCGCCGCCACCGCTGAGGCCGACGCCACCACTGAAGGTGTTCGCACCGCTGAGGCTAAGCGTGCCGGTGCCGCCGAAGTTCAAGCCGCCCGCACCGCCGATGACGCCGGACAACGACAGATCGTTGGCGCCACCGATGCCCAGCGCCGCACCGGCGCCGAGGTCGATCGCGTTGCCGAGGTTCAGGCCGGAAACGCTGGCGCTCAGATTGCCGCCCAAGCCCGACACGTTCAGTGCGCCCGTACCGAGCGCGCCGGCGTTGCCGAGGCTCAGGTTGCCGCCGCCGCTCAAGCCGAGGCCACCGCCAAAGGTGTTCGCGCCGTTGAGGCTAAGCGTGCCGGTGCCGCCGAAATTCAAACCGCCTGCACCGTCGATCACGCCGGACAACGACAGATCGTTCGCGCCGCCGATGCCCAGCGCCGCACCGGCGCCGAGGTTGATCGCGTTGCCTAGGTTCAGGCCGGAAAGACCGACGCTCAAGTTGCCGCCCAGGCCCGACACGTTCAACGCGCCGGTGCCCAAAGCGCCTGCGTTGCCGAGGCTCAGGTTGCCGCCGCCGCTGAGGCCGAGGCCGCCGCCGAAGGTGTTCGCGCCGTTGAGGCTCAACGTGCCGGTGCCGCCGAAGTTCAAGCCGCCCGCACCGTCGATGACGCCCGACAGCGACAGGTCGTTCGCGCCGCCGATGCCCAGCGCCGCGCCGGCGCCGAGATTGATCGCGTTGCCGAGGTTCAGACCGGAAACGCCAGCGCTCAGGCTGCCGCCCAAGCCCGACACGTTCAATGCGCCTGTACCCAAAGCACCGGCGTTGCCCAGGTTGAGATTGCCGCCGCCGGTCAGGCCGACGCCGCCGCCGAAGGTGTTCGCGCCGTTGAGCGCGAGCGTGCCGGTGCCGCTGAAGTTCAGCCCGCCCGCACCGTCGATGACACCCGACAGGTCGAGGCCGTTAGTGCCGCCGATGTCGAGCGCGACGCCGCCGCCGAGGTTGATCGCGTTGCCGAGGTTCAGGCCCGCGATGCCGGCGCTGAGGCCCGCATTGCCCAGGACATCCAATGAGCCGGTGCCGAGCGCAGCCGCATTGCCCAACACCAGGTTGCCGGCGTTGAGGTCGACGCCGCCAGCGAAGCTGTTGGCGCCGGACAGCACCAGGGTGCCGGTATCGTTTTTCACCAGCCCGCCGGTGCCGGAGATCTGCGCCGAAATCGTTCCGGTCATGCCCGCGTCCACGCGGATGATCGTGCTGGCGTTGTCGGTGGTGAGCACACCGCCGAGGCCGCCGGCGATCTCGTAGCCGTTGGAGGCGAACTGCAAACCGCCGAAAGCCACCGGGCCGACGACGGTCACCAGGCCGGCCGTGCCTTGGAACACGCCGAAGGCGCCGTTCACCCAGCCGCTGTTGGCGGTGCCGTTGACGTTGGTCCAATTGGGCGTGGGCGCAGCGGTCCATACCCCCGCTCCGCCGTCGACGCTGCCGTTGGGCAGCACGTTGATGCCGTCCCAGAATTGCACGACGGCGCCGGCGTTGACGGCAAGGTTGATCTGGTTCGACACGCCGGTCTGCACCTGGACGCTGTCGGGCGTGAACGGTCCCGGCAGCGTGCCGAGCAGCAGTCCGCGGTCGTCGAGGGTGCCGGTGTAGCCGATCAACTGATAAACGCCCGGTCCGAATCCGCCGAGGTTGTTGACGTTGAGGGTGCCGTCGAGGGTGAGGTTGCCGTTCACGACGACCCGATCGTTGACGCCGCCGGCGACACCCAAGTCGTAGTTGAGCGTCGCGCCGCTGCCCAGGAACAACGATCCCATGGTGAGGGTGCCGGCTGCGCCGATGCTGCCCGCGTTGAGCACGCCGTCAAGCGTGACGTCACCCAAGGTGCCAGTGCCTGTGAGCGTCGCGCCCGCGTTGACGACGGTCGGCGACAGCAGCGAGCCGCTCACCGCGAGCGTGCCGGACTGGACCGTGGTGCCGCCGCCGAAAGTGTTCGCGCCGGTGAGGTTCAAGGTGCCGGTGCCGTTGAAGTTCAGGCCGCCCGCGCCGTCGATGATTCCGGACAGCGACAGATCGTTCGCGCCGCCGATGCCCAGCGACGTACCCGCACCGAGATTGATCGCGTTGCCGAGGTTCAGACCGGGCAAGCCGACGCTCAGATTGCCGCCCAGACCCGACACGTTCAACGCGCCGGTACCGAGCGCGCCGGCGTTACCGAGGTTCAGACCGCCGCCGCCGTTGAGCGCCACGCCGCCGCCGAACGTGTTCGCGCCATTGAGGCTCACCGTGCCGGTGCCGCCGAGGTTCAAGCCGCCCGTGCCGCCGATGATCCCGGACAGCGACAAGTCGTTAGCGCCGCCGATGCCCAGCGACGCGCCTGCGCCGAGATCGATCGCGTTGCCCAGGTTCAGACCAGGCAGGCTGGCGCTCAGATTTCCGCCGAGACCCGACAGGTTCAACGCACCCGTGCCCAACGCGCCGGCGTTGCCGAGATTCAGCGTGCCGCCGCCACTCAGGCCGAAGCCGCCGCCGAAGGTGTTCGCGCCGTTGAGGCTTAACGTGCCGGTGCCGCCGAAGTTCAGACCGCCCGCGCCGTCGATGATCCCGGACAGCGACAGATCGTTGGCGCCGCCGATGCCCAGCGACGCACCCGCACCGAGATTGATCGCGTTGCCCAGGTTCAGACCGGGCAAGCCGACGCTCAGGTTGCCGCCCAGACCCGACAGGTTCAACGCACCCGTGCCCAACGCGCCGGCGTTGCCGAGATTCAGCGTGCCGCCGCCGCTCAGGCCGAAGCCACCGCCGAAGGTGTTCGCACCGTTGAGGCTCAACGTGCCGGTGCCGCCGAAGTTCAAGCCGCCCGCACCATCGATGATCCCGGACAGCGACAAGTCGTTGGCGCCGCCGATACCCAGCGACGCACCCGCACCGAGATTGATCGCGTTGCCCAGGTTCAGACCGGGCAAGCCGACGCTCAGGTTGCCGCCCAGACCCGAGAGGTTCAACGCGCCCGTACCCAACGCGCCGGCGTTACCGAGATTCAGCGTGCCGCCGCCACTCAGGCCGAAGCCGCCGCCGAACGTGTTCGCACCGTTGAGGCTCAACGTGCCGGTGCCGCCGAAGTTCAGACCGCCCGCACCATCGATGATCCCGGACAGCGAAAGATCGTTCGCGCCGCCGATACCCAGCGACGCACCGCCGCCGAGATTGATCGCGTTGCCGAGATTCAGGCCGGGCAGACTGACGCTCAGGTTGCCGCCCAGACCCGACAGGTTCAGCGCACCCGTGCCCAACGCGCCGGCGTTGCCGAGATTCAGCGTGCCGCCGCCGCTCAGGCCGAAGCCACCGCCGAAGGTGTTCGCACCGTTGAGGCTCAACGTGCCGGTGCCGCCGAAGTTCAAGCCGCCCGCGCCATCGATGATTCCGGACAGCGACAAGTCGTTCGCGCCGCCGATGCCCAGCGACGCACCCGCACCGAGATTGATCGCGTTACCGAGGTTCAGGCCGGGCAGACTGACGCTCAGATTTCCGCCGAGACCCGACAGGTTCAACGCGCCCGTACCCAACGCGCCGGCGTTACCGAGATTCAACGTGCCGCCGCCGCTCAGGCCGAAGCCGCCGCCGAACGTGTTCGCACCGTTGAGGCTCAACGTGCCGGTGCCGCCGAAGTTCAGACCGCCCGTGCCGCCGATGATCCCGGACAGCGACAAGTCGTTCGCGCCGCCGATGCCCAGCGACGCACCGCCGCCGAGGTTGATCGCGTTGCCCAGGTTCAGACCGGGCAAGCCGACGCTCAGGCTGCCGCCCAGACCCGACAGGTTCAACGCGCCCGTGCCCAGCGCGTCAGCGTTGCCGAGATTCAGGCTGCCGCCACCGCTCAGGCCGAAGCCGCCGCCGAAGGTGTTCGCACCGTTGAGGCTCAACGTGCCGGTGCCGCCGAAGTTCAGACCGCCCGCACCATCGATGATCCCGGACAGCGAAAGATCGTTCGCGCCGCCGATGCCTAGCGACGTACCCGCACCGAGATTGATCGCGTTGCCCAGGTTCAGACCGGGCAGGCTTGCGCTCAGGTTGCCGCCCAGACCCGACAGGTTCAACGCACCCGTGCCCAACGCGCCGGCGTTGCCTAGATTCAGCGTGCCGCCGCCGCTCAAGCCGAAGCCACCGCCGAAGGTGTTCGCACCGTTGAGGCTCAACGTGCCGGTGCCGCCGAAGTTCAAGCCGCCCGCGCCATCGATGATTCCGGACAGCGAAAGATCGTTTGCGCCGCCGATGCCCAGCGACGCACCCGCGCCGAGATTGATCGCGTTGCCGAGGTTCAGACCGGGCAAGCCGACGCTCAGGTTGCCGCCCAGACCCGACAGGTTCAACGCGCCCGTACCCAACGCGCCGGCGTTGCCGAGATTCAGCGTGCCGCCACCGCTCAGGCCGAAGCCGCCGCCGAACGTGTTCGCACCGTTGAGGCTCAACGTGCCGGTGCCGCCGAAGTTCAGACCGCCAGCGCCGTCGATGATCCCGGACAGCGAAAGATCATTGGCGCCGCCGATGCCCAGCGACGCACCCGCACCGAGATTGATCGCGTTACCGAGGTTCAGACCGGGCAAGCTGGCGCTCAGGCTGCCGCCCAGACCCGACAGGTTCAGCGCGCCCGTGCCCAGCGCGCCAGCGTTGCCGAGATTCAGGCTGCCGCCACCGCTCAGGCCGAAGCCGCCGCCGAAGGTGTTCGCACCGTTGAGGGTCAACGCACCGGTGCCGCTGAAGTTCAGGCCGCCTGCGCCGCCGATGACGCCCGACAGGGCCAGGCCGTTAGTGCCGCCGATGTCGAGCGCAAAACCGCCGCCGAGATTGATCGCATTGCCGATATCGAGCCCGCCGACGTTCGCTCCGAACCCGGCATTGCCGCTCACGTTGAGCGCGCCCGTGCCCAACGCACCCGCATTCCCCAACATCAGACCGCCGGCCGACAGATCCACTCCGCCACTGAACGTATTGGCCCCGTTGAGGCTCAAGGTGCCGGTGCCGAGTTTGAGCAGACCACCGGTGCCGCCGATGATGCCGTCGAAACTGCCATTCAATCCCAGCCCGCCCACCGACAACCGATTGGCGCCCAGGCCGATGTTGCCGGCGCCGCTCAGATTGCCGAACGAGGCGTCGAAACCATTGAGATTCAGCGTGCCCGCCGCGCCCAGATTCACGCCGGCGCCACCGAACAGACCCGCGGTAAGCGCGTCGCCGAATTGCAGCGTGCCGAAGTCGACCGAAATGCCGGTACCGGCGCCCAGCGATCCGCCGCCCGCCAGCGTCAGCAAGCCGTTGTTGCCGGCCGAGCCGAAATTGAGTGTGCCGCCCGCGCCCAGGTTGAGGCCGCCGCCCCACCCTGCATTGAGGCCGGCGCCGACCGACAACCGGCCGCTCGCCCCTGCCCCGAGATTGAGTGCGTTGCCGAACGTGCCGTTGAGTCCCAGGATCAGCTCGCCGCCGCCCAGGTTCACCGCTCCGGTGCCGAAGGCGGCCAAATTATTGGCGCGCACGCTGCCGCCGGTGAGCGAGAAGCCGCCGGTGAAGGTATTGGCGCCGTTCAACGTCAACAAATTGGGACCAACGTAGCTGACTCCGCCGTCGCCGGCGATCGCGCCACTCATGCTCCAATCGAAATCGCCGGTTAGCGTCAGGTTCGCGCCGGGCGCGAGATTGATCGCATTGGCGAAATTGAAACCGGCGAAACCGGGACCGAACCCTGCATCGCCGGTGACGTTGAACAGCCCGGTCCCGAGCGCGTTCGCATTGCCGAGCTGCAGCGTGCCGCTGCCCAGATTGAAGCCGCCACTCCAGCCTGCGTTGTTCCCGCTCAGGTTGAGCACGCCGGTGCCGTTCATGGTCAGGCCGCCGATGCCGCTGAGATTGCCCGCCAACCCGAGGTTGTTGACGCCGCCGAGGGTCAGGTTGGCATTGAGCGCGATCGCGTTCGCCAGCGTCACCGCGGCGCTCGACTCGAGCGTGGCCGCGCCATCGATCGTCAAGATGCCGGTACCGAGCGCGAGGTTATTGCCGACGCTCAAGGTGCCGCCGGCCAGCCTCAGTCCGCCGCCGAAGGTGTTCGCGCCCGACAGCGCCAGCCGGCCGGTGCCGTTCCAGTTCAGACCGCCGGTGCCGCCGATCACGCCGCTGAAATCCGAGTCGAGCCCGGTCGCTCCCAGCGACAGGAAACCGCTGCCGAGCGAAAGGCTGCCCGAGCCGGTCAAACGGCCCAGCGTGGCGTTCACCCCATTGAGATTGAACGCGCCCGCGCCGCCGACATTGAGCCCAGCGTTTGCCAGCAACCCGCCATTGAATCCCGCACCCAAACCCAGCGTCCCGAAATCCGCGGACAGAGCGGCGCCAGCGCCGATCGACGAGCCGGCGCCCCAATTGAGCAGCAATCCGCCGGTCGCGTCGCTCGCGCCGAAGCCCAAGGTGGAGCCAGCGCCCAAATTGACGTTGCCGCCCAGTGTGGCGTTGAAACCGGTGCCCGCCGAAATCGTGGCGCCCAGGCCGCCGCCGAGATTGATCGCATTGCCGAACACGCCGTTGGCGCCCAACCGCAGCGAGGTACCGCCGCCCAGACCGATCGCACCGGTGCCGAAGGCCAACGTGTTGCCGGCGAAAACGCTGCCGCTGTTGACCGCGAGACCACCGCCGAAGCTGTTCGCGCCCGACAACGACAACAGGCCTGTACCGTTCCAGTTCAAGCCGCCGGTACCGCCGATCGCGCCGCTGAAGGTTGAGTCCAGACCGGTGGCGCCCAGCGACAGAGAGCCGCTGCCCAAGGAGAGACTGCCCGCGCCGGTCAGGCGCCCCAGTGTCGTATTGATGCCGTTGAGATTGAACGCACCGGTGCTGCCGACATTGAGCTCGGCATCGCTCAGCAGGCCGCCGTTGAAGCCGGCGCCCAAGCCCAGCGTTCCGAAATCCGCCGACAACCGCGCACCCGAGCCGATGGTCGATCCGGCGCCCCAATTGAGCAGCAATCCGCCCGTCGCGCCCGCGCGCCCGAACGCCAGCGACGAACCGGCGCCCAGATTGACGTCGCCTCCCAGCGTCGCATTGAAGCCGGTCCCGGCCGAGACCGTCGCGCCCAGGCCGCCGGCTACATTGATGGCATTGGCGAAGCTGCCGTTCGCGCCCAAAGTCAGCGACGTGCCGTTGCCCAGGCCGATCGCGCCGGTGCCGAATGCCGCGGTACTGCCGCCGAAAACGCTACCCGCATTGACCGTCAAACCGCCGCCGAAGGTGTTGGCGCCCGACAGCGACAACAAGCCCGTGCCGTTCCAATCCAGGCCACCCGCGCCGCCGATGACGCCGCCGAACGTCGAGTTCAATCCGGTCGCGCCCAGCGCCAGACGGCCGGTGCCGAGGTTGGCCGAGCCGACACCATTCAGCGACCCAAGCGTCATCGTGCCTGAGGTCAAGCCGGTCATGTCGAGACTGCCGCCGGCATTGAGCGTGAGGCGTGCGGTGCCGCCCGTGCTGGTGCCGAGGAAGCGCGCCGTGCCGCCGCTGTTGACGCCTATCGTGGCATCGCCCGCGCTGCCCGAACCGTTGAAGTCGAGGTTCCCGCCGATAGTGAGATTGGCGCTGCCCGCCGTGCTGGAACCCTGAAACACCGCAGTGCCGCCGGTAGCGACGCTGATCGTCGCCGAACCCGCCGTGGCCGTACCGTCGAAGCCCAGGTCGCCGTTGGCGCCGACATTGATTTGCGCATTGGCGGCCGTGGTGCCGGCGCCATTGAAATTAAGCGCTCCCGTCCCCGTTACCCCGACGTTGAACACGGGCTGGAACAGCGAACTGTTCTCGATACCCGTGCCGGTCAAGTTCAAGGTCGCACCGGAAACGGTGCCGAGGTTGAAGGTGTACTGCGGCGCGAGTGCACCGAACCGCACCGTCCCGATCGAACTGTTCGTGCCGTTGCCGAACGACACCACGGGGACGAACGAGGTGTTGAAGATCGCCGTGCCCGTCGGCACCGAGCCCGAACTCCAGCTTCCACCGTTTGTCCAGGACCCGCCGCCCGCGCCTGTCCAAGTCGCGTCTTGGGCAGCCGCCACGGCCGGCTGTATCAGTTGCAGAACGATCAGCAACTGCAGCCCTATCCGGATGTTCCGGCTGAGAGGGTGCAGACACGGGGATTTACGCTGTTCGCTGCGCCATTTCTTGCTGAACCGATTGACCCAGAAACGACTCGTGGCGTTCTTCCGCATGACCGCTCTCCCCTACTTCGACGTATGGATAACGACGTGCAAAACCTCTTCCTACGCCCTGTTCATGAACCGCATGAATGCGAAGGAAGGACTGGAATGGCGTGTGATTTGCGTCCCAAATTGCGATTAAAGACAGTTCTGCTGTGTCCAATTCATGCGTTTAAAGCGCAAATAAATGCGTCGAATTCGTGAGCCCTTCTACGCCTATTTGCGAAAGATTCATGTCTACTGCAATGAGGGAAACTCCTCATGGGTAGAAGATGAACGGGAAAAACCCTGTAATTTCAGCCTGTTCACGAAAATCGCAGACTCCATCGTTCAGGGTTCAGTCCGCCCTTAGTAACCGGTTAGGAAAACCAGACTCATCCCTAGGCATGGAGTCTCTCTAAATGCATATGGCAGATCGGATGCGCCGTGCTCGGTTGAAAGCCAAGCTGTCGCAACAAGAACTGGCGGGTAAGATTGGCGTGCAACGCAGCGCGGTAGCGCAATGGGAAAAAACGGGCGGCAACCTGCCCTCGATGCATCACTTGATCGACATCGCGCTCGCGACCGGCGTGACGCTGGAGTGGCTGGGAACGGGCCGCGGGCCGATCAAGCCCGACGAAGAAACCTGGACGCCTGCGGTTCAGAGCCTCGACTACGCTCAAGACGAAACCGAGTATCAATGCCTGCAAGACTTAAGACGCCTTCCCCATCGACTGCGAGAAAATGTGGCCGGCATCATTGCCATCCTCGCGAAGAATTATCCCTAGAAGTGCGACGTCCCAGCGCGACTGCTCGACCGATTCGGCGACCATGATCAAATTGGCAGATGCCGCGGTCGCGACGTATCGCGATAAGGACCTATTCGGACAGGGGGCGAACACGACGGAAGGCGCGAACAAAAAGGTGCGGACCTAATTCGGAACCCGGGGTCGCATCGTCTGATGGACTCTGGCACCTATTGATGAACGATCCGCCATCACGGCAATCGCCTGCTATTGAGTAAGGCGTGAAGCACGCTCAGTTCGAGGATGCCACTTTTAGATCGCGTTGTCGCCGGCGCCTCTTCGACGAGTTCGATCGCTGCACGAGATAAGGTTGCCAGCAAAAATTACGCCAGTTAAGCAGCGCCCGGGCCAGTTCGCAGACAACGCTTCGTTACTTACACTTCCTAAAACGAACGCCAGTAGATAGTTCGCTACGCACACGCCGTATCCGCCCCGCCGATGGGCAAAACAAAGATTCGTCTAAAGCATGGCGCATTTCGACGATGATCCCTGAGTACCACTGCCTTCCGCAGCTAGCGCTAAATAGCTTCTTTCGGAGCCCACCATGCTCAACATCACCTCGTTCGGAATTTTCCACACCGCAGTGGCTCTGGTCGCGGTCGCATTCGGCCTGATCGCACTATTCATGCATGGCGAAATCGGCGCCCGCACGCAATCGGGACGGCTCTACGTCTGGTTGACGGCGGTCACGGCTATCACCGGGCTCTTCATCTTTCGCCACGGGAGCTTTGGCCCGCCGCATGTGCTGGCGATCATGACCCTGCTGGTGCTGGCGATCGCCTATGTCGCCGAGCGTAGTAGCAACACAGGTATCGCGCGGTACGTCGCGGTGCTCGGCTACTCGCTCACGCTGTTCTTCCACCTGATCCCGGGACTGACCGAGACCGGGACACGCATTCCGGTGGGCCATCCGGCCTTCACCGGTCCGGAAGATCCGACTCTGAAGGCCCTAGTCGGCGCCGGCTTCCTCGTCTACCTCGCGGGTGCAGCCATCCAAGTAGCGCGGATCCGCCGCTCGCGCGCGCTGGCGGCCTCCACCTAGACTTCTCCCCCTTTTAGAGAGGATCGATGAGTTCGCCAAGATGGGGCGCTAAGAGCTTTTGCTATTTGCTGGATCGCCGAACGGAACGCGGATGACACTTCGGGCGACGATTCGGAGAAACGCCCCAAAATCCGGGGCCTTTTCTTTATCCTGGCAACTGACTTGGGGGGGACTTATGGATGAGACACAGGTACGCCGAAAAAGCGACGACAAGGGCTGGGGATGGATCGGAACAGCATTAGCGGTCTTGGTCTTCATGGGCATCGTCGCGGCCGCTGGCGGAACTTCATATCAGATCGGAAAGCAGCAGGTCGCGGCTGATGACAAAAAACGAACCGAGAGTGAAAAGATCGCCCTCGCCCGTCGTCAACTGGTCGAGAGCCAAATCGCTGATCTGATACAAGAACGAGACGCGCTGCGTGATCGCGTACTAAAGCTCGAAACCGAGCTTCTGGCCGAGCGAAGCGCAAATCCGAACCAACAAAGCTCGCTTCGTTGTATCAATGGCGAGCTTGTTGTACGCCGCGGTGACACGTGGACCTCCGCGGGGGATTGCTAACTTGGTGCCCTGCACTATCAGGCACGCGCAGCTTTCGTTGTCGGGCGCGTTGTCCGCTCGCGCCGAGGCAGCGACTCAGTCTGCGTCGTAGGCTTGGTCCGATGTGGTTTCGACGAGCCTGAGATTGGCGTTGGCGCGCCGATAGTCGCGCGGATCCACCAAGGTCAGCTTGCACTGCGCCGTATCGCCCTCGATATGGATCGCCGCTCCGGACAGATAGATATGTACCGCTTCGCGGCTGCGCTTGCCGAAGCGGGTGAAATAGGTCGCGCGATGGCCGCGCAGCACCACCGCGTTGGCGCCCACTGCTTGCGCCGCAGCGGCCAGGCGATCGAATGCGCGGGCATAACTCGCCTGCGGCGGCGCCTTGTCCATGCTGCTTTCGGTAATGCGGGTCCCGGCTTCGGCCGTGACTGGCCCGAGCTTGCCGTAGGCACAGGCCGGCGTCGCCTTGAGCACCGGTATCGTGGCGGCCGCTTCGCCGATGCCGAGACAACACCACAGCAGCGTGGTCGCAACGATGCAGGTACGTTGCCGATCCGACATGGCGGCTCCCCAGCCTGGCCTTGGAACGGTAAGTATAGGACGCGCCGAACGGGCGATATGTAGTTTTTCGTGCGCAGGCCTGTAGCCGCAACTCGACTGCGTGTAGGCCGCGTTCTTCTCCAGACCTGGGCAACGTAGCCGAACTGACACTTGATGATCCGGATGCGCCGCGGCGACGCTCGTCTGCAGCGCTGGCACGGTGAGCGCGGGCCCCGCCATTGCCGGGCTCACGCCAACGCCGTCAGCGGAAATGATACGCGTACAAAGAAAGGGCCCGAAATGTCCGGGCCCTTCCTTTTGCCGCCGAGTCGTCAAGGCGTCACGGTGAGACGCACCCGCGCAGCGACCTTGGGCTCGAGCGGATCGTTGCTGGCCACACACACATAGCCGATGTGCTGGCCCGGGGACAGCCCCGCGGCATCGACCCGGATACGCAGGTTCCTGCCGGCACCGGGTTGGATGCTGCCCGTAGCGCCGTCCACTACCGCACCCAACCACGGCGTCCCGCAGGTATTGCGCACCTGCATCGTGTAGGCCATGCCGGGCTCATCGTTGCGCACGCCCCAAGGCGCCGCGCGGCGCAGGCGGAAACTGCCGTCGCCGTCCACCGTCGACAGCATCCACAGCCAGCGGTTGGCGAAGCTCGTGGTGGCGTTCACCACCAGCCAGTAATGGCCCGCGGGCAGAGTGGGATTCTGCCCCGCCGCCGCCAGATCCAGCGAGACGCTCTGATTAGGACTGCCGATGGTGACCCCGGGAGCGGTCGGCGTGGCGCTGAACGTCCAGGCCGCGGCGTGCGGCGCGGTTTCCGGATCGCCGGCCGGATTGCCGTTGAGATCGGGATAAATGCTCCAGGTCAACGCACTGGCGGCGCTCGCCAGTTTCCCGCTGGCCATGAAACCCGGCGTGTACAACTTGGCGATCTGGGTCGGCTCGGTCAGAGTGAAATCGTCCGCCGCCAGGTAGGCCGCGCCAGGGCGGTCGGAGAAGATCGAGCTTTCCCAACCGAACCCGCCTTCCACTCTCTGGTCGATGTGAGTGCGGGTGGCCACGCCGGTGTTGTCCAACAGGTAGCGCAAGGGCGAGCCGCCATCGTTGCCCACGCTGAAGCTGGCATAGCCGGCACTGCCGGCTTGCAGGCTCACGGCGATCTCCTGCGGCGTCACCGCGATCGAAGGCGGCAGCACCGACACCGCCACGGGCAGATGCAGCGCCGGCGATGCCTTGCCGCCCATTCCGATCGGAACCAGTTCCACGCTACCGAAGTGCCAACTGCCGTCACCGCGCAGATTGCCGCTGTCTATGGTGACCGCCAGCGTGCGGCTCGCGCCCGCAGGAACTCGCAACACTGGCGCCGAGGTATATCCGCGCAAGCCCTCCAGCTTTACCCGATACATCACCGTGGCATCGGTCGGGTTGCGGAAGCTGCGCTCGAAGGTGCAACTGCGATAGCAATCGCCGTCGCCCAAAGAGGGCAGATTGAGCGCGGACACCTTGCCGCCGATTGCCGGATTGGCCGCCAGATAGCCCGTCTTGGTTTCGTCGAGCACCAGCCCCGCCCTCACCGCCCGGTCCACCTGGACACGGCCGGCGCCCATGCTGAAGGCATCCGCCGGCGTGGTTCCGTCTTCTTTCCAGACTTTCCGCTCGGCGGTCATCATCAGCGCCGACTTCACCTCCGCCGGCGTCCAGTCCGGCCGCATCTGCCGGACCAGACCCGCGGTGCCGGCCAGATGAGGCGTGGCCATGGAAGTGCCGCTGAGCAGACCGACCGCATTCTCCGAACCGGTGATCGCGGTCCCGGAGATCGCCGCCAGGATGTTCACGCCGGGCGCGGCGATGTCGGGCTTGACCAGATCGAACGTTCCGGCCGGGCCGCGACCGCTGAAGCCCGCCAGCACGTCCGGCGTAACAGGCAGCGGCACCGGCGGATACGGAATCCCTCCGCTCACCTGCCCCGGATGAGCGGCATGGAATGCGTTCAGCGCATCGCCGATCGCCTGAGTGGTGACCAAAAGCGGGATGCTTGCCGAGCCCGAGGTACCGAAACTGCTGTCGGCATAATTGACGACAAGCGCGACGCGCGCACCCGCGTTCGCCGCGTTCTGCGCGCGCACCGAGTAAGTGCAGTTGACCGAGTTGCGGCTGATCACCGCGATCGCGCCCTGGAAAGCGTTTGCGGGAAACGGCGCGCAGCCATCGTTCGGGGTGCCCCAGGTCGGACTCAGCACTACCGGCGTCGTGTTCGGCAATGTCGCGTTGAGACGGGGTCCGGCGCTGCTCTCGGTCAGCAAGGCCGAAGATAGCGCTTCGGGCACCGGCGCCGGGCCGGCGATCTTCAGCAACAGCCCGTAATTGCCTCGAGTGTGGGTCGACGCCGCAACCGACGCCGTCCAAGGCTCCTGATGGTGCACCGTGCCCACACCGGACCCGTCGTTGCCGGCGGCCGCGGCGACGAAGATGCCCGCATCGTTGGCATTGAGGAAGGCGAGCGAAACCGATTCGTTCCACGGGTCTTTACCGCCGCTGATCGAAAAACTGATCACATCGACGATGCCGTCGGCTACCGCCTGGTCCACGGCGGAGACCATCGCCGTGCTCGGACACGAACCGCGGCCGCCGGCGACGTCGTAGTAGCACACGTCCGACATGATGATGTTGGCGTGCGGCGCAACCCCCGAGATGCGCACCTCGTTGCCCTTGAACAAAGCGGTGCGGAAGTTGCCCGCGGCGGTGGAGGACGTATGGCTGCCGTGCGAATCGTTGTCGCCGAAGCCCGGTTCCTCGCGAAGGGTCGTGCCGGTGCATGCGTTGACCGGCGGCCCGCATACGAAGTCGTAGCCGCCGATCAGCTTGTCGTTGCAGCGGCCCTCATCGACGCCGCCGGGCGCGCACGAGCCCAGGTAATGCCCGGACCCGAGCGGGTTGGCATGGGTATAGCCCTTCTGGTCGGTCGCGGCGAACGACGGGCTGCCGAAGTTGATGCCGGTGTCGAGGATATTGAACACCACGCCTTCGCCCTTGAATCCGCCTGGCAGCGCGTCCCACAGCACGGATGCGCCGATCAGCGCCGGGCCGACATCGGTGGCCAGATCGTAGAGCCGGTTCGGTTCGACCAGGGCCACGTCGGGCAGCTTGCGCACGCGCGCGGCCTCGGCCGGGCTGAGGTCGACTATCGAGGCGTTGAGCGCATGCTGCAGGCGTTGCCGTACGCGCAGGCTGCGTCCCACGACCGAGGAAATACGCGTCTCATGCGAGCGCTGCGCCTGCTGCAGGTGCGCGACATAGCTGCGCGCCGCAGCGCTGCTGACGTCGAGCTTTCCACCCGACATGCCTGTCGCCGAGCGCAGGCGCGCGGGCGCCGCGAACCCGCGCACGCCACCGCGATAACTCGCCAACGGCTCTTCGCGATAGACCACGATGTAAGGCGTTCGCGGACTGGGCGTCGCCTGATCCGACTTCGCGCCGCTCCCGCCGCCAGCGGCCAGCCGCGTCCCGCCGAGCGCGGCCGACCAGGCCGGCGATGCATCGCGCATTGCGATCGCACCGACCGCAGCGGCGGCCAAGGTCGCCGAACCGGCAAGCGCCATGGCGAGCGTGCTTTTTTTCAAGCCTGCGAATTTCGACATGTTTTTCCTACTCGTTCACGAAAAGGCCGCGGTTGCGCAGCCAGGTGGAGTAACGGCGTGGCGCCCCCGCGCCACCGGCAGATTGCTCGCGGCCGATTGCGCATCGCGAGTGTCGATCATCGTTGGACCAAGCTCGACGACGGTCTAGCTTTCAATCGACGACACCGGTGCCGAATTCCGCACAAAGGCGGGCTTTTGTCTACTCAGGTCTCAAATCGCTTGCGCATGAAATTTTCCGCTGCATCGCCACATGTCGCGGCGAGCCGGCTGGAATCTGCATTTTGGCAATGCGCGACAGCCGCGTTCTGCGCCGCACGGAAGAGCCGGCTGAAATGGCTGATTAGAAAAAATCGATGCTTGATTGCGTTTCGCCAAACTATCTGCGCGACTTTCCATCAGAAATCCTGCCAAGAACTTGCTGTCACTAGGCTGGCCATATCGCTTCCTGCTCTGCTTTTTCGTGTTGCCCCGCAGCTTGCGCGAGTTCAACAAAGCGCACTTCCAAAGTTCGTAGAGATCCGCACAGATTTCCACCGGCCTGCCTGTCAGTATTATTTCCGAGAGATGGGCCAGTCCCCCTGCCCCACTCTCCTCACGCGCCCGGACCCTCATCCGGGCGCGTTTCTTTGTGTGTGCATCAAATCCGTCGGAGCGTCGTTTTCAACCACGGCGCGCTGTCAACGCGCCCGTACCAGCTCGATCAAGGTCTTGACCATCGGTGAAGCCAGGTGCTTGTTGGGCACCACCAGGCTGCTGTTGGCTTTCAATGCGTCGCCCAGGATCTTCTTGGTCACTATCCGCTCGTGATCGGTATGCTCGTCCTCGGCCACCACCGATACTCCCAAGCCTTGCGCGACCGCTTCGCGCACGGATTCGCGGCTGCTGAGCTCGTAGGCGATCAAGGGATCGACGCCCGCGCCGGCCAGGCCCTCCAGAAACATCTTTCGGGTCAATGAGCCGCGCTCGCGGATCAACAGTTCCTGCCCGCTGAAATCCGCGAGGGTCAGCGCGGGCTTCTCGCACAACCGATGGCCGCGCGGCAGCAAGGCCATCAACTCATAGCTGTAGAAATGGAACGTCTGTTGACCGGGCCGCTTCTCGTTCTGCACGAAGAACCCGACATCGACCGCTTCGCTGTCGATCAGGTTCTGGGCTTTGTCGGATGCCACGAAACTGATGTTCACCTTGATGTGCGGATACAGCATCCGGAACTCGCGGATCAGCTTGGAGGTGCGCATCGGATTGACCGCGGCGATGTTGAGCTCGCCGGTATGGGCCGTGGTGTGCGACAGCAGAATGAACTCGGCCTCGCGAAAATGATCGAGGACGGCGCGCGAAGGCGCCACCAGCGCGACGCCGATGTCGGTCAGGCGGTTGTTCTCGCGCTGACGCTGGAACAGCTTGGTCCGGTACGACTCTTCGATGCTGGCGATCTGATTGACGACCGTCGGCTGCGACACGCCGAGGTACTCCGCCGCCGCCTTGAAGCTCCTGAACTGCGCCAGGGCGCAAAACGCGCGGATCTGCGGAAGGGTGAGCAATGACTTCATGAAGACCTCTATGTTTCCAATGTCTTGCAGCACTAATTCCGGCGTCGGCGCTTTCGCGGAATCCAGACCGTCCTTTTCCCGGCTCCGGTGCAAAGCGCGAGCGGTCGAAATCCATCGCCTCCGGTGGGATCGCGCAAGCTGGCGTAGTGCAGCCAATCCCGGCAGAGCGCTCGAACTTCCTTTTCGCAAACCGATCTGGTTCTGTTCATGACGTTTGGTCAGGGCACATAGTCGGAAGGATCCGAGCTGAATCGCACTGGTATCGAAACATCGACGCAGGCGCCTGCCGGCAACACCACGCCCGCGACCGAAACGCTTGTGCCGCCGGCCGCGCCTCCGCTCGCGGGGCAGGTTCCTCCGCCCGAACCGCTGCAAGTCCAGGCGCTCGCCAGGCTTACGCCGGGCGGCAAGCTGTCGCCGATCGTGGCGCCGTCGGCCGGATCCGAACCCGCGGCGTTGCAGGCATGCAGCGTGTAGGTCGAAGTCGTCCCCGGCGTATAAGCATCAAGATCGCCGAGTTCGGATTTCACCATCGACAAGGCCACGCAGGCGGGATCCACCAACGCATTGGCCGAGTTGTTGGCCATGCCTGCGGGCACGGGCGTAACGAAGCCGGACTGCGCCGTAGCGCCTTCGGCCAACGCGCCGGTCACCGCTGCGCTGGCGGAATTGGTCATCGCGGCGCAGCGCTGCGCATCGACGGTCGCGTTGATGGTGTAAGTGACGAATCCGCCCGCGGCGCCGCCGGAGCCGGCCGGCAACAAGGCGGTCGTGTTGATCGGGCCGGAGCCGCCGGACGCATTGCAGGCGCCGCCGTTTCCGCCCTGGCAGCTCCAGTTGCCGAAGCTCAATCCGGCCGGAGCCGGATCCAGCACGGTCGCGGTGACGTCGTGGCTGGTGGTATCGGCCACGCTCGTGCGCGCCGTGTTGTTGCGATAGGTGACCGTAAACTGCGTAGCCCCGCCGGCTGGCGGTGTGGGATTGGCGCCGCCGGCCAAGGCTTTGGTTACCTGCAGGTCGACATCGTTATCCAGGATGGTCAACGTGCCCGCGGCGCTCGGCGCGGTTCCGCATCCTGAGGTGGAGGCCAGCGAGTACTGCGTGGGATTCGATCGGACCTGAAACGTCACCGTTTCGTTGTCTTCGATCACGCTGTCGTCAACGATGTTGATCGGGATCGGAAAGCGCTGGTCGTCGTAGACCCCGGCGGGAATCGTCACGTTGGCGCTGGCGCCGGTCGTGTAGTCGCTGCCCGCAGTGGCGGTGCCGCCGGTAATGTCCACCAGGACCGTGATGCCCCCGGCCGGCACCGTGCCGCGTATCCGGACCTGCGGCAAGGTCGGCGTAGCGGACCCCTCCCGGCTTGCGGAAGCGTTCGGATCGAACTCGAGGTAAGGGCGGAGCGTCACCTGTATGTCGTCGAGCAGATTGCCCGTGGCGCCGCCGCCGATCGCCTGGAAGCCGAAATTGTGATTTCCGGTGGTGCCGGTCCAGGTGAAGCTTCCGCTGTAGTCCGTCCAACCGTTGCCGCCCGCAGCTGAGGTACAGCTGTGACTGGTGACCGTACCGTCGCTGGGGCACGACACGGGCGCGCCGGTGCCGGTAGTGGTGCTCGACAGCACGGCCACCGTGTTGGCGGTGCTGTCGACATTGAAGTTCATCACCTCCGGGACCGTGGCGCTGTTACGGCCGCGATGACTCAAGCGCCAGTCCACTCGCTCATTGTTGGTAAGGCAAATGGTTTGCGACAACCGGGACGCGACATAGGCATTGAGTTCGGCGTGTTGGCTACCCGAGCGCGGCGGCACCGACAGATAGTTGGGACCACGCCAGACCTCGATCGGCCCGGCGATCGGCGAGCCCACGGGCGATCCGGCCAAGGCGCACGACCCGCTCACGGTATTGGCGGGATGATTGGTGTCCCACCCAGGAACCACGCCGGCGGAAATGATCAGATAGCAGTTGTTCCCCGTAAGCGCTGGCTGCTCGAATCCAAGATTGACGAACGTACGCTGCACCTGCGCAGATGAAACCGCCGGCACGCAGGCCAGCGCCACCAACATCAATCCGTACCGTGCGGCTGCGCGACCACGACCTCCAGTATTTCTCGGCACCCGTCGCCTCCCAACGCACTTCCGCGTCGCCTCGCCACATGGCGAAGTCAATTCGAAACACAACGCCGCCTGTCCGCGCACGTGGTGCGCAGGCTTCTCTACCTTGACTCGATCGGATATCGCGGACTGCTTACGACTCGTTCCTTCCCACAGATACGAACCAAATCCGCCCACGGGCGCAGATCATCAGCCAACCTTTCGCGCCGAGGAGAGGCGCCAGTCGCAGAGCACCTGCACTGCACGTTTGTATATTTCCTACATCTTTTCATCGAAATCTGCGCACGCAAATTAGCTCTTTCCTTCTCAATGTCAACACGCAAGTTAAAGTTTTGCCGCCTCACGTAACAAATCGGCATCGCACGCAAATCATCCCGATGCTTCGACAACCACATGCAGATCACGACCTTATCTTCGTCGCGCATGACACCACGCGCACTCGTATCGTGCTGATGAAAGACCCTTACAGGGCAGGATCTTCGCCGAAAATACGCACACGTACCGATAGTTTTCGCAGTTTTTTATCCGATGCAGTGCTGAATTTTTCGCCATCGCGTTCAGCGAACGCTGAGCGATGATGGCTCGCCCGCTCTGGTTAGCGATAACCTAATTTAAATTTTCATTATCAGAATTACGAATTCGTCGACACATCCATGGCCGTCGCGCGCACGGCCTATTTGATCGCACTCATCGCAATGAACGCGATGGCATCGTGCCCCAGGTAATCGGCGCTGCCCCGGAACTCGTATCGCCGTTCATTGAGCGAGCGCCGCGCCGAACCCCTCCCCGCGCGGTTGCTGACACGCTTGTTCCGGTAGTGCACATAGGCCATAACGTCCGCATCCGCGTGCGGCCACTTCGTTGCGTGGACAAGCGATGCACCCGGAAGACACGATTGCAGTCGTCTAGAAGATCAAAAACGGCCTGGGCGCCCCTCGAATCCAGGGTGCGGGCAATCGACTCTGACGGCATGCCTCCGGCGAACGGGAAAGCGCGGCGACATCGCCCCCGCTCGCTCGCCTGACGAGTGTATGACCGACATCGGAATTTCGAAGAAAGAATTTTTGTACCGTGCCAAACCATGCAACGCATCTGAGCACCGACTCATCGTGCGCGCGCCCTCGCCTTCGCGAGCGCCGGCCGCCGCGTCCTGGCGAGGAGACCATTACGTTGAAGAGACAAGCCATCTGCGAACGAACCATTCGCGGGCTATGCAATGATTGGCGATCGGCGGCCGGCCGCATGCATGAGCCCGCCGACAAGCTGTGCTTCGAGGATTTCCATCGCTGGCTGCATGAGCACCACCCCGACAAGCTGCGCGCTCGCCGCGGCGCCAACGCGGCGTTCTGGCTGCGCTTGTGGTTCGAGCAGGAAGTAGGCGTTCACGGCCCACTCTAGGCAGCTATCGGCTCATGAAAGGCCGTGGGAGCGGAGCGAGAACATCGCTCTGTCACGCCGCAGCCGGATCCACATGGTGGCTTGATGCTCACGCCTCCATCGATTGATTAGGCCAAATGAAACCAGAAGACCTTCCGTTGACATAGTCACGGATCGCTATCCCGGCTGCCATCACGCCAAAACTGAAAGGTTTCGCTTCGCGCCGAAGTAAAGAACGTGCAGCTCACTGCGCGAGAGTCAGAAATGCAAAATTTCACGAGATAAATAGTTAAATTTGTCGCGGCCATCAGCATCGGACTTATGAGTAAAAATCATTGCCTCCGCGGAAGAAATCAGGTTCTTTTCATTGGATGATTAGATGCGATGGCGTCTATTGCATGGCGCGCCACCAAGCGAGCCATCCGCCCACCATCGACATCTTCGTTGCATTCGACAGCATTGAAGCCATGCGATGAAACGCTCGAACATTTCATCGCCTCCATCCCTCGATGAAGAACATCGCTCCGGGGTGAGCGCTCCGCGTTACGTATCGAATCCTGACGATCCGACAATACGAATATTGCTGATTGATCTATCGGCCAACGCCTGAGCAACAGACTCGGCCTGGCTAGCGCGCAAGTTCAGCTGCCGCCACTTCGAACGGGTCGAAATCGAAGGGCGTCGGCCACAATTTCAGAGAACTGAAAATCAGGGGGCGCTGAAGCATGTTCTTCACCAGGAGAAGTCACCATGTTAAAGCTCACATTGCTGGTCGCGGCCATCGCCGCAAGCGGCCCGGCGGTCGCCGCTACACCGTCGCTGTTCGAAACCATGGGGCCGGCCAAGGCCATCACAGCCAACACAAAGACCGCTGGCAGAGAACTTCCAGTCAAGCTCAACCCCAACGCGCTTGAGCATGCGATCACCGAGAACGGCCTGTGGATCCAGCTTCCCGACAACAAACGCATTTTCGCCAGAACGGTTCGTCACCAGTTCCTGGGCGACGGCAACCTATTGTGGGTCGGCAAGGTGATGTTGAAGAAAAATGAGCGCACCGTCGTCATCACCATGGGCCGCGATGCCGTGTTCGGTTCGCTCGTCGCCGGGGACGGGTCGCCGTTGAAACTGGAAACCCGCAAGGGCGCCACTTACCTGGTCGTGCCGGATCCGAAGTTCGATGCGATGAATCAGCCGGGCCTCAAGCACGCGCCCGACTACATCGAAGCAGAAACGCTGATTCCGACCAAGGCCGACATGGATCGCACCCGTCTGGCGCTGGCCAAGGCCAGCGTGCCGGTCGTGGATGTGTTCATCGGCTATACGCCCGGCCTGGTGACGCGATACGGCTCGCAGGCCGCAGCCGTCACCCGCCTGAACTTCCTGGTGTCAACCACCAATCAAGCCTTCGCCGACAGCCAGGTCGATGCGACGCTGCGCCTGGTGGGCACCACGCTGGTGAACTACTCCGACACGGCGACCAACTCGGCCGCGCTCAGCGCGCTCGGCGACAAGAGCGGCACCGGCCCGCTGCAGGTTCTTCGCGACGCGCGCCGAACCAGCGGCGCGGACATGCTGACCATCGTGCGCCCGTTCCTGACGCCCGAACACGGCAACTGCGGACTGGCGACGGTGAACGGCAGCAATCTGGGCGCGTACACCACCGCGGCCGCCTCGGGCGCCAATGCCGCGATCAGCGACGGCAAGGACGACAATAGCGGCTATTTCTGCCAAGACACGACCTTCGCGCATGAGCTCGGCCACAACTGGGGCCTCGTCCACGACTCGTCGAACAGCAGCACCCCGGGGCCGTTTCCGTATACCTACGGTTGGCGGCGGACGCTTCCGGAAGGCAGCTTCTACACACTGATGGCCTACGGTGCCGATGGCCAATCCCTGGCTCCGTATTACTCAAATCCGGATATTTACCTGTGCAGCGGCCAGCCCTGCGGCGATGCGGGAACGGCCGATCAGGCACGGGCGCTCCGGCAGATCCTGCCGATCGCGTCCGCATTCAACCAGCCGCTCGACCCACTCATCGATATCAACGGCGACGGCAGCGCGGACGTTGTCTATCAAAACGACGGCAGCTTGACCTATATGCTTTATGAGAGCGGCAGCGCCCGCGGGGCGGGCCAGCAAACCATGGGCACCGGTTATACGCTCAGGGCCGCGGGCGACTTCAACGGCGACCATCGCACCGACCTGGTCTGGACCAGCAGCGCTCGCATACCGCAGATCTGGATCACTCAACCCGACGGCAGCTTCCAGCTCACCGCCAAGGCATACACGTCCTACGACGTAGTCGGCGCGGCCGACATGAGCGGCGACGGCAAGGGCGACATACTTTTCATCAAGCCCTCGGAGAACAAGCTGCGCTACTGGGTCATGAACGGCGCCTCGACATCAACCACGAAATCCTTCGACATCACGCCGGGATACACCATCGTATCGGCGCGTGATTTCAACGGCGATGGGCTGGCGGACCTCATGTGGTCCAATGCCGAGCACAAGCTCGAGTTCTGGCAGAACAACGGCAACAACACGTTCACCATCACCGCCAGCGCGCTCCAGTACGACCAGAACCTGCGCATCGTCGGCAGCGGCGATTTCAACAACGACGGCAAGGCCGATCTGGCGTTCTTCAACGACGGCGCGCTGCTTCTGTCTCCCACCACCGTGTGGCTGATGGACGGCGGCAATCGCATCGGCACGCAGTCGGTGGACGGCCCTGTGCTTTCGCTGCTGCACGACCCCATTGCCGTGGACCGCTACAGCGGCGGCACCGCCAGTGTCATGTGGAGCAGCGGCCTGCGAGATCTCTGGCTGTCGCGCAACGACGGCACCGGTGAAAACTTCTCGACTACCAGCATCCTCGCGTATCCGGCCAGCAGTCCCGGCTCGTATTACCGCAACTATCCGGCGGGCTGGACCCTGTTCTCCGGCGCTCCGATCGCACCGTAGAATCGCGCGGCCATGACGGAACCCGCAGCCGGATCGGTGCGGGTTCCGCTTTTTTCGTCGCCGGCGTGGCGTTGTCTGAATGACGGCTCGACACGGCGCATCGATGATGCGCACATCGAGCTGTCGCTCGCGCGGCGTGGGCGGTCAATCCCAGTTGGTATTGAGGAACCACTCCGGCGCAAGCGCGGGATGCCGCCGATAAAGCGGAATCAACGCCTCGAACATCAGATCGAACATCGCCTTGCTCACGCAGTCGCGAAATGCCGCGAACTCGCCGTGCGAACACTCTTGCTGGGCAAGCTCCAACGATGCGTTCATCAGGGACGTGGCTTGCAACAGGCGATCGTTGATCTGTTTTTCTACGTCTTGGTCCGTGATCATTGGATACGCTGCTCGACGATCGGTGGCAACCCTAGGCGGACTTGACTTGGGCGCGCGCCATTTTCTCATAACAGCCGCGCAGCGATCCAAAAGCGCTTCGCACTTTGAGTGAGGCTCAGCCTAATCGCGTCGTGCTTGGTCTGCATCTGCGGCGCGAGCGTGAGCGACGCCGTCGCAGGCCGGCTTGCAACATCGCACTTCGATTGCCGATGTCGCCAGCGCCCTGGGCGCCGTTCGGGCTAAGCCGTCCCCGCCGCGCCTTGCGCCAGCAACCAGTCGACGAACGCGCGCAAATGCGCGGGCTTGTCCCCGTCGCGCGGCACGAGCAGGTAGTAACTGCTGCCGGTAGCGCGGATGTCGTCGAAGGGCGTAACGATGCGTCCGGCCTGACGGTCCATGTCCAGCGTCGGAAACGTTCCGATGGCGAATCCCAGTCCGTCCACCACCGCTTGCAAGGTGACGAAGAAATGATCGAAACGCAGCATGCGCAGCGGTCGTAGCGAATCGAAGCCGGCTTCGCGCAACCAGGCCTCCCAGGTCCCCGGCCGCGTCTCGGTGTAGAGCAGGACGCCATCGATCAGGTCCTGCGGATCGCGCAGCGGCGTGCGCGCCAGCAACGATGGGCTGGCGATGACGGTCTGGGTCTCGCTGAAGATCGGCTCGACCTCGAACTGCCCATTGCGCTCGATGGTGCGGCGGATGGCCAGATCGAAGGCGCCGTGCAGACCCGATTCGTTGCTGAAGGCGGTCGACACGCGCACATCGACATCGGGCTGCAGCCGATGGAAGTCGTCGAGCCGCGGAATCAGCCAGCGCATGGCGAAGGTCGCCGGCGCGCTCACGCGGATTACCTTGCGCGTGGCGATCCGGCCATACAGTTCGGAGGCGGCGCCGATATGGTCGAAGGCCTCGCTGATCTCGCGTCCGAACGCCTGTGCATGCACGGTCGGCACCATGCGCCGGCCCTCGCGCCGGAACAGCGGCTGCCCCAGCCATTGCTCGAGGATCTCGATCTGCCGGCTCACCGCGCCGTGGGTCAGGTTCAACTCGCGCGCGGCCAGCGAGTAGCTACCGGCGCGCACGGCGACCTCGAAGATGCGCAACGCGTTGAGTGGTGGAAGCTTATGCGGCATATGTGAGTTTTTCTGACAAATAGGCCAAATAAAGTCGTTTGTGGCAGTTTAATTCATAAATTAGGATGCCGGCCATAGCGATCCGCCCGGTTTCGCCACTTACCAAGGTCCCCATGAGCTCCGAGATTCAGGTCAACGGCCACGCCTATCGCCTTCCCGCCCAGCCGACGGTCATCGTCTGCGTCGATGGCTGCGAGCAGGAATACATCAATCTGGCCGTGCAAGCCGGCGTCGCGCCGTTCTTCGCCAGCCTGGTCCAGCGCGGCAGCGTGCTGGCGGGCGATTGCGTGGTGCCTTCGTTCACCAATCCCAACAACCTGTCCATCGTTACCGGCGCGCCGCCCTCGGTCCACGGCATTTGCGGCAATTTCTTCTACGACGCCGATGCCGACGCCGAAGTACTGATGAACGACGCGCGCTACCTGCGCGCGCCGACGGTGCTGGCGGCGGCGGCACGCGCCGGCGCGTCTGTGGCCGTGGTCACCGCCAAGGACAAGCTGCGTTCCCTGCTCGGCCACGAGCTCAAGGGCATCTGCTTCTCGGCCGAGAAGGCCGATCAGGCCACCGTGCAGGACAACGGCATCGACGACGTGCTGGCCAAGGTCGGCAAGCCGCTGCCGTCGGTGTACAGCGCCGACCTGTCCGAATTCGTGTTCGCCGCCGGCGTGATGCTGATGGAAACCGCGCGGCCGGACCTGATGTATCTGTCCACGACCGACTACATCCAGCACAAGCACGCACCCGGCACGGCCGGCGCCAACGAGTTCTACGCGATGATGGACCGCTATCTGCAACGCCTGGACGAGTTGGGCGCGCTGATCGGCGTCACCGCCGACCACGGCATGAACGCCAAGACCGATGCGGCGGGCAAGGCCAATATCGTGTTCCTCCAGCAGGTGCTCGACCAGCGCTTCGGCGCCGGCGCGGTGCGCGTGCTGCTGCCGATCACCGATCCGTACGTGGTCCATCACGGCGCGCTGGGTTCTTACGCCACCGTGTATGTGCCCGAAGGCGTGGGCCGGCGCGCGGTGCATGAGGCCGTGGCCGCGCTGCCGGGCATCGAACTGGTGCTGGACAAACAGGCCGCGGCCGAACGCTTCGAACTGCCGCCGGACCGCATCGGCGATCTGGTAGTGGTCAGCGAACGCTTGACGGTGATCGGTACCACGCCGGACCGCCACGATCTGAGTGGCCTGGACGTGCCGCTGCGTTCGCACGGCGGCTTGTCCGAACAGGCGGTGCCGCTGCTGTTCAACCGCAAGCTGCGCGACGTGCCGCAACGGCGCCTGCGTAATTTCGACATCCTGCGGCTGGCGCTGAACCACGTCGCATAAGCCCTATCCGCCGGGTCGCGATTCGCGGCCCGGCGGTCGCATGTCCGTAGCGGCGCGCGCCGGCTTCATCTCGCCGGGTGCACGAAACCCGCGTGGACCATCTCTTGGGGCGCCCCGCCCTCTTTCGCGCTACCCGCGCTCGTCCAATACCGCGTCGAACAAGGCCTTGATCAACGGGCGCTCGCGGCGGACCTCCAGACAGCATAACGCATAGTCGATCGACAGCAACGGCTCGTCGATGACGACCATCGCCAGGCCCGGCAGCGGGATGCACTCGATCTGGGCGACGAAGCTGATGCCCATGCCGCTGGCGACCGCATGCAGGATCGCCTCGCGGCTGTTGATCTCCATCGCGCAGTTCAGCGGGACCTCGTTGTGCCTGCAGGCCAGTTCGACCCGATCCCGGGTCTTGGAACCGAGTTCGCGCAGGATGATGTTCTGGCCTTCGATGTCGCGGATCGAAACCGACGGTCTGCCGATCCAGGAGTGGCCATCGGGCACCACCGCGACGATCCGTTCGCGGCAGTACGGCGCGATATGGATGCCGTCGATCGACCCGGTTTCCGCCAGCAACCCGACATCGATATCGAAATCCAGCAGCCGCTTCAACACCAGCGCCTCGGTGCCGACGGTCACGGCGATGTCCAGCGCGGGATGCGCCTGCTTGAACCTGCGCGCCAGTTCGAGCGAGATCGGAGGCGAGACCGCGCCGACGCGCACAAGTCCGGTCTTCAGCTTGTGCGCGTTCTGCAGGAAGGTCAGTGCTTCTTCTTCCAGCCCGAACAGCCCGCGGGTAATCGCATACAAGCGCTCGCCGGCGTCGGTGAGCTGCACGCTGCGACTGCCGCGCAGGAACAGCTCGACACCGAAACGGTGCTCCAGCGCCTTTACCTGGTCGGTCACGGTGGGCTGGCCGATATGCAGATACTGCGCCGCAGCAGTAAACCCTCCGGTTTTCGCGACGGCCTGGAAACAGCGAATCCACTTGTAGTACTGATGAAACATCACGCGTTCGATGTGTGGCGCTGTATTCCAGCGACGGAGCCTGAGTCTCCCACACTTGCCGAACGCCGTGCATACGCCACGCACCGCGACGCGGATCGCATCGCATCGAAACCATGCCCGCCGCGCCGATTTTCTGCGATGCAGCGCCGTATCGGGCGCGAGTGCCGAGTATTGCAATGCAGCATCGAGCAAGACCATCGCGCATGACATTGCAACCGCGCATCTATCGGTTTTTCCCGATACGTCCATCGAATATGCGATTGGACGCGGCAATCGCTGCTCCACCAACCTTGGTGCCGGCACGCAACTACACGTAGCCATCGGTGCGGAAGGGGAATGCCGCAACCGATGCGTGTCAGCGATCTCGCCAGACAGCAGCGCCGCTCGCCGCGGACGCCGGCCATCCAACGGAGACCCACCATGATCCACGCCTACCGCAATCCCGTAGATATCCATTGCGGGCGAGGCAGCCTCGAACAGTTGCCCATCGTATTGGCTCAGCGGCGCGCGGTGGTGGTGACGTTTCCCGAAGCGCGCGCGCTCGGCCTGGTGTCGCGCCTGCAGGCGTTGCTGGGCGATCGTCTGGTGGCGGTGATCGAAGATGTGCAGCCGAACCCCGACGTGGCCCAGCTGAAGGATTTGTACAACCGTTTCTGGGCCGCTCCCGATGCCTGCGATGCGATCATCGCCGTCGGCGGCGGCAGCGCCATCGATACCGCGAAAGCGCTGATGGTCGGCACCGGCAGCGGTCAGTTCGACGAACTCATCGACCTGCTCGCCGGAGGACGGAGTTTCACTCCGGCTAAGCTCAAGTCGCTGATCGCCGTGCCGACCACCGCAGGCACCGGCAGCGAAGTCACACCGTGGGCTACCATCTGGGACGCGGCCAGACAGAAGAAGTATTCGCTGCACCTGGAAGCGACCTGGCCGGAAGCGGCGATCGTCGATCCCGAAGTGATGCTCTCGGTGCCGGCCGGCGTCACCGTGTCGACGGGCCTGGATGCGCTTTCGCACGCGCTGGAATCGATCTGGAACGTCAACGGCAATCCGGTTTCCGACGCGCTGGCGGTCTCGGCGGTCGAGGACATTCTCGACTGTCTG
Organism: Lysobacter gummosus; assembly: GCF_001442805.1. Lineage (NCBI taxonomy): Bacteria > Pseudomonadati > Pseudomonadota > Gammaproteobacteria > Lysobacterales > Lysobacteraceae > Lysobacter > Lysobacter gummosus. The sequence goes on along the minus strand of NZ_CP011131.1, from coordinate 2,857,438 downwards.
CCTAAACTCATGCGCAATCTCGGCGACGTCGAGTTGCGCGAGCGCATGTCGCTGGCCGCGCTCAAGGCCGGGCTCGCGTTCTCCAACACCAAGACCGCGCTGGCGCATTCGATCTCTTACGAAATGACCTTGCGTCACGGACTGGCGCACGGCATCGCCTGCTCGTTCACGCTGCCGCTGGTGCTGGAAAAGGCGTGGTCCAAGCGCGCCGATCGCGATCGCACCCTGCAGCGTCTGTTCGGCCCTTCGCTCGATTCGGCCACGCGGCGCCTGCGCGATTTCCTGCGTTGCCTCGGAGTCAAGACCGAGTTCGCCGATTACGGCGTGGACGCGGAGGAAGCCGACGCCATGATCGCGCGGGCCATGCACGGCGCCCGCGGCAAGAACTTCATCGGCGCGGTTTCATCGGCCTGAGGCCGCCGCGCTTCCCATCCAAAGCGGCAGTACGCGCCGCGTTCGCCAGCCCAGCCCTTCGGCTGGCCGCCAGCTAAGCAGGAGATCACGATGGAATCAGCCGAACGCATGTTGGGCGGTCTCACAATGCCCGTCGATCAATCCTTTCGCCGCGCGCAGTGGCGGATGTTGTTCGCCGCCATGTTCTGTTACCTGTTCTTCTACACCGGACGGCAGACCTTCGGCTTCGCCATTCCCGGCCTGCAGCGCGAGTTCGGCCTGAGCAAGGAATCATTGGGCTGGGCATCGACGGCGTTGTTGTGGTCGTACGCGGTCGGCCAGGCGATCAACGGCAACCTGGCGGACAAGTTCGGCGGACGCCGGGTAATGACCGCCGGCGCGATCCTGTCGTGCGCGGCGAACTGGGTGGTGAGCTTCGCCACGGGCTTCAAGAGCCTGGTGATTCCGTGGGGCATTAACGGCTATTTCCAGGCGCTCGGCTGGGCGCCCGGCAGCCGCCTGCTGTCGAACTGGTGGGGCCTGAGCGAGCGCGGCAAGGTCTACGGCTTCTACACCTTCGCCGCGGGCTGCGCGTCGGTGCTGTCTTTCGTCACCTCGATGATCGTCGTCGATACCCTGCAACTCGATTGGCGCTGGATCTTCCGGATGCCGGTGTTGTTGATGCTGCTGGGCGGCATCACCTTCTACCTGGTGGTGCGCGAGCGTCCTGAGGACCTGGGCTATGCCTCGCCCGACACCGGCATCGCCAATGCCGAGGATGCCGCGAGCGCCGGTAATTCCGCGAAGACGGCCGATGTCGCGGAAGGCTCGTGGGATCGCTACAAGGCCGTGCTGCGCAATCCGCGCCTGTTGATCGCCGGCCTCTCCATCGGCTTCCAGAACGCCGCCCGCTACGGACTGCTGGTCTGGGTGCCGGTGCACTACCTGGGCCCGGCAGCCAAAACCACCACGATGGGCACCTGGATCGCCGTCGCGCTGCCGGTGGGCATGGCCCTGGGCGCGCTGACCAACGGCTGGATTTCAGACCGGCTGTTCGGCTCCAGCCGTTGCAAGGCGGTGGTGCTCTACATGCTGTTGGGCGCGGTGGCCGCCAGCGGCATGTACTTGCTGCCCGCGGGCGCGCTCTCGCTGATCGTGTTGTTCCTGGCCGGCTTCTTCGTCTATGGCCCGGCCTCCTCGTTCTGGGCGCTGTGCCCCGACCTGGTCGGCGCCAAGCGCGCCGGCACCGCCACCGGGGTGCTGAATTTCTTCTCCTACCTGCTGGCCGGACTGGGCGAGCCGATCATCGGCCACCTGCTGGATCAATCCGGCAACACCGCCCTGGTGTTCCCGATCGTGGCGACGAGCTGCCTGATCAGCGCGGTGATCGCGGTGTTCATCCGTCGCTGACTGCAGACGCCGGTGCAGGTACGCCCGCACATTCAGATGAAACCTCTACACGTAAGGAAAGTGCATTGAACACCTTGCTTAGCGATACCCCGATCCGCCGCGAGTCGCTGCGCATCGCCGGCGAAAAGGTCGGCCGCGACGAAGTGATCGAAGTCGCCTATCCCTACACCGGCGAAGTCGTCGCCACGGTGCCGAAAGCGACGCTGGAGGATGTGCGCCGCGCCTATCGGATCGCCCGCGACTACCAGCCGACGCTGACCCGCTTCGATCGCTACAAGATCCTCATGCGCGCCGGCGAGATCATCGCCTCGCGCCTGGACGAAATCTCGCGCGTCATCACCCTGGAGTCCGGCCTGTGCCGCAAGGACTCGCTGTACGAAGTCGGGCGCGCGTCGGACGTGCTGCTGTTCGCCGCCAACCAGGCGCTGGTGGACGACGGCCAGGTGTTCTCCTGCGACCTCACCCACCACGGCAAGAGCCGCAAGGTCTATACCCTGCGCGAACCGCTGCTGGGCACGATCACCGCCATCACCCCGTTCAACCACCCGCTCAACCAGGTCATCCACAAGGTGGCTCCGTCGGTGGCCACCAACAACCGCATGGTGCTCAAGCCCAGCGAGAAGACGCCGCTGTCGGCCTATGTGCTGGCCGACATCCTGTACGAAGCGGACCTGCCGCCGCAGATGCTGTCGGTGATCACCGGAGATCCGCGCGAGATCGCCGACACCATGCTCACTCACGAGGACGTCGATCTGGTGACCTTCACCGGCGGCGTGGCCATCGGCAAGTACATCGCCGGCAAGGCCGCGTATAAGCGCCAGGTGCTGGAACTGGGCGGCAACGATCCGATCATCGTGATGGAAGACGCCGATCTGGAAGAAGCCGCCACCCTGGCCGCGAGCGGTTCGTACAAGAATTCCGGACAGCGCTGCACCGCGATCAAGCGGATGCTGGTGCATACATCGGTGGCCGACGAGTTCGTGGAGCGGCTGGTGGCCAAGACCGAGGCGTTGAAGTACGGCGATCCGATGGACCCGGCGACCGACATGGGCACGGTCATCGACGAAGCCGCGGCGATCCAGTTCGAACAAGTGGTCAACGAGGCCATCGCCGCCGGCGCGCAGCTGCGATACGGCAATATCCGGCGCGGCGCGCTGTATTCGCCGACGGTGCTGGACCACGTCGATCCGCAGATGTCGGTGGTCAAGCACGAAACCTTCGGCCCGGTCTCGCCAGTCGTGCGCTTCGACACCATCGAAGACGCCATCCGCATCGCCAACGGCACCGCCTATGGGCTGTCGTCCTCGGTGTGCACCAACCGGCTCGACTACATCACTCGTTTCATTCGCGAATTGAAAGTGGGCAGCGTCAACATCCGCGAAGTGCCCGGCTATCGCCTGGAGCTGACGCCGTTCGGCGGCATCAAGGATTCGGGTCTCGGCTACAAGGAAGGCGTGCTGGAAGCGATGAAAAGCTTCACCAATACCAAGACCTACTCGCTGCCCTGGTAACGGCTGCGCGCTGCTGCAATTCGCTGAATCACACTATCCATTCCTGAGGAAAAGCCGATGCCTGCCCATCGACTGAATCGATCCGCCCTGGCCGTCGCCGTTTGCGCGGCCAGCCTGGCGAGCGTAGCGCATGCCGCCGACGACAAAGCCGCGCCGCTGACATGGAACGGCATCACCTTGTACGGCGCGGTCGACATCGGCGTGGCCTACCAGAATCACGGCGTGCCGGTGAGCCAGGACATGTATACCGGCGTGGCCTATCTGGTCACCAAGAACAGCCGCGATTCAGTCACCTCGATCGCGCCCAACGGGATGAGCCAGTCCAAGCTCGGCCTCAGGGGCGACATCCCGCTCGCCGACGATCTGTCGGGCGTGTTCAATTTCGAAATGGGCTTCAACCCGCATTCGGGAAAGATTTCCGATGCGCTGGCCTCGCTGGTGAGCAACAACGGGGTGGCGCGGGAAGATCAGCGAACCGCCGCCGACGGCTCGCGCGCGGGACAGATCTTCAACGGCCCGGCGTTCCTGGGCCTGAGCTCGAAACGCTACGGCACGTTGAGCCTGGGGCGGCACAACACCCTGCTCACCGATGTCGTCGGCAAGTACGATCCGCTCGGCTTGTCGCTAGCGTTTTCGCTGATGGGCGCCTCGGGCACCACCGCCGGCGGCGGCAATACCCAGAACGTGCGGCTGGACAATTCGATCAAATACACCCTGACCCACGGCGCCTTCCACGGCGGGTTGCTATACCAGCCGGGCAACAGCGAGAGCAGCCCGGGCAAGGCGGCTCAACTCGACCTGGGCGTACAGAAAGGCGCGCTGTCGGTCGATGTGGTGTACGCGTTCAAGAACCGCGCGATCAGTGCCGCTTCGCTGAGCGCCAGCCAGTTCGCGACGCCAGGAGTACCGCGTGATTCGCTGGCCGCGACGGTATCGGACAACCGCGCGGTCGCCCTCGCCGCCAGCTACAAGTTGGGCGATAACTGGAAGATTTCCGGCGGCCACGAGCGCATCCGCTATCGCAATCCGAGCGATCCGCTGCAACCCGGATTCCACGGCCTGGGCGGCTATCTGATCAGCTTCGTCAACAATGCGGCTTTCCCGCGCGCCAAGCATCTGCAGGTGTCGTGGCTGGGGGCGAACTGGCAGATCGACGAACGCCTGAGCCTTACCGGGGCCTGGTATCACTACGACCAGAACAGTTACGGCGCCGCTCATTGCGCGGACCGTTCCGCGGGCACCTGCCAGGGCACGCTCGATGCCTGGTCGGCGGTGCTCGATTACCGTTTCAACAAGCGTTTCGACGTGTACGGCGGCGCGATGTACTCGCGGGTTTCCGACGGCTTGTCCAGCGGCTTTTGGCGCACCAGCGTCGTCAGCCCGATGGTCGGGGCGCGGCTGCAGTTCTGAGTGCGCTCGGCGGATTTCGACATGCGCTCCTTCGCTCGCAAAAGGGGCGCAATCGCGCAGTCGGGCCTGGCAACGGCGCTTCCGCGCCACCTGCGAATTTTTCGCGCAAATTGAATTGCGCATCGCGAATGCCGATCATCGCCGGACCGGGCTCGACGGCGGTCTAGTCTTAAATCGACAGCATCGGCGCCGAATTTTGCACAAACAAAATTCTCTAATGCCTGGACCTCACATCGTCCATGACGGCTGCCGCTCTTACGCTACGATCGGCGCGAAAATCGGACGCGTAACGAACGACGCCGCATAGAGCACCCGCATCGAACCCTCTCTCTTGCGGCCTCGATCGCCCGTGGGCTGGATAGGCTTCGGGCCTGTGTCATATCGGAGCGACCGGTTGATTCCGCACTTTCGAGCCGCCCAAGGAAACCGCCCATGCACGACCGTCGATTTCGCTTCACCCTCGCTCGCGCAGTGCTGCTCACCACCGCGCTGCTGAGCTCCACCGGCGCCGCGGCGCAGGCCGTGCAAGCCAAGAAGTTCACTCCGCTGGACGACTACAACGTCGAATTCGGCCCCAACGCCAACCTGTTTCCCGCGTCGAAAGACCCTAAGCGCACACATAACGGACTGGCGATGACGCCGCCGATGGGCTGGAACAGCTGGAACAAATTCGGCTGCCAGATCAGCGAGAAGGTCGTGCGCAGCGTCGCCGACGCCATGGTAAGCAGCGGCATGAAAGACGCCGGCTACGAGTACGTGATCATCGACGACTGCTGGCAAGGCCCGCGCGACAAAGACGGACGCATCACCGCCGATCCGGTGAAGTTCCCATCCGGAATCAAGGCGCTGTCCGACTACATCCACGCCAAGGGACTGAAGTTCGGCATCTACTCCGACGCGGGACGCATGACCTGCGGCCGTCGCCCGGGCAGCCAAGGCTACGAGTTCCAGGATGCGCGCACGTATGCCGAATGGGGCGCGGACTACCTCAAGTACGACTGGTGCTACACCGGCACGCGCGACAGCCAGGAAGCCTATTCGCTGATGGCCGACGCGCTGCGCGCGACCGGGCGCGATGTCGTGCTCTCGATCTGCAACTGGGGCGTCAACCGGCCCACCTTCAGCGACAAGAGCCGGCCTTGGGAATGGGGCCAGAAGATCGGCAACTTGTGGCGGACCACCGAAGACATCAACGATCGCTGGGAAGGCGGCGGCATGTTCGCGCTGGGCGTGTCCAACATCATCGATCTGCACGAACCGCTGCATCCCTACGCCGGCCCAGGCCATTGGAACGACCCCGACATGCTGGAGGTCGGCAACGGCGGCATGACGACGGATGAATACCGTTCGCAGTTCAGCCTGTGGGCGTTGATGGCCGCGCCGTTGCTCGCCGGCAACGACATCGCCAGCATGGATAAGACTACCGGCGAGATCCTTCTCAATCGCGAGGTCATAGCCGTCGATCAGGATCCACTCGGCGTCCAGGGACGGCGCGTGCGCGACGATGGCGACTTAGAGGTGTGGTCCAAGCCGCTCGCCGACGGCGGCCGGGCGGTGATCTTGTTCAACCGCGGCAAAGCGCCGGCCGAGATCGCGGTGAGCTGGCCGGAGCTGGGCCTGCCCGCCTCGGTGCCCGTGGAAGTGCGCGACCTGTGGGCGCACAAATCGCTGGGGGCAAAATCCGGCCGTTATTCCGCCACCGTTCCTTCGCACGGGGTGGTGATGCTTCGGCTGCAGGCCGTCGATAAGCACTGAGCGCCGCTCCAGCCCAATGGCATATGCAAGGAATTATTCGATGCTCCTTGCATATCGCCGAGCGACAGCGACGCCGCGGCGGATCAGGCCGGCATGAGCGTGCCGATCCGCTGTTCGCTCCGGCGAGCACGCTTCGTTCAACACAGGCGTGCTTACGCACAAGCTAATCGCGATTAGGAAATTCAGCGTCATGGCCAATCTTTATCACGCACCAAATCTCCCGCGCGCGTGACCCTAATCACGAACCACATGGGCTCGCATCGTTACGATCCCTGACGATTCATTATCACCGTCCATGTGACGCAGTGCGGCGACTGGATTCGCCACAAGTCCATCCAACGACGATACGCGTCGCCCATCAACCGTCCATCAGGAACTGTGGTGAATACAATCCCTTTGCTGCCGCAAGCCGCCTTTTCGATGCTGCTGGGCCTGGCTGCATTGCCAGCATTCGCGCAGACCGCGACGCCGAAGTCGCTGGTGATCGCGATCGACGGCGCCCGCGCCGACGCTGTCGAAATAGCCAACGCGCCCAATATCCGCAGCCTGATCAACGGCACCTGGTCCAGCGGCTATCGCGGTGCCTACGCCCACCAGGCCCAGACGATCAAGGACGCCGCCACCTTGAGCGGCCCCAACCATACCTCGATCTATACCGGCGTCACCGCGATCAAGCACATGGTCACCGCCAACGACAATACGCAGATGGCGGCGGTCAAACAGCTCGACTACCTGACCATCCTCGAGCAAAAGAATCCTTCGCTCAGTACCGCGAAACTGGCCACCTGGTCTTCCGATGGCGTGGTCCCAACGGCGGCCGACTACCTGAAAGTCTCCAACGACGCCACATCCGCCGCCGTCGGCGCGCAGATGCTGCGTGGCGCCTACAGCGACGTCAACTGGCCGCTGGGGCGCGATGTGGATGCGATGTTCGTTTTCTTCGACGATGTCGATCACGCCGGACATGCCAGCACCTGGCTGAGCAGTTCCTATCTCGCCGAAGTGGAAGAAGTGGACGGCCAGATCGGCCAACTGCTCGCGGCAGTAAAAGCCCGTCCCAACTTCGCCAACGAGAACTGGCAGATCCTCGTTACTTCCGACCATGGTGGCCGCGACGGGCACGGCGCGATGGAAGCGGCGTGCTATACGATCCCCTTCCTGGTCGCGAGCAAATCCGTCGCGCAGGGCGTGCTCGCGGGCCGGGCAGGCAATAAAGACGCGTCCGCCACCGTACTGACTCACTTCGGCATCGATCCGGGCCAGGTATTCCAGTTGGCCGACGGCAGCGGCAGCTACATGCTCGACGGCGTAGTTCAGGGCCGAAATATTCGGCCTGCCGACGGCTCCCTGGCCACCGGCCTCGTCGCCAACCTGCGCTTTAACGGCAACTACGCCGACGCCACCGGCCGAGGCAACAATGTCGCGGTGGGTGCAGGCACGCCGTTTTTCATCGTCGGCAAGTTCGGCAATGGCGTACAAATCGCCAGCCAGAAAAAACAGAAGGAATACCTCAGCTTCGGGGCCCACCGGCCCGATCTCGATTTCGGCGGCAGCGCAGGCAGCAGCTTTACCTTCACCACCTGGTATCGCGGCGGTGCGCAAACAGGCGACCCGGTCATCTTCGGCAACAAGAACTGGAACAACGGCGCCCAGTCCGGCGTGCTGTTCTCGGTGGGCGTGTCCGGATCGGGTTCCGGACTCGGGCTTAACCTCGCCGACACCGGCGCGCATCGCAGCGACGCCTACCGGATCAGCACGGCCGAATCGTCCAGCGGCTGGTGGTTCCTCGCCATCACGGTGGACCGCGCCAACGGCCTGTCCACGGTCTACGCCGGCAGTCCCGCGGGCAAGCTGTATTTCATTTCCAACGAGGTCACCGCCCTGCAGGATATCGGCTCATCGTTGCCGTTCAACATCGGCCAGGACGGCACCGGCTCGTATGTGTCGCAGCTGAAGGCCGACCTTGACGACATCGGCATCTGGCGCCGTGCGCTGAGCAAGAACGAGATCAGCACGATCTTCAACAACGGCACGGGCCGGGAGTTGTGCAGCGCAGCGGGTACAGGCTGCAATTGAGGCGCGGCAGTCGCCTGGTTTTCATCGAAGCGTGGGATCGCCAGCGCTTCGCCGACCACGCGCTGTGGTGACACGGCGCGCGGTTGCCGTTAAACGGCGATTTTATGGAGTTAGCAGCCTTGGAGTCTTCTGCGTCCGCCCACGGCAGGCGGCGCGATCTGGGTTAGTCCCTGCGCACATCAACCGACATTACCTTCTGAACAATCTTCCAGTTGCCCTGCACCTTCAGGCATGACAGCAGATCGGTGAAGTAACGCGGCGGCATCTGCAGCTTCAGCTTTACCAGGGCGAGATCGTCCGAAACGTCGACCGCGACGACCTCGTCCTTGCGCTCAAGTCCGAGTTTTCGCGGCGCGGTCGCATTGCGCACGCCGGACAGCCAGGTCTCGATCGGCATCACGCCGACTTCGCCGTCATCGCCGATTCTGGTTACCGCGCTGCTGGGGTGAAATATCGTCTGGAACTGTTCCGCGTCCATGTCGTACGCGGCATCGAAATAGACTTGAGCCAAGGCTCGCAAAGCATGTTCGGCGTCTTGCATGGATTTATCCCATTGCCTGGTATCGAAGATTGATTGTTGCGAACGCGGCGGCGGTTGCCCCCTTTCCACTCTGGGCGTTCTCTCGCGGTCGCCGCATGGAATATTGGATCGCGCCTATATATGAGTAAAGTGCACATATCTGCATAGGACTCATGAGTCGATTTCATGAAGAGCGAATTGAACGACCTCGCGGCATTCGCCGTCGTCGCCGCCGAGCGAAGCTTTACCAGGGCCGCGGAGCGGCTCGGGGTCACGCAGTCCGCGCTGAGCCACACGATCCGCGGCCTGGAGCGTCGGCTGGAACTGCAACTGCTCGCCCGCACCACCAAAAGCGTATCGCCGACTTCCGCGGGCGCCGAACTGTTGAAGAGTCTCTCGCCGGCGCTCGAGCAGATCGATCGCGCGCTCAACGAGGTTCGCACCGCTCGCGATCGTCCGGCCGGCCGGCTTCGCCTTGCCGTGTCGAAATCCGCCGCTGCCTTGATGCTGTTGCGCAAACTTCCGGCGTTCGCCGCGGCTTATCCCGAGGTGGTGCTCGATGTGTCCACCTGCACGGGCCCGGTGGATCTGGTCGGCGGCGGGTTCGATGCCGGCATCCAACTGGAAGAATTCATTCAGAAGGACATGATCGCCGCGCGCGTGACCCAGGAACTGCGGCTGGCCGCCGTGGCTTCACCCGGATATTTCGCGACGCGCAGCCTCCCCTTGCACCCGCGGGACCTGAGCGCCCACAACTGCATCGGGCTGCGTCTTCCGGGCGGCTCGTATCGATGGGAATTCGAGAAGGGCGGCCTGCCCGTAACAATCAGCGTCGCCGGGCCGCTGGTCGTCGACGACACCAGCCTCGCCATCCACGCCGCCTTGGCCGGCCTGGGTATCGCGCTGGCCTATGAAGATCAGGTGGCGGACTACATCGACCGGGGCCGGCTCGTCAGGGTGCTGGAAGACTGGTCGCCGTCCTTTCCCGGATTCTTTATCTACTATCCGGATCGGCGCCATCAATCGGCGGCGCTTTCCGCGTTGATCCGCGCCCTGCGCTTGAGCTAGCGCCGCGAACAGTTCAGCGCGTTTCGTCCGCCGTCATCGCCATGACCGCAAACAGCATCCAGGTCGTGTGCGGAATCCACTGCTCCACCCAGCGCCACTGCTCCGAATCCGGGCCGGGCGCGAAGCTGATGCCGGCGCCGGTGTCGCTGCCTACTGCGCCGGTGATGCCGTTGGAGATGCCGCCGACGAACATTTCGCCGGCGCTCTCCAGCACGGTCGGCGGGTTCTTGCGGCCGAAACCGTAGAGCATGCAGATGCCGTAAGGGTTGCGGCCCAGCGTCCAGTCGAGCTGGCTCTGCGCATAACCCGCCCGCTCGGCGGACAGGCCATAGCCGGCCGTGCCGTGGTCCGACAGCTTGCGGCCGCCGATGATCATGGCCGCGCTGAGCGAGGCCAGGCGGGCGCTTTCGCCTTGCCACCAGTAGCCGGTTTCGTTGCGATGCGGAATGAAGAATCCTTCCAGCACCTCGCCCGCGGCCTTGCCGTCCTGCGTCAGCTGGAAGCGCTGGCGGGCGTAGCCATACGGATTGGCGACCGCGTTGGTGATGGTCAACTCGTGCTTGAGCGCCACGCCGATGGCATCCAGCGCGCGTTGACGACGTCCCTGCTCCGGTTCGATATCGACATAGGCCGACAGGCTGATCACCGGCAAGCCCGCTTCGGCGGCGTGGTAGTACGGGCGGCTGCCGCCGTCGCTGACGAAACCGCCGTCGGCCTGCTGACGCGCGATCAGGCTGGCGGCGCGCTCGCGCGCGTCGTCGAGATAGCGCGACTGGCCGGTGGCGTTGTGCAATTCCACCAGCGCCATCAAGGCGGTGTAATCGTCGATGATGTTTTCTTTGCCGTCGGCACCGTACTGCGGATTGAACTTGCGCAGGTGCGCGTAAGCACGCTCGGCATCGGCGAGATATTGCGCGCCGTCGAATTCGCCATGGCGGCCGCTTTGCCTGGCCAGCATCGAAGCACGCGCGAGCGCGGCGATGGCCATGCCGCCGCCGGCGCGAAATGCCGAGCGGTACAGCGTGGTGTACGTTCCGGCCGCGCCTTCATAGCCGGTGACCATGCGCTTGGCGCCCGGCGTGCCCCATTGGTCGAACACCGTGGTGTAGAAGTAGCCCTCAGCATCCAGGATGCGGTGCAGATAGTCCGCGCCCCAGAACGCTTCGTCCTCGGCCTGCGTCTGCAGGCCGTGGGCGGTAAACAAAGCTTTGCGCACATGCGCGCCATAGGCCAGCACCCACGCCGCCATCGAAGCCTGCTGCGGATTGAAATGGTTGGCGTAGCCCAGGTGCGACAGGTATTTGCCCTTGTCGCCGCCGGCATCCTGCCAGCCGCCCCATACGTTCACTGTGCGCGTGCTCTTGAAGATGGGCAGGTCGCGATCGGCGTCGTCGGTGTGGCGGCTGCGCTTGAAGTAGCCCAGCAACTGCGCGCCGGTAGTGGCGAAGACCGCGTTGTCGCGTACCGGCACGGAGGCCGACTGCGCATGCCGATTGCCGATGCGCACGTCCACTTCGTACTTGCCGGCCTCCTGCGCATCGGAAAAATCGACGCTGAAATAGCGCTTGCCCGGGCTCCACTCGCTAAACGGCTGCAGCGGCCGCAGCTCGCCTTGCTTGATCGGCTTGCCGTCGCGCAGCACGGTGTAGCTGCCTTCCCCGGCCTCGCCCGCGTATTCGACGACGGCCAGTTTCGGCCCCTTGCGCTCCAGCGCCACCTCGTTGATGTGTACCAGCAGCGGCTCTTTGGGCAGGCTCACCGACACCGTGGTCTTCGACGCTTCCGGCGAGGCGGCGCCGGCCGGCTGCAACAGGCCGGACCAGGCCACCGCCAGCGCGGCCACCACTTGAATTCCGGTCTTGCGGGAATGCGGCAAACGGGTCATCGGCACGGTTCCGGATAGACTAGCCACCGCAACTTAGCCATGTCGCCGGCCTTCGTCAATAAATACTTCACATGGATGTATGAATAATACGAGCCATCCCTCCCCTACGCTCAACCGGTTTCGACGCCTATGAACATTGGCCGCGGCGCCACCCAGCAATCCAGCGCCCCCTACAACCGCCGCCTCGTGCTGGATTTCATCCGCCAGCACGGCGCGGCTTCGCGCAAGGACATCCAGGAAAAGGTCTCGCTCAGCCCGCAGACGGTCGCCAACATCACCAATGAGCTGGAATCGATCGGCCTGATCGTTTCGCGCCGGCAGAAGGATCTGAAGACCCGCGGCCAGCCGCCGATCGCCTTCGAGATCAATCCCGATGCCGGCCAGTCCATCGGCATCAGCCTGGAACCGGGCCGCGCCTCGGGCGCGCTGGTCAATCTGGTGGGCCGGATCGATGCGCGCTGCGAGGTGCCGTTGCAGGGCTGCGATCGCCCGCAGCTGCTGGCCGCGCTGCTGGAACTGGTGGCCACCCTGCGCCGCCAGGCCAATGCCCGGCTGTGGGGCATCGGCGTGGCCCTGCCCGGCCCGCTCGGCGACACCGAACTGAGTTTTGTCGGCCCCACCGCACTGGAGGGCTGGAAGGACCTGTCCATCCTCGACCAGTTGCAGGAAGCCACCGGCCTGCCCCTGTTCCACAGCGTCGACAGCGTGGCCGGCGCGCTCGGCGAGACCTTGTACGGGGTCGCCAGACACCTGGACAACTTCTTCTACCTGCATCTGAGCATGGGCCTGGGCGGCTCGTTGATCGTCGGCCGCAACACTTACCGCGGCGCCGACGGCAACGCCACCGAGATCGGCCACGTGCCGGTCGTTCCCGGCGGCACGCCCTGTTATTGCGGCAACCAGGGCTGCCTGGAGCGCTACCTGTCGCTGCACTCGCTGGCCGAGGCGCTGGGCCTGGACGACGGGCAGATCCACACCACGGACTTGCTCGACCGCCTGGACGACGCCGGGGACCTGCCCCTGCAGCAGTGGTGCGAGCAGGCATCGCAGCGCCTGCGCGACGCCATCTGCATGATCGAGAACATGCTCGACCCGCAGACCATCGTCATCGGCGGATCGGCGCCGCAGAAACTGGTGCAGCGCCTGGTCGACCTCGCCCAGCCGTTGCACCGCTCGGTCCGCGGCCGGCCCGCCCCGCAATGGCCGCGGGTGATGATTTCCCAGCGCGAGGAAGACTGTTCGCTGCTGGGCGCGGCGGTGCTGCCGATCCATGAACTGCTCTCGCCGCGCCTGGAAGGCCTGCAGAAAGACGACCTGGAGGAACTCCAGACGGCGGAGCTGCTCGGTCACCGCCCGTCCGTCGGAGGGCGCCGGGTTTAATTAAACTTCCACTGGATATTTTTATTGACGAGGCGGAATTGGGGTGGCTATAGTCGCCCCCCATGAAGCTCGATCAGCCTCAACTCAGCCCTCCCCAATTCAGCATCATCGGCGACGTCAGCGTAGACCTGGTTCTGGGCACGCTGGACGGCTGGCCCAAGATCGGCACCGAACAGTTGCTGCCGCGCAGCGAGCTGCGCGCCGGCGGTTCGGCCGCCAACTCCGCCCTCGCGGCCCGGCATCTCGGCCTTAGCCCGCATCTGATCGGCGCGATCGGTAACGACGACCTGGCCCAGTGGCTGCTGCTGCAGCTGTCGGGTATCCGCGTCGAACTGCAGACCTGCGCCAGCGACACCACCATGTCGGTGGGCCTGCTGCACACCGGCGGCGAGCGCACCTTCTTCACCAGCTACGGGCATCTGCAACATCTGACGCCGGACTTCGTGCTGAAACACCTGCCGCAGGCCTCGCCCGGCAGCGTCGCTTTGTTCACCGCCCCCTTCCTGCTGCCGGGCCTGCGCGAACGCTTCCGCCAGTTGCTGGCGCAGGCCTCGGCCAAGGGCTATCAAATCGCGCTGGACACCGGCTGGCCGCCGGAAGGCTGGACGCCCCAGGTGCACGAGGAAGTCGAAGGCTGGCTGGCCCATTGCGACCATCTGCTGGTCAACGAGCTGGAGGCGATGAGCATCGCCGGCAATCCGGACGACTGCCACGACCTGGAACTCGCCGTGCAACGCGTCGCCGGCCTGCTCAAGCCCGGTGCGCATCTGATCGTGAAACTGGGCGCCGCCGGCGCGCTGGGTCACGTCGATGGCCGCAGCATCCGCTACGCCACGCAAGAGACGCTGGAAATCTTCGACACCGTGGGCGCCGGCGACAGCTTCAACACCGGCTATCTGGCCGCGCGTTTGAATCGGGCCAGCCTGATCGAGGCGCTGGCGGCCGGTTGTCGCACCGCCAGCGCGATCCTGCCCCGCTTCCCGCGCAAGAGCATCGCCGCCGGCGAACTCTCCCATTGCCTGCTGCCGCAGTCCTGACCGAACGGATACGACGATGAAGCACCGGCCGATGATCGTCAGCTACATCCTCCTGATCTGGTTCGCGATCTCCTTCATCACCAATCTGATCGGGCCGCTGATGCCCATCGCCATCCAGGATTTCAAGCTGAGCCTGACCATGGCCGGCTTCATGCCGTTCTCCTTCTTCCTGGCCTACGGCCTGATCTCGATCCCGGGCGGCATCCTGATCGAAGTGCGCGGCACCCGCCTCACTTTATTCACCGCCTTCGCGCTGAATTTCATCGGCGCGCTGGCCATCGCGGTGATGCCCGGTTACGTCTCGGTCGTCGCCGGCTTGTTCGTCATCGGCCTGGGGATGGCGCTGCTGCAGGTGGTGATCAACCCGCTGATGCGCACGGCCGCCGGCGAGGAGCACTTCGCTTTCTTCTCGGTGATGGCGCAGTTGGTGTTCGGCCTGGCTTCCTTCCTCAGCCCGCTGGCGTTCCGGCTCTACATGCAGCGTCCGGGCATCGAGGGACAGCCGCTGGCTTGGCTGACGTTCTACTGGTTTTTCAGCGCCGCCTTCGTGCTGCTGGCCCTGCTCAACTACAAGCTGCCGCTGCCAAAAGTGGAACTGAAGGACGACGAGCGCACAGGCAGCCGCGACGCTTACCGCAGCCTGCTGCGGCGCGTCGATGTGCGTCTGTATTTCCTGGGCATCGTCGCCTATGTCGGCACCGAGCAATCCCTCGCCAACTGGATGTCGCAGTTCCTGCACAGCTACCACGGCATGTCGGCCACCGAACAAGGCGCGATCGCCGTCAGCCGCTTCTGGGGCTTGATGTCGCTGGGCTGCCTGGCCGGCCTGGGCCTGCTGAAACTGCTGGATTCGAAGCAGGTGCTGGCGATCTTCTCGACGCTGGCCATCGTCTGCCTGGGCCTGGCGCTGTTCGGCACGGCGGAGATCTCGCTGCTGGCCTTTCCCGCCGCGGGCTTTTTCCTGTCGGTGATGTTCTCGGTGATCTTCTCGCTGGGATTGAATTCGGTCAGCCAGCATCACGGCGCGTTCTCGGGAATCTTGTGCAGCGGCATTCTCGGCGGCGCCGTCGTGCCGCTGCTGATCGGCTTGATCGCCGATCACTGGGGCCTGCGCGTGGGCCTGTCGCTGGTCTTCATTCCCCTGCTCTACATCCTCAGCGTCAGCGCCTGGGCCAGGCCGCTGGTGCGCAACCAAACCCTGTACTCCGGGAAAAACACTCCCGCCTCGCCCTGACCGGGCAACACCACCAGCCACTGCACGGGTCCGCCGGCCCGAGTCGCCGTACAACCAGGAGCCAATCAATGAAAAAGCATCCCAGCGATGTTCGACCGACCGGCATCGCCGCCGCGGTGGCAGCGGTATTGATCAGTTGCGCGACCGCTCCGGTCATGGCCCAGTCCAGCACGACCGAGAAGGACAAGCAGGCCGACGCGGGCGAAACCAGGACCACCCTGGAAACCGTGCACGTGTCCGCCACCCGCATCGAATCGGATCTGCTCAAGACGCCGGTGGCCGTCACCGCCGTCACCCAGGAAGCGCTGACCCGCGAAGGCATCCGGGACGTGCGCGGCCTGTCGGGCACGATGCCCAACGTGCAGATCGGCGCCGGCCCGGATTCCGGCGTGCAGGTCAGCATCCGCGGCATCGGCGCGAACAACTTCACCGAGATCGGCGACCCGGCCGTGGGCCTGCATGTGGCCGGCCTGTACTCGCCGCGTCCGCAAGGCGCGCTGGCGCTGATGTTCGACGTAGACCAGGTCGAAGTGTTGCGCGGCCCGCAAGGCACCTTGTTCGGCCGCAACTCCACCGGCGGCAGCATCAACATCATTCCGGCCAAGCCGCGTTTCGATTCCACCTTCGGCAGCGCCGAACTCGACGTGGGCAGCTACAACCTGCGCCAGCTCAACCTGATCCAGAACATCGCCGTGAACGATCGCTTCGCCCTGCGCTTTTCCGCGACCAAGGTCGAGCGCGACGGCTGGATCGACCAGCAGCAGGACTTCACCGACGTCAATATTCCCGAGCGCGGCTTCATCGCCGACGGCATCCCGGACGTGGACCAGCGCCGCAACGTCAAGGTCGGGCGCGACAAGTACTACTACAACCGCGACGAATGGGCGTTCCGCCTCGCCGCCCGCTTCGCCTTCACCGACAACGTGGAATGGCTGCTGGCCTACGAGAAATTCCAGAACTCCGGCGCGGGGCAAGTGGGACTGAAGGACTGCGACCAGGCCGCCGGCACCCGCTTCGCGTGCCAAGGCGGCAAGTGGGACGTGAAGATCAACGTGCCCGGCAAGACCGACATGTCGATCGACACGGTGCGCTCGAACCTCAACTGGTTCCTCAGCGACAGCAACAGCCTCGAATACAGCGTGGCCTTCGCCACGCAGAAGCGCTCGCAGATATCCGACGACGACGGCGGCTACCACGAGATCCCCTCGCAGGTCACCGCCACCTTGCCGGTACCGCACGAAGGCGACTGGGGCATCTGGCCGGTACGCGACAACACCTCCATCACGTTGGACTCGAAGTACCAGTCGTTCGTGCACGAGTTGCAGTTCAAGCATCAGGGCGAGCGCCTGAAGCTGGTGTCCGGCCTGTTCTGGATGCACGAGAAGAACCAGATCAACTACGCGCAGGAACTGCTGGTCAACGCGCCGTTCGGCTACCCGATCAGCCAGTTCTACCATCAGCCCAATCGCCAGGTCGATGCCAAGGCGATCTTCGCCCAGGCCGACTGGCGCTTCGCGCCCACCTGGACCGCGACGATGGGCGCGCGCTACAGCCGCGACGAAAAGACCGACCGCGGCGGCCAGGTATACGGCGGTTGGGATACCGAATCGACGGCCTACTACAACGGCCTGTACGACCCGGGCACGCCGGGCGAGCCGGGCTTCCGCCCGCACAACGGCCGCGACCTGACCGAACGCATGGGCCCGTTCGGCGGCATCGACGCCTACAAGCTGTGGGGACCGCCGGCGGAGAACGAACACTCCGAAGCCTGGCGCAAGTTCACCTATCGCCTGGGCCTGACCAAGGACCTGTCCGATGAGGAAATCCTGTTCGCTTCGTTGTCCACCGGCTACAAGGCCGGCGGCTTCGGCGACAAGGACGATGCCTGCGACGGCAAGGTCTGCATCGACGGCCCGCCCGGCCCGCATTACACCTTCTTCCCGTACAAGCCCGAAACCGTCACCAACTTCGAAATCGGCTACAAGGGCCTGCTGCTGGACAAGCGCCTGAGCCTGTCGGTCACCGCCTTCTACAGCCGCTACAAGGACATGCAGGTGACCGGCGACTTCTACGCCGCCAAGGTTCACGTCGACGAACCCTGTCCGGCGCAGGACCCGACCTGCGACATCGTCAACAAATGGCAGACCGTCAACGTCGGAACGGTGAACATCCCGGGCCTGGAAGTGGAAGTGGACTACCTGCCCACGCCCAACACCCGCATCGGCGGTTTCTTCTCGTACATCAACAGCAAGATCAAGGACTACCCCACCTTCAGCGACGAATGGAACTGCGGCGTGCGCGAAGAGTTCGGCGCGCCGGCGTGCCCGGCGCCCTACACGGGCACCGACCCCGCGCTGGCCGGCCGCCAGATCTACGACATCACCGGCAACCATCTGCCGATGAGTCCGAAATTCACCGCCGGTGTCAACGTCTCGCATACCTTCAAGTTCGGCAACGGTTATGAACTGGTGCCGTGGGTCAACGTGAAATGGCAGGACAAGATGTACTTCACCCTGCGCAACCTCGACAACGCGCATATCTCCGACGCGCAGGAGGCCTACACCACGGTCGATGCCAGCCTGAGCCTGCAGTCGCCGTCGTTCTGGCGCGCCGAGCTGTATGTGCTCAACGCCACCGACAAGATGAGCAAGAACTCGGCCGGCGACGGCGGCGGCTTCGTCCGCGCTTACTGGAACGATCCGCGCACGGTCGGCCTGCGGGTTCGCCTCGACTATTGATGTTGTTGCAGCGCGCCAAGCCCCTCGCCTCGCGAAAGGGGGGCTTGGCGCAGCCCAGCGCCAAGGCTAATGCTGCGGCAAGTCGAGACTGTGATCCGTCGGTTCCGGCGTGACGCCCATAACCTTGAGCCGCACGGAGTTCTCGAATCGGTGCCAGCGCCCCTGCGGGACCACCACAAGCTCGCCGGCCTTCAGATCGATGCGCTGCTGCTCGCCGTTCGCGAGCAGCACCACGGTCGTGTGTCCGTCCATGCACATCACGATCTCGTCCCCGCCGGGGTGGCGCTCCCACTCGGTGTTGCCGGAGTAGTAGCCCACCGAGATCGCGCCATTGCGGTATGGCGCGACCTTGGCGAACGCCGAATCGGCTACGCCATCGAACGCCATCGCCGGCGTGCGGCCGGCCAGATGGGTGAGGCCTTGCACGATATCGGTCAGCGATTTTTTCTCCACCATGAAGACGGCTCCTTCTGACATGCGGCCTTGACCTTGACTCAGCTCAACGAAGCGCTCCGGCCGATCCGCCATGCGCGCGCTCGTTGGAGTCCATGAAATCCCGAATCAAGCCTGCAATGGGCGCCGCGTCCTCTTCAAGTGCGAAATGGCCGGTGTCGAACAGATGGACTTGCGCCTTGGGCAGGTCGCGCTGGTAGGCATAGGCGCCCGGGGTGAGAAAGATCGGATCGTTCTTTCCCCAGACGATCAGCGCCGGCGGCTGATGCTTGCGGAAATACGCCTGCCAGGCCGGATAGTGCGACGGATTCGAGCCGTAGTCGTAGAGCAGGCGCAACTGGATGTCCTGCACGCCCGGACGATCCAGCAAGGCCTGATCGAGCAGCCAGTTTTCCGGCGCGATGGCCGACGGATCGCGCACGCCATGCAGGTAATGCCATTTGGTCGAGCTCAAACTCAGCAGCTTGTCTGCGATCTGTTGCGACCGCTGCGGCGTGCGCTCCTTCCAATAGGCCCGCAAAGGATCCCACAGCGAGCCCATCCCCTCTTCGTACGCGTTGCCGTTCTGGATGATCAAGCCCTCGATTTCTTCCGGATGGCTCGCCGCGATGCGCAAGCCGACCGGCGCGCCGTAGTCGAACAGATACAGGCTGTAGGACTTCACATCCAGCTTGCGCAGCAGCCGATGCATGCTCTGCGCGATCCGGTCGAACGAATATTCGTAGTCGGCCGGATCGGGCACGGCGCTGGCGCCGAAACCGGGGTAGTCCGGAGCGATCACGCGATAGCGATCGGAAAGCAGCGGCATCAGGCCGCGGTACATGTGCGACGAGCTGGGCAGGCCGTGCAGCAGCACGATCACCGGAGCGTCCTTGGGGCCGGCTTCCCGGTAGAAGATTTCCACGCCGTCGGCTTCGACCACGCTATGGCGCGTCATGGCGCTTTGCGCCGGCGGCGGCAGGGCGGACGCGTCGGCCGCGGGGAGAAGCATCGAGGTCGCCAGAACGGCAGTCAGCAGTTTGTCCATGATCGTGTCGAATCCGAAATTAGGGTGAGGGCTGCGGTCGAGACCTTGCGTCTTCGACGCCGCCGGATGGGCTGGCGGCTAATTTCGCCCATTCCTCTTGCAATAAGAATAATCGCCAATCAAAATTTATTATTCCTGTAACCGGAATAATCGATATGGACCGGTTCCATCTGCTGACCGTGTTCGTGGCTGTCGCCGAAGAACAGAGCTTCGCCGCGGCCGCGCGCAAGCTGGGCCTGTCGCCGCCCGCCGTGACCCGGGCGGTGGCGACCTTGGAAGAGCGCCTCGCCGTCAAGTTGCTCAGCCGCACCACCCGCTTCGTTCGCGCCACCGACGCGGGGCGGCGTTACCTGGAAGATGCGCGCCGAATCCTGGCCGAACTGGACCAGGCGGACGAAGCGGCCGGCGGCGTCGACGCCGAACCGCGCGGGCACCTGACGGTAACCGCGCCGGTGCAGTTCGGCCGGCTCTTCGTTCTGCCGGTCATCGGCGAGTACCTGCGGCGCTATCGGTCGGTGCAGGTGTCGGCGATGTTCCTGGACCGGGTGGTGAATCTGCTGGAAGAAGGCGTGGACGTCGGCGTGCGCATAGGCGAACTGCCGGATTCGAGCCTGCAGGCCATCCATGTCGCGAATGTGCGCAGGGTGCTGTGCGCGTCGCCCGATTACTTGCGCGAACGCGGCCAGCCGAAGACGCCCGCGGATCTGGCCGGGCACGACATCATCTCGGCCCTGGGCACCAACCCGGTCACCGAGTGGAAATTCGGCGAAGGCCGCAAGCAGCAAACGCAGCGCATCGCGCCACGGCTGATGGTGACGGCCAACGACTCGGGGATCGATGCGGCCTTGAGCGGGTTCGGCATCACGCGATTGCCTTCTTACCAGATCGAATCCTATCTGGCCGCCGGCCGGTTGCAGATCGTCTTGAGCGAGTTCGAACCGGCGAAGGTGCCGATACACGTGCTTCACCGCGAGGGGCGATACACCTCGCCCAAAGTCCGGACCTTCCTCGATCTGATCGTCGCCGAACTGAGAAACAACACGAGCTTGCCTTGACGGGCCCGGACTACTGTCCCGTCCCGCGCGAACAGTCGCCGCCATCGCGGCGAGGTGTGCTGGCGAACGCGCGGCCGCAGGCGACGGCCATGGGGTTTTCCTGGCCCGCCCGGATCAGGTCAGGCCTTCTTCAAGAACTCGGTGCGCAGCACCAAGCCTTTGACCTTCTCGACGTTGCACTCGATCAGTTCCTCGTCGTCGGTCAATCGGATGTTCTTGCACAAGGTGCCGCGCTTGAGCGTCACCGAGGTGCCCTTGACCTTCAGATCCTTGATGACCAGGACCGAGTCGCCATTCGCCAGCGGCGTGCCATTGCTGTCTTTCACGATCATGTTGCGGTTCCATTATTCGATGAGAGGGACGCTCGCCGAAGCGGGCTTGGCGGATGCCGGAAGAGGTCGAAACAGATTTCAAACAAACGTTCGCGCCGGGCGACAACCGCGTCAGCGATCGCGGCCAGGCCTGCCGATGCGAATCGGCGTTTCGTCGCTCAAAAATACGTTGCCCAGATACGCCTGCCGATAGCTCAGCGCCCGCTCGGCCTGGCTGCGGGTCAATCCGCTGGAGACGAAGTGGGTGAACAACTCGTTGTCGCTGGAGATGTCGTCGTTCGACAAGTGATCCTCGACAAAGGCGAGCACGCGCCAGGGTAAGCGGGCCAGTTCGCAATCCGTTTTCGTGAGCATAGTGATGATTTCGGAAGATTGAAGCGCCCCATGCAACCATGGGGGTTGATCCAGACAGCGGTTAGAGATGGTTCGGCGTCACATGGCGCAATGCCGCCTGAAGCTCGGGAAATTCGAAGCGCTGCAAGGTTGGATTCGATTGACGAAGCGACGCGATCATCTGCGTCAATGTCCTTGGGCCGAATCCAAGCACCGTATTGAACGACTCGGCCTTCCAGTCGTGCAGGCGCCGCTCAGGGGTGAGGCGCAATTCCCTGAGCAGACGGGCCAGCACTCTGCCGGGAGAGGTGTTCCATGCGATCAATGTCAGGTGGATGGCATTGAACAACTCGCGGTTGAATGGGTCCCAATGCGCCATGGGATCGCGCGCGCGTCCGCGCGCTTCCGACCTGACTCTGAACGCCGCCGGCAGCTCAAGCGGATCGAACAATGGCAACTTGCCGATGTGCTCTCCCCTGTCGGCCGCCAGCGTCATCAACCGAGCGGCGCAACCGGTGTTGCCGGTACTGCCGGCGTAGACGATTCCCTCTTGCTCCGCCGTGCTTCGATTGAACGCGTCGAATCGGTAGTAGTCGGTGCCCAGGGGCTTGCCGCAGCAGCACATCAGCCGCGCCCCGTTCAACAGTCGCGCGTGGATCAGCGGCTCCAGTTCGTATTGAGCCAGAAGCTCTCGCTTTCGTTCGTCCCCCAATACGTTTTGAATCAACTTCACTGGCATCGTGACGCCTCCGCGCTGAAGTCATCGCGTTGATCGGGATGCGCTACACCTCGCGCGGATCCACCCAGTAGCGCTGCTGTATCGCTTCGAAGACCAGGGCGATGATCAGGTGCAGTCCGGACGAGATCAGCCCCGCTTTGCGGCGTTCGCATCCCTGCAATCCGCCTGCCGCTCGCTTGAGGCTCTCAAGCAGTGCCGCGCATTGTTCGCTGCCCGGCGGGTACAGACTGAAGTCGCATACGCCGGGAAGTTTCCGGTCTATGTCTTGCAGCAACGTGCCCTGATCGATCCCTCGATAGACTTCGCTGAACGTCAGGTTTCCTCTGAATTCGATTTCGATCGCGGAAGTGAGCTGAAATCCGACCGACGATAGCGTGCTTAACCACGGCAGCTTTTCAGCCACGCGAACCTCCAGGATCGTTGTAGACGCAAGCCCGCGAGCCCCGGATCGGACGCTCGGCGCAGACCGAGGACGACGCCCCGCTGGCGAGGGAAGCGCTTGATGGCGATAGCCTATCAAGAGATGTTTTATACATCAATATAGATGGAATATATGTAATATGTGGGCTGGAGATGGCGTCTTCCCTCTCACTTGGGGATGATTCGCCGCCTCGGCATCGCCTTATCGCTGGAACCGTACATGGCTTACCCCTGCTTCAAAGCTCGTCCCGTTCCGTACCTGTGGGAGCTGCAATTTTGATTACCGCAGATCAGCTTCGCGCTGCACGGGCTCTGGCCGGACTGGATCAGAAGGCGCTGGCGGAAAAGGCCGGAGTTTCCCTGCCCACGATCCAGCGCATGGAGGCCAGTTCGGGCAATGTCCGCGGCGTGGTCGACACCCTGACCAAGATCATCAATGCATTGGACGCGGCGGGTGTCGAGTTGATCGGCGAGAACATGCCCAGCTACGGCAAAGGCCGCGGCGTTCGGCTCAAGACGCCCAAAACCGCTTCCGATTAAGGTCCCACGGCTCATTCGGCACGTGGTCGGTTCAACGAAGGATTGGATCAGCTACTAACGGACGTGCCCCATGTCCATGCCGTTGCCCAGCCTCATCGAGTTACAGCGCCTCTACGAACCCAAGCTGCTGACCGTACTGCGGCACGGTTACACCATCGGCAACCTTCGGCAGGATCTGGTCGCCGGCCTGACCGTCGCGGTCGTCGCCCTGCCCTTGGCGATGGCCTTGGCGATAGCCTCCGGCGTCGCGCCGGAAAAAGGCCTGCACACCGCGATCGTCGCCGGCTTTCTCATTTCCTTTCTCGGCGGCTCGAAGGTGCAGATCGGCGGCCCCACCGCCGCCTTCATTCCTGTCGTGTTCGCGGTGATCCAGAAGTTCGGCTACGGCGGGCTCATCCTGTGCACGCTGCTGGCCGGACTGATGCTGATCGCGGCGGGCCTGATGCGACTGGGCACCTTGATGAAGTACATCCCGCAGCCGGTGGTTACCGGTTTTACCGCGGGCATCTCGGTCAGCATTTTCCTCAGCCAGGTCAAGGACCTGCTTGGACTGCGCATGGGGGCCGTGCCGGCGGAGTTCTTCGCTCGCATGCAGGCGCTGGCCCAGCACGTCGCCAGCGCGAGTTCCTCCGCGGCCCTGGTCGCGCTGGCTTGCGTGGCATTCGTCGTGGCGCTGCGGCGCTGGCGCCCGGCTTGGCCGGGATTTCTGATCGCTCTGGCCATCGGCACGGCCTGCAGCACCTGGCTGTCCTTGCCGGTGGAGACGATCGCCAGCCGGTTCGGCGCCGTTCCGGCCGCGCTGCCGCAATTCCATATCCCGCACATCCCGTTCGAACGCACGCTGGAGATGCTCCCCAGCGCGTTCACCATCGCGTTCCTGGCGGGCATCGAATCGCTGCTGTCGGCCGTGGTCGCCGACGGCATGACGGGCGGGCGCCATCGCTCCAATGGAGAACTGCTCGCGCAAGGCGTGGCGAACGTGGCCGCGGCGTTATTCGGCGGCCTGCCGGCGACCGGCGCTATCGCCCGCACGGCGGTCAACATCCGCGCCGGTGGACGCACACCGGTGGCCGGAATCGCTCACGCCGGCTTCTTGTTGCTGTTCATGCTCCTGCTGGCGCCCCTGATGGGGTATGTGCCGCTGGCCGCGCTCGCGGGCATCCTGGTCGTCGTGGCATGGCAGATGTCGGATGTCGAAAGCTTCCGGCACCTGATGAAAGGCCCGATCGGCGACCGCGTGGTCCTGCTGCTGACCTTCGCCTTGACGGTGATGTTCGATCTGACGGTAGCGATCGAGGTGGGCCTGGTGCTGGCCGCATTCTTGTTCATGCACCGCATGAGCGAAGTGGTCGAGATGCAATCCAGCAATTCCCTGATCGAGGCCGACGACGACAACGGCGACGCGCCGGACCAGCGCGCGCAGCTGCCGCCCGGCGTGGAAGCCTTCCAGATCTCCGGTCCGCTGTTCTTTGCGGTCGCCAACCGCCTGGATGAGGTGTTCAATCAATTCCCCGCTCCGCCGCGCTGCTTCATCTTGCGGATGCGCGGCGTGCCGCTCATCGATGCGAGCGGAGTGACCGCGCTGACCCAGTTCCTGCAGCGGTGCGAGCGGCATGGAACACGGGTCATTTTGTCGGGACTGCGCAGTCAACCGCGGCAGATTCTGGCGCAGATGCACATCGAGCAGGACGGCGATCAGCTGCGCTTCGCGAAGGATTTCGCCGAAGCCATTGCGCTGACGCGCGAGAATTCCCCATAGGCGAACTCCTGCGCAGCTGTCACCCAGGCGCCGGGTTCGATGCGAGGCCCCGCACCGTCAACGCGGCAATGGGCGCCAATGGCGATAGATCGCATAGCTGACGCCGACCAGTCCGGTCAGGGTCGCGGGCACGTACAGCGCGGCATATCCAATACGCAGGAACAAGAACGCCCCGACCGCGCTGCCGGCAAGAAAGCAGCAGACGATCAATGCGCTCAGCATCAGGCGCCGCCGCGGCAAGGGCATCCGCCGCAACGCATGGCCCAAGCCGATGCCCAAATCGGTGAACATCCCGGTCAGATGCGTGGTGCGCACGAGCGCGCCGCTGAAGGTGGTCGCCATGGCATTTTGCAATCCGCACGCCATCGCCGCCATCACCGCCCCCAGCCACGGCTGGTAACGGAACAGCGGAACGGTCGCGAACAGCATCAACGACTCGATCGTCAAAGTGACGCCATAACGGCGTCCCAGACGCAGCGTGCTGTCCTGGATGATCATCCCGCTCAATACGGCGCCGACGACGAAGGCCGCGATGATGCCGAGCAACTGCCGCACCGCCCGGACATCGCCGTGAACCACGGTGGTCGCCAACAACGTCGAGGTTCCCGTCATGTGGGTCACGGCCTGGTGCTCGAAGCCCAGAAAACCCACCGCATTGACCATGCCGGCCACCGCCGCCAGCGCCCCCGCCCCGCCCCACACCCAGCCCGGCAGTTGCACGCCCATGCTCAGGACCCCGCATGCGGCAGGAACAGCGCGTGCACAGACATGCCGCAATCGTTCACTCGCGTTACCGGCTACAGGTCGTAGCCGGATCTGTCTTTGGCCAGGCTTTGCATTCGCCGGTCGAGCAGTTTCAACGAGGCTTCCATCGTCTCTCGACAGGCCTCCTCGTCCCGGCCGCCGGCCGGCTCGATATCCAAGCGGCGGCGAATGTCCTGCAGCTCGCAAAACACCACCGCGCACATCCGCTTGATTTCGTCGATGTCAGCATCGGTCGCCATACTCATCACCTCACAGGTTCCAACTCAAGCGCCAAGGCTCCGGCGCGATCGCATCAATCGGCTCCATCCGTGGAATACCGAGAACGATTTGCCGCTCAACCGCGCTTTCGCGACGAAGAACGGCCTGTCTTCGCCACCCAACCGCGCGGAAAGGGATCGTTCGTCAGCTTGGTGGATACCGCATCGAACACCGGATCGCGGTCGCCATCGGCGAGTACATGGCGCATCACCGAAGCGGCGGCCAATTGCGCCAATTCCAGGGGCAGCGGCTCGACTGGGTCCGTCCATGCCTGCAATTGCATGTCGCGCAGCCATGTCGCTCCGGCCATTTGCGCGCGGCACTGGTCGAGATCCTTCAGATACAGCCGATCCGTTTCCGCGGACTGGCTGCGGCATACCAGCATCGTGCATGCGCGGCGCAATGGACCGCGCAGATACCGGTCGTAGGCAACCAGGCAATTCGACAACGTGCGCGGGCTTGTCGCGCCCGAAGAGCGTCCCAGGCCATGGATCGAAACCGCGATCTGCACCGGCGTTCTGGCCAACAGCGCGGCGACCGAGCTTTCCTCCGCCGCGGCGGTACCCTGGAAAGGCTCCGCCAGCTGAGGGGCGCATTGCCTGATCCATGAAGAGGTGCCCGCGGCAACGGGGGTATACGGACTAGGATTGCCTCGCCCTATTCGCAAGGTCCGCCACGCCTGATTGAGCCCGATCCAGGCCTCCGGAACGGTCGGCCAGCACAACGCCTGCACCACAATCGGTTCTCCGGCGCCGGTCTCGCCATCGGCCGCGCCGAGGAAAGCGATACGGTCAGGATTAGGACTCGCCGGCGCGGGAGCTGCAACGCGGTTGCGAGGGGCTGATTGGGAGGCCGCCGTCATCTGATGCACCTGTCGTACATGCCCCAAGTGCTTTGGGACAGGTTGGAGATGTTATAAGGGTATCAATAGATGGATAAAACATCAATTTGCATGTCTTGAACCTTATAGCCGCTACCAAGACCGGCGCCACGGGGACACGCCCTGCCCGCCGCCTCGGCCATACGGTTAAACAGCCGCCCTGCATCACGGTTAACATCCCTATATTGATGCTCAAGACATCTATTGATAGATTTTCAACATCATTTGGCTTAACAGGCGAAGTCGCCGCCAGTGGCGGTGGCCGTCGTTTTGGACCTGCATGAATGAGTACGAGGCCGGCGACTGCAAAGCGCCCGTGGTAACCGCTCGTTCCGGGAGAGAGCGTTGACGCGCAACAATCGAAAAATCGACGAGCTGCGCCGGCGAATTCCATCGTTCACCTGCATCGTGGGTTGCCATGACTGTTGCGGCCCGGTCACCGCATCGTCGGAAGAAATGGCACGCCTGCCGGTCAAGAGCGAAGCCGAGCATGACGCTGCCCTGGCCGAATTGAGCTGCCCGCATCTGGGCAGCCATGGCTGTGAGGTCTACAACGAGCGGCCGCTCATTTGCCGGCTATTCGGCACGACGCCGCAGCTGCTGTGCCCCAACGGACAGCGCCCGGTGTACATGATCGATACGCGAACCGAACAAGAGATCCATGCCTTCCTCAGGCAAACACGGCAAGTGCTGGTCTGACCGGCATGCACGAACTGTCTGCCCTTGAGCGTGCCGCGTTCCTGATCCTGTTGAAGCGTCAACCGCTGTTCAAGTGGGAACGCGAAGCGCTGACCGACACTGCAATGCGCAGCCTGGAACACAAAGGGCTGGTCGCTCGCGCAGGACAGCGGTGGCAAGTCACTGAGCAAGGCCAAACCGCAGCGACGCGCTGGACCAAGTCCAAGCGACCTTAGGGACGGATGCGGGCTGCGTGCCCGGCTGAAGCGCCCTTCAAGCTCGAAGTCCTGCTGATCCATCTGTCCGCAGTCGCCGGATGCGACCGCCGCCGTGCTGCGATCGCGCAAGGGCGCTGCGGCGCCGCCCGCATTTCGTGCCATTCCCGTCGATGGAAGCCGCTTCCGGCGAGCCGCGGATATCTGCCGCGTGGTGCGTGAGCCATGCACCCCGCGCCCTTCGTCTGAGCCACCCATCCCGGAAACCGTGGCGCCCATTCCAATGCGGCAGTGCAAAGGGTGACCCGGTTCGCAAAGCACCGCCCTTGCTGCGCCGCCGCATGCGTCAGGCCCCGGCTTCTGGCGATACTTAGATCGATCCAATCGCTTTCTTATGCGGATCGAGGCAAGTCAGAACCCCACACGTCTACACCTTGTTTAGATCGATCTAAGTGCTGTCGCTCGCGCAAGACACCAGTCACAGGGGCAACTCCGGGGGTAATTCAATGAAAGTCCACGCTCGCAACACCTTGGCCGCGGCGCTGTGCGCGGCGCTCTACGTACCGGTCTGCGTACACGCTCAATCCCAGAACACCCAGCCCGCTCCGGCCACCGCCGATGCCTCCGGGCGGGCCACCGATCTCGACAAGGTCGTGGTCACCGGCTTTCGCTATTCGATCGAAAAAAGCCTGGACCAAAAACGCAACGCGAACGCGGTGGTCGAAGTCATCACCGCCGAGGACGTCAGCAAGTTCCCGGACAAGAACGTGGCCGATGCGCTGCAGCGCGTGCCGGGCGTGGTGATCACCCGCAGCGGCGGCGAAGGCAAGAGCGTGAGCGTCCGCGGCCTGGCTCCGGACCTCACCCTGACCCAGTTGAACGGCAACTACGTCGCCTCCTCCGAAACCAACGACGAGGCCACGCGCTCGTTCAACTACACGCTGCTGCCGGCGAACATGCTCTCCGGCGCGGAACTGTTCAAGACGCCGGAAGCGCGCATCGACGAAGGCGGCATCGGCGGCACCGTGATCCTGCGTACCCGGCGCCCGCTGGAGATGGAATCCAATACCGGCTTCGTCACGCTGGAAGGCACGTATTCCGACACCAGCAAGACCACCGATCCGCAGTTGTCGGCCATGTACTCCTGGCACAGCGACGACAGCCGCTTCGGTTTCCTGATCGGTGCGACTCAGCAGAAGCGCACCAACCGCAGCATGGAAGTCAGCACCGAGGACTGGAACTGGTACACCGACAAGGTAAACGGCGTCGCCACGAATCCGGTGACCGACGCCAACGGCCGTCCTCTCGACCCGAGCATCGGCAACTGGTGGGGACAAGGCTCGGCCATCAACGACCAGAACGGCAACCGGTACTCGGGTTTCTTCCTGCCGACCTCGGTCAATTTCGGCGTGCGCGAGGAAGAGCGCGAGCGCAAGGGCCTGCAGCTGACCTATCAATTCAAGCCGGCGGACAACCTGACGCTGACGGCCAACTACTTCCGTTTCGAGCTGCAAGGCAACTACACGCTCAATACCCTGAAGATTCCCGAGTGGAACCTGGCCCGTTTCAACTCCGACGGCAACTGGGCATCGGGCCGGCTGCTCAACGGATTCACCCTGGATCGCAGCGGTACGGTCGTCACCGCCGCTGAGTACGCAAAACTCGCGGGCAAGGTCTACCCCTGCAGCGATGCCGAAGCCGCAGCGCAAGGCAAGCCCGGCGGCGGCTGGGGCTCGGACGACTGCACCATACCGACGCCGCAACTGACCGGCGGCTACAGCCGCGAAAAGGCGCTGTCGCAGACCGCCGGCTTCGAGATGGAATGGCAGGCCACCGACCTGCTGCACATCTCGGCCAAGGCGGGACGGACCTGGTCCGACGGCGGGCCTTCGATGAGCTTTCGCATGTCGGCCAAGCCGCGCCGCAACGTCAACGGCGTATGGGAAGCCGGCAATACCTACAGCGCGTGGGATCTGAGCGGCACGCCGTCGATGAGGTTCGCGTCGAATCTGCAGAACCAGCTGATGGCCGGCATCGCCGAGATCGATACCGGTTCCACCGACTCGTCGTGGAAGGAAACCAGCATCTCGCAGGATCATTTCCAGATCGACGCCACCAAGACGTTCCTGAGCGGCTGGCTCGAATCGGTGCAGTTCGGCGCCAAGTTCACCGACGCCGCGGTCCATCGCAACACCGGCAACACCTACTGGGTATGCCAGGGCGCGGACCCGGGCGATTACAGCAAGCGCTATCAGGCCGGCTGCGATTCGACCGCGGGGATCGCGCGCCCGGACTTTTTCCTGTCCAGCCCGATCGGCAATCTCGCCGGCGGCTTCAACGCCAATGTCTTCCCCGGGATCGACTTCCCGGCCTACATCGACTATCTCAACGGCCGCTACGGTGGAATGCAAAGCCGGCGCGAACCGGATTTCGTCTACGACGTCGATGAGCAATCCACGGGCGGCTATTTCCAGGCCAATTTCCGCACCCAGCGCCTGCGCGGCAACTTCGGCGTGCGCGTGGTCAAGACCAAGCAGAGCGCGGCATCGACCGATGCGGTCGAGCGCTTCACGGATTATTTCGCCGACAACGCCGGCGGCAATCCGATGGCGTGCACCGACCCCGCCGCGGGCGCGCTGTTGGGTTCCAATGGCGGCTATACCTGCGAAAGCGGCTTCGTGAGATTGCCCGAGGCGCTGGCCAGATCCAAGACCTTCGCCCTCAACACGCTGGACAAGAGTTACACCGACTACCTGCCCAGCTTCAATATCGCCTGGGACCTGACGGAAAACATCGTGCTGCGCGGCGCGGCTTCCAAGGTCATCGCGCGATCGGCCTTCACCGACATCGCCTATCCCGGCGCATTGAATTACTACAGCCCGGAATACAGCAACGACCGCTCGGCCGCCGGCGGCAGCGATCTGGGCTGGCGAGGCAACGGCAGCAACAAGGCGCTGGACCCGTATGAGGCGACGCAATTCGACATCGGCGTGGAGTGGTACTTCCGTCCCGGCTCGGTCCTGGGTCTGGGCTTGTTCCGCAAGAACGTGAAGAACTTCGTCGTGCCCGTGGTGCAGGACACGCCGGTGACCATCGGCGGGGAAACGGTGACCGTGCAGGACTACAGCACCTCCGCCAACGGCCGCGACGGCGTCTCGCAGGGCGTGGAGGTGTATGCGCAGCACACCTTCGATTTCGGTCTGGGCTTCCAGGCCAACTACACCTACAACGACACCAACCTGGCCGCGGTGGAACTCAACGGCGAGCAGATCGCCAGCTCGCCGCTGGTGGGCAGCGCCAAGAACCAGGCCAACCTGACGGTGTTCTACGAGACCCCGAAGTTCCTCGTTCGCGCCTCGTACAACCGTCGCGGCGAGGTGGTCGGCGGCCTGCACACCGGCCTGAACATCTACACCGAGCCCTACGCCCAGCTCGATCTCAATGCGTCCTACAACCTCACCGACCGATTCACCGTGAGCGGTTCGGTGTTGAACGTGACCAAGGAGGAGCAGCGGGCGCACCTGGGCCACGACACCGATGCGCGTCTATGGACCAACAACTACTCCGGCCGAATCATGTATCTGGGTTTGACGTACAAGTTCTGATCGCTGCATCGCATCGCTGACGGCTTGCCCTCGCGCTACCTGCGTACGCGAGGGCAGCCTGTTCCAAGGTCCCGCTCAATGCGCATCCTTCGCATCGGCCCAGTCCAGATCCGGCTCGGCGTGATAGTGGATACCCATCGCATCCAGTTGCGGGCGCAAGGCCCCCATGCGCTGCACGAACCCGGCATAGCCGCGCTGCCCGGCCGGGCTCCATGCAAGTTCGGCCACCGCCGCCAGGCGCGGCCACAGGCGATCGTCCGCCGCGGCGTCGGAATGCACGTACTCCGTCCATAGCGCGGCCTCGATACCCACCGCGCTCTTGAACGGCGCCGGATCGAAGCTGTAGACCCGCTTCAGCGGCACGCCGTCGCCGCGGCACCAGTCGGCGCCGGGCTGGCCTTTGTAGTTGCCGTGGTCGATGTACAGATACGAACACGGCGACAGGATCAATCGATGGCCCTTGGCGACCGCCGCATCGATGGCGTAGCCGTCGTTCCACAGTTGCAGCAGCACGTTGGGTTTCATCTCGGCCACCGAGCCCTCCTCCCAGACGATGGCGGTACGCCCCATCGCATCCACCATCGCCGCGATGCGGGCGATGAAATCGGCGTACAGCGGGTGCTTGATCTCATCCCCGCCGATATGGATTTCGGCCGACGGGAAGATCGCCGCCACTTCCTCCAGCACATTGCGCACGAAGGGATACACGACCTCGGGCTTTTTCAGGCAGAACACGCTGAAACCCACTTCCACGCCCGAGTAGGCACTCAGGTTGCTGACGTCCTCGCAGGCCAATTCGTTGTACGAAGCCAGCGCGGCCTGCACATGCCCGGGCATGTCGATCTCCGGCACGATGGTGACGCCGCGCGCCTGCGCGTAGGCGACCAGATGCTTCAGCTCCGCCTGGGTGTAATAGCCGGCGCGTCCGCCCTTCACCGCGCTGGCGCCGCCGATCTCGACCAGTTTCGGATAACGCTTGATCTTGATGCGCCAGCCTTGATCGTCGGTCAGGTGCAGGTGCAGGCGGTTCAACTTGAACAGCGCCATGCGATCGATGTGTTTCTCCAGGTATTCCACCGGCAGAAAGCTCCGGGCCACATCCAGGGAAATACCGCGCCAGCGATAGGCCGGCACATCGGTGATCACGACGCGAGGCAGGCGATAGTCGGCCTGGGGCTTCACCGGCAACAACTGGCGCAGGCTCTGCACCGCGTGCAGCAGGCCGGTGTCGGTCTGCGCGCTTAGATCGATCGCATCGTCCACCACCAGCCGATAGCCTTCCTCGCCCAATGCCGGGTCATTGATCAGCTGCAGCCGGATCGGTGTCGCCGCAGGGCCCTTGCCGCCGATGCTCAGCGAGGTCAGCAATTCGTCCAGGGCACGCCCGGCGTTGGCCGCGGCCGCGTCCGCATCCACCGCGGCGGCGGATATCCGCAGCTCGCCGGACGCTACCGCCATCGACTGAGGAATGGGCACGATGTGCGCCGATGGCGTCTTGGCCTGCGCGACCGCCAGGCGGTGGCCGCATCCGGTAACGGCAACGGCGGTCAGGCAGAGCAGCAGGACCTCGAGCTTGAAGCGCATTTTCATCTGGCAGGCAATCCGCGGGGGCATCCCCGCATGATGCACAGTTCGGGTCCACAGGGGCAGTGACGCACGCCGCAAGCGTGTACCGGTGCGTTGTTAGACTGGGCGCCCCTCTTGGAGATCGGAAACATGGCGCTCAAGCGGATGGACAACGTCGGCATCGTCGTCGAAGACCTCGAACGGACGATCGATTTCTTTCGCGAACTGGGCCTGGAACTCGAAGGACGCGCCACGATCGAAGGAGAATGGGCCGGACGCGTCACCGGACTGGGCGATCAGCATGTCGAGGTCGCCATGATGCGCACACCCGACGGCCACAGCCGGCTCGAGCTGTCCCGCTTCCTGCGGCCGACGGTCATAGCGGATCACCGCAACGCCCCGGTCAACGCCCTGGGTTACCTGCGCGCCATGTTCACCGTGGACGACATCGACGACACGCTCGAAAGACTCCGCGCGCACGGCGCGCAGCTCGTGGGCGAAATGGTCAACTATCAAGACGTGTACAAGCTGTGCTACATCCGCGGGCCCGAAGGGCTTCTCATCGGACTCGCGCAGGAACTCGGCTGAGTCAGGTGCGGGCCAACCAGGAATTCCGGCGGCCCGTCTTCATGGTCAGGAGGCGATTGCCTTCCCTCTTGAAGATGCCTGTACGACGTTCCCAGCGTCGTGGTGCCCGCTGCCCGCTGCCCGCTGCCCGCTGCCGATCAGAAGTCGCCGCAGCCGCTCTTGCGTTCGCTCGCCAGGCAGCTGTTGAGGTTCGGACGCGACCGCACCTTGGACCACTCGCGCGCGAGCGTGTCGCCGCGGCGCGCCAGCCCCGGAGTGTCCAGCGGCCCCGTCGATGGACACGTCGGCGTCTTGCCGACATTGCTGCTGTAAACGTAGCTGTCCGGCGGCAGGCGGGTCATATCGGGAAGCGCGGGCGGCGGCAACGAGTTCAAGCTCAATGCGGTGAGATTGGCCGGCGCCTGCGCGAAGGTGTAGTTCTGCGCCTCCAGGCCGCTGCCCTGGATGGGGTAGACCCCGGGCACCGCGTCGGCGCCGACCTCGGCGGAGAACTTCAACGTGCCGGTCGTGGCGCCGCCCGGCGTGTCGCCGTTGCGGAACCCGGCCACGCTGCCGGTGAAGTCGCCGAGCTTTTGCCCGAACAGCACTGTGACCGGATCGGCGACGTAGGTCAGCGTCGCCTTCTGGATTTCCAGCGCGGTGGCGTTGCTGCCGGCCGCGACGAACTCGTAGTTCCGCGACGAGACGCCGCCGAAGCCGATGGCGTATCTGCCCACGCCCGAAGCCTGAGTGGCGTCGCTGCTCCAGGCCAGGCTGCCGGCCAGATCGGCCACGCTCTGGCCGTTGCGAAAGCCGCTGACAGTTCCGCTCAGGACGCCGTTGGGATCGCCGTACAGGCGGATGAAAGGATCGGCCGTGAACACCAGCGGCGCCTTCTGGATCTCCAGCGCGGTGGCGTTGCTGGCCGCCTCGACGAACTGGTAGTTCTGCGAGGACACGCCGCCGAAGCCGATGGCGTACTGGCCCACATCCGAAGCCTGCGTGGCGTCGCTGGTCCAGGCCAGACTGCCGGCCAGGTCGGCCACGCTCTGGCCGTTGCGGAAGCCGCTGACGGTTCCGCTCAAGGCGCCGTTGGGATCGCCGTAGCGGCGGCTGAAAGGATTGGCCGTGAACAGCAGATTGGCTCTTTGGATGTCGAACGCGCTGGCGTTGTCCGGCGCCCCGACAAAGCGGTAGTTCTGCGAGGAGACGCCGCTCAGGCCGATGGCGTATCTGCCCACGTCCGAGGCCTGCGTGGCGTTGGTGGTCCACACCGGTGTGCCGAGCAGGTCGGCCACGCTCTGGCCGTTGCGAAAACCGCTGACGGTTCCGCTCAGCGTGCCGTTGGGATCGCCGTACAGCCGGCTGTAGGGATTCGCGGTGAACAACAGGCTGGCCGGAGTAATGCTCAGCGTGCCCGGATTGATTTGCAGGGCATAACCGGCCGGCGAAGTGAAGTTGCCGCCGATCGCATAGTTGCCCACGTCGCTGAGGACGGTAGCGAGCGTGGAGGCATCGCCAGCGATCGCGTTGCCGAACGTATCGCCGAGGATCAGCCCGGCGAAGCTGAAGCTGAACACCGGATTGTCCAGCCCGTACTCGCGCACGGAGCTGGCGATGTCGATCGTCGCGGTCGGTTGCGCGGCATAGATGAAGTGGTCGCCGGCGGTCGGCACGGTCACCCCGCAAGTACCGCCGAAGCTGCAGTTGTACAGGTTCGGCAGCGTGCCCGAGCCGGCCAGGCCGCCACGCGTTTCGCCGACCCAGGTGTTGGCCCATACCCGCCAGCGATTGCTGGCGTTGATGCCCGCCCCGGCCGCGTTCTGCAAGCGGCCGGCCGTGACCAGATCCACGTCGGTGCCGCTGACATTCTGGCTCAAAGTCATGTCGCCGGCGTTGTTGCGCACCGACACCGCGCCGGCCGCGCCGATGCCAGATTCCGACAGTGCGCTCGCAGCGCCGGCCGCGTCGAATCCCGTGGCCGCCACGGTGCCGATGCTCAGCGCGTTGATGTCGGTGTAGCCGAAACCTCCCGCCGCGCCGCCGGCCAGCGTGTTGCCCGAGACATCGTTCTGCCCCGCGCTCAGATCGACGCTGCCGTTGTTCGAACGAGCCAGCAGGCTTTGCGCGGTGATGCCGCCCGCTGCGCTCTGGTTGATGTTGCCGCCGCTGACCAAGGCCAAGGTGCCGCTGCCCAGGTTCACCGCGCCATTGAGCGCGATGCCGCCGTTGCCGCCGGTATTTTGCACGGTCAGGTTGCCGCTGCGCGTCAGCGCCTGCGCCAGCGTGATCGCGCCGGCGTGATCGGCGTGGCCGATCACCAGGTTCGGCGCGGCGATGTTGGCCAACGAAGCCAGCGACACGAACTCGCCGGCGCCGCCGCCGATCTGCAGCGCCGCGGCATTGCGATCGAGCACATCGCCGGCCGCGGTGACCTCGCCCGCGCGCACATCGACCGCGCCGGCCGCGACCGTGCCCGCGAGTTGCATGGGGCTGGCGGCGCCGTTGTTGCCGGCGCGCAGCAGCACCGTGCCGGCGCCGCCGTCGATGCGGCTGGCCGCGCCGATGCTCACGCCGACGCCGCTGCCGTCGGAGGAGCCGTTGAGCTCGATACCGCCGCCGCTGGCGATCACGCCATCCTCGATCACCAGGGCATCGGAGATTTCATCCGCGTTAGGGCCGCCGTTGGCGCCGGAATGACCGCTCAGCCGGATGCGTCCGCTGCCGCTTTGAATCGCGAATCCGCCCAGCACGTTGAGACCGGATTGATTGGGGACAGCTCCCCCGCCGTTGATGCCGACGATGTCGATGGCGCCGGAGGTCGTCGAGATGCCTGCGTTGGTCCCGCGGCCCTCGAGTTGCACCCCGTAAGAGCCGATATCGCCTACGCCCAGCAGGCTGATATTGCCGGTCGAGGCGTAAACCTGCGTGCCGCTCAACAACAAGCCCTCGCCGACGAACTCGCCGGCGCTCGCACCCAATCCCCGCCCCCGTACCAGGACATTGCCGCCGCTGTTCGCATCGTTTTGTCCGATGCGCGTGTCGAGCGTCGTTCCGAACAACTGCAAACCGAAACCGCCGGTGGCCGTCGCGAAACCGTTGACGGCGTCGTTCTGGCCGTACAATCGAATAGCGCCGGCGTTGCTCAGCAACGTCGCGTTGGCGAAGGAGATGCCGCCGTTGATCTCGGCGGTGATCACGGCATTGCTGTTGACGTCGATATTGAGAGGACCGCTGCTGGAGCCGATGCTGAAGTTGTTGCCGGCAATCTGGTTTTTCGCGCTCAGCATCATGGTCAGCGGCGCGCTGCCGACGCTGCGATTGATCGCCACCGCGCCGGCCGAGCCATCGACATTCAGGTCCCCGCGCAGGCTTGTAGTGCCCAAGGCGACGACATTGATGCTGCTGCCCGCATCGAGTCCGCGATTGATATCGCCGTCTTGAAGAACCGCGGTGGTGACCGCTTCATACGCATCGGCCGGCATGACGCCGGTGTCGGTGCCGTGCACGATCGAAACATTGCTGGAGGCGGCCACGGTCCAGAACCCGCCGCCGGTGTTGACGCGGACCCCGCGCAGATCGAAGCCGGCCGACGATCCGGTCACGACTTGACCGCCAAAGCCGCCGTTGGCCCCGCCATGCGAGCTTAGATCGCCGAAGATGCGCGCGCCGCCGTTGCCGCCCTGCAGCCCGACGTAGCCGCCGTTGCCGTTGTCGATCGCGTTGGCGCTCAGCGCGCTGCCGGCATCGACGACCAGGGTGCCATCGTTGCTGCCCAGGTCCATGCGGCCGCCGCCGGCCTGCCCCGACGCGTCGAGCCGCGCGCCGTTGAAGAGGCCGACATCGCTGCCGCTCACGGCGATGTTGCCGCCGCTCTGGCCGGGGTCCGCGCCGCTGACGTCGATCTGGCCGCCGTCGATTGCCACGCGGCGGGCGCCGGCCGACAGCACCACGCGTCCGCCGCGGTTGTCCAGCGTGCGTGCGCGGATCGTGCCGGTGTGGACGATGCCGCTGACGATATCGTTGCCCTGTATCGTCAACACGACCTGGCCGCCGTCGGCCGTCAACGTGCCGCTGTTGTTGATGTCGAAAGCCAACGCCGGCCCGGCGTCGTCGATGGTCACCTGGGTCAGGCCGTCGCCCTGGAAATCCAGGGTGATGCCGCTGCCCTTGGCGCCGATGACGGTGCCGCGCTGAGCCGATATCTGGCCGGTATTGTCCACCGAGTCGCTCGACAGCAGCGCCACCGTGCCGCCGGATGCGGCGGTGATCGTGCCGTTGTTGGTCACGCCTTCGCCGTTGCCGGTGAAGACGAAGCGACCGCTGCCGAGGCCGGCCTGAAAGTCTTCATTGCTGATGCTGAGCGTCGACGCCACCAGGCCGCCGACGTTCACCTGCGAGCCCGCGCCGAACAGCACGCCGCTGGGATTAACCAGGAACACGCGGCCATTGGCGTTGAGGCCGCCGAAGATTTCCGAGACCGGCACCGTGCTGCCGTCGCCGATCACGCGATTGAGCAGCACGCTGGCCGCGCCCGGCTGGGTGATAGTGACCGTCGCGGCGCTGCCGACGGAAAAGCTGCCCCAATCGATGATCGCGCCGTTGCTGGTCTGGTTGATGGTCATGGTGTTGCCGCCGGGCAGCGCGATCGTCGCGGTGCCGCCGACGACGTTGCCGTTGATCGGCAATGTCGTCGGCAGCGGCGGCTGCGCCTGCGCGAGCGAGGTTGCCAGCGACGCGGCCAAGGCCAACGGCAAGGCATGCCGAACCAGCGGCCGCGGCGTGCGATGGATGGATCGGACATTGGCTTGCGCGCCCATGGGAGTCTCCACTCAGAGGTGCTTCTGCAGTTGCAGGTACAGGCGCGGTTCGCGCCGATCGGCGACAGCGCGTATGCCGTCGGGCCAGGCCAGCGTGGCGTTAAATGCCCAGTTGCCGGGCCGGGCCCAGCTCAGTCCCAGGCCGTAGCCGCGCAGGCTCTTGCCGTTCTCGGGCACGAAGCGCGAGCGGTCGTGAGCGAACGCGCCGTGGGCGGCGTCGTAGAACAAGAACGGAGTCACGCGCTCGTTCAGCGCATAACGCAGTTCGAGGTTGGCGATCCAGCCCTCGTCCACCAGTGCCTCGTTGGTCGAGTACGCGCGCACCGCGCGTGGCCCGCCCAGCGACAACTGCTCGGAGGAATCCAGGTTGCGGTTGGCCAGTTGCATGCCTACGCCGAGGAACAGGCTCAGGTCCTGCGTCAAAGCCTGCAGACGCGTGGCCTGCACGGTGAACTTGGTGAAATAGCCCTGGGTTTTTCGGCCGATCGGCGATTGGTCGATGAATTCGCTGACCGGATCGCGGATATCCAGCTCGCCGCGATAGAGCACGCCGTTGACGCTGGTGTAGCCGCCGCCGAACAAGGCGTCTCGATGCTCGAACGACCAGCCGGCGGTCGCCCCGCGTATGCGCTTTTCGGTTTCGAACTCGACCGCTTCGAATTCGTCGGTCAGCGACTTCCGGTCGAATCCGAAACGCAGGAACAAGTTGGTCCCGCGCTGGCGGATCAAGGGATAGGTGGCCGAGACATCTGCGATATCGGCCGTGCCCGTGGCGCGCAGGGGGCGGAACCCGCCGCCCAGTTCGTACTGCACGCGGGCGACGCCGGCGCCGATGCGCAGACCGTCGTAGCCGACCGGAAGTTCGTAGGCCAAACGGCCGAACGCGGTATGCGCGTCTTCGGCCAGCATCACGCGCAGATCGAGGTTGTCGCCGTGCCCGCTCGGACTCGCCCAGCGCATGGTGCCGCCGGCGCGGATGCGTCCGGACTCCGGAGTGCCGTGGTTGTCTACCTCCACCACGAATCCCAGGGCTTCGCCGCGGGACACCTGCACGTTCAGATCGGTGCTGCCGATGGCGGCGCCGGATTCGACCGCGGATTTGGGCCGGATGCCGGGCAAATCCGACAACAGCAGCATCGCGCGCTCGTAGCGCGGACCATTGAGCGCCTGGCCCGGCTGCAGCGCCGCCATCAAGGTGTTCTCGACCCGCGCGGGCGGAATCGGCGCGTCGGGATCGACATCGATCTCGACCTGGCCCAGGGTGCCCTCGACGATGCTGATCGTGACCCTGCCCTGCTCCACTTCCTGCACCGGCACCACGGCCTGGGCGAGGAAATAGCCGCGATCGCGATAGCGCGCGGTTACGCGTTTGGCGATGTCCTCGAGATCGGCCAGGGCTACTTCCTGGCCGATCCGATTGGCCACCATCGTCTGCAGATCGCTGTCTGTGAAACGCGTGTTGCCGACGAACTCGATGGCGGTCAGGGTGAAGCGCGTCTGCGACGGCGCCCGCATCTGCGGCTCCGGCAGCGCTTGCGGCGGCGCCTGCGGTTCGGGCTCGGGCTCGGCCCGCGCGTGCCCGCACAGGGCCATCAACACGGCGCAGGCGAGCGTGGGCAGGCGAAATACGGAAGGCTGCATCGGCGTCATTTCAGTTCTCCACCGTCAGGCGCCAATTGCCGATCAGGTTGAACGACGCCCAATAGAACGGATGCGAGGTTTCCGGGTGCTCGAGCACCGCCAGCTGTCCGGCCTGCATCGCCCGTTGCAGGTCATCGCCCGCGCGCAGATCGCGGTAGAAGGTGGTCATCAGGCGTTCGGTGTCGCGGTCGGGAACCGGCCACAACGAAGCGACCAGGGCCGAAGTCCCGGCCGAGAGGAACGAACGCGTGAAGCCCAGCACTTCGTCGCCGTCGGCGACGCGGCCCAGGCCGGACTCGCAGGCCGACAACGTCACCAGCGAGACGTTGTTGAGATTCAGGCTCAGCACTTCGCGCGCTTCGAGGAAATTCTGCCGCCCGTTCTCGTCGGCGAGCAGGATCTGCGAATGCAGGGGATCGGCGATATCGGCACGGGCGTGCGCGGCGACGTGGACGATGCGCGCCTTGGGCGCCTCGGACTGGAAGCGCGCTTTCGTCGCCGTGGCCTCCAGATAGACCTGCGGCCGCGGGAACAGCGCCGCCAAGTTGCCGACTTCGCGCTCCGCCCCGGGCAAGGGCTCGGCGACCGCGGGGCTCACCAGCGGATTGCCGAAGGCGAGCAACCGCGGCGCCGTCGTCGGCGCGCGCGCAGCCAGGCGCGCGGCGATGCTGACCGATGGCGCGATCGCGATGGGATGGCGCTGGATCAGGTATTTGCCGTCCATGCGCAGCGCCTGGAACGGCAGGTAATGCAAGGGCCCGTGCGGAATCACGATCAGCCGTAACCCGTCTTGCAGGCCGAGCGGCGCCAGCAACAAGCTGGCGATGCTGTCGCCGGCATCGACCGCGGACGGACGCAGGCCGACGATCGCCTGCCGGTAGGCTTCCACCAGACGCACCAGGTCGGCGCGCGACACCGCGATGCGGTGTTCGCTCACGCCCTCCGGCGAGATCACCCAGACCAGCAACTGGTCCTTCAGCGAGTGGAAGGCGACGATGCGCTCATCGGCGCGCAGCAGCTTGCGCAGGCTGGCGACGTCGGCGACCTGCGCGGTCGCGTCCTCCGGCGTCTTGCCTCTGTCGGCGACCGCGTCCAGCAACGCGCGCGCGCGGCTGCGCTCGCTGACGGCGAACGCGCGCTCGGGGTTGCCGGTTTGCGAATACAGACCGATGGCGCGCTCGAACACCGATTGCAGGTCAGAGAACAAACCCATCTTGAATTCGTCGCTGCGAAACCGCGCGCGCACGTTGTCGAACGCGGCGAGCGCCTGATCGAGCGCCTGCGCCGCCTGATCCGGATGCCCAAGCGCCTGTTCGCTGCGCGAAACCCCGTCCAGCGCCCACATGCGGTAATTGCCTTCATCGCCGGGCACCGTCTGCGCGGCCAGGCGCTGGAACAAGGCCAGCGCCTGCGCCGGCTTGTTTTCCGCCAACAACAGGCGGCCGCGCGTGCGTTCGAGCTGAGCGCGTTGCGCGGGGTCGTCCGGCGCCTGAAGCGCATCGAGTTCGC
Organism: Lysobacter gummosus; assembly: GCF_001442805.1. Taxonomy (NCBI): domain Bacteria; kingdom Pseudomonadati; phylum Pseudomonadota; class Gammaproteobacteria; order Lysobacterales; family Lysobacteraceae; genus Lysobacter; species Lysobacter gummosus. The sequence goes on along the minus strand of NZ_CP011131.1, from coordinate 2,815,859 downwards.
GCTGCGCGCGGACGAGGTCGCCGGACTGGATCAGCGCGTTGGCCAGCGACGCCTGCACCAGCGGGCGATAGCGCGCGGAACTGGTCTGCAGGGCGAGTTCGTACGCCGCGATCGCCTCCGGGTAGCGTTGCTGCCGGCTGCGCACGTCGCCCAGGATCTTGTGCGCCGGGCCTTGCACCTTCTGCGGATCTTCGGCGTGCTTGGACAACGCGAGCGTGGCGAAGGTCTCGGCGCGGTCGAGCTGGCCGGAATAGCTGAAAACGATGGCCAGATCGCGGTAAGCCTTGGCCAGCAGGTCTTCGTTGCCGGTCTGCAAGGCGACGTGCAGGGCCTTGCTCGCCGCCTGCACGCTGCGGCGGAATTCGCCGCGGTCGGCCAGCGCCACGGCCTGGCTGCAGTATTCGTAGCCGTCGAGCCGGACGGTTTCGGTCTCGTACAAGGCGGCACCGTCTTCGGCCAGGGCCAAGGCGGTGTCGGCATCGTCCATGCGCGAGATCGCGTGCAGCGCCGCGCGCACGTCGGCACGCTCGGTTTCCGCCAGCGTGGTCTGCGCCGGCGCGGGCGCCTGCGCCGATGCGCAAGACGCGATCGCCGCCAGCGCGATCAATACGACATGAGCCAGACGCGACGCGAGCGCCGAGTCCGAGCGGTTCCGCTTCTGGCAGGAAAGCGGGCGAATGATGCGCATGCCGAAACTCCATGTCCGGGGGAATGTCGATCACGATCGCAAATCGCGGCGACGACGGGAGTCTAGGAAGGCATGCGCGCGGCGCCTATCCGTGAAAGGGAGTAGTGCTTTCGGCTTACGCGGCCTTTACATGGAGGCCGAATGACGGACACGGCGCGACAGAGCGCGCGGTGTTTTTACGGCGGAGCGATCAGGCCAGCTTCGCCACGCGCAGATCGGGCAAGCAGCGGGCCTCGCTCTTGCCCGCTGCGCCGAGCGCGCAGCCGTCCGCACAGGCATCGCGACTGAACCCGATCAGACTGCCCGGCGTCGGGCCCGAGACGTACACGCATCCCAGCGGCGCCAGGAATTGCGCGCGCCGCTCGGCGGACAGGCTCGGCAAGATCGCGCGCAGCACGCGCGGATCGTAGAAACGGAAGAATTGCGTGCGACCGTCGGCTCCGGGAATCCGCAACCAGGCGCGCAGATGCACGCGCAACGCGCGGCCGTCGCTGCCGGCGCAGGTGCACAGCACGATGCCGCTGCCGCGTTCCCACACCGCGCGCAGCGCCGCGGCGACGGCCGAGCCCTCGCAATGCAACCGCACCAGATACGGCGCACATTCGGCCAGGACCGGGTCCAGGCCTTCGGCCAGCAGACACCAGAACTCCGCGCCGGTGGCGTGCAGACGCTCGGGCAGTCCCGGAATCTTGCGCCCATCGAGCACGGCGTAGACATCGCCGGTGCCGGTGAACAAGCGTTCGTGCAGCACATCCTCGAGCGCGCCCGCGTTCATGCCGGTCTCCCGTACCGGGGCGGCCGCCCGTCCTGGACTTGCCATCCGCCGCGCACCTTCGACTGCCTTGTCATCGTCCTGCTCCTGTCTGCTGCCGCCCTTCCTGAGCGACAGGGCGAGGGAATTCATCGACCGATTTCTCGGCCTGGGCCCCCCGCCATATCTGAAACGGATTAACGCCTGTGCAGCGGCCACCTATCGCGGCCGCGGCCGCGCCGAATCGCGGCGGACGCGCTAGATTACCGTGGCGATGAATACCAATGTCCACAATCCGGCCATGCCCGACCGTCGCAGACGGCCGTACGACCTGCCGCTGGTCGCGCGGCTGAGCCTGCTGGCGATCGTTCCGGCCACCTTGATCGCGATCTTGCTGGCGGTGTTGCTGAACGACAATCAGCGCCGCGAAGTCGAGCGGGTCACTTCGGCCTCGGCCGAAGTGGTGGCGGAAAATTTCGCCGCCGCCGCCTCAACGGCGATGAAGCAAGGCGACCGCGCGGCATTGGCGCGCATCGCCAAGCCGCTGGCGAGCAATACCGATCTGGTGCGCGTGCAATTTCTCTCGCGCGACGGCGAAATCCTGGCCGAGGCGCTCGGCCCGACCGCCGCTTCGCAATCGCGCTACGTCGAAGTCTCGCGCAAGATCCGCTCCAACACCGCGTCGGCGCCCTCCCCTGGCTGGGTGCGGGTGCAGTTCGGCTTGCGCCGCATGGACGACATCCGCACGCGCCAGGCGCAGGCGACCGCGGCGGTGCTGGCGGTGTGCCTGGTGATCGCCGGCGTGATCGGATGGCGAGTGGCCCGGCGAGTCAGCGCGCCGGTGCTGGAACTGGCCGAAGCGGTGGACAAGCTCGGACGCGGCGGGCGCAGCGTGCGCGTCCCGGTCACCCGCGGCGGCGAAATCGGCCATCTGCAGCAAGGCTTCAATGCCGCCTCCGTCGCCCTCACCGAGGCCTGGGAAGAACTCGAAGCGCGAATCGCCGCGGCCACCTCCGAACTGGCGCACAAGAACGCAAAACTGGAAGCCGCCAGCCAGGCGCGCGCGCATTTCCTCGCCGCCGCCAGCCACGACCTGCGCCAGCCGCTGTACGCCCTGACCCTGTTTTCCTCCGCGCTCAAGGTCGGCGAAACCGATCCGGCCCGGCTCACCCGGGCCAGTCACATTCAGGAATGCGTGGCCACGCTCGACGGCCTGTTCTCGGAACTGCTGGACCTTTCGCGGCTGGAAAGCGGCGCGATGCAACCGGCGTTCAGCGAGTTCGCCCTCGACCCCTTGCTGGAAGACGTGAACCGCACCTTCCGCATGATCGCGGAGAAACGCGAACTGCGGCTGGTCCTGCGCAAGACCGACGCCTGGGTGCATACCGACCGCATCATGCTCGCGCGCGTCATCAACAATCTGGTCAGCAACGCTCTGCGCTACACCGAGCGCGGCGGCGTGCTGGTCGGCGTGCGCCGCGCCGGCGATACGCATGTGCGCATCGAAGTGTGGGACACCGGGCCGGGCATCGCGCCGGAGCACCAGACACGCGTGTTCGAGGAGTTCTTCCAGGTCGAGCAGGCGCGCGCCGACGCGGAGTACCGCGAGCACGGCCTCGGCCTGGGCCTGGCCACCGTGCACCGGTTGATGCATCTGTTGGGCGGCGAAGTCGTGCTGCGCTCTCGTCCGGGCAGCGGCAGCGTGTTCAGCGTGACCATCCCGCGCGCCGGCGCGGAAGCCAGCACCCGCATCAGCGAGCACCCGACCGAAGCGCCGCTGGACGTCAGCGGCCTGCGCGTGCTGGTGATCGACGACGAGCGCGCCATCCTGGAGGGCATGCGCGTGCTGATGCACAGCTGGAACTGCGATATGCGCGCGGCCGAGGACGCCGAGCAGGCGGTGGCCGCGCTGCGCGACTGGGGCCCGCCCGACATCGTGCTGTCGGATCTCAAGCTCGCCCGCGGCCGCACCGGCCTGGAGGCGCTGCAGCGGCTCGACGCGCACTACGGCGTGGACGCCGGCGCGGTGCGCCCGTTCGCGCGTCTGCTGATCACCGGGGAAACCAAGGGCGAGCGCCTGCACGAGGCGACCGCGGCGCGCATCCCGGTCCTGCACAAGCCGGTGCCGCCGGAGCGGCTGCGCGAGGCGATGATGGCGGCGATCCTGACCAAGCAAGCCTGAGCGCCGGCGGCGCCCGGCCTCAGCGCACCTGGTAGACCTGGGTGTTGAGTTGCAACACCGCGTCGAACTGCACCTTTTCGCGCTCCGGTCCCAGCTCCATCAGCGCGTCGATGCGGAACCGCAAGGTGCGCTCGAAGGCACGCTGCGGTTCCAGCGAGATCCTGATCCGGGTCAGGCGCGGCTCGTGCAGCGCGACCGCCTGCTCCAGGGCGCGGCGGATGCGGTCGCGGTCGTGCACGTTGAGCAGGCTGTAGGAGGAGAAATCCGGAATGCCGTAGGTCAGCGAAGACCTGCGGCATTCCTCGAACGCATCCGGGATCAGCCGCGCGCCTTCCGAGCGCGTATTGAGCAGGCTTTCCAGGTCGCGCGAAATCGCCGCCCTGATCGCGTAGACGTCGCGACGGTCGCCGGGCTGGCTGCGCTGGTCGAGCCGATCGAGCAGGCTTTGCATCGTCGTGATCGCTCGCCGCCGGCCGCGCTCAGCGAACCTGCATCAACATGCAGATCAGCAGCGGCTTGAAATCGTCCGGATCGACCTGCTCGGCGCTCTTGGCGCCCCATTCGATATGGATATGGCTCAAGTGGCGGTTGATCGCCGAGCCGGTGCGCGGGAACTTGATCCCGGCGCTGTTCCATTCTTCGCCGTTGTAGATCAACCCGCCCCAACGCATGCGTTCGCGCATGGTCAGGAACACATCGACCAGTTGATCGGCGACCGCGCGCTCTTGCTCGACCGTCGCGTCCAGGATGATGTCCAGGGCGCGTCCGGCGATGTGCGGATCGCCGCCGGACTTGTGCGGCCCGGCGGTCGCCTGCAGGCGGCCGAGCTGCCGGGGCTTGGGATACTTTTCCAGATACGTGCTGCGGATGAGGTCCGGGCCGAAATGATAGATCGTGTTCTTGGTTTCTTCGACGACTCGCGCGGCCATGAGGGTTCCTGAAAATTTACGGCGATGCGGAATATTTCGCCGGTAACGCAGTCGTAGCTTGTCGCCATGATCCACCTCGCGACGCGGCGGTGCGATCGGGCCGTCTTGCGACCCGGCGCAGCGACGTTCTGGTTTCCTCGACGATCCGCGGCGCAAGATCGCGCCCCGCATCGGATCGCGATCGCCGGGATCGATCGGCGCTCGGCCCAGCAATGCAGGCCGAGCGCCGCGCCGGCTTACAGCTCGGTCAGTTCGTTCGAACCGTCCGGATGCCACATCCACACATCGCCCTCGAAGCCGTCGATGCATCCGTACGGAATCGTCGGCCACGCGCCGGTGGTCTGCGTGTGGTTCGACGCGATCACCCGGGCCGCGGCGTTCTTGGCCATCGCGCCGCAGAACAGATTGCCGTCGCCGCTGCCGGAGAACGACACGACATTGCAGGCCACCAGATAGATGGTGGATACGCTGGGAGCGAGCAGCGTGAACAGCGGCAGCTGCGCCCAGCCGAAGCCCGTGCCCAGGCCCAGGCGGGCGTTGGCGCCATGGCAGTTGATCACCAGGTTGAATCCGCCTTCGGTAAGCGGCGCCGAACCGGCGACCGATGCGACCCAGGCCATGATATCGGCGGGTTTCGCGGCCGGAGGAACCGTCCAGCTGTTCCACATCTTGTAGTACGGCCCGGGAACGCCTTCGGCGTTGAGGACCATGGAAGGTTGTTCGAGCTTGATCATTGTCGTGATCTCGAGTCGCGCGCCGGCCCGTTCCGTTTCCCGGGACGGGCCCGGGAAACGGCGGCGGGAGATCGCGCGCCCATGCGGGAGCGGTCAGACCTTCTTGTTCGCCTTCAGGTCCCAGCCGGCCGAGGCATTGCCCGCGGCTTTGCCGTCAATGCCGATCTTGGTGTAGGTCATCTCGCACTTTCCGAACACCAGGCTGACCGATTCGATCGGCACGTCTTCGTCGCCCTTGGAGTCGCCGCCGCGGCCGACCGAACTGATCAGCACGTCGGTGAGCTTGTATTCCATGTACTTGGCCTTGTCGCCGCCGGCGCGATTGAGATGGATGATCGCGACGGGAACATGCTGGCCGGTGCAGCAGTACTCGAACAGCTTCGGACTGGCGATATCCAGCAGCTTGGTGAAGGAGAAATTCTGGATATTGACGCGCGCCGAACTGAGGCTGCCGGCGGAGGACGCGGTGCTGGACTGCGGCTGCGATGCACCGAAGCCGTAGTTCTTGATCTCGATCCAGTCCTTGTGCTTGTCGTCGGCGCTTTCGCCCTTGACGCCCTCGAGCTGGATGAATGCATCGAATGCCATGATCGTGCTCCTGTAATACAGTGCCTAGGTAGTGAAGGGCTCAGCGTGCCGACTTCGGCAACTCCGCCACCAGGCGGAGCGAGACGCTGAGTTCGTCGAGCTGGTAGTGCGGGCGCAGGAACGCCACGGATTTGTACGCGCCGGGCTTGCCCGGTATTTCGGTGACCTCGATGCGCGCTTCGCGCAAGGGGAACTGCGCCTTGCGCTCCTGCGACGCGTTGTCGTCCAGCAGGACGTACTGCGCGATCCAGTTGTTGAGGAACATCTCGACGCTGGACTTGGAGGCGAAGCTGCCGATCTTGTCGCGCATCATCGCCTTGAGGTAATGGGCGACGCGGCTGACCGCGAAGATGTACTGCAGCTGCGCCGACAGGCGCGCGTTGGCGTTGGCCGCATCGGTGTTGTACTCCTTCGACTTCTGCACCGACTGGGTGGAGAAGAACGCGGCGTAGTCGGTGTTCTTGCAATGCACCAGCGGGATCAGGCCGAGGTCGGCGAGTTCCTTCTCGCGGCGGTCGGTGATGGCGATCTCGGTCGGGCACTTGAGCGCCACCTCGCCGTCGTCGGTGCTGAAGGTGTGCGTGGGCATCCCTTCGACCAGGCCGCCGCCTTCCACGCCGCGAATCGCCGCGGTCCAGCCGTACTTGGCGAAGGCATCGGTGATCTTGCTGCCCAGCGCGTAGGCGGCGTTCATCCACAGATAGCGCTCGTGCTCCTTGCCGGTGACCGTCTCGGTGAAGTTGAACGCTTCCACCGGCGAGGTGTCGGGCCCATACGGCAGGCGGCCGAGCACGTGCGGCATGGTCAGGCCCACGTAGCGCGAATCCTCCGAGCCGCGGAAGCTCTTCCACTTGGCGTATTCCACCGTGTCGAAGATCTTCGCCAGATCGCGCGGGCCCGACAGCTCGGTGAAGCTCTCGAATCCGAGCAACTGCGCCGAGGCCGCCGACAGGAACGGCGCGTGCGCCGCGGCGGCGACATGCGAGATCTCCTCGACCAGGTACATGTCTTCGGGCTGGCGGCCGAACTCGTAGTCGCCGATCAGCGTGGCGAACGGGGCGCCGCCGAAGGTGCCGTATTCCTCTTCGTAGACCTTCTTGAACAGCGAAGACTGGTCGAAGTCGGAGGCGTTCTTGAAATCCTTGACCAGCTCCTTCTTGGTGCAGTTGAACACCTTGATCTTCAGCGTGGTGCTGGTTTCGCTGTTGTCTACCATGTACTTCAGGCCGCGCCAGCTGCCTTCCATGCGCTGGAAATCCTCCATGTGCATGACCGCGGACAACTGCTCCGACAGCAATCGGTCGATCTCGGCGATACGCGCGTCGAGCGCGGTGATCGCGTCCTTGGACACCACCAGGGCGCCGTCGGTGACTTGAGCGACCAGTTCGGCCATCAGATCGCGCGCGCGGGCGCGTTCGGTATCGGTCTTGGCGATCTTGGTCTGGGTCAGGATCTGTTCGAGCAGTCCGCCCTCGGCGGCTTCGACTGCGGCGGCCGGGGCCGCCTGGGATTCGGTATTGGCCATGATGGACTCGCTGGCTTCGCGGACGGGACGGCTGCCGATGCCGGCCGCCGTGACGACTTACTCGGACTTCGGCCCGACTTCCTTCCCGAGCTGGGTGATCTTGTCGGTGTTGAGCAGGACCTCGTTCAACAGATCCTCGAACTTGTCGTTGCCGGCGGCCTTGTTGCGCAGATCGGCGAGCTTCTGCCGCGCCTCCAGCAACTTGCGCAGCGGCTCGATCTGGCCGATGACCTGCTCGGGCTCGAAATCGGCCAGATTCGCGAAGGTGAGATCGACCGCGAGCTTGGAGCCGTCGTTGGCCAGCTTGTTATCGACCTGCCCCGCCACGCGCGGCTTCATCCCCTTGAGGACGTCGTTGAAGTTGTCCTTGTCGATGTTGACGAACTTGCGGTCCTTCAACTTCGGCAGCGGCTCCTCGCTCTTGCCGGTGAAGTCGCCGATCACGCCGGCGACGAAGGGCAGTTCCTTCTTCTCGATGGCGTCGCCGACTTCCACGTCGTAGGTCAGCTGCACGCGCGGGGCGCGGACGCGATCGAGCTTGTGCTGCGTGCTTTCCTTCTTGGCCATGATCTCTCCCGGCTTGCGCGGTGATTCAGTGACAGCGAGTCTAGGAATGGCGAACCGCCGCGGAAATCCGTCGGACGGCCGATCGACGGCCTATGCCGTTCGAACGAGGCGATGCGGCGTAAGTGCTGCGCGGCGAACGCCGAATGCGGCGGGCTCCGCGTTCATCGCATCGTTGAAGGCGCAACGGCCTCGCCGGGTCCGGCCGGTTCACTGTTTCAGCCCCACCCGCGCCCGGATCGCCGCCAGCACGCTTTCGTCGCGCACCACCTCGGCGAGGAATTCGTTCAAGGGCATGTCGGCCCATTGCACCGCCTGTTCCAGCAGCGAAGCCACCGGGCTATGCGGTTCGGTGCGCTTGAAGTAACCGGCGATGTCGCCGAGCGCGCGCAGGGCGGCCTGTTTCGAGGCCCGGCTGTCGCCGCCCAGATCCAGCGGCGTCGCCACCTCACCGCCACGTGGCGGTGCGCCGGCGGAATTGTCCTCGCCCTGCCTCGCCGCGGCATCGGCCGGATCGAGCAGCCCCTTCGCTTTCGCGGCCTGCTGCAGCACCTGGGCGATGCGCTTGAGCGTGGTTTCGATCTCGGCCAGGCTCGGGCAGGCGCGGCCGAACTTCGTATCCGCCACGGATTTTAGATGCGCATACGCGGTCTGCGCGGCGGCGATGCCGGCGAGCATGGCGCGCAGGTCGGCGTCGGCGACGGCGCGAATGCGGGTATCGAAGGCCTCGCCGCCCAGCTTGCCTTCGGCCAGCGCGGCCTGATGCGCCTGCGCATTCTGCCGCGCCAGATTGTCGAGCTCGCGCGAGGTCTGCCAATCGATCAGGGTGACCGCCGTCGCCGCGTCGGTGCTCAACGGCATGCGCTGCAGCGCCGCGGCGGCGTTGCTGTTGAACCAGGCCAGCTTTCCGGCGCGTTCTTCCAGATCCTCGCCCTCGGCCAAGGGATGCAGGCCGTCCCAATAGCGCTCGATCAGACCGGCGATCACCGCGAACCCGTCGCGCGCGCCGTCCAGGCCGTGGCGTGCGATCAGCGCCTCGCCGAGCCAGCCGGCGGCCTGCAGGTCCTTGCTGACCCGGCTCAGCGCTTCCACCGACAAGTCCAGGGCGAGCCGCCAGTCGGCGAGCTTGACCTGCGTCTGCCATTCGCCTTGCGGCAAGGAAGCGTCGTCGGCGCGGCGCGCTTCGCGGATGCGGTCGAACAGATCGGAAAACCCGGCATCCTCGCCGCAGGGTGCCTCGGCGCTGATGGGGGCCAGGAGGGCATCTATGTCGATCGCCATGGCGGAGCTCCTAAGCGGCACGCAGGCCGCGCGGTTCATTCGAGGATGGTCTGCGGCAGCGCCAGCGGCGCGGCGCCGCGCGAAGCCAGGAAGCGCTGCATCGGTTCGCTGGGCTCGATGCGCAGATGCACGCGCGCCTGGCGGAAGCCGATCGCCTGCAGTCGCGGCGCCAGCTGCTGCCATTGCGAAGGGCTGTAGGACTCGCGGAAATCGCCGAGACTGAAGACATGCGCGCCGGGCGCGAATTGTTCGAGCAGGCGTGCGATGCCATCGGGCCCGCGATAGAGCAAGGTCAGGCGGAAGGCGGGGTCCGGCGGAGGCGGCACGGCGGGCGCAGGCGCGGCAGGCACGACGGGCGCGGCAGTGGCGTCCTCGGGCGCGGCGGCGACCGCGTCCGTCGCCGCCAGCGCCTGGCTCGCGCTCGCCGGCAGCGCGATGCGGATGCGCGCTTCCGGGCAGGTGGACGGCGACCATTGCGGTTGCATCTGCGCGTCGGTCAGCGATTCCCCGCGACTGGTGATGCCCACGCTCTGACCGTTGCAGATCAGCTCGAACGTCGTGCCCTGCGCGCCTTCCAGCAGCGTTCCCAGATGGGTCGGCGCATCCAGCGTGAAGGTCCCCGCCGGAAACGGCGCGTCGCTCACCATTGCAGGCTGTCCACCGGTGAGCATCTGGCGATAGTCGGCCGACAGCGGCATCGCGACGCCGCTGAGACTGACCGGCGTGCGCTCTTTCTCGCTGAGGAAAGGCTTGAGCCAATCGCCGATGAAGGCTTCCAGCTTGCCTTGCGGGCCGAGCAAGGCCTGCGCCTGCTGCGCCGGCGGCTGCGAGGCCAGCGGCCGGATCACGGTTTCGCGCCAGCGCTGCTGCAAGTGATCGCCGGCGCGGCGCACGGTGAGCCGCAGCAGCAAATGCGCCGGCCCCTGCGCGATCGACCAGGCCGCCAGATCGTTCGCGCCGAACGCTTGCGCATAGGGCTCGCCGGGTTTGTCCACCGAACTCAACAACTGGCTGTACTCGTTCGCCGGTGCGCGTTCGGGCGCGCCGCGGCTGGCGAAAAGATCGGCGGCGATGCGATAGGCCTCCTGTCCGTCGCGATCGGCCTGCAGGCGCAAATAGCCGCGCGCGAACATCGGCGCCTGCGGCGCCAGGATCGCCACCTGGGTATCGCGCAACGCGGTCAGCCACACCGGCGGCTCGATCGAGACCTCGCCGAAGCGAAAACTGTCGCGGACCAATCGCCCCGCCGGCCGCCACGCCGAGGTCCAGCTCGATTTCATCTGCGCCCAGGCTTCCTTCCAGCGCAGGCCGAGCGGACGCTTGAGCGGCAAGGCGTAAAGCTGCGAGCGCAGCGTGCCGAAATACACCGTGTATGGGTTGTTGATGCCGGCCGCGCGCGCAGCCAGCTCGTTCTCGTGCCCTTTCCAGAAGGCGTAGCCTTCGCCGAAGCGCGACTGCAGCGTCGCCCAGGCGAGGAAGTAGTCGTGGAAATAAGCGTCGCGGAATGCGGCGACCTGCACGGCCGGAACATCGGCCTGTTCTTGCGCGGTTTCCAGGAACGGCGCGATCACCCCGTTCCAGGTGCGGTAGGTGAATGCGCCCGAGACCGTCGGCAGCGTGCCGCGCTCGATCCCCACGACGCGGTCTTTCGGCAGCCAGAAATCGTCCAGCGCATAGCCCTTGCCGCGGGCGTCCGCCCACGCCCGGACCTGGCCGACATCCAGCGAGCGCGATTGCATGATCCGCTGCAACTGCGCCTTCAGCCGGTCACGCTCGTCGTTCAGGCTCTTTTTTTTTTGCCAACGCAGATAGCCCAGATAGGTTTCGAACAGGGCGGTGGCGTTGGCGCGGTCGCGCCGGGTGTCGTTGTCGGGCGTGACGAACGGCGCGAACAGGCGCGAGCGGGCGTCGAAGACGACGTTGTCCGGCAACTCGCGCGCCAGGCATTCCTCGCTCGCGGAGCGGCAGGCATCCAGCAGGCGCAACCGCTGCGCGATCGCCAGCGCATGCTCGAATCCGGCGCGTCCGCGATCGATATCCTCGCTCAGCATCTGGTCGTAGGGCGCGAGGATCAGATTGGCGAAATCGTCCGTGACGCGCTGCTTCAACCCCTCGATATCGCGATCGGCGCGGCGGATGCCGAAGCCCAGCAAGGTGCCTTCCGCGGCGGATTCCAGGCGCTCGATGGTACGTCCGCAACTGGCCACCCACTCGATGCGCGCATTGCCCAGGCGGCCCTCGACCTCGCGGCAAGCGGTGCGCGTGCTGGCGAGCAACTGCGTATCGTCCTGCCGCGCCGCCGACAGGCCGTAGGCGAGATAGCCGCTGAAGCCCAGCAAGGCGGCCACGCCCAGGCCGGCCACCGCCATGCGCGCGGCGCTGCCGCGCAGGCTGGTCATGGCCAGCGGCTGGTCGGCGGGCAGAAAGCGCGTGAACAGATCGGCGACGAACGCGCCGCCTGGATGCGCGGCATCGGCGCCGCCGGCGAAATACAGGCCGCGCCACGGCGGCGTGCGCTGGAAGGTGTTGTCCTCCAACAGCAGCGTGACGAACAAGGCAAGTCCCGACTCGCAGCGGCGCAGCGATTCGACGAATTCGAAGATGTCGCGGCGCGTAGACGCGGTCGCCTGCGCGCGCAACGCGGTCATGCGCAGCGCATGCAGGCGATCGAGGATCGGCGTGAGGATCTGATCGAAGCGGCCGCTGGTGGCCGAGCTGACGGTTTCGGTCTGCGGCAGCCGGTGCCCCAGCGCCTGGGCGAAGGCTTCCGCCGGCAAGGTGGCGCGCAGCGTCGGGTAACCTCGCAGGCGCTCCAGGCCGCTGACCACGATATAGACCGGCACGCGCACCTGCAGATGCTCCATCGCTTCATCGACCAGACGCCGCAGCCGCGTCGCCGTGGTCTTCAGCGCGTCGGCCGGGCCCAGCAGGGTCTGCACCGACACGGTCAGCACGATGCCGTTGAGCGGCAGCTTCTCGCGCTCGGCGGCGAGCTGCATCAGCGCCTGGTACCACAGTCCGCGCTCCAGCCGCGAAGCGGTGTCGCAGACGGTGCGCGGATGCATCTGGATCGCGATCAGCGATTTGAAGAACCACCAGCGCCACCACTCGCCGCTGTCGCCGGCCGAGGGCGGCGGAAACGGCGACACTTCCGCGCCGGCGCGCAACAGGCCGTCGACATCGGCGTCGGCATCGCCCAGCAGCAGCATCCACGGCACGCGGTACAGCGGATCGCGGCCTTTTTCCATCTGCGGCGAACGCACGATGGTGCGCTTGGCCTCGGCGATGGCCTGCGCCATGCGCGCCAGCGGCTCGCGTTCGTCGTCCGTGTTGCCGGGCCCCAGGTCGCCGATGCGCGTGCGTGTGCGGCCTTGCAAGGTGAAACGGCGCTGCCCGGAGATGAACCACCACAGCACCGCCAGCGCCACCGCGCACAGGCCGAGCAATTGCCAGAAGCGCGCCGGCAGGGTCGGCACGATCGCGATCGCGGCGATCGCCAGCGCGATCAACAGCGCCAACGCCAGCAAGGCCACGACCAGCCGCAGCAACCACGGCTTCTTCGCGCCCTCGGCGACCGGACGGTACAGGCTGCGCGCCTGCGAGAACAGGCTGCTCAGCCACGAGAAGATCGCCTGCACCGGCGCGAGCGGATTGGGCAGGTTCATGGCTTGGGCTCGGTCTGCATGAACAGGAATTCCGCCGCGAGCCTGGGATTGCCGCGATTGCTTTCGATCAGCTGATTCAGGCGCGGCAGGTAGTCCTTCGCCGGCTCGATCTCCGCCGAGGGATTGCCCTGGAACAAGGGGGTCGGCGAGACGATCACGGTGATCAGCTCCTGTCCGAACGGTGGCGCCACCGTCCAGGAGCGCGCTTGAGTCGCGCCCACGTCGAACTGTTCGCCCGAGCGGATCAGGCGCCCGCTGTCGGGTTCTTTCGGATTCGGATAGATGTGCGCGACATCGCCGCCGACCGTGTAGTAATCCACGTACAGATACCCGTCGTAGTTGGCTTGCAGCAGCTTGACGGTCACTTGCTCGCCTTCCAGGAAGCGATCGGAATGCCCGGTGGTCGGCGTGACCGCCAGGCCGTAGCGAAGATCCTGGTTGCGCTCGCGGAACGGCTTGAGCATCCGCACCACCTCGCAGTGCGGCCAGATGCGCAGCTGCACCTTGAATTGCGGCGCGTTCACGCCTTCCACCTTCGACACGCGCTGCCGGACCGCGGCGATGTCGTCGGCGCGCGACACATAGCCTTCCACCGTGGTCTCACCGCGCGGGCCGACGACAGCGGCCAGGTCAGAACAGGGAAATCCGCTGAGCTGCCTGTTCACCAGTTCCTGCACGCTCGGGCCGCTCTGCTTGGGCGCGGCGATCAGCAGGTAGGCCAGATAACCCAGCGGGATCAGCAAGGCGGCGATCACGCCGGCCTTCAACAGCAGGCGGTCCCATTGCTTGGGATAACGCGGACCGGCCGGTGCCTCGCCGCTGTAGGGCTGCGGCGTCACCCGCTCCTCGCGCAGCGTGTGGATCGCCGCCGGCGCGACCGGCAGCTGGCGCGCGTGCAGTTCCTTGAGCTTGCCCAACTCGCCGCTGTCGCCGGTTTCGTAGTAGTACTGGCCGACGAATCCGAGCAGCAGCATGTGGTAGTACACCTCGCGCACTTCGTCGTGCTCGGACTTCAGCGCCGACAGGTGCGAGAAGAATTCGTTGCCGGCGTTGTTGGTGTTGTACAACGCGACCTGCAGCGGCGCCGCGCCGCTGGTGAGATAGGCCGGATTGCGCGCCATGACCTCATCGATCCAGGCCACCGCCGCGAACGCAGCGTCTTCGACATGCTCGGCGCGCTTGCCGTCGGCCTGGGCCGCGGCCTTGGCGCGATCGATCAGCTGGCGCGCCGCGGCCAGCACGTCCGCCGGCGGGTCGTGCGCGGCGGCGGCGGCGATCTTCTCGTCCAGCGCCAGCCCGAACGAACACACCGGCAGGAAATGATGGAGTAACCGCGCCATGACCGCCCTACTCCTGCGCGCCGATCGGATACAGCTTGATCGCGGTGGCGTCCGACGGCAGATCGCAGAACACGCAGATGTTGCGCGCGTTCTTGATCATCTGCCAGAACGGATGCGCGGTATCGACCAGGAAATACGTCGTGTTCGGCGTCTTCTGCGGCAGTTCCTCCGGCGGCACCGGCAGCAGGTCGATCTTCAGGCCGAACAGCGCCGCCGACAGCAGGCGCGGCATTTCCTCGGTCGAGGCGATCTTGCCGGTGCGCGACAGACGCGTGAACAGGTCCTGCCCGCGCAAGTCGGATTCGAACGCCAGATAGAAGCGAGTCTTGTCGGATTCGAACAGGTTCGCCGGCAAGTCGGCCTTGTAGAAGCGGCCGTCGAAGGCCAGCGCGATGCCGACCTCGGCGCCGACGGTCAGCGCCTTGATCAACGCCTCGGCGCGCTCGAAGGCGATGCGGAAGCAATGGCGCAGATCGTCGTGATCGTAATCGGGCAGTTCGGTTTCGGCCGGATTCGCGGCCAGGCCGCCAAAATAACCGATGTCCTCCGAGAATACGGAGAACTCCGCGACCAGCGCCCGCAACTGCTGGTACAGCGCATACGCCGGCACCGTGCCCAGCCGGACGTGCTCGGCGAAGACCGGGATATAGCGCGCGAAGGTCTGCATCATCGCCACGCGCATCACTTCCTGCGCGCTGGTCGAGGCGGCGCGGATGCCGCGCTGGCGCTTGCTGGCGGCGAAATCCTGTCCGCGCGAGGTCAGCAGGTCGCGCAAAGCGCGGGTCCAGCGCGAGAGATTGCGCGAGGCCTGCAGCGCCAGCAGCGGTGGAACGTAATCGTTCGACAATCGGTACTTGCCCGGACCTACCGGCACGATTTCGGCGAACTTGTAAGCCTCGCAGGACCGCACCAGGACTTCGGCGTTGTCGTCCAGCGAGGTCACGATCATCGGTTGATACAGCAGGAAGTCGACATCGGCGGCCGGGGCCTGCGGATCGAAGGGATCTTCCAGGCTGTCGCTGGCCAGCGCATGGCGCTCGCTCAGGCGCCCGGCCGGGCCCAGGCCGTGCACGGTGCGTTCGCGATTGAGCACCAGCCACAACGCGATCGGATCGTTGTTGCGCGGCGTCAGATCCTGCAAGGCGCGGTCGGGAATGCGCGCGTTGCCGCCGGCCAGCGCCGAGCCGCCGGCCAGGCGCTCTCCGTCGCGGGTGTGCAGTTCGATCTGCTCGATATCGACCACGCCGCTGGCCAGCGCGTCCTCGCGCAGCACCAGCGTTTCCAGGCCCCAGGGATACGGCGTGATCGCCCGCTGCACGCCCTGGCGCATCGCCTGATGCCAGGCGTCCTGCGCCTGCAGGTGCTGCGGGCTGAGAAAGGCGCCCTGGCCCCAGAAGACCTGACGATGGCGGTTCATGCGCTGGCCTCCGCGCGGCGGCGATGGCGCGCCGATATCGGCGCGGCGGATGTCGTAACGGCGAGCGTCATAGCGGTTCGGCCTCGATGCGATAGCCGGCGTGCTTCAGCGCCGCCAGCAATCCGTGTTCGCCGGGAAGATGGATCGCTCCGACCGCGATGTAGCAGCCGCCCTGGTCGAGCAAGGCGAGCAGCTCCGGCAGCCAGCGCTGGTTGCGTTCTTCGATCAGGCATCGGCGCGCGCGCATTTCGATGTCCTTGCTCTCGCCGTCCAGGCCGACCATGCGGTCGACATCGGCCAGCCAGGCATCGAGATCGCGCTCGCGGTAATGCCTCAACGCGCGCTCGGACATCTCGCGCATGACCTGCGGCGTCTTCAGCCGCTCTTCCAGCACCCGCGCCTGGTTTTCGCTGGCGATGCAGTCGAGCGCGCGCAACTGGTCCTCGGCCGTCTCCAGGTGCACGATGCGCATGCCGCGCTCGGAAGCGATGCGTTGCAGGCGATCGTCCAGGGTCTGCTCGCCGGCCTGCTCGCCGCGCGCCTCCAGCAGCGCCAGCACCATCCACGGTTTCATCCGCTGCAAGGTCGGCGGCGGAATCTGCGGCAGCAAGGTTTGCGCCATGGCGAAGCCCTCGGCGCTGATGAGCGCAGACAGCGACTGCTCCGGCGGCAACCAGCGATAGCGGTCCAGATCGCCGTCGCCGGGCGCGGCCAGATCGATCTCGTTCACCAGCGTGAACGACGACGACAGCGCCGAGGCCAGAAGCTCCGGACTTAGTCCCAGTTCTTCATCGTTGCCGAAGTGAATGGTGCCGAACAGGTAGCTGCTCGCCCGCGGCGGCGGGGATCGCGTCTGGGGCGCGGACGCATCCGCGGCTGCGGGCATTACCGCTTGCGCAGGCTCGATGCGGAACAAGATGCCGCGCGAGGGCGACGAAGGCGGCTGCGGAATCGATACCGGTATCTGCGCAGGCTCGGGCTTCGCCGCCAGCGCCGCGGTGCGCGTGCATCCGCACACCAGCGCCGCGACGGCCAGCACACATGCTCCGCCAACGCGCGGAATCGACGCGGATCTTAGCCAGGGCAGCGGCAGCATCGTCACAAGCAGTCACTTGAGGATCAGGCGGCTCATCTTTCGCGAGCGCGGCGGCGACGGCCATATCCCGTTGGCGCTATGCCTTTGGTGCGGTGCCCGCTATTGCCGGCGCGGCGGGCGCGGACTATCGTCGCGCTGAGTCTGCGCAGCCATCCATCCGTCCATCCGGGGTGGCGGCGCATGGGGCGTTCGCTGAGGATCCAAGTGATGAGAGTCCCATGAGAGTACTGATTGCCGACGACCATCGCCTCATCGTCGAGGGCGTCAAGACCAAACTGTCCGAGCTCGAGCACCAGGTCGAATTCGTCGTGGCGATGAACATCGCCGAGTTCGACGCGGTGGTGAACCGACCCGACAGCCCACTGGATCTGGCGATCATCGATATCTCCATGCCCGGCGCGCAGGGGCATCGCCACATCGCCGAAATGCGCCGTGTCGCCGCGGACGTGCCGATCATCGTGCTGTCGGGATCGGAGGACACCGAGCTGATCCGCACGCTGCTCGAACTCGGCGTCCAGGGCTTCATCCCCAAGGCCTATTCGCCCGACGTCATGCTGTCGGCCGTGCGCCTGGTGCTGTCGGGCGGCGTGTACGTGCCGCCGTTGCTGCTCGCCGGGGTCCAGGCGCGCGGCTGGACGCCCGCGGTCGAAATGCCGGCCGCGGCGCGCAACCTGTCCGCGACCGTCGAGCAGCACTCGCTCGACGGCCTGCGCCAGATCCTCACCGAGCGCCAGATCGACGTCATGCGCCTGCTGTCGCAGGGCAAGCCCAACAAACTGATCGCGCGCAACCTCGGCATCAGCGAAGGCACGGTCAAGATCCACCTGGCCGCCATTTTTCGCGCGCTCAACGTTCGCAACCGGGTCGAGGCCGTGGTGGCCTCGCGTCGTTTGGTCGAGCCGTGATTTTCGTCACGGTCCCGGCGCTGCGCTGCCCGCGTATGAACGCCGCTCCCGGCCCCGCGAGATGACGCCGGCCCTCCCCGCGGTGATATAACGCTCTTTCCCCCCGAGACGACAATTCCAGTGCGACCGTTCTCGTCCGCGTTCATGCGTCTGAGGCTTGCCCGCGTGTGGTCCTTGCTGCTGTGCATCGGCATCGCCGGAGCGGCCGCCGCTGCCCCTCCTGCGCAGCCCGTGCCTGCCGCGCAGGCAACGCCGCTGCGGTTCGGGATCCTGCCCACCGGCGGTCCGGCCGAATCCAGGCAGGACTGGCAAGCGCTGCTCGACGACCTGGCGAAGGCGCTGAACCGCCCGGTGGAAAGCGTGTCGGTGAGCACTTACGAGGGCATGCACCAAGCCATCGCCGCGGGCCGCGTGGACGTCGCCTTCCTGTCGGGCAAGCTCGCGCTGGACTCTGTGCTCAACAACAACATGCAGGTTTCGGTCCGGCTTACCCGCCTCGACGGCACTCCGGGCTATCGTTCGGTACTGATCGCACGGCGCAGCGGGCCGATCCGCAATCTGGCGACGCTGCTCGCCGCTCCGGGCCGATGGCGCTACGCGCGCAGCGAACCGCTGTCGGTCTCCGGCTATCTCGTCCCCGAAGCGCAGCTGTTCGCGCGCCGCGACCTCAGCTCCGATCTGTTCTTCAAATCGGTCACCATCAACAATCACCAGAACAACGCCCTCGCCGTCGCCAACGGCGAGGTCGATGTCGCCAGCAACAACGACGCCGATCTCGAACGTTTCGCCGTGCGCTTCCCGCGCCAGCATGCCCAGTTGCGCGTGCTGTGGCAGTCCGACCTGATCCCGCACGCGGTCCTGGTGGTCTCGCGCTCGCTGCCGGCGGAAACGCGCGCGGCGGTCCGGCGGTTTCTGATCGACTACGGACGCGGCGGCGATGCCGTGCGGGAACGCCGCAACCTGCTGAAGATCCACGAATTGTCCGGATTCGAGGCCGCCGACAACCGCGCGCTGCTGCCGTTCGAGGAGATCGAATACATCCTGGAGATGCAGCAGGCGCACTCCGCGCGCTGGATCGACGAAAACGCCAAACGCGCCCGCCTCGAGCGCCTGCGCGCCGAGCACGACCGCATCGAAAGGCAACTCACGCGCTAACGCCGACGAACAGGCGGCCAGATCACCCCAGCCGGACGCGGCCAATCCGCGCGACGCCGTAAGGCATAGTCCGTTCGGCAAATGGCCCCTGCCGGCTCACGCCCCTAGCCTGAGCGCCTGTCCCCCAATCGCACGATCCGCCCGACCGCGGAAGCGCGCGTCCCGCCATGCTCGATGAGCTGCTGCCTTACTACGAGAACGAACTGACGTACCTGCGCCGGCTCTCGAAGGAGTTCGCGGGGCGTTATCCCAAGATCGCTTCGCGGCTGATGCTGGAAGGCGATGTCTGCGAGGACCCGCACGTCGAGCGGATGATCGAATCGTTCGCCTTCCTGACCGCGCGCATCCACAAGAAGCTCGACGACGAATTCCCGCAGATCACCGAGGCGCTGCTGTCGGTGCTGTATCCGCACTTCCTGCGGCCGGTGCCGTCGATGTCGATCGCGCAGCTGCGGCCGAGCGCCGGCGCCGAACTGACCGCGATGCAACACCTGCCGCGCGGTACCGCCTTGTTGAGCCGGCCGGTGAACGGCGTGCCGGTGCGCTATCGCACGGCCTATCCGGTCGACATCTGGCCGCTGCGCGTCGCCGACGCCCGGCTGGAGTCCGCCGAGCGTTCGGCGTTCGCGCTGCACCGCCCCGGCAGCGTGGCGACGCTGCGGATCCGGCTGGAGGCGCAGGGGCAAACGCCGCTGTCTCAACTCGATCTGCGCAAGCTGCGCGTCTACCTGGACGGCGAAAGCCCGGTGACGCACGCCCTGTACGAAATCCTGCTGAACGCCACCGCCGCGATCTGTCTGCGCGCGCCGAACGGCTCGCCGCAGACGCCGCCGCTGCAATTGTCGCGCGAATCGCTGCGCGCGGTCGGCTTCGGCGAAGACGAAGGCCTGCTCGACTACGACGCACGCTCCTTCCTCGGCTATCGCCTGATCCAGGAATATTTCGTGCTGCCGGAGAAGTTCCTGTTCTTCGAACTCGACGGCCTGGATTTGTCGCGATTCGAAGACGCAGTCGAGCTGGTGTTCGAGATCCAGCCCTTCGGCCGCCAGGAGCGCCTGCCGCGGCTGGAGCAGGCGGTGGGCCCGGACACCTTCCGTCTCAACTGCACGCCGATCGTCAACCTGTTCAAGCAGCAGGCCGAACCGATCCGCCTGAGCCAGCAGCGCCACGAATACCCGGTGATTGCCGACGTGCGCCGCCCGCAGGGGCTGGAAGTGTATTCGGTCGATTCGGTGCGCAAGTTCAGCCGCACCGCCGATCAGGCCAATGTCGTGGATTTCGTACCGTTCTATTCGATCCGCCACGGCCTGCACGACAGCGACGAGGGATGCCATTGGTACACCCAGCGCCATCCCTCATCGCGGCCGAACGACGACGGCAGCGAAATGAGCATCGCCCTGGTCGACCGCGACATGAATCCGCACGTGCCGGCGGTGGACACCCTGTCCCTGTCGCTGACCTGCACCAACCGCGACCTGCCCTCGCAGCTGCCGTTCGGCGGCGAGGAAAGCCTGTTGCAGGTCGAACAAGGCGGCGTGATCGCGCAAGCGCGCCTGCTGAAGAAACCCACCGCCACCTGGCGTGCGCCGATGCGCATGGCCAATCAGTGGCGGCTGATCTCGCATCTGGCCTTGAATCACCTGTCGATCGTCGGCGGCGGACGCGAGGCGCTGCTGGAAATTCTCAGCCTGTACAACTACGCCGATTCGGCCAGCCTGCGCAAACAGATCGCCGGCATCGTCGATGTCGACAGCCGGCCGTCGGTGACGCGCATCGGCCGTGCGCCACGGCAGGCCTTCGTGCGCGGCACCGATGTCGAGCTGACCTTCGACGAGAGCCAGTACGTCGGCGGCGGCGTGTACCTGCTGGCGCGCGTGCTGGACGTGTTCTTCGGCCTGTATTGCACCTCCAACTCCTACACCCGCCTGAGCGTGCGCTCGCAGCAGCGCGAAGGCCTGCTGGCCGGGTTCGCGCCGCGCGCCGGCGCGCTGCCGCTGGTGTGAGCGGCGCGCCATGGCCGACACCGTGTCCTTGCCGCCGCCACCGATAGCCTCCACGGCGGGCAGCGAGCGGCCGGTCGCGCCGATCGAAAGACTGCGCGAGGATCCGCAGGCGTTCGGATTCTTCCAGGCCGTGCGGCTGATCTACCGCGCGCACGACTTCGACGCCCGCGGCAGTGCGGCGCGGCCCGGGCCCTTGCGTTTCCTCACCCCGGCCTCGTTGAATTTTCCTCCGGCCGAACTGGCCGCGCTGGAAGCCGACAACGCCGGCGGTTGGCGCATGCGCGTGCATTTTCTCGGCCTCACCGGCCCATCGGGCGTGCTGCCGCGCCACTACACCGAATGGCTGATCGCGCAGGGCGCGCAGCGCGACCGCGCCGCGCAGGATTTTCTCGACCTGTTCAACCATCGCCTGATCACCCTGTTCTGGCGCGCGTGGGGCAAGTATCGCGCCGACATCGGCCTGGAGTTCGGCTTCCGCAATTCGCCGCTGCACTACGTCCATCACCTGATCGGTCTGGGCACGCCCGCGCTGCAGGCGCGCGTGCAGGTACGGCAGCCATCGGCAAAGAGCGCGCCTGCGCAGCCGCGCCTGCCCGGCGCGGCCACCGCCTATTTCGCCGGACTGATCTCGCAACGCCCCCACGGCGCCGGTGCCTTGTCGCAGGTGGTCGGCGATGTGGTCGGCGCGCCGGTCGCGGTCGAAGGCTGTCTGGGCACCTGGCAACGGGTGCCGGCGGCCGACCGCACGCGCCTGGGCCGCGCGACATCGGCCTTGGCCGGCGGCTGTCTGTTGGGCGATCGCTTCTGGGATCGCCAGACCACCTTGCGCTTGCGCATCGGCCCGCTGGACCGCGCGAGTTTCCGCCGCTTGCTGCCGCGCGGCGAGTTGCTGTCGGACGTGGTCGAGCTGGCGCGCTTCCTCACCGGTCTGGCGCTGGACCTGCGCATCGAGCTGTCGCTGCGCGCGGATGAGGTTCCGCCGCTGGCGCTGGGAGAACGCGGCGCCGATCGCCCGCAACTGGGTTGGAACACCTGGCTGCGCGGACGCCGCGGCGCCGCGTCGGCCGACGAATGCGAATTCCACTTTTCCGCAATGGGAGGCCAGTCATGGCGCTGAACCTGCGTTCCCTGGTGGGACGCCTCAATACCACCTGCCGCGGCGCGGTCGAAAGCGCCGCCGGCCTGTGCCTGTCGCGCAGCCACTACGATGTCGAGATCGAACACGTGCTGCTCAAGCTGCTGGAAGTCGACAACAGCGACCTGCGGCGCATCCTGCGCCAGTTCGACATCGCGCCCGAGCGCGTCGAACAGGCGCTCGCGCAGGCGCTGGACGGATTGAAGTCCGGCAATCAGCGCACGCCCGCCCTGTCGCCGCATATACCCTTGTTGCTCGAACGCGGCTGGGCCTGGGCCTC
This sequence comes from Lysobacter gummosus, assembly GCF_001442805.1. Lineage (NCBI taxonomy): Bacteria > Pseudomonadati > Pseudomonadota > Gammaproteobacteria > Lysobacterales > Lysobacteraceae > Lysobacter > Lysobacter gummosus. The sequence continues at coordinate 2,793,621 of NZ_CP011131.1, read as the reverse complement.
GATCGAATTCGGCGAGGCGCGCGTACGCAGCGGCCATCTGCTGGTGGCGCTGCTCGCCGACGCCGAACTGCGGCGCCTGCTGGGCAATGTCGCGGCAGCGTTGGCGCCCATCAACCTGGAGACGCTGCTGCAGAATTTCCACGCCCTGGTCGACGCCTCGGTGGAAGCGCGCGACGCGCGCGCACTGGGCGACACCGGCGGTACGCCGGCTTCGGCCGACGCCGCCAGCGCCGGCGGCCGGCCCAGCGCCACGCCCAATCTCGACCAGTATTGCCAGAACCTCACCCAGCGCGCCCGCGACGGCAAACTCGATCCGGTGCTCGGCCGCGACGGCGAGATCCGCCTGATGATCGACGTGCTGATGCGGCGGCGCCAGAACAATCCCATCCTCACCGGCGAGGCCGGCGTCGGCAAGACCGCGGTCGTCGAAGGCCTGGCCGCGCGCATCGCCGCCGCCGAGGTGCCGCCGCCGCTGCGCAACGTGGAACTGTTGTCGCTGGATCTGGGCCTGCTGCAGGCCGGGGCCAGCGTCAAGGGCGAATTCGAAAATCGCCTGAAAGGCGTGATCGAAGAAGTGAAATCCAGCACGAAGCCGATCATCGTGTTCATCGACGAGGCCCACACCCTGATCGGCGCCGGCGGCGCCGCCGGCCAGAACGATGCCGCCAATCTGCTCAAGCCGGCGCTGGCGCGCGGCGAGATGCGCACGATCGCGGCGACGACATGGAGCGAGTACAAGAAATACTTCGAGAAAGATCCGGCGCTGACCCGCCGTTTCCAGGTCGTCAAGGTGGACGAACCCGAGGACGACAAGGCGGTGGCGATGCTGCGCGGCGTGGCCCGGGCGATGGCCGCGCACCATCGCGTGCGCATCCTCGACGAAGCCGTGCGCGATGCGGTCAAGCTGTCCTCGCGCTACATCGCCGGACGTCAACTTCCGGACAAGGCGGTCAGCGTGCTGGACACCGCCTGCGCCAAGATAGCGATCGGCCAGAGCGCGACGCCGGCCCAGGTCGAAGACACGCGCCGGCGCATGGAGGAGATCGCCACCGAGCGCGCGCAGCTGGAACGCGAAACCGCCGGCGGCGGCGATCACCTCGCCCGCCTGGCCGAACTGGCCGAGGAACACACGGCGCTGCAGCAGCGGCTGGAAGCGCTCGACGGCCGCTGGCAAGGCGAAAAAGACCTCGTCGCAAAGATTCACGAAAGGCTCGATGCGGCCGAAGCGCCGGACGCGGATGCTGCCGTGCGCGCGGCGGCGGTCTCGGAACTGGATGCCTTGCACGCCGAGCTGCGCGGGCTGCAGGGCGAAGCGCCGATGGTGCTGCCGGTGGTCGACGCCACCGCGGTGGCGCAGATCATCGCCGGCTGGACCGGCATTCCGGTCGGGCGCATGGTCGCCGACGAAATCCAGACCGTGCTCAACCTGCGCGAGCATCTGGAACAGCGCGTGATCGGCCAGGGCCACGCGCTGGAAGCCATCGCCCAGCGCGTGCGCACCTCGCGCGCGAACCTGGAAGATCCGAACAAGCCCAAGGGCGTGTTCCTGCTGGTCGGCACCTCCGGCGTGGGCAAGACCGAAACCGCGATCGCCCTGGCCGAAATGCTGTACGGCGGCGAGCGCAGCATGATCACCATCAACATGAGCGAATACCAGGAGGCGCATACCGTTTCCAGCCTCAAGGGCTCGCCGCCGGGCTATGTCGGCTACGGCGAAGGCGGCGTGCTGACCGAGGCGGTGCGGCGGCGGCCCTACTCGGTGGTGTTGCTGGACGAAATCGAGAAAGCCCATCCCGACGTGCTGGAACTGTTCTTCCAGGTCTTCGACAAGGGCCGCATGGAGGATGGCGAAGGCCGCGAGATCGATTTCCGCAATACCGTCATCATCCTCACCTCCAACGCCGGCACCGATCTGGTCATGCAGGCCTGCCGCGGCGCCGATGCCCTGCCCGACGGCGGCCTGCCCTCGGTCGAACGCCTCAACGAACTGCTCAAACCCGAGCTCAACCGCGTCTTCAAGCCGGCCTTCCTCGGCCGCACCACGGTGATTCCGTTCTATCCGCTGGACGACGCCAACATGCGCAAGATCGTGCGCCTGAAGCTGGGCAAGATCGCCCGCCGCATCCAGGCCAACCACGGTGCGCGTTTCGACTACGACGACGCCCTGGTGGACGCGGTGGCCGCGCGTTGCACCGAGGTCGATTCCGGCGCCCGCAATATCGACAACATCCTCACCGGCAGCCTGCTGCCGGAAGTCGCCGCCGAGGTGTTGACGCGGATGAGCCGCGGCGCCGCCCTCAGCCGCATCCATGCCGGCATCGACGCGCACGGTCGTTTCGCCTACAGCCTGGAGTGAGCGGCCGCCCGCCCGCGATGAACACGCAACCCCGAACCGCCGCGCTATGACGCATGGCCTAAGCCGTCTTGCCACTGGTCGCGCGCCCGCGCGCCGACCAGCATAACGGCATCCCCCGGAGCGCCCTGGCATGCCCTTGTCGACACAACACCGGATGTTCCAGCTGCGCTGTCCGCTCGGCGAGGACGCGCTGCTGGTGCGCGGGGTCCAGGGGCGCGAGGCGTTGTCGCGCCCGTTCGAGTTCAGCCTGGACCTGATTTCCGACCGCGACGATATCCAGCCCGAGGACGTGATCGGCAAGCGCTCGACCCTGTGCATCGAGACCATGGACGGCGAGCGCCACTTCACCGGCCTGATGTCGCGCTTCTCGCGCGTCGGCGCCACGCCGGCGCCGGAGGGCGCGCAAGGCGAGTTCTACGCCTACGAATGCGATCTGGTGCCGTGGCTGTGGTTCATGCTGCAGCACGAGGACTCGCGCATCTTCCAGGACAAGTCGATCCCGGACATCGTCGAGGAGGTGTTCAAGCAATTCCAGTTCACCGATTACGAGCTGCGCCTGTCCGGCGAACACCCGCCGCTGACCTATTGCGTGCAGTACCGGGAAACCAATTTCGCCTTCATCTCGCGGCTGCTGGAGCGCGCCGGCATCTACTACTTCTTCCGCCACGAGCCGGAAACCGAAACCCTGGTGCTCACCGACAACCGCGACCATAACCCGCGGCTGGAACCGGACACGCTGCCCTTCCACGACCTGGCCATGGCCGAGGCATCGGACTGCGTCACCGCGCTCAAGCGCCGCGAGCGCATCCACACCGGGCGCGTGGTGCTGCGCGACTACGATTTCGAACGCCCCAGCACCGATCTGGAAGTCAGCGTCGATTCGCTGGTGCACATCGGCGACAACAGCAACTACGAACGCTTCGTGCATCCCGGCGGCTACACCGATCGCGCCCTCGGCGAGGGCTTGGCGCGGGTGATGATCGAGTCGGAGGAAGCCGATCAGGACTTGCTGGATGCCACCAGCGACGTGCGCACCCTGATGCCCGGGCATGTGTTCGGGCTGGAGCGGCATCCGGAGGACGCGCTCAACGAAGACTATCTGGTCGTCGCGGTGGAGCACCGCGGCCGCAACAATCTGGGCAGCGATCAGGACAGCGGATACGACAACCGCTTTTCCATGATCCCGCACCGCGTGCAGTACCGCGCGCCGCTGCTCACGCGCAAGGCGCATCTGCGCGGGCCGCAGACCGCGGTGGTGGTGGGCCCGCCGGGCGAGGAGATCCACACGGACAAATACGGCCGGGTCAAGGTGAAGTTCCGCTGGGACCGCACGCCGAGCGCCGACGACAAGAGCTCGTGCTGGCTGCGCGTGGCGCAGATGTGGGCCGGCAAGCAATGGGGCGCGATGTTCGTCCCGCGCATCGGCATGGAGGTGCTGGTCGATTTCCTGGAAGGCGATCCGGATCAGCCCATCGTGGTCGGCTGCCTGTACAACGGCGAGAACATGCCGCCTTACGCCTTGCCGGCGGAAGCGACCAAGTCCACCTTCAAGACCTATTCCAGCAAGGGCGGCGAGGGTTTCAACGAGATCCGCTTCGAGGACAAGAAAGGCGAAGAACAACTGTTCCTGCACGCGCAAAAGGACATGGACCTGCGCGTGGGCAACGACCGCCGCGAATGGGTGGAGAACGACCGCAGCCTGGTGGTGAAGCGCGATCGCCTGGAAGAAACCCATCGCAGCCATCACAGCTTCGTCAAGAAGGACCGCGTGAGCGAAATCGAGGGCGACGATCACCTCGCCGTGAAAGGCAAGCAGGCGATCAAGATCGCCGGATCCAAGTCGCTGAAAGTGGACGGCGCGGTCGGCGAATCGTTCCAGAGCCACAGCGAACAGGTCGCCATGAATTACTACCTCAACGCCGGCGCCAACGTGGTGATCGAGGCCGGCGCCATGCTCACGCTCAAGGTCGGCGGCAACCACGTCACTCTTTCGCCGGCCGGCGTCGCCATCGTCGGCGCGATGGTGCTGGTCAACAGCGGCGGCGCGCCCGCGTCCGGATCGGCCGCCTCGCTGGTGCCGCCGCTGGCGGCGACCGCGGCGGCGGCCGCGGCCAGCGCCAAGCCCGGGCAGAAGCCGGAAGCCTCGCCGCTGGGCGACAAGCGTCCGGGCAAGCCGCCGGACCGGTCCAATTACGATCCCGATTCGGACGAAAACAAAGACAAGACGCATTGGATCGAAGTCGAGCTGGTCGATGAGGCCGGCCGGCCCGTCGCCGGCGAACGCGTGCAGATCACCCTGCCCGATGGCTCGATCAGCGGCGGCACCACCGACGAAAAGGGCCTGCTGAAAGTCGCCAACATCGACCCGGGCGATTGCCAGATCGGCTTCCCGGATCTCGACAAGGATGCGTGGGAATGACGGAGACCGACCATGGCTAGCGATGCTTCCGCGGGCGAGCGGCACGTGATCGGCAAAGGCGAGAGCCTGGCCTCGATCGCCAAGGAGCGCGGCTTCCTGTGGCGGACGCTGTGGGAGCACGGCAACAACGCCAAGCTCAAGGCCAAGCGCAAGAACCCGAACCAGCTGGTCGAGGGCGACGTGCTGTTCCTTCCGGAGAAAGGCGACAAGCAGATCGCCAAGCCGGCCGACGCCCGCCACCGGTTCAAGCGCCGCGGCGAGCCGACGCGGCTGAAGCTGCAGATGCTCGACAGCGGCGAGCCGCGCCGCAACGAAGCGTTCACGCTGGTGTTCGGCGACAAGGTGATCCACGGCAAGACCGACGGCGACGGCAAGATCGATCAGCCGATCCCGGGCGAAACGCGCGCAGCCGCGCTGAGCTTCGGCGACGGCAGCGAAAGCTACAGCGTCGAGATCGGATTGCTGGACCCGTCCGGACTGGCCAGCGGTCTGCAGCATCGTTTGAACAATCTGGGCTTTCACTGCGGCGGCGAGGACGGCGACATCGGCGAGGCCACGCGCGACGCCCTGCTGCGCTTCCAGCGCGCGCAGGGCCTGGCCGAGTCCGGCGAGGCCGACGAGGAAACCCGCGCCCGTCTCGACGCCTTGCATGTCTAGCCATTGTCCGGCGCAGCGCGCATCGCCGGAACGGAGACCGCCATGGGAATCATCAGCAACGCCGGCAATGCCGCCAAAGGCGTCACCGACACCCTGACCGACAACGTCGTCGGCGACGCGATCGATGCCGTCGCCGGAGGATTGACCGGGCAATCGGGCGGCGGCGCGTCGGCGACGGCGCATTACATCGCCGGCGAGGCGCTCGATCCGCGTCTGTCGAAAGCGGCCAGCATCGCCGCGCAGCCCGAACCGGTGGGCTCCGATCCGGGAACGCAGGCCAAACCCGGTTCGCACGTGCCCTTCGATGCGCGCAAGCCGCTGCAGTTCGTGCACCTGAGCTTCGCCCACGACGATCATGCCGACCGCTTTCCCGGGGAGTCCGCCGCCCACGGCATCGCCATGCGCGACGCGCTGATCCGCGAGGACGTTTTGATCTACTCCTTCGCACGCGCCGCGCAGCGCGTGCTGGAGCAGGCCAAGGCGAGCAAGGGCGCGGCCGGCGCGATGCTCGACACCGCCGGCTCCCTGCTCGGCGGCAAGGCGCAGGCCTCAAGCGGCCCGGAAGCGATCGACCCCGTACTGGACGCAATCCGCGCCGCCGCCGATCCGGTCAACGTCGACGCGCCCGGCTACCCCGAGGTGCACGCGGCCGGCGTGAAACTGGCCGAGGCCTGGGCCACGCTGCACGAAACCTGCAAGACCGCGCTGCAGCCCGCGGCCGGCGGCGGGATGGGACTGCCGTCGATTCCCGGCCTGAGCAGCCTCGCCGGCGGCGCCGGCATTCCCGAGGTCGTGGCGAAGATTCCCGAATGGCTGTTCAAGGTGCAAGACGCCTACCAGGCGATGTACCGCGCCTCGCGGCAGGCCTACGAGTGGGACATCATCAAGGCCTGCCACGACTATTCGATCCAGGCGATCGCGCAGCAGCGCAAGCCCGGCTTCGATATCTGGTTCCTGCTCGGCGAGAAACAGGGCGAGACGGTCGGCGAAGACAGCGACGTCGAACAGACGCTGGAAAACGCGCAACGTAGCCTGCGCGGCCTGCCGCTGGTCGGCGGCAGCGCGCCGGTCGATGATGCGGCCGGCGCTCTGGGCGGTGTGCAAAAAGCGATTCGCGACGCGCGCAAGGAAGCACGCGGAAAAGCCGGCGACATCACCGGTTGGCTGGCCACCACCGAATCGGAGCGGTCCAACCTGCCCGAAGGCAGCGCCGCGGCATTGAGCGCGGCGATCGCCGCCTTGAACGGCAAGCCGCAAGCGCAACCACCGCTGCCGGCGCTCGCGCCGTTGATGGCGCAGGCGCTCGGCGAAGCCTTGCTGGGCGCGGGCAAGCCGCTGCCGGGTTTCATGCAGACCGGCGTCGGCGTGATCGCCGACATCGCCATGGTGTTGCTGCCCAAGGTCTACAGCCATCTGCATGGGCGCCTGGGCCTGCCCGATCCGGCGCTGATCCTGGCCGCCACCCACGACGCGGTCGCCGGCAAGATCGTCGATCTGATCTGGGCGTGGATCTTCGGCAAAGGCTCCGCGCCGGGCCGCAATAACGAAGCGGACATGAAAGAACGCGGCACGCGCATGATCGACGATCTGAGCCGCGGCAGCCTCGCCAGCGGCGGCCTGCCCGGCATATCGGCGCTGGAGAACAAGGCCGCCGATCTGGTTCGCGACTTCATTCGCGACAACGGCCATTACATCGATGCGCTGATCGAATTCCTCGCCGAGGACCTGCACAAGGAACTGGCCGCCGCGCAGGCCGATTGCGCGGGCAAGTCCTGCCTGACCATGGAGGCCTATCTCGGTCGCCTGCCGATGCTGGCCGCGCTGTTGATGCGCAACCTGACCTTCCCGGTGTTCAACCTGGTGCTGAAGATCTTCGGCATCGGCGACCAGGTCGCCGGCATGGTCTGGAATCCGGTCGACGAGAAGATCCGCCAGGCCGGCGCCATTGCGCGCGGCATCCAGAACACCAAGAACGACGTCCGTCGGGCGGGCGAGGATATCGATGCGGGCAGCCGGCGCGTGGAGAATAAGCTCGACGATCAGGAGCGCTCTATCACCGGGCAAGCCGGAAAACTTACGGATCCGAACGAGTCGGTCAGCAGCTGGAACGACGTGACGGGATTGGCTGGTCGCAAGGAAGGTGAGGCCGGACGTCTCGCCGATACCATCGGCAGAGCCCCGAACGAGCTCATCCAGGCGGCCAAAGGCGAAGACAAAGAAGACGCGCCGCCGCCGGCGCAAGCCCCGACCGGCAGCGGTCCGATCTCGGCGCCGCGCGTACGCGACGGCACGGCCAAACCGGTCGCGCCCGGCGAAATTCAACAGGCCGGACGGGTGAGGCCGGAGACAGAAGCCGAGGCTATCGCGGCGCGCAATCAACCCGCCGCCGCGCCGCCGGCTGCGGCCGCGGCGCCGTCGCTGCCTTTCTGAGCCTCCATTCGTCATTCCCGCGAAGGCGGGCTCCGCTTTACTTCGGCGCAGCCGAACATCCAGCGACTTCAGCGCCATCCCCCAGACCGTCATTCTCGCGAAGGCGGGCTCCGCTTTACTTCGGCGTAGCCGAACATCCAGTGACTTCAAGCGTTCTCGCACGAAAAGCCCTGGATTCCCGCTTTCGCGGGAATGACGGCAAAAGCAGGGACGCCGCGGCTTCGTACTCTTTCGCACGAAAGGCCCTGGATGTTCGGCTACGCCGAAGTAAAGCGGAGCCCGCCTTCGCGGGAATGACGGCAAAAGCAGGGACGCTGCGGCCTCGTACTCTTTCGCTCGAAAGGCACTGGATTCCCGCCTTCGCGGGAATGACTAACTGGAAGTATCGCGCTGAAGCCTCTGGATTCCCGCCTTCGCGGGAATGACGGTAGGCGGGGGCGCTGTGTCTGACTCGCTCAACAACGCGACGATAAATGGACGCCATCTCCGCACGATCAACAACGCGCTACCCGATCATCACCGTCGGACAACCCTGCACGATCTTGCCGCCGTGCGCGGTTGCATCGCCGATCCGCGCCGCGGGCATGCCGCCGATCATGACGGTGGGCGAGCCTTGCGCGATCACATCCGGCGGGCCGACGCACAGCGCCATGTCGCCGATACGCGCGGCCGGCTGTCCGCCGACCAGGACGGTCGGGCAGCAGGCCGGCAGGATCGGGCCGCCGACGTGCGGCACCGGCGGCGTTCCCGGCGTCGCCATCGGGCAAACATGCATGTCGCCGAGTCGGGCTGCGGGAGGCATAAGCGTTTCCGTCTGTGTCGTGGAGTGAAAATCAGGTACGTGCGCACCGCTTCATACAATCGATTCTCGGCCCGCATCGGCGGCTTGGCGATATGCATTTCGCCATAGCCATCCGGCTGAATGCGCCGCGTGCCGGCCAGGTCGAGCAAGCGCGGGCTCCCCGCCGCGGCGCATGCCCGAATATGGCTCTTCCGGCGCGTTCCCGCGGCGCGCCATGCGCCGCAAGCGGTCGTGCGCTGCCGGCCACGGGGCGATCGTTCCGCGAACGCGCCGCCGGACGATGTCGCGATGCGGATACGCAACTCGCTCTAGCACGCACGAGATATCGAAGCATCGCCGCCGTTCGCGTCCAATAACGGCAACGACGGCGCGGGGCGCGCCGCCGCGACGAACGCGATCGCCAGGAGGTCCGCAGTGCAGTTCCTCCCCTCTTTAACGAACAAAAGCCGCGCAAGGATGCCGCGCACCGCATGCCGGCGCAGCGGCGGCTGAGCTCGTGGCCGCGATGGCTGCGTTCGCCGCGCGCCAGGGCCTGGGCGCTGGCGGGCGCGTTGGTCCTGGTGGTGTGCGCCGTCAGCGTGGTGCGCGTGGCGGCACTGGACGCAACGCCTGCCGACGGCCAGGGCCCGCGTCCGTCGCACGCACAAGCCGCCTCGCCGCACGCCGTCGAGGGCGCGCCGCGGCTTGCGCGCGCCGACGGCACGGATGCGGGCGAGGCGCGCATCTGGCGGCAAGGCGCGCAGGTGATCGTCGTGCTGCTATTGCTGTTCGGTGGCTACGATGTCTCCTGCCGGCTCCGGCCCGCGCGCGATCCCTCGGCGCCCGTGCAATCACCGCCCGTGGCGGACACGATCCCCTCCGGCGACATGCTGGCCATCGCCGGCGATCGAATGCGGCAATCCCTGCACGCGCTGAGCCTGTTCGCCGGAAGCCTCAATCACGGCGCGCTGCCGGCGCAACGCGATGCATTGCACGGCCTGGAAGCCAGCGTCCGCGATCTGGCCGGCATGATCGAGGAAGTCGAACAGATCTCGCGGCTGCTGCGCCACGAAGTGCCGGTGCGAGCGATAGATCTGCCGGTAGCGCAGCTGTTCGACAGCTTGCGCGGCCTGCTCGTGCGCGAAGCGCGCGGCGTGGGCGTGGAGGTGCATTGGCGCAGCGGCGATCTGTGTCTGCGCGGCGATGTCCTGCTGGCCGAGCGACTTGTGCATGTCCTGGTCGGCAGCGCCATTCATCGCGCGCGCCACCGCGTGCTGGTCGCGGCGCGGCCTGTAGCCGGGCGCGTGGCGCTGCAGATCCGCGACGATGGCGACCGTCTGGATATCGCCGCCGATGCCCCGGTCCTCGACGCGCTGTCGCGCCACGCACAGGCCATCGGCGAACGCGATACCGCGCTGGGCCTGGCCGTCGGCGCGCGAATCGCGGAACTGCTCGAAGTCGGCGTCGGCATTCGCCGCGGACAGCGCAGGGGCAACACCATCGCCATCGATTTCCCGCGCGCGCGCCCGGCCTCGCCGCCGCCCGACGACGCCACCCTGCTCTCGCTCGCCCTGCTCGAATCGGAGGCGCGGCGCGGGCAACCACCGCCCTCGCGCCTGAGCACGGTGTCCGATACCGGTCACGGGGGCGATGCGCATTCGGGAACGAGGAACGTCGAGCCCGCCCCGATGCGCACCGCCCCCACCTCGCGCGGCGACATCGATCGAAGTCGCTGAAGCGACATGACGGCCGCGCCACAGGGAATAGGCCGAATGAGATATCGAATTGTGCGCCGGCGATGTCCAGACTTTTCGCGTAAGGCCGTACCCGCCATTGGGACGGCGTCGACACCGGAGAAAGTCATGAATCGCAAGCTCGTATTCGCACGCATCGCCCTGGCATCGGCGCTGTCGCTGGGCGCGGCGTTCGCCGTGGCGCAGACCCACTACGGCGAAAAACCGCCGGCGGTGGACGACATCATCAAGAACCTGGGCAGCGGCAAGGACGCCACGCCCGCCACCGGCACGCGCGCCTTGCGTCCGGGCGCGGCGGTCACCGCGACCGCGGCGACGCAGCCGCCGAGAACCGCGTCGATCTCGATGCAGATCCAGTTCGATTTCAACTCCGACGCGGTGTCGGCCAGTTCGCAGACGACGATGGCGAACCTGGCGCAAGCGATGCAATCGCCGGAACTGGCCTCGCGCCGTTTCCTGATCATCGGGCACACCGACGGCAAGGGCTCTGCGCAGTACAACCAGCGCCTGTCCGAGCGGCGCGCGGCCTCGGTCAAGCGCTCGCTGATCCGCGACGGCGTGCCGGCGGACCGGCTCGAAACCGCAGGCCGCGGCAAGAGCCAGTTGCTCAACGGCGACGATCCCTACGCCGCGGAGAACCGCCGCGTGGAAGTGCAGGCCAGCGGCTGATACAGACCCGAGGCACCTCCTCATGGATCGCTCCCCTTCCCTCCGCGTTTTCGTTCGCCGTGCCGGCGCATCCGCGGCGCTGGCCGGGGCGTTGCTAACCGCGCAGGCCGGCCAGTACGTCATGGCGCAGGAGCCCGCGCCCGCGGCCGTCCTGGGCCAGCCCTTCGCCACCCGCCACGCGGCGTTCGAGCCGGTGCGTTTCGCCGACGTGCCGGGTTGGGACAACGACGCCCTGCACGAAAGCGCGAACGGCATGCGCGAGAGCTGCGATGCGCTGCGGCGCAAACAGGGATGGAGCACGGTCTGCGCGGCGTTCGACCGCGTGGACGCCGGCAGCGACGCGGCATTGCGCGCGTTCTTCGAAAGCAACTTCCACGTCTACCGGATGATGTCTCCGGCGCGTCAGCCCGACGGGCTCATCACCGGCTATTTCGAACCGTTGCTGGAAGGCCGGCGCAGTCGCGACGAAACCTTCCGCTTCCCGGTGTACGGCGTGCCGCAAGACCTGTTGCTGCTGGACGCCGCCACGCGCGCCGGCGGCGCCAGGCAATGGCTGCGCACGCAAGGGCAACGTCTGGTGCCGGCGTCCCCCGGCAGCGCCGGCGCGCGCGAATACACGCTGGCGCTGGACGATTTCTCGGCCGGTATCCGCGACAAGCGCATGCGCGTGCGCGTCGACGGCGATCAGATCAAACCGTATTGGTCGCGCCAGGACATCGAGCTGCGCTCGCTGCAGGCGCCGGTACTGGCCTGGGTGGCCGCGGCCGACCGGCTGTACTCGATGCAGATCCAGGGCTCGGGCAAGATCCGGGTCGAGGACGGCACGCTGATCCGCGTCTCGTATGCCGAACAGAACGGCCATCCGTTCCTGCCCAACATCACCCGCGGCATCGACACGTCCACTGTCCTGACCGCGATCAAGATTCGAGGGCTCAGCGTCGGCGGCAGTACCGGCGGATCGCGCGTCGATCCCGCCGTATCGGCTCCGGTGAACAACGAAGTCGCGCGCCTGATCGCGTTGTTCCAGGGCAGCGGAAAACCGGGTACCGCATCCTCCGCGCGGCCGTCGGCGAACCCAGGCTCGGCGGTGCGCGTCAAACCCAAGGCCACCAGCAACAGCGCCGATGTCGCCGCGCTGATCGCCGCGCTCAAAGGCGGCGCAACGGCCGCGCCCCGCGCGAATCCGTCCAGCGTCGCGTCCGCGTCGGCCAAGCCGGCGAGCGCGCGCCCCACGCTTCCGGTGTCGGCGACCGGCGCGCCCGCGTTGACCAATATTCCGGACCCCAGCTACGTCTTCTTCCGCAGCAGCGGCGACGGCCCCGAAGGCCCCATCGGCGCGCTCGGCGTACCGTTGACGGCCGGACGTTCGCTGGCGGTGGACCCGCGCTCCACGCCGCTGGGGTCCCCCGTCTTCATTTCGACCAAGGAACCGGCCGGCAGCGGTCCCCTGCGGCGGCTGATGTTCGCGCAGGACACCGGCGGCGCGATCCGCGGCAGCGTGCGCGGCGACCTGTTCTGGGGCTTCGGCGACAGCGCCGGGCGGCTCGCGCTGGCAACCAACGAAGTGGCGCAGATGTGGTTGCTGCTGCCGAAGACCCAGGTCGTCAGCGCGGCGCGGAACGCGGGACCCACGCTGCGATCGCTGCGTAATTCAGCGCGACTGCCCGACTGCGTGATCGACGATCCGGACTTGTGCGTCGAGGATTGAGTCGCGGGCGGGCGCGTCGTCCAGGCGGCGGAAAGCGTCTTTGCCCGGCTTCGCCGGATCGGCGGGCGCACCCGCGATGCGCGGTCACGCTCCGGGCGCGCGAGCCGGACCGTCGCAAACTCCCGCTATCACTTCGCAAACCACATTGCGCCGCTCAAGTACCGCGCGCAGAGCGCTGTCGGGCGCCATACGAAACGCATCGCCGGCTTTGATGTACGCCACGCGCATTGCATTGCCGGCGTGACGGACCAGCAACTCCACCAGTGCCTCGCGGTCTTGCGGCGCGGTCAGCCGGGTCGCGTCGCGTCGCGCCATATCGATCACCGCGGCGGGCAGCGCCGGGTCGCAGACCAGCACGTCCGCCTGGTTCAACACGCGCAAGGCTTTCAGCGTCAGCGAGCCGGGATCGCCGTCGCCGGCACCGACCAGGGCGACGCTGCCGGCGTTGTCGTCGTCGCGATCGCTTTCCAGGGCGTCGCGGAAGGCGCGTTCGGCGTCCTCGTGCCGGCCGTTGCGCAACAGCACCGACACCGGCCCGTCGATGACCCGGTCGAACCAGCGCCTGCGCTGCGGCAAGGCCGGGAACCGTTTGCGGATGGCATCGCGATGCCTCGCGAACAAGGTCGCGAAGTCGCCGAGGGAATGATCGAGCTCGATTTCCAGCCGTTCGCGGATGCGCCGGGCCAGCATCGGCGCGGCGCCGCCGGAAGAGATCGCCACCTGCAGGGGCGCGCGGTCGACCACGGCCGGGATCTGCACGCTGGACAGCTGCGCGTCGTCGACGACGTTGGCCCACAGCCCGCGCGCGTGCGCCTGTTCGGCCAGGCGCGCATTGAAGGCATGGTCGTCGGTGGCGGCCACCAGCAGCCAGACGCCGTCGAGCCAGGCCGGGTCGAACTCGCCGTCCAGGCGGGTCAGCCGGCCTTGTTCCAGCCAGCCTTGCAGCACCGGATCGAGCGCCCTCGCGTGCACGCGCACTCGCGCACCCGCGCGTAGCAGCGCCTCGATCTTGCGCACGGCCACTTCCCCGCCGCCCACCACCAGCACGGGGCGGCCGGAAAGGTCGGCGAGCAGCGGAAAGAGCGTCATGCGGATTCCTCCAAGGGGGCTCGCGGCCTGTTATGTTGCATGGCAACATGAGGTTGACGGCGCGTCAACACACCCAGGGGCTTCGACCGGTATGCCTCGCATCTTGTTGGTCAACGACACCGAAAAGCCGATCGGCGAGCTGCGCGACGCGTTGCTCGGCGCCGGCCATGAAGTGCTGGAGGAAGTCGTCGCGATCGGCGCCCTGCTCAAGGCGGTGGAGTCGCAACAGCCCGACGTGGTCATTCTCGACATCGACTCGCCTTCGCGCGACACGCTGGAGCAACTGGCCCTGATGCACGAGCACGCGCCGCGGCCGGTGGTGATGTTCTCGGCCGACGGCAACGAGCAGTTGATCCGCGCCGCGGTCGGCGCGGGCGTCACCGCCTATGTCGTGGACGGCCTGTCGCCGGCGCGGTTGGCGCCGATCATCCAGGTCGCGCTGGCCCGCTTCGAGCATCAGTCGCACATCCGCCGCCGCCTCGACGAGGTGCAGCAGCAATTGCTCGACCGCAAGCTCATCGATCGCGCCAAGGGCCTGCTGATGGAAAAACGCGGCATGGCCGAAGCCGACGCTTACGCCGCGCTGCGCCAACAGGCCATGAAGAACGGGACGAAGCTGGTGGACGTCGCCCGCCAGATCATCGCGATGGCCGATTTACTGGGATGACCCGCACGAATGAGGCCGAGATGACCGCACCCGCCGCCGCATCAGACCGTCCGTTGCGCCTGGGCTACCTGCCTTTGGTCGACTGCGCGCCGCTGGTGGCCGCCGTTCGCCTCGGCCTGGATCGCCGTTACGGCCTGCGCCTGCAGTTGCAGCGTCAGGCCTCGTGGGCGGCGGTGCGCGACCGGCTGCTGTCGGGCGAACTCGACGCCGCGCACGCCCTCGCCGGCCTGGTCTACGGCGTGGAAACCGGCATCGGCGGGCCGAAGGGCGAACTGGCGATCCTCTCGACGCTCAACCAGAACGGCCAGGCGATCACGCTGTCCTCGCAACTGGCGCGATCGCTCGAACAAGGCCTATCGCTGCGCGATGCGCTCGCCTCGTTGCGGCGGCCGGCGGTGTTCGCGCAGACCTTCCCCACCGGCACCCACGCCATGTGGCTGTACTACTGGCTGGCGGCGCAGGGCATCGATCCGATGCGCGAGATCCGCATCCTGACCCTGCCGCCGACGCAGATGCCCGAGGCCCTGGCGCGAGGCGAACTGGACGGTTACTGCGCCGGCGAGCCCTGGTCGATGCAGGCCGAGCTCGCGGGCGTGGGCCGGCGGGTGATTCGCAGCGGGACGATCTGGCCGGGGCATCCGGAAAAAGTCCTGGCCTGCCGCCGCGAATTCGCCGCGCTGCAACCCGACGCGGCGATCGCGCTGACCGCGACCGTGCTGGACGCGTGTCGCTGGCTCGATGCCGATATGCGGCATCGGCGCGAAGCGGCGCGATGGCTGGCGGACTCGCAGGTGATCGCCCTGCCCGCGCGCGACATCGAAGCCTGCCTGCTGCCCGCCGACGGCGACGGACAAACGCAGCTGCGTTTCCATGCCGACGGACAGGCGAATTTCCCCTGGCTGTCCGATGGACTGTGGTTCCTGGCGCAGTTCCGCCGCTGGGGATGGCTGCCGCCGGCGCTCGACGGCGAGGATGCGGCATTGATCGGCCGCGTGCATCGCATCGACAGCTATCGCCAGGCGGCGCAGCGGATCGGCGTGCCGGTTCCCGATGGCGACAGCCGCGCGCACCGGCTGTTCGACGAGACGTCCTGATCGCTCGCATCGCCACACACTGCGCGCACCAAAATGAAGCGTGCACGCGCTCGTTTGGTGCGCCCTTCGGATTTCGCGAACATCCGCACGGCCATCGGCGCATCGAGTCCGCGCATAAACGTTTGAATCGATGGACGATTCCATCCGCACGAAATCGCTGCACCGGCTTGGCACGATGATTGCTTAGCCCTTTGATGGGTGCACACGTGCACCTGCGATGAGCGACTCCGGCAGGCGGACCAACGGCGGTCCGTCCAGCCAAGACAACGGCGTCTACCCGGTTCGAACAGGACCGGAGGGCGCCGTTTTTCGTTTTCCCTCCCCTCCTCATCGCATCCCTGCCGGCACACCGGCATCGGGCGGCGTTCCATTCGGAGATCGCGCAGGTGAATCGATCCTTCTGGCAGGCCGGACATGCGCCCACGCTGTTGTCGGCGTTTCTGTATTTCGATCTGAGCTTCATGGTGTGGTATCTGCTCGGCCCGCTGCAGGTGCAGATCGCACAGGCCCTGCACCTGGACACGCAGCAACGCGCGCTGATGGTGGCCGTGCCGATCCTGTGCGGCGCGATATTGCGGTTGTTCCTGGGCATGCTGGCCGACGCCATCGGCGCCAAGCGCACCGGGCTGCTCGCGCAGGCCGCGGTCATGCTCACCCTGCTGGCGGCGTGGGGGCTCGGCGTGCATTCCTTCGCCCAGGTGCTGTTGCTGGGCGCGTTGCTCGGTATCGCCGGCGCCTCGTTCTCGGTGGCGCTGCCGCTGGCCTCGCGCTGGTATCCGCCCGAACACCAGGGCACCGCGCTCGGCATCGCCGGCGCCGGCAACTCGGGCACGGTGCTGGCCGCGCTGTTCGCACCGGTGCTGGCCGCGGCGTTCGGCTACGAAGCGGTTTTCGGCCTGGCCTGCCTGCCGCTGGCGCTGGTGATGATCGTGTTTTTCGCCTGCGCCAGGGATGCGCCGGTAGAAATCGAACGCAAGCGCTTCAGCGACTACGGCCGTGTGCTGATAGGCAACCGCGATTCGTGGTGGTTCATGTTCTTCTACTCGATCACCTTCGGCGGCTTCGCCGGTTTCGCCAGCGCCTTGCCCGGCTATTTCCACGATCAGTTCGGCTTCGATCCCAAGATCGCGGGCTGGGCGACCGCCGCATGCGTGCTGGCCGGTTCGGCGATGCGGCCACTGGGCGGCGTGATCGCCGATCGCATCGGCGGCACGCGCACCCTGCTCGCGGTCTATCTGTCGGTGGCGGTGCTGGTCGCCGCCGCCGGACAGGGCGTCGGCGGCGCGGCGATAACGGTGACCTTGTTCGTCGCCACCCTGCTCTGCCTGGGCGCCGGCAACGGCGCGGTGTTCCAACTGGTGCCGCAACGCTTCGGCGCCGACATCGGCTTGATGACCGGACTGATCGGCATGGCCGGCGGCATCGGCGGTTTCCTGCTCGCCGCCGGCCTGGGCGTGCTCAAGCAACACACCGGCAGTTACGCGCTGGGCTTGTGGGCGTTCGCCGGCTGCGCGCTGCTCGCCTGGGGCCTGCTGTCGAACGTGAGCAAGCAGTGGCGCCACCAGTGGGCGGCGCTCAGCGCCGCGCGTGTTTGAGTGCGGTCGATGACGGAGACACAGCGATGAAGAAGCCCAGACTCGTGGTGATCGGCAACGGCATGGCGGGCATGCGCACGCTGGAGGAGTTGCTGAAGCTGGTTCCGGACATGTACGACATCACCGTGTTCGGCGCCGAGCCCTATCCGAACTACAACCGCATCCTGCTCTCGCCGGTGCTGGCCGGCGAGCAGAATTTCGACGAAATAGTGCTCAACCCCATGGCCTGGTACGCCGAGCACGGCATCGAGCTGCATCTGGGCAAGGAAGTGGAGCGGATCGACCGCGTGCACCGGCGCGTCATCGCCGCCGACGGCACGCAGGCGCAATACGACCGTCTGCTGCTGGCGACCGGCTCATTGCCGATCGTGCTGCCGATCCCGGGCAAGGACCTGCGCGGCGTCATCAGCTACCGCAACATCCACGACACCCGCGCCATGATCGAAGCGGCCAAGGTGAAAAAACACGCGGTGGTGATCGGCGGCGGCCTGCTCGGACTGGAGGCGGCCAACGGCCTGAAACAGCGCGGCATGGACGTGACCGTGGTGCATCTGGCCGGCTGGCTGCTGGAACGCCAGCTCGACCCCGTCGCCGGGCGGCTGCTGGAAAACTCGCTGCGCGAGCGCGGCCTGAAGTTCCGCCTGGGCACTTCGACCACGGAACTGCTTGGCGACGACCACGGCGAGGTGCGCGCGGTGAGGTTCTCCGACGGCAGCGAAGCGCCCGCCGATCTGGTGGTCATGGCGATCGGCATCCGTCCCAACGCGCAACTGGCGCAGACGGCCGGCATCTATTGCAACCGCGGCGTCATGGTCAACGACTCGCTGCAGACCTTCGACCCGCGCGTCTACGCGGTCGGCGAATGCGCCTCGCATCGCGGCATCACTTATGGACTGGTCGCGCCGCTGTTCGAGCAGGCCAAGGTCTGCGCCAATCATCTGGCCCACTACGGCATCGGCATCTACGCCGGCTCGGTCTCCTCGACCAAGCTCAAGGTGACCGGCATCGATCTGTTTTCCGCCGGCGATTTCATGGGCGGCGACGGCAGCGAGGAGATCGTACTGTCCGACCCGGCCGGCGGCGTCTACAAGAAACTGGTGATCAAGGACGACAAGCTGGTCGGCGCCTGCCTCTACGGCGATACCGGCGACGGCGGCTGGTACTTCAAGCTGCTCAAGGACGGCGGCCGCATCGACGGCCTGCGCGATCGGCTGATGTTCGGCGAGAAAGCCATCGGCGACTCCGGCACCGCCGGACAGAACCGAGCGGTGACGATGGCCGACGCCGACGAAGTATGCGGCTGCAACGGCGTGCGCAAGGGTGCGATCGTCAAGGCGATCAACGAGCAGGGGCTGTTCACCATCGACGAGGTGAAGAAGCACACCAAGGCCTCCAGTTCCTGCGGCTCGTGCACCGGGCTGGTCGAGCAGATCCTGATGAACTGCCTGGGCTCGAACTTCCAGGAAACGCCCAAGACCAAGGCCGTGTGCGGCTGCACCTCGCATACCCACGCCGAGGTGCGCAAGGCGATCGCCGAACACCGCCTGCTCTCGCACCGCCAGGCCTACGAGTTCATGCAGTGGCGCACCCCCAACGGCTGCGCGACCTGCCGCCCGGCGATCAACTACTACCTGATCTCGACCTGGCCGCGCGAGGCCGCGGACGATCCGCAGTCGCGCTTCATCAACGAGCGCGCTCACGCCAACATCCAAAAGGACGGCACCTTCTCGGTGATACCGCAGATCAAGGGCGGCGTGACCAATGCCGACGAACTGCGGCGTATCGCCCACGTGGCGGACAAGTACGCCGTGCCGATGCTCAAGATCACCGGCGGCCAGCGCATCGACCTGCTCGGGGTGAAGAAAGAAGATCTGCTCGATGTCTGGCGCGATCTGGGCATGAAGTCCGGCCACGCCTACGGCAAGTCGATCCGCACGGTGAAGACCTGCGTCGGCAGCGAGTTCTGCCGCTTCGGCACGCAGAACAGCACGCAGATGGGCATCGACCTGGAAACCATGCTCGCCAACATGTGGAGTCCGCACAAGGTCAAGCTGGCCGTCTCCGGCTGTCCGCGCAACTGCGCCGAGTCCGGCATCAAGGACGTGGGCATCATCGCGGTCGAGTCCGGCTGGGAGATCCATGTCGGCGGCAACGGCGGCATCAAGACCGAGGTCGCCAAGTTCCTGACCAAGGTCAAGACCGCCGATCAGGTGCGCGAATACACCGGCGCCTTCCTGCAGTTGTATCGCGAGGAAGCGTATTACCTGGATCGCACCGTGCACTACATCGAACGCGTCGGCCTGGACTACATCCGCCGGCGCGTGGTCGACGACGCCGCCGATCGCAAGTCGCTGTACGAACGCCTGCTGTACGCGCTGGACGGATTGATCGACCCGTGGGAGGCGCGCGTGCGCGAGGACCGCCGGCCGCGCGAGTACGAGCCGCTGCGCATGCCCGCCCAGCTGGCCGGGCAGGAGAACTGAGCATGGACGCCGTCATGGAACACTCTCTCACCTGGCTGCGCGTGTGCGGTCTCGACGACATCCCCGCGCTTGGCGCGCGCGTGCTCAAGCGCGACGGCGCCGACGACATCGCGCTGTTCCGCACCGGCGAGGATCGCGTATTCGCGCTGCGCGACCGTTGCCCGCACAAGGGCGGCGCCCTGTCGCAAGGCATCGTCGCCGGCGACACCGTGACCTGTCCGCTGCACGGCTGGAACAT
Organism: Lysobacter gummosus; assembly: GCF_001442805.1. Taxonomy (NCBI): domain Bacteria; kingdom Pseudomonadati; phylum Pseudomonadota; class Gammaproteobacteria; order Lysobacterales; family Lysobacteraceae; genus Lysobacter; species Lysobacter gummosus. The sequence continues at coordinate 2,773,681 of NZ_CP011131.1, read as the reverse complement.
CGCCCTGGGCAGCGGCCAGGCGCAGGCGCCGGACGTGGGCTGCGCGCACCGGTTCCAGGTGCGCGTGGAACACGGCGATGTCTGGCTCGCGCTCGAAGGCGACGGCTGATGGACGGTTCTGCCGCCCCCCTGCTGCGCACGCGCACCCGCTCCACGTGCTGTTACTGCGGCGTGGGCTGCGGCGTGCTGATCGACGCCGAGCGCGATGCGGCCGGCAGCCGCATCGTCGGCGTCGAAGGCGACCCGGCGCATCCGGCCAACCACGGCCGTCTGTGCACCAAAGGCCGCACGCTGGCGCAAACCGCGCACAGCACGCAGGGCCGGCTGCTGGCGCCGGAACTGCGCGCGCATCGTCAGCAATCGCGCCGCCGTGTCGACTGGGCGGTGGCGCTGGACACCGTCGCCGATCGCCTCGCCGACATCGTCCATCAGCATGGCCCGGACGCGGTGGCCTTCTATCTGTCCGGGCAACTGCTGACCGAGGACTACTACGTCTTCAACAAGCTCGCCAAGGGATTGCTCGGCACCAACAACATCGACACCAATTCGCGCCTGTGCATGTCGAGCGCGGTCGCCGCCTACAAGCTGGCCTTCGGCGCGGACGGCCCGCCCACCTGCTACGAAGACCTGGAACTGGCGAAGACCGTGCTGTTCGCCGGCAGCAACATGGCCTATGCGCATCCGGTGCTGCTGCGCCGACTGGAAGACGCCCGCCGCGACGATCCGCAGGTGCGCTGGATCGTGATCGATCCGCGCCGCACCGACACCGCGGCGATGGCCGACCTGCATCTGGCGATCCAGCCGGGCACCGACGTGGCCCTGTTCAACGGCATGCTGCATCACCTGCTGTGGGAAGACCTGATCGACCCGGCCTTCATCGCCGGCCACACCAGCGGATTCGGCGAACTCAAATCGCTGCTGCGCGAATACACGCCGCGCATGGCCGCGGAATTGTGCGGCATCGAGGTCGCCGATCTGATCCAGGCGGCGGAGTGGTTCGGCCGCAGCCCGGCGACGCTGTCGCTGTATTGCATGGGTTTGAACCAGTCCGTGCACGGCACCGACAAGAACCTGGCGCTGATCCACCTGCATCTGGCGACCGGACAGATCGGCAGGCCCGGCACCGGCCCGTTCTCGCTGACCGGGCAGCCCAACGCGATGGGCGGACGCGAAGTCGGCGGCATGGCGACCATGCTCGCCGCGCATCGCGACATCGAAGTCGCGGAGGATCGCGCGCAGGTCGAGCGTTTGTGGGGACTGCCCGCTCACACCTTGTCGGCCAAGCCCGGGCTGCCGGCGGTCGCGCTGTTCGATGCGCTGCGCAGCGGCAAGGTCAAGGCCGTCTGGATCGCCTGCACCAACCCGGTGCATTCGATGCCCGACATCGGCCATGTGCGCGAAGCCCTGCAGCGCGCCGAACTGGTGATCGTGCAGGAAGCGTTCGGCAATACCGACACCGTGCCTTATGCCGACGTGCTATTGCCCGCCGCCACCTGGGGCGAGAAAGAAGGCACGGTGACCAATTCCGAGCGCCGCATCTCGCGGGTGCGCGCCGCGGTGGCCGCGCCGGGCGAAGCCAAGCCCGATTGGTGGATAGCCAATGAAGTCGCGCGTCGTCTCGAAGCGCGCCTGGCGCCGCCGGGCGCGGCGCCGCTGTTCGCGTTCGACTCCACCGCGGCGATCTTCGACGAACACCGGCGCCTGACCGTCGGTCGCGACCTCGACATCGGCGGCCTGGATTACGCGAGACTGGAAACCGACGGGCCGCAGCAGTGGCCGTTCCCGGCGAACGCCGTGCAGGGGCAAGCGCGCCGCTACACCGATGGCGTCTTCGCCACCGCCGACGGCCGCGCACGCTTTCACCCGACGCCGTACCGGCCCGTCGCCGAAGCGATTTCGGCGCACTATCCGCTGCGCCTGCTGACCGGCCGACTGCGCGATCAGTGGCACGGAATGTCGCGCACCGGCCGCGTACCCGGCCTGTTCGCGCACAGCCCCAGACCGGGCCTGCGCATGCATCCGCAGGACGCGGCGCGGCGCGGGCTGGCCGAAGGCGAGCTGGTCCGCGTGACCGGCAAGCGCGGCGAACTGGTGCTCGCGCTGCAGTTGTCGGACGAACTCGCCTCCGGCACGGTATTCGCCGCCATGCACTGGAGCGGCCAGTTCCTGTCCAGCGGCGGCATCAACGAACTGACCCAGCCGGCGGTGGACGCGCGCTCGCAGCAGCCGGAGCTGAAGCATGCCGCGGTGCGCGTGGAAAAAGCCGAATTCGGCTGGCATCTATTGGCGGCGCGACGCGGAGAGGTGTTGAGTCTGCAGGCCGCGGTGCAGCCGCTGTTGAAGGAATGCGCGTTCGCCGAGCTCAGTTTCGCGGCCGAGCCCGGCGCCGGCGACGACATCGCCTGGCTGACGTTGCGGGCCGCGCACGCGCAGGCGCCGCCCGACGCCTGGCTGGATGCGGTAACCCAGGCGCTCACGTTGTCGCCGGGCGCCGACAGCGTGGAATATCGCGACGCGCGGCGCGGCTTGCTCAAGCGCGTGATATGGCGCGCGGAAGCCGGCGAGCGCCATATCGACGGCGTTCTGCTGAGCGACACGCAGCCTCACCGCATCGAGGAAGCCTTGCTGGAACGTGCATTGTCCGGCCGTGCCTGGCGTGGCTCCGGGCTGGCCGTGTTCGCGCAGTCCGGCCACGGCCTGCGCGACGCGTTGGTATGCAACTGCATGCAGGTCGGCGAAACCGCTATCCGCGAACAGGTGGCGCAAGGCGCCGGCGTGCGCGAACTCCAGCAGCGCCTGGGCTGCGGCACCGTCTGCGGCTCGTGTCTTCCGCAACTGGCGCAACTGTGCCGGCAACCGCAACGCGCATGAGGTCATCGATGACGAACGACGACGAACTATCGCCGCGCCACGCCCGCCTCCGCGATCGCGTCAACACCAAGGTCGTGCTGTTGTCGGCGGGGCCGGGCGACCTGGAACTGCTGACGCTCAAGGCCGCCAGGGTGCTGGCCGCCGCCGAAGTTCTGCTGCTCGACGATCTGGTCGCGCCCGGCATCGCCGAGCTGGCGCCGCGGGCGCGGATCGTGCGCGTCGGCAAGCGCGGCGGCTGCCGTTCGACACCGCAAGCCTTCATCTGCCGCCTGATGCGGCGCTATGCGATGCAGGGTGTACGGGTCGTGCGGGTGAAAGGCGGCGATGCGCTGCTGTTCGGGCGCGCCGGCGAAGAGATCGCCTTCCTGCGGCAGGCCGGCATCGAGGTCGAGATCGTCAACGGCGTCAGCGCCGGCTTCGCCGCCGCCGCTGCGTTGGGCATGTCGCTTACCCATCGCGATCATTGCCATGGGGTCACCTTCGTGACGGCGCATACGCACGATCACGGCGAGCCCGACTGGGCCGCGCTGGCGGCCACCGGAACCACGCTGGTTATCTATATGGGCATGACGCGTATTCAATCGCTGACGCAGGCGCTTTTGCGTCATCTCCCGCCCGACACCCCCGCCGCGATCGTGCAATCGGCGAGTCTTCCCGATGAGGTGCGCTTGTTCGCGACTCTGGATCAATTATCCGAACAATCAGACAAGGCATGGCCGGATCGGCCGGGCGTGATTCTGGTCGGGCGGGCCGTCGCGCAAGCGCGTGAGGAAGTTGCCTGCGGCCCATGCGCCGGCGGGGAAGATCTCCGCGAGCGCTTACAGCGCTGACTGAAGGGGCCGCCCGCAACCACAGCCGCGACAGCGTGGCCGCCCTGGGGCGGCGCCACGCCGTCGCAGCCGTCGTTAAAACCATCAGCGCCGGTACACGCGCACGTAGTCCACGTGCATCTTCGCCGGCAGCTTGCTTTCGTCGATGTTGAAGCCCGGCCAGTTGCCGCCGATGGCGAAGTTCAGCAGCAGAAAGAAGTCGTTGTGGAACTCCTGCGTGCCGTTGATTCCGTTCTGGATGTTGGCTTCGTGGAACTTGACGCCGTCCACGTACCAGCGGATCGCATTGACATCCCACTCCACCGCGTACACGTGCCAGTCGGCGACGTTGAGCGCGGTGTTGCCGCCGTACTGCGCGTAGTTGCCGTTGTGGTCGCGCCAGTGGATGGTGCCGTAGGTGCGGTTTTCGTTGTTGATGTGTTCCATGACGTCGATTTCGCCCGAGTCGGGCCAACCGACCTGCGAGATGTTCGCCCCCAGCATCCAGAACGCCGGCCATGCGCCCATGAACGACGGCAGCCGCATGCGCGCTTCGATCTTGCCGTACTTGAAGGTGCGCACGCCCTGAGTCTTCATGCGCGCTGAGGTGTAGCGAAAGCCGTTGAAGTCCTGGCGCCGGGCGGTGATGACCAGCGCGTTGTTCTCGATGCCGGCGTTCTCGCGGCGGTAGTACTGCAGCTCATTGTTGCCCCAACCGCTGCCGCCGTTGCCGGTCTCGAAGACCCAGCTCGGGCCGATCGATCCGTTGAACTCGTCGCTCCATGCCAGTTGCCAGTTCTGCGCGCTGGCGCCGCCGGCGAACAGGCACGCGACGGCGAAAACCATGCCTTTCATCAGTTGTTTCATGGTGTGTGATCCTTGTTGGAAACGTTAATGACGCCCATCGACCCGCTCCGGCTTTGCGTGCGAACAGGCTCGTGCGTCGCCGCCGGATGACCGCCGCACGCCAGGTTCGCGGCGAAACTGTCCCGTGATGACAGCGCTGTCAACCGGCGTTTTTTCCGAGCTCGGATTTGCGCGGACGGCTTCACACTCTGGATGTGGGCTGGTTGGTGATAAGCGCCGGCATCGGCTCATGCCGTGCTGCACGACAGCACGCGCTGCGCGCCGCGGCTATCAACCGTGCATGTCGCGGATATTCGTCGCCTTCCCCGCCAGCCGGCGACGCTGCGCGAACGCAAAAAACACCATTCAGCGGCCGGGAGCGGATGGCCGGATGCGTGCGGCGATCACGTCTTTCATGGTGAGCATCTGCGGTACGCATCACGTCCAAAGCGAATTCAATGGCGTATTGCTGCTTGCGGAATCGACGCTTGCCGATCGCGCTCATGCATACGTAAACGTTTCTGGAGAAACTTTCTCTGCGGACATGGAGGTTGTCTCGCGCATCGATGGATGCGCGCACCAACGACTCGCGGCGATCCTCGCCTGTCTTCTTTCGACCGCGGTTGCCGTGCGCACCGCCAAGTGCCGCGCTCGCGACCGCAAGTTCGACAAAAGGCCAAAGCCGACATAAGGAACGACGGCGCGCCTGAAAACGCGCCGCCAACGCGGCCACGGATGGCTGTACCGGCGAAACGCACGTGCCGTTTCGCCAAAGACCGGTGCGGACTCGGGCCGCAGCGGTCGACCCGGGAAAACCGCGATGCGGGTTCCCGATCGTTTGCCCTAAGGACTATCCCCCAACATGGAGCTTGTTATGAAAAATCTACTTGCGTTGAGTCTGATGTTGCTGATCGGCGTTCCGGCGATGAACGCCGCCGAAGCCAAGGAGCCTGTATTCAAAAAATCGAACGCCAAGGCCAAGTTCATCCACGGCGACAATCTAATCAAGGGCCTGCTGCCGGAAACCGGCGCCGCGATCGACGCGCGGCTGCAGACGCCGCGACAGAAGGCCGCCGGTTTGAGCGCGGTCATGGTCACGCGCAATGGCGATGTATACGAATCCAGGATGAATCCGGAAGATGTCGCCATCTTCGAAAAAGCCATCAAGGACCTGGAAGCGGTCGGCCGCACCGCCACCTCGTTCAGCACGGCGCCGACCTTCCCCACCCTGTATGAGGACGGCCGCGTCACGCCGAAAGTCGTCATCGGCACGGACAACCGCGTGCAGGTGTCGAACACCGTCGCCTCGCCGTACTGGCATATCGGCCGCATCGGCATCGGTTGCACCGGAACGCTGATCACCGCCAAGCACGTCCTCACCGCCGGCCACTGCGTGTCCAACGGCGCCGGCACCTGGTATTCCGCGCTGAATTTCACCACCGCCCAGAACGGCAGCTACCAGCCATGGGGCACGACCAGTTGGGCCCGCGCCGTCACCACCAGCGCGTGGCATAACAGCGCCGACAGCAATTACGACTATGCGCTGATCGTGCTCAGCTCGGCGCCGCACGGCGGCAACTCCGGCTGGGGCACCTACTCCGGCGGCACCCACACCATCAGCGGCTATCCGGGGGACAAGCCGCTCGGCACGATGTGGACGCATTCCGGCTCGGTCAGCACCAGCGGTTCCTACCGCCTGTGCTACACCATCGACACCGCCGGCGGAAACAGCGGCAGCGGCATCGCCAGCGACGGCGGCGTCAACGTCCGCGGCATCCACACCACCGGTTCGCCCAGCCAGAACTGCGGAACCCGGATCACCAGCACGGTCTACAACACGCTGCAGAACTGGATCAGCACGTATCCTTGATCGAATCGCATCGATCTGAATCGATGCCCGCGTGGCGCACCGGAACCTCGGTGCGCCGCGTTCTCGTCCCTTCGCCAACGTCCGAGGCGGCCATGATGAAACCGATCTTCATCTCGATACTGATGCTGCTGGCGGCCTGCGGCCTCGACAACAAGCAGCCGACCAAACCGGCGGCCGTCGATCAGGAGCCGCTGGAAAGCGCGCTGATCGTCGGCAGCGCGGAATCTCCCGACCCGGTGCTGGCCAGGGTCATGGCTTTGGAACAAAGCGGCGTGGTGAAAGACGTGGTGGTGCAGGAGTCCTTCCCGGTGCAGATCCGCCTGCGCGCGCCGCGCCGAGTGATCGACGAACTCAACCGCATGCCCCGAACCGGCCAGTTACGCTAAAGGCGCTGAAGGCTGTCGATTTCGCAGCCATGCATACGGCCATGGCGGCAAGCCGTCACGGTCTTCGCCGTCACTCCAGCGCCGCGTCGACGATGCCCTGCGCCTCGTGCAACAGCGTCTGCAAGTGCTCTTCGCTCTTGAAGCTCTCGGCATAGATCTTGTAGATCGCCTCCGTGCCCGACGGCCGCGCCGCGAACCAGCCGCCGGCGGCCACCACCTTGATGCCGCCGATCGGTTCGCCGTTGCCCGGCGCCGCGCTCAATATCTGTTCGATCTTCTCGCCCGCGACGCGGTCGGTGCGCAGTTGCTCCGGCGAGAGCTTGCCAAGCTTCGCTTTCTGCGCCGGCGTGGCGGCCGCGTCGACGCGGCTGGCGAAGGGCTTGCCAAGCTCGTCGGTCAAGCGCGCATACGCCGCGCCCGGGTCCTCGCCGCGACGCGCGGTGATTTCCGCCGACAGCAGTGCCGGCACCATGCCGTCCTTATCCGTCGTCCAGACCGTGCCGTCGCGGCGCAGCAACGAGGCGCCGGCGCTCTCTTCGCAACCCAATCCCAGCGAGCCGTCGAGCAGCCCGTCGGAAAACCACTTGAATCCCACCGGCGCTTCGAACAATGTCCGGCCCAGGCGCCTGGCCACGCGATCGATCAGCGCGGTGGTGACCACGGTCTTGCCGACCGCGGCACGCTCGCCCCACTGCGGCCGGTGCTGGAACAAGTAATCGATCAACACCGAGAGATAATGGTTCGGCTCCATCAGCCCGGCGCTGCGTGTGACCACGCCGTGGCGGTCGTGGTCGGTGTCGCAGGCGAAGGCGACGTCGTATTTGTCTTGCAGGCCGATCAACCGCTGCATCGCGTACTTCGACGACGGATCCATGCGGATCTTGCCGTCCCAGTCCGCGCTCATGAACGCGAATTGCGGATCGACCGTGTCGCTGACGACCGTCAGATCGATCCGGTAACGCTCCGCGATCGGCGCCCAATAGCGCACGCCCGCGCCGCCCAGCGGGTCGACGCCCATATGCACGCCGGCGGCGCGGATGAGGTCGAAGTCGATGATGTTGGCCAGATCGGCGACATAGGTGTTGAGGTAATCGTGTTCGCGCGTGCTGGCGGCCTTGCGCGCCTGCGCCAGCGGCATGCGCTTGACGCCGTCCAGGCCGGCCTCGATCAGCGCGTTGGCGCGGTTCTGCACCCAGTGGGTGATGGCGGTGCCGGCCGGGCCGCCGTTGCTCGCGTTGTACTTGAAGCCGCCGCTGTCGGGCGGATTGTGCGACGGCGTGATGACGATACCGTCGGCGAGGCCGGCGCTGCGGCCGCGGTTGTAGACCAGGATCGCATGCGAGATCGCCGGTGTCGGCGTGAACTCGCCGCCGGCGGCGATCATGGTGTCCACGCCGTTGGCGGCCAGCACTTCCAGCGCGTTGTCGAACGCCGGCAGCGACAGCGCATGCGTGTCCAGACCGACGAACAGCGGGCCGTCGATGCCCTGGCTCTTGCGGTAATCGCAGATCGCCTGACTGATCGCCAGGATATGCCACTCGTTGAAGCTGCGATCGAGCGAACTGCCGCGATGGCCGGAAGTTCCGAACGCGACGCGCTGCGCCGGCACCGAGGGATCGGGTCGAAGATCGGCGTAAGCGGACAGCAGCTTGCCGACATCCACCAGGGTGGATGCCGGCGCCGCTTTACCGGCGCATGGGCTGATGGTCTGGCTCATACGCCCGATGGTACAGGCTCAGGTTTCGCGCGATACAACGCGTCTCACCCTTTCGCGAACAAAGGCCTGCTCAGCTTGCCGCCTTCAAGGCGTGCTTGCGCACGCTCATGACCTTGTGGCATTCGCGCACCTGCGGCAGCAGGCGCTCGACTTCGGCGCGAGCCGGCGCCGGCGTGTCGGCATCGGTCAACGTTTCGTTGAAGGCCTTCAACAGACGATCCTCGGACTCTTCCAGCTCGGCCACGTAGCCGTACTGCGTATCGCCCAGGGTGGCCCGCACCTTGCCGTAGAACTGCTGCATCGAGCCGACGAAGGTGCCGTGTTCGGCCGGCTTGCCGCCGGCCGCGACCACCGCCGAGCTCAACGAGTCGACGATATCGGCCTTGACGCCGGCGATGCGTACGAACAACGCGGACAACTCCGCGTCCTTCACCTTCTGCGCGGCTTCGTCGTAGAAGCCCTTGCCGTCGCGGGCGATCTCGATCAGATCGTTGAGGCTGTGCGCAATCTTGGTCTGGTTGTTCATTGGAACTCCTGGAGGTTGCGTTCAAATGGGGCGGCGTATTCGCCGGTGGAAACGACTATTTCCGAAGGCTCATTAAGGCCTCGTGACCTGTTCGTTGTCCGAAACAACGATGCGATATCGGCATTCATGCGACGCACGATGCGATGGGAGCTGCGACCTTAGGCGCGCGGCGATGTGGCGCGCGTGAAGTCCGGGGCGAAGTTCTGAACTGTTCAGCGCGGCGTTGTCGCGGCTTCATACATGCGCGAGCGCGTCACAGCGATTGAACATCGGCCTGCCACACTCGTGGCGCACGCACTCACGGGTTCAACCTATGCCGCCCTCGCCCACCCGCTCCAGCCGGCAGCTTTCGACCATCGTCCATGCGTCGCCTTTCGTGATGGCGCAACGCCTGATGGACATGGCGCTGGCCACGCAACCGCCATCGGGCCGCGATCAGCGCGAATGGAACCGGATGTTCAGCGAGAAAGGCAGCGCCGCGGTGGAGGCCTGGTGGGCGATGGTCAATGCGATGTGGCTCGCGCCGATGTCGTCCAGCGCCTGGACGCTGTGGCCGAACCCGTGGCAGTACTGGACCGGACTGGCCCATGCCGGCGATCGCATCCTGGCCGAAGGGCTCAAGCCGGTGGCGCGTACCGTCTCGGCCAACCGGACGCGGCTGGCAAGGCGCGGATCTTCCAGGCGCTGACGCGCGGATTTATAGCGCCGGCTGCGATCAGGGATTGCTCCGGCATTCTTTCGCGATGGCGCTCATGACCTTGTGCTTCAGCAGCGCCATCTCGACCTGTACCTCATAGCCGTTCCAAGTGTTGTCCAGCGGCGGCAGCGATTTCAATCTGGAATCGAGTGAGTCGATGTCGCTCGCGGCAGAGGCCGCCGCCTGCGCGCATCGCCCCGAACTCAACCGTTTCGTCAGTGGCTCGGTCGCGGCGGAAATGGTGCCGAGCTGACGCTCGTAGCAGGCGCCGACAATGTTGCCGCAGCCGCCGAAGCTGCATTGCTCCCGGTCCTTCTTGGTTTCCCGCATGCATTGATCGAACTGCCTGTCCGCCTCCAGCTTGATGTCGCCGGCAAACACCGCACGGGGCAAGAGGAGGAGCAGCACGAGAAAGGTCGAAGCAGATTTCAATGTAAGAGCCTCAGGCAGCGTGGCTGGATTGAGTGAACTCGAGCATCTCACACGCCCGAGCGCGCCTCGATCGCCCGCAGCACCGCGATCATATCCTCCTGTCCGTGCCCCAGCTGCACCGTCTCGCCGAACAGTGCATGGCAGACATCGAGCAAGGGCGAAGCCACGCCGGCCGCGCGCGCCGCCTCGGCGATCAGGCGATTGTTCTTGAGCACGTCCAGCGCCGCCGCCTGCACGGTGAAATCGTCCTGGGTGAGTTTGCCGAGCTTGACCCGCGACACCTGGCTGGCCATCGGACCGGCGTCGAGCACGGCCTGCAACAGGCTCAAGTCGAGACCATGCCGCTGCGCGAAGTGCACCGATTCGGCCAGACCGGTGACCAGCGAAATCAGGAACAGATTCACCGACAACTTCATCAACAACGCCGCGGGCACCGCGCCGCAGACGAAGGATTGGCTGCACATCGGCGCCAGCAACGGCCGTACCCGCTCGACCGCCGCGCCTTCGCCGGCCAGCATCGCGACCAAGGTCCCCTGTTCGGCGGGGCCGCGCGAACCCGACACCGGCGCTTCGACGTATTCGCCACCAGCGGCGCGGATATCGGCTTCCAGCGCGCGCGAGTACTCGGCCGAGGTCGTGCCCATGTGCACCACGATGCGGCCGCGGACGCTGGCGCCGACCGCGCCGCCGGCGCGTTCCAGCACGGCGTCGATCGCCGCTTCGTCGGCCAGCATCAGGAACACCACGCTCGCCCGCCGGAACACGTCTTCGGTGCTGTCGGCGACGCGCGCACCGGCCTCGCGCAGGATCTCGATCGCCGGTTCGGAGCGATTCCAGACGATCGGCGCCAACCCGGCGCGGGCCAGATTCAAGGCCATGGGCCGGCCCATGACGCCCAGGCCGATGAAGCCGATGTCGGTATCCAAGCTGTTCTCCGATGGGGCCGCGGTCTTGCAAGCTTAATTAATGCGGGCGCCGATCAGGTTGAATATTTGTATACGCTGCGTTGCGAATAAGCCGCGGCGCTGCGAGCCGGCTGAATACGCACGTCGCGCCGAAGGATCTCCTGCGGTTAAATGGCCCGGTACAACCTGCGCCCACTTTCCAACCTGCAAGGCCTGCCCATGACCGACTCGAACGCGGTGATCGATTGGCTGCTCGGCGCCGATCCGGCGATCCGATGGCAGGCGATGCGCGATCTGCTCGACGCGCCCGAGTCGGCGTGGCAAGCCGAACGGGCCAAGGTAGAGCACGAGGGCTGGGGCGCGCGGCTGCTGTCGGCGCAGGACCCGGACGGGCAATGGGACGGCGGCGCGTTCGTACCGGCCGGTTTCGATTCGCAGCAGTGGAAACAGCACGGGCAACCGTGGACGGCGACGTGTTTTGCCTTGACCCAGTTGCGCGAATTCGGTCTGGACCCGGCCTGCGAGCGGGCGCGGCGCACGGTCGAACTGGTCGGCGCGCATTCGCGCTGGGACGAAGGCGGCCAGCCGTATTGGGCCGGCGAAGTCGAGGAATGCATCAACGGCCGTACCGTCGCCGACGGCGCTTACTTCGGCGTCGATGTCTCGGCCATCGTCGCGCGGCTGCTCGGCGAACGCCTCGACGACGGCGGCTGGAACTGCGAGCGCTGCAACGGCTCGCGCTGCTCTTCCTTCGCCCCACCCTCAATGTCCTGGAAGGCCTGCTGGAATACGAACGCGCCAGCGGCGGCAGCGCGCAGTCGCGGCAGGCTCGGCGTGCGGGCGAGGAGTATCTGCTGCGCCGTCATCTGTTCCGCCGCCTGAGCACCGGCGAGCCGGCCGACCCGCGTTTCCTGCAGTTCCTGCATCCCAACCGCTGGCGTTACGACGTGCTGCGCGCGCTAGATTACTTCCGCGACGCGGCGCTGCTTTCCGGCAGCGAGCCCGACCAACGCCTGCACGAAGCCGTCGAGCATCTGCGCGGCCGGCGTTCGCCCGACGGCACCTGGCCGCTCGACTGGAGCCCGGGCGGACGGGTCTGGTTCGACATGGACGACGGCCCGGGACGGCCGTCGCGCTGGCTGACGCTGCGCGCCTTGCGGGTGCTCAGGTGGTGGGACGGCGCCGGCGTGGCCTCGCTCGGAACCGGAAGCTGACGCCCACGTTGAACGGTCGCGGCGGCGCCGAGCGACCACGCCCCTGCTCATGCATCAGGCCCCGGCGATCAGGTCGCCGACACGATGAAGTGCCAAGCGAAATTCGCCGGCGGCGGCACGAAGCTGCGGCCGGCTTCCGCATACATGTTTCGTTTTATATCGGCACCGAAAGCAAACGAACTATTGCATACTTTCGTCTTGCGAAGGAGTTCCGTATGACGGCCAGCCGCGACACGAGCCAGCGACGTCTGCAGATCAGCGAGCTCGTACGCCAGCACGGCAGCGTGCAGGTGGCGGCGCTGGCGGCACGCTTCGGCGTGAGCATGCAGACGGTGCGCAAGGACCTGCGCTACCTCGCCGAGCGCGGCGTCATGGCGCGCGCCTACGGCGGCGCGATCGACAGCGGCGTGGTCGGCGGTGTCCAGGCCGAGCCGCAGTACGACCCCACGCGCACGGTGTTTCTCGACGAAAAGCGGCGCATCGGCCAGCGCGCCGCGGCCCTGGTCAAGGCCGGCGACACCATCGCCATCGATTCGGGCACCACCGCCGTCCAGTTGGCCGAGGCGATGCCCAACATCGATATCACCGTGGTCACGAACGACCTGCGCGTGCTGTCGGCGCTGGCGCCTAAGAACAACATCCATATCGTCATGCTGGGCGGCGAATTGCGGCGCAAGAACATGGCCTGCTACGGCGGGCTGACGGTCGATGCGCTCGGCGCGCTGCACGTGGACATGCTGTTTCTGGGCGTGGACGGTTTCGATCTGGAGCGCGGCATCACCACGCACTACGAGCCCGAGGCCACGCTCAATCGCAAGATGGTCGAGGCCGCGCGGGCGGTGGTGGCGATCGCCGACAGCTCCAAGTTCGGCAAGGTCTGCCTGCACCGCATCATCCCGGTCGGCGATCTGACTACGCTCATCACCGATACCGGGGCGCCGGAACATATCCGCCAGGCCAGTCAGCAGTTGGGGTTTGAGTTGCTGCTCGCCTGAGGTGGGGTTGCTTTCGCTTTGATTGTGGGAGGGGCTTCAGCCCCGATGCTCTTGGCTCAGATGCGGTGGATCTTCATCGACTGAGCGAAAAGCATCGGGGCTGAAACCCCTCCTGCAAAAGACGGCGCGCCCTCGATCACGCCCCCAGCAACTGCGCTTGGCCGGGCGCCCGCGCCTGCCGGCGCGAGCGCAGCCATTCGGAGAACCGCTCCATATACAGATAGATCACCGGCGTGGTGTACAGCGTCACCAGTTGCGATACCAGCAGACCGCCGACGATCGACACGCCCAGCGGCCGCCGCAGTTCGGCGCCGATGCCGTTGCCCAACGCCAGCGGCAGCGCGCCCAGCAGCGCGGCCGCGGTGGTCATCATGATCGGACGGAACCGCAGCAGGCAGGCGCGGCGGATGGCGTCGGCCGCGCTCAGGCCGGTGCGCTGCGCTTCGATGGCGAAGTCGATCATGATGATCGCGTTCTTCTTGACGATACCGATCAGCAGCACGATGCCGACGATGCCGTCCACCGACAGGCTCATGCCGCACATCATCAACGCCAGCAGCGCGCCCACGCCGGCCGGCGGCAGGGTCGAGATGATGGTGACCGGGTGGATGTAACTCTCGTACAACACGCCCAGCACGATGTAGATCACCACCACCGCCGCCAGCAGCAGCAAGATCTCATCCGACAGCGAGGCGGAGAACTCCGCCGCCTTGCCGATCAACTGGCCGCGTATCTGCGGCGGGAACTTGAGCTCGCGTTCGACCTCGGCGATGGCCTCCACCGCCTGCGACAGCGAGTAGCCCGGCGCCAGATTGAACGACAGCGTCACCGCCGGCAATTGCTGCTGATGGCTCACCACCAGCGGCGCGCTGATGACGCGGGCGCTGGCCAGCGACGCAAGCGGGATGGCGCCGCCTCCGCCGACCTGGAAGCCGACATTGCCGGTATCGCCGATGCCCGAAGGCGTGGCCGAGTTGCTCGAACTGAGCTGGCCGTACTCGCTGGCGTTGCTGCCGGTGAGCGCGCCGTTGCCGTTGCCGCGCACGGTCAGCTGGTTGAGCAACGCCTCGCTGGTGCGGAACTGCGGCCCCACTTCCATCACCACGCGGTACTGATTGAGCTGGGTGAAGATGGTCGAAATCTGGCGCTGGCCGAACGCGTCGTAGAGGGTGTCGTTGATGGTCTGCATCGGCACGCCCATGCGGCTGGCCTTGGCGCGGTCGATGGTCAGATCGAGCGCGTTGCCCTGCGCGGCCAGATTGTTGCCGACATCGGCCAGCTCCGGGCGCTGGCGCAAGCGCTCGGTCATCCGGGCGGCATACCCGGCCAGCTCGGCGGAATTCACCGCCGACATCGAATATTGGTACTCGGTGGCGGCGACGCGGCTGTCGAGGGCCAGGTCCTGCACCGGCTTGAGATACAACGCCACGCCGGGAATGTCCGCCACCGCTTGCTGCAGCCGCGGCAGCAGCGCGTCGAGTCCGTCGCGCTCGCCGCGATCCTTCAACACGATGCTCAGCTGCGCCTGGTTGAGCGTGGGATTGACCGAGCCGGCGCCGATGAACGCGGCCACGCCGGCCACGCCCTCCTGCTTGCGCAAGGCCTCGGCGACCGCGCGGGTGCGCTGCTGCATCTGCGCGAAGGCGACGTTCTGATCGGCCTGGATCACCCCGGCGATCAAACCGGTGTCCTGCTCGGGCAACAGCCCTTTGGGAATGATCGCGTACAGAACCACCGTAAGCGCCACGCTGGCGGCGGCGACCGCGATGGTCAGGCGCTGGTGGCCCAGCACCCAGTCCAGCGAGCGCTCGTACACGCCGACGATGCGCGTCCACACAGTGCGGTGGCCATCGGCGGCGTCGCGCTCGTGCGCGTCGTCGCCGTCCGGCAGCGCTTCGCGCTTGAGCAGGTAGGCGCACATCATCGGCGTCAGGGTCAGCGACACCAGCATCGAGATCGTCACCGCGATGGTCAGCACCCAGGCGAACTCGTGGAACAGGCGGCCGGTGACGCCGGGCATCAACAGCAGCGGCAGGAATACCGCCACCAGCGACACCGTCAGCGACAGCACGGTGAAGCCGATCTGCTTCGCACCGATCTCCGCCGCTTCCTTGCTGCTCTTGCCCTGCTCCATGTAACGCACGATGTTCTCGACCATGACGATCGCATCGTCGACCACGAAGCCGGTCGCCACCGTCAGCGCCATCAGCGACAGGTTGTCCAGCGACATGCCGGCGAAGGCCATGACCCCAAAAGTGCCCAGCAGCGACAACGGCACCGCCACCGACGGGATCAGCGTCGCCCACAAGCGGCGCAGGAACACGAAGATCACCCCGACCACCAGGCAGATGGTCAGCACCAGGGTGAATTCCACATCGTCCACCGAGGCGCGGATGGTCACGGTGCGGTCGGCGAATACGTCCAGGTGCACGTCGGCCGGCAGCACGCTGCGCAGCTCGGGCATGATCCGCTGGATGCGCTCCACGGTCTGCACGATGTTGGCGCCGGGCTGGCGGCGCACGTCCAGCAGCACCGCCGGCTTGCCGTCGGCCCAGGCGGCGAGTTGGTCGTTCTCGACGCCGTCGATCACCTGGGCCACGTCGGCCAGCCGCACCGGCGCGCCGTTGCGGTAGCTGATGATGGTGTTCTTGTACTCGGTCGCATCGCGCAACTGGTCGTTGGTGCCGATGCTGTAGGACTGGGTCTTACCGTTGAGCGTGCCCTTGGGCGCGTTGACGTTGGCCTGGGTGAGCGCGCTGCGGACGTCCTCCAAGGTCAAGCCCAGATTGGACAGTTGCGCCGGATTGACCTGCACCCGCACCGCCGGCCGCACGTTGCCGGCGATCGACACCAGTCCCACGCCCTGCACCTGCGAGAGTTTCTGCGCCAGGATCGAATCGGCGTAGTTGTTGATGTCGCGCAGCGGCAGGCTGTCGGAGGTCAGCTTGAGGGTGAGGATCGGCGCGTCGGCCGGATTGACCCGGTTGTACACCGGCGGATACGGCAGGTTGCCCGGCAGGATGCCCTTGGCCTGGCTGATCGCCGCCTGCACGTCCTGGGCGGCGACGTCGATGTCGCGGTCCATGTTGAACTGCAGCACGATCGTGGACAGGCCCGCGGACGAATCCGAGGTCATCATCGCCAGCCCCGAGATCTGCCCGAAGTTGCGCTCCAGCGGTGTGGTCACCAGCGCCGCCATCGTCGCTGCGCTGGCGCCGGGGTATTGCGTGGTGACGACCAGACTGGGCGCATCGATCTGCGGCAAGGCCGACACCGGCAACTGGCGATAGCCCAGAACGCCCAGCAGTATCACCGCCACTACCAGCAGCGATGTGGTGACTGGGCGACGGATGAAGAGAGTCGACAATCCCATGGCGCGGTCAGTGCGCGGCGGCGATGGGAGCGGCCGGCGCCGCCGCGACTTCGCCGGGCTTCAAGGGCTTGACCTTGCTGCCCGGCTTGAGCCGGAACTGGCCCTCGGTGACGATGCGCGCGCCCGCGGCGAGTCCGGAGGCGACCATCACATGACTCTCGCCGACCTCCCCCGCCAGCTTGACCGGCTGCATCTTCACCGTCTGGTCGGCCTGCAGCAGATAGACGTAATCGCCGTCGGGACTGCGCTGCACCGCCTGCGCCGGAATCACCAGCCCGCCGGCCACCGTGCGCAGCTTCAGCCGCACGTTGACGAACTGCCCCGGCCACAACGCGCCTTGTTCGTTGACGAACACCGAGCGCAGCTTGAAGGTGCCGGTGGCGCTGTCCACCGTATTGTCGATGACGTCCAGCGTGCCGCCCTGGGCGACGGTGTGCGCATCGACGCGGTCGAGCGCATCGACTTCCAGCGCCGCCGCGCCGCGGGCGGCGCTGCGCACCAGGTCCAGGTTCTGTTCGGGCAAGGTGAAGCTGACGTAGATCGGCCGCACCTGGGTGATGGTGACGATGTTGGTGCTGGTGGTCACCACATTGCCCGGATCGACGCCGCGAATGCCGGCGACGCCGTCGATCGGCGAGACGATGCGGGTGTAGTCCATCTGCACCTTCGCGTTCTGGATCGCGGCCTGATCCGCCGCGATCTGAGCCTCGTTCTGGCTGACCGTGTTGCGCTGGGTGTCCAGATCGATCTTGGACACGTACAGGCTGTACTTGGGATCGGAAGAACGCTGGTAATTGCTGCGCGCGGTCGCCAGCGCGGCCTGATCCTGGCGCAGCTTGGCGATAGCCTGATCGTAATTGGCCTGGGCGTTGCGCGGGTCCAGCTGCGCCAGCAGCGCGCCCTTCTTCACTTCCTGGCCTTCCTTGAAGTTGATGCTCAGCAATTGCTGGCCGCCGATCTGCGGGTTGACCGCGACGCTGTTGCGCGCCTGCACGGTGCCCTGGGCCAGCAGATACACCGGCACGTCCTGGCGCGAAACCGGCTCGACGGTGACCGGGATCGGCGTGGCCTCAGCGCCCGCCTGCGCACCGGGGCCGGCATCGGCCGAAGACGTGTGCAACACGCCCATGGTCGCCACTCCCATCACGACCACGACGGCGGCGATCAACGCGATCTTGCTGAAACGCGACATGAAACACTCCTGGCATGCATGAGGCAGGTGGCGCATCCGCCTGCGGCGGTCGGCGCGCATCTGCCGTTTATCAAGGTCCCGCTACAACGATTTGAAAACCGGCGGAAACTAGCCGTATTTGCTACGAAAACTGCGAGCGGTCACTCTTTTCGAAACGGCGCGAACATCGCCTGGGCCAGCCCCTGCGCCTTGAACGCGCGCCTGGCCGCGCGCTGCTCGCGCCGCGCCGCCTTGCGTTGTTTGCGATCGTGGTTCCACAGGTAGATGGCCGGCGTGCTCAGCAAGGTCAGCAACTGCGACACCAGCAGTCCGCCGACGATGGCGATGCCCAGCGGCTGGCGCATCTCCGCGCCCACGCCGAAGCCGATCGCCAGCGGAAACGCCGCGCCGATCGCCGCCAGCGTCGTCATCAGGATCGGACGGAACCGCACCAGCGCCGCCTCGCGCACCGCCTGCAGCGGGCTCAGGCCGCGCTCGCGCTCGGCGCTCAGGGCGAAGTCCACCATCAAGATCGCGTTCTTCTTGACGATGCCGATCAGCAGCAGCACGGCGATGATCGTCATCAACGTCACCGGCGTCTGCGTCACCAGCATCGCCAGGAACGCGCCCACCGCCGCCGCCGGCAAGGTCGATAGGATCGTCAGCGGGTGCACCAGGCTTTCGTAGAGAATGCCCAGCACGATGTACATCGCCGCCACCGCCGCCAGCAGCAGGATCAGGCCGTTGGATTGCGCCGATTCCATGCGCAGGTTGTCGCCGGTCAGATTCAGGCGGATGCCGGCCGGCACTCCGGCCTTGCTCACCGCCTGCCGGATCAAGTCGGCGCTGCGATCGGGAGTGACGCCGTCGGCGAGGTTGTAGCTGATCTTCACCGATTCGAGCTGGTTGTAATGGCTGATGCTGGCCGCGGCGATGTTCGGCTCGATCCTGGCCATCGTCGACAACGGAATCATCCGCCCAGCCGGGGAACGCACATAGGTGTTGAGCAGCGCATCGACGCTGAGCCGGCCTTCGTTGGACGAGGTCAGCACCACCCAGTACTGGTTGATATCGGAATAGATCACCGACACGGTGCGCTGGCCGAAAGCGCTGGACAGGGCCGAGTCGACATCGGCCATGCTGATGCCCAGGCGACTGGCGATGTCGCGATCGACCTTCAGCATCTGCTGCTTGCCCACCGCCTCGTAGCTGCTGCCGACGTCGCGGAATTCCTTCATCGCGCGCAGCTGTTGCACGACCTTCAGCGCCCACGGCTGCATGTCGCCGCTCAGGCCGTTGACCAGCTGGAACGAGAACAGGCCGCCGCCGCTGCCCTTGCCTTCGTCGCCGCCCAGCAATTGCAGAGGGCTGATCACCACCGAGATCCCGGACAGTTTTTCGTAGCGGCGGTTGAGACGCTCGATCACCTGGCGCAGGCTTTCGCGGCGCTCGCCGGGCCCAGCGCCCAGCGGCTTGAGATCGACGAACATGTTGCCGCCGCTGCCGACCGCGCCGCCGCCGCTGTCGGAACCCAGAATCGTGGTGACATCCGCAATGGCCGGATCGGCCTGCATGATCGCGATCAGTTCTTCCGCGCGATCGGCCAGCAAGGTCGGCGAGATGTTGGTGTCGGCGCGGAAGGTGGCCTGCAGCATGCCGGTGTCTTCCTCCGGCATGAACGCGCCGCCGGCGGTTTCCACCACCGCCAGGGCCAGGCCGACCGTCGTCACCAGCAGCAGCAACGGCTGCCAGCGCATCAGCCGGCGGTGGCGCAGGGCCCAGTCCAGCGAACGCTCGTACACGCCGTGCAGCCATCGGTCGAAGCGCTCCACGCGCGATTCCAGCTTCGACACCCGCGCAGGCTCATGCGGCTGCACCGTGAGATAACGCGCGCACAGCGCCGGGGTCAGGGTCAGCGCGACGATCGCGGAGATGATCACCGCCGCGGCCAGGGTCATGGAGAACTCGCGCAGTAGCACCACCAGTTCGTTATTGCCCAGCAGCAGCGGCAGAAACACCGCCAGCAGGGACAGAGTGATCGAGACGATGGTGAAGCCGATTTCGCCGATCGCGGTCATCGCCGCGCGCAGCGGCGGCTGGCCCAGTTCCATGTAGCGCACGATGTTCTCGATCACCACGATGGCGTCGTCCACGACGAAGCCGATGCACAGCACCAGCGCCACCAGCGACAAGGTGTTGAGCGAATAGCCCAGCGCCCACATGGCGATGAAGGCGCCGGCCAGCGACAGCGGAATGCTGAGCATGGCGATCAGGGTGGGCCGCAGCCGGCGCAGGAATACCAGCATCACCGCGGCCACCATGGCGATGCTCAGCAGCAGGGTGATCTCGACCTCGTGCAGGCCCGAGCGCACCGTGCCGGTCAGATCGAACATCGGCACCACCTGCACGTTCGCCGGCAAGGCCTGCACCAGCGCCGGCAAGCGCTCGCGAATCTGCGCCACGGTGCTGACCGCGTTGGCCTGCGGGCGCTTGCCGATCTGGATCGTCACCGCCCGCTGCGAGCCGAACCACGCCGCCTGATAGCGGTCCTGCTGGCCGCTGGCGACGGTGGCGACATCGCCCAGGCGCACCGCCGCGCCGTTGCGCATCGCGATCAGCAGATCGGCGAATTCCTTCGGATCGTGCAAGGCGCCGTTGGCGCTGACTGTCATCTGAGTGCGGCCGTCGCTGAGGATGCCTTGCGGCGAGGTGACGTTGGCGGCGATCAGGGCGTTGCTGACATCGTTGGCGGTGATGCCCTTGGCCGCCAGCGAGACCGTATCGAGTTCCACCCGCACCGCATGCGGCGCGCCGCCGGTCACCTGCACCTGGGCCACGCCGGGAATCTGCGCGATCGCCGGCTTCAGCAAGGTGTCGGCCAGATCGTAGAGTTTGTCCGGCGGCTGCCCGTCGGAGGTCAGCGCCACCATCAGGATCGGGATCGCGTCGGTGTTGGCCTTGAAATACTGCGGCGGCGCCGGCATGCCCGCGGGCAGATCCGGCGCGGCATCGTTGATCGCCGCCTGCACGTCGCGCGCGGCCTTGTCGGCGCTGCGGCCGAAATTGAACGACAACTGGATCTGCGCCGCGCCTTCGCCGATCTGCGACTCCATCGACTGCAGTCCGGCGATCCGCCCCAGCCGCCGCTCCAGCGGCGCGGCCACCGTGGTCGCCATGGTCTGCGCGCTGGCGCCGGGCATCTGCGCCATCACCACCACGCCGGGGAATTCCAGCGACGGCAACGCCGCCACGCCGAGCAGCAGATAAGCCCACAGTCCCGCCAGCACCAGACCGATGCCCAGGAGCGACAAGCCGACGGGACGGCGAATCAGCGGAGCGAAAATATTCATGCAACGATCGAAACCTGGTTGGCGTCGTGGATCGCCCGGCCGCCGCGCGCGGAGCCGGCGCGCCGATGCGCCGGCCCCGCGCGATCGGCGCGGCGAAAGAAGCCAGTGAGCGCCGCACGGCGCGACGCGTCACTCGCAGGGTGGGCGGCGCTAACCGATAGCCGTGCTCGCGGGCTCCAGCACGGCGATGTTCTCCGGCACGCGCTGGAAATAACGCGCCACCAACCGGGCGTAGTACGGATGGGTGCGATTGAGTTCCTCGTGATTGCCCATGCCCGAGATGCGGCCGCTCTCCAGGAAGTAGATCCAGTCGGCCTGCATCACCGTGGTCAGGTTGTGGGCGACGACGATGTTGGTGCGGCCCTTCATCAACAAGGCCAGGGCCTGCTTGACCTGATGCTCGGTCTCGCTGTCCAGGCTGGAGGTGGCTTCATCCAGGATCAGGATGTCGGGATTGCGCAGGAACATGCGCGCGATGGCGATGCGTTGCCGTTGCCCGCCCGACAGGTTGTTGCCCTGCTCGATCAGCTGCGTGTCCAGCCCTTCCGGCATGCGCGAGATGAAATCCAGGGCGCCGGCCTGCGCCGCCGCTTCCAGAATCATTTCGTCGCTGTAGCTGCCGGTAAGGCCGTAGGTGATGTTGTCGCGCACGCTGCCGGGCATGATCGGCGCGCCCTGGGCGACGTAGCCGATCCGGCTGCGCCATGAGGCCAGGGTGAAGTCGGTGATGGGCCGGCCGTCGTACAGCACTGCGCCGTCGCTGGGTTCGTAGAAACGCTCGATCAGCGACAGGATGGTGGTCTTGCCGTTGCCGCTGGCGCCGACCAGGGCCGTGGTCGTGCCCGGGCGGAATTGCAGGGTGACGTCCTGCAATACCTTGCTGCCCTGCCCGCCCGGATACGAGAACGACACGTCGCGAAACTCCAGCGTGCCGCGCGCATGCTCCAACACCTCGGCCTGCGGGCTCGTGTCTTCCACCGCGTCCTGCAGCAGGGACGCGATCCGGGTGGAGGCGCCCTTGGCTTTCTGGAACTCGGCGGTGAAGTGCGTCAGCTGCACCACCGGCGTGGCGACGTTGATGATGTACAGCACGAACGCGGTCAGCGTGCCGATGGTGATGTCGCCCTTGCTGACCCGCATCGCCCCGTACACCAGGATCGCGATCACCGCCGCCATCAGCGCCAGGGTCATCAACGGCTCGATCCAGACATTGACCTTGGCCTGGCGGATGCCGATTCGGCGGATGCCTTCTATCTCTTCGTCGCTGCGGCCGTTCTCGCGGGTTTCGGCGGTGAAGGCCTTGACCAGGCGGATCTCGGAGAACACGTGGGTGAGGATCGCGCCGAGCCTGGCGGTGCGGTCCTGAGTGCTGCGGGCCAGGCCTTCCAGCAGCATGCCCAGCGGAATCACCAGCAAGAACGCGCAACCCAGGCTGCCCAGCAGCATCAGCGTCAGGCGCACGTCCAGCAGGATCAGCACCGTGACCGAGCCGGCCAACAACAGGACGCTGGTGAGCAGGTTGATGGCCTCGCGCGTCACCAGTTCGGAGATCGACTGGCAATCGTTCAAGACCCGGCTGACCCAATCGCCGGTGCTGTTGCGGTCGAACGCCGCCACCGGCAGGGCCACGACCTTGCGCACCAGCAGGCCGCGCAAGGTCGCGACCACGCCGTAACCGACCCGCGACAGCAGGTAAGCGGTCAGGGCCGTGGCCAGGGCCGAGCCGGTCAGCGCCACGGCCAGCAGCGCGATGCTGACCGGCTGCACGCCGCCGGCCGGGATCTGATCGACCACCTGCTTGGTCAGCATCGGAAACGCCAGGGTGCTGGCCACGGCGACGAAGGAACTGGCCGCCGCTGCGGCCAGCAGCGTCCGCGACGGCCGCGCCGCGCGGATCAGCTGCGCGAGCGGGCCGCGGAACAGGCCGGAGCGATTTGCCGCCGCACGATTCACAACAGCAACTCCATCTTGCCGAACAGCAACTCGGCTTCGCGGCCCTGCGCGCGCAGCGTCGATTCGACCAGGCGCGCTTCCTTGAACTGGGTCGTCTCTTCCGAGTACAGGATGCTGGTGATGTGGGTCAGCCACGGCTCGGCGCCCATCGCGTAGATGAAGAGACGGTCGGGATTGAAGTACTCGTGCATGCTCAGCGCCTTGGCCGAATCGCAGCCGTCCAGGCGCCGCGACTGGTCTTCGCCGCGGGTCAGCATCTTCTGCAGCAGCGGCCCGTACAGCCAGGTCGCCGGCGCGCCCACGCATTCCATGCCCAGGAACAGGCAGTCCACGCGCGGGAAGATCGCCTTCAGCGGTTCGTAGAACTCCGGCGACGGCGGATTGGAGTCGGCGAAGAACAGGCAGGCGCGCTGATTCATCTCGATGCCGAACACCAGCTTGGCGCGGATGTCCAGGTCGGCGTGCTCGCCGTAGAACGGCGCGCCGAGGATGCGTCCGCCCTTGAAGCTCACGCTCTCGTATTCGCTCAGCTCGGTGACGTTCTCGAAGCCGCAGCTTTCCAGCATCAGCTTGAGCGATACGTCGGCCAGGCCGCCGCCGCCGGCGCGGCCCACCACCACGTGATCGACGCGGTGGCGCAGACGCAGCAAGGTCTCGAACACCACGTGGTCCTGGTGCGGATGGGTGATCAGGACGTAGTCGATGCGCGCGGGCAGATCGTCGAAGGTGAAGTGCGGAATCTCCGCTTCGCCCGGATAGCTGATCAGCGGATCGATCAGGATGCTGACGCCGGCGCACTGGATCATCACGCAGGCATGGCCGAAGTAGCGGATGCGCGGGGTTTCCTGCGTCCACTCCGCGTCCTGCGCGGCCGGCTGGGGAACGTCCAGCATGCTCTTGAGCAGCGGCACTTCGCGCTCGGGTTCCTGCATGTACGGGCGCAGGCGCTCGGCCAGGCCGTCGGCGTCGGTGGTGCCGCCGTACAGCTCGTTCCACAGCGGATCGCCGAACGGCAGGCTCAAGGTCACCGAGGTCTTGTCGGTCTTGATCTGCGGGGTGCTCAGCACGAAGGTGCGCGGCTCGTAGCTGGCTTTTTCCAGCACGCAGGTCTGCAGCTGCGGCGCGTTGAGCGGGCTGTTGTAGAAAATCGATTCGATGAAGCGCGCGCCGGGCTGCTTGCTGACGTCGTAGGAGATGTCCACGCCGTAGCGGATCAACTCATCGACCTGCGCGTACAGCGCCGGCACGCCGCTGCCCTTGGCCTGGCTGAACAGCATCTGGTACAGGTTGTTGATCGCGTCGGCGCAGCGCAGGTGCAGCGAGCACTTCTCGATGGTTTCATCGCGAAAGCGCGTCATGTCGGCCGGATCGCCGGTGTAGTTGATGAACGGGCCGCCCAGAAGTTCCGGGGTGTTGGACGAGACCAGATGCTGCTCGGGATCGTCGATGAAGGAATCCAGCATCGCCAGGTGCGCGTGCTTGGTGTAGAGGCCCAGGGTCAGCGGCGACATCAGGTAGATGTGCGCGAACCACTGGTTGACGAGCGGAACGCTGCGCACATCGGCGGACAAGGACTGAAGTGTGTTCATGTTGACTCGACTTTGATGGAGTGGTCTTTGGCAGGTTGAGCGGTGGTGTCGTGTTTGCCGGCGGCGGACACGACATGCAGCGGCCAGGCCTTGGCCAGGACGGCCGCGAGCTGGTTCACGTGGGGGAATCGCAATACGCTCATGTGATCGCCATGCAGCGCGTGGATATCCAGGTTCTTCGCGTAGCGGTGCCAGCCTTCGGCCTGTTCCGCCGGCGACAGCAGCGAGCGCTGCACCGAGAGCGGTTTGTCCGAGGCCTGGGCGTTGAGCAGCACCACCGCGCCGGCATAGACCGCGGCGGGCTGGTAGCTGGCGTTCAAGTTGGCGGTGAACACGCGCAGCAAGGCCTGCAGTTGCGGCAGCGAGGTGCGCGGCGGCAACAGCCCGGCATCGACCATGCACGCGAGCAGGCGCTGGTCCTGCTGACGCGGGTCGAGCGCGGCGAGCGTCTTCGCGCTCAGGCCCAGGTCGCGGGCCTGATCCATCTCCAGCAGATCGACGAACTGCGTCAGCACTTCCAGGTGATTGGACACGCGCACGCGCTGCGGCGGCTCGCAATCGACCAGGATCAGCGGCGCCACCGGCTCGCCGGCGCGTTCGAGCAGGCAGGCCAGTTCGAAGGCGATCCATCCGCCGAAGGAATGGCCCAGCAGATGGTAGGGACCGCCCGCGCCCATCGCACGGATTTCCGGCAGCAGGGCCCGCGCCGCGGCTTCCACCGAGGCGTGCGGCACCGACTTGCCGTCGTGGCCGCGCGACTGCAGTCCGGTCAGCGGCAACTGGCTGCCGCAGGCCTGGGCCAGCGACAGGAAACAGCTGACGTTGGCGCCGGCGCCGGGGATGCAGAACACCGGCGAGGTGCCCGGCTTGGCCGACTGGATGACGATGCCGGCCTTGTGCGGATGCGACGGCGGCGGCGTGGGTTCGGCTTCGGCCTGCGCCAGCAGCGCGTTGATGCGCGCGGCCAGCTGGCCTACCCGAGGTTCTTCCATGATCGACTTGTGGGTGCCGCCGATCACTTCCACGCGCAGGTAGTCGCCGGCCAGTTCGACCCAGCCGTGCGAGGCGTCCTTGCCGGCGGGGATGTCGGCGGTGAACAGATACGTCGGCATCGGCAGCAACTGCGGGCGATAGCTCAGGCAGGCCACCGACAACTGCTTCATCAAGGCCGCGCGCCAGGACAGTTCTTCCGCGCTGAAGCTCGGCGGCAGCCAGCCGATGCTGCGGCAATGCGCCATCGCCGCTTCCAGGCTGCCGCGCGACTCCAGCGCTTCCACTTCGTCCTCGTCCAGGCTCGGGTCGAGATAACGGATATGGCTGAAGAGGAAATCCCAGCGGAAACGTTCTTCGTCCTGCGGCATGTCTTCCGGCCGCAGATTGCCGGGACGGCCGCTGTCGATCATGCCGAGGAACTCGACGCTCTCGTCCTCGCCCAGCAGTTGCTGGGCCATTTCGTAGGCCAGATGGCCGCCGCCGGACCAACCGGCGAGGCGATACGGTCCGCTCGGCTGCACGCTGCGGATCGCCTGCACGTAGCGCCTGGCGAGCATTTCCGCGGTGATGTGGCCTTCGGCGTCGCTGCGGTCGGCCTGCAGGCCGTAGACCGGCAGGTCGTCGTCCAGGTGCCGCGACAGACGCTCGTACGACAGCACTTCGCCGGTGGGCTCATGGATGAAGAACAGCGGCCGTCGCGCGGCGCCGAAACGGATCGGCACCAGATGCCTGGACAGCGGCGCGCGGGCGACGCGGTGGGTGCGGCTCGCCACGTCCTGCAGCGCGGGCGTTTCCACGATGGTGCGGATTTCCACTTCGAAGCCGAGCTTGCGCAGGCGATCGACCACGTGGATGACCATCAGCGAATGGCCGCCGAGATCGAAGAAGCTGTCGTGGCGGCCAACCTGCTCCACCTGCAGCAATTCCGACCATATCTGCGCCAGCGCGATTTCGGTCTCGCCCTGCGGCGCCTCATACGGGCGTTGCGCATAGGCCTCGCCTTCCGGCGCCGGCAGCGCCTGCCGGTCGAGCTTGCCGTTGGGCGTCAGCGGCAAGGCCTGCAGCGCCACGCAGGCGGCCGGGACCATGTACTCGGGCAGTTCGCGCGACAGCGCCGCGCGCAACTGCGCGGTCTGCGGCGCGTGCTCGCCGACCACGTAGGCGACCAGGCGCTTGTCGCCGGGACGGTCTTCGCGCGCCAGCACCACCGCCTCGCGTACGCCCGGCAGCTTCGCCAGTTGCGCTTCGATCTCGCCCAGCTCGATGCGCTGGCCGCGGATCTTGACCTGATGATCGTTGCGGCCGAGGTACAGCAGCGTGCCGTCGTCCTGCCAACGAGCCAGATCGCCGGTCTTGTACATGCGCGCGGCGGGTCGGTCCGAGAACGGATCGGCCAGGAAACGCTCGCCGGTCAACTGCGGACGGTTGAGGTAACCGCGCGCCACCTGCACGCCGCCGATGAACAGCTCGCCGGCCGTGCCCGCGGGCACCGGTTCGCCGTGACGGTCCAGCAGATAGATCGCGGTGTTGGCGATCGGGCGGCCGATCGGAATGTTTTCCGGCAGCGCGTCGTGATCGCAGGACCAGGCGGTGACGTCCACCGCGGCCTCGGTCGGGCCGTACAGGTTGTACAGCCCCACGCCCGGCAGGCTCTGGCGGAAACGCCGCGCCAATGCGCCGGGCAAGGCTTCGCCGCTGCACATGACGCGGGTGAGGCTGGCGCACAAGGCGGTGTCGGCCACATCCAGGAACACCTGCAGCATCGAGGGCACGAAATGCATCGTGGTGATGCGCTGATCGCGGATGACTTCGGCCAGATAGCGCGGGTCCTTGTGCCCTTCCGGACGCGCCATCACCAGGCGCGCGCCGGTCATCAGCGGCCAGAAGAACTCCCATACCGACACGTCGAAGCTGGACGGCGTCTTCTGCAGCACCGCGTCGTCGCCGTTCAGCGCATAGGCCTCCTGCATCCACTGCAGGCGGTTGACCACGCCGCCGTGTTCGTTCATCACGCCCTTGGGCTGGCCGGTGGAACCGGAGGTGTAGATCACATAGGCCAGCTGATTCGCGCTGACATCCGTCGCATCGGCATCGGTGTCCGGCAAGGACTGCCACGCCGAGGCGTCGCGATCGAGCTCGATCACCGTCAGGCCATCGCCGACCGGCAGATCCGCGCGCACCTCGCTGTGAGTCAGCAACACCTTCGGCGCGCTGTCTTCGAGCATGTAGGCCAGGCGCTCGGACGGATACGCCGGGTCCAGCGGCACGTAGGCGCCGCCGGCCTTCAGCACCGCCAGCAGGCCGACCATCATCTCCAGGCTGCGCGGCATGGCGATGGCGACGCGCTCGTCGGCGCCGACGCCGAGCGTGCGCAGGTGATGCGCCAGCCGGTTCGACTGCGCATTGAGTTCGGCATAGCTCAGCCACTGGCCCTCCTGCGCCACCGCCACCGCATCGGGCGTGCGCGCGACTTGCTGTTCGAACAGGTGATGGATGGCCTGCACCGGCGGATACGCACGCGCGGTGTCGTTCCAGGTCTGCAGCACTTGCCGGCGCTCGTCCGCCTCCAGGATCGCGATGCGCTCCACCGGCTGGCTGTCGTCCGCGGCCATGCCGCGCAGCACCGCCTTCAGGTACTCGGCGTGACGTGCCATGGTGGCGTGGTCGAACAAGGACGTCGCGTATTCCAGGTTGCCGACGATGCGGCCGTCGATCTCCTGCATCCCCAGCGACAGATCGAACTGGGCGCTGCGGCGTTCGCCGCCGTCCAGGTCTCGCAGCTGCAGCGCGCCCAGTTCCAGCGACGACTGCGGTGTGTTCTGCCAGGTGAACATCAACTGGAACAAGGGGCTGTGCGCCATCGAGCGCGCCGGCTTGAGCACTTCCACCACTTGCTCGAACGGCACGTCCTGATGCGCCTGCGCCTGCAGAACCCGCTCGCGCACCCGCGCCAGCAGCTCGGCCACGCTCGGGTTGCCTTGCAGGTCCAGGCGCAGCGCCAGGGTGTTGACGAAGAAACCGATCAAGGGCTCGACTTCGACCCGCGAACGATTGGCGACCGGCGTACCGATCACCACTTCGTCCTGCCCGGCCAGACGCGAAGCCAATGCGCTCCACGCCGCCAGCAAGGTCATGTACAGCGTGGTGCCATGCTTGCGCGACAAGGCCCGCAACGCATCGCTCAGGGATTCGTCCAGTTCCAGATCCAGGCTGGCGCCGGCGTACTCCTGCACCGCCGGCCGCGGCCGGTCGGTCGGCAAGGTGATCAGCGCCGGGGCGCCGGTCAGTTGGTCGCGCCAATAGGCCTGCTGTTTCTGCTGCACCTCGCCGCTCAACCATTGGCGCTGCCACAGCGCGTAGTCGGCGTACTGCACCGGCAAGGCCGGCAGCGGATCGGTGTGGGTCGGCACGCCGTCCAGCGCATAGGCGCGATACAGCGCGCTGAGTTCCTGCACCAGCACGCCCATCGACCAACCGTCGGAGACGATGTGGTGCAGCGTCAGCAGCAGCACGTGGTCCTGCTCGCCGGCCTGCAACAGCCGACCGCGCGCGAGCGGACCTGCGGCCATGTCGAACGGCGCTTCGACCTCGATCCGGCTCCAATGCGCCACCTGCGCCTCGACATCGTCCGCGCCGCGCAGATCCTGGCGCAGCAGGCTGAAGCGGCCGTGTCCGTCGATTTTCTGCACCGGCTGGCCATCGGCTACTTCGAAACGCGTGCGCAATGCTTCGTGCCGCTGCGCGATGCGGTCCAACGCGGCCTGCAAGGCCTCCACGTCCAGCGGGCCATGCAAGCGCATGCCGCCGGCGATGTGGTACGCCGCGCTCGCGGCCTGATCCATCTGGGTGATGAACCACAGGCGCTGCTGCGCGAACGACAGCGGCAAGGCCTGCGTGCGCTCGGCGGCCACGATGGCCGGCAGCGCCTCGCCCTGCCGCTGTCCGGCGACGTGGGCGAAATCCCGCAGCACCGGATGGGCGAACAGTTCCGGCAAGGCCACGTCCAGGCCCAGCCGCTGCCGCAGCCGCGCGGTCATCTGCAAGGCCATCAGCGAGTGCCCGCCCAGTTCGAAGAACTGGTCCTGGCGCCCCACCCGCTCTACCCGCAACAGCTCGCTCCAGATCTGCGCCAGCGCGGTTTCCACCGGCCCTTGCGGTTCCTCGAAGACGCGCTGGCCGAAGGCGTCGCCTTCCGGCGCCGGCAAGGCGCGGCGGTCGAGCTTGCCGTTGGGCGTCAGCGGCAACCGCTCCAGCGCCACGTACGCCGCCGGCACCATGTATTCGGGCAAGGACAACTGCAGCTGCGTGCGCAATGCGTTGCTGTCCACCGACGCGTCGGCGGCCACGTAGTAAGCGACCAGCCGCTTGCTGCCGGGCAGGTCCTCGCGCGCGGCGACCACCGCTTCGCGCACGCCGTAGCACTGCGCCAGCTTGGCTTCGATTTCGCCAAGCTCGATGCGGAAGCCGCGGATCTTGACCTGATCGTCGTTGCGGCCCTGATAGTCGATGACGCCGCCGGGCAACCAGCGGCCGATGTCGCCGCTCCTGTACATCCGCGCCTGCGCATCGTCGGCGAAGGGATCGCGCAGGAAACGCTCCGCGGTCAGTTCGGCGCGGTTGTGGTAACCGCGGGTGACGCCGGCGCCGGCGATATAGATCTCGCCGCTCACGCCCGCCGGCACCGGTTCGCCGTGCGCGTCGAGGATGTAGATGCGGGTGTTGGCGATCGGACGGCCGATCGGGCAATAACCCGAATCGTCCACGCCGGCCGAGGCCTCGTGCACCACGCAACCCACCACGGTTTCGGTCGGGCCGTACTCGTTGACCAGACGCGAGTCCGGGCTGATCCGGCGCCACAGGGCCACCGTGGACGCCGGCAGGGCTTCGCCGCCGATCACGAACAACTGGCTGGCGCAGCCGGCGCCGAGTTCTTCCAGGCGCTCGCCGAGCGCGCGCAGATGCGAGGGCGTGATCTTGATCAGATGGCCCGCGGCGGCGCCGCGTATCCAGTTTTCCAGCCCGACCAGTTCATCGCCATCGCGCAGCAGGTGCGCGACGCCGCCGCTGATCAGCGGCAGATACAGGCTGGTCACGGTGGCATCGAAAGCCACCGGCGAAGAGACCACCGCATCGCGGCGTCCGCCGTCGGCGTAGTGGCCCAGCGCCCAGCCCAGGTAATGCGCCAGCCCGCCGTGCTCGACCATCACGCCCTTGGGCTTGCCGGTGGAGCCGGAGGTGTAGATCACGTAGGCCAGGGTCGCCGCGCCGACGCCGAGCGCGGACGGATCGGGATCGGCGTCGGACAGGCTCTGCCACGATGCCGAAGCATCGTCCACCAGCACCACGCTCGCGGTCATCAGAGCGCGGCTGGCCGGCAATTGCTCTTCCAGGCTTTGCTGAGTCAGCACGACCTTGGGCCGGCTGTCGTCGAGCATGAAGGCCAGGCGTTCGGACGGATACTGCGGATCCAGCGGCACGTAGGCGCCGCCGGCCTTCAGCGTGGCCAGCATCGCCACCACCAACTGCGGGCCGCGTTCGAGCAGCAAGGCCACACGCTGGTCCGGACGCACGCCGAGCGCGACCAGATGATGGGCCAGGCGGTTCGCCTGCGCGTTGAGTTCGGCATAACTCAGGTTGCCGTGCTCGGACACCAGCGCCGGCGCGTCGCCGGCGCGGGCGGCCTGGGCTTCGAACCAGGTGTGGATCAAGTCTTGCGCGCGCGCGGCGTGCTCCGGCGCCGCCGGTTCCAGTGCGGCTTGCGTGGTGTCGTTCCAGTCGCACAGCAGCTGGCGCCTGTCGTCCGAAGACAGCAGCGGCAAGCGGCTGACCTGGGTCGCCTCTTCGGCGACCATCGCGCGCAGCAGCATCTGCCAATGGCCGATCCAGCGCTCGATCGTGGCCGCGTCGAACAAGGCGGTGGCGAACACCACCTCGCACTCCAGGCGTTCGTCCATCTCCGTGACCGACCACCACAGATCGTTCTGCGCGGTGGCTTCTTCCACCGGCATCGCCTCGATCTGCAGACCCGGCAGGCTCAGGCCGGCGTCGGCCATGTTGTGCATGACGAACACGACCTGATACAGCGGCGTGTAAGCCAGACTGCGCACCGGCTTGAGCGCTTCCACCACTTGTTCGAACGGCAGGTCCTTGCTCGATTGCGCGGCCAGCGCGGTGCCGCGCACCTGGGCCAGGAACTCGGCCACGCTGGGATCGCCGGACAAATCGAAACGCAGGGCGACGTTGTTGATGAACAAGCCGATCAGCGGTTCCAGCTCGGTGTGATTGCGGTTGACCATCGGCGTACCGATGACGACATCGCCTTGCCCGGACAAGCGGCTCAGCAACGCCGCCCACGAGGCCAGAAGGGTCATGTACAAGGTCGTGCCGTGGCGCTGGCTCAGTGCGCGCAGATCGCGGGTGATGTCGGCATCGACGACGAAGCGGCGGCTTTCGCCGGCATGCTCCTGCACCGGCGGACGGGCGCGGTCGGTCGGCAATTCCAGCAGGCCGGGCGCGCCTTGCAGGTGCTCGCACCAATAGGCCTGCTGGCTTTGCAGCAACTCGCCGTCGAGCCAGCGGCGTTGCCACACCGCGTAATCGGCGTACTGCGCCGGCAGGGCCGGCAGCGGATCGATATCGGCCGGCACCTCGTGCGAGGCGTAGGCGCGGTACAGCTCGCCCAGTTCGTTGATCAACACGCCCATCGACCAACCGTCGGAGACGATGTGATGCATGGTCAGCAGCAACACGTGCTCCTGCTCGGCCAGGCGCAACAACCGCCCGCGAATCAGCGGGCCGCGATCCAGGTGGAAGGGTTCGTGCGCTTCGCGATGGCTGCACTGCGCCAACTCGGCGGCGGGGTCGGCGCTGGCGCTGAGGTCCTGCCGCGCCAGGGCGAAGCTCGCCTGCCGGGCGATGCGCTGCACCGGCTGGCCTTCGACCAGTTCGAAATGCGTCCGCAAGGCCTCGTGGCGCTGCACGATCCGGTCCAGCGCCGCCTGCAAGGCGTTTTCGTCGAGCGCGCCGCGCAGGCGCAAGCCGCCGGCCATGTGATAGGCGCCGCTGGACTGCTGCCCCATCTGGGCGATGAACCACAAGCGCTGCTGAGCGAACGACAGCGGAATCAGCTCCGGCCGCTGGCCGGACACCAGCGCCGGCAAAACATTGACCGCGGCCTGGCTGACGTGACGCGCGAACGCGCTCAACACCGGTTCGAAGAACAGCGCCGACAACGGCACGTCCATGCCCAGGCGCTCGCGCAGGCGCGAGCCCATCTGCACCGCCAGCAGCGAATGCCCGCCCAGTTCGAAGAAGTGGTCCTGACGCCCCACCCGCTCGACCTGCAGCAGCTCGGCCCAGATCTGCGCGAGCGTGGTTTCCACCGGCCCCTGCGGCGCTTCGAACTCGCGCTGCGCATAGGCGTCGCCTTCCGGCGCCGGCAAGGCGCGACGGTCGATCTTGCCGTTGGGCGTCAGCGGCAGGCGTTCCAGCGTCACGTACGCCGCCGGCACCATGTAGTCCGGCAGTTCCTGCGCCAGCGCCGCGCGCAACTGCGCGGTCTGGGCGATGTCCTCGCCGACCAGATACGCGACCAGACGCTTGTCGCCCGGGCGATCTTCGCGCGCCAGCACCACCGCCTCGCGCACGCCGCCCTGGCGGATCAGGCAGGCCTCGATCTCGCCCAGTTCGATGCGGAAGCCGCGGATCTTGACCTGATGATCGTTGCGGCCGAGGAACTCGATGCTGCCGTCGGCGAGCCAACGGCCGAGGTCGCCGGTGCGGTACATCCGCGCACCGATGCGATTGGCGAACGGATCGTCGAGGAAACGCTCGCCGCTCAGCTGCGCGCGATTGAGATAGCCGCGGGCGACGCCGTCGCCGCCGATGTAGAGCTCGCCGGCCACGCCTTGCGGCACCGGTTCGCCATGCGCATCGAGCACATAGATCGAAGTATTGGCGATCGGACGGCCGATGCCGCCCGGCGACGACGCCGGCCGCACCCGATCGACCATCGACCACACCGTGGTCTCGGTCGGGCCGTACATGTTCCACAGTTGTCCGCAGCGTTGCAGCAACTCCGCGGCCAGATCCGGCGGCAGCGCTTCGCCGCCGATCAGCGCCTTGAAGCCTTCGCCGCCCTGCCAGCCCGCTTCGATCAGCAGGCGCCAGGTGGCGGGCGTGGCCTGCAGGATCGTCGCCGCGCGGCTTTCGAGCAGTTCCTTGAGAGCGGCGCCGTCCATCGCCTGTTCGCGGTGCGCCAGCACGATGCTGGCGCCACTGATCAACGGCAACCACAGTTCC
Source organism: Lysobacter gummosus (assembly GCF_001442805.1). Lineage (NCBI taxonomy): Bacteria > Pseudomonadati > Pseudomonadota > Gammaproteobacteria > Lysobacterales > Lysobacteraceae > Lysobacter > Lysobacter gummosus. The sequence goes on along the minus strand of NZ_CP011131.1, from coordinate 2,739,683 downwards.
AGGCCGGCGATGTCGAAGCTCAACGTGGTGACGGCCAGCAGGCGGTCGCCGCGCTGCAGTCCGGGCTGTTCCTGCATGCTCAGCAGGAAGTTGCTCAGGGCCCGGTGTTCCACCATCACGCCCTTGGGCTGGCCGGTGGAGCCGGAGGTGTAGATCACGTAGGCCAGATGCTCAAAGCCGATTGGCGAGGCTTGAGCGTCGAGGTCGTGCTGCGGCAGCGACTGCCATGCCGATGCGTCGCGATCGATCTCGATCACCTTCAAACCATCGACGGCCGGCAGATTCGCGCGTACCTCGCTGTGAGTCAGCAACACCTTCGGCGCGCTGTCTTCGAGCATGTAGGCCAGGCGCTCGGACGGATACGCCGGGTCCAGCGGCACGTAGGCGCCGCCGGCCTTGAGGGTCGCCAGCAAGGCCACCAGCATGTCCGGCGTACGCGGCATGGCGATCGCGACGCGATCGTCCGCGCCGACGCCCAGCGCCTTGAGGTGATGGGCCAAACGGTTCGAACGCGCGTTGAGTTCGGCGTAGGTAAGTCGCTGGCTATCCTGTTCCACCGCCACCGCGTCGGGCTTCTGCGCGGCTTGTTGTTCGAACAACCGATGGATGCACTGCAGTTGCGGATACGCACGCGCGGTGTCGTTCCAGGTCTGCAGCACGCGCTGCCGTTCGCCGGCATCCAGGATCGCGATGCGCTCCACCGTCTGGCTGTCGTCGTCGGCCATGCCGCGCAGCACGGCCTTCAGGTAATCGACGTGGCGCAGCATGGTGTCGCGGTCGAACAAGGCCGTGGCGTATTCCAGGCTGCCGACAATGCGGCCATCGACTTCCTGCATGCCCAGTGACAGATCGAACTGAGCGCTGCGGTGCTCGCCTTCATCCAGGTCGCGCAACTGCAACGCGCCCAGCTCCAGCACCGGCTGCGGCGTGTTCTGCCAGCTGAACATCAACTGGAACAGCGGGCTGTGGGACAGCGAGCGCGCCGGCTTGAGCACTTCCACCACTTGCTCGAACGGCACGTCCTGATGCGCCTGCGCCTGCAGAACCCGCTCGCGCACCCGCGCCAGCAGCTCGGCCACGCTCGGGTTGCCTTGCAGGTCCAGGCGCAGCGCCAGGGTGTTGACGAAGAAACCGATCAAGGGCTCGACTTCGACCCGCGAACGATTGGCGACCGGCGTACCGATCACCACTTCGTCCTGCCCGGCCAGACGCGAAGCCAATGCGCTCCACGCCGCCAGCAAGGTCATGTACAGCGTGGTGCCATGCTTGCGCGACAAGGCCCGCAACGCATCGCTCAGGGATTCGTCCAGTTCCAGATCCAGGCTGGCGCCGGCGTACTCCTGCACCGCCGGCCGCGGCCGGTCGGTCGGCAAGGTGATCAGCGCCGGGGCGCCGCTCAATTGCTCGCGCCAGAAGGTCTGCTGCTTGAGCTGTACCTCGCCGCTGAGCCATTGCCGCTGCCACAGCGCGTAATCGGCGTACTGCACCGGCAGCGCCGGCAGCGGGTCGATCCGGGTCGCCACGCCTTCCAGTGCATAGGCGCGATACAGCGCACCCAATTCGTTGACCAGCACGCCCATCGACCAACCGTCGGAGACGATGTGGTGCAAGGTCAGCAACAGCACGTGTTCCTGCTCGCCCAAGCGCAGCAGGCGGCCGCGCGCCAGCGGGCCGGCGGCCAGATCGAACGGCGCGGCGGCTTCGGTTTCGCTCCAATGCGCGACCTGCGCCGCGGCATCGGCCGCATCGCTCAGATCGTGCCGCAGCAGGCTGAAGCGGCCGTCCGCGCCGATGCGCTGCAACGGTTGTCCATCGACCAGTTCGAACCGGGTCCGCAGCGCCTCATGCCGTTGCACGATCCGGTCCAGCGAAGCCTGCAGCGCGTCCACGTCCAGCGGGCCGTGCAGACGCAGGCCGCCGGCCATGTGATAGGCCGCGCTCGCGGCCTGATCCATTTGCGCGATGAACCACAAGCGCTGTTGCGCGAACGATAAAGGCAGCGCTTGCGAACGCGGCGCGGCGACGATAGCCGGCAAGGCTTCGCCGTGCTTCTGCCCGGCGATGCGGGCGAAATGCTGCAGCACCGGCTGGGCGAACAGGTCCGACAGCGCCACGTCCAGGCCCAGGCGTTGCTGCAGGCGCGCGGTCATCTGCAAGGCCAGCAGCGAATGTCCGCCCAACTCGAAGAAGTGATCCTGGCGCCCCACCCGCTCGACCTGCAGCAGCTCGGCCCAGATCTGCGCCAGCGCCGTTTCCACCGGCCCTTGCGGCTCTTCATAGGCCCGCTGCGCATAGGCGTCGCCTTCCGGCGCCGGCAAGGCGTTGCGGTCGAGCTTGCCGTTGGAGGTCAAGGGCAAGCGCGCCAGCATCACGTAGGCCGCCGGCACCATGTAGTCCGGCAACTCGCGCGCCAGCGCGGCGCGCAGCTCGGGCGTATCGGGGACTTCGTCGCCGACCAGATACGCGACCAGACGTTGATCGCCCGGCTGGTCTTCGCGCGCGATCACCGCCGCTTCGCGCACGCCCGGCAGGCGCGCCAGTTGCGCTTCGATCTCGCCCAGCTCGACGCGGAAGCCTCGCAGCTGCACCTGATTGTCGATGCGGCCCAGGTAAATCATCTCGCCCGAATTCAGCCGCTTGGCCAGATCGCCGGAGCGGTACAGGCGTTCGCCGGGACGATACGGATCGGCGATGAAGCGCTGCCGGGTCAGTTCGTCGCGATTCAAATAGCCCTGGCCAACGCCGAGGCCGCCGACGTACAGCTCGCCCGGCATGCCGGCCGGCAGCAGCCGCTGATGACTGTCGAGGATGTAGGTGCGCGTGGTCGGAATCGGCGCGCCGATGTTGCACGCGCCGCTCTCCAGGTCGGCCGCTTCCAGCCGCTTGAAGGTCACATGCACGCAGGTCTCGGTGATGCCGTACATGTTGATCAGTTCGACCTGCGGATGGACCGCGCGGAACTCGCGCAACCGCGACGGGCTCAGCGCTTCGCCCCCGAAGATCACGTAGCGCAGCGCGGCCAGCGCCGGTTCGCCGCGGCGCACCGCGACGTCGGCCAGGTGGTAGAACGCGCTCGGGGTCTGGTTCAGCACCGTCACCTGTTCGCGCTGGAGCAGTTCCAGGAACCGCTGCGGGTCCTTGCGCTCGGCGTGCGGCACGATCACCAGCCGTCCGCCGTACAGCAGCGCGCCGTAGATTTCCCAGACGGTGAAATCGAAAGCGTAGGAGTGGAACATCGACCACACGTCGCGTTCGGAGAAATCGAACTGCAACCGGTCGTTGATCATCAGGCGCACCACGTTGCGGTGCGACAGCAAGGTGCCCTTCGGGCGGCCGGTCGAACCCGAGGTGTAGATCACGTACAGCAGATCGTCCGGCGAGTTGCGCGGCGCCGGATCGCTCGACGGTTGCGCGTCCACGGCGTCGCGGTCGCGATCCAGGACGATCGCCTGCGCCGCCGTGTCCGGCAACGCCGCGACGCGCGCGGCGCTGGTCAGGACGAAGCGGCAACCGGCGTCCTCCAGCATGAAGCGCACGCGGTCCTGGGGGTACTCCGGATCGATCGGCACATAGGCCGCGCCGGCCTTGATGACCGCGAGCAAGGCCACGATCATCTCCACGCCGCGGTCCAGGCACAGCGCTACCCGCTCCTGCGCCAGCGCTCCGCGCGCGCGCAGGTGATGGGCCAGACGGTTGGCCTGCTGGTTGAGTTCGCGATAGCTCAGGCGGACATCGCCGCAGTTCACCGCGATCCCGTCCGGCGTGCGCGCGGCCTGTTCTTCGAACAGCCGCGTCACGGTCTTGTCGTGCGGATAGGCGGCGTCGGTCTGGTTCCAGGCCAGCAGCGTTTGCTGCTCGGATTCCTCCAGCAGCGGCACGTCGTCGATGACCGCGGCCGGATCGTCCACCGCCGCGCGCAGCAGGCGCACGTAGTGGCGCATCATCTGCTCGATCAGCCAGGCGTCGAAGAAATCCGCGTTATAGGCCACCCGCGCCTGGAAGCCGTCGCCGGCCGGGAACAGATGCAGGTGCAGGTCGTACTTGCCGTAACCCAGGTTGGTCTCCACCGGCAAGGCTTCGACCGCGCCGGCGCGGATCGGCCGGCCGCTGTCTTCGTCGTACTGGAACAGCACGTCGAACAAGGCCGTGCGGCTCATGTCCTTTTCCGGATCGAGCTTGCGCGTCAGCAGTTCGAACGGCATGTCCTGATGCTGCAAGGCGCGCCGGCGCGTATGCGCCAGCGATTGCAGCAGGCGCTCGAAACTGCAGTGCGCCGGCAGCTTGGCGCGCAACACCAGCAGGTTGGCGACCGGGCCGACCAGGGCTTCGAAGCCGGCATGGTCGCGGCAGGCCGCGCCGGTGCCGATGACCAGCTCGTCATGACCGGCGTACCGGCGCAGGAAGGCGTTGAAACCGGTCAGCAGCACATCTTCAACGCTCACGCCGCGCGTGTCGGCCAGAGCGCGCAGGCGCGAACCGAGTTCGCCGTCGAGGGCGAAGGCGTGGCGCGCGGCGGTGAAGGTATGCACCGCCGGCCGCGGCCGGTTCAAGGGCAGTTCCAGCGCCTGCAGGCGGTCGTGCAGTTGCTGCTTCCAGTACAGCAATCCGGCTTCGATGAACTCCGGCGTCTGCGCCGCCTGCCAATGGGCGTAGTCGCCGAACTGCAGGCCGGTCGCGGGCAGATCGGGGCTGCGCCCTTCGACCAGGGCCGCGCAGGCATGCACCAGTTCGCGCGCCAGCGCCTGCATCGACGGGCGGTCGACGACGATGTGATGCGCGGTCACGCACAGCAAGGCATCGGCGCCGTCGCCGCGCCACAACGTGGCGCGCAGCAGACGGTCGCGGCCCAGCGCGAACGGCCGGGACGCATCGGCCAGCGCCGCTTCCAGCAAATCTTCGCCCTGCACGGTGACGCGCGACAGCGTCAGCGAGCCGTCGCGATCGACCTGCTGCCAGGCGTGGGTACCGTCGCTGCGGATCGAGGTGCGCAGCGCATCGTGGCGGGCGATGACGGCATTGAGCGCGGCCTCGATATGCTCCGCCGATACGCCGGCGTCGAATTGCAGCAGCAAGGGCACATTGTGGTAGACCGGCGAGGTCTGGTAGACCTTGCCGGTTTCGAAGGCATCGATGAACCACAGGCGCTGCTGATGGTGCGACAGCGCGATGCGTTCGCCGCTGTCGGAGCGGCTCACAGCAACCGCCGGCAAGGCCAGCGCCTGGGTGCCCGGCAGCGACAGATCGTCGATGCGCGTGGCCGGCGCGCGGCTCAGCTCGATCAGCAACTGGTTGAAGTGCCCGGCCAGGCGCTCGATGGTTTCCTCGCGGAACAAGGCCTGGCTGTATTCGTAGGCCAGATGCAGCGCGCCGTCGCGCTCGGTGACGTACAAAGTCAGATCGAACTTGGCCGTGTGCTCCGGCGGCGGCAGTGCCTGCATGCTCAGGCCCGCCAGTTGCAGATGCTCCATCGGCATGTTCTGCATCAGCAGCATGACCTGGAACAGCGGCGGCACGCCGGCCTTGCGCGCCGGCTTGACCACGTCGAGCACCTGCTCGAACGGCAGGCCCTGATGAGCATAGGCGCCGAGCAGATTGGCGCGCACCTGGCGCAGCAGTTCTTCGAAGCGCTGCTGCGGGTCGATGCGGGTGCGGATCGCCAGGGTGTCGAGGAACAGGCCGATCATCGGCTCGAACTCGGCGCGGTCGCGGTTGGCGACAACCGTGCCCAGGCAGATGTCGGTCTGCGCGTTATAGCGCGACAGCATCACGCTCAGCGCCGCGGTCAACACCATGAACGGCGTCGCGTGCTCGCGCCGGGCCAGATCGGCCAGCGCCTTGCTCGCGTCCGCGGGCAGCCACGCTTCGACCATGCCGCCCTTGAAATTCTGTTCGGCCGGACGCGGCTTGTCGGTGGGCAGACTCGACATCGCCGGCGCGCCGGCCAGATGCGAGCGCCAGTAATCCAGATGGCGGCTCTCGGTGTCGGCGTCGAGCCACTGGCGCTGGGCCACGGCGTAGTCGGCGTATTGCAGCGACAGCGGCGGCAAGGGATCGACCGTATGGGCCACGCCGTCGACCGCATAGGCGCGGTACAAAACGCCGAGTTCATGGATCAGCACGCCCATCGACCAACCGTCGGAGACGATGTGGTGCATGGTCAGCAGCAGCACGTGCTCGTGCTCGCCCAGGCGCAGCAGGCGGCCACGCACCAAGGGCCCGGTGCCCAGATCGAACGGTTCTTCCGCCTCGATTTCGCTCCAGTACTCGACCTCGGCCTGCGCGTCGTCCGCCTGGGTCATGTCCTGGCGGATCAGACTGAAGCCAGCCGCCTCGCTCAGCCGCTGCGCCGGTTGTCCATCGACCACGGCGAAATGCGTGCGCAGCGATTCGTGCCGCTGCACGATCCGGTCCAGCGCCGCCTGCAGCGCCTCCACGTCCAGCGGGCCCTGCAATCGCAGGCCGCCGGGGATGTGATAGGCGACGCTGGCGTGCGCGCCCATCTGCGCGATCAGCCACATCCGCTGCTGCGCGAACGACAGAGGCACGACCGGCGGACGCGACTGCGGCTGCAGCGCCGACTGCGCGCCGGAGGCAGCCTGATGGGTCAGCGCGGCGAACTCGCGCAGGACCGGTTGCGCGAACAGGTCCGACAGCGCGACTTCAAGACCCAGTTGCTGGCGCACGCGCGAACTCATCTGCACCGCCAGCAGCGAGTGCCCACCGAGTTCGAAGAAATGGTCGCCGCGGCCGACGCGCTCGACCTGCAGCAGTTCGGCCCAGATCTGCGCCAGCGCGGTTTCCACCTCGCCTTGCGGCGCCTCATAGCTGCGCTGGGCGTAGGCGTCGCCGTCCGGCGCCGGCAAGGCGCGGCGGTCGAGCTTGCCGTTGCGCGTCAGCGGCAGGCGCTGCAACGCCACGAAGGCCGCCGGCACCATGTATTCGGGCAATTCCTGCGCCAGGGCCGCGCGCAGTTCCGCGCTGTGCGGCAAAGCGTCGCCGACCACATACGCCACCAGGCGCTTGTCGCCCGGATTGTCTTCGCGTGCGAGCACGATGGCCTCGCGCACGCCCGGCTGCTGCGTCAGGCAGGCCTCGATTTCGCCCAGCTCGATGCGGAAGCCGCGGATCTTGACCTGATGATCGTTGCGGCCGAGGAACTCGATCGTGCCGTCGGCGAGCCAGCGGCCGAGGTCGCCGGTGCGGTACATCCGCGCACCCGCGCGGTTCGCGAACGGATCGTCGAGGAAACGCTCGGCGGTCAACTCCGGACGGTTCAGATAGCCCAACGCCACGCCGACGCCGCCGATGTACAGCTCGCCGGCCACGCCTTGCGGCACCGGTTCGCCATGCGCGTCGAGCACGTACACCGAGGTGCCGGCGATCGGTCCGCCGATCGGCACGTTGCTCATCGACTCGGGAACGCGGCCGATCTCGCACGTGGTGGCGAAGGTGGTGGTCTCGGTCGGGCCGTAGCAGTGAATCAGATGGCGCGGGCCTTCATGCGCCAGCAACCGCGCGAACTTGTCCGGATCGGCGCGCTCGCCGCCGCACATCAGATAACGCAGACCGGCCAGGGCTCGCGGTATCGCCAGCACGTACTGATTGAACAAGGCGGTGGTGACGAACATCGCCGTCACCTGCTGTTCGCTCAGCGCCTGGGCCAGACGCTCCGGTTCCAGCAGCACCTCGGCCGCGATCACCACCAAACGGCCGCCGTTGAGCAGCGCGCCCCACACTTCCATGGTGGTGGCGTCGAAGGCCGGATTGGACGCGAACGCCACGCGGTCGCCGGCGTCGAACGGCGCGTAGCCGTTGTCGCGCACCACGCGGCCGATGGCGCGGTGCGGCACCATCACGCCCTTGGGCTGTCCGGTCGAACCGGAGGTGTACATGATGTAGGCCGTGGCCTCGCTGTCCACGCTCGCGCCGAGGTCGTCGGCCGCGAGCGCATGCAGGTCGATGCTATCGAGATCCAGGCGCCGCGCCCCGCCCAGCGGCGGCAAGGTCTCGTCGGAACGGGTGATCAGGATCGCGGCGGCGCTGTCCTGCAGCAGGAAGGCCTGGCGTTCGATCGGCGCGTTCTGGTCGATCGGCACGTAGCAGGCGCCGCATTTGAGAATGGCGATCTGCGCCGCGACCAGATCGGCCGAGCGCTCCAGCACGATCGCCACGCTGTCGCCCGCGCGCACGCCCAGCGAGCGCAGATGGCGGGCCAGGCGGTTGGCCGCTTGATTGAGTTGCCGGTAGCGGGTGTGGCGGCCGTCGTGGACGACGGCCACGGCATCGGGCGTGCGCGCGGCCTGTCGTTCGAACAGTTCGTGGACGCACTCGGTTTGCGCATACGCCGTCTGCGCGGCGCCCCATTGCTCCAATAGTTGAGTGCGCTCGGCCTGCGCCAGCACGCCGACGCGCCACGCCGGCGTTTCGGCCGTGCGTTCCAGCGCCTGCACCGCCTGCTCCAGCACGCGGTGCATGTACTCGCACATGCGCTGTGCGTCGACCGGTGAGGCGATCTGCAGGCCCAGGTGGAAATCCTGCCCGAGATCGTCCACCGACAGGCTCAGCGGATAGTTGTGGCGCTCTTGCGCGGCCAGGACCTCGATGCCGTCGCCCAGACCGGCGTCGGACACGTTGTCGAGCTCCAGCGTGCTGTGGCGATAATTCAGCAACGCGGAGAACAGCGGCGTGGACGACGGCAATGCGCTGCAGCGCTGGGCCAGCGCCAGCGGCGCGTGTTCGTGCCAGACCAGTTGCGACAGGCTGGCGTGGGTGCGGCGGATGCTGTCGCGCACGCTCGCCTCGCCCAGGCGGATGCGCACCGGCAAGGTGTTGATGAACAAGCCCATCGCGCGATCCGCGCGCGAGCCGCCGTGCATGCGTCCGAACAGCACCGTGCCGAACACCACGTCCTCTTGTCCGGTGGTCTTCGCCAGCACCTGGCCCCAGGCCCAGTGGAATACGCTCGCCGCGCTTACGCCCAGCGCTTTCACCTGCGCGCGGATGCGGCGCGAAAGCTCGCTGTCGACCGCGCGATGCGCCTCGCGGATGTCCTGGCCGCCGCCCTGCACGTCCTTCAAGCCGAACGGCGCGGTCGGTTCCTCGACATCGCCGAGCATCTCGCGGAAATACTGCTCGTGCTCCTGCACGCTCACGCCCAGGCGCGCCTGGGCGACGAAATCGCGGAACGGCACCGGCTCGGACAGCTCATCGCCGCGGCCGCTCTGAATCAAGGCCAGTTCCTGCATCAGCAGGTCGCTGGTGATGTGGTCCATGATCAGGTGATGCTGCAGCAACACCAGCAGCCAACGCTGCTGGCTGGCGTCGAAGGCGGCGAAGCCGCGCATCTGCGGCGCGCTGCGCACGTCCAGGCGGTAATGCGCCGGATCGGTGTAGGCGCGCAGATGCGCTTCGACGTCGGCGCCGTCCAGCACCAGCGTTTCCACCTCGATCGTCGCCTCGCGCCAGACCACCTGCACCGGTTCGGGCAGGCCTTCCCACTGCACCGCCGTGCGCAGCACATCGTGGCGGCCGATCACCGTCTGCAGCGCTTGCACGAAGCCGTCCAGGCGTTCGCGCGAGTCGAAGGCCAGCGTGGTCGACAGCAGATAGGGGTCGCCCTGCGGGTGCAGCAGGTGATGGAACAGGATGCCTTCCTGCAACGGCGCCAGCGGATAGATGTCCTGGATATTGGCCGCGCCGCCGGGCACCGCATCCACGATGCGCGCCAGTTGCTCGTTATCCAGCGACACCAGCGGCAGCATCTGCGGGGTCAGTTCGGTACAGCCCGGCTCGATGCCGTTGGCCGGCACCGGCACTTCGCGCCAGTCGCGCTGCCGCGCCTGTTCCACCGCCTGCGCCAGCGCCGACAGGGTCGGCTGCGCGAACAAGGTGCGGATATCGGCGTACAGCTGCTGATGGCGCATGCGCTCCATCAACTGCACGGCGAGCAGCGAATGGCCGCCGAGTTCGAAGAAATGATCCTGGCGGCCGACCTGTTCGACCTGCAGCAGCTCGGACCAGATCTTCGCCAGCGCGGTTTCCACCGCGCCCTGCGGCGCTTCATACGCACGTTGCGCGTAGGCGTCGCCTTCCGGCGCCGGCAAGGCGCGGCGGTCGAGCTTGCCGTTCGGCGTCAGCGGCAGGCGCTCCAGCGTCACATAAGCCGCCGGCACCATGTACTCGGGCAGTTCGCGCGCCAGCGCGGCGCGCAGGTCCGCGGTCTGCGGCAACGCATCACCGACCAGATACGCGACCAGGCGCTTGTCGCCCGGGTTGTCTTCACGCGCGTGCACCACCGCTTCGCTGACGCCGGGCAACTTCGCCAGTTGCGCTTCGATCTCGCCCAGCTCGATGCGGAAGCCGCGGATCTTGACCTGATGATCGTTGCGGCCGAGGAACTCGATCGTCCCGTCGGGCAACCAGCGGCCGAGGTCGCCGGTGCGGTACATGCGCGCACCGGCACGGCCGGCGAAGGGATCGTCGAGGAAACGCTCACGTGTCAGTTCGGGGCGATTGAGATAGCCGCGCGCCACGCCGACGCCGCCGATATAAATCTCGCCGGCCACGCCTTCGGGCACCGGTTCGCCGTGCGCGTCGAGCACGTAGATCGACATGTTCGCCAGCGGACGGCCGATAGACAGCGCACTGATCTGCGCCGAGCAATCCACGATGCAGGCGTTGATGGTGGTCTCGGTGGGGCCGTAGGCGTTGGACAGCGCCGGGCGATGACCGTCGCGCGACCACCAGGCTTGCAGGGCAGCCGGACTGACGGTATCGCCGCCGATGATGATCTGACGCAGCCCCGAGGGAATCGCGACGTCGGCGGCTTGCGCCAGCTGTTGCCAGAACAGGGTCGGCAGATTCGCCACGGTCAGCGCGTGTTCCGCGCACAGCGCGCACCACTCGGAAGGGCCGGTGATCCAGGCTTCGGTGCGCAACACCAGGGTCGCGCCGCTGAGCAAGGTGGTGAAGATTTCCTCGACCGACACGTCGAAGGTCGGCGCGACGAACTGCAGGATGCGGTCGCTGGGCTGCAGCGCGTAGTGCGCCTGCAAGGCGGTGATCTGGTTGCACAGGCCGCGATGTTCCACCATCACGCCCTTGGGCTGGCCGGTGGAGCCGGAGGTGTAGATCACATAGGCCAGATGCCCGGCGGTCACGCCCAGCACCGCGGTGTCGAGGTTGCGCTCCGGTGCCGACCGCCATGCCGGCGCGTCGGTATCGATCTCCACCACCGTCAACGACTCGGCCGCGGACAGGTTCGCGCGCACCTCGCTATGGGTCAGCAACACCTTCGGCGCGCTGTCGCTGAGCAGGTAGTTGAGGCGCTCGGAGGGATAGCTGGGGTCCAGCGGCACGTAGGCGCCGCCGGCCTTCAGCACCGCCAGCACCGCCACGACCATGTCCGGGCTGCGCGGCATGCCGATCGCGACCCGATCGTCGGGGCCCACGCCCAGCGTCCTGAGGTGATGCGCCAGGCGATTGGCCCGGGCGTTGAGTTCGGCATAGCTCAGGCGCTGGCCACCCTGCTCCACCGCGGTCGCATCCGGGCTCGCCGCCGCCTGTCGTTCGAACAGTTCGTGGATGCACTGCGCGTGCGGATAGGCGCGAGCGGTGTCGTTCCAGGTCTGCAGCACGTGTTGCCGCTCAGCTGCATCGAGGATCGCGATGCGCTCGATCGGCTGACTGTCGTCCTCGCTCATGCCGCGCAGCAAGGCCTTCAGATACTCGACGTGGCGCAGCATCGTGGCGCGGTCGAACAAGGCGGTGGCGTACTCCAGATTGCCCGCGATCCGGCCGTCCACTTCCTGCAGCCCCAGCGACAGATCGAACTGAGCGCTGCGGTGCTCGCCTTCATCGAGGTCGTGCAGTTGCAGCGCGCCCAGTTCCAGCGCCGGCTGCGGGGTGTTCTGCCAACTGAACATCAGTTGGAACAAGGGGCTGTGTGCCAGCGAACGCGCCGGCTTGAGCGCTTCCACCACTTGTTCGAACGGCACGTCCTGATGGCTCTGCGCCTGCAGCACTTGCTCGCGCACCCGCGCCAGCAGTTCGGCCACGGTCGGGTTTTCGCTCAGGTCCAGGCGCAGCGCCAAGGTATTGACGAAGAAACCGATCAGCGGCTCGACTTCCACGCGCGCACGGTTGGCGACCGGCGTGCCGATCACCACTTCGTCCTGTCCGGCCAGACGCGAGGCCAATGCGCTCCAGGCCGCCAGCAGCGTCATGTACAGCGTGGTGCCGTGCTTGCGCGACAGCGCCCGCAGCGCGTCGCTCAAGCCTTCGTCGAATTCCAGCTCAAGGCTGGCGCCGGCGTATTCCTGCACCGCCGGTCGCGGCCGGTCGCTCGGCAGGGTGATCAGCGCGGGCGCGCCGGTGAGTCGCTCGCGCCAGTACGCCAGCTGCTTCTGCTGCAGATCGCCGCTCAGCCATTGGCGCTGCCACAGCGTGTAGTCGGCGTACTGCACCGGCAAGGCCGGCAGGGGATCGATCCGAGGCGACAGGCTTTCCAGGGCGTAAGCCCGGTACAGCGCGCTCAGTTCCTTGACCAGCACGCCCATCGACCAGCCGTCGGAAACGATGTGATGCAGGGTCAGCAGCAGGACGTGTTCGTCCTCGCTCATGCGCAGCAGGCGGCCGCGGGCCAGCGGGCCGGCGGCGAGATCGAACGGGGTTTCCACTTCGACCCGGCGCCACTGCGCCAGCTCGGCCTGCGGATCGGCGGCGGCGCTGATGTCGTGCCGGCTCAGCGCGAAGACCGCGTTGTCGTCGATGCGCTGCACCGGCTGGCCATCGACCAGTTCGAAATGCGTGCGCAGCGCTTCATGCCGCTGCACGATCCGGTCCAGCGCTGCCTGCAGGGCCTGCGCGTCGAGCGGGCCGCGCAAGCGCAGGCCGCCGGCCATGTGATAGGCGGCGCTGGCCGCTTCGTCCATGCGCGCGATGAACCACAACCGCTGTTGCGCGAACGACAGCGGCAAGGTCCGTGGGCGCTCGCCGGCGATGATGGCAGGCAAGGCCGCGCCTTGCTTGTTCGCGGCGACGCGGGCGAACTCGTGCAACACCGGTTGCGCGAACAGGTCCGACAGCGCGACCTCCAGGTCCAGGCGCTGCTGCAGGCGCGCGGTCATCTGCAGGGCCAGCAGCGAGTGTCCGCCCAGGTCGAAGAAATGATCTTCGCGGCCGACCTGCTCGATCTGCAGCAGCTCGGCCCAGATCTGCGCGATCGCGGTTTCCAGCGGGCCCTGCGGCGCGGCGTAGGCGCGCTGCGCGTAGGCATCGCCTTCCGGCGCCGGCAAGGCGCGGCGGTCGAGCTTGCCGTTGGGCGTCAGCGGCAGGCGCTCCAGCGCCACGTACGCCGCCGGCACCATGTAGTCGGGCAAGGACTGTTGCAGCTGCGCGCGCAGCGCATTGCTGTCCTGCGGTTGTTCGCCGGCGACGTAGTAAGCCACCAGGCGCTTGTCGCCGGTGCCGTCTTCGCGCGCGTGCACCACCGCTTCGCGGATGCCGGGCAGTTGCGCCAGCCGCGCTTCGATTTCGCCCAGTTCGATGCGGAAGCCGCGGATCTTGACCTGATGATCGTTGCGGCCGAGGAATTCGATCGTGCCGTCCGGCAACCAGCGGCCGAGGTCGCCGGTACGGTACATCCGCGCGCCCTCGCGGCCGGCGAAGGGATCGTCGAGGAATCGCTCCGCGGTCAACTCGGGGCGGTTGAGATAGCCGCGCGCCACGCCGGCGCCGCCGACATGGATTTCGCCGGCCACGCCTTCGGGCACGGGTTCGCCGTGCGCGTCGAGCAGATAGATCGTCGTGTTCGCGATCGGACGGCCGATATGGACGATGGCGCCGTTCGCATCGAGACGGCCGGAGGTCGCCACCACCGTCGTTTCGGTCGGGCCGTAATTGTTGATCAGTTCGTACGGCAGATCGTGATCGGGCAGACGGCTGAGACGGTCGCCGCCGGTCAGCAGGCTGCGCAGCGGCTTGCCCGGTTGCGCACGGCCGAGGGCGATTTCGGCCAATGCGGTGACCAGGAAGCTGCTGTGCAGATCCTGCGATTCCCACCACTGCAGCAACTTCATCGGATCGCCGACGGTGTCGCGCGGCGGCAGCGCCAAGGTCGCGCCCATGTTCAGCGCCGGCCAGATTTCCCAGGTGCAGGCATCGAAGGCGACGCCGGCGGTGCTGGCCGTGCGTTCGCCCGGCTGCAGCGGGAAGCTTTCGCTGTGCCAGTGGATCAGGTTCGCCAGATTGGCGTGTTCGACCATCACGCCCTTGGGTTGGCCGGTGGAACCTGAGGTGTAGATGACGTAGGCGAGATTGTTCGCGCTCAGGCCGGCCGGATCGAGGTTCTGCGCCGGGTACGACTGCCACGCCGAAGCGTCGCGATCCACTTCCAGCACCGCGAGCGAATCGCCGGCCGGCAAGTGATCACGCACCTCGCTATGCGTCAGCAGCGCCTTCGGCGCGCTGTCGCCGAGCATGTAGCCCAAGCGCTCGGACGGATACGCCGGGTCCAGCGGCACGTAGGCGCCGCCGGCCTTGAGTACCGCCAGCAGGCTGACGACGAGGTCAAGGCTGCGCGGCATGCCGATGGCGACGCGATCGTCCGCGCCGACGCCCAGCGTTCTAAGGTGATGCGCAAGCCGATTGGCGCGCGCATTGAGTTCGGCATAGCTCAGCGAGTATCCATCCTGCTCCGCCGCGATCGCCTCTGGCGTACGCACAGCCTGCTGTTCGAACAGCTGATGCGCGCACAGCCCTTGCGGATAGCCGCGCTGCGTGGCGTTGTGCGCTTCCAGCACCTGCCGCCGCTCGCCATCGGCCAGCAACGCGATGCGATCCACCGACTGGCTGTCGTCGCCGGCCATGCCGCGCAACAGCGCCTTCAAGTACTCGACATGCCGCGCCATCGTGGCGCGGTCGAACAAGGCCGTGGCGAATCCGAGGCTGCCGACGATGCGTCCGCCGACGTCCTGCAAGCCCAGCGACAGATCGAACTGGGCGCTGCGACGCTCTTGTTCCGGCAGCGCCTGCAGTTGCAGATCGCCCAGCCGCACCGCGTCGCCGTCGGAGGCGTTGTGCCAGGTGAACATGAGCTGGAACAAGGGCGTATGCGCCATCGAGCGCGCCGGCTTCAGCACTTCCACCACTTGCTCGAACGGCACGTCCTGATGCGCTTGCGCCTGCAGCACCTGCTCGCGCACCCGCGCCAGCAGTTCGGCCACGCTCGGGCTGCCGCTCAGGTCCAGGCGCAGCGCCAGGGTGTTGACGAAGAAGCCGATCAGCGGCTCCACTTCGACCCGGGTGCGGTTGGCGACCGGCGTGCCGATCACCACCTCGTCCTGTCCGGCCAGACGCGAAGCCAACGCGCTCCAGGCCGCGAGCAAGGTCATGTACAGCGTGGTGCCGTGCTTGCGCGACAGCGCTCGCAGCGCTTCGCTCAAGTCTTCATCCAGCTCCAGATCGAGGCTGGCGCCGGCGTATTCCTGCACCGCCGGCCGCGGCCGGTCGGTCGGCAGCGTGATCAAGGCCGGCGCGCCGTCCAGTTGCTCGCGCCAATAGGCCTGCTGCTTGAGTTGCACTTCGCCGCTCAACCATTGGCGCTGCCACAGCGCGTAGTCGGCGTACTGGATCGGCAAGGCCGGCAGCGGATCGGTCTGCGCCGGCACGCCTTCGAGCGCATAGGCGCGATACAGCGCGCTCAACTCGTCGATCAGCACTCCCATCGACCAACCGTCGGAGACGATGTGGTGCAAGGTCAGCAGCAACACGTGTTCGTCTTCGCCCAGCCGCAGCAGGCGTCCACGCGCCAGCGGGCCGGCGGCCAGGTCGAACGGCGTTTGAGTTTCGATATCGATCCAATGCGCGAGCTGGCCCTGCGCATCGGCCTGCCCGCTCAGATCGTGGCGCAACAGGCTGAAGCGGCCATCCTCGGCGATGCGCTGCATCGGCTGACCATCGACCGGTGCGAAGCGGGTGCGCAGGGTTTCGTGGCGCTGCACGATGCGGTCCAGCACGGCCTGCAGCGCGTCCGCATCGAGCGGGCCGCGCAGGCTGAAATGGACCGGAACGTGGTAAGCCGCGCTGGCCTGCTCGCCCATCTGGCTGATCAGCCACAGGCGTTGCTGGGCGAACGACGACGGCCACTGCGTCGGGCCGCCCGCGCGCGGCGCGATCGCGTCCTGGCGCGCGCCGTCGTTTTTGGAAATCCGCGCCGCTTTCGCCCGCGCCAGCAGCGCCTCGCGTTGCGCGCGGCTCATCTGATCCATCGAAGAGGTCGTCATGACGCTAAGCCTTTTTCCAAGTCGTGCCCTGCGAGGAGGGCCTGGATTTCCTGCGGATCGAAGGTCGATAGTTCGTAATCGACGATGACCCCCGAAAGCGCGGACAGGGTCGGGTTCGAGAACACTTCCGCCAACGGAATGTCCAGCTCCCATTCGCGGCGGATGCGCGAGACCAGTTGCGTCGCCATCAGCGAATGGCCGCCGATTTCGAAGAAGTCGTCGTGGCGCCCCACTCGCGGCAGTTTCAGCAACTCCATCCACACCGCGGCAAGGTTGTTCTCGATATCGCCCTGCGGTTCTTCATAGCGCTGCTGCGCGTAGGCATCGCCCTCCGGCGCCGGCAAGGCGCGGCGGTCGAGCTTGCCGTTGGGCGTCAGCGGCAAGCGCTCCAGGGCCATGTAGGCGGCCGGCACCATGTACTCGGGCAACTCCTGCGCCAGCGCCGCGCGCAGTTCCGCGGTCTGCGGCAACGCCTCGCCGACCAGGTACGCGACCAGGCGCTTGTCGCCCGGACTGTCTTCGCGCGCATGCACCACCGCTTCGCGCACGCCCGGCAGCTTGGCCAGCCGCGCTTCGATCTCGCCCAGTTCGATGCGGAAACCGCGGATCTTGACCTGATGGTCGTTGCGGCCGAGGAACTCGATCGTGCCGTCCGCCAACCAGCGGCCGAGATCGCCGGTGCGGTACATCCGCGCGCCCTCGCGGCCGGCGAAGGGATCGTCGAGGAAACGTTCCGCGGTCAGCTCCGGACGGTTGAGATAGCCGCGCGCCACGCTGGCGCCGCCGATATGGATCTCGCCGGCCACACCTTGCGGCACCGGTTCGCCATGGGCATCGAGCAGATAGATCGAAGTGTTGGCGATCGGCCGGCCGATGTGCACCACCTTATCGTCGCAGCGCAGACGGCCGGAGGTCGCGACCACCGTGGTTTCGGTCGGGCCGTAGTTGTTGATCAGCTCGTAAGGCAGATCGCGCTCGGGCAGACGGTTGAGGCGATCGCCGCCGGTCAGCAGGCTGCGCAGCGATTGGCCCGGTTGCGCGCGGCCCAGTTGAATCTCGGCCAGCGCGGTGACCAGGAAACTGCTGTGCAGGTCCTGCGATTCCCACCACTGCAGCAACTTCATCGGATCGCCGACCGTGTCGCGCGGCGACAGGGCCAAGGTCGCGCCCATGCTCAGCGCCGGCCACACTTCCCAGGTGCAGGCGTCGAAGGCGATGCCGGCGGTGCTGGCCGTGCGTTCGCCCGGCTGCAGCGGGAAGGTTTCGCTGTGCCAGTTGACCAGATTCGCCAGATTGGCGCGTTCCACCATCACGCCCTTGGGCTGACCGGTGGAGCCCGAGGTGTAGATGACGTAGGCGAGATGGTTCGCGGTGATGCCGAGCGCGGCCGGATCGGGATCGGCGTCGGACAGGCTCTGCCACGATGCCGAAGCATCGTCCACCAGCACCACGCTGGCGGTCATCAGAGCGCGGCTCGCGGGGAGTTGCTCTTCCAGGCTCGCCTGGGTCAGCACCACCTTGGGCCGGCTGTCGTCGAGCATGAAGGCCAGGCGTTCGGACGGATACTGCGGGTCCAGCGGCACGTAGGCGCCGCCGGCCTTCAGCGTAGCCAGCATCGCCACCACCAACTGCGGGCCGCGTTCGAGCAACAAGGCCACGCGCTGGTCCGGACGCACGCCGAGCGCGACCAG
The DNA here is from genome assembly GCF_001442805.1 of Lysobacter gummosus. Classification (NCBI taxonomy): domain Bacteria; kingdom Pseudomonadati; phylum Pseudomonadota; class Gammaproteobacteria; order Lysobacterales; family Lysobacteraceae; genus Lysobacter; species Lysobacter gummosus. The sequence goes on along the minus strand of NZ_CP011131.1, from coordinate 2,721,709 downwards.
ATGATGAGCCAGACGATTGGCCCGCGCATTGAGCTCGGCATAGCTCAGATCGCCGTCTTCGTGCGTCAATGCCGTCACCGCGCCGGCCTGCTGCGCCTGCGCCTGCACGCGCTGAACCACGCCGACACCATGCGGATACGGCCGCCGGGTGTCGTTCCATTCCTCCAGCACCTGACGGCGCTCGCCCGGCGACAGCAGCGACAAGCGGCCGATGCGGCGTGCATCGCCGTCGACCATCTCGCGCAGCAGCGTCTGCCAATGCCGGCTCCAGCGCTGCACCGTCTGCGCATCGAACAGCGCCGCGGCGTAGACCACCGAGCATTCGATGCGATCGCCGATTTCGGTCGCCGACCACCACACGTCGATCTGCGCGGCGGTGTTCTCGTGCGCGATCGGGGTGATCTCCATGCCCGGCAGGCGCAGCGCGCCCTCGGGCGTGTTCTGCATGACGAACGCGACCTGATACAGCGGCGTATGGGCGAGGCTGCGCGCCGGCTTGACCGCCTCGACCACTTGCTGGAACGGCACATCGTTATGCGCCTGCGCCGCCAGCGCGGTCTTGCGGATGCGCGCCAGCAGTTCGGCCACGCTGGGCTCGCCGGACAAATCGATGCGCAGTGCCAGAGTGTTGACGAAGAAGCCGATCAGCGGCTCGACCTCGGCATGGCTGCGATTGACGCCGGCGGTGCCGATGACCAGATCTTCCTGGCCGGACAGACGCCCGAGCATCGCCGCCCAGGCGGCCAGCAAGGTCATGTACAAGGTGGTGCCGTGACGCTTGCTCAACTCGCGCAGGCCCTGGCTCAGGCCGGGGTCGAGTTCGAAGGTGAAGGTGCCGCCGGTGAGGTCCTGCAGCGCCGGCCGCGGCCGGTCGGTGGGCAGTTCCAGCAGCGTCGGCGCGTCGTGCAGATGCTCGCGCCAGAAGTCCACCTGCCGTTGCAACACCGCGCCTTGCAGCCACTGGCGTTGCCAGACGGCGTAGTCGGCGTACTGCACCGGCAGCGGCCGCAAGGGATCGTCCTGCGGCGCCACGCCATCGACCGCATAGGCGCGGTACAGCTCGCCGAGTTCGCGCATCAACACGCTCATCGACCAACCGTCGGAGACGACGTGATGCACGGTCAGCAACAGAATGTGGTCCTGATCGCCCAGGCGCAGCAGGCGGCCGCGAATCAGCGGGCCGGCGCCGAGGTCGAAGGCCTCATGGGCTTCGATCTGACTCCAATGCGCCACCTGTGCGTCCAGATCGCCGGCGCCGCTCAGATCGTGGCGGACCAAGCTGAAGCGGCCGTGCGCGGCGATGCATTGCACCGGCTGGCCGTCTTCCAGGCCGAAGCAGGTGCGCAGCACTTCGTGGCGCTGGACGATGCGGTCCAGCGCGGCCTGCAGCGCTTGTTCGTCCAGGCGGCCGTGCAAGCGCAGGCCGCCGGGTACGTGATAAGCCGCGTTCGCTTCCTCGCCCATCTGCGCGAGGAACCACAAGCGCTGCTGGGCGAACGACAGCGGCACCGCCGACGGCCGCTGGCCGGTGCGGATCGCCGGCAAAGTGCTGGTTTCGGCCTGCCGCACCAATTCGGCGAGTTCGCACAGCACCGGGCTGCCGAACACGCTCGCCAGTTCCAGTTCCTGCCCCAGGCGTTGGCGCACGCGCGAGGTCAGCTGCATCGCCAACAGCGAGTGCCCGCCGATTTCGAAGAAATGATCGCGGCGCCCCACCCGCTCGATCCGCAGCAGCTCGGTCCAGATGTCGGCGAGCACGGTTTCGATCTCGCCCTGCGGCGCTTCGTACTCGCGCTGGATGTAGGCATCGCCGTCGGGCGACGGCAGCGCCTTGCGATCGAGCTTGCCGTTGGGCGTCAGCGGCCACGCCTGCAAGGTCACGAACGCCGACGGCACCATGTATTCGGGCAGCGCCTTGCTCAGCGCGATGCGCAGCTCCTGCGCTTCGGGCACCGCCGGCCCCAGCAGATACGCGACCAGGCGCTTGTCGCCCGGGCTGTCTTCGCGCGGCAACACGATCGCTTCCTGCACGCCCGGCAGACGCGTCAGCTGGGTTTCGATTTCGCCCAGTTCGATGCGGAAACCGCGCAGTTTCACCTGCGCATCGTTGCGGCCGAGGAATTCCAGCACGCCGTCGGCGCGCCAGCGGGCCAGATCGCCGCTCTTGTAGACGCGCGCGCCCGGCTCGTCCGCGAACGGATCGTCGAGGAAGCGCTCGCGGGTCAGCTCGGCGCGATTGAGATAACCGCGCGCCACGCCGGTGCCGCCGATATGGATCTCGCCGGTGACGCCGACCGGCACCGGTTCGCCGTGGCCATCGAGCAGATAGATTTTCGCATTGGCGATGGGCCGGCCGATCGGCGGATGGCCGTCCTCGCCGATGTCGCAGGCGTGGAAGGTCGCCCAGATGGTCGACTCGGTCGGGCCGTAGGCATTGACGAAGCGGCGCCCTTGCGACCAGCGCTCGACCAGGGCCTGGGGACAGGCATCGCCGGCCACGACCAGAGTGCGCACGCTGGCCAGATCCTGCGGCTGCTCCAGCGTCATCAGCACCGCCGGCGTCAGGGTGACGTGGGTGATCGCGTGCTCGCGCACGGCCCGCGCCAGCACCGCGCCGGCCAGCAATTCGCCGGGCGCGGGCAAGTACAGGATGGAGGCATGGCACAGCGCCATGACGATTTCGAACACGCTCGCATCGAAGCTGAGCGAGGCGCACTGCAGCACGCGGCTGCCCGCGTCCACCGCCAGCGCATCGGACTGCGCGGCGACCAGGTTGCACAGGCCGCGGTGCGGCACCATCACGCCCTTGGGCTTGCCGGTGGAGCCGGAGGTGTAGATGACGTAGGCCAGATGATCGCAAGTCAGGCCCAGCGCCACCGGATCGGGATCGGCATCGGACAACTCCCGCCACGGCGCGGACGGATCGTCGAGCTCGACCACGCTCGCGGTCATCAGCGCGCGGCTGGCCGGCAGACGTTCCTGCACGCTGGCCTGGGTCAGCACCACCTTCGGACGGCTGTCGTCGAGCATGAAGGCCAGACGATCGGGCGGATACTGCGTATCCAGCGGCACGTAGGCGCCGCCGGCCTTCAGCGTGGCCAGCATCGCCACGATCAGGTCGGCGCCGCGCTCCATCGCCAGGGCGACGCGATGGTCGGGACGCACGCCCAACGCGATCAGGTGATGGGCCAGACGGTTGGCGCGCGCGTTGAGTTCGGCATAGCTCAGGCGCTGGCCTTCGCATACCAGCGCGGTCGCGGCGCCGTCGCCGGCGGCCTGCGCTTGGAACCAGGCATGCACGTGCTGGTGTGGCGGCAACGGCCGCGCGGTGTCGTTCCAGTCGAGCAGCACCTGATCGCGCTGCGCCGGCGACAACAACGGCAACCGGCTCACGGCCTGGGCCTGATCGGCGACCATCGCCCGCAGCAATACTTGCCAATGGCCGATCCAGCGCTCGATCGTGTCCGCGTCGAACAAGGACGTGGCGAACACCACTTCGCACTGCAGATCATCGTGCGCTTGCGTGATCGACCACCACAGGTCGGTCTGCGCGCGGGTGACGTGCGAGGCCAGCGCTTCGACCTGCAGATCGGCCAGGCGCAGGTTTTCCTCGGCCTCGTTCTGCATGACGAACACGACCTGGTACAAGGGCGTGTAGGCCAGGCTGCGCACCGGCTTGAGGGTTTCCACCACCTGCTCGAACGGCAGATCGATATTGGCCTGCGCGGCCAGCGTGGTGGTCCGCGCCTGCGCCAGCAACTGCGCCACGCTAGGGTCATCGGACAGATCGAAGCGCAGCGCCAGGGTGTTGACGAACATCCCGATCAGCGGTTCGAGTTCGGTGTGATTGCGATTGACCATCGGCGTGCCGACGACCAGATCGCTCTGACCCGACAGACGGCTCAGCAAGGCCGCCCACGCCGCCAGCAGAGTCATGTACAAGGTCGTGCCGTGGCGCTGGCTCAACGCATGCAGCTCGCGGCTCAGGTCGGCGTCGATGCTGAAGCGGCGGCTTTCGCCGGCATGCTCCTGCACCGGCGGACGCGCGCGGTCGGTCGGCAATTCCAGCAGGCCCGGCGCGCCCTGCAGATGTTCGCGCCAATAGTTCTGCTGGTTGTGCAGCAAGGCGCCGTCGAGCCAGCGGCGTTGCCATACGGCGTAGTCGGCGTATTGCACCGGCAGCCCCGGCAGCGGATCGACCTGGGTCGGCACGCCCTCCAGCGAATAGGCCCGGTACAGCGCGTCGAGTTCCTCGATCAGCACGCCCATCGACCAACCGTCGGAGACGATGTGGTGCAGGGTCAGCAGCAGCACATGCTCGCGCTTGCCCAGGCGCAGCAGGCGTCCGCGGATCAGCGGGCCTTGGTCCAGGTGGAACGGTTCTTGCGCTTCGAGTTGGCGCCAGTGCGTCAGTTCGGCCTGCGGATCGGCGCTGGCGCTGAGGTCCTGGCGGGTCAGCGCGAACACCGCATCCTCGGCGATGCGCTGCACCGGCTCGCCTTCCACCAGCTCGAAGTACGTGCGCAAGGCTTCGTGGCGCTGCACGATCCGCTGCAACGAGGCCTGCAACGCGGCCTCGTCCAGATCGCCCGACAGGCGCAGACCCAACGGAATGTGATGCGCGGCACTGGCTTGTTCGCCCATCTGGGCGATGAACCACAACCGCTGTTGCGCGAACGACAGCGGAATCAGCGGCGGGCGCTCGCCGCCGAGCAAGGCCGGCATGTCGGCGTGGCCGGCCTGCGCCAGGGTCCGGGCGAACTCGCACAGCACCGGCGTTGCGAACAAGTCCGGCAGCGACACGCTCAGCTTCAGGCGTTGGCTGACCCGCGACAGCAGGCGCATCGCCAGCAGCGAGTGTCCGCCCAGGTCGAAGAAATGATCGCGCCGGCCCACGCGCGGCACTTGCAGCAGCTCGGCCCAGATTTGCGCCAGCGCGGTTTCCACCTCGCCCTGCGGTTCTTCGAAGGCGCGTTGCGCGTAGGCGTCGCCGTCCGGCGCCGGCAAGGCGTGACGGTCCAGCTTGCCGTTCGGCGTCAGCGGCAGTTGCGCCAGCAGCACATACGCCGCCGGCACCATGTAGTCGGGCAGATCGCGGGCCAGGGCGGCGCGCAGGTCGGCGCTGGGCGCGATGCCCTCGCCCACCAGGTACGCGACCAGGCGCTTGTCGCCGGGGCTGTCTTCGCGCGCGTGCACCACCGCTTCGCGGATGCCGGGCAGCTTTGCCAGTTGCGCTTCGATCTCGCCCAGTTCGATGCGGAAGCCGCGGATCTTGACTTGATGATCGTTGCGGCCGAGGAATTCGATCGTGCCGTCGGGCAACCAGCGGCCGAGGTCGCCGGTGCGGTACATCCGAGCGCCCTCGCGGCCGGCGAAGGGATCGTCGAGGAAGCGTTCCGCGGTCAACTCCGGACGATTGAGATAGCCGCGCGCCACGCCGGCGCCGCCGACATGGATTTCGCCGGCCACGCCTTCGGGCACGGGTTCGCCGTGCGCGTCGAGCAGATAGATCGTCGTGTTCGCGATCGGACGGCCGATATGGACGATGGCGCCGTTCGCATCGAGACGGCCGGAGGTCGCCACCACCGTGGTTTCGGTCGGGCCGTAATTGTTGATCAATTCGTACGGCAGGTCGTGATCGGGCAGACGGCTGAGGCGGTCGCCGCCGGTCAGCAGGCTGCGCAGCGGCTTGCCCGGTTGCGCGCGGCCGAGGGCGATTTCGGCCAATGCGGTGACCAGGAAGCTGCTGTGCAGATCCTGCGCTTCCCACCACTGCAGCAGCTTCATCGGATCGCCGGCGGTGTCGCGCGGCGGCAGCGCCAAGGTTGCACCCATGTTCAGCGCCGGCCAGATTTCCCAGGTGCAGGCGTCGAAGGCGACGCCGGCGGTGCTGGCCGTGCGTTCGCCCGGCTGCAGCGGGAAGCTGTCGCTGTGCCAGTGGATCAGGTTCGCCAGATTGGCGTGTTCGACCATCACGCCCTTGGGCTGGCCGGTGGAACCTGAGGTGTAGATGACGTAGGCGAGGTGGTTCGCGCTCAGGCCCAACTCGGCCGGATCGAGGTTTTGCGCCGGGTACGACTGCCACGCCGAAGCGTCGCGATCCACGTCCAGCACCGCTAGCGAATCGCCGGCCGGCAAGTGATCGCGCACTTCGCTATGCGTCAGCAGCACCTTCGGCGCGCTGTCGTCGAGCATGTAGCCCAAGCGCTCGGACGGGTACGCCGGGTCCAGCGGCACGTAGGCGCCGCCGGCCTTCAGCACCGCCAGCAGGCTGACGACGAGGTCAAGGCTGCGCGGCATGCCGATGGCGACGCGATCGTCCGCGCCGACGCCCAACGTTCTGAGGTGATGCGCAAGCCGGTTCGCCCGCGCATTGAGTTCGGCATAGCTCAACGAGTGTCCATCCTGCTCCGCCGCGATCGCCTCTGGCGTGCGCACAGCCTGCTGTTCGAACAGCCGATGCGCGCACAGCCCTTGCGAGTAGTCGCGCTGCGTGGCGTTGTGCGCTTCCAGCACTTGTTGCCGCTCGGTCTGCGCCAGCACGCCGATCCGCCATGCGGGCGTTTCCGGCGCATGCTCCAGCGCATCCACCAGTTGTTCCAGCACCCGGTGCATGTAGTCGCCGATGCGCTGCGCGTCGATCTTCGAGGTGATCTGCAGGCCCAGGTGGAAATCCTGCCCCTGATCGTCCACCGACAGGTTGAAGGCATAGTTGGTCCGCTCCTTGAAATCGAGCAGCTCAACGCCTTCGCCCCAACCCAGCTCCAGATCGATACCCAAGGCGCCTGCGCTGTAGTGGTAATTCAACAGCGCCGAGAACAGCGGCGTGGACGACGGCAATGCGCTGCAGCGCTGCGCCAGCGCCAGCGGCGCGTGTTCGTGCCAGACCAGTTGCGACAGGCTGGCGTGGGTGCGGCGGATGCTCTCGCGCACGCTCGCCTCGCCCAGGCGGATGCGCACCGGCAAGGTGTTGATGAACAAGCCCATCGCGCGATCCGCGCGCGAGCCGCCGTGCATGCGTCCGAACAGCACCGTGCCGAACACCACGTCCTCTTGTCCGGTGGTCTTCGCCAGCACCTGGCCCCAGGCCCAGTGGAATACGCTCGCCGCGCTTACACCCAAGGCCTTCACCTGCGCGCGGATGCGGCGCGAAAGGTCGCTGTCGACCGCGCGATGCGCCTCGCGGATGTCCTGGCCGCCGCCCTGCACGTCCTTCAAGCCGAACGGCGCGGTCGGTTCCTCGACATCGCCGAGCATCTCGCGGAAATACTGCTCGTGCTCCTGCACGCTCACGCCCAGGCGCGCCTGGGCGACGAAATCGCGGAACGGCACCGGCTCGGACAGTTCGTCGCCGCGGCCGCTCTGGATCAGGGCCAGTTCCTGCATCAGCAGGTCGCTGGTGATGTGGTCCATGATCAGGTGGTGCTGCAACAGCACCAGCAGCCAACGCTGCTGGCTGGCGTCGAAGGCGGCGAAGCCGCGCATCTGCGGCGCGCTGCGCACGTCCAGGCGGTAATGCGCCGGATCGGTGTAGGCGCGCAGATGCGCTTCGACGTCGGCGCCGTCCAGCACCAGCGTTTCCACCTCGATCGTCGCTTCACGCCAGACCACCTGCACCGGTTCGGGCAGGCCTTCCCACTGCACCGCCGTGCGCAGCACATCGTGGCGGTCGATCACCGTCTGCAGCGCTTGCACGAAGCCGTCCAGGCGCTCGCGCGAGTCGAAGGCCAGCGTGGTCGACAGCAGATAGGGATCGCCCTGCGGGTGCAGCAGGTGATGGAACAGGATGCCTTCCTGCAACGGCGCCAGCGGATAGATGTCCTGGATATTGCCCGCGCCGCCGGGCACCGCATCCACGATGCGCGCCAATTGCTCGTTATCCAGCGACACCAGCGGCAGCATCTGCGGGGTCAGTTCGGTACAGCCCGGCTCGATGCCGTTGGCCGGCACCGGCACTTCGCGCCAGTCGCGCTGCCGTGCCTGTTCCACCGCCTGCGCCAACGCCGACAGGGTCGGCTGCGCGAACAGCGTGCGGATATCGGCGTACAGCTGCTGATGGCGCATGCGCTCCATCAACTGCACGGCGAGCAGCGAATGGCCCCCGAGTTCGAAGAAATGATCCTGGCGGCCGACTTGTTCGACTTGCAGCAGCTCGGACCAGATCTGCGCCAGCGCGGTTTCCACTGCGCCCTGCGGCGCTTCATACACACGTTGCGCGTAGGCGTCGCCTTCCGGCGCCGGCAAGGCGCGGCGGTCGAGCTTGCCGTTCGGCGTCAGCGGCAGGCGCTCCAGCGTCACATAAGCCGCCGGCACCATGTACTCGGGCAGTTCGCGCGCCAGCGCGGCACGCAGGTCCGCGGTCTGCGGCAACGCCTCGCCCACCAGATACGCGACCAGGCGCTTGTCGCCCGGGCTGTCTTCGCGCGCGTGCACCACCGCTTCGCTGACGCCGGGCAGCTTCGCCAGTTGCGCTTCGATCTCGCCCAGCTCGATGCGGAAGCCGCGGATCTTGACCTGATCGTCATTACGGCCGAGGAACTCGATCGTCCCGTCGGGCAACCAGCGGCCGAGGTCGCCGGTGCGGTACATGCGCGCACCGGCACGGCCGGCGAAGGGATCGGCCAGGAAACGCTCGCGTGTCAGTTCGGGGCGATTGAGATAGCCGCGTGCCACGCTCGCGCCGCCGATATGGATTTCGCCGATGTCGCCTTCGGTCACCTGCGCTCCGTCTGTGTCCAGCAGATAGATCGAGGTGTTGGCGATCGGACGGCCGATGTGCAGCACCTTGTCGTCAGCGCGCACGCGGCCGGAGGTGGCCACCACCGTGGTTTCGGTCGGGCCGTAATTGTTGATCAGCTCATACGGCAGATCCTTGCCGGGCAGACGGCTCAGACGATCGCCGCCGGTCAGCAGCCGGCGCAGCGGCTTGCCCGGCTGCGCGCGCGCCATCGCCATCTCGGCGAACGCGGTGACCAGAAAGCTGCTGTGCAGATCCTGCGACTGCCACCATTGCAGCAACGCCACCGGATCGCCGGCGAGCGCGGCCGGCGCCAAAACCAGCGTGGCGCCCATGCACAAGGTCGGCCAGATTTCCCATGCGCAGGCATCGAAGGCCAGTCCCGCCATGCACGAACTGCGTTCGTTGCGCTGCAGCGCAAACGCCTGGCAGTGCCACTCGATCAGGTTGCGCAGATTGCGGTGCTCAACCATCACGCCCTTGGGCTGACCGGTGGAGCCGGAGGTGTAGATCACGTACGCCAGATGCTCATGCGCGGCGCCGGATTCCTCGCGCGCGAGATCGTGCGACGGCAGCAGCTCCCACGGGTGGTTCGGCTGATCCAGCGCGACGGCGATCGGCCCGGCCGGCACGGACGCGAAATCGTCCTGCGCCTGCATGGTCAGCAAGATCCTGGCGCCGCTGTCGGCGACCATGTAGTTCAGTCTTTCGCGCGGATAGGCCGGATCCAGCGGCAGATAAGCCGCGCCCGCCTTGGTCACAGCGAGCATCGCGATGATCATTTCCGCACAGCGCGGCATGCAGATGGCGACGCGATCGTCGGGATCGATACCGAGCCCGCGAAGGTAGCGCGCCAGCCGATTGGCGCGCATGTTCACTTCCGCATAGCTCAGATCGCGTCCGTCGTGATGGATCGCGATACTCGATGGGGCCAATTCGACCTGCCTCTCGAACAGCTCGTGCGCGCACGGATACTCGCGAGAGGGTTGATCCCGGTCAATCGGGTCGGCCAGAACTTTCTGACGGTTAGTGTCCGTTCTCATCGATTTTCCATTTAGTGGCTCCGCACCTCCGCCGTACGGCCATCGCCGTGGCGATGAGGCATGGATTGCAAGTTTCGAGTCGTTTCGCGTGCGAAAGCCCATGAAAACCCGGCTTTTCGCGAATCCGGACAACACTCCTCCGACAGGCGCGCGCTCGATGTGCAGGCGCGAACCCGGGAAGGATTTATCGATTAGTTAGTGATTGTGGCGACCAGCGCCCGGCACTAATGGTGCATGTCGTTACATGACACTGTCTTGTACATAAATCATGAGAGTTCGAAATTTGATCATGCCGAAAGAAACCGCGCGAATCCGCGGCGCGCATAGAACCATCCGGAGGCCTGTAAAAGCCCCGGAAATCGGGATGAATATCTGATGCACGGGCTGGGGATTGAAATCGAATTGCCGGCTGCGCGAGAGGCCGGCGACCGCCGCGACGGTCTCCCCTTCCACTGGGTATTTTCCTATGCAGTGCAACGCGCTCTACGGAATTAAATATAAAGTGATGGAATCACATGTTGTGTGATGCCTTTCTGGTTTGGCCTTTCCGCTGCTTTTTTTGCTGTGATAGCTGTCAAAGTAGTGATTGAACATGACACCGCGTTAGATGCATCGCCGCGCGATAGGTTGATGAAAGCATCACGCGATGATCGCTTCGCGAATACGATGAGTCGCGACAATCGCGTTGTGAGAGGCCTCAAGAATCGACAGCGACATGACACATCCATTCCTCGAGCCGTGATCGCACGCACACGCATTAAGCAAGACGACTTGAACCAGGCCGCGCGCGAGCTTGCATGTCTTCATCGCACCATCCGCGCAGCCTTGTATCGCTTACGACACATGCATCAGCGATGTGCGCGCATCACGATTTATCTATGCACACATGCTCGCGATGACAATCATCACCTCATCGCGCGAAACGACATCTGATCGACTGCCGCAAGCGAACGGCAATGGCATAGCTTGGCGACAAATAGAATAAATCCGCGGGAAAACACCGATTTCTGCCGCAGCGGTGCCTGTCGCGAAGCAACAGGAACTCGGCGCGACGATCGCCAGACCAGTACGTATCGGTGTTGCGCCTGACGGAGCATACGCTTCGTTGGATATGTGTCTGGTCGTGGCCGCGCCACGCAACGGCAGCGATGTCGTTGTGCAGCGCAGCGGCGACCGTGAATTACATTTGTACGACAAGAACCGACACAATCTGCAAACCCATCGCTACATCGACATCGGCGCAGGTGATGGCGCCGCGACCCGCAGATGGCATGCTTGCTTTCTGCGACCGGATACCCCGCGCCGACTTCAGGCAGCCTAATTGCCTCATCGTCGCAGCAGGAACTGACAGACGCGATCGACGATCTGCTGCGTCGCCGCCTCATCCGGCGATGCATACATGCGATCGCCGCGAACCAAGCGCCGGCTCGCGCAGCTTCTCGACGAAAGAACGAGCCGGGCCTTAACGAAAGTGAGTCATCGGCGTGCGAGCCTGCCCTTGCGCCTGTCCTCGTAGCGGCCATCGGCAACGGTTATCCTGCTGCGCTCGCCACCGCCCGCGTGCAGGACAGCTTAATGACGGCCAAGACGGTATTCATGTTTTCCGGGCAGGGCTCGCAGTATTTCCAGATGGGCAAACAGTTGTTCGAAACCAGCGAGGTATTTCGTCACTGGATGGTTCGCCTGGATAAGCTGGCGCAGGAAATGGCCGGCATGCCGGTCATCGACGCGGTGTATGCATCGCCGCGCACCGACAGCTTCGATCGCACGCTCAAGACGCATCCGGCGATCTTCATCCTCGAATACTCGCTCGCGCAGTGCCTGATCGGCGACGGCATCGAGCCCGACCTGGTGCTTGGCGCGAGCCTGGGTTCGTTCGCCGCCTCCGCGGTGGCCGGCCACCTCGATGTCGAAGACGCCCTGGCCGCGGTCGTGCAGCAAGCAATCGCCCTGGAAGACACCTGCCAGCGCGGCGGCATGATCGCGGTCCTGGCCGGACGCGAGCTGTTCGAGCAGGACTGGCTGCGCGATCAGGCCGAACTGGCGGCGGACAACTTCGCCAACCATTTCGCCCTCGCCGCGCCGCAGGCCCGGCTGGATGAGATCGAGGAACAACTGCGTGCGCGCGGACTCGCTCATCAGCGACTGGCGGTGTCGTTCGCTTTCCATTCGCGCTGGATCGATCCGGCGCAGGCTTCGTTCGAGGCGTTCATGCATTCGGTTCCGCGCGGCCGCGGGCATCTGCCGCTGGTGTGCTGCGAGCAGGCAGCGGTACTGACCGACCTGCCGGACGATTTCTTCTGGCGCGCGGTGCGCCGGCCGATCCGCCTGCGCGACACCATCGCGCAATTGGAAAGCCAGGGGCCGTATCGCTATATCGACGTCGGCCCGTCCGGCACCATGGCGACCTTCGCCAAGTACGCCCTGCCCGCCGGAACCGCATCGACGGTGCATCCGGCGCTGACGCCGTATGGGCAGGACTTGAAAAACATGGCGGCGCTGCGGGCCGCGCTCACGGGGTCGGCCGTCTCGACTTGACGCATAGCGCGTCCTGTACCGAATCGTCGAGAACGGCGTCCGCGGGTCTGCGGCTGCGACGCGAGCTGCGACAACGCAGCGTCCTCACACACGTGCCCGCGACCTCACAGCGTTCCTATGCAGACCAGTTGCTTGGCGGTGATCGTCTCTTCGTGCGGATAGCCGAAGGCGTTGTTGAAATACTCCACGCCGTCGATGCGGACTTTGCGATTGATGTGGCTGTGGCCGTAGACATGCGCCACCGATCCCAGCCGGCGCAACTGCGCGTCCAGCCGCGTGCTGCCCAGCACCGGATCGAGGATGCGATGCTGGGCCGGCACGTACCGCGGCACCAGATCGAGCCTGGGCAGGAAATGCGAGAACGTCATCACTCGATCGACGCCGGCCGGCACCTGGCTCAGGTTCATCGCGGCGAAATGCGCGGCGACATTCGCCGGATCGAACCCGGGCGGCCAGCGGCAGGCGTAGAAGTCGCTCCAGCGCTGCAGCAGGTCTTCGCCGGGTTCGCCGAAGGAATAGTCGTACCACCCCAGCAGCGGCGCGATCAGCGTCCCGTTGCCCACATACGGGCGCATCGACACGCCGCAGTCGGCGGCGATGGCGACCACTTCGTCGAACTTCTGCAACGAAGTCTTGCCCGGCGCTTCGCCCATCACCCACAGATCGTGATTGCCCGGGACGAACAAGACCTGGGCGAAGCGTCGCGCGAATTCGTTCAGGCACCACGTCAGCAACGGCTGGCGATGGGTGATGTCGCCGGCCAGTATCAGCAGATCGCGCCGATAGTCCGCGGCGGACAAGCCGCGCAGCCACTTGGCGTTGTCGTCGTGATCGACATGGATATCGGACAGGGCAAATATGCGCATCGCGTCGCTGGATCGCCGGCCGGCGGCTCGTCGAGATAGAAGTAGCCGTTATAGCCGTTCTGTACACCGCGGTGCGATGCCCGGACAAACCGCCGTCCCGGTGCGCGTGCGCAGATCCGGACAATCCATCAGCGCGGGCCGGGCCCGGATGCCGACGCCGTGGCGACAGGCCCAGGCCGCGGCGTGCGCCCGGCTTACCTGGTCGGCAAGGTCACGCCATTGTGCTGCGCCCATATTTCAGCGCGGCTGTTGAACGACTCCTGCAACTGGCTGTTGAAGGACGCGCCGTTAAGCTTGCTCAGGTCGCCATCGACGCTGTCGAGCACCTAGTGCGCGACATCGCGCATATTGCTGAGCAACTCGCCGCCGTAGTCGCTGCCCAGACTATTGAGCAGATCGCGGATCTGCTGCGGAGTCAGGCCGCGGCCGGCGCCGTACTTCATCAGCAAGGGCAGCGGGCTTATGTCATCGCTGATCGATGCCAGTGCCGCGCCTTCGTTGCCGCCCGCAAGCCGCCCGCGACAACGCGCAGCGAGAACTGCGAACCAATGCTCCGAATTCGCGTCCGCGAACGCCCAGCGGCTGCATCGGCCTGCCCCGGCTCCGCTTACTCTGCTGTTTGGATCGATCCAAGTCGCTGAATACGCGCCTTCTTCGCCGCCCTGCCGCGCCGGAAGACACGGCACCCGATCCATCCGCCGGCCATTGCTTCCAAGTGAAAAGGACCTTGCATGAAATCGAGCCACCATCTTACTCCATCCAAACGCCTGCAGGCCGCGAGCGCGCTGCTGCTGTGCCTGGGCGTCGTCGATGCCGCCAGCGCCGCCAATCTGGCCTTGAACAAACCCGCCACGGGTTCGGCCTCGTGCAACGCCAACGAAGGCCCGGCCAAGGCCTTCAACGGCAGCATCGGCGGCGGCAACAGCGACAAGTTCTGCTCTTCGGCCAGCAGCAAATGGCTGCAGGTCGATCTGGGTTCGAGCAAATCGATTTCCGCTTTCACGATCAAACATGCCGGCGCCGGCGGCGAGCCGGCGTCGTTCAACAGCAAGAACTTCAATATCCAGACCTCGGCCAACGGCAGCGCCTGGAGCACCGCGGTCACGGTCAGCAACAACACCGCCAACGTCAGCACCCACACTGTCGCGGCGATCAGCGCGCGCTACGTCCGCCTCAACATCACCACCCCGACCCAGACCAGCGACAGCGCCGCGCGCATTTACGAATTCGAAGTCAACGACGCGCCGCCGGCGACGGAGAAACTCGTGCAGGTGCTCGATCAGGTGCCGCAGTTCGGCATCTACCGCAGCACCGAGCCGACCACCTATACCCCGCCGGCCGGGGTGCTGATGTGGAAGCGCGGCACCGAGTTCGCGCGCAAGCTCAGCGACGCGGAGAAAGCCAAGATCGGCGACGACGTCGCCCTGCGCATCACCTATCACGCCCAATGCGATCCTTACGATCGCTTCGCCTCGGCATTCTTCATCAGCACGGCCAAGGGCGTGGCGCCGACGGTGGATACGCCGCGGGTGACCTTCACCGATTTCATCTCGCCCTTCAGCGACATGTGGCAAGGCACGAAGGCGACCCGGGTGTATCCCGACGCGCCGATGGACCCGTATGCCGCGGCGTTGGCCAATCCCGATCGCGACATCTGGGTCGGCATCAGCGGCGGCTCCAATCCGCAGTACGGCGGCGATGCCTGCGAGCAGCACGGCGTGACCGATCCGGCGATCGCCGAGGTCGGCTTCAAGTATTCGCTGGCGCTGGTCTCGACCAAGACGCTAACGCCGGGCAGCGATCCGGACGTGATCGGCCTGCTGTCGCGTTCATCTGAAAAGGACGACGCCATCGCCACGGCGACCACCGCGCACACCGCCAATCTGGGAATCGCGACCCTGGCGGTCAGCATCGCCGGCTACGGCGCGGCCTCCGGCGGCCAGGAGTACACCAACACCAACATCGCGGTGAAACTCAACGGCGCGCAAATCGCCACCTTCAGCACCAAGATCGACTGCGCCAGCTACGAGCAATTCAGTCCGCGCGGCAATCCGGGGATCTTCCGCAACAACAACACCACCAATCCCAGGAGCTGGTGCCCGGGCGCGCTGGTGCCGATGCGTTATTTCGATCTGGGAGACATTACCGGCAAGACGCTGCAGGTCAGCCTGGGCGTCGGCAATCCTTCGCCGTGGACCGCCGACTCGCAGTACGTCACCAGCGTGAGCGTGCTGGAGCATTGATCGCATGAAAACGCGCCGGCCGCCGTCGCGGGCGGCCGGCGCTGCGTCCCCGAAAACAAACGGCGCGCCATGAGCGCGCCGTTTGCCGTTTGCCGTTTGCCTCACGCGGTGCGATCAGACTTCGTTATTGATCTCGTTGGAGCGCTGCTGCGCCGCTTCGCGCGCGACCTTCGCCAGTTCCGGTTTGCCTTGAGCCTCGTAGCGCTGGGCGATCTGCTCGCCGAGGGCGACCGCTGCCTTGCCGTAGGCTTCGCGACTGTTGCCGCTGAAGGTCACGCTGCTCTCGATCTCGGCCTGCACCGCTTCGCTGAACTCGTGGCGCGTCGATGAGGTGGCCTCGGCCTTGTCCTGCGCGTCCTGACGACTGGTGTTGGGCGTCTTGTCGTCGGCCAGCGCGGCTTCGTAGTTCGCCGCCGCGGTGGCAGTGGCCTTGGATTCCGGGCCCGGCGCGAACACCACTTCGCCCGGATACACCAGATCGGGATTGCGCGTGCCCGGGTTCGACGCCGGGTCCTGACTGAATTGGGGATTGGCCGCGAGCAACTGCTCCAGCGACACGCCGTTGGCGGCGGCGATCTGGGTGAGGTTGTCGCCCGGCTGGACCACGATGGGTTTCATGCCCGCCGGCGTTGCGACCTGCCCGGTCTCGATCTCGGACTTGGTGTTGACCAGCGCACCCAATTGCGGGCCCGAGTAAGACGGGCCATTCAAAGTCGTCATGCGTTGCCTCGAATAGTTGCGAGAGATGAGCTGGGGAGGTCCGGCTGGCGACATTTCAGCCGATGGATGTCGCAGCACACAGCTGGGGACAACCCTAGTTTTCAATGAATGCGCGCATCGGGACGCGTTGTTGAATGTCTGTGCACATCCAATGGCTCGCAGCGGCGAAACCGCCGTGTTCATCGCGATTGCGTCGGATCAATCGCGGGCCAATACGAGCGCGGCGATCGCCACCATGCCGCCGGATACGCCTTCGACCCAACGGCGGCGTCGATCGCTGAAACCGCCGCTACGGCCGCGGCGCAATCCCAGCAACACACTCAAACCGGCGTAGACCAGCGCGCACAGAGCGATGAAGATCGCCGACAGCGCCATCGCCTGCGCCGCGGCGGGTTCGTCGGCGCGCATGAACTGCGGCAGGATCGCGAAGTAGATCATCATGCCCTTGGGATTGAGCACCGCGGTCAGCAAGCCGCGGCGGAACTGGCCGCCACGTACGGCCGCTTGCAGGCCGAGTGAACCTGCCCTCATCGCCGAACGGATCAGGCGCACGGCCAGGTAGGCCAGATACGCCACGCCGATCCAGCGCAGCGCTTCGAACAACCATGGCGAGGCGGCGATGATCGCCGCCAGTCCCAGCGCCACCAACAACGAATGCACTGCATAACCGGTGCAGACTCCGGCGGTGGCGCGCAGGCCCGCGGCCGCGCCGCCGTTGATGGCCTGCGAGGCGATGAACAGCATGTCCGGCCCCGGCGTGCAGATCAGCGGGAGCACGGTGACGGCGAACAGCAGCAACGGGGTCGGTTCCATGCCGATAGCGTACGCGGCAAGACCCGCAATTGGGTTGCGAATATTGCTTAATATATTGATAAATTGGCACCCAATGCCAATAAGCTATCGAAGGAGATGATTCGATGCCAACCCAGTTGGATGAGATCGACCGGCGCATCCTGCGCGCCCTGCAGCGCGACGGCCGCCAGCAGAACACCGAGCTGGCGCAGGAGGTCGGATTGTCGCCCTCGCCCTGCCTGCGGCGGGTGCGGCTGCTGGAAGAAGCCGGCGTGATCGAGCGCTATGTCGCCGTGCTCAACGCGGCCAAGGTCGGCATCGGCATGACCTTGTTCACCCGCGTCTGGCTGACCGCGCAGGACGCCGACACCATCGAGCACTTCATCGAGGCGATGAAGCGGCTGCCGCAGGTGATGGAGTGCTACATCATGCTCGGCGAAAGCGACGCGCTGCTGCGCGTGGTGGTCGAAGACCTGGACGGCTACCGGCAGTTCCAGACCCGCCATCTGACCCGCGCCAACGGCATCCAGAACGTGAAGACCGATCTGCCCAGCCAGATCGTCAAGCAGAGTTACGCGCTGCCCCTATGAAGCTGCTCGGTGCTTGCGCGCACAGCCTGTCGTCAACCGCGCTCACACATCCAGCGGGCGCTCGGTCGCCATCGCCGGATGATCCGGTCGCGACGGTTCTACGGGCTCGCGCTTTTGCGAATCAGAAAACAACACGACGCGCGTCGAATTCACATCGATGAACCGCGCGACGCCTCGCCGACGCCGATTCGCCACCTGCGTCACTGCCGTTGAGACCGGGCGAATCTAGACTTCAACCATCAAGGCGACACGGATCACGTCGCCTCCAGGATTCGAGACGCGCAAGGGATTGCCACACTCGCCTGCCGCCTTCGAATGGCTGCCCGCGCCCCGCGGGAATTCTCAGTCCATGCACGAGGGATCACCCATGTCCGACCATCGTTCCGTACGCCTGAACGCGCTTGCGCTCGCTACCGGCGCGGCCTTGTCGTTGATCGTGTGTCTGCCGGCCGCCGCCGGCCAGGCCAATCTGACCGGCGTTACGCCGGGTGCGAACTTCAATCAGTTCATCGTCAAATACAAGGACGGCGCGGCCGAACGCAGCGACGCGCTCGCGCGCAAGCGCGGGCTCGACGGCATCGCCAGCGCGTTCGGCAAGCTCCAGGGCCGCGCGCTGAATTTGAGCCACAAGCGGCGCATGGCGATCGGCTACGACGTGATCCGCAGCGATCGCGAACTCGACAGCGGCGCCGCCGAAGCGCTGATCCGCCGCCTCGCCGCCGATCCCAATATCGAGTCGGTGCAGGCCGACGCGCAGATGCATGCGCTGTTCACGCCCAACGATCCTCTGTATCCGCAGCAATGGCATTACTACCAGGCCACCGGCGGCCTCAACCTGCCGCCGGCGTGGGACATCGCCAACGGCAGCGGCGTGACGGTCGCGGTGATCGACAGCGGCATCCTCGGCCACGCCGATCTCAACGCCAACCTCGTCGCCGGCTACGATTTCGTCAGCTCCACCAGCGCCGGCAACGGCGGCTCGGGCGACGGCAACGGCCGCGACGCGGACCCGACCGATTCGTCCAACGTCCAGCACGGCACCCATGTCGCCGGCACCATCGCGGCGACGACCAACAACGGCGTCGGCGTGGCCGGCGTCGCCTTCGGCGCCAAGGTGTCGCCGCTGCGCGTGCTCGGCAACGGCGGCTACGGCAGCCTGTCGGATATCGCCGACGCGATCGTCTGGGCTTCGGGCGCGGCGGTGCCCGGCGTGCCGGCCAACGCCAATCCGGCCAAGGTCATCAACCTCAGCCTCGGCGGCGGCGGCGCTTGCGACGCGGTGTATCAGAACGCCATCAACACCGCGGTTTCGCGCGGCACGGTGCTGGCGATCGCCGCCGGCAACAGCAACTCGGACGTGTCCGGTTTCCGCCCAGCCAATTGCGCCAACGTGATCGCGATCGCGGCCAACGACATCGGCGGCAATCGCGCGTACTACTCCAACTACGGCGCCGGCATCGACGTGACCGCGCCCGGCGGCGAAACCGCGGTAACCGGCGAAGGCGTGCTGTCCACCGTCGGCGGCGGCAGCTACGGCTGGTACCAGGGCACCTCGATGGCGGCGCCGCACGTCGCCGGCGTGGCCGCGCTGATCCTCGGCCGCGTCAACAAGACGCCGGCGGAAGTCGAATCGATCCTGAAATCGACCGCGCGCGCCTTGCCGGGCGCGTGCGCGGGCGGTTGCGGCGCGGGCATCGTCAACGCCGCCGCGGCGGTCAATGCGGTGTCGCCGCAGGCGCCTGCGCTGTACGCGATCTACAAGCAGGGCGCGTCGGCCAAGACCGAGGTGCATGCGCTCAACGGCGCCGACGGGTATCAATCCTTCCTCGCCCACACCGCCACCGCCTTGAGCCAGACCGGCGCGGATCAGTCCTGGTTGTTCGACCTGGGCGATTACAACGGCGACGGCGTCAAGGATCTCTACTCGATCGCCAAGCAGGGCGCTTCCGGCAGGACCGAAGTGCACGTGCTCAACGGCGCCGACGGTTACCAGAGCTTCCTCGGCCACATCGCCACCGGACTGAGCCAGACCGGCAACAATGCCGGCTGGTTGTTCAACGTCGGCGACTACAACCGCGACGGCAAGCTGGACCTGTACGCCATCGCTCGCCAGGGCGCTTCGGGCAAGACCGAAGTCCACGTGCTCAACGGCGCGGACGGCTTCCAGACCTTCCTGACCCACACCGCGACCGCGCTGTCGCAGACCGGCGCGGGCAACGACTGGGCCTTCGATGTCGCCGACTACAACCGCGACGGCGTGCTCGACCTGTACGCGTTCTCGAAACAGGGCGCATCGGGCAAGACCGAAGTGCATGTGCTCAACGGCGCCGACGGTTACCAGAGTTTCCTCACCCACCTGGCGACGGGCTTGCACCAGACCGGCAGCGATCTGAGCTGGACCTTCGACCTGGGCGACTACAACGGCGACGGCACGCTGGACTTGTACGCCATCGCCCGCCAGGGCGGCTCGGGCCGAACCGAAGCGCACGTGCTCGACGGCGCCGGCAGCTTCCAGAACTTCAGCGCCCACATCGCCACGGCGCTGCAGCGCACGGGCAGCGATGGTTCGTGGCTGTTCCTGATCGGCCAGCGCTGACCGATCCGCACAGCGGTCCATGACGGGGGCGGTCGCTGCGGCGATCGCCCCTTTTCATGGCCGACGATAAACAGCACCGTGAGCGCCGCGCGCGGTTGCTCGAAGCCGAGTCCGTGGCGACCGACGCGCCGGCGCTGCCGTAGCGCCGCTTATCGCCCTGCCCTCGCCTCGCGCCGGCTCAGCCCAACTCGCGCAGGACCGCCTGATTCTTGCCCAGGCGCTTGGCCTCGTACAGCGCCAGATCCGCGCCCTCCAGCAACGGGCCGTAGGAATCGATGCGGCTGAGCGCGCAGGACGCGCCGCCGACGCTGACGGTGATGCGCTCGGTCGTCGCGCCCTTGTTCGGAATGCCCAGCTCGTAGACGCTGGTGCAGATCTGCTCGGCCACGCGGCTGGCGCCTTCGAAGGAAGTCGACGGCAGGATCAGCGAGAACTCTTCGCCGCCGTAACGCGCGGCCACGTCGGCCGGACGCTGCGCGCAGCGCTGGATCGCCAGCGCGACCGCCTTGAGCGCTTCGTCGCCGGCCAGATGGCCGTAGATGTCGTTGTAGACCTTGAAGTTGTCCACATCGATCATGAGGATGGAAAAATCGCGGCGCTCGCTGGCGGCACGGCGCCATTCCTGGTCGAGGTAACTGTCGAGATAACGCCGGTTGTTGAGCCCGGTGAGTCCGTCCACGTCGCTGAGCCGGCGCAGGGTCTCGTTCAATTCCAGCAGCATCTGCTGGCTCTCGCGCAGGGCCTGGTAGGCGATGTCGCGCTCGACCTGGTTGAGATAAGCCTGCGAGTGATGGCGGATGCGCGCGATCAGTTCGATCGGATCGGGCAGCTTGACCAGATAGTCGGCCGCGCCGGTGGCGAAGGCCTGGCTCTTGACCGCGGCGTCTTCCTTGCTCGACAGCACCACGATCGGCACGTTGCGCAAGGTGGCGTGGACCCGGTACAGGTGCACCAGGGTCATGCCGTCCACGTCGGGCATCACCAGGTCCTGCATGATCACCGTGGGCTGCAGCGCTTCGGCCATGGCGATGGCTTCGGCCGCCGAGCTGCAGTAGTGGAATTCGATGTCCAGTTCCTTCGCGATGGCGCGGCGCACCGCTTCGCCGATGAACGGCTGGTCATCGACCAGCAGCACGCGGCAGCGGCGTTCGTGCGGCAATCCGGACGGACGGTTCAGGGGAGGCACGGTCATTTGGATACGTTCCTGGTATCTGCGCAGAGCACCCGCAGCTTTGAGGCGATTTGATTCAACGCGAGGATATCGACCGCGGCGCCGCGGTCGGCGGCGGCCTTGGGCATGCCGTACACGGCGCTGCTGGCGCGATCCTGAGCGATGGTGTGATGGCCGCGCAGGCGCAGCGATTCCAGGCCGCGGGCGCCGTCGCGGCCCATGCCGGTCAGCAGCACGCCGACGATTTCGCCGGACCACTGCCGGTTGATGCTGTCGAAGAACACATCGACCGAGGGCCGGTACGGTTGATCGACCGGTTCGCGGGTGTACTCCAGGGTGCCGCCGGCTTCCATCACCAGATGCTCGTTGGTTCCGGCCAACAGCACCGTGCCGGCGACCGGACGCTCGCCCGGAATCGCCAGACGCACCGGATTGCTCGAAAAACGGTTCAGCCAGTCGGCCATGCTCAAGGCGAATTTTTCGTCGATGTGCTGGACGATGACGATCGCCGCGGGAAAATTCGCCGGCAATCCGCCGAGCAATTCCACCAGCGCGGCCGGGCCGCCCGCGGACGCGCCGATGGCGATCAGCCGCTTGGTGCCGTTGGCGCGCGCGGGCGCGCGTTGCGGGCGACGCACCGGCGCATCGCCGACCAGCCGGCCGATCAGGTCGATCTTGGCCAGCAGTTCCATCGCCCCGGCCTGATCGCCGTTGGCCAGACTGGGAACGTCGGTGGCGTCCATAGCGCCGTAGCCCATCGCTTCGAACACCAGCGGCGCGTTGCCGCCGACGCTCGCGGTCACGATCAAGATCGCGCACGGGCTGTCGGCCATGATCTGCCGGGTCGCCTCGACGCCGCCGATGCCGGGCATCAGCAGATCCATCAGCACCAGATCCGGCGGATCCTCGGCGCAGCGCTTGACCGCCTCTTCGCCGTTGGACGCGGTCCAGGCCACGCTGTGTTCGCGGCGCTGGGCGATGGCGCGGCGCAAGGCCTCCACCGCGAGCGCCAGATCGTTGACGATGCCGATTCTCATGGCGCGGCCTCGCCGATCAGATCCACCACCGCCTGCAGCAACGCTTCTTCATGGAAGCCGCCCTTGGTCAGATAGAAATCCGCGCCGGCTTCCAGGCCGCGGCGGCGGTCTTCCTCGCGGTCCTTGTACGAGACGATCATCACCGGCACCGCACGCAGGCGCGGGTCTTTCTTGATCAGGCTCACCAGTTCGATGCCGTCCATGCGCGGCATGTCGATATCGGTGACCACCAGATCGAAATGCCCGGTGCGCACCGCGTTCCAACCGTCCATTCCGTCCACCGCCACCTCGACGGCGTAGCCGCCGTTCTCGATCAGTTTGCGTTCCAGTTCGCGCACGGTCAGCGAATCGTCCACCACCAGCACGCGCTTGCGTTGCGCCATCTGCGCGTGATCCTGATAGCGCAGCTGGGCCAGACGGCCGGTGGAGACCAGACGCTCGACCGAGCGCACCAGATCGTCGACATCGACGATCAGCACCGGCGTGCCGTCGTCGAGCAAGGCGCCGGCGCTGATGTCCTTGATCTTGCCCAGTTGGCCGGGCAGCGGCTGCACCACCAGTTCGCTGACGCCGCGATAGCGGTCCACGGCCAGCCCGTATTCGTGCACGCTGCCGGCGGTGCCCACCACGATCACCTGCAGTTGTTCCGGCGAAGTCTGCGCATCGGCGCCGCCGAGCACCTGCGAGGCCGACACCAGGCCGATGCTGCGGCCGTTCAACTGGAAGTGCTGGCGGCCTTCGAGCATGCGCACCTCATCGCGCGGCACCATCGCCGTGCAGGTGATCTGGGTCAGCGGAAACGCATACGGCTCGCCGCCGATTTCCACCACCAGCGCGCGCAGCACCGAGGTGGTCAGCGGCAACTGCAACTGGAAACGCGAACCGCCGCCGGGCGGCGAGGACAGGCGCACGCTGCCGCGCAGTTGCTTGACCATGTTCTGAACCGCATCCAGGCCGACCCCGCGTCCGGAGATTTCCGTGACCACCTCGCGCAGGGTGAAGCCGGGCAGGAACAGGAATTCCATCAACTCCGCTTCGCTGAGCTGCGCGGCGGTGGCTTCGTCGGCCAGGCGGCGGGCGAGGACGATCTGGCGAATGCGTTCCAGATCGATGCCGCGGCCGTCGTCTTCGACGGTGATTTCCAGCAACCCGGAGACGTGGTGCGCTTCCAGGCGGATGGCGCCGACGGCCGGCTTGCCGGCGGCGCTGCGCTGCTCGGCCGATTCGATGCCGTGATCGACCGCGTTGCGCAGCAGATGGCCCAGCGGCGCTTCCAGTCTGGCCAGCACGTCGCGATCGACCTGGGTCTTGGCGCCGACGATTTCCAGTTGCGCCTGCTTGCCCAACTCGCGCGCCAGATCGCGCACCATGCGCTTGAAGCCGTGGGTGCCGTCGGCGAACGGGCGCATGTGGCTGGACAGGGCTTCGTCGTACAAACGATGGGCGACGCTGGCGGTGCGGCGTTCGAACAGGTCCAGCTGGGCGATGCGATCGGCCAGCAACCGCTGCGATTCGGCCGCCAGCGAGCGCGCTTCCATCAACAAGGCGGTGGCGCGCTGATCGCGCGACAGGCCGGGCGTATCGGCCAGCTTGTCCAGCGCCAGCGCGTTGTCGCGCTGCAGGCGCTTGAGCCGGCTCAGCGAGCGGATGTACGGATCGAGCCAGCGCGACACCACCAGCGATTCGCCGGCCAGTCCGAGCAGGCGATTGAGGCTGCGCGCGGTGATGCGCAGGACGCGCTCGTCCCCGGGCTGATCGCCGCCGGGCGCTTCGACGGCGGGCGCCGGATCGGTCGCGGCTGCGCTCGCGGGCGCCGATTGCGGCGCGGAGTCGGCCTCGGGCGTCAGCGCCGCGGCCAAGCTCGCGCAGTAGCTTTGCGCTTGCGGCGAATCGTCGCGCATCCACGGTTCGGATTCCTCCGCCGGGGTGATGGCGATGCGGCTGAGCAGGTCCACGCCGCTCAACAGCGCGTCGATGGCCTGATGGCCCAGCACGATCCGCCGCTCCTGCGCGGCGACCAGGCAATCCTCCATGACGTGCGCGACCGCCACCGCCGCCGACAAGCCCAGGATGCGCGCGGCGCCCTTGATCGAATGGGCCGCGCGCATGCACGACTCCAGCTCCGCGGCCGAACCGGGCCGGGTTTCCAGCACCAGCAGGCCTTCGGTCAATACCTGCGCCTGCCCTTCCACTTCCATCCGGAACAGGTCGTGCAGCGAATAATCCTGGAGATTGCCTGTGCTCATCCCAGCCGCCGGTTGATCGCGCTCAACACCAGATCGCCGTCGAGCAGGCCGGCATTGCGTTCGCCCACGGCCACCACGCCGGTGCTGAAGGGAGAATCCGACAACGCCACCGTGCCCGGCACGTTGCCGACGCCGGTCGGATCGTAGCGATGCGAGCCGTGCACTTCGTCGGATTCGAACGCCAGCCGCTGCTCGCGCGCCGACAACACCACCAGCCGTTTGCTCAGCAGATTGCGCCCCCGCTCCGGCGCTGGCCGGCTCAGGTCGAGCTGCAGCAGCGATTCCAGGGCGACGCACACGGTGAGCTGGCCACGCACGTTGACCAGACCGCGCACCAGTCCTTCGCGCCGGTGCGGCAGGCTGTGGATCGGCCGCGGTTCGATGACTTCATCGACCATCCACGCCGGCAATCCAAGCCATTCGCCGCCCAGGCGGAACACGAACACCGAACCGGTCAGGGCGCGCAGATCGTCGGCGCGGGTGGCGATGTGGCGCGCGGCCTGCTGCAGTTCCTCGTCTTCCGAAGCGCGCCCGAGCAACCGGGCGACGGCGCTTTGCGCGGCTTCGCTCGCGGGCTTGTCGTTCATTGCGACTCCTGCCTGGTGGCGGCGCTGCGGCAGCGTTGCGCGCGCAGCCGCAGCACGCGTCCGCCGGCCGCGTCGCCGCGGGTGTCGAGCAGCAAGGCCAGATGCATCAACGCCTCTTCATGGCAAGGCTCCAGATACAGGACCTTGCGGAAATGGTCTTCGGCGGCGTTGTCGCGGCCGAGCGCGCCGTGGATCAGGCCGCTCAGATACAGCGCGCGCGCCGAGGCGGAATGGGTTTGCAAATAGGCTTCACACGCCGTCGCCGCCTCGGCGAAGCGGCCGTTGTCGGCCAGGGCCTGGGCGCGGTCCAGCAAGGATTCGTCCACGGCGGGCGCGGGCTGCGGCGCCGGCCGCGCCGGCGCGGTCGGCCGCGGCACCGCCGACAGCGCGCGCGGCGGCGGCGCGGGCCGGGCCGATGCGATCGCGGCGACGGTCTTGCGCGGCGCCGGCGCCGCAATGTCCGCCGCGGGCTTGGGCGGCGCCTTGCGAAAGGCGAACGCCATCGGGAACTGCGCGGAGACGAAGCCCTCCGCCAGCATCAGGCTCGCTTCGGAAGGACCGACGAACAACAGCCCCTGCGGCCGCAACAGGCGGCGCAGGATCTCGACCGTGCGCACCTGGGTCTGGGCATCGAAATAGATCAGCAGATTGCGGCAGAAGATCGCGTCGTACAGCGCCTCCCCGGGCAGGAAGGCGATATCGAGCACATTGCCCTGGATGAAGCGCACCCGCGAGCGAATCGACGCCGGCAAGCGCCAGGCGCCGTCTTCGAGACGGAAGTGGCGATCGCGAAAACCCAGCTCGCGGCCGCGGAACGAGTTGTTGCCGTAGGCGCCGTGACGGGCCTTGCTCAACGCGCGTTCGCTGATGTCGACCGCATCCACGTCCAGGCGGTCGATCGGGAATCCCGCATCGAGCAAGGCCATGACCACCGTGTACGGTTCTTCGCCGCTGGAGCACGGCAGGCTCAGCGCGCGCAGGCGTTCGCCCGGATGGCCGGCCGCCCATAACGGATCGTAGTGATGGCTCAGCGCGGCGAAGGCCTGGCTGTCGCGGAAGAACCAGGTTTCCGGCACCACCACCGCTTCGATCAGTTCCTGCTGCTCCAACTGCGAGGTGCGCAGCAGATGCCAGTACGCGGTGAGGTCGGCGCGCTCGCTGGCGCTCATGCGCCGCTGCACCGCGCGTTCGACCACGCCCGGGCCGATGCTGGCCGCGTCCAGCCCCATCGTATGCTTGAGCCATTGCTGGAAACCTTCCGGCGTCATGCGTCGGCCACCGTCGGCTGGAACAGAATCTCCTGCACCGAATCGGGCAGCAGGCTGCGCACTCGCACGCGCTGGATCAGGCCGCGCGCATCGCTGGCGACCTCGCCCAGATACGGCGCCTGCGGATGGTCGACGCCGGCCGCTTCGAACGCGGCCGGGTCCATCCGCACCGTTTCCAGCACCTGCTCGGCGATCAGGCCCAGTTTGCGCGTGGCGCCGTCATCCATCGGGTAATGCACCACGATCACCCGGGTGCTGCGCAGGGCGCGCGCGTCGCGGCCCAGCGCCAGCCGGCAAAGATCGATCAGCGGCACCAGCTCGCCGCGGTAGTCGAACACGCCGGCCACCGCCGCCGGCGCCCGCGGGATCGCCTTGGCCTGCATCAGCGGCAACACCGACACCACCTGCGACGCTTCGATGGCGTAACGGTCGCGGTCCAGATGGAAGACGAGCAGCAACACGGCATCGTTCTCCAGAGAATGGGCTTGCCCGGCCATGCGTTCGCGGATCAGGCCTGCAACTTGAACTTCGAGACTCCGTCGCGCAGTCCGGCGCTGACTTGATGCAGTTCGTCGATCGCCTGATTGGACTGCTTGAGCGCATCCACCGTCTGCTGCGCGGCTTCGCTGAGCTGCACCAGCGCCAGATTGATCTGCTCGGCGCCGGCGGCCTGCGCCTGCACGCCTTCGTTGGCGGTATCGAAACGCGGCACCATCGCCTGCACGTGTTCGATCACCTTCGACAACTGGCCGCCGACCTGCTGCACATCGCCGGTTCCGCGGCGAACTTCCTCGGAGAACTTGTCCATGCCCATCACGCCGGCCGATACCGCCGACTGGATCTCGCGCACCATCTGCTCGATGTCCAATGTCGCCACCGCGGTCTGATCGGCCAGACGGCGGATTTCCACCGCCACCACCGAGAAGCCGCGGCCGTATTCGCCGGCCTTTTCCGCCTCGATGGCGGCGTTGAGCGACAGCAGGTTGGTCTGGTCGGCGACCTTGGTGATGGTGGTGACGACCTGGCTGATGTTGCTGGCCTTCTCCGCCAGCACCGCGAGCTTGCCGCTGATCGCCGCGGTGGCGTCGATCATGCGGCCCATCGTCTCTTCCATCTGCGCCACGCCGTCCTGGCCGTTGCCGGCCAGCATCGCGGTCTGTTCGGCGCTGGTCGCGACCGCGCCCATGGTCCGCGCCAGTTCCTTGGAGGTGGCGGCGATCTCGCGCGAGGTCGCGCCGATCTCGGTGGTGGTCGCGGCGATCTGCGCGGCGGTGGCCTGCTGTTCGCGCAGCGTAGCGGTGATCTCGTTGATCGAGGAATTGACCTGGATGCCGGAGGTCTGGATCTGCCCGACCAGTTCGGACAGATCCGTGCTCATGCGGTCGTAGCCCTGCGCGACCGCGCCGAACTCGTCGGCGCGGGTGAAGCCCAGGCGCTGGCTGAAATCGCCCTTGGCCATGATCCCGGAGGCGCGCGTCAGCCGGTCCAGCGGCAATGTGATCGCGCGCCACAGGTAGAACCCGGCCAGGACCGCCAGCAGCAGCGCGCCGGCGAAGGTGACGGTGATCCCGATCTGCGCCGAGACCACCGCATCGTCGATGCGCTTGCCCGAGGCGGCCGCCTGGGTGTAGTTGAACTTGATGATGGTTTCGATCAGCTCCACCGACTTGTTGAAAGTCGGCGTGACCTGGGCGTTGAGTATCCGCTGCAGCGCGGCCGTGTCGGATTCGCCCAGCTTGATCAGCTCGGGCTGCAGCGCGAACACTTGCGCGCTCATGCGGGTGAGCGAATCGAAATTGCGGCGGTCGCTGGGGTCGTGGATGGTGGCGCGATAGCGGCTCATCGCCTCGTCGAACGCTTCGCGGCGCGCGCGCATGCGCTCGGCGGCCTCGGCGCGGTCCTTGGCGCTGGGCGAGGCCAGCCCGTTCACGGCCGTGTTATAGGAATGCCACTGGGTTTCTATCTGCCCCGACGTATACAGCCCGGGAATGGAGTCGCTGCGCAGCAGGCTTTCTTCGGCCTGGATACGATTCAACCGCTGCAGGGCGAGTCCGCCCATCAGCAGCATGACCGCGATGATCACCGCGAAACTCAACATGATTCGCTGGCGAATCGTGAGATTACTCATGGCTGGTTCTCGTGAGACGCATGAAACGAATGGCCTACCGTGATTGCTCGCCGCATCCGTGCTTTCACCGGCGGCGGCGCGAGGACGCATCCTCGACCGGCCCGCCGCGGTAACCGGCTCTTGCCGCGGATGAAATCGCTGCCCCCTTTGATCGGCGCCATCTGCCTCACGGTCGGTCGGTTATGAACGCACCGGCGACTTAATTTACACGTCTTAACACGATAGAGGCGTATTTACAGACATATCCCGGCGCTTTTCAGTTCACGGATCATCACGTGAAATTGACGTGGGCAGGCGAATGCGAGGGTCGGCAATATGCCCGGCAGGCTGTCGTGATAACTGAATAACCGTTGGTGCCGGGCGCCCGGGTGAGGCCGCGGCCAAGATCGGCAAGGTGGTTTTATCGAGCCGCCACGTGGATATGGCCCGGATTCGAACTTGCGGGCGGACTTGGAAACTGCGGGCAGCCGCGGTGGAATGTGACAGCACAGTCACGCGTGGTGAATGCCTTGATTGGGACTTGCGTAAATTGAGAGCGGTACAAAGTCTCCATCTCCTTCTCTCCCTCTCCCGCTTGCGGGAGAGGGCTGGGGTGAGGGTTGAGCGCCGCAGGCGCGAATGCTCTCGCATCGAGCCTCACTACCGGCCGGGCACCCTCACCCCAACCCCTCTCCCGCCAGCGGGAGAGGGGCTCCACGGCGCTCTTGTCAGACTCCTCTCCTTCTCTCCCTCTCCCGCTTGCGGGAGAGGGGCTCTATGACAGTCCCCACGCTGGATAGCTCTGTCAATCGCAAGCGGCCGGGCTCACTGGCCCGGATGGCGTCCCGGGTGCGCGTGTTGCGAATCGGTCTGCATCGCCGCCACTTGGGTCTGCGCTTGCGTGTTCGACGGCGTCGGCGCGTTCGCCGCAAGCTGACTGGCCTCGCGCGAACTTTGCTGGATCGGCTTGGCCATCGCCTCGGCGGTGGTCACGCCGGCCCATTGCATCGACTCGCCGTGGCCGTGGATCGCGAACAGCTTGCCCGGCTGCTGATCGGTCACCGCGTCGATGGACGGCAACCGGTTCTGTTTGGCCGCCACCGCCAGCGCGGCCGAGGCGTTGTCGAGCTGGGCCGCGTTCATGCCCAGGCCGTGATCGCGGTTCAAGGCGCCGACGTGGCCCTTGGCCTGCTCGAACAAACCGTTATCGGGATTGCGCGGGTCGCTTAGCACGTAGCGCGGTTGCAGCTGATGCACCGGCGCGTCGGGATCGAAGGCGTGCAGCGGCCGCGGCTGGCGATCGAGCAGGCCCGGCAGCATGTCCAGCGCCCGCTGATCCTCGCGCGTCGCCGGCCCGTGCTCGACGAAGGCGCGGTCGTGCTCGGTTTCCGGCGCTTCGCGGTCGCGGAATTCGCCGCGCGCGTCGAGTTCCCATTCGTGCGAGCAGTTGGCGCTGCGGCTCACCAGGCGCAGGTTGCTGGTGTCGTTGTACAGATCCAGCGCATCGGCCTTGCTGATGCTGCCGCCGGCGCGCTCCAGGCGCTCGCGGGCGACGTCCTCGAACGGCCGCACATGGTCGATATCGAAGGCGTCGCGGGTCACCAGTTGCCCGGTTGCGGGGCAATGGAACAGCGGCACCTGCCGCGAATAGCCGTCCTCGCCGTCGATCGGGACGCTGCCGGCGTAGCGTTCGGAGAGCTGATGCTCGAACCACTTGCCTGACACGCGCGTGTCGAAACTCAGGCCGGCGCGGCCGTCGTCCAGGGTCCAGGTCTGATCGCGCGTGGTGGTGCGGCGCGCGCCGTCGCGGGCCGGATCGAACGGCGGATGCGGCGCGGCCGGATCGTAGTGGAAATGCTCGCGCGACCAGTCCTGCCAGGCCGGCGAATCCACGCCCTGCTCCAGCGCGCGTTCGGCGCTGGTGCGGGCGCGGTTGATCACCGCCGGCAGCGCGCGCAGATTGCTCACGTCGTTATAGGCCTGATGCGCGTCTGCCATGCTGCGGGTGCCGACGTCGCGCAGGTGCTGCTTCCACGGCTGCACGTGGTCGATGTCCAGCGCTTCGGCGGTATGCCAGGTGTCGGTTTCGCGATTGCGGTACAGCATCAGATTGTGCTGGCCCGCGCTCACCGGCAGCACGTCCATGTTTTCGCGCGCCCAGTCGTTGCGCATGTAGTGCACGGTGGAATCGTAGAAGGCCAGCGCGGTGCGGCTGTCGTTGGGATTCCAGGGGCGTTGCCGCAGGTCCTCGCCGTGGGCCGGCGGGCTCAGATCGTCCCACCGCGCCAATTCCACCTGACGGCCGCCGCTGAGCGATTGCTGGTACGTTCCCATTGCGCGATTTCCCTTCGGTTTTAATGTCAGCACGAACGCAGGATGCGGATGCGGGCGGCCATGCGCCGGCCGCGAGCGGCGCTGATGATCGTGGCGGCGATAAAAACGTTTGCCTGCCGCGGTCACGGTTCGTGCGCGATGCCAAAGTTCGCAACGGCAACCACCGCGCACCGCGTCGCGGGCCCGTCACTGTGACAGCGGTCGTGCAGCGGCGCCGATAACCGGCGGGCGATGCGCGCGGCTTGCGAAAATCTCCCGCGGCTACGCACGGCCGCCGCGATTGCCGCATCATGGCGGCCTTCCCCCGCCGGCCGTTCCCTGCATGCGTGCGTTGCGCGATTTGTCTGTGTCCGCGGTCGTCGCGGGTTTCGTCGCCGTCCTGGTCGGTTTCACCAGTTCGGCCGCCATCGTGTTCAGCGCGGCCCAGGCCTCCGGCGCCGACGAGGCGCAGATCGCCTCGTGGATGTGGGCGCTGGGCCTGGGCATGGGCCTGACCTGCATCGGCCTGTCGCTGCGCTACAAGGTTCCGGTGGTCACCGCCTGGTCCACGCCGGGGGCGGCGATGTTGATCACCGCGGTGGCCGGGCTGCCGCTGGCGGAAGTGGTCGGCGCATTCCTGGTCAGCGCCTTGCTGACTACCCTGCTCGGCTTCAGCGGCTGGCTGGAACGCGCGCTCAGCCGGCTGCCGGTGAGCCTGGCCTCGGGCATGCTCGCCGGAGTCTTGCTGCGCTTCGGCTTGAACGTGTTCACCTCGATGGAGCAGCGCTTCTGGCTGGTGGCGGCGATGTTCCTGAGCTGGCTGCTGGCAAGGCGCTGGAGCCCGCGCTACGCGGTGATGATCACCCTCGCGGTCGGCATCGTCATCGCCGCCGCGCAGGGCGAGCTGCACCTTGAGCGGCTGAAGTTCGCCATCGCCACGCCGGTGTGGGTGACGCCACGGTTCTCGCTGGCGGCGATCGTCGGCGTGGCGATTCCGTTGTTCGTGGTGACCATGGCCTCGCAGAACATTCCCGGCATCGCGATCCTGCGCGCGCACGGCTACCAGGACACGCCGGTGTCGCCGCTGATCGGCTGGACCGGGCTGACCACGCTGTTGCTGGCGCCGTTCGGCGCGTTCGCGCTGAACCTGGCCGCGATCACCGCCGCGATCTGCATGGGCCACGACGCCCACGAAGACTCGCGCAAACGCTACATGGCGGCGGTGGCCGCGGGGTTCTTCTATCTGCTGACCGGCATCTTCGGCGCCACCGTGGCGGCGCTGTTCGCCGCCTTCCCGCAGCCGCTGGTGCTGGCGATAGCCGGCATCGCCTTGTTCACCACCATCGGCAACGGCCTGGCCGCGGCGGTGCACGATCCGCAGGAACGCGAGCCGGCGATGATCACCTTCCTGGTCACCGCCTCGGGCGTCAGCGCGTTCCAGATCGGCTCGGTGTTCTGGGGGATGCTTGCCGGGTTGTTGGCTCTGGGTATCGCGCGTTACAAGAAATAAAGGCGATGCCTGTACCCACTCGCCACGCTTGCAACGAACATCGCCGCAACCGCAGCGCGAAGCCGCGCCGATGACGATCGGCGGCGACGCGCCGGAGGCCGGCGACTGGTACGGCTGCCTGCATCTGGCCGGCGATTTCGCCGTGCTGTACGGCGGCATCGGCGACGCGGTCGCGCATCGCCACTATTGCCACCAGGTCGCGCGCGGCGAAGCGATCCAGGCCTGGACCGAGCACGGCGAGGTCAGCGGCCCGTGCGTGCTGATTCCGTCGCAGACCCGCCATCGCCTGCGGGTCAGCGCCGCGCCGTGCTGGCTGGTGTTCGCCGAACCGCTGGCGTTCGCGGCCGATACGCTGCACCGGGCCGTCGCGCGGGCGCCGGCTTCATTGCCGGCGATCGCGCAGGCGGTGCTGGACGTTCGTCGGCCGCGCCCGCTCGATCCGCGCGTCGCCGCGACCCTGGCGCGGATCGACGCCCTGCCGGGCGAGCGCGTCCACGCCGCCGCGCTGGCGCGCGAGGCGGCGCTGTCGCTGAGCCAGCTCGAACGCTTGTTCAGCGCTCAGGTCGAACTGCCGGTGCGGCGGCTGATCCTGTGGCGGCGCCTGCGTCTGGCCTTGCATCTGGCCTGGAGCGGCGACTCGCTGACCCGCGCCGCGCATGCGGCCGGTTTCGCCGATTCGGCGCATCTGAGCCGCAGCATGCGCAGCCTGTTCGGCGTCAGTCCTTCGCGGATCGTGCGCTCGCTGCGCCCGCCGCCGTAGCCGTTTCGCGCTGGCGCGGCAGGCCCGGCGGCGTGGGCGGCACCGGCTGCGAGGGCCGGTCGCGGAACGGTTCGAACAACTGCGCACGGTAGCCGCCCGGGTAATCGGGTTGGCTGCCGATGCCCAGGTCGGCGCTGTCGAGCGGGTACTGCGGATGATCGAAGGCCGTGCCGGACAGGCGATCCCACAGATTGAAGAACAGGCCGAAGTTGACGTCGCCGGAAGTGCCGTACTTGATGTGATGAAATCGATGCAGCGGCGCCCAGGCGAACACGCGGCGCAGCGGGCCCAGGCGCATATCGACGTTGGAGTGCTGCAACTGCAGCTGGATCGCGATGGCGAAGGCCAGCACCGCGGCCACGGTCGCCGGCATGCCCAGCAACAGCAGCGGCACCACGCCGGCCGCGGCTTCGATCATCTGGTGCAGCGGATGCTTCATCAGCCCGTTGAATCCGTACATGCGCGTGACGCTGTGATGCACCGCGTGCAGCCGCCACAGCGGGCGGTAGCGATGGCTGGCCATATGCATAGCGGTCAAGCCCAGATCGGCGATAAGGATGGCGCCGAGCAGTTGCAGCGCGAACGGCGCCTGGGTCGGCCACACGCCGGCCCAGGGCAGCGCCGCGGCCAGCAGCGGGATCGCCGCCAGCCCGATGATGTTCAACGACTCGTTGACCAGGGCATGAGCGATGTCGCGGCGGCCGTCGCCGCCGTCGCGGTTCCAGTGCGCACGGTAGGGGCGATAGCGCTCGGCCAGCGTTGACACGGCGATGGCAAGCAACAGCAACGGCGGCAGCCACCACGGCGAGCCGCCGCGTTCGCCCACCCACCACGCGGCGACGCCGATGAAGCCGGCCCAGTACAGCGGTGCGTACAGGCAGGCGAATATCCGCGGCAGGCGGCGCGCGGCTGGCGCAGGTTCGCGCCGAACGGGGTCGCGCTCGCTCGGCGCGGGAGGGACGGTTTCGGGAACGACGGATGCGGGCGCGGCGGTTTGCGTGGATGTGTATCCGACTGGTGCGGGACTGGGCATGAAGGGCTCCGGCGACTGGGGTGCCGCAGTGTCCGGGCCCGCATGGGCGCGAGGCTTGAACGAACGGCGCATCCGCGCGGGCGGCGGCTTCGTCCAAACTGAGCAATGCCTCGCGTTGTCGCAGGCGGACGCCGGCTATGCTCCGGCGAATCGATCCGGGAGAACGGGGCATGGAAGCGAGCGAACATCGGCCTGTCGTGCTCGCCACGCCGGTCAACTGGCTCAGTCCGAGCCTGATCGTGAGCCTGTCGCTGGCGCTGCTGGCGGCGCTGCTGGCCTCGGTCTATCTGCTGCAGCGCGACCCGGCCCCGCGCACCACGGTGTCGGCGCTGCCGGCCGCGGATGCGGCGCGGGCGCAAACGCAGCCTGTCCCCGCTCACATTCGCGTCGATCCGGCGACCGGCCAGGAAGTGCTCGAGGAAGCGGTGGAATTCCGCTGCGTGCAGGGGATGCGGGTGCGCAAGCAAGGCAGCAGTTATTCGTCGGCTGGGCGGTGCTGACGGGGCCCCGGCCCTCATCCGCCCCCCGCCTTCGCGGGGGCAGGCTCTTCGGGCTCCTTCTCCGACAGTTGTAGCAGGCCACTCGCCGTCCAAGTCGTTTCCCCGCAATGACGCAGTCGCCCCTTTCCGCTAGCGTATGCGGCAACCTCCCGCCCGCGCGGTTTCAGCAATGCGAATCACCGACGCCAGCTACGGTTCCAACGAAGACGGCCTGATTTGGGGCTACCGCTTCGAACCGGAGCAGCCGGCGCAGTCCATCGACACCAACGCGGTCGCGCAGTTCCTCGCCGCGCCGGCCGAGGAAGGTGGCGGCGGTTTCCTGTGGCTGCACTTCTCGCTGTCCAACACCGGCAGCGAGCGCTACCTGCGCCGCGCCCTGGAACTGCCGGACGCGTTCTACGACAGCCTGCGCAGCGAAGTCGGCTCGACCCGGCTGGAACTGGACGACGGCGCGCTGATCGCGGTCATCCACGATGTCCTGTTCGATTCCAGCTTCGACGCCTCCGAGGTCGGCACCACCAGCCTGTGCATCGGCCCTCGCCTGCTGGTGAGCGCGCGCCTGCGGCCGCTGCGTTCGGTCGATCAACTGCGCGCGGCGGTGCGCTCGGGCCAGAGCTTCCGCTCGCCGGTGGAACTGCTCGCGCATCTGCTGCGCGATCAGGCCAGCGTGCTCGGCGACATCCTGCGCAAATCCACCCAGCAGGTCGATCGCATCGAAGACCGCTTGCTGGCCAACCGCATCTCCACCGACCGCACCCAGTTGGGCGCGCTGCGGCGCAGTCTGGTGCGCCTGCAGCGCCTGCTGGCGCCGGAACCGACTGCGCTGTTCCGCCTGCTCAACCGCCCGCCGGACTGGATCAGCCACGACGACATCCAGGACCTGCAGCAGGCGGCGGAGGAATTCTCCACCGCCATCGGCGATTCGGCGGCGCTGGTGGAACGGGTCAAGCTGATCCAGGAAGAACTGGCCGCGCTGGTCAACGAACAGACCGGCCGCACCTTGTTCGTGCTGACCGTGGTCACCGTGCTGGCGCTGCCGATCAATCTGATCGCCGGCCTGTTCGGCATGAACGTCGGCGGCATGCCGCTGGCCGAGAGCCGGCATGGCTTCTGGACCGTGGTGGTGGCCTTGTTCGTGCTGACCGCGATCCTGGCCTACGCCGCGTTCGGCCGCCGCCGCGACTGAGCCGCTGCGCTCAGCGCGGAAATTCCACCACCGCATTGGACGCGGGCAATTCGTCGCGGCGCTCACCCGCGATGCCCGCCTCCAGCGCCTGCCAGGGCTGCTTGCCCAGGCGATCGAGCTGCGGGTAATGGCCCAGCAGGCGGAAGCCGGCGAAGCCGTAGCCCACGCCTTCCGAGGCCAGCGGCTTGCGCCCGTCGGCGAGATGGAAATGCAGGTGCGGGCCGGTGGAATCGCCGGTGAAGCCCAACTCGCCGATGGTCTGGCCGATGCGCACCTTGTCGCCTTCGCGCAGCTTCACGCTGCCCGGGCGCAGATGCTCGTAGGTCGCGTAGCGGCCGTCGGCCAGCGCCAGCACCACGTAGTTGCCGGCGGCTTCGTCGAAATCGTGCTTGGGATTGAGCGATACGCGCGCGGTCTCGGCCACGCCGTCGCGCGCGGCGGCGACGGTGGCATCGGCCACCGCCAGCACCGGTTCGCCGTAGCCCAGCGAGTCGGCGATGAGATCCTTATCGCCGCGGCTGGTGCGACCCTGGTCGTCGAGCTTGACCCAGTCGATGGCGTAACGCCCCGGCAGGCGCGCGCGTCCGTCCAGGGCATAGAACACCCGGCGATGGCCGCGCGGCCACTGCGGCGCGTAGATCGCGATCCACGGCCCGCCGCGCAACGGCGGCCCCAGTTGCAGCTTGGGCGCGGCGGCCAACGCGATCGCCGCGCCTTCGACGGCGACCGGCGCATCGCTGCCGGCGGCCTTGAATTCCAGGACATGGCGCAAGCGTGTGGGCGTACGCCGCGGCTCGAATTCCAGATAGATCACTTCGCGCTCGCCGGGCCGGATCGCGCCGGCATCGCCGCTCTTGCGCCCGATTATCCGGCTGCGCGCGGCCAAGTCCTCGCCGCTGAAACTGACGAGGGTGGCGCCGCCGTCGGCATCGACCACGCGCAGCGTCGAGGGCGTCAGCTCGCGGTCGCCGAAATGGCTCAGGTGCAATTCGTAGATCAGGCGCGACCGCCCTTCCACCCGCACCGGCGCGGGCGGTTGCGGCACGCTCAGTTCGAAACTGTCGAACGGCGCGGCCGCGCGCGCACTCGCCGCGGCGCTCAGCAATACGAGCAGATGCAAGGCTGAAGCGAGCGGGCGCGGCATGCGGCGATCCTGGGCTGGCAATGGAACGGCGAGGACGGCAGCTTCCGCGAGCGCCGCCGCGCCGTCCCATGCCATTTGTCACCGGCGCCGCCGACGCCGCGCTTCAGTTCACATCGATCACCACCACGCTCATCCACGGCACCGCGACGGTGATGCGCCCTTGCGAGAACGCGGCGGCGTTGGCGATCCGCGCCGGCGGCTGGTACTGCGCGCCGGTGGCGAAGTTCGCCGGGTCCATGCCGCGGGTATAGCGCCAGGCGCTGTAACGGCCGCTGGTGCTGCCGGTCAGCGCGATCACCGCCTGCCGGTCGGTATTCTCCGACTTGTTGACCAGCACGATCTTCTTCGCGTTGTCGGTGGCGAACACTTCCAGATCGGCGAGCTGGGTACTGGCGCCGACCATGAACTCGCCGTAGCGCCGCGACCACGCGCCGCCGCTCCAGGCCGACAGGCCCCAATACGCCGGCAACCGCAACCGCTGGCCGGCGGGCTGGTCGTTGCGATCGGTGCCGTCGCTGATCAGGCCCAGCGGCCCGTTGTTGTCCGAATACTGGTACGCGCTGCCGCCGGCGCGCAGCACGTGGCCGATCAACGAAGCGGTGTGCACGGTATTGCGCGAGGTGTAGAACGAGCCGCGCCAGCCCGGGTCGTACCACGCGTTGTAGTTGAACTCGCCCAACTGGATCGCCACGCCGTTGGCGCGATCGCCGAAATACTGCGTGATCTCCTGGCGCAGCCAGGCGATCGCCGCGCCGTAGTCGGCGGTGGTGCCCAGGTTGCCCAGGGCGCTGCCGCTGCCGTATTTGTGGAAATCCACCACGTCGGTGTCGGCGTGGCTGGCGGCGAAGAACTTGCGGAAGTCGCCGTACTTGTAGTCGGCCCAGGTCACCAGCGACGGCCCGGCCAGCGACAGCGGCTGCGCGCTGGACTGGCGCATCGCCGTGGCGATGGCGTGGAAGCCGTCGCTACCGTTGCCGCCGAAGATGTACGGGTCCATGCCGAAGCCGTTGTCGGGCTCGTTGCCGATGATGTAGTCCACCACCGGCCCGCCGCGCTGGCCGCCGTTGTCGTTGAAGTAACGCACCAGCGCCGCCGCGTCGCTGGCGCGGATGTCGTTGTCGTTGCTGCTGCCGCCGACGGCGATCATCGGAATGCCGTTGATGCCCTTGATCGCGCGGATATAGGCCTCGCCCTCGTTGCCGCCGTGGATACCGCCGGCCGACGATCCGACCTGGCCGTCGTGATGAAACAGGGGAATGCGCCACACCAGCGGCCCCAGGTCGGCCAGGTACTGGCGCCATTGACCGCTGTCGGGCCCCTTGATCAGGTTGCTGCCGCCTTCGGCGAAGGTGGAGATGGTCGAACCCAGCGAATACGTCGAAGTCGGTTGGCCATGGGCGGTGAAATCGACGAATACGTTCGCAACCGGCGCGGCCGCGGAAGACGCGACGGCCGACGACGACAGCGCCAACAAGGCGGCGCTCAACAGACCGCTCAACAAACGGCGGCGGGGCGTGGGAACAGCTCGATGCATGGGAAATCCTTGCGCTGGAGGAAAGAACGCCCCGACGGCGGTTTGCGCGACGCCGCCGAGGCTCGTGGAAATCTTCTGGCTCTTGGCTGCGGCGCGATCGCCTACGGCGTCAGGGCAGTGCGGAGACGCGCACGTAGTCGATCGTCATCGTGCTGTTGAGCGCGGGATCGGGCGTGCCGGCGTAGGAACCGACCGCGATGTTGAGCAACACCGTCGAAGGCGAATTCGCCGGCACCGCGTACGGCAAGGTCTTCACCAGCCGGCCGTCGACGTAGAACGAGGCCTTGGCCGAGGCGCCGGGGCTCCAGCGCACTTCATAGACATGCCATTGGCTCGGGTCGATCGCGTATTCGCCGCCTTCGCCCGAGGTTTCGGTATGCACGTGATATTCCGGGCGCCAACGCGAACCGTTGAGCCCGTTCTCCATCAGATCCAGCTCGCCGTGTCTGGGCCACAAGGCTTCGGGCTGGCCCAGCGTCCAGATCGCCGGCCACGCGCCGGACTGCCAACCCGACATCTTGGCGCGCACCTGCACGCGGCCCTTGGCGTGGGACTGTTTGCTCATCAAGCGCGCGGAGGTGTAGCGGTAGCCGTTGTAGTCCTCGCGGCGGGCGGTGATCACCAGCTGACCGGCGCCATTGAGTTTGGCGTTGTGTCCGCCGTCGGTGTAGCACTGGTCTTCGGCGCCGCCGCCCCACTCGCAACCGGTCTGCTGCTCCCACTTGGCCGGATCGGGCTGGCTGCCGGCGGCGCCGTTGAATTCGTCGTTGAACACATAGGTCTGCGCTTGCGCCTGCCAGGTTGGCAGCGCGAACGCCAGCACAGCCGCGGCGATGGCGGCGGGCTTGATCGAACGGGTCATGGAATCGCATCCAGTGGGAGACCGGCGCGACCTTAGGGCCGCAAGCTGTCGCTCACCTGTCGAATCGGTCGCTTACGCGAGAAGCGGATGTGCGCGTTGTCGAAATCGGAACGGAGCTCGCGATTCCGATGCGTCCCGGCCTATCCGCCCTGCTCCGCATGCCAGCCGCCGCCGAGCGCCTGGATCAAGGCGACCGCCGTGGTCTGCCGGTCGCGCGTGGCCTGCGCCAGCGACTGCCGCGCCGACAACGCCGTGGCCTGGGCGACGACGACGTCGGTGTAGGCGACCAGACCGGCCTGATAACGGTTGAGCGCGATGCGCTCGGCTTCGTCGGCCGATTGCGAGGCCTGCGCGAACAAGCGGGCGCGCTCGACCAGCACGTTCGTGGCGACCAACTGATTCTCCACGTCCTGGAATGCGGTCAACGCGGTCTGCCGGTACAGCGCCACGCTTTGATCGTAGCCCGCGCGCGCGGCGTCGCGGCCGGCGCGGCGCGCGCCGCCGTCGAACAAGGTCTGCGCCAGCGCCACGCCGAGCGACCACAGGCTCGACGGTGCGTCGAACAAACGCCCGAGTTGCGAAGCGCCGCCGCCGCGCGAAGCGCTCAGGGTGAAACTCGGAAAGAACGCCGCCTGCGCGGCGCCGACTTGCGCGTTGGCCGCGGCCACGCGGCGCTCGGCGGAGGCGATGTCGGGGCGGCGCTGCAGCAGATCGGAGGCGACGCTGGGCGGCAGCTCGGGCACGCTCGCATGCCAGGCCGGATCGGCTGCGATGGCGAAATCGGCCGGCGCGCGGCCGACCAGCACCGCGATCGCATGCTCCAACTGCGCGCGCTGCTGGCCCAGATCGGCCAGATTCGCCTGCGCATTGGCCAGTTGCGTCCGCGCCTGCAGCACGTCGCTCTTGGGCGCGATCGATGCCGCATAGCGATTGCCGGCGATCTTCAGCGAACGCTGGTACGCCTCCACCGTGGCCTGCAGCAGGCGCGTTTCGATATCGCTTTCGCGCAACTGGAAATAATTCGCCGCCAGTTCGCCTTGCGCGGCCAGCCGGGCCGAGGCCAGATCGGCGGCGCTGGAGTCGGCCTGCGCGCTGGCGCCTTCCACATTGCGGCGAATGCGCCCCCACAGATCGGGCTCCCAACTCGCGCCGATGTCGTAGCGATAGCTCTGGCCGACGCTGGAACCGCTGTTGCCGGCGCTGCGTGCGCGCGTGCCGGAGCCGTCCAGGCTCACAGTGGGAAACAGCGAGGCGCGTTGCTCGCGCACCAGCGCTCTCGCCTGCCGGTATGCGGCCTCGGCGGCGGCGAGATTCTGGTTCGAGACTTCGACCTGCCCCATCAATGCATCCAGCGCCGGGTCCTGGAACAAGCTCCACCAGTGGCCGCGATCGAGCGCATCGGCGGGCACCGCGCGATTCCAGCCTTCGGCTTCCTTGTACTGGGCCGGCACGCTCAGATTCGGCCGGACGTAATCCGGGCCGGCGGCGCAGCCGCTCAATGCGCTCAAGGCCAGTGCGATGGTCGCAACGCGGATGCGCATCGAATCTCCTACGCGCCGTGCGCGCGCAAACCGTCGTCGACCAGGCGCGACAACCAGGCTTCGTTCTTGCCCGGGCGGCGCAGGCGGTCGAGGTAGTAATAGACTACCGGCGTGGTCAACAAGGTCAGCACCTGGCTCGCCATCAGGCCGCCGATGATCGCCACGCCCAGCGGCTGACGCAGCTCGGCGCCTTCGCCGAAGCCAACCGCAAGCGGCAGCGCCCCCAAGCCCGCGGCGAGCGTCGTCATGAGGATGGGCCTGAACCGCAACATCGAAGCCTCATAGATCGCATCGCGCGCCGACAGCCCGCGCGCCCGCTCGCTCTCCAGCGCGAAATCGATGATCAAGATCGCATTCTTCTTGACGATGCCGATCAACAACACCAGCCCGATCAGCGCGATCACGGAAAACTCCATCCGCAACAACATCAACGCCAGCACCGCGCCGATGCCGGCCGAAGGCAAGGTGGACAGCACGGTGATCGGATGGATCATGCTTTCGTACAGCACGCCCAGCACGATGTAGATCGCCACCAGCGCCGCCAGGATCAGGATCGGCTGGCTCTTGGTGGTGTCCTGGAACGCCTTGGCCGTGCCCTGGAAACTGCCGTGCACGTTGGCCGGCATGCCGATCTGCGCCTGCGCGCGCGCAATCGCCTCCTGCGCATCGCTGAGCGAATGGCCCGGGGCCAGATTGAACGACACGGTGGTGGCCAGTTGCCCGTCCTGGTGATTGATCGAAGTCGCCGCGGCGCCGTCGGAGAAGCGCGCGATCGCCGACAGCGGCACCATCTGCCGCGCGCTCTGGGTCAGCGCGCTGCCTTGCGAGGCGTTGCGCACCGGCGAGGCGGTCGGGCCCGATTGCGCCTGCACGCCGATGGTGGCGGCGGTCGCGGCGGCATGCGCCGGCAGATAGACGTCGTTGAGCGCGGACGGCTCGCGCGCATAGGCCGGATCGACCTCCTGGATCACATGGTACTGGTTGAGGTTCTTGTAGATGGTCGATACCTGGCGCTGGCCGAAGGCGTCGTACAGCACGTTGTCGATATCGGCCGGCGTGATGCCCAGGCGCGAGGCGCTGGCGCGGTCGATATCGACGAAAGACTCCACCCCGTGCGCCTGGGTGTCGGAATCGATGTCGGTCAGTTCCGGCTGCTGCTTCATCGCCGCGGCCAGCCTGTCGGCCCAGGCGCGCAGAGAGTCGGAGCTGTCGCTCTTGAGCGTGTACTGATAACTCGCGTTGCTTTGCCGTCCGCCCAGGCGCACGTCCTGGACCGGATTGAGGAACAAGGTCGCCCCGGCGATCTTCATCAGCTGCGGACGCAATCGCGCGATCACCTGCTCGCTGCTGTCC
This sequence comes from Lysobacter gummosus, assembly GCF_001442805.1. Classification (NCBI taxonomy): domain Bacteria; kingdom Pseudomonadati; phylum Pseudomonadota; class Gammaproteobacteria; order Lysobacterales; family Lysobacteraceae; genus Lysobacter; species Lysobacter gummosus. The sequence goes on along the minus strand of NZ_CP011131.1, from coordinate 2,679,432 downwards.
TTGCGCGCCGGCTTGGGCTTGAGTGTGACGAACACGAAACCGCCGCCGGCGCGCGAGCCGCCGGTGAAGCCCACCACCGTCGCCACCGCCGGGTCTTTGCGCACCACATCGACGATCTGCTTGAGCTTGCCCTGCATGGCCTGGAAGGAAATGCTCTGGTCCGCGCGCAGGCCGCCGTTCAACTGGCCAGTGTCCTGCTCGGGGAAAAAACCCTTCGGAATGGCCACGAACAAATAGCCGTTGAGCCCGATCACCAGCGCCAGCGTCGCCAGCATCAGGCCGGGATGATCCAGCGCCCAGCGCAGGCTGGCGCCGTACGTGCGATGAGCGCGGTCGAACTGGCGATCGAAGAACGCGCCGATGCGGCCCGGCGGTTTGTCCTGCGAATGCGGCCTGAGCAGGTACGCGCACATCATCGGCGTGGTGGTCAGCGACACCAGCAGCGAGATCAGCACCGCGGCCGACAAAGTCACGGCGAATTCGCGGAACAGGCGGCCGACGATCCCGCCCATGAACAACAACGGGATGAACACCGCCACCAGCGACAGACTGATCGACACCACGGTGAAGCCGACCTCGCGCGCGCCCAGCAACGCCGCCTCGAAGCGGTCCATGCCGCGCTCCAGGTGGCGGCTGGTGTTCTCCAGCACCACGATGGCGTCGTCGACGACGAAGCCGGTGGCGATGGTCAGCGCCATCAGGCTGAGATTGTTGAGGCTGAAGCCGAGCAGATACATCACTCCGACCGCGCCGAGAATCGACACCGTCACCGCCACGCCGGGCACGATGGTCGCGCGCCAGCTGCGCAGGAACACGCTGACCACCAGGATCACCAGCACCAGCGCGATCACCAACGTGGCGGCGACTTCCTCCAGCGAGGCGCGGATGGTCGTGGTGCGGTCCGAGGCGATATCCAGCTGGATATCGGCCGGCAACTGCTTGCGCAGCACCGGCAGCGCCGCGCGCACGCCGTCCACGGTCTGGATGATGTTGGCGCCGGGTTGCCGGCTGATCACCGCGACCACCGCCGACTGGCCGTTGAACAGGCCCAGCGTGTGCACGTCCTCGACGCTGTCGATGACCTTGGCGACATCGCGCAGGCGCACCGGCGAGCCGTCGCGCCAGGCGACCACCAGATCGCGGAAATCCGCCGCGGTCTGGCCGGTGTCGTTGGTGTAGATCTGGAACGCGCGTTCGCCGGTCTCGACCACGCCCTTGGGCCGGTTGGCGTTGGCGGCGGAAATCGCCGCGCGGATGTCCTCCAGGCCGATGCCGTAGCGCGACAGCGCATACGGCACGATCTCCACCCGCACCGCCGGCAGCGAGCCGCCGCCGATCTCGACATCGCCCACGCCTTCGACCTGCGACAGGGTCTGCTGGACGATGTTGGTCGCGGCCTCGTAGATCTGCCCGGGCGTGCGGCTGTGCGAGGTCATCGCCACGATCATGATCGGCGCGTCGGCCGGGTTGACCTTGCGATAGGTCGGATTGCTCTTCAGCGTCGCCGGCAGATCGGCGCGCGCGGCGTTGATCGCCGCCATCACGTCGCGCGCGGCGCCGTCGATGCTGCGGCTCAGATCGAACTGCAAGGTCACCCGCGCCTGACCGGTGGAGCTTTGCGAAGTCATCTCGGTGACATCGGCGATCGTGCCCAGGCGCCGCTCCAGCGGCGTGGCCACATTCGACGCCATGGTCTCCGGGCTGGCGCCGGGCAGATTGGCGCTGACCGACACGGTCGGAAAATCCACCTGCGGCAGCGGCGACACCGGCAAATTGAAGAACGCCGCGATGCCGCTCAGCGCCAGCCCGACCGTCAGCAACACCGTGCCGATGGGCCGGCGCACGAACGGCGCGGACAGATTCACGGCTGCGGCTCCGCGGCGCCGGCCGCGACGCCGCGCGTCTCACCGCGGCGCTTGGCCAGTCGGTCGAAAGCCAGATACACCACCGGCGTGGTGAACAGGGTCAGGATCTGGCTCAGGATCAATCCGCCGAAAATCGCCACGCCGAGCGGACGGCGCAACTCGGAGCCCTCGCCCCAGCCCAGCATCAGCGGCAGCGCGGCGAACAGCGCCGCCAGCGTGGTCATCAGGATCGGACGGAAGCGCAGCAGCGCGGCCTGATGGATCGCCTCGCGCGGCGCGCGGCCCTGCTCGCGCTCGGCGTCGATGGCGAAGTCGATCATCATGATCGCGTTCTTCTTGACGATGCCGATCAGCAGAATGATGCCGATGATGCCGATCACGCCCAGGTCCGAACCGGTCAGCATCAACGCCAGCAAGGCGCCGACGCCGGCCGAGGGCAAGGTGGACAGAATCGTCAGCGGATGGATGTAGCTCTCGTACAGCACGCCCAGCACGATATAGACGCAGATCACCGCGGCCAGGATCAGCCACAGCTCGTTCTGCAGCGAGGCCTCGTAGGCATTGGCCGCGCCGAGGAAGGACAGGCTGACGCCGGCCGGCAGTCCGGCGTCGCTGGCGACTTTTCGGATCGCATCCACCGCCGCCCCCAGCGATACGCCCGGAGCGGTGTCGAAGCCGACCGTCGCCGCCGGGAACTGGGCGACGTGATTCACCTGCAGGGGCGCGGCGCGTTCCTGGATCTGCGCGATCGCCGCCAGCGGCGTCGGCGCGCCCGAGGTCGGCAGGTGCAGGCGGCCGAGGTCGGCCGGTTGCGACGCCAGTCCCGGCGAGGCTTCCAGGATCACCCGGTACTGCGTGGTCTCGTTGAAGATGGTCGACACGATGCGCTGGCCGAACGCGCTGTACAGCGCTTCATCCACGGTGGAGGCGCTGATGTTCAGGCGCGCGGCGCTGTCGCGGTCGATGGCCACATATGCGGCCGAGCCGGTCGCGCCGGCATCGGTGATCACGTTGCGCAGCTGCGGCAAGCCGCGCAGCCGCGCGACCAGATCGTTGGCGGTGCGGTCCACCGCGCTCTGGTCCGAGCCCTGGATCGAGAAACGGTTCTGGGTCGGCCCGGTCTCGGCATCGATGGTCAGGTCCTGCACCGGCTGCACATACAAGGTCACGCCGGCGACCGCGGCGGCGCGGTCGCGCAGGTGCTGCATGATCTGTTCCTGCGAGCCGTCGCGTTCGGGCTTCAGATTGATCAGCATGCGCCCGGCCGACAGCATCGTGGTGTTGGCGCCGTCCACGCCGATGTAGGCGCTCAACGAAGCCACGTCGGGATCGCGCAGCAGTTCGCGCGCCACGTCCTGCTGGACCTTGGCCATGCCGGCGTAGGACACATCAAAGCTGTAGCGCACTTGCGCCTGCAACTGGCCGGTGTCCTGGACCGGGAACAGGCCCTTGGGAATCAGCACGTACAACAGCACCGTCAGCGCGAGCGTGGCGACGGCGACGATCAAGGTCGCGCCCTGGCGGTCGAGCACCCAGTCCAGGGCGACACCGTAGCGCTCGATCACCCGCTGGAACACATCCGGACGTTCGCCCCGCCCGTCCTTGCCGCCGCCATGCGCATGCGGCTTGAGCCAGCGCGCCGCCAGCATCGGCGTCAGGGTCAGCGAGACCACCGCCGAGATCACGATGGTGATCGCCAGGGTGATGGCGAACTCGCGGAACAGGCGCCCGACCACATCGCCCATGAACAACAGCGGGATCAGCACCGCGATCAGCGACACCGTCAGCGAGATGATGGTGAAGCCGATCTGGCGCGCCCCCTTGAGCGCGGCCTGGAACGGCGGCTCGCCTTCCTCGATGTAGCGCGAGATGTTCTCGATCATCACGATCGCATCGTCGACCACGAAGCCGGTGGCGATGGTCAGCGCCATCAGGCTGAGGTTGTCCAGGCTGAACCCGAGCAGATACATCGCGCCGAACGTGCCGATCAGCGAGATCGGCACCGCCAGGCTGGCGATCACCGTCGCCGCCAGGCTGCGCAGGAACACCAGGATCACCGCCACCACCAGCACGATCGCCAGCACCAGTTCGAACTCGACATCGCGCACCGAAGCGCGGATGCCGGTGGTGCGGTCGCTGAGCACATCGACCTTCAGCCCGGCCGGCAATCCGGCCTGCAACTCGGGCAGTTTGGCCTTGATCGCATCGACGGTAGCGATCACGTTCGCGCCGGGTTGGCGCTGCACGTTGACGATGATCGCCGGGGTCAGCCCGGACCAGGCGCCCAGGCGGACGTTCTCCGCGCTTTCGATCACGTTGGCGACATCGCGCAAATGGATCGGCGCGCCGTCGCGATAGGCGACGATCAGTTGCTTGTATTGCTCGGCATTGGTGAGCTGATCGTTGGCGTCGATGGTGTAGGACCGGCTGGGCCCGTCGAAACTGCCCTTGGCGCCGCTGGCGTTGCCGCTGGCGATCACCGTGCGCAGGCTGTCGATGCCCAATCCATACGAAGCCAGCAGCTGCGGATCGGCCTGGATGCGCACCGCCGGCCGGTTGCCGCCGCTCAACGACACCAGGCCGACGCCGCTGACCTGGGAAATGCTTTGCGCCAGGCGCGTGTTGACCAGATCCTGCACCTGCGGCAGCGCGATCGTGTCGGAGGTCACCGCCAGGGTCAGCACCGGCGCGTCGGCGGGATTGACCTTGGCGTACACCGGCGGCGCCGGCAGATCGGCCGGCAGCAGATTGCCGCCGGCGTTGATCGCGGCCTGCACTTCCTGCTCGGCCACATCCAGCGTTTCGTCCAGATCGAACTGCAGGGTGATCACCGACGCGCCGGCGGCGCTGGTCGAACTCATCCGCCGTAATCCCGACATCTGCCCGAACTGCCGCTCCAGCGGCGCGGTCACCGTATGCGCCATCACCTCGGGACTGGCGCCGGGGTACAGCGTCTGCACCTGGATGGTCGGGTAATCGACTTCCGGCAACGCCGACAGCGGCAACAGACGGAAACCGGCCAGGCCGGCGAGCACGATCGCCGCCATCAGCAGCGAGGTCGCGACCGGCCGCAGGATGAAGGGGCGCGAAGGATTCATTGCGCGCTACGGCGGCCGCCGCGACGTTCGCCCTGCTGCGCGCCGGCGCCGCCCTTGGCCGCGTCTTCCGGCAAGCGTACTTCGGCGCCGTCGGTGAGTTGGTCGCCGCCGGAAATCACCACCTTCTCGCCAGCGCGCAAGCCTTGCGCGATCGACACGCTGTCGCCCGAGGCCGGCCCGCGTTTCACCATGCGCAGCGAAGCCTTACGATCGGCGCCGACCACATAGACGAAATCGCCGCGCGGGCCGCTGCGCAGCGCCGCCGACGGCACCACGATGGCGTTGTTCAAGGTATCCAGCAACACCCGTACGTTGACGAACTGGCTCGGGAACAAACGCGCGTCGGCGTTGGCGAAGCGCGCCTTGGCCTTGACCGTGCCGGTGGTCGGGTCGATCACGTTGTCCAGGGTCAGGAACTGGCCTTGCCCGAGCACTTGCGTGCGGGTTCGATCGAGCACCGTCACCGCCAGCGCATCGCCCTTCGCCAATCGCGCCTGGATGCGCGGCAGATCGTCCTGCGGCGCGGTGAATTCGACATCGATCGGCGTCACCGCGGCGATCACCGCAACACCCGCGGCATCGCCGGGCGTGACGTAATTGCCCAGATCGACCACGCGCAGGCCCACACGTCCGGCGATCGGCGCCTTGACCTGGCTGTAGTCGAGATTGAGTTTGGCCGTGCCGACCGCGGCCTGATCGGTGGCGACCACGCCGGTCAACTGGCGCACGGTCGCGGCCTGGGTGTCGAAGTCCTGGCGTGCGATCGAATCCTGCGAGACCAATGTCTGATAACGCTGCAAGGTCAGTTGCGCGACGCGCAACTGCGCCTCATCGCGCGCCAGACTGCCCTGCGCCTGCTGCAGCGCCAGTTGGAACGGACGCGGGTCGATGCTCAGCAGCACCTGGCCCTTGCTTACCGTCTGCCCTTCCTTGAAGGCGATATCGACGATATTGCCCGAGACCTGCGGCCGCACCGTCACCGTCGCCAGCGGCGTGACCGTGCCCAGGGCTTCGATGGTGATCGGGATCGAGCCGCTGGCCGCGGTCGCGATGCCGACCGTCGCGGTGGGCCGGCGATTGCCGCGCTGCTCGGCGGCGCGCCCGTGCACCAGCCACCACACCAGCGCGATCAGCACCAGCACGCCGAGGATCGTCAGCAACAGTCCCTGATGGCGCCGCCATCGGCCTTGGCGAGGAGGCGCATCGCCCGATTGAGCTTCCCGCGTCGTGCCCATAGGCCTGCCTGCATCCGCTTGATTCGTGAGATTCGGATAAAGCTAACGCGCGAAGCCGGTTTCGGTTGTCCGCATTACAGAATCGTAATTCGCGGCCAATGTTCGGAAGACGGCGTGAACGTTATGTGGTGGCTGGCTTTGCCGCAGCCGCCGAATGTGGCGAAATCGGCGCCACCGGCCGGCGGCGCGTCATTCAAGCGCGGCGATTGCGCAGACCCAGCAAGACCGCCAGCGCCGCCAGCAAAGCCAGCGCGCCGCCGGCATACGGCAAGGCCGGATGCCAGCCGAACAGGCCGGCCGCCAGCAACGGGCCGATCATGCGCGCCACCGCCTGCTGACTCTGGTTGGCGCCCTGGATCGAGCCCTGCATGTCGTCGGGCGCCGCGTTCGCGATCAGTCCGCCGATCGAAGGCTGGAACAAGCCATCGCCCAGAGTGAAGGCCGCGACCACCAGCGCCAGCCACCACCACGACGGAATCATCAGCACCGAAGCGGTCAAGGCGCAGCCCAAGGCATTGAGCAGCAAACCCGCGCCGGCCACGCGGCGCTCGCCGTAACGGCCCAGCAGCCACCCGGCGAGCATGCCCTGGCCGATGATGTCGAGCGCGCCGACGACCAACAGCAACAATCCGATCTGCAACGGGCCCGAGCCGAGCGCTTGCTTGAGGAACACCGGCAGATTGCTTTGCCACATCGCCGCGGCCAGACAGAAGCCGAACGCGGCGGCGAACAGGATTCGCAGATGCCTGCCCGTCAACGCCGAGCGCAGTTGCCTCAGCGGATTGAGCCCGCGCCAGTGAAAGCGCGCGCTGCGGCGTTCGTGCGGCAGGCTTTCGACGACCGCGCGATGGACCCAGTACAGATTGGCCAGACTCAACGCGGCGGCGACGAACACCGGGCAGCTCAGCGATACCTCGCCGAGAACGCCGCCGATCGCCGGCCCGAGCATGAAGCCCAGGCCGCCGACCGCGCCCAGCAGTCCGTACACGCGGCTGCGCTGCTGCGGTTCGACCACATCGGCCACATAGGCGAACAAGGCGCTGATGCTGCCGGCGGTGAGGCCGTCGATGACGCGGCCGGCGACGATCATCCACAGGCTGCCGCCGATGCCGATCAGCGCATAGCCGACCGCCGAGCCCAGCAGCGACAACAGCAGCACCGGGCGCCGGCCGTAGCGGTCGCTGCACGCGCCCAGGATCGGCGCGGCGATGAACTCGCACAGCGCGTAGACCGAAACGATGGCGCCGACCGCGAACGCCAGATGGCGGGTATGGCCGACCAGCAGGAACGGCATCACCGGAATGACCAGGGTGAAGCCGACGAAGTTGAGGAACACCGATACCGCGATCACGCCGATGCGGCCGCGCAGCAGGTGCGGATAAGACAAAGCGGAGAGGTTGGACACGTGAAGCTCCTGGACAGGGCTCATCCGGGAACGACGCGTCGGGCGCGAACACAGGACGAACCCGAGACGCCGTAGCGCCGGGATTCGTCGAGGGTTCTCATGCGCAGGCCGAGCGCTGAACGCGCACCGCCAGGAAAGGAACAGATCTTCCGTAAATGGAAGGGTTTGGGCCTACCTAAACCAAACCTGCCTTCTTCGACCGCGGCAGTGTAGCGGGCGGGTTGATGGCGGGCAATGCGTGCGTTGTCGCTGTGAAGTCTTTTGTGGGAGGACCTTCAGGCCCGACTGCGAACCATGGCGGCGATGCTGCCTGAGGATGAGGCCAGACCTCGGGCGGGGCTGAAGCTGCCTCCCACAGAGACTTCGAGGCCGCGCTCGTGCCGCGGAATCGTTTGTACCTTTTGCAGGCCCAAGCGCGATCCGGGCGCCAACGACGGCCATACGGCTGCCATCTGCGCGAGCTAGGGTCGGATTTCCCCCAAGTGCCGAGCCGACGCCATGCACGATCACGATCCCTTCCGCCGCCGCTTCCTGTCCCGATCCGGCACCGCCCTCAGCCTGGGCGCGCTCAGCGCCAGCCTGCCGCTGCTGCCCGCCATCGCCGGGCCCGCGCCGATCACCGCCGAATCGGCGCGGCCGCAATTGCCCTACGGCCTGCAATTCGGCGATGTCGGCGAACGCGGCGCCACGGTGTGGGCGCGCAGCGATCGCGCCGCGCGCCTGTGGGTCGAGATCGGCGACGAAGACGGTTTCCGCCGCGCCCTGCGCCTGCGCGGCCCGCTGGCGAGCGAGGCCAGCGATTTCACCTCGCGCCTGGACATTCCGCGCCTGCCCGGCCCATGCCAGCGCAAAATCCGCGTCGCTTTCGAAGACGCGCGCAGCGGCGTGCGCAGCGCCTGGAGCGAAGGCCGCCTGCGCGCGGCTCCGCATACTCTGCCGCATGCGCGCACCCGGCCGGTGCGCTTCGTCTGGGGCGGCGATGTCGCCGGCCAGGGCTGGGGCATCAATCCCGAGATCGGCGGCATGCGCATCTTCGAAGCCATGCGCCTGCGCGATCCGGATTTCTTCCTGCACTCGGGCGACACCATCTATGCCGACGGCGCCATCGCCGCCGAAGCGCCGGCCGAGAACGGCCGCATATGGCGCAATCTGGTTGCCGAGGGCGTGCACAAGGTCGCCGAAACCCTGGACGAATACCGCGGCCGCTATCGCTACAACCTGCTCGACGAGAATCTGCGCCGCTTCGCCGCGCAGGTGCCGCAGCTGTGGCAGTGGGACGATCACGAAGTGGTCAACAACTGGTCGCCGTCGAAGGATCTGCGCGCCGATCCGCGCTACACGGTCAAGGACATCGATGTGCTGGTGCGCCGCGCGCGTCAGGCCTTCCTGGAATATTCGCCGCAACGTCGCGGTCCGGATCCGCGCGGCACCCGTATCGATCGCGTGATCCACTACGGGCCGCTGCTGGATGTGTTCATGCTCGACATGCGCAGCTATCGCGGCCCCAACACCGATAATCTACAGGCCGCGGCCGGCGCCGACACCGCCTTTCTCGGCCGCCGCCAATTGCGCGAACTGGCCGAGGGCCTGCGCCGTTCGCGCGCGACCTGGAAGATCGTCGCCGCCGACATGCCGCTGGGCCTGCAAGTCCCCGACGGCACCGACGCGCAAGGCCGGCCGCGCTGGGAAGCGGTGGCCAACGGCGATCCCGGCCTGCCGCGCGGCCGCGAACTGGAATTCGCCGAACTGCTGCGCGCGATCCGCGGCGTGGACAACGTGGTCTGGCTGACCGCCGACGTGCACTACTGCGCCGCACATCACTACGATCCCAGCCGCGCCGCGTTCCAGGACTTCTCGCCGTTCTGGGAATTCGTCGCCGGCCCGCTCAACGCCGGCTCCTTCGGCCCGAATGCGCTCGACGCCAGCTTCGGCCCGAAGGTGGTGTTCCAGAAAGCGCCTCCGGCGCCGAACGCCTCGCCGCTGGCGGGCTATCAGTTCTTCGGCGAGGTCAACATCGATCCCGACAGCCGCGCGCTCAGCGTCGATCTGCGCGACCTCGACGGCGCCAGTGTGTTCACCCAGGTCCTGCAGGCGGTCTGAGCACCCGCATCCGCGTTCGATCCGCGCGCCGCGGGTCGAACGCGGACGCAGCGACCTCGCTCGCGCGCCGCGAGCCTGAACAAAACCGCATCGCTTCAGCTTCGATGGTCGCCGTGTACGCACCGGTATCGTCATGCATCGGAAAGCCGCGCATCACGCGCGCTATACATCGCTCACTCAAACTCACTGAAACGGCCCGTCGCGGCAAAGCGCGCTGTCGCGCATACGGGCGCGCATCGCGCTTCACAACTGCGATCACACATCGCAATTAGTCTTGAAATACAGGCGAATTCGCAACGCACTCAGAAACCACTCCAAACACCTTGATGCAACGCAAGCGCCTGCGATTGTGTGATCCTTCGCGAGGCGCAGTGCGATACGCATCGCTACTTGAACAACCAACTTCGCGCGATCGTTGACCGATACGACACCGGGACGTAACACTGTCTTGGCAGTTTGATTCCAACGATTTCGTCGCACCCACCGGCCTCGCGCATACCGACTAAAAAAAACGCGCATCTATTCGTCGGCCGATCTGCGCTTTTCGCGCGACCCTTCTTCGTGACACGGAGCAAGTCCATTGAAGAACTCAAGCCCCAACCCGACGCGACCGCATGGCGGCTCGCCCAAAACAACGACTTTCTCCGATGCTGCGCGCGATGCGCGCATGCCCGGCGCAGGCCGTCCGGCGATCGCTGCCGGACGCTGTCGCGCATGAGTTGCGCGCTGTAGCGCAACTCGCACGCGTCGCAAGTCTCGATTCACCATCGGCTTGCGTCGCGGCGCATCGCGCTCACGTTAATCGGTGATCGCTTCGGCATAAAACCTATGCCGCTGATCGCAACGCAGACGGGCCGCATGCCGCGGCCCGGACGGCGTGCGCGCCGGAATCGCCGAGACGCGTCGATGCGAAGCAACGAACCACTGCCGTATCCGCTGCGCCACATGCAGACCGCATGACGCGCAGCGTCGCTGCACGACGCACAACGCCTGCCACCTTCATCCACATCCGCTTACGAGACCGCGCCCATGATGTCCTCGTTCAACGTCCAAGGACGTAAGACCCTGCCCGCCCGCGGCCAACCCTGGAGCGAACTCCAGGAAGCGCTTTCCGATCTGCGCAGCGGCGATGCCGACTGGCGCCAGGGCCGCGGTTCGCTGCACGTCTACTACGCCGGCGAGGATGTGCTCGATGTCGCCCGCCGCGCCTACGGGATGTTCATCAGCGAGAACGCGCTGGCGCCGACCATGTTCCCCAGCCTGCGCAAGATGCAGGACGATCTGGTGCAGATCTCGCTGTCGCTGCTCGGCGGTGGCCGCGATGCCTGCGGTACGGTCACCTCCGGCGGCAGCGAAAGCGTGATGCTGGCCGTGCGCAGCGCTTACCGCGCGTTCCGCGCGCGCCGCCCGCACGTGCGAAGCCCGCACCTGTTGCTGCCCGCCAGCGCGCATCCGGCCTACGACCAGGCCGCCGAGGTGATGGGGCTGGACGTGATCCGGGTGGCGATCGGCGGCGATTACCGCGCCAGCGTCGAGGCTTTGGCGCAATGCATCGAGCACGAGACGATGATGATCGTCGCCTCGGCGCCGTCGATGCCGTTCGGCACCATCGACCCGGTCGAGGAACTGGCCCGCGTCGCCCGCGAGCGCGATGTCTGGCTGCACGTGGACGCGTGCATCGGCGGCTTCCTGGCGCCGCACGTGGCGCGCTTCATGACCGGCGTGCCGCGCTTCGACCTGGGCATCGCCGGCGTGCGTTCGCTGTCGGCCGATCTGCACAAGTTCGGTTACGCCGCCAACGGCGCCTCGGTGGTGCTGTACGCCGACACCGAGGATCAGGCCCATCAGTTCTTCGAATACAGCGATTGGCCCAAGGGCCTGTACCGCACCGAGACCTTGTCCGGCACCCTGCCCGGCGGCGCCGTGGCCGCGGCCTGGGCGGTGATGCATTACCTGGGCGAAACCGGCTATCGCGCACTGGCGCAGCGGGTCATGCATCTGCGCGATCGCTACATCGAAGGCATCGGCCGCATCCGCGGCCTGCACGTGCTGGGCGCGCCGCACCTGAGCGTGATCGCATTCGGTTCGGACGAATTCGACATCCACAGCGTCGGCGACGCGATGCAGGCGCGCGGCTGGCATATCAGCCGTCTGTTGAACCCGGCCGCGCTGCACATGACGGTGACGCCGGTGCACGACCAAGGGGTGGAGGCGTATCTGGAAGATCTGGAGCGCTGCGCGCAGCGTTGCTACTGACGTATCGGATTGCTCTGCGCCCTTCCCTACTCCCTCTCCCGCTTGCGGGAGAGGGCCGGGGTGAGGGCAAGCGCAACCGAAAGACCCCGCGCGCCCTCATCCGGCCCTTCGGGCCCCCTTCTCCCGCCAGCGGGAGAAGGGACAGGCACTTCAGCTGCGGATGTTCAACATCCGGTTCACCCCAAGCGCCGCCATCGTGCAGATCGCACCCGACAGCAAGTACACGCCGATGAAAGCCAGCCCGAAGTGCGCGCTCAGCCCCAGCGCGATCAGCGGCGCGAACGCGGCGCCGATCAGCCAGGCCAGGTCGGAGGTCAACGCGGCGCCGGTATAGCGGTACTTGGAGCCGAAGTTGGCCGTCACCGAGCCTGCGGCCTGTCCGTAGGACAAGCCCAGCAGCACGAAGCCGATCAAGATGAACACGTCCTGGCCCAGGTCGCCGGACGCCATCAGCGTCGGCGCGAAGCCGCTGAACATGGCGATCGCCGCGGCCAGCGCCGCCAGGGTGCGCGGGCGGCCGAAACGGTCGGCGATCCAGCCCGAGGCCACCACCGCGCCGGCGGCGAGGACGGCGCCCAGGATCTGCACCATCAGGAACTGGGTCACCGACTGGTCCGAATACAGCAGGATCCACGACAGCGGGAAGATCGTGACGATATGGAACAGCGCGTAGCTGGCCAACGCGGCGAAGGCGCCGATCACCACGTGGCGGCCCTTGGCGCTGAACAGCTCCAGCACCGGCGTGGGTTCGAGCTCGTGCTCGCCCAGCTCGCGCTCGTATTCGTGCGTGACCACCAGGCGCAGGCGCGCGAACAGCGCGACCACGTTGATGGCGAAGGCGGCGAAGAACGGATAGCGCCAGCCCCAGTCGAGGAAGTCGGCGCGCGGCAGCGCGGTGTTGAGGTAGGCGAACAGCGCCGCGGCGATGATGAAGCCGAACGGCGCGCCGAGTTGGCCCAGCATCGCGTACCAGCCGCGGCGCTGCTTCGGCGCGTTCAGCGCCAGCAGCGACGGCAGGCCGTCCCAGGAACCGCCCAGAGCGACGCCCTGGCCCAGCCGGAACAGTGACAGCAGCACGATCGACAGCGCGCCGATCTTGCTGAAGCTCGGCAGGAAGGCGATGCCGGCGGTGCAGGTGCCGAGCAGGAACAAGGCGATGGTGAGCTTGGTGCTGCGATCCCAGCGGCGCTGGATCCACATGAACAAGATCGTGCCGAACGGACGCGAGATAAAGGCCAGCGCGAAGATCGCGAACGACCACAAGGTGCCTTCGAGCTTGCCCAGGTGCGGGAAGAACACCGACGGGAACACCAGCGCCGAGGCGATGCCGTAGACGAAGAAGTCGAAGTACTCCGAGGCGCGGCCGATCACCACGCCGACGGCGATATCGCCCGGCGCCACCTCGGCATGCGAACCGGTGGAGTGCACCGATACGGTCTGGGAGGAATCCGGGTTTGCGTGATTTGGCGTATGCATCGTTGGGTCGGCTGTGGTGCGTGGAGCGATCGGGCCTGCGGTGTTTGCTTAAACAGGCGGGGACGTTCAGTTACGACTTGGGACGACTTATATATGGACTCGGACGAGTGTGCCGAATCCTGCAGGATGGATCGCGGCGAATCCTTCAGGCCGTCATTCCCGCGAAAGCGGGAATCCAGTGACTTCAGGCGTTCTCGCACGAAAGGCCCTGGATGTTCGGCTCCGCCGAAGTAAAGCGGAGCCCGCTTTCGCGGGAATGACGGCTGGAAGCATGCGCAGGCGCGACAACCTACCGTCGCCCGCCCAACACCCATCGCCCCGAATCCCGGGAACGGCGCTAGCTTCCCACCACCGGCCCGGTCCTGCCATAGGACAAAACGTCCAATCGTCGTCACAGTCCGCGCGGCCTAAAGTGCGCGCATCGCCGCGGCTGTCGCGGCCTTGCCGTGTACCGGCGTCAGGTTGATGAACGCTCTCAAATCCCTGCTCCGTCCCCTGCTCCTGGCCAGCGCGCTGTTGCCGCTGACGGGCTGCAACATGCTCTTGTTGAACGCGCCCGGCGACGTGGCCGCTCAGCAAGGCAATCTCATCATCGTCTCCACCGTGCTGATGCTGTTGATCATCGTGCCGGTGATCGCGCTGACGCTGATCTTCGCCTGGCGTTACCGCGCATCCAACAAGGCCGCGGTGTACAAGCCCGACTGGGATCACTCGACCCAGCTCGAACTGCTGATCTGGGCCGCGCCGCTGCTGATCATCATCGTGCTCGGCGCGATCACCTGGGTCAGCACGCACACGCTCGATCCCTACCGTTCGCTGAGCCGGATCAAGCCCGGCCAGCCGGTCGCCGCCGACGCCAAGCCGCTGGTGATCGAAGTGGTCGCGCTGGATTGGAAATGGCTGTTCCTATATCCGGAACAGAACATCGCCACGGTCAACGAAATCGCCGCGCCGGTGGATCGCCCGATCCAGTTCAAGATCACCGCCTCCACCGTCATGAACTCGTTCTACATTCCCGCGCTGGCCGGCCAGATCTACGCCATGCCGGGCATGGAGACCAAGTTGCACGCGGTGATGAACCAGCCGGGCAACTACGAAGGCTTCTCCGCCAACTACAGCGGCGAAGGCTTCTCGCACATGCGCTTTCGTTTCCACGGCATGAGCCAGGCCGACTTCAACGGCTGGGTCGCGCAGAACCGCGCCAGCAGCAAGACCCTGCAGCGCGCCGACTACCTCGAACTCGAACGCCCCAGCGAGAAAGAACCGGTGCGCCGCTACGGCGCGGTCGCGCCGGGCCTGTACAAGGCCATCCTCAACCGTTGCGTGGACACCTCGAAGATGTGCATGGACGAAATGATGGCGATCGACGCCGGCGGCGGCCTGGGACTGAACACCAACGCGCTGGCGCCGCGCCGCCGCGGCGATCTGCGCGGCGGCCCGGTGGTGACCTCGGCGATGTGCGTGACCGAACCCACCGCCACGCCGAACTGGGGCGTCGCCACCCTGGCGCCCTGATCCGACTTAGCAACGCATTCAACAGGCGCGCGCCACGCGCGCCGAGTCCGTGAGCGGACTTTGGGAGTGAAGATGTCTGAACCGTCCAACCAAGCCTCGCTGATCTTCGGCCGGCTCAGCTGGGATTCGATCCCGCTGCACGAGCCGATCCTGATCGCCACCTTCGCCATGGTCGTGATCGGCGGCATCGCCGTGCTCGGCGCGGTCACCTACTACAGGCTGTGGAGCTACCTGTGGAAGGAGTGGTTCACCAGCATCGATCATAAGAAGATCGGCATCATGTACATCATCCTCGGCCTGGTGATGCTGCTACGCGGCTTCGCCGACGCGATCATGATGCGCCTGCAACAGGCCATGGCCTTCGGCGACAACGCCGGCTACCTGCCGCCGGAACACTACGACCAGATCTTCACCGCCCACGGCGTGATCATGATCTTCTTCGTCGCCATGCCGCTGGTCACCGGTTTCATGAATTACCTCGTGCCGCTGCAGATCGGCGCGCGCGACGTGGCCTTCCCGTTCCTCAACAACTTCAGCTTCTGGATGACCGCCTGCGGCGCGGCGCTGGTGATGGTTTCGCTGTTCATCGGCGAATTCGCCAAGACCGGCTGGCTGGCGTATCCGCCGCTGTCGGGCATCGCCTACAGTCCCGGGGTCGGCGTCGATTACTACATCTGGGCGCTGCAGATAGCCGGCGTCGGCACTTTGCTGTCGGGCATCAACCTGATCGCGACCATCGTCAAGATGCGCGCGCCGGGCATGAGCATGATGAAGATGCCGGTGTTCACCTGGACCTCGCTGTGCACCAACGTGCTGATCGTCGCCGCGTTCCCGGTGCTGACCGCGGTGCTGCTGCTGTTGTCGCTGGATCGCTACGCCGGCACCAACTTCTTCACGAACGATCTCGGCGGCAACCCGATGATGTACGTGAACCTGATCTGGATCTGGGGCCATCCGGAGGTCTACATCCTGATCCTGCCGTGCTTCGGCATCTTCTCCGAGATCGTCTCGACCTTCAGCGGCAAGCGCCTGTTCGGCTACGCCTCGATGGTCTACGCGACCGTGGTCATCACCATCCTGTCCTACCTGGTGTGGCTGCACCACTTCTTCACCATGGGCTCGGGCGCCAGCGTCAACTCGTTCTTCGGCATCACCACGATGATCATCTCGATCCCGACGGGCGCGAAGATCTTCAACTGGCTGTTCACCATGTACCGCGGCCGCATCCGCTTCGAAGTGCCGATGCTGTGGACGATCGGCTTCATGGTCACCTTCACCATCGGCGGCATGACCGGCGTGCTGCTGGCGGTGCCGCCGGCCGACTTCGCCCTGCACAACAGCCTGTTCCTGATCGCCCACTTCCATAACGTGATCATCGGCGGCGTGCTGTTCGGTCTGTTCGCCGGCATCAACTTCTGGTGGCCGAAGGCCTTCGGCTTCAAGCTCGATCCGTTCTGGGGCAAGTGCTCGTTCTGGTTCTGGATCACCGGCTTCTTCTTCGCCTTCATGCCGCTGTACGTGCTGGGCCTGATGGGCGTGACCCGGCGCATGAACCACTTCGAGGACCCGTCGCTGCAGATCTGGTTCATCATCGCCGCCTTCGGCGCGGTGCTGATCGCGCTGGGCATCCTCAGCATGCTGATCCAGTTCTACGTCAGCATCCGCCGCCGCCACGAGCTGCGCGACGAAACCGGCGACCCGTGGCAGGCGCGCACCCTGGAATGGTCGACGTCCTCGCCGCCGCCGGACTACAACTTCGCCTTCACCCCGGTCGTGCACGACAACGACGCCTGGCACGACATGAAGCAGCGCGGCTTCGAGCGCCCGCAATCGGGTTTCCTGGCGATCCACATGCCGAAGAACACCGGCGCGGGCGTGGTGATCGCCGGCCTGAGCACGCTGTGCGCGTTCGCGCTGATCTGGCAGATGTGGCTGGTCGCGGGCGTGTCCTTCGCCGCCATGCTGATCGCCGCGATCGTCCACACCTTCAACTACAAGCGCGACTACTACATCCCGGCGGAGCAAGTGACCGCCACGGAAACCGCGCGCACGCAACAACTGGCCGCCGCCCATGTCTGACGCACACGCCATCGCCACCCATACCGCCGAGGGACGTCCGCTGTTCCTCGACCTGAAGGGCAAGCACCATCCGCAGAACGGCACCCTGCTCGGGTTCTGGCTGTACCTCATGAGCGACTGCCTGGTGTTCGCCTGCCTGTTCGCCGTCTATGGCGTGCTGGGCCGCAACTACGCGGCCGGCCCGTCGGGCGCGGATCTGTTCGATCTGCAACTGGTGGCGATCAACACCTCGATGCTGTTGTTGTCGTCGATCACCTACGGCTTCGCGATGATCGCGATGCAGAAGCGCAAGATCGCCGCGGTGCAGGGCTGGCTGGCGATCACCGGCCTGTTCGGCCTGGCCTTCATCGGCCTGGAACTGTACGAGTTCGCCCACCTCATCCATGAGGGCGCCGGCCCGCAGCGCAGCGCGTTCCTGTCCTCGTTCTTCGCCCTGGTCGGCACCCACGGCCTGCACGTGACCTTCGGCATCGTCTGGCTGGTCACGCTGATGGCGCAGGTCGGCAAGCACGGCCTGACGGTCGAGAACCGCCGCCGCCTGATGTGCCTGTCGATGTTCTGGCATTTCCTCGACGTCGTGTGGATCGGCGTCTTCACCTTCGTCTATCTGATGGGAGTGCTGCCGTGAGCCAACCGGTCGCCACGCAACACCACGACAACGGCCACGATCACGAGCATGGCCACAAGGATCACGATCACGACGACGGCGCCCACGGCAGCGTAGGCAGCTACAGCATCGGCTTCGCGCTGTCGCTGATCCTGACCGCGATTCCGTTCTGGCTGGTGATGGCGAAGGTCATCCCGAGCTCGGGCCTGACCGCGTTCGTGATCCTGGCCTTCGCCGTCGTGCAGATCGTCGTGCACATGGTCTACTTCCTGCACATGAACACGAAGTCGGAGGGCGGCTGGAACATGCTCGCGCTGATCTTCACCCTGGTGCTGGTGGTGATCATGCTGGCCGGCTCGTTGTGGGTCATGCATCACCTCAACGCGAACATGATGCCGACGATGATGCACGATATGCGGAATATGCCCTGATTCGGGATTCGGGATTCGGGATTCGGGATTCGGGATTCGGGATTCGGGATTCGGGATTCGGGATTCGGGATTCGGGATTCGGGATTCGCGCGTATGCTTTTTTTGCCGTCATTCCCGCGAAGGCGGGAATCCAGGGCCTTTCGTGCGAGAACGCCTGAAGTCACTGGATTCCCGCTTTCGCGGGAATGACGGCAAAAGCCGAACCAACGCACCACCGGCGACTACTTAAGAGGCCACCCTCATGACCGCGAACCCTGCCAAGCGTCCCCGCGGCCGCTTCGCGCTGACGGTCCTGTCGCTGGTCTTCATCGCCGCCTTCCTCGGCCTGATCGCATTGGGCGCGTGGCAAGTGCAACGCCGCGCCTGGAAGCTCGACCTGATCCAGCGCGTGGAAGCGCGCGTGCATGCCCTGCCCGGCGCGGCGCCGGGTCCGGCCGAATGGCCCACGGTCAGCGCCGCGCGCGACGAGTACAGGCACGTGCGCCTGCAAGGCCGCTACCTGCCCGCGCACGACACCCTGACCCAGGCGGTGACCGAGCTCGGCCCGGGCTTCTGGCTGCTGACGCCGTTCCGTACCCAGGACGGCAATATCGTCCTGGTCAATCGCGGTTTCGTGCCGAACGCGCGCGCAGCCGCCGCTTCGCCGCCGCCCACCGACACGCAAGTCACCGGCCTGCTGCGCCTGAGCGAACCCGGCGGCGGCTTCCTGCGCGACAACGCGCCGGCCCAGGGCCGCTGGTATTCGCGCGATGTCCAGGCCATCGCCGCCGCGCAAGGGCTGGGGCCGGTGGCGCCCTACTTCATCGACGCCGACCGCGCCGCGCCGCTGCCGCGCGATCCCGGCGTCGAGCCGGCCTGGCCGGTCGGCGGCCTGACGGTGATAAAGTTTCCCGACAATCACCTGCAATACGCGCTGACGTGGTTCGCGCTGGCGCTGATGGTGGTCGCGGCCGCCGCGCGCGTGGCGCTGGAAGAGCGCCGCTTGCGCCGCGCCGCACGCTCGCCCGATGGGCTTCAATGAGGTTCGCCGATGCGCGACACACCGCTTTCCCGCGCCGCTGAAGTCCGCCTCGCATCGCCACTGTCCGATGAGGCCGGCCCGCACGCCGAACTCGGGCAGTCGCGCACTGACTCCGGCACTCGCGACAACGCCGGCGTCAAGAACATGCACCAGCTGATCCAGCTTCGCTGGATCGCGGTGATCGGCCAGGTCGCCACCATCGTCTTCGTCCATTTCGGCTTCAACATCAAGCTGCCGCTGATGCCGATGGCGATCGTGCTGGCCTGTCTGGCCGCGTTCAACCTGGTCAGCATGCTGCGCTGGCGCCGCCGCGAGGAAGTCACCAACGGCGCGCTGTTCCTGGCCCTGCTGGTCGATATCCTCACTCTGACTGCGCAGTTGTATCTCAGCGGCGGCGCGGCCAATCCGTTCGTGTTCCTGTATCTGCTGCAGGTGGTGCTGGCGGCGGTGCTGCTGCGTACCTGGGCGAGCTGGGCGGTGGTGGTGGTCACCAGCCTGTGCTTCATCGCCCTGACCGCGTTCGCAGGTCCAGTGGTGATCCCGGCCGATCCGACCCGCGGCCTGGCCGATCCCTACGTGCAGGGCATGCTGCTGTGCTTCGTGCTCAACGCGACCTTGCTGGTGGTGTTCATCACCCGCATCGGCCGCATCCTGCGCGCGCGCGACGCGCGCCTGGCCGATCTGCGCCAACGCGCGGCCGAGGAAGAACACATCGTGCGCATGGGCCTACTGGCCTCCGGCGCCGCGCATGAGCTGGGCACGCCGCTGGCGACGCTGTCGGTGATCCTCGGCGACTGGCGGCGCATGCCGCCGTTCACGCAGCAGCCCGAGCTGTTGCAGGAACTCGACGAAATGCAGACCCAGCTGACCCGCTGCAAGAGCATCGTCACCGGCATCCTGCTGTCGGCCGGCGAAGCGCGCGGCGAGGCGCCGGCGCAGACCACCGTGGTGGCCTTCCTCGACGACCTGGTGGCGCAATGGCGCGGCACCCGCCCGGTGCGCGGATTCGACTACGAGAACGGCTTCGGCGAGGATGTGGCGATCATTTCCGATTCCGGCCTCAAGCAGATGATCTGCAACGTGCTCGACAACGCGCTGGAGGCCTCGCCCGGCTGGGTCGGCCTGGAGTCGTGGCGCGACGGCGACAAGCTGGTGCTGCGCGTCAGCGATGCCGGCCCGGGTTTCGCGCCGGCGATGCTGTCGCATTTCGGCAAGCCGTATCAGTCCAGCAAGGGCCGCCCCGGCGGCGGCCTGGGCCTGTTTCTGGCGCTCAACGTCGCCCGCCAGCTCGGCGGCAGCATCGTCGCGCGCAATCGCGAACCCAGCGGCGCGGTGGTGACCATGAGCCTACCGCTATCGCCCCTGACCCTGAGCGAGGCCGGCGATGAATGACACCGATCCGCGCGACGGCGATCGCGCCGAGCCCGGCGACGACGAACCGCGGCGCCTGTTGATCGTCGAGGACGATGCCGCCTTCGCGCGCACGCTCAGCCGTTCGTTCGAGCGCCGCGGCTACATCGTCCACAACGCCACGCAACTGAGCGAGGTCGAAGCGCTGCTGCAGGAGCACAGCCCCGGCTACGCCGTGGTCGATCTGAAACTGGCCGGCGGCGATTCCGGCCTGACCTGCGTGCAGGCGCTGCACGAACACGATCCGGACATGCTGATCGTGGTGCTGACCGGCTACGCCAGCATCGCCACCGCGGTAGAGGCGATCAAGCTCGGCGCCTGCCACTACCTGGCCAAGCCGTCGAACACCGACGACATCGAGGCCGCCTTCGGCCGCGCCGAGGGCGATGCGACGGTGGAACTCACCGAGCGCCAGACCTCGATCAAGACCCTGGAATGGGAGCGCATCCACGAGATGCTGGCCGCCACCGACTTCAACATCTCCGAGACCGCGCGCCGGCTCGGCATGCATCGCCGCACCCTGGCGCGCAAGCTCGGCAAGCATCGGGTGAAGTAAATCCGCGGCGCGCGGGCGAAGCCGCTCGCGCCAATCGATTGCACCGGCAGGCCGCGCCGTCGCGCTTCGCATCTAACCGATCGCATCATCGCGCTCATCGTGAACGCCGCATATCGGCGCTTGCACCGCCGTCTGTGCGCACTACGCCGACTTGGTTACCCTCGCCCTCGTCATTACGGAGGATGCCAATGAAACGATCGCTGCTATGGCTGTGCCTGCTTTGCCCCGTGCTCGCTCAGGCGGCCTGGATCGGTCCCGACGGCAAGCCCATCCCGGATTCCTCCAGTCGCCGCAGCGACGGCGATTTCGGCGCACAGTTGCTGATCACGCCCGACGAAGACGGTTTCCGTAAAGAGTGGGCCAAACAACCCGGGCCGCCGTCGCTACGCACCACCGACAAGGCACGAGTGGGCGCGCCGATCTCGGCGATGGTGTTGTTCCATGGCTGCAAAGCCGATGCGCAGGGACATTGCCGCGTGCTCGCGCGCTTCTTCCTGAGCCGGCCCGACGGCAGCCGCGAATCGGCCGGCGAAGGTCCGGTTTGGACCGCGGCGCCGATGCCGGCGGGCATCATCCAGCTCGGTCAGTCGGCGATGACGCTCACCTTCGAACCGCGCGATCGACCAGGCGAGTATCAGGTGATCGCGCAGGTCGAAGACAGCGTCGCCGGTCGGCGCATCGACCTGTCCACGCCGCTGCAGCTCGATCCGGGCGCCACGCGCTGATTCGCGCCCGGGCGCATCGGCGCGAAACTGGCCGAGCCCGGGCGCCGCTGTTTTCACCGCCCCGTGTCGACACGAGGTTCGCGCCCGAGAGCCGCGCGAGCATTGCGGCCGGTGTCGCCGCCCGCGCTTCTTTCCGATGCCGGTCAGGCGGGGTTTCGACGACCGCATCGAGGATATCCGCTGAACTCAGCCGGCCGCCGCGCGAATCCTCAGCGAACTGTGAAGCAAGCCGCGAATGAGCGCCCGCAGCGGCGCTCGGCATTCATTGAATACGATTGCAAGCGAAATTGTGCGCCCCGACGCGAGCGTAGAGTTGGCCCGCACGCGCGCCTGACGCGCGTTCCGACCTCGAAGGGAGTACGCGGCGATGGGCAAGGGTTTGCGTGAGTGGAGCATGCGGTCGGTTAGCGCCGGCACCGCGTTTGGATTGATGCTGATGGCCGCGCCCGCACTTGAAGCGCGCGCCGCCGTCGATGCGCAGCAACTGGGCGCGCGCTACGACGCTTCGCAGAGCAACCTCAACTTCCGCGTGCATTCCTCGCGCGCCAGCCGCGTGGAAGTATTCCTGTACGCCAGCCCGAGCGGCGCGCAGGAAGTCGCGCGGCTGTCGCTCAGCAAGGACGCCGCCACCCAGATCTGGTCGCTGTCGGTGCCGGTCTCGACGATCAAGACCAGCTACGGCATCACCGGCACGGTCTACTACGGTTATCGCGCCTGGGGGCCGAACTGGCCGTACAACGCCGCCTGGACCAAGGGCAGCGGCAGCGGCTTCCTCCGCGATGTGGACAGCGCCGGTAACCGCTTCAATCCGAACAAGCTGCTGATCGATCCCTACGCGCGCGAAATCAGCCAGGACCCGAATACCGCCGCCTGCACCGACGGCACGATCTACGCCACCGGCGCCGTTCACCGCAACAAGGACAGCGGCGCGTGCGCGAGCAAGAGCATCGCGCTGTTGCCCGATACCAGCGCGGTCGGCAGCAAGCCCACGCGCGCGCTCAAGGACGAAGTGATCTACGAAGTCCACGTGCGCGGCCTGACCCGCAACGACGACAGCGTGCCGGCGGCCGAACGCGGCACTTACAAGGGCGCGGCGCGCAAGGCCGCGGCCCTGGCCGCGCTGGGCGTCACCGCGGTGGAGTTCCTGCCGGTGCAGGAAACCCAGAACGACCAGAACGATGTCGCGCCGAATTCGACCGCCGACGATAATTACTGGGGCTACATGACCCTGAATTATTTCGCCCCGGATCGTCGCTACGCCTACGACAAGACGCCCGGCGGGCCGACGCGCGAATGGAAGGCCATGGTCAAGGCTTATCACGACGCCGGAATCAAGGTGTATATCGACGTGGTCTACAACCACACCGGCGAAGGCGGGCCGTGGGGCGGCACCGACGGTTTGACGGTCTACAACCTGTTGTCGTGGCGCGGACTCGACAACCCGGCCTATTACTCGCTCAGCAGCGACTACCAGCATCCCTGGGACAACACCGGCGTCGGCGGCAACTACAACACCCGCCATCCGACCGCGCAGAATCTGATCGTCGATTCGCTGGCTTACTGGCGCGACAGCCTGGGCGTGGACGGCTTCCGCTTCGATCTGGCCTCGGTGCTGGGCAACAGCTGCCAGCACGGCTGTTTCAACTTCGACAAGAACGACGCCGGCAACGCGCTCAACCGCATCGTCGCCGAACTGCCGCCGCGTCCGGCCGCGGGCGGCGCGGGCCTGGACCTGATCGCCGAGCCTTGGGCGATCGGCGGCAATTCGTATCAGGTCGGCGGCTTCCCGGCCGGCTGGGCGGAATGGAACGGCCTGTACCGCGACGCGCTGCGCAAGAAGCAGAACAAGCTCGGCGTGGAGACGGTGACGCCGGGCACCCTGGCCTCGCGCTTCGCCGGTTCCAGCGATCTGTACGGCGACGACGGCCGCAAGCCCTGGCATTCGGTCAACTTCATGGTCGCCCACGACGGCTTCACCTTGAACGATCTGTACGCCTACAACAGCAAGCAGAACAATCAGCCCTGGCCGTACGGCCCGTCCGACGGCGGCGAAGACAACAACATCAGCTGGGATCAGGCCGGCGTGGTCGCCGAGCAACGCAAGGCCGCGCGCACCGGTCTTGCTTTCATGATGTTGAGCGCGGGCGTGCCGATGATCACCGGCGGCGATGAGGCCCTGCGCACCCAGTTCGGCAACAACAACACCTATAACCTGGATTCGGCGGCGAATTGGCTGTACTGGACGCGCAGCGCGATCGAGGCCGATCACGAAACCTATACCCGGCGCCTGATCGCGTTCCGCAAGGCGCATCCGGCCTTGCGTCCGGCCGGGTTCTATTCCGGCACGGACGGCAACGGCAACGTGATGGAGCAGTTGCGCTGGTTCAAGCCCGACGGCGCGCAGGCCGACACGGCTTATTTCAACGACGCCAACAGCCATGCCTTGGCGTGGCGTGTCGATGGCAGCGAATTCGGCGACAGCGCCAGTGCGATCTATGTCGCTTACAACGGCTGGTCGGGGCCGGTGAATTTCGTTCTGCCGTGGCCGGGCAGCGGCAAGCAGTGGTATCGGGTGACGGATACCGCGACGTGGAACGAGGGGCCGAATGCGGTGGCGATGCCGGGTAGCGAGACTTTGATTGGCGGGGAGAATGTGACTTATGGGCTGCAGGCGCGGTCGGTGTTGTTGTTGATCGCGAAGTAGATCGGCGCTGCAAGGAGACTTCAGCGCACCTATTCAAGACCGTCATTCCCGCGAACGCGGGAATCCAGAGACATCAAACGTTCTCGCACGAAAGGCCCTGGATTCCCGCGTTCGCGGGAATGACGGTCTGGGAGGGGCGCGGTGAAGGCCCTGGATGTTTTCCTCCATCGGCGTCAAGCAAAGGAAGTACACAGTCGCTCCTGCGAGGCTTTAGTACGACTCTTCCACTTCGTCATTCCCGCGAAGGCGGGAATCCAGAGACTTCAAACGTTCTCGCACGAAAGGCCCTGGATTCCCGCGTTCGCGGGAATGACGGTCTGGGGGATTCGTACACGAACGTCACTGCGCCGTGGTTGAACCGAAAATATCTGCTCCTCCCGGCGACTCGACCTGTCTCGCGCCAAGACACCATATCGAAGCCCTCCGGTAACGTCACCATGACACCCCCGGGACTAAGTTAGGCCCCACCCGCCCTACCCCCAGGGCCTTCAGAGGAGCCGCGCCATGTCCGCCAAACCCACCATCGTTCTCGTGCACGGCTTCTGGGGCGGCGCGGCGCATTGGGCCAAGACCATCGCCGAGCTGTCGCGCAAAGGCTATCGCGACATCAAGGCGGTCGAGCTGCCGCTGACCTCGCTGGCCGACGACGCCGAGCGCACGCGCAAGATGGTCGCTCAGGTCGGCGGGCCGGTGCTGCTGGTCGGCCACTCCTACGGCGGCGCGGTCATCAGCGAAGCCGGCAATCACGACAACGTGGTCGGGCTGGTCTACATCGCCGCGTTCGCGCCGGATGCGGGCGAAAGCCCGGGCGGTATCACACAGGAACACGTACCGGAAGCGGCGGCGAATCTGGCGCCGGACAGCGACGGTTATCTGTGGCTGAAGGCGGACAAGTTCCATGAGAGCTTCTGCCAGGATCTCAGCGCCGAGGAAGGCCTGATCATGGGCGTGACCCAGAAGGCGCCGCTGGCCAGCGCCTTCGGCGATACCGTCGCCAAGCCGGCGTGGCGATCTAAGCCAAGCTGGTATCAGATCTCCAGCCAGGACCGCATGATCGCGCCGCAGAATCAGCAGCGCATGTCGGCGCGCATGAATGCGAAGAAGCTCATCACGCTCGATGCCAGCCATGCCTCGCTGGCCTCGCGCCCGGCCGAGGTGGCAGCGCTGATCGACGAGGCGGCGCAGGCGGTGGGTTGAACCGTTGATTATCGCGATCTGAGCAGCAGCCTCGGTTGCCGTTGCCGTTGCCGTTGCCGTTGCCAAGATTTTGCTTTGGCTTGGCTTGGCTTGGCTTGGCTTGGCTTGGCTTGGCTTGGCTTGGCTTGGCTTCGCTTTGGCTTGGCTTGGCTTCGGCTTGACTTCGCTTTGCCATGCTCTGCTTCGACTTCGACTTTGCTTTTGTTGTTGTAGCTGTTGCTGTTGCTGTTGCTGTTGCTGGGCGCAGCTTATTACTCGCGAGACCAGGGACACCCGGAGGGCGGCGCACATGGACGTGCGCCGGGTCCCGCCGTGGGCAGGATGCCCACTGCGGGACCTGCCCGCGTCGGCATCGCACTCGTGGCTTTTGACTCGAAACAGCGAAAGCCCTTTCTTTGGTTACTTTCTTTGTGGCTTTGGACAAAGAAAGTGACCCGCCGCTCCATGGCGGAAGCTTTAGGCGTTTGATCTTGCTTTCGCTCTTGCTCTTGCTCTTGCTTGAGGCTTCTTTTGCTCGTCATTCCCGCGAAAGCGGGAATCCAGCGACTTCGAACGTTCTCGCACGAAAGGCACTGGATTCCCGCGTTCGCGGGAATGACGGTAGGAGGGAGTGCGCAGGCTTGGCTGTTTCGATCAGGGATTTCAGGTTCCTTAGAAGCCTTAGAAGCCCCAAGCAAGATCAAACGCAACAGGCAAGATCAAACACTAAACGCTTCCGCCATGGATCGGCGGGTCACTTTCTTTGTCCAAAGCCACAAAGTCCCACGGGATTTCCTTCGGTCAAAAGTAACCAAAGAAAGGGCTTTAGCTGTTTCGAATCAAAAGCCACGAGTGCGGTGCTTTCGCGGGCAGGTCCCACATTGGGCATCCTGCCCAAGGTGGGACCCGGCGCACGTCCATGTGCGCCGCCCTCCGGGTGTCCCTGATCTCGCGAGTTACTAGCGCCGCCCAGCCAAAGCCGAAACAAAACCTAGGCAACAGCAGCAACGTCGACATCTCAACCGTCTATCGACGCGATCGCCGCCCGCAAAGTCGGCGACGGCAACGGCTGCGACATCGCCAGATAGCGGCTCGGCGGCATGCCGATCAAGCGCTTGAACATCGTCGTGAACGCCGACGCGCTCTCATAACCCAGATCCAGCGCCAGCGTAGTGATCGCCTCGCCCGCCGCCAGCCGCGGCAACGCGGCGAAGATCGCCGCCTGCCGGCACCACTGGGCGAAGCTGGTACCCGTCTCGGCACGGAAACGCCGGGTGAAGGTGCGACGGCTCATCGCCAGGTCGCGGCACCAGTCGTCGATGCTGTCGTGCGGCGAGGGATGAGCCAGGTACGCCCGGCAACGTTTGGCCAAACGCGGATCGGCCGGGAACGGAATGTCCAGCGGCAGCACCGGCGCGCGTTCGATCTCGTGCACGATCAGCGAATAGATCAGGTCCGGGCGCGAGCCGCTGCCGGCCTCGACCAGCAGCGGCAGATCCAGGGTTTCCAACAGCAGATGACGCATCAGCGGCGACACGCCGATCACCCGGCAGTCGCTCGGCAAGGCCGCGCTGACTTCGGGTTCGACATAGATGCTGCGGGTGCTGATCTGCGCCAGCACATGCACATCGTGGCTCATGCCCGCCGGAATCCACGCCGCGCGCTCGGGCGGCACGATCCAGCGGCCGGTCTCGGTGCCCACCACCATGATCCCGTGCGCGGCATACAGCAGCTGCGAGCGCCGATGATCGTGCCGGGCGATGCGGTGATGGGTCGGGTACTCGTTCGACGTCGCGACGATGCGTCCGGGCAGACTGTCGGCCTGGACCGCAAGGACGTTGCGCATTGGCCCGTTCTCGAAGATTGTTGACCTGAATGATAGTGCGGGCAGGATAAAGGCGGCGTCTACTGGTCGGGTTCAGCCCCTCCCCACTCGCTGCGACCGATGACCACTCTGGATTCCACCGCGACCGCGCCGGCCGAGATGGCCGACGCCGCGACCACGCCGCAGATCCCCGCTTTCGAAGCTCCCCAGGCGCCGGCCGCCGAAGCCGCGAACAAGATCGCTTTGCCGATCCTGGCGATGCTGAGCATCTGCCACCTGCTCAACGATATGATCCAGTCGCTGCTGCCGGCGCTGTATCCGCTGCTCAAGCAGTCGTTCCAGCTCGATTTCGGCCAGATCGGCCTGATCACCCTGACCTTCCAGGTCACCGCCTCGCTGCTGCAGCCCCTGGTCGGCATCTACACCGACAAGCGGCCGATGCCATGGTCGCTGGCGATCGGCATGGGCTTCACCCTCAGCGGCTTGTTGCTGCTGTCGCGAGCGACGACCTTCCCGATGCTGTTGCTGGCCGCGGCGCTGGTCGGCTCGGGTTCGTCCGTGTTCCATCCCGAATCCTCGCGGATCGCGCGCATGGCCTCCGGTGGCCGCCACGGTCTGGCGCAGTCGCTGTTCCAGGTCGGCGGCAATCTGGGATCGGCGCTGGGGCCGCTGCTGGCGGCGTACATCGTCATGCCGCGCGGCCAGGGCAGCGTCGCCTGGTTCGCGTTCGCGGCGCTGACCGCGATGGTGATCCTCAGCCGCATCGGCCTGTGGTATCGCGAACAGATTCCGGCGCAGCGCAAGGCCGGCGCGCGCGCAGTCGCCGCGCCTCGGCTGCCGCGCAAGACCATCGTCGCCACCATGGTGGTGCTGGGCCTGCTGATCTTCAGCAAGTACTTCTACATGGCCAGCCTGTCGAGCTATTACACCTTCTATCTGATGCACAAGTTCGGCGTCACCGCGCAGAGCGCGCAGGTGCATCTGTTCGTGTTCCTCGGCGCGGTCGCGCTGGGCACGCTGGCCGGCGGGCCGATCGGCGACCGCATCGGGCGCCGCTACGTCATCTGGTTCTCGATCCTGGGCGTGCTGCCGTTCACGCTGATACTGCCGCACGCCAATCTGGCCTGGACCACGGTGCTGACGGTGATCATCGGCCTGATCCTGTCCTCGGCATTCTCCGCGATCCTGGTCTACGCGCAGGAACTCGTGCCCGGCCGCACCGGCGTGATCGCCGGCCTGTTCTTCGGCTTCGCCTTCGGCATGGGCGGGCTGGGCGCGGCGGCGCTGGGCCAACTGGCCGACCATATCGGCATCGAGGCGGTGTACCGGATCTGCGCCTATCTGCCGGCGATCGGCCTGCTGGCGTGGTTCCTGCCGAAGCTGGAGAAGCGCGAGGCGGCCGCGGGTTGAGTCCGCGCCGGCTTCGAGGCAAGCGCTGCGCGCACTTGCAAGCGGCGAGATCGGGCGCCATCTGAGCAGGACCGTTTCGATGCCGGCGCGTCTCAACCGACGCGACCGGCCCCGGGCATCCTCGCGCGCATATGCATCAGAATTCGCTGTTCGACACCACCGATCCGCAGCACCCGATCGACGACGCCGAAGGCGGCGTGCGTTACCTGCCGGGCGTGTTCGATCGCGACTGGTGCGAGCGCCTGTTCGAAGTGCTGTGGCATCAGGCCGAATGGAACAGCCAGCAGCGGATGATGTACGAGCGTCTGGTCGAGGTGCCGCGACGCATGGCGTCCTACCGCCTCGACCGCGAGCGCGGGCGGCTGCCGCCGATGCTGGAGGAAACCGCGCAGCGGATCGGCGAGCGGCTGGCGGCGCCGTTCAACAGTGTCGGCCTGAATCTTTATCGCGACGGCCGCGACAGCGTCGCTCCGCATAACGACAAGCTGCACGATCTGGCGCCGCGCCAACCCATCGCGGTGCTGTCGCTGGGCGCCACCCGGCGCATGACCATCCGCGCCAAGCGCGCGCCGCACACGCAATGGCATATGGAACTGGAAGCCGGCAGCCTGGTGGTGATGAGCCATGCCTCGCAACATCACTACGACCATGGCATTCCCAAATCGCCGGGGGTGGTCGATCCGCGCATCAGTATTGCTTTGCGCGTGCGGCATTCTTGAGAGCCCGTTCACCATCTGGGGATACGCGATTCCCGCGGACGCGGGAATGACGGGGCAAAAGACGCGGACGCTCGCTCGGCCCCGGAGCCGAGACTCGAGCGAGCTTTGAGCGATTAGGCCGCCGCGGTCATGGCTCAACCGAAGCCTGCAACGCCGCCGCCAGCGCCGCGTCGCCCGAGGCCAGTTCGGTCCAGCTCAGGGCCAGGCCTTTGCGCCGGCCTTTCTCGGACAACTTCAAGCCATCCGGGTCGATGGTCAGGGTGTAGAGCTTGCCTTCGATTTCCAGTTCGCGCCGTATCGGTTTGTCGAGTCGGGTCATGGTCGTCTCCCAGAGTAGAACGCCATAGAACACAGTGCCGCCGATCGCTACCGCCACCGTCGTTCACGGGCTCAGTCGCGCCGGTACCAGTGCAACAGGGGTTCGGGCAAACGCGGCGCCAGATCGATGCCCAGGGCCGCGTGCGCGTCCAGGGTGTCGAGCAGGTTGCGCCGCAGCCGCGCCAGCGGCGGTTGATCCAGCAGTTCGGGCTCGCCCTGCAGTTGATCGAGCAGTTCCGCGGCGCGGGCGAACAGCAGATCGCCCTGCTCGGCCAGTTCCCGGCCCAGCCACGGCCGCAAGGGACGGTGCACAAGGTGGCCCTGCGCCTGCATGGCCCGCGCCTGGGCGTCGAGCATCGCGTACGCGCCGCGATACCACTCGCTGTGCCCGGCCGCCTCGACGCGGATGGTCAGCGGCGCCGGCGCGTTGTGTTCGGTCAGGGCGCGGCGCAATCGCAGTTCCATGGCGCGCGCCTCGCGCACGCTGTCGGTCTGCACCGCGAAGGCGCGATCCAGATCGAAGAATTCGAAATAGCGCGGCTGCAGTTGCTGCGCGCGCGACAGCGGGTTGCGCGAAAACCCCAGCTTGAGCAGATCCTCGTAGGCGCAGGGCAGCACGTAGAGATAGCAACGCCCTTGGCTGGCGCTGTGGACCTTCTCCGGCTCGGCGCTGCGCAGGAACGACATGCGGGCATGATCGCGCGGAAATGTCGCATCGGGTGATGCCGGCTGCGCAAATCGGCGGGTATCGGCGACCGCCGGTCGGAGGCGGCACTGCCGCAGCCGTGCCGCGAACCGCGGCGAGGCCGGCGAAAGCGCTTGCGCATCGGCCGGCCGTGCGCAGTGAACCGCACGGCCGGCCACGGTGCGCTGAGCATCCAGCCGCTCAGCGATGCCCGGCTTACTTGTGGTGCGCACTCTTGGCCGAGACCAGGGCGCTGGTATCGACCTTCTTCACGCCGTCGATGTTCTTCGCGATCGAGGCGGCCTTGTCGGCCTGGGTCTTGTCGACGTTGCCCGACAACTTGACCACGCCGTTGACGGTTTCGACATTGATGTCGGTGCCGGCGACCTCGCTCGACGCCATCAGTTCGGCCTTGACCTTGGTGGTGATCCAGGTGTCGCTGACCGGCTGCCTGGAATCGCCGGTGGCGGCGGCCGCGGCCGGATCGGTCGCGTCGGCCTTGGTGCCGGCGGTCTGCGGAGCGGCCCAGGCGGCGCCGGACAGGGCGAAGGTCAGGGCGAGGGTTGCGATGATCGGAGTTTTCATGGGGCATCCTCTGGTGATCGATGCAGGCGCCCGATAGCGGCGCGGCTGCGGGATTCAAGCGTTACGGCGATGGAACTCGCGCGAATCGGCGATGCGGCGCGTCAGTGATGCGACTTGCGCCCGGAGCCGGACTTCTTGCCGCCGTGATCTTGTTTGTTGACGGTGCGCCAGGCGCGTTCCTCGGCTTCCTTCTTCGACACGCCTTCCTCGATATAGCCTTGCTCGATGTGCTCGGCCTGACGTTTCTGCTTGTCGGTATAGGACGATTTGTCGCCGCGGGGCATGGGACTCTCCTGTTGGTTCTGGTCGGTTCTCTCGGCGGTTGCGGGTGAATTCTCGTATCCCGGCACGTCTCGCCGGGGCGTTCGAAGTCGTTGCGTTTTCCGTGGCGACGACGCTACGCGCGGCGAAGTTAAGCCGTCCGCAGCATGGTGTTAGCGCGGCGTGTTGTGTTCATGCTCGTCGCGCGAAGGTGACGGCGCGCGGCTTCGTGCGATCACGATCGAGTCACGAGCGCGCGGTTATCAAGAACACCGTCACCCTCGTGGAGCGCATTCATGTCCGTCATGGAGCAACTGTGGGTCGTCGGCGCCGCGGCCTACGCGATGATGCTGGGCGGCGCGATCGGTTACGAACGCGAACTCAAGAACCGGCCGGCGGGATTCCGCACGCACATGCTGGTGGCCGGCGCGTCGTCGCTGTTGATCGGGATGGGCCAGCTGGCGATCGCCGATCCGCGCTTTCGCATGCCGCTGCTGATCAACATGGACCCGATGCGATTGGTCGAAGCGGTCGTCGCCGGCGTGTCCTTCATCGGCGCCGGCACCATCTTCGCCTCGCGCGGCGGCAAGGATGTCGCCGGCATCACCACCGCCGCCTCGCTGCTGATGGTCGCGGTGATCGGCGCCTGCGCCGGGCTGCGCTATCACTTGCTGGCGCTGGCATCGGCGGTGCTGACGTTGCTGGTGCTGGTGGCGCTGGATGTCGTCGAACGACGCGGGCGGACCAGGCCGGCGTCCACGCAGGACCGTCAGTAAGCCGCAGCGGTTACAAGTCCGGCAACGTCTGTTCGGCCTGGGCGAAGCCTTCCCAGGGATCGCTGCTCAGGCGCGAAGCGCGGCGCTTGGCCTTGGCCAGATCGAAATCGGTCGAGGCACGGCTGCGGCCGAATTCGTCCCAGCGCAGCGGCATCGCCACCGGTGCGCCGCTGCGCGCGCGCAACGACCAACTGGTGACGCTGGTCGCGCCGCGGGCGTTGCGCAGCCAGTCGATGAAGATGCGGTCCTTGCGCGCGGCCTTGGACGCGGTGGCGAGGTAACGCAGCGGCGATTGTTCGACCATCGCTCCGGCGAAGGCCTCGCTGAAGGCCTTGACCCGGGCCCAGTCCGGCCCGCGGCGAATCGGCACGCACACATGCACGCCCTTGCCGCCGGACAGCCGCACCCAACTGTCCAGGCCGATCTCGCTGAGGCGGTCGCGCACCTCGCGCGCTGCGCGCTTGATCTCGCTCCAGGCCAGGCCTTCGGCCGGATCGAGATCGAACACAATCCGATCGGGCCGGTCTGGCTTGTCGCGGCGCGCGCCCCAGGGATGGAATTCCAGGGTGTTCATCTGCACCAGCGCCATCACGCCCTCGATGTCGCGCACATAGACGTAATCGGCCTTGCCGCTGGACTCGCGCAGATTCACCGCATGCACGTGCGGGCCGAAACTGTCGCTATGGTGCTTCTGGAAAAAACACTGCGAGGCGATGCCGTCGGGACAACGCAGTAACGAGATCGGCCGGTCGATCAGCTCCGGGAGCAGCCAGCGCTCGACCGCGCGATAGTAGTCGGCGACCTCGCCCTTGCTGATGCCCGGGTCGGGGAACACGATGCGCTCGGGGTGGGTGATGTGGGTGTGCGCCATCTTCGACTCCTGCTTCGTTGCGCGGCCCGATGATGCAGCAGGCGCCTGCTTCGCGGAGCGGGTCGTCCGCCCCGCTCCGGCCAACGCCGCGCTCAGATCGGCCGCGCGCTTGTCCTCGCGCAACCGCATGAAACTGGCCTGGCGGACCAGCCCTTCCTTGCCGCGTCCGCGCGAATGCACATCCACGACCAGTTCCGGCTCGACCCAGCGCACCTGCCGCGACGGGAACGGCACGTGCGCCGGCAGGGCCAGCGTCGGTTCCGCGCGATGCAGGGTCTTGAGCCGTCGCGTCAGCGAGCGCAGCGTGGCGTCGTCGAATCCGCTGCCGACCCTGCCGACGTACTCCAGCCCGTCTTTACCCGGTTGCGCCAGCAGCAACGAACCGAACCCTTGCCGGCTGTTCTTCGGCGGCGTGTGCCCGACCACGATGAATTCTTCGTCGGCGACATGCTTGAGCTTGATCCAGGCCTGCGTGCGTCCGCCGCGATACGGCGCGTCGGCGCGCTTGCTGATGATGCCTTCCAGGCCGGCGCGGGCGCTGGCCGCCAGCACCTCGCCGGCCGCGCCTTCGACGTGTTCGCTGAACGCCAGCGCCGGCGAATCCGAAGTCGCCAGCAACTCGCGCAACAGATCGCGGCGTCGCGATTGCGCCGCGCCGCGCAGGTCGATGCCGTCCAGGTACAGCAGATCGAACAGCACGTAGCGCAAGGCCTGCACCTGCCCGGATTCGAGCAGGCACTGCAATTGGCCGAAGTCGCTGTGGCCATCGCGGCCGGGCGCGATCAGTTCGCCGTCCACGATCAGGCTGCGCACCGGCAATGCGCGCAAAGCCTCGGCCAGATGCGGGAAGCGTTCGGTCCAGTCCTGGCGGTTGCGCGATTCCAGGCGCAGTCTGCGCTGGCGATAGGCAAGCAGACGGTAGCCGTCCCACTTGACCTCGTGCAGCCAACCCTCGCCTGCCGGCGGATGTTCGCGCAGGGTCGCCAGTTGCAATTCGATCTGATCGGGCATCGCCGCGGCCTTGGCGCCGTCGAGCGCGAGCGCGGTCTTGCGCCAACCGTCGCGGGGCGATGGCCGCGCGGGTTGTTTCGTTTTCGCCGCAGCGGCGGACGCTACAACGGCCTTGGGGCTGGATCGGTTCTTGCGTGCGGTCGCCTTGCGTTTCCCCGCGCTCGCATCCGCCTTGGCGGCGCGAGCCGGTTTCGCCGCAGTCTCGCGCAGAATCCCGTCCGCATCGCAGTCGCGCGCATGTTCGTCGTTGCGCTTGATCAACAGCCACTGCCGCTGGCGTCCGGAGGGTTTGGTCCGCACCAGGGTGAAGGCGCCACGCAAGTGTTCGCCCTGCAGCGAGAAATCCAGCTTGCCCGCGCCGATCTGTTCGAGCGCGTCCCCATCGGTGCGCCACACGCCGCGATCGAAGATATCGACATGGCCGGCGCCATAGTGGCCTTGCGGAATATCGCCGTGGAAGTCGGCGTAATCGAGCGGATGATCCTCGACCTCGACCGCCAGCCGGCGCTCGCCGGCGCGCATCGACGGCCCCTTCGGCACCGCCCAGCTCTTGAGCGCGCCGTCGGCTTCCAGGCGGAAGTCGTAGTGGCGCGCGCGGGCATGGTGCAGTTGCACGACGAAGATCGGCTCGCCGCGGCGCTTGCGCGAGCGCTTGGCGCCCGCCTCCGCCGCCGGTTCCGGCGTGACGCCCAAGCGGCGCTTGCGCACGTAGTCGCGCAGGCTCATGGACGCCGACCTCGCCGCACGGACTCAGCCACGGCCATCCTCAGGCCGATTTGCGCGCGCGTTTCTTCGCCGCTTTCTTTGCGGTCTTCTTCGCCGCCTTGGCCGGCGCCTTGCGCGTGGTCTTCTTCACCGCGGCGGCCTGCCCGCCTTTCTTGGCCAGGCTGCGCTTGAGCAGCTCGGCGAAGTCGATGACGTTGGTGGCGGCGTTCTCGGGCAGCTTGGATTCCTCCGTCTGCTTGCCGTGCACGACCTTCTTCGACTTGACCCGTTGCTCGATCACCTTGTGCAGGCGCGCGCGGAAGTCGTCTTTGTAACTTTCCGGCTTCCATTGCCCGCTCATGGAATCGATCAACTGCTCGGCCATGTCGATCTCGCGCGGGGAAATCTTCCACTTCGCCAAGCCGCCCTCGGGCAGTTTGTAGTCGGCCGGATCGATGATCTCCTGCGCGTAGCGCAGGATCAGGAGCAACAGCGCGTCGCCCTGCGGCGCCACCGCGGCCAGGTATTCGCGGGTGCGGATCACCACCCGGCCGATGCCGACCTTGCCGCTGCGCTTGAGCACCTCGCGCAGCAGCACGTAACCTTTCTCGGCTTTCTTGCCCGGTTCCAGCACATACGGTTTTTCGTAGAACTCCGCGCCGATCGAGGCGGCATCGACGAAGGTGTCGATGTCCACGGTCTCCTTGTGATCGGGCGAGGCCGCGGCGATATCGGCTTCCTCGATCACCACGTAGCTGCCCTTGTCGTATTCGAAGGCCTTGACGATCTCCTTCCACGGCACTTCCTCGCCGGTTTCCTCGTTGATCCGCTCGTAACGGATCGGCGACTTGTTGCGGCTGTCGAGCATGCGGAAATGCAGATCGACCCGACGCTCGCCGGTCATCAGCTTGACCGGGATGTTGAGCAGTCCGAACGACAGAGTTCCAGTCCAGATCGGGCGCGCCATGGTCAATCCTCGGAGGTGGGCCAGACCGGACGCGGCCGGTCTGGCGCGGTGGGTCGGCGATCGGCGGCGGCGCGCGATTCACCCGCAGCGCCGGGACGCGGCGCGTCTTCGCCGGCGCCGGCGGAACGCGGGTCGCCGAGCGCGGTCGGATCGGGACGATCGTCGTTGCTGTCGGCGTCCTGCGCCCGCTTCGCGTCCTCCAGCAGCTCGCGCGCCTTGCAGGCGAGCAGTTCGTAACGCGCACGGAACTCTTCCAGCGTGACTTCGTCGAGTTCTTCCAGATCCAGCAGGCTGTTCTCCGCGCTCTCGGTGGCGCGGATCAGTTCGTCGAGCTTGATCTGCACCGCGGTGGAGTCGCGGTTCTGCGAGTTCTGGATCAGGAACACCATCAGGAAGGTGACGATGGTGGTGCCGGTGTTGATCACCAGCTGCCAGGTGTCGCTGAAACCGAACAACGGTCCGGAGATGACCCACACCAGCACCACCCCGACCGCGAGGCCGAAACACAGCGGTTGCCCGGTGAAGCGCGCGGCCGCCTTGGCCCCGCGCTCGAAGGCCCGGTGCAATGCATTCATTGCGTGCGCCGATGCAGGCGCAGGCGTTCGCAGGCCGCGGCCACGACCACGCGCGCCTCCTCCCAGTCCAGACGCGAGGCGCCGCGCACGCGCCGGTAACATCCGCGCAATTCTTCTTCCATCTCGGAAAAACTGCGGCCGTGGCCGCGCATGTACGCGTCCAGGCCCAGCTTCAAGGCCGGCTCGTAGTCGCCAAAACGCAGGCCGGTGCGATCGATCAGACCGCGGTGATGGCCGCGCCAGTACGACATCTCCGCATCCAGATCGACCGCGTCGGGCGAGAGGATCGAATCCAGCGGCCTGGAGAAACGGCCGGCGCCGATCGCACTGGAGGAAACGACGAAACCGCTGTGATGGGTACGATGGCTTTCGAAGCGCATGCTTGACTCCTTGCGGTGCACCGCGACGCAATTGCGATCGCGTGCGTGGGTGGCATGGGCGAATGTTTCGAACTTGCAACCGTTTCGCGCTCGGGTCGATGCATGGCGTGCGGCTGCGAGTCCGGATGCATTCGGTCGATCACGGACCCCTGGCGTACCTTGCCATCGCAGCGCGCGAAGACCGCGTCAGTGCGGACGCGGCGGATTACCCAAGCGTTCAGTTGCGTCAACGCCACCGCGCTGCGCGCATGGGCGATGCGCGGCGCACGCGCGCCGGGATTGGAACAACGCGCGCGCGGCGCGCGGATTGGTTCGCCGGCGGCGCCTGTTGCATACGCGGCCGTTACGCTGGATCTACGCGCTTTTAACCTGCCCGACCGCCGTCACAGTTTGAGCCTGAATCGGTCAGATAGCCGCAGTCGTCAACTCGAACGCGCGGCGATGTTGCGCAGCACCTGATCGATGCTCGACTCCGCCGCCGCGCTCGCGCTGTCCGGCCGCCGCACCAGCAGACGGTGCACTTCGCGCTGATCCTGCGCCGGCAGGGTTTCGATTTCCTCCACCTGCCCGGCCAGCAGGCTCGCCACCGCGACGCCGTCGCGCAGGGCGATGCGCGCGCCGGGAATGCGCGCGACCTTGGTTCCGGCCAGCACGCTGCCGGTGAGATTCAAGGGATCGGCCGCGGACACGCAGACGATTTCGCCGTCGTGTTCGCGCTGGCGCACCTGGCGCAGGGCGTTGACCGCATCGGGCAAGGCGTATTGCTCGCCTGTCATGCCGGCGATAAAACGGCCGCCGCGGATTTCGCCGCGCGCTTCCAGGCGGCGATAGACCCGCAGCAGATCGCGCCACGGCGGCAGCCAGCCCGCTTCGCGCTGGATCAGGCGCCAGAACACCACGCCGTAGCGTTCGAGCAGGCGCCAGGCGATGTGTTCGATCGCTTCCGCGTCGCGCGCGGCCTGGGCCGGAGCGTTCACGGCATCGGCGACTGCGAGTGGCGTCGCACTGGTCAGCGACCAGCGTCCGGCGTCCTGCAGATCGGTGAGCATCGCCCGGCGGCGGCGATGGCCGTGGGTCGAGGCGCGCTTGGACGGCGGCACCAGCAAGGCGCGCAGGCCGGCGAAACTGTCGCAAGTGATGCGGCCGCGGGTGACCAGTTCGCCCAGCGCTTCTTCCAGTTCGGTGCGCAGCAGATGCGCGGAGTGTTCGAGTTCGTCGAAGAACGAGGCGCCGCGCGATTCCAGCACGCTCAGCACGCGTTGCGCGCGCGAGGACACCGGCGCCGGATCGGCGTTGCGATCGGCGGCCGCGCGCCAGTCGGGCAAGGCGCGGCGCGGCAGCAGCACGATCGGGGTCTGACGCACGCTCGGCACGCCCTGCGGCGCGGCGTTGTCGCCGCCGGCGGCGTTGGCGTTCGGACGCAGGCGCGCCCAGGTGACCCGGCCGGCGGCGCACAGTTCGTCGAGCCAGCTGGATTCATAGTCGGCGATGCGCGCGGGCAGCAGTTCGCTTTCCCACACGCAGGCCGGCGCTTCGAACCCTTCCAGTTGCTCCAGCACCGCCTGCAGCGCCTGCGGGCCGCTCATGCGCGCGCGCTTGGACAGATGCTGCCAGTCGGCCAGGAAGCGGGCGAAATCGCGCGGCGCCACCGGTTCGATCTCGCGGCGCAGACGGCCGACGGTATAGCGGTGGATGCGCGCCAGCAGATGCCGCTCGCACCATTGTTCTTCGCCGCCGAGCAGGCTCTCGCGGCTGAAGCGGCCGCGCATCACATAGCCTTCCGACTCCAGGCGCAGCAGCGCCAGTTCGATCTCGCCGGCATCGCGGCGGCTGTCGCGCGCGAGCACCGCGACGGTGGTCGGGCCCAGCGCGGTCAGGCGCGAACGCAGCAGATCGATCAGGGCCGATTCGGCGGTCCACTCGGCCTGCGCGTATTCCTCCGGCACCCGCACCGGCGGCGTCGCCGGCGCGTCGGGAAACAGCGCCAGCGCCTGCGGCAGGCCTTCGGTCGCGACCCACCACGACGGCTCGGCGTCGGATGGGTTCAAGCGCAGCGCGGTGGCGCGGCCGCTGTCGGCCAACTCGCGCAGCCAACCCTGCCAACCGGGCGCCCGGGCTTCTTCCGCGGTGACATAGCCCAGGCCCATCAGCGCTTCGTGCATTTCGTCGAAATC
This sequence comes from Lysobacter gummosus, assembly GCF_001442805.1. NCBI lineage: Bacteria > Pseudomonadati > Pseudomonadota > Gammaproteobacteria > Lysobacterales > Lysobacteraceae > Lysobacter > Lysobacter gummosus. The sequence continues at coordinate 2,640,511 of NZ_CP011131.1, read as the reverse complement.
GCGCACTTCCGGCCAGGCCTCCAGGCGCACCGCCTCGATCGCCTCCGGATCGAGCCGGCCGAGGTCGTCGGCGCTGTCGGCCTGGGCGTAACGCCGCGCCATCACCGCCTGGGTGCGGCGTTCTTCGATCGGCGCATCGTCGAGGAAGGCGTACGGCTTGGCGTTGATCGCCTCGGCCGCGATCGGCGACGGCCCGGTCACATCGCGGCCGACCACACGGATCTCGCCGGCTTCCAGCCGCCGCAGCATGCGCAGCCAGCCGGCGCTGTCCATCGCTTCGAACAGGCAATCGTGCAGGGTCTGCGCGACCAGCGGATGCTCGGGCACCTCGCGCTCGCCGACCAGATTCTCCGCGCAGGCGACCTGATCCGGGAACACCGTCGCCAGCAGATCTTCGCTCTTCATCCGCTGCAACTGCGGCGCCACCTTGCGGCCGCCAATGAAGCGCGGCAGGGCCAGCGAGGTGGTCGCGTTCCAGCGCCAGCGCACGCCGAACAAGGGCGCGTCGAGCAGCGCCTGGATCAACACATCTTGCGCGGAGGCCGAATGCAGATAACGCGCCACGTCTTCCAGAGCGAAGCTGTGCGCGGTGGACAGCGACAGCACGATCGCGTCCTCGGTCGCGGCCGCCTGCAGTTCGAAATTGAACTTGCGGCAGAAACGCTTGCGCAGCGCCAGTCCCCAGGCCTTGTTGATGCGGCTGCCGTAGGGCGAATGGATCACCAGCTGGGTGCCGCCGGATTCGTCGAAGAAGCGCTCGAACACGAGCGTTTCCTGCGTCGGCACCACGCCCAGCACCTGCCGCGTGCGGGCCAGATAATCGGTCAGCTGCAACGCGGCTTCGGCGTCGAGCGCCAGGGTCTGGCCGAGTTGACGCGCGGCGCCGGCGGCGTCGGCGGCCTCGCTCAGCAGCGCCTCCACCTGCGCGCGCAAACGCGACACGCTGTGCGACAACTCATCGCTGCGGCCGGGCGCTTCGCCGAGCCAGAACGGAATGTTGGGCGGCTGGCCCTGGGCGTCCTCGACCCGCACCCGCCCCGGTTCCACCCGCAGGATGCGGTAACTGGCGTTGCCGAGCTGGAACACGTCGCCGGCCAGGCTTTCGACCGCGAAATCTTCGTTGACGTTGCCGATCACCTGCGCTTCGGGTTCCAGCAGCACCGCGTAGTCGCCGGTATCGGGAATGGTGCCGCCGGACATCACCGCGGTCAGGCGCGCGCCGCGTCGGGCGCGTACGCGCCCGTGCACGGCGTCGCGATGGATGTAGGACGCACGCGGGCCGCGTCGGGTGGTGAAACCGTCGGCCAGCATGCGCACGATCGCATCGAAGTCCTTGCGCGCCAGCTGCGCGTACGGCCAGGCTCGGCGCACCCAGGCGTACAGCGCGTCCTCGCTCCATTCGCGCGCGGCGACTTCCGCGACGATCTGCTGCGCCAGCACGTCCAGCGGCGCCGGCGGAATCTGCAGGGCGTCGAGTTCGCCGCGGCGCACGCTGTCGAGCAGCGCCGCGCATTCGACCAGATCGTCGCGCGACTGCGGGAACAACCGCCCCTTGGGCACGCCGCCGACATGGTGGCCGGCGCGCCCGACCCGCTGCAGGAACGCGGCGATGGCGCGCGGCGAACCGAGCTGGCAGACCAGATCGACATCGCCGATGTCGATGCCGAGCTCCAGCGACGCGGTCGCGACCAGCACCCGCAGTTGCCCGCGCTTGAGCCGCTGCTCGGCGTCCAGGCGCAATTCGCGCGACAGGCTGCCGTGATGCGCGGCGACCGCGTCCTTGCCGAGCCGGTCGGCCAGATGGCGCGCGGCGCGCTCGGCCATGCGCCGGGTGTTGACGAAGACCAGGGTGGTGCGATGTTCGCCGACCAGCGCGGCCAGGCGCGTATAGACCTCGTCCCATTGTTCGTGCGACATCACCGCCGACAGCGGCGAGGCCGGCAGTTCCAGGGCCAGATCGCGCTGCTTGGCGTAGCCGATATCGACGATGGCGCAATCGGGCACGCCGTCGGCATCGACTGCGTCGCTGCCGACCAGGAAGCGCGCGACTTCGACGATGGGCTTCTGCGTGGCCGACAGGCCGATGCGCACCGGCGGCGTGGCGCACAGCTCGCGCAACCGTTCCAGGGTCAGGCTGAGATGGCTGCCGCGCTTGTCGTCGGCGACGGCATGGATTTCGTCCGCGATCACCGAACGCACCGTGGACAACATGGCGCGCCCGGATTCCGAGCCCATCAGCACGTACAGCGACTCCGGCGTGGTCACCAGGATATGCGGCGGCCGCTTGCGCATCTGCGTGCGTTCGCCGGCCGGAGTGTCGCCGGTGCGCACCGCGGTGCGGATGCCCGGATCGGGCAGGCCCATGCGCTTCAGTTGCTCGGCGATGCCGGCCAGCGGCGCTTCCAGGTTGAGGTGGATGTCGTTGGACAGCGCCTTCAGCGGCGAGACGTAGACCACCGCGGTTTCATCGCGCAGACCCTGGCCGGCGTTGTCCGGGCCCAGGCCTTCGCGCACCAGCTCGTCGATGGCGGCCAGGAACGCGGTCAGGGTCTTGCCCGAACCGGTCGGCGCGGCGACCAGGGTGTTGCGGCCGGCCTTGATCGCCGGCCACGCCAGTTCCTGCGCCTGCGTCGGCGCCGGGAAGGCGGCGCGGAACCAGGCGGCGATGGCGGGATGGAAGTCGTCTAGCACCATGTTCGTGCGGTACTCCGGCAGACCGGAAGGATCGTCTCCAGATGGGGGCGATTGTGGCATTGCCTACCGCCTGAACGGCCGCGGCGCGCGCGACCGGTTCGAAGCGGTGAACGGTTCAGCCGCGCTCACGCCGGCTGACGCTTGACCTTCCCATCATGGCAAGGCCCACCCTGGCTGGCATCGAGCCTCCTGGATGTCTTTCATGAATGCGACTGCCTCCTCCCTCCCAAGCCTGCGCCAGCTGCAGGCGCCCATTGCGGGCATGACCTGCGGCTCGTGCGTGGGCCGGGTCGAAAAAGCGCTGCGGGCCGTGCCGGGCGTGGATTCGGTCAGCGTGAATCTGGCCACCGAAAGCGCCCGTGTAGCCTTCACCGACGCCGTCTCACCTGCTGAGATCGAACAGGCGATCCGCGCCGCCGGTTACACCCTGGTAAGCGAAGAAATCGCGCTGCGGTTGCAAGGCATGAACTGCGGCTCGTGCGTCGGCCGGATCGAGAAAGCGCTCAAGGCCGTGCCCGGGGTGCTGGAGGCCTCGGTCAATCTGGCGACCGAGCAGGCGCGCGTGCGGGTGGTCGCGGGCACCGAGGTGTCGGCGTTGATCGATGCGGTCGAACGCGCCGGCTATGCGGCGGCCTTGGCCGATTCCGCACAGGCGGACGTCGAGCCTGCGGACGTCGCGGCCGCTGGCGACACCCACATCGCTGCGAGCGCGAATGCAGCCGCGACCTCGCCCGTCGCCCGCGAAACCCGCCACCTGTTGATCGCCGCATTGCTGACCGCACCGCTGATCGCGCCGATGCTGGCGCTGCCGTTCGGCCAGCACTGGATGCTGCCGGGCTGGCTGCAGTTCGCCCTGGCCACGCCGGTGCAGTTCTGGCTGGGCGCGCGCTTCTATCGCGCCGCCTGGGGCGCGTTGCGCGCGCGCAGCGGCAACATGGACCTGCTGGTCGCGCTCGGCACCAGCGCCGGTTACGGCCTGAGCCTGTATCACCTGCTGCGCGGCGACAGCGCCGCGCTGTACTTCGAAACCTCGGCCGCCATCGTCACCTTGATTCTGCTCGGCCGCTGGCTGGAAGCGCGCGCCAAGCGCCAGACCACCGCCGCCATCCGCGCCCTGCAGGCGCTGCGCCCGGCCAGTGCGCGGGTGCTGCGCGACGGGGTCGAACACGAGGTGGCGATCGCGCAACTGCGCGTCGGCGACCATGTCGTCGTACGTCCCGGCGAACGCATCGCCGCCGACGGCCGCATCGTCGAAGGCCGCACCCATGCCGACGAATCGCTGATCACCGGCGAATCGCTGCCGGTCGCGCGCGGCGAAGGCGATCGGGTGACCGGCGGCGCGGTCAACGGCGAAGGCCGGATCGTGGTGGAAACCCTCGCGGTCGGTGCGGAAAGCGCGCTGGCGCGGATCATCCGCCTGGTCGAGGACGCGCAGGCGCGCAAGGCGCCGATCCAGCATCTGGTGGACCGGGTCAGCGCGGTGTTCGTGCCGGTGGTGATCGCGCTGGCCGTGCTCACCCTGCTCGGCTGGGGCCTGTCCACCGGCGACTGGAACCGCGCCATCCTCAACGCCGTCGCGGTGCTGGTGATCGCCTGCCCCTGCGCGCTCGGGCTGGCGACGCCGACCGCGATCATGGCCGGCACCGGCGTCGCCGCGCGCCACGGCATCCTGATCAAGGACGCGCAGGCGCTGGAACTCGCCCATCGCATCGAGCGGGTCGCGTTCGACAAGACCGGCACGCTGACCGAAGGCAAGCCGGTGCTGAGCGAGTCGATCGCCATCGACGGCGATCGCGATGCGCTGCTGCGCGCGGCGGCTGCCCTGCAATCGGGCAGCGAGCATCCGCTGGCGAAAGCGGTGCTGAGCGCGTTCGACGGCGGCGCGGTCCCGGCCGCCACCTCCGTGCGCGCGGTGCCCGGACGCGGGCTGCGCGGCGAGGTCGAAGGCCGTTCGCTGCTGCTCGGCAGCACCCGCATGCTGGAGGAAGCCGGCGCCGATCTGTCGCCGCTGCGCGCCCAGGCGCAAGCGCTGCGCGAACGCGGCCACAGCCTGTCGTGGCTGGCCTGGCAGGACGGCGCCGCACCGCGCGTGCTGGGCCTGCTGGCCTTCGCCGACACGCCGCGCCCCGACGCCAAGGCCGCGATCGAGCGCCTGCACGCGATGGGCCTGCGCACCGCGATGATCTCCGGCGACCACGCCGGCGCCGCGCAGGCCATCGCCGCGCAACTGGGCATCGACGACGTGCGCGCCGATGTGCTGCCCGAACACAAGGCTGAAGCGGTGGCCGAATTCGCCCGCGAGGGCCGCGTGGCGATGGTCGGCGACGGCGTCAACGACGCGCCGGCGCTGGCCGCGGCCGATGTCGGCATCGCCATGGGCAGCGGCACCGACGTCGCCATGCAGGCGGCCGGCATTACTCTGATGCGTGCGCAGTTGGGCTTGATCGCCGATGCCATCGCCATTTCGCGCCGCACCACCGGCAAGATCCGCCAGAATCTGTTCTGGGCCTTCGGCTACAACATCGTCGGCATCGTGCTGGCGATGCTGGGTCTGCTGGACCCGGTGGTCGCGGCCGCGGCGATGGCCTTCTCCAGCGTCAGCGTGCTCGCCAACACCCTGCTGCTGCGCCGCTGGAGGCCGGCATGAACCCGATCAAGAGGAAGCCGCCCGTGAACCACAGCGCCATCGCCCCCGAACTCGCCCAGGCCAAGGCCGACGGCCTGCACAACATCGGCGAAGCCGCGCAGCTCAGCGGCGTGAGCGCGAAGATGATCCGCCACTACGAAGGCATCGGCCTGATCCCGGCGGCCCATCGCAGCGTCGCCGGCTATCGTCTGTACAGCGACAGCGATCTGCACCGGCTGCGTTTCGTCAAACGCTCGCGCTCGCTGGGGTTTTCGATCAAGCAGATCGAGACCTTGCTGGGCCTGTGGGACAACCGCTCGCGCGAGAGCGCCGAGGTCAAGCGCATGGCCCTGGATCACGCGGCGGAGCTGGCGGCGAAGATCCGCGAGATGCAGACGATGCAGCGCACCTTGGAAGAACTGGCGCGGCGCTGCCATGGCGACGATCGGCCGGAGTGTCCGATTTTGGAAGATCTGGCGCAGAAGCATTGATGCGCTTGGGCAGAATCGTGGCCGCCTCTTAACGCAGCTAAAAAAACAGCTTCTTCTCCCTCTCCCGCTTGCGGGAGAGGGCTGGGGTGAGGGGATGAGCGCCGAAGGCGCGATTGCTCTTGCTTGGAGTTCTGCTACTTCGCGTGCCCTCACTCCCCCCCCTCTCCTGCAAGCGGGAGAGGGGCTCAAGCACCGATCAGTTGAGCTTAGCCACCCAAGCCAACGGCATCCGCTTCATCAACCAGCCCAGCAGCGCCCACGGCCACCACGGCACGTAGGCCTTGGCCTTCTCGCGCTCGATCGCCCGCACCAGCAAACGGCAGCCGGTGGCTTCGTCGATGATGTACGGCGTCTGCTTGGCCGGGGCGCCGTCGTTCATTTCGGTACGGATGTAACCGGGGAAGATCGTGCTGACCTTGATCGCCGGCTTGCGCAGCATGTCGGTGCGGATGCCCTCGGCCAGCGAGGCCACGCCGGCCTTGCTGGCGGCGTAGGCGGTCAGGCCGCCACGCATGCCGCGCATCGCGCTCATCGAGGAAATCAGCACCAGATGCCCCTGCGACACCTCGCGGAAGATCTCCATCGCCGCCTCGCACTGCGCCAGCGCGGCGAGGAAGTTGGTTTCCACGATGCTGCGGTTCAAGGCGAACTGGCCCTTGCCGATCGGCGCGCCCTGGCCGATGCCGGCGTTGACCACGACCCGGTCGAGACCGCCGAACTCATCGCGCAGCGAACGGAACACGCGGAAGACTTCGTCGTACTGAGTGACGTCCAGACTGCGGATGGCGACGCGGATGCCCGGATGCGCGGTTTCCAGTTCCGCCTTCAGCGCCTGCAGGCGGTCGATGCGCCGCGCGCACAAGGCCAGGTCGCTGCCGGCGCGGGCGAATTCGCGGGCCATGCCGCGACCAAGTCCGGAACTGGCGCCGGTGATGAGGATGCGCTTGCGCATGAAAGGTCTCCGGCTCAGCGGTAAGTGACGAGGCCGTCGCGCCCATACAGATGGGCGTGGCCGTTGAAGGTGGACAGGCGCACGCCGCCGCGGGCGAGGTGCAATTGGGTGATGCCGGTGTTGACCAGGGTCCAGCTCAGGCGCATGGCCTGGGCATCGGACACGTCCAGCAGTTGTTGTACCACCGCCGCGATCGCGCCGCCGGAGGTGAACACCCATACGTTGTCCGCGCCGCCGGCGGCTTCAGCGGCGGCGTGCACCGCGGCCAGGCAGCGCTGCTGGAACGCGGACCAGGTTTCGTCGTAATCGGCATCGAAGTCGCCCGAGCACCAGCGTGTCATCGCCGCGGCGAACAGCGACTGGAAGGCACGGCGCGGATCGGGTTGGGCGCTCAGGTGGGCGACCAGGTGTTCGTGATCGGCGTAGTCGGGGGCGTGGCGGGCGATGATTTGCGCGTGGTCGAATTCGTTCCAGCGTTCATCGATGCGTGGGCTTGATCCGGATGACGCGGCGATCTGTGATGCCCTCACCCCAACCCTTCCCCGGCCCAAACGCGTTGTGTTTGGGCGTTCGTGGACGCGCGAGCCAATGGCTCGCAAGCCGCGTCCGCTCACCCCGCTCGCGGGAGAGGGGCTCTGTTCTGCTTGATCGGGTGAGGTTGCCGGCGAATGCGAGGACTTGGCTTCGCGCATCGCACTCAAACATTCCTCCGCCGTCTGCCGATGCCGCCGCATCCCGCCGCAGATCGCGACATCGCCCTCGCCCGCCAACGGCGCCAGCGCCGCGCCGAGCAAGCGCGATTGCTCACGGCCGCGCGCGCTGAGTTCGTCGTAATCGGCGGCGCCGAACGCGGCCTGGCCGTGGCGGATCAAATGGATCGTCGTCGCCATCTCAGCCGCGCTCGCGTGCGATCGCGCGCCGGCAACGCCAGTGCAGGTAATTCACCGACAGCCAGAAGCGCTTGAACGCAGGGTTGCGGGTCTGGCCGTGGTGATAGCGGTAATAGATCTGCTGCGCGATCGCCGACAGCCGGAACAGGCCGTAGACCTCGTAGAACGTCCAGCTGCGCGGACGCAGGCCGGTGCGCTCGCTGTAGTAGTCCATGACCTCGCGGCGAGTGAACATGCCGGGAAGATGGGTGGGTTGACGACGCGTGTCGCGGGCCAGGAAGTCGTCGTCGGCCTGGACCCAGTACGCGAGCAGATTGCCCACGTCCATCAAAGGATCGCCCAGCGTCGCCAGTTCCCAGTCGAGCACGCCTACCACCCGGGTCGGATCGTTGGCGTCGAGCACCACGTTGTCGAAGCGGAAGTCGTTGTGGGTCAGGCAGATGGTTTCGTCCTGCGGCAGGTTCGCCTGCAGCCAGTCGATGATCTTGCCGCCGGAGGGTACGTTCCAGGTGCGCGCGTCGCGATAGCGCTTGTTCCAGCCTTCGATCTGCCGCTGGGTGTAACCGGCGCCGGGCGCGAGCTGCTCCAGGCCGGCGGCGCGGTGATCGACCTGATGCAGCGCGATCAGGGTGTCGAGCACGCGCGTGCACAAGCCGCGTACCTGCTCTGACGACAACTCCAGCCCGCGCGGCAGGTTCTTGCGCAGGATCAGCCCGTCCAGGCGCTGCATGACGTAGAACTCCGCGCCGATGACCGACTCGTCCTCGCAGTGCGCGTACATCTCCGGCACGAACGGATACACCGGCATCAGCGCGCGCTGGATGCGGAATTCGCGGCCCATGTCGTGCGCGGACTTGGCTTTCTTTCCGGCCGGCGGGCGGCGCAGGATCAGGTCGTCGTTGTCGTACAGCAGCCGATACGTCCAGTTGGACGCGCCGCCGGTGTACTGCGTGACCTGCGGCGCGCCGCGCAGATGCGGCATGCGCGCCTTGAGCCAGGCATCCACCGCGGCGGCGTCGAGTTCCTCGCCGCTGCGGGCGGCGCGCGCATCCTCGCGCGACCCGTTGCCACCGGCGATCGCACTCATCCTTTGCTGCTCGCCGATTGCGGCTGCTTCCTGCCCGACCCGCCCTTGCCGGCGCGGCGCATCGCCGCTTCATACAGGCTGTAAGGCAGCAATCGTTTGAGCATCCAGAAACGCCGCGCCGAGGCGTGGGTGAGAATGCGGAACTCGCCCTTGGCGACACCGGCGCGGATCTTGGCCGCGATCTCTTCCGCACCGACCGAGGACTCATCGACCAGCTTGCGCATCCAGCGCGCGTAACGCGGATCACGGCTGCGCAGGCTTTCGCTCAGGTTGGTGCGGAAGAACGCCGGACAGGCCACGCTCACGCGGATGCCGGCCGATTCCAGTTCCGCCTTCAGCGTTTCCGACAAGGCCACCACCGCGGCCTTGGTCGCGTTGTAGGCGCCGGCGTAGGGAGGGTGGATCAGCCCGGCCATCGAGGCGATGTTGAGCAAGCTGCCCTGCCCCTGCTTGCGCATCAGCGGCGCGAACACCTTGCAGCCGCGCACCACGCCGAGCAGGTTGATGTCGATCATCCACTGCCAGTCGGCGATCGGCATCGCCTCGACCGGGCCCATGTCGGCCACACCGGCGTTGTTGACCACCAGGTCCACGCCGTTCCAGTTCGCCTGCAGCCAACCGGCGGCGGCCTGCAGGTCTTCTTCGCGGGTCACGTCGCAATGCAGGTAGTGCGCTTGCGCGCCGGCCTCGTGCAACGCCGCCAGGGTTTCCTCGCCGCGTGCGGCGTTGACATCGCCGATGCACACGCGCGCGCCTTCGCGCGCATAGCCTTCGGCGAGCGCGCGGCCCAGGCCGGAGGCGCCGCCGGTGATGAAGACTCGCGGTCCTTGGCCCGCGGCGCTCATGCGGCCTCCTTGCGGCTGCGGCCGAGGCCGTACTTCGCCAATTCCATGCGCGCGACCATCGCGCTGTGCACCTCGTCGGGACCGTCGGCGATGCGCAGCGCGCGCGCGATCATGAACAATCCTGTCAGCGGCACGTCGTGCGATACGCCGGCGCCGCCGTGGATCTGGATCGCCTGATCGACGATCGTCTGCAGCATGTTCGGCGCGATCACCTTGATCGCGGAAATTTCCGTCATCGCGTTCTTGACTCCGAAGTTCTGGATCTTCCACGCCGCGTACAGAGTCAGCAGCCGCGCCTGATCGATTGCCATGCGCGCTTGCGCCACGCGCTCCAGATTACCGCCCAGGCGCAGGATCGGCTGGCCGAAGGCTTCGCGCGAACTGCCGCGGCGGATCATCAACTCCAGCGCGCGCTCGGCCGCGCCGATCGCGCGCATGCAGTGATGGATGCGGCCCGGCCCGAGCCGGCCCTGGGCGATGGCGAAACCCTGGCCCAGGCCGAGAATCAGCTGATCGCGCGGCACCCGCACGTTGTCGAACACGACCTCGCCGTGGCCGTAGGGCGGATCGTATTCGCCGAAGGTCGGCAGCATGCGTTCGATCCGCACTCCCGGCGCGTCCAGCGGCACCAGCACCATGCTGTGGCGCGCGTGCGGCGCGGCCTGCGGGTCGGACAGGCCCATGAAGATCGCCAGCCTGGCCTCGGGATGGCCGATGCCGGTGGACCACCATTTGCGTCCGTTCAACAGCAACCAGTCGCCGTCCTCTTTGACCTCGGCCTGCATGTTGGTAGCGTCGGACGACGCCACATCGGGCTCGGTCATGCAGAACACCGAGCGGATCTGTCCGTCCAACAGCGGCCGCAGCCACTGCGCTTTCTGCGCGTCGCTGCCGAAGTGGTACAGCACTTCCATGTTGCCGGTATCGGGCGCGTTGCAGTTGAAGATTTCCGCGGCGAATTCGTAATGCCCCATCGCCTCGGCCAGCGGCGCGTATTCCAGCACCGACAGGCCGGCGCCTAGCTCGGCGTCGGGCAGGAACAGATTCCACAGCCCGGCTTCGCGCGCCAGCGCCTTGAGCTGGGCGATGCGCGGGTGCACCCGCCACTGTCGCCAGTCGGCGCCGGCGTTGGTCTGCGCGTTCTCGCGCCGGTACTGGGCATCGAAGGGGGCCACGTGCTCGGCGATGAAGGCTTGCAGGCGTTGCAGATACTCCTGAGTGCGCGCACTGGGTGCGAAGTCCATCACGGAAATCCCGAACGCCGGAACGGCCCGGCTGCGGACCATCCTAGGCGCCGGATCGGCATGAATGAAGTGATATTTGCTAACGTCCGGCTATGAACCAGATTCACAGCCGAACCGACCAGCTCGACCTCAACCTGCTCAAGGTGTTCGAGGCCGTGCACCGCGAGCAGAACCTCAGCCGCGCCGCGCAGTCGCTGTACCTGACGCCGTCGGCGGTGAGCCACGCGCTGACCCGGCTGCGCCAGCACTTCGGCGACCCGCTGTTCGTGCGCGACGGCCGGCGCATGAGTCCGACCCCGTCCTGCCAGCGCATCGCCCCGCAATTGATCGACACTCTGACCCGGCTGCGCGAACTGCTGCAGCATTGGGACCGCTTCGACCCGGCGCACACGCGCCAGGCCTTCCGCGTCGGCATGCCCGATGCGACCGAGAGCGCGTTGCTGCCGGCGCTGGCGCAGACCCTGCACGCGCACGCCCCGGGCGCGACCTTGGCGAGCGTGGCGGTGGCGCGGCGCGAGTTGGGCCGCGAACTCGCCGCCGGCCAGGTCGATCTGGCCGTGGACGTAGCCTTGCCGATCAGCGAACCGGTACGGCACCGGCCGCTGTTCCAGGACGGTTTCTGCGTGGTGATGCGCGAAGGCCATGCGTTGTCGAAGCGCCTGAGCCTGAAGCAGTATCTGCAGGCGCGGCATGTGGCGGTGTCCACGCGCGCCAGCGGACAGGTGATCGAAGACATCGCTCTGCTCAACCTGGGCCTGCAGCGGGTGATCGCGTTGCGCTGTCAGAACTACCACTCGGCGTGCGAAGTCGTCGCTCAATCCGACGCCTTGCTGACGATGCCGGCGGGCTTGGCCGGACGCATCGCGGCTAACGCGCATCTGCGGCGGGTGGCGGTGCCGTTCGCGCTGCCGGCGGCGCAGTTGCATTTGTACTGGCATGCCAACAGCGAGTTCGAACCGGCGAATCGGTGGTTGCGCGAGGTGGTGATCGGGGTGTGCGAGCGGGGGTTGTTTGGGTGAGGTGGATGAGCTTTTTTGATCTCTTGCTTTTGAAAGCACAACTTCAACCCGCCGACCATCGGCCGCATGCTTGGCAAGCAGCACCGCTACATTTTCGGACCACGACTGGGATCGTCCGGCCCGCGTTGTATAGCCTCCTGCGCCAGTTGTTGATTGAACACCTGGGTCTCACGCAAGGTGTCTTGCATCGCAGGTGCCGGCTGGTTCACCGAAACACCCGCCTGATAGCCGGGTGTCACTCCAGCCACCCACAATTTACCGTCCACGACTGCGGCTTTGTCGATTCGATCGGCATCTGGAATACCGTTGCGCTTGGCTTGCAACATCGCGTTCGCCACCGTTTCGTCCGGCACATATGCCGGCACGCTTCCACGGATTTTGGCGAACATGGCCTGGTCGCTTGGAGATAACTGGGACGAGCCGACTACCGGTTCGGGCCGAGCCGGCGCGGCGATTGGCTCCGCTGTCGGCACAATGGAACCAGGCTCGGCCGCGTGCGGCACGCGTTGCCCCGGAGCCGGCGCAGCCACTCCCGTCGGCGGCGAGCCTACATCTCGCGAATCAGCCGCCGTGCCCGGATCCAGGGGTGCACCGATATTGACGTTGGCAACAAAGTCACGCGAGGGCGCCCCCTGCGCCTGATCCATCGTTCGCTGGATAATCGCCAAACCCGCCTGAGTATTGATCGCAGCCAGCGTTTGTCGATCCGCTATGCCATTAACGTGATCCGCCCCGTGCCAGAGTTGAAATGCCTGCACTGCGCGCTGCGTGTCAGGGCCGAATACTCCGTCTGCCTTGATCGGCTGCTTGACATGACCGTTGATGCCCAGGTGGATCAGACTCTCCTGCAACCTGGCTACCTCGGGGCCGCGCTCGCCGATCTTTAGAGCGCCGTCCTCCAATGCACCTCGACCGTGTCGCGCTTCGTCGCGACCGGGATGCTTGCCAGGCGCATCGACCGCAGCACGCAGATAGTTCGGCAATCCCTGTTCATTCGTCTGCATCCAGTCGTCGCGGTGGCCCGGGGCCTGGTAGGGACGCGTGGACTTCTGAAGATCCGAAGCCACTTGCGCCGCCGATGCATGCATATGGATCGCCGTCAATGTGGGCCCGTCGGCGTTGCCTGTCATCGGCAGGTTGTGTTCACGTTGAAACGCTTCAATCGCATCCCTGGTGTTCTGGCCGTAGTCACCATCGGTAACCAACCTTTCGCCACGGTTGTTGGTGACGCCGATGTTGTTGAGATCCTTCTGCAGGTCTTCGACAGCCTGCCCCTTGGCCCCAGCGGCCAACGGCCGAGGCTCCGGAACTGCGTACGGCACCCCTTTGAACTCAAGAGACTCCTGGGCAGAAACACCGGTAGCAGCTATCCATGCGTCTTGCGGTGACAGCCCATTTGCGATGCTCTCGGCATACTCACGATGCATGTCTGTCAGGACCTGAACCACCTCGGCGTTGGATATGTGCGCGGCATTCGGCTTTCCGTAATAAGAGACATCCCCGGGCTTACTCGGGTCCGGAAAACTCGCCCATTCGAATGCCATCTGCCGGCGGGCGTTGTACAACGAGTATCGCTCGTCTCCCGTCACGTAGCCGTAAACCGCCTTCTGCTTCTCAACAAGAAGGTATCCAGTGAAAATCTTATCCTGCAGTTGCGGCGTAAATTTCTCATCCGGCTGAATGCCAAGATGATCAACCGCCGCCTGCAAGGTATCTGGAATGACTTGATACTTTCCGATCGCGAACACACGCTCGGTGGAGAAGTTTCCCGGCGTTCCCAGCGGCAAGCTCTGACGACGCTGAATCTCGGCGACCGTCAACTCGGAAAAATCAATCTCCTCCCGCCCGCCAATCGTGTCCTTGCCGTAAGTACCGCGGTTATAGGCGTTATAGCCCCTGGCACCCGACTCGCCCTTCTTCATCAGGTCAAGCAAAGTTACATCCATTTATGTCTCCCAGTCGTCCTGACTACCGCCCTTGTCCGTTCTCAAACGACCAAGCCTGCACGTAAAACTCTAGTTGGGGAGGCGCTTTGTTCCATGTAGTGACATTGCCGATGCCTGTGACGTTCAATTTCTCGCCTGAGCTTGCCTCAAAGACAAGCATGCATAGCCCACCCGCTCCGCAAGCCGACAACTCCGGCAATTCGGCACAAACATTGCAACGCGCGTCGCGCCCGTTCTTGCAACGTTCTTCAAAGTCCCCGCCGATGACTTGAGCCTTGCATTCGGGATCAACGACAGGCTTCCATCCATCGGACAAAACGATGGCCCTGAGCTGCTGGTAGGGCATCCCCTCCTTCAACTTTTCCTCAACCGACAGCGGCAGCGGTTTTTGACTGGCCGCGTTCGTGGAAATCGAAACCTCCGGTGTTGCCGGGCTGGTCGATGACTTACAGGCCGGGGTGATCGCAGCGAGCGTTAACGCTGCTACGACGGTCTTGATATCCATGGATTCCGCCTCTTGAGAGGTCTGTTGCGATTGGGGAACATACTGGCTCGGGGGCATCGTAGAGCGCGGCTTTCTCTTTGCCTGGGTCGGAATGCCTCTCTGCGGCAGTGGTCCTAGCAGGCGCGCCGTGTCTTGATTGATGCGGTATAGATCACGGTACAGCGCGGCGGCGCCGGCTTGCGCGATCAAATCACCGACTGACTTTGGACTGGGCTGGATATCGCTCATCAACCATCCTTGTTCAAATAGGCTTCCGCGCTTCGTCGTCTAGCGAGGACGATGGCTGACCTAGTGGAGCGCTCTCATAGTTAGCATCCATCAGAGCTCAAGGTCAGTCAATATCACATGCGCATGAGCAATTCGAACTGAGTACGCAAAAATTCCGTGCAAATGACGTTTAACCACTTCGACTGTCGCTTCGCGTCGCAGTTGATCAACACCACGGCACAATTGCGCAAATCAACCACGGCCAACATCGGGTCATCGCGTTACGCTGTCAGAACTACCACTCGGCGTGCGAAGTCGTCGCTCAATCCGACGCCTTGCTGACGATGCCGGCGGGATTGGCCGGGCGCATCGCGGCGAACGCGCACTTGCGTCGGGTGGCGGTGCCGTTCGCGCTGCCGGCGGCGCAGTTGCATTTTTACTGGCATGCCAACAGCGAATTCGAACCGGCGAATCGATGGTTGCGCGAGGTGGTGATCGGGGTGTGCGAGCGGGGCTTGTTTGGGTGAGGTGGGCGGGCGCGCTTGCGGCGAGGCGCCTGTCGGACCCATCTTTCGATGGCCGCTTGCGGAAAGCCACACTTGAAGTTGCGGAGCGGATTGCGGCTGCAGCGCGGCTCGTTGCCGTTGCCAGGAATGTGCTTCGCTTCGACTTTGCTGTTGCCGGGCGCCGCTTGTTACTCGCGGGACCAAGGACACCGCAGGGCGGCGCCGGCAAGAGCTAAAGCACGAGCGAAGGCAAGGCAAAGGCGGCAGCAACAGCAGAGCAAGGCGGTTGCGACGTTACGAAACTCATCAACGCCGCCCCCCCCTTTAAAACTTCCACCCCACCGTCACCGCCAACCTCCCATCCGCCAACTTCGCGTCGTCCAACGCCTCCGCCAACTCAGGCCCATAGCTGGATGTGTCCGTGTACTGCAACTCCGCATGCACCGGCCCGAAATCCTTCGTCAATGCCAGCAGGTAATCGTTGTAGCTGTCGCCCGCCGCATCCTCCAGATCGTAGTAGCCAACCTGCACCTTGAGCCCGAAACCGCTTCCGCCCAGCGGCCACTCGCCACCAACGTTCCAGTAGTAGCCCCTGCCGCCCAGACCGAAGATGTCCGGCGAGTACGCAAGCCCCACGTGGTAGTGCTCGGCGAAACTCAACGTGCCTTCCAGCTCGGTGTAGTCGTAGTCGAACCCCGAACGCGCGCCAGGATAGGCGGCGTGGGTCAGGACCACGTCCAACTCAAGGCCCGGGCGCAGTTCGCCGGCCCAGCCGATGTAGCCGTCGAGTTCGTAATCGATGCCGTCGTCCTCTTCGTCGGCGGCGGTGAAATCGATGCTCGAACCCCACAGGCCGACGTAGAAACCGCTGCGATGTTCCAGGTTGATCTCCGCCTGCAACGCCGGGTCTTCCTGGGTCTGCGATACGCCGCGCCAGACATAGTCGCTGAGCACGCTGACTCCTCCGCGCACCGCCCACGGCCGCGCCTCGCCGGTTTCGGCGGCGTCCTGCGCCGCGGCCCACGACGGCGCCAGAGCGAGGGCCGCGGCCATCAGCACGGTGAACACCTGCCGGCGCGGTCGCGGCGAACGGCGTTGCAAGACGATCGGCATCACGTTTTCTCCCTTCAACGCCGCCAACGGACGGCAGCCGATGACGATACTGCACATCAAACTCGCGCAAGGGAACGCGCCGGCGCAGCCTGCGAACGAAAATGAGGAGCCCGCTTGCGCAAGATCGTCCGCGGGTAACCCACCGGCCCGGCCCGGGCGCTCGCCGCCCCGCGATCGCCCCCTTCGCGTTGACACCGCGCGGACAGGCTCCGAACATCCTCGCCAGTACCCGGCCGCCCGTGCCTGCTTCCAGGAGATTCACCGTGAACCTGCGCCTCGTCCCGCTCGCCTGCGCCCTGTTGCTCACCGCTTGCGGCGGCGGCAAGCCGTCCGACGCCGACGCTCCCGCGGCCCCGGCCGGGGCCGAGCAGAAGCTGCTCAACGTCTACAACTGGTCGGACTACGTCGCCGACGACACGGTCAAGAACTTCGAGACCGCCAACGGCATCAAGGTCAACTACGACGTCTACGACGCCAACGAAACCCTGGAAAGCAAACTCAGCGCCGGCGCCTCGGGCTACGACGTGGTGTTCCCGTCGGCGCGGCCGTTCGCCCAGCGCCAGGTCAAGGCCGGGCTGTACGCGGCGCTGGACAAGAGCAAGCTGCCCAACTGGAACCATCTGGACCCGCAACTGCTGGAGAATCTGGCCGCGATCGATCCGGGCAACGCCCATCTGGTGCCGTACATGTGGGGCACCACCGGCCTGGGCGTCAACGTCGATAAGGTGCGCGCCGCGCTCGGCGCCGACGCGCCGCTGGACTCGTGGTCGCTGCTGTTCGATCCGGCCAACGCGGCCGAGTTGCAGAAGTGCGGGATCACCGTGCTCGACGACGATCAGGAAACCTTCGGCGCGGCGCTGATCTGGCTGGGCCGCGATCCCAACGCCGGCGCCGCCGACGAAATCGAGGCGGTGCGCAAGGTCTATTCCGCGATCCGCCCGTTCGTTCGCACCTTCAATAACGCCGAATACAAGGACGCTTTCGCCAACGGCGACGCCTGTCTGGTCATGGGTTATTCCGGCGACATCGCACAGGCCAGCACCGATGCCTTCGATGCGGCCAAGAAGGCCGGCACGCCGCTGCCGGACCTGCGCTTCGTCATTCCGAAGGAAGGCGCGATCCGCTGGGTCGATGTGATCGCGGTGCCCAAGGACAGCAAGCATCCGGGCAATGCCCACGCCTTCATCAATTATCTGCTCGATCCCAAGGTCGCCGCGCAGATCAGCAATCACGTCGCCTACGCCAGCGCCAACAAGGACGCGACCAGCCTGGTCGATCCGGCCATCGCGCAGGACCAGGGCGTGTATCCGCCCGAATCGGTGCGCGCCAAGCTGGTCGATCCCAAGTCGCTGCCCGAGGACGTGCAACGCCAGCGCGTGCGCGCCTGGACCAGCATCAAGAGCGGGCACTGAGCGCGTGTCCGCGCCCGTCCCCCGCTCCGCCGCCGCGCCGGCCGCGCGCGAACCCTGGCGCGATCCGGCCGCGCAGCCGTTCGTGCGCATCGAAGGGGTGACCAAGACCTTCGGCAAGGTCTACGCCTGCGACGATATTTCCCTGGACGTGTACCGCGGCGAGTTCTTCGCCCTGCTCGGCGGTTCGGGATCGGGCAAGAGCACGCTGCTGCGGGTGCTGGCCGGGTTCGAGTCGCCCGATCGCGGGCGCGTGCTCATCGACGGCATCGACGTGACCGATCTGCCGCCGTATCAGCGCCCGGTCAACATGATGTTCCAAAGCTACGCGCTGTTCCCGCACATGAGCGTGGCGCAGAACATCGCCTTCGGCCTGAAGCATTCCAGCTCCAGCGCGGACAAGCTCGGCGCCGGCGAAATCCGCGACCGCGTGCAGGCCATGCTGGAACTGGTGCGCATGCCGCAACTGGGCAATCGCAAGCCCGACCAGCTCTCCGGCGGCCAGCGCCAGCGCGTGGCCCTGGCGCGCGCGCTGGCCAAGCAGCCCAAGCTGTTGCTGCTGGATGAGCCGCTGGGCGCGCTGGACAAGAAGCTGCGCGAGCATACCCAGTTCGAATTGGTCAGCATCCAGGAACGTGTCGGCACCACCTTCATCATGGTCACGCACGACCAGGAAGAAGCCATGACCATGTCCTCGCGCATCGCGGTGATGGACACCGGCCGCATCGTGCAGGTGTCGACGCCGGCGGTGTTGTACGAATATCCCTCGACCCGCTTCGTCGCCGAGTTCATCGGCGGCATCAATCTGCTCGACGGGCGCGTGCTGTCGCACGACGAAAGTACCGGGCTGCTGCGCATCCAGTGCGACGGTGTCGGCGAGGAACTGCTGGCGCGCCACCCCGATCCGCTGCCGGAAGGCACCGCGGTCGGCATCGCGGTGCGGCCGGAAAAGATCGACGTGCACGAGACCCGGCCGGAGGGGATGGAGAACGCGGTGGCCGGCAAGGTTCGCGATATCGCCTATCTGGGCGATGTGTCGATCTATCACGTGCAGACCGAGGCCGGCGCGACGTTGCGCGTGCAGGAGACGCATGTGGCGCGCAGTTCCGAGCCGCATTACGACTGGGACGACACTTTGTGGTTGTCTTGGGATGCGGGCAGTGCGGTGGTGTTGACGTCATGATCGTTTCGGCCATGAGCGTCGATGCAGGTGTTTCTGGTGCAGGGGCTTTGCCGTGAGCGCGCGCGAGGACAGGCAGAAAGACCGGGGGATTTGGGGTTTCTGGGCTGAGGTCGTTTATAACCTCTTCGGTTGGTTCCGTTCGGTCGGCGACGAATTCCGCACCCGTCGCGGACGCCTGTTGGTCACCGCGATCCCGATGCTGTGGCTGGCGCTGTTCTTCTGCGTGCCGTTCCTGATCGTGCTGAAGATCAGCTTCGCCCAGGCCGTGTTCGGGCAGGTGCCGCCGTATACGCCGCTGCTGGAAACCACCGCCGACGGCGCGACCTCGCTGCGCCTGCATATCGCCAATTACGCCGCGCTGCTGGCCGATCCGCTGTACATCGCCGCGTATCTGAAATCGCTGTTGTTCGCCAGCATCTCGACCCTGTGCTGCCTGCTGCTGGGCTATCCCATCGCCTACGGCATCACGCGCGCGCCGCGCATGCTGCGGTTGTTGCTGCTGGTGCTGGTGATCCTGCCGTTCTGGACCAGTTCGCTGCTGCGCACCTATGCGCTGATCGGCCTGCTGCGCGCCAACGGCATCGTCAGCCAGGCGCTGGCGTGGCTGGGCGTGATCGAGCCCGGCGAGGCGGTGCTGCATACCGATCTGGCGGTGTACATCGGCATCACCTACAACTACCTGCCCTTCATGATCCTGCCGCTGGCGGCGACGCTGATCCGCCTGGACTTCACCTTGCTCGAAGCCGCCGCCGACCTGGGCGCGAAGCCCTGGCAGGCGTTCGTGCGGGTGACCTTGCCGCTGTCGCTGCCGGGCATCCTCGCCGGCACCTTGCTGGTGTTCATTCCGGCGGTGGGCGAATTCGTGATTCCCGACGTGCTCGGCGGCCCGGATGCGCTGACCATCGGCCGCGTGCTGTGGACGGAGTTCTTCACCAACCGCGACTGGCCGCTGTCGGCGGCGATCGCAGTGGCGATGCTGTTGCTGATCGTGCTGCCGACGCTGTTGTTCGAGTACGTGGAAAACCGCCGCGTGGCGCGCGAGGCGCAGTCGTGAACCGGCGTCCGTTCGCGCTGTATACGATGATGGCGCTGGGCTATGCGTTCTTGTACCTGCCCATCGTCTCGGTGATCGTGTTCTCCTTCAGCGGCTCCGATCGCGCCACCACCTGGGGCGGATTTTCGCTGCAGTGGTACGCCGCGCTGGCGCAGAACGAGCAGATCCTGGAAGCGGCGCGGCGCAGCCTGACCATCGCCGCGATCTCGGCCACCGCCGCGGTCGCGCTGGGCACCGCCAGCGGCCTGGCGCTATCGCGGTTCGGGCGCTTTCCCGGGCGCGGCGTGTTGAGTCTGCTCAACTCCGCGCCGATGGTGATGCCCGATGTGATGCTCGGCCTGTCCTCGTTGCTTCTCTTCGTCGGGCTGCAGCAGGTCTTCGGTTGGCCCGAGCGCGGCATGACCACCATCACCCTGGCCCACATCACCCTCACCGCCTGCTACGTGACCGTGGTGGTGCGCTCGCGCATGACCTCGATGGACGCGAGCCTGGAAGAAGCCGCAATGGACCTGGGCGCGAAACCGTGGCGGGTGTTCTTCGTCATCACCCTGCCCTTGATCGCGCCGGCGCTGCTGGCCGGCTGGCTGCTCGCCTTCACCTTGTCGCTGGACGATCTGGTGATCGCCAGCTTCGCCTCGGGTCCGGGTTCGACCACGCTGCCGATGCTGGTGTATTCGAAGGTGAAGATCGGGGTAACGCCGGAGATCAATGCGCTGACCACGATCATCGTGATCCTGGTGACGATCGGCGTCACCGTGGCCGGCGTGCTGATGCACCGGCGCGAACGCAAGCTGGCGCGCGCCGGCGACTGACCTCCGGCCCGCGCCGCACACCGGCAGCCGGCCGGCAGCGCGGATGTGCCGCATCGGCGCGAATGCCTGCGCGCTCACACGCATTCACGTGCATGCAACAGCATCGACACGTGCGCCTGTTCTCCTATTGGCGGGGAAAGGAGCGCCCGCGACACACCGCATTGCATTAACGGGCCGCCGCCGGCACGACGCGGCCCTTTGGCCACCCATCTGCAGCTATCTGCGGCCGCCCGACGCGGCCGTTGCCATGCCCGAACGTCTCCACTCCCCGGGATGCGACACATCCACGCCGGACTCATTCCAACTTCCTAAGGAGATACGCAATGGACTACGTAATGCGCGCCGCTGGCGCCAAGCTTCTCGTCATCGCCGCCGCGCTGGGCCTGGGCCTGCTGGCCGCCCCGCAGGCGCACGCCGCCGGCCAGTGCAAGACGGTGAACTTCTTCCCGGGCGTGGTGCAGGTGTACGCCACCGTCAAAGCCGATGCCAACGCTGGCGACAGCGTGCTGTGCAATGCCAGCGTGGCGTGTCCGGCCGGTTCGCGTCAGGTCGAAGTGTTCGGCGGCGGCTTGTCGTCCTCGCCGGCGGCGGTGGTGGCGGTCGAAAGCACCGCGCGCCTGAGCGGCGGCGAAGACATCACCGCCAACTGCGAAACCACCGCCGTGGGCACTCGCAATGGCGTCACCGCCAGCACCTGCAACAACAAGATCGCCGCTGCCGCCGACAAGGGCACCGCGTCTAGCGCGCAGTGCACGGTGTACGTGGACGCGCCGGCCGGCGCTTCGGTCGGCGCCAACGCGACCTGCTTCTGCGGTACCTGATCCAAGCCCGGGATTCGAGCGCGATGGTTCGCGCTCGATCGTGGTCGGCATCAAGCTCCCCGGTTCCGCCGGGGAGTTTTTTTTCGTTCGCTTCTTCCTCCAACCGCCCATGCGCGGCAACGCAAAACGGCCCTGCGGTCGCCCGCAGAGCCGTCGAAGCATGGCTTCGTTGTCGCCGCGGCGGCCGTGCAGTCCCTGCCCGGTCGCCGCATCCGCGTAAGTGCGGCGCGGCGGCCCATGCCGCCGCGCCTGTAGCCTGGATCAGTTGACGCAGTTGTTGATCGCGGTGTTGGCCTGGCCGCGGAACACGCTGTTCTGGTGCAGGTAGGAGTAGCCCTTCGGCAGATCCGGACCGCCCGGAACGGTGACGCCCCCCACGAGCTTGGTCGAGTAGAACACGCGCAGCAGGTTCTTCAGCGCGGTCGATTGCGTCGCCGCATGGCCGGTGTAGTAGGTGTTGATGTAGGTGTAGGCCACGATCGGATACGCGCCGGAGACGTTCGTGTTCGGCGGGATCAGCTTCATGCAGGTCTGCTCGGCGGCGCTGTGCGTGCCCGGGATGGCGTTCTGGGTGGCGCCGTCGAGAACCTTGTTCGAGACCAGGCTGGCGCCGGTCAGGTTGAGCCACACCGGCATGACAGCCGGGTCGAAGGTGTTGACCTTGGCGTAGGTGGCCGACTGCGCCAGGATTTCGGCGATGTCCGCATAGGCGATGGCGCCGGCGGTGTTCTTGACCGCGCTGACGACGCCGCCGTTACCGTTGGCGCCGACCCAGCCCGCGCCCGCGCCGCCGACGGCGGTGGCGAAGTTCTGGTTCGGGGTGATGCTGATGCCGAAGCTCGCGCAGGCGCTGCTGAGGTAGCTGGAGAACGCGAACGAGGTGCCGCTGCCGTCGGTGCGGTAGACCACGGTGATCGGGCCGCTGACGCCGCTCAGGCCGAGGACCGGATCGGACCAGTTGGTGACGACCTTACCGAAGATCTTGCAGACCTTCTCGGCGTTGAGGTCGAGCGAGGCGACGGTCGACTTGTTGTACGGGATGCCGATGGCGCCGGCGAGCACGGGGATCTGCGTGATCGCGCCGCGGGTGGCCTGCATGTTGGTGTTGAAGGTGGTGTAGTCGGCGGTGCTGGTCGGCGAGTCGGTGCCGATGAAGTCCGGGGTCGGCGACAGCGCGCTGAAACCGGTCGCGGCCGGGCTGGCGGCATCGCCGCAAGCGCCGTTGGCGGCGACGGTGTCCTGGTTGAGCACCTTCTTGCCGGTGCCGCTGCCGGTCTGGCAGTACGACAGGCCGTCGGCGACGAAGGCGAACACCGGGGTCTTGCCGGCGCTCGGGCCGGTGGCGCTGTTGCTCAGGCCGGCGACATTGAAGCCGACCGCCGGAGCGGTGATCGACGCGGCGCGCGACAGGCGGGCCTTGTTCGGGGTGGTGGCGTTGTAAGCGTCGCCGACATAAGCCGGAGCCGGGAAAGTGGCGCCGCCGCCGTACAGATCGGCGGCCGTGGCGGAACCGGCGGCGATGACCAGCGCGGTGGCGAAAGCGATGCGGGAAAGCGAGAGCGTGTTGCGATGCACGTGACTTCTCCTAGAAGAGGTTATGTGGCGTGTATCCGACTAATCCATTTAGCGATGTGTTGCGTCCATTAATTTGCTATCCGACGCATCTCCAGATTCGCTGACGTGTGTTCCATGGCGACGACGGCGCGGGTACACATTTGTTACTCAGGAAACCTCGCATTCAACCTGCGACGCGATACGCATTTGCGCAGCATTTTTCTGTCGAATTATTTTTAATGTCATGCGCCCGGGGCTTGCGTGACAGTGGGCATGACCGCTGTCATCTCACGACCGAACGCGTCCAGGATCGTCATGGGATTGACGTGTCGTTTCGCGCTGCGACTGTGCGCTGATTACGCATGGTTTTGCCGAGATGCGACAGTCGTGTGCGCGCAGCGGTGGAATGCGGCGTGCGGTGATATCGATAAGCCACGGTTGTTTTTGCGTGCAACTGCCATTTCGAGTAGTACGCGGCTCAATTAGTCAGAACAGTCTTTTGGCGCGGCCGGCGTTGCGACATGAAGTGCGTGTGATGACGGCGCGGCGCTTGTAATTTTTCTATGCGGCGCTGTCGGAGCGGTTGACCGGTCTGTTGTTGCAGTTGCAGTTGCAGTTGCAGTTGCAGTTGCAGTTGCAGTTGCCGTTGCCGTTGCCGTTGCCGTTGCCGTTGCCGTTGCCGTTGCCGTTGCCGAGATTCTGCTTTGTCTCGGTTTTGCTGTGGCTCGGCTTTTCTTTTGTTGTTGCCGTTGCTGGGCGCAGCTAGTAACTCGCGAGACCAGGGACACCCGGAGGGCGGCGCACATGGACGTGCGCCGGGTGCCACCTTGGGCAGGATGCCCAATGTGGGACCTGCCTGCGTCGGCATCGCACTCGTGGCTTTTGATTCGAAACAGTTAAAGCCTTTTCTTTGGTTACTTTTGACCGAAGGAAATCCCGTGGGACTTTGTGGCTTTGGACAAAGAAAGTGACCCGCCGCTCCATGGCGGAAGCTTTAGGCGTTTGCTCTCGCTCTCGCTCTTGCTCTTGCTCTTGTTTGAGGCTTTTGCTTTTGCTCGTCATTCCCGCGAACGCGGGAATCCAGTGCCTTTCGTGCGAGAACGCTTGAAGTCGCTGGATTCCCGCTTTCGCGGGAATGACGGTAGGAGGAGTGCGCAGGACTGGTTGTTTCGATCAGGGGCTTCAGGTTCGTTAAGAAGCCCTAGAAGCCTTAGAAGCCTTAGAAGCCTTAGAAGCCTCAAGCAAGATCAAACGCTAAACGCTTCCGCCATAGAGCGGCGGGTCACTTTCTTTGTCCAAAGCCACAAAGAAAGTAACCAAAGAAAAGGCTTTAGGCTGTTTCGAGTCAAAAGCCACGAGTGCGGTGCCTGCGCAGGCAGGTCCCACATTGGGCATCCTGCCCAAGGTGGGACCCGGCGCACGTCCATGTGCGCCGCCCTTCGGGTGTCCCTGGTCTCGCAAGTAACAAGCCGCGCCCAGCAAAGGCAATGCCGAAGCGAAGAAAAAGCTTGGCAACAGCAACAGCAACAGCAACAGCAATAGCAATAGCGGCAGCGACGGCGACGGCCACGACGACGACGACGACGGCATGGTCAGAAGCAAAGCCACCCGAAGCGACTGCGCAACAACAGTCGCGACCAGGATCTGCAGCTATCGCGACAGCCCCCCTAGCCGCCCACCCCGCTCACGGAGGCGGAGGATTCATGCACCGACTGTCGTCCACCCCGCACCGCCCGAATCCGATCACCTGCACCGAAATCAACGCCGGAATATCCCGCGTCGCCACCGCCGGCCGCTGCTGCGCCATCGAATCGGCCGCCGCGTCCACGCCGGCATTCGCCGACGATGCCGCCGCCAACGCGCCACCGTCCACGCCGCGCGCCACCGGGATGCCGATCGAATCGCCATCGACCTGGATGTTGTCCGCGTTCGCCACCGTCTGCGCCGCCAGGATCAGATTGCCGCTGATGCGAATGCCCGCATCGCCCGCGTCGATGGTGCCGCGCGGCGCCACCAGCACCGCGTCGGCGGCCTTGCCGCCCGGCACGGTCTGCAAGGTCGCGATGCCGGCGCCGGTCACCAGACCCTTCGCGTCGATCCGGCAGTAATTGTCCAGATCGCAGTCGTACGCCACCGGCGGCTTGTCCGACGAAGTCTTCGCACCCTTACCCGCGTTGATGTCGCCGTTGGAACTCCAGATCAGCATCTTGCCGCCTTGCTGGGTGAAGATGCGGCTCTGCGCCAGCAGCACGCTGCGGTCGGTGAAGATACCGATGTCGCCCTGCTCCAGAGCCAGGATGCCCTGCTGGTTCGGGCCGATCCGCACCGCGCCCAGGCTGTCGCGCACCAGCGGCGGCGCGCTCACGCTGCCGACCAGCACGTCGCCGCCCGGGCCGAGGATGCGGATGTCGCCGCCGCGCTGGGTCTGGATGGTCGAGCCGCGCATGTCCAACTGGCCGGTCGCGACCAAACGATCGGCGCCGTTCGCGCCGCCTTCCAGACGATTGGCGGTGTAACCGGCCGCGGCCGGAAACAGCGTGTTGATCGCCTGATAGCCGAGCGCGTATTTGCCGAAGTTCGGGCTGGCCGGATCCTTGTTTTCCTTGCCGGCGCGTTCGAGCACGTCGAGGAACACGCGATCGACCAGCAACTGGCGTTGCTCGGCCGGCTGCCGCAGGAACGCCTGCCAGGCCTGTTCGGCGCTCATCGGCGCCACGTCCCCACCGGCGCCGTCGCGCTGGCGGCGATCGGCGTCGAGCTGGGCCACGAAGGCCACCAGCCAGTCGCGGTATTGGTTCGCATCACTGCTGGACGGGTCCAGATAGCGTTGCGCGAACGCGTCGGTGGCCACGCCCGGGCCGACGCCGAAGCGCACCACGATGTCGGCGCCTTCGTTCGGCAAGCCGGCGTTGTCGCGATTGCCGATGGTGCGCACGCCGCCGCCGTCGCTGTTGAGCGAACCGTTCTGGAACGCCTCGTTGGCCGAGGTGATCCGGCCCAAATTGCGCCCGGCCTGCAATTCGAAGGTGCCCGGGCCGCCGAGCTGCAGCCACGAGTAATTGGTGTTGACCGCGCCGCCGACGTTCGGACGCAGCGGGTTGTTGTACAGATCGCGGCCGGCTTGAATCCGGGTCAGATCCGATTCGCGATAATTCTGGCCGCGGAAGTTGAGATCGACGATGTCGCGGCCGGCGCGGATCGAGGCCGGCTTGGGCACGTCGATGGTCAACGGATTCAGGCTGACGCCGTCGCGCTGGCGGCCGCCGACGATGTCGCCGCCGGCGTACAGCCGTACCAGTTCGCTGTCGTCGCGATGCAGGTTGGCGCGGTAGCTGCGTTCCTTGCCGTTGCTCAGCACCATTTCGGTGAAGTCCAGCGGCCCGTTGCCTTCGCCGAGCACCTTGCCGATCTGGTTGTCGGGCGTCGGCATCCAGCTCGGGGCCAGGTCGATCAGGCTCAATCCCTGCCCGCGCGGCAAGCGGTCGGCCGACAGCAGCAGGTCGCCGCCGGCGAGCAGGCTGAGCTGGCCGCGCTTTGACGGAAACAGCGCGCCGCCGTTGTTGAGCACGATGTCGCCGTCCATCGCCGTGGCCAGCACGCGGCCCGGCAAGGCCTGCATGAAGATCGGACGGCTGCGCACTTCGTAGGGCTTGCCGGCGAAACCGTTCATGCGCAGGCCGTAGGAGAACAGCGCGTCGCCGACGTCGAGGGTGTCGAAGGCGATCGAGCCTGCGACCGAGAACACGTTGAGCTCGGCGTCGGCGCCGTAGGCCTGCGAATCGCCGCTCACGCCTTCCGGAGTCTTGACGTAGGAGGGATTGAGCACCCGGCCCAGTTCGACGTCCTGCGCCGCCTGCACGCGCAGGCGCGCGTCCTGCAGCGCCAGGATCGGCGCCACCGGCGTGTGCAGTTGCAGGAAATCGCCGCTGCCGCTGAAGAACACCGCCGCGTCGAAATCGAAGGCCGAACCGATGCGGCCGCCGGCGCTCAACTCGCCTTCGCCCTTGGCGAGGAAGTAATCGCCGCCGAGCAGATCGCGCCCGGCGTTCACGCGCAGATCGCCGCCGCCATAGGTGCGCACAGCGCCGCCGCCTTCCTTGCTCCAGGTGGTCGGCAGCGATACCGACAATTCGCGGATGTCGCGGCCGGCCTGGATCGAGACGTTGCCGCCGACGCTGAGCAGGCCCTGGGCGAAGCCGCCGAAGTTGATCGAGGACGCCAGCACGGTGCGGCCGTCGTCGGCGACGGTGTTGCCGCTTTGCATCCACGGCCACCAGAACTGGCCCAGATAGGTGCCGGCATTGCCGCTGCGGGTGCCCTGCTCATTGTCGAAGATACGGCGGTTGCCGAGGATGTCGCGGCCGGCGCTGACGAGCAGATCGCCAGCGGCTTCCGGATTGACCTGACCGGTCACGACCAGATCCGGGCGGCCCTCGCCGAGCGGGCGGATCTGGCCCGGGTCCTGCGAGGTGCGGCTGCCCTCGCCAGGGCGGCCGGCGGTGTAGACGCTGGCCGGCGCGTCGGCATCGTCGAAACGGATGTCGCGCGCGGCGACCAGTTCGATGCGGCCGGTGCCGGTGCGCAGCACGTTCGGCAACAGCAGTTCGCGTCCGCTGGCGCCGCGATTCACCGTGGTGTGGCCGTCGAAGCGGATATCGGCCGCCGCGGCCCGCGCGCGCAGCGCGGTCGGCGCGGCGCTGGCGCTGTCGGCGCCGGCGACCAGGCGCAGCCAGCTGCTGTCGCCGCCGGCCAGAGTACGGGTGGCGAACGGGGCCGGATCGGCGGCGGAGGCCTGCAGGCTCGGGGTGCGATCGTTGGGGCCGATGCGCGGCAACAGTTGCCCCGGCACCGGCAGCTTCGGCGGTTCGTAGGCGAAGAACTCGCCGGTGCCGTAGAAGGCGTTGTTGGCGATGGCGACCACGTAGTTGCGATAGGCCAGAAGGTAGGCGTCGTAGTCGGCCGGCGAGGTCGGCGCCGGCGGCGGCTGCAACGCCGGGTCCGGCGAGGTGCCGGCGGAGAAGTCGTACACGCTCTGGACCCACTGCAGCAGGCTGCAGGCGAAGCCGCAGAAGTTGCTGTCGGCGGCGAAGGTCGGATCGGGCTTGGACAGTTCCTGCATCAGCTGGTCGTACTGGCCGTAGTACTGCGCGATCTGCTCGGCGTTGTACTGGCCCGGATCGGGTGCTTGCGGCAGGGTGATGAACACGCCGTCCAGCGAGCTCAGGCCCTGGCCATCGACGATGCCGCGATATAGCGCGTTGCTGCCATCGGGCGTGCCGCTGACACCGCCGGTGAGCTTGCTGAAATCGTAGAAACCGTCCGACACGCTGGCGGCGACTTCGATCTCGCCGGCCGCGCGCAGGCCCAGCACCGGCGCGTTGTCGCCGTAGCGGAAGTCCAGGCGCTGGTTGGTGCCGGAGTTGAGGTTCCAGTTGGTCAGCACGCGGATCGCGCCGCCGTTGATGCCTTCGTCGGGATTGCGCAGTTCGATGCCCGGACGCGCGCGGAAGTTGCTCACGCCTGCGAAGCGTTGTTCGAAGGCGAAGCCGGGGCTCTGCACGAAACCCATCAGCGTGCCCGGCAACGGCGCGTCGGCGGGACTGCCGTCGCGATAGCCGTAGAAGCTGCGGTGGGCGGCATTGGCCGCGTCCGGCGCGAAGTAATGCTTACTCAGGTACCGGGCCAGTTCCTGCGCGTTCTGCGGCGCCGCCAGGACGTTGCCGGCGGCGTCGGTCCATTGCCCCGCCAGCAGCTTGCCCTGCGCGTCGTACCAGCCGGCCGGATCGACGATGCCGTCGAAATGCAATTCCGGATGCGCCGGGTCTTGCGCGTCGGCCGCGCTCCACACCGCATAGGCTTCCAGGCCGACTTCGCGCGCGCCGCGGATCGAGGCCGGATCGGCGATGTCCACGCGGACCTCGCCATCGGTGAGCAGCGGCGCGCGCAAATCCACGCGCCCGCCCGACAGACCGCCGGCACTGCCGCCGGACACGTCCAGTACGGCGCCGGCGCCGATGCGGATCGCGCCGGAGTCTTCGCGCTGCACGTTCTGGTAGCCGTAGTTCGAATTCAGCGAGCCGTCGCCGACGCCGCTGACGCCGATGCGGATTTCGCCGCCGCGGCGCTTGGCGTCGCTGCCGGTGGCGATCAGGCGCCCGTCCACGTCCACGCCCTGGCGGCCGTAGAGTTCGATCGTGCCGCCGGACGTGCCGGAGGCATCGATATCGCCGGCGATAGTGACGTGGCCGTTGCCGGCATCGCTGCCGCGCACGCCGGCGCCCGCGTCGGCGATCAGGCTGACCTCGCGCGCCTTCAGGCGGTGTCCGGCCGACAGGCTCAGATTGCCGCTGCGAGTGCGCACGGCGATGCGCTGGTCGATGCCGCTGGCGGCCAGGCGCTGCGCCAGCGGGTCCAATGCCAGCGCCTGCGCGCTGTCGAGTTCGATGCTGCCGCCGCGGCCGTTCGCGCTGCCGCCGCGCAAGGCGCCGGCCAGATCGATCGCGCCTTCGCCGGCGATCGCGCGCAACCCGCCGGCATCGCCGCCGGAGGGTGCGGAGAAGTCCAGCAGCGTGTTCGCGCCCAGGCTCAGCGAGCCGTGGTCGGAACTCAATTCGATACGGCCGGCCGGCGGCAACAGCGTCTGGTCGAACAGGGTCTTGCCGCGCGAGGACACGTCGAGCGTGGCGGTGCCGTCAAGGCGCACCTCGCCGCGGGCGTTGAGCTTGATGCGGCCGGCATTGGCGCGGATCAGCGCGTCGCCGACGATGCTCCCGCCTGACAGTTCGATCGCCCCGCCCTGCGCGCCGTCGGCGGCGACCGCGCCGGCGCCGCGCGCCAGCGAGATCTCGCCCTGGCTGCTCAGGCGCCCGTCGGCGCCCGCCTCGGCCTGGATCACCGGCGCGCGCAGGCTCAGCGGCGCGGCGCCGAAATCGAAGCCGCCCTTGCCGCTGACGGCGATGCGTTGATCGGCCTGGACATCGACCCGGCCGAAACCCTCCAGCGATTTGTCGCCGCTGCCGAACACCACTTCGCGTCCGGACAGGCTCAGCGTGCCGCCGCTGCCGGACTTGGCCGCGACCGCGGCGCCAAGTTCGTTCGACAGGCTCAGGCGATCGGCGCGCAGATGCACGTCGCCGCCGTCGCCGGCGAAGGCGGCCGCGCTCAGGGCCAGTTCCTGCGCCACGTTCACATCGACCTTGCCGTGAAATTCCATGCGCCCGTAGCTGCGCAGGCCGATGCGCTGCGCATCGGCGAAACCGGCCAGGGTGTTGCGGCCGATCACGAAGCCGTCCAGATCGGCGGCGGCGCCGTCGCCGGCGAATACGATCAGGCCGCTGTTGGCCTGCACGTCGCGGCCGTGCAGCAGGGCCTGGCTGTCGATCAAGGTGTTGCGGGCCGCGTCCAGGGTCAGCGAGGCGCCGCCGTCGATGTTCGCGCCGGCGTCGATAGCGAGCACGCCATGGCTGTTGCCGAGCGTGGACAGATTGCGCCGGCGCACTTGCGCGGGGCCGGCGTTGGACACGCGCAGCAAGGCGCCGTCGCCGCTGCGTCCGGCTTGTCCCGGCCGGCCCGGCTGAGCGGCGACGGCGTCTTCGCCGATCAACAGCGGCTTGTCGCTGCTGCCCGGAAGTTGGCCTTGCGCGCTCAACACGCTGCCCTTCGACACTCGCACGTCCTGCGTAGCCACCAGGGTGATCTCTGGCGCCTTCAGCGCGGAGCCGGCGTCGTTGTCGAGCAGCACGCTGTCGGCGCGCACATCCACCGCCACGCCGTCGGCGCGATCGCGGCGCTGGCCGCCGATCAGCAGGCTGCCGGCGCCGAGGCGATTGAGTTTGTCCGCGTCGAGTTGCACATAACCCTCGCGCGCGGCGTGGCCGGCGCCGAGGATCTGGATCGCCTTGGCGGCGATGTCCACCTGCGCGGCGGCGCCGCCCGGCGCGGCCGCGGCTTTCAGGCTCGCGCCCAGGTCCAGGGTCTGGCCGGCGTTGAGCACCAGTTGTCCGCCGTCGCGCGGCAGTTGCGGCGCGACCGCGCCGGCGCGCTGGGCGCGATCGGCGAAGAACTTGTCCGCGCTGGTGGCGGCGTACTGCGAGTAGCGGCTCCAGGTGTCGTGCGACTGCACTTCGAAGCTGCTGGCCAGCGCATCGCGCGCGCCGCTCAGCGCATCGACCATGTAACCGGCCACCACCGCGGTGCCGTCGGGCGCGATCACCGCAGGTCCCGACTGGCTGTCGCGCGCGCCGCTGCGCTGGACCACGCGGAACGCGCCCGGCAAGGTCGCGTAGCGGCCCGGCAGCAAGGTGTAGACGCCGTCGGGCAGGCCCGGCACGCCGCTGATCTGCACTTGCTTGCCGACCGCGACGCTGCCGAAGTTCGGATCGTTCGGCGCCACCAGCGGCTGCGCGCCCGGCACGATCGCGTAGACCTCGCGTTCGTCCGGATACAGCGGCACTTGCTTGGGCGTGCCGTCGGCGTAACTGGTGTTGTAGCGCGACAGCACGTCGCGGCTGCCGCCGGTGCCGGGCACCCATTCCACCGCCTGCAGGTCGCCGCCGCCGGACAGATCGATGACGGCGCCGTCGGCCAGCGACATCGACGAAGCGTCCAGGGTGATCTGCTTGCGCGGCGGCGCGGCCAGATCGGTCTGGGTGGCCGAGGCCTGCCATTGCAGACCATCGACGGTCACGCCGTAAGGCACGACGCGGCCGTCCAGCGAGACCGAGGTCAGGCTGCCGGGCTTGAGTTCCACGCGCCCGGTGGCGGTGAGGTTCACGTTGCCGAACGCGGCGCGGCTGTCGGCGTTGTCCGGATCGGCGACGCCGAGCAGGATCTGCCCGCCCGGCGCGCGCAGCACGCCGCCCTGCTCGATCGCGGTCGCATCCAGCAGCAAGGCGCCGCCGGCCGACAGCGGCGCGGCCGCGGCGACGCCGTTGCCGGCGATGCTGATGCGGGTGGCGTCGCGTCCGCCGGCGCCGTCGGACGCGCCGAGCGCGCGGATGATGAAACGCTCGCCGGTGCCGGGATACAGCTGCGCGGCGCGGAAGCTCAGGTCGCCGCCGGTCAGCAGTTGCCCGGGCAGATCGGCCGGCAGGGTCGCGCCCGGCGGCACGAAGGTGCGGAATTCGGCTGGCGTGTAGAAACGGATATCGCCGGCGCTGTCGAAGTTCGCGACCTTGATGCCGTCCAGGCGCACCTGACCGGCGAAGTCGATGAACCCGGCGCTGACGTCCAGGCGGTTGTCGCCCGGACGCGCCGGATCGGTCAGCGGCGCGGCGCCGCGGCCGATGCTGCGCAAGCCGTTGAAGGCCACGTACTGCGCGCTCAGCTTCGCCTGCGCGGCGGCGGCATCGGCGGCGGCGGTGCCGGCCGGCGGCGGCGCGGGACGCACGCTGTAGCCGCTGCCGTTCAGGACCAGCGCGCGGTCCAGGTGCAGATCCACATTGCCTTCGAACACGATCGGCACGAAGGCGATGCTGCCGGGACGGCCGATCTGCAAGGTATCCACGCCGCTGTCTTGCAGGCGGTCGGCGCCGAAGCGCAATTGCCCGGACGGCGCGGCGCGGTCGGGCTCGATCGCATCCCCAGGACGCGCCGCGGCGGTGACGTGCGAACCGCCGGCATCGATCACGAACTCACTCGCGTTGAGCACGCTGAAGCTGCCGTCGCCGAGCGGACGCTGGTTGTCGCCGAGCGCGACCAGTTCGAGCACGCCGCCACGCGCCTGCGCGGCGCCGCCGTGGGCGCTGATGTCGCCGTCGAAGAACAGGCCGCCGGCGGCGCCGATACTCAGGCTGCCGGCATCGCTCCACACCGCGGTCGGGCGGAACGGATCGCGGCCGGGCGCGGCGACGCCATCGCGCACTTCGAAACTGTCGGCGGCGCCGTCGAGCTTGAGCTGCGCGCCTTGCTCGACCACCACGTAGCCGCCGTCGTTGCTCAGGACGATCTTGCCGCCGTCGAGCAGCTTGCCGTCGCGCGGCACGCTGCCGTCGGCGCGCGGCTTCAGGGTCGGATCGATCAGGGCGATGCCGGACACGTCCAGCTTGCTGTCGGCGCCGAGCCAGACCGATTTGTCGCGCGACCAATACTCCTGCGCGATCTCGCCCAGCGGCCTGGACAGGCCGTCGGTGGTGGTATCGCCCGACAGCGTGATGCTGCCGCCGCGCGCGCTGATTTCGCCGAGCACGGTGACCTGGCCGCGCGAGCCCAGGCGCACGTCGCCGCCGGCATCCACGCTCAGACGCGCGCCCTGCTCGACCCGCAACTCGTCGCGCAGTTGCGTCAGCGGCACGCTCGGCGAAGCGGTGCCGACCGAGCCGCCGGCGGCCATGGAGAAATCCGCCGTCGGCCGATGCGCATCGTCGAGGCGGCCGAACGCGCCGAAACCGCCGGCGTAGATATCGCCGCCGCTGGCCAGTTGCCGCAGCGCCCCGGCATCGGCCAGGAAGCTGCGCTGCGACACGCGCACGTCGCTGCCGGCGGCGATGCTGCCGTCGAGTTCGGCGCGCAGGTCGTAGGCGCCGAAGTCGCCGTCGGCGAAGAAATCCGCGCCCAGGTGCAAGCTGCGCGGATCGCTCGGCGCGTCGCCGCCGATACGGATGTCGCGCGCGTCCAGGCGCAGCGTGCCGCCGCCGCCCAGGTTGCGCGCGACCAGCGAGTCGCGCGAGAACTGCAGGCGGCCGGCGCCGCCGGCATCGCCGTAGTAGGCCGGCGGGAACGTGGGCTGTATCTCGGTGCCGGCGCCGACGTAGGTCCGCAGGCTGATGTCGCCGCCGCGGCCGAGCGCCACGCCGTCCTTCTGCGCCAGTCGTCCGTTGGGCAGGATGCGTCCGCCGCCGGACACGTCCAGGCGCGCGTTCGGATCGATCAGGATCGAGCCGCTGGCATCGACGATCGCATCGCCGCTACCGATGAGCTGCTCATGGGTGCGCAGGCTGATCGCGCCGCCGTCGATGTGCGCCGCGCCAGTGCGGCCATCGTCGAACGCCGCGCCGTCGTTGACCCACGCGCCGCGCGCGAGCAGCCGCGCCTGCGCACTGAGCACGATGTCGCCGCGCTCTTGCGGACGCTGCTGGATCGGCCGCGACTGCGCTTCCAGATCGATCTTGCCCGACACCGCTTCCAGGGTGCCGTCTACCTGCACCTGGCGGCCGTTCAAGGCGATGCTGCCGCCGTCTTCGACCTTCAGATGCGCGTCGGCGGCGACTTCGATGCGGCCCCAGCTGTCGCTGAGCGTGATCGAGGAGAACCCGGCGGCGCCGAGGCGATCGCTCGACAACACCGTGGTGCGCAGGCCGAACGCGTCCTTGGCCGCGGCCGCCAGATCGGCGAAGCGCGAACTCATGTCGAAACCGTCCGGCACGTCGGCCACCGGCGCGTTCCGCAGCCGCCAGCGGGTGAATTCAAAACCGTCGCCGGTGGCGATCTTGAGCGAGCCGCCGTGGGCCAGTTCGCCGTTCTTGATCTGATAGCGGCCGGATTCGGCGTCGGCGTGGATATCTCCCGCCAACACCAGGCCGGCGTCGATTTTGGCCAGGTTGGCGTCGGGGGTCAGGGTTACGTTGAGTTGGCCGCCATCGCCGCCGTGCGCATAGTCCGGGTCGAAATAGCTGTCGGCCGCGGTCATCGGCGAAATGAACAGTTCTTTGACGCCCCAGCGCTGGTGATCGAGCAGGTAGTCGCCGGCGAAGCCGACGTAGGCCATGTTCGGATCGGCGTCAGCCTGACGGTAGATGCGGCCGTCGGCGCCGAGCAGGCGCGGCGCGGCGATCATGCCGCCCAGGTAATGCACGTAGCCGCCGGACAGATCCAGCGTGGAGCCCGAGCGCGCGATCAGCTCGCGGCCCTGGATGTTGATGCTGCCGCCGTCGATCAACATCTGGTCGATCCCGCGCGGCACCTGATCGGCATAGCCGGCGGCGTTGAGCAGCGGCGTGCCGACCCAGGCGCGGCCGTCGGCGGTCACGCCCTTGTTGCGCACGTCGATGGCGGTCGATTGGCGATACAGACCGCCGCCGCGCAGCAGCGGCGAATCGGCGAGTTCGTTTTCGCCGATGCGCGGAATCTTCACGATGTTGTCCGACATCGGCCGCTGCACGTCGGCGATGCCGGCGACATTGATGGTCGCGCCGCGGTCGATCAGGATCCGCGAGGCGCTGCGCGCGCCGGTGTCGACGAACACCGCCGCGTCGAGGCCGAACACATCGAGCTTGGCGCCGGGCATCAGCACCAGCGAGTTTTCCTGGAAGAACATCTGCGCCGCGGCCAGGCGCGCGCTGGGCGGCTGGAAGGCCTGATCGGCGCTCTTGGCGCTGGTGGTGGTCTCGCCGTCGTGCTCGGGCAGGATGGTGGTGGCCGACGCCGTGCCGAAACGCAGGCGGCCGCCCTTGCTCTGGGTGAAGGCTTCGTCGTCGGAGGAGCGCGCGTATTCCAGCGCCAGGATCGACAGCGTGCCCGGGCGGCTCACGCCGGTGGTGGTACCGACGTAACCATCCTGGGCGATGTCGTAGCCGGTCAGCGTGACGTCGCCGCGCTTGCTGGCGATGATGCCGGTGTTGGTCAGGCGGCCGTAGCCGATTTCGTCCGGCGCTTCGCGCCCCAGGGCGGCGCCGATCAGGCCGAATTCCAGCGCGACCTTGTTCTCGGCGGCGAGCTTGGGATCGCCGTATTGCGCGCCGATCACCGCCGCCAACTGCACCTGCCCGTCTTCGGCCTGCACGCTGCCGGCGTTGTCGATGTTGGGCGCGGCGATCAGGGCGTAGCCGCCGGCGCCGGTCTTGATCTGCGCACCG
Organism: Lysobacter gummosus; assembly: GCF_001442805.1. Lineage (NCBI taxonomy): Bacteria > Pseudomonadati > Pseudomonadota > Gammaproteobacteria > Lysobacterales > Lysobacteraceae > Lysobacter > Lysobacter gummosus. The sequence continues at coordinate 2,604,762 of NZ_CP011131.1, read as the reverse complement.
GCCTCGATGCGGATGTCGCCGGCCATCGCCGGACGCGCGCCGCCGCTGTACGCGGCCGCCTCCGAGGTCAGGACGAAATCCGTGCCGTTGCCGCGGCCGATGCCGCCGCTGATGAAAGTGCGATTGCTGCGGGCGATATCGTTGTTGAACAAGTTGAGCGAGGACGCCAGCAGCGAACGCGTGTTGACCTGGCTGGTGCCGCCGAACAGCACGCCGTTGCGGTTGAGCAGGTAGACACTGCCTTCGGCCTTGATCCGGCCGAAAATCTGGCTGGGGCGGCCGCTGGGATCGTCGATGCGGTTGAGCGCGATCCAGTCGTTGCCGCCGCCGGCCAGATTGCCGCCGCGCTGGTCGAAGTAGACCGTGGTCTGCTTGCCGACGTTGAACGTCTCCCAGCTCAGGATGGCTTTCTTCTGCGTCTGCTCGATGGTGACGGTGGTGTTGCCGGCATCGACGTTCTGGGTCGGGCCCTTGGCGCCGAGCCACAGCTTGGATTGGCCCAAGCGCGGATCCTCGGCCGAGATCGCGCCGGGTTCGAACCTGACCCCGGCGGCGACCTTGAGCCCGCCTTCGCCCAGCCCGTTGGGCACCCGATTGGCCGCCGCCGAACTCGCCGCGGCCAGGCGCGCGGCCACCTGCGCGGTATCGAGCGCGGCGCGCACCTGCGCGGCCTGCCCGAACGCGGCCAGCGAGCGCTGCGCCATCTGCTGCGCGCGCACCGACTGCAGGCCCTGCTGCTGTGCGTTGCGCGCCGCCTGCGCGGCCGGATCGACGCCGCGCCGCGCGAACGGATTGGGATCGGCGTGAGCTGCGCCGCCGAGCAGCGCCAGCGAAATCGCCGCGCTCAGCGCGAGCAGTCGTACCGGATTGCGCGCACGCAGGGAATGGCGGGATTCGGCGGGCTTGCGGGTCATGACGGCTTCCTTTGCGTGCGGCGTGACGGCGCGGCGATGACGTCGCGCGATGCGGCGACGCGGAGATGGGGGACAGACGCGGTGGTGCGGGCGCGGATCAGAGCGTGGGCGGACGGTTTCGCATCACGGCTCGGCAAAGCCGCCTGCCGTTGCCCCCTTTGAAAAAGGGGCCGGCGTTCGCGGAGCGGACGCGGGGGATTTGCTGTTGCTGTTGCTGTTGCTTGAATCGTCGCTGTCGTCGATGGCGGCTGATACAAGCAAAAGCAAATCCCCCCTAGCCCCCCTTTTTCAAAGGGGGGAACTGTTTCGGCGCGAGGTAAAGACCGCGCCGCCTGCTGTTGCCCCCTTTGAAAAAGGGGGCGGCGTTCGCGAAGCGGACGCGGGGGATTTGCTTTTGATTTTGCTGTTGCCGTTGCCGTTGCCGTTGCTCGAACAAACGCCCCCGCAGCACGCCGACGCCCTCCCAACCGGGCGCTAGCAAAAAAGCAGATGGCTGTTCGACTAGACATACCCTCAGCGCACCGGTTTCGGAAACGAAGCTGGAAACTGCTGCGCCGGCCGCTGCGGCCGGACCGACTTGCCGTATTGATCCCCCAACCGCTGCCGCGTCGCCGCCGGCGTCGCCAAGCCCTGCCCGATCGGCGCCAACCGTTCGCCGGGCGAATCGGTATTGACCACCGGCGCGGTCTTATCGACTTCGGCTTTCAAGGCTTCGTTGAGGCAGGACCAACGCCCGGCCTCGTCGTTGCCGATACGCACCTGCACGCACGGAGTAGCTTGCGGCTGCGAGGCCGGCAGCATGCGCTTTTGCGCCTGCGCCGACCAAGCGAACACCGCGCACAAGCCCAGCAACGACAACACCGCACGAATCGATCGCCCGCACGAACGCCGCGCGAACTCGCGCGGCTTCATCGCAACCCGGGTGGCCGCACGCCTCATCAGCTCGACGCCGTCCCGTTACCGGCCGTGCGCGCGGCAGCATCGCCGCTGGCGCATTGCGCCGCCTGATCGTGCTGTTGGTCGAGTTTGTCCTCCAGCTCGCGCACGCGGTTCTCCTTCTTCACCCGCTCCAGCCCCAGCGGCGAGAACCCACGACTGCGCACCGAATCGATGAAGTCCGGATCGCGATACAACTGCGCCAGCTCGCGCCCGGCCTGATACACCGCCTCGGTCGCCGCCGCGCAACGCGCCGACTGCGCCTGCACGCTTGCCAGCTGCGCCGCCAGCGCGGCGCGTTCGTGTTCCTTCTGCTGCGCGGCCTGGGCGGCTTGCTGCTGCGCGCTCTGCCACTTCTGCGCATCGGCGCGGGCTTGATCGGAGGCCGCCGAGGCCTGCCCGAGTTGCCGCTGCAGCGCCGTCAGCCGCGCGCCGTCCTCGCGCGCGGGCGCCTTGGCCGAGGCGGCCTTGAGCGCGTCGCGCTCGCGCTCGACTGCCGCGGTGGCGGCCTGTTGCGCGGCCAGCGCCGCTTCGGCGCTGCGCAGGCGCGCGCCGGTGTCGCGCAACGCGTCGCGCAGGCGGGTTTCGTTGCCGTTCTGCGCGTGCGCGCCAGAAGCGGCGAACCACAGCGCGGCCAGCAACGGGGCGCTGCGCAGTGCGCAATGACGGATGGGTCGCAGGCTCATGATCCGGGCTCCGTGCTCAGAATTCGGTGTTCAAGTCGATCTGCACCACATCGACCGAGTACGGCGCGCCGCTGACTTCGTTGGCGCTGAGCCAACGCAGTCCCAGCCAGGTGTTGCGCGCCAGGCCCAGCGCGCCGCCGAGGATGAAGCCGCGCGAGTTGGTGCCGCCCAGATGGAAGTCCGAATCGGTGAAGGCGTCCGGCACCGCGTCCGATTCCAGGCGTTTGTAGCCGATGCTGGCGTTCCAGTCCCAGGCCTTGGCGATCTTCGGCTGGCCGACCAGCAGGTTGATGTAGTAGCCCATGTCGCCGCCGTCGAAAATGAAGGTGCGGTCGTTGGGATCGCGCAGCGGCTTGAAGTTGTTCAACGGGCCCAGCGCGCGGATGCGGTTGGCGTCGTACTTGAGGTTCTTGACCACGTCGGCCTCCACCACGACCTTGACCGGATCGAAGCTGGCGATCTCCAGCGCCGCGTGCAGGTTGGCCACGCCGAATTCGCTCGCGTAGCCGAAGTACTGCAACTGCGGGCCGTCGGGCGCACCGCTGGCCGGGACGATGTCGCGGATCGCGAACATGGTGTTGCCGAACTGCTGGAACTGCGGCCGCGACAGATCGGTATCGCACACGTCCTTGGAGGTCGGCGCCACGCACGGCGTGGAGCGCTCGCCGTTGATCTTGTCGAACAGGAAATAGCCCAGGCCCAGCTTCAGGTTGACATCGTCGCTGAACGTCCAGTTCGCGCCGAGCTGCGCGCCGTACAGCCACTTGTCGCGGCTGCTGGCCTTGTCCAGGCGCTGGGTCGAGCCGAAATCGAAATCGGTGTTGAAGATCGGGAATGCGCCGAGGTTGACGAAGGGCTTGAAGTCGCCGCCGGTGTCGAACTCGGTCTTGATCGCCACACCGTCGAAACTCAGGTCGTTGTCGAACAACAGCTCGCTGGTCCAGAACGGATTGGGCGCGCGGCCGATATCGGCGGTCAGCCAGTCGCTGGGCTTGAGTCGGATGTAGGCGCGATCCAGCCACAGCGAGTATTTGGACAGATTGCCGCCGGCGCCGAGGGTCTGGTTGGTGGACACCGGGCTGCGATCGCTGCCGGTGGCCAACCGCAGATCCGCCTCTACCCAATCGGCGATCTGCGCATGCACACCGAGCCGCGCGCGCAAACGCATGCGGCCGCGGTTCTTGGTCGTGTTGACGGTGGGCAGCGGATTGTTGAGCGGATCGTTGACGTCGTAGCCGCTGCCGGCGTTGAGCGCGCCGAAGTTCGGGAAGTCGGTGTAGTTCTCGCCGTCGTTGAGCACGTCCTCGGCGCGCGCGCGCACGTCGCCGTAGACGTTGATGCGCTGGGTCCACTCCGGCAGCGCGTTGGGCGCCGCCCAGCCTTCGCTCTTGGCCTGCTGAGTGACTTCCGCGCGCAGTTCGTCCTTGATCTGCTGGCGCACCACTTCCGGGATGTAAGGCACGACCACCGCGCCGGGCTGAGTCTGATACGCCGGTTGCGCCGCGAGCGCCGGCGCCGGACGCGCGGCCGCGCTGGCGGTTGCTTCGGCGATCATGTCGTCGGCCTGCTGACGCGTCATCACGCCCTTGGCCACCAGCAGATCGATGAGCTTGAGGGTGACTTCCGGGCTGATCTTCGACGCGTCCACCGGCGTTGCGGCCAGCGCCGGCGCCGCGCACAGCGCGGCCAGAGCCAGGGTCAACACGCGAACGGACGTGCGGCGATGCGGATTGGGCGATGCGGTCATGCGTAAAGTCCCAGTAAGCGAAACAGATAAGCGAAGCGTTCGGGCGTGGATGTCGGCGCGGCCGGTCATCCCGGCGCGATCGCGCCGATGCGCAAATTGATCGGTTGCGGCATTTCCGCCGGCGGCGGCTGCGGCAGCGAGCGGCCCTGCAGCGCGGCGACGATGGCGGCATCGAGCTCAGGTTTTCCGGTAGAGGCGATCACCTGCGAACGCTGGATCGTGCCGTCGGCGTTCAACCACATCGCCACCGTGGCGCTATAGCGGCCCTTGCGGGTCTTGTCGGCTTGCTGCAGGTACTGCTGCACCGCGCGCTGCACCATCGAGGCGTAGCCGGCATACGGATTACCGCCGCCGCCCTTGCCGCCGATGCGCGTGCCGCCGCCGCTGCCGGCCTGCAGACCGAATTCGTTGCTGCCCGGCCCGGCTTCGGCGGTGAGCGGATCGCCGGGCGGCTCGGGCGAATCTTCCTGAGGCTTGTCCAGGGATTCGAACGGCGTGTTCTCGACCAGCTTTTCCTCTTCCTGCACTTTGTCCGGTTGCGGCGGCGGCGGCGGCGGAGGCGGCGGCGGCAGGATCACCTGGGTGATGCGCGGCGGCGTGCGCTTGGGCATCGGCCGGCTGTCCTGCATCAGCGACCACACCAGCCAGGCGAGCACGGCGAACACGCCGAGCGCGCCGGCGACGCCGAGCGCGCGCGACAGCCTGGAGGGACGGCCATAGGTCGTGGGTGCGGACATGCGCGCGCGGACCCGCTCAGCCCGCGGCCTGGCGCTGCGACGCCAGTCCGATCGAGGAGATGCCGAGCTTGCTGCACAGGTCCAGCACCGCCATGACCTTTTCGTATTGCACGGCGCGATCGCCGCGCAGGATCACCGGCAACTCGGCGTCGTTGGCCAGCGCGTTGCGCAGTTGCTGTTCCAGCTCGCTCATGCTGACCGGCACCGCATCGATGCTGACCTGCCCCGCGTTGTCGATCGCGATGACCTTGGTCTTGGGCACCGACAAGGGCTGGCTGGCGCTGGCCTTGGGCAGATCGACCTTGATGCCCTGCACCGCCGCGGTGGTCATGATGATGAAGATCACCAGCAGTACGTACGCCAGATCCAGCATCGGCGTGATGTTGATGTCGTCGTAAGGCTTCTTGCCCTGGACCTTCACGGCAGCGACTCCGTGGACACGCTGCGCGACAGGTGCGCGGGCACCGGCGCGTCGCCGGCGTAATCTTCCGCGATGCGCTTTTCCAGTTCGTCCACGAACACCTGCATGTCCGCGCCGATCGCCTCGGTGCGGCTGAGCAGGTAGTTGTAGCCAAACAGCGCCGGGATCGCGACGGCCAGACCGGCCACCGTCGCCAGCAGCGCGGCGGCGATGCCGGGCGCGATCGCGTTGATGTTGACATCGCCCGCCGCGGCCACCGCGGCGAAGGTGATCATCACGCCGACCACGGTACCGAGCAGGCCCAGGAACGGGCCGCCGGAGATGGCGATCGTCAGCAGCACCATCAACTTGTTCAAGCGTTGGCTCTCGCGCACCGCGGCGGCGTCGAGGGCGGAACGGATCGCGGCGATCGACTGCGTGCGCACCACCGAACGTCCGCCGGCGGCGGCGACGCGGTTGCGCAGTTCGTCCAGGCCGATCGCGAGCAGCCGGGCGAGATTCGATTTCTCCCCGTTGAGCGGCCCGTCGCCTTCCGCGCCCTTGACCCAGGCGATGTCGTGCAGCGGATATTCGCCGGCGTATTTGCGGAAGGCTTGCAGGAAGCGCTCGTTGGCCTTGGAGGTGACGTTGACGAACACGCCCTTGCCGATCATCACCCACCACGAGATCGCGGCCATGAAGCCCAGGATCACGATCACCACCCAGGCATCGACGGTCAGCGCGCTGAACAGGATGCCGAAGTAGTTGTGGCCGCCGTCGCCGGAGCGCTGCTCGACCGGCTGGAAGGTCAGCAGGCGCGCGTCCAGGCCCTGGCTGTGCGCGGCGGCCTGGATCAGGCCGAGCGGACGCGCGGTCTTGGACACTTGCAACTCGTCGATCAGGCCGATGAAGTTCGGCCGCGCCGCGGCGCCGGCGGCGACGCGTTCGCCGCCGATCAGCAGACCGGCGTTGGCCAGCGGCAAGGCCGCCGCGACTTCGCCGGCCGGCGCGCCGTTGACGTAGACGGCGAGCTTGTTGTCGGCGGCGCGCACGGCGATGTGGGCCCAGCCTTCGCTGGTGAGCGGTGCGCCGGCAGAGGTGCGCAAGGCGCCGTTGGCGCCGGGCGTTTCGGCGTAGATGACGCCGGATTCGATTCCGACCGTCAGTGCACCCGGCAGCGACGCGATTATTCCCGTCGCGCCGGCTCCGGTTGGTTTAATCCACGCCGACACCGTCAACGGCTGCGCCGCGGCGAGATTCAGCGACGACGACGCCGGCACCGTCACCGGCGCCTGACCGTTCAATTGCAGGCCCGAACCAATCAGCGCCGATTCGGCCAGGGTCAGCGGCGCCTGCGCGTTGTTGGCGTAGGCGGTCTGATCGTTGCCGGCCGCGCCCTGGTTGGCGAAGTGATAGACCGCGATGTTGTCCGCGTCGTAGCTGCCCTTGGCGTCGCCGCCGGGCGTCGCCTCGGCGTTGCCGAAATAGACGTAGACCGACGAAGCCGCGTTGGCTTCCAGGTTCGGCACGTCCACCCAGGCCAGCGCGACCTGATCGACCAGTCCGTCGTATTTCTCGAAGTGGTACTTCAGCGGCGTGCGGTCGTCGGCGGCGATGAAGCGCACGTCGCTGCCGTCTTCCTTCGCGTCGGCGAAGTTGAAGTTGCCCGAATGCAGGCGCACCAGGACCTGGGCGCGGCCGCCGGGCTCGCTGACCGCGGCGCCGGCCGAGGTGGTGTTGAGATCGATCTTGGCCCGGTAGTTCCATTTACCGTCCCACCACGACGCCGCCGATGCCGGCAACGAGATCAGCGACAGGAACAAGCAGACCAGCAACACGCGCAATTGAGTCACGACACTTTCCCCGGAAATATTCGGTATGGCCTGGATGGGAGGGCCTTCAGGCCCGACGCCTTTCGATCCGCCGCGACATCAGACTTCCGGCGAGCTGAAACAAAAGCGTCGGGGCTCAAGCCCCTGCCACAGGGTTTTCCTTGCCTGCTTAAAACTCGCCCCAAACCCGCACGCCGAGTTCGATCGAATCGGGCTTGCGGTCCTTGCCGTTCGGACTGGACAACGGGTGGGACACATCGATGGAACCGTTGAGATGCTCGAACATCTTCAGCGAGGCGCCCAGGCCGGCGCTGACCAAGGTCTCGCTGCGCAGCTGATCCGACAGCCGGTCGTTGATGCGCGCATAACCGGCATCGACGAAAGCGCGCAGACGCATTTCCTGGAACGCCTCGCCGAGCGAATCGGCGAACGAGGGCGTGCGCGCTTCCAGCGTCGCCGCCGCGCCCGTGTCGCCGAGCGATTCGGATTCGTAATAGCCGCGCGCACTGTCCAGGCCGCCGATGCTGAATTGCTCGTTGCTGATCAGCGGCTCGCCGGCGAACTGGGTCTGCATGCGCAGCATCAGTTGCGCGTCGTTGGCGAATTTCCACGTATGCGAGCCCGAAGCGCGCAGGTAGAAGAAATTCGGCTGGGCCTGAAAGCGCTTGGCGTCGAAAGCGGCGCGGCCGTCGCCGACGCCGCGCAGGTTGAACACCGCCGACAAGGCCAGGTCGCTGACCGAATGCTCTTTGATCCAGTCGGCGTTGTAGTTGACGCTGAACGGGAAATACTCGATCGGCACCGAACCGCGATCGGCGCCCTGCACCAGCGCTTCGTTGAAGTCCTTGTAGTCCACGCCCACGCTCAGCGAATGGAAGAAGCCTTCGCGCGCGGCGAAAGAGCGCATCAGGCGCACGCCGGCCAGGGTGCCGTTGCCGATGACGTTGAGGTCGCCGACCACGGCGATGTCGCTCTTGCTGCGCACCGCGTAACCCAGCAGCGACCACGGCGATGAGCCGAAGCGCGCCAGATAGGAAGCCGAGAATACTTCCGCGTCGGCGCGCCGCTGCGGCGCCAGTTGCACCGACAGGCTGGCGCTGTGGCCGCGCTGCCACAGATTGTCGTAGCGCACGCTGGCGGCCACGCGTTGCTCGGTGGTGTTGGCGCTGTTGCGGTTGTTGATTTCGAGCGAGCCGTGCAGCGGCAGCGAATCGTCGACGTTGAGATCGACATCGACGGTATTCGGCGTGGCGCCGGCCTTGATCTCCGGCGTCACCCGGCGGTCGGGCAACTGGTTGAGGGCGACGATGTCGCGCTGCACGTCCTTGAAGTTGGGCACCGAGCCCTGCGCCAGCGACGGCGCGGCGCGCTCGATGTCGTCGGGCGAGAAATAGTCCGCGCCGTTGACCCGCAGGCGGCCGACCTTCTGTTCGTTGACCTGCAGCGTGACCAGGCCGGTGGACGCGTCCTGCTCCGGGATCACCACGCTGACGGTCGGATAGCCGCTCTTGTCGTACAGCGACTGCAGCGCCGCGCGCGCAGCTTCCACGTCCTGCTCGCTGCGCTGCGGGCCCAGGTGCGGATACACCGCTTTCTCGATATCGAGCGTGGGCAGCTTGGTATTGCCCAGCACCTGATAGGCCATCACGTCGAAACGCGCGAGCGTCGGCGCGGCCTGCGTGCCTTGGGCGGTTTCCTGCGCGTGCAAGCCCGTCGGCCCGAGGAACGTCAGACCAACGGCTGCGATAAGGCGTAGATGCATCGACCCGGAACCATCCCTGTTGCGCCGACCCGGCGAACGGGGTCGGCAGACCGCGTCACGTTAGGTGCGCTATGTGACGATGTTTGAACTACTGCATGACAAGGCACACGAATGTGGTCATGCACTTCTCCATCGCGCGCATCGAATGTCACAAGTCGCTGCGATGACATGGAAATTACGCAGCACGTCACTTGTCATCTCATCTTTGGATGAGCGGTATCACACAGGTGAGAAATGTTGCGCGTTGCGGTTGCACGCTTTCGCTGTCGATCGGCTGCGTTGGCGGTTGCGTGGTTCGCGCTTGCGTCTTCGGCGTTGTGCACCCGGGTTCGATCGCGCGGATGTGAGTGGCGCGCGCTGATTCGTTGGAGTAGATGCGCGATCGTCGGCGCATCGGTCGCATGTCGCGCGGGCGAGAATCGAAGACGATCGATGGCGTTGGCGAGGCGGTTGTCGATAACGGTCGCCGTCGCGAACATCGCCATCGTCGCCGGCATCGACTCTCGCCATCCGCAATCGCAACGCGCACCGCGCGCTGTCATGCAGGTCGGTTCGCAGACCCGTTTTGGCGCAACAACGTCACCGCGGCACGCGCGGTCGGCCCAATTTCGATAAGACAAAGCCAAGTCCGCGACGAATGCCGTCGACGTCTTGTTTCATCAGCGGAACATATTCGTGAAGGCATCGATCGTGCAGACACGATCGGCAAAGATGCGATCGGCGGCCGCAAGCCGCCGAGGCGGCGCGACCGTCGCGGTCGCGCCGATGAAGCCGGGTCCGCCCGCGAACCGGGCGGCGGGCTCAGTTGACCGCGGAGGGAGCGGCGGCGGACTTGGCCGCGTCCTGCTGGGCGAGTTCGGACAGGCGGTCGAGATTGCGCATCGACACCAGGTGGGTATAGATCAGGCCCATCGCGCCGGAGCGCAGCAGTTCCGGCAGCACCGCGTCGTCGAGCTGCAGCAGGCGCTCTTCCGAGACCACGTAGACGCCGCCCAGCTCGCGCTGCGGTTCGCCTTCGCCGCCGAAGCGGATCACCTGCTGGTCCAGCAGGTTCAGTTCCTTGAGCTTGGCGGTGAACGCGGCGGTGCGCTTGAACTCGCCGTGCAGGTCCTGCAGGAAGGTCATCGCGCGGCCGAGGTTCTCGCTGTCGTCGCCGTTTTCCTGGAACAGCGCGTCGCCCTCTTCTTCCGACAGGCCGTCGTAGGCCATATCGACGCAGACGGTGACCGTGCCGCTGTCGCGGTCCTCGGCGAGCATGAACGGATATTGGCGCAGGAACGCCGGCACATAGCCGCGCTTCCAGCGCGCGTTCTCGTCCACGTACAGGTTCTGCTGGTTGCGCAGCCCGACCACGACCGCCGGCAGGAAGTCGCCGTTCTCCAGGCGCGCGAACACGATCGCGTACTCGGAAGCGGCGTGCGGGAATTCGACCGTGGTCAGCGGCACCGAGTTGAGCTCGGCGGCGAAACGGGCGTTGTGCTGGGCCGAGCGCAGGCGCAGGCGGCGGTGGGTGTGGCGGTTGAGCGGTACGACGCGGTCGTAGATCAGCATGAAGGTCCGGTTCCTGGTGGCGGCCGCCCGGGGTCAGCCCGGGTCAGCGGCGAAGATGAGCCATCGGCGTGACAGTTACAAGCAGCGCCGGCGGCACTGCCCGCACACTATGAGTGCCACTTTGACGCGCATTAAGCCCTGTCAAAGCTGTCATCACACCGCTTCCCATATCGTGATTTCAGGCACACAAAAGACAAGTGCCGAGTGCGGATAGGGGAAAGTATTTTGTTCAAGGTGTCACTGCGAGAGCACGCTCTGCTAAGCGTCCTGGTGGGGTTGCAACGCGGGGTGCAGCCGGAAACCAGCCATATGAAGCATGCGTTGATCGAGGACGGACTGGCGTTGAGCCTGGATGGCCGCCTGAGCCTGTCCGACGCCGGCTCGACCCTGCTGCAGGCACTGCAGCACATGATCTGGGCCGAGGTCGAATCGCTGCAGCAGGTGTTGTCCAACAAGTCGTCGGCGCCCAGCGATGAGGTGCTGCGGATGACCCGGCTGCCGGTGAATCCGCGGGCGGAGTAGATCGCGTCTGGGCGGCACCGGGTCGGATTCGTGGTGGTTCAGATAAGCGCCGATTGAAAGTCACGCCGTTGCCGGATCGGCAGTCGCCCGATTCCTGCTGGTCCGAATCGGTTTCGGCTCAGATCCGCCCCGGCCAGGCCATCTGCCCCAAGCGCCAGCCGGCGACGATCGCCAGCAGGCCCAGGCCGACGTGGGCGGCGATGGTCAGCGCCAGCCAGTCGTAGCGGGCCGCGCGCAGCAGCGCCAGCAGGTCCACGCCGAAGGCCGAGAACGTGGTCAGGCCGCCGAGCACTCCGGTCAGCAGCAGCGCGCGCCAGAAATCGGCGTCTTCGCGGCCGCCCAGCCACACCAGCAGCAGGCCGGCGCACAGGCAGCCCACGACATTGACGCACAGGGTGGACAGCGCCGGCCACGGCGCGGCCGAGCGTGGCAGCAGCAGGTTGGCGCCGTGGCGCAGCATCGCGCCGAATGCGCCGCCGAGGCCGACGGCGAGCAGTTGCAGCAAGGCGGCGCGGGTCATCGGTTGCGGACTCCGTGAAGTGGCATGCATGACGGCGCCGGTTGCGGCATCGATGCAGGCATAAGCGATGGGCTCGATACAGACAATGGCGCCGGTGCCGACCGCCGCACAAGTCCGAGGTCTTTTGTGGGAGGGGCTTGAGCCCCGATGCCTTTCGATCAGAAGGGATCGATTCCGGCGATCTGAGCGAAAGGCATCGGGGCTCAAGCCCCTCCCACAATAAACTGCGAAGCTCCGCGCGGGCCTGAAACCCTTCCCACAAAAGACCTCATGCAGCCCGGCTACGGGCTCACCCGCCCTCGCCGCCCTCGCCGCCCTCGCCGCGCGCCTGCGCGCGTTGCGCCCGCAACCGCGCGAGCTTCTCGCCGAGCTTGAGCTCCAGCCCACGCTCCACCGGCTGGTAATACACCCGCTCGCCCATCGCATCCGGGAACCCGGTCTGATCCAGGGCGATGCCGCCGTCGGCGTCGTGGTCGTACTGGTAACCCTTCGAATACCCCAACTGCTTCATCAGCTTGGTCGGCGCATTGCGCAGGTGCAGCGGAACATCCTGGGTGCCGTGCTCGACCACATCGGCCTTGGCCGCGTTGAAGGCGGCATAGGCGGCGTTGGACTTGGCGGTGCTGGCCAGATAGATCACCACCTGCGCCAGGGCCAGATCGCCTTCCGGGCTGCCCAGGCGGTCGTAGGTATCCCAGGCATCGACCGACATCTGCAGCGCGCGCGGATCGGCCAGACCGATGTCCTCCACCGCCATGCGGGTCAGCCGCCGCGCCAGGTAATGCGGGTCGCAGCCGCCGTCGAGCATGCGCGCGAACCAGTACAACGCGGCGTCGGGGTTGGAGCTGCGCACGGATTTGTGCAGCGCCGAAATCTGGTCGTAGAACTGCTCGCCGCCCTTGTCGAAGCGGCGGGTGCGGTCGGCCAGCACCTGCGCCAGGGTCGCGGCGGTGATCTGCCCGTCTTCGTCGGCGGCCAGTTCGGCGGCGATTTCCAGCAAGGTCAGCGCACGGCGGACGTCGCCGTCGGCGGCGGTGGCGATCTGCAGCAGCAAGTCGTCGCCGACCTGCACCGGCTGCGCGCCCAGGCCGCGCTCTTCGTCTTCCAGCGCGCGCCGCAGGCTGTGGCGGATGTCGTCGGGCGAGACCGCTTCCATCACGTGCACGCGGCAGCGCGACAGCAGCGCCGAGTTGAGCTCGAACGACGGGTTCTCGGTGGTCGCACCGACGAAGATGATGGTGCCGCGCTCGATATGCGGCAGGAACGCGTCCTGCTGGGTCTTGTTGAAGCGATGCACCTCGTCCACGAACAACACCGTGCGGCGGCCGTCGGCGAAACGGTGCGCGGCCTCGGCCAGCACTTGCCGCACTTCGGGCAGGCCCGAGAGCACGGCCGAGATCGCCTTGAACTCGGCATCGGCGTAGCGCGCCAGCAGCAACGCCAGGGTGGTCTTGCCGCACCCCGGCGGGCCCCACAGGATCATCGAATGCACGCGTCCGGATTCGACCGCGCGGCGCAGCGCCGAGCCGGGCGCGAGCAGGCGGCGCTGGCCGACCATTTCATCCACGCTGCGCGGGCGCATGCGCTCGGCCAGCGGACGCAGGCCGTCGTTATCGACGCTGAGCAGATCGCGCGAGTCCTGCGAGGGGGCGGTTCGACGGGCCACTTACGGGGAATTTCCGGTCTGAGTTTCGACCGCCACGATACCAAGATCGCGCCGGCGGCGAATCGCCCGCGTCCGCAACAGCTTGATCCAACGGGATTTTGCAAACCGTCAGCCGGCGGTAAGGCGGTGCGGACGCGATCGCGGCAAGCTCGGCCCCGGCCATGGGCGCCTCACAAGGCCCGGGCGGCCGCGTTTGCCTCAACAGCGCGGCCTTGCGGCCCTGCTGTACCGCGCAATCCCCGTTTTCCCATCATCCGGCGGACACGATCGCGTCCGCCGCACCCACACCTGCCGGAGACCCGCGATGGCCGACTTCAACGACTACTTCCCGCAACTGCTGATCTTCGAGGGCGGCTATGTCGATGACCCCTACGATCCGGGCGGCGCGACCAATATGGGCATCACCCTGCAAACCTTTCAGGCGCACGCGCAGACCTTGCTCGGCGTCGCCCCGACCCTGGCCAATCTGCAGGCCCTGAGCCCGGAGCAGGCCGCGGTGTTGTACAAGGCGCTGTACTGGGACGCGATCTACGGCGACTCGATCGCCGCGCAGGACCTGGCCGCGATCGTGTTCGATTTCTACGTCAACGCAGGCGTCCACGCGATCTTGCTGCTGCAGAACCTGCTCGGCCCGCCGTTGGCCGCCGACGGACATTTCGGCCCGGAAACGCTCGCCGCCATGCAGCACGCCGATCAGGCCTGGCTGTACGCGCTGTATCGCCAGGGCCGGATCAACTACTACAACAACCTGGCCGCGAACCATCCGCTGCTGCATCGCTTCCTGTCCGGGTGGCTGGCGCGGGCGAACTGGTTTCCGGCGCAGTTGCCGGCGGGGACTTGATCGATCGGCGACCGAACGCCGCGCGGCGGCCGCGCAACCGCCAAAGGATCGCTACATCCGCAGTGGTGCGGCCGGCGATACTGCCTCGGCGCCGCGCCATTGCATCGGCTGCGCTCGCAGCCCTGCCCGTTCCAACACGCCTCCCCCAATGAACCCAGCGCCCGCCGCCGTACTGATCCGCCCCGCCGCCGCCGAAGATCGCACCGCGCTGCTGGCGCTGCTCGCGGAAACCTTTGCCGACACATGGCGCGAGCAACTCACCGCGCAAGCCATCGCCGATTACCACGAGCGGCAGGTCGCGGAACGTTTCGTCGCCGCGCAATGGCCGCGTTTCGTGGTCGCGCAGATCGACGGCGAAGTGCTGGGCTTCGCCCATCGCGACGGCGGCTTCGTCGATGCCCTGCACGTCGCCGCGCGCGGCCGCCGGCGCGGCGTCGCGCGGGCGTTGATGGATACGCTGGAAACGGCGATGCGCGCCGAAGGCCTGACGCTCGCCAGCCTAGAAACGGATACCTTCAACACCGGCAGCCAGGCGCTGTACCTCGCCCTGGGTTATCGCGAAGTCGCGCGCTATCCGGATGAAGAATGGAACAGCGGCCTGACTACGATCCGCTACGAAAAGCCGTTGTAGACGCGGTTTAATCCGCGTCCGTCGCTGCCTCGCCGCGGACGTAGCGCGTGCTGCGCTGTGTTATCGAAATTCAAACGCCACACGCAGCAATTCGCCGCGATTTCAAGCCGGCATCAACCCTCGCCGATCACGTCCACGCCCTTGCCCGGCGCGTACTTGAACGTGCTGGCCGGGAAGCTGGGATTGCGCTTCCAGCCGCTGAAGCTGATTTCGGTCTTCTGCCCGAGCGCATCGACGATTTCCATCTTGCTCAGGCCGGCGGCGTCGAAGCCCAGCTTGGCATTGCGGAAGCTCGCCTCGCCCTGGTTCTTCGGTTCCAGGGTCAGCCAGTTGAGGCCGCCGTTGCTGCCGGCGTCCTTGACCACGAACATGCTGTCGAGCTTGCCCGGGTCGATCAGCGCCGCCAGCGGGCTGTTCTGCTCTTCCGCGCCCTGCGGACGCACGCTGACTTGCTGCAGGTCGGGCTCGTACACCCACACCTTCTTGCCATCGGCGACGATCAGTTGCGGGTACGGCTTGACGTACTCCCAGCGGAACAGCCGCGGCGCCGACAGCGCGACCTGGCCGGTCGAGGATTCCTTCAGCTTGCCGTTGGTGTCGAACACCTGCTGGGCGAACTGGCCGTCCAGGCCCTTGAGGCCGCGGGTGAACGCGCCCAGGTCGTCGCGCGCGCCGGCGACGGCGGCACCGGCGAACAGGGCCGTGGACAGCGAGAGCGCGATGGCGGCGTGGCGGACGAGACGGTTCACGGCAAGCTCCTGATAAAACGATGGCGGCAGTGTGCGCAGGGAATCCTGAACACGGTATCGACGTGGGGTGGAGCCAACCGCAGCGGTTAATACCGCCGCACCATCCGAGGCCGATATATCCCAGCGCTGCGGCCTTGAACGCTTGCGGGGCGCCGGCTGCGGCCGGCGCGCTTGCGTACGCCGCCGCAGTTACTTCGGCGGCGGCGGCGCAAGCACGCTGCGATCGCCGTTGTGCTCCGGCGGGGTCACGATGCCGGCCGCTTCCATCGCCTCGATCAGGCGCGCGGCGCGGTTGTAGCCGATCTTCAGGCGCCGCTGCACGCCCGAGATCGAGGCGCGGCGGGTCTCGGTGACGATGCGCACGGCTTCGTCGTAGAGCGGATCGGATTCGTCGCCGCCGCTGCTGGCGGTTTCCGGCAGGCCGGTCGCGCCGACCACGGTGCCGTCGCCCATCGTCTGCACTTCGTCGAGCACGCCTTCGATGTAATCCGGGCGGCCGCCGATCTGCTTGAGGTGCTCGACCACGCGATGCACTTCCTCGTCCGAGACGAACGCGCCGTGCACGCGCTCGGGCATGGCGGTGCCCGGCGGCAGGTACAGCATGTCGCCGTGGCCCAGCAGGGTTTCGGCGCCGGACTGGTCGAGGATGGTGCGCGAGTCGATCTTGCTCGACACCTGGAAGGCGATGCGGGTCGGGATATTGGCCTTGATCAGGCCGGTGATGACGTCCACCGACGGGCGCTGGGTCGCCAGGATCAGGTGGATGCCGGCCGCGCGCGCCTTCTGCGCCAGTCGGGCGATGAGTTCTTCCACCTTCTTGCCGACGATCATCATCATGTCGGCGAATTCGTCGATGAAGATGACGATGAACGGCAAGGTCTCCAACTGACGCGGCGCTTCGTCCAGGTCCGGGTTGGGCTTGAACAGCGGGTCCATCATCGGCTGGCCCGCTTCCTCGGCGTCGCGGACCTTCTTGTTGAAGCCGGCCAGGTTGCGCACGCCGACCATCGACATCAGCTTGTAGCGCCGCTCCATCTCGGCCACGCACCAGCGCAGGCCGTTGGCGGCTTCCTTCATGTCGGTCACGACCGGCGCGAGCAGATGCGGAATGCCCTCGTAGACCGAGAGCTCGAGCATCTTCGGATCGATCATCAGCATCCGCAGTTCTTTCGCCGACGCCTTGTACAGCAGGCTCAGCACCATCGCGTTGACCGCGACCGACTTGCCCGAGCCGGTGGTGCCGGCGACCAACAGATGCGGCATGCGCGCCAGGTCGGCCACGGTGGGCCGGCCCGCGATGTCCTTGCCCAGCGCCAGCGTCAGCGGGCTGCCGGACTTGTCGTATTCCTTCGAGCGCAGCAGCTCGGACAGGAAGATCATCTCGCGGGTGGTGTTCGGCGTTTCCAGGCCGATCACCGACTTGCCCGGGATCACGTCCACCACGCGCACGGATTTCACCGACAGCCCGCGCGCGATGTCCTTGTCCAGCGAACTGATCTGGCTGACCTTCACGCCCGGCGCCGGCTGGACTTCGAAGCGGGTGATGACCGGGCCCGGATAGGCGCCCATCACCTGGGCGTCGATACGGAAGTCCTTGAGCTTGAACTCGATCTGCCGCGACAGCGTTTCCAGGGTTTCTTCGCTGTAGCCCTTGGGCTGCGGCTTGGGATCGTCGAGCAGCGCCAGCGGCGGCAGGCCGCTGCCGTCGCCGGTGTTGAACAGCGGGATCTGGGTCTCGCGCTTGGCGCGTTCGCTCTTTTCCACCACCGGCGCCGGCGGCGGCTCGATCTTGACCTTCTCGCGCTTGGAACGCAGCTCGGTATCGACCTTGCGCGCTTCCTCGCGCTCCTCGCGCATGACCTGGGTCTGGCGCCATTCGGTGGCCTGCTGGCTGCCGCGGCGGAACAGCTTGCTCAGCACCGGGCCCAGCGCCAGGGTCCAGCGGCCCAGCCAGTCCATGACCGCGAACCACGACACGCCCGTGGCCAAGGTGAAGGAGATCAGCAACAAGGCGGCCAGGAACAGGTTGCCGCCGACCGGACCGAAGCCGGAGTACAACGAACGCCCGACCAACTGGCCGAGGATGCCGCCGCTGCCGGCGGAGAAATTTTCCGCCACGCCGAAACGCAGGTGCGCCAGCCCGGTGGACGAGACCAGGAATCCGACGATGCCGACCAGGCGCAGCGCGGGACCCAGATCGGCTTCGCCATCGCCGTCGGTATCCATGCCGAACAAGGCGATCCAGGCGATCGCGCCAAGCATGAGCGGCAGCAGGAAGGCGATATAGCCGCACAGGTACAGCAGCACGTCGGCGATCCAGGCGCCGACGCGCCCGCCCAGGTTGTGCAGCGGCGCGGTGATCGAGCCCGAATGCGACCAGCCGGGGTCGCTCGGCGAGAAGGTGACCAGGCTGGCCAGCAGGTACAGCAGCAACGGGGCGATGACGATCAGCGAGATATCGCGCATCAGGCGCTGTCGCTTCGGCGACGGTGCGCTGACCGTCGCTTCGGTTGGCTTGGCCTTCTTACGACTGGCGGTTGGAGCGGATGCCACCGTGATGTGCTGCCTTAGGTTGGTACCGTTAGTCGTTGAATATACAGCGAAATAGCGCAATATGGGAAGAAATTGACAAAAAACGGCAAGGTTGGAACGGTCCGGCGCCCCGCCGGCTCAAGCCGGCCGCCGGCTTATTTCTTCGTTTCCTTGGGCTTTGAGTACCACAGGGCGTTTACGATCACCCAGCGGTCCCCGAATTTGCCCAGGTGGAAAAAATCCACGAACCACGGCGTTTCCGCCCGCGCCACCGCCACGTTGCCGGCGACATCGAGCACCTTGCACGAACGATCCCATTGTTCCTTCGGCGTCTTCAATGCGCCGCGCCGGGTCAGATCGATCAGCTCTTCGCGGGTCATGCGCCGCAGGCCCAGTTTTTCGTCAGGCGTCTCGCCCAGCACCCGCCGCTTGGCGAGGTCGGGATGCAGCGAACGGGCGACGCGTTCGGGATCGCCTTCCAGCTGACCGTCGACATAATCGAAACAGGTCGCCTCGATCGAATCGCGGACGCCGCGCTCGATCGTATCGGGCGAAGCCATCGCCGCGGTCGATGCGGTGGCGAGGGCGAAGGTCAAGGCCATTGAACGCATGTATTTCCCCGGCTTATGGCGCGTTGTCGGTATGGAGGGTGGTGTCGGTAAAACGAAAAACGGGAACGGCCCGCGAACGGTAGCACTCAATGCCATCCGCCCGCCTGACCGCTCCCGTTCGCGCGGTGAATCGGGATTCGACCGAATCCCGAATCCCGAATCGCCAATCCCGGCTCTTACAGCTTCATGCCCTGCAGCGCCGGATGGATCAGCTTGCCGCCTTCGACGTTGATGCCGCGCACCAGCGCCTGGTTGCCGCGCCAGTCGCCGCCGGCCAGCTTGTTGACCCACGGCAGGATCGCCGCGCAGATCGCCTGCGAGGAGGTCTGCGGCACCGCGCCGGGCATGTTGGTCACGCAGAAGTGGGTCACGCCCTCTTCCACATAGGTCGGCTCTTTCCAGGTGGTCGGACGCGAGGTCTCGAAGCAGCCGCCCTGGTCGATGGAGATGTCCACCACCACGCTGCCGTCTTCCATGCCCTTGAGCATTTCGCGGGTCAGCACGTGCGGGGCGCGCGCGCCGGTCACCAGCACCGCGCCGATCACCAGGTCGGCCGAAGCCACTTCGCGCGCGACCACGTCCACGTACGGGAACAGCGTGGTGACGTTGTTGCCCAGGCGCATCATCTGCTCCATGCGGTCCTGGCGCATTTCGAACACGGTGACGTTGGAGCCGCCGGCCGCGGCCAGCGCCGCCGAGGCGCCGCCGGCCTGGCCCGCGCCGAACACCACCACCTTGCCGCGCTCGGTGGACGGCAGGCCGCCCAGCAGCTTGCCCTTGCCGCTCATGGGCTGGTGCAGCAGGTGGGTGCCGACCTGCACGCCGATCTTGCCGGCGATGATCGACATCGGCGCCAGCAGCGGCAGGTCGCCGTTGGGCAGCTCGACGGTCTCGAAGGCGACGCCGGTCAGGCCGATGTCCAGCAACTGCTTGGTCAGGGTCGGCTCGGCGGCCAGGTGCAGGTAGCAGAACAGCAGGTGATCCTTGCGCAGGTGCTGCAGGTCGCCGGCGATCGGCTCCTTGACCTTGACGATCAGCTCGCCCTTTTCGTACAGCGCCGCCGCGTCCGGCGCGATCTTCACGCCCAGACGCGTGTAGTCGGCGTCCTTGAAGCCGCTCTTGATGCCCGCGTCCTGTTCCAGCCAGACCTCGTGGCCGCGCTTGACCAGGTCGCCGGCCGCGGCGGGAACGAGCGCTACGCGCCCTTCGAGAGTCTTGGTTTCCTTCGGTACGCCGATACGCATTGCTATCTCCAGTGCGGCCCAGAAAAAACGCCGCATATGCGGCGCCCCAAGCCATGTTGTGTTTTAAGCGGTTGTCGTGAGGGTGAACGTGCTGCGTTGGATGGTGTAAGGCGCGGTGCGTGGCCCTGAACCGGCCCGCGACTCGCGTCGACCCGGGCTTTGTACGCCCGCGCCCGCCAATGCGCCAGTTGCCGTTTGGCGGTTCGCGCAGCCGCGCACGCTACGCAACGTTGCATCCGCCGGCCATGCCTTGTTTTGCCGGGACGTCGCCTCCAAGCTATGCCCTGCTTCGGAATGTTCAACACGCAGGCGTATGGCCCTGATGTGCTTGAAGATTCCTTCCGTGCGCAGCGCACTCCCAACTGGCCGCGATTATATACATGAGCCCTACCAAGCACTCCCGCGTCGTCATCCTCGGTTCCGGCCCGGCCGGCTGGACCGCCGCGGTCTACGCGGCCCGCGCCAACCTGAAGCCGCTGGTCATCACCGGCCTGCAACAGGGCGGCCAGCTGATGACCACCACCGAAGTGGACAACTGGCCCGGCGACGCGCACGGCCTGATGGGCCCGGACCTGATGACGCGCATGCAGGCGCATGCCGAACGCTTCGACACCGAAGTCGTGTTCGACCACATCCACAGCGCCGACCTGTCCAAGCGCCCGTTCCGGCTGACCGGCGATAACGGCGACTACACCGCCGACGCGCTGATCATCGCCACCGGCGCAACCGCGAAGTATCTCGGCCTGCCGTCGGAAGAAGAGTTCAAGGGCCGCGGCGTGTCCGCCTGCGCGACCTGCGACGGTTTCTTCTACAAGGACCAGGACGTGGCGGTGATCGGCGGCGGCAACACCGCGGTCGAAGAAGCGCTGTATCTGTCCAACATCGCGCGCAAGGTCTACCTGGTGCATCGCCGCGACACGCTGCGCGCGGAGAAGATCATGCAGGACAAGCTGCAGGCCAAGATCCAGGCCGGCAAGATCGAGCCGGTATGGCATCACACCGTCGATGAAGTGCTCGGCAACGATGCCGGCGTGACCGGCCTGCGGGTGAAGTCGGTGCAGGACGGTTCGAGCAAGGACCTGTCCATCCACGGCTTGTTCATCGCCATCGGCCACACCCCCAACACCAGCCTGTTCGAAGGCCAGTTGGAGATGAAGAACGGCTACCTGACCATCCAGACCGGTCTGGACGGCAACGTCACCCGCACCTCGGTGGAAGGCGTGTTCGCGGCCGGCGACGTCGCCGACCAGGTCTATCGCCAGGCCATCACTTCCGCCGGTTTCGGCTGCATGGCCGCGCTGGATGCGGAGAAGTTTCTCGACAAGGACGCCTGAGTAATGGCGCATCGGCGCATGAAACCGCTGGCGATCCCGGCCTTCGGGTCGGGATCGGCTGCGGTCGCACACGCCGTCGCCGCGCGTGCCGATGACATCCGGCGCCGCGGCGAAGCCACGACCGCCTGATCCGATGGCGTCGATGGCCGATTCCAAGCACGGCGACAGCTCGCTGCAACTGCGTCTTTCGGGCTCGCTGGGCGAGATCGAAGCGGCGCAGTGGGACGCTTTGCACGACGGCGGCAATCCCTTCGTAGCGCACGCCTTCCTGCACGGCATGGAAACGCAGCGCTGCGTGCGCGAAGACTGGGGCTGGACCCCGCATCATCTGACCGTGTGGGACGGCGACTCGCTGATCGCGGCGATGCCGGCCTACCTGAAGCAGAACTCGCACGGCGAATTCGTGTTCGACCACGCCTGGGCCCATGCCTACGCCCAGCACGGCATGGACTACTTCCCCAAGTGGCTGGCGGCGGTGCCCTACTCGCCGGTGACCGGCCCGCGCCTGCTGGCGCGCACGCCCGAGCACCGGCGGTTGTTGCTGGCGGCGATGGCGCAGTTGTGCGAACGGCAGAAGCTGTCGTCGGCGCACATCAACTTCCATCGCGACGAGGAAGACGGCGCCTTCGACGACGAGGATGCCGGCGGCGATTGGCTGCAACGCATCGACGTCCAGTACCACTGGCGCAACGAGCCCGATGCCGACGGCCGGCGCTGGCAGGACTTCGACCAGTTCCTGGCCGCGTTCGACCACAAGCACCGCAAGAACATCCGCCAGGAACGGGCCAAGGTCGCGCGCGCCGGGATCAGCTTCCGGGTCGTGGAAGGCCGCGACGCCAGCGACGCGGACCTGGCGACGATGCATCGCTTCTACCTCACCACCTTCGCCGAATACGGCAACCATGCCGCCCTGACCCTGGAATTCGTCCGCCATCTGGCGCGCGAGATGCCGCAGTCGCTGGTGATCTTCCTGGCCCAGCGCGAGGGCGAACCGATCGCCGGCGCCCTGTGCCTGCGCGGCGGCGACACCCTGTACGGCCGCTACTGGGGCGCGCAGGAGAACCTGCCCGGCCTGCATTTCGAGACCTGCTACTACCAGGGTATCGAGTACTGCCTGCGCGAAGGCCTGAGCGTGTTCGAGCCCGGCGCGCAGGGCGAGCACAAGCTCGCCCGCGGCTTCCTGCCGACCCTGGTGCGCAGCCGCCACTGGATCGCCCACCCCGGCTTCCGCGACGCGCTGCGGCCGTGGTGCCGCGAAGAAGCGGCCTCGGTGCGGCGCTACGCGCGCACGCTGGCGGAGCATTCGCCGTTCAAGGCCGTGAGTGGGGATTAGGGATTCGGCATTCGCAAAAGCAGGTTCTGCTTTAGGCTTCGACGAATCCCCAATCCCGAATCCCCCATCCCGTCCCGATGAGGCGTCTTCCGTTCCTGCTCTCGCCCGACTCCGACGCCGAGTTTCCGCCCGGCGGGCAGGCGCTGGCCGATCCGGACGGTTTGCTCGCAATCGGCGGCGACCTGACGCCGCCGCGGCTGCTCAACGCCTACCGCCACGGCATCTTCCCCTGGCCCAGCGACGGCTATCCGCTGCTGTGGTGGTGCCCGGACCCGCGCACGGTGTTCCGCACCGACGGCGTGCGCCTGTCGTCCAGATTCCGCCGCGGCCTGCGCCGCTGCGACTGGACCGTGCGCGCCGACACCGCCTTCGAAGCGGTCATGAGCGCCTGCGCCCAGGCGCCGCGGCCCGGCCAGGACGGCACCTGGATCAGCGATGAGATGCTGCAGGCCTATGCCGAGATGCACCGCCTGGGCCATGCGCATTCGGTCGAGGTTTACGACGGCGAAGAACTGGCCGGCGGTATCTACGGCATCGCCATCGGTCGCATGTTCTATGGCGAAAGCATGTTCAGCGGGCGCTCGGGCGGGTCCAAGGTGGCGCTCGCGGCTTTGGCGCATTGCCTGCATCGCTGGGGCTGGCCGCTGCTCGACGCCCAGGTCGAGAATCCGCACCTGCTGAGCCTGGGCGCGATCAGCCTGCCGCGCGAGCTGTTCCTGGCCCGGGCCGGCGAACTCGCGGCCCAGCCTGGGTTTGCGCCCGGTTCGTGGACCGCCCGGTTCGGCGAAATGCGGGCCGCGCAGCTGGCCGAGCCGCCGCCCGCGCCGTCCCCGGCCGCGCCCCAACGCCGGCCCGATTAACGGTTTTTTGCTCCCGGGGCGCTCACGTGGCAGAATGCGCGGCTTCGCGGGCGCGCGACGCCCGATCCTTGCGGACCTCTCCGGTCCACCTTTTTGAGAGACACATGGCAAAAGACGACGTGATCGAATTCGAGGGCACGGTGGCGGAAACTCTTCCGAACACCATGTTCCGCGTGCGTCTCGAAAACGGGCACGAAATCATTGCCCATATCTCGGGTCGCATGCGCAAGAACTACATCCGCATCCTGACCGGCGACAAGGTCAAGGTTGAGATGACGCCCTACGACCTGACTAAGGGCCGCATCACCTACCGCATGAAGTAAGCGCGGTAACTCGTTGAAAAAAGGCGGCCTATGGCCGCCTTTTTCATGCCCGAAGCACCGTGGACCTGTGGACGGGCCCGCCCGGCTTATTCCAGCGGACAGCCGTTCTCGGCCCGGCAACTGTTGTATTCCACCAGGCATTCGGCATCGCGCTGCCCGTGGCCCTCGTACAGGCACACGTTGTAGGCGATCCGGCATTCCTGGCAGGGAGTGAGCTGCGGGCCAGCCAGGGCGGCGGTGGCGCCGGCAAAGACGAACGCGGCGACGGCCGCAACGACGAGCTTGCGTAACTTCATGGTGTTGCTCCTTTTCCATGGATCGACGCGGGACGGGGGGCCCGCATTGAGTGACTGCGCCGCGCACGCGGACGCAGTGGCGAGCCTCGGCGACACGGGATCGGCCGAGACGGTTCCGGCCCGCGCACCGCGCGGGCCACGGCGACGCTAGCACCGGCCCCTCGCGCCGATCGCGCTGCGCCGCGACAACCGCTGAAGATGTGCGCGAGGTCGCAGCGCGCGCTAGCAACTGCCGATTGGAAACAGCGGATCGCGCGAGGTGTGCGCGATCGCGCGCGTCCGCGAGGCGACGCGCGCGCGGGTTCGCGCCGCGCATCGGGTGGCGCGAACAACAAATAAATACATCGCATCGCGCGCGCCCATGACTTTCGACCTAGACGATTCGTCCTCCGGCGTCATCCGTATCGATGTGCTCGCTTCGAGCCGCAAACGAGAACCCTATGCCGACTACCGGAATTGTTCTGGCCGCCGCGCTTTGTCTGTCGGCGGGCCCTACCTGCGCGCAGGCGCTCGATGCCTGCATCGATCTGGATCGCTCTTCGCAGATCGCGCGAGGCTACGACTCGGTCTTGCTCAAGCACGGCGAAGACCGATATCGACTGCGCTTGCAGGATGGATGCGGCGGCGATCTGCGCGCATCGCCCACGCTCGAAGTCGTCGCCGAGCAACGCAAAAATCGACTGCGCCCAAGCGGCACGCACATCCGCACCCGACGCGGCGATTGCGCGGTCGCCGGCATCGAAACCATCGATGCCGAAGCCTTCGAACGTTATCGGCGCCATCGATGAAACCGTGTCGCGCATGCATCGATTAAGAACAACAGATGCGCGCCGGCATCGAACGGTTTAGGCCGAAGGTCATGCCATGACGAAGGTCACCACGACTTATTCCAGATTTGCGCGCTCGCAGCGATCGATACATTGCACTGCGAGCTCATTCCGAGCCCCTGCTGAGGATGCCCCCATGTTGTTGCCCACAAGGATTGCGTTGGCCACGTTGCTTACTTTCGCCGCGAGCGCGGCATTCGCCGACCCGATCGATGCCTGCGTCGATCTGGGCGCCAAGCCGAAGATCTCGCGCCTGGGCGACAAGGCCGTGCTGGTCAAGGACAGCGACAGCTATTACCGATTGAACGTGAAGTCCTGCTACGACCTCAGCTTCACGCAGCAGTTCGAAGTGTCCACCGAGAAGCAGAAAGGCCGCATCTGCCCGACCGGCACGCGCGTGCGAACCAACCGCGACAACTGCGAAGTGGCACAGGTCGAGAAGATCGACGAAGCCGCGTATCGCAAGTTCGGCGGGCGGTGATTTCGGGACTCGGGACTCGGGACTCGGGAGTCGGGATCCGGTAACACCGTAGCTACCTACCGTCATTCCCGCGAAAGCGGGAATCCAGTGCCTTTCGTGCGAGAACGTTTGAAGTCACTGGATTCCCGCGTTCGCGGGAATGACGATCGGAAAGATGACGCTGAAGCCTCTGGATTCCCGCTTTCGCGCGAATGACGATCTGGAAGATGACGCTGAAGTCCCTGGATGTTCGGCTCCGCCGAAGTAAAGCGGAGCCCGCCTTCGCGGGAATGACGGCGTGGAAGATGGCGCTGAAGTCTCTGGACACTCGCCTTCGCGGGAATGACGACGTGGAAGATGGCGCTGAAGTCTCCGGACACTCGCCTTCGCGGGAATGACGATCTGGAAGATGACGCCGACTGGAAGACGACGCCGAAGTCTCTCGATACTCGGCTTCGCCGAAGCAAAACAAACAGCCGGGCCTGACAACAAACGATCAACCATAAAAAAGGCGGCCCGAAGGCCGCCTTTTCTTTGTCGCATGACGCCGCGAATCACACCGTCGCCGGCAACAGCTTCTCCGGCTCGGCCTGCGCCTCGACCACGAGCTGATCGTCCTTGACGTCGATGGTGACCCGGCCGCCGCCCACCAGCTTGCCGAACAGCAGTTCGTCGGCGAGCGGACGCTTGATCTGGTCCTGGATCACGCGCGCCATCGGACGGGCGCCCATCAGCGGATCGAAACCGTGCTGGGCCAGCCAGTCGCGCGCGGTCGGCGTGGCGGTGAGGGTCACGTTCTTCTCGTGCAGCTGGCTTTCCAGCTCGATCAGGAACTTGTCCACCACCCGCAGGATGTGATCGAAGCCCAGCGCCTGGAACTGCACCACCGCGTCGAGGCGGTTGCGGAATTCCGGGCTGAAGCCCTTGCGGATCACTTCCATCGCATCGGTGGAGTGGTCCTGCTTGGTGAAGCCGATCGAACGCCGCGAAGCCTGAGCCGCGCCGGCATTGGTCGTCATCACCACGATCACGTTCTTGAAGTTGGCCTCGCGACCGTTGGTATCGGTCAGCGTGCCACGGTCCATGACCTGCAACAGGATGTTGAAGATGTCCGGATGCGCCTTCTCGACTTCGTCCAGCAACAGCACGCAGTGCGGGGTCTTGACGATCTTCTCGGTGAGCAGGCCGCCCTGGTCGAAACCGACGTAGCCCGGAGGCGCGCCGATCAGGCGGCTGACCGAATGCGGCTCCATGTACTCGGACATGTCGAAGCGGACCAGCTCGATGCCCAGTTGCAGCGCGAGCTGCTTGGTCACCTCGGTCTTGCCCACGCCGGTGGGACCGGCGAACAGGAAGTTGCCGATCGGCTTGTCCGGATTGCCCAGGCCCGAGCGCGCGAGCTTGATCGCCGAGGCGAGCGTCTCGATCGCCGGATCCTGGCCGAAGATCACCATCTTGAGGTTGCGTTCGAGATTGCGCAGCACGTCCTTGTCGCTGGCCGACACCTGCTTGGTCGGGATGCGCGCCATCTTGGCGACGATGGTCTCGATCTCCTCGATGTCGATGAGCTGCTTGCGCGCGCTCTCCGGCAGCAGGCGCTGGCGCGCGCCGGCCTCGTCGATGACGTCGATGGCCTTGTCCGGCAGCAGGCGGTCGCCGATGTGCTTGACCGACAGATCCACCGCAGCCTGCAGCGCCTCGTCGGCGTAGGTGACGCCGTGGTGCGACTCGTACTTGGGCTTGAGGCCCTGCAGGATTTCGTAGGTCTCGCCCACGGTCGGCTCGACGATGTCGATCTTCTGGAAGCGCCGCGCCAGCGCGCGGTCCTTCTCGAAGATGCCGCGGTATTCCTGGAACGTGGTCGAACCGATGCAGCGCAGCTCGCCCGAGGACAGGGCCGGCTTGATCAGGTTGCTGGCGTCCATGGTGCCGCCGCTGGCGGAGCCGGCGCCGATGATGGTGTGGATCTCATCGACGAACAAGATCGCCTCGGGCTGCTTCTTGAGCTGCGCGAGCACGGCCTTCAGGCGCTTTTCGAAATCGCCGCGGTACTTGGTGCCGGCGACCAGGGCGCCCAGGTCGAGGGCGAAGATGGTCGCGTTGCGCAGCACCTCGGGCACTTCGCCATCGACGATGCGCTTGGCCAGGCCTTCGGCGATGGCGGTCTTGCCCACCCCGGCCTCGCCGACGTACAGCGGGTTGTTCTTGCGCCGGCGGCACAGCACCTGGATGGTGCGCTCGACTTCGTCCGCGCGGCCGACCAGGGGGTCGATCTTGCCTTCGCGCGCCAGCTGATTGAGGTTGCTGGCGAATTCGGCCAGCGCATCGGACTTGCCATCCACATCCGGCCCCTCCGGCGGCTTGGACTCTTCCTCGTGGTGGCCCTGCCCCTCCTCGCCGCTGTGCTTGACGATGCCGTGGGACAGGTAATTGACCACGTCCAGGCGGGCCACGTCCTGCTGATTGAGGAAGTAGACCGCGTGCGAGTCCTTCTCGCCGAAGATCGCCACCAGCACGTTGGCGCCGGTGACTTCCTTCTTGCCCGAGGACTGGACGTGGTAGACCGCGCGTTGCAGCACGCGCTGGAAGCCCAGCGTGGGCTGGGTGTCGCGATCGACGTCGTCGGGCAGCACCTGGACCGAGGTCGCTATGGCCTGTTCCAGATCGCTGCGCAATCGCGCGAAGTCCGCGCCGGTGGCCTTGAGGACGGCCTCGGCGGACGGGTTGTCGAGTAGTGCGAGCAGCAGGTGTTCGACCGTCATGTACTCATGGCGCGCCTCGCGGGCGCGCTTGTAGCACTGGCCGATGCTGTATTCGAGATCCTTGCTGAACATGGGGCGGAGCCTCCAGGACGTATGCACGCTACGTGGGGGCGCTCGCCGGCTTTTCCATGCCCCGCCCCCTTGGCGGTGCTCAGCTCCCTTTTAGGCCTTTTCCATCGTGCACAGCAAGGGGTGCTGATGCAGTCTTGAAAATTCATTCACCTGCGCGACTTTGGACTCGGCCACTTCGCGCGTGAAGACGCCGCATACGCCGCGGCCGCGGGTATGGACGTGGAGCATGATTTGCGTAGCTTTTTCGACGTTCATCGGAAAAAAGCGCATCAGCACCTCGACGACGAAGTCCATCGGGGTGTAATCGTCGTTAAGCACCAGTACCGAATAAAGCGGCGGACGGGCGACTTCGGGCTTGCCGGCTTCCACCAGCACGCCGTGACTGTGTTCGTGATCGGTCTGTTTTGCCATTTTGCGATTATAGACGCCTGCCCCGAGGGGGCGTGGATACGATCGCGCCCGCAACATGGACGCGTGCACGGCTGCATTGCAAAATGCCGCAGCGCCGCCATCTAGTGCGGAGCCGTCGGTCCAGATTGCGCCGATGTCCAAGAATTCAAGGACCGTCATGCGCCTGATCCGTTCCGTTTTGTCCGCCCTGCTGTTGCCGGTCCTGCCGCTGTCGGCGCTGGCCGGCCCGGCGCCGGCCGCGGATACGGCGCCGGCCGCGGCCGCCGGCCCGGCCAAGCTGGCGCCGGCCAAGGCCGACCGCAACGATCCGGCCCGGGTCGAGCCCGACCACAGCGTCTCCAAGGGCGGCGATCCGCGTATCCGCGCGCAGCTCGAAGGCCTGGGCTACAAGTACGAGGTGGACAAGGACGGCGATTTCGTCCTGACCTTCGCCCTGGACAAGCAGCGCAGCCAGATGGCCTACGTGCTCTCGGGCACCCAGCGCTACGGCAAGCTGGAGGTGCGCGAAATCTGGTCGCCGGGCTACCGCGGCGGCGACAGCCAGCTGCCGGGCGATGTCGCCAACCGTCTGCTGGAGGACAGCCAGCTCAGCAAGATGGGCGGCTGGGTCAAGCAGGACGGCGTGGCCGTCTTCGTGGTCAAGATCGACGCCGGCGCGTCCCAGGACGATCTGGACGACGCGATCGATTACGTGGTGCGCGCGGCCGACAAGATGGAAGCCGAACTCACCCCCGACCAGGACGAATTCTGACGTGAGCTACCGCGAAGGCCGTTTCTGGCAACCCGACGTCACCGTCGCCACCATCGTGGTCGAGGGCGGGCGTCTGCTCATGGTCGAAGAATCGGTCGGCGGCCGGCTGGTGATCAACCAGCCCGCCGGCCATCTGGAGCCGGACGAAAGCCTGCGCGACGCCGCGCTGCGCGAGACCTTGGAGGAAACCGGCTGGGACGTGCGCCTGACCGCGTTCGTCGGCGCCTATCAGTGGAAGGCCCCGGTGCAGCCCGACGGCTCCGGCGGCCGCCATTATCTGCGCTTCGCCTTCGCCGCCGAGCCCGAACGCCACCATGCCGGACGCGCGCTCGACGAAGGCATCGTCCAGGCGCTGTGGATGACGCCGGCGCAGTTGCAGGCGCGCTCGGCCGAGCACCGCAGCCCGCTGGTGTGGCAGGTCGTGGCCGATTACCTCGGCGGCCGCCGCCACTCGCTCGACCTGCTGCAGCATTCGGTCGCGCCCGAAGCGCTGTGATCGAGATGTCCAGGTCGGCCAACACCATCGTGGGCATGTCGGGCGGGGTCGATTCCTCGGTCGCGGCCTTGCTGCTGCGCGATTCCGGCGAAGCCCTGTCGGGTTTGTTCATGCAGAACTGGGCCGACGACGGCAGCGGCGACTGCCGCGCCGAGGACGATCGCCGCGACGCGGTCGCGGTCTCGGGCCGGCTCGGGCTGCCGATCCACTTCCGCGATTTCTCCGGCGAGTACTGGGCCGGCGTGTTCGAGCACTTCGTCGCCGAGTACGCGACCGGCCGCACGCCCAATCCCGACGTGCTGTGCAACCGCGAGATCAAGTTCAAGTATTTCCTCGACGCCGCGCGCGAACTGGGTGCCGACTACATCGCCACCGGCCACTACGCGCGGGTCGACCAGGCCGGCGGCCGCTTCCGCCTGCTGCGCGCGCGCGACGGCGGCAAGGACCAGAGCTATTTCCTGCACCAGCTTGGCCAGGCCCAGTTGAGCGCGACCAAATTCCCGCTGGGCGAACTGCTCAAGCGCGACGTGCGCGAGATGGCGCGCGCCGCCGGCCTGCCGACCGCGGCCAAGAAAGACTCCACCGGCATCTGTTTCATCGGCGAACGCGATTTCCGCGAGTTCCTGTCGCGTTATCTGCCGGCGAAACAGGGTGAGATCCGCACGCCGGACGGGCGTGTCGTCGGCGCTCATCCGGGGGTGTTCTACTTCACTCTCGGCCAGCGCGAAGGCCTCAACATCGGCGGCGTGCGCGGCTTCGAGCCGGCGCCGTGGTACGTGGTCGGCAAGGACGTGGCCGCCAACGTGCTCTACGTCGATCAGGGCAGCGACAGCCGCTGGCTGCAGTCGCAGGCATTGCAGTCGGAAACCGCGCACTGGATCGCCGGCGTCGCGCCTGCCGCGCGGTTTCGCTGCAGCGCGCAGACCCGCTATCGCCAGTCCGACCAGGACTGCGAGGTGCAGGTGCGCGACGACGGCACGCTGCAGGTCCGCTTCGATCAGCCGCAGCGCGCGGTCACCCCGGGGCAATCGCTGGTGCTGTACGACGGCGAGGTCTGCCTCGGCGGCGCGGTGATCGCCGCCACCGACGCGCCGGCGCTGGCCGCCGGCAGCGACGACTCACTTCCGAATTCCACTTCTTCTTTTACGGCGACCCATTGATGGCCGATCTTTCGCAACGCGTCCTCGCCCTCGCCGGTCTCGCCCAGGCCCTGGCCCAGGTGCGGCGCATCGCCGACACCGGCCAGGCCAACGCGGCCGTGCTCGGCACCGCCCTGGACTCGGTATTCCGCATCGACGCCTCCTCGCCCGCCGCTGTGTACGGTGGCCTGGACAATCTGCGGCCCGGGCTGATGCTGATGCAGGACTACTTCACCCATCGCGCCAAGGACGAGCACCTGCCGCGCCTGACCCTGGCGGTGATGCAGCTGGAGCGCCGTTTCGTGCGCGATACGGCGATGACCGAGAAGGTGCTGCGCGGCATCCACGAACAGGCCAACCCCGCGCACCGGCTCGGCAGCAGCCACCCAGACGTGATCGCGGCGCTGGGCACCTTGTACGCCGACACCCTGAGCCACCTGCGTCCGCGCGTGCTGGTGCAGGGCAACCCGCATTACCTCGGCCAGCCCGGCGTGGTCGCCGAAGTGCGCGCGGTGCTGCTGGCGGCGGTGCGCTCGGCGGTGCTGTGGCGCCAGCTCGGCGGCAGCTACTGGGATCTGCTGCTGCGCAAGCGAGCGATGGTGGATTCGGTCGAATCGCAGTTGGGTTGAGGGGCGGCCCCGAAAGCCAGGCCGCAGCCGCGTCATCGCGGTTGCGGCTGCCATGGCCGACTTTCAGATTGAAGCGCATGGGCTTCGCAACCTGCGGCCGCTACCGGTAGGACCAGCGCGGGCCGCGAGGTATCGCCCGAACCGGAACGCTCGCCGCAGCCGCTCTGTCGCGGCCGCGGCTCACGCAGCTTCTACGCAGACGATCGGCGCGACGCCAGCGCCGGCCTGGGTCCTTAGTAATTCACTCGGTACTCGCAACCCACCATCGTCTTGCCCGGATGGGTGGTGATGGTGCTGACCGTCTGCACGATCTTGGCCTCGATGCCGTCGCCCAGCGCCTCGGTGCGCACGTCGCGAACGCGGATGTGGCCGGCCAGCGGTTCGCCGCCGGCGCCGAGCTTGAGCTGCTTGGCCAGCGCGTCGGCATGATCGCCGTCCACCACCGCCAGCATGCCCTGGCCCGCCAGCATCAGCTGCCGGCTCGTGTGGCCGTACACCGTCACCGGCTCGGGCATGTCGATCATGGCGACGAACGCGTTCGCGTCCTCGACCTTCTTCCATCCCGCCAACACCGGTTGCGCCGGCTTGTCGTAGTAAACGTCAGTCAGGGCGCTGGCAAAGCGCATGTATTCGGCGCGGCTGGCCTGACAGGTCAGCACCTTGGTCAGTTCGGCCTGGAGTTCGGCCTTGTCCTTGTACGGCGCGTCGTCTTCGGCGACGGCCGCCAGCGGGAGCGCGAGGGCCATCGCCAGCAGCGCGGGCGTGATGAGGCGATAGAGCGATCGGGTCATGTCCAATGTCCTTATGAGTCCTGTCCAAAGAAAAAACGGGTACGCCGGCCTGTCGCCCGACGTACCCGTCCCTATTTTGCACCCGGCGGGCGCGCCGGTTACCCGAGGCGCCCGGGGGCTGCGATCATCCGGCTCCGCGATCAGGCCGCGGCGACGGTGTCGGCGACCTGCTTGTAGTCTTCGATCTGATCGAAGTTCATGTAGCGGTAGATCTTGTCGCCGTCGGCCTTGAGCACGCCCACGTCCGCCATGTACTCCTCGCGGGTCGGGATGCGGCCCAGGCGCGAGCAGATCGCGGCCAGTTCGGCCGAACCCAGGTAGACGTTGGTGTTGCGGCCCAGGCGGTTCGGGAAGTTGCGGGTGCTGGTGGAGAACACGGTCGCGCCCTCGCGCGCCTGCGCCTGGTTGCCCATGCACAGCGAGCAGCCCGGCATCTCCATGCGCGCGCCGGCGGTGCCGAAGGTGCCGTAGTGGCCTTCCTTGGTCAGCTCGGAGGCGTCCATCTTGGTCGGCGGCGCGACCCACAGGCGGGTCGGGATGTCGCGCTTGCCTTCCAGCAGCTTGGCGGCGGCGCGGAAGTGGCCGATGTTGGTCATGCACGAACCGATGAAGACTTCGTCGATGACCGCGCCGGACACCGCCGACAGGGTCTTCACGTCGTCCGGATCGTTCGGGCAGGCCACGATCGGCTCGACGATCTGGTTGAGGTCGATGTCGATGACCGCGGCGTACTCGGCATCGGCGTCGCCTTCCAGCAACTGCGGGTTGGCCAGCCAGCCTTCCATCGCCTTGATCCGGCGCTGCAGCGAACGCGGGTCGGCGTAGCCTTCCGCGATCATCCACTTGAGCAGGGTGATGTTGCTGGTCAGGTACTCGATGATCGGTTCCTTATCGAGCTTGACCGTGCAACCGGCGGCGGAACGCTCGGCCGAGGCGTCGGACAGTTCGAAGGCCTGTTCGACCTTGAGCTGCGGCAGGCCTTCGATTTCCAGGATGCGGCCGGAGAAGATGTTCTTCTTGCCCTGCTTGGCGACGGTGAGCAGACCGCTGTTGATCGCGGCCAGCGGGATCGCGTTGACCAGATCGCGCAGGGTCACGCCGGGCTGCATTTCGCCGCTGAAGCGCACCAACACCGACTCGGGCATGTCCAGCGGCATGACGCCGGTGGCCGCGGCGAACGCGACCAGGCCGGAGCCGGCCGGGAACGAGATGCCGACCGGGAAACGGGTGTGCGAGTCGCCGCCGGTGCCGACGGTGTCGGGCATCAGCATGCGGTTGAGCCACGAGTGGATCACGCCGTCGCCCGGACGCAGCGAGATGCCGCCGCGGTTGCTGATGAAGGCCGGCAGATCGTGATGGGTCTTGACGTCGACCGGCTTCGGGTACGCGGCGGTGTGGCAGAACGACTGCATCACCAGGTCGGCGCTGAAGCCCAGGCAGGCCAGATCCTTCAGCTCGTCGCGGGTCATCGGGCCGGTGGTGTCCTGCGAACCCACCGAGGTCATCTTCGGCTCGCAGTAGGTGCCCGGACGGATGCCCGGCTGCACGCCGCCGACTTCCGGCAGGCCGCAGGCGCGGCCGACCATCTTCTGCGCCAGCGAGTAACCCTTGCCGGTGTCGGCCGGGTTGGTCGGCAGGCGGAACAGGGTCGAGGTCGGCAGGCCCAGAGCTTCACGCGCCTTGGCGGTGAGGCCGCGGCCGACGATCAGCGGAATGCGGCCGCCGGCGCGGACTTCGTCCAGCAGCACGTCGGACTTCAGCGCGAACTCGGCGATCACCTCGCCGTTCTTGAGCGCCTTGCCCTCGTAGGGACGCAGTTCGACCACGTCGCCCATGTTCATCTGCGACACGTCGAGTTCGATCGGCAGGGCGCCGGCGTCTTCCATGGTGTTGTAGAAGATCGGCGCGATCTTCGAACCCAGGCACACGCCGCCGAAGCGCTTGTTCGGGATGAAAGGGATGTCTTCGCCGGTGAACCACAGCACCGAATTGGTCGCGGACTTGCGGCTGGAACCGGTGCCGACCACGTCGCCGACATAAGCGACCAGATGGCCCTTGTCCTTCAGCGATTCGATGAAGGCGATCGGGCCGCGCTTGCCGTCTTCTTCCGGCACGATGCCATCACGCGCGTTCTTGAGCATCGCCAGCGCGTGCAGCGGGATGTCCGGACGGGTGGTCGCGTCGGGCGCGGGCGAGAGGTCGTCGGTGTTGGTTTCGCCGGTCACCTTGAACACGGTGACGGTCAGGCTTTCGGGCACTTCCGGGCGGCTGGTGAACCACTCCGCATCGGCCCAACTCTGCAACACGCCGCGGGCGTGGGCATTGCCGTTCTCGGCCTTTTCCTGGACGTCGTGGAAGGCGTCGAACACCAGCAGGGTCTTCTTCAGGGCTTCGGCGGCGATCGGCGCGACCTGCGCGTCGTCGAGCAGCTCGACCAGCGGCAGGATGTTGTAGCCGCCGAGCATGGTGCCGAGCAGTTCGGTGGCGCGTTCGCGGCTGATCAGCGGGTTCTTTTCGCTGCCCAGGGCCAGCGCGGCCAGGTACGAGGCCTTGACCTTGGCGGCGTCATCGACGCCGGCCGGCACGCGGTAGGTGATCAGATCCAGCAGGAACGCCTCCTCGCCCGCCGGCGGGGCCTTCAGCAGTTCGATGACCTCGGCGGTCTGCTGCGCGGTCAGGGGCAGCGGCGGAATGCCCAGCGCGGCGCGCTCGGCAACGTGGTGGCGATAGGCTTCCAACATAAACAATTCTCCGCGTGAATCTGGGTGGTGAAGGCGCTTGAAAACGTAAGGTGGCGCGATCGGATGGGGTTGGGCGCTCGGGCGCGGCACGGGCTCAGGCTTGCGGCACGATCAGCTTCAGGCCCTTGAAGTAGTCGCGATAAAACGTGTCGTTCCAGGTGATCAGGCCGTCGCATTGCAGCAGAGCGTGGGCGCCGATCAGAAACCCGCCGAAGCCGCGCGAGCGGTCGCCGCGCTGGCGATGGCGGCGATGCATCTCGCCGGCGCGCAACGCCGACTTGGCTTCCAGCGCGCTGAAATGGATGCCCATTTCCTCCAGCGCCTCCTGCGCTTGCGCGCCGCCGCGCAGCGCCGCGCAGATTTCGGCCAGGCTGACGTCGCAGACCACGACCCGGCCGCCGACCAGGCTCTGGCGCAGGCAGGACTCGACCGCGTCGGCTTGCGGGCCGTCGCTCAACAGTTCGATCAAGACCGGCGAGTCGACCGCGATCACCGGCTCATTCCTCCTCGCGCATCGCGCGCGCGGCGTCTTCGCCGGACTCGAAGCCGTCCAGGGCGAACTTGCCGCGCGCCTTGGAGATGGCATCGTCCACGCTCTTGCGCAGGATGATGCGGCTGCCGTCCAGCTCGACCTTGAGCAGCGTGCCCTTGGTCAGGCCGAGCGCGTCGCGCACCGCCTTGGGCAGGGTGATCTGGCCTCGTTCGGCGACGGTCGCTTCCATGGGCGGGCTCCGCAGGGTATGTACTTATTATACATACTTGATTCCGCATACCGATCACGCCCCGGCCGTCGGCGCGGCGGCCGGGGCCAGCGGCCATTGCGTCAAAAAACCAATTGCAGACGGGTATTTAGCGTGTATCCCTGGTCGGCGGCGAGGTACTTGCCGCTGCGGTTGTCGGTCTGCCACCGCACCAGATCGAGCATGACCCGGCTGTAGTCGTTCAAGTACCAGTTAGCGCCGAAGGTCCAGGCATGTCCGGCGCCGCCTCCGGGCAGATCGCGGAAATCCGCGTTCTCGTAGCGGGCCTTCAATTCCCATGCGCCGCGTCCGCCGGCGGTGACCGGGCGCTCGACCTTGACCCGCCCCCAGGTGCCGGTGTCGGCCACGTAGGCCGGCGCGC
Source organism: Lysobacter gummosus (assembly GCF_001442805.1). Classification (NCBI taxonomy): domain Bacteria; kingdom Pseudomonadati; phylum Pseudomonadota; class Gammaproteobacteria; order Lysobacterales; family Lysobacteraceae; genus Lysobacter; species Lysobacter gummosus. The sequence continues at coordinate 2,568,534 of NZ_CP011131.1, read as the reverse complement.
CGCCGCTCAGGAACCAGCCGGCCGAGACGGCGTAAGCGTCGTACCCGGCCGTGTAGGCGCCGCGGCGATCCAGCCCCTCGATCCGGCGCCGGCCCCATTCGCCCGAACCCCAGAACAGGCCGGCGACCGCCGCCAGTTCCAGGCCATGCCCACGCCCGCTTTCGGCGCCAGCCACGCTGCCCGGCGCGAGCTTGACCTCATCGTTGAAGTGGCCGCCGATCGCCGAAGCGCGCACCACCCCGGCCGAGCCCGCGCCGATGTCCTCGTAAAAAGCCCAGGCGCCCAAATGCACGATCGCGCGCTCGCGTTTGAACGGATTCCAGTGCGCGCGCGCGGCCCAGGTCAGACTGTCGTTGCCATCGCCGGCATTGTCCAGATCGTTCCCCGCCACCGACAGGCTGGCATGCCAACCGCGGCCGAAGACGCGCTCGGTCAGCCCCACGCCGAACAGGCCGCGCTGCGGCAGCACCAGCGTCCCGACCACGTTGCGCTCCTGGAACGGCGTATTGGAGGTGCTGCTGGAACCGTCGATGCCGCGGTCGTTGAGCCGGTTGCCGACGGTCAATTCGGACTTCTGCCCGAACAACGTGTGGGCGAAGCTGGCGTAAGCGGACTTCCAACTCACGCCGTTGTCGGCGAAGTCGCCTTCCAGGTTCCAGCCGATGCGGCCGTACGCCCCCTCGGCGCCCAGGCGCAGCGAGCGCACTTCGGTGCCGCTGAGGTTGCGGTTCGCGAAGCCGGAGCCGCCGGTGCTGGACGCGTCCAGGAACACGCGGCCACGCGGCCGGAACACGCTGCGGCCGTCGGCGCTGGTGAACTGCGGGGCACCCTTGGACCAGTTCACCGCCGGTTGCCTGGCCTGGGCCTGTTCGAGCTTGTCCAGGCGCTGGGCAAGGCCGGCGTCTTCGGGTGCTGGCGCCGGCGCATCGGCCGTCGCGGAACCGCCCTCCACCGCGGCCAGGCGCCGCTCCAGGCGTTCGATCCTGGCCGCTTGCGCCTGCACCAGCCGCAGCAGTTCGGCGGCGTCGGGCGTCTGCGCGACGGCCTCGCCGATGCCTCCGGCGGCGCCGATAAGCATCGCCAGCGCGATCGGATGCGGGCGAAAACGATTCGTCACGGGGGTTCTCCAGGCAGCAGGGCGCCGCTGGCGCGGCGCGCCAGGATTCGTGCGGACGAGGATCCGCGGCTAAGGCAGGTGGATGCCCGTCGCGGCGCGATGCCGCGACGAACCAGGCGCAGGCGTCAGGCGTTTTCGCGCGCCGCGTTCGGGCGCCACGAGATCAGGCGGTTCTCGGCGATGTCGAGCAAGGCGTCGATCAGCAGCACGAACACGGCCAGGATCGCGATGCCGGCGAAGACGCCGACGGCGTTGAAGTTGCCCTCGGCCTGGGCGATCAGATACCCCAGACCCGCCGAGGCGCCCAGGTATTCGCCGATGATCGCGCCGACCACGGCGAAGCCGACCGAGGTGCGCAGCGAGGACAGGATCCAGCTCGCCGCGGCCGGGAAATACACATGGCGCAGCAGATCGCCGCGACCGGCGCCGAGGATGCGCGCGTTGGCAAGCACCGTCGGATTGACCTCGCGCACGCCCTGCATCGCGTTGAAGAAGGTAGTGAAGAACACCAGCGTCACCGCCAGGGCCACCTTCGACCACAGCCCCAACCCCAGCCACAGCACGAAAATCGGCGCCAGCACGACGCGCGGAATCGCGTTGAAGCCCTTGATGAAGGGATCGAGGATCCGCGCCGAACGCCGGCTCAGGCCCAGCCACACGCCGCCGGCCACGCCGAGCGTGGTGCCGATCACGTAGCCCAGCCCGGTTTCCGCCAGGGTGATCGCGACATGCTGGTAGAACCCCGGATCGGACAGCCAATCCCAGGCCTGCCGCGCGATCGCCATCGGCGCCGGAAAGAAGAACGGGTCGATCAACCGCGCCGACACGCCGGCCTGCCAGCCGCCGAACAGCACCACGACCAGCAACAATTGCAAGACGCGGTCAGTCACGTTGTTGCGCATAGGTCTTCTCCACTTCGCCGCGCAGGCAGGCCCAGATGTCGCGATAAAGATCGATGAAACACGGGTCGAGCTTGATTTCCGCGACATTGCGCGGTCGATCCAGCGGAACGCGGAAACTCTCCACCACGCGGCTGGACGGGCCGGCCGACAGCACGACCACACGGTCGCCCAGGGCGATCGCCTCTTCCAGATCGTGGGTGATCAACATCACCGAGCGGCGCTGCTCCTGCCACAACCGCAGCAACTCGTTCTGCATCAGGTGCCGGGTGTGGATGTCCAAGGCCGAGAACGGCTCGTCCATCAGGATCACCTTGGGTTCCACGATCAAGGCCTGCGCCATCTGCACGCGTTTTCGCTGGCCGCCGGACAACTGGTGCGGATAGCGCGCCTCGAACCCGGCGAGCCCGACCTTGGCCAGCCAACGGCGCGCCTTCTCCTCGCGCTCGGCCGCCGCCACGCCGCGGAAGCGCAGCCCGAGCTCGACGTTCTGCAGCGCGGTCTTCCACGGCAGCAGCGCGTCCTGCTGGAATAAGTAACCCACGCTCTCCTGCACGCCCTTCACCGGCTTGCCGTCGATCGCGATACGGCCCTGGGCCGGCGTCAGCAGCCCGGCCACTGCGTTGACGATGGTGCTTTTGCCGCAGCCGGTCGGGCCGACGATGGCGAGGAATTCGCCGTCGCCGACCTGGATATCGACGTCGCGCACTGCGGTGAAGTCGCCGAAGGACATCGTGACGCGCTCGATCGCCACCAGGGTGTCGGCGTCGGCGCCGGCCGGGGCATCGTGAAGTTGCCGCACTGAGGCGGTGGTGGCCATGAGGCGCCCTCCCCTCGGTCAGCGCGACGACGCGGCGAGCGCGTCGTCGACGAAGCGGTTGGTGTAGGTCTTGTCCAGGTCGATCTTGGCGCCGGCGACGCTGCGATCGAACTCGCGCAAGACCGCCAGCGGCGTTTGCAGATCCGCCGCCACGAAACGGCCGTCGCGCGAGAAGATCGCCTTGGCGCGGGCCACGGCCTGGGCGTAAGCGGCGCGGTCGCCGGAGACGTAGCGATCCGGCAGCGCCGCCACGATCTGCTCGGGCGGCGTGCTCTCGATGAAGCGCAGCGCCTTCAGCTGGGCGCGCGCGATGCGCTCGGCCACCTGCGGATGCTCTTGCAGGAACCCGCTCTGCGCGTACAGCACCGAGGTCGGATACAGGCCGCCGTAGACCGCGCGCGCGCCTTCGTCGCTGCGCGCGTCGATCAGGATCCGGCCGATGCCGCGCGACTCGATCAGCGTCGCCGCCGGGTCGTAGTTCACCAGCAGATCGACCTTGCCCTGCTGCAGCGCCGCGACCGCGGCCGCGCCCGAGCCCACGCCGATGATCGACACCGCGTTTTCGTCGATGCCGTGGCGCGAGAGGAAATGGCGCACGAAGAAATCCGACGACGACCCCGGCGCGGTGATGCCGATCTTGAGGCCGCCAATGGACTGCGGCTGTTTCGGGTCGAAGCGCGTGTCGTTGCGCCCGGCCAGCACCAGCCCGGAATTGCGCGACAGCAGCACGAAGGCGGAGACCTCCTTATGTTTTGCTTGCATTTGGATGGTGTGGTCGTAGAACCCCACGGCCACGTCGGTGGAACCGGCCACCAGCGCCTGCAACACCTTCGACCCGCCTTGCGCGAAGTTCTCGGTGCGCACGTGCACGCCGGCCTCGGCGAAATAGCCGTTGGCGTCTGCGACGAAGAACGGCAGATTGTTGAGGTTGTAAGACCCCACGCTGATGCGCACCGGCCTGCGTTCGCTGCCGACGATGGCGCCTTGGCCGCAACCGGCGAGCGCCGCGGCGGCCGCCACCAGGACGATGGCGGCTGCGGCGATAAATTTCCTGCTGAACATCGATCCCTCCCAGGATGTCGTGTACTTCTACTTCAAAGGCCCGTCTGAAGGCCTCACTCTGTCTCGTTATCCATTCACGCTGCCGATGTCCATGCGCTCGCAGTGCCGGAGCCGGGCAGCAGCGAGGTGAACACGCGTCCTTCCAACAGGCGCCGCGCGGTGCGCACCACGCTGGCGACGATGGCATCGTCAGCCGCGGCACGCTCGAGCCTCACCTCCAGGGTGCCGCTGGGATGCTCAAGCCTGATCGGCTTGGCGAGATCGTGCTCGCCCAGGATCGATCGCGCCACAGTCCCTTCGGTGGCGCAGGCCGTGGCGATGCCGACCGCGCCGGTGATCGCCAGCGCGCCGTGGCAGCGCTGCGGCATGAAATAACGCACCTGAAGCGTGCCGCCATGCATCGGCGGCGAGAGCAGCACCGGCTTGGGAATGACGCGCTCGGCGGCATCGGCGATGCCCATGCGGTGGCCGGCTTCGATGCGTATCTTCTCCAGGCGCTGCAACAGCGCCGCATCGGCATCCAGTTGCGCCGGCGCTTCGTCGCCGCGCAGGCCCAGCGCCTGGGCGGGCAACAACACCATCGGTATGGCGCAGTCGATGCAACTCACCTCGATGCCGTCGATGCGCTCGCTGGCGCGCCCGGTGGGCAGCAGGCGCCCGGTGCGGGCGCCCGCCGCATCGAGAAAGGTCAGCGGGATCGGACTGCCGGTGCCCGGCGCACCGGCGATGGCGGTATCGCCGCGGTACTTCACCCGGCCGTCCGGCGTCTGCACCGTGGCGATGACGACCTTGCCGGTGTTGACGTTGTGGATGCGCACCTGCGTCTGCGGATGCCGCGCCGCGACCAGCCCGGCCTCGATCGCGAACGGCGCCACCGCGGCGAGCATGTTTCCGCAGTTGGGGGTGGTGTCGACCACCCGCTGATCGACCCGCACCTGAGCGAACAGATAGTCCACGTCGGCGTCGGCGCGCGAGGCGCGGTCGACGATGGCGACCTTGCTCGACAAGGGATTGCCGCCGCCGATGCCGTCGATCTGCAGCGGATGCCCGGCGCCCATCACATCGATCAGGAGGGCGTCGCGCAAGGCCGGGTCGGCCGGCAGATCTTCGGCCAGGAAGAACGGACCCTTGGAGGTTCCGCCCCGCATCAGGACGCACGGCACGCTTAGCAGGTCGCTGGACATCGGGCCCACGGATTGATACCAATATCGGATCAATTAGATCCAGTGATGCGATCCTGTCACGCCGGAATTTATCTGTGAAATGCTATTTTTTGGAAGATTGATCCGATATGAGCATCAATTGCGAAATCCTCGATCTGCGCGCTTTTCTCACCGTCAGCGAGACCCGCAGCTTCCATCGCGCCGCCGAAGCCCTGCACGTCTCGCAGCCGGCCTTGAGCCGGCGCATCCAGAAGCTGGAAGAAGCGGTGGGCGCGCCTTTACTGGAACGCACCACGCGCAGCGTCTCGCTCACGGCAGTCGGGCAGAACCTGCTGCCGTTGGTGCGGCGCATGCTCGAAGAGTTCGACGGCTCGTTGTTCGCCGCGCGCGGCATCGACGACGGCCGCGGCAGCCAGGTCACCATCGCCTGCCTGCCTACCGCCGCGTTTTATTTCCTGCCCAGCGTGATCGCGCGTTTCCACGAGGAACACCCCAACGTGCGCTTCCGCATCCTCGACCTGTCCGCTACCGAGGGCTTGCAAGCGGTGGAACGCGGCGAGGTCGAGTTCGGCATCAACTTCATGGGCGCGTCCGATCCGGAACTGAATTTCGACGTGCTGGTCGAAGATCCCTTCGTGCTGGCCTGCCGGCGCGATCACCCGCTCGCGCTCAAGCGCAAGGTGACCTGGAACGACCTGTCCAGCCATCGCCTGATCACCGTGCACCGCACCAGCGGCAACCGCATCCTGCTCGACGGCGCCCTCGCGCGCGAGAACCTCAAGCTCAGTTGGTTTTTCGAAGTCACGCACCTGTCGACTTCGCTGGGCATGGTCGAGGCCGGCGTCGGCATTTCGGTGTTGCCGCGGATGGCGACGCCGCAGCAGGAGCATCCCATCCTGGTCACCCGCCCGCTCCAGCACCCGGTGGTCTCGCGCACCATCGGGATCGTCCGCCGGCGCAACGCTGTGTTGTCCGCGGCGGCGGAACAATTCCTGCAAATGCTGAAAACAACCTGGCAGGGCCGGGCGAAATGACGCCGGCGCGGCCGGCGCCGCGCGGCATCGTCGACGCGCCGTGCACAGCCGCGCAGCATCAAGTGGTGGATAATCCGGCTCACCGACCCGCTGCGCACCGCGCCGCCCGGTCCCCCGCAAGCAGCGCTTCGCCCGGTGCGAGGCGCGCGCCAGCACCTCCACAGGAGTTCATCGCATGAGCGACTCGTTTTCCACCCGCCGCCAGTTGTCCGTCAACGGCCGCGACTACACCTACTTCAGTCTGCCGGCGCTGGGCGAGCGCTTCGACATCGCCCGCCTGCCCTACTCGATGAAAATCCTGCTGGAGAACCTGCTGCGCCACGAAGACGGCGGCATGACGGTCGGCAAGGAACACATCGAAGCAGTCGCGCAATGGGACGCGAAAAAAGAGCCCGACCAGGAAATCGCTTTCATGCCCGCGCGCGTGGTCCTGCAGGACTTCACCGGCGTGCCCTGCGTGGTCGATCTGGCGGCGATGCGCGACGCGGTCGGCAAGCTCGGCGGCAACGCCCGCCAGATCAATCCGCTGATTCCGTCGGAACTGGTCATCGACCACTCGGTCCAGGTCGATGTGTTCGGCAGCCCGGAAGCGCTGGATCTCAACGGCAAGATCGAATTCCAGCGCAACAAGGAGCGCTACAGCTTCCTGCGCTGGGGCCAGAAGTCGTTCGAGAATTTCAAGGTGGTGCCGCCCAACACCGGCATCGTCCATCAGGTGAACCTGGAGAACCTGGCGCGCGTGGTCATGGGCCGTGAGGTCGATGGCGATCTGCTGGCGTTCCCGGACACCGTGTTCGGCACCGACAGCCACACCACCATGATCAACGGCATCGGCGTGCTGGGCTGGGGCGTGGGCGGCATCGAGGCCGAGGCCGCGATGCTGGGCCAGCCGTCTTCCATGCTGATTCCGCAGGTGGTCGGCTTCAAACTCACCGGCCAGCTGCCCGAAGGCGCGACCGCGACCGACCTGGTCCTGACCGTGACCCAGATGCTGCGCAAGCACGGCGTAGTCGGCAAGTTCGTGGAGTTCTTCGGCGACGGCCTGCAGCACCTGCCGCTTGCCGATCGCGCCACCATCGCCAACATGGCGCCGGAATACGGCGCGACCTGCGGCATCTTCCCGATCGACGCCGAGTCGGTCACCTACCTGCGCCTGTCGGGCCGCTCGGAAGAACAGATCGCCCTGGTCGAGGCCTATGCCAAGGCCCAGGGCCTGTGGCACGAACCCGACCAGCCGCATGCGACCTACTCGGCCACGCTCGAACTCGACCTGGGCGACGTGCGCCCGTCGATGGCCGGCCCCAAGCGCCCGCAGGACCGCGTGCTGCTGGAAAACGTGCACACCAATTTCCAGGAAAACCTCGGCCCGCTGGTCGCCAACCGCAAGTCCAAGGTCGGTTGCGCGATAGAGGAACTCAAAGGCGAAGGCGGCGACCAGCCACAGGCGCAGCAACTGGCCGCCAAGCCGGTATCGAAGATCCGCATCAAGGATCAGGACGCCGAATTGTCCGACGGCTCGGTGGTGATCGCCGCGATCACCTCGTGCACCAACACCTCCAACCCGGCGGTGATGCTCGGCGCCGGCCTGCTCGCGCGCAACGCGGCAAGGCTGGGGCTGAAGTCCAAGCCCTGGGTCAAGACCTCGCTTGGCCCGGGCTCGCTGGTGGTCACCGATTACCTGAAGAAAGCCGGTGTGCTGAGCGAACTGGAGAAGCTCGGCTTCTACGTGGTCGGTTACGGCTGCACCACCTGCATCGGCAACTCCGGTCCGCTGCCGGACGAAGTGTCCAAGGGCATCGCCGAACACGAACTGGTGGTGGCCTCGGTGCTGTCGGGCAACCGCAACTTCGAAGGCCGCGTGCATCCGGAAGTCAAAGCCAACTACCTGGCCTCGCCGCCGCTGGTGGTCGCCTATGCCATCGCCGGCACGGTCAACATCGACCTCACCCACGACCCGATCGGCAAGAGCAGCGACGGCAAGGATGTGTACCTGCGCGATATCTGGCCGACCAACAAGGAAATCGGCGACATGATCGCCGCGACCGTCGGCCCTGAACTGTTCGCGCAGAACTACGCCGACGTGTTCAAGGGCGACACGCGCTGGAACCAGATCGAATCGCCCGACGGCGAATCGTTCCAGTGGGATTCGTCCTCGACCTACATCAAGAACCCGCCCTACTTCGACGGCATGACCATGGACGTGGGCAGCATCGACGACGTCCACGGCGCGCGGGTGATGGGCCTGTTCGGCGATTCGATCACCACCGATCACATCTCGCCGGCCGGCAACATCAAGAAGGATTCGCCCGCGGGTCGTTTCCTGCAGGAGCGCGGCGTGCAGCCGGCCGACTTCAACAGCTACGGCAGCCGTCGCGGCAACGACGATGTGATGGTGCGCGGCACCTTCGCCAACATCCGCATCAAGAACCTGATGTTCGGCGGCGAAGAAGGCGGCAACACGCTGTATTTCGGCAAGAACGGCGGTCAGGGCGAGAAGCTGGCGATCTATGACGCAGCGATGAAGTACAAGGCCGACGGCGTGCCGCTGGTGGTGTTCGCCGGCAAGGAATACGGCACCGGCTCCTCGCGCGACTGGGCGGCCAAGGGCACCAACCTTCTGGGCGTCAAGGCGGTGATCGCGGAGAGCTTCGAGCGCATCCACCGCTCCAACCTGGTCGGCATGGGCGTGCTGCCCTTGCAGTTCAAGGATGGCGAGAACGCGCAGAGCCACGGCCTGGACGGTTCGGAAGTCATCGACGTGATCGGCCTGGAGGACGGCAAGGCCAAGACCGCGACCGTCGTGGCCAGGAAGGCCGATGGCAGCGAGCAGACGTTCGAGGTGAAGGTGTTGCTGCTGACGCCGAAGGAAGTCGAGTACTTCCGGCACGGCGGGATCTTGCATTACGTACTGCGGCAGCTGGCGGCGAAGAAGGCGGCCTAAGTTCCCGCTGCGGCCGAACTCCCGCTTGTGCTCCCTCTCCCGCTTGCGGGAGAGGGCTGGGGTGAGAGCCCGCCGCGATTCCGTACAAGCACCTCGCCTCGCACCCTCATCCGCCCCCCGCCTTCGCGGGGGCCGGCTCTATCGGGCACCTTCTCCCGCGAGCGGGAGAAGGACAGCGAATTTCCGCTCCATGCAGCCGCTACAACCGCGGCGTCCACTGCGCCGAAGTCATCCGCCACTCGCCATCCTCTTCGCGCCAGCCGGTCTGGACTTCGTACAACTGCGCCGCATCCGGCAGCACCTGGCCCGAGCCGCCGCTGAGCGCCGCGTTGAAACGCACGGTGGCGTGGCCCGGTTGCAGATTCACCTCCAGGCCGACGATCTTGATCCCGACATCGCGATAACGCAGGAAACTCGCCGCGGCCAGCCGCCGCGCGCTGGCGCGGTCCAGGCCGTCGGGGCCGACGAAGTCTTTCGACAATTGCGCATCGATCGCCGAAGCGTCGCGTTTTTCGATCGAGCCCTGCAACTGCTCCATCGCCGCGCGCAGGCGCTGCTCCGGCGGCGCGCTCGGGCCGCAGGCGGCGAGCAGCGCCAGCAACGCTGGCAGCCACATCGCGCGCAAGACGCGGGCGGCGAGCGCGCCCATCCCCGCCTGGCCGCGCTCGCCCGGCCCGCCAAAGCGGCGAATCTTCGCCAGGCTCGCGCGGCGTCCAGGCCCGAGCCGACCGGTGTCGGCGAAGCGCTGTGCGTGGGTCATTGCAGGTGTTCTCCGTGGAAAGCGTCGGGTAATCGCACGATCGTTCGACTCGGTCGCGGCTGCGCGATCCTGACAGGTTCCAGGTGCCGCGGACAGCGCCGGGACTGCGCCAGCGGGCGCCGCCTTGCCAGCCAGTAGAGCCTATGCTCCAATCGAGAAAACACCGTACGCCGGCGCACACAGCGGGGCCTACGATCAGAATCGACGAGCGATTAACGAGGGGATCGCGATGAGTTTCGAACGTCCGTGGCTTGCCCACTATCCGCAAGGCGTGCCGGCGCAGATCGACGTGGAGGAGTTTCCTTCCGTGGTATCGGTGCTGGAAAACGCGATCGAGAATTACCGCGACCGCCCGGCTTTCTCCAATTTCGGCAAGCAGCTGACCTACGCGGACATCGACCGCCTCAGCGCCCAGTTCGCCGCCTACCTACTCGGCGAGCTCAAGCTCAAGAAGGGCGATCGCGTCGCGATCATGATGCCCAACTGCCTGCAATACCCGATCGCGACCTTCGGCGTGCTGCGCGCCGGCCTGACCGTGGTCAACACCAATCCGATGTACACCCCGCGCGAGCTCAAGCATCAGCTCGACGACTCCGGCGCGAAGGTGATCTTCGTGCTCGACAACTTCGGCAAGACCGTGCAGGACGTGGTCGCCGGCACCGACGTGAAGGTCATCGCCACCGGCCTGGGCGACATGATCGGCGGGCTCAAGGGCCCGATCATGAACTTCGTGCTGAAGTACGTGAAAAAGATGGTGCCCGACTACGACATCCCGGGCGCGGTGCGCTTCCGCGACACGCTCACCCTGGGGCAGATGCACAAGCTGCCCGAGATCGAGATCGCGCCGGGCGACATCGCTTTCCTGCAGTACACCGGCGGCACCACCGGCGTCGCCAAGGGCGCGATGCTGACGCACCGCAACCTGGTGGCGAACATGCAGCAGGCGGCGGCCTGGGTCGGCGCCAACGCCAAGCTGGGCGAGGAAATCATCATCACCGCGCTGCCGCTGTATCACATCTTCGCGTTGACGGCGAACGGCCTGGTCTTCATGAAGTTCGGCGGGCTCAACCACATGATCACCAACCCGCGCGACATGCCGGCGTTCGTGAAGGAGCTCAAGAACACCCCGTTCACCGCGATCACCGGCGTCAACACGCTGTTCAACGGCCTGCTCAACACGCCGGGTTTTTCCGAGGTCGATTTCTCCAAGCTGCACCTGACCCTGGGCGGCGGCATGGCCGTGCAGCGTTCGGTCGCCGAGCGCTGGAAGCAGGTCACCGGCATCACCCTGATCGAGGCCTACGGCCTGACTGAAACCTCGCCGGCGGCCTGCATCAATCCGATGGACCTGCCCGAGTACAACGGCTCGATCGGCCTGCCGATCTCCTCCACCGACGCCTGCGTCAAGGACGAGGAAGGCCGCATCCTGCCGATGGGCGAAGTCGGCGAGCTGTGCATCAAGGGCCCGCAGGTGATGAAGGGTTACTGGCAGAAGCCGGAGGAGACCGCCAAGGTCATCGATCAGGACGGCTGGCTGCACACCGGCGACATGGCCAAGATGGACGAGAAGGGCTTCTTCTACATCGTCGATCGCAAGAAGGACATGATCCTGGTCTCGGGCTTCAACGTGTACCCCAACGAGATCGAGGACGTCATCGCGATGATGCCCGGGGTGCTGGAAGTCGCCGCGGTCGGCGTGCCCGACGACAAGTCCGGCGAGGCGGTCAAGGTGGTCATCGTCAAGAAGGACCCGGCGCTCACCGCCGAGGACGTCAAGGCCCATGCGCGCGCCAATCTGACCGGCTACAAACACCCCAAGTTCGTCGAATTCCGCAAGGAACTGCCCAAGACCAACGTCGGCAAGATCCTGCGCCGGGAGCTGCGCGACGCGCCGCCGTCCGGACACTGAATCCGCGCTTGGCCGGGACCTTTCGGCTCCGGATCGGCACCCCGAAGCCCCCGCAAGGATCTGCTCCTTGCGGGGGCTTCATTTTAGGTGCATAGAATCCTCGGTCCCGGACGCAGCCCACCACTACACACAAGCCGTCCTGATGCGGCCGGCGGGACGGCTCTTACCGGAGATACCGCCATGTCCGTCGTACAGCCCTTCCCTCGCCCGCATTCCGGCCGCACTCTGCGCATCGTCGAAGAGTTCGATCGGGACGTGTACTGGTGCCACATGCACGCCAACCTGGCGCGCGCGCCCGGACGCGCGTGCTTCACCCCGTCGTTGATCGACGACATCCTGTCTTACCAGCGTCATCTCGGCGAACGGATGCGCCAGGGCGACCGCCACGGCCTCGCCCACGTGGTCCTGGCGTCGGACCACGACGTGTTCAATCTCGGCGGCGATCTGGATCTGTTCTGCCGGCTGATCCGCGAACGCGACCGCGACGGTCTGCTCGACTACGCGCGCCAGTGCGTGCGCGGCGTGCACGCCTTCCACGCCGGCCTCGGCGCGGGCGTGCACTCCGTCGCCCTGGTCCAGGGCAACGCGCTCGGCGGCGGTTTCGAGGCGGCGTTGAGCTGCCACACCATCGTCGCCGAAGCCGGCGCGCTGATGGGCCTGCCCGAAGTCCTGTTCGACCTGTTCCCGGGCATGGGCGCGTATTCGTTCCTGTGCAAACGCATCGCCCCGCGCCAGGCCGAGCGGCTGATGCTCGAAGGCGATCTGTACACGGCCGAAGAGCTGCACGCGATGGGCGTGGTCGATGTGCTGGTGCCGCGCGGCGAAGGCCGGCAGGCCGTGGAGGACGTGATCCGCGCCAATCGCCGGATACCGCACGCCCGTGCCGCCATGCATCAGGTGCGCGAACTGGCCCAGGGCGTGAGCCTGGAGGAGATGATGCGGATCACCGAGATCTGGGTCGATACCGCGATGCAACTGGGCGACAAGTCGCTGCGGACGATGGATCGCCTGGTTCGCGCGCAATCGCGCCGCGGAATCGAAGCCGCCTGATGCCAGTCCGGGAGCGCGCGCTCGCCGCCGCTGCCGCATCAGGGGGATGAATCAGGGGGAACGCTCGCTGTCGTCGCGAGCGTGACGGGACCGCTCGCGCGCGTCGAGCGCCGTCCGCCCCTGGGCCAGGCGTTCGCCCAGGCCCGAGACCCGCGATTGCCATTCGCGCGGCATCTGCTGGTCGATCAAATGCATCAACTCGCCGCTGGCCGAGGCCAGCCGGATCAAGCCCAGATTGCTGGCCACGCCCTTGAGCGCGTGGGCATGCTCGCGGACCCGATCCCAATCGCCCTGCCCGCCGGCCACGCCGAGCGCGCTGACGCAGGCTTCCGCGTCGCGCAGGCACTGGCGGACGAATTCGCGTTCGAAGCCCTCGCCCATGCCGAGCGCGCCCAACTCATCGAGAATGGCCGCATCCAGCACCTGATCGGCGCCCATGTACGAAGTGCTGCGCGGCGGCGCGATCAGCGGGCCGCTGACCCGCGCGCTGGAGGCGATATCGGCCAGGGTGTCGAGCAGGCGCGAGGTCGCCACCGGCTTGGACAGGAAGGCGCGGGCGCCGGCGCGTTCGCAGGCCTGGATCGATTCGGGCGTGACGTCGGCGCTGAACACCACCACCGGCGTGCGCCGGCCACCGCTGCCGGCTTCCATCACCCGCAGCTCGCGCAGCAGGTCCAGGCCGCTGACGCCGGGCATGTGCAGATCGACGATGACCGCGTCGTAGTCCGAACTCGCCAGAGCCTCCAGCACCGCCTCGCCGCCGTCCACGCACACCGCGCGATGGCCGGCCTTCTGCAGCAGGCGGGTGATCACCATGCGGTTGGCTTCGTGGTCGTCCGCGATCAGCAGCGACAGGCTGCGCACGCGGGCGCGGTGGCGCAGGAACGGATCGGAAAACGCGATCACGTTCTCCGGGGTTTCCTTGACCGCGGCATCGGCACCGGCGGGCGCCGTGGATTTGTCCGGGTCCGCGGCGGGCGCGGCGACGCTGTCGAACGGCAGCTCGACCCAGAACCGGCTGCCGCGCTGCTCGGTACTTTCGAAGCCGATGCTGCCGCCCATCGCCTCGGTCAGACCCTTGGCGATGGTGGTGCCAAGGCCGGTGCCGCCGTAACGCCGGGCCAGGCCGACATCGGCCTGCTCGAAGGCCTCGAACAGCCGCTTGCGCACCGCCACCGGGATGCCGATACCGGTATCGGTGACGGTGAAGCGCAGGCGCAGGCCGCCGCTATCGGCATCGCCGGCCAGCATCACTTCCAGCTTGACCGAGCCTTCGTCGGTGAACTTCACCGCGTTGCCGGCCAGATTCAGCAGCACCTGGCGCAGGTGCACCACATCGCCGCGCAGAATCTGCGGCACCTCGTCGGCGACCCGCGATTCGTAGCGCAACTGCTTGGCCCGCGCCTGCGGCTGCAGGATCAGGCCGATGCCTTCGACCAGTTCGCGCGGTTCGAACTCGACCAGATCCAGGCGCAGCTTGCCGGCCTCGATCGCGGAGATGTCCAGCACGTCCTCGACCAGCGACAGCAGGCTGCGCGTGGAGGCCTGGATGGTGTTGAGGCATTCGCGCTGCTCGCTGTCCAGGCGCGTGGTCGCCAGCAGCTCGGACATGCCGGCCAGGCCGTTGAGCGGAGTGCGGAACTCATGGCTCATGTTGGCCAGGAACCGGCTCTTGGCTTCGTTGGCGCGGCGCGCGTCCTCGACCGCGCGGGTCAGCGCGTTGAGCAGCGAATCGAAGTACAGCGGCACCGCGGTCAGGCCGATCAGCAGCCCCCACGACAGATACGGATTGGCGCGCCAGTACGGCGAGATCATGATCACGCTGAAGAACGACAACGACGCCAGCGCGGTGGCGATGCGCAGATAGCGGTTGCCGTAGCGCATGCCGTTGCCGATGGTCACCCACAGGTAGACCGCGTACAAAGGCGAGGCCGGCTCGCCCTCGATGCACATGATCGCGCCCATCGCGCTGTAGTCGGTGAGCATGCCGATCCAGCGCCGCACGTGCGAAACCCCGGGGCGCATCACGATGGCGACCATCAGCCCGACCGCGACGGTGAGCTCGCCGATCAGGATCAGCCAGGTCGCCGGCAAGGTGTCGCCGACGTCCTGGTGCAGGTAGCGCCAGCCGAGGTAGGTGATGAACAAGGCGGTGATGACCACGCGCACCAGGTTCTGCGCATGCTCGCTGTCGGGCCGTTGCGACAGGCGCCTTCTGACCTTGCCGAGAATGGCGAGCATCGGCCTACTCCAAGCCGGGGCGGGTAGAACTCGTCGAATAGCGTTGGCAGATTTCGTCGAGTCGGGCGCGGCTGCGGATCAGCGCGTCCACGCAGCGCGGATCGAACAGACGCCCGCGTTGGGCGTACATATACCCCAAGGCGGCGTCCACGTCCCAGGCTTTTTTATACGGACGCGGCGAAATGAGCGCATCGAACACATCCGCGACCGCCACGATGCGCGCTTCCAGTGGAATTTCATCGCCGATCAGGCCGTCGGGATAGCCCGAACCGTCGTAGCGTTCATGATGGCGCAGGGCGATCAGGGCGCCGGCCTGAATGAAGCGATTCTGGCTGCCGCTGAGCAGTTCGTAGCCGATCTTGGGATGGCGGCGCATGATCGCCGTCTCTTCCTCGGTGAGCGGGCCGGGCTTCATCAGCACCGCGTCGGGAATGGCGATCTTGCCGATATCGTGCAGCGGCGCGGCCATCTCGATGACCCGGATCTCGTCCTCGAACATGCCCAACTGCTCGGCGATCAGGCCGGCGATGTGGGCCATGCGCTCCAGGTAGGCGCTGGTGCCGGCGTCGCGGAATTCGATGGCGCGGGCCAGCCGCGACAAGGTCTCGCGCTCGCGCTCCTCGACCTCGTGCATGCTCGACAGCAGCCGCTGTTCCAGCGACAGCGCGCGTTGCTTGACGTTCTCGGACTGCTGGCGCAGCTGCAGCAGGTTGCGGCAGCGCGCGCGCAGTTCGCGCGGACGCACCGGCTTGACCAGGAAATCGATGACCCCGGCTTCCAGCGCGGCCTGGCGCACCGGCTCGTCGCCGACCACGGTGACCAGGATGATCGGGATGTCGCGGTGCATCGGCAGGCGGCGGAAGCGGCGCGCGAACTCCAGGCCGTCGATGCCGGGCATGCGGTAGTCGAGCAGCAGCAGGTCCGGCTGGTGGCTCTCGCACCAAGCCAGCGCGGCTTCGGGCTCGCCGAAGTCGTGCACGGACAACTCGGACGCGATGTCCTCGATGATATGGCGCAGCATCGTCCGCGCGGACGTTTGGTCATCGACGATAACGACGTTCACACACCGGTACCCGTAGTGAGGCCGCCCCCTGCGGCGGCCGACCTGGGAGCATACCCCGCCGCGTAGCCCAAGACAGCCGTCGAAAGTCCCGGCGCATTTCGCTTGGGCCGGCGTTCACCTGATCCGGACTCGCAATGCGCGCCGTTCATCACGGTTTACACGCAAACGGCCTGCAGGAACGGCCAAGCGATGTTGGCCGCGGTGAAGTGTAGGCCGCGTTTTGCGGCCGCGCTCTGGGCCGGATGCGGCCCAGGCGGGCCGCGAGGGCCCGCGCGATCTCGCCCGGGCCGATCGCGCCTGTATGGCTCAACCGCCGCTTTCCGGACGCATGTACGGGAACAGCAGCACATCGCGGATCGAGGACGAACCGGTCAGCAGCATCACCAGGCGATCGATGCCCACGCCCAGGCCGCCGGTCGGCGGCAGGCCCACTTCCAGCGCGCGGATGTAGTCGGCATCGAAGTGCATGGCCTCGTCGTCGCCGCCGGCCTTCTGCTCGACCTGGGCCTGGAAACGCGCGGCCTGGTCCTCCGGATCGTTGAGCTCGGAGAAACCGTTGGCCAGTTCCTTGCCGCCGATGAACAGTTCGAAGCGGTCGGTGAGTTCCGGATCGATGTCGTTGGCGCGCGCCAGCGGGCTCACCTCGACCGGATGATCGGTGATGAAGGTCGGCTGGATCAGGGTGTGCTCGACGGTCTTCTCGAAGATTTCCAGCAGCAGCTTGCCCCAGCCGTAGGAGGCCTTGGCCGGCACCTTCAGGCGCGCGCAGTGGGCGCGCATGGCGGTCAGGTCGCGCAGTTCCTCGCGCTTGATCTCGGGGTTGTGCTCGAGCACCGCGTCGATCATCGACCAGCGCCGGAAGCCCGGGCCCAGGTCGATCGCGTTGCCGTCCCACTCGACCTGGGTGGTGCCCAGCACGTCCTGCGCGGCGTGGCGGATCACCGCCTCGGTCAGGTCCATGATCTCGGTGTAGGTGGCGTAGGCCTCGTACAGCTCAAGCATGGTGAATTCGGGGTTGTGCCGGGTCGACACGCCCTCGTTGCGGAAGTTGCGGTTGATTTCGTAGACCCGCTCCAGGCCGCCGACCACCAGGCGCTTGAGGTACAGCTCCGGGGCCACGCGCAGGTACAGATCCAGGTCCAGCGCGTTGTGGTGGGTGGTGAACGGCTTGGCCGCGGCGCCGCCGGGGATGTAATGCATCATCGGCGTTTCCACTTCCAGGAAACGGCGGCTGTCGAGCCAGGCGCGCATCGAGCGGATGATGCGCGAGCGCTTGACGAACACCTCGCGCGCGTCGGGCGAAACGATCAGATCGACGTAGCGCTGGCGATAGCGCTGCTCCACGTCGGCCAGGCCGAACCAGCTGCTGGGCAGCGGACGCAGCGACTTGGTCAGCAGGCGCAGCTGGTCGGCGCGCACCGACAGCTCGCCGGTCTTGGTCCGGGTCAGCGGGCCCTGCGCGCCGATGATGTCGCCCAAGTCCCAGCCCTTGAAGGCCTCGTAGGCCTCGCCCAGCGCGTTGGATTGCAGGAACAGCTGGATGCGCCCGGATTCGTCCTGGATCTGCACGAAGCTGGCCTTGCCCATCACCCGCTTGGCGACGATGCGTCCGGCCACCACCACCCGCTGCGCCTCGGCGTCGAGCGCTTCCTGGGTCCAGTGCTCGGCGTCGCCGTAGCGCGTCTGCAGGTCGCCGACGTAGTCGCCGCGGCGGAAATCGTTCGGGAACGCGATGCCCTCGCCGCGCAAGGCCGTGAGTTTCGCCCGACGCTCGGCGATCAGATGGTTCTCGTCGATGGGCGGCAGGTTGTTGTCGTCGGTCATGGTCTTGGCGTTTGGGTAGGGCTTGGGGAAGCTTGAGGGGTGGAGAGTACTGAAGTCGCGGGGTCGGTGCTTGGACGGACCGCGGCCGAACGCGGGCTGCGCTGGTTTGGCTCGTCATCCCCGCGAACGCGGGGATCCAGTGCCGTGATGCTACAAGCCACTTTGCCCTGACCTACCGTCGTGCCGCGGTTTTTGCTCGTCATCCCCGCGAAGGCGGGGATCCAGGGCTTCACCGCGACATGGCTCTGAAGTCTCTGGATGTTCGGCTCCGCCGAAGTAAAGCGGAGCCCGCGTTCGCGGGAATGACGACTTTGAGAGGGCACGCAGAACCGGAAAGCCGAGGCATGGAATATCGGCCGGCGAACCCCGACGACAGTCGGGGAAAACCGCCCATCGGCGAAACCAGGCGGAACGACGCGGCCTTACACCGCGTCGGTACGTTTCGAGCCGACCTCCAGACCCGATTTGAGGCTGGCCTCGACGAATTCGTCCAGGTCGCCGTCGAGCACCTTCTGGGTGTCGCTGCGTTCGATGCCGGTGCGCAGATCCTTGATCCGGCTCTGGTCGAGCACGTAGTTGCGGATCTGGCTGCCCCACCCGATGTCGGACTTGGTCGCCTCCACCGCGTCGCGCTCGGCGTTGCGCTTCTGGATCTCCAGCTCGTACAGCTTCGCGGCGAGCATCTTCATCGCGCGGTCGCGGTTGGCGTGCTGGCTGCGCTCGGTCTGGCAGGCGACCACGATGCCGCTGGGCACGTGGGTGATACGCACCGCCGACTCGGTCTTGTTGACGTGCTGGCCGCCGGCGCCCGAGGAACGGTAGACGTCGGTCTTCAGGTCGGCCGGATTGATGTCGATCTCGATCTTGTCGTCCACTTCCGGCGACACGAACACCGAGGTGAAGCTGGTGTGGCGGCGGTTGTCGGAGTCGAACGGCGACTTGCGCACCAGGCGGTGCACGCCGGTTTCGGTCTTGAGCCAACCGTAGGCGAAGTCGCCTTCCACGCGGAAGGTCGCCGACTTGATGCCGGCCACGTCGCCGCCGCTGACTTCCATCAACTCGGCTTTCCAGCCGCGCGATTCGGCCCAGCGCAGGTACATGCGCAGGAGGATTTCCGCCCAGTCCTGGGCCTCGGTGCCGCCGGCGCCGGCCTGGATGTCGACGAAGGCCGAGGCCGAGTCCATCTGTCCGGAGAACATGCGGCGGAATTCGAGCTTCTCGACTTCCTTCGCGTAACGCTCGACGTCCTCGACCACGGCCAGCGCGGTGGACTCGTCGTCTTCCATTTCCGCCAGTTCCAGCAACTCCAGACCGCCGAGCAGGCCCTCGGTCAGGGTGCGGATGCCGTTGACCACCTTTTCCAGCGCGGCGCGCTCACGGCCCAGGCCCTGGGCGCGCTCGGCGTTGTTCCAGATGTCCGGGCTTTCGAGTTCGCGGTTTACTTCTTCGAGACGTTCGACCTTGGCGTCGTAGTCAAAGATACCCCCTGAGCGAATCCAGCCGGCCCTTGAGGTCGGCGATGCGCTGGCGGACGGGATTGAGTTCGATCATGTCCGGTGTCTGGATGCGGATGAACCGGCGATTCTAGCAAACTGGGGGGCGGGGTGCCCTGGCTGACCGAAGCGATGTACGCGAGCGGTCTGCTCCGGGGCCCGTCTGGTTGTGGGCGCCTTGGGCCTGCGCGGCGGCTGAGGCAAATCCCCCCTTCCCCCCTTTTTCAAAGGGGGGAACAGCACGGGTTGGGTGGAAGGACGAGGACGGGCGGCGGCGATCGATTCCGGAGGCTCCGACCGGGCGCGTCAATGAGCCCCCTTTGCAAAAGGGGCCAGCGCCCGACGAACCCCGAGGCCAGGCCACACCCCAGCGCGGGGGATTTGCCCCAGGCGCAACAAAGCTCCCCATCAAGGCCGATACAAAGACCGCAGATTCAACCCCTTCTGCAAACTGCCCAGATCCGCCTTCGACCGCACCGCGATCTCCACCGTCTCCCCCGGCAGCAAGGTCAACGCGTTGTCGGCCAGGCTCACATCCTGATCGCCGAAATCGACCCACACCGCGCGCGCGAACTTGTCCGCATGGACGCTGAGCACATAGCCCTCGCCATCGCGGCGCAAGCGCGCGCTCAGCTTGGGATCGGGCCACGCCAGCAGGCGCGACTCGGCGAAATACACCGCCCGGCGCGACACCGTGCGGCCATCGACGATCAACTCGAACACCGCCGCGGTGCGTTTGGGATCGGCGCCGCCGAGCAGTTCGGCATCGCTCCACGAGCCGGCGCGCGTGGACGCCAACGCCGCCAGGGTCGCCGGCTTGCGCTCCTCGCGCAGCACCCGGCCGTCGAAATCCATCACCCGCGTCCGCCACTCGCCCGCGACCGGCGCGACGCGATCGGACAACAGGCTCAACTCGGTGCGGCCGCCGTCCTTGTCCGACACCCGGCGCAGCGGCGCGATCGCCAGTTCGGCGAAGAAGCGCTTGGCGTGGAAATGCAGCGGCTTCCAGCGGCCGAAATAATCCAGACTCGACCACGACGCGCCCGGCCAGACATCGTTCAACTGCCAGTACAGCGAGCCCATCGTGCGCGGCCGCGAGGCGCGGTGATGCAAGGCCGCCAACTCGATGCCTTCGGCCTGCACCTGCTGGCTGAGATAGACGAAATCGGCGAAATCGCGCGGCTCACCGTATTCGCCGCGGATGTACTTGAGCAGCCGCGTATTGCCGTCGCCAGCGAGGAACTTCTGGTGCGCGCGGATCACCGGCGTATCGATGCCCTGCTCGCCGGGCTGGGCGAACGCGGCGATGGTGCGCAGCGACGGCCAGCCCTGCAGGCCGTACTCGGACATGAAGCGCGGGGTTTCCTCCAGGTAGGCGCTCGCCGGCAGCGCCGGGCCGCCCCACACGTCCCAGTAATGCTTGTCGCCGTTGTCGGAGTCGTTGGCTTTCTCGGCCAGATCGTTGCTCGGCGAACTGGACCAGTACGGCACGCCCGCGCCGTCCTCGGCCACGACCGCGCGCAGGTCCTTGCCGAACAGCGCGACATAGCCCTCCCACACCGTCTGCGCGAACTTGGGATCGGCCTCCATCAGCTTCTTGCTGTGGCCCCAATCCTTCCACGCGGTTTCTTCTTCGTTGTTGCCGCACCACAGCACGATGCTGGGATGGTTGCGCAGCCGGCGCACGTTGTCGCGCGCTTCGGCGACCACGTTGGCGCGGAAGGCGGCGTCGTAGCCCGGCGGCATGCCGCCGCCGAACATGAAGTCCTGCCACACCAGCAGGCCCAGTTCGTCCGTCAGTTCGAAGAAGTCGTCGGATTCGTAATAGCCGCCGCCCCAGTTGCGGATCATGTTCATGTTCGCGTCGCGCGCGGACTGCAGGTCGCGGCGCAGGCGCTCGCGCGTGACCCGCGCCGGAAACGCATCGAACGGAATCGCGTTGGCGCCCTTGGCGAACACCGGAATGCCGTTGATCACGAAAGCGAAGCCCTGCCCTTTCGCGTCGCGTTCGCGCCGCAACTCGACGCTGCGCAGGCCGGTGCGGCGCTGCGCGCTGGCCTGCACGCCATCGCGATCGCGGACCACGGCCTTGAAGGTGTACAGCGGCTGCTCGCCGTAGCCGACCGGATACCACAGCTGCGGATCGGCGATGTTCACCGCGATCGCGACGCGGTTGACGCCGGCGCGCAGTCGCGCCGATTGGCTCAGGGTCTTGCTGCGCGCCTTGGCGTCGGTGTATTCGATCTCGATCGTCGCCGCGTCGGCGCGGTCGCTGTGGATTTCCACTTCGACGGAGGTTTGCGCCGCCTGCCTGGAAACATGCTCGGGCCGCACATGCAGGTCGCCGATGCGCAGGCGATCCCAACTGTCCAGGCGCACGCCGCGCCAGATGCCGGCGGTGACGTAGCGCGGGCCCCAGTCCCAGCCGTAGTGGTAACCGGGCTTGCGCACGAAATTGGCGGTCATCGCATCGCGCGGTTCGTCGCCGTAGGGCGAAGGATAGTTGCCGGCGATCTTGTTCGGCATCGCCTGCACTTGCGGCAACAGGCGGCGGATCGGCGAATCGAAGACCACACGCAGTTCGTTGCCGCGCTCGCGCAGTTGGCCGTCCACCGGCACCCGCCAGGTGCGGAAGCTGTTGTCGGCTTTCAGGACCTGCTTGCCGTTGAGATAGATCGTGGCGAAGGTGTCCAGGCCGTCGAACACCAGTTCGTTGTGCGCGCGCGCCAGGCTGGCCTGATCGACGTCGAACTGACTGCGGTATTCCCATTGCGCCAGGCCGATCCATTGCAGCTGCGCTTCGCGCGCGCCGACGTAGGGATCGGGGATCAGCTTCGCGGCGAGCAAGTCGGTGTGCACATGGCCGGGGATGGTCGCGGCGTGCCAGCCGGTCGCGCCCTTGTGTTCGGCGGCTTGCGGATCGTCTGGGGTCAGGCGGAATTGCCAGTTCTCATGCAGCGGCCGGCTGCTCAGCGGCGCGGCCTGGGCGGCATGGGCCGCGAGCGCGGCGATCAGCATCAGGGCGATCGCGGCGAGGCTGCGCAGGCGCGAAACGGAATCGGACGAGGATCGGGCGAAGGGCATGCAGGCACCTGTGGATGGCGGGTGTTGCGGGGTTGCTATGGGACTTCAGCGGTCAGCGTCGCAGAACGATAGCGGCGCTGACAGCGGCATGACGGGTGAGCGATAGCGATTTGCAGTTCCGGTCACGGTGCGATCGGAGCGAAAGGCATCGGGGCTGAAGCCCCTCCCACAAAAGACTTCACGACTGCGCGATAAAAAAGCGGGAGCGCGCTTCCCGCGCTCCCGATCCGATACCGGACAAGTCCTCGCGAACGCGCATTGCAAACGCGTCTTGAGGGGTACACCGCCTTGCCCGGGAGGTCCGCGACGCAACCGGCGCGCCCGACTGGAGGGCGTGCGCGCAAGTTCCGCCGCGGGGTTACCGCCGATCGACCGGGCCCGGGCGGCCCGCTCGCTCGATACCGATGTGTCGCGATCAATCGAACTTGTAGACGAACTCCGCCGAGATTTCGCGACCCACGCGCGAGAACACGCGCTCGTTGGCGTAGGCGAAGAACTTCTTGTACGGGTCCTTGTAGTCGGCCTCGTCGAGCAGGTTGTCGATGTACAGGTTGACCCGGGCCTGCTCGGTCAGCTGATAACCCGCGGTCAGGTTGAAATACACCGGCGCCTTGAGCTTGCCGACCATATGGCAGGTGGTGTCGGTCTGGCCGGGCAGAATCGGTGCGCACTCGTTGTAGTTGTCGCCGTTGACGTGGCCGATACGGTTGGCGAACAAGGTCGCGTTCCACGGGCCGCGGCTCCAGCTGGCGCTGGCGCGGGCGAAGGTGCGCACTTCCTTGTCGCGGTTCTCCTGCATCGGCGAACCCGGGTCGCGCTGTTCGTTGTTCTTGAGCTGGTTGGTGTAGTTGAACTGGAAGCTGAAATCGCCGAAGCGGGTCTCCGGGATCTTGTAGCGCGCGGTCAGATCGACGCCGGCCACCTCGCGGTAGGCGATGTTGATCGGGCCGCTGAACACCGAGACCACCTGCCCGAGCGGATAGTTCGGATCGGCCACGCCGAAGGAATTGGTGCCCGGCGCGCTGCGGGTGACGCGCGAGACGATGTCCTGACACGTCGACGATCCCGGGGTGACCTGCATGCGATCGCTCGCGCGGCGCGTGCGGCCGTTGCGGCACTGGCTTTCCAGGTCGAGGATGTCGGCGATGTCGAAATCGCGGACCTGGTTGTCGATGGTCATGTGCCAGTAGTCGGCGCTGAAGGACAGGTTCTCCGCCGCGTCCCACACCAGGCCGGCGCTCCACGACTTGCCGGTCTCGCTGTCGAGCTTGAGGTTGCCGGTGCGGGCGATGTTGTGGCGGTAGTACAACGCCTGCGAACTGCAATCCGGCCCGAGCCCGCGGTTGATGCAGGTGGCCACATCGGAGTCTTCCTGAGTGCCGGTGCCGCTGGTGGCGAACAGGTAGTGCATGTCCGGCGCGCGGAATGTCGTGTTGTAGGCGCCGCGGACCAGCAGGCTTTCGATCGGACGCCACTCGATGCCGGCGTTCCAGGTGAAGTTGCTCTCCTTGCGCGCATCGTCGTCGTAACGGTCGAAACGGCCGGCCGTGGTCACGTCCAGGGTCTTGAACACCGGCACCTTGAACTCGACGCCCACGGCGTAGCGCTTGCGTTCGCCGCCGCCCTGGTTGGTGCCGCCGGGCTGGTCGTAGAGCTTGTTCGGACCGAAGGTCAGCGGATCGGGGTTGAGACGGTAGCCCTGCGAACCGGCTTCGATCACGCCAGCGAAGCCGACCGGGCCGGCCGGCAGCTCGAACAGATCGCCGGTGACCGCGAACTGGGCCTGGTTCATCCACGATTCGGCGCTGCTCTTGCCGCGCGTGGTGAGCTGGCGGAAGGTGTCCGGCGTCATCGGCGACCAGAACTTGCCCTGGTCCAGCGCATACACCGGCAAACCGTTGTTGGTGCCCAGTTGCGGCCCGAGGAAGTAGCTGTCGACCGCGCCTTGCAGCATGCCCGGGAAGCTGAAGTCGACCTTGTACTCGGTGCGGCCGACCGTGGCGTCCCAGT
Organism: Lysobacter gummosus; assembly: GCF_001442805.1. Classification (NCBI taxonomy): domain Bacteria; kingdom Pseudomonadati; phylum Pseudomonadota; class Gammaproteobacteria; order Lysobacterales; family Lysobacteraceae; genus Lysobacter; species Lysobacter gummosus. The sequence goes on along the minus strand of NZ_CP011131.1, from coordinate 2,544,064 downwards.
TGAAGCGTTCGCCGAAGCGGCCGCGCAGGCCGGCGGCGAGGTCCCAGGAACGCTCGCTGGTGTTGAACAGGAACGGATCGCGGCTGCCGGCTTCGGGCACGGTGAAGGCGCGGCGCGCCTGATAGCTGCGGCCGGTGTTCTGGTCGTAGAACGCGCCGCCGCGGTTGAGTTCGAAGCGCAGCGCCTCGTCCTGGCGCGACTCGCCGTCGCTGTCCCACAGCGAAGCGCTGACCCAGGCCTGCATGCCGTTGTCGAAGTCGTAGGTGAAGTTGCCGAAGCCGGAGCGGTTGTCCGAGCCGTTGCGCAGGCTCCACAGCGAGTTGCCGCGCGACTGCGAGCAGCTGTAGCCGGGGAACTCGGGCGCGTTGCCGTCGTTGCCGAGGAAGTTGTGCTGCGGCAGATCCTGGAAGCGGTCGCAGGCGCCGGCCGGCGGGGTGACGCGGCGCCGGGCGCCGGTGTCGATCAGCTCCACGCCCCACACCCACGGCCAGGGATCGTTGACCAGCGGCTTCACCGTGGCGGCCGGCTCCAGATCGGAAGCGAGGAAGCCGCGCTGGCCGGCGAAGATGGTTTCGCGGCCGCTCAATTGCACGCCGTAGGTGGCGCTCCACTTCTCGCCGGTGCGCCCGCCCGTCCACGACAGGTCGTAGGAATCGCCGCCGCCGCGGGTGGTGGTGCCGCCCTTGATCCGAACCTCGTCGCCGTTGAAGTTCTTCTTCATGATGATGTTGATCACGCCGGCCATGGCGTCGGAGCCGTAGATCGCCGAGCCGCCGCTGGCCAGCACTTCGATGCGCTCCACCGCCGACATCGGGATGTTGTTGAAGTTGGCGAAGTTGCCGCGGCCCTCGTAGGGCAAGGGATAGTCGGCGACGCGGCGGCCGTCGATCAGCAGCAGCGTGCGGCCGGGGCCGAGGTTGCGCAGGTTCAGCGGGCTGGCGTTGGGCGTGGGGCCCTTGTTGACGTCGGCCTGGACGGAGCCGGTGACTTCGGTCAGCGAGCTCAGCGCCTCGTACACGTTGGCGAAGCCTTCGCGCTTGATCTGCTCGGTGGTGATCACCGTGACCGGCGCCGGGCCTTCGATTTCCGCGCGCTTGATGCGCGAACCGGTGACGGTGATCTTGTCGATCGCCTTGACCTCGCCCGCCGCGGCGGGCGCTGCGTCCTGCGCCTGCGCGAGCAGCGGCAGGTACAAGGCCGCGAGCGTCGCCGCGGTCAGGACGTTGCGATGCGCGAAGCCGCGCGAACGGCCGGTAATCTGTTGCGATGCATGGCCTTGGCTCGGCTTGCGGTTCTGATGCTGGCTCACTGGCTACCCCTCCCAATCGCGGCCGAACCCTCGGCCAAGGTTACGTTCGTGTGTGCGGGACTGGCGTGCTCCGCGCCGCCCGATTTGGATCGATCTAAAATCACAGCAAAAAAAATCCCGTCGCGACATCTGTTGCGGCTTGGTTCGCGCGCTTGAACGAAGCCATTCAATGCACCGCCCCGCGCGCGTCCAGCGACCGCAGTTCCTGGCCCGGCGCCGCCGATTGCAGGCGCAGCGCCAACCCGCCTTCGCGCTGATACCAGTCGATGCGCAGGCGATGCCAACCGCGCCGCAGCGGCACCGAGGCGACCACGGTCTGGTCGTAGCTTTCGTTGCGGATCACCGGTTCGCCGTCGATGTACAAGGCCGAGCGGTCGTCGCCTTGCAAGGCGTAGCGGTACACGCCGTCGGCCGGCACTTCGATGAAGCCCTCGAAGCGCACGCCGAAACGGTTCTTGCGGCCGAAGGCCCGCACGTCCAGCGACGACGCCGCGCCCTGCGCCACCGGCGAGCCGGCGCGCTCGAATTCGTCCAGGCTGGAAAACAGACCTTCGTACACGCGATATCCCAGACCGGTTGCGGCGCGCGCCGGCTTGGAGATCGCCGGCAGATAACTGCGATAACGCACGCTGGCGCTGTGCACCCCACTACGGCGGCCGTCGGCGAGCACGGTCACGGTGCGCAGTTCGCGCGACTGGTCCAGCGGCACGACGATCTCGATCGGGCCCTGATAGGCCGGCGAGCCCTCGCCCGGTTCGCTGCCGTCGAGGGTGTAGCGGATCGTGGCGCCGGGCACGGCCGGGGTCAGGGTGAAGCGGTGCTTGTACTCGCGCGCGTCGCCCTGCTCGATCTGCAGCGCATCGGCCAGGCCCTGCGGCGCGGGAATGCGATAGCCGACGCGCTCGCGATCCAGTTGCGGGAACTGGCCGCGCAGGCGTCGCTGGAAGTCGCCGAAGTCGCGATCGGGCTGCGGCGTCCAAGCCACCTCGGCCAGCGCGAGCAGGCGCGGGAACACCATGTACTCGACCATCGCCGGAGTCTTGAGGTATTCGGTCCAGACATTGCCCTGCACGCCCAGCACATGCCGCGCCTGCGCGGCGTCGAGCACCTTCGGCACCGGGTCGTAGCCGTAGACCTTGTCCAGGCTCAGTTCGCCGCCCAGGTTCCACTGCTCGTGCGCGGCCGGGCCCTGGCCGTAATCGAAGTAGCAGCATTGGGTCGGGGTCATGATCACGTCGTGGCCCTGCTGCGCGGCGGCGATGCCGCCGGCTTCGCCGCGCCAGGACATCACCGTCGCGTCAGCGGCCAGGCCGCCTTCCAGGATCTCGTCCCAGCCGATGATGCGCTTGCCGCGCGAATGCAGGAACTTCTCCATGCGCTGGATGAAGTAACTCTGCAGTTCGTGTTCGTCCTTCAGGCCTTCGCGGCGCATCACCGCCTGCGCGACCTCGCTGCTCTTCCAGCGCGTCTTCGGCGCTTCGTCGCCGCCGATGTGCACGAACGGCGCGGGAAACAGCGCGACCACTTCGTCGAGCACGTTTTCCAGGAACTTGAAGGTTTCTTCCTTCGGGCAGTAGATGTCGTCGTACACGCCCCAGTTGCCGCCGACCTCGAACGGACCCGGCGTGCAGGCCAGTTCCGGATACGCGGCCAGCGCGGCCAGCGAATGGCCCGGCATCTCGATTTCCGGGATCACCATGATGTGGCGGGCGCGGGCATAGGCCACGACCTCGCGCACTTCGTCCTGGGTGTAGAAACCACCGTAGGGCTGGCCGTCGCCGACATAGGGCTCGATGTTGCGCCCGAGCACGGTTTCCTTGCGCTTGGAACCGATGCTGGTGAGCTTGGGATAGCGCTTGATCTCGATGCGCCAGCCCTGGTCCTCGGTCAGGTGCCAATGAAAGGTATTGAGCTTGTAGCGCGCCATCAGATCGACGTAGCGCTTGATGAAGGCCAGCGAATACAGATGCCGGCCCACATCCAGGTGCATGCCGCGATAGACGAAGCGCGGCTGGTCTTCGATGCTCAGCGCCTGCACGCGCAGCGGTTGCGCGCCGCGCGCCACCGGCAGCAGCTGGCGAAGGGTTTGATAGCCGTAGAACAAACCAGCCGGCGGGCCGGCCAGGCGGATGCCGCGCGCGGTGATCTCCAGCGAGTAGCGTTCATTGGCGCGCGCATCGGCGTTGGCGGCGACCGGCTCGGCGACGAACTGCACGTAGCGGCTGGGATCGGCCTCGCCCTTGCGCGCCTGCGGGGCGCCGCTGCGCAGCGGCAGTTGCAGGCCCTGGGTCGCGGTCAGCTCATCGCGCAGCAGATGGGCGACGGCGCGCGCTTCGGCATTGTTGGCGTAGATCGTCACCGCGCCGTCGAGGGCGAACTCGCCGTCGCCGCGCTGCAATTTGGCCGGCAGCGGCACCAGTTCGGGCGCGAGGACGGCGGAACCGGCATTGGCCGCGGGCGCATTCGTCGCCGCCGCGTGCGCGTTCTGCGCCAGCGGCACCACGCCGATCGCCGCGCCGAGCAGGCCGAGCACCGCTGCATGCAGTTTGGTTCGTCCTGATTTGGCCAATGCGTCTTTCATGGAGCTTCGTCCCTTCCTGTTGCTTCGATCGACCGGCTGCGACACTCAGCGCAACGTCCGGTCGCGGTCTTCCTTCCTACCGTCATTCCCGCGAACGCGGGAATCCAGTGTCTTGCCACGAACTGCCCGAAAGTCGCTGGATTCCCGCGTTCGCGGGAATGACGGCTTCTGGGAGGCAGCGCGGGTCTACTCACCTACTCACTTCGGCGAAGCGCAAGCCGAAACCGGCAACGCCTCCGCCTTGGTCCCCCACCCGCCCACCGCCGGCGTCTTGTCCAACGCGAACCGCAAGGTGCCGCCCTGGCGCAGCGCGATCCAATCCAGCCAGACCTTGTCCTGCGGCTTGCCGTCGAAACTCGCCGACTGCACGTACTGCAGGCCGCGCCCGTCCGCGCCGGGCGCCTCGATGGTCAGGGTCTTGCCCTGGCCCAGATCGAGTTCGACCTTCTCGAAACGCGGCGTGTGCAGCAGCAGTTCGCCGCTGCCCGGCACCGCCGGGTACAGACCGATCGCGCTGAACAGATACCAGGCCGACATGGTTCCCAGATCGTCGTTGCCGGTGACGCCGTTGGGCGCGTTGGTGAACAAAGCCTGGGCCGAGCGCAGCACGGTCGCGGTCTTCCACGGCTGGCCGATCAGCGTGTACATCCACGGGCTGTGCAGATCGGGCTCGTTGTTGGGGTTGTAGCGGTACTGGTTGTAGTAGCTGTACGGCCCGACCACCCACTGCTTGCGCGCGGCGTTCAGCGGATCGGCCAGCAACGCGTCGTAGGCGAAGAACGCATCCAGACGCTTGCCGGTCTGCTCCGCGCCGCCCATCGCCGCGACCACGCCGGGCACGTCCTGCTGGGTCAGCCACTGGTACTGCCAGGCGGTGCCTTCGTGGAAACCGTGGTGCGAGCGCGGGCTGTAGGTGCCGTCGGTTTCCGAATAGAACCTGCCGCCGTCCAGGCGCGGACGTGGAAAGCCCTTGAATCCAAGCTCGGCGTCGGCGGCGTCGTTGTCCCAGACCTTGCGCCAGTTGCGGCCGCGTTCGCGCAAGGTCGCAGCGTCGTCGTTCTTGCCCAGCGCCTGCGCCATCTGCGACAGCGAGCAATCGCCGAGCGCGTACTCCAGCGTGGACGAACCGCCGTGGTGCGGGTCCACGTCCATGCTCTTGGCCGGGAACGCGCGGTCGTACTGGACGAAGCCGTCCTTGAGATAGCTCGGATTGCCGGCGCGGCCATTGCTGCGCACCAGCGCCGGCGGCGTGCCGTAGGCGTTTTCGCGCAGCGCCGCATAGGCCTGCTGCTCGCGGCCTTCCAGCGCGCCGAAGCGCCACAGATCGACCATGAACGGAGTGACCGGATCGCCGGTCATCACGTTGCTGTCGTAGTTGGCGTAGCCCCAGCGCGGCAGCCAGCCGTTCTGCTCATGGATATTCAGCACCGAGTTGGCGATGTCGCGCGCGCGTTGCGGCCGCAGCATGGCCAGCAACTGGTTCTGCGAGCGATAGGTGTCCCACAGCGAGAAATACTCGTAGTAGGTCCAGCCCTCGGCCTTGTGGATTTGCGTGTCGTAGCCGCGATAGCGACCGTCGCTGTCGCTGCCGGTCAACGGCTGCAACAGCGAGTGATACAGCGCGGTGTAGAACACGGTGCGGTCGTCGCCGCTGCCACCGCTGACGCGCACCGAATCGAGTTCCTTGCGCCAGATGTCCTGCGCCTGCTTGCGCATCGCATCGAAGCTCAGCGGCTTGCCGCCCTTGCTGCCCTCGTCGCGCAAGTTGCGCCGCGCGCCTTCGGCATCGACGTGCGAGATCGCGCTGATCGCGGTCACCGCGCGGCCGCCGGCGGTATCGAAGGTGAACCACGCGCCGTGCGGACGGGTGTCGCCCTGCATGCTGTTGCTGCCGCCCGGATGGCCGCCGGTTTCGTCCCAGGTGCCGTGGCTGGCGAAGGGACGGTCGAACTCCATGCGGAACCAGGTGGTGTACTGCTGGCCGCCGCAGAAACTCTTGGTGGTGATGCGGCCTTCGACCGCGCGATCGCCGACCACCTGCACGGTGCTGCCGACCACCAGATGGCGCTCGTTGGCCTGTCCGGTGTTGACCAGGATCGTGCCCTGCTTCGCTCCGGCCGGGAAGGTGTAGCGCTCGGCCGCCGCCCGCGTGAGCGCGGTGGCTTCCGCGTCGATGTCGCCGGCCGCTTCGCCGGTCAGGCGCACTTTGTAGTAGCCGGCCTGGCCGACTTCGCCGTCGTGGCTGTACGACGACGCGTAGGTCTTCTGATCGAAGGACTTGAATTCCTTCGTGTCGAAACGCTTGCCCGGACCGATCTCGCCGGTGGTCGGCAGCACCGACAACACGCCGCCCTGCTCCCAGCAACCGGCGCCGGACAGGAACGAGTGGCCGAAGCCGCGGATCTTCGGATCGTCGTAGCGCCAGCCGCTGTAGTGATCGCCGATCGGGCTGACCTGGATCAGGCCGAACGGCGCCGAGGCGCCGGGAAAGGTATTGCCGTCGTCCTTGCTGCCGATGAAGGTGTTGACCTCGCGCACCGGATCGCGCGCGGCCTGCGCCGCCTGCGCGACCGATCCGCACACCAGCACCAGGCCCAACGCCGCGGCGAGGGGCCCGATTCTGGCGAGCGAGCGCGCCGTGCCCATCGTGGAAACCGTACCGCGCCTGCGTCGAACCGGAGTGCCAGCCATCGTGTGTGGAGTCCTTGCTGCAAGAGTGAACTAATGCCGCGGCGGCCCGATGCGGCCGCCGCGGCGCGGCGTTGCTTACTTGAAGTCGAACACGTATTCCAGAGCGATCTCGCGACCCACCGGGCTGAAGATGCGATCGGCGATGAAGGCGAAGTCCTTCTTGTACGGATCCTTGTCTTCGTTGACTTCGTCGAACAGGTTGCTGACGTAGACGTTGATCTTGGCGTTATCGGTGATCTGATAACCCGCGCTCACGTTCCAGGTGATCGCCGGTCCCACGCGGCCCCAGTACTTCTCGGTCTTCTGGCCGTAGGTCGGGCTGGCGCTATCGTTGTCCACGCAGTTGTCGGAGCTGGGCACGTAACCGTCGGCGAACTCGCGGCAGCCGCCGAAGCGCACGCTGGGCACGCTGCCGACGCGGTCGGCGTAGACGGTGGCGTTCCACTTGTTGCGCTGCCAGTTGACGCTGCCGCGGAACTTGCTGCGCGGCTCGCCGGTGCGCTTTTCCTGCATCTGTTCGCTGTCGTCGGTGCGCGTTTCCAGCTTGAGCAGGTTGGTGTAGTTCAAGCCGAAGCTGAAATCGCCCCAACGCTGGGTGTTCAGGCGGTACTTCAACGACGCGTCGATGCCTTCGACGTTGCGCGCGGCGCGGTTGATCGGGCCGGTGCGGATTTCGGTGACCGGGCCGAGCAGCGGGCCGGCGCCGTCGGGATCGGCGCCGCGGGTCACGCGGCCGAGCTGCAGCTTGCAGCGGTCGGCGCTGGGCGGGCTCAGGCGGGTTTCGCCGGTCGGGGTCTTGCCGGTCAGGCAGTAGGCCTCGTCCAGCAGCACGTCGTTGGCGCCGACGTCGTCGATCTCGTCCTCAAGTTCGATGCGCCAGTAGTCGGTGGACACCGACAGGCCGTCGGCGATGTCCCAGACGAAGCCGGCCGTCCACGAGCTGCCGGTTTCGTACTTCAGATCCGGCGTGCCCTGGCGCGAGATGTCCGCGTCCTCGACCTTGAAGCCGGCGTCCCAGGTGCAATTGCCCTGCTGGCCCGCGCGCAGGCAGCTGAGGTAATCGGTCTGGTCCGCGACCGAGGTGCTCGGCGTGGCGTAGACGAAATGCATGTCCGGCGCGCGGAAGCTGGTCGCATAGGTGCCGCGCACCAGCAGATTGCTGAAGGGACGCCATTCCAGGCCGGCGTTGTAGGTGCTGGCGGCGTCGCCGGAGACCGCGTCGTACTTGTCGTAGCGCCCGGCCACCGAGGCGGTCAGCGACTTCAGCAGCGGAATCTTGAACTCGACGCCGGCGGCGTAATGATTGCGCGTGCCCGAGCCCAGGTCGATGTTGGCGGTCTGGTCGTACAGGCGGTTGTCGCCGAGCGACTTCGGATCCGGCGCCAGGCTGTAGCCCTGTTTGGCCGCTTCGAGCTGGCCGGCGAAGCCGATCGGGCCGGCCCAGCCTTCGAACAGGTCGCCGCTGACGATGAAGTTGGCCGAGCTCAGCCAGGATTCGGCGCGGTTCTTGCCGCGAGTGGTGATCGAGGCGTAATCCTGCGGCGAGATCGGGTTCCACAAGCGGCCCTGATCGACCCGGTCGCGGTTGGCGCCGAGGAAATAGCGATCGGCTTCGGCGGTCAGGATCGCGGGGAATTTTTCATCGACGCGGTATTCGGCGCGGCCGATGCTGAAGTCCCAGTCGAAACGCTCGCCGAACTTGCCGCGCAGACCGGCCGACAGATCCCAGGACAACTCGTCGGAATGGGTGTAGCCGTTCTCGGCGCCGCCGATTTCCTGCGGCGTGAAGTAGCGCACCAGGTCAAGATTCGCGCCGACGCCGCTGTCGAAATAGCTGCCGTTGGAGCTCCACGCCGGCATGAAGGTCATGTTGGTGCCGCGCGAGCTCCACACGCCCAGCGTCGCCCAGCCCTGCATGCCGTTTTCGAAATCGTAGTTGGCGTAGACGTAGCCGGAGCGGTCTTCGCTGCCGTTGCGCAAGGTCCAGTGCTGGAACACCGCGCTCTGGCCGCACTGCCAACCGGTGTTGCTGATGGTGTTGGTGTTGCGGTTGTAGGTGCGACGGTTCTGCAGGAAGAACTCGCCGTTGAACTGGTCGCAGGCGCCGGGCGGCGGCGCCATGCGCACGCCGGTGTCGGCGTTGAACATGCGGATGCCGACCGAGGGCAGGATGCCGACCTTGCGGTCCTGCGGATTGAGCGACTGCGGCGGCGCGTCGAAATCCGAATCCATGAACTCGCGCTCGCCGGCCGGCAGCGCTTCGCGCTTGAAGTACTGCAGCGCGTAGGTGACGCTCCAGTTGTCGCCGCTGCGGCCGCCGGCCCAGGACAGATCGATCGCGTCGCGGCCGCCGCGCGTGGACGTACCGCCGCGGACCTTGACCTGATCGCCCTGGAAATCTTTCTTCAAGATCACGTTGATCACACCGGCGACCGCGTCGGAGCCGTAAATGGCCGAAGCGCCGCTGGCCAGCACTTCGATGCGCTCGACGATCGCGGTCGGGATGTTGTTGTAGTTGGCGAAGTTGCTCTTGCCCTGGTACGGCAGCGGGTAATCGACCACGCGGCGGCCGTTGATCAGCAGCAGGCTGCGGCCCGGGCCCATGTTGCGCAGGTTCAACGGACTGGCGTTGACCGTGTGCTGGCCCCAGGCGATATCGGATTCGACCGTGCCCATGGCTTCGGTCAAGGTGGTCAGCGCGTCGTAGACGGTGTTGAAACCTTCCTTCTCGATCTGCGCGGCGGTGATGGTGAACACCGGCGCCGGGCCTTCGATCTCGGCGCGCTTGATGCGCGAACCGGTCACGGTGACCTTGTCGATCTCGGTGGGCTTGCGTGCGGCGGCGGCCTGGCCGGCTTCGGCGCCGGCCGGCGCTTGATCGGCCTGGTCGGGCTGATCGGCGGCCGCCTGCGCCCCCCAAGGCGCAAACAGGGCCGACAACAAGGCGCAGGTCAGTGCGCTGCGTTGCAGGGTGGAATGTCTCATCTTCGCGGTGCTCCCCAAGGAAAGTGGACTGCAATGGCGACCGGTCCGTGGTCCCGAAATACACTGGAAACGGATTTCTCTCGATCTAAGGCCAAACGCCGAAGCGCCCCCTCAGGACCTCTCCGGCACATCCAATCCCCAAATTGGATCGATCTAAATTAACCACAATCGGGCCTGTCGTTGCATGACGCGGCGCAGCAATAGACCTGTGCTAGGGCACAGTCGGGCCGCTCCCGGCCGCGCGCCGACGGCAGGCGGGAACGCTAAGTGGTTGTTTTGCCGAATCTGGCGGCGCGATGGGTGCCACGTTGGCAGACTGACCGGTCAGGCGTCGGGCCCTGACGAGAATCCACCGCTGCGCGGGGAACAGGCGGAGCCGGGACTTTGCTGCGTCGCGGCAGTGATGCGGGGTCCCTCCTCTCCCGGCTGCGGGAGAGGGCTGGGGAAGAGCGCCGCAGGCGCGAATGCGATTGCCAGGATTTCCTCGCCAGCCCGCGCCCTCAAACCCCTCTCTCCCGTAAACGGGAGAGAGGCTTCATCGACGCTGGCGTCGTTCAAGTGTTTTTGCAGACGGCGTTAAGGCAACAACCGGTCCAGCAACGGCGATGAAAACACCCGGGCCGGATCGTAGCGATTGAGGATCGCCACCGCCGCGTCCCAAGCCGAATCCGCTGCCTGCCCGTAACGCAGCGAGTTCGGGATGCTCTGCCCGATCACCGCCGCATCGCTCCACGCGCCATGGACGGCGTCGTAGCCCCAGCCCTTGCTCCACTCCACCCGCGCCAAGGCGTACTCGCCGGAAAACTGCGAGAACACCCACTGCTCGACTTCGCGATAGAACGGCTCGGCCTGCGGCGTGCCCGGCAGGGTCAGCAGATCCAGCCACACCGCGCAGTCCCACTCGGGCCGGTCGCGCACCGGCCGCACCGCCGACAGCAAGGGTTCGACCGCGCCGCGCACGGCGACTTCATCCGCGCGGTCCAGCCCGGTCACGCGTATTTCCACCGGCCCGTTGACCGGGAACTTGCCTTGCGCGCGATAAGCTTCGGCGCGCGCCTGATAGAACGACACGAACTCGTGCACCACCCGTTGCACGTTCGCGCGCGAGGTGATCACCGCGTAGCCGTTGGCGGTGACGCGCAAGGTGCTCGGTTTGACGTACAGCATGAGGTTGCGCGACCAACCCCAAAGGTCGAAGCTCGCGGTGAACATCAGGCCGGCGCTGACCAGGCTGTATTGCAACGCGCCCAAGGCCGGCGTGCGGCTGACATCGCCCAGGTTGATGTCGCAGATCAGGTCGGTCAGCTCCGGCGGGATGCTGTCGGAGAAGGGGTAATTGAACGGCGTGGCGGCCTCGCGCACCATCGGCGGCAAGTCCGGCGTGAGCGTCCACACCTTGAGCCAGGGATTGCGCGTGAACGGAAAATGGATGGTTTCCACGCGTCCGGACTTGTCGAGAAAACTCGCGAAGGTGCGGCCCGTCGATCCGGGCGCGGCGAACAATTCGCTCGCCGCAATACCGACGTTGCTCTGGCAGCGCAGGCGCTGGTTCGGCCCGGCCTGCAAAGTCGCCTCGACGATCAAGGCGCGGCCCAGATGCGCCAGGAACGCGGCGCAATCGGCTTCGTCGCGACGGAAGCTGCGCAACATGTACGCCTGTCGCGCGGCATCCCACACCACCGCGGTCAGCGACAACACCAGATTGCTCAGCGAACCGTAGCTGTGTCCGCTCTGTCTGGTTTCGCCGAGCGCGGGCACCGCCGTGCCGTGCGCATCCACGGCGAGCACGCCGCCCAGGCTCAGATCGCCGGGCGCCGGCATATGCGCCAGACCCAGTCCGGCTTCTTCCAAGCGCGCGAGCAAGTCCTGCATCGAGATGCCGGCCTGCGCCGTCACCCGCGCCGGTTGCGCGCCGCGATCGATCTCCACCCGATTCAGATGCGTGAGCGTATCGATCATCACGATGCGCTCGGCGCAGGTCTGATCCGGGGCGAGATTCAGCGGCGACCAGTTGTGGCCCATTCCGCGCGGACGCACGCGGTAACCGTGCTGGCGTGCCCAGTTGACGACCGTGACCACTTCCTCGGGATTGCGCGGCGAGCAGGTCCACAGAGCATCGATCTGGATCTCTCCGGACCAATTGCGATACGCCTGTTGGAACAACGGGATCTGCGCGGGAAACGCCGGCGGCGCGGCGCAGGTCGCGAGCGCACTGGCCGCATCGACCGCGAACGCCGGCCACCAGGCCGCGCCGGTGCCGGCCGCGCCGATCGCCAGCGCCTGGCCCAAAAAGCGGCGGCGGTGCCGATCGGCGTCCGGCGCGGAATGATCGTCGTTGATCGCATCGTGAGGTGAATCGTTGGACATGGCGTCGCTCCGCTGTGGCGGTGAGGGAACAGGCATGGGGGTGTCGCCGCGCGGATCGCGAGGCGTTCGGTCGGTCGGCGATGCATTGCGACCTCGCGCGGACTGCGTGCTCGCATTCGCGGATCGCGATACAACGATTAGCAGCGCTGTCAGTTCGCGGCAACCGCGAATTCGCCGTTACGCAGGCGCATGCCGATTATCCGCGTGATCCAGGTCTGATCGCACAGCGGTAGCGCGAAGCGTTCGACGCGATCGTGGTTTATGCGCATCGAATACGCAGCATTCATCGCGCATCGGATCGCCACGGACACGTTCGTTTCCGCGCATCTCGGCGCGAATGAATTCAGTGCGACGCTGGCAAGTCATTCGTCACAGTACGCAAGCGTGATCGCATTCACGCCGATGGTCGCGCGCGGCAGCTCTTACGCCGCGCTAATCGGAGCGGAAACCGCGAACTGCGTTGGCGTGCGGATGTCGGCCGCTAGGCGCGGAGCGCTTGCGCCAACGCGCGGACGATGTCCGCGTCGCTTTGCACCCAATCCGGCGACAACCCGGCCAGGCCATCGTTGCGATAACGCATCGCCGACACGCGCGGCGCTTTGGCCGAAGCATGCAACTCGCCGACCTGCGCGCGTTGCGCCAGCGCGGCGATGTTGTGCGCGGTGACGCCGGCGCCGGCCATCAGCGCGATGCGTCCAGCCGCCTGCGCCACCAGCGCGGCGATGTGGTCGGCGCCCTGCTCGGCATCGACTGCGCCGCCGGAGGTCAGGATGCGTTCGCAACCCAGGGCGATGACGGCTTCCAACGCCGCGGCGCGATCGCGCGCGGCGTCGAAGGCACGATGAAAGGTGACGCCGAGCGAGCCCGCCGCCGCGATCAGCTCAGCGCATACGCCGGCATCGACCGCGCCGTCGGCGTCCAGCGCACCGATCACCACGCCGTCGCAGCCCAGGCGCACGCAGGTTTCGACGTCGGCGCGCATCACCGCCAGATCGTTTTCGTCGTAAAGAAAATCGCCGCCGCGCGGGCGGATCAGCACATACAAGGGAATGCGCAGGCGATCGCGCGCGACCGCGAGGGTGCCGTACGACGGCGTGGTGCCGCCCTCGCGCAGGTTCTCGCACAGCTCCACCCGGTCGGCGCCGCCGGCCTGCGCGGCCAGCGCCGAGGCCAACGAATTGGCGGAGATTTCCAGCAGTTTTCGCGTCATCGCCGGACTCAGGTCTGTTGCGTGGTGTAGACCGACGGCGAATCCAGCAGCGCGTCGCGCTTGTTCGCATCGCACACCGCGTAGACGAAACCGCGATGCAGCGCATGCGCGCCGACTTCGCCGTGCTTGTTGATCGCCAGGAAGCACACCTGCAAAGTCTTGCTGGCCTGCGGGCGCTTGCGCACCAGGCGGTCGATGGCCTCGCGGCAGGCTTCGTCCGGGCCGCGGCCCTGACGCATCAGCTCGACCACGAGGAAACTGGCCGCATTGCGCAGCATTTCCTCGCCCACGCCCGAGGCGGTGGCGGCGCCGACTTCGTTGTCCACGTACAGACCGGCGCCGACGATCGGGCTGTCGCCGACGCGGCCATGCAGCTTCCAGGCCATGCCGCTGGTGGTGCAGGCGCCGGCGAGCTTGCCGCTGCGGTCGATGGCGAGGATGCCGAGGGTGTCGTGATTGGTTTTGTCCCCGGGCTTGGCCTGATCGAGCCGCTCGGCGTTGATCTGCGGCTGGTACTTCGAAGTCTTGCGCCATTCGTTCCAGGCCGCGCGCGCCTTGTCGGTCAACAGCGGCTGTTTGGGAAAGCCTTGTTCGATCGCGAACTGCTGCGCGCCCGCGCCGACCAGCAGCACATGCGGCGTGCGTTCCATGACCCGGCGCGCGACCGTGACCGGATGGGCGATGTCTTCCAGCGCGGCGACCGCGCCGCAGCGGCCGTCGCCGTCCATGATGCTGGCGTCCAGGGTCAGCACGCCGTCGCGATCGGGATTGCCGCAACGCCCGACCGTGTTGTTGCACAGATCGGCCTCAGCCCAGCGCGCGCCGGCTTCGACCGCATCGAGCGCCGAACCGCCATCGGCCAATACCGGCCACGCCGCCTGATTGGCGCCGACGCCGAAATCCCAGGTCGACACCACGCGCGCGCCGCTCGCGGCGGCGGGCCGGGCGGTCGAGACGGCGGTGTTTTTTTCCGCGCCCAACGCGGGCAAGGCGGCGGCGCCCGCGGCCAACAGCGAGCTTTGCAGGAAACGGCGGCGAGAGGTCATGACGATCGGCTCGAAGGCGGCGCGCATGCAGCGCGGACCGCCGACACGCTAGCCGCCGACACGGGCCGGCGCAAGTTGCCCCCGCCGCTTATGCGGGTTTGCCATTGTCTGAACTTGTCGAAAAGCCGCAGCGATGTCCGCGGCGGCGCGGCGCCGCATGCCTCATGGACGCGCGATGAAGACGGCCGCGATGCGCAAGATCGCGGCCGTTCCGATTCAGCCGTTCACAGCCCGTAAGCCTCGACGATGGCCTCGTGCCGGCCGGTATCGGCGCCGGCCTGTTCCGCCAGTTGCAGCCAGCTCAACGGGTGCTCCCAGCCGGCGGTGAGTTCCAGCAAGCGGCTGTCGACCTGCGAAGGCGCGACCTGGGGCGGCGTGGCGAGGAAGAAATACAGACCCGGCAACGCAGCGTCTTCGTCCTGCTTCGGATCGCGCACCCGATAGTCGTCGCCGCTGCGCACCCACACCGACCATTGCTGCGCTTCCAGCGCCTCGCGCATCGCTTCGAACGCGGATTCGCCGGGGTGCGCGCCATCGACGAACCAACTGCGGTAATCGGCGCGACGGCGGGTGTGCACCACGCGAAACGGCGTCAGCCAGTGTTCGCGCTCGGCCTCGTCTTCCGGCGCCTGCTCCAGCGGCGCGGCGTCGAATACGACTTCGTCGCGCACGTGCTGCGGCCGGCCCGGCGCCGCCACGGTGACCACTTCGGCGGTCACCGGGCCGGTACGGCTGCCCAGGCAGTCGTAGCTTTCGCCGTCGTGCTCGTAACGAAGGCGCAGCCAGCCCCAGGACTCGCGTACCGGCCCGTCCTCGCTGCTCAGTTGCATGCCCAGGCGCGCGGCGCTGCGCCGCACCGCCGGCCAATCGCCGGCGGCGCTGGCGGCCGACATCAGATCCCAGTCGTCGCCGCCGGGTTCTTCCGATTGTTCGGCCAAGGCCGCGTACAAGCCCACGGCGCGGTCGAAATCCTGATTCGCCATCGCCGCCCTCGCCCACAACCGGCGCGCGCCGTTCGCATCCGGCACGTGGGTCAGCAGGCGTTCGACGTGCTCGCCGACTTCGCTCCAACGTTCGCGGGCGAACGCCAGCTGCGCGCGGCACCAATGCGCGAACGCCGGCCGCTCCGGCTCGACCAGCGCGGCGAGCCGGCCGATTTCGGCTTCGGCCTCGCCGTGGTCCAGCAACTGCTCCAGCAACTGGCTCGCCGGCGCGTCCTCGGACTGCGGATGCCGGCGCACGAACTCCCACAGATGCGCGATCGCGTCCTCGCGCGAGCCGCAGGCGATCATCGCCGAGCCCAGCAGCCCGGCCAGCGGACCGTCGTCCGGGCGTTCGCGATATGCCGCGAGCAGCAGTTCGATGTCCTGTTCCGGGTCGGAGCCTTCATCGTCGCGCACGTGTTCGTAGACCGCTTCGGCGGGCATGCTCGGAACGGCGGCGGCGTCCAGCGCGTCCACGCGCGCGGCGAAGGCGGCGATCAGCTCGCCCGCGCCCAGGTCGCTGCGCAGCAACGGCAGATGACGACGGGCGATCGCCAGAGCGCGGCGCGCGGTCCAGCCGGCCTTGCGCAGCAGCGCCAGTTCGCCGTGACGCAGCGCCAGTTCGATGCAGCGCCGGTGCGCGCCGACGCGATCCATGTGGCTCACCATCGTGGCGAGCAGGCGGCCGAGCCGCCAATGGTTGTGTTCGGGTTTGGCCGCCGCGATCAGCGCGACCGCTTCGGACCAGTTGGGATACAGCAACGGCACCACGGTCGGGCCGTAAGGCGGCAGCGCGTCCCAGGCTTCGTCCATGCGGCCGAGCCTGGCCAGAATCAGCGCGCGGAAGGTCGCGCGGCTGAGGCGGTCGCCGTCGTCGTCGTCGTCGAGTTCCTCTTCTTCGATCGCATCCAACGCGGCCAGTGCCTGTTCGCAGCGGCCGGCGCGGAACAAGGCGCCGGCCTGGGTTTCGCGATAGGCCACGCCGGGCTCGCCGCCGTCGCGCAGCATGTTGCGCGCCTGGGCTTGCAGATAGGTCACCGCCTCATCCGCGCGCCCGCCGTCCATCAGCGCCAGCGCGTATTCGCGGCTGATGCAGTCGTAGCAGTTGCGGCTGGGCTCGATCCGCGCCAGCGTTTCCTCGCTGAGCGCCAGACGCTCGGGCACCCAGCCCGGGCCGTCGACGTTGCCGTAGCAGATCGCGATGTCCTGGGTCACGCACACCGATTGCGGGCATTGCTGGGTTTCGTCGCGATGGGCGAATTCCAGCAGCGACACCGCCTCGGGCAGCGCCTTCTCGCCCTCGGCCAGATTGCGCATGCGGTTCTGCAGGCCCCAGTGGCGGAAGAACACTTCCAGCCACGGGTTCTGCAGCGCGCGCGCCGCCGCCAGCGCCTCGGGCAGCATGGCCTCGACGCGCTCGGGGTGGTTGTCGTGCAGTTCGTGCGGAATGCGGTTGATGAGTTCGACCACGCGGTACTGGCCGGCTTCGCGCAGTTCTTCGCTGAGGTCTTCGATCCAATCGAAGATGTCCATATCGTCTCTCTACTTAGCTGTTGGTGTTTTGGCTATCGTGCATGGCGAAGCTTCGCCGGATCAATCGCCGGCCTGGCCCGCCGCGGCCGGCAGCAGGCGCAGCACGCTGTCGCCGATCGCCGCCAGCGCGCCGTTGAGCCGGTGGCCGTGGCCGTCGGCATCGTTATGGGTTTCCATCAGTTGCTTGATCGCCTTGAGCAAACGCGCCGCAGGTTCGGCGGCGGCGCGATCGGCGCGCATCGTCGCCAGCAACGCGCGCATCGCCGGGTTGTCCAGGTTGACGTACAAGCGCGCCTGGGCCGAACCGTCGATGCCGGCGGTGAAGCCGCGCACCAGGCGCAGCGCGGTCATCGAAATGCGCTTGTCCGCTTCGTCGCTTTCCAGCCGGCGCTTGAGCTCGGCCTCGCGATCGGGCACCACCATCAGCGGCAGTTCGGCCGGGGCGAAACGCGCGGGCACGACTTTTTCGCCGTCGGCCAAGGTCTCGCGCAGCCAGTCCAGTTCGGCGTCCGGCAGGCCCAGTTCGGTGAACAGCTGGCGGTTGCCCTGCTCGGTGCCGATCTCGATCAGGCGGCCGCCGTGGCGCTGCACCCATTGCCGCAGGAACGGCAGCACCGCGTAACGGTCGCCGCGCGCGACCGGCACGCCGAGCATGCGGAACAGCATGTCCTCGAACCCGCCGGTGCTCAGGCCGACATGGATCGCGCCTTCGCGGCGCAAGGCGCTGGCGCGCAGATCGCCGTGCGAGCTGGGCACGCGCACTTCTTCGGCCAGCAACTCGAACAACCGCGCATCGCACAGCGCGGCGCCGAGCAGGGCCTCGTTGTGACGATTGAGGATGCGCCGCCAGGCTTCGGGCTGCTCGCGCGCCACCGCCGCCAACCCGCCGATCAGGGATTCGGCGATGGCGTGCTGGGCGCTGCGGTAGGCCTCGTTGCGCTGCAGGTCTTCGCGGCTGGCGGTGGGCATCAGCCGGCTGGACTCGATCACGCCGCCGACGAATCCGGCCCAGCCCGGCAACAGGTCGCGCGCGTCGTCGTCGAGCAGCATGCCGCGCACGAACACGGACAGATTGCGATTGTCGCTGTTGCCGTAGGTGCCGCCGTCCTGCACCCACAGCAGGCCGCGCGGATCGCTCTCGCCGGCGAGAGCCGGCACCGGCATCGCGCAGATCGGTTCGAATTGCTGCTCGAAGCGGCTGGCGAAGCGCAGCTGGCGCTTGCGCGCCTGCACCGGATGTTCGCTGACGCTGTCGCTGTCGCCGCGCCACGGCGGCGGCTCGGGATTGAGCGGCTCGGCCGCATCGCCGATGTAGATCGGCACGCGCAGCAAGGCGCAGTAACGGCCGAGCACGCGCGCCAGGTAGTCCTCGCCGGCCAGGCGCGCGTGTTCTTCGCGCAGCGCCAGCTCGACCACGGTGCCGATCTCGCGCGCCGGCGCCGCGGCCAGGCTGTATTGCTCGCCGTTGCTGGATTGATAGCGCCAGCCGCGATCGGGCTGCTGGAACGAGGTGGTGGTGACGGTGACCCGTTCGGCGATCACGAACGCGGACAGGAACCCCAGGCCGAACATGCCGATCAGCTCTTCGCTGGCGGCCTGGCCCTGGCGCAGGCCGCGGGTGTAGCCCACGCCGACGGTGGCCAGATAGGTATGGATTTCCGACTCGGTCAGGCCGGTGCCGGTGTCGATCACCCGCACCGTGCGCGCGCTGATGTCGCCGACCACGGTGATGCGCGGCGCGGTCGGCGCGGCGGGATCTTCCAGGCGGCGCCGGACGATGGAATCGTTCGCGTTCTGCACCAGTTCGCGCAGCGCGACCAGCGGTGTCGAGTACAAGTGCTGGCCCAGCACCGTCATCAATCCGCCCAAGTCCACGCCGGCGGTACGCAGTTGTGCCGGATTGCCTTCCAAGACGAGTCGCTCCTGTTCGATCGAGCGGCTAACTTAGCAGGGATGCCGGATCGCTCCCAGCGTATCGCCGCGTGTCGCCGCGCCGGCGAATGCATTGGCGGGAATACGCAAAGCGTCGCGGGGGCTTTGTGGGAGGGGGTTTTGTGGGAGGGAGCTTTAGCCCCGATGCTTTTCGATCAGTGGTCCGCATGACTTCAAGCAAACCGAAGGCTGATCGAAAAGCTTCGGGGCTAAAGCTCTCTCCCACAAAAGCTTTCCGCAAAAGCGGCTACAGCGCTTCGCGGTGGACCACCACGAGCTGCACCGCGTTGCCGCCGCGATAATCGTCCGGCTCCAGGCGATAGGCGATGCGCACCCACGGCGGCGGCCGGTTGCCATCCCAGCCGCCGAACTCGATCGCGTTCAAGCGCAGGCCGTCGCGGCCCAGTTCGAGTTTCAGATGGCGCTCGCCGACCACGCGCCACGACAGCACTTCGAACTCGCCGTCGAACTGCGGCTCGGCGAAGCCCTGGCCCCAGGGCCCGGCGTCGCGCAGCGATTCGGCGTGGGCGCGGTCGAACTCGGCGATGGCGAGTTCGCCGTCGCTCAGCACGTCGGCCTGCAGCAACTCGGGCGTCAGCGCCGCGCGCGCGCACTGCTCGAACGCGCCGCGGAAGGTTTCGAACGCGTCCTGCCGCAGCGACAGGCCCGCGGCCATGGCATGGCCGCCGAAGCGTTCGATCAGATCGGGATGGCGCGCGGCCACGTCGGCCAGGGCGTCGCGAATATGGAAACCGGGAATCGAACGCGCCGAGCCGCGCAACTGGTCGCTGCCCGGTTCGGCCGGGGCGAAGGCGATCACCGGCCGGTGCAGGCGCTCTTTCATCTTCGAGGCGACCAGCCCGACCACGCCGGGATGCCAGTCGGGATCGAACAGGCACAGCGCCAGCGGCGCGGCCTGGGCGTCGATGCTGACGCGGGCGAAGGCCAATTCGGCCTCATCGGTCATCTGCTGCTGCACCGCGCGGCGCTCTGCGTTGATGTCGTTGAGCGTGGAGGCGATGTAGCGCGCCTGCACGGCGTCGTCGGTGATCAGGCATTCGATGCCCAGCGCCATGTCCTCCAGGCGGCCGGCGGCGTTGAGCCGCGGCGCCAGCGCGTAGCCGATGTCGGCGGCGGTGAGACGGCGGTAATCGCGCTGCGACACTTCGATCAGCGCGCGCAGACCGGCGCTGCCCTGGCCGGCGCGCAAGCGGCGCAGCCCGGCGGCGACCAGCGCGCGATTGTTCGCGTCCAGCGGAACCAGGTCGGCGACGGTACCGACCGCGACCAGATCCAGCAGCACGGTCAGATCGGGGCCGGCATCTTTGAACAACCCCGCTTCGCGCATGCGCCGGCGCAAGGCCAGCAGTACGTAGAACATGACTCCGACGCCGGCCAGCATCTTGCTGGGAAACGCGTCGCCGGGTTGATTCGGATCGACGATGGCGTCGGCCATCGGCAAATGGTCGCCGGGCAGATGGTGATCGGTGACCAACACCTGCCAGCCGCGTTCGCGCGCGGCGGCGATGCCGGCGTGGCAGGCGATGCCGTGATCGACCGTGACCAGCAAATCCGGTTGCAGCCCCGCCAATTCCTCGACCAAGGCCGGCGACAAGCCGTAGCCGTGCACGATCCGGTTGGGCACCGCATGCGACACCCGCTTGGCCCCGAGCATGCGCAGGCCGCGCACGCCGACCGCGCAGGCGGTGGCGCCGTCGCAATCGAAATCGCCGACCACCAAAATGTGGCGATCGGCGGCGATCGCGTCGAACAGCAACTGCGTCGCCGTGTCCAGGCCGAGCATGCCGTCGGGCGGCAGCAACTGCGCCAGCCGCGGCTGCGCCTGCTCCAGGCAGGTGGCGCCGCGCGCGGCGTAGATGCGGCGCAGCAGCGGCGACATCGAGTCGGGCCAGTCGCCCTCGCCCGCGGGCTCGCGACGGCGCAGGCGCGCGGCGGTTTTCGTCGCGGCAGGGCTCATGGCCACAAGGCCTCGCGCACGATGGGCGTCGGGCGCATCAATCGAGCAGCGAACGCAAGGGTTTGCGCCAGAACCGCCAGCGCTGCGAACGCGCCAGTTCGAACCGTTCGCCGTCGGCGAAGGCCAGCGCCACGCGTTCCAGCGCGCCGGCGTCCAGGGCGCGCGCGATCGGCTCCAGCCAGTCGCGCTGCAAGGGCGTGAGGTCGCGCGCCGCGCGCAGGTCGAACAAGGCTTCGCCCTCGCCAGCGCTGGCCGTCCATTGGTTCGGCAGCGCGCCGACGGCGATGCCGGCTTGGGCGCCGAACGCGGTCAGCGCTTCGTCGTCGCTGAGCACCTGCGCATAAGCGGTGCGCACGTGATCGGGCAACACGCCCGCGCCCCAGAACCACAGCGAATTGATCGGCGCCAGGCCCGCGGCGATGCGCTGGGCGTTGTGCGGATGATTGTGCAGCACCACCTGCGCCTCGCTGAGCAGCGCGCGCCAGCGGCGGCCTTCGCTGCCTTCGCCTTCACCGCCGGGCAGGTGCTGGAACATGTCTTCGCCGAGCGCCTGCTCGGGCGAAGCGAAGCGCGGCAATCGGGTTTCGCGCGGCAGCGACAGATACCAGCGCGTCGGCACCGGCGCGTCGAGCGGGAAACCGGCGTCGCCGAACAAGGGCCGCAGCGCCGGCAGCAACGCGGCGCTGTCGCGTTCGCTGAGCGCCAGCGCGTCGCCATAGGCGAGCAGGCGCGCGCCGTTGATGTCGGGCCGCACATAAGCCGGGTCGGCGCGCAGCCACGCGCCGTGCGCGCCGTCGCCGACGTCGCGCTGGCGCGACACCGCCGCCACCGGCCAGCCGCGCGGCAGGATGTCGAACACGCGCGCGGCCTGATCGCCCGCTTCCACGCCGCGCTCGGCGCGGCCGATGCGCCGGCCGATGTCCTCGCTCAGGCGCTGGCCGCCGAAGCGCGCTCGCTCGGGCAGCAACAGGCTGATGCGGTTCATTCGGGCAGGCCTGCGGACGCGGTCAACGGATCAGCCGTTGTAGCTGACGCTGACGATTTCGTACTCGCGCACGCCGCCGGGCGCCTGGATCTCGACGCTGTCGCCCTCGTTCTTTCCGATCAGCGCGCGCGCCACCGGCGAGGAGATCGCGATCAGGCCCAGCTTGATGTCCGCTTCCAGGTCGCCGACGATCTGATAGGTGCGCTCCTCGTCGGTATCCACATCGGTCAGCTCGACGGTGGCGCCGAACACGACCTTGGAGCCGGCGTTGAGCTTGCTGATGTCGATGATTTCCGCGTGCGACAGCTCGGCTTCGAGCTGCTTGATGCGGCCTTCGATGAAACCTTGTTGTTCGCGCGCGGCGTGGTACTCGGCGTTCTCCTTGAGATCGCCGTGGGCGCGCGCTTCGGCGATCGAGTTGATCACCGCCGGCCGCTTGACCGACTTGAGTTCTTCCAGCTCAGCGCGCAAACGCAGCGCGCCCTTGGCCGTGATGGGTGCTCTCATTCCTTGTTTCCTCTGTAGTGCGTCGCCGGGCAATCCTTGAGCGCCCGACGCGGATGTTTCGACGATGCCTGGGGCCATTGTGCCGGGAACCTGCGCGGAAGGCATCCTGCCTGCGGGGGCCGGCGGCCACGACTTCAGCGCCTCCCCCGAAGCCGTCATTCCCGCGAAAGCGGGCTCCGCTTTACTTCGGCGGAGCCGAACATCCAGCGACTTCAGGCGTTCTCGCACGAAAGGCCCTGGATTCCCGCTTTCGCGGGAATGACGGACTGGAAGGATGGCGCTGAAGGCTCTGGATTCCCGCTTTCGCGGGAATGACGGATTGGAAGGATGGCTCTGAAGGCTCTGGATGTTCGGCTCCGCCGAAGTAAAGCGGAGCCCGCCTTCGCGGGAATGACGGCTGGGAAGGTGCGCGGCGAGCCGGACCGCGCACGCAGCCCGGGACGACGCAACCGCGCCATCCCGGCCCCCCACCCCATCAAGCCGCGCCGATCTGCGCGTGCAGTTCCTGCAGCGACCACACCGGGCCGGTGCCGCGGTAGTCCAGCGAGCCCACCAGCGCGCGCGCGCCCGACACCGTGGTCGAGTACGTGACGCGCTGCTGCAGCGCTTCGCGGCGGATCGAGAACGAGTCGGAGATCGCCTGGCGGCCTTCGGTGGTGTTGATGATGTAGACGATCTCGCCGTTCTTGATCAGATCGACGATGTGCGGGCGGCCTTCGGTGACCTTGTTGATCACCTCGCAGGCCACGCCGTGCTCGCTCAGGAAGCTCTGGGTGCCGCTGGTCGCAACCAAGGTGAAGCCGCGGCGCACCAGTTCCTGCGCCACCGGCAGCACGCGCTGCTTGTCGGGATCGCGCACCGAGATGAAGGCTTTGCCCACCGGCGGCGCCTTGATGCCGCCGGCTTCCTGCGCGCGCGCCATCGCCGCGCCGAAGTTCTTGCCCACGCCCATCACTTCGCCGGTGGAGCGCATCTCCGGCCCGAGGATCGGGTCCACGCCCTGGAACTTCGCGAACGGGAAGATCGCTTCCTTGACCGAGTAGTAGTCCGGCACGATTTCTTCCAGTGCGCCTTGCGAGGCCAGGGTCTGGCCGACCATGCAGCGCGCGGCGATCTTGGCCAGCGCCATGCCGGTGGCCTTGGACACGAACGGCACCGTGCGCGAGGCGCGCGGATTCACTTCGATCAGGAAGATGGTTTCCTTGCCTTCGGCGTCGGTCTGGATCGCGAACTGGGTGTTCATCAGGCCCACGACCTTCAGCGCCTTGGCCAGGGCGATCACCTGCGTGCGCAGGCGCTCCTGGGTTTCCGGCGACAGCGAATACGGCGGCAGCGAGCACGAGGAGTCGCCCGAATGCACGCCGGCTTCCTCGATGTGCTCCATCACCCCGCCGATCAGCACGCGGCCTTCGCGGTCGGCGATCACGTCCACATCCACTTCCACCGCGTTGTCGAGGAAGCGGTCCAGCAGCACCGGCGAGTCGTTGGAGACCTTTACCGCGTCGCGGATGTAACGGGTCAGGTCGGCGTCGGAGTAGACGATTTCCATGGCCCGGCCGCCGAGCACGTAGCTCGGGCGCACCACCATCGGGTAACCGATCTGGTTCGCCAGCGCCAGGGCTTCGTCCGGATTGCGCGCGGTGCGGTTGATCGGCTGGGCCAGGCCCAGCTCCTGCACCAGCTTCTGGAAGCGCTCGCGGTCTTCGGCCAGATCGATGCTGTCGGGCGTGGTGCCGATGATCGGCACGCCGTTGGCTTCCAGCGCGCGCGCCAGCTTCAGCGGAGTCTGCCCGCCGTACTGCACGATCACGCCCTTGGGTTTTTCCAGGTCGGCGATTTCCAGCACGTCTTCCAGCGTCAGCGGCTCGAAGTACAGGCGGTCGGAGGTGTCGTAGTCGGTGGACACGGTCTCCGGATTGCAGTTGACCATGATGGTTTCATAGCCGTCCTCGCGCAGGGCGAGCGCGGCGTGCACGCAGCAGTAGTCGAACTCGATGCCTTGGCCGATGCGGTTCGGGCCGCCGCCGAGCACGATGATCTTGTCGCGGTTGCTCGGGTTGGATTCGCACTCGTCCTCGTAGGTCGAGTACATGTAGGCGGTGGTGGTGGCGAACTCGGCGGCGCACGAGTCCACGCGCTTATAGACCGGACGCACACCCAGGGCGCGGCGCAAGGTGCGCACCGCGGTTTCGTCCGTGCCGGTCAGCTGCGCCAGGCGCGCGTCGGAGAAGCCCATGCGCTTGAGCGCGCGCATGCGCGCCTTGTCGAGCGCGGCCAGGCCGGCGTCGGCCACTTCACCCTCGGTCGCGATCAGTTCCTCGATCTGATCCAGGAACCACGGATCGACGAACGACAGCGCGTGCACGTCTTCCACGCTCATGCCGGCGCGGAACGCGTCGCCGATATGGAACATGCGCTCCGGACCCGGCTCCTTGAGCTCGCGACGCAGCTTGATCATGTCGAGTTCGCTGCCCAGATCCAGGCCGGTCGGGTCCAGGCCGACCTTGCCGGTTTCCAGGCCGCGCAGCGCCTTTTGCAGCGATTCCTGGAAGGTGCGGCCCATCGCCATGACTTCGCCGACCGACTTCATCTGCGTGGTCAGGCGCGCATCGGCCTGCGGGAATTTCTCGAAGGCGAAGCGCGGAATCTTGGTGACGACGTAATCGATGCTCGGCTCGAACGAAGCCGGAGTGGCGCCGCCGGTGATTTCGTTGCGCAGCTCGTCCAGGGTGTAGCCGATCGCCAGCTTGGCGGCGATCTTGGCGATCGGGAAACCGGTCGCCTTCGAGGCCAGCGCCGAGGAACGCGACACGCGCGGGTTCATTTCGATCACCACCACGCGGCCGTCCTGGGCGTTGATGCCGAACTGCACGTTGGAGCCGCCGGTGTCCACGCCGATCTTGCGCAGCACCGCGATGGAAGCATCGCGCAGGCGCTGGTATTCCTTGTCGGTGAGGGTCTGCGCCGGGGCGACGGTGATCGAGTCGCCGGTGTGCACGCCCATCGCATCGAAGTTTTCGATCGAGCACACGATGATGCAGTTGTCCGCGGTGTCGCGGACCACTTCCATCTCGAATTCCTTCCAGCCCAGCACCGATTCCTCGACCAGGATTTCGTGCACCGGCGACAGTTCCAGGCCGCGCTTGGCGATCTCTTCGAACTCTTCCTTGTTGTAGGCGATGCCGCCGCCGCTGCCGCCGAGGGTGAAGCTGGGGCGGATGATGGTCGGGTAGCCCACGCGGGTCTGGATATCGACCGCCTGCTCGAAGGTGCGCGCGACTTCGGCCTTGGGGCATTCCAGGCCGATCTCGGCCATCGCCACGCGGAACAGCTCGCGGTCTTCGGCCATGCGGATGGCGTCGCGCTTGGCGCCGATCAGCTCGACGTTGTATTTCTCGAGCACGCCGTTGTCGGCCAGGTCGAGCGCGCAGTTCAGCGCGGTCTGGCCGCCCATGGTCGGCAGCAGCGCGTCGGGCTTTTCCTTGGCGATGATCTTCTCGACCGTCTGCCAGTTGATCGGCTCGATGTAGACCGCGTCGGCCATGTCCGGGTCGGTCATGATCGTGGCCGGATTGGAGTTGACCAGCACCACGCGATAGCCCTCGTCGCGCAGGGCCTTGCAGGCTTGCGCGCCGGAGTAGTCGAACTCGCAGGCCTGGCCGATCACGATCGGGCCGGCGCCGATGATCAGGACGGTTTTGATGTCGGTACGCTTGGGCATGTCGTCCTCAGTAAAGTCGGTCCTGCCACGCCTCGGGGGCGCGCCAGGTGATTTGCTCGGGCGATCGCGCATCGATCGCCCCATGATCGACCGCGGCGCGAACCTCGCGCTGCATCGCGGTCCAGTTTTCAGCGGAGGCGCCCAGATGCGCGCCGATCGCGTTGTTGTGGGCGTCCATCGCCCGGCTCGCGTTGCCCTGCCCGCCTCGTTCCATCACCGCGGTCACCCAGCCGACGCAGCGCGGCGACAGGGTGTAGGCGACGATCGCGCTGGCCAGGCTGTGGCGGTACGCATCGGCCGGGCCGTTGCGTCCGCCGGGCAGATCCGCGGCGAACCACTGCGAGTACACCGCGATCATCACGAAGGCGGGATACGCGCCGAGCGCGACCAGCACCGCCAGCACGCGCAGACGCCAGCGGCGTCGGCGCGGCGGCGAGGCCGGCGCGGCGCTCATCAGGCCTTGGCCTGCTCGAGCATGGAGACGAAGCGGTCGAACAACGGCGACACGTCGTGCGGACCCGGGCTGGCTTCCGGATGGCCCTGGAAGCTGAAGGCCGGCGCGTCGGTCAGGGCGATGCCCTGGTTGCTGCCGTCGAACAGCGAGCGATGGGTCACCCGCACGTTGGCCGGCAGCGTGGCTTCATCGACGGCGAAGCCGTGGTTCTGCGAGGTGATCATCACGCGGCCGGAATCCAGGTCCTGCACCGGATGATTGGCGCCGTGGTGGCCGAACTTCATCTTCAGCGTCTTCGCGCCGGAGGCCAGGCCGAGCAGTTGATGGCCCAGGCAGATGCCGAAAGTCGGAATCTTGCTGGCGATGAATTCCTTGATCGCCGCGATCGCGTAATCGCAGGGCTCCGGATCACCGGGGCCGTTGGACAGGAACACGCCATCGGGTTTCAGCGCGAACACGTCGGCGGCCGACGTCTGCGCCGGAACCACCGTCACGCGGCAGCCGCGCTCGGCGAGCATGCGCAGGATGTTGAGCTTGACGCCGAAGTCGTACGCGACCACGTGGAAGCGCGATTCGGCGCTAACGAAAGCGTTGCGGTCCAGATCGAGCTGGCCTTCGGTCCATTCGTAGCGCTCGCGCGTGCAGACTTCCTTCGCCAAGTCCATGCCCTTCAGGCCGGGGAACTTGCGCGCGGCTTCCAGCGCTTTTTCGACGTCGATCTCGCCCGCCATCAGCGCGCCGTTCTGCGCGCCGGTGTCGCGCAGCAGACGGGTCAGCTTGCGCGTGTCGATGTCGGAGATCGCGACCACGCCGCGATCGGACAGCCACTGCGGCAGGGCGATCTGGCTGCGCCAGTTGCTGGGGCGGCGCGGCACGTCGCGCACGATCAGGCCCGAGGCCCAGACCTGATGCGCTTCGTCGTCCTGGGCGGTGATGCCGGTATTGCCGACATGCGGATAGGTCAGCGTGACCAGCTGGCGCGCATACGAGGGATCGGTGAGGATTTCCTGGTAGCCGGTGATGGCGGTGTTGAATACGACTTCGCCGACGCTGAGGCCGGGCGCGCCTACGGAAACGCCCTCGAACACGGTTCCGTCTTCGAGTGCGAGGATTGCGGGTTGGGTCACGGGGGTCGCCTTGGCTGCCGAAGGATCTGACCCCGAGCGCGACATCGGCAAAACCGACTTGCAGCAAAGCGCGGACGCGGTGCGGGACCGGTCCGGCGGGCGGGGTTCAGGCGAGCCGGAATTCTAGCGACGATGGGCCCCGGGCGCCAGCCTCAATGTGGCGATGCGGAAGGATTTCTGTGCGGGCGCGGGCTTGGCTTCAGCTTTGTGTGGGGTGTTTGGGGGCTGTGAGATTCGTTGCGCTGGGGAGGGTCGGCAGGAGCAAATCCCCCCTGCCCCCCTTTTTCAAAGGGGGGAACAGCACGGGCTTTGGGTGGGCGACGGGTTGGCTACGGGTTCGGGGTGGCGTGGGGAGGGGGTTGGGCGGGGGCTCCGGGTGGCTTGGCGTAGGCTATTCATGTTGCCTCCCGCTTCAAATTCGCCCGCTTTTGGAAACCCTCACCCTGCAAATCTCTCCTATCTCCGGAAACCCGGTTTGTTTCCCCCTTTGAAAAAGGGGGATCAAGGGGGATTTGCTCTTGCTTCACAGCAAACGGCGGTCAGCCCTCCCCTGGCCGCCTCCCCGCCATGCCCCATGGGCGTTCGCGTTCACGTGCGGCTCGCTGCAAGCCGCCGGCCTGAAGCGGCCCTCATCCGCCCTCCGGGCACCTTCTCCCGCAAGCGGGAGAAGGACGCATCGGCATGCGCGGTCACAGATTCGGAAACATCAACTCCGCCAGCCCATAGCGGCCGGGCGCCTGGTGAGCCACGCGCAGAGCGGCTTCGAGCGCGCCACGGGCGAAGATGTCGCGATTGGTCGCGCGATGGATCAGCTCCAGCCGCTCGCCGGCCGAGGCGAACTGGACGGTGTGCTCGCCGACGATGTCGCCGGCGCGCAGGCTGGCGTAGTGCGGCTCTTCGCCGCGGCCGATCGCGGCGGCGGCGCCCAGGTGCAGCGCGGTGCCCGACGGCGCGTCGAGCTTGCGGGTGTGGTGTGCTTCGATCACATCGCAGTCCCAGCCCGGCAACGCCGCCGCGGCGCGGCGCACCAGTTCGGTCAGCACCGCCACGCCCAGGCTGTAGTTGGCCGCCCATACCACCGCGATGCGCGAGGCGGCGTCGTTGATCGCGGTGTTCTGCGCCGAGCTCAAGCCGGTGGTGCCCGACACCAGGGCCTTGCCGCGCTGCGCGCACAAGGCCAGCACCGGGTCGAAGCCCTGCGGCAGGCTGAAGTCGATGACCACGTCGAACTCGGGCGCGCCGGACAATTCGGCGGTGGCGAAATGCGGGACGCCGTCGATCACCCGCTGCGCCGGCGAGGATCGCGAATACGCGGCGGCGACGTTCAGATCGGCGCGCTCGGCGGCCAATCGCAACAAAGCCTGGCCCATGCGCCCGGAAGCGCCGTGGACGAGGAGTTTGATCGGGGTCTTGGTGGGCTCGTTCATGCGCGCAGGCTAGCCGCTGCGCGCCCTTGGCGACAAGCGCCGCGCGCGAAAAGCGCGGCGCCGGTCGTGGCTTGCCTCAAAGCGCGATCGCCGCGGCACCGCGCCGGCACGCTCCGCGCTTACTGATACACCAACTGCGCCTTCAGATTCGGCAGCACTTTCTTCGCGAACTGCTGGTAGCCGCGGTTGTGCGCCTGCGTGCACACCGGCCCCTGGCTGGCGTCCACGATCACCCGCCGCGCTTCCAGCACATTGCCCTTGAGCGTGTACTTGGCCTCGTAGCTGGAACCCTCCCATTCCTGGCGCGCATCCGGCGGCACCGCGATCACCTTCATCGTCGCCGGAAACTCGATCCGGTAGATCTCCTCCGAACGCCCGCCGATGCACTGCCCTTCGCTTTCGTACACGCTGTCGTCGTACTGCGCCGAGCTGGCGAACGTGGCCACGGGCATGGGATTGAAGAACAGCGGCGCGACCGGGAACGCGCCCGGCACCGGCAGCATCTGCTTGACCTCGAACTGCGCGCTGTAGCGATGCTTGTCGAGCAAGGCCTGCGGATCGTCCTGAGTGAACGAACCCTGCGCGCTCAAGCCGCCGGCCTCGAAGTACTTCTTGATCATCTCCTGCGAGTCTTTCTCGCGCACTTTGCGGAACGCCGCGCGGGTTTCGATCGCCGGCTGGCCTTCCAGCTCGACCTCGACCTTGCCCTTGACCGAACCGTCCTCCTGCACGATCAGATCGGTGACCATGCGCTGGCGATTGCGCTTGGACGACAACGGCGCGGTGGCGGCCTTCAATTCGGGCTGATCCACGCGCAGCACCGGCTTGCCGGCGACCGCGACGGGCAGATCGCCGAACGGAATGCCCTTGGCGGTGGCGTCCACGTACAGATCCAGCCCGGGCAGATAATTGAGCACGTGATTGACGCTGGAAGCGACCGGGATATCCGGCAGCTGATAGACGTTGCCGGCATTGATCAGCGCCTGCGTCGCCGGCACGTTCTTGGCCGCGAGCAAGGCCTGCAGCAAGGTCGCGTGGTCCTTGCAGTCGCCGATGCGGTTGTCGAGCACGAACTCCTGATCGCGCGGCACCACCGCGCCCAGGCCGATGCAGTTGCCGGCGTACTGGATGTTGGTGGACACCCACTCGTACAGCGCCTTCGCCACCTCGCGCTGATCTTTCTTGCCGGCGGCGATTTCGTCCGCCAGCTTGCGCACGCGCGGCGTCGGCGCGGCCTTGGGCAGCGCGCGTTCGCCGTAGGCGGCGGCGATCTGGCCGTAGTTGCGGAAGGTCGAGAACGCGTAGCCGGGGAAATCCTCGACCTTGTAAACCGAATAATCGCGGCGCGTGTCTTTCGCCGGCGTCAGGTTCTGGTAGGTCCATTCGACGATATGACGGTCGCCGACGGTCTCATCGCGCACCTGCTTCATCGCGCCGAAGGTCCGGTTCTGCGACCACAGGCTGGCCGGCGTATCGATCCGGACTTTCAAGTCGCCCTGGTAGGAATTCGCGCTGACGTTGTCGAGCACCGAGAACTGGCGATCGAACATCGGCTGTTTGCCGATCAGCTTGTAATTGACCACCACCGTGTCGCCGACTTCGACATCGGGAAACACCAGGCTGGTGGTGGCGATGTCGGAGAACGCCGGCCCGCCGCCGGCGCGGCCTTCGTTGGTCTCGACCTGGAAATTCGACTTGGGCACATCGACGCGGCGGCCGTCGGCCTTGCGGGTGTAGGCCTCGGTCACTTCCAGGGTCTGGATGCTGGCGCTGTAGCTGATCGACTCGTGCTTGGCGCGCTCGATCGCCGGCGCCTGCAGCACCTTCAGCGCGGACTCGCGCTGCTCGATGTAGGAGCCGTCGGCCTGGACGGTGTAGCTGATGTGCTGGCGCTCGACCCGCGCCGGCGCTTCGTCGGCGGCTTCGGGCTTGGCGGCGGCCTTGGCGGCAGACGCAGTTTTCGCCGGCGCGGCGTTCTGCGCCAGCGCGGACGCGCTCGCCAGGGCCAGCGCGGTGACGGCGAACAGCCGCAGTGTGGTGGTGTGCATCCCTTCTTCCCCTGATCCATGTGTGGGTGAGCGGCCGCAGCCGCTGCGCCGGTCGGCGGGCGCGCAGAAGTTCTACCACATCACTTCGCATTTTGAGATACGTGTCGCGGCCGTTGGGGCGCCGTGCTGTCGGTGGATAGACGATGCGGACGCGCTCCCGCTCCGTGCTGTCCGGCGGCCGGACGTACGGCGTTTCGACCCGGCGAGGCCATGGCCGTCGTCGTTGGGGTCAACGATGGCACCTCGTCGCTGCCGCCCCGATGCCGCCGGAGAACGGGCGTGGCATCATCCATACCGTGGTCCGGCGCAACCCATGAGCCGTCCGTACGTCGGAAGCCGGAATTTTCGATGGCCTACCAAGGAGAAACAGGCATGGAACCCTTTGATCCCCCGTTCGACTGGGTGCAGTTCCCCCAGGGCCGAGCGAGGTTTTCCGGCGGCGTGCGCGGCGCCGACGAGCAAGGTCACGAAACCTTCGCCATCGATGTGGCCGGCACGGAACACTTCGGCGAAATCGCCCGCGCCTTCCTGCCGAACAACAACGACTACAACATCGAAGTGGTGTCGTTCGGCTACGCCAGCGACGACGTCGGCATCCCGATGCTCGATGCCTGCCGCACCTTCACCGGCGCGCAGATCGCGGCCATCCATGCGCTGATCGTGCAGCTGATCGACGCCGGCACCCGCTTCGCCGACCGCCCGCACCTGCTGATGGAGTATCCGAACGCGCGCTTCATGGGCGAGGTGATCTTCCGCGACGGTTGGGCGCTGCTCAAGGATGAGGAGTACGCGTCATGAGCGACGATTATTCCGAGCAGATACGACGGATCAGGAAAGCCGCGACGCTGGAGGAAGTGCAGGCGATCGCACGCGAGTTCCCGGCCAAGGCGGTGGGCGAAGGCGGCATTCTCTACAGTCGCCCGGTGGGCAGCGTGTCGTCGGAAAGCATCGCGCTGGAACTGGCGAGCAAGACCGGCGAGCCGATCATCAACAACACGCCGCGCGCGCAATTCCTGGGCGACAAGCAAGTCGAGAAGGCGATCCGCGACACCGCCGAACGCATCTTCATGGGGCAAGGCCAGGACTTGGCCCAGGCGGGAAAATCCGCGGGCGATCTGCTCTACGGCAATCCCAATGCCGCCGCGCGCAGCGCGACTTCGCTGGAAGGTTCGTTGTGGGGCGAAGCCTCGCATGAATTCGCCGGTTCCCTGCGCGGCGATATCAAGGTCATCGCCAGCAACGCCAACATCGAGCGCGTGTTCGGCAAGGTCGAACTGCCGGCGGTCCTCGACAATCCCAATGTCCGCACCCTGGGCGGGCAGCCCACGGCCGAGTTGAAGACGCTCTACAGCAAGGGCGGCGCCGATGCGGTGCTGCCGAAAGTGCAGGCGCAGTTCATCGAGGCCGCGCCCAAGGGTATTTTCGTGGCGCCGGAGAACGCCGGCACGACGGTCACCAAGGTCACGCTGTCGCGCGAAGCGGTCGCGACCCTGGGCGCCGACGCGGCGAAATTCACCCCCGCCGCCGAACTGACCGGCGCCGGCCTCGCCCGCGCGCCCACCGGCCTGACCGCGCCGGCGGCAAGCGTGGGCGAAGCCGCGCTCACCGGCGAGGCCGCCGGCGTCGCCCGCGGCCTGCGTCCGGGCACGGTCATGAAAGGCGCGGCGGTGGTCGGCGCGGCCGCGCTGGCCTACGACTTCGTCACCACCGGCCATCAGGTGATGAAGCTGGAGTCGCAGGGCAACACCACCGGCGCCGAATCGGCCCGTACCCATTTCATCGGCCGCAATGTCGGCGGTATCGGCGGCGGCATCGCCGGCGGCTTTCTGGCCGGCGCCGGCTATGGCCTGGTGGCCGGTTCGGAAACCGGTCCCGGCGCGCTGGTCACCGGCGCCATCGGCGGCATCGCCGGCGGCATCGGCGGCGCGGTGTGGGGCGAGAAATGGGCCCAGCAGAAAGACATCGACCGGGTCTTCACCCAGAAGGATCGCGACGGCAACGAGTGGAGCCGCGATCCCAAGGACGAGAAAGCGGCCTGGACGCGCGTGGCGCAGACCGAGCAGGTCAAGGCCAGCACGACGGTGGGCGCGGACAACGGCGCGGCGACCTACAGCAAGGTGCGTTACGTGGCCGGCGACGTCCTGGCCAACGAGTTGAACTACAAGTCGGCCAACGCCTCCTACGAGTTGGGCCTGAGCAATGCGCGCACGCCGCAGAATCCGTATTCGCTACCGCCCGGCAAGGGCGACACCCACAGCATCGACGGCGGCGGCAACTGGACGCGCGATCCGCAGAGCCATGCCTGGAAGCGCGAAGTCGTCGATGACCGGCTGGAACACGGCATCAAGATCAGCCACACCGAAACCGCCAATCCGCAGCGCGCGGCGGAACTGGACCAGAGCGCGAAACTGATCATCGCCGAGAACGCCGCCAACACGCCCGCGGCGGTCGCCGCGCGCTATCAGGTGGCCTACAACCAGTTCGGCTGGAAGCAGAACGGCGACGTGCCGGCGGCGGTGAAGGACGCCGCGGCCAAGACCGAATCGCTGCAGGCTTCCGACGGCGACACCTACACGCGCGGCGCCAACGGCGAGTGGACGACGCCGGGCATGATCTACGGCACCAATCAGGCCAGCGGCAATATCCGCGACGAATTGAACGCCACCTACCAAAGCCAGCGCGCCGGTCTGCAGGAGTTCTCCGCGCTCGCCGCCGAGGCACTCGCCCATCCCACCCTGCCCCAGCCCATGAGCATGCGCGGCATGGTCGCCGGCGCCTACGCCAACGCCGGCGTGCCGCGCACCGAGGCGCAGATCGACGCGGCGACCGCCGCGGTCGCCGCCACGCATGCGCGCGGCGGCCTGGCTCAGGCGGGGCATCCGTACTCGCTGACGCTGCAGCCCGACCCCAAGACCGGCCGCCCGGGGCCCAACAGCGCCATCGTCACGATGATGGACGACGGCCGCGACGGGATCCTGTCCGACAGCAAGATGGTGCCCAAGGGCATCACCACGTCCGACGAGATCAAGCAGGCGGAAAAAGCCGCATTGAGCGCCCCGGCGCCGGCAGCGGCGACGAAACCCGAGGTCAAGGCGCCGGACCCGGCGACATCCACCGGCAGCATTTCCGCGCCCGGCTTGCCGTCGGACCAACGCGCCGCGGTCTCGCCGCTGCAGCAATTGCCTTCGGCCGATCAAGCGATGTTCGCCAAGATCCGCACCGGCGCGCCGCCGCAGATCTCCGACGACCACGTCGCCCAGGCGATGTTGCTGGCGAAGAAGGACGGCATCACCGATGCCGGCAAGATCGCCGCCGTGAAGATGACCGGCGACACCTTGTGGGTAGTCGGCGATACGCCGGGCTTCAAGGCGTCGGTGAACGTCAACGAGCCGGCGCCGGCGGTGCAGGCGACGGTGCGGGAGACCTTGGCTTTCAATCAGCAGCAGGAGCGGCAGCTTGCGCAGGAGGCGGCGCAGCGTACTCAGAACGCGCCGACTCATGCCGGGCCGACTGTCTGAGGGTCTCGTCAAGTTTCGAGCCACCGTGTTTTTTGCTCGTCATTCCCGCGAACGCGGGAATCCAGTGCCTTTCGTGCGAGAGCGTTTGAAGTCACTGGATTCCCGCGTTCGCGGGAATGACGGCCCGGAGGGATGGCGCTGAAGTCTCTGGATGTTCGGCTCCGCCGAAGTAAAGCGGAGCCCGCATTCGCGGGAATGACGGCCTGGAGGGATGGGGCCGAAGTCTCTAGATGTTCGGCTCCGCCGATGAAGGCGGAGCCCGCGTTCGCGGGAATGACGGCCTGGAGAGACATTGCACAGGCTCTTGGCCAACAGCAGCTCACCTGCCCCGAAACCCACCCACAAAAAAGGAGCCGAAGCCCCTTTCTCGCACCGCTTCGATTTTCACCGCTATAACGTCAGCTCAAGACGTCATCCGGTCCCAAAATCCCTTGACCCCATCGAGGAAGGTCGAGGAACGGGGGGAATGCTTGCGCGCGCCCTCACCGACGAAGGTGGCTTCGAATTTCTCCAGCAGCTCGCGCTGCTCCACGGTCAGGTTGACCGGGGTCTCGACCACGACGCGGCAGTACAGGTCGCCGGTCTTGCGGCTGCGCACCGACTTGACGCCCTTGTCGCGCAGACGGAACAGCTTGCCGCTCTGGGTTTCGAAGGGAATGCGCAGCTCGACTTCGCCGCCCAGGGTCGGCACGCGGATGATGTCGCCCAGCGCGGCCTGCGAAATGCGGATCGGCACATCGCAGTGCAGATCGTCGCCGTCGCGCTGGAAGATGTCGTGCTCGCGCACGCGCACTTCCACGTAAAGGTCGCCCGGCGGCGAACCGGCTGGGCCGGCCTCGCCTTCGCCGGTCAGGCGGATGCGGTCGCCGTTGTCCACGCCGGCGGGAATCTTCACCGACAAGGTCTTGGTGCGCTCGATCCGGCCCTGGCCGTGGCAGTCGCCGCAGGGATTGGC
Organism: Lysobacter gummosus; assembly: GCF_001442805.1. Lineage (NCBI taxonomy): Bacteria > Pseudomonadati > Pseudomonadota > Gammaproteobacteria > Lysobacterales > Lysobacteraceae > Lysobacter > Lysobacter gummosus. Next base: position 2,508,707 of record NZ_CP011131.1, on the reverse strand, counting down.
GATGGTCTGGCCGCGACCGTTGCAATGCGGGCAGGCCTGCTGCATCGAGAAGATGCCGCGCTGGAAACGCACCTGGCCGCGACCGTTGCAGGTAGTGCAGGTCTCGACCTTGCCGTCGGACGAGCCGCTGCCCTTGCAGCTCTCGCACGCGTCCAGGGTCGGGATTTCGATCTGCTTCTCGACGCCGCCGACCGCTTCTTCCAGCGACAGCTCCATCACGTAGCCGATGTCGGCGCCGCGACGCGGGCCGCGCGCTCCGCCGCCGCCTCCGCCGAAAATATTCCCGAAGATGTCGCCGAAGATATCGCCCATGTCGGCGAAGCCGGGACCGCCGCCGCCGTTGCCGCCCATGCCGTGTTCGAACGCGGCGTGGCCGTGCTGGTCGTAGGCGCGGCGCTTGTTGGCGTCGGCCAGGACCTCGTAGGCCTCCTTGCATTCCTTGAACGCGGCCTCGGCGGCCGAATCGCCCGGATTGCGGTCCGGGTGGTGTTTCATCGCGCAGCGGCGATAGGCCTTCTTGAGGTCGTCGTCGCTGGCGTTGCGCGCAACGCCCAGCACTTCGTAGTAGTCGCGTTTGCTCATGGGCGGGAATCGAGAATCGAGAATTGGGAATCGTTGGAGCAAAAGCCGGAGACCCGGGTGGCCCGGCGCCGGCTACGGATACAAGAACGGGGAACCGGGTCGATGGCGGGCCGCATGCTCAAGCCCCACCACGATTTCCGATTCCCCATTCCCAATTCCCGGCTTACTTCTTGTCGTCCTTCACTTCGGTGAATTCCGCATCGACCACGTCGTCGGCCTTGGCCGAGGCGCCGTTGCCGGCCGGGGCTTCTTCGCCCGGCTGGCCGGCGTTGACCGCCGCGAGCAAGGTCTGCGCCGCTTCTTCCAGCGCCTTCGACTTGGCTTCGATCTGGCCCTTGTCGTCGCCCTTCATCGCCGTTTCCAGCTCGGAAATCGCGGCTTCGGCGCGGCCGATCTGGTCGCCCGGCAGCTTCTCGCCGTGTTCCTTGATGGTGCTGCGGGTCATGTGGATCAGACCGTCGGCGTGATTGCGCGCCTGCACCAGCTCATGGAACTTCTGGTCTTCCTCGCGGTTGGCTTCCGCGTCGGCGACCATCTTGGCGATCTCTTCCTCGGACAGGCCCGAACCGGCCTTGATCTCGACCTTCTGCTCCTTGTTGGTCTTCTTGTCCTTGGCCGACACGTGCAGGATGCCGTTGGCGTCGATGTCGAAGGACACCTCGACCTGCGGCATGCCGCGCGGCGAGGGCTCGATGCCGGACAGGTCGAAACGCGCCAGCGACTTGTTGAAACGGGCCTGCTCGCGCTCGCCCTGCAACACGTGCACGGTCACGGCCGACTGGTTGTCCTCGGCGGTGGAGAAGGTCTGCGAGGCCTTGGTCGGAACGGTGGTGTTCTTCTCGATGATCTTCGTGAACACGCCGCCCAGGGTTTCGATGCCCAGGCTCAGCGGGGTCACGTCGAGCAGCAGCACGTCCTTGACCTCGCCGGCCAGCACGCCGCCCTGGATCGCAGCGCCGACGGCGACGGCTTCATCCGGGTTGACGTCCTTGCGCGGTTCCTTGCCGAAGAATTCGGCCACGGCCTGGCTGACCTTGGGCATGCGGGTCTGACCGCCGACCAGGATCACCTCGGCCACGTCGCTGGCGCGCAGGCCGGCGTCGTTGAGCGCGATGCGGCACGGCTCGATCGTCTTCTTGACCAGATCCTCGACCAGCGACTCCAGCTTGGCGCGGGTCAGCTTGATGTTGAGGTGCTTCGGGCCGGAGGCGTCGGCGGTGACGTAGGGCAGATTGACTTCGGTCTGCTGCGAGGAGGACAGCTCGATCTTGGCGCGCTCGGCCGCGTCCTTCAGGCGCTGCAGGGCCAGCGGGTCCTTGCGCAGGTCGATGCCCTGGTCCTTCTGGAACTCTTCGACCAAGTAGTCGATGACGCGCTTGTCGAAGTCTTCGCCGCCCAGGAAGGTGTCGCCGTTGGTGGACAGCACCTCGACCTGCATTTCGCCGTCGACCGAGGCGATCTCGATGATCGACACGTCGAAGGTGCCGCCGCCCAGATCGTAGACCGCGACCTTGCGGTCGCCGCCCTTCTTGTCCATGCCGTAGGCCAGCGCGGCCGCGGTGGGTTCGTTGATGATGCGCTTGACGTCGAGGCCGGCGATCTTGCCGGCGTCCTTGGTCGCCTGGCGCTGGCTGTCGTTGAAGTAGGCCGGCACGGTGATCACCGCCTCGGTGACCGGCTCGCCCAGGTAGGCTTCGGCGGTCTTCTTCATCTTGCCGAGCACCTCGGCGGAGATCTGCTGCGGCGCCATCTTCTTGCCGTCCAGGGTCGAGACCCAGGCGTCGCCGTTGTCGTGCGGAACGATCGCGTACGGCACCAGGCCGAGATCCTTCTGCACTTCGGCGTCGGTCATCTTGCGGCCGATCAGGCGCTTGACCGCGTAGAAAGTGTTCTTGGGATTGGTGACCGCCTGGCGCTTGGCCGAAGCGCCGACCAGGACTTCGCCGTCCTTGGTGAAGGCGACGATGGACGGCGTGGTGCGGTCGCCCTCGGAGTTTTCGATGACCTTGGCCTTGCCGCCTTCCATGATCGCAACGCAGGAATTGGTGGTGCCCAGGTCGATGCCGATGATCTTGCCCATAGATGTAGCTCCCTCTCTCAATGCTTGAATGTTGGGGGCGGCGCGTGGTGCTGCAGGCCGCCGATGTTGGCTATTTGGGGCCCGGTGCCGGGCAGTTCAAGCGCCCGTGCCCGTTCCCCTCAATTGTTGTTGCCTTGGGTGAAGCTCGCGATCCATGCCCTCACGGCCCCCGCCGCGGCGCGGATGCGTCTTGCGATTCAGCCGTCCTGGGCGACCACGACCAGGGCCGGGCGCAGCAGGCGGTCGTTGAGCAGCCAGCCCTTCTGGTAGACCTGGACCACGTGATTCGGAGCCACGCCCGGCGCCGGCACCATGCTCATGGCCTGGTGGTGCTCCGGATTGAAGGGCTGGCCGGCGGGGTCGACCGCGACCAGGCCGTTGTCGTCGGCCACCTTGAGCAGCTGGCGCAGGGTCAGCTCCATGCCTTCGCGCAACGCGCCGGCCTCGTTGCCGGCGATGGCCAGGCCGGCTTCCAGGCTGTCGATCACCGGCAGCAGGGCGCCGAGCAGGCGCTCATTGGCGAATTTGCGCGCCATCTCGATATCGCGCGCCACGCGCTTGCGCTGGTTGTCGAGCTCGGCGCGTTCGCGCAGCGAATCCTCGCGCAGTTTGTTCAGCTCGGCGCGCAGGGTCTCGACCTCGGACAGCTCGGCGACCGGCGCCGGGTCCTGGGCGTCGAGGTTCAAGTCGGGGTTGGGATCGTTTTGGTTCATGCTGGTTCCTGGCGGTTTTCCGCGACAGGGCCAGCTATGGGGCCGGCACGGGGGCATTCAAGTGCCGGGATCTGCGGCGATCGTACGGGATCGGCGCTCAGCTGCGGCGTGCGGGAGCGGTTTCGGGACAATCCGGGCGCATGCGGGGTCCGGCCGCGAACGCTGAAGACGGCGGCTTACTCGGCCTCGGTCGTCTGAAACGCATTGCCCAGCGCATCGGCCGCGGCCTGCACCACCGGGATCACCCGGTCGTAGGCCATGCGGGTCGGCCCGATCACCCCGAGCACGCCCAGCACCCGCCCGCCGGCGGTGTACGGCGCGGTCACCAGCGACACGCCTTCCAGCGGCGCCAGCCCGGTTTCCTCCCCGATGAAGATGCGCACGCCCGGCGCCTGCACGGTGCGTTCGAGCAACTGCAGGATTTCGCGTTTGCGCGCGAACGCCTCGAACAGCTCGCGCAGCCGGTCCAGGTCGGCCAGCTCCTGCACGCCCATCAGCCGGGTCTGCCCGGCCAGGACCATGTCGTCGCCGTCCGGGGTCAGCACCTGCTCGGCCAGTTCCACCGACTGCGCCAGCAGCGTCTGCATCTCGGACTGGGCGTTGCGCAGTTCCAGCAGCAAGGTGGCGCGGATCTCGGCCACCGGGCGGCCGGCGAAATGGGCGTTGAGGTAATTGCCGACCCGTTCCAGCTCGCCGGCTTCGTAGGGCCGGCGGGTCTGGATGATGCGGTTCTGCACGTCCTGATCGGCGAAGACCAGGATCGCCAGCACCCGTTGCGCGTCGAGCGGCACGAAATCGATGCGCCGGAACGCGAACTGCTCGCGCTTGGGCACGCTGACCACGCCGACGAAGTGGGTCATCGCCGACAACAGCTCCGAGGCGCTGCCGAGCAAGGCCTGGGTACCGGTACCCGAAGGCAGCTCGCTGCGCAGCCGCGCGACCTCGCCGTCCGGCAGCGGCCGCACCTGCAGCAGCGAATCGACGAACAGCCGGTAGCCCTGCGAAGTCGGGATGCGGCCGGCGGAGGAATGCGGCGCGCTGAGCAGGCCGGCATCTTCCAGGTCGGACAGGATGTTGCGGATCGTCGCCGCGCTGACGTCGAGCCCGGCGTGCCGGGCCAGCGTCTGCGACCCGACCGGCTCGCCGCTGTGGATATAGCGGCCGATCAGCGTGCGCAGCAATTGCCGCGCGCGCGGGTCGAGGCTGGGATTGGGAGGTCGGCGGCTCATGGGGATGGATATAGGCGCGTGGAGGTGGGGGCGCAAGGGTTGGGGGGAGGAACGAGGAGCGAGAAGCGAGAACACAGGAGTGAGGAATGTGACCCCGGATCGAGAATGAGGCTTCGAGGGCTCCGCGCAGGCCTGCAAGTTTCACTCGACATCAAGATTCGAGCCGGTCCGGGTAAGAATTAAGCCCCACACTGCGCCGGCACCGCGACCCGATCTCAGCTTTTGATCCACCCGCCCCCTACGCTCGCCCCCGCCGCCGTTCCCATTCCCAGCCACCACCCTGCCCAGGCACAATCGCCGCCGCATGCTCGCCCATCTCTCGCTCAAGCAATTCGCCGTCGTCAGCGCCGCCGAGCTCAGCTTCGGTCCTGGCCTTACCGTGATCTCCGGCGAAACCGGCGCCGGTAAGTCCCTGCTGGTCGACGCCCTGGGGCTGCTCAGCGGCCTGCGCGCCGACAGCGGCGTGGTCCGCCACGGCGCCGACCGCGCCGAACTGGTCGCCGACTTCACCCTCGACGACGCCCCGCTCGCCGCCGCCTGGCTGCGCGAAAACGAACTCGACGAAACCGGCGACGGCGACGCGCCGGTCTGCCAGATCCGCCGGGTCATCCGCGCCGACGGCGGCTCGCGCGCCTGGGTCAACGGGCGGCCGGTGACCTTGGGGCAGCTCGGCGATCTGGCCACGCGCCTCGTCGAAATCCACGGCCAGCACGAACACCAGGCGCTGATGGCCAAGTCCAGCCAGCTCGATCTGCTCGACGCCTACGCCCGCAACGACGGCGTGCGCGAGCCGGTCGCCCGCGCCGCGCGCGAGTGGAGCGCGCTGTTGCGCGAACGCGAGACCCTGTTCGCCCAGGGCGACGTCTCCGACCGCATCGGCTGGCTGGAACACCAGCACGCCGAACTCGAACGCGAAACGCTCGACCCCGAGGCGCTGAGCAAGCTCACCGCCGACCATCGCCGCCACGCCCACGCCGCCGGCCTGATCGCCGCCTGCGAGACCGCGTTCGCGCGCATCGGCGGCGACGAAGGCCCGTCGCTGACCCGCACCCTGCAACAGGTGCGCGGCGAACTGCAGCGCGTGGCCGAGCACGAATCGCGCCTGCGCGATGTCGACGCCCTGCTCGACAACGCGGCGATCCAGATCGACGAAGCGCTGTCCCTGCTCGACCGGGTCCGCGACGACCTCGACCTGGACCCGGCCGCGTTCGAACAGATCGAAAGCAAGATCGGCCGCCTGCACGAACTGGCGCGCAAGCACCGCGTCGCGCCGGAGCAACTGGCCGCGACCCGCGACGGCATCGCGGAAGAACTCGAACAACTGCGCGGCGCCGGCGTGCGCCTGGAAAAACTCGACGTCGAGATCGACACCGCGCGCAAGACCTGGCGCAAGTCCGCCGACGCCCTGAGCCAGTCGCGCCGCGACGCGGCCAAGTCGCTGTCGGCCAAGACCACCGAGCTGATCGGCGAACTGGGCATGGGCGGCGGCCGCTTCGACGTCGCCATCGAAACCGTCGAAGACGACCGCCCCGACCCGCAGGGCGGCGAGCGCATCGAATTCATGGTCGCGGCCAACCCCGGCCAGCCGGCTCGGCCGCTGCGCAAGGTCGCCTCCGGCGGCGAACTGTCGCGCATCTCGCTGGCGATCGAGGTCGCCGCGTTCGGCCTGGACGCGGTGCCGACGATGGTGTTCGACGAAGTCGATTCCGGTATCGGCGGCGCGGTCGCGGAGATCGTCGGCCAGAAGCTGCGCGCCCTCGGCGGCAGCCGCCAGGTGCTGTGCGTGACCCACCTCGCCCAGGTCGCGGCCCAGGGCCACGCCCATTACCGCGTCAGCAAGGCCGCCAGCGAGGGCGTGACCCAGAGCGCGGTGCAGCTGCTGGTGTCCAAGCAGCGCGAAGAGGAACTGGCGCGGATGCTCGGCGGTATCGAACTTACGAAGGAAGTGCGCGCGGCGGCCAAGCGGCTGCTGGCGGATGTGGTTTGAGGGTTGGGGCTCGTGCGTTCGGGTTCCTGACATGATTCCCGGGCGGTCTCAGCCTGAAATTCGGAGTTCGGAGTCCGATGCCTGAGCCTGATGTCTGAGTCTGAGTCTGAGTCTGATGCCTAACGCCTGATACCCGAAACAGTGCATCCACCTACCGTCATTCCCGCGAACGCGGGAATCCAGCGACTTCAAGCGTTCTCGCACGAAAGGCACTGGATTCCCGCGTTCGCGGGAATGACGTTCTTGAGAGATGGCGCTGAAGCCTCTGGATGTTCGGCTCCGCCGAAATAAAGCGGAGCCCGTCTTCGTGGGAATGACGGCCTGGAGAGATGGCGCTGAAGCCTCTGGATGTTCGGCTCCGTCGAAGTAAAGCGGAGCCCGCGTTCGCGGGAATGACGTTCTTGAGAGATGGCGCTGAAGCCTCTGGATGTTCGGCTCCGCCGAAGTAAAGCGGAGCCAGCCTTCGCGGGAATGACGGCCTGGAAGGAAATGGATCCCGAAAGGCCCCCCAGCCCGCAAGAAAGCCGAAGGCCCGCCAATGGCGGGCCTTCCTGCATTCCAACACGACCGAATCGGCCTCGCCTGCGCGAATCCCGAATTCCGCCGGTCAGCGCTTCTTGCGCACGTACAACACCAGCGAATGCTCCTCGATCACGTACCCGTGCGAGGCCGCGATCTTGCGCTGCAGTTCCTCGATCTCGACGCTTTCGAACTCGATGATCTTGCCGCTGTCGATATCGACCATGTGATCGTGGTGGTGACCTCGATCGAGTTCGTACACCGACTGGCCGGCCTCGAAGTTGTGCTTGAGCACCAGGCCGGCGGACTCGAACTGGGTCAGCACGCGGTAGACCGTGGCCAGGCCGATGTCCTCGCCCTTCTCCAGCAACATGCGGTAGATGTCTTCCGCAGTCATGTGACGCGGCTTGGACTGCTCGAGCAGTTCCAGGATCCGCATGCGCGGATGGGTGACCTTGAGTCCGGCGTTGCGCAGGTCCTGCGATTCCATGGGGGTGTCCCTTGAGCTGATTCGGTCCGGCGGCCTGCGCCGTCCCTGGGTAATGACCGGCTGGCCGTCGCCGCGAGGGCGCATCGGGCGGGCGGGCCGGAATGGCGGATGAACGCGAGGGGTGGCCGCGCGCCGGTTTCCGCCCTTGGTGGGGTCTGGCTTCAGTGTATCATCGGCCCCGTTGCCTTCGACTGCCGCAGACCCCTATACGATGCGTAAGCTCCTGCTCGTTCTCTCGATCTCCCTGCTCACCGCCGGCTGCGGCATCATCTACAAGCAGCCGATCTACCAGGGCAATCTGCTCGAGAAGACCGCCGTCGATCAACTCCAGACCGGCATGAGCAAGCAGCAGGTGCAGGTGCTGATCGGCACGCCGTCGATCGAGGACCCGTTCCACCAGAACCGCTGGGACTACACTTCGACCCAGCGCGTGGACCGCCTCGGCCACACCAGCCGCAAGAACCTCACCTTGTGGTTCGAAAACGACGCCCTGACCAAGTGGGAAGGCGACTACTTCCCCGAGCAGGACGAACAGATCGCCAAGGCCTCGGTCAAGCAGTTCGGCCGCAACCTGGCCAAGGAAAAAGACAAGGACAAGCGCCGCCGCCGCGGCGGTTGAGCCGGTCGCCTCGCCTGAGCGGCCCGCAACGCGGGCGCCGGGGGCTTATTTCTTGAGTGGACGATCCGCCGCGCGGCGACGCCGCGCGTCCTTGGGATCGATCTGCAGCGCGCGCAGCAATTCGACCCGGTCGCCGTCGCGCAGGCGGGTATCGGCCGCGGCCTTGACCCCGAACACGGCGTAGCCGGTTATCTGCGCATCGTCCTGGAACCCGGCCGCGGCCACCGCCTCGGCGAGCGTGGCGCCCTCGCCCAGCTCCAGCCCGACCGACTCGAACCGGCGCGACCAGGCGCGGACGACCTCGACCTTCACGCCGTCGCGCCGCCCGCCACGGGCGTGCCCGGTTCGGCGCCGCGATCGGCCACGCGGACGAAGTCATCGACCATGCGATCGGCCAGGCTCTGGAAGCCCAGCGCCATCGCCGGGCCCAGCAGCTTGACCGCCGGCTCGAACTCCAGGGTCAGGGTGACCTTGCACGCCGACTCGTCCAGCGCATGGAATTCCCAGCGCCCGCCGAGCTTGCGGAACGGCCCATCGACCAGCTTGAGCTCGATGTGATGCGGCGGCGTGAGCGTGTTGTGGGTGGTGAACCAGGTGCGCAGCGCCCCCAGGCCCAGATCCAGGCGCGCGACCATGTGCTGATCGTCGGCTTCGAGAATCTGCGCGTGCTCGCACCAGTCGAAGCGGCGCGGATACGCGCCGACATCGTTGACCAGCGCGAACATGCGCGCGGCGGAGTGCTCTACCAGGGCGGAACGACGGATGGTGGGCATGTGGCTATCGCAATGAGGATCGCAGCGCGGAATTCAAGCTAACCGAAGTCGGCTGAGGTCGGCCGCTTCGAATCGGCCCGATGAGGTAAACAGTCGGACTGTCGCCCCATCGGCCTCAAATCCAAACTCCCGGCTCGGATCAGCCGCCGCGCGAGGCCCAGCCCCCCGCGGCAAACCGCCCCGACCCCGGCGACGTTCAACCAAACCAGCGACGGCTACGCAAACCGCCTTCGGATCGGAGACAATGGCGCATGGCTAACAATACGAACAACAAGGCCGGTAAGGATAAAGGAAAGGGCGGCGGCGGCGGGACCATTGCGCAAAACAAGCGCGCCCGCCACGAATACCACCTGGAGGAACGCTTCGAGGCCGGTCTGGTCCTGGAAGGCTGGGAGCTCAAATCCATCCGCGCCGGACGCGCCAACATCACCGATGCCTATGCGGTCGTCCTGCATGGCGAGTTGTTCCTGATCGGCGCGCAGATCAATCCGCTGATCCAGGCCTCGACCCATGTCGTGGCCGTGGAGCGGCGCACCCGCAAGCTGCTGCTGCACAAGCACGAGATCGACAACCTCATCGGCCGCATCCAGCGCGACGGCTACACCGTGGTGCCCACTTCGTTGTACTGGAAGGGCAACAAGGTCAAGGCCGAGATTCATCTGGCCAAGGGCAAGCAGACCCACGACAAGCGCGACGCCAGCAAGGAACGCGATTGGGCGCGGGAGAAGCAGCGGGTGATGCGGCGGCATAATCGCGACGCTTGAGGGTTCGGGCGGAGTTCCGTCGCGTCGCGGGCGCTTGCGACGCGTTTCCCCAGGTCGTCATTCCCGCGAAGGCGGGCTCCGCTTTACTTCGGCTGAGCCGAACTTCCGGCAACTTCGGCGCCATCTCCCCTGGCCGTCATTCCCGCGAAAGCGGGCTCCGCTTTACTTCTGCGGAGCCGAACATCCAGAGCCTTCAGCGCCACCCTTCCAGATCGTCATTCCCGCGAAGGCGGGCTCTGTTTTACTTCGGCGGAGCCGAATATCCAGAGGCTTCAGCGCCATCCTTCGACCTCGTCATTCCCGCGAAAGCGGGCTCCGCTTTACTTCGGCGGAGCCGAACATCCAGAGCCTTCAGCGCCACCCTTCGACGTCGTCATTCCCGCGAACGTGGGAATCCAGGGCCTTTCGTGCGAGAACGCCTGAAGTCGCTGGATTCCCGCGTTCGCGGGAATGACGGTAGGTAAGAGTGCGCGAGTCTGGTTGTTGCGAATGACGGCCGGGAGATACGAAAAGGCTTCGGTGCATTCAACGCCACTGAAGAACCTGCGCGGAAACAAAGGCACAGCAATCGCGCCCACCCGATCAGCCGCCGTGCCCGCCACCGGGCAAGGTGAAATAGAACGTAGCGCCCTCGCCTTCCCGCCCCTCGGCGCGGATGCTCCCGCCATGACGCTCGACGATGCGCTTGACCGAAGCCAGACCAATGCCATGTCCGGCGAAATCCTCCACGTTGTGCAAACGCTGGAACGGCCGGAACAGCTTGTCGACATAAGCCTGCGGAAACCCGGTGCCATTGTCGCGAACGAAGAACTCGCGCCCGCCGGACGCCTCGACCGTGCCGAACTCGATCACCGCCGGCGAACGATCTCGGGTGAACTTCCACGCATTACCGAGCAGATTGCCGAGCAGATTACGCAGCAACGGCGCATCGCCGATCACTTCCATGCCCGGCTCGATCAGCACCTCGACCGCGCGCTGACTGTCGCCCATGCGCAGCTCTTCGATCAATTCGTTGGCGAAGCGGCTCAAGTCCACGCTCTCGTGCTTGAGCTCGCTGCGGGTCAGGCGCGACATCTTCAGCAGCGCGTCGATCAGATCGCCCATGCGCGCGGCCGCCTTGCGCACCCGCGCCAGATAACCGCTGCCGGCTTCGTCGAAACGATCCGCGTACTTCTCTCCGAGAATGCGGCTGAAACCGTCGATCGCGCGCAACGGCGCACGCAAATCGTGCGAGACGCTGTAGGCGAACGCCTCCAGTTCCTGATTGGCCTGGCTGAGCTCGCGCGTTCGCAGCGCCACCCGCGCTTCCAGCGTGCGATTGAGCGCATGCACGCGCGCTTCCGCGCGCAGACGCTCGGTGACGTCCTCGACCTGGACCAGGCCGGTGATGTCCTGGCCGACCTTGCCCGGCACCGGCGAATAGGTCAGCTGCACCTGACGCGCGACGCCGTGCTGGCGGCGCAGGCGCCGGGTCGCGCGATGCACGCCGGCACCGTCGCCTTCCACGCCGCTGTTCGCCGCCGGCTCGCCGTCCTCGTCTTCCAGCAGGCTGTCGAAACGCTGATCGAGCAACTGCGGCAACGCCAGCCCGACGATCGAAGACAAGGCCGGATTGGCATCGACGATGCGCCCTTCGCTGTCCAGCAGCGCCTTGCCGATCGCCGAATACTGCATGGCGCTGCGGAAACGCGCCTCGCTGCGGCGGAAGTCCTCCGTCATGCGCAGCGCGATCTGGCGCGCGCGCGACTCGGTATGCGCCAGCACCAGGGCGATGCCGTACAGCAACAACGAACTGAAAATGCCGAGCGCGAACATGTTGCGCAGGTTTTCCATGCGCGGCACCGCCTGCTCGATCGGCGGCGATTCGTATTCGATCCGCCAGGTGCGTCCATACACCTCGAACGTCACCTTGTGCACGAACGCCGCCGGCTGCTCCGGCGCGGGCCCCGGCGGCGCGAACAACAAGGTGTCGCGGCCGCCGCGCTCGTCGAAGATGCGAAAACGCATGTCGCGGTGGGTCTCGCCGAGCGAGGTCTCGACGAATTGCTCCATCCGGAACGGCACGTACACCCAGCCCTGCATCTCGGCGCGGCGCAGGCTGGGACTTTGCGGACGCCCGCCGCCCACGTACACCGGCAACACCAGGATCAGGCCGGTGCTCTTGGTGCCGTCGTGCTTGTCCTGGATCAACTCGATCTTGCCCGACAACCGCGCCTGCCCCGACTCCAGCGCCGCTTCCATCGCCGCGTGGCGCGTATGTTCCGCGAACATGTCGTAGCCGATCGCTTCGACATTGGCCGCGGTCTTGGGCTCCAAGAACAGGATCGGCCCGTAGATTTCGCGCTGGCCGAACGGCCGCACCGTCAGCAGGCCGTAGCCGGCGTCGCGCCATTCGTTCTGCAACTGCGTCAGCAAGCGCTGCGGCACGTAACCGGTGAAGCCCAGGCCCAGCGTCGCCGGAAAGCGCCGCTGCAGGTTCATGCCCTCGACATAGGCCTTCCACTGCGCCGCGGTCGGCCGCTGCACGGAGGCGAACAGCGACACGCCGCCGCGCGCGACCAGTTCGTAATTGACCAGGTGCTGCTGGACCAGCTCGGTGACCTGCACGGTGCGGCCGACGAATTCGGCCTGGGCCGCGCGCTGCTCGCGATCGCGCGCCACCCGCCAGGCGGTGAACACCAGCACCAGGGCGACGATGAACACGATGAAAGCCAGCAGATAGCCGCGGCGCGGCATCAGCCCGGACACATCGGCGTAATCCGGCAAAGGGCCGGAGTCGTTCGGCGAAGGCGCGTGGGCGGCCGGATCGGACGTCGTCATCCGGCCTAGCATACTAGTCGTGTCGCGCAGACCGCATTCACGCCGACCAGCGCCGCGCGCGACTCACTCGCGCGGCACGTTCTCCAGCATCAGGCGGTTGATGCACTCCAGATGCTCCATCGCCAGACGCCGGCACAGCCGCGGCCAATGCCGCTGGGCCTGTATCGACGCCCCGGACAATTGCTGCATCAGCAGGTGCTCCTCGATCTCGTCGGCCAGTTCGAGCAAGGCACGGCCGTTGCGATCGGCCCGCTGCGCCAGGCGCTCGCGCGTGGGCGTGCGCCAGGCCAGATACGAGCAGCCGGCGACCGCGCCGGCGATCGTCACGATCAGGAAGCCGAACAACAGCCACGACGACCACGGCGCCGCCGTCACGCCCGGCAGCGCGACGGCCACGGCCGCCACCGCATTCACGCCGGCCATCACGAAACTCCCGGCGTGAGCGCCAGCAACTCGGCCGGCTTGACCTTGAAGCCGCAGGCCTGCGCCATCAGCAGGGCGCGCCCACGCGTGGAGACGAAGCCGCGGCTGCGCATGCGCCGCAGCATCGCGGTCGAGACCCCGGCCGCCCCGGCGGCGGCGCGCGCGGTGGCGAAACAGGCGATGTAGCGTTCGATCGGGTTGCCCGGCTTGACCGGCTTGCGCCCTCCGCCCGGACCGCCGCTAGCACCTCGTCGTCGCGATTCCACGCCACTTTCGACCTGCGATTCGTCCGCGATCGTGATGCGGTTTACGGTTTGCGGATCCTGCCGTGAAGCCGCCTGTCGCGGGTCCCGCGTCCGCCGCCCGCCATCCGCCCGGGTACTGCCATCAAATCGATCGAGTCGTTCCATAACCCTGCTCCTTCGGCATCCATGCCCAGCAAAACTACCATCTGAAATTGCTCTTTTCAACGAGTAAAAAGAGTGATCTTTTTACGAGGGGATACGCAACAATGAGTTGCGCTATCCGAGCCCGGCCCAAGGCCCAGGGGCAACGAGCGAGCGCCCATGTTTCAGCCCTGCAGGATGCTCCGGCGAGACCTATGACTAACGCGCCCCATCAAGAATTCGCCAACCGATTGCACCAGGCCTTGGATTTCTCCGGATTCGCCAAAGGCCGGGCCCGCACCGGTGCCCTTTCCGCCTACTACGACGTCAGCCGCGAAACCGCGCGCAAATGGCTGGTGGGCCTGGCCCTGCCCGAACTGGAGCGCATGCTGCAGATCGCGGTGCAGCAGCACGTGAGCTTCGAATGGCTCGCCACCGGCCGCGGCACCATCGAAGGCAAATCGTTGTCGGTGCGCGAAAACGCGGCCAAATACAGCGATCCCGACGAACTGCGGCTGATGGGACTGATGCGCAAGCTCTCGCGCAAGAAGCGCCGGGCCCTGATCGAGTTGCTCGACGGCAACTGACTCGTGCGGGGGGTTATCGCACCGCCTGAGTAGCGCGGCGATCGCGCCGGCAAGGCTGCGCGCGGGATTTGTCCGAGGCGCGCCAGACAGCGATGTGCGGACGCTTGTACGCCGCGCCCGGCCGGCGCGGCGGCTGGAGTCGATCAACGCCGATTCGCGCTTTTGCGGGCGAGCCGCGCAGGCACTGATCGAATGCCAGCCATACAGGTTCAGCCGAAAGGCTTGTGAACGCGGGCGCAGACCCTATACTGGCTTGGTCAGCGAGTATTGCTGTCCCCGGGGGTGCACTGGCTTCGACGGGGGTCGCGAAATCGCCTGGTGCATGCCGAGGGGGTAGCTTTCCTCGTAAATCCAGCTGCAAACTTTTAGTTGCCAACGACGACAACTACGCTCTCGCCGCTTAAGGCGTAAGCCTCGAAACTGCTTGTGTCCGTGCTCGCAGCGTAGAGTCATTATCACGGAATCGTCGGGAGTGGCTGCCTGTCAGCACCTGATCAACACATAACAGGCTGGTCCTCGGATGCGCTTTGCGCGCCGTGCTGTTCGGGGGCGAGATCTAACGGAGCGCTAAGCATGTAGTGCCGGGGATGGAGTGCCTTCGGACGGCGGTTCGATTCCGCCCACCTCCACCAATTCAAGCAAGACCAGACAAGGCCGGGACTCCTTTCAACAAGGGTTCCGGCCTTTTTTGTGTCCCATCACGCTCAAGGCAACTCATTGAAACTCGGGCGATCGAGGGCCAATGCGGGAGCCACGAGACTCCACGAACAAATCATCAGCGCACCACAGTGAGCGGGACCGTGCAGTCAAATCATCAGCGCACCACAGTGAGCGGGACCGTGCAGTTGCAAATGACCTTCGCGGTAACCGAACCCAACAGCAGGTTCTTCAGCGCCGAACGCCCGTGCGAGCCCATGACGATCAGATCGCAGCGGTTGGATTTGGCGAACTTGAGGATGGTAGCCGCGGGGTCTCCCACCGACAGGTGTTCCTCGTAATCGGTCTTGGCTCGCTTGAGCATCGCCCTGGCCTTGCGCATCGACGCGTCGCCGTTCTCGGCGTGATAGCGGGCCGCGCCTTCCAGTCCGAGGCTGAGCGCGACGCTGCGCATGAGCGGTTCGTCGGCATACAGCAGATGCAACTCGGGGGGCTCCTTCATGTCGCCGGCCAGTTTGATGGCGTGGCGAACGGCGCGTAATGCTGCTTCGCTGCCGTCGATCGCGATCACGATACGCATTGCTCTTCTCCTCGACGCGAACGCGTCTGTGCACCGGCAGTCTCGCGCGGATCGGCCGCGGCGGAGTTGATCGAGATCAATCCGGTGCGTCTAGAAGCTGCGCGCCCACGCCAAAGCCAGCCCCAGCATCAGCGGCCAAAGCAGCGCTGGATGCAGCAGCGCGCGCAGCCACGGGCGCACGGGCCGATAGCCCACGCCGTGGACGAAACCGGCGCAGATCGACAGCAGCAACGGGCTGAGCAAGCCATGCCCGGCCGCGGTCATCTCGCCGCCGCGCATCGCCGGCAGGAACAGCAGGCCCAATGCGAGGCCGCAGGCCAGCAGCAGCGACAGGGCACGGGCCATCACTCGTCCTCCAGCACTTCGCGCCGATCGCGCTCCTCATCGCTGCGCAACTCGTACCACATGGCGTTGAGAACGCCGAAGCTGCAGGCCAGGGCCAGGCCCAGTATCCAAGCGAAGTACCACATCAGTAGCTTCCTCCGGCGTCGTCTTGCGATTCCACATGAGCGCGCGTCACCGTGCCGCGCATGACCCGGAACGCCCAGCTCGTATAGGCCAGGATCAGCGGCAGGAAGATCGTCGCGGCGACCAGCATGATGCCCAGGGTGCTCTTGCTCGAAGAGGCGTCCCAGATCGTCAGGCCGTGGACCGGATCGGTGGAGGACGGCATCAGGAACGGAAACATCGCCAGGCCGGCGGTCAGGATGATCCCGGCCACCGCGCTTCCGCTCGCCAGGAAGGCGAGCCAGCGTGTTCGAATCAACACCACCGCGATGAGCAAGAGCACCGTAAGCAGCGGAACCGCGGTCATCCACGGGTTGAGCGCGTAGTTGGCGAACCAGCCGCCGTCGATCAACACGACGTGTTTTGTCAGCGGATCGGAGGGCGAATCGGCATGCAGGGCGCCGACGATCGCCGGTGCCGGCAGATAACGCAACCATACGCCGGCCGCGACAAAGCCCGCCGCGGCGACCACCGCGGCGATGCGCGCGATTCGCCTGGCCCGCAGCCCCACCGGATCTTCCACGCGCATGGCGGCGAAACAGGCGCCGTGCATCACCAGCATCGCCAGGCTCACCACGCCGGCCAACAAGGCGAACGGCCGGAACAGGCCGATGAAGCTGCCGTCGTAGACCGGCAGCAAATCCTCGGTGAAGTGGAACGGCACGCCCAGCAGCAAATTGCCGAAGGCCACGCCGAACACCAGCGACGGCACCGCGCCGGCGATGGTCAGCGCCCAATCCCAGGCGCCGCGCCAGCGCGCATGCGGCAATCGGTTGCGGAAGGCGAAGCCAACCGGGCGCAGGATCAACGCCACCAGCAACAACAACATGGCGAAGTAGAACGAGGAAAACGACGCGGCGTACAACAACGGCCAGGCCGCGAACACGGCACCGCCGCCGAGGACGAACCAGACCTGGTTGCCTTCCCAGTTAGGTTCGATGGATTCCAGCGCCATGCGCCGTTCGACGTCGTCGCGCCCGATCAGGCGCAAGATCGCGCCCAGGCCCAGATCGTATCCGTCCGTCACCGCGAAACCGATCAGCAACACGCCCAGCAGAACCCACCAGATCATGCGCAGCAAGGAATAGTCGATCATCGCTCGGTCCTCGCGGATTGAATGTCGGCGGCGGCATGGTCGCGGCGCGATGCCGGCCAGAATTTGAGCTGGTCGGGCCCGGAGCGGATCGCGCGCAGCATCAGCATCACATCGACCACGGCCAAGCCGGTATAGAGCACGACGAAGCCGATGAGGCTGGCGATCACTTGCGTGGAATTGGTAGACGACACGCCGAGGAAGGTCGGCAGAACACCGTCGATCGCCCAGGGCTGGCGGCCGTATTCGGCGACGATCCAGCCCAGCTCGGCCGCCACCCACGGCAACGGCAGGCTCCACAGCGCCACGCGCAGGAACAGCGGCCGCTGCAACCGGCCGCGCGTGGCCAGATAGAACGCCCATCCGAACAGCGCTATGAAAAAGCAGCCCAGCGCCACCATGATGCGGAACGACCAGAACAGCACCGGCACGTTCGGCACCGTGCTCCAGGCCGCGCGGTCGATGACGGCTTCATCGGCCAAAGCCGGGTCGGCTACGTAGCGCAAGGTCAGCAGGCCGAACCCGAGATCCTTGCGCAACGCAAGGAACGCCGCGAGCTTGCCCGGGTCGGCGCGGTCCGCGCGCAGCTCGCGCAAGGCGGCGTAAGCGGCGATCCCGCGGCGGATGCGCTGGCGATTGTCCTCGACCAGCTCATGAATTCCCGGCACTTCCTTGTCCAGCGAGCGCGTGGCGATCATGCCCAGCGCCCAGGGGACATGCACCGCATACTTGGTTTCGCGCCGCTGCATATCCGGCAATCCGAACAGGGTGAACGAAGCCGGCGCGGGATGAGTCCGCCATTCGGCCTCGATCGCGGCGACTTTCATCTGCTGGTTCTCCGAGGCGGTGTAGCCGCTCTCATCGCCCAGCACCGCCACCGACAAGGCCGATGCCAGGCCGAAGCTCGCCGCCACCACCATGGAGCGTCGTGCGATTTCGATATTCCGCCCGCGCAGCAGATACCAGGCGCTGATGGACAGGACGAACATGGCCCCGGTGACATAGCCGGCGCTGACGGTATGCACGAATTTCGCCTGCGCGACGGGATTGAACACCACCGCGGCGAAGTCGGTGACTTCCATGCGCATGGTCTGGAAATTGAATTCCGCGCCGACCGGGTTCTGCATCCAGCCGTTGGCGATCAATATCCACAGCGCGGACAGATTGGCGCCCAGTGCGGTCAACCAGGTCACCATCAGGTGCTGGAGCTTGCTCAGCCGATCCCAGCCGAAGAAGAACAGGCCGACGAAGGTGCTTTCCAGGAAGAACGCCATCAGGCCTTCGATGGCCAGCGGCGCACCGAAGATGTCGCCGACATAGTGGGAGTAGTACGCCCAGTTGGTTCCGAACTGGAACTCCATGGTGATGCCGGTCGCCACCCCCATGGCGAAGTTGATGCCGAACAACACGCCCCAAAAGCGCGTCATCTGCTTCCAGATCACCCGGTTCGTCATCACATACACGCTCTCCATGATCGCCAGGATCAAGGCCAGCCCAATGGTCAGCGGAACGAACAGGAAGTGGTACAGCGCGGTCAGCGCGAACTGCAATCGGGACAGATCGACGACATGGAGATCCGGCATGGCATTCACCTTGTAGGCAACAGATGCTCATCCACCGCCGCATCGTCGATGCGCGGACGGTGCGACGGCGAGAAGAACAACAGATAGAGCACGGCCAACAGGGCCAACTTCATCGCCACGGCCACGGCGATGCGCCGCGCCAGTGGACGCCTGGACCGGACCGGTGGCTTGGCATCGGCCCTGGCCCGCAGTTCATTCGGCGCGATCGGCGCTTTCACCGAACCCGCACGCGGTTGTCTACATTCCTGACGCCCGCGATCAGCCATGCCGCGTCTTCGACCGCGTTACGCGCCTGCCAGTCGCCGACTTTCCCCTTCAGGACGACCTTCCCGCTAGCGTCCACATCGACTTGAATATTCGAGGCCTGCACATCGGCGCGGCGATGCATCGCGTCCCTGATCGAGCGTTTCACATCCTGCTTGCACGAGATGCTGCGGATCTCGATCTTGTTCGCGATATCGATCACGCCCGCCAGGCAGCGCAGGTCGTTCTCGATCTCGCTGCGCTGGAACTGCCAGTCGACCGTCCCGGTCAGGGTCAGGCATCCCTGATCGACGGTGACCTTGACGGCGCCCTTGGGCAACGAGGTATCCCAAGCCAGGACGTCGGTAGCGCGCTTGACCAGCACTTCGTCGGATACGTGCGAATCCGGCGGGCAACGCACTTCGACATCGAGCACCACGCCGCGCACGCCCTTGACCCGCTCCACCGCCTCGGCCACGGCGATCTTGTCCGCGAGGCTGTGCACGTGGCCGGTCAGTTTGACGATGCGCTCATCGACCGTCACGCCGATGCCCGATGCGTCCACGCGCGGATCGAAAGCCAGTTCTTCCAGTACGTATTTGCGCAAGCGTTCGCTGTTCATGGACGACTCCGGTGGAAATCCGAAGCCATTACGCCCAGGGTCGATCCGGCGGGACTTGATCCAGATCAATTCCCCGGCCGGTCCAACCGCGCCGCCCCCGCCGGCCCGCCGCGTTGACTCAGATCAATACCGAAACGCCGGGCCGGCGTGAAATGGGCGTACAGGCCGATCCAGGCCGTGGAGAACGCACATGTACAAAGACCTGATGATCCCCATGACCGGTAGCGACGGCGACACGGACGCGTTGATCGTGGCGGTGGGATTGGCGACCCGGCATGGCTCACATTTGTCGGTCCTGGAAATGATCGACCTGCCGATGCCGCTGGCGCATCCGTGGGGAATGATGCCGGACACGGTCACCGCCGAAGTCCACGACACGCTGCGCGAACGGGGCAGGAAGAATCTGGCCGCCCTCAAGACGCGGCTGAGCGCGGAACCGATATCGACGGAGGTGAGAATAGTCGAAGCCCTGTATGCGCAAGCCTCGTCCATGGCCGCCCGGCAAGCCTACGACGCCGATCTGGTCATCGTCGCCGGCGCGGCGGGCGACACGGTGGAATCGGTCGTGCCGCATGCGTACTTCGTGTCCTTGCTGCTCGAATCCGGGCGCCCGGTGCTGGTGATTCCGCCGCGTTGCGCGGTGGACCCGGTGCCGCGCCGGATCGTGATCGCCTGGCGCCCCACCCGCGAAGCCTCTCGCGCGGTTCACGACGCATTGCCGCTGATGAAGGGCGCCGAGCGCGTGGACGTGCTGACGATTCAGACCGATGCGTCAGAAGAAAACGATATCTCGGCCGAACGGCTGGTGCGCCACTTGGCGCGGCATGGGATCGAAAGTCATCGGATCGAGCGCCCGACGCTGGGACAGACCGTGGCCACGGCCTTGCTGCAGTACACCCGCGAGTCCCGCGCCGATCTTCTGATCGCCGGCGGCTACGGGCATTCGCGCCTGCGCGAGTGGGCGCTGGGCGGCGTCACCCGCGAACTGCTGATCGCCAGCGACCTGCCTGTTTTCTTCGGACACTGACATGAGCGCCCACGCCGTGAACCGCAAGCATCATGTGCTGGTAAAAGATCCGCTGCGCATCCATGAGCACGCGCGCGCCGCCTTGGCGCGCGCGGTGTACGTGATCGAAACCCTGCAGCGGCAGGCCCTGGCCGGCGACACCGCTGCGCTGCGCCAGCAACGCCTGCTCGTGCGCGGCGCGGTGCGCGATCTGGAACTGCGATATCGCGATCTGGCCGCCCTGCATGCTGGTTTCGCAAACGAACAAGGCGCGGCGCTGGCGGCGGCCTGGCAGCGGTTCTTCAATGGTTACGACGATTTCCTGGAAGCCGCGCGCCGGGCCCGCAACGAAGTCGCCAGGGCGCAGTCGCCTTGCGCCGCCGCGCCCGCGGTGTCCGACCCGGATTTTTCCATCCATTCCGGAGCCCGCCATGCATCAGCCTGACCGCGCGATTCAAGACGCAAGCGAGGTGGAACGGGCGCTCAAACGCCAGTTGCGCTGGATCGAAGACGATATCGCCAAGACCTTGCTCGACCCCGGCGCCGACGCCGATGCGGCCGCGTCTTGGCCGAAGCTGACGGCCGCGGATGCGTCTTCGCCTTCGACGCCCGGGACGACGCGGAAATACTCCCCCTTGCGGTGGTTGCGGCATTGGTCGAATCGCCTGCTTGGCCGCATCTGATGCCGCGATGATCCGGCGCGCGCACTCGCGCGCCGGATCAGGCTTCGGACATCATCTCATCCAATACGCCCTGCCCTGACGAAACCGGCGCATCGATCCACGGCTGCACCATGTTGCGGATGCGGCGCCTGGCCGCCTGCAACGCGGGCGCCGCGCCGGCGATAGCGATCGCGGACGCCATCGAAGGTTCCAACGCGTCGCTGGCGTCGTTGGCAAGACACGCCAGCTCGGGCTGCATCTGAATCCGCGTCAATCCTTCGTAACGACGGCATCGCTCGGTCGCCTCGGCCAGGGCGGCCGGCAGCGCGCGATGTTTCCAGCGTTCGGCCAGCCCCGCTTCTGCGCCGCCGCCACGACCGCCCCGCTCCTGGGCCAGTTGCAGGGCCGCTTGCAGGCATCCCAGCGCCAGACTGCGGGCGATCGCCTGAGCCACCGCGGGCGCGCGTCCGCAGTCGTAGCCGAGCCGAAGGTATTCCAAGACGTCGCCCAGCCCCATCAGTCCCACCGCGAGCCGCAAGGGCCGGCCGTCGTGCGCGCCGAAGACCATGGCCGCATCGTCGAGCATGCGAACCGCCACGGCCGCCGCCGCGGTGAAACGCTTGTGGTCGAAACGGGCGCGGGGCGTATCCGGATCGGTCACGAACGCCCCGGCGTTCACCACCGCGCACGGCTCCGGCAACACGGGCACGGGCCGATCGGTCCCGGCGAAACGCAACAGCGCGGGGTCCGGAAGAATCTGCCAGCGCGAGAAGGCGAACGCATAGCGGCTGCACCAGTAATCGGCGCTGTCGCCTTCCGGCGCGGCTATCGTCGCGGCGACCCGCTGCCATGTCGCCTCGATGGTGCGGTCGTGCAGACGGGCGCCGCTTCGCCAACGGAAGCGGCCGTCCCAAAGGTCGACCGCCCGGGCTGCGGTGAATCGCGTAAGAAGCGTCAAGGCAATGTCCTCGGCGGTCATCGGCCGCGCTGCGTCCACGCCACTATGCCCTGGGCCGGCGCCCCGACCTTGACCGGGATCAAGCTCGCCGCCGATTGCGCGGCACCGCCGCGCGACTGCGCCGCCGGCGCCGTTACAAACTGTTACCCGTGGTTACCGCATTGGAATCGTGCGAGGCGGCGGCGGACGTAGCCTGATCCCAACGCCGCCGCCGGACCATCGCCATGTTGCTTGATTCCGCCGCTCATGTTGAGCCCAGTAACGATTCCTTCCTCGCGGCCACCTCAAACGGGCGCGCGCAGCAAACGCGCAGCCTGGAGCAACTGCTGCAAAGCTGGCCGCTGCAGCGCCGCCGCGTACACGCCAAGCAGTACATCTTTCGCGCCGGGCAGCCGCGGCACGCGCTTTACCTGGTGCACGCCGGATTCTTCAAGACCGCCGTCATCAGCGAAGACGGCCGCGAGAAGATCACCGGCTTTCGCATGCGCGGCGATCTGCTCGGACTGGACGCGCTGGACATGCCCGCCTACGCCTGCGACGCGATGGCGCTGGATACCGGCGAACTGTGGGAACTGCCCTACGCGCAGTTGCGCGATGAGCTGCCGCAGTTCCAGGAGCGCATCACCGCGCTGCTGGCGGGCGAAATCCGCCGCGACTGGGGCTGGATGCTGGCGCTCGGGACCCTGGGCGCCGACCAGCGCGTGATCACCTTCTTGTTCGATCTGGCTTCGCGCTTCGAAGGCCTGGGCTTCAGCCCCAATCATCTGCAGTTGCGGATGACGCGCGCGGAACTGGGCAATTTCCTGTCGCTGACTCTGGAGACGGTTACCCGCGTGCTGTCGCGCCTGCAGGCGCGCGGCCTGATCGCGGTCGCGGGCCGGGAAATCCGCATCCAGGATCGTCACGGGCTGCAAACGGTCTTGCGCGACAGCGCGAGCTGTCACTGAAATCCGGGGCGGTTGCGTATCTGCGGGTCCAGCGCACGGCCGATGGCGGCGATCAGCTGCTCCCTGCGATAAGGCTTGCGCAACAGATCGAACGCCCAGACGTCCGCGGTCGGCTCGCCGGCCGCGTCGGTCTCGTAACCGGAGGTCAGCAGCACCGACAGATCCGGCCGCAGTTGCCGCGCGGCCAGAGCGAGTTCTTTCCCGTTGATGCCCTCGCCGAGCATCACGTCGCTGAAGAGCACGTCGATAGCCTCCTCGCCGGACAACCGCCGCAGCGCCTCGGCCGCATTGCCGACCGCCAGCACCTGGTATCCGGAGGAACGCAGGAACGCGACCGCGATATCGCGCACGGCCTGATCGTCTTCGACCACCAGGATCGTTTCGCCCTTGCCCTCGATCCTGGTGCCGTTGACCGGAGCGGCCGCGATCGCGGAGGCTTGCGCGGCCGGCAGATACAGATCCACCTGCGTGCCGTAACCCAAGGTGCTGCCGATGCGCAGGTGGCCGCCGCTCTGCTTGGCGAAGCCATAGACCATGCTCAAACCCAATCCGCTGCCGCGGCCGACTTCCTTCGTCGTGAAGAACGGCTCCATGGCACGGGCCAGGGTTTCCGGCGCCATGCCCCGTCCGGTGTCGCTCACGGTGATGCGGACATAGCGGCCGGCCGCCAGTTCGGCCGACGCGCCTTGTTCGCCGATGCGGTGCGAGCGCGCCTCGATGGTGATCTCGCCTCCGCGCGGCATGGCGTCGCGCGCGTTCAACGCCAGATTGACCAAGGCCGCGTCCAACTGGGTCGGATCGACATAAGCGGCGGGCAGCTCGCTCTCGCAGCGCACATACAGACGCACGCTTTCGCCCAGGGTGCGCTTGAGCATGGACTCGACATCGCGCAACAAGCTCGGCGCATCCACCGCCTGCGGGACCAACCGCTGCCGGCGCGCGAACGCCAGCAGCTTTCCGGTCAGCTCCGCGCCGCGCCCGACCGAACGCAAGGCGCTGGCGATCAATTCGCTGGCCTCGGGCTTGTCGTCGCATTCCATCTCCAGCAACTGCAAGCTGCCGGACATGACGGTCAACAGGTTGTTGAAGTCGTGAGCGATGCCCCCGGTCAGCTGTCCGATGGCATCGAGCCGCTGCGAGTGGGCCAGTTGCTCCTCGGTACGCCGGCGCTGCACGAACGCGGCGATGAGGTTGGCGACCGACTGCAGCAGATGCAAGGCATCGTGATCGAAGTGACGCGGCTGGCTGGACAGGACCAGCAGCGCCCCCATCGGGCTGCCGCGATCGGACAGCGGCAACAACGCTGCGCTGCCCGAGCACGGCGAATCGATCGGAAAACGCCCGCCGGCCACGGCGTCGCCGGCCAAATCGTCGATCACCAAGGACTCGCCCGCGCCGATGCGGTCGAGCAATTTGGTTTTGTGCAATCTGATCGGCGAGTCGGTTTCGTCCGCGACGTCGGCCAACCCGACCGACGCCCGGGTGCCCACGGTCTGCCGGTCGCTGGACACGAACACGACGGCGACCATCGAAGCATCCAAGGCCGCGGCCAACAACGCCGGCACGTGATCGACCACGCCCGATTCGTCCTGCGCCTCCAGCGCCAGTTGCCCGATACGCGCGGCCAGCGCGTCGTAGCGAGCGCGCACCAGGGCCTGACGCGCGCGCTGGGTTTCGGAAATGTCGCGCACGGAGGCCAGATAACGCGGCCCTTGATCGCTTTCGATCGGGCTCAGGGCGATTTCGACCGGGAACTGCGCGCCGTCGAGCCGCTGCCCGATCAGGCTCTGGCCGGTCACCCCCATCGGCCGGACATGCGGATGCGCCATGTAGTTCGCGCGATGGGCGCGGTGGCGTTCGCGCACCGATTCGGGGATGAGCTGCTCTATCGGGATCTGGTTCAGGCCGCCGAGCGGATAGCCGAACAGGCGCTCGGCCTGAGCATTGGCCTGAATGATCCGGCCGCTGCTGTTGACCACCACCAGCGCATCGGGAACCGCCTCGAACAGGCCGGGAAACAGGGTGCCCTCGCTCATGCGCCGGTGACCTCCGCGGCGAACAGGTAGCCGGCGCCGCGCACGGATTTGATCAACTGCGGATCGGCCGGGTCGCGTTCGATCTTGCGCCGCAAGCGGCCGATGGCCACATCGATGGTGCGATCGAACGGGCCGGCATCGCGGCCATGCACGCGGGTCATGAGTTGGTCGCGGCTCAATACCTGCCGGGGATTTTCCAGCAAGGCCTTGAGCAGTTCGAACTCGCCGGTGGTCAGCGGCACGTCCCCGCCGGCGGCATCCAGCAAACGCCGTGCCGGAAGATCCAGGCTGAAACCCTCGAAGTGCAGGCGCCTGGATGTCGCGGGTGCGGGCGCGGGTGCGCGGGCCGCGGCCCGTCGCAGTACCGAGCGCGTTCGCGCCAGCAACTCGCGCAGATCGAAAGGTTTGGTCACGTAGTCGTCGGCGCCGAGTTCCAAACCGACGACGCGCTCGACCGCTTCGCCGCGGCCGCTGACCACGATGACCGGCCCGCGCCACTGCGCCTGCAGGTGGCGCAACAAGGACAGGCCGTCCTCATCGGGCAACCCCAGATCCAGCAGCACCAGGTCGATCGTCTGGACCGCAACAAGCTCCCGGGCCTGCGCGGCATTGGCCGCGCCGATCACCCGGTAGCCGTTCGCGCCGAAGTAGCGCGACAACAGGGCGAGGATGTCCGCATCGTCGTCGATCACCAACAGTCCGGGCATCTGCCCCGTCGTGGACATCGCGTCCTGGCTTTGCGCTGGCATGACGACCGCCGGGCCCATTCATGGATTGTGCCCCAGAGCATGGGCCGATCCACCGCACCTCGCAAGCTCCCCGGTTCGCGGGCCGCAAGCTTGCGCGGACTTGATCCAGGTCAAGTCGGGCGGCCGGGCCGCGCCTAGAGTCGCAATGAAATCCCGCGCTGGAGAATCTTATGAAAGGCACGATGCGAGCGGCGATGGCGCACCGCCTGGGCGCGGCCTTGACCATCGAACATCTGCCCATTCCCACGCCCGGGCCGGGCGAGGTGCTGGTCAAGATACGCGCCAGCGGCGTGTGCCATACCGACCTGCACGCGGTGCAGGGCGACTGGCCGGTCAAACCGGTTTTGCCGTTCATTCCAGGGCATGAAGGCGCCGGCATCGTCGCCGAGACGGGCGCCGGGGTGAATCATCTTCGCGCCGGTGACGCGGTCGGCATCGCCTGGCTGCACGACGCCTGCGGCCGCTGCGAATACTGCATCAGCGGTTGGGAAACCTTGTGCGAACGCCAGCGCAACAGCGGCTACAGCGTCAACGGCACCTTCGGCGAATACGCGATCGCCAGCGCGGCCTACGTCGCGCGCTTGCCCAGCGGCTGCGATTTCGTCGGCCTCGCGCCGATCCTGTGCGCCGGCGTCACCAGCTACAAAGGCATTCGCGAGACGCAGGCGCGTCCGGGCGAATGGATCGTGATTTCCGGCATCGGCGGACTGGGCCATCTGGCGATCCAGTATGCGCAGGCGATGGGGCTGCACGTGGCCGCCATCGACGTGAGCGAAAGCAAGCTTTCGCTGGCCCGGTCGCTGGGCGCGGAAATCGTCGTCAATGCGAACGACATCGGCGCGCTGGAAGACATCCGCCGCGGCACCGGTGGAGGCGCGCAGGGCGTGCTGGTCACCGCGGTATCGCCCAGTGCCTTCACCCAGGCCCTGGGCATGGTGCGGCGCAAAGGCACGATCTGCCTGGTGGGCTTGCCGCCGGGCGAGTTCGCCACGCCGATTTTCGATGTCGTGCTCAAGCGCATCACCCTGCGCGGCTCGATCGTCGGCAATCGCCAGGACCTGGCCGAAGCCATCGACATGGCCGCCTACGGCAAGGTGCAGGCCATGGTCGAGCCCTACCCGCTGAGTCAGGTCAACGTGGTGCTCGATCGTTTGCGCGTGGGCGGAATCGAAGGCCGCGCCGTGCTGGACATGAGTCTGGCCGCTTAGACCGCTGCCGAATCCGCGCCCGTGAGCCTGCATTCCTTACCCCTGCCCTCGGCGATCATCGGCCTGTGTGTGGCGCTCGGCATCGGCCTGTTGGTGGGCCTGGATCGCGAACGCGCCAAGGGCCGCGGCCCGCTGCGCGAACCGGCGGGCATCCGCAGCTTCGTGCTGTGCAGCCTGACCGGCGCGGTCGCCGTCAGCCTGGGCGATGCCGGCCTGCTGACGGCCGGTGTGTTCCTCGGCGTGCTGGTCACGGCCGGCTATCTGAGCACTCGCGATCGCGATCCCGGGCTCACCACCGAAATCGCCTTGCTGATCACCTGGCTCCTGGGCGCGCTGTCGATGCGATCGCCCAGCCTGGCGGCGGCGCTGGGCGTGGTGGTCGCCATCTTGCTGGCGAGCAAACAGCGCCTGCATCGATTCAGCCGGCGGGTGCTCACGCGTCAGGAACTGCATGACCTGCTCCTGCTTACCGCGGCGGCATTCGTGGTGCTGCCCCTGCTTCCCGACCGCACCATCGACCCGTGGAGCTCGATCAACCCGTACCGGCTGTGGGTGCTGGTGGTCGCCGTCATGACGATCAGCTCCGTGGGCTATATCGCGCTGCGGTTGTTCGGGGTCAGGCTGGGCCTGTCGATCGCCGGCCTGGCCGGAGGTTTCGTATCCAGCACCGCCACCATCGCCGCCATGGCCGATCGCGCCCGCGCCGATCCCGCGCTGGCCCCCGCCGCGGCGAGCGCCGGGCTGATGTCCAATGTCGCCACGATCGTGCAACTGGCGGTCGTCATCGGCGCGGTGTCCGCGACGATGCTGCGTTGGGCCACGCCGGCGCTGATCGCCGCCGGGGCGGTCGTCATTGCGAGCGCATGGCTATCCACGCGCTCATCGACCGCGGCCGTGTCGGTTCCGGCGCGCAAGATGGTCTCGCAACGCCCGTTCGAACCGATGGCCACGCTGCGATTCGTGGCCTTGCTCGCCGCGATCATGATGGGTGCGGCGATCCTGCGCGAGATTCTCGGCCAGGCCAGTCTGCCGTGGGTGCTGGCGGCGTCGGGACTGGCCGATGTGCATGCGGCCGCGGCCTCGGCCGCGCAATCGATGATGCGCGATCCGCTCGATACGCGTCTGGCCGAACAAGGGCTGATCGGGGCCTTCCTCGCCAACTCGCTGATGAAGTGCCTGGTGGCCGGCATCAAAGGCGGCCGCAGTTTCGCCGGTCGGCTGATCCCGGGAACGGTTCTCATGGCCGCGACGTTCGTTCTGGTCGCATCGCTGAATTGAAGCTAATCCCCTGGCACGGCGTGGAGCCGGTCACTTTGCCCGCGATTGCCGCGCCATGAGTTCGTACTTGCGGCGGTAATCGTCCAAGGTGGCTTCGTCCAGTTCTTCCAGATCCATCAGCCCGTTGCTCGCCGCTTCGGTCACCCGGATCAGCTCGTCGAGCTTGATCTGAATGGCTTCGGTATCGCGGCTCTGGGTGTTCTGGATGAGGAATACCATCAGGAAGGTGATCACCGTCGTCGCCGTGTTGATCACCAATTGCCAGGTGTCGCTGAAGCCGAACAAAGGCCCGGTAAGCAGCCAAGCCACAATGATCGCCACGGCCGATGTAAACGCCAAAGGCCGTCCGGAAAACCGCGCCGACAGCTTGGAAAACCGATCGAAAGCGTGTGCGATTTTCATGTCTTCGCCTGCCCGGTCGCATCAAGAAAAACGCCGCGCTGGGCGCGGCGTGTGTCGGTCACAGAGACAACTCGTGTATAACCTGACTGGCATCGTCCGGGTCGATGCGCACGTGAAAGCCCAGGTAGGTCGCCAGGTCGCGCATCTGCAGGTTCTCGGCCAGATCCACCGAGTACATCCGATGGATGCCGCGCTGCCGCGCGATCTCGATCAAATGCTTCATCAAGGCGCTGCCCAGTCCCTTGTTCTGCCATTGATCGGTGACGGTCACCGCGCATTCGCAGGACTGGTGATCCGCCGATGAGCTGTAGCGGCTGGCACCGACGATCCGCTCGGCACCTCCCTCCGCGACGACCGCGACGAACGCCACCTCGTGCTCGGGATCGATATCGGTGAGCTGATCCAGCAACTGCTCGCTGGGGCTGCGAACCTGCCCCAGAAAGCGAAAGCGCCGGGCCTGCGCCGACAAGCCTTCCAGAAAACTGCGTTCGGCCGACCGGTCCAGCGGCGAGATGGCTCTGATCAACACCTGGCTGCGATCGCGCAAGGTCTGCGTCCACCGCAGCGGGGGCGGAACGGGAGTGGAGGTCGTTGCGATATTCACGGCGGGCTCCTGGGATGGATGGGTTGCCAATCCAGCCTAGGCCTTGGCTGCGCGCCGCTGTTGATCTGGATCAATCCGCGCCATTGAACCGGCTTCGCCTTCATTGATCCGGATCAATGCGTGTTTCGCCGGCGCTGTCACGCTGTTGCCACGAAACCCGGAGCGCGCGCCATGTTCAAGGATTTCCTCGTGCCGTTGTTGATGGGAGACATTCCCTCGCCCGTCGTGCACACCGCCTGCGCGATAGCCAAGGCCTGGCGCGGCCGGGTGATCGCGCTGGTGGGCGTCAGCCAGGCCGCGCCGATTCCCGAAGCCTGGAGTTATTACCCCGCCGGCGTCTACCAGAACATGCGCGACTGCGCGCTGGCCACCACCCAAAGCATGGCCGAGGCCGCCGACGCGCGCTTGCACTACGAAGGCGTGCCCTATGAAATCCGCCGTTCCGAAGCGTTCTGGTCTACGCCGGAGGAAATTTCGGTAGAGCATGCGCGCTACGCCGACGTCACCGTGCTGGGCATGGATACGAACGAGCACGATGCCCGCCACCGCCTGTTCGCCGCCGTCGCGGTCGGCTCGGGCCGGCCGGTGCTGTGCGTGCCGGCATACAAAGCCCTGCCGGCGGATTTCGGCCACGCCGTCGTGGCCTGGAAGCCTTCGCGGGAAGCGGCCCGCGCGCTGCGCGACGCCTTGCCCTGGTTGGCGCGCATGCGCTCGGTCGACCTGTTGAGCGCGGATGAAACCTCTTCCACCGCTCATCCTTTGGACGCCTCGCTGCCCAACTACCTTGAGCGGCACGGGGTACAGGTCAAGCAGGTCCGCCGCTCCGCGGCCCACGCCAGTGCGGGCTGCGTCATCGTCGATCATGCGATCGAATGCAACGCCGACCTGATCGTGGCAGGCGCCTACAGCCGTTCCAGGCTGGTCGAACAGATCCTGGGCGGTACGACGCGTTACTTGCTGGACAACGCGATGTGCCCGGTCTTGTTCGCGCACTAGCGCCGGAGCCGGACTGGCGACCGGCCGGAAACGTTTCGCTCTTGAAACATAGCAAAAACCAGCTGCAAGCGTATATTCGCCCCCAACGCAGACCGTGTTAACGAACGCTTGCACCCATACGGCTGCGTCACGACGTGCATCGGGGAAGAGGCACGCGGAATCACACAGGACTCGAAAAAGGCACACCCGGCGAGAGCCGGCGTCGCAAAGCCTCCGGGTACCGGTCCCACGCCGGCACGGCCGAGCTACCGAGCGCATCGACCGGGCGATCACGCCCCGCTCATGGAGTTCTGACATGTCCACCCAACGACGTTGGCGTCCGCTGCTCACCGCGGCGCTATTGCTGGCATCTTCCGGGGCCTGGGCCGCGTCGGTGCAACCGACCACCTACCCCGGCAATTTCACCTCATGCAACGACCTGCCCGGCGTCGGCACCTGGCAGGGGCTGGGCTCCAGCACCGGCGGCGCGCCGGTCAACGGCCAAAGCTACAACCTCGGCCTGCCCGGCCAGTCCATCACCTTCAACTACACCCCCTCGGGGCAGAACCAGTACATCGGCTTCAACGCGACCGTGCCGATGGACTACATCGTGGTCAAGGGCGGTAACGCCTACAACGTGTTCCACTACGACCCGGCCGTATCCGCCGACATCAATCTGTACTCGCCCGACAACGGCAGCGGCGAACCGGCCGGCGTCAGCCATGTCGCGTTCTGCTTCCTGCCCAAGCCCAGCGGCGAGAAAACCGCCGACGCGAGCTGGAAACGCTATACCGACTGGAGCATCGACAAGAGCGTCACCCCCGAACAGATCACCATGTTCGACGGCGACAGCCATCAAGTCGAATACACCGTCACCGCCACGCCGCTGACCCGCGGGATTTACCGCGTGTCCGGCACCATCACCGTCAAGGATCCTTTCGACTTCGGCTGGAAAGCCACCGCGGTGGTCGACACCATGCAGTTCGGCAACGCGCCGAATCAGTTCGCGCTTCAATGGACCGCGCAAGGCGGCGACACCGACACGCTGGACTGCACGAAGCCGGCGCCCAACGCACAGAAGATCATTCTTGCGTGCAGCTACGCCTTCGATCTGAGCAGCCTGAGCCATCCGTTCCTGCTCAACGCGAGCGGCGGCGTCAACGCGGCCGGCATCACCACGCAACGCAACGGCAGTTGCGGCTGCGCCGACGACGGCAGCAGCGGAGGCAGCCCCGGCAGCGCGCAGAGCTACACCTTCACCGCCACGGCGGCCTTCACCATTCCGGCCAACCCGGCAGAAAGCTACGGCGACAGTTTCTCGGTCGACGACTCCATGCTGCCCAACGCCGTGGATCACAGCTTCGCCCTCGGCGACGCCGGCTATGTGTGGACCTATGGACGGCCGCAGCCGTTCGCGTGCGACGCCGATGGCGGCTCGCACAACAATACGGCCACCGGTAGCTGGAGCACCGGCGCGAACACCAATGCGACAGCGAGCGATTCCGCCAGCGTCAACGTGGCTTGCCGCACGGTCTCGATCTCCAAGACCGCGCAAACACGCTACGACCGCGACTATGGATGGAGCGCGGACAAGCACATCGTGGTTTCGCCGGCGGACGCCAAGGTCACCGGAATGCAGGGATGCCTGGCCGATCCGATCGCCAGCGGCGATTACGCAGGCAATTACCTGTGCGACGATATCGATGTCACGCTGAATGACGGCGGCAGCTACGAGACCGTGTACCGGCTCGCCGCGACCCGCGGTATCGAATCGGAAAGCGGCTTCGCCGTGTCCGGCGACATCCAGGTCAACTGGCCCGTCGATGTCACGCCCGTGTTCAGTCCGAGCGCCCCCAGCGATGTTCTGCATTTCGCCGGAGGCACGACGCAATCGGTATCGCCGACCTGCGACGCGCAAGGACCGACTTCGCTGCATTGCGCGTATCAAGCCTCGCTGAGCGGCAAGCTGGACGGGTATAACCAAGCCAGCATCCAGCGAGTGCGGCAGTGCTACGACGCCAACGGCGCCGCCAGCGACTGCGGGCTGCAAGCCTACGACTCCAATCAGGCGGCCCTGGCCTATGGCGATCCGAATGTCGAAACCGATCGTTGCGTGGTGCTGACCGACCTGTTCAACGGCACCGCCGGATTGAATCTCGGCACTGGCTTCGGCTGGACCGTGCAACCCCTGTTGTGCGGCAGCTTCGTGCACTATGCGACCGGCGACGTGGATCCCGATCCGGACATGGTGCGCAGCCTGGATGTGTTCGCTTCGTGGCTGCTTCCGAGCCAGACCGGCGCGGGCAACAGCTGCGAGTTCATGGTGCCCAACCTGCTCACGCTTGCGACCGACAACGGCGCGAACAAGAGCGACGAGGCGGTGCTGAGCGTGCGCGTGCCGGAACTGTGCGCGAACGCGGGTTGCACCTACACCCTGGGCTATTGGAAGACCCACTCGACGTACGGCCCCGCGCCTTACGACGCGACCTGGGCGGCGATCGGCGAGAACACGCTGTTCTTCAGCTCCGGGCAGACGTGGTATGCCGTGTTCTGGACTCCGCCGAAGGGCGGCAACGCTTACTACATCCTGGCGCACCAATACATGGCGGCGCGCCTGAATGTCGAAGCGGGCGCGAGCGCTCCGACCCAGGTAAGCAGCGCGATCGCACAGGCGACCGCGTGGTTCACCGGACGCAGCACCACGGCGCCGAAGGGACCGGCGCGCGACACCGCAATCAACCTGGCCGGCATCCTCGGCTCCTACAACGAAGGCACCACCGGCCCGGGCCATTGCTCGGTCTCGCCTTCCACACTCTCCAAGGCAGCTCAATAAGAACGGCATCACGCTGAGTCAGGCCAGCCCCCGGTTATCGCCGGGGGCTGGTCCGGTCGAGGCAGGAATACGCATAGTCAGAACCGAAAACGCAAGAAAGGCCGGAATCGCTTCCGGCCTTTCTTGTGTCCGCGGGTTTCCCGCGCTTGCATCGCATCGCAAGCCGTCAACGCACGCGATCAGACTTTGGCGACCATCCCCGCGATCGCATGCCCCGGATACTTGCGCCCCACCAGCACCACCGCCTCACGCCGATTGCTGGCCCGCACCGCTTCCACGAAGCTGACTTCCTCCGCGTTCAAGGGCTCGCCCGAATGCTTGGCGCGGCGGCCCAGTACCCAGTAATCGTGGTGATCCTGTTCGCGCCCGGCGCGCACGACTTCGACGTAGTACGTAGGTTTGCCCATTCCCGCCTCCTTGTCCGTCCCCGTCCCGGGTTCAATCGCTTGCGGGCGGGTCGTCGCCGTAGAACATCACGCCGAGTTGGATGCGCTCGCGGCCCTGGGCCTTGCGATGGCGGTTGGTGTCGCGCAGCGAGTACACGCAGCCGCAGTATTCCTGCTGGTAGAAGCGTTCGCGCTTGCTGATCTCGATCATGCGCTGGCTGCCGCCGTCCTTGCGCCAGTTGTAGTCCCAGTACGACAGGCCCGGGTACGGCGCGACCGCGCGCTGGCCGCTGTCGTTGATCTGGGCCATGTTCTTCCAGCGCGAAATGCCCAGCGAGGTGGTCATCACCGGGAAGCCGTGCTCGTGCGCGTACAGCGCGGTGCGCTCGAAGCGCATGTCGAAGCACATGGTGCAGCGGATGCCGCGCTCGGGTTCGTTCTCCATGCCCTTGGCGCGGGCGAACCAGTGGTCGGTGTCGTAATCGGCATCGATGAACGGAACGCCGTGTTTCTGCGCGAAGCGGATGTTCTCTTCCTTGCGCAGTTCGTATTCCTTGAGCGGGTGGATGTTCGGGTTGTAGAAGAACACCGAGTAGTCGATGCCGGCCACCACGAAGGCCTCCATCAACTCGCCCGAACACGGCGCGCAGCACGAATGCAGCAGCAGCCTGTCGCCGCCGGGCAGTTGCAGCGGCTTGCGCTGCGCGCTCATGCGTCCTTCGCGACCAGCTTGACCACGCTGGAAAAATCCAGGGCGCCGCGGCCGGCCTGGCTGTTCATCGCGTACAGATTGCGCGCCAGTTCGCCGAGCGGAATCGAGGCGCCGATGCCCATCGCCGCTTCCGCCGCCAGGCCCAGGTCCTTCAGCATCAGGTCGTTGCCGAAGCCGCCGCTGTAGCCGCGCGAGGCCGGCGTGTTGTCGAGCACGTTGGGCCAGGGATTGCACACTTCGGTGGCCCAACTGCGGCTGGTGCTGACCGCCATCATCTGCGACAGCACCTTCGGGTCGAGGCCGTGCGCGACGCCCAGCGCCAGCGCTTCGCCGGTCGCGGCCATGATCACGCCCAGCGCCATGTTGTTGCACAGCTTGGCGACCTGCCCGGCGCCGTTGGCGCCGACGTGGAAGATGTTCTTGCCCATCGCCTGCAGCACCTCGCGCGCGCGTTCCAGCGCCGCCGCTTCGCCGCCGACGATGAAAGTCAGCGTGCCGGCCGCGGCGCCTGCGGTGCCGCCGGATACCGGCGCATCGATCATGTCCACGCCGCGCGCGTTCGCCGCTTGCGCGACCTTCTGCGCGCAGGCCGGGGCGATGGTGCTGCAGTCGATGATCAACGCGCCGGGCTCGATCACTGCCAGCAATCCGCTGTCGCCCAGGTACAGGCCTTCGACATGGCGGCTGGCCGGCAGCATCGAGATCACGATCTGCGCGCCGGCCACCGCTTCGGCGGCGTTCGCCGCGGCGGCGGCGCCGGCCGCGACCGCGGTCGCCACCGCGGCGAACGACAGATCGAACACTTGCACGGAATATCCGGCCTTGAGCAGATTGGCCGCCATCGGCCCGCCCATGTTGCCCAGACCGATGAATGCGATGCGGCTCATGCGTGGACCTGCGTGGAAACGTCCAGATCGGACAGCGGATGTTCGCCGTGCGGCCACGGCGCGATGAAGAACGGTGCGGCCCAGCCCGCGCTGGCCAGTTCCAGCGTCGGCGGATTCCAGCGCGGAGTGCGGTCCTTGTCGATCAGCAAGGCGCGGATGCCTTCGGCGAAATCGCCGTGCGCGGCGCATTGCAGCGAGACCAGGTATTCCACGCGAAAGGTATCGGCCAACGACAGTTCGGCCGCGCGCTGTTGCAGCTCGAAGCCCAGCCGCGCCGACCCGGGCGCGCCCGCGGCCAGCGTTTTGGCCGCGCCGGTCAGCCAGGCGTCGTCGCCGTCCAGCGCCTGGATGCGCGCGACGATGCTTGCCAAATCCTCGCCCTCGCACAGTCGCTCGATCAACGCCGCGTGCTGTTGCAGCGGCCCGGCAGGCGCGGGTTCGCCATGCGCTTGCAACAGCGCGGTCAGGCGCTGGCGATCCATCTCCGCCTCGCCCGACCACGCTTCATCGCTCAACTGCGTCAACACCGCCGCGCGCCGCGCTTCGGGCACGTGGTGATCGGCGAGACCGGCGTAGATCGCATCGCTGGCGTTCAAGGGCGCGCCGGTCAATGCCAGGAACAGCCCGGCGCGCGCCGGCACGCGGTTGAGCAACCAGCTGCCGCCGACATCCGGATACAGGCCGACGGTGATTTCCGGAAACGCCAGCCGCGAGCGCTCACTGACCACGCGATGGCTGGCGCCGGCCATCAAGCCGATGCCGCCGCCCATCACGATTCCGTGGGCCCAGCACAGCAAGGGCTTGGGATAGCGATGGATGCGATAGTCGAGGCGGTATTCGGTGCGGAAGAACTCGCTGGCCTGATGATTGTTGCGAATGTCGCCGCCACCGCCGGCCTGGTATTCGCGCATGCCGCGATACAGCCCGTGCAGATCGCCGCCGGCGCAGAAGGCTTTCTCGCCCGCGCCCTGCAGCACGACCAGGGCGATCGCGTCGTCCTCGGCCCAAAGCCGCAGTTGTTCGTCGAGCAATTCGGCCATCTGCAGCGACAGGCCGTTCAAGGTCGCCGCGGCGTTGAGCGTAGCGATGCCGATGCGCCGGCCGTTGCCGGCCGCGCGCTGTTCGAACAACACCGGCGACGGCGCGACGGTTTCGCTGATTGCGGGCTGGATCGACGCGTTCATGCGTTCTTCCATTGCGCCGCGCGCTTTTCCAGGAACGCCGCCACGCCTTCGACCTGATCGGCGCTGTCGAACAGATCCACGAACGCTTCGCGCTCGCTCACCAGCGCGGTCGCATGCGACTGCGAACGCGTCGCCTGCACCAGCGCCTTGCACGCGGTGACGCTGGTCGGGCTCTGTTTCTCGGCCTGCCTGGCCCAGGCCAGCGCGCGCGCCTTGGCCTCGCCCTTGCCGACGACTTCCTCGACCAGACCGATGCGCAGTGCGGTCGCCGCATCGACGCGCTCGCCGAGCAGCATCATCCGCTTGGCCCAGCCTTCGCCGACCAGACGCGGCAGGTTCTGGGTGCCGCCCGCGCAAGGCAGCAGGCCTACCGTCGCTTCCGGCAGCGCCAGTTGCGCCTGTTCCTCGACGATGCGCAGATCGCAGGCCAGCGCGCATTCGAGCCCGCCGCCCATCGCATAGCCGTTGATCGCCGCGATCGACACGCCGCGGAACGCGCTCAGCGCTTCGAAGGCCTCGCCGAAGCGGCGCGCCGCGTCGCGCGCCAGGGCCTTGTCGCCGCTGGCGAACTGCTTGAGATCGGCGCCGGCCGAGAAGAATTTCTCGCCTTCGCCGGTGATCACCAGGGCGTAGATGTCGCGCTCGCGGTCCAGGTCGCGGACCAGATCGCGCAAGGCGGCGAGGCTGTCGCGGGTCCAGGTGTTGGCCGGCGGATTGCTCAGCGTGACCACGGCGGTGTGGCCGTCGATTTCCAGCTTCAGGCCGGTGTAGACGGTGTCGGCAAGACTCATCGCAATTCCTCGTCGCTGTTGAGCAGATGGCGCGCGATGATCACGCGCATGATTTCGTTGGTGCCTTCCAGGATCTGGTGCACGCGGCAATCGCGCAGCAGGCGCTCGATCGGGTATTCGCGGATGTAGCCGTAGCCGCCGTGGATCTGCAGCGCGTCGTTGCACACGGCGAAGCCGGCATCGGTCGCGAAGCGCTTGGCCATCGCGCACCACACGGTGGCATCGCTGCTGCCGGCGTCGATCTTGCGCGCGGCGGTATGCACCATCTGCCGCGAGGCGATCAGTTGCGTGGCCATGTCGGCGAGCTTGAACTGCAGGGCCTGAAACTCGGCGAGTTTCTTCCCGAACTGGCGGCGTTCGCCCATGTAGCGGCGGGCCGCGTCCAAGGCGCCCTGGGCCGCGCCGAGCGAGCAACTGGCGATGTTGATGCGGCCGCCGTCGAGCCCCTTCATCGCGATCTTGAAGCCGTCGCCTTCGCGTCCGAGCAGATTGCGCGCCGGCACGCGCACGTTCTCGAAGCTGATGCCGCGCGTGGGCTGGCTGTTCCAGCCCATCTTTTCTTCCTTGCGGCCGTAGGCGATGCCGGCGCTGTCGGCGGCGACCGCGAACGCGCTGATGCCGCGCGCGCCATCGCCGCCGGTGCGCGCCATCACCACCAGCATGTCGGTGGCGCCGGCGCCGGAGATGAAAGCCTTCGCGCCGTTGAGCACGTAGTCCTCGCCGTCGCGCACGGCGCGGGTTTTCAGCGAGGCCGCATCCGATCCCGCGCCCGGTTCGGTCAGGCAATACGAGGCCAGACTGCGTCCGCTGGCCAGAGCCGGGCCCCACTGCTCGCGCACCACGTCGCTGGCATGCGCGGTCAGCATCCAGGTCGCCATGTTGTGGATGCTGATGAACGCCGCGGTGGACGGATCGACCGCGGCCAGTTCCTCGAACACGATCGCCGCGTCCAGCCGGCTCAAGCCCGAGCCGCCGGCGGCTTCGTCCACGTACAGCCCGCAAAAGCCGAGCTCGCCGGCCTGGGCGATGGCTTCGCGCGGAAAGATGCCTTGCGCGTCCCATTGCGCCGCATGCGGCGCCAACCGAGCCTGGGCGAAGTCGCGCGCCGCATCGCGGTACGCAGCCTGTTCTTCGCTCAGGCCGGTCGGCACCACCGACGCGGCCTGCCAGTCCATGACCGCGGCCATCACTTGAGACTGATCGTGGTGTTGACGCCGTGACCCAGGGTCTCGTCGTCGAACCAGCGCGCGGTGACGGTCTTGGTCTGGGTATAGAAGGTCACCACCTGCTTGCCGTACGGGCCCAGGTCGCCGAGCTTGGAGGCGCGCGAGCCGGTGAACGAGAACAGCGGCACCGGCACCGGAATCGGCACGTTGATGCCGACCTGGCCGACGTCGATCTCTTCCTGGAACCTGCGCGCGGCAGCGCCGGACTGGGTGAAGATCGCGGTGCCGTTGCCGTTGGGATTGGCGTTGATCAGCGCGATCGCCTCATCCAGCGTGTCCACGCCGAGGATCACCAGCACCGGTCCGAAAATTTCTTCCTGATAGATGCGCATGCCCGGTTCGACGCCGGAGAAGATCGTCGGGCCGACGAAATTGCCTTGCTGATACCCCGGCACCGCGGGATTGCGGCCGTCGAGTTCGAGCACCGCGCCCTGCTCCACGCCCGAGGCAATCAGGCCTTCGACGCGTTCGCGCGCGGCGCAGGAAATCACCGGACCCACGTCGGTGCCCGGCTCGGTGCCGGCGTTGACCTTGAGCGTGCGCGCCTTGGCGACCAGATCCGGAATCCACTGCCGCGCTTCGCCGACCAACACCGCGGTGGACGCGGCCATGCAACGCTGCCCGGCCGCGCCGAACGCGGCGCCGGCCATGGCGTTGAGGGTTTGCTCCTTGTTCGCGTCGGGCAGCACGATGGCGTGATTCTTCGCACCCATCATGCATTGCACGCGCTTGCCGGCGAGCGAGGCGCGGCGATACACGTGGGTGCCGACCTTGGTCGAACCGACGAACGACACCGCGCGGATATCGGCGTGATCGCAGATCGCGTTGACCACATCTTCGCCACCGTGGACGACGTTGAGCACGCCCTTGGGAACGCCGGCCTGCAGCGCCAGCTCGACCAGGCGCATGGTCACCAGCGGATCCTGTTCGGACGGCTTGAGCACGAAGGTGTTGCCGGTGGCGATGGCCATCGGGAACATCCACAGCGGAATCATCGCCGGGAAATTGAACGGCGTAATGCCCGCGCACACGCCCAGCGGTTGCAGCAAGGTGTAGGTATCGACGCCGCCGGCGACGTTGTTGGCCAACTCGCCCAGTTGCAGGTTGCCGATCGCCGCGGCGTGTTCGACCACTTCCAGGCCGCGGAACACGTCGCCTTCGGCGTCGGGCAAGGTCTTGCCCTGCTCGGAGGTCAGGATCGCGGCGAGCTCGCTCATGTGCTCGCGGATCAGCTGCTGATATTTCAGGAAGATGCGCGCACGCGCGCCGATCGGGGTCTTGCGCCAGGTCTTGAACGCGCGTGCGGCCGAAGCCACCGCCGCGTCCACTTCCTCGGCCGTGGCCATCGGTACGCGCGCCAGCACCGCCTGGGTGGCCGGATTGACGACGTCGCGCCACTGCGTGCTGCGGGATTCGACGAATTCGCCGTCGATCAAAAGCTTGACCGTCGCGACCTCGGTCGCAACGCGATGCATATCGTTCATGGTGGTCTCCGTATCGCACACCCGCGAAAGCGAGGGTTGCGGAGACGCGCGACAAGACGAAACGATGGCGAACGCACGCCGCATCGAATCAGCCCGTCAGGTTGCCCGCCGCAACACTCGAGGAGGACATCTCCCGATGTCCGCCACGGGCCGGTCTCCGGGCTTGCGAGCGATGCCGAAGCATCACCCCGACACCTTCCCGCGCGAGCGCAGTGGTCAACGTCGGGTGTTCTCGCCTACCGTTGCGGGGGCAGCGTCGGAATTGGACGATCACGTCCGCACCGACTTCCCGTTTCACCCTGCGCGCCGGTATGGACCGGCGTGCAAGGCACCTGTGGCGGGCGAAGTGTAGTGCTTGCGGCCCTGGGCGGACAAGCCGCATCGCGGCGGGCGCATTGCGCGCGTTCGTTCAGAGCGGACGCAAGCGCTGGATGCGGGCCGGCGTCAAGGCATCGACGCGGCTGCAATGGCGGTGGATTCACCACGCGGATCACAAAGCGATGCGATGACGTGCATCGCGGCTCAAACGCTAATATCGATGGTGATGCGTGCATTGCCGCATCGAATGTGCGCCTCGCGCCTGTTCATCGCCTCTCTGCGGCGCCAGATCGGCACCGCCATCGTCGCGATCATGCAGACGCCGATGGTTCGCGCGATGCGCTCAGCGCCGACTTCGTTTGAATCGCACGCATTGACGGTGCGCGCTTCAACGCCGTAACCGCACCGTCGACGGCAACGCGGCGAACAAACGAACAGTCGATGTCGTCGGTACTCGTGTATCAGGCCGCCCAGGTCAGCTCGCGCACGTCGCCAATTGCTGTTTCGCGTACCAGATCGCGCGACGCGCCTGGTCGTAGGCCATGTCGGCCGAACGCGGCAGCAACTGTTCGGCGCGGATCGGATCGACGCCGCTCGCCATCGCGCGTTCGATGCGTTGAAGTTCGTCCACGCGCACGATCGCCGGCGCCAGCAACTCGCGCAGCCGCTTGCGCTCGCAGCCGCCGTGGGCCGCTTCGACTTCGCCGATCGCCTGACGGATACGGCGGCTGGCCTCGCCCTGCAGGCCCGGCGCGGGCTCGAACGCGATCGGCGCGGCCTTGTAGGCATCGCCGGTGGCTTCGCTGCCCAGGTCCGAGGGCCGCTCGTGCAGCGCCGGATTGAACCGCACCGGCGGCGGCGGCCGCGCGCGTGCCTGCTGGATATCGCGCTTGAACGGCATCGCGTCGGCGATTTTCTGCAGCCGCTTGGTCGCCTTACCCAGCAAGGCCTTGCCGAGGGTGCCTTCGGTGGCCCAATCCGATTCGAATCCGGTCGGCGGCACGTCGATCGGATTGCGGCGTTCGAAGGTGTTCTTCGCGGCTACGAATTTGGGATCGTCCGGATCGCCCGGCGCGCGGCCGGGCGGCGCGCGCATCGGGTCGGCCTCCGGCAGCGCGACGCGGCCGTCGGCGTTGAATAGCCGGCTGGGGCGCGCGGGCGGTGGCGTGTTTGCCGCGGTTTGCTTGCGCGGCGTCGATGGCTGAGGCTGCACGGGACGGGGCGTGTTCGCGGCGACGCTCGCCGTTTGAGGCGCGTGCGGGCGGTCGCGTGGCATGGGCACGGGCACGAAGTCCGGTTCGCTCGGCGGCTCGACGGGCGGCGGCACGCGCTCGATCAGGACCACATCCAGGGCCGGTTGCGCCGGCGCCGGGGCCGGCACGTCCAGCAACAGCCAACCGGTGAACATCGTCACCGCGACGGCGATCAGCAAAGCGCTCGCATGCAGCAGGGCATCTTGCGGAGGAGCGGCTTTGTTCATTCATCCTTCGGGGGTGATGGCCTGAAACATGCGCCGGGCCGCAAGCATCGGAACGGGAACGATAGAACGAGTTCCGCGCGCGCGACGCTCGTCGCGCGCGCTTGCCGGCCTTCGTTCAGGCGCGGCGGGCGAACACGGTGGACCGCGGCGACACGGGATTGCGTACTTCACCACGCCCTCGCCCGCTTCCGCCGCAAGCCGCGACGCCGTGGAGATCGGGAAACAGTCGACAGCGCTTATCGATTCGCGCCTCGGCGAAGCCGCCGAGCGTCCGCGCGCGCCGCGCCGATGCACTCGATCATCGACGCGACGAATGCACGCGACGATACGAGGACGGCGTCGGCGAGAGAATAAAAATTCCGTTGGCCACAGCGCGATCGGCGCCGCCGGTGTGGCTTTCGTTCACGATTCGATGACGGCCGCGCGGTGCGGCGTGCTCGGCGGCGTTGGCTCGCGGCATCGACGCGGCCAGGCCATGCAGCCGTCGATGCGCCCGATTCGATCGCGCCATGCGCAAAGGCCGGCGAACGCCGGCCTGTTTTCTCGCTGCTTGATTGCCTGGCGGCTTACACAGGGATGCCCGCGAACCTCCGCGGCGTCCCCGCGGCCGGCAACCTCAAGCCGGCCGCCGCCATCAAACCCTCAACGCTTGCGGAACGACGGCACCAGCGCGCCTTCGGCGAGCTTGCCGTTCGCCTTCCACACCACGGTGGTCTGCGGGAACTCCTCGCTGCGCGCGTAGGCGGCGGCCTGGGTCGCCATCACCTTGGGCGCGCCCTTGACCGACGGATTCCAGGCGAACACGTTCTGCACGCCGTACCAGACCACCGGCGTGGTGCTGTCGAGGCGGCGGTCCGGGCACAGGGCGACATCGAACTCCTCCAGCACCTTCAAGGTGGCGGCCGGGACGGCCATGACTCCGGCGCGGGTGCGCTCGGCGGAATGGTCGGGACACACCTCGGCCGAGCGCGCGATCGCGTCTTCGTAGACCTGGCGGTCTTTCTGCGCATGGGCTGGCGGAACCGCGACCAGGAGCAGGCCCAGGCACGATCCGAAGATCCGCGAATTGCGATTCATGTTGTCTCCTAACGATGGACGAGGTGCGGTACCGGCCAGGGCGGTTGGATGCACGGCGCCGGAGCCGCGCAGCATAGCAATCGAAAATGGGCTATTTGCTCTCGGCCGGTCGGCGCCTGCGGGTACGGCGGCAGCATCGCCCAAGTACGTCGCAGGGCCCGCGAATGGATGCAGGGCCCCTGGCCCGGCTTGGGACGCCCAGCACACTTCGTACATTTTTGTGCTACGATCCGTCCAGATCAGGACACCACGGACAGGGCCACCCGCCATGAGCAAAGCCGCCAAGACGCCTCCGCCGGCCAAGGCCGGGACCAAGCCGACCGCGAAATCCGCCGGCCGCGGCAAGCCCGCGCTGCGCGAAAGCCGGCTCGATGCGCAGGAACACGCCTACCCCAAGCTGGCGCGCAACAAGCACGGCGCATCGGTCAAGGAGCCCTCGCCCTTGCAGGCCTACAACAGCGCCCCGGCCACGCTCAACGGCTACGTCGCCTACCTGCGCAGCGCCAGCCCGTTGCAACGCGTGGAGGCCGAGCGCGAAGGCGTGCCCGCGCAGGTGGTCAAGCACATGGCGACCAGCATGGACCTGTCGGCGGTGAGGATGTTCAACATCCTGGGCATCGCCAAGGCCACCGCCGAAAGCAAGGCCGCGCAGCACGCGCGCATCACCGGCGCGAGCGGACAGGCCGCGCTGGGGGTGATGCATCTGCTCGGCATCGCCGAAGCCATGCTCAAGGACAGCACGGCGCCGGACGCGCGCGACTTCGATTGGGCCAAGTGGCTCGGCAGTTGGATCGAGCAGCCGCAAGCCGCCCTGGGCGGACAGAAGCCGGCCGACCTGCTGGACACGCCGACCGGCCTGAGCGTGGTCGCGCGCCTGCTGGGTTCGCTGGAAAGCGGTGCGTATCAGTAGTACGCCGCCGTGAGCGCAACCGCATGAGCGGTGTTTCGCCGATCCGATCCATTGCCGCAAGGACGAGGCCGCAAACATGAAACTTTGGCGTATCGCCGGCGAAACCCGCGCTTATCGCGCCGACGATCTGAGCGGCGCGGGCGCGGCCAAATTTCCCGGCCGTTGGAACGACGACGGTCAGCGCGTGCTGTACACCGCCACCTCGCTGGCGTTGGCAGCGCTTGAGACCGCGGCGTATGTGGATTCGCACGGCCTTCCGTTGAACCGGCACGTGGTGTCGATCGAGGTGCCGGCGGCGGTGTGGAAGGCGCGCATCCAGATGACGCCGCAGGACCTGCCGGGCGGTTGGGACGCGGTCCCGGCCGGCGTGGCCAGCGTGCGGATCGGCTCGCAGTGGTTGAACAGCGGCGCGTCGGCGATCTTGCTGGTGCCGTCGGTGATCGTGCCGGAGGAGTACAACGCGTTGATCAATCCGGAGCATCGCGACGCGAAGAAGCTGCGGGCGACTACGGGGCGGAAGTTTCAGTACAACGTGGTGTTTCGGGCGCCTTGAGGGTCGGGTGGGGGTTTGATTCGGATTCGGATTCGGATTCGGACTCGGAGATTCGGACTTGGATTAGAGCTCTGGCCGGAATATACGGAACTCGGAAACCGCGCACCTACCTACCGTCATTCCCGCGAAAGCGGGCTCCGCTTTACTTCGGCGTAGCCGAACATCCAGTGCCTTTCGTGCGAGAACGCGTGAAGTCGCTGGATTCCCGCTTTCGCGGGAATGACGGTCTTGAGAGATGGCGCTGAAGTCTCTGGATTCCCGCCTTCGCGGGAATGACGGGCTGGAAAGATGACGCTGAAGTCTCTGGATGTTCGGCTACGCCGAAGTAAAGCGGAGCCCGCTTCCGCGGGAATGACGGTCTTAAGAGATGACGCTGAAGTCTCTGGATTCCCGCCTTCGCGGGAATGACGGGCTGGAAAGATGACGCTGAAGTCTCTGGATGTTCGGCTCCGCCGAAGTAAAGCGGAGCCCGCCTTCGCGGGAATGACGTTCTTGAGGGATCACGCTGAAGTCTCCAGGCGTTCGGCTCTACCGAAGTACAACGAGCGCCTTTACGGAAACGGCGAGGCGGAGAATAGAAAAAATCGCACCATCCGCTGCCGCTTCACCCTACCCCGGCCATCCCTGGCCCATCTCCATCCCTGTACCGCATCCCTGCCCGCCGCGACCTTCCCTGATCCCGCATCCATGCCTCACCCGCACTACGACGCATTCCATTGCGCGAACACTCAAACCTCCTGCACCCGCATCCTTTCGAAACTGCCGTCCTGGTGAAACAACGGCCCGAACCACGGATGCTCTACGTCGATGCTGACTTCGAAATGCTCCGCATCCAGATCGCGATGCACCAGCACGAAACGGCCCGGCCATAACGGCTTGGGCAGCGG
Organism: Lysobacter gummosus; assembly: GCF_001442805.1. Lineage (NCBI taxonomy): Bacteria > Pseudomonadati > Pseudomonadota > Gammaproteobacteria > Lysobacterales > Lysobacteraceae > Lysobacter > Lysobacter gummosus. The sequence continues at coordinate 2,463,897 of NZ_CP011131.1, read as the reverse complement.
CAGGCGCAAGCCGCGCCAGTGCAGGAAATAGCCGTCGTCCACGAACACCAGCCGGTTCGGCAACACCTCCAGGCGTACGCGCATGCCCAGGCCGCCGCCGAAATGCTCCAGCAGTTCGCCGTTGTCGCCCAGGATCATGCGCGAGCGGAAACTGAAGACTTCATCGACGAAGTGATAAGTGCGGGTCTTGACCCAGCCCAGCCCGCGCGTCATCGGCCGCACGTCGAAACGGAACGGCACTTCGTCGGCGTTCTGATGCGGCAGGATCCGCGCATGCCGGATCAGCCGCGCGAACACGCCGCCCAGCCAGGTGCAGCGAACCTGATGCATGTTGCCGACGTACTCGGCCTGAGCTTCACCGGGCAAAAGTTCGAAACGTGCCTGGATATGCGGATGCAACAGCGACCAGCGCGCGCCGAGCGCCGCGCGCAACAGCGCGGCCAGATCGTGCGCGGCGGGCTCACAACGCGGTTTGTCGCCGGAACCGGCAAGTCCGCCGGCGCTGCTGACGCCTTCGCTGTTATCGCGAGGCAGGTCAATGGGATGCAACAGTTCCATGTTGGTCCTTTGGGTGTCCTTCACCCGAATAGAAAGAACGCGGATTGATGTCCGAACCGGCGTGCGCGGCGCTCAGCGCGCTGTCCAGGCCGGGATGGAGGAAACGAAAGCGTTGATCGAGCAAGCGCTGCGGCGCGACCACGGGACCGTCGAGCAGCATCGTCGCCATCTCGCCCAGCGCCAAGCGCAGCGGCGCGGCCGGCATGCGCATGAAGGCGGGGCGATGCAGCGATCGCGCCAGCGCGCGGGTGAACTCGGCCTGGGTGCAACCACCGGGCGCGACCAGGTTGTAAGGGCCGCGGATGCCGACGTGTTCCACCGCTTGCTCGACGAAACCCAGCACATCGTCCAGATGCACCCAGGCAAACCACTGCCGGCCGTCGCCGAGCCGCGCGGCCCCGCCGAGCGAAGCGGCCAGCGACAGCATCGGCAGCAGGCCGCCGCTGCGATGCAGGACCAGCCCCAGCCGCATCGTCGCCACGCGCACGCCCTGCGCGGACACCTTGGCCGCGGCGCGCTCCCAGGCCACGCACAGTTCGCTGGGGAAATCGCCGCGCACCGGCGGCGGATCGCGCAGTTCCGGCGCGCTCAGCGCATGCGCGCCGTACACGCCGACCGCGCTGGCCTGCAGCCACAGCGCCGGCTTGCGTTGCGAGCGCTCGCACCACGCACGCAAGCCATCGGTGGTGTCGATGCGGCTGGCGAGCAGCGCGCGCTTGCGTGCCGGCGACCAACGCGGGCCGACCACCGGCGCACCGGCGAGATTGATCACCACGTCGATGGCTTCGTCGTCGCGCAACTCGGCGGTGTCGGCGATACAGCGCGCGCGGCCGCCGAAACGCAGCGCGGCGCGGCGCGGATCGCGGCTGAGCACGGTGACGCGATGTCCGCCGGCCAGCAACCCTTCGACCAGCGCGGTGCCGATGAAACCGGTGCCGCCGCTGAGCAGGAATCCGGTCTGCGGATGCTCGGCCAGCAAAGCGCACGGCGCCGGCTCGGCGGCGTTGGCGCGCGCGGCCAATCCGTCGCGCAGCGCCGACACGGCGATGCCGATCGCCGCGGCGGTCAGCGCCCACGAAGCCCACCCGTGCGAATTCGCAAGCAAGGCGCTCGGCGCGGACCAGTCGGCGCGGGTCGCCAGCGCGTACACCGCGAACATCGCGCCGCCGTTGACGGCCAGGATGGTGTGCAGCACGCGCTCGGTGCTCGGCAACAGCCGGGTGGCGTCTTCGACCACGAAGTCCCACAAGGTGATGCCGACTTCGATCAACACCAGCGCCCACACCGCCGCCAGCCACGCGCCTTGCGGCTTGATCCAGGCGAATACCAGGAACAGCAATCCGTACACGAAGCCGCGCGTCGAATGCAGCTTCAACTCCAGCGCGGCGCTGCGGCGGTTGGCGAGCTTTTCCATCAGTTCGTGATGGGCGATGGTGTCGATCGCGCCCAGCGCGACCTGCAGCAGCAGTAAAGCGATGAACAAGCGTTCCATGGCGCGCCTGCCTCAGTAGTGCGTGGGGCAATGGCCGTCGTCGCAATGCGGCGCGGCGTCCTGGCCGGCTTCGCGATACCCCAGCCAGCGCGATACGCGATGCCGGTTCGGCGCGATCCAGCGATACGCGCGCGCGGCCAGGCGGCCGGCGCCGAGCACGCGCAACGGCCAGGTCAGCCAGCCCAGGCCGACCGCGCGATACGCCTCGGCGATGCCGGGCACGCCGATGCGCCATTCGCCGTCGGCGGCGCGCACGTGCAGCGAATTGCGCAGCGCTTCGAGTTCGAAGCCCCATTGCGCGGCGTCGAACTGCGGGTCGGCGATATCGACCAGGCGCAGACGGTCGTGGCGGTCGCCGGCCTTGAGCCGGTGCATTTCGGCGCGGCACAGCGGGCAGGCGCGGTCGTACAGGGCGATGACTTGCGCGTTTGCGAGTTGGCCCGGGATGGAATCGCTGCTCATGATCTTCTCCTACAGTTATTTCGGTAATGACAGAAACTTGTGGGCAAAAAAATGCCGGCGGGCGCTCAGGACGCGCGCTCGCCGGGCTGGGATCGGGTTTCGCCCTGGATTTCGGCGTCGGTGTCGGCTTGGGTGTCGTCGTCCTCGAACAACACCCCGCCGCTCTCGCCGGGCTGCGGCTGCGGCAGCGGTTTGACCGGGCCGCGCACGAATTGCTGGATGCGCGCGCCCATCTTCAGCAGCTTGATCAGGGTCTTGGGATCGAGGCGGTTCATTTCGTCGATCCAGCTGGTGCCGGTCTCCATGAACTCCAGCACTTCGCGCATGCGTTCCAGGGTACGGCGGTCGCGCGGGTCGTTCTGGTCCGGCGCCACCGCGGCGTTGTCGCTGTCGAGCACGGCGGTGCGCAGCATGCTCAGGGTCGGTTCGATCTCGCGCCGGCGGCGCTCCTGGACCACGGCGCGGAAGATATCCCACACGTCCTTATAGGTTTCGAAGTGGTCGCGGCGGTCGCCCAGCACGTGGCTGACCCGGGCCAGGTTCCAGCCCTGCAATTCCTTGAGGCTGGTGCTGACGTTGGAACGCGCCAGATTGAGGGTTTCGCAGATCTCGTCGGCGGTGATCGCGCGCTCGCTCAGGAACAGCAGGGCGTGGATCTGGGCGACGGTGCGGTTGACGCCCCAACGACTGCCCATCTCGCCCCAGTGCAGGATGAAACGTTCTTGGAGCGGGCTGAGCGCCATGGACTTCTCTTATTTCTGTTTAGACAGAAATTAAAGAACGGACCGGGGTGAGTCAATGGGTCGCAGCGACCGTTGGTCGGCTCGTGCACGCGGATGGGGTGGCGACGGCGCCTGGGCTGGCGGACAAGTCGCCTTATTTCAATCGTTTACGTGCGCTTTGTAAGCGATTTGCGTGCCGTAGGCCGCGTCTCAATCGGCGAGACCGTCCACACCCAAGCTGCACACCGGCCGTTTTATTACTAATATTAGTACATGAGCCTGACCGACCTCCGCCGCGCCCTGCTGATCTACCTGCACGAGCGCATCGCCGCCGATGGCCTGCCGCCGTCGCAGCAGGAGATCGCCGCGCACCTGGGTTTTCGCCAGAACCGTTCCGCCGGTTATCACCTGCAGGCCTTGCAGGCGCAGGGCCTGATCGAGCTGTTGCCGGGGCGCGCGCGCGGGATTCGCCTGCTTCAGGCGGGTCTGCTGCAGATCGGGCTGCCGCAGGACGAATCGGCCGCCGCCACCGAACCGAACCGGCATCCGGCCTTCACCGCCCCCGCCGCCAACGACGACAGCCGCCTGTCCCTGCCGATCCTCGGCCGGGTCGCCGCGGGTTCGCCGATCGGCGCCGATCCCGACGCCGACACCCATGTGCTGATCGACCGCCTGCTGTTCTCGCCGCGCCCGGACTACCTGCTGCGGGTCAAAGGCGACTCGATGCGCGAGGACGGCATCTTCGACGGCGATCTGGTCGCCGTGCACCGCACCGGCGACGCGCGCAGCGGCCAGGTCGTGGTCGCGCGCATCGGCGATGAAATCACCATCAAGCGCCTGCGCATCGACGCCGACGGCATCGCCCTGCTGCCGCGCAATCCCGATTACGAACCGATCCGCGTCGCGGCCGATGCCGACTTCGCCATCGAAGGCATCTACTGCGGTCTGGTGCGCAGCGCCTGAGCGCGGCCATGAGCAAACTGATCGCACTGGAAACCCTGATCAGCAGCCGCAAACTGTGGCGCGGACAGCCGGCGAATCTGGCGCCGTCCTCGCAGCCGACCGGCCACGCCGCGCTCGACGCCGCCCTGCCCACCGGCGGCTGGCCCGAGGCTTCGCTGACCGAACTGCTGCTGCCGATGCACGGCGTGGGCGAGTTGCGACTGATGTGGCCGGCGCTGGCGCGGCTGTCGCAAGGCTGGCCGCCGCAAGCGCAGGCCATGCCGGCGAAGTCCGCGCGCGCGCAGGCCTCGCATGCGTTTGATGGCGGCGGCATGGTCGTACTGATCGATCCGCCGTTCGAGCCGTATGCGCCGGCCTGGCGCGATGCCGGCGTGGCCTTGTCGCGATTGCAGGTGATCCGCGCGCGCGGCCGCGACGCCTTGTGGGCGGCCGAACAATGCCTGCGCTCGGGTGCGTGCGCGGCGGTGTTGTGCTGGCCGCAGCGCGTGGACGATCGCGCGCTGCGGCGGCTGCAGGTCGCGGCCGAAACCGGGCAATGCCTGGGCTTCGCCCTGCGCGACAGCAAGGCCGCGTTGAACCCGTCGCCGGCCGCGCTGCGCATCGCCATCGACACCTCGCCGCGGCAGTTGCGCGTGCTCAAGTGTCGCGGCGGCAACGTGCCGACACGGCCGATTCCCTTCGCCTCCACGGCCGAACCGGCGCCGGCACGGATGACACGCGAACAAGGCGCGATCGGCGCTGGCGTCCCGGCCGACCGCTCGGCCATCGTGTTTTCTGCGAGAGGCTTCGGTCCCGACGCTTCGCGCTCCGAAAGCGCCGAGCCCGCCATCGCGCCCGAAGCGGCCAAGCCGCAACTTGCGATCGCTTCCGTCTCGATCTTTCCTGCACCACCACTCCAGCCACGAAGCGCCGAAGCCTTTCGTGGGAGGGGCTTAAGCTGCGACGCCGCGCCCCCAGCCGAAAGCCCCGCCCCCGCGCCGTATCTCGCAGAAGCTTCGATCTCGACCCTCCCCGTCGCACCGCCCTCGCCCGCTCCGGCGGCCACGCGCTGAGTCCATCGCCATGCGCTGGGCCTGCCTGCTGCTGCCGCAAATGGCGATGGACGTGGTCCTTCGCAATCACCCGCATCCCGAGCGCCCGCTGGTGCTGGTCGATGGCCCGCACGCGCGCCGCCGACTGCACGCGGTCAACGCCGCCGCGCGCGCGCTCGGGCTCAAGCCGGGGATGTCGCTGATCGCCGCGCACGCCATCGTCGATGGCTTCCAGATGGTCGAACACGATCCGCAGGCGGTCGAACACGCGCGCAGCCTGCTCGCGGCCTGGGCCTATCGCTACAGTTCGCAGGTCAGCACGCAGTTCGCCCACGCCATCGTGCTGGAGATCGGCCGCAGCCGGAAGCTGTTCGGCCTGTGGCCGCAACTGCACAAGCGCCTGGGCGAGGAATTGCGCGAACTCGGCTTCCGCTACCGCATGGCCGCCGCGCCGAATCCGTACGCCGCCCGCGCGCTGACCAACCTCGCCGACGGATTGTTCTTCGACGACGACATGCTGCTGAGCGCGCTGGGCAAGATGCCGATCGAACGCTGCGGCCTCGACGCCGACGTCGTGCAGGCGCTGCAGCGCATGGGCCTGCGCAAGCTCGGCGCGGTATTCGCCCTGCCGCGCGCGCCGCTGGCGCGGCGTTTCGGCCAGGACGTGCTGACCCGGCTCGACGCGCTGCGCGGCGAAGCCTCGCCGCCGATGACGTATTTCCAGCCGGCGGATTTCTTCGACGCGCGCATCGAGCTCGGCCACGAAGTCGAATCCAGCCTGGCCCTGCTGTTTCCGCTGCGCCGCCTCACCGCCGACCTGTCCGCGTACCTGTCCGGCCGCGACGGCGGCGTGGCGCGTTTCAAGCTGCTGCTCGAACACGAACACCACAGCCATCGCGAGCGCATCGCCGACAGCGAAATCGCGGTCGGCCTGCTCGCGCCCGAGCGCGAGGCGGCGATGCTGTTCGAACTGGCGCGCGGGCGATTGCAGCACGCGCAATTGCCCGCGCCGGTGATCGGCCTGCGCCTGCTCGCGGAAGAACTGCCGCCGTTCGTGCCCGCGCGCCGCGACCTGTTCGACCCGCGTCCGCAGCAAGCCCTGCCCTGGGCGCAGTTGCGCGAACGCCTGCGCGCGCGGCTCGGCGACGAAGACGTGCACGGACTGGCGCTGCATCCCGATCATCGCCCCGAACGCGCCTGGCGCCGCGTGGTCGGCGACGCGCCGCGTTCGAACAAACCCACCGCGCCGGCCGTTGCCGCCGAGGCGACCCGTCCCGGCTGGCTGCTGGCCGCGCCCGAACCGCTGCGCGAACCGATCGCGCGCATCCTCGCCGGCCCCGAGCGCATCGAATCGGGCTGGTGGGACCAGGACGACGTGCGGCGCGATTACTACCTGGTCGAAACCGCCCGCGGCCAGCGCGCCTGGGCGTATCGCGACGCTGGCGGCGATGGGCCGCTGATGCTGCACGGCTGGTTCGCATGAACCTTCCGCCGCACGCACGCGCGCTCGCCACCTCGGAGCCCTTGCCGGACTACGCCGAACTGCATTGCCTGTCGGCTTTCAGTTTCCAGCGCGGCGCGTCGGTCGCCGACGAATTGTTCGACCGGGCCAAGGCGCTGGGCTATCGCGCGCTGGCCATTACCGACGAATGCTCGCTCGCCGGCATCGTCCGCGCCTGGCAAGCCGAGCAACGCACCGGGCTGGCCTTGATCGTCGGCAGCGAAATCCGCGTGCACGAAGGGCCGAAGATCGTCTTGCTGGCGACCGACATGGCCGGCTACAGCGATCTGTGCGGCTTGATCACGCAGGCCCGCAGACGCGCGAAAAAAGGCGAATACCTCAGCCTGGCCGATGACTTCCGCGAGCGCAGCGCCCACCTGCTCGCACTGTGGATACCCGATAACGACGAACACGACGACGCCCATGCCGCGTGGTTGCAGGCGAACTTCGGCGACCGGCTCTGGCTCGCGGTCGAACTGCATCGCGGCCCCGACGACGACGCGCGATTGGCGCAACTGAGCGCGCTGGCCGCCCGCCACGGCCTGCCGGCGGTGGCGGCAGGCGATGTGCATATGCACGAACGCGGGCGCCGTCCGCTGCAGGACGTGTTGACCGCGGTGCGCCATCACACCACGGTCGCCGCGGCCGGAGAACTGCTGTTTCCCAACGGCGAGCGCCACCTGCGCATCCGCAAGGCGCTGCAGGCGATCTATCCGGCGGCGATGCTGGCCGAGACGGTGAAGATCGCCCAGCGCTGCGCCGGGTTCGATCTCAAGCGCGACCTCAAGTATCAGTACCCGCACGAACTCGTGCCGGCCGGCCACAGCGCGAAATCCCTGCTGCGCGCCCTGGTCATCCAGGGCGCCCGGAAACGCTGGCCCGGCGGCGCCAAGCTCAAGCATCTGAAACAACTCGTGCATGAACTGCGCGTCATCGGAACGCTGGAATACGAATCCTTCTTCCTGACCGTCCACGACATCGTCAATCACGCCCGCTCGCTGGAGATCCTGTGCCAGGGCCGCGGTTCGGCGGCCAATTCGCTGGTCTGCTATGTCCTGGGCATCACCGAGACCTCTCCGGACCGGATGGAGATGCTGTTCGAGCGCTTCATGTCGGTGGAACGCAACGAGCCGCCGGATATCGACGTCGACTTCGAGCACGAGCGGCGCGAGGAAATCCTCCAGTACGTCTTCAATCGCTACGGCCGCCATCGCGCGGCGCTGACCGCGGTGGCCATCAGCTATCGCGGGCGCAGCGCCGTGCGCAGCGTCGCCGCCGCGCTGGGCATGCCGCAGGATCAGATCGCGGAATTGTCGCGGATGCTGGACCGCTGGAGCGAAGACGTCCCACAGCCCGATCAGTTGCACGAACGCGGTTTCGATACGCAATCGGCGCTGCTGCGCAACGTGTTGGCGCTGAGCTCGCAATTGGTCCAAAACAGCTTCCCGCGCCATCTGTCCCAGCACCCGGGCGGCTTCGTCATCTCCGAGCATCCCTTGCACACCCTGGTTCCGGTCGAGAACGCGGCGATGGACGACCGGACCGTCGTGCAATGGGACAAGGACGATCTGGATGCGATGCAGATCATCAAGGTCGATTGCCTGGCGCTGGGCATGCTCACGGCCGTTCGCAAGATCCTCAAGTCGCTGGAGGACCAGGGCCACGGCACGATCACGATGGATTCCATTTCGCGGCTCGGCGACGACCAGAACGTCTACGGCATGATCTGCAAGGCCGACACCGTCGGCGTGTTCCAGATCGAATCGCGCGCGCAGATGTCGATGTTGCCGCGGCTGCGGCCGCAGAACTTCTACGACCTGGTCATCGAGATCGCGATCGTGCGGCCGGGGCCGATTCAGGGCGACATGGTCAATCCGTATCTGTTGCGGCGCAAAGACCCGACCTTGGTCGAATACCCTTCCGAAGCGCTCAAGGGCGTGCTCAAGCGCACGCTGGGCATTCCGCTATTCCAGGAACAGGTCATGCAGATCGCGATCGTCGCCGCCGGCTACTCGCCCGGCGAAGCCGATCAGCTGCGCCGGTCGATGGCGGCATGGAAACGCCACGGCGGGCTTGAGCCGCATCGCGAGCGGCTGCGCGCCGGAATGCTGGAACGCGGCTATACGGAAGACTTCGCCCACCGCATCTTCGAACAGATCAAGGGCTTCGGCAGCTACGGCTTCCCCGAATCGCACGCCGCCAGCTTCGCCCTGATCGCCTACGTCAGCTGTTGGCTCAAGCACTACCATCCGGCCGCGTTCGCCTGCGGCATCATCAACTCCATGCCGATGGGGTTCTACACCCACGGCCAGATACTGCAGGACGTGCGCCGCAACGGCGTCACGGTGCTGCCGGTGGACGTGCGCTACAGCGATTGGGACTGCACGCTGGAAGCCGCGCCGGGCGGCCGCGGCGGGCATCCGCATGCCATCCGCATGGGCCTGCGCCTGATCAACGGCTTCGACGAAGCCTCGGCCGATCGCATGTCCGACGCGCGCGCGCGGGCGCCGTGGCGCGATGTCGAGGACTTGTGCGCGCGTGCCGCGATCGATGCGCGCGTGCGCGCCCTGCTCGCCGACGCGGGAGCGTTGCGCGCGCTCGCCGGCCATCGCCATCGCGCGCGCTGGGCGGTCGCCGGGGTGGATACGCAGTTGCCGCTGTTCGCGGGCGTGGCGCGCAGTGAGGCGCCGGTGTCGTTGCCGCTGCCGAGCCCGGGCGAGGACGTGCAGGCCGACTACGCGTTGCTCGGCACGACGCTCGGCCGGCATCCCCTGTCGCTGTTGCGCAGCGCGCTGCATGCGCGGCGTTGCCGGCGCTCATCGCAACTGGCCAAGGTCGAACACGGCGCGCGGGTGCGCTTCGCCGGCCTGGTGACGGTGCGCCAGCATCCGGAAACCTCCAGCGGGGTGACCTTCCTGAGCCTGGAAGACGAGGACGGCATGGTCAACGCGGTGGTCTGGCGCGACCTGGCCCAGCGCCAGCGCCGCGTGCTGGTCGAGTCGCGGTTGATGGCGATCGACGGACGCCTGGAACACGTGGACGGTGTCCAGCACATCATCGCTTCGCGCATGGAAGACCTCACGCCGTTGCTGGGCTCGCTGACGACGCATTCGCGCGATTTCCATTGACCGGAACCGGCGCGATTCGGATTTTTCAGCGCACCGCGTGCCGGCTCAAGCGCTTCAAGCCGCACGCCGCACCGATGAACGCCGCGTCGCGCCGATAACGCGCCGGCCCTACTCCGGCCGCTCGCGCACCGGCCGCTTCGCCAGTTTGCGCTGCAAGGTGCGCCGGTCCACGCCGAGCATGCGCGCCGCCGCCGAAACGTTGCCGCCGCATTCGGCCAGCACGCGCTGCATGTGCTCCCAGCCCTGGCGGCGCAGCGACGGCGGCTCGGCCGGCGGTTCCGGCGGCGGCGCCTGCGGCGACGGCGATTCGAACGCTTGCGCCAGCGCGTCGATGTCGAACGGCTTGGGCAGATAGTTCCAGGCGCCGCGGCGCATCGCATCGACCGCGGTGGCGATGCTGGCGTAACCGGTGGCGAGCACGATCCGCGCCTGCGGACAGCGCGCGCGCAGGTCGTGAATCAGCAGCAGGCCGTTGTCGGCGCCGAGCTTGAGGTCCAGGACGATGCCGTCGGCGGCGAAATCCTCCAGCGCGGCCAGCGCGCTGGCCGCGTCGTGACGCGCCTGCACCTCGACGCCGCGGCGCGCCAGCATGCGCGCGAGCACCTGGCAGAACGCCAGATCGTCGTCGACCAGCAGCATGCGCGCGGGCAGGCTCATGGCGTCGCCTGCGCGGCGGGCGACGACGACGGCGCGGCGAACGGCAGATCGACCTCGGTCACGCAACCGCCGCCTTCGCGTTCCACCTGCCGCACCCGGCCGCGGCTGCGCTCGATGCCGGCCTTGGAAATCATCAGGCCGATGCCGAGCCCCTGCCCTTCGTTGTCCAGGCGCGGGCGCGCGGCGATCTGCGCCGGCCCCGCGCCGCGATCGAGGATGGACACGGTCAGCCAGTTCTCGCGCGCCTGCGTCGTCACCTCGACCGGCTCATCGACGCCGCGCGCGGCATTGGCGTCGGCGGCGTTGTTGATCAGGTTGATCAGCGCCTGCGGCAGGCCCGCGTCCACGCGCACCTTGCGCTCGGGCGCGCCGGGATGGAACACCGCGGTCGCGTTAGGCCGCAGCAGGCGCCAGCGATCGACGCAGGCATGCACGAAGCCGTCCGCGTCTTCCAGCGTGGTTTCGCCGGCGGCGCCGCGGCGCGCCATCTCGGCCAGCGCGCGCACGTGATCGCGGCAATGCGCCAGTTGCGAGCGCAGCAGCTCGATGTCTTCGCGCGGCGGCGGTTGTTCGCTGGCCATCCAGTCGTCCACCAACAGGCCCATCGTCGCCAGCGGCGTGTTCAATTCGTGCGCGGTGCCGGCGGCGAGCGAACCCAGCGCCGACAGCGATTCGTCGCGGATCGCGCGTTCGCGCGCTTCCGACAGGCGGCGGCGCTGATCGCGCACGATGGTCATGAACCGGCTCAGCACCACCACCATGATTCCGGCCGAGAGCAGGAAGTTCACCCACATCCCGGTCACGTGCAGTTGGAAGTCGCTGCCGTGCATATGCGGCAGATCCACGTGATGGCGCATCAGCCAGGTGTACAGCGCCGCGGTCAGCACGGTCAGGCCGAGCATGGGCGCGATGTCCAGGCCGATCGCCGCCAGCGCCACCGGCACCAGATACAGCGACACGAACGGATTGGCCGGGCCGCCGGAGTAATACAGCAACGCGGTCAGCGCCAGCTGATCGACCAGCAACTGCAGCACCAGCGCGCGCGGGCCGGCGTCGCGATGGGCCAGCCACCACCAGTGGCTGAGCAGGTTGAACGCGAGCAGGCCGATTGAGATCGACAGCAGCGGTTCGGCCGGGATCGGCAGGTTCAGGCGCTGGACCACGAACACCACGGTCAGCATCTGCCCGGCCACCGACAGGTATCGCAGGTAGATCAGCAGTTGCAGCACGGGGCGATCCGTGGGAGACGAAGCCCGATTATCGCACCGCCCGGGCCGACGGGCCCGCCGGGCCGCTGCGACCGCGAGACGCATCCGCGCGCCGGCATGCTGCGCTGCGACGCCGGGCGATGCGCCCGGGTCAAGTCGGCGCCGGTGCGCGGTCCCGGCGCGCGATGGCCCCTGTCAATACCGACAGGTCGCGCGCGTGGCGACGGCGCGGCGCTATCCTCGATCGGCCAGGATGGTCTGGCGATACACAGGAATGTACGTCATGAAATCAAATGGATGGATTTTGATGAACGCCCTGCTGTGCGGCGCGCTCGCCCTGGCCGGCATGGGCCCGGCCCGCGCCGCGCCCGCGGCCGGCGCGCAGGCATTGCCGCTGGGCCCGGTGCTGTACTGCTTCGTCGGCCCGAACACGCAACCGCCGCCGCCGGGCAACCTGGGCAATTGCTCGACCTTCTACCAGGGCGCCAGCAGCTACAGCGCGGATTTCGACATCCGCAATCTGCCGGCCGGCAACTACAGTTTCGTGTGGACCAACGACAACGGCCTGGTGCTGCCGTGCACGACCAAGAGCTGCCGCACGACCTATCGCGGCGGCATGCCGATCGTGGACGTGGTCAACGTCACCTATACCGATCTGGCCACCGGCATCGCGCGAACGCTGAGCCGCGACGTGCAGATCAATTCGCCGCTGTGAGCGATACGATGCGATGACCGGGAAAAAGCGGGCCGAAGCCCGCTTTTTCCTGGCGTCAGCTTGGATTTTCAGGCTCGTCATTCCCGCGAACGCGGGCGCCGCTTTACTTCGACAGAACCGAACATCCAGTAACTTCAAACGTTCTCGCACGAAAGGCTCTGGATTCCCGCGTTCGCGGGAATGACGAGCCAAACCAGAAGCGCGGACGCTCGACATCTCTAAGCGCACACCGCGAACGGACTCTTATTGGAACTGGTGGTTGTACTCCAGCCAGAACTGACGCCCGTAGGGATCGTAATTGCCGACCGGATAGAACGGCCAGCCGCCGTTGTTGCGGTCCTGCGGCGGATTGGAATCGCGCAGGTTGTTGACGATCAGCGACAGCGTGGACTTGTCGCCGAAGTTGTACGACACGCTGCCGTTGTAACGGGTATACGGACCGTAGCGGCCGCTGCCGTCGCTCTTGGGCAGGCTGCCGTAACGCAGCGCGGTGAGGTTGGTGCTCCACGGGCCGATCGTCCAGGTCACGCCGGTGTTGATCTTGCTGCGCCAGTCGCCGGCTTCCAGCGGGTCCAGGGTGTTGCGCAGGTCGATCTTCGGATCGTCGGCGAATTGCTGGTAGTCGTGCTTGATCACCAAGGTGTAGGCCACGCGCGCGGCGAAGTCGCCGAAGCGGCCCGCGCTCCAGCGCAGGTTGCTCTTCAGGTCGATGCCGTCGGTACGCTCGGAGGCGGCGTTGATGGCGTTGACCAGCACGCGGCGCACCTGATCGGGCTGCACCGGCGCGTCGGACGGGTTGCGGATCACCCGGCTCAACACTTCGCGGCAATTGGGCGAGTTGATGTCGCGCGGCTCGCCGCTGAGGGTCCGGCCGAGGCGGCAGTCGCCCTCTTCGCGCAGGATGCGGCTGCTGTCGAGGTTGGTGAGTTCGTCCTCCAGGCGGATGCTGTAGTAATCCAGCGACAGATCGAAATGCTCCGACGGCGACCACACCACGCCCAGGCCATAGGACTTGCCGTTCTCCGGTTTCAGTTCCGGGTTGCCGCTGCTGGTATAGTCGATCGCAAGGCCGGTGAAGTCGCAATTGTCGTAGGGCTGACCGGCCGTTCGGCAGCGCCAGTAATCGGTCATGCCCGGGTTATAGCCGCGGGTTTGCGCGGCGAAGATGTAGTTCATGTCCGGCGCGCGGAAGCTGGTGGCGGCGGTGGCGCGAATCAGCAGCGTATCGGTCGGGCGGAATTCCAGTCCCGCGTTCCAGGTCGCCTTGCCCGACTTGCGTCCGGCGAAGCGGAATTCGTCGTAACGCGCCGCCGCCGATGCGGTCAGCGTGCTGAAGATCGGCACGTTGATCTCCGCGCCGATGGCGTAGCGGTCGCGATCGCCGCTGGCCCGCGAGCCGGCGCTGGTGTTCCAGAACGTGCCGTCGCCCAAACGCGGATCGGGCCTGTTGCTGTAGCCCTGCGTACCGGCTTCGAGCACGCCGGCGAAGCCGACCGTGCCGGCCGGCAGATCGAACAGGTTGCCGTTGACGCTGAAGCTCAGGTTCTGGATCCAGGCGGCGTTGACGCCTTCGTAGAAACCGGTCAGGCGCTGATAGTCGGCCGGGCTCAGCGGCTGGTACAGACGCGCCGGATCGGGGTTGTAGATGCCGATGCCGGTCGCGGTGGTGCCCAGGCGCGGGCCGAGGTAGAACTCGTTGATGCCGGCCAGGAACTGCCGGCGCTTGGTGCGGTTTTCGTTGCGGCCGTGGTTGTAGGCCAGCTCGTAGTTCCAGTCGCTGTCGCCGAGCGCGCCGCGCGCGCCGAGCGAGAACGCCCACGAGCGCTCCAGGAATCGGTTGTTGTTGGCGTGCGCCGAACCGATTTCTTCCGGCGCGATGCGGCGATACCAGATCTCGTTGAGGCCGCTGGCCTGATTGAGGAAGTAGTTGTTGTCCGAAGTCCAACTGGGCGCGCGGGTGTTGTTCTCGATGCTGGTCGTGCCCAGTTGCACGTCGGCGAACAGCTCGGTGCGATCGCTCAGATGCCAGGTCAGCAGGCCGTAGGCGTCGGCGCTCTTCTTCTGCGTCTGCAGCGTCCAGAACGCCGGCGAGGCTTCGTTGCTGCCGCAGTACCAGCCCTGGCGCGGGTTGTTCGCACGGAAGACCGAGCCATGATAAAGGCCGGACAACCCGCCGCAGGCCGCGCCCGGATCGATATAGCCATTGGTGCGCGCATTGCGGCGAAAACCCACCTGGGTCGCCAGCAGCGCGTCGCCGCTCGGGTTGTCCAGCAGCGAATCCATGAAGTCGCGCTGGTCGCCCCAGATCGCCTGACGGTGCGAGAGCTCGACGCCGTACACCGCGTCGAAACGATCGTTGGAATAACCGCTGACCACCTGCAGTCGCTGATTCTGCCCGCCGCCATGCTCGGTGCCGCCCACGCGCAGATTGAGCTGGGTGCCGTCGAATTTCTTCTTGAGAATGAAATTGACCACGCCGGCGACCGCGTCGGAGCCGTACACCGCCGAGGCGCCGCCGCCGAGCACTTCGATGCGTTCGATCAGGGCGCTGGGAATATTCGCCAGATTGACGACGTTGACCGAGCCTTCGTAGGCCAGCGGGTAATCGGCCTGACGCCGGCCGTTGATCAGCACCAGGGTGTGATTGGGCCCCAGGCCGCGCAAGTTGATGACATTGGCCGCCGGAGTGAAGGTATTGCCGTAGTCCTCGCCCTGCACCACGCCGGTGTTCTGGCTCAACGCGGCGAGCGCGTCGAACGCGCTGCGAAAGCCTTGCTTGTCGATCTCTTCCCCGCTGATCACGGTGACCGGCGATGGCCCTTCCAGGCTGGCGCGCGGAATGCGCGAACCGGTGACCACGACCTGATCGAGCAAGGTCGCGGGTTTGTCGCCCGGCGCGGGTTCGGCGTCGGCGGCCAGGGCCTGCGCGGACGCGGCCAGCGCCGACAGGCTCAGCGCGAGAACGACGGACAACGGACGGCGTCGCAGCCGTATGACAGCTTGCATGGAAGATCCTTGACAGTGGGGGCGCCGTGCGCGCTGCGCGCATTCCCCGGCAGGCGCGGCACGGCTTTCATGCCATCTTTGTTGTTGCGGCGCACAACCAGAAATGAAGGCGGCGCATCTGCTTATGGCGACCGGGAATTTGCGCCGCGTCGCAAGAGTCTACGGCCTGCGCCCCAGCAGGCTTGTGCGCGTCTGCACGCATTGGCGGCAGTGGCGCAGGCCCAGCGGCGACGCGCTAACGGACAAAATCGGTAAAGCCGCACGCAAGCGATGACACCGTGCGCGCGTTATGCGCGTGACCGTTTCCACGCATGGCCCGATACCTGTGACGCGCATTGTGCAGACGGCGCGAAGACGCACGCGCGAACAGTGACGCGGTTCATCCGCGGCCGCGAGAATCTGTGACGCAACCTGGGCTTTAGCGCTTGTCCGGCCGCATAAGCTCGCGCTCCTCCTGCCCGCCTACCCGCCAGCTCACCAAGGAGTGCGCCATGACCCGCTCCCTCTCCGCTTCCGAACAGGCCGCCTTGCGCCAGCATCTGCTGCAGCGCTACGGCGCGCTCGGTCGCGGCACGCCGTCCAAGGCCGCGCGCGCCAAGCTCGACGGCGCCAGCGGCGCCGCCCCGCTCGCCTCCCCCGACCTGCATGCCGCGCCGGTGACGGTCTTGCCGAAAGACCTGCCGCGCCCGCCGTTCTGGATCCGCGTGCTCGGCAATCTGAGCTACGGCGCCACCACGCAGTCGATCGCGGAATTCAACGCGCTCGGCACCACCGACGCGCAGCGCCTGGCCAATTACGTCGATTGGCAGCTCGACTGGGCCAACATCGACGACAGCGCGGTGGAAACCCGCCTGACCAACGCCGGCTACACCACTCTGGGTAAATCGTTGACCCAGTTGTGGGCCGATCACGTCAAGCCCGATCCCGCGTATGAAATCCGCATGCGCCCGGCCGTGGAAGCGCAGCGCGCGGCGCTGGTGCGCGCGGTCCACTCCAAGCGCCAGTTGCGCGAGGTGATGGTCAATTTCTGGCACGACCACTTCAACGTCATGGCCAGCGACTACGACGCCGGCCCGGTGTTCGTGCATTACCAGCGCGACGTGCTGCGTCCGCAGGCGTTCGGCAATTTCCGCGCGATGCTCGAACAGGTCGCCAAGAGCACCTCGATGCTCTACTTCCTCGACAACGCCGACAACACCCGCGCCGGCCCGAACGAAAACTTCGCCCGCGAACTGCTGGAACTGCACACCCTGGGCGCCGAGCATTACCTGGGTTTCATGGACCCGTTCCAGGTCCCGCCCGATGCCGAGGATCCGAATTATCCCGCCGGCTACACCGACATCGACGTGTACGAAACCGCCTCGGCCTTCACCGGCTGGTCGGTGAAGAACGGCCATTGGCAATACCCGACCGAGAACGACGGCAGCTTCGTCTATCGCCAGGCCTGGCACGACGCGGGTCCGAAGTTCTTGCTCGGCCGCATGCTGTATCCGGAACAGCCGGCGCTCAAGGACGGTCGCGACGTACTCGACCGCTTGGCCAGCCATCCGGGCGTGGCGCGCTTCATCTGCAAAAAGATCATCCGCCGCTTCGTCAGCGATACGCCCGATCCGACGTTGGTGACCAGCGCCGCGCAGATTTTCCGCCAGAACTGGCAGGCGCCGGACCAGATCGCCAAGGTCCTGCGTCACGTCCTCAACTCCAGTGTTTTCATGCAGACCTGGGGCGCGAAAGCGCGGCGTCCGTTCGAAGCGGTGGCCGCGGCGATGCGAACGGTCGGCAGCGACTGGACCATCGCCGTCGGCAATCAGAAGAGCGACGAATTCAACTGGCTGATGGGCTTCACCGGCCACCAGCCCTACGACTGGCCGGCGCCGAACGGTTATCCGGACGTGCGCGAGGCCTGGTCGGGTTCCAGCAGTTACGCGATGACCTGGCGCATCCTCAACTGGATCACCGAAACCAGCGAGAGCGGCGTGCCGCTGATGCCGATCCTGGCGACGACGCGAACCAAAGTGCCGTCGTGGACGGCGACCAAGCTGGTCGATTTCTGGTGTTACCGCATCCTGGGTTATCTGCCGACCGCGGCGCGGCGGCAGACGCTGATCGCGTTCATGGCCCAGAACGGCGATCCGGCCACCTATGTCATCACCGACACCAACACCTGGGCCGGCAGCGATCTCAAACGGCATTACAACCAGGAGCGACTGCGCAGCATGGTGTCGCTGATCCTGATGTCGCCCGAATTCCTCAGCCGCTAAGCCAGGACGCCGACATGACCACACGACGCGATTTCCTCAAAGGCACCTGCGCCACCGCCGCCATCGGCGCGGTGGGCGGCCCGTCCCTGTTGTTCTCCAACTCCGCCTACGCCGCGGCCAACGGCCACGACACCGTCGTGCATCTGTTCCTGCGCGGCGGCCTGGACGGCTTGAACCTGGTGGTGCCGATCGACGGCGCCGACCGCGGTTTCTACGAACAGGCCCGGCCGAATCTGGCCATCGCCGCGACCGGCACCTACGGCGCCCTGCCGCTGACCCTTGCCAGCGGCGCCGGCACCGGTTTCGGCCTGCATCCGGCGGCAAGCGGACTGCGCGATCTGTGGAACGCCGGCCACCTGGGCATCGTGCATGCCTGCGGCCTGCTGACCAGCGTGACCCGCAGCCACTTCGACGCTCAGCTCTACATCGACCTGGGCACGCCGGGCCAGCAAGGCATCGGCAGCGGCTGGCTGGCGCGGGCGATGAACGCGCAACCCAATCTCAGCGGCACGGAAAAAATTCCCGCGCTCGGCGTGGCTTCGCGTCAGCCGGCCGGATTGCTGGGATCGGTGCAGGCGCTGACCATGGGCAGCCCGTCCGACTTCGCTCTCAACGCCGGCGCGTGGTCGTGGCAGAAGATTCGTCCGGATTCGCCGGCCGGGTTCAAGGGCCTCAATGAAACCCTGGCGAGTTTGTGGGGCGGCAGCACGCCGCTGGAACTGGGCGGCCAGCGCGCCGACAGCGCTCTGAAAGTGGTCGCGCAACAAACCTACGCCGCGTTGCCGGCCGGTTGGCCGACCAGCGGTTTCGCCCAGCAGTTGTGGACGATCGCGCAATCGATCCAGTTCAACCTCGGCCTGCACTACGCCACGCTCGACCTGGGCGGATGGGACACGCATGACAGCCAGGGCACCGCGGGCAGCGGCTATCACTACTATCAGAACAAGATCGCCGAACTCTCGCAGGCCTTGTCCGCGTTCTACGCCGCACTGGACGCCAGCGGCCATGCCTCGCGCGTGACCGTGGTCGTGCAGTCCGAATTCGGCCGGCGCGTGCGCGCCAACGCCAACGGCGGCACCGACCACGGCTACGGCAATCCGGTGCTGGTGCTGGGCGGCCCGGTCAACGGCCGCCGCTTCTACGGCTCGTGGTCGGGCCTGGATCCGGAAATCCTCTCGCCGCATTTCGGCGACGTGCCGGTGACCACCGATCACCGCCGGGTGCTGTCGGAGATTCTGTTCAAGCGCATGGGCCACACCAACCTCACACCGGTGTTCCCCGGCTACGGCGGCTACGCGCCGATGGGCCTGGTGCGCGACTTCGGCACCTTGGCGAAACCGGCGCCGGCGCTGCAGCAGCGCCTGCGCGCGGCGGGCGCGCCGTCGCGACCTTCGCCGAGCGATGAGCCTGATCTGATCGAACGCCTGGTGCAGTATGCGAAGGAATTGATCGACTGAGCGCGACGACGCGGCCGATCGCGGAGTTCCGCACGCATACCGCGGGCAACTGCGCCGATCGGCGCTCGGATCGGAACCGCTCGACGCGGATCCGGCAGAGCGCGCCAGTCGATGCGAAGAAAAACCCAACGCCCTCTCCCGTTGGCGGGAGAGGGCCAGGTGAGGGCGCGCCATGAGCGCAACCGCTCTCGCGTTGTACTTATTGCCCGCGCCTTTTCTCGCCAGCAGGAAAAGGAAGCGGCGCGGTTCTGTCAGGCGCGCAGGCGTCCCGCTCCCCGGGCATGGGTCTCGCCCGAGCGGGAGCTGACATTGTCGCCAGTCAGAACGATGCTCGCGTTATTGCCCGATCTGCCGGTGATCGACCATCAGCGTACCCGTGGTCCGGGTGCTTCGAAGCACGATCCCAGTCATTCCTCCGGACGTTACATAGTCTTCAGGTTGAGCGTCGTACCGCCAGTTCGACGACATCTGATTGCTGCCGATGAAGTAGCCGACCCCGCTTTCACTGTTACTCACCACCAAGGCCTTCGTCGCCGGAAGAGTTTGGCCCGGCTCGGACTTGCGAACGATCTGACTGATCCATATTTGCGACGGAACAGCGGCTGATCCCGGGGCGGGCGAGCCAATCACGGAAACATTCGTCGTCTCACTGATCGCTCCGCGCGATGGCGCGCAGAGATCTTGCGTCTCAAGTTCGTTGGGATAATCCCATCCTTGCCAGAGCCTTTGCTGCACCACGTTGTAGCAGTCCAGTGCGTTGTTGGCGATCACCATATGGGTTTCGGCCAACGGCGCGGACGGACCCAGCGCGGGCCGTTCCAGAAGCTGGGTGTAGAGCCCCTCGTAATTCACCGAGCGCTCGGTCTGCGCGCGGTTCACGATGGGATCGTCGTGGGCGCAGGCCGCGGACAACGGGGCCAGCGCGAGCATCGAGAGCATGGCCATGGGGAGGAAGTGTTTTGCGATCATGAAAAAATCCTTTTGCGGTTGTCTTGGTTGGGCACCGGCATCAATGCCGACGTGCCGTCTTCGCCAGTCGGCGAAGACAAACCATTGGACCGAGAACGCAGATGGGCGAACACCGCCTTGCTCGCGAGGCCAGGCGAATTCCCGCGATCGAAAACACGCTTCGCGGATTTTCAGACTCGTCTTACTGGCGACGGCCGGCGGCTTGGCCGATGGGAAGCGCGGCGCAGTCCGTTCGGCCGCTTCCTCAAACATCGTCGGATCGATTCGCTGGCTTCGCCGTTGAAGCCGGCTGGGCGCGGCGGCTGGCGAATCGTGGATTTGCGTGCGATTGAATGCTCGCGTGCGCCGCGTGTCCGAACGCGATGAGGTCTCGGGCGCAGTTCGCGCGAAAGCGCTCGCGCCTGCGGCGCTCGTTCCCTCACCCCGGCCCTCTCCCGCTAGCGGGAGAGGGAGAGAGGGTGGAGAGATTTCCGCTTGCTGTCTGCCGCTTGCCTCCCGCTCGCGCGAAGCGATGCGGCCGCAGTTATCGACGCCGCGCCGCGCGAAAGCGCGGTAGCTGCGCGCGCCCGGCCGCGCGGCGTCGATCGCCTGCCGGGCTCAGTGACTTCCGCACACCGGCGATTTAACCCCGGCCGTGGGATTTGGCAGGCCCAGGAAATCGAGGATATGCGGCGTCGCTCCGTCGATCTGCCGCATCGGCGCGCCGCTCAGATCGCCCGAGCAATACGGCGTCCGGGCCGGGTTCCCATGGCGATTGTTCAACACCAGCACGGCGTCGCGCTCCTCCGCGCTCTGTCCGCCGTGCCCGGTGTTCAGGCCGCCGTGATCGGAGGCGACCACGATCAGCCATTCCTCGTTGAGATAGTTCGGCCGCCGCGTCAGCGCGTCGAGCACCTGCTTGATCTGCGCGTCCTCGGCGAGCAGCTTCTGCTGATAGGTCGCACTGGCCGGATCGTAACAACAGGTGTGGATGTCCACGTTGTGCAGGTAGTAGAAGATCGCGGTCGGCGCGTGAGTCTGGTCCAGCCACTGGATCACCGCGTCGGTCGCCTGCTGCGAGTTCTTTGCCGCGTTGACGAATACCTGGTCCACGCTCGCCGGCCGCAGGTTGGCGGTGAGATTGGCCCAGTCGGCGACCACCGCGGTGGTCGCGGTCGGGTACGTCTGCTTGATCAGGTCGAATACGTGCGGCTTCTTCAGCGGCAGCTCGATGTTGTTCGAGGTCACTCCATGCTGGTCCGCCCAGAAACCGGTGAATACGCTGCCCCAACCCGGACCGCTCAGGGTCGACTGCGTGCCGCCGGCGGACACGTTGGTGTGGTAAGCGCCGCCGGCCATCAGCGCGGACAGCGTCGGCGGCTTGGCGCAGCCGTTGCACAACACGGCGTCGCCGCGCAGGCCGTCGATGCCGATCAACAGCACGTGCCGGTCGCCGGGGATCGGATTGGGCGTGCCGGCAGCGACGCGGCGGCCGTAGTAGTCGTAAGGATTGCCCGGATAGTCGGTTTTCAATCCGCCGACATCACTCGCGCGTTTGTCGCTCAGGTCGCAGCTCGATGCGGTCTTGTTGTAGTCGAACGAGCGGCACCACGAAGCGCGCGACGACAAGGCGCAGGCCTCGGCGCAGGCCTGCGGCGTCACCGCGGTGAGCTGCTCGCGGTTGTAACCGGAGATCGCCGCGTTCGCGGTCGTTTCGAACGAGGCCAACGCGTCGATCTTCAAGCTGTAATGATCGTAAGGATTGTTGGGATAGTCGGTCTTCAGCGCTACCTGCGAGGCGCGCTTGTCGCTCAGGTCGCATTGACTCAGGGTTTTGTCGTAATCGAACGACACGCACCACGAGGCGTGCGCCGTATCAAGGCAAGTTACCGCGCATTGCTCGGCGCTGACGTTGCTCAGGCGTTGCACGTTGTAGCCGGGAATGGCCGCATTGGCGGTGACGGTGAAACGGTCCAGCGATTGCGCGCACGCCGCGCCGGAAACGACTAACGCGAGCAATGCGAACACGGATGACTGCATCTTCATGAGAAGCCTCGTGACTTGAAGGACGAAGTACGGCGACCAGACATCGATCGGATCGATCTCGCCCAACACATCAAGATCGATTCGGCCGCAAGAGTACTTCAAGCACGATCGATGACAACCGACCATTGATCAGATTAGACCTGCTCTAAGAATGCATTGAACGCGTCGAATCAACGCGCTTTTCCGATGAAATCGCGATGGCCTCGACGGAAACCAAACGCGGCATCGACACGGCCGCATGCTCGGCGGCGACATCGCCTGTTCCTGGCGCGACGATTTTTCCGGCCGCTAACGCCGCCGAATCAGCTCGATCAAGGTTTTCACCTGCGGCGAGCTCAGGTGCTTGTTGAGCACCACAAGGCTGCTGTCCGCGCGCAGATCGGCACCGATGATTTTCTTGGTGACGATGCGCTCGTGCGGCGTGTGCTCGTCCTCGGCCACCACCGACACGCCCAACCCTTGCGCGACCGCTTCGCGCACCGATTCGCGGCTGCCCAGTTCGTAGGCGATGCGCGACTTGATTCCGGCGTTATCCAAAGCCGCCAGAAACATCTTTCGCGTCAGCGAACCGGGTTCGCGGATCACCAATTCCTCGCCGGCGAAATCCTCGATCGACAAGGTCGGCTTGTGTGCCAACCGATGCTCCGCAGGCACGATCGCCATCAATTCGTAGCTATAGAAGTGGAACGCCTGCTGGCCCGGCCGCCCCTCGGATTGCACGAAAAATCCCACATCCACCGCTTCGCGGTCGATCAGGCTCTGCGCCTTGTCGGAAGCGACGAAGCTGACGTTGACGCGGATATTCGGACACAGGATGCGGAACTCGCGGATCAGTTTCGAAGTGCGCACCGGATTCACCGCGACCACGTTGAGCTCGCCGGTCTGCGCGGTGCTGTGCGAGAGCAGGATGAACTCGGCCTCGCGCACCTGATCGAGCACCGCGCGCAACGGCGCCAGCACGGCGATGCCGATATCGGTCAGGCGGTTGTTCTCGCGCTGGCGCTGGAACAGCTTGGTGCCGTAGGCCTCTTCGATGCCGGCGATCTGGCTGACGATGGTCGGCTGCGACACGCCCAGCGAATCGGCCGCGGCCTTGAAGCTGCGATGCTGGGCCAGCGCGCAGAACGCGCGGATCTGGGGCAGAGACAGCTGCGATTTCATCTTCGGCGTCTCCCGGAGTGGGCGGTGTTCGACATCGATGCGGCGCGCCGGCGCGGGCGGCCGGCATCGCGATTGTAGCGAGCCGGGTCCCGCTCAGGCCGTCGCGCCGGCGCCGAACTTGTCCGCGAACACGCCCGCCACCCAATCCACGAACACCCGCACCCGCGGAGACAACTGCCGGTGCTGCGGATACAGCACCGACACCGGCACGCCCGGGCTGGCGTAATCGCGCAAGACCTCGACCAGCCGGCCTTCGCGGATGTGCTGCTCCACGCCGTGCAGCGGCAACTGGATCAAGCCGCAGCCGCGCAAGGCCGCGGCGACATAGCAGGCGGCGTCGTTGACCGATATCCACGAGTTGAGCTGGTATTCGCGCAGTCGCCCCTCGACCGTGAGCTCGAAGGGATAACGCAAGTCGCGATTGCTGGCGAAGAAGCCGACCGCTTGGTGCGCCGACAACTCGTCGGGATGGCGCGGCGTGCCGAAGTACTGCAGATACTCGGGGCTGGCGCAGACCACTTCCGGCATTACCGCCAACCGCTTGGCCACCAGCGACGAATCGCGCGGCACGCCCGAGCGCACCACGCAGTCGATGCCTTCGCGCACCAGATCGACCAGGCGGTCGCCGCTGCTGATTTCCAGGTCGATCTGCGGATAGCGGCCGCGGAATTCGTTGATGCGCGGCAGGATGATGCCGGTGGCGTGGGTGCCGTGCAGGTCCAGGCGCAAGGTGCCGCGCGGATTGCTGGCGACCGCGCTCAAGGCCGATTCGGCGTCGTCGAGTTCGGCCAGCACGTGCACGCAGCGGTCGTAATAGGCCTGCCCGTCCAGGGTCGGTCGCACTTGCCGGGTGGTGCGGTCGAGCAGGCGCACGCCCAGGCGCGCTTCCAGTTCCTTGATGGCATGGGTGGCGGTGGCCTTGGGCACGTCCAGCACGGCGGCGGCGCGGGTGAAGCTGCCCAGCTCGACGATGCGGGTGAACAGGCGCAGGGCCTCGAAACGGTCCATGGCGGGCTCCGGGGGCTCGATTGTTGGCGATTATTGAATTGTATTGCCAATCCAGGCTGGTTTATCCAGCCCTGACCAACGAGCAGACTGGCCCCACAGCGAAACCGAAGGCCATCCGCCTCCCTCGCCTGCCCTCAACCATCCACCCGCTTAAGGAGTCCGCCATGACCGCTCAGACCTCCCCCGCTTCCAAGGCCGCCCTCGTCACCGGCGCCTCGCGCGGCATCGGCCGCGCCATCGCCCTGCGCCTGGTCGCCGACGGCTACGCCGTGATCGTCAACTACGCCGGCAACACCGCCGCGGCCGATGCGCTGGTCGCGGAAATCCACGCTGCCGGCGGCCGCGCCGCGGCGATCCAGGGCGATGTCGCCGACGCCGACGCCATGCAGCGCGTCTTCGCCTTCGCGAAAGAAACCCTCGGCCGCCTCGACGTGGTCGTCAACAGCGCCGGCGTGATGCCGTACGTGCCGATCCAGGGCGGCGATCTGGCCGAGTTCGATCGGGTGATCTCCACCAACCTGCGCGGCAGTTTCATCGTCCTGGGCCAGGCCGCGCAGCATCTGGGCGAAGGCGGCCGGATCATCGCGGTATCGACCAGCGTGATCGGCAAGGCCTTCCCGAACTACGGCCCGTACATCGCCTCCAAGGCCGGCGTCGAAGGGCTGGTGCACGTGCTCGCCAACGAACTGCGCGGCCGCGGCATCACCGTCAACGCGGTCGCTCCGGGTCCGGTCGCGACCGAGTTGTTCCTCAACGGCAAGACCCAGGAGCAGATCGCGCACTTCAGCTCGCTGGCGCCGCTGGAGCGTTTGGGCATGCCGGATGAAATCGCTTCGGCCGTGTCTTTTCTCGCCGGTCCCGACGGCAGTTGGGTGAACTCCCAGGTGTTGCGCGTGAATGGCGGCTACGTGTTCTAAAGCTCGCCGCTGTTTGTGGGAGGGCCTTCAGGCGCGGTGCTTTGTTTTCCGATCGCGGCGAACTGAACCGAAGGCGTCGGGCCTGAGGGCCCTCCCACAGTTGTATCGCTGCTATCGAAGTGTCCCCTTCCCTTCCATTCCCGGGCGCCGTCGCGGCGCTCGCCAGCGGAGCTTTGCCATGAACCAGCAGATCATCCTCATCACCGGCGCCTCCAGCGGTTTCGGCGCCCTCGCCGCGCGTGCCCTCGCCCACGCCGGCCACACCGTCTACGCCAGCATGCGCGAAACCGCCGGCCGCAACGCGGCGCAGGTCGCCGCGGCCGCCGACTACGCGACTCAGCACGGCGTGGACTTGCGCACGCTCGAACTCGATGTCGCCTCGCAATCCTCGGCCGATGCCGCCATCGCGAGAATCGTCGAACAGCACGGCCGTCTCGACGTACTCGTGCACAACGCCGGCCACATGGCCTTCGGCCCCGCCGAAGCGTTCACGCCCGAACAGTTCGCGCAACTCTTCGACAGCAATGTGCTCGGCGCGCAGCGCGTCAACCGCGCCGCGCTGCCGCAGTTGCGCAAGCAGCGCCACGGGCTGCTGCTGTGGGTATCGAGCAGCAGCGTGCGCGGCGGCACGCCGCCGTATCTGGCGCCGTACTTCGCCGCCAAGGCGGCGATGGATTCGCTCGCGATCAGCTACGCCGCCGAGCTCGCGCGCTGGGGCATCGAAACCTCGATCCTGGTCCCGGGCGCGTTCACGTCCGGCACCAACCACTTCGCTCATGCCGGCGCCCCGGCCGATCAGGCGCGCCTGGCCGAGTACGACGCCGCGCCGACCGCCGGCTTCGGTGAGGAAATCCTGCGCAAGCTCGCCGGCACCGTGCCCGAGGACGCGGATGTCGCCAGCGTGGCCGAAGCGATCGTGGAGATCGTCGCCCGCCCTTACGGCCGGCGCCCGTTCCGCGTACACGTCGATCCGGCCAGCGACGGCGCCGAAGTCGTCAACGCCGTCGGCGACCGCATCCGCGCCGAGTTCCTGCGCCGGGTCGGCCTGGGCGACCTGCTCGCTCCGCGCATCGACGCCGGCCACTGAGGAGACCGCTCATGACTCGCGAATGGATACCCGCGCATCTGAAAGTCACCGTCGGCGAATCGGCGGTCGCCTCCGCCGCCGCCAGCCTCAGCGCACTGCTGCTTGAAGTCCCGGTGTGGGCGATGTTCGTCGGCTGGATCGCGTTCTTCAGTCGCGGCGGGCATCTGCGCCAGGGACTGATCAGTCTGGTGTGCGTGCTGGCCGGACTGGTGTTCGGCATGGCGGCGGCGAGCGCCTTGGCCGCGCTCGGCCCGCACCTGGGCGCGGCCACCGTCGGCGTGGTGGTGTTCGCGGTGGCGATGCTGGTGGTGTCGTTGCGGCGGCTGCCGGTGTTCAACAACCTGCTCGGTTTCTTCCTGGGGCTGGTGGCCTGGTTCGCCGCGCATCAACCGGCGTCGTTGGCGAATTTCGCCGAACTGGCGATCGCGGCCACGGTCGGCACGCTCGCCGGCTGGTTGGCCAGCCGCGTGCATCATCGCTGGACGCCGGTGGCCGCGACTCCGGCCTGAGCCTGTGCGAACGCGCCGCGTGACGGCGCGTTCGCTTTTCTTCGCTGCGTGCGCATCGCAAGGTCGTGGATATGAAATCGCATCGCTACCGCGTCACCGTGCAGGCGCTGGATTCGTCAGCGGATCGGGCATCGGTGAAATTCAAAGTCGATCATCACGATGAACTGTTCGCCATCGTGGACAAGGTTCGCCGGGGCAGCGGGTATGCCGACGATGATGCGGCCGCGCTCGCAGTCGGACTGAAGCTGCTCAACGGGGTGATGCTGAATCATCGCAACGATCCGCTGTTCGCGGATGTGCAGCCTGCGCTGCGGGCGTTTATTGGGAATTTGAAGGCGCGTACGGCGGCGATGGATTCGGACCAGGGATGCGACAACATTGCCTGAATGAAGACAGCGCCTTGGAGCCCCTCTCCCGCTTGCTACCCAAGGTGACTTCCTTCGGGGCGCGGGAGAGGGAGATCTGGAGCTTTAGGAGCCCACGTTCCAAACGTCGCAACGTGATGTTCTACGTCGCCACGGATCGAACGCAGGGTTTCAGGCGATAACGCCGGCTCAGTTGGTCACCACCACATTAGGAAACGCCGCGACCACGCAGCGCTCATAGTCGCCGCCCTTGAGCGCCGAGTACGCCGTCTGGTAGCCGACCAGCTTGCAGGTGTAGTCGGCATCGCCGCGTTCCCAGTAGATCGCCAGCGCTCCGGCGCCGCTGGAATCGAACGGCCTCATCCCCTTGCAGCCCAGCACTTCGTTGCCCGGCACCGGCACCTGGAAGTAAGCGGCCGCGTCGCGGTAGTAGTCGATGCGGTTCTGCGACTGCGCAGACTCGCTGCCGCCGCCGCATTCGACGCCGCCGTTGATGATCTGCGTGGTCACGCCGAAACCAGGAAGCAAGCCGCTGGTCTGGTCGTTCGCGTTCGGCGCCCAGGTGCCGTCGATCACGTGCAGCATCGAGGGCTTGGGCGGCTGCGGATACGAGAAGAAGAACGTCGCGCTGGCGAGGTTGAGCCAGGTGTCGGCGACCAGTTCGGGGCGGTCCAGCAGCGTGCGCACATCGCCGTACATCGCATCCGAGAACGGGCCATAGTTGTAGTTGTACGACAACTGCTTGGCGCCGCGGCCGAAGTAGCTCTTGAAGGTACCGTCGGCGAATTTTCCGCAGGGCCAGGTCTTGCCCTGCCAGCCGGCGGGATTGCACTCGGCGTTGTAGCCGTTGCGCATGTTCTCGTTCCAGCCCATCTCGCGCACGTGCACCAGCGCCTGACGCCATTGCGGGATCGCGTTGCCGGCGTCGTGGCCGCCGGTTTCCTGCGCGAAGTGTGCGGTCATCGTCGCCAGAGTCTTGCGGCAGATCGCATCGGACTGCGCCGGCGTGGCGTAGGTGCCGCATACCGCGGGAAACTTCGCTACCGCCTGAAGCAAGCCGCGGTAGGTGTACTGCGATGCGCGCATCGGGAACACGAAATCGAACTGGGTGCTGCTGAGGATCGACTCGAGCCGGCGCACGTTGTCCGGGTTGGCCGAGCGTCCCGGCTGCACGGCTTCGACCGCGGTATTGTCGAGGGTGCGGATCGATTCCTTGACCTTGCGCATCAACACCGAATCGGTCAGCTGCGTTTCCTTGGCGGTCAGAACGCTGCGCGCGATGCGGTACTCGGCGGCCGGCACGGTGCCATCACCACCACCGCCGGACGAACTGCCGTCCGGGCAACCGGCCACTGACCCGGCCGCCGCGCGTTCCCACGGCGTATCCCAGGCATTGACGGTATGCCCGACCTCGGCCGGCGACTTGCCTGCGTCGGCGAACCACTTGGCTTTGTACGGCGCGCCGGCGTAGATCACGATGCAGCCGCCGGCATAGCCGCGGGTGCTGTCGTAGGTATCGCCCGCGGCCGCTACCGGCGTCGAGGCGGGCGGCGTCGACGGCGGGTTCGTCACCGGCGCTGTCGGCGTGCTCGCGCCGCTGACCAGTTCCCACGGGCTGTCCCAGGGATTGGCGGCCTGAGCGACGGCCGCCGGCGATTGATCGGCGTTGACGAACCACTTGGCCCGATACTGCCGCCCCTGGTATTCGACCATGGTGTCCTTGGTGTAGGTGCTGCCGGCGACGTAGGGCGCGGCGGAAACGGAGAAGGAAGCGCTGATGCTGATCGCGGTGAGCGCGAGCGTCAGGGTGGACGCGGCCAGCCATCTGTGTCGGATCATGTCGGTGCTCGTGCGGGAAGGAGGTAACGCAGCTTCCGGCACTGCCTTGGCGAATTCCATCAGACAAATCCGAACTGATACGAACGAAGATCCGTCGCCGCACGCTTGATTGCGCGCAGCGATGCGCGCATCGCTGCCTGGACGTGTGTGATGTGTGCGCTCGGCAGGCTTGCGAACCTCCGCCGAGGCAGCGGCCGCGTGGACGATGAAGCAAGTGGGTTGGCGAGCACGCCGATCAAACATCGCGACCCGATGCTCTACGTCGCAACGGATCGGGCGCGAAATTTCAGTCGGCGACTCCGGCCCCGCCAAACACCGCGACGCGATGTTCTACGTCGCGACGGACAAGACACGAAGTTTCAGAGACGACGCCGGCTCAGTTAGTCACCACCACATTCACAAACGCCTTGACCACGCAGCGCTCATGGTCGCCAGGCTTGAACGCCGAATGCGGCGTCTGGCAGGTCACCGGCTTGCAGGCGTAGCTGAAGCCATCCGGATTGGCCGGGACCCCGCTGAAGTCCTGCTCCCAGTAGATCGCCAACGCGCCCGCGCCGCTGGCGTCGAACTGCTTCATGCCCTTGCAGCCCAGCACCTCGTTGCCCGGCACCGGCACCTGGAAATACGCGGCCGAGCCGCGTCAGTAGTTGATGCGGTTCTGCGATTGCGGATGCGGCGGCGCCGCGGCACGCGCGCGCGTCCTCATTCGCTTCTATGATGCGGCGGTCAAGATGAGCGACCGACATACCCGACGATGACTTCGACCGTGAAGCAAGGACGCACCGCAATCTGGCTGATCGTGCTGGCCGCCAGCGGCGCCGGCATGTACTACTGGGGCCGCCACACCGCCGCCGAAGCGCCGGCCGCGCCGAATGCGGCCGCCGCCGACACGGGCGCGCAAACCGCCGCCCAGCGCGTGGGCGGCGCCGGCGCGTCGGGCCCGGCCGCGTCGATTCCCCGCTACACCACCGGCGCGGCCCGCCCGCTGCCGTCGGTGGACACGCCGCTGCGGCTGATCCTGCCGGAACTGCAGCGCCGCGCCGCCAACGAACCGGCCGCGGCCTGCCGGCTGGCGGCGGAGATGGAGTATTGCGACAGCCTGCGCCAGCGCCTGGCCGGCGCGGAAAGCGGCGTGGACAATTTCGAACGCCAGCTCGAACGCATGCCGCAGGACACGCCGCAGCAGCGCGAGCAGCGCAAGCGCATGGCCGACAGCTACCAGAACATGACCGACAAGCTGCTGACCCAGTCCGAACACTGCGCCGACGTTCCCACCCTCAGCGCCGAACAACGCGCCGGCTATTGGCGCCGCGCCGCGCTCGCCGGACATCCGGCGGCGATGCGCCACTACGCCAGCGGCAACGCCTTCCGCCAGCAACAGTTGCTCGACTCCCTGCCCGCGCTGGCGACCTATCGCGGCGAAGCCGAATCCATCGCCCGCACCGCGGCCATGCGCGGCGACGCGCGCATGCTGGCGTCGCTGGCCTACGCTTACTCGCCGCGGCGCGACAGCATGCGGCGCAATTTTCTCGGTCAGGCGGTCAAGTCCGATCCGGTGGAATCGCTGAGTCTGTTCCTGCAATTGCTCGATTCGCTGCCGCCGACTCAGCCCGACGCGGCGCCGGCCGGGCCGCGGCCCGGATTCGGGCGATCGCCGTCCTCGCAACGCGAAATGGTCGAAGCGCAGATCCGCGCGCTGACCCGCGACCTGCCGCCGGATCAGGCCAATCGGGCGCGCGAACGCGCCAGCGAGCGGGCGCAGAGTTGGAGCCGCGCCGGCGTGCCGCGCGCGCCCGCAGCCGGCGGCGAATCCGGCGCTTCGGACATGACGCCGTTTTTGCTGCAGGGCTTCGTGCCTGATGTTCAGCGGCAGGAATGCGATCCGACGTGATGCGGTGGCCGGCGACCGGTTGGCTTAAGGCTTACACGCCACCGCCGGATCGCCATGTCCGGCATCGGCCGCCCAAAGACACAGCACGCGATCCAGCGCCACGCCGGTGCGGGAATTGCTGAAGAACACGATGCCGTCGCGCTGCTGCGGCCGCAGCAGGAAGTTCGCCCGGAACCCGGCCTGATTGCGGCCGTCGTGGCCGACCGCCACGCTGCCGTCGGCGAGGCGTTCGATGAAATGGCCCAGGCCGTACATCGCCTCGTTCGGCGCGCGCGCCGTGCTCAGTTCGGCGGGCCGATGCATCTGCCGCAGATCCTCCGGCGACAGCCAGGCCGCGGCGCCGTTGTCGCCGTTGTCGCCGTTGTCGCCGGGCATCATGTCGGCCGCCATCCACTTGGCGAAATCCTCGACCGACGTGGTCAAGGTCGAGGGCGCTTGTTCGATGTAGTAACGCATCGCAATCGGCTCGCCGTTTTCGCCGTGTCCCTGCGCCGCGCCGGCCAGGACGCGCGGCGACATCGCGACGCTGGAATGGCGCATGCGAAGCGGACGAAATACGAGCTCGTTCGCCAGATCGGAATACTTGCGCCCGGTATCGCGCTCGATGGCCAGTTGCATCAAGGTGTAGCCACCACCGGAATACTGGAAGCGGCTGCCGGCCGGCGCGAACAATTCCACCGCGCCGCGTCCGTTGGTCTTGCCCGCCAGCGATTGCTCCAGGGTCGGCAGTTCCTTGAAGTCGAGCCACCCCTGATAGCCGCCGAGCGTGGTGCCGGCGGTGTGCGAGAGCAGATGGCGCGTGGTGATCCGCCGATAATCGAACGCGCTCGCGGCCAGCGGCCACGGCGACACCCAGTCGGCGACCGGACGATCCAGGTCGAGCCGGCCGCGCTCGGCCAACCGCATCGCCACCGAAGCGGCGATCGGCTTGGCCAGCGAGGCCGCGACGAACACCGTCCGCGGCGTCGCGGCCACTTTGCCGGCGTGATCGGCGAAACCGAATCCCCGCGCGTAGACCAGGCGTCCATCGACGATCAGGCCGAACGCGGCGCCCTGGATATGCGCGGCTTTCATGATCGCCGGCACTTCGGCTTCGATGACCTTGGCGAACGCCGGCATCGGTGCGGCCGGCTTGGCGGCGAGCGCGTGGGGGCTGGTCAACATCCCTGTCGCCAGCGCCATGGACGAAACGACGGCGGTCGCCGATGAGGCGGCGCGGTTGTGAACGCGGGAGCTTGTGTCGATCTGGGTAGGGATCATGGCGTCCTGGCAGGGTCGGATGTCGCGGCGGGAACTCGCGGCGTGGCGAACTGCGTCGGCGCAGGTATGCGGCGACGCGACGCCGGGCCGCGGGCCCGCCACGCAGAGAGTTCGAAATACGATGCGATGCGTCGGCGCGCTGGATTCGCGGCCATCCCCCGGCCGCGTTCATGACGCCCAACAGGTGGATGCGCGATGCGCGCGGAAGGTTTATGGCGGATAGCGACGATGGTCCGGCGCTTGAGTCGCGAACCGACCGTGACCGCCGCGCGCCACGCTACTGACGCCGGTACGGACCCAGGCGCCGCAATGCCGCCGCCGCTTCGCGCAACTGCGCCGCGGCCGGGGCGCCGATGCCGGCGCGGCGAATGAAGTCACGTGCCGTCGCAGCGGCTGTCCAAGATGCGACCGACCATCGCAGCATCCACTCCCGGCAGACGCGACAGGCCTTCGCGTTCGGCGATATTGAGATTGGCCACGTGCGACCCGCTCGAACCGCGGGCGGCCGTCGATGGCGCGAGCGCGACGATTGCGCGCGCGTCAGCGGCGAACAGGCACGAACGCCAGTACCGCGGCGAATACCAGGAACACGCCGCCCAGGAACAGGCCGACACGATTGTCGCCGGCCCAGGCCTCGCGAACCTGCGCATGGCTGCGAACACTGACGCCCGCCACCGACACGGCGTAGACCGGATAGAAGGTCTTCTCCGCGAACAGAGGGCCGCCCGGATCGGCCGGGTCGAACAGCAGCGTCACCGGCGCGCCGCCCGGCGCGAGCGCGTGTTCGACCTGCGCCATCGCGCCGCTCTTGGACGCGTAGCGGTATTCGCGCGCTTGCCCGCGCAGCTTGAAGTCGATGGCGTGGCGGACGCTGTGCTCCCTCTCCACCACACCGGCGACCGTGCGCAGTCGCGAGACCGGCGGAACGCCATCGTCGAACCCCGCGGCGTAGAGAATACACACGCCCAGCAGGGCGTTGAACAAGCCCCATCCGAACCGGCGCTTCTTGCGCCCGCGGCTTCGAATCAGAATCGCCAAATCATCAACCCGTGTACGGGCCCTTGGCCTCGCCCCAGCCCCAGCGCGGCATCGGCGCGTCCTCATCGACCTGCGCACCCGGCTGCGAATTGATGACCGCCAGGCGCGAGCCCCATTCCAGGTAAGCGACCAGGGCCGAGCGGAATTCCGGATCGTCCGGCATCGCCAGTTCGTCGGCGGTGGTCAACAGCAGGCCCACCCAGCGCCGGCGCTGTTCCTGGCTCAGGTGCCGGTTCAAGTGATGGCGGATCATGTTCGGATGGCCGCCGTGCCGCGCCGAATACTCGGCCGGGCCGCCGAGCACCTCGGCCAGGAACGCGGCGACATGCGCCGGATGTTCGTCGCTCATGTGGGCGAAGACCGGGCCCAGCAGCTCGTCGTTCTTGACGTGCTGATAGAAACGCACGGTAAGCCGCTCTAGCGCTTCGATGCCGCCGAGCCATTGATACAACGTGGGTACGGTTTGCTCCGGCATGGCCGCGAAGGTCTTCGTTGCTGGCGTCGCCGGCAACGATAAACCAAGCCGGCGGCGGTGCAAGCGGCGGCGCGCGACGTTCGCGCGCCGCCGCGGCCGTCAGTTCACCTGGCAGTTGAAGCTCAAGGTCGCGCTTTGTCCCGCCGCCAAGGCGCCCAGCACGATGCCGTTCGCGCCGGTCAGATCGGCCACGGTGAAGCTGCCCGCCGGCACGCCGTCGCCGCTGATGGTCACCGCATTGCCGGCCGGACAAGTGATGCCCGCTCCGGGCGCATCCCTCACCACCGCGCCGGTCACCGCGGTGGTGCCGTCATTGGTGACCACCAGGGTGTAGGTCGTCGTTTGCCCCGAATCCACCGTGTCGTTGGCCTGATCCAACGCGCCGACCGTGGGCGTGTTGGTCTTGGTGATCGACAGGTCGGCGACGCGACGGGTGTTGGTGAAGGTGCAGGCAATGGTGGCCGTCGTGGTCATAGCGGCAGCCGGCAGAACCACATTGCCGCCGTTGACGCCATTGACGGTATAGGTTGGCGTTCCCGATGGCAGGCCGGTGCAATTGATCGCGGTCAAGGTGAAGCCCGCTGGGGCAGCTTCGGTAACGGTGGTCGCGGTGTTGGTCGCCGCCAACACCTGGGTGGATCCGGCCATGCCGGTGCCGGCCGTAGTCGTAATAATACTTTGTGCGGCGAAGCCGTTACTGCCGGTAAAGTTGAAGGTGCCAGTGCCCCCATTGGAAATCTTAGTAACGGTGACCGTGGGCAGCGGACAGATTCCGGTACCGAACTGGAAGTCGTCGATAGTGAGGGTACTGCCGCTGCCAGAGGAGTTAGCGGGGCCGTTAAATGGGTAGACGCGCAGGTAGTAGGTCGTACTCGGTGTTAGAAGCGGAAAGCGTGAGGTATTGCCAGGGACGTACTGATAACCGCCTGTACCATTCTGTACGGTCGCATTCGGCACGATCGTCCAATATGAGCTGAAGTTGGGATCAGTCGAAACGCGCACCCCGTAATGAAAGTTCTGCCCGGGGTAAGAGCCCATGCCGGCGCGGGCGAAATAAAGGCGCGGGTTTGCGTTGGCTGGGGTCGTGAACTGGTACTGCGTGTAAGCGTTGCCCGCCACCGACGTGGCCAAGGTCGTCCCCGGACCAATATTGCCGCTGTAAAAATAAGCCGTGGGAGGACTGGGGATCGCAGTAAGCCCGCTTCCCACTATTTCGTCGGCCGCGTAGTCAGCGACTACGGTGGTGTCGGCGCCTAGCGGACTGGCATCTCGCGGGTTATCCCAGTAGACGGCGGGGCCGCCCGGCGGGTTTGCCCAGAACCCGTCCTGCCTGCGCGTAGGGATACCACCCGGGACAGGAGCGGGGGGCTGGTTATGGAGCCAGCCGGCATCGTAAGCCACGCCTGTACCACTCGCTCCGGTCGCGCATTCGCCTCCGGTGATCTCCTGTGCCAGTACTTCCAACGGCGCCGATGCTATCCATAACACCAGTAATGCGCGCATCCACACCTGCGTGCGGATCTGCCCATTGCGACGCTTCTCCTTGAAATTTATTCCGATTCGCATGATTTTTCCCCTACTCCTGTGTCACCGGCCATCACTGGGACTGCGGCATGGCCTGACGTCGCTGGCGGTTGATATGTGCTTTTGCCCCACCTCAACGGAATGTTTGGCTGTTGGCGTGGACAATGCTCCCGATCCTTTCCGCGCATTATTTTTTGATTGATTCAGTTGTTTGCCTGAGCCCTGCACTGACCAATCAGACTCGTACGAAATCAATTTCGTGCGAGACCGAGCACCAATTCCGCCAACCACCGGAGGCTATGCGGCGACACAAAATCGCCGCGAGAAGGCAGCTATTGCTACGCACCGTTGCTACGCGCCGCCGCTTCATGCCGCTGGCATTCGCGAACGCGAACGCGAAGAAACGTGGAACACCGCACGCTTCGCCGTGCAACAGCGATAGAACACTCGTCCCGCCCCGTACGAAGCGGCCGGCGCCAAGTCGCTGCGTTCTCGCCTTCGCTAGTTCACTTGGCAATTGAAACTCAAGGTCGCCCTTTGTCCCGCTCCCAACGCGCCCAGCACGATACCGGTGGAACCGGTCAGATCGGCCACGGTGAAGCTGCCCGCCGGCACGCCGTCGCCGCTGATGGTCACCGCGTTGCCGGCCGGACAAGTGATGCCGGCTCCGGGCGCATCCCTCACCACCGCGCCGGTCACCGCCGTGGTGCCGTCGTTGGTCACCACCAGGGTGTAGGTCGTCGCTTGCCCCGAATCCACCGTGTCGTTGGCCTGATCCAACGCGCCGACCGTGGGTGTGTTGGTCTTGGTGATCGACAGGTCGGCTACCGCAGTGTCGTCGTTGGTAATGCTGCAGGTCGCCACTGCCCCCTGAGCCAGGGTCACCGAACCTGCATTGAATGCGGTGCCCACCTGGGTTGTTCCGACGCCCGTGCAACTCCACGTCCCTTCGTTGTACTGCGGGTGATCGATTTCGTTCATCGTATAACTGCCGACATTAACCGTCAGCGAGTTCGATCTATAGATGGCATTCTGCGCGGTACCGGTATTAGCGCCGAAGGTCAACGCGCCCGCACTCGTTGCGATATTGAAATCGGCGGCGGCGGCGGCGGCGCCATTGTCGTTGGTAACACGCTTCACGAACTGGATCACTGGCCGGCAGGTGCCGGGAACTCTGACGTTGTGCTGAGCGGAGTTGATGGTGCCTACGCCATGCAACGACCTCCAACTGACGTTAACGCCCGTCATCGTCGCTCCGGCGGGTGTTCTGAGTCGATACTGGGCAAACTGGCGGGGGTTGGTTTGCGCGGTTCCTCTGAAACTGACGGTCAAGCCGTCTGGACTAACCGTCGCCGTTCCGGCGAATACCGGATCGACAATCCAGGAAAAACCCGGCGACATGCCTACCGCAGTGAACACTACTTCATCGTCAGCCCCCACGGTGCCGGGTGCGCTGTCCATGTTCGACGGAGGACCGGCATAGTTGGGTCCAGCCGCGATAATGACGGGAATTGGACGCGCGAAAGACATGCTGTATTGGAAGCCATCGTTCGCGAAATTCGGACTAGCCTGCTCATAGCGCACCACGCCGCCAGCCGTACCGGAACGAGATACAGAGCCATTGGTGGCGGGATTACCGGTACGGGTAATGGCAGAGAAAGTCGTGCCGATTGTCGCCGTCCCTGCCGTGTCTGTAGTGAACGTT
Organism: Lysobacter gummosus; assembly: GCF_001442805.1. NCBI lineage: Bacteria > Pseudomonadati > Pseudomonadota > Gammaproteobacteria > Lysobacterales > Lysobacteraceae > Lysobacter > Lysobacter gummosus. Next base: position 2,426,963 of record NZ_CP011131.1, on the reverse strand, counting down.
GAAGTACCGTTGCCGAGCCCGTTCACATTCACCGGATTACCCGTGAATACAGGATCGCAGGTTTGCGCATGCGCAGACTCCATCGGCACCAATACGCCCGCCAGAAGGCTTAGCGCAGCCAGCTTGGAGAACGCACGACGAAAACCGTCCGCGCGATTCGGGATCGTCTCCGCTTCCTGTCTTCCCTCGAGCGGTTTCGCCCCTGCGTCCCGACTAATCGCCATGCTTTTCATCAAATCCCCCAAGTTCTAGCAAACATCCTCGGCAAAGCCGGGCTTTGGAAATATGCGTTCGAGACCGACGGCTGGAACGCCATTGAATCCGGCAAGGAATCCAGATCGAACAATGCGACGTCGGCGAGATCGCCGCGAGAAGGCAGCTATTGCCATGCATCGTCGCCGCACAACGAGCACGCCGCGCCGCTTCCGACACGCTTTTGGCCGCAAATTCAGATCGAACCGCGCATTGGTGATTGCCTCAACTAAATCGTATGTGCAGGGGCGCCGCATTGACTGTTGCCGGCGTGGTACAGGTCGAGCCCGCGGCACGGTTCGAGACTCGACATAAGAGGTAATCGAAAGCGAAGAGCAAATCCGGCCACACAGGCGGCATTAAATTCCACGCTCGCTACCCGCTGCCGAGCCCCCCCCCCTTTCTGCGCAACCGCGATCACGGCCGGCGCCCCGCGCAACGGCAAGGAAAAGGCCAGACCGCCACGCTGCGAGGTCTTTGAAAGAGTCCCCGGGCTTCACAAGCCCCAACTCATCCGAAGAGTCCGCGCCTGCCTGGACGCAAGCATTCGAATCCCGAAAATGCTCCGGCAGATTGCCGGGCACATCAATCAGACTCGTATGAAATTGGCCCCGCTCATCGTGAAGACGGGTCGATCGCCGGCGGCTGCGCAGCGGCTGCGATCGAAGCGGTCGCGCCACGGGCCGGATGGGGCGCCGGGAAGAACGGCGAGCAAGCGCAAGCGGGCCTGGCCCGGTTGATCGGAAGGCGGCCAGCCACACCGACGCGACCGGAACGACTGCGCCGCTTTTTCGGCGCGGGCCCATCGGAAACCCGCACAAAGAAAAAGCGGGCCGAAGCCCGCTTTTTCAAAAATCCAACGATGCGCGCGGCGATTACTCGGCCGCGACGCCCTCGCCTTCTTCCACGGCCTTCATCGACAGGCGGATACGGCCCTGCTTGTCGACTTCCAGCACCTTGACCTTGACCAGATCGCCTTCCTTGAGCTTGTCGCTGACCTTCTCGACGCGCTCGTTGGAAATCTGCGACACGTGGACCAGACCGTCCTTGCCCGGCAGGATCGTCACGAACGCACCGAAGTCCATGATCTTGGCGACCTTGCCTTCGTAGATGCGGCCCGGCTCGACGTCGGACACGATCTGGTCGATGCGCGCCTTCGCGGCCTGCGCGGCGGCGGCGTTGACCGAAGCGATGACGATGGTGCCGTCGTCCTGGATGTCGATCTGGGTGCCGGTTTCCTTCGTGATCGCCTGGATGGTCGAACCGCCCTTGCCGATCACTTCGCGGATCTTGTCCGGATGGATCTTCATGGTCAGAAGACGCGGCGCGTACTCGGACAGCTCGGTGCGCGATTCGGTGAGAGCGTGAGCCATCTCGCCGAGGATGTGCAGACGGCCGGCCTTGGCCTGATCCAGCGCCACCTTCATGATCTCTTCGGTGATGCCCTGGATCTTGATGTCCATCTGCAGCGCCGAGATGCCCGTGGCGGTGCCGGCGACCTTGAAGTCCATGTCGCCGAGGTGATCCTCGTCGCCCAGGATGTCGGACAGGACGACGAAGTTATCGTCTTCCTTGACCAGGCCCATCGCGATGCCCGCGACCGGCGCCTTGATCGGCACGCCGGCATCCATCAGCGCCAGCGAGCTGCCGCAGACCGAAGCCATCGAGGAGGAACCGTTGGACTCGGTGATTTCCGAGACGATGCGGATGGTGTACGGGAACTCTTCCATCGTCGGCATCACCGCCAGCACGCCGCGCTTGGCGAGGCGGCCGTGGCCGATTTCGCGGCGCTTCGGGCCCATCATGCGGCCGCATTCGCCGACCGAGTAAGGCGGGAAGTTGTAATGGAACAGGAAGTGTTCCTTGTACTCGCCCGAGACCGCGTCGATGATCTGACCGTCGCGCGCGGTGCCCAGCGTGGCAACCACGATGGCCTGGGTCTCGCCGCGGGTGAACAGCGAGGAGCCATGGGTGCGCGGCAGCACGCCGACGCGCGAGGCGATCGGACGCACGGTGTCGAGGGCGCGGCCGTCGATGCGGACCTTGGTGCTGAGCACCGAGTTGCGCATGGTCTGGTATTCGAGCTCGCCGAATTCCTTCGACAGCTCGGCGCTCTGCCAACCCTCGGCTTCGGCGCGGCCGGTCAGGCTCTGCAGCACGTCCTTCTTGATCGCGCCGATGGCGTCGCGGCGCTGCAGCTTGTCGCGGACCATGAAGGCCTGCGTCAGTTGGTCGCCCACCGCTTCTTTCAGCGCACCGATCAGCGCATTGTTTTTAGCCGGAGCTTCCCACGAGGACGGCTTGGTGCCGGCTTCGACGACGAGCTCGTTGATGACGTTGATGACCTTCTGCAGTTCGCGATGGCCGAACATCACCGCGCCGAGCATGACTTCCTCGGACAGCATCTTGGCTTCGGACTCGACCATCAGCACCGCGTTGGAGGTGCCGGCGACGACGAGTTCGAGCTCGGAATCGAGCAGCTCGGTCGCGGTCGGGTTGAGCAGGTACTGGCCGTTCTTGTAACCGACCTTGGCCGCGCCGATCGGGCCCTGGAACGGCGTGCCGGCCAGCGCGAGCGCGGCGGACGCGCCGATCAGCGCCGGGATGTCGCCGTCGACTTCCGGATTCATCGACATCACCGTGGCGATGATCTGGACTTCGTTCTTGTAGTCTTCCGGGAACAGCGGACGGATCGGACGGTCGATCAGGCGCGAGATCAGCGTTTCCTTCTCGGTCGCACGGCCTTCACGCTTGAAGAAGCCGCCCGGGATGCGACCGCCGGCGTAGAACTTCTCTTGGTAATCCACGGTGAGCGGGAAGAAGTCCTGGCCTTCGCGCGCGCTCTTGGCGGCGACGGCTGCCACCAGCAGTACGGTGTCGTCCATCTTGACGATCACGGAGCCGCCGGCCTGACGGGCGATTTCGCCGGTCTCCAGGGTCACTTGATGGTTGCCGTACTGGAAGGTCTTGGTAATTTTTGCCACGTTGGGTTCCTTCGGTATCTATGCGTTCCGGTCGGGGCCCTTGCCCCGCTCCGGTCGGCCGCCGGCGCAGCGACCTGAGGTTTGTTGCGTTTCGCGCGCAATCCGGCGCTGCGTCGCACGAGGCCGTGGGGCCCATCCAGTTCGACGGTCGCGCTCGCGTACCGTCGCTGGCGGCAGTGCTTCCTGCACCGCCTGCGGAACTTTCATGTCCGCCAAAACAAACCGCGGCGCATCGCTGCGCCGCGGTTGGGTGTCCGATTAACGGCGCAGACCGAGCTTCTCGATCAGGGCCTTGTAGCGCTCGCCGTCTTTGCGCTTGAGGTAATCAAGCAGGCTGCGACGGCGGTTGACCATCATCAGCAGACCGCGACGGCTGTGGTGGTCCTGCTTGTGCTGCTTGAAGTGGCCGGTGAGCTGCTCGATGCGAGCGGTCAGCAGAGCGACCTGGACTTCCGGCGAACCGGTGTCGTTGGCGCCGCGCTTGTTGTCTTCAATTACCTTGCTGGTGTCGATCGACATGACTTATGTTCTCTGTAGATGCGGGGCCCGCAGAAGCGAATCGGTCGCGGAATTTCCGCCCCGACGCACCGCCTGGCCCGCCGCTTGCTTTAAGTGAGGATTGCCGTACGAGCATCGCCCGAACCGATGGCCTTGGGCGAAGTGCTTGAAAAGCGGCGGAATTGTAACAGCCCGCGACGACGATTGCGACCTTGGATCGGTGCGGATCGGCGATCCGTGCCCGGCCCGGGCGGCACGTAATCGATGGCTGAGCGCGCTGTTCAGCTGGCTGCTTGAGCCGCTGCCGCTGGCCCAGTTAGCCCACCCTCGGCGCTTGTCAGCCCTGCGCCGCCCAGCGGAACAGCCGCTGCGGCTGCAGGCGGCCCTCGGCCTGACGCAGGCCCAGGCCCAGGCAGCGGCCGGCTTCGCCGAAGATCGCCACCAGCCCGGCCTCGCCCTCTTCGCACGTGACCGCCTGGCCCTGGCCCAGCCGATGGGCGGAGGCGGCGTCGATCGAGACTCGGGCGAATTCGCTCAGGCCCGCTTCGATCGGCAGCAGATGGGCGTCCAGCGCCAGATCGTTGCCCTGTGCGGCCAGTTCGCGCAGTTGCTCCAGGGTGACCATACGCGGCTGCATGAACGGCTCGACCCACAGCCGGCGCAGCACGCTGACGTGGGCGCCGCAGCCGAGGGTTTCGCCCAGGTCGCGGACCAGGCTGCGCACGTAGGTGCCCGATCCGCATTCCACGTGCAGTTCCAGGCGCGGGCCGTCGCGGCCGGTCAGGGCCAGCGAATGCACGATCACGTCGCGCTCGGGCGCCTCGATGGCCTCGCCGCGGCGGGCCTTGGCATACAGCGGCTCGCCGCCCTGCTTGAGCGCGGAATAGATCGGCGCGCGCTGGCGGATCGCTCCGCGCAAGGGCGCGAGCGCGGCTTCGATGGTGGCGTCGTCGAGCTCGGGCACCGGGCGTTCGAGCAGCGGCGCGCCGTCGGCATCGTCGCTGTCGGTGGTCAGGCCAAGCACGGCGGTGGTGGTGTAGGCCTTGCGCGCGCCGAGCAGCAGGCCGGCGATCTTGGTCGCCTCGCCGAAGCACAGCGGCAGCAGTCCGGTCGCCAGCGGGTCCAGGCTGCCGGTGTGCCCGCCCTTTTCGGCGCGGAACAGGTGGCGCGCCTGTTGCAGGGCCTGGTTGGAACTCAGGCCTTGCGGTTTGTCGAGCAGCAACAAGCCGTCGACGTTGCGCCAATTGCGTTTACGCGTCGTGTTCAAGCAAGCCGTCCACTCCTGCCTGCGCGATTTGCGCGTCCTGGACCGACTGCATCCCGGACACGCCGATCGCACCGATCACCTCGCCGCCCACGATCAGGGGCAGCCCGCCATCCAACGGCAACAGATTGTCCATGCCGAGCAATCGCATGCCCAATCCGCCGGCAGCGACCGCGTCTTCGAACACCTTGGTCGGGCGGCGGAACTTCACTGCCGTCTCGGCCTTGGCCTGGGCCACGGGAATGCTCCCATATTGCGCCTGATCGAGCTTGTGAAGCATCACCAGGTGACCGGTGCTGTCCACGATGGCGATGACCATCGGCCAGCCTTCGCGCTCGGCCCGCGCCTGCGCGGCGCGCATGACCCGGCTGGCGGTTGCGAACGAAATCGGGGCGCCGTAACGCGGGGGCAGCGTGGACATGCGAGGGCTCCTGGGAGAAGAAGAGACGGCGGCGCGAACGGCGGCCGGTGGCGCGGGTTTGCGGAAATTCGGGGGCAAACGGGGATGGCGATCGGCCGGATGGTAGTCCCGCTCGGCTGGGCGCGGGTATGCGGGAGCTGCCGGGCTGTCGTCGCGGGTGCGGTTTCGAATCGGGGCCGAAGCCCCTCCTGCAAAAGACGTCTAAGCCACGAGGTTGGTTGTGGGTGGGGCTTCAGCCCCGACTCGGATCACCGAGCTCCCTACACAAACCCCGACAGGTCGCCGCTACGGCCCTGGTCGATCACTGCCGCGGCCATCCATCGGCCGCCCACATCGGACGCTTATGCAGCCCGACCGGCGAAGCCACCGATCACTCCGGCTTGCCGCCCTCGCCGTCTTCGCTCCCGCCTTCGTCGGCGCGGGTTTCCAGATCGGGGTGATCGCGCAGCAGGTTGTCGATGCTTTCGCCGCGGTCCACGGAGTCGTCGTAATGGAAATGCAGCTCGGGCACATGGCGCAGCTTCATCGCCTTGCCGAGCTGGTAACGCAGGTTCGGAGCGAGCTCCTTGAGGTCCTTGACCGCCTCAAGCGAGCGCTCGGGCTGCAGCGCGGTCACGAAGACCTTGGCGTGGGCCAGGTCGCGCGAAACCTCGACGTCGGACACGCTGACCGACGGCAGGCCGTGCTCGCGCACGGCTTCGTGCACGATCTTGCCGAGCTCGCGGCGCAACTGCGCCGAGACCCGGTCGGTACGGTGGAACGATTTGCTACTAGGCATGGGATTCGTGATTCGTGATTCGGGATTGGTAGAGCAAGCAAAGCGGGGCTTCGAAAAGATCCGGGACTCGCTTTTGCGAATCCCGAATCCCCAATCCCAAATCCCGGCCTTACAGCGTGCGCTGAACCTCGATGCGCTCGAAGCACTCGATCTGGTCGCCCGGCTTGACGTCGTTGTACGCCTTCACGCCGATGCCGCACTCGGTGCCGTTGCGCACTTCGTCCACGTTTTCCTTGAAGCGACGCAGCGATTCCAGCTCGCCTTCGAAGACCACGGCGTTGTCGCGCAGCACGCGGATCGGCTTGGAGCGCTTGACCACGCCCTCCACGACCATGCAGCCGGCGACCGCGCCGAACTTCGAGCTGCGGAACACGTCGCGAACCTCGGCGATGCCGATGATCTCTTCGCGGATTTCCACGCCGAGGATGCCCGACGCCACCTGCTTCACCTGATCGATCACGTCATAGATGATCGAGAAGTAACGCAGATCCACGCCGTTGCCTTCGATGATGCGGCGGGCCGAAGCGTCCGCGCGCACGTTGAAGCCGATCACCGTGGCCTTGGCGGTAGCCGCGGCGTTGGCGTCGGACTCGGTGATGCCACCGACGCCCGAGCTGATCACGTTGATGCGGATCTGATCGTTGGACAGCGCGACCAGGGCCTGGCGCAGCGCCTCGACCGAACCTTGCACGTCGGCCTTGATGACCAGGTTGAGGCTCAGCTGGCCCTCGCCCTTGCCCATCTGGGCCATGATGTCTTCCATGCGGTTGCCGGCGGCGGCGACCAGGCGCGATTCGCGGCGCTTGGCGTCGCGCTGCTGCGCCACGTCCTTGGCCAGGCGCTCGTCCTCGACCACGACGAAGTCGTCGCCGGCATCGGGCACGCCCGACAGGCCGAGCACCTGCACCGGAATCGACGGGCCGGCGAACTCGACCTGACGGCCGGTTTCGTCGAACAGCGCACGCACGCGGCCGTACTGCACGCCGCACACGAGGTAGTCGCCCTTCTTGAGCTGGCCCTGCTGGACCAGCACGGTCGCGACCGGGCCGCGGCCCTTGTCGAGCGAGGACTCGATCACCGTGCCGATGGCGCGGCCGATCGGAACCGCCTTGAGTTCCAGCACTTCGGCCTGCAGCGAAATCGCGTCGAGCAGATCGTCCACGCCGTCGCCGGTCTTGGCCGACAGTTCGACCATCTGGGTCTCGCCGCCGAAATCTTCCGCGACCACTTCCTCGGCCAGCAGTTCGTTCTTGACCCGCAGCGGGTCGGCGCCGGACTTGTCGATCTTGTTGATCGCCACAATCAGCGGCACGCCGGCCGCCTTGGCGTGCTGCACGGCTTCCTTCGTCTGCGGCATGACGCCGTCGTCGGCCGCCACCACCAGCACCACGATGTCGGTCAGCTTGGCGCCGCGCGCGCGCATCGAGGTGAAGGCCGAGTGGCCGGGGGTGTCGAGGAAGCTGATCACGCCGCGAGCGGTTTCGACGTGGTACGCGCCGATGTGCTGGGTGATGCCGCCGGCTTCGCCGGAAGCGACCTTGGTGCGGCGGATGTAATCCAGCAGCGAGGTCTTGCCGTGATCGACGTGGCCCATGATCGTGACCACCGGCGGACGCGCGACCTTGTCGCCCTGCACTTCCTCGGCGTGCGCGATCAGCGCGTCCTCGGCGGCGTTGGCGTTGGTGCGCACGACGGTGTGGCCGAGTTCCTCGGTCACCAGCGCGGCGGTGTCGAAGTCGATGCTCTGGTTGATGGTCGCCATGACGCCCATCTTGAACAGCGCCTTGACCACGTCGCCGCCCTTGAGCGCGAGCTTCTGCGCCAGATCGGCGACCGTCACGGTGTCGCCGATGGCGACTTCGCGAACGATCGGCGCGGTCGGGCGCGAGAAGCCGTGCTGGCCGCCGCCGGAACGCGACTGCTCGGACTGGCGGCGCTGCTGCGGACGGTTGCCACCCTTGCCGCGCGAATTGGTGGTGCGGCGGGCACGGTCGGACGGGCTCAGGTGCAACTGGCCGGCGAAGCGGTTGGCCGCATCGTCGTCTTCCACGCCGGCGACCATCGCGTGCGAGCCGCGGGTCTTGTTGCGCGGAGCGTTGTGATCCACGCGCGCAGGCGCGGCCGGCGCGGGCGGCTTGGGATGGCCGTGACCGTGCGTGGCCGGCGGCTTGCGCACCGCGGTCGCGGTGGGCGCGTCGTCCGTGCTCGGAACGATGGCGCTGGCGTCGGCGAGCTTTTCTTTCTGCTCTTCCTCGGCCTTGGCGCGCGCGGCTTCCTCCGCGGCCAGACGCACCGCATCGGCGGCGTCGGCGCGGCGCTTGTCGTCGGCGGCCAGGCGCTGCTGCTCGGCAAGGTTGCGCTGCTTGGACTCTTCGAGCTTGCGCAGGATTTCCGCGCGCTCGTCGTCCGGCGAACCGGAGCCTGCCGGCTCGTTCGGGCGAACCAGGGTCACCTTCTTGCGCACGACCACATCCACCGTGGTCTTGTGCTTGCCGCCGCCGACAGTGATTTCCTGCTTGCGGCTGCGGTTGAGGGTGATCTTCTTCGCGGCGTCGTCGGTTTCGACAGGCTTGTCGGCCTTGCCGTGCGAGCGCTTAAGGAAGCCGAGCAGCTTGACTTTCTCGATACTGGTCACGACCTGGTCGGGGCCGCTGAACTTCATGCCGGCCTCGGCCAGCTGTTCCAGCAACTTCTCGACCGGCGTGTTCACCAGTTCGGCCAGCTTGCGGATGGTGGTTTGCTGCGACATTCGGTTTTCCGTGTCCTCTTGGCGCGGGACGCATCCCGCGCGTGATGGCGCCATTCTAGCTCCGCGCGCGCCCCTGCACCGGCTCGCGCAAGCCATCTCGGCCTGCCCGCGGACCGGGCCGATGCCCGATCCTGCGAATCCGGGGCCGGCCCAGGGCCGAATCCCGGTTTGCCGCAAGACGCCTCGCCGGGCCTCTTGCGACTCGTGTCACCTCATTCGAACCAGTGCTTGCGCGCTTCCATGATCAGGGCGGCGGCACGTTCCTCGTCCACGCCTTCGATATCGGTCAACTCGTCGGTGGCCAGGTCGGCAAGGTCGTCCCGGGTGACCACGCCGCGCGAAGCCAGGGTAAAGGCCAGCGCCTCGTCCATGCCTTCCAGCGACAGCAGATCGGCCGCCGGCTGGTGCTCGTCGAGCTCTTCCTCTGCGGCCAACGCCTCGTTGAGCAGGGCGTCGCGGGCACGGGCGCGCAGTTCCTCGACGATGTCCTCGTCGAAGCCCTCCACCGCCAGCAGCTCGCCGACCGGCACGTAGGCGATTTCCTCGACCGTGCTGAAACCTTCCGAAACCAGGATGCCGGCGATTTCCTCGTCCACTTCCAGCTTGTCCTGGAACAGCTGGCGCGCGGCGGTCTGCTCGGCTTCGGACTTGGCGGTGACCTGGTCCTGGGTCATCACATTGAGCTGCCAGCCCGACAGGCGGCTGGCCAGACGCACGTTCTGGCCGCCCTTGCCGATCGCCTGGGCCAGACGGTCCTCGGCCACGGCCAGGTCCATCGAATGCTTTTCTTCATCGACGATGATCGACTGCACTTCGGCCGGCGCCATCGCGTTGATGACGAACTGGGCCGGGTTGTCCGACCACAGCACGATGTCCACGCGCTCGCCGTTGAGTTCGTTCGACACCGCCTGCACGCGCGAACCGCGCATGCCGATGCAGGCGCCGATCGGATCGGTGCGGTTGTCGTGCGCGAGCACGGCGATCTTGGCGCGGTCGCCCGGATCGCGCGCGCAGGCCTTGATCGAAACCAGGCCCTGGCCGACTTCCGGCACTTCCAGCTTGAACAGCTCCATCATGAATTCCGGGGCGGCGCGGCTGATGAACAGCTGCGGGCCGCGCGGCTCGGTGCGCACGTCGAACAGGTAGCCGCGCACGCGGTCGCCGGCGCGCAGCACGTCGCGCGGAATGCCCTTGTCCTTCGGAATGATGGCTTCGGCGTTGCCGCCGAGGTCCACGTAAATGTTGCCGCGCTCAACGCGCTTGACGATGCCGGTGACCAGCTCGCCGACGCGATCCTTCCAGCCATCGACCACCTGCGCGCGCTCGGCTTCGCGCACGCGCTGCACGATGACCTGCTTGGCGGCTTGCGCGGCGATACGGCCGAAATCCGGGTTTTCGATCTGCTCTTCGATGTAGTCGCCGACTTCCACGCCTTCGACCTCATCGACGGCGTCCATCAGGCGGATCTGGCGGTCCGGCGATTCCATGACCACGTCGTCGGCCACCACTTCCATGCGGCGGAAGGTTTCGTAGCTGCCGTCTTTCTGATCGATGCTGACGCGCACCAGCACGTCTTCGTCGTGGTAGCGCTTCTTCGCGGCCGAAGCCAGCGCGGCCTCGATGGCCTCGAAGATGACCTCGCGCGGTACGCCCTTTTCGTTGGCGACTGCGTCCACCACCAGCAACAGTTCCTTGCTCATTTCGTCACTCCGCACGGGTCGGCTCGCGCCGCCGGCTATTCGGGTTGGTAATAGGCGTCAGATTCAAATTACTTTTTCTTCGAAGCGCGCCGCTTGGGCGGCTTCGAAGGCTTGTCCTTGGGCTTGATGCGGCCCGTGTCGGCCGGTTGGCCGGGCTTGGTCGGCGCGAAACCCAGCGCGGCCCAGTCCGGCACGATCCGGCCCTTGTCGATATTCATGAACGGCACGACGAAACGGCCTTCGTCGGGCGCGCCTTCGACCGCGAAAACCACCTGCTCGCCTTCGACGGCAAGGATCTGCCCGGTCAGACGGCGGCGGCCTTCGTGCGGCAGCTTCAGGCCGACCTTGACGGTCTCGCCGATGAAGCGCGCGTAATGATCGAGCGTGAACAACGGGCGGTCGATGCCCGGCGACGACACTTCCAGCGTGTAGTTGCTGCTGATCGGGTCTTCGACGTCGAGCTGCGCCGACACTTCGCGGCTGACCGCTTCGCAGTCTTCGATCGAGACCGAGCGCGGCTGCTCGCCTTCGGGCGTAGCTTCGTATTCCGAGGCCGGCACATCGATATAGATGCGCAGCGTTGCATTGCCGGGAGCCGGCAGATATTCGATGCCAAGCAATTCCACGCCCAGCGACTCCACCGTCGGGGCGAGCAATGCGGCGATTTGCGTTGCCTTGTCCGTCACGCGCCTGAACTCCTGAGGGTTGCGACTGGCCTGACCATCTTCGTCAAACCATGTTTCCGCGAGCTTTCCGCCAGGCATCGCAACGATCGCAATCCGACCGCCGTACCACGCGAAAACCGCTGTTTACTGAAAAATCCGGTTTTCCGGATAACAAAAACAACAAGGGGCCCATCGGGCCCCTTGTCCGTACAACTGGATTTCGGTGTGTTCGCGCGAGCAGAGCGCGATCACAAAGCCCGAGCTTGGCGGCCAAAAAAGAAAGCCTCCTTAGAGGCTTTCCATCGACCAGCCGAAGCTGGTAGCGGGGGCAGGATTTGAACCTGCGACCTTCGGGTTATGAGCCCGACGAGCTGCCAGACTGCTCCACCCCGCATCAGGCCGACCATCATAACGGCCGGCGGAACTTACTGCAAGCCTGCAATCGATGTTTCGTGATTGCCGCTTACCGCTTCGAAAAATCTCCGGTTTCCCGGCTGTTTCCCCGGAGGAAAACGTTGATCGTTCGCAGGTGCGCAATCTTATGCCGTATTCAAAATATTTCAAGTCTTTTTCATGAATGCGTGCGATTGAATGTCAGATCCGGCTGAAAACTTTGTCGCACAGGTTCAAATCCCGCCCCCGCTCCCAGCTGCGCCGGCGCGACGGGAGCTGCTCGCGCAGGCGCGACGATCAGCGGTCCGAGCGCCGCTGCGCGCCGCGCGGGCGAATCCGCGCCGGTTGCCGGGAATTCAAGCGCAAGCCCGCCGCTGCGCGCAGCGCACGCCGCAAAAGCGAAGGGCCGGCATAAGCCGGCCCTCGATGACGCTGCAGCGATGACGACGCGCTCAGATCATGAAAGCGCGCTGGCACCACTCCATGATCGGATTCCAGACGATGCCCAGCGCGAGCAGGCCCAGCGCGTTGACCGCGAACACCATGCGCAGCGGGCGGTCCTCGCTCGGCGCCGGCAACTTGCCCTCGGGTTCGTCGAAGTACATGGCCTTGATCACACGCAGGTAGTAGAACGCGCCGACCACCGCGAACACGATGCCGACGATCGCCAGCCACAGCATGTCGCCCTGCAGCGCGGCCTTGAGCACCGCCAGCTTGGCCCAGAAGCCGAGGAACGGCGGCAGGCCCGCCAGCGAGGCCATCACGCACAGGATCATGCCGGCCATCCACGGGTTGCGCGCGTTGAGGCCCTTGTAGTCGTCGATCTGGTCGGCTTCGAAACCGCGGCTGGACATGACGATGATCGCGCCGAAGGCCGCGGCCGTCATCAGCGAATAGCTGATCGCGTAGAACATCGAGGCGGCGAAACCCTGCGCGCCGCCGCCAGCCATGCCCAGGAACAGGAAGCCGACGTGGGAGACGGTGGAATACGCGAGCAGGCGCTTGAGATTGGTCTGCATCAGCGCGCTGAGGTTGCCGATCGCCAGCGACAGCACCGCAAGGCCGGCGAGCAGCAGGCGCCAGTGGCTGTCCAGGCCGTTGGCGCCGACTTCGAGCAGGCGGTAAGTCATGCCGAACGCGGCCAGTTTCGGCGCGGCGCCGATGAACAAGGTGATCGGGGTCGGTGCGCCCTGGTAGACGTCGGGCAGCCACATGTGGAACGGCGCGGCGCCGAACTTGAACGCGATGCCGGCGACCACGAACACCACGCCGGTGATCAGCATCAGCGAGGACGGGCCGACCGAGCCGGCCAGCGCGATCTTGTCCAGCATCAGGCTGCCGGTGGCGCCGTAGATCAGCGACAGGCCGTACAGCAGCAGGCCCGAGGCCAGCGCGCCGAGCACGAAGTACTTGATCGCCGCTTCCGAGGCCAACGGGCTGTCGCGATCCACCGCGACCAGCGCGTAGGAGCACAGCGCGAGCATTTCCAGGCCGACATAGACCATGGTCAGGCTGCCGGCGGACACCAGGAACATCATGCCGGCGATCGCGAACAACATCAGCACGCCGACTTCGCCCTTGTACAGGTTGCGCGCGCGCAGGTAAGGCCAGGTGTAGATCAACGAGAGGATGCCGACCACGCCGATGGCGAGCTTGAGCACGTCGGCGGCGGTGTCGCGTACGAACATGCCGCTGAGCACGGTGCCCTGCCCGCCCACGTCGAACGCGACCAGCGCGGTGGCGAGAGCGACCACGACGATCGAGAACACGTGGGAGATGATGCGATTGCGCTCCTCGACGAACAGATCGAGCATCAGCAGCGCGAACGCGCCGACGACGACCACCAGTTCGGGCAGCAGGGGCATCACGTCGGCGAAGGATCTAACGGGCATGTTCATTGGTGAATCTCTTGGCGGATCCGGCCCTGTTCGAGCCTTGCTCTAGGAACGAGTGGAGAGAAGCGAGAAGTGAGCCGCGGTGATCGCGCTTCCAACTCGTTCCCCACTGCTCGCTTCCACTCACTTCTCTATCGCGCGGGCAACACCCGCGCGCCTTACAACTTGCTGGCGACGATCTGGCTGGCGAGATTGGCGATCGCCGGCTCCATCAGGTCGGTCAGCGGCTTCGGCCACACGCCCAGCACCAGCACGCCGACCGCGAACACGCCCAGCACCAGCGCTTCGCGCGGGTTGAGGTCTTCCATCTCGGCCACGTGAGCGTTGCCGACCTCGCCCCAGATCACCCGCTTGACCAGCCACAGCGTGTAGCCCGCGCCGACGATCAGCGTGGTCGCCGCGCCGAAGGCGATCAGCGGATGCTGCTGGAACGCGGCCAGGATGACCATGAACTCGCCGACGAAGCCCGAGGTGCCCGGCAGGCCCGAGTTGGCCATCGCGAACAACACCACGAACGCGGCGAACCACGGCATCACGTTGGCGACGCCGCCGTAGTCCTTGATCATGCGGCTGTGCATGCGGTCGTAGAGCACGCCGACGCAGGTGAACATCGCGCCCGACACGAAGCCGTGGCTGATCATCTGCACCATCGCGCCCTGCAGGCCCAGGCGCGCCGCGTCGGTGCCGTGCGCATCGCCGTTATGGACCAGGTAGAAGGCGATGAAGGTGCCCAGGGTGACGAAGCCCATGTGCGAGACCGACGAATACGCGATCAGCTTCTTCATGTCCTCCTGGACCAGCGCGACCAGGCCGACATAGATGATCGCGATCAGGCTCAGCGCGATCACCAGCCAGGCGTACTCGTGGCCGGCGTCGGGCACGATCGGCAGGACGAAGCGCAGGAAACCGTAGCCGCCGATCTTCAGCATGATCGCCGCCAGGATCACCGAACCGGCGGTCGGCGCCTCCACGTGCGCGTCCGGCAACCAGGTGTGGACCGGGAACATCGGCACCTTGACCGCGAAGGCGATCAGGAAGCCGAAGAAGATCCACATCTGCTCGCTGGCGCTGAGCTGCAGCGCGTACATGTCCGCGAGCTGCCAGCTGCCGCCCTTCAGGAACAGGTAGATCAACCCGACCAGCATGAACACCGAGCCGAGGAAGGTGTACAGGAAGAACTTCACCGAGGCGTACACGCGGCGCGGGCCGCCCCACACGCCGATGATGATGAACATCGGGATCAGCATGCCTTCGAAGAAGACATAGAACAGCATCGCGTCCAGCGCCGAGAACACGCCAACCATCAGGCCTTCGAGGATCAGGAACGCGGCGTAGTACTGGCTCACACGCTTGTCGATCGAGGTCCAGGCGCTGATCAGCACCAGCATGGACGTCAGCGTGGTCAGCGCGATCAGCGCAGCCGAAATGCCGTCCGCGCCGAGGTGATAGCGGATGTCGTAGGCCGGAATCCACGCGCGTTGTTCGACCAGTTGCATGCTCGCGCTGGTGAAGTCGGCGTGGGTGAACATCAGCACGCTCGTGGCGAGCGTGGCGATGGCCACGATCAGCGCGAACCAGCGCGCGGCGTTGGCGCGCTCGTTGCCGAACGCGAGGGTCGCGAAGCCGCCGAGGATCGGCAGCCAGATCAGAATGCTAAGCAAGGGCACGGTGCTCACGTCTGGTGTCCTTGTCGAATTAGTGCCAGAACCGGATGACGACGGCGAGCAGAACAATCAGGCCGATGATCATCGCGAAGGCGTAGTGGTAGAGATAGCCGGACTGGACTCGGCGCGTCAGGTTGGCGATGAAGCCGACCAGGCTGGCGCTGCCGTTGACCACCGCGCCGTCGATGACATGGCTGTCGATCGCGCGCGAGGCCTTGCCGAGCTTGACGCCGCCGCCGGCGAAGCCGTCGATCCAGAGGTTGTCCATGCCGTACTTGTTTTCCAGGATGCGGATCGGCAGCTTGAACAGCTTGGCCGCCTTGGCCGGCAATTCCGGCTTCCACAGGTACATGACCGTGGCCAGGGCGAAGCCGGCGAAGGCCAGCCAGAACGCCGGCGCGGTGAAACCGTGCAGGGCGAACTTGATCGGGCCGTGCCAGGCTTCTTCGCCGACCTGGGCGATGGTGTCGCGCGCCGCCGACAGATCGATCGCGCCGAGGAAGAACGGCAGTTGCTTGTGGTGACCGAGCCAGTCGGTGCCGAACAGCATCGGGCCGGCGGTGAAGAAGCCGATCAGCACCGACGGAATCGCCAGCAACACCAGCGGCACCGTCACCACCCACGGCGACTCGTGCGGCTCGTGCGCGCCGTGATGGCCGTGATGGCCGTGATGGCCGTGGTCGTCGTGGGCGTGATCGTCGTGTTTGGCGTGGCTGTCGTGCGCATGGTCGTCGTGCGCGTCATGGCCGTGGTCGGCATGCGCGTCGCGGAAGCGCTCCTTGCCGTGGAAGGTCATGTACAGCAGGCGGAAACTGTAGAACGCGGTGACGAAGGCGCCCAGCAGTACCGCCCAGTAGGCGTACTGCGAGACCCAGGTCGCGTGCTCGCCGTGCGCGGCATGCGCGGCGGCTTCGATGATGGTGTCCTTCGAATAGAAACCGGCGAAGAACGGCGTGCCGACCAGGGCCAGCGTGCCGAGCAGGCTGGTCCAGTAGGTGATCGGCATGTACTTGCGCAGGCCGCCCATCTTGCGCATGTCCTGCTCGTGGTGCATGCCGATGATCACCGAGCCCGCGGCCAGGAACAGCAGCGCCTTGAAGAAGGCGTGGGTCATCAGGTGATACACCGCGGCCGAGTACGCCGACACGCCGAGGGCGACGGTCATGTAGCCCAGCTGCGACAGGGTCGAGTACGCGACCACGCGCTTGATGTCGTTCTGCACGATACCGATCAGGCCGGTCCAGAACGCGGTGGTGGCGCCGATGAACAGCACGAAGTTGAGCGCGGTCTGCGACAGCTCGAACAGCGGCGACATGCGCGCGACCATGAAGATGCCCGCGGTCACCATCGTCGCGGCGTGGATCAGCGCCGAGATCGGGGTCGGGCCTTCCATCGAGTCGGGCAACCAGACATGCAGCGGCACCTGCGCCGACTTGCCCATGGCGCCGATGAACAGACAGATGCAGATCACCGTCGGCGCCGACCAGGCGATCGGCTCGCTCAGATAGGTCCAGGTGTTGCCGAACAAGGTGATGCTGCCGCCCAGGATCGGCACGGTCTTGCCGACCAGCGCCGAACTCGCGTTGGCGAACACGGTGCCGTAGTCGAGCGAGCCCACCAGCCACAACACGCCGCAGATGCCCAGCAGGAAGCCGAAGTCGCCGACGCGGTTGACCAGGAAGGCCTTCATGTTGGCGAACACCGCGGTCGGCTTCTTGAACCAGAAACCGATCAGCAGGTACGACACCAGGCCCACCGCTTCCCAGCCGAAGAACAGCTGCAGGAAGTTGTTGCTCATGACCAGCATGAGCATGGAGAAGGTGAACAGCGAGATGTAGCTGAAGAAGCGCTGGTAACCGTCGTCATCGGCCATGTAGCCGATGGTGTAGATGTGCACCAGCAGCGAAACGAAGGTGACGACCACCATCATCATCGCGGTCAGCTTGTCGATCATGAAGCCGATATGGGCTTCGTAGCTGCCGATCTGGAACCAGGTGTAGACGTTCTCGTTGAACGGCGCGGCGCCCTGACCCACGAGCTGCCACAGCACGTACATCGACATCGCGCAGCTGGCGGCGACGCCGAGAATCGTGATGGTGTGGGCGCCGGCGCGGCCGACCCTGCGTCCGAACAGGCCGGCGACGATCGCGCCGAGCAGCGGCGCGAGCACGACGGCGAGCAGGATGGTCTTGGAAATTACGACGGGTTGCATGCCGGTCAGCCCTTCATCGTGTCGATTTCAGCGACGTTGATCGTGCGCCGGTTGCGGAACAGCGTGACCAGAATCGCCAGGCCGATGGCGGCCTCGGCGGCGGCGACGGTCAGGATGAAGAACACGAACACCTGACCGGCCGGATCGGCCAGCTGACGCGAGAAGGCGACGAAGTTGATGTTGACCGCGAGCAGCATCAGCTCGATCGACATCAGCAGCACGATCACGTTCTTGCGATTGAGGAAAATGCCGGCGACGCTGATGCAGAACAGCACCGCGCCGAGGGCGAGATAGTGGCCCAGGGCGAGGCCGGACCCAAAGAATTCGCTCACGGCTTGGCCTCCTGCGGCGCGGCTTCGGCGGGCGCGACGGGCGCCGCCGGCTTCACCGCATCCATCTTGATCAAGCGGACACGGTCGCTGGCGCGAACGCGCGACTGTTCGCTCGGGTTCTGGTGCTTGGCGCCGGGACGGCGACGCAAGGTCAGCATCACCGCGGCGATCACCGCCACCGTCAGGATCACCGCGGCGATCTCGAACGGCAGCAGGAAGTCGGTGAACAGCGCGGTGGCCAGCCACTTGGTATTGGAGCCGTTTGATGCATCGGCGGTCAGCGGCGAGACCACGCTGGCCTTGACTCCGATCAGGGTCAGCATCTCCACCAGCATGACGATCGCCACCAGCAGGCCGACCGGCAAGTAGCGGACATAGCCTTCGCGCAAGGGCGCGACGTCGATGTCGAGCATCATCACCACGAACAGGAACAGCACCATCACCGCGCCGACGTAGACCAGGATCAGGGCCACGCCGAGGAACTCGGCTCCGGCGATGATCCACACGCAGGCGACGGAGAAGAACGTCAGCACCAGGCTGAGCGCGGCGTGGACCGGGTTCTTGACGCTGATCACGGCCACCGCGGACAGCGTGGCCGCGGCGGCGAAGACGAAGAAGGCGATCTGGGCGAGATCCATATCAAATACTCAGCGGAAGGCGGCGTCGGCAGCGCGGCGCTCGGCGATCTCGGTTTCGAGACGGTCGCCGATGGCCAGCAGCTGCGGCTTGGTGACGATGTTCTGTCCGCGCTGGTCGAAGTGGTATTCGTGGATATGCGTTTCCACGATCGAGTCCACCGGACACGATTCTTCGCAGAAACCGCAGAAGATGCACTTGAACAGATCGATGTCGTAACGCGTGGTGCGGCGGGTGCCGTCGGCGCGCTTTTCCGAGTCGATGGTGATCGCCAGCGCCGGGCACACCGCCTCGCACAGCTTGCAGGCGATGCAGCGCTCTTCGCCGTTGGGATAACGGCGCAGCGCGTGGATGCCGCGGAAACGCGGCGACTGCGGCGTCTTCTCCATCGGGTACATCAGCGTGTACTTGGGCTTGAACAGGTACTTGAGCGTCAGCCCAAGGCCCTGCGCAAGCTCGATCAGGAGCAGGCTTTTGAAGTAGGAAACGATGCGATTCATGTCGTGGGATGCCTGTCCTTACGCGCCCGGCAGAAACACTTTGTAGTACGCCATCACGGCGACCACGCAGATCCAGGCGATGGTGAGCGGAATGAACACCTTCCAACCCAAGCGCATGATTTGGTCGTAGCGGTAGCGCGGGAACGAAGCGCGGAACCAGATGAAGCAGCTGGCGAAGAAGAACACCTTCGCGAACAGCCACCACCAGCCATCGACCGACAGGAACGGAATGCCCAGGCCCTGGAACGGGCTCAGCCAGCCGCCGAGGAAGAAGATCGAGGTCAGGAAGCTGATCAGGATCATGTTGGCGTATTCGGACAGGAAGAACAGCGCGAACGCCGAACCCGAATACTCGACCATGTGACCGGCGACGATTTCCGACTCGCCTTCGACTACGTCGAACGGCGCGCGGTTGGTCTCGGCCACGCCGGAGATGAAATACACCACGAACAGCGGCAGCATCGGCAGCGCGAACCACTCCAGCGCGCCGGCGTTGCCGGACTGCGCCATCACGATCTCGGTGAGGTTGAGGCTGCCGGCGCCGACCATCACGCCGACCATGGCGAAGCCCATGGCGATTTCGTACGACACCACTTGCGCCGCGGCGCGCATCGCGCCGAGGAAGGCGTACTTGGAGTTGGACGCCCAGCCGGCGAGGATGATGCCGTACACGCCCAGCGAGGTCATCGCCAGCAGATACAGCAGGCCGGCGTTGGCGTTGGACAGCACCGCCTTGGCGTCGAACGGCACCACCGCCCACGCCGCGAACGCCGGCGCCAGGGTCAGCAGCGGCGCGAGCTTGTACAGGAACGACTCGGCCTTGGCCGGCTGGATCACTTCCTTGAACAGCAGTTTGAACACGTCGGCGAAGGCTTGCAGGATGCCCATGCCGACGTACATCGGGCCGCGACGCACGTGCATCCAGCCGATCAGCTTGCGCTCCCAGACCACGTAGAACGCCACGCTGATGATCACCGGCGTGGCGATCAACAGGATCTTGAGCACGATCCACGCCACCGCGCCGGCCATGCCGAACGACAGGAAGAATTCGCGCGTCGGATCGACGACCTGGGTGAAGAACATTCCGTCCGCCATGGCTTAAGCCCTCCCCGCCTGCACGCGGCCGGCGCCGAGCGGCGCGGTCGCGCCATGCCCGCTTTCGATCCACACCGTGCCCGGCGCGACCTTGTCGCTGATCGCGACCGGCAGCGTCGCCGTGCCGGCGCCCGCGCTGAACTTGCCGACTGCGCCGTCACTGAAGCCCAGCGCCGCGGCGTCCTTGGAGTTGAGCACCGCGCGCGGTTCCTGATTCAAGGGATGCGATTGCAGGGCCGGAGCGCGGCGCACGGTGGCGTCGCTGCGGTAGATCGCGGTGGACATCGCGACTTCCAGTCCCTCGCCCGCCACGCTCGGCGCCAGGCTCGCGGCCGGCGAGACCTCGCGCGGCACGATGCCGCTGCGCAGGCCGGCTAGGTCGGTGAACTCGAAACCGTTCGCGCCCAGCTCGCCGCCGAGCGCGCGCAGCACGCGCCAGCCGGCGCGCGCCGAGCCCGGCAGCTTGCCGCCCGCGGCCGCGACCTGCGACAGGCCGTCGAGATTGGTCAGGGTGGCATCGACTTCCGGCAGCAGGCCGATCGGCAGGATCACGTCGGCGACGGCCTTGGTCGAACGGCATGCGTAATGGCTGAAAGCCACGACCTGTGCCGCGCCGAGCGCGCGCAACGCGCTTTCGGTATCGGCGAAATCCAGGCCCGGCTCGATGCCGTAGATGACATAAGCGCCGCGGGCGTCGGTGAGCATGGCGCGGGCGTCGCGCGCGCTCGGCAGCACGCCGTGGCGGGCCAGGCCCACCGCGTTGGCGCCCTGCGGAATGCGGCACAGCCTGGCGCCGGTGGCTTGCGCGAACGACTTCGCCGCCGCGCGGATCGCCGCCGCGTAGGGGCCGTTCTCGGCCACCGCGCCGACAATCAATGCGACGTGATTGCCGGCCTTGGCGATCTCGCGCAGCGCTTCATCGCTCAGCGCGGCCGCAAGCTGCGACGGCGCGACGATGCGCTTGCCGGCGATGTCGAAGGTGAAATCGAAATCGACCGGATTGACCACGTGCACCTTGGCGCCGCGGGTCCAGGCCTTGCGCACGCGCTGATGCACCAGCGGCAGTTCCTGGCGCAAGTTGGAGCCGACGATCACCACCACGTCCGCCTTCTCGATCTCGACGACCGGCATGGCGAAGGTTTCCGCGATCGCGGCATCGGACAGGTCGTGCTGGAAAATGCGGTGATCGATGTTGCCGGTGCCCGCGGCCTGTGCCAGGCGCGCCAGCAGTTCGCCTTCTTCGTTCGAGGTCGCCGGATGGGCGAGCACGCCGAGGTTGTCGCCGCCGTTGTCGCGCAGGATCCTGGCCGCGCGGCTGAGCGCTTCGTCCCAGGTCGCTTCGCGCCATTCGCCGTTGTCCTTCACCAGCGGACGCTGGGCGCGGTCTTCAGCGTACAGGCCCTGGTGCGAATAACGGTCGCGGTCCGACAGCCAGCACTCGTTGACCGCTTCGTTGTCGCGCGGCACGGTGCGCAGCACGTCGCCGCGGCGGGTGTGCAGGAACAGATTGCTGCCGAGCGCGTCGTGGTAACCCAGCGACTCGCGCGCGGTCAGTTCCCACGGACGCGCCTTGAACTGGAACACCTTGTTGGTCAGCGCGCCGACCGGGCACACGTCGATGACGTTGCCGGACAGCTCGGTGGTCAGCGGCTTGCCGTCGAAGGTGCCGATCTGCAGGTTCTCGCCGCGGTACATGCCGCCGAGCTCATAGGTGCCGGCGATTTCCGCGGTGAAGCGCACGCAGCGGGTGCACTGGATGCAGCGCGTCATCTCGGTGGCGACCAGCGGGCCGATGTCCTCGTCGGGCACCACGCGCTTGCGCTCGGAGAAACGGCTGACCGAGCGGCCATAGCCCATCGACAGGTCTTGCAGCTCGCACTCGCCGCCCTGATCGCAGATCGGGCAGTCCAGCGGATGGTTGACCAGCAGGAATTCCATCACGTTGCGCTGCGACTTCAGCGACTTCTCGCTGCGCGTGATGACCTTCATGCCGTCCATGACCGGCGTGGCGCAAGCCGGTGCCGGCTTGGGCATCTTCTCGACTTCGACCAGGCACATGCGGCAGTTCGCCGCGATCGCCAGCTTGTCGTGATAGCAAAAACGCGGGATCGGGATGCCGGCCTTGTCGGCGGCCTGGATGATCATCGAACCCTTCGGCGCGGCCATCTCGACGCCGTCGATGAAGACGGTGACGTGGTCGGGCGGAAGATTCGGGTTTACCGGCTGGGCGCTCATGCAGCCACCTTCTTCTCGACCACGGTGCCCGCGGCCTGATCGTCCACCAGGAATCGCTTATTGACGATCGCGTATTCGAACTCGTCCCAGAAATGATGCAGGAAGCCCTGCACCGGCCACGCGGCGGCTTCGCCGAACGCGCAGATGGTGTGGCCTTCGATCTGGCCCGCGGCGGCGCGCAGCATCTGCAGGTCTTCCAGGGTCGCCTGCTTTTCGGCGATGCGGGTCAGCATGCGGTACATCCAGCCGGTGCCTTCGCGGCACGGCGTGCACTGGCCGCAGCTTTCCTTGAAATAGAACCGGGCGATGCGCTGGCAGGCGCGGACCATGCAGGTGGTTTCGTCCATCACGATGACCGCGCCCGAGCCCAGGCCGGAACCGGCCTTCTGCAGCGAGTCGTAGTCCATCGTGCAAGCCATCATCTGCTCGGCCGGCAACACCTTCATCGACGATCCGCCGGGGATCACCGCCTTGAGCTTCTTGCCGCCGCGCATGCCGCCGGCCATCTGCAGCAGGTCGGCGAACGGCGTGCCCAGGCGGATTTCGAAATTGCCCGGGTTGGCGACGTGGCCGGACACGGAGAAGATCTTCGGGCCGCCGTTGTTGGGCTTGCCCAGGTTCAAGAACCACTCCGCGCCGTTGCGCATGATCGCCGGCACCGAGGCGTAGGTCTCGGTGTTGTTGATCGTGGTCGGCTTGCCGTACAGGCCGAAATTGGCCGGGAACGGCGGCTTGTAGCGCGGCTGGCCCTTCTTGCCTTCCAGCGATTCCATCAACGCGGTTTCTTCGCCGCAGATGTAGGCGCCGGCGCCGAGCGCGCCGTAGATGTCGATGTCCACGCCGCTGCCGAGCACGTTCTTGCCCAGCCAGCCGTTCTCGTAGGCTTCCTTCAGCGCCTGCTCGAAATGCTCGAACGGCTCATGATGGAATTCGCCACGCAGATAGTTGTAGGCCACGGTGGAACCGGTGGCGTAGCAGGCGATCGCCATGCCCTCGACCACCGCGTGCGGGTTGAAGCGCAGGATGTCGCGGTCCTTGGCCGTGCCCGGCTCGGATTCGTCCGAGTTGCACAGGATGTACTTCTGGGTGCCGCTGCCCTTGGGCATGAAGCTCCACTTCAGGCCGGTCGGGAAGCCCGCGCCGCCGCGGCCGCGCAGGCCCGAGCCCTTGACCGTGTCGATGATCACCGACGGGTCGGTCTTCTCGGTCAGGATCTTGCGCAGCGCGCTGTAGCCGCCGGTCTTCAGATAGTTTTCGTACGACCACGGCGTTTCATAGTGCAACGTCGTGTAGACGACCTGATGCTCCTGCGGAGCCGGGCCGACCGGGCCGTAGCCCTGGGAATAATCGTGGTGACCGTGCGCCATCTCGCCCGACCTCACTTCAAGCCATCGAGCAGCTCGTCGACTTTCGTCGCATCGAGCTTCTCGTGGTAATGACCGTTGACGACGACCACCGGCGCGCCGCAGCACGCGGCCAGGCATTCTTCCTCGCGCTTGAGGAAGACGCGGCCGTCGGGGGTGGATTCGCCGAGCTTGCAGCCCAGCTTCTTTTCGGCGTGCGCGACCAGTTGCTCGGCGCCGTTGAGCCAGCAGCTGATGTTGGTGCAGAAGGCGACGTTGTTGCGGCCGACTTTCTCGGTCTCGAACATCGAATAGAAGCTCGCCACCTCGTACGCCCACACCGGCGGCAGGCTCAGGTACTTGGCGACCGCGGCGATCAGCTCGTCTGTCAGCCAGCCGTCGTTCTGCTCCTGCGCGGCGTGCAGGCCTTGCAGCACCGCCGAACGCTTGCGGTCGGGCGGAAACTTGCCCAGCCAGTGGTCGATGTGCGCGCGCGTCTTGTCCGACAGTGCAACCATCGGATCGACGTGCTGTGCGGCCTCGAAATTGCCTGTCGCTTTCATAGGGGTAAAGCCGGGAATCGGGAATAGGGAATCGGGAATCGGTTGGAGCGGAACGCAGGAGCTTGGGACATCTGGATCGAGCGTCGCCCGGCGCGATCTCGCGCAGCCTTGGCACTACCCATTCCCGATTCCCGACTCCCGACTCCCGGCTTCACCGGTCGATCTCGCCGAACACGATGTCGTAGGTACCGATCATCGCCACCACGTCGGCCAGCATGTGGCCGCGGACGACTTCGTCCATCGACGACAAGTGGGCGAAGCCCGGCGCGCGCAGCTTGCAGCGGAACGGTTTGTTGGCGCCGTCGGAGACCAGGTAGCAGCCGAATTCGCCCTTGGGCGCTTCCACTGCCGCGTAGGTCTCGCCGGCCGGCACGCAATAGCCTTCCGAGAACAACTTGAAGTGATGGATCAGGGCTTCCATGTCGTCCTTCATCTCCTCGCGCTTGGGCGGGGCGACCTTGAAGTTGTCGACGATCACGGGGCCGGGATTGGCCCGCAGCCATTTCACGCATTGCTTGATGATGCGGGTGGATTCGCGCATTTCCGCCACGCGCACGAGGTAACGGTCGTAGCAGTCGCCGTTGACGCCGACCGGGATGTCGAAATCGACTTCCGCGTACTTGGCGTAGGGCTGCTTCTTGCGCAGATCCCAGGCGATGCCCGAGCCGCGGATCATCGGACCGGTCATGCCCCAGGCCAGGGCCTGTTCGGGCGAAATCACGCCGATGCCGACGGTGCGCTGCTTCCAGATGCGGTTATCGGTCAGCAGCGTTTCGTATTCGTCCACGCGCTTGGGGAAGTCGTCGGCGAACGCGTCGAGATAATCGAGCATCGAGCCTTCGCGCCACTGGTTGAAGCGCTTGAGGCCGGCGCCCTTCTTCCACGGCGATTCCTTGTACTGCGGCATCCGGTCCGGCAGGTCGCGGTAGACGCCGCCGGGACGGTAGTACGCCGCGTGCATGCGCGCGCCGGAGACCGCTTCGTAGCAGTCCATCAGCTCTTCGCGTTCGCGGAAGGCGTACAGGAACACCGCCATCGCGCCCAGGTCGAGCGCGTTGGAGCCGATCCACATCAGGTGATTGAGGATGCGGGTGATTTCGTCGAACAAGGTGCGGATGTACTGCGCGCGCTCGGGCGCCTCGATTCCCAGCAGGGTCTCGATCGCGCGCACGTAAGCGTGCTCGTTGCACATCATCGACACGTAGTCCAGGCGATCCATGTAGCCGATCGACTGATTGAACGGCTTGGACTCGACCAGCTTCTCGGTACCGCGATGCAACAGGCCGATGTGCGGATCGGCGCGCTGCACCACTTCGCCGTCCATCTCCAGGATCAGGCGCAGCACGCCGTGCGCGGCCGGATGCTGGGGACCGAAGTTGAAGGTGTAGTTGCGGATCTCGGCGTTGTTGAGGCCCGAGGTGTTGAGGTTGATCAACGGCATGGCGCTGGCGGGGTTGCTCATCACTTCACCTCGCGCTGTGCGTCGCGCTGGGCCGTCTCGCCCTGGGCGGTCTGGTAGCGCGCGTCGTCGCGGATCACGCGCGGCACGCCGACGCGGGGTTCGATCGACACCGGTTCGTAGACCACGCGGCGCTTTTCGGCGTCGTAGCGCACTTCGACGTTGCCGATCAGCGGGAAGTCCTTGCGGAACGGATGGCCGACGAAACCGTAATCGGTGAGGATGCGGCGCAGGTCCGGATGGCCTTCGAAAATGATGCCGTACAGATCGAACGCTTCGCGCTCGAACCAATTGACACCCGGCCAAATGCCGCTCAGAGAACCCACCACGGGCAGGTCGTCATTATCCGCGAAGGTTTTAAGCCGCACGCGCTGGTTGTGCTGGCACGACAGCAGATGCGCGACCGCGGCGAAGCGGCGCGCGGGCTTGGAATCTTCCGCGCCGTTGGGGGACTCGCCCCAACGGAAGCGGCCGGCGCTCTGGCCTTCCACGCCGCGCGAGAAACCTTCCGAAGACACGTCGGTGTCCCACTCGTCGCTGCCGTAGCTCAGGTAATCCACGCCGCTGACGTCGACGCATTGTTCGAAGCCGAACTCGTCGCGCAGCGCGAGCGCGGCGGCGAGCCACTGCGTCGGCGCGACTTCAAGGGTGATTTCGCCGCGCGGCTCGGCCACGACGACCGAAGCGCCGGCGAAGCGTTCGCTCAGGCGCTGGGCAAGAGGGGCGGCGCTCATTCGCGCACGCCCTGCTTGTGCTCGCCGAAGTTGGTGCCGCGGCGGATCTTGCGCTGCAATTGCAGGATGCCGTAGACCAGCGCTTCGGCGGTCGGCGGGCAGCCGGGCACGTAGACATCGACCGGAACCACGCGGTCGCAGCCGCGCACCACAGCGTAGGAGTAATGGTAGTAGCCGCCGCCGTTGGCGCAGCTGCCCATCGAGATCACCCACTTCGGGTCGGGCATCTGGTCGTAGACCTTGCGCAACGCCGGGGCCATTTTGTTGACCAGGGTGCCGGCGACGATCATCACGTCGGACTGGCGCGGCGACGGGCGGAACACCACGCCGTAGCGGTCCAGGTCCAGGCGCGAGGCGCCGGCGTGCATCATCTCGACCGCGCAGCAGGCCAGACCGAAGGTCATCGGCCACATCGACCCGGTACGCGCCCAATTCCACAGCGTGTCCAGGTTGGTGGTGACGAAGCCCTGCTGCAGCAGCGGGTTCTCGCCTTCCGGGCGCAGGATGTCGTCGAGGCGGCCTTCCGGGATCGGGTTGTGCATCAGACCCGAAACGGTGTCGCTGACGGTTTGGATCACTCCCATTCGAGCGCTCCCTTCTTCCAGACGTAAACGAAGCCGAGCAGGAGCATGCTGGCGAAAATGCCCATTTCGATCAGGCCGACCACGCCGAGATCTCGGAACACGGTGGCCCAGGGCACGATGAAGATGATTTCCAGATCGAAGATGATGAACTGGATGGCGATCAGGTAGTAGCGCACGTCGAACTGCATGCGCGCGTCTTCGAAGGCTTCGAAGCCGCATTCGTAGGGAGACAGTTTCTCCGCGGTCGGGCGCTTGGGCCCGAGCACATTACCTACTACCAACAGGGCGACGCCGATACCACCGGCGACGATCAGGAACAGCAGAGTCGGCAGGTATTCGGCCAGCACGCGGTGTTCTCTCGGCTACTTGTTCGGCTACATGGGCGCGCGTTACCGCGACCTTGGCTTGGCGCCCGGGGCACCCAGTCGTTTGGACGCGCGGCGCGGCCCGCCGTGCGTGCCGCACCTGCGTACCGTGGTGCGAAGTTGCGAATTGCTTGGAGCTGGGGATTACTGCGTCGGGATGGATGTGGTGCCCAAAGGGGGACTCGAACCCCCACGACCTAAGTCGCTACCACCTCAAGGTAGTGCGTCTACCAATTCCGCCATCTGGGCACTGCTACCAACCACGCCATCCTGGCTCCGGCTTCGTAATCGTCTCGAAGCCGACTGGTCATCGCTGACCGACCCCGCCATCCCGGCGAGGCTGAAACTCTATTTTAACCTGTTTATCTCAGCCGCCAGTAGCCGGCTGTTTTGCCGGGGCGGTCGGCTGGACCGGCGCCTGCTGCGCCGGCGCTTGCTGCGCAGGCGTAGTGGCGGCCGGAGCGCCCGGAGCCTGCCCGGCGGGCGCGGCCGGAACCGTCGTCGCCGGAGCGGCCTGACCGGCCGGAACCTGCGGCACGCCGCTGGCCGGAGCCGACGGCACGCCGGTCGCCGGAGCGGCGGGCGTGGTCGCGGCCGGCGCGGGCTTGGCGGCCTGCTGGGCCGCGGCGCCGCCGAGAAGGCCGAGATCGGGCTTGCCCGGGGTCGCGGCGGCCATGCTGCGGCTGGCCTGCCAGCCCATGAACAGGCTGATCACGAAGAACGCGATCGCCAGCCACTTGGTGGCCTTGGACAGGAAGTTGGACGAACCGCGAGCACCGAACACCGTGGCCGAGGCGCCGCCGCCGAAGCCCGAGCCCGCCTGCGCACCCGCGCCGCGTTGCATCAGGATCAGCGCGATCATCGCGATCGCGATCAGTACGTAGATGACGTTGAGGAACAACAGCATCGTTGAGGATTCTTCGCTAAGGAGAGCTTGTTACGACCGCGGCGGACGGGCGGGGTTCGCCGGTTCGCGCGATCAGGGCGCCGCCGCAGCTGCGATGGCGTTGAAATCGGCCGCGACCAGGGAGGCGCCTCCGACCAGGCCGCCATCGACGTCGGGCTGGGAAAACAGCGCGGCGGCGTTGTCGGCTTTCACGCTTCCGCCGTACAGAATCGGAAGCGAGCCAGCAATTCTAGCATCGTGCGCGGCGATTTCGCTACGGATGAATGCGTGGACTTCCTGCGCCTGCTCCGGCGTGGCAGTGCGGCCGGTGCCGATGGCCCAGACCGGCTCGTAGGCGAGGATCGCGCCTTCCAGGCCCAGCACGCCGACCAGTTCCAGCACCGGCGCGAGTTGTTCCTGCAAGCGCCATTGGGTCTTGCCGTCTTCGCGCTCTTCCAGGGTTTCGCCCACGCACAGCACCGGCGTGAGGCCGGCGGACTTGGCGGCGGCGAACTTGCGCGCGACCAGCTGGCTGCTTTCGGCGTGGTACTGGCGGCGCTCGGAATGGCCGACCAGGCCGTAGAGCGCGCCGACTTCCTTGAGCATCGCCGCGGAGACTTCGCCGGTGTAGGCGCCCTTGACGTTGCTGCTCACGTCCTGCGCGCCGAAACTCAGGCCGCGCTCGCCGTAGTGCTCGACCAGCTCGCCCAGGTACGGCAGCGGCGGCAGGATCACCCGTTCGACACCGGCCGGCGGCGTCTGCGCCGCGACTTCATCGAGCAGGGCGAAGGCGAATTCGCGGCTGCCGTGCAGTTTCCAGTTTCCGGCGACGATCTTGCGGCGCATGGCGATCCCTATGTTGCGAAGACGGCGCAGTCTACCTTCTGGGCGCTGCGCGGGCGAATGCGGCCGGCGCGCGCGCCGCCGCGATCGGCCTCGCGCGCGCGCGCGATGCCGGCGGATTGGCGAGCGCGCGCCGCTGCTTGCCTGCATCGCCCCTGCCCCCCATAACAGCCGCATGAGCCGACCGTCCGCCGCCATGCTGCGCAGCTTCGCCCCGATCGAATCGCCGCGGGCGCGGGTGCTGATCCTGGGCAGCATGCCCGGCGCGGCCTCGCTGAGCGCCGGGCGCTATTACGCGCATCCGCAAAACCGGTTCTGGCCGATCATGGGCGAGTTGATCGGCGCCGGGCCGCAGTTGGACTACGAGCGCCGTATCGATACCTTGCGCGCGGCCGGAATCGCACTGTGGGACGTGCTGGCGCAATGCGAGCGCGAAGGCAGCCTGGATTCGGCGATCCGCGACGACACCGCGGTGGCGAACGATTTCGCCGGCTTCCTGGCCCGCCATCTGCGGGTGCGCACCGTGCTGTTCAACGGCGCCAAGGCAGAGAACAGCTTCCGCCGCTTCGTGCTCAAGCCGCTGGCGCGGCCGGACTTGCGCCTGCTGCGGCTGCCCTCGACCAGCCCGGCCAATGCCTCGCAGCGCGGGGAGGCCAAGCTGGCGGCCTGGCGCGAGGCGCTGCGCGAGGCTGGGGTGAAGGTGCGCGAGGGTTGAGCTTTTGCGGGAACGGCTTCAGCTCCGATACTTTCCAGTCAGCGACCTCGCTGCTACATGGGCCCTGAAAGAAAAGCATCGGAGCCGGAGCCCCTCCCACAGATGCCGGCCGTGTGAACCCGAGCTTCAGCCCCCGAATCGCGTATCGCGCTTGAAACATTCGCGGCCCCTGCCCCGGCGCCTGCCATCGGCCCGAAACCCTTGCCACCACAGGCTTTGCGCCCGATAAACACGGTCCCGGCGCCGGCTTGCGACACCCCTCCCCGGCAATTTTCTTCGCCCTACCCCTGTCCTGCGCCCGCCTGCACCCCCGTTTCCTGGGGTTGACCGCCCGACAGGTCCATCCAAAACCAGACGATCGCTTGCGCCGCCCTGCAGCGGCGCGGGATGGACAGCCGCTTGCCCGCAAGGCGCAGGCCCTGCCCATCCAGGCGAAACGAGGTCGTCGGAAGGTCGAAACAGCGTCCGCGCCGCCAGGATCGAGGCGCGCGACGGTTTTCCCAACGCCGATCCGCCCATCGCCCATGGAAGCGATACCTCAAGGAGCTCCAACATGAAGTCGCATCGCAATCCCCCGACCCGTCTGTCCCGCAAGCTCGCCGTTCTCGGCGGCGTGGCCCTGTTGTGCACCGCCGCGCTGGCCGTCGCCGGCGAAACCGTCATCCGCACGCCCCACGGCGACATCGCCGCGATCGATGCCCCCAAGTCGCAGCAGCTCAACGCCAGGACCGCCGCCGCGCATCCCTTCGCCAGCGCGCGCCAACGCGCCGCGGTGCAGCCGATGGTGTGGGTCGATCGCGACGCCAAGGTCGCGCCGGCCGCCCAGGCCGAACTGGCCGACACGCTGGTCCGCACCGCCGGCAGCGCACCGGGCGGCAACGCGCCGGCGTTCGGCAACTACCTCGCGCGCAATCACTTCCGCGCCACCTGGGACAAGCTCGAAGCGCTGGACGCGCGTCAGCCGGCCGCGCCGATCTCCGCGCTCGGCGGCGAGAAAGACGGCGCCCACTACGCCTACAGCCGCTTCCCCGGCAACTACTACACCAGCCAGTGGAAGGCCGCGCCGTGGAACAAGATCGGCAAGCTGTATTTCACCAAGCCCGACGGCAGCGGTTCGTACTGCACCGCGCAGGTCTCCAGCGGCAATTCGGTGCTGACCACCGCCGCGCATTGCGTGTACACCTTCGGCGCCGGCTTCAACTCGAACTTCCTGTTCGTGCCGGCCGAGCGTTACGGCGAAGCGCCGTACGGCAAGTTCGGCTGGAGCACCGCGCGCGTGCCGACCAACTGGATCACCTACGGCACCCGCCGCTGGGACGTGGCGGTGATCAAGCTGACCGGTGAGCAGACCAGCGGTCTGCCGGTGATCAACTACGTGGGCTGGCTGGGTCGCGCCTGGAATCAGCCGTATTCGCTGTACACCTACTCGCACGGCTACGCCAGCAACCTGAGCACGCAGTACACCAACATCTGCGCCGGCCAGACCTACGATTCGCCGACTGAAGGCACCAACGTCGTCGTCCAGGGTTGCGACATGACCTACGGCGCCAGCGGCGGTGCGTGGCTGATCAACTACACGCCCAATTCCAGCGCCGGCAATCAGGTCAACAGCGTGGTCAGCGGCCCGCACATCGGCGCCTTCGGCACCGCGTGGGTCGGCGCGCGCTTCAACGACGACAACATCGTCGCGCTGTGCACGGCGATCGGTTGCTGATCGGCCGGCGCCGACGATCCGATTCGCCGAAGCGGCGATGAGCGATCGACGGCGTTGCGACGCGAACCAACGCCGGCGCGCGCAGGACGCACGCGCGCCGGCAAGGCGGCCGAGGGAACGGCGGCCTGATCGAACCGAGTACGGGCCCTGGAGGCGGGCCTGCCGCGCGGCCAGCAGCCAAGGATGCCGCGGGCTGGGACAGGGACGTCCGCTTGTTCAAGGCGAAGCCGGCTTTCGGGCCGGCTTCGTCGTATTCGCGACCGGCCTCAGTCACCGTACCGATTGGCATCACGTGCCGGTTTGGTGACGCGCTACGGCGAACGCACCCGGATTCGTCCGCGCCGCACTCGTTTTCGCCCATGCCGCGCGATATAGAGTGCGCGGATGAACCGCATCGCCCAACCCGCCCGCCTGCCGATCCTGCCCTATCGCAAGCCCACGCAAGGGCGCGACTACTGGGTCGTGGACGACATCCTGCCCGACCCCGACGCCGTGCGTGCGCGCTGCCTGGCCAAGACCGACTGGGCCGAAGGCTATCCGTACAAACCCGAGACCTGGCCCGGCCTGCGCGCCACGCCAGGCCTGCAGGATGACGAACTGGCCCTGGTCGAGGCGCGCGTGCGCCAGGCCACCGGCGTGCAGAAGCTGTGGGTGGTCGAGCCGCCCGAAGGCCAGTACTTGAACCACAACTGCGTGCAGGTGGTCGGCATCGACGAAAGCGAGCCGCGCCCGCACACCGACTCGCGCCTGCTGTGCCGCTACGCCGCGGTGCTGTACCTCAATCCCGCGGTGCCGGAGCAGTGCGGCACCGGCTTCTATCGCCAGCGTCTGGGCAACGGCCAGCGCGGCGGCAATACCGTGTCGCCGCCGCACGCCAATCTGGTGCAGGCGCTGGGCACCCGCTTCGTCGCGCCGGATTCCTTCGCCGAGGACGTGGTCGTCCCTCACCGCTACAACCGCCTGTTGCTGTACCGCTCCAACCTGATCCACAGCGCCAGCGGCTATTGGGGCCGCACGCTGGAGACCAAGCGCATGGCGGCGGTGTTCTTCTGGATGGCGTAGGCCGCCCCGCCCGCCGTGAACGGCCCGCGATCATCGGCGGAGAATGCAACGAAGCCGGCGCGAGGCCGGCTTCGTTGATTGCATCGACGGCTGACCCGGCGCGGCTTACTTCAGCTTGATCTCGCGCAGACGCTCTTCCAGATAGCCCTGCGCGGTGATCGGCTCGGGGTAGCGGCTGGGATTGTCCGGGGTGATCGTCGAGTCCAGCACGTCGATCAGGAAATCCGGATTCGGGTGCAGGAAGAACGGCGTCGAATAACGCGGCTGGCGCGCCTTCGCGCCCGGCGGATTGACCACGCGGTGGGTGGTCGAGGGATACACGTGATTGGTCAGGCGCTGCAGCATGTCGCCGATGTTGACCACGATGGTGTCGGCGTCGGCGGTGAACGGCACCCAGTCGCCCTGGTGCGATTTCACCTCCAGGCCTTCCGAACTCGCGCCGACCAGCAAGGTGATCAGGTTGATGTCCTCGTGCGCGCCGGCGCGAACGTTGGGGATGTCGTCGGCGGTGATCGGCGGGTAGTGGATCGGGCGCAGGATCGAGTTGCCGAAATCGGTCTTGTCCGCGAAGTAGTTCTCCGGCAGGCCGATATGCAGGGCCAGGGCGCTGAGCACGCGCGAACCCAGGTTATCGAGCGCGGTGTACAGGCCGTAGGCCTGCTCGCGGAACTCGGGGATTTCCTCCGGCCACAGATTGGCCGGCATGTCCGAGGCGTATTTGGAGTCGCGCGGAATCTCGCGGCCGACGTGCCAGAACTCCTTCAGGTCGAAATACTTGGCGCCCTTGGCGGTTTCCACGCCGAACGGGGTGTAGCCGCGCGCGCCGCCGCCGCCGGGGACGTGGTACTTGCGCTTGACCTCGTCGGGCAAGGCGAAGAAGCGCTTGAACAGATCGTAGGACTGATCGATCTGCTCGGCCGGGATGCCGTGGCCGCGGATGCCGGCGAAGCCCCATTCGCGGTAGGCCGCGCCGAGCTCGGCGACGAAGGCCGCGCGATCGGTGTCGAAGCGGCGGATGTCCAGGGTGGGAATCTGACTCACGTTGGGATCCTGTTGGTGTCTCTTCCGGGTAGGCGGCTATCTTCGCTCAAAGCTGACGGCCGCGCGCTACTGTGCACATGGCGGCGCGGTCGCTCCGGTTTCGTGCCGGCGGGGCAGCCAAGGCTGAACGGCCGGCCCACGGGCTGCATGCCCGATCGGCCAACCCGTCTTCCGGCGGTGTCTTGCGGCATTGTTCCAGGCTAAAGTCGCGCCCCCGACTCCGGTGTCGCACACCGGTCGCATCACCGCTGCCGAGACCCCATCCGCATGGAAGACCTCGCCGCCCGCCCTGCCTTTCCGGCGCGCCGTGCCCTGGCTTGGCTGACCGGCTTCATCCTGAGCAACGCCGCGCTCGCCATCGGCATCGCCTCGCTCAACATTCCCTTCGCCCATCTGGCCGAACACTGGAAGGCGGCGTTCTTCCTGACCCTGGCGCTGCCGGGGCATTTCGTCTTCTTCGGCGCTCTGCTCGGGGTGTTGCCGCTGCTGCTGGGCTGGATCGGCCGGCGGCTGAGCTGGATGACGGTGTCGGCGGTGGTCTTGCAGGCGGCGTGGTTATGTCTGCTGGTTACCGACGCGAAGGTGTTCGCCCTGTACCGCTTCCACCTCAATGCGATGGTCGCCAACATGGTGTTCGGCGGCGCCATGCAGGATCAGGTGGTGTTCTCCGGGACGGTATGGGGCTTGATCGCGCTGGCGGTGATCAGTGTGCTGGCGGTGGAGATCGCCCTGGCCTGGCTGTGGTGGCGCGCGCTGGACCGGCGCCCGGGCTTGGTCAAGATCCTCAAGGCCTGGTGGATCGCGCTGGCGGTGATGCTGTTCGGCCAGGCGATGGTGGCCTACTACGACGCCCGCGGCGATCGCGCGGTCATGTCGCAATTGCCCTACATCCCGTGGGCGCAGCCGATCACGCTGAAGGATTCGCTGCAGCGCTTCGGGGTCAAGAGCGATCCCTCCGCGAGCCTGCCCGGCGTCGGCCAGGGCCTGCTGAATTATCCGCGCCGCGCGCTGGACTGCGAAGCCGCGCCCAAGCTCAACGTGGTGGTGATCCTGCTCGAATCGCTGCGCCACGACGTCATGACCGAGCAGGTCATGCCCAACACCTGGCGTTACGCCCAGCAGTCGCAGGTGTTCGAAGATCACTACAGCTCCGGCAACGCCACCCGCTTCGGCGTGTTCGGGCTGCTGTACGGCCTGCCCGGCGGCTACTGGCATCCGATGCTGGCCGAACAGCGCGGTTCGGCCCTGATCGGCCAGATGAAGAAAGACGGCTATGCCATGCACATCTATGGCAGCGCGCCGTTGTACAACCCCGAGTTCGATCGCACCGCGTTTTCCGAGGTGCGCGAGCGACTGGTCAACGGCCCGCGCGAGCGCAAGAGCGCCGAGCGCGATCAGGCCATCTTGCAGGACTTGCAGCGCGACATCGCCGCCACGCCGGCCGACAAGCGTTTCTTCGGCTTCGTGTTCATGGATTCGACCCATCAGCCCTACTACATGCCCAAGGGCTATCCGCCGCTGTTTCAGCCGATGGCGAAGTCGATCAACCCGCTGGAATTCAGCCAGGACCACGATCCGTTGCCGGATTTCAACCGTTATCGCACCTCGGCGCATTACACCGATTCGCTGATCGGCAAATTCCTGGCCGCGCTGCAGGCCAGCGCGTTCGCCGACAACACCGTCGTGCTGATCACCGGCGATCACGGCGAGGAGTTCAACGACCTCAAGCAGAACTACTGGGGCCACAACGGCAATTTCTCCGACTATCAATTGCACACGCCGTTCGTGCTGCATTGGCCGGGCAAGCCGGCGCAGAAGATCGCCAACACCACCTCGCACGAGGACTTCGTGCCGACGGTGATGAAGCACGCCCTGGGCTGCCGCAACGACACCGCCGACTACAGCACCGGCCGCGATCTGTTCGGGCCGGGGCAAGCGAATCGGCCGCTGTTGGTGGAGAGTTGGTCGCAGCGCGGTATTCGTCAGGGCGACCGGATTTATCTGTTCGACAACTACGGCGCGGCGACGGTGGTGGATCGCAATTACCAACCGCTGCCCGATGCCAAGGTCGATCCGGCGGCGGTGAGTCAGTCGTGGGAAATGTTGACGCGGTTTCAGCAGCGTTGAGTCGCCCGAGCGCTTGAGCACGTCAATTCGCCTCCTTTGCAAAAGGGGCTGGCGCTTGCGGATGTTTGCTTCCTGCCGATGCTTAGGCGCCGGGGGATTTGCTTTTGCTGTGCGGCGATCTGAGCGTAAAAGCAAATCCCCCCGCCCCTCTTTTTCAAAGGGGGAACTTTGATGCGATGGGTTTGAAGGAATGGCGATCGAATGAGGCTCTGGGAAACAACGAAGGCCGCTTTCGCGGCCTTCGTCTGATCCAGCGCAAACAACCCCGCGATCACACCGCCGCGCGTACCGCCGCGGACAAGGCGTCGAGGGTGTTCTGCATCAAGGTCGCATCGTCGGCTTCGACGGTCACGCGCACCACGGGCTCGGTGCCGGAGGGGCGCAGGAAGGCGCGGCCGTGGCCGGCTACCGCGGCTTCGGCCTGCTTCAGCGCGGCTTTGACCGACTCAGCTTCGGTGGGCTTCGACTGCCCCTCGAACCGCACGTTGACGGTCTTCTGCGGCACCCGGTTCAAACCCTCCAGCGCCTGACGCAGCGACAAACCGCGGCGGCCCAGCACTTCCAGCACCTGCAAGGCGCTGACGATGCCGTCGCCGGTGCTGGTGCGGTCCAGGCACAGCAGATGGCCCGAGGCCTCGCCGCCGAGCACGCCGCCGTGCGCGATCAGTTGCTGATGCACGTAGCGGTCGCCGACCTTGGCGCGGATGAAGCCGATGCCGCGCTGTTCCAAGGCGCGCTCCAGACCGTAGTTGGTCATCAGCGTGCCGACCACCGGGCCCTGCAGGCGGCCGCTTTGCTGCCAGTCGTTGGCCAGGATGTAGAGCAGATCGTCGCCGTCGCAGATCGCGCCTTCGTTATCGACGAACAACACGCGGTCGCCGTCGCCGTCGAAGGCGATGCCGACATCGGCGCCGGTGGTGAGGACGCGCTCGACCAAAGTCTGCGGATGGGTCGAACCGACCCCGTCGTTGATGTTGAGGCCGCTGGGGTCCACGCCGATCGCGTCGACGCGCGCGCCCAGTTCGCGCAGCACCAGCGGGCCGACCTGATAGGTCGCGCCGTTGGCGCAATCCATGGCGATGCGCATGCCGCTGAGATCGAAGCCGCGCGACACCGAGCCCTTGCACGCTTCCAGGTAACGGCCGATGGCGTCGCGGGTGCGGATCGCACGGCCCAGACGCTCGGATTCGACGGTGCGGAACGGTTCTTCCAGCGCCGCCTCGATCGCCAGCTCGGTCTCGTCGTCGAGCTTTTCGCCCTCGGCCGAGAAGAACTTGATGCCGTTGTCGTAGTGCGGGTTGTGCGAGGCCGAGATCACGATGCCGCCGTCGGCGCGCAGCGAACGGGTGAGGTGGGCGACGGCCGGGGTCGGCATCGGCCCCATCAGTTGCACGTCCACGCCGGCGGCGACCAGGCCGGCTTCCAGCGCGGCTTCGAACATGTAGTTCGAGATGCGCGTGTCCTTGCCGATGATCACCATCGGGTTGCGCCAGCCGCGGCGGGTCAGCGCATGGCCGTAGGCGTTGCCCAGGCGCAGGACGAAATCGGCGGAAATCGCGCCTTCGCCTACGCGTCCGCGGATGCCGTCGGTACCGAAATATTTACGAGTCATGTGTTTGGTTCGGGAATAGGGAATGGGGAATCGAAGCCGTGCGGCGTGGTGCGGCATCACTGCCGCCGGGGGATCGCCGCAGCAGGAGTTTGCCGCAAGCCATCGGTGCTACACCGCCGCGCGGCTGAACGAGACGGCATAGCGCTTCCGAGTTCACAGTTCCCTGCGGGAATCGGGAATCGGGAATCGGGAATCGGGAATGGGGAGTCGGGAATCGGAAAAGCAAAAAGCCGCATCGCGCATGCTTTGGCTTTTCCGATTCCCGACTCCCCATTCCCGATTCCCGTTCCCCATCGAAGCAGCAACTCAGGCCGCTTCGACGTCGTCCTCCGGCTGCGGCTGTTTCATCATCATCGCCAGCAGATGGGAGAGGCGGTCGCGCATTTCGCGACGATCGCAGATCTGATCGACCGCGCCGTGCTCGACCAGGAATTCGCTGCGCTGGAAACCTTCCGGCAGCTTCTCGCGCACGGTCTGCTCGATCACGCGCGGGCCGGCGAAGCCGATCAAGGCTTCGGGCTCGGCCATGTTGATGTCGCCCAGCATCGCGAACGACGCCGACACGCCGCCGGTGGTCGGATGGGTCATCACCGAGATGTACGGCAGCCCCGCCGCGCGCAGGCGGCCGAGCGCGGCCGAGGTCTTGGCCATCTGCATCAGCGAGAACAGGCTTTCCTGCATGCGCGCGCCGCCGCTGGCGGAGAAGCACACGAACGGGCTGCCGATCTGCAGCGCGGTTTCCGCGCCCAGGGCGAAGCGCTCGCCGACCACCGAGCCCATCGAGCCGCCCATGAAGGCGAAGTCGAACGAGGCCGCGACCAGCGGTCGCTGCTTCATGGTGCCGCGCATGGCGATCAGCGCGTCGCGCTCGCCGGTGGCTTTCTGCGCGGCCTTGATGCGCTCGGAGTACTTCTTCTGATCCTTGAACTTGAGCACGTCGACCGGACCCAGTTCGGCGCCGATCTCGACCGTGCTGCCCGGGTCGAACAACGCGTTCAGGCGCACCCGGCCGCGGATCGCCATGTGGTAGCTGCACTTCGGGCAGACCTCGAGGTTTTCCTCGAGCTCGGGACGGTAGAGCACGGCGCCGCAGCGGTCGCACTTCTCCCACAGGCCTTCGGGGACGCTGCGCCGCTTGGCCGCGACCGTCTCGGTGCGGATGCCCGACGGCATGAGTTTCTTAAGCCACGACATGCGTTGAAATCTTCCTGTTCTGGCTGGCTGAGGGTGGATCGGTCATGGAGCGGCTGCGCATCGCCGGCACCGGCCTGACTTCAGAAGTCTAGCGCAGCGGCCCGGGCGCTCTGCGGCCGGCTGTTCAGGCTTGCCCGCCGGGAGGCGGGGCTGCGGCGGTTCAGCCCGCGGCGTCCAGCGCCTGGCGCAACGGCGCCAGGAAGCCGCGCGCGGCCTGCGCGGCGGCGTCCGCCGTGCCGGCCTGCGCCAGCACTTCGACCAGCGCGCTGCCGACCACGACGCCTTCGGCCTCGCGCGCCATGGTCGCCGCGCTGGCGGCGTCCTTGATGCCGAAACCGGCCACCACCGGCACCTTGGCGCGCTGACGGATGCGGTGCAGGCGGTCGTTGGCGGCGCCGGTGTCGAGCCGGTCGGCGCCGGTCACGCCGGCGAAGCTGACGTAGTACAGATAGCCCTGGGCGTCGTCGCACAGCAGCGCGATGCGTTCTTCGGTGGTGGTCGGCGAGGCCAGCAGGATCAGCGCCAGTCCGGCAGCGACGAAGGCCGCGCGCAGTTCGGCGGCTTCTTCCGGCGGCAGATCGACCAGCAGCACGCCGTCCACGCCGGCGGCGACGGCGTCGCCGGCGAAGCGCGTGGCGCCGCGGATTTCGATGGGATTGAGGTACCCCATCAACACCACCGGCGTCTGCGCGTCGCGGCCGCGGAATTCGCGCACCGCATCGAGCACCCAGCCCAGCCCGGCGCCGCGCGCGATCGCGCGTTCGGAGCTGCGCTGGATGGTCGGGCCGTCGGCCATCGGATCGGAGAACGGCACCCCGAGTTCGATCACGTCGGCGCCGGCTTCGACCAGCGCGTGCATGACCGGCACGGTCGCCTCCAGCGAGGGATCGCCGGCGGTGAGAAACGGAATCAGCGCCTTGCGGCCGGCCGATTGCAGCGATTGGAACTTGGCGTCGATTCGGTTCATGCGTCGAATGCAGCTTCTGCTGTTAGCCCCTCTCCCGCGTGCGGGAGAGGGGTTGGGGTGAGGGGCCGGCGGAGCGATTGAAGTTCAAGACGCGAACGTGGGTGCAACGATCTCATGCGCATATCGCAGCTTCGTTGCGTCCCTCATCCGCCCCCTGCCTTCGCGGGGGCAGGCTCTCCGGGCACCTTCTCCCGCAGGCGGGAGAAGGGAAGGCGCGCGCGAGCGTTTGATCAGAAGTGCAGACCTTCGCGACCAGCGATGGTATGCACGTCCTTGTCGCCGCGACCGGACAGGTTGCACAACACCACCTGGTCCTTCGGCATCGTCCGCGCCAGCTTGACCGCCTGGGCGATGGCGTGGCTGGACTCGAGCGCGGCCAGGATGCCTTCGGTGCGCGCCAGGGTGCGGAAGGCTTCCAGCGCTTCTTCGTCGGTGACGCCGACGTATTCGGCGCGGCCGGTGTCTTTCAGGAACGCGTGCTCGGGGCCGACGCCGGGATAGTCCAAGCCGGCGGAGACCGAATGGGTTTCGATGATCTGGCCGTCGTCGTCGCACAGCACGTAGGTGCGGTTGCCGTGCAGCACGCCGGGGCGTCCGGCGGCGAGCGAGGCGGCGTGGCGGCCGGTTTCGATGCCGTCGCCTGCCGCCTCGGCGCCGACGATGCGCACCGAGGGATCGTTCAAGAACGCATGGAACAGGCCGATGGCGTTGCTGCCGCCGCCGACGCAGGCGGTGATCGCATCGGGCAGGCGGCCGTACTCGGCCAGCATCTGCGCCCTCGCCTCGCGGCCGACCACGGCGTTGAAGTCGCGGACCATGCGCGGATACGGATCGGGACCGGCGACGGTGCCGATGATGTAGAAGGTGTCGCGCACGTTGGTGACCCAGTCGCGCATCGCCTCGTTGAGCGCGTCCTTGAGCGTCTGCGAACCGCTGGTGACCGGCACCACGGTCGCGCCGAGCAGCTTCATGCGATAGACGTTGATCTTCTGCCGCTCGATATCGGTCGCGCCCATGTAGACCACACATTCCAGGCCCAGGCGCGCGGCCACGGTGGCGCTGGCGACGCCGTGCTGGCCGGCGCCGGTCTCGGCGATGATGCGGGTCTTGCCCATGCGGCTGGCCAGCAGGGCCTGGCCGATGGTGTTGTTGATCTTGTGCGCGCCGGTGTGGTTCAGGTCTTCGCGCTTGAGCAGGATCTGCGCGCCGCCGACTTCGTCGCTCAGGCGCTGGGCGTGATAGATCGGGCTGGGGCGGCCGACGTAATGGGCCAGGTCGCGTTCGAATTCGGCGATGAAGGCCGGATCCACGCGGGCGGCGTCGTAGGCGCGGGCCAGTTCCTCGATCGGCGCGATCAGGGTCTCGGCGACGAAGCGTCCGCCGTAGCGGCCGAAATGGCCGGAGGCGTCCGGGTAGGCGTGGAAATCGATTGGCGGGACGACGGCGGGTTGGGCGATCGGTTCGGCGGACATCGGCTGGGCGTCGTAGCGAGGGGCGTCGCGCGCTGCGCGGCGGAACGCAGAGTTTAGGGCATCACGGCGACGACCGTACGCATCGGGGTATGGCGGAATGGGGTGCGCGGTTTTGTTGTGATCGGGTGGGTAAAAGCAAATCCCCCCTGCCCCCCTTTTTCAAAGGGGGGAACTGCTGCGCGGCGATCGTGGGGTATCGCACCGAAGCGAGCCTGCACACGCACTACCGCCCTCACCCGAAGAATTCCCCCCTTTGAAAAAGGGGGGCCAGGGGGGATTTGCTTTTACCGGCAAACGCCCTCAATCGACGTGACAATCCGCCCGCCGCACTTCCTCGACGAAATGCCGCATCTTGTCGCCGTCCTTCAGCCCCGGCGCGCTCTCGATGCCGCTGGACACGTCCACGCCCCAGGGCAAGGTCGCCTGGATCGCCTCGAACACGTTGTCCGGGGTGATGCCGCCGGCCAGCACGAACGGCTTCTGCACCCCCACCGGAATGCGCTTCCAGTCGAAGGTCTTGCCGCTGCCGCCGCTGCCGCCGCGGGCATGGCTGTCGAACAGGAAACCGGCCGCGCCGGGATAGCGCATGTGCAGCGCCGAGGGATGCTGGTCGGCCAACTCGCCGCCCATCGGGATCGCTTTCAGATAAGGCACGCCGAAACCGCGACAGAACGCGTCGTCCTCGTTGCCGTGGAACTGCAGCAGGCTGGGCCGGACCTGGCGCACGACTTCGCGCACCTCATCGACCGGGTTGTCGCTGAACAAGGCCACCGCATCGACCAGCGGCGCCAAGGCCTGGCGCATCGCCCGGGCTTCCTCGGCCGCGACCCGGCGCGAACTGCCCGAGGCGAACACGAAGCCGATCGCGTCCGCGCCCAGCTCGCAAGCCAGGCGCACATCGCCGGGACGGGTGAAACCGCAGAATTTGATGCGGGTGCGGAACAAAGTGCGGGGCGGATTCAAAGGCTGACCTCGACAGGCAACTGACACTCGACGGGATAACGCGGCCCCACGAACACCAGACCCGCCGACGGTGCGGTGGGACCGGCGACGGTACGGTCGCGCCCGGCCAGCAACTCGGCGATCCACCCCTCGGGCTGATCGCCTCGGCCGACCAGCAGCAAGCTTCCGACAATATTGCGCACCATGTGGTGAAGAAAGGCATTCGCCTGGACCTCCATTTCCACGATATCTCCGTCCCGGCGCAAGCTGATGTGCTGCAGATCGCGGCGCGCGTGCGGCGCCTGGCAGTGGACGGTGCGGAACGCGGAGAAGTCGTGTTCGCCGAGCAGCGCCTGCGCGGCGCGGTGCATGGCGTCGGCGTCGAGCGGGCGCCTCTCCCAGCTCAGGTATTGCCGCTGCAGGGCCGGACGCACCGAGCGGTTGAGGATGCGGTAACGGTAGCGCCGCGCCCGCGCCGAGAAGCGGGCGTGGAAATCGGCCGCGACCGGCACGCACCAGCGCACGCACACCGACGCCGGCAAGCGCGAGGTGGTGCCCAGCACCCAGCCGCGCGGTTCGCGCTCGACGTGGGTGTCGAAATGCACGACCTGGCACGAAGCGTGGACGCCGGCATCGGTGCGGCCGGCGCAGGTCACTTCGACCCGGCTGCCGGCGACGAAGCTCAGCGCGTCTTCCAAGGTGGTCTGCACGGTCGATTCGCCGCGCAGGTCCGGCTCGCCCGGACGCACCAGGCGCTGCCAGCCGGAGTATTCGCCGCCGTCGTATTCCACGCCCAGCGCGAAGCGACGCAGCGGCACGACGCCGTCGTTCGCGATGGGATCGCGTTGCTCTACCGCCATGAGTCAGCCGTCCTGCCCGTTCGCCGCACCGTTGCGCTTTAGCTGGAGGCTTCCAGCTCGCGCAGCAGACGCGCGGCCTGCTGGCGCGCGGCGTGGTCGCCGTTGATCAGCACCTCGCCGAGCAACTGGCGCGCGCTGCTTTCATCGCCCAGGTCCAGGTAGGCGCGGGCCAGTTCGATGCGCTCCTGGCCCGGGGCCGAACTTGCCTGGGCGGTTACCGCCGCGCGCGCGTCGGCCACGGCCGGCTCGGCCACGGCGGCCGGTTCGACCGCGACGGCCTGCACCGGAACCGGGATCGCGGCCGCAGCCGGGCTGGGAGCCGGAACCGGCGCCGCGACCGTGGAAGCGGCCGGCGCGGCACGGCGCGTCGGCGCGCTGCCGACCTCGGCCGAATGCCAGGTCGGCGCGTTCGTGCGCGGCTTCTGTTCGGCCGCCGACGCGGTCCAGAACGGCGCCGCCAGCGGTTCGTCCTGCGCGTCGGGCGCGGGCTTGGATTCGGGCTGCGCGAGCAACTGCGCGACCGGATCGATCAACGCCGGCGCGACCTCGGGCCGGCGGCGCAGCGATTCGACCGGGTCCTGGACCGGGTCGCGGTCGCCATAGGGCGCCGCGCTGTCCGGGCCCGGCGCGCGGAATGCCGGCCGCTTGGGCTCGCGCCGGCTCAGCACCCAGCCGCCGATCAACAGCGCCAGCACGCCCAGCCCGCCGAAGATCCACGGCATCGGCGAACCACCGTCGGCGCGCGCCTGCTGTTCGGACAGATGCTGCTGCGTCGCCGCCAGCTCGCTGTCCTTGAGCGCGATCAGCTTCTGCTGGTCCTTCTGCAACTTCTCCAGCTCGGCGACCTTGCTCTTGAGCTCGCTGAGCTCTTGATCGCGCGCGGCGATGGTCTCGTTGGCCTGCTGCATCTCTTGTCGCACCATCTCGCCCTCGCCTCCGGCACTGATGCCGGATTGAGCCCCGGCCTGGGTCGCGCGACTGGCGCCCGGCGGAACGATTTCCAAACGCGCGTCGCTGCTGCGGCCCGAGCCGTCGCGCAGCGCCGGAGCCACCGGCGCCTTGGCGACGCGGTCGGCCTCCAGCGCGATCGGCTGCGGCACCGCCGGACTGGCCACGCCCTGGCGCCACTGCTGGATCTGCACGCGCACCAGCTCGCTGGCTTCGCGCGCGTCGATCGCGGTCAATTGATTGCCCGGCGGCTGGCGCAGCACCGCGCCGGCCCGCAGGCGGTTGATGTTGCCGCCGATGAAGGCCTCCGGATTGGCCCGCAGCAGCGCGATCATCGTCTGATTGAGCGTGTGCTCGCCGGCCATGCCCGCGGCGATGCCGGACAGGGTCTGGCCGCGTTCGACAGTGATGTCGCCCTCGGCGGCAACGACCGGCGCGGCGGCCTGCGCACGCGGCTGGCGCGGCGCGCGCGGGATGCTGCCGGTGTTGGACGGCGCAAGCGGACGCGGCGCGGGCTCGGCGGTGAGCACGTCGGGCTCGGGCGCCGGCTCGGGCTGGACCGCGATCGCATCGGGCGGATACGCCGACGGCGCCGGCACCGCGCTGCCCGGATCGTAGCGATCGAGTTCGTTGTCCACCGACAGCGGATCGGTCGCCTGCGGCTGCGCGCCGAACGGCAGCGGCGCCTCCAGCGGACGTTCGATGGTGTTCGGCGCGGCGCCCTTGGGCGCCTGGATCGGCGGCTGCATCGGCGCCGACACCGTGCGCGGCGCGTCGAGCAGGGCCGAGTATTCGCGGGTCAGGCGGCCCTGCCCCCAATCGACTTCGATCAGGAAGGTCAGCAGCGGCTGGTTGACCGGCAGCGAGCTGGTCACGCGGATCACCGGCTTGCCGGCGCTGTCCAGC
The DNA here is from genome assembly GCF_001442805.1 of Lysobacter gummosus. Taxonomy (NCBI): domain Bacteria; kingdom Pseudomonadati; phylum Pseudomonadota; class Gammaproteobacteria; order Lysobacterales; family Lysobacteraceae; genus Lysobacter; species Lysobacter gummosus. The sequence goes on along the minus strand of NZ_CP011131.1, from coordinate 2,382,353 downwards.
GCGAGGGTGAAGCGCAGGTCGGTGACGATGCCCTGCGGCGCTTCCAGGCCGATGCGCTGGAAGGTTTCCGGCGAGGCCAGGCCCGCGCGCAACTGCGCCAGTTCGTCCGGGCCGCTGGAGATCACCGGGATCTCGGCCAGCAGCGGCTGGCCGGAGCGCGATTTGACCTCGATCTGTCCCAGACCCAGCGCACAGGCAGCTCCGCTGGCCAAAGCCAGCGCCAAAGCCAAGGCGGTGCGTGCGAAACCTGATCTCACGGACGATCCCATTGCCAACGTCAGGCGGCGACTCTAGCGGTCGGGAGTAGTTATGCGCAACGCGAAGTGAAGTTTTCGTTGCGGTCGGATGGGTGTCATCGGGTATGGATGACGGAATCGATGCGGTTTGGGGGCTGGGCTGCGGGTTGGCTCGCCGGCCTGGAGGTCTTTTGTGGGAGGAGCTGCTTTTGTGGGAGGGCCTTCAGGCCTGATGCTTTTCGATCAAGCCGCGGCGATCTGTGACAAGAGCATCGGGGCTGAAGCCCCTCCTACAAAAGACCTCAAGGACGCCGATCCGCCCTGCCCGCCTGCCCCGGCCGCGCAAAGAAGATCGGGCCCCGCGGGGCCCGATCGATACCTCTATATAGCCTGCAAGCGCCGCGCGATCAGCGCTCGTTCCAGACCAGCTCCGCCAGTTGCACGGCATTGGTCGCCGCGCCCTTGCGGATGTTGTCCGACACCACCCACAACGACAGGCCGCGCGGATGCGAGATGTCCTCGCGGATGCGGCCGACGAAAACGGGATCTTGTCCCGAAGCGTGCGTGACCGGCGTCGGATATCCGCCGTTGACCGGCTCGTCCACCACTTCCACGCCCGGCGCGGTTTCCAGCAGCGCGCGCGCGTCGGCCGCGGACAGCTTGTCGCGGGTTTCGATGTGCACCGCCTCGGAGTGGCCGTAGAACACCGGCACCCGCACCACCGTCGCGTTCACGCCGATGCTGTCGTCGCCGAGAATCTTGCGCGTCTCCCAGACCAGCTTCATCTCTTCGGTGGTGTAGCCGTTGTCGGTGAAGTCGCCGCCGTGCGGGATCACGTTGAAGGCGATCTGCACCGGATAGACCTCGGCCTTGGCCTGCTGGAAGTTCAGCAGCGCCGCGGTCTGCTTGCCCAGTTCCTCCAGCGCGCGGCGGCCGGTGCCGGACACCGACTGGTAGGTCGCCACGTTGATGCGCTCGATCTTGGCCTTGCGATGGATCGGCGCCAGCGCGACCAGCATCTGCATGGTCGAGCAGTTCGGATTGGCGATGATGCCGCGCGGGCGGTTCCTGGCCGCTTCCGGATTGACCTCGCTGACCACCAGCGGCACGTCGTCGTCGTAGCGGAAGGCCGAGGAGTTGTCGATCACCACCACGCCGGCGGCGGCGAACTTGGGCGCGTATTCCTTCGACACCGAGCCGCCGGCCGAGAACAGCGCGATGTCCACGCCGCTGGGATCGAATTTCGCCAGATCCTCGACCACGATGGTTTTGCCGCCGAACTCGAGTTTCTCTCCCGCCGAGCGTTCGCTCGCCAACACATGCAGCCGGCCGATCGGAAATTTGCGCTCGGCCAGCACCTTCAGCATGGTTTCACCGACCGCGCCGGTAGCACCGACCACGGCGACATTGCAGGACGTCTTGGCGTTCATCTGTTCTCAGTTACCTGACTTGTGGGGACCGCCGGACCCATTTCCGGCGGGTGTTGCTTTGGAGCGGGGATTCGGGATCGGGGATTCGGGATTCGCAAAGCGTGTGCGCTTTCCAGGTATTCCGTTTTCCAGTCTCGAACCCCTAATCTCGAATTCCGGCATTCAACGGCGATGGCGGACGCCCCGCATCGGGCCCATAACCCAGGGCCGCGATCAGATTGTCCACCGCCAGCGACACCATCGCCCGGCGCGTGGCCAGGCTGCCGCTGGCGATATGCGGGGTCAGCACCACCCGGCGCTGTTGCAGCAGGCGTGGATTGAGCCTGGGCTCGCCCTCATAGACATCCAGGCCGGCCGCCGCCAACCGCCCCTGCTCCAGGGCGTCGCACAGCGCGTCTTCGTCGATGATGCCGCCGCGCGCGATATTGGTGAGCGTGGCATGCGGTTGCATCCTGGCCAGCGCCGCCGCGTCGATGAGGTGATGCGATTGCGGCGAATACGGCAGCACCAGGATCAGATGATCGGCGCGACCCAGCAGGTCGTCGAAACCGACATAGCTCGCCGCGCATTCGCGCTCCACCGTCTCGGGCAGGCGGCTGCGGTTGTGATACAGCGTGCGCATGCCGAACCCGTTCGCGCGCCGCGCGATGGCCTGGCCGATCCGGCCCATGCCGAGAATGCCGAGTGTGGCGCCGTGCACGTCGCCGCCGAGCAGCGAATCGAAACTCCAGCGCTGCCAGTGGCCTTCGCGCAACCAGCGCTCGGCCTCGCCGATCCGGCGCGCGGCCGCCATCATCAGCGCCCAGCCGAAGTCGGCGGTGGTTTCGGTCAGCACATCGGGCGTGTTGCTGGCGAGGATGCCGGCCGCGCTCAGCACCGGCAGATCGAGATTGTTGTAGCCCACGCCGACGTTGGCGATCGCGCGCAATTTGGCGGCGCCGGCGATCTGCGCCGCGCCGATCGGATCGTTGAGTGTGACCAGGGCGCCGTCGGCCTCGCGCAAGGCGGCGTTCGCCGCCTCGGGCGAATGCTGGGTCACCGCCGCGGTAGCGTTGACCTCGAAATACTCCGCCAAGCGCCCGACGATGTCGTCGAACAACGGCTGCGACACCCATACGCGCGGCCGCTCAGACATCGCCGTCGAATTCCGGCGCGGCGGGAATGCGCGGGGTCACCGTGCCGACATCGCCGCACTGGGCGCGATGGCGCAGCGCCTGATCGATCAGCACCAGCGCGACCATGGCCTCGCAGATCGGCGTGGCGCGGATGCCGACGCAGGGATCGTGGCGGCCGGTGGTGACCACGTCGACTTCGTTGCCGTGGATATCCACGCTGCGGCCCGGCAGGCGCAGGCTGGAGGTCGGCTTGAACGCGGTCGAGCAACGCAGCTGCTGGCCGGTGCTGATGCCGCCGAGGATGCCGCCGGCGTGATTGCTGGCGAAGCCGGCGCGCGACAGTTCGTCGCGATGCTCGCTGCCCTTTTGCGCGACCGCGGCGAAACCGTCGCCGATTTCCACGCCTTTGACCGCGTTGATGCTCATCAGCGCGGCGGCGAGTTCGCCGTCGAGCTTGCCGTAGATCGGCTCGCCCCAGCCCGGCGGCACGTTGTCGGCGACCACGTCCACGCGCGCGCCGACCGAATCGCCGGACTTGCGCAGCGCGTCCATATAGGTTTCCAGCTCGCTCACCTGGGCGGCGTCGGGCCAGAAGAAGGGGTTGCCCTCCACCACCGACAAGTCGTAGCCGTTCGGCACGACCTCGCCGATCTGCGACATGAAGCCGCGCACCGTCACGCCATAGCGTTCGGCCAGCCACTTCTTGGCGATCACCCCGGCCGCCACGCGCATCGTGGTCTCGCGCGCGGACGAACGCCCGCCGCCGCGCGGATCGCGCAGGCCGTACTTCTGCCAGTAGCTGTAATCGGCGTGGCCGGGACGGAACTGCTCGGCGATGGCGCCGTAGTCCTTGCTGCGCGCGTCGGTGTTGCGGATCAGCAGCGCGATCGGGGTGCCGGTGGTCAGGCCCTGATAGACGCCGCTGAGGATTTCGATGTCGTCGGCCTCGCGCCGCGCCGAGGTGTGGCGGGTCTTGCCGGTGGCGCGGCGGTCGAGATCGTGGCGGAAGTCTTCCGGCGCGATCGCCAATCCGGGCGGGCAGCCATCGACCACGCAGCCGATCGCCGGGCCGTGGCTTTCGCCGAAGGTGGTCACGGTGAAGAGGGTTCCGAAGCTGTTGCTGGCCACTGCGGGGTTCCTGGTGCGTGCCGGCGTTCCGGCGTGTGGGGCGAAGGCGATGATCGGTGTTGCCGGTGTGCTGGCGATGAAGTGCGCGGCGGCCTGAACCGCGCGTGCCGCTTCGATGGTATGACGCGGCGTTCGCGGGCGGAAATGAGCCTTTGGCGCGGGCTCAGAACCTTTGCCGGTGCGGGCGGTTGGCGGCGGCGCGCAGGCAAAACACCGATCCGGTCCACGATAGCCGACCCGGCCGGTTTCCGCTGTAACGAAGGCGCACACGCAGCCGCGACGGATCCGGACGATCCGCGGCTTCCGATGGAGTGCAGGATGCCGCGCCGCGCTTACCACTTGCTGCGGGTAAGTTCCGGCTGGCTTGGCGCCGTGTACGCGGCGCCGGGAGATCGGCGCAGCGCGCGGCACTGCGAAGGACGGGATCCCGCCTTCGCTACCGGCCGCCGACGCGCGTGACTCAGGCTCGCGCGTCGGCGAGCCGTTTGATTTCGTCGTGGTGTTCGACCAGATCGTGGCGCTCGACCACGAAGATGCCCATCTGGCCGACCTTGAACTCGACCCAGGCCAGCGGCAGCTGCGGCAGCAGTTCGACCAGCGCGCGCTCGGCTTCACCGACTTCGCAGATCAGCACACCGTCCTCGCTCAGATGCTCCGGCGCGTCGCGCAGGATCTTCAGCGCCAGGTCCAGGCCGTCGTCGCCGGCGCGCAGGCCCAGTTCGGGCTCGAAGGAATATTCCTTCGGCAGCGCGTCGGTTTCCTCGTTGGTGACGTAAGGCGGATTGGTCACGATCAGGTCGAAAACCTCGCCCTGCAGGCCCTGGAACAGGTCGGACTTGCGCAGTTCGACGTTGTCCGCGTGCAGGCGCGCCTTGTTCTCGGCCGCCAGCGACAGGGCGTCGTCGTTGATGTCCGCGCCGATCACTTCCCAATCCGGGTGGTAATGCGCGGTGGCGATGGCGATGCAGCCTGAACCGGTGCACAGGTCCAGCGCGCGCCCGACTTCGCGGCCGCCGAGCCAGGGCTCGAAGCCCGATTCGATCAGTTCCGCGATCGGCGAACGCGGCACCAGGGCGCGGCGGTCGCTCTTGAAGCTCAGGCCGGCGAACCAGGCTTCGCCGGTCAGGTAGGCGGCCGGAATGCGCTCGGCGACGCGGCGTTCGAACAGCGCCAGGATCGCGTCCTTTTCCTCGCTGGTGACCTTGCCCTGGCCGTAGACCGGGCTGAGGTCGTGCGGCAGATGCAGCGCGTGCAGGACCAACTGAGTCGCCTCGTCCAGCGCGTTGTCGTAACTGTGGCCGAAGGTCAGCCCGGCCGCGTTGAAGCGGCTGGCGCCGTAACGGATCAGGTCGACGAGGGTCAGCGGTTCGAAGAAAACGGGAGCGGGCACGGCGGGTCCAGGGCGAAACAAGAGGCGCAGTATAGCCGGAGAGGTGAATTGGGGGTTCAGGGCAAGAGCAAATCCCCCCTGCCCCCTTTTTCAAAGGGGGGGAATCCTTCGGGTGGGGGGGGCGTGAGTTCGGGTGGGGCGCGGCTGCGGCCGCCACGCATCCCCAAGGATGACTCCCCCTTTTGAAAAAGGGGGCCGGGGGGATTCGCTTTTGCCTTTTGCCTTAAGCCCAGCACCACCCGCCGCGCCCGGTATCATGCCCCGGCGCAACAACCGGAACCGACATGTTCAATCGCACCACCGCCATCGTCCTCATCGCCGCGCTCGCCGCCGCGCTCGGCCTGTGGGCCTCGCAGAAATACTTCGGCCAGGCCCGCCGCTCGAATCTGCCGCAGACCGAGGCGGTGCGCTTGTTCGACCCGCCGCGCACTCTGCCCGCCTACTCGCTGCGCCAGTCCGACGGCACCCAGCTGATTCCCGGCGAACTCAAGGGCCACTGGACCTTGGTCTTCCTCGGCTTCACCCACTGCCCCGACGTGTGCCCGACCACGCTGGCGCAGATGTCGGTGGCGCAGAAGTCCTGGGAGTCGATCGCCGAAGCCAGCCGCCCGCGCGTGCTGTTCGTGTCGGTCGATCCCGAGCGCGATACGCCGGACAAGATCGGCGAGTACGCGCACGGCTTCCACAAGGACACCCTGGCCGCCACCGCCGACGTGCCGGCGCTGGAAGCCTTCGCCAAGTCGCTGAGCATGGTCTTCGCCAAGGTGCCCGCGCCCGACGGCGCGCCGGCCGACCAATACACGATGGACCACAGCGCCAGCATGGCCGTGCTCGATCCGCAGGGCCGCATGGCCGGCCTGCTGCGTCCGCCGTTCGATCCGAACGTGATCGCCAAGGACATGAAGGCGCTGACGGAGGCCGCCCCGTGAGCCTCGTCACCACCCTGACCTACGCCCTGCCGCACCGCTTCATGTCGTCGCTGGCGCGCGCGCTGGCGTACTCGGACGATCCGCGCGTCAGCCGCTGGCTGATCGACACGGTCACGGAAAAGTTCGGCGTGAACCTGGCCGAAGCGGCCAATCCCGATCCGCGTTCCTACGCCACCTTCAACGCCTTCTTCACCCGCGCGCTCAAGCCCGGCGCGCGCGTGGCCGATCCGGACCCGCGCACGCTGCTGATGCCGGCCGACGGTCGCATCAGCCAATGCGGGCCGATCCGCGCCGGCGACATCTTCCAGGCCAAGGGCCAATCGTTCACCGCGACCGAACTGCTCGGCGGCGACGCCGCCGCGGCCGCACCGTTCAACGACGGCGTGTTCGCCACCGTGTACCTGTCGCCGAAGGACTATCACCGCGTGCACATGCCCTGGGCCGGAACGCTGCGCGAAACCGTGCACGTGCCGGGCCGCCTCTTCAGCGTCGGCCCCGACGCGGTGCGCAACGTACCGCGTTTGTTCGCGCGCAACGAACGCCTGGTCTGCCACTTCGATACCGAATTCGGGCCGATGGCGATGGTGATGGTCGGCGCGCTGCTGGTGTCGGGCGTGGAAACGGTCTGGAGCGGCGTGGAGATTCCGCGCTACGCCGACGCGGTCACCACCAAGGACTATCGCGGCAAGGGCATCAAGCTCGACCGCTTCGCCGAGATGGCGCGCTTCAACTACGGCTCGACCGTGATCGTGCTGCTGCCGCCGGGCGTGGCGGCACTGGACGCGGGCTTGAGCGCCGAGACCGCGGTGCGGCTGGGACAGGCACTGGCACGGCGCGGCGTCTGACCGCGCCTCATCACCCACGGAGGGGAATCATGCGAATTCTGTTACGCCCGGCGCTGCGCCGGGCGCTGCCGCTGGCCGTGCTGGCCGCCGCGCTCGCCGGCTGCGGCGACAAGAGCGAAACCGAGCAACTGGCCGACTTGCGCGACGGCCTGGCCTACACGAACTACCGGCGCGTGTCGGAGAACGGCATGCCCGCCGCCATCGCCGCGTATCGCAAGGGCGCGCAGTGGAGCGGCCAGACGCCGCCGGTGGAGTTCAGCGAGGCCGACATTTGCGCCATGCACGTGCTGCTGGCCTACGGCGCCCTGATCGCCGACAAGGGCACCATCGCCCTGGCCGAAAGCGACATCGTCGAGGCCGGCGATTGCGCGCCGTTCGACCGCGTCGCCGCCAACTCACTGCGTTCGGTCGTCTTCCGTCGCCAGCAGTGGCCGCAACTGGCGCAGGCCGAAAGCGACAAAGCCTGGGCCGCGCCCAAGCAAGCCGGCCAGGACAAGGCGCCGGCCGAACAGGTGATGATCCTGCACGTCACCCTGGCCTATCTGGCGGTCAGCGAACAACGCTGGGACCGCGCGCAACTGCATATCGACGCGCTCGCGCAATTGCTCAGGCAGCCGTGGATGAGCGACCTGCCGCGCGCCGGCATCGCCTTCAAGGAAGGCCGCACCGGCGACGGCCTGGTCGCGCTCAAGCACATGAGCCAGGACCCGACCGCGCCGCCGGAAGTACGCGCGGAACTGGCCCGGTTCATCGCCAAGATCGAAGCCAAGGGCGGCGATGTCGATTCCTTCGCCTTCATGCCGCGCCTGGTCGCGGTGTTGACTTGGGAAGCGATCAAGCAAGAAGGCCCGGACGTGCTGAAGACCACCGCGCGCTTCGCCGAGCAACAGGCCTGGAAGCCCTTGAACGATTCGGTGAGCAGCGGCGCCGGCAAGGCGCGTGAAGTGGCTGGAAGCTGGTGGAACAAGGCGCGCGATGCGGTGATGCCGGCGGAGGCGACGGACGAACCGGGGCGATCCGATCCGAACGCAGACAATAAGCAATCGCCGCAATCCGAGGCGAACAAGGCCGCGCCGCGGTCCTGAGGCAAAACGCGCCGGGCGGCGGCGTTACTCGCGCACTCGCGACGCAAGGCCGCGTACCGACAAGCCGATCAACGTCTGCGCGATCCAGTACGTCGCCAGCACCGCCAGCGACGCCGCGCCGAACGGCGCGGCGAAACGGTCGATCGCCAGCGTGGCATCGGAGGCGACGAAGAACGCTCCGCCCAACGCGGCCAAAGCTGTTGCCGGCACCGGCCAGCGCCGCCATACCACCGCCGCTTGCGCCGCCATCGTCGCGAGCACGGCGACGTAGACGATCACCGGAACACGCAAAGCGCCCGGCAGATGCGGCCACACGATCGCCAGCACGCCGGCAGCGAGCGCTGCATAGGCCAGCAAGGGCCACATGACCGCGAACAATCGCGCGCGTCCGCACAAGCCGGCCAGATACGCCAAGTGCGCGCACAGGAACGAACCCAGGCCGAACACGAACCAATCCCCGGGCAACATCAGGAACACATCGCCGCAGGTCGAAAGCAGCAGGCCGATCAGGATCGCGCGGCGGTAACCGGGCTCGGCGTCGCCGCCGTGGCGCCAGACCATCGCCACGATCAGCAGCGTGGTCAACGGTTTGAACAGGTAATGCAGCCACGGCGCGAAGTAGGCGCCGGCGATGGCCAGGATCGCGCACAGCGCGATCGCGCCGATCCAGGCGCGCGGCGCGGATGCCGGGGCTTGCGTGTTCGCCGTCATGCATCCTCGCTCGTGTCGTCAGTATCAGCGGCGAACCGTACGGTTCGCCGCGCTTCGATGCGCGTGGGCTACTTCGCCCCGATCAGTCGCCGCAACCGTTCAACTTGATCCGCTGCCCCGGCTTGACCACATAACGCGGCGCCTTGATGCCGTTGGCCTTGCCCAGCTGCTTGGTATCGCAGGAGAACTTGCGCGCCACGTCGGTCAGGGTTTCGCCGCGCTGGACCTTGTAATCGCGCGGGACGGCGCGCTTCTTCGGCTCGGGCTTGATGGCGGCGGGCTTGCCGGTGGCGATGGTGACCGGCACCGTGCCGTCTTCGCCCGTGCCTTCCATCGGCACCACGGTCACCGGGCCGGTGCGCACGATCGCGCTGTTGGGGTCGCTCATGATCAGCGTATGCGCAAGTTCCGCACGCTTGCCCTGCAGGCACCAGCGGTTGTACAGGCCGACCATCTTGGTGGTGGCGTTGAGCGTGGTGCCGGCGGACAGATAGCTGTCGGCCTGATAACGCGGATTGAGATTGCGCAGCGCGCGCATGTAGCCGTCGCGGCTGCCGCTGCTGCCCATGCAGATGGTCAGCTCGTAGATCGAGCTGGCCTTGCTCAGGCGCAGCGGCGCCGGCTTGTTGTCCACCTTGGGAAAACGCAGGCCGTATTCGCGCGGATGCAGGAACAGCCAGGCCGCGGCGATCACCATCGGCACGTAGTCGCGGGTTTCGGCCGGGAACTGGTTGTAGACCGACTCGTCCCAGAAATTGCGCCCGCCGCTGGCGTTGTTGATGCGCAGCGCGCGGCCTTCGCCGCCGTTGTAGGCGGCCAGCGACATCTCGATGCTGTTGTTGAGCTGGCCCAGGCGTTCGTTGAGGTATTCCGCGGCGGCCTGGGACGAAGAACGCGCGTCGTAACGGGTATCGAAACCGGTGCCGTCGTCGCCCAGGCCGAAGCGCTTGCCGGTGGCGAACATGAACTGCAGCGGGCCGGCCGCGCCGGCGCGCGAGGTCGCGTGCACGCGACCGTTGGATTCCTTCGCCATGATGCCGAACAGCAGCGCTTCGGGCAGGCCTTCGCGCTCGAACGACGGCCACATCATCGGACGCATGTACTGATAGTTGTCGTAGCTCTGCATCAGCGGGCCGCGCAGATCGGTCAGCCAGCGCTTGATGCCGGCCTGCACGGCCGGGTTGTACTGCACCATCTTGACGAAGCGCTGGCCGTCGTCGCTGAGCAGCGCGGCGGCGCGCGCGGCTTCGGGCACGTCGGCGGCGAGCCCGTCGCTGTCGAGTTGGCCGCCGTCGTCTGCGTCTTCATCGCTGACCGCCGAGGCATCGGCGCTGGCCTTGAGCAGGCGCTTGTAGCCGGCGAGCATGGTGTTGACCTGGCAGCCCTTCTGCTTGAGGCAGGCGGCGATCACATCCTCCATGTCCTCCAGCGCGGCGTCGCTGTCCTGGCGGCCGGTCGGATCGGCGTTGCGGATCTTGACCAGGGCCGACTGGTAGCGGGTTTCGGCCGATTGCAGGCGTTGGGTCAGCGCATCGACCGCGGCCTGGTCCTTCTTGGACACGGCGGCGGCTGGCGAGGACAGGCTGCACAGAGCGAGGGCGACGGCGAGCGGCGCGAACGCGCCCCTGATACCGATGAAAACGGGGCGTGAGTAAGCGGGCATGAGGCGTGCGGGTGTTCCTTTTCGCGGGGGGCCAGGGTAACGGCGGGGTTCGGGGTGGGCAAGGACCTTGATCCGTCTTGGTTTTTCCCGGTTTGGCCGGGCGAGACCGAACAGCCGTGGGCCGCCGCTCTTTCGCCGTCGTTGCGGTGCCGGTCCGGAACCGTTTTGCGGTTGCGGTTGCGGTTGCGGTTGCGGTTGCGGTTGCGGTTGCCAAGATTTTGATCCGGCCCTGATTCCGGCTTTGCTCTGCCCTTGGCTTTGGCTTGGCGCCGCTAATAACTCGCGAGACCAGGGACACCCGGAGGGCGGCGCACATGGACGTGCGCCGGGTCCCACCTTGGGCAGGATGCCCAATGTGGGACCTGCCTGCGTCGGCATCGCACTCGTAGCTTTTGACTCGAAACAGCCAATGCGTTTTCTTTGGTTACTTTTGACCGAAGGAAATCCCGTGGGACTTTGTCGCTTTGGACAAAGAAAGTGACCCGCCGCTTTATGGCGGAAGCGTTTAGCGTTTGATCTTGCTTGAGGCTTCTAAAGGAACCTAACGATCCCTGATCGAAACAACCAGACCTGCGCACTCCCTCCTACCGTCATTCCCGCGAAAGCGGGAATCCAGAGACTTCAAGCGTTCTCGCACGAAAGGCCCTGGATTCCCGCCTTCGCGGGAATGACGAGCAAAAGAAGCCTCAAGCAAGAGCAAGATCAAACGCCTAAAGCTTCCGCCATGGAGCGGCGGGTCACTTTCTTTGTCCAAAGCGACAAAGTCCCACGGGATTTCCTTCGGTCAAAAGTAACCAAAGGAAGGGCTTTGGCTGTTTCGAGTCAAGAGCCACGAGTGCGGTGCTTGCGCAGGCAGGTCCCGCAGTGGGCATCCTGCCCACGGCGGGACCCGGCGCACGTCCATGTGCGCCGCCCTCCGGGTGTCCCTGGTCTCGCGAGTTAGTTGCTGCGCCAAGCCACGGCCAGGCAATAACAACGGCTAAGGCAATAGCAGCGGCAAAAACAGCAGCTACGGCAACAGCAGCAGCCACAGCCACAGCCACGGCAAGGCCGCGGCAAGGCCGCGGCAAGGCCACGACAAATTCGACCGCGAAGATATAAACAAAAAATGAGTTTCCGCTCGCGCCACAATTACATCGAAGGCCACCCCGGGAATACCACCACAAGCACCAAGCCGATCAGCCGCCCCCAGCCACGCTGAGACGACGGTTCACGAACCCCTCACCGCTGCCGCTAGAATCGGCCCCTGCTCTTTCACTGAACCACGGACACGGACATGGCCCCGACCCCCGGCGCAAACCAGAACGACATCCTGATCGGCAAGGCCGTGACCACGCCCGAGAGCGGGCAAGTCTTCCTGCACACCAAACTGGGCAACCGCCACGGCCTGGTCGCCGGCGCCACCGGCACCGGCAAGACCGTCACCCTGATGACCCTGGCCGAAGGCTTCTCGCGCCAAGGCGTGCCGGTGTTCCTCGCCGACGTCAAAGGCGACGTCGCCGGCCTGGCCGTGCCCGGGGCGAGCAACGACAAGCTGCAGTCGCGCCTGACCGAGATCGGCGTCGCCGACTGGGCACCGGCGGCCAATCCGGTGGTGTTCTGGGACCTGTTCGGCAAGCTCGGCCACCCGGTGCGCACCACCGTCAGCGAGATGGGCCCGACCCTGCTGGCGCGCATCCTGGAACTCAACGACACCCAGTCGGGCGTGCTCGACATCGTGTTCAAGCTCGCCGACGACCGCGGCCTGCTGCTGCTCGACCTGGAAGACCTGCGTGCCCTGCTCGGCCTGGTCGCCGACGAGCGCAAGGACATCTCGACCAGCTACGGCCTGGTCAGCAGCCAGTCGGTCGGCGCGATCCAGCGCTCGCTGCTGCGTCTGGAACAGGACGGCGCCAACCACTTCTTCGGTGAGCCGGCGCTGGAGCTGGCCGACCTGATGCGCACCACCAGCGACGGCCGCGGCGTGGTCAACGTGCTCGCCGCCGATTCGCTGATCCTCAAGCCGCGCCTGTATTCCAGCTTCCTGCTGTGGCTGCTGTCGGAGTTGTTCGAACAACTGCCGGAAGTCGGCGACATCGACAAGCCCAAGCTGGTGTTCGTGTTCGACGAAGCGCATCTGCTGTTCGACGACGCCCCGCCGGCGTTGCAGCAGCGGGTCGAGCAAGTCGTGCGCATCATCCGTTCCAAGGGCGTGGGCGTGTACTTCTGCTCGCAGTTCCCCGACGACGTGCCGGACAACATCCTCGGCCAGCTCGGCAACCGCGTGCAGCACGCGCTGCGCGCGTTCACCCCGCGCGACCAGAAGGCGGTGAAGACCGCGGCGGAAACCTTCGTGCCCAATCCGGCGCTCGACGTGGCCGAAGCGATTTCCAAGCTCGGCACCGGCGAAGCGCTGGTATCGACCTTGCAGGACAAGGGCATACCGATGCCGGTCGAACGCACCCTGATCGCGCCGCCGCGTTGCCGCATGGGCGCCATCACCGAGGCCGAGCGCGCGCAGGTGCGCGCCGGCAGCCCGGTCGGCGGCAAGTACGACACCTCGGTCAATCGCGAATCGGCCGCAGAAATGCTGGTCAAGCGTGCGCAGACCGCGACCGAGCAGGCGCAGGCGCCGGCCGCCAAGACCCGCGAGCAGGACGATCAGGAAGAAGGCGGTTTCGGCCAGGCGGTCAAGGACGCGGTGTTCGGCACCAAGCGCCGCCAGGGCATGGTCGAGACCATGGCCAAGCAAACCGCGCGCACGGTCGGCAGCCAGGTCGGCCGGCAGATCCTGCGCGGCCTGCTCGGCGGCATCTTCGGCGGCAAGCGCTGACCGCCGCTCGCACCCGTTGGGCCGAACCCAATCGCGCATCGCTTTCGCGCGGCGGCCGGATCGGATCCGATCCGGCCGCCATTGCAACCAGTGAGTTCAGAACGTTTCCACTCATCACCAGGAGCCGCACGTGAATCAGAAACTGCTTGCCCTCGCCTGTCTCGCCGCGCTCGCGCTGAGCGCGTGCAATAAGCCAACCGAAGTGACGCCCGCGCCTGCCGAAACAGCCAAGGCCGCCGAACCCGCCCCAGCTCCCGCCGCGGAACCCGCCCCCGTCGCCGAAGCCCCCAAGCCCGGTTTCGACGCCGCCGCCTTCGCCGGCGGTTTCAGCGGCACCCTGCCCTGCGCCGACTGCAGCGGCATCGACACCAAGATCGAGTTCAAGGCTGACGGCAGCTACACCATCGAGGAGACCTATCAGGGCAAGAAGGACGGCAACGCCAAGGGCGACGGCAGCTGGACCGCGGAAGAAGACGGCAAGCGCCTGCGTCTGGACCCCAACAGCAAGAGCGCCGCCGATCGCCTGTTCGAAGTGGTCTCGCACGAGGAAATCCGTCAGCTCGATCAGGACGGCAAGGCGATCGACTCGCAGCTCAACTACAACCTCAAGCGCGCCAGCGCCGCGCAGTAAGCGTAGCCAGCGCGGCGGGCGCCGGCGGTGCGCAACCGCGCCTTTGGCGAGCTTCCAGGCGGGCCGGTCTATCCGGCCCGCCTTTTTTCATGCCCACGCACTTGCCTGGACATGGCTCCTGGATCGGGCCCATTGCAAGCGCGCCGGGTCTCGCCCGCGCGGCGGCGCGCTTGAACCGCGGGCGCCACTCTGCGATAACGGCCGCCCTGCTTGCTGCGATGCCTTTGCGATGGGCCGATGGCGCCCCCCAGCCGAACACAGCACCGCCCTGATCACCCGGGAAGGCCACGCGCGCCTGAAGCACGAGCTGGACGATCTGTGGCGGGTGCGCCGTCCTGAAGTGGTCAAGGCGCTGACCGCGGCCGCGGCCGAGGGCGACCGTTCGGAAAACGCCGAGTACATCTATCGCAAGAAGCAGTTGGGCGAAATCGACCGGCGCGTGCGTTATCTGAGCAAGCGCCTGCCGTTGCTGCGGGTGATCGAGACCACGCCGACCGATCCGCAATCGGTGTTCTTCGGCGCCTGGATCGAAGTGGAGAACGTCGCCGACGGCGAGCTGGCGCGTTACCGCATCGTCGGCCCGGACGAAACCGACGCCAAGCTGGGCTACATCAGCATCGACTCGCCGTTGGCGCGGGCCATGCTCAAGCGCCGCGTCGACGACGAATTCGAAGCGATGCTGCCCGGCGGCATGGCCCGCTTCGCGATCGTCGCGGTGTCCTACGACGGGCCGATCGAAGGCTGAGCGCCGGCTCGCGGCACCTCCCGAACTGAGTTCTACGCCCCCGGGGCGGCATGCCCTCGCCGGTGCTTGCTTCGGCGTTTTTTTGCTCGTCATTCCCGCGAACGCGGGACGAGCAAAAACGCGGACGCCCGAAACCAGAAACAGATATCTCAACGCCCCTGCGCGCGCGGGCAGTTGCGAACCATCCCCGGCTCGCCGGACGAAGCTGCGAGCCTCGCTCCGACCCGGCCCGCCCGGAGCCGACCTTCGCGCGAGGAGGCACCGTAGTCGCCCGGCTGCCGCCGGCGCGCGGAAACTTTTTGTGATTTTTGCCTCGCCAGGCCCGAGAATGGCCGCGCACAGGGGGCCCCCGCCCCTCGTTGGGCGCAACGGGTAAGTGCATGTCCGATAACGAGATTTACCGATTCGGCGGGTTCCGCCTGGAAGCCGGCCAACGTCGCTTGTGGCATGGACAAGAGCCGGTGGACCTGCCGCCGAAGGTGTTCGACACCCTGCTCCTGCTGCTGCGCCGGGCCGGTTTGCTGATCACCCGCGACGAGTTCTTCGCCTGCCTGTGGCCGAACACCGTGGTCACCGAAGCCAGCCTGGGGCGGCACATCTGGCAGGTGCGCAAGGCGCTGGAACGCGACGCCGGCGTCGATTACGTGCAGACCGTGCCCAAGCAGGGCTACCGCTTCGTCGGCGAGGTCGAGCGCGAGGCGGCGGCAGCGGCACCTGCGCTTGCGCCTGCCGCGTTCCCGCCTCCCGCGGCGGTGCCGGTTCCGGAACCGGAGGAACCCACGATCGCAGCCGAACCCGCTCCGCCCGCTTCGCCCGTCCCGTTGCCATCACCCGCCTCAACACCCACATCGCCGCACCCGCGCCGCCTGTGGCCCACGCTCGCCGCCGGCCTGCTGCTCGCCGCCGCCGGCACCGGCGGCTACCTGTGGCTGCGACCGGCCGCGCCGGCGGCCGCGGTCGCGCCGGTCAATCCGCTCGCCGAGGCCGCGGTCTCCCGCATCGCGGTGTTCGACTTCCTGCCCGCGCCCGGCGCCGCCGCCGGCGACGCCTGGCTGAGCAGCGCGCTGCCGGAATTGCTCGCGCAGGAACTGGCGCTCAACGACGGCCTGCAAGTGATCAACGGCCAGCGCCTGGCCGAACTGCTGCCGCTGCCGCCCGGGCGCGCGCCCGACAGCGCCGCGCTGCTGCGCATGAGCCGCCAGCTCGGCCTGCGTCTGGCCATGGTCGGGCGCTACCGCGCGGCGCCGGGGCAAGGCGCGGACGGCCTGAGCCTGGAACTCGACGTGCTCGACGCCGCCAGCGGCGAACGCCTGCAACAACTGCGCATCGACGGCGACCGCCGCCATCCGGCCGCGCTGATCGCCGCGGCCGGCGCGCAGGTGCGCGATCGCCTGCAACTGCCGCGCCTGAGCACCGCGATCGAACGCACCCGCGGCGCCACCACCAGCGACGACGTCGCCCTGCTGCGCGACTACGCCGACGGCGTGCAGGCGCTGCGACGCGGCGAACTCGGCACCGCCCAGAGCAAACTCGACGCCGCGGTGAAACGCGCGCCCGGGTTCCTGCCCGGCCAACTCGCGCTGACCCGCACCTTGATGCAGCAGGGCTACCACCCGCGCGCCGGCGCCGTCGCGCGCGCCGCTCTGGCCCATGCCGGCGCCGCGCCGCGCGAAATCCGCCTGGCGCTGGAAGCCTTGATGTACGAAGCCGACCGCTCCTGGCCGCAGGCGATCGAAACCTATCGCGCGCTGTACCGCTTCTATCCGGAAGACATCGAATACGGCCTGGGCCTGGCGCGCGCGCAATCGCAGGGCGGCGAGCTGAAGGAAGCGCAAGCCAGCCTGACCGATCTGCGCCGCAATCACGGCAACGCCGACCCGCGCATCGATCTGGCGCAAACCGCGATCGCCGAAGCGCAAGGCGACTACGCCGCCGAACGCGACGCCGGCGACCGCGCCCTGCGCAGCGCGCGCACGCTGCGCGCGCCGCACCTGATCGGCAACGCCCTGCTCGAACGCGGCTGGGGCCGCAACGCGCTCGGCGACCAGCCCGGCGCGCTGGCCGACTACCGCGCCGCGCGCGCCCAGTTCGAACAGATCGGCGATGCCATCGGCCAGGCCCGCAGCGACGTCAACCTGGGCGGCTGGTATTACGAACGCGGCGACTTCGCCCGCGCCGGCGATCTCTATCAACGCGCGTTGGACTTGTTCGAAAGCGCCGGCATGAAAGCCTCGCAGGCCGCCGCGCTGCAGAATCTGGCCAACATCGACTGGGCCCAGGACCGGCGCCCGGCAGCGAGGCAGAAAACCGAAACGCTGTTGCAGCTGTCGCGCGAACTCGGCGATCCCGACCGCGAATCGTGGACATTGAGCGCGCTGGCGGCATTGCAGTTCGACATGGGCGAAACCGCCGCGGCGATGGCGAGCTACCGGCAGGCGCTGGCGATCGCGGAACGCTCAGGGCTGCAGCCGCGCCGCTCGTGGGCGCTGCGCGGGCTCGGCGATGTGCTGCGGCAACGCGGCGAGTATGCGCAGTCGCGCGAGTTGCTCGATCAGGCCCTGGCCATCGAACGGCGCACCCGCGATTACGAAGGCCAGGCCGAAGCGCAGTTCCGCATCGGCCAGTTGCTGCACGATCAGGGCCGCCTGGCGCAGGCGCGCAAACAACTGCTGGACGCGCGCGAGCGCCAGAGCGATCACCAGCAGGATTACTGGGGTTCGGTGACCGGCCTGGAACTGGCCGCGCTCAGTGTCGATGAAGGTCAGGCGAATGCGGCCTTGAAGGAACTCGACCGGATCGAACCGGCCTTGCGCGAGAGTCAGGCCCAGATCGAACTGGCCCAGGCCGCGGGCATCCGCGCCGAAGCACTGGTTGCCTTGCAACAGATTCCGGCCGCGCGCGCCGCGCTGGAACCGGCGCTGGCCTATCTGCACAACCACGGCGACGGCATCGATGCGCTGACCATCCAGCTCAGCCACGCGCGGGTGCTGGCCGCCGAGGGCAAGCGCGACCAAGCCGCGGCCGTGCTCGATCAAGTGCTGCAGCACGCGCAGCGGCGCGAACTCGGCGGCCTCGTGGCGCAGGTCGAACAACGCCGGCGCGAATGGCTGAGCCCGGCGGCGGCGCAGGCGGGACGTTGATTCGTCCCGCGCCGCGCCCAATCCAGCCGTTCGCTCAGCCGCGCTGCTGCCGGCGCAGGCCGAAGAACTGCAGTTCGGCGAACACCGCCACCACCGCCGCCTGCGCCAGCACGAACGCCAGCCCCAGGCTGTTCGGCGTAATCGCGCCTTCCACCAGCACCAGCGCCGACGCGGCGACCCAGGCGACGTTGACGCCGATGATGGTCCAGGTCGCCGTCGCGCCGATCGCGCGGCGGCTCAACACCCAGCCCAGGAACGCCAGCCAGAACATCAGCACCACGCCGGCGCCGCGCAGCCAGCCGGCGTCGATCGCCAGCAGTCGCGACAGAGGTTCGGCGGCGCTGAGTTGCAGCAGGCCGGCGGCACCGGATATCACCGCGTCGGCGGCGATCACGCGGCGCAGGAAGTGGCTGGCGGGGGTTTGCGTGGCGATGGCCATGGTCGTTCTCCTGAGGGTCGTGGGTCTGAAGTCGAAGCCATCACACACCCGCGCCCGCGGCCGGTCGATTACCTGCCAGGTAATGCCTGCCGTCATCGCACTGGGCTATCGTGGCCGCATGAACGATCAGCGCCCCGTGGGCGAGCTGCTGCGCGATTGGCGCCAGCGTCGCCGTCTGACCCAACTCGATCTGGCCGACATGGCGCAGATCTCCACCCGCCACGTCAGCTTCATCGAGACCGGGCGCTCGCTGCCGAGCCGGGCGATGCTGCTGCGGCTGGTCGACCGTCTCGACGTGCCGCTGCGCGAGCGCAATCAATTGATGACCGCCGCCGGGCTGGCGCCGATGTACGCCGAACGCTCGCTCGACGATCCGGCCATGCGCGAAGCGCACGCCGCGGTCGAGCTGGTGCTGTACGGCCACGAGCCGCATCCGGCGCTGGCGGTGGACCGGCACTGGAACCTGATCGAACACAATCGCGCGCTGGCGCCGCTGCTGGCCGGCGTGCCCGAATTCCTGCTGGCGCGGCCGTCGAACGTGCTGCGCGTGGGCTTGCACCCGGAAGGCCTGGCACCGCGCATCATCAACCTGGGCGAATGGCGCGCGCATCTGCTGCATCGCCTGCGCCATCAGATCGCCGCCACCGGCGATGCGGTGCTGGCGAGCCTGTACGAAGAACTGGCCGCGTATCCGGCGCCCGACGACTACGACGACTACGACGTCCCGGCCTCGGGTCTGGTGGTGGTGCCGTTCCGGCTGCGCAGCGAACTGGGCGATCTGTCGTTCATCAGCACCACCACCGTGTTCGGCACGCCGATGGACGTGACCTTGTCGGAGATCGCGATCGAATCGTTCTTTCCCGCCGACGCGGCGACCACTCAGGCGATGCGCGTGCTCAGCGCCAGCCTGGAACCGGCGCCGTCGTCCTCGCACTGAGCATGGCGAACGGCCCACGCGGCCATCGCCGGCGCAGGCTAAGCTGTGCGTCCCTTGCCGGCGAAATTCCGAGGTAAAGCGTGTCGTTCGCTCTTAGCCCGTGCGCGTATTCCCATGACTCCCTGACGCGGCTGCGCGCTTTCGTCCGCGGCCTGCCGCTGGCCCTGGTTCTGGCCTCGGCCGCGCTGGCGCTGAGCGCCTGCGACAAGCCGGCCGCGCAGGAACAGGCGGCGGCGCCGAAGAAAGTGTTCAGCGGCCGCATCGCCCAGTTCCAGACCATCGACGAACGCGTCGGCACCGGCGAGGTCGCGCAGTCGGGCCAGGAAGTGGTCGTGCAGTACACCGGCTGGCTGTACGACGAAAAGGCCGCGAACAAGCGCGGCACGAAGTTCGACAGTTCCTTCGACCACGGCAAGCCTTTCAGCTTCCTGCTGGGCGCCGGCCGGGTGATCCGCGGCTGGGACGACGGCGTCGCCGGCATGCGCGTGGGCGGCAAGCGTGTGCTGATGATTCCGGCGGATATGGGCTACGGCGTCGAGGGCGCCGGCGGCGGTGCGATTCCACCGGATACTTCGCTGGTGTTCGAGGTGGAGTTGCTTGGGGTGGTGCCGCGCTGAAGGTTGGGTTTTAAAAGCAAATCCCCCCTGCCCTCCGGCCCACAGGCATAGCCTGTGGGCGTTCAGTGCCGCGCGAACCTGCGGTTCGCAAGCGCGGCCCTTCACCCTTTTTCAAAGGGGGGAACAGCACGGGCTTGGGAGGGCGCGCGATGTCACTTCGGCAACCGCCCCGTCAATTCGCCCCCTTTGAAAAAAGGGGCTGGCGCCTGCGCCGCCCTGGTTCACACCGATCCCGCCGCACCGGGGGATTTGCTCCACCGCTCTTAAGCGATCGCCTTACAAGCCCGCGCCGCCAACTCGAACGAATACAACCGAGCCGCATGCTCGTAAATATTCGCGGTGATCATCACCTCATCCGGACGATGCCGCGCGATAAACGCGGCAATGCCCTCGCGCACCTCGCCCGGATCGCCGACCACCGCGCAAGCCAGCGCCTGCGCGACCCCGGCCTTTTCCAAAGGCGTCCAGAAATTCTCGATATCGTCGATCGGCGGCGGAATCAATCCCGGCATGCCGCGACGCAGATTGACGAAGGACTGCTGCTGAGTCGTGAACAACCGCCGCGCCTGCGCGCTGCTGTCGGCAGCGACCACGTTCAAGGCCAGCATCGCGTGCGGCCGCGGCAACCGCGCGGACGGCTTGAAGTCGCGCCGGTACAGCGTCAGCGCCTCGTCCATGGCGTCGGGGGCGAAATGCGAGGCGAACGCGAACGGCAGGCCCATCGCCGCCGACAGGCGCGCGCTGAACAAGCTCGATCCGAGCAGCCACACCGGCACGTCCAATCCGGCGCCGGGCACCGCGCGCACCGCTTGCCCGGGTTGCACCGGTTCGAAGTAATGCAGCAGCTCGGCCACATCCTGCGGAAAGCTGTCGGCGCCGTCGTAGTAGCGGCGCAGCGCGCGCGCGGTGGCCTGGTCGGTGCCGGGCGCGCGGCCCAGGCCCAGGTCGATGCGGTCCGGATACAACGAGGCCAGCGTGCCGAACTGCTCGGCGACCTGCAGCGGCGCGTGGTTGGGCAACATGATGCCGCCGGCGCCGACCCGGATGGTCGAGGTGCCGCCGGCGATGTGGCCGATCAGCACCGCGGTCGCGGCGCTGGCGATGCCGGGCATGTTGTGGTGTTCGGCCAGCCAGTAGCGGGTGTAGCCCAGCGCTTCGGCGTGACGGGCCAGGTCGAGACTGTTGGCGAAGGCCTGGCCGGCATGACTGCCTTGAGTGACGGGGGCCAGATCCAGAACGGAGAACGGCA
Source organism: Lysobacter gummosus (assembly GCF_001442805.1). NCBI lineage: Bacteria > Pseudomonadati > Pseudomonadota > Gammaproteobacteria > Lysobacterales > Lysobacteraceae > Lysobacter > Lysobacter gummosus. The sequence goes on along the minus strand of NZ_CP011131.1, from coordinate 2,361,251 downwards.
GCATGCGCGGGCGACTCGGGGGAAGATCCCTTTGATGTGGGGACCGCGCGCGGCGATTCCAGTTGGGGATCGGGTCCGGATCGGATCGAGTGTGTTGCCTGAGTGGCTGCTATGGGCGCTTGCGGCGCGCGACGGCCCTCACCCCAACCCCTCTCCCGCGCCCCGAAGGAAGTCACCTTGGGTGGCCAGCGGGAGAGGGGCTAGTTCGCTTGGGCTCAAGCTGTCTCGAATGAATCTGCCTGCCCTTCTCCCGCTTGCGGGAGAAGGTGGCCTGAAAGGCCGGATGAGGGCCGCAACCTCAGAACAAATCGAACTTCACACCCTCGCGTTCGTTATCCCAGATCGTGCAGAACACCCACCAGCGCCCTTTCTCGTAGCACAGCTGGAGGCTGTTGGCCCCGCGCTTGATCAACACCGGCGAGTCGGCCGTGGGGCGCGCGTCGTACTTGCTCCACACATGGGCGATCTGACCGAAACGCTCGATGCGCTGGTCGGTCTCGACTTCGAAGAAATCGTTCGCGGCGAAAAACGGCTCGACATCGGCGATGTACTGCTCGGTATCGAGCACCTGCGCCCAGGTGGAGCCGTCGGCTTCGACCACGGTGCGCAAGCTCAGATTGCGCGGATGGCACAGATAGCGGAATCGCGCCCAGTCGCGCGGGGCGCCGGCGGGGCCGGAGATGCAGGCGTAGATCGCCCGCACCAGGCGGCCGATGTCCTGGGTGTCGTCGAACCAGTGCGCGGGGACGGTTTGCGGGTCGCTCATGAGGCTGCACGCTCCTTGGGAAGGTCGAATACGCTACCAACAGATGAAACTCCGCTACCGTGCGGCCTAGCCCAACAGCGGCCAGCCCGCCAACGGCGCGATCAGCCAGTACAGGCCGCCGATCACCAACAGCCACATCGCCGCCTTCAACAGGAAACCGACCAGCTTGAAGGCCAGATACAACCCGGCGACCACGGCGATAAGCGCAACGATGTCCATGCAGGCTCCGACAGCCAAAACGGCCCCGAGCTTAGACCGCGGCAGCGCCGGCGACCAAGTGCCAGGCGACCGCCCCGGGCTCAGGCCGCCGCCCGGTTCGACCGCCCGCGGAAGTTCATCGATAAAAAAATCTCGACAAGCCGACGAACGGCAGGAACAATTTCCTAACATTTGGGTCTACCGTTTCGATCGATACGCGCACAAGCAAAAAACGCCCCGCGCGCAGTTCGAAACGTCGCAACTGATGGGGACCGGCTGAGCAACGGATCGCTCGGCCCGGCACTGGCCACCGCACCACGGATCGGAACTTCCGCAATGCAAACCTCTTCGTCGCCGTCGCAACCGGCTCCCGCCGCGGAGGCCGGCGACGCCGGCCGCCCTAAGCCCTGGACGCGCGCCAGCCGCGCCGTCTTCGGCGATATCGCCTGGTCCCCGCCCGCGTGGCTCGCCGCGCTGCTGGCGCGCGTCCGGCAAAAACCCGGGCTGTACCTGGGCAGCGTGCTCGGCCTAATCGTGGTCGGCGCGCTCGGCTACTGGCTCGCCACCCGGCCCAAGCCGGTGATTCCCGGCGCGCTGAGCGTGGAAGTGCACAACCCCGAGCTCACCGACTACAGCCGCAAGCCGGCCACGGTCGATACCTTGCGCCTGACTTTCTCCGACTCGGCCGCGCCGCTCAAGCAGATCGGCTCCGCGCCGCTCGGCGTGACGCTGACGCCCGAGCTCAAGGGCGCCTGGAGGTGGGAAGACGACAAGACCCTGGTGTTCACCCCGTCCGCCGACTGGCCGGTCAAGACGAAGTACAAGGTCGAACTCGACACCAAGCAGACCGTTGCGCCCAAGGTGCTGCTGCAGGAACACGAATTCGAATTCCAGACCGCGCCGTTCAAGGCCGAGATCGCCAGCAGCGAGTTCTACCAGGACCCGCAGGACCCGGCCTTGAAGAAAGGCGTGTACGAACTGAAGTTCTCGCATCCGGTCGATGAGGCGCAACTGCAGCGCCGCGTCGCCCTGTCGCTGGCCGACGGCGGCGGCACCGCGATGGCCGCGCCCAAGTACACCCTCACCTACGACGACACCCGGCTCAAGGCCTGGGTCCATTCCGAACCGCTGACCCTGCCGGAAAACGGCGGCACGCTGAAGCTCGAACTCGCGCCCGGCGTCGTCAGCGCGCTCGGCGGCGAAGGCAGCGCGGAAAAACTCAGCAGCCAGGTGCGCCTGCCCTCGCTGTACAGCGTCAGCGTCGACAACATCGATACCACCCTGGTGGAGAACGAGCGCTTCGAACCCGAACAGGTGCTGGTGCTGAGCTTCAACAACGCCATGCGCGACACCGACGTCGCCGGCGCGGTGCGCGCCTGGCTGCTGCCGGCCAAGGACCCGCGCCGTCCGGCCAAGGAACAAAGCGGCAATTACTCGTGGTCGCGCGACAGCGTCGATGAAGCCGTGCTCAAGGCCGCCACCGCGCTGCCGCTGAGCGCGGTGCCGACCGAACGCGAGTACATCGAAACCCACAGCTTCAAGTTCCAGGCCCCTGCCGGCCGGCACATCTATGTGCGCGTCAACAAGGGCCTGAAGGCCTTCGGCGGTTTCATCCTCGGCGCCAACCACACCGCCGTGCAGACCGTGCCCCAGTACCCCAAGCTGCTGCGCTTCGTCGGCGAAGGCGCCCTGCTCTCGCTGCGCGGCGAACGCCGGGTCAGCGTGGTCTCGCGCAACGTGCCGGCGGCGCGGCTGGAAATCGCCCGCGTGCTGCCCGAGCAGATCCAGCACCTGGTGTTCAACAACAGCGGCAGCTACGCCAAGCCCAGCTTTTACAACCTCGGCGCCGACAGTCTGGTCGAGCGCGAGGAAAAACGCCTGACCCTGCCCGCCGACAATCCGGCCAAGGCGCATTACGAGGGCGTGGACCTGGGCGAGTACCTCAAGCCGAACCGCCGCGGCGTGTTCCTGCTGAGCCTGCGCACCCTGAGCGACGACGACGCCAAGCGTCCGGCGCAGGAAACCTTGTCCGACGACGCCGGCAGCGAGGAAGACAGCCGTCTGGTCGTACTCACCGACCTGGGCATCGTGGTCAAGCAGGCGATGGACGGACGCCGCGACGTGTTCGTGCAATCGCTGTCGAACGGCTCGCCGGTCGCCGGCGCGCGCGTTCGCGCCGTGGCGCGCAACGGCGAAACCCTGGTCGAGGCCGACACCGACGCCGCCGGCCGCGCGCAGATTCCTTCGCTGAAAGGCTTCAAGCGCGAAAAAGAGCCGGCGATGCTGACCGTCAGCCAGGGCGAGGACTATTCCTTCCTGCCCATCGACGATTACCGCCGCAAGCTGGACTACTCGCGTTTCGACATCGGCGGCGAGCCCAACGACCTGGAGGCCGGCGCGCTCAACGCCTTCCTGTTCTCCGATCGCGGCCTGTACCGTCCGGGCGACACCATCAACATCGGCATGATCGTGCGCGCCGCCGACTGGAAGCGTCCGCTCGCCGGACTGCCGCTGGAGTGGGAGTTCACCGATCCGCGCGGCAACGTGGCCAAGCGCGAGAAACTCAAGCTCAGCGAACAAGGCTTCGAAAGCGCCAGCTTCGCGCCGAGCGACAGCGCGCCCAGCGGCACCTGGCAGATCCAGTTGTTCCTGCTCGGCCGCGACAACCAGCGCACCACCCTGGGCTCGACCTCGGTGCAGGTGCGCGAATTCGCCCCCGACACCATGAAGGTGACGGCGAAGTTCTCCACCGAGAATCCGAAGGGCTGGATCAAGCCCGAGCAATTGTCGGCGACGGTGTCGGCGGAAAACCTGTTCGGCACGCCCGCGCAGCAACGCCGGGTGGAAGGCACGATGGTGCTGCGTCCGTTCTTCCCGGCCTTCGCCGCCTATCCGGGTTATCAGTTCTTCGACCCGCAGCGGGCCAAGGAAGGCTACGACGAAGCGCTCAGCGACCAGACCACCAACGCCGAGGGCAAGGCCGAGTTCAAGCTCGATCTGAGCAAGTACGAGCGGGCTACTTACCAGTTGAGTTTCCTCGCTCGCGCCTTCGAACCGGGCAGCGGGCGCAACGTCGCGGCTCAGACCAGCGCGCTGGTGTCCAACAACGACTTCCTGGTTGGCATCAAGCCGCAGGACGATCTGAACTACATCAAGCGCGGCGCCAAGCGCGCGCTGCAACTGGTCGCCATCGGCCAGGACGGCGAGCCCAGGGCGGTCGCAGGCTTGCGCGCTGTGGTGGTCGAGAAACGCTACGTCTCGGTGCTGACCAAGCAGGACTCGGGTCTGTACCGCTATGTCTCGCACGAGCGCCGCTACGACAAGCGCGACGAACCGCTGGCCCTAGCCGGCGGCCGTCAGACCGTGTCGCTGCCGACCGACCAGCCGGGCGATTTCCTGCTCGAAGTGCGCAGCGCCGACGGCAAGGTGCTCAATCAGATCGGCTACCAGATCGCCGGCGCGGCCAACCTGTCGCGCTCGCTGGAGCGCAATGCCGAGCTCAGCCTTAACTTGTCCAAGCCCAGCTACAAGCCGGGCGAGACCATCGAGATCAGCATCCGCGCGCCGTATGCCGGCAGCGGGTTGATCACGCTGGAACGCGACAAGGTCTACGCCCACGCCTGGTTCCACGCCGACAGCAGCGCCAGCGTGCAGAAGATCACCGTGCCGGCCGATTTCGAGGGCAACGGCTACATCAACGTGCAGTTCCTGCGCGATCCGAACTCCGACGAGATCTACATGAGCCCGTTGTCGTTCGGCGTGGCGCCGTTCGCGGTCGATCGCAGCGCGCGCACGCAGCCGCTGAAACTGACGCTGCCCAAGGTGACCAAGCCGGGCACGCCGATGACGGCCGATGTCACCACCGAAGGCAAGGCGCGAGTGGTGCTGTTCGCGGTCGATGAAGGCATCCTGCAGGTCGCGCGCTACCGCGTCGGCGATCCGCTGGATCATTTCTTCCGCAAGAAGTCGCTGCAGGTGGACACCGCGCAGATTCTCGATCTGCTGCTGCCGGAGTTCAGCCGCATCGCCGCCTCGGCGGCGCCGGGCGGCGACGGCGAAGGCGGCATGGCCAAGCATCTCAATCCGTTCAAGCGCAAGTCGGAGAAGCCGGCGGTGTGGTGGTCGGGCATCGTCGATGTCGATGGCAGCCATCAGTTCAAGTTCACCCTGCCCGATCACTTCAACGGCCAGGTGCGCGTGGTCGCGGTGGCGGTGACGCCCGGACGCATCGGCGTGATCCAGGACGATGCGATCGTGCGCGGCGATTTCGTGCTGACTCCGACCGTGCCGACCCATGTCGCGCCGGGCGACGAGTTCGACCTGCCGGTCGGCGTGGCCAACACCATCGAGGGCGCGAAGAAGCCCTCGCAGGTGACGGTCAGCCTGCAATTGCCGGCGTCGCTGAGTCTGGTCGGCGCCGCGCCGGCCGCGGTGTCGATCGCGCCGCGCAGCGAAGCCACGGTGCGGTTCCGGGTCAAGGCCGGCAATGCGCTGGGCGCGCTGCCGGTCGGCATCCAGGCCGCGTCGGGGACGGCGTCTTCGGGCATGTACTCGGCCAAGCGTCGGATCGAGCTGTCGCTGCGCCCGGCGCTGGTCGCGCGCCAGGACCTGATCGCCGGCCGCGCCGACAAGCGCGTCGTCATCCAGCCGCTGCGCGCGATGTACGACCAGCGCGCCACGCGGCAGTTGTCGGCCTCGGTGTCGCCGCTGGTGGCGGTGGACGGGCTGACCGCGTACCTGAGCGATTACCCGTACCAGTGCAGCGAGCAGTTGCTCAGCGGCGCGTTCCCGGCGCTGGTGCTGGCCTCGCATCCGGAACTGGGCAAGATCGTCGATAACCGTCCGGGCGATGTGAAGTTGGACATCATCGACGTGCTGCGTTCGCGCCAGAACAGCGAAGGCGGCATCGGCCTGTGGACGGCGACGCCGGAAGCGGACAACTTCGTCACCGGTTATGCCGCGCTGTATCTGCTGGAAGCGCGCGATCGCGGCCAGGCGATTCCGCAGGACCTGCTCAAGTCGCTCAACGGCTATCTGGAACAGCTGGCCGCCGACCGCTCGGGCAACGACCTGCCGTCGCTGCGCAGCCGCGCGCTGGCGGTGTATCTGCTGGTCCGCCAGGGCCGCACCGCCAGCAACCTGCTCAGCGCGGTGCACGAGCAGATCAAGCGCGATCAGCCCAAGACCTGGGAGAACGATGTCGCCGGCCTGCTGATCGCGTCGAGCTATCAGTTGCTGCAGCAGGACAAAGCGGCACGACCGTTGGTCAACAAGGCGCTGATCCGCGCCAACGGCGCGGCGGCGACCACGCGCGGCGTCTACGCGTCCTACTACGACAACGGCATCGATCAGGCCTGGACGGTGTATCTGCTGAACCGTCACTTCCCGGCGCTGACCCGCGACGGCCTGAAGATGACGGCGCTGGAACGCCTGCTCGATCCGCTGCGTCACAACAGCTACAACACCCTGTCCTCGGCGCTGACCGTGCTGGCGATGGACGCCTACGCCGGCGCCCAGCCGCAGCAACCGCTGCCGGTGCTGGAAGCGGCCAGCAAGGACGGCAAGTCGCGGCCGATCGGCGCGGCGCAGGGCGTGATTTCGCGCGGCAACTTCGCCGGCGGCGATCTGCGCCTGTGGGTCGCGCCGGGCGGCCCGGCACCGGCCTGGTATCTGGTCAATCAAAGCGGCTTCGACCGCGCCCTGCCCAAGGAAGTGCAGGACAAAGGGCTGGAAGTGGTGCGCGAGTACCTCGACGACGCCGGCAAGCCGGTCGCCTCGATCAGGCAGGGCCAGGAAGTCACGGTGCGCGTGCGGGTGCGTGCGCTCGGCGTACCGATGCGCGATTCCATCGCGATCGTCGATCTGCTGCCGGGCGGTTTCGAACCGGTGATGCAGTACGTCGCGGCCAGCGCCAGCGCGGACGAAAGCGGGGCCGCGATGGAGGAAGGCTGCGAGGAAGAGTGCGGCGAAAGCGAAGGCGATGGCGAAAGCGAGGAAGGCCAACCTTCGCGCGACGTCCCCGATCCGAACGCGGCGCCGCAACAGACCCTGGCCCTGCCCGGCTCGACCTTCGCGCCCTTGCATGTCGAACAGCGCGAAGATCGCATTGTCCTGTACGGCAGCGTTGGCGGCGAAGCCAGCGAGTTCCGCTACAAGGTCCGCGCCAACAACAGCGGCAAGTTCGTGGTGCCGCCGGTGTATGCCGAATCGATGTACGAGCGCTCGGTGTACGCGCAGGGCGGCCCAGCGGGCGTGTTGCAGGTGAATGCGCCCACGCCATGAATCCGCGGCGGGTTTCGATGAGAAGGCGGCGGCGGATCATTGCCGCCGCCGCGTTACAGAACGTTTTGCACTTTGAGCCTGTGCGATGAATCTCGGCTTGTTTCGCATTAGCAAGTGGCGACGGCAGTGGGTGGTTCTTCTGCTGAGTCTCATTGTCGTCGCTGCGATGTGGGGCGCTGTGCGCGTTGGATCTGCGCCATGAATCTCGGCTTGTTTCGCATTATCAAGTGGCGACGGCAGTGGGTGGTTCTTCTGCTGAGTCTCATTGTCGTCGCTGCGATCCTTGGCGCTGTGCGCTTTTGGCCGCGCCCTTCCCTGTCGGAAGCGATCCCGCTGTCGACCGTCGTGCGCGACCGCGAGGGCCGGTTGCTGCGGCTGACCCTCGCCAGCGACCAGCGCTACCGTTTGTGGGTGCCGCTGAAGGACATTTCGCCCCGTCTGGTCGAAGCGGTGATGCTGCAGGAGGACGCCTGGTTCCGCTGGCATCCGGGATTCAATCCGGTCAGCCTGCTGCGCGGCGCCTGGTCCACCTACGGCAGCGGCGAGGCCCGCGTCGGCGGTTCCACCCTGACCATGCAGCTCGCGCGCCTGCGCTGGCGCCTGCAGACCCGCGATGTGCGCGGCAAGCTGGTGCAGATCGCGCGCGCGGTGCAACTCGAGCTGTGCTATTCCAAGGACGACATCCTTGAGGCTTATCTGAATTTCGCCCCCTACGGCGGCAACATCGAAGGCGTCGGCGCGGCCAGCCTGATCTATTACCGCAAGCCCACCGATCGCCTGACGCTTCCCGAATCCCTGGCCTTGGCCGTGTTGCCGCAAGCGCCGTCGCGCCGCGGCAAACTCGCCGTCCACGAAGACGGCAGCGACGACGATGCCTACTACATCGGCCGCGGCCTGCAAGCCGCGCGCGCGCGGCTGTACGCGCGCTGGCGCGAACGCCACCCCGAGGACGCGGCCGAGGACGCGCTGCTGAACCTGCCGCTGCGCCTGCACAGCGCGCGCGAACTGCCGTTCCGCGCGCCGCATCTGGTCGATCGCGTGCTGGCCGAACAGGCCTGGCATCCGGAGGCCGGGCCGGAACTCAAGACCACGCTCGACACCCGCCTGCAGCGCCTGCTCGAAGAACGCGTGCGCAATCATCTGCAGCGCGAACGCAGCCGCGGTCTGCGCAACGCCAGCGCGATCCTGATCGACACCCGCGACATGGGCGTGCGCGCGCTGGTCGGCTCGGCGGATTACTTCGACGCCTCGATCCAGGGACAGGTCAACGGCAGCGACGCCAAGCGCTCGCCCGGCTCCACCTTGAAGCCTTTCATCTACGCCCTGGCCCTGGATCAGGGCGTGCTGCATCCGCAGACCGTGCTGCGCGACGTGCCCAGCGCGTTCGGCCCGTACACGCCGGAGAATTTCGACGGCCGCTTCATGGGCCCGGTGACCGCGACCGAAGCGCTGGTGCGCAGCCGCAATATTCCCGCGGTGTATGTCGCCTCCCAGCTCAAGCAGCCCGGCTTCTACGATTTCCTGCGCCAGGCCGGGGTCAGCCGCATGGCCAGCAAGGATCACTACGGCCTGGCGCTGGTGCTCGGCGGCGGCGAAGTGACGATGAACGAGCTCGCGCGCATGTACGCGATGCTCGGCAACGACGGCCGCCTGCGCGCGCTGCGCTGGCGCGAGAGCGATCCGCAGGAAGAAGGCGCGCGCCTGATCAGCGCCGAGGCCGCGTTCATCACCCGCGACATGCTGCGGCACAATCCGCGCCCCGACGCGGGTTCGCAATCGGCTTCGCGACCCTTGCCGGTGGCGTGGAAGACCGGCACCTCGTGGGCGTTCCGCGACGCCTGGAGCGCCGGCATCGTCGGCCCGTACGTGCTGGTGGTGTGGATGGGCAATTTCGACGGCGCCAGCAATCCGGCCCTGGTCGGCGTGGAAGCGGCGGCGCCGCTGTTCTTCGACATCGTCGATGGCCTGCAGGCCGCGCGCGTGGATCTGGCCGATCCGGTGCGGCAATGGCCGATCAACATCAAGCGCGTGGAAGTCTGCCGCGCCAGCGGCGACCTGCCCAACGCCTGGTGCCCGCAGCGCGGCATGACCTGGTTCATCCCCGGCAAGTCGCCGATCCGGATCAGCACCGTGCATCGCGCGGTCGCCCTGGACAAGATCAGCGGCCGACCGGTGTGCGGGCGCTTCGATCCTGACACCATGCGCACGGAAGTGTTCGAATTCTGGCCGTCCGATCTGGCCCAGGTGTTCGTGCAGGCCGGCATTCCGCGCAAGCGCCCACCGTCCGGCCACGACTGCGGCGGCGCTCAGGATTGGCTGGGTACGGCGCCGAGCATCACCTCGCCCTATCGCGCCACCCGCTACACGATGCGGCTGTCGCATCCGGACCAGGTCAACCTGAGCCTGGCCGCGACGGTCGATGCCGACGTGTCGAAGCTGTACTGGTTCGTCGGCAACACCTTCATCGGCAGCGCCGACCCGGGCAAGGCGCTGGCCTGGACGCCGGATCGCACCGGCCAGTTCCGGGTGTCGGTGGTCGATGATCGCGGACGCAGCGATGAGCGGGAGATCGAGGTCGCGGTGGTGCAGTAACGCTGCCTCGCCGAGGTTTCGGCTTCACAAGCCTCTGCGTTTTTGCTCGTCATTCCCGCGAACGCGGGAATCCAGCGACTTCAAACGTTCTCGCACGAAAGGCCCTGGATGTTCGGCTTCGCCGAAGTAAAGCAGAGCCCGCGTTCGCGGGAATGACGAGCAAAAACGTGGATGCCGCGATCCGGTCGGCCCTGGCTTAGGATGAGGTTCACCATCACCCAAGGCTCCCCCTCATGCCGCGTTCGCCGAGCGTTTGCCTACCGCCCGCCCTGCTGGCGCTGGTCGTGTCGATTACCGGCGCGTTCGCGATATCGCCCGCCTCCGCGGCCCCGGTCTCCAACGAGCAATCCGTCGCCGAACTCGCGCAGGGCTGCTGGGCCATCCGCGGCGCCGACGACGACGGCGTCGCACGCCGATTGAACTGGCGAGAAGCGAAGCCATCGCCGTCCGGATTGTTCGGCGAAATCCGCCGCGTCGTCCCCGACCCGCGCGAACGTTCGCTGCAACTGGCGCTGACCAATCACGGTTCGCAGCTGATCATGGCGGTCCTCCCCGACGGCGCGGACGACGACGAAGTCACGATCGCGTGGCCGGCGAAAATTCCCCTGCGGCCCGTCGATCCGCGCACGTGGCGGCCCATCGACCGGTTGCAGCTCTCGTTTACCGCGCGCGCATGGCGCATCGTGTTCGAGCACGGCGATATGCCGACCAGGTTCAGCGACAGCCCGGCGATACCCGGCACGCTCACGGCCTACTATCAGCAGCGGCGCGGCCCGATTATTCTCCGGCTCGAAGTATCGGCCAGCCGATTGCGGATGCAGGCGATCCTGCTGGCGGAGCGTCTTCCCGATCCTTCCATCGGCCCGCAACTGGAACTGCTGTTCGAAGGCCGGCGCGAGAGCTGCGATGCGGCGACCGCCACGCCGCCCGCATCCGGCCCGCGCGATTCGAAGCCGCGACGCTGAACGCCATCGTGCACGCACGCGCCGGCCTTCACGACATGCACCGCGCGAACGCCTAGTGTGGCCGGGTGCGCCACCGGTCCCTTGCGAGAACCCCGCCATGCCGCGTTCCCTGATTGCTTTCACCCTCGGCGCGTCGCTGCTCGCGCTCGGCTGCTCCCATGCCGACGCCGCCAAACGCCCCGCGCCGCCCGCATCGCCGCCGTCGCCGGCCACGCCGGACGAGATCGACCGCGTGCGTGGCTGCTGGATCCAGAAAGTCGAGCCCGACGGCCGCGCCACCTTGTTGCTGCGCCTGTTGCCCGATCGCGAACACCCGCAATGGCTCAGCGGCCAGTTGCAACGCGCCGACGGCGACGATCCCGATCGCCGCGTGCAGTTGTGGTTCGCGCGCGACGGGCGCACGGCGCTGCTGGCCAGCCGCCCGATCGCCGATCCCACGCCCGCGCCGGCGTCCAAGCCCGCGCCGATGCGGCAGTTGCCGCATACCAAGGCGATCAAGCCCAACGCCGATGCGATGGCCTCGCTGATCGCCAATCCGCAGGCGCGGATCGAATACGAGCGTGTGTCCGAAGCGGCACCGCCGGCGCCCGGCGCATCGGCGGACACGCATACCCTGGACTACCGCGAACGCGGCGCGAGCAAGCGTCTGCGCATCGAGGTCTCGCCCGAGCACTTGAAGCTCAGCATCGTCGGCGCCTCGCTGTCGCATAAGCCGGGCACGCCGAATTCCGCCGCGGTGGTGTTGTTCGACGGCGGCCGCGACGGTTGCGATTGAGCCGGCGCGGCCCGCGACCGCGGCAATCGAACGCGCTCAGCGAACGCTCGCCGCCGTCACCCGCCACACCGTATTGCCGACGTCGTCGCTGACCAGCAAGGCGCCGCGCTTGTCCAGGCGCACGTCCACCGGCCGCCCCTGCGCGTCTTCCTTCGCGTTGAGAAATCCGGTCAGCACGTCCACCGGCGCGCCGTCGGGCTTGCCGTTCTTGAACGGTACGTAGATCACCTTGTAGCCGCTCTTGGGCTTGCGGTTCCACGAGCCGTGCTGGGCCACGAACAAACCGTTGGCGAACGCCGCCGGCAAGCTGGTTCCGTGCGAAAACGCGATGCCGAGCGAAGCGGTATGCGGCCCGAGCGCGTAATCCGGCGCCAGGGCCGAGGCGACCAGTTGCGAATTCTGCGGCTGCACCCGCGTATCCACGTGCTGGCCGTAATAGCTGTAGGGCCAGCCGTAGAAACCGCCGTCCTTGACCGAGGTGATGTAGTCGGGAACCAGATCGCTGCCGATTTCGTCGCGCTCGTTGACCGCGGTCCACAGCGCGCCGGTGCTCGGCTCCCAGGCCAGGCCGTTAGGGTTGCGCAGGCCGGTGGCGAACAAGCGCTTGTTGCCGCTGGCGCGATCGAGTTCCCAGATCGCCGCGCGGCCTTCCTCCATCTGCATGCCGTTCTCGCCGACATTGCTGTTGGAACCCACCGTGATGTAGAGCTTGCTGCCGTCGGCGCTGGCGATGAGGTTCTTGGTCCAGTGGTGATTGATGCCGGCCGGCAGGTCGGTGATCTTCACGCCCTTGTCGGCGATGCCGGTGTCGCCGTCGTGATACGGAAAACGCCACACCGCGTCGGCGTTGGCGACGTACAACGCGTTGCCGACCAGGGCCATGCCGAACGGCGAATGCAGATCCTTGAGCAGCACCGTGCGCAATTCGGCGATGCCGTCGCCGTCGGCATCGCGCAGCAGGCTGATGCGGTCGGCGCTGGGCACGGCCGCGCCGGCTTTCTTCATCACCCGCGCCGCGGCCCAGGCCTTGAAGCCGGAGGCTTTCTGCTCCGAGGCCGGCGCGTTGCTTTCGGCCACCAGCACATCGCCGTTGGGCAGCACATGCAGCCAGCGCGGGTGATCCAGGCCTTGCGCGAACGCCTGCACCGCCAGTCCCGCGGCCGGCGTGGGCTTGGCGCCGGCCGGCCAGCCGATGGCCGGGGCGATATTGACGGTCGGCAACGTCGTCGCGTTCGGCGCGGGCAATCTCGGCGTGGGACCGGTGCCGTCGGAGACCTGCAGTCTCGCGCGCTCGCCGCAGGCGCTCAGCACTGCTGCCGACAGCAGCGACAACGACAGAATCGATAGCCAACGGCGGTGCGGACGATACATGTGGAATCCTCATCGCGGCTAAGGCCCGAGCATGCATCGACAACTATTAAGACGATGAGAAAGCAATCACGCCGCGGGCAATTCGTCCGTAATCGCGTCGCGGAACCGACCACTGGAAATCCCGGCCCGGCGCGTGCCTAGAATGGCGCATGAAGATCACCCTCGACGAGCTGCTCGCCTTCGCCACCGTGGTCGATACCGGCTCGATCACCGCCGCGGCCGAATCGCTGGATCAGACCGTGTCCGGAGTCAGCCGCGCCTTGAGCCGGCTGGAGGAAAAACTCGGCACCACTTTATTGCGCCGGACCACGCGGCGGCTGGAGCTGACCGAGGAAGGCGAAACCATGCTGGCGCGCACGCGCGCGATCCTGGCGTCGGTGGAAGACGCCGAAGAGCAGATGGCGCTGCGCCATCAGCAACCGGCCGGCCGTCTTCGGGTCAACGCCGCATCGCCGTTCATGCTGCACGTGATCGTGCCCCTGATCGGCGATTTTCGCCGCCGGTACCCGCAGATCGAACTGGAGCTCAACACCAACGATCAGATCATCGATCTGCTCGAACAGCGCACCGACATCGCCATCCGCATCGGCCAGCTCGCCGACTCGACCTTGCACGCGCGGCCCTTGCCGAGCAGCCGCTTGCGCGTGCTCGCCAGTCCGGCCTATCTGCAGGCGCGCGGAACACCGCGCGATGTCGCCGATCTGAGCGAACACAGCCTGCTCGGCTTCGCCCCGACCGCGACGCTCAACCGCTGGCCGCTGCGCGATGTCCACGGCAACGAACTCGACATCGCCCCGCGCCTGCACGCCTCCAGTGGCGAAACCCTGCGCCAGCTCGCCCTGGCCGGCGAAGGCATCGTCTGCCTGTCGGACTTCATGACCCGCGAAGACCGGCGCCGCGGCGATTTGGTGCAGTTGTTCGCGGGCGAAACCCTGGACGCGCGCCAGCCGATCAACGCGGTCTACTACCGCAACACCCAGCTGGCCTCGCGGATCGCGTGTTTTCTCGACTTCGTCGCCGAGCGCCTGGCGCCGCGCGGTGGCGAGGCGGCTTGGGAATAAGAGCGACTGACAAAGCCGTACTACTCCCCCTCCTGCTCCCTCTCCCGCTTGCCACCCAAGGTGACTTCCTGCGGGGCGCGGGAGAGGGCTGGGGTGAGGGATGAGCGCCGCAGGCGCGAATGCTCTGACAGGATGTCCACACTACCAGCACCCTCACCCCAACCCCTCTCCCCGCAGGAAGTCACCTTGGGTGGCAAGCGGGAGAGGGGCTCCGTAGTCGATCGGGCATGAGGCGCATTAGCTGAGCGTTTCGCACCAGGACGCATGCCGCGGCAAGTGCGAACACACAAACCGACATCGACACCCACCGCATTAGAGCGTTTCGATCCAAGATATCCGGATTGCCGCCTCGTTTATCGCCGATTGGCGCGCCGATAGCCTGTGGACATCGTCTCCGACCGGAAGTCGCATGCCCCTGCATCCGCAAGCCCGAGCCATGATCGAGGCCTATTCGCCCGATCCCGACCTCGACTATCGACACCTGGACGCCGCGCAGCTGCGCGCGTCCTTCGCCATTCCCGAGCCCGCCGCGCCGCCGCGCGCCGATGTGCTCATCGAAACCCTGCGCGCGCCGGGCCCGGCCGGGCCGGTCGCGCTGCGGCTATACCGTCCCATCGCGGCCCCCGGCGATGCGTCCGCCCTGCCGATCACCGTCTATCTGCACGGCGGCGGCTTCGTCCTCGGCAGTCCCGACACCACCGACGGCCTGTGCCGCAGCCTGGCGGCATGGGCGCGGACGCTGGTGGTGTCGGTGGATTACCGGCTCGCGCCGGAAGCGCCGTTCCCGGCCGGGCTCGACGACGCTTATGCGACCTTGTGCTGGGTCGCGCGGCATGCCGGCGAATTCGGCGGCGACGGCGAACGCATCGCCATCGCCGGCGACAGCTCGGGCGGCAATTTCGCCGCGGCGCTGGCGCAACGCGCGCGCAGCGACGGGCCGGGCCTGCGCCATCAGCTCTTGCTGTATCCGGTGCTGGACGCCGCCTGCGCCCACCCGTCGTATCGCGAATTCGCGGAAGGTTATTTCCTCAGCGCGCCGATGATGCAGTGGTACTGGCGCCAGTACCTCGGCGGCGCCGATCCGGCCGATCCGCGGGTGTCGCCGCTGCGCGCGGCGGACCTGCGCGGCCTGCCGCCGGCGACGGTGTTCAGCGCCGAATACGACGTGTTGCGCGATGAGGCCGAGGCCTATGCGCAGGCGTTGATCGCGGCGGGCGTACCGGTCAACAGCCGGCGCTGGGACGGGCAGATCCACGGCTTTCTGCTGCAGCAAGGCAGAGTCGATGCCGCCGACACGGCGCTCGCGCAGGCCGCCGCCGCGCTGCGCGCCGCGTTCGCCTGAGCGTCGCCGGACACGCGGCGAGCAAGCGAACCAAGCGATATCTGGAAGGAAGATGGCCCTGCACCGCGTAGCGCCGCGGTGCAGGGCCGGAAGTGGCGGACGGTCACGGTACCGTCGCGCCACAAGCTGCCGCCGGCATCCTGGAGATATGACGGCGGGTCGACTGGGCCCAGTCATAAGCAACAACGGCACAGGCGGCGTGCCCCCCTACCTCGGCGGCGCCGCAATCGTCGCGGGGTCGGCGCATTGGCTGGGCGCGGCCGGTACAGACCTGCCGGCGCGGGCCGCCGAGCCCGCGATCGACCCGTAATCGGCGTTCCGACCGCTCGGCCTGCCGGAGCCGGGCCGCGGCGTGTGGGACGCCTGTCGCCGCCGCGATCAGCCGCCCGGCTTCTTCGACAGCTCGGCCTTTTCCTGTTCGGTCAGCGCGCGATGGCCGTAGCTCATCACCCGCGTCATCCGCCACTGCCCGTCCTTGAGCGCCCACACCATCAGGAACTTGGCGCTGCCCTCGCACTTGCCGCTGCTCACTTCGCAGAAGCGGTGCTCGCCTTCCTCGATCGCGCCGTAGTCCTTGATCGGATAGACCTTCAACGTCGCCGGCAACAACTCGCGGCGCACCTTGTTGCAGATGTACTTGCGGGTGTTGGACACGACCGTGGCGCGGTCGAAACTGGCGCCGCCCTTGTCGTGATAGAACTCGACGTCGGGCGAAAAATACTGCTCGAAGGTTTCCAGATCGCAGCGGTTGTAGGCATCGAACACCTTCGCGTCGAGCGCGGCGATCGTCTGGCGCAGCGCCGCATCGGCATCGGGCTCATCGGCCTTCGCCGCAAGGCTGGACAGCGACAAGGCGCCGGCGAGCAAGCACGCGGCGAACGGAAAACCTTGGTCCTTCATAACGGATACATCCCTTGTCAGCACGGTAAGCGGCCATCGGCCGGGAGGAAATACGGGAACTGCGCTCGCGCGGCTCAGGACTTCTTCGCCGCCTTCGGCGGGTCGGATTTGGCCTCGACTTCCTTCGCCACCGGCGTCAGCCGCAGATCCTGGAAATCGAAGCTGAAATCGGTCAGCGGCGAGATCGCCTCCATGCGCAGCTCGCGCACTTTCCCGTCCGGCGTCAGGGCGAAGTTGAGGAAAGCGTCGGCGTTGAGCCAGCGCTGATCCCAGCGCACGATGAAGGTGTCGTGCTGCCAATGGCTGAGTTCGCCGACCAGATCCTTGGTGCGGCCGAAGCGCACGCGCAATTTGCCGCCCGCGGCCGGCTCGATGAACACATCGCCGTACCACGGATCGCGATACGCGCCGGCGTAGCCCGACAGCGGCAGCGAAGGTTTGGATTTGGCGTCGCGCGCGGCGACATGTTTGTTCCAGTCCTCATCGGCCTTGTCGCGGCTCTTGGCCAGGGCGGCGGCGTAGGCCGCGTTCCAATCGGTTTTCGGCGCGTCCAGATAAGCGTCGAGCGCGCGCAGCGTCAGCGCCTGGAACGCGCCGCCGAGTTCGGCGTTGGTCAACACCACCACGCCGAGTTTCTGCTCGGGCAGCAAGGTCACCCGCGAGACCATGCCCGGCCAGCCGCCGGTGTGCCAGACCAGCTTCTTGCCGCGATAGTCGGTGAGCTGCCAGCCTTCGCCGTAACCGGCGAAATTCGGCTTGGCCGCCGCCAGTTCCGGCACCGCCGGTTCCGAGATCGCCATCGGCGTCACCACCGACCACATCTCGCGCTGGCGCTTGGCGCTGAACAAACGTTGTTCTTCGCCGCCTTCGCGGCCATAGACGCCGCCGTCGAGCTGCACGCGCATCCACTTGCTCATGTCGTGCACGCTGGAATACAGGCCGCCGGCGCCGGCGACGTTGGACCAGGTCATGCGCGGCGCGGTCTGCAGAATCTTGAAATCGGCCTTGGCATGGCCGCTGGCGACGTTGTCGCCGACGCGCAGCGCATCGGCGTTGTAGCGGGTTTCGTCCATGCCCAGCGGCTTGAAGATGCGCTGGTCGAGGAACTCGCGATAGCTGCGGCCGCTGGCTTTCTCCACCACCAGTTGAGCGACGCCGTAGAGAATATTGTCGTAAGCGTACTGACCGCGGAAACCGCCGCTCAGCGGCACCTCGGCCAGGCGCCGCGCGACTTCTTCGTTGCTGTAGTCGGTGCCGGGCCAATAGAGCAAGTCGCCCGCGCCCAGGCCCAGGCCGCTGCGATGCGCGAGCAGATCGCGCACGCGCATCTCGCCGGTCACATAGGGATCGGCCATGCGGAACCACGGCAGATGGTCGATCACCCGGTCGTCGAGACCGAGCTTGCCTTCGTCGGCCAGCATCGACAGCGAGGCCGAGGTGAAGGCCTTGGTGTTGGAGGCGATGGCGAACAAGGTGTGGGCATCGACCGGCTCGGACTTGCCCAGTTCGCGCACGCCGTAGCCGCGCTCGAGCACGACGCGTCCGTCCTTGACGATGGCCACGGCGATGCCCGGCACTTCGAATTGCTTGCGCACCGATTCGACGTAGGCATCGAAATCCCGCAGTTGTTCCGGCAGCGGCGGCTCGGCGGCGGCGGTGTTGACGGGCGTTTGCGCGGCCGCGGCGGCGGCGCTTACGCAGATCAGCAATCCGGCGCCGTGCGCCTTCCAGTCGGTGGCTCGCATCGTTTCAAGACCCTGGCAATCGGCAAGTCGCCCACTGTCGGCGATCGCGCGGCGCGGCACCAGAGGCCGGAAGTTGGGTGGCGCCGGGCGTCCGGGCCGGGCAGGCCGGCGGCCGCCGGCGCGCGCGCGGCATAATGCGCCGTCGCCCGTTGTCGGTTTCCGCCGGCGCTCGTTTCTTCGTACCCGGTTGATCCCGCCCATGCCCACCCCGCCCGCTCCCACCCTGCTCCCGCTGCCCGGCCTGGCCGTGATCGGCGGCGGCCCCGCCGGCCTGATGGCCGCGCAAGCCGCGCGCGCGATGGGCGTGGAGGTGGATCTGTTCGAGGCCAAGGGGTCGGTCGGCCGCAAGTTTCTGATCGCCGGCAAGGGCGGGCTCAATCTGACCCACGGCGAACCGCGCCCGGCCTTCGACCACCGCTATGGCCGGCGCAGCGCGGCGATCGCGCACTGGCTCGATCAATTCGACGCCGACGCCCTGCGCGAATGGGCGCGCGGTTTCGGCGTGGAGACCTACATCGGCAGTTCCGGCCGGGTGTTTCCGATGGACCGCAAGGCCGCGCTGTTGCTGCGCGGCTGGGTGCGGCGCTTGCGCGAGGACGGCGTGCGCTTCCACGTGCAGCATCGCTGCATCGGCTGGAGCCAGGACGGCGCGCTGCGTTTCGACACGCCGTCGGGTCTGGTGCATGCGCGGGCGCGCGCGAGTGTGTTCGCGCTGGGCGGCGGCAGTTGGCCGGAACTGGGCTCCGACGGCGCCTGGACCGCGTGGATGGGCGAGCGCGGCGTGGACATCGCGCCCTTGCAGCCGTCCAACTGCGGTTTCGACATCGGCTGGAGCGCGCACTTCGCCGAGCGCCATGCCGGCGCGCCGCTCAAGCCGGTGATCGCGCATTGGCGCGACGGCAATGGCATCGAGCGATCGCTGCAGGGCGAATGCGTGGTTACCGCCACCGGCATCGAAGGCAGCCTGGTGTACGCCTTGTCGGCGACGCTGCGCGATGCGATCGCGGCGCAGGGCTCGGCGGTGCTCGAACTCGATCTTGCGCCCGGTCGCGACCTCGCGCGTCTGCAACACGATTTCGCTCAACCGCGCCGCGGCCGCAGTGTAGGCGAGCATCTGCGCCGGCAGACCGGCCTGGACGGCGTCAAAGCCGCGCTGGTGTTCGAGGTGTTGGGCAAGGACGGATTGAACGATGCGGCGGTGGTCGCGCGCACGATCAAGCGCTTGCCGCTGCGCCTGCGCAGCGCGCGCCCGATCGCCGAAGCGATCAGCAGCGCCGGCGGCGTGCGCTTGGAAGCGATGGATTCCGCGCTGGCGGTTTCGGCGCTGGCGGACAATGTTTTTTGCGCGGGGGAAATGCTTGATTGGGAGGCGCCGACCGGCGGCTATTTGCTGACCGCGTGCTTCGCCAGTGGTTTGATCGCGGGGCGGGCGGCGGCGAAACGGTTGTTGGAAATGCCGAAGGCCTGAGCGCCCCTCAAGATGAGTTCCCCCTTTGAAAAAGGGTGAAGGGCCGCGCTTGCGAACCGCAGGTTCGCGCGGCACTGAACGCCCGCAGGCTATGCCTGCGGGCCGGAGGGCCAGGGGGATTTGCTTTTGCTCTAAGCAACAGCAAAAGCAAATCCCCCGGCGCAGCAAGCGAAACCCTCTTCGCCAATCAACGCCGGGCGCCAGCCCCCTTTTTCAAAGGGGGCGAATTGATGCGGCTTCGTGTGGATCGGGCGACGCAGTGACGACAACGCCTTACGACGCCGCCTTCTCCACCGCCTTGCCCATATAGAACATCGACGCGCACAAGCCCACGCCCTGCGCCGTCGCCGCCGGCAGATCGCCGCCCTGCAACGCCATCAGCTTGACCACATCGCCGGTAGGCTCGCTGACCTTGGCCAAGGCGATAAAACCCGTCGGCGTAGTACCGCAGAACGCATTGGCCGGAGTCTCCTTCGGCGGCGTCTGCTCGATCACCCGGCGCAATTCCACCGCCTGGCTGGCTTCGATCTGCATGGTCGCGCCATAGGTCTGGCCGGCCGAGTACTGGTCGCCGCCGCGCACGATCGCCACGCGCTCGGTCTTGTACAGCGAGCCGTTCTCGCCCTTGAGTTCCAGATCGTCGATGGTCAGCTTGCCGGTGGTGGCCTGGGCCACCGGATTGCCGGGTTCGAACACGCCCAGCGCCACCGGCGTGAGCATCGGCGGCGAGGCGCGCGAGACCGGATCGGCGTCCGGATCGGGCACGGCCTGCGGCGGCGGCGGCGGAGCGGCGGTGGTTTCCTGCGGGGCGGCAGTGTTGACCGGCGCGCTCTGGCTGCAGGCGGCCAACGCCAGAACGGCGAGCGCGAGCAGACTCAGAGCGGGGAACGAGCGTCGGTTCATCGAGGGTCCTCAATTCGATTCAAATTCGGCCGGCAACGGCGCCCGGCCTGGCGTCCATTCGCAGCGCGAAGGGGATCCGGCGCGCAGGCGCCGGCGCGATGCGAACGCGCAGCCTAACCGCAGGCCGCGTTTGGACGGGTTAATAGTTTGTAATAAATGGCAAAAAATGCCGATCAGGCGGCCGCGTCGCGCAAAGGCCGCAACTGCGGGTCCAGCGCAACGCGTTCGTCGAAGACGAAGCAATGGCCCTGATAGTGCTTGCCGCCGACGCGCTCGAAATAACCCAGGATGCCGCCGTCGAGCTGGAGCAGGTTGTCCATGCCGTCCGCGCGCAGCCACAACGCGGCTTTTTCGCAGCGGATTCCGCCGGTGCAGAAACTGACCACAGTGGCGTCGCGCAGGGCTTCGCGGTGTGGCGCGAGCGCTTCGGGCAGTTCGGTGAAGTTGTCGATCGGCAGGGTCAAGGCGTGTTCGAAACTGCCGTAGCCGACCTCTTCGCGGTTGCGCGTATCCAGCAACACCACGCGGCGGCCGTCGTCATCGGTGCCGCGGTCGAGCCAGCGTTCGAGTGTGTCGGGCGTCACAGTCGGCGCGCGTTCTTGCAGCGGCGAGGCCTGATCGCGGCGGAAAGCGATGATCTCGCGCTTGACCTTGACCTTGAGCCGGGCGAACGGCTGGGCCTGGCTGTGGCTGTACTTGACCGCCAGCGCCTGGAAGCGCGGGTCGGCGCGCAGGCCGTCGAGCAGGGTTTCGATGGCCGCCGCCGGGCCGGCCAGGAACAGGTTGATGCCCTCGCCCGCGACCAGCGCGGTGCCGCGCAGTTGCAGGCTTTCAGCCTGTTCACGCAGTTGCCGGGCGAGCTGCGGCGGATCGTCGATGACGGTGAAATGGTAGGCGGCGATGTTGACGATCATGCCGCCATTCTAAAGCACCCCCGGGCGGCGGCGCCTTTGCGAGCCTGACACGGCGGCGCTGGGCCGAAGCTGAACCGCGCCGCGAACCTTCCGCGACAGCCGCTGTCCCAAGTTTTGCGTGGCCGTATCGCGAAGGCTGGTTAAGCCGACGGACCGCGCAGACGCCGCGGCAAGGGCCCGGCGTCGCCCCGACATCTGCGCCATAAGGAGGCGTTTGCATGAAGATTCAGCTCAACACCGACCATCACCTGCGCGGCGACGAATCGCTGACCCACCACGTCGAAGGCGTGATCGATCACAGCCTGAGCCGCTTCCGCGACCAGGTCACGCGGGTGGAAGTGCATTTGCGCGACGTCAACGGCCCCAAGGCCGGCGGCGGCGACAAGCACTGCGCGATGGAAGCGCGCCTGGAAGGCCGTCCGCCCGTGGCGGTGACCGAAGACGCCGACACCATGCGCGGCGCGATCAGCGGCGCGGCGCGCAAGTTGCAGCGGGTGTTGGACAGTTCGCTGGGGCGATTGTCGGGTTGAGCCTGGGAGCGATCGCAGTTGCCTACGCCGTCGCTTTAATTGCATCGCGACGGATGAAGCATTGCGATGCTCGATTCGTAGGCGACCGATCCGGATGAGGTTCGTTCTGGATGGGGTCGCTGGGTAATCACAAGTCAGGTATCGCAACAAACGGCCGCTGCACGATCGCAGCGGCCGTTTTGGTTTTCAGGCGCGATGTGCGCTCAACGCTTGGTCGTGATCGAACGCCGCAGGTTGTTGCGCGCGGCCGCGTCGAAGCGCTGGTGGTAGTAGTCGCTGAGGAAGATACGCTCGCGTTTCAGCAGCCCTTTGAGAAAGCGCCGGCGGTTGAGCCGGAACAGCGGCCCGGGCACGTGGCCGCGGTATTCCGAGGCGATGCCGCGGTCGTAGGCGTCGAACGCCGCCGGCTCGGCGCCGAGAATGGCCATGTCGCCGTCGAGGAACAGGCGGGTTTGTTCGTCCACATCCTCGCGCGCGATCGCGCCGTGGCGCGCGGTGAGTTCGATCAGTTCGACGACGCGGTCGCTGTCGATGCCGGCGCCGGCCATCCAGCGCGCGATGTGCTCGCGCGCGAGCAGCGCCGAACGCGCTTCGTTGTCGCGGCGTCCGGCTTCGTAGATGGCGTCGTGATACAGCACCGCCAACGCGACCTCGCGCGGCTGCGTCCAGCCGGGGCCGGCGGCGACATCGGCGTAATGGCGCAGCACTTCGGCGACGTGGCCGATGTTGTGATAAGCGCGCGGCGGCGTGGCGTAGGCGGCTTCGAGCGCGGCGCGCTGTTCGGGCGCGAGCTGCAGCGGCACTTGCGCCAGCGCGGTTTCGGGCAGGCGGTCTTTGGAATCGGACGAAGCGGTGGCGGTTTCGGACATAGCGGCGAGGCGGCTACCGAGGGGTGCGGCATCTTGGCATTTTTGCCGTTGTCGCGGCGTGGCGGTTGTGTTGGCGTGGCGCAACGCGATCGCACGCCGACAATCGCCCCTTCGACAAATCGCCCCCTTTGAAAAAGGGGGCTGGCGCCTGCGTTGCACGAAGCACCAGGACGCTTGAATGCGCCGGGGGATTTGCTTTTGGCGCGAAAAGCGGGAAAGCGAAAAGCAAATCCCCCCTGCCCCCCTTTTTCAAAGGGGGGGAACAGCACGGGCTTTGGGTGGGCGACGGGCGGCGGGCGGCGGATTGGACCGATGCTTCACCACCCCACAAAACAAAACGGGCGCGACCCTGAGGCCGCGCCCGCTTCATAGACCTACCGCCTTCCGATCCAGACCGGCCCCACGCCGGTCAGTACTTCTTCTCGAAGTTGATCATGAAGCTGTTGTCGTCGTCGTTGCCGCTGCCGAACAATCCGCGGTATTCGAAGCGCAGCGCCCAGTCGCGCTCGCTCTGCAACACCGCGCCCAGGCCGAACACGAAGCGGTTGCGGTCCAGACCCTGCAGGCGCGCACGGTAGAACGGGCCGCCGATCATGTCGGCATAGCTCATCGTCGCGAAGCTGTCGTCCTGGAAGTCGTGCTGGTATTCCAGGCGCAACTGCGGCGAGAACGTGCCCCAACGCACCGGGTAACGGTAATCCACGCGCAGGCCCAGGCTGGTGGTGGTGGTATCGACATCCTGCTCGCGATAAGCCAGCACGTACTGCGGATCGCCGTTCTCGGTGTAACCGTCGAGAGTGGCGCGCGCCACGTCCACGCGGGCGTAGGGCGACACGCGCAGGCGATCGCGCTGGTAGTCCATGCCGGCGGAGACCGACGCGAACCACTGGTTGCCGTCGCGGCTGCCGCGGACCATGCCGCCGGTGTCGGTGACGTAGCGGCGCGAGTCGAACGACATCCACTGGTAACCCAGCAAGCCGTCGAGATAGAAGCTCTCGCCCGGGTGGTAGCTGGCGTACAACACCGCGCTGTAGCTCTCGCCCTTGCTGCGGCTGCCGCGCGTGCCGACATCGGTGTCGTCGCGGCCGTAGCCGATGCCGCCGCCGAAGGCGAAGTCGCGACGCAGGCGGTAATCCGCGCCCAGGCTGATGCCGCTGGTCTCGAAGTCCAGCCCGGCCGAGCCGCCGCCGCGACCGTCGCGGTTGCCGCTGTTGATGGTGCCGCCGGTCCAGATGCCGTACTGCGGACCGGTGCCTTCCACCGCCGGCTTGGGTTCGAGCGAGGCGCGCTCGTCGCCGAGCATCGGTTGACGGCAATCGCTGCCCGGCGTGCGCCGCGCTTCGTCGCGGCAACGCGAGTCGATCGAGAAGCTCAGGCCGTTGTCGAAGCGCGTGCCCGCCGTGCCGCCGTCGTGCAGGCCTTCCATGCGCTGCTGGAAGTTGCCGATCTGCGAACTGGCGAAGCGGCGCGCCGCCTCGGCCTGGGCGTTGAGGATGCCCAGCACTTCCGGGTCCTTGGAAGGATCGCTGCGCGGCATGACTTCGATTTCGATCGTAGCCACCGCCGAGGTCGCATAGGCGTTGTTGAGGGTGAAGCTGGCCACGGTGACGCCGGAATAGCCGATCACCGAGGTGTAGCGCAGCTCATAGGTGCCGCCCGATGCGCCGACCGTCGCCGTGCCGGCGTTGGCCGGCGTCAGCGACACCAGATTGGCCGCGGTGAACGGACCGCCTCGCGCGCCCAAGGTCAGATCGACGGTGATCGTCGCGCCCGCCACGGTACGCACGCGCCGCGATTGCGCGACCGGCACCGCGTTGACGGTGATGGTCGAGGTGATCGGCGCGGACGGGCCGAAGGCGTTGTTGAGCGTGTAGGTCAACACGATCGCGCCGACGGTGTCGGCCGCGGGCGTGTAGAGGATCTGCGTGCCCTGCACCACCGCCGTGCCCGAGCTCGGCGTCGTCAGCAAGGTCACGCCGGTGAAGGGACTGCCGCTGGCGCCGTTGGCGGCGTCGATGGTGACCGCCTGCGTCTGCAGCGTGGTCACGTTCTGCGGCTGGCCCACCGGCACCGGCAAGGCGGTCACGGTGATGCTGACCGTGGCCGGCGCCGAGGTGCCGCCCGGGCCGCTGGCGGTGTAGGTGAAGCTGTCGCTGCCGAAGTAGTTCGCGGCCGGCGTGTAGATCACGTTGATGCCGCTGGCGGTCGCGGTGCCGTGCGCCGGCGCCGAGGCCACCGCGACGGCGGTGATGATGCCGGTGTCGTTGGCGGTGACGTTCACGGTGACCGGCTGGTTGGACGGCGTGGTCGCGCTGTCGTCCACCGCCACCGGGACCGCGTCGGCGATCACGATGGTGTAC
The DNA here is from genome assembly GCF_001442805.1 of Lysobacter gummosus. Taxonomy (NCBI): domain Bacteria; kingdom Pseudomonadati; phylum Pseudomonadota; class Gammaproteobacteria; order Lysobacterales; family Lysobacteraceae; genus Lysobacter; species Lysobacter gummosus. Next base: position 2,336,210 of record NZ_CP011131.1, on the reverse strand, counting down.
GGCACCGTGGTGTTATAGCCGGCGTCGTCGGTGGAGCGGATGTTGGCGGTGTAGCTGCCGGCCGTGGCCGGCGTGCCGCTCAACACACCCGCCGAGCTGAAGCTCACGCCGATCGGCAGATTGCCCGAGACGATCGCATAGCTGTACGGCGCGATGCCGCCGCTGCTGGTCAGCGTCTGGTTGTAGGCCACGCCGACGATGCCGCCCGGCAATGTCGCCGGAGCGATCACCACGGTCGCCGGGTCGATGGTGAAGGTGTAGAGCTTCGACGCGGTCTGGCCGTTGTTGTCGGTGGATCGCACGGTGAGGCTGAAATTGCCGTCCGAGCGAGGCACGCCGGAGAACACGCCGGCCGAGCTGAAGCTCATGCCGACCGGCAACGCGCCGCTGAGCAGCGAGTAGCTGTACGGAGCGACGCCGCCGGTGCTGCTCAGGGTGGCGTTATAGGCAACCGCGGCGGTGCCGTTGGGCAGGGTCGGCGGATCGATCGCGATGACCGGGGTCGCGACCACGATGGTGTAGCTCTGCTGCAGCGCGAACGGGGCGCCGGTGCCGGTGCTGGAATCTTGCACGCGCACCGCGATGTTGTAGTTGCCCGGCACCGTCGGCGTACCGCTGAGCACGCCGGCCGAACTGAAGCTCACCCCGATCGGCAAGGAGCCGCTGGCCAGGCTGAAGCTGTATGGCGCGGTGCCGCCGGAAGCGGCGAAGTTGATGGTCGAGGCGACGCCGTAGTTCATCGGCAGATTGCCCGGCGCCGGCGTCATCGCCAGGGTCGGCGCGCTCACCGTCAACACGAAGGCTTGCGCCTGAAGGAACGGGCCGTTACCGGTGCTGCTGTCGGTGGCGCTGGCGTTGAGCGGGAAGCTGCCGGCCGCGGTCGGCGTGCCGCTGACGGTCACGCTGTTGGCGGTGTTGCCGGTGATGCTCAGACCCGCCGGCAGACCGGCGACGTTGTAGCCGCTGAACGGCTGCGCGCCGCCATTCCAGGTGAAGGTCTGGGTATAGGCCGCGCCGACCTGCGTGGTCAGCGGATCCGACGCCGTCACGGAAATGATCGGATTGGCCACGGTGACATTCACCGCGGCCGGAGCCGAGGTACCGACGCTGTTGCTGGCCGTGTAGGTGAACGGATCGGGTCCGGCGTAGCCCGGGCTCGGCTGATAGACGATGTTCAAACCGCTGACGCTGGCGGTGCCGTGCGCAGGCGGAGCCGCGATAGCGATCGACGCCGCGATGCCGCCGCTGGTGTTCGCGGCGAAGGAAACCGGCGGGCTGTCGTAAGCCACGGGCGGCGGCGTCAGCGGATTGGCGACCGGCACGATGTCGTTGACCACCAGGGTGTAGCTCTGCGGCGCCGAGCTGTAAGGACCGGTGCCGGTGCTGCTGTCGGTGGCGACGACGGTGAAGTTGAAGGTGCCCGGCGCGCTCGGCGTGCCGGAAAGCTGGCCGGCGCTGCTGAAGCTGATGCCCGCGGGCAAGCTGCCCGAAGCCAGCGCGTACGAATACGGCGAGGTGCCGCCCGTGGCCGGATTGAGGCTGGCGCTGTAGGCCGAGGCCACCGTCGCGTTCGCCAGCGAGGTCGCCGGCAGCACGATGGTCGAGGCGCCGATGGTCAGCGAGTAAGCGTGCGAACCGGTGTATGGGCCGCTGCCGGTGCTGCTGTCGGTCGCGGTGACGGTGAAGTTGAACGTGCCGCCCGCGGTGGGCGTGCCGCTGATCGTGCCCGTGCTGCTCAGGCTCACACCGGCCGGCAAGGCGCCGGCGGTGAGAGCGAAGCTGTAGCCCGGCGTGCCGCCCGACGCGGTCAGCGTCTGGCTGTACGCCTGCGCGACGCCGCCGTTGGGCAGCGCGGCCGGCGCGACGACGATCGTCGCCGCGGCCACGATCACCGAGTAGGCCTGCGAACCGGTCTGGCCGTGCGCATCGGTCGCGGTGACGGTGAAGTTGAAGGTGCCGCCCGCGGTGGGCGTGCCGCTGATCGTGCCGGCGCTGCTCAGGCTCACGCCGGCCGGCAGGGCGCCGCCGGTGATCGTGTAGGCGTATGGAGCGATACCGCCGCTCGCGCTCAACGCTTCGCTGTAGCTCGCGGCGATCTGTGCGCCCGGCAAGGTGGGCGGCGCGATCACGATGGTCGGCGCGGCCACCTGCAGCACGTAATTCTGCGTGCGCGAGAACGGTGCGCCGGCTCCGGTGGAGCTGTCGGTCGCGCGCACCGAGAAGGTGAACAGACCGGTCACGGTCGGCGTACCCGACAACAGGCCGGTGGCGGCATCCAGGCTCAGGCCGGCCGGCAAGGCGCCCGCCGAAACGGCGTAGCTGTAAGTCGGCGTACCGCCGCTGGCGACGAAGGCCTGACTGTAGGCGGCACCGTACGTCGTGCTCAAAGTGCCTGCGGCCGGGGTCATGCTCAGCGTCGGCGCGCTTACCGTCAGGGTGAAGGCCTGGCTGGTGGTGAACGGGCCGCTGCCGGTGCTGCTGTCGGTCGCACTGGCGTTGAGCGCGAAGCTGCCCGCCGCGCTCGGCGTACCGCTCACGGTCACGCTGTTGGCGGTGTTGCCGGTGATGCTCAAGCCGGCCGGCAGACCGGTCACGGCGTAACCGCTGAACGGCTGCGCGCCGCCATTCCAGGTGAAGGTCTGGGTGTAGGCGGTGCCGACCTGCACGGTCAACGGGCCCGACGCGGTCACCGTGATGCCCGGCGGCAGCACGGTGATCGTGACCGTGGCCGGCGCCGAGGTTCCGGCGCTGTTGGTCGCGGTGTAGGTGAAACTATCCGGGCCGGCATAGCCCACAGTGGGCTGGTAGGTGATCGACAGCCCCGACGCGATCGCCGTGCCGTGCGCCGGCGCGGTGCCGATCGCCACCGAAGTGGCGACGCCGCCGCCGGTGGTGTTCAGCGCGATCCCGGTGGGGCCGGCGTTGTAGCTCACCGACTGCGTGACCGGATTGGCCACCGGCGGAATGTTGGTCACCTGCAGCGTATAGCCGCGCGGCGCCGAGCTGTAAGGCCCGCTGCCGGTGCTGCTGTCGGTGGCGGTGACGCTGAAGTTGTACGTGCCGGCCAAGGTCGGCGTACCCGACAAGGCGCCGGCGCTGCTCAGGGCGATGCCCGCCGGCAGCGCGCCGGCGGTGATCGCATAGGTGTACGGCGCGGTGCCGCCGCTGGCGGCGTTCAAGGTCGCGCTGTACGCCTGGTCCTGGGTCGCATTGGCCAGTGTGGTCGCCGGCAGATTGATCGTCGGCGCGGCGATGACCAGCGCATACGCACGCGAACCGGTATGCGGCGCGCCGGTGCCGGTGCTGCTGCCGGTCGCGGTGACGGTGAAGTTGAAGGTGCCGCCCGCGGTAGGCGTGCCGCTCAGTACGCCGGCGCTGCTCAGGCTCAGCCCGGCCGGCAACGCACCGGCGCTGATCGCGTAGGTGTACGGCGCGATGCCGCCGCTGGCGGTGATGGTCTGGCTGTAGGCCGCGGCGACCGTGCCGTTGGTCAAGGTGGTCGGCGCGATCAAGATCGTCGGCGGAGCGACCGCCAACGTATAGGCGCGGGTACCGGAGAAGTTGGCGTTATCGGTGGCGCGCACGGTGAAGTTGAACGTGCCCGCCGCGGTCGGCGTGCCGGTCAGGTCGCCGGTGGTGGTATTGAGCGCGAGCCCTGCCGGCAATGCGCCAGCGGAAATCGCGAACGTATACGGCGCGGTGCCGCCGCTGCCGGTAAAGGTCTGGCTGTAGGCGACGGCGACGGTGGCGCCCGGGATGGTGGCCGGGTTGACCACGATGGTCGGCGGTTCGATGACCGTGACCGTATAGTCCTTGAGTCCGAAATTATCCGAGCCGTCGTTGGCCGTGCTGCTGTCCTTCGACTTGATCCGGAACGTGAACGTCCCGGAGACCGTCGGCGTTCCGCTGATCACGCCCCCCGCGCTCAGGCTCAATCCGGGCGGCAGCGGGCCGGGCACCGCTTCCAGGGTATAGGTATACGGCGCCACGCCGCCGCTGCTGGTGAGCGTGGTCGAATACGCCACCGTGCGCGCCGGCGTCGGCAACGCCGCCGGGCCGATCGTCGGCGGCGTGTTGGGAATGGTGAAGGTGTAGGACTTGGTGGTGGTCAGCGGCGTCGGCGCGGTCGAATCGGTCACGCCGATGTTGACCGTGAAGCTGCCGCGCCGGGTCGGGGTGCCGCCGAAGGCGCCGGCGCTGAAGGTCATGCCCGTCGGCAGCGTGCCGGCGCTGAGGTTGAACACGTACGGTGAGACACCGCCGGTGGCGCTCAGCGCCTGGCTGAATGGCAGGCCCAGCGCGGGCGAGATCGACGCCGGCGACACCACGATCGGGCTCGCCGACGGCGCGATGGTCACGGTGACGTTGACCGTGCCGCCGGTGCCGTCGTTGAAGACGAAACTGTCGCTGGTCGCGCTGTCGCCGTTATGGGTGTAGGTGACGGTCTGCGGACTGAACTGCGAGATGGTGACGATGCCGTGCGTGGGCGGAACGTAGCCCGGCGCGCCGACGCCGCCGATGCCCAGGTTGTCCGGGCCGTCGCAGGCGCTGGCGTCGATGATGTGCGCGCCGTTGTTGGTCACGCTGATATTGAACGGCCCGCAAAAGACCGAAGGCGCCGCCCAGGCACCGCTGGACCAGGCCGTCAGGCCGAGGCACATCAGCAACAGCGCGAACCGGCGCATGGCCGGCCCGATCCAACGAATAGCGAACCGGTCCGGTTCCGACGAGACGGCCGGACGGGCCAACGAAACGCCCGAATGACGCGCTGACTGTTGCTGCATGGCTGTGATCCCCTGATGCCCGCAAAACCGCCTTCTGGACGTGTCCTGCGGACGTTCCCGCTGTCTGGATAGGTCGTTCGTCCGCGCGCCCACCGCTCCTGGCGCGCCCCTTTCATGACCAAATACGCAGTTCGATCACAAAACCGGCCGCCTTTGCCGCGACATTGCGTTAAGCAAGGTCATGGCGCCCCGTGCGCCATGCCCGATCCGATCGGACCGGTCCTACCCGCCGTGCGCGGAGGGGCCGAGCGGTGGCCCGGGATTTTCGTCCGCAAGCGCGCACGGCGCCCGGAACCATCCTCTGGGGGAAGAGATGACAGAAGTATTCCTAGGACAAATCATCACCGTCGGCTTTGCGTTCGCGCCCAAGGGATTCGCGACCTGCAACGGCCAGCTATTGGCCATCGCGCAAAACCAGGCCTTGTTCTCGCTGCTGGGCACCCAGTACGGCGGCAACGGCACGACCACCTTCGCGCTGCCCAACATGCAAAGCCGCACGCCGGTGGGCTTCGGCCAGTCGGCCGACGGCGGCTGGAGCCCGACGCCGTACAACATCGGCGAAACCGGCGGTGTCGAGAACGTCACCCTGCTGTCGCCGCAATTGCCGACCCACAACCATCTCATGTCCGGCATCACCGCCGCGGCGACCACCCGCAGCCCGCGCGATGCGCTGTACGGCAACGACACTTCCCAGATCTACGCCAACACCGGCGGCCCGCAGGTCCCGCTGGGCCAGAACACCCTCGCGTCGGCGGGCAACACCCAGCCGCATTCCAACATCCAGCCGTATCTGACGATCAACTTCTGTATCGCGTTGCAAGGCATCTATCCGTCGCGCAACTGACGCCACGCCATCGACGCGCAACCGCGTCCGCGCCGACCGCGATCGACTTGCACGATCCACTGTTTACGGAGTTCATCTCATGAGCCAACCCTTCGTCGGAGAAATCCGCCTATTCGCCTTCGGCCGCACACCGAACGGCTGGTTTGCCTGCAACGGCGCCTCGGTGTCCATCGCCGAGTACGAAGTGCTGTTCACCCTGCTCGGCACCACCTACGGCGGCGACGGCCAGACCTTTTTCAATCTGCCCGACCTGCAAGGCCGCGTGCCGATCCACCAGGGCGCCGGCCCCGGCCTGAGCAATTACGTCATCGGCCAGAGGTCCGGCAGCGAATCGGTGACCCTGATCGGCAATCAGATGCCGTCGCACACGCACACGTTGTTGGCGACCACCACCGCGGCCACCGCCAACGCACCGGCGACGAATCTGCAACTGGGCGCGTTGAGCGGCGACACCATGTACCTCACCGACATCACCGGACTGGACCCGATTCCGATGGCGACCAACTGCACGAGCTCGGCCGGCAACAACCAGCCGCACGACAACACGATGCCCACGCTGACGGTGCAGTACTGCATCGCCTGGGCCGGCATCTTCCCGTCGCAGTCCTGATCCCATTCGCCCGCTCTCCGGCCGGCGCGCCTGGCGCGCGGCCCGGGACAGATTCAAGAGGACACACCCATGACTGAGCCCTTCATCGGCCAGATACAGATCTTCGGTTTCAACTTCGCCCCGCGCGGCTGGGCCTTCTGCGCCGGCCAAACCCTGCCGATCCAGCAGAACACCGCCTTGTTCGCGCTGCTGGGCACCCAGTACGGCGGCAACGGCCAGACCACGTTCCAGTTGCCGAACTTCGTCAACCGCGCCGGTTGCGAACAAGGCCAGGGCCCGGGCTTGACGGATCGCTCGATGGGCGAGACCTTCGGCTCCAACAGCGTCACCCTGACCACCAACGAAATGCCGACGCACAACCACATCGTCCAGCTCTACGGCCAGAACGACACCAGCAAGCGCGCCGGCTCGCCGAGTTCGGGCAACAGCCTGGGAACGCCGGCCAGCTTCGCCTTCGCCCCGGGCACGCCGAACACGTCGTTCTCGCCGTCGGCGGTGCTGCCCACCGGCAACGGCCAGCCGCACGAAAACCGGCAGCCCTACCTCGCGATGAATTTCTGCATCGCGCTGGAAGGCATCTTCCCCTCGTTCCCCTGAGCCGGATGCACGCCTTGCAGTCCGCCTCGCCGCTCGCGTTTCCCGACGCGCACGGCGGCGCCCTGGAGCTTCCCGCGTCCCTGAGCGGACGCGGGATCGCCGTGCGCGCGGCGCGCACGCACGACATCGACTGGCTGCGCGGCATGTACCGGCGCCTGCGCGCGCAGGAGTTCGCGCCGATGGGTTGGCCGGCGCAGGCACTGCATGCGTTTCTGGACCAACAGTTCACGATGCAGCACGTGCACTACATCCGCCATTACCAGCGCGCGGATTTCCTGATGGTCGAACGCGACGGCCAGCGGCTCGGACGCATTTATCTGCAACGCACCGCGCCGGAGCATCTGCTGGTCGATATCAGCCTGGACGAATCCGCGCGCGGCAGCGGCATCGGCGGGGCGCTGATCGTGTGGGCGCAGGACGAAGCGCGCGCGCTGGGACGCGGCATGCGCCTGCACGTGGAACACGGCAATCACGGCGCGCGGCGTCTGTACGAGCGGCTGGGCTTCGTGGTCGTGGACGCGATGCCGACGCATGCGTTGATGCGCTGGGAATCGGATATGCGTTGACTTGGGATGGGTGCGCCGGCAATCGATTGCCGGCAAGCGCATGGCCGCGGCGGCGCGCGGCAGGACCGCGCACCGAGATTCGCGCACGCAGTGGTCATCGATGAAAACCTTAGAACAGGCCGATCCGCGGATCGGCCCGATCCGATCTCAGTTGAAGATCGCCTGGTAAAGAAAACCTTCGCGTTCGCGCGCGACCGGCACCAGGAAAATGCCGACCTCGCCGATCGAATCGTGGCGCATCACATAGGTCTGCTGCGGAAACAGGAACGCCGAAGCATTGCGGAACAGCAGTGAGAACGGCGCCCGCGCCGCCTGCTGCGGCCGCGTGCTCAGCGCGCGCGCCTCGACCAGCACGAACGGCACCTCGCTGTCGTTGAGTTGCGCCGAGTAGGTCTCGTTCACATGCCCGGCGAAGTGTTCCAGCGTCAGCAGTTCCATCGATCAGGGCCTCCCCAAGCCGAGGCCGCATCGTCGTCGCGCCGGCGGCAAGATGCAAGCCCCCGGCGCGAATCTGCGATGCGTTCGGCTAATCCTGTGTCGCTTGCGCCACGCCGGGCGCCTGTGCGCGCAATGGCGCGATGGCGGCGCGGCTTCGTACGCCGCGGGATGGCTCATCGCGAACCTGCCGGCGGCGAGCATCGCACCGCCCCGGCTCCGGCCGCCGCGCCGCAAGCCCAGTGCGGCCGGCGGCGGCCGGAGCCGCCGACACGCGGGCATCCCTGCCCGCTTCGACTTTCATCACTGACGAGGAGATGAAAGGCGTCCTGACTCGAATCTTTCCGATCGGGCCGTGCCCGCCGGTTTCGGTCCGTACCGGGCCGCGACGCCGCAGGCGGAAGACCTGCGAACGCCGCGGACCGGCCGACACCGGGGATCGCGCAATCCTCGTCCCGATCCGCGGCTGACGCGCCGGCACGATCGGCCCGGCCATCACCACGACGAGAGGCCGGCGAAACGGCCGCGCATCGCGCGGACCGGTCCGAAGCATTGCGTATCGGCTCGCGCGCCCAGCGCCCGAAGCCGTCCCCTACCCCTTTCCGAGGGGTACCGGTAGCGCCGCCGCGGTGCGCGCGGCGGCGGCAAGGTGAGCGGCCGTTACAAGGCCGCGGCTGCCGTCGCCGGCAGGCTGCGTTCGCGGATCGAAGTCACCGCCACCACCGCTTCGGCGCTGTCCTGGCCGGCATGCACGCGGTAGGTGTAGGTGTCGACGCCGACGAAGTCCGGATCGGGCCGATAGGTGGCGCGACCGTTCTCGATGGTGACCCGGCCGTGGCGCGGCGCCACCGCAAGGCTGTAGCTAAGCGCATCGCCGTTGCCGATCGAACCGCGCAACGCGATGGTCGAATCGGCGCCATCGACGCTGTTGGTGACCAGATCCGACGCGGCCAGCGGCTCGTAACGGCGCAGACGCGCGAGGTCGCGCTCGATCGGCGCCAGGGCGGTGTCGATGCCGCCATCGCGCGAGACTTGCGAGGCGGTATGGGTAGACTGCGGTCGCAACGGCTGCGCCGCTTGCTTGCGAACATCGTCCAACTGCGGGGCACCGGACGCACCGGCGACCAGCGCGGCGAGCGCCAGACTCAGTACGAAGGGCCCCTGGATACTCTTGTACGGCATGCCAACTCCTTCTGGGTTGCAACGGATGGGGGAATTCCGGACCGCGCGTCCTTGCGCCGACCGCTCCGCGGTCGAGGTCCTGAGAGCGTCCGGACCCGCTTACGACGTCCTGTCGTCAACGGGAAAACATGATCGCAGCAAGGCGTCGCACAGGCCGAGATCAGGGGCGACGGCGATCGAAAAAAACGTCTTCGAACACGTCGATTTCGCGGCCAAGAAAACGCCGCCAGAAGGCTTTGTCGCGCCCACGAAAAAGCCCGCCGAAGCGGGCTTTTTGGCGACGCGATCGCAATGTCTCAACCCATCGCGTTGCGCGTGACGATGCTCAGTACTTGCCCATGAAATCGCGCTTGCCGATCTCCACGCCATTGCTGCGCAAGATCGCGTAAGCGGTGGTGACGTGGAAGAAGAACTGCGGCAGGCCGTAATGGGTCAAATAGTCCTGACCGCCGAAGCGGCGCTCCTTCGGCGTGCCCGGGCGAAGCACGATTTCGCGATCCTGCGCGCCTTCGAACAAGGCCGGCTCCAGGCCGTCGATGAAGGTCTGGGTCTTGGCGATCAGCGCCTGCAACTCGGCGAAGCTGCGCTCCTTGTCGTCGTACACCGGCACATCGACATCGGCCAGGCGCGCGCTGACGCCCTTGGCGAAATCGCACGCGATCTGCACCTGGCGCAGCAGCGGGAACATGTCCGGGAACAGGCGCGCCTGCAGGTAGGCGTCCGGGTCGATCTTGCGCTCGCCGGCGTGGGCCTCGGTGCGGGCGAGAATCTCGCTCAGGCTGCCGAGCAGTTGCTTGAACACCGGAACGCAGGCGGAGTGAATCGAAAGGGTCATGGCGACATCGTCAGGCGGAGGGAAGCGCCCATGGTACGACGCCGCGCGCGGTCGCTGACGAAACGCCTGTCTTCGCACAACGAACGACCTCGCCGTGCGCACCGCCGCCGGGCTCACTCGGCCTTCTTCGCGCCTCGCCGCGGCTTGGCCTGCTTCAACGCCGCCGCCCAGCGCTGCGCGCCGGCGCCCTGGTCGCCCCAGGTGTCGTCGGGATTGGCCAGGCGGCAACGATCCAGCGACAGGCAGCCGCAGCCGATGCATTGGTCGAGGGTGTCGCGCATCAGGCTGAGGTTGGCGATGCGCTGTTCGAGTTCGTCTTTCCACGACGCCGACAGCCGCGCCCAGTCCGCGCGCGAAGGCACGCGCGAGTCGGGCAAGGTGTCCAGCGCTTCGCGGATCGTCGCCAGCGGCATGCCCACGCGCTGGGCGACGCGGATGATCGCGATGCGGCGCAAGGTGTCGCGGCCGTAGCGGCGCTGGTTGCCGGCCGTGCGCAGGCTGTGAATCAGGCCCTTGGCCTCGTAGAAATGCAGGGCCGACACCGCCACGCCGGAACGTTCCGCGATCTGGCCCACGCTGAGTTCGGCGGTGACGCTCATCGGCGCGCGCTCCCGGCATGGGGCGAACCCGGATTGAAGGTGCGACACATTGGCGCTTGACCTCAAGTTAAATTGAGGTTCTATCCTGGCCGCCATCCCCTCACGGCGTCAAGTCATGGCCCTCCACCACGCTGAGCCGCGCGCGCCCCACATCGCATCCGCGTCGCCACGAGTCAAGGCGGTGGTATTCGACCGCTACGGCCCGGCCGATGTGCTGCGCGCGATCGATCTGCCGATGCCGCAGGCCGGTCCCGGCGAGATCCGGGTGCGCGTGCGCGCCGCCGGCGTGCGGCCCGGCGATATCGCCCTGCGCCGCGGCCCGAGCGCGAACGACACCGCGCGGAGCGATGCGCTGACCGCGTTTCCGCGCCGCCTGGGCAACGAATTCGCCGGCATCGTCGATCAGCTCGGCGAAGGCGTGCGCGACTTCGCTCTCGGCGATGAAGTCATGGGTTGGGCCGCGGCGATGAGTTATGCCGAAGCCCTGACCGTGCCGGTCGCGCAGGTGGTGCGCAAACCGTTGACGATGTCCTGGGCCGTGGCCGGCGCCCTGCCCTCCACCGGCCAGAGCGCGCATGCGGCCTTGCGCGAGTTGCGCGTGAGCGCGGGCGAAACGGTGTTGATCCACTGCGCCGCCAGCGGCATCGGCAGCGTCGCCGTGCAACTCGCGCGGATCTGGGGCGCGCGCGTGATCGCCAGCGCCGCCGCGGCCGATCACGATTACCTGCGCTCGCTTGGCGCGCATCCAGTCGGCGACGGCGAAACCGGTATCGCCCAGGCGCGCGCACTGGCGCCGCGCGGCGCGGACGCGGTGTTCGATTCCTGCGGCGAAACAAGCTTCGCCGATTGGATCGGCCTGGGCGCGGACGCCGCGCGCATCGGCACGCTGTGCGATAGCGAACGCACGCGCCGCCTGGGCCTGCGGACCCTGCACAGCCAGCGCAGCCGCGAGCGTCTGGCCGAACTGGCGAGCCTGCACGAACGCCACGGCCTGCTGGTGCACGTGCGCGAAATGTTTCCGCTGACCCGCGCCGCCGAAGCGCATCGCGCGGTGGAACGCGGCCCGGCGCGCGGCAAGGTGGTGCTGATGGTCTACGAGGCCATGCCGCTGCCGTTGCTGAGATTGAGCGCATGAACGCCGATGCGCTCGATCGCGCGCGGCCGCTCGATGCGCTCGCCGGCGATAACGAAACATCCGCGCAGTCCGCTGCCCCAGGCGCTCCAGCCCCGACACCCGACGAAAGCACGCTGGCGCTGCGGAGCGGATCGGTCGCGGCTGGAGCGCCTGGGGCAGCGAATCGCGCGCATACAACGCCGCCACCGGCGATCGACGATGATGGCGCCCCTTCTTCGCCACGGCCGCGCGACCCGATGACCCAAGCCGACGCTCGCAGCCCGGATAACGCCAGGCGCGACGCCCCAGCCACGCAAGCCCCTGCAATGAATGCAGCCACCGACACCGCGCCGGACCGCGCGAACACAGACGAAACCGAACACAGCAGCCTGTTCGCGCCGCGCTATCGCAGCCTGACCATCGGCGCGATCGCCCTGGTGGCGCTGGTCGCGTTCGAAGCGCTGGCCATCACCACCGCCATGCCCACCGTCGCACGCGCGCTCGACGGCCTGCCGCTGTACGCGCTGGCCTTCGGCGGCACCCTGGCCGCGAGCGTGATCGGCATGGTCGCCGCCGGCCGCTGGGCCGACGCGCGCGGGCCGACCGCGCCGCTGGGCCACGGCATCGCCTGGTTCGCCGTGGGTTTGATCGCCGCCGGGCTGGCGCCGTCGATGGGCTGGTTGATCGCCGGCCGCGTGGTTCAAGGTTTCGGCGGCGGATTGATTTCGGTCGCGCTGTACGTCGTGGTCGGACGGGTCTATCCGGCGCAGTTGCGCACGAAGATTTTCGCCGCCTTCGCCGCGGCCTGGGTGGTCCCGGCGGTGGTCGGCCCGGCGATCAGCGGCGCCATCGTCGAACACGCCGGCTGGCGCTGGGTGTTCCTGTCGGTGCCGATCGCCGCCGCGCTCGCCGCGGCGCTGGTGTTGCCGGCGCTGCGCGGACTGGGCCCTTCGTCCACAGCCGGCAGCGGGCTGTCGAACGGCGAACAATCCACGCGTCTGCTGTGGGCGCTGCTGACCACCGCCAGCCTGCTGGCCCTGCACTACGGCGGCCAACAGCGCGGCTGGACGGCGCCGCTGTGGCTGTTGCCGGCGACCGCCGCGCTAGCCCTGGCCGCGTCGCGGCTGTTGCCCAGCGGCACCCTGCGCGCCGCGCGCGGGCTGCCGACCGTGGTCACGCTGCGCGGCATCGGTTCGGGCGCGTTCTTCCTGACCGAGGCCTACATTCCCTTGCTGTTGTCGCAGGAACGCGCGCTGTCGCCGACCTGGAGCGGGCTGGTGCTGACCTTGGGCGCGGTGGGCTGGTCGTACGGCGCGTGGTTCCGCGGCCGCACCACCGATGCGCGCAAGCCGCAGCGGTTCCTGCAGGCCGGCATGGCGATGGTGGCGCTCGGCATCGGCGCGGTCGCCACGCTGATCGCGCCGCATACGCCGCTGGCGCTCGGCATCGCCGGCTGGATTCTCGCCGGCCTGGGCATGGGCCTGTTCTATCCGACCTTGTCCGTGCTGATGCTGGAGCTGTCGCCGCCGGAGCGGCAGGGCGTCAACTCCTCCGCGCTGCATCTGGGCGACGCCATCTACACCGCCACCGCGCTGGCGATCGGCGGCTCGCTGTTCGCCGCCTTGCTGAGCCGTTCGCACACGATGGCCTACGTGTGCGGATTCGCCATCGCCATGAGCTTGGCGCTGTTGGGATTGCTGCTGGCGGCGCGAGTCAGGCCGCGCGTCTAGCGCGCGGTCTGCGTCGCCTGCTCCGAGGCCAGCGCGCGTTGCGGCGCGGCCTGCGCCAGACGCTGATACAGGGCCACCACCTGCTCCATCAGCCCCTGCGTGCTCCAGCCGCCGGCATCGACCGGCCCGGCCGCGGACAGCTGCGCGCGCAGCTGCGGCGAACGCAGCACCCGGGTCACGTGGCCGGCGAAGGCTTCGATGTCCTCTTCGCTGATCACCGCGCTGTGCGCGTCGCGCAGCACTGTCGCGGTGCCCATGACCGCGGTCGATACGATCGGCACGCCCAGCGCCATCGCTTCGATCAGCACCAGCCCCTGGGTTTCGGTCGGGGAAGCGAACACGAACGCATCGCCGGCGCGATAGGCGTCGAGCAAGGTCGTGCGGCGGTCGAGATTGCCGAAGAAGCGCACGTTGCGCTCCAGGCCGTAGTCCTTCGACAGGCGCTTGAGGCGCTCGGCATCAGGGCCTTCGCCGGCGATGATGAACATCAGCTCGGGGAAATCCGCGACCAACCGTTTGGCGACCTGCAACAAGAAAGCGATGTTCTTTTCGACCGCCAGGCGGCTGACCGTGACCAAAGTCGGTCTCGATGCTTCGATCCCGTGCTCGGCGCGAAACTTGCCGCCGTCGCCCTGCGCGAACTCGCTCAGGTCGATGCCGGTCGGCAGCACCGTCGAAGGCGTGGTGATGCCGTAGCGGTTCAACACCTCGACCATCTGCGCGGTCGGCACGATCAGATGATCCACGCCATGACACAGGAACCGCGACAACCGCCGCGCCACCAGCCGCAGCAGCGAAACCGGCGCCCACGGCAGGTAATGGCCGATGTATTCCTCGAAATAGGTGTGATACGTCTCCACCGTCGGCCGTCCGGTCAGCTCGGCCAGCTGCACGCCCAGGCGATGGGCGCGGAACGGCGTGTGGATGTGGATCACGTCCCAATGCCGCGAGGTCAGCTGCGGCAGCACCCGGCGCAGCTCCGGCGCGCGGATCAGGCGGTCTTCCGGATCGAAGAAGATCACCCGCGAATCGAGGCGGATGATCTCGAACTCGCCGCTCTCGTGCAGCTCCTGTCCGCTGCCGGGCCCGTAGTCCGGCGCCACCAGGGTCACCGAATGCCCCATGCGCGCCAGCGACTGGGCGAAAGTGCGGATCGAGGTCGAAACGCCGTTGACCCGCGGGAAGTACACGTCCGACAGCATCAGGATGTTCATCCGGCCAGCCTAGGCCTGGGGCGTGACCGATTTGTGTCTGGGCCTGCGCGCCCTCACCCCAACCCCTCTCCCGCGCCCCGAAGGAAGTCACCTTGGGTGGCAAGCGGGAGAGGGGCGTGCAGATGCCGAATAATGTATTTCTAGCCCCTCTCCCGCTTGCGGGAGAGGGGTTGGGGTGAGGGCCGCAGGCAAACCGGCGTAGTTGCATAAGTCATCACGCATTTACACCATGGGCCACCCCGCATCCCGAACAACAATGCCCTCCTCCACCGATTCGACGCCCAATACCCCCTACGACGCCCCACCGCCACGCCGCTTCCGCCGCGGGCTCAAGCGCGCGCTCGCCACGCTGCTGCTGGCCTGGATCGCGATGGGCATCTACCAGGTCTACAAACCGTTGCCGGCCGGGGTCAGCCAGTCCGGCCCGCTGCGCACCGCCGGCAATGTCGAACTGTTGACCGACATCACCTGGACCGATGCCGGACAGGTCCGCCACAGCGATCAGCACGTGTTCGACGAAACCCTGCGCCTGATCGGCCAGGCCCGGCGCGTCATCGTCGCGGACCAATTCCTGTTCAACGACTTCGGCAGCGGAACCGACGGCGCGCAGTACCGCAAGCTCAGCCAGGAACTGGCCGATGCCTTGATCGCGCGCAAACGCGCGCAGCCCGGCCTGCACGTGGTGCTGATCACCGACCCGATCAACACCGTCTACGGCGGCCTGCCCTCACCGCGCCTGGACGCGCTGCGCGCGGCCGGGGTCGAAGTGGTGATCACCGATCTGCGCAGCCTGCGCACACCCAACCCGGCCTGGTCGGGCCTGTGGCATCTGTGCTGCAGTTGGGCCGGCAACAGCGACGCCGGCGGCTGGCTGCCCAATCCGCTCGGCCCGGGTAAAGTCGGTCTGCGCAGCTGGCTGGCGCTGCTGAACCTCAACGCCAACCATCGCAAGACCCTGATCGTCGATCAGGGCGAAGACTGGACCGCGCTGGTCGCCTCGGCCAATCCGCACGACGCCAGCAGCCTGCACGGCAACCTCGCGCTGCGTTTCAGCGGCGCCGCCGCGCTGGACCTGCTGGCCAGCGAGCGCGCCGTCGTCGCGCTGTCGGGCGGCGCCTGGCCGCGAGGCCTGCCGACCGCGGTGCCGCGCGAAAGCATCGTCGATACCACCTCGGCGCCGCGCGTGCAGATCCTCACCGAAGGCAAGATCCGCGACGGCCTGCTCGCCGCGATCGACGGCGCCCACGGCGGCGACCGGCTGGACATCGCGGTGTTCTACTTCTCCCATCGCCGCCTCGTCGATGCAGTGGTCGCCGCGCACAAACGCGGCGTCGGCGTGCGCGTGCTGCTCGACCCGAACGAAGACGCCTTCGGCCGCAAGAAGAACGGCGTGCCCAACCGCCAGGTCGCCTCCGAACTGCACGAAGCCGGCGTGCCGCTGCGCTGGTGCGACACCCACGGCGAGCAATGCCACGCCAAACTGCTGCTGCGCAGCGACCGCGACGGCAAGATAGAACTGATCGCCGGCTCGGCCAACTACACCCGCCGCAACCTCGACGACTACAACCTGGAAAGCAGCGCGCGCGTGGTCGCCGAAGCCGACGCCCCGGTCGCGCGCGAGGCCGCGGCGTATTTCGAACAAAGCTGGAGCAACGGCGGCGGCCGCAACATCAGCACCGACTACCCCGCCTACGCCGACGAATCGGCGTGGCGCAAGGTCTGGTATCGCTTCAGCGAGGCGAGCGGGTTGTCGAGTTTCTAGTCGGCGCTGTCCGTTTTCGCGATTCGACCCGGCTGCTCGGCGGCAGTCCGATCCAGCCAGACCAGGAACCGCTGAAAATGCCCGGCCATTTCTTCATCGGAATGCAGATAGGCCCTGCGCCGGGTGCGTACAGCGTCATGCGGTGAAGCATGCGCTCGCCCGGAGTGTCGTCGTCTTCGCCGAATCAGTCCACGAGTTCGCTTTCGAGACGGTGAAGCAGCGCGCGGCTGTGGTCGGCGGCGAGGAACTGCAGGACCAAAGAGCGCAGCGCCGAATAATCGTGCGAGGCCGGATCGGCCGTCATGCCGGAGACTTCGCGAGGTCGGCCAAATAATCTTCGGCGCTGGGACTGCCCGCGCGCAGCCATTGCTCATGATCCATTCGGTAATACGCCAACAGCGTTCCCTTCAAGCCGGCACGCGCCGCGTCGGCACCCTCGCGGCGATAAATAGCGGCGATGCGCTGACGCTCCTCTTCCAAGCGCGACGTCTGTTCCTCCGTAGGCACCAGCCTGAGCCGGACGTCGGGCTGCGGCATCGTCAACAAGGAAGAACGAATCTCGGCCAGTGCGATGGACGACTCGGTCGGAGCCGCGCCCTCCAACTCATTGATGGCCTGCAACGCCAGGTACAGCGCGTACTGGTGATGCGGCGGTTTGACCTTGTCCAGCAAGAGCGGGCGGTACAAAGGGTGCGGCGACAAGGCTGCGAACCAGGCGGCGAATATCTGTCCTCCTACGCCATGTCCTGACAACAGGTCGTGCAGCAGCCAAATATCGAGCCGCGCCATGCCGCGCAGGCTCATATAGTGGCGCGCCAATGCGTCGTGGAACACGCGCGGGTATTGGGCCAGGTCGCTGGCGTACTCTCTTCCAGCCAGCACCATATCCGCGAGAAAACCCGGACTGCCTATGCCGACGCTGAATCCGCTACGGGTGAGTTCCGCCGCATCTTCCGGTACGTAGTGATAGTGCATGTTCGAGAACCTGCCGCATGAGGTTGTTCGGTAAGAGTATGGCGGTGGATGAACATGCTCAAGTCAGGAGCGGCGTTGGCACTGCAAGTTCTGCGTGCTCGGCTTGATGTTTCGCCCAGCCAGACCGCCCGGCCGCATGCTCAGTCCGAGACCGCTATCACCCCAGGTCTCGCGTCCCCGGACGCCTTTGCCGTATCGTGCGCGCATGGACGAACTCCGCTATCTGCGCGGTTATGGCGAACGCGTGATGGACCAGGTCCGCTCGCTGATCGACAGCGGGCGGCTGGCCGAGATGCTGCGCGATCGCTACAGCGCCGGCCACGAGGTGCGCGACGACAAGGCCTTGTTCGAGTACGTGGTCGATATCAAAGAGCGCTACATGCGCAAGGCCGAGCCGCTCAACAAGGTGATCTACGACAACAAGCTGCACGTGGTGAAACACGCGCTGGGTACCCACACCGCGATTTCGCGCGTGCACGGCGGCCGGCTCAAGGCCGCGCGCGAAATCCGCATCGCGACCTTGTTCCGCGACGCGCCGGCCGAGTTCCTGGAAATGATCGCGGTGCACGAACTCGCGCACATCAAGCATCGCGAACACGACAAGAGCTTCTACCAGCTGTGCACTCACATGAGCGCCGACTACCACCAGCTCGAATTCGATCTGCGCCTGTACCTGACCCAGTTGGAAATCCAGGCCAAATCCAGCAAGGACGCAACGTGACCGAACCCATGCGCATCGCCGCTCCCGTGGCTGTTCCGGCGCGTATCTGCGCGCTGCTGACGGTACTGATCGCCGCCGGCTGCGCCCACGCGCCGCAAGCCTCGCGGCCGCCCTACGCCTGCCCCGACACGATCGCCTATCGCCTCGCCGACACGCCCGGGCCCGGCGGCCATGCGCTGGCGTTCACGCCGTGGGCGTTCGCGTTGAGTGCGCAAACGCCCGAAGGCCTGTACGGATTCGAGAACGACGGCGGCATCGCCCTGGCGCGCGGCGAGACCGACCAGGACGGCGCGGTCGCGATGACCGACGCGCAGCAACAGGCGGTGACCCGGGCTTATTGCGCAACGCCGGAAAAGATCTGGCTGATCTACCCCGGCCAGAGCCAGCGGGTGCGTCTTTACGATCTGAGCCTGGCCCGCGATCCGGACGAGCGCCTGTTCTACGCTCTGGTGCAGACCGGCTATGTCGGCGGCGACGATCTGCCGCGCTACCGCCGCGGTTATTTCGAAGCCGAGGGCAAACAAGCGCTCAATTACGCGCTCAGCGCGGAAGGGGTCGCCGACAAGGCCGCCTTGCTGACCAAGCTTCAGGGCGCCAGAGACGCGCGCCCATAGCGGCGGCGCAGGCGTTCTCCACGCCTGCGCGCCCTCGCCGTCAAACCGCCGGCTCGCCCTCGCGCACCATCAGCAAGGCGATCAAGGTCAGCGCGCCGGCCGCGCTGAGGTAATAACCGACATAGGCCAGGCCGTAGGTGCTGGCGAGCCAGGTCGCGATCGACGGCGCCAGCGAAGCGCCCAGGATGCCGGCCAGATTGAACGCCAGCGAGGCGCCGGTGTAGCGCACCGAGGTGGGAAACATCTCCGACAGGATCGTGCCCAGCGGGCCGTAGGTCAGGCCCATGATCGCCAGCCCCAGGCCCAGGAACAGCAAGGTGCCCCAGGCGTTTCCGCTCGAGAACAGCGCCTCGAACAAGACCCCGAACACCATCACCGCCAGCGTCGAAAGAATCATCGCCAGACGCCGGCCACGGCGATCGGCGAACAAGGCCGCCAGCGGAATGGTCACGGCGAAAAACACCACGCTGCCCAGCTGCAACAGCAGGAACTGCTCGCGCGAATAGCCCAGCTTGGACGTGCCCCAGCTCAGCGCGAACACCGTCATCAGATAAAACAGCACGAAGGTCGCCAAGGCGGCGAAGGTGCCCGCGATCAGCGCGCCCGGATGCTGCATCAACACCTTGACCATCGGCAGCCTGACCCGCTCGTGCCGGTCGATGGCCTTCTGGAACGCCGGTGTTTCGGCGATGCGCAAGCGCACCCACAAGCCCACGAACACCAGCACCGCGCTGGCCAGGAACGGAATGCGCCAGCCCCAGGCGAAGAAGGCCTTATCGCCCATGGTGTCGGTCAGCAACAGGAAGATGCCGGTCGACAGAAAGAACCCGATCGGCGCGCCCAACTGCGGAAACATGCCGTACCACGCGCGCTTGCCCGGCGGTGCGTTCTCCGTCGCCAGCAGCACCGCGCCGCCCCACTCGCCGCCCAGGCCCAGGCCCTGGCCGAAACGGCACAGCGCCAGCAAGGCCGGTGCGAGGATGCCGATGCTGTCGTAGATGGGCAGCAGGCCGATCGCGACCGTGGACAGGCCCATCGTCAACAACGCCGCGACCAAGGTCGCCTTGCGTCCGATGCGGTCGCCGAAGTGACCGAACACCGCCGCGCCCACCGGCCGGGCGAAGAACGCCAGGGCGAAGGTCGCCAGCGATTGCAAGGTCGCGGTGGTGGGATCGGCCGCGGGGAAAAACAGTTTCGGAAACACCAGCACCGCGGCGGTGGCGTAGATGTAGAAATCGAAGAACTCGATGGTGGTGCCGATCAAACTGGCGAACAACACGCGGGCGGGAGAGTTGGCGGGTGCCGCGGCGGCAGGTGTCATCGAGGTTTCCGGACAGGGGACGGTGAATTGATACTCCATCCGGGCCCGGCCGCGCAAAGCTTTTGCGCACATTGCGCATACAGGCCGTGCCGCGCCCTCTGGCCGCGGCCGGCGCGATCCGGCAAGGTGCCGTTTCCCTCCAACGAGTCCGCACGATGAACGATGCCTCCATCCGCGTCGCACTGGTCGGCTACGGCTTCGCCGGCAAGACTTTCCACGCGCCGCTGATCGCGGCCACGCCCGGACTCACGCTGAGCCTGGTCGGCTCGCGCGACGCCGCCAAGGTACAGGCCGATCACCCGCAGGCGATCGTGATCGACGATCCGATCGCCGCGGTTACCGACGCGCGCGCGGATCTGGTGGTGATCGCCACGCCCAACCACAGCCATGCTCCGCTCGCCCGCGCCGCACTCGCCGCCGGCAAGCATGTGGTGGTCGATAAGCCTTTCACTCTGGATCTGGCCGAAGCGCGCGAACTGGCGGCATTGGCCTCGCAGCACGGCCGATTGCTGTCGGTGTTCCAGAACCGGCGCTGGGACAGCGACTACCTCGCGGTGAAGCAGGCCATCGACGACGGCCGGCTCGGCGAAGTCGTGCATCTGGAATCGCATATCGACCGCTTCCGCCCGCAAGTGCGCGAGCGCTGGCGCGAACAGGCCGGCCCCGGCACCGGCGTGTGGTGGGACCTGGGCCCGCATCTGGCCGATCAGGCCTTGCAGTTGTTCGGCCTGCCCGAGCGCGTGATCGCCAGCCTGGCGGTGCAGCGCGACGGCGCCGCCGTCGCCGACTGGGCGCACGTGGTGTTCGAATACGGCCAGCGCCGGGTCGTGCTTCAGGCCAGCATGCTGGTCGCCGGCGGCAGCCCGCGCTTCATCGTGCACGGCAGCCGCGGCAGTCTGGTCAAGCCGCGCGCCGATCAACAAGAAGCGCAGTTGCTGGCCGGAATCGTGCCCGGCGCGGCCGGCTGGGGCGAGGACGACGACGCGCAACTGTGGCACGACGAACATGGCGCGGTCAGCCGCGTGCCGACGCCGCCGGGCGATCAGCGCCGTTACTACATGGCCGTGCGCGATGCCTTGCGCGGCCAGGGCCCGAATCCGGTCACGCCCGCGCAGGCGGTGGCGTTGATGGCGGTGCTGGAAGCGGCGGTCGAATCGGCGGCGCAAGGGCGCGCGGTGACGCCTGCGTTGAGCGGGCAGGAACGCGCGGCGTTCTTGCAACGCTGATCTACTGCGAAGTCTTTTGTGGGAGGGCTTCAGCCCCGATGCTTTTCGATCCGATGCTGAGAGTCTTCCCACTGCGGATCGAAACGCATCGGGGCTGAAGCTCCCTCCCACAATAAGCAAATGCGTATCGCCACCATGCGCCCCGGTATTTTTGCATCAGCGCGAAATTAAACTTCCGCTGCGGAAACAGCGAAAACAAAACACACCCGGATGCGCGGCGATGCGATCGCCAAACCTCACCGCGCATCACGCCCGCGAATCGATCCCGCGCACACACGCATGCGCTTCGCCAATCGAATTGCAAGCGCGTATGGAGTTGCAACCGATCCGCGCGCACAAGCGCAGCGACGAATCCATCGCAGATCGGCAAAACGGACTTAAGCCCGGCGACTAATGCGCGAAGCATCAAGGTTTCGCGGACCGGCGGTTTTCTACTCTTTGCCCGCACCAACCACGAGGCATCGGCTCCCCTGAACACCGACGCCCCGGCGCAACGGATGCGGCTCACAATCCGAACGAATCACGTGTCACCACACTTTGCGTCCAAGCCCGCCATCGCGAGGCTTGCGTCCTGACTGCAGTTGGCGGAACGGCCACGGCCGCTTCGCGTACCAGGGGTTTATCCGCGGCATTCAAGCAATCGGCCCGATCACGGCTCCCTCGCCGTGGACGGCGGCTGCGCGATGCCGGCATCGAGCGACAACAACTTGAGCAAGCCACCACCTCGACGGATTTCATCCGCGACTTCATTACTCAACTGAGCAGGTAAACACCATGAATCAACGCACCCTCCGCTCCGCCCGCCTGAGCGCCATCGTTTGCGCCCTGGGCCTGGCCTTCGCCGCCAACAACGCCGCCGCGCAAAGCTCGGAAGTGGCCTCGGCCGCGGTCAAGGCCTGCGCCGTCAGCGGCAGCGTGACCGTCACCGTGCTCGGCATCAACACCACCCTGCCGCTGCCCTGCGCCGGTCAGGCGCAAGTCACCGCCGCCGGCAGCGACGACAACAGCGCCCTCGGCATCGATCTGAGCCTGCTCGGCCTGGTCAACGTGGTGAAGCTCGACGCCGTGCACCAGCGCGCCGACTACACCAACCTGACCGACGCGACCGCGCTCGACGGTTTCTCGGAAGCCGCCGGAGTAAGCCTGGTGCAGAACCTGGTCACCGCGCAGGGCCTGCGCGGCAGCCTGTCGTGCGATTCGCTGTCGGGCGACACCCGCCTGCAGTGCCAGGCCACCTCGACCGTCGCCGACGTGCGCATCGCCGGCGGCAACGTCATCACCCTGCCCTCGCCGATTCCGCGCAACTTCACCGTGCCGGTCGGCGGCCGCCTGCGCCTGGTCGTGCTCGGTCTGCCGGTGGAAGTGCCGGTCGGCGGCGCGCTGGTGCTCAACCAGGCCGCGGCGACCGGCGCCGGCACCAACAACGTGAGGGTGACGCATCAGGCCGCGCAGTTGGGCCTGGGCGGCAGCGTTTCGGTCGGCGGCCTGGGCTTGATCGCGGTGCGCGTGGAAGCCAGCGCCAGCCCCTCCACCATCACCGTCAACTCGACCCGTCCGATCTCCGCGGTCACCATCGATTGATTCGCGCGATACCGGCGACGCGCGGATCGTGAGGATCCGCGCATGCCCTGGCGCACCGCATCGTCGCGACGATGCGGTGCGCTTTATCCTTGGCGCCGCCTGTGCGGCACCGGCATCGCCCGGTCAAGGCGACCGGCGTGCGGCTTCATCGACAGCGGCCAACTGGCGCAAGTGATGACGGACTGGCAAGACAAGACGTTTCCGCTGTACGCGCTGTATACCACGCGACATCTGCCGGCGGCCAAACTGCGCGCCTTCGTCGATTCCGTCGCCGCGCTCGCGCAAGGCCACCGCGCCACGACGGATTGATCGCGCCAACTGGAGCAAAGCCCGCCCGTATCCGCCCGCCGTGGCGGCAAGATTCATCGCCGCGCACGCCCGGCCCGCGTTCTCTTCAACTTGCGCTTACATCCGGAACGCTACCTTGGGCGCATGACGAACCCACACCGTTCGCAGTCCCGGGGCCGGCGGCCATGAGCGCGCTGTGCGATTACAGCTTCGGCATCGAGGAGGAATTCTTCCTCGTCCGCCCGCACAGCCGTCTGCTCGCCGCGCACGTCCCGGCCCGCCTGCTCAAGCGCGCCCGCGCGCAACTGGGCGATGCGATCGAAAGCGAGCTGCAGCAAGCGCAGATCGAAATCGCTTCGCCGGTGCAATGCGACATGGCGCAGGCGCGGCGCCAGCTCGGCGATTTGCGCCGCGGCCTGTCGGAACTGGCGCACGAGCACGGTCTGGCCTTGCTCGCCGCCGGTACGCATCCGCTCGGGCAATGGCGCGAACAAAGCCAGACCGACAAGCCGCGTTACCGGCGCCTGGTCGAGGATTTCCAGATCGTCGCCCGCCGCAGCCAGGTCTGCGGCCTGCACGTGCACGTGCAGTTGCCCGACGGCGTCGATCGGGTGCAGGTGATGAACCGGGCGATGCCGTGGCTGCCGCTGCTGCTGGCGCTGTCCACCTCCTCGCCGTTCTGGGACCGCGGCAACACCGGCCTGATGAGCTACCGCCAGGCCATGTACGACGAATGGCCGCGCACCGGCATTCCGGACTTCTTCGAGGACGAAGCCGATTACGACGCCTTCGCCGCGGTGCTGCAGCGCGCCGGCGCGATCGCCGACGCCGGCTCGCTGTGGTGGGCGATCCGCCCCTCGCCGAATTTTCCCACCGTCGAGCTGCGCATCGCCGACGCCTGCACGCGCCTGAACGACAGCCTGGCGATCGCAGCCCTGTACCGCTGCCTGATGCGGCATCTGTCGCAGCGCCCGGCGCAGGCCCCGCCGTGCAACGCCGCCATCCGTCGCATCATCGACGAGAACCGCTGGCGCGCGAAACGCTTCGGCCTGCAGGCGGATTTCATCGACGAACACGGCAACACCGAGCCGGCGCTGGCGCAGTTGCAGCGCCTGCGCGAACTGTGCGCGGAAGATGCGCGGCAACTGGATTGCACGCAGGCGCTGGCGGGCCTGGACGACATCGTCGCGCGCGGCACCAGCGCGCACACTCAGCTGGCGCTGTATCGCCAGCATCGCGAAAGCGGCGCCAGCCGCGCCAACGCGCTCAAGGCCGTGGTGGACTGGTTGCTGGAAACCACCGTCGCCATCGACTCCACCGTCTGACACCCGCCCTTTCGGATATCCGTCATGCCCTCGCCCGCCCGCAAACTGCTGATCGGCCTGTCGCCGCGCCTGATGCGCAACCTGCCGCCCGAATACGGTTTCCGCAACAAGACTTTGCAATACCTCGAGCAATCGATGGCGCACTGGGTGATGGCCAGCGGCGCGATCGTGGTGATGATCCCCACCGTCGATGCCCAGGGCGCGGTCCAGGCCACCGATCTGTCCGTGCGCGATTACGCGCGTTCGCTGGACGGGTTGATCCTGCAAGGCGGCGCCGACATCGATCCGGTGGCCTATGGCGAGCGCCCCAGCGAACTGCTGATGACCACCGATCCGGAGCGCGACCGGTTCGAACTCAATCTGCTGCGCGCCTTCGTCGATGCGGGCAAGCCCGTGCTGGGCATCTGCCGCGGCATGCAGCTGATCAATGTCGCCCATGGCGGCAGCCTGTACCAGGACCTGGTCGGCGGCGGCGCGACGCGCTCGCAGCACTATATTCCGGCGCAATACGACGAACACGCGCATTCGCTGCGCATGCGCGAAAACGGCTGGCTATCGTCGCTGTATCCGCAGGTGGCCGATCCGCGGGTCAACTCGATCCATCACCAGGGCGTGAAAGATCTTGGCGTGGGGCTGGAAGTCGAGGCCTGGTCGGAGGACGGCATTCCCGAATGCATCCGCGGCAACGGCGACGGCTTCGTGGTCGGCGTGCAGTGGCATCCGGAATTTCACGATCATCGCTTTCCGGAATTGCTGGCGGGGCGGCCGGTGCTGATGGCGTTCATGGAGGCGGCACGGCGGCGGGAGCAGGCGTTGGCGGCGTGAGGGGTGGTTACGCAACGAAACGGTGGGCTCCCTCTCCCGCTTGCGGGAGAGGGCTGGGGTGAGGGCTGAGCGCCGAAGGCGCGAATGCTCTTGCATTGAGCCTCACTGCTCCCGTGCCCTCACCCCAACCCCTCTCCCGCGCCCCGTAGGAAGTCACCTTGGGTGGCAAGCGGGAGAGGGGCTCAAAGCATTTTTCTGTCATCAACGCTGCTTACAAACTCGCCGCGCAGTTGTAGCAAACCAACGCAAAATCCTGATCGGTATCGTCCCCGGAGTTCGGCAGACCATTCGAGTTGATATCGGTCGCGCGCACCACGATGCTCACGCTGCCGCCATGCTGCGCCGACTGCAGGAACACGCCCTCGTTGTTGTTGCGCGCATCGGCCGCGCCGCCGGTCGCCGACCAGCCGCTGGCGGCGAACACGTTGCCGAGATAAGTGTTGCCGCCCGCGGTCACGCGCAAATCCAGATTGTTGTTCCAGGCCGGCGTGGTGCCGCCCAGGCCATGGCCCGGGGCGTCGGTCCACACCAGCATGATCCGCACCGGCTTGCTCGGATCGGCGGCGGTGAACGTGCGCGTCCAGCTTTCGCCGGAATTGTTGAACACGTGGCTCTGGTCGATGTATTGCACCGTCTGCGCCGGACGCAGCACCGGCTCGATCAGCATTCGTCCCCAGCCCTGCTTGGCGTCGGGCGCGGTGGCCAAGGTGACGCCGTCGGCGTCGAGCTTGCCGACCAGATTCTGCGCCACCGCGGTGAACGCCGCGCGGGTCAACGCCGGGCTCGGATCGACGCCGGCGCGGCCGCGGTAGTACTGCGTGAACAAGGCGCTGGCGCCGGCCACTTGCGGCGAAGCCATGCTGGTGCCGCACATCAGGCCGTGGCCGCTCGCGCTGTTGGCCGAATCGATCGAACAACCCGGCGCGACCATGCCCGGAATGCGGCGGCCGTCGCGCGCCGGGCCGTGCGCGGTGTTGCTGGACAGATCGTTGATCGCGGCGATCTGCACCGTCGCCGAAGACTGGCCCTTGGTCGAGCCGATGGTGAAGGTGTTCTTGGCTTCGTCCGGCGAGCCCTGGCTCTGCGTGCCGCCGTTGCCGTTCATGAACGACAGCACGTAGTTCAGCGGCTGATCGCCGGGCGCATTCGGATCCGCGTCGCGCACGCCGACATCGACCTGACGCGTGTCGCCGTCGTAACCGCGCGGCGTTCCCGACGGGCCCCAGCTGTTGCCGGAGATGGTCGCGCGATTGCGCACCGACTGCGTCATCAACGTCAACATGCCGCCGGCCTGGGTGTAGGTCGGCGAATACACTTGCTCGACCAGCTTGGCGCCCGGCGCGACGCCCAGGCCGCGCAGGAAGCTGCCGGTGGACGCGGTGGCGCGCGCGTTGGAAGCGCCGTCGCCGGCCATGATCGCCGCGGTGTGGGTGCCGTGCGCGCTGCTGGCCGAACCGCCGCAAGTGGTGCCGGTGCAGGTGGTCATGCGCGCGGCCAGATCGGGATGGGTGTGATAGATGCCGCCATCGACGTTGGCGATGATCGTACCGGTGCCGTTCACGCCCAAGCCGCTGAGATAGCTCAGATAACCGGGCACGGCGAGATTGCTCGCGTTGAGGTTGCCGGCGTTGATCTGGCTGCTCATCTCGCCGCGCAGGCCGCCGTCGGTGGGCACGGTCTGCACGCTGTACACGCCCGGCGTCTGCGCCAGCGCGGCGATCTGGTCGGCGGGAATCCGCACGGTCTGCGTCTGCAGGCTGCGATCGAGCATCTTGTTGCCGGCGCCGATGTCGGCCACGCCGATCTTGCTCAGGCTCGCGCCGACTTCGGCGCTGCCGCGATGGCTGATCACGCTGACCTGTACCGGCCCGGTCGCGGCCTTGCGCAGTTCCGGCTGCACGCGATACGCCGGCAGGAAGTCGCCGCTCCAACGCACCTCGGACTGCCCGGCCAGACGGTTGAGCGCATCGCGCTTGCCCCAGGCGATGTAGGTGTACGGATGCAGGTATTGCACCGGTTCCAGGCCGGCGCGGCGCAATTCGTCCAGCCACGCCTGTTGCACCGGGCCCTTGAATTGCACCAGGCGCCAGTCTTCGCCGTCGGCGCGGGTGCGGCCCCAGGCGCTGGCGGCCTGTACGGGTTTGCTTTTGAGCGGATCGAAACGCAATCCGCCCAGATCGAGTTCGAAACCGCTCGCGGGAGCGGCGGGCGCGGCCTGCGCCAGCGACAGCAACGGCGTAACGGCGAGCGCCACGGCCAGGGCCGTGAGCGGGATGCGGCGACGGTTCATGCGGTTCTCTCCAGAAAGGTTCGACAAACGCCGCCCGTACGGGCGACGGCTCGGTGGGTGCGATCTTGGAAAACACCGGACGGCAACGTCCGTGCTGCTCGCGTCGCGAAGACGCCCGCCGACACTGCGCCCGCGCGGGCGACCGCGTCCATGCGAATACGAACGGCGCTTCTAAATGATCGTTGAGGGCGATCACAGAACTTCGAAGAGGTACGCGAATCGGTGCGGGCGAAAGATCGGACGATTCGATCGATGCCGGCTCGATGCGTGCGCGCGGATCGGCGCGAATGCAGTTCCGCGGCGGATGCCGATGGTGAATATCGCCGCGCGTGTCAGCCGGATTGGCGACGGTGCGATCCCAACGTGGATCGGATGACGCGGTCGAAGATGCGCAAAACAGGCATAAAAATGCGGCGCGAAACTTTCGCGCCGCATCGCTTGCGCGTCGTTTACTCGCTCGCGACCGCCGCCGTCACCACGATTTCCACCTTGAACTTCGGATTCGCCAACGGCGCCTGCACGGTCGCGCGCGGCGGCGTGTGCCCGGCCACGACCCAGCTGTCCCACACCGCGTTCATGCCGGCGAAATCGGCCATGTCGGTGAGGAAGATCTGCGCCATCAGAATGCGGCTCTTGTCGGTCCCGGCGCGCGCGAGCAGCGCGTCGATCGAGGCCAGGGTTTCGCGGGTCTGGCCGGCGATGTCGAGGTCCTCGCTGTCGGGCACTTGCCCGGCCAGATAAGCCACGCCGTTATAGATCGCCATTTCCGACAGGCGCGCGCCGACGTCGAATCGCTGGATCATGGGTTCACCTCAGGGATGTGGGACGGGCATTGTCGGTCATCGCGCGCCCGCGCACACCTGTCGGCGCGCGATGGTCGCGCGTGCGCCCGGATTCGAAGCCATACGAGCGCGGATGCGGACCACGCCGCGATCCGCCTCCGCCGCCTACATCTCCGGCGTGCCGGCCTGGATGATGCGATCGCTTTCCTGCCGGTCTTCCGCGCGTTCGGCGCGCAAGGCCGCGTCGGCGTTGGCGCGATGCTGGGCTCGCACCTGCGGCGGCAAGGCATCGACCTGGCGATTGGCCTGCATCATCGCGCGCTCGCCGGGCTTGAGCTGGCAATTGCGGCTGAGGATTTCGAGTTCGTCGCCGTTGCGCGCCGCGCCGCTTTGCACGTTGACCACCACGCCGAGCGTATCGCCCAGCGGTTCGAGCTCGCCGCAGATCGAATCGATGGTGCCGTAGCTGCGCTCGGCATTGCGATTGACGATCACGAACAGATTTTCGCTGTCGAGCCACACCACCGAACGCACGCCCTTGACGCCCTTGGCGGCGATGCGCGCGTTCTCGCGATCGATGCGGCGCGCCGGATCGGCCAGGCGGATCGAGCGATTGACGTCGTCGTTGAGCGCCTTCAGGTTCTGCTGCAGGCCTTGTTGATCGCCGCCGAGCGCCTGACTGCGCATCTTGACCAGACGTTCGGCGGTCTTGGCCGGATCCAGCGGCTCGCCGGCCGGCTGCGCCGGCTTGGCCGCGGTCTGGCGTTCGCCCTGGCCGCCACAGGCGCCCAGGACCAGGCTCAGCGCCAGTCCCGTGGCCATCGCGATTGCCGTGTTCGCATTGCGCTTCATCGCTGCACCTCGCTGCTGCGCGGCCTCGGGCGCGGCGCCCTGGGCCGGTTGACGGCGGCCGCGTGGCCGCGTCCGCCGTGTTGCGTCCTGCGGTTTATACCGCGCCGCGGGTGAAAACGGTTGCCGCATCGCAACGCAAGTGCGACCGCGGTCGCCCCGGCAGCGTACGCGCGCACCGGATTGCGCAGGCATCGCGCGGCCGAGACCTTTTTCGCGACCGCTGCCCGGATTCATCTTTACCGCCTGGTTACAGTCGCCCGCGGGTCGCCCACCAGCGTCGCCACGCCGCTACACGCGGCAGCGTCCGGATATCGCACCGGCCGCGGCAACGCGGCGCATGGGACGGCCGCGCTCCATCGCGGGCGTGCTGCACGAAGCCCCTATTCCATAACGATCAGATCGCCGCCAATCGCAAGTCCACGCATTCGTCGCGGTTGTGCGGCATGCGTACCCCGGGGGGACCGAGAGTCCATTGCCTGAGGATACGAAATGAACGCACCCATCCACTCGCGCCGCACCGGCGCCTGGGCCGCCGGCCTGTTCGGCCTGCTCTGCGCCCCCGCCGCCTTCGCCGCTCCGCAAACCGCGGCAGCGAACACATCCGACACCTTGCGCGCGACCGCCGTCGTCGCTCCCGCCGCGGCCTGCAACTCCGTGGACTGGACGCGCGGGGTCAACTACACGCTCGGCACCATCGTGCGTTATCCGCCCAACGGCCAGTACTACAAGCTGGTCAACGTCGGCAGCAACGGCAGCGACGGCACCGATCCGACCATCAGCACCTGGTACTGGCAGCCGACCACCTGCGACGGCACGCCGCCGACCGGCGGTTTCGTGGTCACCGAAGCGCAGTTCAACCAGATGTTCCCGAACCGCAATCCCTTCTACACCTATGCCGGGCTGGTCGCGGCGATCCGCTCGTATCCCAACTTCGCGAAGGAAGGCGGCGACACCATCGCGCGCCAGGAAGCGGCGGCATTCCTGGCCAACGTCAACCAGGAAACCGGCGCGCTGCAGTACATCCGCGAATTGAACCAGGCCAACTGGGATCACTATTGCCAGCCGGCCGGCACCTGCGGCGGCAAGCAGTACTACGGCCGCGGCCCGATCCAGCTGAGCTGGAACTACAACTACGCCTCCGCCGGCAGCGCGCTCGGGCTGAACCTGCTCAACGATCCGGACCTGGTCGCGACCAATTCGGCGATCTCCTGGCAGACGGCGCTGTGGTACTGGATGACCCAGCGCGGCGGCGCCAGCAACACCCCGCATCAGGCGATGGTGAACCTGCGCGCATTCGGCGAAACCATCCGCGCGATCAACGGCGGCATCGAATGCAACGCCACCGGCATCGGCCATCAGCAGATGCTCAACCGCGGCGCTTACTACCGCAATTTCGCCGCGATCCTCAACGTCGCGCCGGGCAATAACCAGACCTGTTGATCGGCTTGCGCGCCCGGCCGCGAGGTTGCGGCCGGGCGCGCGATGTTTCGGATCTGAGTGGGCTTGGAGTCTGTGCGAACGCTCCACTTTATTTCGGCGACATCGAACATCCAGTGCGTTTCGTGCGAGAGCGACTGAAGTCAACGCGGGCTCACTTTACTTCGACGAAGCCGAACATCCAGGAACCTCAGCGCCACCCCTCCAGAACGTCATTCCCGCGAACGCGGGAATCCAGAGACTTCAAACGTTCTCGCACGAAAGGCACTGGATGTTCGGCTCCGCCGAAGTAAAGCGGAGCCCGCGTTCGCGGGAATGACGGCCTGGAGACATTGAACAGGGTCTTGCCAATCCGCCTGCATTCGTTGGCATCGCCGCGCGGCAACCGCCCCGCGCCCCATCCATCACATATCGAACGCCGCGCAACCAATTTCCTGCGTGCCCTTCTGCTCGCCGGCGCGCACGAACTGGATATCCGGCATCGGCACGTCTTCGCTCGGCGGCGCGGTCGCCACGCCCAGGCTGTAGTACTCGCGATAGATCTCCGGCAGCGGCTTGGCGTCGATCGCCGCGCGCGCCTGCTCGGCGCTGGCGTCGACCACCACGGCGAAGGTCGAACCGCTGCCGAAATCGTAGTCCACGCGCCGCACCGGCAAGCCGTGCAAGCGGATCGGCCGGCCCGGCGTCAGCGTGCCGCCGCCGGGGCCGACTTCGCCGATCGAGCTTTCCGCGCTCACCGTCACTCCCGCGTCGCGCAAGGTCTGGGCGAAGGCCGGCTCCTGCACGTCGGAGAAATATTCGCCCTTGCAATCGGCGTTGGCGGCGACCCAGGCGGCGAAATCGAACGAGGACGCGGCCGCAGGCTTGGCGCCCGCGGCGTTGGCCGTAGCAGCGGCGGGCGCGGCCTTGTCGTCGCCGCCACCGCCGCAAGCGCCGATCGACAGCGCCAGTGCGCATACCGCCGGCCACGCGATCGTCTTGTTCATGCCGCTTCCTCCGTCGGGGCGGCCAGCCTACTCCTTCGCGGCGACACGCGCAGCGCCTGCGCCACGCGAGAACCGCCGCGACTTACTGCGGAACCATCAGACACGCACCGGTGCCGTTCGGCGGCGGCTGTTGCGGATAGTCGTGCTCGGGGTACACGTACACCGGCGAGGTCGCGATGAAGCCGTCGGCGAACGAGAATTCCACGAACGCCGCCGACCAGCCGCTGGCCGGCTTCTCCAGCGCGATCTCCACCGAGTTGCGATTCACCTGCACCGCCTGTTCGCGATAACGCACGCCGCAGGCGAAACGGAAGTCGCGCCCTGAAGTATTGTCGGCGACCCACAGCTTGGCCGCGACCGGCCGCTCGGAGGCGCGCGCTCGCAGGCTCAGGCGGCCGTCGCGCTCGCTCAGCCGCGAATCCACCGACGGCAGCGCCTGATGGCGGTTCCAGCGTTGCAGCGCCGGGATCAGCGTTTCGCGGATATGCCGGCGAATGCCGCCGTGATCGGAATTGGGCGCCGCGCGCAGGCTGGTCGCGCCGGGCAGATCGTCCAGGTACAGCCGCTGCGCATCGGCGGGAAAGAAATCGTCGCCGCTGGCGTTGACCAGATACTTCGGAATCCGCAGGCGCTGGCGATGACGCGTGCTCAGATAGGCGTAAGGGTCTTCGATCTGCATCAGTTCGGCGAACTCGGGCTGGTTGTAGCGCGTGGTCACGCCCTCGGCGTGATAAGGCAGCAACGCGATCGGCCAACCGCCGCCGTAGGTCTTGTGGATGTGTTCGATCAATTTCTGGATGCGCATGTCGATCACATACGACACCAGGCCCTGCACGCGCGGATCGCCGATCGCGGTCAGCCATGCGGTCCAGGCGCGCTTGGACGCGCCGGTGACGACGAACGAACGCACCCGCCATGCGCTCAGCTCGCGCTCGGCCAGATCCATCGCCTTGACCGCGCTTTCGGCCATCGGCACGTGCAATGGCAGCGTGGCGTTGCTGGCGGACGGTTCGTCCATGAAGCGGCGCCAGGTGGCGGCGACCAGCACGTCCTCTTTCTTCGGCGCTTCGCCGGGCAGGGTCAGGTATTGGTTGGGAACATCCGACAGGCTGATCACGATGGTGTGCGTGGCCTTGGCCACTTCCAGCGCCAGGGTTTCGTCGAAATCGCTCGGCGGCCGCACCGGGTCGCTGCCGTTGGCGCGGTTGCTGCCGTTGTTGATCACCAGCAACGCCGACTTGGGCCGCGCTACGTCGGGGATATAGATATCGACCTGATGGGTCCATTCGTCCGGAACCGCGCCGCCGCTTTCCGGCCAGCGCTGCGAGTACAGCCGGTAGCTGCGCTTGTGCGCGCCGTCGAGCACGGTGCGGCCGAGGCTTTCGTAGCGCAGCGGCACGCGCGCCTGGCGCTTGCGGTAATCGGGCCAAGCCTGGCTGTAATCCGGATGCGGATGGCCGAGCGATGCCGCCTGCGCCGCGGGCGCCGCCGCGACGGGACCGATTGCGGCGAACGTGGTCGCCAAGGTCAAACCGGCCGTGAACACGGCCCGCTGGATACGCTGCTTGATCACGGCCGCGTCCTCGATGCGTTTTCAGGGGCGCCCAGCCTAAACGGAAAGTGTCAGCCCGCCTGTGCCTGACTGCCGGATTCCGCCGCCGCGCGCGGCCCCTACAGCGACGACCAGGCGCCGATCAGGCCGGTCAGATGGGCGATGCCGATCGCCAGGCAGATCGCAGAACTCCAATACCAGAACGGCGTCGCCGGCTGCGGCACCGAGGCCACCGCCATCGGCACCACCGCCAGTCCGCGCAGCAGATACACCGCGGTGATCAGGCACAGCGCGGGTTTGAGCAAGGGCAAGGGGCCGATCGCACCGGCGCCGGACAAGGCGTAGCCCGCCCACAGCATCAACAGCGCGGAAATGCCGGCCGTCACCACCGCCGGATACGCGCGCCCGGCCTCGGCCATTTGCGCCATGCGTTCGCCGGCGCCGAAGAACCGGTACCACGACGGTCCGCCGACGATCACGCCCAGATGCAGCACCGCCGCGCAGGCGCTCGCCATGCCGGCCAGCAACAAGCAAGGGTGCGAAAAACATTGAAACATGCGCCGACCGGTCCCTGGATGTGAGTCGAGCCGGCCGCCACGGGCCGACGTGCGGGCAGCATGGCCGCCGCGGGCACGTACTGCGCGTGCCAAAAGCAACACTAAACCCGATCCGCGAATCGCGGAAGTGGCCCGCGCGCCGCAGGCCGGGCCGAACTCCACCGCCGCCGACGACGCCTCGGGTCATGAAAGTCAGCCGCCCCTGGCCGCATGCGCGCCGTCGCCGCGTTGTTTATTCCGCCGTCGCCTCCGGCACGGTCTGGCTTGATCGCCGCGCCCCGCCGCGGCGGCCGGTTTTACCCGTTCGATCGCACCGCAAGTCTCCGCACGACGCAACGCAGCGGCCGCGACATTCCGCCGCACCGACTCGTCCCTTTTTCTATCGCCCAGGACAGGAGCTACGCATGTGCACTAATTTCTTGTTGGCCGTTCCGAACATCCCCGCCACCGGCGGCAGCGCCACCCAGTACATCTCCTCGCGCTGCATGGAACTGACCGGGGTGATGAAGACCTCGATGTACCTGGTGCCCGCGCAGCAAGTTTTTCCGCTGATCAAGAACGGGTCGGTGTCGTGGACCGGCACTTACGGCTTCGTCGCCCTCGCCGATCCGTCCGGCATGCCGGTGTTCCCGTGCTTCGTCGATGGCATCAACAGCGCCGGCTTGTCCTGCGCTTCGCTGTGGCTGCCCGGCACCAGCTACGCCGCCAGCGCCAGCAGCAATGCGCTGGAGTACTACGACCTGGGCGCGTGGATCATGAGCCAGTTCGCCACCGTCGATGAGGTAGTGCCGGCCTTGGCCGGCATCAACGTCATCGGCCCGGCGCCGGGCTCGGATCTGTACAAGCCCCTGCATTTCATCGCCACCGATCCGACCGGGGCCAGCGTGGTGATCGAATTCATCGACGGCGCGATGAACGTCTATCCGCCCAGCTACGACAACGGCGCGACCCAGGACGGCGTGCTGACCAACTCTCCGACCTACGACTGGCAGCGCACCAATCTGGCCGACTACGTCAACCTTAATGTCGAAGGCAGCGGCACCTCCAGCACCAACACCTCCGGCCCGCCGGTCGGCGCCGGCCTGCTCGGCCTGCCCGGCGACATCATGTCGGCCTCGCGCTTCGTCAAGGCCGCGACCTTA
The DNA here is from genome assembly GCF_001442805.1 of Lysobacter gummosus. NCBI lineage: Bacteria > Pseudomonadati > Pseudomonadota > Gammaproteobacteria > Lysobacterales > Lysobacteraceae > Lysobacter > Lysobacter gummosus. The sequence continues at coordinate 2,301,464 of NZ_CP011131.1, read as the reverse complement.
CGCAAAGGCTACGGCAAGCTGCCCAGCGACGGCACCGGCTGGCTGCCCACCGTGCCCGATGCCGGCGCGACCGGCAGCACCCAGACCATCGTCAGCGCCGCGCTGTCGCTGGTGCAGATCATCCAGGCCACGCCCTACGCCAGTGCCTTGATCAGCCCGGCCACCAGCGCCGCCGCGCCCACGGTCGGCGACTGGACCATGTGGCAGGTCGCGCGCGATCACACCAACGCGGTCTATTACTTCAGCTCCGCGTTCAATCCCACCGTGCAGAAGGTCGATCTGAGCGAGGTCGATTTCGGCGGCGGCAGCGTCAAGATGTCGGCGCTGAAGACGATCCCGGTGCTGCCCTCGCCCGGCGCCTGGTACAACGACGCCTCCAGCAGCTTTGCCTGAGCCCGCGTTGCGACGCTCCGGCGCCTGCGCGCATCCGTGTCGGAAAGGCCGATCGAATGCCGCCCGTCGCGCCCTCGCGCGACGGGTCCACACAGGAGAATCCAATGCGCAAGGCACTGCATCCGTCGCTGTCCCGTCTGTCTTCGCTGCTGGGGCTGTTGCTGTTGGCCGGCGCCGCCCAGGCCGGTGCTGTATCGCCGCGCGACGCTGTCGCCGACGTCGCCTCGGCGATCGAACGCAATTTCTACGATGCGCAGCGCGCGCGTGCCATCGCCGAGGAACTGCGCGGCGAAGCCGCCCAGGGCCGTTACGACCGCTATGCGGACCCGCGCGATCTGGCCACCGCGCTGAGCGATCGCCTGCATCCGCTGGACGCGCACTTCCGCGTCAACTGGCGCGACCCGGCGCAACCGGGCCCGGCGCCGCAGGGCCATCGCCGGTTGCCGCCGCCGGGCGCCGCACCCGGGCCCGGGCCCGGGCCCGCGGCGGGACCTGCGCCGGTGGATTTCAGCCGCCGCGGCAACTACGGCCTGCGCAAGGTCGAAGTGCTGCCGGGCAATCTGGGCTATATCGATCTGCGCGAGCTTCCCGACTTCGCCTTCGGCGATGCCAACGCGCCGGCGCGGCGCGCGCTCGACGCGGCCTTGCAGCTCATCGTCGCCACCGACGCGGTGATCATCGACCTGCGCGACAACGGCGGCGGCTCGCCGGCCGCGGTCGGCTATCTGACCAGCGCCTTCACCGCCAGGAACGCCGACATCTACAACACCTTCCGCTGGCGCGAAGGCGAGCGCATGCGCAGCGACAGCGAAGCCCCGCGCGACTGGTATCGCGACCCGCGCCTGCAAGTGCCGCTGTATCTGCTGACCAGCCCGCGCACCGCCTCGGCGGCCGAAGCGCTGGCCTACACCCTGCAAAGCGCGGGCCGGGCGAAAGTGATCGGCGAGGCCAGCGCCGGCGCGGCCAATCCCGGCGGAGATATCGCTTTGAAGGACGGCTTCAGCGTGTTCGTTGCCAGCGGCTCGCCGACCAATCCGATCACGCACAAGAACTGGGAAGGCAGCGGCGTCGCCCCGGATGTCGCGGTGCCGCAGCGCGAGGCGCTGCAGACCGCGCAGCAACTGGCGCTGGAACGGGTGATCGCCGCGGCGCCGGCCGGCGCCGACACGCTGGACGCGCGCTGGACCCTGGAAGCGCTGCGCGCGCAGTCCGCGCCGAACCGCGACACGCCGGCCGCCGCCGATTACCTGGGCCAATACGATCGCATCCAGATCGGCGCCGACGGCGGGCAACTGGTATTGCGCAACGGCCAGCGTCCGCCGCAAACGCTGATCGCACTGCAGCGCGATCTGTTCTTCGTCGATGGCAACCCGGGCCTGCGCGTGCGCTTCGAGCGCGGCGACGACGGCCGGGTGACGGCGCTGGAAACCCTGCGCGCGGACGGCAGTTCCAACCGCTATCGGCGTTGAGCCGATCGCGGGATTCGCCGCCTGGGCCGCGCGGCGGCGAACCGGCCGCGATTCACAACGGCGATACGCGCGCGTTCTCCATCATGCAGAGCGTCGCAGCCTGCTCCGGCGCCCCCTATCATCCCGCGCCCGGTCGGGCTGACGGCGCTCTGCTTTTGTTCGCGCGCACGGATCGCGCGCCGCGCCCACGTTTCGGACCGACAACGCAGACGCCGCGATCAGGCCACTTCCCGCCAGCGGTAATACTTGCGATCGGCCAATGCCAGCAAGTCCAGATCCTCGACCGTGTCGCCGTAGGCGTACACACTGCCGTAGTCGCTCAGCTCGATGCGCTCGCGTACCCGTCGCGGCTTCTCCGCGCCGCAGCAATCGCGGCCCAGATAGCGGCCGGTCAGCACGCCGTCGCGGGTTTCCAGATGCGAGCAGATGTATTCCAGCCCCTGTGCGTCACACCAGGCCGAAACGAACAGTTCGAGATTGGCCGTGACCACGACGATGCGATCGCCGCGCTCGCGATGCCATGCGATGCGCTGCATCGCTTCGGGCCGCAGTTGCGTAGCGACCACCTCATCCAGATAACGCGCGGCGGCGACGCGTACCTCCTGCTCGCGCCGGCCGCGATAGCCGAACGCGACGATGCGCCGGCGCACCGCCTGGCCCGAGACCCAGCCCAGCTTGTAGCCGATCACATGCGGCGCGAGCAGGACATTGCCCAGCCACAGACGGCGGCGGCCGACGCTGGCGCGGACGAAACCCGGAAAGGTTTCGCGATGGGTGATGGTGCCGTCGAAATCGAATAACGCCAGATCCATGCGGCGGTTGATCCTGAAACCCGGGCGACGCCGCCCGCGCGGAGTCTAGCCGGCGCCGCCGCGCCGCGCATGCGCCGCTGGATCCGGCTACATCTCCCGCGCCGCGGCGAAACCGCCGCCCATCTCGGCGATGCATTGAATCTGGCTGCGCGAAATCAGGATGCAGCCGCAGGCGCAGAAATCGCCGTGGCGCGCGGCCGCGCGGCCGTCGATCGGATGCTCGCTGTCGCCGGTCACGATGGTGGTCATGCCGTGCACGCCGCATTGCACCGCGTCGCCGATGCGTGCCCAGGCCAGGCCGCCGGCCGGGTCGTGGGCCGCGCCGCTGAGCACGGTGCCGCCACCGCTGGTTGTATCGCCGACCTTGATCCAGTAACGGGTCATCGCCCACCTCCTTCCCGAATGCTCCAGCCCTGCCTGCACGACGCTGTAACGGCTCCGCATCGCCTGCGTGATCGATCGCTGCGCATTCTTCGACCAGGGTCATCTAGAACGGTATTTTCGATTGCAATTAATAGCAATTATCAGTTGCCAATCACGCTTTCGACGATGCCGCCGGGATTCCCGGCCAAGGCGATCGCCGACCCTGTAAACGGCAATACGAGTTCGTACCTGGGCGGATGCGTTCCGTGTGCCGGAAATGCGACGGGGACCGTGGCCGAGGTACCGAATTGGGTGACCCCGCGGCCCAGGATCCGGGCCAGGTCGTAACGCGCGCCCTGGAACTCGAAGGCGCGGCTGTCGATCAGGCGGGCGCTGAACACGTTGTCGCCCAACACCGGCACCGAGGCGCCGCCGACCTGCGCGCTCACCGTGCTGCCGACCACCAGCCCGGTGCGCCGGAACGTGGCGATGCGCTCGCCCTGCGCGAACGACTCTGGCCGGTCGAAATCGCCGCCCGGTACGCGCTGCAGATACACCGAGAACTCCCCGACCGGGTCCAGCGCTAGGTTCAAGGCGCCGTTGCTGACCGCGCGCGCCTTGAACGGCTTGGCCGCGAAGGTGAAATACGCCGCGCCCTCGCCGGGTTCGCTGTCGAACATATCCCCGACGATGCCCGACAGATGCAGGAAATAGCCGTAGTCGGCCAGCCAACCTTCGCCGGTGCGGTAAAAACGCCCGGTGACGTACCAGGCCAGTTCGGCGGGCGACAACAACGAGGACATGCAGGGCTCCGTGATCAGGATCGGCGCCGTATCGAAACCGCGGCGCCAGTGCGGCGCGCATTCGAAACCGCAACCGGGAACGAACAAGGGATGTCGCCGCAGACGACATCCGTGTCGTCTGATAACGCCCGCGGGCAGGTTATGGAGGACACGCCGTGAGCGCGGATATTCCGAATCGTGCGACAGCGCTCACTGGAATCCGACCGCGCCCGCAGTTTTCGCCATATGCCGCGCGCGGCGGCGATCTTGCCGATGCGATCGATGCGGTGTCAGGATGCGGCGACTCTCGCCAGGGACCGCGGACGATGCGCGTATATCTCGATGACGAACGCGTGACGCCGCCGGGTTGGCGGCGCGTCTATTGGCCGGACGAAGCCATCGCGCTGCTGGAAACCGGCGATGTCGCCGAGCTGAGCCTGGATCACGACCTCGGCGACGACGCGCGCGGCACCGGTTACGACGTGATCGTCTGGATCGAGCGCGCGGTGATCGAACGCGGCTTCGTGCCGCCGCGGATCGCCGTGCATTCGGCCAATCCGGCGGCGCGGACGCGGATGCTGGCGGGGATCGAGGCGGTGGAGCGCGCCGCGGGCCTGCGTGCGACGTCGGGGCAAGCGCGCGACGGCGAATGAGACCGCGACGGTCGGCGGCGCGCGCGCCGCCACCGTTCGTCGGCTTATGACAATGCAGTACATGCACCGCAGCCCATCGGCGGTTAATTGTCACCTCGCTCCCCCTACTTTCGGGGCAGGCGCGCCGCGCCCACTGCTGGCACAGTCGCCCCGCCCTTCAACGAGACCCGCCCATGCGCCCGTTACTGTATTCGGCCTTGTTGTTCGGACTGTCCTGCGCGGCGCACGCCGACCCGCGCCAGGACTGGGACGCCTTTCGCGCCGCGATGATCCAGCAGGCCAGCGGGCCGACCGGGATGTACGCGATCCAGGACGTGACCGTCATCGCCGCCGGCGCCAGCGCGCATCTGCCCGCCGGACAGAAACCGGCCGACGCGCGCTGGGCCAAAGACGCCGGCGGCAAGGACGAAGTGCGCGTCGGCTATCGCGACGGCAAGGCGATCGTCGAAGGCCCGGGCGTGGCGGCCACCGATCTGCTCAAGGCCAAGGATCAGCAGCAGGCGCTGCCCAACGGCCTGACCGTGCGCGGCACCGTCTACGAAGATTCGCTCAAGGTCTGGCTGTACAACCCGGCGCGGGTCGCCACGCACTACAAGGGGATGTCGTTCTTTCCCTACGATCCCAAGGGCGTGGTCACCGCCACCTTCACCCGCAAGGACGTGCCGGTCGGCGTGAGCCATCTGGATTCGCGCAATCACACCGGGCTGATGTACTGGATCGGCGACGTGCAGCTGCCGATCCAGGGCAAGACCTACACCTTGCGCGCGTTCAACAAGGAGCGCGACTGGTCGAAGATCAACCACGTGCTGATGTTCGTGACCGACAAGACCTCGAAGAAAACCAGCTACGGCGGCGGCCGCGCGGTCGGAGTCACGTTCGAACCCGGCGCCGCGCCGAAGACCATGACCGTCAACTTGAACACGATGTACAGCTTCCTGTGCGCGCATTCGGACTACTTCAACTGCCCGATCAACCTGACCACGTTCGTGCCGGTGGAGCTGAAGTACGGCGAGAAGTATCCGCCGGGCGGGCATTGAGGCCGGGCCGGCGCGCATGGGCGCCGGCTTGAGTCGAATGTGCGGCCGCGCGGATCAGCGCGGCGCCTTGTCCACCATTGTTTCGCCTGCTCGCGATAGCGGGTTCGCGACAGCGCGCGCCCAAATTTACCGCCGCGCCTATCTCTCGCCAGCCCGGTCCCGGCCGCTCAGGCGCTGAGGGCAACCGGCCAAACTGGCTCCATATAAGTCCAGGCAACTGGCTCATCCCAGGGTCCACAACCGCCCTAAGCTGATCGCATCGGATCAGCCCAGGAGTCGCCATGAGCCATCTCGCCACCGCCGCCGGCCTGTCCCGGCCCCGCACCGGGCTGCGCGACTGGCTCAGCCCTCTGGAGCTGTGCGCGCTCGCCTCGATCTGGGGCGTGTCGTTCCTGTTCATGCGCGTGGCCGCGCCGCAGTTCGGGCCCGTCGCGCTGGTCGAGCTGCGGCTGGCGCTGGGCGCGCTGGTGTTGGCGCCGCTGCTGTGGAAAGCGCGCGCGCAGTTCCCGCTGCGGCTGTGGCCGAAGCTGGCCTTGATCGGCGCGATCAACTCGGCGGTGCCGTTCACGCTGTTCGCCTGGGGCGCCGAACGCGCGCCGGCCGGGATCGGCGCGATCACCAGCGCGATGACGGTGCTGTTCACCGCGCTGGTCGGTTTCATGTTATTCGGCGAAAAAATCGGCAGCCGGCGCGCGCTCGCATTGGCGAGCGGTTTCGCCGGCGTCGCGGTGTTGGCGGCGGGCAAGACCGCCGGCGCCAGCATCGGCTGGGCGGTGGCGGCGGGCTGCGCGGCGGCGTTCTTGTACGGCGTCGGCTTGAATCTGGTGCGTCGCCATCTGGCCGGTCTGCCGGCGGCGGCGGTCGCTTCGGCGACGCTGGGCAGCGCCGCGTTGCTGATGCTGCCGCTGGCGATCGCGAATTGGCCGGCGCATGCGATCGGCGCGCGCCCTTGGGCCGCGGCGCTGATGCTCGGCGTGTTGTGCACGGGCCTGGCCTACGTGCTGTTCTATCGCCTGGTCGCGCGCATCGGCGCGGCGCGCACTTCGATGGTGACCTACCTGATTCCGCTGTTCGGCGTCGCCTGGGCCTGGCTGCTGCTGGATGAACCGGTGACCGCGAGCATGGCCGTGGCCGGCGTGCTGATCCTGGGCAGCCTGGCGCTCAACCAGCGCGCCGCGCACTGACACTTTACGGAGAGCATCCCATGCAATGGATCGAGCGCATCGACGACACCGACTGGAACGAACTGTCGGCGCTGTACCGCATCGCCCCGCTCGGCGAGAAGAGTCCCGAGGATCTGCGCACCACCTTCGGCAACAGCCGCTACGTCAGTCTGGTCTACGAACACGGCCGCCTGGTCGGCGCCGGCCGCGCCCTCGCCGACGGCGTGGATTGCGCGTATCTGTGCGATATCGCCGTGCATCCGGATTACCAGGGCACGGGCCTGGGCAAGGCCATCGTCGAGCATCTGCGTCAACGCGCGGCCGGGCATCGCAAGATCATTCTGTACGCCAATCCCGGCAAGGAAGGCTTCTATCGCCGGCTCGGCTTCAAGCGCATGAACACCGCGATGGCGATTTTCGCCGACGAAGCCGGCGCGCTCGCCAAGGGCGTGGTGAGCGCGGATTGAGCCGGCGTCGCGGCGCGCGTTAGCATCCGGCACTCCGCCGCGACGAGCCGACGACCCGATGCCGCAAGCCGATCACCTTCGCCTGGCGGCTCTCTGGATCGGCGCGATAGTGTCGATCTGCGGTTTGTCGCTGCTGGCCGCGGATCTGTACCTGCACTTTCACGACGGCGTCGTTCACGTCGCCAAGGGCCGCTATTTCCGCGTACAGCGCAGCAGCGTCGCTCTGATTATCGACGCGGCCGTGATCGTGCTGGGCGTAAGCCTGTCGATCTGGGCGCGCTTGCGCCGCGCCGGCTGACGGCCGCATCGAATCAGCCACCCGATCAAGTCGGCAACGCGCCAGCCTCGTACTGCGCCGCGAACTCGGCGCTGGGCGCGATCGGCTGGATGATGTCGATCAGCACGCCGTTGGGATCGGCGGTGATGAAGTGGCGCTGGCCGAAGGCCTCATCGCGCAGGCTCAGCAGCAGCGGCAGCCCGGCCTCGCGCAGCCGCTCGTGGACCGCGTCCACGTCCTCGACTTCGAAGTTCAGCAGCAGCCCGCCGACCCGCCCGCGGCCGGATTCGGGAATGGTGTGGTGGCCGCCGTCCAGCACCGCCAGATTCACCGACGGGTCGTCGGCCGATTGCAGGTGCACGTACCAGTCGGCGGTGAACAAGGCGACGAAGCCGAAATGGCGCTGGTAGAACGCGGCGGTGCCGGCGACGTCGCCGGTCATGATCACGGGGTAATAGCTGGTGACTTTCATTGGTTGTGGGCCTCGGCCGGGTGACATACAGTCTGTATGTAAATCGACATTAACGTACAGGCTGTATGTATGCAAGAGTCTCGTCCGCGTCGTTCGCCCTCCCCCGGCCCGCGCAGCAATCGCGAGCGCACCGAAGCCACCCGCCACGCCCTGCTCGAAGCGGCGCGCGGGCTGTTCGTGAGCAAGGGTTACAGCGATACCTCCACGCCCGAAGTCGCGGTCGCCGCCGGCATCACCCGCGGCGCGCTCTATCACCACTTCATCGATAAGCGCGATCTGTTCCGCCATGTCTTGCAGCGCGAGGCGCAGAGCGTGCGCGAGGAGATCGTCGCGGCCACCGCGGACGATCCGGACCCGCAATCGGCGCTGAGCGTCGGCGCCCAGGCTTATCTGCGCGCGATGACCGTGCCCGGCCGCACCCGCTTGTTGCTGATCGACGGCCCCGCCGTGCTCGGTCTGGCCGACATCGCCGCGATCGACGAGGCCAACGCCGCCGACACCTTGCACGAAGGCCTGGCCGCCGCGCTCGGCGAGCACGAGGTCGATGTCCCGGCCCTGGCGAAATTGCTGTCGTCCGCGTTCGACCGCGCCGCGCTGGAAATCGACGCCGGCGGCGACGCCGAACGCGTGGGCGAGACGATGGCGTGGTTGCTGCAACGCGTGCTGGAGCGGCCCGCCGCCAAGCCGCGCAAGCGTTAACGGCGCGGCGCCGCATCACTGCTGACAAACCCCGACAGTGCCGCTGCCTAGCATGGGCACCGAGCCGGCACTCGCCCGCTCCACCGCCCTTTTCCTGGAGCGTCGCCATGCTCGATAGCAACTTCGTCCTGCTCTACGTGGACCGTCCCGACGCCAGCGCCGCGTTCTATCGCGAACTGCTCGGCAAGACGCCGGTCGAATCCTCGCCCACCTTCGCCTTGTTCGTGCTCGATTCGGGCATGAAGCTCGGCCTGTGGTCGCGGCATACGGTAGAACCCGCCGCGCAGCCGGCGTTCGGCGGCGCCGAACTGGCGTTCCCGGTCGGCGATTACGCCCGCGTCGACGCCATCCACGCCGAATGGAACGAGCGCGGGCTGCGCATCGCCCAGGCGCCGACCGATCTGGATTTCGGCCGCAGTTTCGTCGCGCTGGACCCCGACGGCCACCGCCTGCGCGTGTTCGCGCCCGCGCCGCAATAAGCGCTTACGCCGCGGTCTTTTCGATCCACTGCGAAAACGCCGCGGCGCCGTCGCCCGCCGGTTTCAGCGCCAATCGCGTCAGCCAATAGCCGCCGGCGTCCAGCATGGTCTCGAACGGCTGCACCAGCCGGCCTTCGGCGAGTTCGCGCGCGAACATCGAGGCCGGCGCGAGCGCGACGCCGAGTCCCTGCAACGCGCATTGCACCATCGTCAGCGAGGAATCGAAGATCGGCCCGTTGATCGGGCCGTTCGGCACCGCCTGCGCCGCTTCGAACCACAACCGCCAGTCATCGACGAAGTACGAACGCAGCAAGGCGAAGCGCGGCAGGTCCTCGGCGCGGCGCAGTTGCGCGGCGATCACCGGCGTGCACAGCGGCGTGACCGGCGCGTTCATCAGGAACCGGCTTTCCATCCCCGGCCACGCGCCGCGGCCGTAGCGGATCGCGTAGTCCAGGCCTTCCGCGGCCGGATCGACGCGGTTGTTGTGCGTGCTCACGCGCACGTCCACCGACGGATGCAGGCGCGCGAACTCGGCCAGTCGCGGCAACAGCCAACCGCTGGCGAAGGTGCCGACCGCGCCGACGTGCACCACTTCGCGCGCCAGACCGTCGCCGACGCGGTCCAGGGCATCGTCGATGCGGTCGAAGGCTTCCTGGATCGCCGGCAGCAGGCTCAGCCCTTCGTCGGTCAGGGCCAGGCCGCGCGGCAGACGGCGGAACAACTCCACGCCGAGCTGATTCTCCAGCAGCCGCACCTGATGGCTGACCGCCGCCTGGGTGACGTTGAGCTCATCGGCCGCGCGGGTGAGGCTGAGCGCGCGCGCGGCGGCTTCGAAGACCTTCAGTGCGCCCAGATTGATACGTGCGTGCGCCATGGCGTTTCCAGTATTGAACGGGCCTGTGCATGCGAATGCCGCATCGGCCGGGTGCGCAGATTCAAAGCGCCCGCGCCGCCAGTGTCAACGTCGGGCGCGATCAGCGCCTGATCGCGGTCGCCGGCACCGCTTGTTCCTGCAACGCCAACTCGGCCTGCCGTTCCAGCAGATAGTCGTACCACTGCTGTTGCACGCCCTCGACCGGGCCCAGCGCCGCTTCGAACTCTTTCAGCGATCCGTTGCCGCGAATCAGCCCGCGATAGGCGCTCGCGTACTTGCCGTCCTGGTAGTGGAACAGGAAGTGCGACAGGCTCCAGTACTCGATGTAGTAGGTATTGAGATAACGCCCGCCGATGTCCGGGCCGGTGCCGTCGATGAGTTTGCGCAATTCGATCAAGCGGCCTTCGTCCAGATCGCGCTGCAGCGAACCGCTCAGTTGCAAGTCATCGACCCACCAGATCGGATAGGTGTCTGGATCGATCCGTCCGGGAGACAGGCGATTGTTCTCCAGCCGGCTGGTGCCGAAATACGTCGCCAGCCCTTCGTTGATCCATTTCGCCGTCGCCATGCCGGCGCGCTCGGCGTTCAACTGGTGGGTGGCTTCGTGCAGCATCCAGTGATACGGGTTGCCGCCGCCGTCGGCGTAGTACGCGTGGCAGTACGGCTTGCGATAAAAGGCCTCGGCCCAGGGCATGCTGGTGTTGTACTGGGAGAATTCGTGCTTGTCGCGATACAGGATCAGCTTGAGCCGCGGCGCATCCGCCGCGGCCGCCGGCAGATCGAAGAAGCGCCCGTAGGCCCGATGCAGCGCCTCCACCGCGGCCGCGACCTGCACAGTGCGTCGCGCCGCGGCAGTGCTGAAGATCGCGTAGTGATCGGTCTGGAATTCCTGCGCGCCCGGCGGTATCCGCACGGGCGCCGGCGCTGCGCGGGCCGGGACCGGCGCGGGCGGCGGCTGGCTTTCGCCGCAGGCGGTGCACAGGCTCGCCGCCAGCGCGAGGATCGACAGAGTCTTGCGTGCGGTGGGCATCGGCGTCGCATCCTGCGTGAGAGTCGGCCCGAGCGCATCACCCCGGTCGCGATCATTCTCGGGCGAAGCGGCGATCGCGCGCAATCGCCGCCCGCGCAAAGTGGCCTGGATGACGTCGCCTAACTGGCCCTGGAGCGGGCCCGGCCTACGCCACACAGTGCAGCGGCGGCCGCTCCCGCGCGGCCGGAAAGGAATACCGCTCGATGAGCGCAAGAAACAGCCTGACCTTCGCCGTGATCGCCGGCGGCCTGGCGGCCTTGCTGGCGATCGCTCCCACCGCCGCGCAACGCGCCCACGCCGCCGCGGGCGATGCGCCCGCCGACGGACAAAACGGTTTCGACTTCGAATTCGGCCGCTGGACCAGCCACGTCAAGCGCTTGAAGCAACCCTTGAGCGGCTCCGACGAGTGGGTCGAGTACCAGGGCACGACGGTGGTGCGCAAACTTCTCGACGGCCGCGCCAATGTCGCCGAACTCGATGTCGCCGGCCCCGCCGGCCGCATCGAAGGCGTGTCGCTGCGCTTGTACGATCCGCAAAACCGGCAGTGGACGATCCACTACGCCAGCCTGCGCGACGGCGCCCTGACCGCGCCGATCACCGGCCGCTTCGAACGCGGGCGCGGCGAGTTCTACGGCGAGGACCGCCTGGGCGACCGGCCGATCCGCGTGCGCTTCGTGATCCGTTGCGAAACCCGCGACCGCTGCCTGTTCGAACAGGCCTTCTCCGCCGATGCCGGCAAGACCTGGGAAATGAACTGGATCGGCACGGACACGCGCGTGCGCGGCGGCGGCTAGCCCGCGATCCCCTCGCGCCTCCACCCTTGTCGCGCTTCCTCCTCACTCAAACAGGCCGTTCATGACGCCAGACCCCGACCGCCGCCGCATCGTGCAACTCTCGCTGCTCACCGCCTTCGCCGGCGCGATTCCGGCCGGCATCGCCAGCGCCGAAGCACACAACGGCACCGCGACCGCCGACGATCCCGCGCGCGCGTTCGACTTCTTCCTCGGCAGCTGGCAAGTCCGCTATCGCCGTCTCAAGGAGCGCCTGCTCGACAACCACGATTGGGAGGAGTTCGACGGCGTGTGCAAAGTGCAGCCGATGTTCGGCGGCCTGGCCAACATGGACGAAAGCAGCGTGCATCGCCCGGGCCTGCCGTATCAGGGCATGGGCCTTCGCAGCTACGACCCCGCGCGCAAGATCTGGGCCGACTGGTGGCTGGACACGCGCAACCCGCACAAACTCGACCCGCCCATGCTCGGCGGCTTCGCCGACGGCGTCGGCACCTTCTTCGGCAAGAACACCGTGCGCGACCAGCCGGTCAAGGTCCGCGGCGTGTGGTCGAAGATCACCGCGACTTCGCTGCAATGGGAGCAGGCGTTTTCGCCGGACGACGGCAAGACCTGGGAGACCAATTGGGTGTCTCGGTATAAGCGCGTGGCGTGATCGCCCACTGCAACGATGCAGCCTGACCTATCCAGGCGGATCCGGCGATGCGAGCGCCGCACGCGGATCGCTGCCGCAATCGCATACCGGTTCCAACGACCGGCACGACCGAGGCACCCACCATTGCTCGACATAACCATCGCCCAGCGGCGACAGACGGATCACGCCCGGGCCCGCGCCGACCAACCACGAATCGCCGAGCGCCTGCACCGAATCCGGCTGTATCCAGGGCCAATTGTTGTTCTCATAGACCGTCTGCTGGCTGCGCTTGTGCAGATCGACCCGGATAAGGCCGGTATGAGTCAATACGGTCCATTGGCCATGATCGATATCCGCCGCGGCTCTGGGCGCCTCGTTCAAGATTACCGGCCGGTGTATCCGCCAACTGCGCGCGTCGCGCCGTTCGAATCGGAAAATCACCCCGCGGTCGGTGCCCAGGTGGCCCAAGCCTTCGAGGATGTAAACCTCGCCGCCGAATTGCGTCGAGGCGATCGCGTTGACATTTTTCATCACGAAGCCGGCGCTGCGATCCTTGGGCTTCCATTCGATGGTGCCCTCGAATTCGCCATGATCCGTGCCGATCAGCGTGCCGTCGGCCAAATCGACCCGAACCGATGGATTGGTCCTGGGCCGTCGCGGTGCGATGCTCAAACGTCCGCCGGGCGCGGTGCCCACGGTCTAGCGCACGCGCGAATCGTACACGCATTGCCATCCGCTCTCGCTCGATGGCGGATCGATCGCTACCCAGCCCGGCGGCACTTCGCCCTCACCGATCGTCAGCGGCGTACCCGCTGCGGCAGCGGCCAGAAGCCAGCTCATCCAGATCATTGCATCGCTCCCGGACCCGCGTCCGTATCTTCAACCTTGCCGCGAATAGCCATCGCCCGATGCGACTAAGCTGCGCACTTGCAATCAGGCACCTTGAGTTGCCTGCAACTCGCCGGCACCAGCCACTGCTCGATGTAGCGCTCCCCCAGCGGCACCAGCCGGATCACGCCGTGGCGCGCACCGATCAGCCAGGAGCGGCCGAGCGGACGGATCGAATCGGGATATATCTGCTCCCATTGCCGATTGCGATACAGCGTGTGCGGCCATAGCCTCGGCAACTCCATCCGGATCACGCCAACGGAGGTGACCAACATCCAGTCGGAGTTGTTCGCCCGCACCCCGGCGGTCGGCGCGGCGCCCAGCTCATGCGGGCCGGTGATGCGCCAACGCGGGCCGTCGCCGCGCCCAAAGCGCAGGACCGAACCGCGGTTCTGGTCCATATGCATCAGGCCTTCGGCGATGAACACATCGCCGTTGAACACCGTCGCCACGGCCGGATTGAGGCCGTCGTAGGCGAAACCGCCCCCCGGCCGTTTCGGCTGCCATTCGATCGATCCGCCCCATTCGCCCCTGTTCTCGCCCACCAGCACGCCGTCGGGCAATTCCACCCGCAGTCCCGGATCGGCTGTCGCCGCGGCGGCCACGATGCTGACCCGATCGGCGGAATCTCCCTGCACCTTCCAATGCTCGGGCGATTGATTGATGCACGACCAATCCGCGGCCTCGCGCGGCGGATCTACCACCACCCAGCCCTTGGGCACCTCGCCCTCGGCGATCGGCGGCGGCGCGGCTGTGCCTGCCGCCGCGGCCATCACGATCCAGCTTGCCCACAACATGCGACTGCTCCTTGTCGATCCAGGCTCCGTCCGCCCTTGCCAAGACTAGCGCGGCTGCGCCCGGATCGCCCGCCGCGCAACAAATCCCGTCTGTCAACGCCTGACGCCGCGCCCGCAACTGCCTACAATGCCGCCCCCACTGCTGTCGGCTGGCCCTGTTTCATGGAAATCCTGATCAACGAGTCGCTCAAGGCCTATATCGATCCGCTCACGCCGGACGAATACGAGGCGCTGGAAACCAGCATTCTGGCCGAGGGCTGCCGCGACGCGCTGGTGCTGTGGGGCAGCGTGCTGATCGACGGCCACAACCGCTACGGCATCTGCCGCAAGCACGACCTGCCATTCCAGACCGTGCAGAACACCCGCTTCCAGTCGATGGACGACGTGCACCTGTGGATGATCGACCAGCACCTGGGCCGGCGCAGCGTCTCCGATTTCCAACGCGGCGTGCTGGCGCTGCGCAAGCGCGAAATCCTCGCCGCGCGCCGCGCGCTGGCCGAGGAGCAGCGCGCCCAGGCCGAGGCGGCGACGCCGGAGCCGGACACCGCGCCAGCCGTGGCGCAGGCGCCCGATCAGGACGCCGACGGCGCGCCGCCGTGGTCCAGCGACGCGCCCGCCGGCACCACCGTGTTCGACAGCCGCGAAGACCTGGCCAAGGCCGCGCGCCTGAGCAGCAACCAGGTCGGGCTGATCGAGAAGATCCAGAAGCAGGCCACGCCGGAAGTCGTGGCCGCGGTGAAATCCGGCGCGATCTCGATCAACGCCGCGGCCGCCGTCGCCACCCTGCCCGCCGAAGAGCAACGCGCCGCGGCCATGGCCGGCGGCGACGAGCTCAAGCAGGCGGCCAAGCGCGCGCGCGAATCCAAGCGCAAGCCGCGCGAGCCCAAGGCGAACGATGCGGCTGCGGCCGGCGATGCCGCCGAGCTGCAGGCCTTGCGTCAGCGGGTCGAAGAATTGACCGTGGAGAACGAAGCGCTGAAGCGCGAGATCGCCGAGTTGCAGGCGGCGCTGGCGTAAGCGCCGGCTAGCGCACCACGCGTAAGCGCGCCGCAGCCGCGGGCGGCCCCGGCGGCTGCGGATCTGCGTCTTCGCGCCGCGGCGATTCGATATCCCAGCGCACGAAGCGCAACATCGCCAAGCGCTCGCGCAATTGCTCTGCGACCTCGTCGAGCATCTCGCCGATCGTAAGCTGGGTTTGTTTGACGAACGGCTGCGCCAACAGCTCGGTCACGTCCGCGGGCGCCATGGCGGCGATATGCAGGAGGATGTCCTGCGCCAACCGGGCGAATTCGTCCGTGCGCTGCGCGAAGTCGGTTTCCAATCCGAACTCAGCCAGCACGCCGATCCGCTGGTGATGGACGTAGCTGTGTATCGAACGCACCGGATAGAACATCGCGCACTACCGTGATGGCGTGGAGTGTCCGGCCCGGACTTCGAATCGAGCACTGGGCCGGGATCGTCCTGTATCGTGCTGCCGGCCGCCTTACTCCGCCGGCTTCTCGCACTTGCCGTCGCGGAACAGCGCCCACTCTTCGCACACGCGCCCGTCGGGCAGCGTGCACAAGCCGTACTGGCCGCCGTCCTTGCCGGTGCGGATTTCGAGTTTGCCGCCGACTTTCTGGCAATGCACCGAGGCCGGATTGGCCATGCCGATCGCGGTCGGTCTGGCGGCGGCGGTGTTGTCCGCGGTCGGGCCCGAAGGGGTGCTGCAGGCGGCCAGGGCCAGCATGGCGAGCGACAGCAGCGGCGACACAGCGCGTTGGTTCATGATCGGGGCCTCCCGGGAAACGGCCGCCACTATAGGGTCTTTCCGGTTCACGCCGGAGTGAAGGACGCCGCGCGCGATGGCCGCGCGCGACGCCCGCCTTGCCGCTTACCGGTCGCAACCGTCAGCCGCGCGCGGCCAGGTTGTTCTCGAACGCCATCTGCGCCTGGGCCTGATCGGCCCAACGCACGTCCGCGCTGGCCGGCGGATCGGTGCTGATCATGGTCAACGAAGCGTCCACGTAATCCGGGAACGTGCCGGCCCACTGCTGCGGCGTCGCCGGCAGGGCGTTGGTCAGCACCGTGGTCAGATTGACCAGCGAGTGGCGCGACAACAGATGCGGGAACCACTCGTGATCGACGTAGAACGCGGTGCGGAACCCGCTGCCGACCGCGCTGTAGTCGAACGCCGAAGGCGGCAGCGAAGGCACGTAGTCCCAGTAGTTGTAGACGCGCACGCTGTCGCTGTCGGCGATCTTGCTGGCGTAGGCGGTGGCCCAGTCGTCGGTGCCGACCATCGGGCTGGAGAAATTGATATTCAACGCCGTGGTCGGCTGGCTGATGGCGACATCCAGCGAGAACAACTGGCTCAAGGCCGCGCCCAGGCTGTGGCCGGTCACGTACAGCTGCGTGGTCGGGAACTGTTGCAGCAGGGCGAACAGCTGCTGCCGCATCGACTGGCTCATGCCGCCGCCGATGCCGTCGTAGATGCCGTAGAAACCCGACGACACCCGCGGCGTCGGGCTGATGCTGCCGCTGGTGGGAACGAAATCGGTCGGGATGAAATGCACGTCCTCGTACGCATCCAGGTCCGAGTCGGTGCCGCGGAAGGCGAAGATGCACGTGCCCGGGTCGCTGTCGGACTGAAACACCAGCCCGTATTTTTCCTCCGAACCGGTAAACAAGATCGCATCCCAGCCGGTCCAGGCGCCGACCTGGGTGTAACCGGCGGGCGCCTGATACGGCAGGCCCTGGTAATAGTCGTAGGCGGCCTTGGACGCGGCCGCCAGGGCCAGGGTCAAGGTTGCGTCGACAGTGGGATTGGACACCGGCTGCACATCGGAAGCCGGCCGTTTGGCCATCGCGTTGCTCGAGCTCATGGTTCGCCTCGTCGTGGGTTAACGGAATGACGTCGCGCGCGGCGAGCGCGTCTAGCGCCGTAAAGCGACGCAGAACGCGCGATAGGCAAGGTGACGCGCTTTGCCTGATTGCGGCAGGACTCGGCCGGCTGCGGCCGGTCCGGTTCGCACGCGGCATTCGTTAGTACGTCAAACGCACGGGGTTCAGGACAAAAAAAACGGAGCAGCGCGCTAAACGCTGCTCCGTCTTCGGGATCGATCCTGCCGGCGCGGCGAGCCGCCCTCGCCCACGCAAGCTGACTGCGCGGGCGGCGCCTTCGCGGCGCTTACTGCGGCGCGTCTTCGACCACGACATCGTCCACGTAGAAGGTCGCGTCCTCATGGCCTGAGTCGGACGACCCCAGCAGCATGATCCACACGCTCGCGGTCAGCGGCGGCGGCTGCACGGTGCCGGTCACCTGCGACCAATCGTCGCCGACCGCGCCGAACATCACGTCGCTGAAAGAGGTGCCCTCATCGCCGGTGGCCGGCGTGCCGTCTTCCTTGAGCCAGCGCAGACGCAGGCGCGAGTTGCCCGGCAGCGACGCAGTGCCGGCCGCATGTTTGATCCACAGGCTCACCCGCTTGGCGCCGTTGTCGGCGAGGTAACCGGGATGATTGGCGACCTGCACGCCCCAATAGCCGCTGCTGACCACCTGCAGGCTGTGCGTACCGGTGTGGCCTTGATCGGCACGGGCGATGCTGCTGCCGTACCACGCATTCCACAGGCCGGCCGATGGCTCCAGCGTCGCGGTCGGCGGATCGAGCAGATTGAACGGCGAGCCGTCGGTGGTGCTGCCGGCGTCCTGATGGTACGGCGCGGCCTGCCAGGCGCTGAAGCTGATCGCCTCGCCATAGCGCTTGGCGAAGCGCCATGGGCCGTAGTAGTGATTGTTCGCGAAGCGATTGTTGTTGTTGAACATCACATCGCTCTGCACCTGCTGCACGGTATAGGGCGACCAGGTCATGTTGTTTTCGCCGGTCGCGTACAGCGCCTGCGCGCCGCAATAGCTGGAGCTGTTGCACGGCACCACCGCCGGATCGAAGTAGAACTCGTTGTTGGTCACTTCGATGTTCTTCGCATGCCAGCGGCAATCGCGCTGCAGAACCGGGTCGGTGCCGATCTGGGTGTAGCACGGATGCAGGTTGCTGACAGGATCCGGGTACTTGCTCGGATGGTCCGGATCGGGCCGGGCGATCAGCGCCGGATGCACGAACGGGGTGCAGTACACCGAGCTGGTATTGCCGTTGGAATTGCAGAAACGGTTGGCGTTCTCGTAGATCGACACGCCGGAGAAATTATTCTCGAAGTAGTTGTCGTAGATGCGCAGCGAGGGGGAGCCGCTGATCTGCGACTGCAGGCGCGAATCGCCGCCGGACTCGGACAGGTAGATCGCCGGCGCCGGCGAGCCGCGGTCGGAGCCGCCCGACACCCAGGCGTTGTTGATGAAGGTATTGCTGCGGATGGTGGCGTTGTAGCTGATCTCGTACCAGATGCCGACGCCGTCGTTGTCCTTGATGAAATTATTCTCGAACAGGAAATCGATGTTGTTCGTGTCGGCCCACAAACCGGTGCCGCGGTTGTTGTGAACGTAGTTGCCGGCCACCTTCGCCCCGCGCACGTCCCAGAACTTGCCGCCGCCGGTGCAACCGCATTTGGTCGAGGTTTCCCAGTCGTCGGTGTTGTTGCCGGCGATCTCGTTGTAGCTCAGCTCGATGTCGACGATGGCCGAGCGGCCCGGCACCGGATTGTCCGGCGTCGGCTCGACGCTGGGCAGCGGCTTCTTGTACATGCTGAAGCCGTACTGGCCGTTGTCTTTCAGGCAGTTGTGGCGCACACGGTTGCCGCTGCCGAGAAACACCCCGGCGCCGTCGTTGTTGACGATGGTGTTGTATTCGATGGTCCAGTGGTCGCCGGCATCGTGGTTGACCACGCCCTGGTCAAAGTTGTCGCGGCCGCGGCCGAAATTGCGGATGGTCAGATAGCGGATGACAACGTTATCGACCGCGTTGGTGAAGGCGTACAGATTCTTGTTCTTGCCGTCCAGGATCGCGCCCGGCGCGCCCAGATAGGTGTTGCCCGCGCGGGCGATGATCTGGCCGTAGATGTCCTCGCCCAAGGTGTGCTCGCCGGTCTCGAACCAGAACGTCACGCCGCTGCGATTGAAATCGAAATGGCTGTTGTCGCCGGCCGGCACGAGGATCGCGCCCTCGGGCAAGGTCGCCGGGCCCGTCGGCATGACGCCGGCACTGCAGTAATTAACGGGCGCCTGCGCCGGCCACAGCAGGCCGGTGTGGGCCTGGCCTTCGCCGCCGATCCGCGCCTGCGCCGACACGGCCGGCGGCATCAGGGTGCAACTCAACAAAAGAGCCGGCAGGCACAGCCCGCGCAGCCTGCGATGGAATACGGACAACGGTTTGCGTCGATCGATGGCCACTGCGAAATCCCCGTGGATGGTGGCGATATGAGAGGTGTAGCCGCGCACGCGAAGCGGTTCTCGCCGCGGCGGCCATGACGGCCGCCGACGGACGCGATCCGAAGCGCTCCCCGCTCCGGTTCCGGCGCGTGCCTGGGCTGTGCAGGTAATGCCATGAGCCGTCATGGCTCAATAGTGGAGGCTGTCATCCCGCGACTGAGTTGTGATGCGGTTCGCGATAAGAGTCGGGGGCGGCGGGCGCTCGGCTGACCGGTGAGCGGCGGGTGTTGCGTCATCAGGCGGCGACGGATCGGCCGCGCGCAATACCCACGGTGGCGACTCGGGTCCGGCGCGCATTCATCGTGCCCGCGTCGGGTCGCCGAACCCGCGCCCGCATTTGCCTGCGCTTGCGCTTACGCGCGCCCTGCGCAGCGCATAAGTCCAATTGTCGCCGGCGAGCATCCGGCCCCGCGATTCGGGGACAACACCGCACACCGCCCTTGGCTACCGTGCGCACACCCTCCGCAGTGAACAAGGAACGGCCATGACTACCAAACATTCCCGCAACGCGCGTGCGTTGCTTCCGCTGGCGTGCTCGATCCTCGCCGTATGCGCCAGCGGCGGCGCCTTCGCCGGCGAAGCCGCCGCCGAGGCCTCGGCGCAAGGCCTGAACCAGGGCCAGAACATCCTGCATCGCATCTGCGCGCGCCAGTTCGAAATCGCGCAGAAGACCGATATGGAATCCTTCCGCGACTACGACGCCGCGACCTTCCGCGCCATCCACGACGAACGCGCCATCACCGTGTTCGACAGCGGCGGCACGCGCATCGGCATCGACGCGATCATGACCGCGCTGGCCAGCCACTTCACCAACCGCGAAGCCAAGTGGAGCTGGACCGAACGCTATCGCGTCGTCGACGGCTGCCGCTCGGCCTACATCCTGTACGAAACCGTTTACGAGATTCCGCGCATCGGCTATCGGCAGAAAGCCCTGACCGGCGTCACCTACACCCACGACGGGTTCAAGTGGCTGGCGATCGCGGACCAGGGCACCAAGCTGCCGTAAGCGTCCGCCAACCGGGTGTGCGCGGGGAAAGGCGGCCATTGGCCGCCTTTCTCGTTCCTGGGGAGCGGACCGGCCAGAGATCCGCACCCGCGCCTGGTCGCGGATCACGCCGCGCTCCGCGCGCTGTGAGCACGCCTGTTCGGCCGACGCGGACAAAAACCTGGGCGGCCCACCGGGTCAGACCGTTCACTGGCGTGCGCTGAGCGCCCGGCGATGTCCCGACAGTACGGCAAAAACGAGCGATTCCGATCCAGGCCGCGCACTCGGTGCAACCGCCGTCGCCCACGCCGCATCAGTTGCCACATGATCCGCGATGCCGGGCGCGCCCGGCGGATCGCATCATCACCTCCACCGGCAACTGGCCTTTCGCTCGGGATCCAATCCATGAAGACCGCTCACGTCCTGCTCGCCCTGCTGCTGTCCGCCAGCTCCACCGCCATCGCCGCCGAATGCAAGGACACCTCGAAGTACGCCGACGCGCGCGCCATCGTCAAGGACCTGGGCCGCATTGTCGCGCCCAACGGCGTGCAGGAAGCCTATGCCGCGCGCATCGGCGGCATCGAGCAGTGGATCAACGTGCGCGGCCAGGACAAGGACAATCCGATCCTGCTGATGGCGCACGGCGGCCCGGCATCGCCGCTGATCCCCACGATGTGGCAGTTCCAGCGCCCGATCGAGGAATACTTCACCGTCGTCAACTGGGACCAGCGCGGCGCCGGCAGGACCTACACCCGGCAGGACCCGAACAGCTACGCCGACACCATCCATATCGACCGCTACGTCGACGACGCCATCGAAATCGCCGAGTACGTGCGCAAGCGCTACGGCAAGCGCAAGGTCGTGCTGGCCGGCCACAGCTGGGGCACCATCGTCGGCATGAAGGCCGCGCTGAAGCGTCCGGACCTGTTCTACGCCTATGTCGGCATCGGCCAGGCCATCAACGTGCGCGAGAACGAGCGCATCAGCTTCGACTACGGCATGGCGCAGGCCAAGGCGCATGGCAACACCGAGGCGGTCAAGGAAATGCAGACCATCGCGCCCTACCCCGGCAACCAGCCGATCACCCGCGAGCGCATCATCATCGCCCGCAAGTGGGCGCAGTACTACGGCGGCCTGAGCGCGTACCGCGACGAATCCACCTATTTCTATCGCGCGCCGTCGCTGTCGCCGGAGTATGAGGATTGCGATCGCGCCGCGGTGGACGAAGGCAACGTGTTCTCGCTGGGGCGCATCCTGCCGGAGTTCCTTGACGTAGACATGAGCCAGGTGCGCGAATTTCCGATCCCGGTGGTGATGTTCATGGGCCGTCACGACTACACCACGCCGTCGCAGCCCACCGCGGCCTGGCTCAAGCAGGTCAAGGCGCCGTACAAGCACGGCGTTTGGTTCGAACATTCCTCGCACATGATCCAGTGGGAAGAACCGGGCAAAGTGCTGCTCAGCCTGGTGCAGTACGTGCGGCCGCTCGCCGACGAACGGGCCTCGCGCAAACCCTGAGCGCGGCGACGGAGCGGGTCCGTCGCGAGCGCACCGCCCATCAAACGGGGCGGCACCGGAGCCGCCGGCGATCGGGATCGTCGGCGGCGGGCGAGCGCTGGCTGTCGTCAGTTCCTATGGCAAGTGAGCGTTCCCTTGACGAACTGCACCTCGCTGAAAGGATCGAAGTAGGTTCCGTTCACCACGAATTCGCCCGCGGTCCCGCCCTTGCTCTCGCAAGCGCTGACCAGTTGGACCCGGACGACTTCGATCATTTCCTCCTCCGAAGTGAATACCGAGCCATCGGAAAGGGAGACGGTGAAACTTTCGCCCGCCGATGCGGCACCCATCGACAGCAGGCCGGCGGCGATCAACAGGGGCGAGAAAAAACGACGAGATAAGGTCATGAGGAAAACTCCATCGAGACATTTGAGTAACCGGGAGAGTCCCGGCGCGATTGTGTCGTTCGTTGCGCGCCCGTCCGGATCGGACGCAGGGAAAACTTAAACGCGCACCGGCAAAATTCAATCACCGGCGCGATGGCATCGATCGCACTTCGCTTGCTTTAGCGCGATCGGCGGCCGCTGCCTGGCCGCAACACCGGCGGATCGATCTCGGCGTGCATTAGAAGCTCAATCAGCCCAGTGTTTTACAGGTAAAAAATCACTGTAAATACGCATAGCCAGGCTACCGCCGGACCGCCTCCAGCGGCGGCTTGAACCGCGCGATCACACCGCGCGCGCCGCCGAAAAACAGTTCTATTCGACCAGGATCGTCGGAGCGGATGCGACCCGACGGCGCCGGAACGATCGCTGCAAGCAGGATGATTTCGTCTTTTTTCCGCGCCGACACCCGTGTGACTCGCAGCAGACAAAAATCATCTACCCGGATTGATCAGATTCCTCAATAACAAAGCAATCAGGCACACAAAATCACTGCGTCCTCGGCGCCGCTGATTGACAGATCGAATTCGACCGATCGTAAATTTGAATGACCACAATCGATATTTGCGACGCAGGCGGCGAAAAAGAATAGCCCCCCAATGCGATGGCCCGCAGTATTTGCGCGAATATTCCGGCGCACTCCATGCGTTGAACGCAACGCCTTGACGCTGGCCGCCCCCGTCGATTCGCCGATCGCGAACGCCGTCCCGCGGCCGGTCAGGCCATCGGCTACAAGTGCAATGACGAAGCCGCCGCATGGCGTCCAACATCAGCCGATCAGTTCCTGCCGCCGCCGAACCGCCGCTGGGAGGCGATCATGCAGTGCTGCTCAGCCTGGCGCAGTACGTGCGGCCGCTGGCCGTGGATCGACCGACGCCGAAATCCTGAACCGCCGCGCTGTCGCTGAAATCAGCGCGACGCTGACATTCATCTCGGCCAATCATGAAGGAGACGGCGCACCATCTCCTTCATGGCATTTAACCAAGGCTAAACGCGAAACCCCTGGGTGGCCTGATTCTTCCGGAACCCGCGTTCGCTCCAATTCCCACGCAGCGTTTTCCGACATCGGATGTCACCGGCTTCTGCGCACCGCCCCGATACGGTCAGGGACGACCTGCTACGCGAGGTCGCCCGAACTACCTATTGCCTGCTCAGCCCGATGGAGCAATCGGTGCTCGTCGCCGCCGCGCGCGGCGCCGAAGACAAACAGATCGCCGCATCGCTGGAGTGTTCGATCTCCACCGTGCGCACGCTGTGGCAACGCATCTATCACAAGACCGGACTGACCTCGCGGCGCAAGCTGATCGCGAAGATATGGAGCGAAGCGCTGCGCAGCGTGGGCGGTGTCGTTGTTTAAGCGACATGCCGTCGCGGCGACGATCTGGTACACCTTGCATCATGAAAACCATCTCGCGCACATGGATCGGTGGCGCGCTGCTCGGATTGGGCGGCCTCGCGATTTTCTTCCACCTCGACTCCGATACCCTGCAGACCGTATCGCAATCGCGCCCCGCGGCGGCAGCGCACACTCAAGCGGCCGATCCCGCGCAATCGTCGGGCACGGCCGAGCAGATCGCCGCCTTGCAGGCGCAGATCGACAAGCTGCGCACGCAGACCGCCGCGCAGCGCTTGAACGGCGAGGCATCGCCGATCGATCCAAAGCGCGCGATCGAACAAGACCGTAGGCGCCACGCGGCCTATGTCGCCGGCCTGCAATCCGCGTTCGGCCAGGAACGGGTCGATCCGCGCTGGGCGCCCACCACCACCTCGCGTCTGTGGGACGCGATCAACCATGACGACACCATGCGTGGCGCGATGCGCAACGTGGAATGCCGCGCGACCACTTGCCGGGTCCAGGTCAGCGACGACGGCAGCGGCAGCGTCAACAAGAACCTTCCGCTGTGGTCGCAGCAGCTGAGCGATCTGTTGCCGCGCATGGTCGGACAAAGCGTAGTCGGCGCCGACGGCCGGACCGAAACCGTGCTGTACCTGATGGCGCCCGACCCGGCCGCCGCGCGCGGCCCGCGCGGCTGAGCGCACGCGGAACCGAACTTCAACCCGGCGTCAGCCTCCCTGAACTGGCGCCGGCGATGGAGGACAGGGAAACGTCTACTCAACTCACGGAGCTACACATGAAAGCCAATGCAATGATCCTCGGACTCAGCCTCGTCGTCGGCGCGCTGGGCAGCGCCGTTCCGGCGAGCGCGCATGCGGCCACCGCGCAGAACATCAACATCAGCGGCACCGCCTGCAAGAACTACAACGCGTCCGAAGCGCTGGACATCGATTACCTCACCAGCGGCGTGCGCAACCTCAACGCCAGCCCGCGCTCTGTCGTCTGCCCGATCGCGCGTCATCCGGTTACAGGGCCAGGCCAGGCCTACTACGTGGACGGCAGCAACTACGCCGGCGCGTCCACCACCTGCACCGTCTCGGCCTATGACTACAACGGCACCTACCTGAGCTCGACCAGCTTCACCCGCAGCGATGCCACCTACAGCAACTACACCTCGCTGCCGACGGTCAGTTACTGGGGTTATACCTCGGTGCTGTGCACGCTGCCGGGCGGCGCCAACGGCGTGTTGTTCGGCGCCAGCGCGATCGATTCCTGATCAACCGATCGAGTCGAAACCATCCGGCCATGGACGCCGGCCGCGCACCCGGGTGCGCGGCCGGCGTCGTTGTCTCGGCATCGGCCGACGCCGAACACATCGCACCAATCGATGCGACGCTCGGCCGCGCAGATCCGCGCCAATCTAACCGACGCTCAAACCGGTAACTGGATACGTGTTTGCGCCAATACCCGGGCATAGGCTGCGCTCATCCGGCGGTGTCCGTCCCCGCGCGACCCTGCCACGCTCACCGTCCGTCCAGACCACGCGTCCTGCGCTCGCAAGAGCGCCCTCAAGGAGAGTTGCGATGAAACGGGTCGATACACCGCGGTTTTCCGCGCGTCTGCGCGCTTTGCCGATGGCCTTGCTGCTGGCCGGGGCCATGGTTCCGGCCGGCGCGGCCGCCACCTGCAATGTCGAAATCATCAACCAGAGAACCGTGGTCACCGCGACCGTGGTGCTGGGCCTGAGCGAGAGCTGCAGCGCGCCGATCGCGGCGTTTCCATCGCCGTTCACCTGCGAAACGGAGGTTCTCGGCCTGCGCTCGGGCGGTAACGACTCTTTCCATCAATACGACAGCGGCATGCCGGACCTGGCCGAATGCACAACGCAGGATGAGATCGTGGTGTGTTACGCCGACGGCCAGGCGCCGCCATCGGACGTCGCCTTCGAATGCAAGGCGGAAATCCATCGCGCCCTACTCGACCTGTTTCCGGCGACCGCCACTTCGGCGTGCGGCTGCGCTTCGTTGAAGAGCACGGGACGATAACGCGGGCGCGTAGACCGCTTCGACGGCGAAGGGCGCGCGGACATCGCGATGGGCGAGCGCGGCCAACCGTTTCCCCATCGCCCATAGGTGCAATACCCAAGTGCCGCGGGCCGGTCCAGCATCGGCCCGATCCGACTTTCGCTGTCGTCGAACGGGCACTCAGGGGAGGCACTCATGTTCCGCAACACGCTGAAGTTGGTTTCACTCGCGCTTTCGAATCCGCAAGCCGTCGCCGGCCATGCGTCGGCCGCGGTCCTGGCCGCGCTGTTGCCGCTGGCCGGCGGCGGCGCGCTGCTGGCGCCGTCCACCGCGCAGGCGCTGGATTGCGGCGCCAACAACGGCTACACCTGCCAGGGCGCCG
Organism: Lysobacter gummosus; assembly: GCF_001442805.1. Taxonomy (NCBI): domain Bacteria; kingdom Pseudomonadati; phylum Pseudomonadota; class Gammaproteobacteria; order Lysobacterales; family Lysobacteraceae; genus Lysobacter; species Lysobacter gummosus. The sequence goes on along the minus strand of NZ_CP011131.1, from coordinate 2,275,361 downwards.
CCAGCCAGTACGCCGGCGGCTTCAATCCCGGCGTCGGCAGCGGTGGTTTCGGCGGCGGCGATTGCATCGCCACGCGCACGCCGGTGGTGTTCGTCGCCGGCAACGGCGACAGCGCGATCAGTTTCGACATGCCGCCCGGCGCGGTCAGCGGCTACACCACGCCGGCGTACTCGGTCTACGACGAACTCAAGTCGCGCGGCTACAACGATTGCGAACTGTTCGGCGTCACCTACCTGGACGCGGACGAGCGCGGCTCGCCGCAATACAACTATCACCAGCCGGCCAAGTACCAGATCCTCAAGACCTTCATCGACAAAGTCAAAACCTATACCGGCCGCAGCCAGGTGGACATCGTCTCGCACTCGCTGGGATCGTCGATGAGCCTGGCGATGGTGAAGTACTACGGCTACCAGGCCAGCGTGCGCCGCTTCGTCAACATCGGCGGCGGCCTGCGCGGATTGCAGACCTGCCTGAGCACCGGCTACCAGTCGGCGTACGCACCGACCTGCAACGCCGAGGCGTACGTCTTTCCCTACGACTACTACACCTTCGGCCTGTATCCGAGCAGCGGCGTCGCCTACTACGGCTACAACCGCTGGACCGGCAGCGGCAGCAACAGCCTGCGGGCGATGCCGACGATGTACAGCACCATCGCCTTCTACAGCATCACCGCCGGCGCCTACGACCAGGTGCAGTGCTTCACCACCAGCTACTCGGCCGGATGCGCCAACGGCGCGCTGTTCAACGCGGCGAGCAACCTCAAGGCGCAGGTCGACATCGGCACCGGCAGCAGCGCCTACGCCTACGACTGGGACTGGAGCGACGGCAGCCCGTACAACGCCGGCGGCGGCGACACCAGCAACGGCGTCGGCCACTTCCGCTCCAAGACCAACGCCGGACGCATCGTCTACAACATGCTGGCGACGACCTGCACCACCGGCTGCGCGAACGGATACGTCGGGGTGAACGGGCCGGCGACGAATCGCTGACCCGTACCGCGGCGGCGAATCAGTTGGCCGTCGCCGCGCCGCCGCCGCAGCGGCCGTCGTCCTGCAACGGCCGCAGTTCGCATTCGATGTCCCACTCGTCGCCGTGGACTTCCAGGAACCGCCGTGTCTGCGCGATCGCTTCTTCCTTCGTCTTCGCTTCCAGCATGGCGTAGCCGCCGATCACTTCCTTGGCTTCGGTGAAGGGGCCGTCGGTGGCGGAGACCTTGCCGCCGCGCAGGCGCAGGCGTACGCCTTCGGCGCTGGGCTTGAGCCCGGCGGTCTCGATCAGCACGCCCTCGCGGGTCATCTGCTCCATCAGCTTGCCCATGTCGGCGAGCAAGCGCTCGGTGGGCGGCTGGCTGGTGGTCTCGTTGATCCGGATCAGCGAAAGAAAGCGCATCGGTCGTCTCCTGGTGGCATGAAAGGGGAGCGCGGGCCGCCGGACAGTTCCGGCGCGTAAACCCCGCTCCTGCCTTGACGACGAACGGGCGGCGGCCGGATCGACACGATGTCAAAAAAAAATCCCGATCGGTTCGCCGCAGCCGCGCGCCGGCCCGGACGAATCTCCCCACCCCGGGCCAGGGACTTGGTGAAGCGCAGCGCCGCCGCGGCATCGGCCGGCCTTCGGCCTGTGACGCGGTTGGCAATCCACGCGCGATCGCGCCGCTGCCGTGTCCTTCGCCATCGCCATAGACCGTTGCCACAAGAGCCGCTCGCCGCAAGCGACCGGCCCCAGCGATCGCGAGCGCGCCACGCAAGTCGCGCGGCGCGGGCGCCGCACGCGCAAGCGATGGTCGCCTGCGCCCGTTTCCACGCCTACAAGGAAATCGCCATGAACCGGTTGTCCCTGATCCTCGCATCGCTGCTGTTGATCGCCGCCGGCATCGCCGCCGCCGCCGAACCGCCGTCCAAGGCGCCGGCGAAGTTGACCGACGCGTTTCCGCAAGCCACCGCGACCACGTGCGCGCTGCCGCCGAAGACCACCCAGTACTCGTTCTGGCAGTCGTGCAACGACGTGACCATGAACGGCTGCACCCTGCAGGCGAGCTGCCGCATGGCCAACGGCAATTGGCGCAAAGCCACCTTCGACATGAGCAAGTTCGGCCAGTGCTATTCCGATCCTTTCGGCGGCCGCAATCTGGTCAACAGCAACGGCACGCTGTGCTGCGGCTATGCGGGCACGCCGCAGATCTGCGGCACCTGAGCCGCGCCGGGCATGACGACGTGCCGGGCGGGCCGCGGCCTGTCCGGCACGGATCGGGCCAGCCGCGGGCCCGGTTGTTCGCGGCGTTACTTATTGCTCGCGACGCAGCCGATGCAAGTCGTCAGCCGAGCGCTCGCGATAACGCCGCGCGGCGATGACGGATGAAATATCGCGGCACGGCGCAAAAGGATCGAACGCGTCGCGCCCCGGCCGCGGCATCGAAGCGCCCGGCGACACCACCGGCATCGATGAAGCGATCGCCGTGTTCGCGCCCGCGTGCATCGCTGCATTGTGTGACCTCAATTGCAAATCCGGATCTATTTCGCCACGCCTGTCCGAAACCGGGCTTCCGGCCCGTTCACACAGAGAACGCTCGATCCGGATCGACCGGGGACAAGAGATCTGGCTCACGCGCGCTAACCACTACCGGCGCGCTCACCTGGGCTCGATCGCGCAACGAATCCAGCCGTCGCCCTGCATTCACGGCAGCGACGCGGACCATGCGCCCCGCCGTCCGTGCAAGGGATTGAGGATCGCCACGTACCCAAAGGAGAGCCCGATGCGCTACACACGCCGCGAATTTCTGAGCACCGCCACCACCGCCGTGGGCGCCTCGCTGCTGCCGTTCGGCTCATTGCTGGCCGCCGGTCCCGGCTCCGGCCCCGGCCCCAAAGGCTCGGACCCGACCGCGCGCTATCGCCGCCACGATGTCGCCACCGTCGAAGGCCAGCGCATGCTCGCCAGCTACGCGCGCGGCGTGCAGGCCATGCTCGCGCTTCCGGCCGAACACCCGCACAACTGGTTCCGCAACGCCTTCACCCACTTCCTGGATTGCCCGCACGGCAACTGGTGGTTCTACGTCTGGCATCGCGGTTACGTGGGCTACTTCGAACGCACCATCCGCAAGCTCAGCGGCGACGCCAGCTTCGCCATGCCGTTCTGGGACTGGACCCGGCATCCGGAGATTCCTTCCGGCATGTTCGACGGCGTGCTCACGCCGACCGACAGCGCCTACGCGCCCTACACCGGCAACCTGTTCAAGTTCACCGAGTTCGTAAAACCGGCGATGCTGAAGTACTGGAACTCGCTCAGCAGCGCGCAGCGCGCGCAGTTGCAAACGCGCGGCTATCCCACCTTCGACGATGTCTGGAACGACGTCACCGGCTACAGCGTCGCGCACAAGGCCGGCCTGTCGGGCAACCAGAGCTACGCCATCACCTGCGGCGCGCGCTATCTGTCGCGCTCCAATCCCAAGCTCGACGCAAAGACCACCTACGACGTCTCGCCGCACATCGTCAGCTCCGGGCTGATGCCGACCTTGTTCTACGATCCCAGCATCAGCAACAGCTTCGCCAGTTCCAAGACCGCGACCCATCTGGTGCAGCCCGACGGTTCGACCAACTTCTCGATCCTGGAAGGCTTTCCGCACAACAAGGTGCACAACTACATCGGCGGCGTCGGCGCGATCGATCCGGGCCCCTACGGCAACATGACCAACTTCCTCTCGCCGGTGGACCCGATCTTCTATCTGCACCACTCCAACATGGACCGGTTGTGGGACCTGTGGACGAAGAAACAGCTCGCCGCCGGGCAGCCGATCCTGCCGACCGGCGACGACCTGGCGACCTTCATGAACGAGCCGTTCCTGTTCTACGTCGATGGCGAAGGCGGTTTCGTCGGCCCGAGCAAGGCCGGCGACTACGTCAGCACCAGCGCGTTCGATTACGACTACGGCCCGGGCTTCGGCAGCGACATGCCGATCATTCCGCGGATCAAGTCGACTTCGTCCGCCAATCGCTATGGCGCGATCAAGGGCAACATCGAAGCCGATGCCGCTTCCGTCGTGCTGCCGTCGGCCCTGGTCAAGCGCCACCTCAGCGACGCGCTGCCGGCGCCGCTGATCGCGGAAGTCACCATGGACCGGCCCGAAGGCCTGGCGGTGACGCGCGAGTTCGACGTGCTGGTCAACGCACCGGCCGGCGTCGGCCGCGTCGATGCCGACAGCCCGTACTACGCCGGCACCATCGCGTTCTTCGGCCCGACCATGCCCAACATGGCGATGTCGCACTCGGCCACCTTCGCCGTCCCGCTGCGCAAGACCTTGCAGGCGTTCTCAAGTTCGAATGCGGAAAGCGCCGGCACCCGCCTGAATATCCGGCTGGTGCCGTCGGGTACGCAACCGGCCGATCCGGTGCCGGTGCAGGCGGTCTCGATCACCTCCGGCGGCTGAGCGGACATGCCGCGGCGCGCCGTCGTTCTCGCTCTCGCGATGTTGATCGCGCAGAGCGGGTGCGCGGCCTCCGGCGGCTACCGCACGCTGACGCTCGCGCATCCGCCGAGCGTGGGCGAAACCGTCTACCTCGAAGTGCGCCTGGGCGCGTTGGCGGGCGGGCAGGAAATCGAAGTGCTCAGCGACGATGGCCGCAGCCTGGGCGTGATCTCGCCGCACGCTATCCGCGCCGGGAGCGACGCCGGCACCTACACCGTTCCCCTGCCCGCCGAAGCGATCCGCGGCACGCGCGTGCGCATCCGCCTGATCACCACGCCCGCCGGCGGCGCTGCGCGCGATGCGAACGCGGATGAGGTGCGCGAGGTGCGGGTGATGGGCGACGACGGGAAGAACTAGCGAACCGGCCCGACGACATCGGGCCGCTCCCATCGCCCATGGGAGCGGCCCGGCGCCACCGCTGAACTGCATCGTTACGGCATGGGCAACCACACGTTGCCGCCTGGTTCCTGATAGTCGGTGATGTACGCATAGGGAATCGAGGTCAGGAACGCCACCTCGGTCAGCCCGACCGCGCCGACGCCGGTCAGGGCGATGAGCTGCGAAGCCGGCATGGTGGCGCCGTCGAAGACCAGATTGGTGCTTACCGCCGAGGCCAGCACCGCGGAGTTGTTGCCGACCGGGATTACCGCGCCGCGTCCGTTGCGCTGGTAGTTCAAGGTCATGGTCATTCGATAGACGTAACTGGTGCCGTAACCGCCCGCGGCCGGACTGACGTCGGTGGAGATGTGCACGGTGTCGTGGCTTTTGCCTTTCTTGATCTCGGCCATCAAGGTCAGCAGGTTGATCGGGTTGTTGCTGTTGAGCGCCGCCTGCAACGGCGTGGTGTTGGCCGGCGGCGGCAACGCCACCGGCGCGTACGGCGGCGGCTGGCCCATGCAGCGATTGACCAGCGCCACGGCCAGCGGCTGAGTCAGCGGAACCCAGGCGTTGAAGCCGCCCGCGGCCTTGATGTCGGCGGGGGGCCGGCTGTCGCCGCGGTACAAATTGATAGGCATGTCGAAACTCCTTCTGCGCTCCCTGACGGGAGCCGATGCGATCGGGTTCGGAGGGGATGCGGCCTCGCGGGGGATGCGCGGAGCAGCGAGGTCTGCGGGTGTGGCGTTCAAGGACGAGTGCGTGCGGCGCGGATTCGCCGGCGAAGCGGTTCGCGCCGTGTCGAGCGGCCCGCCCGCTCCGGCGCATCGAATGCCGCGCCGCGCGCACTGGTTCAAACGCGAACGCATTCGCGATGTGAAGACGGCTGGGTGCGGTCAGTGCGCGCAGGCAAGCCGGTCGGCGGGCGGCGCGCGCTCGACTCTCCGTCGCGCGGATGCAGGCCGGTTCGCGCCGCATCGCAGCATCGGATTTGCCTTGAGCGAAAAGGCATGCGATATGGCTCGCAGCCCGACTCGCTCCCACGCGCGCGCCGCGAGGTTCGCTGGCTATCAGGACATCGGTCCACCGCTGCGCATTTCCGACGAGGCCCGCCCCATGATCAAGCACGCCATCCTGGGTTTGATGTTGTTCTGCCTGCCGCCGCTCGCCCTGGCCCAGGACGAAGTATTCGACGTCCACGTCCATCTGTGGCACGGCGAGAAATCGCTCAAGGAGTACTACGCGCAACTGGAGGCCGAGCACCAGCCGGTCGCCCGCCACAGCGGCATCTACATGGCGATCAAGGGCGAAACGCAAGAGAACCGGCGCAAGAACGACGAGCTGATCGCGCTGTCAAAGCGCTACCCCAAGCTGATGCCGATCGCCTCGGTGCACCCGCTCGATGGACAGGTCGCCATCGACGAGCTGAAACGGCTGGCCGGGCTGGGCGTGAAAGCGCTCAAGCTGCACCCGCACACGCAGCGCTTCGACATCACCGACCCGCAAGTGCGCGCGCTGTGCAAGCTGGCCGGCGAGTTGGGCGTGGCAGTGTTGTTCGACAACTTCAACATCGTCCCGGGCGACAACCAGAACCTGTTCAACCTGGCGGTGGGATTGCCCAAGACGCAATTCGTCTTCGCCCACATGGGCGGCCTGGATTTCCGCTTCTGGAACAGCCTGTTCCTGGCGCGCACGGCGAAGGATTTCTTCTTCGACAACATCCACTTCGACATCTCGGCCACCGTCGCGCTGGTGGCCGATTCGCCGGTCGAGCCGGAGTTCGTGTGGACGATCCGCAGTGTCGGCATCGACAACGTGATGCTCGGTTCGGACTATCCGCAACTCTCGCTCAAGCAGGCCGGCGACGCCTTGGAAAAGCTGGATCTGAGCGTGGAAGAGAAACGCAAGATCCGCTGGGGCAACGCCAACAAGTTGTTCGGCGACAAGCGCTGAAGTCGTCGCCGCGGACGGGCGGGTTCGCGCGTCGATCGACCCAGGCCGATCGACGCGCCCCGGATCAGGCCCGCGCCAGGGCGAAATCGATCGCCGCGCATACCGCCGCCGCCTGCGCGGCATTGCATTGCTCGGGCGTAGCGCGCGGGCTGTCGGGATAGACCTCGGTGGTGGTGCGGTAACGGGCGTTGGTGATGCCGGCGCACAGGCCCAGCGAACGCACCGGATAATTGATCACGCCCGGAGCGACGACCGTCGCGCCGATGATCTCGCCCTTGGCGTCGGCCGGGGCGATGTGGGTGATCATCGCTACCGCCGCGATCACCGCCTGCTGGAACTCGGGCTGCGGGTCTTCGCTGTCGCCGACCAGATAGAAACCGTCCGGGATTTCGCCCGGCTCGTTGGGCTTGCCGTCGCGCGCGGCCAAGGCCGGGCGGAACTCGGATTCGTCCGTGTCGGTGGTCTCGTGCAGGTCGATGTGCATGAGCACGCGCTCGCGCCACGGCGCCACCAGCGCGATGAGCGCGGCCGATTCCTGCGCCGGGCTGTTGTCGCGGAACGAGCGGTTGGGATCGATCGCGTCGATGTTCCAGCGATGAATGCGCTCGTAGGCCCACGGGCTGACGCAGGGCGCGACCAGCAGATTGGCCTTGCCGGCATAGTCCGCGGCATGACGCTCGAGGAATTGCAGCACGCCGTGCACGCCGCTGGTTTCATAGCCGTGTACGCCGCCGGTGACCAAGAACGTCGGAAGATCATCCCGCCAGTCCCTGCTTTTGATCGCGAACAGTGGATATCGGTCGGGCGCGTAATCCAGTACGCCGTACTCCACCACATCGAAACGCGAGCGCAGCTTGTCGATCTTGCTCACCACCTCGGCTTCGTAGCTGCGATGGCGGACTTGCCGCGAGCGCCATTCGGCGATCTCCGCCGGCCCCCAGGGCTGGCCGGGCGTACCGATCGGGTAGAAGGCTTGGCTGGTCATCGCGTCGCTCGCTTGGCTGCACTACGGGAGAACCCGGGATTTTATCACCGCCGCTGCCGTACCCAGGCCGTTTTCGTCCGAGGCCGCGCGCGGAGCATTGGCTGAGGCCGGAATCCGCCCGGGCGAATCCACGGCACGCGACGATGAACTCCCGCAAACGGGAGAGGGCTAAACAGAACCTGGATCTCCCTCTCCCGCACGCGGGAGAGGGGCTAAACAGAGCGGTGACTCCCTCTCCCGCTTGCGGGAGAGGGCCGGGGTGAGGGAATGAGCGCCGCAGGCGCGAATGCTGTTGCTTCTGCTCTTGCTTCAAGTTCTGCCGCTGACCGCGCCCTCACCCCAACCCCTCTCCCGCAAGCGGGAGAGGGGCTAAACAGAGCAGTGGCTCCCCTCCCCCGCGCCTCGAAGGAAGTCACCTCGGATGGCAAGCGGGAGAAGGACTGAGTCGGCGCTCCCGCGAACGGATCTCAGCAGACCTTCATTTCATCACCAGATCCGCACCCGCTGATCCGGCGCCACATACAACTTGTCGCCCGCCTTCACATCGAACGCCTGATACCACGGATCGAAGTTGCGCAGCGGGCCATAAGCGCGGTACTGCCCCGGCGAATGCGGGTTGGTCTTGATCAGGTTGAGCAAGGCCTCATCGCGATACTTGCTCTTCCACACCTGGGCCCACGACAGGAAGAAACGCTGATCGCCGCTCACGCCGTCGATCACCGGCGCGGGCTTGCCGCCCAGGCTCAGCTGGTACGCGGTGTAGGCCATCGAAACGCCGCCCAGGTCGCCGATGTTCTCGCCCATCGTCAGCGCGCCGTTGACGCATTGGCCCGGCAGCGGGCAGAACGCGTTGTACTGCGCGCCCAACGCCTTGGTGCGCTGCTCGAAGCCGGCGCGGTCGGCGTCGGTCCACCAGTTGCGCTGGATGCCGGCGTAATCGGACTTGCTGCCCTGATCGTCGAAGCCGTGGCCCATCTCGTGGCCGATCACCGCGCCGATGCCGCCGTAGTTCACCGCCGGATCGGCGTTGAGATCGAAGAACGGCGCCTGCAGGATCGCGGCCGGGAACACGATCTCGTTGAAGGTCGAGTTGTAGTACGCATTGACCGTGTGCGGCGTCATGAACCACTCGTCGCGATCCGGACGCGTGCCGATGCGGCGGACCTGGTCGTTGCGGCCGTAGCGGCGCATCTGCATCACGTTGGCCATCAGGTCGCCCGGCACGATGGTCACGCTGGAATAGTCGCGCCACTTGTCCGGATAACCGATCTTGGGCCGGAACGTGGACAGCTTGCGATAGGCCTCGGCCTTGGTCGCATCGCCCATCCAGTCGATCTTCTCGATATTGCTGCGCAGCGCGGTGCGCAGGTTCTCCACCAGCGCCTGCATCGCCGCCTTGGCCTGCGGGGAGAAATTCTTCTCGACGTAGAGCTTGCCCATCGCATCGCCCAGGCCGTCGGTGCCGGTGACCGCGGCCACTGCGCGCTTCCAGTCGTCGCGCTGCGCTTTCTGCCCGCCCAGCACGGTGCCGGTGAAGGCGAACGCGGCGTCGTCCATCTCGCGGCTGAGCAGCGGCGCGTTGCCGCGCACGGCGTGGAAGGTCAGGTAATCGCGCCACACCGGCAGCGGCGTGCGCGCGACCACCTCGATCACCGGCTGCACCGCGCTCGGCGTGACCACGTTGACGCGGTCCAGCGCCGGCAGCCCCTGCGCCTTGGCCTGCGCGGCCCAGTCGTAATCCGGATACTGCTTCGTCAGTTCGGCCAGGGTGGCGACGTTGTAGGTCTTGTCGCGATCGCGCAGTTGCGCGCGTTCCCACTGCGGCTTGGCCAGCTCGGTCTCCAGCGCCAGCACCGCCTGCGCGCGCGCCTTCGCGTCCTTGACGCCGGCGAAGCCGAGCATGCGCTCGATATGGGCCAGATAAGCGGTGCGGATGCCGGCGAAGCGCGCATCGGGGTTGAGGTAGTAATCGCGATCGGGCAAACCCAGCCCACCGACGCGCAGACCGACCAGATACTGGTCCGGGTCCTTGCGATCCAGCTCGACGTTGAAGCGCAGCGGCGCCGCGCTGCTGTCGAGATCGCTGTTGCCGAAGGCCTCGATCAGCGCCGCCTTGGAGCTGATCGCGCCGATCCGATCCAGCACCGGCTGCAGCGGCGCGATCCCGGCGGCGTCGCGCGCGGCGCGGTCCATGTAGCTGGCGTAGTAGTCGCGCAGCTTCAGCGCGTCGCTGCCGCGCGCCAGATCCTTGCGCTTGTGCAGCGATTCGATGATCGCGTGCACCTGCGCCTCGGACTGGTCGCGCAGGATGTTGAACGAGCCGTAGGTGGTCTCGTAGTCCTTCAACTGGTAAGTATCGAGCCAGTGACCGTTGACGTAGCGATTGAAATCGTCGCCCGGCTTGACGCTCTTGTCCTGCGCGCTGAGGTCCACGCCGAAGCTGCCCAACTGCGGCTTGCCCTTGGCCGCGCTGTCGGCGGCGTGGGCGGACGGAACGGCCAGCGCTGCAGCCAGCGCCAGGCCCAGACTCATACGTGAAAGCTTCATATGCGATCCCCTGATGGAAAGAGTGCAGCCTAGCGCAGCGGGACGGGAAGTGTCGCGGGCCGTTGCGGGGGAGCACCCGATCGGCCTGCGGGACTTGGCCAACGGCTAACCGCCACAGCCGCCGATCGAAGGCCGAATTTTTTCGTTCGCCGTGTCGATCGGGCGCCGCTGGATCCGGTCGTATCCGATAGAGCGCCGCCAGTCCTGGCAAAACCATCGCGTTACGCGCCCGATTCCGGCCTGCCCGCGTGTCGGCAAGACCGGCACGACAACGGCGCGATCGTAAACCGCGCTGGAAGCGCCGCCTCTTCCACAAGCCGGAAGAGGCGGCGCGTTTATGCCTTACGGCGAGAAGTACGACGAGACCTTCGACCAGACACCGCTAAGTTGCGAGAAATAATCCGGCTGATCCGGCCCGAGCAGACCACTGGCCTTGCAGGCCGAGTCGCCGCCGACCAGGCCACCGCGCAATTGGTACTCGCCAGTGGCGTTCACGGTGAACAGGCCCGAACCCGACGACCCGCCTTCGCCGACGCCGGTATTCCACTGCACCTCGGTCACCGGCGTGAACCAGTAGTACGAGGTCGACGTATCGGTCACCGTGCCCAGCGAATACTTCTTCAAGTCCGCATAGGGATGATGGATCGTTTCGAACGCGGTGCCGGTGGCGGTCAACGCGGCGTTGTTCCAGGCGGCGTAGAACGCGCCGGCCGGCGGAGCGTTCTTGAGTTCCAGCAGCAGGGTATCGCGGTTGGTGTTGGCATAGCGCAGATAGGCGCCGCCGGTAACGGTCACCGCCGACGGGCTGAGCGTGTCGGTATCGCACCTGACGGAATCGAAGAACCAGTACGTCTGCAGGCTGTTGGCCACGGTCTGCGTGCTGAAGCAGTGCGCGGCGGACCACAGCAGGTGGCGCTTGGGCGTGTTGCTGTTATTGAGCAAGGTGCCCGTGCAGTAGTAGGTCTCGCCGTCCGTGTCGGTGAACGCCATCCGCGCGACGGCCTTGCTGACCGCCACGAAGCCGGGGGAAGGATCGACCCGGCACACCACGTCGCGTTCGCATTCCTGGCTGCCGCCGATCCCGGCAACGCCCACCTCTTTGGTTATGGCGCTCGAGCTCAGGGACGGGTCCACGTCCAGATGCGAAAGCTTCGGCACCTCCAGAGTGAAGTCGCCGGGCCGCTGTCCGGGCGCCAGCTCGACTTCCACCACGATGGTATCGCCGGCCACGATCGCCGACCAGCCGATCTGGTCGCCGGCGAAGGCCTTGCCGCTCTCGCCGAACACGCGGCCATCGTTGCCCGCGAAGCGCAGCGATACCGCCGCGGGGTCCGCGCCCCGACGGCCGTTGCCGCGCAGGCGCAGGCCGGCGCGCAGCGCCACCGCCTGGGACGAGGTAAGGCTGAAACGGGCGCCGCGCGAGCCGTTGGCGAGCGTCTGCCAGTCCAGCGAATTCAGATCGATGCGGCTGCGCTCGACCGTGCGGGCCATGCCGATGCTCAGCGGCTTGCCGTGTTTGCCCTGCAGCGCGCGTCCCTCGCGCAGCGCGGCCAGCATTTCATGGGTCGGCCGGCCCAACTCGACGATGCGGGCGATGGCCGCCTTGCTGGTGGTCGCGAAGTCGTCGGCGCCGAACGCGCGCGCCAACGGCTTGGCGGTGACCCGCGCGGAGCCCATTTCCTCCGCGGCGGCGGTGCCCGCCAGCCCCGACACACTGGCCAGCATCGCCAGGCAAAGCAGATTCTTATGTTTCATAACGAACAGTTCCTCGAGTGCGATCGCGGGTTGGATATCCCCTTCTCCAAGCCGCGACCAAGCCATGCGATTTCACGGGGACATGAGCGCAAACGGATCGGCTCCGGAACCGCCCTACCTCGCGTGTGCCGTTCTGGTGGCCTGGTGAAACTCGGGCTTCATCAACCGTGACAGGAATCGCAAAACCAGCCCATCAAAGAACATCAAAGCGCAGCCGACGCAATTGCAGGCAAATTCGATATCGTGTACGCGCAGATCACATCGGCGATTCATTCATCTCACCGGCAGTCAACAAATTCCGGCTGTCGCATGTGTGGGCACGAGTACGCGACGCGCTTGCCGGGCACTGCGATGCGCGACTGCGTATCGCCGAACCGACTGCTCCTGCAGTCGAGATATCCGTCCCAGCCCCGTAAGCTTCTCCCTCCTTCCATCAGGCGCGATCCGCGATGCCGCATTACTCAGGCCCCCTGCTCACCCTTCCCGCGGCCGAAGCCTTGCGCGCCGCGCGCGAAACCGGCGCGCCGGCGTGGAGCGGTTCGCTGGATCTGGGGCGTTCGAACGGCGAAGTGCGGCTGCAGGCCGATGCCTGGCGGTGGCGCGAGCGCGAGTACCCGTATCCGCCCGCGCTCAAGGACCGCACGATCTATTACTGGGACGGCGAGGACTTCGCGCCGGTGTCGCGCTTCTCCGGTTCGCTGATCAAGCTGGTGCCGACCGAGTGGGGCCCGCCTACCTTCGAGATCGACGGCATCAAGATGTTGCCGACGATGAAGGCATCGCCGCTGGAGGACGCGCGCGCCAAGGTGGCGCTGATCGAGCCGCGCGGCAAGCGGGTGCTCGATACCTGCGGCGGGCTGGGGTATTTCGCCGCGTGCTGCCTGGAAGCGGGCGCGGCCGGCATCCACTCGTTCGAGAAGAACGAAGACGTACTGTGGTTGCGCACGCTCAACCCGTGGTCGCCCGATCCCGACGCCGACGCCAGCGGCGGCCGTCTGCGCCTGACTCATGCCGATGTGTCGCAGGCGATCGCGCAGATCGCCGACGCCTCAGTGGACGCCCTGCTCCACGATCCGCCGCGATTCGGCATCGCCGGCGAGTTGTATTCGCAAGCGTTCTACGATCAGCTGGCGCGCGTGCTGCACCGCGGCGGACGCATGTTCCACTACACCGGCAGCCCGAACAAACTCACCAGCGGCCGCGATGTCCCGCGCGAAGTGGCCAAGCGCCTGGAAAAAGCCGGGTTCAAGGCGCAGCTGGCGCTGGACGGCGTGTTGGCGATCCGGCGCTGAACGTTGTTCCAGGCGATCCGACCGAGCCGGGCTGCCGCGCTCGGATCACGGCACCTCGCATGTCCAGATCGAATCGGCCAGCCACAGATTCGCGCGGGTGACATGGTTGTAGATCTCCTCCACCGGCGTCCCGCCTTGCGCGGAGCATTTGCCGACCGCATCGGCGCGGGCGTCGCTCAGGGCGATGCCGGGGTCGTAACTCTGGCCATAGCCGCTGACGGTGACGACGCCGGCCTGGGCGCCGCCTGAGACCGACAACAGCAACGCTAAAGCGATGACGACGCAATGCTTCTTCATGGTCGTGCTCCCGAGGGTGAGTCCGGAGCATTCGAGCATGCGCCAGGGAGGCGACCGTGAAAATCGGGTAAGCGGACCGTAAACAGATTCGCTATGCCGGCTTCAGCGAAGCGCACGGACCCGTTCACTGAAGCGGGCCCATTCCCGCCCACCGCGATCGCACCACGCAAAATCATCCATCCATGTCCGCCACCGGCCGTTTGTGCTCGCCTGCGACCCGCGCGTCCTCGCATGCTGCGCGGCAATCGCACCGTGGCCACTAGGAAGTCGGAATGAAGTTCCAGCGCAGCAAACGCATCGCCGGCAGGTTCGTCCTGCTGTCCGCCCTGATCCTGGGCATCGCCCCATCCGCCGCCAGCGCGGCCGCACCGCCCGAACACAGCAACGAGATCGACCACGCCCTGCTGTGGGGACGCGACATCGACCAGATCAGCGCAGTCATGGCAGTGAAACTCGGGTTCCAGGTCCGCCCCGGACGCAACCCCGACGGCGTCGCCAACCGCTATGTGCGCATGGCCGATCGCAGCTACATGGAGTTGTTCGGCATCGTCCGCGCCGACGCCGCGATGGACCCGGGCATGAAGGCCGACCAGGCCTCGCTCCGCGGCGGAGCGGGCGCACGCACCTTCGGCCTGCGTTCGACCGTGCTCGAACAAGCGCATGCGTTCGCGCAACAACAATCCCTCGCGCCCACGCCGATCTTCACCGCCGCGCTCAACGACCCGGACGGCGACGGCCCGTCGGCGCCGCCGCGCTGGCGCCTGTTCGCCTTCGAACACGCCCCGCTGTCGAGCAACCTGTTCTTCATCGACTACGCCACTCTCAAGACCACGCCGGCGCGCGTGTCCGAGCACAAAATCGCGCCGCAGCACCCCAACGGCGCGCAAGCCTTGACCTCGATCTGGCTGCTGTCCGCCGACGCCGACGCCGACCGCAAACAATTCGAGCGGCTCGGGCTTGCCGGCGCGAAGCCCATTCGCTTCCCGCAGATCGCCGCGCAAGGTTACTGCGTACCGGTGAACGGCAAACGCCTGCTGGCGCTGCAACCCGACGGCCCGGGCATCGCCGCCGACGCCCTGCGCGAAGGCGGCCCGCAATTGCTGGGACTCAGCATCGGCGTGGCCGATCTCGACATCGCGAAAATCCGCGTCGAACGCGGGTATGAAACCCAGCTCACCGGCTATCGCGGCGCACTCGGTGAAGCGTTTCTGGCGCCGACCCAGAGCGATCTCGGGTTGCTGATCGAATTTCATGCTTCGTCTAAGACCGCCCCGGCTTGCAGCGGTGGCACCGGTTGACGGCTCGGACTGAGTCGTCGTAATCCGCCGACTCAGTCCAAACCTTGCCGACACCGCTCCAATGCGTTTTGGGGCGGTGCCTCTTGCCGTCAGCCGCGGCGCTGCCCCTGCCCGAACGCATCGACCAACAACTTCGCCGCCACTTCCGCGCCGTCGATGCGGATCATGCCCGCCACCGCGCTGGCACGTGCGCGAACCCCGCGGCTCAACACCGTATCGACCGCAGCCGAGAACGACTCCATGCTCGGGCTCGGCCCGGCGTGCGCGACGCCGATGCCCAGGTCGGCGACGCGACCGGCCCAGTACGGCTGATCGGCGATCTGCGGCACCACCACCTGCGGCGTACCCGCACGCGCGGCCGTCGTGGTCGTGCCGGCGCCGCCGTGATGCACGACGACGGCGACGCGGCGGAATAAGGCCTGCTGGTTGACTTCGCCGACGACGAAGCAATCCGCGCGATCGTCGCTCAAGGCCAACTCGGCCCAGCCTTGCGAGAGCAATACGCGATGGCCCTGCGCGCGGATCGCCTCGATGACCACGCGCGCCGATTCCTTCAACCCCTGCATCGGCATGCTGCCGAAGCCGACATACACCGGCGGCGCGCCGGCATCGAGGAACGCGAGCAGTGCATCCGGCAGCGGACGTTCGTCGGGCAGGATCCACGCGCCGGTCTGCACGACCTCGCGCAGGCTGGTCGGCGGCCACGGACACAGCGTCGGGTCCGACGCCAGCCACGGGCGCTCGGTCAGGACGTGATCGCGGACGTTGTCCACCGGCGGCAGACCGACCGACGCGCGCAGATGGTTGATGCCGGCGCCGAACAAGGCGTTCTTGGCCTGAATGTCGAACTCCCACAGCTGCTTGTTGTCGCTCACGTCCGCCGGCAGCGGATGGCCCGGATACTCGTAAGGCCGCTGGTGTGAGGACGGCAGGAACAGCGGGCAATAGGCCGCGTACACATAGCCGATGCCCATGCGCTCGGCCACCGAGCGCGCGGCGGCGGTTGAAGGAAACAGACCGGCCGCGACGATGGCATCGCAATCTTGCGCGGCCGCGCAGATCGCTGCGTACTGCGAGGCGACGATCCGGGCCGCGTGCGTGGCGATCGTCTCGCCCTTGCGTTCGGGCGGTTCCGCCGCCTGCCGCTTCAACGCTTCGCCGACCCACTCGCGTACCGAGGAGAACGCCGGCGCCAGCGGCACCCCGGCGCGTTCCAGCAGCTCCGCGAATTCCTGATCGGGCGGCGCGCACACCCGCACCTGCGCGCCGAGCGCCTGCAACTGCGCTCCAAGACCCGCCATCGGCTCGACATCTCCGCGCGACCCGTACGTCGATAACAAAATACGCATTTCGCTGCTCCCAATCCGCCGGTTTCGGCGTAGGGCGCGGATTGTGTTGCACGCCAAGGGCCTTGCCGCAATCCCCCCGGCGCGCTATAAATTGATGGTGGGAACAGGGCCGAACGTGGCCGATTCAATCGAACCCACGCTCGATCGCCTCTTTCAATCGTCCGGCTGCGAGTCCTCGCCCGGCAACGGCTGATGCCCCTTTCCCGGCGGCAAGTCCGCATTCTGAACATGCTTGCGTTTGGCCTTCGCGTCGTCGGACAACGGATTCTCGCCCGGGAGTGGCTGATGTCCCTGCCCGCCCGGCGGCCCGTCCCCGTTCCCTTGTCGCTGCTGCTTCGGCCCGGTCTGCTTCGTGTCGTTGCCCATCTGAGTCGTCCTCGTAAGACGTCGGCTCCGGCTGGATCCGGCGGTGGTTCACGCTGAGGGCTGGGCGGTTAATAGCGGGTCTAATCGAGGTGGGCCGCTCTTCACGGGTAGCGAACATAGGCTTGCGGTTCGCGTCGAGTCGCATTGCGTCGCATGCGTAAGTACACATCGTCTTCATTGAAGGATGCGCGGCGGGCGGGACGCGTTGACCGGCCGAGCATCGATGCCGATGCTATTGAAACGCAATGGCACTGCGTATCAACACGACGCCCGTAACTTATCGCTGCGTCACCGCGATCCACATCTATCCTCTGCCGACGGAACCGCAGTGAGTGCAAGGCTCGACTTCGACAACACTCATCGGATGAAGAAACTCGCGCAATTCGATTCGATGCCAAAGCGTACTCAGCAATGGATATCGGCATCTCAACACAACACCCGAGTCGCTATCTGCTCGCTGAGTGCAAAGACAATCGCGAAGAAATCCGGATGCACCGGGACATTCGTACTAAGGCATAGCCGCAGAGTCTTGCGCTAAAAACCCCGAGCGATCCAAGCCAAATCGCTCCGACACGATAACGTGTCTACGTCACATCGGTTCATGTTCCAAAACATGATCGAAGCGCAGCCACACGCCGCGCAATGAACGTCGCACCCTGCACACGCCTCATTCGGCAAACAACGAATGCAGAAAAGTGTGCGCCAAACCGCGCTTTTTATGTGGTTTCCAGAACCACCGATGACGTCTCACTTTCCGCGTAGGGGTGCGGCGATGAGGGCCCGTTCTAGTCAGTGCGGCCCGACTGAGCGTTAGACATTTCACTGCACACATCCGCGACTTGCCCCAGGCCCGCCGCAACTTCTGTTCGCATCCCTCTCTTTGCTTAAGGAGCTTTTGGATATGCGTAAGTTCAGTATGTCGGTTCTCGCTGCCACCGTAGCCATGACCGTATCCGGCGCGGCCTTCGCCGCCGACGATCTCTCCCCCGCGTTGAAGACGGCCATGCAGCGCGATCTGGGTTTGTCCAGCACGCAGCTGAGCCAGTACCTCAAGGTCGAACGTCTGGCCGAGCAGCAGGAAAAAACCGTGCAGGCGCAGTTGGGCCGCAACTTCGCCGGTGCGTGGGTCGAGCGTAAGGCCGACGGTTCCTTCGGTTTCGTCGCGGCCAGCACGTCGATCAAGAACGCCAAGGCCGTCGCCGGTGTCGAAACGCGTCAGGCGCGTCACAGCCTCGCCGCGCTCAATTCGGCGAAGGCACAGCTCGACAGCCTGCTCGCGCGCAGCGCCAAGGTGCCCAAGGGCGTGTACAGCTGGACCGTGGATTTGCCCAGCAACAGCGTTGTCGTCGGCGTCGCGCCGGGCGCGGAAGAAGCCGGTGTCGATTTCGTCGCCCGCAGCGGGCTCGATGCGCGCGTGGTGCGCTTCGAAACCTTGAATGAAGCGCCGCAGCGCCGCATCGCCGTGCAAGGCGGCCGCGGCATGCTGCGCGATCCCGGCGACGGCTATCTGTATGCCTGCTCGGTCGGCTTCACCGTGACCAAGGGCAGCACGCCGGGCTACGCCACCGCCGGCCATTGCGGCACCGTGGGCGAGATCGTTTACCAGGAAGTCTCGCAGTGGAACCCGGGCGTCCGCGTCGGCACGTTCTCGGCTTCGACCATGCCCAGCGGCAGCCAGACCGGCCCCGATCGCGGTTGGGTCAAGGTCGATACCACGCACACGCTGTCGCCCAGCGTCTACGGCTACGGCAACGGCGATGTCACCGTGCGCGGCAGCACCGAAGCCGCCGTCGGCGCCGCGCTGTGCCGTTCCGGCCGCACCAGCGGCTGGCATTGCGGCGCGATTCGCAGCAAGAACAACACCGTGTCGTACGTGGACGACGCGGGCAATCCGGACGGCACCGTCACCGGCCTGACCCGCACCAGCGCCTGCGCCGAAGGCGGCGATTCCGGCGGTTCGTTCATCACCGGCGCCGGCCAGGCGCAGGGCGTGCTCTCCGGCGGCAGCGGCAGCTGCTCGGGCAGCCAGGGCAACAACGGCGGCGGCAACAGCTACTACACGCCGATCAACTCGATCCTCAGCGCGTATGCGTTGACCTTGCGCACCAGCCCGTAATCCATCGTTGACGAAGTGCGAGTCGAGCGCCCCGGGATTCCGGGGCGCTTTTTTTCGTCCGCGGAGACCGCGACCACGACAGGCGACGATGCGACCGCTGTGCCGCGTGCCGCGTGCCGCGTGCCGCGAACAAAACGCGAGCATGCGATCGACCGGGCGAGCCATATCGCGGCAGCGATCCGCATCGCCCGGCGCTCGCAAGAAACAGATGGCGCGGACCGCAGGCGTTTGACAGCGGCAATCGTCGTCGCGATGCCGGGGTATCCGTTCGCCGCCCGGGACGCGCGACCGCAAAACATCCGGACAGCGAAAAGCCCCCGCGCCGAGCCTCTCAGCGGATCGGCGGCGAGGACGCAGCGGGCTTCACGCTCTAATTCAAACGACCCCGGCTAACGCCGATCGCGGCCGAGCCGGACGCCCGCCGCCGGGTCGCCAAACGCCGCCCCACCACCCGCGACAACGGTCGAGCCACGATCGCGATGCCATTCATGTACCAAAACCCACACCCGGCACTCATGAAATGCGCCATCCATCGCACAAAAAACACGCCATAAATCCCAGTCGCGCGTAGGGGGGTGCCAATTGGTAGCCGTTGTAACCATTACGGCCCGCCAAAACGTTGCCCCAACGCCAAAGGACCGGCGCCAGCGCCCGGCGGGTCGCCACTGCAGTTCGCGTCCCTCTTAGCCCAGGAGTTTCGGAATGCGTAAGTTCAGTCTGTCGATCCTCACCGCCACCGTCGCCATGACCGTCTCCGGCGCGGCCCTCGCCGCCGACGACCTGGCCCCCGGCCTGAAGGCGGCCATGCAGCGCGACCTCGGCCTGTCCGGCACCCAAGTGACCGAGTACCTCAAGGCCGAGCGCCTCGCCGCTCAGCAGGAAAAAGCCGTGGAAAAACAGTTGGGCCGCAACTTCGCCGGCGCTTGGCTGGAACGTAAGGCCGACGGCTCGTTCGGCTTCGTCGCCGCCACCACCTCGATCAAGGCGGCCAAGGCCGCGGCCGGCATCGAAACCCGCCAGGCCCGCCACAGCCTGAGCGCGCTCAACGCCGCCAAGGGCCAGCTCGACAGCCAACTGGCGCGCAACGGCAAGGCGCCCAAGGGCGTGTACAGCTGGGCGGTGGACCTGCCGAGCAACAGCGTGATCGTCGGCGTGGCCCCCGGCGCGGAAGACACCGCCGTCGACTTCGTCGCCCGCAGCGGCCTGGACACCACCGCCGTGCGCTTCGAAACCATGGCCGAAGCCCCGCAGCGCCGCATCGCCATCCAGGGCGGCCGCGGCTACCTGCGCAACCCGGGCGACGGCTATCTGTACGCCTGCTCGGTCGGCTTCCCGGTGACCAAGAGCACCACCCCGGGCTTCGCCACCGCCGGCCACTGCGGCAACGCCGGCGAAGTGGTCTACAACGAAGACTCGCAGTGGGTCCCGGGCGTGCGCCTGGGCGCGTTCGCCGCCTCGACCATGCCCGACGGCAACGAGACCGGCCCCGACCGCGGCTGGGTCCAGGTCGATAGCACCCACACCCTCTCGGCCAGCGTCTACGGCTACGGCAGCGGCGACGTCACCGTGCACGGCAGCACCGAAGCCGCCGTCGGCGCCGCGCTGTGCCGCTCCGGCCGCACCAGCGGCTGGCGTTGCGGCGCGATCCGCACCAAGAACGTCACCGTGTCCTACGTCGACGACACCGGCCAGCCGGACGGCACCGTCACCGGCCTGACCCAGACCACCGCCTGCGCGGAAGGCGGCGACTCGGGCGGCTCGTTCATCACCAGCGCCGGGCAAGCGCAGGGCGTGCTGTCGGGCGGTAGCGGCAGCTGCAAGGGTCGGCAGGGGCGCACGGGTGGCGGTAACAGCTACTACACGCCTATCAATTCGATCTTGAGTGCGTATGCGTTGACGTTGCGGACCAGCCCGTAAGCGATCGCGAGTCAGGTGTAAAACATGAGCGCCCCGGAAATCCGGGGCGCTTTTTTTTGAGATCGAGAATGACGATCAGGGCGGACTTCCCACACTCGTTTGCGTGGTCGCCGCGCCTTTGCCCTCGGGCGCGAACTTCGGGTTAATGGGAGATCGCACTTCCATACCGGAACGTTCCACTTGCCGCACCATATTCAACTGCGTATCAAAGAACGCGATTTGTTCCGACGACGTCGCAAGCACGAATCCAGATGCGATCTTCCGGTCATCCTTCCAAAACTCGGAGCATGGATTGTTTGCGAGGCATCCTTTTTCGAAATTGGATGCGTCCCTGCTGGCGGCCTCTTCACCAAATTTCTCCCCCATCACTCCGGGGATAAGGACTATCAAAATAGTGCACATCACGAGCAAGTAGCTGCCGCTCCAGCCAAGCCCGGAGAAGAGAAATGACTCAATTAAGAATCTCGGCCATTTTGCCTTCTTGGACGGTTGAGCGCTCACGTCCGCTCTGATCTTCTTCGCCCGCTCAGGCGACTCTAAAAAAGATCTCAATCGAACGATCACGACAGCAACAGTCAATAAGAGCAAAAGCCAGAGGGATGGCCAGCTGAACACAGACTTCGCCAGTGACGAGCTGAGTTGAACGATCGAGTAGTACCCGCTGACCATCAACCAATCGACTTCACGCTTGAAGCTGTCAGGGTCGACATTAAATGCACGCAGATAGCTTCTTTGCGCGATGTATCCGCACAGGTGAAGGAACACGCCACCCAATGAAGCAAGAACGGCCCCAATAGCCAACAGCTTCGCCGCGGATGAAAGCACGCGACCACCCTTTCCCTCTTCGACACCTTTGATATCTTCATCCATCTGATTGCGCTCCATATACAAGTTGTTCTACTCAAGCGTCTCACAAGATACGGCAACACCGCTGCGCGCTCGCCCTTCCGGCATTAAACCAGCGCCCTCACTCTTCGGCGGATACGGGCCACTCCCTCAACTGTCGCCGTCCGGTTGCCCGACGACCTTATCGTGACCTGATATTCCGCACCGCGTCCTACGCCGACGACACCGGCCCGCCGGACGGCACCGTCACCGGGCTGATCCAGACCACCGCCTGCGCGGAAGGCGGCGACTCGGGCGGCTCGTTCATCACCAGCGCCGGGCAAGCGCAGGGCGTGCTGTCGGGCGGTAGCGGCAGCTGCAAGGGGCGGCAGGGGCGGACGGGGCGCGGTAACAGCTACTACACGCCTATCAACTCGATCTTGAGTGCGTATGCGTTGACGTTGCGGACCAGCCCGTAATTCGTTGCGGTTTGGGTGGGAACAAGAGCGCCCCGGGGTTCCGGAGCGGTCTTTTTGGTTAGTGACTGCGAGAGCAGAGAGGGTCTTATCGTCACCTTAAGCCCCGCACTTTTCGGAAGTGCTGAATCGCCCAGGTTTTTGTAGACAGTCGTCAGCCGTTTAGTGCGTACCGCCTTTCAAACTCTATCGGGGACAGGCCATTGTTGGAACTGTGCCGTCGTTTGGGGTTGTAGAACAGCTCGATGTAATCGAACACATCGCCTCGTGCTTTGTCATGGGTATGGTAGATCCGTTGCTTAACCCGTTCGCGCTTGAGCAACTGGAAGAAGCTTTCCATCGCGGCGTTGTCGTGACAGTTACCGCGTCGGCTCATGCTGCACACGATGCCGTGGGCCTTCAAAAAGCTCTGCCAGTCTTCGCTCGTGAACTGACTGCCTTGATCCGAGTGCAAGAGCAAACCAGGCGCGGGCTTGCGTCGCCACACCGCCGCTAGCAGCGCCTGCAGCACCAGATCGGAGTGCTGCGTTGGACGCGTGGCCCAGCCCACGATCCTGCGGGAGAACAGATCGAGCACGACGGCCAAGTACAAGAAGCCTTCGTGGGTGCGAATGTAGGTGATGTCGGTCACCCAGGCCCGATTGGGTTCTTGCGCTGTGAACTCACGCGCCAGCACGTTGTTGGCGACGGCGCCGATCGGCCCGCTCAACGGCCGCGGCCGCCGGCCGTAGCCCACCATGGCGCGCAGCCCTTCTTGCTTCATCAAACGCGCAACGCGGTGTTTGCTGCACGTTTCACCCAACTCGCGCAGGTCCGTGGTGATCTTGCGATGGCCGTAGATCGAGCCGCTTTCCAACCAACTGTGCTTGATCAATCCCAACAGACGTTGGTCGTCGCGTGCACGCGCACTGGCCGGCGCGTGAAGCCAAGCGTAGTAACCGCTGCGGTTTATGCCCAAGACACGGCACATTGCGGCCAGGCCGAACTCGTCGGCGTGCTGCTTCATGAAGGCGTACTTCACCTTTACCCCTTGGCAAAGTACGCGGCGGCTTTTTTTAGGATGTCTCGTTCTTCAGTCACGCGCCGAAGTTCTGCCTTCAGGCGTCGCACGTCCGCGTTCTGATCTTTTTCCACACGACGAACCACATCGCTTTTGCCTTGCTGACGCCGCCAGCCGTACAGGCTGTGCACCGACACGCCCAGGCGCTCGGCTACTTCGGCCACCGGCCGCCCGTACTCCACGATCTGACGGACCGCTTCGATCTTGAACTCATCGGTGTATCGCTTCGCGCTCATAACCACCTCCACTTAAGCCATAGTTTATGGCTGCGAGATGTCTACGAAACCCTGGGCGATTCAACTGGTTGCCCCACTTGCTCGAATCCTTAAGGGTATCCCCCGACCAGCCGAGGGGCTTGGCCTGTTGCAGTTCCTTTAGGTTCGGAACGTATTTTCGCAACTCATCCGGATCGACCAACACCGCATCGCCCTTGAACTCTCGCATCGCCTCTTTCACCAGCCCGGTTTTACCGGCCCCGGGCTGCCCGGCCAGGATGATCGCTCTGGGCTTAGCCTGCGTAGTCGCCTCGCTGAAACCACTGTCTGGAAGTACTCGCTCGGCAAAAATCTTCGCATGCGCCTCCTTATCCATGCCCGGCGCGTTCACTCGAACGCCCCCTTGTTCTCTTCGAAGTATTTCTCCAGCCCCTCATCGTCGATCCAACGATGCTTGAAGCTCGCGCGCGACATCAACGATGCCTTCTCTTTTGCCTTCTCGACAGCCTCAGGATCGTTATCGGACTCAGCCACTTTCTGTTCGGCCTCCGCTTCATGCATGAAGGCTTCGAGGGTATCTTGAAGCGCCCATACGGCCTCGTCGAACGGCTGAACACGCGATTGAGGCTCAGCAAATTCATTCAGAACTTCTTGCAGCCGCGCAAGGTGTTCGGGATAGCCCTTAAGCATCTCACGCAATTTGAAGGGAACCGGCGGGGGAGTCAGTCTAGACATAAAGATCCTTATTCCATGTAAAGCAAAGCTGGGAAACGCATGGCCACAGGCTGACCGGCAATGGAGCAGTTCAAGCAATTTGAACAGAACCTCGGAAGGAATCAATCCGACATCAAAACTCCCACCTCATGGCATTGGCGGTTCGGTCATGCGAGCAAGTATCTCGGGAAGGTCCCGGTGCAGGGCCAATTGCTTTTGCAAGCCCATATGCACTGCCTTGGTCACCTTTGGATCGGCAAGCCTGGCCTCGCGGGCTTGTTCAAGCGCCGCTCCTGGCGGCGCCGGGTTGATGCGGCTGTCATAGACCTCCAGACCATCGCAATTGAAGATGCGGATAGGAATTCCTGTTTGACTGCGCACATGGTCCAAGCTGCTTGGCATGTTCATCGGAAGCACTCATTCGAAGGCCTCCTTATTCGCCTGGAAGTATTCCCACAGCTCTTGGAGCGACCTTCCTCCAAGGCCGATATTTCCGGAGCGAGCACGAGACATTACTTTCGCCTTGGCGGCCGCCTTCTCAATGGCTACCGCGTCACCACTAGCCTCTGCGGCCTTGAGTTCTTTGTTGGCATCGCCGAGGAAGCCGCTCATTGCATCCTCAAGCGTCCACACCGCCTCGTCGTATGGCTGCAATCTCGACTTTGGCTCAACAAACTCAGCAAGAAGCTCTTGCAGGCGTTCGATATGTTCGGGGTAGTCCTTGAGGATTTCGCGCAACACGGAGGGAACCGGAGGCGGGGGCAACTTAGACATAAAAAATCCTTGTTTCATTCAGGGCAGTGCGGGAAACGCCTAGCCAGAGGCCGATCTGCAAAGGAACTGTTGTAGCAATTTGAACAGAGCCACGGGAGCGGTCAGTTCAGCAAAGCTTCCACTTCAGGCCATCGGTGCCCCGGTCATACGAGCAAGTATCTCGGGAAGGTCTTGGTGCAGGGCCAATTGCTTTTGCAACCCCATATGCACTGCCTTGGTCACTTTTGGATTGGCAAGCCGGGCCTCGCGGGCTTGTTCAAGTGCCGCTCCTGGCGGCGCCGGGTTGATGCGGCTGTCATAGATCTCCAGACCATCGCAATTGAAGATGCGGATCGGAATTTCTGTTTGACTGCGCACATAGTCCAAGCTGCTTGGCATGTTCTCGTAGCATTGCTTACGAAAGGTTTCTTGGTGATAAAGACCGTGGCCATCCCTCAGGAAGCCACTCAGGAAGCGCGCATCGGCGGCGAGCTCGCTCTCCATTCTATGCACGGCCACGGCTCGAACTTGAACTTCATAGCCCTCGGCCTGCAGTAGCCGTATCTGTTCGAGCAGGCTTTCCGCGTCGTTCAATGTGGTATCAATGATGATGTTCTTACGGCCTCGAACCGCTACCTCTTGCAAGGCGGCGGCCCATAGACCGACATCGTGGTCGGTATCGAGAGACCAGGTGTATGGGTTTGCGTTGCGCAGCTCGCGCAAACCCGGCCAATAACTCCGGAGCCTGTCCGGGTCGATCATGATCAGGTCATTGCCCAGGTCTGCTCTCGCCATGCCTGTCAGGGCGCTTTTCCCTGCGCCCGGTTGGCCCACCAAGAAGATCGCCTTGGGTTGGGAGTGGGATGCGGCCTGCTCCATACCGCTGTCAGGAACGATCTGATCCCAGAAAATCGTCTCGCCGATCCTTATGTCCAACGCGCGCTCTTGGGAAGTCATTCGAATGCCTTCTTGTGCAGCTTGAAGTAGCGCCCAAGCCCGTCAGGATCGCTGTCGAAACTCAGGAGCGCGCGGCCCATCGTCGATCTTGCGCGGCTGGCCTCGTCGATCAACAAGAGGTTTCCGTCGACCCGTGCGACTTCAAGCTGTCGAACGGCCTCTTGAAGGAAGCGGTCGAGCCGGTTCTGAAGTGCCCAGATGGCCTCGTCCAACGGCTGCACTCGGGGCGTCGGCTCTGCGAATTCATTCAGGACTGTTTGTAAACTTTCGACATACGCCGGGTAGTCCCTGAGCAGTTCACGCAGTTGAGCGGGAACTTCTGGAGGAATCAGTGCTGAAGAGCGGCTAGGACTCATGATGTTCTTCAACATTCGACCGAAGATGCTCATTCGAAATCCTTTTGCTGGCGAGACGTCTGCATCCGCATGGCCTGAGCCTCTGATACGGAAGCAACATCGTGCATTGCAGCCGACGTTGCAAGCCTGTTTTATAGAATATTTCGAATGAGGTGTTAATTGGTTGCGGTGATCGCGATTTAGCGCAACTGTCGGTTGCGGAAATATTGGCTCGCCCGTACGCCAAGAAGATCGAGCCATCATGAAAACGCGCCCAATAGCCATTCAACTGACGTAACAAAAAAAACCGCCGAAGCGCGTTTTTTCGGTGTCCGGCGCATTCTTCGGCACACATTTCGTAACTGGCAGTTGCGCTATCGCCGATGTCGCGGCGCGCTATCACCCGGGAATACCGAAGAACACACGCGACCGAAGGCATCGCCCAATAACAAACAGGCCCGCAGCTGCGGGCCTGTTTTTGCTTGCGCCGCTAACGGCGGTTATCGAGCCGGTGGAGCAACCCCGAAGAAACCCAAGCTCCAATCGAGCAAAACCCCCGAACCGCCCAAAGTATCGTCGGTTACGCGCAGCTTCCACGCGCCGTTGGCCACTTTGTCGGTGAAGTCGAAGGTGTGCACGACGCTGGGATTGATCGGGCCGTTGACGTGGTCGCGCAGCAGGTAGGCCTGGCCGTCGGGGGCGATCAGTTCGACTTTGAGGTCGGTGCGGTACGGGTGGTTGAGGCGGTAGGTGACGGAGACGAAGCCGGCGTTGCCGCTCAGGTCGCTGGCGGTAATGGGGCTTTCGACGACGGTGTTGTCGTTGATGAGGTAATCGGTCGGATTGGAACGCCATTCGGATGACCGGCCGTCGTAGCCGTAGTTGGCCATGATGCTGGCGCCGGTCATGTCGGTGTCGGCCTTGATGAGCAGGAAATACGTCATCGGGAAGTAGGCGCGTGGGTTCCGCTCGATTTCGCAGTAGGTGCCCCAACGTCCGGTCGAGCGGCAATGGAAGTCGGTCTCGGTCGGCGGCGCGCCTTCGCGCACGTAAAACGTTCCGGTGCCTGTGCCGAAGCCGATCTGTGAGGTGAAGGAGTAAAACAGGCTACTACTCTCGGGCTTCATGATGTTGAAGAGCATGGACTCGCCGGCCCGCAACGAGATGCCGACTCGCGTGACGTTGTTGAGCAGGCGGTTGGGATCGAGGTACGGCAGTACGGTCAGTTGCACCGGCAGGCGATGGGTCGTCGATCCGCCCGTGCCGACGATGCTCGCCTCAAAGTTGCCCACCGGCGCTTCGGCCGATGCGGTGAAGGCGATGCTGGTGGGGCCGTAGGGGTTCACGACCGCCGGGCTGAAGGTCGCGCTGACGCCGGGCGGCAGGCCCTCGATCGAGAACGCGATGGGCTGGTCCCAAGCGTGCAGCGGGCGGGCGTTGATCTCCAGCCATCCGCTGATGCCGGCATGTTGGGTCACCGCCACGAGCGCGCGACTGCGGCCGATGGTCCAGAGCGCGAAGTCGGGCTTCGGGTTGACATAGAGCGTCAGCGACGCGCTGCGCACAATGTTGCCGGCGGTGCCGGTGATGGTGATCGGGTATTGGCCCTGCACCGCTTGCGTGGACGCGCTGAAGGTCAAGGTGGAATTCACCGCGGCCTTGGCGCCCGGGTTCACCGGGTTGAGGCTGAAGTTCGCGCTGACGCCCGCGGGCACTCCGCTCACGGCCAGGGTCACCGGTTCGTTGAAGGCGTAGCCGGCGACGGTGACGGGCAATTGGCTGCTTTCGCCGATCAAGGTGATGTGCTGGGTTCCGGCCACCATCACTTTAAAACCCGAGTCGGCGGTGACGGTCAGGTTCACCGTGGCGCTGCGCGCGAGTTCGCCGTAGCTGCCGGTGACGGTGATGGGATAGCTGCCCACCGCCACGCCGGCGGCGACGGCCAGGGTGAGTTTGGAACGCACGCTGCCGTTGGCCTGCGGCGTGATCGATGACTGCGAGAAGCTCGCGGTGATGCCTTGTGGCAGATCCGCGACGCCCAGCGCGGTGGGTTTGTTGTACTGGTCGATGCTGGTCAGCACGACATAGGTGCTGACTGTGCTTTCGCGGCTGGTGGCGATGGCCGCCGGTTCCATGCCGAGACTGAAATCGCCGATGGCCCGGGCCGCGGACGGGACGGCGGCCTGCGCATGCGCGCTGACCGTCGCCGCGAGCGCCACCAGTACGAACGCGCAGGCGCGATAAGCCAATGCGCGCAAACGCCGCTTGGGGATAGTCATATGCCCTCTCCTGAGGAAGACGCGAAGGATTGCCGTCCCCTGCCGGCGCTGTAACGCGCGGCGATCTTCTCAGAATGCAAACCGGGCTAATGAGAAAAGCCGCATGGTTTGAAGTTCATAAACGGGCTTGCGGCACGGTCTGGTTGCGCGGGGTTCGCGGGCGCATTCAACAACGTCTTCGCGTTTTTCGGGACGGGTGCTGTTGGCGATCACGCAAACGCGTGGCGGCGTGATCCAGGTCGCGAATCGGATCGGTGTTCGAATCGCCATGCGATGGGGGCTGACGGCATGTGGAAATCACGATGAAATATCTCGGGGTGCGCGCAAAAACGAGAGCTCGCGTGAGCGGGCTTGTCGTCTGGGTCGTGTTGGTTGCGCGCGCCCTCACCCCGGCCCTCTCCCGCGCCCCGAAGGAAGTCACCTTGGGTGGCCAGCGGGAGAGGGAGAGTGAATACGGGATTACATGTTGCGGCGATACTCGCCGCCCACGTCGTACAGCGCGTGGCTGATCTGGCCCAGGCTGTGGGTCTTCACCGCTTCCATCAAGGATGCGAACACGTTCTTGCGGTCGCGCGCGGCGGCCTGCAGGCTGCGCAGGCCTTCGCTGGCGTAGTCGTTGCGGCCCTGCTGGTACGACAGCACGTTATCGATCTGCTGGCCCTTCTCTTCCGGGGTGGAGCGGATCAGTTCGATCTCGGTGACGATGTCGCCGCCGTGATCCTTCGGCAGGAAGGTATTGACGCCGACCAGCGGCAGGCTGCCGTCGTGCTTCTTGTGTTCGTAGTAAAGGCTTTCTTCCTGGATCTTGCCGCGCTGGTACATGGTGTCCATGGCGCCGAGCACGCCGCCGCGCTCGCTGATGGCTTCGAACTCCTTGTACACGGCCTCTTCGACGATGTCGGTGAGGTAGTCCACGGCGAAACTGCCTTGCCAGGGGTTTTCGTTGAAGTTCAGGCCCAGCTCCTTGTTGATGATCATCTGGATCGCGACCGCGCGGCGCACGCTTTCTTCGGTCGGAGTGGTGATGGCTTCATCGTAGGCGTTGGTGTGCAGGCTGTTGCAGTTGTCGAACAGCGCGTACAGGGCCTGCAAGGTGGTGCGGATGTCGTTGAACTGGATTTCCTGCGCGTGCAGGGAACGGCCGCTGGTCTGGATGTGGTACTTCATCATCTGGCTGCGCGGATCGGCGCCGTAGCGCTCGCGCATGGCGCGGGCCCAGATGCGGCGGGCGACGCGGCCGATAACGGTGTACTCCGGATCCATGCCGTTGCTGAAGAAGAACGACAGGTTGGGCGCGAAGTCGTCGATCTTCATCCCGCGCGCGAGGTAGTACTCGACGATGGTGAAGCCGTTGCTCAGGGTGAAAGCCAACTGGCTGATCGGGTTCGCGCCGGCTTCGGCGATGTGATAACCGCTGATCGACACCGAGTAGAAGTTGCGGACGTTCTTGTCGAC
This sequence comes from Lysobacter gummosus, assembly GCF_001442805.1. NCBI lineage: Bacteria > Pseudomonadati > Pseudomonadota > Gammaproteobacteria > Lysobacterales > Lysobacteraceae > Lysobacter > Lysobacter gummosus. The sequence continues at coordinate 2,245,580 of NZ_CP011131.1, read as the reverse complement.
GAAATACTGCTGGATGTCGCCCATCATGCGCAGAGCGAATTCGGTGCTGAAGATGCAGGTGTTCTGCGCCTGGTCCTCTTTCAGGATGTCGGCCTGGACGGTGCCGCGCACGGTGGCGAGGGTCTTGTCCTTGATGCGCTGATAGGTTTCGGCGTCGACGACCTGGTCGCCGGTGATGCCGAGCAGGCCCAGGCCGAGGCCGTCGTTGGTTTCCGGCAGCAGGCCGCTGTATTGCGGGCGATTGCGGTCCTTGAAGATGGCTTCGATCTTGTCGTGCGCGGCGTCCCAGCGGGCGCCGTCTTCGCGCAGGTATTTTTCCACTTGCTGATCGATGGCGGTGTTCATGAACATCGCCAGCAACATCGGCGCCGGGCCGTTGATGGTCATCGACACCGACGTGGTCGGCGCGCACAGGTCGAAGCCAGAGTACAGCTTCTTCATGTCGTCGAGCGAGGCGATATTGACGCCGGAGTTGCCGATCTTGCCGAAGATGTCCGGACGCACGGCGGGGTCTTCGCCGTACAGCGTGACGCTGTCGAACGCGGTGGACAGGCGCGCGGCGGGCTGGCCGACCGACAGGTAATGGAAGCGGCGGTTGGTGCGCTCGGGCGTGCCTTCGCCGGCGAACATGCGGATGGGGTCTTCGCCGGTGCGGCGGTACGGGTAGACGCCGCCGGTGTAGGGGTAGTAACCCGGCAGGTTTTCTTTCTGCAGGAAGGTCAGCAGCTCGCCCCAGCTCTTGTAGGCGGGCGCGGCGATCTTCGGGATTTTCTGGTGGCTCAGCGAGTCGCGGTAGTTTTCGACGCGGATGGCCTTGCCGCGGACTTCGTATTCGGTGATGTCGTCGGTGATGGACTTGAGACGCTGCGGCCAGTCGCGCAGGAGCTTGAGGGCTTCCGAGGACAGGGTCTGGACGGCGTCGTTGTAACGCTGGCGCAAGGTCAGCAGGGTGCGGTCCACGGCGACCGGGCGGCCCTCACCCGCGCCTTCGGCGCGACCTCTCCCGCCAGCGGGAGAGGTATTCGATGCGGCTCCCTCTCCCTCTCCCGCTTGCCACCCAAGGTGACTTCCTTCGGGGCGCGGGAGAGGGCCGGGGTGAGGGTGCCCGGGCAGCAACGCTTCGGCCCGATAGAGATCCAGCGCCTTCGGCAACTCAGGGTCTTCAAGGTCATGCAGCGACTGCCAATACGACTGCGCGCGATCGGCGACTTCCGACTGGCTTTCGATCTGGCGATTGATCGAACGGCCCTGCTCGGCGATTTCGGCGAGGTAACGCACGCGCGCGCCGGGAATCAGCACGGTGGCGCGCGGTTCCTTCAACGAAGTATCGACTTGCGGCGACCACTTCTCGGCCGGCAGCGAGAGTTTCTCGCGCAGCAGGCGGCACAGGTTGACGAACATCCAGCTGATGCCGGGGTCGTTGAACTGGCTGGCGATGGTCGGGTAGACGGGCACGTCTTCGTCGGGCGTGGCGAAGGCGACGCGGTTGCGCTTCCACTGCTTGCGCACGTCGCGCAAGGCGTCTTCGGCGCCGCGCTTGTCGAACTTGTTCAGCACGACCAGCTCGGCGTAGTCGAGCATGTCGATCTTTTCCAACTGGCTCGGCGCGCCGAAGTCGCTGGTCATGACGTACATGGGGAAATCGACCAGATCGACGATTTCCGAATCGCTCTGGCCGATGCCGGCGGTTTCGACGATGACCAGGTCGTAACCCAGGCCGCGCAGCAGGCCGATGCAGTCCTTCAGCACGGTGTTGGTGGCGGCGTTCTGGCGGCGGGTGGCCATCGAGCGCATGTACACGCGCGGGCTGCGCAGCGAGTTCATGCGGATGCGATCGCCGAGCAGCGCGCCGCCGGTGCGGCGGCGGGTCGGGTCGACCGAGATCACCGCCATGCGCATGTCGGGGAAATTGGCGAGGAAACGGTTGAGCAGTTCGTCGGTGACCGAGGACTTGCCGGCGCCGCCGGTGCCGGTGATGCCGACCACCGGGGTCTTGCCGCCGGCCAGTTGCCATTGCTTGCGCAGGTGGGCCAGCTGGCTTTCGTCGAGAGTGCCCTCTTCGATCGCCGAGAGCATCTTGCCGATGGTGATTTCGTCGTCGATCGCGGCCGGCTTGTCCGGCGTGGTGTCGGCGATGCGGCCTTCGCTGGCGCGGCGGACCACGTCTTCGATCATCGCCACCAGGCCCATGTGCATGCCGTCGTTGGGGTGGTAGATGCGCTCGACGCCGTAGGCCTGCAGCTCGCGGATTTCTTCCGGGGTGATGGTGCCGCCGCCGCCGCCGAACACGCGGATGTGGCCGGCTCCGCGCTCGCGCAGCATGTCGACCATGTACTTGAAGTATTCGACGTGGCCGCCCTGGTAGCTGGACAGGGCGATGCCGTCGGCGTCTTCCTGCAGCGCGGCGCGGACCACGTCCTCGACCGAGCGGTTGTGGCCGAGGTGGACGACTTCGGCGCCCTGCCCCTGGATCAGGCGACGCATGATGTTGATCGCGGCGTCGTGGCCGTCGAACAGACTGGCGGCGGTGACGAAACGCAGCGGCGTGGCATCGGGCTGGGCGGCGGGAATTTGGGCGGCGGTCGTGCTCATCGGCTTCTCGATACGCGGGTCTGGCTGTGCGTATTGTAGCTCCGTGAAGCAGGCCCGGTTTGGCGGGTGGCCGTGCGGTGCAGGATGGTCGGCTTTGGCAGGAGATGGGACACGGTGTCAATGGGGGTTGCGGAATCCTCGTGCGGTTATTTCGCGAACGCCGGCTCTGTTTGCTCAGGCGGTGCCGAATAGTCAGGGCATTTCGCGCGAGAACCCTCAAGACCGTCATGCCCGCGAAGGCGGGCTCCGCTTTACTTCGACGGAGCCGAACATCCAGGGCCTTTCGCGCGAGAACCCTCAACACCGTCATTCCCGCGAACGCGGGAATCCAGGGCCTTTCGTCCGAGAACGTTTGAAGTCGCTGGATTCCCGCGTTCGCGGGAATGACGGCCTGGAAAGACGACAGCGAAGCTGAAACTCCGCGGCAATCCAGACAGCGTTTCGGCCACTGCCGCCGCGTTGCCCGCTCGCACATTCGCCCAATCCATGCAGCCGCCCTTCAGCAATCTGGCACGCCTCTGAACGCTTTCCCGGCCCGCGTCAACACGCCCTGAGCCGCGGCGTTGCCATCGGTAACGGCGGGTGGCCGCCGAATCCGAGGAGAACGGTCATGGCAATGCGTCCTTTGATGCTGGCGGCGGTACTGGGCGTGGCGACGCTGGCGGGTGCGCATGCGCCGCTGGCGCAGGCGCGCACCTATGTGGGCGTGGACGTGCGCGTGGCGCCTCCGCCGCCGCGGTACGAGCGGGTGCGGGTGCGGCCGGGGTATGTGTGGGCGCCGGGGCATTGGCGCTGGGACGGCCGCGGCTATTACTGGGTCGGCGGGGCCTATGTGGTCTCGCGGCCGGGCTATGTGTACGTCGGGCCGCGCTGGCATGCGTATGGGCCGGCCTGGCGGTTTCATCCGGGGCGCTGGGAGCGTCGCTGAGGGCCGGCGGTTCGCGGCGGGGTGAAGCGAATCCCCCTTAATCCCCCTTTTTCAAAGGGGGAGACTGCTTGCGGGGCGATCGGGGGGCTGCGCTGTGATGGCGGCGCGGTGCGCCTGCTCGCCTGCCGGGTGCGACGCGTCTCGATAGTGGACGCGTCGCACCGCTGCTGGCTGCCGCGATCCCTGCGGCGGTACGGCTCCGGTGACTCCATTGTTATCCCGCCAACATGATCATTTGTTGACAGCGCGGGCGATGGCGCTGCGCCGGTCGGCGTTGCCGGCTTCGGAACGGTGGATGTCGAAGCTGGCGGTGGTGCCGGCTTGACCGAGGATGCGCGCCAGGGTCGCGGCCAAGGTCGCGCGGTCGTCGTCGAAGCCGCCGTGCGTGGTCGCGGCCGATGCGTCCGGCGAGCCGTCGGGCGCGCCGGCGGTCGGCGACTGGATCCAGTCGATGCGGCCGCTGTCGATGAGTTCGCGCAGTTCCACCGAGCCTTGCGCGGCGTCGCGATCGAGGAACCGGGCCATGCCGAGCAAGGGCGTGCCGTGCCGGTAGCGCTTGTTGATCCAGGTGCGCGGCTGGCGTTCGAAGGAATGCGCGACCAGGTACAGCAACGACTTGTGGTAGATGCCGGCGCAGTGGTCGTCGTTCTCGGCCTTGTCGGTCAGGGTGAACAAGGCCATGCGTTTGATCGCGCCGCTGCGCAAGGCCGGTGCGTAGGTGTCGAGGAACAGATCGACGGTGATCGCCGGCGCCCACAGGGTCAGGGTTTCGATCTGCCGGCCCAGGCCCTGCATGCCGACCGCGGGGCCGCTGGGCACGACGCCTTGAGTGGTCAGCAACTGCACCAGCGGCGCCAGCAGGATCGAGCCGGCGCTGTGTCCGGCCAGATGCAATTCCAGTTTGGGATCGCGCGCGATCCATTCGTCGAGCAGGCGCGCGACCAGGGCCGCGCCGCCGGCTTCCTGCACCGTGCCGTTGGCCAACGGCGTGCGCGCGGTGGTCGCGAGCAGGCCGTTTTCCTTGATCTCGTCCCACATCAGCTTGCCGCCGGCGGCGCGCGCCAGCGGTTCCAGGGTGTCGTCGAAACGGTCCAGCAGCAGGTCCTTGGCTTTATCGACCACGCCTTCGCTGCGCGGCTTGGCGACGTCGCGCAGGATGTTGCCCAGCGTGCTCCATGCATCGGTTTTCCAGATGAAGGACAGCGGGTAGATCTGTTTGCCGAGCAGGGTCTGGCGGTAGTCGGCGACGCGCTGGATCGCACCCTGCTCCGGCACCAGTCCGCCGTGCGCGTACAGCAGCACGCGTTTTTTCTCCCAATCGGCGGTGATGCGCGGCAGGTCCTTGCGGATCAGATTGCGCACGTCGTCGGCGTTGGTGCCGAAGCGGCCGTCGTCGCGCAGGCGGCCGTTGTTTCCCAGGCTGACGATGTGCGGGCGCAGATCGGCCTGCGAGTAACCGGTGGACTGGCGCGCCACGCTGGAATGGCTGACCGCGCTGGACTGGGCGTTGTGCAGGCGCACCGGCACCGCCAGCCGCGCCACCCACACATCGGTGCCGCGTTCGAGCCATTCGTCGTAGCTGATATAGCCGTAGCCGTTCAAGCCCCAGGTCTTGCCCCAGGAGTTCTGAATCCAGAAGCCGCCTTCGTCGTAACCGACGATGGCGAAGGCGTGGTAGCCGGCGATTTCCTGGCGTTTCCATGCGATGCGGCCGCGCACGGGATCGTCCCAGCCGTCGTGCACGGCGGCCGAGGCGTACAGCACGCCGACTTCGGCGAAGGCCGCGTGCATCGCCACCAGGTCCTTGTGATTCACTCGGAAATAAGCCCCGAGCGGGCGCAGCGTCGCGTCGCGGGCGCGTTGCTCGGTATAGGTCTCGATGCTGTCGCCGACTTTGTACGGCCAGATTTTTTCCGAACACACGCCGTGGTGATGCCAGCCCTTCATTGCGCCGCGGCAACTGGAACCGGAGTATTTCTCGCCGCGCCATTCGTCGTAGCGGCGGGCCATGTCGTAGAGCATGCGGGTGCTGACCGGGGCCAGCCTGGCGCGCGGATTGCGCCGGCGCAGCAGCGCGTGCGCGACCGCGGCCAGACCGAACGCGGTGCAGGCGCCTTCGTCGCCCTGGTCCAAGACCGGCAGGCGCAGTTTCAGGTGTTCGCTCAAGGGCTTGTGCGAGGGCACTTCGACCAGGGTCGGCTCGAACATGCTGTCGCGGAAGTCGGCGGTGTCCGGGCGCGCGTCGAGCAGGCGCGAGTGCAGTTTGGGCGCGGTTTTCTTCACCGCGGCCTTGGCCGCGGTCTTGCCCGCGCGCCGGGCCGGACGTTCGGCGGTGGTGGCGGCGCGAGCGGCGGTGGTGCGTTTGCGTGAAACGGCGGCGTTCCTTGCGGTGGCCATGAAGTCGGCGTCCTGTGGCGATGATGGTGCGATCTGCATCCGGGCTAACGCCGTCGAGCGGCGGCTCCGGACAAATCGAATCCACCATTATCGTGTTCATGCGCCGCATGGTCAGAGACTTGGAATGCCGTTTTCGGCACAAACGGCGGATCGCGCTACCCATCGGTATCCACGGCCGCGCGCTTTGGATCGTGGCAAACGACCGTCTCGGCAAATCCGCCGCCGGCCGCGCCCACCCTACGGAACACGTACCTAGCCGTATTGCCCGATTGCTTTAGACTAGCGCCCCTGCGCCGGCCGCCATTCCACCGCCGCACAAGCGAATTCATTTCATTTCAACGACTTAACCCACAGCCTGGCGCGACGCGTAAGCGCAATCTTCCGCGCACTCCCGCCCGGTTCGGAGCACCCGATGATTTTCGAAACCCTCGACACCTTCGGCCATGAGCAGGTCGTGTTCTGCCATAACAAGGACGCCGGCCTGAAGGCCATCATCGCGATCCATAACACCGTGCTCGGCCCGGCCCTGGGTGGCCTGCGGATGTGGCCGTACAAGACCGAGCAGGACGCGCTGAACGACGTGCTGCGCCTGAGCCGCGGCATGACCTACAAGAACGCGGTCGCCGGCTTGAACATCGGCGGCGGCAAGGCGGTGATCATCGGCGATCCTTCCGCGGACAAGTCCGAAGCGCTGTTCCGCGCATTCGGCAAGTTCGTCGATTCGCTGGGCGGCCGTTACATCACCGCGGAAGACGTCGGCATCGATGTCAACGACATGGAATACGTGTACCGCGAGACCGAATACGTCACCGGCGTGCACCAGGTCCACGGCGGTTCGGGCGATCCCTCGCCGTTCACCGCCTACGGCACCCTGCAGGGCCTGATGGCGTCGCTGAACAAGCGCTTCGGCGACGAGGAAGTCGGCAAGTACAGCTACGCCGTGCAGGGCCTGGGCCATGTCGGCATGGAATTCGTGAAGCTGCTCAAGGAGCGCGGCGCGAAAATCTTCGTCACCGACATCAACAAGGGCCTGGTCGAGAAGGCCGTGTCCGAATACGGCGCCGAAGCGGTCGGCCTGGACGAAATCTACGACGTCAACGCCGACGTGTACTCGCCGTGCGCGCTGGGCGGCACCGTCAACGAGCAGACCTTGCCGCGTTTGAAGGCCAAGATCATCTGCGGCGCGGCCAACAACCAGCTGGCCAACAACGCCATCGGCGACGAAGTGGCCAAGCGCGGCATCCTGTACGCGCCGGATTACGCGGTGAACGCCGGCGGCGTGATGAACGTGGCGCTGGAACTCGACGGCTACAACCGCGAGCGCGCCATGCGCATGATGCGCACGATCTACCACAACCTCGGCCGCATCTTCGAGATCGCCGAGCGCGACAGCATCCCGACCTACACCGCCGCCGACCGTCTGGCCGAAGAGCGCATCAGCGCGATCGGCAAGTTGAAGCTGCCGCTCGGCCGCTCCAACCCCAGCTTCCGCGGACGCATCCGCAGCGGTCACTGACGCACACTTCGACGGGGCCATCGGCCCCGTCGTCGTATCCGGAGTAGGGTTTTCACCGCGTATCTGCGTTGATGGAGTGCGCCGGCGTGTCCGGCGATCGCGCCGCAGTGCGATCCGTCCCCAAATCGCTGTGTATACGTAAAGGATTCCGCCATGCGCAAACACACTTTCGCCACGCTCATCGCACTGAGCCTGGCTTTCGCCGCGCAGGCTGGCGAGCCGGCCAAGCCGGCCGCGCACGCCGCTCACGACGCGCTGGATTACGAACACCAGGAACAGTGGCAGGCCGCGCACGACAAGTCGCAGTCGCCGATCGACATCGTCACTTCCTCCGCGGTCGCCGCCGCCGATAACGAGCCGCGCGCGCTGGAGTTCCAGCACACCCGCGGCGGGATCGACAAGGTCGAGGACAACGGCCACGCGGTGCAGGTGGACACCCACGCCACGCAGGCGACCATCCGCGGCCGCCATTTCACCCTGGCGCAGTTCCATTTCCACGCCCAGAGCGAGCACACCCTGGACGGCAAGCACTTCCCGCTGGAAGGCCATTTCGTGTTCAAGGCGCAGGACGGCCGCCTGGCGGTGGTCGGCGTGATGTATGAACAGGGCAAGGCCAATGCCGTCGCGCAGGAGGTGCTCGACGACCTCAAGCCGCGCAAGAATAAGGCCAAGCCGGCCCAGCAAGAGATCGACATCGAAGGCCTGCTGCCGAAGTCGCGCGGCTACTTCCACTACCTGGGCTCGCTCACGACCCCGCCGTTGACGGAAAATGTGGAGTGGTACGTGCTGCCGGCGCCGGTGACGATGTCGAAGAAGCAGATCGACGGATTCTTGTCCCACTACCGTCGCAACAACCGCAACATCCAACCGCTCAACGGGCGGCCGCTGATTCGTTACGAGGGCTGATATGCGCAGTTTTCCCCTGGGTGAAGAGATCGACGCGCTGCGCGATGCAGTGCGCCGTTTCGCCGACGCCGAAATCGCTCCGCGCGCGGAGCAGATCGATCACGACAACGCGTTTCCGCAAGACCTGTGGCTCAAACTGGGCGAGATGGGTCTGCTCGGCATGACCGTGCCGGGCGAATACGGCGGCAGCGAGATGGGCTATCTGGCCCATCTGGTGGCGATGGAAGAGATTTCGCGCGCGTCCGGTTCGGTCGGTCTTTCCTATGGCGCGCACTCCAACCTGTGCGTATCCAACCTCTACGCCAACGCCAACGAGGCCCAGCGCCGCAAGTACCTGCCCAAGCTGTGCAGCGGCGAATGGAAGGGCGCGCTGGCGATGAGCGAACCGGGCGCCGGTTCCGACGTGGTCGGCTCGATGAGCTGCCGCGCCGAACTCAAGGACGGCGTGTGGGTCGCCAACGGCAACAAGATGTGGATCACCAACGGCCCGGAGGCCGACGTGCTGATCGTGTACATGCGCACCGCCGGCAAGAGCGCGGGCAGCAAGTGCATGACGGCGTTCATCGTCGAAAAGGGCATGAAGGGGTTTTCCACCGCGCAGAAACTCGACAAGCTGGGCATGCGCGGCTCGAACACCTGCGAGCTGGTGTTCGAGGACTGCGAGATTCCGGCCGAAAACGTGCTCGGCGAAGTGCACCACGGCGTCAAGGTGCTGATGAGCGGCCTCAACACCGAGCGTCTGGTGTTGACCGGCGGCCCGCTGGGCTTGATGCAGTCGGCGCTGGACATCGCCCTGCCCTACGTGCGCGAGCGCAAGCAGTTCGACGTCGCCATCGGCACCTTCAGCCTGATGCAGGGCAAGATCGCCGACATGTACACCGCGCTGCAGTCCAGCCGCGCGTTCGCGTATCAGGTCGGACGCGATTTCGATGCCGGGCATAAGAGCCGGATCGATTCGGCTTCGTGTCTGCTGCATGCCTCCGATGCGGCGGTGCAGGTGGCGCTGGAGGCGATCCAGACTCTGGGCGGCAACGGTTACATCAATGAGTACCCGACCGGGCGGATCCTGCGCGATGCGAAGTTGTATGCGATCGGCGCGGGGACCAACGAGATCCGGCGCATGTTGATCGGGCGCGAGTTGTTCGACGGCAAGAGCTGAGGCGGGGTTACGTTTCGGTGCGAGGCGCCGCTACGGAAACGTAGCGGCGTTTTTGTTTGGGCGGAAAGCGAAACTCCCCTAGCCCCTCTTTTTCAAAGAGGGGAACCTGTCTGCCAGGGTTAGGGGTTGCGTAGCCGCCGAAGGCGGACGGCGAACCACCTGAAATCCCGCGTCCGACCCACCCACCGCGAATGCGTTCCCCTCTTTGAAAAAGAGGGGTTAGGGGAGATTCGCTTTTCGCTTTGCCACCAAACCCACGCGCCCCACCAGGCTCAGAACGAAAACGACCAATTAGCCAACGCCCGCGGATACTGCCGTCCAAACTCGTACCGGTTATCCAGATCCAGGCTGAGCACCCCGCCCCGCGCGAACCGCGCGCTCAACCCAACCCCCAGCACGCCGGCTTCGCGCGAGAACGGATCGCTGACGATCGGCGACCACACTTCCAGGCCGGTGAAGCGCGCATCGATGAAACGCCCGGACTGCGCCACCGTGCGCTGCCATTCGGCGCGGCCGCTCAGGCTCAGCAAGGCCGAACCCAGGCGCCATTCGCGCTCAAGCCTTGCGCCCGCCAGCAATTGCGTCGCGCTGAGGTTCGAGTCGCCCGCGCTCAGGCCGAAGCCGGCGGCGCCGGCCTCCTGGAAACCGTCGCGATTCAGACGCAGGCTCTGCGCGCCCAGGTACGGCGTCAGCAGGCCGTTGCGCAGTTCGAAGCGATGGCCGGCCTGCACGCCCAGGTTGATGTAACGGTCGGCGTAATTGGAACCGGTGCCGAACTGCGCCGCGCCCAACTGGATTTCGCGCTGCAGGTAACGGTCCATGTTGCCGAACGCGGCACGCCCCATCACATAGCTGCCGCCGCGATCCCACGAGGCATAGAACTGGCCTTCGATCTGGCGGTTGCGCTCGCGATCGCGACGCAACTGGGTGTAGGCGTAACCGTCGGTCTGGCTGACCGCGGCGCCGACGCTCAACGCGCCCAGGCGCTGATCGTGGCCGACGATCCAGCCGCGCGCATCCAGGTCGAAACGGCCCGCGGCGACGCGTTGCGTGTCGATGCGGTCGGACCAGGCGCCGTCGTGGCGATCCAGGTACTGCGCATCCAGACGCGATTCCAGCGCGCGCCGGTTGCCTTCGATGGCCATCATCGCGAACGCGGCATCGGCGCTGTGCAGTTCGCCGGACAAGCTCGCCAGCGAGCGCTGCGCGATCTGCGGCGTCGCCGACTGCTGCAAGGCGCCGGCGGCGGCGTTGAACGCGCCCTGCGCGCCCGCGCCGCCGCTGACCACCGCGCCGTTGTCCAGGCCGCGCAAGGCGCCGTCCACGCGCGCGGCGGCGGCGGTCTCGGAGGCCTGCATGCCCAGCGCCTGCGCGGTGGCGGTGATGTTCAAGGCGGATATGTCGAGCCAGGCCTGGGTCGTGCTGTAGCCCAGAGTGGCGGTCAGGAACACGCCCGGCGCGGTGGACAGGCTGGCGAACTGGCCGCTCACGCTGCCGGCGTTGAGGAACACTTCGTGATTGGAACGCACATAACCCGGCAACTGGCCGAGCACGCGCGCATCGCCGGCCAGACTCGCGCTGCCGCCGACATCCAGCTTGGAGCCGATGAAGAACTGCAATTGCCCGGCCGCGGACTGCGCGTAGTTGCCGTCGATGCGCAGACCCGCGCCTTCCACGCGCACCGCGCCCTGGTTGTCGATGCGATTGGCGACCTTGGCGCCGTTGCCGCCGGCGAAGGTCGCGCCCGCGCGCACGGTGACCGGCGAGGCCAGGCTGCCGTTGTCGTTCAAGCGCAAGGTGCCGCCGGCGACATCGGTCGCGCCGGTGTAGGTGTTGGCGCTGCTCGCATCCAGGCGCAGCGTGCCGGCGCCTTCCTTGATCAGGCCGCCGGCGCCGCTGATCGGATTGCTCCAGGTCGAAGCGCCGTCGAAGTTGACCCGCACATCGCCCCAATCCAGGCGACGCAGACCGCGCACGGCCGCGCCGACATCGAGCAGGCCCTGGCCGAACACCGGATCGACTCCGGGCGCGCCCAGGTCCTTGGCGTTGCCGAGCAAGGCCTGCCGGACCAGATCGTTGTTGAAGTACGGGAACGCCTGCCACACCAGCGCGGCCGCGCCGGAAATCTGCGGCGCGGCGAACGAAGTGCCGCGCACGACCCAGTAACTCGGACTGCCGACCGCATCGTTGACGCCGGTGGCCTGCACATCGCCGGGCGCGACCAGGCAGTAGTTCATCGCGATGCCGCAGGCGTTGGAGTAGCTCGCCAGTTGCGTCGGATTGTTGGTGTCCAGCGCCGCCGCCGCGATCCAGCCGCGTTCGAGCACGTTCGCGCCCGCGCCCTGGCTCGGCAAGGAGGCGTTGTCGGACGGCTGCGGCTTGGATTCGTTACCGGTCGCGAACACCACCAGCCCGCCGTTGTCGATGAAGGGCTTGTACGCGGCGATGAAACTCTGCGTGACGTTGTCGCCGGTCCAGTACAGGCCGCCCCAGGAGTTGTTCATGATCCGCACGCCGGCGTTCATGAGATCGCGACTGACGATGTCCAGGCCGCCGGCGTCGCGCACTTCGTTGCCCATGCCCGAGCCGTCGTCGGCCGGGCGCGTGTCGGCGAGGATGCGCGCGGAAACGATGGTCGCGCCCTGGGCGATGCCGCCCGGCCAGGCGCCGACCGGCGTGCCGGCGGCGATTTGCGAGACGAAGGTGCCGTGGCCGAGGACATCGTCCACGCGATGGTTGTTGGTGCGCGGATCGGTGTAGATCAGCATCGGCCCGACCCGGCCGTTGAGCGCGGGATGATCGCGGCGCACGCCGCTGTCGACCACGCCGATGCGGATACCCGCGCCGGTGAGTCCCTGCGCCTGCGCCGAGCGGGTATTGGTCAGATCCAGATGCGCGCCGATCGGCGGCGGCGGCGCGCTCGGCGGCGGCGGCGGGTTATTGGTCGGCGGCGGCGTGGGCTTGACGTTGTCGCCGCCTCCACCGCCTCCGCCGCAGGCGCTGAGGATGGCGACGCTCAGTGCGCACAGGACCAGCCGCGAATTACGACGGACTGCCGATTCGAAACGTTTCATGGTTTTAACCCCGCTGCGGGACGATGCGTCGCCGCTCCCCAGCGGATCGATCGCACCTTGGGATTCGTTTTAATCCAAGCCTTGTGAACCGACAATCGATTCGTGGAGTTATTACGCAAATCTGGAGGAAACAAGGTGCGCGGCGCGCTCGACGGCGGTTTTGGGCCGAAGTTCGGCGCTGAATTCGGCTTGAGTCCGGCTGAAATCGCCGAAGTAAAATCGGCCTATCCGGACACCACCGCACCGATCGACCCGCAACGCCGATCCGGCGCGATTCGATACCCCGCCCCCGGATCGGGCGAATTTCGACCCGGATAATCCCGTCGCCCGGTCGGGCTCTTCGCGCATGTAATCGGTTTCTCGACTAAAAGCCCGGCGCGGGCATTCAGTTGCGCGCCGGTTTACCGGCCCGATATCGCCCTCAATTTGTTCAATTTTCGTTAGCCAGGCCAGCGCGCCGTCCCATCCCGCGGCGCATGTTTGCGGCACCGCAGCATGCCGCCGCATAATCGATGGGTTCCGGTCCCGGCCGCGCCGGCCACCGCCCATAACAACGCCACAGTTTTCGGAGTTCCTCCATGAGCGATGTCGTCATCGTCGGTGCCAAGCGCACCGCCATCGGTTCCTTCCTCGGCCAATTCACCGGCGTCCCGACCCCGACCCTGGGCAGCGCAGCGATCACCGGTGCGCTCGAACAGGCCGGCGTCGCCGCCGATCAGATCGACGAAGTGATCATGGGCTGCGTGCTTCCGGCCGGCCTCGGCCAGGCCCCGGCGCGCCAGGCCGCGCTCGGCGCCAACCTGCCGACCTCGGCCGGCTGCACCACCATCAACAAGGTCTGCGGTTCGGGCATGAAGGCGATCATGCTGGGCCACGACCTGATCAAGGCCGGCTCGGCCAAGCTCGTCGTCGCCGGCGGCATGGAGTCGATGACCAACGCCCCGCACCTGCTCAACAACTCGCGCACCGGCATCCGCTACGGCAGCGCCGAGATGCTCGATCACATGGCCTGGGACGGCCTGACCAACCCCTACGACGGCAAGGCGATGGGCGTGTTCGGCGACGCCGCCTGCGCCAAATACGGCTTCGATCGCGCTGCAATCGACGCGTATTCGGAAGAAAGCGTCAAGCGCGCACAGGCCGCGCAGGCCGCCGGCCACTTCAAGGCCGAAATCGTTTCCGTGACGGTCAAGGGCCGCAAGGGCGATGTGGTCGTGGACGCCGACGAAGAGCCGGGCAAGATCGACGTCAGCAAGATCCCGGGCCTGCGCCCGGCGTTCGGCAAGGACGGCGTGCTGACCGCGGCCGCGTCCTCGAAGATCTCCGACGGCGCCGCCGCCACGGTGCTGATGTCGGCCGAGGAAGCCGCCGCGCGCGGGCTCAAGCCGCTGGCGCGCATCGTCGCCCACGCCGGCCACGCGCAGGCCCCGGAATGGTTCACCACCGCGCCGGTGAAAGCGATTTCAAACGTGCTCGAAAAGGCCGGCTGGAAGGTCGAGGACGTCGATCTGTTCGAGGTCAACGAGGCGTTCTCGGTGGTCGCCATGGCGCCGATGAAGGACCTGGGCATCGCGCACGAGAAGATCAACGTGCACGGCGGCGCGGTCGCGCTGGGCCATCCGATCGGCGCCAGCGGCGCCCGCCTGGTGGTCACCCTGATCAACGCCCTGCGCGTTCGCGGCGGCAAGCGCGGCGTCGCGTCTTTGTGCATCGGCGGCGGCGAAGCCACCGCGATTGCGATCGAATTAGTGTAAAAAGTTAAAAACGCGTTGCACAAAAAAAACCGGCATGCCGCTTGACACACGTCACCGGCTTGTCATCATGTTATCGGCGCGCAACTGCGCGTTGCCTAACTAATCGACGAGGACACCGAATCATGAATTTCAACAAGGCGCTGATCGCCCTGGCTCTGGGCCTGGCCCTGGCCGCTTGCTCGAACCAGAAGCAGGCCGAACAAGCTTCCGCCGACGCCGCTGCCGCTTCGACCGAAGCTCAGGCCGCTGCTGACACCGCCGCTGCCGCTGGCGACGCCGCCACCGCCGACGCCGCCGCTGCTTCGGCCGACGCCGCTGCTACCGCTGCCGACGCTGCCGCTACCTCGGCCGACGCCGCTGCCAACGCTGCGACCCCGGCTGCTGCCGACGCCGCTGCCGACGCCGCCAAGGGCGCTGCTGACGTCGCCGGCGCTGCTGCCGACGCCGCCAAGGACGCTGCCGCTCCGGCGGAAGCTGCCAAGGAAGAAGCGAAGAAGTAATATCGCGCAAGCGATACTGCTAGTTCCGACGCGAATCTCGCGTCGAACGGGAAAGCCGCCGGATTTCCGGCGGCTTTTTCCGTAAGGTCAGTGAACGATCGAAGCCGGCTTGCCGGACCGCTGCGAGCACTGGCGTTGCCTGACAGATCCACCACACGTTTCATTCTCAGACAACTCCTCAGGAGACAGCTCATGAAGACCCATCTCTACGTCCTGCTCGCCGCCGCCGTCCTGGCACTGTCGGCTTGCGCCCAGAAGTCGGAAGAAGCCAAGGACGCCGCTGCCGAAGCTTCGGCCGCCGCCGAGCAGGCTGGCGACGCCGCCGCCAAGGCCGCTGACGCCGCTGGCACCGCTGCCGCCGCTGGCGCCGACGCCGCTGCTGCCGCGACCACCGACGCCGCCGCCGCTGCTGGCGCCGCCGCCGGCAACGCCGCCGACTCCGCCGCCGCCGCTGCCGATTCGGCCGCTGCTGCTGCCGGCAACGCCGCCGATGCCGCCGCTGCTGGCGCCACCGACGCCGCCGCCAAGGCCGCCAACGCGACCGCCGACGCTGCGCAGAAGGTTGCCGACAAGGCCGACGCCGCTGCCGCCGAAGCCAAGAAGGAAGAAGCCAAGCACTAATCGGCTTGCGCTATCGTTCACTGAGAGGCCCGCATCTGCGGGCCTTTCTTTTTGTGTGTCGCAGCTCCGATGCCCGCCCGCCGATGCGGGCTTTTTTGTTCTTGGGCGAATGTCGGTTCGAACGACGGTTGTCCGAACGCGCTTCATTCACGCGAGTTCCTCCCTCTCCCGCTTGCGGCAGAGGGCCGGGGTGAGGGCGCCCGTGATCTCAGCGCGATGACAGCTTCGCCGCGGCTCGGTGCCCTCACCCTAGCCCTCTGCCGCAAGCGGGAGAGGGAATCGAGCTATCCGCCTCACTCATCCCGCCAACGCCCAAACAACGCAGGTTTTGTGCGCATACGCCCGCGTTCGTTCTGATTTCCCGGGCAAAAGTCATTGGCCGGCGGCAGCGCTTTATGCTTTGATGCCGCGTCCAAGCATCCGGCCGTCCCAGCAATGCCCGCGATCACTTCCCAGCTCGACCCGCGTTCGCAAGATTTCCGCGACAACCTCGCCTATCACCAGGCCCTGGTCGAAGAACTCGACGCGCGCCTGGCGCGCGTGGCGCACGGCGGCGGCGACAAGGCCCGGGCCAAGCACACCGAGCGCGGCAAGCTGCTGGCGCGCGACCGCATCGCCGCCCTGCTCGATCCGGGCTCGCCGTTCCTGGAAATCGCCCCGCTCGCCGCCGAAGGCATGTACGACGACGCCGCGCCGGGCGCCGGCATGGTCGCCGGCATCGGCCGCGTGCAGGGCCTGGAAGTGGTGATCGTCGCCAACGACGCCACCGTCAAGGGCGGCACCTACTTCCCGATGACGGTCAAAAAGCATCTGCGCGCGCAGGAAATCGCCCGCGAGAACCGCCTGCCGTGCATCTACCTGGTCGATTCGGGCGGCGCGTTCCTGCCGCTGCAGGACGAAGTCTTCCCCGACCGCGAACATTTCGGCCGCATCTTTTACAACCAGGCCCGGCTGAGCGCGGAAAACATTCCGCAGATCGCCGTGGTCATGGGCAGTTGCACCGCCGGCGGCGCCTACGTGCCGGCGATGTGCGACGAGTCGATCATCGTCAAGGAACAAGGCACGATCTTCCTCGGCGGCCCGCCGCTGGTGAAGGCCGCGACCGGCGAAGTCGTCGATGCCGAAGCGCTCGGCGGCGCCGAAGTGCACACCACCGTGTCCGGCGTGGCCGATCACTTCGCGGAAGACGACCGCCACGCGCTGCAGATCGCGCGAGAGATCGTCGGCAACCTCAATCGCCGCAAGGTGCTGCCGGTCGCCGTGCAGCCCTCGCGCGAGCCGCTGTACGCAGCCAACGAGCTGTACGGCATCGTGCCCAAGGACACGCGCCGCCCGTTCGACATCCGCGAAGTCATCGCGCGCATCGTCGACGGCAGCGACCTGCAGGAATTCAAGGCGCGGTACGCCAAGACCCTGATCACCGGCTTCGCCCACGTGCACGGTTATCCGGTCGGCATCGTCGCCAACAACGGCATCTTGTTCGCCGAGAGCGCGCTCAAGGGCGCGCACTTCATCGAGCTGTGCAACCAGCGCGGCATTCCGCTGGTGTTCCTGCAGAACATCACCGGCTTCATGGTCGGCAAGAAGTACGAGAACGCCGGCATCGCCAAGGACGGGGCCAAGATGGTCACCGCGGTGGCCTGCTCGCACGTGCCCAAGTTCACCGTGGTCATCGGCGGCAGCTTCGGCGCCGGCAACTACGCCATGTGCGGCCGCGCCTACGGCGCGCGTTTCCTGTGGATGTGGCCGAACGCGCGCATCAGCGTGATGGGCGGCGAACAGGCCGCCTCCGTGCTCGCCACCGTGCGCCGCGACGGCATCGAGGCCGCCGGCAAGGTGTGGACGCCGGAGGAAGAAGAAACCTTCAAGGCGCCGATCCGCGACCAGTACGAAAGCCAGGGCAATCCCTACTACGCCAGTGCGCGGCTGTGGGACGACGGCATCATCGACCCGGCCGACACCCGCCGGGTGCTCGGCCTGGCGCTGTCGGCCAGCCTCAACGCGCCGATCGAGGAACGAACCCGCTTCGGCGTGTTCCGCATGTAAGCTTTCGGCCAACCGCAACGGATTGTCGTTACGCCATGATCGTCGGCATCGACCTCGGCACCACCCATTCGCTGATCGGCGTCTACGGCGCCGACGGTCCACGCCTGATCCGCAACGCCCTGGGCGAATCGCTGACGCCGTCGGTGGTCAGCGTCGGCGACGACGAACGCGTCATCGTCGGCCGCGCCGCGCGAGAGCGTCTGGTCTCGCATCCCCAACGCAGCGTCGCCGCGTTCAAGCGCTGGATGGGCAGCGAGCGCATCACCGCGCTGGGCACGCACCGGTTCCGGCCCGAGGAATTGTCGGCGCTGATCCTCAAATCGCTGATCGCCGACGCGGAAGCCGATCTGGGCGAAAAAGTCCAGGAAGCGGTGATCAGCGTGCCGGCGTATTTCTCCGACAGCCAGCGCAAGGCCACGCGCATCGCCGGCGAGCTGGCCGGAATCAAGGTCGAGCGGCTGATCAACGAACCCACCGCCGCGGCGCTGGCCTACGGCCTGCAGCAACGCGACGGTGGCGGCCGTTATCTGGTGTTCGATCTGGGCGGCGGCACCTTCGACGTGTCGATCCTGGAATTGTTCGAAGGCGTGATGGAAGTGCACGCCAGCGCCGGCGACAACTTTCTCGGCGGCGAGGATTTCTCCGCGGCCTTGCTCAATGCGTTCTTGAACGAACACTCGCTCAGCGCCAGCCAACTGTCGCTGGGCGAGCTGGCGACTTTGGAACGCCGCATCGAGCTGTTCAAGCATGAGCTGGCGCGCGGCGACGAAATCGCCCTGGAACTGCCGCTGGCCGGACAGAACCGCGCCTGGCGCCTGGACGAAACCGGCTTCGCGCAGTTGTGCGAACCGCTGGTGCAACGCCTGCGCGCACCGCTGGAACGGGCGATGCGCGACGCCAAGCTCAGCCCGAGCCAGCTCAACGAAATCGTCCTGGTCGGCGGCGCCTCGCGCATGCCGCTGTGCGCGCGGCTGGTCTCGCGCATGTTCGGCCGCCTGCCGCTGCGCCACGTCAACCCGGACGAAGCCATCGGCTTCGGCGCCTGCGTCGCCGCCGGAATGAAGGCGCGCGATCAGTCGCTGGAGGAAATCATCCTCACCGACGTGTGCCCGCACACCCTGGGCGTCAACACCAGCCGCGAATCGCAGCACGGCTACACCAGCGGCGTGTTCTCGCCGATCATCCACCGCAACAGCACGGTGCCGGTGAGCCGGGTCGAGCGCTACTACCCCACCCAGGATCATCAGCGCGCCGTCGAGATCGAAATCTATCAGGGCGAAAGCCCGCGCGTGGAAAACAACGTGCGCCTGGGGATGATCTCGATCGATCTGCCGCCCAAGCGCCGCGACGAAAATCCGATCGACGTGCGTTTCACCTACGACATCAACGGCCTGCTGCAGGTCGAAGCGGTCGCGCTGTCGAGCGGGCTCAAGCGCGAAGTGGTGCTGGAGAAGAATCCCGGCGTCATGACCCAGGAGCAGATCCGCGAACGCCTGGCCGCGCTGTCGGCGATCAAGGTGCATCCGCGCGAGCAGCAGGAGAACATCGTCCTGGTCGCGCGCGCCGAGCGCCTGTACGAAGAACTGCTGTGGGCGCGCGAAGATCTGCAGGGCGCGCTGGTGCGGTTTCGCGGCGCGCTCGATCTGCAGGACCGCGATCTGATCGCCGAACACCGCGGCGAGTTCGCGCGCTTCCTCGACGCGATCGAAGCCCAAGGCTATACGTGAACCCGTTCGCGCGGCTGGGCCTGTCCGAGGACGCGGACCGGGCGCAGATCAAGCGCGCCTACGCGCGCGAGCTGCGGCTGGCGCGGCCCGACGAAGACCCGCAGGCGTTCCAGCAATTGCATGAGGCGTATGTGCGCTGCCTGGAGCTGGCGGCGCCGGAGGATGCCGCCGACTTCAGCCACGCCGACATGCCCGCTGCCGCGTTCGACGACATATCGCTGCAATTCGACGCGCCGGCGCTGCAGCCGCTGGACGCGATCGATCCCCAGTGGCCTGCGGCGCTGCCATCGACGCTGTGGCGCTACAGTCATCGCAGCGAACCCCATGAGGCGCCGCGCTGGCCGGCATCCGCCATCGACATCGCCCTGACGCCGCCCGAAGACGAAGCCGCCTTCGACCTCGATCAATTCACCCGCGAGCTGTTCCGCTACCAGGCCAGGCACTCGCCCGGGCAGTTGGATGCATGGCTGCGCGCGCATCCGGCGCTGTACAACCTTGAGCGCAAGGAAGCGGTGGGCCAGCATGTCCTGGAGTTTCTCTGCGACGGGCCGACGCTGTACATGCACCCGCTGGAAGTGATCCTGCGTTTCTTCGAACTGGATGGCCTGCATCCCGGCCGCCCGTGGATGCACGCTGCCGTCGATGAACTGCGCGAACGCGCGCGCTCGACCGGCACCGACTTCAGCGAGTTGCGCTTCGCCCAACCCGATCCCCGGCGCAGCAGCGAAGAGCCGCCGTGGATGTGGCTGCTGGTGCTGTTGTTCGTGTGCATGACGGTGATGCGCGCATTCAAGGGCTTCAATTCCTCCTTATGAGCGCATTCGAACGACTGGGGCTGGAACCGACGGCGGACGAGCGCGAGATCAAGCGGGCCTATGCGCGCGAGATCAAGCGCACACGCCCCGATGAGGACCCGGCAGGATTCCAGGAACTGCACGAGGCCTATCAGCATTGCCTGGCGTACGCGCAATACCGTCCCGAGCAGGACGACGAAGAGTTCGAAGCGTCTTCCGACACCTCGGCGACGGGCGATGACGACGCATCCGCGACCGACCTCCACGAACGCTCGCAGGCCGAGTCCGTTGCGCCTGACACACAGACGCCCCTGTTCGCCTCGCATCCGCAGCCCGAAGGGTGCGTGACCGCGCAAGAATCGCGAACCGACGGAACCGAGCTCGACGAACCGACGCAGCAGTTCGATCTCGACAGCTTCCTACACGCATTATTCGCCCATGCCACGAGCGACCGGCCCATCGATTTGCAGCGCTGGCTGCACGATCTCGAACCGCTGTACGCATTGGAACTCAAGCACGCGCTGCGCATTCCGGTCGCGCGCGCACTGGCCCAAGGCGAGCCGCCGCCGCCCAAGGATGCGATCGACGCGATCGCCGAATTCTTCGCGCTGATCACCACCGATCCGCGCGAAGAACATCTGGGCCAGATCCTGTATTTCACCTATCACCGCTCCGAACGCTACGCGCATTTCAAGCGCATCATCGCCCAGCGTTGCTCGCCGCATAAGCGGCCGACCGAGCGCTGGCCGATGCACGAACTACTCGGCCCGCGCTTCTGGCCGCGGCGCTTACTCGTCGCCGCGGTACCGATGATGCCCACGCACTTGATCGAACTGCTTGAACGGCTCGAACAAACTGACGCCTCCTTGGCGCAGTCGCAACTCGATTCGGCCAGCGTCGGTTTCTGGCGTCGCGCTACCGATCGTCGTTGGCTCAATTATCGGCGCGTGCTGGTCGGACTGGGGCGCTGCGCGCTGTACTACCTAGCCACCGTCGGACTCGCTTCGCTACTGATGGGCCTGGATCCGGTCCCGTTCGCTCACGCCGCGCGCAACATCGCGGCGTTGTTCATCGTATGGCTCACCTCAGTCGCACTATGGGCTGGGTTGTTGCACTTCAAAGACCTTATCGAGCGGCGCTGGGGTTGGGACACGGCTGTCATTGTCGCCATCCCCACTCTGCTGACCTGCTTGTTGGTGGGTTATTTCGCGCCCATCGAAGGCGCGTTCTTCGCCGGTCTGGCCACGGTCGCGTTGATCATGGTGCGCGGCCGAATTCACTCGGTGCCGGCGGTCGCTTTCTATGTCGCCAGCATCACCGCCTTATGCGCGCTCGTGCCGTTGCTTGGACAGCCAATGGACCTGTCGCTGCCGTATATCGCGGTCGCGGCTGGCGCGCTGCAGATCGCGCACGATGTGGTCTACGCTCGCGCGCATAAGATCAGTGTCGCTCAAACCCGTAAACGCGAAGGCTGGTTGTGGGCTCTGGCCGGCCTGACCGGGCTAGCCGCATTGGCTCTGCTCTTCGCCCCCGTGATTGTCTGAGCCCAACGCCCGGCTCTGCTGTCCCCGCCCCGCCCACCCCATTCATCGTCCTGAAAGACTTCTGAATTATTTTTGCCATCAAGGAAGCGGCGCGCTTGCATGAATGCGCGCCGGATCAGGCTGTTTCTCAATCGCGCCGCTGCCTGCGAAAACTGAACTGGAGTCGCCTTTTCCCGTAACTCGGATTGGTGAGATGCATCACAGTGGGCGCTTCGTATCAGCGTGTTAGGCTCCGAAGTTCACGCGTGTCATCACCTGATCCCCCGACCTGAGGAACACCGCGTCATGGCAATCTTCAACCAGCCCGCCCCGCCCAAGCGCGACAATCCGGTTCCGCCGCTGCCGCCGGAAACCGCGCTCAAGCGTGAACCCGATCCGGCAAGCGAATACTCCTTCGGCCAGCCGTCCACGCCGGCTCCGGCTCCGGCTCCGATCGCCGCGCCCGCTCCGACCCCGGCCCCCGCGCCGCGCCAGGCCGAGCAGCCGGTCGTCAAGGAATCGCTGATCGCCTCGGACCTGTCGATCGAAGGCAAGATCCACGGTGCCGGCCACATCCGCATCGCCGGCCGCTTCAAGGGCGACGTGCAGGTAGACGGCGATCTCACCGTCGAACTCGGCGCCAAGCTCAACGGTGGCGTGCGCGCGCGCAAGGTCGTCATCGCCGGCGAGCTGGAAGGCAACATCGAAGCCGCGCAGCGGGTGGAACTGCTGGAAAGCGGCGTGATGATCGGCGACGTCAAGGCCGGCGTGGTCACCGTCGCCGCCGGCGCGCGCGTTCGCGGCCAGGTCGAGTTCGGTTGGGAAGACAGCGGCAAGTCGGTCGCCCGCAACGACGCCGGCAAGTCCGACCGCAACGCCGACAAGAACGACAAGGGCGAGAAGAACGGCGCCAAGACGGAGACCGGCGCCGACTCATGAGCGCTGTTCGCCAGGGCATGCCCGGGGCGACACGCATCTGCCCGCACTGCAAGGCGACGATTCTCGAAACCGCGAGCGTCTGCCCTGCCTGCCGGCATCATCTGCGATTCGATTCCGACGCAAACGCGCAAGCGGCGAAACGATTTTCGCCGCTGCACGTAGAAGGCACCATTCGCCACCCACCCAGCGATGGTGCCTGGGAATACTCGATGGTCTTGTCGATCAAGAACGATCGCGGCGAGGAAATCACCCGTCAGGTCGTCGGCGTGGGCGCGCTGTTCCCCGGGGATGAGCGCACTTTCACTCTCTCGGTCGAAGCGTTCGAAGCGGTCGGCTACAAGGCCGCGAACAAGGGCCGGTTGCGCCGCTGAGCGGCGGCGCGCCGGTATCAGAAGGAAAGGATCCCCCTCGATGTCGGAACCCGCTTCGTTGTATGCGCGCTTCACCCTGAGCCACGAGCAGTACGAGGCCTTCATGAACTCCACGCCGGCGCGTCCGGCGTCGTTCGGCGATTGGCAATCCTGGTTCGACCGCCACCCCATGGCCGGCGACAACCGCGTGCCCGCGGCGATCCTGGGCGACCTGGACGCGGCCCGCGTGGCCGAGGTCATCAAGGCCTGGCGCGAGGACGACTGGACCGGCATGCCGCCGGTGGAATACGACGAAATCAAGCGCACCTTGCGCATCGCCATGCTGCAGGCCTCGGAGAATTTCCACGAGATGCTGCGGCTGCTGACGCCGTTGCGCGGCGCCAGCGCCTACAACGACCCGGGCGCGGACGATTTCATCGTGATCTTCGATTTCCTCTGGGACGGGGGCGACATCAGCGCTTATCTGCAACTGCGCGACGGCGACAGCCGCTTCGTCGAGGGCTGCCCGCCCGCGCATCTGCAGGAGGCCGGCGGTTATCTGCGCGAGGCGCTGAACTACATGCGCGATCGCACCGGCTGAGCCGCGCGGCGGTTCGATCCAATGTGAATCCACGCCGCGCCGGTTCGACGCGGCACGCGCGTTATCGCCGCCTCAGTCCGAAGGCCCGCAGTTGTCGCAACCCGCGCAGTTAGGCCCCGACGCGCTCGGCGCCGGCGCGATGCGCTTGCCGAGGTTGCGTATCCACTGCGGACGTCCGTCGCGCACCAGCGGCAAGGCGCAGGCGATGCGCAGGCGGCGCACGCCGCCGGGGAACTGCTTGCGCGCGACGACCACGGCGCTGATCAGCACCGCGATCGCCACCACCACGTATTGCGCGAACAGTCCGGCATTCATCGCTCACCCCGCTCCCAGCGCGACCGCGACCTGATAGGTCAGCAGCGAGGCCAGATAGGCCAATGCGAACAGATAACCGGCGCTGATCGCCACCTGTTTCCACGAGCCGGTTTCGCGCTTGATCGTCGCCAGAGTGGAGATGCACTGCGGCGCATAGATGAACCACACCAGCAGCGACAAGGCGGTCGCCAGCGACCAGCTGTCGGTGATGATCGGCGTGAGCGCCTGCGCGGCGGCATCGTCGTCGGCGGCCGACAGGGCGTACACCGTCGCCAGCGAGGACACCGCCACTTCGCGCGCGGCCAGGCCCGGAATCAGGGCGATGCAGATCTGCCAGTTGAAGCCGATCGGCGCGAACACCGCGGTCAAGGCGTGGCCGATGCGTCCGGCGAAGCTGTAGTCGATCGCCGGCATCGTCGCGCCCTCCGGCGCGCCGGGGAACGACAGCAGGAACCACAGCAGCACCGTCAGCGACAGAATGATGCCGCCGACCCGGCGCAGGAAGATCCATGCGCGTTCCCACAAACCGATCAGCAGATCGCGCGGATGCGGAATGCGGTACGACGGCAGCTCCAGCAGCAAGGCGTGCTCGCTCTTGTCGCGGCGCCATTTCTTCATCACCCACGACACCACCAGCGCGCTGAGGATGCCGGCCATGTACAGGCCGAACAGCACCAGCCCCTGCAGGTTCAACACGCCCCAGACTTTCTGCTGCGGAATGAACGCGCCGATCAGCAGCGCATACACCGGCAGGCGCGCCGAGCAGGTCATCAGCGGCGCGACGATGATGGTGGCGAGGCGGTCGCGCGGGTCCTGGATCGAGCGCGTGGCCATGATCCCGGGAATCGCGCAGGCGAAACTCGACAGCAGCGGAATGAACGAGCGGCCCGACAAGCCGGCGCCGGCCATCATCCGGTCGAGCAGGAACGCCGCGCGCGGCAGGTAACCGGATTCTTCCAGCGCCAGGATGAAGGCGAACAGGATCAGGATCTGCGGCAGGAACACGATCACCCCGCCCAGGCCGGCGATGATGCCGTCCACCAGCAGGCTGCGCACCGGCCCTTCCGACAGGCTGCGCAACGTTTCCTGCGAGACCCATCCGCGCAGCGGGCCGTCCATCGACATCAGCGTGTTGACGCCGCCGCCGACCCAGGCGGTGCCGGCCTCGATCGCGTCCATCAACGGCGTCGCCCAGGCGTACACCGCCTGGAAGATCAGGAACATCACCAGCGCCAGCGACATCAGGCCGAGCACCGGATGCAGCAGCCAGCGATCGAGCGCGTCGTCGATCTTGGCGGTGCGGCTCGGCATGCTCACCGTCAGTTCCAGCAGGCGCCGGGTTTCGGCGTGCAGATCGGCGCCTTCGGGCAGATGCGCGCGCGGCTCGTGCGGTTCGCGCGGCGCGGTCGCGATGCGGTCGAGCATCGCCACCAGATCGCGCGCGCCGTGGCGCTTGACCGCGACGGTCGGCACCACCGGCACGCCCAGTTCGCGCTCCAGCGCGACCAGATCGATGTCGATGCCGCGGCGCTTGGCCGCATCCATCATGTTGACCGCGATCACCATCGGCCGGCCGAGTTCGCGCAGTTCCAGGGCGAAGCGCAGGTGCAGGCGCAGATTGGTCGCATCGACCACGCACAGCAGCACGTCGGGCGCGCGTTCGCCGGGATAGAAGCCGCGCAGCACGTCGCGCGTCACCGCTTCGTCCAGGCTGGCGGCGCTGAGGCTATAGGCGCCGGGCAAGTCGAGCACCGCGTAGTGGCGGCCCGAAGGCGCGTGCAGGCGGCCTTCCTTGCGCTCGACAGTGACGCCGGCGTAGTTGGCGACCTTCTGCCGGCTGCCGGTCAGCAGATTGAACAAGGCGGTCTTGCCGCAGTTCGGATTGCCGACCAGGGCCACGCGCATGGCCTGCGCGGTGTCCTCGTGCGATGCGGCAACGGCGGATGCGGCGGGTGCGGCGGCGCTCATGCCGGGTTCTCCAACACACTGACCCGCACCCGCGCGGCCTCGCTGCGGCGCAGGGCGAAACGGGTGTAGCCGATCTGCACCAGCAGCGGCTCGGCGGCGACCGGTCCGGCGGCCATCACTTCGACCCGCTCGCCGCTGACGAAACCCAATTCGCGCAGGCGTCTGGCAATGGTGTCGTTGGGCGTGTGGTCATCGACGGATTCGACCGTGGCCGCGGTTCGATGCGGCAGTTCGGACAGCTTCAAGAGGTGGCTTCCACGGAGGGTGGCGTCCCAAATGGGAATTGTTCTCATTCTAGCACCGACCGCCGTACAGAGGCGGATGCGGCAAGCTGAACGGTATCATTCGCCAACTCCCACAAACTCTCCCATGCCGATGAGCCACCCGCTGCTGAGCCTGCGCGAGGGCCCTGTCGCCCGCCTGCGCCTGAACCGTCCCGAGTTGCACAATGCGTTCGACGCCATCCTGATCGCGGCCCTGACCGGCGCGCTGGAGTCGGTCGGCGCCGACGACGGCGTGCGGGTGGTGGTGATCGAGGGCGAAGGCGCTTCGTTCTCGGCCGGCGCCGACCTCAACTGGATGCGCGGCATGGCCGCGGCCGGCGAAGCGGAGAACCGCGAGGACGCGCTGGCCCTGGCCCGGCTGATGCGCACCCTCAACGAACTGCCCAAGCCGACCCTGGCCCGGGTCCAGGGCGCGGCCTTCGGCGGCGGCGTCGGTCTGGTCGCCTGCTGCGACATCGCCATCGCCGCGCCGCAGGCCAAGTTCGGCCTGACCGAAAGCAAGCTCGGCCTGCTGCCGGCGGTGATCTCGCCGTATGTGATCGAAGCCATCGGCGCGCGCCAGTCGCGGCGCTGGTTCGCCAGCGCGGAGATCTTCGACGCCGCCACCGCGCTGCGCATCGGCCTGCTGCACGAGGTGGTCGCGGCCGATCAGCTCGACGCGGCGATCGACCAGCAGATCGCGCTGCTGCTCAAGGCCGGCCCGCACGCGGCCGCGCAGGCCAAGGCGCTGGTGCGCCGGGTCGCCGGCGAACGCGACGGCGCCCGCCTGGACGCCGACAACGCGGCCTTGATCGCCGGGCTGCGAGTATCGGCCGAAGGTCAGGAAGGGTTGTCGGCGTTTCTGGATAAGCGAAAGCCAAACTGGATCGCGTAAACCAGGCCCGTCGCTCCGCCCGAAGCTGTAATCGACCGGCCCCGGCAGTAACCGCGTAATCCCAAGCCCCTCACACCGGCAGAACCCACAACCTGCCGGCCTCAACCGCCCCGCATAAACCCAGGCCCGTCGTCCCGGCAACAGCCGTGCGTCCGGCCTCGGCGATCCGTATCCCGAACCCAACCTCACCGCCCACCCCGCTTCCGCCCTGGAGTCCGCCATGCTCGATCACCTGGGTTTCGCCGTTTCCGACCTGCGCCGCAGCCACGACTTCTACCTGCGCGCGCTGGCGCCGCTGGGCTACGGCCTGGTGATGTCGCTCAGCAAGGAACAGACCGGCGGCTACGAAGGCCACGCCTTCGGCCCGCAGCACGAGCCCGCCTTCTGGATCGGCACCGGCGAGCGCACCTCCACCGGCCTGCACGTGGCGCTGAAAGCGAAATCGCGCGAGCAGGTCGATGCCTTCCACGCCGCCGCGCTGGCCGCAGGCGGACGCGACAACGGCGCGCCGGGCATCCGCCCGCACTACTCGCCCGATTACTACGGCGCGTTCGTGTTCGATCCCGACGGCAACAACATCGAAGCGGTCTGCCGCATACCCGCGCAGTGAGCCACCGCGGCAACCGGACGATGCTCGTCAACACCTCGGCGTATGGGCGAGCGCCGGCACCACCAGATCACGCAAACGCGTGCAACGTCGCGCTACGTCGCGTTTTCGCCCGGCCGATCAGGCGACACGGCGCCCGCCAATCGGCGAAAATCCCCGCATCGCGTCGGCCGGCCGGCGTAGTCACCGGTTCCGACCGTCTTTCTTTCCATGCGCACACGCGCCCCGACTTGCGATGCACGCCATGTTCGAAAAGATCCTGATCGCCAACCGCGGCGAAATCGCCTGTCGCGTCATCCGCACCTGCCGCAAGCTCGGCATCCGCACCGTCGCGGTGTATTCCGACGCCGATGCCGACGCCCAGCACGTGCGCCAGGCCGATGAAGCCTATCCGATCGGCGGCCCGCGTCCGGCCGACAGTTATCTGCGCGGCGACGCGATCATCGAAGTGGCGCGCCGCTGCGGCGCGCAGGCGATCCATCCGGGTTACGGCTTCCTCAGCGAGAACGCGGATTTCGCCGACGCGGTGGAAGCCGCCGGCATCGCCTTCATCGGTCCGAAAGCCGCGTCGATGCGCAAGATGGGCAGCAAGGCCGGCGCCAAGGAACTGATGCAGGCCGCCGGCGTGCCGGTGGTGCCGGGCTATACCGGCGAGGATCAGGACGCCGCGCATCTGCATCGCCAGGCCGACGCCATCGGCTATCCGCTGATGATCAAGGCCGCGCACGGCGGCGGCGGCAAGGGCATGCGCATCGTGCGCGACAGCGGCGAGTTCCTCGCCAACCTGGAAAGCTGCCAGCGCGAAGCGCGCAACGCTTTCGGCCGCGACCGCGTGCTGCTGGAGCGTTATGTCGAGCGCCCGCGCCATATCGAAATCCAGATCTTCGGCGACTCCGCCGGCCAGGTGATCCACCTCAACGAGCGCGAATGCTCGGCGCAGCGCCGTTATCAGAAGGTGCTGGAAGAATCGCCGTCGGTGTTCCTGACGCCGCAGTTGCGCGCGCAGATGGGCGCGGCGGCGGTGCAGGCCGGACAAGCGATCGATTACGTCAACGCCGGCACTGTGGAGTTCATCGTCGGCCAGGACGGCGGGTTCTATTTCATGGAGATCAACACGCGCCTGCAGGTCGAGCATCCGGTGACCGAGCTGGTGACGGGATTGGACTTGGTCGAGTGGCAGTTGCGCGTCGCCGCCAATGAACCGCTGCCGCTCGGCCAGGATGCGATCGTGCAGCGCGGCCACGCCATCGAAGTGCGCTTGTACGCGGAGGATCCGGAAGCCGGCTTCCTGCCGGGCTCGGGCAAGCTGGAACGCTTGCGCCTGCCGCGGGCCGATGCGCATGTGCGGCTGGATTCGGGCGTGATCGAAGGCGATACGGTGACGATCTTCTACGACCCGATGATCGCGAAGATGATCGTGTTCGACAGCGACCGTCCGCGCGCACTGGCGCGGCTGCGCGGCGCGCTGGCCGCGTGCGAGATCGTCGGGCCCAAGTCCAACATCGAATTCCTCGAACGCCTGGCCCGCCATCCGGCGGTGGTCGGCGGCACCATCGACACCGGCTACCTGGATCGTCATCTGGATGAGTTCATGCCGGCGGCGAATCCGGACGAAGCCGGCGACCGCGACCTGCTGATCGGCGCGACCGTGGCCGAGCTGCTGAGCCAGGAACAACGCACGCGCGAAGCCGCGGCCGCGTCGAACGATCCCAGCTCGCCGTGGGCGATCGCCGACGGCTGGCGCCTGGGCCACGGCGGCCGCCGCAGCCTCGCCTTCCTGCGTCGCGAGCAGCGTCTGGAACTGCAGGCGCACGGCAGCGGCGGCGACTACCGCATCGAAATTCCGGCTAACGACGCGGCTGCCTACAACGTGCAGGGCGCGCGCATGGACGGCAGCGAACTGAGCCTGCGCATAGACGGCCGCGCGCGCCGCCTGAGCACGCTCGGCGACGGCCATCGCGTGGTCATGCACGACGGCGAGCGCCGCCTGCGCCTGGAAGCGGTGCCGATGTACTACCACCAGTCCAGCGCCGCCGCCGGCTCGGGCAACAACGTCAACGCGCCGATGCCCGGCCGCGTGGTCGTGGTCAAGGCCGCGCCCGGCGACAGCGTCGAAGCCGGCCAGGAAGTGATGGTGATCGAGGCGATGAAGATGGAGCTGAGCCTGAAGGCGCCGCGCGCGGGGACGATCGCAGAAGTGCGCGCGGTGGCAGGGGATTTCGTCGAGGCCGATGCGGTGTTGGTGACGTTGGAGACGGTTTGATTTTGTCTGCCCGCACGCAGATCGCTATGGCGGTTTGCGTGCGGGCCCTCCAACTCGTCATTCCCGCGAACGCGGGCTCTGCTTTACTTCGGCGGAGCCGAACATCCAGTGCCTTTCGTGCGAGAACCTTTGAAGTCGCTAGATTCCCGCTTTCGCGGGAATGACGACCTGGTGGAATGGCGCTGAAGTCTCTGGATTCCCGCCTTCGCGGGAATGACGTTCTTGATAGATGGCACTGAAGTCTCTGCACTTCCAACGTCGCGAGAATGACGGCATGGGGACGACGACGAAGGCTCTGCGTACCTACCAAGCACACACGTCCTTTCCTTCCGTCATTTCCGCGAACGCGGGAATGACGTTCTTGAGAGATGACGCTGAAGACTGTGGACTCCCTCCATCGCGAAAATTACGGCATGGGGATGACGACGAAGGCTCTGCGCACCTACCAAGTCCGCACGCCTTTTCCTACCGTCATTCCCGCGAACGCGGGCTCTGCTTTACTTCGGCGGAGCCGAACATCCAGGGCCTTTCGTGCGAGAACGTTTGAAGTCGCTGGATTCCCGCTTTCGCGGGAATGACGTTCTTGGGAGATGGCGCTGAAGTCTCTGGATTCCCGCTTTCGCGGGAGCGGCAGCCTTGAGGGAAACGCGGGAATAACGCCCCTGAAAGACCGGCGCTCCCCTAGCCACTTGACCGCAGCCCCCAACCGCGCCGAATAATGGCGCCGCAAATGCTTCAATCCCGGCTGGGAGCGCCGGATTCCTCGGCCGCCGAACCATGGCGGCCCCTGGTCTGTGTGTTCTATGGAGGGAAATCCCATGCGTTTACCCATGCTGTCGTCGCGGGTACGAAAGCTGTTTGCGGCCGGCCTCGCGCTGGCCCTGCTGAGCGGGTGCAGCGTCACCACCTTCGAATCGCCGCCGAGCGGCACCCAGGTCGCCTGCGATCCGCGTCTGGTCGGGCAATGGCGCAGCCGTCAACTCGACGACACCGACCGGATCAGCATCCTGCCGAAGGATTGCGGATTGATCGACCGCAACACCGGCGAGTGCCCTTCCGACCTGATCGGCTACCGCTTTACGTATCTGCCCGATGCCACCGGCGGGTACATCGTCGCGACCGACGCCACGCTGGCGACTCAACCCGCCACCTGCCAGGGCTTGCATAGGGAAGACTCCGATGACGACAGCGATTCGCATCGGGGTCGTTACATGCTCCTGCGCTATGTCGTCACCCCGGATCGGATCGCGATCCACAGCGTCGATACGCTGCGAATGGCAAGGCTGATCGCCGCGGGCACGGTCCCCGGCACCGTCAAGAACACCCACAGCCACACCGAACACCCCGACATCACCTCGGTCAAGCAACTCGACGCCGCGCTGCGCGAAACCAAGTCGAAGTACGACGAGCCGCAGATCGACGCGTCGGTGAAAGGCAGCAGCGCGCAGATCGATGCGCTGCTGGCTTCGCGCAAGGATCTGTTCTTCGCCAAGCCGGGCATCGTCCTGCGCCGCGACGGCAAAGCCGCGACAAAACCCTCGCCCCGCTCGAACCGCTGACACGGCTCACCGGACCGGCGTGCGCGGATCGCAGCGATTCGCGCAACGCCGCGTTCCCTTCGACGAACGAGATGCCGCTTGAATGCGCATCGCCCGTCGCCATCCATTCGCAGAGATTCCCGCAATGACTGCTCGCTCCCATTCCATCGTCTGGCGCGCATTGATAGCGGCCATCGCCCTGTCCATCTCGCTGGCCGGTTGCCTGATCGCCGAAAACCCGCCGTCGGCGCCCCTGCCTTGCGACCGCGCCCTGGTCGGCGACTGGGGCCTGATCGAGGGCGAGGCCATCCTCGGCCCATCCGGCCAGGCCGCCGCGGACGACGACTTCACCGACGACGACGAACGCCGCCTGCGCATCGATGCGCAATGCCGCGCTCACCTGCCGGCCAAGTACGAGCCGCGCGAGGTCCAACTCGGCGTATACAAAGCCAACGGCCATCGCTATCTGGCGCTGCCCCTGGCCGACGTGGCGGTGCTGCTGACCGGCAAGAAGGGCGCGCAGGAAGTGGCCGGCGACGCGCTCATGGCGAAGTATCCGCACACCGTCAGCCTGATGCGCTATCAGACCGAACCCGGGTTCGTGACCCTCGACCTGGGCAATCCCGATCAGCTCAGGCAAGTGGTCGCCGCGCGCAACGCCCGCAGCGGCCTCTCCGGCCCGGACGCGCCCGGCTTCCTGACCGGCGAGGGCCGCCAGATCGCCAGGCAGCTGCGTGAGCATCCGCAGCTGTTCGCGGCGCCCGATCGCAGTACCCTTTATCGTTTCAAGCGTATACCCCCCGCCGCGCACTGAGAGGCCGCCATGACTCCGCCCGATCCGTGCTTCCGCGCCGCCGATCGCCCCGCCGGGCCCGAGCGGACCGAGCGCCGCCGCGGGTGGACGAACGCAGTCGCCGCCGCGGCGATCCTCGCCGGCCTGGGCGGCTGTGTCGCCTTCGAGCACTCGCCGGTCGAATCCGCAACCTGCGACCCCGACCTGCCCGGCACCTGGAACCTCAAGGCCCAGGGCGTCGCCAAGACCCTGCGTATCGACGCGCGCTGCCACACCGAGGACTGGCCGGGCCTGCACGAGCAGCCCACGGCGCTGGACCTGACCGGCTTCAGCCTGGGCCGCGACCGCTACATCGTGCTCTCGCCGGCCGACGCCCAGCGCGCGATCGGTGCGCAGGGCGAATCGCTGGTCAAGGCCGCGCCGGCCGGCTCGGTATTCGTGATCCTGTACCGTATCGAAAACGGCCGGGCCAGCGCCTGGCTGCCCGATTCGCAACGCGTGCTGGCCGCGATCGCCACCGGCGAACTCAACGGGCGCAAACTCGACGAGAAATTCCCCCTGGTGCAGGGCTCGGCCCAGGCCATCCGCGATACCCTCTCGCAACACGGCGCCCTGCTGTACAACACCGAAGCGAACAAGGCGATGGTGCTCGAACGCGTCCTCGCCCCGGCCTCAAAGGATTCCCCATGACCCAACCCGTTTCCGTACGCATCGTCGAAGTCGGTCCGCGCGACGGACTGCAGAACGAGAAATCGCAGATCGCCACCGCCGACAAGATCGCTCTGATCGATCGCCTGTCGGCCACCGGCCTGCGCAGCATCGAAGCGACCAGTTTCGTCAGCCCCAAGTGGGTGCCGCAGCTCGCCGACGCGGCCGAAGTGTTCACCGGCATCCACCGCCGCGCCGGCGTGCACTACCCGGTGCTGGTGCCCAACGAACAAGGCTACGAGCGCGCGCGCGCGGTCGGGGTGGAGGAGATCGCGGTGTTCACCGCCGCATCGGAAGCGTTCAACCTCAAGAACATCAACGCCAGCATCGACGAATCGTTGCAGCGCTTCGCGCCGGTGATGGCGCGGGCCAAGGCCGACGGCGTGGCGGTGCGCGGCTATGTGTCCACCGTGCTCGGCTGCCCCTATCAGGGCGAAGTGCCGGTCAGCGACGTGGTGCGCGTGGCCAAGGCCCTGCACTCGATGGGCTGCTACGAAATCTCCCTGGGCGACACCATCGGCGTCGGCACGCCGGGCAAGGCGCGGGCGATGTTCAAGGCGGTGGCCGCGGAAGTGCCGCTGCAGGCGCTGGCGGTGCATTTCCACGACACCTACGGCCAGGCCTTGTCGAACATCCTCGCCTGCCTGGAAGAAGGCGTGGCGGTGGTCGATTCGGCCGTGTCCGGCACCGGCGGCTGTCCCTATGCCAAGGGCGCCAGCGGCAATGTCGCCAGCGAAGACGTGGTCTACATGCTGCACGGTCTGGGCATCGAGACCGGCGTGAATCTCGACGCACTGGCCGACACCGGCCGCTGGCTGGCCGGCCTGCTGGGCCGCGAGACCGGCAGCAAGGTCGGCAAGGCGCTGGCGGCGGCGTGAATTCCGACGCGCCCGCCGGCGGTCCTCCCACCTCGCCCGCCGCACAGGCGGCGGCGACGGCGGACACCATCGCGGCGCTGCGACGCGCGCTGCAAGACCCGTCCCTGCCCGCGACGCTGCGCGCGACCTTGGACGACGCGCTGGCCGCGCTGCAGCGCGAACCGGCCTCGCTGCACCGCGCCGCGTTCGACGCGATTCCCGATCTGGTCACCGTGATGGAAGAAGACGGCACCGTGGTCGAGATCAACCGCCACGGCATGGGCGCGCACCGCCGTCTGCGCGAAGACATCATCGGCCAGCCGATCCACGTGCTCAATCCGGAACTGCCGCGCGATCATATGGCGCCGGTCTGGGAAAGCTTGAACCGCGGCGAGAGCTACATCATCGAGGTCACCAACAAGCGCGGCGACGGCGCCCGTTTCCCGGTCGAGGTGCATTCGGCCAGTTTCGAATTCGAAGGCAAGCGGCGCATCATCGCGGTCGCCCGCGACCTGAGCAACCGCGCCGAGACCGAGCTGCGTTTCCGCGAGCTGGTCGAGACCATCGACCGCGGCGTGATCGTGCAGGACAAGGCCCTGCGCATCATCTACGCCAACAGCGCGGCGATGCGCCTGCTGTCGCTGCACAGCGGCCAGAGCATCGCCGACGAATTGCGCAGCGGCCACTGGATGCTGGTCGATGAGCGCGGCCACGAACTCAAGCCCGAGCAATACCCCTCGCAGCTCGCCCTGACCACCGGGCGCATCGTCGAAAGCACCGTGTTCGGCCTGTATCACCGCGACCGCCGCGAACTGATCTGGCTGTCGGTGACCGCGGTCCCGCAGTTCCCGCCCGGCGGCGACCGCCCGCATCAGGTGTTCGCGCTGTTCTCCAACGTCACCGAGCTCAAGCGCGACAGCGCCCTGTTCGACCGCGCCCAGGCCCTGGCCCACATCGGCGGCTGGGAATGGGACGCCGGCCGCGATCGCCTGTATCTGACCCTGGAAGCCGAACGCATCCTCGGCCGCGACAGCACGCCGACGCGGATCGAAGAACTGCTCGAATGCCTGCAGCCGCTCGATCGCCACCGCCTGCGCAACGCGCTCGAACGCACCCTCGCCGGCGGCCGCGGCATCGACCTGGAACTGCAGGGCCTGCGCCCCGACGGCAGCAGCTTCTGGGTGCGCGCGATCGCCGACGCCGGCCTCGGCGACGTGGTGCGGCAGGTGCTGACCGGAACCTTCCAGGACATCACCGAGCGCAAGCACGAAGAAGAACAACTGCGCGTCCAGGCGCGCAGCGACCCCTTGACCGGCCTGCTCAACCGCGATGCGGTGCAGGCCGAACTCGAACGCCGCCTGGACACGTTTCCGCATTCGCCGCTGGCGGTGCTGTACATCGACCTGGACCGCTTCAAGGTGGTCAACGACGTGCTCGGCCATGCCGCCGGCGACCGCCTGCTGGCTTCGGCCGCGCGCCGCATCCGCCACGCGGTCGGCGATCAGGCCCAGATCGCGCGCTTCGGCGGCGACGAATTCCTGGTGGTGTGTTCGCTCGACAGCGATCCGACCCGCGGCGAACGCCTGGCCGACGCGATCCTGGACATCTTCGGCGACAGCTTCCGCGTGGACGGGGAAGAATTCAGCATCACCGCCAGCATCGGCATCAGCCAGGCGCCGCTCGACGGCCGCACCGCCCAGCAGCTGATCCAGAGCGCCGACGTGGCCATGTACGACAGCAAGCGCCGCGGCCGCAACAGCTGGCAGGCGTTCACGCCGGAACTGGCCGAACAGCAACTGCACCGCCTGCAGTTGGAAACCCATCTGCGCCGCGCCGTGCACAACGACGAATTCCATCTGGTCTATCAACCGCAGGTGGATCTCAACGACGGCCGCGTGATCGCGGTCGAGGCGCTGATCCGCTGGCGCAACCGCTCGCTCGGCGAGATGCGCCCGGATCGTTTCATCGATCATGCCGAAACCACCGGCGACATCGTCGGCATCGGCGGCTGGGTGCTGCACGAAGCCTGCCGCCAGTTGCGGCAATGGCGCAACGACGGCCTGAAGATCGAACGCGTCGCGGTCAACGTTTCCTACCGCCAGTTCCTCGGCGACGATCTGGCCAGCAACGTCGCCGCCGCACTGGCCGAATACGACCTCACCGGCACCGCGCTGGAACTGGAATTCACCGAGCGGGTACTGATCGAGGACGCCCCCGACACCGTGCGCACCTTCGCGCGCCTGCGCGAGCTGGGCGTGAGTTTGTCGATCGACGATTTCGGCGAAGGCTACAGCGCGCTCAATTACCTGCGCCGCCTGCCGATCCACGGCCTCAAGCTCAGCCAGTTGTTCGTACAGGGCGTGCCGGACAATCAGTCCGACGTCGCGGTGTGTCAGGCGGTGACCGGCATCGCCCGCAGCCTGGGCCTGGGGCTGGTCGCCGAAGGTGTGGAAACCGAACGCCAGCGCGCGTTCCTGCGCGAGTTGGGCGTGGCCATCGGCCAGGGCTTCCTGTTCGCTCCGGGACTGTTGCCGGACGATCTGCGCGATTACTGCCGGGCGCAGCGGCCGAATTGAGCGCGCGCCTGGCGTGGCTGGCACGGATGGCTTCGTGCGATTCCCGCCAAGCGCGATGATCGCGACAGCGGACAATGGAGTGACCGAATGACTCAGCAACAACCGCCCGCCCTGGCCGCGTCGAAGCCGGTGCCCCAGTCGTGGATCATCCCGTTCGTACTCGCGCTGGGTTTCTGGTGCGCGGCCTTGACCTTCTATTACCTGGCGAACCGCAGCGATTGCTTCGCCGCGCTATTGCTGCTGATCGCCGGCGTGCTGCTGTTCTGCCTGCCCGCGGCGATCTGCGCGGTCGTCTCGATCTATCGCCGGCCGTTGACGATCGTCGGCCTGGCCTTGAGCGGCGCGGCGCTCGCGGCCGCGGCCCGGTACCTGGTCTCGACTATCGACAAGTGCTATTGCGGCTGCGGCTATCCGGGATAAAGCACAGCCGTCGAACAACGCCGGCCGCTCATTCGTCTGGAAGATGCCGCCGCCCCGGATCGCAGTGGTTCAAGGTCAGCATGCGCGCGATGCGTTCTTCCGCGTAACGGCGATCCTCCGGATTCAGGCCCTCGACGATCGGTTCGAGCAAGGCCTTGAACTGCGGCCAGAACTGCGCCTCATCGCGCAGGCTCGAGCGCCAGTGCGGCAGCATCTGCTCCAGGCGTGCGAGTTCGATATCCAGTTGCAGGCGGCATGTCATCGCAGCGCCCCCGGCCACTCCACCTCGACCCGATGCACGTCGCCGTCGTCGATCAGCGCGAAGCTGAGCCCGTCCTGGGCCACCTCGTCCAGAGTCAAGCGACCACCCTGCCCGGCTTCGGACTGCGCCTGCCGCACGCGGATCCGATAGCGCGTGTCGCCAAAACGGTAGTGCAGCCGGTACTCCGGCCAATCGGCCGGAATGCACGGCGCGATGCGCATTCGGTCGCCTTCGCGATGCAGGCCCAGCAAGGATTCGGTGAGCAGCCGGTACATCCAGCCGGCCGAACCGGTGTACCAGGTCCAACCGCCGCGGCCCACGTGCGGCGCCACGCCGTAGACATCCGCGGCCAGCACGTAGGGCTCGACCTTGTAACGCGCGGCCGACTCCGCGTCGCTGCTGTGATGAATCGGATTGATCATCCGCGCCAGTTCCCAGGCGCGCGCGCCGTCGCCCAACTCGGCGAAGGCCATCGCCGCCCACACCGCCGCGTGGGTGTACTGGCCGCCGTTCTCGCGCACGCCGGGAACGTAACCGCGGATATAGCCGGGGTCTTTCTCGGTGCGGTCGAATGGCGGATCGAGCAACTGGATCAGCCCCGCCTCGCGCCGCACCAGATGGCGGTCGAGCGAGTCCATCGCCTGCCGCGCGCGTGCCGGATCGGCCACGCCCGACAGCACCGACCAACTTTGCGAGATCGAATCGATCCGGCATTCGTCGCTCTCGTGCGAACCCAGCGGCGTGCCGTCGTCGAACCATGCGCGCCGGTACCACTCGCCGTCCCAGGCCTGGGCTTGCAGGTTCTCGCGCAGACGCTGCGAAGATTGCGCGCAAAAGTCCGCGAACACATGATCCTCGCGCGCCCGCGCGATCGGGCCGAAACGGTTCAAGGCATCGAACAGGAAGAAGCCCAGCCACACGCTTTCGCCGCGGCCGGCCTCGCCGACCCGGTTCATGCCGTCGTTCCAGTCGCCGCTGCCGATCAGCGGCAGCCCGCGCTCGCCCAGCAACTGCATGCCGCGCTCCAGCGCCAGCACGCAATGATCGTAGAACGGTTGCCGGCGATCGGTGCTCCACAAGCGGTCGTAATAGGATTCCTCATCGACGTTGAGCGGGCGGCCTTCGACGAAGCCGACCGGTTCGTCGAGCACGCTCAGATCGCCGGTGACCTGCAGATAGCGGCACGCCGCCACCGGCAGCCACAGGAAATCGTCCGAACAGCGCGTGCGAACGCCGCGATTCAGGGGCGGATGCCACCAGTGCATCACATCGCCCTGCGGGAACTGATGCGCCGCGCTCAGCAGCAGATGCTCGCGGCTCAGCGCCGGCATCGCATGCACCGTGGCCATGGTGTCCTGCAACTGATCGCGGAAGCCGAACGCGCCGCCGGACTGGTAGTAACCGCTGCGCGCCACATAGCGGCAGGCCAGCGCCTGATACGGCAGCCAGCCGTTGACCAGCGCGTCCACGCTGGGCTCCGGCGTCTCGACTCGGATCGCGCCCAAGGTGCGGGTCCAATGCATGCGCACCGCATCGAGCACGTCGTGCGCATAGGCCAGGCCCTTGCTGCGTTGCGCCAGTTGCGCCACGCCGCCCGCATCGTCGGCGGCACCGAGTCGGAACACGACTTCCATGCTCTCCTCCGCCGCCAGCGCCACCGGCACCTGGATCGCCGCGCACGGGTCCATGCCGACGCCGAGGCGCCCGGACAGGCGCTGATTGAGCAACGCCGCCGGATGGCCCAGATCGCCGTTGCGGCCGATGAATTCGCTGCGGTCGGCGGTGAAGCTGCAACCGGCGGCATCGGTATCGAAGAACGCCACGCGCCCTTCGAACTCGGTGTTGTACGGATTGCGCGCGGTCAGCGCGCCACTGGCCGGGTCCATCTCGCTGACCACGTGCATCTGCGAGCGGCTGCGGATATCGCCCAGCACCCATTCGACATAACCGACCGCCGACAGTCGCCGCGCGCGGCCGGAGCGATTGCGCAGGCGCAGCACCGAATACTTCACCGCATCCTCAAGCCCGACATACACCCATAGCTCGCTGGCGATGCCGTCTTCGACATGCTCGTAGACGCTGTAACCGAAGCCGTGGCGGGTGCGATAGGCGCCGCGTCCGCGGCATGGCAGCGGCATCGGCGACCACACCCGGCCGCTGTCTTCGTCGCGCAGATAGAACGCTTCGCCGCCGGTGTCGGCGACCGGATCGTTATGCCACGGCGTCAGCCGGTACTCGTGCGCGTTCTCGAACCAGGTGTAGCCCGGCGCGCTTTCGCTGACCACCGTGCCCAGGCGCGCGTTGGCCATCACGTTCGACCACGGCGCCGGCGTCGGCGCGCCTTCGCGCAGCACGATCACATACTCGCGCGAGTCGGCGGCGAAGGCGCCGGTGCCGTTGTCGAAATTCACCGATTCGGCCATGGCCTCGAACGGCCAGGTGTCGTCGTCGCTGGGTTGCGGCGGCGGCAGGCCCAGCAGCGGCGGCGGTTCGATCGACGTGGGCGCTGCGGCGGCCGCCGGTTCGGCCAGCAGCGGCGCGCCGTCGGGCCACAGCAAGGCCTGTGCGCGTTCGGGCGGCATGTGCCGGCTGACTTGCGCGGCCAGGGTGCCGCGTTGATCGCTGATGATCGCCCGCGCCACCGATTGCAACAAAATGCGGTCTTCCTGCGACATCTGCTGGATCGGCCGCACGAAGATGCCGCCGGGCCGATCGAGCACGCTGCCTTCCGGCCCGGCCGACACCAAACCCAGAATCTGCTCCTGCAATTGCTGGCGGTAGCCGCTTTGTTCTTCGTTCCAGATCACCAGATCGACATTGAGCCCCTTCAAGCGCCAGTACGCGTGCGCCTGCACCATCTGCCGCACCAGCTCGATGTTGGCGGACTCGGCGATCTGCAACAGCACGATCGGGAAATCGCCCGAGATCGAATGCCCCCACAGCCCCGACTGGCCGCGCCGGTTCTGCAACAGCACCGCCTGTTCGGCGCGCAGATACGGATGCGTGTACACCATCGAGCCGGCCAGACGCTCGTACAGCTTGGCGTCGGCCTGCGAGGCGTTGATCTGGCGGCGCACGACCTGGCTGTGGGTCCAGGCCAGATCGAACACGCGATCGGCCAGGCGCCGGTCGCGATAGCGGTCGATCAGCGCACCGCACGCCGCGCGATCGCCGCCCACGCCGGTGACCATGTCGATGATCGCGGTCTGGTCCGGCGCCAGCTCGATGCGGGTGCGGATCGCGACGATCGGGTCCAGCACCGACCCGGCCGAGTCCGACAGCTTGTCCTCGCCGGTCATCGCCTGCGGCGTGCGCGGCGTGTTGCCGCGGCCGAGGAAGCGGGAGCGATCGGTCTCGTAGGAAATCTGGCTGATGTCGGCGTCGTGCACGGCCACCAGATGGAACATCCACGGCGGGATCTCATCGCTCGAGCGCGGACGGCGCGTGCACAGCAGCGCCTGCTTGTCGCGTTCGATCTGGGTCTGCACGAACAGATTGCTGAAAGCCGGATGCAGTTCGTCGGACAAGGCCGAAGCCAGCACCACTTCGGCGTAGGTGGTGATCTCGATGGTGCGCGTGCGGCGCGAGCGATTGCTCACCCGCAGGCGGCGCATTTCGATGTCGTCTTCGGCCGAGATCGCGATTTCCAGATGCGTCTCGTAACGGTTCTTGCGCCCGCGGAATTCGGCCTTGGCGTCGGAGAAGATCGCCTCGTAATGCTCCACCGGCACGCAGGTGGGTTGATGCGTGGCCGACCAGAACTCGCCGCTGTCGACATCGCGCAAATAACAGAACGAGCCCCAATGATCGCGGGTGGCGTCTTCGCGCCAACGCGTCACGGCCATGTCGCCCAGGCGGCTGTAGCCGCCGCCGGCGCTGCTCAACAGGCCGTGGTAACGGCCGTTGGACAGCAACTGCACCGCCGGGCGCACGGTCGCCGGATTGCGGAACACCCGCAACTGCGTTTCGGCGGCCGGCGGCGGCGCGCGGCCGCCGCTGGCTTCGGCCTCGTGCGGATGGAACACGCCGGTGCGCGGAATGCGTTCTTGCAGCAACAGCAAGGTCGCCTGGAATTCGGCGTCGGCGACGAAGCGCTTCTGCATCGGCTGATCGCGCAGCAGATAATCCAGCGACAACAGGCCCATGCCCTGGTGATGGGCCATGAACGAGCGCACCACCGCGTGAGTCTGCCCGCGCGGCACTCGCGCCGGGGTGTAGTCGATCGCTTCGTACAGGCCGAATTCGCCGCCGAACCCCAGTTCGGTCAGGCGTTGCAGGTTCTGGCACGCGGCTTCGGGCATCACCATCAGCGCCATCGTGCTGGCGTAGGGCGCGATCACCAGATCCTGGCCGAGTCCGCGCTTGAGCCCCAGCCCCGGCACGCCGAACGCGCGGTACTGATAGTTCATGCGCGTATCGACCGTGTTGTAGCCGGATTCGGAAATACCCCAGGGCACGTCGCGTTGCCGGCCGTAATGAATCTGCGCCAGCACCGCGTGCTGCGAGGTCTGATCCAGCAAGGTGTCGGGATAACTCGGCATCACCAGCTGCGGCATCAGGTACTCGAACATCGAGCCGCTCCACGACAGCAAGGTCGCGCCGCTGTCGATTTCGGTCAGCAGCCGGCCCAGCGAGAACCAGGTCTCCTGCGGCAACTGGCCCTGGGCGATGGCGACGAAGCTGCACAGGCGCGCTTCGGAGGCCAGCAAATCGTAGAAGCCGGCATCCAGGCGCCGTTCTTCGACGTTGTAACCGATCGAGAGCAGATGGCGGGCGCGATCGTAGAGGAACTCGTATTCCATCAACGACAGTTGGCCGGCGATATGCGCCAAGTGTTCCAGCTCGTGAATACGCCGGCGCGCGCGGTCGCGAATGCCGCCGTCGTCGTTGGCGCGCTTGGCCAGATCGCGCAGGCTGGGCATGGTTGCCTCGGCCTGCGGCGATGCATCTGACGCAGTGTCCGACTGTGTCGGCAGGAATTCTTCGAACTCCCGCATGGCGCCGCGGCAGGTCTC
Source organism: Lysobacter gummosus (assembly GCF_001442805.1). Taxonomy (NCBI): domain Bacteria; kingdom Pseudomonadati; phylum Pseudomonadota; class Gammaproteobacteria; order Lysobacterales; family Lysobacteraceae; genus Lysobacter; species Lysobacter gummosus. The sequence continues at coordinate 2,203,673 of NZ_CP011131.1, read as the reverse complement.
GCTCAGAGCGCGCGGCCAGCGCAACGCGGCCTCCGGGTCCACGCCTTCCGCGACCGGCCAGGCCGATTCGACTGCTTGCGCCAGCAGCGACAATTCCGTCAGACAGCGCTCTATCTCGCCCGGCGAATGCGGGGGCGCCGCCGCGATCGCGTCGATGCGCTCGCGGAACGCCGCCAGCGCCTGGCCCTGCGCCGCCGTCTTCGCCGGCGCGCGCGCGTCGCGCAGATTATCTTCGAGCACACCGCAGGTATCGACCAGCCCCTGGAACAGGGTCGGCGTGATCAGCGGCTCATCGGCCAGCGCCAGCAGGCCCTGGCGCAGGGTCAGCAGATGCGCGGCCAGATTGCCGCTGTCCACCGTGGAAATGTAGCGCGGCGGCAACGGCAACAAGGTCTCGGTGTCGTACCAGTTGTAGAAATGGCCGCGATGACGCGGCAAGGTCTCCAGGGTGGCCAGGGCCAGACGGGTGCGTTCGATCAGCGCGCCGGCCTGCACATAGCCCAGGTCGTAAGCGCTCAGATTGGCGAGCAGCGACAGGCCGATATTGGTCGGCGAGGTGCGCCGCGCCACCACCGGCGCGGGGTGTTCCTGGAAATTATCCGGCGGAAGCCAATGATCCTCTTCGCGGATATGCACCTCGAAGAACGCCCAGGTGCGCCGCGCCAAACGGCCGAGGAAACGCAGTTGCGTCTGCGACAGCCCCGCGCGCCGCTGCTTGGGCGGCCGTCCCAGCCACGCCATCAGGCCCGGCGCGATCAACCACGACGCCAGCAAGGGCGCGGCGATCCACAACGAGGCCGGCTGCACGCGCGCCAGCATCACCGCCACCGCGACGGCGAACACCGGCGCGAACCACATGTCGCGCAGCTCCGCACCGAAGCGGTCGCCGAGACTGCGCTCGACCTCGCTGGACGGATTCCATTGCAGCAGGCGGCGATGGCTGATCGTCATCCGCCACAAGGTGCGGGCAATGGCGCCGAGACTGAAGAAGGCTTCGAACGGCAGACACGCCAAGGTCACCCAGGCGCGCTGCAATTGCCGCGCGAGCGAGCTTCCGACTTGCACCAGATGAGTTTCCAGCGCCATGTCCACCGGCCGCCGGGTCAGTTCCCAGCCGGCCAGCACCAGCATCGGCGCCAGCCACAGCGCCATCAGCCACAAGGTCCAGGCCAGCGGCTGCGGCAAACTCGCCCAGCCCCATACCAGCAGCGCCAGCGCCGCCGGCGACACCAGGCTGCGGCGCAGATTGTCCAGCAGCTTGCCGCGCGACAGCCACGACAGCGGATTGCGCTCGAAGCCGCCGCGCATGCGCGGCACCCACGGCAGCAGCCACGGCAGCAATTGCCAGTCGCCGCGGATCCAGCGGTAGCGGCGCTTGACGTCGGCGGCATAGCGCGAGGGATAGTCCTCGAACAGGCGCACGTCGCTGATCAAGCCGGCGCGCGCGTAGCAACCTTCCAGCAAGTCGTGGCTGAGCACGCGGTTGTCGGGCAGGCGGTCGGCCAGTGCGTGCTCGAACGCGTCGACGTCGTAGATGCCCTTGCCGACGAAGGAGCCTTCCGCGAACAGATCCTGGTAAACGTCGGACACGGTGCGGGTGTAAGGATCGATGCCGGCCTCGCTGCCGAACATGCGCGCGTAGCGCGAGCCGCGCCGCTCGCTCATGCCGCTGCCGACGCTGGGCTGCAGGATGCCGTAGCCGCGGGTAACGCGCTTGCGCCGTTCGTCGAAGCGCGCCTGGTTCAGCGGATGGGCCAAAGTGGCGATGAATTCGCGCGCGGCATCGCGCGGCAAGCGCGTGTCGGTATCCAGGGTTATCACATAACGCACGTTGACCAGCGCGTCGGTGTTGCCGGCGACCTGCGAGAACGCCTCGTGCGAGCCGCCGCGCAGCAGGCGGTTGAGCGCGGCCAGCTTGCCGCGCTTGCGCTCGTGGCCCATCCATTTGCGTTCCTGCGCGTTCCACACGCGCGGACGATGGAACAGGAAGAACACATCGGCGCGACCGCCGGCGTAGCGGCCGTTGAGGCGTTCGATCTGCCGCGCCGCATGCGCGACCAGCGCATCGTCGCCGGGCAGCGTCTGCTGATCGGCGTCGAGAAAATCCGTCAGCAAGGCGAAATGCAGATAGGCGTCGCGGTTGGCGAGGAAGCGCACCTCCAGGCCCTCGACCAGCCGGTCGATCGCATCGATATCGCCGAGCATGGTCGGCACCACCACCAGGCTGCGCGCGTTCGACGGCAGGCCCTTGGAATAATCCAGGCGCGGCAGCGGCTTGGGCGCGATCAGCACGGTCGCCAGCCAGTTGACCAGATGGATGCCCAGCTCGCTGAAAGCGACGAACGCCAACGCTGCCAGCAAGACCAGCCAGGTCGCATTCAACGACTCGCCGCGCACCTGCCACAGCAGGCCGCAGGCGCAAGCAGCCGCGACCGTCGCGATCGGCAGCAGATACGCCGCCAGCGGCATCCGCCGCCGGCTCAGGCTGACCGGCGTGCGCGCGCGGCCGGACTGCGCCAGCGCGCTCTTGATTCGCTCGGTGCCGTCGTCGATCAGGTAATAGCCTACGTGCGCCTCGCTGCCGCGCGCATCGCCGACCTCGCGCGCCAGATTCAGCACGATGCGGGCGACGTCGAGCTCATCGGCGCCGCTGCGGCGCGCGAGCTTCTCCACCACGTGCCGGTACATGTCGCGGGTGTTGAAATCCATCAGCGCGTAAACGCCGAGCGGATCTTCGCGCAAGGTCTGATCGACCAGGCTCATGGTCTCGACGAACTCGCGCCAGTCCATATTGGCCAGGAAACGCAGGCTGCCAATGCTGTTGCTGATCGACACCTGGTCGGAGGCCTGCTGCTGGCTTTCGGCGCGCACCAGCTCTTCCACGCTGCGGCCGCTGTCGGCCAGCCACTGGTCGATCCAGCTGATCGGCATCGCCAGTGCCGCGCTGCGGCCTTGCAAGCCGCGCACCAATTCGGCGACGAACGCGCCGGTCATCGGCGGATGCGAGCGCGCCATGTCGGCCACGACCAGCACCACGTTCTTCGGATTCTGGTCGGCGGTATCGTTGAGCGCGTCCGACCATTCCGCGGCGCGGCGATGGTCCAGGCCGTCGCGCATGATCCGCACCGCCATGCGCCGCAGGTTCTCGATCAGCGCCAGCCGCAGCATGATCGGAATCGCCCACAGTTCGCCCAGTTTCAGCGGCGTCACCGATTGATACGCGGCGACGAAGCGAGTCATGGTTTCCGCGTCGATGCGGCCGTCGCCGTGCGCGATGGCCTCCATCGCCAGATCGTAGACGCGCGGCAGCCCGGCCGAAACGCCTTCGCTCAAGGTCGGCAGTTCGCGGCTATAACCCTTGGGAAGATGACGGCGCGCGGTGCGGATCTGCTCTTCGATCAGATAGTAGTTGTCGAGCAACCACTCGCCCGCGGGTGTGATGCGCACTTCGTCGTGCACCATCTTGGTCAGCAAGGTGCTGGCGTCGTCGAGAACGCCTTCGTTGTCCTTCAGCCGCGCCAGCAGCAGATTCGAGCCCGCGGCCGCCTGCACGCGATGCGCCAGCGCCAGCGACTTGCCGTGCAGTTCCATCTGCTCGGCGCTGAGCAGCCGCGATCGCAGCGGTTCCTCGGCCAGCCATGGCCTGCCCTTCGCCCTCCGGCCCCAGCGCCACAAGCGACGGTGCAAGCGCAACCACTGACTCAGCATTCTCCACACACGGGCCATACGCTATCCAGAAATAGATCGGCCGTCAGGGCGGGCCTGACTTGAACCATTCGACGGGTGAGTAAGTCCTGGCCTGCGGACTCGAGATATTTTTGAACCCAGCTTCGCTATCGCCGGGTGAAGGGCGCGACTGGATCGCGCCCCGGCGGCGAGCGGAGCCCGCGCTAGTTGGCGGGCAGATTGACCCGGTCGATGCCGTGAATAACCGCATTGCTCGAGTAGATATTGGGCAGGACCACCTTGCCGACGCCGAAGCTGACCTGCTTGTCGAGCACCTGGATCGCGACGTTGCGGCCGTTCACCGTCTTCAGCGCGTCCCAGCGCTCGAACTCGACCACGGTCTTCCTTTTCGGAATCAGATGACCGTTGAGCAGATCGTTCAAACGCGCCTTGTTTTCCGGCAGGAACAAGCTTGCCAGCGCGCCTTCCGGCAGTTCGCCGAAGGCCGCGTCGGTGGGAATGAACGCGGTGAACGGGCCGTTTCCGTTAAGGAATTCGGACATGCCGGCGCGTTCCACCGCTTCGCAGAAAATCGCGAACGATCCTTCGGCCGCGGCGACTTCGAGCAGCTTCTTCGGCGCCGTCTCCGTCATCGCGAGAGGGGAAGAAGCGGCGCTCGCGCCGGCCGCAGTCGTGGTGCTGGTCATTCGGGTTCGCCTTAAGTACGGCTCGCGCAGTGCGGGCCGATCAACGGTCTGGGCCGTATCTCCCATGGAGACTGGGAGTTCCAGGCTGGTACGGCCGGGCGATGAAGATCGCCGCGACCGATTTGCGCCACGACATTGCGTCGTGGTGTCCGTCTACAGTGCGCCGCCTTGTGTTAGCTAACCGTGATCTGGCGCGATTCATGTCGCGAACTGAGCGTTTGCGCCCGTTGCGATCAATCCGGGCGACCATCTTGGTCAGCATGAGGCTTCGCGGCGGCGAATGCGAGGCCGCGAGGGTGTCGATTGCGCTTGCCGACGAGCAAGATTCGCGCAATCGCGGGCGCAAGGCGCGATGGCTTTCCGATCAGGCCGCCTCGCCCGCCTTGGATCGCCGCGATGGATCGAACAACCGCAGGCCGATGGCGTGCGCGGTCTGCAGATGCGAGGCTGCGTCGTTTACCGAATCGAGCAGCAGTTCCGAGGTCTCCACGCTGGCACCGCAGTAGTCGAAGATGCCGTGATCGATCTGGGTCTTCATCGCGTCCAGGTAGCCGCGCCGGGTATAGGTGCGCAGATCGGCGCCGCCGATGCCGACCAGATGCACGCGCCGGCCGCGCAGCCGCTTCACCAATGCCGTGTCGGCATCGGAGCGGTAGGCCCAGCCGTTGGTGAAGACGCGATCGATCCAGCCTTTGAGCAAGCCCGGCATCGACCACCAGAACACCGGATACACCAGCACCAGCGCGTCGGCACGATCGATCCGCGCCTGCTCGACGAGAACATCGGCCGGCGGCGGCGCAAGTCGGACATGCACGGCGACATCGTCGGCGGTGAAACGCGGGTCGAACCCTTCCGCGGCAAGGTCGGCGATTTGGAAGCTGTGCGCCGAAGCGCCGTGCGCGATGCCCTCACCGATCCGCGCGGCGACGGCGTGGCTGAGCGATTGCGGGTCGGGATGGGCGAGGACGATCAGCGCATGCATGAGGTCACGCTCCTGATGGGGCGATGTTGATCGCGGCGGCATACCGGATCTTCGGCCTGGGCCTTGGGTGGAACCACACAGCCAGGCAAACGTGCGGACATCGATTTACTCCGGAACATGCGCGAACGCGATCCCGGAATCATCGGGGACCGGCCCGCCACCGACAAACCAATTGTTTTCAATGGATCGACAAGCGCGGTTTGAAGATCGATCGCGACCGGGGTTCAATCGTTGCGCATACTCGCCGACGACACCGCTCATGAGCCGTCCACCCACGTGTCCTCGTTCGGCAGTTCCCCGGACAGCCCACGCCCCGCCACCGAGCCATCGGGATCGACCAGATCCAGCACGCCGGGCGCGGCGAAAAACTCCGCATCCAGGGCATCGCGCAGAACGATGCCGCTGTCGCGCCAGCCCCGCGGTTGCGGGCTGCGCTGCACATACAGCAGATGATCGTATTCGGCGCTGGCGTGGACCGTGCCGTCGTGAACATGCGCGGTGGGATAGAACAACCGCTCCGTGTCGCGAGTGCGGAACGACAACGCCATCGGATGCACGCGCGCGTCGCCGGCGCGAAGCTGGAACACCGCGAAGCCGAACCCCTCGTATGCGGGAAACTGGTCCCAGACCGCATCGTCGAGACGGAAGCGCGGGTCCAGGCGGACGAAATCGGCGCGCGTGGCCACGAAGGAGGCTTCGAAGGCGCCGACCCGATGCACCGCCAGGGTCGGGGCTCGGCGGCCGCCGTCAGGCGATCGGCTGCCCGAAGCGGCGACCGGAAAGCATCGGTGCAGATCCTCGAAAAACTGCGGCCGCGCCGACAGATCGATAAACCTGACGGCCTCTGCGTCGGTTCCGCGCGTGGGCAGCGGCAGGATCATCGCCTGATCCGTCTGCGAGACCAAGCGCATTTCGTAGACCAGCACCTGCCGCTCGCCGGCATGGCGGGCGAAGATGCGCGTGGAGCACACGCGTTGAACCGGTTGCGAGAAGATGCACATGGGACTTTTGATGTCCGGCGTCGATACCGCGCATGGTAGATCACCCACTGCGCGGCGGCGACATGAAGGCCGGCGCGGCCGTTGACCGAGTGCGGAAAAGCGGTGATTCTCGCCGCATTCTCAAAGCTGGCTTGAAGATCGATGAACCGGATGTTGCCGGGCACCCGCGCGCTGCGAACCTTCGAGGCGGCCGCGCGGCATTTGAACTTCACCCGCGCCGCCGACGAGGTCGGGCTGACGCCGGCGGCGGTCAGCCACCAGATCAAGGAGATCGAGGATCAACTCGGCCTGGTGCTGTTCACCCGCACCAGCCGCAGCATCCAGCTGACCCCGGCCGGCGCGGAGTTGTTCCAGGCCACCGCCACCGCGCTCGACACGCTGCAGCGCGCCGTCGGCCGCGCCCGGCGCATGGCGCGCGAACGCAGCGGCCTGCGCATTTCGACCAGCGCGCGCTTCGCCAGCAACTGGCTGCTGCCCAAGTTGCCGCAGTTCCGCGCCGTGCATCCGCAGTTGCAACTCGACTTCGACATCAGCGATGAGCTGCGCGATTTCGACGTGGACGATATCGACGCGGCGATCCGCTTCGGCACCGGCCGCTATCCGCATATGCGCTCGCAGCGGCTGTTCGATACCCGCATCGTCGCCGTGTGCAGCCCCGCCCTGCTGCAAACCGGGCCGCCACTCGACCACCCGCGCGACCTGCTCCAGCACACCTTGTGCCATGTGGACTGGAAGACCGACAGCATGGTCTGGCCGACCTGGCGCATGTGGATGGCGGCGGCCGGCATCGAGGATTTCGACGACAGCCGCTGTCTCGCGTTCGCGGATTCGGCGCATGTCGTGCAAGCGGTGATCGACGGCGGCGCGGTCGGATTGGCCGATCTGGAGATGATCGGCACCGATCTCGCCCAGGGCCGGCTGGTGCGCGTATTCGATATCGAGGTCCAGGTCGCGCCCGAATACGCCTATCACCTGGTCTATCCGGACAGCAGTCACGACGACCCGCGCATTCTCGCGTTTCGCGAATGGTTGCTTGGTCAGACGGATTTACCGGGGGCGCCCTGATCGCGACGGCGCGATCTCAAGCCGCACCGTCGGCCGGTTGCGATTGGGACGCAGGCTCCGCGCGGTACAGCGGGAACGTCTCCATCCGCACATCCAAAGCCTCGATCAGCCATCGAGCCTGCGTTCCCGGCGGTCCCGCCCATTCGATCTCATGCACGACGGTGCCGGCCGCGGTGAGGCGGATTTCGCTGTAACGCCAATCGAAATGGCCCGCCGTCGAGCACGGATTGCTCAGGGTGTAGGCGTGCACGCGCGGATAGAACAACTCGATAAACCGATCGTGCTGCGCGCTCAATAGTCGCACCCGCAGGTTCAGCTCGCGGATTTCATGCCGCTCGCCTTGCGAAGGCTCTTCGAAGCGCGCCCATTCCAGCCATGCGTCGTGCGGGCAGCGCGGATCGGAGACATCGAGCAGCGGCCCGGAGGCGATCGCGTGCGCGCTGGCCGGAAAGCGTTCGCGATTGTGCCGCAGGTACTGCGCGTAACGCTCGAACGGCAGGCGCGGATCGCCGTCTGCGTCCAACTGTTCCGAGAGAACATACATAGCCTATGACGCTCCGATGCGCGGCCCGAGAGCCCTACCAAGCCGGCCGTATCGACGCGCCGGCCGCGAACGCGCGGCCCACCTATGCGCGCACTATCACTTCAGAACCTCCTGCGCATCGACGATGCGCAGGCCCTGCATGCGGCCCAGCAGATCGTCGAACCAGGGCTTGTGCGAGACGCCGACGATCGACAGCACGCGCGTGCCGGGACGCTCGCGCGCGGCCGCGCGGATGTTGGCCACCATGCGCAGGTTGCGGGTCTCCCAACCGGCGACATACATCTGGCCGTAATGCTCGGGCGAGCGGTCGCGCAGGGCCGCGGCGAAATCGCTGTCGATGTTGGCGCGCATGACCGCGGGGCTGTTGATGTAGCGATACAGGCCCAACATGTCGCCGGCCTTGATCAAGGCGTTCTGGCGCTCGCGGATCGGCCGCATCGGCGCCGCGGCCGCGTCCCAGGCCTGCTGGATCGCCTTGCCGAAGGCCGCTGCATCGGCGACATCGACGTTGTCGCCGGTGTGATCGTCGGCCGCGTACACGCGCTGCAAGCCCAGGCGCGCCGCCACGACCGCGGCGATCAGCCCGCTTTCGCTGTTGGCGCGCGTGGATTTTTCGAGCGCGGCGACCAGCGCGGCGTCCAACCCATCGCCGGCGCGGCGTTCCGCCGTCGGCAGTTGCAGCCATTGCACCAGCGCCGACACATCGTCGTTGGCGGCCATGAACAACGCCGCCAGATGGCGTCGCTGCGCCGGAGTCGGCGCCGCCGGCCATGTCTTCAGGGTCTTGTGCGTCTGGGCGATCGCCGCCGGCACGTCCAGCCCCGTCGCCGTCTTGCCCGCATCGGGTTTGCGGCAATACGGCGCCAGCCCTTGCTCGCCATAGATCGCCGGATGGCGCTCGGCCATGTCGCACTGCTCGCCGGGCATCTCTTCGACGGTGACGATCTGCGGATGGAACTCGACCAGACGGTCGATCAGCGGCTGCAGGGAGCGGCGATCGAAATCCTTCGGCATCGTGCTCAGGTGCACCGTGCCCAGCACCAACACCTGCGTGGTGGGCCCGGCCATCTTGTCGTCGAGCGTGGACAGATCCACCTGCGCATGCGCGCTGCCGGCGCTGCTCAGGCCGAGGGCCAGCGCGCAGATTACGGATGTCATTCGCAAGGCATTACTCTCCGTGGCATGAATCGGGATGGCGGCGCGATAGCCTACCTGCGCATCGCGAAGGCCTCCAGTGGCCGCATCCCCGCTGCGTCAGAGTTCCTCCGCCGTCGCTTCGCGCGCGCAGCAGTAGATGGTGAAGCCGGTATCCATGGTCTTGGTGTAGACCAGATTGCCGTACTTGAGATAGTTGTGATCCGGACACGTGTAGGTGAACTTGGCCAGGACGAAGCGATCGCTGTCTTTCAGGAAACGGGTGGAATTGAGTTCCTTCAACTTGCAGCCCGGATACATACGATCGATGTCGGCCGAAACGGTCCCGCTTCCCACCGAACACGCACTCACAAGGCTCAGCGCCAACAGCGCGACCATCCACCGCATACGATTCCCCTGATGATTCCGGGTGCGCGGGCACCGGGCTGGGGCGCAGTTTAGCGCCGGCCGGCGCTCGTCGCTGCGGCAGGACCGATTCGCGATGCGGGGCTGGCGCAGCGCTCAGGGCAAGATGCTTGCGGTCTTGGCGTTGGAATCCACCCGCACCGAGCCGCGCGCGAATCGCCGCGTCCACACGCCCGGCGATTGCTGCACCGCTGCCGCCGACGGCGCGCCCAGATCGAAGGTCCACGCGCTGTTGTACGGGTCCTGGCCGGTATCCGCGCCGCCGCCGGTGGCATAGGCGTAGCCGCCGCCGGCCGCGCCGGGATCGTGCCAGAGCAGGAACGAGGCGCTGGTGTAACGCATCTTGTCGAGGGCCTGCCAACCGCCGGCATGCGGGAACGCGTAAAAGCCGACTCCGGCCTGGGCGATGTCGCGATGAAGCGAGGCCATCCAGGCCCAGTCGGCGCCGCCGAGCAAGCCCTTGTTGATGTCGTCTTCGCCGGGCGCATCGCCGCTGGGCCAGGATTCGTAATGCTCCCGCGCGTAAGCGCCGGCCAGTTTCGCCCAGCGCACTTGCGTGGGCCGGTCGGAGTTCCAGGCAGAGGCCACGTTGGGCATCAGCGCGAGGCCGGCGGCCTTCAGTTGCGGCGAAACGTTTTTCAGGAACGATTCGACCGCCTGCGTCCACGCCAGATCGGTCGGGTACTTGGACGGGATCGCCGACCAACTCGAACGAAAACTTTCGCCCATGTTGACGTCGTCCGCGAACACGCCATGGAAGCCGCCGGTCTTCGCGTAATCGATGGCGCGCCGCGCCCATTCGTCCTGATAGGCCTTGTTGCCGACGTCGTACAGATGCAGATCCCCGCCCCAGAACGTGACCGGGCGGCCGCTGCGATCCTTGACGATCCAGTCCGGATGATTGGCCTTGACCCAGCGATACGACATGCCGGAAGGCCACGGTTCTTCGGCGGGCGGCAGGTCGTAGGCGCCTGCGGTGTCGAAATACATATACAAACGCATGCCGGGATTGGCGGCCTTGAGCCGCGGGATGTCGACGTGCACGCGCATGTAGCTCTGGATGACCATCCACGAGTAAGCGCCGGGGTGCTGCGTGATCAACGGCACTTCGGCGTAGTCGAGGTAAAGCTGGCCGTTGTGCGGCGCGCTCGATGCCGTCGCCGGCAGCAGCAGCAGAGCCAGGGTCAATCCGGCGAAGATCGCGCGCGCCCGGACGAACGGCGCGGATGCGGAATTCGACATGGCGTCTCCTGTGATCGACGGCCGCCAGGGCTCGGCGACGCCACAGATATCACGGCCATCGGGTGCGACCTGCGCCTGGGATCACACATCCGGCGCGGCATGACAGCCGTAATGTTTTCGCGCTGTCGCGCCTTGCGCGCGGTTGAAACGTGAAATCGATCAGCAAGGATCGTCGTCGTGCGCGACCACCACGACATGGTCGATGCCTTGGCGGAACATCTTCGCGTAAGGGCAGATCCGCTCGGTGTTGCGCACCAGTTCGGCCGCGACCGCGCGCTCCACGCCGGGAAGATCGACGCGGATTTCCGCCGACAGCAGGAACAGCCCATCCATCGGATCGCGCGCGAACGTCACCGCGGCATCCACCGTCACTTGCATCAACGCCAGTCCCGAACGATTGGCGAGCAACACCAGCGCGCCATGAAAACAGGCGGCGTAGGCCGCCGCCAGCAGTTGCTCCGGATTGCTGCCGCCGCCCGGCCCGCCCAGTTCCACCGGCAAGCGCAGATCCACCTCGAGCGCGCTGTCGTCCGAACGCGCCACGCCCGAGGCGCGCCCGTGCATGGCCTCGCCGCCGCTCACCCGCACCCGGCCGGTGTACAGCGCGCGGGCCTGTTCACCGTGGTACTTGTCGAGAAAAATCGGCGGCGGCGGTCGCAACGGGCTCATGGGCGTTCAGGCGTCGTCCCGGTGTGGATCGCAGGGTCGGCGTTGCCGCCATGAAGTGGCCGGCACGGTTCGTCGGCGTGAAACGGTGCGGCCGCGCTCAGGCGCGCGGCGCCTGGCGGGCGAACTGCGATTGTGCAAGCCAGCTCTCGAAGTTCAACGCGCCCTGCCACGCCGCGCCGACCGGCACCAGCGTGTCTTCCTGCAATTGCGCGCCGAAGTACAGCGCGCTCGGATCGCTGACGACTTCGCGCGTATCTTGCACGGCGCGCATGAATCGCCGCGCCAGATCGGCCATCGGCTCGCGCTGCGGCCCGGCGATCTCGACGATGCCGTTGGCCGGCTTCTGCACGGCCACGCGCGCGACCGCGTTGGCGACATCTTCCGAGGCGATCGGCTGCACCAGCGCCGGCGGCAACCGCACCGTCTGGCCGTCGGTGCCGGCCTGGATGATGCCGGGCAGGAATTCGTAGAACTGCGTGGAATGCACGATGGTGTAGGGAATCGCCGATTCGCGGATCAACTGTTCCTGGGCGATCTTGGCGCGGAAATAGCCCGATGCCGACAGCTTGTCGGTGCCCACCACCGACAAGGCCACATGATGGCTCACACCGGCGCGCGCTTCCGCGCTCAGCAGGTTGTGGCCGGCGGTGCGGAAGAAGTCCATGACCGCGGCATCTTCGAACGACGGCGAATTGGCCAGGTCCACGACCGTATCGGTGCCAGCCATGGCCGCGTCCAGACCTTCGCCGGTGAGGATATTGACCCCGGTCGAAGGCGCGGCGGCGACGACTTCATGGCCCTGGGCGCGCAGTTGCGCGACCACCTTGCTGCCGATCAAACCGGTACCGCCGATGACGACGAATTTCATGTTGCACCTCTGCGCCTGATGAAGGAGAGCCGATGTCCCTGGCACGGGAACAGCGGGTAACGCCGGGCCATGCTAGAAGCTGGGCGTCGATCGCAGTAGGCCTGCGCGTGGATGCGCGATGTTTCCCGGCATGCACCAATGCCCGCTGGGCGGCAACGGCGGCCCCGTCAGGCCGCAGCGTCGGTGCGCAGGCCGAAGGCCGGCGCGAGCGGCGGCGGCGCATCGACCTGGGGATCGAGATTCAACGCCCGCACCTGTGCGGTGATGAAGTCGATGAACACGCGGATGCGCTTGGGAAGCTGGCGCCGGCTCAGATAGCACAGGTAATGGCCGCGGTCGTCGGGCGCGAACGGATTCAGGCACGCCAGCAGCGCGCCCGAGCGCAGGGCCGCGCTGACCTGGTACGCCGGCATCTGCGCCAGCCCCTGGCCGGCATGCACCGCTTGCAGCAGCAGATCGTCGTCGTTGAACACCAGCTCGCCCGGCGGCGCGACCGATTGGGCGACACCGTCGATCTTGAAATCCCAACTGCGCAGACGCCCGTTCGGCAGCCGCCGGTTGATGCAGGCGTGCGCCTGCAACTCGCCGATCGATGTCGGCAGGCCGCGCCGGCGCGCGTAATCGGGCGATGCGCAGACCAGCATGCGCATCGGGATCAGCTGCTTGGCGATCACCTGGCTGTCGTCCATGCGGCCGTCGCGGAAGGCGACATCGACGCGATCGACAGCGAGATCGGCCAACCGTTCTTCCAAGGTCAGTTCGATGCCGATCCCGGGATAGCGCAGGCGGAACTCGGCCAGCAGCGGCGCGACGACGTTGCGGCCGAAGCCGTGCGTCGAACTGATCCGCAACTGCCCGCGCGGCGGGCCTTCGCGCAGGTCGCGCATTTCGTCCAGGGCCTGGGTGATCCGTTCCACGCCGGGGCGGCAGTTCTCGAAGAACAGTTCGCCCTCGCTGGTGAGCGAGGTCGAGCGCGTCGTGCGCAGGAACAGCCGCGCGCCCAACTGCCCTTCCAGTTTCTGCACGCTGCGGCTTACCGCCGAGCGGCCGACGCCCAACCGGTCGGCCGCGCGCGCGAAGCTGCCCTCGGTGGCCACGGTGATGAAGGCCACCACACCGGCGTAGCTGGCCGAGAAGCTGCACGGCAGCGCGTCGTGGCCGTCGATCGGAGTCTGTGCTGTCGCGTTCATTACCAGGTTCATGGTGGTCATGCCTCGTCCTGCCCGCGCCGTGGCCACGGCGCCAGCGCGTGGGCGCGGGCGTGTTCGACCTGCTGGCGGCACAGCTCCGCCGGCTGGCCGATCATGCGGGCGATATCGGCGTAGCTGGTCTCGAAGATCACGTGCAGCACGAACGCCGCCTGCGCTTCCGGCGCCAGCGCCTGCAGCGCGCGCAGGAAATCCAGCCAGATTCGCTCGGCTTGCGATGGCGCGGGGTCGCCGCCCCGGTGGTGAAAAATAATGGTCATGCTCCAAGGTCGGCGCAGCGTATCGGCCTGTGACACGCCGGCCCCACTGGTGCCCTGCGCTCAACACCGCGCGTCCGTGCGCGTGCCTACCGGGCCGCGCGCTGGCTGCCTAGGCTGGATCGGCAACCCGGCTCACCCCCGGCCGCTCTCCCCCACCGATGCCAACCCAAGGACGCTTCGCCATGAGTCAACGCCTGGATTACCAACAGCAATCCCCGGAACTGTTCAAGAAACTCATCGAGTTCAGCATGCTCGTGGAAAAGTCCTCGATCGAGCAGCCCATCCGCGATCTGGTCTCGATCCGCGCCTCGCAGATCAACGGCTGCGCGTTCTGCGTGGACATGCACATCAAACAGGCCACCTTGCACGGCGAGCGCCCGCTGCGCCTGCATCACCTCGCCATCTGGCGCGAATCGACCTTGTTCGCCCCGCGCGAACGCGCCGTGCTGGCGTGGACGGAAGCGCTGACCCAGATCCCGGCGCACGGCGTGCCCGACGACATCTACGAGCGCGTGCGCACGCAGTTGTCCGAGAAAGAAATTTCCGATCTGAGCTTCATGGTCATGAACATCAACGCATGGAACCGCGTCAACATCGGCTTCCAGACCGTTCCGGGCAGCCTGGACAAGGCCTTCGGACTGGACAAGGCCAATCTGGCCTGAGTCCGCGCCGCGTTCGCCGCCGCAACCGCGGCGGCGAACGGTTTCCTTAGCTTTCGCCAAGGCCGCTCCGCCGCGAGCGGCGACACAACGAGGTCTCCCCATGCGCATCCGCCATTCGCTCGTCCTGCTGTTGCTGCTCGCACCCGCAGCCGCGTCGGCCCACGGCCCCGCCGCCGCGGGCGCCGCGCCGCTGCCTACGGTCACCACCGTCATGACCCAGCCGCTGTCCGGCTACCCGGGCAAGGAAGCGCTGATGCTCAGCGTCGAATACCCGCCCGGCGGCGCCGACCCGGTGCATCGCCACGATGCGGATGCGTTCGTCTACGTGCTGGAAGGTTCCATCGTGATGGGCGTGGCCGGCGGCAAGGAAGTCACCCTGACCGCGGGCCAGAGCTTCTACGAAGGTCCGAAGGACATCCACACCGTCGGCCGCAACGCCAGTCGCGACAAGCCGGCCAAGTTCGTGGTGCTGCTGCTGAAGGACGTGAACAAGCCGGCCCTGATCCCGGTTCCGTGATCCGTTGCCGGCGCCGGCGCTCGGCGGCCCAGGTGGCCGCTGAGCGCGGCATGTCACAATCGGGCCTGCTGCCCCGACCTGATATGCATGGAAGGCGCGACTCGACTGTTCACCCAACTGCAACCACGCTTGCGTGGCATTGCCTACCGCATGCTCGGCTCGGTGGCCGAAGCCGAGGATGTGGTGCAAGACGTCTGGCTGGCCTGGCACAAGGCCGATCCGGAGCGCATCGACGATGCGCAGGCCTGGCTGGTGACCACCACCACCCGCCGCTCGATCGACCGCCTGCGCCTGGCTCGCACCGACCGCGAGCACTACGTCGGCATCTGGCTGCCCGAACCGATCCTTACCGACGCCGGCGAGGCCACGCCCGAGCAATTGCAGGAAGCCGCCAGCGACTTGTCGATCGCGTTCCTGATGGTGCTGGAGCGGCTCGCGCCGGAGGCGCGCGCGGCGTTCCTGCTGCGCGAGGTGTTCGACGCCGATTACGGCGACATCGCGCGGACCCTGGACAAAAGCGAAGCCGCCTGCCGCCAGATCGTGCACCGGGCCAAGGCCCAGTTGCGCGAGGAGCGGCCGCGCTATGTGGTATCGGCGCAGGCGCATCAACAGCTGATGCTTCGCTTCGCGCAGGCCCTGTCCAGCGGCGATTTCAACGGCATGAAACAGATGATGGCCGAGTCGGCGACTTTGGTCGGCGACGGCGGCGGCATCGTCACCAGTTTCGCCGAACCGATGGTCGGCGGGCCGCGCATCGCCCAGCTGCTGTACGCCGCGCGCCTGCGCTACAAGCACGAGCTGCGTATCGTGCCGGCCTGGATCAACGGCCGTCTGGGCCTGTTGCGCTACATCGGCGCGGAACTGGAATCGGTGCAGTCCTACGACACCGACGGCGAGCGCATCGTGCGCGTTTACATCCAACGCAATCCGGACAAGCTGCGGCGCATCGCCGCGGCTCAGGCGGCGTTGCTGAGCTGACGCCGGAGCGAGCCGACGCCCGCCGCGCGGCACCGATTTGTATCCCAATGTATCCGGGCGCATCGCCCGCGCATTCGCATACGAATCGGCGACCTCGCCGACACCCGGCGGATACGCCGCCGGCGCGTAATGAACGCCATCCCGCCACGCCGCCGCATTCGCCGGCGGATCGGCCTTCATCAGGAGACAGTCCATGAACACCGGTCCTTCCGCCTCGCCGACCAACCCCCTGCGTCGCCGCCTGCTGGGCGGCGCAGCGCTCGCCTTCGCCGCCGGCCCCATGGGCGCGATCGGGTCCGCGCTCGCCGCACCCGCGTCGGTGCGCGCCGCGCCCGCCTCCGCGGGCAAGCCGGTGTGGGGTCCGCTGCGGCAGATCGACGCCGGCGTGCTGCGCGTGAGCTACGCGCAGATGGGCCCGGACGATGGCCCGCCGGTGCTGCTTCTGCACGGCTGGCCCTACGACATCCACACCTATGCCGAAGTCGCGCCGTTGCTGGCGGCGAAGGGCTACCGCGTCATCGTTCCGTACCTGCGCGGTTACGGCTCGACCACCTTCCTGTCCGCCGACACGCCGCGCAACGGACAACAGGCCGCGCTCGCCACCGATGCGATCGCGCTGCTGGACGCGCTGCATATCGACAAGGCGATCTTCGCCGGTTGCGACTGGGGCGCACGCACCGCCGACATCATGGCCGCGCTGTGGCCGCAACGCTGCCAGGGCCTGGTCTCGGTCAGCGGTTACCTGATCGGCAGCCAGCAGGCCAATCAGGCGCCGTTGTCGCCGAAGGCCGAGCTGCAGTGGTGGTATCAGTTCTATTTCGCCACCGAGCGCGGCCGCCTGGGTTATGAGAAAAACCGCAGCGAATTCTCGCGGCTGATCTGGCAACTCGCCTCGCCGCAGTGGCGTTTCGACGATGCCACCTTCCTGCGCAGCGCGGCCGCGTTCGACAATCCCAATCACGTGGCCGTGGTGATTCACAACTACCGCTGGCGTCTGGGCCTGGCCGAAGGCGAAAAGCGCTTCGACGAAATGGAAGCGCGGCTGGCGCGGATGCCCGATATCGGCGTTGCCACCATCACCCTGGAAGGCGACGCCAACGGCGCGCCGCATCCGCCCAGCAGCGCCTATGCCAGCAAGTTCACCGGCAAGTACGCGCACCGGCTGATCGGCGGCGGCATCGGCCACAATCTTCCGCAGGAAGCGCCGGCCGCGTTCGCGCAGGCGGTGGTGGATGTCGCCGCGTTCTGAATCAGGCCGACGGCGCCGTTGTATTCGCGCCCTGCCGCCCGAATCAGGCGGCAGGACACGGTTATCGCCGCGCCGCGGCCTCAGGGCTTGCGCGGATCGACCACCGGCGCGTGCTGCGCCATCACCTCAACGATCCAGTCGATGAACACACGCAGCTTGGCGCTGACATGCCGGTTCGGCGGGAAGGCCAGGTACAGCGGCATCGGATCGAAGCGCCAATCTTCGAATACCGGAATCAGCTCGCCCGCGGCGCGGTGCGCTTTCGCCATGTAGTCCGGCAACCACAGCACGCCCAGGCCCGCCAGACCCGCGGCCAGATACGCGTTGCCGTCATCGACCGCGAACACATAGCGGCCTTGCACGCTGACGCTCTCGCCATCGCGGTGCATGGCGTACGGAAACGGCTTGCCGGTGCGCGACCACAGGAAACCTACGATGCGGTGATGGCTGTCTTCCAGTTCGCGCGGATGCGCCGGCACGCCCTCGCGCTGCAGGTAATCCGGCGCCGCGTAAGCGCGCAGTTGCAGGTCGCCGACGTGGCGCGCCATCAGCGAATGATCGGTGATCTTGCCGCCGCGCACGACGCAGTCCACGTTCTCGCCGATCAAATCCACCATGCGGTCGCTGACGCCCAGGTCGATCTGGATATCGGGATAGCGGGCATGAAACCCCGGCAACGCCGGCACCAGGATCATCCGCGCCAGCGGGCTGGGCACGTCCACCCGCAACTTGCCGCGCACCGAGGCCGAAGCGCTGGACAGGCTGGTTTCAGCATCGTCCATGTCGGCCAGCAACCGCACCACGCGCTCGTAATAGACCGCGCCGTCGGCGGTGACGTTGACCTTGCGCGTGGTGCGGTTGAGCAGCTTCACCCGCAACCGCGCCTCCAACTGCTGCACCAGTTGGGTCACGCTGGTCTTGCTCATGTGCAGCGTGTCGGCCGCCTTGGTGAAGCTGCCGGTTTCGACCACGCGCGCGAACGCCTGCATCGCATCAATACGGTCCATCACCGCTCCAGGCGCTCGAAGATTGTTTGGATTCTACAAACAGTGATGGGTGGACGCGCGCGTTTATCCGCGCGCCGGGCCGCTCTACAGTCCTGGCATCGTCAACAACGGGCCGGTTGCGGCCCATGGATCGAGGTGTGCATGAGCAAGCGCGACGTGGTTTTTCCCAGCGGACGGCAAGCGCTGTACGAACGCAATCGTTATTCGCCGGCGATCCGCTCGAACGGTTTCCTGTTCGTATCCGGACAGGTCGGCAGCCGCGAAGACGGCTCGCCCGAGCCGGATCTGCAGGCGCAGGTGCGGCTAGCGTTCGAAAATCTGAATGCGGTTTTGCAAGCGGCGGGTTGCACCTTCGAGGATGTGATCGACGCGACCGTGTTCATCGTCGATCCCGAATCGAAGTTCGACACGATCTGGAAAGTCCTGCCCGAGTATTGGGGCGACGCGCCGCACCCGACCCTGACCGGCATCGGCGTGACCTGGCTGTATGGGTTCGATTTCGAGATCAAGGTGATCGCCAGGCTGCCGCAGGGCGAGTGATCGCGGCCGAGGCCGGGCAGGAAAGGGCTTCGTCCGCGCTAGATGAACCCGTGGCGATAATTCGCGGCCCTTCCCTATCACTATCCTAAACCACCCCGGGCTTGTGGCAAGCCCCCCGCCGTGATGCTCAATCGCCCACCGAACTCAAGCAACGAGGAGGTGCGCAATGAGACTGCCGCTATCGAAGTACGCATCGCGCGGGAACAGTGAACAGGCGATCGGAGCGCGGCCATGACGGCGCATGCGGTGGTGATCGCCGGAGGCGGCCCGACCGGGCTGATGCTGGCGGGCGAACTGGCCCTGGCCGGAATCGATGTCGCCGTCGTCGAGCGGCGCGCCAGCCAGGACCTGCAGGGCTCGCGCGCCGGCGGCCTGCATTCGCGCACGCTCGAGGTTCTGGATCAGCGCGGCATCGTCGAGCGTTTCGTCTCGGAAGGACGGCCGCATTCTCAAGTCCACTTCCATGTTCCCCTGGATATCGGCGACTGCCCTACCCGTCACAACTACGTGCTGGGGCTGTGGCAGAAGCATATCGAACGCATCCTGGCCGAGTGGGTCGGCGAATTGCCGGTTAGGCTCTATCGCGGCCTGGAGGTGACCGATTTCGCGCAGGACGAGGACGGCGTCGAGGTGATGCTGTCCGACGGTCGCTCGCTGCGCGCGCAGTATCTGGTCGGTTGCGACGGCGGCCGCAGCGTCGTGCGCAAGACCGCCGGCATCGAGTTCGCGGGCTGGGACGCGACCACCAGTTGGCTGATCGCCGAAGCGGCGATGAGCGAAGAACCCAAGTGGGGCTTTCACGAGGACGCCGCCGGTATCCACGGCATCGGCAAGGGCGACGGCGACACAGTGCGGCTGGTGCTGACCGAACGGGAACTGCGCCTGGACACCGAACCCAACGGCGACGATGTCCGCGCGGCGCTGACCGGCATCTATGGAAGCGACTACGGCATCCACGATTTCGCGTGGATTTCCCGCTTCACCGACATGGTCCGCCAGGCCGCCGCGTACCGCGACCGCCGCGTCCTGCTGGCCGGCGACGCCGCCCACGTGCATCCGCCGATGGGTGGCCAGGGCCTCAACATCGGCGTGCAGGATGCGGTGAACCTGGGATGGAAGCTGGCCCAGGTGATCAAGCGGATATCGCCGGAGACCCTGCTCGACAGCTACCACGCCGAACGCCATCCGGTCGGCGCGCGCGTATTGCGCAACACGATGGCGCAGACCGTGCTGCGTCGCACCGACGCACGCAGCAAGGCCGTGGGCGATGCGGTTACCGAGATGCTAGGCACCGATGAGGCGGGCAAGCGATTCGCCGCGCAGATGGCCGGCTTGAACATTCACTACGACCTCGGCGCGGGGCATCCGCTGCTGGGACGCCGCATGCCCGATCTCGACGTGATCACCGCCGATGGTCCGCTGCGGGTCTTCAGCTTGCTCCATGAGGCGCGGCCGCTGTTGATCAACTTCGCCGGGGCCGGCGGTTGCGACCTTGGTGACTGGAGCGAGCGGGTGCGGTCGATCGATGCCGAGTACGCGGGTGAGTGGGAGCTTCCGGTGTTGGGTATCGTCGCGGCGCCGAGCGCCGTGTTGATACGGCCGGATGGCTACGTGGCTTGGGTGGGCGAGGGAAATCAGGCCGGGCTTGTGGAGGCGCTCGGCATTTGGTTTGGGGCGGCTGCGGCGAGGTAGTGCAGCCGATGCTTACTATCGCGAAAGCCGCCGCTGAACCTGTCAGTAAAACCGCATCCGCTCCCTCTCCCTTCCCTCTCCCTCTCCCGCTTGCGGGAGAGGGCCGGGGTGAGGGTATGAGCGCCATAGGCGCGAATGCTCTTGAGTTCCGCAACAGCTGGCGGGCCCTCACCCCAACCCCTCTCCCGCGCCCCGAAGGAAGTCACCTTGGGTGGCAAGCGGGAGAGGGGCTCAATCATCGCGCGTGTTTTCAGATGTAGCCCTTGCAGTAGCATGAAGCGCCTGAACCCCACGCTGGAGCCCGGTTGTGTCGTCGTTCTCCGATCCACAAGCGGTCGCCCGCTACGCGCAAGGCCCCGTCAGGCAGGTGCCGGGCTTTCATGCCCTGCAGCAGATGACCGAGCTGCTGCTGGCCGAAACCGTTCCCGATGACGGCCACGTCCTGGTTCTGGGCGCCGGAGGCGGCCTGGAGTTGAAGGTCTTCGCCGAAGCGCATCCGCAATGGCGGCTGGTCGGCGTGGACCCGTCGGCGGAGATGCTGAAACTCGCCGAAGCCACCCTGGGCCCGCTCGCGACGCGGGTCGAGCTGTTCGAAGGCTATATCGACACCGCGCCGTTGGGCCCCTTCGACGGCGCCACCTGCCTGCTGACCTTGCACTTCCTGCCCAGCGATGAGCGCCTGCACACGCTGCGCGAAATCAGGCGGCGCCTGAAACCCGGCGCGCCGCTCATCGTCGCCCATCACAGCGTTCCGCAAGCGCAAGAGCAGAGGCTGCGCTGGCTCCATCGCTACGCGGCATTCGCGGCGGCGTCCGGCGTGCCCATGGTGGATGCCGCCAACGCCGTCGCCGCGATCAACAGCCGCCTGCCTATGCTCTCGCCCGAGCAGGATGCGGCCTTGCTGGAGGAAGCCGGCTTCGAGCGAGTCGAACTGTTCTATGCCGGGTTTACCTTCAAGGGTTGGGTCGCCTGCAACCCCGTCTGAAATCGCCCGGGAGCGGCACGCCGCCCCCCGCACGAAAGACCCTGATGTTCGCTGCGCCGAAGTAAAGCAGAGCCCGCGTTCGCGGGAATGACGAGCAAAAAAGAGGCTCCGCACCGAAGCAGAGCCCTTCGGGTCCTACGAGACCGCCAGCGCTTCTGCATCCGCTGACGTGCGCGTCTTCAAACCGCTCTGCCGCTTGCATTCCAGCAACAGCGGCGAAGCCAGATCGCACTCAGGATGCATGCGGCTGAGCCCGTGGATCGCCCCGGCCAGGCCGGTCATCAATCCCGGCGTGAACGCCTGCTTGGTGATGCCGCCGACGATGCCGTGTTCCTCGATCGCCGAAACGACTTCGGCGGTGGCGTCGTCGCGATCGATGGCGCTGGCGTCCGGATCGAGCAAGGACGCGCGCACCAGCAGTTCCCACAACGAGAAATCGCCGTGACACAGCGTGTGGGTAAAGCCCCACTGCCCGCGCGCCGCCGCCACCGCGCGGCGCATGTCGCGCAGATCGCGCGGATCGCCGCTGCGCGCATACAGATCCGCCGCGGCCAGGCCGATGCCGACGCCGCCGTTGCACCAGGTCGGAAAGTTCACCGTGTCCTGCATGCGCACATCGCGCCAGTTGCCGATCGAGGCGTCGAACAACGAATCCTGGAAGGCGAACGCGGCGTCGGCGAGTTCGTTCCAATGCCTGCGTTCGGATTCGCTGCCCGCATCGCTGCGCGCCAGGCGCGCCAAGGCCCAGCCGATGCCGTAACCGCCGTGGGCGAAGCCGCCGATCGGATCGGCCAGTTCCAGCGTCTGCCAATAGGTTCCGCGCTCATCGCTGCGCACCGCCGATTGCAGGCGCGTCGCGGCGCGCGCGGCCAGCGCCAGCCAACGCCGGTCGCCGGTGGCCTCGGCAAGACCCAGCAGCGGCGCGATCGCGCCGCAACTGCCGTCGGTGATATCCAGGCTGCGATCGTCGTCGAAGCCTTTTTGCTCCAGCGCTTGCGCGCAGGCGCAGGCATTGGCCAGCAACTGCGGCCGCCCGAGCAGATCGTGCAGCACCAGCCAGGCCCAGATGCGGCTGCCGTCACCGGTGAAGCCGCCCACCGTCGCCGGCGCCGGCTCGGCCTCGACCAGACTCTGCAGCGCGACCAAGGCGCCTTCCAGCGCCTCATCCACGCCCGCCACCGGATCGGCGCGGCCATTGCGCACTTCGTGCTGGTAGCCAGCCAAGGCCACGGCGACGCCGCCGAGACCGAAATAGGTGTCGCCGCCCAAGGGCTGCACATGCCAACCCTGGCTGCCGAAGCTCTCCGGCGTGATCCAGGTGGTCGAACCGTCTTCGCCGTGCACCGCCAGATTCAGCAGACGCTCGGTCGTATCGGCGGCGAGCTTGCGCCTGCGTTCGTCGAGCCGGTCGCGATGCGGATGGCGGGCGTAGTGCGAACGGCTGTCGCGTTCGCTCGGGCCGTCGGCGCCGCTGTTGAGCTGGGTGACGACCAGCGAACTGCGGATCGTCATTTCCTCCAGCTCGATCCGCATCGCGCGCCAATTGGCGAAGGTCTGCGCGATGCGTTCTGGCGACAACGACAGCGCGAAGATCGGAATGTCGCCATAACGCAGATCGTGGATTTCGCGCGCGATTTCCTCTTCCGAGAACGCCACCGTGCCGGCGCTGCTGGAGAACAGCTTGTGCGCGCGCTCGATCGACTTGGGCTCGTCGTACAGCGACGCCGGATGCCAGAGCATGCGGCCGATTTCCACGTAGATCTGCGTCGCGCGACGCACCTCGCGCGCGCGGCAGCCTTCGAACGCGGCCAGCAGCGGCGCCAGCGCGCCGTCGGCATCGAGCCGGCGCAGCCGCCGCGAGGCATCGAGAAAGGCGTCGCTGATCTCGTCCCAATACCGCGACACATCCGGATTCGGGCTGGGATGGTTCTGCGACATCGCCATTTCCGCTTCGACGATCTTCACCCGCGCATCGGTGGTGCCGTCGTCGGCGATGACCGGAACCTGCAACTGCGGCTGCTCGCCCGGCAACGCGCCGGCGGCGGACAAATCCGCGCGGCCGAAGCCCAGCACCGGCGCACGGAACGGCACGATGCCGGTGCGCAGCACCGAGCTTTGAATCAGCGTCTGCGCCAGATCGTAGGCCTGGCCGTACCCCGACGGCGTCACCGGCAGCGCGGCGGCGAACAGGCTCTCGACATCGACCACCACCGGCACTGGACCGGCGGCGACCAGATTTTCCAGATGGATGTCGGTACCGCCGAGCAGGCGCAGTATCGCCAGCCAATGGCCGAGGCCGCGATAAAAACCGCGCAATTCTTCATCGCCGTCGCAATAGCGATGTTCGATGAAAGCGGCCCAGCCGTAGTCGCCCTGGTCGAGCACCGCCGGCACGCGAATGCGTCCGTCGCCTTCGAAGACGTGTGCGAGGAAACCGTCGAGCACCGCGTCGATACGCAGCGAACGCGGCTTGTACATGACCTGCCCGGCCTCGAAACTCAACCGCGCCACGGTCTGCCCGCCTTCGTGCAGATCGCCCTGATCGAGCGTGACCGCGATCAAGCGGCCGGGCGCGGCGCCGAGCAAGGTCGCCAACTGCGCGCGGTCGGCGATCAAACGCACGATCAGCGTTTCGATGGCAAGGCACTGCTGGCTCAGCGTGCGCTCCAGGCGCTCGCGCAGCGGCGGATAGCGACCGTACAGAAGTTCGGAAAATTCCGGGCGCAGCGCCTTGGCGACGAACTGCGCGAAACGGCCCGGCTCATCCTCGGCGGTGAGTTCGCCGGCCAGCTTCGCCGCATGCAGTTCCAGCAGCAGCACGCGATTGAGCTTGAGCCGCGCGTTGGAGTACAGAGCCTGTGCGACGGCCTCGCGGATCAGTTGCGATTCGTCCGCATCCAGGCCGGAAGCCAGGGCCGCGAGACGGACCTCGAAGGCCTCGCGCGCGGCGGCGGTGAAATGATCGGTGATCGGACCGAAGCCCTCGTGGATACGGCTTTCGGTCATTGCGATACCGGTCTGGGATTTGGGCGGCGGCGCGAGGATGGCGCGCGCGGATGGGCCAGCGACGACGCGCAACCCGTGCCGGGCTGCGCGTCGATGACGCGTGGCTAACTCAGATGCAGCAGTAGCAGCGGCCGTTGGGGCAAGTGGAGACCGACGTGGAATGCGTCACCGGAGCCCGCATGGCATCGGTTACCGCGCTTTCGCCTTCCAGATACAGCGGACCCGCCGGATTCTCGTAGCCATCGACGCTGTCGGCGCCATTGAGCCAGCCCGAGACGATATCGTTGCTTTGCATTGCTAGTCCTCCTTGAGTACTGAATGTCGCCCAGCAGACGGCCGCTCCATGTGTCGAAACCCCGTCGCACCGGACATCGATTTCAACCTCGCGGCCTCTCCCTCGCAAACCGATTCGCATCGGCGACGTGTTTCAAGAGATACCACTTTGGCACTCTAAACAGGGTTCTTAGCTACTGTCAAATATGCGGCGCGGCAGAGTTTTTGCGGGGGCGTCCTGGGCGATATCGGAGCTGGAACGCAGGCCTCGCGCGGGTTCCAGCCTTCATCGCGTCCGTCTTTTTGCGCGGATTCGGCTCGACGCACCGGCGGCGTCGGGGTGCCACCGCTCAAGGGATCGGATGATCGAACCAGGGCTCGTAGCGAACCGCATTCTCGCTCTGTCCGAGGAAGTCGAACTCCATCGTCACTCGCACGCTCGAACGCACCTTCCGTCCGCGATCGAGCGCCGGCTTGAATCGCCAACGCTCCTGCGCGTAGTCCGCGGCGTTTTGGTCCAAGAGCGCATCGCCGCTTCCGCGCACGACCTGGACATCCAGAGGTCTACCTGTTTCGGATACCAGAATCCGAAGTTCGACCGCGCGCGGCCGGCTGTCAAAGGTCTTCGCATAGGCGACGACCGGGGCAGATAGCCGGTCGCCTTTGGCCACGATGTCCGGCACCACATCGGCGCGGCCGTCGATTGTCATGGGCTCCGCGACAACGGCCGCGATCTTCATGCCCTGCGCGGAGTAACGGTAGTAACGCGGCCCACGATAAGGCGGCACAGTGCATAGACCGAGCCCGGTGCACTCGTAGGGCACGAAGAACTCAACGCCGCGCTTAATCGGAGCGGCCACCGGCAGCGTCAGCGCCAGCAGCAAGGCCGCGTGCAGGGCCATCACCCCGGAAATGACCCCGACTCGCACCGGGCACCAATACGCATCTGGGTTTGCGGTTCGATCCATGGCCGGCCCCCAACCGTTTTCCGGCACTTTGCGCCCGGCGTTCGGGGTCTGCAAGACCCGCCCCGCTACGCACCGACTTGCATCGATTCCCACAAAGCGACTCGCTCGCCGTTGCCTGTTCAGATTTTCCAGGCAGCCGGATCGCTAAAAATTCCCCTGAAAAGCAATATTCGCTGCGGAAAATACTCCGCCCAGCGCAACCGCCGCACCGATGACGCCGAGGATACGAAAGCCCTTGCGAGCCACCGCAAGATCCGCGCTCTCGCGAAGCATGATGCGTTGTCAAGCCCCGGACGATGCCGTCGAGAACCCCAGGACCGCCACGGCCGCACTGGCGAGCGTGAAGCACGCTGCGCTGGCCAACGTGTTGACTCCGCCCACTCCATCATTGAGCCAGACACCGAGAAACCACAGCGCGTTCCAGGCGATGACGAATATCAAGATCGCCATCGGCTTGATGCATTTGAAAAAATCCCAGCCCATCATTCATTCCATCATCAACACTACTTGCCCTTGCCGAGCAGAATCCGCTCGATCTCCGCCTGCTCATCCATCGATCGCTCGAAATAAGCTGGATACGCGGGTTCGTAGTGGTCGCCCTTGAGCAGGAAGATGCTGTCGTTCTTGCTCGCTTCCTCCTGCATGGTGCCCAGGTTGTAATGCCACTCCGTCCATAGGGGGACGACCAAGGTCGGCGGCACCGCGCCTGAGCGCGCGAACAAGGCCTTCTTCACTCGCAGATGAAACCTGATCTGATTGTCCAGGCCCGGGCCGGTTCGCGCCTTGGGATCGGTTACCGCGCGGCCACGGCCATCGACCATGTCAACGCGCTCGATGTTGGCGATCACTACGTAATCTGCGGAGCGCACGATGTCTTCGAGTGACTTGTTCGCCACCGATGTCGCGCAAACCGATGTCGCGAACAGCATGGCCAGTATTGCCAAGAGGTATTTCATGCGCGGGCTTCCTTGCTAGAACTAATGAAAACGCTGACGATTGAAGCATCGGATCGATGGTCAATCAACGAAGGAATTCTCCACGTCCCCGCACCCGCTGGCGCATCTGACTGAGCCCAGCGGATTCGTGCTCTTCCCACATGATTTCGGCACCATCTTCCAGCGGCTCGTAGATCGGCAGCAAGTCGGTTACGCCTTCGCATACCCATTGCACAGGCACGCCGTCGGGCCCGCCTCGATAGGGGTTTGTCTCGCCGCTAGCTATGACCATGACTTTGTCGTAGGCCTCATCGAGATCGCGCGCCTTGACGATGACGGTATTCTCCCAGAACGTGAATTCTGCACCGGGTTCGTCGTTGCCCTTGGATTCCAATTCAATGAAGCGCAGCAGGTACGAACCTACATACCAGCCTACCGGGGACGTGTTCTTTGCATCGATCATGGCATCGGCTCAAGTATCTGTAATGAATATATCCGCTTCCTCAGCCTCGTACAAAAGAGAGGCCAGGAACCCGCCAACTAATCGGCCGCGGCCTCATTTTCGGAAAGACGGCCGCGAACTCGGAAGACCGCGGACGCTTCGGCAGCCGCTGAAGCCAGCCGCTGCCACTGCTGCGTGCCGAAAAGTATTTTGAGCGAGGGCAATGGATCGGGGGTATCTGCTGCAACAGCATCCCAAACGGTATGAAATCGCTCAATGGCGTCGACTTCGTCATGGGAGAACGTCGGCGCGGTCATGTACTCGCGCCAATCGGCATGAACCCAGTCCTCCCACTGATTGATGATCTCGTTGGGGATGTGGACGTAGGGCGCCGCTGCTTGGTATTGAGACTGCTCCTCGAACGAAGCGGCGAGTTCCAGATACTCGATGATCCGGTTACGTATCCGCTGATTGATGATGCGATCTGTCATGGGTCTTGGGATTGCATCGGCCCGCGTGCGGTGAGGGCCCGCTGGCAGGCCGCAGTCAGGAGCATCAGCGACCTGGCCAATGGCCAGTCAATTTACATTACCTCTAATAAACAACCCAGTGCCCCGGCTCTTGCCGAAGTTCCTGCTCACTCTTCCCCAGGAAATCGAACTCGATCGCCACCCGCACCGAAGACTCAACGGCCTGTCCGCCATCGAAGGCCGGCTTGAATCGCCAGTTCTCCCACGCATTGAATCTCGCCTTACGATCCACGTCGGCATCACCGCTGCTGCGCACTACCTTAACCTCCAAAATAGCGCCGGTCGCGGCGATCAATATCTGGAGTTCGACCGTGCGCGGCCGGCTATCGAAATACCTGACCACCGTATCGACCGGGACCGGGAGCCGTTCCGCCTTGGCCATGATGTCGGGCAGAACACCTGCACGGCCGTCCTCAAGCAAGGGCACCGCCGTGACCGTTTTGATCTTCACTCCGTTTTTGTCGTAGCGGTAGTAAGGCAAATCGCGGAACATCGGTGGGATGCACAGCCCCATGCCCACGCACTGCTCCGACTGGTAGAGCACAAAGAAATCTTCGCCGGCCTTGTTGGGCACGACCACGGGCAGGGTTAGCGCCAGGAGCAAGGCCGTATGCAAGCACAACGCGCCGGAAATCGCCCCGATTCGCAAAGGGCTCCAGTAAGCATCCGGGTCTGCAGTTGCGTTCATCGCCACGCCCCTGTCGTTTTCCGGGACTTTGCGCCTGGCGCCCGAGGCTTGCAATACCCGCCTCTTGGTTACCGCGATATTCCGATCGATCGCCCGACACGGAATAGTTCGTTGACGGGATATCGCGGGCCGAAATGAAGAAACCCGGCCTTATAACGCACCGTCACTTGACGACGAAAGCGGATGAGGAGAGGCTAATCCACGGAGACTCAAAACTCCTTCCACACAGCGGTTCCCACCTCCGAAATACTTGGTGGGTTTTTTGTGCCTGTTGTTTGGGTGCAAACTCGGCGCGCGTCCCTGCGTCGGGAGGGCGGCTAATAAAATACCCGCAAGGGGAATACGCCCGCCGTCTGTGTGCGGTTTTGAGCCTCCCGACTTCCCGCCTGCGACTTCGCGCAGCGCGGGCCCTGGTGTGTCCAAGGAAAAGGAGTGCCGTCTATGCCCCCTAAAGCTTCGTCGCCTGCCGGCGATGCGGACAGTGTTGCGTTGCCGCTGGATGCGTTTTTCGAGTTGCGGGCGTTTCAAGACCAGTTGTTGAGCGCGGCGCATACGCTCGACCCCGCCACGTCGCCCTGCCCTTCCCCGCGTAAACCCGAGCAGGCCCGGCATCGGGCGCTCGCGTCGGTGTTCCGCGTGTGGGCGGATCAGGTGGATCGCAGTCTGGGCGCGGTGCGCTCGCCGTAGCTTCTTCAATGCAGGCGGTGCAGCCCACGCCTCTTGCTTCGCGCGGTTAACTTGCATCGGTGTCGATGCGTCGCGCGTCAGCCAAAGTACGCCAGAACAATCAGGCGCTTTTTCGGAAACACCACCAAAACTTTCTCCGGGCCATTGGTGTAGAAGTTGCCCGGCTCGCGAACCGCTTGCTCCAGCTCCTCGCTTAGCGCCATATCGGCATGGGCGCAGTACAGTCCCAGGGAAAGCAGGCTCTGGTCGTCGTTCAAGTTGGGGGCATGCGGGGTCGGCCGCCACGGCTCGAAGGTGTGGTAGTGGTCGTGGGACTTGCGCGAGTAACGCGCATTGTCGAAGTAACGCAGGCCTTGTTTTGTTATCGCGTCCGCGCTGGCGCGATCCAGTCGGAAGATGGCGACGCCGCAGCCTTCGCGTAAGTCGGATTCGCCTTCGATGAAGGTCGGGTAGGAAATACCGATGGGTTCGGGAATGACGCCGGCCATCCACCACGCTTCCCACAAGCACCATGCGACGTACAGCGACAACAGCACGCACGCGATCGCGATGACGAATCTTTCGACTCGTTCGACTTTTTCGACGGTGACCACGGCGCCTCTCCCCTGCGATTGAATGTCGCGGCACGGTAATCGGCGTTCGTGGGTTGGATACGAAGCGAAGGTGAAGCATCAGGCGTGGCTGCGAGTTGAGCGCGGCGGCAACGTCGATGGATTCCGGCCTGCACCGGAACCCATCGAAGGCCGCGTTTTCACACGACGTGGCGCATCGGCCGACGCCTCAATTACCGTCGCGATCAACCGTGCGCAGCGGCTCCTGCGCAGGCGCACTGACACTGGTCGCGCCGACGCTTCCCGCGCGCGGTGCGGTGTCGGCGACCGGCGGCGGCGTGCGCAGGCTTTGGTAGTAGTTGCGGATGCCGGCGCTGAGTTGCAGCGAGTAGTCGGTGGTCATGTAGCGGTCGCCGGTCTGGGTTTCGATGTGCGAACCGCCGGGGATGGGCTTGAAGAATTCGTCGAACTGCGCCATCGGGTAGACGCTGGGCTTGGCGGCGCTGAAGACGGCCATGACCATCGGTTGGCCCCTCTTGCTCGCGGTGGGGCCAGCGTAGGTGCCGGCGCGGCCGTGGCAGGAGATGCACGACGATACCGGGCTGTCGATGGGTCCGTTGAGGCGGCCGCCGAGGCCGTGGTGCATGACGTAGGCGCGGTTGCCGTAGTTCCAGCCGGTGCGTTCGACCAGCGACGAGGTGATGCGGGCCTGGGTCAGCGCGGTGTTGACGAAGACGCCGTCGCGGTTGGCGTCGGTGCGCACGGGCAGATCGTCGCCCCAGCTCGCGCCGACCGGAATCATGCGGTCCCACACGGTCGGGCCGGGCGCGCCGCCGTCGTAGATGAAGGTGCCGAACACCCAGCCGGTGGTGTCGGCCATGCGCGGGTCTTTGACGGCGACGTCGAGTTGCAACAGGCGCACGGTGCGATCCACGCGCGGCTTGTTGTAGTTGACGTCGGGGTAGATGTTCGCGGTCCAGGTCTTGGTCCGGCTCAGGTACGGGATCTGCGCGGTGCTGGCGTCGGTGAACAACAGTTTGCAGGCCACCGAGTTGTCCGCGAAAGTCGATTTCGACGGATCGGGGCGGCCGTCGGCGGTGCGCCAGACTTTGCCCAGGCTGACCGCGCCGCGGTCGTTATAGAAGCCCACCGCCCAGTTCTGCGCGCGCTCGGTCTGTTTGCGATGCAGGTCGAGCGGGCGCGCCATGCGTTCGCGGGTGAGGCCGCGGCGCCATTCGCGGCCGCCGCCGAACTGGGCGCCGTCGTCGTGCAGCCACGGCGCGTGGTACCACTTGCGCACGCGGTTGTTCTGCACTTTGAAATCGACATCGACATTGCCTTCCAGGCAGTAGTCGAGGACCGAACGCAGGTATTCGGTGGGGAAGGCTTTGAAGTCGATCGCCATCCACGGGAAGGTGTCGTCGGCGAAAGTGGTCGGGTAATCCTGGCTGAGCTGGAAGACGTCGCGCGCGCCCGGCGGCGGCGGATAGTGCGGGTCGTAACTGGGAAAGCGCACGGGGGCGTCGGCCGCGGCCGTGGCTGGAGCAGCGGCCGGCGTGGCGCCGGCTGCGCCTGCGGTTCGTTCCTGCGATACCGCCGTGGCCACCGTGGCCGCGATCAAACCCACTGCGATCAGCGCTGTTTTCATGATCCGCTCCCTGTTTCCCGTCCTTAACGCGGTGGCGGGGCGGAAGGGGCCATGGATTTGCGGGATGCGTGGGCAGGTGCGCGAGTTGTGATCGTGGTCGCGGCCGGTCGCAGGATCGGCCGCGCGGGCGGTGCTTTGTCGCGGCGTGCGCGGCGGCGAATCAGGCCTTCTTGGCCTGCGCCAGATGATGGGCCACCAGTGCGTTGGCGTGTCCGTGGCCCAGCTTGTGTTCGCTCTTGAGGTGAGCCACCAACTCCATGTGCTTTTTGTCGCCCAGCGCCTGGATCACCTTGAACCAGTGCGCGACCGGATGGCCGTAGGTCTTTTCGATGGAGGGGAAGTACGAAGCAGGGCCTTTCACTTTTGCGTCGTCCGCCATTGCGGGGTCTCCTTGGGTAACCGCCACGATGGCGGATCGAAAGTCGGTTTTATGCGTTCTGGATTGGATGAGCGTCGTTGGCGATCGCACCTCACGCACCGGTGCTCCCCGCCGCACCCAAGCCGTTCCACTGTTGCGGCTGCGGGGTCCAATCGCCCTGCCCCAGCACGGCCTCGAGCAGGTGTTGCACGGGGTAGCCCAGATGCTCGCCGGCGGCCTGGCCGGCGTCGTCGCGATGGGCGGCCAGAACAAAGGGGACGAAGGCATCGTGGTCGCGCGCGGCCAGGCCGATCATTTTCTTGGCGAGGTCGTAGGACAGCAGGTTGCCGTCGTCGGTACGGTGGAAGGCGGCGCCGGACCAGTATTCCTGGATGCGTTCGGCAGTCCAGAACGCGGCGTGTTTCTGCGCGATTTCCTTCGGGGTGTAGAGCGAGGCGCGCGGGTCGCCCAGACGTGGGAACAGGCTGTGTTCGGTGTTGACCGCCATGCCTTCGTTGACCCAGGTCGGAATGGGCAGATGCGCGAGCAAGGCGTGGGTGAGTTCGTGGGCGATGGTGGGATGCATGGCGTCGGCATCGTTTTCGCACAGGGCGAAATGGCCGTAGCCGGCGTTGACGAACATCCCCGAGGACATCGCGTATTCGCCGCCTTCGGGGTAGTAGTGGGCGACGTAGTCGTAGTACTGATCGTCTTCCATGAAGATCAGGCACACGTGCTTGCCGCCGCCGATGGGCTGCGCCAGCGAGCCCAGGTTGCGCACGATCCAGCGCCGCGCCGATTCGCAGAACTTCAGGAACGACTGGGCGTCGGCGGATTCCAATGCGGTCAGCAGCAAAAAGCGCTCGGATGACAGTACGTGGTAATCGGGCCCCAGCGATTGCGCCAGCGCCTGCAGCCAGCGCTCGGCAGCCGCGGTCCAGAACGCATCGCGTTCGGCATCCGACCAGTCCGGGCGCTCGGCTTCGGCGATACGTTCCCAGTCCGGCAGCGGTTGGCGGGTATCGCCCCACCAGTGCATCGCGACTTCGGGCACCGGAACCGCGACGGGTGGCGGGGTTTGCGGCGATGGCGGCGAGGCTGTTTTGAACAGATTGCGCAAGCGGTCGAGCATGGAGAGGAACCGAAGTGAGGTGACTGGGCAGAGCCCGGGCGTGCGATCTCGCCCATTGTGTGGGGCGATGGGTATCGCGCGCCAGTTGCCGCGATCAACGCCATTGGAAACCCGTCGGCCGCGCGCTATAAAGACCGGCGGCTCGCCGACGCCATCGCTGGATCGTCGCGGCTGCGCACCATAGGGGGAGTTCGATGAATCTGGCTATCCGAACGCGTGCGCCGCGTGCGCTCGCATTGCCGGTGCGCGCGCATCGGCCGCATCCGCTGCGCGTGTTCGCGTTGTACGCCGTTATCGCCGCGACGGCGTTGTCCGCGCCGGCGTGGGCGGGTTTGCCCGAGTACCGGGTCTCGGTCGCCAACACCGACATCCTTAGTCATCAGACCGATGCCGCGCCGCTGCGGGTCGGCCGCTTCACCGCCGCGCGCGGCGCCGACGATCAGGCCACGCGGGAAGCGGCCGAGGCGGCGGTGTATCTGCGCGATGCCTTGTCCGCCGAACTGCAGGCCGCCGGCCGGTTGAGCGCGCAGGCGACGATCGATATCGACGGCGATCTGCGCCGTTATCAGGTCGGCCCGGCGCCGTCGTCGGGCATCAACCGCGCCAGCGTCGTCCTG
The DNA here is from genome assembly GCF_001442805.1 of Lysobacter gummosus. Lineage (NCBI taxonomy): Bacteria > Pseudomonadati > Pseudomonadota > Gammaproteobacteria > Lysobacterales > Lysobacteraceae > Lysobacter > Lysobacter gummosus. The sequence goes on along the minus strand of NZ_CP011131.1, from coordinate 2,170,436 downwards.
CACGTCAGCCTGCGCCGCGACGGCGCGGCCTTGATGGAGCGCGATCTGAGCATCGAGCAGGTGTGGCCGCACGCGGGCACGCCGTGGATCGCGCGCTCGCTGACGTCCGATCGCTTGCTGACGGCGATGCAGACCTTGTTGCGGCAGCTGTACTCGGATCCGCAGTTCAAACGCGTTACGGCGCGCTGAGCGGACATCGCGGCCGCCCCGGCGGCTTTCGTTCCCACATCGGCCGCGACGCACTTCGCAAGCGCGGCGGTCTGAGCGAGGATGACAGCCTCGCGATCAGGAGATTCACCTCATGGCCCTGCCTCCCGGTGTCGTACTGCGTCCGATCCAGGCCCGCGACGACGCCGCCGCGGCGGCCATCATCCGTCAGGTGATGAGCGAGTTCGGCGCCGGCGCGATCAGCGATCCGGAGGTCGACGCGATGCAGCGCGCCTACAGCCTGCCGCGCAGCGCCTACTTCGTGGTCGAACGCGAGGGCCGCCTGGGTGGCGGCGCCGGCGTCGGCCCATTGCTGGGCGGCACCGACCGCATCTGCGAACTGCGCAAGTTCTATCTGTTGCCGTCGGTACGCGGGCTGGGGCTGGGACAGGCGCTGCTGGATCGCTGCCTGCTGACCGCGCGCGGGTTCGGCTTCGATCAGTGCTATGTCGAGGTGCTCGATCGCATGAGCGAAGCGCAACGGGTGCTGGAGGCGAACAGTTTCCAACTATTGGAAGCGCCGATGGGCTACGGCGGGTTGCGTGGCGTCAACACTTGGTATCTGCGCAGTCTGTAGTGCCCCGGCCGGGCCGCCCTGTCTCCGGCCCATGGCTTTACGGCCTGCCCGCCGGCCTGACCGCCCGCGCCGGTCCCCGGGCAGGCTTCGGGTCGCCAAGCCCCGCCCTGCCCGCCGTCCGGGCGACGATTCCCGCCGTCCTTTAGAATGGCGGTTTTCCGCCTTCAGGACCGCCCATGCAACTCGACAACGTCCGCGCCGTGATCACCGGCGGCGTCTCCGGCCTCGGCCTGGCCGTGGCCCAGCACCTGGTCGCCCGCGGCGGCAAGGTCGCGCTGTTCGACGTCAACGACGACAAGGCCGCGCAGGCCGTGGCCTCGCTCGGCGAGGACAAGGCCCGCTATTTCCGCACCGACGTCACCCACGAAGCCGGCGTCGCCGAGAACTTGAACGCGGCCAAGGAGTTCCTGGGCGGCCTCAATGTCGCGATCAACTGCGCCGGCATCCTCGGCGCCGGCCGGGTGCTGGGCAAGGACGCGCCGATGGCGCTGTCGCAGTTCCAGACCACGGTGATGGTGAATCTGGTCGGCAGCTTCAACGTCGCCAAGGCGGCGGCGAACCTGATGCAGGGCAACGAGGCGGGCGAGGACGGCGAGCGCGGCGTGATCGTCAACACCGCTTCGGTGGCCGCCTACGAAGGCCAGATCGGCCAGGCCGCGTATTCCGCGTCCAAGGGCGGCGTGGTCGCGATGACCCTGCCGATGGCGCGCGAGCTGTCGCGCTTCGGCATCCGCGTGATGACCGTGGCGCCGGGCATTTTCTGGACGCCGATGGTCGATGGCATGCCCGAGTCGGTGCAGCAGTCGCTCAGCGCGTCGATCCCCTTCCCTTCGCGCCTGGGCCGTCCGGAAGAATTCGCCGATCTGGTCGCGTACATCCTCGGCAATCGCTATCTCAACGGCGAGACCATTCGCCTGGACGGCGCGACGCGGTTGGCGCCGAAGTAAACCCGGGATTCGGGAGCGGGGATTCGGGATTGGCGAAAGCCGCCCGCCCCGACCCGCCCCACGCTTTTACCAATCCCTAATCCCCAATCTCGAATCCCGACACTTATGAAAGCCTACGACGTCAAAAAAGGTAACGTAATCGAGCACAACAACACCGTGTACCAGGTGCGCGACATCGAACGCAGCTCGCCGCAAGGCCGCGGCGGCAACGTCAAGTTCCGCTTCACCATGTATTCGGTTCCCGGCGGCACCAAGTACGACCTCAGCGTCGGCGGCGACGACGAGCTCAAGGAAGTCGAACTGTCGCGCCGTCAGGTCACCTATTCGTACAAGGACGGCGACGCGTTCGTGTTCCTGGACGATGAGGACTACACGCCGTACACGCTCGACGCCGATGTCGTCGGCGACGCCGCCGGCTACATCGTCGATGACCTCAGCGGCTGCTACGTGCAGATCATCGACGACCAGCCGGTCGCGCTGCAGCTGCCGGCCAGCGTGACCTTGCAGGTCGTCGAAACCCCGCCGGAACTCAAGGGCGGCACCGCGACCAAGCGTCCGAAGCCGGCCAAGCTGCAGACCGGTATCGAAATCATGGTGCCGGAGTACATCGGCAACGGCGAGCGCGTGCTGGTCAACACCGCCACCGGTGAATTCGCCGGCCGCGCCGACTGATGCATTCGCCCGGGCCCACGCGGCCCGGGGTTCGTCCGGGGCCGGTGTCGATCGTCGCCGGCACGAGCCGCCGCCCTTCGACAACGCCTTCGCGCGACGACGCGTAGCCTGCGTCGCTTCAAACGCCGGTCCCCACGCGGGCCGGCGTGTTCGTGAAGGAGTCGGCATGACGCAACCCGCGTACGAATTCGTCCCCGCCACCGACGCCGACCTGCCGCGTCTGCTGCCGGTGCTGCGCGATTTTTATCAGGTCGAACACCTGCCCTGGAACGAGCCGGCGCTGCGGCGCGCATTGGCGGCGTTGATCGCCGATCCCAACGCCGGGCGACTGCGCTTGATCGTGCACGAGGGCGAGATCGCCGGTTACTTCGTGCTGGGGTTCTGTTTCAGCCTGGAATTCGGCGGGCGCTTCGGCTTGCTCGATGAGTTGTTCGTGCTGCCGGCGCATCGAGGCGGCGGTCTGGCCAAGCGCGCCCTGGGCGAAGTCGAAGCGCTGTGCCGCGCCGAAGGCCTGGATGCGCTGCGCCTTGAGGTCAACGACGACAACGCGTATGCGCGCGGCATTTACGAACGCGCGGGCTACATCGTGCATCCACGGCGGTTGATGACTTTGTGGCTGCGCGATTGACCCGGTTCGCGCATGCGCAGAACGCGTCACCTCCCGCATGCATCCAACGGCGTTCACGCCGATGAACGCGATACGGTTGCGCATCGCCTCGCGCAACGCAGCGTGCGCACGGCGAAGCGCGCTCGAGCAAGACATCGATAGCAGCGATCGGAATCACAGAAAATTCCCGAAGAATTCGCGCGATGCACTTGCAGGATTGTGAATCCGAACACGCTGCGAACGCTGCCACATTGCTGCAACCTGCCATGTCCAGGCTTTATTGTTTAAGCGCGGCGCAACGCCGCCCGCCCAGCCCTGGAGCAAGGCCTTGATCTCCTCGAATCGTCGCGATTTCCTCAAACTCGCAGGCGGCGCCGCCGCGCTGAGCCTGTTGCCCCCTTCGATCCGCGCCGCCCTGGCCACGCCCGCCGCGCGCGTGACCGGCACGATCCAGGACGTCCAGCATGTGGTCATCCTGATGCAGGAGAACCGCTCGTTCGATCATTACCTGGGCGCGCTGCGCGGCGTGCGCGGCTTCGACGATCCGCGGCCGATTCCGCTGCCCGGCGGCAAGACCGTGTTCGAGCAGCCCAAGTCGGCGACCAGCCCGAACAACGTGGTGCTGCCGTTCCACCTGGACACCGCCAGCACCGCCGCGCATTGCCTGGCCGACATCGATCACAGCTGGAAGGGCGCGTATTCGCGCTGGAAGGACTACAACGCCTGGATCTCGGTCAAGGGCCCGATGTGCATGGGCCACTTCACCCGCCAGGACATGCCGTTCTACTACGCCCTGGCCGATGCGTTCACCGTGTGCGATGCCTATTACTGCTCGCATCACGGCCCGACCAATCCCAACCGCATGCATTTGTTCGCCGGCACCAGCGGCATGACCGTGGGCGATCTGGGCCCGCAGGCGGTCAACAACGCCGACGACGGCAACTGGACCGCCGACATGGCGCGCGACAACCCCAACTTCGCCGGGCATCGCTGGACCACCTACGCCGAGCGCCTGCAGAACGCCGGCATCGCCTGGCGCGTGTACCAGGAGCACGACAACTACGGCGACAACTCGCTGGCCTACTTCGCCAACTTCCGTAAGCTCGATACCAACTCGGAACTTTACAAGCGCGGCCGGGCGTGGGCGCCGGGTTCCACCGCGGAAAACGCCACCAAGTCGCGCGGCGAGTACTTGATCGCCGATTTCGCCAAGGACGTGCGTGAAAACAAGTTGCCGGCGGTGTCGTGGATCGTGCCGTCGTACATCATGAGCGAGCATCCGGCGGCGACGCCGGCCTACGGCGAGTCGCTGACCGCGCGCTTGCTGGAAGCGCTGGTGGCCAATCCGGAGGTCTGGTCGAAGACGGTGTTCATCATCAACTACGACGAGAACGGCGGCTTCTTCGATCACGTGCCGGCGCCGTTGCCGGCGATCAATTCGGACCTGGGCAAGAGCACGGTCGATACCGCAACCGAGAACTACAACGGCATTCCGGTCGGCCTGGGCGTGCGCGTGCCCATGTTCGTGATCTCGCCCTGGAGCAAGGGCGGCTGGGTCAATTCGCAGGTGTTCGACCACACCTCGGTGCTGCGTTTCCTGGAATCGCGCTTCGGCATCGCCGAACCCAACATCAGCGCGTGGCGGCGCACCGTCGCCGGCGATCTGAGCACCGCCTTCGACTTCGACACGCCCAACACCAGCTTTCCGGTGCTGCCCAGCACCAGCGCGACGATGGCCAACGCCGACGCCAGCTGCAAGCTCGCCAAACCCGCCGCGCCGGCGCAGCCGAGCATGCCGCGGCAGGAACGCGGCCAGCGTCTGGCGCGCGCGCTGCCCTACGAGTTGCGCGTGGACGGCCGCATCGAAGCCTCCAGCGGCCGCTACTGGCTGGACTTCGGCAACGACGGCATCGCCGGCGCCTGTTACAACGTCTATGCCGGCAATCGCACCGACGGCCCGTGGTACTACACGCTCGATGCCGGCACGCAGTTGTCGGATTACTGGAGCGCCAAGCAATACACGAAGGGAATCTACGACCTGTCGGCCTACGGCCCGAACGGTTTCCTGCGCGTGTTCCGCGGCGATCTGAACAAGGCGCTGACGGCGACCGGCGCCAATCCGGAAGTCTCGGTTCGCCACGACGCCGCCGCCGAGCAACTGACGCTGACCCTGGTCAACACCGGCAAGGCCGCATGCCGGCTGACCTTGAAGCCCAACCGCTACAGCAGCGCGGCCGCGCGTACTTTCGACCTGGCTCCCGGCGCGCGCACGAGCGCGACCTGGCCGCTGGCGACCAGCCGTCATTGGTACGACTTCAGCGTCACCTCCAACACCGACGCCGGTTATCTGCGCCGCTTCGCCGGTCACGCCGAGAACGGATCGGACAGCGTCAGCGATCCGGCCATCGGGGCCTGAGTCGCGGCTTCGCCAGGACCGGTCGTCGCGCAGGCGGCGGCCGGCCGGCCTGAATCGGCGACGGCCAGGGCGTGATCGCGCGGCCGAGCCGGCCGTGGACGAACGATCAAGCCCGTCCGCGCGGGGTTTGCTACGGTGTTGCGCAGCCGACGCCAGGACCCGCCGATGACGGTCGTAGACAAAGCGCTGTGGATCATCGAGCGCAATTCCAGCCGTGAACTCAGCCTGCCCGCGGTCGCGGCGGCCTGCGGCGTGTCGCGGTCGCATCTAGCCAACGCCTTCGGCAGCGCGACCGGGCGACCGGTGATCCAGTACCTGCGCGCGCGCCGCCTCACCCGCGCGGCCGAGACGCTAGCCGGCGGCGCGGCGAGCATTTTCGATGTGGCGCTCGATGCCGGCTACGGTTCGCACGAGGCCTTCACCCGCGCCTTCACTGAGCTGTTCGCGGCCACGCCCGAACGCGTGCGCGAGCGCGCCACCACGCAGGGGCTGACGTTGGTGCCGCCGCTGCGGTTTCAGGCGAACGCGCAACCGGTGCTGGAGCCGCCGCGGCTGGCCGAGGGCGACGCGATACGCGCCGTGGGCCTGAGCCGTCGACACGGTTTCGACTCGGTCGTCGGCATTCCGATCCAATGGCAGAGTTTCATGTCCGCTTATGCCGACATCCGCGATCGCATCGACAGCATGCCGATCGGTATCGTCGGCCCGGCCGACGAAAACGGCGGCTTCGAGTACGTGTGCGCGACGCAAGTGGCGCAGTTCGAGCGCGTGCCGGCGCGATTGATCCGGGTGGAGATCCCTGGCCGTCGCTATGCAGTGTTCGAGCATCGCGCGCACGTTTCGACGATCTTCGCCACCTATACCGCCATCTGGAACGAGGGGCTGGAACGGGCCGGACTGAGCCCGGCCGATGCGCCGGTGATCGAACGGCATCACCCCTCGTTCGACCCCGATACCGGCGAAGGCGGAATCGCGCTGTGGATTCCGTTGAGCCCGTGAACTGCGAGAGCTGCGATATGACTGATCCCGACAACGCCAATAACCGCCGCACCGTGGCGGCTTACGAAGATTACGCGCGCAGCTATGCGCAGGCGGTATCGGCCACGCCGTCGGCCGGCGAGGCCGAAGGCCTGCGACGATTGGCCGCGGCCGTCCCGGCCTGCGGCCGCGTGCTGGATATCGGCTCCGGGCCGGGCTGGGAAGCCGACTTCCTCGAGACCCTCGGCCTGCAGGTTCGCCGCACCGACGTGACCGAATCGTTTCTTCAGTTCCAGATCGAGCGCGGCAAATCGGCCTACCGGTTCGATGTGTTGAGCGATGAGATCGCAGACACCTACGACGGCATGCTGATGCTGTACGTGTTGCAACACTTCGAACGCGGGCAACTGGACGGCGTGTTGCGCAAGCTGGCTCGCGGCCTGACCGCGAACGGTGCGCTGCTGCTGTCGCATTTTCTCGGCGAGGGCGAAACCTGGGAAGGCGATGCGCAGGACTATCGCTTCGTGCGCTGGTCGAGCCAGGCGCTGGACGAACGCCTGACGCAAGCCGGATTCACGGTGGAGTGGGAGAACTTCGACGAAAGCGCGAGCGAGGAACGGCCTTGGCGCCGGGTGCTGGCACGCAAGCACGGTTGATCGGCGACACGCCTGCGTTCGCGGTTATCGATCGATAGTTATCGCCGCGCCGTCATCGGTCCGGCCCCGACTTCAGCCAACGCCGCAGGTGCGCGTACACCTGCGCGTCGCCGAGCAGGTCCAGGTGGTGCAAGCCGTAACCCACCCATTGCCGCGACTTTGGAATACGCAGATCGAAGGCGGGATCACGGTGATAACCCAGCGCGCTGGCGACCGGCACGAGGCCATCGCCGGATGGCAGATCGACACCGGCGGCGTGCGCGTTTTTTGAAGCGGCAGGTTTCGCGGAATCGCGCTTGTCGGTCGATACCGCGATCGCGTAACTGCGTACGCCCTGCGGCAGCGGAACCGGCGTGCGCGTGTCCGCGCGCTCGTCGCCTCCACCGCGTTTTTTGTCGGTGCGCACGCGGTCTGCGTGCTTGCGCCAATCCGAATCCAGCAAATTGCCGTGGCGCAGGTCCTGGATGCCCGCGCTGCGGATTTTGCCGAGCCGCGCGAACGGCGCGGTGTACGGGCTGAGCTGGATCAACATGTCGAACCAGCTGCCGGCGCGCTCCAGCGGCGCGCCTTGGTGCGGGGTGCCGAGAAACACCAGGCTGTCGAGTTGATCCAGCCATCGATGTCCGGCGCGCTCAGCGGCATGGCAGGCGCTGCGCGCGACCAGCCCGCCCATGCTGTGGCAGACGATGGCCAGCCGCTCCACCGGCACCGGCCACTCGCGCAGCGCGCGCTCCAGGCGCGACGCGAATTCGCGGCCGTTGACCGAGATATGCCGGCCGCTGTTGTAGTGCAGATACACCGGCGTCCAGCCGTCGTCCTGCGCCAATGCAGCGCCGTGGTCGTGACCGTCCCAGTTCCATTGCAGGTCGTTCATGCATAGGCCGTGCACCAGCACCACGATCTTGCCGCTGGCCTGCGGCAGCGCCGCCGCCAAGGCCTTGCGTCCAAGCCGCAGCGGTTGGCCGTGGCTGCGCAGGCGCATGTGGATCGCGATCGGATTGTCGGTCGCGGCCAGATGGTCGCCGAGCACGCCGTTGAGCGCGGCGATCACCGCGTCGCGTTGCGGCAGCGAATCGATGCGGTCCAGCAGGGGCGCGACCTGGGCGAAGGCCAGATCGAGCGCGTCGCCGACGAAGCGGGTGATGCCGCGCACGCTGCGATAGACGTGCCCGGTGATGCCGCGGGTGGGATCGCGCACCGGATTGCCCAGCGGCGCGGGCAAGGCGGCGATGGTAGCGTGGACGGATTCGACCAGGTCGGCGACGCCGGTGATGGCGTCGATGGTGAGGCGGCCGATGCCGCGCAAGTCGGTGCCGTGTCCGTGGCCGGCCTCGGGGCTGGCGAAGCGTTTGTTGGGCATTGCCGCGCGGTCGGGGGCTTGGGGCTTCAGACTAGCGCAGTCGGTGGGGCTTGGTGTTTGCGGGTGAGCGTGGTGGCAGGATGCAACCGCGCTTTTGCTCGTCATTATTCCTGCGAACGCGGGAATGACGCTGAAGTCTTTGGATTCCCGCCTTCGCGGGAATGACGTTCGGGGAGGATGACGCTGAAGTCTCTGGATGTTCGGCTCCGCCGAAGTAAAGCGGAGCCCGCGTTCGCGGGAATGACGTGCTGGGAGGATGACGCTGAAGTCTCTGGATTCCCGCCTTCGCGGGAATGACGTTCTGGAACGATGGCGCTGAAGTCTCTGGATGTTCGGCTCCGCCGAAGTAAAGCAGGGCCCGCCTTCGCAGGAATGACGATCTTGAAAGATGACGCTGACATGCGCACGACGATCAATCGGCGCCGTCGCGATCAGCTCAGCTCGGCACGCGCGCCAACCACTTGCGCGCCATCCGCCGCATCGAGTCGTCGCTGCCCGGATCCTCGAGCAGTTCCGCGATCTCGCGCCAGGCCAGGTCCAGCGATTCCTCGCTGACCACGTAGTCCTCGTTGTCGCCGGCGCGCACGACGTAGCGCAGGTCGTAGTGCCAATGCCCCGGCACTTCGCGGCGTTCGGGAATCCAGTGGCGGTCCAGGTCGAACAAGTCCGGGTCCACCGACAGGCCGGTCAGGCCCGACTCTTCCTCGGCTTCGCGCAGGGCCACCTGGGCGAGGTCGCGGTCGCCGTCGGCGTGGCCGCCCAGTTGCAGCCAGCGGCCCAGCTTGCGGTGATGGGTCAGCAGGACGCGGCGGCCGGCGCGGTCGATCAGCCAGGCGCCGCCGGTGAAATGGCCGGCCAGGCGCTCGCGCATAAACGGGTCGGCGGCGCCCGCTGTCGCATGCTGCGATGCGCCACCGGCGCCCGCGGCCGCGCCATCGGGCCCATGGTCGGCCTGCAGCGCTTCGTCGAGCAGTTCCAGGAACGGCTGCGTATGTTCGGCCTCTTCCGGCCAAAGTCGCGCATATTCGATGAGATTGGAACGAAGTTCGCCTATGGCGTCGGAATGTTTCGCGGACATGCGTAAAAAGGTGCTCGGCAGGTGATACGGACTGTGATTATGGCCGCAGGAACCATGACCGTGTCCGCTTGCCGCCCATTTCAACACTAGGTTAAGGTGGCCCGCCGCCCCGCTCTGGAGGCCGGTCATCGTCGTCGCCAGAACGACGGGTACAGATCACTTCTTACGAGAGAGAGGGGAGTTCGATGTCGACAGGCCTGTTCATCACCAAGCCGGTGCAAGCCGCGCCGCATGTAGACGCCGGGGAAGTCCACGGCAGTCTGGGCGGCGAAGATTCGCTCAAGCGCGCACTGACTTCCAAACACTTGGTGATGCTGGGCATCGGCGGCGTGATCGGTGCCGGTATCTTCGTCCTCACCGGCCAGGCGGCGGCGCAACATGCCGGCCCGGCGGTCGTCATCAGCTTCATGCTCGCCGGCTTCGCCTGCGCCCTGGCCGGCCTGTGCTACGCCGAGTTCGCGGCGATGCTGCCGGTCTCGGGCAGCGCCTACTCCTATTCCTATGCGACCCTCGGCGAGGGCGTGGCCTGGTTCATCGGCTGGAACCTGGTGCTGGAGTATCTGTTCGCGGCCTCCACCGTATCGGTCGGGTGGTCGGGTTATTTCAGCGAGCTATTGCATTTAGTCGGCGGATGGACAGGCACGGACATATCGCTGCCCAAGGCATTGGCGTCGGCGCCGTATGAATTCGTCAACGGTCACATCCAGGCCACCGGCACCCTGATCAATCTGCCGGCGGTGTGCATCGTCGCCGCGCTCAGCGGCCTGTGCTACGTCGGCGTGACCCAGTCGGCCTTCGTCAACTCGATCATCGTCACCATCAAGCTGATCGTAATCCTGCTGTTCCTGGCGTTCGCTCTGAAGTACATCAACCCGGACAACTGGACCCCGTTCATTCCGGAAAACGAGGGCCCGGGCAAGTTCGGCTGGGAAGGCATCACCCGCGCGGCGGCGATCGTGTTCTTCTCCTACATCGGTTTCGACGCGGTCTCCACCGCCGCCGGCGAAGCCAAGAATCCGCAGCGCGACATGCCGATCGGCATCCTCGGCTCGCTGGCGATCTGCACGGTGCTGTACATCCTGGTCTCGCTGACCCTGACCGGCATCGCCGACTTCCGCACCCTCAACACGCCCGAGCCGGTCGCCACCGCGCTCAGCAATTATTCGGCGCTGAACTGGCTGCGCTTCATCGTGGTGATCGGCGCGCTGGCCGGCCTGTCCTCGGTGATCCTGGTGATGCTGATGGGCCAGCCGCGCATCTTCTTCACGATGTCGCAGGACGGCCTGATTCCGAAGATCTTCTCCAAGGTGCATCCGAAGTTCCAGACGCCCTACATCGGCACGATCATCGTCGGCATCTTCGCCTGCGTCCTGGCCGGCCTGTTCCCGATCAGCGTGCTCGGCGAGCTGGTGTCGATGGGCACCCTGCTGGCCTTCGCCACGGTCTGCATCGGCGTGCTGGTGCTGCGCTATACCCGCCCCGACCTGCAGCGTCCGTTCCGGGTGCCGTTCCCCTTCATCGTCTGCCCGCTCGGCGCCGCCGCGTGCCTGTTCCTGTTCTGGCAGGCCTTCGCCGAGCATTGGCGCCTGATGGTGGGCTGGACCGCGATCGGCGTGTTCATCTACATCATCTACGGCTACCGCAACAGCAAGCTGCGCAAGGCCGCAAACGCGGCGGCTTGACCGGCACGAAGCAATCCAAAGGCCGGCGGAAATAACCGCCGGCCTTTTTCCATTTCACGTAACGGGCATCGCATCGGCGATCGGATTCGAGTCATCAGGCCTGCGGGCTTTTGATCGTCGTTCCCGCGAACGCGGGGATCGGGCGACTTCAAAGGTTCGCGCACCAAAGGCCCTGGATTCCCGCGTTCGCGGGAATGACGGAATGGAAGATCGTCGGCGCGGGCCGCAAGCAGCACCAGGACCAAACGCATGCTGGAACAACTTCGGGCGACCAAACACCCGCACGCCGCCCACGCCGAGGCCGAAGGGCTGAGCCTGCACCGCACGCTGGGGCCCTGGGGCCTGACCGCGCTGGGCATCGGCGCGGTCATCGGCGGCGGCATCTTCGTGATCACCGGCAAGGCCGCGGCCGAGCATGCCGGCCCGGCGATCATGCTGTCGTTCGTCCTGGCCGCGATCTGCTGCACCTTCTGCGCGCTGGCCTATGCCGAATTCGCCGCGATGGTGCCGGTCTCGGGCAGCGCCTACACCTACACCTACGCCACCCTGGGCGAACTGGCCGCGTGGTTCATCGGCTGGATGCTGATATTGGAGTACGGCGTATCCGCCTCCGCGGTGGCGGTCAGCTGGACCGGGTATTTCCTGAGTCTATTGCAACACTTCGACATAACCCTGCCGGCGGCGCTGGTGCAGGCGCCGCTGGACGCCAAGCTGCGCCCGACCGGCGCGATCGCCAATGTCCCGGCGGCGATCATCGTGCTGCTGCTGACCTGGCTGTGCTATGTCGGCATCCGCAAGTCCTCGGCCATGAACATGGCGATGGTGCTGCTGAAATCGGGCCTGATCGTGCTGGTGATCGTGGTCGGCTGGAAGTACGTCAATCCCGAGTTGTGGCACCCGTTCATCCCCGAATCGCAAGGCCACGGCAAATACGGCTGGGAAGGCGTGCTGCGCGGGGCCTCGATGGTGTTCTTCGCCTACATCGGCTTCGAAGCGGTGTCGGTGGCCGCGCAGGAATCGCACAAGCCGCAGAAGGACATGCCGATCGGCATGATCGCCTCGCTGGCGATCTGCACCGTGCTGTACATCGGCATGGCCGCGGTGATGACCGGCCTGGCGCCGTACGGCACCCTGGGCACCGACGAACCGGTGGTGACCGCGATCGCCGGGCATCCAGGCCTGAACTGGCTGCGGGTGGTGGTCGAGGTCGGCGCCCTGGTCGGGCTGTCGTCGGTAGTGCTGGTGATGATCATCGGCCAGCCGCGCATCTTCATGATCATGGCGCGCGACGGCCTGCTGCCGCCGGTGTTCACCAAGATCCATCCCAAGTACCGCACCCCGCACATCAACACGGTGATCACCGGCATCGGCATCGCCCTGCTGGCGGCGCTGTTCCCGCTCGACATCCTCGGCGACATGACCTCGATGGGCACCCTGATCGCCTTCGCCGCGGTCTGCGCCGGCGTGCTGATCCTGCGCCGCACCCAGCCCGACCTGCCGCGTCCGTTCCGCATTCCCTTCGCCTGGCCGATCTGCCTGGCCGGCATCGTCAGCTGCCTGATCCTGCTGTCCACCATGACCGCGCACAACTGGATGCTGATGGCGGTGTGGACGCTGATCGGCTTCGTGATCTATTTCGCCTACAGCATGCGCCACAGCAAGCTGGCCCGGCAGAACCGGCAATAGCCGATCCGCCGGGATTCGGGCAGCGGCCCCGGCCGCCCCGATCCCGGCCCCGCGGCAACGCTGCGTTGCCGCAGAAACGAGGCAAGCGACACGTCCGGGCGCTAAACTTGGCCCATGAACAGCGCCCTGCCCTACGATCCGCAACGCCTCGCCCATTGCGCCGGCGAGATCATCGTCAACGTGCGCGAGTTGTCGCAGCGCGGCTGGACTCCGGCCACGAGCAGCAATTTCTCGCGCCGCATCGACGCCCAGAACGTCGCCATTACCGTCTCCGGCCGCGACAAGGGCCGGCTGACCGAGGCCGACATCATGGTCGTGGACCTGGACGGCCAGCCGGTCGCCACCAGCCACCGCCCCTCGGCCGAGACCCTGCTGCACACCCAGTTGTACAAGCGCTACCCCGAGATCGGCTGCGTCCTGCATACCCATTCGCAGACCCAGACCGTGGCCTCGCGCCTGTACGCCGGCCAGGGCCATGTGCACCTGGAAGGCTATGAGCTGTTGAAAGCCTTCGCCGGCACCACCACGCATGAAACGGAGCTGGACCTGCCGGTCTACCCCAACACCCAGGACATGCCCACCCTCGCCGCCCAGGTCGATGCCACGCTCGACAGGCAGGCGATGTGGGGCTACCTGATCGACGGCCACGGCCTGTACGCCTGGGGCCGCGACATGCCCGAAGCCCGACGCCACTTGGAGGCGTTCGAATTCCTGCTGGGATGCGAACTCGAACTCAGGAGGCTGCAGCGATGAGCCGGCTGCGCATTTTCCCACAAGACCAGCCCGACACCCCGAACCTGAGCACGTCCGATCAGGCGCAGATCGCGCAGGAGCTGGCCAAGATCGGCGTGGGCTTCGAGCAATGGCGCGCGACCCAGCCGGTCAAGCCGGGCGACAGTCCCGAAGCGATCATGCAGGCCTATCGCGGCGACATCGACCGCCTGGTCGCCGAGCGCGGCTTCAAGACCGTGGACGTGGTCAGCATCGCCCCGGACAACCCGCAGCGCGAAGCGATGCGCAGCAAGTTCCTGGACGAGCACTATCACAAGGAAGACGAAGTGCGTTTCTTCGTCGCCGGCTCGGGCTTGTTCACCCTGCACGTCGAGCCGAACGTCTATGAGATCAAGTGCGAGGCCGGCGATCTGATCTCGGTGCCCGACAGCACCCTGCATTGGTTCGACATGGGCCCGCAGCCGAGCTTCGTCGCGATCCGTTTCTTCACCGAGCCGGACGGCTGGGTGGGGCATTTCACCGGCAGCGATCTGGCGCAGCAGTTTCCCCGGTATGAGAAGGGTCAGGCGGCTTGAGGCTGAGCAGTGAGTGAGAGGAGTGAGGAACGAGTAAAAAGCTCGCTCTATTTTCCTTATCCTGCCCCAATCGTTTGCTCAGCTGTTTATGCTTCCCACTCTCTACTCACTCCTGCCCACTGATTTCTAGCCCTATGCCCATCCGCGCCATCCTCACCGACATCGAAGGCACGACCAGTTCGATCTCCTTCGTCAAGGACGTCCTGTTTCCGTACGCGCGCCGCGCCCTGCCGGGCTTCGTCGCCACCCGTGGCCGCGAGCCGGGCGTGCGCAAGTGGCTGGACACGGTCGCGCTGGAGAACGGCGGCGCCTGCCAGGATTCGGTGATCGTCGAAGTGCTGCAGGGCTGGATCGACGAAGACCGCAAGCACACCGCGCTCAAGGCGTTGCAAGGCATGATCTGGGCCGACGGCTACAAGAGCGCGGATTTCACCTCGCACATGTACCCCGACGCGGCGCCGGCGCTGCGCCAGTGGAAGGATCAGGGCCTGCGCCTGTACGTCTATTCCTCCGGCAGCGTGCCCGCGCAGCGATTGCTGTTCGGCCACAGCGACGCCGGCGATCTTACCGAGCTGTTCTCGGGCTGGTTCGACACCGAAGTCGGCGGCAAGCGCGAGGCGGCGAGCTATGAACGCATCGTCGAATCGATCGGCCTGCCCGCGCACGAGATCCTGTTCCTGTCCGACGTGATCGAGGAACTCGACGCCGCGCGCGAGGCCGGACTGGAAACGGTGTTGATCGATCGCCTGGACGATTACCCGACGCCGCGCGAAGGCGCGGCCACCAACGATCATCCGCGCGCGACCTCGTTCGACCAGATCGAGGTCTGATTTCGGCTGGCGAATATCGCATCCGCCGCAGGTGATCTTGCGCAGTCGCGGCTCGCGCCGCTCCTACGGCGACACGTAGGAGCGGCGCGAGCCGCGATCTTTTGCATGACGCCGCTTACAACCGGCTCAGATTGCGCACCCGCACCTCATCGCGCTCCACGCCGTGTTCGTTCGCGGCCTGAGAGCGGATGCGGTTGAGCAGTTCGGCCGGATCGAAGGCGCCGGGCTCGGCCGGCGCGTAATCGAGGGTGGTCTGGCCCCACACGATGAAGCGGCCGCCGACCAGGATTTCGTAGTCGGCGAAATAGAAGTAATGCGCGCTCATGGCGGTGCCGCGGCTCAGGTACCGACGTGGACGTCGTTGCCGCTTTCCGCGCAACCCAGGTGTTCCAGCGCGATCGCCAGCGCCAGCGTGTAGCTCTGCGCGGCGTAGCCGTGGATCAGGCGCAGGCGCTGGCCGCAATCGGGCGCGATCGACGGCTCCAGCGCGTTCATGTCGTCGTCGTGGACTTCGATGTACGGCACCGACAACTGCTCCAGTGCGCCGCGCAGGTTATCGCTGACCGGCAGGCAGGCGCCCGGGTCGAGCAGCAGCAGTTCGGCGTTGGCCGCGCGCATGCCGCGCAGGCATTCGATCAGCTCGCCCTCGTTGCGGCAGCTGCGCACCGCGATCGCCTTGCCGGCGTCGGCGGCGCGTTCGACCAGGGTCGCGCGCACTTCGCCGGCCAGCGGCGGGACCATCGAATCGACGGCGGTGCCGGCGTTGGGGCCGCGCAGAATCAGGATCGACACGTCGGGACTCACTGCGCGCTCGGGGTGGCGCGCCTTGGAGTTCACTGTAGGAAGACCTGGCGTAAAGGCGCTATGCGCGGGTGGGCGCGGGGCGTAAATCCCGCGTCAATTCCTGGCGGGGGTTGGGCGTATGGAGCGAGGCGGGCCCTCACCCCACCCCCTCTCCCGCAAGGCGGGAGAGGGGCTTGGTGCGTGGCGGCTCGGGCTCAACCGTGAATCTTTTCCCCGCGCGCCAGCATCGCCACCAGCTTCTCTATCCGATCCGCGCGCGTTTGCGCCTTCTTCGCGGTCTGCACCCGCCACAGCACCGCGTAGCGATTGGTCTTGTCCAGGGTCTCGAAGAACTTGCGCGCCTTGGGCTGGCTGGCCAGAGCCTTGGCCAGATCCTCCGGCACTTCGATCTTGCTCGCCGAATCGTAGGCCGCGTCCCAGCGGCCGTCGGCCTTGGCCGCATCGATCTCGCGCTGCCCGCCTTCGCGCATGCGGCTGGCCGCGATCAGCTTCTCGATCTTGCCGATATTGATTTTCGACCACAGGCTCTTGGGCCGTCGCGGCGTGAAGCGCTGAAGAAAATACACCTCGTCCAGGCCGCGCTTGAGGCCGTCGATCCAGCCGTGGCACAAGGCCACGTCCAGCGCCTGCTCGTAGTTCACCGTGACCACCGTCTGGCCTTTCTTGGCGATTTTCAGCCAAACGCCTTTGCCGTCGGCTTGAGTTTCCAGCCAACGCTCGAATGCGGCCGAGTCTTCGAACTCGAGCACCGGCAAATCGTCCGCGGGCCCTTTCGGCGTCGGACTCACGGCGCGGCCTCCAGCAGACGATACGAGGTGCGCAGACGCTGCTCGCCCTGCCAGGCGTCGAACACTCGCACTTCGATCGCATGCTCGCCCGCGGCGCGGTCGGTCGGCAGCGGCGCGTTCCACAGATGCGCGCTCGGCGTGGCGACCGCGGCGCGGTCGTAGCCGCGCAGGCTCGTGGCTTCATCGTCGCGCGCATTCTCGGCCTGCAACGCCGGATCGGGCTGATCGATGCGCTTCATCGGCTTCCACTCGCCGTCGTCCAGGCGGTACTCGACCCGGCTGTCGTCGCGCCCCATGAACACGTTCGCGTACACGCCGCGGATCGGATAGGAGCCGCGGCGCAACGTCTTTGGCGCGTACAGGCTCATGTACCGGTTCATCACCCGGTTCTGGATCGTCTCGGTGCCGGCGGTCGCTTGCGCGAGCGGCTTGGCCTTGGTTTTCGCTGGGTACCAGCTCAATTCGTATTGAGCGCTGGCCTTCACCTGCAGCCGCGCATAGCCGTTCGGCGTGCCGTCGCCCATCGTGGCGTCGGGAATGCCGTCGGCGTTCTTCACGCCCGACCAGAACGCGCCGCAGGCCGCGCCGACGTTGTATTCGTGCAGCGGCTGGGCGCCCTTCCAGCCCACCGAAGCGTCATGGAACACATGGCGCTGCGCATGGCTGTGGCCGCTGAGCACCAGCACATGCGGGAACTCGCGCAACAGATCGAACAAACGCTGGCGATCGGCATGACGAAACGTCTCCCGCCCCGGCGCGGCGTCGAACAACGGGATATGCATGGCCAACACCAGCAAACGCCGCTTGTCCGCGCTGGCCAGATAACTTTCGAGGAAGGCGAACTGATCCGGCCGCAGGCCGCCGATGTAGTCGGGCTTGGTGCCGGGCTGATACACCACGTCGTCGAGCACGACGAAGTTCGCCTGCGGCTCTTCCCAGGCATAGGTGTCGGGGCCGTAGATGTGGCGATAGCTCAACAGCGAGTCTTCATCGCGCGTGGCGTCGAAATCCAGGTCGTGATTGCCGGGCGCATGCAGCCACGGCACGCCGAGACTGGCGGTGACCGCGTTGAGCTTGGGATACAGCGACAGATCGTCGTGGGTGATGTCGCCCAGGCTCAGGCCCAGATCGGCGACGGCGGCCTTGCCTTCGCGCCGCGCCAGCAGCGGCTCGACGATATCGCGGCGGTAGTAATCGACATCCGTCGCGCTTTTGGTCTGCGGATCGGCGAACACCAGCACGCGCAGATCGGGGCCGCCGCCGCGCCGCTGCGGCACCAGCGCATAGTCGCGGCAGCTCGGCGCGGCCTGCGGCATGCCGCCGTACTTCAGCGGCGGCGGTGCGCTCAAGCTCGCGTTGAGCCAGTAATCCGGCAGCCCGCTGTCGCCGCGCGCGGCGACGCGATAGCCGGCCGGCTTGATCAGGAACTGGCTGCGACGGTCGCGCAGCGGCAGCGTGTAGCGGCCCTGCGCATCGGTGCGCACGATGGTTTCGCCGTCGGAGACGCGCTGCCCGGCCATGCCCGGTTCGCCCGGGTCGCGCCGGCCATTGCCGTTGCGGTCCTCGAACACGCTGCCGCCCTGACACGGCGGCGGAAGCGACTCGGCCAAGGCGATCGGGACGAACAGGTACGACAGTGCGACGGCGATGGCGGACAGACGCATGGCAGGCTCCGAAACGATGCGGTCATTATGCCTGCGCGCACCGCGCAGGCCGCCGCGCCCGCGCCTCGCGGCCGCCGGTTCCGGCATCGCCGCCGAGCGCTTGCGCATTGCCCGATGCGATTTGCTGAAATCGTCAAAATGTTAGCTGTATCAGCGCTTTTCGCGACTTTTTCCTAGGGTCGGCCCCAATGGTCGCGGGCGCGCGAATGCACTAGCGTAGTCACACCCACCCACGCGTGGAGTCTCCCATGCTCAACCCCATCGACGCTTCGATGCCGGTGACCGCATACCGGCAACGTCCCATCCCGGAAGAACCGCCGACCGCCGCCGAGGCGACGGACAAGGCGATCGCGAAATACGAACTCGACGTCAAGAACGGCGCCAGCCCGTCGGATCTCGCCGACGATCGCGTCGCGATCGAAAAAGCCGTCGAGGTCGAGGTGCAATTGCAGATCCTGCAACTGCCCGGTCGCGAAAAAACCCAGCGCGAACCCACCGTCGCGCAACTGGTCGATCAGTTCGGCAAGGCCATCATGGACCGTCACGCCGACGATCCGGCGGCGACGCGCGAACTGGTCCAGGGCGCGATCGACGACTACAAGACCACCGCCACCCAATGGGCGCCGGAAGATCGCGGCAAGGTCGATGCCTACATCAAAGGCGCGATGGACCGTCATCCCGGCAATATCCAGGCCGCCTTCGAGGAACTGCGCGATCTGCGCTGGACGCCGGGACACTTCTACGACACCAACCTGGCGATCGGCGCGGATTATCTGCGCGCGCGCTGGGAGACCGAGAAGTCCAACAACATCGTCGGCGGCATCATGGTCGATGTGTATCTGGACAAGAAGCAGAACAACCAGATTCCGCAGAACGGCCCCGGCCCGGTGTCGCCGTATTCCGAGTTGCAGAAGGAATACATGCACAAAGGCGTCGAGGATCAGTGGAATACCTTGAACTGGTTCGAGAAGAGCTTCCTCAGCGACAACTCGGTGACCATCAGCGGGCTGGCTCGCGCTGCGTTCGAAAACGACGTGAGTTGACGCTAACCGAAGATACGACAGCCACCGGTTCAACCGAAGCGGCAGTCTGCGACGAGTTTTTGTATTGAACGCCCGGTATCGAGCGCTCGATTCGGAGCGCTCAACCTGCGTGTGCTTGCATCGCTACGCTTGTATACGTCGTTTCGGTTGAGCACGGCTTGTGCCGCACCGGCGAAAAGCCGCGTCACTCAGACGGCGCATGGCCGCGATGCGGCTGCCCGTGCCGCGCGCGCAGCACCGCGACCGCATCGCCCAGCGACAGGCCACGCGCGCGCAACAGCACTTGCAGATGGAACAGCAGATCGGCGGCTTCGCCGCACAGCGCGGCGTCGTCCTGGACCACCGCGGCCAGGGCGGTCTCCACGCCCTCTTCGCCGACCTTCTGCGCGATCGAACGCACGCCCTTGTCGAACAGATGGGTGGTGTAGCTGCCGGCCGGGCGTTCGCGTTCGCGCTGCTTCACCAAGTCATCGAGCTCGACGAGGAACGACAGCGCATCGCCCGGATGGCCCGGCGCGTTCGGGAAACAGCTTTCGCGGCCGAGGTGGCAGGTCGGCCCGTGCGGCTGCGCGCGTACCAGCAAGGTGTCGCGGTCGCAGTCGGTTTCCATCGACACCAGGTCGAGGAAATTGCCCGAGGTTTCGCCCTTGGTCCACAGCCGCTGTTTGCTGCGGCTGAAGAAGGTGACGTGGCCGCTGTCCAGGGTGGCCTGCAGCGCCGCCCGGTCCATGTAGCCGAGCATCAGCACCCGCAGGGTGGACGCGTCCTGGACCACGGCCGGGATCAGCCCGAGTTGCTTGTCCCAGTCCAGCGCGTCGATCTGCTGCGGCGTCAGCGCGCTCATCAGTGCAGTTCCCGCACCGGCACGCCCTGCTCGCGCAACGCCTGCTTCAGGGCCGGAATGCGGATGCTGCCGGAGTGGAACACGCTCGCCGCCAGCGCCGCATCGACATCGGCTTCGCGGAACACCGCGCCGAAGTGCTCGATGGTTCCGGCGCCGCCGGAGGCCACCAGCGGCACCTGGCAGATTTCGCGCACCGCGCTGAGCTGCTCGATGTCGTAACCGCTGCGCACGCCGTCGCTGCCCATGCAGTTGAGCACGATCTCGCCCGCGCCCAGCCGTTGCGCTTCGACCACCCAGTCCAGCGTGCGCTTAGGCAAGGCCTGGGTGCGCGAGGGATCGCCGGTGTACTGGCGCACGCGCCATTGCCCGTCGGGATCGCGCAGGCTGTCGATGCCGACCACCACGCACTGCACGCCGAACTCATCCGCGATTTCGCCGATGAGCTCGGGCCGTTCCAGCGCCGGGGTGTTGATCGAAATCTTGTCGGCGCCGGCGTTGAGCACGCCGCGCGCGTCGCCCACCGAACGGATGCCGCCGGCGACGCAGAACGGAATGTCGATCGCGCGCGAAACGCGTTCCACCCAGCCGCGATCCACGCTGCGCCCCTGCGGGCTGGCGGTGATGTCGTAGAACACCAGCTCGTCGGCGCCGTCGTCGCGATAACGCAGCGCGAGTTCGACAATGTCGCCCATATCGACGTGATCGCGAAAACGCACGCCCTTGACCACGCGGCCGTCGCGGACATCCAGACACGGCACGATGCGCCGGCTCAAGGGTGTGGTGGTCAGCAACGTCGTACCTGCTTCAATGCGTCGGTGAGTTGGAAACGGCCTTCGATCAGCGCCTTGCCCAGCACCGCGCCGCTGCAGCCGACGTTGTCGGCGGCGACGATGTCGGCGATGTCGCGGATGCCGCCGGAGGCCTGCAATTGCACGTCCGGAGCGATCTGGTGGATATGCCGGTACAGGTCGAGGTTCGGCCCGGTCATGGTGCCGTCGCGGGAAACGTCCGTGCACAGCAGATGGCGCAGGCCGGCCGCGGCGTAACGCGTGAGCAGAGGTTCCAGGCGCACGCCGCTGTCTTCGGTCCAGCCGGCGACCGGCAGTTCCCAGGCGCCGTCTTCGGTCTGGCGCACGTCCAGGGCGATGGTGATGCGTTCGGAGCCGAAGCGCTTGAGCCAGCCGATGACCAGGTCCGGGTCCTTGACCGCGAGCGAGCCGACCACGACGCGGTCGGCGCCGGCGTCGATGATGGCCTCGACATCGGCTTCGCTGCGCACGCCGCCGCCGGTCTGCACGCGCATCCAGCTGGAGGTGGTGATCGCGCGCAGCAGCGGCGCCAGGGTGTAGCCGCCGTAGCGCGCGGCGTCCAGGTCGATCAGGTGCAGCCACTTGGCGCCGGCTTCGGCGTAACGCGTGGCCAGGGCCAGCGGCTCGGTCTCGTAACGGGTTTCCTGCGTGTAGTCGCCCTGGTGCAGGCGCACGACCCGCCCGTCGCGAACGTCGATCGCGGGATACAAGGTGCTGTTGCCCATGTTCACGCCTCCAGCGCCAGGAAGTTGGCGAGCAGGCGCGAACCGACGGCGGCCGAGCGTTCCGGGTGGAACTGGGCGCCGAAGCAGCGCCCGCGTCCGGCCACGGCGGTGAAGCGGGTGCCGTAGCTGGCGCTGGCCAGGGTGTCTGGGGTCAGTGGCGCGGCATAGCTGTGGACGAAATAGGCCTGGTCGTGCTCGCCGATGCCGGCAAGCAGGCGCTGCGCGCCGGCCGATTCATGCTTCTGAAGGAGATTCCATCCCATATGAGGCACACGTACTCCTGGTCCTGGTTGCAACCTGGTGATCCGGCCCGGTAGAAGCCCGAGGCACTCGACCTCGCCCTCCTCCGAGGACTCGTACAACAGCTGCATGCCCAGGCAGATCCCGAGCAGCGGCTGTTGCAAGCGGCGGATCGTCGCGACCAGTTCCAGTTCGCGCAGTCTTGCCATCGCGGGGGCGGCGGCGCCCACACCCGGCAAGATCACGCGATCGGCGGAGGCGATCGTCGCGGGGTCCGCGGTCAGAATCGACCGCGCACCCAGCCGCTCCAATGCATAACGCACTGAGCCGATGTTCCCCCCCCCCGAATCGATGACAGCTACAACCGTCATCACAAAACTCCTTTGGTGCTCGGCAGTTCACGCCCTTGACGAGCGATCGCCTGACGCAGTGCGCGCGCCACCGATTTGAAACACGCCTCTATTTTGTGGTGATCGTTATCACCTTCCACGTTCAGGTTCAGATTGAGCCCGGCGGTTTCGCACAGTGAGCGGAAGAAATGCGGGAGCAGCTCGGTCGGGAAGTCGCCGACCCGCTCGCGCGCGAAGCTGCCGCTGAACACGAAATACGGCCGCCCGGAAAAATCCAGCGCGGCGCGCGCCAGGGTTTCGTCCATGGGCAGCACGAATTCCTGCGCTTGCGGCGTGTTCGCATCGCTCTGCGCATCGCTCACCTCGCCGTTCCCACCCTGCGCACCACCCAAATCGCCTTCCCCCCTTTGAAAAAGGGGGGCAAGGGGGGATTCGCTCTCAGCCTCGACCGCCTCGCCGCCAACCCCCGCCCGCGGATCGAACCCATACCGCCCGATCCCGCGTTTGTCGCCCAGCGCTTCGCGCAGCGCCTGCCCCAGCGCCAGCGCGCTGTCTTCGATGGTGTGGTGCTCATCGATGTGCAGATCGCCCTCGCAGCGCAGCTCAAGCGCGAAGCCGCCGTGCTTACCGATCTGTTCGAGCATGTGATCGAAGAAACCCAGCCCGGTGTGCACCTTGGGATCGGCGACGCGATCGAGATCGACCGCGACCTCGATCCGCGTCTCGCGCGTAGTGCGCCGCACCCGCGCGGTGCGCGGACGGTCGGCCAGCGCATGGGCGATGCTGGCCCAATCCCACTCGCCGCCGAACTGCTCGGTGCGCAGCTGGAACGCGCGGATGCCCAGGTTGGCGGCGAAACCGTTGTCGGTCTCGCGATCGCCGACCATCGCCGAGCGCTCCCAATCGATGCCGCGATCTTTCAGCAACGGCAGCGCCAGACCGATGCCCGGCTTGCGCGTGGGCAGGTTCTGCGCGGGGAAACTGGTGTCGATCAGCACTTCGCGAAACACGATGCCCTGGCTTTCGAAGATCTGCATCATCAGCTGATGCGGGCCGTCGAAGCTCCAGCGCGGAAACGAGTCGGTGCCCAGGCCGTCCTGGTTGGTGACCATGACGAACTCATAGCCGGCGTCGCGCAGCTTCAGCATCGCCGGGATCACCCCGCGCACCAGGCGCAGCTTGGGGTAGCTGTCGATCTGGAAATCGGCCGGCTCCTCGATCAAGGTGCCGTCGCGATCGACGAACACGATCGGCGTCAACCCGCTCATGCCGCCGCTCCGCAGGAGGCGCGCGCCGCCCGGTTCAGCACTTCGATCACCGCCGCGTTCTGCTCCGGCGTGCCCAGGCTGATGCGCAGCGCGTCGCCGAGTTGCGGCGCGTGGCGGAAATCGCGCACCACCACGCCGGCGTCTAGCAGACCGTCGAACGCGGCTTGCGGATCGTCGAAGCGCGCGAGCAGGAAATTGGCCTGCGAGGGATACACCCGGCGCACGCCGGGTATCGCCCGCAGCGCCTGCAGCAACTTCTCGCGTTCGCTCATCGCGGTGGCGATGCGCGCCTTGGTGGTATTGCGCGGCACCTCGGCCAGCGCGCGCAGCGCCAGGTTCACGCATGGCGTGGGCAGCGGATACGGCGCCTGGCAACGTTGCAGGGCGGCGATCACGCCAGCATCGGCGATCACGCTGCCGATCCGCGCCGCGGCCAGCGCATGCGCCTTGGACAAGGTGCGCAGCACGGCGATGTTGCGCTGGCGCGCGAGCGCGCTCACGGCCGAGGCGCCGTCGGCGAATTCGATATAGGCCTCATCGACCACCACCATCGCGCGGCCGCGCAGGCGCAGGGCCAGCGCTTCGATCTGATCGAGCGGCAACAAGGTGCCGGAGGGATTGCCCGGCGAACACAGGAACACCAGCTTGGCCGCTTCGCGTTCGGCCGCCTCCGCGATCGCGGCGAAATCGCAGGCGAAACCCTCCGCGGTGTCGCGCAAGGGCGCTTCCACGATGCGGGTGCCGTGCAGGCGCGCGTTGACTGCGTACATGCCGAAGGTCGGCGGCGTGATCACGATAGAGTCGCCGCCGGGGCGGCAGAAGCCGCGCACGAGCAAATCGATGGCCTCATCGCTGCCGCGGCCGGCCAGCAGTTGCTCCGGCGCGCAGCCGTAGAGCTCGGCCAGACATTCGCGCAAGCGCTGCGGCTGCGGATCGGGATAGCGGCGCACCGCGCCCTCGCCGTCGGCGACGCTGGGCCAGGCGGCTTCGTTGGCGTTGAGCCAGACCCGGCCGCTGCGCTTTTCACTGCGCGCCGAGCTGTAGCCGGCGAAATCGCGCAGGTCTTCGCGTAACAGGTTCATGGGGTTGTCGTCGATCATGTCTGGTTCTTCGTGCCCGATCTTGAAGCGTGGAGTTGCCGCGTTGCCTATCGTATCGATCCGGTGCGCTCAGGCGCGTGAGCCGACGCCCTGGCGCAGATGCTCGCGGCGGATCGCCACCGCCGCGCGGTGCGCGTCCAGGCCTTCGGCGGCGGCCAGTTCCATCGCGCAGCCGCCGATCGCTTCCAGGCCGTGCGCCTGCACTTCCTGCACGGTGATCGCGACCTGGAAGCTGGCGACGTTGAGCCCGCCGGCGTAACGCGCCGCGCCGCTGGTCGGCAGGACGTGGTTGGTGCCGCTGCAATAGTCGCCCAGCGCTTCCGGGGCGAAGTCGCCGAGGAACACCGAGCCTGCGACCTCGACCGCCGGCAACCATGCGCGCGCGTCGCGCAGCGCCAGGATCAGATGCTCGGGCGCGTAGCGGTTGCTGACGTCCAGGGCGGTGTCGATCGAATCGACCCGGATCGAACGCGACGAGCGCAGCGCGACACGCGCGGTGTCGGCGCGCGAAAGCTTGGCCAGTTGCTTCTCCAACTCGGCATCGACCGCATCGAGCAGGGCGACATCGTCGCTGAGCAGAATCACCTGCGAATCCGGCCCGTGTTCGGCCTGCGACAGCAAGTCGGCGGCAACGAAATCCGGATACGCGCCGGCATCGGCGATCACCAGCACTTCCGACGGACCGGCCGGCATGTCGATGCCGGCGCCGCCTTCGATCAGGGCGACCTGGCGCTTGGCCTCGGTGACGAAGGCGTTGCCCGGGCCGAACAACTTGTCGCACTGGCCGATGCTCTGCGTGCCGAAGGCCATCGCCGCGATCGCCTGCGCGCCGCCGATCTTGAACACGCGGGTGATGCCGCAGCAGCGCGCCGCGTACAGCACCGCCGGATCGGCGCTGCCGTCGCGGCGCGGCGGCGTGCACAGCGAGACTTCGCGGCAACCGGCCAGCAACGCCGGGACACCCAGCATCAGCGCGGTGGACGGCAACGGCGCCGACCCGGCCGGCACGTACAGGCCGACGCGGCGGATCGGCCGCAGCACGCGTTCGCAGCGCACGCCCGGCGCGGTGTCCAACTCATACGGCTGGGTCATGCCGGCCTGATGGAACAGGCGGATGCGCTCGGCGGCTTCCTCGATCGCCGCGCGCAGTTGCGGCGACAGCGATGCCTGCGCGGCGTCGAATTCGTCCTCGCCGACGCCGAAGCGCTCCGGCGCGCCGCCGTCGAAACGTTCCGCGTAACGGCGCAGCGCCGCGTCGCCTTCGCTGCGCACCGCGGCCAGGATGTCCGCGACCGCATCGGCGGTGGTCTGACGGGTTTCCTGCGCCGGCCGGCGCAGCACGCCGGCGCGCTGGTCGGCATCCAGCGCGTTCCAGTCGTAGCGCTGCATCAACCCGCTCATGCCAGCATGCCCTCCACCGGCAGCACCATCAGGCCGCGCGCGCCAGCGCGCTTGAGCTCTTCCAGCCGCTGCCAGGTCACCGCGCCGTGGCACAGCGCCTGCAGGGCGATGTCGTCGCTGCTGTCCAGGCGCATCACCGTCGGCGCCTCGGCATCGGGCAGCAACGGCAGCAATTCGTCGAGCAGGCTGCGCGGCGCCTGGAACATCAGCAGCTTGCTGTTGCGCACGCGCATCGCGCCGTCCAGGCGGCGCAGCAGCAGGTCGGCGAGTTCGCCGCGCACGTCGTCGAAGCCGTCGATCGGCCCGGCCAGCACCGCCTCGCTTTCGATCAGCGTCTGCACTGCCTTGAGTTGATTGGCGCCGAGGGTGGCGCCGCTGGAAACCAGATCGCAGATCGCCTCGGCCTGCCCCAGACGCGGCGCGATTTCGACCGAACCCGACAGCAGCACCACCTGCGCGTCCACGCCCTGCTCGGCCAGCCATTGCGACAACAACGCCGGATAACTGGTGGCGATGCGCTTGCCGGCCAGTTGCTGCGGGCCTTCCCACTGCCACGCATCGGGCACCGCCAGCGCCAGCCGGCAACCGCCGAAACCGAGCGGGCGCCATTCGCGGAACGCCGGCGCGCGGCCGCTGCCGCGGCGGTCGCCGTCCTGTTCCAGCAGCACGTTGCGGCCGACCACGCCCAGATCGCAGACGCCGTCGGCGATCAGCCCGGGGATGTCGTCGTCGCGCACCAGCAGCAGGTCGACCGGCAGGGTTTCGCCGTAGCAGAACAGGCGGTCGCGGCTTTCGCGCCAGCTCAGGCCGCAGGCCGCGAGCAGGGCGCGCGCCGGTTCGGCCAGGCGGCCGGACTTCTGGATCGCGATGCGCAGGCGGTCACGCGCTGCGGCGCTGGCGGGAGGGCTCATGAACGGGTCTCGGAAAGAAGATCGGGGGACGGGGGAAGACAGGCGGCGGGCCGGCGGCACGCGCGATAAGCAAGTGCGCGGCGGTCAGCGATGGCGCGCCGCGCGTCGGTGCAGGGCCGCGGCGTAGCCGCCGGCGCCGCGTTCGAACACCCGCGCGACGCGGCCGATGGTGGTCACGCTGACCTGGGTTCGGTCGTGAATTTCGCGGTACGGCACGCCTTCGCTGAGCAGCGGCACCACCCGCCAGCGGTCGCTCATCGCCTCCAGCTCGGCCGGCGTGCACAGGTCTTCCAGGAAGGCGCGCACCTGTTCGGGCGTGCGCAACGCGGCCAGCGCCATCGCCAGGTCGGCGATGGAATCTTCAATCTGGTCGCTGTCGGTGGAGCGGCGCTTCATCGTGGAGAACCTTTGCCGGCGTGGCTTTCGGAGCGGATCGGCAGGCTTTGCGGCCGGCCGGACTGGAGCGTGGAAGACGGTGGGAAGGCGCCTGCTTCGGGCCGGGACTTGGCCTGAGTCTACACAAGCGCATTAATGTACTAACGCGTTAATACATTAGCGATCCGCCGAACGGTCGTCAAGACGGCCTGATTGGCGATGAATTTGCGTTAAGAATTCAGGCATGCGCCCGAGCCATACCTTCCGCCGCCCCGAACGCCCTGCCCCGCCGCGACGCAAAGGCCTGCGTCGGAACCGACCAAGGAAGATGAATACGATCCCCGCCCCCACCTCGCGCCGTCCGCGCAACGTCGTTTCGCGCGCGTGGCTGCTCGCGCTGCTGTGCCTGCTCGCCGCATGCTGGACGCAGGCGGCGCTCGCCCAGAGCGTGCTGGACCTGGACCGGTCCACCCGCGAGGTCGCGCTGGCGCCGTTCACCGCCTACCACCACGATCTGGACGGCACGCTCGACCTGGCCGGCGCGCAGCGCCTGCACGCTCAGGGCCGCTTCAAACCGGTGCCGGACAACAACAGCTCGTTCGGTTTCCAGCGCGGCGCGTTCTGGTTCCACATCGCCGCGATCAACCGCAACGCCGAGGTGCCGCACTGGCTGCTGGTGCAGGGCTTCGCCCTCAGCGACCGCCTGGACGTGTACACCCGGCCGCGCGACGGCGCGGTCGCGCATCAGGCCGGCGGCGACAGCCTGCCTTTCAGTTCGCGCACCATCCGCTACCGCCATCCGAACTTCCAGATCGATCTGCCGCCCGATCGCATCGTCGATATCTATGTGCGGGTGAGCAGCGAAAGCTCGATGCAGGTGCCGCTGACCCTGTACACGCCCAACGCCTTCACCGAACTGGCGCGCGATGCGCAATTCGGCATCGGCCTGTACTACGGCATCCTGGTCGCGCTGTTCTTCTACAATCTGGTGCTATGGCTGAGCCTGCGCGACAGCAGCTATTTCTGGTATCTGCTGCATATCTGCGCGTTCGGCCTAGTGCTGCTGACCCTCAACGGCCTGGGCTTCGAATATCTGTGGCCCAACTCGCCGTGGCTGGCCGATCACTCGGTGCCGCTGTCGATCTGCCTGGCCCAGGTCGGCATGCAGCAGTTCGCGCGCAATTTCCTCGGGCTCGCGCAGCGATGGCGGTTCGGCGACCGGGTCGGGCTGGGGATGATCGGGTTCTTCGTGCTGCTGGGCCTGGCCGCCACGCAGATTCCGTATCGCATCGCCACGCCGATCGCCTCGGCCGCGGTGTTCGTGAGCATCGCCTGGATCGCGGTGGAAACCATCGTGGTGCTGCGCCGCGGCTACAAGCCGGCGCGGTTGTTCCTGCTGGCGTGGTCGGCGTTCCTGCTGGGCACCGGCATGTTCGCAGCGATCGCCTTCGACCTGCTGCCGAAGATGTTCATCACCGAATACGGCGTGCAGATCGGCTCGGCGCTGGAGATGTTGCTGCTGTCGGTGGCGCTGGGTTATCGCTACGCCTCGCTGCGCAACGAGAACGAACGGGTGGTGCGCGAAGCCAAGGAGCAACTGGAGCACAAGGTCGAACAACGCACCATGGAACTGCGCAGCACGCTGGAGCAGTTGGAGGACGCGCACACGCGCCTGCGCGAGACCTCGCAGCGCGACGGCCTGACCGGCCTGCACAACCGCAGCCATTTCCGCGAAGCCTTCGAGGCCTTGCTGCATCGCTCGCGGCGCCAGCGCCGGCCGCTGGTGCTGATGATGATCGACCTGGACCACTTCAAGCAGATCAACGATCACCACGGCCATCTGGTCGGCGACGAATGCCTGCGCTGGGCCGCGGGCCTGATCGCGCAAGTGCTGATTCCGCAGCACGCCCTGCTGGCCCGCTTCGGCGGCGAGGAATTCGTCGCGGTGCTGCCCGATCAGGACCTGGACAGCGGCGCGCGCGTGGCCGAAGACCTGCGCCTGCGCCTGCGTTCCCAGCCCTGCCCCAGCCGCAGCCACGACATCCCGGTGACCGCGAGCATCGGCGTGCACGAGATCACCCCGGACTCGGACATGGGCGTGGAAGCGGCGCTGCAGTTCGCCGATCAGGCGCTGTATCTGGCCAAGGCCGAGGGGCGCGATTGCGTGCGGGTCTGGGGCGCGGCGGCGGCTTGAGCTGAAAGCACGAGGCCTTATGCGGGAGGGGCTTCAGCCCCGATGCTTTTCGCTCAGATAGCCACCAAGCTTCATTGCTTGAAGCGCATCATTCCGGCGATCCGAGAAAAGAGCATCGGGGCTGAAGCCCCTCCTACAAAAGACTTCGACACGGCGCGTACATCACGTCCGACCGCAGCGCGTACTTGATCCCGGCCTCTACCGCCGCGCCTTCGTGCCAGGTGTCGTGCACGAACAACAAGGCATCGCCGGTCCGGGGAACCACGCGGAACTGGCGGAAATCGGTATCCCCGCCGAGGAAGCCTTCATTGAGATAGACCAGGAAGGTCAAGCGGCTGCTCAGCCCGTCTTCGATCCACGGCCCGTCCTTGTGCATGCGGAACCGCTGGCCCGGGTGATATTTGTAGAAGCGCAGCGCGCGCGGCAGGCCAACAGCGCGATGGCCGTCGAGCTCGGGCAAGTCCACCGCGCGCAAACGCTGCCAAAGCCGTTCGACCCAGTCCGCCGATTCGAACACCACACGTTCGTTGTTGCGCACATGCGGCATCGACTTCTGACTGTCGGCCGCCGTGCGCACGCCAGCGGCTTCGAAGCCGTGTTGCTCAGCGAGCTCGATCAACTGCGCGCATTCTTCCGGCGCCAGCAGGGCTTCTACCGTGAATACGCGATCGTTGTGGCGGATGGTGTTCATGACGGCCTCGAAGCGGGGCGAACATGATGATAGTCAACGCGAACCGGACGCCCCTCACCCCAACCCCTCTCCCGCCAGCGGGAGAGGGGCCAGGCAACTGCACGCCGCTGCGTCAGTCGCGCATGCCCGCACGTACCGCCGACAACACCGTGCCTTCGCGCACCAGCCGCACCGCCGTCGCCACTTCGCCGTCCAGCGCGCGATCGTGATCCAGGAACGCGATCGCTTCGCGCAGCTTCGCGTGCGCGATCGCCACCGCGCGGCCGGGACGGAACTCCGCCGCCGCCGACAGTTCGGCGCGCAGGCCCTCGACCTCGGCGATGAAGCCGGCATGCTCGGCCGAATCGGCGGCCGGGCCGCCGAACACCTTCGCAGCCAACGTGGCGGCGTCGGCACGATCGGCCAGATCGCGCGCGGCATTGATCATGTCGCGACGCAGATCCAGCGCCTGTGCGGCGGTGTACAGCTCCAGCGCCAACACCTTGCCCAGATCGTCGGCCATCGCCAGCACATGACGCGCCTCGTTGGCGCCCATCGACACGTGGTCTTCGGCATTGGCGCTGGTCGGGATCGAATAGACCGAGGCCGGATGCGCGCGGCTGGCCAGATCGTTGACGATCGCCGCGGCGGTGTACTGCACGATCATGTGGCCCGACTCGGTCGCATCTTCATTGCCGATCAGGAAGCCCGGCAGGCCGTCGTTGGTGGCCGGATCGACCAGCTTGTTGAGGCGGCGCTCGGAGATGCTCGCCAACACCGGGATCGCGGCCTTGACGTAGCTCATCGCCAGCGCCAGCGGCATGCCGTGGAAATGGCCGGCCGAGATCACCTGCTGCTCGACGTGCTCGGCCTTGGCGTCCGGGAACACGATCGGGTTGTCGGTCAGCGAGTTGAGTTCGATCTCCAGCACCCGCGCGGCCTGCGCGATCGCGTCGCGCACCGCGCCGTGCACCTGCGGGATGCAACGCAGCGAATAGCTGTCCTGCGGCTGATGCTTCTTGCCGCCGCGGAACGGACGGAAACGGTTGTAGAACTTCTCGCGGCCGTGGCGCTGGCCGAACGGCACCCAGTCCCAGCCGATGTCGAAGCTGAGCTGCTGCGCCGCCTCGGTGTCCCAGCTTTGCGGCAGCCAGGGACGGAAACGCGGCACCAGGTGATACGGAATATCGGCCAGGGTGGAACCGTCGAGCAGCTTGCGCAGATTCTCCGCGACCTGCACTTGGCCCGGATGCGGACGCAGCGCATGCACTTCCTCGGCGAACGCGCCCAGGCGGCCGGCGAAGGCGTCGATGGTCATCGCCGCGGCCAGATCGGCGGTGTCGAGCATGTCTTCCAGCCGCGCCAGCGCGAGCACGCCGCACGCCAGCATCTGCGCGGTGCCGTTGTTGAGCGCCAGGCCTTCCTTGTACGACAGCTTGACCGGCTTGAGGCCGGCGCGTTCCAGCGCTTGCGCGCCGGGCATGCGCTCGCCTTCGAAGAAGGCTTCGCCGCCGCCGAGCAGCACGATCGCCAGATGCGACAACGGCGCCAGATCGCCGCTGGCGCCGACCGAACCCAGCTGCGGCACCACCGGCACGATGCCGGCGTTGAGCATCGCCGTCAGCGCCTGCAAGGTCTCCACGCGGATGCCGGAGTGGCCGCGCATCAAGGTGTTGACGCGGATGCACAGCATCGCGCGCACGATCTCGGGAGCGAACGCGTCGCCGACGCAGACCGCGTGGGTGACGATCAGATTGCGCTGCAGTTCTTCGTGCAGGGTTTCCTGCGAGCGCTTCGCGCCCGGCAGCTGATCGCGCAGATGATGCGAACCGAGCAGGCGGTCGGCGTTACTGCCGAAGCCGGTGGAAACGCCGTAGATGGGTTCCTCGCGGCGCACTTGCTCGGCGAGGAAATCCGCCGCGCGCGCCACCGCCGGCAGCTGCGCCGCGGCTAGTTCGACCTGGGCGCCGTAAGCCACGGCGACGAGTTGCGACCGCGTCAGCGAACGGCCGTCGAGCTGGATCTTGTTCATTTGTAACCTCGCCTCGCACCCTGGCGATCATCTGAACGGCGGATCTGACCGCGAACGGTTAAACCCGGCCGAGCGTACTCGGGAGTCGGTGCGTCAATGCAACATTGGGAACCGCGGCGGCAGGTGCTCGCCGCGGCGTGGAATCGGCCCGCCCCGATGCCGGATCGCGATCCGGCGCAAGGCGAGCCAGGTGACGGGAGCCGCGCGCGCCTGCGCGTGCGTGGCTCCGATGACCGGACTTGCGAACGGCCGGCGCCCGGATCGTGCGATCCGCGACGACGGCACGGCCCGCGCATCCGGCCGACTGGCGCATGCCGGTTCCCCGCATGCCTATTTCTTCATGACCCGCGATTGTTCCAGCTCGACCCGCAGCGTGCGCGCCAACTCGGCGCGCGGCACTTCGAACTGGTCTTCGCGTCGCAGATCCTTGACCGTCGCGGTGCCCTTGGCGATCTCGTCCTCGCCCAGCACGACCACGAAGCGGATGCCGGCGCGGTCGGCGTAGCGGAATTGCGAGGTGAGCCTGGAGGCTTCCATCACCACTTCGGTGTTGAGGCCGCCGTGGCGCAACTCGTTGGCCAAGGCCAGGCAGTGCGGCAGCAGCGCGTCGTCCATCTGCGTGACCAACACCTGCACGCTGCTGTCGGCGGTGCTGACGATGCCGGCCTTCTGCAATTGATAGAACAGTCGGGTCAGGCCGATCGAGATGCCCACGCCCGGCAGCTTGGACTTGGTGTAGTTGCTGGCCAGATTCTCGTAACGCCCGCCGGAACAGATCGACCCCAGCCCCGGAAAATCGTTGAGGGT
The DNA here is from genome assembly GCF_001442805.1 of Lysobacter gummosus. Classification (NCBI taxonomy): domain Bacteria; kingdom Pseudomonadati; phylum Pseudomonadota; class Gammaproteobacteria; order Lysobacterales; family Lysobacteraceae; genus Lysobacter; species Lysobacter gummosus. The sequence goes on along the minus strand of NZ_CP011131.1, from coordinate 2,137,408 downwards.
GGTTTCGTAGACGGTGCCGGTGTAGTAGTCCAGGCCGCGCGCGATCGAGAAATTCAGCGCGTAGTTCTGCTCCGGCACGCCCAGCGCGCGGATCAGCTCCAGCACTTCGCGCAGTTCGGCCACGCCTTCGCGCAGCGCGTCGTTGCCTTCGCCCAGGGCCGCCAGCTTGGCCAGGGCGTCGGCGTGCGAGGTCGAACGCGTTTCCACGAAGCTCAGGATGGTGGCGACCGCGTCCGCCGACAGGCCGAAGTCCGCGCCGGTGAGGGTGTCGCGCACGTACTCGACGCCGCGCTTGTCGAGCTTATCGACCTCGCGCAGCACCAGCGCCTGCAGTTCGCCGTCTTCCACGCCCTGGGCCTGGAAGAAGCCGCGCAGCAGCTTGCGGTTGTTGAGCTGGATGGTGAAGGCGCCGATGTCGAGCTCGGAGAACACCGCATAGATCGCCGCCGGCAGCTCGGCGTCGTAGCGAACGCTCAGCGAGTCCTTGCCGATCACGTCGATGTCGCACTGGTAGAACTCGCGATAACGCCCGGCCTGCTGGCGCTCGCCGCGATAGACGCGCTGCATCTGGTAGCGGCGGAACGGGAATGCGAGGTGATGCTCGTGCTCGGCCACATAGCGCGCCAGCGGCACGGTCAGGTCGAAGCGCAGCGCCAGTTCCGGCAGCGCCGCGCCGCCGGCCTGCGCGTTCTTCTCGCGCGAGCCGGTGGATTCGACGAAATACACCTGCCGCTCGGTCTCGCCGCCGGATTTGGTCAGCAGCATCTCGGTCAGTTCCATGACCGGCGTTTCCACGGGCAGGAAGCCGAAACGCTCGAAATTGCGCCGGATCGTGTCGAGCATGCGCTGAAACGCGATCTGGTCACGGGGCAACAGCTCCATGACCCCGGGCGGGGTGCGAGGCTTGATCAAGCGAAACTCCAATACGTACGTCGATTGCGGGCCGGGGCGTCGCCGGCGGCGCCGCGAGCGCTGGCGCCGGCGGATTGAGCGCCGCCGATAGTCTAACGTCCGCCCCCGTCCGTGGCTCGCGCCGCGGCCGGCATCGAGGCAAAAACACCGTCGCAGCGGGCTATGGGGGCGTCGCGGCGATTTTCTTCGCACCGCCCCCTTGCGCCGGCCCCGTGGGTATCGTTAGAATTTGCGGCTCACGAAGTCGGGGTGTAGCTCAGTCTGGTAGAGCGCTACGTTCGGGACGTAGAGGTCGCAGGTTCGAATCCTGTCTCCCCGACCAATCGTTGAACAGCAAAGGCTCCGAAAGCCGCGGATACGCGGGACTTCGGGGCCTTTTTGCTGTGCCTGCTCAAGACTGTCCATATCGGAACAATCTTGCTTGCGCGAAATCGGCCTTCCGCCGTTCCGGCAGTGTCCCGCGATAAGCCGGCGAACTGCGTGACCAACTGGACTGCAAGCGTCCAGCTTCCGGCCGGCAGCGTGGACGATGGCCTGTGGACCGGCCGGGGATGGCGGTGGTCGGCGCAGGCGCCACCCACGCGCCGCTGCCTGTCCACATTTCGCCCGCCGCCCCAGCTTCCTCGTCTCTTGCGCCGTCTTTGCGGCGTGCCACTGTCGCGAATTGATTCAGATCAAAGCTCGGGCATGCAAGGGACGGGAACCTGAGCCCCTCTCTCATGCCTTCAGCCGTTCGGGCCGTACATGCCGGCAAGGATTGTCCCCACGCGCACGTCAACCTCCGTCACCGCCGCCCCCGCCAGCGCTCGGCCCGTCGGACATCGCGGGTTGAAGGGTCTGTGCGCCTAACCTCATCACTGGATCGGTGTGGTTGCGATTCAGTTCTTCCTGCTGCCGCTGAAATTGCTCCAGCTCCAGCGCCTGTTTCTGATCGAAGGCCTGCGTGCGCTTCAGCGTGTCTTCCAATTCCGGCGCCGACGCTGTGAGCGATACGTTGCCGTAGAAGCCGGGGACATGTCCGTAAGCGAAGGCGCGATCGCCGACGACCACCACGTCCTTGAATTTGTCCACGCGATCGACACCGCCCAATTTGGCGGCGTGCATCAATTCGGCGGTCTTGTCGTCCTGCGTGTCCTTCGGCAATCGCGCCTGGATTGCGGCGAACAACGCGTAGTCACGATGATCGGACGCAAAGGCCTGCGATGGCCCATGAGGTTGTGCAGCAATAGCCTGCGCGTCATCGCGCCCGGGCTCCTGTCGCTGCGTTTTGCCGCCCGGGCTGCCCGCGCTGGGTGGCGCATTGATGGAATGCGCCGCATCTTCCATTTGCGCCCGCGTTTCCGCCGCCGATTGCGACGCCCCTCGAGACGAACCGGCCAGTGTCTGCGCCGCCGCAATCCGCGCTTCATGCGGCGCCACACTCAGTGGCGGCGCCTCGTTAGCGAATTGCGCCCGTGCCGGCGAAATCTCGGGATAGGAGCGCTCGACGGTCAGTTCTGCGACAGCTTGCGCGGGCATCACTGGCTGCGGCGGCTTTGGCGATCCAACACCGGGCCGCTGAGCCTGCACCAGCGCCATGTCCACGGCCTGGTCGGCCACGCCCGTGACAGGAAGGTCTTGCGCCTGCTGAAACTGCCTCACCGCGTATTCGGTTTCCACCCCGTAATAGCCATCCTGCGTCACCGGTCGCCCGTCCGGGCCGCGAGCACCGGCCCGTTGCAAGCGGAACTGCAAGAATTCCACGTCGTCGCCACGATCCCCAAGGCGCAGACCTTCCGGCACGCCTAACCCGGCCCCGGCCCCGGCCCCGGCAAGCGGGACGGGCCCGGCCGTGGCGGCATCCGGCGTGATCGATACCTCCGACGCGATAGTCCGCTCATTTGCTTTCGACGGCTGCGGCATCGGCGCATCGGCAGACGGCACGGACTGCGCCACGGCATCCGGCGTTTGCGCAGGCGACTGCGATTGGGGCGTCTGCGGTGTAGCCGACGGAAAAGCCGGGACCGCCGCTGCTTGCACGGCCGCCGATGGCGCGTCAGCCACGGCAAACGATTGGGGTATCGCAGGCTGCGCAGACTGAGCAGAAGGCGTGATCGTCTCCCGCTCTTGCCCTTGAGCGCGCCCTTCCAGTTCAGGCGCAACGGCTGCCGCTTGAAGCACGGGCACGGCAGGCATGTCGGCCCCGGCAGAAACCGGCGCCTGCGCCGCGACATCGCGTTCGCGTTCTCGCTCGACCGTTGATTCGACTTCGATCCGCCTGTGCGCTCCGTCGACACGCGGAGCGCGCACTTCGACGGCCGCCAGGGTCGCAAGCGTTTGCGCCTCCTGGACAGACACGCCTTGGCGATTGGCTTCGCGCAAGGCTTGTCGATAGGCCTCGCGCTCCTGAGGCGATTGCGCTGTAATCCGCATTTCCGGCGAGTCGGGCAGCGGCGCGGACTCCTGCCGGCTCGCCCGCACTTCTTTGAGCGCCTGCTCGATGTCCTGCGTGCTGGTGACCGCAGCGATACGTTCCACCCCGTCCAGGCCACGCTGATAGTGCGCTACGGGACTATCGGCCGCGACGGCATTGTCGGCTGCCGTCTTGCCGCCGGTCTTGTTCTGCAACTGCATGGACCCCGGCCCCGCGAGTCCATGTTCGTCGCGCGTGCGCCGGGTCGCCAGAACGATCGCCTGCTGCCAATCGGGATCGAGTTCGACGCCGGCGACGCGGTAGCGATGCAGCAATTCGTTCTGCTGGTTCTGTTCGGCAGTGGGCGCAGGCCGCGCCTCCAGGCTGGCGAGGCGCTGGCTGTGTTGCTCAAGCGATGGCTGACGCGCCGCCCGGGTCAACTCCAGTTCCAGTTCCAGACTGCCCTGCGCCACCTTGCCGCCGCTCGACCACACTCCGGCGTCGCTGCGCTGGTAGAGGTTCTTGTCCGACGCCATCAACGTATCGGGCCGCGGCGTGGCCGCGGCCACGGCGGCAGGAATACCGTCGAAATCGCGCCATCGCTGCGCGGCGTAGTTTTCCTGGTAGACCATCGCGACCGCTTCTCGCCCGGTGGCGATGTTGGTCTGAATTCGTCCGAGCGATTCGCGACTGAGTTCGTCGGCTCGCTGCGGGGAGGCGATTTGCTGTTCGTAGACGCCGCGATCGTTGGCTCCCGTCTCGGCGACCTTGACCGAACGCACCCATTGTTCCGTAGCCGGATCTCGCCGCCAGTGGTTGTTGTCCAGCCCCATCCGATCGCTTTCCCGCGCGGGCAGGTTGAACGGATCCTGGGGCGGCGGCATCTTGCCCAATGCGAGTTCGACAGCTTCATTGGTCGCGCGGTAACCCAGTTCGCGCGCCTTCTCATAATTTGCGCCGACGACTCCAGTTACCGGATTGCTTATGCCATCCGGCGTCCTGTCGAGCGCAGCCGGCCGGACCCAGTTGCCGTCGGCAAACGTCCAGACGACGCCATTTTTGTCGGCTTGGTGATGGATCTGGTAGTCCTCCACCAGATCGACGGCTTTATCCGCGGCCTTGGCCAGCAGCGCGGCGTCGGCCACGATCAGCGCGACGGGAACATAGCCCGAGGAGCCCACCACATAAGCGGCGGTAGTGCCGCCTATCCATGCGCCGGCATTGCGCGCGATCGTGCGACTCGATTCGGACTGAGCGGCTCGCAGATTGCCTTGCTCAAGCAGCTCGGCCGAACGCTGGGCGCTGAGAGTCAGATCGACACCTGTGGCCAGCAGGCCTCCTGAGCGGGCCAGTGTATGGATGGGGCGCTCGCCGACGAGCAAGTCCTTGGAGATGGAGCCGCTTTGCCCTTTTGGGCCGCGCAAGGCCTCGTCGGCCTGATCAAGATCGACCGATGCAGCTGACAAGGCGGGATCGAATGAGTTCAGGCGGGGGCTGTCCTGAAAATCGCTCAGTTTGCGATAGCCCACGACATGCTGTTGATACTCGGCTTCGGAGATGGTGCCATCGCGAAATGTCCGGTCGATCAATTCGGCCGTGGTCGTCGTTCGCAGGCCAGGCAACTCCCGCTGCAACTGACGCTGTATCTGCGGCGAAGCGAAGAGCTTGTCGTCCGACCAGATGATGACGCTGCGGCCTTCCGCGTGCTCGCGGGTGGCGATTTCGAGCAGGGAGCGCTCGCCTGCGTTCTTGGAGAATTTTTCGGGATCGGATCGTACTTTCTGCTGAGTCTCGGCAGCATCGAGGACCTTAATTTTCCGGTCAGCAATGTACTGACTAAGTTCTTGCTTAAGGGGACCATCCTCAATCTCGGTCTCGATAGTTTTGGTGATAGCGAACTCATGCCCCTCCGCTCGCGCAACCTTTCGGTATGTATCGAGCAGTTGAGGGCCACCCGCACGATAGGCATAAATCAAACTATTCGTATCAGCCAAGAAATAACTGGTGGCCATCTGATCCTCCTTAATCAGATCAAATGTAGCTTGACGTAATCGCGAAATTTACCGAATAGCCCAGTACAGTCCGACTGATCCAAGTCCGGCATCAATTCCCATATCAGACGACGAACGTTCCAGGCAAGCACCGACTCGATCTCGTTGAATTCTTTTTCCTGCCTTATGAACTCAACAAAATCCGCCGGCTTCTTTTCCTTGAAATACTGTGCAAAAGCAGCCACTTCGTCGTCCTTCCACTGCCTCCGCCGGCTCCATTCCTCCTTGGATTCCGTGTAACTGGACACGATCATTTCATAAATCGCCTCATCGGTCGCCCGCCTCTTTCCAGGCCCGGTAAGCACATCAAGAATGTCGGCCTTAAGCCTTTCGTCTTCCAGCGCATCGATTTTTGCTTGCAGTTCAGGACTAATGGACATAGAGAAATTTCCTTGAGACTTGGTTCTTCATGTTGTTGTTCATGGCTCCATTCTCTTGGAGAATGGAGCTTCCAGAAAATCCGGGGCAGCTCATCTCGCGGCAATCCGCGCCTCCCTGATCAGACCAAATTCAACTTGACGTAATCGCGAAATTTGCTGAATAGCTCAGAACGGTCATCGGAGTTCAAGTCCGGCATCCATTCCCGCATCAGGCGACGGACACCCCAGGCAAGTTCGGATTCGATCTCATTGGATTCCTTCTCCTGCCGCAGAAACTCAACATAGTCTTCCGATCTCTTTTCCTTGAAATACCACGCGAATGCGACCACCTCGTCGTCTTGCCACCTCCTCAACTTGGCCTGCCGCTCTTTGCCCGCTGTGTAATCGGACACGATCGATTCGTAAATCGCCTCATCGGTTGCCCGCTTCTTCCCAGGCCCTGTAAGCACATCTAGAATTTCGGCCTTAAGCCTTTCGTCTTCCAGTGCATCGATCCTTGCTTGCAGTTCAGGGCTGATGGACATAGATATATTTCCTTAAAACCTAGCGCTTCATGCTTAGGTTACTTGAAAGGCGCGTTGCTAGAAGCAGGATCGTTGCGCCAAAAGATAGCTCATCCTTACCCGCCCATCTTTTGGCTAGGTCAAATGCAGCTTGATGTAATCGCGAAACTCGCCGAACAACTCGTCGCAGTCATCGCCATTTAATTCAGGCATCCACTCCCAAATAAGCTGGCGAATCCCCCAGGCGAAGCCAGGTTCGATCTCCTTGAATTCCTTTTCCTGCCTTATGAATTCAGCATAGTCGCCGGGTCTTTTTTCCCTGAAGTACTGCGCGAAGGCTGCCACTTCATTGGGCCGCCACTGTCTCAGCCGCGCTCGCCGCTCTTTGGCTTTCGTGTAGGAAGACAAGATCGATTCGTAAATTTCCTCATCCGTTACTTGCTTCTTGCCAGTGCTTCTGAGCGTGCGAAGAATTCTGGCCTTGAGATTTTCGTCTTCGAGCGCATCAATCTTGGCTTGCAGCTCAGGACTTATCGACATAGATAAATTTCCTTGGGGCCTGGTTCTTCATGTTCTTGCTCACGGCTCCATCCTCCCGAAGCAGGCCCCCAGAAAAGCCGTGATGGTTCAGGGCGGCACCGTCCGTCCATATTTTGTCCACTATCTGCACATATGCTGGCCGCAAGCCATCGTCCTATACCCTGCCGGCAACACCCCAGATACTACCCAATGACGCGAAAGCGTCGCCATGCTGGCGACATAAAGACGGAACGCAGTGGAAAAAGTGGATTTTGGGTGACCTCCCGTTGGCCACATGACGTAGTCAACAATTAGGTATCTTTCGGAAAATTGGAATCACGTGGAGAACCTCCATGACACGGCGACCGATCCCCTTCCAGGAATTGTCCAGGCACGAACCGGCTCAGTCCGGATCACGGCGAGCGCAGCGGCCCGATTCTCCGCACACCGCCCCTGAGCGCACCGACTCGAGCGCATCGCCCTCGCATGCAACCCAGATCGCACAGACACAAGCCGCTCTGAAGCGCGAACTGGTCCGCGTGTACGCGCAGGCCTGCGCGGCCTGCGTGCGCAAGGGCTGATCCGGCGCGACGAGACATCGCCCACGGTTCTCGCGCTTTGCGTACCGCACTGGGCGTTTGCGGCCACGACAATGAGCCCGCCGCCCCGGCAGGCGTGTCGAAACGGTTTTACACTCGGCGCACGCATTGCCCGTAATGCGGCAGGAGATCCTAATGACAATACGCAAGTTACCCGGCTGGACGATGTCCTTCGCGATCGCCGCCGCCGCAATGCTGCCGCTGTCGTCCTGCGGGATGGCGGGCGCGCAAAACGCTAATCTGACGCGGGATAGGGCCATGAAATCAGGAGTTCACGACATGCTGGAAGAAATCTATTCCTCGCCGAAGCCGGTTCGCTTCGAGCAGCTCGACGTCAGCGCCATCGTCGTCAAGCATATTCCGCTGGGAACCGAAAAGGCCGCGGTCGCCGATTCGTTCAAGTCCTCGCCGAGCTCGAAGATCATCGAAGACTCGGCCGACAAACTGGTGGTGCGCGACAACAAGGGGCAGGCGATGCTCGACCCGGACGCCCGCTCGGTCGTGATGACCTTCAGCTTCGATGCCAGCGGCAAGCTGGCGAAGGTCGCCGCGGTCCATCTCAAGAATCAATAAGGAAGGCAGCCGGCCATGGACGAGAAAATCGAAGTCGGATACCGCAATATCGGATCGGCGCTTGGGAAGGACTATCACCACAAGTATCTTCTTTACACCGACAAGGACGGCAACCAGCACACCATCAGCGGCTGGACCGGGGAGCCCGAGGCGGGCCTGCCCTACGGGCGCATGCAGGTCGAGACCAATCTGCCTTTCGATGCGACCAATCCCGACCATCCGACCAATCCCAACGCGGCGGGACAGAAGCAGTATCACGAGCTGATCGCCAGCGGGCCGGACCTGTCCAAGACCTGGGATCAGATGGTCGCCAACGCCCAGACCAAGGACGACAAGTACCCCTACGACCCGCAACTGCAGAATTCCAACACCCTGGCCGACAGCGTGCTGCGCGACGCGCGCCAGCCCGAACCGAAGAACGACGGCTTTTTCGGCCATTGGGCGCCGGCCTCCGGCCGCGCGCTGGACGAGTCGATCAAGCCCACGGTGCCGGGGCTGGGCAATTCCGGACGCACCTTCAGCGCCAACGACGCCCATCCCGCCGATGCGCAGCGCGAAGCCGCGCTGCGCGACGACCCCTTGTTCAAGCAGGCCCTGGCCGGCCTGGACAAGCTCGGCCCGGACGCGGGCGTCTACAACAACCAGCAGGACAAGGAGCGCATCGCCGGCGCCCTGGCCGTGGAGGCCAAGCTGCATACGCCGCCGCTGCCGGAGATCCAGGAGGTGCGCGCCAGCCCCACCAACGGCAACGTGTTCGCGATGTGGACCAACCCGGGCAACGAGATGGACGTGCTGCGGCCGCATGTGGACAAGGCCGAGGCCGTGAAGCAACCGCTGGCGGACAACCTGCACAAGCTCGATGCCGCCAACCAGCAGCAGGATCAGCAACGCTCGCTGGCGCTGTCGCAAAACCCGGACGAGCCCAGCCGCAGCGGACCACGGATGGGCGGCTGAGAAACGGGCGGGCGCTGAACGCCCGCCCTTTTCCGCAGGTTGGCGCGGCAGTCGCTGAAGCAATGCCGTCGCGCCGGCCGCATTCGCTCCCGGTGCAACGCCGGGAGCGCGATTGCCGATACGCACCGGCGATCCCGGCGGGCAGGCAAGCCCTGCTCTCGCCCCGATGAACTCATGATCTCGCCCGCCGCGCATCGGTAGCCATCGGCACCGCGCCGCGGGTTCATGGCCGCGGGTTCATGGCCCCGGCCTCAGCCGGCGTCACCGCCGGCAATGCCACGCAGCTTCGCCAGCAACTCGCCCGCCTCCCGAGACCTCTTCCCTGTCCCGCCGTCACTACCAAAACGTGCGGCCGGTCGCTGTGCGCGCGCATTTCCCGCCCCGACAAAAGAAAAATCACAAAAAAAGGAAGTTTTCCTCCGGGCCGGCGCCAATGCCGGTCACTACGGTGGCGCCCATCGACGGCTCCCCCGCGCCGCTCCCCGGAGACTCCCATGACCGCCAAGACCCGTTCCGCCCTCGTCCTGACGCTGGCCATCGCCGCCTCCGGCCTGGGCTGCGGCCGGCTCGGTGCCGATGCCGCCAACCCGGCGCCGGTGGGAATCGGCTGGAAGACCCATGAAGCGGCGACTGCATCGGCGCAGACGCTGGCCTCGGCCGCCGCCGGCGCGAGGAAGTCCCGGCTCAAGCCCGGCCTGTGGCGGGTCGAAGGCGTGCAGTTCGACACACTGAGCGAACGCGGCAAGGTCTACCTGTGCATCGACGCCGCCAGCGCCGCGCTGATCGACCCGCCCCCGCCGCCGGCGGGGCAAGCCCGATGCAGCGTCGAGGACGGCACCCCGAAGCCCGACCTGTACCTGGGCACCACCCAATGCCGCTACCCGGATCGCACCGTCACCTCGCGCGTGCGCATCGACAGCAACAACCTCTACTTCCGCGACGTCGTCGTCCAACGCGGCACGGCCGCGGTGGAGAGCAACGACAAGAGCAGCCACTTCGCCGAATGGGTCGGCCGCTGCCGGCCCGAGCAAGCCCCGGGCAAGGTCTACACCCAGGCCTACGGCCAGGACGAGATGCATGCGGCCGAACTGCCGGCGGCGCTGATCTCGGCCGCGAGCGGAAGCTGAGACATGGCGACGACTTCGCGCATCAGCGCCCGCATCGCCGTCTGCCTGGCCGGCGCTTTGTTGACCCTGCCCGCGGCCATGGCGCAGCCGCCCGCCGGCGGCGCCGACGACGACGGCGTCCAGGCCATGCAGCCGCGCGATGTCGATCTGTATGTGGAAGCCGTCCCCGGCGATCTCGCGCTGGGCCAGGCCTGGACCGCGCCGGTGCCCGGCCAGCCCTACACCACCGCCATGGGCAGGCCGGTCAAGATCCGCGGCGTCGCCTCGCTGGCGCTGGCGGGCAAAACCTTGTCGGTCACCGTCACCTCGCGGCAAAAGAAAGAGCCGCCCGGCCCGCCCGATCAAGGCTGCCCGGCCGGCACGCAGGAAATGGACACCGGCGCGCAGCCCATGAGCGACCAGATGCGTCCGCAACCGCCGACCGTCCTGCAGGTCGACATCCGCAACTCGGGCACCTTCGAAACCGTCTACACGCCCAGTGTCACCGGCATGCATCAGATCCTCGCCAATGCCGGCACGGTCGGCGCCAAGAGCGAATTCGACGTGGTCGACCCGGTCATGCTGTGCGAACCCTTGTCGCCGAAGGAAATCGAACAGGAAGCCCGGCAACTGTCCGAGACCACGTACCAGACCGTGGACCTGGTGGACCAACACATCCAGGCGCTGCCCGATTCGCCGGCCAAGGACGAGTTCAAGAACAAGCTCGGTGAGCTACGCAAGGCGATGCAGTCCGCACAACCGCGCGGACAAGCGCCGGGCTGGGTGAAATCGATCGAGCCGTTCAACCGTCTGCGCAGCCTCAGTCCGCGCATCCGCCAAGCCGCCGAGCCGCTGCGCCGCCAACTGAGCGAATGGCAGGAGAAAGCCAGGCAGTCCAACCAGCAATCCAAGCAGGTGCTGGCCAAGCTGCAGCACGGCAACGTGGTCTGCGATCAGCTCGACATCGTCATCAACGCGCTGAAGTTCGTCGACTTCAGCCTGGGCCTGGTCACCACGCCCGGGCAACTCATCGAGGGCTGGTTGAAGGAGAACGTGCCGACCAAGTTGATCGGGCAAATTTCCGGCGCGGACAAGGTGCCGGCCGTGCAGCAAACCATCGAAAGCCTGTGGAAGTTTTCGCTGACCTACGCTTCGGGCTGGAGCGGACTGGCCTTGCCGAAGGTCGCCAACGATCTGGTCGGCTACGCCGCCAATCGCTATTTCGACCGTTACTGCCAGACCTTCACCGGCCCGGTCGCGGCGGAGATGAAGGGCGTCGTATCGAAGATCGGCGCGCCGTGGTGGTGGTTCCGGATCAAGACCAGCGGGCAGTTGATCCTTCGCTATCCCAAAGGCGCCACGGGCGCGGCGATCCCACTGAGCGGCGAACTGATCGGCAACGCCTCGCTGTTCAAGTCGAAGGACGACGCCATCCGCGTGCTGTTCCCGAAATTCGCGAAAGGCACCGTGTTCCACCAGACCCGCATCGAACCGCTCGCCGGCAACATGCTCAACGACGGCGGTTACTCGGGCTACGACCCGGGCAGCATCATGATGGACAAGGGCGGCACGATGGTGCGTTCGCTGGCGCCGGCGTTCTTCCGCATTCCGGTGCGCGGCGAGTTGCGCGGCGACCGGTTGCGCATCGAACTGCAGCCGGCGGTCGTGGACTTCAAGGACAAGTACACGACAGTGAGGCAGGTGACGCTCTCGCCGTTGTCGATGTTCCCGAACGTGACCGACTACGAACTGCCCTACCCCGGCGCGCACACAATTTTCCAGCGCGCCTTCAACGACGGCCCGGCCGAGTTCGTGGTGACCCGCATCGGCGCGAAGAAAGACGTCATGCAGATCAAGCAGCACTTCACCCGCCAGCGGGACACCAACCGGACCCATGGCGAATTCAGCGTGGACGTGACGGCCTGCAATCCCTCTTGCCCGTAACGCTCCTTCTTCCATCAGACCCAGGAATCATCGAGATATGACGACGCTCACTTCCCCTTCGCGTCTTGCCGGCCTGCTCGGGCTGGCGCTGGCGGTATCGGCGTGCTTCGGCGCGCAGGCACAGGATTCGGCCGAGACCGGCCAGGACCATCCGCTGGTCGGCCGCTACGAAGGCGCGAGCATCCGCGCCTACAAGCAACAGCAGTTCGATGAAGCCTCGCTGCTGCAGGCGCCGGTCGATTATCAATCGATGCTCGAACGCGACGCGCTCGAAGACCGCTCCGGCGCGGCCTGGCTGAAGCTGGAAGGCCGCCGCACCCGCATCCGCTACGAGGCGCCGGCCGAGCGTTCCTCGCTGGAGCTGTTCCGCAACTACGAAAGCAAGCTCAAGGCCAACGGTTTCGAGCAGGTCTACGCCTGCAACGACAACGCCTGCCTGGCCGGTTCGCGCAAGGATCCCAGCCAGCTCGGCGATCTGCTCGACAACTTCGACATCGCCGACAACGGCCGCCACTACGCCAATCACGCGCGCTACGGCCTGTACAAGGCGACGCGGCCGGAAGGCGTCGCCTATGTCGCGCTGCTGGCCGGCGACAGCGACGAAGGCCACATCCTGCCGCGCGTGCTGGTGGACGTGGTCGAGACCAAGTCGATGGACGCGGACAAGGTGAAAGCGGTGGCGGCGACGAAGGCGGCGGAAGCGCCGGCGGTGGAGCGCAAGGAACCGGCGGTGACCGATCGCGAACCGAAAATCCAGGACCGCGAACCGAAGATCCAGGAGCATCCCACCCAGGTGAAGGAAACGCCGGCGCAGGCGAAAACCTCCAGCGCCGCCGAAATGGCCCGCGCTATCGCCCGCACCGGCAACATCTCCGTGTACGGCATCCTGTTCGACTTCGACAAGTCCGAGATCAAGCCCGAGTCGAAGCCGCAGTTGGATCAGATCTCGCAACTGCTCAAGGACGATGCCTCGCTCAAGGTCGCGGTGATCGGCCATACCGACAACAAGGGCACGCCGGCCTACAACCTGGCGCTGTCGCAACGCCGCGCCGACGCCGTGGTGCTGGCGCTGGCGCGCGACTACGGCATCGCCGGTACGCGTCTGCTTCCGCAGGGCAAGGGCGACACCCAGCCGGTCGCCGACAACGCCAGCGATGCCGGACGCGCGAAGAACCGGCGCGTCGAACTGGCCAAGCTGTGAGCGCCGCCGCGCATCCGCTCCCCTCCTCCTTCAAGCGCCTTTGTCAGGAGCGCCCGATCATGCATGTATCCACTGTTCTGCTGTTGCTGTGCCTGAGCGCGAGCGCCGGCCTCGCCGGCGCCGCCAACCGATCCGCCGCCAGCCGCGATGCGGACCACTACGCGTCCTGCCGGGACTGCGGCACCGTCGCCCGCATCGAACCGGCGGCGCGGCGCCAACGCAGCAACGCGGTCATGCAAGCAGTCGGCAATGCCCTGGGCGATGTCGCCCTGGGCCATATCGACAGCGATGTCGCCACCGTCGCCGGCGCCGCGCGCGATGCCGCCAGCGACGACGACGAAGATCGCGACGATGCGCGTGCGCGCGGTTACGACATCACCGTGCGCATGGACGACGGACGTCGAATTCAATTGCGGCAGGATGAGCGGAACGAGCGCCTGCGCGAGGGCGATCGCGTGCGTGTGCGCGCGGGCCGCCTGTCTCCGATCCGTTGATCGGTACCGCGGCGGCGATCTCAGCCGGCCGGCAGGAATTCGCTCACGCGTACGAACTCATAGCCCTGCCCGCGCAGCGCCGGCACCAGTTGTCGCACGATTTTTACGATGCCTTCACGGCTGCGGCCTTGCTCATCGTCGCCGTCGTGCAGCAGGACGATCGCGCCGGGATGGATGCGCGCCAACACCGATTCGACCACGCACGACACATAGCCGGGCGCGTCCGGTTCCAGCCAGTCGCGCGGGTCCACCGACCAACCCACCACCGCGTAGCCGGCCTCGGCCAGCACATCGAACTGGGCTTCGTCGATCTCGCCGTAGGCGGGACGAAACAGGCGCGGGTTCTCGCTGAGCCCGGCTTCGCGCAACGAAACGGCGGCCGGCGCAACCTCGCGCGCGAACCAGTCCCGGGCGCCGAAGCCGCGCGCATCGGCGTGCGTCTGCGAATGATTGCCGACCTCGTGGCCTTCGCGCAGCAGTTGCTCGATCAATCGCGGATGCTGGCTGGCCGCCGCTCCGGTGCAGAAGAAACTTGCGCTCACCTGCAGCTCGCGCAAGGCATCGAGCAAGGCCGGCGTGGCCCGGCCGGGGCCGTCGTCGAAGGTCAGCGCGAGCGCGCGTCGCGAGCCGTCGCCGCGGCCCAGATAAGCCCGCGGTCGCGCCTGCAGAAATCGATGCCATTGCATGCCAGCGGCCTCAGCGAGTCATCCAGCTCTTGCGCCCACCGCGCAGTTCGTCGATCAGCCCGATCACGTTGGCCGGCAGGATCAGCACGTCCATCACCGTGTTGTAGACCGACACCAGCAGCATATCCCGCGGCCGCAGTTGCAGCAGCGTGCGCGAATGCAACACCGAGATGAAATTCAGCACCGCCATCAGCAGCCAGTTCAACGCCGCCACCGCCAGCAGATGATGGCTGCGATACACCAGCGCGCCGGCGATCAGCAGCAGCAAGGTCGGCACCAGCGCCGACTGCGCCCACAGCAGCCACCATGGCAGCATCTTCATGGTCCGCGCGCGCGAAATGCCCCAGGCGACGCGGAACGATTCCAGCCGTCCGCGCGCCCAGCGCCGGCGCTGGCGGAACAGGCCGAGGAAGGTCGTGGGACAGATGGTGTAGGCGATCGCATCGGAGGCGTACGCGATCGAATAGCCGTGCGCCAGCGCGCGCCAGGTCCAGGCGATGTCTTCCACCAGCCACTCGCCCCAGCCGCCGAGTTCGCGGATGACCGAAGTACGATGCAGCGAGAACGCGCCGCCGACCACGTTGACCACGCCGATCTTGCTCTGCACGTAGCGAATCGCCGCCAACGCGCCGATGTGTTCGTAGAACTGCAGGCGGTGCAGCCACGAGGTGTTGCGCCCGGCCGGCACGATCAGGCCGCAGGCCGCGGCATGGCGCGGCGACGAGTACAAGGCCTCGACCGCGTTGCGCAGCGCGCCGGGCAGGATCACCGTGTCGCTGTCGATCACCGTGACCACGTCGGAATCGGGCGATATCTGCGGCAAGGCCGCATCCAGCGCCAGGCCCTTGGCGCCGCCGTTGCGCTCGCGCGACAGCAGCCGGTAGTCCTTGAGCCTGGGTTGCGCGAGCCACTGTGCGACTGCACTCGCAGTGGAATTGGTCGAACCGTCATCGACCAGCAACACTTCCAGTCGGCCTGGATAGACGTTGTGTTCGATCGCCTCCAACGTGGTCAGGAACGACTCCACCGGCTCGTTGTAGAACGGCACCAGGATCGACACGAACGGATAGTGCGCCAGCGTCCGCGAGGCGGGCCGCCGCAGCAATCGGAAACACGCCCAGCCGGCCAGGAAAATCAGGCAGGCGAGCAGTACCAGGGTGGAGAAACCGACGAAACCGGTCAGGACGAACTGGCTGAACATGGGCGGCGCGCATCCGGCAGTGCGAGCGCCGCCGTCGGCGCGCGCGCATGCGCGCGGCCACAGGCTGCGAACTCGCAAATCTGATTGCCAGACCGGACGCGTCGATACGGGTGGCCGCGTTCGCGGGCCCGCACGCCAGGTGCTAGAACTAACGGGTTGGGAGAGGTGACTGGAAAACTTGCAGGCGGAACATTTCAACTGAAACGACTTCGACCACACGAGCGCGATACGTTGCCGCGCTTTCGCAAGCAAGAATGAAAGCTGAAACCGATTTAATCTGTGACGTCGCCATGCAGTTCCGCGATCGTTGCCTGCGCGGTCGCTCGACATGTCCTCGCCGATCGATGAAGAATCAAGATGCATCGTCTTCTTCGCGAATCCCAACCATGACCGAGTCCGCCTCCCTCCGCGCGTCCGCGTTCAGTCCGCGCTTCGATATCGGCGCGCAGCGCATCGATTGCGGGCGCGAACCGCATGTGGACACGCACGAAGCCGCCGACCAGCGCGCGAGTTGGCCGTTGCTGGACTACTCCGCGTGCGAGCCCACCGAGGATCAGGCCGCGATCAACCGCTGGCTGGCCGGCGCCGCGCTCGACGGCCGCGAGGTGCTGCACGTGGGCACCGGCAATTCCTCGGTCGCCCAGTTGCTGGCCGGCAAGGCGCGGCGGATCGTGTCGGTGACGGTGGCGCGCAACGAATGGGAGCACGGCCGCGCCCTGGGCCTGCGCGACTACTCGGTGCATCTGCTCAACAAACACAGTCTGGCCTTCGCTGAGCAGTTCGAGCCGGCCAGCTTCGACTGCATCCTCGACAACAACCTGGCCAGCTTCGCCTGCTGCCAGCGCCATCTGGAACGCTATTTCGAAGCGCTGGTGCGCCTGCTTAAGCCGGAGGGTTTCGTGCTGACCCATTGGCTGGGCATGCAGTGGACGCTGGATGTCGGCGTGGACGACGTGGAGCCGGTCTGGCGCCTGGACGCCGGCAAGCTGCGCGCGATCGCCAGCGCCTACCAGCTCAGCGTCGAACGCGAGGACGAATTGTTCTTCCTGCGCCGCGCGCGTGGCGCGGCCGCCGCGCGGTCTTGAGCGCGCGGCGGCGGCGATCGGTTCGGCCGCGAGCGTCGCACTGCGAATGATGAACACCGTTGCGCTCCGCCGTCGCGGCCCGCGCCAACGTCTGCGCGATGCCGCGCGGCTGTGGCGACTCGGCCGCCGCGACCCGCGCCTGGGCTGGCTGCTGCTGGATAATCTGATCACCACGCTCGGCGCGAGCTTCACCCTCATCGCCCTGCCGTTCCTGGTCATGCGCCTGACCGGACACGCGCTGGACCTGGGCCTGACCGCGACGCTCGAAGCCTTGCCGAGTCTGGCGTTCCTGTTCGCGTTCCGCGGATTTCTCGACCGCGCCGATCCGGCCCGGGTGTTGTGGTGCTGCCGCGCGCTGTACGTCGCGATCAACGCCGCGCTGGCGGCGACGACATGGTTCGGGCTGATCACCATCGAATTGATTTATCTGCTGGCGCTGATCGGCGGACTGGTCTGGGCGGTGGCGTATCCGGCCGGGCGCGCCTGCTTCGGCCTGTACATCCGCAAGGGCCTGCTGCCCGCCGGCAACGCTGTGTTCGCGGTCGCCTCCAGCCTGGCGACGATGGCGCTGCCGATGCTGGCCGGCAGCCTGATCCTGTCCGCCGACGGCGAACGCGGGCTGGCCATCGCTTTCGCCATCGACGCGGTCTGCGTGGCGGCGTCGTTGCCGCTGATCGCGGCGGTGCGGCGGCGGGGGCCGGTGCGGCGGCGAATGACGGATGCGCGCGACGACGATGCAGCTGAGGCTGTCGATCAGATCGCGGTAGCGGCGCCCACATCCGCTATCCCGCGCAGCTATTACCTCTATCTGCTGTCGAGCACGGTGCTGGTGTTCGGTCCCGTGCAGATCCTGCTGCCCGTGCTGTTGGTGCAACGCCACGACACGCGCTACCTGTGGATCTACCTCGCCCAGTTCGCGGGCATCTTCGCCGCCGCCGGCCTGTCCGCGCCGGGCGTGCCGCCGTCGATGTCGGCGGTGCTGCGCAAGATCGTGCTGTGCTGGGTCGTCGCCGCCTTCGCCTACGGTCTGCTCGCCTGGGGCGCGTACACCGCGGCGCAACCGTGGTGGCCGCTGTCGTCGGCGCTGCTGGCATTCGGCCTGCTGGCCGGCGCTTCGAACTACTACGGCATCCAATCGCTGTCGTGGCTGCAGCGCAGCGCCGACGCGCGATGCATGGGCCGCGAGATGACCTGGTTCTCGGCCGCGACCATGGGCGCGATGCCGCTGGCGACGTTGGCGACCGGCGCGATGATCGACCGCCTGCACTGGGCGCAGACCGCGCAAGCGCTGGCCTGGTCGATCCTCGGCGTGGCGCTGCTGGCCTTGCTGCATCTGCCCAGCCTGCGCCAAAACAAAGCTCCGGGGACTCGCGTCCCCGGAGCGGCGTGACTTCGATCTATACCGACCGCCGACAGCGCATCAGCGCGGCGACTTGCCGTCGAAACCGTACATGAAGGTCGCAGGTTCCCCCGAAGTGAAACCGTAGCTGCCGAACGGATCGGGCAGATTGTCGAGCGGATTGCCGGTGCCGTTCCAATTGGCCTGACCCAGCGAGTACACCGACGCGCCCACCGTGGACAACGCCCCCAGCGCCAGCGGCTCGGTCGGCGCGGCGCCGTAGTAGGTCACGAAGCTGAGCGTCTTTCCGGGCGACAGCGCGCCGAGTTTGAAATCGATGTGCGCGCCCTGATCGCCCGCGCCCAGGTCGGTGAACGGCCCGGACGTACCACTGTTGCCGCCCAGCGGATTGAACACATTGAAGCCGTTGTTGTTCCAGGCCAGCACATAGCTGGACGAGCCGGCAAGGGTGATGTACTCGGAGAACGTATTCGGCGGCACGTCGTAGTCGATGCCGCGCGTGTAGCGCAGATCGGCGACGTTCTGGCTGCCGTTGTTCTGGATGCTCACGTCCACGCGGTACAGATACGGCGTCGCCGGCACCGGAGTGAACTTGTGCGTGACGCGGAAGGTCTTGCTGGGCCCCACGTCCACCACCGAGGTCGCGGTCGATGTGGTGTAGACGAACGACACCAGCGCCATGTTGTTGACGCCGTAGCAGCGCGAGGTGTCGCCGGTGATGCCGAGATCGGCGCTGGCCACGCCCCAGCCTTCGCAGGGCGAGCCGGGCGAAGCGGCGTCGCCATTGGTCGGCATATAGCGCAGGCCGACGAGGGAACCGCCGTTGGTGCCGCTGGAACGCGGAATCGCCGGGCATTCGATATTGAGATAACCGGTGTTGTGCACGCCCAACTGGACGATGCCGTTGTTGATCACGCCCGGGCAATTCTCCGGCGGATCGACTTCGCAAACGATGTCGGCGCCGTGCACCGGCACGTAGGGAGTGTCCACGCGCTCGAACGGATCGATCCGCGCGAACTGCGCCTGCACGTCCTGCGGCTTGAACTCCACGCGCTGGACCTTGGGGTCCCAGGGCTTGTCGCACAGCGTGCCCAGGGTCGGATCGGTCTGCACCAGGTACATGTCCTGCGGATCGCCGACGCCGACGTAGTCGCTGAAGGTGGAGCCGGCGGCGACGACGCGGTCGCTGGACTTCAGGTCGATCGCGACCAGCATCTCCTTGCCGATGCCGAAGCGGTTGACGTTGAGCGGCGTGTCGTCGAGGTTGCCGATCGAGGCGGCGAACACCGCGCCGTATTGCGGCTGGCCCAAGGTGCCGGCCAGAGCCAACTGAGGCCCGGAACCGCCGACATCGTTGGTTTCCAGCACATCATAGGCGCGGAAGGCCTGACCGCTGGGGTCGGCCCACAGCGTCTGCGTGATCACCGCGCACGAGCCGGCGGCGAACCGCGTCAGATAGGCCTGCACACCGGTGCCGTCGATCCTGGAATTCAGGCCGACCAGCACCGACTGCCCGGTGAACTGACGGCTGCGCAAGGCGGTGACGCCATGGAAATAGGCCTGCGACTGATCGGAGTTGTTGAGCGCGGTGCTGCACATCGGCGTGCCGGCGAAATCGGTGCGGAACATCAGGCCGCTGCTCAGGCCGTTGGGCGAGACCGAATTGCCGGCCACGACCAGATCGGTGGGCGCGCCGCTGGCGGCGATATTTTCCGTCAGCGCGCGGAAGCGCAGTTCCGGCCAGCGGTCCAGGCCGTCGTAGAACTGGTTCCACAGCACGCCGCCACCGTTGTCCAGGCGCGCGATGCGGCCCCATTTGCGCTTGTTGTCGCGCGAGTTTTCCTCGCCTACCAGGACCAGGTCGAAGTGGCGATCGCCCAGGCCTTCGATGATGTCGTAACCGCTGGCGAACTGCTCGCGCTTGACGTTCTCGAGCACCGTGGTCCATTTCGGAAAGCCTTCGCAATCGATCTGCAGCACGTAGATCGAGCGGCCCTCGCCGAGCCACACGCCGCCGGTGACGGCGAAGCCGCGGCCGGTGCTGAGCTCGGTGATGGCCTGGCCGAGCGAGCGTTTGCTGCCGGCGATGTTGTAGGTCTTCTGCCACAGCTCGACGCCGTTGTTATCGACGCGGCTGACCTGCACGTCCTGCAGGTCGCCGCGATTGCGCGTGCCGACCAGCACCGAGCCCCCGCCGCCGCAGACATTGACCGCTTTCACGTCTTCGCCGAACTCACTGCTGTCGGTCTCGCCATAGACCGCCTCGAAATTCTGTGCCTGCGCCAGCGGCGCGGCGAACAGCAGGCTCGTCGCCAGCGCCACGGCATAGCGCCGCAGGCTGGAACGTTTACGTCCCGTGGTATCCATATCAGCCTCGTTTGCGGAATCGTTCCGCGTGGTGGGTCGAACGCTTCCGTAACGAAAGCGCCGTCGATCGAGCGTCCCCGACAAAGCGCGTCGCGCGGTGCGCGGCGGCGTTTGACCGTCCGACACTAGCGCGCTCGCGCGTGCGTTCCCAGGAACAAGAAGGGGCGATAGCGGGACATCGCGGGAAGGATTCGCAGCGGGCGATCGAACGGGTTGCGACCGGCGTCTAGGATTGGCGTTAAACCGTGTGGAGCGTCACAGCGCGTAATGAGGTACTAACAGTTCGGCTGGAGCCGAGATTGCTCTGGCCTTGCAAATGCACTTGCTCCGGCGCTGCACCTATCTTGGCTTCTCGCCTGCCCCACTTTGCTCTTGCTTTGACGTTACCTGCGCACTCCGTCCTACCGTCATTCCCGCGAAGGCGGGCTCCGCTTTACTTCGGCGGAGCCGAACATCCAGTGCCTTTCGTGCGAGAACGCTTGAAGTCGCTGGATTCCCGCCTTCGCGGGAATGACGAGCAAAAAAGGCAGGAGCCTCAAGCAAGAGCAAGAGCAAGCAGCCGCAGCTACAGTCTCAGTCGCAGAAAATTATTGGCAATCGCCGCAGCAAGGCCCGCGATAACGCGGGCCTCAACGTTTACCGAAGCAGCAAACCCAGCGCAGTCCGCCTACTTGGCCTCACCCAACAACTCAACCTCAGCCAACTCGATCGCCCCCTGCCCGTCCCCATCGTTCAACAGCCGCAACCGATAGCGGGAATACGCCGCCGGCTGCGCGATGGCAAAGGCGCGGGTCTGCCGACGCCAGGCGAAACGCTGATCGCGACGCTCATCCAGCGTCGTCCATTGCGCCCCATCGTTCGACGCCTGCAACGCCCAGGCCTGAGCATCGCCGCGCTTGTTCGACGAAGTCAGCGTATACAACCGCGCCGTGGCCGGCGCCTTGAAGTTCCAGCTCAGCGACGGCATCGGCCCGCTCAAGCGCGCGGATGTGGTCGAATCGTCGTCGAACAAAGCCGCCGCCTGCTTGCCGTTCAACCCGGCGACCGCGGTGTTGTCGCGACGGCTCAGGTCCAACAGCGGCGACGGCACCTCGCCTTCCTGGCTCAGCGATTCAGGCAAGGCCTGCGGCGAGCTCGCCCAGTTCGACGGCGACGGGCCCATGCGGAAATCCAGCACCGCGCCCTGCGCCAGCAACTCGTGCGGCAGGGTCAGCCGATCCCAGGGCTCGCCGTTGACCCGCAACGACTGTACGTAGCGATTGCGTTCGCTGACCTTGGGCGCGTTGATCTGCAACTGCTTGCCGTTGTCCAGGCGGATGTTCATGCGCTCGAAACGCGGCGCGCCGATCACGTACTCCGGCGAACCCATGCGCAATGGATAGAAACCTGCGGCGCTGAACAACCACCACGCCGACATCTCGCCGTTGTCCTCATCGCCCGGGTAGCCCTGGCCGATTTCGCCGCCGCTGTACAGGCGATCCATGATGTCGCGCACCTTCTCCTGGATTCGCCACGGCTGTCCGGCCGCGGCGTACATATAGGGAATATGGTGCGAAGGCTGATTGCTGTGGCCGTACTGGCCCATGCGCACGTCGCGCGCTTCCAGCATCTCGTGGATCACCCCGCCGTAGCTGCCGACATCGAACGTGCCCGGGGTCGAGAAGAACAGGTCCAGCTTGTTGCCCAGGGCGCTGCGGCCGCCGTACAACGCGACCAGGCCGGCGCCGTCCTGCGGCGCGTGGAAGGCCATGTTCCAGGCGTCGGTCTCGGTGTAGTCGCCGCCCCAGCGGGTGGGATCGAATTCGCTCGCGGTGTAGCGCCAGCGGCCGTCGCGGTGGCGGCCGACGAAGAAGCCTAACTGCGGATGGAACAAGTTGGCGTAGCCCAGCGCGCGATTGCGGTAATACGCCGCATCGTCGGCGTAGCTGCCGCGGTACGGATCGTCGCCGCCGCTTTCGCGCGACAGCGCCGAGGCCAGGCGCGCGATAGCGAAATCGTTGATGTAGCCGTCCATCGACCACGACAGACCTTCGTCGGTGCTGGTGTCGGTGTAGCCCTTGAAGATCGCGCGCTCGATGCCCTTGCGTCCGGCGCCCGGCACCGGGCTGACGGTGGAGGCGTTGCGGATCGCCGACTGATAGAACGAGCGCACATCGAAATTGCGCACTCCTTTGAGCCAGGCATCGGCGAAGGCGACGTCGGAGCTGGTGCCGACCATCAGATCGGCATAGCCCGGCGAAGACCAGCGCGCGATCCAGCCGCCGTCGCGGTACTGCTGGACGAAGCCGTCGATCATCTCGCCGGCATGCTTGGGCGTGAACAGCACATACGCCGGCCAGCTGGTGCGATAGGTGTCCCAGAAGCCGTTGTTGACGTAGACCTGCCCGTCCATCACCGCAGCGCCCGTGCGCGTCGCGCTGCTGGCGCCCGCGGCCGGCGAGAACGCGCTGGCGTACTGGTACAGCGGACGCTCGGCGGTGCCGGTGTTCTCCGATCCGCTGTTGGGATACAGGAACAGGCGATACAGATTGGAGTACAAGGTCGCGCGCTCGTGCTCGGCCGCGCCCTCGACCTGGACGATGCTCAACTGCGCGTCCCAGGCCGCGCGCGCGCGTTCGCGCACGCTGTCGAAGCTGTCGCTGTCGGCGATTTCCAGCTGCAGGTTGCGCTGCGCCTGCTCCACGCCGATCAGCGAGGTGGCGATGCGCATGCTGACCTGCCGCGCCGGATCGGCGGACAGATCGAAGCCGTACCAGGCCGAGACGCGGTTGCGGTCCTTGGCGCGGTCCAGGCGCGCGCCGTCCTTGATCGGCCGGTCGAAGCGCGCATAGAAATACAGACGGCCGGCGCCGGCGGACAGCTTGCTCTTGCTCTCGGTCCAGCCGCTCAGGCCGCGGCCATCGCGATCGAGCACGATGTCGCCGTGCTCGTCGCGCTGATCGAACAGCAACTGCGCATGCCCGTCGGGATAGGTGAAGCGCAGCATCGCGGCGTGATCGGTCGGCGTCATCTCGGCGATCAGGCCGTTGTCGAAACGCACGCGGTAATAGTCGGCGCGCGCGGTTTCCTGCTCGTGGCCGAAGCTCAGGCCGCGCTTGGCGCGATCGAACTGCGGCGCGCCCTCGCCCAGCGCCGGCAGGATGTGGAAGGTCTGCCGGTCGCCCATCCACGGGCTGGGCTCGTGCGACAGCGCGAAGGCTTCGATGCGCGGGCGATTGTCCTCGCCGTTGCGCTCCTGGTACTGATAGATCCAGTCCGAGCCGGCGTTGGTGGTCGGCGTCCAGAAATTGAACCCGTGCGGCAGCGCCACCGCCGGAAAGGTGTTGCCGCGCGAGTAGCGCGAATTGGAATTGCTGCCGCGGCGGGTGTCGACGTAATCACTGGGATGCTCGGCCGCCCGCTTGTCCGGGTTTTTCTTCAACGGCGCCGGTTCGATCCGCACATCGTCCAGATAGCCGCGATAGGCCTGGCCGCGTTCGCCCTCGTGCACCAGCACGATCTGGCGCACGCGGCGGCCGGCGGCGACCTCGCCGATGCGGCTGGCCACCGCGTTCCACTGATCCGGATACAACAGCCGCGCCGCGCCTTGCCCGCGCGCGGTCAGCGGATTGCCGTAGCGATCCAGCGGCTTGAGCTGCGACAGGCGGCTGCCGTCGTCGAACACCAGATCGATGGCGACATAGGTCGAGGCATTGCGCAGGTTATCGAGCTGCGACACCGGCGCGGGCGCGGCGACGTTGGCCGGCGACAACGGAAACAGCCGGTACGACAGCTCGCTGTCCTTGCCGATGGCGATATCGACCTCGAACACCTGCGCCAGTTGCTCGGCGCCGCTGCCGTCGCCTTCGAAGCGCAGCGAATGCACGCCGGTGAAGCCGGCCCCGGCCTTGGCGGTCAGGGCCGCGGCCGCGGGCGGGCCGCCGTCGAGGCTCACGTGCATGGCGTCGGCGGCCAGCGGCGCCGGCGCCGGATCGGCGGCTTCGAACGAACTCCAGAACTGGCGCGGCTTGGCCGCGGCGGCGGGCCCGGCGATCGCGCAGGCCAGGGCCCAAGTCAGCGCCGCCCTGCCCAGCACGGTGCCACGGCGGTTCTCTCTACGTGCCGACATATCCGCTCCACAGTGCCCACGAACGGCATGCCGTTCTGCCGCCGCGCGCCGATGTGTGACGTCGCGGCCCCATCAGAGATTGATTTAAATCGATCTAAATTCAGCTTGTCAAACCGCGATGCAGCATTTTCGAGCCCATTCATCAGCAAAAAATAGCTTAAATAACAATTGCTTAAGCCAATACAGGGCGATTGCTTTCACACCCCTTTGGCACAGCTCTTGCGTCAATACTCAAATAACGTGACTTGTTTCACATTTTTATTTGCACCAAGTCACGCTCTGCGACACTCCCCACCCTTCGGAACTCGGTCTCCAATGCCGATACAGCATCGTCTTGCCCTGTCCATCGCTCTGGCGATCGCGACCGCAACCTGCCCATTTGCGTCAGTTGTTGCCTCGCCGAGTCAGTCAGCCGCTGCCGACCCCCTGCCCGAGATCGAGCGCCTGCGCGCCGACCGGCAATGGCTGGCCGCGTTGTCGCGGATCGAAAGCGCGCAGGCGGCCCGTCCTGGCGATGATCGCCTGTACCGCCTGCAGGTGCTGACCCTGGCCGATCTGGGCGGCGCCGACCGCGCCTGGGACTTGTATCAGGCGCGCCCGCAGTTGTTCAGCGCGGAAGAACGCCAGCGACTGGATTCCGACCGCCTCGCCCGCCGCGTGCTGTGGGGCACGCTGTTTCCCGAGAGCGAAACCGCGCGCCTGACCGAGATGCGCGAAGCCCATGGTGCGCTCGAACAGCACCGCGCCGCGCAGACCCCGCAGCAACAGCAAGCCGATCTGCGCACGCGCTTCGACGAACTGGTGCTGCTCAACCATCTGGAGCGTCACGCCGAAGTCGTCGAGCGCTACCGCGCCCTGCAGGCCGAGAACGTGCAATTGCCGATGTACGCGCTGGCCAAGGTCGGCGCCTCGCTGCTGGCCGACAAGCATCCGGAGGAAGCCGCGACGGTGCTCGAACGCGTCACCCGCGAATGGCCGGAAGACCAGGATTCGCAGCTGCAACTGGCCTATGCGTACTCCGAGGCCGAGCGCTTCGACGACGCCTACGCGCAACTGGAAAAGATCAAGGCCGCGCAGCCCGCGTTCGTGCGCGTCGCCGGCGCCAAGGAAAGCCATGAGAACTGGCGCCACTACGACGCCGACAGCCACCTGACCATGATCCGTCTCTACGGCGAGGACACGGTCGGCGCGCAGAAGTATCTCGAAAGCCTCGCCGCGATCGGCCCCACCAACGCCGGCCTGCAAAGCGACCTGGGCGTGACTTATCAAAAGCGCGGCTGGACCGATCGCGCGCTGGAGCGCTTCCGCATCGCCAGCACGCTGGAGCCGACCAACGTCGGCGCGCGCATCGGCCAGGTCGGCGCGCATCTGCAACACAACCGGGTGGATCTGGCCCGGCCGATTCACGACGAACTGCTGGCCAATCGCGCGCGCGACGTGCAGGTCAAGCAGATGGCGCAGTCCTGGGACAGCCGCATGGGCTGGCAATGGCTGGTCGGCAGCAGCTTCGGCCGCAGCGATGCGCGCGGCGGCGGCGCCACCGCATCGCCGCTGGGCAGCCGCGATGCCGAGCACCGCGTCGAAATTCAGAGCCCGCTGATCCACGACCGCTGGCGCCTGACCGCGCATGCGCGCGACGCCTGGGCCGATTATCCCGACGGCGCGTTCGGCAAGCAGCGCGTGCACGACCGCCGCACCGGCGTCGGCGCGTTGTACGTCTACGACCGTCTGAGCCTGGGTTTCGGCGTGGATCGGGCCAACGACCGCTGGCTAGACAGCAGCGACCGCACCGGTTACTACGCCGATGCCGGCTGGCGATTCGACGATGCCTGGTACGGCACCGCGTCGTGGTATCGCGGCACGCCGGAGGCTTCGCTGCAGGCGCGCCGCAGCGGCATCGACGCCGATGCGCTGAGCCTGGGCCTGCGTTACACGCCCAGCGAACGCACCAACCTGGGCGCGACCGCGCAGCAACTGCGCTACAGCGACGACAACACCCGCACCGCCTTCGGCCTCAACGGCGAGCAGCGCCTGTTTACCCGGCCGCACTTGCTGATCGACGGTCTCGCCGACGTGGCGACCAGCCGCGCCAGCCGCCGTGATGCTGACGTGCCCTATTTCAATCCCAGCCGCGATTCGTCGCTGAACCTGGGCCTGCGCTTCGACCATCTCGCCTGGCGCCGTTACGAGCGCCACTTCCGCCAACGCCTGACCGTGCAAGCCGGCTCGTACTGGCAGCAGGGCTACGGCAGCTATTGGATTCCGCAATTGCGCTACGAACACGAATGGCGTTTCGCCACCGGCCGCACTTTGAACTACGGCGTCAACTGGTCGCGACCGGTGTACGACGGCGTGCGCGAGGAACACCTCGGCTTCGATCTGACTTTCCGCTGGGGTGAACAATGAGCATGCAAGGTTTCGCGACGCAGGCGGCGATGATGCGCCTGGCTTTCAAGCGTCTGCTGTTCACCGCCGCGTTGGTGCTGGCGATGCCGCTCGCAGCCGCAGCGGCCGAGCCGGCCACGGCGATCGACCGCGGCGCCGCCGATGCGATCGCCCAGCAGGCCAAGGCCGATCAG
Source organism: Lysobacter gummosus (assembly GCF_001442805.1). NCBI lineage: Bacteria > Pseudomonadati > Pseudomonadota > Gammaproteobacteria > Lysobacterales > Lysobacteraceae > Lysobacter > Lysobacter gummosus. Next base: position 2,110,394 of record NZ_CP011131.1, on the reverse strand, counting down.
CTGCTGGTGCTGAGCTACCACGACATCCGCGACGATGTCGCGCGCAAGGGCGATCCCGACGCCTACGCGGTCAGCACGCAGAACTTCGCCGCGCATCTGGACTGGCTGTCCGGCCACGGTTACCAGCCGGTTGCGCTGAGCGATGTCATCAAGGCCTCGCGCGGCGAAAAGAAGCTGCCGCCCAAGGCCGTGCTGCTGACCTTCGACGACGGCCTGCGCAGCATCTACACCCATGTGTTTCCGCTGCTGCGCGCGTATCGCTACCCCGCGCTGATGGCGGTGGTGACCGGCTGGGTGGATCTGCCGCGCGAAAAACAGGTCGATTACGGCCCGCGCATGTTCACTCACGACGATTTCGTCACCTGGGATCAGCTGCGCGAGATGCAGGCCTCGGGCCTGATCGAAATCGCCTCGCACAGCGACAATCTGCATCGCGGCGTGACCTCCAACCCGCAGGGCAACACCATGCCGGCGGCGATCACCCGCGAGTGGGACGCCAAGGCCCAGCGCTACGAGAGCGAAGCCGAGTATCTGGCGCGGGTGCGCAAGGATCTGTCCGCGAGCGCGGCCGCGATCAAGCGCGAGCTCGGCGTCTCGCCGCAGTCGGTGGTGTGGCCGTACGCGGCCTACAACAGCCAGACCAACGCCATCGCCGATCAGCTCGGCATGAACGTCACCTTCGACCTGGAGGGTCGCCATCAGGCGGTCGGCCGCGACCTGCACGGCCTGGCCCGCCTGCTGATGTTCGACAATCCCACCGTCAACGATCTGGCCTACGAACTGCGCCACGACGAAGAACTCGACGGCGTGCGCGCGCTGCAGGTGGATCTGGACTACGTCTACGACGCCGATCCGCAACAGCAGGCGCGCAATCTCGACAAGCTGATCGAGCGAGTCAAGCAGGTCGCGCCCAGCCACGTGTTCCTGCAGGCCTTCGCCGATCCCGACGGCAACGGCTCGGCCGATGCGATGTACTTCCCCAACCGCCATATGCCGATGCGCGCGGACCTGTACAACCGCGTCGCCTGGCAGCTCAAGACCCGCGCCCACGTCAAGGTGTTCGCCTGGTTGCCGGTGCTGGGCTTCGAACTGCCGGACAAGGCCTTGAACGCGCAGCTGGAAATCAAGGCCAGCAACCCGGCCGAGACCCATCGCCTCAATCCATTCGAACCGCGTACGCGCAAGATCGTCGCCGATCTGTACGAAGACCTCGCCGTCAGCGGCTACACCGAAGGCCTGCTGTTCCACGACGACGCGCTGCTGCGCGAGGACGAACTGCGCGGGCAGGCGCCGGCCGATCCGGCCGCGCGCACCCAGGCCTTGATCGGATTCACGCAGGAGCTGGCGCGCGCCGCCGGCAAGTGGCGGCCGAAGCTGATCACCGTGCGCAACCTGTTCGCCGCGCCGGTGCTCGATCCGAACAGCGAGGCCTGGTTCGCGCAGAATCTGGCCGCGTTCAACCAAGCCTACGACTACACCGCGGTGATGGCGATGCCGTGGATGGAGAACAGCCGCGATCCGCAGCGTTGGATGGACGTGCTGATGACCAAGGTCAAGCAGTCGCCGCGCGGCCTGGCCCGCACCATCTTCGAACTGCAGACCGTGGACTGGCGTCACCAGGATCGTCCGATCCCGGCCGCGCAACTCAAGGCGATGGCGCGCCGGCTGCAAGCCGCCGGCGCACGCCATCTGGCCTGGTATCCGGACAACTTCATCGACGACCGCCCTTCCACCGCCGACGCTCGCGAAATCATGTCCGCGCGCGGCTTTCCCTACCTCGAACGCTGAACCAACGGTGGCCGCGACCGCGGCCACGACGCAAGTCCGCCGTCACACCGTCATGAGATCGCCATGAATCCTGCCGCAAGCCCACTACTTACTGCGCTGTTTCAGTTCGCGTTCTTCTATCCGATCGTGATGTCGTTCTTCTGGATATCCGGCGGGCTGTACTACTACTTCCGTCGCGAACGCCACGCGCGGCCGCGCACCGATCCGCCGCCGATGAGCGACGCGCCGTTCGTGTCGATCCTGATCCCGTGCCACAACGAGGGCGATCACGTCCACGAAACCATCGGCGCGGCGCTGGCGCAGCGTTATCCGGACTTCGAGGTGATCGCCATCAACGACGGCAGCCGCGACGATACCGGCGAAAAGCTCAACCGCCTGGCCGCGCAGCACGATCGCCTGCGCGTGGTCCACCTGGACCGCAACCTGGGCAAGGCCAACGCCATGCGCATGGGCGCGCTGGCGGCGCGCGCGGAGTATCTGGTGTGCATCGACGGCGACGCGCTGCTGGACGAATTCGCCACCCACTGGATGGTCTGGCATCTGTGCCAAGGCGCGCGGGTCGGCGCGGTCACCGGCAATCCGCGCATCCGCAACCGCTCGACCCTGCTCGGACGGCTGCAGGTCGGCGAGTTCTCTTCGATCATCGGCATGATCAAGCGCGCCCAGCGCGTCTACGGTCGCATCTTCACCGTGTCCGGGGTGATCTGCGCGTTCCGGCGCAGCGCCCTGCACCGGATCGGCTACTGGTCCGACAGCATGGTCACGGAAGACATCGACATCAGCTGGCGCCTGCAGATAGACCACTGGGACATCCGCTACGAGCCCAACGCGATGTGCTTCATCCTCATGCCCGAAACCCTCAAGGGCCTGTGGAAGCAGCGCCTGCGCTGGGCCCAGGGCGGCGTGGAAGTGTTGCTGCGCCATACCCGCGATCTGTTCTCCTGGCGCAAGCGACGCATGTGGGCGGTGCTGGCCGAATACGTGATGAGCGTGGGCTGGGCCTACATCATGGCTTTCATCATCGCGCTGTGGGCGCTGGGCCTGTTCGTCGAACTGCCCGAGCAACTGCGCGTGACCACGCTGCTTCCGTCGTGGCACGGCGTAATCCTGGCCTTGATCTGCCTGTTGCAGTTCGCCGCCAGCATCATCATCGACCGCCGTTATGAAACCGGCGTCGGCCGCAACTACTACTGGATGATCTGGTACCCGATGGCGTACTGGCTGCTGAGCTTCGCGACCACGGTCACCGCGGTGCCCAAGGCCCTGCTCAAACGCCGCGGCACGCGTGCGACCTGGGTCAGCCCGGATCGGGGACTGCGATGAACAGCGATCACATCACACCGGGCGCCACGCCCGGCACGGGCGCGGACACCGGACGCGCGGCGGCAACGTTCTCGCGGCCGGCGCACGCGGTGCTGCATCCGGCCCGCCCGGCGAAAGCGAAGAAGAAAGACGGAGCCAATCCGACGCCGCACAAGCACGATTCGCGACTGATCCAGAAACCCGGCGCGCAACCGGCGCTGCCGCGCACGCTGTGGGGCATGGTCACCGGCGCGTTCTGGCTGATCTACCTGTATCTGTGGACGCCGGTACTGACCCTGGTGCTGTGGCTGCTCGGCATCCGCAACGTCGCCTCCGAGTTGTACCTGCGCAAGCACGAGGTCGATCCGTTCCTGATGCTGGCCTTGCCCGCGACCGCCGGCGTGGTGGTGGCGTTGCTGCTGATCTGGGCCGAATACAACCGCTGGCGCTTCGCCGAAGCCAGCAGCGAACGCCGCGGCTCGCAGCGCAGCGTCGCGCTGGAGGAAGTCGCGCGCGCGCTGGGCGCCAGCAGCGAAGTCGCCGCCGCGCTCAACGCCGGCCGCGTCAGCGTGCTGCACATGGATCCCGACCACGCCGTGCCCTTGTCGGTCAGCGCGGTCGCGCCGAGCCCGCCGGCGCAACCGTTCCCGCCGGTGAAGATGCCGAAGTTCGCGCGTCCGGCCGAAGCGCCGACCAATTCATGGCTGCTGGCGCTGGCCTTGAGCGCGATCGCGTTGGTGATCGGCGTGCTGATCGTGGTCTCGCACGGTTACCGGCAGATCGAAAGCTCGGCGCCGATGCAGGCGATCGAAGGCACGCCGGGCATGGACCGTCCGGGGCTGGAGGCTGCGCCGGAGTTGATCGAACAAACCACGGCGCGCTTGTCGCAGATCGATCGCCTCGCCACCGCTACGATCGCGGCGACCGCGAAGGCGGCCGCCGCGGAGAAAGCGCGCCTCGCCCAGGCCCGCGCCGCGAGCGAACGCCTCGCCCGCGCGGCCGACGCCGCCAGCGCCAAGCCGCGGCCGCTGCCGGGCTTCAGTCCCAAACCGCCCTATCCGGTCGAAGCGCTGCGCCACAGCGAAGGCGGGCTGGTGACGCTGCGCGTGCAAGTCTCGGCCGACGGCCGACCGCTCAAGGTCGACCTCAGCAGGCGCAGCGGCAACCGCGTTCTCGATCGCTCGGCGATCAGCACCGTGCGCCGCTGGCGTTTCGCTCCGGCGATGCGCAAGGGCAAGCCGATCGCCGCGGTGGTGATCGTGCCGATCGAGTTCAGGCCAAGGAACTGAACATAAAACCAACTACGAAAATCCTGTAGAAATCGCACTACCAACACTGCTTTTCAAAAACCCCCACCCCGCCGCCCATGCATCACCGCGCCAACGGAACCTCCAAATAGCTCCGCCCCAACCACTCGATCCGCAACGGCACCCCCGCATCGGCGATGGTCTCGTCGCTGACATCCTTGCCGCTGCCGTAATTGATCTGATCCTGCGGCCCCTTGCCCGGCCCGACCACGGCGACCAAGCGGCTGCCGGGCCGGAACGCGCGGCTGGTGGCGCGCCCGGCGATAAAATCGAAACGCTGCCGCTTGCCCGGCTGCAACAGCCGCCGCTGCTCCGGATGCCCTTGATAGCTCAGGCGCGACTGATAGCGCGACAGCTCGAAGTACTCGTTCTGCGCGGTCAGCTCATACAAGCCGATATGCAGATCGACGTCGCGCTTGTTCGTGACCAGTTCCAGATGCCCTGAAAACAGCCCGCTGAACTCGACAGCGGCGGCGAAGGGCTCGCTGACGAAAGCCACGCTGCCCTCGGTATCGAGCACCTTATCGACGATATCGCCGCCGGGGACGGTACGGTCGGCGTCGCGGCGGTCGGCCAGATCCAGCGTCTGCACCGCCGACGGCCGCTTCGACGCTTCGCCCTGCAAACGCCAGGTGCCGTCCTCGCGCGCCGCGCCGAAATACAGGCGCGTGCGCCGCGGCCCCATCGCCGCCAGCGATGGCGCGTGTTTCCACACGTTGCCGCCCATCACCTGGTAGTTGATCCGATCCTGCAGCAAGGCCGGCTTGGGCGCGCCCTTGAAGACATAGTCGAACCACTGATAACGCAACTGGCCGATGTCGATGCCCGCGACCGGATCGACCGTGTAGCCGCGCACCGTGTTCCCGGCCACCACCGTCCCGCGTTGGCCGCTGAAGTGGTCGTAGGGGCCGATCACCAGGTAATGCTCCGCCTGCGGCCGATAGCGATAGTGCTCGCGCAGATGGTGCAGCGCGCCGATCTGCGCGCCGTCGAAATAGCCGGTGGTGGTCAACACCGGAATATCGATCGCGCCGTACTCCTGGCGGTACGGAGTAATGCTCTGCCAATAGGCGTCGTAATCCGGATGATCGAGCCAGCGCCGATACAAGGTGTTGGTGGTTCCGTCGAGCCTATCGCGTTCGCGATACGCCCCACCCTGCACATACCACTGCCGGAACATGCGCTGCCAGCGCGCATCGTCTTCATACGCCGGGTAATCCAGGGTCTTGTTGTTGGCGACGTAGAACGGCCAGTAATGCTGGAAACCGAAGAAAATCCCGCCCTCCATCGGCACGTCGATCCCGGGCGCGCCGGTCACCGACGGCATCATCGCCTTGAGCGCCTTCGGCCGATGCTTGGCCGTGGCCCATTGCGTGAAGCCCTCGTAACTGCCGCCGAACATGCCGACCCGCCCGTCGCTCCACGCCTGCGCGGCGATCCAGTCGATCAACGCCGCCGCATCGGCACCGTCGTGCTCGTACGGCACCGGCGTATCGGGACTGCAACCCTTGCCGCGGCTGAGCCCGGTCACGCCCGCATACCCGTTCGACGCACTGCGCCGCGCTTCGTTGAGCATCGTCGCCGGATCGGCGTAGATGGTGAAATTGAGCAAGGCGGTCAGCTTGGCCGGCGCCGCACGCTGGCGCACGATCAACGCGCACACGGTCGCGCCCTCGGGCGTGCGCACCGCGACATCGCGCTGGATCAGATAACGCCGGGCATCGTCGGCAGCCAGCAAGTCGGCCGCCTGGGCACTGAAGTCGCGATAGACGGTGGCGACCAGATAGGCGCGAACCAGCGCCAATGCGGAGGCCTGATCGATGCGCGACTTATCCTTCTGCCCAGCCAGCGCCGCGTCCAGCGCCCGCTGCTCCCCCGCCGAATTGAACTGATCGCGACCGAACCCGCGCATCGCGATGGCCGCGGCGCGATCGTCCATCGACCCGAACGCGGTTTCGAAACTGCGCCGGAACGCGCCATCGAACTCGATCCGCTCGCGCGCCTGCAACTGCTTGCTCGCCGCGTAGATCTCGTACTGCGCCATCGTCGCGCGCTGCTGCGGCGCCCCGCCCAGCGGCGACAGCCGGCGCAGTTCCTCGATCGAAGCCAGCGCCTGCGGGTACTGCCCGGCGACGATCTGCAGCCTCGCCGCAGTGCCCAGGTAACGCACGCGATCGCTGTCGGCGTAATCGGCGACGACCTGCCCGGCCAGCGTCGGCATGGCCCGATCGAGTTCGGCGCGGCTCTCGACCGCGGTGGCGGGAAACGGATAGTCCGCGGCGGCGAACGCCGGGCACGACAGCAGCAACCACAGACAGCACACGACAACGGCGCGAAGCATTCCTTTCTCCCCTGGCCGCGAAGGGCGGCTGCTATGTCATGGATGAGCGAATGGGCGGAAGGGTCGCATGGGTGCGAACTGGATGCACGGGTCCGGGCATAGGATCGGGGCTCCAGCCGGAGCGGTCATTTCCTATGACCGCCGCCGCCCCGTTTCGGCCACTTGTGTTTCCGCTAGAATTCCGGCACTGCAGCGCAAGCCAGTAGGAATCAGGCCCCCTTGACTGAAGACCGCCGCCCCACAGACAGGTCGATAGAGCTGGCTTTTTCGTCAGCGACCGACCTTGCGCAACTGATCCAGCGAAAACAAGTCAGCTCGTTCGAACTCACTCGGTACTACATCGAGCGCATCGAACAGTTCGATAAAGCCTTGAACGCCGTGGTGGTGCGGAATTTCGAACACGCACTGGAAGCGGCGAAGTTGTCCGATGCGTCTCTTGCCCGGGGGCACCGATCGGGACCGCTGCACGGCGTCCCGATGACGATCAAGGAAGCCTTCGATGTGTCCGGATTGCCGACTACCTGGGGCGTGCCGGAGCAACGGGACAACCTCGCCCAGAACGATGCCGCGGTTGTCGAGCACCTGAAGGCGGCCGGCGCCCATTTCATGGGGAAGACGAACGTCCCGCTGCGGCTCGCGGACTGGCAGAGCTACAACGACATTTACGGAACAACCAACAACCCCTGGGATACGCGCAGGTCGCCGGGCGGATCTTCCGGCGGATCGGCCGCCGCGCTGGCGGCCGGTTTGACCGGCCTGGAATTCGCCTCCGATATCGGTGGGTCGATCCGAAATCCGTCGCACTTCTGTGGCGTGTATGGACACAAACCCACTTATGGAATCGTCCCAACGTTGGGCCACAATCCGCTTGGCGTCGTATCCGCGCCGGATCTGAATGTCGTCGGGCCCATGGCGCGGAGCGCGGAAGATTTGCAACTGGCTCTGGATGTCGTAGCGGGCCCCGACCGGTTCCGGTCATCGGGCTGGAGACTGGTGCTTCCACCGCCAAGGGCGAGCACTTTACGGGGCTTGCGCGTCGCGATTTGGCCGAAGGAGGATTTCGCTCCTACCTCTGCCGAGATATCGGATCGCGTGCGGGACGTCGGGGAAGTTCTTGCCCGGGCTGGCGCGATAGTCAGCGATCTGGCTCGCCCTGAAATCTCTCCAAGACAATCGCACAACACCTATCTGAACCTGTTGGCATCGTCAGGACTCGCAAACCTTCCGGATGAATACTATTCCGCCATCGCGGGCATGGCCGCAGAGCTCGATGCGAGAGATGAGTCGCCGTTAGCGGTGCTTACCCGTGCCCGCGTACTGGATCATCGAAGCTGGTCCGATCACGATGAAGCGCGCACCAACTACCGACTGCGGTGGCGCGCCTTCTTCAACGATTGGGATGTAGTGATATGCCCGATTTCCGCGACAACGGCCTACAAACATGACCATCGGCCCAGGCCCGAGAGAGTTCTCGCCGTCGACGCGACACAAACTTCGCATTACGAGCACTACTTCTGGGTAGGCCTGGCGACCGTCGCATACTTGCCGAGCACCGCTTTCCCCAGCGGACTGTCGCGCGATGGGCTTCCGATCGGCCTGCAGATCATCGGCCCGGAATATGGCGATCGCACCACTATTGAAGTAGCCCGACTGATCGCACAAGAGCTTGGCGGGTTTCAGGCGCCGCCGGGTTTCGGGGTTTAACACCCACGGCCGAACGTCTGCATTTGGCCGAGCAGACATCTGAGCAGTGAAGTCCTCTTCCGGCCATAAGCAGACATCCAGACACTCGATCGCTCAGGCCCTGTCGGCGCCACCCGGAAAGCACTAGGTATTGAGCTGAGGGATCTTCGCGAACTCTTCAGCAATGAAGTCCATGAAGACAATGGCTCTCTTCGAGACCAACCGGTTGGCTGCGTACACGATCTGCATGGGCACCGGCGGAGCGGAGAACTCATCAAGAATGATCTGGAGATCACCAGACCTGAGCCCGTCTTCGAATAGCCAGGCTGGGCCTTGGCCTATGCCAAGACCCGCACGGACCGACTCGCGTGACGCCTCGGGTGAGTTGACGCGAATTCGGCCCGAGACCGGTATCTCCTCATCCTTGAAGCGCCATGTAGCCCCTGATGCAAGCAAGGTGTAGATGACGCAGTCATGATGTTTCAGGTCAGACGGCACCTGCGGTGTCCCTCGCTTTTCCAGGTAGCCCGTGCTGGCCACGCATGCGCGCTTGAAAGACCCGATACGTCGCGCGCGCAGTGAGCTGCTGTCCAGATGCCCGATGCGGATGGCTAGCTCCGCGCCTTCGTCCAGCAAATTGACGAAGCGGTCGCTGATCTGAAGATCGAGCTCCAGATCGGGATACCGCTGCAGAAAACCGGGCACCAATGGCATGACGTACATGTGGGACAGCGCCGTCGGACACGCCACCCGCAGTAGCCCCGACGGCATGACGTTTTCGCGCAGCGACATCTCCGATTCGGAGACCGCATCGAGTATGCGACGGACCTCCGCGTAGTAGCGCTCACCTTCGGGGGTCAACACGAGCTTGCGCGTGGAGCGATTGAGCAAGCGTGTCTGGAGATGATCTTCCAGTGCAGCCACATAGCGACTGACGTTGGGCTGCCCAATGCCGATGTCGCGGGCCGCAGCAGAGAAGCTGCCGGTTTCCACCGCGCGCGCGAAGCAGGTCATAAGCAGAAATCGATCCATCTACCCCTCCGACCTATGCGTCATACGCATAAATGCTATTCGAAAACCAGGTATTATTACAATTGAGGCATGAGTGCATGCTTTCCGCCAACGAAGATCCGCCACTTTGGCGGGTCCCATCGCTGACCCCAAGGAGCATCCCCATGTCCCGTCTTGCAGGCAAACGTACTCTCATCACCGGCGGCACCAGTGGCATCGGCCTGGAAACCGCCAAGCAATTCTTGGCCGAAGGCGCACGCGTCATCGTCACCGGAGTGAATCCGGACTCCATCACCCAGGCTAAGGCGACCCTCGGGAGCGACGTTCTGGTACTGCGGGCCGACTCCCGCAGCGTCGCCGCACAGCAAGAACTAGCCCAGGCCGTACAGGCCCATTTCGGCCAATTGGACGTCGCGTTCTTGAATGCGGGGGTCGCGGTCTGGGCGCCGATCGAACAATGGACCGAGCAGGCGTTCGAGGCGTCCTTTGACATCAACGTGAAGGGACCGTTCTTCCTCATGCAGTCGCTGCTGCCGTTCTTCTCGACGCCTGCGTCGGTCGTGCTCAACACCTCCGTCAGCGCCCATGTGGGCGCCGCCCAATCCTCCGTCTACGCCGCGACCAAGGCCGCGTTTCTGAGCATGACCAGGACGCTCTCAAGCGAGCTGTTGGGGCGTGGCATCCGCATCAATGCCGTCAGTCCCGGCCCGGTCCAGACGCCGCTCTACGACAAACTCGGCGTCCCCGATGCCTACCGCGCGCAGCTCGATCAGGACATCGCAGCGAGCGTTCCGCTTGGGCGCTTCGGCACGCCTGAGGAAATCGCCAAGGCGGTGGTGTACTTGGCCTGTGATGAGTCGAGTTGGACCGTCGGCTCGGAAATCGTCGTCGATGGCGGACGCATGCTCAACGGCTGAGTGTGTCCTGCCCGCAGGAGGCGGCCAGAACAGGCCGCCTGTGAACCTGGCGCCAAGCGACAGAAATGGCGGGCGAATGTTTCGACTCACGCAGGCCTTGGCGAGCCCTGCGGTCTGACCTGCGACTCGACGCTGACCGCATCTGATCCATCCAAGCCCTCACCGTTTGGTGCATATCGCCATGTCCGAATCCATGTTGAAGCTCATCAGCCATCCTCTTTGTCCCTTCGTGCAGCGCGCAGCCATCGTCCTGCTCGAAAAGGGCACCGCGTTTGAGCGGATCCAAGTGGACCTGGCGGCCAAGCCCGACTGGTTCCTGGCTCTCTCTCCCACGGGCAAAGTTCCGCTGCTATTGGTCGGCAAGCCCGATGGCAGTGAAGTTGTCATCTTCGAGAGCATGGTGATTTGCGAGTACCTCGAGGAAACCCAGAGCGGCGCACCGATGTACCCCCAAGACGCACTGTCGCGTGCCCGCCAGCGGAGCTGGATCGAGTTTGCCGGCTCGACGCTGTCTGATGCCTGGCAATTTCTTCACGCAACCGATCGCATCACGGCGGAGACGAGGCAGGCAGCACTCAGGACGAAACTGGAGCGGCTGGAGACCGAGCTTGGCGCTGGTCCGTACTTCGACGGCGCCCTGTTTGGCATGGTCGATGCCGTTTTTGCGCCGATATTCCGGTATTTCGGAATGCTCGATCCCGCCATATCCCGCCCCATCTTCGACAAGCTGCCTCGCACTGACGCGTGGCGATCTGCGCTGGCAGCCCGACCCAGCGTGATCCATGCCGTCGGTGCGGACTACGCATCGAGGCTTCGCGAGTACCTTCACCAGCAGGGTTCATTGCACATCGCCTGATCCACCGACACTACGCGGCAACACTACAGTTACCGCCAAATAGGGCGTTCGGGCATTAGACGATGTCCGCTTAGGGTCGAAAGCGGACGTTGAAGAGATCGACACTGGCACCGGATCGATCAGGGATTAGTTCCTGACTTCGAAGGGCCCTCACTGCCGAGATCGCGATCAAGCAGGCAGTCGATGAACGCGCGAAGTGCGGGAAGCAGGTAACGCCTGCTGGAGTAGTAGAGGTACAAGCCGGGGACCGTCGGCGACCAATCGCTGAGGACGCGCTTCAAGCGCCCGTCCTGCAGCGCCTCTGCAATGCCATCGTCGTTGTAGGCATAGAGGATGCCCAGGCCTTGAAGCGCGGCGGGCACGATGATGTCCTGATGGTTGGCAGTCACGGTACCGTCGCCAAAGAATTCGACCTCTTTCCCCTTCTGCTTGAACTCCCATCCCGCGACCTTGCCGCTGCCCGGAAAACGCCAGTTGATGCAGGCGTGATGACTCAGGTCGACAGGTGTCTTGGGCTCGCCGCGTCTGGCGAGATAGTCGGGCGAGGCCACGGCCAGCAGTTCGATGTCCGGAGTAAGTCGGACCGCGACCATGTCCTTGTGCAGGCGGCCGCCCACGCGGATGCCTGCATCGAATCCTTCGCCGGCGATATCGCTCAGCCCATCGTCGATCACGATGTCGAGCACCACATCGGGATGCGCCTTGGCGAAACGACCGAGTCGTGGCGCTATCACCTTCTTCGCAGCCATGCTGAGGGTGTTGATCCGCAGGGTTCCCGCGGCACGCGCGCTCGTTCCCACGGCCTGCGCAACGGCCTCGTCCATGTCGCGGAGCATCGGGGCCATGCGCTCATGCAATCGGCGGCCCGGCTCGGTTGGCGAAACGCTACGCGTCGTCCGGTTCAGCAGACGGACACCCAAGCGTGATTCCAGCTGGCGAATGATCTGGCTGAGGGCGGACCGGGACAGTCCCAAGTGATCGGCGGCCCGGGCGAAGCTGGCCCGGTCGACGACGGCCACGAAGGCCTTGAGTTCCGCAAATTCAGAGCCGCGCATTGTGCACTGATCTCTACATAGCCTGATCAGATAGTAGGTGATTCTCTTATCTATGAGAACGGGTCAACCTTGCTCCGTGACCCCACCGGAGCATTGCAATGAAAGATCTGAACCTGCCCGAGCCGATCGCGGCCTACTTCGATGCCGACACCCAGGACGCGCAAGCGGTCGTCCGCTGCTTCACCACAGACGGGCTTGTGCGGGACGAGGGCAAGACCCACTCGGGCCCCGCTGCGATCGAGGCGTGGAAGACCGACTCATCCGCCAAGTACACCTATACCGCCGAGCCCCACACGCTGGAGAAGCAGGAGCGCACCTACATCGTGACGGCACGCGTCGCTGGCAACTTCCCCGGCAGTCCGGTGGACCTGCGCTATAGCTTCACCCTGGAGCGCGGCAAGATCGCCGCGCTGGAGATCGTGCCGTGAGCTTCGACCTCCAGTTGGCCGGCAAGCGCGTCCTGGTGACAGGGGGCTCGCGCGGTGTGGGCGCTGCCGTAGTCGAACGGTTGTCCCAGCTCGACGCACGTATCGTGGCGACTGCGCGCTCGCAGCCGGATTGGCCCATCGACGATGTGCACTATGTGGCGGCCGACCTCGCCACGGCCGAAGGCGCTCGCCAAGCGGCGGAGGCGGCACTGCGCCATCTCGGTGGCGTGGATGCCCTGATCAACGTGGTAGGCGGATCGTCGGCGCCGGCGGGCGGGTTCGCCGCCCTGGGCGATGCGGAGTGGGCGAAGGCGCTCGATCTGAATCTGATGTCGGCCGTGCGGCTGGATCGCGCTTTGCTCCCCGCGATGATCGCGCAAGGATCGGGTGTGATCCTGCACGTCACTTCGATCCAGCGCACGCTGCCGCTGCCGGACGCTACGATCGCGTACGCAGCCGCCAAGGCCGCGTTATCGACCTACAGCAAGGCGCTGTCCAAGGAAGTCACACCGAAGGGCGTGCGCGTGGTTCGTGTCTCGCCAGGCTGGATCGAGACGGAGGCTTCCGTCGCGTTGGTCGAGCGCGTCGCGGCCCATGCGGGGACGGACTACGAAGGCGGCAGGCAGTTGGTCATGAAGGAACTGGGCGGGATTCCGTTGGGTCGCCCGGCCAAGCCGGGTGAAGTGGCCGACCTTATCGCGTTCCTGGTCTCTCCCCGGGCCGCGTCGATCTCGGGGACGGAATACACCATCGACGGCGGAACCGTGCCGACGGTGTAACCACCCGGACCGGCCGCATCGGTGCGTCCCGGCCCCCGGTTGTTTCCGGGAGCACGTTTCCCGCCGACGAGCCCCTCGATCCGGGCAAGTTTTTGTTCGCGGCTGATAAATACGTTCGGTCAAGTTATCAGGACGTTCGGTCACCGATGGTCCGGGCTCGCCCCGCAAAGTAGCCCTGCCGGCCAATGCCGCACATCGAACCACCACCACCCACCGCCCGAGGCTACGTCCATGATCAAGCTCATCCCCGCAGTGCTCGCAGCCGCTCTGGCGGCCAGCATCTCCCCCTCCGCCCAAGCCCACGATGCCGCAGCCCGCGATGGCGGGCAGGTGAAGAATGTCGTTCTGGTGCATGGCGCCTTCGCCGACGGCTCGGGCTGGCGCCCGGTCTACGATGAGCTGACCGCGCGCGGCTATCGCGTGTCGATCGTACAGAACCCGTTGACCTCGCTCGCCGATGACGTAAAGGCCACACAGCGTGTGCTCGACCGCCAGGATGGCCCCGCCATTCTCGTCGGGCATTCCTGGGGTGGCACGGTCATCACCGAAGCCGGCGTCCACGACAAGGTGGCGGGCTTGGTCTATGTCTCCGCGCTCGCGCCGGATGCAGGTGAAACCACCGCGCAGCAATACGCCGGTTTCGCGCCCACGCCCGAGTTCGTCATCGAAACGGGCAGCGACGGCTACGGCTTCATCAGCCCCGCGAAGTTCAAGGCAGGTTTCGCCCACGACACCAGCGATGCCGACGCAGCATTCCTACGCGACTCGCAGGTGCCGATCAACATGTCGGTGTTCGGGACCAAACTGACGCAGGCCGCTTGGCGCACGAAGCCCAGTTGGGCTGTGATTGCCACCGAAGACAAGGCGTTCGACCAGGCCATGCTCATCCATATGGCCGAGCGCATCCAAGCGCGCATCACCAAGGTCGCCGCCAGCCATGCAGTCTTCATGACCCAGCCCAAAGTGGTCGCTGACACGATCGATCGCGCAGCAAAGGAAGCGAGGCGCTCGACCAAGTAAGCGCCATCGCAACATGCCGGATGCCGACACACCGCACCGCGTCCGGCCGCCCTCGGTACCTTTCTCGCCCCTGCGAGTGGCCGTGCTGAAACGAAGCAGTCTGTCTGCTTCCGACCAGAAGCGGGCATTCCATCCTGGTGACGCGCCGCCAACGACCCACGTTCGAACGCCTATCCGGCTGCCGCCCGGAACCTTGCCAGCTCCGCCTCCAGTTCGGCGATACGTGCGTCTTTGTCCTGCAACGCCGCCAGCACGTCCTCGGCTTCGAAGCGTGGCGGGATGTGCTGGGGGCAATTGGCATCCCAAGCGTTGACGGTGAACCGTAGCACCTGTTCGGGACGCGCCCGGTAGCCCGGCGGCATCAGCTGCGCCAGCAAATCATCGGTGGCTGCAACCATGTGTGCCTCACCCCATACCTTTACCCGCTTGCGTTGGCGGTAGTCGATCAGGAACAGATGCGCTTTCGGGTTTTCCTGCAGGTTCCCGGTGCTGATGAATTGTCGGTTGCCGGAAAAATCGACGAAGGCGAGCGTGTGCTCGTCGAGCACGCGCAGGAAGCCCGGTGGCCCGCCCCGGTGCTGAATATAAGGCTGGCCATCGCCGTTGACCGTAGCCAGGAAAACGCTGCGTTGCGCCTCGACGAAGGCCTTCAGCTCGGCAGTGATGGTTGTTTCCCACGAGCCGGCCTGTTCCATGTGGGCGTAGGCGCGGCGCGATCCTTTGCTCGCCTGGATGGCTTTCACCGTCGGAGTAAAGGCGATGTCACTGGCGTAGTGCATGGTCATGGCCTCATAGCCCGAGTGCGCTCAGGGACGGATGGTCGTCGGGACGGCGGCCTTGCGGCCAGTGGAAGAGTCGTTCGTCCTCGCCAATCGCGAGGTCATTGATGCTGGCCAACCGGACTTGCATCAGACCGTCACCATCGAACTCCCAATTCTCGTTGCCGTAACTGCGCCACGATTGCCCGGCATCGTCCCGCCATTCGTAGGCGAAGCGCACGCCGATGCGGTTGTCGACAAACGCCCATAACTCCTTGATGAGCCGGTAGTCGCGTTCGCGTTGCCACTTGCGGGTCAGGAACGCCTCGATTGCCGCTCGGCCCTGGAGGAATTCCGAGCGATTGCGCCAACGGCTATCGGGGGTATACGCGAGCGCCATACGTGCAGGATCGCGCGAGTTCCAGGCGTCTTCGGCAAGGCGGACTTTCTGCGTTGCCGATTCGAGCGTGAACGGAGGCAGCGGTGGGCGGCTCATGATCGTTGTCGTCTCCCTGGAGGGCGAATCACCGACGGCGCGACGGGCGCCGTCGGTGCGGTTGAGGCTCAAGCCGCCTGGCGCGCGCCGATCACCGGAAAATCGATTTCGGTTTGCGCGACTTCATTGATGTAATTGGTCCAAGTGTTCAACGCGACATGCTGGACGATCTCGACGACTTGCGCATCGCTGTAGCCGGCGGCCTTGACTGCGGCCACATCCTCGCCGCCGACGTGACCGCGCCGTTCGGCAACCCGGGCGGCGAAGCGCACGGCCGCGTCGGCGAACGGATCGTTGGACGCGCCGTTGCGGTTGGCGGTCATCTCGGCGTCGTCGAGCTTGGCTACGTGCTTGCCGAGGTAGGTGTGCGCCGACAGGCAATAGCTGCAGCCGTTGATTTCGGCAACGGCCAGGGCGATGCGCTCGCGGGTGGCGGCGGGCAGCGCGCCTTTGGCCAGTGCCGAGTTCATGCCGAGGTAGCCCTCGAGTGCGGCCGGGCTGTTGGACACCAGGCGAAACAGGTTCGGCACCGAGCCGAGCTGCTGCTTCACCGCCTGCAGCAACGGCTGGGCGGCGGCAGGGGCGGACTCGATCGTGGCGGGGGTCGGAAGACGGGACATCAGGATTCTCCTCGGGTCTGGCCGGGCTGGTTTGGCCGGTGGAGAAAGCGTAGATACTTCCGATTGACGCAACTAGACGGTAAATTCGAGAAGTATCCTTCTGAAATTTGGAAGTAAATGGATCGCATCGAAGCGATGATGGTGTTCCGGGCGGTGGTCGACGCCGGCAGTCTCTCGGCGGCGAGTCGGCAACTGCACATGCCACTGGCCACCGTGAGCCGCAAGCTGTCCGACCTGGAGGCGCACCTGAAGGCGCGGTTGCTGCAGCGCTCAACGCGCCAGCTCGTGCTTACCGATGCCGGCGCGGCTTACCTCATCGCCTGTCGGCGCATCCTTGACGATGTCGAGGAAGCCGAACGCAGTGCCGCCGGCGAATTCAGCGCGCCCAAGGGCGAGTTGGTGATCACCGCACCGATCGCGTTCGGCCGATTGCACGTCGTGCCGATCACCGCCGAGTTCCTCAGGGCCTATCCGGACGTGGACGTGCGGCTGGTGCTGGGCGACCGCATGTTCAATCTGCTGGACGAGCATGTGGATCTCGCAGTCCGCATCGGCGAACTCCCCGACAGCACGCTGGTGGCCTCGCGCGTGGGCGCGACCCGCCACGTGGTGAGCGGCAGCCCGGCCTATCTGGACCGGCATGGCCGCCCACAGCAGCTGACCGACTTGTCCGGCCACGACATCATCACTTTCGACCATCTGACGGGGCCGGGGGCGTGGAAATTCCGCATGGGTTCGTCCGAAGCCTCGGTTCCCGTGCGCGCGCGGATGACCGTCAATACCGCAGACGCGGCGGTCGCGGCGGCCATCGCCGGCGCCGGCCTGACGCGGACCCTGTGCTATCAACTCGCCGAGCATGTGCGGCGCAAAACGCTGGAGCTCGTCCTCCCGGAATTCGAGCCGGTGCCGTGGCCGATCAATCTCGTCTACCTGCAGCAAGGTCGGTTGCCGCTGAAGGTGCGCGCATTCCTGGACTTCGTGACGCCGCGCTTGCGGGCGCGTCTGGCCGACACGGCGCCCCTGGGAAAATAAGGTGCTTTCCGGACGCCACGGTACTCCGGGCATGAACCCGGTCCGGAGCATCCCAGTACAGCGGCCTTCGCGCGGAGCCAATGACGGCCACCGGCAAATCGCCTGCATCTTGTTGTCAATTTCCACAGCCCCTGACGGGCTGTCATGCCCGAACAGTTTCGGCTTAGGGTCGAAAGCGGACTTCGGCGAACCACCAACAGCGAATCTGTCAGCGGCGATCAGAATAGCGACGCGGCTATCCGCCCGCGTGGTCGTTGCCACCGTGCGCGGCGATGAACATGGCAACGGCCGACCGGCAATAGGATTCGATTTCGTTGTCGTCCTCTGCCCTCGCCTTATCGAAGCGTGCGATAACCAGAAGATCAGATCCTTTGAAAAGCGCGGCAAACAAGCGGGCGGACCGGAGAGGATCGGGCACGTTCAGAACCGCCTTCGCGTGCAACTGACGCAGCAGTGCCTCGATTTGGGCGATGACATGGGCGGGGCCGGCTTCGTAATGGAGCTTGCTTAACGACTTTTGATTCGTCTTGTCGGCCATGACCATGGCTTCGACACTGCGGACCTCCGGGTTCAGCAGTGTGCGAAGCAGGGATGATCCCACCGCCATGAGTTGATCTTCGGCGGAACCGTCGACGCTTTCAAAAAGGGCCTGCGGTGCAAACTGATGGCAGCGGGCCGCGATGGCCGCGCTGAACAGCGCCTCCTTGTTCTCGAAGTGTCGATAAATGCTGAGCTTGGATATCTTCGCCCGCTGGGCGACCTTGTCCAAGGTCGTCGCTTGAAAACCCAATTTCACAAAGAGTTCGTACGCGGCGTCGACTATCGTTTGGCCAAGCGCCTCGTTGGTGGGCCGGCCGCGCCGACCCTGGCTGTTTTCGGTCACAAAAATTCCGGTACTTGACAGTATCCAAATTCTTTAATTAGGATACCACCGAGTATCTTAAATATGCAAGCCAATGGATAGGTTTCAACCGTCCTCCAAATCAAGTTTTCCCGGGCCGCCGGCGATATCGAATGCGGCATTGTCCGGCCGGTCAACACAGTGATGGGCGACTCTCTCGCAGATGCCGAAGCCCTGCTCGCTGCCGGTTTCGAACGCGCATCTCCGGACGACATTGCGCGCCAAGCCCAGCCCAACCTCCTCCATCCACAACCCGGAGCCCACCACCATGGATGACGTCATCATCATCGGCGGCAGCTTCGCCGGTCTCGCCGCCGCGTTGCAGCTCGGCCGCGCCCGCCGCAAGGTCACCGTTCTCGATACTGGCCTGCCGCGCAATCGCTTCGCCGGCTACTCGCATGGCCTGCTCGGCCACGATCACAAGCCACCGCTGACCATCCTGGCCGAGGCGCGGCAGCAGCTGGCGCGCTATCCCACGATCAGGCTGGTCAATGCCCGGGCCGACGGCGTCTCCGGCGCCATCGACGATTTCTCCGTTCTCACTGGCGATGGTGAAAGTCTTCGGGCGCGCCGCCTGATCCTGAGCTATGGCGTCGTTGACCAGATGCCTGATGTTCCGGGCTTTGCCGAAGGCTGGGGCACGTCCATCGTGCCCTGCCCCTATTGCGACGGCTTTGAAGTCGCCGGCCAGCATTGGGGCCTCGTCTGGTCCGGCCCGCAGTCGCACAATTCAGTGAGGCTGTTCCACGATTGGACCGACAGGTTGACGCTCTTCGCCGATGGTCACGACATTCCGCCCGATATCCGGGCCGATCTGGCGCGTCGCAACATACCTGTCGTCGATGACCGGATCACCGCGATCGCCCATCACGGGGGCCATACCGCCACCGTCAATCTCGCTACCGGCCCCAATGTCGCGGTCGACATCCTGTTCGCGCATCCGCGCAACAAGCCGTCCGCAAGCCTGCATGAATCACTGGGCCTCGCCACGGTCGATACGCCCCTCGGCATCGTCCTCAAGGCCGACGAGCGTCGCGAAACCAGCATGCCCGGCATCTACGCCGCCGGCGACCTCGTCAACCCCGGCATCCCCTCGGTCACCCTGGCGTCATCGCACGGCGCGATGGCGGGCATCTTCGCCCAGCAGTCGATGCTGGTTTGAGAGCAGAAATTGGAGAATGAGCATGGCCGTGGAACCGGACAGCGCGGGTGTGCGTTTCCCCCCGCCCTTCATCTATCTGGGAGCGCTGCTGTTGGGGCTGACGGCGGAGCGGTTCGTCACCCTGCGCTCTTTCGGCATCGATGGGTGGTTGCTGGTCGCGACGGGCGCGCTGCTGTTCGTTGCCGGAGCGGCGATGATGCTTGCGGCGGCGGGGCTGTTCCGGCGGCTGGGCACCAACGTTCCGCCGTCGCAGCCAACGACCCTCATCGCAACGACAGGTCCTTATCGGTGGACCCGCAATCCCATGTATCTCGGCATGGCCCTTGTCTATGCCAGCCTTACGATCGGCTTCGACGGGCCGATCGCCTTCGCCCTGCTCCCGTTGGTGCTCATCGCGATCCAGACGCAGGTGATCGCCCGCGAGGAGCGCTATCTCGAAGCGAAGTTCGGCGACGACTACCGCCGCTACAAGACCGAGGTTCGCCGCTGGCTCTGATCATAAAACCCGAGACAACGAAGCCAGCATCAGCATCTCTTATCCGACCGCTCCTGAAGAAGCCACGACACACATGAAGTTCGAACACGTCACCTTCGACCTGCCACACGGCACCTTTCATGCGCTGCAGGGTGGCGATCCCGATGGGCAACCGACGCTCGTCTTGCACGGCTTCCCGGACCATCCGCCCACCGCGAAGCCTTTCCTCGCCGAGCTTGGACGCCGCGGACGTCACGTCGTCGCACCTTGGCTTCGCGGTTACGCGCCGTCCCCGACCGCGGGGCCGTTCGACATGGCCGCCCTCACCGGCGACGTGCTCGCGCTGATCGACCGCTGGTCTCCCGGGCGAGCCATAGAGTTGATTGGCCACGACTGGGGCGGCGCGGTCACATACGATGTCTGCGTCACCGCGCCAGAGCGGATCAAACGCGCAGTCACGCTAGCATTCCCCCACCCACTGACGTTTCTGAGCCAGCCTCGCCTCGCTCAGCTACGCCGGAGCTGGTACATGGGGCTCTTCCAACTGCCGGGAAGCGGCTGGATCGTCAGCGCTCGAGATCTCGCCCTCATCGACCACCTATGGCGTCAGTGGTCGCCCAGCCTCTCGCTCGATCCAGCTCTCCAGGCGGAGCTACACGAGACCCTGCGGGCGAGTATGCCTGCGCCCTTGCGCTACTACCGAGGGCTGCTGCGACCCGGCATGCTTAGGGCGATGCGCCGCCTAGCTCAGCCGATCACAACACCCCTGCTGCAGCTCCACGGTTACGACGATGGCTGCATCTTGCCCCAACAGGTCAACGACAGCCATCGGTTCGCCGGCCCACACGCGCTGGAAGTCGTCCCTGACGTCGGTCACTTCCTGCACATCGAGGCCCCCGAGGCGATCGCGGAACGGATCGCGGCATGGGCATCGCGGCCCCACTAACGACAATCACCTGGTTCGTTGCGCGAACTGATGCAAGTGGAATGTCCGCTCTGGGTCGGAAGCGGCGTTGTCAGGCCGTACCCGATCAGCCCGGTGGGTCTTGCCATTGGCTCGGCTGTCATGGGTTTTGTGACGGCTTTGATGGCGTGCTATTCCGCTTGGACCCGGCAATGGCCCTACATCCACCAGCATTTGAATGAGCAGAGCATTCGAGCACGCTTGAGCGAGTTGGGCGCAGATTAAGAGCTGGCGCGATCTCCAAAAGCCCTCCAGCGCATTGATCATGCGGCAAGACGCGTACGCGGCGACGCAGGCCGCATCGCCTTGCTATCGCGTTACCGCAGGAAACTACCCGTTCGGCGCATCGCGCTGGTATTCGCCGGTCTGCGCCTCGATGGTGGGCTTGGCTCCGAAAATCTGCCGTCGCCCGTGGCCGTAATGGAAGTCAGGCAGACGCGGCCATTCGACGGCCGCTGCCGCATGCTGTATCTATCCGACAAACGCAGCCATTCCAGCCTCATGCGCCACTCAAACATCATGTCCGCCCACAAGGAACCAGCCGCGGGTCACCGGGTGCGCGAGCAAGGCACAGAGGACCGCGCCCTGCTCGGGCGAGTCGGCTCGCAAGGCGCTTGTGTCTCGATATCCGTTGACGGATGCTCACCCGCGCTGGGTCGCCCATGACGCCCTCTCGCCCCGGGCGGCGCATGCTTCCGCCCTTCTGGCTGCCGGTGCTCGCCGGCCTTCCGTTGGGCGCATGCCTGCTGGTGATGGCTATTCCGATCCTCGGCCATGGCAACGCCACGCTGGCGCGGACGCTGTATCTGTCGGCGTTCGTGCTCTGGGTGCTGCCGTTGACGCTGCTGCAGCGGCGACTCTGGCGGCGTGGGTTGCCGGTATGGCGAATCGCACTGATCCTGCTGGCGGCCACCTATCTGATGGCGCTGGCTACGCGCCTGCTCAGTATCGCGCTACAGACATTCCCATCCGGCCAACTAGCGCGGCTGACGACTGCCGGCATGTTGGACGCATCGCTCCTGTTGCGTGGACTGGAAGGCGCCTGGCTGGTGTTGGTGGCCTATTGCGCGGTGCATGCGGTGGTGACGTACTACGCGGAATTGCGCCGCGAACAGGCCGAACACCTGGAAGCGCGGGCATTGGCGAGCGATGCGGAACTGCGGGCCTTGCGTTATCAACTGCAACCGCACTTCCTGTTCAACACGCTCAACGCGATCTCGACGCTGGTGGCCGAGGAACGCGGCGCACAGGCGCGGCAGATGCTCGCGCGGCTCGGCGACTTCCTGCGCTGCGTGCTCCAGACCCGGCAAGGCCATGAGATCGCGCTCGCGGAGGAAATCGCCATGACGGACACCTACCTGGAGATCGAGAAAGCCAGGCTGGGCCAGCGCCTGGTGGTGTCGTGGCATCTAGGCGACGGTGTGCTCGCCGCGCAGGTGCCCTGTTTGCTGTTGCAACCCTTGGTGGAGAATGCGATCCGTCACGGCATCGCACCGCGCAGCGCGCCCGGCCGCGTCGACATCCGCATCGCACGCGATGCCGCTTGCCTGGATATCCGTATCGGCAACGATCTGCCCGCGCCCGGCGAATCGGCGCCACGGGACGACAGCTGCGGCGAAACAGTGGGCCTGGACAACGTGCGCGCCCGCATCGCGCGCTTGTACCCGGATCGCGCGACGCTGCATGCCGGCATCGACGACGACGGCCGCTACCAGGTTCGGATGATGTTGCCGTTCAGCACCGAACCCGTTCACACCGGGCCCGATCGCATCGCGCCGGAGCCGGGCGCGTGATCCGCGTCTGCGTGATCGACGACGAACCGTTGGCGCGTCGCGGCGTCGTTTCGCTGCTCGCCACGTTCGACGATATGCAAGTGACGGCCGAATACGAAGATGGCATCACGGCCCTGGCGGGGCTGCTGGCGCAGCCGCCGGATCTGGTCTTCATGGATGTGCAGATGCCTGGCATGAACGGTCTGGACGTGTTGGCCGCGCTCCCGCCCGCAAGCCGGCCACTGTCCATCCTGCTCACGGCGCACGACAGCTTCGCGGTGCGGGCTTTCGCCTTGAATGCGGTCGACTACTTGCTCAAGCCCATCGACGATCTGCGTTTCGCCGAAGCGGTCGAGCGAGCACGCCAGCTGCTGCGTCTGCGCGCCGTGGACGACGCCCGCGCCGCTGCGAACGCACCGACGAAGCACTTGCAGAAATTCTCGGTGCGGATCGGCCATCGCACACTGTTCATCGAGGCCGACAGTGTGGCGTGGATCGGCGCCGACGGCGATTATGCGGTTCTTCACGCCGGTGAGCGAACGTACATCGTGCGCGAATCGCTGCATCAACTGGCGATGCAGCTAGACCCTGCGCGTTTCGTGCGCGTGCATCGATCCTCCATCGTGCGCCTGGACCAGGTCGCCGAGTTCCAGCCGTTGACCAACCGCGACGCGCTCGTGCGCCTGCGCGACGGAACGCCCGTGCGCGTGAGCCGCACCTACATCGACTCGCTGTTGTCCGCGCTTCACGCGGCGGGCTGATCCGCGCATCCGGTGCCATTGGGCCAGGCCCGTTACCGAATCGGCGCAAGGCAAGCACGTTCCGCCGCGCCAGCGCTGAAACGCGGGTCATGCCGCATTAGCTTGATGGCTCCCACTGGAGCCGACCGATGTCCATCACGCCAATGCTTCCGTCCGTGCGCTATCCCTTGTCCGCGGCATGCGCGATTGCGCTGTTTTTCCTGGCCGCACCGTCGAAGGCCGCCGATACCTGCGACGCGCCCGCGACCGATGAAGCTGCGGCCACCGCGCAACGCATACTGCAGGCCTTGATCGATACCAACGCCGTGCCGGGCATGGGCGCGGCCGTATGGCGCAATGGCCGCGTGGTGTGGACCGGCTGCGCCGGGTTGCGCGATGTCGAAGCGCGCAAACCGGTACGGCGCGACACGGTGTTCCGTCTGGCCAGCGTATCCAAGATCATCGCCGCCACCGCGGTGGCGAAGCTGGCCGAGGAAGGCCGGCTCGATATCGACGCGCCGGTAGGCGGGGTATTGCCCTGGCTGCCAAAGCCGTGGTCGCCCGTGACGGCGCGCCAACTCGCATCGCATACCTCCGGCGCGCCGCACTACTCCGGCAACGACCTCGATGTGCTCGGCCGTGTCCGCTATCCCACCGCGCGCGACGCGGTCGGCATCTTCTCCGGGCGCGCACTGCTGTCCGCGCCGGGCGCGTCTTACAGCTACTCGTCCTGGGGCTATACGCTGCTCGGCGCGGTGATCGAAGCGATCTCGGGCGAGCATTTCCTCCACTACGTCAAGCGCCAAGTCACCGACGGACTGGCGATCGACGCCGACGGCGAAGCGGCCGCCGAAAACGCTTCGCAGCTGTACGCCATCGAAGGCGGCGCGATCGTGCACATGCCGCGCACCGACATGAGCTATATCTGGCCCGCGGGCGGGCTTGCGGCCACGCCCGAGGCCTTGGCGCAATTCGGCGGCCGCGTGCTCGAACACCGCATCGTCGGCGCCGCGCGCTGGCAGGTGATGCAGCAACCGGCCCTGCTGGCCAGCGGCGAGCCCGCGCGCGAGCGCGACTACGAGGTCGGTTTCGGCTGGCGGCTCGGCCGCGATGCCGGCGGCGACCGCATCGCGCACCATGCGGGCATCACCATCGGCGCGCGCAGCATGCTGATGCTGTGGCCCGGCGAGGACACCGCCGCCAGCGTGTTGTCGAACGCGCTGTGGGTATCGTCGATGGAACCCACGACGCAACTGCTCGCCGCTCCATTCCGCCCGCGACCAGCCGGCCTGGTCACGGCGGATTGTCCTGTCGCGGGCCGCATGGCCGGCACGCTCAAGAACGTCCGCTTCGATCTGGAAGCCACGTTCCGATTGGAGCGCGGCCGCTGCGTAGGCGAATTGGCTGCATCCGCGCCGCTGCGCGAGTATTTCGCGAAAGCAACCGCATGGCCAAGCCGCAGCTTGCGCATCGTCGCACTGACCAGCGACGGCACGCTGTCGCGCGCCGCGCTTGCGACCCCGTTCGGACTGTATGAGCTACGAGCCCTCGCCGCGGGTCGCTGGTCGGCAACGCTCAGTGCTGGCGCGACGCTGGAGCTGGCGATGGCAGGTCCAGAGGCGAGCACTCGGAGCCCTAACGCAGGATCGCGCTGAAGTCGCCCGATTCCCGCGTTCGCGGGAATGGCGGCGGGAGAAGCGTCGCCGATGGAACATATTCCATCGCCGGCCTTCACTCCCGATTCGTCAACGATTCCGCATGCCGCACCTGCCCTTCCCCGCGCACCACGAAGCGTTCGATCGTCAACGACTCCACCCCCATCGGCCCATAGGCGTGCAGGCGCGTGGTCGAGATACCGATCTCGGCACCCAGACCGAGCTGGCCGCCGTCGTTGAAACGCGACGACGCGTTGACCATCACCGCCGAGCTGCGCGTGCGGCGCACGAAGGCATCGGCCGTGGCCGCGTCTTCGGTGGCGATGACTTCGGTGTGATCGGAGCCGAAGCGGGCGATATGCGCCAGGGCTTCGTCCAGATCATCGACCACGCGCGCGGCGATGATCAGGTCCAGATATTCGGCGGCGTAGTCGCTGTCGTCGGCGGCGGCGATCGCGGCCGAATGCTCGCCGGCCAGCGCGCGCGTGCGCTCGCAGCCTCGCACCTGCACGCCGCGCGCAGCCAGCGCGGCGAGTGCGTCCGGCAGGAAGCGTTCGGCGATGTCGCGATGCACCAGCAGCGTCTCCAGGGCGTTGCATACGCCCGGGCGCGAGGCCTTTCCGTCGACCAGCAGGTTCAGGGCCAGGGCCGGATCGGCGGCGCGGTCCACGTACAGATGGCACACGCCCTTGTAGTGTTTGATTACCGGCACGCGCGCGTGCTCGGCGACGAAACGGATCAGGCCTTCGCCGCCGCGCGGGATCGCCAGGTCGATGAGGTCCGACAGCTGCAGCAGTTCCAGCACGTGTTCGCGCGCCGGGTCTTCGATCAGCGACACCGCCGCTTCCGGCAGCCCTTGCGCACGCAAGGCCGCGTGCAGGCAGGCGGCGATCGCTGCGTTGCTGGCGCGCGCTTCCGAGCCGCCGCGCAGCAGCACCGCGTTGCCGGCCTTCAGGCACAGCGCCGCGGCGTCGGCGGTGACGTTGGGGCGGGCTTCGTAAATCATCGCGATCAGGCCCAGCGGCACGCGCTGGCGTTCGATCAGCAATCCGTTCGGGCGGGTTTCGCTTCGGGTCACCGCGCCGAGCGGGTCGGCCTGCAGCGCCACTTCGCGCAAGGCATCGGCGATCGCCGACAGCCGCGCGGGATCGAGCTTGAGCCGGTCGATCATGGCCGCGCTCAGATTCGCCGCGGCGGCGCGTTGCAGGTCTTCGGCGTTGGCGGCGAGGATCGCATCGCGCTGCGCGTCCAGCTGCGCGGCCATCGCGTCGATCAAGGCCTGCCGCGCCGCGCCGTCGAGCGCGGCGAGCACGCTGGACGCGGCGCGCGCCTGTTCGGCCAGATTCCGGACGTAACCGCTCATGGCAACACCTCGTTGGATTGCGATTGAGGCGACGCGCCGATGGCGTCGGCCGCGGTGTCGGCGGCCGCCTGCGCCGGAGACGGCGCGGCGTCGTTGCCGACCAATACCAGATCGTCGCGGTGCACCACCGATTCGCCGTAGCCGAAGCCGATCAGCGCTTCGATCTCGCGGCTGTGACGGCCTTTGATGCGCCCGACTTCGACCGAGTTGTATTGCACCAGACCGCGGCCGAGGACTTCATCGCCCTCGCCCGCCGCGCGCAGTTCGACCACGTCGCCGCGGCGGAATTCGCCTTCGACCGCGACCACGCCGCCGGGCAACAGCGAGGCGCCGCGTTGATGCAGCGCCGCCGCGGCGCCGGCATCGATGCGCAGACAACCGCTGGCCGGCGCGTGGCGCAGCCATTGCTTGCGCGCACGCAGGCGGTCGCTGCGCGCGGCGACCAGGGTGCCGTGCAAAGTGCCGCCGGCGAGCGCGGCGACCACCTCGGCATCGCGGCCGCAGAACAGCGCGGTCGCCACGCCGGCCGTCGCGGCTTTCGCCGCGGCTTCCAGCTTGGTGCGCATGCCGCCGGTACCGAGCGCGCCGGCGCCGCCGCTGGCCGCCTGCAACAGTTCGGGCGTCACCGCGGCGACCTTGGCGATGGGCTTGGCGCCGGGATCGCGCTGCGGATGGCCGCTGTAGAGCCCGCCGATGTCGGTCGCGATCAACAGCAGGTCGGCATCGACCAGCGAGGCTACCGCCGCGGCCAAGTTATCGTTGTCGCCGAGCTTGAGCTCATCGACGGCGACGGTGTCGTTCTCGTTGATCACCGGCAAGGCGCCCAGCCGCAACAGCTCGCGCAAGGAGGCGCGCGCGTTGAGATAGCGGCGACGGTTGCGCAGATCGTCGTGGGTCAGCAGCACTTGCGCCACCGGCACGCTCGACAGCTGTTGCCAGAATGCGATCAGCGAGGCTTGGCCCAAGGCTGCCAACGCTTGGCGCAACACCAGGCCGTTGCCGCCGGCATCGATGCGGCTGCGCCCGGCGGCGACCGCGCCGGACGACACCAGCACCACTTCGCGCTGCTGCGCGCGCGCTTGTTCGATGAAACGCGCCAGGCCCGCGGCGTAGCGCGGATCGAGTCCGCCGCCGCTCTGGTCGGCGAAACCGGCGAGCAGGCTGCTGCCGACCTTGAGTACGGCGCGGCGCCAGGGCGGCAAAGGCTGCGCTGCGAAATCCTTTGCCGGCGCGGTCATGTAAGCGCCTGCAAACGTTGCTTGAGTGTGTCCAGACGCAAGTCGGCGGCGGCGCCGGGCGACACGCGCGCGGCCAGGCTCGCTTCGGGATCGCCTTGCGCCCAGCGCGCCGGGTCGGCGGCTTGCTTGTAAGCTTCGCGGAACGGCAGGCCCTGGCGCGCCAGATCGACGGCGAGATCGGTCGAATACATCGACGGATCGAGCGCGGCGCGGATCTTCTCCGGCTTCCATTCCAGATTGCGCAGCAGGTCGGGCAACAGCTCCAGCGCGCCCAGGCCGCGGCCGAAGGCGTGGAAGATCGCGCCCTTGGAGAACTGCAGATCGCGGTGATACCCCGACGGCAGCGACAGCAGGTGTTCGATCTCGGCGCGGCCGGCGGCGATGCTGGCGTAGCTGGCGCGCATGAGTTCGATCACGTCCGGGTTGCGCTTGTTCGGCATGATCGAGCTGCCGGTGGTGTATTCGGCCGGCAGCGCGACGAAACCGAATTCGGCGCTGGTGAACAGGCTCAGGTCCCAGGCCAGACGGCGCAGGTCGAGCACCGCGGTGGACAGCGCGTCGATGGCGCCCAGTTCGAACTTGCCGCGCGAGAGCTGCGCGTACGCGGCCGACACCTG
This sequence comes from Lysobacter gummosus, assembly GCF_001442805.1. Lineage (NCBI taxonomy): Bacteria > Pseudomonadati > Pseudomonadota > Gammaproteobacteria > Lysobacterales > Lysobacteraceae > Lysobacter > Lysobacter gummosus. The sequence continues at coordinate 2,082,114 of NZ_CP011131.1, read as the reverse complement.
CAGGCGGCCGAAGCCGAGCGCGGCGGTGGTGTGATCGCGCGCCAGCGGCAGATTGACGCCGTAACCGGCGGCGCTGCCGAGCGGATTGGCATCGACCCACTCCAGCGTCTGCTTCGCGCGCAGGGCGTTGTCGATAAAACCTTCGGCCCAGGCGCCCCACCACATGCCGGCGCTGGATACCACCGCGCGTTGCAGATGGGTGTAGCCCGGCAACGGCAGCGCGCTTTCGGCTTGCGCGCGCGCGAGCGCGACCTCGGCGGTTTCGCGGCACAGCGCGTATAGGCGGCTGAGGCGATCTTTCAACCACAGGCGCGTGGCGACCAGAATCTGGTCGTTGCGGCTGCGGCCGGTGTGGATCTTGCGGCCGGCATCGCCGAGGCGTTCGATCAGGCGGCCTTCGATCGCCGAATGACCGTCCTCGAAGCGATCGTCGAGTACGAAGCGGCCGGCCTTGAAATCTTCCGCCAGCACGTCGAGCTCGCGCGACAGGCCGTCGAGCTCATCCGCGCTGAGGATGCCGATCTGCTGCAGGCCCTGCGCGTGCGCGGCGCTGGCCTGGATATCGAACAGGAAGAATTCGCGATCGAGAATCACGTCCTCGCCGGCGAGGAAGTTCTGGATGCGCGCGTCGACCTTGACGCCGGGTTTTTGCCAAAGCAGATCGGACATGGGGGGGCGCTCGAAGTCGGTCAGGTCAAGGAAACGGGATGCAGCGGATTGAGGTGCGAGGCGATGTGCCGTACCGCTTCGGCCGGCGACAGTTCGACGCGCTCGCCGCCGGCGCGGCGCTTGAGCTCGACCACGCCGCGGGCGAGCCCGCGGCGGCCGACCACGATCTGCCACGGCAGGCCCAGCAGGTCCATGCGCGCGAATTTCACCCCGGCGCGATCGTCGGTGTCGTCGTGCAGCGCATCGACGCCGAGCAGTTCCAGGCCGGTCTGCAGGTTGGCGCAGACCTCGTCGATCTGCGCATCGCCCGGGTCCAGGTTGACCAGGCCGACGTTGAACGGCGCCACCGCGTCGGGCCAGACGATGCCGGCGTCGTCGTGGCTGGCTTCGATGATCGCGCCGAGCAGGCGCGACACGCCGATGCCGTAGGAACCGCCGTGGATCGGACGTTCTTCGCCTTCGGGCGTGGTCACCAGCGCTTTCATCGGCGCGGAGTACTTGGTGCCGAAGTAGAACACCTGTCCGACTTCGATGCCGCGCGTGTGCACGCGCTGATCGGCCGGAACTTCGCGCTCGAAGCGCTCGATGTCGTGCACGTCCTCGGTGGCGGCGTAGCGGCTGGTCCATTGCTGGACGATGCCGCTCAGGTCGCCGTCGTAATCGGTGTCGTCGGCGGGAATCGGCAGGTCGAGCACGGCGCGGTCGCAGTACACCGCCGATTCGCCGGTCTGCGCCAGCACCAGGAATTCGTGCGACAGATCGCCGCCGATCGGGCCGGTCTCGGCGCGCATCGGAATCGCACGGATACCCATGCGCGCGAAGGTGCGCAGGTAGGCGACGAACATGCGCTGATAGGATCGGCGCGCGGCGGCTTCGTCGACGTCGAAGGAGTACGCGTCCTTCATCAGGAACTCGCGCCCGCGCATCACGCCGAAGCGCGGGCGTTGTTCGTCGCGGAACTTCCACTGCACGTGGTACAGGTTCATCGGCAGCGCGCGATACGACTTGACGTTGGCGCGGAAGATCGCCGTGATCATGTCCTCGTTGGTGGGCCCGTACAGCAGCTCGCGCTCGTGGCGGTCCTTGATGCGCAGCATCTCCGGGCCATAGGCGTCGTAACGGCCGCTTTCGCGCCACAGATCGGCCAGCTGCAGGGTCGGCATCAGCAGTTCCAGCGCGCCGGCGCGGTTCATTTCATCGCGGACGATGGCTTCGATCTTGCGCAGCACACGCAGGCCCGCCGGCAGCCATGAATAGATGCCGGCCGCTTCCTGGCGGATCAATCCGGCGCGCAGCATGAGCCGGTGCGAGGCGATCTGCGCGTCGGCGGGGTTTTCTTTCAAGGTCGGCAACAGGTAACGCGACAAACGCATAACGACTCCAGATTCTTGCGACCGGCGACGCACTGCCCCGATCGCCGCCTCGCAGTTCCCCCCTTTGAAAAAGGGGGGGTTGGGGGGATTCGCTTTTGTTTTTGCCCTACACCGCAAAAGCAAAAGCAAATCCCCCGCGCCCGCTTCGCGGTCGTCCGCCCCCTTTTTCAAAGGGGGCAACAGCACGGGCGGCCTCTTCTAAAGGACGGAAACAACCCGGGCTGTCGATCAGACGACGGGTTCGACCTCTATCCCAAGCAACTCCTCGAACCCGAACGCCACATTCAAATTCTGCAAAGCCTGCGTCGCCGCGCCCTTGAGCAGATTGTCCAGGGTCGAAACCACCACCACCCGGCGGCCGTCTTCGGCCATGGTGAAGCCGCCGATATCGACATGGTGCTTGCCGGCGATCTTGCTGACCCACGGCGCCTCTTCCTGCACCCGCACCATCGGTTCGCCGTCGTAATGGCGGTGATAGTGCTCAACCAGTTCCTCGCGATCGAAGCGCCGCGACAGATGCAGGTTGGATGTGATGGTGAGCCCGCGAAAATGCGCGGCCACATGCGGCATGAATTCGACCGGATGGCCCAAATGCCGGGTCACTTCGCGCTCGTGCATATGCCCGGTCAGCGCGTACGGCATCAGGTTGTCGCGCAGCTTGTCGGGATCGTTCTTGTCCGACGGCGTGGTGCCGGCGCCGGAATAACCCGAGACGCCGAAGCACTGCACCGGACCTTCCAGCACGTTGAGCAGCGGCGCGATCGCCAGCTGCATGGCGCTGGCGTAGCAGCCCGGATTGCTGATGCGGCGCTGGCCGTGATAGCCGGCACGCGTGAGTTCCGGCAGGCCGTAGTACCAGTGATCGTCGAAGCGGTAATCAGCCGACAGATCGATGATCACCGGCTCGGCGCCGACCGCGTCGAACGCGGCCACGCAGTCGGCGGCCTTGCCGTTGGGCAGCGCCAGCACCACCGCGTCGGCGCCCAGGCCGGGCAGTTCTTCGTGGCTCGGCGAGCTGTAGCGCAGATCGGAATTCTTCGCCGCGTATTCGGGAATGTGCTCGGCCAGAGGCTGCCCGGCCAGTTCGCGCGAGGACACGAAGGCCAACTCGAAGCGCGGGTGCGCCGCGATCAGGCGGATCAGGTCGGCGCCGACATGGCCGCGCGCGCCTACGATGCCAACGGTCTTAGCCATGCGTGCCCGCTCCATTGCCGTGCCGGTCCAGTTTGTACTGCAGATTACGCTTCACCGCCGGCCATTCGTTGTCGATGATCGAAAACGCTACCGTGTCGCGCGCGCTGCCGTCGGCGTGACGGCGATGGTTGCGCAGCACGCCGTCCTGCTTGGCGCCCAGGCGCGCGATCGCGGTGCGCGAGGCCAGATTGAACCAGCTGGTCTCGAAACCGACCGCGATGCAGTCCATCTTCTCGAAGGCGTGGCCGAGCAGCAACCACTTGGCCTGGGTGTTCAAACCGGTGCGCTGAACGCGCGGCGCATAGAAGGTATAGCCGATCTGCACGCGCGGCACCGCCGGGTCCATATCGTAGTAACGCGTGCTGCCGACCACCTCGCCCGCCGCGTCGAGCACGGCGAACGCCCAGGCCACGCCCTTGGCCTGCATCGCCAGCGCGCCGTCGATGTAAGCGTCCACGCCGTCCGGCGCGGGCACGTTGGTGTACCAGGCCTGCGCCAGTTCGCCGCCGGCCAGCGCCGCGCGCAGGCCGGCGGCGTGGTCGCGGCTCAACGGCTCCAGGGTCACGTGCTCGCCGCTCAGGCGCGGCTGCGCGCTCCACGCGGCATGGACCTGATCGCTCATCGCTCAGTCCTCCAGGGTCGGCGCGCGGCGGCTGGAATAATCGACGCAGGCGGCGATTTCGTCGAAGCCGTTCATGCCGTACCAGAACACCTTCCACTTCTCCTGCTTGAGGCAGCCGTCGGATTCGGAGTAATAGAACGGGTTGACCGCGTTGCCGTGGCGCGAACGCCAGAACACGCTCGGATTCTGTTCGCGCATGACCTGCCACACCGCGCGGCCGAGGCCCTCGCCTTGGGCGTCGTCGAGCACCGCGAACTTGTCCAGATAGGTACGGCCTTCGGCTTCGATCAGGATCACCGCGGCGCGGTAGTTCTCGCTGACGTAGGCCTGCTTGAGCGTGGTGCGCTCGAAATAGTCATCGACCAGCTTGCGCCCGAACGCGGATTCGATCAGCGAGCGCAAGCGCACCAGATCGAGTTGATCCCAACTGCGCGCTTGTTGCACGCGCTCGCCACGCCGCACCAGCGTGCCCGAGCCCTTGTGGGTGAACAATTCCTTCGCCAACTCGGCCGGCTTGGTGATCGACACCGACGAGGTCAGCGGCAGCTTGTCCAGCAGATCCTTGATCTGCTCGATCTTGACCCGCATGCCGCCGTTGATCCACGGCTGCTGGATCAGGTGCTCGTACTCGGTGGACAGGTTGATCGAATCGATGACCTTGCCGTTGTCGTCGAGCAGGCCGCCGGTGCCGGTCAGGAACACGATCTTGTACGGCTGCAGCACCTGCACCAGTTCGTTCGCGGCGAAGTCGGCGTTGACGTTGAGAATCTGCCCGCCGGCGGTTTCGCCGAGGCTGGCGATCACCGGGATCGATCCGGCCTGCAGGCTGGCTTCGATCGGCGCCAGATTGACCTTCTTCACCTCGCCGACCAGGCCGTAGGTGTCGCGGTCGAGGTAATCGGCTTCGAACACGCCGGAGATGATCGAGGTGGCGCGGCCGTCGCCGGACTGCAGCGCTTCGACCAGCTTGAGGTTCTGCGCCTGGAACACGCGGCGCACGATCGCCAGCGCCTCCGGCGAGGTCACGCGCAGGCCGTTGACGGTCTGCTTGACGATGCCGGCGGCCGACAGTTCCTCGTCGAGCTGCGGGCCGGCGCCGTGGATCACGATCGGGGTCAGGCCCACGTCCTGCAGGAACGCCAGCGAGGAAGTCAGCGCGGCCAGATCGTCGCGCAGCACCGCGCCGCCGACCTTGACCACGGCGAAGCGCTTGGAGTCGAGCTGCGAAAACCGCTTGAGGTATTGCGAGATTTCCTTCGCGCTGGCCATGCTCGACAGCAACCGCACGATGGTCTGTCGCGTTTGCAGATGATTGTCCATCGACACGCTCATTACGCGTTGCTCCCCATGATCCGCGCGACGCTGTCGGCGTAGCGTTGCAGTTGTTCCAGCGCGACCCATTCGTCGGCGGTGTGCGCCTGGGCGATGTCGCCCGGGCCGTACACGATCGAAGTCAAACCGCCGGCCGAGAACAGTGAGGCTTCGGTCCAGAAATCCACCGCGTTGCCGATCGGCAGGTTCAGCGCGTCGGCCAGATCGCGCGCTTCCAGGCGGCGGTCCTCGGCGGCGGCGACATCGCCGGCCGGCAGCGGCGGGCCGCGGAAGGTTTCTTCGTAGCGTTCGATCGCGCCGGCCTCGATCAGCGTACCGAACACTTCGTGCAGGCTGTCGATGGACTGCGAGGGCAGCGGGCGGAAACCGAAGCGCAGATCGGCGCTGGAGGCGATCATGTTCGCCTTGATGCCGCCTTCGACGCGGCCGATGTTGAAGCGCAGGCCGGTGAGCCCGCCGAAACGCTGGTGCGACTGCGCTTCGACGTGATCGAGCGCCTTGCCGCCCCAGCGGATCGCCTGATGCAGCGCGCTGGCCTGCATGGCATTGGCGCCGGAAGCGTGGCCGGCGACGCCGCGGAAACGCAGCTGCACCGAGCTGATGCCGCGATGGGCCAGCACCGCTTCGCACATCGTCGGCTCGGCCACGATGGCTTCCGCGAAGCCGTGATCGGTGCCGAGGAAACCGGCGATGCAGCGCGCGTCGTTGGCTTCTTCGTCGGTGCTGAACAAGAACGCGGCATCGCCCGTGGTGACCGCGGCCGCGGCCAGCAGGCCGGCGGCGGCGCCCTTGATATCGCATGCGCCCAGGCCGATCGCGCGGTCGTCGGTGACCCGCAGCGCGTGCGGATCGGCGCTCCAGGCTTCCGAGGACGGCACGGTGTCCAGATGGACGTTGAACAAGCGGCGCGGCGTGCCGCGCACGGCGAACAGCGACACCGCGCCGGCGCCGTGGTCGATCACATCGACATTGAAGCCGCTGAGCTGGCTGCGCAGGTAATCGAAGATGCCGTCGGTGCCGATATCGCGCGGCGGATTGCGGGTGTCGTAGGACACCAGGGCCTGCAGGTGCTTGAGGACGTCGGGGAGCATGGGAGCCGTTCGTAGGAGTGAGTTAAGAGGAGTAAGGAGTGAGTAAGAGCGGGAGCGCGGACGCGGCAAGAGTGACGGGTGTTTTACTCACTCCTCACTCCACTCCACTCTTTCCTCATCGCAAGCGCGTCAGCGCTTGCGATTGATCTCGGCCCACAGCGTGCTGCTCATTCCGAACAATTTGATGAAACCCTCGGCCTCGGCCACGCCCCAGTCGGCTGCCTGAGCGTAGGTCGCGCCCTTGGCGTTGAGGATGTGCGGCGAATTCACCGCGACCGCGTTGACCACGCCGCCGCTGGTTTCCAGCACCACTTCGCCGTTGACGGTGGACTGCGAGCTGGCCAGGAACGCTTCCAGGTCGGTCTTGAGCGGATCGTGGAAAAAGCCTTCGTACACCAGCTCGACCCACTTACGCGCCACCTCGGGCTTGAAGCGGTTCTGCTGCTTGGTCAGCACCGCTTCTTCCAGCGCGCGATGCGCGGTCAGCAGCGCGATCAGGCCCGGCGCTTCGAAGATGATGCGGCCCTTCAGGCCGATGGTGGTGTCGCCGGTGTACAGGCCCCTGCCAACACCGTACTGCGCGAACAGGCCGTTGAGCTTGGCCAGCATGGTGTGGCCGGCGATCTTCTCGCCGTCAAGCGCAACCGCTTCGCCGTTCTCGAACGTAATCGCGACCTTGAGCGCTTCGCTCGGCCACTGCGCACGCGGCTTGCACCAGCCCACCGCGCCCTCGCCCGGCGCCTGCCAGCGGTCGATCTCGCCGCCGGACATGGTCAGGCCGAGCAGGTTTTCGTTGATGGTGTAGGCCTTCTGCTTGGCGCGCACGCCGAAGCCGCGGTCTTCGAGGTACTTCTGCTCGTAGGCGCGCACTTCGGTGTGCTCTTTCTGGATTTCGCGGATCGGCGCGACGATCTCGTAATCGCCCAGCGCCTTCACCGCCAGGTCGAAACGCACCTGGTCGTTGCCCATGCCGGTGCAGCCGTGGGCGATGACCTTGCAGCCCAGTTCGTCGGCGCGCTTGAGCGCGGCTTCGACGATCAGGTAACGGTCCGACACCAGCAGCGGGTACTGGCCCTGATAGCCCTCGCCGGCCCAGACGAAGGGTTTGACGAAGCCCGACCAGATCGCCGGGCCGCCGTCGATGGTGACGTGGCTGGCGACGCCCAGCTCGGCCGCGCGCTGCTCGATGAAAGCGCGCTCTTCCGCGTCCACGCCGCCGGTGTCGGCGAACACGGTGTGCACGGCCCAGCCGCGCTCTTGCAGGTAGGGCACGCAGAAGCTGGTGTCGAGGCCGCCGGAGAAGGCGAGGACGATGTCTTTGGAGCCGGGATTCGGGATTTGGGATTCGGGATTCGTGGAAGCCGATTGCTGCGACATGGGGAGGTGTCTCGTATTGAAGATGGTGTCTTGATGATGATCTGGACAGTGAGATGCGCTTTACGAATCCCTGATCCCGAATCCCTAATCCCGGCCGCCCACCAGGGCGGCCATGATCGCCTTCTGCACATGCAGACGGTTCTCGGCCTCGTCGATGGCGATGCACTGCTTCGAGTCCATCACCCCGTCGGTGGCCTTGACGTTGCGGCGCAGCGGCAGGCAATGGCTGAAGACGCCGTTGTTGGTCAGCGCCATCTTGGCTTCGTCGACGATGAAGTGCTTGTACTGGTCGCGGATCGGCTTTTCCGGGCCCCAGTTGCCGAAGTACGGCAACGCGCCCCAGCTCTTGGCGTAGACCACGTCGGCGCCGGTGTAGGCGCTTTCGATGTCGTGGCTGATCTTGAGCGAGCCGCCGCTCTCGGCGACGTTCTGCTCGGCCCAGCCCATGTAGCGCTCATCGAGCACGTACTCCGGCGTCGGGCACAGCAAGGTCACGTCCATCCCCAGGCGCGTGGCGATGGTCAGCGCCGAGTTGGCGACCGCGGTGTTGAGCGGCTTGGGGTGATAGGTCCAGGTCAGCACGTACTTCTTGCCGCGCAGATCGCGGGTGCCGAAGTGCTCCTGCAGCGCCAGCGCATGCGCCAGTTCCTGGCAGGGATGGGTGATGGTCTCCATGTTGATGACCGGCACCGGCGAATACTTGGCGAAGCTGGCCAGCACCTTGTCCTGGCGGTCGTTGGCCCAGTCCACGAACTTCGGGAACGCGCGCACGCCGATCAGATCGACGTAACGGCCCAGCACCTTGGCCACTTCGGCGATGTGCTCTTCGGTATCGCCGTCCATCACAGTGCCCAGATCGAACTCGATCGGCCACGCGTCCTTGCCCGGCTGCAACACCACCGCGTGGCCGCCGAGTTGGAACGCGCCCAGCTCGAAACTGGTGCGGGTGCGCATCGACGGATTGAAGAACACCAATGCGATCGATTTGCCCTTGAGCTCATCGCCGAGCTTGCTGCGCTTGAACACAGCGGCCTGCGCGAGCAGCGCGTCGAGGTCGGCGCGCGACCAGTCCTGGGTGTTGAGAAAGTGTCTGGGCATGTTCGGGATTCGAGATTGGGGATTGGGGATTCGCAACAGCTTTAGGACGCGAGGATGGGAAGCGCGATGGTCGATCAGGAAGCCGTAGTGTTGCTTTACGAATCCCGACTCCCCAATCCCGAATCCCGGCGGTAAAAACAAAAAAGCCCAGCGCTAGGCTGGGCTTCTCGTGTGTGCAGCTTGTTACACGAACGACGGCGAGCGCCGTCACCCAGCGGATTGGCAGGGCAACGGTCGGCGCGCGCGCGAGGTCATGCCCGCCGCCATGTAGGCGGAGGTCAGGATATCGGCGTCGGCGTAGTTCGGGTTCATGAGGCCGCGAATGCTCGCATGCACGGGGCCGGGGCGCAAGCCGCGCAGAGCGGAAACGCGAACCCCGCGGCAGGCGGCGCTCAGCGCGAGGTGCTGGTCGGGGCGATGACCGGGGTTACCGCGACCCGGACCTTGAGCTTGTTGCCCGGGTCTTCGGGCAGGCGCGAGCGGAACCGGCTGCCCTTGTAGACGTAATCCACGTCGTAGGCGATCGGCCGGCGGAATTCGCGCTCCACCGGCACCGGGCGGCAGTTTTCGCCGGTGCTGGGCTTGGGATCGCGCTCGCGGCCCAGGGCCTCGCGCACCGCGCCGACCACGCGCGACAGGCGCGAATCGGCCTTGCCGGTGGGCTCGGGATCACACTGCTGTTCCACCGTGGTCGCACGCAAAGTCTGGTAGACCGGGGTCACTCGCAGCACCTGGGCGTAGTCGAAACGCACGTTTTCGGCCTGGATCACCGTGTGCTGCTGCGCCGCCGCCGGCTTCGTCCACAGGGCCGCCACAGCGCCGGTCAGCACCAGGATCGAGACCTGCAGGGCGATTCGGTTCATCGGGCTCGCGAGTGGGAACTGTGAATAAAGTGTAAGAGCAGTGTCCGCTCACGGCCTGAATCCCGCCTTTAGGCCCCGTCCCTGCTGGCGATGGCCTCGCCCCACGCCCCGGATCGCAGGCCCGGTCCGCGCCGGTCTGCGCGGCCGCTTCGCGCCCGTGCCGGCGGCGATAACGCGGCAAGGGCCGCCGGGTTTCGCCGAATTACCGCATTCGGGCGGAATATTCGCCCGTCGCCGCGTCCGCGAACACGTACGACCGCTAGAATGAACCCGACCCCAAGCCTTCTATCCATGAGCCTGCATCTCTACAACAGCCTGTCGCGGCAGGTCGAACCCTTCCAGCCGCTGGATCCCTCGCGCCCGACGATGTATGTCTGCGGCCCCACGGTCTACAACTACGTCCATATCGGCAACGCGCGCGGCCCGGTGGTGTTCGGCGTGCTCGCCGACCTGCTGCGCCGGCGCTACGGCGCGCTGGCCTATGCGCGCAACATCACCGACGTAGACGACAAGATCAACGCCGCCGCGGCCGAGCAAGGCGTACCGATCTCGGCCATCACCGACCGTTTCGCCGCCGCCTACCGCGAGGACATGGCCGCGCTCGGCGTGCAGCCGCCGGATCTGGAGCCGGCAGCGACCGCGCATATCGGTGAAATCGTGGCGATGATCCAGCGCCTGATCGATAGCGGCCACGCCTACGAGGCCGAGCAGCACGTGCTGTTCTCGATCGCCAGTTTCGACGGCTACGGCAAGCTTTCGCGCCGCGACATCGAAGACATGCGCGCCGGCGCGCGGGTCGAAGTGGCGCCGTACAAGCGCGACGCGGGCGACTTCGTGTTGTGGAAACCCTCCAGCGAGGAGCTTCCCGGTTGGGAATCGCCCTGGGGCCGCGGCCGTCCGGGCTGGCACATCGAATGCTCGGCGATGGCCGCCGCGCACCTGGGCGAGACCATCGACATCCACGCCGGCGGCGTCGATCTGCAGTTCCCGCACCACGAGAACGAGATCGCGCAAAGCGAATGCGCCCACGGCGGCAAGGTGTTCGCGCGCTGGTGGCTGCACAATGGCATGCTCAATTTCGACGGCGGCAAGATGTCGAAGTCGGTCGGCAACATCCAGAAGATCCACGATCTGATCGCGCAATATCCGCCGGAAGTCCTGCGCTACGCCCTGCTGTCGGCGCATTACCGGCAGCCGCTGGAGTGGTCGGACGGCTTGATAGAGCAATGCACGCGCACGCTCGAACGCCTGTACGGCACGCTGCGCGATCTGGCCGGCGTCGATGCCGGCGCTGTCGCCATTCCCGACAGCGTGGAAACCGCGCTCGAAGACGACCTCAATACCCCGCGCGCTCTGGCCGAGCTGGCGCGCATCGCCGGCGAGGCCCGCAAGGCCACCGATCCGGCCGAACAATCGCGGCTCAAGCGCGACCTGCTCGGCGCCGGCCTGGCCATGGGCCTGCTGCAGCAGCCTCCCGAGGCTTGGTTCCAGCCCAAGGCCGTCGACTTATCGGTGCACATGGTGGACGGCGTGTCATCAAGTGTTTCGCTTGTTTCCGGGGAACTGAAATCAATCGACGATTACATTGCAGAGCGCGACGCAGCTAAGAAAGCTCGTAATTTCGCCCGTGCCGATGAAATCCGGGACATGTTGGCCAGCCAAGGCATCGTGCTCGAAGACACGCCGGCCGGCGTGCGCTGGAAGCGTTCGCGATGAACGTCGCCACCCTCGCCTCGCCCTTCCCGATCGAAGCCAGCGCCGCCGACGCGCAGGCGGCGATCCGTGACGAGTTCGCCTTCTTCGGCGACTGGTCCGAGCGCTATCAGTACCTGATCGACCTCGGCCGCAAGCTGCCGGACCTGCCGGCGGAGTGGAAAACGGAAGAACACCGCCTGCTGGGTTGCCAGTCGATGGTGTGGATCATGGTGGAAGGCGACGCCAGCGGTCTCACCTTCCACGCGATCAGCGATTCGGCCATCGTATCGGGCCTGATCTATCTGGCCCTGCGCGTGTACTCGGGCCGCAGCGCGGCCGAAATCGTCGCCACCCAGGCCGACTACATCGCCGACATCGGCCTGGCCAAGCACCTCTCGCCGACCCGCAACAACGGCCTGGCCGCGTTGCTGGCCTTCATCCGCGAACAGGCGCAGCGCCGGCTGTGAGCGAGGACGCCGTCCGCGCCGAGCCCGGCACCACGAACGGCCCCACCCCGATCAGCGCCTCGCGCCTGCTGCGCAATCCCGGGTTCGCGGGGCTGCTGGTCTATCGCCTGCTGGCGATGCTGTCGTACCAGATCGTCGCGGTCACGGTCGGCTGGCACGTCTACGAGATCACCCGCGATCCGTTCGCGCTGGGCCTGATCGGGCTCACCGAAGTCATTCCCTACTTCTGCTTCGCCCTGTTCGCCGGCTACGCGGTCGATCATCTGCCGCGGCGCAAGCTGGGCATGTTCGCCTGCCTGGGCCTGCTGCTGACCACGCTGATGCTGGCCGGCGTCGCCGCCGGCGTGCTGCCCACCGGCGGCTTCGGCTTCGCCACTCTGACCATCTACGCGGCGATCGCGATCAACGGTGTGGTCCGCGCCTTCCTGTCGCCGGTGTACATGTCGTTGTTCGCGCGTGTGCTCAAGCGCGAGCACTTCGCGCGCGGCTCGGGCATCAGCAGCGTGGTCATGCAGACCGGGCTGGTGCTGGGCCCGGCGCTGGGCGGCGCGCTGGTGGCCTGGGGCGGCAAGACCTCGGCCTATCTGGTCGCCGCCGGCTTCGCCCTGGCCGGCGCGATCGCGATCATCACCCTGCGCGTGACCGAACCGCCGCCGCAGGCCGAGCGCGCGCCGGTGTTCAAGAGCATTGGCGAAGGCCTGCGTTTCGTCTTCAACAACCAGATCGTGCTCGGCGCGCAGGCGCTGGACATGTTCTCGGTGCTGTTCGGCGGCGCGGTGGCGCTGCTGCCGGCATTCATCCACGACGTCCTGCACTACGGCCCGGAAGCCCTCGGTGTGCTGCGCGCGGCGCCGGCCGCCGGCGCGGTGCTGATGGGGTTGTGGCTGGCCCGGCACCCGCCGCAGAAGAACTCCGGGCGCCTGCTGCTGTATGCCGTGGCCGGGTTCGGCCTGTGCATCATCGGCTTCGCCTTGTCGCGCAGTTTCTGGCTGTCGGCGGCGATGCTGATGCTGTCGGGCATGTGCGACGGGGTGTCGGTGGTGCTGCGTTCGACCATCCTGCAGTTGTCCACGCCGGACGAAATGCGCGGGCGGGTATCGTCGATCAACGGCATCTTCATCGGCTCGTCCAACGAGTTGGGCGCGTTCGAATCCGGGCTGATGGCCAAACTGATGGGGCTGGTGCCGTCGGTGATCTTCGGCGGCTGCATGACCCTGGCCGTGGTCGGGGCGACGGCGAAACTGGCGCCGAAGCTGCGGCGGCTGGATTTGCGCGAGTTGCAGTAAGCCGCCAACAACGAGGACGCCGCTATAGCCCCCCTCCCGCTTGCCACCCAAGGTGACTTCCTTCGGGGCGCGGGAGAGCGGTTGGGGTGAGGGGCGCGGGAACTTGCAAGAGCATTCGCGCCTGCGGCGCTCATCCCTCACCCCAGCCCTCTCCCGCGCCCCGAAGGAAGTCACCTTGGGTGGCCAGCGGGAGAGGGAGAGAATGCAGCCACAAAAAAGCCCCGCTTGCGCGGGGCTCTTTCTGGATAGAGCGGCGTGCGAAGCGCCGATCAGTCGCCCATCTGCTTCTGCAGATGTTCCCAGCGCTCCTGCGCGTCGATGGTGCGCTCGGCGGTCAGGCGCGCCTCCAGGCGCTCCAGGCCAATTTCTTCGCCGGTATCGACGCAGAAGCCGTAGTCGCCCGAATCCACCCGCTTGAGCGTGCTGTCGATCTTGCTGATCAGCTTGCGATAACGGTCACGGGTGCGCAGTTCGAGCGAGTTCTCCGTCTCACGCGTCGCGCGTTCGGCTTCGTCGCCGACGTCGCGCACTTCGTCCTTGAGGTTCTCGATGGTCTGCTTGGACTCCTCGACCAGATCCGTGCGCCACTGCAGCAGGCGCTGACGGAAGTACTCGAGTTGCAACGGGCTCATGTATTCCTCGTCCGAGGCGGGCTTGTAGCCCTCCGGGACGATCGGGCGGCCAGTGGCGGGATCGTTCTTGTAAGCCACGACCTTGACCTTGGTCTTGGGGGCCGGCGCAGTCGGTTGCTTGGCCGTGATGGCCACGGCCACCTTGCCGGCCGGACGCGGGGCCGCAGCGGCGGTCGTCGTCGCGGGTTTACCCGCGGGTGTCTTGCTGGATGCTGTCTGGGTCACTGTGTTCTTGTTTTGGTCGGAGATACGGTCGGCCTGTGCCGCAGCGGCCGCCTCCGGGGCGGGGGGCTGCGATGCGGGCGGTTTGGCGGCAGGCGCAGGTTTGTGCTTCACAGCTTCGGGCTTTTTAGCTTCAACTTTTTTAAGCTCCGGCGTCTTTGTTGCTACGTTCTTGCCTGCCGCGGAGGGTGCGGTCGCGGATTTGGCCGGCGCGGGCGCCGCTTTCTTCACCGCTGCCGCCGGCTTGGCGGCCGGTGGGGCGACGGTCTTCTTCGCCGGTGCCGGCTTGGCCGGCGCCGCTTTCTTGGTCACAACGGCCTGCTTGGCCGCCGGTTTACTCGCCGTGGGCTTTTTCGCCGCCGCCTTGGCCGGGGCCTTCTTGACCGCCGCCTTCTTGGCGACCGTTTTCTTCGGCGCGGGCTTGGCCGCAGGTTTGGCCGCCTTCTTCGCGGCCGGCTTGACGGTCTTCTTGACCGCCTTGGCGGCCTTCTTCGCAGGTTTTTTCACTGCCACGAGCGGCTTGTCCTTCTATTCCCTGAGGGCGCCTCCGAACGCTGTCCGGAGACATCGCGGGCCAAGCATGACCCACCCGGCCATCAAATGCACATGCGCTCGATGACCGCAAGTGAAATCCGGCAACAAGCCGGTTTTCGCCCGATCCGACCAGCACGGCAACAGCGATTCCACGCTGCGGCGGACCTTCGTCTTGCACTTGCCTTGTTTGGGGAAAGCGCGCTGTTATACCCTGCTGCGGCACCCGCGGCAACCGCGCTGTGCGAGGCCGATCGCGGCGTAAAATAGCGTCCTGCGCGGGGCTTCGCGACACGCTTCCCCGCCCCCGTCACTACCGTTGCCGGCATTAAGGAAACGTGATCGACCGCCTGCTCATCGCCCTGCTACGTGGCTATAAACGTTGGATAAGCCCATTACTCGGCCAACGATGCCGCTTTCATCCCAGCTGTTCGTCGTATTCGATGACGGCGATCGGGCACTACGGCGCACTTAAGGGCAGCTGGCTCACGGTCAAGCGACTGGCGCGCTGCCATCCTCTCAATCCCGGCGGCTACGACCCGGTGCCCGGCACCGAGGACGATTCCTCCCCGCCGGATCCGCAACTTCGCGAATCCGCCGCCTCCTCCGCGCCCCCTTCCGGAAACTGCTCATGCCATCGACCCTGATCGTCAACGCCCGCCTGGTCAACGAAGGACGCGAGTACGACGGCGACCTGCGCATCGAAGACGGCCGCATCGCCCAGATCGGCACCGGCCTGTCCGGGCGCGGCGGCGAGAGCGTGATCGACGCGCGCGGCCGGCGCCTGCTGCCGGGCATGATCGACGATCAGGTTCATTTCCGTGAACCCGGCCTGGAATACAAAGCCGACATGGCCACCGAATCGGCCGCCGCGGTGGCCGGCGGGCTGACCACTTTCATGGACATGCCCAACACCAACCCGCCCACCCTCGACGCCGCCGCGCTGGAGGACAAGTACCGGCGCGCGGCCGGACGGGCCCGGGCCAACTACGGGTTCTACCTGGGCGCCAGCAACGACAACCTCGCCGCGATCCAGTCGCTGGACCCGCGCACCGCGCCGGGGGTGAAGGTGTTCATGGGCGCATCGACCGGCAACATGCTGGTGGACGATCCGGTCACCCTCGACGCGATCTTCCGCGACGTGCCCACGCCGATCATCACCCACTGCGAAGACACGCCGATGATCGACGCCGAGCTCGCCGTCTACAAGGCGAAATACGGCGACGACATTCCGGCGCAGTTCCATCCCGACATCCGCTCGCGCCAGGCCTGCAAGAAATCCACCGAGCTGGCGATCTCGCTGGCGCGCAAGCACAACACCCGCCTGCACGTGTTGCACATCAGCACCGCCGACGAGCTGGCGCTGTTCCAGGCCGGCCCGATCGAGGGCAAGCGCATCACCGCCGAGACCTGCATCCACTTCCTGCGTTTCGATCGCGACGACTACGCCAAGCTCGGCCATCTGATCAAGTGCAACCCGGCGATCAAGGACCCGGCCGATCGCGAGGCGCTGATCCGCGCAATCGCCGAGGACGTGATCGACGTGCTCGCCACCGATCACGCGCCGCACACGCTGGAAGAAAAGGCCCGTCCCTATACCTCCGCGCCGAGCGGCCTGCCGCTGGTGCAGTTCGCCCTCAACGCGGCGCTGGAACTGGTCCACGAAGGCCGCCTGAGCACCGCCCAGGTGGTGGACAAGTTCGCGCATGCGCCGGCCAAGCTGTTCGACGTCGAACACCGCGGCTTCCTGCGCGAAGGTTACTTCGCCGATCTGGTGCTGATCGACGACCTGCCCTACACCGTGCAGCGCGAGGACGTGCTGTCCAAGTGCGGCTGGTCGCCGTTCGAAGGCCGCACCTTCCACTCGCGCATCGCCTCGACCTGGGTCAACGGCGTGCTGGCCTGGGACGGGACTTCGCTGGTCGGCGCGCCGAACGGGCAGCGCTTGGCGTTCGCTCGATGAGGTTTGGCGTCATCGCTGCGGCGCTGGCTTTGCTGGCGCCCTGCTCGGCGCTGATGGCGCAAGCGCAAACGGCGGCGACGGCTCCGGCGGATGCGCGGATTGTTTTTCCCTCGCAGGTTTCGCAGGGCGGGTTGGTCATCGGCAAGGTCCCGCCCGGCAGCAAGGTGCGCTACGGCGAACGCCAGTTGCGCACCACGGCATACGGCACGGTGGTGTTCGGCGTCGGTCGCGATGCGAGCGGGCCGCTGACCGTGCAGGTCGAAGTCGCGCCGGGCCGGGTCGAAACAGCCAGCATCGCGGTCGCCGCGCGCGAGTTCCCGACCGAATACATCCAGGGCGTTCCGCCCAAGACGGTCAATCCGCCGCCGGAGATCGCCGCGCGCATCGAGCGCGAACAGGCGCAGGTGGTGGCCGCGCGCGCGCGCGACGACGACCGCGCCGATTTCGCCCAGGCCTTCATCTGGCCGGTGCAGGGCCGCATCAGCGGTCGCTTCGGCAATCAGCGCGTGTACAACGGCCAGAAAGGTTCCGGCCACTCGGGCATGGACATCGCCGCGCCCAGCGGCACCGCGATCAAGGCGCCGGCCGCGGGCGTGATCACCTTCGCCGGGCCGGACCTGTATCTGACCGGCGGCACCGTGCTGCTCGATCACGGCCATGGCGTGAGTTCGAATTTCCTGCACCTGTCGCGTATCGACGTGAAGGTCGGCGACCGGGTAAGCCAGGGGCAGATCATCGGCGCGGTCGGCGCGACTGGACGCGCGACCGGTCCGCATCTGCACTGGGGCATGAACTGGTTCGATGTGCGCATCGATCCGCTGCTGGTACTCGAACGCGCGCAGGCGATGCAGGCGGGCAAGAGCGCGCCCTGAGCCGGCGCGTCGCTCAGGGCTTCAGCAGCGAGCCCAATACCTCGAAGGAAGGCGACTGCTCCAACTCGCGCAGCCGCACGCATTTGGGATTCGGCAGACGCGGCCCGGCCATCGCCAGCAAGGCGTTGCCGCGCTCCATCAGGCCCAGGCGCTGGCGCGTGTCGGCGACCGCGGCGGCGAATTCGTCTTCGCCGACTTCCTGCGCCGAACCGGGCTGGCCGTGTTCGTCCAGGCGCAGGGCATCGCGGCGCGCCGGGCGCAGGCAGGGCGCGATATCGCGCCACAAGGCTTCCCAATCCAGCGACGGAAACGCCAGCGCCGAGGGCGCGGCGACCGGCAGGCTCGGGGCGAGACGGCCCCGCGGCTGCGCGGTATTTTCCGCGAAGCAGCGATAAACGAACTCGCTCGAACTCATCGCCCCGGCGTTGTCGAACGCGGCGTGATGCAGCGCTTCGCGCAGCACCGCGCGCAGCTGCGGCGACGGCGGCAGGCTGCGATCGCGCAGGGCCGCGGCGCGGCCGAGCGCGGCCAGCGCATCGCCGGAGAAGGCCGGCCGCCGCAGCGACAAGGCATGCGCGAGCACGGCGATGCGATCGTTGTCCTGCGGGTCGGCGCTGGCGCCGAGCGGGCGGCGCGCGTCCACCGCGACCAGCGCCGGATCGGTCAGGCGCTGCGACAGCGACAGTTCGACCACGCCGCCGACGCCGACCTCGATCAGATAGCCCGCGCGCCCCAGCAAGGCCACATGGCTGTAGCTGCTTTCGTTGAACCAGGCGATCAGCGCCGCCAACGAGCCGCGCGCGCGCATCAGTAGCACGTCGCCGGTACGCAGTTGCGCGGCCTGGATCGCGCCGGGGCCTCCGCCGTCCGGGGTCACGACACCACCTCGCGCTCGGGCTCGACGCTGTGGCCGGTGACGCGGTCGCGGCCGGCGGATTTGCTTGCGTACAGCGCCGCGTCGGCGCGTTCGAGCAGCTGCTCCGGAGTTTCATCCGGCATCAGCTCGGCCACGCCCAGGCTCAGGCTGACCGGCAGCAGGCGGCCGTCGATCGACAGCGGGCTGCCGCTGACCGACTCGCGCAGATGCTCGGCGACGCGGACCGCGTCGCGCAGATGGGTGTCGGCCAGCACCACCAGCACCTCGTCGCCGCCGTAACGGCCGAACAGGTCGTAGGCGCGCAGACGGTTGCGGGTGCGCAGCGAGACGATGCGCAGGGTTTCGTCGCCGACGCGATGGCCGTGTTCGTCGTTGATGCGCTTGAAGTGGTCGATATCGAAGAACACCACCGACAGCGGCCGGTGCGAACGGTGCGCGCTGTCCACCGCGTTGCGCAGGCTTTGCGAGATCGCCGCGCGGGTCATCGCGCCGGTCAGGCTGTCGTAGGTCGCCAGGCGATTGGCGGTGTCGCGATCGCGGCGCAGTTGCTGCAGCTTGGAGGTCAGACCCAGCAGCAGGCCCAGGCCGCCGAAGGCCAGGCCGACCGGGAAGGTGTATTCGAGCCAGCTGAATTCCGGCCACCACTGGTGATTTGCGCCGACCAGAGCGACCAGCAACAGCATCAGGGGCAGCCATGCCAGCAACAGGAAATAGGCTTCGCGCTGGCGGCGCCAGACCGCGACCACGGTGCAGTACAGCACCAGCGCGACCACCACCAGCAGGTTGAGGTTGCCGAACAGCGCGCTGTACTTCCAGGTCCGGAACAAGGACACCAGCAGCAGGCCGCCGAGCGAGATGCTGCACCAGTCCAGCAGGCGCGCGGCCTTCGGCTGCGTGGTGCGCAGGCCGAGGAAGAAGATCAGAAAGCGGATGCTGGCCAATACCGCGGCGGTATTGAGCACGATGTTGGTGCGGCTGTCGGGCGCGATCTCGTTGAGCCACGGCACCACCCGCATCTCGCCGCCGTCCGAGGTCAGAGTGAGTATCTGCAGCACCAGGGTCAGGCCCAGATAGGCGTAGCCGCGTTCGCGCAGGCCGATCCAGAAACCGAACGCGAGCACGGCGATCACGCCCATCGCGGTCAACACCACGCTGCGCAGGCCGACGTGCATCATGTCCTCGCGCTGCACCCGCGCCAGCGGCTGGATCTCGACGCGCGAACTCATCACGTCGGCGGCGAGCATGCGCAGGTACAGGCGATCGCCCTTGCGCAGGCCGCGCGGCAACGGAAACACGATCATCCGCGTGGAATGATTCAAGTCGGTGTCGGGGCCGTAGATCGAGCGGCGCAGCGGCAGGTCGTCTCCGGGACGCCACAGTTCGATTTCGCGCCGCGACGGGCGGTCGATGGTGAGCTGCGGCGCGTCGGCTTCGGCGACGTCCTGATTGACGATGATGCGCCACCACGTCGCCTGGCCCTTGTGCGCCCACAGCATGTCGCCGGAGACCGCTTCGAAGCGGCGCTCGAACTCGCCGGCCAGCACCCGCGCCGGCACCGGATCCTGTTCGAGCCGGGACAGGCTCAGGGACGGCGCGCGGTAGTGCGTGGGGTCGTAGGGTTCGCGATCCGAACGCGGGGCCACCGGCGAAGGCGCGGAGGGGCCGGGCTGGGGCAGGCTTACGTCCTGCGCCGACGCGATCGCCGCCACCGCCCACATCCCCAGCAGAACCAACAGGGCCTGCCAGCCACGACGCCAGGGTTTCCCCATGCCCCTTCCGGTCACTAGTCTGGTGACCTGAGCATAGCCCAAGGCCCCTATATTCCGGGGGTGGGGACCATCACGGTTTGCGACTTGTAGTGTGCCCGCGCACACGCCTGCATGCATTGCCGCACCGCTCGGGTCTATCGGCCGGTGATCCTACACCCGGGCGCGCACGCGCAGCTGCCGGCAAAACCGACGGCTCGCGACGTTTTCCGGCGCCGAACTCAGGCGCGCGGCGGGCGTTTTACCAGGTGTTGTTCCGCGGCCTCGGCCGATCGGCGAGCGAGACCGGGCGCGCCTGTGTTTGCCGCGCGAATCGCGAGGTCAAAGGCGCCAGACTCCGCACACCGCGGCGGCGCCAAAGCGGCGCGATTTACTCGCGCGCGCCCTGCCCGGTGACGCGGGCGACCGCGTCGTGCGCATGCAGGCTTTCGAAGTGCGCGACTTCGGCGTCGAAGCGCTCGATGCGCGCATCGGCCGACAGCGCCGCGGCGACCCGGCGCGCGGCGTCTTCGCAGAACATCAGGTTCTCGGCGTTGAGGCGGGCGAAGGCTTGCTCGTCCTCGCGCTTGACCGCGGTCTGCACCGGCGTTGCGAGCGCGCGTTCGAGCGCGTCGATCAACGCCACCAGCGGCAACTCGTCGAAGGCCGGACGCAGCTCCACGCGCACGTCGGCGCGGCTGCGCTGCGCATGCGGAGTCGCGGCCATGCCGCGTTCGGAGGCGAGCCAGTCGCTGACCACGGCGGTGGACAGCGGATGGGCGGCGGCGAAATCGGCGGCGAAGCGTTCGGCGTTGAGCTGGCGCGACAGCGCCGCCGAGGCCGGACAGGTGCTGGAGTATTCGACCGCGAAGCGCAGGCCCAGGTGCAGATGGCCATCGATCAGGCGCGCGTCGATCTCGACCGGATAGCGCTTCCAGCCGGCGTTGTGGCTGGCCAGCGCCGGACGCAGCAGCAGTTGCTCGTAGCGCAGCACCAGCCGCGCGGCGTTGGAGATGCCGCCCTGCCCGTCGATCAGGCTCTGCAGCGCGCGGCGCAGGCCGGCCGGGGTCACCGTCTCGCTGGCGAAGGCGTTCTGCAGATGCAGGTACATGCGCGACATGTGGATGCCGCGCGCGTTGGCGTCGCGCAGGTTGACCGAGACATCGACCGAGGCGGCGACCTGGATCGGGGTGCCGTCGCCGCCGGCGATGCGCAGCGGCAGGGCGATGTTGGACATGCCGACCCAGTCCAGCGCGCGCGCCGCGGCGGCGGCATCGAAGGCGACATCGGGCAAGGCGGAACGCGAGGGGGTCTGGGGAATAGTCACGACGAAATCAGTGGGGGCGCGTGGGGGAAACGCAACGGCGCCATTCTACCGGGCCCGGCCCGCCCGCCCCGGCCCGGGCCTGCAACGCTCAGTTGCGGGCGCCGCGCCAGGCCGCCAGCAGGGCCGTCCACGGCGACAACGGCCGCGCCGCGTCGCCGCGCTGCAGCCGGGTATGCGCCAGCGCGGTCCACAGCCGCCGCGGCACGGTCGCGCCGAAGCGCGCCGGCCATTGCGCCAGCAGCTCGCGGCTCCATTCCACCGCCGCGCCCTCGCCCGGACGCGCCATCGCCCGCGCGACCACGCTCAGCGGCACGCAGGCGTCGCCCTGCAGGACCAGCCGCGATTCCAGCAGGCTCGACTGGATCGCCGGCACCGCGGCCTCGGCCAGCTGGCCGGGCACCGGCTCGAACAGGGCCATGTCGATGGCGCCGATGGCGGTGGCGACAGGGATCAGGCCGTCGAAGGCTTCGTTGCGGTCGCCAGGGCGCTCGCGGCTGTCGCGCAGCGCCGGCAGGGCCAGGGCCAGATCGCCCCAGGGCGCGGCCTGCCGCTGCAGCGCCAGCCCCAGCGGGTGGCGCCGGCGGTTCATGCGCCAGCCCTGCAGTTCTTCCATCCACCAGCCCAGCTTGGCCTCGCCGGGCAGCGCGTCGGTGCCGCCCCAGGCCGCGTCGGTGAGCTCCTGTTGCAGCGCCGCCCAGGCCACCGCGACGCCGCGCTGCGCGCGCGGCACGAACACCTCCGCCACCGACCATTCCGGCCAGCGCGCCCGCCATTTGCCGGCGAAGTCCTGCAGCGCCTGCTCCTGCGAGGATTGCTCCTGCGAAGCGGCCTCGACTTCGGCGGCGACCTGCGGCTTCATCGCGTCGCCGGCCATGCGCCCGCCCCGATCAGTTCCGAGGGCGATTCGATCATCGCATCGCCCTGCCAGGCGAGCGGATCGTCGTGATCCAGGCGGTAACCCCAC
Organism: Lysobacter gummosus; assembly: GCF_001442805.1. Classification (NCBI taxonomy): domain Bacteria; kingdom Pseudomonadati; phylum Pseudomonadota; class Gammaproteobacteria; order Lysobacterales; family Lysobacteraceae; genus Lysobacter; species Lysobacter gummosus. Next base: position 2,059,914 of record NZ_CP011131.1, on the reverse strand, counting down.
AGCGCCACCACCGAGGGCATGCCGGCGGCGCGCGCGGCGACGATGTCGCGCTCGTCGTCGCCGACATAGATGCAATGCGCCGGCTCCACGCCGATCCGGTGCGCGGCGGTGGTCAGCGGCAGCGGATCGGGTTTGCGCACGCTCAGCGTGTCGCCGCCGATCAGCACCGCGCAGCGGGTTTCCCAGCCCAGCAGCGGCATCAGCTTGCGCGCCAGGTATTCGGGTTTGTTCGTGACGATGCCCCACGGCGAACCGGCGGCTTCCAGCGCGGCCAGCATCGCCTCCACGCCGTCGAACGGCGCCCCGTGCAGGCCGAGCTCGGCTTCGTACAGGTCCAGGAACTCCTGCACCCAGCCGTCGCGCTGCACTGGATCGACATCGGGAAAGGCCGCGCCGAGCATCGCCCGCGAGCCCTTGGACACCTGCGCGCGCAGCGGCGTCATCGGCATCGGCGGCAAGCCGCGGTCGGCGCGCATGCGGTTGGCGACGGCGAGCATGTCCGGCGCGCTGTCGAGCAAGGTGCCGTCCAGATCGAACAACACCGCCTGCGGATACGCCGCGCCGCTCAGCGCGGGAGCGGCCGCGCTCATGCCGCCGACACCTGCGCGGCCGGCTTGTACGCGCAGGCCAGATAGTTGATGTCGGTGCGCGAGGTGATCCGCGCGCCGTTGCGCCACGGCTCGTACATCAGGCCGCTGACGTCTTCCAGCTCCAGGCCGGCTTCGCGCAGCCAGCGCGCCAGTTCGGAGGGCTTGATGAAGTCGCGGTACTGGTGAGTGCCCTTGGGCAGCAGCCGGGCCAGGTACTCGGCGCCGACGATGGCCAGCGCGAACGCGGCCGGGGTGCGGTTGAGCGTGGACAGGAACAGGCGCCCGCCGGGCTTGAGCAGGCTGGCGCAGGCGCGCACGATCGCGCCCGGGTCGGGCACGTGTTCGAGCATTTCCATGCAGGTGATGGTGTCGAAACTCTCCGGCCGCTCCTGCGCCAGGGATTCGACCGACTGCAGTCGGTAATCGACGGCGACGCCGGTTTCCAGCCGATGCAGCTTGGCGACCTTGATCAATTCCGGCGCCAGATCGATCGCGGTGACCTGCGCGCCCGCGGCGGCCAGGGCCTCGCTGAGCAGCCCGCCGCCGCAGCCGACGTCGAGCGCCTGCGCCTGCGGCAAGGGCGCGCGCCGGGCGACGTAGTCCAGACGCACCGGGTTGAGCGCGTGCAACGGCTTCTGCGGACCCAACGGGTCCCACCAGCGATTGGCCAGGGCGCCGAACTTGTCGAGTTCGGCCTGACTGAAGTTGTCGTGGCCGCCGGCGGCGTGTTGCGAATCGCTGCCCTGAGGATCGGATGCCTTGCTTGCTGCGCTCATGCCTGCCTGCTCACTGCGGTCGGTGCCTCGCGCGGCCGCCGGGCGGCGCGCGTGGCTAGTTTGAATCAAGCCCGAGGCTACGGGTGTGAACGCGACGCGACGACGCGGCCGCCGCGCGCGTGCGCGGGGCTCGGCGTCAGCGTTTGATCGTCGCGATGCGCGCGCGCCACTGCCGCGCATTCGCGACCAGCGCCGCAGTATCCATATCGACCAGCGCACGTTCGCGCAGCTTGGCGCGGCCGGCGATCCACACATCGCCGACCTGATGGCGGCCGGTGGCGTAGATCAGCTGCGAGACCACGTGATGCACCGGCTGCGTCTCCAATTGGCCCAGATCGACGCAGACCAGATCGGCCTGCTTGCCGATCTGGATCGAACCGATTTTGTCCTCGAAGCCCATCGCCTTGGCGCCGCCCAGGGTCGCCGCGCGCAGCGCGCTGAACGCGTCCAGGGCCTTGGCATCAATGGCCACGCCCTTGGCCAGCAGCGCGGCAGTGCGGGTTTCGCCGAACATGTCCAGATCGTTGTTGCTGGCGCAGCCGTCGGTGCCGATGGCCAGATTGACCCCGGCCTGCTGCAGCTTGCACACCGGGCAGAAGCCCGAGGCCAGCTTGAGATTGGATTCGGGGCAATGCACCACGCTGACGCCGCGCTCGGCGCACAGGGCGATTTCGGCATCGGTGAGCTGGGTCATGTGCACCGCGATCAGACGGTCGGTGACCAGCCCCAGGCGGTCCAGGCGCGCCAACGGACGCTGGCCGTGCAGCTTGATCGAGTCGGCCACTTCCTGCGCGGTTTCGTGCGTGTGCAGATGGATCGGCAGATCCAGCTGGTCGGCCAGCATGCGGATGCGTTCGAAGTTGGCGTCGCTGACCGTGTATGGCGCATGCGGCGCGAACGCGGTCGCCACCAGCGCATCGTCGCGCCACAGGTCATGGACTTCGCCGGCGCGGTCGAAGTATTCGTCCGAACTCTTGGCCCAGGCGGTGGGGAAATCGATCACCGGCAGGCCGACCCGGGCGCGGAAGCCGTAGCGCTTGTAGACCGCGGCCTGCACGTCGGGGAAGAAATAGTTTTCGTTGGCGCAGGTGGTGCCGCCGCGCAGCATCTCGGCGATCGCCAGGGTGATGCCGTCCTCGACGAACTGCGGCCCGATCACCGCGCCCTCGACCGGCCAGATGTGGCCTTGCAGCCATTCCATCAGCGGCAGATCGTCGGCGATGCCGCGCAACAGGGTCATCGGGTTGTGGGTGTGGGCGTTGACCAGGCCCGGGATCAGCGCCGACTCGGGCCGGCGGACGGTTTCGGCCGCTGCGTAGCGCGCGCGGGCGTCGGCGATCGGCAGGATATCGACGATCACCCCGCCCTTGATGGCGACGGCGTGGTCGTCCAGCACGACGGCATGCGGCTCGACCGGCACCACCCAGCCCGCTTCGATCAACAGGTCGCAGGGGATGGCGGAAGTCTCTGTCGTCATTCGCGTCTCACGTGCTGGTTGAAGTGCGTGTCGCTGTCGTGCGGCAGCGCCGGCGAGGACTATGGCATTCGCCGGCTACCGCTGTGCGGCGCCCTGGACCGCGCGGCCCCGGGCTCGCAGTGGATCTTGCGTTCGGATCGCCCGAATCGTCGCGGCAGGGTCGCTCGGTGGATCTGCTGACGGGACGGGAATCCGCGGCAGCGTGCGAAAGCGTCAAACCGCCTTCGCGGGAATCGCGCATCGGCAAAGCCGTGGCCGCCTGGGCGGCCACGGGCCGATGGGTCACTTCACCCGGCTGACGTACTCGCCCGAGCGGGTATCGACCTTGATGGTTTCTTCCTGGCCGACGAACAGCGGCACGCGCACCACCGCGCCGGTTTCCAGGGTCGCCGGCTTGCCGCCGCCGCCGGAGGTATCGCCGCGCACGCCCGGGTCGGTCTCGGTGATCTTGAGCTCGACGAAGTTCGGCGGCTGCACCGCGATCGGCACGCCGTTCCACAGCGTCACCACGCACTCTTCCTCGCCCTTGAGCCACTTCTCCGCGCCGCCCATGCCGGCCTTGTCGGACTGCACCTGCTCGAAGGATTCCTGGTTCATGAAGTGCCAGTACTCGCCGTCGGAGTACAGGTACTGCATGTCGGTATCGACCACGTCGGCCTGCTCGACGCTGTCGGTGGCCTTCATGGTCATTTCCACCACGCGGCCGGACTTGATGCTGCGGTACTTGATGCGGGTGAAGGCCTGGCCCTTGCCCGGCTTGACGTACTCGGTCTCGGTGATGATGCACGGGTCGTTATTGACCAGGATCTTCTGTCCGGTCTTGACGTCGTTCATGCCTAGGCTGGCCATGCTGGAACTCCTAACAAATGAATAATGTGGCGGTGATTGGGGTCCGGCCGCCCCCGCCTTGCGCCGGGGCCGTCGTCTGCCGTCGTGGCGGCGCCGACCCGGGCCGGCCCGGGTCGCGGGCGGGGTCCAGGCGCCGGAGGCGCGTACGGACCGCCATGCCGGCGATGCAAGGCTAGAATGTCGGGCTGCGCCGGCTCCGTCCGCAGCGGTTTTCCGCGTGGACCGAGCCCGGGCGCCGTGATCGGAACCCTGAAGGCTAGCCCCACATGATACCTGCTGCGCAACCCGTCCCGCATCCAGCCGCTCCCCAGGGCGCCGCCGCGCCGCCGCGCTGGCAGGCCCTGTGGCGAGATGCGGTGCGCGATCCGCGCGAGCTGCTGGCCCTGCTCGGCCTGTCGCAGGCCGCCCTGGCCGTGTCCGAAGCGGCCGCGGCGCAGTTTCCGCTGCGGGTGCCGCGCGGTTTCGTCGCCCGCATGCGCCACGCCGACCCGACCGACCCGCTGCTGCGCCAGGTGCTGCCGCTGGACGATGAAATGCGGCCGATGCCGGGTTTCAGCCTGGACGCGGTCGGCGACGGCGCGGCCAAGGCCGGCCACGGCGTCATCCGCAAGTACAACGGCCGCGCCCTGCTGATCGCCACCGGCAGCTGCGCGATCAATTGCCGCTACTGCTTCCGCCGCCACTTCCCCTACGCGCAGGAAACCGCGGCCGCGGCCGGCTGGGGCGAGGCGGTCGCGGCGATCGCCGCCGATCCGGGCATCGACGAGGTGATCCTGTCCGGCGGCGACCCCTGGTCGCTGGCCACGCCCAAGCTGGCCGAGCTCACCGACGCGCTGGCGCCGATCGCCCACCTCAAGCGCCTGCGCATCCACACCCGCCTGCCGGTGGTGCTGCCCGAGCGCGTCGATGCCGCGCTGACCCAGTGGCTGCAAGGCCTGCCGTGGCCGGTGGCGGTGGTGCTGCACGCCAATCACGCGAACGAATTCGACGCCGAAGTGGACTCGGCCATGCGGCGCCTGCGCGGCGCCGGCGCCACCTTGCTCAATCAGGCGGTTCTGCTGCGTGGGGTCAACGACGATGTCGAGGCCCTGGCCGCGCTGAGCGAGCGCAGCTACGCCGCCGGCGTGCTGCCCTACTACCTGCACCAGCTCGACCGGGTCCAGGGATCGGCCCATTTCGAGATCTCCGACGAGGCCGCGCGCGCGCTGCACCGCGCCCTGGCCGCGCGCATCTCCGGCTACCTGGTGCCCAAGCTGGTGCGAGAAGTGGCAGGCGACCCGGGCAAGCGTCCGTTGTAAGGTTGTAATCTGGATGGGGTTTGATCGGGGAACGCAGCGATAGCACGCGGCGCAAGCACAACAGCGTAAGCGATGCACTCTTTGCGTGATCGAACCCTATAACGGGTCACAGATTCTCGTCCTTGCGTGGACGAGGCCGGTGCTTCGTGTCATAAAACCGGCCCACGGAGGTGGTCAATGCAATTCGGCAAAGACATGGTGTTGCGCTTGCTGATCGTCGACGACAGCGTCGAGGCGGCCGAAGCCATCGTCAGCGCGCTGCGCAACAGCGGTATCGCGGTGCGGCCCACCCGCCCCGAGAACGAGCAGGAACTGTCGGCGCTGATCCTGCAGCATCCGCCGGATCTGGTGTTGGCCGCGCGCAATTCGCGCAACATCTCCCTGCTCAAGCTGATGCAGAGCGTGGACGCCAGCGGCAAGGACCTGCCGGTGCTGGTGCTGATGGAGGCCGTGGACGAGGCCGCCGTGCTCGGGGTGATGGAGATCGGCGCGCGCGGCATCGTGCTGCGCTCCAACATCAGCCATCTGCAGAACGTGGTCCGCGCCGAATGGGCCGACCTGGAAGCCCGCCGCTCGCTGCGCCGCCTGGAAGCGCAGGTGCGCGAGACCGAGCGCCGCTGCGATGCGCTGATCGATTCCTCGCGCGACCCCATCGCCTACATCCACGAAGGCATGCACATCCGTGCCAATGCCGCGTACCTGGAAATTTTTGGCTTCGAGTCCTTCGAGGACATCGAGGGCATGTCCCTGCTCGATCTGGTCGCGCCCGGCCAGGTCGATGGCTTCAAGCAATTGCTCAAGCAGCTCAGCAAGGGCGAAACGCCGCCGCCGACCTACGAAACCCAGGCCCGCGCGCTCGACGGCAACGCCTTCCCGGCGGTGATGGAATTCACCGCGGCCACCTACGAAGGCGAGCAATGCCTGCAGGTGGTGCTGCGCCGGCAGGAGGTCGATCCGGAACTGGCGCGCGAGGTCGAAGCCTTGCGTCAGCGCGACCAGGTCACCGGCTTGCTTAACCGCGCGACCTTCCTGCGCGCGCTCGAAGACGCGGTCGCCGACGCGGCGCAGAACTCGGCGCATCACGGCCTGCTGCTGATCGAGCCGGACCACTACAACCAGTTGTTGCAGGAAATCGGCCTGGACCAGGCCGACCAGCTGATCAAGGCCTGCGGCGAGCGTCTGCGCGAAGCGATCGGCCCGGACGACGTCGCCGCGCGCTTCGGCGAACACCAGTTCGCGGTGCTGACCCTGCACAGCGATCATTCGCACACCTCTGGCCTGGGCGACAAGCTGCGCGAAGCGTTCTCGGCGCGGGTGCTGGAAACCGACCATCTTTCGCTCAGCGCCACCGCCAGCGTCGGCGGCGTGCAGATCGGCGAGAAGATCGCCAGCGTCACCGCGGTGCTGGGCAAGGCCGCGCAATGCCTGCAATCGGCCAGCGACATCGGCGGCAACCGCATCGAGCTGTTCGACCCGGGCGCGGCCGATCGCGCCGAGGAAGAACGCATCGCCGCCTGGGTCGCGCGCATCCGCGACGCGCTCGACGCCGACCGCTTCGTGATGAACTACCAGCCGCTGATCAACCTGCACGGCGAGCCGATCGAGATGTACGAGGCCTATCTGCGCATGCAGAACCTGGGCCCGGGCACCGACGAAGGCGGCGGCGAGCTGGTGCAGCCGCTGTCGTTCCTGCAGGTGGCGGAAGAACACGGCCTGCTGTGGGAAATCGACCGCTGGGTGGTGGGCCGCGCGATCCAGGTGATCGGCGAGCGCATGCGCCAGGGACGCCGCACCACCTTGCTGGTCAAGATCACCCAGGCCTCGCTGCAGGACGAAAGCCTGCAGCAGCACATCGTCGAACTGCTGGCCAAGCACGGCGCCGACGGCAAGCTGCTGGTGCTGCAGTTGCCCGAGTCGAAGGTATTCACCAACCTGCGCGCGGCGCAGGAGTTCCAGTCGCGCATCTACCACTACGGCGTGCGCGTGGGTCTGGAGCAATTCGGCGCCGGCCTGAATTCGTTCCAGCTGCTGACCCATTTCGACGCGGCCTTCCTCAAGATCGACCGCAGCTACATGGAAGACCTCACCTCCAACCCCGACCACCAGCAGCGCGTGCGCGAAATCGCCGAAAAGGCGCGCGAACTGGGCCGGCAGACCATCGCCGAGTTCGTCCAGGACGCGGCCAGCATGAGCCTGCTGTTCGCCGCCGGCATCGACTACGCCCAGGGCCACTTCCTGGCCGCGGCGGGGCCGGATATGGATTACGACTTCCAGTAAGGCTGGGAATCGGGAATCGGGAATCGGGAATCGGGAATCGGGAATCGGGAATCGGGAATCGGGAATCGGGAATCGGGAATCGGGAATCGGGAAAGGCTAAAACCTCACCCAACAAAAAGCCCGCCTTTCGGCGGGCTTTTTTTGCTTTTTGCTTCAGCTGTTGCTGTTCCCCCCCTTTGAAAAAGGGGGGGCTGGGGGATTCGCTCTTGCTCTTGCCTCAACGAGCAACCACGCCCCCACCCACCTGCTCCTGCGGCGCATTGCGCAACGCCGCGATGCGCTCCTCCAGCGGCGGATGGCTGCGCATCAGCTTCGACAGACCATGACCGACCGCGCCGCTGATACCGAACGCCTGCACCTGCTTGGGCAGCGTGCTCTCGCCATAGGTCTGCGACAAACGCTGCAACGCCGCGATCATCTTCTGCCGCCCAGCCAGACGCGCACCGCCCGCGTCGGCGCGGAACTCGCGATACCGCGAGAACGCCATCACGATCATGCTGGCCAGAATGCCGAACACGATATCCAGCACGAACACCGTCACGAAATAAAACAGGCCCGGGCCGCGCGACTCGCGTCCGCCGCTCATCATCGCGTCGATCCAGCCGCCGACCACGCGCGCGGCCACCAGCACGAAGGTGTTGAGCACGCCCTGGATCAGCGCCATCGTCACCATGTCTCCGTTGGCGACGTGGCTGACTTCGTGCGCGAGCACCGCCTCGGCCTCGTCGCGGGTCATCGCCCGCAGCAGGCCGGTCGACACCGCGACCAGCGCGTTGTTGCGATTGGCGCCGGTGGCGAAGGCGTTGATTTCCGGCGCCTCATAGATCGCGACCTCGGGCATGCCGATGCCGGCCGCTTCGGCCTGGCGGCGCACGGTCGACACCAGCCACTGCTCGTCGGCATTGCGCGGCTGCTCGATGACGTAGGCGCCGGTAGTGCGCTTGGCGATCCACTTGGACATCAGCAGCGAAATCAGCGAACCGCCGAAACCGAACACCGCCGCCATCACCAGGATCGCGCCGTTATTGCCCAGACGGATGCCGAAGACGTTCTGCAGCACCGACATCACGATGCCGAGCAGCACCAGCACGGCCAGGTTGGTGGCGAGGAAAAGCGCTATGCGTTTGAACATGGTCGTAGGGCGTATCGTGCCGCGCACCATGCGCGGCTTCAGGGCGACGGTCCCTGTCGTTGTTTGTCCGCGGCGCAACGCCGCGATAGTTCAAATGTGGCAAAGCGGCGGTTAATTCAACGAGAATCGGCCGTAAACCCACCGCCGCGCGAGCCTTCGTTCATTGTCCGGACATCCTGCCGAAGCCCAGTCGCCTACCGATCCCTCGGCCCGTCCATCGGCCGGGCGGCCGGCCGCGGCGCGCGTGCGCTACCGCGGCCGCTTCGCGCCCTCGCCCACCGGCGAACTGCACGCCGGCTCGCTGCTGGCGGCGTTCGGCAGCTGGCTGCTGGCGCGCCATCACGACGGCGCGTGGCTGGTACGTATCGAAGACCTCGATCCGCCGCGCGAAGTTCCCGGCGCCGCCCAGCGCCAGTTGCAGGCGCTGGCCGCGTTCGGCCTGCACAGCGACGAAGCGGTGATCCGGCAAAGCGATCGCCATGGGCTGTATCAGGCCGCGCTGGATCGCCTGCTCGACGCCGGCCTCGCCTTCGCCTGCCATTGCAGCCGCAGCGACCTCGCCGCCAGCGGCGGCATCCATCGCCACTGCGTGGCCGCCGCGCCGCGCCCGGGACACGGCGCGCCGCAGCCGGCGATCCGCCTGCGCGTGGCCGACGGCGCCGCGGTCGATTTCGTCGATACGATTCTCGGCCCGCAGCACCAGGATGTCGCCCGCGAAGTCGGCGACTTCGTCCTGCGCCGCGCCGACGGCTACTGGGCCTATCAACTGGCGGTGGTCGTGGACGACGCCGACCAGGGCATCACCGAAGTGGTCCGCGGCGCGGATCTGCTCGATTCCACCGCGCGCCAGATCCTGCTGCAGCGCGCGCTTGGCCTGGCCACGCCGGACTACGCGCATCTGCCGCTGCTGCTCGACGCGAACGGCCGCAAGCTGTCCAAATCCGACGCCGCCCATCCGCTCGATCCCGCCGATCCGCTGCCGGCGCTGCGCGCCGCATGGCAGGCGCTAGGCCAGGATCCGCACACCCTGGATGAGGTGGCGACTGTCACGCAATTGCTCGCCGCGGCACGGGTTTCGTTCAGCCCGGCACAGATTCCGCAGACCGTCTCCGGTCTCGCCGCGATGCACAACGATCCTTGCGCGAATGCTGTCTAGAATCGGGACGAGACCGCCCTTCGCGGTCAAGGAGAGCTCAGCATGCAGTCCCGTGTTGCACTCGTCACCGGCGGTACCGGTGGCATCGGCACCTCGATCGTCCAACGCCTCGCCAAGATGGGGCACAAGGTTGCGACCAATTACCGAGACGAAGCCAAAGGGCGCGCCTGGCAGGCGCAGTTGAAGGAACAGGGCATCGACGTGGCCATCGCGCACGGCGACGTGGCCTCGCCGGAACACGCCGAAGCGCTGATCCGCGATGTCGAACGCCAGCTCGGCCCGGTCGACATCCTGGTCAACAACGCCGGCATCACCCGCGATTCGACCTTCCACCGCATGACCTCGCAGCAGTGGACCGACGTCATCTCCACCAACCTCAACTCCTGCTTCAACGTCACCCGCCCGGTGATCGAGGGCATGCGCGAGCGCAAGTGGGGCCGGATCGTGCAGATCAGCTCGATCAACGGCCAGAAGGGCCAGTACGGCCAGGCCAACTACGCCGCGGCCAAGGCCGGCATGCACGGCTTCACCATTTCGCTGGCGCAGGAAAACGCGAAGTTCGGCATTACCGTGAACACGGTCTCACCCGGTTACATCGGCACCGACATGGTCATGGCCGTGCCCGAGGACGTGCGCAACAAGATCGTCGCGCAGATCCCGACCGGGCGCCTGGGCACGCCGGAAGAAATCGCCTACGCGGTGAGCTTCTTCATCCCCGACGAAGCCAGCTGGATCACCGGCGCCAACCTGTCCGCCAACGGCGGCCAGTACATGGGCTGGTAAGCCTGGCGCGCGTTCGGGCCGGAGGCCTGTTCAGGTCTCCGGCTCCGCGCACCGGCGGCGCGCAAGCGTTGCTTCCACGAAAATCGCGAACCCTTCGGTTTACCGATCCGGCACGCTCCCGGCCCGGCCGGCGGCCTTGACGATTGCGCGCTTGAGGGCTGATTCGAAGGGTTTTTTACCGCCCGTTCGGGCCCGGCGGCGGATCGGGCGCGGGCGCGGCGAATATCCCGCGCGGCCGTGGCAGCCCGCCCTGCGCAGCCTCCCGCACGCCCCTGTTGCAAGCCCCTGCGCCCTGCGCCATGCTGCAAGGCACCACGTTTTTAGAGCCAAAGCTCAATGGCCTCGACCCGCATCATCAAGAAGTATCCGAACCGTCGTCTTTACGACACCGAGATCTCCAGCTACATCACCATCGAGGACGTGCGACAACTCATCGTCGATGGCGAAGAGTTCGAAGTGCGCGACGCGCGCTCCGGCGACGACCTCACCCGGCAAGTGCTGCTGCAGATCATCGCCGAGCACGAACAAGACGGCGAACCGGTGCTCTCCACGCAGTTGTTGAGCCAGATCATCCGCTTCTACGGCGACTCGCTGCAGGGCTTCATGGGCAACTACCTGGAACGATCGATGCAGGTGTTCCTCGATCAGCAACAGACCTTCCGCAACCAGATGGGCGGCATGCTCGGGCAGACGCCGTGGGCGATGATGAATCAGCTCACCGAGCGCAACCTGACCTTGTGGAAAGAGTTCCAGCAAAATCTTTCCGGAAGCGTGGGCCAGCCGGTCACGCCGAAGCAGAAGACCGATACCAAGCGCGAGCGTTGAGCCGCGCTTTTTTCTTGCGCGCCGCGCATCGGCGCGGATGATCGTTCGCGGGCCGTGGGGACGGTGCCGGGGCGCGTGAATCTTCCGCGTCCGCTCGCCTGGCGGCGGCCGCTATCCGTGAATTCAGGGCTCGCCGGCATGCGGCGCGTCTCTCGTTGTGGGGAACCGACATGAACAAACGCATCGCCGTGGTCAGCGGCGGCATCGGCGGCCTGGGCACCGAAATCTGCCTGTCGCTGGCGCGCGCCGGACGCCGCGTGATCGCGCTGGACCTGGGCGCGCGCGAAGAACGCATCGCGCAATTCGCCGCGCTCACCGACGGCTTCGACATCCGCTTCGAAGCGGCCAACGTCGCCGACTACGACGATTGCGGCGCGGCGATCGAACGCATCGTGGGCGAGGACGGCGCGATCGACATCCTGGTCAACGCCGCCGGCATCACCCGCGACGGCAGCTTGCGCAAGATGGAAAAGCGCGCCTGGGACGACGTGCTCAGCGTCAATCTCGACGGCGTGTTCAACCTGTGCCGGCATGCGGTCGATGGCATGGCCGAGCGCGGCTTCGGCCGCATCGTCAACATCAGCTCGGTCAACGGCCAGACCGGCCAGTTCGGCCAGACCAACTACTCCGCGGCCAAGGCCGGCATGCACGGCTTCACGATGGCGCTGGCGCGCGAGGTCGCGCGCAAGGGCGTGACGGTGAACTCGGTGTCGCCGGGGTATTGCGAAACCGCGATGGTGATGGCGATCGCCGAGGACATCCGCGGCAAGATCATCGACAGCGTCCCGGTCGGTCGCCTGGGCAAGCCCAGCGAGATCGCGCGCACAGTGGAGTTCTTGACCGCCGAGGAGGCGGGGTTCATTACCGGGGCGAATATTCCCGTGAATGGTGGGTTGTTTATGAGTTTTTGAGGGGCTGGGACTCGGGACCCGGGACCCGGGACTCGGGAGTCGAAGTCGAAGTCGAAGTCGGATTGTGGCTGCCCACGTCCTCTCACGTCCGTCATTCCCGCGAACGCGGGCTCCGCTTTACTTCGGCGGAGCCGAACATCCAGTGTCTTTCGCGATCCGGCAGAAAAGTCGCTGGATTCCCGCGTTCGCGGGAATGACGAGCAAGAGCAGACGCGCACGCCTCACCCCGTACGTCATCCCCGCGAAGGCGGGGATCCGGGGCTTTATCGCAACATGACTCTGAAGCCTCTGGATTCCCGCCCTCGCGGGAATGACGAGCAAAAGCAAGAGCAAACGCGCGCGCTCTACCCGTACGTCATCCCCGCGAAGGCGGGGATCCAGGGCTTTATCGCCACACGACTCTGAAGTCTCTGGATGTTCGGCTCCCCCGAAGTAAAGCGCAGCCCGCGTTCGCGGGAATGACGAGCACGAGCAAATGTGTGCGCCCTACCTCGAATGACGAGCGCACAGCGCCGCAAGCGAACCGCCGCGGCCACCTCACCTGGCCAGCGGCTTCCCCGCGCAATTAGCCTCATAGAACTTCATCGCCGTAGGCATCAGCGCCTCCAGCGTCTGGATGCGGTTGGCCGGATCCGGGTGGGTCGAGGCGAATTCCGGCGGGCGCTGGCCGCCGCCGAGTTGCGACATGCGCTGCCACAGCGGAATCGCCTGACGCGGGTCGTAACAGGCCGCCGCCGCCAGCATCAGACCGACCTTGTCGGCCTGTGTCTCGTGATTGCGGCCGTACGGCAGCACCAGGCCGTACTGCGCGCCGGCGCCGAGCGCGCCCATGATCATCTGCTGCTGTTGCGGGTCCATGCCGCCCACCGCCATGCCGGCGGCCATCTGCCCCATCTGCACCAGCTTCTGCTGGGCCATGCGCTGCGAACCGTGGCGCAACAGCGCGTGGGCGATTTCATGCCCCATCACCACCGCCAGCGCGTCGTCGTTCTGGGTCACCGGCAGCAGGCCGGTGTACACCGCCATCTTGCCGCCGGGCAGGCAGAAGGCGTTGGCCTCCTGCGAATTGATGACCGCCACGCTCCACTTGAAGTTCTTGTAGTCCTCCGGCGCGGTCTGATTGTTCTGCTGCGCCAAGGCCTGGGTCACCTGCGGCACCTTGTTGATCAGGCGTTGGGCTATCTCGCTGACGTCCTGGCTCTGCGGCGAGGCCGACGGCAACAGCGCGCGCTGCGCGGTGGCGTCGTTGAGCACCTGCACGAAGGCCTGCTCGCCGAGCTGCACTTCCTCGTCGGCGCTGGCGCCGTAATGCGCCTTCTCGCCGGTGTAGGGATCGGTCTTGGCGCTGCCGAACCACGACCACGCCGCATACAAGCCGAACAACAACAGGATCCACCAGCGAAAACCGCCGAATCCGCGCCGTCCGCCCTGCGCCTGATTGCCGAGGGGATCGATCCTCATCTGCACACTCCCGAAACCTGCCTGCGAGCGCTGAACGCCCTACCCTGCGATCGCGCCGCGCCGCCTTCGCGAACGCCGCATCGACCCGCTCGACTCCTGCCGCCGACCGGCCGCAGGCGCCCCATCATGGACCGCCGCCGGCCGAACTCAAATATCCCGCACGACCCGGAAACCCAGGCGTCCGTTGGTGGTGTCCGCGCTGGTGCCCTGGCGCCACGCCGCGCGCGTCTGCGCCGGCGAGCTCGACCACGAGCCGCCACGAAATACCCGCGTGCGGCAGCCCGGATTGAACCAGGCCGCGCCGTCGCGCGGTGCGCGCCGGTAGTTGTCGTGCCAGCAATCGGCCACCCACTCGCTGACATTGCCGCCCATGTCGTGAAGACCGAATGCATTGGGCGCGTAGCTGCCGACCGGCGCCGGCCCCCAGGCGCCGTCGCCGTAGCCCTGGAAGGCGTTGCGCCAGCGCCGGCCGCTGGGCGATGCGTCCAGGCTGCCGGTCAGATTGCCGGTCTTGGCCGGCGGCGCGCCGTCGCCCCAGGGATAGCGGCCCTGGCTGCCGGCGCGCAGCGCGTATTCGTATTCGGCCTCGCTGGGCAGGCGATAGCGCTGGCCGGTGATCGCCGACAGCCATTCCACGTACGCCGCCGCGTCCTTGGCGCTGACGTGCACCACCGGCAGATTGTCCGCGGCCGGTTGGCCGGCGTAGTCCGAACTCCAGTCCACTCTGCCGCGCCGCACCAGATTGCCGCTGCGCTCGTCGTAGGCGATGGAATAGCCGCGACGGGTGGCGCGCGCGCGATGCTTGGTCGAATTCATGAAGCGGCGGAATTCGCCGACGGTGATTTCGTAGCGCGACATCGCCAGCCCGCGTTCGAAACGGATATTGCGCAGCGGCCGCTCGGCATCGCTGGAGTCGGCTTCGCTCACGTCCGCGCCCATGCGGAACGCGCCGTGCGGAATCACCACCATCGCCGGGCCGCGGCCGCCGAGGTTCATCGCGTCGGTGAACACCTGGCCCGGACGGAACAGGCCGTAGTGAGTGGCCAGCTCGATGCGTTCGCGCAGCTCGGCCGCGGCCGGATCGCCGGTCGGCGCGATCCGCAGCAAGGTGGCCAGATAGCCCCGCGCCTCATCGATGCCGCGGAACTTCGGCAGCGCGGCGATGCCCTGATCGCGCAGGCTGCCGATCCGCGCCTGCCGCTGCGCGGCGATCCGTCCCTGCGCGTCGGACACCGTGCTCATCTTCGGCCGCACCAGCGCGGCCTTGGCCAGCCAGCGCTCGGCGCTCGCGTAATCGTCCTTGTCGGCGGCGACCTCGGCGCGACGGATCAGCGCGCTCTCGGCCGCGGCGATGCCTTGCCTGGCGCGCACGTCGCCCGGACGCAGTTCCAGCGCCTCGCCGAAGCGCGCCAGCGCGCCGCCCTTGCCGTCTTCGCCGATGCGGCCGGCGTTGAGGTCCACTTCGCCCAGGCGGTCGGCCTCCTGCGCCTGATCGGCGCGATCCACCCGCTCCAGGTACGCCTCGACCTTGCGATGCTCCGGCGCGACCGCGCGCGCCACCGCGGCGGCCTCGTGCGCGGCGCGCAGCGACAGCGGGTCTTCGTCGATCTTCTTCAGCGCGGCGTCGCCTTCGACCAGCAGCAGCGCGACCGCGCGGTCCAAACCGGCGGCGGCGGCGCGGTCGTTCGGGGCGAAGCCGCGCAAGGCCAGGTACAGCGGGATCGCCGAATCGGCGTTGGCGTGCAGATCGCCGGACTTGAGCGCGGCCTGCGCGCGCTTGTGCAACTCGCGCGCATTGTGCTCGCCGACCGCGATCGCCGGCGCCTGCCACGGCGGCACCGGCGAAACCGCCTGATCGGCGCTGACGGTCACGATCGGCGTGCGCGCGGCCGCGTCCTGCGAGGCGCTCTTGCCGGCCCGGTCGGTGCAACCGGCCAACAGCCCCAAGGCGACGATGCTGGTCCACATCAGTGCGCGCAAACTTCGACCTCTCCCGGATGGCGCGAGCGACCGGCGCAGCATATCGCTTCGGGGGTTAATGCCGGGAATCGGGAATCGGGAATCGGGAATCGGCAAAAGCTTGAGGCGCGGCCTGCCGGTAGTCCAGCCGGTCGGTAGTCCGGCGATATCCACCGTCGCAGCGATCCCACTCGCAATAGCCGCAAAGGCATCGCAAGCTCCCGATCCAGGCCGATTCCCGAGCCCCGAGTCCCGAGTCCCGCCCCCTTGCCGGCTGCATTAGGCTATTGTCGCCCGCCGGCCTTCATTCCACCCGCTAGCGAAACCACCGAAAAACATGCCCGTCTGGATCAACACCGCCGCCGCGCTGCAAGCGCATTTCCAGGTCAAGCCCGCGCGTATCGGCCTGGACACGGAATTCATCCGCGAACGCACCTACTGGCCGCAACTGGCTCTGGTGCAGATCGCCATCGAGCGCGAGGGCGAGGCCGAGCCGACGATCCTGCTGGTCGATCCGCTGCGTCCCGGTGTGAACGAGGCGCTGGCGCCGATCCTGGCCGACACGGCGATTCTCAAAGTGGTGCACAGTCCCAGCGAGGACTTGGTCGCGTTCAAGCACGCCTGCGGCGTGGTGCCCAAGCCGCTGTTCGACACCCAGCAGGCCGCGGCGCTGGCCGGCATCGGCAGCGGGCTGGGCTATCAGAAGCTGGTCGAACAGCTCACCGGCGTGGCCCTGGCCAAGGGCGAGACCCGCTCGGACTGGATGCGTCGGCCGTTGTCGCCGTCGCAACTGGAATACGCCGCCGACGATGTGCTGTATCTGTTCGCGATGCACGACGCGCTGGCCGGCATGCTCGATCAGCTCGGCCGCGGCGACTGGCTGGCCGAAGACGCCGGCCGCACCGTCGTCAACGCCGAAAACGAAGCGCCCGAGCGCTGGCCGCATCTGTCGATGCGCAGCGCGCAATTCCTCGACCTGCCGGCCCAGCGCCGGCTGGTGCGGCTGCTGCGCTGGCGCGACGTGTACGCGCGCGACAGCGACAAGCCGCGCAGCTGGATTCTGGACAACGAACTGGCCGTGGCCCTGGCCCGCCAGGCTCCGGCCGATCGCGACGCCCTGCAGCGCCAGCTCGACGCCCACCCCAAGGCCCCGCGCAAGCTCACCGAGACCTTGTGGACGGCGCTGAGCACCCCGCTCGCCGACGAGGATGAGGCGCCCGATGCCGGCGTCGCCGAAACCCGCGACAAGCAACGCCTGCGCCAGCTGCAGGACGCCGTGGCCAGCCGCAGCGCCGCGCTCGGCCTGCCCGACGGCGTGCTCGCCTCGCGCCGCTGGCTGGAAGCGCTGCTCGATCACGGCGACTGGCCCGACGCCCTGTCCGGCTGGCGCCGCGCCGCCCTGGAGCCGGATCTGGCGCCTTTGCTGGCCGCCGAACGCTGAACCACGGCGGCCTGGGCGGGCCGATCCGGCGAGGCGTCGCGGAAATTCGCCCCGCTACTAGCGCGAGCGGTTTCGTCCGGCTAAACTTGCTCCCTCTGAATGTGGGGCCATAGCTCAGCTGGGAGAGCGCGTCGTTCGCAATGACGAGGTCGGGAGTTCGATCCTCCCTGGCTCCACCACTTCATACAGAAAGCCGACGAGCGATCGTCGGCTTTTTTGTTGCGCGGGCGAAGGCTGGGGGGGGGCGGCTCCGAGTGTTTCCGTAAGGCGCAATGACGCCTCGGCTTCAAGCGCTTTCGCCGAAGGTCGCTGGATGTTCGGCTCGCGGGAATGACGGCAAAAGCAGAAACGCCGCGGCTTCGTACTCTTTCGCACGAAAGCCCCTGGATGTTCGGCTCCGCCGAAGTGAAGCGGAGCCCGCGTTCGCGGGAATGACGATTGGAGGGCGATCGACTCGCTACTTCTTACTTCGCATCGATCTACCCCGCCAGACTCGCAAACGCCCGCGCCACCGCCTCGGCGCCAGGATCGATCGCGCCGACGAGCGCGTGTTCGGGCACATACGAAGCCCGCCCCGCTCCGGCGCGCCTCATCGTCGCGGTGCGGTCGGCGCCTTCGCGCGCGGCGCGGGCCGCGGCGGCGAAGCCCTGGTCCAGCGCTTCGACCGCAGGGATCAGGGCATCGAGCATGGTCCGATCACCGGGCGCAGCGCCGCCGTAGTGGCGCATGCGCGCGATGCCTTCGCCCAGCGCGCCCTGCCAGCCGCGGCCGGCGGCCAACGCGGTGCCGGTTGCGGTGAACAGGATCGACAGCAGCACGCCGCTGGAGCCGCCCATCGCATGCGCCAACAGGCGGCCGAGTTCGTCGCACAGCTTGGCCGGCTCGCCGGTGCTCAACGACTGCCGCCTGAGCGCGTCGGCGACCGCGCGCGCGCCGGCGGCGAAGGTGCTGCCGGCATCGCCGTCGCCGATGCGCGCGTCGAGTTCGTCCAGGGTCTGTTCGGCCGCGAGCAAGACCCGCGCGATGCCGTCGATAGCGGCGGCGACCGCGCCGTCCTGCGCGCCGACGGCCGTGGCTCCCGCATCCTCGACCACCGCGAAGATGCCCGGTGCGCGCGGCTCGAACACGCCGGGCCAGGCCAAGGGTTCGACCGGCGTCGACAACGCTTCCACGTACTCGGGCAACGCCGGCAACAGGGTCAGCGAAAATCCGTGCATGTCCAGCGAGGTCATCAACGCCGCCGGCCGCACCATCAGCGCGATGCGTTCGCGGCCGATGCGGCGCATTACTTCGTCGGCGAGCACGGCCAGTTCCTGGGTCGAGCATCCGCCCAGATCGTTGAGCATCACGATCCAGCGCGTGCCGATGCCGAAGCGCTGCACCGCCTGTTCCAGCAGCGGCGTCAGCACCAGTTGCACCGCTTCGGCCGCATCTTGCGGATCGATCCGGCGCGCGCCGGGTTCGTTATGGATGCCCAGCCCCAGTTCGGCGCCGCGCGGCTGCGGCGCGTGGCCGGGCAAGGTGCAGCTCGACAGCGACAGGCCCAGCGACAGCAGCGAGTTGGCGAAGGCCTGGGTGCGCTCGGTCAGATCGTCGAGCGTGAGCCCCAGCTCGGCCAGATAACCGGCGTATTTGTGCACCAGCACCGTGCCGGCGACGCCGCGCGGCCGCGGCGCGTCGGCCAGGGCGATGTCGTCGGCGACGATGCACATGCGCACGTCCACGCCTTCGCGCCGCGCCTGCTCGGCGGCGAGGCCGAAATTGAGGCGGTCGCCAGTGTAGTTCTTGACGATCAGCAAGGCGCCGCCGCTGCCGCTGCAGTGGCGGATCGCGGCATGCACCGCGGCCACGCCGGGCGAGGCGAATATCTCCCCGGAAACCGCCGCGCTGAGCATGCCGCGGCCGACGAAGCCGGCGTGCGAAGGCTCATGGCCGGCGCCGCCGCCGGACAGCAACGCGACCCGGCTGCGGTCGAGCGCGGCGCGCGCGAGGATGCGCATGCCCGAGGCCGGATCGGCCACCGCCAACGCCGCGCCGGCGGCCGTGCTGTTCAACACCTGGGTGACTACATCGGCCGGCCGATTGAAGAAACGATCCATCTCACTGCACTCGCTGGGCATCGGGTTGACGGATAGTAGATCAGCCGCGCACCGGCACCGGCGTGTCGCGCTGTCGGTTTCTGGCGGTTGAGCGGCCGCGGGCGCGCGTCCGGCTATTGGGAACCGGACAGGCAAAAAAAACGGGCGCGACGACGCCAACTTCTCGCCGCCGCGCCCGTCCACCTCGACTCGGTGTCTGGCTGGTTGGAAGTGCTGCGATCAGCAATCGGGCGCGACGCGTCCGTCCGATCCGGTGTAGGTGTAGGCGTCGGGAATGAAACGGCCGCTGCCGATACGGTTCCACAAGCTGCTGGTGCCGTAGGTGCCGGTGACCGAGCTGCCGTTGGTCTGGCACTGGATGGTGACGCTGGCGCCGTCGGCGAGACTGTCGACCACCGAATAACTGGTGCCGGGGCCGGAGCGCACGTTCAAGGGCGAACCGCTGGTATCCACAGTGCCGCTCGCGCCGGTGCCGCCACCGGGATTGAGCAATTTGTAGTAACGCGCCCAATCCCAGTTGATGCCCGGATCGGTGTGATCGTTGCCGCTGTAATGCTGATGGCCTTTGACCTTGACCGTGGTCGCGAGCACCCTGACCGTGCGCGTCGCCGGGCCCTGGAACGCGGTGCCGCACTTGATCGCCGGATACTTGGCGCAGAAGTGGCGGGTAATGCCGGCCGAAGCGTTGTACATCGCGCTGGTGTACCACGCGGCGTTGTCCACATAGCCTTCGTGCTCGATGCCGAGCGTGGTCTTGTTATGCGACAGCACGTGATGGGCGGCGCGATTCTCGCGCACCATCTGGGTGATCTGGCCGTCGCTGCTGCGCACCAGGTAATGGATGCTGACGTGGTTCGGATTGTTCTGGAACCACGAGATGCTGCCGGCGTAGGAACCCTGCACGGTGTGGATGGTCACCGAATCGTAGGACGTGCGCTCGGAGTGATAGGGCGATGCGACCCACAACGCCGGGCCGTAGTCCGGGCTGGCCGCGGCGGCGCCGACGCGCGGGTCTTTGTTCTGCAGGGTCTGGGTGACCGGATCGACGAAGTACTGCTCGGTCTCGATGCGGTCGCTGTCGGCGTTCAAGCGCAGCAGCGGCGCGCGCAGGCGCACCAGATCGGGCGCGTCGAACGCACGCTCCCAGGCGATCGCGCGCGCGGGCACGACGATGCCGGACTCGCTGACGCCGCGATCCTGGGTCAGCAGTACGTCGAAGGCGAAACTCAGGCGCGCGTAGTCCTGCACCGCGCTCTTGGCCTGGGGCTTGGCGTAGCCGGCATAACGCTGCAGTGCCGGACGCAACGCTTCGGCGGTGAGCGCGGTGTCCTGCCCGCCGCGCGTGATTTCGCGGTCGAGCAAAGCCGCGGCGGCGAGGATGTTGGTCGAGGCCTCGTTGAGCACGCGCGACTCGGGCACGCCGAGCAGACGCGCGGCTTCGCCGACCTGATCGGCGAAACCTTCGCCGTGATACAGCCCCATCACGCCGAAGGCGCGCGGCATTTCCTTGCCGGCGCCGGCATCGGACGCCGCCGGACGCAGGTGCTGCCAGCGGCTGGCGACATAGGCCATCGCCTCCAGCGTGCCGGCCGGGATCGACGGGTAACGCACATAGGCCTGGCGGAAGTACGCCGGATATTGCGCGCGCTCGGCCCGCAGCGCGTCTTGTTCGGCGTGCAATCGCGGGCCCAGTGTCGGGTCGGCCAATACATCGACGGCCGCGGCGGGTTTGCCGGCCATCGCCATCGGCGACAGCAAGGCGGCCAGCGCGGTGCACAGCAAGGTGTTCACGGATCGATTCACGGAAGTTCCTTGTGATGGGTGGTCATCGAAGGGCGGCGCATGCGGCGGACGGATTCGCTCGCCGCCGCATGCGGTTGGAAGGAAGATCGGCAATGCGCTGACCGCGCTCAGCAGGCCGGCGCCACCGAGGTGTCGGAACCGGTGTAGGTGTAGGCGTCGGGAATGAAGCGGCCGCTGCCGATCCGGTTCCATATCTTGCTGGTGCCGTAGGTGCCGGTGACCGAGGTGCCATTGGTCTGGCACTGGATGGTCACGCTGGTGTTGTCGGCGAGCGTATCGACCACCGAGTAACTCGTGCCCGGACCGGAGCGCACGTTCAACGGCGTGCCGTTGGTGTTGACCGTGCCGGTGATGCTGCCGGGATTGGGCGTGCCGCCGGAATCGGAGCGGTAAGCGTTGCGCATGCCGCCGGGACTGTTGTTGTTGTTGAAGTAGTGGTCGGTGATCCACTTCCAGTCGCGGCCGTTGCTGTTGGCCCAGCGCTGCGTGCCCCACTGGCTCATGCCGCGGCCGTGGCCGAAGCAGCCCTTGCCCTTGCCGACCGAATCGCTCAGGCACGGCCAGTTGTTGCGCGGCGAGCCGTTCTTGCCGTTGCCGCAGCTCAGATCGTTGTTGCTGCACGACAGGCCGTCGCTGGGATCGTCCCAGGCGTTGTTCTCGGAGGAGTATTCGCTGAAAGCCGCGCTCCTGCCGTCGCGGCTCAGAATCACGCCCTTGGTCGTCTTGGCCGCGGCGACGGTGGCCGACACCGAATCGGAATTGAACACCTGGCACGAAGTGGTGTTGCAGATGTCGTAGCGGCTGCTGATCGGATGGGCGACGAAGTACGCGCCGTAAGTGCGATAAGCGACGGCGCCGGCAGCCAGCGAGTTGGCGTGCCAGGACGGAATCCACTCTTCGTCCAGGCCCTTGCCGACGTAGTCCTCCAGGCTGTACACCGACACGCCCGAGCACGAACGCCCGGAGCAGCTGGTGCCCACGCGGATGCTCGACGGCACCGCCACCGCGGTGGCGGACACTTGCGCCGCGCTCAGGGTCTGGCCGGGACGCATCGCCTGATCGGCATTGGCCGCGTCGAGCTGCTGCATGATCGCTTCGCGCTCCTTGAGCGGCCGGTCTTTGGCCAGCGCCTGCACGTGCGTCAGGTTTTCGTCGCT
Organism: Lysobacter gummosus; assembly: GCF_001442805.1. Lineage (NCBI taxonomy): Bacteria > Pseudomonadati > Pseudomonadota > Gammaproteobacteria > Lysobacterales > Lysobacteraceae > Lysobacter > Lysobacter gummosus. The sequence goes on along the minus strand of NZ_CP011131.1, from coordinate 2,037,920 downwards.
GCGGCCGCTGCCGGCCTGCAGATCGACGACGAAGTGAGCGCTGTCGTTGAGCAGCGACACGCCGGACAGACGATGCGCGCGATAGCCCGCGCTTTCGATATCGATGGTGGTGGTCGGCGGCAGCGCATCGTCTTTCAGCGCGGTCTTGACGAACTTGCTGCGCACTTCGAAATAGCCCGCGCCGTCGGTCACCGCGCGCTCGCCCTGGCCGGTGCGCACCGACACGCCGGCCAGCGGCTTGCCGCTGCGCTGGTCGTAGACGTGGCCGCTGTAGACGACGCAATCGCTGCATTCGACCGCCTTGAGCGCAAGCAGGTCGAGCTGATCGGACTCGCGTTCGGGCGACAGCCACAGTGTGGTCGGCAGGCCGAGCGCACCGTCGGAATTCACCCGCGTGGTCAGCGACTGATAACCGGGGACACTGACGGTGAGTTGGTAATCGCCCTTGGCCAGACCGGCGACGCGGCCGCCTTGCGAGGCCAGCGGCAACATCTGGCGCGCGTCCGAACGCCCGACCGGCGCGATGCTGAGTTCGGCCTGCAGTGCGCGGCCGCTGACGCTGTCGCGCACGCGCACATCGATCGCCGCCTGCGTGGCGGCGCTGCGCACGGCGATCTTCGACGCACCGGCGTTGTCGCCGGCCTTGAGCACCTGCCCGGCGTAGGCCGTGCTCATCGCCAGCGCGCAGGCGCCGGCGAGCCACGGCAGCCCCGTGGCCGCCAGCGGCCGCATCGCCGAAGCGGCGCAATCGCGGTTGGAAGCGTTGTTCTTGCTTGCGATGCTGCTGTTCATTCCACTGCCCCAGGTTGGCGGGTTGAGATGCGACGGGTTCCATGCGCCGGCCGGTACGCGCTGGTCCAAACGTGCCGACCCGGGCGTGTGCGTCGGAATCGGTCGCTCGCGTTCGCGAACCGAACTGGCCGGCCTTCGCGTAGGGCGAAGGGCAGCGCCGGTGGAAGCCGTTTTAAGCCTGGGGCCTGTCGCGCACCTGTCGCGGCTGCGGCGGGCGGCGATCGGCATTCGGTAACGCGACCGCGATCACTGCGCGGATGTGCGGTGCGCTGGGCGCTGGGTCGCGGCAGCGGCGCGTCGGCGCGGGCGTCGCATCATGTCAGGCGCGCTGGCGATACTGGCGCGCGCTCGGGCGCGTGCGGCGTGCGAATCGAGACGAAACGATCGCGTCAGTCGTGCCCGCAGTAAGCGCTGTGCCGGTGCATTGCCGGCCGAAAAATAAGGGATTGATCGCGCTTCCGGGCCGAGCAACGGCTCCAGGTCGCGCGTGGGCGTCGGCGACGTTGGGAGCCGGTTCGCATCAGGAAGCTACCCGGCTTGTCGCCACGGTCATCAATCATTGTCGTTGCCGCCAACGGCGATCCACCCGCCCGATCGGAGCATTCAAGCCGGAAGCACGCACACCCGTTCGAGTTCCAAGCTCCCGACCAAGGCGCCGACGAGTTGTCGATACGCGGCCTCGGACGCGGCGAAATGGAGTACGAAGAACAACGTCGCTATGGCGTAGATCCGCTCCCCGCCCGCCACCTGCCCCGGCAACTCCATCACCAACGGCAGGCATCCCATCGCCAAGGCGACCGGCCAAGCGCTGATCGCCAGTTTGATGGAGCGTTTCAGGCAGCGTCGCAGCTGGCGGATATCCTCGCGCCGGACGTCCAGCCAGCGCGCGTTGATGCAACGGCGAGCGGCAAAGATCAGCCTCGTCTCGAGCACCGCCCCGCGAAACCGCAGCACGGCCGCGCCTGCGGCGGCGATCTGAGCCAGGATCAAACACATGCCGGACTGCGTCCGCATCCACACCGCCGCCAACGCCAGCGCCAACACCAGAGCGGCGAACACCATCATCGCGGTCCAGCGCACGCGACGCGCCGAACCGGGCCAATCGATACCGTCCGCCGGCGGAGAGCGCGGATTCATCAGAACGTCGCCGCCGGATCTTTCGGCGCTTTGTTGCCGGTGCCCGGACTGATCGGCATCGGAATCCCGCCCGCCGTGCACACGCGGATAAACGTCGCGATGTACTGCGAATTCACCGGCGCATTCGGAACGATCGGCGCCCAGATTCCCGCCTTAGGCACCACCGACATCCAGTTGTGCGGCGGATACCCGAGCTTGCAGAACTGATCCGGGTTGTTGTTGTAGGGAACCTCTTCGTAAACGCCGCGCTGGCCGTCGCTGCTGGCGGGGAACGCGGATATCAGCGCGATCAGGGCGAGCGGGAGAATTGATTGTTTCATGGGGTCACTCTGAATCGCCCAGGGTTTCGTAGACATCTCGCAGCCATAAACTATGGCTTAAGTGGAGGTGGTTATGAGCGCGAAGCGATACACCGATGAGTTCAAGATCGAAGCGGTCCGTCAGATCGTGGAGTACGGGCGGCCGGTGGCCGAAGTAGCCGAGCGCCTGGGCGTGTCGGTGCACAGCCTGTACGGCTGGCGGCGTCAGCAAGGCAAAAGCGATGTGGTTCGTCGTGTGGAAAAAGATCAGAACGCGGACGTGCGACGCCTGAAGGCAGAACTTCGGCGCGTGACTGAAGAACGAGACATCCTAAAAAAAGCCGCCGCGTACTTTGCCAAGGGGTAAAGGTGAAGTACGCCTTCATGAAGCAGCACGCCGACGAGTTCGGCCTGGCCGCAATGTGCCGTGTCTTGGGCATAAACCGCAGCGGTTACTACGCTTGGCTTCACGCGCCGGCCAGTGCGCGTGCACGCGACGACCAACGTCTGTTGGGATTGATCAAGCACAGTTGGTTGGAAAGCGGCTCGATCTACGGCCATCGCAAGATCACCACGGACCTGCGCGAGTTGGGTGAAACGTGCAGCAAACACCGCGTTGCGCGTTTGATGAAGCAAGAAGGGCTGCGCGCCATGGTGGGCTACGGCCGGCGGCCGCGGCCGTTGAGCGGGCCGATCGGCGCCGTCGCCAACAACGTGCTGGCGCGTGAGTTCACAGCGCAAGAACCCAATCGGGCCTGGGTGACCGACATCACCTACATTCGCACCCACGAAGGCTTCTTGTACTTGGCCGTCGTGCTCGATCTGTTCTCCCGCAGGATCGTGGGCTGGGCCACGCGTCCAACGCAGCACTCCGATCTGGTGCTGCAGGCGCTGCTAGCGGCGGTGTGGCGACGCAAGCCCGCGCCTGGTTTGCTCTTGCACTCGGATCAAGGCAGTCAGTTCACGAGCGAAGACTGGCAGAGCTTTTTGAAGGCCCACGGCATCGTGTGCAGCATGAGCCGACGCGGTAACTGTCACGACAACGCCGCGATGGAAAGCTTCTTCCAGTTGCTCAAGCGCGAACGGGTTAAGCAACGGATCTACCATACCCATGACAAAGCACGAGGCGATGTGTTCGATTACATCGAGCTGTTCTACAACCCCAAACGACGGCACAGTTCCAACAATGGCCTGTCCCCGATAGAGTTTGAAAGGCGGTACGCACTAAACGGCTGACGACTGTCTACAAAAACCTGGGCGATTCATACAGTGCTTGTAACGAACATAAGAATAAGAAACGCCGCAATCTTCATATTCCCTCCTTATTGAAAATAGCCATTACCCAGCAACCCAAGAACGAGTAGAATTTCATCGATCTTGGCCTTGGCGTCCTTGAGGCAGAACCTTCTGCGAACTAGTCGAGGCAGACGACTCACCAGATCGCTGCTCAGCAGCTCGATGTTGACTCAACTGCAAAGTCCGTCCTGCGTCTTCTCGTGAATTTGCCCCAGTAACATTTCCACTCATGCCTGACATCGTCTGAGTACTGCGCCTCGCACCACTGCCATCCTGACTATGGGCAGCGGGCATCGCTCCCCCCTGAGCCCCCGGTCGCGACCCCGCCTGCTGCCCCGACCCATCCGCCCCGCGCCCCACCGCTCCGAACGCCGAGTACGCGCCGAAATTCCCCAAGGCCCCCTGGAAGAACGATGCCGCCATCGGCGGGATCGTAATCAGCAACACCGTAAGCACCATGCCCAAGCCGCCTTGCTGCATCGCCATCGTGCTGATGCCCGGGGTGCTCGCTTCGATACCCGCCGCGCTCAGGCCCGAGGCCGCGGCGTATTGAATGGCGAAGCCACCCGCCACGGCGCCGACCATCTTCATCGACACGGTCACCATGAAGCTCAGCACGGCCATCGAGAACATCGTGCCGATGCCGTAGTACAGCCATCGTCCGAACAACTGCTTGGTCTGCTCGAACATCAGGCTCAGGATGAACAAGGGCGCCATGCCGACGAACAGCGCCAGGGCGACCTTGTACATCATCAACAATGCGCCGCCGATCACCGCCGGGCCGGCCACGCCCAGGCCGGTCAGCACCAGGGCCTGATCCTTGTCTTCCTTGATGCTCGGGTTGTCCAGTAGCGGCAAGGCTTCGATGGCAGCCATCGCCGCCTGCATCTGGGTCAGGCCGTCGTCGATGGTCTTGGCCGGGGCTTCGTCCTTGCCCGTCACCATGTAGTGGATCGCCTTGGGCATGCTGTCGGTGAGCATCTCGTAGATGTCGGCACCACCGATGGTCAGGGTGGATGCGGCGATCACGATGAAGGCGCCGCGCGCCGAATTTGCGATCAACGTCATCATCGATTCGCGCGATTGACCGGTCACGATCCGGAATCCCTGCAGCAGTATCCATAGCGTCATCAGCACCAGCGCGATCGAAGCGACGAACGCCGACATTCGATACAGCATCTGTTCCCCGAGTGCCAGTATCTCGTTATCCAGGAAACCGAAGATTTCCTGGAAGAACATCCACTGGCCCAGCTCTTCGAGCGGTCCGGCGACCTCAGGCATCCATCCGTTGAACATTCTGCGACCCCATTCCCTGAAGATTGACGCGATTACCTGCGAATCAGTCGCCCAAGTGGCGCTGTAATTCATTCTCTGCGCAGTCCGCCGCCTGCATGAAACACTTCCACGGCCTGCGCTCCGACTTGGCCGCTCTGAGCACGCTGGACATGGTGGCGAAGCCGGCCAGGTTGCTCACCGTATCGCCGAGCATGCTGCCCTTCTTGCCGCGCATGACTTCGTTGCCGATCTGGTCGCGCGCCGCGGCCAGGTACTGCAGGCGCGCGTCGTAAGCGTCCATGTACAGACGGTGTTGGCGGATATCCAGGTCCATGCGCGCGATCAGCGCCAGCAGTTTGTTGGTGTTGTCCTGCAGCTTGCCCTGGTCTTCCGAGCCCAGATTGGCGCGCTCGCGCTCGATCTCTTCCAGCCGCTGCTTGCGCTTGTTGAAGACCTCATAGATCGCCAGCGAGTAGTTGTACTTCGCCATCTGCGTCTTGACCGTTTCCTCGCACAGCTGCCACAGCTGTTCGCCGGCTTTCTTCTCGCCTTTCGGGCAGCGATCTGCGACGGTTTTTTCGACCTGGCTGGGCTTGTCTTTCTCCAGCTTCTCGGTCGGCGCTTCGGCCGCTTCGCCGCTGGACTTGGCCGATCCCAGCTTGGCGATCTTCTTGAGTCGGTCGTTGACAGTGCCGTTGTCTTCGCCGATGGATTTTCGGATCACCTTGAGATGATCGTTGGCTTTGTTGTCGTGAACTTCCCAGCTCGATTGCGCGTGCGCCTGGGCGGCACAGAACGCCGTCGCCAACGCTAATACCCGCGCCAATCGCGACGCACGTCTGCGCCGGCCCGCTGCCTTCAATCTTTCCATGATCGCTCCCCTGTGCTGTCCGTGCGTTTCCACTGCGCGTCGGTCGCCTGATTCGCACCGGCCTTGGCCGTCGCAGTGATCGACGCATGACGCTGTGATAGTGGTGAACGCGGATCAACGCTAGTAGAGCGGGAAAGAGTTTTCAATCGTTGGCACGGAGCCTGACTTAGTGTTTGTCGGCCTCGCGAAAGCCGACCCCACTCACTAAATCCACATTTTATGTGCTTGCAGTACGCCCAACATTTCTCTTAAGCGCGTTATATGCGTTTAGAACACTCTCTTCTTACACAAACGCACGCGAATCAACACCCGCCGCCCGAATTCTGCTGATTCGTAATATTTATTGAACGCCACACTGCAGTGCTCATCGGCGTTGCACGCATCGCACTCACAGACACGCTCATGGCTCCGGTGCGACAACCCGGGCGGCTGACTGCGCAAAAAACTGGCGAACCGAGTTCGGGCGCCGACCAGGACGAAGGCGGGAAACCATCCGGACGACGGCTCCGCGATGCAGGATCAGCCCGCGTTACTGCTCAGCACCCGTATTGCGCTCGCGCGACGCGCTCAGGCCCGATCGCCGGCAACGGCTCCGGCATCACCGCGACAGCGGACGACGTCGTCCCTCGTCGATACTGTTCCCGCCACGCCTGAAACATCAGCACGTTCCACAAATGCGTATGCCACTTGCGCTGGCCGCGGAGGAATTCGCCCCACAGCCCGCGCACCACCCGCGCATCGAAATGCCCTTCCGCGCGCAATCGCGATTCGTCCAGCAAGGCCTCGGCCCATTCGCGCAGGGGACCGCGCAGCCAGCTCGCGACCGGTGTGCCGAAACCGTCGATGGGAAGTCGGCAATTCGGCATCAGATGACCGATTCAACCGAGTTTTTCAACGCAATAGCCCATAAGCGGACATCCGAAGTCTCAGCCCCGCCCCTCAGTCGAGCCTGACCACCACGACCGACTTGGCCGGGATATCGAGTACGAGCCTGCCCTGGCCGATCCGGCCGCCGCTGTAGGGCATAGGCGCGATGGTCGCCGGTTGCCCGGGAACATTGTGCGCATCCGTTCGGTCCGCGGTGAGAACCTCGCCCGAGACTGCTTTCGCTTTCACGGCGCCGAGATCGATGTCCAGTTCCACACGGTCCTGTGGATCCATGTTGGCGATGCCGATGAAGATCCTGCCGTCCTTGGCGCGTGCCGCCGAAGCGTTGATCGCGGGAATGGTTTTGCCGCCGGCGCTGAAGTTCGGCGTGGTCAGTTCCAGCGGCAGCGAAGTCGCGTCCTGGAACGGCACATACATCTTGAAGGCGTGGTAGGTCGGAGTCAGCGCCATCTTGCCGCCGTCGGTGAGGATCATCGCTTGCAGCACGTTGATGGTCTGGGCGACGCTGGTCATGCGCACGCGGTCGGCATGCTGGTGGAAGATGTTGAAGTTGGCCGCCGCCAGCACCGCGTCGCGCAAGGTGTTCTGTTGGTATAGATAGCTCGGATTGGTGCCTTTTTCGACGTCGTACCAGGTGCCCCATTCATCGACATACAGGCCGACGCGTTTTTTCGGATCGTAGGTATCCATGATCGCCGAATGGCGTTTGATGAAGTCGTCCATCTTCAGGGTCTGGGCGAAGGTGTCGACCCATTCCTGCTGGGTGAAGCCGATGGCGGCGCCCTTGGTCTTCCAGTCGCCGGTGGGCAACGTGTAGTAGTGCAGGCTGAGGGCGTCCATGGCCTGGCTGGCGTCCTTCATCAGCACTTCGGTCCAGCGGGTTTCATCGGAGTTGGGGCCGGTGGCCACACGCAGACCGGGATTGTCCTCGCCCTGATGGAAGAAGCTGCCGAAGCGGCGCAACTCGTTGGCGTAATACTCCGGCGTCATGTTGCCGCCGCAACCCCAGCTTTCATTGCCTATGCCCCATAGCGCGACCTTCCATGGTTTGTCGCGCCCGTTCTTGCGCCGCTCCCGGGCCAGAGTGTCCTGGCCGGGAGAGGTCATGTACTCGATCCATTCGCGCATGTAGGTCGGGGTTGAACTGCCGACGTTGATCGAGATATAGGCCTCGGCGCCAATCTGCTCCACGAAATCCATGAACTCATGGGTGCCGAAAGCATTGGTCTCGGCCGCGCCGCCCCACCAGTTGTTCTTGCGCACGGGACGCTGGTCGCGGGGGCCGATGCCGTCGCGCCAGAGGTACTCATCGGCGAAACATCCGCCCGGCCAGCGCACCATGGGCGTCTTGATGGCCTTCAGCGCTTCGACTACGTCGGTGCGAATACCACGGACGTTGGGAATTGGGCTGTTCTCGCCGACCCAGATGCCGTCATAGATGCCGCCGCCCAGGTGCTCGGAGAATTGGCCGTAGAGATTGCGATTGATCCGCGGCCCGGGCTTGTCGGCCTGCAGGGTCGCCTTCGCCTGAAGCGTTGCAGCCGTCGCCGCGCCGACGCTCAGACTGAGGATGAGGGTGGTGGTGGCCGCAAGGATCTTGAGCATGGAATTGTTCTCTCTGTATTGCCGTGCGTTCGCGGAAGAAATGGTGTCTGGACGGATGCCGGCCCATGCAAGACGCGACGCAACTGCGGCTCGGGCAAGGGATTTAACGAAGGTGCGCCGGCTAAGTCCGTTGGCGTGGTCGATATTCATGAGGGATTGGCTTGCGGTGGACGCAACGTCGTCACGGCTTTGACGCCGACGACTCGGTCTTGGGGGTGAGACGGAACAAACGCGCGCCATGCGGTGCGACCTGCGGTTTGAAAGTTCCGCTAACCGGCTTCAACTGGGTGTGACTCCACAGATCCCGCACCTGCACCTGTCCCTGCAGTCCGAGCGCGGCAAGTTCTACCGGAATCGGACGACTGCCAGCTGCCGCGTCGGCATCGCGGGTATCGAACACCGCCAGGTACTTGGACCTGCCGTCCGCCGCATCGGCGACCCAGGCGATCAGTCCGTCGTCGGTGCGGAACAGCTGGTGGTTGTGCGCACTGTCCTGGTTGACGGCGAGTACCTCGTCGTTGGTGAGCAAGGACAGGGTGAACGGATCGGTGCGGGTCAGGTCGCCGCCATGGATCAGCGGCGAGCGCGCGATGCTCCACAAAGTCATCAGCGTGATCTGCTCGTCGCGAGTGAAACGGATAGGCCGATCGAACTCGACGATGCCCAGCGGCAACATGTCCGCATCCGGCCATGCGCCGGCGGTCCGATACGGCGTCCAGTCATGCAGGCGCTTGAACTGGGGCAGCAGCAATTCCCAGCGATCCCAGAAATCGTCGCTGATGCGCCACATATTGGCGTGCCGATTGACGTGAGCGCCGGCGGACAAGGGGGTCTCGCCCGGCGAGGTGCTGAACACGATAGGCCGACCAGTCTTGTCGATCGCCTTGCGGATGGCCTCGATATCGGCCCGATTCTGGTTATAAGGGCGGCTGAGATCGTCGACCTTGACGAAGTCCACGCCCCAGTCGGCCAGCTGCTGCATCAACGAATCGTAGTACGCCTGCGCACCCGGCCTCGACATGTCCACGCCGTACATGTCCGGGTTCCAGGAGCAGGTGCTGTTGATATCGGCGATGTCCGCCGCGCGCAGGTCAGTGCCCAGGATCGGGGTGTTCTGTTTGACCGCCTGGCGTGGGATGCCGCGCATCATGTGGATGCCGAACTTCAGTCCCTTGCCATGCACATAGTCGGCCAACGGCTTGAAGCCCTGGCCATCAGCGGCCGAGGGAAACTTCTCCGGCGCCGGCACCAAGCGACTGAAGCCGTCCATCGCCAGCACGGCGCCTTCTTCGTAGCTGTGGCCTTTGGCGGTAGGCTGGTACCACTGGATATCCACCGTGATGTACTGCCAACCGTGCGCCTTGAGCTTGGCCGCCATGAAGTCGGCCTGTTGCTTGATCTGCGTTTCGGTCACCGTGGTGCCGAAGGCATCCCAGCTATTCCAGCCCAGCGGTGGCGTGGCGGCCCATCGATGGAAATCGTTCGATGGCGGCGCGGCTATTGCTGTGGCAGTCACCACGGACAGGCTGCCGGTGAGCAGCAGGATGCCTGCAAGCCGCAGCAAGCTCGATCGACGCATCGACCGCCCCCGCATCTCTGACAAGCGTGACCGGTCAGCGCTCAAGACCGGCACCTGCGCAGGCCGAACAAACGTTGCAGCACGCAGACACGAACAGCAGCAGACCGATGGCGATACGCGCCCACCACGAGCCGAGCGTGCCACCGAACGCGTCATGGTCACTTGCCGCCACTCTCGCCGAGAGCATTGCTGCTGTGTCGGGACATCACTTGATACGCATCGCCTGTAATGATCTTGCTTAGATTGGCACCTCGTTTTATCGCGCCGATGGCTCCCGAATCAACGACGGAGCCATTGGACCGGTTGAACAATGCAAAATCGGCTACGCCGTTATCCCAGTAGAAGGTCTTGATGCCATTGAGGCGGGCCGCGCGGTTGATGTATTCCAAGTAATACTCGCGCGACTGCCGATTCATTCCCGAGCGAAGCGAGACTCCGTATTCGCCGATGATGACCGGAATGCCGTTGTTCACCCACTTGGAGCGAACTTGAGAGAACAGACCGTCAACATAACTCTCCTGAGCCCAAGAGCAGGCGCTTTGCGGAGGATACGGCGAACCCCAATACAAACAGCTCCCATTCGGATCCAACGTGTATGCGTAAGGATCGTAAAAATGGACCTCGACCATCAGCCGGTTCGCGATCGAGTCCGTCGGCATCTTGAAGAAATTTATACCGTGCTGCATGTTCGTGTTGTAGGTCTGCACGATAAGCGTACGCGACGCATTGTTGCCGCCGGTAGCGCGCACAGCATTGACGAAGGTCTGGTTGTACGATTGTTGAACCGTGTTGTGCTCGCTGGTCGGCGTCCCGTAGTCAGCATGGACTTCGTTGGTTCCAGCGAATAGCATGCGTTCGTTGTAGTTGCGGAACGTGTTGGCGATCTGGGTCCAATAGTTGCGCTGCTTCTGATTATTCGCGGTCTGATGCGAGTAAAGAGGATGCTCCTCGAGCCAGCCGCCGTCCCAGTGGATGTTCAGAACCACATACATGTTCTGGCTGTACGCGTAGTCCACCACCTGTTTGACGCGCGCCATCCAAGTGGGGTCGATGGTCTGCGTCTGCTGATTGGCATGACAGTCCCAAGCCGCCGGAATGCGGATGGCGTTGAAGCCAGCAGCTTTCACTGAGGTGATGAGTTGCTGCGTAATAGCAGGATTGCCCCAGGCGGTCTCGCCGCAGATGGCTTCCATGGTGTTTCCCACGTTCCAACCGATACGGATCGGAGCTGCGACTTGCTGGGCCGTTGGAAGCTGAGCGAATGCAGGTCCTGCGAGCAGCAACGCTGCCGCACCACACACCGACAATTGCTTAATCAATCTGGTTTGGATCGAGCACGCGAGAAGCGCCAGCGACTTCTGCCATGTCGCAGCGAAAGGTATGCGGTTTGACATGAATCCTCCTGGTGTTGACCAACAAACTACGACTAAGGAAATGCGGCGGTCGTGTCATCGATTGAATAACGTCCCGTCGCAAGGAGTTGCTGCATCAAGCTCTTGCTTGTCTCCATCCCATGAGAAATCAGCTCCGGCATTCCTCTGGTTCCGTCACGCCATCACGTAGAATTTCATGGCGTCGTGTTTCCGGTCGCTACCCTCTCGTCAGCGCAAGGCAGCGATTTCGTTAGCCTGTACTGGCCAGCAAGTTGATTATCTGCAGTTCGAATTCGCTGTTCGAGAGGATCCGGCGTTTCCTCAGGTCGGCCAACTGCAAGAGTTCGAGATACAAGCGCGACCCTCTCCCGTCACTGGAACGGCGGGTTGTCTCCACCGGCGGGATCGAGGCATCCCCGCAGTCCCTGGCAGTTGTTTTCGGGTTCGACTGATTCTTGTTTTTCGCCAGACACCGCGCCTCCAGACATGGCCTGTAGTTCAACCCTTCGATCGCCTTGAGCACCTTGCTCCTGGTAACCGCCGAGACATTCGGTTCTTCGTTGAGTACCCGCGATACGGTCTTGATCGACACACCCGCAAGATTGGCCACGTCGTCGATGCGTGCCTTCGGTAATCCGGCACGGACTCGCCTTCCTGCCATGAATTTCCCTGCGCTCGCGACAACCACGACCACGCTCCTCATTCATTCAGTTGAAGCAACGCAAGGGTAAAGATCGTGGCCGCCGGGTTGATCTTCGATGTCAGCGAAGCCACGATCGCTGCGACCAACGCGCCGAACACGTACATGCCCAGCCAGAACACCGCCATCCGCTTGCGGATGCGCATTCCGTAACGCAGTTCCTGGAGCTACGAAAAGCCGACAGCCCCATTCGCCCTCCCCTTCAGCACTACCGATGGTGTGGATGCCCGGTCATCCGGCCGGGCAGTCCGCCGTTACTTCCGCTTCGTTTAATGCGCCTAGCGCAATGCGCGAGACCGACAGATCAAGTGCCGCCCTACTCTCCAGCACAAGCACCTGCACCAGTTTGCTCACGTCCGCGCCCGCGTTCACGAAGCACTTCAACGGCACGCCGACGACCTTCCACCGTCCCTGCGGTAGCGTAGCCAATGGCTTGTGCAGATCGATGCGCCCGCTGCAGCCTTCGCCGCAGCCAACGCCCAACCAGACCGGCGCACTGGCCGCACTGTCGCGGCGCAGGGTTAACTGAAGTTGCATGTCGCCATTGCTCTCGCGAGTGAGGTCGAGCGGCTTGCCGGAGGCCAGCGTCACCTTGGCTGTCGCCGCTCCGGACCATTGCAGGCGACGCGCATCCTCCTGCGCCTTGTGGTCCACCGCGCTCAGCTTCAAGCTGCCGTCGGCCAACGCCGTAGGCATCGTGGTCGCCGGCATGTTCGCTTGGGACGCGCCAGACAGCTGCAGCGTCAGGCTCACCGACGGCATGCCGTTCGCGAAGTACACGCCGCTGGCCGACTGCTCGCCGGACACGCCGGAATCCTCCGGCAGTGGCGCCAGGTCGCCCTTGTCCGCATAAGTCAGGCCGAAACCGAACGCGAACAGCGGGGCGTAGTCCTTCTGACCGACGTTGTTGGCGTACTGGGCGGCACTGCGCGGCCAACTGAAGCTGAGCTTGCCCTTAAAGTCATGCTGCACACCACCATCGGGCTTGCGCAGCAGCACATCGGCGATGCCTTCGCCTTCGGAACCCGGCAGCCACGCGGCGACGAACGCATCGACGGCGTTGATTTCGCGATTCATCCACAAGGGCCGACCGCTCAGAAACACCGCGACCACCGGAATACCGTCGGCCTTCAGGCGCTTAATCAGCTCTAGCTCGGCGTCGTTGCCCGGCTTGTACAGAAGAGTGGCGATGTCGCCCTGAAACTCGGCGTAAGGATTCTCGCCGAACACGACGACGGCGGCATCGGGCTTCTGCATGTACTTACCATCCACCGACAATGTCGCCACGCCGCCGGCGGCCCTGGCTTGGCGTGCGATGCCTTCGTAGATGGTGTCGGCGTTCGGGAAGTCGGCGCGCCTGGTGCCGGTGCCTTGCCAATTAAGCGTCCAGCCGCCGGCTTGCTTGCCGACATCGTCCGCGCCGTCGCCGGCGACCAGGATGCGTTGTTTCGGCGACAGCGGCAGCACGCTCTTGTTGTTCTTCAGCAGCACCAGCGATTCGCGCACCGCTTGGCGCGCCACCGCGCGATGCTCGCGCGCGCCGAGCAATTCGAACTTGCCGCCCAGTGGCCGTCGCGAAGGTTTGCCGGCCTCGAAAAGACCGAGGCGGAATTTCACACGAAGAATGCGCCGCACCGCGTCGTCCAAGCGTTCCATCGGTAGCGTGCCCGCTTTCACCGCCGCCACCGCGGTTTCGTAGAAGCCCTTCCAACTATCAGACGCCATCGCCATGTCGAGACCCGCCGCAATGGCAGCCGGGCAGTTGTCGTTGGTGCAGCCTTTGACCTGGCCATGGCCGTTCCAGTCGCCCACCACGAAGCCACCAAAATTCATCTGTTGTTTCAGCACTTCGGTCAGCAGATGCCGGTGGCCGTGCATCTTCTCGCCGTTGACGCTATTGAACGACGCCATGATGGTCTGCGCGCCGGCCGCGATGGCGGGCGGATAACCGGCGCCGTGCAAGCGCGCCAACTCGGCTTCATCGATCCTGGTATCGCCTTGGTCCTTGCCACCGGTGGTACCACCGTCGCCCAGGAAATGCTTCACCGAGACCATCACATGCGATCCATCCAGGAAGTCCAGCGCTCCCGCGGTTCCCTGTAGGCCTTCGACCATGCTGCCGGCAAAACTGGCCACTACATCGGGCGACTCTGAGTAGCCTTCGTAGGTGCGCCCCCAGCGATCGTCCTGCGGCACCGCTACGGTCGGCGCGAACGCCCATTCCATACCGGTGATGCGCGTCTCGACTGCGGTGACCCGGCCTATCTGGCGCATAAGCTCGGGGTTGCGGGTCGCCCCCAGGCCGATGTTGTGCGGAAACAAAGTCGCGCCGACGATGTTGCTCTGTCCATGCACGGCATCGATACCGAACAAGATCGGGATTCCGTGCCCACCGTTCCGCGTATCCATCGACGCTTCGTAAAATGCATCGGTCAGCGCCAGCCATTGCGCGGGCGTGGCGTTGTATTTCCCATCAGGGTCGGAATTGCCGCCGGCCAGCACCGAACCCAGTCGATACTTGCGGACGTCTTCCGGCGTCAGGCTGGCGATGTCGCCCTGCACTATCTGGCCGACTTTGTCTTCTACCGTCATCTTCGCCATCAGTTCATCGATTCGTTTTTCGATGACGGGATCTTCGGCCAGCGGCCAGGCGACCGCAGGCCATGGCGAAGCGGCGGCATCCCGACAGCTCAGAGCGAGCAGCGCTGCCGCCATGGGAATAGCCAGCAGCAAACCCGTCCGCCACGCGGGATGGAAACGGGAAGGCGCGGCGAATACGTTCAATGCAGTGGCTCCATCAAGCACGAATAAGATGACGGGAAGTCCCGTCGCATCGGCGAGCGCTGTCTCGCCCGCAACCAGGCGGATGGGATGCACGCGGGTCATGGCATGGCTGGACTTCCATCCTTCGACGCCGTCGTCCATGGCGACCACGACCGGGACCCCGCATCAACCCGTCAGCCTTCCATCTGTTCCAGCTCCCGGCCCTTGGTTTCGTATACGTACTTCAGCACGAAGAACACCGAGATCATCGCAGCCACCGTATAGATGCCATAGGCGCCGGCCAGTCCGATGCTGACCAGCAGGATCGGGAATGTCACGGTGATGATGAAATTCGACGTCCACTGCGCCGCGCCCGCCACCGCAAGGCTGGAACCGCGGATCTGATTGGGGAACATCTCGCCCAGCATCACCCACATCACCGGGCCCCATGACATGTTGAAGAACACCACGTAGATGTTGGCGGCCACCAGCGCCAGCGTGCCCATCGAATCGGATAGTTCGAGCTTGCCCGCGGCATCCACTCCGGCGCTGGCGAAAGCAAACGTAACAAGCGCCAGCGACACCGCCATGCCTGCCGACCCGATCCACAGCAACGGCTTGCGGCCGATCCGATCGATCAGCATCACTGTCACCAGGCAAGCGCCGATGCTGAGCGCGCCGGACAGCACGTTGATCAGCAGCGCGTCGCTTTCGGAGAAGCCAACCGCCTGCCACAGTACGGCGCCGTAGTAGAACACCACGTTGATGCCGACCAGTTGCTGGAACGTGGCAAGTCCGATGCCGATCCAGACGATCTTGCGGACTTTCCCGGTCGTCTTGTCGACCAGATCCGACAGACGTGGACGATGATGGTCTGCCGACAACGAGCCCTCGATCTCGACGAGCTTGGTTTTCGCTTCCGCCGCTCCGTACAGGCGGGTCAACACTTTCAACGCATCTTTCTTGCGATCCTTGACCACCAGGTAACGCGGGCTTTCCGGAATCAGCAGCAGCAACAACAGGAAGACTGTCGAGGGGATCGCCTGCATCCAGAACATCCAGCGCCAAGCCGCATGACCCAACCATAAGGCCTCGGTGGAAGCGCCCGCGGCCTTGGCCAGCAGGTAGTTGCTGAGGAACGCGCAGAACAGTCCACCGATGATCGCGATCTGCTGCACTGTCGCCAAGCGTCCGCGATAGCGGGCCGGGGTCACTTCCGCGATGTACGCCGGCGACATCACGCTGGCCGCGCCGACCGCGAAGCCGCCAAAGACACGCGCGATGATGAATATCGCCGACGTATTGGCCATGCCGGCGCCCACAGCCGAGATCAGGAACAGCACCGCCGAGATGATCAGTACCGCGCGGCGTCCCCAGCGGTCTGCCAGACGACCGGCGAAGAACGCGCCGATGGCGCAGCCGAGCAGCATCGAGGCCACTTCGAAACCGGTTCCGGCGGAACTGGAATGGAAGGCCTGCTTAAGTCCGTCGACGGTGCCGTTGATGACGCCGCTATCGAAGCCGAACAGGAAGCCGCCGATGGTCGCCACGCAACTGATCAGGATGATCAGCCGGGTGTTTTCGCCTCCATCTGTGGACGCCTTGCTGAGAGGAATGCTGTTCATGAGATACCTTGGGTGAGTGCGGCTCGGACAGGTATGGATCGAGTGATCGGCGACGCCGATACGACGGCGAGCATCAACGCAACAGGTATTGATTCAGCAGGTTCTCGTATCGCTCCTGCTTGCCGCTGATTCGGTTGGGTTCGCCGTTTTGAGCCGCGATGGCGCGCAGATCGTCCAGAGCCAGCCTGCCCTGCTCGAAATCGCGGCCGTCGCCGCTGTCGAAGCTGGAATAACGCTCAGTGCGCCACTGTTCCCATGGCGAATCCGTCAGCAGCGCATGCGCCACTTCCAGACCGCGTGCGAACGCGTCCATGCCGCCGATGTGGGCGATGAACATATCTTCCAGGTCGGTCGATTCGCGCCGAACCTTGGCATCGAAATTCAGACCGCCTTCCAGACCGCCCTGGCGCAGCACCACCAGCATGGCGCCGACGGTGTCGTACAGATCCGTCGGGAACTGGTCGGTGTCCCAACCGTTCTGTGCGTTGCCGCGGTTGGCATCGATGCTGCCCAGCAGGCCCTGATCCGACGCGACCTGCAGGTCGTGCTCGAACGTGTGCCCGGACAAGGTGGCGTGGTTGGCTTCGATGTTGAGCTTGAAGTCGTGCTCCAGGCCATGCTGACGCAGAAAGCCGGCGACCGTGGCGCTGTCGAAGTCGTACTGGTGCTTCATTGGCTCCATCGGTTTGGGCTCGATCAGGAAATTGCCCTTCAAGCCGATGCTGCGTCCATAGTCGCGCGCCATGACAAGGAAGCGAGCGAAGTGTTCGACTTCGCGCTTCATGTTGGTATTGACCAGTGAGGCGTAGCCCTCGCGGCCGCCCCAGAACACGTAGTGCTCCCCGCCCAACTCAACGGTGGCGTCGAGCGCCGCCTTGACCTGCACAGCCGCGCGCGCGACCACGGCGAATTCCGGATTGGTCGAAGCACCGTTCATGTAACGCGGATGCGAGAACAAGTTCGCCGTGCCCCACAGCAGCTTCACACCGGTGGCATCCTGGCGCGCCTTGGCCAGAGCGACCATGTGTTTGAGGTTGTTTTCGTACTCGCCGATATCTTCGGCGTCGGGCGCCAGATCGATATCATGGAAGCACCAGTACGGCACACCCAGCTTAGTAAAGAATTCGAACGCGGCATCGACCTTGGCCTCTGCAGCCGCCATCGCCGTATCGGCTTCCCAGGGAAAGCGGCGCGTGCCCGGACCGAAGGGATCGTGGCCGGTGTTGCAGAAGGTATGCCAGTAGCACACCGCAAAACGCAGGTGCTCGCGCATGCTCTTGCCGCCGATGCGTTTGTTTTCGTCGTAGACCTTGAAGGCGAGCGGATTGTCCGAGTCTTTACCTTCGAAGGCGATGCTGCCTATACCCGGAAAGTATTCCCGCGCGCCGATGAAATATGGATTGCTCATGGTCTGTCTTCCGTCCTGTTATGCGGGGTACTTGCCTAGGCCGCGTCCAGCGCGCGGACCGCCTCGAGATGTCGCAAAAAACGCGCGTAATGCATTTGGTATTCGTCCACGCGCACCGGGTCGGGGCGAATCGAAAGCGAGAGATCGATGGCAGCGTGCTGCGCCACCAATTCCGGCAAGGTAGTGCCGTCCCCGTTCTCGCGCAGTTGCGACCACAACGCCTGCAGCGCAGCGCCAAACGCGGCCCCTTCGGCTTGTCTTGGAACTTCCACCGGCAGATCGAAGATATCGGCGATCATCTGCTTCCAGGCAGCGCTCTTACTGCCGCCGCCGGTCAGCACGATGGTGTCGAATTCCAGACCCGCAGCGGCGAATGCGTCGTAGCCATACTTCATCGTGTAGGTCGCGCCTTCCATGGCCGCGCGGTAGCAGTTGGCCGGCGTGACGTTGCGCAGATCCATGCCCAGCATCGAGGCGCGGGCGTCGGGTAGATTTGGCGTGCGTTCGCCGTTAAAGAAAGGCAGCAGGGTCAAGCCGGCGGCGCCCGGAGAGGTCGCGCCGATCATGGCCTCGCCCTGGCCGACGCTGAAATCGAACAAGCGCGCGATGGTCTCAGTGGCGACCGTGCAATTCATCGTGCAGATCAACGGCAGCCAGCCGCCGGACGAGGAGCAGAAAGCGGCCCAGCTGCCGTTCGCATCCACCACCGGACGATCGGCGTAGGCGAACAAGGTTCCGGAAGTGCCCAGGCTCATCGACAAACGATCCGGCACCACGCAGCCGGTACCGATGGCCGCCATCATGTTGTCGCCGCCGCCGGCCGCGATGCGTACCGCGTGGGACAGCCCCAGCGCGGCGGCGATAGTGGGTACGATCGAGAAGGTGGTGCCCGGTCCGACCAGCGGCGGCAGGCATTGCAACAGATCGCGATCGGGATCGGTGGCCGCCAGCAGTTCCGGTGACCACTGGCGCGTGCGCACGTCGAGCCAGCCGGTCCCGGAGGCATCACCGGCTTCCATGAAACGTTCGCCAGTGAGGTAGAAATTGAGATAGTCGTGCGGTAACAGGATTACCGCCAAATCGCGGTAGACCTCGGGCCGGTGATGACGTGTCCAAGGCAGCTTGGAGGCGGTGTAGCCAGGCAGGATCGGGTTGCCAGCCAGTTCGATGCAGCGCCGCTCCCCTCCCACCGCCTGCATGATCTGCTGGCATTCATGGGCGCTGCTGGTATCGCACCACAGCTTGACCGGCGCGAGCACTTCGCCTTCGCGGCCCAACGGCACGAAGCCATGCTGTTGCCCGGAGACGGCGATGGCGACGATCGAGGCGCGGATCGACGCGTCCAATTGCGCGAAGCAAGCGTGTACGCCGTCGATCCACCACGAGGCCAGTTGTTCGCGGCTGCCGTCCGCGCCGCTGATCAGTTCGAGCGGCGCGCTCGCCGTCGCGACGACTTGCCTGGACTGCGCGTCGTAGACGAGCAGCTTGATGCTCTGGGTTCCCGCATCGATGCCGGCATACAAGCTCATGCCGCCACCAGCTTGCCGTCTTTAACGCGTAAGCGGCGCGACTGGCCCGCTTCGAGTTCGACGTCCAGACTCTGCTTTCCCAGAACGATGTTGTAGCGACCACCGCGCACGCTGGTGAGCGTGGCCTCGGTCAGGCGACCTGCTTTCCACGACAGATCGATGCCGGCGGCGCCACGCACCTTAAGACCACGCACGGATCCTGCTTTCCACGCTTCCGGCAGAGCCGGCAGCAGAAAGATCGAGCCGCCCCAACTCTGCAGCAGCATTTCGGTGATGCCGGCGGTGCCGCCAAAGTTACCGTCGATCTGGAATGGTGGATGGGCATCGAACAGGTTCGGGTAGGTCCGCTGCGGTCCCAGCAGCATGCGCAGGATCTTCAGCGCGTGTTCGCCATCGCCAAGCCGCGCCCATAGATTCAAGCGCCAACCCAGGCCCCAGCCGGTGGCGTCGTCGCCGCGAATTTCCAGCGAGCGCCTCGCGGCCGCGGCGAGTTTCGGCGTATCGCGCACGTTGATCTGCGAGCTCGGATGCAATGCGTAAAGATGCGAGACGTGGCGATGGTGAATCTCCGGCACCTGCATGTCCCAATCTTCGCGCCACTCCTGCAACTGGCCTGCTTTGCCTACGCGGTTGGGCGGCAGTTGGTCACGTAATTGCTTCAACTGTAGTGCGAAACCGCTGTCCACCCCCAGCAAGCCGGCGGCCTGGATGCACTGTGCGAACAGATCGCGCAGCAACTGTGAATCCAACGCCGGCCCGGCGCAAAGCGACGCGCCGTGCGGATGCACGTTCTCCGGCGACATCGAGGGGTTGGTGACCCGCTCGCCGGTGTGGGGATCGCGCGTCAAGGTCGCCGCGAAGAATTCTGCCGCGCCCTTGAACAAGGGATAGATCTTCGCCAGATACGCGCGGTCGCGACCGTAATCCCAGCGGTCCCACAGTTGCTGCAGCAACCACGCGCCCCCCATCGGCCACAGTCCGTATTGCGCGCCGTCAATCGGGCTCGTCTGCCGCCACAGGTCTGTGTTGTGGTGCATCACCCAGCCGGGCGCGCCGTACATCGTCTTGGCGGTGCGCGCACCGGTTTCGGCCAGATCGAACATCATGCGCTCCAGCGGTTCGACGCATTCGTGCAATGCGTTGGCTTCGCTCGGCCAGTAATTCATCTCAGTGTTGATGTTGACGGTGTACTTGCTCTCCCAGGGCGGATCCATCAAATCGTTCCAGATGCCCTGCAGGTTGGCCGGCTGCGTACCGGGGCGCGAACTGGAGATCAGCAGATAGCGGCCGTATTGATGGTAGAGCGCGGCGAGTGCCGGGTCGTTGCCATCTGCAAAGCGCTCGACGCGTTCGTCGGTAGGCAATCGGGCGGCCTCGGTATGGCCCAGGTCGATTGAGATGCGACGGAACAAACGCTGGTGTTCGGCCACATGCGTTGCACGCAACTCTTTGAATCCGCGCTGCTGTGCGGCGATCAACTGCTGGCGCGTGATCGATTCTGGATCTCCGCCGATATCGTCGTAGCGGCGATAGCTGGTAGCGGCCGTAATCAACAGCACCACCTCGTCCGCGTCTTCGATTTCGATGCGTTCTCCACGTAGCCGCAACGAACCGCCACGCGGAATGGCGCGAATCCTCACCGCGAACTTCAACCGGCCCTCGATACCATGGCGCGTGGCATTGCGTCCGCGCAGCAGCAGAGCGCCGTCGTCGGCGATCATATCGTTGCGTTGATCGCTATCCAGCGACACCCGCAGATTGATGCTGCCAGGCCGGTCGGTCGACAAGCGCATCACGACGCATTGGTCGACCGGTGAAATAAAGGCTTCGCGCGTATGCTCAGTCTTCCAGGTTTTGAACCGCGAGCGCGTAATCGCCGTATCCAGATCGAGCTCGCGGCGATAGTCGGAGATATCCGGAATATCGCGGAAGTCCAGCACCACGTCGGCGAGTGGCTGATAGGGCATCTGCTTGAGCGGCCGCGCCATCATCTTGGCGTTGGCCAAGTCTTCCGCGCGCGCGTACTCGCCGGCGAAAATCAGCCGACGCACTTCCGGCAATGCCTCCAGCGCGCCGGAAGTGTCGGCTTCGTACGGGCTGCCCGCATACAACGTGTCCTCGTTGAGCTGCAGCCGTTCATGCTCGATGCCGCCCCAGACCATCGCGCCGAGACGTCCGTTGCCCAGAGGCAACGCCTCGACCCACCTCGTCGCCGGCCGTCGGTACCAGAGCTTGAGCGCATCGCCATCGGCGATGGCGCCGTCCGCCGCATGCACGACGGACGACGGCATCAGACCCGCGATGGCGATACCCGCGCCCACTCCCTTGAACAACTCGCGACGCGTCGAGTCGATGCTCATGTCAGTTCGGCTCGGCAACCTTGCTCACCGTGATCGCCTTGCCGTCGTATTGCACGGTGGCGTCGACGGTGGGTTCCAGCTCACCAGCATCGGCGCGTGGGCCGCTGACGAAACGCGCGCGTATCGTGCGCTGCTTCTGCATGTCCGGGTACGAACCTTCCCGTACGCCGATGCTCAGTTTGCCGGTGCGCTCATTCCACGACAGCGGGATGCGGCTGAACTCGCCCTTCTCGTAGCCGTAGCCTTTGCCGTCGTCCTCGTACAGCGAGAACTTGCCGTCGGCGCCGGTGTACACCACCAGCGTCAGCGGCGCGTTCGGCTGCTCGTCGACGTATTGCACCACCGGACCGATCGGCACGATGGAGCCCGCGCGCACGAACAATGGCATGCGTGCCAGCGGCGCGTCGGCTCGCAAGGTCTGTCCGCCACGGTGACGCTTGCCGGTATTGAAGTCGTACCAGTCAGCTCCCGCAGGCAGATAGACGTTGCGGCTTGTCGCCTTGAACTCCGACACCGGATTGACCAGGAACGCAGGACCGAACAGGTACTGGTCGTCGATATCGCGAACCTTAGGATCGTTCGGGAAATCCATTGCCAGCCCACGCATGATCGTTCCGTCGCGATGCCAGGTATCGCCTGCCAACGTGTAGATGTAGGGCAGCAGCGTGTAACGCAGGCGGTCGTAGTAGGCGAGGCTGTCGTAGATCGCCGTGCCCTCCGGCGAAATATTCCAGATTTCGCGGGTCGGGAACTGTCCGTGCGACCGGAAGATCGGGGCGAAGGCGCCGAACTGGAACCAGCGCAGATTCAGTTCGCGCCACTCGGCCAGATGCGCAGGATCCTGGGTCTCATAGCGCTTCTCCACCGCGAATCCGCCGATGTCGAAGGTCCAGTTAGCCAGCCCAGAGAGAGACAGGTTCACGCCGGCCGAAACCTGTTCACGCAGATCGCTCCAGCGCGACGCCACGTCGCCACTCCACACCGCGACCGCGTTGCGCTGGGTGCCGGCATAACCCTTGCGCGACAGGATGAAAACGCGCTGGTCGGGATCCTTGGCGCGATCGCCTTGATAGACGCCCTCGGTGTGAACCAGCGGGAACGAATTGAAGAACTCGGTAGAGGAACCGATCGCCGTTGGCGTGGCGCGCGCCTTGCGTTCGTCGATGTCCAGGTTGGAATGCATGTCGGGCTCGTCCGAATCCAACCACCATGCATCGATGCCCAGCACATTCAGCTTTTCGTCGATCTGGCGCCAATAGATATCGCGCGCCTCCTTCGAATAGGGATCGTAGAACGAGGAAAGATAACCCTTACCGATCCAGTCCCTTTCCTTCACTTCGATGTTGCGCCGGTAGATATGCCCCTTGGCGTCCAGTTCCTTGAAATTCGCCGTGCTGGGATAGAACTTGGGCCACACCGAAATCATCATCCGCGCATGCTGGTCATGGATGTGCTTGACCATGGCCTGCGGATCAGGAAAACGCGCCTTATCGAAATCGTGCGAGCCCCAGGCGTTTTCCGGCCAGTACGACCAGTCCATTACGATCGCGTCGATCGGCAGCTTGCGTTTGCGGTATTCATCCAGCGCATCGGTCATCTCGGCCTGTGTCTTGTAGCGTTCGCGGCTTTGCCAGAAGCCATAGGCCCATCGCGGCAACAGCACCGACTTGCCGGTGAGCTGGCGATAACCGGCGATCGCCTGGTCAGCCGAGTCGCCGGCCACGAAGTAGTAGTCGATCATCTGCCCTGCTTCGGACCACAGCGACAGATCCTTGGCTTCGCTGGTCGGCAAGGGATCGCGGTGCAGCAGAGCCAGATAGCTGGGATCGATCAAGTCCCACTCGATCCTTAATTTATGGCGTTGGCCGGGCTGCATGTGCAGGGCGAATTCGCGGTGCCATGGATTCCAGTTCTGGCGCCAGCTGTCGGAAATCAGCTTCCCGTCGATCCACAACTTGGCGTACTCGCTGGAGAACAGCGAGAACGTATGGCGGCCTGCGGTTTTCGCCTCGATCTCGCCTTCCCACGTCACCTGCAAGCGCTGCGGTGCTTGTCCTTCCTCCGCTTTCGGCAGCCTGGCCTCGGCTGGCCACTTCTTGAGATCCTTGATGTACTGGTAGTTGATCTCCGATTCCCGACGCTCGATCTTCTGCACGCCATTGATCGAATAGCGCGCGGTCAACCCACCCGCTTCGCCGTTGGCGTCGTACAGATTCAGCGACTTCGGCAACGGCTGCAGTCCGCGCGGATCGCCGAGTCGGGTGATCGAGTTGTTGTCCCACAGCAGTCCGTAACGACGGCTGGAAACCAGATACGGAACCGCCATGTCGACGTTGTGCTGTAACAGCTCCACGTCGCGACCCTTCTGGTTCATCCAGCCCTGCTGGTGCTGGCCGAATCCGTAAATGGCTTCGTCGTCGGGCGAGTGGAAACGTTGGCGTACGCTGAGGTAGGACTGGTCCTCAGCCCGCAGCGGCGTGAACGTGCGCCCGCCTTCGACTTCGGACAGGATCGGCTTGCCGGCCGCATCGAAGAACGCCACACGGCCGCTTTGTAGCGACACGTCGGCCGTGACCTTCGCCGTGCTCACACGCACATGCCCCGCCTTTTCGGCGACGTCGAACAGCACGGGCTCGGGCGCATCTCCAACCCGCATCAGGCTGGCGCTACGCTTGAAGTCGCCATCCGGGTCGGCGCTGACGCGGATAATCCCGTCCGCGACGACTTCCAACCGGACCTGTGCGGCATCGTTTTCCGCCGGATGTACCACGACGCCCTTGCTGTTTCGTTCGTACTTGCCCGCTTCGACTGCGCCGGCATACGCCGATACCAGCAATGCCGGCAGCAGAACCGCCAATCCGATCAGATAACGCATGCCCGTTTCCCTCTTCATCAGTATGTCGCCAGCTTGACTCTCAGCAACTGGGTGCCATTGGAGAAATTCAAACCATAGTCAGTTTGGTCGCCATTCCAGATTCGCTGGAATTTCCATTGATCGTTTTCGTACGTGCCTTCCTCGACCCGGTCGTATATCTGTCGCGCGGCGACATCGGGATCGGCAGCGACGATGTTCACGCGCGCGTGGTAAGCGGTGACCAGGAATTCATCAACGCCAGTTTCAGCGATCAATGCCGCGCCGATCGGCGTCGGGTTGCCGGGCGCTTCCCCCCGGAACCAGAACTGCGGCACGCCGTAGGTAATCACCGCATTCCAGCGTTCGTTGAGCTTGAGGGTTTGTATCGGCTGTCCACCCTGCTCTGCCGTGCCGTGCACCTTGCCTTCGTAGCTGAGCTTGGCCAACAGCCGCGCGGCCGGCCGCACTAGGCGATAGTTCAGCGCGAACGGCTCCAGCGATTCGGGCGACATGCCTTTCGCCCCAAGCGGCCAGTTGGAATAACGCGTGTAGTCGATGCCGAACGGCGACCAGCCAATGGCTTGGCGGCCGAGCGCGGCAAAGAAATAACGCGCGAACGGAACATCGTTGCCGGTTTCGGCCACCAGCAAGGCGTTGTCGGAGCGCGAGTAACGATCCAGCACGGTGATGTACTTGTCGTACTCGCGCATGTAGATGTCCGGCGCCAGCAGATCGATATTGGGTGCGGCCGCCTTGTAGACATCGAGCACGTTGTCGGTGGGGCCGCCGCTCTCGTACTGACCGGGCAGGCCCGGAGTGAACGGATCGCGCAAGGCCGCGTTCACGTACATGGGCAACGGATACTCGGCCTTGCCCGCGGCCGCGACCTGATCGATGTAATGCGCCACATGCCAAGCGTGGAAGAACTCATCGGCGTCGCCGCCGAATACCCGCTTCCAGTCGCCCCCCTGCTTGCCCATCTTCCTGACCAACGCTTCTGGCACGGCGCCGTCGAACGCCTTCTGCGCCAGCGGCGAGAAATCCCTCGGTGCGCCATAGGTGCCGGGCTCGTTCTGCGGTTGCACCATGATGACGGTGCGCTGCGGGTCGGCTTGCTTGAGATGGCGCATCAATCGCACGAACGCCTTTTTATCGGCCTCCAGCGTTTGCGCAGCCAACGGCGACAGTGAATTCAACGTCTTGCCGTCAGCGGTGATGACGCGTGGGAAACGTTTGTTGTCCAGCTTGACCCAGGCCGGCGCGTAGTTGGGGCCGTTGTTCTTCCAGGTGGCGAACCACAACAGCACCAGCCGTACATCGTGTTGGCGCGCTTGCGTCAACAAAGTGTCGAGGAAAGCGAAATTGAACATGCCTTCCTGCGGTTCGATCTGTTCCCAGGCGATCGGCACCATCACCGTGTTCGGCTTCAGCACATCCATGGCGGGCCACACCTTTTCCAGGGCGGCGGGATAGTTGCTGGAGTTGTTGACCTGCGCGCCCAGCAGCAGAAAGGGTTCGCCATCCACCAGCAATGCGTGGCGGCCGTTTTTGCTCACCAGTTTCGGAATCGGCGTTTCGGTGCGGCGCATCTCCGACTTGGGCGCGACTTTTCCGTCGGCCGACGCGGTCGCCTGCGGTGCATCGGATGCAGGCTTGCATGCGGTCAGAACCGCCAGCGCCGCCGTCACTGCCGCCGATCGCAACAAGCCGATGGCAGTAGTGCGATTCGGAATTCGGGTCATCATCGTAGGGTTTTCCATGTCACCACGTGTCGCTGCGGAACGGCGATGCCGGCAGCCCGTCGCGGTTGATCAAATCGGCTTGTTCTGGGTTGTCGCGCCACGCGTAACGCACAGCCTGCGGCTGCGCGACTGCGGCGCTGGTCAGGACGACGGTGTCGCCCTGGACGACAGCGCTGGCCGGATGGAAACGGCGATCGGCGCCGGCCAGTTCGAAGCCATGCGCCGCATCGCCGCCACCGCGCACGGTCAATGCACTGGTGGAAGGTGCGAACTCCACTCGCGCTTCACGGCCCTTGAATCGGGCAGTCCGGTAAACCGGCCCGGAATAAACCAGCGATTCGCCGTAGGCGACATGGCGCGCGGCCAACGCCAAGCGGCGGCCGACTTCCTGTTTGTCGCGCGGATGAATGTCGTTGGGATTGCCGATATCGATGGCGACCGCCTGCGCGGTGGCCGGCAGAGCGAGCGCGCGCGACTGCGACTCGCGCAGCAGCGCCCATGGACTGCCGGCGCCGGCACTTTCGCCAGGAACATCCGCACCGGAAATGAAATTGGCCAGTTGCACCCACAGGAACGGCAAGGCCGGCTGTTTCCAGTCGCCGCGCCATTGCCCGATCAATGCGGCGAACTGGTCGCGGTACCGTAAGGCGCCGGTCACGGAGGCATTGGATTCGCCCTGATACCAGATCACTCCGCGCAGCGGATACGGCCGCAGCGGATGGATCATCTGGTTGTACAGCAGCGCGGGGTGCTGGTTCTTGTCGTCGATCAGCGCTACCGATACCTGTGCCGGACGGAATTTCCACGAACCCTCCAAGGGCCGCTTAGCCGCGCCTTGCGGTTGTACGAACACTTCGCCAGCCTCGCCATGGATGCCACCGCCGCCGCCGAAATCCTGCACCCGCACCGCGACTTGATTGATGCCGGCGCGCAGCGCCTGCGGCGGCACCGGGTATTCGCGCGGCAGGTTGTACTGCATGCGCGTCTCGCCTACTTGCTGGCCATTGACCCAGGTGGTGTCGGAATCGTCGATGCGCCCGACGCCCAGCACGACCCCCGCCTTCGCCTCAGCATCGCTGAGGGTGAAGCTGACGCGATACCACGCTTCGCCATCCATGCCGTTGTAGCCGCCCTTTTCCCACAGGCCCGGCACCGCAACGTGATTCCAATCGTGATCGTCGAAATCGGCCTGGCTCCAGCGCGAAGTATCTACGCCCTTCTGCGGCCATCGAGCCAGCCGCGCAAGGGTCTCGGACACAGCGCTTTGATCGCGCGCTTGCAACTCACGCGCCTGCCGCGCGATCGCCTGCGCATCCAGCCCTTGCGCAGATGCCTCGGTCCAGGCCTCGATGCTGCTGCCGCCCCAGGTACTGTCGATGATGCCGATGGGGACACCCGTCTTCGCCCGCAATTCGCGCGCGAAAAAATATCCGACCGCCGAGAATGCACCTGCCGTCTGCGGTGAAGCCGCTTGCCATCGACCGCCGGTCAAACGCGCTTGTTGCTGCCCCGACCACGACTTGGGCACCTTGAAATGGCGGATACGTTGGTCGCCCGCGCCCGCGATTTCTCGCTCCGCATCCTTGGACTGGGCGACCGGCCATTCCATATTCGACTGGCCTGAAGCCAGCCACACGTCGCCGACCAGGAGATCGCGCACGACGATGGTGTTGCCCGCGTGCTCGCTGACCTTCAACAGATAAGGACCGCCAGCCGCGTGCGCGGGCAGTTCGAGCCGCCACGCGCCGTCGTCGGAAGCTGTAGCTTCCGCGCTGCGGCCGTCGAGCTCGACTTCGATCTTCGCGCCCGGCGTCGCCCAGCCCCAGACCGGTAACGGCTGATCGCGCTGAACCACAGCGCCGTCGGAAAACAGCAGCGGCAGCACGATCTTCGCCTGCGCAGGCTGCGTTGCCGTCAGCAACAGTCCCAATACGATAAAAAACGTGCGTTTCACCGTGCAACCTCTAGGTAATAGTCGTGGATCACCTGCCAGGCCAGCTTGCGCTCACCGCGCTCGGACAACAGCCCCTTGCGGTTGTAGCCGGACTGCAGCGGATGCATTCGCACCGGCGAACGGAAATCCGTCATCACCCAGGGCGCCGTGCCACGCAGGAACGGAATGCGCGCGAACATACGCAGCTGTTTGCGATAGAACTCAGCTTGGAACTCCTCGTTCCAGGCGTTGGCCACGTCGTTCGCGCCGTGATGGCCGTAGCGCGCCTCGGCGCCGAATTCGGTGATCAGCAGCGGCTTGCCGAATGGTTTCCACTCGGCTTGCTCAGGTTCGACCGGCCAGGGCGTGTACCAGCCGAAGTACTCGTTGATGCCAACGACATCCAGCGACGCGATTAACGGATCGGCGACGGTCAACGCACGACCGTGGAAGCCTGGGCCATAGAACGCCGCGCTGATCAGCCGGGCCGGATCCAGTCGGCGCGCCTGTTGCGCCAGCGCCGTGAGCGCCGCGTTGCGCGCAGGGCCGGGCGTAGTCTCGTTGGCGATCCCCCACACGATGACCGACGCGCGATTGCGGTCGCGGCCGATCATCTCCGCCAGCATGGCTTCGAGCTTGCCCTGCATGCCGGCGGCGGCGAAGTCGATGCCCTGATAGACCGGGATTTCCTCCCACAACAACAGGCCCAGACGATCGGCCAAGCGCAGCAGATGTTCGTTGTACGGGTAATGCGCCAGGCGCACGAAATTGGCGCCCATTTGTTTTGCCTGCTCCAGCATTCGCTGTGCATCGGCTTCGGAATGCGCGCGACGGCCGTCGATCTCTTCGTGGACATTGACGCCGCGCAGAAACAGTGGCTTGCCGTTGAGAAGGAGCTCGTCGCCGTGGACGGCGATGCTGCGGAAACCGATGTCTTCCTGCAGCGACTCTTCCGGCGTGGAGACTTCCACGCGGTACAGCTTAGGTTGCGCTGGCGACCACAATGCGAACGACGCCTCGAAATGCAACGGCGCGCGACCGTCTGCGCCAGCCTGGGCGCGCACGTCCACGCCCAGTTCGCGAATGCGGACGCGCACGGGTTGCCGCGGCGCGGTGCCGGCCAACTGCACCCAGCCATCGACGCGGCGCAACGAATCCGGCGCCAGTTGCAGGGAGTAGTCCTGAATGTAGGTTTTCGGAGTTTCGATCAGAGCCACATCGCGGGTCAATCCACCGTAGTTGAACCAGTCGAAACCCTGCGCCGGAATGCCGTCCTTGCGGCGTTCGTTGTTGACGTGTACCAACAGTCGGTTTTCACCAGGCTTCACCCGTTCGGTCAGTTCGAACTGGAATGGCGTGAACCCGCCTTCGTGACTGCCGAGTTTCTCGCCGTTGAGAAACACGTCGGCGCGGTAATTCGCGGCGCCGAAGTGAACGAACAAACGCCGCTCTTCGCGCGCAGCGGCAGCGGCGTCGTGCTCGAACGCCTTGCGATACCACACCGAACCTTCCAGCCAAGTCAGTTCCGGCCGTTGCGTATTGAAATCGCCCGGCACGTCCAGAGTGACGCTGTCGTCGAATCCGTATTCGAAGAACTGGCTCTTGCCTGTCGCGGTGCGGTCTTTCCAGACCGCTTTCCAATCACCCATGCCCGCGGCGTAGCCGTCCACCAGCGCCTGCCATTTGCCGTTGAGGCTGCGCCGTTTGCGGCCCGGCAAATTGGTCAGCGGTGCGGAGGCAGGCTCTGCATCGGGCGTAGAAATCCGCGCATCACTCACGCGCTCCTGCGGACGTGGCGCGTAGCCCTGCGCGGCGGCCAGCAACGGCGAACACGCCAGCAACGAAACAGCGAGCCGGCGCAGCACGTACGAGCCCGCGGATTCAGCGCGGATCGCCATACACGACCCCCCTGCCGCCGGTGGCGAAATACACTCGGCCGTACAAGCGCGGGTCGCCGGTGACGCGGTAGATCTTGCCGTAGCGATGCGCATCGTCGTCGATGCGCGTCCAGCGGCGGCCATCGTCGTCGGAACGGAACAGGCCGGTCTTGCCGGCGATCTGACCGAACAGATACAGGGCCGGCGTGTCGCTGCCTTGCTTCGGCTTGCCTAGCCCCAGCGAATACGCGTTCTCCACGCCAGGCAACTTCTCCAGCTTGTCCGCCGACCAGCGCAACAGGCCACGCCAGGAGGCAGTGAGATAGACCACGCCGCTGCGCTTCGGGTCGGGATGCACCTCGGGACGAAACCGGTCGTCGAACTCGCCCACCGCGTTCTGGGACTCCTGGAATTCCATGCCGCCGTTATTGCTGACGTACAGCTTGCCGGTGATGCCGTCGAATCCGTAATAAATGTCTTCGTCGACCTGATCGGCCTCAATCACCGCCGTATCTGGGACGCCCTCGACCTTCTGCCAGCGCTTACCGAAATCGGTGGTAATCCACGCGCCCGATTTCAACGGCGTCCAGATCACGCGCTTGCCGTCGGCGGCGATGGCGATGTGTCCGGCGCCCTCGCCCTGCGGCGGTTCGCTGGCGAACGAGCTCCAGTTGCTGCCCCCGTCGAGCGAATACGCCGCGCGCACTTCGTTGTTGTTGCGATGACGGACGGTACCGCTGCGCACCACAATCTGCGGCGCCTGCCCGGCATAGGCGATGCTCTCGCCATTGGTCAGGCGCGGACCGGCGAACTGCAACGGCGACGCCGCCAGATCGTCGTGACGGAAGCCATCGATATCGCCGACCGCGCTGAGCAGATGCGCGCCTTGCGGTGGACTGGCCAGATCCAGAGGCACGGTTTCTTCCAGATGAGTGTTCTTGAACCACCACTTCACTTTGGATTGGCTTTCGTCGAACGCGGTCAGGTTGCGCGACGCCCAGATGCCGTAGCCGGTGACGAACATCGCCTCGTCGCTGTCGAATGGATTGATCACGATGTCGGCCATCCAGTGCGGACTGGCATGCGCGGTCCACGGCGAGATGGTGTGGTCGAACTCGGAGCGCGGGAACAGCGGCTGCCAATGCCGACCGCCGTCGCTACTGCGGTAGATCTCATCGTGTGGAACGAACCGGTTGAACGTTGTCGCCAGCAACACCTGTGGATTGCGTGGATCGACCGCGACCGCGCCCCAGCCGAACCCGTCGTTTTCGGCATCGATGGACTGCGGCGCTGGGGTGATGTCGGTCCATTGGCCCGACCCGGGTGCGAACTTCCACACCGCGCCGTTGTTCATGGTGTTGGGCCCGGGTTCGTCGCCGTAGCTCAGGAAATAGTCGCCACTGGATGCACGCACCATATGGTTCGGGCGCAGGCCCACCGGCTGTTTGGCCACCGGCCGCCAGCTCGCACCGCCATCGCTGGATTCGTATACGCTGATTTCGCGGGTGGAAACACCGGCGTACAGCTTCGGCGTCGGTGCGCCCTTGTGGCCGCTGGCGGGATCGAATACGACGAACACGATACCCACTGGCTGAGGGCCCGCCCACGAAGTCTGCACGCTGGCCGAAGGCGAATGAGCGACCGCAGGAAACGACTGCAACTGCGACCAGCTTGCACCGCTGTCCTGGCTGCGCCACAGACCCGACGCGCGGGTACCGAAAAACAACACTCTGCCGTCGTTGGGGTCGACTGCCAGGCGTTCGCCGTTGCCACGCCCCATTTCGTTACCGCCCAGCTTGAACGGAAGATCGGTGCGCTGGAAGTTTTTACCCCGGTCGAGCGAACGCAGGATCGCGCCGTTGCCCACCCACTTGTTCAAGTAAGTGCCCGCCGCCAGGTAGACACGCTCGGGATCGGAAGGATCGATCGCCAAGCTTTCTATCCCCAACAGGTTGGTGTCTTCCGCGCCCAGCCAGTCGGTCAACGGCCTCCAGCTATGCGCCTTGTCGTCCCAACGGTAGGCACCACCCACGTCGGTACGCGCATAGGCCAATCCCTTCTCGGCGGGATGAAACACTAAGCCGGTGACGAAGCCACCGCCGCCGATGGAGACATTTCGCCAACGATACTCGGCGGCTTCACCCTTCGCTGCCGCGCCAGTCGCCAGCAAGAAAGCAAAGAGTGCGAATGTCAGACGAAGCTTAGGCATGGGCTCTTCTGTACGCAGTGAGGGGCGATGCAAATGCAGCGGGCACACTCTCGGGAGTCAAACGTGCAGCTGCATAGCAAGCCTTAAAGAGCAAGTCTTAACTCGCTCTGCGTTTTCTGCTCTCTGGTGGGGCGGTAAACACTAAGCGGGAGGAAGATGAGGTCCGTTCTCAGGCCTGTCACGCTTAGAACGTAACGCGAAGGGTCGCGGCGTAGCGCGTGTCGTTTACGTACCAGGAAGTGACGCGGCGGCCGGCTCCGTTCTGGTCCATCAGCGTGCGCTGTTCGGCGTTGTTGAGATTGTTCATTTCCAGGCCAAGCTGGATGTGTTCGCTGAACTTGTAGAAGATCGAGCCATCCAGCTGTCCGTAGGCGTCGCTGTACACCGGCAGCTTCCAGGCAATGCCGTTGTCGGTTCCGTTGTAGCCATTGGGCCCGGTCGACAGCAGGTATTGGCTGCGCCAGTTGTAGGCCAAACGGATCTGCCAGGGCCCCTTCTCGTAGAAGGCGGCGACGTTGTAGGAATTCTTCGACAGGCCATCGGCCGGCAAGTCGGCAAACACTGAGCCGTCGGTGTCGACCGGCTGTGTATCCAGGTTATTCGGCACCTTGGTGGAGCTGTCGATGTAGGTGTAGTTCGCCGACATTCCGAATCCGTCGAAAGGTGCCGGCAGGAAGTCGAAGAACTGGTTCCAACCGATCTCCACACCCTGGATGCGCGCCGTACCGACGTTCACCGGGCGAGTGATCAGGTAATCGTATTGCTTGCCATCGGTGCCCGGATAGGCGACCAGTTGCGTCTGACGGCGGAAATAGTCCTCGACGTCCTTGTGGAACAGGTTGATCCAGGCCATGCCGCCGCGATCGGGATCGAAGTACCACTCCAGCGACAGATCGAACTGCTTGGCCTTCATCGGCTCCAGGTAGGGGTTGTCGAAGGAACTGCCCGCCAGATTCAGCTGAGTGACCGGCAGGCTCGAGGGGTCACCCGGGTTTGGCTGCTCGACCCCCTGCTTCGGATCGGCGTTCAGTACCTGGTACGCCTGCATATCGCTGAAATTCGGACGGGCGATGGCTTTGGAGGCGGCGAAACGCATGATCAGGTTATCGGCAACTTCCCAACGCAGGTTCAAGCTGGGCAGTACGTCCGTATAGGAATTTTTGGCCGTGATGGGCTCCGATTCACCGGCTCCCAGATACGGCGCAAAAGATTTGTTCGGATAGACTAAAAAGCCGCTGGCGGCATTCTCGGTGCGCACCACACGCACGCCGACGTTGCCGTCCAGACGCGCGTTGTCGAGACCAAAATTCGCCATTAGATAAGCAGCCCGGGTGGTCTCGGCCTGGACGTTGGTGTGCAGGTTGTCCGGTTGCGTTGTCGTGTACGAGATGCCAGAACCAGGCTGGTAATACAGAGCGGCAGCGTCGTGGATAGCCTGATAGCTGCCTGGATACCCAAGCGCAGTACTTAGAACCGGCGCGTAGAATCCTCCCGGCGCGTTGGCGTCGCCACGATAAAAGTTGTCGAACGAATTCACGTGCACCAGGCTGGAGTTGACTTCGCCGTTTAGATTCAGCGACGGCATCGCGCCATTGGGCAACGCCCCCCCGCGCATCCAGGTCTGGAACACGGGTTTCCAGTTGTAGCCGGTATCGATGCTGGTGGCGCCACGATCGGTCAAACGTACGCCGAACTTGATCGACTTGATGAAGCCGCTATCGAAGCTGTGCTTGAGGTCTGCGCGCCAAGCCAGTTCGTCGGCCTTGTTGTCGTCCTGATGGTCCATGGTGAAGCCCCAATAATAATTACTGGGATTGCCCGTGAACTGTTCGTCGACGCCGATGGTCGGTCTGCCGCCGAGGGTGACGTCGATATAAGGCACGTTGACGCCCAGGGCCACCGTCGAATCGAGGCCCTGGGTGGTGGCCTTGATGTACTGAAGATCGGTCGTCAGTTCGGTGCTGTCGCTGAGCGACCACTTCAATCCGAAGGAAAAGTCGGTGGTCTTGGATTTACGGTGAGAGGCACGGATATCCGTCCCCATGGGAACGCCGCCGGGCTGGGTCAGCCGGCCGGAACGGAATACATCGCCGTCCATCTGATAAGGCTGACTTGCGTCGAGCATTACTTGCAGGGGATCGTTCGAGACGAAGATGGCATCCTCGTTCCAGAGCTCATCGTATTTGCTCTGGAAAGCGGTCGCGTAGAGCTCAACGTCGTCGCTGGGGCGCCACTGCAGAGCGATATAGGCGCCATCGCGCTCGCGTTCGTACTCCAGGGTGCGCCAGTCGGCGCCGCGTGGCAGCCAGAGCCCCT
The DNA here is from genome assembly GCF_001442805.1 of Lysobacter gummosus. Lineage (NCBI taxonomy): Bacteria > Pseudomonadati > Pseudomonadota > Gammaproteobacteria > Lysobacterales > Lysobacteraceae > Lysobacter > Lysobacter gummosus. The sequence goes on along the minus strand of NZ_CP011131.1, from coordinate 2,003,489 downwards.
CGTTGACGCCGTCGCCATTGAGATCGTTATTGCCGTTCTTGAAGAACGGACGCACGAACAGGCCGTCGGTGCGTGTGGCGAGTTCCGAGTGGGTGATATCGACCAGGAAACCGACTTTCCCAACGCTGGTGTCCCAGGTGTTGCTGTAAAGGGCGGAGACGGTAGGCTTGTATTTCTCGGCGAAGTCGCCGTAGTTCTCGCTCAAGCTACCGCTGATCTTCTGGCCATCGAAGTCGAAGGGCATGAAGGTGCGCAGATCTACGCTGCCGCCCACTCCTCCCTCGATCATATCGGCCTTCTGGTTTTTGTAGACATCGACGCCAGCCATCAGTTCGGCGGGCACGTCCTGAAAACTCAGGTTGCGGCCGCCGGAGGCGGAAAAGCTATCGCGACCGTTCAGTTCGGAACGGACCTGGGTCAAACCGCGGACCTGTACGCCGCTGCCCTCGGCAGAGAAGTGTTCCGGATCGCCCACTGACAGGAAGTGGTCGATGGTCACGCCGGGGATGCGTGAAAGCGTTTCAGTGACGCTGCGATCGGGCAATGCGCCGATGTCTAACGCGGTGACGGAATCGACGAAGGTGTCGGAGTCACGCTTGAGATCCTGTGCCTTGACGACGGAACCTCGGATTCCGGTGACGACGACAGCGTCCAGATCGACGGCCGCTTTTTTCTTCTCGCCGGCGTTGTCCTGGGCGATCTGGGGTTCTTGCGCATAGGCATTGGCGCTGAGTAGCGCTGCGATGCTTAAAGCGATGGCCGAATGCTGCAATCGACGGAAACTGGCAGGCCCGGCTACCCGGTTCGCCCGAGTACGGCTTTGGCGCGTTGACATGGTTGTTCCCTCCCAGGACACCTTGACGAACGATTGGCTGGTTTTCTAACCCGTGGGTACTGTTGTGCCCCTGTTCGGGTTCGTAGATGTTTTCGCGCCCGCCCCGGCGTCTGCCGGTTCCCCGTGCGTTGTTATCACTCGTCCCCTCGGTTGTCGCGACATCGCTCCAACAGGTGTCCGACTGCTCTGGACGTTATGTCGCATCCGCCTGGCGCCGATGTCGCGTTGCGACTTCCATGGCAGCATAGGCCGCTCTCGACATTCCACACCAATGAAATGTTTGGCAAAAACTATGTGTTTTTGGAATACATAACCGAAAAATCAGCCGGTCAGGCGGCGCAATCGGTTATAGGGCTGGATATAAATTGCGTGCGGTTGCGCGCAGCGCCTGCAGGACGCATTCCGCCCCGGGAGACAGTTGCTGGTCGCGGCGGCGGATGATTCCGAAGAATTCCATTCGCACGCGCAGATCTATCGGCAAAACCTGCATTTGCGCCGTTTGAATGTACGGCGCCACCGATTCGGCAGGCAGGGCGGTCAGCAAATCGCCGTAGCGCAGCAGATGAATAATGAGCGGTAGCGACGCGGTCTCGATGATGTTCTGCGGCGGCGCCAAGCCATGTTCCAGGAACATCGAATCCAAACGCGTGCGCAATATGCTGGCTGCCGGCGGCATGATCCAACCGTACTCGAGCAGATCGGCGTAGGTCACTTCATTGCGCTGCGTCAACGGATGCCCGGCCCTTACGATCACCGAATGTGGCTCGTCGGCCAGCGGCTCGAACTCCAGATCGCCTGCTCCTTCCGGACCCAGGATCCGGCCGATCACGATGTCCAATTGCCCGCCCAGCAGCTTCGCCACCAACGGCCGGCTGTAATCCATATCCACCCGGATCAGAATGTCGGGGAAGTCGCGCTTCACCGCGGCGATGGCCTGCGGGACCAAGTTAGTGCCCGGATTGACCACCGTACCAATCGCCGCCTGGCCCATGCGTCCGCTGCGCATGGCTTCTATCTCGTGATGGGCGCGTCCAATTTCCGACAAGGCCGAGCGCGCACGACGGATCAATGCCTGGCCATACCAGGTGGGCTCCACCCCACGCGCGTGCCGCTCGAACAGCGGCACGCCCAAGATGTGTTCCATTTCCGACAGCAGCTTGGAGGCCGCTGGCTGGGTCATATCGGCCGCATCGGCCGCTCGCACCACCGAGCGGTGTTCGTACAAGTGCAGTAGCAGCTGCAGGTGGCGGGTTTTAAGCCGCGAAGCCTTTAACAGTTTGACTGGGGATTGGATCATGGGACTCTCCCTCGATCGCTCAGCAGCTATATGCGCGGGGACAGCACATGACAAAGATTTCATTTTTCGCATATAGCTAGCTCCAGCACCCCTATGCCACGCCGATCTACTGTTGTCGCCCGCCTCCTGCGAACGTTGCAACGAATGAGAGAAGAACAATTGTCCCGTACGAGTCGCACGAGGTCCTCTGCCGTCATCACGTCAGGCGCGGGCACGGAATCATCGCTGCAAGCCGGAAGCACTCCGCTTAAGTTCTTCAACAGAGCCAACGGTCGCGCGCCGCCCGGCGCGCGACCGCGCGACGCTCAAGTGCGCCATACAGCGCGTGCAAGCCGTACGCCATGTCCTCTTCCCTGCTCAAGTGCGCCATACAGCGCGTGCAAGCCGTACGCCATGTCCTCTTCCCTCCCGTTCGAACGCTCCCATCTTCCGGCTCTTGTGACGGTGATCGTCACCGGCAGATGTGGAGCGGAGCGAGTGATACGCCCGAATGGCAGCGCTGTCAATCTTAAAATGGTAGCGCTGCCACTTTGTTCTTACGGCGTCACGCCATTGCTCCGTGTAATGCGTGGATGCCGCACCGCAGCAGCGTATCTGCGCGACGTTCATCGGGGGCGGACGCCGTCGTTAACGTCGCTGCCGGTCGGCCAATGGACCACGCTCGGGATACCGTTGAAGCGTCTCGCTCTGGCCGGCGCGAACCTGTCGAAGTTGTCCGGCTTATCGACGATCGAAACCTCCGCACCTTTTTCAACTGTCGTTCTCGCGCATCGCGCTGACCCCGCAAGGCGAAGCCGATCGGACGCTCGGATGCGGAGCCAATGAGTAACCTGGAGCCAGAGATTGTCCCGAGCTTCGGCATGGAGCACACCGATCAGTGGGTTTTTTTCATGCCCTGGCTAAAGCGACAAATGAGGAAGTCCGATTGCCATCCTGCTTCGGGCGCGGCTCGCGCGAGGCCGGGCCGCGAAGCGGCTTCGGCTTGCATGGCACCGTGGCAGCGAAGTGCTGGCGAAGACGGCTCGAATAAGATGGCGTCAGGTCCAGAGCATCCGCGTGCGCAAACGCGACTCGACCGATAGCGAAGAGGCAACCTTGAGTTAAGGCGATTCTACTTCGTAGCCTTTGGCTTGCAACTTGGCGACGAGACCGTCTGGCTTGAGCAACTGCGAAATTTGCACGGTCGCGAATACGACCTTATGCTCCTGCAGCGCGTCATCTACGACCTGGTACCACCGGCTGGCCATTTTCGATTGAATATTCTCGATGCCCAGCTTCTGCGTGAAGCCCGAATCAGTAAGCGAGCTCTGGCAGGCCAGGCTTTGGTCGTCGTAAGGCAATGCGCGCAGAGCGTCGATATCGCCGCCTGCCCAAGCATTGGCACGAGTCTTCATGACCGCCAGATCGGTCTCGAGCCGGTCGAGGGTTTTGCGTAAACACTCCACGTCATTGAGCGTAGACGCGTTGAATTCTTTGAGCGTTTCCTTCGGCTCATCGATCTTGATAGTCAAGACTGTGGGGCGCGTTTCGATGCCCGCGGCCTTGACCGCTTTGTCCAATACCGGCCCTATGATGCCGGACTCGACTAAGCCATTTTTCTCCAGCGCGGCTTGATAGAGCTCGTTTGCCGCAAACACGGGGCGCCACTTCTCGCTAGTCCTATCGTTGCCAATGTATTTCACTTTCAGCACCTGCCAGCGCGCGTATAAATCCGGCGGCAGCACTTCCTGAAGCTTGGTGCCGTTCGGATTTTTTCGGAGTTTGAACAGCGAAGGCACCAGTGACAGCCGGCCGAAGAATCCAATGTCGGCGGTAACGGCCAAGCCGGGGCTCTGCAAGACAACGCCCGATGCCGCGACTGCCGCATTCACATCGCGAGACACCCAGGTGATGTTCTTAGGCAGCGGCGATAGCGTGCCGAGTATCCAGAGAACCCGGTCGCCCTTATGAAATCTCCACAGCCCTGGGCCTGGTTGCACGCCAGTCACCGTGATCGCGTCCATATCGACAATGGCCGAAGGGACATCCGCGATGCTCGCAGACAGTGGCGACGATTTGGCCGCATCTACCGCCGACTGCGCTGCCGCCGACCCTGCTATCGTCGCGATCATGACGCCCACTAGTAGCTTTCCTTGCATTTTGTGCGCTCCAAGGTAGATATCGGGAACTGCCGCCGGTCACTGCCGATCGCATCCCAAGGAAGGAAGCGGCGGCGACTATCAGCAGCATGTCAAAAGTTCTCGCCCAACGAGCGAGAACTGTCGACCTCAACGGCACGCGCAAGCGAGCGCGCCGTTACTCGGCATACCCTATCAAACTGAGCCGCGAAGCGGCTTCGGCTGTCGTTTGGGCCACAGGCAAGCTTCTTGCCTCGCAAAATAAAAACCCGGCATGAGCTGGGGTTTTCGTTAGTGCGCTGGAGCGGCGCTCCCGCCATCGCCTAGAACGGAATTCAGCAGCGCGACTGCGTAATCCGCTCCTGAATCCATCTCTCGATCTCGTGTGCAACACACATCGTTGCGGAGCCGAACTTCACAGAATCACCAAGCCGCTCTCGCGCCACGGTTCCAAACATTGCACGGAACCCATGCGTCGCGTGGACACCTTGAAGCCCCGCGCGGCGTAGCGCAGCACTAAGTGCATTTCGATGAAGATGCGGAGACTTCTGGCGCGCCAGTGGAGGGAACACGTACTCATCGTCACCGGTGGACTTCAGCATTCCCTTTATTTCGTTCACCGCTTGAAGCGGCAACGGAACCACGTGGGCATTCCGAGTCTTCATGCGCTCTGGAGGGACCAGTCACTCCGCATCGTGCAAGTTGATTTCCGACCACCGTGCTCCGGCGACAACCCCAGGGCGCAGGGCGGTCAGCATCGTCACGATGAGGGCCGCCCGCGTCACAGATGAGTCGTAAGCGTCGACTGCCGAGAGCAGCGTCCGATTCTCGTCAGGGTTCGTCGCCGCCGCTATATGGCCCTTCCCGTGCTTCGGGACAGCGCCCTTCAGGGACAGATGCCGCCCCTCTTCGCGCAACCGGAATGGATCGCGAATTCCGCGATCGAGCCAAAATGTCCGCGCGCCTTCTGCGCCAAAGCTGGCGCGCGAGCCGCGAGCTTTGGCGATCGCCTTACGCGCTTCAGGAGTACCCAAGCTGGCGATGTCCAAGCCCTTGAGCGAAGGATGCAAACATTGCTCAACGACATAGCCGGCTTTCGGCAGGTCTCTGATGCCCAGCCGGGCTTGTTGTGCGCCAGCCAGTCGGCAGCAACTTTGGAGAAATCGCGGTCTTCGGCAGTGAGCAGGGCCTGCTTAGCTTCTTTCCGGTCGCGGGACGGATCAACACCGCCCCGCAGCGTTGCCCTGGCGACAGTGAGGCTGTCGCGTGCCTCTTTCAAAGAGACTTCCGGGTATACGCCCAGGCTCAGACGCTTGGCCTTCCCCGCAAACCGATATCGGAAGCGCCAGTAGCGGCCACCGTTCGGCCATACCTCAAGAGACAGCCCATCGCCGTCTGCGATGTTGCAGATGCAGGCCTGCGGCTTGATCGCGCGCAGCGCCTTGTCTGTCAACTTCCCCATTTCTCGCGGTCCCCGGTGCGCGTGTACAAGTCTCGGCCGAGGCCACCGACCTGTACACCGCTTTGGTCACGGAGCGGGCGAGCTGCTGGGAGACAGGCAGCCCCTCCCAGAAACAAAAAACCCGCGCATTTGCGCGGGTCTTTGTGCATTTCTGAGACGTTGGGAGCTGTACAGAACTGCTTAAATGGTGCCCAGGAGAGGACTCGAACCTCCACGGTTTTACCCGCTAGTACCTGAAACTAGTGCGTCTACCAATTCCGCCACCTGGGCCAATCGCTGCGGTTTCGATGAACCGTCGCCGCTGCGAGGAGGCGTATGTTGCGTTGCGGCGCCTCCGCTGTCAACGGTTGCGTGACAACTTTTTTTCAGCCGGCGGCTCCTCCCCGGGGCCGCACAGCCCAAACCCGGCCACGGCGCGGGATCCCGCAGCCCGGGGTTCACAGCGACAGACCGCCCTTGGCGACGATCGGCCCGGTCGGTGCGCTATGCGGCACACCGCTCGGCGGTTCCAGGCTGATCGCCAGGGTCGCGCTGGTCACCAGTTTGGCCAGCAGATCGGCCGGGACCGGCACCGAATGCGCCACCTGCGTCGAAACCAGGCCCAGCGAATGCGGCGCCTCACCCTGGGGAATCAGCCACAGCTCGGCGATGCGCCCCTGCGCGTCTGCGGGCGCGGGCACCGGCACCATCAGCACTTGGACTGGCGCCGATCGACCGTGGCCAGCCAGCCGGTGCTGCCGTCGTCGCGCGCCAGGAGCGTGACCGGACGGGTCGGCTCGGCTTCCACCGGCGGCAGTTGCACCGGCGGTTGCTGCACCAGCGGCGGCGGTGTCGGCGCCGGCACGCGGCCGAAGAACAGAGCGCGACCACGGCCAGAGTCGCGGCCAGCGCGGCGGCGGCGCGCCAGAAGCCGACGCTGTTCCACAGCTCGCGAGGTGGCGCGCCTTCCACCGGCGTGAGCCACGGCGCGGTTGTGGGGTTGGGCCCGGCGGTGCCGGTTCTGGCTGTGCGGTGTTCGCGCGCGAGCCGCGAACATTCGCCGCCCTGCCCCAGGCGATATCGCCGGCCGCGCATGGCGGCCGATACGGGTCGCGCGCTGGCGCGATCGGACCAGGAGAGTCGAAGACGGCTTGCATCGCAGGTTCATGCCATGGCCGCGGTCCGGCCTACGCGAACAGATACGGGCATGACGGAGCGCCGGATGCGCGGCGGCGCGATTCATCGTATCGACCGCAGCTCGCGAGCGAAGCCATGAAGTCTTTTGCAGGAGGGGCGTCAGCCCCGATGCTTTCCGATCAGCAATGATGAGAACCCCTTTCGGGCCGAAAAGCGCCGGGGCTGAAGCCCCTCCCACAAAAGACTTCGAAGATCCCAAGCCAATACGGTGACGCAATCAAGCGAAGCTCCGCAGCCCTCGCATTCAAGCCTTGACGCTCTCCGGCGCAGCCAGACTGAACCCCACCGTCGTCGCGCCATCGCTGCTGCTGGCGAACACATTGCCGCCGTGCAGCGCTGCGATCGCCTTGACGATCGACAGCCCAAGGCCGTGATGGCGCTCGCCCCGATGCTGGCGCGCGGCATCCACCCGATAGAAGCGGTCGAACATGCGCACCAGATGCTCGGCCTCCACACTGCTGCCGCGGTTGCGCACCGCCACGCTGGCGCCGGTGCCGCATTCGCTTGGCGCGCCGACGCCTTCGCGCAACTCCACCACGATCTCCGAGCCCGGCGTGGCGTGCTGGACGGCGTTGTGCAGCAGGTTGGTGATGGCGCGGCGGAACAGCGAGGTGTCGATCCAGGCGTCGGCGGCGCCATCGATGCGCAGGCGCATGCCGGCTTCTTCCAGCAGGTACTCCATGAACTCGCCGGTCTTGGCGACTTCCGCGGCCAGCGACACGCAGACCCGGTCCAGGGCGATGTCGCCCTGGTCGGCGCGCGACAGGAACAGCATGTCGTTGACGATGCCGCGCATGCGTTCGAGTTCTTCCAGATTCGACTGCAGCACGTCCTCCAGCTGCGCGACCTCGCGCGGCCGCGACAGCGCGACCTGGGTCTGGCCCATCAGATTGGTCAGCGGCGTGCGCAGCTCATGGGCGACATCGGCGTTGAACGCGTCCAGGCGCGTGTACGCCGCTTCCAGCCGGTCGAGCGCGCCGTTGAATGCGCCGGTCAGCCGGCCCAGCTCCGGCGGCAGTTCGGTCGGCTGCAGGCGTTGCGACAGATTGCTCGGGCTCAGCCTCTGCGCCTGGCTGGACAGGCGCTGCAACGGCCGCAGGCCGACCAGCGCAATCCAATGGCCAAGCAAGGCGACCAGGGCGGTGCCGACCACGCCGAGCGCGACCAGCGCCCAGGCGAAGGAACGCAGCGCGGCGGCGTAGGGCCACGAGTCGATACCGATCCACAGCCGAACCTGCGGCCGCTCGCCGCGCGGCGGGATCACTTCTTCCAAGGTCCGATACGGCGCATTGCTGTCGCTGAGCCACAAGCGGCCCATGCCGCGATCGCGTTTCTTCGCCGCCTCCACCTTGGGAGTGGATTGGCCGATGCGGAAACCCGAGTCGTCGCTCCAGGCCCATATCTTGGTGCTGCGGTCGCTGGAGGTCAGGCTTTCGACCTTGTCCTTGACCTTGTACCAGCGATCGCGCATGTCGCACACCGCCACGCTGCCGGCGACGTAGCGCAGCTTGGTTTCCAGCTCGGCGCGCTGATAGCGCACGATCTGCGTCTCCAGCACCTTGTACAAAGTGACGCCGACCAGGGTGAACACCAGCAGCGCGGCCAGCGCGAACATCGCCGCCAGGCGCTGGGCAATGGACAGATCGCGCAAGGGCTTCATGCCGACACCCGCCCCGGCGGCGGCGCGGCATCGTCTTCGTCGTCCTCTCGCGTCTCCAGCACATAGCCCATGCCGCGCACGGTGTGCAGCAGCTTGTTGCGGAACGGGCCGTCGATCTTGGCGCGCAAGCGCTTGATCGCCACTTCGACCACGTTGGTGTTGCTGTCGAAATTGATGTCCCACACCTGCGCGGCGATCACCGTCTTGGACAGGATCTGGCCGCGACGCTGCGCCAGCAAGGCGAGCAGCGCGAACTCCTTGCCGGTCAGGTCCAGGCGCGTGCTGTCGCGAAAGGCGCGGCGTGCGAGCAGGTTGATCTGCAGATCGCCGATCTGCAGCTCGGTCGGCTCCTGCTGGCGGCCGCGCCGCACCAGCGCCTGCAGCCGCGCCAGCAGCTCGATGAAGGAAAACGGCTTGACCAGGTAATCGTCGGCGCCCGCGCCCAGGCCGTGGACGCGATCGTCCACGCGGTCGCGCGCGGTCAGCATGATCACCGGCGTCTGCTTGCGCGCGCGCAACTCGCGCAGCACGGTGAAGCCGTCCATGCCCGGCAGCATCACGTCGAGCACGATCACGTCGTAGTCGAACTCGCGCGCCAGATGCAGGCCGCTGAGGCCTTCGCGCGCCACGTCCACGGTCCAGCCCTGCTCGGACAGGCCGTCGCGCAGATAGTCGGCGGTTTTGACTTCGTCCTCGACGATCAGCAGTTTCATCTGGGTGGGCGGTTCATGACGGTGGCGGGCCAGCGGGCATCGTACAACTCCACTCAGGCGATGGCCGGTTCGGCGGCCGCGCCGGGGTCCGCGGCCGGAGCCGCGGCCGTGCGGCGGCGGCTCAGGAACAGGCGGTCCAGAGCCAGGTAGATCACCGGCGTGCTGTACAGCGTCAACACCTGGCTGATCAGCAGGCCGCCGACCACCGCCACGCCCAGCGGCTGGCGCAGCTCCGAGCCGGTGCCCAGGCCGACCATCAGCGGGATCGCCCCGAGCAAGGCGGCGATGGTGGTCATCATGATCGGCCGGAACCGGGTCAGGCAGGCTTCGTGGATGGCCTCCATCGGCCCCAGGCCGCGGTTGCGCTGCGCGTCGAGGGCGAAATCGACCAGCAAGATGCCGTTTTTCTTGACGATGCCGATCAGCAGCACCAGCCCGATCAACGCCATGATCGAGAAATCCAGTTTCCACAGCCACAGCATCAGCACCGCGCCGATGCCGGCCGAGGGCAGCGTGGACAGGATCGTCAGCGGATGCACGAAGCTCTCGTACAGCACGCCCAGGATGATGTAGACCGCCAGCAGCGCGGCGAAGATCAGCAGCGGCTGGGTCGCGAGCGAATCCTGGAAGGCCTGCGCGCTGCCCTGGAAATTGCCGCTGACGCTGGCCGGCATGCCGATCTGCGCCTTCGCCTGTTCGACCGCGCGCACCGCATCGCCCAGGGCCACGTTCGGCGCCAGGTTGAAGGAGATGTTCACCGCCGGCGACAGCCCGTTATGGCTGATCGACAACGGGCCGTTGGCGGGCGGCTCGATCCGCGCCAGCGCCGACAGCGGCACCATCTGTCCGGTCAAGGGCGAGCGCAGATGGAAGTAGGCCAGGCTGTCGATGCTGCCGCGCATGCGCGGATTGATCTCCAGGATCACCTTGTACTGATTGGTCTGGGTCTGGAATTCGTTGATCTGGCGCTGGCCGTAGGCATCGTAGAGCACCTGATCGATATCCTGCGCGCTGAAGCCGAAACGCGCCGCGGCGGTGCGGTCGATCGCCAGCCGCACGATGCTCGCGCCGATCTGTTGATCGTTGGAGACATCGCGCAGCTGCGGCAATTGCGCCAGCTTCTGAGTCAGCTTGTCGGCCCATTGGGACAGCTCGGCGCTGTCGGCGTCGCGCAGGGCGTACAGGTACTGCGTGCGCGAGGGACCGGCGCCGATATTGATGTCCTGCGCCGAACGCAGATAGATCGCGATGCCCGGCACCTTGGACAGCTTGCTGCGCATGCGGTCGATGAACTGCTCCGAGGACACGTCGCGATCGCCGCGGTCCTTCAGCACGAACCAGAACCGTCCATTCGACATGGTCGCACTGCCGGCGGTCGCGCCGACCGAATGGCCGTAGGCCATGATCGCCGGATCCGTGGACGCGATCTGCGCGAGCTGCTGGTGCTTGGCCATCATGTCGTCGTAGGAAATATCCTGCGCCGCCTCGGTGGTGCCGAACACGAAGGCGGTGTCCTGCAAGGGGAAAAAGCCCTTCGGGATGTAGGCGTAGGACGCGATCGCGATGCTCAGGGTCACGCCGAATCCGACCAGCATCAGGCGTTGATGCGACAGCGCCCAGCGCAGGCTGCGATCGTAACCGGCCATCACGCGCGCGCCGAAACCTTTGCTGTGTGGATCGTGCCTGGGCGCGTTGCGCATGAAGCGCGAGGCCAGCATCGGCGCCAGGGTCAGCGAGGCGACGATCGAAATCAGGATCGCCACCGTCACCGTCAACGCGAACTCGGCGAACAGGCGCCCGACCACGCCGCCCATGAACAACAAGGGGATGAAGGCGGCGATCAGCGACAAGCCGATGGTGAGCACGGTGAAGCCGATCTCGCTGGAGCCTTGCAAGGCCGCTTGCAGCATCGGCATGCCGGCCTCGCGATGCCGGTGGATGTTCTCGACCACGACGATGGCGTCGTCGACCACGAAGCCGACCGCGATCACCAGCGCGACCAGGGTCAGGTTGTTGAGGCTGAAGCCGAATGCGTACATCGCCGCGAAAGTCGCCACCAGCGCGACCACCAGCACCGCGCCGACGATCAGCGTCGCCGACCATTGACGCAGGAACAGCCCCATCACCGCGACCACCAGCGCCACCGTCAGCACCAGGGTCAGCTCGACCTCGTGCAAGGACGCGCGGATGGTGCGGGTGCGGTCGTTGAACACCGCAACATCGACGCTGGCCGGAAGATTGGCGCGCAGCTTGGGCAGCGCGGCCAGCACCGCGTCGGTGGTGTTGATGATGTTGGCGCCGGGTTGGCGGAACACGATCAGCATCACCCCGTCCTTGCCGTTGGGAAAGGCGCGGACATAGTCGTTCTCGGCGCCGAAACTGACATGGGCGACCTCGCCCAGGCGCACCGGCGCGCCGTTGCGATAGGTCACCACCAGGCGCTGGTAGTCCTCGGGCTTGAACAATTGATCGTTGGTTTCCAACGTCGACATGCGCTGCGCGCCGACCACCGCGCCCTTGGCCTGATTGACGCTGGAACTCTGCGCGGCGGTGCGCAGGTCGGACAGGGTCAGGCCGACCGCGGCCAGGCGTTCGGGCTCGGCCTGGATGCGGATCGCCGGGCGGCGCTGGCCGGCGATGAAGATTTGCGAGACGCCGTCGATCTGGCTGAGATTGCGCGCGAGCACGGTCTCGGCCAGATCGCTCAGTTCGGTCAGCGGCATCAGGTCGGAGTTCATGCTCAGCACCAGGATCGGGCTGTCGGCCGGATTGACCTTGCCCCAGGTCGGCAGCGCGGGCATGTCGCGCGGCAGGCGGCCGGAGACGTTGTTGATCGCCGCCTGCACTTCCTGCGCGGCCGTGTCGATGCTCTTGTCGAGCACGAACTGCAAGGTGATGTTGGTGCTGCCCAGAGCGCTGGCCGAAGTCATCTCGGTGATGCCGGGCACCGAGGTCAGCTGGGTTTCCAGCGGCGTGGCGACCGCCGAAGCCATGGTCTCCGGGCTGGCGCCGGGCAGGCTGGCGCTGATGCGGATGGTCGGGAATTCGGCTTGCGGCAGCGGCGCCACCGGCAATCGCGGCAGGGCGAACAAACCGAGCAACAGCACCGCCGCGGTCAGCAGCGTGGTGGCGACCGGATGACGGACGAACCAGCCGGAAATCGAAACCCGCGCCGCAGGCTGGCCGCTCATGGCGTGGCCGCCGCGACGCGCGCGTCGGCGCCGACAAGGTTCGCAGCGACCGCCGCGGCCGCGACCGGCGCCACGATCATGCCGGGCTTGAGCCGCGACTGGCCGTCGCGCACCACCCGATCGTCGGCCCGCAGGCCTTGCACCACCGCGATCTTGTCGTTCTGATACTCCACCCGCACCGGCACCATCGCGACCTTGTCGCCCGCCTCCAGGCGATAGACGAAGTTCTGATCAAGGCCGCGCTGCACCGCTTCGGAGGCGACCACGATCGCGCCCGCGCTCAGGCCGGTGCGCACGCGCACGCTGACCAATTGCCCGGGCCACAACTTGTCCTGCGCATTGGCGAACACCGCGCGCACTCGCACGGTGCCGGTGGCCTCGTCGATCTGGTTGTCGATCACGCGCAATTCGCCGTCGGCCAGCACGCTGCCGGCGTCGCGGTCGAGCGCCTGCACTTCGACCTTGCCGCCGGCCTGGGCGTTGCGCAGGCGCGGCAGTTGATCCTGCGGCAGCGCGAATACCACCGAGATCGGATCGACCTGCTGCACCGTTACCAGCCCGTCCGGATCGCTGGCGCGCACGACGTTGCCCGGATCGACCTTGCGCAGCCCGATGCGGCCGTCGATCGGCGAGACGATGCGGGTGTACGACAGTTGCACGCGCGCGCCGTCGATGGCGGCCTGATTGGCCTGCGTGGTCGCCTGCAGTTGCTGCACCGAGGCGCTCTGCTGATCGAGCATCTGCCGGGCGATCAACTGGCTGCCGGACAATTGCCGGAAGCGGTTGAGATCCGATTGCGCCGAGCGCAGTTGCGCATCGTCGCGCGCCAGTTGCGCCTGCGCGCCGTCGAGGCTGGCGGCGATGGCACGATCGTCGATGCGCGCCAGCAACTGGCCGCGCTTGACCGTCTGGCCTTCGCGGAACAGCACGTCGGTCAGCACGCCATCGACCTGGCTGCGCAGCACCGCGCTCTGCAGCGAGGTCACGGTGCCGATGGTTTCCTGCCAATGCGGCACGTCGCGGCGTTCGACCTGGGTCAGATTGACCGGCACCGGCGGCGGCGCCTTGGGCGGCGGCGCTCCGCGGCTGCCGAATCCGCCCAGCGACAGGCCCGTGCCGACGATCGCGACAAGGCCCAGGGCGGAGTAGACGGTCTTGCGGGCGCGCGGCGACACAGCGTGTGCGATTTGGGGCGGCATGTCCGGCATCCATGGCAGGTGGGGGAAAGAGGTGGCGGCGCCCTTGGAGAAAAACGCCGCCGATGATCCGCGAGGGGATGGCGCGGACCATGCGGCGACTGTAGGCGCGCACCGCCTACGCGACGCTGTCGCTTGGCTGACAAATTCGTCAGTCGATGTCATGTGCGCGGGCATTACTTTCGGCAGGGAGAGGCGCGGATGCGCGTTCTTCGCCTGTTCAAAGTTCCGGCTTCGAGTTTCGAAGACCTGCGCCTTTCTCGTCATTCCCGCGAAGGCGCGAAGGACGGCCTGAAAAGATGACGCTGAGTTCCTGGTCGAAACAACCAGACTCGCGCACTGTCTCCTACCGTCATTCCCGCGAACTCGGGCTCCGCTTTACTTCGGCGGAGCCGAACATCCAGTGCCTTTCGTGCGAGAACGCTTGAAGTCGCTGGATTCCCGCGTTCGCGGGAATGACGAGCAAAAAACAGCAGATGCTTTCGACAAGCCTCAGCGCGCTCGTGCACTCGCACGGCAATCGCGACTCATCAACTGCGCAGGCCATGACACGGCCCACGCAAACTCGCCTCAGTGCTTGCCCTTACGCGCAGCAGGCGCCACCAGCTTGATCTCGAACAAATCCGGCCAAAGCTTGCCGGTCACGAACAACCGGTCGCGCGCCGGATCGTAGGCGATGCCGTTGAGCACATCGGCGCCGCGGGTGGAGCGGCCATGCTTGGCCAGCAGACCGCTCAAATCGATCCAGCCCAGCACGTGTCCGGTCTTGGGATCGATGCGGGCGATGCGGTCGCTCTGCCAGATGTTGGCGTACAGCTCGCCCTTGACCCACTCCAGTTCGTTGAGCTGAGCGACCGGGCGGCCTTCATCGCTGACCTGGATGCGCGAACGTTCCTTGAAGGTCTGCGGATCGAGCAAACGGATCTGCGCGGTGCCGTCGCTCATATACAACGTGTCGGCCGAGCGGGTCAGGCCCCAGCCCTCGCCCGGATAACGGAAGGTGCCGGCGGGGTCGAAATCGGGCAGATTCAGCACAAAGCCCACGCCGTTGGTCCAGGTCAGCACCACCACCTGCTGGCCGCGATCGACCATGCCCTCGCCGAACACCTCCGCTGGCAGGTCGGCCTTGTGCACGACCCGGCCGGTGGCCAGCTCGACCTTGCGCACGGACGAGCGGCCGTTCAGCCCGGTGCTCTCGTACAGGAAGCCGCCCCTGAAGATCAGCCCCTGGGTGAAGGCCTGCGGATCGTGCGGATAGGTCGCCACCACCTTGTACGAGTACACCGGCAACCCGCTGCGCGCCTGCGCCGGCACCTGCGAACAGGCGGCGGCCAGGGCCAGGGTCAGCGCCGCGACGGCGATTGAACGCATCCACATTGGGCTCACAGGCATGGGCTCTGGCGTTTACAGACCGCCGAGGATACCGCCAAAGCCTTGCTGCGCCTGCATCGCGCGCCAGTCGCACCCTGTGAAACCCGTCCCCGGGTAGAATCCCGGGCTCAGCCCCACCCTGCCCCAAGGTTCCATGACTGATTCCGTACGTCCGGTGTTCCACGGCTTCGAACAGATCCCCCTGCGCGAGTACGCCGAGCGCGCCTACCTCGATTACTCGATGTACGTGGTCCTGGACCGCGCCCTGCCCTTCATCGGCGACGGCCTCAAGCCGGTGCAGCGCCGCATCATCTATGCGATGAGCGAGCTCGGCCTCAACGCCGCCTCCAAGCCGAAGAAATCCGCGCGCACCGTCGGCGACGTGATCGGTAAGTACCACCCGCACGGCGACAGCGCCTGTTACGAAGCGATGGTGCTGATGGCACAGCCGTTCTCGTACCGCTATCCGCTGGTCGAGGGGCAGGGCAACTTCGGTTCCAGCGACGATCCCAAATCGTTCGCGGCGATGCGCTACACCGAGTCCAAGCTGACCCCGATCGCGGAAGTGCTGCTGGGCGAACTCGCCCACGGCACCGTCGATTGGACGCCCAACTTCGACGGCACCCTGGAAGAGCCGACCTGGATGCCGGCGCGCCTGCCGCACCTGCTGCTCAACGGCACCACCGGCATCGCGGTCGGCATGGCCACCGACGTGCCGCCGCACAACCTCAACGAAATCGTCAGCGCCTGCGTGCGCCTGCTCGACGACCCGGACGCGACCACCCGCGACCTGTGCGAGCACGTGCTCGGCCCGGACTACCCGACCCCAGCCGAGATCATCACCCCGCGCGCCGACCTGCTGCAGATGTACGAAACCGGCCTGGGCAGCGTGCGCGCCCGCGCCATCTTCGAGAAAGACGGCGCCAACATCGTCGTCACCGCGCTGCCCTACCAGGCCTCGCCGGGCAAGGTGATCGAGCAGATCGCCACCCAGATGCGGGCCAAGAAGCTGCCGTGGCTGGAAGACATCCGCGACGAGTCCGATCACGCCAACCCGACCCGCATCGTGCTGGTGCCGCGCTCCAACCGCGTCGATGTCGAACAGCTCATGGGCCATCTGTTCGCCACCACGGACATGGAGAAGAGTTTCCGGGTCAACATCAACATCATCGGCCTGGACGGGCGCCCGCAGGTCAAGGGCCTGAAGGCGCTGCTGAGCGAGTGGCTGACCTTCCGCACCGACACCGTCACCCGCCGCCTGACCCACCGCCTGGACAAGGTCGAGCGCCGCCTGCATTTGTTGGAAGGCTTGCTGGTCGCGTTCCTCAACCTGGATGAAGTGATCCGCATCATCCGCACCGAGGACGAACCGCGCGCGGTGCTGATGCAACGCTTCGGCCTGAGCGAGGAACAGACCGACTACATCATGGAAACCCGGCTGCGCCAGCTCGCGCGCCTGGAGGAAATGAAGATCCGCGGCGAGCAGGACGAACTGCAGAAAGAGCGCGAACAACTGATCGCCCTACTCGGCAGCAAGGCCAAGCTCAAGAAGCTGATCAAGGACGAGCTGATCGCGGACGCGAAGAAATTCGGCGACGCGCGCCGTTCGCCGCTGGTCTCGCGCAGCGCCGCGCAGGCGCTGTCGGAAACCGAACTGGTCGCCAGCGAACCGATGACCGTGGTCATCAGCGAAAAGGGCTGGGTGCGCGCGGCCAAGGGCCACGACATCGACGCGGCCACGCTGAGCTATCGCGACGGCGACGGCGTGCTGGGCTCCGCGCGCGGGCGCAGCACGCAGCAGGTCGCGTTCCTGGATTCCACCGGCCGCTCGTATTCGGCGTTGATCCACAGCCTGCCTTCGGCTCGCGGCAATGGCGAGCCGTTGACGGGGCGGTTCGCGCCGGTCGCGGGGGCTTCATTTCAAGCGTTGGCGGCTGGCGACAACGACAACCGTTTCGTGCTTGCCAGTTCGCATGGCTATGGCTTCGTCACCCGCTTCGAGAACCTCACCGGCCGCAACAAGGCCGGCAAGGCGATGCTGTCGCTTACGCCCAACGCCAAGGTGTTGCAACCGGCGCAGGTCGGCGATGTCGAACAGGATCGAGTGGTCGCGGTGACCAACGTCGGCCATCTGCTCGCCTTCCCGGTGTCGGAGCTGCCCGAGCTCGATAAGGGCAAGGGCAACAAGATCATCGACATCCCCAAGGCCAAGCTCGGCACCGAGCGCGTGGTCGCGGTGGCGGTGGTCGCGCCGGGCACGACGCTGAGCATCAAGTCGGGTTCGCGGACGATGAGTCTGTCGTTCAAGGAGCTGGAGCCGTATCTGGGGGCTCGCGCTACGCGCGGCGGGTTGTTGCCGCGTGGGTGGCAGAAGGTGGAAGGGTTGGCGGTGGAGTGAGTTTTCGCTTTCGCTGATCTGGTTTATGGAAACGCCCCGCATTGCGGGGCGTTTCTTTTTGGGGCGGCGCGGCGATCTGGTGGTAAGAGCGAATCCCCCCTGCCCCCCTTTTTCAAAGGGGGGAACAGCAACGGCAGCGACGGCAATAGCGGCAGCTACGATGGTAGCGGCAACGACGGCGGCGGCCAGGACGATACCGAACACGAACCGTTGCCCCCTTTGAAAAAGGGGGCTGGCGCCTGCGTAGCTCGCTTCAGGTAGATACAACTGCGCCGGGGGATTTGCTTTGGCTCAGCCTCACCCGCCGACGTAAGCCGCCAAATGCTTCCCCGTCAGCGTAGAACGCGCTTTGACCAGGTCCGCCGGCGTACCTTCGAACACCACCTTCCCGCCCTCGTGTCCCGCGCCCGGGCCCAGATCGATGATCCAGTCCGCATGCGCCATCACCGCCTGATGATGCTCGACCACGATCACCGACTTGCCGGCATCGACCAATCGATCCAGCAACCCCAGCAGCTGCTCGACATCGGCCAGATGCAAGCCCGCGGTCGGTTCGTCGAGCACATAGATCCCGCCCTTCTCCGCCATGTGCGTGGCGAGCTTGAGCCGCTGCCGCTCGCCGCCCGATAGCGTGGTCAGGGGCTGGCCCAGGCTCAGATAGCCCAGCCCGACATCGGCGAGCCTGTCGAGGATGGCGTGCGCGGCCGGCAGATGCGACTTGCCGGCGCCGAAGAAGTCGCGCGCCTGCGCGACCGACATCGCCAGCACCTGGCTGATGTCCTTGCCGCCGAATTTGTACTTCAACACTTCGGCTTGGAAACGCTTGCCTTCGCAGTCCTCGCAGACGCTGGCGACGCCAGCCACCATCGCCAGGTCGGTGTAGATCACGCCGGCGCCGTTGCAGGTCGGGCAGGCGCCTTCGGAGTTGGCGCTGAACAAGGCCGGCTTGACGTTGTTGGCCTTGGCGAAGGCCTTGCGGATCGGTTCCAGCAGATCGGTGTAGGTCGCCGGATTGCTGCGGCGCGAGCCGCGGATCGCGCCCTGATCGACCGACACCACGCCGGCGCCGGCCGGAATCGAGCCGTGCACCAGCGAGCTCTTGCCCGAACCGGCGACGCCGGTGACGACCACCAGCACGCCGAGCGGGATATCGACATCGACCTTGCGCAGGTTGTGCGTGCTGGCGCCGCGGATCTTCAGCGCGCCGCTGGCCGCGCGCGGTTTCTTCTTGAGCTTGGCGCGATCGTCCAGATGGCGCCCGGTGAGCGTCTTGCTGGCGCGCAGGCCCTCAACGCTGCCTTCGAAGCAAACCGTGCCGCCGCCGCTGCCGGCGCCGGGGCCGAGATCGACGACGTGATCGGCGATCGCGATCATCTCCGGCTTGTGCTCCACCACCAGCACCGTATTGCCCTTGTCGCGCAGCCGCAGCAGCAGGTCGTTCATGCGCTGGATGTCGTGCGGATGCAGGCCGATGGTCGGCTCGTCGAACACATAGGTGACGTCGGTGAGCGAGGAGCCGAGCTGGCGGATCATCTTGGTGCGCTGCGCCTCGCCGCCCGACAACGTACCGGCGGAGCGGTCCAGCGACAGATAGCCCAGGCCGATTTCAACGAACGAATCCAGCGTATGCGTCAGCTTGGCCAGCAGCGGCGCCACCGACGGTTCTTTCAGACCACGCACCCATTGCGCCAGATCGCTGATCTGCATCGAGCAGGCATCGGCGATGTTGACGCCCTTGATCTTCGAGGAGCGCGCCGCCTCACTGAGTCGGGTGCCCTTGCATTCGGGGCAGACGCTGAAGGTGACCGCGCGCTCGACGAAGGCGCGGATGTGCGGCTGCATCGCGTCCACGTCCTTGGACAGGAACGATTTCTGCACCTGCGGAATCAGGCCCGCGTAGGTGAGGTTGATGCCGTCGACCTTGATCTTGGTCGGCTCTTTGTAGAGCAGGTCGTGCAGCTCTTTCTTGTTGAATTTGCGGATCGGCTTGTCCGGATCGAAGAAGCCGCAGCCGTTGTAGATGCGCCCGTACCAGCCTTCCATGCTGAAGCCGGGGATGGTCAGCGCGCCTTCGTTGAGCGATTTGCTGTCGTCGTAGAACGCGGTCAGGTCGAAGTCCGACACCGCGCCGCGGCCTTCGCAGCGCTGGCACATGCCGCCGGTGCGGGTGAAGGTCTCGCGCACGGTCTTGGTCCTGGCGCCACGCTCGACCGTGATCGCGCCGGCGGCCTTGACCGTGGCGACGTTGAAGGCGAACGCGCTCGGCGGGCCGATATGCGGCTTGCCCAGGCGGCTGAAGACGATGCGCAGCATCGCGTTGGCGTCGGTGGCGGTGCCGACGGTGGAGCGCGGATCGCCGCCCATGCGTTCCTGATCGACGATGATCGCCGTGGTCAGGCCGTCGAGCACATCGACCTCGGGCCGCGCCATCGTCGGCATGAAGCCCTGCACGAAGGCGCTGTAGGTTTCGTTGATCAGCCGCTGCGACTCCGCGGCGATGGTGCCGAACACCAGCGAGCTCTTGCCGGAGCCGGAGACGCCGGTGAACACCGTCAGCCGGCGCTTGGGCAACTCGACGCTGACATCCTTGAGGTTGTTGACGCGCGCGCCCTGCACGCGGATCAGGTCGTGGCGGTCGGCCGCGCTGGCTGCCGGCGGCTGCGGGGGCTTCCTCGTGGACTTGGTCATCGGTTCTCCGTGGGTGGCGCGGTGCGGGTGCGGAGGTGGGTGGTTGGAGGTTTCGTTATTGCGGCGAACGCCGGCTTCCTTTCATGTCGTCGTCCTCTCCCAGCCGTCATTCCCGCGAACGCGGGAATCCAGCGACTTCAAGCGCTCTCGCACGAAAGGCACTGGATTCCAGCCTTCGCGGGAATGACGAGCTAACAAAACCTTCCGCGGAACGAAGATCGCTTTTCGCAAGAACAGGGCCACAAAACTGCAGCCCCGTCCACGAAATCGCAAACAAATACTCAGCGCACCTGCTGCAACCGGATCAGGTTCCCCGACGGATCGCGCACCGCGCAATCGCGAACCCCGTACGGCTGGTCGGTCGGTTCCTGCACGACCTCGACGCCCTGCGCCTGGATCTTGTCGAAGCTGCCATCGACATCGGCCGTGGCCAGGACGATCGCGGCATAGGTGCCCTTGGCCATCATCTCGGCGACGGTGCGCTGCTCGTCCTCGGTGACGCCGGGGCTGGCGGCGGGCGGAAACAGCACGATCGACGGGGTGCCGGGCGCGCCGGCGGGGCCGACGGTGATCCAGCGCATGCCGCCGTAGGCGACATCGTTGCGGACTTCGAAGCCGAGGATGTCGCGATAGAAGGTCAGCGCGGCGTCGGCGTCGGTGTGCGGGAGGAAGCTGGCGTGGATGCGGATGTCCATGTGTTCGGTCCGATGCGTGTGAGTTCGAGGGCGCTCAGTCTAATTGCGGCTCCACGACCGGCGCTTCTCGATTCCTGATCGGTCGCGTGACCTGCTTGGCCACGCACGAGGGCATGCCCGCCGTCGCCTGCGCCGCCTCGCGCTGATAAACGCTGGGCGGGACGCCGACCAGTTCGGTGAAGCGGGTGCTGAAAGTCCCCAGCGAGGCGCAGCCGACCGCGAAGCAGACTTCGGTGACGCTGAGGCCGCCGCAACGCAGCAAGGCCATCGCGCGCTCGATGCGCCGGGTCATCAGATAGGAGTAAGGCGATTCGCCGTAGGCCAGGCGGAACTGGCGGCTCAGGTGCCCGGCCGACATGTGCACGCCGCGGGCCAGGGCCTCGACGTCCAGGGGTTGCGCGTACTCGCGGTCGATGCGGTCGCGGACGCGACGCAGCCGTGCAAGGTCGCGCAGATGCTGCGCAGGGGCGGGTCGGCTGTTCACCGGCGCGATCGTGCCACTTCGCATCGGCAGGCTCAAGCCCGCGGCGCACTCCGACCCGGACGGGCCGGAACTTGGCGAACATCGAGCCGGCGCCGCGATCCGCGGCGCCGGCCGAACGCACCGGGCTTAGTGTCCGGTCTCGTTACCGCGATCGGGCGTCGCGCCGTCTTGCGGCATCGAACCGCTTTGATAGCCATTGAACGGAATCGTGCCCGACTCGGAGCGCGGCGCGAACGACAGCAGCAGGCCGAAGCTGGTGCTCGGGTCCTGGCCGCTGCCGTGTTGGCGACGCGCCAGCACGGACAGCTTCCAGCCGCGCGCGATCTCCATGTCCATGCCGGCGCCGTAGGTCAGCGCGTTGTCGCCGTAGCTGCGCATGCCCAGGATGTAGTCGTTGGCCGCGGGCAGGATCACGTAGTTCAAGTTCACATCGCTGCGGTTGTCGATCGAATCGCGGTATTCCAGCATCCAGTACGGACGGAACACGTTGCCGCGGGTGGTCACGATCGGGAAGCTGCCTTCCACGCCGAGCGCGGCGCCGCTGTTTTCGACGGTCTGCGAACCGTAGCTCAGGTCGTAGATGCCCAGGCCGTGTTCGCGATACGCATCGAGCTTGCTGCGGCTGCTGTCCAGGCGGCCGTAACCGGTCAGGCTCAGGCCGTCGCCGGTGCTGTGTTCGTAACCGGCGGTGATCGAGCCGAACACCTGGTCGCCGTCGCGCTGCGCGGTGCCGGTGGTGCCGGCGGTCGCGCTGTAGCGGCGGATGTCGAAGTCCAGCTGGCCCCAACCCAGGATGCCGTCCACGAACCAATGCTCGTCCGGGCGCCACAGGCCGTACAGCGACAACGATCGCTGCCTGGCGTCGAGCTTGGAACGCGCATCGTCCAGGTCGGTGTCGTTCCAGCCGTAGCCGCCGGCGACGCCGAGCAGGAAGCGATCGCCGATGCGCCAGTCGGCGCCGACCGTAATGCCGTCGCTGCGGAAGTCGAAACCGTCGCTGCGGGCATTGCGTTCGCGTTGGCCGTTGGTGATGGTGCCGGCCGTCCACACGCCCCAGCCTTCCGGCAAACGCATCGCCGAGACCGGCGCGAGTTGGCCCGCCGTCAACGACATTCCGGCGCCGCTGGCGTTGCTCAGGCTCAGATTCAGGCCGTTACTCGAACTGTTGCTGCTGGCGTAGCGCTGCTGGCGCAGGCGATCGTGGATGTTGGACTGCTGCGCCGAAGCGAAGCGCACGCTGGCATCGACCTGCGCCTGCAGACCGCCGACCACGCTGGGATCGCGGGTGGGATCGGGACGGTCGGCGACGGTCAGCGTGGCGCTGATCGTGGCCTGCAGATAGTTGGCGGTAGCCGCCTGGGTCGCGATCAGCGTCGCCACGCCGGAGCCGACGATGGTGACCTTGCGACCGCTCACCGTCGCCACCGCGGTGTTGGCGCTGGTGAAGGTGAAGGCGCCGTTGCTGTTGCTGCTCGGATCAGGCAGATCGAAGGCGGGCTCGCCCACGGTCTTGGCCATGTCGCCGATCCACGACAGGTTCGGCGTCGCGCCGCCGATGATCACTTGCAGCGCGAGCTGCGGCGCGGCGGTGTAGCTGGCGTTGCCGGCCTGATCGGCGGTGAGCGAACAGGTGCCCGCGCTCAGCGTCGTCACCGTGTTGCCGCTGACCGTGCACACGCTCGGCGAGGCGCCGGCGAAGATCACCGGATTGCCCGAACCGCCGCCGCTGGCCGACACCGTGAAGCTGCCGCCCGGCGTGAACACCGGCGTACTGGGATTCGCGCTGAAGTTGGTGATCGCCTGCGCGGCCGCGCCGATAGTCACGTCCAGCGTCACTTGCGGCGCGGCGCTGTAGTTGGTGTCGGCGGCCTGATCGGCGGTGAGCGAACACATGCCCGCGCTCAACATCGACACCGTGCTGCCGCTGACCGTGCACACCGACGCGGTGGTGCTGGCGAACACGACCGGGCTGGTCGAAGCGCCCGGCGTGGCGCTGAGCGCGAAACTACCGCCCGGCGCGAACACCGGCGCCGCCGGATTGGCGGCGAAGTCGGTGATCGCCTGCGGCGCCGCGGCGATGGTCACCGTCAGCGTCGCTTGCGGCGAAGCGCTGTAGTTGCCGTCGCCGGCCTGATCGGCGGTAAGCGCGCAAGCGCCCGCGCTCAACATCGACACCGTGCTGCCGGCGACCGTGCACACCGCCGGCGAAGCGCTGGCGAACAGCACCGGGCTGGTGGACGGGCCGGGCGTGGCCGAGACCGTGAAGCTGCCGCCCGGCGCATACACCGGCGCGGCCGGATTGGCGGCGAAGTTGCTGATCGCCTGCGTCGCCGGGCCGATGTTCACCGCCAGCGTCGCTTGCGGCGCGGCGGCGTAGTTGGCATTGCCGGCCTGATTCGCGGTCAGCGAACAGGTGCCCGCGCTGAGGATGCTGGCCGTGACCCCGCTGACCGTGCACACCGCCGGCGTGGTGCTGGCGAACACGACCGGATTGCCCGACGCGCCGCCGCTGGCCGAGACCGTGAAGCTGCCGCCCGGTGCGTACACCGGCGCGGCCGGATTGGCGGCGAAACCGGTGATGACCTGCGCGCCCGGGCCGATGGTCACCGCCAGTGGAACCTGCGGCGCGGCGCTGTAATTGGCGTTGCCGGCCTGATCGGCGGTGAGTACGCAGTTGCCGGCCGCGAGCGTGCTGACCGTGTTGCCTGCGACCGTGCACACCGCCGGCGTGGTGCTGGCGAACACGACCGGATTGCCCGATGCGCCGCCGCTGGCCGAGACCGTGAAACTGCCGCCCGGCGCGTACACCGGAGCGGCCGGATTGGCGGCGAAAGCGGTGATGGCCTGGGTGCCTTGCGCGATCGCCAAGGTATAAGCGCGCGTGCCGCTGAAGCCGTTGCTCGATGTGGCCTGCACGGTGAAGTTGTTCGAGCCCGCCGCGGTCGGCGTACCCGACAGCGCGCCCGCGCTCGACAGGCTCAGGCCCGCCGGCAACGCGCCGGCGCTGATCGCGAAGGTATACGGCGCAGTGCCGCCGTTCGCGCTGCTTGCGGTGAGGGTCTGCGAATACGCGGTCGCGAGCGCGCCATTGGCCAAGGTGGACGGGTTAATCGTCGTGGTCACCGTCACGCAACTGAGCGCGAGGTTGGTGACATCGCTTGCGATCGCCAGACCGCTGGACGGATTGACCGTGCACAACTGTCCGGCCGGCGCGCTGAGCACGCTGACGTTCCAGTTCGCGCCTTGCGGCAATCGCGTCGGAAACACGAAATTCGAGGCCGCCTGCGCGACCACCACTTGCTGCGAACTGCCCGGATTGGTCGCGGTGAGTTGCAGGGTGACCGGACCGGTCTGGCCCACCGCCGCGCCGCCGACCGAGAACTGGGCCTGGGCGAAGCAGATCAGCGCCGCGCCGTCGCCGCTTTGTACGCCGTTGTTGATGGTGACCGCGCTCAGGCCGGTGGCGCCGGAACTGCCGCCCGCACCGCCGCCGCCGCCGCCGTTCCAGTTCTGCTGGCAACTGGTCGTGCCGACACCGGCGCCGCCGCCGCCCGCGCCGATCGTGGCGCCGCCGCCGCCACCGCCGGCGAAACCGGCACCGGTGAAGGAACCGCTGAAATTGAAGGCCACACCGCCCTTGCCGGTGACCGCGTTACCCGTGGTGCCCGGATAGGTCGGGCAGCCCGCGCCCGGGGCGCCGCCGGTGCCGACCGAACCGCCGCCGCCGCCGAACGGACCGGGGCCTCCGGGCACGTTGGCGCCCGCACCGCCCACACCGCCGCCGCCAACGCCGCCGGCTCCGCCCGCGATAACGTCGTCGGTGCTCCAGCCGGCATTACCGCCGCCGCCGCCGCCGCCGGCGATACCGACCCGATTGCCGACGCCGTTACCGCCCACGCGCAGATCGGTGGCGCCGCCGCCGCTGCCGGTGCCGTCCACGCTGTCGCCCAGGCCACCGGGATTGACCGCCTGCGATCCTTGCCCACCGACCCATATCGACAGGGCCATGCCCGGCGTGACAGCCAAGGTGCCGCGCACACGCCCGCCCAATCCGCCGTTGCCACCGGGAGAACTTGGGCCACTGCCCGTGCCGCTGCGACCCGCGCGGCCTTGGGCGCCGCTGAGATACACCGTCAGCGAATGCACGCCGGCCGGCACGGTGGCGGTCTGTTCGCCGCCGGTGAAACCGAACGCGGCCGGTGTTTCACCGACCCCGCAGCTCTGCGCCTGGGCGCCGCCGGCCAGGCCCAGACCCGGCAACAGCAGCAGCCAACCGTAGCGGCGCGCGCCTTCGCGCACTGTTCGTGCAGCGGCCTGCGCGCGCGCAGCCAGCCATGCGCCGATATGCGTCGCGACGTGATTCAAACCCTTCATGTTGTCCCCAATGCGGATCGCCTGATCGCGTCCGCAAGACCCGAAGCCGCAGACGCACACCCCGCGCGCCGTCAGCACACCACCCCACACGGCAAGCTAGCCGCGCCCTCGTTCATCGTCCCGGGAAGCAAGAACTTCATCGGAGAGACAACTCACACCCCGGATGTTCCAGCTCATCCTGAATGCGCCTATCTGGATGATTGAACGCAAAGAGGGGGCGATACCGGCCGCGGGGATGTGGAGGCGTGCCGCGGCAAAAGAGTCGGCGGGCCTGGAGACCGGCTGTTTTTGCTTGTCGCTCCTGCGAATGCGGGCTCCGCTTTAGCAGGAATGACGAGCCAGCGAGATGACGTTGAAGGCTCTGATTGAACCCACCAGCCCCAGACGTCCTTACCTGCCGTCATTCCCGCGAGCGCGGGAATGACGGGCGGAAGGATGACGCTGAAGTCGTTGGACGTGCACAACGTTAGGATTTCGAGACCCACCCTCTCGACTCGCATCCGAACTCGCTGGTGCTGAGGCAGTATTTCTCTAACCAGCTGCGGGCGCTGAGCGTGGACGAAACCGGTTATCGCGCTTTGCGCGACATACTCGCGATGCACTGAGGCGCCGCGCATTCTTTCCGCGAACGACACTCGCCATTGCCGATTTTGCCGGCTGGACGTTGCTGATCCGATCAGTTCCATTTTCGCCTCCGCGCACCGTGGCGGGCGGGAGTAGCCTTCGCTCACGCCCTCGGGGGCGCTGCGCGCCTGACGCGCAAGACACTTCAACGGAGATGGATATGAATCGCGAGAAAGCCGAACAAGTCGCAGTGCATCTGGCTGCGGGAATGCTGGCCAGCGGCCAGTACGCCATGACCGACGACACCGGCAACGATGCCGAATTCGCCGCCGGGCTCTACAACGCCATCGTCGACAAGCTGGTGGCGTCGCTGGGGGGCGATGCGGGCTGAGCGCGGAAACTCGCGGCCGCGATCGGGCCTTTGTTCATCGAAACAAAGGCCGCGCGAGCCGCGGCCGCCGGTTGGCGTCGTAAGCGCGGCTCACGCCTCTGCTTCTAGCCGCGGGCACTCAACCAATCGCTGGGCGCCGCATCGCTGCGCACTATCGAATCAAAGCGTTCGCCGCCGCCGATCCGCGGCCGCGGCGAACGCGAACCAACGCGGATAACCGCGATCAGTACGACCCGGCCGGCCTGGGCCGCCGTTCGAACATCGGCACCGTCACGCCCTTGGCTTGGCTGCCGTCGGCTTTCCACACCAGAGTTTCAGGCGGGAAATCTTCTTTCCGCGTCATCGCATCGACCTTGCCCGCGATCAACTTCGCCGCGCCCTTGGTTTCCGGGTTCCAGGCGAATACGCCGTCCGCGCCGTACCACACCGCCGGGGTCGCGGCGTCGAGGCGTCGGTCGGGGCACATCGTGTAATTGCGCTGGGCCAGCACGCGCAGCGCGCCGACCGGGACCGCGCGGATGCCCGGCGTGGTGCGTTCCTTGGAATGGCCGGGGCACAGGCGCGCGGCTTCGGCGATGGCCGACTCGTAGACCTGCGCGTCGCTTTGCGCGTACGCGGCGTTGGCGCACAGCGCCAGCGCGGCCACGGCGGCGGTCTTGAACACGGTGGGGGTAAGACGGAAACGGATCGATTGCATGCACTGCTCCTTGATTGCTGCTGGGTCCGGACGGACCGGCGGATCGAGTCCCTGGCTGCCGGCGCGGCGCCATCGATCGATGGGCGCAGACGCGGGCAGGCCGATCGCGTCGGCCCGAGCATAGCCGCGGCGCCGGGGCCGCATGTAACCGAAGCGTTACGGCCCCGCGACGCCTCCCGGATGGCACACCGCGCCCTCGCCGCCCGCCGCGGCATGGCGGCCTTCGGGCCCGGCCGAGTACAATCCCGGCCGGTCGCGTCGATCCTGCCTGCGCTGCATCGCGTCGTCGGCGCGCTTCGCGCGCCGGCTCCGGGCCCTGCGTCCGGCCAACGTAACCAATTGATTTTAAAGCCAGGCCCCGTAGCTCAGCTGGATAGAGCATCCCCCTCCTAAGGGCATTCGATGGCGGCTTCAGCTATATAGATCAATTAGTTGCTGACTTCTGTGCGCGGCAAAATTGCAAGATTTGATTCGTCGATAGCACGTCTAGCACACGACAGGATTGCTGGAGCGCTCTAACTACTTCTGCGGATTCGGCAGTCGAGTGATCGAACCAATTTCGGGTTTCCCGCGCCCGTACAAACTGCATATCGACTGCATGATGCGCTTGGACTTGGCGTCCTCATGCCATGCGGCCAGGGTGCGGTCGTCAGCATCCGCCCAGTGGACGAAAAAACCTGTGTGAGCGTCGATCGTGGCGAACGGGATCTGCGTTCCCTCGTTGCAGTCCGCCAGGATTTTCACGTACGTCCATCGTCCGAAAGTAGCCCCGACCTCGGACCGTCGCCAGAAATCCACCAGCATCCCGTTGGCAATGACGGAAGGCAGATGTACCTCCACGCCTTCTACGCTGGTGCGCCATCCGGGGCCGTTCATTAATGCATACCTGCGAGGTTTCGCTCTTGTGCATTCGTACGCGCGAACGGCAACGTGGCAAGTAAGAAGTGAATCGCCCAGGTTTTTGTAGACAGTCGTCAGCCGTTTAGTGCGTACCGCCTTTCAAACTCTATCGGGGACAGGCCATTGTTGGAACTGTGCCGTCGTTTGGGGTTGTAGAACAGCTCGATGTAATCGAACACATCGCCTCGTGCTTTGTCATGGGTATGGTAGATCCGTTGCTTAACCCGTTCGCGCTTGAGCAACTGGAAGAAGCTTTCCATCGCGGCGTTGTCGTGACAGTTACCGCGTCGGCTCATGCTGCACACGATGCCGTGGGCCTTCAAAAAGCTCTGCCAGTCTTCGCTCGTGAACTGACTGCCTTGATCCGAGTGCAAGAGCAAACCAGGCGCGGGCTTGCGTCGCCACACCGCCGCTAGCAGCGCCTGCAGCACCAGATCGGAGTGCTGCGTTGGACGCGTGGCCCAGCCCACGATCCTGCGGGAGAACAGATCGAGCACGACGGCCAAGTACAAGAAGCCTTCGTGGGTGCGAATGTAGGTGATGTCGGTCACCCAGGCCCGATTGGGTTCTTGCGCTGTGAACTCACGCGCCAGCACGTTGTTGGCGACGGCGCCGATCGGCCCGCTCAACGGCCGCGGCCGCCGGCCGTAGCCCACCATGGCGCGCAGCCCTTCTTGCTTCATCAAACGCGCAACGCGGTGTTTGCTGCACGTTTCACCCAACTCGCGCAGGTCCGTGGTGATCTTGCGATGGCCGTAGATCGAGCCGCTTTCCAACCAACTGTGCTTGATCAATCCCAACAGACGTTGGTCGTCGCGTGCACGCGCACTGGCCGGCGCGTGAAGCCAAGCGTAGTAACCGCTGCGGTTTATGCCCAAGACACGGCACATTGCGGCCAGGCCGAACTCGTCGGCGTGCTGCTTCATGAAGGCGTACTTCACCTTTACCCCTTGGCAAAGTACGCGGCGGCTTTTTTTAGGATGTCTCGTTCTTCAGTCACGCGCCGAAGTTCTGCCTTCAGGCGTCGCACGTCCGCGTTCTGATCTTTTTCCACACGACGAACCACATCGCTTTTGCCTTGCTGACGCCGCCAGCCGTACAGGCTGTGCACCGACACGCCCAGGCGCTCGGCTACTTCGGCCACCGGCCGCCCGTACTCCACGATCTGACGGACCGCTTCGATCTTGAACTCATCGGTGTATCGCTTCGCGCTCATAACCACCTCCACTTAAGCCATAGTTTATGGCTGCGAGATGTCTACGAAACCCTGGGCGATTCACTTGGTGTCTTCCTGCTTGCGGTTGCCGGCCAAGTCCAGGGTGTAGTGGATCGTATTGCCGGCGTTATCGATGACGTCGGTCAACCGCTGAGCCGCATCGTAGGTGTAACGCGTATACACACTACCGGGCAGCGTCACTTTCTTGACCAGACCGGTGGGTTCGTACTCGATACGGGTGATGCGATCGTCGGTTTCCACTGCGTTGTCGGCGCCACGGACCTTGGTGGCGGTCAGCCAGCCGCGCGACTGGTACTCGTAGTCGGTGACCACGCCGTTGGGATCGATCACCGACAGCGGACGGCCTTGCGGGTCGTAACCAAGCACTTCCGTGGTACGGCCGAGCGCGTCGATGGTCTTGCGCAGGTCGCCCTTGCGGTAGGTGCACAACGTGGGCTGAGTGGCGCAGGTGCTGTCGTCGCTGCCGTAGTACTCGAAGCGGACTACGTCGTTGACGTCGCTGCGTGGACCGTCCACCGACTTGGGCAGACCGAGGATCGGGCAGACGCTATTGCTGGCAGCAACGTCTGCTGCCTCGCAGTAAGCGTACGTCGTCGCGCGGGTCTCGTTACTGACCGCGTCGCGCACGGTAACCGTGGCCGGCTGCAATCGTGCATTGCGGACGATGCGGGTCTCGCGATTGCCGATCCGGCTAAAGATGAGGCGATTACTAGAAATGTCGGTGCGCCGGTCGCTGATGCGTTCTTCGGCGAGTCCCGCAGCTTCTTTGACGGTATGCGTGCGCGCGAGCTGGCCGGTTATTACATCGTTGGCCTCGGCATAGCTGTGTTGTGTTTCCACACTCTGTCGGTCCTTTACCGTGCTCAACCGGCGCCGGAAATCGACGGTTTCGTCCAGATAGGTGCGAGTGATGCTTCCGCGAACATCGGTGAATTGGCTGGGCTTGCGCGGCAGGCCGTTTGGCCCGGCCGCCCCCACGCCATAGGTGGTGGCCCGACCGAGCGCGTCGGTCACGATCGACCCGCCCGCAACTGGGTAGGTCAAGGTCACTGAGTCGACGCCGCCGGCATGCGTGCTTGATATAACTCGAGCCTTATCGTCGTACGCAAACGTGCTGTAGCGTTGCCCATCCTCTCTGGTCACGCCGGTCAGAAAGCGTGGAAAGCGAGAGTCTTCGTAATGGTAAGTGCGGACACCTCCACCTGCATAAGTGACAGTTTCGACTTGACCGCCGGCAGTGTAGGTGTAACTGGCTAGAGCAACACCAGCCGAGCGAATAGCCACGATCGGTGCGTTATCGCCACCAGCGCTGTACTCGAATACCAAGCTTCGGCCGTTGCTATGGGTGATCGTAGCCAATCGCCGTGACGCGTCATACGAATAACTCAACGAACTTCCGTCTTCAAACCGTTGCTCTATTAGACGTCCGCTGGGGTTGAATCGCAGAACACGATCCGAGCGATACAGCAGCCAATCGGTGCCATCGGCG
The DNA here is from genome assembly GCF_001442805.1 of Lysobacter gummosus. Taxonomy (NCBI): domain Bacteria; kingdom Pseudomonadati; phylum Pseudomonadota; class Gammaproteobacteria; order Lysobacterales; family Lysobacteraceae; genus Lysobacter; species Lysobacter gummosus. Next base: position 1,972,554 of record NZ_CP011131.1, on the reverse strand, counting down.
ACAACACGGTCGCCGCTACCGTCGTCGGCCTCGTATGCCGAACTGACGGCGGTGAACGAAATCTGCGACCCATCGGACTCGACCAACCCGACCCGCAAGGTTTGGTTGGGGTCCATGGGATCCGTGCCGACTGCGAGTTGGATATTGTGCGAATGTGTCCAGCCATCACCGAAGCCGCTGCGCCCCGCCGAAGCCATCGAGTGGTAGTGTCGGTCGAATGCGATCCAACCCAGGTCGAAATCGGGCGCTGGTTCGGACTTGTCACCGGTGGTGGGATCGCATGGATTGCCGACCGGGCATTCGTTTTTTGGTAACGGCGCGGTTTCGTAAGTGATCTGGAACGGCGGGCCGCCGCAGGCTTGCTGATCTTCGCGCCATGACAGCAAGGCGTCATTCGGACACGTAACGTCGCGATCGCGCTTCAATGAGCCACTGAGGTTGACGGTGTCGCATTGACTGCCAGTCCAGGCAGATCGCGTACCCGTGTAGTCGCTGTACCCCATCGTAGCGGTCTTGTCGTCGTCCCAGAAAATCTCTTCGCTCCAATCAGGTGCGATTTGGATCGTAGTGACCGCCGCACAACCTTCGTCGGCGCTCTCCTGGTTGTAGCGCTGAATGAGTTGAGCCTTGAGCGCTTCGACTGAACCAACCTCGGGGGGATTACCGCTGGTGAACTGGCTGTATCGCCAGGGCTCAATAATCGGCGGAAGCGGCTCGAAATCGTAGTTATAAAGCGCTCTGCTGCCGAGGACGACGTTACCGGTGACAAGCAATTTTGATGCCGCTCCCCCAGGATAGTTTGAGAGGAAGGTCTTTATCTCTTGTTGAATTCCCGACTCAGTGCGCTGAGGCTGAGTCGGAATCGAATTGCTGATCCAAAGCTTTCCAGCTTCTTGGGCCTGGACACTCGCGCTGAGCGCAACCCCTAGAGAAATCGCCAGTGCGGCGGCGCGGGGACGCCGGTTGTGAGCGGCTAGCGGAACTCCATTTCGTCTCGACATCACTATCTCCTTGTGGGGCAGTCAGGTGCCCGGGATTACAGGTCGGCTTGTGTCGCACACGCACGAAGTCGCGCCGCTAGACTAAGAGCGGTCTCTAAGATGAGAAATCGGGGACGGCGGCAATCCATTGCAGGCCTTATCGTGGGTGCTTTCAGATACTGAGAGCAGACTGTCTCAGCAATTCGGACGTTACACGCCTACCCACCTGTTTGAACAGGGGACAAACTCCCCCAGAACGTGACCTTGCTCAATCCGGCCATTCATCTGAGTTATGCATGGCGTTTCCCCCACATCTGGCCGACTACATGCCCGTCAAGTCCGATGGTTGAATTGACATGGCATCCGTTCGTGAGGCGCATCTGGCGATAACCGGGTGCGCGCTCGAATCCTCAATCAAATCTAAATCAGACTGTTAGCTCCGACATCGCTAGATTCGGCGCAGCCGCCTCGATTTTCCCGTCGCGCAAGAACACGTTGTAAGGTGGCACCGCACCTTCGATTCGCCCCCAAGCGCGCATCGACTGACCGTCCAACGAGGTGAGGGAGCTCGTGCCGTCTTCGTTGTGAGAGGTGACGGTGGCTAGCAGTCGAGGATTGGCCGGAAGTAGGTCGAAGAAGTCGCGCCACAGGTTAGCTGGCATCGGTGTAGTGCCTCTCCAGCGTTACGGTTTGAATGATCTCAATGGCCTTTTCGGAACGCGTCGCTTCGATTCGAACCGCGGTGGCCAAGCCGATCCAAGCGCCGGCGCCGGTCACCCGATTTACCAACTGCATCGGCAGCACCAGGCCGGTTTGGCCAAGCTCCAAGGGGCTGTGGAACAGAGGTATGTCTGCCTCCACGACCGCCTGCCCTCCCCGATCACTCAAGACGTTGCGCCCGCGCTCCCGCGCACCGTCGAGGTGAGTGATCAGCTGGTCCACCTGTTGCGGCGCATACGTCTGCCCCGCTTCGCCCTCTCTACGAACTCGGGCCGCTACGCCGACCTGCTCGCCGGCGACTATCACGGCGTCGAAGATTGGCCTGCTCTGCAACTGCAGGCGTTCGCCCAGGACGATGTCGTCCTGCAAGGTCGCATCGGGCGTGGTAGTGGTCCGGTCCCAGGGCGATACCGGGTACCGCGGCCGGATCTGCAGCAGAGGATCGCTCGGGTGCGACTGCACGACGGCGCCGGCGCCCTCTGCCAAGCGAATGAGTGCCGCCATCGGAGTCAGCGAATCGAAGTACCAAGCGCCAGCGGTGACAAGCCAATCAACCGTTGCGTATTCAACTGTGCACGCCGAACCCAGAACCTCCGCGTTCGCCAGTTGCGCCATCGTTCGGACCTGATCCACCTCGACGCTGCGCGCCGGCGCATACGGCTCGGCCAACAACGCCGACACCGACCTCCCCGCCATTGAAACGCTGAGCTGTCCGAACGACTGGCCTTTGTCGAATGATTCGATGGCGAACACCCACCGGTATCCGTTGAGAGTCACCTCGACCTGCCTTGGACCGGTCGCCGACGGCGTCAGCTCGGCGATCTGCTCGGCCCTCAACAAGGACAGTCTCAGATCCCAGCACCACGCATCGCGGCCGCCGGAAATGGAGACCGAATCGACATCGATCGGCAGCCGATCAGGCAGCCGCACCACTTGCACCGTGTTGAGCACGACGTAGGTTCTCCGTTGCGGCCGGACGTCCCAGCAAAGGGCCAGTCCAAGATTGAGCGGGATGCGCCGCGAATCGCCGGCGAAGACTGAGCACCCCAAGTTCAGACCGACGAATCGGCCATCGACGATTCCAGGTTCAGGCGGCTTTGGCGGCTCAACCGGTGGCCGCACGATCCAGTCGAGACCGCGGCCGATTCCCCAAGGTATCCGAAAGGGCCTCGTCACCTTGGGCGGCGACCGCCAGGACGACCGCGCCGCAGACCGCAGTTCGAGAGCTAGCGATCGCCACTGCGCTCGGGCCTGTCCGAACGTGGTGGGCGGCGCCGACCATCGCGCGCGGAACGCCTTGGTCGCGGCGGAATGCCCAATGCCCCAACCGATGAGTGCGGCGCCATCGCGGCGCTTCGGGTACCGCCAACTCGATGTCAGTACTTGCGCGGCCGCGGCGGAGCCGTAGGCCCAAGGCACGCCAGTCTCCGCCTTGCGTGCAGTCAATCCGCCCCACCCGGCCACGAGGCTCACGATCTCGCTGGCCAGCCCTCCCCACAGCAACTCTGACTGAGCGCCGCAGGCTTCGGCGCCGCCACACCTTCTGCGCGCACCTGGTCATGGCCGGGGTGCCACTGCGGCGGGTACAATTGTTGGCTGGCCATGCCGATTACAAGACCACTGAGATCTATGCCCATTTGGCGCCAGAGGGGGCCAAGGGAGCTGTGGATAAGCTCAGGTTCTAGCACACGCATAGCACAACCACTTGGAGTGGCTGACCTAAGCCATTGATTTTAAAGCCAGGCCCCGTAGCTCAGCTGGATAGAGCATCCCCCTCCTAAGGGGAAGGTCACACGTTCGAATCGTGTCGGGGTCGCCATCCATGCGCAGCGCGCGTCCCGCGCGTTGCCGTCGCGTCCTCCGCGGCGCCCGCCTTTCCGTTTCGCCACGCCCCCCGGCGTGCCACCACATGGAGCTTTCGGTATGACCCACCCCGTTCTCGCCGCCCTGGGACTCAAAGACAATGAGTCCGGCACCTACCTCGGCCACGGCGAATGGTCCAAGACCGCCGACGCCGGCGTGCTGGAACCCGTCAATCCCACCGACGGCGAAGTGCTGGCGCGCGTGCAGGCGTCCTCGCAGAACGACTACGACACCATCGTCGAGCGCGCCCAGGCCGCCTTCGCAGTGTGGCGCACCACCCCGGCTCCGCGCCGCGGCGAAGCCATCCGCCTGTGCGCCGACGCGCTGCGCAAGCACAAGGACGCGCTGGGTTCGCTGGTCGCGCTGGAAATGGGCAAGTCCAAGCCCGAGGGCGACGGCGAAGTGCAGGAGATGATCGACATCGGCGATTTCGCCGTCGGTCTGTCGCGCCAGTTGTACGGCCTGACCATGCATTCGGAGCGTCCGGGCCACCGCATGTACGAGCAGTGGCATCCGCTCGGCATCGTCGGCGTGATCTCGGCGTTCAACTTCCCCGTCGCGGTGTGGGCGTGGAACTCGTTCATCGCGGCGATCTGCGGCGACATCACCATCTGGAAGCCCTCGCCCAAGACCCCGCTGTCGGCGATCGCCTCGATGAAGGTCTGCAACGAAGCGCTGCGCGCCGGCGGCTTCCCGGACATCTTCTTCCTGTTCAACGATGCCGGCACCGAGCTGGCGTCGAACTTCGTCGACGACAAGCGCATCGGCCTGGTGAGCTTCACCGGTTCGACCAAGGTCGGCCGCATCGTCGGCGAGCGCGTCGCCCGCCGCATGGGCCGTTCGCTGCTGGAACTGGGCGGCAACAACGCGATCATCGTCGATGCCTCGGCCGATCTGAAGCTGGCGATCCCGGCGATCGCGTTCGGCGCGGTCGGCACCGCCGGCCAGCGCTGCACCACCACGCGCCGTTTGTTCGTGCACGAGTCGATCCATGACGACGTGCTGGCCAAGCTGGTCGCCGCGTTCAAGCAGGTCGAGAAGAAGATCGGCGACCCGACCGACCCGGCCAACCTGATGGGTCCGCTCAACAGCCGCGATGCGGTGCAGGCCTATCTGGACGCGGTCGAGAAGGCCAAGGCCAGCGGCGGCAAGGTCGAAACCGGCGGCGCGGCGATCGAGCGCAAGGGCAACTTCGTCCTGCCGACCATCATCACCGGCCTGACCAACGACGCCGAAGTGGTGCAGACCGAAACCTTCGCGCCGATCCTGTACGTGATGAAGTTCAAGACGCTCGATGAAGCCATCGCGCTGCAGAACGACGTGCCGCAGGGCCTGTCGTCGTCGATCTTCACCGCCAACCTCAAGGCCGCCGAAGCGTTCCTGTCGGCCGCGGGCTCCGATTGCGGCATCGCCAACGTCAACATCGGCACCTCCGGCGCCGAGATCGGCGGCGCGTTCGGCGGCGAGAAGGAAACCGGCGGCGGCCGCGAGTCGGGTTCCGACGCATGGCGCGCCTACATGCGCCGCCAGACCAATACGATCAACTACTCCGATGCGCTGCCGCTGGCGCAGGGAATCAAGTTCGATCTGTAACACGAGGCGGCGGACGATGCGCTGCTTCGCTCCGCCGCCAGCGCCATTGCCGCCAGGGTTCGCCCTGGCGGCAATGGACGCATGCCGCCGGTCCCTCATCGGCATCCGGCGAGCGCTATGACCGCCGATAGCCCTACAGATATCCCGAGCGCGCCGTTTCTGCTCGAAGGCGTGCTGGATGCGTTGTGCGTCGAAGACGAACCGCAGCGGCTGCTGGCCCGGATCGCGCAACACCTTCCCGACGACACCGCCGCCGCCGCCGCGATCGCGCACGCGGCGCGCGACATCGAGCACGCGCTGGTTTTCGCCGAAGACACGCAGTACTTCGCTGGCCTGATCGATGGCCAGGCGGTGTGCGGCGTATTCGCCGGCGCCGGCAGACTCAAGCCCGGCCATCGGGTGAAAGCCGCGGTTTCGCGCAAGGGCCGGGCCTTGTTCGCGCATGCCATTCTCGACCCGCAGCAAGGCTGGCTGTGGATACACCATGCACGCGGCAGCGCCGCGGACGCGAAGGCGGAGCGGCGGCTGGCGTTGTGGCTGTTCTGCCTGTGCGCGCCCGGCATGGCCGCGATAGTCGGGCTGTCGTCGTGGCTGGGCGGGCCAGGGGTGCGCGATCCGCTGACAGTTCAGATGTGGTTTCTGCTCGGCAATGCGCTCGTGTTCGGCGGCATGGCTTTGTCGGCCGGCTACAGAATGGATCGGCGTTGCGAGTCCAATAACTCGGTACTCGGCTTGCTCGGTTTTGCCGATGCGCGCCGGGTCGATCTGACTCGCTACCGGATCCAGCAATTGGAGACGGACAAGCACTTGCGATTCATCCGTGAGAACAAGAACGCCTTGCGCTCCGGACAGATGCAGCCGATCCAAGCGCCCGCGTTCCTGCGCGAATCCGCCTGCGAAAATCGCGATGTCCATGATTACCGACAGGCGATCGCGGACGGGAAAGCCACGGTTACGCGCTGAGTTCCGGCGCTTTTGTAGGAGGGGCTTCAGCCCCGATGCTTTTCTTTCCGAACCGGTGAATTTTGGCGATCGGAAAGAGAAGCATCGGGGCTGAAGCCCCTCCCACAAAAGCAGCCCTGCTCACGAAACCTGTCGAAAATGGCTGAATAGCCGCGTCCCGCCTCAGTCCCAGGCGAGTGCCGAAGCCGCCATGAGCCGATGGTCGCAGACTTCGACGCCATCGCTTGACCGCCCCCATCCTCCGTGCCTAGCGTGAATTCGCCAGATGGACTGGCGACACATGAGGAAGCCTTGTGAATACACGGAACCGTAGCATCCGCCTCACCGCGATCGCGTTCGGCGTCTTCGGCTTCGCCGCCGCGCTGACCGCCACCGCGGGCATTCCCGACTGCAGATATTGTCTGGAAGGCTATTACCAGTGCAGGGACAACACCCCGGACGCGCAGCCCAGTTGCATGGATCAGCTGTTCCAATGCCAGATCGACAACAGGTGCGACCCGAGCCTGCCGCCGGATTGAAGCATCGCACGCGAGGACAGAGGCAAGCCGACCCGCGCACGCTCAGTGCGCGGGTTTTGTTCTTGCGCCGCGCGGCGAGCGCGGGACGACCACACAGGTGCAAGACTTTCAGGACGTGCCCGCCGCCGGCGCGCATCGTATGCTGTGACGGTGTTCAAATAACGAAGGAACGAATCCGATGCAAATGCCTGTCCGCCAGACCAATACCCTGGCCGTGCTCAGCCTGATCGCAGGCATTCTCGGCTGGACCCTGCTGCCCTTCCTCGGCAGCATCGCCGCGATCATCACCGGCCACCTCGCCCGCGGCCAGATCCGCCGCGAGCCGCAGCGCTACGACGGCGACGGACTGGCCCTCGGCGGCCTGATCCTGGGCTGGAGCTCGGTCATCATCGCGGTGCTGACCGTGATCGTGGCGATCCTGTTCTTCGGCGGCATCGCCGCGGTGCTGGCCTTCGCCGGCACGCGTTGAGCGCTGCGGCCGCCGGCCAATCCATCTGCTGCATCGCAGCTTGTCTGCGTCCGCGCGCTCGCCCAGGGTGACGCGTTCCGGCGCACCGGAACGCGGCGGCCGGAACCACCCACCTCACTCAAGGACGCACACATGAAGGCATGGACCCGCAACTCCCGACTCGCCGCCGTGGCCCTGGCCGTCTTCGGCTTCGGCGCTTCGCTCAGCGCCCTGGCCAGCGACGATGCGCAGTGCGCGCAATGCCGTTTGGAATACGAAAGCTGCCTGCTCAACGCCGAGTCGCCGAACCAGGCCAGCGGCTGCCAGGTGCGTTTCGCCGCGTGCGTGAGCACGCTGGATTGCCCGGTCATGGACATCTGAGCCCGGCGCCGCGGTGCGCCGGCGTTCGCGCGCACCGCGGCACGGTTCCGCGAGCCGCCCGCCCGCCGATGCCGCCTCGACGCTGATCCAGGCCACAACGCAGCAGTAAACAAGGGCCGAGCAACGAACCGGCCCGTACCACGCATCCCAAATCGCGCCAGTGGACGATCGCCATGCTCGCCCGCGGGCACCGGCTTGGGCGATAATCGGGTTTCCTCGACCCGAGCGCCCCCCCGACCTCGTGTATAGCCTTGCCCGCCCCTTCCTCTTCGGACTGGATGCCGAACGAGCCCACGGACTTGGCCTGACGGCGCTGGAGACGGCTTATCGCAGCGGCCTCAACCCGCTGATGGCGCGAGTGCCCAAGCCGCTGCCGACCAAAGTCCTCGGCCTGAGCTTCCCCAACCCGGTCGGCCTGGCCGCCGGCCTGGACAAGAACGGCGCCCATATCGATGCGCTGCTGGCGCTGGGTTTCGGCTTCATCGAAATCGGCACCGTCACGCCCAAGCCGCAGGCCGGCAACCCCAAGCCGCGCATGTTCCGCCTGCCCGAGCAGCAGGCGGTGATCAACCGCCTGGGCTTCAACAACGACGGCGTCGATGCGCTGGTGCGCAACGTGTCCAAGGCGCGCCGCCGCGGCGGCCTGCTCGGCATCAACATCGGCAAGAACAAGGACACGCCCAACGACAGCGCGGAGAACGACTACCTGCACTGTCTGGAGCGCGTGTATCCGCTGGCCGACTACATCACCGTCAACATCTCCTCGCCCAACACCGCGGGCCTGCGCGAACTGCAGGAAGAGCAATCGCTGCGGCGCCTGATCGGCACCCTGCGCGAGGCCCAGGAAAAGTTCGCCGCGCGCGAGGGCAAGCGGGTGCCGATGCTGGTCAAGATCGCGCCCGACCTGTCCGACGACGACATCGAAGCCGCTGGCCGCGTGCTGGGCGAGTTGCAGGTCGACGGCGTGATCGCCACCAACACCACCATCGCCCGCGAAGGCGTGGAAGGCAGCCCATTCGCGAACGAAACCGGCGGCCTGTCCGGCGGGCCGCTGATGAGCCAGTCCACCACGGTGCTGCGCAAGATGCGCACGCGCCTGCCCGAGAGCATCCCGATGATCGGCGTGGGCGGCATCCTCACCGGCGCCGACGCGGTCACCAAGATGGCCGCCGGCGCGAGCCTGGTGCAGTGCTATTCGGGTCTGGTGTATCGCGGGCCGGCCTTGGTCAACGAATGCGTCGAAGCCATCCGCCGTCGCAAGGAAGCGCCCAGCCGTGGCCATGTGCCGCCGACGATCTGAGCCCGCCGCCATCCCTCGCCACCCGTCCCGCTCAGAATCACGCGCATGACTTCGAACCTTCGCATCGTGCGCGATGCCCCGCTGCGACAGCGCAACACCTTCGGCGTCGCCGCGCGCGCGCCGTGGCTGGTCTCGATCGACGATCCCGCCGCCTTGCCGCAGGCACTGCAATCCGCGCCGCTGCGCGACGGGCTGGCCCTGGTGCTCGGCGGCGGCAGCAACCTGCTGTTCGCCGGCGATCCCGACGGCGCGGTGCTGGAACTCAGCGGCCGTAGCGTGCAGGTGCTGCGCCACGAAGACGAACACGCGATCGTGCGCGCCGATGCCGGCGTGCAATGGCACGGCTTCGTCCTGCAATCGCTGGCGCTGGGCTACGCCGGCCTGGAAAACCTGGCGCTGATTCCCGGCACCGTCGGCGCTTCGCCGATCCAGAACATCGGCGCCTACGGCGTGGAAGTGCGCGATTTCGTCCAAGCCGTGGAAGCCTTCGAACCGGCCAGCGGGCAATGGCATCGATTCGATAACGCCGCCTGCGGCTTCGGCTATCGCGACAGCCGCTTCAAGCAATCGCCCGACCGTTATCTGATCAGCTCGGTCGAATTCGCCCTGCCGCTGCGGCCCGCGCTGAAGCTCGACTACGCCGGCCTCGGCGAGGAACTGGCGGCGATGGGCGTGGACGCGCCGACGCCGCAGAACGTGGCCGACGCGGTGATCGCGATCCGCCGCCGCAAGCTGCCCGACCCGGCCGTGCTGGGCAATGCCGGCAGCTTCTTCAAGAATCCCATCCTGCCCGCTGCGCAAGCCGAGGCCTTGCTGGCGCGGCATCCGGCGATGCCGGTGTTCCGCGGCGCCGATGCCGGCACGCGCAAGCTTTCGGCGGCGTGGCTGATCGACGCCTGCGGCTGGAAAGGCCATCGCGACGGCGATGCCGGCGTGTCGCCGGCGCACGCGCTGGTGCTGGTCAATCACGGCGGCGCGAGCGGTCAGCAACTGCTCGACCTCGCCCGCCGCATCGCCGAATCGGTGCAGGCGCGCTTTCAGGTCGCCATCGAACCGGAGCCGCGCATCGTCGGCGCCCGCTGGTGAGCGCCGCCGCGCCCGTCCATCCGATGCGCGCCGCCGGCCTGATGCTGGCCAGCACCTTGTGTTTCGGCGGCATGGCCATCGCGATCCGGCTGGCCTCGCAGTCGCTGCATACCTTCGAGGTGGCGTTCTTCCGCAACCTGTTCGGCCTGCTCGCGGTGTTGCCGCTGCTGCTGGGCGCGCAGCGCGCCGAGCTGCGCACCAAGCAGTTGCCGAAGTATTTCGTGCGTTGCCTGATCGGCATCTGCTCGATGCTGGCCGGGTTCTGGGCGATCGGCCACCTGCCCTTGGCGCAGGCGATCTCGCTGACCTATTCCACGCCGATCTTCGTCACCATCGCCGTGGTGCTGTTCCTGCACGAACAAGTGCGCGCGCGACGCTGGCTGGCGGTGGCGGCCGGCTTCATCGGCGTGCTGGTGATCGTGCGGCCGGGTTCGGCGGAGTTTTCCATCGACAGTCTGGCGGCGTTGCTGGCGGCGGTGCTGGGCGGGGTGATTTCGATCCAGATCAAGCAACTGTCGCGGATCGATTCGGCCAACACCATCGTCTTGTACACCTATGCGTTCTGGGTGCCGATGTCGTTGTTGCCGGCCTTGTTCGTGTGGCAGTGGCCGCACGGCATCACCTGGGTGTGGATCGTCGCCGCGGGCGTGTTCGGCACCGGCGGGCAGGTGTTGTGGACGCATGCGCTCAAGCTCGGCGAAGTCTCGGCGCTGACGCCGATCAGCTTCACCCAGCTGCCGCTGGTCGCGACCGCGGGCTGGTTGTGGTTCGGCGAATCGCTGGACGCGTACACCGTCGTCGGCGCGGCGATCATCCTGGGCTCCAACGCCTACATCGCCCATCGCGAAGCGGTGCTGGCGCGGCGGCGGGCTTCGGTCGCGGCGACGGCGGGGGCGGTACCGGGGGAGTGACGGGGCGGCCGGTTCGCGTCGGCTTCATCGAATAAACGCGTCAATTCGCCCCCTTTGAAAAAGGGGGCGGCGCGCTGCGTTGGTTCGATGTTTGAACTTACTCATCGCTCGGGGGATTTGCTCTTTAGGGTGATGGGCAAGCAAGAGCGAATCCCCCCCAGCCCCCCCTTTTTCAAAGGGGGGGGGAACAGCAACAGCAGCGATCTCGAACAAGCGCGTCAATTCGCCCCCTTTGAAAAAGGGGGCGGCGCGCTGCGTTGGCTCGATGTTTGAACTCGCTTTCATCGCGCGGGGGATTTGCTTTTTGCGGTGATGGGCGAGCAAGAGCGAATCCCCCCTGCCCCCCTTTTTCAAAGGGCGCAACAGCAACGGCAATAGCAGCAGCAACAGCTACCACGACGCCACATCACGCAACCGGCTTGACCCACGACACGTCCGCGCATTCGTCGATGTCAGTCACATGCTGCAGCGCAAGAACCCGCCTCGCGCGACAGCGGTTTCCGTGACGCGCAACGGGGCAATAGCGGTCACTGGCAGCCGCATTCGCGGTCAATCTGCCCCCACACGACGAAACACGCCGTATCGCGATTGACCCTTCACGCCCCCGCGGCTATCCAGACGCAGCAGTACGGAGGGGAACCCGGTCGCGCGCATGCCCTAGCACGCGCCGGAGCGCGTTTGCCTCCTCCCTTCATGACGATCAAAGGAGAGAGACATCATGGCACTGAGCCGTCACGTGGCCGTCGTCCTTCTGGGCGGCGCCGTCGCCCTGTCCAGCCTGCCCTCGCAGGCCGAGCAAGGCGATTACGGTTTCTTCGAAACGATCCGCAACCTGATTTCGCCGCCCCAGGCGAACAACAAGGTCCAACCCGCGCAGCGCACCGGCCAATACCCGCTGCTGAGCCGCGATACCGCACGCGCCGACGGATTCGATCCGGCCGCGTACTACCAATGGCAGACCGTGCAACTGCCGGCGGAAACCGGCGCGATCTGCGGCAACGGTTCGCCGTACAAGGTCTTCGTCAATCGCGTCCCCGACACCACCAACACCATCATCTACATGGAAGGCGGCGGCGCGTGCTGGGACTACGCCAGCTGCACCGGCGCCACCGGCGTGCGCGGCGCGCGCAATCCCAACGGCGTGCCCGACGACTACATGAAGCTGCTCAATCCGGGTGCGAGCCTGGTCAGCCCGTTCGTGACCCGCGTCAGCCCGTTCGATGCGGTCAAGACCCAGGGCTGGAACATGGTCTACGTGCCCTACTGCACCGGCGACATCTACAGCGGCGACAAAGTCGCGGTGTACGACGATCCCACCGGGCAGAAACCGCCGCTGGTGTGGCACCACAACGGCCTGCGCAACACGCGCGCGATCACCGCCTGGCTCAAGGACAACCTGCCGCGTCCGGGCCAGATGCTCAGCACCGGCTGCAGCGCCGGCGGCGCCGGCAGCCTGATCTCCTACGACTCGGTGCGCAGCGATCTGGCCCCCACCAGCGCCTACCTGATCGACGATTCCGGCCCGATCTTCCCCACCCCGAGCAACGGCAATCCGGCCGAATATCCCTCGCAGCCGCTGATGAGCAAGATCCGCGAAGTGTGGGGCCTGGACGCGCCGAACGGCCCGCTCGCCTTCCTCGCCGCGGGTCTGCCGCAGATCGATCTCAACGAACTGGGCTCGATCTATCCCGCGCTGGCCAACAAGCACCGCAACGACCGCCTGGGCCAGACGCATTTCTGGCAGGACCTGAACTATTCGTCGTATTCGTATGAGCGTTTCCACGACGATATCCAGCAGGCGCCGACGCAAGCGGCCAAGGAAGCGTTGATCCACGCCAAGTGGGGCGCCGACACCCAGCGGCTGGCCGCGCGCTTGAACGGCCTGGACAACTTCGGCGGCTATTTCCCGCAGTACCGCGCCTTGAACGAAAGCCACTGCACGACCATCGTCGATTTCAAGAACGGCGACGTGCAGGCGCAGAACCTGGAGTTGAAGAACTTCATCGACAGCGTCCTGGACGGCAACGGCAAGGTGCTCGACGCCAGCGAAGCCAGCGATGCGGCCGACAAGGCCAAGCCGTTCAACCTGCTGTACTGGCTGGTCGATCAGCTGTTGGCCTGACGAGGCGATGACGGCATGAAACGCAATCCCGTCATGCTGGGCCTGGCCCTGACCGTCGTGGCGTTCGCCACGGCGGTCAGTCTGGGCTGGCTGCCGATGTATCCGGCCCGCGCCGACACAACGCCAGCGCCGGCCGCGGTCACCGCGATCGCCAACGCCAGCCGCGGCACGCCGCTGCAAAGTTTGCTCGCCACGCCGCAAGCGCGCAGCTATCAACAACGCCAGCGCTTCCACAACGAGGCCCGCGATTTTTTCCGCGACGCCTCCTCGCTGGGCCCGGTCGAACGCGAACGCCGCGCGCAGACGCTGCAACGCCAGATCGACGGCTACGAACAGGCGCGCGAACTGTCGGCCGGCGAAAGCCTGATGCTGCGGATCGGCCTGATCCAGGCCACGGTGGCCGATCCGGCGCGGCAAAAGGCGATGGTGCAGCAACTGGCGCAACGCTATCGCGCCGACGCGCAGCGCCGCGAGCAGCAGTGGGCCGATCGGCAGCAGCACGATCCGCGCTTTCAAAGCTACAAGCAGCGCGAACAGATCGTGGTCGCCGAGGTCATGGCGATGCAGAGCATTCCCAGCGGCCTGACCCGCAACGAGTACCTGCGCCAGCGCCTGCAGGCCGAGCGCGAGCGGATCTACCGGTAACCAACCGCCGCCCGTAGCCCCGAGAAAGCCCCCTTTGAGGAGGGGGCAGCGCACGAGGCTACTGCGAAGCCCGCCCCACCCCGCGCGGGGGATTTGCCCCCGAAAAGCCCCGCCCGCCCCATCCGGATCACGCCCGGCGCGCCGCGTCAATGCGCTAACGCCGCGCCCTGTCCGAGCATCGATGCCGGTCACGCCGAGACCGCGACCGGGTGCCCGCGCGGCTTCCATCGTCTGCAATGTCGCGCCGATACACTCGAACCCGCGAGGCCGCGCCGCCGTGCGGCGGCGGCCCGCGCACACCGCGTGCGCAGCACGCACCCTGGCCGAACCGAGGAACCCGATGCAGGTGGAAACGAACGATTACCTCGAGCTGAAAAGCGAGATCCTCGACGGCATGCGCAGCTACAGGGAAGACCTCGCTCAGGACGGCGCCGATGCGGGTTACAGCGACGGCGAGATCGACGAGTGCGAGCGCATCATCGACCGTTTCCTCGACGTCATCGTCGCGGCCCAGGGCGATCGCGTCGCCGGACGGGCGGCGATCAAGCAGGCCGTGCTCGCGCTCAACGCTCTCAACGCCCGCTGCGGCTACAACCTGATCGAAACCGACCAGCGCGAAGGCCTGTGCGAACTGATCCTGGGCGCCGCCGCGCAGGCCGGCGCGGTGCAGGGCGAGGAAGACATCACCGAACAATGGCGCGAGTGGTGAGTACGCAGCCGTGACACGCGAACAATAAAAAGCCGGGCCCGCGAACGGGCCCGGCTTGTGGTCGAACGAGCAAGACCTCGCGATCAGCGCGGCGTCACCGTCAGCGCTACCCGCAGCGCGACCTTCGGCCGCACCGGATCGTCGCTGGCCACGCACACATAACCGATGTGCGCGCCCTCGGCGAGGCCGCGGGTGTCGATGCGCACCCGGTTGGCCACACTGCCCTGTGCCGGCACCACGCCGAACGCGCGCGTCGGCGCGCCGATCCACGGCGCACCGCAGGCGCTTTCGCCCTGGATGTCGAAGGCCAGCCCGGCGAAACCGGCGCCGGCGATCCAGCTGCCCGCCCCGCTCGCGTTCGGCGCGATGGTGCGGAACTGGCTGTCGCCGGCGTTGGAGGCGAACCACACCCAACGGTTGGCGAAGCTGGTGCGCGCGTGCACCACCAGCCAGTAACGGCCCGGCGGCAATTGCACGTTCTGACCGGCCGCGGCAAGATCCAGAGTGATGTTGGCCCCGTCGATCTTCACCCCGGCCGCGTTCGGCGCCGCGGTATAGCTCCACACCGCCGCGCCGGCCAGCGGATTGCTGCTCGGGTTGCCGGCGTTATCGCTGTACACGCTCCAGCTCAGGCTGGTGGCGGTGCTCGCCAGCGACGAACCGCTGGACACGAACCCTTCCGAGAACAGCTTGGCCAGACGCGTGCTGTCGGTGAGGACGAAATCGTCCGCCGAGAACTGCGCCGGCAAGCCGACCGTGGCCGGATCGGTGTAGAGCGTGCTGCGGAAACCGCTGTTGACGCCTTCGGCCGTGGAGTGCGTGACCGTGCGCGAGGCGGTGCCGGTGTTGTCGATCTGGAACTCCAGCGCCGATGCGCTGCGATTGCCGATGCTGAAATCGGCGAAACCGCGGCTGCCGGCCGGCAGGCTCAGGGCCACCTGCTCGGGCGTGAGCACGATCTGCGGCGGCGGCACCGCGATCGCGATCGGCAGGTGCAGCTGCGGCGAGTCGCGACCGATCAGCGGCTTGAGTTCGACCTGACCGAAGTGCCACGCGCCGTCCTTCGCATACGAGCTGCTCAGCACGATCACCTTGAGCTTGCTGGTCTGGCCCGGTCCGGACAGCAACAGCGGCGGGAACGCGATGCCCTGCACGCCCTTGACCTGCACCAGATACAACTGCAGGCCGTTGCCGGCATGACGGAAGGTCCGCTCGAAGGTGCAGCTGTTGACGCACTCGCGCTTGTCCAGGCTGGCCAGATTCAACGCGGACACGTCGCCGCCGGTGGACGGATCGGCGGCGAGGAAGTTCGCCGTCGTCTCGTTGAGCACCAGCCCCGCGTGCACCGCCTGATCGACCTGGATGCGGCCGGAGCCCATCGCGAAGGCGTCGGCCGGAGTGACCTCGTCTTCTTTGAAGACCTTCGGCGTGGCGGTCATCATCAACGCCGACTTGATCTCCGCCGAGGTCCAGCTCGGACGCGCCTGACGCAGCAACGCG
Organism: Lysobacter gummosus; assembly: GCF_001442805.1. Taxonomy (NCBI): domain Bacteria; kingdom Pseudomonadati; phylum Pseudomonadota; class Gammaproteobacteria; order Lysobacterales; family Lysobacteraceae; genus Lysobacter; species Lysobacter gummosus. The sequence continues at coordinate 1,956,815 of NZ_CP011131.1, read as the reverse complement.
GCAGCGCCGGCCTGATGCGGCGAGGCCATTGAAGTGCCGCTGAGCAAGCCGACCAGATTCTCCGAGCCGCTGACCGTGGTGCCGGACAGCACCGCGAGCACGTTGACGCCGGGCGCGGTCACATCGGGCTTGATCAGATCCAGGCCGTTGGTGGGTCCGCGCGAACTGAAGGCGGCCAGCACGTCGGGCGTGTTCGGAATCGGCGTCGGCGGGAAGCCGATGCCGGCGGTGGAGGTGTTGGCGTTGCCCGCGGAGAAATCGCGGATGGCGTCGGCGTCGGTCTGCGCGGCCATGAAGGTCGGGATCGTCGTGCCGGGCACGCTGGGCGATACCACCACGGCCTGGTTGTTGGCGATCACCACGCCGATGGCGCCGGCGTTCCTGGCGTTGTTGACCTTGTCGGTGAAGTTGCAGGTGCCGCGGCGGATCACCGCGATCGCGTTCTGGAACGCATTGGCCGGGAACGCGGCGCAGCCGTCGGCGGCGGTGTCGATGCCGGCGCTCACGCGCAGCGGCGTGGTCGGCGGCAGCGAGGCGGCGAACGGCGTACCCGACACGCCTTCGGTGAGCTGCACCGCCTGCAAGGCCGGCGGCACCGCGCCGGGGCCGGTGACCTGCAGCAGATAGGCGAAGGTGCCGCGGCCGTGCTGGGACGCCGCGGTGGTCGAGGTCCACGGCTCCTGGTGGCCCATGGTGCTGGCGCCCGGGCCGCTGTTGCCGGCCGCGGCGGCGATGTAGATGCCGGCGTCGGAGGCGTTGAGGAAGGCGAGCGAAACCGACTCGCCCCACGGCGAAGCGCCGCCGCCGATCGAGTAATTGATCACGTCCACGCCGTCGGCGATCGCCTGATCCACAGCCGCCACCGCCGAGGTGTTGGGGCATTGGCCCTGATTGGTCGCGGCGATGGTGTAGCAGACGTCGTAGGCGATCACGTTGGCGTGCGGCGCGACGCCGGAGATGCGCACGTCGCGGCCCTTGAAGTTCGCGGTCCAGGCATTGCCGGCCGCGGTCGAGGCGGTGTGGCTGCCGTGGCCGTTGGTGTCGCCGAAACCGGGCTCTTCGCGCAGTCCGGGAACGCCGCAGGTGTTGCCGGGCGGGCCGCAGACGAAGTCGTAGCCGCCGATCAGCTTGTCGTTGCAGCGTCCCTCATCGACGCCGCCGGGCGCGCAGGTGCCCAGGTAATTGCCGCTGCCGTTCGGGTTGATGTGGTGATAGCCGCTGTCGTCGATGGCGGCGAAGGCCGGGCTGCCGAAGTTGATGCCGGTGTCGAGCACGCCGACGATCACGCCTTCGCCGCGGAAATTCGCCGGGGTGGAATTCCACAACGCCGGCGCGCCGATCAGTTGCGGGCCCACGTCGGTGGCGAGCGGATACTCGCGGTACTCCTCGACCAGTTCCACGCCGGGCAGTTTGGCGATGCGCGCGGCTTCGTTCTGGCTCATGCGGGTGATCACGCCGTTGACCGCGTGATGCATGCGCCGCTCGATATTGAGCGGACGGCCGATCAAGGCGCGGATGCCGCTTTCGTGATCGCGCTGCACCTGGTCCAGATGCTGCACGTAGCTGCGCGCCTGCGCGCTGCGCACATCGACGCGGCCGCCTGCGCCGCCGCCCGCGCTCTTGGCGGCCGCGGCGCTGTTGGCGTTCTGCGCGCCGGCCAGGCGCTGCGGCGCCGGCAATCCGGCGACCTCGCCGTGATAAGTGCTAAGCGGCGCTTCCTTGAACAACACGATGTAGCGGCTGGTCTGTGTTTCCAGCGAACTGTCGGCGCGTTGCGGCGGCGGCGCGCCGCCGATGGTTCCGGCATCGGCCGGACTGTCGTTGCTCAGGCCGCGAACGGCGGCTCCTGCGAGCGCGGCCAGCCCTACCAGGCTGACGGCGATCGTCAATCGATTGACTACGTTGGGCATCGAGAGGTCCTCCACGAATTGCGCGAAGACACCGCCCCACGCCTGCCCCCCTTCCAGGCACGTCGCGGTCCAGTTTTGGGAAGAAGGAATCGGCGTCGGTCAGCATCGTCCGTGCGCCTGACCGCGATCGCGGTCCCGGCCGTCCGTCCTTCCCGTAACGCCCGGCGCATCCGCACGCACCGGGCCGAACCTTCCCGCCCTGCGCGCACACTGCGCGAGGCAGGAAAGTTACGGCGTGATCATGCGCACATTTTGACTTTGGTTACTGATGCCTATCGCGCATGTTTCGGCATTGAAACGTCATGTTTATGAATTGCGCGAAGTTCGCTGGTCTTGAAGCGCGCGACGCAGAAAAACAAAGGAGCGCCGAAGCGCTCCTTTGTTCGCGACACCGCGTGCACCGCCCGCGTCGTTACCAACCAAAACCCGCGCCGACGCCGACCGAGCTTTCCGAATCGCTGAACGCGCCGCCCACGGTCACCGTCGCGCGATCGCTGATCGCGCGCTGATAACCGATCGACAGCGCCTGCTCGCCGCCCTGGAAACCGGCGCCGACCGCGACGCGGTTCTGCGTGCGCAGGCCCGATGCGCTGGCCGACATCTGCACCATCGCCGCGGTCATCGCGCCCATCTTGTCGATGCGCTCGTCCTGCTTGGCGAAGCGCCAGTTCATGTCGTCGCGCAAGCGGTTCACCGCTTCGGTCGGCGCGGCCAGCATCTGCGCGACGCGCGAATCGGTATAGGTGTTGGCGCTGCGCAGCGTCTGCGCATCGCCGGCCTGGACCTGGCCCACGTTCGCCGCGTCGGTCGCGGCGGTGCCGTTGGCGACGTTGGACACGCGCGTGCCGCCGGCGCCTTCCAACGCCAGCTGGGTCTTCGATGCGTCGGTGTAGTTCGCCGACAACGCCGAACCGCCGGTGCCGGCCGCGCCTTGCGGTCCCTGCGGACCTTGCGGACCGACCGGGCCTTGCGGGCCGGCTGGAATCGCGGCGATGCGGCCGTACAGATCGGTCAAGCGGCCATCCACCGCGCCGAATGCCGAGCCCACGTCGTTGAAGCTCGAACCCTGGATCACGTAGGTCGGCGGTGTGAATACGCCACCGCCGAAGCTCGCGCCGCCGCCGAGCGCGCCGCTCAGCGTGTTGAGCTGCGAGAGATTCACCGCATCGGTGTCCTGGGTCGCGGCGGCGACGTTGACCAATTGCCGCTCGTTGCCGACGGCGCCGAAGGAGACGGTGTTGGCGCGGTCGGCGACGGAGTTCGACCCCAGTGCCACCGCATTGTCCGCCGTAGTCGAGCTCTGCGCGCCCAGAGCCACCGAGTTGACGCCGCTCGCGCTGCTGCCGGCGCCGCCGGCCAGACTGAACTGGCCGCTGGCGGTGCTGCTGGAGCCGACGGCGGTCGCGAAGTCGGCGCTCGCCGTGCTGCCGTCGCCGATTGCGTTGCTGTTGGCGCCGGTAGCGTTGGCGCCGGTACCGAACGCCGCACTCTGATCGCCCGACGCGGTACCGCCGACGCCGACCACCAACGCGCCCGCGCCGCTCGCGGTGCTGCCCATGCCGTAAGCCGAACTGAAATCCGCGCTGGCAGTCGCGCCCGCGCCGATCGCCGAGCTTTGTTCGCCCGACGCGGTGCTGCCGCTGCCGATCGCGCTGGCGCCGGTGCCGCTGGCGATGCTGCCCACACCGATGGCCGAACTGGAATCGCCCGACGCCGTCGCGCCGGTCCCGCAAGCCACCGCATTGGCGCCGGTAGCGGTAGCGCCCTCGGTGCCGGTATTGCCGGCGCCATCGTCCAGTACGCAGGCTTCGCCGGCCCAAACCGAGGAAGTCGCCAGGGTCAACGCCGCAGCGATGAGAGTCTTGTGCAAAGTATTCAAAGTCTGTCCCCTAATCCGTGAATCAGGCATCGGTCCGCGCGTGGACGCGGGACCATGAAATGTCGAAAGTCGTCCCGCGTGCGGGCATCGGCTTGATGCGACCGTCCGCAGCGGCCGGGCCCTCGGGCCCGGCCGCTGCGCGAATCAGCCGGCGTGCGCTGTTACGGCGCGGGCGTGACGGTCAAGGCGACGCGCAAAGCCGCTTTCGGCCTCGACGCGTCGTTGCTGGCGACGCAGATGTAGCCCACGTAGTTGCCCGCAGCCAGACCCGCGGTGTTGATCTGGACCTGACTGTCCACCGCGCCGCCGCCGGCGATGCGGCCGAAGGCGCGGTTGGGCGCACCGATCCAGGTCGCGCCGCACGTGTTGGAGGCATCCAGCGAATACGACATGCCGGCCTGACCCGCGGCTGCGGCCCAGTTGCCGGTGCCGTTGGCGGCGACCGAAATCGTGCGCAGTACGTTGTCGCCTTCCAATGACCCGAACCAGGCCCAGGCGGTCGCCGACGGCGAACGCGCGGACACCACCAGCCAGTAGCGGCCTGCGGCCAGATTCGCGTTCTGACCTGCCGTGGCCAGATTGAGCCTGATCGTGCCGCCATTGATCGACACGCCGGCCGAGTTCGGCGCCGCCGTGTAGCGCCATACCGCCAGTTGCGGCGTGGTTTCCGGATTGCCTTCGGGATTGCCGTTGACGTCGCGGAAGATCGACCAGTCCAGGTTCGCTGCGTTGGTCAGACTGCCGCCGCCGAGCACGAAGCCGTTGGCGACGATGCTGGCGATGCCGGTCGGATCGCCCAGAGTGAAATCATCGGCCGCCAGCGAAGCGCGTCCACGCGTCGCAGGATCGGTAAAGCGAGCGGCATAGAAGCCGTTCCTGGCCGGATTGATGCTCTGCGTGACCAGGGTGCGGCCGCCGGAACCGTTGTTGTCGATCTGGTAATCCAGCGAAACGCCGCCAAGGTTGCGCGAACGGAAATTCACCGCGCCGCTACCGCCCGCGGGCAGGGTCAGCGCGACCTGCGCCGGCTCCAAGGCGAGCTTGGCAGGCTGCACCGCCACCGCGATCGGCAGACGCAGCACCGGCTGGGCAACATCGCCGCCGGAGGGCGCCAGCACAAGCTTGCCGAAGCTGAAAGCGCCCGTCTGCGCCAGCGAACCGCTGCTGACGGTCACCTTGACCGCTTTGCTCTCGCCCGGATTGAGCGTGATCAAGGAAGGCGTCACAAGGGCGGTCAGTCCTTGCACCTTGGCGGTCCAGCTCTGGCGCGTGGTCAGCGTGTTGCGGAAGGTGCGAGTGAACGAGCACGAGCTGACGCAATTGAACTTGCCCATGCTCGGCAGGTTAAGCGTGGAGATATCGCCGCCGTTGGCGGGATCGGCGGCCAGGAAGTTGGCCTTGGTCTCGTTGAGCAACAAACCGGCCTTGATCGCCTGATCGATCTGGATCCGGCCGGCGCCCATCGCGTGTGCATCGGCGGCGGTGATCGAGTCTTCTTTGAACACTTCCTGCTTGGCGGTCATCATCAACGCGGACTTGATCTCGGCCACGGTCCAGCTCGGGCGGGCCTGATGGATCAACGCGGCCGCGCCTGCGTGATGCGGCGAGGCCATCGAGGTGCCGCTGTCCAAATCGACCAGATTCTCGTTGCCGCTGATGGTGGTACCGGATTTCACCGCCAGGATATTGACGCCGGGCGCGGTGACATCGGGTTTGACCAGGTCGTAGTTTCCGGCCGGTCCGCGCGAACTGAAACCGGCCAGCACATCGGGCGTGTTCGGCAAGGGCGTCGGCGGATAGCCGATGCCGGCGGTGGCGGTATTGCCGCTGCTGGCGGCGAAATCGCGCACCGCGTTGCCGTCGGCGACGGGCACGCCGAAGGTCGGAATCGTGGTGCCCGGCACCGTCGGCGAGATCGCGGCGGCGACGTTGTTAGCGATGAGCACGCCGATCGCGCCGGCCGCCGATGCATTGCTGACCTTGATGGTGAAACTGCAGGTGCCGCGGCGGATCACCGCGATCGCACCTTGGAAGGCGCCGGCCGGGAAAGCTGCGCAGCCATCGTCGACGCTGTCGATACCCGCGCTCACGCGCAGCGGCGTGGTGTTGGGCAACGCGGCCGCGAACGCGGTACCGCCATTGCCTTCGGTCAGTTGCAGCGCCTGCAACGCCGGCGGTACCGCGCCGGGGCCGGTGACTTGCATCAGCAGGGCAAAAGCGCCGCGGCCGTGCTGGGCCGCCGCGGTCGTGCCGACCCACGGTTCGTTATGGCTCATGGTGAACGCGCCGGGACCGTCGTTACCGGCCGCCGCGGCGACGTAGATGCCGGCGTCGGTGGCGTTGAGGAACGACAGCGAGACCGCGTCGCCCCAGGGACTGGCGCCGCCGCCGATGGAGAAGTTGATGACATCGACGACGCCGTCGGCGATCGCCTGATCGACCGCGCGCGCCGACGACGAATCCGGACAACTGCCCTGGTTGGTGGCGATGGTGGTGAAGCACACGTCGTAAGCGACGATATTGGCGTGCGGCGCGACGCCGGAAATACGGATTTCGCGGCCTTTGTACTGCGCGTTCCAGGCATTGCCGGCGGCTGTGGACGCGGTGTGGCTGCCGTGGCCGTTGGTATCGCCGAAACCGGGCTCTTCGCGCACGCCGGCGACGTTGCAGCGGTTGCCGGGTTCGCCGCAGACGAAATCGTAGCCGCCGATCAACTTGTCATTGCATCGGCCTTCATCGACGCCACCGGGCGCGCAAGTTCCCAGATAAGTGCCGGCACCGAGCGGATTGATGTGCTGGTAGCCGCTGTCGTCCACCGCCGCGAATGCGGGGCTGCCGAAATTGATGCCGGTGTCGAGAATACCGACGACGACGCCTTCGCCGCGAAAATGCATGGGCGTCGCGTTCCACAGCGCCGGGGCGCCGATCAAGGTCGGGCCGACGTCGGTCAACAGTTCGTGCACACGATCGGGCTGGACCAGCTGCACTTCGGGCAAGCGCGAGATGCGCGCGGCTTCCGCGGCGGTCAGCTCAGTCACCACGGCGTTGAGCGCATGACGCATGCGATGCTGGACTTTCATGCGACGGCCGATCAGGCCATCGATCTTGCGTTCGTGACGCGCCTGCACCTCGTCGAGATGCTGCACGTACTGCATCGCGGCAGCGCTGTGCACGTCGATACGACCGGAACCTGCGCTGACCATCGCGCCCTGAGCGCGGGCCGCGCCCTGCAGGCGCCGGGGCGCGGGCAGTCCCGCCACTTCGCCTTTGTAGGTGCTCAACGGCGCTTCGCGATAGACCACGATGTAGCGCTCGTACTGAGCGACAGCAGCGCCGTTCTGGCCGCTGGGCGTCGGTGCGCCTCCCACGGGCGCGTCGTGTTCGGAACCTGTACCGGGCAATCCCACCGTTGCCCCGGCAATTGCTGCCGCCGCGGCGATCGCCAGGGCGATCGACGTCTTCTTGAATACCTTCGACATTTCCACTGGTCCCCAATGCTGTTGCACGAAAAAAACCGAACCCACCGCCTGGCGAACCAAGCAGCGACACAGATCAGCTGGGAATAAGCCGAATCGGCTGAGATCAACGTTTTTAATGCCGTCAAGGCGTCCCCTACACTCACAACGCGTGCAGGAACAGGACACCCCACCTCATTGGCGGTACTTTTTTTGTGAGGCAGTTGGGTAAAAGCGAGTCCGGGCCGTCAGCCGGGACTCAAGCGCCTGGGCGATGCAGCCAGGGCCTGAGCAGCCCGCCGCGATAAACGATCAGATAAATCGCCACCACCCACGCCGTAGCCACCGCCCACCCGGCCAGGATGTCTGAGGGGTAATGCACCCCCAGGTACAGACGCGAGAAGCCCACCAGCGCCACGAACGGCACCATCACCGCCAGCACCGGCCAGCGCCAGCGCGTCGGCCAGCTCAACAGCGCCAGGGTGACCAGCAAGGTCATCGAGCCCATGGCGTGGCCGCTGGGGAAACTGTAGTTGTGTTCGGGCGCGATCGAATCCCACAGCGACGGCCGCTCGCGCGCGAAGAATTGCTTCGCGGCGATATTGAGCAGGGCCGAACCGGCCAGGGCGATCGCGGCGAAGCTGGCTTCGCGAAAACGCCGACGCAAGGTCAGTACCACGACCAGCAGCACATCGAACGGCACCACGCCGTACAGATAGCCCAGTTGCGAGACGATCACGAACAAACGGTCGAAGCCGTCGCGCGCCAGGCTGTGGGCGTACTGCAGCAATGGTTCGTCGAAGACGATGGCTTCGCGCTCGTGGATTTCATCCGCCAGTTCGGCGAAACCCCACAGCGGCAGCAACAGGCCGGCGAACACCAGCAGCAGGCGCCAGCCGTGGCGGCGCAGCAGCGCCAGGCCGAAGCGCGCCTCTTGTTCGACCGCGCTGTCGCCTCGGCCGCGGCGCAGCGCGGCCCGGTCTTCGTTGGCCGCCGCCGGAGGCTGCGCGGCCGCGCGGGAGTCAGGCGCCTGCGAGGCGGGCGCCATAATTGCGTTCGACGTAGGTGTCGATCAGCGCGACGAATTCCTGCGCGATGTTTTCCCCGCGCAAGGTCACGGTCTTCTCGCCGTCCTCGAACACCGGCGCCGACGGCGTCTCGCCCGTGCCCGGCAGCGAAATGCCGATGTTGGCGTGACGCGATTCGCCCGGGCCGTTGACGATGCAGCCCATCACCGCGAGGGTGAGGTTCTCCGCGCCCGGATGGGTGATCTTCCACTCCGGCATCTTCGCGCGCACATGCTCCTGCACGGTCTGCGCCAGTTCCTGGAAGAAGGTGCTGGTGGTGCGGCCGCACCCCGGGCAGGCGGTGACCATCGGCGTGAACGCGCGCAGGCCCATGGTCTGCAGCAGTTCCTGCGCGACGATGACTTCGTTGTTGCGCGACTGGCCCGGCTCGGGCGTGAGCGAAATGCGGATGGTGTCGCCGATGCCTTCCTGCAGCAGCACGCCCAGCGCGGCGCTGGAGGCGACGATGCCCTTGCTGCCGATGCCGGCCTCGGTCAGGCCCAGGTGCAGCGCGTACTCGCCGCGGCGGGCCAGTTCGCGATAGACCGCGATCAGTTCCTGCACGCCGCTGACCTTGGCGCTGAGCACGATGCGGTCGGCCGGCAGGCCCAGCTCGATCGCGCGCGCGGCCGAGTCCAGCGCCGAGCGGATCAGCGCCTCGCGCAGCACCCGGCCGGCGTCCCAGGGTTCGGCGCGGGCGGCATTCTCGTCCATCAGCTGGGTGGCCAGGGCCTGATCCAGCGAACCCCAGTTGGCGCCGATGCGCACCGGCTTGCCGTACTTGATCGCGAACTCGATCAGGGTGGCGAACTGGCTGTCTTTCTTCTTGCCGAAGCCGACGTTGCCGGGGTTGATGCGGTACTTGCCCAGGGCCTGCGCGCAGGCCGGCTCGGCGGTGAGCAGCTGATGGCCGTTGTAGTGGAAGTCGCCGATGATCGGCACCTCGATACCCATCATCGCCAGCTTATCGACGATGCGCGGCACCGCCGCGGCGGCCTCGACGGTGTTCACCGTGATCCGCACCAGTTCCGAACCGGCGCGCCACAGCTCGGCGACCTGCTTGGTGGTGGAAGCGACATCGGCGGTGTCGGTGTTGGTCATCGACTGCACCACCACCGGCGCGCCGCCGCCGACCTGAACGCCGCCGACCGTGACCGCGCGGGTCAGGCGTCGCGGCAGAGGGCCGAAACCGGAATGGGCACAGGGCAAGACGGCATCTGAATTCATGCGGCTATTGTAACGCCGGGGCGCGCAGCTTTCGTGTCGCGGGGGTGAAGCGCGGGGAAACGCTGTGGTGTCGGGGGTTTGCCGTTGTTGGCGGTGGTTGGGACCGCCGCAACGACCCCGGACGGCCGCACGCGATACCATCGTCTCCGCGGCACCGGATATCGGACAGCGGGCATCGAATACCCGCATCCCAGCCGTCATTCCCGCGAAAGCGGGAATCCAGCGACTTTGACGTCACCCGCACGAAAGTCGCTGGATTCCCGCTTTCGCGGGAATGACGAACAAAAGCGCCGCGTCGCCTCGCCAAACCCGCCCCAGGTCGATCAGTACCCCATGCCCCCCAGCCAGCCCGACGAAGTCCTCACTCCCAGCCAGCTCAACACCCTGGCGCGCAATCTGCTGGAGGACACCTTCCCGCTGATCTGGGTCGAGGGCGAGCTGGGCAATCTGTCGCGGCCGTCGTCCGGGCATCTGTACATGACCTTGAAGGACGCCCGCGCCCAGGTCCGCTGCGCGATGTTCAAGCCCAAGAGCAGCTGGCTGAAGTTCGTCCCGCGCGAGGGACTGCGCGTGCTCGCGCGCGGACGCCTGACCCTGTACGAAGCGCGCGGCGACTACCAGTTGGTGCTGGACCACATGGAAGAGGCCGGCGAAGGCGCGCTGCGGCGTGCGTTCGAGGAGCTCAAGGCGCGGCTCGCGGCCGAAGGCCTGTTCGACGGCGAGCGCAAGCGCGAACTGCCGCGGTTCCCCGCGCGCATCGCCATCATCACCTCGCCCAGCGGCGCGGCGGTGCGCGATGTGCTGAGCGTGCTGGCGCGGCGCTTCCCGTTGGCGCAGGCCGAGGTGCTGCCGGTGCCGGTGCAGGGCGACGGCGCGGCCGAGCGCATCACCGCGATGCTGATGCGCGCGCAGGCCGCGCAGCGTTACGACGTGATCGTACTGGCGCGCGGCGGCGGTTCGCTGGAAGACCTGTGGGCGTTCAACGACGAACGCCTGGCGCGGGCGATCGCCGCCTCCGCTGTGCCGGTGGTGTCGGCGATCGGGCACGAAACCGACTTCACCCTGGCCGACTTCGCCGCCGACGTGCGCGCGCCGACGCCGTCGGTGGCGGCCGAATTGCTGGTGCCGCAACGCGAGGATCTGCTGCATCGCCTGCGCGTGCTCGAAGCGCGCCTGCACAACCTGCACAGCCAGCGCCTGCGCCAGGCCATGCAGCGCGCCGACCGCGCCGGCCTGCGCCTCAACGCGCTGCGGCCGCAGGCGCGGCTGGCCGCGCTGCGCACGCGCCAGCAGGACGCGCTGCGCCGGCTCGAACAAGCCTGGCGCCTGCGCCTGGAACGCGACGGCGCGCGCCTTCGCCACGCCGACGCGGTGCTGCGCGCGCATCATCCGCAGCGCCGCATCGCCCGCCTGCGCGAGCGCCTGGGCGCCCTCGCCCTGCGCCCGCAGGCCGCCATCGCGCGGCGCCTGCGCGGCGACGCCCTGCGCCTGCGCGGCCTGGCGCGTTCGCTGGAGGCGATCAGCCCGCTGGCGACGGTCGCACGCGGCTATTCGATCCTGCAGCGCGGCGACGGCCGCGTCGTGCGCAGCGTGCTCGACGCCGCGCCCGGCGATCGCTTGACCGCACGGGTACACGACGGCCAGTTGAAAGTGCGGGTCGAGGACAACGAGTCCTGACGAATGCATCGAAGCCTTTTGTGGGAGGGGCTTCAGCCCCGATGCTCTTCGATCCGATCTCTTTGAATCTCGGAAACCATCTGCAGCGGCGATCGGAGCGCAAAGCATCGGGGCTGAAGCCCCTCCCACAAAAGCTTTCGATGCTTGTGCGATGCCTGATTCACAGGCCATCCGACCTTTCCGATCCTGGCGACCCGGTCATGCATAGCCCGCACCGTTCCATCGCCATCGCCCACCGCTAACATCGTTTGCGCGAGCATCGACGGACTCGGGCCCTGCCCGCTCCCGGAGTTCCGCATGACCAAGGCGTCCGACCTGTTCGTCGCCGCGCTCGAAGCCGAAGGCGTGCAATACGTCTTCGGCATTCCCGGCGAGGAAAACCTCGACCTGCTCGAATCGATGCGCACCTCCACGATCAAGCTGGTGCTCACCCGCCACGAACAGGCCGCCGGTTTCATGGCCGCGACCTACGGCCGGCTGACCGGCAAGGCCGGCGTCTGCCTGTCCACGCTGGGACCGGGCGCGACCAATCTGGTCACCGCCGCGGCCTACGCCCAACTCGGCGCGATGCCGATGCTGATGATCACCGGGCAGAAGCCGATCAAGACCAGCAAGCAGGGCCATTTCCAGATCGTCGATGTGGTCGACACGATGCGGCCGCTGACCAAATACACGCGCCAGATCGTCGCCGCCGACAGCATCCCGGCGCGGGTGCGCGAAGCCTTCCGCCGCGCCGAGGAAGAACGTCCCGGCGCCGTGCATCTGGAACTGCCGCAGGACATCGCCGCCGATCCGACTCAGGCGCGGCTGATTCCGGCCTCGTTCTCGCGCCGGCCGGTGGCCGAGGACAAGGCCATCGAACGCGCTGCCGAGGCCATCGCCAACGCCCGCCATCCCCTGCTGATGATCGGCGCCGGCGCCAACCGCAAGACCACCTCCAAGACCCTGGACGAATTCGTCGCCAAGCTCGGCATCCCCTACTTCACCACCCAGATGGGCAAGGGCGTGCTCGACGAGCAAGGCCCGCTGTGGCTGGGCAATGCGGCCTTGTCCGATCACGACTTCGTCCATCGCGCCATCGATTCGGCCGACTGCATCGTCAACATCGGCCACGATGTGATCGAGAAACCGCCGTTCTTCATGCGCGAAGGCCGGCGCACGGTGATCCACGTCAACTACGCCAGCGCCGAGGTCGATGCGGTGTATTTCCCGCAGATCGAAGTCGTCGGCGACATCGCCCATTCGGTCTGGCGTTTGCAGGAAGCCCTGCAGCCGCAGGCGCACTGGGACTTCGCCTTCTTCGACCGCGTGCGCGCCGCGCTGCTGGAACAACTGCGCGACCGCGCCGACGACGATCGCTTTCCGCTCGCGCCGCAGCGTCTGGTCGCCGACGTGCGCGCGGCGCTGTCGCCGCGCGACGTGGTCTGCCTCGACAACGGCCTGTACAAGCTGTGGTTCGCGCGCAATTACCGCTGCCGCGAGCCGAACACGCTGCTGCTCGACAACGCGCTGGCGACGATGGGCGCCGGCCTGCCCTCGGCGATCGCCGCGCGCATCGTCTGCCCGGACCGCAAGGTCGTCGCGGTGTGCGGCGACGGCGGCTTCATGATGAATTCGCAGGAGCTGGAAACCGCGGTGCGCCTGGGCCTGGACCTGGTCGTGCTGGTATTGCGCGACGACGCCTACGGCATGATCAAGTGGAAGCAGGCGCACGAGCGCTACCCGAGTTTCGGCATGGACCTGGGCAATCCGGATTTCGTCGCCTACGCCCGCAGCTACGGCGCGCGCGGGCATCGGCCCGAGTCCAGCGATGCGTTCCTGCCGTTGCTGCGTCAGGCATTGGATACGCCGGGCGTGGATGTGATCGAAGTGCCGATCGATTACAACGACGACGACCGGATTCTCAACGAAGATATTCCCAGGCTCGCTTCGGCGGTGCAGTAACGCGGCTGGCCGCGTTCGACCCGACACCGGAAGCTACGAATCTCTCCGACTTCGCTCATTCCTCAAGGAGCAGCCAATGGCCAAGCCCAACAAGAAAAAACCCGCCAAGGGTCTGAAGTCCAGCTACCCCTACTACCTCGCCAACCGCCCGGTCGCGGCCAATACCCAGCTGGAAGTGCTGGACAAATACAGCGGCAAGCGCGCCACCCGCGTGGCGATGGCCGATGCGGTCGCGGTGCGCAAGGCCATCGTCGCCGCGCACAAGGCGCGCGAGGCCATGGCGCGGTTCACCCCCGACCGCCGCCGCGACGTGCTCGAACACTGCGTGCGCCGTTTCACCGAGCGCTTCGAGGAACTCGCGCTGGCCCTGTGCATCGAAGCGGGCAAGCCGATCAAGGACGCGCGCGGCGAAGTCACCCGCCTGATCGACACCTTCCGCATCGCCGCCGGCGAAGCCACTCGCGGCGACGGCCAGATCATCGAGTTGCAGATCTCCGAGCGCACCCGCGGCTATCGCGGCATGGTCAAGCGCGTGCCGATCGGGCCGTGCAGCTTCATCACCCCGTTCAATTTCCCGCTGAACCTGGTCGCGCACAAAGTCGCGCCGGCGATCGCGGCCGGCTGTCCGTTCGTGCTCAAGCCGGCGATCAAGACGCCGGTCGGCGCGTTGATCATCGGCGAGGTGCTGGCCGAAACCGATCTGCCCGAAGGCGCATTCTCGGTGTTGTGCTGCTCGAACGAAGACGCCTCGCTGCTGGTCGAGGATGAACGCATCAAGCTGCTGAGCTTCACCGGCGGCCTGATCGGCTGGGATCTGAAGGCGCGCGCCGGCAAGAAGAAGGTCACGCTCGAACTCGGCGGCAACGCCGCCTGCATCATCGACGCCGATCCGGGCGCGAGCCTGGATCACGTGGTCGAGCGGCTGGTGTTCGGCGCCTACTACCAAAGCGGCCAAAGCTGCATCAGCGTGCAGCGCATCTACGCTCACGCCGACATCTACGACAAACTGCGCAAGAAGCTCAAGGCCGCGATCGGCGCGCTGCGCATGGGCGATCCGCGCGATGACAAGACCTTTATCGGCCCGGTGGTCGATGAGGACGCGGCCAAGCGCATCCAGTCGTGGATCGACGCAGCGGTCAAGGGCGGCGCCAAGCGCATCAATGCAGGTCCGCGCGCCGGCAACATGATTCCCGCGACCTTGCTGGAGAAAGTGCCGCACGATGCCGATCTGTACCGCAAGGAAGCCTTCGGCCCGGTCGCGGTGATCGAGCCGTTCGACGATTTCGACAGCGTCCTCGATGAGGTCAACGACAGCGACTTCGGCTTGCAGGCCGGCGTGTTCACCGGGCGACTGGATCATGCGATGCGCGCATGGGACCGGCTCGACGTCGGCGGCGTGATCGTCGGCGACGTGCCGAGCTTCCGCGTGGACAACATGCCTTACGGCGGGGTCAAGGATTCCGGCCAGGGCCGCGAGGGGGTGCGGTATGCGATCGAGGATATGAGTGAGCAGCGGTTGTTGGTGATACGAGACCCAACCGAAGCGAAGTAACCCCGGACTTCTCCGAAGCCGCGCTCTACCAATCCTCAGCCGTATCAGCCCCTCTCCCGCTTTGCGGGAGAGGGGCTGGGGTGAGGGCCAGCCAGCCGCGCCGCGCCCTCATCGCTCCCCAGCCTTCACGGGGCAGGCTCTCCGGGCACCTTCTCCCGCAAGCGGGAGAAGGGAACAGTCCTCCCCTTCCGAAAAATTTTTCACAAGTTCAACCCCATCCACGTCACCGGCCCGTTCGCCTTCCCAGGTCCACACACCAGGGAAGCCGCCATGCAAGCCTCAACCTCGCGCCGTTCGCCGTCCGCCCGCCACTCCATGCACCTGCTCAGCGCCGCCCTGCTGGCCGCGCTGGCCCTCAGCGCCTGCCAGGCGCCGGGCGACGTGAATTCCTCCACGAGCAAGAACGAACAGGTCGGCAAGGTCCGCGGCGCGCAGGCCGCGCAAGCCGATGCGCCGCACGACAAACTCCAGGCCGCCGACGCGGCGGCGGCAACCAGCGCGGGCTACACCGCCCCCGCCCCCGCCGAGCCGGTCAAGTCCATGCCCGCCCAGCCCCTCGTCGAATACGAAGCCAAGTCGGTCGGCAACCTCGCTCCCGCCGGCCGCACGCAAGCGCAGGTGGACCGGGTGATGGTGACCGGTTCGCGCGTTCGCGAGGACAGCCGGCTCATGAAGCGCATGGCCGCCGCGCCGATGCCCGTCGCATCGCCGGCGATGATCGCGCCGCCGCCTCCGCCGCCCTATTACTCGCAGCCGGCCAACACGGAGAAATACGCCGAACGCGAGGACAACCCGGTGGTGCGCGCCAGCGAACAGCCGCTGTCCACCTTCTCCATCGACGTCGATACCGGCAGCTACGCCAACGTGCGGCGCATGCTCAACGACGGTCAGCGCCCGCCCGCCGACGCGGTGCGCGCGGAAGAATTCATCAACTACTTCGACTACGGCCACGCCGCGCCGAAGTCGCTCGCCACGCCGTTCAAGGTGTCCACCGAACTGGCGCCGGCGCCGTGGAACGCGCAGCGCCAGTTGCTGATGATCGGCATCAAGGGCTATGACGTTCCCAAGCAGACGCTGCCGCCGGTCAATCTGGTGTTCCTGATCGACACCTCCGGCTCGATGGAATCGCCGGACAAACTGCCGCTGCTCAAGAGCGCGTTTTCGATGCTGACCAAGCAGCTGCGCGCGCAGGATCGCATCTCGATCGTGGTCTACGCCGGTGCCGCCGGCCTGGTGCTGCCGCCCACGCCCGGCGATCGCCAGCAGGAGATTCTCGACGCGCTGGGCCGCCTGCAGGCCGGCGGCAGCACCAACGGCGGCGACGGCATCCGCCTGGCCTATGCGACGGCAAAGCAGGCTTTCATCAAGGATGGCGTCAACCGCGTGATCCTGGCCACCGACGGCGATTTCAACGTCGGCACCGTCGATAACAACGCGCTGGAGACGATGGTCGCCGACCAGCGCAAGAGCGGCATCGCCCTGACCACGCTGGGCTTCGGCACCGGCAACTACAACGATCAGCTGTCGGAGAAACTGGCCGATGTCGGCGACGGCAACCATGCCTACATCGACACCTTGCAAGAAGCGCGCAAAGTGCTGGTCGAGGAAATGGGCTCGACCCTGTTGACCATCGCCCGCGACGTCAAGATCCAGATCGAATTCAATCCGGCGCAGGTCGCCGAGTACCGCTTGATCGGTTACGAAAACCGTTTGCTCAAGCGCGAGGATTTCGCCAACGACAAGGTCGATGCCGGCGATATCGGCGCGGGGCATGAGGTCACCGCGTTGTACGAGATCACCCCGGTCGGCTCCAAGGCCACGCGCCTGCCGGCGTTGCGCTATACCGAAACGGCTACGGCCGCGGGCGGCAAGGACGGCGAAATCGCCAACCTCAAGCTGCGCTACAAGCGTCCGGGCGAAGATCGCAGCCAGCTGATCGAAACGCCGGTACTGCGTTCGGGCCAGCGCGCGGTCGCCAGCGATCCGATGCGCATGGCCGCATCTGTCGCCGCTTTCGCCGATGCCTTGCGCGACGGCAGCCAGTACGACGGCTGGGGTTGGGATCAGATTCTGGCCAGCGCGCGCAGCGTGCGGCTCGACGACCGTTGGGGCCAGCGCGCCGAGTTCGTGCGATTGGTGGAGCGGGCCAAGTCGCAGATCGGCGAGTTGAAGCCGGCTAACGGCGTGGCGGTCAGCGACTGACAGCGCCCCAGTGCTCTTCCCCCCTTTGAAAAAAGGGGGGCCAGGGGGGATTCGCTTTTGCTCCTGAGCGAATGCAGACACACCGAAAAGCAAATCCCCCGGCGCTTCAACAACCACATAGCAACCGCATCAACGCCGGGCGCCAGCCCCCTTTTTCAAAGGGGGCGAATTGACTCGCCAGGTCGAGGTGGACTCGCAGGGGCTCGCTGAAGCAACCGCAACACGATCCCGCATCACGAAGTTCTAAGCGTCGCCGGTACCGGTATGTTCGACGAAGTCAGGCTCGCCGAATCCGGTGCCGGCGGCACCCTTCAGCGCCGCTGGATCGCGCGATTCGATCCGCACGCCAATGTCCTGCGCGCTCGCGTCGACAACCTCGGCCGCGGCGACATTCGAAGCGACACCATCCGCGCCGATCACATCCGCGACGCCCTCGGGAATCCGCACTTCGCCGCTGACCAGCTCGGCCGGACGTCCGAACAGATAGCCCTGACCGTAGGTGCAGCCCAGCTCGCGCAGGATCAGCCGCTGCGCCTGGGTCTCCACGCCTTCGCCGATGGTGTGGATGCCCAAGGTCCCGGCCAACGCCTGGATCGCGCGCACCACCGCGATGCTCTCCGGACGCGATTCGCCCACCAACCCGGCGACGAAACTCTGATCGATCTTCAAACACTCGATCGGGAACCGATGCAAATACGACAAAGCGGAGAATCCCGTGCCGAAATCGTCCAGCTGCGCCAGTACGCCGTGATTGCGCAAGGTGCGCAGGATCCGCAGCGCGCGCGGCACGTCGTCGAGCAACGCGACCTCGGTGATCTCGATGCGCAGCCGGCGCGGGTCGGCGCCGGCTTCTTCGATCATGCGCAGCAACCGGTCGGCGAAATCGCCGGAACGGAAATGCCGTGGCGATACGTTGACCGAAATATAGCCCTGGCCGCCGCGCGCCAGTTCGGCGATCACCCGGCCGTAGAGAATCCAGTCGGCTTCCTCGATCAGGCCGCTGTCCTCGCCCAGGCCGATGAACTCACGCGGCAACAGCAGCCCGCGTTTCTCGTGGCGCCAGCGCAGCAGTGCTTCGTGGCCGATCACCAGTTGATCGTCGAGGCGCACGATCGGCTGGTAATAGGCGATGAAGGCATCGCTGTTGATGGCGCGGCGCAGGTCGGCTTCCAGGTCCAGGATGCGCAAGGCCTGCTCGCGCATTTCTTCGTCGAACACGGCGAAGCGGCCGCGGCCGGCGCCCTTGGCGCGGTACATCGCCGCGTCGGCGTCGCGCAGCAGCTCGGTGCCGTTGGCGTAGCGCGGATGCCACATGGCGATGCCGACGCTGGCGGAGGGAAACACTTCGCGCCCGGCCACCCAGCACGGCTCGCCGAGCGCGCGCAGCACGCGCTGGGCCAGGTCTTCGGCGACCATCAGGCCGTCGATGTTCTCGATCAGGATCGCGAATTCGTCGCCGCCCAGGCGCGCGACCATGTCGGCGCTGCGCACGGTGCCGACGATGCGGCGGCTGCTTTCGATCAGCAGTTCGTCGCCGGCCGAATGGCCGACGCTGTCGTTGACCAGCTTAAACCGGTCCAGGTCCAGGAACAGCACCGCGAACGCGCGGTTCTCGCGCTTGGCGCGGGCGATGGCGTGGTCCAGCCGATCGGCCAGCTGGCCGCGATTGGGCAGGCCGGTCAGCGCGTCGTGCAGGGCCTGATGGGTGAGCTTGAGTTCGGCGCGCACGCGCTCGCCGATCTGCGCGACCAGCTCGGCATTGGTGTGGGCCAGCTCGCGCGTGCGCGTGGCCACGCGCTGTTCGAGTTCGCCGTGGGCGGTGACCAGCCGGTCCTGCGCCTGCTTGCGCGCCAGGCCGATGCTGATGTGATGGGCGACGAAGGTCAGCAGTTCCTGGTCGCGGGCGTTGAAGCTGATCGCGCGCGAGTAGCTCTGGATCGCGATCACGCCCACCACCGCGTCGTCGCGGTACAGCGGCACGCCGAGCCAGCAGTGCGCCGCCGAGCCGTGGCTGCGCACTTCGCCGCGGCTGTTGAGCTCGGCGATGCGGTGGCGATCGGCCAGCAGCGGCTTGCCCTGGCGGATCACGTATTCGGTCAGGCCGTCGGCGAGCCGGCGGGTTTCGCGGATCACGTCGCGTTCGTCGATCGAATACGGAAACTGCAGGCGCTCGCCGTCGTCGGACAGCAGTGCGATATAGAAGTTGCGCGCGTACAACAGCTCGCTGACCACGTCGTGGACCTGGGAATAGAAGCGTTCCAGGGTGTCGGAGGTGATGGTCAGCTCGGCGATGCGGAACAGCGCGCGCTGCAGGCGCTCGGAGCGCTGGCGTTCGATGATCTCGGCCTGCAGGTCGCGATTGCTCAGCTGCAGCGCGTAGGTGCGCTCGGCGACGCGGCGTTCGAGTTCCTCGCGGGCGCGGAAGCGGTCCAGCGCGGTGAGGATGTGCTGGGCGACGAAGGACAGCAACGCGCGGTCTTCGTCGCCGTAGCTGCCGGCGGTGTCGTAGTTCTGCACCACGATCGCGCCGCACACGCGTTCGTCGCGGCGCATCGGCACGCCGAGCCAATCGGCGCTGTCGGGACCGTGGCGCTCGTCGTTGGGCACGTTCAGGCGTTCGCGCAGATCCGCCGAGCTGCCCTGCAGCGATTCGCCGTGGCGCAGCAGCGCCAGGGTCAGGCTGGTCGGCATGTCTTCGCCGCGGATCGACTGCAGCGGATTGGCGACGTAGGGATCGTGACGGTCGGCGAAATACAGGAAACGCATCGTGTCGGCGACGTCGTCGTAGAGCACGATGTAGAAATTCTCCGCGTACATCAGGCCGCAGACCACGCCGTGGATGCGGCTGAGCAGATCGGGCATCTCCAGGCCGGAGCCGGCCAGATCGGCGATGCCGTACAGCGCCTGCTGCAGGCGCTCGGACTTCTCCAGCGCCTCGGCGCGGGCGTGGGCGCGGCCGGCGGCCAGGTCGGCGGCGACGATGCGCCGCGCCATCGCCAGCCAGGCCGCGCGCAGCGGCGTGGTCAGCACTTGCGGCATCTGCGCGACGATGCTGGCGCGGCTGCGGTCTTCCAGCCACCACGCCGCCTCGATGCGGTCGGCGTAGCGGTCGTCGGAGGCGCCGACCGCGGGCGGGTCGCGCTCCAGCAGGCGGCGCGCGGCATCGCGCAGGGGCGCCTTGGTGCCGGGCGTGAACGAATCCGATACCCGGCCGTGGGCCGCACGCCAGCACACCACCACCTGCGAGCCGGCCGGCAGGGCCTCCTGCAGGGCGCACGCCAGGGCTTCGCCCGCGGACGATTCGCTCACCGCTGCCGCTTGCATCGCATCTGTCCGCACCGGATCGCCGCCTTCCATACAGGGCGCAGGATAACGCGAGCTTTACATGTTCGGCAGATCGCAACCCCGCCGCCGGTCCCGATCCGTTGTTCCAGACATGCTACTGGCCCTGCCCACATCGCTATACGACGCCCCGCCGACGCGCAAGCGCTTCCCGTCCGCGCCGACTCGCCGTACCCTGCCGCGAATGAATTCCGGTGCCGACGCGAGCGACGACGTGCTGATGCTGGCCTGGACGGCCGGCGACGCGGCGGCGTTCGAGTTGCTGTACGCGCGCCATCGCGGCCCCCTGTACCGGTTCTTGCTGCGGCAGATCCGCGATTCGGCGCTGGCCGACGAGTTCTTCCAGGATGTCTGGCAGCGCGTGATCGGCGCGCGCCACGGCTGGAAACCCGACGCGCAGTTCAGCACCTGGCTGTTCCGGATCGCCCACAACCGCCTCAACGACCATTGGCGCGGCCTCAAGCATCGCCCGCCGACGCCGGAAGACGGCGACGAACGCGCCGCGCGCGTGCCCGACCCGACCACGCCCGAGCGCGAACTGTCCGAATTCGAACAGCGCCGCCGCCTGCAGTGCGCGATCGAGGAATTGCCCGAGGAGCAGCGCGAAGTGGTGCTGCTGCGACTGGAACAGGAATTGAGTCTGGAGGAGATCGGCGCCATTACGGGGGCGGGCCGGGAAACGGTGAAGTCCAGGCTGCGATACGCGATGGACAAGCTTCGCGCGAGGTTGACCGAATGAACCGCCGTCCCGACGCACCCGATCCCCTGTCGCCGGAAGAACGCGATCTGGCCGACCGCCTGCTGCGGCTGGGCCCGAACGATGGTCCCTCTTCGGCGCTGGACGCGAAGATTCTCGCCGCCGCGCACGCCGCGGTGGCGCAGACGCCGCGTGCGCGCGAGCGCAAAACCCGCTGGCCGGCGTGGATCGGCGTGGCCGCTTCGCTGTCGTTGGCGGTCGGTATTGCCTGGCAATTGCGGCCGATGGACAAGGCCGCCGAAGCCATGCGCGAGGATCAGGTCGCCGTCACGACCAGCGCCGCCGACAGTTCCGCGGCGGCCGCCGATGCCGAAGATGCCGCCGCCAGCGCGCAGATGGCGGAAACCGCCGTCCTCCCGCCCCAGCCGGCACCGGCCGAACTCGCGCCACCGCCGAGCCGGATCGCGCCGCCTCCGCCGCCGCAGTTCGCCAAACGCAGCAATGCCGCCAGCGACGCCGCCCCGGCAGCGAGCGCGAAGCGCGCCGCCGAGCAACCGCGCGAGCAGGGTTATTTGCAGACGCAGCAGCGCAACGACGCCGCCTACCCGGCGAAGGTCATGGCCGCGCCGCCTCCGCCGCCGGCGCCGGTGCCGAATTTCGATCCGGCCCCGATCGCCGAGCCCGCACCGTTCCCCGCCGATGCCGCGCCCGCCGCCGCATCCGCGCCTGCGGCGCCCGCGCTCGCCCGCGACGCGGCCAAGCCCGGCAGCGAGGCCAAGATGCGTCGCGCCGCGCCGGCAGCGGTCAGCGGGCTCAGCGCCGCCGAAGCCGAAGCCCCCGCGGGCGCGCAGCCGGCGCAGCGGACCAAGTCGGAGGCCTCCAAGGCCGTCGCGGAAGAAACCAGATCAGTGCCGCCGCAGCCCGTCCGCGAGGACAGCGCGCTCGACCGCGTCATGGTCACCGGCTCGCGCATCTCCGGCAATGTCGAAGACGACAGCAAGCTGCCCGCGGCGCAATGGCTGGATCGCATCCGCGAATACCGCGACAGCGGCGAGCTCGAACGCGCCCGCGAAAGCCTGCGCCAGTTCCGCCGCAGCCATCCGCACAGCCGGGTTCCGCGCGACCTGCGGCCGCTGCTCAAATGAGCGCGGCCGCCGAGCATCGCCGAACCGCCCCGCCCCTGCCGCGCCCGCAGCCGGTGGGTTGAGGTCGCCGCGATGAGCGCGACCACGCTGGCCGAGCGCGCCCGCCACCAGATCGAGATCAAGCACAGCCGCTTCCTGGCCCTGGCCGCGCCGGTGGCTTCGCCCGAGGCCGCGCTGGCCTTCGTCCAGGAGGTCGCCGACCCGGACGCCACCCACAACTGCTGGGCCTACCGGATCGGCGCGCTCTATCGCTTCAACGACGACGGCGAACCCTCCGGCACCGCCGGCCGGCCGATCCTGGCCGCCATCGACGGCCAGGGCTGCGATCAGGTGGTGACCGTGGTCACGCGCTGGTACGGCGGGATCAAGCTCGGCGCCGGCGGCCTGGTCCGCGCCTACGGCGGCGCCGCGGCCGAATGCCTGCGCCGCGCCGCGCGCCGGGAATTGATCGTCTACGGCGAACTCGACCTGGCCTACGCCTTCGAGGACATCGGCGCCGTGCACGCGGCCTTGAACGCGTTCGGCGCGGAAAAAGCCGAGGAACGCTTCGACGCCGACGGCGCGCATGTGCGGATTCGCCTGCCGGCGTCGCAGTTGTCCGCCTTGAAAGACCAGTTGCGCGACGCCACTCGTAATCGCGTGCGCCTGAATTCTCCCGGCGAACCGCCCTCCCCTCGATAGACTGCGATCCATGACCGATGCCAGCGCCGGCCCGAAGGCCGCCCCCCGACGCGACAAGGCCCCGATCGGCAGCCTGAGCACCCTTTGGCCGTTCGTGCGCAAACACAAAGGCCTGTTCGTCGCCTGGCTGTTCGCGCTGGCCGCCTCCAGCGCCGCCACGCTGAGCTTTCCGGCCGCGTTCAAGACCATGATCGACCAGGGCTTCGCCCAGAGCACCTCCGGCGGCGGCAGCGGCGCGATCGACCGCGCCTTCCTGATCCTGTTCCTGGTCGCCATCGGCCTGGCCTTCGCCACCGCCGCGCGCTTCTATCTGGTGTCGGTGCTCGGCGAAAAAGTCGTTGCCGATCTGCGCGAGCAGTTGTACCGGCATCTGGTCGGGCTCGACGCCGGCTTCCACGACCGCAACCGCAGCGGCGAACTGGTCTCGCGCCTGACCGCCGACGCCGAGCTGCTGCGCAGCGTGGTCGGTTCCAGCATGTCGGTGGCGCTGCGCAGTTCAGTCACGGTGATCGGCAGCCTGGCGATGATGTTCGTGACCAATCCGCGACTGGCCGCGTTCTCGTTGATCGGCATTCCCCTGGCGGTGCTGCCGATCGTGGCCGGCGGCCGCAAGCTGCAGCGCATCTCGCGCGCCAGCCAGGACCGCGTCGCCGACGCCAACACCCTGGCCAGCGAAACCCTGGGCGCGGTGCGCACGGTCCAGGCGCATGCGCGCGAGCCCTACGAACAAGGCCGTTTCAGCCATTCGCTGCGAGTCGCGGTGAAGGCCGCGCGCCAGCGCATCACCGCCCAGGCCTGGGTTACCGCGATCGCCATCACCCTGGTGTTCGGCGCGATCATCATGGTGCTGTGGTCGGGCGCGCACGACGTCATCGCCGGCCGCCTGACCGCCGGCACGCTGGCGCAGTTCGTGCTGTACGCGCTGATCGGCGGCGGCTCGGTCGGCGCATTGGCCGAGGTCTGGAACGATCTGCAGCGCGCGGCCGGCGGCATGGGCCGGATCAGCGAACTGCTCAACGAAGAAAGCGCGGTGCAGGCGCCGCAGCATCCGCAGCCGCTGCCGCAGCCGCTGCGCGGCGAGATCGTGTTCGATCATGTCGGCTTCCACTATCCGCAGCGCCCCGACCTGCCGGCGCTGCAGGATTTCAGCCTGCGCGTGAATCCCGGCGAGACCGTGGCCCTGGTCGGCCCGTCCGGCGCCGGCAAGAGCACGGTGTTCTCCGTGCTGCTGCGCTTCCACGACCCGCAGCACGGCGCGGTGCGCGTGGACGGCGTGGACGTGCGCGACGCCGATCCGGGCGCGCTGCGCGAGCGCATCGCGCTGGTGCCGCAGCAGCCGACCATCTTCGCCACCACCGCGCGCGACAACGTGCGTTACGGCCGCCTGGACGCCAGCGACGAGGAAGTCGACGACGCCGTGCGCGCCGCCTACGCCACCGACTTCATCGAGGCGCTGCCCGAAGGCCTGTCCACCGAACTGGGCGAACGCGGCGCGCGCCTGTCCGGCGGCCAGCAGCAGCGCATCGTGATCGCCCGCGCCCTGCTCAAGGACGCGCCGATCCTGCTGCTCGACGAAGCCACCAGCGCGCTCGACGCGCAGAGCGAACGCGCCGTGCAGCAGGCGCTGGAAGCGCTGATGCACGGCCGCACGACGCTGGTGATCGCCCATCGCCTGGCGACCGTGCTCAAGGCCGACCGCATCGTGGTCATGGATCGCGGCCGCATCGTCGCCGAAGGCACGCATGCGCAGTTGCTGGCGCAGGGCGGGCTGTATGCAGAGTTGGCGAAGCTGCAGTTCCTCGACTGAGCGCAGCCGGCCAATCCGCCTGCCAGCGTTGCCGGCGCGGGCCACCGCCGCACCTTGGGACCTGCGACTTGCTCGCCGTCAGCAGCATTGGCGCGACGTCCTCGCCAAGGCACCGGCCGTTCGTCGCGTTGGCGCCGCCACGCGCCGACAACCGGCCGCCGCGCGACGGGCAATAAAAACGCCCCGCGCAAGGCGGGGCGTCGCGAAGCGCTCTGGCTGAAAATGCGCAGCCGGAGGAACGGCTAGATCATTGGGTCAGAAGAGTCAGGCCGTACTTGCTCAGGATCGGGTTCAAGGGCTGGAACCAGGTCTTGCGGGTGCTTTCCGCCACCACGCAATTGTCGTCGGCCCCGAACGGCACCAGGCCGGTGGAAGTCACGCCCTGGGCCTGGCCGTCGGCGGTGAGCCACGCTCCGCCCGAATCGCCCCGACCGGTGCACACGTTGGTTTCGGTCATTCCGGTGTACCGGTCGAAGCCGACCCTCACGCTGACGTTCTTGGCGCGGATGGTGCCGCACTTGTAGCCGGTGGTACGGCCCGAACGGCACAGCGCCGCGCCGACCGGCGCTTCGACGCTGCCCTTCACCGACAGCAAGCCGTCGGCGTAGTCCTTGACCTGACCGAGCAGGGTGTGTTCGGGGTTGACAGTCACCCACGCCATGTCGGTACCCGGATGGTTCACCGCGGTGAACGTACCCAACGGCACCAGGGCCTCGACGTCGCCGGTGAGCACCACCCGGCCGACCTGGCCGCAGTGGCCGGCGGTGACGAAGCCCTTGGTCTCGCCCTTGGTCACCGAGAACCCGACCGAGCACGGGTAGTACCCCTCGGTTACCTCCCACAGGTACTGATCGCCGCCGATCACGTTGGCCAGAAGCTGCGGCGTGCCTTCGTCGGTCTCAAAGCGCACGGCGCCGGCATCGGCACCGCTGAGCGCGACGAAATCCACGCCGTCCTCGGTCGCGCCCGGGGCGAGGCTGACCACGACCGAGTTGGTGACCGGATCGATGCGCCAGGAATGCACGCCGCCCAGCGGCTTGCTGACGCCGGCCACGCGCGAACGCACCTGCGATTCCAGCGCCGCGAACGCATTCTCGAGTTGGCCCAGGCTATGGCGCACGCTGCGCACTTCCACGCCGCCGAGGCTGCGCGCGGCCTTGCCGGTGCCCGAGGTCGCGACCACGAAGCCGAAGCTGCCGTCGGCTTTGCGCTCGATCCAGCTGCCGGCGAAGTTCGAACCCAGCGCGCGCTTGGCCGATGCGCCCTGCCGCAGCGAGAGGCTCTGAGTCTTCAGGTATTGCGGCAGTTGCTTGGCGGAGATACCCAGGTCGCGCTGCATCGCCAGTTGCAGGCGCGGATCGATCGAATCGGCCGCGAACGCAGCGCCGGACACGAGCGAAGCGGCCGACGCCAGAGCGAGGAACAATGAGCGCCGGCAGGCGCGGCGAGCGGATTGAGATAAGGACATGAAACCCCCTGTTGCGATTGGCAATGGATGGATCGGCCAGCCGGACTGGCCCGTTTATGTCGCGATGGAACACGCCTGTCCAGGATCGATACGGAACATGGCGATGACCACGACGGTCGGTTCTCGATACAAGATCGTGAAGTTCTCCGAGCGATGGAGAACTGTCCGGATAGTAGTTAAGAACTCGACGTTCACCGTACGAAAGAAGCAAATTCGTACTTGTCTGATGCGGCTCGCGCGATCGTCCATGGCCGTCGCTCCGCGTCGCGTCCATTGGCCCTGCATGCATTTGCATGCAGCCGGACACAGATCGGATGTAAAGGACTCATGCCATTGGTTCATTCAATTCTTTGCGCCCGTTCAAAGCCTCTGGAAAACGGCTCATCATTCCCGCGAACACGGGAACAACGGGCAAAAGACGCAGACGATCGAAACCCGGAACAGAAACTTTGAACTAGCGGACCATTGCGCCCTACGCGCAGCGCACAAAAAAAGAACGCCCCGCATTCGCGGGGCGTTCGCATCATCGGCATTGCAGGCGAATAGCGCCGCGTGTCGAACTCAGCCGGTGACCAAGGCCAAACCGTACTGGCTCAGGATCGGCCCCAGGCGCTCGAACAGGCTGGTGCGCTGCGAAGCCGGGAGGCCGCAGTTGTTGCCGTTGGACTGCACATTGCCGCCCGACATCACACCCTGCGCCTGACCGGCGCTGGTGATCCACGAACCGCCCGAATCGCCGCGGCCCATGCAGGCGTTGGCATTGGTCAGGCCGCGCACCGTGCCTTCGGCGTAGTTGGCGGTAACGTTCTTGGCGGTGATCGTGCCGCACCGATAACCGGTGGTGCGGCCCGAGCGGCAGACCGCCGCGCCGACCGCCGCTTCGGCGCTGCCGCGCACGGTGACGTAGCTGCTGCCGTTGACCACGCGCGGCAACAACGTCTGCGCGCTGGTCAGGCTGACCCAGGCGCGATCGTTGCCGGGGAACACGCGCCCGGCAAAGGTGCCGACCTGGGCGCCGCCGATGCGCGCGATCGAATTGACCGTGCCGCAATGACCGGCGGTGACGAAGCCCTTGGTGGCGCCGCGAGTAACCGAGAAGCCGACCGAGCACAAGTTCGTGTTGTTGATCGAGTACTCGATGCCGCCGATGATGTTGGCGGTGGTCTGCAACTGGCCCGGCGCGGATTCGATGCGCACCGCGCCGCTGTCGGCGCCGCTGAGCGCGACGAAGTCGATGCCGGCGTCGGTCGCGCCTTCATCGACCTTGACCACCACCGTATTGCTGCGCACGTCCACGTACCAGGTCTGCACGCCGGCGAGCGGCTTGCTGACGCCCTTGACCCGCGCGTGGGCGCCGGCGTCGAGCAGATCCATCGACTGCTGCAACCGCTTCAGGCTGTGGCGCACGTTGCGCACTTCCACGCCACCCAGCGTGCTGGACTTGCGCGCGCCGGCGGTCGCGGCGACGACGCGGAAACTGCCGTCGTCCTTGCGCTCGATCCAGCTGCCGGCGAAGTTGCCGCCGAACTCGCGCTCGATCGAGGCAGCCTGCTCGCGCGCGAGTTTTTCCGTTTGCAGGTATTGCGCGATTTGACCCGGGAAAATTCCCAGATCGCGTTGCATGGCGAATTTAAGTGCCGGGCTGACTTCCCCGGCAGCCAGGGCGGCACCGGAAGTAAGCGCGGCGACCGCCGCGACAGCGCAGAACACGGAAGCGCGCGCGAACGAACGGCGCGAACGGGATTTCGATACGGACATGCGAGGAACTCCTGATGGAAATCTGACATGAGATCGATGGAATGAAGCCGATCGGCTTCTCGACACCGTCGTGACGACAGTGGCCTCTCGTCGGCAAGCTCGCGCGCAATCCGGATGCGCGCACACGCTTGCGAGGCCATGCCAGATAAAAAGAACTTCGTGTCCCGCGCAAGCTCGCAGCCAAGGCGCGATCACACCCACAGTCCGAGGCGCGTCACAAGAACGCGCATTGGCATAAGCGAATGAACGAAACGCGGTGTCGACGCGTTATCGATGCACGGTTGTACGTAGCGATTTATTCCGGTGTTGCGACGCAGCGGAATCGATCGCGTTGCGATCAACGATGTCGCTTCAAGCGACCTCGGCGAAACCTGCCGATTCCGGCGGCTTCACGGGTCGGATCATAAATCTCAAGCCGCAACTCGATGCCGCGCTCACCAAGAAGATGCATATTTCGTGGCGAAATTACTAGTAAATCGTTCCTGGTTTCCATGAACAGACCGCAGTACAAATCGAGTTCGAAGCGCGATTGCAACGAAGTCCATAGCGCGGGATCGTGATTGAGCTGAGCGAACAACTCATCGATCTGCTCATCCAGATCGCCCGGGGTTCGCTGCTCCACTACCAGGTGCCAGGTTCCGGTTTTGGCGATTCGATTGGCACCGGTTCGAGCGTTCACCACGATCGTGTCGCCCTTGAGATGCGAAAACGATGGTCGCGCGCCGAGCACGTGGCTGAGTTCATCCGGAATCAGCTCGTCGCCCCAGATTCGCAGGCAAGCCGCTGTACGTTTCAGCAAGGACATCAGAGCGTATCCCAAACGGATTCACCGCCGACCCCATGTCCGCGGACGCGCCACTTCAGCGCAAACGCGGCGCGATAGCAATCGATTGGGTCGGGTTTGCGCTGTCGTGCGAGCGCATGCGCTCTCGCCGCAGCGGCGAGGACGCGCTGAGGCTGATACCGGCGCGGATGGTGGCGGCTTGCGCGGCGTTCGCGAACCTCGCCGCGCTGCAAATCGCCGCGGCTTCAATCCGTGCGCTTGAACTCGCTCACCAGCCACACGCTCAGCAGGCACAGCGCGAACAAGCCCGCGCCGCGGCTCAACCAGAACAGCGCCAGGGAAAAATCCGAACCGTGCGCCGGGGGCGGAATCGCGGCCAACGCCACCAGCGCCAGCGCCTGGGATTTACGTGAACCACGCATGGTGCACCTCCCGCGGCGGCCCGGATGGCCGCCTCACCCGACCTTACACCCATCCGCACTAGGCTGGCATGACCCGCGGCGGAACAAGCGACGGCCGGTATCGTGGCGGCGCGAGAATCGCCCGGGCGTGCGGATTCATGGTGTCGTTGGATGATGAAGCGATATCTCAACCTCAGCGGCGACTCGGGTGTGCGTGCGTATCTGCCCGGGCCGGATGCGATCGCGGTCGAGTTCCTCGACGGCTCGGTCTATCTGTACACCAGCGACAGCGCCGGCATCGACACGATCGCGCACATGCTCGAACTGGCCGAGCGCGGGCGCGGGCTGAGCGCCTACATCAGCCAGCACGTCGGCGATGCGTATGCGCAGAAGTTGCGCTAGCGGCGGCTCAAGCCAATACGCCAGCGACGAAAAACAGCCCGCGAACAACAGCGCGAATATCGGCGCACTGTCGGCCGCCGAAGCTTCCAGCCCTCGCGCGCCGCTGCGCGGCTACGTGCGCCAAGCGCGGATGGCCAGCGCTCAGGGATCGATCCGGATCGGAATCCCGTTCGGCACCAGACTCCACACTTCTTCGATCTGCTCGTTGCTCAGCGCGATGCAGCCGTCGGTCCAATCGCGCCGATAACCCGGCGGCGTGCCGCCGTGAATCATGATGTCGCCGCCCGGATCGACGCCGCGCAGACGCGCGCGCTTGCGATCGGCTTCGTCCGGATACGACACCCGCAGCGACAGATGAAAACGGCTGTTGGGATTGCGCCCGCTGATGCGGTAGTCGCCTTCGGGCGTGCGTTCGTCGCCCTGCTGGCGCTTGGGCCCGCTCGGCGCGTCGCCGAGCAGGATCGGGTAGGTGCGGATGACCTTGTTGTTGCGCAGCAGCTGCATGCGCCGCTCGGACTTGTCCACGAGAATGCGGTCGGCGCGCGCGGCGGCCGGCGCCATCGCCGGCGGCGTGCGCGCCCAGACCGGCGTGCACGCCAGGGCGGCGGCGAACAAACACAAACGCAATGCCTTCATGCCGGCAGCCCGCGCTGCACGATGACTTCGAAATCCAGATCGGCCGGCAAGGTGCCGAAACCCAGCCCATGCGCGCCGCCCAGGCGGCTGCGGCAGAACGCGTCCGCGCTGGGACTGTCGGCGACGAACAACAACGCCGACTGCAACGCCAGCGCCAACCGTTCCACCCACCCGCGCATCTGCGCTTCCTGCGGCGGCGCCTGCCCGCGCAACGCCGGCGCGAGTTCGTCGATGCGCGCATCCAGCGCGTCGTGACGGCCGCGCGCGCGTTCGAGCTCGGTCAACAGCGCGCGCCCAGCCTCGGGTTCGCGCGCGAGCGCGCGCAACACATCCAGGCACTGGATATTGCCGCTGCCTTCCCAGATCGAATTGAGCGGCGCCTGCCGGTACAGGCGCGGCAGTATCGATTCCTCGACATAACCGGCACCGCCCAGGCATTCCTGTGCTTCGTTGACGAAAGCCGGTGCGCGCTTGCAGATCCAGAATTTTCCGATCGCGGTGGCGATGCGCGCGAACGCGGCTTCGTGCGGATCGCGCCCGGCGCGGTCGATCGCGCCGGCGACGCGGATCGCCAGGGCGGTGGCGGCTTCCGATTCGATCGCCAGATCGGCGATCACGTTGCGCATCAGCGCATGATCGAGCAGCGGTTTGCCGAAGCTGCGGCGATGGCGCGCGTGATGCAGCGCCTGAGCCAGTGCCATGCGCATCTCGCCGGCCGAACCGAGCATGCAGTCCAGGCGCGTCAGCATGACCATCTCGATGATGGTCGCCACGCCCCGCCCTTCCTCGCCGATGCGCTGCGCCCAGGCGCCTTGGAATTCCACTTCCGAAGACGCGTTGGACCAGTCGCCGAGCTTGTCCTTGAGACGCATCAGCCGCAGCGCGTTCTTGCCGCCGTGCGGATGCCAGCGCGGCATCAGGAAACAGCTCAGCCCGCCCGGCGCTTGCGCCAGCACCAGGAAGCCGTCCGACATCGGCGCGGAGAAAAACCATTTGTGCCCGACCAGTTCGTACTCGTCGCCGCCGGGCCCGCCGATCGGCGTGGCCACGGTTTCATTCGCGCGCACGTCCGAGCCGCCCTGTTTCTCGGTCATGCCCATGCCGAGGGTGACGCCGGCCTTGTCGCCGCTGCCGATGTCGCGGCCGTCGTAATGCGGCGCGGCGGCCTTGCGCATCCACTCGCCCAGCGCGGGCGCGTGCCGCAGCACCGGCACCGCGGCGTGGGTCATGGTCAGCGGACAACTGGTGCCGGGCTCGACCTGATGGTGCAGATAGCTCAGCGCGGCGCGGGCGACGTGCGCGCCCGGGCGCGGATCGTGCCAGGACAGGCCAGCGACGCCGTGCTCGATCGCCGCGCGCATGATGGCGTGGTAGTTGGGGTGGAACTCGACCAGGTCGATACGGCGGCCGTAGGCGTCATGGCTGCGCAGGCGCGGCTTGTCGCGATGCGCGTCGAAGCTGAGCGCGTAGATGTCGCCGCCGGCCAGGACGCCGTAGGCGGCGAGCTGTCCGGCGAAATCGTCGCCGCCTTCGCGCCGCACCGCTTCGCGCAGCGCGGCGTCGTCGTTCCAAAGATCGCGCGGCGCGAACGGCGGCGGCTGGTTCTCGACCCGATGGGTGGCGAACGGGGGCAGCGTGTCCATCTACAGCTCTCCGTGCTGGGATGGCTGGATTCTAGTGGCAATGGATGAGGCGGGTGTGTGGCGGGCGGGTTTGCCGAATTTGGGGTTGTGGGCACGGTGTGCAGACCGAAGCACGTGGCACGGCAGCTTCCGCGCGCGGCCCCCACTCCGTCATTCCCGCGAACGCGGGAATCCAGTGACTTTGACGGAACTCGCACGAAAGTCGCTGGATGTTCGGCTACGCCGAAGTAAAGCGGAGCCCGCGTTCGCGGGAATGACGAAATGGAGGTGAGCGGCGAGAAGGCGAGAACCGGAACCACTTGCTGGAAATACCTGCGAGCTACCGCACCACGCGACAGCGCATACAACTCCTTACCAACGCCGCCACGCTACCAGCGTCGCAACCGCGCCCTACAAAAAAAGAAAGGCCCCGCCGAAGCGGAGCCTTGGAAACTGTCCGATACGATCGGGCCAGACATTGCCCCGAGGGGCAATGCGAATCAAACCACCGGAGCCACCTCGGACGCCTGTGCGCCCTTCGGACCCTGGGTCAGCTGATAGCTGACGCGCTGGCCTTCTTGCAGACTGCGAAAGCCTTTTGCGTTGATCGCGGAGAAGTGCACGAATACATCCGCGCTGCCGTCTTCGGGAGAAATGAAACCGAAGCCCTTGGCGTCGTTGAACCACTTCACGGTGCCGTACTGCATATCCTTATTGACCTCATGCTGGATGCGTTGACGTGCGTCGTCGCCGGATGTGGCGCGAGACGCAGTGCGAGTATGCAAACTGTGCCGTTGGATGACAACGGTTCAGCGTGACGGCATCGGGCACGTGATTTGAAGAAATTTCCGGCCACGTTTCTTACGCAGATTCGCATTTATGCGACTGCTGTCACCTATGCGGCGTCGAGCAACGCGCCCAGCAGCGCGGGCAGACCGGCCGATGCCACCGCGACGTTATCGAGCACATCCTGCAAGGTGATGACTTCATCCGGATCGGGACCGGCGCCCGCGGCCCAGTTGGCGACGATCGCCAGACAGGCGTATTCCAGGCCCATTTCGCGCGCCAGGCCGGCCTCGGGCATGCCGGTCATGCCGACCAGATCGCAGCCGTCGCGGCGCATGCGCGCGATTTCCGCGCGGGTTTCCAGGCGCGGGCCCTGGGTCGCGCCGTAGCAACCGCCATCGACCAGCGCCACGCCGGCCCGCGCCGCCGCCGCGATCACCGCCGCGCGCAAGCTGCGCGTGTAGGGCTCGCCGAAATCCACATGCAGCACTTCGGTGCCGGGCTCTTCGCACACGGTGGAGATGCGGCCCCAGGTGTAATCGATGAGTTGATCCGGACAACCGAGCGCGCGCGGGCCGAACCGTTCGGTAATTCCGCCCACCGTATTGAGCGCGAGCACGCGCTGCGCGCCGAGCGCCTGCAACGCGGCGAGATTGGCGCGGTAGTTGATCTGATGCGGCGGCAAGGAATGGCCTTCGCCGTGACGCGCCAGAAACGCGACGCGGCGGCCGCCCAGCATGCCCACCCGCACCGGACCCGACGGCGCGCCGTAACGCGTCACCGGCTGATGGGTCTGCACGTCCTGCAGTTCGGCGATGCGGTACAGGCCGGTGCCGCCGATCACGGCGAGGTCGATTTGGGAAGTCATTGCGGAAGATCCGGTTGGATGAAGCACGGAATCAGGGGATACGGGACATGAAGGGAGCGGAGGGATTCGCGGAAAAAGACGGTCGTGCAAGCCGGCAAAACGCTAACGCCCCATCCATTCCCGACTCCCTGCATTCCCGCTTGTCATTCCCGCTTCACTTCAAGGCATAGATCGCCGGCAAGTTGCGGCCCTGCTCATGGAAGTCCATGCCGTAGCCGAATACGTAGCGATCGGGCACTTCCACGCCGACGTAATCGGCGTGCAGGCCCTCGACGCAACGTCCGTGCGCCTTCACCGCGAGCGCGGCGATGCGCACCTCGGCGGCGCCCTGCTCGCGGCACCATTCGCGGATGCCGTTCAAGGTATGGCCTTCATCGAGAATATCGTCGGCCAGCAGCACGCGGCGGCCGCGCAGCTGCGTCGCCGGGCGGTGCTTCCAGACCAGGTCGGCGCCGGTGGTCGCGCCGCGGTAGCGGGTGGCGTGCAGGTAATCGAATTCCAGGTCCAGCCCGCGCTCGCCCAGCTCCATCGCCAGTTGCGAGGCGAACGGCATGCCGCCGTGCATGATCGTCAGATAGACCGGACGGCTGCCGGCGTAGTCGTTGCGGATCGTCACCGCCATGCGCGCGATCTCCCGCTCCAGGGTGCGGCGATCGAAGATCAGGTCGGCATTTTCCAGGGCCGAAGCCAGGTCGTTAACGCTCATCAAGCCAGTCCTTCCAAACGGGTGCGGGTTTCGCTGTAACGGCTGTCGGCGATCAGGCCGTCCCAGCCCATCGCGCCGCGGCCGATCAGGCCGAGCAGCGCGGCGGTGTTGAGGCTGCGGCCTTCGACCGCGGCAAGAGACTCTTCTACCAACTGCGGATGACAGACCAACACGACGTCGCAGCCGGCGTCCAGGTGCGCGTCGATGCGCGCCTTGACCCCGCCGACCGAGAACGCCGCGGCCATGCCGATGTCGTCGCTGAACACCACGCCGCGGAAACCCATCTGCGCGCGCAGGACGTCTTCGATCCAGTAGCGCGAGTAGCCGGCCGGTTCCGGCGCCACCGCCGGATAAGACACGTGCGCCATCATCACCGCGTCGGCTCGGGCGTCGATGCCGGCCACGAACGGAATCAGATCGGTGGCGCGCAGTTCCTCCAGCGTGCGTGGATCGGCGGCCTGATCGAAATGGGTATCGGCGAGCACCGAGCCGTGGCCGGGGAAATGCTTGAGGGTGGCGGCCATGCCACGCGCATGCATGCCGCGGACGTAGGCGCGGGTGAACTCGGCGACGATCTGCGGATCGGCGTCGAAGGCGCGGTTGCCGATGGCGAGGTTGCCGCGGCCCAGATCGACCACCGGCGCGAAGCTCAGGTCCACGCCGCTGGCCTGGACTTCGCCGGCCATCAGCTGGGCGTGCTCTTCCGCGAGCTTCAGCGCGGCCTGGGGATCGGAGGCGTAGAGCTTGCCGAACACCTCCAGCGGCGGCAGCGCGCTGTAGCCGTCGCGGAAGCGCTGCACGCGCCCGCCTTCCTGGTCCACGCAGATCAGCTGCGGCCGCGGCGCGGCGGCGCGGATCGCCGCCGACAGCTCGGCGACCTGGGCCTTGGAAGCGAAGTTGCGGCTGAACAGGATCACGCCGGCGCAGGCATCGTGCTGCAGCCAGTCGCGCTCTTGCGCGGTGAGTTCGGTACCGGCGACGCCGATCACGAGCATGCGGAACTCCTGAAGGAGAAAACAGCGCGGTCTGCGCTGTGCGTATTGTCGCGCAGATGCGGCGGCGGGGCATCCTGCCGGGGTGGCGGGCCCGGGGCCGGCCCACGAGGCCTTTTACAGGGGGGCTTCAGCCCCGGCGCTCTTGGCTCAGATGTGGCGAATAGTCGTGACCTGAGCGAAAAGCATCGGGGCTGAAACCCCTCCCACAACAGACCTCGTGGAGTCGCTGATGAGGGCTTTGTGGGAGGAAGCTTCAGCCCCGACGCTCTTGGTTCAGAAGTGGCGAATGGCCGCGACCTGAGCGAAAGGCATCGGCGCTGAAGCCCCTCCTGCAAAAGACCTCGCGCAGCCGCTGATGCGCGGCTCAGGCCGCGCCGTCGCGCTCGGCCTGGGTCCACTGCGCATACGGCCGGGTCGCCAGCGCCAGATTGTAGTAACGCACCGAGTCGGTGACCTCGGCGCCGGCCCAGTCGGGCTTGGCGAATTCGGCGTCGGCGCTGGCCAGTTCGATCTCGGCCACGACCAGCCCGGCGTTGTCGCCGAGGAATTCATCGACTTCCCACAGATGCCCTTCGTACTGAACGTAATGGCGGCGTTTATCGACCATGCCGCCGACGCTGAGCGCGAGCAGGCCGCGCGCGTCCTCGACCGGGATCGGGTAATCGAATTCCTGCCGGGTATGGCCCAGCTCTCGCGATTTCAGATTGAGGAAGGCCTCATCGCCGGCGATGCGCACGCGCACCGAGGCTTTCATCGCACCGGTGTCCATCGCCGCCAGATCGTTGAGATACCCCTGCGCCATCGGCACGACCTTGTGCGCGGCTTCGCGCCAGGATTCGCCGATCACCAGGAATTTGCGTTCGATTTCGATGCCCACGAAAATTTCCCTGAAGAAACAAACAACAACCGGTTACCGCGCAAGCGCTGCCTCAGCGCTCGAACATCGCGATCGATTCCACGTGCGCGGTGTGCGGAAACATGTCCATCACCCCGGCCGCGCGCAGCTTCCAGCCCTTTTCGCGCACCAGGTAACCGGCGTCGCGCGCCAGCGAGGCCGGATGGCAGCTGACGTAGACGATGCGCTTGAACTGCTTGAGCGGCAGTTGCGTCAGCACGAAGTCGGCGCCCGAACGCGGCGGGTCCAGCAGCAGGCGGTCGAAGCCTTCGCGCATCCACGGCTCGCCGCTCAGATCCTTGCCCAGATCGGCGGCGTAGAACTTCGCGTTGGCCAGGCCGTTGTGCTCGGCGTTTTCGCGCGCACGCTTGACCAGCCCGGCTTCGCCTTCCACGCCGACCACTTCGCGCACGCTGCGCGCCAGCGGCAAGGTGAAATTGCCCAGGCCGGCGAACAGATCCAGCACGCGATCCTCCGGCTGCGGCGCGAGCAGATCCAGGGCGTGCTGGATCATGTGGCCGTTGAGCCCGGCATTGACCTGGATGAAGTCCAGCGGACGGAACTTCAGCTCCAGATTCCACTGCGGCAGCGTGAACGACAGCTGCGGATCGGCCGGCCACAGCGGGTGCACGCTCTCGATTCCGCCGGGCTGCAGAAACACGGCGAATTCGTTCTGGCGGGCGAAAGCGACGATGGCGTCGCGATCGTCCTGCGACAGCGGCGTCAGATGACGGAAGGTCAACGCGATGCCGCTGTGCGAATTCTCGCCGGCGTCCTGGCGATCGCCGCCGATGAATTCCACCTGCGGAATTTCGCGCCGCGCCTGCAGGCCGTCGATGAGTTGCGCGAGCGCGGAAATCTTGTCGCCTATCGCCGGAATCACGGTTTCGCAGCGGCCGATGTCGGCGACGAAACGCGGATCGGTCTCGCGAAAACCGACCAGGGTCTTGTCCTTTTTCTCGACCCGGCGCACCGAGAACCGGCCTTTGCGGCGATAGCCCCAGGCCGAATCGGTCAGCGCCGGCAGCACGCGCTCGGGCATGACGTGGCCGATGCGTTCGAAGTTTTCCATCAGCACGCGCTGCTTGGCGAGAATCTGCTGTTCTTCGGCCATGTGCTGCAAGGCGCAGCCGCCGCAGGTGCCGAAATGCACGCAGCGCGGTTGCACGCGATCGGCCGAGGCCTGCAGCACTTCCAGCGTCACCGCTTCGTCGAAGCTGCGCGAACGCGCGGTCTGCTTGGCCATGACGCGCTCGCCCGGCAACGCGCCGGCGACGAAGATGGCTTTGCCGGCCTCGTTGGGCGCCTTGGGGTCCACGCGCCGGGCCACACCGCGGCCGTCGTGAGTGAGGCCGGTGATGGCGACCTCGAAGGGGGTTTGATCGATGCGGGCCACAGCTGCTGGCAGGAATCAAAGGGGGCGCATTGTCGCATGCTCGGGATTGGCGATTCGGGATTCGGGATTGGCAAAAGCCGCCGCGAAGCCGCCAGATGCGCAAAAGCCCGCAAATGCGGGCTTTTGCTTGTCCGAATCGTGAATCTCGAACCCCGCCTCTTACTTACTTTTGCTTCCAGCCGCCGCCGGCATCCTGATACCACCAGCCGCCCTTGGCGCTGTCGACCCATTGCCGGGCGAACACCTGGCGGATCTGCGCTTCCCATTCCGGGTGGCCGTTGGCGACGGCGATCTCGCGGTAGACCGCGGCCGAATCGCGGCCCTGGTCGGCCACCGCCTGGTTGACGCCGACCCGGTCCGACAGCGGGATCTTGGAGGCGTCGCGCACGCTGACCGTGCCGTTGCTGGCGAAGCCGAGCGCGCCGGAGTCGAAGTGCGCGCGCAACTGGCCGTCGAAACGCTGCGCCATGCGCGACTGGATCGCCTGGATCGCCGGGGTCTTGATCGAGATGTCGGGCGACTGCGCCTGCGCGCTGCCGATGCCGGCCAGCGACAGCCAGTCGATGCGGCTGGCCAGTTGGCCCCATTCCAATTTGGGCGAGCTCAGGAAAGCGTTGCCGCCTCCGCCACCGGGCTTGCCGCCTTCCTTTGGAACCTCGGGCGCCTGCATCTGCGGTTGATCGCCGATCACCTTCTCCACGAACTCCTTGGCCGCTTCCTTGGCCTCGGCGGCCGGGAAGTAGACGTTGATCGTCACGCAAGCCGTCAACATCACGGCGGCGACCGGTACTCCCATCCAACGGCGCATGAGCGAATCCTTCTGGTTGTGCGCGTCCGGCGCGGTATCCCGCGGGTCCGGTCGCGGGTTGAGCGAATGGCGCCTATTGAACCACGGCGCCGTTGAACGACAAGGCTACGTCGGCGGCGGGCCGATCGGCTACTGAACCACCGGCTTCACATCGCCCTTGCTGACCGCTTCCAGGCGTTCGAGCAGGGTCGGCCAATCGACTCGGCGGTTGTAGCCGACCACGTCCAGGTGCGGCACGCCCGAGCCTTGAACGATAGTGAAGCCGTCGTTCTTGGCCGCGCCCAGGCCGTCCATGTGGCAGACCTCGTCGGCCAGACGACAGGAAATACCGAGGCGGGCGTAGCCGAAATCGTCGAAGAATCCGATCAGCTTGTCCTGCAGGCTGCCGACGAAGGACGAATCGCCGACGCTGGACAGGTCCTGCACGGCGCGCTGGCTGATGCGCTGGCGCACGCCGCGGGTCTTGCGCGTGTGCAGCTCGGCGTCGAACGCGGTGGGCTGCCAATCGACCAGGCGCAGTTGTTCGATCCGGCCGAAGAGCCGTCCGGTGATGCTGCCGAAGCCGAACACGCCGGTCAGCGACTCCAGGTCGATGCTCTCCAGCGCCAAGTCCGAGCTCAGCGTCGGCGCGACCCCGAACGGACGCTCCATCGCCAGCGACGACACCGCCACCGTGCCGCCGAACAACTGCATGGTCAGGCCACCGTTGAGTTCGAGCCGGTCGTCGGCGTAATGGGCTTCGGGCAGGCGGCCGCTGAGCTCGCCGGTGAAGGCCGGCCAGTCCAGCGCCTTGGCC
The DNA here is from genome assembly GCF_001442805.1 of Lysobacter gummosus. NCBI lineage: Bacteria > Pseudomonadati > Pseudomonadota > Gammaproteobacteria > Lysobacterales > Lysobacteraceae > Lysobacter > Lysobacter gummosus. The sequence continues at coordinate 1,917,909 of NZ_CP011131.1, read as the reverse complement.
AGTTGGCCTACATCTAGCCGCTCCAGATTCAGGCCGAAGCGCAGGTCCAGGCCCTTGCCGCCGGAGGGCGGGCGCAGGCGCAGGCCGTCGAAGCCGGCGCGGCCGCCGAGCATCGGGAAATCCACCGCGCGGCGCAGGCGCAATTCGCCGGCGCCGCTGGAAAAAGGCAGCCGCACCGCGCCGAATCCGAGCCCGTACAAGGCGCCTTCGCGCCAACTCAATTCGCTGTCGCGCGGCGCGTCGGCCGAGTAGGCGACGCTGCCGTCGAGGCCTTCGAAGCGGAACCGGCCCTGGTCGTCTTTCAACGCCACCTCGTGCAGATTCGCCTCGGCCTGCTGCAGCTCGCCGCCGCTCATGCGCACACGCGCCTGCATGGCGCCGGACAGCTCCAGCTTGGCCAGACCGGCCAGGCCGAGGAAGCCCGACAGATAGCCGTCGCGCAGCGGCGCGAGGTCGGCGCTGTCGAGGTTCAGATCCAGCGCCGCCAACGAAGCATCGGGCGTCAGCGCCGCGCTGCCATCGAGCGCGAGGATGCCACCGTCGCGCCACGACAATCGCGGCAGGCGCCAGCCCTCGCCCGGGTTCTGGCTCGCTTCGATGCGCAGATCGACCGGGCGTTGCTGCAGCGACACGTAGGCGTTGCCGAACAACATTTCGCCGCCGAGCAGACGGCCGCCGATGGCGACGCGATCGCTGCGGTCCAGCGAGGCGTCGATCTGCAATTGCGCGCCGAGTTTCTCCGCCGCGGTCAGGCCGTCGGGCGTGTCCAGGGCGCCGCCGCTCAGGCGCAACGGGCCAGCGATGCTGAGCGGTTTATGTTCGGGCGCGGCGATATCGAGATGGCCGTCGAGGGTGCCGGCCTTGAGCCGCGCCTCCGGCCAGGCCTGCGCGACCAGCGCCTGCGCCCAGGCCAGCGGCACCCGCGCCAGTTCGATCCGGGTCAGGTCCGGCGAGGCCGCGGCGCGATGCAGCGACAAGGCGCCGCCGCCCTGGCTCAGGCGCGCGTCGGTGCTGGCCACGCCCAGGTCCAGCGCCAGCCGCAGCGGCTTGCCGGCGCCGCCGCGCAACTCGCCTTCGCAACGCCAGCCGCCGCGGCCGTCGCGCTTGAGCGGGCAGCGCCAGACCACGTCGCGGAAGCGGTAACCCAGGTCCGGCGCCTGGATTCGCGCGGCGCGTAATTCCAGTGTCCCCTCGGTGGCCTGCGCCGGCCAGGAAAGACGCACTTGCACCTGTTCCAAAGTTGCAACAGCGGTCGCGACCCGCGCCATCCTGGCGTTCAGCGTGCGCGCCTCAGCATCGGTCGTCGCCGCCCACAAAGCGGGCAGCGACAAACCCATCAGGAGGCGTAACATGGTCCGCAGCATGGATGCAGGATAGCGGGCGGAAGCGAACCGGCAATGAAGAATCCCCAAGTCCCACGCGTATTGCTGGTCGAGGACGATCCGACCAGCCGCGCTTTTCTGACCGCCGCCGTAGAAGCGGTACCCGCCTACGTCGACGGCGCCGACAGCCTGGCCTCGGCGATGGCGCTTAGCGCGTCCCAGGATTACCAGCTGTGGCTGTTCGATGCGCACCTGCCCGACGGCAGCGGCATCGATCTGCTCGAACGCCTGCGCCGTAGCCATCCACGCACGCCGGCGCTGGCGCATACCGCCACCGGCGAAAGCGAAGTGCGCGATCGCCTGATCGCTTCGGGCTTCTCCGAAGTCCTGGTCAAGCCGCTGCCGGCGGCGGCGATCCGCTGCGCGATCCGGCGCCTGCTCGGCTTGCCGGAACACGATCAACCCGCCGCGCCCGCCTCCGCCGCCGGCCAGTCCGCGGTCTGGGACGACGACGGCGCCGCGCGCGCGCTCAACGGCAACCGCGCCCACATCGCCACCTTGCGCGGATTGTTCACACAGGAACTGCCGAACGCGCGCCGCTCGATTCTGGCGGCCTCGCAACTGGGCAACCTCGAAGCGATGCGCGGTGAGTTGCACAAGCTGCGCGCCAGTTGCGGTTTCGTCGGCGCCGCGCGCCTGGGCGAGGCGGTGCAGGCACTGCAGGCCCAGCCCGATTCGCGGGCGTTGTTGAATCAGTTCGATCTGGCTGCGCAGGACACGATCGAGCAAGCGGGCTGATTTGTAGGAGGGAGCTTTAGCCCCGATGCTTTTCGGTCAGGGCATGGCGGATCGAAAGGCATCGGGGCTGAAGCTCCCTCCCACAGTTTCAACCGCATCACTCGGCGACCGGGCCCGGTTCGCGCTTGACCGATACCCGCGACAGCTCGGCCAGCATCTCCCACGACTTCAATCCGCGCGGCCCCAGGTGGTGCACGAGCACGCTGCGCATGACGTGGCGCAGGCCCGGCAAATCCGAAGCCTGCGGCACCACGTCGTCGGCCAACGCGAGTAAGGCGCGGCCGGTCGCGGCGGCGTTGCGTTCTCCGTGTCCGCGGTCGCTGAGCAGGCGCCGCGGCCCCTGCTCGGCGTCGAGGCGGTAACGCGCGGCCGGATCGATGGCGACGCCGTCGGCGTCCACGCGCCAATCGAACCCCGAACCCAGGGCTTCGAGCAGATCGCGCTCGAAGCGGCGCAAGGTCCAGGCCAGATTGTCGCCGTCCAGCTCGGCGCGGGTGCGGCCGTAGAGATCGAACAGCTCCGGGAACGGATCGCCGCGCGGCACCAGCCGCAGCAGCAGTTCGTTGATGTAGAACCCGGCCAGCGCGGCTTCGCCGTGCAGGCGCGGCGCGGCGTCCACGGCCTCGGCCGCGATCAGGCGCGCGAGTTCGCCGCGCAGCAACGCGTCCACGCGGATGTACTGGAACGGTTGCAGCGCCGCGCGCAGCACCTGCCGCTTGGGCCCTTGCACACCGCGCGCGATCAGGCCGATGCGGCCGTGCTGTTCGCTGAGCGCCTCGACCAGCAAGCTGGTCTCGCGCCAGGGGCGCGTGTGCAGGACGTAGGCGGGTTCGGCGGACAGGCGCATTGGGGCCGGGAATTGGGAATCGAGAATGGGGAATCGGTCAAAACCAAGCGCGAAGACTTGATAAGAAATCGTTCAAGGAAGTGCTTCGGCGGCGCGCGGCGGCCATGAATCACGGCTGTTCCGATTCTCCATTCCCGATTCTCCATTCCCGATTCCCGATTCCCTGCCTTATTCGTACCCCAACTGCCGCAACGCCGCCTCGTCGTCCGACCAGCCCTCGCGCACGCGCACCCAGGTTTCCAGGAACACTTTCGCGCCGAACAGATGCTCCATCTGCACGCGGGCCTTGGCGCCGATCTCGCGCAGGCGCGTGCCGCCCTTGCCGATCACGATCGCCTTCTGGCCGTCGCGCTCGACCCAGATCACCGCGCCGATGCGCAGCAGCGCGCCGTCGACTTCGAAACGTTCGATCTCGACCGTGGTCGCATACGGCAGTTCTTCGCCGAGCTGGCGCATGACCTGCTCGCGCACCATTTCGCCGGCGAGGAAGCGCTGGCTCTTGTCGGTGATCTCGTCTTCGCCGTACAGCGCTTCCTGCTCGGGCAGCAGCGCCATCACGGTCTTGACCAACGCTTCCAGGCCGCTGCGCTTGAGCGCGGAGATCGGATGCACACCGGCGAATTCGCGGCCTTCGCTGACCTGGGCCAGATACGGCAGCAACGCGGTCTTATCCGCGATGCGATCGACCTGATTGACCACCAGCACCACCGGCAGGCCGGCGCCGCGCAGCGCGTCGAACGCCAGGCTGTCTTCGTCCTCCCACTTGCCCGCGCGCACGACCAGCAAGGCCGCATCGACGCCTTCCAGCGAACCGCGCGCGGCGCGATTCATCATCCGGTTCATCGCGCGCTTCTGTTCGCGGTGGATGCCGGGCGTGTCCACCAGCAGCAACTGGCCCTCGGGAAACGTGGCGATGCCGAGCAGGCGGTGGCGGGTGGTCTGCGGACGCGGCGAGACGATGCTGATCTTGGCCCCGACCAGAGCGTTGACCAGGGTGGATTTGCCGACGTTGGGACGGCCGATGACGGCGACGTGGCCGGCGCGATAAGGAGTGGGGTTCATTGGCGAATTGTCCGCGTGCGGCGCGGCCAGGGCAAACGCGGGCAGCGGGCGCGTTCACGAATGGCGGCTGGAAAGGAGGAAATCGGTGCTGGCGGCGGCCACGGGGGCTGCCGGCGAGGCCGGTGGATGAGGCTGGACGGTCGGGGATGGGACGTAATGCGCGGTGTGCTGCGTTCGCCGGCTTTTCAGCCGACAGGCTTCACAGGGCCGCCGGCGACGCCGATACCGGGCAAGCCGGCGCGGCTCAGTCGTCGGCCTTGAGCAGGCGCAGGGCTTCTTCTGCCGCCAGTTGTTCGGCGGCGCGGCGTGAACCGGCTTCGCCCTCGGAAGTGAGCGGCGGCTGGCTCAGGGTGCAGCTGACACGGAAGCTCTTGGCGTGGTCTTCGCCGCTTTCCGACAACAGGGCGTAGACCGGCAGCGGTTTCTGCCGTCCCTGCAGCCATTCCTGCAGGCGGGTCTTGGCGTCCTTGCCGACCTTGTGCGCCGGCGGCAACGCGTCCATCGCCTGCACGAACCAGGGCAGTACCCGCTCGCGGCAGGTCTCGAAGCCGGCGTCGAGGTAGATGGCTGCGACCACGGCTTCCAGGGCATCGGCCAGGATCGAATCGCGGCGGTGGCCGCCGGATTTCATTTCGCCGGGGCCGAGCGTGAGCCGGCCGCCGAGTTCCAGCGCGCGCGCGATCGGCGCCAACGCCGACTCGCGCACCAGTTCGGCGCGGGCGCGGGTCAGCGCGCCCTCATCGGCCTGCGGCCAACGCTGGTACAGCGCCTCGGCCATGAACAGATTCACCAGCGCATCGCCCAGAAATTCCAGGCGTTCGTTGTGCGGCGCCCCGGCGCTGCGGTGGGTCAACGCCTGCTGCAGCAATGCCGGGTTGGCGAAGCCGTGGCCGAGGCGATCAATCACCTTCTTTCGAAGTCAGTTGCTGGACCGCTTCGAAATGTCCGATCACGTCGAGGTTGGCGATCAGCGGACGACGCACTTCATACTTGACGGTGATCTGCATGCCGCGGTCGTTGCGCAGGATCTTGAAGTTTTCCTGCTTCACGCTGTCGACATAGCTCATGTCCATGCGGCGAAAGAACAAGTCGCGCGCCTTGGCGGCGTCCATGTGGCCCGCGCCCGGCTCCTTGGCCAGGTCGGCCAGCGAACGCTTGACCGAATAGAACTCGCTGTACATCGGCACCAGCTTCATACCGACATAGACAAACAGGCCGGCCACGCCGAGCACGATGATGAACCCGATCAGGGTGATGCCGCTCTGATTACGCTTCATACCTTCAATCCCCTTTGATCCCATTGCCGATCACGTTCGCCGATCCAGGGCGGCCCCGCTCCTGACGACCGCGCGACGGCGGGCGCGGTTACGGAATGCTATTACCGATCCGGGAAAAATCCACGCCCCCGTCGAAATTCATCCAGATCAGGAAAGCCCGACCGCGCAGATTCTGCTCCGGCAGGTAGCCCCAGTATCGGCTGTCCTCGCTGTTGTCGCGATTGTCGCCCATCACAAAATACTCGCCGTCCGGGACGACCCAGTCGCCCTCGCCCAGGTCGAGCAGCGGCGATTCGGTGCGCAACAGGATACGGTGCACATGTTTGCCGATCTGTTCGCGCAATTCTTGCGCACCGGTCATTTCCGTACCGTTGCCGCGGCCCTGGTAGGTGCCGATCGGCGCATAAATGATCGGCTCGCCGTTGACCGTCAGGCGGCCGTCGCGATAGCTGACCTTGTCGCCCGGCAGGCCGATGATGCGCTTGATCCAGTCCTGCTCGGGGTGGTGCGGCGGACGGAACACGACCACGTCGCCGCGCTCGGGCTCGCCCATCGCGAGAATCTTCTGATTGGTGATCGGCAGGCGCAGGCCGTAAGTGAACTTGTTGACCAGGATGAAATCGCCGGTCAGCAGGGTCGGCATCATCGAGTTCGACGGAATGCGGAACGGCTCGGCGATGAAGCTGCGCAGGATCAGCACCACGAACAGCACCGGGAAAAAGGCTTTGGAGTAGTCGACTACGACCGGCTCCTTGCCGTCGTCGAGCAGGCCTTCGCGCGCGGCGCGGCGCTTGGCCAGCACCGCCTTGTCGAGCAACCAGACCAGGCCGGTGAACAAAGTCAGCGACACCAGAGCGATTTCGAACCAACGCATGCTTAATCCTTTGGGCGGGAATGGCCGGGAATCGGGTATCGGGAATCGGGAACCGGCCAAAGCCGTCGCCCCCATCCCGAACCTGTCTTACCCGCCTCCCGCGCTAGTTGATGGAGACGAAAACTTCAGAAAAACCGGATGCCGGCCGACTTGACGACGATTCCCGATTCCCCTGTCCCTATTCCCGTCCGCTTTACTTGTTGTCGGTGGACAGCACCGCGAGGAAGGCTTCCTGCGGAATCTCGACCCGGCCGACCTGCTTCATCCGCTTCTTGCCCTCTTTCTGCTTCTCGAGGAGCTTCTTCTTGCGGCTGATGTCGCCACCATAACATTTGGCCAAAACGTTCTTGCGCATCGCCTTGACCGTGCTGCGGGCGATGATCTGCGAGCCGACCGCGGCCTGGATGGCGACGTCGAACATCTGCCGCGGGATCAGGTCCTTCATCTTCTCGCACAGGTCGCGGCCGCGCCGGTCGGCGTGGCTGCGGTGGACGATGATCGACAGCGCATCGACCTTGTCGCCGTTGATCAGCGTGTCCACGCGCACGAACGGGCCTTCCTGGAAACGCAGGAAGTGATAGTCCAGCGAAGCGTAGCCGCGCGAGACCGACTTGAGCTTGTCGAAGAAGTCCAGCACCACCTCGGCCATCGGCAGCTCATAGCTGATCTGCACCTGGCTGGCCATGTAGGTGATGCCGATCTGCACGCCGCGTTTTTCCTCGCACAACTTGATCACGCTGCCGATGTAGTCGGGCGGCGTGAGGATGTTGGCGCGGATCACCGGCTCGCGGATTTCCTGCACCATGTTGACCGGCGGCAGCTTGGCCGGGTTGTCCATGGGGATGACCGTGCCGTCGGTCTTGAGCACTTCGTAGATCACCGTCGGCGCGGTGGAAATCAGGTTGAGGTCGTACTCGCGCTCCAGGCGCTCCTGCACGATCTCCATGTGCAGCATGCCCAGGAAGCCGCAGCGGAAGCCGAAGCCCATGGCCTCGGAGCTTTCCGGCTCGAAGCGCAGCGCGGCGTCGTTGAGTCGCAGTTTTTCCAGGGCCTCGCGCAGCGCCGGATAGTCCTCGGCGTCGACCGGAAACAGGCCGGCGAACACGCGCGGCTGCATTTCCTGGAAGCCCGGCAGCGGCTTGGCGGCCGGATCGCTGGCCAGGGTCAGGGTGTCGCCCACCGGCGCGCCGTGCACGTCCTTGATCGAGGCGTTGATCCAGCCCACTTCGCCCGCGCCGAGCTTGGCCAGGTCCTTGCGCTTGGGCGTGAACACGCCGACCTTGTCCACCAGATGGGTGCGACCGGTGGACATGACCAGGATCTTCGTGCCCGGGGTGATTTCGCCCTGCATGACCCGCACCAGCGAGACCACGCCCAGGTAGTTGTCGAACCACGAGTCGATGATCAGCGCCTGCAGCTTGTCGGTGTCGCGCGGCTTGGGCGGCGGAATGCGCTGGACGATGGCCTCGAGCACCAGATCGACGTTGAGACCGGTCTTGGCGCTGATCGCGACCGCATCCTCGGCGTCGATGCCGATGACCGCTTCGATCTCGGCCTTGGCGCGCTCGATGTCGGCGGTGGGCAGGTCGATCTTGTTGAGCACCGGCACCACTTCCAGGCCCTGCTCGACCGCGGTGTAGCAGTTGGCGACCGACTGCGCTTCCACGCCCTGGGCCGCGTCCACCACCAGCAGCGCGCCTTCGCAGGCGGCCAGCGAGCGGCTGACCTCGTAGCTGAAATCGACGTGGCCGGGGGTGTCGATGAAATTGAGTTGATAGGTCTTGCCGTCCTTCGCCTTGTACGGCAGCGAGACGGACTGGGCCTTGATGGTGATGCCGCGTTCGCGCTCGATCGGGTTCGAGTCGAGCACCTGCGCTTCCATCTCGCGCGCTTCGAGACCTCCGCACAGTTGGATGATGCGATCGGCGAGCGTCGATTTGCCGTGATCGACGTGGGCGATGATGGAGAAGTTTCTGATCAGTTGCATGCAGGGCGACGTGAGACTCGCCGACTCCAAAGAGTGAACGGACAGGAAAATTAACGGGAGATTATCGCACAGCCCCCGCCGCAGCCGGCGGTTCTTCGCGCCGGCGAGGCGGCGCCGGTCGGAAATCCGCCGGGCCGGGTTCACACACCGCGACACCGGCCGGGCTCGGCACAACCCGGCGACGGATGCGAAGGCGCCCGCCGAAGCCCGGCGGGCGCCCGATGGCACGGCCGGACCCGCCGCCGCGAGCCCGCGGGTCCTGGCGGACCCCGGCAGTCGCGGCGGGCGGGCCGGAATCACTTCTGCGCGCCGCCGGCCTGGACCGCGATGAACTGGGTCTGGGTGCCGCGCCGGACCAGCAGCATCACCGTCTGCCCCGACTGGGTCCCGGCCAGGGCCCGGTTCAACGCCGCGGCGCTGCCGACCTGGGTGCGGCCGACCGACAGGATCACGTCGCCCTGGCGCACCCCGGCCTCGCCGGCCGAGTCGCCCGGATCGCGCACCACCACGCCCTCGCCCGGCTTCAGGCCCAGGCGCTGGCGCGCGGCCGGATCGACGTCCTGCGCGACGATGCCCAGGGCGTTGCTTCTGGATTCGGGCGCGGAGTCGCCGGGACGGTTCGGCGCGTCACCGCCGCTCAGGCCGGCGGCGGCGCCGCCGTCGAGTTCGTTGACGGCCACGGTCAGCTCGACGTTCTTGCCCTCGCGGAACACTGTCAACCTGGCCTTGGAACCGGGCGCGATATTGCCGATCAGCGGCGGCAGATCGCTGGATTCGTAAATCTTCGTGCCGTTGACCGAGCGGATGACATCGCCCGGCACCAGCCCGGCCTTGTCCGCCGGGCCGCCCGGCAGGACCTGGTTGATCAGCGCGCCGGCGCTGTCGGGCAGCTTGAAGCCGGCCACCTTCTCGGCGGTCAGCGGCTCGACCACCACGCCGAGCTGGCCGCGGCTGACCTTGCCCTTGGCCCGCAACTGCTCGGCCGAGTTCATCGCCACGTCGATCGGAATGGCGAAGCTCACGCCCATGTAGCCGCCGGAGTTGGAGAAGATCTGCGAGTTGATGCCGACCACCTCGCCGCTGGTGTTGAGCAGCGGGCCGCCGGAGTTGCCCTGGTTGATCGCCACGTCGGTCTGGATGAAGGGCACGTAGCGCTGATCGGGCGCATACGGATTACTGCGGCCGACCGCGCTGACGATGCCGGCGGTGACCGAGTGATCCAGGCCGAAGGGCGAACCGATCGCGACCACCCACTGTCCGGCCTTGGTCAGGCTGGCGTTGGCGGTGCGCAGGAACGGCAGGTCCTTGGCCTCGATCTTGAGCAGGGCGACGTCGGACTGCTCATCGCTGCCGATGACCTTGGCCTTGAACTCGCGGCGGTCGGTGAGCTTGACGGTGACCGTGTCGGCGCCATCGACGACGTGATGATTGGTCAGCACGTAACCGTCCTGCGAAATCAGGAAGCCGCTGCCGATCGAACGCGCGCCGCCGCGCGGCTGGCGCGGGTTCTGCCCGCCGCCACCGGGACCGCCGGGGATGCCGTCCGGGCCGAAGAATCGGCGGAAGAACTCCGGAATCTGGTCTTCATCGGGCATCTGCTGCTGGCCGCGCGCGGTGCGCTCGCGCTTGGGCGTGACCTCGGCGCTGATGTTGACCACCGCCGGCCCGACCCGCTGCACCAGGTTGGTGAAGTCCGGAAGACCGGCGACCAGCGGCGCCGCCGGGGTGGCCGCGGGCGGCGGCGCGATCGGCGTGGCCGGCGGCTGCGCCGTGCACGCGACCGGCAGGGCGGCGACGATCGCGCCGACCAGCATCAGCGAATGCAGGGGACGACTGCGCAGGCGGCGGTCGGCGGAAAGACTCGTGGAAAGGCGATTCATCGTCAGGCGGTTCATTAGGCAGCGACCTCGATTACGACGTAGTTTTTCCGGGGAAAGGGACAAGCAGAAGGCAACACGGGTCCATTGCGCGGGCGCGGCGCGCATCGAGCGGGGTTTGACGTTGATTGTTTCGGAAGCGCCCGGCCGTCGTGGACGGCGCGGGCGTTGCGCAAGCGACTAAGGCCGGCGCGGCACAGGCAGCTTAGGGCTGCGGCTGCGGCCGTTCCTGGACCGATGGCCGGGTTCGCGCGTCTTCGGCCGAAACGGCCGGCTCGAACGGGTAGAACGAAGGCGAACTCAGGCCGCCGTTGCCGTAGCTGGCGGCGTAACCGCTGCCGGCGGACTGGTAGTTGGGCAGCGCCGCCCGTGGCCACGGGCGCGAGGCCGGCACTTCGCTCTGCTGCGGACGGAACGGGTTGGCGTGCGCCGCGGCATCGGCCATCACGACCGGCGTCGCCGCGCCGGCGGCGGCCGCGATCTGCAACGGCGGCTGCAGGCTCTGGCGCTCGGAGGCGCGCACCGCGGCGCGCTGGCTCTGGCCGCGCGAGCGGCGTTCGTTGAGACGGCGCGGGATTTCCGCGACCGCGATCGCGCCGGCGGCGATGCCCGAGGCATCGGCCGAGGTCAGCGAAGGCTCGCCTTGCGCGGGCACGGCGGCCAGCGCTTCTGCCGGAGCCGGCGCGGGAATGGGATTGGGCTGCGGCGTCTGCGCGACGGTCGCGGACTGCGCCGCCACCTGCGCCGGATCGGTCGCGCCGCCGGCGGCCTCGTCGGAGAACGGCCGCGCCACGAACAAGGCCGCGACCGCGACCGACGCGGCCAGGGCCGCGCCGCCGATCCAGCCGCGACGCGAACCCGCGGCACGGCGCGGCTTCAGGCCGGCGTCGGCTTGCGGCAGCGCATCGCGCGAAGCCTGCAACGCCGCGTCGGCGGCGATGGCCGCCGCCACGCGGTCGGCGAAACCGGTGCCGGCGAAGCCCGGCGCTGCACTGCCACGCGCGTGGCCGCGCAGCACGTCGCCGCACAGCTGCCAGCGGCCGCAGGTCTCGCGCCACTGCGCATCGTGACCGAGCCGCTTGTGCGCGAAGCGCGCGGCATCGTCGTCGAGCTCGCCGTCGAACAGCGCGCTCAAGTTTTCGCGATCATCGCTATGGAAAGAGGTCGATGCCATCAGTGAGCGCGCTCCCGGCTGCGTTGGGTACCTGGGTCTTGATTGTCCAAGAGGGGCCGAAGTTCCGTATCGATCGCCTCGCGGGCGCGGAAGATCCGCGAACGCACGGTGCCGATCGGGCAGGCCATCTTCTGCGCGATTTCTTCGTAGCTCAGACCGTCCACCTCGCGCAGGGTGATCGCGGACCTCAACTCCTCCGGCAGGGATTCGACCACGCGCATCACGGTGCGTTCGATTTCCTGCCGCAGCAGCTCATGTTCGGGCGTATCGGTATCGCGCAGGCGCATGCCGGTCTCGAACTGCTCGGCATCGCCGGCGTCGATGTCGTCGGTCGGCGGGCGGCGGTTCTGCGCTACCAGATAGTTTTTTGCGGTATTCACGGCGATCCGGTGCAACCACGTATAGAACTGGGCGTCGCCGCGGAAATTCGCCATCGCGCGGTAAGCGCGGATGAAGGTTTCCTGGGCCACGTCCTGGCATTCGCTCCAGTCGGGGATGTAGCGCCCGATCAGCGCGGTGATCCGATGCTGGTACTTGCGTACCAAGGCATCGAAGGCCGTGCTGTCGCCGCGCTGGACACGCCTGACCAGCTCCTGGTCCAACAACTCGTTATCGGCCATACCGCGCCGGCACTCCTGTCAGCTCGGCCATGGCCGAACAATGGGACAACCCTGTCGGGGAAAAAGTTCAATCGCAGGATTAATGGGGCCACCGGCGACCGCTCGCAACCGCCAAGTGTCCCACATGCCGCGGCGGACCGGCCGGACGGGCCCCAAACCGGCTCCGGCGGCGGCCGATTTGACGGCAGCGAAACAAGATCGGGATGATAGCGGTCTATTCCATACCTGAACGGATGGTGCGGCATGACTGCAGCCCTCGACGGCCTCCCCGCGTTTGACGGCTTACGCGCCCGGCACTGGCACACCGAATTGCGCGAGGACGGCGTATTGGTGCTGTCCTTCGACCGCGAAGGATCGCCGGTCAACACCTTCGCACAGGAAGTGCTGATCGAACTCGACGGCCTGCTCGAGCGCCTGGCGCTGGACCCGCCCAAGGGCCTGGTGCTGCGCTCGGCCAAGGCCAGCGGCTTCATCGCCGGCGCCGACATCAAGGAATTCCAGGCCTTCGACGAGAAGGGCACGGTCGGCGACGCGATCCGTCGCGGCCAACAAGTATTCCAGCGCCTGGCCGAGCTGCCCTGCCCCACGGTCGCGGCCATCCACGGCTTCTGCATGGGCGGCGGCACCGAGATCTCGCTGGCCTGCCGTTACCGCGTCGCCAGCACCGATCCGTCCACCCGCATCGGCCTGCCGGAAGTGAAGCTGGGCATCTACCCCGGCTGGGGCGGCAGCGTGCGCCTGCCGCGTCTGGTCGGCGCGCCGGCCGCGTTCGACATGATGCTGACCGGCCGCGCCCTGTCGGCTTCGGCCGCGCGCGCGATCGGCCTGGTCGACAAGACCGCCGAGCCGGCCGTGCTGGTCGATACCGCCGCCGCGTTGGCGTTGCGCGGTGAGGAACGTCCGTTCAAGCAGCGCTTCATGGGTTGGGCGACCAACACCTGGATCGCGCGCAAGATCCTCGCGCCGATGCTGGTCAAGCAGGTCGCGCGTAAGGCCAAAAAGGATCACTACCCCGCGCCGTACGCGCTGATCTCGACCTGGGAGCGCACCGGCGGCGGCATCCAGGCCAAGCTCGCGGCCGAGCGCAAGTCGGTGGTGAAGCTGTCGGGCACGCCGACCGCGCGCAATCTCATTCGCGTGTTCTTCCTTCAAGAGCGCCTCAAGGGCCAGGGCGGCAAGGATCACCGGATCAAGAACGTGCATGTGGTCGGCGCCGGCGTGATGGGCGGCGACATCGCCGCATGGTCGGCCTACAAGGGTTTCGAAGTCACCCTGAGCGATCGCGAGCAGCGCTTCATCGACGCCGCGCTGGAGCGCGCGCAGGAACTGTTCGCCAAGAAGGTCAAGGACGAGGCCAAGCGCCCGGCGGTGGCGGCGCGGCTGAAGGGCGATCTGGGCGGCGACGGCGCCGACATCGCCGATCTGGTCATCGAAGCGATCATCGAAAAGCCCGAGGCCAAGCGCGATCTGTACGCGCAGGTCGAGCCGCGCCTGAAGCCCGACGCGTTGTTGACCACCAACACCTCGTCGATTCCGCTCGACGAATTGCGCGAACACATCCAGCGCCCGGCCCAGTTCGGCGGCCTGCACTACTTCAATCCGGTGGCGTTGATGCCGCTGGTGGAAATCATCCGTCACGACGCGATGGCGCCGGAGACCGAGCAGCGCCTGGCCGCGTTCTGCAAAGCGATCGACAAGCTGCCGGTGCCGGTCGCCGGCACGCCGGGCTTCCTGGTCAACCGCGTGCTGTTCCCGTACATGCTCGAAGCCGGCACCGCTTTCGCCGAGGGCATTCCGGGCCCTGCGATCGACAAGGCCGCGGTCAAGTTCGGCATGCCGATGGGTCCGATCGAACTGATCGACACCGTCGGCCTGGACGTCGCCGCCGGCGTCGGCGCCGAACTCGCGCCGTTCCTCGGCCTGAGCGTCCCGGCCGCCTTGGCCAACGTCGAGCCGAACAAGCGCGGCAAGAAGGATGGTCAGGGCTTGTACAAGTGGGAAAACGGCCGCGCGCAGAAGCCGGAGCTGCCGAAGGACTACAAGGCGCCGAACGATCTCGAAGACCGTCTGATCCTGCCGTTGATCAACGAGGCGGTGGCGTGCTTGCACGATGGTGTGGTCAGCGACGGCGATCTGCTCGATGCCGGCGTGATCTTCGGCACCGGTTTCGCTCCGTTCCGCGGCGGTCCGATCCAGTATGTGCGCGAGACCGGGGTGGACAATGTGCTGACCCGGCTGAAGCAATTGCAGGCGCGGTATGGGGATCGGTTCGCGCCTCGGCAAGGGTGGGATTCGCCGGCTTTGCGCAAGTAAGCGTCGCTGGATTCATGCAAACGAAAAAGCCGCGCAATGCGCGGCTTTTTTTTCAAAAATAGCGGCTGATCCAGAGACCAAACGCTCAACTACATCGTGTGCGTAGGCCGCTCCGCTCCCAACGTTCCCGCCAGCAATGCCTCGATCTTCCCCTTGACCGCGTCGCCCTCGGCCGTCTCGGCGAACTGCACGCCGATACCCGCCGCGCGATGCCCCTGCGCCCCGGTCGGCGTCACCCATACGACCTTGCCCGCGACCGGCAAACGCTCGGTGGACTCAGGCAACGTCAACAGCAGGAAGACCTCGTCGCCGAGGAAATAACGCTTGGGAGTGGCGATGAAAATGCCGCCGTATTTCAGGAACGGCATGTACGCGCTGTACAGCGCCGCCTTGTCCTTGATCGTCAGCGACAAAATACCCTGCCGCGCTGCGCCCGCCGTTGCATTCATGCCCTGCTCCCTGACCCGGCGCGGCGGCTTTCGTCCGCGCGCCAGGCCATCAACAATTCCACTACCGCCAGATCCGCGCGCACCGTGGTTCGCAACAGGTCGCGGGTTCGGTTGGCGCGATCGAACCAAGTCGCAAGACTGCGCGCGCGCGCCGGGTCGGTCAAGCCGGAAGCGGCCTCGGCGAGCGCGATGTCCGACGCGTGTCGCAGACGCAGGGCCGCGTGCTCGTCGCCGGTCCAGCGCTGCGCGACTTCCGGCGCCGAGGTCTCGCCGCGCGCTAGCTTGCTCAGATCGGCGGCGACTTCGCGGCGCAGCTTGAGCCCGTCGCCGCTCAACCATTCGTGCGCCAGGCCCGGATGTCCGCGCGCGGCGTCGAAGGCTTCGCGGGTGGCGGCGTCGCCATGGCCCTGCGCTTGCAGCCACGCCAGCGCCTCCTCCGGCTGCGGCAGACGGAATTCCAGGCGCTGGCAGCGGCTGCGGATCGTCGCCGGCAGGCGCGCCGGGTGCGAGCTCACCAGCCACAGATAACGACCCGGCACCGGCTCTTCCAGGGTCTTGAGCAAGGCGTTGCAGGCGGCGGTATTGATCGAATCGGCCGGATCGATGATCGCGATCTGGGCGCCGCCGTATTGCGGCGTCAGCGCCAGGCGCTCGGACAGATTGCGGATCTGCTCGATCACGATCTCGGTGCGCAGCCGCGTGCCTTCCTTGTTCGGAACGAAGCTGACCAGTTGATAGTCCGGATGGGTTCCGGCCGCCAGCAGCAGGCAGCTGCGGCAGCGGCCGCAGGGATCGCCCTGGGCGCTGCGCTCGCGGCACAGCAGGCCGTGAGCCAGACGCTCGGCGACCGCGCGCTTGCCCAACTGCGCCGGGCCGCAGAACAGCAGGCCGTGGCCCAGGCGGCCGGCGCCGATGGAGGCCTTGGCCTGATCGTAGATACGTTGCTGCCAGGGCGCGAACACGGCGCTCATCGCGCAGCCTCCGTGGCCGCAAGCAGCGCGCGCAGACGCGCGACGGCTTGCGCTGCGACCGCGTCGGCCGGCTGGCTCGCGTCGATCACTTCGAAACGCTGCGGCTCGGCCGCGGCGCGATCGCGATAACCCTGGCGCACGCGTTCGAAGAAGTCGTTGCGCTCGCCTTCGATGCGATCGGCGGCGCCGCGACCGCGCATGCGCTGCAGGCCGACTTCCACCGGCACATCCAGCAGCAAGGTCAGCGCGGGCCGGATGCCGACCACGCGCCGCTCCAGGTCGGCGATGAAATCCAGGTCCAGGCCGCGGCCGGCGCCCTGATAGGCGTAGCTGGCGTCGGTGAAGCGATCGCTGACCACCCAGGCGCCGCGCTGCAGCGCCGGCAGGATCGTCGCGCGCACGTGCTGGGCGCGCGCGGCGAAGGCCAGCAGCAGTTCGGTTTCGGCGACGGCCGGTTCGTGATGGGTGTCGAGCATCAGGCCGCGGATCTGCTCGGCCAGCGGCGTGCCGCCGGGCTCGCGGGTGTAGACCGCTTCGATGCCGGCCGCTTCGAGCGCGCCGCGCAGGGCGGCCAGCACGGTCGATTTGCCGGCGCCTTCGCCGCCTTCCAGGGTGATCAGCCGCGGCGGCGTGGACAAGGTCATCGCGCCGCTCCCGGCACGGGCTGGGTGGATGCGGGTTGCGCAGAAGCAGGCGACGCTTCGGCCGCCTCTTCCAGCACCGCCTTGCCCTCTTCCGGTTGGCCGCGAGTCTGGTTCTGCCGGTAGCGCTGCAGATACAGCCGCACATTGGCCTGATGCTGGGCGTAGGTCGCGGCGAACAGGCTGCGGCCGCTGCCGTCGCCGGAGGCGACGAAGAACAGCGCATCGCCCGGCGCCGGGTTGGCGGTCGCCTTGAGCGCGGCCAGGCCCGGCATCGCGATCGGCGTCGGCGGCAGGCCGACGCGGGTGTAGGTGTTGTACGGCGTGTCGGTCTGCAGATCGCGCTTGCGAATGTTGCCGTCGTAGCTCGGGCCGATGCCGTAGATCACGGTCGGATCGGTCTCCAGCTTCATGCCCAGCTTGAGCCGGCGCTCGAACAGACCGGCGATCTGCGAACGCTCGGCGGGAATGCCGGTTTCCTTCTCGACGATCGACGCCATGATCAGCAGCTCGGCCGGGCTCTTGAGCACGCTGTCCTTGTCGCGCGCCTTCCACGCCGCGGCGACCGCCTTGTCCATCGAGTCGGCGGCGCGCTTGAGCACGTCCACGTCGCTGTCGCCGCCGGTGTACTGGTAAGTCTCTGGCAGGAAGCGGCCTTCCGGATGCTGGCCGGCGCGGCCGATTTCCTTCATCAGCGCCGAATCGTCGAGCTGCCCGACGCGCTGCTTGAGCGGCGTGGCGCGCGCCAGCGCGGCGCGCAGATCGCGCATGTTCCAGCCTTCGACGATGGTGAAACGATGGCTGATGACCCGGCCGTCGCGCATCGCGATCAGCAGCGCGCGCGGGCTGGTGCCCGGTTCCAACGAATACTCGCCGACCTGCAGGCGCCCGGCCGCGCCGAGCTGCTTGGCCAGCGCGCGCCATTGCAGTTGCTCGGCCTGATCGCCTTCGCCCTGGTTCACGCCGAGCGCGCGCAGCTTGCGCACCACCACCGGCAGCGAGTCGCCGCGTTCGACCAGCAGGGTCTGCCCGCTCTGCAATCCGCTCATCGGTGCGTTGGCGAAGCTTTCGTAGCGCTGCCACAGCCACAGACCGGCCGCGGCCAGCGCCGCCAGCAACAACACGATCACGATCAGACAACCGCAGCCACGCTTGCGGCCTTTTTCCTTTGCTGCCACGAAACCTCCTAAACGATCCGGACCCGCCGCGCCGGCGCGGACCGCCGTCCGCGCGGGCGGCGGCTCAGTCTGCGACCGGGACGAAGGCGGGATGGGCCGCGCCGAGCCGGTGCCGCAGCCCGGCCAGGGCCGGATGCGGCGCCCATTGCCGCTCGCCGAGCCGCGCCACGGGCAGGATACCGCGCACGGCGTTGCACAGGAAAATCGCCTCGGCGCGTTGCAGATCCTCCGGGTTCAGGCGCTCGACGCGGGCCTGGGCGATCTCGAGCAGGAATTCGCGGCAAACGCCGGCGACGCCGCAGCGATCCAGCGGCGGCGTGCGCCACTGCCCGTCGATCAACGCGAACACATTGGCCGCAGTCGCGCAGACCACCTCGCCGGCCCGATCGCGCAGCAGGCCTTCGTCGATCGCCGGATCGTCCCATTCCGCGCGCGCCAGCACCTGTTCGAGCCGATTGCAGTGCTTCAGGCCGGCCAGGGCCGGCTGCTCGGACAGGCGCAGATCGCACCAGCGCAGGGTCAGCCCCGAGGCCGGCGGCGCCGGCGGCAGCGGGTGGCGCGACAGGACCCAGATCGGCCGCGCCTGCGCCGGCGGCGCGTAGCCGCGCCCGCCTTCGCCGCGGCTGAGGATCAGCTTGAGCACCGCATCGGCGCCGTCGAGCATCGCCGCGGCCTGCTCGCGCACGCAGTCCTGATCGGGCAGCGCCAGGCGCAGGCGCTGGGCGCCGCGCGACAGCCGCGCCCAATGCGCGTCCCACCACGGCAGCTGGCCGCGATGCGCGCGCAGGGTTTCGAACAGGCCGTCGCCGTAGGCGTGGCCGCGGTCGAACGGCGACAGCGCGTCGATGCGCTGATCGCCGCGGAAAACCCGGGCTTGGTTCATGGCGGCGGTCGTCATGGCGGGCATCCTACGCGTTGCCGCGCGGGTTGTAGAAACGCGTTGCGCGAGAAACCCGCGGCCGCTAAAAACGACAAGGCCCGCGCGGACCGAAGTCGGCGCGGGCCCGGTCTTGCGCGCTCGCGGTCAGATCCGCTTGAACACCAGCGTGCCGTTGGTGCCGCCGAAGCCGAAGCCGTTGGACACGGTGATATCGACCTTGGCGTCGCGCGCGGTGTTGGGCACGTAATCCAGGTCGCAGCCCTCGCCCGCTTCGTCCAGGTTGATGGTCGGCGGGATGATGTTGTGATGCAGGGCCAACACCGAGAAGATCGCCTCGGCGCCGCCGGCCGCGCCAAGCAAGTGGCCGGTCATCGACTTGGTCGAGCTGACCATGGTCTTGTAGGCGTGGTCGCCCAGCGCGCGCTTGATCGCCAGCGTTTCGGCCAGATCGCCGAGCGGCGTGGAGGTGCCGTGCGCGTTGAGGTAACCCACTTCGTCGGCATTGATGCCGGCGTCCTTGAGCGCGGCGACCATGCAGCGCGCCGGGCCTTCGCCGTTCTCGCTGGGCGCGGTCATGTGGAACGCGTCGGAGGTGGCGCCGAAACCGGCCAGCTCGCAATAGATGCGCGCGCCGCGCGCCTTGGCGCGCTCGTACTCTTCCAGCACCAGGATGCCGGCGCCGTCGCCGAGCACGAAGCCGTCGCGCTCCTTGTCCCACGGCCGCGAGGCGCGGGTAGGATCGTCGTTGCGCGTGGACATCGCCTTCATCGAGCAGAAGCCGCCGACCGAGGTCGGCGAGGAGCCGCGCTCGGCGCCGCCGGCGACCATGACGTCGGCATCGCCGTACTGGATCATGCGCATCGCCATGCCGATGGAATGGTTGGACGTGGCGCAGGCCGAGACGGCGGAGAAATTCGGCCCCTTGATGCCGGTCAGCAGCGAAACCTGGCCGGGCAGCATGTTGATGATGGTGCTGGGCACGTAGAACGGCGAAATCTTGCGCGGGCCGCCTTCGTGGTACTTGATGGTCTGCTCTTCGATGCCGAGCAGGCCGCCGATGCCCGAGCCGATCAGCGCGCCGATGCGCTCGGCGTTGGAATCGTCGACGACGATGCCGGCATCCTGCAGCGCCATCAGCGATGCGGCGACGCCGTAATGGATGAACTCTTCCATCTTCTTCGCGTCCTTCGTGCTCACCCCGAAGCGGGTGATGTCGAAGTCGCGTACTTCGCCGGCGATGCGGGTGGTGAACAGCGCCGGATCGAAATGAGTGATCGGGCCGATGCCCGAGCGGCCGTTGACGATGCCATCCCAGCTGCTGGCGACATCGTTGCCCAGCGGGGAGATCAGGCCGAGGCCGGTGACGACCACGCGGCGATTGAAGGAACGGTTGGACATGCAGCGTTACCTCTGTTGAATCCGTCTGCGTACGCTACGCCGGCGTACTGACCGGCCGTAAAAGCACGGGGCCGCAATGCGGCCCCGAGTTGTTGCTCATAGATCGGTCACGATGCATGCGCAACGGTTGCCGCGCGAGGACCACACGCGTTTCAGGCACGTGTGGCCTTCGCTCAGGCGCCTTACGACTTGACGTGCGCCTTGACGTAATCGATCGCCTGCTGCACCGAGGTGATCTTCTCGGCTTCTTCATCCGGAATCTCGCACTCGAACTCTTCTTCGAGTGCCATCACCAGCTCGACGGTGTCGAGCGAATCTGCGCCGAGGTCGTCGACGAACGAAGCGTTGTTGGTGACTTCTTCTTCCTTGACGCCGAGTTGTTCGACCACGATCTTCTTGACGCGTTCTTCGATGCTGCTCATGGATGTTGCTCCTCCCGTGAGGGGTTTTTCGATGGAATAGTCTAATGGAATCGAGAGGTTTCGCGAGGCCGGCCCCCGGCCTGTTGGAAACCCCTTAGGGTTCAATCGCTTACCAGCCTACGCCAAGGCGTCAGGGCATGTACATGCCGCCGTTGACGTGGAGTGTTTCGCCGGTGATGTAGGCCGCCCCGGGGCTGGCCAGGAACGCCACCGCCCGGGCGATGTCGGCCGGTTCGCCGAAGCGGCCCAGCGCGATCTGGTCGAGCATGGCCTTCTTCGCGTCCTCGGGCAGCTCGCGGGTCATGTCGGTGTCGATGAAACCGGGCGCCACGACATTGACCGTGACGCCACGGCTGCCGATCTCGCGCGCCATCGATTTGCTGAAGGCGATAACGCCGGCCTTGGCCGCGGCGTAGTTGGCCTGGCCGGCATTGCCGGTCACGCCGACCACCGAGGCGATATTGATGATGCGGCCCTTGCGCGCCTTCATCATCGTGCGCATCACCGCCTTGCTGGTGCGGTAGACGCTGCTCAGGTTGGTGTCGAGGATGGCCTGCCAGTCGTCGTCCTTCATCCGCATCAGCAAGTTGTCGCGGGTGATGCCGGCGTTGTTGACCAGGATCGAGATCGCGCCGATGTCCTTCGTGACGCCGTCGATCAGCGCCTCGATCGAGGCGGCTTGCGCCACATCGACGACGCGTCCGTGGCCGCCGTGCGCGGCCAGGCGCGCGGCGATGGCCTGAGCGCCGGCCTCGCTGGTCGCGGTGCCGATCACGGTCGCGCCTTGCGCGGCCAGTTCGTCGGCGATGGCTGCGCCGATTCCGCGGCTGGCGCCGGTCACCAGGGCGATTTCGCCCGAAAGCGGGGGGGTGCTCATGCATTCACTCCGTTCAAAACATACTCCGGTGCGGGCTGGGACGGCGCGCGGACGCGAGATCGGGCGGGCCCCGATCCTGTCGGGTTACGGCTGTCGGCCCAGCGCCGCGGCCGTCGCCGCGAGGGCGCCAGGCCGGACGATGTTGCGACCGCAGCAAAGCGTACAGGCTGGGAAGGGAGTTGAGTAGCGCGCGCGGGACCGCCCGGAGGGCCGCGCCGGGCCGTGTCACGGATGGAATACGACCGCGCGCGCAGGCGGTCTGTGCGCTGGTCGCACACATCGCTCAACGTGACCCAGGGCGCGTACGACCGCGCCACGGCCCCGCAATACTCGCCGTTCAGCATGATCGAATCGGCGCCGCCGTTAGCGCGCGCGCCGTCGCTGCCCTTCCCCACCCCACTCTTCCTTCCGAGGCGCGAGCCATGACCGCCAGTCGCAGACGTTACGAAAACAAGGTAGTGCTGATCACCGGCGGTGCCACCGGCATCGGCAAGATCACCTCGACCGCCTTCGCCCACGAGGGCGCGATGGTGGTGTTCACCGATCTGTCGGCCGAACACGGCCCGGCCTTCGAGGCGCAGCTTCGCGAACACGGCGGCCAGGCGCATTTCGTCCAGTCCGACGTTACCGACCCGGTCCAGTCCGAACGCCTGGTCGCCGACATCGCGCAGCGTTTCGGCCGCCTGGACGTGGCGGTCAACAACGCCGGCGGCATCCTGGCGCCGGACGAATTGGGCACGGGCGTTCACGACACCCTGGAAGAGGGCTGGGACCGCAATATCGCCTTGAATCTCAGCGGCGTGTTCCTGGGCATGAAGTACCAGATCCGGCAGATGCTCAAGCAGGGCGGCGGCGCCATCGTCAACACCGGCTCGATCGCCGGCATGGTGGTCGATGTGGACTTCACCAGCCTGTCCTACAGCACCGCCAAGGCCGGCATGATCCACATGAGCAAATGGGCGGCGGTGAAGTATGCGAAGGACCATATCCGGGTGAACGTGGTGGCTCCGGCGGCGGTGGCCACCGAAGCGACCAAGGCCTTCCTGAGCGATGAAATGAAGTCTTTCCTGGCCGGCCAGTCGCCGATGCAGCGCATGTCCGAGCCGGAGGAAATCGCCAACGCCACCTTGTGGCTGTGCTCGGACGAGGCTTACGGCGTCACCGGCGTGACCTTGCCGGTGGACGGCGGCATCGCGGCGAAATAAACGCGACGCGCTCGCGCGGCTCAGCGCCAGTCGGCGAGCGCGCTCTCGAATTCCGCCGGCGTTCCGATCGCGCGGCCTTCGATGGCCTTGTCGATGCGCTTGACCAACCCGGACAACACCTTGCCGGGGCCGCATTCGGCGATGCGCTCGACGCCGCGCGCCGACAGCGCCTGCACGCAACCGGTCCAGCGCACCGGCAGATACAGCTGGCGCACCAGCGCCTCGCGGATCGCCTCGAGGCTGTCGTGGACCTGGGCATCGACGTTCTGCACCACCGGCAGCGCCGGCGCGTGCCAGTTCAAACCGGCCATGGCTTCGCCCAACCGGTTGGCGGCTTCGCGCATCAGCGGCGTATGCGAAGGCACGCTGACGGCGAGCTTGACCGCCTTGCGCACGCCGGCCTCGGCCAGGCGGATCAGCGCCTTATCGACCGCGTCGGCATGGCCGCCGATCACGATCTGGCCCGGCGAGTTGTAATTGGCCGGCACGACGACTTGTGCGCCCGACACGGCCTGGCAGATGTCCTCGACCAGCGCGTCCTCGGCGCCGAGCACTGCGGCCATCGCGCCGACGCCGGCTGGCGCGGCTTCCTGCATCAACTGGCCGCGCAGGCGCACCAGATGCGCGCCGTCGCGCAGCGACAAGGCGCCGGCGGCGACCAGCGCGGTGTATTCGCCCAGGCTGTGACCGGCCAACACCGACGGCTGCGCGCCGCCTTGGGCCTGCCACACGCGCCACACCGCCACGCCGGCCGCGAGCAGTGCCGGCTGGGTGTATTCGGTGCGATTGAGCATTTCTTCCGGGCCGCCCTGGCTCAGCGCCCACAGGTCCGCGCCGGCACCGTCGCTGGCTTCGCTGAACGCCTCGCGGACTTGCGGATGCAATTCCGACAACTCGGCCAGCATGCCCAGCGATTGCGAGCCTTGGCCCGGAAAAACGAAAGAAAGTCGCTGATCGCTCACGCGTGCTGCCGAATCGGTGTGGAGGGCGAATGATACGGGCGAAAAGCGGCGATCGTCTGTACCCGGCGGTACGGGGTCACGCAGCGTCGCAAAGTGACGTGAGCGGTGATGGAGCAATCGAACCGGCGCATGGACCTAGCGTCAACAACAACAACCCGCAGCAGCCCTCCCTCTCCCGCTTGCGGGAGAGGGCCGGGGTGAGGGATGAGCGCCGCAGGCGCGAATGCTCTTGCTCTTAAGGTGAGCCTCCCCCCCGGCCGAGCACCCTCACCCCACCCCAAAGGAAGTCACCTTGAGTGGCACGCAGGAGCGGGCTCAATCAACGATTGCCAACTTGCGCAAAGCCAACGCGATTTCGCGCGCGCACGAACTCTTTCAGCGACTTCCACTGCATGCACGCATCGCATTACGCGCGTGACGCCCGACGTGCGCACACGAAAACGGCGGCTTTCGCCGCCGTTCGCTGGAATCCGGATGCTGTCGCCGAGAGCGCCACGGCGCCCTCGCCGGACTCAGTAGCGCAGCAGCGCCGAGCCCCAGGTGAAACCGCCGCCGAACGCTTCCAGCAGCAGCAACTGGCCGCGCTGGACCTTGCCCGAGCGCACCGCTTCGTCCAGCGCCAGCGGCACCGAACCCGAAGACGTGTTGCCATGACGGTCCACGGTCACGATCACGCGGTCCATCGGCATGTCCAGGCGCTTGGCCGTGGCTTCGATGATGCGCAGGTTGGCCTGGTGCGGGATCAGCCAGTCGATTTCGTGACGATCCAGACCATTGGCTTCCAGGGTCTCTTCGACCACCGAGTCCAGGGCCTTGACCGCGTACTTGAACACTTCGTTGCCGGTCATCAGCACTTTCACGCCGGCGTTGTGTTCTTCCGGCTTGAAACCGACCGAAACGCCGACCGGATTCCACAACAGCTCTTTCTTGCCGCCGTCGGCGTGCAGATGAGTGCTGAGGATGCCGGTTTCGCTGTCGGCCTTGAGCACCACCGCGCCAGCGCCGTCGCCGAACAACACGCAGGTCGCGCGGTCGTTCCAGTCGAGCATGCGGGTGAGGGTTTCCGAGCCGACCACGAGCACGGTCTTGGACGCGCCGGAACGGATGAACTTGTCCGCGACGGTCAGCGCATAGACGAAACCCGAGCAGGCCGCATTGACGTCGAACGCCGCGCAGCCGTTGGCGCCCAGGCGGTGCTGCAACAGGCAGGCGCTGGACGGGAAAATCAGGTCCGGGGTGGTGGTTCCGAAAACGATCAGGTCGATCTCGGAGGCGTCCACACCGGCGGCTTCAAGCGCGCGCGTGGCGGCATGGAAGGCCAGGTCGACCGTGGTCTCGCCTTCGGCGGCGACATGACGCTCGCGAATGCCGGTTCGGCTGACGATCCATTCGTCGCTGGTTTCGACGAATTGAGCGAGGTCGGCGTTGGTCAACACCTTTTCCGGCAGGTAGCTGCCGGTACCCGCAATACGGGCGTAAATCCGATCTGTCATCACCACTCCGCGGAGTTGCCGTATGGCGACCCGAGCGGTTGGCGTCGTTCGATCGGACGCAGACCCGCGCGGACCACCGGAAAACAGGACCGCCAGCCTGAGCTGGCGGTGGAACGAGGCCGCGGCGGCCGCAGGTCTGTTGTCACGCGGACGCGTCCGGTGAGGACGGTCCGATCGGTGCCGGCCCGATGCGATGACGCATCGTCTCCGGCCCAGATCGGCGGCGACGCGCACCCGTCGGGGGCGCGGCGCGGCGTGCGGGAAGAGGCTTACTCTTCGTCGGCGACCGTCGAGGACTTGGTGTCGATGACCTTCTTGCCACGGTAGTAACCGTCGGCGGTCACGTGGTGGCGGATGTGGGTCTCGCCGGTGGTCGGGTCGGTGGCCAGCTGCTTGCTGGTCAGCGCGTCGTGGGCGCGGCGCTGGCCGCGGCGGGACGGGGAAACGCGGGACTTCTGAACAGCCATGATCTTGCTCCGGAAAAGCGGTCGAAACCTGAGGTGGATAGCGTTAGCCCGATTAGCAGGAGCTTGCTGACTCGCCTGCAGGTCGGAGTGGAACGATGTGAAACGAATACTTGCGTCAGTTCTTTTTCTTCAGCGAGGACAGTCCCGCGAACGGGTTGACGCTGTCCAGCTCGGCCTGCGGGGCCGGCCAGTCGGCTTCGACCGCCTCGCTGCCCGGCGCTATCGGCACCACCGGCACGGCGAGGATCAGCTCGTCCTCGACCAGTTCCGCGGCCCGCAGCATGCCGTCTTCGGGCATCAGCAACGGCTCGTAACCTTCCGGCAGCGAGGCTTCGTCGGCCTCGTCGCGGATCAGCCCCAGGCGCTGGACGATCTGCACCGGCAACAGGAACCGTTCCAGCGTGCGCTGGCACAGCAACGGCAGTTCGGTGTCGATCTTCAGCTCGACATAGGGGACTTTCAGTGAATCGCTGTCGAAATCCAGCGAGTAATCCACGAAGCCCTGCGTATCGAGCAGCACGCCTTGCAACCGGGTCAGGGCCGACAACGGCAGACGGCCTTCCACACCGCGCCGTGCCGCCACCAGGCGCCAGGCATCCAAAGCTTCGGGCACCCGCCCAGGTGGTACATGCGCTGACATAAGCCGCGGAATGTTAGAGACCGTGCGGGGCGCTGTCAAACCGTAAGCCCCGGCCGGCGCAGGGATTTGCCGCCGGCCGGGCCGGACGTGCAGACTTCCGGCCATTGTTCCCGCGTCGAGCCCCACCTTGACCAACCTCCTGTTCATGATTCTGGCCGTGCTGGTGGCGTCGTCCGTGGCCCTGCTGTTGTACCTGCCGGTGCGGCGCCAGCGGGCGATGCGCGAGGTTCTGGACGCCGCCGACGCGCTGGAAGCCCGCCTGCGTGCGGCCCGCGCCGAAATCGAAGCGGTCGCCGGCGACGAAGGCCGCGACCCGGTCGGCGACGCCATGCGCGAGATGCTGCGCCAGCGCCTGTGGCTGCGCGACCACGGCCGCCGCGCCAGCCTGAACCAGCTGGTCGAGGTGCGCGCCTCGATCGACGACGCCCGCAGCCGGATCGAGCAGCAGCTGAACAAGATCGAGCAGGCCCGCGCCGCGTCGCTGGCCTAATGGTCGCGACGCACTCTGAGACTGCACGACTGCGATAGCCATCCATCTGCGCGACGGGCCGTCCGGCGCGTCGCCCCGGGCGGTGGGATCGTCCGCGCCGCCCCCCCTCTTCTTTTGAGCTCCCGCATGCCCGCCCCTCTCCTGCTCGCCTCCACCTCGGTCTACCGCCGCGAACTGCTGACCCGGCTGGGCCTGCCGTTCGATGTCGCGCGGCCGGACACGGACGAAACCCCGCAGCCCGGCGAGGCCCCGGCCGCCCTGGCCCAGCGCCTGGCCGTGGCCAAGGCGGCGGCGGTCGCGGCCCAGCATCCGCAGGCCTGGGTGATCGGCTCGGACCAGGTCGCCGAGTTCGACGGGCGGCCGATCGGCAAACCCGGCAGCCGTGACGGTGCGCTGGCGCAACTGGCGGCGATGTCGGGCCGCGAAGTGCGTTTCGTGACCGGCCTGTGCGTATCGCGGCATGAGCAGGCGCCGCTGACGGCGCGGGACATTACCGTCGTGCGCTTTCGCCGGTTGAGCGGCGCGGAGATCGAACGCTATGTCGATGCCGAGCAGCCTTACGACTGCGCCGGCAGTTTCAAATCCGAAGGGCTGGGAATCGCGTTGTTCGATGCGATCGAATCGAGCGATCCGACGGCGTTGATCGGCCTGCCGCTGATCGCGACGGCGCGGTTGTTGCGTGAGGCGGGGTATTCGTTGCCCTGAGTGTTGCGGCAAAACGCCCGCGCAGCCCCGAAATCTTTTGCAGGAGGTGCTGCAGCCCCGATGCTTTTCGGTCAGTGGCTGCAGTGGCACCACTGCTGAGCGAAAAGCATCGGGGCTGAAGCCCCTCCCACAAAAGCCGCCCTCCCACAAAATCAGTCGCAGCCACAAAGCAAACTTCACCGGGCAACGCTCAGCGCCGCCCCACTTCGATCGGCTGCTCCGCCCAATCTTCGACACTGCCGTCGCGCCCATGCAGGCGCAGCCCCAGCCAATGTCGGCCTGCCGGCTCGGCGTCGAGCGCGACCTTGGCGGTGAAACCGACCTTGGGATGCTGCGGATCGCTCGAACGGCCGCCATCGGCGAGTTTCCAGTACTCGCGCACGCCCGGCAGTTCGCCGCCGTACTCGGCCTGGGCGACGACACGGCCGTCGAGCATCACCTCCACGCGCTGCAAACCGACCCCGTCCTTGAACGCCCAGCCGCCGACCTGGAATTCGCGCCCGATCTTGCTCCCCGCCGCCGGCGTATCGATCCAGGCCATTGCCGGCGTGGTGCACGCGCCTTCGCGCGGCTTGCCGTCGAAGGCGAACAAGGCGAAGCGCTGGCGGCCGTGATCGATGTTGATCGTCTGCGGCGGCGGCAGCGGCCCGACCATCGCGCACAAGTCGTGATAGCGCTGCAGCAGATTCTTGTATTCGACCTCGGTCACGCCGACCACCAACAGCACCGGCTTGCCGTCCCAGTCGGCGCGGCCGGCGCTGTGCAATCCCCACAGCCGCAGCTGCGGCGCGCGGCCGTGCTTGTGGTTGATCGGATGATCGAGCACGGCGATGCGCGGATCGTCCAGGGCAAAACCCAACTCGGCGCCGACCTTGAAATTGTCCGCGACGATGCGCGTGCCCGCCGGCATCGTCTGTTGCCGCGCGCGTACCTTGCGCGCCAGCTCGTCCCAGCCGGCGAAATTGGACGGATACCATTTCTCGCCGGCGCTGCGCGCGCGCAGTTCCGGCATCGACACCGCGACGTAGTAACCGAGCATCGCCAGCAAAGTCGCGCCGGCCAGTCCCGCGGTCAGACCGCGCGCCCAGCCGGGCCAGCGCGCCAACACCATCGGCAGCAGCGGCAGCAGCGCGAGGAATCCCGGCAACGGCCAGTGGAAGCTGACCCGCTCGGTGTCGGCGAAGAAACCCAGCACGAAGAAGCCCAGCACCACCAGGCTGCCCAGCAGCGCCAGATAGCGCGTCACCGGCGAGGGATCGCGCGCGCCGCGCCAGCCGGCGAGCGCGAGCGCGGCGAACAGCAGCGGAGTGACCAGCAGCGCCTGGATCGCGACGAACCACAAGCCATCGACATGGAACGACCACGGATGCCGTTCGACCAACTGGAAACGCAGGCCGGCGTCGGCGTTGTCCATGTTCCATGCCACCAACGGCGCCCAGGCCGAAGCGCCGATGGCGACGGCGATGATCACCCGCACATCGCGCAGCGCGCGGCGGCCCTCGGGCAGCAGCATCAGCGCGACGAAGCCGACTCCGATCACGGCGATGAAGCGGTAATGGCTCAACGCGCCCAGGGCGAGGCCGGCGGCGAGTTCGACCGCGCTGCGCGCATCGACCTCGCGCAACAGCCGCGCGCCCGCGTCCAGGCACAGCAAGGTCGCCAGCGCCATCATCGCGTCGGGCAAGGCGAGCACGCCCAGCGTGCCCGACAGCGGCAGCAGCAAACCGTAACAACCGGCGAGCCAACCGCTGCGCTCGCCGAATTCGCGCGCGGCGATGCGCGCCAACAGCCACGGCACCAACGCGGCGATCAACAAGAACGGCGCGCGCAGGGCCAGGGTGTGATTGCCGCCGAGCTCCACACCCAGCCGCGCCAGCCAGGCGGTCAGTCCGGGCAGGTCCGAGTACGCGGCGGCCGGATGACGGCCTTCCTGCCAGTAAAACGCCTCATCGACGAACAAGGGCAGCTTCGCGGCGACGGCGAGCTTGAGCAGCAACACCAGCGTCCACAGCGCCCAGAACACCTTGCGCATCGCGCTGGCTTCGTCCTTGTCCCGCATCGGCACCCGACCTCGCTACACTCTGGATGGATTTCGACCCGCCGCGGCGGCATCGGTTCGCGGCAGTTCGCGCTCCGTTCGCTTCCGCTGCCGCATGGCGATACGCGCTTTCGGGCGCGACCGCCGGCGACGGTTTGTTGACGCGCATCCCAGAAGTCCGGCATCGAGCCGCGCTTCGGGCTGTCTCGGCGCGAACCGCGCGCGATCATGCGAACCACGCAGCGCCGACATGCATTGCGCCGCGATCGCCGCAGACGCACGCGGCGAGCCACGCTCGACCTTACAGACTCAGGATCCAGGCAAGATGACGGCAGGCCCGACAATCGCAAGCAAGACCGCGCCGAGCAGCGCGCACCTCAACGCGAGCATCCTAACCGATGGCCTGCGCGCGGCCCTGGAACAAGCCCAGGCCCAGGTCAACGGCCTGGTGCTGGGCAAGGCGCAGGCGGTGCGGTTGGCCTTCGTCGCGCTGTTCTCCGACGGACATCTGCTGATCGAGGATCTGCCGGGCCTGGGCAAGACCACGCTCGCGCACGCGCTGGCCGCGACCTTGGGCCTGGAATTCCAGCGCGTGCAGTTCACCTCCGATCTGTTGCCGGCCGACGTGGTCGGCGTGTCGGTGTTCGATCCGACCTCGCGCCAGTTCGAGTTCCACTCCGGCCCGGTGTTCACCCAGGTGCTGCTGGCGGACGAAATCAACCGCGCGCCGCCGCGCACCCAGAGCGCTCTGCTGGAAGCGATGGCCGAGCATCAGGTCACCGTGGACGGCCGCACCCATGCCCTGCCCGATCCGTTCTTCGTGATCGCCACGCAGAACCCGGTGGATCTGTCCGGCACCTATCCCCTGCCCGATTCGCAGCTCGACCGCTTCCTGCTGCGCCTGCAGTTGGGTTATCCGGACGAAGCCGCCGAGCGCGATCTGCTGGCCGGCGCCGATCGCCGCAATCTGATCGCCCAGACCCGGCCGGTGCTGAGCGGCGAGGACGTGCTGGCGGTGCGCCGCGCGGTCGATGCGGTGTATGTCGGCGAATCGCTGATCACCTACGTGCAGGCGCTGCTCGCGCGCAGCCGCAAGCACCCGGGCGTGCGCGTGGGCCTGTCCCCGCGCGCCGGCCTGGCGCTGTTGCGCGCATCGCGCGCCTACGCATTGCTGCTGGGCCGCGCCCACGTGGTGCCCGAGGACGTGCAGGCCTTGTTCGCCGCGGTCGCCTCGCATCGCCTGGTGGCCGAAGCCGATGCCGCGCCGGACATCGCCAAATCCATCCTCTACGCGGTCGCGGTGGACTGAGCGCGGCGATGGCGGCCCGGCCGGATCCACACGCCCACGGCGCAGCGGCCGCGACTTCGCTGCGCGCGCGTTATGCGCAGGCGATGCGCTCACGCATGCTGTCGCTGACCCGGCCGCGCCGGCCCGAGCCGTTGCCGACGCGGTTCGACCGCCGCCGCATCTACGTGCTGCCGACCGGTTTCGGTGCGTTCTACGGCGCGTTGCTGGCGGCGATGCTGATGGGCGCGCTGAACTACAACAACAACCCGGCCTTCCTGCTGGCGCTGCTGCTAGGCGGCGCCGGGTTGGCCAGTCTGATCGCGGCGCAGTTGCAACTGGCCGGGCTCAGCATCGTCGCCATCGACGCCGAACCGGTCCCGGCCGGCACGCCGTTGCTGGTGCGCGTGCATGCGCGCGCCGCACCCGATCGCATTCGCCGCGGCCTGCGCGTGGACGATGTCGGCGCATTGGGCGCCGAGCCGGCCCGGCTGGATCTGGATCAGGGCGCCGGCGAAGCCGAACTGCGCATCGCCACCTATCAACGCGGCTGGCTCGACTTGCCCAAGCTGCGCGTGTCCACCACCCGCCCGCTGGGCCTGGCGCGGGCGTGGTCGCACGTGTGGCCGGAAGCGCCGCTGCTGGTCTATCCGATGCCGGAACTGCAGGGCCCGCCGCTGCCGGTCGGCGGCGGCGATCAAGCGGTGACCCGGCTGCATCCCAGCGGCGACGACGTGCATCACCTGCGCGCGTATCGCCCCGGCGACGCGCGCCGGGCGATCGCGTGGAAGCATTCGGCGCGCCGCGACATGCTGCTGGTGCGCGAGTACGAGCAACCGCTCGGCGCCGATGTCGAACTCGAATGGCATCGCCTGGCCGGCCTCAACCAGGAAGCGCGCATCTCGCGGCTGGCACGTTGGGTCGATGAGGCCGAACGCGACGGCTGCCGTTATCGCCTGAGCCTGCCGAACCAGCCCGCGCTCGGTCCCGGCAACGGCGCCGCCCACCGCCACGCCTGCCTGCGCGCCCTGGCGCTGATGCCGCATGGCTGAGCCGCGCGCCGCCATCGCTTTGGAACCGGCTTCGCGGCGCTGGGCGCTGCTGGCCGGCGCGAGCTGCCTGTTGCCGCTGCTGTTGCAATTGCCGCTGCAGATCGCGATCGCGATCGCCGCCGTCGGCATCGGCGTGGGCGTGTTGTCCTGGCGCAAGCCGCTGCCGGCGCTGCTGCGGCTGACGATGGTGATCGGGCTGGTCGGCGCGGTGTTGCTGATGACCCATTTCGCCATCGGCCGCGACACCGGCTGCGCCCTGCTCGCGGCGATGTTCGCGCTCAAGCCGTCGGAGACCTACACCCTGCGCGATGCGCGCAGCCTGATCGGCTTCGCCCTGTTCGGCCCGTTCGCGACCTTCCTGCTCGATCAAGGACCGATGTCGCTGGCGCTGGGCATGGCCGCGGCAGTGTTCTCGCTGGCGACTTTGCAGCGTCTGGCGGAAATCGAGTCGCGTCCGCCGCCCGGCCGCACCGTCGAGCCGTCGCCGACGCATTGGCAACGCCTGTTCGCGATCGGCCGCCTGATCGGCATCGGCCTGCCGCTGGCGCTGGCGGTGTTCTGGCTGTTCCCGCGCCTGAGCTCGCCCTTGTGGGGCGTGCCCGACCGCGCGCTGGCGCGGCCCGGCCTGTCGGACCGGATGTCGCCGGGCGAGATGGTCGATCTGATGAACGACGAGACGGTGACCTTGCGCGCGCGCTTCAACGGGCGCGCGCCACCGACCTCGCAGATGTACTGGCGCGGGCCGGTGCTGTGGAACTTCGACGGCCGCACCTGGACCCAGCCGCGCTGGTTCCGCAGCATTCCCGCGGCCGAGACGACGCCGTCCAAGACCGTGTGGGATTACGAGCTGGAAGTCGAACCCACCGACGATCGCCAATTCGTCGCCCTCGACCTGCCGCTGGCCGCGCCGGCCGACGCGCAGTTGTCGCTCGATCACGGCATCTACGCGCAACGCCCGCTCAGCGCGCTCAGCCGCTGGCACATCCGTTCTTCGCCGCCGGCCGCGTACGAGCCGCAACTGCGCTCGGTGCTGCGCCGCGCCGCGCTGGATCTGCCGCGCGGCTACAACCCGCGCACGCTGGCGCTGGCGCAGCGCTGGCGCGCCGAGGCCGGCGCCAACGATGCCGCCATCGTCGATCGGGCGATGACGATGATCCATCGCGAATTCGCCTACACCCTGAGCACGCCGCTGCTCGGCCGCGATTCGGTGGACGAGTTCCTGTTCGATCAGAAGGCCGGTTTCTGCGAGCACTTCAGTTCCTCGTTCGTGGTGCTGATGCGCGCCGCCGGCATTCCCGCGCGGGTGGTCACCGGTTACGCCGGCGGCTACTACAACCCGGTCGGCGGCTACTGGCTGGTGCGCCGTTCCGACGCGCACGCCTGGGCCGAGGTCTGGCTGCGGGGACGCGGCTGGGTGCGGGTCGATCCGACCGCGGCGGTCGCGCCCGAGCGCATCTACGACACCCTGGCCGACCGCACGCCGGGCGCGGGCGGCATGTTCGGCGGGATCGGCGCGGCGACGCCGTTGTTCAACCTCGGCGACTGGGCCCGCCGCGGCTGGAACGATTTCGTGCTCGGCTTCGACGCCAGCCGCCAGGAGCGGCTGCTGCAGCCGTTCGGCGTGGACAAGCTGGACAGCGGCAAGCTGATCGCGCTGTTCGTGTTGTTCGCCAGCGCCGCCGGCGCCTGGATGGTCTGGCTCAGCAGCCGCGGCGAGCGCCAGCGCGACCCGGTCCTGCGTGCCTGGCATGCGCTCGGCCGGCGCTACCGCAAGCTCGGCCTGCAGCGCGAACCGCACGAGCCGGCGCTGGCCTGGGCTGAACGTGTCGGAAAGGCGCGTCCCGATTTGGGCATAAGCCTGTTGCAACTCAGCCAACAGTTCAGCGATTGGCGGTACGCTGATGGCCAACCCGGGCGGCGCGAGGCCCGAGAACTGCGCAACGAACTGGTCCGGGCGCTACGCGCGCACCGCCCGGCCCGAACAGGAGAACGTCGATGAAGCTCCGTCTTGCCTTGATAGCCGCCGGCGCAGCGCTGCTCAGCGCTTGCGTCTCGGCGCCCCAACCGCTGCAGGGGGCGTTTTCGCCCCTCACCCCGGCCGACGCGACCGCCACCGACAGCACCGGCTCGGTGGTGCGCTGGGGCGGCCGTATCGTCAATGTGGAACCGCAGGCCAACCGCACCTGCTTCGAAATGATCTCGACCCGCCTGGGCGATTCCGCGCGCCCGTACTGGGCCACCGACGACACCGGCGGCCGCTTCCTGGCCTGCCGTACCGGTTTCTACGACCCGGCGTTGTTCGAGAAGAACCGCGAGGTGACCTTCACCGGCCGCATCGCCGGTTACGAATCGCGCCGCATCGGCGAGTACGACTACCGTTTCCCGCGCCTGGACGCCGACGTGGTCTATCTGTGGCCGGTGCGCCAGCAGGTGGACGTGATCGAACGCCCGGCGCCGTGGCCGTGGTGGGGCTGGTGGTGAGCCGCAGGCGATAAGTCATCGCCATGAGTGATGGACCGAAGGCGCGAAAGCGCCTTCGGTCGTTTTGGATTCTTGGTTTGGGTGCGCGCCGATCAATTCGCCCCCTTTGAAAAAGGGGGCTGGCGCCTGCGTCGACCGGTTCCAGGCCGATGCGTCTGCGCCGGGGGATTTGCTTTGGGTTGAGGCGTGGTGATCCGCGGCAAAAGCGAATCCCCCCTGCCCCCCTTTTTCAAAGGGGGGAACAGCACGGGTTTGGGAGGGATTGTGGTGGCGGTCGTTGTGCGCGGTGAATGTCGCCACTCAGCGCGGCGTACCGAATCGTCCCAGCGGCGCGCCGGCCAGCAGGTGCAGATGCAACTGGAACACCGTCTGCCCGCCGTGGCCATTGCAGTTCATGACGATGCGATAGCCGTCCTCGGCAAACCCTTTGCGCTGCGCATACGCGGCGGCCGCGTGCGCGAGCTTGCCGACTATCGCCGCCTGATCGGGCTGCAGATCGTTGAGCGTGGCGATCGGCGTCTTCGGCACGAACAGCACGTGCACCGGCGCTTGCGGGGCGATGTCGTTGAACGCGATCAGCTCGTCGTCTTCGTAGACGATGTCGGCCGGCAGTTCGCGGCGGATGATCTTGCCGAAGATGGTGGTGTCGGTCATGGCGGGCCGGGAACCAGGAATGGAGAAGAAGCAATCGTAACGCTACAACGTAATCGCCACGCTGTTCGCGCTACCGATTCCCGATTCCCCATTCCCGGTTCTCGATTCCCGCCG
This sequence comes from Lysobacter gummosus, assembly GCF_001442805.1. Taxonomy (NCBI): domain Bacteria; kingdom Pseudomonadati; phylum Pseudomonadota; class Gammaproteobacteria; order Lysobacterales; family Lysobacteraceae; genus Lysobacter; species Lysobacter gummosus. The sequence goes on along the minus strand of NZ_CP011131.1, from coordinate 1,883,356 downwards.
ATCGGCCTCAACCCATCTCGCTGCGGCTGCCGAAGGCATGCGACAAGGTCCCGCGATCCACGTACTCCAGCTCGCCGCCCAGCGGCACGCCGTGCGCCAGCCGGCTCGGCCTGACGTTGTGCTGGCGCGCCAGTTGCGCCAGGTAATGCGCGGTGGCTTCGCCCTCCACCGTGGGATTGGTGGCGACGATCAGTTCCTGCACCTCGCCCTCGGCCAGACGATCGGCCAGTTTGTCCAAGCCCAGTTCGCGCGGGCCGATCCCGTCCAGCGGGCTCAACCGCCCCTGCAAGATGAAGTACAGGCCGCGATAACCGGTGGCCTGCTCGATCGCCAGGCGATCGGCCGGCGATTCCACCGCGCACAGCAGATGCGCGTCGCGCGAGGCGCTGGCGCAAGTCGAGCAGACTTCGGTTTCGCTGAAATCGCGGCAGCGCGCGCAGTGGCCGATCTTCTCGATCGCCTCGCTGAGCGCGTCGGCCAGACGCTGGCCGCCGGCGCGCTCGCGTTCGAGCACGTGGTAGGCCATGCGTTGCGCCGACTTCTGCCCCACGCCCGGCAATACCCGGAACGCGTCGATCAGTTGTTCGAGCAGGGCGCTGCTCATGCGCGCGCCCTCATGGCTGCGGCGGCGGGCGCGGCGCTCACTCGGAGGTCGTGAAGTTGCTGCGCGCGGTCGGTTCGCGATTCATCGCCCGCACCACGTTGAGGCAGACAATCGCGCCCAGCAGCGGGATCAGCCACACGAACGCCGACTGGATGGCCTTCTGCATGCCGGTCAGATCCGGCTCGCGCCAGATCGCCCACGTCGTATAGAGGTCCAGGCCCAGCAGGGCCGCGGCGACCAGGCTGGCGGTGATGCCTAAATGAAGTCCCATGGGCAAGCGTCCGGTCGAAAGAGGATCAGAACGGCAGCTTCATGCCGGGCGGCATCGGCATGCCGGCGGTCGCGGCCGACATCTTGGTCTGCGACTCGGCGTTGATCTTGTTGACCGCGTCGTTGAAGGCCGCGGCGATCAGGTCCTCGACCATTTCCTGGTCGCTCAGCACGCTGGGATCGATACGCACCTTGCGGCACTCCATGCGACCGGTGACGGTCACGCTGACCATGCCGCCGCCGGCGCTGCCGGTGACTTCGATCTTGGCCAGTTCTTCCTGAGCGCGCTGCACGTTTTCCTGCATCTTCTGCGCTTGTTGCATGAGTTGGGCGATATTGCCGCGCATGGTGGTCCTGCCTTTGCTGTGGGTCGGTGGATCGTGGCGCCGCGAGTCTGCCACGGTGCGATGTCAGTCATGGGTTGGGGTCGGAGCCGGCCGCACGCAAGGGCGCGGACGCGGCGAAACCCGGCCGGGCACGGCTCGAAGCCGCCGCCCGGGGTCAGGCCTCGTCGAGGGGCCGGATCGAATCGGGCACGACCTTGGCGCCGTAATCGTCGATCAGACGGCGCACGTCGGGATCGTTCATGAACATGTCCTCGGCATTGGCCTGGCGCTGGTCGCGGGCGCGCTGGTTGCGCGCGTGCAGCGATTCGCCGGCCTGGGCCGCCTCGAAGCGGATCTGCGGCGCGACGCCCAGGCGCGCGGCCAGCGAGTCGGCGACCATCTTGATCAGCGCCGGCGCCTTGAGGTGCTCATCGTTCGGGCCCAGCGCCAAGGTCAGCACGCCGTCGGCATAACTGACGAAGCCGGCATGTTCGGCGAGGATGCGCGACGGACCGCGCAAGCCGCTGGCATCGACGATCGCGTGCCAGGCCATGTCGTCGGCGATGCCGACGCCCGCGCTCGCCGTCGCGGCGGGGCGCGGCGGCATGGTGATCGCGGCCGGCGCGGATGCGCCGAAGATGTCGTCGCGCGGCGGTTCGCGATGCGCGGGTTCGGCTTGGATGGGCGCGGCCTGGGCCGGCCCCGGTGCCTGCATCGCCGCGGCTCGCGCGTGATCGGCATCGGCGCCGTTGCGGGCCGGCGGCGCGGCATCGGCGCTGCGCTGCGGCGGCTCGGGATCGAGCGACAGCGGCGGCGCGGCGCGTTGCGGCGCCGGATCGGGGTTGTGATCGCGCAGCGGTTCGCGCACGGGGTCTTCGTCGGGCCATAACGGCGCTTCGCGACGCGGCGCGGCGTTGCGCGTATCGGTCTGCGGCTCGCGCGGCGGCGCTTGATCGAGCGATGCGCGCGCGGGTTCGGCCGCAGCCGCCGGCTTCGGCGGCGGCGTCTGCCACGGCGGTGCGTCGCGCGGATCGTCCTGGAACGGGTTCGACAGCGCTGCGGCGGCCGGCTTCGGCGCTGGCTGCGCCGGCGCGGTGTCGCGCGGATCGTCCTGGAACGGGTTCGGCGGCACTGCGGCGGCCGGCTTCAAGGACGACGGCGCGGCATCGCGCGGATCGTCTTCGAACGGGTTCGCACGCGTCGCGGCGGCCGGTTTCGCCGCCGGCGCCGGCATCTGCCACGGCGGCGCGTCGCGCGGGTCGTCTTCGAAAGGATTCGCCCGTGCCGGCGCGGCCGGCTTGGCGACCGCCACTTCGCGCGGCGGCGGTTGTGCGACGACCTCGCGCGGCGGTGCTGCGGGCTCGCTCGATGCCTGACGCGACGCGGCGCCACCCATCTCGCGCATCGCCGCGGCCGCCTGAGCGGCTGCACTGGCGCTGCGCGCGGACTCGCCGCGGCTACCCGAACCCGAACCCGAGCCAGAACCGGCGGCGGCGCCCGAGCCCGAGCCCGAAGGCGTAGCCGGCGCATCGCCTGCCCCGCTCGGACGGAACGCGAGCATGCGCAGCACGCTCATCTCGAAACCAGCGCGCGGGCTCGGCGCCAGCGGCAGATCGCGGCGGCCGTTGACGCTCATCTGATACCAAAGCTGGACCAGTTCCGGCCGCAACTGCGCCGCCAGAGCATCGACATCCACGCCGTCGGCCTCGATCGCCGCCTCCGGCACCAGCTGCCGCACCTGGATGCGGTGCAAGGCATCGCCCACGGTTTCCAGCACGCTGCCCCAGTCCGGCGAAAACTCGGCCAGGGTCGCGACTTCATCGAGCAGGCGCTGGCCGTCGCCGTCGGCCAGGGCGGTCAGCACCGCCCCGACCCGGGTGCGGTCGACCGAACCGAGCATCGCGGCGACCGATGCGCCTTCCAGCGGCGCATCGGCACCGGCGCCGCCGTAGGCGATGGCCTGGTCGAGCAGCGACAGACCGTCGCGCAGGCTGCCGTCGGCGGCCTTGGCGAGCTGGCGGATCGCCGATTCCTCGACCGGAATCTGCTCGGCGGCGAGGATGCGGGTCATCTGCCCGGCGATCTGCTGCTCGTCCAGGCGCTTGAGGTTGAACTGCAGACAGCGCGACAGCACCGTCACCGGCAATTTCTGCGGGTCGGTGGTCGCGAGCAGGAATTTCACGTGCCCCGGCGGCTCTTCCAGGGTCTTGAGCAGCGCGTTGAACGCCGACTTGGACAGCATGTGCACTTCGTCGATCAGATAGACCTTCACCCGACCGCGGCTGGGCATGTACTGGGCGTTGTCGATCACCTCGCGCACGTCGTCCACGCCGGTGTTGCTGGCGGCGTCGATCTCGAGCAGGTCGATGTAGCGGCCGGCGTCGATGTCCAGGCAGGCGTTGCACTCGCCGCAGGGGTCGGCCGAGGTGCCGCGCTCGCAGTTCAGCGATTTGGCGAAGATGCGCGCGATCGTGGTCTTGCCGACGCCGCGTGTACCGGTGAACAGGAAGGCGTGGTGCACGCGCCCGGTGCTGAGCGCATTGGTCAGCGCGCGGACCACGTGTTCCTGCCCGACCAGTTCGGCGAAACGCTTGGGGCGCCATTTGCGGGCGAGGACGAGATAGGACATCGGATCCTTGGGGCGTTAGGACGGGACGAGGGCCAGCGCTCGCGCGCTGCGAACGTTCGGGCCGGCCGGCGCGAGGCGCCCTGGGACCGGTCGAGGCCGGCGACGCGGGTCGCCGGACGCTCGCGAACGAACCCCGGCATTGTGCCATGCCCCCACCCTCGCGCCGGCACGCTCGCGGCCGGGCTCGGTGTGGATGCGATCGCGGGCCCGACATTCGCGCGGTTCCGGCCCGATCGCGCCTCGGCCACGCTCGCGCACCCGCGCCGCCACGAAGCGGCTTGTTCCCGGAGCCGGCGACGGCTAGAATCCACGGCCCTGCACGGCCCGCGCACGCGGTCCGGACAGATCCGGAGAGGTGTCCGAGTGGTTGAAGGAGCACGCCTGGAAAGTGTGTAAGCGTCTAAACCGCGCTTCGGGGGTTCGAATCCCCCTCTCTCCGCCAGATCATTAAATAAGCCCCTGATTTCAGGGGCTTATTTATTTCTGGCATCGCCTTACCCGTCGCCCAGCCCATGACCGCGCATTTGCTTGCGGTGTCGCGGGCCTGTGTCCGTCATGCGGCCGCGAGATGCGACAGAAACGAATCGACTTGATGTTCTTCGGTCGCCCACGAAGTGACCAAGCGGATAACCGAGTGCTCGTCGTCCGCCTTCGCCCAGACGTAGAACGCGAAGTGGGATTGAAGCGCCGCTATGACGGCGTTCGGCAGGATCGGGAATACCTGATTGGTCTCGGTGTCCGCGGCCAGGCTGTGTCCGGCCGACACGATTCCGGCGGCCAGCTTCGCCGCCATGGCGTTCGCGTGTTGCGCCAGGGATGAGAACAAGTGATTGGCGCCGAACAACTGCTGGAATTGAATGCCCAGCAAGCGGCCCTTGGCCAGCATCGCGCCGCGTTGTTTGACGTGGAAGGCGAAGTCTTCGCTCAAGGCCGGGTTGCATACGACGATCGCCTCGCCCAGCAACGCGCCGAGCTTCGTGCCGCCGATCCAGAACAGATCGACCAGGGAGGCGATGTCGGCGAGGCTCGCGTCGTTCTTGGGCGAGGCCAGCGCGGCGCCCAAGCGGGCGCCGTCGAGGAACAGGATCAGGCCGCGGCGCTTGGCCAGTGCAGACAGGTCGCGCAGTTCGGCGAGCGTGTAGATCGTGCCGGTTTCCGTCGCGTTGGACAGGTAGATCAGCCGCGGCTTGGCCATGTGCGGAAAGTGGGCGTTGCTCGCCAGCGCAGCCTCGACCGTAGCGGTCGTGAGCTTTCCATCGACCGCGGGAACGACGATGAGTTTGTGCCCGGTCGCCTCGATGGCGCCGGCCTCGCGCAACACGATATGCCCCGAGGCGACGGCGATGACGGCTTCGTGCGGGCGCAGACAGCTGGCGATCGACACGATGTTGGCCATGGTGCCGCTGGCGACGAAGTGGATCGCGCCGGCGAAGCCCTCGCCCAGATGCGCCTTGATTTTGTTCGCCGCGTCTTCGGTATGGCTGTCGGTGCCATAGGAGGTCTGCTGCACCCAGTTGGAATCGGTCAGGGCGCGCAGGATGTCCGGGTGGGCGCCTTCGCTGTAGTCGTCAAGGAAGCTGTACATAGCCATTGGGGTTGAGTTCGATCGATAGCGACCCTGCAGAAAACCACAGCCATGCGCAAGGGGCTGGCGATCGTCGATCACATTGCCATGCAAGAAACTGCCATCGAGTCCCCAAAAGCCGCGCCTCCATCGGCCGCGTGCGCAACGCCGGACATGGCGACCGGTCGAGAGCGCCTCTCGGACCATCCAGACACGTCGTCCGCCCCGCCGCAGGCAAGCACCTGCGCGCGGCAAGAAACTACCGCCCATATCTACAGAGAAAACATTTGTCTTTCTCCAGCGCGCGGCATTACCCGCGCGCCAATTGTGCATTCGCGACCCACCGCGCAATCGCACGATTCATTACAGCCTCGTTGCAACGCAACTGTGCGAATTGCGTCGGTGTTCGCATTCGTGCGCGAAGTCGCGCCTCTAGATTGCGCGCGCCTCGCGGCGGCCTGGGGAGAGATCTGCCGCCGCGCGGCTGCCGCGTCCGCCGCCACGAAGCGACGGCGGGCGCGATCACTCCACGGCAATCCAACTCAAGGATTTCAGATGAGCAAGAAGTTATCCGGCGACGCTCCGGGCGGCGATTCGGCGCCCTCCTCGCGTTCGCGACGCAAGCTGATCGGCGCGGCCGGCATGATCGCCGGCGCGGGCGCGGCGGCCGCGGCGACCACCGCCGCTTCGATCGGCGGCTCGGCGTTCCAGGACCGTTCGATTGGCGGCGCACCGCCGCCGCGCCGCGATGCCGCGTTCGCGCCGGCCGCGACCCTTGCCGCCGAACCGGGCCGGATCAACGTCAAGGACTACGGCGCGGTCGGCAACGGCAGCACCGACGACACCGCAGCCATCGTCGCCGCGCGCGACGCGGTGCTGGCCTCGGCCAACGGCAACGGCTGGCTGACCCATCACCTGTATTTCCCGGCCGGCATTTATCGCGTCACCAAGGCCGACGCGCTGCTGCCCAAGGGCGACATCAAGAAGAAGATCAACGGCTACGTGATCGAAGGCCAGGGCAAGCGCAGCTCGGAAATCGTTTTCGACGCGGTGGCCGGCGGCGGCGACAGGTTCGCGGACAATCTGCTGACCGCGCACGGCCGCCTGCGGCAGTTGCGGGTGCGCGAGATCACCTTCCGCGCCAGCCGTCCGGGATTGAACTGGATCTACTGCTGGTCCTCGCTCGCGCAGGGCACCAACCAGGATTTCGCCTTCGACGACGTGGAATGGCGAGGCCCGTGGAACCGGGTGATCGGCCTGGACGGCCCGGGCGATTCCAATCTCAATTCGGAGTGGTCGTTCAACCGCTGCCATCTGGCCAACGACGTGGTCCTGGGCGACGCCTTCCTGCATTCGGGCATGACCCCGACGGTGAGCCAGCAGGATCAGTTCCTGAATTTCTGGTTCCGCGACTGCAAGTTCGAATACCGCAGCGGCACCTTGCTGCGCTTCGCCCGCGGCGGCTACGTCAACGTGTACGGCGGCTCGTGGATTCAGTGCAACGAGGACGTGGATACGCCGTCGGTGTTCTTCGATCTGCCGCCAGGCCCGCACAACAACACGGTCAAGACGCTGATCGTGATCGGCGTGCGTTTCGAATTGCGCCACGCCAAGAGCAAGTTGATGGACTGCGGCTGGGACGCGGCCAACGGCAACATCAGCTTCATCGCCTGCACCGATGCGGCGCGCTCGTTCCAGAGCCATATCGGCCCGGTGTCGGTGCCGGTGACGTATCGGCCGTTCAACGGCGACATGCCGTACGTGAAGTGGCAGTCGTGCCAGCTGATGGGCCGGCACGAGTCCTACGCCACCGCCAATCGCAGCCGGCTCGTGTTCGAGCAATGCCACACGCTCAACTACACGATGGACAAGTTCCTGGTGCAGAAGTAAGCGGAAGCGGCGCGACGGGGAATCGTCGCGCCGCCGATGGCGAAGTGTTTGAACCTCCGGCGCATCGGCGACTTAAGCGATTGCAGCGTTCGCTCTGGCGAAGCCGCTCAGACGTACCCGGTCGCCAAGGCGCGCGCCCAGTCCGGCCGGCCGTTGCGCAAGGCCAACGCGGCGGCGGCGTTCCAGTCGTAATCCACCGCGAACTGGTGCGCGTTCCAATCGCCGTCGCCGCCGCGCTCGACGATCGCATAGCGCGCCTGCGGCGAGCCGTTCTCGACCTTGTGCGGATGCGGGCGTTCGTCGCTGTAGGCCTGCAAGCCGACGCTGCCGGGATTGACGATCAGGCGACCATCGTCCAGGCGCAGGCTGCGCGGCACGTGGGTGTGGCCGCACAGGATCACCCGGGCATCGGCGGCGCCGGCGCGTTCGCCGACTTCGGCCGGAGTGGCCGCGCGCATGCCGTGGGCGTCGATGGTTTCCAGGAAACATTCCAGATCGCTGCGCGGGGTGCCGTGCACCATCAGCACGTCGTCGTTCAAGCGCAGGGTCGGCGGCAGGCTGCGCAACCAGTCGCGCTGATCGGGGCGGATCTGCGCGACCGCGTGGCGGTCGGATTCGCCCATGCGCTCGAACGCATCGTTGAGCACCTGCCGCTCGTGATTGCCGGCGATGGTCGGCAGCGCCAGGGCGATCAGGCGGTCGGCGGTTTCGCTGACCTGCAGCGGGCCGGACAGCAGATCGCCCAGATCGACGATCCGGTCGGCGCCGCGGCGCCGGATGTCGGCCAGCACGGCGTCGAGGGCGGCGAGGTTGCCGTGGATATCGGAAAGGACGGCGATGCGCATGCGCCGATCTTAAGGCGTCGCTGTCATACGGTGGCCGCCGGGCGGCTCAACGGACGGACGGCGAGGACGGCGGTTACGGGACGGGACGAAGCGAGCCGGCGCGGCTCGCGCGGCACGCCGGACTTCGCGCAAACAGCCCCGCGATCGCGCCGCCGGACGACCGCAACCGCGCCCATCCGGCTGTGCGGCGGGCCTTGCGCTCGCGCCGCCAACCCGGGTTTGCGCCGCGGGCCGGCTTTCAGGCAGAATGCCGCCCCTCCGGTGACGATCCGGGCCGCCCACCGGCGCCCGCACCCGATTCGGACGCAGCATGGCGCCACGGCGCGCATGCGAATCTATGGTGGCCCCGTTGGCGCCTCCGCGACGATAAGTTGAAAATCCCGCCAGGGCCGGAAGGCAGCAACGGTATCGACTGATTCGGGCGCCGGAGTCACGCTTGCGGGGCCGCCGCCTTTTCGGGCCCAGGTTTAACGCACTCTCAAGCCGAGACGTCGCTCCGCCCAGGCCTCAAACACTCAGTCGCCGCCGAACGACAACGCCAGCGCATCCGGCTCGCGCCCGGTCTTCCACTGCGCCACCGGCTTCCAGGTCTTGCGATCGATCACCGCGATCTCATCGCCGCCGCTGATCGCCACATACACCCGCGGCCGCTTCGGATCGGCGACCACGCCGATCGGCAGCGCCGCGCGGCCGAGCATGGTGTCGCGATACTCGGCGCCGGCGCGGGTCAGCTCCACCGTCGCCAAGACTTTCTTGCGCTTCGCATCGAACACCGACAAGGTCGCCGCGCGCGCATTGCTCACCAAGGCCTGGCGACCATCGGCGGTAAAGGCGACGCGGATCGGGAATCCCGGACTGGGCAAGGTCGCCCGGATCGCCAGCGTGCGCGGATCGTGCACGGTCACCGTGCCGGCCTCGCGGTTGCTGACCCAGACCTCGCCGCTGCCCGGGCGCACCGCGACGCCTTCCGCGCCTTTGCCGGCATCGACTTCGTCCGTCTTGGTGTTGTCGCCCAGATCGATGCGGCTGACGGTGCCTCGATCGACCTTGGTCACATACGCGGTCTTGCCGTCGGCGGCGATCGCGACCATGTGGCCCTTGCCCTCGCCCAGCGGAATCTCGGCGACGATCTTGCCGCTGGCGATATCGATGCGGATCAGATGCTGCGACGCCTCGGTGGTCGCCAACGCTTCGCGGTCGCCGGGCAGGAGGCGCAGGCCGTGCGGACGGCCGTGCCGGCCCAGATCGATGATCCGCGGCGCCGCGCCGCCACGCAGATCGAGCACGCTCAAACTGTTGCCGGGCTTGTCGCCGCCGCCGTAATTGGCGACCAGGGCGACGCTGCCGGCGTGATTGACCACGATCTCATGCGGCGCCCGATTGGTCGGAAATTCGCCAAGCTTGCGGCCGTCGTCCAGCGACAGACGCCAGACCGTGTCGGCGGCTTTGTTGCCGACCAAAATCTCGCCCGACACCGCGGGCAAGGCAGCGCACAGCAGCAAGGAAAGACACAGCGCACGGGACATGACGGCTCCGGTGGTTCGATGCGGGAGGTCGAAGCTACCGCAAATGCGAGGTGGGTTCATGTGTGGCGGGGTGTCGTGCTGGCAAGGGGTGCGCCTAAGCCAGTGAAAAAACAGATTCGTCATTCCCGCGAACGCGGGAATCCAGTGCCTTTCGTGCGAGAACGTTTGAAGTCGCTGGATATTCGGCTCCGCCGAAGTAAAGCAGAGCCCGCGTTCGCGGGAACGACGAGCAAAAAATGCGGATGGTCGGAGCCCGAAGCAACGATTTTGAACAGGCTCCAACGAGAGGCGCGAAGCTTGTCGCCTCGATGGGGATAGTCGGCCCTGTTTTACGCGGGTGCGGTTGGATGCAGCCAATCCGCATCGCCGTCGGCATAGCGCTCATGCTTCCAGATCGGCACCCGCCCCTTGGTCTCATCGATGATGAAACGGCAGGCGGCGAAGGCCGCGTCGCGATGCGCGGCGCTGACGCCGACCCACACCGCGAGTTCGCCGATCGCCAGATCGCCGACGCGATGCACGCAGCACGCATCGACGATGGCGAAGCGCTCGATCGCCTCGGCCATGATCTTGTCGCCCTCGCTCTGGGCCAGGGCGGCATAACTCTCGTAACGCAGTCCGGCGACCGCGCGGCCGCCGTGGTGATCGCGCACCCAGCCCTCGAAGCTGGCATAGGCGCCGGCATGCGCGCTGAGCAATCGTTCGCGCAGCGGCGCAATCTCGAACGGCACCTCGGACAAGGCGAATCGCTGCATCGCTCAGCCTCCCGAAACCGGCGGAATGAAAGCGACTTCGCTGCCCGCGCGCGGCGCTTCGTCCCAGCGCGCGAACGCGCCGTCCACGGCCACGCGCAGGCGCTCGACCGGCAGCGCGAAACCGTGACGGGCGCGCAGCGATTCGTACAGCCCGCGCAGGTCGCGCGCATCGGCCTCGACCGACTCGCTGGCGACGCCGGCGGCGTCGCGCAGGCTGGCGAAATACAACACGGTCAGCCGGCTCATGCGCCCTTCCCCGCGCCGCGGCCGGGATCGCGCTTGCCGAAGTCGCGCTTGCCGCCGCGCTTGCCGAGCAGCTTCGCCGGCCCGAGCACGATCGCATGCGACAAGGCCTTGCACATGTCGTATACCGTCAGCGCCGCGACCGTCGCGCCGGTCAGCGCTTCCATTTCCACGCCGGTGCGATGGGTGGTCTTGACCGCGCATTCGATCATCAGCGCGTTGTCGCCGTCCCAATCGACGGAAAAACGGCAGCCGTCGATCGGCAGCGGATGGCAGAACGGAATCAGCTCGTGGGTGCGCTTGACCGCCATGGTTCCGGCGATGATCGCGGTGTCGATCACCGCGCCTTTCTTGCTCTTCAGCCCGCTGGCGCGCAACTGCGCGGCGACCGCGACGGGAAAACGCACGCGGCATTGCGCGACCGCTTCGCGCGCGGTGACGGTCTTGTCCGACACATCGACCATGGCCGGACGGCCGTCGCGATCGACATGGGTCAGGGAAGCCTTGGATTTCAAATCGCGGTACTCCAACGCAGTCCGAACCCGGGATCGTGCGGGCCGAACAGAAAGTGCAGAACGCGCCGCCGCCCCGAGGGTTCGATCGCCTTGGACGAGGCATGCAGCAGCAACGGTTGCATGATAAGCAGATCGCCGGGCTGCGCGGTGCATTCAGTCTCGCCGTACTCCTGGCGCAAGGCCGCGGCGTGCGCTGCGTCCAGTTTGCCGTGGCGGTGCGAGCCGGGAATCACGCGCAGCGGGCCGTCGCCGGGGCCGCAGGGGTCCACGTGCAGACGCACCGCCATGAGGCGCTGCAACAGCGCGACCGGTGGCTGAACGAAGTGGCCGCCTTCTTTCTTCGACCATGCCTGCAACTGCGGGTGCTCGACGCGTTGCGCGACCGGAATCGAGAGATCCTGGTGCAAGGCGACCTTCCAGTTGGTGGCGTGGCTCTTGCGAAACAGCGTGCATTGCACGGCGGCGTTGTCGGCCTGCAGTACCTTCGCATCGAGCAGTCGTTCGCGCAGGACGGCGGCCAGGGCGCGGCACCAGGATTGGGTCAACAGATTGCGTGTGCCTGCGTCCGAATCGCTTTCGTCGGCGATCCCGGGCTGCGCGGCGATCTGCGCAAGCGTCGCTGCGGGGAGCGCGGCGCTTATCGTCAGGAAACCGTCGGATGCCAATGCTGGGGGCGTCATGCGCAGGAAAGGTCGGTTCTAAACGGAAAGCCGATGGTAGCGGGAGCGGGCGCATCGGCTCCCGGCCCTCACCCCAACCCCTCTCCCGTGAACGGGAGAGGGGCTATCGGGCGATTCATCGCACGCACCGCTCAACCGCCAATCAAGAACATCTCCACATGCCGCTTCGAGCGCGGCGCGTCCATCGCGCGCAGTTCGCTGTAGCGGTCGTTGCGGCGCGACCACAGTTCGGCCAGGCGCTGGGCGAAGGCGGCTTCGCCGTGGGCGAGCGCGGGCCGCAGGTCCGTGCCTTCGGCGGCGAACAAACAGGTGTAGAGGCGGCCGTCGGCGGATACGCGCGAGCGGTGGCAGTCGCCGCAGAACGGCGCGCTGATCGAGGACACGAAGCCGATTTCGCCCCGGCCGTCGAGATAGGCGTAGCGCGAGGCGACTTCGCCGCGGTAGTTGGCGTCGAGCGCGCGCATGGGCCAGCGCGCGTGCAGGCGGTCGCGCAGTTCCTGCGAGGTCACCACGCCCTGCTCGCTCCAGCCGTTGCAGTTGCCCACGTCCATGTATTCGATGAAACGCAGCACGTGACCGCTGCCGCGAAAATGCTCGGCCAGCGGCAACACCTGGTCTTCGTTGACGCCGCGCTGGATCACGCAGTTGATCTTCAGCGAATCGAAGCCCGCCTCCTGCGCGGCCGCGATGCCAGCCAGCACGTCGGCGATTTCGCCGCGGCCGCCGGACAGGCGCCGGAACAGGTCCGGAGCCAGCGCGTCCAGGCTCACAGTCAGGCGCCGCAGGCCGGCCTCGCGCAGCGCGCGGGCCTGGCGCGCGAGCAGCGAGCCGTTGGTGGTCAGGGCCAGATCGTCCAGGCTGTCGATCCGCGCCAGCCGTTCGATCAGCTCGGGCAGGCGCTTGCGCAGCAGGGGCTCGCCGCCGGTCAGGCGCAGCTTGGTCACGCCGATGCGGACGAAACCGCGCACCAGGGCCTCGATTTCCTCGAAGCTCAGCCGCGCCGCCGCGTCCAGGCCGTAGTCGTCCGCTACGCGCTCGGCGGGCATGCAGTAGGGGCAACGGAAGTTGCAGGCCTCGATTACCGACAAACGCAGGTCGCGCAGCGGCCTGCCGTGCCGATCCAGCGGCAAGGACGAAGGCGGCAGACCGGGGACGGCGTTCACGCGAAGGCTCTCAATCGACGGCTCTCAACAGGATGCCCTCAAGCGCGGATGCTCAAGCAATGCGCACCTGCTGGGCGGTGGGTTCGGCGAGATCCACGACCTCGCCGGGCCTGCCGACACGATACCCCCGCGCGGCCAGCGCGTCGCCTTCCTCGCGGCTGCCGTAGTGGTAAAGCAGGCACCGGTTCAGCAGTTCGCGCGGGTATTCGCGCTCCAGGTCCTCGATGCCGCTGTGCGAGGGGTTGCCGTGCAGGGCGCAGTCGTGGGCGATCAGCTCGCCCTGGTCGGCGTATTTGGCCAGCGCCTCGGGAATCGGCCGGGTGTCGCCGGTCCACACCGCGCTGCCGCGCAGGCGCAGGCCGAAGGCGGTGTCGGGCCAGTGGTGACGGGTCGCGAACACTTCCATGCGCAGGCCGCGATGCCAGAAATGGCCGCTGACCGGGATCAGCTGGAACGCGTCCCAGAAATTCACCCCGCCCTCGGCCAGCACGTTGGGGTAATCGGCCACGCGCTGCTGCAGCAGCGGCACGATCGGCGCGGGGATGTAGAGCTTCGGCTTGCCGCGCCGGGCCTGGTCGAAGTAATGCGCCACGAACAGCCGCTCGAAGCCGGCGATGTGGTCCATGTGGGTGTGGGTGAGGAACAAGGCCTCGGGCATGCGCCCGTACTGGGCGAGGAAGGCGGTCAGGCCTTCGCCGCCGCAATCGACGGTCAGCCAGGGCTCGCCGTCGCGCTCCAGGGTCGCCATCGCCGAACCCAGTTCCACCGCCGAGGCATTGCCGACACCGTGCAGACGCAGCCGCCAAGTCATTCCGTCCCCTTTCGAACGCTGGTAAGTCTCTCTAGTAACCACGTTCCCAGGCGCGGTCATAGGCCGCGCGCAGGCGAGCGAAGTCGCGCTCGACCTCGGCTGGGCTGCGCGAGCCGCGCAATTTCAGCAGCGAGCGCTTGAGCCGGGCCAGGTTGCGTTCGCGCCAGGCGGTGGCCGGAATGCGGATCGCGCCGCGGTCCAGGTCGATCACCCAGCCGCGGCCGGCGGTGTCGAACAGCAGATTGGTCGCGTTGAGGTCGGCATGGTCCAGGCCGGCGCGGTGGCAGCGCGCGATCAGCCGGCCGACCTCCTCCCACGGCGCGCCGTCGCCGGCGACCGCGGCTCGGTCGGCCAGCGAGCGCACGTCGTTGAGGCGCTCGATCAGGATCGCGGCGTAGTAATGCAGGCCGTCGCGGCGGTACCAGGCGGCGATCGGCACCGGCACCGGCAGGCCCTTGCGCGCGAGCTGGCGGGTCAGGCGGAACTCGGCGAAGCTGCGGGTGAGATTGGCGCCGCGCCACCAGTAGCGGTCGCGGTTGAAGCGCGCCACCAGCCCGCCGCGCAGGTAGCGCCGCAGCACGGCCTGGCCGAACGGCGCATCGACGAACCAGGCGCCGCCGCGGCCGCCGCTGTCCACCGGACGCGCCTTTTCGCCCCAATGCGCGGGCGAGAACCACTCCGGCACGGCTTGCTGCACCCGCTGGCGGTCGAACAGAATCGCGCCGTAACCGCTATCGTCGCGGTACGGCGTCAATCCCTCAGCGGCGTCATAACCCGTCATCCGCCGGAGTCTAACAAGTCACGTGGCCCAATCGTCTCTCAGCGCCTCCCCCGCGATCTGCCTGCTGCGCCTGTCGGCGCTGGGCGATGTCACCCACGTCGTGCCGCTGGTGCGCACCTTGCGCGCGGCGCGGCCGCGGGCCTCGATCACCTGGGTGATCGGCAAGGGCGAGCGGCGCCTGCTGGAAGGCCTGGAAGGCGTGGATTTCCTCGAATACGACAAGAAAAGCGGCCTGGCCGGCATGCGCGCCCTGCGCCGCGCCCTGCGCGAGCGGCCGCTGCCGGGCGGGCGCTTCGACGTACTGCTGCAAATGCAGGTGGCCGCGCGCGCCAACCTGCTGTCGGCGTTCATCCCGGCCGAGCGCCGGGTCGGCTACGACCGCTCGCGCTCGAAGGATCTGCACGGCCTGTTCGTCAACGAGCGCATTCCCGACCGTCCGGGCATCCACGTGCTCGACGCGATCGGCAGCTTCTGCGAGCCGCTGGGCCTGCGCCAGACCGAAGTGATCTGGGACCTGCCGGTGCCCGAGGAGGCGCGCGAATGGGCGCGCGCGCAGTGGCCGCTCGACACTGTGCCGACTTTGCTGATTTCGCCGTGTTCCAGCCACACCCTGCGCAACTGGCGGCCCGAGCGCTACGCCGCGGTCGCCGACCACGCCGCCCAGCGCGGCTGGCGCGTGGTGATGTGCGGCGGGCGCAGCCAGCTCGAACGCGACACCACCGATGCGATTGTCGCCGCGATGAAACATCCGGCCCTGGATCTGGTCGGCAAGGACACGCTGAAGCAACTGCCGGCGCTGCTGGAGCGCGGCCAGTTGCTGATGACGCCCGATTCGGGCCCGATGCACATCGCCAACGCCATGGGCACCAAGGTGCTGGGCCTGCACGCGGCCAGCAACCCGGCGCGCAGCGGCCCCTACAGCGATCTGCGCTACTGCGCCGACCGCTACGACGACGCCGCGCGCAAGTATCTGGGCAAGTCCGCGAGCGAGATCGCCTGGGGCACCAAGATCGAACACGACGGGGTCATGGACCTGATCACGGTCGACGACGGCATCGCCGCGTTCGAGCGCTACGTGGCCGATCATCCGGCCGTTTGAGAACCAACCCGCAAGGACCGCACCGATGTCGCCCCGCTCTTTGGATCAACTCACCACCGCGCTCGATGACGGCGCCGCATTCGATTACCTGTGCTTCTGGGGCCATCGCATCGCGCCGGGCAAGGTCGGCAAAAGCTGCTTCAGCCAGTGGTATCCGGCGCCGTTCGAGATCGAGGGGCTGCGTTACACCACCGCCGAACATTGGATGATGGCCGGCAAAGCGCGCCTGTTCGGCGACGAAGCCATGCACGCGAAGATCGCCGCCAGCGACGACCCGGCCCAAGTCAAGGCGTTGGGCCGCAAGATCGCCGGCTTCGACGAAGCGCGCTGGGTCCAGCACCGATACGCGATCGTGGTCGCCGGCAATCAGGCCAAGTTCGCGCAGAACCCGGCGCTGGGCGAGTTTTTGCTCGCGACCGGCGAGCAGGTATTGGTCGAGGCCAGCCCGGTCGATCCGATCTGGGGCATCGGCCTGGCCGCGGACGATCCGGATGCGACCCGGCCGGAGCGCTGGCGCGGGCTCAACCTGCTCGGCTTCGCACTGATGGACGTACGCGATCGCTTGCGCGCAACGAACTGACGGCAGACTGACCACGACACCGACCAAGACGAGGCCCGCATGCCCCTGGGAATCCCCGACGACGAATACGGCCCGCCGCCGGCCGATCTGGCCGCGCTGCTGCGATTGAACGCCGCGCAGGACGACGGCCTGGACGAAGCGCTGTCCGAACTCGGCTGCCGCCTGCTCGCGCCCGACGACGCGCCGACGCTGCTCAATCCCGGCAGCTACATGAGCCAGGACGAACTCGACGACCCCTCGATCGCCGCCGGCATCGTGGCCACCGAGCAGGTCTGCGCCTTGATCAGCTTTTTCGTCGAGGACGAGGAAAGCAATCTGTTCGGCTACTGGCACGGCCCGGAAGGCGCGGCGCTGGCGGACGCGGCGATCGTCAAGTACGACAACGAAGGGCAGTTCGCGCTGCTGCAGGGCCGCGGCCTGGTCGAAGCGCTGATCGGCGATCGCGTGTTCGACGACGACGAAGCCTTCGCCGAGCATGCCGAGCGGTTCGACGAACTCGGTATCGCCGTCGCGAACCGATCCTGGGAGTCGCTGGCCTCGCCAAACCCGGCGACGAAGCCAGATGAGTTGCACACGGTGTTGTACCAGCACGCCGAGGCGGATCGAACCTCGACCTGAGCGCGCTCGGCCGGGCTGGAGGCGAAGCGGCGCTACGGCGTAATGCGCGCCAATGCCGTCAAATCTTCGCGCGCGGCATCGAGCGCGCGAAATCGGCCAGATCCTTCGGGTAGTGCGGATGCTCGCGGAACGGTGTGTCGTCCACCTCGTACAGATACGCCACCGCCGCCGCATCGAAGGTCCAATAGCCGAAATGACCGCCGGCGCCGTCCGGCGACTGGTGCTTGTGGCAGTCGTACCAGCCCACGCCCTGCATGGCCGGATACCACGCATCCAGAAACAACGCGATGTCTTCCTGCTTTTCCTCCATCGGCGTTTGCGCGGTCGCATCGAGCAAGATGCCGTAGGGCACCGGCTGATAGCTGTCCTCCAGATACGGCCGATCGGGCAGGTACTTGCCCAGGAGGTCCTCGATCAAGGCATCGTTTTCGTCCGGGGCGCCGCCCTTGAACAAGGAATACACGGCGGGGATCAGGTCTTCGCGATGCAGAAGAATCGGCAGCGACACCAGATCCACCACGCGCACGTAGTCGTCCTTGTAGCGGAAGTCGAACAGCGGCATCGCCGGTTCGTTTTCGAAGATGCGGTTGAAATGAGCCGCGTCCTGGTAGGCCGCGACGACGGCGCCGAGCCGTTCGCGAAACTCGCCGATCGGCTGGCCCGCGGTGTAGTCGCGCACCATCATTTCGTACAACTCATCCGCCTTGCGGCGGTATTCGAGCCAGCGCATCTCATCCGACAACTCGCCATGGAGCAGCGCGTGCTCGATGTCCGCCATCGTGTGAGTGCGGACATGGTCGTTGTAGAACAGGTAATAGTCTTCGTTCAACAACGGCTGGCGGCGCCGTTGCTGGAAAGGTGTCGGGGTCATCGCAGGGCCGGCGCGGTCGGCGACCGCCCGCCCGGTCGTGGCCAGGCGAGCAGATCGTCGTACAGCCAGGCGCCGGCCGGGCGCGGTCTGGAATCGGCCATACGGCGGGAGGGTACGCCGGCGGGGGTGGTCAGAACGCGCCGGTGCCGTAGTCCTGGTAGGACTTCTCTTCCACGTAGGTCGAGCCCAGCGCCAGGTTGATCTCTTTCTTGACCCGGGCGCGCACGTCGTTCTCGACATAGACCGAGCGCGCCAGGCGGATGAACTCGGCATCGAACTCCTGCGCCTTCTCCTTGATGCGGATGTCGTCCTCGATCACCCACAGGCGCTCGTTGACGGCCTTGAGCTCGGCGCGCAGGCGGACGATGTCGCTGCCGGCGGCCGGGTGCGCCATCCAGGTCCGCTCCAGCGCGGTCAGCTCGTTGCGCACGTTGGCCAGCTTGGCTTCGTCGCTCATGCGCTCGGACTTGATCTGCAGGATCGAGATCTTGTCCAGCAGTTCGCCAAAGGACACCGGGACCAGGATTTCGGACATGGGGCGCGACCGTGGTTTGCGAAGGGGGCGATTAGTGTAGCCCCGAGCCGCGCGCGCGGGCTTGGCCGCGGCCGGGCGGATCGGCGGGCGTGTGCGCCGGAAAGCCGGCGGCCGCCGCTTGTGGTCGGCCGCGCCACCCCGTATCATTTGCGGCTCACTGCACCCGGAGAGGTGGCAGAGTGGTTGAATGTACCTGACTCGAAATCAGGCGTACGTTTATAGCGTACCGGGGGTTCGAATCCCCCCCTCTCCGCCAGATACGCACAACGGGCCCCTCGTGGGCCCGTTGTGTTTTTCGCGTTTTGCCGCGACGTGCCCGATCGCGCCCGGGCCGGACGCCGGCCGGGAGCGCAGCGCATCGCGCCACGCGGCCGCGCTTCGTTTTCTACGGAGCAATCCGGACAAGCCTCGCGCACGCTCCTTCATCGGCGGTTTGGGCGCGGTGGGCGAGTCTCGATCCACGGCGACACCGATCCGCACAAGGGCGAGGGCTTTATCGATGGACCGCGACCGTCGCGCAAGCAACCTGGCGCACACGCGGCCTTCATCGGCGCTCATGCATGAAGCCGTGCAGGGATCACGCTTTCTTGCCACACGGCCGCTCGGTCGCGATGATTCCGTTTTCAGCAATGGCACACCCGACGACGCGAATGGCATGACCGGCAGATGATCGAATTCGGACACCTCACGCACGTCGGCCTGCGCCGCGAACTCAACGAAGACACCTATTACGGTGACAGCGAACTCGGCCTGTGGCTGGTCGCCGACGGCATGGGCGGTCACGAATACGGCGAGGTCGCCAGCGCTCTGGCGCGCGAGGCCATCGTCCGCGAGATCCGCAACGGCACCGCGCTGGCGCAGGCGATCCGGATCGCCGACGAAGAGATCATCCGCACCTCGCGCCGCCGCAACGACGCGCTGCCGATGGGCACCACCGTGGTCGCCGCGCGCATCAACGGCAACCGCTTCGAAGTGGCCTGGGTCGGCGACAGCCGCGTGTACCTGTGGCGCGACGGCCATCTGGCGCAGTTGTCGCAGGACCACAGCTACGTGCAGGAGCTGATCGCCAACGGCGCGATCACCCACGAGCAGGCGCGCAGCCATCCGCACCGCAACGTCGTCACCCAGGCATTGGGCGTGACCGACCCGCGCAACCTCAACGTCGAGACCATGACCGGCGAACTGCGCCCGGGCATGCAGCTGCTGCTGTGCAGCGACGGGCTGACCGAGGAAGTGGACGATCGCAGCATCGCCCGGGTGCTGGCGCATAACGATTGCAGCGCGCAGGAATGCGTGGACTCGCTGGTCGCCGCGGCGCTGGACGGCGGCGGCTCGGACAATGTCACCGTGGTGCTGGTGCGCAGCCACTGAGGCACTAAGGCACTGAGCCTCTCGCGACGCTGGCCAGGTGCGGCGCAAGCCGCGACCACGCTACCGCAGCGGCCGGGGCGAACGCCGGCGCGCGGACTCAGGCCTCGACGGCCTGCGCGGTTTCCAGCGGCTCGGACAAATCCCACACGCACTTGCCGGCCTTCTTGCGCAGCTTCTCCAGCCGCGCCTGATGCGCGGCCATTTCACCGGCCAGCACGATCACGCGCGGACGCGGCGCGCTCAGATCGACCTGGATGTCGAGCTTCTTCTGCTGCGCGGCGGCGGACGGATCGCCGAAGCCGATTTCTTCCTGGCCCGAGGTCAGGCCGATATAGACCTCGCCCAGCAACTGGGCGTCGAGCAGCGCGCCGTGCAACTGGCGGTGCGAGTTGTCCACGCCCAGGCGTTTGCACAAGGCGTCCAGCGAATTGCGCTGGCCCGGATAGCGCTGGCGCGCCAGCAACAACGAGTCTTCGATGTTGGGAACGTGGTCGGCCAGCTTGCCGTACTGCGCGCCGCAGATCGACAGCTCGTTGTTGAGGAACCCGACGTCGAAGGCCGCGTTGTGGATGATCAGTTCGGCGCCGCGGATGAATTCGAGGAATTCATCGACGACTTCCTCCATGCGCGGCTCGTTGGCCAGCCGCTCCAGCGACAGGCCGGTGACTTCCTGCGCGCCGGCTTCGAAGTCGCAGTCGGGCTTGATGTACTTGTGGAAGTGGCGGCCGGTGGGGCGGCGCTCGATGAACTCGACGCAGCCGATTTCGACCACCCGGTTGCCGCGCTCCCAGCTCAGGCCGGTGGTTTCGGTGTCTAGGATGATTTGACGCATGCAGGGATTGTCTCAGAAGCCAGGAACGAGTGGCGTACAAAGCGAGGCATTAGGAAGGAGCGACGAGGCCGAGTTTCCTCCTCGTTGCTCTGTGTGGCCGCTCGATTGCGGAACTACGGCCTGTATGGCCTGAGCCGCTCGGCCTGCACCCGCGCCAAGGTATCCACGCGCTCGTTCTCCGGATTGCCCGAGTGGCCCTTGACCCACTTCCACTCGATCTGATGACGCTGGCTGGCCGCGTGCAGGCGCTCCCACAGGTCGCGGTTCTTCACAGGGTCGCCGCCGGCGGTTTTCCAGCCGCGCCGCGCCCAGTTGCCGATCCATTCGGTGATGCCCTTGCGCACGTACTGCGAGTCGGTGGTCAGCACCACCGTGCACGGCTCGCTGAGCGCTTCCAGGCCCATGATCGCGCCCATCAGCTCCATGCGGTTGTTGGTGGTGTCCGGCTCGCCGCCCGACAGTTCGCGCTCATGGCTCTTGTAGCGCAGCAGCGCCGCCCAGCCGCCGGGGCCGGGATTGCCGAGGCAGGCGCCGTCGGTGTGGATGTCTACGGTTTTGTCTGCGCCTTGGTTGGTTGGGCTCACGCAACGACTACTCAGTGAAACGGCCGGGCATTATCGCTGCTTATCGTCGTTGCGCGCGGCGCTGGCGCCGCGATGCGCGGCGGCGTCGCGCGGGACCAGACCGGTCTGCCAGCGCAATTGCTGCAGGCGCGAGGGCGGAATCGCGGCGTGCACGCGCTTGGTCAGGCTCAGGGCGACGCCGGCGCGGACCACGTCGGCCGCGCCGATGCCGGCTTCGCCGTGAGCGACCCGCCAGCGCGGGCCCAGCCACTGCAGGCTGACCGGATCGGAGGCGAAGCCCGAGGCGCGCAGCATCGCCTGCCAGTGGCCGGCGTCGCGGGCGATCAGGCCGCTGCGCGCCCAGCGCAGGCGGTACGGGCTCCAGGGGTTGAGCGTGGCCAGCCACAGGCGTCCGCCCGGAGCGAGGATGCGCGCGCATTCGCTGAGCAGCGGCTGCGGATCGGCGCCGTCGTCGAACACGTGCTGCAGCAGCACCGCGCCGAAGCCCTCGCTGGCCAGCGGCAGCGGCAGGCGGCAGCGCAGCGGGCCGTCGAAGCCGTCGCGGCTGCGGCGCAGGGCCACGCCCCGGCCCGGTGGCGGCGAGGCCGCGGCGACCCCGAACCAGGCCCAGGGCAGGCTCGGGCTGGCCGCCAGCACCGGCGCCATCGCCGCGGCTTCCACGTCCAGCAGGCCATGCCCGGGCACCTCCCCGAACCAGCGCAGGGCCGGGCTGGAATCGTGATCGGGTTGACGGCCGTGGGACAGGGCGGGCATGGTCGCGTCTCGGTGTGTGGGGCCGGGATTCGGGATTCGGGATTCGGGATTCGGGATTCGGGATTCGGGATTCGGGATTCGGGATTCGGGATTCGGGATTCGGAAATCGGAAATCGGAAATCGGAAATCGGGAATCGGGAATCGGGAATCGGGAATCGGCAGAGCTAGAGCATAGTCCTGTCGCGACCGGATCGATTCCAGCGCGCGCCAGAGCAACCAGCCTACTGCCAAGCGGCCCTGCCCGCGGGGCGACAGCCAGGAGTCCTCACAATGCGGTTGCTCGCCCTGCCCGCCCTCAGCGACAACTACATCTGGGCCTTGTCCGGCGACGACGAAGCCGCGCTGATCGTCGATCCGGGCGACGCCGCCCCGGTCCTGGCCGCGGCCGCGCACGGCCTGCGCCCGGTCGGGATCCTGCTGACCCACCATCACGACGACCACATCGGCGCCACCCCGGCGCTGCGCGAGCGCTGGCCGAACATCCCGGTGTTCGCCCCCGACGACGGCCGCATCGCCAGCGCCACCGCCCAGGTCGGCGACGGGGTCAAGATCCACGTCGATGGCTGGACCCTCGACGTGCTGGCCGTTCCTGGCCACACCCGCAGCCATATCGCCTATTACCTGGAGCGCGGCGGCCGCGCGACCGACCGCATCGTGTTCAGCGGCGACACCTTGTTCAGCCTGGGCTGTGGCCGCCTGTTCGAAGGTACGCCCGCCCAGATGCTGGCCTCGCTGACCCGCCTGGCGGCCCTGCCGGACGATACCCGGGTCTGCTGCGGGCACGAATACACCCTGTCCAACGCCGCCTTCGCGCGTGTGGTCGAACCCGATAACCCGGCGCTGCAACGCCGCACCGAACAGGCCCAGGCCATGCGCGACGCCGGACGCCCCACCCTGCCCAGCTCGATCGCGGAAGAACGCGAGACCAACCCGTTCCTGCGCACGCGCCAGCCGGGAGTGATCCGCGCGATCGCTCACCGCCTGGGCCGCGAGCCGGCCGACGAGGTCGAGACCTTCGCCGAACTGCGGCGCTGGAAGGACGGGTTCCGCGCGTGAGACCGGCGCGCGCCCTGGCCCGGGCGGCTTCGCGCCGGCCGCTGCACGCGGCCCTGGCCGCCTGCCTGTACCTGAGCGCGGCCCTGCCCGCGCCGGCGCTGGCGGCCGACGCCGCCCAGTTAGCGCCGCCGCCGGCCGCCGACCCGGCCAACGACACCGGCCCCACCCGCAACGGCCGCGACATCTACCAACGCTTCCGCGACGGCCTGGCCGACAAGACCTGCGAACCCGGGGTCAGCAGCCGCTGGCGCCAGCACTTCGCCACCGCGCCCAAGCGCCTGGCGGCCAAGGACGACGACCTGCTGCCGCTGTTCGGCTACGTGGTCGATGCCCTGCGCGAAGCCAGCCTGCCGACCGAATACGCGCTGATCCCGTTCGTCGAAAGCGGCTACCGCCCCGGCGCGCGCAGCGCCAGCGGCCCGGCCGGGCTGTGGCAGATGATCGCGATGACCGCGCGCAACCATCGCGTGCCGATGCGCGAGGGCTACGACGGCCGCCTGTCGCCGGTGGAGTCCACCCAGGCCGCGGTGCGCTACCTGAAAACTCTGCACGGCATGTTCGGCGGCGACTGGCGGCTGACGGTGATGGCCTACAACGCAGGCGAATACCGCGTGCTCAACGCGGTCAAGCGCGGCGGCCAGAGCATTGCCGCCACCCGCCACGACGACCTCACCGGGCTGTCCGACATCACCACCGCCTACGTGCGCAAGCTGCACGCCCTGTCCTGCCTGATGGAGCAGGCCGACGACCGCGCCGAATGGCTCAACGCGCTGGACCGGCCGGTGCCGCGGCTGGCCGCGGTGACGGTGCCGGCGGAGATCGACAGCATCGGCGAATGGGCCGCGCGCACCGATCAGGACTCGGCGCAGTTGCTGCGTCTGAACCCGGTGTTCGACAACGGCCGCATCGTCCGCCCCGGCGGCCAGCGCGCGCCGCTGCTGGCGGTGGCCGCCAGCGCGATCGGCACGCCCGGATCGGGCGCATCCGGGCTTTCGCTCGCCGGCGGCGAATTGTTTCCAAGCGCGGCTGCGGGCAGCGATGCGAATGTGGGCGCGAAGGTGTTCTCCACGACATTGGCGCCGAGCGAAGCGGCCTCCACTTCCGCATCGGCCGAAGCGCCCGACGACACCGACAGCGACGGCAAGAAAACCAAAGCCGGCAAGCACGTCGCCGCCGCGCCGCGACGCCACACCGTCGGCCGCGGCGAGAACGCGTGGACCATCGCCAAGCGCTACGGCGTGCGCGCGGCGGATCTGCTCAAGCTCAATGGCTTGAATGCGAAGACGGTGTTGAAGCCGGGGCAGGCGTTGTTGATCGATGGGCCTAAGCCCGGGCGTAAGTAGCGCGGTCGCGTTGATAGAAAAAGCCCGGCTATGCCGGGCTTTTTTTGTTCCTGCGCCACGGTGTGGAGAGCGTTCGCGCTTCGCGCTCATCCCTCACCCTGGCCCTCTCCCGCAAGCGGGAGAGGGAACGAACGCCACTTCACCAACACTGCTGATTAAGCCCCTCTCCCGCTTGCGGGGTGAGTGGACGCTGCTTGCGAGCCATCGGCTCGCGCGTCCGCGAACGCCCAAACGCTATGCGTTTGGGCCGGGGCGGGGTTGGGGTGAGGGCCCGCGAACTCAATCCGCCGCCGCAATCGCCTCGGCCTGCTTACGCTTCCGCGAAGGCCAAAGCATCGCCACGATCGTCACCCCGCCCAGCAACCAGCTGTAATGCACATTGCCGGCCAGTTCCAACGGCGAGACCTTGCTCAGCGACGCCGCCAACAGAATCTGCGCGCCGTACGGCAGCACTCCCTGAGTCACGCAAGCGAAGATGTCGAGCACACTGGCCGCGCGCGCCGGCGGCACGTCGTGCTGTTGCGCCACATCGCGCGCCAGGCCGCCGCTGATCAGGATCGCCACGGTGTTGTTCGCGGTGAACACATCGGTGGTCGCCGACAACGCGGCGATGCTGATTTCGCCCGCGCGCCGGCTGCGATGGCCGCGCGCGAACTTGCCGATCACCCGCGCCAGCCACGCCAATCCGCCGGCGGCTTTCATCAGCGCGCCCAGGCCGCCGACCAGCAGCGACAGCAAGGTAATCTCGACCATGCTCTCGAAACCGTCCCAAATATGCGTGGTGTAGGCGGCGAAACCGAAGTCTTCCGCGAAGAACACGCCGAACAGTCCGGCGATGATCAGGCCGATGCTGAGCACGATGATCACGTCGATGCCGGCGATGGCCAGGCCGAGCACAATCAGATACGGCAGGATCAGCCACGGCGACACCGGATCGGGCGTCTGCACCGGCGCGGTTTCGCCGAGGAAACCCAGCAGTATCAGCGTGCCCAGCGCCGCCGGCAGCGCCAGCTTGAGGTTCTCGCGGAATTTCTCCCGCATCGTGCAGCCCTGGGTGCGGCTGGCGACGATGGCGGTGTCGGAGATCACCGACAGGTTGTCGCCGAAGGTCGCACCGCCGATCACTGCGCCGAGCACCAGCGCGCGATCCAGACCGGACGCGTCCGACACGCCCAGCGCGATCGGCGCGACCGCGGCGATGGTGCCCATGGACGTGCCCAGCGACATCGAGATGAAACCGGCGACCACGAACAGCGCCGGCAGCAACAAGGCCGGATGCACGTTGCCGACGCCGAGCGACACGATCGCATCGACCGCGCCGATCGCCTTGGACACCTCGACGAAACCGCCGGCCAGCAGAAAGATCAGGCACATCAGCACGACGTT
Organism: Lysobacter gummosus; assembly: GCF_001442805.1. Lineage (NCBI taxonomy): Bacteria > Pseudomonadati > Pseudomonadota > Gammaproteobacteria > Lysobacterales > Lysobacteraceae > Lysobacter > Lysobacter gummosus. The sequence goes on along the minus strand of NZ_CP011131.1, from coordinate 1,857,726 downwards.
GTGATCGCCCATGCCGTTGAGCAATGTCTCCAGCGGCTTGATCCCGCGCCGCCACGCGATGAACGCCGCCAACGCCAGCGCCGGCAGGATCGCCACCGGCGCATGCAGTTGGTAGAACCCCATCGCATCGCCCTGCGCGGTGAAATACAGCCCGGCGCCGAAGAACAGCGCCAGGAACAGCAGCAGCGGGGTCAGCGCGAGCCCGCTCGGGGACAAGGGCGCGCCGGACTGGGACGGTTGATTCATCGCTTCATCCGAATGGATTCGAAAACCGTGCGATTTTGCAGTGCAGCATGGCGCGTGTCGAGTGCCGGGGGTGGAATGCTGTGTGGGGGAGCTACGAGTTTCTTGTGGGAAAGAGCTTCAGCCCGACGCTTTCCGGTCCGAACGCCGATCACCGTAAGACAAGCGTCGGGGCTGAAGCTCCCTCCCACAGAGATCTCGCGGCAGCGCCAGGCCGTTGAAACTGAACGAGCCGGTCTTCCCGCCGGGCCCTCCGCCATCCCGAGCCGGCTCAGGACCCGCGACAAGACGATAACGCCGCGAACCTCGGCATTCTGAAAAGGCCTCGTCAAACAGTACGGCGCGATCGAAGTCCCCAAGAACGAAACAGGGCGCCCGAAGGCGCCCCGTCCTACCCCCGCGACGGCCCGGGCTCGTTCGCCCGGGCGCTGCCGCGCGCGCTCAGATCACGATCGTGCAGCGGCCGCGGTTGTCGCAGATCGCGTACAGCTGCCACACGCTGTCGTCGCACAGATAGATGCGCGAACTGCCGTTGGACGCGGTTTCCGTTACCCGTTGGCCCTGGTTCGCCGCGGTGCAGGTGCCCGGCTTCGGAATCGCGGCGACCGTGCCGGCGGCGCTGAACAATGCCAGCGCCAACAGTGCGAGCGCCTTGACCTTCATTTCCCTGGTCTTCATCGATACCTCAATGCGAGATGGCCGCCGCGAGGGAACCGTCGCGATGAAGCACGCGGGCGTGCATCGACGGCCATTCGAGCAGTGGACGGCGTCCTGCCGAACTTCGCCGCCGAGCCTAGCACCGGCCCCGCGCGGCGGCCTCGCCGCCTGGTCGCTCGTACCGCGCAGGCCGTGCGCCGGCTCGCAAAAACGAAACGGGGCGCCTGCTGGCGCCCCGTCGTCGATCGGATCGGGCTTATCGCGCCCTGCCGGGCGCCGCTTATGCCGCCGCGCGGCTCGCGATCGCCTTGGCGAACGACATCGTGTTGCCCTCGCCGCCCAGGTCCGGGGTCAGCGAATCCTTGGCTTCCAGCGTGGCGATGATCGCTTCGCGCAGCTTGGTCGCCTTCTCCGGCTGGCCGAGGTGGTCGAGCATCTGCGCCGCGCCCAGCAGCAAGGCGCAGGGATTGGCGATGCCCTTGCCGGCGATGTCCGGCGCCGAGCCGTGCACGGCCTCGAAGATCGCCGCATCGGTGCCGATGTTCGCGCCCGGCGCCAGGCCCAGTCCGCCGACGAGGCCGGCGCACAGGTCGGAGATGATGTCGCCGAACAGGTTGGTGGTGACGATGATGTCGAACTGCTCCGGACGCATCACCAGCTGCATGCAGGTGTTGTCCACGATCATCTCGTTGCACTGGATGTCCGGATACTGCTGCGCCACTTCGCGCGCGGTCTTCAGGAACAGGCCCGAGGTCGACTTCAGGATGTTGGCCTTGTGCACCACAGTGACCTTCTTGCGGCCGGTCTTGCGGGCCAGGTCGAAGGCGTAGCGCACGATGCGCTCGGAGCCGCGGCGGGTGATCTTCTGGGTCAGCAGCGCGGTCTCGCCGTCTTCCGACAGCGACTGGCCTTCACCGATGTAGGCGCCTTCGGTGTTCTCGCGCACGGTGATCAGGTCCACGCCGCTCGGGAAGCGCGACTTGGTGTTCGGGAACGACTTGGCCGGACGCACGTTGGCGTACAGGTCGAAGCGCTTGCGCAGTTCGACGTTGATCGAGCTGAAGCCCTCGCCGACCGGCGTGGTCAGCGGGCTCTTGAGCGCGACGCGGGTCTTGCGGATCGAATCCATCGTCGCCGCCGGCAACAGCTCGCCGTGCTTTTCCAGCGCGACCAGACCGGCGTCGGCGAACTCGTAGCTCAGACCGAGGTTCATCGCGTCGAGCACGTGCAGGGTGGCGTCCATGATCTCGGGGCCGATACCGTCGCCACGGATGACCGTAATGGTTTGCGTCATGAGGGAATTCTTCCAGCGTTAGGGCGGCGCGCGCCGAGGGCGCGGCGCGCAAAAGTGTGAGCGTTAGCCCCCTAATTATGCCGGAAGCGGCTCCCCCCTGCATGCGCAGACGTACTGAACCGGCCCCGCCGGCGCTCGATCGGCCCGATTCGGCGCAGCCGCGGGTGCGATCCGGACAGGTTCGGGCGGCCATCAGCCCGGCAGACGCTGCCTGCCGCCCAGGTCGGCCGTGAGGTGCGCGGTCGCGGCTTGCGCCGCGACCGCGGAAAGCCGTTCAGCCGTGGTCGTGCCCGGCCGGCGCGGCCGCTTCGCCCTGTTCGAGCTTGTCGAGGAAGTCCACCGCGCGGCGCATGTGCGGGATCACGATCGAACCACCGACCACCAATCCCACCGAAAACGCTTCGAACATTTCGTCGCGATTGACCCCCGCCTCCTTGCACTGAGCGACGTGGTAGCTGATGCAGTCGTCGCAGCGCAGCACCATGGATGCGACCAGGCCGAGCAGTTCCTTGGTCTTCACGTCCAGCGCACCGGCCTGGTAAGTCTGCGTGTCGAGCGCGAAGAAGCGGCGCACGACCTGATTCGGCTCGGCCAGGATGCGTTCGTTCATGCGCTTGCGGAACGCGGTGAACTCAGCGACGCGGTCTTTTTCGCCGCTGTCCTCGGCGCCGCTCATGCCGCGCCTGCCAGCAAGGGTTCCAATCCGCCCGCGCGATGCAGCGCCATCATGTCGTCATAGCCGCCGACATGGGTGTCGCCGATGAAGATCTGCGGGACGCTGGTGCGCTTGGTCGTGGCGACCATTTTCTCGCGCTCGGCCGGGTCCAGATCGATGCGCACCTCGCTCCAGGTCTGGCCTTTGCTCTTGAGGAAATTCTTCGCGGCGACGCAATACGGGCAGATCGCGGTGGTATAGATCACGATCGACGGCGGTTGGGGGGCGGTGTCGCTCAAAACGGTTCTCCTGCCTGAAACTTACGGGTGGATTCGCGGTCGAATATGGGCGCGCGTCCGGGCAGTTTAAAGCGCGTGGGTGGAACGCAGTCCGTTGCCGCGCAATACGCCGGCGTCGGGTGCGCGCAGCAGGGCCGGCAGGCGGCCCTGGGCAGACCTGGGGGCGGGATTAACGGCATGTTCACGCCACCGATCGCGCCGGCCTGCATCCTGCCAACGCCTGCGCCGCACGCCCGTGTTCGCCGCCGCATCCACCCGCTTCACCCGTTTCGCCGTTTCATGCGTTAGTTCAGATCCTCGATCCAAGCAACCGGCCGAAACACCGCCGGCTCCGCACCGCCCGCTCGCCCCAAGGAATTCCGCTTGCGCCGCATCGCCCTGCTCACCGCCGCTGTCACCTTCGCCCTCGCCAGCGTCTGCGCGAGCGCGCAGGAAAACAAACTGCCGGACATCGGGTCCTCGGCCGCGGAACTGCTGACGCCGGCCAAGCAGCGCGAGTACGGCTCGATGATGCTGGCGCAGCTGCGCCATTACGATTATCTGCTCGAAGACCCGCTGATCGACAGCTGGCTCGACACCCTGGGCACGCGCCTGGCCGCCAACAGCGACAAGCCGCGCCAGCCTTTCACCTTCTTCATGCTGCGCGAGCGCCAGATCAACGCCTTCGCCACCCTGGGCGGCTACATCGGGGTCAACTCCGGGCTGGTGCTCACCGCGGAGAAGGAAGACGAGGTCGCCGCGGTGATCTCGCACGAAATCGCCCACGTCACCCAGCAACACGTGCTGCGCGGGGTCGAGCGCGCGCAGCGCGATCAGTTGCCGATCCTGCTGGCGATGCTGGGCGCGATCGTCGCCGCCCAGTCGGCCGGCAGCAATTCCAACGACGACGCCACCATGGCCGCGATCACCTCCGGCCTGGGCCTGATGCAGCAGCGCCAGATCAACTACACCCGCTCCAACGAGTCCGAGGCCGACCGCATCGGCATCCAGACCCTGTCGCGCAGCAATTACGACACCACGGCCATGGCTGGTTTCTTCCAGCGCATGCAGGTGGTCTCGCGCAGCAACGCGGCCAACTGGTACGGCGAAACGCCGGACTATCTGATGACCCACCCGGTCACCACCACCCGCATCAGCGAAGCCAAGGAACGCGCCGAGCAGCTGGCGAACAAGAACAGTCTCACCGCGGTGACCTCCACGCCCAACGCGGTGCGGGTCGAGCGCATTCCCAAGGCGCCCTTCACCCTGCCGCCCAACGCTGCCGGCACCGACAACCCGCTGCTGCCCAGCGGCCTGAAGCTCAACGATCAGGCGCTGAGCTCCGGCGGCACCGGCGTGTTCGACTACGCCCGCGAGCGGGTCCGGGTGATGAGCGCCAACTCGCCGCGCGAAGCGGTGCGCGAGTACGAAAAACTCGGCGGCGACAGCGACGCCAAGCGCTACGGGCTGGCGCTGGCGCGGATGCGCTCCAACCAGACCGCCGCGGCGATCGCCAGCCTGAGCGAATTGCTGCAGAAGCACCCCGACCAACTGTGGCTGAGCCTGGCCCTGGGCGAAGCCGAGGCCCAGGCCGGCAAGATCGCCGCCGCCGACGCCCGCTTCGAGGCCCTGCTGCGCCAGACCCCCAACAACCGCGCCATCGCCCTGACCTATGCCAAGGTGCTGACCGATCGCGCCACTCCGGCCGCGGGCCAGCGCGCCCAGGCGGTTCTGCGGCCCTTGTTCGGCCCGTACAGCGACGACCCGCTGCTGCAGCAGACCTTCGCACGCGCCTGCGAGATCGCCGGCGACTCGATCCGCGCCGGCGAGGCCTATGCCGAAGCCGCCTATCTGCGCGGCCGTCCGGAGCAGGCCCTGGTCCAGCTGAACACGCTCAAGCGCAAGCCCGACCTGGACTACTACGCCCGCGCCCGGATCGAGGCCCGCATCGCCGCGATCACCCCGACCGTGCTTGAACTCAAGCGGCAGGGTGTGCGCGACGAAGACCTCAAGCGGCAGTAGTCCCGGGGGCAAATCCCCCGCGCCGCCGGGTCGGCCCGACCTCCACGCAGCGCAAGGCGCGAGCCCCCTTTTTCAAAGGGGGCAGGCATTTACGTGCGTGCTCTACGGCTACTTGCGTGCCCACGGCCTCCCACGCCTCCACCTACCGGGTTCCCCCCTTTGAAAAAGGGTGAAGGGCCGCGCTTGCGAACCGCAGGTTCGCGCGGCACTGAACGCCCGCAGGCTGTGCCTGCGGGGAGGGCCAGGGGGATTTGCTTTTGCTACCCCACTGTCACGATTCCGCCCTCAACCCGCGCAACCAACCGCCCGATTTTTCAAAACGGGCAAAATTTCAGTCCCGAGTAACCGACAACACCCCCGCCCGTCATCGCCGCGCGCCCCAGCCCTGCCATCACGATGTCATCAGACCGCCAAACTCGCGCGGAGCCGATAACGTCGCCAACGACGGCGAAAGCACCCCCAACCACGGCGGAAGCCCGTCAGCATTGGCGGCGTACGGAAACCTTTGCACAGTGGCGCCACATCGCAATAACGACAATGCCGCCCACCCTATGTCATGGAGTAGTCACAAAACGGTAGTGTACTGGCGCGGCTTCAAGGACGAACCCTTTCCGCCTCCTCCCCCGGTGACCGTGTGCAGAAGCGCATCCTGATAGTCGAAGACGAACCCGCCATCCGCGACATGGTGTCCTTCGCCCTGCGCAAGGGCGAATACGACCCGGTGCACGCCGGCGACGCCCGCGAGGCCCAGGCCGCCATCGCCGACCGCGTCCCCGACCTGATCCTGCTCGACTGGATGCTCCCGGGCACCAGCGGCCTGGAACTGGCCCGGCGCTGGCGCAAGGAATCGCTGACCCGCGAGATCCCGATCATCATGCTGACCGCGCGCGGCGAAGAGAACGACCGCGTCGGTGGCCTGGAGGCCGGCGTTGACGACTATGTCGTCAAGCCGTTCTCGGCGCGCGAACTGCTGGCGCGCATCCGCGCCGTGCTGCGCCGCTCGCGCGAAGACGACGAAGACGGCAGCGTCGGCGTCGGCCCGCTGCGCATCGACGGCGCCGCTCACCGCGTGTTCGCCCAGGGCGAAGGCGGCGACCAGCCGGTGCAGATCGGCCCGACCGAATACCGATTGCTGCATTTCTTCATGACCCACCCCGAACGCGTGTACTCGCGCACCCAGTTGCTCGATCACGTCTGGGGCGGCAGCGTCTATGTCGAAGAGCGCACCGTGGACGTACACATCCGCCGCCTGCGCAAGACCCTGGAGCCGCATCGTCTCGACGGCATGGTCCAGACCGTGCGCGGCGCGGGCTATCGTTTTTCTGCCTCACTCGCCGCGTAAGCTGGGGGTATGCCGCCCCGCGCACGCTCCGCCTGGTTCCGCACCCTCGGTCAGCTGGCCCTGATCCTGGTCGGCGCGGCCGTGCTCGGGATTCTGATCGGCTATCCGTGGCCGATCGTCACCGCCGCCGCGCTCGGCGTGGTCGCGTGGCATTACTGGCGCCTGCGCCGGGTCCTGATCCGGCTGACCGCGCGCCAGCGCCTGACCCCGCCGCTGGGCGAAGGCATCTGGAACGAACTCGACCGCCTGCTGCACCGCAGCCAGGCGGAAATGCGCGGGCGCAAGCGCCGCCTGATCGAAATGCTGCGCGCCTACCGCGCCGCCGCCGCGGCCATGCCCGACGCGATCGTGGTGGTCGAGCGCAACAGCCAGCGCATCCAATGGTTCAACGAAGCCGCGACCGGCCTGATGGGCCTGCGCTATCCGCGCGACATCGGCGCGCCGGTGGTCAATCGCCTGCAGCCGCTGCAGCTGGCGCACTGGCTGGCCTCGGGCCGTAATGCCGAGCCGTTGGAAGCGGCGTCGCCGTGGAATCCGGCGATCACCCTGAGCCTGCGCCTGATCCCCTACTCGGAAAACCTGTGGCTGCTGGTCGCGCGCGACGTCAGCCGCCTGCTGCAGCTCGAACAGATGCGCCGCGACTTCGTCGCCAACGTCTCGCACGAACTGCGCACGCCGCTGACCGTGGTCCACGGCTACCTGGACATGCTCGATCCGGAAGAACACCCGGACTGGGCGCCGATGCTGGCCGAGATGCAGCGCCAGTCGCAGCGCATGACCCAACTGGTCGAAGACCTGTTGACGCTGTCGCGCCTGGAATCGCAGGACAGCCTGCCGGCGGAAGAAACCGTGTCGATGTCCTCCATGCTGTCCACGCTCAAGCGCGAAGCCAATGCGCTGAGCCAGGGCCGGCACGAGATCGCCATGGACGATCTGGCCGGCGTGGACCTGTTCGGTTCCAACAAGGAACTGCACAGCGCGTTCTCCAATCTGGTCGGCAACGCCATCCGCTACACCCCGGCCGGCGGCACCATCCGCATCCGCTTCCGCCCGGAAAGCGCCGGCATCGCGCGCGGCGCGGTGCTGGAAGTGGTGGACAGCGGCTACGGCATTCCGGCCGCGCATCTGCCGCGCATCACCGAGCGCTTCTATCGCGTCTCCACCAGCCGTTCGCGCGAAAGCGGCGGCACCGGCCTTGGCCTGTCGATCGTCAAGCACGTGCTGCACCTGCACGGGGCGCGGCTGGAGATCGCCAGCGAAGTCGGCCGCGGCAGCACCTTCGCCTGCCATTTCGGCGTGGACCGCATCCGCCGCCGCGATGCGTACAACGACGGCTTCGCCGATACTGGCCCGGACCCCGCGCATCACGCGGATTTACAGCAGACCTTGCAGCATCCCTCCGATTGACCCGTTGAACAGACCGCACAGGATCGAAGCAGCCGCGCCATGAATGCGATGACGGAAACCACGCTCGACACCGATCCGCTGCGCGACAGCTCGCTGTACTTCAACCGCGAACTGTCGCAGCTGGACTTCAATTTCCGCGTGCTGGCGCAAGCCCAGGACGCGCAGGTGCCGCTGCTGGAGCGGCTGAAGTACCTGTGCATCTCCTGCACCAACCTGGACGAATTCTTCGAAATCCGCGCCGGCACCCTGCGCCACGCGCAGGACCTGGGCTTGGCGCCGGGCCCCGACGGGCTGGCGCCGCAGACCGTGCTCTCGCGCATCCACGACCGCGCCGCCGAACTGGTCAAGGCGCAGTACGAATGCTGGAACGACGTGCTGCGCCCGGCGCTGCAGGACTCGGGCGTGCGCGTGCTGGGCCGCAACTCCTGGAACGCGCGCCAGACTCGCTGGCTGCGCGCGTATTTCCGCGACGAGATCATGCCGGTGCTGTCGCCGCTGGGCCTGGACCCGGCGCATCCGTTCCCGAAGATCCTCAACAAATCGCTCAACATCGTCGTCGTGCTCAAGGGCAAGGACGCGTTCGGACGCGCCGGCAACCTGGCCATCGTGCGCGCGCCGCGGTCGTTGCCGCGCATCATCCAGCTGCCGGAGAACGTCTCCGGCGGCAAGCACGACTTCGTGTTCCTGTCCTCGGTGCTGTCGGCGTTCGTCGATGAGCTGTTCCCGGGCATGGAGGTCAAGGGCGCGTACCAGTTCCGCGTCACGCGCAATTCCGAATTGCTGGTGGACGAGGAAGAAGTCGACAACATCGCCCTGGCGCTGCGCGACGAGCTGATCGGCCGCGGCTATCTGCGCGCGGTGCGGCTGGAAATCGCCGAGCAGTGCCCCAAGCCGATCGTGCGTACCCTGCTGGAGAATTTCGACCTGCCCGAGAACGCGGTGTACCGCATCAACGGCCCGGTCAATCTCAATCGCGTGATCCAGGTCTACGATCTGGTCCAGCGTCCGGAGCTGAAATTCCCGCCCTACCAGCAGCGCGTGCTGCCCGGCGTGGAGACCTTGTTCGACACCGTCGCCGATGGCGACGTGCTGTTGCACCACCCCTTCGACTCGTTCGCGCCGGTGCTGGAACTGATCCGCCAGGCCGCTGAAGACCCGAACGTGCTCGCGATCAAGCAGACCCTGTATCGCGCCGGCAAGGATTCGCCGATCGTCGAACAACTGGTCCAGGCCGCGCGCAACGGCAAGGACGTGACCGTGGTGGTCGAGCTGCGCGCGCGATTCGACGAGGAGGCCAACCTGGGCCTCGCCGACCGCCTGCAGGAAGCCGGCGTGCAGGTCGTGTACGGCGTGGTCGGCTACAAGACCCACGCCAAGATGCTGCTGATCGTGCGGCGCGAAGGCCGCAAGCTCAAGCGCTACACCCACCTGGGCACCGGCAACTACCACAGCGGCACCGCGCGCGCCTACACCGACTTCGGCCTGATCACCGCCGATCCGGATATCGGCAACGACGTGCACATGATCTTCCAGCAGCTGTCCGGGCTGGCGCCGTCGCTCAAGCTCAAGTGCCTGCTGCAATCGCCGTTCACCCTGCATGCCGGCGTGCTCAAGCGCATCGACCGCGAAACCAAGCACGCGCGCGCCGGCAAGCCGGCGCGCATCGTCGCCAAGATGAACGCCCTCAACGAGCCGCAGGTGATCCGCGCGCTGTACCAGGCCTCGCAGGCCGGCGTGCAGATCGACCTGATCGTGCGCGGCGCCTGCACCCTGCGCCCGGGCGTGGCAGGCGTGTCGGACAACATCCGGGTGCGCTCGATCGTCGGCCGCTTCCTCGAACACCACCGCGTCTACTGGTTCGCCAACGACGGCGCGCCGGACCTGTTCTGCTCCAGCGCCGACTGGCTCGAACGCAACCTGCTGCGACGCGTGGAAACCGGCTTCCCGATCCTGGACTCGGAGCTGCGCGGGCGCGTCTACGAGGAAGCGCTGGCCAACTACCTGGCCGACAACCTCAATTCCTGGGAGCTGCAGTCCGACGGCGAATATCAGCGCCTGGCCCCGGCCGAAGGCGCGATGCCGCACTCGGCACAGTCCACGCTGTTGGCCAAATTGTGCGGATGACCCAAACTTCCGCACATGAATAACATTTTCCCGACCACCCGCCTGCCGCTCCAGGACGGCGACCTGCTCGCCGCCGTCGATCTGGGCTCGAACAGTTTCCACATGGTGGTCGCGCGGTACGTGTTGGGCCAGCTGCGCACGGTCGATCGCCTGCGCGAGACCGTGCGCATGGCCGAAGGCCTCGACCGCAAGGGCGGCCTGGCGCCGGAAGTACGCCAGCGCGCGCTGGATTGCCTGTCGCGCTTCGGCCAGCGCATCCGCGACGTGCCGCCGCAGCACGTGCGCGCCATCGCCACCAACACCGTGCGCCGCCTGGCCGCGCCGCAGTCCTTCCTGATGCCGGCCGAATCGGCGCTGGGCCATGCCATCGAAGTGGTGTCCGGCCGCGAAGAAGCGCGTCTGATCTATCTGGGCATCGCCCACGCCCAGCCGTCCAAGCCCGGCGAGCGGCGCCTGGTCATCGACATCGGCGGCGGCTCCACCGAATGCATCATCGGCAGCGGCTTCGAGGCGATCGAGCGCGAAAGCCTGCAGGTCGGCTGCATCGCCACCACCCGCCGCTTCTTCGAGAACGGCAAGCTGTCCAAGAAGAAATGGCGCGACGCGCTGACCGAGGTCTCGGCCGAGTTCCAGCAATTCGCCGGCACCTACCGCGCGCTGGGCTGGCAGGAGGCGCTGGGGTCATCCGGCACCAACAAGGCCATCGGCGAGATCTGCGCGGCGATGAAGCTGACCAAGGGCGCGGTCACCGCCGAAGCCCTGCCGCTGCTGCGCGACCGCCTGCTGCAGGCCGACCGCATCGACGCCATCGAACTGCCCGGGCTGTCCGCCGACCGCCGTTCGGTGATCGCCGGCGGCATCCTGATCCTGGAAGCGGCCTTCAACGTGCTGGGGCTGCAGCGCATGGCCATCAGCAAGGCGGCGATGCGCGAGGGCGTGCTGTACGACATGCTCGGCCGCGGCGGCGCCGACGATCCGCGCGACGCGGCCGTCAAGGCCCTGGTCAAGCGCTACGGCATCGACGAACAACAATCGGCGCGGGTGGAAGCGACCATGCAGCGCTTGTTCGACCAGGTGGCCAAAGCCTGGCAACTGGACGCCGACGACCGCCTGATGCTGATACGCGCCGCGCGCCTGCACGAGCTGGGGCTGGTGATCGCCCACAGCCAGTACCACGTGCACAGCTCGTACGTGATCGAGAACTCGGACATCTCCGGCTTCTCGCGCCAGCAACAGCAGTTCCTGGCCGCGCTGGTGCGCACGCATCGCCGCGGCATTCCCAAGAACGCGTTCGAGGCCCTGCCCGATCGCCTGCTCGCGGCGGTGCGGCGCAGTTCGGCGCTGCTGCGCCTGGCGGTGCTGCTGCACCGCGCGCATGAGTCCGATCCGATCCCGCAGCTCGACGCCCACGCCGACGGCAACACGCTCACCCTGACCGTGTCCAAGCGCTGGCTGGAATCGCGGCCGCTGGTGCGCGCCGACCTTGAAGGCGAGCCGCAGGACATGGCGGGATTGGGCATCGCGCTGAGACTGCTGGCGGCCTGAAGCCGCGCGGATGCGGCGGCGCTCAGCCGTCGCTCGCGGCCGCCGCCAGTCGCTCGATCATCCGCTCGCGCATCAGGAATTTCTGCGGCTTGCCGCTGATCGTCATCGGCAGGTTATCGACGAACTCGATGTAGCGCGGAATCTTGTACTGGGCGATGCGGCCCTGGCAGAACGCGCGCACGGCCTCGGCATCCAGACTCGCGCCTTCGGCCACGCGTATCCATGCGCACACTTCCTCGCCGAATTTCGCATCGGGCACGCCGAACACCTGCACGTCGGCGATCGCCGGATGGGCGTAGAGGAATTCCTCGATTTCGCGCGGATACACGTTCTCGCCGCCGCGGATCAGCATGTCCTTCAGGCGGCCGACGATATGCGCATAACCGTCCGCGTCGATGACGGCCTGGTCGCCGGTGTGCATCCAGCCCCCGCTGTCGATGGCTTCGGCGCTGCGCTTGGGATCGCCCCAATAGCCTTGCATCACCGAGTATCCGCGCGTCAGCAACTCGCCGATCTCGCCGCGCGGCACGGTGTCGCCGTTGTCGTCTACGATGCGCACTTCGACATGCGGATGCACGCGTCCGACCGAATCCACCCGCCGCGCCAGCGGGTCCTCCGGCACGGTCTGGAAACTGACCGGACTGGTCTCGGTCATGCCGTAGGCGATGGTGACCTGCTGCATGTGCATGCGCTCGACCACATGCTTCATCACCTCGATCGGGCAGTTCGAACCGGCCATGATCCCGGTGCGCAGGCTCGACAGATCGAACTCGGCGAAACGCGGATGCTCCAGCTCGCCGATGAACATCGTCGGCACGCCGTGCAGGCCGGTGCAGCGCTCTTCGGCCACCGTGCGCAAGGTGACCAGCGGGTCGAAACCTTCCCCGGGAATCACCATGCAGGCGCCGTGGGTGACGCAGGCCATATTGCCCAGGACCATGCCGAAGCAGTGATAGAACGGCACAGGAATGCACAGCCGGTCGTGTTCGCTCAAGCGCATCGCTTCGCCGACGAAGAAGCCGTTGTTGACGATATTGCGATGAGTCAGCGTCGCGCCCTTCGGCGCGCCGGTGGTGCCGGAGGTGAACTGGATGTTGACCGCGTCGTCCGGCGACAACAGCGCCGCCACTTCGCGCAGCCGCGCATGCGCGTCGGCATCGTCGCAGGCGGCGACGGCGTCGAACGCGTGCGTTCCCGCGGGCGGCTCGCCGGCCCCCATCGACAGCACATGGCGCAGGTCCGGCAACCGCCGCGACCGCAACAGACCGGGCGGATGCTCGTCCAACTCCGGCGCCAGTTCGCGCAACATCTGCAGATAGTGCGAGGTCTTGAACGAAGGCACGATCGCCAGCGCCCGGCACGCGACCAGATTCAAGGCGTATTCCAGCTCGTGAGTGCGATAGGCCGGATTGATGTTGACCAGGATCAGGCCGACGCGCGCGCTGGCGAACTGCAGCAACACCCATTCGGCGCGGTTGAGCGACCACACGCCGATGCGATCGCCCGGCGCCAGGCCGAGCTTGAGCAGCCCCGCGGCCAACCGGCTGACCGCCGTATCGAACGCGCTCCAACTCAGGCGCACGCCCTGCGGCGGCACCACCAGCGCCTCGCGCTCGGGCCAGGTCGCGGCCACCCGCGCGAGCATCGCGCCGATGGTTTCCTCCAGCAGCGGCGGCGCGGTGGCGCCGACGACGTGGCTCAGTGCAGGGTCCGGCGAAGTACGGGCATGGCTCATGGCGCCAGCATATCCGTGCTCAGCACCGATGATTCGCGGCTCGTCGCCGTCGCGGAGCCGGATCCGTGACTCAGTTCGAAGACCGCTGCGCCGCCTCGATCCGCAACTGCTTCGCCCGCACCAGCACCGGCGGCGGGGTGATTTCTTCCGGGATGCGGAAGATGCCGATCTTGCGCAGCCATTGGCCCGGGGCCTTGGCCGAGGTGAAGGCGACCACCGGGATCGAGATGACCAGGCCGATGATCACCGGCGACATCCACGCCGCCAGCGGCGGCGAGATCACGTAGGCCATCGCGCCGATCATCAGGCCGAACAGGGTCAGGCCGCCGTAGCTGCGGATCAGGCCCGACAGCGGCAGGCTGCCGTCGTCGCGGCGCTGCGATTCCCAGCCCGAGTCCTTGCCGGCCAGCACTTCGGCCACGCCGCGCGATTGCACGTACATGGTGATCGGCGCCATCAGCGCCGCCAGCAGGGTTTCGAAGATCATGCTGATGAAGGCGCGAATCGCGCCGCCGCAGCCGCGACGGGTCTCGCGGTCGGTCAGCATCGCCAGGAAGGCCATGAACTTCGGCGCCAGCAGCACCGCCATGGTCGCCACGAACACCCACAACACGCGGTCGGGGTCCTGGTCGCGCCAGTAGGCGCTGGGCGAGAAACCCGGCAGGCGGATGCTCTGCCACTTGAAGTAATCGACCCGGTCCAGCGGAATGATCAGGCCGACCAGCATCAGCATCGCCCACATCGGCGCGGTGAAGTAATGGCCGATACCCATGGCCATGTGCATGCGGCTGACCCAGTGCAGGCCCTTGGCCGAAACCACCGCGCCGTGCTGCAGATTGCCCTGGCACCAGCGGCGGTCGCGCACCAGCATGTCGGTCAGCGACGGCGGGCCTTCCTCGAAGCTGCCGACCAGTCCCGGCACCATGTGCAAGGCCCAGCCGCCGCGGCGCATGAACGCGGCCTCGACGAAATCGTGGCTCAGCACGGTGCCGCCGAAAGGCTTGTAGCCGCGCAGTTCCGGCAGGCCGGCGTGATCGGCGAAGGCCTGGGTGCGGATGATCGCGTTATGGCCCCAGTAGTTGCTCTCCGCGCCGTGCCACCAGGCGATGCCGTAGGCGATCACCGGGCCGTACACGCGCCCGGCGAACTGCTGCATGCGCGCGAACAAGGTCTGGCCGTTGACGATCATCGGCAAGGTTTGAATCAGGCCGACATCGGCGTTGCGCTCCATCGCGCCGGACAGCTTCACGATGACCTCGCCGGTCATCAGGCTGTCGGCGTCCAGGATCAGCATGTGCGGATAGGCCGAACCGAAGCGGCGCACCCATTCGGAGATATTGCCGGCCTTGCGCTCGGCGTTGTTCTTGCGGCGCCGGTAGAAGATGCGGTCGTGGCCGCCGGTGCGTTCGCGCAAGGCGTTGAACGCGCGGATTTCGGCCTGGCGCACCGGTTCCTTGGTGGTGTCGCTGAGGATGAAGAAATCGAAACGCTCGAGCTGGCCGGTGGCGACGACGGACTCGTAGATCGCCTGCAAGCCGGCCATCAACCGTTCCGGGTCTTCGTTGTAGGTCGGCATCAGCAGCGCGGTGCGCTGGCCCAGCACTGGCAGCTCGCCGCCCTGCTTGAGGCCGAAGCGCCAGCGCCGCCGGGTCAGGATCAGGATGAAGCCGGCCAGCGAACTGGAGAACGCCAGCGCGATCCAGGCGAACAACGGCACGAACAACATCAGCAGCACCGCTTCGAGCAGGCTCAGGCCGCCGACATAGAGCACGCGCAGGATGTGGTACGCCGCGGTCAGGGTCAGCGCCGCGGCGCCGCCGATCACGTACAGGCGGCGCCAGGCCATGGCGTTGGGCGCGCTGGGCAGGCGACCTTTCGGACGCTCGCCCACGCGCAGCGATTGCACCGGCATCGCCATCGGCGATTCCGGGGGCAGCGCCTCGTACGGCACGGAGGTCGGTCGTTGCGGGGGAGCGACAGTTGCGTTCATGCAGTCCAACGATAAAGCCAGGTTTCGGAAAGGGGACCGCCGTCTTCCAGCACCGCGCGCAATTCGATCGTGCGCGCATCCCCGGGTTGCAGTTCGAACGATACGCGCCATCCGCCGGTGCCGGGATTGGCATGCGCGACGGCGTTGGCGATTCGCCCCGCCGATGACCACACCACCGCGCGCGGCGCGGCGTCGGCGGCCAGTTCGGACAGGCCGCCGCCTTCCAGGTCGATCACCACCAGCCGCGCGCCGTTGCCGCCGGCACCGATGCGGGTGCGCGCGACCGTCGCCAGCGACGGCGTCCAGGCATGCCTGGCGCACCAGTGCAGACGGTAGTCGTAGCGATGCTCGCGCCCGGCCGCGAGCGGCGCGCGCGGGCGCCAGAAGGCGACGATGTTGTCCTGATATTCGTCCTTGGTCGGGATCTCGATCAGGTGCACCGCGCCCTCGCCCCAATCGCCGACCGGTTCCACCCAGGCGCTCGGACGGCGCTCGTAATGCGCTTCGCTGTCGGCGTAATCGGCGAAGGCGCGCTTGCGCTGCATCAGTCCGAACGCGCGCGGCCGGCGGTCCTGGAACGCGCTTTCCTGCAGGCTGGGCGGATTGTGCAGCGGCCGCCAGATCTGTTCGCCGGCGCCGTTGTGCATCGCCAGGCCATCGGAATCGTGCACGGCGGGGCGGAAATCGTCGATGCCGACGCGATCGGTCGCATCGAAGTGATACATGCTGGTCAACGGCGCGATGCCCACGCTCGACAACGCCACGCGCGGATACAGGCGCAGTTGCGTATCGAACACGGTCTCGACGCCGGGCGTTATCGCGAAGCGCAGCGCACCGGCCACGCTCGGGCTGTCCAGCAACGCGTGCACGACGATCCGCTTCGCGCTCGACGCCGGCTGTTCGATCCAGAACCCGGTGAAGGCCGGAAATTCTTCGCTGTTGCCGGCGCCGGTGTTCAGCGCCAACGCGCGCGCGGACAGGCCGTACAGCAGGTTCTTGGCGACCGCGCGGAAATAGCTCGCGCCCAGGAACGCGCAGACCTCGTCGAAATAATCTGCGCGATTGATCGGCGCATGCACGCGGAAACCGGCAAAGCCCAGATCGTCCTGCGCCGGCCTGGGCGCCTGACCGAAGCTGAACATCTTCGGCGTATACACCACCGGCGTGGCGACGCCGCCGCGCACCACGTGCATGTCCACGCGCTGCTTGAACAAGAACGCGCGATGGAAGAACTGCAACTGGAACGGCAGCCGCTCGGACTTCCACAGCGCTTGCGCCGGGTCGAAGCGGATGTCGCGCCAGGTGTCGTACTTGATCCGCGCCAGCGCCTCGGGCAGATCCGACCCGGCCGCCTTGTAGGGCTTGGCCGCCAGCGCGCGCGCCAGCGCCGGCACGGTGTCGGCGGCGAACGCCTGTCCCGGTCCGGTCGCCGCCCAGACCGTTGCCAGGCCGCCGCCGGCCAGACCAGCCAACGGCAGGCTGAGCCCCGCCTTGAGTATTTCGCGTCGCTGCAAGCGCGCACCTTCGGATTGGATAAACCCGGCGATTGTAGGGATCGGCTTGTTAACACTCCGGAATATGCACCGCCCGGCGCGCTATTGACTCAGCAAAGATCAGGCCGTTTTCGCCGCGATTGCGTGACCGGATCGAATGAAAACGGTTACCCGGGGCCGCGGTCATCCACGCGTCATCCCGCCGCAACCGCCGGGACATGGCCCGCGCCCAGGATTGCTCAAACCCGGAGCCGCGCAATGCGCTACGCGATCGTCACCGAGACCTATCCGCCGGAAATCAACGGCGTCGCCCTGACCGTGCAAGGTCTGGAGCGGGGTCTGCGCGCCCGTGGTCATCAGGTCGATCTGGTCCGTCCGCGCCAGGACGCCGATGGCGGCGGCGACGGCGAGGCTCACGAGTTGCTGGTGCGCGGCCTGCCGTTGCCGCGCTACCCCGGCCTGCGCTTCGGCCTGCCCTGCGCCGGCCGCCTGATCCAGGCCTGGAAGCGCGACACCCCCGACGCCATCTACGTCGCCACCGAAGGCCCGCTGGGCGGTTCGGCGTTGAAGGCGGCACGGCGCCTGGGCATTCCCGCCGCGACCGGCTTCCACACCCGCTTCGACGAATACATGCGCGACTACGGCGCGCCGTTCCTGGTCGGCACCGCGCTGGCGTGGATGCGCCGCTTCCACAACGGCGCCGACGCGACCCTGGTGCCGACCCGCGAGCTGGCCGAGTTCCTGCGCGCGCGCGGCTTCGAAGACGTGGTGCGGCTGCCGCGCGCGGTCGATACCGAACTGTTCGACCCGCGCCGCCGCAGCGCCGCGCTGCGCCGCGAATGGGGCCTGGACGACGACGGCTTCGCCGCGATCTACGTCGGCCGGATCGCGCCGGAGAAAAATCTCGACCTGGCCGTGCGCGCGTTCCGCGCCTTGCAGCAGCAGCGCCCGCAGGCGCGCTTCGTCTGGGTGGGCGACGGCCCGGCGCGGGAAAAACTGCAGCGCGACAACCCCGATTTCATTTTCTGCGGACTCAAGCGCGGGCAAGTGCTGGCCGAGCATTTCGCCAGCGGCGACATATTCCTGTTTCCCAGCCACAGCGAAACCTTCGGCAACGTGACCCTGGAAGCGATGGCCAGCGGCGTGCCGACGGTGGCCTTCGACTACGGCGCCGCGCACGAGCACCTGCGCGACGGCCTGCACGGCGCGGCGATCGCCGACGGCGACGACGCCGGCTTCATCCGCGCGGCGGCGCGCATCGGCAGCCAGGACGCCTTGCGCGCGGGAATGTCCCGCGCGGGCCGCGAAGCGATCAGCGGCCTGCGCCCGCAACAGGTCGCGGCCGATTTCGATGCCCTGCTCCACGGCCTGGCCGAGCGCAATGCGACTGGCCGCGGCACGTTGCGACGATTGAACGACGAAACCAAACCCAAGCAGGAGGTCTTATGAACCGGTTGCCTTTGCGCAAACGTCTGATCGCCGGCGAATCGGGTTGGTGCCTGCGCGCCAATCGTCTCGGCGAACGCAGCAGCTCGCGCGCTTACTTCGCCGCGGTCAGCCGCCTGGGCGACGGCGTGTTCTGGTATGCGCTGATGGCGGCGTTGATCCTGGTGGACGGTTACGACGGCTTGCGCGCGTCCGCACACTTGGCGGCGACCGGGGTGATCGCGTTGGCGCTGTACAAGCTGCTCAAGCGCTGGACGCGGCGCCCGCGTCCGTTCGCGTCCGATCAACGCATCCACGCCTGGGTCGCGCCGCTGGACGAGTTCAGTTTTCCCTCGGGGCACACCTTGCACGCGGTCGCTTTCAGTCTGGTGGCGATGGCGCATTACCCGGTGCTGGCTTGGCTGCTGATTCCGTTCACGGCCAGCGTGGCGGCGTCGCGGGTGGTGCTTGGGTTGCATTACCCCAGCGATGTCGTGGCGGCTACGGTGATCGGTTCTACGTTGGCCGGGTTTTCGTTGTGGCTGGTGCCGGGCGTGTCGTTGTTCGGCTGAGAGTTGTTGGTTGGGTAGTCGCCGCGTTTCGATTGGCTTCGGCGATAAGCAACACTTGAACTTGCAAAAGCAGCGGCGACCTTGCCGCTGCTTTTTGCTTTTGCGTGTGCGTTTGCCAGCTTTGCTGGCGCCGCTGCTCTTGCTCTGCCGCTGCCGCTGCCGTTGCCGTTGCCGTTGCCGTTGCCAAGATTTCTTTGCTTCGCCTTCGCTTTTGTCGTTGCTGGGCGCGGCTAGTAACTCGCGAGACCAGGGACACCCGGAGGGCGGCGCACATGGACGTGCGCCGGGTGCCACCTTGGGCAGGATGCCCAATGTGGCACCTGCCCGCGACAGCTACGCACTCGTGGCTTTTGACTCGAAACAGCCTAAAGCGTTTTCTTTGGTTACTTTTGACCGAAGGAAATCCCGTGGGACTTTGTCGCTTTGGACAAAGAAAGTGACCCGCCGCTTTATGGCGGAAGCGTTAGGCGTTTGATCTTGCTTGAGGCTTCTGCCTTTTTGCTCGTCATTCCCGCGAACGCGGGAATCCAGAGACTTCAGCGCCATCCTTCCAGACCGTCATTCCCGCGAAAGCGGGAATCCAGCGACTTCAAGCGTTCTCGCACGAAAGGCACTGGATTCCCGCTTTCGCGGGAATGACGAGAAAAAAGACAGAAGCCTCAAGCAAGAGAAAGAGAAAGATCAAACGCTTAACGCTTCCGCCATAGAGCGGCGGGTCACTTTCTTTGTCCAAAGCCACAAAGTCCCACGGGATTTCCTTCGGTCAAAAGTAACCAAAGAAAGGGCTTTAGCTGTTTCGAATCAAAAGCCACGAGTGCGATGCCGACGCAGGCAGGTCCCACATTGGGCATCCTGCCCAAGGTGGGACCCGGCGCACGTCCATGTGCGCCGCCCTTCGGGTGTCCTTCGGTCTCGCGAGTTACAAGCGACGCCCCGCAACAGCAAAAAAACACAGGCGGAAGCACAAGCAACTGCAATAACACCAACACCAACAACTGCAACTGCAACTGCAACTGCAACTGCAACAACATCAGCTACTGCAACTGCAACTGCAACTGCAAAATCAACAGCGGCAGCAGGAGCTAAAGCAAGGTCAGAGTCAGCCCGGCAAGCGCGCCGACACCACTCACCTCACCCCTCAAACCCCTCCACCCGCGCCCTCAACATCCCCGGCCGCAGCTGCCCCATCCAATCGCGATCGTTAGCCACCTGCGCCCGCGCCCGACTGGCCTGCAACGCCGCAAAATCCAGATCCGCGAATGCCCACCGCTGCCCGCCGCGCGTCTGCGCCAGCACGCCATCGGCCGGCAAGCCCACGTCCATCGGCGCATAGATCGCCGCCTCGCCGGTGTTGGTGTCCAGGGCCGGACTCCACAAGGCCTCGCCCGCCGTCACCGATTGCGCGATGAAACAACGGTTCTCCAACGCCCGCGCCAGACACCCCACCCGCACCCGCGTCGCGCCGGCCGCGGTGTCGGTGCAACTGGGCGCCAGCAGCAGGCGCGCGCCGGCTTCGCATTGCGCGCGCACCGGCAGCGGAAACTCGATGTCGTAGCAGATGGCGATGCCCGCCCGCTGCTCGCCCAGGGCGAAGGTCTTGAGCGTGTCGCCGGCCTCGATCACTCCGGCCTGCTTCTCGAAACCGGTCAGTTGCAACTTGTCCTGCCACAACCGGCCGCCGTCCGGCGCGAACGCATAACTGCGGTTGCGATAACGCCCGTGCCCGGGATCGAACAGAAAACTGCCCGCGACCACATGCATCCGCAACTCGCGCGCCAACAGTCCGAACAGGTCCAGCCACGCGCCGTGATAGGCCTGTATCGCCACCAGCGACGCGTGCAAATCGCCCTGCGTCCCCGCGCCGAAGGTCGCGCCCAGTTCCAGCGACAGATACTCCGGCAACACCGCCAGCTCCGCGCCGCCGGCGCGCGCCTGGCTCAGCCATTGCGTCTGCTTGTCGGCGAACTCGGCGAAGCTGCGCGGCGCGCCGATCGTGTACTTGGCCACCGCCACTTTCATCGCGCACGCTCCAGCGGCCGCAGCCAGAATCCCAGGGTGTGGTCGCGTTCGCCGCGGCCGACTTCGTTCCACGGCAGTTGCGCTTTCAGCTCGGGCCGATAGGTGTAACCGCGTTTTTTCCAGAAGCTTTCGTTGCCGCGATGGAACGCCGGGCGACGCGGATCTTCGGGTTCGCGCTCGACCGCGCAGAAGGTAGTCCATCGCAATCCACCCAGCGCGCGCGCATGCGCCTCGCGCGCGTCGAAGAAACGGTGGCCGACGCCGAGACCGCGGTATTCGGGCAGCAGCACCGATTCGCCGCAGTAGAACACGTGGTCGACATCGACCAGATGGCCCTCGAACGCGGCGCGGAACTCGGGGACCTCATCCACCAGCGGCAGGCCGGTGGAGGCGCCGACCACCCGGGTTCCGTCGAAAGCCAGCACCGCCACGCTGCGCCACGAATCGCGATAGGTCCGCAGGTACTTGGCCTCGTAGGCGGCGTCGCCGTCGTACAAGTACGGCCAGTCGCGGAACACGGCGATGCGCAGGGCCGCGATCGCGTCCAGGTAGGGCGTGATCTCGGCGCCGGCGAGACTGCGGATCACGGGCATGGGCTTCTTCATGGGTCCATCTTAGACAAGACGCGGGCCGCCGCCGTGCCGCGCGGCGGCTGTCGCATATGCGGGAACCGTCGATCCGTCGCGGCGCGGGCATCTTCCCTCGCCGCTTCGCGGCGCGCCATCCGGGCCGGCCCCAGGCGCCGGCCGTGGCTTCGGAAACGACGGCGGCGGGCGAGCGCCCGCCGTCGTCGCCGCGCCGGTTCAGACCGCCGCTTCGTCGCTCGGATCGAGCGGACGTGCCGGCATCGCGCGCGGGTTGGCCGGCTCGCGCTTGGGCGCGGCGCCGCCGAGCTGGTACCAATCGACCTTGCGGGTCACCACCATGATCGTCGCCAGGATCAGGAACAGCAGGCCGGCGCCGAGCACCAGCGCGTTGTCTTCCGAGATCAGCAGGCCGTACAGCGATCCGTACAAGGTCACCAGCATCGCGCCGAAGCCCAGCGCGCGCACCACGCCGCCGAGCACCGCGCTCAGGTAGAACACCAGCAGGCCGATGCAGGCCACGCTCGCGATCAGATACGACAGGCCGAAGTCGATGTGCTCGCTCAGGCTCACCAGCAGCAGGAAGAAGATCGCCAGCGCCAGGCCGACCAGTCCGTACTGGATCGGGTGGATGCGCAGTTGCTTGATCAGCTCGAACATGAAGAAGCCGACGAAGGTCAGCAGCACGAACAGCAGGCCGTACTTGGTCGCGCGGTCGGCCTGCGAGTAGACGTTGACCGGGTCCTTCAAGGTGATCTGCACCGCGTTGATTTCGCCGCCCACCGTGCTGTCCGCCGCGTCGTTGCCGACCACCGCCACCGACGGCAGGATCGCGCCGGTCAGGTACTGGCGCTGGGCGTTGGTCGCGACCGAGGACACGCGCCAGTCGGCGCGAAAGCCCTTGTCGCCGATGCTGTCGGAGCTGGGCGGAAAGCTGCCGCCGTAGTTCGGATGCGGCCAGCTCGAACGCAGCGAGAAGCGGCTGTCCTTGCCCAGCGGCACCAGCGCCAGCGATTCGGTGCCGCCCAGGACGAAGTCCAGATCGGTCTGCAAGCGCAAGGTCGTGCCCGGCGCCGGCGCGGCCAGGCGCGCATGGATGCCGCCGCCGTCGCGCGCGCCCAGGCCGTCTTCGATCGCCACGTCCATGCCGTCCAGGCGCAGCTTGGGATCGCGCAGGCCGCGCACGTCGGCGAAGCCGTAACTCAGCCATGGCTTGCCGATGCTGCGGGTGATGCCCGACACGGTCATGCCGGGTTCGGCGACCGGATTGGCCGGGATGCTCGCGGTGAAATCCGCCTTGGCCTTGCCGGTCCATTCGTACACCAGCACCTTGTACAGCCCCAGCGGCCGCACCTTGGGCGCGATATCGCCCTCCACCGCGAGTTTGTTCGGGAAGTAAGTCCAGCGCCCCGGCTCGCGATGGGCGACGCGCTTGATGTTGCCCTTGTCGTCCTTTTCCTCCGAGATCCAGGTGTCCTCGTAGGGCACCACCAGCGCCGGGCCGGAGAAGGCCTGCGCGCCGGCGTAACTGCGCGCGACGGTGGAGACCGCCTGTGCGCGGTACATCTGCCGGTCGCTGATGATCCCGCCGATCATCAACAACGGGATCAATATCGCCAGGGTCATCCCCAGCACCATCAACATTTTCAGCCAAACACGCATGTCCTTGCTCCTGTCCGCGATGTGGACGGCAGGTTGAAGGCGCTGTGCGGAGCGATGATGGCTCATGCGTGCGGCATCGGTGAAGCAAGGGTGAAGCGGCGCGCGAGGACTGACGCGCGCCGCGTTGAACGGTATTCTCGTTGCGTTGTCGAAGCTGGCTCGCGGCATCGCGACCGGCGACGAACGAATCCAGAAAATCCCCCACTCGCCCCACTTGTCGCTATAGAACGGACTGCCCATGAACGCCACGCCCGCGGCCGCGCGCGACGTCATCAATGCCGACAAGGTCCGCGCCGCCATCGCCCGGCGCAGCCGCGGCCGCCAGGACCACGCCGACATCGCGCGCTGGCTGCAGACGCACTTCTTCCGCTGGACGATCAACAGCTTCGAGCACGTCCTGCCGGTGCGCAGCGTCGAGGGCTGGCGCACCTGCGTCGGCGAGCCGTCGCCGCCGGCGTGGTTCCTGAGCAAACTGGCCGCCGCGGGCGCGCCGATGATCTACATCGACCCCGAGCACCATCTGCTGCGCGAGCGTGAAGCACGCATGGTCGAGTTCTTTCACGCCCGCCTGGGCTCGCGCCTGGCGGGGAAATTCCATCGCATCACCTTCGCCGACGCGGAGGCCGCCTGGAGCAAAGACCACGAACGCATGCAGCGCCGCAGCCGGCGTGGATGGTGGCCCAGCCAAGCGCACGCCTTGACCGAAGTGGTCGCCACGCCGCACGGCCGCTTCGTCGAACTGCGCGCCAGCGGACGCACGCTGCGCGGGGAATTGGCCTACGAATCGTTCCACATGCAGCACTGTCTGGGCCAGTTCGCCCAGCGCGACCGGCTCGAAGGCGGGTATGGCGAGCACTATGCGCTCGGCTGCGAGCAAGGCCGGATTCGGTTGTTCAGTCTGCGCGATCCCAACAATGGCCCGCATGTGACGGTCAGTTTGATCGAGGACCTGGGCGAATGGAGCCTGGACCAGGTCAAGGGCAAGCAGAACACGATTCCCGACGCCAAGTACGCAGGCGACGTGCTGTGCCTGCTCAACAGCGTGCGTCCGCGCGACATCGGCAGCCTCGACCTGTCGCGCCTGGGCATCGTCGCGCAGAACGAGGGCTTTGAAGTCGCCTACGTCGCGTTCGCCGATCTGCGCGATGCGGCGCGGCGGCATGCCTTGCTCGGCGCGTTCCCGCATCTGCTGGGCCAGCACCCGCAGCCGGACCCGTTCGCGCAGTGGCTGGCGCTGGCTGGCGGCGCCGCGGTTGTCGGCGAAGTCGCGGCGCCGCACGGGCCGGTGGTGGCGGCCTTGCATGCCATGAACGCGGATGAGGCTTCGATGCCGGATCGCGAGCGGTTGTCGGCGACATTGATGGAGGTCTTTCCGCAGTGGCTCGCTCCACCGCTCGCGCAGGAAACCAGCGCACCTCAAGGTGGATGGTTGCGACGGCTTTTGATGGGAGGCGGCGCTTCGGCGGTGAATCAGTCGGCACCGCATCGCCAGTGGGCGCTGGCCGTTCCCGAGCTGCTGTTCTATCGCCTCGGCGTGGACGGCGACAGCCGGCGCGGGCGCCTGGCCGCGCCGCCGGGGACCGGCGACCGCTTGCGCGCGCAGATCGAATCCGAACTCGACATCCATGATGGCAGGGCGGACGCCGCCATCCGGGCATTCTGCGAAACGTTCTTTCGCGTGCCCTACCTCGCCCATCCGATGCTGGTGACGCCGCAGCAGGAAACGCACGAAGCGCCTTCCAAGCAAGCCCCGCAACCCGATGCCGCGCGCGACCTGCTCGCCTGGCACGCCATGCGGCAAAGTCATCTGCTGCGCCTGCTGGTGGCCTGGAATCTGCTGGACGAAACACGCGGCTGGGCGCTGTTGCTGCTCAACGCGCAACGCGTGCGCGACTGCTTCCGCGATTGGTCCGACTTCGGTTCCGCCGCCGCCCGCGGTCACGCCACCTGGCTGCACTGGAACGGCCGCGAAGCCCATCGCGCCAAGGCGACCCAGGTCGCCTTGCAGGATTTCCAGGACGAATACGACTGCGCGTGGAAGCGCCTGCCCTGGTCGGCATTCGACCTCACCCAGGCCATCGCCGCGCAACCCATCTACGCCACCGCATGACGGCGGCCTACTCATCTGCTCAGGAATCGCCCATGGCCGAAATCGCCGCACTGACCGTCAACGAAGCCGTCGTCGAACGCGACTCCATCGATTACGACACCTGGATGCGCGATCAGCGCTGGGACGATCTGGAGCGCGCGCTGACCGCGCTGCGCGACCAGCCCGACGAACAAGACGAGCACGACTACGCCACCGGCTACCGGGAATTCATCGCCTACACCCAGCGCAGCGGCCGCGCCGCGCTCGATCAACTGCGCCAATGGCAGGCGCAGCGGCCCGACAGCCGCTTCACCGCTCTGCTGGAAGTCGCCTATTGGGCCGCATGGTTCGAGCAATACCGCGGCAGTTCGACCGCCGATCAGGTGACTCCGGCGATGTGGGCCTGCGCCCGCACCGCGCAGGACACGTTGTTGTGCGCGCTGGCCAGAATGCTGGCGCAAGAGCAAACGGCGTGGCCGGCCATCACCAGCGTCCTCTACACCGTCGCCGCCATCGGCGAGCCGAAGTGGTGGAAACGCTGGCTGCTCAAAGGCGAGGCGCCGCGATCGCTGCCCTCGCACGGAAAGCCGAGCGACGATATCGGCGAGCTCCTGGCGCGATCCGGCGCGGCCGAAGCCGGCGCGCAGTACCTCCAGGCCCTGCCCGACCGCCTTGCCGACGTGTTGACCGGCCCGGCGCTGACTTGGCGGCGCGCACAGTCCAACGACGATTCGGCCGCGTTGCAGTATTGGCTTCGCGTCGCCCTGGCGATGGACCCGCAGGCGCTGGACGCGGCGGTCGCCTACGTGTCCATGCGCATGCCGCGCTGGGGCGGCAGCTGGGAGGAAATGCTCGCCTTCGCCGACTCGCCCCTGTGCGCGCACTTCGACGAGCACGACCGCAACACGCTGCGTTTCTTCGCCTGGTTCGACGAGCTGGAAGTCGATGACAGCGCGATGCTCGACGATCCGCGCGTGCTCAAGCATCACCTGCGCCTGGGCCAGCGTCTGCTGGAGCGTCCGTTGCGCGAAAACCTGCGCGGACGCGTGCACAAGTACCTGGCCTATCTGGAAGCCAAAGCCGGCCGGATCGATGCGGCCTGCGCGCACTACGCCCTGAGCGCGCCGCACAACGAGTACCAGGAATGGGAAATCATGCGCGCGACCACGACCTGGTGCGGCAGCGGCGACAAAGGCCCGTGGCTGGGGCAGATCGCCGAGCTCAACCGCCTGGTCACGCCGCACGGCGCCGCGCTCTACGGCCTGCTGTGCCTGAACGGATGGGCCGGCGTCGCGCGGCGGCCGGAGGTCGCCGACGGCTGGTTCGAACGCGCGGTGAAGATGACGCCCGATCCCAGCAACGTGCGCGACTCGCCCTTCAACGCCATGGCCGCGCTGGAGGAAGTTTTCGGGCCCGATGCGCTGCTGCCGATGTGGCTCAAGGCCGCCGAACTCGGCGACGCCTCCGCGCAGTTCTGTTGCGGCAATCATTTCGCCGCCGATCGCTCGCGGGCGATCGAGTACTTCCGCCTCGCCGCCGACAATAATCACGAAGTGGCGATGTTCAACGTCGCCTCGCTGTCGCTGATTCCGATCCGCGACGGCGAAATCGCCGCCGCGCAGGTGGACGCCGCGGCATCGCAGGCCCAGGACTATCTGGACCGGGCCTTGGCCAGGACGGAAGAAGTCTTGCAGGACGACTACACCGAGTTCACCGAAGGGCAGCTGGAAACCGTCAAGGACCTGTACGGCACGCTGCTGCACAGCGACTGGCCGCCGCTGTCCGCGCGCCGGCGCGCGCTGCCGCAGGTGCTGAAGTTCGCCGAGGCCGGCCGAATCAACTCGATGATTTCGCTGGCGTGGTGGTATGGCGACAAGACGCTGGCCGGGTATCGCTTTGACGAGGCGGTGCGCTGGGTCGAGGCCGCGCGGCATATCGATCCGGACAACGAGTACGTGGCCCGCGTGCGCGAGTTCGTCGAAGGCGATTCGTTCTGGAGCCGGCTGAAATTCGGCATGGCGCAGCGCAAGGCCAAGCGCCAGGGACTGCCCGGGCAGGACGATACGGTGTTGTAGCCCTGCGCCGTGGCGCTCAGCCCGGCACGGACAGACTCGCGCGCGCGCCGCCCTCATCGCGATTGACCAGCTCCGCGCCGCCGCCGTGCAAGGACGCGACTTCGGCGACGAAGCACAACCCCAGGCCGCTGCTGCGGCTGCCGCCGGCCGGACGCGGCAGCGAATAGAACCGTTCGAACACGCGGCCGACCGCGTAGTCCGGCACGCCCGGGCCGCGGTCGCTGACTTCGATGCGTTGCGTGTCGCCGTCGCGACGCAGGCGCAGCACGATCTCGCCGCCGGCCGGGGAAAAATCCGCGGCGTTGTCGATCAGGTTGATCAGGGCTTGCCGCAGCAGGAACGCATCGCCGCTGACCGGCGCCAGATTCGGTTCCAGATCCAGCAACAACTTGGCCCCGGACCGATCCAGACGCTGCGCACATTGCTCGGCCGCTTCCTGCGCGATCGCCGCCAGCGCCACCGGCTCGGGTCTGTCCAGGCTCTGACGATGCTCCACCGCCGCCAGTGCCAGCAATTTGTCGATCATCTGCGCCAGCCGTTCGGCCTGGCCGCGAATGCTGCCGGCGAAGCGCGCGCGGTCGGCGTCGGACATGCCGCCTTCGCCGGGCGGCGATTCCAGCAGCTCGGCGCTGCCGCGGATCGCCGCGAGCGGGCTCTTCATTTCGTGGGTCAGCGTGTGCACGTACTGCTCGACGTACTGCTTGCCTTCCAGGCGCGAACGCATGGTTTCCAGCGCGCGCCCGAGTTCGCCGAATTCGCCGGCCGCGCGCGGCGGCGCGGCGCGCCCGCCGGCGGTGACGGCATGGGCGTAACGCCGCAGCAGGCCGATCTGGCGCGACAACCACCACGACACGCCCACACCGATCAGCAAGGCCGCGCCCATCAGCACGAAGCCCCAGCGCGTCACCACCGACTGGCTGCGGGCGATGAACGGCGCGATCGCGCGATTGGGCTTGGCCACGCTCAACACGCCGACGATGCGGCCGCTGTCGTCGCGGATCGGCGCGGCCACGTGCATCACCGTGTCGTCCGGATCGCCGCCCTCGCCCGGGCTGGAGCGCGCGCCGTAGCGGCCGCGCAAGGTCAGATAGACGTCGTTCCAGCGCGAATAATCGCTGCCCACATCCTGGCCGGTGCTGTCGAACACGACGATGCCGCGCGCGTCGGTGACGTAGACGCGATAGCTCGCCGCCGGCTTGCGGAACCCCCAGATCGCCGCGCTGACCTCGCGCGAAGCCAGCGCGCGCGCGCGCTTGGCGAAGTCGCCGTCGTTGATGCGGCCGGCGAGGAAATCGTCCGAAGCCAGTTCGGCCAGGATGTTGGCGGTATCGACCAGGGTGTCTTCCATCGCCTGGCGCACGCCGGGCTTGACCTCGGCCACGAACACCCGCGCCAGCAAGGTCGCTGCGAGCGCGACGATCAGGAAATACCCCAGGAAGATCCGCAGGCCGATGCGCATGCGCGGCTCAGTCGTGTTCCAGCGAGTAGCCCAGGCCGCGATGGGTGCGGATCGGGTCGCTGTCGGCGGCGACTTCGCGCAGCTTGGCGCGCAAGGTCTTGATGTGGGTATCGACGGTGCGGTCGCCGCTGTCGAGCGCGTCGCCCCAGACCCGGTCCATCAGCTGCGCGCGCGACAGCACCGCGCCGGGGCGCTGCAGCAGCGCGGCCAGCAGGCCGTATTCGTAGCGGGTCAGATCCAACGCCTGGCCGCGGAAGCGGATGCGCTTGCCTTCGGTGTCGTGGACGAAGCCGGCTTCCGGCTCGATCGGGGCGCTGCCGGCGCCGGCCCGGCGCAGCACCACGCGCACGCGCGTGGCCAGCTCGCGCGGCGAAAACGGCTTGGTGACGTAGTCGTCGGCGCCGATCTCCAGGCCCAGGATGCGGTCGGCCTCGGCGTTCTGCGCGGTCAGGAAGATCACCGGCAGATCGCGCCCGCGACGCAATTCGCGGCACAGGGCGAAGCCGCCGATATCGGGCAGGCCGATATCGAGCACGGCCAGATCGAAGGCGGTGCGCTGGGCCTCGCGCAGCGCCTCGCCGCCGGTCAGGCAGTGCACGGCCTCGAACCCCTCCGCGCGCAGCGCGTAGAGCACGGTGTCGGCGATGGCGGATTCGTCTTCTACCAGGAGGATGCGCATTAGGGCCGGGATTGGGGATTCGGGATCGGGGATTCGCAAAAGCGCGGTGCGCGGCCATTATGGGGGTAGGCTGGGAAATCCCGAATTTCCGCGCCGGCGCCGGCATTGCCCCGAACCGCCCGCATAATGCGCCGCTCGCCTCGCCCCGCTTTGGCGAATCCCGAATCCCCCCATCCCGAATCCCGTCGCCCATGAACTACCGCCACGCCTTCCACGCCGGCAACCACGCCGATGTGCTCAAGCACGTCGCCTTGCTGGCCTTGTGCGACGCGCTGACCGCCAAGCCGGCGCCGTTGTTCGCGCTCGACACCCATGCCGGCCGCGGGCTGTATCCGCTGGACGGCAACTCGGCGCTGCGCACCGGCGAGGCCGAGGGCGGCATCGGCCGCCTGCTGGCCGAAGCGCCCAAGCAGCCGGCGATCGGCCGCTATCTGGCCGCGGTGCGCGCCTGCCGCACCGAACACGGCCCCTCGGCCTATCCGGGCTCGCCCTGGCTGCTGAGCCACGCCCTGCGCGCCGACGACCGCATCGCCGCCTGCGAGCTGCAGCCGGAGGAAGCCGAGCAGCTCAAGCACAATTTCGAGCGCGATGCGCGCATCGCCGTGCACCAGCGCGACGGCTACGCGGCGATGAAAGCGCTGCTGCCGCCCAAGTTCGGCGCCACCCGCTACAACCGCGGACTGGTCCTGATCGATCCGCCGTTCGAAGCGCAACTGGAAGAATTCGACACCGCCCTGGGCGCGCTGCGCGAGGCGCAGGCGCGCTGGCCGCAGGGCAGCTACGTGCTGTGGTATCCGATCAAGCGCCGGCGCGCGCTGCAGCCGTTCTACCGCCGCGCCGCGACCTTGCCGGCCAAATCCATCCTCACCGCCGAACTGCTGGTGCGCGCCGACGATTCGCCGTTGCGCATGAACGGCAGCGGCCTGCTGGTGCTCAATCCGCCGTGGCAGTTCGACCGCGTCCTCAGCGAGGCGCTGCCGGTGCTGGCGCGCACGCTGGGCGAAACCGCCGACGCCGGCTCCGCGGTCACTTGGCTCAAGCAGGCCGACTGAGCCCGGGCGCCGGGCCGCGCGCGGCGCCGCGATTTCGCGCTGCACTGCAACGATAAGGCCGCCGCGCGCCCGGCGAACGCCATCGCCGATTGCGTTTGCCGGCGATGGCCGCGCCGCCGGCGACTTCGATTCTGGCGCGCGCGCCGTCGCTTACCCTGCCCCGCGCCGCGCTCATTGCGGTGGCGAAACCCTCACCTCGAAGTCACAGTTCCGCTCGCGCCGGCTTGCGAGCCACGCCGGCCCGGGCGTATCACGGCTGCGCCCAATGATGGGCGTGGAGAGGGAATTCGTCATGCTAAGGAAGAAAGTCGCCATTCTTGCCGTATGCGCCTTCGCCTTCGGTATCGGCCTGGCCACCAGCGCGGTCGCCGCCTGCAACAACACCTGCCGGCTGGGTTGCGAGCGCGCTCACGACACCTGCACCGGCTCGGGTTGCGAACTGGCCTATATCCAGTGCTATCGCCGCTGCGGTTGCGTGTTGCCCTGATCTCTTTGATCGTCCGCGTCCGGAGGGCCACGGCTCTCCGGGCGCTGAGCGATAACGAAGCTATCGGGAAGGACGCCGCGATGCCCGCTTGCGCCGACTCCGGCGCCGCCATCTTCGTCGCCGCTCAGCGCGGCCACGGCACCGGCCGGCGCATTTCCACCAGGTCGTAACCCGGCGCGAAACCGTCGGCCTCTTCGCGGGTGACGACAAAGCCGTGGCGGGCGAAGAAATCGCGGCTGAAGGTGGAGGTTTCGATCCGCACCGAGGCGAACGCGGGATCGGCGTCGATCCGGCGCAGGCGCTCGCTCAACAAGCGCTCGCCCAGGCCGCGGCGATGCAGATCGCGGCGCACCATGCCCCAGCACAACACGGCCACGCCGGCGTTCGGATCGGGATCGCTGGCCGGATCGGGACGCCCGGCCGCGTAACCGCCGCAGGCGACGATGCCCTCGCCTTCCAACTCCAACACCAGGTAATCGGGAATCGAATCGAGCGTGTGTTCGAAATCCGCGCGTTCGATCTGGGCGAAATAGTCCGGCACGTTGCTGGCGAACAAGTTCAGGCAGGCCTCGCGATCGGCCGGGGTGTAAGCGCGCAAATGCATCAATAGCAATCCCAGTGATACGACACCCGGCTGAAATCGGCACGGGCCAGATCGTCGGGATCGATGAAGAAATTCGCGATGCCCGAATCGCCCCACATCATCTCCTCGTCGCTGTCGAGCTGCAGCAGCAGCACGCGCCGGTCCGAGGCCTCGCGCGGATCTTGCTGGGTGAAATCGGGGTAACCGCCCAGCTTGCTGCCGGTACGTTCCAGATAGTCGGCGACGGCGTCGTGCAGATCCTCATCGGACGTGCGATCGTCCGGGTGTTGCGCGGCGTAGCGTTCGATCACGCTGTCCACGTCGCTGCCGAGCGTCTTATTCAAGCCGGCGTCGTTGAGGCCGATAGCTTCGTGATCGGCGCGAAAAACCATCCGCCGCGGCTTGGCCGGATCGAACGGCAGCGAATCCTTGCCGGCCAACGCCGGCGGCGGCGCGATCGCCGGCGCCGAGGCGTCGGGCCAATACACCACGCGAAAACCTTTCTGCTGCGCCAGCGCCTGCATGCGATCGCTGCCGTGGGCGTCGTCGAGATTGGCGCCGTAGAAGTCGTCGCCGGAGATGAAGAACTGCAGCAGTCCGCGTTGCGGATAGTCGGCCCGCTTCGGCGGCTGGCTCAGATCGATCTGCGCCAGCAGGAACATCGGCTGGCCCTTGGCATCGCGCGGGTAGTCGCGGCCGGCGGCCCAATAGGCGCGCCCGCCGACCTTGCTCAGGTGGACGTCGTCGTTCTTGAGCTCTGCCAGAGCGATATGCGCGACGGGACGTTCGCTGCGCTGCAGAGCGTCGGCGACCGGCGCCAGGATCGCCTTGGCCTTGGCGTTTTCATCGTGCGCGGAACAGTTCCCGGACTGGGGCCGCTCGACTTCCGCCGCGGGCGACTGCGCTTCGGCCCGCGGCGGCTCATCCAGCTTGCGAACCAGCACATACCCGACGCCGCCGATCGCGGCCAGACCCGCCGTCACCAGCGCGATCGACATCATTACCGCCTTGCCCGTCTTCATCGCGTCCCTCGCCCCGATCGTCCCAGCGCCCATTATCGCCGCAGACGGGGCGTAAGCGAGGTGTCGGCGAAGCTCAGCCGGCGACGGCGGGTACCCGCGCCGCTTCGCTCCAGCCCTCGACGAAATCGCGCGCCGCTCGCGATATCTGCGCGTCGCTCATCCCTGGCTTGAACAGCGAAGAGCCGATGCCCACGCCGTTGGCGCCGGCCAATCGCCAGTCGCGCAGGTTCGCCAACGTCACTCCGCCGACGGCGAATATCGCGATATCCGGCGGCAACACCGCGCGCAGCGCGCGCAATCCGTGCGCTCCCCACACTTCGGCGGGAAACAACTTCAATGCGTCGGCACCGGCGCGCAGCGCCTGGAACGCCTCGGTCGGCGAGCACACTCCAGGCACCGACAACTGGTCGCTGCGGCGACTGATGTCGATCACGGCTTCATCGGCGTTGGGCGACACGATCAAGCCGCCACCGGCCTCGGCCACCGCGACCACTTGGCGGACATCCAGCACGGTCCCCGCGCCGATCAGGGCGCGCTCGCGAAAATGCGCGGCCAGCAGACGGATGCTGAGCAACGCGTCGGGCGAATTCAGAGGCACTTCCATCACCCGCACGCCGGCCTGATAGAGCGCATCGCCCACCGCCAGCGCGCGCTCCGGGGTCAGGCCGCGCAGGATCGCCACCACCGGATGCTCCAGCAGGAATGTCTTGGATTTCATCGTTCCCCTTTCTCGCGCCAGATGCGCATCAATCCGCGCGCCACGCAGGCGGCGGCGTCGCGTTGCGACGGTTCGGCCAAGCCCTGCGCGCGCATCGCCCGGCCGTAGCGCGCGGCCAACGCCGGCGCGCCGATCAGCAACGGCGCCTCGGCGCCGGCCAGATCGCGGCAGGCGGCGATTTCCGCGCCGATCAGCAGGCCGGAGAGGTAGTCGGGCAGTTCTTCCGGCTGCAGGCGCCGGGTAGCGTAGTCGGCGCGCGCGGAAAACAGCGCCGAGGCCAGCGGCTCGCGCGCGCCGCGCGCGACTCCGCGATCGAACGCCGCCCATGCCGGCGACGCGGGTTCCACCCCGGGCCAGCGCTCGCGCAGCGCCGCGTACAGATCGCCGGTGACGCAGGTGCGCAGTCCGACGATGCTGCCGCGCCGCAGCCGCGCCCATTTGCTGTGCGTGCCGGGGCAGATCGCCAAAGCCTCCTCGGCGCGCTCGTCCGGCTCGCGCGCGCCGAGGATCTGGGTTTCCTCGCCGCGCATGACCTCGACCCGATCCGGGTCTGTCGCGTCGAGCACGCCCGGCACCAGCCACACGCCGGGCTGCGCTTGCAGCAGGCCGGCGCGCAACGACGCCGCATCGGCCGGCGCGCTGCGATATGGCACTTCGCGCCAACCGTTGCGCGCGCCGACCATGCCGCAGGCCAGTATCGGCAGTTCCAGCCCGCGCCACGGCGCGATCGCCCGCGCGAGCGCGCCGGCATGCTCGCCGATCGCCAGCGCCGGCGCGCCGCAGGCGGCCCACTCGCTGCGCTCCAGCACCGAGCCGTCCTCGTCGATCAGGTAAGCGCGCAGATGGGTGCTGCCCCAATCCACGCCGATCAGCGCCGCCGCGGCCGTCACCTCAGATCACTCCGCCGTCGACGATGAAGGTCTGGCCGGTGCACATCGCGCTTTCATCGGCGCACAACCACAGGGCCAGTTCGGCCACGTCGCCGGGCCGCAGGTGGGTTTTCAAGCATTGGCGCTCGAGATAGCGGGTGAACTTGTCCGGATCGCGGCGGCCCTTTTCCAGTTGCCGCTCGGTCAGCACCCAGCCGGGCGCGATCGCGTTGACGCGGATGCCGTCGCCGCCGAGTTCGCGCGCCAGGCTCTTGGTCAGCCCCGCCACCGCGGATTTCAATGTGGCGTACACCGGAACGCCGGTCACGCCCAACATCCACGAGATCGAGCCCAGATTGACGATGACGCCGCGGCCGGCGGCGCGCATCGGCGCGGCCACTGCCTGGGCGAGAAAAAATTGATGGCGCAGGTTGACCGCGACGCGATCGTCCCAATCGGCCACGCCGACTTCGCCGAACGGCTGCGCCTGGTCGTTGCCGGCATTGTTGATGAGCGCGTCCGCCGCGCGTCCTTCCAGCAATTGCTCCACCGCGCGCAGCGACGCCGGGATGTCGCGCAAATCGCAAACCCGATAACGCGGCGCCGGCAGGCCCAGCCCGGCCACGCGTCGCGCGGTGGCCTCGGCGGCGGCCGCGTCCAACTCCAGAAACAACGTCTGCGCGCCCTGCCAGGCGAAGGCCTCGACCATCGCCGCGCCGATGCCCGCGCCACCGCCGCTGATCAGCACCGCCCGGCCTCGCAACGAGGGATACACGGCCATGTCGTCAGCCCCCGTATTCGCCGACCGGCGCGCCGGCCACGTCCACGCGCACCGACAGCACGCTGCCCGACAGCGGCGCCGCCGCCAGTTGGGTCGCAGACAGGCGAATCCGCGCGGTGGTGATGTACAGCGTCTTGAGATCGTCGCCGCCGAACGCGCAACTGGTCGGCCGCGGCACCGGCAGGTCGATGGTCCGCTCCAGGGTGCCGTCGGGCGCATAGCGGCGGATCGCCCAGCCGTCCCACATCGCGCACCATAGATGGCCTTGCGCATCGATGGCCAGGCCGTCGGGCATGCCGTCGCTGGGCCCGAAGTGGACGAATACGCTGCGGTTGGACAATTCGCCCGAGGCCAGGTCGAAGTCGTAGGCGTAGATGGTCCGGCGCCCGGAGTCGGCCAGGTAGAAGCGCTTGGAATCCGGGCTCCAGCCCATGCCGTTGCAGATGTCGAAGCCGCTTTCCATTTCGCGCAGCGAACCGTCCACGCCGAACCGGTACAGCGAGCCGCGCTCGGGGCTGGCGTCCAGCGCCAGAGTGCCGGCCCACATCCGTCCGGCGGCGTCGCATTTGGCGTCGTTGAAGCGGTGGCCGGACATGCCCGGCGGGCTCGCCAGCGGCGCCATCTCGCCGCTGCGCAGGTCCAGGCTGCGAAAGCCGCTCTGGGTCGCGGCGACATAGCCGCCGCGCCGGCGCGGCACCACCGCGCCGATCAGTTCGCCCAGCGGCGTGGTGCGGGTGTCGCCGGTGACCGCGCTGGAGACGTGCACCGCCGGCGCCAGGATGTCGACCCA
Organism: Lysobacter gummosus; assembly: GCF_001442805.1. Lineage (NCBI taxonomy): Bacteria > Pseudomonadati > Pseudomonadota > Gammaproteobacteria > Lysobacterales > Lysobacteraceae > Lysobacter > Lysobacter gummosus. The sequence goes on along the minus strand of NZ_CP011131.1, from coordinate 1,822,075 downwards.
GAGCAGCGACTGGCCGTTGCCGAGCCAGTACGGCGCCTCGCCGAGGAACGCGCTGTGCGGGATCGCGCAATCCACTTCGCGGTCGGCCGCGTGGCTGGGACTGACGGCGCTGGAGATGGACATGAAGGTTTCACCTACGTTGCCGGAAATGCGGCGCGCGGCCTCGATCACATCGCGCCCCAGCGCATGCAGGCGATCGGAAGGCAGGCGGAAGGAAGGCCCGACGATGCAGACCGCGCCGATCGACTGGCCGCGGTGGTCCAGGATCGGCGCCGCCACGGCGCTCACGCCGAGGTTGGATTCCTCGACCGAGACGGCGTAGCCGCGCGCCTTGATCAGGTCGAGTTCGCGTTGCAGTTCGATCGGGTTGAGGATCGAGTTCGGGGTCAGCGCCTTGAGCGTGCTGGAGGCCAGGAAGCGTTGCAGTTCTTCCGGCGGCCGGTACGCGAGCAACGCCTTGCCGATCGCGCTGGCGCCGGCCGACAGGCGGCTGCCGACGCCGTTGGCCATGCGCATGCCCTGGATGTGATCGCGCTGATCGATGACCAGCACGTCGTCGCCGTCGAGCACGCCCAGGCGGGTGGTTTCCTGGACCGCCTCGCGCAGCCGCAGCAGTTCCGGTTCGGCCGCGCTGCGCAAGTCGAACTCGCTCCATACCTTGTGCGCCATCTCGAACAGGCGCAGGCCCAGGTGATAGGTCTGCGCGTTTTCGTCCAGGCGGATCAGGCGGAAGTCGAGCAGGGTCTGCAGCATCCGGTGCAGGGTGCTCTTGGGCATGCCCGAGTAACGGATCAGGTCGCCGAAACGCAGCGGGTGCGGCGCCTCGGCGATCAGCCCCAACAAGTACAGCCCCTTGGACAGGGCCTGCGCGCCCGGAATGGCGAAACGCTTATCGCTTTCGCCCGGGTCGTCCGACTCCGACCGGTCCATATCGAGATTGTTCTCCGCCATCGGCCTTCCTTTTCCCAATATGCGGGATGATAGTTCCAATACTATGTGATAGAACGGCGATCTCGCAACCCCGCCGCCGGAGCCGCGCCATGAAGATCACCCAGGTCCGCCACTGGATGCTACGCATCCCCCTCACCGAATCCATCGCCTGGGCCTCCGGCGCCCGCACCGGCGCCACCCGCCTGGTCTGCCGGATCGACACCGACGCCGGCATCGTCGGATGGGGCGAAACGATCTGCCTGATCGAGACGGTGCGGGCGGTGTTCGACAAGATCGTCGCGCCGCTGGCGATCGGCTACGACCCCAGCCAGATCGAACGCTTCGGCCGGCACGTCCTCGGCGCAGGCTATTACCACCACAAGCGCGCCGCGGTGATGGCGACCGCATGCATGGAAATGGCCATGTGGGACGCGCTCGGCAAAGCCGCGAACCAGCCGCTGCACGCGCTGTGGGGCGGGCTGTGGCGCGAGCGCGTGCCGGCCTCGGCCTACCTGTTCCTGGCCGACCCGCGCACCTGCGCCGACAAGGCGGCCTGGTTCCTCGACCAGGGCTACGGCACGTTCAAGGCCAAGATCGGCTTCGGCGAGGCCGCCGACTTCGCCTTGCTGGACGCGGTACGCCGGCGCATCGGCGATGCGCCGCTGCGCGCCGACGTCAACGGCGCCTGGTATCCGGGCACGGCCAAGCGCCTGCTGCGCCGCTTCGAGCCGCTGGATCTGGCCTACATCGAGCAACCCCTGCCGCTGGAAAACCTGTCCGGCCACGCCTTGCTGCGCCGCACCCAATCCACTCCGGTGGCGCTGGACGAAAGCGCCTACACCCTGGAGGACGTGGCCGCGATCGTGCGCGCCGACGCCGCCGACGTGATCCTGCTGGACCCCCACGAGGCCGGCGGCCTGTGGCAGACGATCAAGTCCGCGGCCATCGCCGAAGGCGCCGACCTGCCGGTGACCCTGCACAGCGGCGCCGAGCTGGGGCTGTCCCAGGCCGCCTATGTCCACCTGGCGGCCTCCATTCCGAATATGAGTATTGCCATCGACACCGAACGCGCCTACCTGGCCGCGGACATCGTGCGCAATCCGCCGGTGCTGCGCGACGGCGCCTTCGAGGTGCCGATGGGGCCCGGCCTGGGCGTGGAAGTGGACGAGGCGGCGCTGGAGACCTACCGGGTGGAGGACATCGCCGGCGCCTATCTGGACCCTGCCCGCCCGGGCTGGTTTCCGACCAAACCGGCTTACTGACCAATTTGTGGAACTTAGTTCCTTATTTCGGAAAGCAGTGCTATAACGGCATCGGCGTCGCCCCGGAAACGCTCCGGACGCGCGGCCAAGCGACCACCTCGGGAGGGTGTGACAAATGCACAAGCAACACTTGGCGCTGGCGGTGCTTGCGGCTCTGGCCGCGCAACCGTCGCTGAGCCGGGCTCAGAGCGCCCCGGCCGAACCGGCCCCGGCCCCGCAGGCCGCCGCCGACGAACCCACCGCGGCCACCACGCTCGACGCGATCGAAGTGACCGCCCAACACCGGCGCGAGAACGCGCAGAAGATTCCGCTGGCGGTTTCGGTGGTCGGCGCGGAGTCGCTGGAACGGATCAACGCCACCGACATCAGCGCCCTCGCCACGCTGGTGCCGAGCGTGACCTTCTCGGCCGGCAACGAGCTGCGCAACAACTCCATCCGCATCCGCGGCGTCGGCACCGACGTGTTCTCCACCGGCGTGGAGCCCAGCGTCTCGACCGTGGTCGACGGCGTGGTGCTGCAACGCCCCGGCTCGGCCTTCAGCGACCTGGGCGACATCGAACGCGTGGAAGTGCTGCGCGGCCCGCAGGGCACCTTGTTCGGCAAGAACTCCTCCGCCGGCGTGGTCAACGTGATCACCCGCGCGCCGGACTTCGACGGCACCACCGGCGAGGTCTCGGCGCTGCTCGCACAGGACAACGAGCGCCGGATCAACGGCTCGGTGTCCGGCCCGCTGGCGCCGAACCTGGCCTACCGTTTCGCTGGTTTCTACCGCACTCAGGACGGCAACGTCCGCAACCGCGCCAGCGGCGATAGCGTCAACGATCAGGAAGCCTACGGCGCGCGCGGCAAGCTCGCCTGGCGCTCGTCGGACGAGCGCTCCGGCGTAACCCTGAGCGCCGACTACTCCAGGCTCGACGCCGACTGCTGCGCGCTGCCGTTGATCCGCGCCAGCAACAACCCGCGTTCGCCGGTCACCGGCACGCCGGTCGGCCGCGGCAACGATCAGGTCAACAACGATGTATCGCCGTTCGTGCGCCAGAAGAACTACGGCGCCTCGCTGACCGCCGACATCGGCCTGGGCGACTACACGCTGACCAGCATCACCGCGTGGCGAAAGTTCGCCAACGACAGCAATGTCGACCTCGACGACACCCAGGCGCGGCTGATCCGCAGCAACCGCAATCTCGAATCCAGCCGCACCACCACCCAGGAGCTGCGCCTGGCCTCGCCCACCGGCGGCCGTTTCGATTACGTGGTGGGCCTGTACTACTTCGACGGCTCGGTCTACAACTCGCTCGACCGGCGCGGCCTCAACCTCGGCGCGGTCGCCTTGATCGCGCCCGATGGCGGCATCGTGCCGATCGTGCCCGGCGACGAAGCGGTACTGGCCGGCCATTCCCGCGTCGATACCCGCAACGCTTCGCTGTTCGGCCAGGCCAACTGGCACCTCAGCGACCGCTTCACCGTAACCGGCGGGCTGCGCTATCTCGACGAAAAGCAGACCCTGCGCTTCGTGCGCCCGGTGTCGGGTTTCTTCAACGGCTCCAATCAGCCCGCGACCAATCCCGCCTTCGGCCCGGTCACCGGCCGCTATGGCGACCGCGCCACCATCGGCAAGCTCAGCGCCACCTACGAATTCACCCCCAAGATCACCGGCTACCTGAGCTACAGCACCGGCTACAAGAGCGAGGGCATCGCCGCCACGCTGGGGCTCACCGCGGCTCAGTTCGCCGCCGGGCCGGCGCCGGCGGAAACCTCCTCCCAGTTCGAAGCCGGGCTCAAGACCCAGTTGTTCGACGACATGCTGCGGCTCAACCTCACCGGTTTTCGCACTCGCTTCGACGACTATCAGGCGCAGACCTTCAACGCCGCCACCGGCCTGGTGGTGCTGACCAGCGCCGGCACCGTCGCCATCGACGGCGTGGAGGCCGAATTCGTCCTGCGTCCGAACCTGTACTTCAGCCTCAGCGGCGGCGCGACCTATCTGGACGCGCGTTTCCAGGACGTGCCCAACGGCCCGTGCTACAGCGGCCAGACCGCCGCGCAGGGCTGCGTGTCCGCCGGCGCCGGCCGGCCGGCGGTGCAGGATCTGGACGGCAAGCCGTTCATGAACGCACCCAAGTGGCGCTACACCCTCGGCGCCCGCCTGGAAGGTCCGCTCAGCGGCCGCCTCGACGGCTACCTGCAAGCCGACTACCGCTGGCAGGACCGGGTGGTGTTCGATATCAGCCAGAACCCGGACATGCTGCAGGACGCTTACGGCGTCGCCGACCTGTCGGCGGGATTGATCTGGGACGGCGGCAAGTACGAGCTGGGCGTGTTCGTCAAGAACCTGTTCGACGAGCAGTACGCCGCCAACATCATGGCCGTCAGCGGCGCCGCCGGCGCCAACGCCTACGCCCAGCAGTTGGCGCGGGATTTCCGCCGCTACGGCGGCCTGACCTTCCGCGTGCGCTTCTGAGCACGCGCCGCCCCGCCACGGAGCCGCCGCACACGCTGCGCGGCTCCGGATTGGAGATGCCCGCCGCATGGCCCTGATCGACTGCATCGTTCTGGCCCTATACCTCATCGGCACGCTCGCCGTCGGCCTGCATTACGCCGGCCGCAACCAGCGTTCGCAGGACATGTTCGCCGCCGGCGGACAGTCGCCGTGGTGGGTCTCGGGCCTGAGCAGCTTCATGACCCTCAAATCGGCCGGCACCTTCGTGGTGTGGGGCGGACTGGCCTATCGCGAAGGCGTGGTGGCCATCGCCATCACCACCTGCATCGGCGTGTCGGCGATCCTGGTGGGCCTGTTCGTGGCCGGACAGTGGCGCCGCACCGGCGTCACCACTCCGGCCGAGTTCGTCGAACTGCGTTTCGGCCGCGCCGCGGTGCAGTTGTATACCTGGGCGATGATGGCGGTGCGCATCGTCTCCACCGGCGTGGCCTTGTACGCAGTCGCGGTGATGCTGGTGGCGCTGGTTCCGCTGGAACCGGGGCACCCGCTGCGCGATCCGGCCAGCGGGCATTTATCGCTGGCGTTCGCCATTTTCCTGTTCGGCGCCATCGTGGTCGCCTACACCGTCGCCGGCGGGCTGTGGGCGGTGCTGATGACCGATGTGCTGCAGTTCATCGTGCTGCAGTTGGCGGTGCTGTTCGTCATCCCGCTGCTGTGGCTCAAGCTCGGCAGCGGCGCGCCGCTGGCGCCGTTGCCGCCGAACTTTTTCTCGCCGACCTCCGATCAATACACCTGGTGGTTCATGGCCGGCTGGGTCGGCGTGCATTTTTTCCTGATCGGCGCGGAGTGGGCGTTCGCGCAGCGCTACATCTGCGTGCCCAGCGATACCGACGCGAAGAAGAGCGCGTATCTGTTCGGCGGCCTGTACCTGATCAGCCCGGCGTTGTGGCTGACCCCGCCGATCCTGTTCCGCATGCTGCAAGCCGACGCCGATCCCGAGCAGGCCTACATCCTCGCCAGCAAGCTGGTGCTGCCGGCGGGCATGCTCGGCCTGATGATGGCGGCGATGTTCTCGGCCACCGCCAGCGCGATCAGCGGCCAGATCAACGTATTCGCCGGGGTCTTGACCGAGCAGTTCTACCGTCGCGTGTTCCGCCCCGGAGCGAGCGAGCGCAACCTGGTCGCCGCCGGACGCTGGTTCGCGCTGTTGATCGGCGCAGCGCTGGTCGCGGTGGCGTTGCTGGTGCCGGTCATGGGTGGCGCGGAACGGATCGTTCTGACGCTCACCGGCATGCTGTTCGGCCCGTTGATGGCGCCGACCATCTGGGGCCTGCTCAGCGGCCGCATCGGCATGGCGGCGGTGACGGCGAGCGCGGGACTGGTTTTTTTGGCCGGGCTGTGGGTGAAGTTCGGTCTCGACGGGCCGCTGGGCTCGCCGGTGCTGGCGGCCTGGGTTCAGGCCAATCCGCGCATCGCCGACGTGCTGGTCGGCGCGGTGCTGCCGGTGGCGATCCTGACCGTCGCTCACTTGCTGCGGCGCACGCCGCAACCGGCCTGGCGCGCATTGCAGGCGCGCGTGGACGCCTATGCGCCGACTCCGCCGGACGAACACGGCGTGGACCACGCGCCGGCCAAGGTGGTGGCGATCTCGCTCGGCGCGTCGGGCCTGTTGACTCTGGCGCTGCTGGCGTTCAACCGCGACGGCCGCGGCGCGCTGCTGGTGTTCGGCTTGTCGATGTTGGCGATCGCGTGGATGGCTTGGCGCGTATCGCGCCGACGTCCCGGGCCGGCGAACTGAAGCGCCGCGCGCGATGGCCGATATGCCAGCCGTTTTCGCTGCCGCAGCACTTTTTTTCGCGAGCGGCGTAAGCCGCGCTGTCTTTGCGCTGCGCCTGCCATCGCGGCGGCGGTATCGACGGAGCCGCTTTTGATTCCACGACCAGTTTGATTTCGGAACCCCTGGAGTCATGGACACACGGGCATCGCGCCCGTCCCCGCGTCCACCCGCTCTCGGCGGATCCGCCGCGACGCCACGGCGTCGCGGCCAGGCGCATCGGACCCGATTCCCGGGTCCGCGACGGAGGGAGCGATGAAGCGAAAGAACACATGGCAATCGTTGCTGTACGCGAGCTGCGCGGCCGCGCTGGTCGCGTTCGCGCCGACGGCATCGGCGCAGCAATACAACGTGCGCCTGGACCTGCCCAAGCAGGTGATCTGGGGCCTGGGCGTGGAAATCCAGAGCGATTCGATCGGCTCGGGCAACAACGGCCTGCCGCAAGCGCCGACCTCGGTGCCGCACGACCTGACCACCAGCGAACGCAACCGCCTGGCCACCGACCTGATCGGACGCGGCTACGGTTTCCGCTACATCCGCCTGGCCGGCGGCTTGTACTACCGCGGCTTGCGCAACGACGGCAAGAACCTGGACGCGCGCTGGCCCGAGCAATTGCAGGAACTGTCCACCCTGATCAGCCAGTCCGGCGCCGAGGGCGTGAACCTGGAGTACTGGTCGCCGGCGCCGGCGTGGAAGAGCAACAACGCCTACATCGGCGGAAGCCTGAAGCAATTCGACGCGACCTTTCTGGGCCAGTTCGGCGACGCCGTGGTCGAGGACATCCGCTACCTGAAGGCCAGCGGCGTTCCCGTCGTCCAGTTCGGACTGCAGAACGAGCCGCCGGCCAAGCCCGGCACCTATCCATACTGCGTCTATACCGACGACCAGTACGTGCTGGCCTATAACGCGGTCGCAAGCAAGGTCCGCACCGCCTATCCGGCCATCCACCTGCACGCCAACAGCTGGGACGGCCAGAACCGGGCGGCGCTGCGCGACGGACTGGACATGAATCTGGTCGACGCCTGGACCTGGCACCGGATCGGCAGAGACTCCAACGACCAGATCGACAACGCGCCGATGTTCAACGCCAATCGCATGGGCAAGGCGGTCTACAACAACGAGTTCGAGTACCTCAGCGGCGGCACCTCCGAAGCGCGGATGATGAACACCGCGCAGTCGATCATGAACTGGTTCACCTTCGTCGATTCGCCGACCTGGTACTGGCTGCACGCGCTCAAGCCGACCTACAACGCCGAAGCCGCCGGCTATGCGCTGGGTTACTGGCGCCCGGCCGACGACACCGACTTCAGCAAGTTCGCCCACATCCAGCCCGGCCACTTCGACTACGAATTGCGCAACTGGCGCGCGATCGTCGGCTTCCTGGAATGGATGCCGTGGAATTCGCAACGCTACCAGGTCGACGAGCCGCTCTACACCGACAGCAACGGTGTGCAGCGGCTGTACCGGGACAAGCGCATCCTCGCCTTCCGCCAGGGCGGCGCCGGCGGCAAGCTGGTGGTGGTGCTCAGCAACCGCGACACGAGCCCCTACACCTTCAACATCAACTTCGGCGGCAGCGGCAGCTTCAAGGGCTATCGTTATCGGGTGGACCAGTGGAAGCAGGCGCTGACCACGGTCGCCGGGCCGGTCGCGGCGGTCACCGTGCCGACCAACTCGATCGAGTTCTGGGTCCAGCAATAAACCGCGGCGTGCGCGGAAAACGAAAAGCCCGGCTGCGAGGCCGGGCTTTTCGCGGGTGTCCGCTCCGGATCAGTCGCCGGATTTCATGTCCGGCTCGAAGAAGCTCCAGCGCACTTCCGGGAAGGCCTGCTTCATCGCCCGCTCGACCGTGTTGATCTGCTCGACCAGCGAGCTCACGTTGCCTTCTTCGCGCATCTGCGCCTGTACCGAGACCATGACTTCGTTGCCCAGTTGCAGGGTGATCACGCTGATGATCTTGGCGATCTCCGGGCGGCCATCGAGGAACTCGCGGATCTGCTGCTGACGCAGCGGGTCCACGCTCTGGCCGATCAGCATGGCCTTGACTTCGATGGCGACGAACACCGCCACGATGATCAGCAGCGCGCCGATGCTGACCGTGCCGATGGCATCCCATATCGGGTTGCCGGTGACCACCGTCATCATCACCGCCGCCAGCGCCAGCACCAGGCCCAGCAGCGCGGCCAGGTCTTCGCCGAAGATCACCACCAGCTCGGCCTGACGGCTCTCGCGGAACCACTGCCACAGCGAGCGATCGCCGCGCGCCTTGGCCACTTCCTGCAGGCAGGCGCGCATCGAGACGGCCTCGGCGACGATGCCGAACGCCAGCACGCCGGCCGCCCACCACCACTGCTTGAGCGGTTCGGGATGCTGCAGTTTGTGGATGCCTTCGTACAGCGAGAACATGCCGCCGACGGTGAACAGCATCACCGCGACCAGGAACGACCAGAAATAGATGGCCTTGCCGTAGCCCAGCGGATAATCCGGCGAAGGCGGACGCTTGGACTGCTTCAGGCCGAGGATCAGCAGGCCCTGGTTGCCGCAGTCGGCCAGCGAGTGCACGGTTTCGGCCAGCATCGCGCTGGAACCGGTGAAGAACGCGGCCACGCCCTTGGCCACCGCAATCGCGAAATTGGCGCCAAGTGCGAACAAAATCGCGCGGGTCGAATCGCCACCACCTGCCATGACTGAACTGCTCCTTCGGGTCGAGCGGCGCAGTCTAGCATTGCCGATGCTGGCGGTTGGACAGGCGCGGAGCCCGCGTCCACGGCCGATGCCGCGACGCGGGCTGCGATACGAATCGGGACGTCGCCGTGCCGCTCGCGTTGCGGCCGGTGCCGATGAATCGGTCGCGTGGCGCGTAGTCCGGCAGCATGCAGGCGGCTTCGAGTTCCGCGCGCTCGGACGAAACCTCGCGGGCGTGCGCCGCGTCGTGCGGGTGGCGAGCTCGGCGATTGTTTTCGCCGATGTCGTGCAGCGCTCTGCTGCTTCAGCCCGACTTCGCATTGCCGGCGTTACCGCGACTTGAACGATTGACGGAAGAAATCCAAGTCGCCGCCGACAGAAACGATTCGCTGTAGCTCACATGCAGCGGCCACTCGCGGCCGGCATCGACGATCAGCCGGCCGTTCGCGACATCCCCGCCCGCGGCCCGAACGCGACTTGGGTCGGCGCCACGTCCGGCGCAACGGATCAGACCTACCCGTGCACGCCGGGCCGGGTTCGACCCTTGGCGCGCCAGCGGCGCCGGTTACGACGGCCTGTACCCGCCGTACGCCAGCCAGCCCAGCCGGCCGTCAGCGGCGCCGCCGCCTCGCGTCGCCGGCCCAGCCCAGACCCGAAAGGGGCCTGCCAGCTGAAGCCCAATGCAGACAGGCACTGGTGTTGTGGCTGACCGGGGGGCATTGTCAAGCCGTGTTCACACCGCCATCATGCGATTCATTCTCATTTTGACCGCCGACTGCGTCATAGAAAGCGCAACACCGGCCCCGCAGGGCCCACCCTTCACCTTGCGGGACGGGATTCAGGCTGTTCAGCGCCGCCGGTCGGACCGGCGATCGCCCATCACGAAGATGAAGGGCCAAATTCGTGACTAATGTGCCACTATCCCATCATGGCCACGCGTGAACGCTTACCGCCCTGGCATGAACGCCAGCGCCTCCCGAACGGTCGTGAGGTACTGATCCGTCCGGTCAGGCCCGAAGACGCCGAGCCCCTGCGGGCTGGGTTCGCCCTGCTCCAGCCCGACGAGGTCCGGCAGCGCTTTCTGTATGCGCTCAAGGAACTCACGCCGGAGATGGCCGAGCGCTTCACCCGCATCGACCCGCGTACCGAATTCGCCCTGGTCGCCGCCGAACCCCTGCCTCCGGGCGAGGCCCTGGTCGGCGCGGTCGCCCGCGTCGCCCTCGACGAGCGCACCAACAACGCCGAATTCGCGATCCTGGTCAGCCGCTACATCGCCAATATGGGTTTGGGCCGTTACTTGATGACCCGGTTGGTGAAGTGGGCGCGCGGCAAGAAGGTTCACCGGCTGTACGGCGATGTGTTCGAACACAACACGCCGATGCTGTCGCTGGCGCAGTCGCTGGGGTTCGAACGCGAGTTCCAGCAGGACGCGCCGGGCCTGATCCGGGTGTCGCTGGATCTGCGCAGCAAGACCGCGCGCACGGCCGGCGACGATCCGGCCGCGGCCAAGAGCGAAAGCTGATCGCCTGAACTCATCCGATCGGCGGCGGTTCGCTGCCGGTCGCGATGCATGGAGCGCAAGCGCTGCGCCCCGATCGTTGCGAACGCAGCTAAGACATCGACGCGGCGAAGCTGCGACGAGGCACCGCCTCGCCGCAACCCCGCTCATCGCCGTCGTCGCTTACGGCGGCGCCGCGCAATCCATGTACGAATAGGTCTTCTGACTGGTGCGGATGCCCCACGGCAGCGGCATGGGCGCACCGGGCGGACACACGCCCTGTACATCGCCGCCGACCGCCTCGCCTTCCAGCCAGAAGGTGGTGATCAGCAGCTTGCCGTTGGGAATCACCGGCCCGGCCGAACCGGTCGAGGCGAACATCGCCAACGCCAGCAGCGACACGGCGAAGGCGCCGCGACGTACGCGCGCATCGCGCAGAAACTTTCTCATCATGGTGGGTTTCTCCTGGAAGATGCCGCGCAGTCGCGCGGCGGTTGATTCGGCGCCTGGCGCCTCCATTGAAAGAGGCGGCGACAGGGCCTTGTGCGATCGCGCCGGACTTTGCAGTTGCAGGCCTTCCATTGCGTGCGTTCCCCCGCATCCCTGCGAAACTTCCCCGCGGACCATTGCGGACCGCCCCCGCCCGGTATAGCGCGTAACGTTCCCCGCTTCCGCGACCGTATGCGCAAAGCGCGCAAACCCTGCACGACGTATCCCTTTACACTAGCCGCCCCCTATGCCACCTACGAAAGAATCCGTGTCCCTGCTGCCCAAAACCGGCCAGCAGCGCGCCTGGTGGCGCGCGCCGGCCTCGCCTTCCGCGCTCGCCTGGGCCATCGCCCGCGCCGCCGGCGAATACGACGGCCCGTTGCTGGCGGTCGCGCGCGACAATCAGGGCGCGCATCAGCTCGAATCGGATCTGCGCACCTTGCTCGGCCCGGCCGGCGCGCTCGACGGCGCGCTGCCGGTGCTGCCGTTCCCGGATTGGGAAACCCTGCCCTACGATCTTTTCAGTCCGCATCCGGACATCGTCTCGCAGCGCCTGACGGCGTTGCACCGCCTGCCTTCGCTCAAGCGCGGCATCGTGGTGGTGCCGGTGCAGACGCTGCTGCAACGCGTCGCGCCGCTGCGCCATGTGGTCGGTGGCAGTTTCGATGTGCATGTGGGTCAACTTCTTGACCTGGACAGCGAAAAACGCCGGCTCGAATCGGCTGGTTACCGGCACGTGCCGCAAGTGCTCGACCCAGGCGATTTCGCCGTGCGCGGCGGTTTGCTCGATGTCTACCCGATGGGCGCGGACTCGCCGTTCCGGGTCGAACTGCTCGACGACGAAATCGAAACCATCCGCGCCTTCGATCCCGAATCGCAGCGCTCGCTCGACAAGATCCAGGGCGTGCATCTGCTGCCGGGCCGCGAAGTGCCGCTCGACGACGCCTCGCTCAAGCGCGCGCTGGACGCGCTGCGCGAGCGCTTCGATCTCGATACCCGGCGCAGCGCGCTGTATCAGGATCTCAAGGCCGGGCTGGCGCCGTCGGGCATCGAGTACTACCTGCCGCTGTTCTTCGAACACACCGCGACCTTGTTCGATTACCTGGGCGACAAAGTCCTGCCGGTGATCGCCGACGGCGCGATGGAAGCGGCCGATCAGTTCTGGACCCACACCGGCGAGCGCTACGAGCAACGCCGTCACGATCTGGAACGGCCGCTGCTGCCGCCCGATGCGTTGTACCTGACGCCGGTCGGCTTGCGCGAAAAACTCAACGACGCGCCGCGCATCGAGTTGTGCGGCGAGCAGCACGCGCAACGCGGCAAAGCGGTCGCACTGGGCGATCAACCCGCGCCGACCTTGCCGGTGGCCGCGCGCGACGCCGCGCCGGCCCAGGCGCTGAAGTCGTTCCTGGGCACCTATCCCGGCCGCGTGCTGATCGCCGCGGACACCGCCGGCCGCCGCGAAGCGTTGCTGGAAGTGCTGCAGGCCGCGGCGCTTACGCCGAACGTGGTCGCCGACTGGACCGCCTTCCGCGACGGCGACAGCCGCTTCGCGATCGCGGTCGCGCCGCTGGACGACGGTTTCGCCCTGACCGAGCCCGCGCTCGCGGTGCTGACCGAGCGCCAGCTGTTTCCCGAACGCGCCTCGCAACCGCGCCGGCGCAAGCGCGTGGGCCGCGAGCCCGAAGCGATCATCCGCGACCTGGGCGAGTTGTCCGAAGGCGCGCCGATCGTGCACGAGGATCACGGCGTCGGCCGTTATCGCGGCCTGATCGTGCTCGAAGCCGGCGGCCAGCCCGGCGAATACCTGGAAATCGAATACGCCAAGGGCGACCGGCTGTACGTGCCGGTCGCGCAGTTGCATCTGATCAGCCGCTATTCCGGCGCCTCGGTCGAAACCGCGCCGCTGCATTCGCTGGGCGGCGAACAATGGACGAAGGCCAAGCGCAAGGCCGCGGAAAAAGTCCGCGACGTGGCCGCCGAACTGCTGGAGATCCAGGCCAAGCGCCAGGCCCGGGCCGGTTTGGCGCTGGACGTGGATCGCTCGATGTACGAGCCGTTCGCGGCCGGTTTCCCGTTCGAGGAAACGCCCGATCAGCATGCCTCGATCGAAGCGGTGATCCGCGACCTGGGCAGCAGCCAGCCGATGGACCGCGTGGTCTGCGGCGACGTCGGCTTCGGCAAGACCGAAGTCGCGGTGCGCGCGGCCTTCGTCGCCGCCACCGCCGGCAAGCAGGTCGCCGTGCTGGTGCCGACCACCTTGCTGGCCGAGCAGCACTACCGCAATTTCCGCGACCGCTTCGCCGATTGGCCGCTCAAGGTCGAAGTGCTGTCGCGCTTCAAGAGCACGAAGGAAATCAAGGCCGAGCTGGAGAAGCTGACCGAGGGCAAGATCGACGTCGTGGTCGGCACCCATCGCCTGCTGCAGGGCGATGTGCGCTTCAAGGACCTGGGTCTGGTCATCGTCGATGAAGAACAGCGCTTCGGCGTGCGCCAGAAGGAAGCGCTGAAGGCGCTGCGCGCCAACGTCCACCTGCTGACCCTGACCGCCACGCCGATCCCGCGCACGCTCAACATGGCCATGGCCGGCCTGCGCGATCTGAGCATCATCGCCACCCCGCCGGCGCATCGCCTGGCGGTGCAGACCTTCGTCGTGCCCTGGGACGACATGCAACTGCGCGAAGCGTTCCAGCGCGAGTTGTCGCGCGGCGGTCAGGTGTACTTCCTGCACAACGATGTCGAGAGCATCGGCCGCATGAAGCGCCAGCTGGAGGAGTTGGTGCCCGAAGCGCGCATCGGCGTCGCTCACGGCCAGATGGCCGAGCGCGAGTTGGAAAGCGTGATGCTCGACTTCCACAAGCAGCGCTTCAACGTGCTGCTGTGCACGACCATCATCGAATCGGGTATCGACATCCCGAACGCCAACACCATCATCATGAATCGCGCGGACAAGTTCGGCCTGGCGCAGCTGCATCAGCTGCGCGGCCGGGTCGGGCGTTCGCACCATCGCGCTTATGCGTACCTGGTGGTGCCGGACAAGCGCTCGATCACCGCCGACGCGCAAAAGCGTCTGGAAGCGATCGCGTCGATGGACGAACTGGGCGCCGGTTTCACCCTGGCCACGCACGATCTGGAAATCCGCGGCGCCGGCGAATTGCTGGGCGAGGATCAGAGCGGGCAGATGGCCGAGGTCGGCTTCAGTCTCTACACCGAATTGCTGGAACGCGCGGTGCGTTCGATCCGCCAAGGCAAACTGCCCGACGTGGATTCCACCGAGTCGCGCGGCGCCGAAGTGGAACTGCATATTCCTGCATTGATTCCCGACGATTACCTGCCCGACGTACATACGCGCTTGACCTTGTACAAGCGCATCAGCGGCGCGCGCAGCGTCGATGAGCTGCGCGAATTCCAGGTCGAGATGATCGACCGCTTCGGCCTGTTGCCGGATGCGGCGAAGCATCTGTTCGCGGTGGCGGAGCTGAAGCTCGCCGCGACCGAGCTGGGCATTCGCAAGCTGGATCTGGGCGAAAAGGGCGGGCGTCTGCAATTCGTCGAACGGCCGAACGTGGACCCGATGTCGATCATCAAGATGATCCAGGGCCAACCGAAGCTGTATCAGATGGATGGGCCGGACAAGCTGAAGATCAAGCTGGATTTGCCCGATTCGGTGGCGCGACTGGCGGCGGCGAAGGGGTTGTTGACGTTGCTCGATACCAAGCACTGAGCGCGAATCATTGCCCCCTTTGAAAAAGGGGCGGCGCCTGACATCGGCCGCGATGTCTGGTTGAGCGGTCGCGCGGGGGATTTGCTTTTGCTTGTTCGCGGTGACCGGGCGGAAAAAGCAAATCCCCCCTAGCCCCCCTTTTTCAAAGGGGGGGAACTGGTTCGCTGGGACTGGGGCGATACGAATACCGACGCGAACCATTGCCCCCTTTGAAAAAGGGGGCGGCGCCTGACGTCGGCCGCGATGTCTGGTTGAGCGGTCGCGCGGGGGATTTGCTTTTGCTTGTTCGCGGTGACCGGGCGGAAAAAGCAAATCCCCCCCTAGCCGCCCTTTTTCAAAGGGGGGGGGAACTGGTTCGCTGGGACTGGGGCGATACGAATACCGACGCGAACCATTGCCCCCTTTGAAAAAGGGGGCGGCGCCTGACGCCGGCCGCGATGTCTGGTTGAGCGGTCGCGCGGGGGATTTGCTTTTGCTTGTTCGCGATGACAGGCGGAAAGCAAATCCCCCCTAGCCCCCCTTTTTCAAAGGGAGGAACTGATTCGCGGGGAATTTGGAGGCGCGCGGCTTGGATGAGGAGCGGCGCTTCGCGGGTAGCGTTCGCAGCGGCGGTTCCCCTGACATTCCACACTCACACCACCGCCGCATTCGCCCTACCATCGGCGCCTCCTCATCCCGCCGAGCCGCTCATGCCGCCCCGTCACGCACGCTCCTCCGCCCTCGTGTGGCTGACGCCGCTGCTTCTCGGCATCGCCTTTACCGCAACGGCCGCCATGAAAATCGAACTCACGCAACGCACCGTGCTCAATCTCGCCGCGGTCAAGCAGATCGCACAGGCCGCCGAGGACAAGGCGCGCGCGCAGGGACTGAGCGTGTCGATCGCGATCGTCGACGACGCCGGCCGGCTCATGCATTTCCAGCGCATGGACGGCACGCCCAATTCCAGCGTCGAAGTCGCCATCGGCAAGGCCGTTCACGCGGTGAACTATCGCCGCGATACCGCTTTCCACCAGAAGCTGCTCAGCGAGGGCAACAACGTCGTGCTCGGGCTGCCGGGGATCACGCCGATCGAGGGCGGCGTGCGCCTGTTGCACGGCGATCAGGTCATCGGCGGCATCGGCGTGTCCGGGGCGCAAGCCACGCAGGACGGCGAGATAGCCCAGGCCGGCGCGGATTTGCTGAAACCGGCGAACCGGGCACAGTAAGCTCAGGCCATCGTCTCGGCGACCGAATCCGTTCACAGGACTTCACCATGCATCCGATCCCGCGTCTGGCCGCCATCACTTTGTGCGTTTCGCTCGCTGCCTGCGCCAGCGCGCCGCCCGCTCCGAGCTCCAGCTACGTGGTGGTGCGCCACGCCGAAAAGGCCAGCGACGATCCGCGCGATCCGAATCTCACCGACGCCGGCCACGCCCGCGCGCTGCGCCTCGCGACCTGGCTGAAGAACGAGCCACTGCGCGCGGTCTACGCCACCGCTTACCGGCGCACGCAGCAGACCGGCGAACCTGCGGCACGCGCGCATGGGCTGAGCACGACGACCTACGACGCCAAACAGCCGGCGGAGGAATTCGCCGCGCAGGTGCGCCGCGATCATCCGCAGGGCACCACCCTCATCGTCGGCCACAGCAATACCGCGCCGCTGATCGCCGCGGCGCTGTGCGGCTGCACGGTGGAGCCGATGCCGGAAACCGAGTTCGACCGGCGCATGCGCATCGATGTCGACGCCAGTGGCCGCGCGCTGCTCACTCAAACGCGCGATCGGTGACCGGGCGCGCGTTACGCCGCGGTTTTGCGTCTGGACGCGCGCGCGCCGATCGCCCAGCATGCGATGCATGCCCGAATGGAACCGTCCGATGAAGCCGCTGATCGTTCTGTCGCTGTTGTCGTGTGTCCTGGCCCTGACTGCATGCGCGCATGCCGGGCCGGCGAGCTCTTCCGCCGCGACCGGCGGTTCCTCCGGCAGTACGCCTGAGACCGTGCGCGCCGGCCAGTCGGTGTCGCTGCAGCCCGGCCACAGCGCGGTCCTGTCCGATCGCTCGCAACTGCGCTTCGTCGCGGTGACGTCCGATTCGCGCTGCAAGCCCAATGTGCAATGCATCTGGGCCGGCGAGGCGGTGCTGGAATTCCAGTGGACCGGCGCCGACGGCCAGAGCAGCGCGCTGTCGTTCAACAGCGCCAACGACTCCAGCAAGAACGCCGGCGCCTGGACGTTCGAACTGCAGTCGCTGGATTTCGCCGACCCGCCGACCGCCAAGGTGCTGGTCAACGCGAAGTAAGCGCGCGACGGCGCAATGGCGTCGTTGCCATGAAGTAACGAACAGCGCCACGAGCGGCCGCACACGCAACGAAGGCGCGAGCGCGCAGACTCACGCGCGCCACGCCAGACTCCGCTCCACGCTCCGCACGCCCCCGCACCGCCCGCCCATCGCCGACGCCGATCGAGTCCACACAGCCGCCGCTCAAGCGCGCCCGCTGCAACACCGAGTTGCAGGACCGATAACCTGATTGCAGAAAAGTCGTGCCAATCTGCCGGCATCAGCCCTGCAGGAGTGCCCGCCATGACCACGATCATCGCCCCGCGCGTTCACGACCTCGGAGGATTTCAGGTCCGCCGCGCCGTGCCCAGCATTCAGGCGCGTTCGGTCGGGCCGTTCGTGTTCGTCGATCACATGGGACCGGCGGTGTTCGCGCCCGGCCAGGGCATCGACGTGCGCCCGCATCCGCATATCGGCCTGGCCACGGTGACGTTTCTGTGGGCCGGTTCGATCGGCCATCGCGACACCCTCGGCAGCGTCCAGGACATCAATCCGGGCGACGTGAACTGGATGACCGCCGGCCGCGGCATCGCCCATTCCGAGCGCACGCCGCAGAAGCCGCGCGCCGACGGCCATCCGCTGCACGGCATGCAGACCTGGGTCGCGCTGCCGCGCTCGTTCGAGGAAACCGCGCCGGCCTTCCATCACCACCCTGCCGCGACCCTGCCGCAGCAGCGCCGCGACGGCGCCTGGCTGCGCATCGTCGCCGGCCGCGGTTTCGGCGAGGAATCGCCGGTGCGCGTATTCGCCGACACGCTGTACGTGGCGATCGACCTGGACCCGGACGCCGAGCTGGATATCGAAGACAGCCACGCCGAGCGCGCGCTATATCTGCTCGAAGGCGAGGCCCAGCTCGACGGCGCCGACCTGCCCGAGCGGCATCTGGTCGTGCTCGATCCGGGCGCCCGTCCGCGGCTGCGCGCAAAGACCGCGCTCAAGGCCATGCTGCTGGGCGGCGAACCCCTCGACGGCCCCCGTCACCTGTGGTGGAACTTCGTCTCAAGCTCGCGCGAGCGGATCGAACAGGCCAAGCAGGACTGGGCCGAAGGCCGTTTCGGGCAGATCCAGGGCGAGCACGAATACATTCCGCTACCTGAACGCTGACTTTTCCGAATCTGGCGTTTGTCAATCCCCGCGAACTGGACTAAGGTCACATCTGATAAGGCTCGCAACACCGCTTAACCATACATCCGGTTGCAGGGGGAAGTGTCGTGAAGTCATGGGGAAAGAGCCACCGCGCATTGCCGTGGCTGTGTTTTTTATTGGTTTTATCCGCTAACGCACAAGAGGCCGCACCAGCGCAGGGCAACTGCCCGATGCTGCCGGCCGACACCGGCTTGCGTTGGGAGTACCGGGGCAACGCCGATTCGGACTTCTGCCGCGCCTTGCGTGCCGATGGGTCGGAGGCGTTCGGTCTCTACATCGCCAGCAAGTCGCCGTTCGAGCCCAAGCGCAGCGATCGCGCCGAAGCGGCCACCATCGACGGCAAGCCGATTCACTGGTATCGCGGCGAGCTCGCCGGCAAGCCCAACGTGCAGGTCCGCGAGACTTTGCTGGAAGTGGGCAACGGCAAGATGGCGCACATCTGGATGCAAGCCAGTTCACCGGAGCAGTTGAAGGAGGTACTCGGCCAGACCGAGGGCCTGCGATTTCCTTCGACCCGATTGAGCGTCAACAAGTAACACGCCGCAAACGCAGCGATCACGTCCTATGGGCGTGATCGCTTTTTGCTGCCTCGGCACACGATATGTGACGGATTGCTCATTTTTAAAGAATCGGCCAGCATAAGAATGGCCTGGCTGAACAGGGTCGAGCTGCCCGGTTCCAATGCTGAACAGGGTGATCGTCGATCCGTAGGGCCTGCCTGCCCCACAACTCAATAAGGAAGACGATCATGATCAAGCGACTCGGTGCAGAGTTCATCGGTACGTTCTGGCTGGTGCTCGGCGGCTGCGGCAGCGCCGTGCTGGCGGCGAACTTCGGCGGCGCCGGCAATCCACTGGGCATCGGCCTGCTCGGCGTATCGCTGGCATTCGGCCTGACCGTGCTGACCGGCGCTTTCGCGTTGGGGCATATCTCCGGCGGCCACTTCAATCCGGCGGTGAGCTTCGGCCTGTGGGCCGGCGGCCGTTTCCCGGCCAAGGACCTGCTGCCGTACATCGTCGCCCAGGTGCTCGGCGGCATCCTCGCCGGTTTCGTCCTGTTGCATATCGCCAGCGGCACCGGCGCCTTCAGCATCGATCCCAACGCCGCCGGCACCTTCGCCAGCAACGGCTACGACCTGATGTCGCCGGGCGGTTATTCGCTGACCGCCGCGTTCCTGACCGAAGTGGTGATGACGGCGATGTTCCTGGTGATCATCCTCGGCGCCACGCACAAGAACGCGCCGGCCGGCTTCGCGCCGATCGCGATCGGCCTGGGCCTGACCTTGATCCATCTGATCAGCATCCCGGTGACCAACACCTCGGTGAATCCGGCGCGGTCGACCGCGGTGGCCTTGTTCGCCGGCAGCGCCGCGATCGGCCAGTTGTGGCTGTTCTGGGTCGCGCCGATCATCGGCGGCCTGCTCGGCGGCGCGGTGTATCGCTGGCTCGGCAAGGACGACTGAACGTCCGCGCCGGATAACGAAAAAGCCGCGCTGATGCGCGGCTTTTTCGTTGCATCGGCCGGATCGCGCCGGCCGCCCCGCGCCGATTTAGCGCGCGGTCCTCTGGCTCACCGCCGCTTCCGCCACTTCGATCGCGGTCTGCTGCAACTGCGCCGCCAGGCGCGTGTTGCCGACGCCTTCGGCGGCTTCGAGCATCTGGTACACCGCCTGCAGTTGCTTGATGCCGCGCGGCGGGACTTTCTTGAGTTTGCCGCCGACGATCACCCAGCCGCCGGCGCCATTGGCCACGCCGGCCGATACGAAGGTGGCGACGATGGTGAACTGCTTGGGATCGATTCTGGTAGCCATGTGCTTACGCTCCTTGTGGACGTGCGCCGCCGCTCTGCGCGACGGCACGCGCGTCTTCGCCCGTCGCCGCGGGCTTGCAGCGATGATGCGTCTTGCGATAGCAAACAACGCGCGCGCCGCGCCACCACGGCCATCGCCGCCACGATGCGCGCATGCAACATCGGCGGCGCCGGAAGCGGGTAAAACGCGGAAACTGAAATGCGAAGGCCACGCGTGAGCGTGGCCTTCGGTGTCGCTGCATCGACGCGATCGCGTCAGAACTTGCCTTCCTGGAAATCGACGAAGGCCTGCATCACTTCCTGCTTGGTGTTCATCACGAACGGGCCGTAGCGCGCGACCGGCTCGCGCAGCGGACGCCCGGCGACCACGATCAAACGGCTGCCCTGTTTAGCATCGCGCAGCTTGAGCACGGAGCCGCCGGACAGCACCGCCAGCTCCTGCGCGTCGAGCGCACGCGCGTCCTCGCCGTCGCCGATTTCGATTCCGCCTTCGTAGACGTAGGCGAACGCGTTGTGGCCTTCGGGCAGTTCGTACTCCCAGCCCGCGCCGGCGTCGAGGGCGATGTCGAGGTACACCGGATCGGTCGCCGGCTGCGCGATCGGGCCGCGCAGATCGCCGATACGGCCGGCGATCAGCTTGACCTGCACGCCGTCGGCCGGGCGCAGCTGCACGATGCGATCGGGCGCGAACTCCTGGTACTTGGGCTCGGTCATCTTCTCGCGCGCCGGCAGATTGACCCACAACTGGAAGCCGCGCATGCGCCCTTCTTCCTGCTCGGGCATTTCCGAATGCACCAGGCCGCGGCCGGCGGTCATCCACTGCACGCTGCCGGGCACGAGCACGCCTTCGTTGCCGTGGTTGTCCTTGTGGCGCATGCGGCCGTCGAGCATGTAGGTGACGGTTTCGAACCCGCGGTGCGGATGCTCCGGAAACCCGGCGAGGTAGTCCTCGGGCCGGTCGGTGCCGAATTCGTCGAGTAGCAGGAACGGGTCCAGGTCGGGCAGTTGTTGGCCGCCGATGACGCGGGTCAGGCGAACCCCGGCGCCGTCGGACGTGGGCTGTCCGCGCAGCTTGCGGCCGACGCGGGCGTAAGCGGTGGGGGTGGCCATGATCCTCTCTCCAATGGGTACGCCGGATTGGCGATAGGCATAGGATGGCATCGCATTTTCAGAACGATAGCGTTTATGGCGCAATCATCTATTACACTAATAGAACAACGACCAGCGTTTGCGCGCCTGCGTTTCGGCCCAGGGACCGACACTCCAAGTCGCTCGCCGCCGCTCTGGCACCCTCTCCCGCTTGCGGGAGAGGGTTGGGGTGAGGGCACGCGGACTATCAGGACTTATCGCGCCGGCTGGAGCGGCCCTCACCCTACCCTCTCCCGCAAGCGGGGTGAGCGGACTCGGCTTGCGAGCCATTGGCTCGCGCGTCCGCGAACGCCCAAACGCGGAGCGTTTGGGCCGGGACAGGGAAAGCAGGCGTCGGGAGAAATCAGCGCAGCCGACTCCGCGAACTCAGCGCCGCACCCGGGTATAGACATACACCGTCGCCGGCGGCACGTTGCGCAGCACGAAATCGCCGCGTCGCACCTGCAGGCGCAGCGAACGCGCGACCGCATCGGCGACCGGCGCGGCCGGGCCATAGGTGAACTGCACGAACACCCCGTCCTCGCGCAGGCATTCGAACGCCGCGCCGAGGATGTCGCGCTGCAAGGGATGCGGCATCGTCAACAGGCCCAGGCCGGAGACGATCGCATCGGCCTTGCCGGCGTCCAGATAGCCCTGCTCGCGCGCGAGCTTCGGCAGCAGCCGCGCATCGCCCAGCAGCACCGGCACGCGCGGGAAACGCATGTGCAAATGCGCATGCAGTTCTTCGTTGAGCTCCAGCACCAGCAGGTCTTCGTCGCGCACGCCGGCGTCGAGCAAGGCGCGGGTGATGGCGCCGGTGCCGCCGCCGAGTTCGATCACCCGCTGCACGTCGTCGGGCAGCTCGGCGATCATCGCCGCCGCCAGCTCGGCGCTGGACGGCGCCACCGCCGCCACCCGCAGCGGGTTTTTCAGCCACTGGCGGAAGAAGGTCCAGGTTCCGGGCTTGCGATGCGACTTCATGCGCGAGGCTCCGCGCCGCGGCCGCCGATCGGATCGACGGTCATCAGCGCGGCTCCAGCCGCCAGCAGCGGTGGATGCGTGCGTCTCGCTCGAAATCCGGCGGAATCGTCTGCGCGCTGATGTCCTCGCAACGGGCGAACTGCGCGATCGCGTCGGTGTCCAGGCGGAACCGGCGGAAGTTGTTCGAGAAATACAGCACGCCGTTGTCGGCCAGACGCGCGACCGCCGCGCGCAGCAGGCGCACGTGTTCGCGCTGGATGTCGAAGTCGTCGGCGCGCGCGGAATTGGAGAAGGTCGGCGGATCGCAGAAGATCAGGTCGTAGCGGCCGCGATCGGCTTCCAGCCATTGCATCGCGTCGGCCTGCGCCAGCCGGTGCTGGGCGCCGCCCAGGCCGTTCTCGCGCAGATTGTCCGAACACCACTGCAGGTAGGTCGCGGACAGATCCACCGTGGTGGTTTCCTGCGCGCCGCCGACCGCGGCGTGCACGGTCGCCGCGCCCGTGTAGCCGAACAGGTTGAGGAAACGCCGGCCGCGCGACTCTTCCGCAATGCGCAGGCGCATCGGCCGATGATCGAGGAACAGGCCGGTGTCGAGGTAATCGAAAGGATTCACCCGCAAGCGCGCGGCGCCCTCGCGCACGACCACGAATTCGCCGCGCTGGTCGAGCTGTCCGTACTTGCTGCCGCCCTTGCCACGGCTGCGGGTCTTCACCGCCAGCCGCTCGCGCGGCACTTCGAATACTTCGCGCGCCGCGGCCAGCAGTTCGTTGAGGCGGCGGCGCTGATCGGCTTCCGGGATATCGGCGGGCGCGGCGTATTCCTGCACGTGCAGCCAGGTGCGCGGCGGCGCTTCGTCGCTGAGGTAGACGTCGATGGCGGCCGAGTATTCCGGCAGATCGGCGTCGTAGGCGCGGAAACACGTCACCGCTTCGCGCTGGCGCCAGTTCTTGAGCTTGCGCAGATTCTTGCGCAGGCGATTGGCGACCATCTGCGCGCCTTCGCTCAGCGGCTGCGGCGCGGCGTCCTCGGCCTTGGCTTTCTGTTCGGCGTGACCGACGCGGGCGATGGGATCGCAGACGATCAGCGCGCATTCGATCGCGCCGTTGAACACCTGGTATTTCTTGCTCGCGCGCAGGCCGGTGGCCTGGGCCAGGGCCGGGTCGCCGCACAGCAGGCTGGCGCGCCAGGACGGGACTATGCGCTTGAGTGCATCGCCCAGAGCGCGGTAGAGCGCGGCGTCGGCGGCGAGACGGGCGTCGTAGGGTGGGTTGCAGACTACGAGTCCGGGAGCGGTCTCAGGCGCACTCGACGTCGCATCTACACTCTTTTGTCCGGCGTCATCCTCAAGTCCGTCATTCCCGCGAACGCGGGAATCCAGTGCCTTGTCGCCATCTGACCCGAAAGTCGCTGGATTTCCGCCTTCGCGGGAATGACGATCCTGGGTCAGCGACAAAGACTGCAGCGACTCGACGCTCGCCACACTCCACTCGATCGCCCCGGCCAACCCCGCCATCGCTTCGTTCTCGCGCGCCGCGCGAATCGCATGCGGATCGATATCGCTGCCGGCGAAGGCCGGACGCAGCGCGGCCAGTCCGGCGAACTCGCGCGCGCGCGCGGCCTCGCATTGCGCGCGCCAGCCGGCGAAATCGAAACCGCGCCAGCGCGTCGGCGGCAGGTTGCCGTGACGCAGCAAACCCGGCGCGACGTCGGCGGCCATCAGCGCGCCTTCGATCAGCAAGGTGCCGCTGCCGCACATCGGGTCCAACAACGATCCGCCCTGCGCGTAGACCTTCGGCCACTGCCCGCGCAGCAATACCGCGGCGGCCAGATTTTCCTTCAATGGCGCTTCGCCCTGCTTCTGCCGCCAGCCGCGGCGATGCAGCGGACCGCCGCCCAGGTCGATCGAGACGATCGCCTTGCCCTTGCGCACGACCAGATTCAAACGCAGATCCGGCGTTTCGGTATCCACATCGGGCCGCGCGCCGGTGCGCGCGCGCATCACATCGACCACCGCGTCCTTGACCCGCTGCGCGGCGTAGCGCGCATGGGTGATCGCTTCGCCGGAAACGTGCGCGTCCACGGCGAGCGTGTGCACGCTCTCCATGTGCGAGGGCCAATCCAGGGCGGCGACGCCGGCGTACAGCGCGTGTTCGTCCGGGCAGTCGAACTCGGCGATCGGCCACAGCACGCGACTGGCCAGGCGCGACCACAGCACCGCGTGCTGTGCATCGGCGAGGCTGCCTTCGACGTTGGCGCCGGCGGTGGCGGCGGTGGCGCGCTGGCAACCCAGGGCGACCAGTTCGTCGGCCAACAGGTATTCCAGGCCCTTGCCGCAGCTTGCGTAGAACTTGCTCATGCGAATGCGTTACTCACAGACTTTGCAGCAGACGCGAGAAGGCGTCGGCGCTGCCTTCCACGTGCGCGGAGAGGCGATGGCTGTCGTCGACCAGGAGCAGGCGCGCGCGGCGCGGATAAGCCCAGGCGACGACGTCGGCGGCGGGGATCAGTTCGTCGTCCCAGCCATGAATGATGCTGATCGGCACGTCGGCGGCCTGCAGCCTGGGCGCGGGGCCCATCGCGATCGGCGGCGCCATCAGGAACATGCCGGCGGGTTTGACCTGCAGCGATACCGCACCGCAGATGTACGCGCCGAGGCTGGAGCCGGCCAGCACCAACGGCCCGCGTTCGGCCGCGGCGCGCGCCAGCCCGAGCAGGCGATCGATGCGCGCGTAGACATCGCCCAGGTCGCTGATTTCGCGCTTGGCGTCCAGGTCGCTGTAATCCGGGCGCTCATGCGTCCAGCCATGGCGTTGCGCGACCTCGGCCAAGGCGGTGACCTTGGTGGCGTCGGGGCCGCTTTCGAAGCCATGAGACAGAATGCAGTGTCCTGGAGCGATCATCTTAGAGCCGAGGTGAAGTAGGAGCAGGTCGCTTCGAAATTCCAGAGATGCAATGGTCTGGAGCGATCATTTTAGAGCCGAGGTGTAGTACGAACAGATCGCTGCGCCAGTACGGAGAATGTATTGCCCTAGAGCGATCATCTTCCGGGGTGTAGCAATTTCAGATCACTTCGAAAGCGATCATTCCCAAACCGTGCCATCGTCGAATCACAACCCATCACGCGCATCCAACCCAGCATCTCCCGTCGAATCCGCGTGTCAAATGAACATCCGGTAATGTGGGATCGCCTCGCCGATGCGAAGCCGGCGGCATCCGGCGGCGAACATGCGATCAACGGAGGCGAACCTTCATCCATCGCCGCGGCATCGCACCACCGGGTCGCACGCGGATGCGGCCCGCGGAGCCGATCGGCGGCTCAATCGGCAGACGCATCGATCACCGGGATCAGCGCGTCGCCGCACCGGATCGCGCCGCCTTCGACGATCCGCGCGCACAGGCCACCATGGCCGCGCATCGCGTTGTAACCGCCCGGGCCCAGCGCGGCTTCCATCATCGAACACGGGTCGCATTCTTCCGTGGTTTCCAGCAGCGCTTCGCCAAGACGGAAACGCCGGCCCTTGAGCGCGATCAGCGGCAGGCCCGAGACCACGATATTGCGGCGCAGACGCGCCGGCTCGACCGCGTCCAGCCCGGCCAGGGCCGCGATCGCCGGCAGGTGCTCGGCCTGGATCAGGGTGATGCCGCGCTTGCCGCTGCCGCCGGCATAGCGATCGCCGTCCAGACCGGCGCCGGCCACGGCGACCACTTCGTCCAGCGCCTGCATCGCCACCCCGCGCGCCGGGCGCACGCCGATCCACTCGACCCGGCCGGGCCTGGGCAGCGTGGCCATCAGCTTTCCTAGCGCCGAATCGGCGGGCGGCAGGGTCATATCGGGCTCCGTGTGAGGCCGAATGGTAGCATCCGCAGGCATGCCGCCCCTGAACCTCACGCCCGTCCCGTTGCCCTATGAAACCCGGCTGCAGGCGCGCGATCCCGCCGCCATCGACCTGGTGGTGATCCACTGCACCGAGCTGCCGGACCTGGCCACAGCGCGCGAATACGGCGAGCGGGTGCTGTACGCCGAATCGGGCACCGGCAACAGCGGCCACTACTACATCGACCGCGACGGTTCGGTCTTGCGCTACGTCAGCGAGGAGCGCATCGCCCACCACGTGCGCGGCTACAACCCGCGCTCGATCGGGATCGAGCTGGTCAACACCGGGCGTTATCCGCATTGGCTGGATTCGCGCCATCAGCGCATGGACGAAGACTACGCGCCGGTGCAGATCGAGGCCTTGATCGGCCTGTTGAACGATCTGCGCGGACGCCTGCCGTCGCTGCGCTATATCGCCGGGCATGAGGAACTGGATACGACTCAGGTGAAAGCCAGCGACGATCCTTCGGTGCTGGTGCAGCGCAAGCTGGATCCGGGGCCGTGGTTTCCGTGGGCGCGGGTGCTGGCGGCATGTGGTTTGGAACGTTTGCCGCGGTAGATTTCGGTAGCGGCGAGGTTTGCGCTGGAAATACCGGCGCTGAAAGGTTTTGCGGTGCTTTCAGCGCATCGGCACCAGATCGCATTGGTTCAAGACAGCACGCCACCACCTATCGTCATTCCCGCGAACGCGGGCTCCGCTTTACTTCGGCGTAGCCGAACATCCAGGGCCTTTCGTGCGAGAACCTTTGAAGTCGCTGGATTCCCGCGTTCGCGGGAATGACGTTCTGGAGAGATGGCGCTGAAGCCTCTGGATGTTCGGCTACGCCGAAGTAAAGCGGAGCCCGCCTTCGCGGGAATGGCGGCTTGGACAGATGGCGCCGACACCCCTCCCACCCCAGCTCCACCGCGCGCCCCGGACTGTGCCGACCGTCCCGCTATACTGCGCCGACCACACTTCCCCGCCCGCCCATGACCTCCTCTCCCGTCTCCGAACTGATCGAACTGCTGTCGCTGGAGCGGCTCGAGGACAACCTGTTCCGCGGCCAGAGCCGCGACATCGGCACCAAGTACGTGTTCGGCGGGCAGGTCCTGGGCCAAGCGCTGTCGGCGGCGCAGGCCACCCTGGACACCACGCGCGCGGCGCATTCGCTGCATGCGTATTTCCTCAAGGCCGGCGACATCGAGGCGCCGATCGTCTATCAGGCCGACCGCACCCGCGACGGCGGCAGTTTCTCGGTGCGCCGGGTCACCGCGATCCAGCACGGCCAGCCGATCTTCTTCCTCGCCGCGTCCTTCCACGAGGACCAGGACGGCGCCGAGCATCAGCTGTCGATGCCGGAAGTGCCCAAGCCGGAGGACATCGAACCGGCGCCGGCGGTGCCGGCCGAGGTCATGGCCACGCTGCCGAACAAGGTGCAGCGCTGGCTGTCGCGGCAGGGGCCGTTCGAGTTCCGCCACGTGTATCCGCGCGATGAGCTCAATCCGCCGAAGCGCCCGCCGTTCCAGCAGGTGTGGTTCCGCCTGAGCGAGCCGGTCGGCGACGCGCCGGAGCTGCATCGCGCGCTGCTGGCCTATGCCTCGGATTTCCATCTGCTGGGCACCACCACCTTTCCGCACGGCATCAGCTACTACCAGCCCAACGTGCAGATGGCCTCGCTCGATCACGCGCTGTGGTTCCACCGCCCCTTCCGCGCCGACGACTGGCTGCTGTATTCGATCGACAGCCCCAGCGCGCAAGGCGCGCGCGGTCTGGCGCGCGGGCAGATTTTCGACCGCCACGGCCACCTGGTGGCGAGCAGTACGCAGGAGGGCTTGATCCGCGTGGTCAAGAACGCCGCCGCGGCCGGCGCAGTGCCGGCGAAGGAATGACATGAGGCAGGTTTTCAGCAGTCCGCGTCTGGAAAACGTCGAAGGCGTGGCGCAGTTGCTGCGCGATGCCGGGATCGAGATCCGGGTCACCAACGACCGCTCCTACAAAGGCAACCGGCGTTCGAGTTTCAGCTATCGCGAACAACCCGGCGAACGCCCGACGGTGTGGGTGATCCGTTCGGAAGACCAGCTGCGCGCGCGCGATCTGTTGCGCGAGGCCGGCTTGATCGACAGCACCCGCGGCGAACAGGCGACGCAGGCGCCGTATCGCTTCCGCTCCGATGTCGATGCCAGCCGCATGCCTTCGGACAAGCGCGCGCTGCGGATCAAGGTCGGCCTGCTGGTGTGCATCGCGGTGGTGCTGGGCCTGGCCTTGTTCCAGGGGCTGCGCAACCGTCCGGTGCCCGCGGCGCCGGTCGATCCGGCCGAGGCCGCGCTGGCGACGCACAAGTTCGACGGCGGCGTCGCGGCGACGCCCGAAGCGCTGGCGCAGACGGTGTTCGCGCAGCAGTTGGCGGAAGCCGACCAGACTACCCAATGCCTGCGCGTGGATCGCCGCGACGCGCCGCGCAAACTGCTGAACGCCCTCGCCCGCAACGGCCTGCGCCTGCTGCCCTACAGCCAGTGCGTCGAAGTCGCCGACGAAGAAAAGGGCAGCATCGCCCGCGACGGCGCGCCGGCCGAGCTGATCGAAGTGCATGCGTTCCGCCCGACCTCGAAAGACGCCGGCACGATCGAATATTCGGCCTACCACCACCGTCTGGCCGCGGCCTACAAGACCCTGGAGGTCAAGCGGGTCGGCGGCAAGTGGACGGTGGTGAAGACGGTGAAGACCGTGCGCTCGATGGGCTGAGCGCCGCACCGCAGGCGCAGCGCGCGCAACAGGTTTCGCCGACACAATCCGGCCGCGAACATCGCGGCCGGGTTGCTTGCGCGCTGTCGTCAGGATCGGCGCGCCTGGATCGAAAAACGCCCGCTCTGGCGGCTCAACCGGCCCGCGTTCGACGCGCGCGCGGGCCCATCAACGGCCCCCGATCACTCGGCCGTTGACCAACAAGATGGCCGGGGCTTCGGGACAGATGCCGCCGGACATATCGGCGCTCCAGTTCGGCGACATCTGCCCCCTTCCCACGACCGCCAGGCAACCTGTCGTGTCGTTGCTGGCGACCAGGCCCTGCACCGGCGATCTCTCGCCCGGCCTGGGCTTGCGGGTAACGAGCATGATGGACACCGTTCCATCCGGGGGCAGCCTTTCTCCGTTGGAGGAGAACTTGTAACGGATCTCGTTGATGGCGCCATAGGACTTGGTGCAGCGGCCGCTTGCCTGTCCTTGCCGATAGCCCCACCCCTGCTGGCGCTTGTCGTAAACGGCGGAATCGCAGCCCGCCTCGTCGTTGGAGATCACGATGTGGCTGTCGGTCCTGGAGCCGGTCCCGACCTGCACCACTCGCTGCAAAAGCTGGTAGTAGATGCCCTCATAGGCCTGGGAATTGGCGGTCGAGCCGGGAACGACGATCGGGTCGCTGTCGGCGGCCGGCGCGGACGCCGGCGCCAGCACGAGCGCCGACAGCAGCGCCGAGGCAAGAAACGATTTCGCGGTCATGGAAGTTTTCCTGTAGTGATCCGATGGGACGGCCGCGTCGATGCGGCCGCCGCCTTCGCGCGTCGGCGAAGGCAGATCATTTGCTCGCGATCCCGGCCGTCCCGGCATCGGCCTCCCCGCCCGGAGCGGGCGTTTTTCGCCAAGGCCATCGCAGTGCGCCGGCTTTCGTATTCGTCCTATCCCCGCGCGGCGGGTTCCGGCGCCCTCGCCCGCCTCGGCACGGGCCGGTCACATCCGCCGCCGCGCGCCGTCCTGGTTCCCAGACCACACCCGATGCCGCCGTCCCAGGACCCGCACACATGCGCTACCGTCCCGATCTCCGCCACCGCCCTTCGTCCGGACACCGCGCGCGATGAACGCCGAAGCCCTCAACTCGCTGATCGGCCACGACCTGCCGGCGGCGGCGCGCGGCGACACCGCAGCGTATTCGCGCATCGTCGGCGCCTGCCAGAACTCGGTCACCGCCATCGCCCTGGCGATGGTGCGCGACGTCCACACCAGCGAGGACATCGCCCAGGAAGCTTTCCTCAACGCCTGGCAGAACATCCGCAAGCTGCAGAACCCGTCCAGCTTCCTGCCGTGGCTGCGCCAGATCACCCGCAACCTCGCCCGCGACCATCTGCGCGCGCGCCAGCGCCTGCCGCGCGGCGTGGACGACATGGAGGCGGCGATCGCCTCGGCCGCCGATCCGCAGCCCAGCGCGATCGAGCGCCTGATCGAAAGCGAACGCGCGCAAGTCGCCGCCGAACTGATCTCGGCCCTGCCCGACGAAAGCCGCGAGGTGCTGTTGCTGTACTACCGCGAAGGCCAGAGCTCGCAGCAGGTCGCCGCCCTGCTCGGCCTCAGCGACGCCGCCGTGCGCAAGCGCCTGTCGCGCGCGCGCAGCAGCGTGCGCGAGGAACTGATGGACCGCTTCGCCGCCTTCGCCACCGCCAGCGCGCCGACGGTCGGCTTCACCACGATGGTCGCCAGCGCGCTGGGCGTGATCGCGCCCAGCGCAACCAGCGCGGCGATCCTGGGCGCCGGTTCGCTCGGCTCGGGCCTGGCCAGCAAGCTCGGCGCCGGCGGCATGGGCGCGGCCGGCGCGTCGGGCGGCGTGCTCGGTGGAATGCTGGTGTTCTTCGCCGAACGCGTGCTGTCGCCGGTGTCGCAGGCGATCGGCGGCGAGCCGATCGATGTCGCCTCGCTGAGCGCGCGCATCCATCTGCTGTCGCAGCACACCGGCGTCTACAGCCTGAGCGGGGTGATCGGCGGCATCGCCGGCGGCGCGGTGACCACGATGCTGATGAGTCGCTATCTGATGTCCTACGCCGGCAACGACGCCGAACGCCGAGCGATCCGCCGCATGATCCGGATGGTCTCGATCAGCGGCGCGGCAATGGCGGCCTCGATCCTGGTCAGCCTGGAAGCCAGCCGCGGCTGGGTGCTGCCGGTCGCGTGCACCGCGCTCACCGTGGCGGTCACCACCTGGCAATGGCTGGCCTACATACCGCGCGCGCTGGCGCCGAGCGTCGAGCGCATCCGCCGCAGCCACGGCTACGACCCGCGCGACAGCTGCGCCTACCGTTGGCTGGTCGGGCCGCAGGCGCTGGTCTACAGCGTGGCGATTCTGGTCGCGGCGATGGCCTTCATCCTCTGGCGCGAAGGCCGCTTCGGCTGATCGCGGCCTTGCTGCCGCGCGCATCGCAAAAACCACGCCGCGGCGGCGTCCCCTGGCCCGCCGCCGCGGCGTGGCGCGCCCCCGCGCCTTGCTCCGCTCCCCCGACTGCGCACGCACCGCCCGCCGCGAATCCGGTCAAGGCGGCGGATAAGCCTCCGGCGCCGGGGCGAAGTTCACCGGCACCGTGATCGTCGCGGCCGCACCGCTGGCCAGATCCACGCTCAGATTCACCGCCGCGCCGCCGATCGCGCCGCCGCTGGCCGGAGTGCAGGCACCGATGCCGGCGCTGATCGCGCAGTTCCAAGCCCCGGCGAGGGTGGCGCCGTTGGGCAAGCTGTCGCCGACCAGCGCGCCGCTGACCGGATCGGGCCCGTCGTTGCGCACGGTGATCGTGTAGCTGGCCGCGCCGCCGGGCGTATAGCTGGCGCTGCCGTCGTCCTTGGTAATCGACAAGGCGGCCTGATTGCGGCTGTTGGTGAAGGTGCAGGTCAGCACGTCGTCGGCGACCAGGCTCGCGGCGGGAATCGTGTAGACCGTGCCCGCCAGCGTGCCGACGTCGCTGCCGCCGGCATTGCGGCAGACCGCGGCGCTGAGACTGTATCCGGCCGCCAGCGTGGTCTCGGCGATGGTTACCTCGGTGCCCAGGCCGCTCACCGTGTACGGCTGCAGGCCGGAGCTGTTGCTGTCGCCATCGACCTGCACCGGCGTGCCCGCGGTCACCGTGGTGACAGTGCCGGCGGCTTGCGCGGTGTTGCTCAGGGTGAAACCGAAACTGTCCACGCCTCGCAGGCTGATCTTGTTGAGCGCGATCCGCGGCAACGCGGCGACGACATTGCGCGTGGGCTGATCGCCGGGCGTGGCGAAATCGGCGTCGGACACGTCGAGCAGGTTGTCGCCCAGGGTCGCAGCGCGATGCGCCACGCTGGCGGTGTTGTTGATCACCGTGCCGGCGGCGGTCCCGGCGTTGACCCGCACGCGAAAGCGCAGGCTGAAACTCTCGCCCGGCGCGATGGTGCCGCCGTTCGCGCCGTTCGCGCCGGTGCCCAGGCGGAACACCACGCGATTGTTGGCCGCATCGAATTCGGCCTGATCGTCGCCGGCGACATCGCTCTTGCCGCCGGCATTGGCGCCGCTGACGATGCTCAGACTGCCCGGCTCGAAGGTGGTGTTGGCCGGAATCGCATCGGTCAGCACGCTCTGCAGCGACGCGTCGCTGCCGATGTTCTGGCTGGCGATGGTGAATTCGAGCAACTCGCCCGGCAGCAGGCTGCCGCCGTTGACGTCGGTCGAACTCTTGAGCAATTGATCCTTGAGATTGGGCCGCGCCACGTCGGTGGCGCGGCTGATCATGCCGAAGATCAATACCTCGTCGATGCTGCCGCGTGCGCGGATCAGCGCCGAGGTCGCGCTGTTGGGCAAGGGCACGTTGGGCGGCGTGAAATCCAGATCCATACCCAGCGTGTCGGCGTAGTTGGGCGTGCGCGCGGTGAGTTGGGCGCCGTTGCGGCTGATCGTGCTGTTCCAGAAGTTGTTGACCGGATTGACCGCGTTGGACACGTTGCTGAGCGTGGCCACGTTACGGCCGTACTGCAGACCGGCGCTGCCGTCGACGGTGGCGTCGCCGTCCCAGCCGAGCAGGCCCAGGGTGGTGTTGACCGGCCCGCTGGCCGGCGTGATGAAGCCGCTGAAGGCGATATCCACCGGCACCGAAGCGTCGCTGGCGCTGAGCAGGCCGTCGTAGATGTTGAGGTTGCGCGTGGCGGTCTGGGCCGGATCGCGATACGCCACGACCAGCGCCCATCCGCCCCAACTGCTGCCGCTCGCGCCGAACGCGCGCGGTGTGGTCTGCACGTTGGCGACGGTGTAGAC
Source organism: Lysobacter gummosus (assembly GCF_001442805.1). Lineage (NCBI taxonomy): Bacteria > Pseudomonadati > Pseudomonadota > Gammaproteobacteria > Lysobacterales > Lysobacteraceae > Lysobacter > Lysobacter gummosus. Next base: position 1,788,959 of record NZ_CP011131.1, on the reverse strand, counting down.
GCCGTTGCCGGCGGCGCGCACCAGCGCGGTGACGTCGTCGAAACCTTGGTAGGCCGAGTCGCCGAACGCGCCGGCGGAATTGGTCAGCAGTTCGTCGGCGCTGAGCGCGCTGTAGGCCGCCGCGCCCGGGGTGCGCAGCCGCACCGAGCTGCGCGACAGCGACGCGCTGACGCCGCCCCAGTACAGACCGGCGAACAACACCGTCGAGCCGGCCGGCAAGGTCAGGGTGGCGCTGCTGGAGTTGAAGGTGGTCGCATCGGTATCGACATCGACGTAGACCATCGCGATGGCCGGATCCTGGTTCACCACGGTCCCGTTGCCGTTGCGCGCCTGCGCGCACAGGACGGCGTTGCCGCCGCAATGCAGGTTGATGTTGCCGATGCCGACGATGTCGCCGTTGGTCGCCGGGTTCTGATAACGCGGGGCGAAGGCGCGATCGGCGCGGGCCGGCGGCGCCAGCAGCGACGCGCACAAGGCCAGCGTCGCGATGAGGCCGGCGCGGCGCCAGGCCGGCAGGCGGTCTTGTCTTACCGAACACGCATTCCCTGTGTGCCATGGCGCCATAGTGCATTCCCCTTATGCAACATCTTGGCATCACGATTTTGCGATGCCACGGCACCACTCTTATCTGCAAAACATAGAAAACAAAAGCCTGCGCGCGGCTGTTTTCGAAAAGAAAATATTTGTCCGCACTAAGCGCGTACAAAGTACACACCAAGTAAGCATTAACGACGCAAAAGCCGCAAAGATGCCTTAAACAGCGGGGATTTATGCGCCGCCGCGCCCGGCGTCGAAACGGGCTTCGCGCGAAATCGCGCCGGCATCGCGAGAACAATTCCAAAAAATTTGTGCGTAACTATCGACTAGAACACGCCAATTCACACATGTCGAAATCGATCACACCGACGCGCTCGCGCCGCTCGGCATCGACCACAAAAAAAGGCGCACATCAGTGCGCCCGCTAGGGGAAAACAAGCACACGCCTCAGCATGCCTGTTCCGGAAAATCCGGCGCGTCGGGTTGTGCTGCCATCACCGACTTGCGCCTGGGTTCGTTGCCTGTCACTGCGTCGGACATCGGACGGATGATCCGGCCTGCATCCGCGCCATTCGTGCATCGTGCGCCGCGCCGGATCCCGGCGCGGCGAAACCGATCGCCCGCGCTTAGCGATGCGGGCCCGGCTTGAGGTCGGCCTTGGTCAGGAACCCGTCGCGATCCTCATCGAGGAACGCGAACTCGCTCGCCAGACGCGGCATCTTTTCCTGCACTTCCAGCTTGCTCAGCTTGCCGTCGCGATTGAGATCGGCCTGGGCGAATTTTTCGTCGAAACGCTTGGCGCGCTCGGCTTCGCGCTTGGGGCGCTCGCGTTCGAAGTAACCGCGCAGTTCGCTGCGCACGATGTAGCCGTCGTGGTTGGCATCGATCTGGGCGAAGGACTCGCTCAACCGCGGCGACTTGGCGACCTCGGCCTTGCTGATTCGTCCGTCGCCGTCGCTGTCGAGCTTGGCCGCGCCGCCCGGGCCGCCGCGATGGCCGCCGTGCTCGCGTCCGCCGCGACGCTGCGGGCGTTCGCTGGCGTCGAGCTTGCCGTCGTGGTTCTTGTCGAGCGTGTCGAAGTGCTCGGCCAGGCGCGGGAACTTGGAGGCTTCCTCGCGCGTGATCACGCCGTCCTGGTTGGTGTCGATCTTCATGCGCGGGCGCTGCTGCGAAGCGGCGTCGTCCTGGGGCGCAGCGATGGCCGCACCGGCGAACATGGCCGCGGCCAGCGCGGCGACATAGAAGGGGGAACGGTTCATGCGTTGACTCCTGCGGTCGGCGCCACCGCGGCGCCGATGTCCGGATCAACGCCCTGGCCACGTGGCCGTTGACAAGGCGGTGGGAATATTCATCGCCGCGACAGGCGCGGTGAACACCGGGTTCGCCCCTCCGCCTGGCTTTTCGCCCCGATCGCCGAAACCGGAGCCGCCGGCATGCGCAACACACGAACGCAGCGCTATGCTGAGCCCATGGGCACGCAACCGCAGCCTGACAGCGACGACCTCCGCCTGTTCCACACCGGCGAGCACGCCTGCGGCTACTGGCCGGAGCGCACCGCCCGCGATCTGGTGCTGGACCCGCGCGACCCGCGCCTGCGCGACTGGTACCCGCACGCGCTGGGCTGGGGCTTCCGCCGCTCCGGCGACATCGTCTACCGCCCGCACTGCAGCGGCTGCCGCGCCTGCGTGGCGGTGCGCATTCCGGTCGATCGCTTCGTGCCCGACCGCAGCCAGCGCCGCTGCCTGGCGCGCAACGCCGACGTGGAAATGCGCGTGTGCACGGCCGAGCGCAGCGAAGAACAACTGGATCTGTACAAGCGCTACCTGGCCTCGCGCCATGCCGGCGGCGGCATGGACAGCCACGGCGCGGTGGAGTTCGACCAATTTCTGATCGGCAGTTGGAGCGAGAACCGCTTCCTGGAGCTGCGCGAGCCCGGCCACGGCCGCCTGCTCGCGGTCGCGGTCACCGACGTGGTCGATCAGGCGCTGTCGGCGGTCTACACCTTCTACGATCCCGACCTGCCCGAGCGCAGCCTGGGCACCCTGGCGATCCTGCGCCAGATCGAATGGGCGCGGCGCGAGCGGCGCAGCCATCTCTACCTCGGCTACTGGATCGCCGGGCATCCGAAGATGGACTACAAGCGCCGCTACCGACCGTTGGAGGCATTCGACGGTCGCGATTGGCGCGTTTTTACACATTTGTAACACTCGTCTCGTTCAGGTCGTGTATCTCGTAGCCCCGTCGTAACCACGACGTGCGGGACGGCGCCCCTCAAGGCATGGCATGGAGTCGCCACCCTCATTACCTTTCGCCACATGGAGTCCGCAATGAAATTGAACACCCTGTTCCTGGCTGCCGCGATCACCCTGTCCCTGGCCGCGTGCAACAAGCCGGCCGACAAGCCGGCCGAAGCTGCTCCGGCCGCCGACGCCGCCGCTCCGGCCGCGACCCCGCCGTCCCCGACCGACGCCGCCGCTCCGGCCGCGATGCCGGCCGATGCCGCTGCCCCGGCTGCCGCTCCGGCCGCCGCCAGCGTCGGCGTCGCCGAGTGCGACGACTACCTGACCAAGATCAGCGCCTGCTTGAACGACAAGGTGCCCGAAGCCCAGCGCGCCGCGTTCCAGAGCGGTCTGGACCAGAGTCGCAATGCCTGGGCCCAGGCTGCCGCGACCCCGCAGGGCAAGGCCGCGCTGGCCACCGCCTGCAAGACCGCGCTGGACCAGAGCAAGGCTCAGTACGCTTCGTTCGGTTGCACGCTGTAATAGCGGCGATGGCGCCGGCGGTGGTTTAGCCGCCGGTGTTTCGCAGCATTCGACGCCCCGGCTTGCCGGGGCGTTGTTGTTTGTGGGTTGGAACGCAGCGTCATCGTAAATTCGCCCCCTTTGAAAAAGGGGGCTGGCGCCTGCGCAGCCCCGCTGCAGACGAACCTGGCCGCGCCGGGGGATTTGCCGTTCGGCGCGACAAAAGCAAATCCCCCTAGCCCCCCTTTTTCAAAGGGGGGAACAGCAACGGCACGGGCGGAAAAACAGCGCAGCCCACCCGACAAACGCTGTCACGAACCGCATCACCACCCATGCGATCATGCCCCCATGTCCAGACCCCACCTCCCCTACTGCGCCGCCCTCATCGCGGCCCTGCTCGCGGCCTGCACGCAAGTGAACGTACACGGCGATCCCAAAGCCTGGGCGCAGTCCCAGAACGACACCGCTGACAGCGCCGCCGACGCGCGCCTGCGCGTGGCGACCTACAACACCTCGCTCTACGACGACGCCGACGGCGGCCTGATCCGCCGCCTGCAAGCCGGCGACGGCAACGCGCGCAAGATCGCCGCGGTGCTGCAACGCGTGCGTCCCGATCTGGTGCTGCTCAACGAATTCGACTACGACGCGCAACAGCGCGCGGCCGACCTGTTCCAGCACGATTACCTGGAAGTCGCCCAGCCCGGCGGCGGCGAAGCGCTGCGCTATCCCTATCGCTATCTCGCCCCGGTCAATACCGGCGTGCCGAGCGGGCTGGACCTCGACGGCGACGGCCAATCCGGCGACGCGCAGCGCGCCGATCGCGCGCGCGGCAACGACGCCTGGGGCTACGGCCTGCATCCGGGGCAATACGGCATGCTGGTGCTGTCGCGTTATCCGATCGACGCCGATGCGGTGCGCAGCTTCCAGAAGTTCAAGTGGAGCACGCTGCCCGGCGCACGCCAGCCGCGCGATCCGAAGACCGGCAAGCCCTGGTACGCGGCGAAGGTCTGGCCGCAGATGCGGCTATCGTCGAAATCGCACTGGGACGTCCCGGTGCGCACGCCGCTGGGCGTGCTGCATTTCCTCGCCGCGCATCCGACTCCGCCGGTGTTCGACGGTCCCGAAGACCGCAACGGCGCGCGCAACCACGACGAAATCGCACTGTGGGCGCGTTATCTCGACGGCGGCACTCCGTCGTGGCTGTGCGACGACCAAGGCCGTTGCGGCGGCCTCGCTGCCGACGCGCGCTTCGTCATCGTCGGCGACATGAATGCCGATCCCATCGACGGCGACGGCGTGCCGGGCTCGATCAAGCAATTGCTGGATCACCCGCGCGTCGATTCCAGCCACGTGCCGAGCAGCGAAGGCGCGGCCCAACGCGCGACCTTCTACGGCTTCCCGCGCAAGGGCAACATCAACGAACATACCGGCGACTTCGGCCCGAAGGCCGGCACCCTGCGCCTGGACTACGTGCTGCCCTCGCGCGGCTGGACCGTGCGCGAGACCGGCGTGTTCTGGCCCAGGTCCGACAGCGAAGAGGCTAAGATTTCCGAGGCCAGCGATCATCATTTGGTTTGGGTGGATTTGACGAACTGAGCGCGCCTGCTCCGGCCAAAGGCACACCGTGAATCGCTTGCATGCCCTAATCTTTTCCGCGTTGGTGATGATCGGTGTTGCCGCATGCAGTGCATCCGAGCCCCACCTGCCGGGCGCGACCGCGGAGAGCCGACAACCTGAGCCGCCGCCTCCGGATACCGGCGACATCGCGCATTTCCATGCCTGCAAGGCGCCACCGAGGCGGACGTTGTCGGAACGAGAACGCTGCCAGATCGAAAAACTGGCGGCCCGCTGCACCCCGGCGGACGATTGCCTGGTCTCTTGCCTTGCCAGTCCGGACGCGGACAAAGTAGGCGGCCGCTGCGTCCACACCTGTTTCTCTGGCGTGCATCGCGGCGAACCGCGTCCTGCCGGCTTCGCCGATTGCGATTCGCTGCCCGGCGGCAGCAACATGGACTCCGGCGATTAGTCCGCAACACCTTGCCGAGCGCGCTGGAAGCGTGAGGCCACCGATCAAAGGAATGAACATGGCCGTCACCTGGGCCATCCAGACCAACTTCATCACCGAAGACCATATTCGCCGCGTGTGGACCGCCGCCGAAGACGCCGGCGCGCGCGTGCAGGAAATCAAGGTGATCCCGTTTTCCGACGAACTGGGCAACGAGGTGCCCGAACTCGACGGCGTGGTGATTCCTTACGGCGCGACCAAGCTCACGCGACTGGCGATCGAACGCGGTTGGCGCGGGCTGTGCTTCGATGCGCAGACCTTCCGCGTGGATTGCTGGAACCGCCATCGCGACGACATGCTCAACCAACACGTACGGCAGATGACGGTGCGCGAATGCATGGCGGCGATGCAGGACGAAGACGAGGACAGCATCTGGTTCGTGCGGCCGGTGCAGGATCTCAAGCACTTCGACGGCACGGTGACGGTCGCGAAGGAAATCCGGCGCTGGATGAGCAGCGTGGATTCGGGCAACTACAGTTTCGACGGCGAGACCGAGGTGATCGTGGCGCCGCCGCAGAAGATTCATGCGGAGTGGCGGTTCTTCATCGTCGATGGGCGGGTCGTGGACGGATCCTCGTACCGCATCGCCGGCCAACGCATGGCCAATCCGGTCGCACGTCCCGAGTTGTACGAACAAGCGCAGTCGCTGGCCGACGGCTGGCTGCCGCATCCGACCTGCGTGATGGACGTCGCTCAGACCGATGACGGCTTCAAGGTGATCGAGTTCAACACCTTCAACTCGTCGGGGTTCTATGCGCACGACATCGACAAGATCGTCGCGGCGGTGACGGCGCATTTCGCGGCGCAACCGTTCGGCGCCGGGCGAGACTGACGTCAATGGCTCGGGATGCGGCGTTCAGCGCTTTCGCGAGTTGGTACGGCTCGCCGATCGGCGAGCCGCTGCGCGCCGCGATCGCCGCGCATGGCGGAGACGAGATCGGTCAAGTGCGCCTGTATGCCGCCGACGAAATCGTCGAACGCAACCAGACCTACGAGACCCAGCTGTATTGCCCGGGTTACGTGACCATCGGCGACGACGGCGGCGGTCGCGCGGTCGTGGTCCATGGCGCGCTTGAGCCGCCGGCCGTGTTCGTGGTCGGGCACGGCAGCATGAGCGCAGACGATTTCGTCGAGGTCGGCGCCGGTCTGCACGACTGGATCGCCGACGGCTGCCCTGTCGGCTGACAGCGCGGACACTTGAGTGCCGGCATTTACGCATTCGGCGCGCCGGATCGGAAAGCGTCGGGCCTGAAGGCCCTCCCACAAAGGCGCACCCTGCCGGGCTCGCCGAAGCTCACGGCTCCGCGCGGAACTCGCGGATCACTTCGATCAGTCCAACGATTTCGTCGTTGAGCGCTTCCAGTTCCTCCGCCGGCACCCACCATTCGGTGTGATGCGCGCCGCCGACTTTCTGGATCGGATAGCGATCCATGAATGCCGCACGCACTTCGAAGCGGGTCACCGCGCCGTAGCCGCTGTCCTTGACGTTCCAGCGCTCGGCGATTTCGGCCGCGTATTGCTCGTTGGTGACCGGATAGAAAATCGGCTGATCCGGCAGACGTGCCGGCCAACGCTTGAACTCGTTCTCGCGCAATTTCGCCAGTTCGTTCGGGCCGACCGGGCGGTACAGGGTGACAGTGTCGTCCTTGCTCATCTCTCGAATCCTTGTGGGCGCCGGCTCCGCCAGCGCCATGTCGATTACCGATCCGCGATCGCGCAACCGATTCCGGCGATCGCCGGAATCGGTTGCATCGTCAACGGATCACTCCGGCTTTTTCGCCGCGATCACCGGTTCCGGCGTCCCGGGCACCACGGGCGCGGGCTCGGCCTCGGGCGCGACCACCGGCGGGGCGTCTGGCGCGGCCGGTGCCGCCGCGGCGCTCTTGGCCGCGGCGATGGTCGTATTGCGCGCCAGACGCGAGCCGAAGCCGAACGAGGCTTCGCCGTGCGCGGAGACGATCATGCGCACCATGCTGCCGGGCACCATCAACTCCAGAGACAGATCGCGTCCGTCGGAGGTGCGGCCTTCCAGGGTCATCTCGGTGAACGCACCGCCGGTGTCGATCTCCTTGCACAGCACGTGCATGCCGGCCGGGCCATCGAGCAGATAAGGACGAATCGCTTCGCCGAGTGCTTCCAGCGCTTGCGGGAAAAAGAAAACGGCATACCCCTGTGTATCGTTCATCGTCGCTCCGGTCGGGACGGGTGCTTCAGTACGATCAGGCCGCGCTCAGCGCAATTCGATCCGCAGTTGCGCGGCCGCTTCGCGCGCCTTGGCGCGGGCGTGGTCGATGTCGGCGCCCAGTGCCAGGGTCACCGCGACGCGGCGATGGCCCTCCACGCGCGGCTTGCCGAACAAACGCAGTTGGGTGTCGGTCTGGCCCAGCGCGGCATCGACGCCGGAGAACACCGGCACGCCGTGGCCCTGCGCCAGCACCGCGCACGAGGCCGAGGGGCCGTGTTCGCGGATGGTCGGAATCGGCAGGCCGAGGATCGCCCGCGCATGCAGGGCGAATTCGCTCAGGTCCTGCGAGATCAGGGTGACCAGGCCGGTGTCGTGCGGTCGCGGGGACACCTCGCTGAACCACACCTCGTCGCCCTTGACGAACAACTCCACGCCGAACACGCCGCAGCCGCCCAGATCGTCGGTGATCGTGCGCGCGATCTCCTGCGCGCGCGCCAGCGCGACCGGATTCATCGGCTGCGGCTGCCAGCTCTCGCGGTAATCGCCGTCGCGCTGCAGATGGCCGATCGGCGCGCAGAAGGTGGTGCCGGCGGCGTGACGCACGGTCAGCAGGGTGATTTCGTAATCGAAGTCGATGAAGCCCTCGACGATGACGCGGCCGGCACCGGCGCGGCCGCCGGTCTGGGCGTAGTCCCAGGCCTTGTCGATGTCGCCGGGATTGCGCACCAGGCTCTGGCCCTTGCCCGAGGACGACATCACCGGCTTGATCACGCACGGCAGGCCGAGTTCGGCGACCGCGGCGCGGTAGTCCTCGACGGTGTCGACGAAGCGGTACGGCGAGGTCGGCAGCTTCAGCGTCTCGGCGGCGAGGCGGCGGATGCCTTCGCGGTCCATGGTCAGGCGCGCGGCGCGCGCGGTCGGGATCACGCGGGTATCGGTGCCGCGCTCGGCGAACTCCTGCTCCAGCTCGACCAGGGTCTGGGTGTGGATGGCTTCGATCTCCGGCACGATCAGGTGCGGGCGCTCGGCCGCGATCAGGGCGCGCACGGCCTGACCGTCGAGCATGTCCAGCACGTGGCTGCGATGGGCCACCTGCATGGCCGGCGCGTCGGCGTAGCGGTCGGCGGCGATCACTTCCACGCCGAAGCGCTGCAGCTCGATCGCCACCTCTTTGCCCAGTTCGCCCGAACCGAGCAGAAGCACGCGAAAGGCGTGCGGGGACAGCGGCGTACCGAGCGTGGTCATGCGTGCAACCTCGAAGCGTGGGGATGCGCCTAGTCTAACTTTCCATGACGGTCCCGCGGCCGCGGGCTATGGCGACACCGGCCCGCATGCGATGCTGTGAAGCATGCCCTCCTCCCCCGTACGGCACCCTGCGCGTGCCGCCGCTTCCGCCTCCGAAACCGCGCACGCGCCGGGCGCGGCGCGGCCGTGGCGCTGGCGGACGCTGGCGCTGGCGGCCCTGGTCGCGGCGCTGCTGGGCGGCGTCGCGGCGGTGTCGTGCTCGGGCCGCTCCGGCCCGCCCGAGCCGGGCAGCAGCCAGCTCAGCGGGATGTTGCTGGACCCGCAGTTGTCCGAGATCAGCGGCCTGGCCGCCTCGCACCGGCATACCGACGTGCTGTGGATGCACGACGACGGCGGCAATCCCGAGCGCCTGTTCGCGGTCAACACCCGCGGCGACCGCCTGGCCACGCTGCGCATCGAGGGCGTGACCAAGACCGACTGGGAAGACATCGCCGCCTTCGACCTGGACGGCCGCCATTACCTGCTGATCGCCGACACCGGCGACAACGGCGGCCTGCGCCGCACCCTGCAGCTGCATATCGTGGAAGAACCGGAGAAGATCGAGAACGCGCGGCTCAAGCCGGCGTGGTCGATCGCCTTCCGCTGGCCCGACGGCGCGCGCGATTGCGAGGCGGTGGCGGTGGACATCGCGCGCCGGCAGGTGCTGCTGATTTCCAAGAAGCGCCAGCCGCCGGAGCTGTTCTCGCTGCCGCTGATGCCGGCCGGCAACGCGCTGCAGACCGCGACCAAGCTCGGCGAGCTGGCCGGCATTCCGCAACCCGACGCCCAGCTCAAGCGCGACAACCCGATGCGGGCGCGGCTGCAGGGCCAGATCACCGCCGCCGACATTTCGCCCGACGGCAGCACCCTGGCGGTGATGACCTACCGCTATCTGCTGCTGTACCCGCGCCAGCCGCGCCAGAGCTGGGCCCAGGCCGTGGCGGGCGCGCCGCGGGTCCGCGACCTGCCGTGGCTGCCGCAGGCCGAAGCCCTGGGCTGGGCCGCCGACGGCCGCAGCCTGTATGCGACGGGCGAGTTCATTCCGGCGCCGCTTTATCAGATCGCGCCCTAAGGCCGGGATTGGGGATTCGGGATTCGGGATTCGGTCCTGGGAGGTTGCCGGGCCGGCAAGCCGCGATGCTTTCCGATCCGAAACCTGGAGGCTGCGAGGTCTGAGCGAAAAGCATCGGGGCTGAAGGCCCTCCCACAAAAACGGCCCCCTCCCACAGCGCCCCAGGCGCCATGCCGACGAGCGGTCAAAAATATTTGATATCAATCTGATATCAATATCTCAGACAACGACCGAGCCAACGCCATGAAAGAGAACCCGACCCAGTCCCTCCCCGGCATCCCGGTGCTGCTGGGGTGCCTCGCCGCAGGCGCGCTGGCCGCCTCGGGATTTTTCGGCGGCGTCGCCAGCGGCCACGACCTGGGCATCGTGCTGTCGCTGCTGCTCGGCGCCGGCACCTTCTTCGTCCTGTTCGGCCTGTACAAGATCGAGCCCAACCAGGCCGCGGTGCTGAGCCTGTTCGGCCGCTACATCGGCACGGTCAAGGAAAACGGCCTGCGCTGGAACAACCCGCTGTACGCCAAGCGCAAGGTCAGCCAGCGCGTGCGCAATTTCGAAAGCGGCAAGCTCAAGGTCAACGAACTCGACGGCAGCCCGATCGAGATCGCCTCGGTGATCGTCTGGCAGGTCGTGGATTCGGCCGAAGCGGTCTACAACGTGGACGACTACGAAACCTTCGTCCACATCCAGTCCGAATCGGCGCTGCGCGCGATGGCCACCAGCTATCCCTACGACCAGCACCAGGACGGCCAGTTGTCGCTGCGCAGCCATGCCGCGGAGATTTCCCTGCACCTGCGCCAGGAACTGCAGGAGCGCCTGGCCGACGCCGGCATCAACGTCGTCGATGCGCGCATCAGCCACCTCGCCTACGCGCCGGAAATCGCCCACGCCATGCTGCAGCGCCAGCAGGCCAACGCGGTGATCGCCGCGCGCACGCGCATCGTCGCCGGCGCGGTCGGCATGGTCGAGATGGCCCTGGCCGAACTGCAGAAGAACGGCGTGGTGCAACTGGACGAAGAACGCAAGGCGCAGATGGTCAGCAATCTGCTGGTGGTGCTGTGCGGCGATCGCGGCGCCCAACCCATCGTCAACGCCGGCACCTTGTACTGAGGACGCGCGCATGAACCTGCCCGCCAACGCATTCATCGTCCCCGGCGTGATGGTGATCAGCGCCGTCCCGATCCTGGTCGCCGCGGTCCTGGTCGCGCGCGGCAACCTGCACCTGATCAACGGCCTGGACGCCTCGCGCCTGCGCGATCCGGCGGCGGCCTGCGCGCGCTTCGCGCGGCTGCTGGCGCTGGTCGCCATTTCGATGTTCGCCGCCGCATTGGGCTACTACTGGGCGCACGGAAACCACAACCACATGATGATCGTCACAGTGGCGCTGCTGGTCGCGGTCAACGCGGTCGCGGTGGCGATGATGCTGGCGCTGACCGCGCTCAAGCGCGACTACCGCCAGAGCGGGCAAGGCGACGCGAAGGGAACTCGCAGCGAGCGGACGCGCGGCCAGTGAGCGAGAAGAAAGCCTATCCGCTGCGCGTCAGCGCCGACGTCCTCGCCGCCGCGCAGCGCTGGGCCGACGATGAGTTGCGTTCGCTCAACGCCCAGATCGAATATGTGCTGCGCGACGCGCTGCGCAAGAGCGGCCGGCTGCCGCGCCAGGACCCCGCCACGCCCGAGGAAGACGCATGAGCCCGCAGTGGAAACACCACGTCACCGAACTGACCTACCAATTGTTCGAGGCGCCGATGCGCGAACGCATCCAGGCCGAACTCGACCAGCGCGGCGCGCAGGGCTGGGAGCTGGTCGCGGTCGAGCACGATCCGGCCATTCTCGGCACGCGCCTGTATTTCAAGCAGCCGGCGTAGACAAAGCAACAAACAAACACGTAAACAAATCGTTAGCGCATGAATCGCGGCACGCTTGCGCGCGCCGCCAATCTGGCATGCCACCGCCGCAGCGGCTAACCTGCCTGCATGCGCGGCCACGGCAACCTTCTGATCAACACGCCCGAGATCGAACTATGGCCGGGCGGCCTGCTGCGCGCGCGCAGCAATCACGATGCGCGCGCCCTGTCGCGCGCGCGCCACGTGCTGCGGCGCAAACGCGACGGCCGCTTCCTCGCCGCCGATCTGCCCGAAGGCCTGTTGCCGCTGGTGCACCGGCTGATGCGCGAGGACGGCATCGACGCCGCGCTCGACGCCCTGGACTGCATCGTCGAATACCGGCGCGAAGGCCTGATCCGGGTCGGCGAATTGCCGCTGGGCCGGCTCGAAGAACGCCTCGCCGGGCTGGGCCTGGACGCGGACGGCTATGAATCGCGCACGGGCCTTGCGCTGATCGCCGAACCCGATCGCCTCGCCCTGGCTGGCTTCGACCGCTTCCGCCGCCCGCTGTGGCTGCATCCGGCCGCCGCGCGCGCCTGGACGCATCTGCGCGGGGCCGCGATGCGCGACGGCGTCGTGCTCGATGCGATCTCCGGCTATCGCAGCCACGATTACCAACTGGGCATCTTCGAACGCAAACTCGCGCGCGGGCAAAGCATCGAGGACATCCTCAACGTCAACGCCGCGCCGGGCTACAGCGAACACCACAGCGGGCTGGCGCTGGACATCGGCGCGCCCGGCGAGCCGCCGGCGGAAGAATCCTTCGAACACACCGGCGCCTTCGCCTGGCTGCGCGAGCAGGCCGGCGGATACGGCTTCGTCATGAGCTATCCGCGCGGCAACCCGCACGGCATCGTCTACGAACCCTGGCATTGGCGCCATGAACCGGCCTGAGACGGCCGCGATGCGCGTGCCATCCGTCGCGCGCCGCGCGCCGACGCACTCCCTTCCCTTTCGTTCGCCCTGAATCATGATGCCGCCCGATACCAGACACTACAGCGACGCCGGCGTACTCGAAGCCTGGCACGAGAACGCCGAACCGTGGACCGAAACGGTGCGCAGCAAGGCGATCGAAAGCCGGCGCCTGGTCACCGACCACGCCATCGTCGATGCGGCCCTGCGCCTGGCGCCGCGCTCGGCCCTGGATCTGGGCTGCGGCGAAGGCTGGCTGACCCGCGCGCTGGCCGAGTGCGACATCCGCGCCTACGGCGTGGACGCGGTGCCGGCGCTGGTCGAGGCCGCGCGCCAGGCCGATCCCGGCGCGCCCGCCGACCGCTACGCCTGCCTGAGCTACCAGGCCATCGCGCGCGGCGCGCTGGATGCGCGCTACGACCTGGTGCTGTGTAATTTCTCGCTGCTGGGTTTCGAAGTGGTCGCCGAGTTGCTCGCCGCGATCCCCGGCTTGCTGGCGCCGGGCGGCAGCGTGCTGATTCAAACCCTGCACCCGCCGCTGGCCGGCGGCGATGCGCCGTATCGCGACGGCTGGCGCGATGGCGACTGGACCGGTTGCGGCAAGTCCGCCGGCACGGCCGCATTCGGCGAACCGGCGCCGTGGTATTTCCGCACCATCGGCAGCTGGATCAGCCTGATCCGCAGCAGCGGCCTGGAACTGCGCGAGTTGTCCGAACCGCTGCATCCGCAAACCCGGCAACCGGCCTCGCTGATCCTGGTCGCGGCCGCGCCGGAGCCGCGCTGAGCCGCAACAGTGCGCAAAAATCCGCAGTAAATATCGCAATCGCACCGACACCTGCTGCACACCGGAGAGGCAATGGACGCCGACACCCGCCGCACCCTGGAACGCTCGCACGCCTCCTGCGCCGATCCGGATCGGCGCAAAGTGCTGCAAGCCCTGGCCGCCTCCGCCGCCCTCGCCGCCGCCGGATGCGCGCGCGAATCGCCCGATCACGACGAACGCCGCCTGCACGACATCAGCGGCATCGATGAAACCAACGTCGCGCGCGTGCTCAAGCCGGCCTCGGTCGCAGCCGTCGCCGCCGCGTTGCGCGCCAGCCGCGGCGTAGTGTCCATCGGCGGCGCGCGCTGCAGCATGGGCGGGCAGATCGCCTGCGAAAACTCGTTGCATCTGGACATGCGCGGCTTGAATCGGCCGGTCGCGCTCGACCTCGCGCGGCGGCGCGTGCGCGTGCAGACCGGCATGCGCTGGCGCGACCTGCAGGAACTGATCGATCCGCACGGGCTGGCGGTGTCGATCATGCAGAGCTACAGCAGTTTCAGCATCGGCGGCTCGCTGTCGGTGAATTGCCACGGCCGCTACGTCGGCAAGGGCAGCCTGATCCACAGCCTGCGCGCGCTGCAACTGGTGGACGCCGATGGCCAGGTGCATGAGCTCGACCGCGAGCACCGCCCCGACCTGTTCCGCGCCGCGGTCGGCGGCTACGGCGGCCTGGGCGTGATCACCGAAGCCGAGTTCGACCTCGCCGCCAACCACCGCATCGCCCGCCGCGCCGAGCGCGTGGCGCTGGACGACTACCCGGCGTGGTTCGCCCAGCGCGTGCTCGCCGATCCGGCCAGCGTGCTGCACAACGCCGACCTGCTGCCGCCTCGCTTCGACGCGCCGGTGGCGGTGACCTGGACCCGCTGCGAGGAACCGCTGACGCTGAGCGAACCTCTGGTGCCGCGCGACGGCGATTATCGCCACGACCGCAAGATGATCTGGAGCGTGTCGGAACTGCCCGGCGGATCGTGGCTGCGCAAGCGCTACTCGGTCGAGGAGATGCTGCGCGAACGCGAAGTGGTGTGGCGCAATCACGAAGCCAGCCTGGACATCGCCTCGCTGGAGCCGCGCACGCGCCGCTACTCGACCTATCTGTTGCAGGAATACTTCGTGCCGGTGCCGGCCTTCGCCGCGTTCGCGCGGGCGATGACGCGGGTGCTGCGCGACAACGAAGTGCATGCGTTGAATGTTTCGATCCGGCATGCGCCGGCCGACCGGCAATCGTTGCTGAGCTGGTCGCCGACGCAAGTGTTCTCGTTCGTGCTGTATCACAAGCAGCGCAGCGGCGAACGCGAGGACGCGGTCGCCGGGCAATGGACGCGGCGGCTGATCGATATCGCCCTCGATCACGGCGGCCGCCACTACCTGCCGTACCGACTGCACGGCACGCGCGAGCAGTTCCTGCGCGGTTATCGCGCGGCGCCGGAGTTCGCCGCGCTCAAGCAGGCTTTCGATCCGCGGGGGCGGTTCCGTAACCGGATGTGGGACAAGTATTTGCCGGCGTGATTGCGGGTTGCGCAGCGACCTGAGCCGAAAGCATCGGGCCTGAAAGGCCCTCCCACAGAGACCTCGTGGCTTCGAAGTTTGTTGTGGGAGGGCCTTTCAGGCCCGATGCTTTCGGCTCAGATCGCGACAGCCCCCAACCTCAATCCTGCGACCGATTGACCTTGGTCTTCGGCCCATCGGCGATATCCGCGATCCGCCACAGATACAAGCTCGCATAGCTGCGATACGGCCCCCAGCGCTCGCCGGTTTCGGCCAAGACCTTCGGCGCCGGCATCGCATCGAGTTGGTCCACCCGCTGCGCGCCCTTGCGGATGCCCAGGTCGTCCACCGGCAGAATGTCCGGGCGGCCCAGGCGGAACATCAGCATCATTTCCACCGTCCAGCGGCCGATGCCGCGGATCGGCACCAGCGCGGCGATGATCGCGTCGTTGTCCATCGTGGACATGCGGCGCAGATCGGGAATCTCCCCGCGCTCCTCGCGCGCGGCCAGATCGCGCAGCGCCAGCAGCTTGTTGCCGGACACGCCGCAACCGCGCAAGGTCGCGTCGTCGCAACGGCCCAGGGTGTCGAAATGCAGGCGCGTGCTGGCGATCGCGGTCTCGACCCGGCCGACGATGGTCGATGCGGCCTTGCCGCTGAGCTGCTGGAACAAGATCGCCCGCGCCAAGGCATCGACCGGGTCGAACTTCTGCCGCCAGCGCGGATCGGTCGGGATCGGCCCGTTCTCCAACCGATCCACTTTCTTCATCCACGCCCCGAGCTTGCGGTCGCGCTTGCTCAGGTACGCGTGCGCGGTCGGCGCATCGAATCCACGGATGTGTCGCGGCATCTCAGCGCCTCAGAGCATCGGCGGCGTACACCAGCCAGGCCAGGATCAGCAGGCTGCCGCCGAACGGCAGCAGCCCGGTCGAGGTATTGAGGAAATACGCCGCCGCCAGGCCGCCGGAAAACACCGCCACGCCGATCAGCACCGCGAACAGCGCCAGCCGGGTCAACGCCCGCCGCGCCGACGGCGCCAATGCGGCCAGGGCGATGCCGTGGCCGAAGGCGAACACCGCCGCGGTCTGCAGACGCGATTGCGAATGCGCGTCGGCAACGTGGGCGGCATAGGCCGACAGCGCGACCGCGAGCGCTGCCAGCAACGCACCGGCGGCGACCAGCGCGCGCGCCGACAGCGGCGGCGATTCGGGCGATCGCCCGTTGCGGGATTCGGAAGCGGGAAGATTCATGCGGGCGGACGCGGCCGGATCGTGGAGCGGCCAACGATAGCAGCCGCGGCCGCGCGCGCCGACCGCCGATGGCGCTATTGCCGCCCCATGCAACACAAAAAAACGCGCCGCGGATAACCGCGGCGCGTTTGGATGGCGAACGCCGCAGCAGCGGCGCCCCGATGTCGCGAGGTATTACTTGATCGGCCAGTACACGTCGAACTGGCCCAGGGCCGGGTCGAAGCTCTGGTCGATACCGGCCTTCCAGGCCTCGTACGGACGGTCGCTGGTGCTGTAGCCGCGGGTCAGCGCCCAGGCGCGGACCGCGTCGCGCACCGGCGGCAGCGCGGCGATGTTGTGGCCGCCGCTGGAGGCGACGACGACCTTCGTGGCCGGCAGCAGCGACGCCTTGACCGGACCTTCGACCTTGACGTCGATCGCGGTCGCCTCGGTGCTGGTGTCGCCCTTCTTGCGCACCACCTGGACGGTGTCGAAGTCGTAGGTTTCGCTGCCGAACTCGTTGGTCACCACGCGGATCGGGCCGACCGCCTCGAGGCCGTTGGCGGCGATGACCTTGTTGATCCATTCCATGTTGGAGTGGATCTGGGCCTTGATCTTGTCGTTGTTGCGCTCGACCGCGGCGTTCACGCTGAGGATGTTCTCGGCCGGGCGATCGACGACCTTGGGCGCGTTGGCCGGGTCGGTCTCGGACAGCTTGGAGTAGTCGTAGTTCGGCACGGTCGCGAGCAGGTTGCTCAGCTGCGCCAGCCCCATCTTCATGTCTTCGCCGATGTTGCTGCTGACATACAGGCCCGAGTAGCGGCCCAGCAGGTTCCAGCCGTAATCGACGTCGTAGGTCTGGGTGATCTCGACGTTGCGATTGTTCTTGCCGGTGGGCTTGAGGGTGAACTCGCTGCGCTTGTTCTCGCCGCGCTCGGGGTTGCTGATCTTGTAGCCGACCAGCTTGCCCGGTTCGCTCTTGACGATTTCCCAGCTGCCGTTGCCCAGCGCGCGTTCCTTGGACGAATACTCAAGACGGGCGCCCACGCCCTCTTCCTTGCCGACGAGCTTGATCTCCATGGCGGGATCGCGGCGTGCGAGCGGGTTCCATTCCTTGAAGCGACGCATGCTGTTCAAGGTGTCGAACACGATGGTCAGCTTGCGGTTGGTCTCAACCGAGTGCGACAGATGGCGGCTCGCCGGCAGCGCGATGCCGACGATCAGGAACAGCGCGGCGACGATCGCCAGGGAAATCAGGATCTCGATCAGACGGGTCATTCAGGTTCTCCAGGGCCGGGCCCAGGTCGGGCCAGGGGCGCAGACCCACAATCGTAGCAAGATAAATACCGGCAGGGGCAGCCGTCACAGCCAAGAAAGATCATCGGAGCGTCCGCGATCCCAGTTTGGCCGCGAAAAGCTTTGAACTTGACGGCTTTTTGCCGGCTCGCGCCGGCATTCGCAAGCGTACGCACGCGCCGATGCACAAATCAGGACAACTGCCGCGGGCCAATGGCGCGCGCGAATGCGACGGATCGGTCGGCCGCCGGCGCGATGCGACGATCCGGCGCGGCGCGCCGGATCGCGGGTGCCCGGCTCAGACCAACTGCAGCTCCAACGCCTTGAGCACGGCCCGGGTGCGGTCGCGCACGCCCAGCTTGGACAGGGTGAGAACGGGCCGCCTACGCGGCACTGCCGCGTGGCCCGTTCGAACGCCCGGCGCGCAGCGCCGGGCCGGACATCCTTCGATCAGACCAACTGCAGCTCGAACGCCTTCAGCACCGCCCGGGTGCGGTCGCGCACGCCCAACTTGGACAGGATGTTGGACACGTGGTTCTTGATAGTGCCCTCGGCCACGCCCAGCGAATTGGCGATCTCCTTGTTCGAGAAGCCGCCGGCCATCAGCCGCAGGATCTCGGTCTCGCGCTCGGTCAGCGGGTCCGGGCGGTCCAGGCTGACGAAATCGTTGCGCATGTGCTCCAGGCCCGAGAGCAGGCGCTGGGTCATCGCCGGCTGGACCAGCGAACCGCCGTCGGCCACGGTCTGGATCGCGCCGACCAGTTGCTCCAGCGACACGTCCTTGAGCAGATAGCCCTTGGCGCCGGCCTTGAGCCCGGCCAGGACCAGCTGGTCGTCGTCGAAGGTGGTCAGGATGATGGTCGGCGGCAGGTAGCCCGAGCGCGCCAGCGCCTGCAAGGCCTCCAGGCCGGACATAGCCGGCATGCGCATGTCCATCAGGACCACGTCCGGGCGGATCGTCGGGATGATCTCGACCGCCTGGCGGCCGTCGCCGGCCTCGGCCACGACCTCGATGCCTTCGGCCAGGGCGAGCAGCGAACGCACGCCTTGCCGGACCAGGGTCTGGTCATCGACAAGCAACACGCGGATGGGGGTGGACGTCATGTCAGAACTCCTTCGCGGACCATGGCGGCCGCGGTGGCGGGCAGAGTCAGATGCAGGCTGAAGCCGGCCTCGGCCCGGGTTTCGATACGCAATTGGCCGCCGTACTGCTGCAACCGCTCGCGCATGCCGCGCAAGCCGTTGCCGGCGATCAGGTGATCGGCGCCGCGGCCGTCGTCGCGCGCGCTCATGAGGATCTGTTCGCCGCTGCGGCGCACATCGATCCACAGGTGCTGCGCGCCGGCATGGCGCACGGTGTTGGTGACGATCTCCTGGGTGCAGCGCAGCAGCACGTGGGCGCGCTCGGGATCGTCCAGGGTCAGGGGCGTTTCGATGTCCATGCGGATGTCCAGCGCCGGTACGTTTTCGGCCAGCGGGCGCAGCGCCAGCGACAGGTCGATGGCGCCGTTCTCGCGCAATTGGCTGACCGCCTCGCGCACGTCGGTGAGCAGCAGCCTGGCCAGAGTATGCGCTTGCTGCACGTGCTCCTTGACCCGGCCCTCGGACAGATGGCCGGCGACTTCCAGGTTCAGGCTCAGCGCGGTCAGGTGGTGGCCCAGCAGATCGTGCAGTTCGCGCGAAATGCGCGTGCGCTCGTTGATGCGGGCGCTTTCGGCCAGCAGCGCGCGGGTCGCGCGCAGCTCGGCGTTGAGCCGGCGCTGGTCCTCGCGCGCCTGGGCCTGCTGCATGGCCACCAGGGAGCTGACGAACACCAGGCTGGAGAAGCCGGCATAGGCCACCGACTGGACGATGGCGACCATCAGCGGCTGGCCGATGGCGATCACGAACACCGGAATGATCGACAGATTACTCAGAATCAGCCACGCCACCCCGATCCGCAGCGGCAGCAGCCACGGCAGCAGCCCGGCCACCACCATCAGCAGAATGCTGCCGATGCCGCTGTTGGAGTAGTAGCCGACCCCGATCGCGCAGGCGGTCAGGACCAGCAGCAGGGCGTGGTCGGCCGGTCCCGGCCGGCGCTGGCCCAGGCCGCGGCTGGCCCACCAGTAGACCGCGCCGAAGGCCAGGTGGATCGCCACCCAGCGCAGAATCAGCAGGAAAAAGGTGTGTTCGCTGCCGCCGGGCAGGGAGGACGCCGCCTCCGGCTCCAGCCACATGATCACCAGCCAGCACCCCGCCATGCCCCAGGTGAACAGCCCGGCGAACCGCATGAGTTGAGTAGGAGTGAGGCGAGCCAGCATGAATGCATGCTAACGGTATGGGCCCTCCCGCGGAGCCGTCCAGAAGTCATGCACTTGGCGTTCGCGGCAAAGGGATGCCCGTGCGATAATCGGGCCGCCGGCACGGAACGCGTGCCGGTTTTTGAATACTTGGAGCGTGGAATGTCGATCGTCGTCCGCGACGTGCGTGAGCACGAGCTGGATTCCGTCCTTGCCCTCAACAACGCCGCCGGACCCGCGATCCTGCCGCTGGATGCGGCCCGTCTGCGTCATTTTTTCGATACCGCCGAGTACTTCCGCGTCGCCGAGCGCGACGGGACCCTGGCAGGTTTCTTGATCGGCATGGGCGCCGGCAGCGACCACGACAGCAGCAATTTCCGCTGGTTTCTTGAGCGCTACCCGGATTTTTTCTATATCGACCGCATCGTCGTCGCCAGCCGCCGCCGCGGCGGCGGTGTCGGCCGCGCGTTCTATGCCGACGCCCAGAGCTATGCCGAGCTGCGTTACCCGCAGCTGGCCTGCGAGGTGTTCCTGGAAGGCGGCAACGACCCGGCCCTGCTGTTCCACGGCAGCTTCGGCTTCCGCGAAGTCGGCCAGCACGTCATGCAGGAAGCCGGCGTGCGCGCGGCCATGCTGATGAAACCGCTGTGCAGCTACCCCTGGGTGCGCGACACCTACGGCGACGCCCTGCCCGAGGCCAGCTGGCTGACCCGCCCGCGCGTGCCGGTGGCCCGCGTCCAGGCCGACGCGCCGCGCCCCACCGGAACCTGCCCGTGAGCGTGGCCGTGGATTACGAACAGGCCGGCGAACTCAAGATCGGTCAGGTCGGCATCGCCAACCTGCGTATCCGCACCCTCGACGTCGAACGACTCACGGAAGAAATGCGCAGCCGCGTGCAGCGCGCGCCGAACATGTTCGGCCGCGCCGCGGTGGTGATCGATTTCGGCGGCCTGAGCCACACCCCGGACACCGCGACCGCGCAAGCGCTGCTCGACGGCCTGCGCGCCGCCGGCGTGCTGCCGGTGGCGCTGGCCTACGGCACCAGCGAGACCGACCGCCTGGCGCAGGCGCTGGGCCTGCCCCTGCTGGCCAAGTTCCGCGCCTCCTACGAGCGCAGCGACGCCGGCACGGACGCCCCGGCGGCGCCGGCGCCCAAGCGCGAAGCGCCCGCACCCGCCGCCGAACCGGCTCGCGCCGCGCGCGCGGCCGCCCCCGCGGCGACTACGGCGGCCTCCTCGGTCGGCATGATCCAGTCCACCCCGGTGCGTTCCGGCCAGCAGATCTACGCCGACAACCGCGACCTGACCGTGCTGACCACGGTCGGCGCCGGCGCGGAAGTCATCGCCGACGGCTCGGTGCACATCTACGGCCCGTTGCGCGGACGCGCGCTGGCCGGCGCGCAAGGCAACACCAAGGCGCGAATCTTCTGCCGCGAGTTCCATGCCGAACTCGTGGCGATTGCAGGCCATTACAAAGTGCTCGAAGACATACCGAAGGAATTGCGCGGCAAGGCCGTGCAGATCTGGCTGGAAGACGAACAAATCAAGATTGCGGCGCTGGATTGACGCCGCACGAACGGAGGAAAGTATTTTGACCGAGATCATTGTTGTCACTTCGGGCAAGGGCGGTGTCGGCAAGACCACGACCAGCGCCAGCCTTTCCTGCGGCCTCGCCCGGCGCGGCCACAAAGTAGCGGTGATCGACTTCGACGTCGGCCTGCGCAATCTCGACCTGATCATGGGCTGCGAACGCCGCGTCGTGTACGACTTCGTCAACGTCGTCAACGGCGAAGCCAACCTCAAGCAGGCGCTGATCAAGGACAAGCGTTTCGACAACCTGCACATCCTGGCCGCCTCGCAGACGCGCGACAAAGACGCGCTGACCAAGGAAGGCGTGCAGAAGGTGCTGGAAGACCTGGCCGCGGAAGGCTTCGACTACATCGTCTGCGATTCGCCGGCCGGTATCGAAAAAGGCGCGTTCCTGGCCATGTACTTCGCCGACCAGGCGGTCGTGGTGGTGAACCCGGAAGTCTCCTCGGTGCGCGACTCCGACCGCATCCTCGGCCTGCTCGCGTCCAAGACCCGCCGCGCCGAGAACGGCGAGAAGGTCAAGGAACACCTGCTGCTCACCCGCTACAGCCCCAAGCGCGTGGAAGACCAGGAGATGCTCAGCATCGGCGACGTCGAGGAAATTCTCGGCCTGAAGACCATCGGCGTGATCCCCGAATCCGGCGACGTGCTCAACGCCTCCAACAAGGGCGAGCCGGTGATCCTGGAAACCGAATCCGATGCCGCCCAGGCCTACGACGATGCCGTCGCGCGCCTGCTTGGCGACACCCGCCCGATGCGCTTCACACAAGTGGAAAAGAAGGGCTTCTTCACCAAGCTGTTCGGAGGCTGAGCTTATGGGTCTGTTCGACTTCCTGCTGGCCAAGAAACCCACCGCTTCCGTCGCCAAGGAGCGTTTGCGCATCATCGTCGCGCACGAACGCGCCGGACGCGGCGGCGGCCCGGACTACCTGCCGATGCTGCAGCGCGAGCTGCTCGAAGTGATCCGCAAGTACGTCAACGTCGATGCCGAATCGGTCAAGGTCGACCTGATCGGCGAAGGCGACAACAAGGTGCTCGACATTTCCGTCGCGCTGCCGGAAACACCGAATCCGGCGCAGGCGTAACGGCGCGGCCGGCCTCCCGGCCAACGCCGTTGTCGCGTATCTGCCGGTAACCGCAGCGGCGCACGCCGCGACAGCGCCAATGAAGCGGCGTCGCGTCCGCATGCGCTCCACGCGCCGCAGCAGCGGCCGCAACGTCCTGTTCCAGGCCTCACGCCCTGTCGGCGCCGTTCGCGCTATCCGCGCAAGCATCGCTCTCATCCCTGAAACCTTCCGCACCATGCTGACCCTGTCCGACATTGCCTTCGACGACGTCGCCGCCCTGCTCGCGCGCTACGGCCTGCGCCTGGAGCGCGTCGCCGACGGCGAGCCGATCCCGGGCAGCTATTGGGGCGAATGCGAAGCCGGCCTGATCGGCAGCACCGTCTACGCGCGCGGCGACACGCCCGTGCACTCGCTGCTGCACGAGGCCTGCCACCTGATCGTGCTGCCGCCGGAGCGCCGCGCCCAGGTGCATACCGACGCGACCGATTCGATCGAGGAAGAAGACGCGGTGTGCGTGCTGCAGTCGCTGCTGGGCGACGCCATTCCGGGCGCCGGAAGCGAGCGCATCCTCGCCGACATGGACGAATGGGGCTACACCTTTCGCCTGGGATCGGCGCGGGCTTATGTCGAACAGGATGCGGAGAGTTCGTGGCAGTGGCTGGCTGCGCATGGATTGGTGAAGCTACCCGAGCGCAGCCTGATTCGCTGAGCCACCGACTCAGCACAGGTCCTGACGCCACACGCGGCGCCTACCCGACAATCGAACTGACGTTGTCCCACGCTCCTTCGGACTCGCAGACATGGGCAGTTCGCTCGCCGCCAACCATCCGGTTTTCATCGACAGCCTGCCGTTGATCGTCATGGCCGTGGCGACGGCGATCCTCATCGCCGGCACCTGCCGTGCCTCGCGCATGAATCATCGACGACTCGGTAAGCGCAGGAACTTCTGGACGCGCAATCCGCTGGAGCTTGTGAGCTACAACCGCCGCGAATGGGCGGTGCATCTGACCTCGGTCGGCGCGTTCGTCGCACTCGCGATCATCGCGATACGACTGGAATGCGCTTGCGGCTGAGAAGGGTTGTTGAGGCCTGGCAGGGCTGCGACGCAAAGGGTTGGCAGAGCGGTCACCGACGCCTTCCCTGGCGCCGACGCCATTCAAACTCTGCGGTTCCGGCTATCCCCATAACCGGTTCCGACTGGCACTGCTGTTGCTTCCCTTCCCCTGATGCGCCATCCAGGCGCCTACCCCCACCGAGTTCCTGGCGGCGCGCGCCTCAGCGCGCGGCCGGCCTGCGTTGCGTGTCTTCAACGGCATACGCCGCCCGCGGCGCCGCGACGGGCACCGGGACAGCACGATCGACTTCGACTTCGGCCTCGTTGACCGGATCGGGCAGCGCGCGCGCGCCGGTGAGGTTGGGGCCGGCGTCGGCCGGGCCGTTCATCATCACCACGCCGACCGCGGCCAGCGCCAGCAGCGCGAACATGACGATGCGGGCCAGATGGATGCCGCTCAGGCGGCCGTGAGAACGGGCCGGCGCGTGCTCGCGCGCCCAGCTCAGGTCGGCGGTGAACAGATATGCGCCGCCGTCCCGGCCGCGCAGTGGCAATGTCGTCAAGGTGGC
Organism: Lysobacter gummosus; assembly: GCF_001442805.1. Lineage (NCBI taxonomy): Bacteria > Pseudomonadati > Pseudomonadota > Gammaproteobacteria > Lysobacterales > Lysobacteraceae > Lysobacter > Lysobacter gummosus. The sequence goes on along the minus strand of NZ_CP011131.1, from coordinate 1,764,886 downwards.
CGTGTGCAATTTGCCGCTCGCGGTCCGCGTCGTAGATTTCATGCCTTATCCATTGCAGCCAAGACGGGTGCTGGAAGCCTGCCCCGCTTCCGGCGGGCAACCGATGAACGGCTGCCCTTAGACGTCACTTTTTCCGTTTTGGCGTCACAAATCAAATCGGTTTTTGTGACAGGGGTCGAGGAGCCGTCGCCCCTCGCTGTTCCACCGCCTGAACGAACCGGGCACGATATCTGTCTGCGTTGCGTGCAAGCCATGTGAATACGGAAAAATTAACAATCTAACCGTTTACACGTAACCAAATATTTACATTAGATCGCGACAACGATTGCAGTTCCGCGCGTTGAAAACACCTGAATAGGTCAAATCGGCCCTCGCGGCGGAAATCCGGTAACCGTTTTCAGTCTGGGCTTTGTGCCGGATGTGCGCAAAAGCTCACAAGCCGCCTCCGGCCGCGGCAGCCGGTCGGCCCCGCCGTCGCACTGCAGCTTGCGCGGGACCCGAGCGGCCTCTAGCCTTCTGGCTCGCGCGCAAAGCGCAGCACTATTCCGGAGAGAGCACACATGAAATATGTCCGCGCCTTGTTGGCGCTCGGCGTCGCTGCGGCCGTGATCGGCGTGGCCGGCTGCAAGAAGGAACCCGTCCCCTCCTCGAGCACCACCGCCCCGGCCGTCGCGCCCGCGGGCGAAACCGCGGATCAGTTCATCGCTCGCGTCAACGACGAGTACAAGAAGATGTATCCGGAGATGACCGCCGCGCAGTGGCTGTCGTCGACGTACATCAACGACGACAGCCAGTTGCTGTCGGCCAAGGCCAACGAACGCTATCTGACCCAGCTCAACAGCTGGATCGAGCAGTCGAAGAAATTCGAAGGCCAGCAGATGTCGCCGGCCACCGCGCGTTCGATCCAGTTGCTGAAGATCGGCACCGCGATGCCGGCGCCGAAAGATCCGGCGCGGCTCGCCGAACTCACCCAGATCGCCACGCGCATGGAAGGCATGTACGGCTCGGGCAGCTACTGCAGCGGCCCTGGCGACACCGACTGCCGCCAGCTCGGCGACCTTGAAGACGTGCTGCGCAACAGCCGCGACTACGACGCCCAGCTCGACGCCTGGAAGGGCTGGCACACCATTTCCAAGCCGATGCGCAAGGACTACACGCGCTTCGTCGAACTGGTCAACGAAGGCGCGAAGAATCTCGGCTACGCCGACACCGGCGAATTGTGGCGTTCGGGCTACGACATGAGCCCGGTAGAACTGGCGGCGGAAACCGATCGCCTGTGGGGCCAGGTCAAGCCGCTGTACGAGCAACTGCACTGCTACACCCGCTCGCGCCTTGAATCCAAGTACGGCACCGACAAGGGCCAGGCCAGCGGCGGCATGCTGCCGGCGCATCTGCTCGGCAACATGTGGCAGCAGGACTGGGGCAATTTGTGGGACGTGCTGGCGCCGTACAGCGATCAGCAGGCCGGCAGCCTCGACATCAACGGCGCGCTGGCGCGCCAGTACCAGCAGATCCTCGACGCGCAGGAAGCCAAGGCCGGCGGCGATCGCGGCCCGCTGGAGCAGGCGCAGGCCGAGGTCGATGCCAACCTGGCCAACGCCAAGCGCATGACCGAACGCGCGCAGGACTTCTACGTTTCGCTCGGCATGCCCAAGCTGCCCGACAGCTATTGGAACAAGACCCAGTTCATCAAGCCGCGCGATCGCGACGTGGTCTGCCACGCCAGCGCCTGGGACATGAACATGGGCGGCGACGTGCGCACGAAGATGTGCATCAAGCCGAACGAAGAAGACTTCACCACGATCTATCACGAGCTCGGCCACGTCTATTACTACCTGGCTTACAACAAGCAGCCGCCGTTGTTCCAGACCGGCGCGCACGACGGCTTCCACGAAGCCATCGGCGACACCATCGTGCTGGCGATGACGCCCAAGTACCTGTCCTCGATCGGCATGGTCGGCAGCCAGCAGCAGAGCAACGAGGCGCTGATCAACGCGCAGATGCGCATGGCGCTGGCCAAGGTCTCGTTCCTGCCGTTCGGCCTGATGATCGATCGCTGGCGCTGGGGCGTGTTCGACGGTTCGATCAAGCCCGATGGCTACAACAAGGCGTGGTGGGAGCTGAAGGCCAAGTACCAGGGCGTGGCGCCGGTCGAGGCGCGCGGCGAAGAGTTCTTCGACGCCGGCGCCAAGTACCACGTGCCGGGCAATACGCCGTACACGCGTTACTTCCTCTCGCATATCCTGCAGTTCCAGTTCTACAAGTCGCTGTGCGACGCGGCCGGCTACAAGGGCCCGCTGTACGAATGCAGCTTCTACGGCAACAAGGCCGCGGGCGCGAAGTTCGAGGCGATGCTGAGCAAGGGCGCGAGCCAGCCGTGGCAGCAGACCATGAAGGAACTCACCGGCGGCGAGAAGATGGACGCCTCGGCGGTGCTGGAATACTTCGCGCCGCTGCAGACCTGGCTCAAGCAGCAGAACGAAGGCAAGAGCTGCGGCTGGCAGGCTTCGGCGGCGGGCGCTGCGGCGCCGGTTTCGCCGGCCAAGCCTGCGAAGGCCGATGCCAAGCCGGGTAAGCCTGTGCAGGGCTGAGCCTTGCCGAGCGGGCGCGAAGTTCGCGGCCGCTTACGACAAAGAAAAACCGGCTTCGGCCGGTTTTTCTTTGTCCGCCTCATGCTCCCTCTCCCGCTTGCCACCCAAGGCGACTTCCTTCGGGGCGCGGCAGAGGCCCGGGGTGCGGACCCGCGGCCTACACCGCGGCGCCGATCGCCCCGATCAACTCGCGATACCGCGCAAGCAACCGCTGCTGCGCATCCTCGACGAACGCTCGCGCCATCGCGGAAAATTCCTGATCCGGCGCGGTCGCGGCATGCAGACTCGCCAGCTTCCTGGCCGCGCGCCGCAGCGGTCCGGCGATGTCGGCCGGATCGGCCTGCGCCGCTTCGTCCAGCGCTTCTTCCAAGTCCAGCAGCGACTCGTTGAGCCGCTGCAGATGCCGGCTGCGCGCTTCCACCAGCGCTTGCCGGTTCAAGGCCATGATCTCGACAGTACGCTCGCCGTAGGCATCCGCGCCGCTATCGTCGAAGCGCGGCGCCAACAGCGACAAATCCTCGGCCACGTGCCAGCGCAAATGCGCGGCCGGATCGCGCCGGGTCGGATCGATCAGCAACGGATCTTCGCCGTCGCAGTCGTCGCCGGGCTGGAACGCGCGCGCGGCGGCGATCGGAAACAGATTGCCCTTGCCGGCGTTGCGCGTGGCCTGCGCGGCGATCTGCGCGGCGCTCATGCCGACCGCCGCGATCCGGTGGCCTTCCACGCGATTGCAGCTGATGCAGCTGCGCAGCAGATTGGTCCAGTCGGCCGCCAGCCACCAATAACCGCGATGACCGGCCTCGCCGACCACGCCCGCCTTGGGCCGGTAGTGCTCGATGTCGGCCGGCGACGTCGATTCGTGGCGCGACTCGCAGTACGCGCATTTGCCGTCGAACAAGGTCCGCAACGCCAGCTTGACGTCATCGCCCTTGTAGGCCTTGAACTTGTACGCACCGGCCCGCGGATCGCGGTAGTGAGCCTCGGCATTGGCGCGTTCGCGCGCGCCGGCGCCGTCGGGATCGCTCAACGAGGCCGGCGGCGCGATGCGGCCGCGATCGACGTATCTCATGCCTCCCGCTCCGCGCCGGCTTCGAGCAAGGCGACGATTTCGCGCAATGCGTCCTCGCGCATGCTGGCGCGTTCGGCGACGGGTTTGCTGCGGCGCCCGCGCAGATAGCGCTCGGTGGCCTCGCCGATCAGTTGCTCTGTCGGCGTGTCACCCAGCGGCAACGCCGACACATGCCCGGCCAGCAACTCGCGCTCGCGCTGTTCGCCGGCGTCGAGTTCCGGCTTGCCGAGCAGATAGGCGTAACGATGCAGATGCGCATCGACCTCGGGCCGGGCGGTGCTGAGCAGGCCGAACAAGTCCGAGGTCAGCAACTGATCGGTGCGCATCAGCTCGATGTTGGGCAGATCCTCGCGCAGGCGGATGCGGTCGTGTTCGTCGCGGTACAGGACGTGTACCTCGCCGTCGCGCATGCCGCGCAGGCATAGGGCGTCGTGAGCGGTGACCACGAATTGCACCTTCGGCATCGCCCGGCGCAGCGCCGAGATCACTTCGATCTTCCAGCGCGGGTGCAGGTGCACGTCGATCTCGTCGATCAAGACGATGCCCTGCGCGTACTCAAGGTTGCCCCAGACCTCGACCATGCGCCGCATGATGTCCACCGCCATCGCGAACAAGGCGCGGTAACCGTCGCTCATGCGCTCCACCGGCGTGACCCGGCCGTGGGCCTGAACCATCACATGGCCGTCGTCGGCCCGGAACACGCGGTCGTCGCCGTGCAGGGCGAGGATCTCGCGCATGGCGCGGGCGACCGGCTCGAAGTACACCGCGGTGCTTTCCCTGAGCCATCCGGACGGGTCTTCCAGCACAGCGAAAGGGTCGAACAAGCTGCGCGCCGGGCCGGCGGTCTTGGCCTGATGCGCCTTGAAGAAGCGGCGGGCGCCGTAACCCAGCACCATCGGCACGCGACCATTAATTTCGTCGCGATAGCGCCCGAGCGCATCGACATGAACGCAGCGCCGTTCGCCGGAAGACAGGATCACCTCGACCCGGGGCAACACCGGCAACACGCCCCAGTTCTCGCGATCGCGCGGAAGAAACTCGATGCCCTGCGCGCGGCTGGCCTTGCGCTGATACTCATCCATCAGCGCCAACGCCAGCGCCTGCATCACGCTGCTTTTACCTGCGGCGTTTTCGCCCAGGAGCATCACGCTGGCGGCCTCGCCCCGAGCCGATCCCAGCGACGGGAATTCCAGGCGCAGATCGTCGATGGCCTTGAAGTCGTTCACCACGATCGATTCGACGTAGACCGGTGCCGGCGGCCACCAGCTGCTCGGTCTTCCAGCTGGAGCGGTAGGCAGGGGCGGACTCGGGCGGTTCGCATCCATGACATCGCTCAGATACTCCGCGACCGCGGCGTTCCACGCCTCGGCGTGTCCCAACAATTGACCGAGATGATCGACCGAGCGCGGCCCCGCCCCCGGTCGCCTACCTATCCGCCGCATCGTCGCGGAGAACACCGAATCCAGGGCCGACAGCGCGGCGCCCCAATGCGGCGCGCTGCCATCGGGAAAATCTTCCAGAACTTCATGATAAAGCTGGGAAGAAACCCAGTTCAGCGCATGATCTATCCTTTGCCGTCGCGCCTCGACCAAAGAGTCGCGATTCAAGCCGAGCAGCTCGATCGTCGCCGCGCCCTTGTCGTCCTTCGAAGCCAGCCGGCCGTTGCCCAGGAAATGCAGGTGGCGGCCAGGTTCATCCCGGCAGGGATCGATCAACAGGTTTTTTTCGAGCGCGACGGTTTCCCGCCACGCCGTCATCGGCCGGGCGCGCGGCGAACGCAAGGGGAAATGATTGCGCTTGGCCGAAACGCATTCGCGGCACGCCAAGACCAGATTGCGCCACTCGTACGCCAGCCATGCGTAGTGATCGGCGCTTTGCTCGCCGGTGGCGGGGTCCGACGCCGACATGGTCGGTCGGAACGGATCGATCAATGCCTGCCCCGGCTCGAGCAGGATTTCGCAATACGCGCACTTGTCGCTGAACTGCAGGCCCAGCGCCGCGACCACATCCTCGCCGAGAAACAACTTGTCGTAGCGCTCGAACGGCGGCCTCATCCCCGCCCGCACTTTCGCCGGCCGCGCATAGAAGCCGGTCATCTCGTGCGCCCAGTCCAGCAACTCCCGGCGCCTGAGCGAACGCGGCGTCGCGATGCGTTTGACTTTCCTCATCCAGCCCCTCCCGTGGGCATGGCGCCGCAATGCCGGCGCGGGTCTGATTGGACGGAACACGGCCCGGCCGCATCGTCGCGGCACGGCCGCCATTATGGACATGACCGGGTCTGGCGGAATAAGACCGGGTTGGCGGTCGCCGACCCGGCGCGCGGCCGCGCTGCGGCAGAATGGGCCGGCCGTTTCCGCTTTCCGTCCACCGGCCCTGTCAGGAGTCCGCATGCCCACTCAATCCCGTGTGTCCGCCGCGCTGCTGTTGTTGTGCGCGTCCGCCGCCGCCAGTGCCGCCGAGCCGGTGGATCTGCTGATCCGCCACGCCGCGGTGATCGACGTCGTCGCCGGCAAGCTGCGTGCGGACCGGTTGATCGCCGTGCGCGGCGACCGCATCGTCGCGATCGAAGCCGACGCCAAGGCCGCGGGTTTCGACGCCGCGCGCAGCATCGATGCGCAAGGCAAGTACGCGATCCCGGGCCTGTGGGACATGCACGTGCATTTCGGCGGCGGCGACAAGCTGATCGAGGAAAACAAGAATCTGTTGCCGCTGTACGTGGCCCACGGCATCGCCGCGGTGCGCGACGCGGCCGGCGACCTGAGCCCGAGCGTGTTCGAATGGCGCGACGCGGTCGCGGCCGGGTCGCTGCAGGGCCCGACGATTTTCACCTCGGGCCCGAAGCTTGAAGGCTACAAATCGATCTGGCCGGGCGACATCGAAGTCGGCAGCCACGAAGAGATCTCCGCGGCGCTGGACCGGTTGCAGGGCTGGAAGGTCGATTTCGTCAAGATCACCGACAACACCCTTTCGCCGGAATTGTTCATGGACGCGCTCAAGCAGGCGCATGCGCGCGGCTTGCGCGTGTCCGCGCACGTGCCGTTCTCGCTGACCATCGACGAAGTCAGCGCGGCGGGCCTGAGTTCGATCGAGCACATCGACTACGCGTACAAGGCCGGCTCGACCCAGGAGGCCGACATCGGCGCGATGGTCCGGCGCGGCGAGATCGACGCCAAGGAGGGCTGGAACCGCATCCAGGCGAGCTTCGACGAAAAGACCGCGCGCGCGGCGTACCGGCGCCTGGCGCGGCGCGGCACCGCGGTCACCCCGACGCTCAACGGCAGCTTCGTAACCACCTATCTGGATCGCGACGATCACCGCGGCGACGACTACCTCAAGTACATCGGCCCGGGCCTGCGCGCGACCTACGCCTGGCGGGTGGAACGCGCGGCCAAGGACGACGCGGCGGCGATCGAACGCCGGCATGCGCGCTACGAGCGCGACGCCGCTATCCTGCCGCTGCTGCAGCAGTCGGGGGTGAACCTTCTGGCCGGCACCGACGCGGGGTTCCTCAATTCCTTCAATTACCCCGGCGTGGGCCTGCACGATGAGATGCAGCGCTTCGTCGAAAGCGGCCTGACGCCGCTGCAGACCTTGCGCGCGGCGACCATCAACGGCGCGCGCTTTATGGGGCAGGACAAGCTGCACGGCTCGCTCGCAGCGGGCAAGGCCGCCGATATCGTTCTGCTCGATGCCGATCCGCTGCGCGATATCGGCGCGACTCGCAAGATCGATACCTTCGTATTGCGCGGCAAGGTTTATGACCGCAAGGCGTTGGATGCGATGTTGGAGGATGTGCGCAAGCGCGTGGCGGCCGAAGTGGAGTGAGGTCGGCGTCTCCCGCGCGCAGCCGCACACCCCGCATCGCCCCCCCGCCTTTGCTGTTCCCCCCTTTGAAAAAGGGGGGCAGGGGGATTTGCTGTTGCTGTTGTTGCTAAAGGCAAAGACAAAAGCGAATCCCCCCTGCCCCCCTTTTTCAAAGGGGGGAACAGCAAGAACACTGTCAGAGGAACAGCGAGGGCGCTGTTAGAGGAAGGACAGCACGAGCGTCGCTCTATTTCCGAAACTTCTGCGGCGTAGTCCCGCTGAACTGCTGAAACATCGCGATGAACGCAGATGCGCTGGCATAGCCCATCTGCGCCGCAACCTGCTGCACGCTGCGGCCCTGCTCCAGCAGCGGGATCGATTGCTGAAAGCGCAAGCGCTGCCGCCACTGACTGAAAGACATGCCCAGCTCGTCGCGACAACGCCGGCTCAAGGTGCGTTCGGTGGTATGCACCCGCCGCGCCCATTCCTCCAGCGTGCTGTTGTCGCCGGGCGCATGCTGCAAGGCGTCCAGGATCGGCCCGAGCAAGCGGTCCTCGCTCTGCGGCACGAACCGCTGCAGCATCGGCGTGGCCAGCAGCTTGTCGATCAACACCCGCGCCAGGCGCCGGTCGGCCGGGGTGTCGGGGATCTCCACGCCGCGATCGAACAGGTCCTCGACCCCGGCGATGAACAACGGATGCAGACGCACGATGCCCGGCGCCCTGGGCAGGCTCGGCGTGTAGCGCTCGGCGATATTGATCAGCCGGCACTTCACCTCGCGGCGGTTGTGCGATGTGTGATCCATGCGCGGCGGAATCCACACCGCGTAACCGGGCGGCGCGAAGAACGGCTGGCCTTCGACCACGAAGGCCATGCTGCCCGATTCCACGAACGCCAGCTGGCCCCAGGGATGCTGGTGCAGCGCGCTTTCGGTATCCACCGCCAGCGCCTCGTAGCGCAGCAGCAAGGGGCCCGGCAACGAGCGGTAGGGGTAATGGAATTGGCGGCTGCGGCGCATCTTGTCCGGGCTTCGCTACGGCGTGTCGGGTTATCGGCATCTGCCGATTACCCGACATTCTAGAATAGGCCGCCCCACCGTTGTACCGGTTGTACGAAGGAATCCCGCAATGCATCTGTTACTGCCGATCCTGGCCACGCTGATCTGGGCCGGAAACACGATCGTCAGCAAGCTGTCGGCCGGCGCCATCGAACCGGCCGCGATCTCGTTCTACCGCTGGCTGGTCGCGCTGCTGGTGCTGACCCCGTACATGCTGCCGCGGGTGTGGAAGCTGCGCGCGCAGGTGCGCCCGTACTGGCGCAAGCTGCTGGTGCTGTCGGCGCTGGGCATGGTGATGTATCAATCGCTGGCGTATTTCGCCGCGCACAGCGTCAGCGCGATGTCGATGGGCCTGATCGTCGCGGCGATTCCGCCGATGACGATGCTGATCGGCATGGTCGTGCTCAAGACCCGGCCGTCGCCGGGGATGCTGATCGGCGCGGTGATTTCCTTCGCCGGCCTGAGCTGGCTGCTCAGCGGCGGCCATCCGGCGCGGTTGCTGCAGCAAGGCCTGGGCCGCGGCGAGTTGATGATGCTGCTGGCGGCGTGCTCGTATGCGCTGTACGGCGTGCTGGTCAAGCGCTGGGCGCTGCCGATTCCCAACGGCGAATCGCTGTACCTGCAGATCGTCTGCGGCACGGTGCTGTTGTTGCCGGGTTTCCTGCTGGCGCCGTCGGTGGCGCTCAATGCGCACAACCTGCCGCTGGTGCTGTACGCCGGCGTGTTCGCCTCGACCCTGGCGCCGTGGTTCTGGATGCACGGCCTGCTGCGGCTGGGCGCGGACAAGACCGCGGTGCTGATGAACCTCACCCCGGTGTTCACCGCCGTGTTCGCGGTGCTGCTGCTCGGCGAGCCCTTGCAGACTTATCACTGGATCGGCGGCGGCCTCACCCTGCTGGGTGTGGCGACGGCGCAGGCGCTGCGGCAGAAGCCGGCGCTCGCGTTGCCAACGACGCGCGAATGCGCGGGCTGACCTCGGCGCAGTCGCGGGCGCGGCGAACGGCGAACACCGGCCGCGCCTGACAATCGTCATGACGAGGCACTGCGCGGCCCGGCGATCCGGGTCGCGCGGTGCTGTGTACGCACGCGCAGGAAAGCGCCGGATTCCCGAGTCGGGCGCGAGCGGCGCGGTCGCCGCGCCCGCTTCGTCGGCGCCGAACGCCGCTCGCGCGCGTCCGCGTCGCCACTGTGAGCCGCGTCAAGTTCGCCGCTCGCGAGCGCTGTTAGGGTCGCAGGCATGTCGTCGCCACCCGACACCCAAAACCCGTTTTCCCGGCTCGGTCCACGCCTGCTGTGGGCGGCGCTGGCGCTCGCCACCGCGCTCGTGCTCGCGCTGGGCTGGCAGGTCGGACGCATGCGCGCGGACCAGCGCTGGCTGGTCGATCGCGTCACCCAACCCTACGTCGGCATGTACGTGCCGAAGGTCGCGCTGACCTCGCTGGACGGACAGACCCGCGAACTCGGCCAGCCGCGCGCCGATACCCAGGTGCTGTTCTTCTTCACCACCACCTGCCCGCGTTGCCGCGCCTCGCTGCCGCAGCTCAAGCGCGCGGCCGAGCAGTTGCGCGCGGGCTCCAGCGGCACCGAGCTGATCGGCGTCGCCTTCGCCTCGCCCGCGCAGACCGCCGCCTACGCGCGCGAACACGGGCTCGACTTCCCGCTGATCGCCCACGACGACCGCCGCACCTCCGCGCTGTTCCGCGCGCGCAAGGTGCCGTCGCTGCTGGTGATCGGCCGCGACGGCCGCGTGCGTTACCAGCACGTGGGCGAGATCAACGACAAGCAGACCTTGCGCGAACTGATGGCGGTGGCACAGCCACGGTCCGCGCCGGCGACCACAATGCAACGACCGCTCGCGTCCCGTTAGGCGCGAGCGCGACGGGCTCTCGCCGCGGTCTGGCGATGGCGCCGTCGGCGGCTTCAGGAGTTCGTTACTGGTGTAAGGCGAGGCCACGGCACGGCCTCGCCGCCCGACCGGATCGGCAATCATGCCGGCCGGCGCCACCGCCGCGCCCGCCGGAGCTTTCGGCATGGACCGCGGCGACATCGACAGGAGCTGAGCAATGATCAAGCGTAATCGTGGTGTACGAGTCGTCCTGGCGAGTCTGCTGTTCACGGCCGCGATGGGATTCGGCGCCTTCCAGGTAGTCGCCGGCAACGGCAGCGCGCCGGCGCAATCGGAATCGTGCGACGCCTTCGCCTGCCGCACCGAGTGCGCCGAATTCGGCGGCGATCTCGGCCCCGGCGGTCCCGGACGTCCTTTGGTTTGCTATTGCTGCGGCTGATCCCCCTCGGCTGCAAGCCTCTGCCGGCCGCGGGGGGTGGCCCCCGGCCGGCTTTTTTTATTCCCGTGCGGCGGCGATGCCGTCCGGTCGCGAACATCGCGACCGCGGCGCCGCTGCCTCCAGCCGCTGCCCGCGCCGACACGCACGCGGGCCCGCTCGGCTGCCGGCCCGATTATTGATGCACGCGCCCGCGCGCGTTACGTAAAACGCGACCGGCACCGGACACCGATGAGCCGCTGCGTGCGCATACTGCCGATCGGCACCGATTTGGCGCTCTCGTTACAGACGAAACGCGCAAGGTTTGTTAGTTTTAGTGAGGCAATACACCCCGCCTGACGTTGCGATGGGGCGCAACGACGATGGCGGCCTCTCGCCTGTCACGCCGCACGGTGCTTACCGTCGCCGGACGTCGCAGATGCGGGGCGCGCATGAGGCTTCATGCGTCACCGGCCCCGACGGCTGACAAGCACACGCGAGCGAACGCTGCGATGCCCCAACGCATCGATCGGATCAAGAACCTGGCCGCGGTGTCGCAGTTCCGCATCGGCGCGCTGCTGGTCCAACCCGACCGCCTGGCGATCGTGCGCGACGGCGTGGTCACCGCGCTGGAACCGCGGATGATGGAAGTGCTGATCGCCCTGGCCGAACGCGCCGGCGAAGTGATCAGCGCCGAACAACTGCTGATCGAAATCTGGCGCGGCACTTTCTACGGCGACAACCCGGTCCACAAGACCATCGCCCAGTTGCGCCGCCGTCTGGGCGACAGCAGCCGCGAGCCGGACTACATCGAAACCATCCGCAAGCGCGGCTACCGGCTGGTCTCGCGGGTGAGTTTTCCCGACGACTACCGCAGTGGCCTGCCGCGCGCGGCGGCGTGGACCCAGGGCAGCCCCTACGTCGGCCTGCGTTCGTTCGACGAAGCCCATGCCGGCGTGTTCTTCGGCCGCAGCCGCGCCACCGCGGAATTGCTGGCGACCTTGCGCGAACAGATGGACAGCCAGCGCCGGTTCGTCCTGGTCTCCGGCGCCAGCGGCTGCGGCAAGACCTCGCTGCTGCGCGCCGGGGTGATGCCGCTGCTGCGCCAGGACGGCGGCTTCGACGGCCTGCACGCGCTGGCCAGCGCCTACTTCGATCTGGGCGCGTGCCGCGGCGGCGATCTGCTGACGCGGCTGGCGCAATCGCTGTGCGACTGGTCGCTGGACGGGCGGCCGGTGTTCCTGCCCGGCGAGTGCGAATGGCTGACCCGGCAACTGCGCGAATCCCCGGCCGCGCTGCATGCGCGCATCGACGACGCGTTCGCGCGCCACACCGCGCCCTTGGCCGAACGCGCGCATTTGTCGCTGGTGGTCGATCACGCCGAAGCCGCGGTCGCCGCGCCCGGCATCACCGACGCCGACCGCCGCGACCTGGGCGTGGCCTTGACCGCGCTGTGCGCGTCCACGCGGGTGGCGACGATCGCCATCACCCGCAGCGATTTCTATCCGGCGCTGATCGAAGGCGTGCCCGGGCTGGCCGAACTCAAGGCCGGCGACGGCCACATCGACCTGCTGACGCCGCGCCTGGGCGAGATCGGCCAGATCATCCGCGCCCCGGCCGCGCTGGCCGGGCTGAGTTTCGAGGAAGATCCGGACGGCTCCAGCCGCCTGGACGATGTGCTGCGCGACGCCGCCGCCGAACACCCCGATTCGCTGCCGTTGCTGCAACACACCCTGCAGGCGCTGTACGAACGCCAGAGCAGCGACGGTGTGCTGAGCCTGTCCACCTATCGCGAACTGGGCGGTCTGGAAGGCGCGCTGGCGCATCGCGCGGAACAGGTCTACGCCGAATTGCCGGCCGCCGCGCAAGCCAGCGTGGAGCGCGTGCTCGCGGCCCTGATCGTGATCCGCCCCGACAGCGACGCGGTCACCGGCCGGCGCGTGCTGTGGTCGAGCCTGGACGACGCGGCCGCGCGCGAGTTGGCGGAAGCCTTCGTGCGCGCGCGCCTGTTCGTCGGCGAACTCAGCGGCGGCGAGCCCGGTTTCGGCGTCGCGCACGAAGCCTTGCTGCGGCAATGGCCGCGCGCGCGCGAATGGGTGCGCGAGAACCGCCATCTGCTGCAGGCGCGCGAACGCCTGCAACGCGCGGCGCGGCGCTGGGTCACCGAAGGCCGCCGCGCCGATCACCTGCTCAACCCCGGCCGTCCGCTGGCCGAAGCGCGCGAAGCCGCGCGCCGCCTGCCCGACGATCTGGACGCCGACGACCTGAAGTTCCTGCACGCCTCCGAGCGTCAGCAGCGGCGCAAGCAATGGCTGCGGGTCGGCGCGATCGGCGCGCTGTGCCTGCTGGCGCTGGTCTCCATCGGCCTGGGCCTGCAGGCCTGGCAGGCGCGGCGCGAAGCCGAACAACGGCGCGATCAGGCGCAGCAACTGGTCGCCTTCATGCTCGGCGATCTGGCCGAGCAATTGCGCCCGATCGGCAATCTGAAACTGCTCGACAGCGTCGGCAGCCAGGCCCTGGCCTATCTGGAGTACATGCCCGAAGCCGACATGCAGCCGCGCGAACTGGTCAGCCATGCGCGCGCGCTGCGCACCGTCGGCGAGGTGTTGATGAATCAGGCGCGTTTCGCCGAAGCGCGCGCGGCGTTCGAACGCGCTAACGAAGCCTCCTCGCTGGCCCTGGCCGGCGCGCCCGAATCGCTGGACGCGCTGGCCGAATCGGGCACCACCGCGTACTGGCTGGGCTATCACGACTATCAGCAAAAGAAATTCGACGGCGCGCGCACGCATTGGCAGGCGTATCTGAAAGCCTCCGAGCGCCTGGTCGAACGCGCGCCGAACGACCCGCGCTGGCAACTGGAGTTGTCCTACGCGCTCAATAACCTGGGCACCCTGGCCTTCAGCGGCCAGCGCAGCGACGAGGCCGGCGAGTTGTTCGACCGCTCCGTCGCGATCAAGCGGCAACTGCTGGCGAAAAAGCCCGGCGACAAATCGCTGCGCTTCGAATTGGTAGACAGCCTGTCCTGGCTAAGCAGCGCGCAGGACATGAGCGGCGCGCTGACCGAAGCGGCGCAAGGTTACGCCGCGCAAACCCAGATGCTGCGCGAATTGATCGACAGCGAACCCGACGCCGACGAGTGGCGGCGCAAGCTGGCTACATCGCTGCTGCGCAGTTCGGTGCTGGCGCTGGATCGCGGACGGCTCGATGAGGCGCAGACCGAGATCGACGAAGCGGTGACCTTGCTCGATGCCCTGGTCGAGCAGCAGCCGGACAATAAAGTGTGGCGGCGCAATCTCGGCCACGCCTATTCCCACGCCGGTCTGGTCGCTTCGCTCTCCGGCGCGCGCGAACGCGCCGTGGAACGGCTGCGCGCGGCCCAACGCACGCTCGCGCCGATCATGCGCGAGACCGATCCGCCGCCGGAATGGCGGCTGCTCGACGCCAACGTGCGCCTGCATCTGGCGCAGGCCGATCCGCTGACCACCTCCGCGCAAGCCGACACCGTGGTAGCGGATCTGGAAAAGCTGCATCGCGCCGCGCCGGACGACTTGCCCAATCGCGCCGGCCTCGGCCGCGCGCTGGCTTGGCGCGGCGAGTTTTACGCCGCCGCCGGCGACACCGCCCGCGCGCGCCAGGACTGGCGCCGGGTCGATCAATTGTTGGCCGATGCCGCAGCCGACAGCCGCAGCCGCGTCGTGCTCGACGCCTGGGCGCGCGCGCAGATACGCCTGGGCGCGCGCGACCGCGCCGCGCGCCAGATCGCCTGGCTGCAACGCATCGGCTACCGAAATCCCGGCTTCGTTGCCTACTACGAAGCCGATCCGCAGCACCCCTGAACGACAGGAACTCAACATGGCCAGCAAGAAAGACGCCGCTCCCGACAAGGGCAGCAAGCAAGGCAAGACCAAGAAAGGCAAAGGCAAGGGCGAAGACGTGCCGGTGCTGAGCATCCAGCTGACGCTGGCTCACGTCGGCTTCGGCGGCAACGCCGGCAAGGGCCATTATTTCTACAGCTTTTCGCCGGACGTGGTGACAGTGCAGACCAGCACCCCGATCACGCTCGAATACGTATTCGAGGAGGAAGTGTCCTCGCGTTTCCAGATCGTCAACGTGCTCAACTCCGATGCCTACAAGCAGATCGGCGCGCCGGAGATTCTCGACGATGGCCGCCGCGTGCGCATGCGCAACCAGAACTCGGTGTCCACGCTGATTTTCTTCACCGTGCTGGTGCGCGACTCGCTGAGCGCCTACAACGATGTGGACCTGATCTCCTGCGATCCGCAGGTCGGCAACGATCCGCAGGTCATCCCCGGGCGCAAGAAGCGCGCTTGAGTTCCGCGCGCAGGCGGCGCGCAGCCGCCTGCGTTTGGGGCTGGGAATCGGGAATCGGGAATCGGGAATCGCAAGATTTTGCGGAAGCAGCGAAGTCTTTTGTAGGAGGGGCTTCAGCCCCGATGCCTTTGATCGAAAAGCGTCGGGGCTGAAGCCCCTCCCACAGATGTAGCCCTACGCGCGATACGGCCGGATCCTCCGGCTCAGTTGATCTGGCAGAACGTCGCGTAATGATCCGGCGTGTAGTAACGCCTCTCGACGATGTTCTTGCGCGCCCCCATCGTCATCAGATACACCAACCGGCGCGTCCCGGCCGCGCCGTCGTGGCGGATCTTGCCTTCCCAGTACTCCTGGCCGCGGCTCGGGTTGGGCAGTTTGCCTTCGTCGTTACCGAATACCTGCACGTCCATGCCCGTACGGCCGCATTCGGCCACCGGGTCGGCCACGGTCATGCAGAACGACATGTTGCGCATCGCTTCCTTGATGTCCGGCGGCAGTACCTTGCAGACCGGCGGTTTGGCCGTCGCGGGCGCGGCGAGCAGGCCCAGGCACAAGACGGCCGCATAGCGGTAATGGGCGTTCATGGCGAAACTCCTTGAATGAGGGGTGCAGCGTCTTGCAGAACGCGCGGGCGGCGGCGGCGTGAAAACGCGCGGTCATGGCGACCGGCCAGGCACCGAATACGAGATCGGGCCGGCGCAAGGCCGACCCGACTCCAGCGCACTGCGCGGGCGCGGCTTACCTGATGCGGCAGAAGCTCGCGAACTGGTCGGCGGTGTAATAGCGCTGGGTGATCGGCTTGCCCTGGGAACCTTCCTGGACCAGATACACCAGTCCCTGCGGCGAGCCGAGCAGACGCGGCGCGGCGCGCCAGTACTTCGGCCCCAGCGCGCCGAGCTTGGGCAGCAGGCCCTGGGCGTTGTCGTAACCGCGGGCGTTGAGTTCGACCTTTTCGCAAGCCGTGGTCGGGTTGTCGGCGCGGGCGCAGTCGTTGAACGAGGCCACCATCTTCTGCACGCTCTTGGGCAGCTTGGAGACGCACTGCGGCGGGTCGCCCGCCATCGCGGGCAGTGCGGCGAGACTGATTACGGCGGACAGCATGCACTTCGCGAGCGTGGCGTTCATGGGTTTCTCCGGTTGGGTAAGGCGCGGGCCCCGGCGATTCCGGTCGGCTTGCGCACCACGGCATGGGCCGCCCGTACACCCTCGCCGCCCTGGTCATGGCGGCGCCTTACCGCAACCTTACGGTGGGCCGGCAGGCCGGGCCGCGCGCCGGCCGCTTCACTCAGCCTCACTTTCGCCCTGCTCAGGCTCACCACGAAACTGCGCGGGGCGTCGCGAAAGCGCCCGATCGCGCCTGTCCGAACCTGACGAAAGCGCACCCGGATTGCTCCAAGCCGTTGAATCGAAAGGCGATCGAACTCCGTAAGGTTGCCGTAAGGCGATCTGGGGATCGCGCACCCACCCTGCGCTCCACCCGGATCGCCGCGTGCCGCGTCCGGAGCCGAAGCGCCCAGGGCGCGCGGTACCCGGCACGCAACGCCGCTTCGCGGCGATGCAGGAGCCAGGCCATGTCCGAGTCCGAATTTCCCTTCACCGGCAGCGACGACACGCTGAATTCCCAGGACGACGTCGGCGCGCTCTCGCAATTCCGCCACGGCGCCCAGGACCGGCGGTTGCTGGAACTGGCGCGCCTGGACGCTGGCATCATCGCCGCCAACAGCGACTTCGACGACAAGCCCTGGGGGCTGCTGTACCGCGCGCTGATCGATTCGATCGGCCTGTCGCCGGACGACTTCCAGCTGACCTACCCCTCGACCCAGTGGGACTGGAGCCGCGCCCAGGCCGGCTTCATCCCCGCCGCCCAGTACGACTTCTGCGCGACCGCGCCGCAGTGGAGCGCGATCGGCGCCTATGTCTCCAGCGGCGACACCGTGCACCAGGCCTATCAGCAGTTCCTCAACGTGATCCCGGCGCAGACCGAATACCGCAGCCTGCGCCAGCACCTGCACGACGCCGACGACGCGCTGGTGGTGGCAACCAATCACTACACCCTGGCCACCACGTCGGCCGCCTCGGCCTACGCCAACCAGGTCGAAGACCATCCGCCGAGCTTCAGCGAATGGCTGGGCAGCCCGCGCGGGCGCAGCTACCAGAACCGCATCGTCGCCGCGCAGGTGACGATGAATCAGGCGCAGGCGCACTACAGCAACCTGATCGCCCAGTGCGAACAGCCCGAACTCGGCGACGCCCAGCGCCGCTGCGGCAACGAAGACTTCCACGTGCGCTACGCCGACCTCAACCTGATCCGTCTGCCCAAGGTGCCGGACTGGCAGATCGATCAGAACGCGGCCGACTGGGTGGCCAAGGTCGAAGCCGGGCAAGGCCCGGCCGGCGTCACCCTGGGTTTCAGCAATCGCGAAGCGCCGTACGATTTCGCCCAGACCTGGGCCGGACGCCGCGGCCGCATCCGCCAGTTGTTCTGGCAGGTGCGCATCAACGGCCGCTGGGAGCGCATCGACGAATTCGAATTCGACAACAAGCTGGAGCTGTCGCTGGATTTCCAGGCGGTGGACCGCATCGGCATCCGCCCGGGCGAATGGTTCGACGGCGAGTTCGCCCGCAGCATGATCGACGGCCCCTTCATGCCCGGCTACAGCCCGTTCGGCGGCGATTCGATCGAGACCCGCGGCCAGCCGGTGTTCGGCGAGAAAGGCTTCTTCGGTCTGATCAAGAACGGCATGTGCGTGGGCTACAAGCCTTCGTTCGTGATCCGCACCACCACCTCGACCTTCCGCCGCTTCGTCGATCCGTTCAAGGCCGCGACCGGATTGCGCGTGGGGCCTTTCACGTTCGAGGCCGAAGGCGGCAGCATCGCCGCGGGCTGGAAGGCCGATGCGGCGACGCAGACGTTCAGCGGCACTACGACTTCGCGGCGGCCGTTGATTATCGGGGCTACGGTTTCGGAGTTGCCTAATGCGTCGGTGTGATTGCGCCACCATCAGGTCGTCATTCCCGCGAACGCGGGAATCCAGGGCCTTTCGTGCGAGAACGTTTGAAGTCGCTGGATGTTCGGCTCCGCCGAAGTAAAGCGGAGCCCGCGAACGCGGGAATGACGAGTCTGTTTTACGACGGTGTAAAGCGACAGACAAAGGATCGAAGAATTGACCGCCCGGATCATCGCGTGCAGCCCAGCGGATGCGCGGTGATCCGAACGAAGGGCAGGCATCGTACAGCGACGATGCGTTGCGTATCGGCGGTCAGTCGGGGACGCGGCTTGCAGGAGCCGGTTCCGGCGATCCGGCCGATGCGCGTACGGCAGGGGGCCGGCGCGCATCGGCCGGGCATCGCGATTCAATGAGCGCGGCGATGGCCGAAGTCTTTTGCAGGAGGGGCTTCAGCCCCGATGCTCTTCGATCCGCAGTGCTGGATCTTTCAGCGCTGAAAGAAAAGCGTCGGGGCTGAAGCCCCTCCCACAAAAAGTTGCGCGCCAATATCCACGCGGCGAGGCTCGACCCGCTCGATCACCGCGTTCTCGCGCCCGCCGCGCTTCATCTCGATCCAGCGGTAATGCGCGATCAAGCCCACCATCAGCACCAGCGTGGCTATCGCGGTCATCACGCCCATGTCGAAATCGCGATCCTGGCGCGCGCGCCAGCCCACCGCGATCAGGCTCGGCACGCCGGCCAATACCAACCCGGCGCGGAACCAGCGCTCGGGCTGGGTGTGCAGCGGCGAAGACAACAGATAGCCCAGCACGTCCATCGCCCACATCGGCAGCGACATCAGCCAGCCGGTGATCGGCGCCATCACCAGCACGGTGAAAAAGGCCAGGATCGCCACCTTCAGCCACGGGAACAGGGTCGGCACGCGCATGCGCTGCCATCGCGATGGCGGCCCGCGCCAGCTCATCGATTGTTCAACCTGCGCGGCACCGCCACGACGAAGAAATAACAGCCGACGACGAAGGCCAGACCCAGAAACGTCATCAGGATCGCGTTCATCCATCCGTCGAACGGCGACTGCGGCGCGGCGCGCAAGGCCGCGTAATAGCCCTGGACGAACTGGGCGATGAAGGCGAACGCCAGCGGGAACAGCAGCGCCAGCACCACCCGCATGCGGCTGGAGAAGCGCGACATCCGGCCCGGCGCGCGCGCGACCGCCGGCGACGGCCTGGCCTGCGCTGCCTGCATCTGCGCCTGCATTTGTGCCTGCAACTGCAGCTGCGCTTGCAACTGCGCCTGCAATTGCGCGCGGGTGGGCCCGGTGCCGCGCGCGGCCGCGGCGCGGGTGGCCGCGGTCCAGATCGGCGGCAACGGCGACACCGTCTTCGGCCGCGGCACCGCGTTGCGCGCGGTGCGGGTCAGCAACTCCTGGCGCATGCACGAGGCGCAGGACTGGCCGGCGTAGTGCTGGTGTTCGCGATGCTTCGCGCACACCACGATCAGCCCGCGCGAGGGCTGCGCGTACGCGCGCAGCGCATCGCCCCACTCGGCCGAACTCGGCCGCGCCGCCGGCGTCTGACCGAAAGCGCGATCGAACAGGTCGCGCAACTGCACCGGCATCATCGCGTGCGCGCTGACCGGGTTGGGCTCCATCGCCGCATTGCCGCGGCGTCCGTAGGCGTAGCAGCGTTCGCGGATGCGACCGGGCACGTCGGTGGGCACGCGATCGTGCTTGGGCCGGCCGCTGTAGGGATGGATGCCGAAATTCAACAACTGGAAAATCACCACCGCCAGGGCGAACCGGTCCTGGGTTTCCTCGCCGGCTTCGGTCAGCGTGTGGACCTGGTATTCCGGCGCCAGATAATCGGGCGTGAACTGCGGCGCGTGAAAGCGCCGGCCCAGGCCCTGGATGCTGAAACCGTCGCAGTCGAGCAAGGCGATATACAGCGACGCGCGATAGAAGCGCAGGTTCACCGGCTTGAGATCGACCACGTAATGATGCTGCGCATGCAAGGCCGCCAGCACCGAGGCCAGATTCGCCGCCAGGGTGACCTTGTGGCCCAGGCCGACCGGCAGGCCGGCGGCGCGCGCCTGGCGCTCCTGCAGGACTTGCTCGACTTCCGAAGTCGAATCCACGTCCAGCGCCGGCATGGTGAAGCCGATAAAGCGGCCGCGCTCGTCGCGCACCACCGCGTCGGGCCAGGCGATCTGCACGTAGCGCTTGCCGCCTTCCAGCTGATCGGGCAGTTTCGGCCGCAGTTGCAGCATCGCCTCGACGCGATCGGTGTAGCTGGGCGGGTCCACCCGCGCGTGATAGATCTTGGCCACGCTGTCGGGATAGTCCGGTAGCAGGTAGACGCTGCCGGCACCGCCGCTCTTGATCAACGGCCCGAGCCGGCTGGGGCGCGGGCCGATCTGGATGCGGCTGCCGGTGCTGGGGCTGCTCATCGCCGCGCTCAGCTCCGCAATGCGATCAGCAGGGTCTTGTCGTCGGAGGTGATGCCGTGCGTGCGCGGGTCCTCGAGCGTGGCCAGCAGCGCGCGGCTGCCCTGGTCTTCGTCCACCGACGCCAGATAGCGCGCGACCGGTTCGAAGAACGGCTTGAACAGGCCGGCGTTGTTCTTCTGCATCGCGAACGGCATCGCGCCGTCGGACATCAGCGCCAGATGCGCGATCGGCGCCGGCACCGGCGACACGCGCAGATGCTCGCGCCAGGAGTCGCCGGTGACGAAGTAGGTTTCGTTCGCGTACTCGCCGTTGGACGGCAGCGACACCCACGCCGCGGCGCTGTCTTCGCCGTCGTCCGGCGTCGCCGGCTCGGCCACGGCGATGCCGTCGCCGATATGGAAGAACCAGCCGCGTCGGCCGTCGCCGGCATAGCCGACCAAGGTCGCGGCATAGCTCGACAGCGGCGCCTGCGCGGCCTGCGCGGTCTGGCTCAGCGCATCGCGCGCGAGCGTCACCGCATCGGCGGCGATGGCGAACCAGGCCTCGGCGTCGCCGCCCAGGCACTCGGGTTCGCGCTCGCAGCGATCGCCCAATGCGCGCGCGACGGTGTCGGCAAGCAGACGCGAACCTTCATCGCTGCGCGGCGCCGAGCCGGCGCCGTCGCAGACCACCGCGACCAGCACATCGCCGGCCGCATGGAACGCGAACGCGTCCTGGCAGGGAATGCCTTTGTCGATGTGGGAGGTTCCGGTCGCCGATGCGGCGTAAATTCGCCAGCTCATGCCTGCGACCCCGCCGCTCAGGTCGGTACCGCCGACCAGGTGTCGGTCGACGGCAGCTGCGCCTGGCCGCCGGGACGCGATTGCGACACCACCTGCATGCTCGCGCTGAGCCACAGGAACAGCTCGCGGAACTGCAGACCGTGCAGGCGCTTGACGCCGCCCGGCCCCTTGCTGCTGAACTGGCTCATGATCGCGTCGTCGGCGCCTTCGCCGACCGCGATCGGGAAGATCGCCACTTTGTTGGCGCGCTCCGCGTCGCAGGCGCGCTTGGCCGCCGCTTCCCAGGCATCGGTCGGCGTGCCGTCGGACATCAGGAACAGCCACGGCCGCGTGTAGGCGATGCCGGCGGCCTTGAAGCGCTGTTTTTCGTTCTCGACCTCGACCAGGGCCAGATCGATCGCGCGCCCGGTCGGGGTGGTGCCGTCGGCTTCGAGGTTGGGCGCGCTGAAATCCATCGCGTCGCACCAGTCGCCGACCACTTCGGCATGGTCGAAACCGCCGTAGCGCACGACCAGCACGCGCACGCGCTTGGCCGCGATCACATCGCCCTTGAGTTCGGTCTCCAACAGCTTGAGGCCTTCGTTCAACTGCTGGATCGGCGGCCCCATCATGCTGCCGGAGCAGTCCAGCACCAGGACCAGCGGGGTGCGCTGTTCGGTGTTGTCCACCAGGGCGACATCGGGGATGACGGGCTGATTCATGGCATTCCCTTGCGTTGGATATGCGCCGGAGTATAGCCACGACCGGGCCATGGGTGCGCGGGTCGCGGTGGCGCTCAGACCGCGCTCGCATCGCCGCCCCATGCTTTGCGCGCCGCGCCCGCGCGGCGGATACTGCGGCCATGACCGAGCCCGCCGCCAACGTCATCGCCGCCATCACGCCCGCACAGCCGGATCTCGCGCCGCAGCCGCTGAGCCACGCTACCGCCCTGCCCGCGCGCTACTACGTCGCCGCCGGCATGGCCGCGCTCGACCGCGAGGCGGTGTTCGATCGCGGCTGGCAGCTGATCGCCCACCTGTGCCAGCTGCGCGAGGCCGGCGACCACGTCGTCGCCGATTTCGCCGGCCTGCCGGTGATCGCGGTGCGCGGCGGCGATGGCGAGATCCGGGTCTTCCACAACGTCTGCCGCCATCGCGCCGGCCCGATCGCCAGCTGCGACGGCCTGGCCGCGCGTTCGCTGCGCTGCCGCTATCACGGCTGGACCTACGGCCTGGACGGAGTGCTGCGCTCGGCGCCGGAAATGAATCACGCGCCCGACTTCGATCCCAGCCAGGTGCGTCTGCCGCAGTTACAGGTGCGGGTATGGCAGGGGCTGGTGTTCGCCGCCTCCGCGGCCGCCACCCTGAACTTCGACGAATTCGTGGAAGGCATTGCGCAGCGCATCGGCGATGCGCGCGGTCTGGCCGATTACGGCCATCACCACCGGGTCGGTTACGACGTCGCCTGCAACTGGAAGGTCTACGTCGATAACTACCTGGAGGGTTATCACGTCCCGCATATCCATCCCGGCCTCAACCGGCTGCTGGACTACCGCAGCTACGTCACGCAAACCGCGCGCTGGTATTCCTACCAGTGGAGCCCGCTGGAAAGCGGCGACAGCCTGTACGGCAGCGGCGACGCGCTGTACTACTGGATGTGGCCCAACACCATGCTCAACATCCTGCCCGGGCGATTGCAGACCAATCGCATCGTGCCGGTCGGCGTGGACCGGTGCCGGGTCGAGTTCGATTTCTACTACACCGCGGACGATTCCGGCGAGGCGCGCGCGCGCCGCGAAGCCGATCTGGCCTTCAGCGACGAAGTGCAGCTGGAAGACCTGACCATCTGCGAAGACGTGCAGCGCGGCTTGAGCTCGGGCTCGTACGTGGCCGGACGCTTGAACCCGTTGCGCGAAAACGCCGTGCATCATTTCCAGGAACTGTTGCGCGAGGCCTATCGCGCCGCGTGCGTTCCGGGACAAGGCTGAAACGATGAGCGCCGGCGGCTCGGCAGAACCGTCGCCGGTGGAAAATCCTTTGTCCGATGCCGTGCAGCGCCGCCCCCTGGGACTGTGGGCGGCGATCGCGCTGGTGGTCGGCAACATGATCGGCAGCGGCGTGTTCCTGCTGCCCGCGGCCTTGGCGCCCTACGGCGGCGCCAGTCTGGTCGGCTGGGCCATCACCTTGTGCGGCGCGCTGCTGCTGGCCTTCACCTTCGCCCGCATGGCCATGCGCTGGCCGCAGAGCGGCGGCCCCTACACCTACGCGCATCGCGCCTTCGGCGACACGGTCGGATTCGTCATCGCCTGGAGTTACTGGATTTCGCTGTGGTGCGCCAACGCCGCCATCGCGGTCGCCTTCGCCGGCAGCATCGGCGCGCTGGTGCCGGCGCTGACCGCGACGCCGGCGCGCGCGGCCGCGTGCGCGCTGGCCGCGTTGTGGCTGTGCACCGCGATCAATCTGCTCGGCGTGCGCGAAGCCGGCCGCGTGCAGATCGTCACCACCGCCTTGAAGCTGCTGCCGTTGCTGTTGTTCGGCGCGGTCGCGCTGTGGTGGCTGGACGGCGCGCACGCGTTCCGCCCGTTCAATCCCAGCGGGCAATCGCTGCCGCAGGCCGCGCACGCGACCGCGGCCTTGACGCTATGGGCCCTGCTGGGCCTGGAAGCGGCCACGGTGCCGGCCGGTTCGATCCGCGATCCCGAACGCAACGTGCCGCGCGCGACCGTGTTCGGAACCTTGCTGGCCGGCATCGCCACCGTGCTGGCCTGCAGCGTGGTGGTCGGTCTGTTGCCGGCCGACAGCCTCAAGCAATCGCAATCGCCGATGGCCGACGCGGCCAGCATGTTATGGGGACCGGGCGCGGGCCTGGCGTTGGCGGCGGTGTCGGCGGTGTCGTGCCTGGGCGCGCTCAACGGCTGGACACTGCTGTCGGGGCAGTTACCGCTGGCGGCCGCGCGCGACCGGGTGTTCCCGGCGTTCTTCGCCCGCGTCGACCGTCGCGGCACGCCGTGGCTGGGCGTGTTGATCGGCAGCGCGCTGGCCTCGATCCTGGTGCTGGCGAATTTCAGCCGCTCGCTGGTGCAGGTGTTCGTGTTCTCGATCCTGCTGTCGACCGCGGCGACCTTGTTGCCTTATGTCGCCGGCAGCGCGGCCTGGCTGTGGCGCGGCGAAGGCCGCAGCCGCATCGTCGCCGCCTTCGCGCTGGCATTCAGCGTCTACGCGCTGGCCGGCATCGGCGCGGAGGCTTTGCTGTGGGGCGCGCTGCTGGTCGCGGCGGGTTTGCCTGTTCATCTGCTGCTGCGCTTGCGACAAAGATCGCAGGGTTCCGCGAGCTAGCGCACAAGTCCGCGCACGGGTCTACAAGCGGTAACCGCGATGCCATCTGCGCGCAGCACGCTGCGGCAGCGGTCGCCCGCCGCTCCCCCAGCCGCTTTTGCCCGGATATTTATGACCGACCAGCCCGACTCCCCGCGCGACACCCAGCGCCGCGATTTCCTGCGCGGCGCCGCCGGCGCCACCGCCGCCGGCGTGGCCCTGAACCTGTTCCCGCCCGCCATCCAGAAAGCGCTCGCGATCCCCGCCGCGCGCGTCACCGGCACCATCCGCGACGTCAAGCACGTGGTGATCCTGATGCAGGAGAACCGCTCGTTCGATCATTACTTCGGCGCGATGCGCGGCGTGCGCGGCTTCGGCGATCGCTTCCCGATTCCGCTGCCCAGCGGCAAGCCGGTGTGGCAGCAGGCCACCGCGCAAGGCCGCGAAATCCAGCCGTATCACATCGACACCAAGACCACGAGCGCGCAGCGCATCGGCGGCACCCCGCACACCTGGCCCGACGCGCAGGCGGCCTGGAACAACGGCCTGATGGACAAATGGCTGCCGGCCAAGACCGAACGCTCGCTCGGCCACTATCAACAAGCCGACATCCCGTTCCAGTACGCGCTCGCCAACGCCTTCACCCTGTGCGACGCCTACCACTGCTCGCAGCAGACCGGCACCAATCCCAATCGCCTGTTCCTGTGGACCGGCACCAACAACCCGGCCGCCGATCGCGGCGGCCCCGCCATCGTCAACACCTTCGACGATTCCGGCCCGGCCAGCGAAGGCTATTTCTGGACCACCTATCCCGAGCGCCTGGAACAGGCGGGCGTGAGCTGGAAGCTGTATCAGGACATGGACGACAACTTTTCCGACAACCCGCTGGAAGGTTTCCGCCAGTTCCGCGCCGCGCTGCCGGGTTCGGGTTTGGCGGAGAAAGCCCTGAAAACCTGGACCCTGGAAGATTTGGCCGCGGACGTGCGCAGCGGCCAGTTGCCGCAGGTGTCGTGGCTGGTCGCGCCGGCCAAGTACTCCGAGCATCCCGGCCCGTCGGCGCCGATCTGGGGCGCGGACTACACCGCGCGCGTGCTCGATGCGCTCACCGCCGATCCGGACGTTTGGGCGAGCACGGTGCTGATCGTCAACTTCGACGAGAACGACGGCTTCTTCGACCACATGCCGCCGCCGGCGCCGCCGTCGCTGGACGCGAACAATGCGCAGATCGGCGGCTCCACGGTCGATCTGCGCGGCGAACATCACACCGCGCGCAGCGGCCCTTCGCACGGCACCTCCAGCGATCCGGCGATCTACTACAACCGTCCCTACGGCCTGGGCCCGCGCGTGCCGATGTACGTGATCTCGCCGTGGAGCCGCGGCGGCTGGATCAACTCGCAGGTGTTCGATCACACCTCGGTGATCCGCTTCCTGGAAAAACGCTTCGGCGTGGTCGAGCCGAACATCAGCGCGTGGCGCCGCGCGGTCTGCGGCGATCTCACCACCGCGTTCAACTTCTTCGATCCCAATCACGAACCGATCCCGAGCCTGCCCGACACCAGCGACGCCGATCGCATCGTCGCCGAACAAAGCCGCCTGCCCGCGCCGAAGCCGCCGGCGGTATCCGGCGCGCCGCAGCAGGAGCGCGGAATCAAGCCTTCGCGCGCATTGCCGTACGACTTGCACGTCGGCGAGCGCGTGGACCGCGACAACCGCCGCCTGCGCCTGAGCTTCGCCAACAGCGGCCGGGTCGCGGTGGTGTTCCATGTTTACGACTTGCTCGATCCCAATGCGATCCCGCGCCGCTACACGGTCGAGCCGGGCAAGTCGCTGCACGGCGAGTGGTCGCTCAAGACCCACGGCGCCCGCGCCTACGCTTTGAAGGTGTTCGCGCCGAACGGTTTCTACCGCGAATTCCGCGGCTCATTGCATGGCGTCAACCCGAGCGTGACTACCGTGCCCGACCTGCGCCTGCGCCGTCGCAAGCTGATCCTGGCGTTGCGCAACCCGCATCGCAAGCCGCTGCGGCTGGATATTACGGATCAGTACGGCTTGTACGAATCGCGCCTGGAGCGGCTGGGTGCCGGCGCGTTGCGTTATCGCGCGATCAAGCTGGACGAAAGCCAGCAGTGGTACGACTTCGTGCTGACCGATGCGAACGATCCAGAGTATTACCGCCGGGTAGCGGGGCGCTTGGAGACCGGTGAGCATGGCATCACCGATCCGGGATTGATCTGATCCTCCCCACCCCGTCGCCCCCCCCCAAGCTGTTCCCCCCTTTGAAAAAGGGGGGTTAGGGGGGGATTCGCTTTTGCTCTTCCTTCGCTCCCAGCGCAAAGCAAAAAGCAAATAGCAAATCCCCCGCGCGGCCGATCCACCTCGCACTTCGTACGACGCAGCGCGCCGCCCCCTTTTTCAAAGGAGGCAAATTTCTTCGCCTGCAGTGGGGCGAATTTCCTCGCGCCACATCAGACAACCTCTTAAATCGAATCCTGCGGCTCCACCACCACCGCATCCTCCGGAATACGCGCGCAGGCCGCCTTGGACACCCAAGCCTCCCGACGCCAGAATCCCCAGGCCACCGCGGTCAACACCGAAGCGGCGATCGCCAGATGCAACACGCTGTCGCTGAGCAAAGGCGAGATCGCCCCGGCCATCAGCGCATTGACCACCAACCCGGCGAAGGCCTGCAGCGACGAGGCCGAGCCACGCTGGTGCGGGTACATGTCCAGGATCGACAGAGTCACGATCGGGAACACCAGGGCGATGCCGAACGCGCCGATGCACATCGGGATCACCGCCCACGGCACCTGCGGCGTATCGGTCCACAGGTTGTAGCCCAGGTTGATCGCCAGCGCGAGCGCGCAGAAACCGAAGCCGAAGTTGACCAGGCGGTCGCCGCTGATCTTGCCGGCCGCGCGCCCGGATACGAACGAGCCCAGCACCATGCCGCCGATGGTCGGCACGAAGAACCACGCCAGCGACTCCACCTTGAGCAGGTCGTATACGAACGCCGGCGCCGAGGCGATGTACAGGAACAATGCGCCGAAATTGAAGGCGCCGACCGCGGTCAGGCGCTGGAACCGCGGATTGAGGAAGATCGCGACATAGTCGCGCAACAGACGCTTGGGCTTGAGCGCCAGCCGCGCCTGCGGCGGATGGGTTTCCGGCAGAAGAAAGATCACCGAGGCCAGCAGCAGCACCGAGAAGGCGACCAGGAACCAGAAGATCGCCGGCCAATGCGCCCGGCCCAGAATCCATTCGCCGATGATCGGCGCGATCGCCGGAGCGATGCCGAACACCATCATCACCTGGCTCATCAACCGTTGCGCATCGTCGCCGTGCAGCAGGTCGCGGATCACCGCGCGGCCGACGATCAGGCCGACACCCGCCGAAAGCCCCTGGATCGCGCGACAAAAAAGCAAAGTAGGCAGATCCGTGGACAAGGCGCAAGCCGCCGACGCCAGGGTGAACACCGTCAATCCGCCGATGATCACCTTGCGCCGCCCGATCGCATCCGACAGCGGCCCGTGCACGATGCTCATCAGCGCATACGCGGCCAGATAGACGCTGATGGTCTGCTGCATCTGCAGCTTGTCGGCGTTCAACTCGGTGCCCATTACCGCGAACGCCGGGAAGATGGTGTCGATCGAGAACGGCCCGAACATGGCCAGGCCGCCGAGCAACAAGGTCAGCCGGCGCAGCGACGGGGCTTTTACGGAGGTTCCGGCGTCGGGGCTCATCAGGTCGCTGCGTTGGGGGCGTGGGTGTCGATCGGCACCTGGTCCGGCGGCCCCTTGAGTTCGACCAGATTGCCTTCCGGATCGAACAAATACTGCGACGGGCCTTCGCCCTCGGCGCCGTAGCGCGAGCCGAAGTCGCCGATGCGCACGCCGTGGGCCTGCAAATGCTCGACGATGGCGTCGCGATCGAAAGGTTCGGCGCGCAGGCACAGATGATCCATGTTGCGCGCCTGCTCGCCGGGCGCGGCTCCGCCCATGCGGCCGATCTTGCCTTCGACATCGACCAGGTCGATCAGCGAGGAACCGGCGCGCAACTGCACCAGGCCGATGGCGTCCTGGCGCCGCTCGACGCTGCAGCCCAGGACGTCGCAATAGAAGGCGATCATCGCCGCGGTGTCGCGCACGCGCAGCACCACGTGGTCGAGTTGCAATAGCTGGAACGGCCGGGCGCTCATGCGGGCATCCGTTGTGGGCTGAGGGGGCCGACAGCATAACGCCGCGGGCATGCGCGATCGGGTTGCGAAGTTGTTTCTATGTGTCGGTTGTCGCCAGTCGCGCGGCTGCCGGGCTGCAGGCACAACGCAAGTCACGGCCGAGTCCACGTCGCTACAAAGCCGTCATTCCCGCGAACGCGGGAATCCAGCGACTTTGACGTCCGCACATGTGAGGTTGGGGCTACCCCGGCCGAAAGACACTGGATTCCCGCGTTCGCGGGAATGACGGGCTTGAGGTGGGCTGCGCTCGGACTTGGCGGGCTGCTCGCGGACTTGGCAGGGCCGTTTCAGGCCCTCCCCAACCCGACCGCCGCTAACCCTTCCCATCACCTGAACAGCCCCACCCCGTCCCCTCCCGCCCCATCAACCGCTATAATCCCGGGCTTGAAACACCCGGTGGGAGAAGCGGCCCGGCCCTCAAGCCAGAGCCCGCTGCCGAAGGCGCAACGCCCGTAATCGCTCAGGCCCCATACCGCCGCGTGTACAAAACTCTGGAGAGACCGACCGCCCAGGCAACAACCGGACGGAACCGGCGCCGAAGGGGCACGAAGCGAGCGCGGACAGGTGCGGCCCCACGGCCCTCCCCTCCCCAGGCTGCCTGACCGCAGCACGCTTCCAAACTCTCAGGCAAAAGGACAGAGGGGCGCCTCGCGTGCGGCACCGCACGTTGCCTTAGGACGCCCCCTGCCCATGACGAACGTATCCCTGCGCGCTCTCGAGCACCACGACGCTTTCATCGAGCGCCACATCGGCCCCAACGACGCCGAGATCGGCCACATGCTGGGCAAGGTCGGCTACGACTCGCTCGAAGCGCTGACCGACGCCATCGTCCCCGGTTCGATCAAATCGACCCAGCCGCTGGCCCTGCCGGCGGCGATCAGCGAAGTCGAAGCGCTCGCCAAGATCCGCGCCATCGCCACCCGGAACCAGGTGTTCCGCAGCTTCATCGGCCGCGGCTACTACGGCACCCACACCCCGAACGTCATCCTGCGCAACATCCTGGAGAACCCGGCGTGGTACACGGCCTACACGCCGTACCAGGCGGAAATCTCGCAGGGCCGCATGGAAGCGCTGATCAACTTCCAGACCATGATCGCCGACCTGACCGGGATGGAGATCGCCAACGCCTCGCTGCTGGACGAAGGCACCGCCGCGGCCGAAGCGATGACCCTGGCCAAGCGTTCGGCCAAGTCGAAGTCCAACACCTTCTTCGTCTCCAAGAACATCCATCCGCAGACCCTGGAAGTGCTGCGCACGCGCGCCGAGCCGCTCGACATCGAGCTGCACATCGGCGACGACGCCGACGCGCTCAAGGTCGAAGCCTACGGCGTGCTGCTGCAATACCCGGACACCTTCGGCGGCGTGCACGACTACCAGGCCGTGTCCGACGCGGTGCACGCGCGCGGCGGCATCGTCGCGATCGCCAGCGATCTGCTCGCGCTGACCCTGCTCAAGGCGCCGGGCGAATTCGGCGCCGACATCGTGGTCGGCAACACCCAGCGCTTCGGCGTGCCGTTCGGCTTCGGCGGCCCGCACGCCGGCTTCATGGCCTGCCGCGATGCGTACAAGCGCTCGATGCCGGGCCGCCTGATCGGCGTGTCGGTCGACACCGACGGCAAGCCAGCCTACCGCCTGACCCTGCAGACCCGCGAGCAGCACATCCGCCGCGAGAAGGCCACCTCCAACATCTGCACCGCGCAGGTGCTGCTGGCGGTCATGGCCAGCATGTACGCGGTCTACCACGGCCCCGACGGCCTGACCCGCATCGCCCGCCGCATCCACCGCCAGGCCGCGATCCTCGCCGCCGCGCTGCGCAAGGCCGGCGTGCAAGTCGCGAACGGTTTCTTCGACACCCTGCACATCAGCGGCGTCGATGCCAAGGCGATCCACGCCAAGGCCAGCGCCGCCTCGATCAACCTGCGCGCGATCGACGCGGGCAGCGTCGGCCTGAGCCTGGACGAAACCGTCAACCGCGACGATCTGACCGCGCTGGCCGGCCTGTTCGGCGCCACGCTCGACATCGACGCGCTCGACGCCTCCACCGCCGATGCCATTCCGGCGTCGCTGGTGCGCAAGTCCTCGTTCCTGCAGCACCCGGTGTTCAACACCCACCACAGCGAACACGAACTGCTGCGCTACATGCGCTCGCTGGCCGACAAAGATCTGGCGATGGACCGCACGATGATCCCGCTGGGCTCGTGCACGATGAAACTCAACGCCACCGCCGAGATGATCCCGGTGACCTGGCCGGAGTTCGGCAACATCCATCCGCTCGCCCCGGCCGAACAGACCACCGGCTACAAGCAGCTGATCGATGAGCTCGAAGCGATGCTGGTGGAATGCACCGGCTACGACGCGGTCAGCCTGCAGCCCAACTCCGGCGCGCAGGGCGAATACGCCGGCCTGCTGGCGATCCGCGCCTATCACCGCTCGCGCGGCGAGGGCCATCGCGACATCTGCCTGATCCCCGATTCGGCGCACGGCACCAACCCGGCCTCGGCGCAGATGTGCGGCATGACCGTGGTCGTGACCAAGACCGACAGCAACGGCAACGTCGATGTCGAAGACATCCGCCGCAACGCCGAGAAGTACAGCGACCGCCTGGCCGCGATCATGATGACCTACCCGTCCACGCACGGCGTGTTCGAGGAAGAGGTGGTCGAGATCTGCGAGATCATCCACAAGCACGGCGGTCAGGTGTACACCGACGGCGCCAACATGAACGCCCTGGTCGGCGTGGCCAAGCCCGGCAAGTGGGGCTCGGACGTGTCGCACCTCAACCTGCACAAGACCTTCTGCATTCCGCACGGCGGCGGCGGCCCGGGCGTCGGCCCGTGCGCGGTGAAGTCGCACCTCGCGCCGTTCCTGCCCAACACGGTGGATGGCGAAGGCGTGGTCGGCATGGTCAGCGCGGCGAGCTTCGGCTCTGCCAGCATCCTGCCGATCTCGTGGATGTACATCACCCTGATGGGCACCGCGGGCCTGCGCAAGGCCACCCAGGTCGCGCTGCTCAACGCCAACTACATCGCCACGCGCCTGGCGCCGCATTACGAGACGCTGTACACCGGCCGCAACGGACTGGTCGCGCACGAGTGCATCCTCGACCTGCGCCCGATCAAGGACGCCACCGGCATCAGCGCCGAGGACGTCGCCAAGCGCCTGATCGACTTCGGCTTCCACGCCCCGACCCTGAGCTTCCCGGTCGCCGGCACCTTGATGGTCGAGCCGACCGAGAGCGAATCGCAGCACGAACTGGACCGCTTCATCGACGCGATGATCCAGATCCGCGACGAAATCCGCGCGGTCGAAGACGGCCGCCTGGACCGCGAGGACAACCCGCTCAAGCACGCCCCGCACACCGCCACGCAAGTCACCGCGAGCGAGTGGGCCCACGCCTACCCGCGCGAACTGGCCGCGTTCCCGCTGCCGTCGCTGAAGCTGCAGAAGTACTGGCCGCCGGTATCGCGCGTGGACAACGTCTACGGCGACAAGAACGTCATGTGCGCGTGCATTCCGATCGATGCGTACAGGGAAGAGGAGGCCGAGGCGTAAGCCCGGCGGACAGGTTCGAATAGACAAAGGCCCCGCTTATGCGGGGCCTTTTGTTTTTCGGCTTCGCGGCCTTGCTGAGCCCGTGCGTCAACCGCTGGCGGACTCCCGCAGCACTTTGGCCAACGCCGCCGGCGCGATCCGCAACAAGGTCGGATTGACCTGCAAAGGCATGGTGCCGGTACCGGGCACCGCGTGGGACACGATCACCCCGCGCTTGGCGGCGCGCTCGGCGAACGCTTCCGGCGCGATACCGCTGACGGTCATGAAGAAGCGGCAGGTGCCGCCGGGGATGCGTTCTATCTTGAATCGCGGATCGGCCCGCAACAGCGCGATCATTTCTTCGGCGGCGCGCCAGGCCTTGGCGTACTCATCCTGAAAGCCCTCGGCGTAACGCGACACCAACGCCACCTGCGGCCAGGCCTGCGGCAGCGAGCCGCCGAACATGCGGCGCACGTGGTACAGGCCGTCGATGAACTTGGCATCGCCGGCCAGGATTGCGCCGGATGCGGCGTTGAAGTGCTTCCACAGCGATACGTAAACCGTGTCGAACAAGGCAGTGTGTTCCAGCACGCTCTTGCCCGAATGCAGCGGCAGATTGAACAAGCGCGCGCCATCCAGGTGCAGGCCGATCCCCTGCTCGCGCGCGTACGCGCTGATGCGTTGCAGCTCGGCGAAGTCGGCCATCTGGTGGTTGCAGCGCCTGACCGGGTTTTCGATGGAGATCGCACCGATCTTCATCGGCACGCGGCCGCCGGCCGAACGCTCCACCCATTGCCGCACTTCGGCCAGTTTGAGGTCGGCGTGGCCGGGCGCGAGCGGAATCAGATTCAGCCCGCCGAGGATTTCCGCGCCGTCGCCGCTGTCGTTGTAGAGATGGCTCTCGGCCTGCACCAGCACGCGGCGGCGGTCGCCGGCGAGTTTGCGGATCGCGAGTTGATTGGCCAAGGTTCCGGTCGGCACGAACAGCGCCGCCTCCTTGCCGAGCAAGCGCGCGAAGCGGCGTTCGATCTCCTCGACCACGCCGCCATTGCTGTAGTAGTCGGGCACCAACGATTTGCCGGCGACGGTCTGCTGCAGCAAGGACGCGTATTCGCCCGGGCTCAGGGCCAGGCCGTCGGCGCTGAAGTCCACGCGCTTGAACGGCTCCGGCCCGGTCGCGGCGCTCGCGTCGGCGATGTGCGCCAACAGCGGCATCGTGGCCGCCAATCCACCCAAGGCGAAGAATCGGCGACGGTCCATAGGCAACGGCCCTCCTGTTGGCCCTGTGCGATCGCCGAATGATGGCCGACGGATCGCGCGTTGATATTGGTGTCGAAGCTTAGTCGCTGCGCGCGACGGCCTACAAGCCGCCGCACCATCATCTGCCCGGTGTGAAACCGGTGAGCAGCAGGAACGGCACGATCACGATCACCGTGACCGCTTCGCGCACCATCGTCAGCGGCCGGAATATCTGGTTGAGCCTGCGATTGCGCGCCAGGGTTTCTTCGTCGATCGCCTCCACCACGCGCACCTGCGATGGCGCCAGCGAGGTGAGATCGGCGCCGGCGAACACCTGGTCCCGATTCTGCGCTTGCGCCGCCGGCCGCTTACGTCCGCGCAGATCCGCGCGCCAGGCCATGTACAACGACGGCTCGATATCGCCGACCATGTTGCCGTTCGACGGCTTGAAGCCCAACTCGGCCAGTGCGTGCCGGTCGTCTTCGGACAGGACGGTCTTGGTCTCCTGCAGGCTGGGATCGTAACCTCCGATCCTGATCTGCAACGATCCGGTGACGCCCGCGGGCTCGACCCGCAGCACGCCCAGGCTGAGGTTGCCCAGGCCGAGCAAGGCCTCGCGCTGCGCCGACAGCAGCGGCGGCTGAAGATCGTTCAGACGATTGGCCGGCAG
Source organism: Lysobacter gummosus (assembly GCF_001442805.1). Classification (NCBI taxonomy): domain Bacteria; kingdom Pseudomonadati; phylum Pseudomonadota; class Gammaproteobacteria; order Lysobacterales; family Lysobacteraceae; genus Lysobacter; species Lysobacter gummosus. The sequence continues at coordinate 1,730,630 of NZ_CP011131.1, read as the reverse complement.
GGCGAACTCGTAATCCTGCCGCACGGTCCGCAGCAACAGACGATCGCCGGATCGGTTCAACTTGAGCGCGACCACGTTCTCATCGGCTTGCGCGGATTCCTCCGTGAAGTCGGGCACCAGGAACGAGACGCCTATGACCATTGCCGTCGCGATCGCGATCTTCTTCCATAGTTTCATGCGGTATCCGTAGTCCCTGGCCCGAGGCCGAAAGTGCGATGTGTATTCGATGCGCGCAGGGCCGGCGACTCCGCGCGCAATCGCTCATCGCAGGCGAAAGAACGATGCTTGCAAAAAACGCATCCCGGCCAGAATCTGCGCGACACGTTGCGCCGACAGCGAGCCGATCCGTTCGCCCAGGCGATGCTTGTAGATCGACGCCACCTGCGACACCACCACGACGCTCTGCCGGGCCAGATCGCCCTCGCCCGCATCGAGCAACACGTTGCCCGGTTCGCTCGCACGGCCCAGGTTGGAGGTCAACGCGCACACCACCACGGTGCTGATCCGGGAATGATTGAACAGATCGTCCTGAACCACGACGTGGGGATGGGCGACGCCCGGCAGCGAGCCCTTGGACGGGTCGGCGGGCAGCCAGAACACATCGCCCTGGTTCACCACGCCGGTAAACATCTCCCGGTACGCCTCGTGTTCTCTGTCCATGACCGCATCGTTCGGGCTCAAGCCGCCGAGCTTAGTCGCCGCCCCGACGGGCGTCGAGACGATCGCGCAGCCAACCGGCGCCATCGATGTCGATTCAGGCCGTCGTGGTTCGTCGTATAGGCAAGAACCCGTCTTCATCCACCTCGATTCCGGAGCCGTCATGAAATTCATCTGCCTGTGCCACTACGACCAAGCCAAGTTCGCCGCCTGCACGCCGGAGGATTTCCAGGCGGTCGCCGCCATCTGCGCGCCGCGCGACCGGCAATTGCAGGCAAGCGGCCACGCCGATGTGATCTGCTCGGTCGCCGCGCCGGCCGATTACGCGGTGATCCGTCCGGGCGAGAACGGCCCCACCGTCGCCCGCGGCGCCTATGCCGACACGTCCGAACCCTGGGGCGCCTACTTCGTGGTCGATGCCGACGACATCGAACAGGCGATCAAGATCGCCAAGCTGCATCCCGGCGCGCACCTGGGCCGCTATTTCGGCGGCGGCATCGAAGTGCGGCCGTGCCACGTGCACTGGCCGGCCTGATCCGGCGCGCCCCGGCCGTGCACGGCGCGGTTCAGCCTGAATGCGGACCGCGCCGCGCTGGCGCTCACGTGGCGGGCTATATACTGCCGCCGTCGCCGGGGGGTGATTGGAATGAACATGCAGGAACCACAACTGCAGGCGTTCTCCGAACGCTTGCTCAAAGTGATCCAGACCCAGACCGAGATCGCCAAGCTCGGGCTGGACCTGGGCGATGTGATGGACCTGGTCGCCACGCGCGCGCAGACGCTGACCGGCGCGGTCGGCGCGGTGGTCGAGTTGGCCGAAGGCGACGAGATGGTCTATCGCGCCGCCTCCGGCATCGCCGAGCCCAGCCTGGGCATGCGCCTGCGCCGCGACGCCAGCCTGTCCGGGCATTGCGTCCGCGACGGCGCGCCGCTGCGCTGCGAGGATTCGGAAACCGATCCGCGGGTCGACCTCGACGCCTGTCGCGCGGTCGGCCTGCGTTCGATGATCGTGGTTCCGCTCAAGCACAACGAGTCAGTGGTCGGCGTGCTCAAGGTGATGGCGCGCACGCCGAACGCGTTCAACGACGACGACCTGCGCCTGCTCGACCTGATGTCGGGGCTGATCGCCGCGGCGATGTACCACGCCGCCAAATACGAAACCAACGAGCTGTTCTACCAGGCCACCCACGACGCACTGACCGGCCTGCCCAACCGCGCGCTGTTCTACGACCGCCTGCGCCACAACCTGGCCCAGGCGCATCGCGAATCGCGCCGCATCGGCATCCTCAATCTCGACATGGACGGGCTCAAGCCGGTCAACGATCACATGGGCCATCGCGCCGGCGACGCCGCCATCCGCGAATTCGCCGAGCGCATGAAGCAGAGCGCGCGCGCCGGCGACACGGTCGCGCGCATCGGCGGCGACGAGTTCGCGGTGATCCTGCCGCGGGTCGAACACCGCGAGGGCGTCGCCGCGCAGATGCAGCGGATCGCGCAATCGCTGCGCTTCGCGTTCGAATTCGAGGACCGTCCGATCACGCTGGACGCCAGCATCGGCTGCGCGGTCTATCCCGACGACGGCGAAGACCTGGGCGTGCTGCTGGAAAAGGCCGATCAGGCGATGTATCGGATGAAGCGTTCGAAGAAGGCCGGCGCCAACAGCTGAGCCGGTGCGGTCTCGGGCGACTTGCCGTCGTACCGGCGCACTCCGCGGGTCCGGTTGGGCCCGCGCTACCGGGCCCGACCGGATCGAATCGAGCAACCCCGAGCGCCCGCGCCTCGCCGATGGGCGTCTTAGGCCCCGATTTCGCTCCCCCGCATCCCGGTTTCATCGCGCCCGGCCCGATTTCGTCGCGCCCCGGCTTCCCCTGGCGCGAGGGATCACTATGCTGCGTAGCAAGCCACACGCCCCGGACCCCTACGTGATTCGCAGCCTGTTCTTCGTCGCACGTCTCGCCGCCGCATGGTTCGGCCTGTTCGTGATGCTGGCGCTGCTCGCCCAGGCCATGCCGGTGCTGCAGCACCAGGACACCGGGCCGCTGTTCCTGATCGCGACCGTGGTGACCATCATCGTGGTGATCACCGCGTTCTCGCACCTGCGCCGGGTGCGCCTGATCAGCGGGCGGATCGACGCCAACGCCATCGGCAACCGCCAGCGCCGCCAGATCGACGTGCCGCTGGACGATGAAGAAACCTTCCACCTGCTCGATGCGGCGATCCGCGAACTGCCGCGCACACAGAACGTCGAAAGCGCCCGCGACAGTCTGCAGGTGCGGGCCAAGGTCGAGAGCGCCGAGGCCGGATCGCACAGCGCGCCGGGCACGGCCAATCTCTACAACTGGTGGATGAGCACGACCCGCAACCGGATTCTCGCCACCGTCACGCCCGACGGCGAAATCAGCCGCATCACCCTGATCTGCGAGCCCGAATCGGGCGCATGGAGCGACTGGTTCCGCGTAGATCACGGCGCCAACCTGGAAAACGCCGAGGCGATCGTGCGCGCGGTCAACCGCCGCATCGCCGAGCGCCGCCGCAACGAACGCGCCGACGCCGCGCGCACCTCGACCGAGAAAGAACTCGCCGTGGCCAAGCTCAGCCTGCTGCACGCCCAGGTCGAGCCGCATTTTCTCTACAACACCCTGGCCAGCGCGCAGTACCTGACCCGCAACGATCCGCCGCTGGCCGACGAAATGCTGGGCCATCTGATCGAATTCCTGCGCCGCTCGCTGCCGCGCACCGAAGACGCGCTGTCCACCCTGGGCGACGAACTCGACCGTTCGCGCGCTTACCTGGAAATCCTCAAGCTGCGCATGGGCCCGCGTCTGGAGCTGCAACTGGACGTGGCCGACGAACTGCGCGCCATCGCGCTGCCGCCGATGATGCTGCAGACCCTGGTCGAGAACGCGATCAAGCACGGCCTGGAACCCAAGCCCGGCGGCGGCACAGTGTGGATCCTGGCGCGCCGCAACGAGGATTCCATCGCCATCACCGTCGCCGACGACGGCCTGGGATTCAACGTGCTCAACTCCGGCACCGGCATCGGCTTGCGCAACGTGCGCGAACGCCTGCAACTGGTCTACGGAGCGCAGGCGCAGTTGTCGATCGTGGCCAACTTCCCCAACGGCGTCGCCGCCACCATCGTCGTGCCGGCGCAGCCGGTTACGGAGACGCAAAGTGTCTGATTCCGCCAACACCGCGCAGGGCTTGACCGCACTGGTCGCCGAAGACGAAACCCTGCTGCGGCGGGCGTTGGTCGAAGCGCTGCAGGTCGCCTGGCCGCAGTTGCGCATCGTCGCGGAGTGCGAGGACGGCGCCGAAGCGCTGGAAGCGCTCGCCGAACATTGTCCCGACGTCGCCTTCCTCGACATCCGCATGCCTGGCCTGACCGGCCTGGATATCGCCGCGGCGGCAGTCGATGTCAGCCCGCAGACCCAGATCGTATTCGTCACCGCCTACGACCAGCATGCGATCGACGCGTTCGAACACGGCGCCATCGATTACCTGCTCAAGCCGGTCACGCCCGAGCGGCTGGCGGTCACCGTGCAGCGCCTGCAGGCGCGCCGCAACCGCGGCCAGAGCGAGCGCGATGCATTGACCGAACTGGCCCAGCGCCTGACCGCCAACCGGTCCGCGCGCGAGGACAAGCCGGCGCTGACCTGGATCACCGCCAGCGCCGGCCGCGAAACCCGCTTGATCCTGATCGACGACGTCGCCTATTTCCGCGCCGACAACAAATACACCACCGTCGTCACCGCCGACGGCGAAGCGCTGCTGCGCAAGCCGATCCGCGAACTGCTCGACGTGCTCGACGGCAGCCGCTTCAAGCAGATCCACCGTTCCACCATCGTCAACCTCAAGGCCATCGCCGGCATCGTCCGCGACGACAGCGGCAAGGGCACGATGCGCCTGCGCGACCGGCCCGAAACCCTGACGGTGAGCCAACCGTTCATGGCCTTGTTCAAGACGATGTAGTCCACCCGGACGCCGGCCGCGCGCGCGGCCGCACCGTCCCGGTCACAAATCCGGCCTCGACCACGTCGCGTCTGCGGACAGCGTCTGCGCGGATCGCTGCGCGTGACCATGGCTTGGGAACCTCGGCGCGGCGACGCGACAGGTTCCAAGTGCGCTCGAACCATGCGGCCTGCACGGCGCCACGATTCATTCAAAGCAGACCAGGGAGTTGGACATGCGTAACATGATGGCCTTGCTGTACTACTTGTGCGCCCTGCTCGGGTGCGACGTGGGCGGAACCACGATCGTCAATCGCAGCAACGACAACGGCGTGGATATCATCGACAGCCAGGTGCGCATCAGCGAGCAGATCGCCAAGTTCGAATGCCGCGCCAGCCGCAGCGGCACCTGCCATTACTCCTTGTTCCGCGGCCAGTGCGCCAACGCCGCCAAGTCCACGCCGGCGCAGGCCTCGCAGTGCACCGAGACCGCGTTCGAACGGTTCGACCTGGCGGCCGGCGCCACGCGCGAAATCATCGATATCGCGCCGGGGTTCACGCTGTGCGTCAGCGACAAGAGCGATGCGGTCGGGGTCGATTGCAAGGCGTTGGCGCGATAGGGCGCGGGTAAGCAATCACCTGAACAGAGGAGCGCTGATTGAGCCCCTCTCCCGCTTGCGGGAGAGGGAGAGGAATGAAGAGACTTAGTTAGCCGATCCACGCTCAATCCCACGCCTCCAGCCGAAACCCCGAACGTTGCAAAATTGAACTGTCCGCCCCGTCGTATCCCGCGCGTTGTCTAGGTCATGCAAGGACCGACCGGCCGCACGGCGGGAGGGGAACATGGAACTGTTTGACCAGGACGACTACCGCCTGCGCGGCGCGAGTCGGTTACTGCCGGGACAGACGATCGACGAAGCAGATTCGCGCCGGCGAGTGCCGGTCCGCGATACCAGCCGGCTCGACCACCTGTATCGGCTCAAGCTGGCCGGACGCGATCCGGAGCGGCTGAAGCGGCGACGGCGTTCGCTGCACGAAATCGCCTGCTGGATCGCGGTAGCGCTGCTGACGGCCGCGGCGCTGGCCTCTCCGGTGCGCGCCGCCGACGCGAGCGCGCGATCAGAATGCGGGATCGTCATTCCCGCACGGCACGAACACGGCGATGCGATCGCTGTGCAGTTCCACGTCGATCGCTCGCAACCAACGCTGCGCCGCCAGCACCTGCGTGCACGGCCCGAGGCTGCATAGGCGGATGTCGCGCCGCTGCGCCTGCTCGCGGATGCGTTCGAGCATCTCGCCCAGAACGCCGCCGGTGAACGGCGTGTACAGATAGAACACCGTCGCCTGCGACAGATCGGCCGCGCGCGCGTCGGCCTGGATGAAACTCACCCGGCTCAGGCGCAAGTCGGCGGCGGCGGCGCGTGCGCTGGCGACGTAGGCCGGTTCCAGTTCGACGCCGATGCAGCGCGCGGAGGTGCAGGCGCCGACCAGCAAGGGAACGTGGCCGAGGCCGGAACCCACATCCAGCACCACATCGTCCGCGCCCGGAGCGATGCGCCGGATCAGATCGAAGATGTGCCGGGCCGGAGTCGGCTGGTAGAACACCATCTCCGGCATCAACGCGGCGACGTCGTCGGCCGGCTCATGCAATTGCGCGATGCCTCCGAGCAGCGCGTCGAGATGATCGTAGCCCTCGCCTTGCGCGATGCTGGTGTCCGTGTCGGCGTGTTCTGCTACCGGCATCCATTCGCGCAGGCAGTTCGCGCCGTCGCCGCGGCGGATGGCGTCGCGCAAGTTCCGATAGAGCCGTTCGTTGACAGCATCCAAGCGCGATTGCTGGGCGGCGATGCCCGCGCTCAGCGCCAGCGTGTCGGGCGTATCGGACAGGTACAGGCTCAGACGCTCGATCCGGTCGAGCGCGTCCACGCGTTCGCGCAGGCGCTCGGGCCGGTCCAAGGTGAGGTCGCCGCGCAAGTGTTCGATCAGAGCGGACAATGCCTCGCTCATGCCGTCGCCCATCGGCTTCGGCCGCCGCCGCTATGCTGCTCCGTCGCGGCCATCCACTGTGTCCTGTCGCATCCGCCCATTTCGCATCCGAATTTGAAACCGCGCGGCTTGCGCAAGCGGGCGGCGAGTGCCGAGAGATTAAGCGTTCCAGCCGCCATCGTCAGCCGGCGTCGCGGCCGACGGCAGTCCTTCGGTATCGCCTGAATACCGTGAGTGCGCTACCGCGCATGTTCGCGACCCAAACCCTCGGCCCGAGCTGAGGCCGCCCTCTGTCTTCGAATTGTCACGCAACAGCCATAAATTGCCGTCATCCCACGACGGCAGCCTCCGCTTTGGACCTGTCCGGTCGCCGGTTCTCTTCACAGGCCCCTCCCCCATGCGTTCGTTCAAACTCGTTTCCGTATTGCTGGCGCTGGCGCTGCTGTCGCCGATGGCCCTGGCCAAACCGCCGTATGTCGAAATCGAACAGCGCCTGACACCGGAGCAGTTGCGCGAAGTCGGCCTGTCGGCCGAGCAGCTGGCGACGCTCAACCGCATGCTGCGCGAAGCCGACGACAAGACCGCGCCGCCGGTGGCCGAAGCCGCGCCGCAAGCGGACGGCCCGGCGATCGGCGCGGGTGCGCCGCAAACCGCCGGCCCCGCCGTCGGCGCCGGAGCGCCGCCCGTTCACCGCCCCGGCGCGGGCCAGTTCATCGGCCTCAACGACGAGCCGATCAAGAGCCGCCTCAAGCACGACGTCGCCGGCTGGGAGCCGGGCACGGTGTTCGAGCTGGAGAACGGTCAGCAGTGGAAGGTGCTCAAGGGCGCCATGAAACTGCCCAAGCCGATGGTCAAGCCCGAAATCGTGGTCATTCCCGGCGTCGCCGGCCGCTGGTTCCTGCAGGTCGATGAAGACACGCCGAAGGCGCGGGTGTATCGCATCGACTGATGCCGCGAGCGAGGCGGTGCGAAGACGCCGCCGCCTCGCCGCTCACGGCTGCTGAGTCACCGCATACACCGCCTGCACCACCTTCGCCATGCGCGCGTAGTCGAGCTTGTCGTAGGTGTCGCTGGCCTGGTGATACGTGTTGCTGCGCAAGAACGCGGTGTCGCTGATCATCAGCGCCGGATAGCCTTCGTGCCAGTAGCTGAGGTGATCGGAAAAATCCACGCCCTGCACCAGCAGCGGCGGGGCGTTGATCGAATACACCGGCAGGTCGCCGGCGCCGGTCATCGCCGCCTTGATCCGGCGGGTCGCGCCGAAGTCGCTCATGCGGCCGGTGACGACGACGAAATCGCCGCGGTCGGAATACAGCCGGTGCATGCCGCGCACGGGATAGCGCTGGCTGCCGGGGCGATCGCTGAAGCGGCCGATCATTTCCAGCGACAGCATGAACTCGACCTCGCGCCCGGCCTCGCGCAACGCGCGCGCATGCCAGGCGCTGCCCATGTGCTCGCTGCGGAAATGCGGCGGTTCTTCCAGGGTATAGGCCACCAGTTCGATCGGCCGCGCCTGTGGGCTGCGGCCCAGCAGGCGCGCGAGTTCCAACAGCCCGGCCACGCCGCTGGCGTTGTCGTCCGCGCCGGGGGTGTGGGTCTTGGGCGAATAGCCGCGCGCATCGTCGCTGTCGCGGCCGACATCGGCGAAGGAATCGTAGTGCGCGCCGATCACCCGCAGCGGCCCGGTCTGCGGGCCGAAGCGCGCGATGACGTTGCGGTAGGCGACGCCTTCCACCACCACGTCCTGATAGCTCACCTGCGCGCCGCTCAAACGTAGCTGCTCGTGGATGTAGCGCGCGGCGAGCTCGATGTTGTCGAACTGATCGTAACTGCGCGGATACAGGTCCACCGACAGATATTTGACGTCGGCGCGCAGCCGTTGCGGATCGGCGGCCGGCGGATGCGAGGGCCGCGGCGCGACGAAGGGCTGCACGACCAAGGCCAGCGCCAGGCCGGCGAGCGCGCCAAGGATCAGCAGCAGATACAACAGATGTCGCAGGCGTCGCATGGTCCAGCCTCCTTGCCGTCGCCGGAACCGCTCCGGCGCTCCATCAAACCGCAGTTCGCGCCGCAACGCCATGGCGGCCGGCGGCGGGATTCATGTCGCTGACATGGGCGCGTGGTCGACTGTCGTGGCGCATCGGAACCTTCCGTGGACCGGTGCGCGTGCCTTCTTCCGTCCGGATCAGCCCGCATGCCGCCTCGCAGCGCTCCCTTGCTCGCTCTCGTCCTGGCCCTGGCCGCCTGCACCAATGCGGCCGATGCCGACGCCGCCGTCGCGCGCAAGAGCTGGGTGGTCGCGCAGATCCGCGACTACAACCATCCCTACGCCGCCACCGCGAGCAACGAACTGGACACCAAGCTGGCGACCATGGCCGGCAGCGCCTACGACTTCTATCGCGGCGCCGATCATCTGTTCTATCAGGACATGCTGACCCGCCCGGCCTCGGCCTACACCAGCGCGCAGACCGGCTACACCTGGCTCGGCGGCGACACCCACCTGGGCAACTTCGACGCCGCGCGCGACGCCGGCGGCAAGGCCGTGTTCAAGGCCGCCGACTACGACGAAGGCTATCTGGGCCAATACGTGTGGGACCTGCGCCGGCTCGCCGCCAGCATGGTCCTGGCCGGCCGCGACAACGGCCTGAGCGACAGCGACATCGGTGCGGCCATCGACACCCTGGTCGGCGCGTATCTGGATCAGATGTCCGCGTTCAAGGGCAGCGACGGCGAAGCGAACCTGCGCTTGACCCGGGACAACACCACCGGCGTGGTGGACGACTTGATCGCCAAGGCCGACGGTAAGACCCGATCGGGCCTGTTGTCGAAATACACCGCGCTCAGCGGCAGCGCGCGCCGCTTCCAGGACCTGTCCAATCTGGTCGCGCTGCCGGCCGCCGGTTACAGCGCGGTGAGCGGTTCGATGGCCGCCTACGTCGGCACCATCGCCGCATCCAAGCGCTATGCCGGCAGCTACTACACCGTGAAGGACGCGCGCCAGAAACTCGGCTCCGGCGTCGGCAGTCTGGGCAAGCTGCGCTATTACGTGCTGATCGAAGGGCCGACCTCTTCGACCGCGGACGACGTGATCCTGGAGTTCAAGCAGCAGGCCGCGAGCGTGGTCGCGGTCGCCGCGCCCGGCCGCATGCCCGCCACCGCCTATGGCGATCATCAGGGCCAGCGCGTGGCGCGCACCGCCAAGGCGCAGACCATCGATGCCGACGTGCTCATCGGCTATGCCAGCATCGCCGGGCAGCCGTATTACGTGCACGAGAAGTCGCCGTTCCAGGAAGACTTCGACGTCGGCAAGCTCGACAGCGCCGGCAAGCTCGATACCGCGGCGACGTATCTGGGCCAGGCATTGGCCAGCGCGCATGCCTTGGCCGATCAGGACTACGACGTGTCGGTGGTCAGCTACAGCATCGACAAACAAGTCATGGAAGCGGCGACCAGCAAGAGCGGGCTGAAGTCGGAGCTGCGCGCGTTCGCGTTCGACTACGCCGCGCAGACTCAGCTGGATTGGCAGGCCTTCGTTGAGGCGTATCAGGCGGGAACGCCCTTGTACTGAAGCGCGCGACCGCAACGGTCATGCGATCGCGAACGCTTGCGGCGAGGCAAGCGTTCAGTCCAGCCCGGTGCGTCCCGGCGCCCAGTACGGCTTGATCCGCAAGGCGCCGCCGCCCAGGCCCTGCGCCTTGAGCGCGCGGCCGATGCGCTGGATCGCCGGCGCGCGGCCGGTCAGCACGAAGCTGGTGCGGATCTCGGCGCTGCGCTGGATCGCATCGAGGGTCTGGTCCAGATGCGTATCGTCGGCGCGGCGTTCGATCAGGCGCGCCCGATTGATGCCCAGCAGGTCCAGGACCGGCTGCGATCGCTCCGGCGAAGCGACTTCGAACACGCAACGCAGGCCGGGTTCGTCGCGCTGCAACGCCGCCGCCAGCGCGAAGGAGGTCTCGTCGCCGAACACCACCGTGCACGACGCCAGGTTCTGCAGGTTCAGCGAACCGCGCGGGCCGAAGATCTGCCGCACTTCGCCCTCGGCCACGCCGCGCGCCCAGGCCGAGGCGGGGCCGCCGCCGTGGCAGTAGGCGAGGATGCGCATGCGGCCGCTGGCCGGATCGAGTTCGATCGGGGTGAACGTGCGCGTCTGCAATCCGCCGTCGAGCTTGAGCTGGATCTTGTCGCCCGGCGACCAGGCGCTGCGCTTGAGCGCCTCGCCCTGCATCGCGATCAGGCGGAAATCCGGGTCGGGCGCCTGCACCGAGGTGATCCGCACCGGCCGCATCAGCAGGCGGGTGAAGGCGCGTTCCAACAGTCCGGCGCCGGGCGTCTGTCGTGCGGGCAGCGCGGATTGATGCATGAGTTCGGACTCCTGATTCGATCGCAATGGATTGCGAAGAGCCTCCTCATCCGTCCCGCGCTCGCGCGGGGCAGGCTCTTCGGGCGCCTTCGCCCGCTAACGCGCGAAGGCAGTCGCTCGATGACATACACCGGTTACGAAATCGCTCGCGGCCCTCGCCCATCGAAGGGCGAGAACCTGAGCCGTGCCTGGCTCAACTCAGGCAACGCGCGCCGCGCTCAGAAGCTGCGCGAAATTCCGAAGAACGCCTGGCCGACGCCGTCGGTGTTCTCCGCCACCAGCGGGCTGTCGCTGATTTCGTCCGGCAGCACCTGATAGCTCACGTTGGCGATGAAGCGCCACTTCTCGGCGAAGGGCTTGGCCACGGTCAGACCGATATGGGGAATGGTCACGCTGCCGGGGCGGTAGCTGACCACGCCGCGCGCGACTTCCTCGTCCAGGGTGCCGTAGTAGTAGTTGGCCAGATCCTTCGACAGCGCGCTCACGCCGACGCTGGGCGTGAACAGCCAGCCGCCGGCCTGCATTGGATAGCGATAGCTGACATCGGCCTCGTAACCGCCGCTGACATCGGCGATGTCGGCCTTCACTTCGACCTGGATTTCGCCGGCGGTGCCGCGCCAGCTCGCCGAAACGCCGGCATCGACGCTGTCGTCGCGGTCTTCGAGCAGATCGCGGTCGATGCCGCGGCGCGCCAGTTCGCGGCGGCCGAAATCGTCCGCGTCCATCGCGTCCAGGCGGCCCGATACGAAGCCGTCGAGAACGAAGCTGTCGCTCTTGACCAAGTGGTAGCCAGCACTGATGCCGCGGAAATAGAAGCGCTCGCCTTCGTAGCCGAAGAACGGAATGGCGCGGGTGTGATTGCCTTCGCCGGCATACAGCTCGGTGCGGATGGCCCCGGCGACGCCGAGGCTCCAGTTGGAGGGTGCGACGTCGGCGCGCTCCTCGCCCTCCTGGCGTACCTGGGCCGACACTGCGAAGGGAAGCAACAACAGCAACGGCGATACGAGGCGAACGATGCGCATGGAATAGTCCTGTCGGGGGAGTGGGGAGCGCGAGGAACGCGATGCGGCCCTCGCACCATGCGACGCTAGCGAGCGCGGTTTAAGAGTTCTTTAAACCCGGGCGCTTTACCGAGATATAAAACAAGAAAGGCGGTTTGGGTTTAACGGCCGTTATGGAAACCGCCCCGTCGCGATGGAATGGCATGCGACTACACGGGGGCGTATCGATGCGGTTGGTTCGTGCGCGGCGTTCGGGTTTGCGCCGCGATCCGCGCGGTGCGCTGCTTCCGAGCGAGACTGTGTCCGCTCTTGGAGTTGGTTCAACGTATCTGCTTCGGGTGCGGAGCATTTTCGTTTTCGCTCGTCATTCCCGCGAAGGCGGACTCCGCTTTACTTCGGCGGAGCCGAACATCCAGAGACTTCGGCGCGCCCCCAAGAACGTCATTCCCGCGAATGCGGGCTCCGCTTTACTTCGGCGTAGCCGAAAATCCAGTGCCTTTCGTGCGAGAACGTTTGAAGTCGCTGGATTCCCGCTTTCGCGGGAATGACGGACTGGGGGGATGACGCTGAAGTCTCTGGATTCCCGCCTTCGCGGGAATGACGGACTGGGGGATGACGCTGAAGTCTCTGGATTCCCGCCTTCGCGGGAATGACGAGCAAAAGAGCAGGTGCGCCACACCAGAAGCAGAGACGTAGCAGGCCCCTTACGCTTCCCCCACCATCAAATCGATCAACGCACGCGACGCCGCCGACAAGCGCCGATGCGGCGCGTAGATCAACGAAAACGGACGCGAGCGTCCGCGCAGTTGCGGCAGCACTTCGATCAGGCGCCCGCGTTGCAGGCGATCGGCGACGATGAAGTCGTAGGTCTGACACAGGCCGGCGCCGTGCTCGGCCAGCGACACCACGCCGAGCACATCGTCGGAAACGCGCAAGGTCGATTCCGGCGTCCAGTCGATGTCGCGGTCGCCGTCGCGGAACTGCCATTGCGCGATACGGCCGGTACTCGGCATTTCGAACGGCAGGCACACGTGCGCGGCGAGATCGTCCAATCCCTGCGGGATACCGGCGCGCTGCAGGTACTCCGGCGAAGCGACCACGCACAGCGTCGCGTCTTCGAGCTTGCGCGCGACCAGACCGCTGTCGGGCAACTGGCCCAGGCGGATCGCCAGGTCGTAGCCCTCGGCCACCAGATCGACATTGCGGTTGGCGATGTTGAGTTCGATCGACACCCGCGGATAGCGCTGCGCGTAGCGCTGCAGCATCGCCGGCAGACGGTAGTGGCCGTAGGTGGTCGGCACGCTCAGTCGCACCCGCCCGCTGAGTTCGCCGTTCTGGTCCTGGATCGCGCGCTCGGCGTCGTCGATCAGGGCGAAGGCCGAGCGCGCGTGTTCCAGATAGACGCGGCCGGCGTCGGTGAGCCCCTGGCGGCGCGTGGTCCGCCGCAGCAATTGAGTGCCGAGCCGGTTTTCCAGGCGGACGATGGCGCGGCTGATCACCGACGGGGTGGTCGCCAGCGCCACCGCCGCCGCGGTCAGGGAGCCGTGCTCGATGACGGCGATGAAGGTTTCCACATCGCCCAGGTGGTCGAATCGACGGCTCATCTTTGCTCCTGAAGAACAGATGATTTGCTTTTACAGGATTTTATCGCCGCCTAAGAAGCCAATACAGTGCCCGCACCCTCCTTTCCCCGCTGGACACCGCCATGAGCCCGAACGTCTCCGCCTCCCTCAAGCCCGTGCTGTTCGTGCTGACCAGCCACGGCGTCAAAGGCTCGACCGACCAGCCGACCGGCTACTACCTGGGCGAGGTCACCCACCCTCTGGCCGAACTGGAAGCGGCCGGGATCGCGGTGGAGTTCGCCTCGATCCAGGGCGGCGAGCCGCCGGTGGACGGGCTGGAGGTCGAAGACGCCCTCAACGCGCGCTACTGGAACGACGCCGGCTTCCGCGCCGCGGTGCGCGACACCCAGGCGCTGGACGCGGCCGATGCCTCGCGCTACTCGGCGATCTTCTTCGCCGGCGGCCACGGCGCGATGTGGGATTTCCCGGTCAGCGACGCGGTACGCCGGGTGACGCGCGAAATCTTCGAAGCCGGCGGCGCGGTCGCCGCGGTCTGTCACGGCCCGGCGGCGCTGGTCAACGTCACCCTCAGCGACGGCGCGTATCTGGTCGCCGGCAAGCGCGTGAGCGCGTTCACCGACGAAGAGGAAGCCGCGGTCGGCCTGAGCGATGTCGTGCCATTCCTGCTCGCCAGCACCTTGCGCGAACGCGGCGCGCTGCATCAGCCCGCCCCGAACTGGAGCCGACAGGTCGTCGTCGATGGACGCCTGATCACCGGCCAGAACCCGCAATCGGCCGGCGCCGTCGGCGCCGCGCTGCGCGAATTGCTGCTGACGCGCGCCGCCGTTTGATCCGCGCATTCCCGCGCCGCTGCGGCGCACTACGTCTACGAGCCCTCCGATGAAATCCCTGCAAGTACTCGCCGCTTCCCTCGCCCTCGCCCTGTCGTTCGGCAGCGCCCACGCCGGCTCGGTGCTGATCGTACTGTCCGATGCCGACCATCTCGATCTCAAGGACGGCAAAACCCTGTCCACCGGTTTTTATCTCAACGAACTGATGCAGCCGGTCAAGGCCTTGCTCGACGCCGGCCACCAGATCACCTTCGCCACGCCGCAGGGCCGCGCGCCGACGCTGGATCGCAGCTCGGCCGATCCGATGTACTTCGGCGGCGACGTCGAAGCGCTGCGCGCGCATCAGGCGCTGCTCGACAAACTGGCGCTGACCTCAGCGGAAAAATCGCCGGTGCTGAGTCTGGCGCGAATCGAGCAAACCGGTTACGACCGCTACGACGCGGTCTACATCCCCGGCGGCCACGCGCCGATGCAGGACCTGTTGAACAGCCCGGCGCTCGGCCGCCTGCTCAGCGATTTCCATGCCAAGAACAAAACCACCGCGCTGGTCTGCCACGGCCCGATCGCCCTGCTGTCCACCCTGCCCGACGCGGCCAGGTTCACCGCGCAGCTCGCCGCCGGCGGCCGCGCATCGAAGCCGGCGCAGTGGATCTACGCCGGTTATCAGGTCACGGTGATCAGCAATCAGGAAGAAACCATCGCCAAGCCGCAGCTCAAGGGCGGGGAGATGAAGTTCTATCCGCAGACCGCGCTGGAACAGGCCGGCGCGCGCTACAGCAGCAATACCCAGCCGTGGACGTCGAAGGTGGTGGTCGACCGCGAGCTGATCACCGGGCAGAACCCGGCCTCGGCGGCGGATGTGGGCAAGGAATTGCTGCGGCGCTTGAAGTAAGCATCACGCCCGCTTCGGCGTTTTTCGCTCGCCAGGCAACACACGAAAACGGCCGTGCTCGATGCACGGCCGTTTTCTTTGCGGAGGCATGTCACGTTCGCGATCCCTGTTTCGTCAGACCCGGTGTAAGGCCGATGCGAATGCGGCGGAAATATTCGGCAAGCCGATGTCACGTTTGCGCCGCCTGCTTCGTCAGACCAGTGAACGCCTGATCCAACACCCCACACCCAGACAGGAGATCCACCCATGACCCTCCAAGCCCGCATGAACCACCCCGCCGTGGTCCTGCCCGAAACGATGAAAGCGCTGTGGGCGCTGAAGGCCTCGGTCGAGCGCAAGGGCGTGCCCGATGCCACGCTGATCCTGATCGAACTGCGCGCCAGCCAGATCAACGGCTGCGGCGCGTGCGTGGATATGCACGCCAAGGCCGGCAAGAAGGCCGGCGAAACCGATGAGCGCCTGTTCGCGGTCGCGGCCTGGCGCGAAGCGCCTTACTTCGACGGCGCCGAGCGCGCGGCGCTGGCGCTCACCGAAGCGCTGACCCGGATCAGCGATCGTCCCGAGTCGGTGTCGGATGAAATCTGGGACGAAGCCGCGCGCCATTACGACGAAGCCGCGCTGGCGGCGTTGGTGGTGGCGATCGCCAACATCAACGTGTGGAACCGGCTCAACGTCGCGGTGAAGCAGCCGGTGGGTTCTTGGAAGGCGTAAGCGGCAACCTGGCGTACGCGCGGCGCTGACGATGCGCCGCGCCCACCCGTGCAAGCGCGATCACATGCGCGAGCACGACAGCGCGCCGGCGAACACCGGCGTCGGCGCGCGGCGCGCGCGCAGCACCGGCTGGCCGGACTTGAACAAGCGCGAGATGCGGTCGCGCGACAACCATTCGTTCTCGAAGGCCTGGCGCACGAACCAGGCCGACAATCCGGCCTGATCCGGATCGTCGAGCCGATAGCCGACCCGGTCCTCGTCGCCGATGCGGGCGACGTGATCGCTCAACACCAGCAGCGGCACCGACAAGGCGCCGCGCACGATCAACTGCTGATCGTTGTAATCGCCCCACAGGAATTCGCCCAGCTCGCAATCGCCGCCGACCAGCAGCGCGCCTTCGGTGATCAAGGCGCGCGCCTTGAGCGAACCGGCCACCACCAGCAGGCTTTCGTCGCAATCCAGGATCGGCCCGTCGACGGTCAGATCGCCGGTCACCACCAGCGGATGGCTCAGTTCCAGCGGGCCGTTGATGTGCAGATCGCCGCAGACCCACATCGGTTCGCGGCCCGGCGTTCCGCACGGCGGCTGCCGCACGCCGGCCAGCGCCAGGCTGCGCGCCAGCAGCAGGTGATGCCACGGCGCGCGCTGCGACAGCGCACCACCCAGCGCGTCGTTCCAACTCTGCGGCGGCGTGCGCTGCAGCTCGGCCAGGGTGGCGTCGAAGTCGCCGGTGCTATCGCCGTACAGGCCGGCGCAGAAATCCGCCTCGGCCGGATTCAGGCGTTTCGCACCCGCGTGCAACTGCGCCACGTCGGCCGGTGCCGCGCGCGGGCGCGTGGCGTCTTCCAGCAATTTTTTCACCGCCACCGAATTGGCGTAGTCCAGGGCGTTGTCGTTGCCGACTTCGCGCAGCGGATCGGCGCCGGCGGCGAGGTAGGCCTGCACCGCGACCGTATCGCCCTTCTCCACCGCGTAATGCAGCAAGGGATGGCCGTCGCGCATGGTCGCGTTGGGGTCCAGGCCGGCGGCGAACAAGGCGTCCAGATAGATCGCCGTGCCGGGCAATTTGAACAGGCTCAGCCGCCACGCGTTCGAAACCAGATTGGGCATGCCGGCGAGCAAGGCCGCGAGCAGGCGGCCGACGATCAAGGCCTGCATCTGCTTTTCCGGCACCGTGGCGTGATTGCGATAGGAATCCACGCAGTCGAACTCGATCGCGCCGCCGGCGCGGCTGCCGCGGCGTTCGCGCAGTTCGCGCCGCGCCCAGGCCTGGAACTGCGGCCGCAGCACCAGCGGATCGAAGGCCCAGCGCAGATCGCGCGATTCGATGTAGTCGGACAGGAAACCGAACTGCGGCTGCGCGCAGGTTTCGCTGTCCAGCACCGCCTGCCACGCGCGCAAGCGTCCGCGCGCGGCGCGGTAGTGGCTGTCGGGAAACCATTGCTCGCGTTCGTAGTCCTGGAACGGCTGCGCATCCAGGGCCTTGTACGCATCCAGGCGCAGGCCGGCCTGTTCCAGCGCGGCCGCGTCGGGACGATCTTCCAGCGCCAGCAGCGCGGCGGCGACGTTGGTCGCGCGCGCCAGCGCCGGGCGGATCGGCGAGGCCTCCGGATCGGGCTGCGCCAGCACTTCGAACGCGGTCGCCAGCGCGCGGCCCAGCGCCCATGGATAACGGGTGCGGTCGTCGTTGCCGATGCTCCACTTGATCGTGTCGCGCATGTGGCTGGCGATGTAGGCGTACAACACCACCGGATCGCGCGGATAGCGCTTGAGGTGGGCGTCGGCGACGCGACGGCGGTTGCTGTTGCTGGAATCGGGCTTGAGCAGCTCGGCCTGCGCGCGCGGCAGGTCGGGCGAGGAAATCGGCGTCATGACGCGGGAACGTCCTGTCGGAAGATGGACTTCCTTATGCAGACGAAGCAACGGCCCCGCATCCCGTATCGCGCGCGGATCGGAACCGGCAAAGCGTGAACTCGAACCAGCCGGCGGGGCTGCGGGCCGCCGCCGGCGAGGCGGCTCAGTTGCTCATCGCGCGGCGTTGTTCGCTGTGCGCGGGCGCTTCGGCCGGCGCGGCCTGGGCCAGCGCGGCGTTGTCCGGCGGTTGCGACACCGCGCGCTGCTGGTCGAGGAACACGCGGCGATGGCCTGGATCGTCCAGCCCGCCCTGGACCAGAAAGAAACCGCCGCCGTCGCGGCCCGGGACGATGTGATCGATGCGCTCCATGCCCTGCGCGCGCGCGTCCACCGCGCAATGGCTGGCGGCGTTGCGATAGCCCTGCTCGCCGCGGAAATCCAGCGCCCCCGGTTCCAGGCCGCGCAGACCGCGCAGCGCCTGATCGTAGAGCGCGTGGCCGGGATGGGCCGGGTCCGCGGGCCCGGGCTGGGCCTGCGGCGCCAGCGCCGCGCCGGGCTCGCCGGCGACGCGGCCGCGGCCGGCTTCGTGCTGCCCCGGGCCGGGCATGGCCATTTCCTGCGCCTTGATCACCGCGTCGATGTAGTGGATCTGCACGCCATGCTTGATGCCGTTGCCGGGCACCATGCGCTCCCAGAACGACTGCGGGTCCGGATCGGGCAGTTCGATCTTGTGTCCGACCGCGTCGGGCATCGCCCATTTCAGCGGGATGCTGTGCTCCTGCAGATCGGTGAGGATTTCGTTCTTCACCGCGTAACGGCGGATCTGGCCGTTCTCGGCGACCTCGCGCTTGGCCGCGTCGGCGTCGATGCCGATGCGTTCGAGCGTCTTGTCGTGCACGCCGGAGGCGTTGAAGGTCACCGCCGGAATGCCGCTGCTGATCGACGCCGCGCCGGCCAGGCCGCCGCCGAGCGAATGGCCGGTGATCACCACCTCATCGCCGAAAGCCACGCTGGCTTCGCTTGCGAGCGCGATGGCCTGGTTGTACTGCGCATCCTTGAAGCCCAGGCCCTGGCGGAAATTGGTCACCCAGTCCTTGCCTTCGTCGGTGCCCGAATAGGCCAGCACGTAATGGCCGTGTTCATCGCCGTAGATGCGCGCGAGAAAACCCGAATCCTTGTTTTCCAGACTGGACGGATCGATGCCGGCCGCCGTCAGCTGCTCGGCGTTCAACGGTTTGAAGCCGTCGGTGCCGGGGCCCAGATCGTAGAGGTCGTCCATCAGCCGGGCGAGGGTCTTGTCGATCGGCTTGGCCTGCTGGCCGCGCACTTGATCGGCGAAGGATTGCGGTTGCTCGCCCGCGGGCGGTTGGCTTGACTGGCTCATGCTGCGGTCTCCCTGAATTCCTTGGTGTGCCGTAGTTCCTGATGTCTTGCGCGATGTCGCCGAGGCCTCAGCCGCGTTCCAGCGCGATGCCGTGCTCGCGCAACCACGCATGCAGCGCATCGCGATCGGCGCGGGTGCGCGCGTTGAGCAGGCTCGGCGGCGTCATGAAGGCATAGCGTTGGAAGCTCACGCCCTGAGCGTTGCGCGCGTTGGCGTCGGCACCGGCCTTGAGCAGTTCCAGCGCGTGATCGGGCTGGTTGATCTTGCCGGCCACGTGCAGCGCGGTATTGCCCATGCGATCGGCGTGATTGGGATCGGCGCCCGCGCTCAACAAGCGCTTGAACTGCACCGGCCTTTCACCCATCAACGCGGCGCTGAGCGGTGTCGCGCCGGTCACCGAATGTCGCGTGTCCGGATCGGCGCCGTGCGCGAGCAGGGCTTCCAGGAACGCGGGATCTTTCGCCATCGCCGCCAGATGCACGACGGTGCCGCCGTCCACGCCGGGCCAGGCCGGATCGGCGCCGAGTTCGAGCAACGCGCTCAACCCGTCCAGGCTTTGATTGAACACCGCCCACTCGAGCAGGGTCACCTGCTTGTCGCCGCGCGCGGACAGATCCACGCCGGCGGCCAGGCGGCGGATATCGGCGCGATCGCCCGCGGCGACCGCGTCGGCCAGCTCGGCCACGCGCGGATCTGCGAATACTTGATGCGTCACTGCTTCGGACATCTTTGGACTCCTCCTGAGCACCTTGCGGACTTTCCCCGAGGCCCGCCTGAAGGCGGGAGGTCTTGCGAAGCGCACGTACACCCCTGCCGTAGTGCCTTGCGACATACGGCCACGTACCGTGGCTCGGGGAGCCTAGCAAGAACTGAGTGACGTTGCAGCCGGAACTGCGTCACAATTTTGTGCCGCACGGCACGCTGGAGGGCGGATTCACTGCGCGTGACGGCACGAATATCGGCCTCGGCGCGGATAGGGAATGAAGTGCGGAACCCGGTGGCGGTGAACCGTCGCCAGGCGCTCGATCCGGTCGGCCGATCCGTGCCGGCCTACTTGCCGCGCGCCGCCAACCAACGCTGATTGCGCGCGGTTTCTTCGAATTGGCGGTACAGCGCCTGATGCTCGCCGGGGCGCTGCGCGCCGTCGCGGAACACCGCTTCGGCTTCAGCGTAGCGGCCGAGCTTGAGCAGGCATTCGCCGCGCGAGAAGCTCGCCGCATCGCCTTGCGGATTCACCCGCAGGGAATGCTCGAAACCGATCAACGCCGCGGCGTAATCGCCCAGTTCCATCAAGCTGAAAGCGCGGTTGTCGATCGCCTCGAAGAACAGCGGAAACAGATCGAAGGCGCGCTCGTAATGTTCGATCGCGCGTTGCGGCTGGGCCTGTTCGCTCAACGCGCAGCCCTGGCGGTATTCGGCGTTGGCGCTGGCGATGAGCGCGCTCAGGTCCTGGCCGGTGGCTTCGACATAGCGCGGGAAATCGGTGTGCTTGAGGTATTCGAAGAAGCCGGCCTTGTCCGCGTCGGTGAGCGGCTGCGAGTGCAGCACGCTCCATCGCGCCTTGAAATCGGCCGCATCGATCGGCGCGTGATGCACCGCGACTTCCAGCATCCGCAGCGCATCGGCATGGGGACGCTCGCGGGTCGGCCGGTAACTAGTGCAATGGAAGACTTCGCTGCCATCGGGCCAGGTGTCGGCTTCGAGAATGCGCACCGTATGCCAGTCGCCGTTGTCTTCCTGGACAGTGATGAAATCGCCGGCTTTCATGTTGGGTTCCCTGGCAGTTGCGGACGTGTGATCGGCGGCCGGTCGCGCGGCTGCGCGACCGGCGTCGAGCTTAAGCCCCGCCGCCGCATCGCGAAAGCCGCGGCGCGCGTCGACACGTCGATCAGTAGTCGGCGGGATTCGCGCTGAAACGTACCGGCACGGTGATGTCCACGCAGGCGCCTACCGGCAACACCACGCCGCTTACCGCGATTGCGTTGTCGTTGATCGCGCCGCCGCCGGCCGGACACGTGCCGCCTCCGCCGCCGGGCGCGCACGACCACGGCGCGCGCAAACGCGCGCCGTTAGGCAGGTTGTCGCGGATGGTCGCGCCGGTCGCCGTATCCGGGCCGTTGGTATTGCAGGCGCGCACGATGTAGTCGGCCTGCCCGCCCGGGGTGTAGCTCGCATTGCTGTCGGTCTTGCTCAGCGACAACGACACGCATACCGCATCGACCGTGACCGCGGCGCTGTTGTCGGCGCTGCCGCCGGGCGCCGGGGTGAGGAAGCCGGCTTGCGCCGAACTGCCTTCGGCGAACGGCGCGCGGGCGGCGATGGTGGCGGTGTTGACGATGGCCGCGCATTGGCCGGCGCCCAGGGTCGCGTTGATCGTGTACCTCAGCCCCACGCCGGCCGCGGCGTTTCCGGCCGGCAAAGTGGCGCTGGCGTTGATCGCGCCGCTGCCGCTGGCGGCCGGACAGGTCGCCGCGCCGATCGGCGTGCAGGTCCAGGAGGCGAAGGTGAGTCCGGCCGGCACCGCGTCGGACAGGTTCACCACCGCATCGTGAGCGCTGGTGTCGCCCAGCGTCGGCCGCGCGGTGTTGTTGCGATAGGTGACGGTGAATTGCACGTTGCCGCCCGGCGTGGGCGCGGCGTTATCGACCTGCTTGGCGACCTG
This sequence comes from Lysobacter gummosus, assembly GCF_001442805.1. Lineage (NCBI taxonomy): Bacteria > Pseudomonadati > Pseudomonadota > Gammaproteobacteria > Lysobacterales > Lysobacteraceae > Lysobacter > Lysobacter gummosus. The sequence goes on along the minus strand of NZ_CP011131.1, from coordinate 1,708,760 downwards.
CAGATCCACGTCGTTGTCCACGATGGTGAGCGTCGCCGTCGTCTGGCCGGCGCTGCCGCTCGCGCAACTGGTGGTGGAGGTCAGGGTGTAGTCGTTGGCGCTGGGCTGCGCGGTGAACTGCACGGTTTCGTTGTCCTCGATCACCGCGTCGTCGATGATGCTGATCGGCAAGTCGAAGCTGGTGTTGTCGTAGCTGCCGGCCGGAATGCTGACGTTGACGATGTTGCCGTTGCCGCTGGTCACGCTGAAATCGCTGCCCAGGGCAGCGGTGCCGCCGGTGATGCGAACGGGAACCACGATGCCACCGGCCGGCACGGTGCCGATGACGCGCAACCGCGGCAATGTCGCCGCCTGGCCTTCGCGGGTGCTGTAGTTGGCTGCGTCGAATTCGATGTAAGGGCGCAGGGTGATCTGGATTTCGTCGAGAAAATTACCCAGCGAAATGCCGCCGCTGCTGCTGACCGCGGCGAATCCGACCTGCTGCACGCCGGACGTTCCAGTGTAGGTGAAGCTGCCGCTGTAATCGCGCCAGCCGTTGCTGCTGGCGCCGATGCTCAGCGTGCCCTGACTGGCCGAGGACGGCGTGCCGGCGGTATCGACGCGGTCGGTGCCGTTGTTGGTGGTGCCGATCTGGGCGATCGGGCTGGTCACCGCGGTGGCGGTGCTGCCCGATGCGTTGAGGCCGAAGCTCATCACGTCCGGCGTCGTCGCCGAATTGCGGCCGCGATGGCTCAGCCGCCAGCTGATCACTTCGCTGTTGGTCAGGCAGATGTTCTGGAAGATGCGCGAGGCCTGGTTGGCGTTGAGTTCGGCATGCTGCTTGCCGGCGCGCGCGGGCGTGGCGTTGAAGCTGTTGCCCCACAGTTCCACGATCGGCCCGCTGGCCGGGTTGGGCGTCACGCCGCAACCGCTGGCGATGCCGGAAGGATGCGTAGTGTTCCAGCCGGTGACCTGTTGCGGCCCGACCAGGAACGCGACGCAGGCGCCGGTGCCCAGGTCGGGCTGTTCGAAACCGAGATTGACGAAGGTGCGCTGGACCTGCGCCTGCGCCGGCAACGCCGCCGCCACGATCAATGCCGCCAGCGCGGCCCCGCACCCTCGGCGCGCAGGGCGCCACACGTTGCCTGTAACCATGAGCCGCCTACTCCCCCTGTGAGGCAGGCGCGCAGCCACCGCAGGACCGTCCGCCGCCGTCGGCGGACCCGGGCGGCGCCGCTCGCGGCGGTCGCCCCTCGACCTGCAGGCGACCAGACGCCGCCGGAATCAACTTGAACTCGGCTAAAAATGTGCCGATTAGCACGCTTTGTAGATGAGGAAGCGTGAGGATTGTGTAGGAGTCCGGGGACAGGGGGCCCGTCCCGGCTGGAGGCGAGGACCGCAGCAGTCGGAGACCGCTTCCTCTCCCGCTCCCTCTCCCGCTTGCTACCCAAGGTGACTTCCTTCGGGGCGCGGGGTGAGGGGCCGCGCTTGCGAGCCACTGGCTCGCGCGGCGCCGAACGCCCGAACGCTATGCGTTCGGGCCGGGATGGGCTGGGGTGAGGGGGGAGCGCCGCAGGCGCGAATGCTCTTGCTTGGATTTCTGCGACTACCCGCGCCCTCATCCCAACCCCTCTCCCGCGCGCGGGAGAGGGGCTCAAACGGGCTCCCGTCATCAGAAGACAGCTTTGTTAGCCCCAAGCTCAGGACGAATAATCGCCCACGCATTTCGACAACCGCTCCACCCCGCCCCACTGCTCGAAGCGGGCACGCGCCGCCGCATCGATGCGCTCGGGCGTCATGAACGGCTGTTGCGTGTCGCGGGTGCCGGGGAAGATCAACACCGCCGCGCGCGGCACGGTCCAGCCGCGGCCGAGGAACGGCGGCTTGCCGCGCACTTCCAGATAGTTCTGCGGCAAGCCTTCGCGGCCCAGCAGCTTGCCGTTCAACGCGATCGACGCCTCGCCGAGTTGCCGCGACGGCCCGGAATCGCCGACCACCGCGAACACCACGCGGTTCGTGCCCGGCACCATCGTCACCGCCAGATCGCCGACCTTGGCGCGCGCGGCGAACGGCGACGGCGCCTTGGGAATCACCAGCGCCGGCGTCAGCAAGGCATCGACGTAGTTGCCGATGTCGCAGGCATCGCTCATGCCCGGCGCGTGCAGCGCGGTGGCCGAGACCAGGAAGCCATCGACCGCCGGACACGGCTTGCCGTTGCGGAAGGGAATGATCGAAGAGGAAATCCGCGTGGCCTGCAATTGCGCCGCGGGCCAGCCGGCGGCGCTGGCCTGCTCGGTCGCGATGCGGCGCGCGCGCAACTGCGCGTTCGACAAATTCGCGCAAGCATCGCTCATCGCGTTGCACAGATTGTTGAGCGCGACCCGTTCGCCCCAGAAATCGTCCACGCGATACGAACGGCGGGTACCGTCGGTGTTGACGTTGAGCGCTTCCACGAACAACAGCGACGCCGACTGCGGATCGGCCCACACCGCGGTGCGGCCGCCGTGCGCGTTGCCGTCGGTTTGCTGGAACGACAGGCTCATCCCGCACTGCGCGCCGCGCGCCGGAGCGGCGGCCAGCGCGCCCACGATCAGCGACAACGCCAGCGGCAAGCCGCGCTTGCCCCACCACGATGAATACCCGACCACGGCCCGCTCCTTGTGCCTTCCCGCTCAGGACAACGCCCGGCGCCGGCGCGGGCGGCCATCGCGGTGTGTATCAACCGCGACCGAATCAGTCCCGCCCGGCCGCCACGTGCAGGGCGAAACCTTGCGTTCCCGCGGGCTCCAGCCCGGGCCTGAGCGTCATCGACGGCACCTCGTAATCGCCCGCGTTCTGCTGGCGGAACGCGATCGGCGCATCGGTCCACAACCCATCCAGGCGCTGGATCAGCCGTTCGCGAACGCCCGCGAACTGGTCCTCGCCCATGCGATCGGTGCGGTAGACCACGAACGAGGGCATCACCTCGAAGCCCGGGTAATGCAGCACGCCGTGATTGATCGGAAACAGCATGTCGTCGATCGGGCCGTTGATTCCGCGCGGGCCGTAGTGCTCTTCCCAACCGCCGGCGGTGACCGACAGCATCGCGCGCTTGCCGGCCATCCGGCCCTCGCCGTAGCGATCACCCCAACGCCGGTCGGAATGTTCGCCCACGCCGTAAGCGAAACCGTAGGCGTAGACGCGATCGACCCAGCCCTTGAGGATCGCCGGCATCGAGAACCACCACAGCGGAAACTGCAGGATCACCGCATCGGCCCAGCGCAGTTTGTCCTGCTCGCGGCGCACGTCGTCGGTCAGCGAGTCGCTGGAGAAGGCGCGGCGCGAATCGGCGGGAACGACCAGCTTCGCGGCGGCATCGCGCAACGGAAAATCGTCGCCGTCAACGCTGGCCTTCCAGTTTTGCGCATACAGATCGCTGACCTCGACCTCGTGCCCGCGCGCGAGCAGATGCTCGCGCATCGTGTCCTTGAGCGCGCCGTTCAACGACGCCGGTTCCGGATGGGCATAGACGATCAACACGCGTTTGGATTCGGTGGCGGTTTGCGGCGATTCGAAGTTCATGGCGGCGGGAAGGAAGATTCGAGAGACCCCACGATACAGGCGCATTGCGCTACGCAGGGTTCGCCTCGGACGCTTCATCGGGGCCTATCAGGAACCAATCGCCCGACAGCCCCGCCTTGATGGACGAACGCCGTAACGGCAGCAGCGGCGCGAACATTGCGCCGCCCGCGTGTCCGGCCGCGCCGCCGCCCGCCTCAACGCCAGCCGAAGCCGCGCAAAAGAAAAGCCCCGCTTTCGCGGGGCTTTTCGATGAAACGACAACGCAGCCGCTTACGCCCAGGGATCGCGCAACACCATGGTGTGGTCGCGGTCCGGGCCGGTGGAGACGATCGCCACCTGGCAGCCGGCGAGTTCTTCCAGCGCGCGCAGGTAGGCGCGCGCGGCCGGCGGCAGCTTGTCCCACTCGGTGATGCCGTGGGTGTTTTCGTCCCAGCCCGGAAATTCCAGGTAGACCGGCGTGCATTCGTCCCAGCCGGCCGCGTCCAGCGGCGCGTATTCGGTGCGCTTGCCGCGGTATTCGTAGGCGATGCAGATCTTCAAGGTCTTCATGCCGTCGAGCACGTCGAGCTTGGTGATGCACAGGCCGGTGATGCCGTTGATCGCCACGGCGCGCTTGAGCGCGACGATGTCGATCCAGCCGCAACGGCGCGGACGGCCGGTGGTGGCCCCGTATTCCTGCCCGCGGTCGCGGATGCCCTGGCCGATTTCGTCGTTGAGCTCGGTCGGGAACGGGCCGCCGCCGACACGGGTGGCATAGGCCTTGGCGATGCCGAGCACGTAGTCGATCGAGTCCGCGCCCACGCCGGTGCCGGCGAGCGCGCCGCCGACGGTGGTGTTGGACGAGGTGACATACGGATAAGTGCCGTGATCGATGTCGAGCAGCGAGCCCTGCGCGCCCTCGAACAACACGCGCTTGCCCTGCTTGCGCAGGTCGTGAAGGATGCCGGCGACGTCGGACTTCATCGGCTCGACGTATTCGCCGAAGGCCAGCGCTTCATCCAGGGTCCGCTGGTAGTCCACGCCTTCCACGCCCAGGTACTTGGTCAGCACGAAGTTGTGGTAGTCCAGCGCGCTGCGCAGCAGCTCGGCGAGCTGGGCCGGGTAATGCAGGTCGGCGACGCGGATGCCGCGGCGCGCCACCTTGTCTTCATAGGCCGGGCCGATGCCGCGGCCGGTGGTGCCGATGGCCTTGCCGCCGGCGGCCTTCTCGCGGGCCTGATCCAGGGCGATGTGGTACGGCATGATCAGCGGCGTGGCCGGGCTGATCTTCAGGCGCGAACGCACTTCCACGCCGGTGGCTTCCAGCTCGCCGATTTCCTTGCGCAGCGCCGCCGGGCTCAGCACCACGCCGTTGCCGATCAGGCACAGCGCGCCTTCGCGCAGGATGCCGGAGGGGATCAGATGCAGCACGGTCTTCTTGCCGCCGATCACCAGAGTGTGGCCGGCGTTGTGGCCGCCCTGGAACCGCACGACCGCACCGATCTGCTCGGTCAGCAGATCGACGATTTTGCCCTTGCCTTCATCGCCCCACTGGGCACCGAGAACGACGACTGACTGACCCATGAGTCCAAACTCCTGCGCTTGCTGTGAAAGCGGCCTTGGCCGCGAGGTCCGCCGTGACCCAGTCGCAGCCGATGCCGCGCCACAGGGCCATGAACGGAAAAAAGCCGGCGGGGATGGCCCCGTCCGGCTTTTGTGCATTATCCGGACTTCGGGTGGCCAAGGCCACCCCAAAAACGGTCCGAAACGGTCGGCAGCCGCGCGATCGGCGGTGTTTGTCCCGTTCCGTTCATGCTCAGGGGCCGCGAACGCGGACCGCGGCGGCCCGAACCGCGGCAACCGGCCCCTGTTGGCCCGGGTAAAACGCGGGCCCGGCCTTGCGCCGGGCCCGCCATCGCCGCGCGGTCCGACGCGCCCGGCGATCTCAAACGCTTACCTGTTTACTTGCCCGGCGCGGGCGCCTGGCGTGCCTCGATGCCGTCGTCGATGCCGCACTTGTTCTGATCCAGGCGCCGTCCGCTGAGCCGGCAGCAGGCGCGCGTGGTCAGCGGTCCCCTCACGTATCGCGTTTTTGCGTTCCAGCAGGTGGCATCGGGCTCGACGGTGTTGGCGGTGAACTAGACCGGTGGCGGCCGGGAACAGATCGCGAAAACGGCGCGATGCGCGCGGGGCCGAGCGGCCGTTGCCGTCGTCGAGCGCGTCCTTGCCGTGTTCCGTTCTAGGCCTGCGATCGCCCGCGCGACAGGGCGAAACCGGGACGCGCCAGGGACAGGCTGGGAAGGTTTCGCGGCCGCGACTGCGCGGCGGTGATGCCGGTCTCGCTGCCGGCTTGATCGGCGTCGGGTGTCGAGAGATTGCGTGAGCGGCCGGCGGACGCGATTCCGGCGGCTCGCCACGACGGCGCGAGCGCGGCGCCGGACGTCCAACGCGCAAGCGCGACAAATCGACGCGCCGAATCGCACGATCGAACCACGCAGATGAACAAGCCCGCTGAACGCACGACGCGCCCGCGGGCTCTCCGCTCAGACCGCGCGCAACACCCACAACGCGATCACCGCCACCGCCACCACGATCCCGCCGACGATGCGCAGCTGTTTATCGGGCAGCGCCTGCAACTGTTCGGCCGCGCGTTTCCAGCCGTTTGGCGCGACGAACAGGAACAGGCCTTCGAGCACTGCGACCAAGCACAGCGCCCGGATCAATTCGCCGATCACGTCCGATCAGCGATCGGACTTGAGGTATTGCAGGAACGGATCGTCGCGGTCGAGCACAATCACGCTCTGGCCGTCGGCGAAGGACTTGCGATACGACTCCAGGCTGCGCTGGAAGGCGAAGAACGCCGGGTCCTTGGACGCGGCCTCGCCGTACAGGCGGGTGGCCTCGGCATCGCCTTCGCCGCGCTGACGCTGGGCGTCGCGCTCGGCTTCGGCCAGGATCACGGTCTTGTCGCGGTCGGCGGTGGCGCGGATCGCCTGCGCCTGCTCCACGCCCTCGGCGCGCAGCTGGCTGGCGACCTGCAGACGCTGCGAGCGCATCTGGTTGTAGACCGAGGCCAGCACGTTGCTGTCCTGCGGCAGGTCGATGCGCTTGATGCGGATGTCCTTGATCTTGATGCCGAGCGTGGCCGCGCCCTTGTTGATGGTTTCCAGCTGCTTGCCGATCACCGCTTCGCGATCGCCCTTGACCACGTCGAGCAGCTTGAGCGAGTTGATCTCGTTGCGCAGCGAATCGCGGATGATCGGCGCGACGCGCTCGACCGCGACGTCTTCGTCGCCGCCGGTGGCCTGGAAGAACTTGCGCATGTCGTCGATCTGGCCCAGCGCGAAGAAATCCACGCTGACGTCGAGCTTGTCCGCGGTCAGGTAACGCTCGGGCTCGGAGTTGAGGATCTTCAGGCGGCGGTCGAACACGCGCGCGGACTCGATCAGCGGCCACTTGAAGTGCAGGCCGGGGCCGAGCTCTTCGCCGCTGACGATGGTGCCCAGGCGGAACACGATCGCGCTCTGGCCCGCCTTGACCACGAACACCGAGCCCAGCAAGGCCAGCAGCAGGGCCACGCCCGCTGCAATCAGGGCAGGAACTCTCATCGCATCACCTCATCGCGGGTCTTCGGACGCGGCGGACGGCCGACGTTGGGAACGGTGGAGAGCGAGTCGGTCGCGGTGACCGGGCTCAGCAGCTCGGGCTGGGCCAGCGGCACGCTGACCGGGCCCGGCGTGACCGGCGCGCCGCCGCGATCGGACATCGGCACGTAGATCATCTGGCGCGAATCGCCGCCGACGATTTTGCGGTTCTGGCTCAGCACGTCCTGCACGGTGTCCAGCCACAAGCGCTTGCGGGTGACGTCCGGCGCGTTCTTGTACTGATCGACCAGCAGCGAGAAGCGGGTCGCGTCGCCCTGCGCGCGCGCCACGACCGAGGTCTTGTAGCCCTCGGCGGTGGTGCGGATGCGCTGCGCGTCGCCGCGCGCCTCGGGCACGATCTGCTTGGCGTAGGCCTGGGCCTGGTTGATCGAGGTGGTCTTGTCGGCGTTGGCGCGCTGGGCTTCGTCGAAGGCGTCCTTGACGTCGTCCGGCGGGCGCGCGTTGGGCAGGTTGAGTTCGGTCACGGTCAGACCGGTCTCGTAGTCCTTCAGCGAACCCTGCAGGCGCTGGCGCACCTGGGTGGTCAGCAGGCTGCGCGCGCCGAGCACGGTGTCCAGGTCGGAGCGGCCGATCTGCTCGCGCACCGCGCTCTGCGCGGCCTGCTTGAGCACGTCGTCGGGCGCGCGCGAACCGAACAGATACTTGTACGGCGACTCGATCCGGTACTGGACGTTGATCTCGACGTTGACCATGTTGCCGTCGCGGGTCAGCACCGGCATGGTCTCGCTGTAGGCCTTGCTCTGGGTGGCGTTGATCTTGGTGACGCTCTCGATCGGCCACGGCGCCTTGAAGTGCGGGCCGGGCTGGAGCACGCGCGAGAAGTTGCCGAAGCGCAGGACCACGCCGCGTTCCTGCTCGGTCACCAGGACGAAGCAGTTGAACAGCAGCCACAGGCCGATCAGCAGCGCGACCCAGCGCAGGATGCCGCCGCCCCCGTTGCCGAACAGCCCGCGCAGGGGCTCGATCAGCGCGTCCAGGCCGCGGCCTGGGGGTTTGCGTTGCCGCGACGGTCGGTTGTCGCCGGAATTGTCACTGCCGGGGGTGTTCCAGGCCATGCCTGCTCCTAAAGAAGTGGACGCCAGACGGGACATCCTGTCCTGCCTGCTGCGCCGGCCGCGACACTGATCGCGATCGGCCCCCGGCGCAAGGGCGCCGCGGCGATCCGCGCGCATTCATGGCGCGCGAACCTGTCGATTCTAGGTGGGGGCCTGGGCGGCCTCAAGCAAGGGCCGCAAAACCTCGCCGTGCGCCTGCACGAACAGGCGCTGGGCGTCGGCCACGGCGAGGTCCACCTCGACCAGCCAGCCGAGCTCGTCGGCCTGCTCTGCGCGCACCGCGCCGAGCTCGTGCAGGCGCGCGCGCAGCTTCGCCGCCTGCGGCACGATGCGCACGCTGCCCTGCACGTGGCGCAGCTGCAGGGCTTCGCCCAGCGCGGTGCGCAGCAGGTCCAGGCCCTGGCCGTCGCGGGCGGAGACCCAGACCCGGTTCTTTTCCTCGCCCGGGCGGTCGATGCGCGCGGCCACGCCGTCGAGCCGGTCGACCTTGTTGAACACCAGCACCTGCGGCAGATCGCCGGCGCCGATTTCGTTGAGGACTTCATCGACCTGGGCGATGCGCTCGTCGCGCAGCGGGTCGGCGGCGTCGATCACGTGCAGCAGCAGGTCGGCCTCGCGCGCTTCCGACAGGGTCGAGCGGAACGCGGCGACCAAATCATGAGGCAGGTCCCGCACGAACCCCACCGTGTCGGCCAATACCGCGGCGCCGCCGGACAGATCGATGCGACGGACCGTCGGATCCAGGGTCGCGAACAACTGGTCGGCGGCGTAGGCATCGGCGCCGGTCATGGCGTTGAACAGGGTCGATTTGCCGGCGTTGGTGTAACCCACCAGAGCCACGCGCGGCAGCTCGCTGCGCATGCGCGCGCGGCGCATCTGGGTGCGCTGCACTTCGACCTTGTCCAGGCGCTTTTGCAGTTGCTCCAGGCGCTTTTGCAGCAGCCGGCGGTCGGTTTCCAGCTGGGTTTCGCCGGGACCGCGCAAGCCGATGGAGCCGCCGCGCTGGCGTTCCAGGTGGGTCCAGCCGCGGATCAGGCGGGTGGACATGTGCTTGAGCTGGGCCAGTTCGACCTGCAGCTTGCCCTCGGCGCTTTGCGCGCGCTGGGAGAAGATGTCCAGGATCAGGCCGGTGCGATCGACCACGCGGCGCTCCAGCAGGCGCTCCAGGTTGCGCTCCTGGCCGGGCGACAGCGAGTGGTTGACCAGGATCAGGTCGGCGCCGCTGGCGTCGGCCGCGGCCTTGACCTCGTCGAGCTTGCCGCTGCCGATCAGGGTGGCCGCGTTGGGCCGGTCGATGCGCGCGGTCAGCACGGCGGCCACGGAGGCGCCGGCCGATCGCGCCAGGTCGGCGAACTCTTCCAGCAGGTCCTCATCCGGCGCGCCGCCGGCATGAGGCTGGATCAACAGGGCGTGTTCGCCCTTTTTAGAACGCTCGAACATCAGTCGGGAGGGTGCTCAAAGAAGTGAGGAACAGGCAGAACGAACTCATATGGAGGCGCCGCGCCGGTTTCTCAATTCTCCACCGCCCGCTCCGGCGTTTATTCGGCTTCTTCGCCGTTGTCGCTGCCGTCGGCGGACTGCACATAGCCGCCGCCCGGGCCGACGCGGACGTTGCGCGCGGGGACCACGGTGGAAATGGCGTGCTTGTAGACCATCTGGCTTACGGTGTTGCGCAACAGCACCACGAATTGGTCGAAAGATTCGATGGTGCCCTGCAACTTGATGCCGTTGACCAGGTACACCGAGACCGGTACACGTTCGCGACGCAGCGCATTCAGGAAAGGATCCTGCAGGGATTGCCCCTTAGACATCTTCTAGTTCCCCAGCATGTTCTAGTTATTAGGACGGCGCGCCCCGCTCCGTCGGGTTCCCAGTGTGCCCCGGGAGGCCCGAAGGCGGGTGCTTCCGTATCGCCGGCTGTTGTCCCCACAGGGGCGACTGCCCGATGTTAACGCAAGTGCAAGCAAACATTGCGACCCGGTTCCGGGTTTGCGCGCTTCATTCTATGCGGCGCCTGTCCCTTCGCGCAGCCGCCCGGGCGCGAACAGCCTCAAGGCGTATGCGAGTTCCGCCGCGTCGCGCAAAGGATCGAACCAGCGCGCGTCAAGCTCGCCGCGCAGCCAGGTCAACTGGCGCTTGGCCAACTGGCGGGTGGCGAAAACCCCGCGGTCGCGGAACTCGGCCGCCGCGCAGGCGCCGTCCAGATGTTCCCAGGCCTGGCGGTAGCCGACCGCGCGGATCGCCGGCAGTTGCAGCGGCTGCGGGTGCGCCCGCAGACCCGGCAGTTCGCGCAGGCGCCGGACTTCGTCGAGGAAGCCGGCCTCCAGCATCTGGTCGAAGCGGCGCTCGATCCGCCCGTGCAGCACCGCGCGATCGGCCGGCGCCAGCACCAGCTTGAGTACGCGGTACGGCAGCCGCGGCGCCTGCGCCGAGGCGCGGCGCCAATCGCTGATGGCGCGGCCGGACAGGCGGTAGACCTCCAGCGCGCGCTGGATGCGCTGGGCGTCGGTGGCGTGGATGCGCGCGGCGGCCTCCGGGTCGATCGCCGCCAACTGCGCGTGCATGGCATCCCAGCCCTGCTCCGCCGCTTCGGCGCTGATCCGCTCGCGCATCGAAGGGTCGGCCTCGGGCATGTCCGACAGCCCGTGCAGCAGGGCGTGGAAGTACAGGCCGGTGCCGCCGGCGAGGATCGGCACCCGCCCGCGCGCGACGATCTGGTCCATGGCCCGGCGCGCGTCGAGCGCGAACTCGGCGGCCGAGTAGGTCTGCCAGGGATCGCGCAGGTCGATCAGGTGATGCGGGACTTGCGCCCGCTCCGCCTGAGTGGGCTTGGCCGCGCCGATGTCCAGGCCGCGGTAGACCAGGGCCGAATCGACGCTGACGATCTCCCCGTCCAGGCGCTGCGCCCAGTCCAGCGCGAGCGCGGTCTTGCCCGAGGCGGTCGGCCCCATCAGGGCGATGGCGAGTGGGCGCGGGTCGGAGGAAGCGGTCATGCGGGCGGCGAGGCGTAACGAGCCGGAAGCCTCGCACAGGCACGGGCGCGACGAAAGCCGCGGCATGCCCGCCCGCCGGATGCCGGCCGTCCGACCGGTTCCCCACAGATCGTGTGGAGAACCACTGGGGCAAGCCTGTTGATAAGCGCCCGCAGCCCAGGCCCCGCAACGGCTCGCGGCGGTTTGTCGATTTTTTGACCACTCGGTCACAGTTGTCCACACAGCCTGTGGACAAACCTGCGGACAGATTCCGGATCAACCTGCGCGAAGCGTTGCGGCATAAGCATTGCAAGAGGGTTGGCGAAAAATTAACCACTCAATTTTCTTGACTTCGATCGCGCGATCGGCGTGTTGGCTTACGCGCGGTCGATGCACTCGCGAGCGCATCGATTGCGATTTCCACAGAGTCTGTGGACAAGCTTGAGGACACCGATGTGGAGTCGGTGCTGCAGGCCTTGCGCTGCAAGGGCCCGCGTATGTTTGGACATTTTTTGACCACGCAAATCGCTTGACAGGACAGCGCGATTCGGCGGGTGCGCGATGAGCGCTTGTGGATGCGGTCGCATCGGCATCGCATCGAGTGCGCAATGCGATCGATGCGGCGACGAGCACGCTTGTTCGTCGCGCCGCGCGGACGCGAGCGCTGTCCACAATGCCTGTGGACAAGCCTGCGGACAGGCATGTGCGGTTTGCGCTGAGCGCCTTGCCTGGCAAGGGCCCGAGTAACTATGGACAAATTTTAGCCAGCGATTTTGTTTGACTTTTTCGCATTTGCACGCATGCGCGCGAGCGGCGCCGCGATGCAGAATCGCTGGTGGATTGCAAGCGATTTCGAGGATGTCGGCGCATCGTCGCCGGCAAGTTCGCGCAGCGATTTTTTATGTCCACAAACGCTGTGGACAAACCTGCGGATACACGCATTGGCATCGTGTTTCACGCCTTATGCCGCAAGGGTCCGGCCACTATGGCCAAATTTTAGCCAAGGCGATTTGGCGTCATGCGCAGCGGAATTTCAGGCGTCGTGCCGGTGTCGATTTTCCGCGAGCGATGCAAGTCGCTGCGGCGAGATCGCGATTTCGTCAAGACCCTGGATTCGCATCGCTTGCGCCAGCAGATACGCGCTTGTCGCAGACACGCGGTGCGCACCGCTCACGCCATCGCCCAGGCGCCGCTGGCAAGCCGGCCTTATTCGTCGTCGGGCCACTTCGGCATCGCCGATGCCGCGGCGCGCTTGGGCGTCTGCTGCGCCGCCACCGCGGCCCAGACCTTGAGCGCATCCACGGTCGCGGCGACATCGTGCACGCGCAGCAGCATCGCTCCGCGCTGCGCCGCGATCAGGTGCGCGGCAACCGAGCCGTGCACGCGTTCGCGCGCATCCTCGCGCCCGGTCAGCTCGCCGATGCTGCGCTTGCGCGACAGCCCCGCCAGCAACGGCACGCCGAGTTCGGTGAAGCGTTCCAGTTGCGACAGCAGGGTCAGGTTGTGCTGCAGGGTCTTGCCGAAGCCGAAGCCGGGATCGACCACGATGCGCTTCTTGGCGATGCCGGCCATCTCGGCGGCGAAGATGCGTTCGGCCAGGAAGCGATGCACTTGCGCGACGACATCGTCGTACTCGGGTTGCTGCTGCATCGAGCGCGGCTCGCCCAGCATGTGCATGAGCACGACCGGCACGCCGAGTTCGGCCGCGGCATCGAGCGCGCCTTCGCGGCGCAGCGCGTAGACGTCGTTGATCAGGCCGGCGCCGGCGGCGACCGCGGCGCGCATGACCTCGGGCTTGGAGGTGTCGATGCTGATCGGCAGCGAGGTCTCGCGCGCCAGCCGCTCGATCACCGGGATCGTGCGGCGCAGTTCTTCTTCCAGCGAGACTTCGTCGGCGCCGGGGCGGGTGGACTCGCCGCCGATGTCGAGCGCGTCCGCGCCCTCCTCCGCCAGCCTCAGGCCATGCGCGACCGCCGCTTCGAGCGTGTCGTGGGCGCCACCGTCGGAGAAGGAATCCGGCGTGACGTTGACGATGCCGAGCACGCGCGGGCGATCGAGCGTCAGACGGCGGCCGTTGCAGTCCAGGGTCGGGGCGAGGTCGAACATGGGTGGTTCCGGGCGGGCGGCGATGATTGGAATGCTAACCGCTCGCGGACTGTGTGGGCTTGCTGGGAGCGATGGGGGCTGATCGAAAAGCATCGGGGCTGAAGCCCCTCCCACAGAGACCTCGTGCATGCCGGAAGTCTCTTGTGGGAGGGCTTCAGCCCCGACGCTTTGCGTTCAAACACCGGACACCCCAAATAGAAAACGCCGGAGCAAGCCCCGGCGTTCTCGTTCTTTCAGCGATGTCCGCTTACGCGGCGCAATCCGATCAAGTCTGCGCCGCAGGCCCGCCGATCGCGCCCGGACGGTTGTCGTCCTTGGACACCTTGCCCGACTTGGCCCAGTCCGCCGGCGGGCCCGGCTCGCGGCCGGCCATGATGGCGTCGATCTGGGTCGCATCGATGGTTTCGTACAGCAACAAGGCGTCGGCCATGATGTGCAGCTTGTCGAGGTTGTCCTTGAGGATCTGCGAGGTGCGGCCGTAGGCCTTGTCCAGAATCCCGCGCACGACTTCGTCGATGCGGCGCGCGGTCTCGTTGGACACGTTCTTGTGCTGGGTGACCGAACGGCCGAGGAAGACTTCGTCTTCTTCTTCGCCGTAGGCGATCGGGCCCATCTCGTCGCTCAGGCCCCACTTGGTGACCATGTTGCGGGCCATCTTGGTCGCGCGCTCGATGTCGTTGGACGCGCCGGTGGTGACCTTGTCCACGCCGAAGATCAATTCCTCCGCGACGCGGCCGCCGTACAGCGAGCACAGCTGCGATTCGATCGCCACGCGGTTCATCGAGTACTTGTCGCCTTCGGGCAAGTACATGGTCACGCCCAGGGCGCGGCCGCGCGGAATGATGGTGACCTTGTAGACCGGATCGTGCTCGGGCACGACGCGGCCGACGATGGCGTGGCCGGCCTCGTGATACGCGGTGAGCTTCTTCTCGTCCTCGCTCATCGCCATCGAACGGCGCTCGGCGCCCATCAGGATCTTGTCGCGCGCCTTGTCGAAGTGCTCCATGCGCACGTCCTTGGCGTTCTCGCGCGCGGCGAACAAAGCCGCCTCGTTGCACAAGTTGGCCAGATCGGCGCCGGAGAAACCCGGAGTGCCGCGGGCGATGGTCATCGGCTCGACGTCTTCGTGCAGCGGCAGCTTGCGCATGTGCACGCGCAGGATCTGCTCGCGGCCCTTCACGTCGGGCAGGCCGACCACGACCTGGCGGTCGAAACGGCCCGGACGCAGCAGCGCCGGATCGAGCACGTCGGGGCGGTTGGTCGCGGCGATCACGATCACGCCTTCGCCGCCTTCGAAACCGTCCATCTCGACCAGCAACTGGTTGAGGGTCTGCTCGCGCTCGTCGTGACCGCCGCCCAGACCGGCGCCGCGATGACGGCCGACCGCGTCGATTTCGTCGATGAAGATGATGCACGGCGCGTGCTTCTTGGCCTGCTCGAACATGTCGCGCACGCGGCTGGCGCCGACGCCGACGAACATTTCCACGAAGTCCGAACCGGAGATCGAGAAGAACGGCACCTTGGCCTCGCCGGCGATGGCGCGGGCCAGCAGGGTCTTGCCGGTGCCGGGCGGGCCGACCATCAGCACGCCGCGCGGAATCTTGCCGCCCAGCTTCTGGAACTTGGACGGATCGCGCAGGAACTCGACCAGCTCGCCGACTTCTTCCTTGGCCTCGTCGCAGCCGGCGACGTCGGCCAGGGTCACCTTGACCTGGTCCTCGCCCTGTAGCTTGGCCCGCGAGCGGCCGAAGCTCATCGCGCCCTTGCTGCCGCCCTGCTGCATCTGGCGCATGAAATAGACCCAGATGCCGATGAACAGCAGCCACGGCAGCACGTTGATCAGGATCATGATCAGCGAGGGGCTGCTCGACGGCGGGGTCTGCTCGGTGACGACCTTATGGTTGATCAGGTCGTTGATCAGGTAGGGATCGCGCGTGCTGTAGGTCGTGAACGAGCTGTCGTCCTTGCGCTTGCCCGTGATCGTCGCACCGTCGTCGGAGATCTTGACCTCCTTGATACGGTCGGTCTGGACCTGGCTGATGAAGTCGTTGTACGCGAGAACTTCCGTCCCCGGCGTGCGCGGACCGAACGCCTGGAACACCACCATCAGCACGACGGCGACGATCACCCAGAGCAGCAGATTCTTGGCCAAATCGTTCATGTATTTCCTACCCTGCGACCCCACAGGCTATGTGGGGGGTCTCGTGTCCTCCGACGCCTCGTGCGCCGGCGGTAACGCCCAGATTGTCACACACCCGTCGCCGGGCACTTGCCGAGATTCGGCCGGTTCAGCGCCCGGTGCAATCACCCGTTAGCCCAGGGCTCAGGTCATCGCGGCCTTTTTGCCCTGCGCCAGCGCGTACACCTCCGGCGACCGCTTGCGCGAAGCCGCCGGCTTGCGAATCGACACCTTGGCGTAGCGACGGCGCAGTTCGCGCACGTAATCGTCGAAGCCCACGCCCTGGAACAGCTTGATCAGGAACGTGCCCTCGACCTTCAGGTGCCGGTCGGCGAAATCCATCGCCAGCTCCGAAAGGTGCATCGCCCGCGGCAGGTCAACCGCATCCACGCCACTCATATTGGGGGCCATGTCGGACAGCACAAGGTCCACGCTCTGCCCGCCCACGCTGGCTTCCAGCTGGGCCAGGACCTCGTCTTCGCGGAAATCGCCGAGAATGAAATCGACCCCGGCCAGGCCGGGCATCTCCAGGATGTCCAGGGCGATGACCCGTCCGGGCTGGCGCGGGTTCATCCGGTCCAGCTCGCTGCGGACCCATTGCGACCAGCCGCCGGGCGCGGCGCCCAGATCGACCACGATCATCCCGGGCTTGAGCAGGCGGTCGCGTTCGACCAGTTCCTCTAATTTATAGGCCGCGCGCGAGCGCAAGCCTTCGGCCTTGGCCTTCTTTACGAAGGGGTCGGAGAAGTGTTCCTTGAGCCAGCGCTGGCTGGATTTGCTGCGGGTCGCCATGTGCGGGCGGCCGTCCCGGTGGGGGTTGGGGACGCCATGATACCCTGAGCGCCCTTTCCGCTCCGTTCGTGTGACCAGATGCCGACCCTGCTGACCTCCGCCCAGACCCGCTTCCTGCGCGGACTGGCCCACGACCTCAAAGCGATGCTCCAGGTCGGCGGTAAGGGGGTGACGGATTCCTTGGTCGCCGAAATCGACCTGGCCCTGGAACACCACGAGCTGATCAAGGTGAAGGTCGGCGCCGACGACCGCGAAGTCCGAGACTCACTGATCGCTGAGATCGCCCAGCGCACCGAGTCCGCCCTGGTCCAGCGCATCGGCCACACCGCCGTGCTGTACCGGCCCAGCAAGGACAAGCGTCAGATCGTGTTGCCGCGCGCCTGACAGAGCCGGGAATGGGGAATCGAGAATAGGGCATCGGTTACCCCTCCTCTCTAAAGGCTTTGCCGATTCCCGATTCCCCATTCCCGATTCCCGCCCATGCAACTGACCCTCGAACGCCCCGACCACGAATTCTTCCTGCGCGGCGCCGACGGCCAGGCCGCGCTGGTGAACGATCGCCGGATCGAGCGCAGTTTCGTGCTGGCGCCGAACCGCCTGGTCGAAGACTGGGCCGTGGGCGAGGTGCGCTCACTGACGATCGAAGACCTGGAACCCTTGTTCGCGCTGGAGCCGGAGCTGATCGTGCTCGGCTGCGGCGCCGCCCAGGCGTTCCCGCCGGCCGCGACCCTGGCCGCCTGCCTGCGCCGCGGCGTCGGCCTGGAATCGATGACCAACGCCGCCGCCGCGCGCACCTTCAACGTGCTGGCCGGCGAAGGCCGGCGCGTGGTCGCGGGGTTCGTGCTCGGGGCGTGAGTCGCCGCGCTTAGCCGCGTCCGCGCCTCGATCCCCTCTGACTTCTTGTCCGAGCCGCGCGAACTGGCGCGAGTACGACGCCGACGCTATAAAAGTGCATCGCGGCGAATGATCGCGAATTGCCACCGAGGGCTCGGCATGGCCGCAAGCGATAGCACGGACGAGACCGACAGCGCGCCGCTGGATTCGCGCGAACTGGACCATTTGCGTTCGCAGGTTTCCGCGATGCCGCCAAGGCTGTCGTTGATGGGCGGACTGATCGCGGTCGCGGTGGTCCTGGGGATGGTGATCGCCTCGCCGGAGTTGCACGACTACTGGTCGCTGTTCGGCTTCGGCGTGCTGTTTCTGATCGGACTGTTGATGACCCTGTCGATCTATCACGATCAGCAGGCGCTGCGCGCGGATCTGGCCGGCGGCGTCAAGCTTTGGCGCGACGGCTATGTGCATGCGCTGTGGACGAGCGAGGACAGCGATACCGGGCGGACCCACTACAGTGTCGAGATTGCGATCGATCCCAGGCCTGATAGCGATCCCGATCCACAGTCGCCCATGAGCTTCCGGGTTCCGTCGGCTTGTTATGGCGCGGTGGCGCAGGGCGACCGCGTCCGTATCGCCTTCACGCCGCGCCAAGCCGTGTTGTTGAATCTGATCAACGGCAACTACGAGTACATCATCCTCGATGGGCACGGCAAGATCATTTCGTCGTCGCCGGATGCCACGGCCGGGAAAACGCGGCCGGGTTGAAGCCGTTGTTCGCAGATCGCGCATGGGCTAAACAAAGATCGTTTCTGCCGTCATTCCCGCGAACGCGGGAATGACGAGCAAAAAAACGGATGCTCGCTACAGAGCAGCACCTTTGACCGCCCTTTAAGGGCATCTCGCTCGACAGAACCTCAATCGCCCAGGCGATAGCGATAAGAAGCGGTGCTCAGCTCCATCACAATGCCGCTGGCCGGCACGTACCAGACGCTGACCCGACGGCCTTTCTGCAGTGCGGTGTACGCACTGCGCGGCACCTTGAACTCGATCGTTCTCGCGGGCGTTTTATCGCCGATCAAAGCGAGAACGCAATACGGCCGCAGCTTTCCACCGGCGACGCGCATGGATGCGACGCGGCCGCTGACGAGCACTTTGACTCCAAGCTCAATGTCGTCGCGCACATAACGCCCGCGGTTTTCCGCAATCGGAAAATTCAGCGAAAGCATGAACATCAGACCGGCGGCCACGAAAGCCACTTCGCCGCCGAAGCCGAACGGCAACACCAGCGCGCCTGCTGCGGCGGCGGCGAGCAACAGCGCCGTCAACACCCTCCAATAGCCGCCGCTCCTGGCGACAAGCTGACTGCGTTCGAATTCGCTCAGCGGCCGGCTGGTGTCGGCGAGGGCATTCCAGGTGGTGATCGGCTCGATATCTCCGAGCGGGAGACTCCATCCTTCTTGGTTCAGGGTCAGCATGTGCGTTCTTCTTGCGGCGGGGGAAGTGTGCGGGGCGGCGAAGCAAAACTTTCAGTGCCGCATGCATCGAAGCTGTACTTGCATGCGGGCGATGGTCAAGCACCATCGAGCTTTACTTCCGAGTTCTGCGCGCCGCTTGTGTATTCGCGCGATGCGTTGATCACATTCATCGCCACTGCGCTGCAATGCACGCAATCGACTCGAACGCGATCATTTGTTGCGTGCGCAACCTGTGTTGAATCAGCCGCATCGAACCAGAATTCTTTCGCCGACCTTTCATCGCTTTCCGCCGGCCTTTCATCGGCACCAAGTCCGATTTCGAACCTAGCAATCACCCTAGGTACGCATACTTTTTTTGCTCGCATGCGCGACTCGCGCGATGCGTACAAACCCGTGTGCGTCGATGCGAAACCGCCAGCGCGGCGCTTATGTAACCGCTGGGAAAACGCAGCCCAGCTTGCGCGACGGCGAAGTCGCGCAACGGCAGAGGCTGGGTTTCATCCGGTGATGTCGATGCGCCGATCCTTCGGCTCGCTAGTGCTCCATCGCGGTTCCATTCCGCATCGGTACAGGCGCACGCCGCGCGAGAACACCGCTCGCAGCAGCCACAGTCGCACCGCGGCGCGGACACTAGCACGCGATTTACCGAACAAGTATTCGAATACGGCAAGCATTCGATCGATTCGGCCGACAATTATTTCGATCTGAGATACAAGCCCGGTTTTCCTGCGCAATGCGGCCTCGACAAAGACGGCATTCGCATCGGATCGTGCAGCCATTTAGCCGGAAAACCGCGGCCATGCGAAAAACCAGCCTTTTTGCAGGGCAAAAGCGATTCCAAACCTCATGTCATGACTCGTTCCACACTTGCATCGGAACTGCGTGCATCCAGCCGCCACCTGTCGCCTTCCTGTCGCCGCTCATCGCCGCGCCTGGATTCGTCACGCGCGAAATCGCGATCATTAAACTCGGACGTGGCTGATGCGTTGCGCAGGCACGACCACGCCAAGTCCGCGACGATGGCCGCGTCGCGGATTGAAGTCCCGCACAGGGCCTCGCTTATTTCACGACTCGCTTCAACACCCGATCGCCTGCCCGATCGCCGGCCGCCAACTCCCAGCCGGACTTGAGCTGCAGCTTCCAGCCGGCTCCCGACATCTCGCTGCCGCGGGTTTTCTTCGACGGCGCCACGAGCACCAGCGTGCGCCAATCGGGTTTCATCAAGGCGCCTTCGCTGACCTCCAGCGTGCCCCAGTCATCGCTGATACGCAGCCCCGGATAGACCGTTCCGTGCTCGCCCAAGGCTTGCAGATTGCGCGGATCGAACTGGATATTCATATGCTGCAAGGGCACACGCAGCACCGGGCCGTCGACGAAACGGCGCAGGTTGTCCGCGGACACGCGTTGGCGCGCGAGCTCGCGTGCTTGCTCGCTCTCGCGCAAAGCCGCGCCGCCGTAACGTGTCGCGCGTTGGTCCAGGGTCTGCGCACCCACGGCCTCATCGATGTTCACAGTGGCGGACAGCAGCGCATACAGGCTTGCAGGCGTCGCGAGCCGTTCGCGCCAACCCGGCGCGCGGCGATCCAGCAACAGCCCATAAGCCGGGCCGGTGGCGTAAGCGAAGGAACGCACGAAGCTCGGATCGCCGACATGCACGCGCAGATCATGCAGCGCGGCCTGCAGACGCCGTTCCGGCGTGGCCTCTCCGACCATCACGCCGGTGTATTCCGCCAGGCCTTCGTTGAGTTCGAGTGCTGTCTCGTCGTTCGCGGCCTTGGGGAAACGCCGATAGCGATCGGCGCGGAAGGCCAGCGCATCGTCGATGGCCAGGCGCTGGGCCTGCGCATCATCGGCCTGCAACGCGGTGGCCAGCGCGCGCCATTCCAGTTGCAACGCGTAACGGCCTTCGAACGTATCCAGATGGGCATTGTCGCCGCCCTCCACGGCGGCGATGCGCAACTGCGGATGCAAGCGGTGGAACAATTCGTGCGCGATCAGCACCGAACGCCGCGCCTCATCCTCGGGCAGGGGCCAGACCAGCTGAGTCCAGTGCGTGCCCGACCAGTGCGTCGCGGTGTTGGCGGCGTTGTCCTTGGCCGGCAGACTGCCGACGAAGACCGCGCCGCGGGCCTTCAACGCGCCGTCGGCATCCGCCTGGCTGGCGAGGATGGCGCGGGTCTTGGGATCCACCAGCATGATCGGCGCGCACAACGATGCGCCCCACAACTTGCCGGCGTCGCGTTCGCACAGCGTGCGCGCCAGCGCGAACACTTGAATGGCGCGTTCAGGCGAAATCGCGGATTCGTCCGGCGTTTTCGTCGTGGCCTCGGCAGCAATCGCGCCGGAGGGCGCGAACGACAGCGTCACACTCAACACACCCGCCCACATCGCTGACTTCATGCACGCCTCATCCAATCGGCCGCCACACGGCAACGCCGCACGGATTCGTGCCGATGCTAGTTACGACGGCCGGGCGCTCACAGTGCTATCGGTTTGTTTCGCGCCATTGCAGATGTCACTGGTGCGGCAGGCGTCGAACAGATACCGAATGCAGCCACGATGCGTTCGCCGTCGGCGAAGGCGAGTTCGATCTGCGGCAACGGCCGTCACGGCCTTCGAAGGATTGCGCCAAGACGTCCGGCATCTGTGTCGCTTAGCCCACGCGATTTCAGAACATCGCCATCGACAGCCGCGCAGGCATCGACGCCATGGCGTCTGAATCGCCGTAGATCGCGCTCAGGCCGATTCTTCACGGCGCAACGAATAACTGTAGGTGTCGGTTCGCAGATGCAGAATCGTCTTGCTCACCGGGACGTAGACGATGCGCACCGCATCCTCCGGCAGCAGCGCATGGTACAAGCGGCTCTCCACCAGGAACACGATCGCTTTCGGCGGCGATTCGTCGGTCGTCACCGTGATGACGCAGTAGGGGCTGCCGCCTTCGGAACTCTCGGAGTGCATATGGCTGATGCGGCCGCAGACAGTCACCTTGATTCCTTCATCGAGATCCGCCTGCACCTTGTCGTCTTCATTGGCCAGCATGAAACCTATCCAGCCGAGAACGACGACCGTAATGGCGGCGGTCGCTGCGCTCGCTCCCGCGCCGATGCCGCTCATTCCGGCCAGCGCCCATATCGCCGCGAAAACCAATCCCAGAACGCACAGGAAAACGACGATCCGGCAACCACCCATTCGCTGCGGAGCCAACCTGTCCCGGTCTTGCGCGCTGAGCGGCTTGGTGATGCGCGGCGCTGCCGGCGGCGGCGCGCTGTCTATGCTCGCAACTGCTTGCAGGCGATGTTCACCGAGATCGTCAGGGGCATCGTCAGCCGGTTGCGCAGACGCCGCCGCCTGCCGCAGCTTGCGCGCCGCATCGCGCTTCGCCCTGCGCAGCTCCAGACGCGCCTGCGCCGAACCGTTTGGCTCCATTGCGTCCCGCCAAGCCGCATCCTCAGCACCGATCGTGTATTCGCACCCCACCGCGACGGCGTTGATGACGGTCTTGCTGGCCGGCGCATAGGCGACCTGGACTTGCTCGCCGTACTCGACCTCGAAGAACTCACGCTCCGGCAGGGTGAATTCGAGCTTGCACGGCGGCGTTTCCTGCGTCAGCAGTTCGATGCGATAGCGGGACTGCTCGCCGCCATGAACGACTTTCATAACCTTGGCCGCGGCCAGCCGCTTGATGCCGCCGTCGATATCGGCCTGCAGGCTCGTACTCGTGCTGTAGCTGCCCAGCACCGTCAGCGCGGCCATGGCCAGGCCGGCCAGCAACGCTACCACCGTCCAGAAAACGCCGTAACGCTCCCACGACACCATCACCGCTACGAGCGTGATCACGACGATCGCTATCGCCGTAGGCACGCCGTCGGACTTGAGCGCATCCAGGTGAGCGATCTCGTCCTGGCTCAGCGGCTGGGTCTGCGTTTCTTCCGGCGATGCCGACATGCTGATCCTTCAGATTGTTTCGCGAGCCGCGCGGACTCGACAGGTTCCATCCTAACGCGCCGCCCGGCCCGGACGCGCGCTGCCGCGCCCCTCACGCCGACGTACTGGCTCCGCCCTTCGTCGGGTCCGGGCGCCGGGAGTAACTGCAATGCCTGGTATCAGCTGAAGGATCGTCTTGCTGAGCGGAACGTAGGCGATACGCACGATGTCTTCCGGCCTGACCAACTGGTACAAACGCTTTTCCACGAAAAACTCGAGCTTCCGCGGTGGAGTTTCGTCGCTCAGCACGGTAACGAAACCGGGGCCGTCGCCCTCTTCGGAACCCATGCGGTCGATGCGGCCGGATACGATCAGTTTGATGCCGGCATCCAGATCCGAGCGCAGCCTGGCGTCCTCTTTCGACATCAAGAAGGCCGGTGCGGCCAGGACGCAGACAACGCCAAAAACGATGGCCGCTATCACGCGAATGTCCAGGCTGTAGATCCCGGTCACCCCCAATACGATCGCGATGATCAGAGCCATCGCGCCCACGAAACCGATGATTCCGCTGGCGCCCGATCGCATGCAGACCAACACCTCGCGATCGCGCGCATCGAGCGGCCGGGTCTGGGTCTGCCCTGGCGTGGCTTCGATGCCGTCCCATCGAAGATCGTCGCCGTCATCGGGCGAGCCCGGCGGCGGCTCGGCCTGGATTTCAGGCATGCTGATCCTTCAGACGGTGCGCGGGGCGATTATTTCGCCGGCAGATACAACATCGGATCGACCGGCTTGGCGTTGTAGCGCACTTCGAAGTGCAGCATGTCGCGCGCCGCACCGCTGCGGCCCATCTCGGCGATCTGGTCGCCGGCCTTGACCAGCTGGCCTTCGTTGACCAGCCGCTTGCGGTTGTGGCCGTAGGCCGACAGCCATTGTTCGTTGTGCTTGACGATGATCAGCTCGCCGTAGCCGACCAGGCCGGTGCCCGAATAGACGACCACGCCGTCGGCGGCCGCGCGCACCGGGGCGCCGCTGGCGCCGCCGATGTCGATGCCCTGCTTGGTCGGTTCGTTAGCGAGGTAACGGCCCAGCAGCGGGCCGTCGGACGGCCAGCGCCAGCGGATGCCGCTGTCGACCGACGCGGTTGGAGCCGGCGGCGGCGTGCTGGGACGCGGCGCGGTGGTGCCGCCGGCGACCGAGGAACCGGCGCTGACCGAACCCGACGAAGGCCGGCCGCCGCTTTGCGGATACAGGCGCAGGCGCTGGCCGGGATACAGGTTGTAAGGCGGCGACAGGTTGTTCCAGGCGGCGAGGTCGGCCAGCTGGATGCCGTTGTTGGTGGCGATGCGGTACAGGCCTTCGCCGCGCTGGACGGTGACGGTGGCGCCGTACTTCGGTCGCGACGCCGGCGGCGGCGCCGGACGCGAGCCGCTCGGGCGCGAGGCGCTGGGGCGTCCGCCGCCGCGGCTGGGCTCGCGGACGACCGTGCTCGAACAACCGATCAGGACGAGCGAGGCCAATACACAGGAAGCCATCGCCAAGGTCGGGGTTCGGGTCGTCTTGCTCATGCCTGTCCTCTTGCCGCGCCGCTGCTCGCGCGCGTTGTGTCCGGTGGTGCGCCGGTGGGGTGTTGCCGCTTGCGCCAGTGTGGCGTCAGACCCGGCTCAGTGCTGTGAACGCCAGACCAACCAGGCGACCGCGGCCACCACCAGCGCGGTGGCGATCCAGCCGATCGGCTCGATGTAGCGCCGCAGCGCCTGCTCGGCGCGTTCGCCGCCGATGCGGATCGCCAGCGCCAGCAGATACACGCGCTTGCCGCGGCCGATCAACATGCTCGGGATGTATTGCAGCATAGGCACGCCGACGATGCCCGACGCCCAGGTGAACACCTTCATCGGAATCGGCATGAAGCCGCCGAGCACCAGGAACGCGAATACCGCCCACGGCGACTCGACCATCTTGGCCTGCACGGTGGCGATGCCCGACTCGATCGCCGGCAGCATGCCCAACGCGGCGAACATCGGCTTGAGCGCTTCGAAGGCGTAGTGGCCCAGCGCATAGCCCACCAGCGCGCCGGCCATCGATCCGATCAGGCTCAAGGTGGCGAACCAGAACGCGCGCCGCGGCTGCGCCACCGACATCGGCGCCAGCATCACCTCGGGCATCACCGGGAAGATGATCGCCTCGATGAAGCTCAGGCCGGTCAGGTACGCCGGCGCGTGCCGGTGCCGGGCCCAGGTGATGGTGCGCTCGTAGAGCGGGCCGAAAATCTTCAAAGGGGGAATTCCTGTCGGCTGCGGGGGGTCAGTCGATCATGCCCGACAGCAGCGGCACGAAGACCACCGGCGCGAGCGTGTGCTGGACGATGTTGCCGTCGGCGTCCTTGCGCAGCTTGAGCAGCGACTGCGAGGACGATGCGCCGACCGGCGCGATCAAGGTGCCATTGACGGCGAGCTGATCGGTGAGCGCATCGACCAGCGCCGGCGCGGCGGCGGTGACGATGATCGCATCGAACGGGCCGTTCTCGGGCCAGCCGATGCGGCCGTCGTCGTGCTTGCTGCGCACGTTCAGGCCGAGCTGGCGGAAGCGTTTGCGCGCGGTGCGCAGCAGTTCGCCGATGCGTTCGACCGTGTGCACTTCCAGGCCCAGCGCGGCCAGGATCGCGGCCTGATAACCCGAGCCGGTGCCGATCTCCAGCACCTTGGCCGGCACGCCGTCCTCGAACAGCGCCTCGGTCATCTTCGCCACCACCCACGGCTGGGAAATGGTCTGGCCGTGGCCGATCGGCAGCGCGGTGTCTTCGTAGGCGCGCATCGCCAGGGCTTCATCGACGAACAGATGGCGCGGCACGGTGCGGATGGCGTTGAGCACGCGCTCGTCGCGGATGCCGGCCTCGCGCAGGCGCTCGACCAGGCGGTCGCGCACGCGCTGCGAGGTCAGGCCGCTGCCGATGGCTTCGGGCTGCAGACGCATGCGCTGGATCATGCGCCGCGCTCCGCCGAGGCATCGGCCGCCGTCGTGTCCAGCGCCGCGGCCAGGCCGCCGACCCAACTGGCGACCTGTTCCAACGCCTGATAACGGGTCAGATCGACGTGGATCGGGGTGATCGAGATATTGCCGGTACGCACGGCCTGGAAATCCGTGCCCGGGCCGGCGTCGGCCTCGGCGCCGGCCGGCCCGATCCACCACCACTGGCGGCCGCGCGGGTCTTTCTGCTCGATGCAGGCCTCGGCGCGATGGCGGTTGCCCAGGCGGGTGACTTCGAAACCGGCGACCTGCGACCAGGGCAGATCGGGCACGTTGACGTTGAGGATGGTGTCGGCCGGCAGCGGGTCGGTACGCAGGCGGGCGATGATCTCGACCGCGGCGCGCGCGGCGGTTTCGTAGTGGTGGCCGTGGTGATCGGCGGTAGCCAGCGACATCGCCACCGCCGGCAGGCCCAGGAAGCGGCCTTCCATCGCCGCGGCGACGGTGCCCGAATAGATGACGTCGTCGCCCATGTTGGCGGTGTTGTTGATCCCGGACACCACAATGTCCGGTTCCAGCTTCAGCATGCCGGCCAGGGCCACGTGCACGCAGTCGGTCGGCGTGCCGTAGACGCGCCAGGTGCGCTCGTCGAGCTGATGCACCCGCACCGGCATGTCCAGCGTCAGCGAATTGCTCGCCCCGGAACGATCGCGATCGGGAGCGACCACCAGCACTTCGTGACCGGCCTCGCGCAGCCCCTGGGCGAGGATACCGATGCCGGGCGCGTCGACGCCGTCGTCGTTGCTGACCAATACGCGCATGAGGCTCCGCTGAGAAAAAGGCTGGCAATCAGAGCCCGAATGATACCCGATAGGGCGGCCGCCTTCCCGCGCCGCGGCCCGCGGCGGGCCGGCGTATGATGTCCACGGCCCGCCGGGACGCAGGTATACAGGTACGGCATGGAGTATTGGGATCATATCGATCGGGTGATGCGCGCCGGCACGCTGGAGGAAGTCAAAGCGGCCGCCACCGCCTATACGCGGGCGGCCGGGTTCCAGCATCACGGTTACGCGACCAAGCTGCGCGAGCCGCTCGGCGACGGCGGCGACTTCGTGTTTTTCGAGGATTTCGACAGCGATTGGTCGAAGACCTATCCGCGCCTGGCCACGCCGCATTCGGAGCAGACCGATCCGCGCATCGTGCTGTCGCGCGAAGGCTTTCCGGCGGTGGCGTGGAATTCGCGCGGCCACACCAGTTACGAAGCGCCGCGCATCGCGCTGGCGCTGCGCACGCGCAAGACCTTGCTGCAGGCCGGCGAATTCGGTCTGCACGGCGGCATCACCGTGCCGAGCTGGTCGCCGGGCACGCAATGGGCGTTCACCACCTTCACCCTGCAGTCGCGGCTGGATCCGCGCGAACTTCTGCCGGTGCTGGGCGAGTCGGTGTATTTCGTCAGCTGCATGCACGCGGCGATGGATCGGCTGCTGCGCCGCCCGGTCGGCGCGCCGCGACTGAGCGCGCGCGAATGCGAGGTGCTGCGCTGGTCGGCGATCGGCAAGACCTCGTGGGAAATCTCGATGATCCTGCGCATCAGCGAGCGCACGGTGAATTTTCATCTGCAGCAGGTCTCGCGCAAGCTGGGCGTCAAGGGCCGGCGCGCGGCCTGCGCGCGCGCGGTGGCGATGGGCTTGATCGTGCTGTGAGGCGCGCGGGGCGCTGAGGTTCGCGTCGGCGGGGATGGCGAGGGTCGAACCCCGCATCCGCGCCGCGAGGACGCGCGGCGACTTTACATAATCGGCCGATTCGCTCGCGGCCCGCGACACCGCCCAACGCGGCCCTCGATCCGCCGCCGTGCCCGATTCCTCGCGCGTTCGCCGCCTCGCCGCGCGCCGATCGCGGCCGCGATTCCGTCCGCCCGGCCGCCCCGCCCGGCCTGTCAGTTTTGACAGTCGCCGCCTCGCGCCGGCCGCCGCGCGTGGTCCACTTCACTCACACGGCGCCCGCCGATGCATGCGCGACGCACGGCGCGAGGGGACTTCGCGGCGGAGCACCGTACCTATCACCTGTTTCCCCGGTGCGGGCCCGATACCGACGGGTCGCAGTTCCCATGGAAGGGCCGGGGCTTTTATTCGCGGGCGCCACGACGCCGGCGCGCGATTCCGGCGATGCCCGCCGCGCATGCGCCGCGCGGCGATTATCCTGTGCCGATGACGCCCCTGCCCGACCGCCCCGACGAAGACACCGACGGCGACGACGACGCGGCCCTGTTCCGCGCCGCGATCGGCGAGGTGCGCCGCCTGCCCGACGCCGCGCCGCCGCCGGCCGCGCCCAAGCCGCGGCCGTTGCCGCGCATGGCCGAACGCGACGAAGCGCTGGCGCGCGACGAATTCCGCCACGCCCTCGACCAAAGCCTGCTGGAAGCCGGCGACGCGCTGAGCTATCGCCGCGACGAACTGCCGCCGAAAGTGTTCGCCCGGCTGCGTCGCGGCGAGATGTCCGCGCAAGAGGAACTGGATCTGCACGGCAGCCCGGTGCGCGAGGCCGAAGCCTTGCTGCGCGCGTTTCTCAACGACGCGCGCGAACACGGGCTGGGTTGCGTGCGGATCATCCACGGCAAGGGCCGCAACGGCGTCAACGATTACCTCGACAGCCGCGGCGCGCCGGTGTTGAAAAATCTGGTCGATCGGATGCTGCGGCAGCGCGCGGACATCCTCGCCTTCCACTCCGCGCCGCCTGCGCAAGGCGGCACCGGAGCGGTGCTGGTGTTGCTGGCCAAATCGCAGCGGCGGCGTTGAACCGTTGCCAATACCGGCGCCAGCGCGATCGCCGGCGCCAGTGTCGGCCGATTATTGCGGCGTCGCCTCGCTGATCAGCTTGCGCCGATCCGGCGGGTTGACCCACATCACCTCGATCCCGCGCTTTCGCGCCAGACGCTCGACCGCGGAGACATAACGGTCGTCGCGGCTCATGCCGGCGATCTGGTGATTGGACATGCTCGGTTCGACGTAGGTGGATTTGCTCTGGGTGCCGGCGCAAGCGGCCAGGCCCAGGATGGATAACGACAGGACGACGGTACGCGACAATGCGTTCATGACGCTGGCTCCCTGACGCGTGAAACCCGGTCGCGCTGGGCGCCGGGCGGCAGCAGGCCCCTGCCCGCTGTTAACTCGGCTTATACGCCGGCGGAAACCGTGAACCAGTGCCGTCCGATACCATCCGACAAGCGGTCGTTTCCGGCGTCCGAATGCGGCGTGTCGCGGGCTGAATAGATGTTTTCAGGACATCGCGCAGTCGATCGACCGTCGCGATGCGAACTTGCTTGGCGGCGAATGCGCAGCCCGACTGCGTAGCTCGGAGGTCTTTTGTGGGAGGGGCTTCAGCCCCGATGCTTTTCTTTCAGGCCAGGTCTGGGCTGCAAGCGGCGATCTGAGAGCAAAGCACCGGGGCTGAAGCCCCCTCCACAAAACCCATCGAGCCATCGCGGCGCGTGCGCCAGCCGCGATTCAATCCACCGAACTAACGCGCGCCGCCGATCTGCCCCAGCTCCGCCAGTACCACCGTGGCGTAAGCGCCGGCCGGCAGCACGAAGGCGACTTCCAGCGCGCCGTCGTCGAGCCACTGCCAGCTCAACCCGTCCGGACGCAGACGCAACGCGCGCCGCTCCTGATCCATGCCGGCCGCTTCCAATCCGGCGCGCAAGGCCGCGGCCTGATCGCCGGCCATCGCCTCCAGCTCCAGCGCGCGCACCGCATCGAGACTGCGCAACTCGCCGCGGCCCCACAACGGCCCGCTGGGATGGATGTCGAACCCGGCCAGACGCGCGGCCAGCGCATCGCTCCACGGTTCCGGCCCGAACACGCTACGGCTGCCGGCCAGCGACCAGACCTCGCCGGACAACGGCGCGCCCTCGCGCAATCCGTCCCAACTGCCGTCGCGCACGCGCGCGGCCAGCACGCGGTTGAACAATTCCGAACGCGCCGCCGACAACAGCAGGCTGCGCTGCTCACGGCGCATGCGCCGGCCGGCGAACATCGCCAGCGCGTTGGCGACGTTGTCGCCGTCGCGGCCGAAGCGCTGTTCGCCGAAATAATTCGGCACGCCGCATTCGGCGATACGGGTCAGGCGCGCATCGATCGCCGCGCGCTCGCCTTCCACCTCGCGCAAGCGCAGCACGAAGCGATTGCCCGCCAACGCGCCGCGCGGCAATTTCTTCGCATGCCATTGGTGTTCGAGCACGTGCATCTCATCGCTTTCCAGCGCGGCCAGATCCGGCGCGACGCGCTTGGGCAGATGCACGCTGAAACGCTGCACGGTGACCGCGTGGCGATCCTTGAGCCCGGCGTAGCCGATGCCGACCTCGCCGATGCCGGCCCACTGCGCCAGGCGCTTGGCGGCGAAGGCGGTGTTCATGCCGCGTTTTTCGACGGTCAGCAGCAGGTGCTCGCCGCTGCCGCTGGCTTCGAAACCGGGCAGTTCCTCGACGCGGAAATCCTCCGGCGCGCTGCGGATGCGCGCGCGCAGCGCGGCTTCGCCGTGCGCGTGCGGCAGGCCGGTGTCCGCGGCCGGATCGTCGTGAACCTGGCTCATGCGCGGACCAACAGGCACACGGCCATCGCCGCGATGCCTTCGCCGCGGCCGGTGAAACCCAGTTGCTCGGTGGTGGTGGCCTTGATGCTGATCGCATCGGCCGGCACGCCCAGATCGGCCGCGATCGCCTCGCGCATGGCCTGCGCATGCGGGCCGACCTTGGGCCGCTCGCAGATCACGGTGACATCGGCATTGCCGAGCTTGTAACCGCGCTCGCCGATCAAGGCGTTGCAATGGCGCAGGAACTGGCGGCTGTCGGCGCCGCGCCAGCGTTCGTCGCTGGGCGGGAAATGCTTGCCGATGTCGCCCAGCGCGAGCGCGCCGAGCATCGCATCGCACAGCGCGTGCAGCGCCACGTCGCCGTCGGAATGCGCGAGCACGCCGCGATCGTGCGGCACGCGCACACCGCCGAGCATGATGTGGTCGCCCTCGCCGAAGGCGTGCACGTCGTAACCTTGGCCGATGCGCATGGGGATAGTTGCCTCAGGAATTGGATAGAAAATCGAATTGAAATCGGATACGGGCGAATCGGCTTATCTACCCAGTCCAGTGAAGAGCTGTCCGGATCGAAACCGAACGCTCGCCGATTCATGGATCTATTTTGCCCCTCATTGCCGCGAAAGCGGGCTTTTCTTGCGGGAGGGAGCTTTGGCCCCGATGCCTTTCGATCAGGCTTGCCGCGTCGGAACGCAAAGCATCGGGGCTAAAGCTGCCTCCCACAAAAGAAGCCGCGGCGGCAGCTCGCTGACGCTGCCCAACGGTTCATTCACGGTCTGATTGCAGCAGAAACTGCGCCAACGCCAGATCCGCCGGCGTGGTGACTTTCAGATTGTCCTCGCGGCCTTCGACCAGACGCGGGCGGAAACCGGCGCGTTCCATCGCCGAGGCTTCGTCGGTGACGACGACGCCGGCGGCGGCGGCATCGGCCAGCGCCGCGGTCAGGGCGGCGCGGCGGAAGGCCTGCGGCGTGAACGCGCGCCACAGGCCGCCGCGCGGTTCGGTGGCCAGGATGCGGCCTTCGCCGGCGCGCTTGAGGGTGTCGCGCAGCGGCGCGCCGAGGATCGCGCCCTGGTCGCCGGCTTCGGCGGCTAGGATCAATCGCTCGATGTCTTCGCCGCGCAGATTGGGACGCGCGGCGTCGTGCACCAGCACCAGCGTGTCGCCGTCGAGTTCGGCCGGCAGCGCGCGCAAGGCGGCGAGCACCGAATCGGCGCGTTCGCCGCCGCCCACGCAACGCAGCACCGGCTTGCCGTGCAACTGCGTCCAGCCCGGCCACGAGGTATCGTCGGCCGACAGCGCGACCATCGCGCCGGCCACGCGCGGATGCCTCAGCAAGGCGCTCAGCGCATGTTCGATCAAGGGTTTGCCAGCGGCGTGCAGATATTGCTTCGGCGTGTCGCCGCCGAAGCGTTGGCCGCGTCCGGCGGCGGGAAGCACGGCCCAGATCATCGCAGGCATCCGTGGCGACGATGATTCGCGCCCATCGCCCGCCTCAATGCCCCGGCCGCTCGTGCACCGGCGCCGGCATGGGTTGCGGCTCCGGCGTTTGCGGCGGTATTTCGGTCGGCGGCTCGTCCACCTGTTCTTCCAGGCTGGCGCCGTCGTTGTCGGCCGGATCGTCCTGCACGGCGCCGTTCTGCACCGCGCTGACCGCGGCGGCGGCGTTCGGGCCGGGTTGCTGCGGCTTGGCTTCGACCACGCGGTAGAAGGTCTCGCCGGGCTTGATCATGCCCAGCTCGCTGCGCGCGCGCTCCTCCACCGCCGCTTCGCCGGACTTGAGGTCTTCCACTTCCGCGGCCAGGGCGTCGTTGCGCTGTTGCAAGCCCTGGTTTTCACGGGTCTGGCCATCGACCTGGGCCTGCAGCGCGGCGACGCTGCCGCCGCTGCCGCCGCCGGCCCACCACAGGCGGTATTGCAGGAAAGCGAGCAGCGCCAGCAACGCCAGTGCCAGCACGATCAGCCAGCGCTTGCTCGACATCGAAGCCATTGCGTTCGGGCCGGACTCAGCGACGCAGCGAGACGAACGCGTCGCGGCCGGCGTACCTGGCCGCCGCGCCGAGCGCTTCTTCGATGCGCAGCAACTGGTTGTACTTGGCCACGCGATCGCTGCGGCACAGCGAGCCGGTCTTGATCTGGGTCGCGGTGGTGGCGACCGAGAGGTCGGCGATGGTGGTGTCCTCGGTTTCGCCCGAGCGATGCGAGATCACCGCCGCGTACTTGGCGCGATCGGCCATGGCGATGGCTTCCAGGGTTTCGGTCAGGGTGCCGATCTGGTTGACCTTGATCAGGATCGCGTTGGCCACGTTCTTGTCGATGCCTTCGGCGAAGATCTTCGGGTTGGTCACGAACAGATCGTCGCCCACCAGCTGCACCTTGTTGCCGATCTTGTCGGTCAGCAGCTTCCAGCCGTTCCAATCGTCTTCGGCCATGCCGTCTTCGATGGTGACGATCGGGTACTGCGCGGCCCAATTGGCGAGGAAATCGACGAACTGCTCGCTGGTCAGGCGCTTGCCTTCGCCGACCAGGTGGTACTTGCCGTTATCGAAGAACTCGGTGGAGGCCACGTCCAGGCCCAGCAGGATGTCTTCGCCGGCCTTGTAGCCGGCCTTGCCGATCGCTTCCAGGATCGTTTCCAGCGCTTCTTCGTTGCTGCGAAGGTCCGGCGCGAAGCCGCCTTCGTCGCCGACCGCCGTGCTCAGGCCGCGGCCCTTGAGCACCGACTTCAGCGCGTGGAACACCTCGGCGCCGGCGCGCAGCGCCTCGGCGAAGTTCGGCACGCCGACCGGCAGGATCATGAATTCCTGCAGATCGACATTGTTATCGGCATGCGCGCCGCCGTTGATGATGTTCATCATCGGCACCGGCAGCACGGCCTGGCGGTCGCCGGCCAGGTACTTCCACAGCGGCAGCTTCTTCGAGGCGGCCACCGCATGGGCGTTGGCCAGCGAAACCCCGAGCAGCGCGTTGGCGCCCAGGCGGCCTTTGTTCTCGGTGCCGTCCAGATCGACCATGCGACGGTCCAGGCCGGCCTGATCGGTCGCGTCCAGGCCCTTCACGGCCTGGGCGATGGTGGTGTTGACGTTCTCCACCGCCTTGCGCACGCCCTTGCCGAGGTAGCGGGTCTTGTCGCCGTCGCGCAGTTCCACGGCTTCCTTGCTGCCGGTGGAGGCGCCGGAGGGGACCAGCGCGCGGCCAAAGCTGCCGTCGGCCAGGGTGACCTCGGCTTCCAGGGTCGGGTTGCCTCGGCTGTCGAGGATTTCGCGGGCGTGGATATGGGTGATCGTGCTCATGTGAGGGCGGTCGGGTTCAGTGGGGAAAGGGTCGGGACGAACGATAGCCGAGAAGCGGCCGCGCCGGGCGCGGGCCGCGCGAAACTGCGGCGCCGGTCGGTGGCGATGGGACGTCGGGGGAAAGCGGGCCCGCGGCCAGCCGGATCGGCGCCGCGGGCGAAACTGCTAGAACGGACCGCGCTGCGGCCGGCATCAGAAATCCTGTTCCAGGAACCCGTTCTTCTTCGTGATCCGGTCCAGCTCGACCAGGGTCTCGAGCAGGCCGCGCATCTTCGGCAGCGGCACCGCGTTGGGGCCGTCGGACAGGGCTTCCTCGGGGCGCGGATGGGTTTCCATGAACACGCCCGAGACGCCGACCGCGATCGCCGCGCGCGCCAGCACCGGCACGAACTCGCGCTGGCCGCCGGACTTGCCGTCCATGCCGCCGGGCAGTTGCACCGAGTGGGTCGCGTCGAACACCACCGGACAGCCGGTGTCGCGCATCACCGACAGCGAGCGCATGTCGCTGACCAGATTGTTGTAGCCGAAGCTGGCGCCGCGCTCGCAGGCCATGATCTGCTGGTTGCCGACGGCCTGGGCCTTGGCGGTGACGTGCTTCATCTCCCAGGGCGAAAGGAACTGGCCCTTCTTGATGTTCACAGGCTTGCCGGCGCGCGCCACGTTCTGGATGAAATCGGTCTGCCGGCACAGGAACGCCGGCGTCTGCAGCACGTCCACCACCGAGGCGACTTCGCCCAGCGGGGTGTACTCGTGCACGTCGGTCAGCACCGGCACGCCGATCTGGCGCTTGACCTCGGCCAGCACCTTGAGCCCCTCTTCCACGCCCGGGCCGCGGAAGCTCGTCGCCGAGGTGCGGTTGGCCTTGTCGAAGCTGGACTTGAAGATGAAGGGAATGCCGAGCGAGGAAGTGATTTCCTTGAGCTGGCCGGCGACGTCGAGCTGCAATTGCATCGACTCGATCACGCAGGGGCCGGCGATCAGGAAGAAAGGCTGGTCGAGACCGACGTCAAAGCCGCAGAGTTTCATCGCTTGCTTCCTAGGTTCATGAGTGCGCGGCCGAGCCTGCGCGGGGTATCGCCATCACATGGATGCGGCCGGGCTCGAGCGCAAGCGCGGCGGCGCTCATCGAACGTTGCCGCAAGACGCGGCGACCGTCGGCCGCTTGCCGGCGCCGCGCGCATCGTTACGCGCGGACCGCCCCACTTCGGGGACGGCCTGCGCGGACTCCGCCGCAACGGGCGGAGCTGGATTCAAGCCTTGACCTCGCGCAACAGCTTGCCGCCGGCCCTGGCCTCGCGCGCGGCGCGCACGAAGCCGATAAACAACGGGTGGCCGTCGCGCGGCGTGGACAGGAATTCCGGATGCGCCTGGCAGGCCAGGTACCACGGGTGCTGGCTGCGCGGCAGTTCGATCATCTCGACCAGCAGGTCGTCCATCGACTTGGCCGCGATCACCAGGCCCGCGTCTTCCAGCTGGGTGCGGTAGCGGTTGTTGAACTCGTAGCGGTGGCGGTGACGTTCGCCGACCACCTCCTTGCCGTACAACTCGCGCGCCAGGGTGCCGGGCTTGATGCGCTGATCCTGCAGGCCCAGGCGCATGGTGCCGCCCAGGTCGCTGGCTTCGTTGCGACGCTCGACTTCGCCGGTGGCGGTGCGCCATTCGGTGATCAGGCCGATCACCGGGTGCGGGCTGTGCTTGTCGTTCTCGCTGCTGTTGGCGTTTTCCAGGCCGACCACATGGCGCGCGTAATCGACCACCGCCGCCTGCATGCCGTAGCAGATGCCGAAGTACGGGATGTTGTTTTCGCGCGCATAGCGGGCGGTGGCGACCTTGCCTTCGAAGCCGCGATCGCCGAAGCCGCCCGGCACCAGGATGCCGTCCACGCCCTTGAGCGATTCCACGCCGTCGCGCTCGATCTCGCTGGATTCGAGCCACTTCAGCTTGACCTTGGTGCGCTGGCGCAGGCCGCCGTGCTTGAGCGCTTCGGACAGCGACTTGTACGCGTCCTGATGGTCGATGTACTTGCCGACCACGGCGATGGTGACTTCATCGACCGGATGCTCGGAAGCATCGACGACTTCGTTCCACTCCACCAGATTGGCCGGACCGGGCTGCAGGCGCAGGCGGTCGAGGACGATGGCGTCCAGGCCCTGCTCGTGGAACCACTGCGGCAGCTTGTAGATATTGTCCAGATCGACCGCGGAAATGACCGCTTTTTCCGGGACGTTGGTGAACAAGGCGATCTTGCGGCGGTCGCTGTCGGGAAGCGGCTGTTCGCTGCGGCACAGCAGCACATCGGGTTGGATACCGATGGAGCGCAGTTCCTTCACCGAATGTTGGGTCGGCTTGGTCTTGAGCTCGCCGGCCGCGGCGATGAACGGCACCAGGGTGAGGTGCATGAACAAGGCGTGCTCGGGGCCGCGCTCGGTGCGCAGTTGGCGGATCGCCTCCAGGAACGGCAGCGACTCGATGTCGCCGACCGTGCCGCCGACCTCGACCAGGGCCACGTCGAAGCCTTCGGTGGCTTCCACGATGCAGCGCTTGATCTCGTCGGTGATGTGCGGGATCACCTGCACGGTGCCGCCGAGGTAATCGCCGCGGCGTTCCTTGCGGATCACGTTTTCGTAGATGCGGCCGGTGGTGATCGAGTTCTTGCGGCTCAGCCGCGTGCGCAGATAGCGCTCGTAGTGACCCAGATCCAGGTCGGTCTCGGCGCCGTCGTCGGTGACGTAGACCTCGCCGTGCTGGAACGGGCTCATGGTGCCCGGGTCCACGTTGATGTAGGGGTCGAGCTTCATCATCGTCACGCGCAGGCCGCGCGCTTCGAGGATGGCCGCCAACGAGGCCGCTGCGATGCCCTTACCCAAGGAGGACACCACGCCGCCGGTGACGAAAATCAGGGGAGTCATGGATTTTGCTGCCGCTGGAAAGCCGCAGTTTACAGGCTTGGACGTGAAGCCGCGACTGCTTGACAGCGACGCGGAAGCCCTTAGGGCGCGGCAAAGCCTTCAGCCATGCGGCTTTGCGCGGCTTTGCGCGGATTTGGCCGAGCCCGGCGGCAACCGGCGCAGACCGCCCGCCGCAACGGCGGCTCATTCGACCAGCAGCGCTTCGACGGCGGCCGCGGGAAACGCCTTGACCCGGCGGCGGCGATCCGCCCGCAGCCAGTCCAATGCTCCCGGGCCGACCCATACCTGCGGATCGGGCTCGCCGGGATTGGCCGAACGCCCGGGAGCGGCCGGCAGCATAGGCAGGGCCGGGTTCTGCCAGCGCAACTGGCGATTGCGATAACCCGCCTTGAGCCAGCGCGACCACGCCCGGTAACGCTGCTCCAGCTGCGCCGCGCCCGCCAGTTCCGGCGAAGAGCCGATCGCCAGCCGCCCTTCGGTCAGCAGCCCTGGCAGCGAGCGCGAACGCAGCCATTGCAGGGTCTGCGCCTCCGAGTCGTAGTACCACTGGCCGTCGTCGAGCGGCCGGGCGCTCAAGGTGGCGATCTGCGACCGCGGCCAGACGATACAGTAGTAGTCGGTCAGCGTCTTCAGCGCGCGATGCGCGACCGGTTCGGGCGAAGACCAGCGCGGTCCGTCGATCAATGCCATGCCTGGATCGGACAATATCTGCGCGGCGAACGCATGCTCGTCCTCGGCGTTCATCACGAAGCGGATCTGGCTTCTCATTCGATATCGACCGCCCGACTCAAGCCAGATCGGCGCCGCGCGCCGTAAGCAACTCGCGCAAGATCGATCGATGGCAATGCGATTCGTCCTCGCAATAGCAGCCGAGCGAAAAGTCGCTGTGATGCGACAACGTCGCCAGCAATTCGATCGCGTGGCTGGCGTCGGGCGCGGCCATCTCCGCCTTGTACTTGCGCACGAACGCGTTCCACTGCGCCGGCGTCTGTGCGGCCTGGGCCTGTTTCATGATTTCCAGGCTGGGCGCGAGGTTCGGAAACCACACGTCGTACCAATCGCGCGTAGCGAATTCGCTCTTGGGCACCCCGCGCGGCGGCCGCCGCACGGTGCCGATGCGGGTGCCTTCGCCTTGCGCGCGTGGGGTTCCCAGTCTGACGATGCGTACGGCCATCGCTGCATTCTCCTGATCGGCGCGATTGCTCAGGCTGTGGCCGCCGCGACCGGCCACAGCCGCCTGGCGCCAAAGTAGCCCAGCTCGATGCCCGCGGCCAATGCGACGCTGGACGCGATGATCATCGACCAGTGTTCGACCAATCCGTCCACGTAAGTCGCGTCGGCGGGCGACGTCTGGGACCACAGTTCCAGGCCGATGAACGTCATCCACGCAAACCAGAACAACAACAATGCCGGCATCAGCAAGTACCGGCGCGCCACCAGGCCTGAGACGACCCCGCTTGCCGCCATGACGGCGATGAAGGCCAGCAGCGAAAACGGGCCGGGAGCTTCATCATTGAAGGGCGCAATGCCCAATGAAACCCACAAGCCGAGCACTTGCAGGCACAGGCCGGCTGCGACCCGCACCAGATTCAACAGCAATCGCTTCATCCGCCACTCCCTGGGCTTCGCCCCGATCGAGCGCTCGCGCGCCGCTTCAAGCGATCCTAGGCCGCCTGCGACAGCGGCATGCGCAAACGCCCGGCGCCACGTGCGAGGTAGCCGATAACGCTACCCACGGTTTCGCCGCCGGCTACCGGGGCCGGGCGAAACGCCCACGCAGGCCGCGCTAGGCCGCGCCACTGCGCCGCTCGCCGTGGGCCGCAACGAAAAACGCCCCGGCGAGCCGGGGCGTTTTCCTGCGCGGGGCCGCTTATGCGGTCGCGCGATTACTTGTCGCCTTCTTCCTCGGGCTCGACGCCGCGGTCGCCGGACTTCTTCTTCTCGGCATCGGCCTTCTTCTTGGCTTCGGCTTTCTTCGCGTCCTCGGCCTTCTTAGCGTCTTCGGCCTTCTTGTCGGCCTGCGGGTCCTGCTGGGCGAACGCGGCGGGCGCGATCAGCACGGTCAGGGCGGCGGCGATGACGGCGGGGAGCAGCAGCTTGCGGATCTTCATGACTTGACCTCCTGAAACGTGTGGGAGCCGGCATCGAGCGGCCATGGCTGGCATCGGTGGCGTCCGGCGTCGCGGGTGGCGCGCCGCGTCGGTACTGCGACGCCGCGAACCCTAGCCCCGGCACCCTCGCTCGGACCTGAACGACTGCCGGAACGGCGCGACCGCCGCTGGATCGAACCAGAATATGGGGTTGCGCCAACGCCGGTTCAATCGGCCCCACCGGTCGCCGCGCAGACCGATTCGCGCAGCCGCGGCCAATCCTTGCCCGCCCCTCCCCCGAAACCCGCCCGACCGGCCCCGGCCGCGGACCGCCGCGAACCCGTCTCACCCCGCGAGACCTCGATCCGCCAAGCTTCTCGCTCGACCGTTCACCCGGTTTTAACCACGCCCGGCTTGACCACCCTGCCCGCCGTCTTCATCCTCGCCGCTCCGAACACCACGGCCACGCCCAACAGTTAATGAGCAGTCGCTATAACGCCGCCGACATTGAAGTCCTCTCCGGACTGGACCCGGTCAAACGCCGCCCGGGCATGTACACCGACACCAGCCGGCCGAACCACCTGGCCCAGGAAGTCATCGACAACTCGGTGGACGAGGCCCTGGCCGGGCACGCGCGCAGCATCGAGGTGACCTTGCACGCCGACGGCAGCTGCGAGGTCTCCGACGACGGCCGCGGCATGCCGGTGGACATCCATCCGGAGGAAAAAGTCCCCGGCGTGGAGCTGATCCTGACCCGCCTGCACGCCGGCGGTAAGTTCAGCAACAAGAACTACACCTTCTCCGGCGGCCTGCACGGCGTCGGCGTCAGCGTGGTCAACGCGCTGTCCAAGCTGGTCGAAGTGCACATCAAGCGCGACGGCAACGAATACCGCATGACCTTCAACAACGGCGATCGCGCGACGCCCTTGGAAGTGGTCGGCAGCGTCGGCAAGAAGAACACCGGCACCCGCGTGCGCTTCTGGCCCGACCCGAAGTATTTCGATACCAACAAGTTCAACCTGCGCTCGATCAAGCACGTACTGCGCGCCAAGGCGGTGCTGTGCCCCGGCCTCAACGTCAAGCTGTTCGACGAGGCCAGCGGCGAGCGCAGCGAGTGGTATTACGAGGACGGCCTGCGCGACTATCTGTCCAGCGAACTGCGCGAAGGCCAACCGCAGCGCGAGCTGCTGCCGCCGGACCTGTTCGTCGGCCAGCTCAAGAAGGAAAACGAAGTCGCCGACTGGGCCGTGGCCTGGGTGCCGGACGGCGAGTTGACGCAGGAAAGCTACGTCAACCTGATCCCGACCGCCCAGCACGGCACCCACGTCAATGGCCTGCGCACCGGCTTCACCGACGCGCTGCGCGAGTTCTGCGACTTCCGCAACCTGCTGCCGCGCGGCGTCAAGCTGGCGCCGGAAGACGTGTGGGACCGGGTCGCCTTCGTGCTCAGCGTCAAGATGACCGATCCGCAGTTCAGCGGCCAGACCAAGGAACGCCTGTCCTCGCGCCAGGCCGCCGGCTTTGTCGAGGGCGCGGCGCACGATGCGTTCTCGCTGTGGCTCAACCAGCACACCGAACTGGGCGAGAAGATCGCCCAACTGGCGATCGAACGCGCCGCCGCGCGCCTGAAGACCGAAAAACAGATCACCCGCAAGAAGATCACCCAGGGCCCGGCCCTGCCCGGCAAGCTCGCCGACTGCTCCTCGCAGGATCTGTCGCGCACCGAGCTGTTCCTGGTGGAAGGCGACTCGGCCGGCGGCAGCGCGCGCCAGGCCCGCGACAAGGATTTCCAGGCGATCCTGCCGCTGCGCGGCAAGATCCTCAACACCTGGGAAGTCGCTTCCGGCAGCGTGTTGGGTTCGCAGGAAGTGCACGATCTGGCGGTGGCGATCGGCTGCGATCCGGGCAAGGAAGACATCGCCGGCCTGCGCTACGGCAAGGTGGTGATCCTGGCCGACGCCGACTCCGACGGCCTGCATATCGCGACCTTGCTCAGCGCCTTGTTCCTGCGCCATTTCCCGGCGCTGGTCGCGGCCGGGCACATCTTCGTGGCGATGCCGCCGCTGTTCCGCGTGGACGTGGGCAAGACCGTGTTCTATGCGCTGGACGAAGAGGAAAAGCGCATCCTGCTGGAGAAGATCGAGCGCGAGAAAGGCGATCGAAAGAAGGGCCTGAGCGGCGCGGTCAACGTCACCCGCTTCAAGGGCCTGGGCGAGATGAACGCCTCGCAGCTGCGCGAGTCGACCATCCACCCCGACACCCGCCGCCTGGTTCAGCTGACCATCGACGACAACGCGCAGACGCACTCGCTGATGGACATGCTGCTGGCCAAGAAGCGCGCCAGCGATCGCAAGAACTGGCTGGAGACGAAGGGCGATCTGGCGACGCTGGAAGTCTGACTGGCGCGCGGTTCGCCGCACCCGTCCCGCGAAGTCGAACGCCGCAAGCTCGCCTGGCTTCGAAACAACACAACGCCGCCCGCAGGGGCGGCGTTTCTTTTTCGACTCATCCGATCGGCGGCCATTCGACGGCATAATCACGCAGTCATGCGGCTTAATGCCGCATCGTGCGGGCATCGCCCCGCGATCAGGAGACCAAGATGAAAGGACGCGGCAATTCCGCCCCGCACTGCTCGGGTCGACCTCACGGCGAGGACCATGGCCATGGCCGTTGAAACCGACACCATCCGACGCAAATCCGCGACCGATTCCGCCGGCCGCCTGTTCGGCGCGCTGGCCTGGTTCGCGCTGCTGCTCGGGCCGGCGCTGGCGTGGCTGGTGGTGTTCGGCCTGACCCCGGAAAACCAGTGCGGCAACTGGAGCCTGCACTGCACCGGCAAGGCCATCATGTACAGCGCCGCCAGCTGGCTGTTCGGCAGTCTGCTGGCGATGACCGCCTTGTTCCGCGGCGAGCGCCGCTCGCTGGCGGTGCCGGCGCTGGTCTTGAACATGATTCCGTTGCTGGGCTTGCTGGCCGCTTACATGCTGATCGCTGATCGGGCATAGGATCGGCGGTCAGCCGCCCCGGTGCGCGGCGATGAGTATCCAGGCCGATGAGGCGAATCCTCATCCGACAGCTGAAAGCCGTACTCAACATCAGGCCCTATCACGACGGCGGTCGCATTATTGAAACCCGCTCGATAACCCTGTGATTTCAAGACACGCTCAAGGCACTTAATCAATCGTCGTCGCGTTGACACGATTCTTGCCGCCAACCTATAAAACTCCTCGACTGTCGCAACAACGAGGTCCGCCATGCGAATGATGCGGTTCGTCGGTCTTCTCATCGCTTCTCTCCCACTCGTCGCCTGTGCTGGAGGCCACATGAAACCGCACTACTCCGAGTCGTCGGTGCAACCGGTTTCGGCAAGCAAGCTCGGCGACAACCAAATGATTTTCACGTATCGAGTGCCGCTGGAAAGCATGTACTTCTCGCCGGGCGTGGACTACCAAGCGCAGGCAGGAATACTGCGCGTGGTTATCGGCCGCTGCAGAATCCGCACTACATGTACCGTCATGTCTCAACACTCCAAACTTTCTGACGATGGCATGGCGGAGGTTCACTTGCCTTATCACGGGGAGAAGGTCGTAGTGATCCACGCCGACAAGGAACAGGTCGTGCATTTGTAAGGAAACGAGCCATGGACGACAGAGTCGTTTTAGGGATACACAGTTGGACGGACCCGAATACGGAAGGCAGTTTCGATCGGTTCGTCGATGGGCATGCTTGGATATCCGTGACACGTAACGGACACACCGAGTACTACGGGCTTTGGCCGGACGATCACGGCATGATCGAACGACGTGGATTGAGCAACGGCTCGGGATCGGACATCCGCACAGGCCTGGAGGCCGGCCGCAAAGCGACGGAAAGCCGCTTTTATAGCCTGACGCCCGAGCAGGTTACGGCTCTGGACGCGGAGATCCAGAAAAACGTGACTTTGGGCTACACCAACACCTGCGCGTCCTGGGCGAGCGAAGTGACAAGCCGGATTACCGGCGAGAAAATAGACGCGACGGAGTACGGCGCTTTCGAAACACCGAAGGAGTTGATCGATAGCCTGAGCGAACTGGAGGCCAAGCACCCCACCGCTCCGAATTCACCGATCAAGCCCGGCGATATCGCCAAAGGCGGCTCAAGCTCATGGAGTGTTGATGAAGATCCGCTCATCAATCAACTCGGGCATCCCTTCCATGACATGTACACGCGTTTGCGCGACCAACTCCCCGAGCAGGTCAGCGACGCTCAGGTCGCGCACGCCGTATACGCCGCGAAAGTCGCGGGCATCGACAGTGCGGACAAGCTCGATCGTGCCGTAGTGCATGATGGCCAGGTATTCATCGCGGGAAAAACGCCGGGCTATCTGGCGAAATTCGATTTGCGCGAGCCGGTTCCGCCCTTGGCTCAAACCAGCGAGGCGCTTGCGAAGCCACCTGCTCAGAACGAGCCGATGCATCAACCCAGTCCCACTCGTGCGCCGAGCGCGAGTCGCTG
The DNA here is from genome assembly GCF_001442805.1 of Lysobacter gummosus. Lineage (NCBI taxonomy): Bacteria > Pseudomonadati > Pseudomonadota > Gammaproteobacteria > Lysobacterales > Lysobacteraceae > Lysobacter > Lysobacter gummosus. The sequence continues at coordinate 1,665,902 of NZ_CP011131.1, read as the reverse complement.
AGTCGAGCCGAATTATTTCCGAGCCGCCAAGGCCGCCTTGAGCAATTTGGCGAACGCCGCCGGCCGGCAGCGCGCCAGCTTCACCTTGGGCGTCTCGTGCCAGCGCGCGCAGTCGTCGATCGCGCCGGCGATCTGCGCCGCCAATGCATCGTCGGCATCGACGCCCTCTTGCAGATACAGCGCCTTGATCTCGAATTCGCCGCGGGCGCGATGCGCCTTCGCGTCCAGGCGCCCGACCAGGCGGCCGCGCACCAGGATCGGCAGGACGAAATAGCCGTAGCGGCGCTTGGGCTCGGGCGTGTAGCACTCCAGCGTGTAATCGAAGCCGAAGAATTCGCTGGCGCGTTCGCGATCCCACACGACCGGATCGAACGGCGACAGCAAGGTCGCGTGGTTCGCGCGCAAGCGGCCGGCGGCGGCCTGCGACAAAGCTTCGGCGTGATCGGGATGCACGTAGCCCGGCGCGTTCCAGTCTTTCACCGCCACCCGCTTCAGCTCGCCGCGTTCGACGAAAGCGTCCAGGTCGGCATCGCGCAAACGCGGCCGGGTGCGGAAATAGTCGGCGATCCAGCGCGCCTGGGCGATGCCCAGCGCGCGCACCGACTTGAGGATGGTCTGGCTGCGCACCGTATCGGCGTCGATCATGGTGTTGTCCCAGCCGGGCACGGCGAGGCCGGCCACGCGTTCGGACAAGTCGTAGACGCGATGGAAATTCTCGCGCCGCGCGACCATCAGCTCGCCGAGGGCGAAGCCGGCTTCGAGCCAGCGTTTTTCGTCCTTCCAGCCCCACCAGCCGCCGCCGCTGGAGGCCTCGCGTTCGAAGTCGGAGGACTTGACCGGGCCCAGCTTGCGGATGTGCGCGAGCAGGCGATCGATCTTGTCCGCGCTGGTCTGGCGATGGTGCTGGGCGTTGCGGATCGCCCAATGATGCTCGCGCTGTTGCAGGGCGTTGCGGTGCAGCAGGTAATCGTCCATCGGCGCGAAGCAGGCTTCGTGCGCCCACACTTCGAAGATCCGGCGCTGCGCCAGCAGCTCTTCCAGCCAGCGCGCCGGATACGAGCCCAGGCGCGAGAACAGCACCAGGTACGGACTGCGCGCGACGACGTGGATGGTGTCGATCTGCAGCAACTGCATGCGCGCGATCGCCGCCAGCGCATCGGCCTGGGTCGCGCGCTTGCGCGGCCGCGTCAGCAGACCTTGCGCGTGCAGATGCAGCGCGCGCGCCTGGGTCAGGGTGATTGGCGCCGGATCGACGGCGGATGTTTGCTTCGCCGCGCGCCTGGCCGGCGCGGGCTTGGCCGCAGCGTCGCCGGCGGCGCGATCGGCCGATGTGGATTGTGCCGACGCCGACGCCGACGCCGACTTGCGTCGCGGCACCGGCCGCGCGGGGCTCATGCGTCCTGCGCTTGCAAGGTGGCGCGCAGCAGCGCCTGCAGCAGCGGTTGCAGGCGCGCGGCCTTGGCTACGTCGTAGGCGAAGGAATCCTCGTCCATGTAGTTGCGCTGGCTCAGCTCCAACTGCACCGCCTGCACGCCGATTTCCGGATCGCCGTAGTGACGGGTGATGTAGCCGCCCTTGAAGCGGCCGTTGGCGATCCAGTCGTAATCGTTCTGCGCCGACAAGATGCCTTCCAGCCGCGCCTGCAGTTCCGGCAGGCAGCTCTTGCCCGCGGCGGTGCCCAGGTTGAGATCCGGCAGCACCCCGTCGAACAGGAACGGCACTTCGCCGCGGATGGAATGGCCTTCCCACAACACCGCGCGGCCGTGTTCGCCGCGAATGCGGTCGAGCTCGGCGACCAGGGTGTCGTGGTAGGGGCGCCAGTACAGCTCCACGCGTTGCGCCACTTCGGCTTCGTCCGGCGCCTGGCCGTCCAGATAGACCGCCTCGCCGCTGAACTGCACGCCCGGGCACAGGCCGGTGGTGTTCTGGCCCGGATACAGCGAGACATCGTCGGGCGGGCGATTGAGATCGACCACGTAACGCGAATGGCGCGGCACCAGGATCGAGGCGCCCAGCTCGCGCGCGAACGCGTACAGGCGCGAGACGTGCCAGTCGGTATCCGGCGCGCGCCGCGCCGATTCGACCATGCGCGACTTGAACGCTTCCGGGATCAGCGAGCCGTCGTGCGGCAGGCTGATCAACAGCGGCGCGCTGCCGCGATGCAGTTGGAACACGGGCTCGGTCGGGTGCGGGACGTTCATGGGGCCATTCAATCGGCGCCGGACTGCAGATGCCGGCGGAAGAAGTCCATGGTACTGCGATGGACCTGAAGCCAGGTCGCGTAACGCAGGAAAAAGTGGTCTTCGTCCGGGATCACCAGGGTTTCCACCGGCGCCTTGCGCGCGCGCAGGCGCTCGACCAGATCCACGCTCTGGGCGAACTTGACCGCGCGGTCGTCGTCGCCGTGCACGATCAGCACCGGCGAGCGCCAGCCATCGATGTGCGCGACCGGCGAGGACTTGAACGCGGTCTCCAGTTCGTCCGGCTTGAGCCCCCACAGGCCGCTGTTGTCGCCGCCCTGGGCGCTGACGCGCCAGTCGTGCACGCCATGGCGGTCCACGCCGGCGGCGAACAAGTCCGAGTTGCGCGACAGCGCCGAGGCGGTCAAGAACCCGCCGTAGGAGCCGCCGTAGATGCCGATGCGCTTGGCGTCCACGTTCTCGCGCTTGGCCAGCCAGGCCTGCGCCGCCAGTACGTCCTGGTACTCGCTGGCGCCGCGCGGGCCCTGCTTGTCGGCGCGGCGGAAAGCCTGGCCGTAGCCGATGCCGTCGCGATAGTTCAGCACCAACACCACGTAACCCTGGCTGGCCAGCCACTGGTTGTTGGCGTAGTCGGAATAGTAGTAGCCGATGTAATGCCAACCGGCGACGACCTGCCGGATCGGCCCGCCGTGCACGTAGATCAGCGCCGGGCGCTTGCCGGTGAAGGATTTCGGCGGCTCGAACACGTTCGCGTGCGAGATCACCCCGTCGCTCGCGCGCAAGGTCATGGTCTTGGGTTCGACCAGGCGCTCCAGCGGGAACTGCGCCGGTAATTGCGCGGGGAAAATCCGCTTGATCTCGCCGCCGGCGCGCGGCATCACCGCGATCGCGGTCGGCCGGCGCGCATCGGCGTGACGGAACGCCAGCCACTGGCCGCCAGCCACCGCTACAGGTTCGGTCGCTATCTCGTTCTTGGCCGTCAGCAGCTTCTGCGCCGCGCCCTTGGCATCGACGCTGAAAATCTGCCGGTGATCGATTTCGGCGCAGTTGCCGCTGAACACGAATTCGCCGTTGTCGGCCAGGGTGCTGGTCTCGACCTCGCACTCGCCGCGGCTGAGCGCGACCGGTTCGGCGTTCTTGCCGCCGTCGGCATCGGGCGACAGCGCATACCAATGCAGCCAGCCGTTTTGTTCCGAGGCGAAGATCAGGCGATTGTCGCCGCTCCACGACAGCGGCGTGTTGGCGCTGAACTGAGCGTAGCCGCCGGCCTTGTCGCTGGAGCGGAATACGCGTTTCGCCAGCCCCGTGGCGACATCGGCGGTCCAGATTTCAAACGCGTTGGCGGCGGTGAGATCGAACGCATCGCCGGCGCGGGTCGGCGCGGTGCGCAGGAACGCGACGCGGCGGCCGTCGGGCGAGAACACCGGATTGGCGTCGTTGTAGAAATCCGCGCCCATCCAGCGCACCGTGCGCGCGGCCAGATCGAGCACGCCGACGAAGGCGTGATCGCCGCGATTGCTGCCGAAGGCCAGCAACCTGCCGTCGGGCGAAAACTCCGCCGCGCTGTTGGCGCCGCGGCTCTTGATCAACGCTTCCTTGCACCAGTCCGGCGCCTTGCCGCCGGGCAACGCGAAACAGCCCACGCCGCGACCCTGCACGATCAGCGCGTCGCCGTTGGGCGCGAACTGCACCGAGCGGCCCGGGGCGATGCGCTGCGGTTTGCCCGAACCGTCGCTGGCGACGATCCACACCGCCTGTTCTTCGCCGTCCGGATCGCTGGTGGGATTGCTGTTGTTGCCGGCCGCGTCCGGACCGCTGCCGCGCACGTAAGCCAGCCAACGGCCGTCGCGGCTGAGTTGCAGGCTGCCGAGCAACTGGCCGTCGTCTTCGTCGAACGCGGTCAATTTGCGCGGCGCGAATTCCGGCGCGCGCGCCGACCACAGATTGCGCGCACCGCGCTCGTTCGACACCCAGGCCAGCACCGGCGCGCCGCGGGACGCGGTCAACTGCTCGGGCTGCGGCGCGCTGAGCAGATCGGCGATGTCGATGCCGGCGGCGGCGGCCTGCGCGGCGCCGGTGAGCGCGATGCCCATGGCGATGCCCGCCGCCGCGCCGATCTTGCCGAGCCGTGTCGTCCCGCGCTGTGTCGCCTTCATGCCGCCCGCTCCGTGTCGCTTGGATAAGTGACCGACCAGGCAGGGCGGCCTTGCGGCCGGCTCAGCGCATCAGCACCACTTCCTCGGCGCTGGTCGGATGGATGGCGACCGTGTCGCGCAGGTCGTCCAGGGTGATGCCGCGCTTGAGCGCGACCGCGAAGCCCTGCAGCATCTCGTCGGCGGCTTCGCCGAGCAGATGGATGCCGACCACGCGGCGCTCCTCGCCGACGCAGATCAGCTTGAACAGGCTGCGCTGCGGCGATTCGGCCAGGGCGTACAGCATCGGCCGAAAACCGGCGCGATAGATGTGCAGATTGTCACCATGTCGCGCCCGGGCTTCGTCTTCGGTGAGGCCGACCTTGCCGATCGGCGGATGGGCGAAGACCACGGTCGGAATGTTCTGTTGATCCAGGCGGCCTTCGCGCTTGCCGTAGACGCGGTCCATCAGCCGGCGCGCGGCGGCGATGGCGACCGGGGTCAGCTGGACATCGGTGGTGACATCGCCGACCGCGTTGACGCCGGCGACGCTGGTCGCATGCAGCTCATCGACGACGATATGGCCGCGCGCATCGAGCTTCACGCCCAGTTGCTGCAGGCCCAGCTTCGCGCTGTTCGGCCGTCGTCCGGTCGCGAACAGCACCTTGTCGAACGCTTCGCTGAGCGCGCCGTCGGCGTCGCGCAGGCGCACGCGCACGCCGTCGGCTTCCAGCGCCGCGACCGCGCGATCGAAATGCAGGCGCACGCCGCTCTGGCAGTAATCGTCCGACAACTGCTTGGTGAGTTCGGCATCGAAGCCTTCGAGCAGGCGCGCGCCGCGCGCGAACACCTCGACCCGGCTGCCCAGCGCCTGCAGCACGCCGGCCAGCTCGACCGCGATATAGCCCGCGCCGATGATCGCCACCCGCTCCGGCGCCGCGTTCCATGAGAAGAAATCGTCCGAGGTACCGCCCAGTTCCGCGCCCGGCATGTCCGGCTTGACCGCGTGGCCGCCGGTGGCGATCAGGATCCGCGGCGCGCTCAGGCGCGCTCCGTTCTCGCATTCCACCGTGCGCGCGTCGAGCAGGTGCGCGCGCATCGGCGCGAGCACGATGCCGGACGCGTCCAGGCGCTTGCGGTAACTCTCGTGGATGTTGGCGATGTAGCGCTGGCGATGGACGATGAAGGTCGGCCAGTCCAGCTCGCAGCGTTGCTGCGGCGGCTGGTCGATGGAGAAGCCCAGCGACTGCGCCATGCGCAGCTTGCCGGCGATGTCGGCGGCCAGCCACATCGCCTTCTTCGGCACGCAGCCGACGTTGACGCAGGTGCCGCCCAGCAGCGCCGGTTCCAGCAGCGCCACGCGCGCGCCGTACTCGGCGGCGCGGAACGCGCCGGCCAGGCCGCCGGAGCCGCCGCCGACCACGATCAGGTCGAAGTGGGTCTTGCTTTGTTCGTCTGCGTTCAAGCGAAACGCTCCGGTCGGTAGGGATGCGGGTCGATCGCGGTCTCACGGCCGGCGATCAGGTCGGCCAGCAGCTGGCCGGTGCCGGCGCTCATGCTCACGCCCATCATGCCGTGGCCGGTCGCCAGCCACAGGCCGGCGCGGCCGGGCACGCGGCCGATCAGCGGCACGTCGTCCACGCTCATCGGCCGCCAGCCCTGCCAGCGCTCGCGCTCGACCGGGCCCACCGGCTGGTGCAGATATTCGGCCGCGCCGCGTTCCAGCGCGGCCAGGCGGCGCGGGTTGAGGCTGTCGTCGAAGCCGGAGAATTCCATCGTGCTGCCCAGGCGGAAGCCGCTGTCCCACATGGTCACGCAGACCTTGCGCTCGCGCAGCACCACCGGCCGCAACGGCGTCAGCGCCGGGCGGTCGTAGGTGATCGAGTAGCCCTTGCCGGGCTGCATGGTGCGCTTGAGCGAGGGCAGGCCGATCGCGTCGGACAGCTTCGGCGACCACGCGCCGAGCGCGATCACCGCCTCGCGCGCGCGCATCGGGCCGTGCGTGGTGTCCAGCTCGATGCCGCCGGCGCCGTGCTGCAGGCCGCGCAGCGCGCAGCGCTCGACGATCTCGCCGCCGCGTGCGCGTACCGTGCGCGCGAGCTCGGCCACGTAGCGGTCCGGGCGCAGCACCGCGTCGTGATCGAAACGGATCACTCCGGCCAGGCCGGGCTTGAACGCCGGGTCCTGCGCCTGGTAGGCGGCGCCGTCGATCAATTCGATCTGCACGCCGAACTCGCGCAACAGGTCGAGCTCATGCTGGCCGGAGGCGAAGGCGGCGGCGTCGCGGAACACGTAGTCCACGCCGGAGCTGTCGAACTCGCAGACCAGGCCGTAGCGCGTCACCCAGTCTTCCAGCCGTTCGCGCGAATCGTTCAGCAGCGCCGACTTGGCCTGCGCGCTGGCGCGCCAGTCGCTGGCGTTGCAGCGCGCGGCGAAGCGCAGCAGCCAGCTCCACAGCTGCGGATCGAGTTTGGGATGCACGTACAGCGGCGCGTCCGGGGTCAGCATCCAGCGCAGCGCCTGCGCGATCACGCCCGGCGCGGCCAGCGGCGTGGCGTGGCTGGGGGTGATGGTGCCGCAGTTGCCGTGCGAGCTGCCGCCGCCGACCGGGCCGGCGTCGATCACGCGCACGCCGCGCCCGCTTTCCAGCAGGGCCAGGGCACAGGTCAGGCCGATCACGCCGGCGCCGACGACGATGACGTCTTCGCGCCCGCCCACTGCGGCTGCCGAATCCACTTCCACTTGCACTGCGCCCATTGTGCTCCGTCGCTCGGTTGGAACTGATCAGCGCGCGGCGGCGCGGCGCTGGCGTGGGCCGCTTCGCGCGGCGCCGACGACATAGTAACGAGCGCGCGCCGATGCGGTTGTGTCGTGAGTCGGATGCATGGTTTCGGTGATGCGCAGGCCTGGATCGCGCAAAGGCCGCCACTGCGGAGTCGGTGGGCTCGAGCTGGGAGGAGCTGGGCGAGTCGTTCTGTCCGAACCTGGCCACGCCGCCATGCGTGGGATGTACGCCGATGCCGCCAGACCTGCGTCGCAGTACCGGCCGGCAGACTACGGGCCAAGACTCGTCTGAATTCAAAACCCAAGTGACAACCATCGTATTTATAAACGATCGTGCCCCGCGCACACCACTGCCGATCCCCCCCGATTCCTGTCGCGAATCCCGATGCGCTGCCGCGGCCCGCCGGACGCTACCGGAACGCCCGCGACGCCATCGGCCCAGCCGCGCCGCAAGCCAGCGCGGATGTCGTCCTTCCGCAGGACTTACTGCGCAATCGCTCCCATGCAGTCGAAGACCGTCTTACTTACCATCGCCGTCATCCTGGTACCGAACGCTGACCACGGACTTCCTTCTCCAGCACCGATTACCCGGCGCCCGCGCCGGCCCCCTGCAGGCGGCGGCGGATTTGTACGGCGCCGGCCCGGTCGAGTACCAGACCGTGGCCCACGTCTGGTCGGCGGTCAAGGCCAACTGACCGATCCATCGGCGTCACCGGAACGGTCCGCATCGCGGGCCGTTTTATTGCGGCGCGACGCGCGAGTTCGGTTCGCGCCCAGGCAACCAAGCACCCGATGCGCAGCGTTGGCGCTGAAACAAAATAACCATCCCGCCCGGCGTCTTCGCTCTCCCGCAAGCGCATACGGCTCAGGACCGCCACGCCCGCGCGTCGCTCAAGCCGATCGCGGATCTAAGACTTGTCTGAATTCAAGAATCGTGTCGAACCGATCACATTTCCCTGGCGTGAAAAGGCCGCCCGCTTCCGTCGCCGTCGGCCCGAGGTTCCTAGCCTAGACCCGACGCGCCGCCGGATCGCCCGCCCCACCGGAGAGTTGGCGGTGCCGTCGCACCGGCACCTCCAGCGCTAGCAGCAATCGTCCGCCTGGCCTGGATGCCGCCTTTCTGCTGCACTTTCCAGGGGAATCGCATCATGCAATTGAAGACCGCTCTACTCAGCGCCGCAGTCCTGGGCGCACTGGCCGGCGTGGCCGTGTACGGAACGCGTCACCACACCGCTACGGGCGCCGCCGCCGTCGCCTCCTCCACCGGCTCCGGCGCGCAGACCGGCACGCTCGTCCCGGCCAACGCCAAGGCCGCCGCCGCGCGGAACAGCGCGGCGCTGCGCGCGCTGATCGACACCAGCGCGCGTCCGGGCAGCCAGCAAGCCTGGGCCAGCAACTCGTCGGAACAGGCAGACCGCACCGCCGCCGCCGACCGCGCGCGCGGCTTGCTCGCCGGCGTCGGCGCGGGCGAGGTCCACCTGGCCAGCGCCGACGGCTTCCACGCCCGCGACGTGATGATCGACCGCGACGGCACCGAGCACGTGCGCATGGAACGCAGCTATGAAGGCCTGCCGGTGATCGGCGGCGACATGGTCGTGCATACGCGCAACGGCGAACTGCTCTCGGTCACCCAGGGCAGCAACATGCGCACCATCGCGCGCCCGCAACTCAAGCCCGGCATCGCCGCCGCCCAGGCCCGCTCCGAGGCCGGCGCCCACTTCGACGGCCGCGTCGCCGAACTCGATCCGGCCAAACTGGTCGTGTATGCCCGCAACGGCATGGAACCGACCCTGGCTTATCAGGTCGACCTGCGCGGCGAGCGCAACGGCAGCCAGACCCCGGGCGTGATGTCGTACTTCCTCGACGCCCGCGACGGCCGCCTGCTGGAAGCCGAGGATCATGTCGAAGCCGCCGCCGCCAGCGGTACCGGCAAGACCCTGACTCTGGGCAACGTCGGCATCGTCAGCAATTCGGTCAGCAGCGGCTACGAGTTGACCGACCCCTCGCGCGGCAGCGGCCAGACCCTCGATGCCCGGAACTATTCGTTCACCTTCCTGGGCAAGGCCGTGACGGACACCGACAACGTCTGGGGCAACAACACCACCTCCGACCGCGCAACCGCCGCGGTCGACGCGCACTACGGCGTGGGCGCGACCTGGGACTACTACAAGGCCGTCCATGGCCGCAACGGCATCAAGAATGACGGCCGCGGCGTGAAGAGCTACGTCCATTTCGGCAGCAACTACTTCAACGCCGCCTGGGACGGTACCCAGATGATCTACGGCGACGGCGACGCCAGCAACGGCAATTTCCCGCTGGTCGCTCTCGACGTCGCCGGCCATGAGATGACCCACGCCGTCACCGAAGCCACCGCCAATCTCGGCTACTACAGCATCAAGGACACCGGCGGCCTCAACGAAGCGACCTCGGACATCTTCGGCACCCTGGTCGAGTACAGCATCGGCAGCGCCGCCGATCCGGGCGACTTCCTGATCGGCGAGAAGCTGAACTACCGCCCCGCGGGCCCGGGCACCCAGCTGCAGCCGCTGCGGGTGATGTTCCAGCAGAACCTCGACATCGCCTTCCAGTCCAGCCCATCGTTGAAGTGCTATCCGGTGGGCGGCTTCACCGCGGCCGATACCGCCGAGGGCAAGAAGTACGATCCGCACCTCACCTCCGGCGTGGCCAACCTGGCTTTCTACCTGATCTCGCAAGGCTCGGTCGTGCCCGCGGATTACTCCAGCAGCCTTACCCCCGCCGACCTCGCCTGTAACGGCGACACCAGCGTCGTCGGCGTCGGCCTGGCCAAGGCCGGCGCGATCTGGTACCGCGCACTGACGAAGTACTTCGTGTCCAGCACCGACTACCCGGGCGCACGCACGGGTACGCTGCAGGCGACGGCCGATCTGTACGGCGCCGATTCGACCGAGTACAAGACCGTCGCTCGTGCCTGGTCGGCGGTTAGCGTCAACTGACCGATCCACCGGCGTTACCGAAACGGCCCGCATCGCGGGCCGTTTTTTACGCGAGCCCGTGTCGTCGCAATGCCCGGCTTCGCTGTCGAAACCACCGACTTGCGCCGATTTCGTTGACCGTCGCAGCATCCGTCCAGCCAATCGCGGCAAAACTGTCCGACTGACGCCGCGGACCGCATCGCGCGTGATTGCGTTTATGTAAACGCTTCGCTGCGTTCTTGCCGCGAATGCTTCCTCCGCATTCGACCGCGTCCGCGCATCGCGAGGCCTGCCTTTGCGACGCCGCATTTACGCCTTGATGAAGTTCTGTGACGCCTTGCGAACTAGCGCGCGCGATTGTGTGACGCGATGCGCTGGTTTTCGCTGCGTGCATCGGCGGCGCAGGCATATGGTTTTCAACGCTCACTGGCACATAAGAAACATGCATCCAACGCCGATGAGTCTCCCATTGCTTCCGGGAGAGCTGTCTTGCGCGCATTCGCGAGGACGTGCGCAACCACATTCCATCCACCTTGTAGGGGATCCAATCGAATGCAACTCAAGACCGCTCTGCTGAGCACGGCCGTGGTCGCCGCGCTCGTCGCTGTGTCCGCCCAAGTCGGCTCGGGTTCGGACCCGATGCAATCGCTGTCGCGCCAGAACCCGGCAACGGCGCCGTCCGGCGCTGCCGCGACCGACGCCGCCGCGCCCGCCATCGCCGCGGCCGTCGCGCCGCGTCATTCCGCCCTCGGCGCAGTCGCCAACGCGCCCGGCGCGCGTCCGGGCAGCGATCTGGCCGCTTCGTCCGAATCGCCGGCGCAGGCCGACGCATCGCCCGCCGCCAACCGCGCGCGCGGCCTGCTGTCCGGCGCGGCGGCGCAGGAAGTCCATCGCGTCCAGGCCGACGCCTTCGTCGCCCGCGACGTGATGATCGACCGCGACGGCACCGAGCACGTGCGCATGGAGCGCAGCTACCAGGGTCTGCCGGTGGTCGGCGGCGACTTCGTCGTGCATTCGCAAAACGGCGAGCTCAAGTCGATCAGCCAGGGCGACAACATGCGCACCTTCGGCCGTCCCGACATCGCGCCCAAGATCAGCGCCGCGCAGGCCAAGATCGAAGCCGGCGCCGCCTTCGACGGCACCGTCAACTCGATCGACAACGCCGGCCTGGTGGTGTTCGCGCAGGGCACGCAGCCAACCCTGGCCTATCAGATGGAACTGATGGGCGACCGCCGCAACGACCAGACCCCGGGCCATATCGCCTATTTCATCGACGCCAACAACGGCAAGCTGCTGCACGCCGAAGACCGCATCCAGACCGCGGCCGCCAACGGCACCGGCAAGACCCTGCTGGTCGGCAACGTCGGCATCGTCGCCAATTCGGTCAGCGGCGGCTTCCAACTGGTCGATCCCAACCGCGGCAGCGGCTCGACCTACGATGCCAAGGGCTCGATGAGCTACAGCACCGGCTTCCCGACCGCGACGCTGTTCACCGACGCGGACAACACCTGGGGCAGCAACACCACCTCCGACCGCGCCACCGTCGCCGCCGACGCTCATTACGGCGTCGCGGTGACCTGGGACTACTTCAAGAACGTGCACGGCCGCAGCGGCATCTTCAACGACGGCAAGGGCGTGCGCAGCTTCGTGCACGTCGGCAACGCCTACGACAACGCGTTCTGGTACGGCTCGCAGAAGCTGATGGCCTACGGCGACGGCTCCAGCTTCCTGCCGCTGGTCGCGCTGGATGTCGCCGGCCACGAAATGACCCACGGCGTGACCGAAGCCACCGCCAAGCTGGGCTACTACAACATCAAGGATACCGGCGGCCTCAACGAAGGCATCTCGGACATCTTCGGCACGCTGGTGGAGTTCTACGCCAACAACGCCAACGATGCCGGCGACTATCTGATGGGCGAGAAGCTGGTCAAGAACAATACGACCGGCACCAAGGCGCTGCGCGTGCTGTTCAAGCAAGACGCCGACGGCCGCTCCAAGGTCTGCTACCCCAGCGGCGGCTTCACCGCCTCGCAGACCGGACAGGGCGGCACCTACGACCCGCACTACACCTCCGGCGTGCTCAACCGGGTGAACTACCTGGCTTCCGAAGGCGTGGTCGTGCCGAGCGGCTTCAGCTATACCAAGGCGCAGTTGGTCTGCAACACCGACACCACCATCGTCGGCATCGGCCGCGACAAGGTCGGCGCGATCTTCTATCGCGCGCTGACCCGTTACTTCGTCTCCAGCACCACGTATCCGCAGGCGCGGACGTGGACGCTGCAGGCGGCGTCGGATCTGTACGGCAGCACCTCCAACGAGTACAAGATCCTCGCCCGCGCATGGAGCGCGGCCAGCGTCAACTAAGGCCAGGCGGCGATACCTGCGAAATGGAGCGGCCCGCGCGAGCGGGCCGTTCTTTTGTCCGCGCGCTTTACCGCTCGCGCGCATGTAGATACCGGCGGGCTCAGTCGCGGACCCGAATGGGAGTGAGTTCAGAGGAGTGAGGAGTGAGTAAAGGCCGTTAGCGGCTTCACACTCACTCCTCACTCCTCTGAACTCACTCCTCTCGTGAAAGCGCTGCGCATCGCCGGCCGGCGCCAATAGGCGAACGCGCGCCACAGCCATTCCAGCGGACCGAAACGGAAATGCCGCAGCCACCAAGTGCTGGCGGCCATCTGCAGCGCGAACAAGACAACGGCGGCGGCGATCAGTTCGGTATAGGACAGCCGCCCCCACAGATTCAGACCATGGTGGTACAGCGCCCAGGTCGCGATCAGCGACTGGCCGAGGTAGTTGCTCAGGGCCATGCGCCCGGCCGGGGCGAAACGCAGCGGCCAGCGCGCGCCGCCCTGCATCAGCAGCAACACGCCGGCGATCAAGGCCAGCGCCAACGGCAGCCCGGCGAGCATGTGCAGGGTCTGCGCCAGCATCGAGGATGCACTGAACAAGGCCAGCGACGGCGCGCTGTCGATCATCAGGCTGACGACGGTCAACATCGCGCCGACGGGCAGGCCGATACGCACGAACCCGCGCAGCAGCGCGCGATGGCGCCGCGGATCGGCAACGAGGCCGGTGCGCGCCAGCCCGGCGCCGATCAGGAACAGGCCCAGCGACAGCGGCAACATCATGATCCAGCCGCGGGTCGTGGACTCGAAGAAGAAGCGCAGGCGTTGCCCGGTGACGGCGAAGTAATCGCCGTGCGCGTACACGGCGACCTCCGCCGCGCGTTCGGCCTGCGCGCGCGCCAGATCGGCCGCGTCGCCCTGGGCCACGCCGGGCACGGTCAGGGCGGCGGCGACCAGCAACAGGTAGGCGATCGTGCCCAGATACAACGCCGCGCCGAGCTTGAGCCAGCTCGCGCCCGACCACGAACGCAGCGCCAGCAGCACGAACGCGCTCAAGGCGTAGGTGACCAGGATGTCGCCGGCCCAGATCAGCCAGGCGTGGATCAGGCCGATCGCCAGCAGCCCGATGCTGCGGCGCAGGTAGACCGCGCCGAAACCGCGGCCGGCGTCGCGGGCGCGTTCGAGCATCACCGCGAAACCCATGCCGAACAGCAGCGAGAACAGCGTCCAGAACTTGTTGCGGATCGCCACATATACGAACGCCGACAGCCAGTAATCCGATCCGCTCAGCTTCGGATCGATGCCCTCGCTCAATTCCGCCAGCGGGCCGGCGAAGCTGGCCACGTTGCTGAGCAAAATGCCGAGCAGGGCGATCCCGCGCAGCGCATCCAGCGCGAGCAGGCGCTCGCGTGCGGGGATGGGCGCGAATTCGGGCGGGGCGGCGATCATGGAGTCGGTGGCGTGCGGGGCGGTATGAGTGATGGGGCGGCGGCGGCACGAGCGATGATGATGCCGGCAACGACGTCTGCCGCGAGGTCTTGCGTGGGAGGGGCTTCAGCTCCGACGCTCGTGCACAGCGGGACCAGCCCACATCCGGCAACCGCCTCGCCATCGCTATCACGCAAAAACGAACGGCCCGCTCGCGCGGGCCGTCGTCGTGCGATGCCGGCGGCGCGACAGCGCCGCGCCGGCCACGCGTTTGTCAGTGAGCGTGGCCGCCGTCGCCGTGCACGTGACCGTGCGCGATCTCTTCTTCCACCGCCTCACGCACTTCGACGATCTCGACCGCGAAATGCAGATCCTTGCCGGCCATCGGGTGGTTCAGGTCGACATCGACCACGCTCATGCCGATCTTCAGGATCGTCACCGCGCGCGGGCCGAAGTTGGTCTCGAGCACCGCCTGCATGCCCGGGAACAGCTTGGCGTCCTTGAAGTACTTCTTCGGCACGCGCTGGGTCAGGCCTTCCTGGTGCACGCCGTAGGCGTCGGCCGCGGCCACGTCGACTTCGAACTTGTCGCCGGCCTCGTGGCCTTCCATCGCCTTCTCCAGGCCCGGAATGATGTTGTTGTGGCCGATCAGGATCGCCAGCGGATCGCGGCCTTCCGAAGTTTCCAGCGGCTCGCTGCCCTGCTCGGAAACGGTGTAGTGGAAACGCACGACGCGATCTTTTTCGATTTTCATGGCAAGTCCGGCTGGGATGACCGCCCACGGGGCGATCAGGAAAGGTAACGGCAGCACCGACATGCGCGGGCCGCCACAAAAGGTCATATGGATTGTCTTGTCGCCGCCGCCGATAGCCGCCAAGCTATCGGCCGTGACGAAGGCCGCGCATTATCCCGGCAACACCGTGTCCTCGCCAGCGCGCGGGCCGCTGCCGTGGTCGGCGGCGCTGCTGGGACTGGCCCTGTGCGGGCTGCTCGCGGCCTGCGGCGGGGGCAAGCAGATCGTCCGCCGCCCGCCGCCGTCCCAGCCCGTCCGGGTCTGGCCGCATGTCGATCCGGAAAACCCCGGCGCCGCCAATTCGGTGCTGATGCGCGCCTTCAGCCTGGTCGGCACGCCCTACCGCTACGGCGGCAATACCCCGGAAGGCGGCTTCGACTGCAGCGGCCTGGTCAACTACGTCTATCGCGACATGCTGGCCCTGAGCCTGCCGCGGACCTCGCGCGACCTGGCCGGCTACCAGGGCCCGCGCATCGACCCGATGCGGCTGGCAGCCGGCGATCTGGTGTTCTTCGGCAGCTCCGGCAACGTCAGCCATGTCGGCATCTATGTCGGCGAGGGCCGCTTCGTCCACGCCCCCAGCAGCGGCGGCACGGTGCGCCTGGACCGGCTCGACGGCCCCTACTGGCGGGATCACTACAGCGGCGCCAAACGAGTTCTCAGAAGGAACTGAGACACTTTATGAATGCGGCATCGGTCTCAGACTCGTCAGAAATGTGAGGAAAATCACACACCTGTTAACGACCGTCTAACGAAATTTGAACCAACCTCTGCCTCTTCGAAGGTATCGTCCCCTACCGGTGACGACTTCGTGATTAATAAGTGACGACCCAAACCACTCGCCACAACCGCCAGGCTGCCACCCCCCAAGCATCCCGCGACACCGCCCAGAGCCACTCCGGCCGGGCTACCCAACGTCTTTTGCTGACCGCCGCGCTGGCGGTTTGCGCCCTGCCCGTTTTCGCCCAATCCTCGCCTGCCGGCGTGGCTGGCTCGTCGATGGCCGGCGGCGCCCTTCCGGGCGGCCCGTCGCTGCGCAACGACTCGGCCGACGCGCCGGAGCCGACCGCCAGCAACATGCTGCCGGAGGCGATGACCCTTTCCGACCGCGCCATGATGCTCGCCACCGACCTGAACCGTCTGCTGGGCCAGGGTCAGGACGTGGAGCTGAGCAAGACCGACATGCCGGTCGCCGAGCAGGGCCGGATCAAGGGCATGCTGCAACGCGCCCTGGCCCTGCTGGGCACGCCCTATCGCTGGGGCGGCACCTCGCCCGACCAGGGCTTCGACTGCAGCGGCCTGGTCGGCTACGTATTCCGCAACGCCCTGGGCATCGAACTGCCGCGCGTCTCGCGCGAGATGGCCAAGACCGGCGAAGTGATCGAACGCGACTCGCTGACCGAAGGCGACCTGGTGTTCTTCGGCCGCCGCGGCCGTGTGGACCATGTCGGCATCTACCTGGGCGAAGGCCGCTTCGTGCATGCACCGCGCACCGGCAAGGACGTGACCGTGTCCAGCCTGGACAGCGGCTATTGGAGCGCCAAGTTCATGGAAGCGCGTCGGGTCGATGGGATCTGAGTTTCGCGCCCTTCTGCATAACGAAACAGGCCGCCTTCGGGCGGCCTGTTTCGTTGTGGGCTTGTGAACCGACGCGTTCCATTGCCCCCTTTGAAAAAGGGGGCGAGCCCCCGGCGCAAGGTTCGTTTCTGAGAAACGATCGGAGCGCGGGGGATTTGCTTTTCGTGGGGACGCGGGCAACTGCGGCTAAGAGCAAATCCCCCCCCCTTTTTTCAAGGGTCTTAGGAAGCAAAGCTGCCCCATAACGCAGCTATCTTCCTGAAATGCAAAGAAAAAACAGGTACTACAGCCGTTCGAAAATCAGCGAGGCCCGATTTCGGGCGCTCGTGCGCTGTTGGTCGCTGGATCTCACCGCCACCAACACCGCTCAGTTGACCGGCTTGAGCGTGCGTTCGGTCAACACGATCTTCCTGGCCATGCGGCGCGTCATCGCGCACGACTGCGAGCAGCATTCGCCTTTCACCGGTCAGGTCGAAGTCGATGAATCCTTCTTCGGACCGTGGCGCGTGCGCGGCAAACGCGGACGCGGCGCCGGCAAGAAAACCATTGTCTTCGGCATGCTCAAACGCGGCCAGCACGTCTACACCCAGATCGTGCCCAACTGCAAAACCGCCACGCTGCAGGCCTTAATTCGTGGGCATATTCGCCTGGAGAGCGAAATCCTCTCCGACTGCTTGTCCAGCTATGACGGACTGGTCGATCTGGGCTACGCCAAGCACTGGCGCATCCGCCACAGCGGCAATCACTTCGCCGAGGGCGACAACCACATCAATGGCATCGAGAGCTTCTGGAGCTTCGCCAAGCGCCGCCTGGCCAAGTTCAACGGCTTGGCCAAGACCACCTTCTACCTCCACCTCAAGGAGTGCGAGTTTCGCTTCAACCATCGCCACCACGACCTCTATCGGGCGACCCTTAAGTTGCTACGATCCAACCCCCTCTGAGGGCGCGTTTGCTTCCTAAGACCCTTTTTCAAAGGGGGGAACAGCAAGTACCGAATCAACCTTCCTTGACGTACCGCTCCACCGTAGCCTCGATGCCCTTGCTCAGTTCCATGACCTTGAGCGCGTACTCGGCCAGGCGCTTGTCGTCCTCGGTCTCCGGCGTCCACGACGGCACCGCCGTCGGCTTGCCCTCGACCTGATCCATCGCCACGAACACGATCACGCAGTGCGTGCACAACCGCTCTTCCGGCTCGCCGTCGTCCAGGCCCGGGTCGCGCGCTTTCACGTCGACGGCGAAATGCATGCTGCTGTTGCCGGTCAGGATCAGCTTGGTGTGCACGGTCACCAAGTCGCTGATGCGGATCGGGGCGACGAAGCGGATGCCGCCGACGGCGACGGTGACGCTGTACTTGCCGCTCCAACCCACCGCGGCGGCATAGCCGGCCTGGTCGATCCACTTCATCACCATGCCGCCGTGGACCTTGCCGCCGTAGTTGACGTCGGTGGGCTGGGCGAGGAAGCGCAGGTTCAATTCGCGTTGCTGGCCTTTCATGCGCGGGCTCCGGCGATGGATGGGTTGTAGACGTGCAGATGCCGCACCACCGCGGCGCCGACGCGATGCACCGCTTCGCGCGCGCGCTCGTCGCCGAGTTGGCCGTAATCGAGCAGCTTCTCCCCGGCCTGGCCAACCGCGACCTGTTGCGGCACCACGATCAGGCCCAGCTTGGCCAGCGCGTCGCGCAGGACCAGCAGCGAGCGCATTCCGCCCAGCGGCCCGGGCGAGGCGGAAACGATGCCGGCGACCTTGTCCGTAAACAGCGAGGTGCCCGAACGCCCGTCGCCGAGCGGCCGCGAAATCCAGTCGAGCGTGTTCTTGACCAAGGCCGGCATCGAGCCGTTGTACTCGGGCGTGGAGATCAGCAGGCCATCGTGCTCGGCCATCAGCGCCTGCAGGCGCCGGGCGTTGTCGGGCAGGCCTTCGGCTTCGATGTCGCCGTCGTAGATCGGCAGCGAGTAATCGCGCAGTTCGATATGGGTGACCTGAGCGCCGGCGGCGCGCGCGCCTTCGACCAGCACCGGGATCAGGCGGCGGTTGTAAGACCCCGAGCGCAGACTGCCGGCGAAGGCGAGCAGACGCGGGGCAGCGGGCGGATCGGCGAGCGGGCTGGCGGCAGACATACGGTCCTCCGTGGCAAGGCGGGCATTATGCGCGAGCAACGGCGAAGGCGAACGCTTGAAACACGGACGCCGCGGCGCGATGCTCGGCGCGGCCCGACGGGCGCGGACGCGGCGACAAGCCCGGCGACCGGCGCGGGCATCATCCAGGCGAACCAGGGGCGACGATGAAACAGGTGTACTACGGCGTGGGCGTATTCGTGGCCGCGTTCGCGATCGGCGCCGGGCTGGCGCATTTCGGCGCGCCGGGCGATCCGCTGGCGATGCTGATCGGCGGGGCGATGCTCGCCGTCGGCGTGATCGTGGGCTACAAGGCGCTCGAAGCGGTCGCGCTGCTGTTCGCGCCGATCGTCCTGGCGCGCATGGCCATGCGCTGGGCCGCGACCGGCAATCCTCTGCCGCGCGAGCAAAGCCGCGAACGCGGCGTGTGGGCGGCGCGGCTGATCTTCATTCCGGTGTACGGGCTGTATGCCTTGGTCACCGGAGGCATCGTCGGCGCGTTTCCGGGCGGGCACGGGATTTTTCTTAGCGGGTTGTTGTTTGGGTTCGTCGGTTTGCTGTTCGCGGGGATCGCGGTGCGGATTGTTATCAAGTATTTCGATTGAGGGGGTTGAGGACTCGACTCGACTCGACTCGACTCGACTCGGATTCGGATTCGGACTCGGACTCGGACTCGGACTCGGACTGTCGAAATACTCACACCAAAGCCGTCATTCCCGCGAACGCGGGAATCCAGGGCCTTTCGTGCGAGAAAGCAAGAAGTCTCGGCATGGTCTGCTTTGAAGCGATTGAACACGGAATCGCATTCGACAGACTTCTCTCTCTTTCGCACGAAAGGCCCTGGATTCCCGCGTTCGCGGGAATGACGAGCAAAAAAAAGCGGATTCCGTCCAAATTGCCGCTTCCGCGCAGCCTGGATTCCCGCGTTCGCGGGAATGACGAGCAAAAAAAACGGATTCCGCCCAAGTTGCGCTTCCGCGCAGACAACGACCAAAACCAAAAAGCCCCGACCGCGAACGGCCGGGGCTTTTGTCTGTCGCGAAGATCGCAAGCACGCCGACAACCCGTCAGCCGCACCCGCCACCCATCAGCCGCGAACTCACTTCTCCTGCTTGAACTCGCCGTACTCCTTGAGCTGCGACTGCACCGCCTTGTAGTCGCCGACCACGATGATCGACTGATCCTTGACGGCGTAATACTTCTTAGCCATCGCCTGCACCTGCTCGGCGCTCACGGCGCGGACCTTCGGCACGTACTCGCCGAGGAACTCCGGCGGCAGGCCGTACAGCCAGTTGCTGGCCAACGACGACGCCACCGAGGCCTGCAGCTGGTTGTTGATCAGGTAACCGCCGGCGACGTAACGCTTGGTGTCTTCCAGCTCCTGCGCCGGCACCGGATAGTCGCTGAGGCGGCCGAGCTCGTAGATGAACTCGCCGATCGCCGCGCCGGTGACTTCGTTGCGCACGTCCGCCGAGGCCTGCACCGCGCCGCCGGCGCGGAACGCGCTGAGTCCGCCGCGCGCGCCGTAGGTGTAGCCCTTCTCCTCGCGCAGCTTCTGCATCAGACGGCTGCTGAAACCGCCGCCGAGCACGATGCCGGCCAGTTGCGCCGGAATGTAGTCGGCATCGGTGGCGGCGATGGCCGGACGGCCCAGGCGCAGCGCCGATTGCACGCTGCCGTCGCGCTGCACGAACACACGCTGCGCCGGCGCCGAACTGCGCGCGGGTGCGACGTCGGCGATCGGCTCGCCGCTGGCTTTCCAGTCGCCGAATGCGGCTTCGGCGGACTTGAAGCCTTCCTCGGCGCTGATCCGCCCGGTCACCACCAGCAGCGCGCGGTCGGGACGGAAGCGACGCGCATGCTCGGCACGCATCGTCTCGGCGGTGACGGCGTTGATCGCCGCCTCGGTGGGCTGTGTGCGCGCGTAGGGATGATCGCCGTAGGTCGTCGCCAGCAGCGCGCGCGTGGCCTTGAACGAAGGCTGCGACTGCTGCGCCTTCAGGCCCTGCAGGGCATTGGCCTTGGCCAGCTTGACCTCATCGTCGGGAAAGCTCGCGCCTTCGGCGACTTCCGACAGCAGTTGCATCATCGATGCGGCCTGCGACGGCAGCGCATAACCGCTGAGGGTCAGGCCGTCGTTATACGGCATCGCGCCGATCACGCCGCCGTAGCTCTGCGCGGCTTCGGCGATGGCCTTGGCGTCGCGCTTGGCGGTGCCTTCGACCAGCAGGCCGGAGTACAGCGCGGAGAAGCCCGGCGCGTCGGTGGCGTCGCTGGCATAGCCGGCGTTGCGCACGGTCAGGGCGAAGTCCACGCGCGGCAGTCCCTGGCGCGGCACGACCCAGACCTGCAGGCCGTTGGCGAGGGTTTTCTGCGCGATCTGCGGCACCGGCAGCGCCTTGTCGGCGGCCAGCGGCGGCAGGCGCTCGGGCAGCTTGGCGGTGGGGCCGGCCGCGGCGGCGCCGGCGATAAGAGTCAGGGCCAGCGACAACGACAACGCGAGCGAATTGGTGTGGATTCTCATGGCGCGGGTCCTCAGTTCTTGCCCGACGGCGCGGCCGTCTGGGAGGGCGCGGCGTCGGCCTTGGCCGCGGGCGCGGCGGCGGCCATCGCGGCCGGCCGGCGATCGATCACGGTGCGGTTGGCGCGGGTCAGATAGGTCTTGGCCACGCGCTGCAGATCGGCCGAAGTCACGCCTTCGATCAGGCCCGGGATCTTGTTGACCACGTTGGCGTCGCCCCACAGGGTCTGCATAAGCGCGATGGTGTTGGCGCGCTCGATGAAACTCTCCAGGCCGTTGTACCAGTCGGCCAGCATCTTGGTCTTGACCCGTTTGAGCGTGGCCGCATCGACGCCGTCGCGGGCGATCTTGGCCACTTCCTCATCGATCGCGCCCAGCACCGCGTCGGCGTTGGTATCGGGCTTGTACAGCGCGAACAAGGTGTAGAGCGTGGGGCCGTTGTAGGTCCACGGATCGACCAGGCCGTACAGCGGCTCGACGTTCAAGGCGATCTGGCGCTGCTTGACCAGGCCCTGATACAGACGCGAAGCGTCGTCGCCGGCCAGCACGTTGCCCAGCACCGCCATCGGCGCGTGATCGCGGCTGCCGCGCGCCGGCATCTTCCAGGCGGCGGCGATCGCCGGCACCTGCGCCAGCGCATCGGTCTGGTTGATGCGCTTCTCGGCGGTGTTGAGGCCTTCGTTGTAATCCGGCGCGGCCGGCGTCGGGCGGCCCGGGACCGCGCCGAAGTACTTGTCGGCCAGCGCGAACGCCTCGGCCGGGCTGATGTCGCCGGCGATGCCAAGCACGGCGTTGTTGGGGCCGTAGTAATCGCGGTGGAACGACTGCACGTCGGCCAGGCTGGCGTTTTCCAGATCCTGGAAGCTGCCGTAGCCGTCGTGATTGTTCTCCCACTTCTGGAAGGCGTGCTGGCCGATATCGATCCACATGAAGCCGCCGTAGGGCTGGTTCTTCACGTTGACGCGGATTTCTTCCTTGACCACGTCCTGCTGGTTCTTCAGCGTGGTCGGATTGAAGTCCAGGGTCTTCATCCGATCCGCTTCCAGCCACAGCAGGCGGTCCAGCGCCGATACCGGCGCGACTTCGATGTAGTTGGTGAAGTCCGGACGGGTCGAGCCGTTGTTGCGTCCGCCGCCGCCGCTGATGACCTTGTCGAACACACCCTTCGGCGCAACCGGCGTGCCCTGGAACATCAGGTGCTCGAACAGGTGCGCGAAGCCGGTGCGGTTCTTGGGCTCCAGCCGCATGCCGACGTGATAGACCACGCTGATGCCGACGGTCGGCGAGGTGTGATCCTGCGATACGACCACGGTCAGTCCGTTGTCGAGTTTCTTGACCGCCACCGGCACTTGCCAGCGATCGCTCTCGGCCGCGGACGCTGTAGCGAACGCGGCGGTCGTGATCGTGGTCAGGCCGGCCAGCAGCACGCTCAGGTGACGCTTGCGCATGGAGTGCTCCCTGTCCTTGTCGAGATATTCGGATCGTGATGGATCCGTGGCGATTATGGCCGCATGCCGGCGCCGCCGCCGCGGGCCCGGGCACCTTAACCCGCGCCGATGACACCGGAGCAGGTCGAAAGTCACGTGGGGAGACCGGCGCCGCTGGCCGTTGCCGGACGAATCGCCGACACTGTGCGCCTGCAGTCCCGCTGCGCCCTTTCCGACGCCGATCCCCCGATGCCGTACACGCCTATCGTGGCCACCCTGGGCTACGTGATTTCGCCCGATGGCCGCCAAGTGCTGATGGTCCATCGCAACGCCCGCCCCGACGATCACCAGTTGGGCAAGTACAACGGCCTGGGCGGCAAGCTCGAGGCCGACGAAGACGTGGTCGCGGGCATGCGCCGCGAGATCTTCGAGGAAGCCGGCATCGACTGCACCGCCATGCAGTTGCGCGGCACCATCAGCTGGCCGGGCTTCGGCAAGCATGGCGAGGACTGGCTGGGCTTCGTGTTCACCATCACCGCCTTCCAGGGCGCGCCGTTCGCGAGCAATCCCGAAGGCACGCTGGAGTGGGTGGACATCGAGCGCCTGCACGAGCTGCCGATGTGGGAAGGCGACCGCGAATTCCTGCCGCTGGTGTTCGACGCCGACCCGCGGCCGTTCCATGGAGTGATGCCGTATCGCGACGGGCGGATGGTGTCCTGGAAGTTTTCGCGGATTTGAGCGGCGCTGTTTTTGTGGGAAGCCCTCAACCGCCGACCCGCACCGCCCCCTTGCCGTCCTTCTGCTCGAACACGAAACTGAAAGCCAGGCTCACCGCCACCGGCTCTTCCTTCCCGGTCACGCAGCCTTGCTCATCGGGTTTCGCGCCCGGATAGACGCAGCGGAACGCAGGATCGAAGCGCCATTGCGCCGCCGCGGCGCGCGCGGCCTCGACGAAGCGCGGGTCCGACCCGATCGCGCAGCCGGCCTGCGCATCGTCGATAGGCTGACTGTCCATGACCCGCCCGTCGGCGCCGATCGCCACGCGCAGGCACACGGTCTGAGGCGCCAACCGCTGCGCCAACAACTCGGCCGGATACACCGGCACCGCGTTAGCCGCTTCGGCCAGCGGCATCTGAAAGGTTTCGTTGTCGGCCAATTGCATGCGGTCGTCGGACGGCATGAGCTTGTCGATCGAACGCACGCCGACGGCACCGCTGCGCGGGTCCGAGGCCGGCTCGACGGATCGCGGCGCGCTCGCGCATCCGGCGAGCGCCACCAACAACAGCGCGGGCATCCATGACCTCATCGTTTCTTCCTCCGAATGGAAAGACGATATCGCAACACTCAGCGCGAATCGAACCGCTCTCGGGCCAGGCTCGATCCCGTCCCAGGAACGATTCCGTATCCTGCCATCATCGCTCCAATGCGGCGCGTCATGGCCCAGGCTTCGACGGCAGTCGCGTCGAACGATGCCGCCTCAGGCGTTTTCCTGCTCGATCCCGACGTTGGTCGGCGCGGCCTCGTACACCGCGCGGTCGAGCAGGCCGGTTTCCTTCGCCACCAGCACCGGCACCAGCATCTGTCCGGTCACGTTGGTCATGGTGCGCATCATGTCGAGGATGCGGTCGATGGCGTACAGATAGCCGATGGTTTCCAGCGGCAGGCCGGCGGCGCTGAGCACCACGGTGGCCATGATCACCGCCGTGCCGGGAACGCCGGCGGTGCCGAAGCTGCCCAGCACCGAGGCGATCAGCACGATCAGGTACTGGTCCGCGGTCAACGGCGTGCCGGTGTACTGCGCGATGAACACCGCGCACAGCGCCGGATAGATCGCGCCGCAGCCGTCCATCTTGATGCTCGCGCCCAGGGGCGAAGCGAACGCGGCGTAATCCTTGTTGACGCCGAGGTTGTGCGTGATCGAACGCATCGCCACCGGCATCGCGGCGAAGCTGGAGGAACTCACGAACGCCACCTGCATGCCCGGCGCGGCGCCGCGGAAGAACTTCAGCGGGTTCAGGCCGTGCGCGAGCAGCAGGCCGCTGTAGACCACGACGATATGAATGCCGCAGGCCAGATACAGCGCCAGGACGAAATTGCCCAGCGGCAGCAGCTTTTCGAAACCGTACGCGCCCACCAGCGCGGCGATCAGGCCGAAGGTGCCGATCGGAGTGAATTCCAGGACGAAGCGGGTGACCTGGATCATCAGCTCGCTGGCTTCGCCGACCAGCTTGCGCACGCCGGCGACTTTCTCGCCGAGCTTGACCATGGCGAAGCCGAGCAGCGCGGCGAAGAAAATCACCGGCAGGATCGAGCCCTTGCCGGCGGCGAGCACGGTTTCGCCGGCCGCGTTCTTGGTCGTGCCGATGCCGGTCAAGGCGTAGAACGGATTGCTCGGCACCACGTCGAGCAGCACCTTGGTCACGCTGGGCACGTCGCGCGGCTTGTAGGACGAATCCATCGCCAGGCCGATGACGCCGGTGCCCGGTTGCAGGATCGTGCCGACCGCAAGGCCCACGCCGACCGCCAGCACCGCGGTCAGCGCGAACCACAGGAAGGTGCGGCCGCCGAGCGCGGCAATCGACTTCTGTCCATGCAGCGAGGCCACCGCGTTGATCACCGCGAAGAACACCAGCGGCACCGCGATCATCTTGATCAGGGTGACGTACAGATCGCCCAGCGGCCCGAACCAGGTCTCGGCCGAATGGCCGAAGGCCCAGCCGGCCAGCGCGCCGAGCACGAAGCCGCCGACCACGCGCTGCCAGAACGGAATGCGGAACCAGGCCGAGAACAGAGCACTCATCGCGGGACTATCCAGTCAATTCAGCGTGGGACGCGCCTGCGCGCGCGGTTGCGAATGCGCGCGCCGCGCGGGCGGCGGCGCGAGAGGACGACACGATAAACAGCTTCGCCATCGCGCCGGCTGATGGAAGTGCATAAGCCGGCAACGAAACTTCATTAGTGTGAACCGCTTCGGCAAAACGCCGTATCGCGGCAGGCGCTTTCATGCGCGGGTCTTGCCGGCGCGCGCGGACGCCGGCTCGCCGCGGCGGGCGCGCGCTGCGGGCTTGGCCGCCGCTTTAACCGCGCTTTTTGCCGGCGCCGCCGGCGTCTTGCCCGGATATTTCGCCGCCGGCACGCTGCCGGCGCAGTGCAGGATCGCGCTCAGCAGGCCCGGGAAACGGCGCTCCAGATCGTCGCAGCGCAGGGTATTGAGATTTTGCGTTCCGGATTTGACGGTATGAACCAGGCCGGCCGAACGCAGCACATCGAAATGCCGCGACAGCGTCGCGCGCGGCAATTCCTCGTCGATGCAGGCGCCGATGCACGACACCGGCTGATCCTTGCTGAGCCCGCGCACCAGGCCCAACCGCACCGGATCGGCAAGCGCGTACAGCACGGTGGTCAGTTCGATGTCGTCGGTGGCGGGATGATGCAGAGGTCTCATGGCGACAGCTTGCAACAAGCCGGGGCCTGCTGCTATATTTTCCATAGTTCCGAATATTGGAACTATACCGCATCCGGAACCGGAACTCATCCGGGGCACTGCCCCGCTTTCCCGCCTGCGAACCCAATCGCCCCCGACCGCTGCGCAGGCGCTGTCGCGAATCCCGATTCCCCAATCCCCAATCCCGGCCTCATGAACAAAGCACTCTTCGCACTTCTGCTGGGCGCCTTCGCCCTCGGCTCGGCCGAATTCGGCACGGTCGGGCTGATTCCGTCGCTGACGCACCAGTTGCATCGCGACAGCGACGAACTGGGCTGGCTGGTGGCGATCTACGCCATCGGCGTCACCATCGGCGCGCCGGTGCTGACGCGGCTGCTGCAGCGCTACGACACCCGCCTCACCCTGGCGGTGTCGATGGCCGCGGCCGGCGCGCTGACGGTGCTGGCGTCGATGAGCGAACACTTCGGCCTGCTGCTGGCCGCGCGCCTGCTGCTGGGCGCCAACCACGGCCTGTTCTTCTCGCTGGCGATGCCGCTGGCCGGCCGGCTCAGCCCGCGCTCGACCATCGAAGGCATGGCGCAGGTGATCTCCGGTTTGACCATCGCCATCGTGCTGAGCATTCCGATCATGGGTTTCGTCAGCGATCACTACCGCTGGCAGCTCACCTTTTGGCTGCTCGGCGGCGCGTACCTGATCGCGGCGGCGGCGATGTGGCGCTGGATTCCCGCGCAGGCCGGCGCGCGCACGCCTGAATCGCAGCAGGTGCGCTTCGCCGAAGTGATCTCGAACCCGCGCGTGCTGTCGGCGCTGATGAAGATCGTGCTGCTGTTCGGCGGCTATTTCATCGCCTACACCTACCTGCCCAAGCTGATCATCGATTCACTGGGCTACAGCCAGGACACGGCGAATTTCCTGCTGCTGTTGTTCGGCGTCGGCGTGGTGCTGGGCAATCATTTCGGCGGCATCGCCGCGGCCAGGTACGGCGTGTCGCGCACCATCGGTTTCAACTACGCGCTGATCGCGGCGCTGCTGGTGGCGATCTATTTCCTGATCGGCCTGCCCTCGTTCGCTTACGCCGGCATCTTGCTGCTGGGGCTGTTCGCGATGAGTTCGACGCCGTCGCTGGGGCATTACGGCATCGAGGTGTCGCGCCGCCTGATTCCCGGCTCGGCCGAGATCGCTTCCAGCCTGACCGTGTCGGGCTACAACATCGGCATCGCCCTGGGTTCGCTGATCGGCGGCGTGGTGCTGCGCCAGGTCGGGCTCAATCAGGTGCTGGTAGTGGCCGCGGCGGTGATCGGGCTGGGACTGGTGGTGAATTTTCTGGAGCATCGGGCGGATCGGCGTTTGGACATGGCTATTTAGGCGGAAGGCCGGAGGCAGAAACGAGTTCAGAGGAGTGAGGAGTGAGTAAGGGCCGTGCTTTCTCTCACTCCTCACTCCTCTGAACTCGTTTCTGCTTCTGCACTCCTCCCCCAGACCGCCACGACCAGCAAACATCCGGCGCCGTACAACCGGCGCCGGCGCCCAACCGCGGTCACACGCCCAGGGCATAATCGCCGGCTTGTCATTCCCAACGCCCGGCCCGCCCATGTCCAAGCTGCGTTCCGCTTCCGTTCTCCTCGTTCCCGCGCTGCTCACCGCCTGCGCCGCGGCCGCGCCGACCACGCGCGCCGATGCGCCCGCCAGCGCTGTCGTCGTCGATGTCCCGCAGATCAAGCACCCGCAGGACGAAACCCCGGCATGGTGGTACCGCGACGGCGCCGCCCAGGCCGCGCAGCGCGGCGCCAGCACGGGCAAGGCCAAGAACGTGATCCTGTTCGTCGGCGACGGCATGAGCCTGACCACGGTCGCCGCCGCGCGCATTCTCGACGGCCAGCTCAAGGGCGCGCCCGGGGAAGAAAACCGTCTGAGCTGGGAGCGCTTCCCGGCGACCGCGCTGAGCAAGACCTACAACACCGATTCGCAGACGCCCGACTCGGCCGGCACCATGAGCGCGATGGCCACCGGCGTGAAGACCCGCGCCGGCGTGCTCAGCATCGGCCAGAAAGGCCAGCGCGGCGATTGCGCGGCCGCGCTGCAGGCGCCGATGCTGACCTTGTGGGAACTCGCCGCCAGCAGCGGCCTGGCCACCGGCGTGGTCACCACCACCCGCGTCACCCACGCCACCCCGGGCGCGACCTTCAGCCATTCGGCCGATCGCAATTGGGAAAACGACATGGACCTGCCCGACAAGGCCAAGGCCCAGGGCTGCATCGACATCGCCCGGCAAATGATCGAATCGCCCTATGGCACCGGCCCGGACGTGTTGATGGGCGGCGGCCGCGGCAACTTCATGACCGTGGAGCAGCGCGATCCGGAATACGACGACAAGGTCGGCCAGCGTCTGGACGGCCGCGACCTGATCGCGACCTGGAAGCAGCGCCATCCCGGCGGCGAGTACGTGTGGAACGCGAAGCAGTTCGCCGCCGCGCCGAAGGACAAGCCGCTGTTCGCGCTGTTCGAGCCCGACCACATGCAGTTCGACCACGACCGCCCGCAGGACGGCGCGGGCGAGCCGTCGCTGGCGCAGATGACGGTGGCGGCGATCGAGCGGCTGAAGACGATCAAGGGCGATAACGGCTTCGTGCTGCTGGTCGAAGGCGGCCGCATCGATCACGCCCATCACATGGGCAACGCCTACCGCGCGCTGACCGACACCATCGCGCTGAGTCAGGCGGTGGACGCGGCGACCAAGGCGACCTCGGCCGACGACACGTTGATTCTGGTCACCGCCGATCACTCGCACACGCTGAGCTTCGTCGGCTACCCGACCCGCGGCAACCCGATGCTGGGCAAGGTGCGCGGCACCAGCGGCGAAGACGGCGACGCCAACGACTACGCCCGCGACGCGCTGGGCAAGCCGTACACCACGCTCAATTACAGCAACGGCCCGGGCTACACCGGCGCCAGCTCGCAGCAGCCCGAAGGCCCGCACAAGTTCCCGCACACCGCCAGCGGCATGCAGGAAATCGAGAAGGGCCGTCCGGACTTGACCAACGTAGACACCCAGGCGCCGGACTACATGCAGGAAGCGCTGGTGCCGACCAGCAACGAAACCCACGGCGGCGACGACGTCGGCATCTGGGCGCGCGGCCCCGGCAGCGCCGCGGTGCGCGGCAGCGTCGAGCAGAACACCATCTATCACTTCATGTTGCAGTCGATGCCCACGCTGCGCGCGGCGCTGTGCGCCAAGGGCGATTGCGATGCGAACAAGGTGCCGGTGATGTTGCCTAAGGGTGAGGACTTCAAGAAGAACTGAGGGGTCGAGGCTAGCGCTAAGGCCTAAGAGCAAATCCCCCCTGCCCCCTTTTTCAAAGGGGGGAACGGCACGGGCTTCGGTAGGAAAAAAAAACGGCGGCCCTGGGGTCGCCGTTTTTTTGTCGCGCATAACGATCGCGCAAATCGCAGCGCCGCCCCACCACCGACGAACCAGTCTCCCCCTTTGAAAAAGGGGGATTAAGGGGGATTTGCTCTCCGCCCAAGAGCCGTCAGAACGGCTTAGCCAACACCAGCCAGACAATCGCGATCAACGCCACCAGCGGCAGCTCATTGAACAGGCGCAACGTGCGCGACGAAGGCAGCGCCTGTCCCTTGTCCACGCCCTTGAGCCAGCGCCCGGTGAAGATGTAGTACACCAGCAGCGCCGCGACCAGAGCCAGCTTGGCGTGCAGCCAACCGCCGCTCATATGGAACACCAGCCACAAGGTCAGCCCCAGGATCGCCGCGATTCCGAACATCATGTGGCCGAAGCGATACAGCTTGCGCCCCATCAACACCAGCCGCGCGCGCACCGCCGGTTCGTCGCCGGCTTCGGCGATGTTGACCAGGATCCGCGGCAGGTAGAACACCGCGGCCATCCAGGCGATCACGAATACGATATGGAAGGTCTTGGTCCAGACATAGGCATTCATCGCGGGCTTCCTGAAAACGGGCTGGCAGTGACGGCGAACGAGGGCGGCTTATGCAGGCGATCCGCCGGGCGCGTTAGGATGCCACGCCCCCACGCCACGCACGGCCACCATGAGCAAACAATACGACCGCGACTACTTCCAACGCTGGTACCGCGACCCGGCCCTGAAGGATCAGGCCATCGGCGGCGCCGCGCGGCTGACGCGCAAGGTCGCGCTCACCGTCGCCACGGCCGAGTACCACCTGGAGCGGCCGATCCGCAGCGTGCTCGATATCGGCTGCGGCGAAGGCCCGTGGCGCGCGCCGCTGCTCAAGCTGCGTCCGCGCCTGCAGTATCTGGGATTCGACAGCAGCCAGTACGCCACTGCGCGCTTCGGTCGCAGCCGCAATCTGCATCTGGCCCGGTTCGGCGACTTCGAGTTCCTGCGGCCGTGCGCGCCGGTGGATCTGCTGATCTGCAGCGACGTGCTGCATTACCTGGACACGCGCGAACTCGATCGCGGCCTGCCCGGCCTGGCCGAGCTGTGCGGCGGGGTGGCGTTCCTGGAAACCTTCACCCGCGAAGACGGCATCGAGGGCGACACCGACGGCTTCAAACGCCGGCCGGCGAAGTTCTACCGCGAGCGCTTCGCCGCGCAGGGATTCGCCGCCCTGGGTTCGCATCTGTGGCTGGCCCCGATGCTGCGCGGCGGCACGGCGGCGCTGGAAACGGCGGATTGATCCAAGCCACAACGAAATCATTCCCCATCCTCTGATCCCCCTCTACTGAGCTGTTCCCCCTTTGAAAAGGGGGGCCAGGGGGATTTGCCTTTGCTCTTCCCACAAACAAAAGCAAATCCCCCGCGCTACAGCACCTGCACCGACTTCGTACTACCACCGGGCGCTCGCCCCCTTTTTCAAAGTGGGCAACGGTTGACGCGCCCGGTCGAATTCGAAGCATTCGAATCCGGCGCATCCCCGCCCAGCCCAGCGAACGATCTCGCCAGCCACCGCGACACCCCTCGCCATTCACGCCAGCGCCGTCCCAATCCGCTATGCTGCGGCGCAGCAAACCGCTCGTGCCGGGGTCAGCTACTCTCCGGCGCCAGCTCTGCACCGCCACCGCTGCACACCGCCACTGAGAGTCCGACCCGATGCTGCTTTACCAAATGCACGAACTCGGCCGCGCCTGGATGGCCCCGATGACCTACTGGGCCGACGCCGGCGCGAAGATGTTCGCCGCGCCCGGCAGCTGGCTGTCCACCCTGCCCGCCGCGCCGCGTCTGGCCGCCGGCTACGAACTGCTCTACCGCATCGGCAAGGATTACGAGAAGCCCGAATTCGGCATCCACTCGGTGCAGATCGACGGCAACGCCTATCCGGTGATCGAACGCGAGATGCAGCGCAAGCCGTTCTGCCGGCTGCTGCGCTTCAAGCGCTACGCCGACGACGCGGACAACATCGCCGAACTCAAGGACGATCCGCCGGTGCTGGTGGTCGCGCCGCTGTCGGGCCACCACAGCACCTTGCTGCGCGATACGGTCAAGACGCTGCTGCGCGATCACAAGGTCTATATCACCGACTGGATCGACGCGCGCATGGTGCCCACCGAAGAGGGCGCCTTCACCCTCGACGACTATGTCGGCTACATCCAGGACTTCATCCGCCTGATCGGCGCCGACAGCCTGCACGTGATCAGCGTCTGCCAGCCGACCGTGCCGGTGCTGGCGGCGGTGTCGCTGATGGCCGCGCGCGGCGAAGCCACGCCGCGTTCGCTGGTGATGATGGGCGGGCCGATCGACACCCGCGAAAGCCCGACCAAGGTCAACGACCTGGCCGTGCACAAGCCGCTGTGGTGGTTCGAAAGCAATCTCATCCACCACGTCCCGGCCAACTTCCCCGGCCGCGGCCGCCGCGTCTATCCCGGCTTCCTGCAGCACAGCGGATTCATGGCGATGAATCCGGAGCGGCATTTCCAGTCGCACTGGGATTTCTACCAGGACCTGCTCAAGGGCGATCTGGAAGACGCCGACTCGCACCGCCGTTTCTACGACGAATACAACGCCGTGCTGGACATGCCGGCCGAGTACTACCTGGATACGATCAAGGTCGTGTTCCAGCAGCACCTGCTGCCGCGCGGCCTGTGGGACGTGGCCGGCGAGCGGGTCGATCCGGGCGCGATCAAGAACACCGCGCTGCTGACCATCGAAGGCGAGCTCGACGACATCTCCGGCCAGGGCCAGACCCGTGCCGCGCACACGCTGTGCACCGGCGTGTCGAAGGAACGCCGCGAGCACCTCACCGTCGAAGGCGCCGGCCACTACGGCATCTTCAGCGGCCGCCGCTGGCGCGAGCAGGTGTATCCGCAGGTGCGCAACTTCATCGCCAAGAACGCGGCGAAGTAACCCGCGCGTCATCGGTTCGATCGAGCAATCAGGAAAGCCCGGCCACGTGCCGGGCTTTTTTCATGCGCGGCTTATCGCCACGCGCTCAACAAAAAAAGCCGGCGCGAACGCCGGCTTTTTCGTTGCATCGCAGCTGGCCGCGATCAGTCGCGCTGCGCCCATTGCACCAGCAGATGCTTGGCCAGCTGCGCATGCGCATAGCCGATCAGGCGCGCCACATGCAGCATCACGAACAGCAGCAACACGCCGACCAGAGCGAAAACCGGCATCGCCCAGGGCTCCCAGACGCCCAGGAACGAAATGCCGTCGATCCGGACCAGGCCGTCGAACAAACCGAACAATTGCGCGAACGGCAGGAAAATCAGCGACAACGACAGCGCCAGACCGGTCACCGCGATGCTGAAGTACAGCGTACCCAGCGGCATCATCAGCAGCATGTACAGCAAGGTGCCCCAGGTGCGCGGATCGGTGAACATCTCCTTGATCCGCTCCAGCACCGGCCGGCTGCGATCGGAATACAGCGGCCGTCGCGGCATGCGCTCGCCCAGCATCACTTCGACCAGGCGCCCTTCCACCAGCGACAACACCCGCACCGAGCCCAGGAACAGGATCAGCAGCGGAATGCCGATGATCAGCACCATCAGGCCGAGCGACAGCGACACGCCGGTGGTGACCCAGGTGAAGTAGAACGTGCCGGTGGCCAGCGACAGCAGCATGTAGAACAGCGCGCCGTAGGTACGCGGTTCCAGCGCCACGCCGAAGAAGCGGCCGAGCGCCGATTTGCGCGGCGCCGGCTTCGGCGCGCGCAACGCGGTCTGCACTTTGACCTCGGTGTCGCGGTAGATGTCCGCCACCTCGTCGGGCGCGCCGTAGCTGCCGGCGACCGCGGCGATGATCTCGGCCTCGCTCTGGCCGGGGTTGTCGGCCATTTCCGAGCGCAGGTATTCCTCCGCGTCGTACAGCGCGTCCTGGATCAGCGCCGGGTCGGCGCCTTGCAGCGCTTCGCGCAGGCGCTGCAGGTATTCGGGAATCGAGCGCGGCAGGCCGGCGCCGGCAGCGGCGCCCGCATGGGCGGCGGCGGGGTCGGCGCTGGGTGCGTCGGCGCCGGACGGGTCGGCGGAGATCGGATAGTGGCTCGTGCCGGCTATGGCGTTCATGAGTTCAGCCCCTGGAGTACGGAATCGACGGAATCGCGGGTGGCGCGCCAGGCCTGCGTCCATTCGCGCAGCACGGCCAGGCCGGTCTCGGTGATGCGGTAGTAGCGGCGCGGCGGCCCGGTCACCGACGGCTCGACATAGCTGTCCAGCAGCCCGGCCGCGCCGAGATTGCGCAGCACCGGATACAGCGCGCTCTGCTTGCCGCTGAGCACGCCCTCGCCCTCGCGTTCCAGGCGTTTGGCGATCTGGTAGCCGTACATCGGCTCGCTGGCCGCGGCCAGCACCGCCAGCAACGCCAGCGATACGGTGCCGGCGCTGAGCTCCTTCTGGAACTTGCGCAACTGGCTGTCGAGTTCGATCACGGCGGCCCCCGCGGGGTGTCTGGCTAGGTTGGAGCTCAGGCTATTACGAAGTTCGGTATAGCGAATGTGCCGGTAGTCATTGGGCAGATAAAGAGTTGAGAGGAGTGAGTGGAAGGCAAGGGAGGCGAGGACTAGGGGACTGGGCCGTTACTCACTCCTCACTCCTCTCCACTCACTCCTGCTTCCAGCTACGCTTCGCCGACCCGCCGCCTTCGCGCGATGCATCCGCGGCGATTACGCTCGCCAACCCTGATCAGGAGATCGTCCATGCTTTCGATGCATCGAGCCGCGTTGCTCGCCCTCGCCCTGAGTGCCGCGGTCGCCGCGCCGGTCTTCGCGCAGACCGCCGAGCCGGCCAAGGGCCGGACCATGCAGCAGATTCTCGACGCCAGCCAGCCGTCGGACTGGCGCACGCTGGACCCGAAGAACACGATTTATCTCGAACTGGCGCGCGGCCGGGTGGTGATCGAACTGGCGCCGCAGTTCGCGCCGGCGCACGTCGCCAACATCCGCGCCCTGGCCCACAACGGCTATTGGAACGGCCTGAGCATCAACCGTTCGCAGGACAACTACGTGGTGCAGTGGGGCGATGCCAACGGCGAAGACCCGGCCAAGCGCAAACCCTTCGGCAAAGGCGTGAAGGCGAAACTGCCGGCCGAGTTCTCGCGCAAGAGCGCGGGGCTGGCGATGACGGTGTTGCCCGACCCCGACGGCTGGGCGGCGCAGGCCGGTTTCGCCGCCGGCTTCCCGGCCGCGCGCGATTCCGAGCAAGGCAACAGCTGGCTGGCGCACTGCTACGGCACCGTCGGCGCCGGCCGCGATCTGGCCGCCGATTCCAGCAACGGCACCGAGCTGTACGTGGTGATCGGGCAATCGCCGCGTCACCTGGACCTCAACATCACCACTGTCGGCCGCGTGATCAAGGGCATGGAGCTGCTGTCGACGCTGCCGCGCGGCACCGGCAACCTGGGCTTCTACGAAACCGCCGCCGAGCGCACGCCGATCCAGGCCATCCGCCTGGCCGCGGACGTGCCCAAGGCCGAGCGCGCCAATCTGGAAGTGCTGCGCACCGACACGCCGCTGTTCGCGGCGCTGGTGGAGTCCCGGCGCAATCGCCAGGACGATTTCTACAAGCGCCCGGCCGGGCACATCAACATCTGCAACGTGCCGCTGCCGGTGCGCGATCAGGTGGCTGAAAGCAAGGCGGCCAAGAAGAAGTGAGGTTGCGCCGGCGGTTGAAAGCTGAAAACCGCCTCAGCGCCCGTCCGAAGTAACTGCTTCGGGGAGCTTCGAATTTTTTTTGCTCGTCATTCCCGCGAACGCGGGAATCCAGTGACTTCAAACGTTCTCGCACAAAAGTCGCTGGATTCCCGCGTCCGCGGGAATGACGGGCCTGTTTTTTCTGGATTCCCGCGTTCGCGGGAATGACGGAACTATTTCTT
This sequence comes from Lysobacter gummosus, assembly GCF_001442805.1. Taxonomy (NCBI): domain Bacteria; kingdom Pseudomonadati; phylum Pseudomonadota; class Gammaproteobacteria; order Lysobacterales; family Lysobacteraceae; genus Lysobacter; species Lysobacter gummosus. The sequence goes on along the minus strand of NZ_CP011131.1, from coordinate 1,630,881 downwards.
GGAGACGCTGACCGCGCTCTTAGCCCCTCTCCCGCGGGAGAGGGGTTGGGGTGAGGGCACGCGAACCGACAAGCACGCCGCGGGCCCTCATCCGGCCCTTCGGCCCCCCTTCTCCCGCGCAGCGGGAGAAGGCATCAGCGACTACTACGATCGCGCCAGGCGCTGCCCTGCCCCAGCACCTGCGGCTGGAACAAACACATCCGCACCACGTCGTGATAGCGGCCGTCGCTGAAGAACTCATCGACCAGGATGCCTTCGCGCTGGAAACCGGCGTCTTCGTAGATCTGGATCGCGCGCAGATTGTCCACGTCCACCAGCAGATACAGCTTGTACAGATTCAACACCCGGAACGCGTAGCTGATCGCCAGCCGCGTCGCCGCGCGCGCATAACCGCGGCGCTGCTGTTCAGGCGAAATCATGATCAGGAATTCGGCGCGACGGTGCAGGTGGTCGATCTCGACCAGTTCCACCAGCCCCACCCGCTCCTGGCCGCCGTCCTGGACGATGAAGCGGCGCTCGGACTGGTCGTGGATGTGCTTGCGATATAGCTCTTCGAGTTCGACGAAGGACTCGTAGGGTTCTTCGAACCAGTAGCCCATCACGCTGCGGTTGTTGTTGAGCACGTGGACGAAATGCAGGTCGCCGCGTTCCAGCGGTCGCAATGTGACGCTGGGCACGGGCACCGACGTAGGGGCGGTTTCGGAGGTCGTGTTCATGCGCCTAGCCTACCGCGACGCGATTTAGACGGTGTGACGTTTCACGCGGTCTTAGCTGCGCCCTGCCTAGCCTCCAGGCTTCCCCGCGATTCCAGGTTTCCCGCCATGCCCCTGCTTCGATTGCGTATCACCGGCAACGACGACGACGCGCGTGCGATCAGCAATCTGCTGTCCAGCCTGGACGGGATCGAACACGTGGAGGAAGTCGCCGACCTGATGCCGCACATGGACGACTCCGATTCCAGTTCCGCCGGCCTGCCCGACGACGCCGGCCCCGGCGTGCACGAACTGGAAATCGACGCGCCCAACCCGTCCACCGCGAACAAAGTGCGCGAGGCGGTGGAGGCGCTGGCCTTCGACCTGGACGTGCTGGTCGAGTTCGAGTCGGAAGAAGAGCGCTGAGCGCAACGCTCGCCTGCGACCGGGCCGCGTCGCCGCGGCCCGGCTGAGCCCGCGCCTCAGCTCTTGCGGCGCGCGCGGCGGATACGGCGGATCACCACCACCAGCACGAACAACACCACTGCCACCGGCAGCAACGCGGCGAAGGCGCGGATCATGAAGGCGACCACGCCGGTCACGATGGAACCCACGTCCTTGAACGCCTGGCCGATTTCGCCCGTGTTCTCCTGCGCGCGCGTGGTCTGGAAGGTCAGCGTGACCAGCTGAGTCGAAATGCGCCGCTGTTGCTGCGCGGCTTCCTGCTCGGCCGCCTGCAACTGCGCTTCGATCTCGGCGATGCGGCCGGACAGCGTCATCACGTCGGCGATTTTCAGATCCTTGCGATCCTGGAATTCGAGCAATCGCGCATGCTCCTTGCGCAGACGATCCTGGCGCAGGCTGTTGTCGCGCACGGCGGTCGCCAGATCCTCGGCCTGGATGCTGCGCTCGGCGATCTGTTCGCCCTTGCTGGCCAGCCCGATCAGCTTGTCCACGCCGTCGGGCACGATCCGCACCTGTACGGTCGCCGACGGATCGTCGCCGCCGCTCTGGCTCATGCCCAATACCGCGCAGGCGCCGAACTTGCCGCTGTTGCAGGCGGCCTGCACCTCGCTGGCCCGGGCCGCGATGCGCTCGCCGGGCATGCGGATACGGATCTGATGTTCGTAGGCCAGCAGCACGCCCAGGTCGGCCTTCGCGCCGCCGCCGGCGTCGGAGCCAGAACCGGGTTTGACTGTTAGATAGGACTCCGTCGTCTTCACCGAGGTCTCGGCGGGCGACTCATAGGCGTGCTTGGCGCAGCCGGCGAGCATCGCTGTGGCCAGCAGCAACGTGCCCAGCCGGTTCGCGATCGTATTCGTATCCATGGGCGTTCTCTCCAGCCGTCAGTGGCCGCTAGCACTATGCCACCGGCCGGCGCGGCGGACAGCCTTCGTCCACCGCGCGCGATGACTGGATCAACGCGGGCCGCGCGCCAACGGGGTTGGCGCCGGCCCGCGTTCGCGGCGGCCGATCAGAACTTGTGCTTGAACCCCACGCTGACGAACCGCCCCAGCGCGTCGTACTGGCTGATGTCGTAGGGCAGCGCGCCGCCGGCCGGATCGAACGGCGGATCCTTGTCGGCCAGGTTCTGCACCGAAACGTACAAGGTCGTATCGCGCAGGCCCTCATAGCCCAGGTACAGATCGAACTGGTGGTGGTCGTCTACCTTGTCGCTCAGGCCCGGGTTGCTACGCGCATCGACTACCTGCTGCTTGTAGCCGCCGATGTAACGCCACGACAGCTGCGCGTTCCAGTCGCCGCGCGCATAGGCCAGCGAGGTGATGCCGCGCCACTTCGGCAACGCGCCGAAGCGGTTGCCGCCGGCGCCTTCCAGCGCGCCCTGGCCGGCGACCTGCGGCTGCTCGTAGCTCAGCAGGCGGGTCCAGGTGCCGTCCAAGGTCCACGACGAATCGCCGGCGTGCCAGACCTTGCGGCCTTCGATATCGAAGCCGGTCGTGGTCAGGGTGCCCTGGTTGGCGTAGCGGTTCTCGACCAGTTGCAGACGGCCCTGCGCATCGCGGGTGATGCGGCCGGGATTGCTCTGCGGGTTCGACACCACGAACTGCACGTTGTCCGGCGCGATCAGATCGTCCTGGCGGATGCGGTACAGATCGATGCCCAGGCTGGTGTCGGCGTCGGGCGCCCACAGCACGCCCAGGTTGACGTTGCTGGAACGCTCGGCCTTCAGGTCCTTGTTGCCGGCGCGCAGGATGGTGACGCCGCGCGAGGCGCCCGGCTGCACCGGATCGAAGGGATCGATCACCGAGCCGTAGCTGATGGTGGTGCTCTGCGCGATCTCCGGCAGCGACGGCGCGCGGAAACCGCGCGAGGCGTTCAAGCGCAGCAGCCAGTCGTCGCTGACCTGCCAGCGAATGCCGAGCTTGGGCGAGAACGCACTGCCGAAGTCGCTGTAGTGATCGCCGCGGCCGGCCAGCTGCACTTCCACCTGTTCCCACGGCTTGAGGCTGAATTCGAAGAACGCCGCGGCGACGCGGCGGTCGCCGTCGATCAGATTGATCGCCGGACGCAGTTCGGTGCCGGACAACACCTGCGGGCTGGTGCGCGCGTCCTGGGCCTCGTCGCGGAACTCCACGCCGGCGGCGACGCCGACATCGCCCGCGCGCCATTGCCACGGGAAGCCGGAAATCTTCCCGCTCAGCGTGCTCAGGCGATAGGTGCCCGGACGGCGCGTGGACAAGCGCAGCGCTTCGAGCGCGCCCGGCGTGCGCGAGGGATTGAGGAAATCGTAACTGCCGTCGCGCAGCACCTGCTCGAACGCATAGCGATTGAGGAAGTTGCGCACGTACTCGTGCTGCTGGCTTTCCGAATGGCTGCCGGCGACTTCCCAATCCCACACCTCGCCCTTGCCGCGCAGGCCGAACAGGATGCGCGAGAACTCGGACTTGTTGATCTTGTAGCGCGCGCCCAGGTCGAGGAAGGAATACTCGAATGGGGTCGGCACGGCGTTGGGATTGTTCGGATGGCCGATCGGCAGCACCGCCGGAATATCGACCAGGCGGCCGGTGCTGCGATCGTAAGCGCGCAGGCCCGCGCCGACCGTCATCGGCGCGCTGAAATAGGTGCCGTTGTGGCTGGTGCTGTAGAGAATCTCCGCGAAGCCCTGGACCTTGTCGTTGAACCAGACATCGCCCGCGACCATCGCCTGATAGCGTTCGACATCGGGAATCAGCGTGCGATACGGCTGGGTGTTGAAGGCGCAGGCGTTGCCCGGCAGCGGGCTGCCGAAGTCGCTGTACGGACGCGACTGCGTGCCCGGCTGGCAGGGAAAAGCGACTGGCGCGCGCGGATTGCTCAGGAACGCACCGCCCTGGGTAGACCAGCCGGCCAGACGTCCGCCGGGCTGATCGCGGTAATCGCCGTCGCGGGTCAGATCGCGCTCATCGGCGTTGAGCTGGCCGCGCTTGAACACGTCCAGGCTGAAACGCAGGCTGTAGCCGTCCTTGCCCGGATCGCCGTGACCGGCGCGCAGGCCGATGCTGTGCTGGTCCAGGCCGCCTTCGGTGGCCGCGCCATAAGACGCATCGAGTTCGATGCCTTCGATCTTGCGGCGCAGGATCAGATTGACCACGCCGGCGATCGCATCGGAACCGTACAGCGCCGACGCGCCGTCCTTGAGGATTTCCACGCGTTCGATCGCGCCCAGCGGCAGCGCGTTGAGATCGACGAAGTTGTCCTGGGTGTTCTGCGCGAAGCCGTACGAAGCCACGCGATAACCGTTGACCAGCACCAACGTGTTCTTCTGGCTCAGGCCGCGCAGCGACACGCCGGCCGAACCATTGGCGAAGCTGCCGGTGTATTGCTCGTTGAAGCTGTTGCCGCTGTTGACGGTAAGGCTGCGCAGCAGATCCGACACGGTGACCTTGCCGCTCTTCTCGATCTGCACGCGATCGATCACCAGCACCGGATTCACCCCGGCCTCATCGCTGCGCTTGAGGTTGGTGCCGGTGACCTGCACCGCATCGAGCGTGACGCCCGGCTCGGCGGACGCGGCGGCGGCTTCCTCGGCTTGCGCCAGCGGCGCGGCGATGGCGATGGACAAGGCCAGGGCGAGACGTCGATAACGCACGCGGCTACGGGTAAGAGAAACGAGACACATGGATAAGTCCTGCAAGGCGTGGGAAAGGGAAAGCGAAGAAGAGCGCCCGTCGCGGACGGCGCGCGGCCGCCGGCGCTGCGCAAGCGCAGCGCTGTCACGAGAGAGGGGAGAGAAAGACGCGGGACGGCGATGCCGTAAGCCGCGCGCCGGTCCGCGCCGGACGAAGAAGGCGGCAGGTTCAGCCCGTCAGGGCATCACCCGCCTCATACAAGCGTGAGGATGGCGCATGCACGGCGCGCGCCAGGGGCCGGTTGGGCCGGACAGGATCGATAAGGAATAAGCGGCAGCGGACATAGACGAAGACCAGGAGGAACGGACGAAGTGCGTTGCGGTTCGCAGCGGTGGGCGCTCAGCGGCAACACATGCCCATGCGGCGATCGACCGGGATTCGGCGGACGGCGGTGGGCGGATTCGTCGGGGTCACTCGGTTCACGGCGGTGTCGTTCGGTCTATGCGGAGGAGATCGGCCGCGCGCTGCGGCGATGGACTTATGTTGCATCGCGATAAAGCGATGTCAACGCGGTCTGGCTGCGATAAAGACGCTGTTTCGGCGTTCCGGCGCGGCGGACGGAAGCGGCCGGCGGCAAGCCGGCGCCGTCCTGTTCAGCCGCGATGCCCATGCGGCAAGGCGATCGCGGCGTATCGCAGGTTCGCCGGCCCCGCTGCGCGCCGCCGCAAACCGCGGCGCCCGAATATGAGCCCATTACCGATCGTCATGTGGCGGCGACGCACGGGAACGGCGAAATCCGACACCGGGCACGGCAATTGCGCGGATTCGCCATGCGGCGTCCGGCCATGCCGAAGCGGTCGCGTAGCGGGGTCGAATCGCCGTCGCGCGGCTTCGCGCAAGGCCGGTTGCCGGTCCAGGCCCGCATCGTCCGCCTGCACCGGAGCTAATCCGGATTTGCCCGCTCGGTCGGCTGCCTTTGCATCGAAAATGCAGCCCGCGCGAATCGTCCGCGTCGATCGCCCGCATCGGCGAGCGCCGCGACGCGCACACGCAATCCGCATTCGCTTGCGGCCATCGCATCCAGGCGATCGTCGCCCGACCAATGACCCATGCGGGCGCGACAGGCTTGGCATATCCTCCGCGCAACCCGGCCGCGGCCACCCCACCCCACCGAGAATGGATATGCGCCCGTTGCGCCCTACGCAGCTCGCTGCCTTGCTTAGTCCCACCCTGATCGCGCTGGCCCTGGCCGGCTGCGGTTCGCACGACCCCGCCACGCCTTCGCCGCGCAGCGCGTCCGCGCACGCGGCCGCCGCCGGCACCGCCGATCCGGCGGTCGATGCCGCCTTCGCCGCGCTGTCCAAGCGCTGGCTCGACGGCGTCATGCAGATCAATCCCATCGCCGCGAGCCAGATCGGCGATCACCGCTTCGACGGCGAGATCGATGACCTCAGCGCCGCCGGCCGCCAACGCCAGATCGACTTCAACACCAAGCTGCTCGGCGAACTCGACGCCATCGACGCGACCCGGCTGTCGCGCGAGAACCAGGTCGATGCGCTGGTCCTGCGCAACCGCCTGCGCTCGGACGTATGGACGATCCAGACCCTGCAAAGCTGGGCCTGGGATCCGCTGGTCTACAGCGGCCTGGCCGGCGACGCGCTGTACAACCTGATGGCGCGCGAATACGCGCCGATGCCGCAGCGGCTGAAGTCGGCGACCGCGCGCATGGAGAAGATCCCGCAGATCTTCGCCCAGGCCCGCGCCAACCTCGATCCGGCCCGGGTTCCGAAAATCCATGCCGAGACCGTGGCCAAGCAGAACGCCGGCGTGCTCAGCCTGATCGACACCTTCATCGCGCCCAACGCCGGCCAGCTCAATGGCGCCGACCGCAAGCGCCTGGACGCCGCCGTCGCCGGCCTGCGCAAGGCCGTGGCCGAACAGCAGGAGTGGCTGGACAAGACCCTGGTGCCGAACGCGAAGGGCAACTTCCGCATCGGCCAGACCCTGTACGACGAAAAGCTGAAGTTCTCGCTCAATTCATCGCTGTCGCGCGCGCAGATCATGCAGCGCGCGCAAGCCGAGCTGATCCGCGTACGCGGCGAGATGTACGCGATCGCGCAGAAGGAACTCAAGGACAAGCCCGGCGCGCCGGCGCTGCCCGACAAGCCCACGCCCGAGCAGCAGCAAAAGGCGATCGAAGCGGCGCTGGAACTGGCTTACGCCGACAAGCCGCCGCGCGACAAGATCGTCGATTTCGCCAAGCAGACCCTGAGCGATGCGACCGCCTTCACCCGCGCGAAGAATCTGGTGACCGTGCCCGACGCGCCGGTCAAGGTGATCCTGATGCCGGAATTCCAGCGCGGCGTGGCGCTGGCGTATTGCGATTCGCCCGGCCCGCTCGACAAGGACCTGGACACGTATTACGCGATCTCGCCGATCCCGGACGACTGGAGCGGCGAACAGGTCGATTCCTTCCTGCGCGAATACAACACGCGCATGGTGCACCTGCTGTCGATCCACGAAGCGATGCCGGGCCACTACCTGGAAGGCGCGCATTCGGCCAAGGCGCCCTCGACCCTGCGCGCGGTGCTGCGCTCGGGCGTGTTCGCGGAAGGCTGGGCGGTCTACACCGAAGATCTGATGGCCGACTCGGGTTATCTCGACAACGATCCGCTGTTCCGCCTGGTGCAGTTGAAGTTCTACCTGCGCACGCTCGGCAACGCGATCCTGGATCAGGGCGTGCAGGTCGAGGACTGGAGCCGCGAGCAGGCCATGGACTTCATGACCAAGCAGACCTTCCAGCAGGAACGCGAAGCCGCCGGCAAGTGGGTGCGCGCGCAGCTGACTTCGGCGCAGCTGCCGACGTATTTCGTCGGCGCGCAGGAGCATTTCGACATGCGCAAGGCGGTGCAGGCGCAGTTGGGGGCGAAGTTCGACCTGAAGACCTACCACGACCAGGTGCTGTCGTACGGCGCGCCGCCGGTGCGCTTCGTGCGCGAGTTGATGTTGGACGAACCGATCCGCTGACGATCCGCCGATCGGCGCTCCAGGCCGAATCCAGCTGCGGCGGCGCGGGGTCGTCCCGCGCCGCCATCCGGATTCGCGCAGCGCCTTGGAACAGGCCCAGCGCCTGGTTCGACGACGCCCGCGGCGAGTTACCGCGGGCGTCGGCTCGAGCCGCTCGCTCAGCGCCCGTCTTCGCCGCCACCGGAGCCGGCTTGCGCGGCGCCCTCATGGCCAGCGGCGTCGGTCGCGTCGTGCGGCGACGTCGCCGGCATCGCAATGGTCCGCGCCGCGCCCGGCGAATAGGACAACAGCAAGCCGAAGGTCGAGGCCGCATCCTGCCCGCTGGCGTGCTGACGGCGCAGCAACAGCGACAGGCGCCACGCCGCGGACAGGTCCAGGTCCATACCGCCGCCATAGGTGAAGGAACGATCGCCGTAACTGCGCAAGCCCAGCACGTAATCGTTCGCCGACGCACGTTGCACGTAGTTCAACGCGACGTCGCTGCGATCGTTGGAACCGTCGCGATACTCCAGCATCCAGTACGGATGCCAGCTGGCGCCGGTCGCGTACTGACCCTCCAGGCCCAGCGCCAGGCCCCTGTCGCGCAGCGTCTGCGCACCGTAACGCAGATCCAGATCGTCCAGGCCGCGCTCGGCATAGGCGCGCAGGCGCGTGCGGTTGACGTCGATGCGGCCGTAGCCGGTCAGATGCAGCTTGTCGCCGGCGTATTCGTAACCGGTGGTCAGCGCGCCGAAGGCCTGGCGGCCGTCGCGCTCGCCGCGAGCGGCGGCCGCGGCGGCGGAGTTCCATCGCTCGGTGTCGAAATTCAACCGGCCCAGGCCGAAGTTGCCGTCGACGAACCACTGGCCGCCGCGCCACAAGCCATACAGCGCCAGCGAACGCTGCTTGCCCTTGAGCCTGGAGCGCGGACCGTCCAGATCGGTGTCGTTCCAGCCGAAACCGGCGGCAAGGCCCAGCACCAGCGCATCGCCGCCGCGCCAATCGGCGCCGAAGGTCACACCGTCGCTGCGGAAATCGAAGCCGCGGCTGCCGCCGCGCGCATCGCGCCCGCCGGCGACGATCGTGCCCGCGCTCCACAGGCCCCAGCCTTGCGCCATCTCCGGCGCGAACGCCGCGGCGCGTTCCCGGTCGGGCGCCAGCCTCAGGCCCTGACTGGCGCGGCCGTCGCCGCGCAGGCTGAAAGCGAGCGAATGGCTGGAACGATTGTCCGCGGCATGGCGCAACTGGCGCAGGCGATCGTTGAGATTGGTCTGCTGCGCGGCGAGGAAGCGCGTGCTGGCATCGATCTGCGCCTGTAAGCCGCCGACCACGCCGGCATCGCGGGTCGGATCGGGACGATCGGCCACCACCAGGGCGATGCTCACGGTCGCGGCGAGGTAGCCGCCGCTCGCGGCCTGGGTCGCGGTCAAGGTGGTGATGCCGGTGCCGACCAGGGTGACGCGGCGGCCGCTGACGGTGGCCACGCCGGGGTCGGCGCTGGCGAAGCCGAACGCGCCGGCGCTATTGCTGCGCGGGTCCGGCAGGTCGAAGCCGCCTTCGGACAATTGCTTGCGCAGATCCTCGATCCAGGTCAGCGAAGGCGCGATCGCGCCGAGCATCACGCTCAATTGCGCTTGCGGCGCGGCCTCAAAGCCGTTGCCGCCGGCCTGATCGGCGCTCAGCGTGCACAGGCCGATCGCGCGCATGCTGACGGTGTTGCCGCTGACCGTGCACACCGCCGGCGTGAGGCTGGCGAATATCAGCCGATTGCCCGAAGCCCCGCCCACGGCGGACACGGTGAAGGTGCCGCCGGCGGCGAACACCGGCGCGACGGGGTCGGTGAGGAACTGGCTGATGCTCTGCGTGCCGCTGCGATTGACCAGCATCGAATAAGCGCGGCTGCCGCTGATGCCGTTGCTCGAAGTGGCCTGCACGCTGAAATCGAAACGGCCGGCGACGCTCGGCGTGCCGCTCAATTCGCCGGCCGCCGACAGGGCCAATCCATCCGGCAAGGCGCCCGATGCCAGCGCGAAGGCGTACGGCGCGATCGCGCCGTCGCTGCTGGACGCGGTCAGGGTCTGCGCGAAGGCGACGCCCTGGGTGGCATCGGACAGGCTGGCCGGATCGATCGAGACCGTGCCGGCGGATACATTCCGGCATTGCAGCGCCAGGTTGGCGACATCGGCGCCGACGGCGCTGCCGCTGGCCGGGGTCACGCCGCATTGCTGGCCGGCGGGAGTGGCGGCGATGCTGAGCGTCCAGTTCGCCCCGGCCGGCACCGGATTGGGAAAGGCGAAGCTAGCCGCCCCCTGGGCCACGGTCACTTGCTGCGTGGCGGTGGGGTTGGTGGTGTCCAGCCGCAGGGTGACCGCGCCGCTCTGCCCGCTGGCGCTGCCGCTGAAAGCGAAGGTCGGCTGGGTGTAGCAGATCAGGGCCGAACCGTCGCCGGCGTGCACGCCGTTGCGCAGCACGGGCGAGGTCAGGCCGCCGCCGTCGGAGGTGCCGCCCGCGCCACCGCCGCCGCCGCCGTTGCCGTCGAGGACCGCGCAATCGAACGAACCCATGCCGCCGCCACCGCCGCCGCCGCCGCCGCCCATGCTGGCGCCACCGCCGCCGCCACCGCCGCCGCCGGCCATGACCGGCGCGCCTGGCGCGGGGGGCGAAGTGCCGCCCACGCCCGTGTCCGAGCCGGCGCTCGGTCCGACCGCGACATTATTGCAACCCATGCCGGGCTGGCCCCCAAACCCCACTCTCCCGCCCTCTCCGCCCAATGGCCCCGGCGGGTTGGGAGTATCGACGGTGGCGGCACCGGCTCCTCCCGCGCCGCCGCCGCCGGCGCCACCGACGCCACCGTCAACAAAATTCACACCGTTGTTCCACCCCATAGAACCGGCCCCGCCGCCGCCGCCGGCGATGGCCACGCGATTGCCGCCCAGGAGCAAATCCGTAGCGCCGCCGCCGTTGTTGCCAAAATCGGCTCCCCCATTACCGATCCCGCCATTCACGGCTCCGCGGCTGTCTTCACCGCCGACCCGCACGGTGATCGCATCGCCCGGCGCGACCGCCAGGACGCCCTCCACCTGTCCGCCCAGTCCGCCCGATACACTGGTGCTTCCGCCTTGCGAGCCGTTCAAAAAGACCCGGATCGAACTGACCCCGGCAGGCACCGTCAGCGTCTGATTCGCGACGTCGCCGAAACCGGCGATGTAATTGAAGTTCACCGCGGTCTCGCCCGCGGCGCAGCTTTGCGCCCGGGCCGGCGCGCTTGTGCCGAGTCCGCCGAGCGCGAGCGCGGCGGCGAACATGGCGGCCCATGCACGCGTTCGTGGCGCGCTCGCGCCAGCGCGTTTCCCGGCCCGCGCGCGCAAGCGCGCCCGAGCGTTAGTCGTAACAGTCATCGATGATCCCCCTGAAGTGTTCCGATGTGCGCCATCGCCCGCGTCCGTGCGAAGAGCGGAGGCGAGTAGCGCGCTGCGAACGTCCGCATGCGCTTGCGCCCATGCCGGATTCGGCAACGTTATCGAAACCGGACAGCGAATACGCTCGATGCAAGCGCGAGCGCGCGACAAATCAGACGAGTCTGATGCGCTTGACGGCGATGGACCGTCGCGAAAAATTCCGCGCTGTCGCTGATCTCAACGCCGCGCCGACACTCATCGTGCATTTTCGTCAGCGCATCGCATTGGGTTTGACATGTTTTTTGCAGATTAGGAACGAGACAGGTGCGCTGTCTCGACACTGATGCAGTATCGACGACGCCGTAATCGCACCCGACACCGACCAGATCGGCGGCGCGGCAGAAGATCGTCCGCGAACCATCGAAGCACCGCCGGCATGACGATGCGCTTGGACCTTGTGTGCGTCCTGTCCGGTCGCGCGCCGGTCGGCGGCCAGTGAGGCCCGCTGGCGATTTCATCCGCGACGAGCAGGAAATCGGCCAGCGGCGAACACGCAAGCCGAATCGTGTTTTCGAACGGCTCCGGTGCCGAAGACGCTGCGGTGCAGGAACTCCGAGCCCTGCGTGCGTTCGCCTGCACTCACGGCACCGGCTTCGTGTTCGCGCCCAGTGTGGCAGTCGTGGATATGCGAGCGAGCCCCGCTCCAGAATGAACTATCGAGCCGATGCCGATGCCAATGCCGAAACCGGACCGCAGGATCAGGCGAACACCGCGCGCGCCGACGGAAACGCCTCGAACAAATCCTGCACCGTGCCGCAGCGACCGGCGTCGTAGCCCGGCAGCAAACCCAACTCGTGGCGGAAGCGCTCGCTGTGCAGGATCGCCATCACCTCGGCCAGGGCCGGCGCGGTCAAGGTCTGTTCGCGCACCAGGAAGAAGTAATGCTCCGAAGCGATCGGCAGGAATTCCAGGCCGTAGCGCCGCGCCGGCGTTTCCAGGCCGAAGCCGGCGTCGGCCATGCCGCTGGCGACGTAGGCCGCGACCGCGGCGTGGGTGAGTTCGTCGATGCCGCAGCCGCGTACATCACGGATCGAATGGCCCTGCTTGGCCAGCATGCGCTCCAGCAGCAGGCGCGCGCCCGAGCCGTGTTGGCGATGGATGAAGCGCACGTCCTCGCGCAGCAGATCGGCCAGCGTGCGGATGCGCTTGGGATTTCCGGGCGCGACGATCAGGCCGATCCGCCGCGTCGCCAGATGCAGGGCGCGGTCGCCGGCTGGATCGATGCGATCGGCGTAGTGGCTGAGGATGTCGCGTTCGAATTCGCCGATCGGCAGATGCACTCCGGCCAGATCGCAATCGCCCGAGCGCAGCGCCGCCAGCGCCTCACCGGGGCTGCGGTATTTCAGGTCCACCGCGACGTCGGCCTCATCGAGAAACCGCCGCAATGTCTCCACCGCGAATCCGTGCGCCGCATGCAACCGCGGCGGCGCCGCCTGGGCGCTGAGCACGCGGCCGAGTTCGACTTCGACCTCCGAGGCCAGACTGTCCAGGGTCGGCGCCAGGCGCGCGGCGATGCGCTGGTCGGCCCACACCAGGCTTTCGCCGAGCGCGGTGAGCGTGGCGCCGCGTCCGCGGGTCATGCGCAGCAACGGCGCGCCGAACAACGAACGCGAGGATTGCAACAATCCCCAGGCATAGCGATAGGACAGGTCCAGATCGCGGCACGCCGCCGCCAGCGACCCGGTCGCGTGCACGCCCAGCAGCAGATCGATCAGCTTGGGCGGCAGCGGCCGGCCGTCGGCGGCGTGCAGGGTCCACTTGGGTTGGATCAATACTTTGAACATGTCCGCTCCGCGCGGTGAGAGCGCTCGCGCGCGGTTGCGATCGCTTTGCGGTGCGCATCGACACATTGAACTGAGACCTGTTGCAGCGAACGGCGATGTCGCGGTTGGAAATGAAACCGGTTGCAGGCAGATTCGATCGGACGCACGCAAACCTTTCGCGACCGCTGCGGTCGCGCATGGGTTCGACCGTCCATCGCCGCGGACGCATGCATCGGCATCGTGCGATCGTCGATGCGTTCCGCCGATCCGGCTACGACAACGGCAAGGACTCCCCGCCCATGAGTGTTTTTCTCCAAGCATCGCCGGGGCGCGCGCTGAGCGCGCTCGCCGCAACGGCGCTGCTGCTGGCGTGCGGCGCCGCGGCCGCGCGCGAAAGCCGCGCGGACATCCGCATCGTGCGCATCGACGCGGCGCAGATGCACGGCGCCTACGACGACGCCGACCCGAGTCAGGCCAGCCTGGCCCGGGCGTGCAAAGCCTGGACGCTGCGGCCGCAGCAGGCGGTTCAATTCTTTCGCCTGGCCAAGCAATACCCGCAAGGCCGCGGCGACGATTTCTATTGGCTGCCGTGTTCGATCAAGGGCCAGCTGATCGCCAGCGACGGCGTGTGGGATTTCGAGATCGACGCGGCCGCCACCGGCCGCTGGCGCCGCGGCGACAGCGTGCGCCAGTGGGGCTGTCGCGATCGCCGCTGCAAGGCGCTGGTGCTGTTGATGCCCGACGACGGCGCGCCCTGAGCCGGGCCGGCATCGGGGTCGCGCGGGTGGCCGCATCGTCTTCATCGCCGTCCTCGTTTGCGGGAGCCGCCGCGCCCGGGCCTGGGCTCAGCACAGTGGCAACAATAGGCTATCGATAGCCGATTATTAGACTACCCGAGGATATACGCCAACCCATAGCTACGTTAGCCTCGCTGAGCGCCTCAGGACTGACCCCCCTTTATGTCCTGAAAAACCTATTTCGTACGAATCCGCAGTCCGTAGCATCGGGAGGGGTCCAAGCATGTCCAGTGAGAGCGCGGTGCTCGCAGCACCGCAGTCGGCCGCCGAAGGGTTGTTGTCGAAAGAACGCATCGTCGCCAAGCCGGGGTTCAACCGCTGGCTGGTCCCGCCGGCGGCGCTGGCGATCCATCTTTGTATCGGCATGGCCTACGGCTTCAGCGTGTTCTGGCTGCCGCTGTCGAAGGCCGTCGGCATCGCGCAAGCGATCGACTGCCCGAAAGAGATGGGCCTGTTCGCGCGCATGTTCGCCACCGGCTGCGACTGGAAAGTCAGCGAGCTGAGCTGGATGTACACCCTGTTCTTCGTGCTGCTGGGTTGCTCGGCGGCGATCTGGGGCGGCTGGCTGGAACGCGCCGGCCCGCGCAAGGCCGGCGTGGTCTCGGCGCTGTGCTGGTGCGGCGGCCTGGTGATCTCCGCGATCGGGGTGAAGACGCATCAAATATGGATGCTGTGGCTGGGCTCGGGCGTGATCGGCGGCGTCGGCCTGGGACTGGGCTACATCTCGCCGGTATCGACTCTGATCAAATGGTTTCCCGACCGCCGCGGCATGGCCACCGGCATGGCGATCATGGGCTTCGGCGGCGGCGCGCTGATCGGCAGCCCGCTCGCCGACATGTTGATGAAGCACTACGCCAGCGCGACCTCGGTCGGCGTGTTCGAAACCTTCCTGACCATGGCCGCGGTGTATTTCGTGTTCATGATGGCCGGCGCGTTCGGCTACCGCATTCCGCCCAGCGGCTGGAAACCGGCCGGCTGGACGCCGCCGGCGGCGAACACCAACGCGATGATCACCCAGCAGCACGTGCACGTGAAAAAAGTCTGGGGCATCCCGCAGTTCTGGCTGTTGTGGGGCGTGCTGTGCCTCAACGTCTCCGCCGGCATCGGCGTGATCGGCATGGCCTCGCCGATGCTGCAGGAAGTGTTCGGCGGCAAGCTGATCGGCGTGGACGGCGGCATCAAGAGTCTGGATGCGACCCAACTGGGCCTGATCGCCACCATCGCCGCCGGCTTCACCGGCCTGCTCAGCCTGTTCAACATCGGCGGACGTTTCTTCTGGGCGTCCACCTCCGATTACATCGGCCGCAAGATGACCTACGTGGTGTTCTTCGTGCTCGGCTTCGCCCTGTACGCGGCGGCGCCGTCGGCCGGCTCGTCCGGCAGCATCGCGGTGTTCGTGGCGATCTTCTGCGTGATCCTGTCGATGTACGGCGGCGGCTTCGCCACCATCCCGGCCTATCTGGCGGACATGTTCGGCACCCAGATGGTCGGCGCCATCCACGGCCGCCTGCTTACCGCCTGGGCCACCGCCGGCATCCTCGGCCCGGTGGTGGTCACCTACATGCGCGACTACCAGCTGGGCCTGGGCCTGCCGCCTTCGCAGGTCTACAACACCACCATGTATATCCTGGCCGGGATGCTGGTGCTGGGCCTGCTGTGCAACCTGATGGTGCGTCCGGTCGCGCAGAAGCATTTCATGACGCCGGAAGAACTGGCGCGCGAAAAAGCCCTCGCCCACGAGAAGACCGGCAGCAACGGCGAAGCGCTGTACACGCCGGAACAGATGGCGCTGGTCGGCCACGGCGGCAATCCGGCCCTGGTGCTGGGCGCCTGGGTCGCCATCGGAATCCCGATGGCCTGGGGCGTGTGGGTGACTTTGCAGAAGGCCTTCGTGCTGTTCCATTGAGGCCCGCGGCCGGACGGCTCCACGGCCGTCCGGCCACCGAATCGATATGAATACTCAGCGACCATTGCCCGGCAGCGAACGCCACGCCGAACCCGAAGCCGATCGCGCCGGCACGGTGCGGCGCACGGTGCGCCGACGGCGCGGCGCGAACGTGCGCGAGGCGCTGGACGTGATCGCCGCCGAAGTGCCGGTCGCGCTGATCTACAACGACACGCCGTTCGCGGTGATGATGGCCACGCCCGAGGATCTGCCCGATTTCGCCCTGGGCTTTTCCCTCAGCGAAGGCATCGTCGCCCGTGCCGGCGAATTGCGCGTGGAAGAAATCGCCACCTCGCTGGAAGGCATCAGCCTGCGCCTGCGCGTTCCCGACGAACGCGCCGCCGCGCTCGAACAACGCCGGCGCAATCTGCAGGGCCGCAGCGGCTGCGGCGTGTGCGGCACGGAAAGCATCGAGGCGGTGCTGCGCCCGCCGCCGCGCGTGGGCGACAGCGCGCCGGTGCGCGCGCGTGCGCTGCAACGCGCCCTGCGCGAGCTGCGCCAGCGCCAACCGCTCAACGCGCTGACCGGCGCCACCCACGCCGCCGGCTGGGCCGACGCCCACGGCCGCGTGCTGCTGGTGCGCGAGGACGTCGGCCGCCACAACGCCCTGGATAAGCTGATCGGCGCGATGTCCGCCGCCGGCATCGATCCGCTGCGCGGCTTCGCCGTGGTCACCAGCCGCGCCAGCTACGAGATGGCGATGAAAGCAGCGCAGGCCGGCATCGCGCTGCTGGCCGCGATCTCGGCACCGACCGCGCTGGCGATCGCGCTGGCCCAGGCCGCGCACCTGACCCTGATCGGCTTCGCCCGCGACGACGGCCACGCCGTCTACACCCATGCGCAGCGTCTGCTCGAAAGCGACGGGCTCGAAGACGCCGCGCAACTCTCACGCGAACGCGACGCAGATCGCGACGCCACGGAATCGAACTCATGAGCAAGAAAACCATCCGCCCCTACGACGGCCCCGCCGGCGGCTGGGGCGCGCTGCGCAGCGTCGCCACCCATCTGCTGGAGCAGGACGTGCCGGTGCTCGGCGCGCGCACCCTGTTGTCGGCGAACCAGCCCGACGGCTTCGACTGCCCCGGCTGCGCCTGGCCCGATCGCGATCACACCTCCACCTTCGAGTTCTGCGAAAACGGCGCCAAGGCCGTCGCCGCCGAAGCCACCCGCCATCGCGCCACGCCGGAGCTGTTCGCCAAGCACACCCTCGCCGAGCTGGCCCGCTACAGCGATCACTGGCTGGAGAACCAGGGCCGGCTGACCCATCCGATGCGCTGGGACCCGGCCAGCGACCGCTATCTGCCGATCACCTGGGACGAAGCCTTCACCCGCATCGGCGCGCATTTGAACGCGCTGGCCTCGCCCGATCAGGCACTGTTCTACACCTCGGGCCGCTGCAGCAACGAAGCGGCGTTCCTGTACCAACTGTTCGTGCGCGAGTTCGGCACGAACAACTTTCCCGATTGCTCGAACATGTGCCACGAGCCTTCCGGCACCGCCATGAAGGCGCAGATCGGCATCGGCAAGGGCACGGTGCAGTTGCGCGATTTCGAACTGGCCGATGCGATCTTCATCTTCGGCCAGAACCCCGGCACCAACCATCCGCGCATGCTCGGCGAATTGCGCCAGGCCTCCAAGCGCGGCGCGGCGATCGTCTCGTTCAACCCGCTGCGCGAGCGCGGGCTGGAGAAATTCGCCGACCCGCAGGACAAGCTGGAGATGCTGCACAACGGCTCGACCCGCATTTCCTCGGATTATTTCCAGTTGCGCATCGGCGGCGATCTGGCCGCGCTCAAGGGCATGATCAAGCGCACCCTGGAGCTGGATGCGCTGGCGCAGGCGGAAGGCCGCGCGCGTGTGATCGATATCGATTTCATCGCCGAACACACGCGCGGCTTCGATGCGTTCGCGAGTGAGGTGGCGACCGAATCGTGGGACACCATCGTCGCCGAGTCGGGCCTGTCGCGCGCCGAACTCGAACGCGCCGGCGATATCTACGCCCGCGCCGACCGGGTGATCTGCTGCTGGGGCATGGGCATCACCCAGCACAAGCATTCGGTGGCGACGATCCAGATGATCCTCAACCTGATGCTGCTGCGCGGCAATATCGGCCGCCCTGGCGCCGGCCCCTGCCCGGTGCGCGGACACAGCAACGTGCAGGGCGACCGCACGATGGGCATCTACGAAAAACCCTCGCCCGCGTTCCTGGACCGGCTGCGCGAGGTGTTCGGTTTCGAACCGCCGCGCGAACACGGCCACGACACCGTCGGCGCGATCGAAGCCATGCTCGACGGCCGCTGCAAGACCTTCTTCGGCCTGGGCGGCAACTTCGCCACCGCCACGCCCGACACCGAGGCCACCCATCGCGCGCTGCGCCGCTGCGACCTGACCGTGCACGTGACCACCAAGCTCAACCGCAGCCATCTGGTGCACGGCCGCGACGCCTACATCCTGCCCTGCCTGGGCCGCACCGAAATCGACATCCAGGACACCGGCCCGCAAGGCGTCACGGTCGAGGATTCGATGAGCATGGTCCACCTGTCGGCCGGCATCAACGCGCCGGCCGATCCGATGCTGTTGTCGGAACCGGCGATCGTCGCGCGCCTGGCCCACGCCACCCTGGGCGCGCGCAGCAAGGTGCCATGGCTATGGTTGATCGGCGATTACGACCGCATCCGCGACAAGATCGAGCAAGTGTTCGACGATTTCTACGACTTCAACCAGCGCCTGCGCGTGCCCGGCGGTTTCCATCTGACCAATTCGGCCAGCGAGCGGCGCTGGCTCAATCCCGAAGGCAAGGCGCTGTTCAAGCCGCACGCGGTGCCGACCGACCTGCCCGTGCACCGCGCCCGCGCCAGCCACTCGCAACCGGTGTTCACGCTGGCGACCACGCGTTCGCACGATCAATACAACACCACCATCTACGGCATGAACGATCGCTACCGCGGCGTGTTCGGCGAGCGCCGGGTGTTGTTCATCAACGCGCAGGATATCGCCGCGTTGCGGATGAGCGCGGGCGACTGGGTGGACTTGGAAAGCCTGTGCGACGACGGCGTCAAGCGCGTCGCCAAGCGCTTCATGCTGGTCGAGTACAACATCCCGCGTGGCTGCCTGGCCGCGTACTACCCGGAAACCAATTCCCTGGTGCCGCTGTCGAGCTTCGCCGACGAAGCGCGCACGCCGACTTCGAAATCGATTCCGGTGATCGTGTATCCGCACGCGCCGCAGCCGGCGCAGGGTTTGCAGTCGGCCAGAGACATCGGCCTTGTCCGAGTTGACTGAGCCGCTGCTGGCGATGCTGGCCGGCGAAGCCGGCGGCGTCTCGCTGCCGCGCCTGTGCAAACGGCTGGGCGTGCGCATGAGCGTACTGCTGCGCGAGTTGGCCTGGATCGGCGAAGACGCGATCGGCGATCATCCCGCGCCGGGCTGGGTGCGGGTCGAAGCGCATGGCGAGAGCAGCGTGGCGGTCCTGACCGAACGCGGACGCGAGCGTCTGCGCACCGGCGAGATCCCGAACTAAGTCAGCGCCGTCCGGTGCGAGAGCGGCGCGAGGCTCAGAACGAACGCCCGTCGATCGGCACGATCTTCAGCGATGTCAGATCCACCCCGTCCAGGCAGCGCACGTTGATCGCCGTCATCGGCGTACCGTCGGGCATCGACGCTTCGCTGTACGGCGCGATGCCGCAGTTGCGGCAGAAGTGGTGATCGATCGAATGCTTGTTGAAGCGATACGTGCCCACCTCGGCCGGATCGCTCTTCAGGCTGAAGGCCGCGCGCGGCACGAACCAGAGCAGGCCGCCGCGGCGCTGGCACATCGAACAATTGCAGTCGATCGTCTGATCGATCTGGCCCTCGACTTCATACGCGACCTTGCCGCAGTGGCAACTGCCGGTGTAAGTGGCCATGCGCGCGCACCCGTCCCTATGAAGACGCGAGAATAACGTTGCCGCGCTATCCTCGTCGCCTGACAAACGTCACCCGTCGCCGCGACAACCGCCAATCCGCCGTCTCAGGAGCCTGTCTCATGGATCCCATCGCCGGAAGCACCATCATCCCGTCCCTGCGCTACCGCAACGCACCCGCCGCGATCGAATGGCTGTGCCGCGCCTTCGGTTTCGAGAAACACGCGGTCTACCAGGACGGCGAGATCGTCCACCATGCCCAGCTGACCTACGGCCCGGGCATGATCATGCTCGGTTCGGTCGTCGACGGCGATAACGAGTGGAGCAAGCGCATCGTCCAACCCGATGAGATCGGAGGGCGCGAAACTCAGGCCTGCTCGGTCGTCGTCAGCGACGCCGACGAGCACTACGCCCGCGCCCGCGCGGCCGGCGCGCAGATCGTGGTCGAAGTCGCCGACCAGGACTACGGCGGACGCGCCTACACCTGCCGCGACATCGAAGGCCGCCTGTGGTGGTTCGGCACCTACAATCCCTGGAACCTATGAACCGCAAATCGAGCAAGTCCGATCATCCCTCCGCCGGCGGCGATCTGTTCGCCGCCGCGACCAGGCCCGCGGCCGTGGATCCGCTCGCCGGCAACAACGGCGTGGCGCCCATCGACGGCATCCGCAGCGGCATCGGCGGCTGGACCTTCGTGCCGTGGCGCGACAACTTCTATCCCAAAGGCCTGGTGCAGCGGCGCGAGCTGGAATACGCCAGCCGCCAGCTCAGCAGCATCGAGATCAACGGCACCTTCTACAGCGCACAGAAGCCGGCGACCTACGCCAAATGGGCCGCGGACACGCCGGAACATTTCATGTTCTCGCTCAAGGCGCCCGGCCGCATCACCCAGGCCGGCGCGCTGGCCAAGGCGAATTCGGGCGCGAAGGCCTTCATCGACGGCGGCCTGGGCGAGTTCGGCGAACGGCTCGGGCCGATCCTATGGCAGCTGGCGCCCAGCCGCCGCTTCGATGCCGACGATCTGGCGCCGTTCCTCGACGCCCTGCCGCGCACGCTCAACGGCCGCGCGCTCAAGCACGTGCTGGAAGTGCGCCACGCGAGCTTTCTCGATCCAGCTTATCTGCAACTGGCGCGCGAGCGTCGCATCGCCACGGTGTTCACCGATTCCGACGAATACCCGTCGCTGGCCGATGTCACCGGCGATTTCGTCTACGCGCGGCTGATGCGCGCGCGCGCCGACATCGCCACCGGTTATCCCGAGGACGAGCTCGACGCCTGGGCGCGGCGCGCGCAGGCCTGGGCGCGAGGCGAGGACAATCCGGAGCTGCCGCATGTCGGCGCGCCGCTGGCCAAGGCCGCGCCACGCGAGGTGTTCGTGTATTTCATCAGCGCGGCGAAGGAGCGCAATCCGGCGGCGTCGATGCGGCTGCTGGAGATGATCGGGGCGCGTTAACGCGGCCGTGGACGCGTTGCCGGCGCTTGAGCGCGGCGCCGGGATGCGCGAGGCTGCGCATCGAAGCCGTACCGAACCGCATCGATTCCAACGCGAGTCATCGTCATGGCCAGTCGTCGCGAATTCCTCAGTTCCACCGCCGTGGTCGCCACCGGCCTCGCCCTCGCGCCCTTGAGCGCATGCAGCGGCGAAACGCCGTCGGCGGCACCGGCCGCCGAGCGGCCGGATACGCCGTTCTCCGGCGTGCTGATCAAACGCAAGATTCCCGCGACCGGCGAACTGATCCCGGTTATCGGCCTGGGCACCTCGGGCAATTTCGAAATCGGCGACGACTTAGCTGCGCGCGAACCGCTGCGCGAGGTGCTCAAGCGTTTCGTCGATGCCGGCGCGCGTGTGGTCGATACCGCGCCGACCTATTCCAGCGCCGAGGACGTGCTCGGCGAACTGGTCGCGCAGGCCAAACTGCGCGATCGCCTGTTCCTGGCGACCAAACTGTCCGGCGTCAGCGGCCGCGCCGAAGGGCTGGCGCAGTTCCAGCGCTCGTTGCAGCGCCTGCGCACCGATCGCATCGACCTGCTGCAGGTGCATAACCTGCGCGATACCCCCACGCAGCTGGCCTTGGCGCGCGAACTCAAGCAGCAGGGCAAGGTGCGGCTGGTCGGCCTCACCCATTACCTGGAAAGCGCGCACGCGCAGTTGGCGCAGGACATGCGCGCGCTCAAGCCGGACTTCATCCAGATCAATTATTCGGTGATATCGCGCGGCGCGGAGCGGACGGTCCTGCCGCTGGCGGGCGAGCTCGGCATCGCGGTGATGATCAACCGCGCCTTCGAAGACGGCCGTCTGTTCGCCCAGGTCAAGGGCAAACCGCTGCCGGCGTGGGCGAGCGAGGTCGGCGCCGATTCGTGGGCGCAGTTGTTCCTGAAGTTCGTGCTCAGCCAGCCGGCGGTGACGGTGGTGATTCCGGCTACGGCCAAGCCCAGGAATCAGACCGACAATCTCAAGGCGGGGGTTGGGGCGATGTTGGATGCTGCGCAACGTGAGGCGTTGATTGCTGCCGTAGGTTGAGGTGTTGCGTAGCTCTCAAACCGTCATTCCCGCGAACGCGGGAATCCAGTGTCTTTGACGCAACCTGCACGGAAGTCGCTGGATGTTCGGCTCCGCCGAAGTAAAGCGGAGCCCGCGTTCGCGGGAATGACGGTCTCAAGCAGCGGGCGCCATCCGCCCGCCGCCATCGATCCTTCGCTCAGTACGCCACGGTGAACCGCTTGCGCGAATGCGCCGGCTGCTCCAGCTCATCGATCAGCGCGACCGCGTAATCCTGCACCGAGATATTGCTCTCGCCCTTGTCATCGACCAGCAGCTGATCGCCGCCGACGCGGAACCGGCCGCTGCGCTCGCCCGGCACCAGATGCGCGGCCGGGGACAGGAAGGTCCAGTCCAGTTCGCGCTCGCCGCGCAGCGTGTTCAACACCGTGCGCATCGCTTCGGCGCCGCCACGGTACTGCTCCGGGAAGCCGGGCTGATCGAGCACCTGCTGACCGGGCGAGACCTCCAGGCTGCCGGCGCCGCCGACCACCAACAGGCGCGGCACCGAGGCCTGCTTCAGGCCGGCGACGATCTGCGCGTAACCGGCGACCGTATCGGCGCCGAGATTCGGGTTGTTCCAGCCGCCGGCGTTGAACGAAGCGATCACCGCCTCGTGGCCGCGCACCAGCTCGGCGACCTTGGCCGGGTCGCCGCCGTCGATGGCCGCCGCCTTCGCGGTCAGGCCGGCGTGGGCCGGCAGCGAAGTGGTGTCGCGGGCCACGGCGGTGACGCGGTGGCCGCGGCTCAGGGCTTCTTCGAGCACGGCGCGGCCGACGTAGCCGGTGGCGCCGATCAGGACGATGTTCATGGGTGACTCCAGTGAGGTGAGGACGGGATATAGTTTGGCTACTTAAAGACCCCGCGATAATCCGGCCACGGAAGCTAAGACCATGAAGCTGGACTTCACGATAGATCGCCTCAAGCGCATGGCCCTGTTCGCCCGCGTGGTCGAGCTGGGCTCGATGAGCGCGGCCTCGCGCGAGCTGGACATGACCCCCTCGGCGGTCAGCCAGCAACTGCGCCAACTGGAGAGCGAGACCGGCGTGGTGCTGCTGCATCGATCCACCCGCAAGCTGACCACCACCGAGATCGGCCAGGCCTATTACGAGGACTGCGCGGCGATGCTGCACGCCGCGCGCAACGCCGACGGGCGCCTGGGCGACCTGCGCGACACGCCGCGCGGCGAATTGCGGGTCGCGGTGCCGGTGGGGTTCGCGTCGCATCTGGCGCCGGCGCTGGCGCCGCTGCTGCGCGCGTATCCGGAGTTATCGCTGCGCGTGTTCGCCGACGACCGCCAGATCGACCTGATCGCCGAGCGCATCGATCTGGCGATCCGGGTCGGGCGCCTGCTGGACTCCAACCTCATCGCACGGCGCATGGCCGAATGGCGGCACCTGCTGGTGGCCTCGGCGGCCTACGCGCGCGAGCACGGCCTGCCGGCGACGCCGGAAGAGCTGTCGCAGCATCCGATGCTGATCCTCAGCGTGATCAATCAGCCCGAATACGTGGAGCTGTATCGCGACGGCGAACCCTCGCGGCGCGTGCGCGTGAGCGGACGCATCGTCAGCAACAGTTCGCGCACGGTGATGGAAATGATGCTGCAGGACCTGGGCATCGTGCGCCTGCCCGAGCCCGATGCGACGCCGCTGCTGGCCGACGGCCGCGCCGTGCTGGTGTTGCCGGAGTGGACGATGCCGCCGCTGGGCGTGTTCGCGGTGACCGCGCAGCGCGATGCGCAGCCAGCGAAGGTGCGGATGGCGATCGCGGCGTTGCAGGAGTATTTGCGGCGGTGAGTTTCGGGCGGTCTGGCCGAAAAGCATCGGGGCTGAAGCCCCTCCCACAACAAACCTCGTAGCCGCGAAGTCTTTTGTGGGGCTTCAGCCCCGATGCTCTTCGCTCAGCACTCGCGCACGCCCCACCGATCAGCCGACGATCTTCGCCAAAACCCGCACCGGAAACGTCCCCATGCCCTTCACCTTCGGCGGCACCGCGCTGAAGCTGAAGCCCTCATCCGGCAGCGCGGCCAGATTGCGCAGGTGCTCGACGATCAGAATGCCGGCGCCGAGCAAGGTCGAATGCACCGGCCGGCTCTTGCCGCGCGTGTCGTCGATATTCACCGAGTCGATCCCGACCAGCTTGACCCCGCAATCGCGCAGCCACACCGCCGCCGATTCGGTCAGGAACGGATGGTCCACGCCATAGGCCGCGGTGGCGAAATGCACATCCCAGCCGGTATGCACCAACACCGCGCGGCCGCGCAGTTCCAGATCGCGGAAATACGTGTCGTCGATCGCGCGCACGTCCGCTCCGACCCGCACCACGATCGCGTCGAGGTCGGCGCAGTCTTCCGCGCCGATTTCGGACAAGTCCTTGCCGTCGGCATAGCGATGCGATGGGCAGTCGATGTAGGTGCCGGTGTTGGCGACCATGTCGATGCGTCCGATCTGGAACTCGGTGCCCTCCTGATAGATCTCGCGCGAGCGTTCGCGGCTGAGGTAATCGCAGATGTGCGCCGGCGGCATGCCCGGATACGTGACCAGCCCGTCTTCGATGGTATGGCTCAGATCGACATAGCGGATGCTGCCGCTCTCGATCTCGCCGGCCTTGCGCTTGTGCGCCTCGACCAGGATGCGCTTGTTGAGGATGCGCGCCGGGCCGACCATCAACAGGCGCAGATCGCGCACGATGTAGTCGATCAGTTCGGCATCGCTGATGTCGTCGCCGTCGATGTCGAGGCGGAAGCCTTGGCCTTGCAGGCCGCCGCCGTTGCTGAATTCGATGTCGAAGTCGAATTGGACGCGGTGTTGGATGGGGGGCATGCGGGGCTCCGGGTAAAACTGCTGATTCGTTTTTCGCTCGTCATTCCCGCGAACGCGGGGATCCAGTGACTTTGACGCAACCTGGACGAAAGCCGCTGGATGTTCGGCTCCGCCGAAGTAAAGCGGAGCCCGCCTTCGCGGGAATGACGGAGTAAGAAATGCGCGGGAAGGGGGAATGCAAAAGGCGCGGCAACAACGGCATCCGCGCGATGCCATGACGATGCCTTCGTTGGCAGAGGCCTACTTGGCCGCCCGCTGACTCAACGCCACGCTCCCCAAAATCAACATGGCCGCAACCACCATCGTCACCGTCAACGGCTCGCCCAGCAGCATCCAGCCCCAGGCCACGCCGAACAGCGGCACCAGATAGGTCACCGCGACCGCGCGGGCGGCGCCGATGCGCTGGATCAGGCGGTAGTACATGACGAAGGCGATGCCGGTGCAGACCACGCCCAGCATCGACGCGGAGAACCACGACTTGGCCGGGATCGCGTGATCGGGCCAGTTGGCGATCGCGAACGGCAGGATCAGCAACGCCGAGGTGCCCAGCGTCGCCGCCGCGACCGCGGCCGCCGGCAGGCCGGTGAGCTGGCGCCGCACCAGGTTGGCGCCGATGCCGTACAAGAACGCGGCCGAACAGCCGGCGGCGACGGCCCAACCGATGCTGGCGCCGGCGGTCTTGCCGCTGGCCAGCACCACCACGCCGGCGAAACCGGCGAGCAAGGCGATCGCGCGCTTGCCGCCGATCTTCTCGCCGAAGAACAGGAACCCGACCAGGGCGGTGAACAGCACCGCCATCGAATTGGTGATCGCGCCGATGCCGGCCGGCGCGCGCTGCGCGGCCCAGGCGAACAGGATGAAGGGAATCGCCGAATTGATCAGGCCGATCAAGGCGAGCTTGGCCCAGATCGCGCCCTTGAACGAAGCGCGCGCCTTCCACAGGAACGGCAGCAGGATCAGCGCGCCCAGGCCCAGGCGCATCTCCACCAGCGGCACCGCGCCGAAATCTTTCGCCGCCACGCGCATGAACAGGAACGAGGAGCCCCAGATCGCGCCGAGGATGGTCAGCTCCAGCGGCGTGCGCCAGGACTGTGCGGTCGCCGCTTCGCCCGAGGGCGTGGCGGTGGGTTGCGATTCGGCGGGCATGCGGAGCGTTTGCGACGTACTCATTTCGACCTCGCGAGCGACGGTGGCGGAACGACCGGAGCGTGGGGGCGCCGGCTGGCGAATCTGGGTGCAGCATGCCGCGATCGGGGCGGCGGGAATATCCGTAATCGGTCCGGCCCGGGATGCGCGAACCGGCGGGTCCGGTTGCGGATTTCATCCATCGGGCTGGGCCGGTAAAGCCGCCTGTCGCGATCGGTTCGTGCCTGCCGGGCGTGGTGGTTGCATCGCCTCGCCGCGGGTCGGCCACAGGCCGTTTCCACACCATTGCGAGCAACTGCGAACGCCAGCGATACGACCCGTGGCGACAATCTGGCTTTCCTCTCCCCGCTATTCTGACTGGCCGCCAAACCCAGACAAGCGCATACTTTCGAACCCAGACACAAATTTAATTTAAGGCTCGACATGGCCCTCAGAGCAGACTGGTTACCGGCCCTGGCGGCGTTCGAAGCCGCCGCGCGCCACCAGAATTTCGCCCATGCCGCCGAAGAGCTGCATCTGACCGCCAGCGCGATCAGCCATCACGTGCGCAAGCTCGAAAGCCGGCTCGGCCTGAGCCTGTTCCAGCGCCATGCGCGCGGGGTGGCGTTGACCGACCAGGGCCGCCAGCTCGCCGACGCCGCCGGCACCGCCCTGGCCGACATGGACGGCGTGCTGCGCAGCCTGCGTCTGGCGCGCGAAGAGCGCGACCGCGTGCGCATCACCACCTTGCACTCGCTGGCCTACATCTGGCTGCTGCCGCGCCTGAACCAGTTCACCCGCGCGCACCCGCAAATCCAGCTCAGCGTCGATACCGAGATCGCGCTGACCCGTTTCGACGACAGCGGCCCCGACATCGGCATCCGCCACGGCGCCGGCCATTGGCCGGGATTGACCGCGCACCATCTGATGGACGATGCCTTGTTCCCGGTGGCCTCGCCCAATCTGCCCGGCGTCGAGCAGATCACCGAGCCCGCGCAGATCGCCGAGATGCCTCTGATCGCCGATCAGGCCCGGCAGGGTTGGCACGACTGGTTCCGTGCCGCCGACGTGCACGGACGCAAGCTGGAAGAGCGCTACATCTTCAGCAACACCACCGACGCGATGATGGCGGCGGCGCAAGGCATCGGCGTGGCGCTGGCGCGCGAGCAGATCGTCGGGCCGTATCTGCGCTCGGGGCAGTTGATCCGCTTGCCGGGGCCGGCGATGCCGGCGCGCTGGGGGTATTACGCGATCTACCCGTCGCACCGGCGTTTGCGGGCGACGGCGCAGACGTTCCTGGATTGGTTGTTGGCGGTGGAGAAGCACTGAGGCCTGAAGCCCGCACGGCAATTCTGCCCCCTTTTGAAAAAGGGGGCGAGCGCGCGGCGAGAATCGATTTCCGGCTAAACCGCAGCGCGGGGGATTTGCTCTTCGCTGTGCGTCGTACTGAAGCAAAAGCAAATCCCCCCTGCCCCCTTTTTCAAAGGGGGGAGGCGGTTGGAGGATGGCGTTGGGGTCTGGAGAGACTTCGGCTTCGAAGCCTGAGACCCGCGCGCCAATATTGCCCCCTTTGAAAAAGGGGGCGAGCGCCCGGCGAGAATCGGTTTCCGGCTAAACCGCAGCGCGGGGGATTTGCTCTTCGCTGTGCGTCGTACTGAAGCAAAAGCAAATCCCCCCTGCCCCCCTTTTTCAAAGGGGGGAGGCGGTTGGAGGATGGCGTTGGGGTCTGGAGAGACTTCGGCTTCGAAGCCTGAGACCCGCGCGCCAATATTGCCCCCTTTGAAAAAGGGGGCGAGCGCCCGGCGAGAATCGGTTTCCGGCTAAACCGCAGCGCGGGGGATTTGCTCTTCGCTGTGCGTCGTACTGAAGCAAAAGCAAATCCCCCCTGCCCCCCCCTTTTTCAAAGGGGGGAGGCGGTTGGAGAAGGTTTCAGGGTCTGGAGGGACTTCGGCTTCGGGTCGTGCTGAGTGAGCAATTCGACCTTGCCTACTTCTTCGCACCCGGCCGTTTTGACGACCGAGGCCGCTTGACCGGCGCCGCATTCGCCTTACGCAACGCCGCCTCGAACGCCAACCTCAACCATGGCCTCATATCCTGCGGCGAATCCATCGCCGCCTCCGGCACCGACCAATAGCTGGTCGGCACCGTCTCGCCGCGACGCGTGTACATGAAAGGCCCGCTGCCGGCCACGCGGAACCGTTCCTGCGTGTCCGCATCGGTCTTCAGATACAGCACCTCGCCCGACACCAATCCGATCATCACGCCGTCGTGGTAGATGCCGTGGCCGCCGAACATCCGGCGCGCGCTCAGCGCGCCGAAGTCCGAGGCCAGATCCTGCAGATGGGCGATCAGGTCGTTGCTCATGGCCGCGATCTTATCGCCATCGCCGCGATCAGAACTTATGCCACAAGCGCACGAAGTAGGAAGCGCCGTTCAAGCCGAACTGCACGCTGTCGAAGATGTGGCCGTTGTCGGTTTCGTCCGGGTTCTGCCGGGTCGGCTTGACGTTGAGCAGGTTGGCGCCGCCGACGGTGAGCTTGGTGTTGTCGCTGAAGGCGTAGGTCACGCTCAAATCGACCGAGCTCTTGGCCTTGTAGCGCGCGTTCGGCACGCCGCCGGCGGTGCCCGAGAACGTGCCCAGGGTCTGCGGTCCGAAGTAGATCAGCTTGAGGTTGCCGTCCCAGGCGCCGCGCGACAGGTCGAAGCCGAGCACGGCCTTGGACTTGGGCGCGCCCTGTTCGATGAACAAGCGCTCGCGCTCGGACAACAGCACGTCTTCGCGGCCGACCAGCGCCGGCGGCGCGTGGATGGCGTTGACCTTGGTGCGGTTGAGGTTCAAGGCGAAGAAGGTGCCGAGCTTGAAGTCGTTGCCCAGTTCGCGCTCGTTGTTGAAGGTGAAGTCCACGCCTTCGGTGCGGGTATCGACCGAGTTGACGAAGAACTGCGCCTGGCCGACGCCGAGCGAATCCAGGATGGTGCCGATGGTCGGATCGGTGGTGTCGAAGCGGCCGCTGAGCACGATGCGGTCGTCGATGTCGATGCGATACGCGTCCAGGGTCAGCGAGGTGTCGGCGGTCGGCGACCAGGTCAGGCCGAGGGTGTAGTTGCGCGACTTCTCCTTGGTCAGCAGCGGCAGGCCGGCGGCGTTGGCGATGGTGCCGCCGTTGGGCGCGATCACCACGTCCACCGGTTCGCCGTTGACGAAGTCGGTGATGGTCGAGGAGAAATACTTCTGCTGCAGCGACGGCGCGCGGAAACCGGTGCTGGCCGAGGCGCGGAACATCAGCGTGTCGGTGGCGCGGAAACCGGCGGCGAGCTTGCCGGTGGTGGTCTTGCCGAAATCGCTGTAGTCCTCGTAGCGCAGCGCCACGCCGGCGGTGAAGCGTTCGGTGAAGTCGGCTTCAACGTCCGCGTAGGCCGACCAGCTGTCGCGGCTGTGGGCGCCGGCATCGGCCGGCTGGAAGCCCGGGAAGCCCTGGCTGCCGGCGTTGCCGCCTTCGCCGACGCCGTCGGCGTCGATGTAGGAACCCGGCTCGCCGGCGAAGATCTTGTACTCCTCATCGCGCCGTTCCAGACCGAAGGCGACGTTGAGGCCCTTGAAGACCTGGTCGTAGAAACGGTTGACGTCGAAGTTGATCGTGTTCTGTTCGAACGAGAAACCGCCGGCATCGAAGCTGCGCGCGCTCACGCCCTTGCCGCCGTTGATCAGGTCAAGGTTGGCGATGGAGGCGTTGAGGGTGTTGTTGATGGTGTAGCGCAGCTTGTTGTAGCCGTAGGTGTAGGACAGATCGGCGTTCCACTCGCCCATCGCCCAGCGCAGGCCGAGGATGCCGAAGCGATCGTCGATGTCGCCGTCGATGAAGGGCACGAAGCCGTCCGGATACATCGCCGCCGAATTGCGCGAGGGGATGTCTTCCGAGCCCAGGCCGTCGCGCGCGAACGCGGCCGAGGACGCGTCGCGGCGCTGCACGCCGAGGGTGAAGTACAGGTCCACGTTCTCGGCCAGCGGCTTGTCGCCGTTGAGGAACAAGGTTTCGTTGCGGATCTTGGAATCGCCGATGATGCGCGGGCTGCCGGCCGGCTCGGAGCGGTCGGAGCGGCCGCGGTCCTGCCATTCGCCGGTGATGCCCAGGCTGCCGTCGCTGCCCAGGCCGAAGCCGCAGTAGGCGGTGGCCAGCCAGTTTTCGCCGTCGCCCTTGGAGTACTGGCCGTAGCCGGCGACCGCTTCGCAGCCCTTGCGCTTCTTCAGCGAGATGTTCATGACCCCGGCGATGGCGTCGGAGCCGTACTGCGCGGCGGCGCCGTCGCGCAGGATCTCGACGCTGTCGATCGCCATCAGCGGAATGGTGTTGAGGTCGGTGCCGGTGTTGCCGCGGTTGCGCGCGCCGAACAGATTCAACAGCGCGGTGGTGTGGTGGCGCTTGCCGTTGACCAGCACCAGGGTCTGGTCCGAGCCCAGGCCGCGAAGCGCGGCCGAATCGACCAGGTCGGCGCCGTCGGCGCCGCTCTGGCGGGTGGAGTTGAACGCGGGCGCGGTGTACTGCAGCGACTGGGCGAGGTCGAACTGCGCGCCCTCTTCCACGGTCTTGGCCATCGGCAGCACATCGACCGGCGAGATCGAGGTGGTGTCCGACGAACGTTGGCTGCGGCGCGAACCCAGCACCGACACCGTCTCGAGCGTGCGCGCCTCGCTGGCCGGCGCGGGCGCCGCGTCCTGGGCGGCGTCCTGGGCCAGTGCGCTGCCGGCGAACAGGCTGCCTCCGAGCCATAACGCGCAATGGACCGCGCGGAACAAGCCGGCGCGATGCAGGC
Source organism: Lysobacter gummosus (assembly GCF_001442805.1). Lineage (NCBI taxonomy): Bacteria > Pseudomonadati > Pseudomonadota > Gammaproteobacteria > Lysobacterales > Lysobacteraceae > Lysobacter > Lysobacter gummosus. The sequence continues at coordinate 1,599,950 of NZ_CP011131.1, read as the reverse complement.
GGGCACGGGGGGCGAGACGGGGCTGGGTCATAGCGGAATCCTTGCTGGTCTGGCGGGGCGATCCCCCTAGCCTAAAGCCAAGACACCCGTTCGTGCACAGTGGCCGGACCGGAACTGTGAAAGGAAGCGTGCGGGTGGTTGCGGTCCTGGGGCTGCGGACGGCATGGCCAGCAGAGCGGCGCGAACCGTTGCCCCCTTTGAAAAAGGGGGCGGGCGCCCGGCGCAAGATGGTTCCGGAGCGAACACCGCAGCGCGGGGGATTTGCTTTGGCTTTGCGATGGCGGATGCGGGCGAAGAGCAAATCCCCCCCGGCCCCCTTTTTCAAAGGGGGGAAGCGTCGGGCTTCAGAAGGTCGAGGCGCCTGGCGTTTTCGACGGGCATCGGGAATAGATGCGTGAGGCTTGGACGGCTACCGACGCCGATCTACTTCGCCGGAACATCCGCCTTCACCGGCGTCGCCTCAGCCTTAAGCGGCACGTTCTCCGCCGACTCCACCCAGCGCGCGAAGAACCCACCCAGATCGCGCCCGCTCGCGCGCTCCATGGCCGCGCGGAAATCCGCGGTCACCACCGAGTGGCCGTAATAAGCCCGGGTGTAAGCGCGAATGCCGCGCCAGAACGCGCGCTCGCCCAGTTCCTCGCGCAGCATGTGCAGCACGTAGGCGCCTTTCTGGTAAACCACGGCGCGATCGTCGGCGCTGGGCTTGTTCCAGCTCGCATAAACCAGCGCATGGTCCTTGCCGCTTTCGCGCAGCTTGTCCACGCGCCGCTTCCACGCGTCCACCCGTTCGCGATACGCCGCATCGCCGAAGCGATGCTGCATGTACGCCGCCGCCATGAAATTGGCGAAGCCTTCGTTGAGCCAGAAATGGCCCCAGTCGCGGCTGGTGACCATGTTGCCCCACCACTGGTGCGCCAACTCGTGCGCGATCAGCGATTCGTTCTCGGGCTTTTCCAGCACTTCGCGGCCGTAGGCTTCCGACATCAGCGAGAAGCCGTCCAGCTCCTGGCCGACGGTCTTCGCCACCAGCGCCTGGGTGTAGTCGCCGCGATAACGGATGCCGGCGCGGCGGCCGAAGAAACGCATCATGTCGGCGCTGTCGGCGAACACGCGGCGCAATTGCGCGGCCTGCAGATCGGCGGAGAGAAAACGCAGGGCGCCGTTTTCGCCGGTGGCGCCGGCCTCGGCGTAGCGTCCGGCGGCGAAGCCGTAGACGTAACTCGGCATCGCCATGTCCTGGCGCCAGCGATACGAATCGCGGCGGCCGCCCAGCGCCGACTTGGCCACCAGCCGGCCGTTGCCGACCGCTTTCAGGCCGCTGGGCACGGTCAAGGTCAGGTCCAGGCTCGCGCGCTCGGACGGCGCGTCGATGCACACCAGCCATTGGCTGGTGGAGAAGATCGTGTAGACCTCGCCGCGCTCGGGATGGAATTCCAGGCCGTGGCGCGGCGTGCCTCGGTAGGCGATGTCGATCTCGTGGCGCTCGCCGGCCGCGCCGGGCTTGGGCAATCGCACGCGCAGACGTTGCTCGACTTTCTCGAAGTTCAGCGCCTGCCCGCGTTCGCCGACCCGCTCGATGTCCAGATCGCCGGCGTCGAACTCCAACTGCTGCGCGCCGTCGCTGCGCAGGGCCAGACGGATCGACACCTGCCCGCGCAGACTTTTGGCGCCGATATCAGGTTCGATGCGCGCGGTGTAATGCAGCACATCGAGATTGGCGCCGGCGCGCGCGGCGCCCTGCGCCAGCGCGGAACCGGCCGCGCAGCAGCACGCGAGCGCCAGCGCCGCGGTGGCGATGCGGCGGCGCAACGAAGAAACTCCGGATTGGTTCAACGGCTGATGCATCGGTGATTCGTCCTGCCCCACGCGCCGCGCGACGCGCTCCTGTTTTGATACCTGCCGCCGCGGCCGTCGGAATCGGCGAAGCGTGCGCGGCCTGCGCGTGATCCGCGCGAGCGGACCGGCCATGCGCAGATGATCGCCGATCAGGCCGTCAGGCCGAAACCCGCGCGTTGTCAGCCATTCGTACTAGGTTGGGGCTGACGCGCGCGAACCGGCAGATCGGGTAAAGCTCCGCCGCGGCCGCGCGCGGGTTCGGGCCCTCCCCGCGCGCGGGCGATCGCGCGCGAAGCCGTATTCAGGCGCTTTTCGCGCCGCAGTGCAGCATCGCGGGCGCTGCCGGTTCTGCGCCCCCGGTCACTGACAGCGCTGTCATACATAGGACAAGGTGCGGGCCGTGGGCGCAGGCGCGCGAACGACCGCGACGCGGGCGCTCACGCCCTTCCCTGCAAGCCAGTTGCCTTCTGCAAGGCCCTGTCGCGGCACGAAGCCGCCAGACCCTCACAGTCTGAAGCCCTGACGGATCGCCATCGCTTGCCCAGCTCAGGAGCTCAACGATGGTCACTCGCCGTAAGTTTCTCGGCGCCTCCGCGGCCGCACTCGCCGCCGGCGTCGCCAGTCCGCTGATATCGCGCCAAGCCTTCGCGGCCACGCCGGCGCGCTTCAATCTCGCCCTGGTCAACGCCTCGGGGCAGAACACCGCGTATGCCTACGTGGTCGGTTTGTCCAACGACCGGCCGTTCTTCGTGCGCGCCGACGGCGGCAGTTATTTCCCGCCCTCGCCGTCTTCGCCGGTGACGCCATTGGGCCAGGACTGCGCGATTCCGCTTGGCGGGCAGGGCTCGACCACGCGGGTGTCGGTGCCGCGCATGTACGGCGCACGCATTTACCTCGTCACCGGCAGCAAGCTCAATTTCTACGTCAATCCCGGCCCGGCCGTGGTGCATCCCAGCTTCCTCAACACCAGCGACACCAATTTCCAGAAGAACTGGACCTTCGCCGAATTCACCTTCAACGAGTTCGAGCTGTTCTCCAACATCAGCTATGTCGATTTCGTCGCCGCACCGTTGAGCCTGTCGCTGCGCTCGCTGTCGGGCCGCAGCGAAACCGTTCCAGGCCTGCCGGCCGGGTCGCTGGATCCGATCTGCTATTCGCTGCAGCAACAAGCCTCGCAGGAAGGTTCGGCCTGGGATTCGCTGATCCAGCGCGGCAGCGACGGCCGCAACCTGCGCGCGATGAGCGCGCACTATCAGGCCGCCCGCTTCCAGAATTATCTCAGCGGCTACATCAACTCGGTCTGGAGCAAGTACGCCTCCAACACCTTGACCGTGGATACCCAGTCCGGCTTCGGCGTATTGACCGCGCGCGTCGGCGGCGACGGCCTGCTGCGCTTCAACAACGGCGAGACCTTCGCCCGCCCCAGCACCGCCGACGTGCTCAGCTGCGACAGCGGCCCCTTCAGCCTGGCCGGCGCCAGCGAGGTGCGCAAGGCGATCATCCCGCGCCTGGCCGCGGCCTTGAACCGCACCACCCTGCTCGACAACGCCAACCAGCCGCAGGGCGAAGTCGCCAGCCGGTTCTATCGCAACGCCCAGACCAACCACTACGCGCGGCTGGTGCACGAGCGCCTGCCGGACAATCGCGGCTACGCCTTCCCCTACGACGATGTGGCGCCGAGCGGCGGCCAGGATTTCAGCGGCGCGGCGCGTTCGGGCGATCCGGATACCTTGACGGTGACCTTGCGCGCTCTGCGCTGAGGTTCGCGCGGCGGGCGCCTGACGCGCCCGCCGCGTCCGCCGGCTCGCCGATCCGGCGGGCGCGGGCTGTGCGCCGACCGGCGGCGGCGGCTTCACGGGGCGTGTTCGCGGCGAGGATTTATCCTGCAGGCCTCGCCCGTTTTCGCAGGAACCGCCATGAACGCCGACCGATACCAGGACCTTGGCAAGCTGCTGCTGCGCCTGACCTTGGGCGCGCTGATCCTGCTGCACGGCGTGTCCAAGTTGCGCGGCGGCACCGAGGCCATCGTCGGCTTGGTCGAGGCGCACGGGCTGCCGGGATTTCTCGGTTACGGCGTGCTGATCGGCGAAGTGCTGGCGCCGCTGCTGCTGATTTTGGGCTGGCATGCGCGCGTCGGCGCGGTGCTGATCGCCGGCAACATGCTGGTGGCGCTGGCGCTGGTGCATCTGGGCCAGTTGGGCGAGCTCAACAAGGAAGGCGGCTGGGCGATCGAGCTGCAGGCGATGTTCCTGGGCACCGCGGTCGCCATCGCGCTGCTGGGGCCGGGGCGGTACAGCCTCAACGGCAAGTGATCGCGTCGCTGGCGCGAAACCGCGACGAGATTTTTGTGGGAGGAGCCTTGAGCCCCAACTCTCTTGGCTCCGGTCGCGGCGAAATTTATCTGGATCTGATCGAAAAGCATCGGGGCTGAAGCCCCTCCTGCAAGAGACCTCGCAGGGTCGCGGCGGCTCGAACGTTGCGTTCGCTCACGATCGAATCGCGGCCGGCGATGCGGGCGCCGAGCCGTCGCGCGGATTCAATCGCCCCGGAACCGATGCGAAGAACAACCCGGCCAGCCGCTCGGCCAGCGCCTCGCCGATCACGCGCGCGCCTTCGTGATTCAGATGAAACTGGTCGTAGAACAGATCGGCGCGCCCGGCGAATTGGTTTTCAAGATCGATGCATGCCCGACCGGCGGCTGCGCAGTAGCTACGGGTGTTGGCGTTGACCGCGCGGCGCTTGGCCGACAATTCCTCGAACCAGGCGCCGCGCGCGATCGCGTAGTCATCGCGGCCGCGGTGCGCGAACGTCGCGAACGCCAGCGGCAGGCCGAAGCGATCGCAGGTCTCGCCGATCAACTCCAGCATGCGCGTGCGGTCGGACAAATCCATCGCGACCAAGGGCTCGACCGCGCCCGGCGGCGGCTCGGGTTCGCACTTCAGCGGGTTCAGATAAGCATCGCGCGACCAGAATCCGCCGGACTTCAACGACACGTCGATGTCGATCACGCCACTGAGCATGACCAGCGCACGTGGCCGCAGCGGCACGATCTTGGCCAGGATCATGTTCAGCAGATGCAGGCTGGTCGTCCCCGAGGCGCCGCCGTTGCGGACCCGGGCGGCGATGCCGCGCCGGCGCAGCGCGAGTTCGCAGCGATCGCTCAGACGGCGGCCTTCATGCAGGAACATGCATTCCACGACGCTGTCGCCCAGCACGATGATGTCGTCATCGCCGGGCGCATGCGCGAAACCGCTGGCGATGAAGCCGTCGGCATCGGTGCGGAAACGCACGGTGTCGGCGCCGAGCGTCGGATCCGATCGTTCGATCGCGCCAGCATCGGGCGTGCGCTGCACATCGATCCCGATGCCCCATTCCTTCAAACGTATCGCTCTGCGCATCTCACGGCCCCGGTGATGGCGGCGATGATCCGCATCGCCGTCGCACGATGCGTGCGCGGCGGCGCCCGCCGCGAAGATCGTCGGCGGATATTCTGGATGCGCGTAACCGCCGTCAAGCGCGACGCGGACGCTGCTAAGCGTCGCTACGCAACGCTTGAGTTCTTTTGATGTACGCGATGCTTATGCGATGCGCGCGACAACCACACCGGGCGCATCGAACGCCTCGCAAGCGCGAGGCGTGATTCAGATCCGATTGACCCGGAACTTGCGTCCCTTGATCTTGCCCTCGCGCAAACGCGCCAGCGCCGCCGCGGCCTGGGACGTCGCGACGGCGACGTAGGAACGCGTGGCGTAGACGTTGATCTTGCCGACCGCGTCGGCCTTCAGGCCGGCGTCGCCGGTCAACGCGCCGAGGATGTCGCCCGGACGCAGCTTGTCGGTCTTGCCCGCGTCGATGCGCAAGGTCGCCATCGGCGCGGCCGGGGCGTTCCTGGCCTTGCCGCTCAGCGGTTCGGCGCGGCGCCATTGCAAGGGCGCGCCCTGCATCTGTTCGATCTGCTGGGCGCGGCCGGTTTCGCGCGGGCCGCACAGGCTCAGCGCGACGCCGCCGCGACCGGCGCGACCGGTGCGGCCGATGCGGTGCACGTAGACGTCCGGGTCGGTCGGCAAGTCGTAATTGACCACCGCGCCGAGATCTTCCACGTCGAGCCCGCGCGCGGCCACGTCGCTGGCGACCAGCACGTTGCAGCTGCGGTTGGAGAAACGCACCAGCACTTCGTCGCGATCGCGCTGTTCCATTTCGCCGTGCAGGGCCAGCGCGGTGAAGCCGTAGTGGCTGAGCGAGCCGACCACTTCCTCCGTGTCCTTGCGCATGTTGCAGAACACCACGCACGAATCGGGCCGGTATTCGAGCAGCAACGCGCCCAGCAGCGGGGTCTTCTTGGCTGGATCGACTTCGTAGAAATACTGCTCGATCCGCGGCGCGCTGCTCTGGCCTTCGACCGTGACCTCGACCGGTTCGCGCATCGCGGCGCGGGCCAGTTCGCGGATCGCGTCGGGGAAGGTCGCCGAGAACAGCAGGCTCTGGCGGTTCTTCGGCGTCTTGGCGACGATCTCGCGCATGGGTTCTTCGAAGCCCATGTCGAGCATGCGGTCGGCCTCGTCGAACACCAGCGTGCGCACGCCGTCGAGCTTCAGCGCTTTCTTGCGCAGCAGTTCCTGCAGGCGGCCCGGCGTGCCGACCACCACGTGCGGCGCGTGTTCCAGCGACGCCAGCTGCGGCCCCAGGGCCATGCCGCCGCACAGCACGGAGACTTTCAGGTTCGGGATCGCGAAGGCCAGCTTGCGCAGTTGGTTGCCGACCTGATCGGCGAGTTCTCGGGTCGGGCACAGCACCAGGGCCTGGGTGCGGATCGCGGTCGGGTCCAGCGCCTGCAGCAGGCCCAGGCCGAAGGCGGCGGTCTTGCCGCTGCCGGTCGGCGCCTGCGCGATCAGGTCGCGGCCGTCCAGGATCGCCGGCAGCGCGCGCGCCTGCACCGGGGTCATGACGGTGTAGCCGAGCGCGGCCACGCCCTGCAGCAGGGCGGGACTCAGGGAAAGGGTGTCAAAAGCGGCGGTGTCGGCCGGGGGCGTGGGCAGATTCATGCGCCATGATCGCAGCTTCGGGGCGCGGGCACACGGCAAGCCCCGGCCCGCTGCCGCGGCTGCCCGGCCCCCGCGACCATTCGCTTTGCCCCGACTCCCGCCGAAATCATCGCCCGCGAGCACCGCGCCCCGCACTCGCCCTATGCTGTCGCGGTACCGTCGCCAAGCCGCCTTACCGCATCCGCAGGGAGACCGTCATGGAGCAGTTCCTGCATATCCGCGTCCTGCTCGGCATCGTGCTGGGCCTGGCCATCACCACCTTGCTCAAGGGCCTGGCCCGCTTCGTCCAGCACCCCGGCCGCGAGCGCGTGTACTGGGTGCATATCGGCTGGGCGCTGTCGATGTTCACCTTGCTCGCGCACTTCTGGTGGTGGGAGTTCCGTCTGGTGCATTTGAGCCAATGGAGCTTCGTCTCCTTCGCCTTTTTGATCCTGTACGTGGTGGTGCTGTTCCTGCTGTGCACCTTGCTGTTCCCGGACGACATCGGCGACTACGAGGGCTGGCGCGATTACTTCCTGTCGCGACGCGGCTGGTTCTTCGGGATCATGGCCCTGTCCTACGTGATCGACTTCGGCGATACCCTGATCAAGGGCAGGCGCTACTTCGAAGCCTTCGGCCTGGAATATCCGCTGCGCAATCTGGCCTACGTGGCGCTGTGCCTGATCGCCATGCGCACCCGCTCGGAGCGCTTCCACAAGGGCTTCGTCGTCGCCAGCCTGCTGTATCAGTTGTCGTGGATCTACCGGCTGTACGACTTCGTCGAATGAGTTGCGGCCAAGTTGCGCACAGTGCGGCGCCGCTGCGCTCACTCGCCGGCAACGCGATTTGTCCTACATTGGTTCGATGCCCGATCACACTGCCCATCCGTGAGCCGCGCTTTCGTCAAGGAAGGCGACGGCGACGAGAACGCCGGCGATCTGCCGGAGTTGCCGATCAGCGAGCACCCCAACTACGTGACGCCGCGCGGTATGGCGCTGCTGCGTTCGCGCCTGGACGACGCGGCCCGCCGCGTCGGCGCGCTGGATGCCGACGCCAGACTCGAACGTGCCCATATCGAACGCGAGATGCGCTGGTTGCAGGCGCGCATCCTCGGCGCGATCACCATCGCGCCCGAGCGCCAGCCGGCCGACCGCGTCGCCTTCGGCGCGCGAGTCGAGCTGGTCGATGACGACGGCCACGAATATCGCTACCGCGTGGTCGGCGAGGATGAGGCCGATCCCGAGCACGGTCTGATCAGCTGGGTCTCGCCGCTGGCGCGCGCGCTGCACGGCGCGCGCGTGGGCGACAGCGCGCTGTGGAAACGGCCGGCCGGCGATTTGAATGTGGAAGTGCTGGCGATCGAGTACGGCTGATCGCGCGACCGCGCCGCTGCGGTCCGTGGGCCGCGCGCGCAAATGGCTGGCGCGCCGAGCGCGTCCGCATCGCAATCTCCATCTCAACGAATCCGCGTCATGCCTCGATGCCGACCGCTCGTCGGCCCAGGCTTGACGCGCGGGCGTCGTCGGCCGAATTATTTAGCAAATTAGTTAATTGCTGAATACATACAGATCGGCGACGATCAGCCGCCTGCGGGCCAGCCACCAGGGAGAGGTCATGAACGCATTACCCGAAAGCCTGAAGTCGCATCGCGTCCAGTCCCTGGCCGATCAGGCGGCCTCGCTGCGCAGCGTCAGCCACGGCCTGGTCGCCTGGGAACCGGTGCGCTCGCTGTGGTTCAGCGGCATGGCGCTCGGCGCGGTCGTCGGCGGCGCGCTGAGCTTCACCTGGGCGGCGTTCGCGCTGTTCGTGGTCTCCACCGCGCTGGTGCTGCTGCTCGGCCATTCGGTCGGCATGCACCGCAAGCTGATCCACGACAGCTTCGCCTGCCCGAAATGGCTGGAATACCTGCTGGTGTATTGCGGCGTGCAGGTCGGCCTGGCCGGGCCGATCGGGCTGGTGCGCACCCACGATCTGCGCGACTACGCCCAGCGCCTGCCCGCCTGCCACGACTACCTCAGCCATCGCCAGCCGTTCGCGATCGACGCATGGTGGCAGTTGCACTGCCAACTGCATCTGCTCGATCCGCCGCAGATCCGCATCGAAGCGCGCATCGCCGACGACCGTTTCTATCGCTTCCTGCAACGCACCTGGATGCTGCAGCACCTGCCGTGGGCGCTGGCGTTCTTCGCCATCGGCGGCTGGGGCTGGGTGTTCTGGGGCGTGTGCGCACGGGTGACCGCGGGCGTGTTCGGGCATTGGCTGGTCGGCTACTTCGCCCACAACCACGGCGGCATGCATCACGAGGTGCGCGGCGCCGCGGTGCAGGGCCGCAACGTGCGCTTCATGTCGCTGCTGACCATGGGCGAGTGCTGGCATAACAACCATCACGCGTTTCCCGGTTCGTCCAGGCTCGGCCTGTATGCGGGCGAATGGGATCCGGGCTGGTGGTTTCTGCGCGCTTGCGCGCGAGTCGGACTGGTGCGCGATCTGCGCTTGCCGGAAGATCTGCCGCCGCGCGAGGAACTGCATCGCCTGGAGCCGCAATCGCCAGCGCGGCATGCGCACGCAAACGCTACGCTGGCCGCGCCATGAGCAAAATTCCTGACAGCCCCCCGACTCCGCCGCCGCTTCCCTCGGCGAAACCCAAGCCGCCGCGCGAACGCTCCAGCCGGATGGAAAAAGCCTTCATGGCCGGCTGGCCGATCGTGGGCGGCGCCTTGATCGGCCTGATCCTGCGCGGGATCTTCAACGGCAACCCCGGCAGCGATTTCGCGGCCATGGTCTGGATCTTCATCCTGCTGGCTCCGTTCGCAATCGGCGCATTCACCGTCTATCTGGCGGAGGAAATCCGGCCGCGCACGGCGAGGTACCACTTCTTCATGCCGATGCTGAGCGTATCGCTGTGCGTGCTCGGCAGCATGGCGCTGCTGTGGGAAGGCTGGATCTGCGTGATTCTGATTCTGCCGCTGTTCGCGGTCATGGGCGCGGTCGGCGGGGTGATCATGGGCGCGCTCTATCGCACGTTTCGCGGGCCCAAAGCGCCCACCGCCTACAGCTTCGTGGCCTTGCCGGTGGTGCTGGCGATGCTGGGCGTCGGCGGCGAGCAGCCGCGGCGCTACGAACACGTCGAGCGTCGCGTGCTGATCCAGGCCACTCCGGCCCAGGTCTGGCGCAATCTGCTCGACGCCGACCACATCCGCGCGGACGAAGTCGATCGCGCCTGGATGTACCGCATCGGCGTGCCCACGCCGCTGGCTGGACTCACCCATCAGACCCCGACCGGCCTGGTCCGCGAGGTGCGCATGGGCAAGGGCATCCACTTCCGGCAGATGTCGGCCGACTGGAGCCCGCAGCGCTACGTGCACTGGCAATACAAGTTCGAAGAAGACTCGGTGCCGGCCGGCGCGCTCGACGATCATGTCCGCATCGGCGGCGACTACTTCGATCTGCTCGACACGCGCTACACCCTGACGCCGCGCGGCGACGCCACCGAGTTGAGCATCCGCATGGACTATCGGGTCAGCACCGGCTTCAACTGGTACACGGTGCCGCTGGCGGATTGGCTGATCGGCAATTTCAGCGAAGTGATCCTGGAGTTCTATCGCCATCGCGCCGAGGCGCCGGCATCGGCCGTCTGAGCGCGCGCGGCGAGCGAATCAGCCGGCCGCCTTCTTGGCGCGCCGGCTTTCGCGCTTGAGCGGGCCGCCGACCGGGCAGATCTCGAAGGCGAACTGGCTCAGGGTGTTGACCAGGTTGTCCGGCACCAGCTTGTAGACCACGAACTGGCCGCGGCGCTCGCTGCTGATCAGGCCGGCGTTGACCAATACCGACAGGTGGCGCGAGATCGCCGGCGCGCTCATCTCGAAGCGCGCGGCGATGTCGCCGGCGCTGAGCTCGCGTTCGGACAGGAAGGCCAGGATCTGCCGTCGCGGCGAGGAAGCCAGGGCTTCGAAGATCTTGTCCTGCATCATGGGGCACCGCCGCGGTCGGGCTGGGCGCCGGGGATCGGCGCGGGTGCGGGTATAGTGATGCTTATTTAACTAAAATGCTAATTGTCGTGCGGGATGGGTGACGGCCGGACGCAATTAGGGTAGCGAGCCGGCGACATTCAGGCGACTGCAAGGCCGTCAATGGCTCGGAGTACCTCGCCCTCCCGGCCCAAACGCATAGCGTTTGGGCGTTCGCGGACGCGCGAGCCGATGGCTCGCAAGCCGCGTCCGCTCACCCCGCCAGCGGGAGAGGGGGATTGGGTCAAGCGCTGGCGCACTTGGGCTGCTTTTTTGGGAAGCCCACCATCCGCTGCAATTCCTCATCCCACAGCTTCATGCGCGCGCACTTGAGGCTGGACCACATGGTCAGCCGCGGCGCGGCCTGCAGCAGCGGGCTGGATTCGAAGGCCTCGCGCAGACGGTAGTTGGGAATGCGGCTGGCCAGATGGTGGATGTGGTGGTAGCCGATGTTGCCGGTGAACCAATGCACGATGCCCGGCAGGTCGTAGTAGGAGCTGCCCGCGATCGCCGCCTCGTGCGAGTCCCACTCGCCCTTGCGGGTCCAGTAGGCGTCTTCGAAGGTGTGCTGCACGTAGAACAGCCATACGCCGGCGGCGCCGGCGAACAGCACGATCGGCAGATGCACCATGAACACCGTGTGCCAGCCGATGGCGAAGCCCATCGCCAGGATGGTCACCGCCAGCGCGAGGTTGTTGAACAGCACGCTCGCCCACTCGCGCTTCCAGGTGAAGGGCAGGTCGAACGGGAAACGATGCTTGATCACGAACTGGTACACCGGGCCGACGCCCAGCAGCACCGGGATGCTGCGGTACAGGCGATAGCTCAGGCGGCCGAGCCAGGAGCGCGCGCGGTATTCGGCGACGGTCAGGGTCTCGATGTCGCCCATCTCGCGGCGGTCGAGGTTGCCCGAGGTGCCGTGGTGGATGGCGTGGGTCTTCTTCCAGTAGCCATACGGGAACAAGGTCACCAGGCCCAGGCAGCGCCCGACCATGTCGTTGGCGCGGCTGCTGGCGAAGAACGAGCCGTGCCCGCAGTCGTGCTGGATGATGAAGGTGCGCACGTACAGGCCGGCGGTCGGCAGCGCCATCAGCAAGGTCCAGCCGTAGCCCCAGTGGCCGATCACGCTCCAGGCCATCAGCGCCCACATCGCGGCGAAGGGAACCAGCGTGTTGATGAGCTGCCAGACGGCCCGTCCGAGTTGAGGCTTGGCGAAACGCGCGCAAAGCTGACGCAGGTTGGCAACGGAGGTTTGCGATTCGGCGTCGGCGTTCAAGCGGCAACTCCTGGAAGGAGGCTCATTGTGGTGAGCCCGACAAGACTAGGCAATGACGTTCGTGTGCGTATGGTTGTGATGAACGGCGGGATTCGCAACAAACGCTACCTCTTGGACCACGCTGCGCCCAAGGCGTTCAGCCGCTAGGCTAGTGCCATGTCGCCCTGGTTCGTCTATGTCATCGAATGCCGCGACGGCAGTCTCTACACCGGCATTGCCGTCGATGTGGAGCGCCGTTACGCCGAACACGTCGCCGGCAAGGGCGCGCGTTACACGCGCTCACACCCGCCAGCACAGCTTCTTGCCCGATTCCCCCACCCCGACCGGTCTTCGGCCCTGCGCGCCGAGTATGCGATCAAACAACTGACGGCGTCGGCCAAACGGGCCTTGTGCGCCGACGCGGCCGTCGTCGCGGCGGCCGCCGAGGCGAGCGCGGACGCACCAGGCGAACCGGTTCAGGCGGACACCGCGTCCGTGTGAACCTAAAGCAACGCCCACAACATTTGCAGCACGCCCCACAGCGCCGCGGCCCAGATCGCGGTGCGCAAATAAGGAATTCCCGCGGCGTACACCGGCACATAGGCCAGCCGCGCCCAGAAATACACCTGCGCGCCGAGCGCGGTGGCGTCGTTGCCGCGACCGCTCAGGGTCACCGCCAACACCGCGGCGGCAAAGAACGGGAAGGTCTCCATGAAGTTGCGCCAGGCCCGGTCCAGGCGCGCGGCCATGCCGGTCAAGGGTTCGGGCGTGCCGTCGCGGGCGCCGGCATTCCAGTGCATGCCGCGCTGGGCGGTCATGAAGGCGGCGGCGGTCAGCAGTTGGACGATGCCCAGGGCGATCGACCAAGCCAGCATTTGCAGTTCGGTGTTCATGGGCCTGGCGATCCTCCTCTTGCGAAGGCTTTCAATGTCGATGCTTTGCCGTCGGCTCACACCGCATGGCGGTGCGATCGGAGCGAAGAGCACCGGGGCTGAAGCCCTCCTACAAAGGTTCTGCCCTCACACCGGCCCGTTCGGCAGGACCAGGATCTTGCCGTCGCGCTCGCCGGCCGCGGCGGCGGTCACCGCTTCCTTGATCTGGTCCAGGCCGTAGGTCGCCTGCACCCGCGCCTGCAACTTGCCGGTGGCGATCAGCTTGGTGACCTCGCCGAACACTTCCGCGCGCCGCGCCGGGGTCGCGGTCTGGAACCAGCGCGACAGCCAGAACCCGCGCAGGCTGACATCGCGAAACACGAACGAGGCCGGCGAAATCTGACAGGCCTCGCCGCTCATCGCGCCGTAGTTGACCACCACCCCGCCCTCGGCCAGCGATTGCGCGATGTGCTGGGTCGCCAGCCCGCCGACCGCGTCGATGCCGAGCTTGATCGGCGCCTTGTTCGCCGCCCCGCGGGCGCGCTTGCCCAGGTCCTCGCCATCGACCAGGACCACGTCCGCGCCGGCTGCGCGCACCGCCTCCACCGCCGATTCGCGCCGCACCACATTGATCGTGCGCAGCCCGCGCAGCTTGGCCAGCTGGATCAGGTAGGTGCCGACCGCCGAATTGGCCGCGTTCTGGATCACCCAGTCGCCCGGCTGCAGCTCGACGATGTCGCTGAGCATCAGCAGCGCGGTCGGGGGATTGATCGTGATCATCGCCAGCTGCTTGGGATCGGCGTCGTCGGGCAGCGCGATCAGATGCTTGGCCGGGGCGACCATGTGCGTGGCCCAGGCGCCGCCCTGGATCGGCAGCAGCACGGTCTGGCCGGGTTTCAGATTCGTCACCTCCGGCCCGACCTCGGCGATCCGGCCCACGCCCTCGTTGCCGCCGACCGCGGGCAGCGGCGGCAGCAGGCCGTACTCGCCGGTCAGGGTCAGCACGTCGGAGGGATTGATCGGCGAAGCGAGGACTTCGATCAGCACCTGCCCGGCGGCCAGCGGCGGCGTCTGGAACTCCACCGCCTGGATCACGTCCTGCGGCACCGGACCGCGCTGCTCGTACTGGGCCTTCTTCATCGCCGTCCTCATCTGGGGTAGTGGAGTCGAATCGGCGGGGCGGACCGATCGCGACCGACCCGCCCGCCCCGCGTACATACCCGAGAGTACGCCCGCGCCAGTGCAAACGTCTTGCGTCCAAGTCTCAGCGCTGCGACCCTGCCCTGCCTTACGAGCTGCCGGCCTCATGCAACCGATCCGTTTCGAACTCGACCCCAGCCACGACCACGTCGAACTCAATCAACTGCTCAAGCTGGTCGGCCTGTGCGACAGCGGCGGTGCCGGCAAGGCCATGGTCGCCAGCGGCGTGGTGCGGGTGGACGGCCAGGTCGAGCTGCGCAAGACCTGCAAGATCCGCGCGGGGCAGACGGTGGAGTGCGAGGGCTCGACGATTCAGGTCGTCTCCGGCTGAGCCGATTCGCGCGGCCATCGCCGCGCCGCCGTTCTTCGGGCGACTCGCTCACGCCTGGACAAGGCCAATCAGGCCGCGGGCGCTGAGAACGGCGACAGCTTCACGCCAACGGCAGGTCGCGGTCGGCTCGGCACATCGCATCGTGCATCCGCTGCACCCCTCGCGTTTCCGACACGTAATCGCGACTGCCCAAGGCTTCAACGAAGCGGCACGAGGCGTAGGCATCGGACTTGCGCTCGTACTCGGCGACCCAGCGCTCGCGCTCGGGCATGCGCTCGGGCGCGATCGGCCACAGGCCGGTGCGCGGCGGCATGCGTTCGCGCATGCCGATGCGCCAGGGTTTCGGACTGACCCGCGCGCGGAAGCAATGCTGGCGCTGGCAGAGCAAGGCGTAGTACGAATCGGCGCCGATGGCCTGGAAGAAATCCGGCACGCTCCGGTCCAGCGGATCGAACACGCGATGCATGGCCAACAGGCGAAAACCGTTGGGCGTGCGATAGACCCGCAGATGCCAGTCCGGATTCGCCGCGACGAAGGCCCGCACCGGCGCCATCGCGCGTGCTTCCAGGCCGCCGCCTTCGGTGCGATGGCGCCGCGCCGCGGCGGCGCGGGCGATCAACGCGAACAGCCACAGCAGTGCGAGCAGCGACAGTACGCCGATCCACGGCTTGATCCAGAATCCGGTCGCCGCGCCGACCGCCAGCGATATCCAGAAGTAAGCGGCGCGCCAGCCTGACGGCGGCGGCGCGAAATCGATGTCGGCGAACAATACGTTCGGCGAATTCAAGCAACGTGCGCCGTAACTGTTGCGGGTGATGACCACATCGCCGTCGCGCTCGACGATGGGCTCGCGAATCGGCAGGCCTTCGGCGTCGTAAGGCACCCGCGGATCGCGCTTGGCCAGCGATTCGCCGGCCAGGATGCCGTCGAACGCGGCGCGGGCGCGCGCATCGGCCATCGCCTGCGCTTCGGCGAGACTGGAATCGGACCAACCGAAGCGACGCACCGTAAGCGAATACCGCCCGGAGACATGCCCCCGCCCGAACTGCTCGCTGACCCGCCCCTCCGCCCAGAACTCCGGAACGATCATCGCCATTCGCATCCTCCCCCTGTGTCGCGGACAGTATGCGCAGGAACGAGTTCAGAGGAGTGAGGAGTGAGTGGGGTGAGCCTGCCTTTACTCACTCCTCACTCCTCTGAACTCGTTCCTCCCCCAAGCCGACCCCGCAAACGCGACGACAACCAGCACTTGACGACACAAACCATCGGCGTAGCATTTCCCATACGCCAACGGACAGACCGATGGCGACATCAACTCCGTGAGGGATTCTCATGGCACACGAATACGATTACCTGGTTTTCATCGGCCGTTTCGAGCCTTTCCACAACGGTCACGCCGCCGTCGCCCGCCATGGCCTGGCCAAGGCCGCCAAAGTCATCTTCCTGGTCGGTTCCGCCGACACCCCCCGCACCATCAAGAACCCCTTCACCGTCGCCGAGCGCGCGGTGATGATCCAGGCCGCGCTCAACGACGCCGACGGCCGGCTGATCGTGCGCCCGCTGCGCGATCACCTCTATAACGAGAGCCTGTGGATCGCCAACGTGCAGCGCACCGTCGCCGAGGCCGTACGCGCCGACGGCGGCGATGCCGACGCGCGCATCGGCCTGATCGGCATGGACAAGGACGCCTCCAGCTACTACCTGCGCGAATTCCCGCAGTGGCCGCTGGTCGATGTCAGCCACACCGCCACGCTGTCGGCGACCGAGCTGCGCCGCTATCTGTTCGAAGCCAACCAGATCGACAGCCACGGCGGCCTGATGCTGATCCGCGCCAACGTGCCCGGCCCGGTGTTCGACATGCTCGAAGCCTTCCGCAAGAGCTCTCCGGCGTTCACCCAGCTGGTCGCCGAGTACCGGTTCATCGAGCAGTACCGCGCCGCCTGGGCCGATGCGCCGTATGCGCCGACCTTCGTCACCACCGATGCGGTGATCGTGCATTCCGGCCACGTGCTGCTGGTGCGCCGTCGCGCCGAACCGGGCAAGGGCCTGTGGGCCCTGCCGGGCGGCTTCGTCGGCCAGGACGAGACCGTGCTCGACGCCTGCTTGCGCGAGCTGCGCGAGGAAACCCGGCTCAAGCTGCCGCTGCCGGTGCTCAAGGGTTCGATCAAGGGCGAGCACGTGTTCGACCATCCCGAACGCAGCGCGCGCGGCCGCACCATCACCCACGCCTTCCACTTCGAATTCCCGGCCGGCGAACTGCCCGCCGTGCGCGGCGGCGACGATGCAGACAAGGCGCGCTGGATTCCGGTCAGCGAAGCGCTGGAGATGAGCCCGCAATTGTTCGAAGACCACCTGCACATCCTCGAATTCTTTCTCGGCCGCGGTTAAGTCCACAGGGACCGCCCGGCCACACGCGCCGGTGGACAGACCGCCGGCTACTCCCAGACGCGAAGGAGCTTCCGTCATGCAATGCCTCGACAACCTGCTGCTCAACACCGACAGCTATAAGGCCAGCCACTGGCTGCAATACCCGCCCGGCACCGATGCGACGTTCTTCTACGTCGAATCGCGCGGCGGCGTGCACGATCGCACCGTGTTCTTCGGCCTGCAGGCGATCTTGAAAGAGTATCTGGCCAAGCCGATCACCCACGCCGACATCATTGAGGCGCGCGACCTGTTCGCCGCGCACGGCGAACCGTTCAACGAGACCGGCTGGCGCTACATCGTCGATCATCACGGCGGACTGATGCCGATCCGTATCCGCGCCGTGCCCGAAGGCACGGTGGTGCCGACGCATCAGGCCCTGGTGACGATCGAATCCACCGACCCGAACGCCTACTGGGTGCCGTCGTACCTGGAAACGCTGCTGCTGCGCCTGTGGTATCCGGTGACGGTGGCGACGATCAGTTGGCATGCCAAGCAGACCATCCGCCAGTTCCTGGAACGCACCAGCGACGATCCGGAAGGCCAGCTGCCGTTCAAGCTGCATGACTTCGGCGCGCGCGGCGTATCCAGCACCGAGTCGGCGGCGTTCGGCGGCGCCGCGCATCTGGTGAATTTCCTCGGCACCGACACGGTGTCGGGCCTGTTGCTGGCGCGCCGCTATTATCACGAACCGATGGCCGGCTTCTCCATTCCGGCCGCCGAGCACAGCACCATCACCAGTTGGGGACGCGAACACGAGGTGGACGCGTACCGCAACATGCTGACCCAGTTCGGCAAGCCCGGCGCGATCGTCGCGGTGGTCTCCGACAGCTACGACATCTTCCATGCGATCCGCGAGCATTGGGGCAAGACATTGCGCGATGAGGTCATCGCTTCGGGCGCGACCCTGGTGGTGCGTCCGGACTCCGGCGATCCGGTCGATGTCGTGCACCAGTGCGTGACCATGCTAGACGAAGCCTTCGGCCATACCGTCAACAGCAAGGGCTACAAGGTGCTCAACCACGTGCGGGTGATCCAGGGCGACGGCATCAACCCGACCAGCATCCGCGCGATCCTGGAACGCATCACCAGCTACGGCTACGCCACCGACAACCTCGCCTTCGGCATGGGCGGCGCGCTGTTGCAGCGGTTGGATCGCGATACGCAGAAGTTCGCGCTGAAGTGTTCCGCGGCGCGGGTCAACGGCGAGTGGATCGACGTCTACAAGGACCCGGTCACCGACAAGGGCAAGTCGAGCAAGCGCGGCCGCATGACACTGCTGCGCCATCGCGAATACGGCCACTTCAAGACCGTGCCGGTGCCGCCGGAAGCGGCGTCGCTGGAAGAAGCGGTGAAGCCGCTGGGCTTCGACGATGCGATGGTGACGGTGTGGGAGGACGGCAGGATCGTCAACGACTGGACGTTCGCGCAGGTGCGCGAGTTGGCTAACGCTACGCGGCTTTGAGCGCTGACGGCCCTCACCCCAACCCCTCTCCCGCGCCCCGAAGGAAGTCACCTTGGGTGGCAAGCGGGAGAGGGGCTCAGGTCGAAGCCATCGAATAGCCACAGAACCGTCCCCTCTCCCGCTTGCGGGAGAGGGCTAGGGTGAGGGCATGAGCGCCGAAGGCGCGAACGCTTCACCGCACAACAAACCGGAACCCCACCATGCAAGCCCCCATCGAAGGGCTCGCCGCCGCAGACCCGGCGACCCTGCCCCTCAGCGCAGCCTCCTCCCTGTTCGAACGCCTGCGCGCCAGCACGCCGCAGCTCGCCCGCCGCGCCCCAGTCGAACACGACGCCACCCGTTGGCATGCGCACAGCCTCGGCGGCCGGCGCTATCGATTCGCCCAACCGATCACCTTCACCCCTTACGCCTCGGTACGCCCATGTTCGGCGCGCTGCCGCTTCTGCTCGGAAACCCTGCAGCCGGTCGAACGCGGCACGATGGCGCAAACCCTGCGGCCCGGACCGGAGTATTTCGCGACGCTGACCCAAGCGCTGGCGCAACTGCGCGGCCTGCCGCTGTCGTGGTCGCTGTCGGGCCTGGAATCCAGCGACGACGAAGACTGGTTCCTGCGACTGCTGAGTACCCTGCAGCAGGCCGAACAGGGCGGCATCGTCGCCCAGGACCGCGTGCTCTACAGCAACGGCGCCGGCTTCGCCCGCGGCCGCGGCGCGGAGCTGATCGCGGCGCTGACCCGCTTCGGCCTGTCCTGGGTCGAACTGTCGCGCCATCATCCCGACGCGCCGCGCAACCAACGCATCATGCGTTTCCGCGACGGCGAGCCCATCGCCGGCAACGCGGCGTTCGAGACGGTCGCGCGCTCGATCGCGCAGGAAATTCCGCTGCGCCAGGTCTGCATCCTGCAACGCGGCGGCGTGGACGATGCGCACGGCGTCGCCGCCTATCTGGATTGGGCGCGGCGTTGCGGCGCCGGCACGGCGATCTTCCGCGAGTTCTCGCGCCTGGGCGATGGCTACCGCGAAAACGGCACGCGCCGCTATGTCGAAAGCGAACGAGTGGCGATCGAGCAGGTGCTCGGCGACTGCATGGCCGCGCCGTGGTGGTCGCGAATGACGCCGCTGCAGATCACCGAAGGCTATTACTTCTGGAACCTGCGCCTGCGCGATGAAATCAGCGGCCTGGAGGTGGTGTTCGAATCCTCCGACTACAGCGCCATGCATCGCCGCCACGCCAGCGGCGACATCTACAAGCTGGTGTTCCATGCCGACGGCCGGCTGTGCGCGGGCTGGCAACCCGATCGCGACGTGCTGTGGCCGCTGGAATCCGCTGCTGCATCATCGGCGGACGCGGAGCGCGCGCATGGATAGCCGCAGCTGGCTGCTGTTGCAGCCCGATCCGCCGGAACACGACCTGCCGGCCGACCTGCGCGCGCGCGACCGCTTCGGCGGCCGCGATTGCGGCTGGGTCGCGCAGATGCGTCCGTTCGTACGCCATTTCAGCCAGCCCGGCCAATGCGTGTTCGATCCGTTCTGCGGCTTCGGCACCACCTTGCTCGCCGCCGCGCTGGAAGGTCGCAGCGGCTGCGGAATCGAGATCGACGCCGCCCGCGCCGAACTCGCGCGCGAACGCCTGCGCCGCCACGGCGTGGACGCGCCGATCGCGGTCGGCAGCCTGCCGCAGACCGCGATCCCGCGCGCGATCGATCTGTGCCTGACCAACGTGCCCTACTTCGGCTGTCGCTGGCCAAGCGATGAAGCCGGCCCGGACGAAGGCCAGCTTTATCTGGAAAACGACTACGCCGCCTATCTGCACCGCCTGCGCGACATCTTCCACACCGTGCGCCGCGCCCTTCCCGAGGGCGGTTTCTGCATCGCCATGGTCGAGAACCTGACGATCCAGGACCGGATGCTGCCGCTGGCCTGGGATCTGGCCGGCGTGCTGCGCGGCTTGTTCGTGGCGCGCGAGGAGCGCCTGCTGTGTTATCAGCGCGACAAGCAAGCGCTACCGGCCGGCGCCACGCGCAGCAACCGCAGTCACGAGTACGCGCTGATCTTTCAGAAGACCCGCGAAACCCCGTGCATCGCCAGCACCCGCGCCGAACTGCGGGCGATGGCCGAGGCCGGCTTCGCCTTCGAAGTGTTCGGCAGCTTCGCGTCCTGGTTGTCGCGCGACGACGACACCGCGCCGCGCCCGCCCGGCGATGCCGATCTGCTGCTGCCCGACGATCAGGGCCGTTTCGATGCGCTGCTGCACTGGCTGCACGCGCGCAATTACGAACTCACGCTATGGGGCGAGGCGGTGCTGCCGCCGCTGCCGCTGGAACGTCTGCGCGCGCATTGGTATCTGCGTGCGCAGCGCCGCGACCGGCTCGGCCGCTTGGTGCGGCTGGATTTGTGTTTGGACGCGCACGCTTGACTCACAAGCGCGCCGGTCGCTGCTTTAGCCGCTACAAACTATTCGATCGCAGAAACGCCGACTAAACCCCTCTCCCGCTCGCGGGAGAGGGGTTGGGGTGAGGGTGCGGGCAGTCACAGGAATCCAAGCAAGAGCATTCGCGCCTACGGCCCTCACCCCCTCACCCCAACCCTCTCCCACGCCCGAAGGAAGTCACCTTGGGTGGCAAGCGGGAGAGGGAGCTGATGGAGTTCCGCTAGTCGCTCTTATTCCGCCAAGGCCTCCGCGAGTTGCGGCAGCCGCATTTGCCCTCCCAGCCGTTTCAGCAAGTGCTCGCAACGCGCGCGGATCGCCGCGGGCGGCATCGGCCAGGCCGGCGTCATCCGCGATTTCGGAAACACCAGGCACAGCATCGATCCGAACGGCACGCCCTGCCCGCTCTTGGCCTCGGCACGGTGGCCGGACAGATCGCTGGCCATGCGCATGGAAATCTCGCCCAGAGGCCGGTCGGCGCCGATGTCGCCGATCAGCCCGTAACTGAAGCGGCGCGTGACCGGGTGATAGGCGACGACGAAATCGCCCAGATCGCCGCTGCCGTCGATGGCATGGAACGGCGCCGGCAACACCAGATACGGAATCCGGCCGGCATCGACGTAGGCCGTCGGGTCGGTGCGCGATCGGCTCGGATCGTTCAAGGCGGTGATCGAGACGAAGTAGCCGGCGTTGCGTCCGCCGGTCTGTTGCAGCGGACGCCGCGGATGGTCCGGATCGGCCACCAGCGCGCGCTGCCAGTCGCCGTCGGGCCAATGGGTCTTGCGGATGTGGCCGGTGCCCAGATTGTCCGGGTGGTACGCATCGGGCGCACCGTCGGCGGTAACGATGATGTTCGGACTCAAATAGGCGTAGGCCTGTCGTGCCCCTGTATCGATGCTGTGGACAACGGTTCCCCGATATTCCATCCATCGATCGACGACCAAAATACTCATGGCTCCCTCCTTAGCCGTGGTCGAACGGCGCGATCGCTATCGCGCCTTCCTTCAAGCTAACGGGATTGCGCACAAATCGATGTCAATTCATCGTGATTTTGCGCACCAGGTATTCGCACTATCAGCGTGCTGTCGAATGCTGTGGAGGGATCACGGCGAAGTCATGCATAACTCAAGCACATGCATTGCGTTCGCGATCAGTTCACCGATATTTTCGTACTGACTTTAGGTGACTAACTGATACCAAAAGAGCGCAGTTTCATGTGCCAACGCCGGGTCATGCGCATAGTGGAAGCGGTCGAACCCGCCCAGCACGAAACCTTTGCGCTGATAGAAGCGGCACGCGGCGACGTTGTTGTCCTGCGTTTCCAGCATCACCCCGGGCAAGGCCTGCTCGCGCGCCCAGGCCAGGGCGCGATCGATCAGGGCCGAGCCGGCGCCGCCGCGGCGCGCACCGGCATCCACGGCGATATCGTCGATCAGCGCGTAGCCGTTCCAACTGCGCGACAGCAGCAGCCGGCCGATCACCGCGTCGGCATCGAGTGCGACGAACGCCGCGCAATCTTCGCCGTCGAGGTATTCGCGCAGTTCCTCCACGCCGATGGCATCGCCGTAGCGCTTGCGGTAAGGCGACACCGGCACGATGTCGAAACCGATCGCGCCGTCGTCCGCATGCAGGCTCAGGCGCGAATCGACCAGGAAGCTGGCGTCGAACGCCAGCGCGGCCTGCAGGCGCTCGGCGCGCAACGGCGCGACCGCTACGCTCACGCGCGCAGGTCCAGGGCCAGCACGTCGTCGTCGTAGATATTGCCGCCGACCTGGAAACGACGCTCGCCGACCTTGACGAAGCCGTTGCGCGCGTAGAACGCCAGCGCGCGCGCATTGCCCGAGTACACGCCCAGCAGCAGGCGGCGCGCGCCGCGGGCGCGCGATTCGGCGATGGCGTGGTTCATCAGCTCGCGGCCGACGCCGCCGCCGTGGAATCGCGACAGCAGATAGATGCGCTTGAGTTCCAGGTCGGTCTCGCTCAGATCGTCCAAGGGCAGCTTGGGCGGCGCGATCACCGCATAGCCCACCGGCGCCGGGGGCGAGACGGTTTCGGCCAGCCACGCGGCGACCGCGTCGTCGGCCAGCCAGTCGGCGTACACCGACGGCGCGTGCTGCAGACGGCAGTGCTCGACGATGTCGCGTCCGTCGAGAATCCCGGCGAAGGATTCCAGGAACGTGGCCGCGCCGGTCAGCGCGAGGGCGCCGACATCGGACGGCTCGGCGCGGCGGATGCGGGTGGGCAGATCGGTGACGACGGTGCGGGGGGCGTTCATTGCGGCGGGCTCGGTGCGGGTGCGGAGATTATCGCGGCAAGATCGCACGACTCGGCGGTCGGCGACATCATCGGAAAGTCGCACGGCGGCCGCGACGCGATGCGCGGCGGCGCCGTCGGACAGGCTGCCTCCGAAACCACCGCGGCGATCGCCGACGCGCGTGGCGTTGGCCGACGACCGTCGCGCCCCGTCTGAACCGGCCCGGCCGCCGCTCTCGCGACGGCCGTCCGCGCTCACCGGCGCCGAACCCTCAGCGCGCGACCCGGATCACCACCTTGCCGAAGTGCGCGCCGCTCTTGAGGTACTCGTACGCGGCGGGCGTCTGTTCGAAATCGAACACCCGATCCACTACCGGCGCGATCTTGTTCACGCCGACGAAGCGCGACAGATCCTCGCCCATGCCGCGGCTGCCGACGAAGATGCCCGACAGGCGCTTGGCGCCGGTGATCAACGAGAACGGATTGAACTCTCCGGCGAAACCGCTGACGCCGCCGATGATGGCGATGGTGCCGTTCATCGCCGCCGCGTCGATCGAACGCTGCAAGGTGCCCTTGCCGCCGACTTCCAGCACCGCGTCCACGCCGCGGCCGCCGCTGAGCTTGCGCACTTCGTCCTGCCATTCCGGATGAGTGCGGTAGTTGATGGTCGCGCTGGCGCCCAGAGCCTTGGCGCGTTCGAGCTTGTCGTCGCTGGAAGAGGTGATGATGGTTTCCAGGCCGGCAGCCTTGGCCAGTTGCAGGCCCCAGATCGACACGCCGCCGGTGCCCAGCAGCAGCACGCTCTGACCCGGCTGCAGTTTGGCTTCCACGAACAGCGCATTCCAGGCGGTCACGCCGGCGCAGGACAGGGTCGCGGCCTGGGCGTCGTCCAGGTGCTCGGGCACGGCGAACACGGAATCCTCCGAGATCACGATTTCCTCCGCCAGCACGCCGTCGGCGACCGCGCCGAGCGCGTCGCGGGTGTTGTGCGGCGTCGCCGCGCCGTGGTGCCAGTACGGGAAGAAGCTGGTGGCGACGCGGTCGCCGACGCGCCAGCGGCTGGTCGCCGGGCCGACTTCGACGATTTCGCCGACCGCGTCGGAGCCCGGGATCACCGGATTCTCGGAATCGGCCAGATAACTGCCGTCGGCGATCATCAGATCGCGGAAGTTCAACGACACCGCGCGCACTTTCACCCGCACCTGGCCCGGCGCCAGTGCCGCGGACGGGGACTCGGACAACGCCAGCGTGCCGATGCCTGCGCCGCTGCGGATACGAAAAGCCTTCATGGGAATCTCCTGGACAAACGATGAGGACAGGGCCCGGGCGGTTGAGGGGTAGTGCCGCCCCGGACGAGTGGCGCTAAGATATCGTCGCCAGATATTCGTTAGTGGCTATATTCAATCCACTCTTTGTAGCGCTGAAGGAACCAATATGGCCATGAATGATCGCCTGCTCGGTATCGTCGCCTTCGTCCAGTCCGCCGAAGCCGGCAGCTTCGCCGTCGCCGCCGACCGCCTGGGTGTGACCCGTTCGGCGATCGGCAAGCGCATCGCCCGGCTCGAACAGCAACTCGGCGCGCGCCTGTTCCATCGCAGCACGCGCCGGCAGAGCCTGACCGACGACGGCCAGGCCTATTACGAACGCTGCGTCAAAGCGCTGGCCGAACTCGACGCCGCCGAAGCCGCGCTCGACACCAGCCGGCGCGAGCCCAGCGGGCGGCTGCGGATCAGCGCGCCGGTGTTGTTCGGCCGACACTGCGTGGCGCCGGTGATCCTGGAACTGGCGCGTCGCCATCCCAAGCTCGACATCGACCTGTCGTTCAACGACCGCGTGGTCGATCTGGTCGAGGAAGGCTACGACCTGGGCATCCGCATCGGCCGCCTGCCCGACAGCGCCACTCTCGCCGCGCGCCGGCTCACCGAAGAGAACCTGGGCATCTGCGCCGCGCCCGAGTACCTGGCGCGGCGCGGGCTGCCGCGCGATGTGGACGATTTCCGCGGCCACGACGCGGTGATCTACGGCCGCCATGGCCAGAACGTGTCCTGGCGCCTGCGCGACGCCAACGGCCAGGTGCGCGAACCCGACGTGCAGGCACGGCTGCGCTTCGACGATCTGCAGGCGATCGCCGACGCCGCCATCGCCGGCGCCGGCCTGGCGATGCTGCCGTGCTGGCTGCTGAGCCGTTACCTGCGCAGCGGCGAATTGCAGATGGTCATGCATGCCGATCGCGTCGTCGGCAGCCGCATCAGCGCGATCTGGCCGCACACCCACTACCTGCCGCTGCGCACGCGCGCGGCGATCGATCTGCTGGTGGAGCGGATTCCGGCGCTGGTGGGGTTGGATGGGGTGCGGTTGCGCGAGGCGGCTTGAGCCGCGGCAAGCGCAACGCCACTTACCCGATCGCAGCGCTCCTCAATCTCCTACGCAACTGTTCCCCCCTTTGAAAAAGGGGGGAACTGCAAGATCGCGGTCGCCTCGATGCGATGAGGCTTGTAGCGCGAGCAATCGACGCCTCTCACCCGATCACAGCACTCCCCCCAACTCCCACGCAACTGTCCCCCCCTTTGAAAAAGGGGGTTAGGGGGATTCGCTTTTCACGCAGCCGGCGATTCAACACACTCGATTAAGAGCAACAGCAAATCCCCCCTGCCCCCCTTTTTTAAAGGGGGGAACTGCACGTCGCGGTCGCCTCGATGCGATGAGGCTTGTAGCGCGAGCAATCGACGCCTCTCACCCGATCACAGCACTCCCCCAACTCCCACGCAACTGTTCCCCCCTTTGAAAAAGGGGGGTTAGGGGGGATTCGCTTTTCACGCAGCCGGCGATTCAAAACACTCGATTAAGAGCAACAGCAAATCCCCCCTAGCCCCCTTTTTCAAAGGGGGGAACTGCACGTCGCGATTCGTCGCGGCGCGGTTGTGCAACTCACCGCTCCGGCCAATACCACGCCGGCGCATCCAGCATCCCTTGCCCCACAATCGCGGTCTGACTGAATTCCTTGTGCAGATGCACGCTGTTGCACTCCGGCTCCTCTTCCAACGCCGAAATCAGCCGCGAGGCATGCGACACCACCCACACCTGGCTGCGCCTGGAGGCGTGCGCGATCAATCGCGCCAGCGCCGGCAACAGGTCCGGATGCAGGCTGGTCTCCGGTTCGTTGAGCACCATCAGCGGCGGCGGCCGCGGCGTGTGCAGGGCGGCGATCCACAACAAGTAACGCAAGGTGCCGTCGGACAATTCCGCCGCCGATAACGGCCGCAACAAGCCGTGCTGGGAAAACTCCAGGGCGAAGCGCCCGCCTTCGCCGACCACCGCGACCTGGGCGCCGGGGAAGGCGTCGTCCACCGCCGCGGCCAGCGCGCGCGGGTCGCCGATCTCGACGATGGTCTGCCACGCCGCGGCCAGATCGCGGCCGTCGTGGCTCAACACCGGCGTGCGCGTGCCTAACTGCGGCTGGCGCGCCGGCGCCTGCGCGTCGCTGCGGAAATGATCGTAGAAACGCCAGCCGCGGATGGTTTCGCGCAGGCTCAGCACTTCCGGCGCCGCGCGCGGGTCGGCGAGCTGCGCGAACAGGCTCTCGAACGAGCTCAGATGCTCGGCGGCGACGCGCCAGCCACGGCCGTCGCGCACCCGCGCCATCGCCCCGCGCCGGTCCACCAGCAGATTGGAACTGCGCAGAAACGGGCCGCTCCAGATCGCCTCGCGCTTGATCTGCGGATCGTGACCGAACATCGACTGGCTCGGCGTCGGCAGGCCCAGATCGATCGCGTAACCGTACTCGTCGCCGGCGAAACCCAGGCGCAAGGCCACCGGTTCGTTGCGCGGCCCGCCCTGTATCGGCACCTCGCCGCGCTTCATGCGCGCGCTGATCGTCTCCGGCCCGGCCCATAGCGTCGATTGCAGCCCGCCCTCGCGCGCCAGCGCCGGCACTACCCCGCCCTGCGCGGTTTCCGCCAGCAGGCGCAGGGCCCGGTAGAGGTTGGACTTGCCGCTGCCGTTGGCGCCGGTGACCAGGTTGAGCCGCGCCATCGGCACGACCAGCTCGCGCAGGGAACGGTAATTGGCGATGGCCAAGGTGGTGAGCATGAGCGTCGGTCGGCTGGGCTGGAGCGGATCGCCAGGATCGCGCAGGCCGGTCGCAGGTGCTGCGCCGGCGACCGGATCGGCCTCGGCGGCGCCGGCGACCGCGCCGGGACCGCCGCCGTCGGTCTGTAATGCCAGCAGGCGTCCTTAAAATGACTTCTATCACGTTATTATTGCGCAGTGAGTCCACTCTCAGGCCAGCGCAACCGGCCTGAATCCGTCTGGGGAGCTTCGGCCGACCTCCCGCTGTCCTGTGCAGCGAGGCCGCAGTAGACGACGGACTCCGACAGGCGCCGCGCCCGCAACGGCCGCGGCTTTCAGGAAAGCTGTTTGAAGGAACGAACTGACGATGAAGACCGCAATTAGGGGAATTCAGGCCACGGCCTGCATGATCGGTTTAGGGCTGGCGCTGAGCGCCGCGCCGAGCTGGGCCCAGCGCAAGAGCGCTCAAGACCTGCGCGCCGAGAAGATGACCCAGATCCCGACCTGCTCCAAGAATCTGGGCGCGATCTCGGTGATCGAGCCGGAAGACTCCGTGAACTGGTGGAGCGGCCAGCAACTGCCCGCGCCGAGCAAGCTGATCAAGGTGTTCGTGCAGAAGTCGCGCTGCTTCACCCTGGTCGACCGCGGCGCCGGCATGGACATGGCGATGCGCGAACGCGAACTGTCCTCTGGCGGCCAGCTGCGCAACAAGTCGAACATCGGCAAGGGCCAGATCCGCGCCGCCGACTACGTGCTGGTGCCCGACCTGATCTCCAAGAACAGCAACGCCGGCGGCAACGCGATCGGCGGCCTGCTCGGCGGTCTGATCGGCGGCAAGGCCGGCCAGGTCGCCGGCAATCTCAACTTCAACAAGAAGACCGCCGACGTCGTGCTGACCGTGACCGACGTGCGCTCCTCCGAGCAGGTCGCGATGGCCGAAGGCAGCGCCAAGAAGACCGACATCGGCTTCGGCGGCAGCGGCGCGTTGTGGGGCAGCAGCGGCCTGGGCAGCGCGGGCGTGTCGGGTTACGCCAACACCGAAGTCGGCCAGGTCATCACGATGGCCTATCTGCAGGCCTACACCGATCTGGTCGGCCAACTCGGCGGCCTGTCGGACAACCCGTCGGCGTCGAATTCGCAACAGGCGGTCACCGTGGTCAAGACCGCGCGCCTGTTCGCCAATTCCAACGGCGCCGGCAAGGTGGTGCGTCCGCTCGACCCGGGCATGATGCTCTACCCCACCGGCAACAAGCAGGGCGCCATGTGGGAAGTCGAGGATGAACTCGGCAACAAGGGCTGGGTGTCTTCGCTGGCGCTGGAGTTGTCGAAGTAATCCATCGCCGCGGGTAGCGATGCGCGAAAGGGCTGCCGGCGACGGCGGCCCTTTTCGTTCGCGCGCGTCGCTATCATCGCCGGCGTGTTCGCTTCGGCCCGCGCTCGCGTCCGCCGGCGGCGATCCCGATCCCGCCGGCTGCGGCGCTGACCGTATCCGTTCCGATCCCGGCATTCCGCATCCGCTCAAGGATTCCCGCATGACCGCTTCCGACCGCAACCTGCGCCTGGACTACCTCGAATTCGCCGTCGCCGACATCGCCGCGACCAAGGCCTTCTACGGCGCCGCGTTCGGCTGGGCCTTCACCGATTACGGCCCGGACTACTGCGAATTCAACGACGGCGGCATGAAGGGCGGCTTCCACCGCCAGAGCGCTCCGCGCCCGGGCGGCGCGCTGGTGGTGATCTACGCCGACGATCTGGCCGACGCGCAGCGCCGCGTCGAAGCCGCCGGCGGCGCGATCACCGCCCAGCTCGAATTCCCGGGCGGGCGGCGCTTTCATTTCACCGATCCCAGCGGCTATGAGCTGGCGGTGTGGACCGATCGCTGATTCCGCGGGAACATCTGTGGATTCACGGCCGCTCGCGCCGCGAGTTTTGAATACAGGAGGCAAGATGGCATTGGATGCCTTTGTGGAACTGGCCGGCGCCGCGGTGCGATTCGTCGCGCGCATGGCGTTCGAGCTGATCGTCGAGCGGTTGATGTACGGCACCGGCCGCGCGGTGCTGTGGCCGTTCTATCGGCGCAAGCCGCCCAACGACGATCTGTGCTTGGTGGTCGGCATCGGTTTTTGGATACTGGTGGCATTCGCCGTCGCGATCGGGCATTCCGGCCCGGTCGCCTGATCCCCTCTGCCGACCTTCGAGCTCATGGCCTACGAACCCATCCACATGACCTGGGACTACGACGACGGCCCCCGCGCCGGCATCGCCGATCACGCCGGCCGGCCGCATTACTTCGCCTGCGCCTTCGATCCGGAGCACCTGGAGTACGCCGAGGTCTTCACCCTGACCCCGCTCGATGCGGAAACCTTCGCCTGGGCGCGCGAGCACTGGGCGATCTGGCAGCGCTGGGAGGCCGAAGCCAAGGCCGGCCGGCAGAGTCCCGAATCGCATCCCAAGTACGGCCATTACGACCCGCGCTATACCGAACTGGAAGCGCTGATCGATACAGGCATCGACCGGCTCAGCGCACAGGCGATCTTGCGGCACGGAGAGTTTCGAATCGCCTCGATGCCGGGCGAGTTGTTCCCCGGCCAGTTCCGCCAGCTCGAAGTGGAATGGTCACCGCCGCCGGACAGCGCGCCGGAGTGACCCGGCGCGTCGGTACATGGGCTACACCTGTGCCGACTTCCAGCGCCCGCGCGTGAACAGCCACAGCGTGAACACGCCCACGGACGTCTCGGACACGAACACGCCCCAGAACACGCCCGAGTGCTGCCAGTCCAAGGTGATGGCCAGCACATAGGACAGCGGAATCTGGATCAGCCAGAAGAACACCACATTGATCTTGGTCGGCGTCATCGTGTCGCCGGCGCCGTTGAAGGCCTGCACCGCCACCATCCACCAGCCGTAGATGAAGAACGAGTACGACAGGATGCGCAGCCACTGCCCGCCGATCGCGACCACTTTCGCATCGTCGGTAAAGAACGCCACCAGTTGATGCGGAAAGGCGAAGAACAGCACCGACACCACGACCAGATAGGCCATGTTGTACCAGCCGATGCGCCACACCGAGGCCTCGGCGCGCTCGGGATGGCCGGCGCCGAGGTTCTGCCCGACCAGGGTGGCGGCGGCGTTGGACATGCCCCAGGCCGGCATCATCGTGAACATCATGATGCGGATGGCGATGGTGGCGCCGGCCACGGCTTCGCTGCCGATGCTGGCCAGGATGCGCATCAGGAAAATCCACGAGGTCATCGCCACGATCATCTGGCCGACGCCGCCGAGCGAGGTGCGCACGATGTTCCATAGCATCGCCCCGCGCCAGACGAACTGCGCCAGCCTCACCCGGATGTGCTTGCCGCCGTGAAACAACACCCACAGCTGGAACGCCACGCCGATGCCGCGGCCGATGTTGGTGGCGATGGCCGCGCCCTCGATGCCCAGCGCCGGCACCGGCCCGAGGCCGAAGATCAGCAATGGGCACAGCAGGATGTTCAGGCCGTTGGACAGCCACAGCACCCGCATCGCGATGGCCGCATCGCCGGCGCCACGGAAGATCGCGTTGATCACGAACAACAGCATGATCACCGCGTTGCCGCCGAGCATCCATTGCGTGTAGCGATAGCCGTGCTCGATGCTCCAGGCATCGGCGCCCATCAACCGCAGCAGATCCTGCGCATAGAAGATGCCGGCCAGGGCCGGCAGCACCGCCACCAGCAGGGCGATGAAGATCGCCTGCACCGCGGTGATCGCCGCATCCTCGCGCTTGCCCTCGCCCACGCGCCGCGCCACCACCGCGGTCACCGCCATCGCCAGGCCCATGGCCATCGCGTACAGAAGGAACAGATAACTTTCGGTCAGGCCGACCGTCGCCACCGCCGACGGTCCCAGCTTGGCGACGAAGAAGATATCGACCACGGCGAAGGTAGATTCCAGCACCAGCTCCAGCACCATCGGCACCGCCAGCAGGAACACCGCGCGCCGCAGCGGGATCTTGGTGTAGTCGGCGTCGGTGCCGCGGATGGCGTCGCGCAGGTCGCTCCACAGCGAGTGCGGGGGCACGTCATGGGTGGCCGTGGGCTGGTTGCTCATCGCATGCTCCGTCTGGGTCGCACCGGTGCATGATCCGGGCCGGCGGCCCGATTCACCAGTGATATTCGTAAGACGAATCACCGGACTGCGGATCGACATCCGCCGCGTCGCGCCGCCGCGGGCATCGCGCCGCCTACCCTGGCAGGAACCGATCGCGGAAACTGTTGCGAGAATGTATTCACGGAAGGCTGTCGATTCGCGTCCCTTCCGTTCGTCACAGACAGTGAGGACTTCACCTCGCTACGGAGATTACCCATGACCACCGGCACCGTCCGCCTGCACCGCGTCCTGTCCGCCCCGCCCGAGCGCGTCTACCGCGCCTTCCTCGATGCCGCCGCGCTGTCCAAATGGCTGCCGCCGGACGGTTTCACCTGCACCGTGCACGAACTGGACGCGCGGGTCGGCGGCCGCTACCGGATGACGTTCACCAATTTCAGCACCGGCAACGGCCACAGCTTCGGCGGCACCTATCTGGAACTGGTGCCGAACCAGCGCATCGTCCACGACGATCGCTTCGACGATCCCAATCTGCCCGGCACCATGATCACCACGATCACCTTTCGCGAGGTGTCGTGCGGCACCGAGGTGCAGGTGGTCCAGGAAGGTATTCCCGAGGTGATCCCTACCGAGCAGTGCTATCTGGGCTGGCAGGATTCGCTGGCGCTGCTGGACCGGTTGGTCAAGCCGACGATTCCGGATTGATCGATCGGGTCGGAATCGCGCGCGACTGAACGAACGCCGGGGCCGCCGATTCAGCCCCTCTCCCGCTCGCCACCCAAGGTGACTTCCTTCGGGGCGCGGGAGAGGGGTTGGGGTGAGGGCCCGAGCAGTCGTGGAACTCCAAGCAAGAGCATTCGCGCCTACGGCGCTCACACCCTCACCCCAGCCCTCTCCCGCGCCCCGAAGGAAGTCACCTTGGGTGGCAAGCGGGAGAGGGAGAGGGAGAGGGAGCTAGCTTCACTAGTCGCGGATATGAATCGCACGACCCGCCTGCGGCGCAGCGCGAGCCGCGACTGCTTCAGAGCATCGGCAACTTCAGCCCCTGCTCTTTCGCGCACTGCTGCGCGATCTCGTAACCCGCATCGGCATGCCGCATCACGCCCGTGCCGGGATCGTTCCACAGCACCCGCGCGATGCGCTTGTCGGCTTCCTCGCTGCCGTCGCAGACGATGACCACGCCGGAATGCTGCGAATAGCCCATGCCGACGCCGCCGCCGTGGTGCAGCGACACCCAGGTCGCGCCGCCGGCGACGTTGAGCATGGCGTTGAGCAGCGGCCAGTCGCTGACCGCATCGCTGCCGTCCTTCATCGCTTCGGTTTCGCGGTTGGGCGAGGCGACCGAGCCGCTGTCGAGGTGATCGCGGCCGATCACGATCGGCGCCTTCAACTCGCCGTTGCGCACCATTTCGTTGAAGGCCAGTCCGAGCTTGTGGCGCAGGCCCAGGCCGACCCAGCAGATGCGCGCGGGCAAACCCTGGAAGCTGATGCGCTCCTTGGCCATGTCCAGCCAGCGATGCAGATGCGCATCGTCGGCGATGATTTCCTTGACCTTGGCGTCGGTCTTGTAGATGTCTTCCGGATCGCCGCTGAGCGCGACCCAGCGGAACGGGCCGACGCCGCGGCAGAACAGCGGACGCACGTAGGCCGGCACGAAGCCGGGGAAATCGAAGGCGTTCTTGCAGCCTTCGTCCTGCGCCATCTGGCGGATGTTGTTGCCGTAGTCGAAGGTCGGGATGCCCTGCTGCTGGAACGCCAGCATCGCCTCGACATGCACGCGCATGGATTTCTTGGCCGCATCGCGCACGCCTTGCGGATCGTTCTTCTGCTCGGCCAGCCAGCGCTCCACGGTCCAGCCGATCGGCAGATAGCCGTGCACCGGATCGTGCGCACTGGTCTGGTCGGTAACCGCGTCCGGACGCACGCCGCGGCGCACCAGTTCCGGCAGCACTTCGGCGGCGTTGCCCAGCAGCGCGATCGACTTGGCTTCGCCGGCGGCGGTGTACTTGGCGATACGCGCCAGCGCGTCGTCCAGATCGCTGGCCTGCTCATCGACGTAACGCGTGCGCAGGCGCATGTCGATGCTGCTCTGCTTGCATTCGATGTTGAGCGAGCACGCGCCGGCCAGCGACGCCGCCAGCGGCTGCGCGCCGCCCATGCCGCCCAGGCCGGCGGTGAGAATCCACTTGCCGCTCAGGCTGCCGCCGTAGTGCTGGCGGCCCATCTCGACGAAGGTTTCGTACGTGCCCTGGACGATGCCTTGCGAGCCGATGTAGATCCAGCTGCCGGCGGTCATCTGGCCGTACATCATCAGGCCCTTCTTATCGAGCTCGTTGAAGTGCTCCCAGGTGGCCCAGTGCGGGACCAGGTTGGAGTTCGCCAGCAACACCCGCGGCGCGTCGGCGTGGGTGGGGAATACGCCGACCGGCTTGCCCGACTGGATCAGCAAGGTCTCGTTGTCTTCCAGTTCGCGCAGCGACTTGAGGATGGCGTCGAACGAGGCCCAGTCGCGCGCGGCGCGACCGATGCCGCCGTAAACCACCAGTTCGGCCGGGTTTTCCGCCACGTCCGGGTCCAGATTGTTCTGGATCATGCGGAACGCGGCTTCGC
This sequence comes from Lysobacter gummosus, assembly GCF_001442805.1. Classification (NCBI taxonomy): domain Bacteria; kingdom Pseudomonadati; phylum Pseudomonadota; class Gammaproteobacteria; order Lysobacterales; family Lysobacteraceae; genus Lysobacter; species Lysobacter gummosus. Next base: position 1,566,095 of record NZ_CP011131.1, on the reverse strand, counting down.
TGAGCCAGGACTTGCAGCTCTTTTCGCTGCCGCGCGGGGCGCGGATGACGCGGGAGGGATCGTTGCGATCGGTGGCGGACACGGCGGCTCCGGTGTTCGTGAGAGACGCAAATTATCGCGCCGCGCTTCCAGCGCCCGCCAGCGCACAACCGGCCCGGGCGGTCGGACAATGCGGCGTTTGCGCCCGAATTTGCCGCGGCGGCGGCAAAATGTATACGCTGTATACATGACTGCGCCCGCCACCGCCGACCGCATCGTGCGCGCCGCCCGCGCCTTGTTCGAGCGCGGCGGCGCGCAGGCGGTGAGCATGCGCCGCATCGCCGACAGCATCGGGCTGACGCCGATGGCGATCTACCGCCACTTCCCCAATCGCGAAGCGCTGCTGCAACGCATCAGCGACGACAGCTTCCAGGAGATTTCCCATCACTGGAGCGCGCGCAACGAGGGCGGCGACGTGATCGCGCGGCTGCTGGCGATCCAGCAGATCTATCTGGACTACGCGCTGGCCCATCCGCATCTGTTCGATCACGCCTTCTCGATGCCGCGCGAACGCGCGCGGCGCTTTCCGGAAGATTTCCGCGCGCGCCGCTCGCCGACCTTGAACGTGGTCGCCGACGTGGTGATCGAAGCGCAGCAGGCCGGTCGCCTGCGCGCGGGCGATGCCTGGGACATCGCGATGACGTTATGGGCGCATACCCACGGATTGATCGTGCTGTACCGCGCCGGCCGCTTCAGTTACGGCGAAAGCGAGTTCCGCCGTTTCTATAAAGACTCGCTGCGGCGTTTGCTCGACGGCATCGCAAGCTGAGCGCCGGCGGGCGCTGCGCGTGAATGAGATCCGGACTCGTGCGGCAACCTCGCACTTCGCTCATCGGGCTTCGATTTCGTCTGCGTCCTGTGAGTAAGCGCCGGATCGGGGTCGAGGATTCGCCTATACTGCGCATGCGACTGAATCGTTTACGCTTTATTGTTCCGCCCGTGCGACGGAACGAGCCTGCCTGGAGCGCCGCGGTGCGCCTGTAACCGGCCCCGATGGTGGCTGCAGCCCGCTTAAACCCGCATGCCCGCACTGGCGCCCGACATCGCCGAGCGCATCGCCCATGCCGCGCATGAAATCTGCCCATACTCGAAGGCCACGCGCGGCGATCGATGTCGCGGTCAACCTCGTCACGCCATGACACGCTTCGCGGGCGGCGCGCGCAAGGCCGATGAATGAAAACCCGGTGACCGGCTCGACGGGCCGGCCGCCATCGCGCACCATCCAGGCTGCTGTGGAGAATCGATCATGACGACACAAACCCAAACCGCGATCCTGGCCGGCGGCTGCTTCTGGGGCATGCAGGACCTGATCCGGCGCATGCCCGGCGTGGTATCCACCCGCGTGGGCTACACCGGCGGCGACGTCGCCAACGCCACTTATCGCAATCACGGCTCGCATGCCGAGGCGATCGAGATCGTGTTCGATCCCGCCCGGATCAGCTATCGGCAGATCCTGGAATTCTTCTTCCAGATTCACGACCCCACCACCGCCAACCGCCAGGGCAACGACATCGGCACCAGCTACCGCTCGGCCATCTTCTATGCCGACGACGAGCAAAAAGCGGTCGCACAGGACACGCTGGCCGATGTCGATGCCTCCGGCTTGTGGCCGGGCAAGGCGGTGACGCAGATCGAGGCGGCCGGGCCGTTCTGGGAGGCCGAGCCGGAGCATCAGGATTATCTGGAGCGCTACCCCTCCGGCTACACCTGCCACTTCATCCGTCCGGACTGGAAGCTGCCCAAGCGGCAATGACCGGCGACGCCGGGCCGCGCGCGAATGCGCGGCCTGGGCGGCGACGCCTTTGTCTTGCGAAGACGACGTTGCGCACGTGAGCGCGAACGCGATCGCCTTCGTTCAACGCGCACGCCGCTGCGGCGAGCCGTGCCCCCGACCGATGGCCCCGCCATGACCTCCGACCGAAGCGACTACCAGCCGATCAACTGCGAGTTCCACGATCTGCTCGAAGACCTCGCGACCACGCGCAAGCCCGCGCGGATCAGCTTCCTCGACGAACACGGCGTCGTGCAGCGCCGCGACGCGGTGATCGCCGATGTGTTCGCGAAGCAAGGCGCGGAATACCTCACCACCGCCTCCGGCGAAACGCTGCGTCTGGACCGGCTGCTGGAAGTCGATGCCGCCAAGTTGGCGGATTTCGAAAAACCGTCCGAATGACGGCGATGTCCTGCAACGCGCGCACGAGACGCAAAGCGGACTGCCGCGGATAAAAAACGCCCGGCACAAGGCCGGGCGTGAGGACGGTCCGAACCAGGTCCGGACCGGAACCGATGCTTGCGCGCTCAGTACAGGCGCGGATCGAGTTTGCGCAGCGCCTCGCCGACGTCGACCTGACCGGTGCGGTCCAGGTCTTCGCGGGTGTAGCTGCGGCCATTGGCGATGCAGTTGCTGCGATGGCGCGGCTGCAGGCGCGTGCCGGTCTGGCTCACGCAATTGGGGTCGTAGCGGTTTTTCGTCGCGGCGGCGGGCTTCGAGTCGGCCTGCACCTGCACCTGGGTCTGCACCTGCGCATCGACCGAATCCAGCGCCGTGGCGTTGGCTCCGGCCTGCACGCGCGCATCGACCGCGGCGGTCTGCGCGAAGGCCGCGAACGCGCTCAGGCTCAGCGCGGCGGCGAGCAATAGACGTTTCATGGGACACCTCCTGACATCAGGAACGCGATTGGACCGATCCAGCCTACGCCTCCGGCACCGCCGCGGCGCTTGCGCGGCACCGGCCGTTTAGGCAGTCGTCAGCGTCGCGGGCAGGCCTCGCGGCGGCCGTGTTCGAACGCCATCGCCTCCGCCTCGGTGGCCGGACGCGGGGTCAGGCCGTCGTCGAACAGGATCCGCCATACGCCGTCGGCGTCGCGATGCCAGACCGATTGGTAGGCGCCGATCAGATAACGCGGCTGCGCGCCCGGATCGAGCCGCTGGTACAGCGCCGGCCCGGTGGACCAGGCGACATCGCCGACGCCGCCGATGGTGACCCGCACCGGATACCAGCGCAGACGCAGCTGCTTGCCTTCGATCAGCCCGGCCCATTCCGCGGCGATCTTGTCGCGCCCGCGGCTGGGCTGCGGGCGGCCGGCGCCGAACGCCGCCTGCGGATGCAGATGCGCGGCGAAGGCCTTGGCGTCGTGCTCGGCGATCGAGCGGGCGAAGCTCAGCTCGCGCGCCCAGACCTCGCATTCCTCGGCGCTGAGTTCGGCGGGCTTCGAATCGGCCGGCTTCGGTTCGGCCGGCTTCGGTTCGGCTGGCTTCGGTTCGGCCGGCTTCGGTTCGGCTGGCTTCGGTTCGGCGGGTTTCGTGTCCGCGGGCCTGGCCTCGCCGAACTGCGTATCGGCCCGCTTCGGATCGGCCTGGCCCGCAACAACGGGTTCGCCCGCGAATGCGGCCTGCGCCGGAACCCCTGCCAGCAACGACACGGACAAACACACGGCGGCGGCGATCGGGCGCATGGCGGAACTCGCGATGACAGGCGGCCTCACTATCGCCCCGCGCGCGGGCGCGGCGCCAGCGACTGAAGTCATGGCCGTGCCGACCTTGGCGGCTCGCCGCGCGGGCGGGATCGGCGACGGCTGACATCGGCCGGCAACCGCATGCCATTACTATGCTCTGATGCGTTCGACCTTCTCCGCGGCCCGCGCCGCCCTGCTCGCCTTCGTCTTCCTCCTCAGCGCCTGCGCCGCCTCGCCCCGCCGCGAACCGCCGCCGGCCGACACACCCGTGCTGCTGATTTCCATCGACGGTTTTCGCGCCAGCTATTTCGAGCTGGGCCTGACCCCGAACCTGGAACGGATGGCCCGCGACGGCGTGCGCGCGCAGTGGATGTCGCCCTCGTATCCGTCGCTGACCTTCCCCAATCACTACACCCTGGTCACCGGCCTGCGCCCGGACCATCACGGCGTGATCCACAACAGCATGAGCGACGCCGCCATCGGCAAGTTCAAGGTCGCCGACCGCGACGCCGTCGGCGACACGCGCTGGTGGAACGGCGGCGAGCCGATCTGGATCGGCGCGCAAAAAGCCGGCCTGCGCAGCGCCACCTTGTTCTGGCCCGGCAGCGAAGCGCCGATCCACGGCCTGCGCCCCAATCGCTGGCGCCTGTTCGACGCCAAGATCGACGAAAACGCGCGCGTGGACGAAGTACTGGGCTGGCTGGGCGAACCGGCCGCCGGCACGCGCCCGCACGTGGCCACCTTGTACTTCGACGCGCTCGATCACGAAGGCCACGACCACGGCCCTGACTCGGCCGAAGTGCGGGTGGCGCTGCAACGCATCGACGCGGCGATCGGCCGCCTGCTCGACGGCCTGGCCGCGCGCGGCCAACTCGAACAGGTCAATCTGATCGTGGTCTCCGATCACGGCATGGCCGAAGTCGCGCCCGGCCACCGCATCGCCGTGGAAGACATGGTCACGGTGAAACAGGCGGTGGTGACCTCGGTCGGCCAGTCGATCGGCATCGCGCCCAATCCTGGACACGAAGCCGACGTCGAAAAACGCCTGCTGGGCGCGCACGACACCTACGACTGCTGGCGCAAGAGCGAACTGCCGGCGCGCTGGCGCTACGGCACCCATCCGCGGGTGCCGCCGATCGTCTGCCAGATGCACGAAGGCTGGGACGCGATCGAGGCGGAAAAACTCAAGACCGCGCGCAAGGACGAAACCCGCGGCTCGCACGGCTACGACCCGGCGCTGGCTTCGATGCGCGCGATCTTCGTCGCGCGCGGCCCGGCGTTCAAACGCGGCGCGACCGTGGCGCCGTTCGATAATGTCGATGTGTATCCGCTGCTGGCGCGACTGATCGGCATCAAGCCGGCGAAGAACGACGGCGACATCACGCCGCTGTTGCCGGCGCTGCGCGACACCGCCGCGCCCTGAGTCCGCTCCGTCGGCGCGGGCCGCGATCGGCCCGGTCCGGATCGGTCCGCAATCGGCGTGGTTCGCGCAAAGCCCGACGCCGATGCCGCTTGCGCGGTGCGCCGAGTCACATGCCGGCGATGACAACTTCGCCCGCGTCAATGCCCGATCCCTGCAATTTGTCATGCGCGAACGCGCCGATGACAGGGTCCGGCCCTGACGTTTGTCATCGATCTGGATTTTGGTGACGCCGGCCGTGCTTTTTCGCCGATCACTGACGCTAGCTTAGCTCCGGGAATCCAGGGACCTCCTCCCCGCAACACCGCCCAAGGAACGGTTCGCCGTTCCTTGGGCGCGCCCGCGCACTCGCGCACTTCCACGCACCGGACCCAACCATGCATACCGAACCAGGCCTTAGTCCTGCGCGTGTCCGCGCGGGTCGTTCAGCTCGTTCGCGTTACCTGCGGTCGATCGCGATCGTGGCCGTATTTGCGTTTTCTTCCGCGGCGTTCGCGCAGAACGTCGCTCCGGTTGGCACTGCCTATCGCTGGGCCCACGGCTTCACGCCCGGCGCCGACGGCCGCAGCGAAACCGAGCCGACCAGCGTGCGCGTCGCCGAGCCGCTGCTCAACGACGGCGACGACGCGGTCGATGTCGATCTCAGCGGCGGCCAGGCCGAGCCGAGCAACAACTACGAAGCCGCCGGCGTGGTGTGGAGCGACGGGCCGCGCACCATCGACCGGGTCGAGATCGTCCATGGCAGTTGGAACAGCAGCGGCGACGGCGCGTTCTGCGACGGGCTCAGCCTGCAGTTCTCCAACAGCGTGCGCGGCGACTGGCGCGACAGCGGCTGGGCGGTGGAACCGCAATACGCCTACGATTCTTCGCAAACCGCCGGCGTGGTCTACAGCTTCCGCGGCGCGCCGCGCGAGGTGCGCGCGGTGCGCGTGACCGGCAAGCTGCATTGCACCCATAACAGTTCGTACTGGACCAACATCCGTGAAGTGCGCGCATTCCAGGCCGGCAATCAAAGCCTGTGGAACGACAGCGCACTGCCGACGCTGGTGGATTCGACCGATCCTGAAGGCGTCGAGCTGGGTCTGCGTTTCCGCAGCACCCAGCCGGGCTGGATCAAGGGCGTGCGTTTCTACAAGTCGGCCGCCAACACCGGCGTCCACCTCGGCAATCTGTGGAGCGCGGACGGAACCTTGCTGGCGCGCGCGCAGTTCGCGAACGAAACCGAATCGGGCTGGCAGCGCGTCGCCTTCGCCGCGCCGGTGCGCATCGCCGCCGACACTACCTACATCGTGTCCTACTACGCGCCCAACGGCCGCTATTCGGCGGATCTGGATTACTTCTCCGCGGCCGACTACGCCAACGGCCCGCTGCGCGCCCTGCGCGACGGCAGCGACGGCGGCAACGGCAACTACCGCTACGCCGCGCAGAGCGGATTTCCGGACTCGACCTGGCGCTCGGCCAATTACTGGGTCGATGTCGAATTCGCGCCGCTGAGCGGCGACACCACCCCGCCGAGCGTGCCGACCGGCATGTCGGCGACCGTGTCCGACGCCAACACCGTCGGCCTGCACTGGAACGCCAGCAGCGACGACACCAGCGCGGTGCGTTACCGCGTCTATATCGACGGCAATCCGCTCGCGTTGACCGAAACCGAGCTCACCGGCTACGTCCACGACACCGCGCAGCCGGAGACGAACTACACCTATCGGATCAGCGCGCTCGATACGGCCGGCAACGAATCGGCGCGTTCCGAACCGGTCAGCGCGACCACGCCGCCGCTGGGCAGCGCGCGCGCCTGCCCGCCGTTCCCAGCGTTCCCGAACGAGGCCTGCACCGGCGTTCCAGCCGGGCAAAGCCTGACTACCATCGCCGGCGACTACAGCACCAGCCGCGATGGGCAGATCATCAATGCCTTGCTGATTACCGGCGATCTGGTCATCCGCCATAACAACGTCACCGTCAGCAACAGCCGCATCAAAGGCTTCGTCGATCATCGGACCCATCGCAACCTGGTGCTGAAGGACGTGGATCTCGGCCCGGACCGCTGCCCCGCGGTCAACAACGGCGGCCGCCGCCTGATCAACGGCGACAACGGCTACACGCTGATCCGCGCGCATCTGCATCACAACGGCGACGACATGCTGATCGCCGGCGGCGGCGAACCGGTGGTGATCCAGGACAGCCTGATTCACAACACCTGTTTCTATCCCGACGATCATCTCGACGCGCTGCAGTTCTATTCGCCGGGGCAAGTCGGCCACCTCAGCGTCATCCACAGCGATATCGACGCGCGTCCGGTCAATTCCTCCGGTTATGGCAACGCGGCGATTTTCTGGGCCGATCGCCCGGGCGCCGGATCGACGCTGACCATTCGCGAAAGCCGGCTCGCCGGCGGCGGCTACACCTTGGCGCCGTACGACTCCGGCCTGGGCTCGGGCGTGGTGATCGAAGTCAGCGACACCCGCTTCGTGCGCGATTCGCAATGGGGCAGCGCGTGCTATCTCGGCCAGAACGATCCGGCCAGCCATTCGCCGACCGTGCCGTACAACGGCCGCGAAGGCATCAAGTGGCTGCGCAACGCCTGGAGCGACGGTACGCCGCTGCCGGCTTGCCAATAAGCAACCAGCTGTTGCCAGAGATGCCGAGGCCTCCTCCTGTGGGAGTCCTCTGCTCTTGTCGAAGGTTTTTTTGTGGGAGGCCTCTTGTGGGAGGGGCTTCAGTCCCGATGCCTTTGTCTCAGATCACCGCGAACGGAACGAAAGGCATCGGGGCTGAAGTCCCTCCTACAAAAGCGCCGATCCACTCGCTTGACCCTCGATAAATCCCATCCAGTATTGATGTCCGAATCCGGCGAGTCCGAACCCGCCACCGGTGCTAGCCTAAGCCCATGGACGCCATCGCCACTCCCGCACCGGACGCCTCGCTGCCGCACTGGCGGGTTTGCGAACAAGCCCGCATCAGCCGCGATCCGCGTTTCGACGGTCTGTTCTTCACCGCCGTGACCAGCACCGGCATCTATTGCCGGCCGGTCTGCCCCGCTCCCGCGGCCAAGCGCGAGAACGTCAAGTATTTCGGCCACGCCGCCGCGGCCGAAGCCGCCGGTTTCCGCCCCTGCCTGCGTTGCCGCCCGGAGCTGTCCCCGGCCGAAGGCGCATGGCGCCGCGGCGATGCCGCGGTCGCGCGCGCCTTGAAACTCATCGACGAAGGCCTGCTCGCCGAGCAACCGCTGGCGGCGCTGGCCGAGCGCGTCGGCCTGGGCGAACGCCAGTTGCGGCGTTTGTTCGTCGAACGCCTGGGCGCTCCGCCGATCGGCGTGCACGGCACGCGCCGGCTGTTGTTCGCCAAGCAATTGTTGACCGAAACCCGCTTGCCGATCACCGAAGTCGCGATGGCCGCCGGTTTCGGCAGCCTGCGCCGCTTCAACACGACCTTCCGCGAGGCCTACCGCATGGCGCCGCGCGATCTGCGCCGGCGCCCGAACGAAACCCCGAACGGCGACGGCGACAGTCTGGTGCTGCGCCTGGGTTATCGCCCGCCGTACGATTTCACCGCGATGCTGGATTTCCTGCGCGGGCGCGCCCTGCCCGGCGTTGAAGTCGTCGACGAACATAGCTACAGCCGCGTCATCGGCCCGATCGAATCGCCAGGCTGGCTGCGCGTGAGCGCGTGGCCCAGCGACAAGCGCAAAGCCGCCGACGACCACCCGCACGCGCTGAAACTGGAACTGCACGGCCCGGCGCCGGCGCGTCTGCTGGAAATCATCAATCGCCTGCGCCGCATGTTCGACCTGGACGCCGATCCGAACGCGATCGCCACGGCCCTGTCGGTCGATCCGCGCCTGAAGGCCTTGTTCGCGAAACGTCCCGGATTGCGTTTGCCCAGCGGTTGGGACGGCTTCGAGATTTCGGTGCGGGCGATCCTCGGCCAGCAGGTCAGCGTCGCCGCCGCGCGCACCTTGGCCGCGCGCGTGGCGCAGCGTTTCGGCCAGGCCTTGCCGAAGCCGTTCGGGCCCGGACTGGAGCATCTGTTCCCAACTCCCGAAGCGCTGGCCGATGCGGATCTGGCCGAAGTCGGCCTGACCCGCGCGCGCGCCGACACCGTGCGCACGGTCGCGCGCGCCCTGCTCGAGGGGCGGGTGGATTTCCGCGCCGAACGCACGCTCGACGATTTCGTCGCGCGTTGGGTGGCCTTGCCCGGCATCGGCCCATGGACCGCGCATTACGTCGCCCTGCGCGCGCTCGGCCATCCCGATGCCTTCCCGGCCGACGATCTGGTGCTGCAAAAGGCCATGCCCGAGGACGGCGTGCGCATGAGCGCGAAGGCGCTCAACGCGCGCGCCGAAGCGTGGCGGCCGTGGCGCGCCTACGGAGTGATCCAGGTCTGGCGCGACAGCATGCCGGTGCCTATCGCCAAAGCCGCCAAGCCGGGCGACGCGCCAGCCGGCGCGAGCGCGGCGAAGAAATCGAGGAAAGCCGCATGAGCAAGCACATCCGCCTCAAGGGCGGTGCGGTCACGTTCCAGCACATCGACAGCCCGGTCGGCCGGCTGCTGCTGGCCAGCGGCGAGGACGGATTGCGCCTGATCGAATTCCAGGCGCCGTGGCATCCGGTGGCGATGGACGGCGACTGGCGCGAAGGCGACAACGGCGTTCTGCTGGAAACGCGCAAGCAGTTGAGCGAGTACTTCGACGGCATTCGCCAGGAATTCGATCTGCCGCTGGCGCCGCACGGCACGCCGTTCCAGTTGCAGTGCTGGCATACGCTGGCTTTGATTCGCTGGGGCGAGACCTGGAGCTACGGGCAGATGGCGCGGCACATGGGCCAGCCGACCGCGACCCGCGCGGTCGGCGCGGCCAACGGCCGCAATCCGCTGCCGATCGTGCTGCCCTGCCATCGCGTGATCGGTGCCGACGGCAGCCTTACCGGATTCGGCGGTGGGCTGCCGACGAAGGAATTCCTGTTGAATCTGGAAGGTGCGCTGCCCAGGCGCGTGCCTATCGATGATTTGTTTGCGATGTGAGCCTGTTGGGCTGTCTGGGCGAAGAGCATCGGGGCTGAAGCCCCTCTCACAACAGACTTCTTTGCGGCGCAATCTTTTGTGGGAGGGGCTTCAACCCCGATGCCTTCGGCTCAGATCGCCAGACATCAATCCGCAAGCAAAGCCCGCAAGGTCCGCCCATACCGCGCCGCGATCGCCTCGCGATCGCGATGACACCCATCGGCCACGACCTGCGCCCCGCCTACGCGCACCTCGCGCACCAGATTGCGATTGCCGCTGAACAACCAGCGATCGACGTAATCTTCATCGCTGGCTCCAGCGAACGCCGGCGCATCGCGATCCAGCATCAGGGTGTCGCCGGCCAGACTCGCCGCCGAATGGCCGGTCGAACGCTCCGCGCTCGCATGCACGCCCTGCAGCAAAGTCTCGCCGACACTGGCGCTGCCCGCGCCGACCGCGATGTTTCGACGCCGCGTGAGCAAGCGCTGCCCGTACTCCAGCCAGCGCAGTTCCTCGACCGGCGAAATCGAGATATGCGAATCCGATCCCACGCCCCAATACCCGCCGGCATCCAGGTAATCGCGCAGCGGAAAAAACCCGTCGCCCAGATTGGCTTCGGTGGTGGTGCAGACCGCCACCGTCGCGCCGCTGGCGGCGATGCCCTGCACTTCGGCTTCGTTCAAATGGGTGGCGTGTACCAGGGTCCAGCGCTGATCCACCTGCGCGTTGGCCAGCAACCACTCCACCGGACGCGCGTGGCGCAGGGCGAGGCAGTCTTCGACTTCGGCGACCTGTTCGGCGATATGTACGTGCACGCGGCTGTCGGCCGGCAGCGCCGCCAGCACCTCGCGCATCGGCGCCGGCGGCACCGCGCGCAGACTGTGCAGGCAGCAGCCCACGCGCAGCAGTTCATCGGATTCCGCGCGCAGGGCGTCGAGCAGGCGCAGATAGGCATCGACCGTATGCCCGAAGCGGCGCTGGCGCTCGCTCAGCGGCCGTTCGTCGAAACCGCCGGTCATGTAAAGCACCGGCAGCAGGGTCATGCGGATGCCGGTGTCGCGCGCGGCCGCGATCAGCGCGCGCGACATTTCCGCGGGGTCGGCGTAAGCGCGGCCGTCGGGCGCGTGGTGCAGATAGTGGAACTCGCACACGCTGGTGTAGCCGGCTTCGAGCATTTCCACGTACAGCTGGGTCGCGACCGCATGCAGCGCCTCGGGGGTGAAGCGCTCGGCGAAGCGGTACATGGTTTCGCGCCAGGTCCAGAAGCTGTCGGCGGGGTTGGTCTGGCGCTCGGCCATGCCCGCCATCGCGCGCTGGAACGCGTGCGAATGCAGGTTGGCGATGCCCGGCACGATACGTTCGCCGGCGGCGTCGCCGCGCCAGCCGTCCGGGGTCCACACGCGGGTCGGAGTCGAAGAGGTCATGCGCGCATTCTCGCCTGCGCGCGCGCGCAACGCGACCTTCGCCGCGGCGACGACGGCCGCGGGACGGCGCAGCGACTAGAATCGGCGCATGAACACCGCCTCCGACGCCCCTCATCGCCGGCCCGACGGCCGCCTCTACGACGGCCTGATCCTCGGCGCCTCGCTCGCGACCCTGGACTGCGCCGACGGTTACGGCGAAATCGCCGACGCCGCGCTGGCTTGGCGCGACGGCCGCATCGCCTGGCTCGGCCCGCGCGCCGACCTGCCCGGCGCGCCCGCCGATTTGGCCGAAACCGTGATCCAGGCCCAGGGCTGGATCACTCCCGGCCTGATCGACTGCCACACCCATCTGGTCTTCGCCGGCGACCGCGCGCGCGAATTCGAGCTGCGCTTGAAGGGCGCGAGCTACGAAGAGATCGCCCGCGCCGGCGGCGGCATCGTCTCCAGCGTGCGCGCCACCCGCGCCGCGGACGAGGCCGAACTGCTGCGCCAGTCGCTACCGCGCGCGCGCGCCTTGCTCGGCGACGGCGCGACCAGCCTGGAAATCAAATCCGGCTACGGCCTGGACTTCGACAACGAACGCAAGATGCTGCGGGTCGCGCGCCAAGTGGGCGACGCGCTGGGCGTGCAGGTGCGCACCACCTACCTGGGCGCGCACGCCTTGCCGCCGGAATACCAGGGCCGCGCCGACGATTACATCGACGCGGTCTGCGAATGGATGCCGCGGTTGCACTCCGAAGGCCTGATCGACGCGGTCGATGCGTTCTGCGAAGGCATCGGCTTCAGTCCGCCGCAGACCCGGCGCGTGTTCGAAACCGCGCGCGCCTTGGGCTTGCCGGTCAAGCTGCATGCCGATCAGCTCAGCGACCTGGGCGGCGGCGCGCTGGCGGCCGCGTTCGACGGCTTGTCGGCCGATCATGTCGAACACACTTCGCTGGACAGCGTGAAGGCGATGGCGGCGCACGGCACGGTCGCGGTGTTGTTGCCGGGCGCGTTTCACGTGCTGCGCGAAACCAAGCTGCCGCCGCTGGATGCGTTCCGCGAACACGGCGTGGCGATGGCGGTGGCGACCGACTGCAACCCGGGCACTTCGCCGCTGTTGTCGCTGCGTCAGGCCATGCAGCTGTCGTGCACGCACTTCCGCCTGACCCCGGAGGAAGCCCTGCGCGGCGCGACCGTGCACGCGGCGCGGGCATTGGGCCTGAGCGATGCGGGTGTGTTGCGGGTGGGCGCGCGGGCGGACTTCGTGCAGTGGGATATCGGTCATCCCTCGGAGCTGTGCTATTGGCTCGGCGGGCGTTTGGCGCGGCGGGTGGTTAGCGCGGGGCGGGTTCTGGTCGATCAGACGGATCGCTGATAGCTCTCCCTACATCTCAGACGCCACCCCATTGCCCCTTTGAAAAAGGGGCGGCGCTGGCGCAGTACGAAGCCTGTGCATGGCGCATCCGCGCGGGGGATTTGCTTTTGCTTCAGTGCACAGCAAAAGCAAATCCCCCCCCTGCCCCCTTTTTCAAAGGGGGGAACAGCCGTCGTCTGATGGAGAGCGCAGACGCTTGCGCAATTCGGCGCGCCACCGATACGCCGCCCCACAAACGCTGCAACGCGGCAAGGCAGCCCGCACTTGCTGTTGTACGCTGGGCGCCCGGCGCGTTGGCTCACGCGCATTCCCATCGTTTGGAGGTCACGTGCGTATCGCCGCTCTCGCCCTAGCTCTTGCCCTGCTGCCGCTCGCCGCGCAGGCCGACCAGCCTCTCAGCGCCGGTCAGCGCTTCGCTCAGGACGCGACCATCGTCGATACCCACATCGACGCGCCCAGTCTGCTGCTGCGCCATTGGGCCGATCTGGGCGTGGACACGCCCAAGGTCGAGTTCGACTACCCGCGCGCGCGCCAGGGCGGGCTGGATGTCGCCTTCATGTCGATCTACACCTCGCCCGGCGAGGACAAAGCCGGCGAAGCGACCCAGATCGCGCATACCCAGATCGACGCGGTCGAGGCGATGATCGGCCGCCGCCCGGAGCAGTTCGCGCTGCTGCGTTCGCCGAAGGATTTCGACCGCCTGCACGCGCACGGCCAGCGCGTGCTGCTGGCGCTGGGCATGGAGAACGGCGCGCCGATCGGCGACGACTTGTCGCGGCTCAAGCTGTTCCACGAGCGCGGCGTGCGCTACATCACCCTCGCCCACAGCGAGGACAACCGCATCAGCGATTCGTCCTACAGCCGCAAGCACACCTGGAAGGGCCTGAGCCCGTTCGGCGAGAAAGTCGTCGATGAGATGAACCGGCTCGGCATCATGGTCGATGTCTCGCATCTGTCCGACGACGCCACGCGCGATGTGCTCGCGCGCAGCAAGGCGCCGGTGATCGCCAGCCATTCGGGGCTGCGCCATTTCACTCCGGGCTTCGAGCGCAATATCAGCGACGAACTGGCCAAGGCGGTCGCGGCCAAGGGCGGCGTGATCCAGATCGTGTTCGGCAATGCCTTCGTCGATCCGGCTTCGGCCGCGGTCACCCAGGCCTATTTCGTCGCCAGCGCCCAGTTCGAACAGGAACAGGCCGCGGCGCGCGCGCGCGGCGAGACGCCGAAGTCGTCCGAGGCCTTCGACAAGGAATGGGAAGCCGCGCATCCGCCGCTTCCGGTCAAGATCGACGCGGTGCTGAACCAGATCGACTACGGCATCAAGCTGGTCGGCGCCGATCACATCGGCATCGGCTCGGATTTCGACGGCGTCGGCGGCGCCTTGCCCGACGGCCTGAAGTCGGTCGCCGATTATCCGAACCTGATCGAAGGCATGAAGGCGCGCGGGCATTCGGAGGAAACCATCCGCAAGGTGCTCGGCGGCAATCTGCTGCGCGTGTGGAGCGCGGTCGAAGCCAAGGCGTCGCAGCAGTGAGCGAGGAAACATCGGCGCACGCGTTCGAAGCGCTGGCGCAGAACCCGGGCACCGACACCCACGGCCATCTGCGCTTCACCGGCACCGACGGCGAGGAATGGCTGGAACCCTTCGACCTGCCCGAACTGGCCGCCAACGTCCTGCGCGAACTCGGCCACGCCACGCTCATGCACGAAGACGGCTGGCTGGAGCTGACCGAAAGCGGCCTGCATCTGTTGCCGCAGTTCATCGAGTTCCAGGTGCGCGACGACGAACGGATCGGCACCGCCACCACGATGCAGTGCAATCACCCGCAATTGCTGCCGCAGGGCTTGTTCGAATACCAGTACGCGATCGAGGAAACTTTCGACGACGCGGTGACCTCGGGTTTCCGCAAGTGGGCGCGCACGGATCTGCCGGTGCTGCTGGACGCGGCGAGCGCGGAACCGCGGTCGTGCATGACCATGAGCATGGAGCTGCCGGCCGAGGACGGACGCCCGGCGCGCAAGCGGCGGCTGTTGTTCGGGCCGGTCGAGCACTTCGGCCAACCGCAGCGCGATGCCGATGCCGATGCCGACGCCAGTGCAGACGAAGACACGGACACGGACGAAGAAGACTTCTGTCCCTGCTGTCTGTTCACCAAATCCATCGACGCTTTCGAACCGCTGCTGCGCAGCGATCAGTTCTACGGCCTGCGCCTGTTCGCCTCGCACGACAACGCCGGCGGCGAATGCCAGGCCGATTGCCGGGTCAACGGCGAAGAATGGCCGCAGGGACTGGATGCGTTGCGCGCCTACGCGGCGAGATGGCCGGCGGCGACGGGACTGGAATACCGCAAGCAGTACGTGATCGTGCAGAACGCGCCGCAGTGAACCGCTCGCGATCGCGGCCTGCGATCGCCGCAACCACGGCCGGAAAAAAACAAAGCCCGGCTTGCGCCGGGCTTTGACTGTCGCACCTTCGAAGGTGTCGCGCGGGCTTAGAAGCTCGCGCGCACGCCGAGGCGGAACTGACGGTCGTCGGAGCCGACTTCGGCTTCGCCGACGATGCCCCAGGTCTTGTTGAACTTCACCAGCGCGCCGAGCGTGCCGCTGAACTCGCCGTCGTAGACGTCACCGTCGGTGTAGTTGGCCTTGATCCAGCCTTCGAAGTTGGCGGCCAGATCGCCGCGCAGACCGACCGAAGCGCGGTAGTCGTCGCCCTTCAGGCGTTCCTTGAAGTCTTCGACCTTCAGCTCCAGACGGGTGTTGAGGTAGCTCAACTCACCGGTCCACTCGACGCGGTCGCTGAGCTTGTGGTGGTAGCCCAGGCCGATGTGGCCCTGCTGCACGTCGGCATCGAACTCGCCGATTTCGCCGATGCCGTCGAGGCTCACGCCGACATCGTCGTTGCCCTTGTGGTAACCGCCGAACAGATACACGCTCTCCATCACCTCGAACGAACCGGCGATGTAACCGCCGTCGGCCTTCATGTCGTCGACCGAGACGCCCTGGCCTTCCACGACCGGCAGTTCGGCCTGGTGACGCACGAAACCGGCTTCGACGTAGCTGTGGCTCAGGCCGTCGGCAGCGGCGGCCGCCGAGGACGCAGTCGCCAGCAACAGGGCCAGCGCGAGTTGCTTCTTCATAATTTCCTTGTCCCTTAGATTTGGTCATGACGTTCCCGTCCGCGGGAACGGCGCGCATCTTAATGAAAAAATTACACCTTGTCGCCGAAATCACGACGCCCGTCATGCAAATGCGCGATTTGCCTGCGGGCAATGCGCAATAGCGGCAGCCATCGCGTGCGCCGCGTCCACAAACCGTCCGCGCAAAAGAAAAGCCCCGCGATGCGGGGCTTTCTTTGCTGACCGGGCCCGTGCCGCCACCGGCTGCCGGAGCAGCGGTCGGACCGGGCGCCTGTCGGCGTACGACTTATTCCTTGGTGGCCTTCTTCGCCACGACCTTCTTGGCCGGCGCCTTGGCGACGGCGGTCTTGGCGGTCTTCTTGGCGGCCGGCGCCGCGGCGGTGCCGGCGGCCTTGGTCACGGCCTTGCTGCGGGCGTTGCCGTAGCTGGAGTTGTAGCGCTTGCCCTTGGCGGTCTTGCGGTCGCCTTTACCCATGGTCGTGCTCCTAATCGGTTGAACGTGTTTCGAATGAAGGTCGGCCCAGGCCGCCAGCGGGGCGGCGGGAGGGCGCGAAGCCCGGTTTCCGGCGCAGCAGGGCCGCGCGCGAGGCTGCGAAGCCTAGCACAAGCGTTACCTTTAGGCGTTCGGAGGCCGAAAGCGGCGCTCAGTGGGCGCAGCTGGCGTCGTGGATATGGCCGTGGTTGAGGCGCAGGTTGGTCAGATGCGCCAGCCCGACCAGCACGCCGCCGCAGGTCATGGTGATGGCGTGGGGCAGCAGCGCGTGGTGCAGCGGCGCGTACAGCACGCCGACCCACAGCAGGCCCAGGCCCGGAATCAGCAGGGACAGCGCGCGCATGGCGTGGTGGCGGCGATAGCCGGAAATCACGCTGAAACTGCCCAGCAGGGTCGCGAACATCACGAAGCCCATTTCGAAGCCGTCGCCGAACCACACGGCGATACCCAGCGAGGGCAGCACCGCGATCAGCAGCGGCAGGGCAGCGCAATGCACGGCGCAGGCCAGCGAGCCGACAGCGCCGATACGGTCGAGCAGGCCACGTAGGAATGAAGGCATGAGGGGATGACTTCTGGGACGGTTGTCAATCAGGTATTGTTACTCTATAACATTTCAACCTCCCCTGCCAGTTCAGAATCTGCCAATTCGACATGCCCAAGCCCATCGCCAACTCCCGTCGTGTCCGCCGTAGCGCGCTCGCCATCGCATTGACCCTCGCCCTGCCGTTCGGCCAGGCCGCCGCGCAGGACGCGTCCGCCGCCGCTCAGGGCGCCTCTCCCGGCAACCCCAGCGACACCCGACACGACAAGGCTACCAGCCTGGACGCGGTCGTCGTCACGGCCACGCCCCTGCAGTCCAGCGCGGAAGAACTGGCCCAGCCGGTGGAAGTGCTGTCGGGCGAAAAGCTCGATGAAGCGCGCGGCGCCACCCTGGGCGAAACCGTCGGCAAACTGCCCGGCGTGCAGAGCTCCAATTTCGGCGCCGGCGTCGGCCGGCCGATCATCCGCGGCATGGAAGGCCCGCGCGTGGGAGTAATGACCGGCGGCCTGGCCAGCCAGGACGTGTCCACCGTCAGCCAGGACCACAACGTCGCGGTCGAGCCGTTCCTGGCCGACCAGATCGAAGTGCTCAAGGGCCCGGCCACCTTGCTTTACGGCAGCGGCGCGATCGGCGGCGTGGTCAACATCGTCGATGGCCGCATCGCCGAGAAGCCGCTGGAGGAAACCGTCTCCGGCCGCGCCGAAGTGCGCCGCAGCACGGTCAGCGACGGCGTCACCGGCATGGCCCGCGTCGATGCCAGCGGCGCCGACGGCGCGCTGGTGCTGCACGCCGACGGCGTGTACCGCAACAACGACGACTACGAAACCCCGCTCGGCCGCCAGCGCAACAGCTTCGTCGATACCAAGACCGGCGCGCTGGGCGCCTCGCTGGTCGGCGATGTGGGCTTCCTGGGCTTCTCCGCCGCGCGCTACGAAGACAAGTACGGCAATCCCGGCGAGCCGGGCAATGCCGAAGAAGGCGAATCGCCGGTGCATATCGACATGCGCCAGAACCGCTTCGAGCTCAAGGGCGGCATCAACCAGGAATTCGGCATCTTCAGCGGCCTGCGCGCGAGCCTGGCCAACACCGAATACGAGCACACCGAATTCGAAGGCAGCGAGGTCGGCACGCGTTTCCTCAACGACGCCACCGAAGGCCGTTTCGAGCTGACCCACAAGCCGCTGGGCGGCTGGATCGGCGCGCTGGGCGTGCAAGGTTTCGAGCGCACCTTCCAGGCGATCGGCGAAGAAGCCTTCATTCCCAAGACCAAGACCCGCGCGGGCGGTTTGTTCCTGACCGAACAGCGCAAGTGGGATCAGCTGCAGCTCGAACTGGGCGCGCGCGTGGATCGCGTGGAAAGCTCGCCGCAGGGCGAGGCCAAGCGCAGCTTCAGCCCGCTGAGCCTGTCGGCCGGTGTGTTGTGGAAGTTCAACGATGCCTGGCGCCTGACCTTCAACGTCGATCGCGCCGAACGCGCGCCGGCGGAGGAAGAACTGTTCGCCAACGGCCTGCACGCGGCGACCGCGTCGTTCGAGATCGGCGACGCGAATCTGCGCAAGGAGCGCGCCAACCAGTTCGAAGTCGGCCTGCATTACCACGGCTCGATGTTCGAGGCGAAGCTGGCCGCGTACCAGACCCGGTTCGACGGCTTCATCTATCTGGTCGATACCGGCGCCACGGTCGAGGACAACCCGGTGCGCCAGTGGAGCCAGGCCGATGCGAAGTTCACCGGTTTCGAGGGCGAGGCGATCGCGCACCTGTTCGATGGCGCGGCCGGCAAGTTCGACGTGCGCGTGTTCGGCGACACCGTGCGCGCCAAGCTCGACAACGGCGGCGGCAATCTGCCGCGGATCGCGCCGGGTCGCATCGGCGGCGAGCTGCGCTGGGACGCCGACAGCTGGCGCGCCTCGCTCGGCGCGACGCGCTACATGAAGCAGGACAAGGTCGCGGTCAACGAAACCCCCACCGACGGCTACACCCTGGTCGACGCGCACCTGGCCTATCACTGGGACTCGGGCAACCTGGGCTACGAGTTGTTCCTGGACGGCAACAACCTCACCGACGAAACCGCGCGCGTGCACACCTCGTTCCTCAAAGACACCGTGGTGCTGCCCGGCCGCGGCGTGGACTTCGGCGTGCGGGTGTTCTTCTGATCCGCGTGGGGCCGGGCGGCGCGTCGCCTAGCTCCATCGTTTCGGTATCGACCAGCGATTGCACGCGGGGTTGTTTCGACTCTCTCCAAGTCGTCCGGTAGCGCCCTTCCCGCGGCCCCAGACGCCGGCCTTCGCGCCGGCGTTTGCGGTTGCGGACGAAATAGGTGTATATACACACAATGAGCACGATCAGCGAAACCGTCCGCGCCGAGAACGCCGCCCCGAGCGTGTGCACCTGTTTTCGCATGCGCAAACTCGCGCGGCTGATGACTCAGCGCTACGACCAGGCGCTGGCGCCGGCCGGGGTCAACCTCAACCAGTACTCGATCCTGCGCCGCACCGGCGGCCGTGGCCGCCCGCTGGGCGAGGTCGCGCACGAGCTGGGCATGGACCGCAGCACCCTGAGCCGCGACCTCAAGTCGCTGGTGGAATCGGGCTGGATCGAATCGGTGCCCGGCGCCGACGCGCGGCAGCGCTGCCTGCGCATCACCGACAGCGGCCGCGCGGTCATCGAACGCGCGCAGCCGCTGTGGCGGGTGGTGCAGGACGAGATCGATCGCGGTCTGGGCCAGGACGGGATCGATGCGCTGCATGCGCATTTGGATCGGGCGATCGCGCAGTTGCAGGCGGATGCGGCGTCTGTGCAACGGGGTTCGCGGTGATGGTGTTGGCCGCTGCGATGGCGTCGCCGTTTGGTTGCCGTCCGATGGCATCGCCTTCTGGTTACCGTCATTCCCGCGAACGCGGGAATCCAGGGACTTTCGAGCGAGAGCGCTTGAGGTCTTACGCGCTGGCCTTGATGGGGAAAAGCACGCCTACACCGTCGTCCGTCGCATGTGGACGAAAGTCGCTGGATTCCCGCGTTCGCGGGAATGACGGCAAAAACAGAGGCGCGGCGGCTTCGTACTCTTTCGCACGAAAAGCCCTGGATTCCCGCCTTCGCGGGAATGACGGCAAGAGCAGGAACGCGGCGGCTTCGCAGTCTTTCGCACGAAAAGCCCTGGATTCCCGCGTCCGCGGGAATGACGGCAAGAGCAGAGGCGCGGCGGCTTCGTACTCTTTCGTACGAAAAGCCCTGGATTCCCGCGTTCGCGGGAATGACGGCAAGAGCGCGGGCGCTGCGGCCTCACGGTCTTGTGGACGAAAGTCGCTGGATTCCCGCGTCCGCGGGAATGACGGCAAGAGCAGAGGCGCGGCGGCTTCGTACCCTTACGCACGAAGAGCCCTGGATTCCCGCCTACGCGGGAATGACGGCGTGGAGTGTCCGTATTCGCCGGAGTCAGGGAAGACCCACGCCGCAGATAAATAACGGCCCTCCGATCGACCGCATCACCGAACATCCTCCCCTCCCTCCGCCCCACTTGCCGCCGAGACTTCAATGAGCGCCACTGCCCCCGCGTTACCCGGCCAGAAACCCGTCTCTTACTGGCCATTGCTGCTAGCCGCGACCGCGATGCTGATGATCACCATGGGCATCCGCCAATCGCAGGGGCTGCTGATCAAGCCGATCGGCCACAGCACCGGGCTGGGCATCGCCGAAATCAGTTTCGCCCTGGCGATCGGCCAGTTCGTGTGGGGCGCGGTGCAGCCGGTGTTCGGCGCGCTCGCCGATCAGCGCGGGCCGGGGCGCGTGCTGGTGTTCGGCGGCATCTTGCTGATGGCCGGCATGGGCCTGACGCCGTTCGTGTCGTCGCAATGGGGCTTGATGGTCACCCTCGGTATTTTCGGCGCCGCCGGCGCGGGCGCGGGCAGTTTTTCGATATTGATCGGCGCCACCGCGCAAAGCTTGCCGGCCGAAAAACGCTCGATGGCGGCGGGGGTAATCAATGCCGGCGGCTCGCTGGGTCAGTTCCTGTTCGCGCCGCTGGTGCAGGCGGTGATCGCCGCGGCGGGCTGGATGGCGGCGATGTGGACGCTGGCGGCGGCGGCACTGGCGACGTTGCCGCTGGCATGGCCGCTGCGCCGGCGCGAATCGGCGACGCCCTCCGGCGGCGCGGTCGCAACCGCGCCGCCCGGCATCGGTCTGCGCGAGCAGTTGCGCATCGCGCTGCGCGAGCCCAGCTACTGGATGCTGCACCTCGGCTTCTTCACCTGCGGCTTCCACATCGCCTTCCTGGTCACTCACCTGCCCGGCGAAATCGCTCTGTGCGGGCTGTCGGACAACGTCTCGGCGATGTCGCTCGCGCTGATCGGCCTGTTCAATATCGGCGGCAGTCTGGCCGCGGGTTGGCTTGGGCAGCGCTATCGGATGAAGCATCTGCTCGCGTTGATGTATGCCAGCCGCGCGCTGCTGATCGGCATCTATCTGATCTCGCCGCCGACGCCGCTGACGTTCTACTTGTTCGCCGCCGGACTGGGCGTGACCTGGCTGGCGACGGTGCCGCCGACCGCGGGACTGGTCGGAAAATTGTTCGGGCCGCGCTACCTGGGCACGCTGTTCGGTTTCACCTTGCTCTCGCACCAGATCGGCGGCTTCTTCGGCGCCTGGCTCGGCGGTCTGGCGATGGCCAACTTCGGCGACTACACCTGGATGTGGTACGCCGACATCGCGCTGGCGTTGCTGGCCGCGGCGGCGAATCTGCCGATCCGCGAGGCGCGCATGCCGCGTGCGGCGCTGGCGCCGGCCTGACCCGCTGCAAGCAAAGACCCCGCGAAAACGCGGGGTTTTTGTAGGAGGGGCTTCAGCCCCGATGCTGTTCGTTCCGGCGATGCGATCTGAAAGAAAAGCATCGGGGCTGAAGCCCCTCCCACAACAGCGCTGGAAATTCCGCGAGCGGCTAGGCGTTCGCCTTGGCCTGAACGCAATCGGCGCACATGCCGTGCACTTCCAGCGTCTGCGCCTGCGGCACGAAGCCTAGCGCGCGTGCGCGCGCTTCGAGCAGATCGACGATGCGCTCGTCCTCCAGTTCGGTCGCCGACTGGCACGAGTCGCAGATCAGGAACGGCACCGCATGCTGCGCGCCGCCAGGATGATGGCAGCCGACGAAGGCGTTGATCGACGCCAGCTTGTGGATGAAGCCGTGTTCGAGCAGGAAATCCAGGGCCCGGTAGATGGTCGGCGGCGCCGCGGCATCGTGAGTGGCCTTCATCTGGTCAAGCAGATCGTAGGCCTTCATCGGCCGGCCGGCGTCGGCGATCAGGCGCAGCGCGTGCGCGCGGATCGGCGTCAGGCGCAGGCCGCGCTGCTCGCAGGCCCGCTCCACTTCCTGCACGAAGGCGGTGCCGTCGTGGACGTGGTGCTGGGGGTCGGTGCAGGCGTGGCTGGTGCTCATGGCGGGCTCCTCGTTCGCGGCGCGGGTCCTGGCGCCGGCGCAGGGCCGGCGCGAAAACCCCTACGCAGGAATCTTAGTAAGGGCGGCGTCGATACGTTGCAAGGCCTGGGCCTGCCCGGCCAGGTAGACCGTATGCGAGATGTCCGGGCTGACCTGGGTGCCGGTGATGGCCACGCGCAGCGGCTGGGCGACCTTGCCCATGCCCAGTCCCAGCGCTTCTGCGGCCTCGTGCAGGGCCGCGGAGACGCTGTCGGCGCTCCACACCGCCAGCGCGGTCAGACGCGCGCGCGCCTCGCTCAACGGCGCCTGCGCGGCGGCGTTCAGGTGCTTGGCGACCGCGGCCTCGTCGTAAGTCTGCAGCGGGCGATACCAGACCGCCGCGCGCTCGGCCATGTCCTTCAGGGTCTGCACGCGGTCGCGCAGCGCGATCACCACGTCGGCCGGCGCCGGGCCGGCAGCCAGATCCAGGCCCTGCTGGCGCAGATGCCATTCCAGGTGCTTGCCGACCTCGGCCGGATCGTCGCTCTTGAGGTACTGCTGGTTCATCCAGCCCAGCTTGGCCGCGTCCAGGCGCGAGGCGCTGGAGTTGACGTCCACCAGTTGGAACAACCGGGTCATTTCCTCGATCGAGAAAATTTCCTGATCGCCGTGCGACCAGCCCAGGCGGACCAGATAGTTCAGCAGCGCGTGCGGCAGATAGCCTTCGTCGCGGTACTGCATGACGTCGGCCGCGCCGGTGCGCTTGGACAGCTTGGCGCCCTCGGAATCGAGAATCATCGGCAGATGGGCGAAATGCGGCACCGGCGCGCCGAGTGCTTCATAGATGTTGATCTGACGCGGGGTGTTGTTGACGTGGTCGTCGCCGCGCACGACATCGGTGATGCGCATGTCCAGATCATCGACGACGACGGCGAAGTTGTAGGTCGGATAGCCGTCGGCGCGGAAGATCACCAGATCGTCGAGCTCGCTGTTGGCGATCTCGATGCGGCCCTTGACCTTGTCCTCGAACACCACCGTGCCGCCCAGCGGATTCTTGAAGCGGATGACCCGGTTCGGATCGTCGCGGTAGGGCTCGTTGCGATCGCGGTAGGCGCCGTTGTAGCGCGGCTTTTCCTTGGCGGCCAACGCCGCGTCGCGCGCGGCGGCCAGCTCATCGCGGGTTTCGTAGGCGTAGTAGGCGGTGCCGGCCGCGACCATCTGCTCGGCGACCTCGCGGTAACGCTCCAGGCGCTGGGTCTGGTAGATCGGGCCTTCGTCGTAGCTCAGGCCGAGCCAGTCCATCGCCTCCAGGATCGCGTCGATCGCCGCCTGGGTGCTGCGCTCGCGGTCGGTGTCCTCGATGCGCAGTATGAACTGCCCGCCCGCGCGGCGCGCTTCCAGCCAGCAGTACAGCGCGGTGCGCGCGCCGCCGATGTGCAGGTATCCGGTGGGGCTGGGGGCGAAGCGGGTGCGGGTCATGCGGGGCTCGGGTGGATCGGGGAATCGGGCATTTTAGCGGAGTGGCCGTGGGGATGGCGGGAGGATCGCGGAAAACAGCCTTTCGCCGCTTGAAACCGGCCTGGGCGGCCGTGCCCTAAACTATCCCCATGACGACCCTCTTCATCTCCGATCTCCACCTCGACGCCGAGCGCCCGCAGATCACCGAGCTGTTCGGCCGTTTCGTGCGCCATGAAGCGCGCGGCGCCGATGCGCTGTACGTCCTGGGCGATCTGTTCGAAGCCTGGGTCGGCGACGACGATCCGTCCGAGACCGGCGCCTTCGTCGCGCGCGAGCTCAAGGCGCTGGCCGACAGCGGCGTGCCGGTGTATTTCATCCGCGGCAATCGCGATTTCCTGCTCGGCGCCGACTACGCCGCGCGCGCCGGCATGCGCGTGCTGGCCGATCCGTCGGTGATTTCGCTGTACGGCCAGCCGGTGCTGATCGGCCACGGCGATCTGCTGTGCACGGACGATATCGCCTACCAGCAATTCCGCGCCCAGACCCGGCATCCGCTGTGGCAGGCGCAATTCCTCGCTCAGCCGCTGGCGGCGCGGCTGGCCTTCGCGCAGCAGGCGCGCGCGGCGAGCAAGGCGCATCAGGCCGGGCTCAAGGACGAGGGGCGCATGGAAACCATCACCGACGTCGCCCCGGCCACGGTCGCGGAGACCTTCGCCCGCTACGGCATCGACACGATCATCCACGGCCACACCCATCGCCCCGCGGTGCACACGCTGGAGGTCGGCGGACGCGCGCGCACGCGCGTCGTGCTCGGCGACTGGTACGAACAAGGCTCGGTGTTGCGGGTCGATCGCCACGGGATGCAGTTGCAGAATCTGAGCTGAGGCCGGCGGCCGCGCGAGCGGTCGCTAACCGCGCGCGGTCTTCCCGGACTCGACGCGCCCGCGTTATTCCGCCCGCCGCACCGATCGCGCCACCGCTTCGGCCCAATCGCGCGGCGCGCCGATCTCGTTGCTGATGGTCAGCAACAACAGCTGCCCATCGACGGCGAAGGCCGCGTACAGATGCCGCGCCGAATCGGCGGGATCGTCTTCCCAGCGCGCGCTGGCGATGATCGCGTCCTGGGTCCAGCTCAGATCGGCCGGTTCGCCGCGGCCGGCGGTTTCCAGCAGTTCGGCGGCCGGCGGCAGGCTCGCGTCGGCCGAGGTGATGCTCAGCGAACTGACATAGACCGCGCGCCGGTCGCCGACGTATTGCAGGTTGTTGCCGTCGTTGAGCACGTGCTCGATGAAATGCCCCGGCACTTCCACGCTCCACGGCCCGCCGTAGAGGCAGTGGCGGGTCGGCAGGCGCTTGTAGCCCGGGCCTTCGCGATGCGGCAGTTCGATCTCGGCGCCGCGATCGAGCAGCCAATGCAGTTCGTCGCGCAGCGAGGCGTCGAGCGCGTGCGCCGGGTCCAGCGCGGCCGCGCGGCGGTCGTAGTCGAGCACGCGGCGCAAGGTGTCGCGCTCGTTCTGATCGCGCGGGCCGACCCAGGCCACGTCGCACCACACGCCCACCCGCGCCAGTCCGCTCCAGAAATCGGCGCCGAAACCCGGCGTCCACCAGGGAAAGAAGTCCGGCGATGCTGCGCCCGCGGCATCGCGGTTCTCGGCGATCTGGCGCAATCGCGATTCGCTCCAGATTCCCATGGGCGAGCCGACGAAGCCCGGCAGGCGCGGCAACGGCCCGATCGGCATGCACAGGAACAGGTTCTCGGCGCCGCGATGTTCGAACAACACGCCGGCGACCGTATGCAGCCAGCCCGCCATCTGCGCCTGCAGATGCTTCGCGTCGCGAGCGAGCGCGTAACCGCATTCGTCGCCCTCGCCCGCGGCGGCGGCTTCGTCCCAGTTCCAGCGCACGCCCCATTGCGCGGCGATACGGTCCAGCAGCTCGACCAGGAAAGCGTGATAGCCCGGCCCGACCGTGTTGGTCTTGGCCCAGGCGGTCATTCGCCCGTCGGCATGCAGATCGATCGACAGCCCTTCTTCGGCCGGATGCCACGACGCGGTCACCCCGCCCTCGCGTTCCCACACGCTCAGGCACTCGCGCAGCACGCCTTCGGGCAAGGCGTCCAGGTAGGTACGGCGCAGCTCGCGCCCCAGTGCGCGCAGACTCGGTTTGGCCCACATGCGCCGCTTCCACGGCGTGCTGCTGACTTGGAAGCCAAGACCCATGGTCGCCCCGTCACCTTTGATTTCCCCGCCCCAATGCTAGCGATTTGCGCCTTGCCGAACGAGGGGGTTCGAAGGCACAAAACCCACACACGCGAACGCCCGGATTCGACCCGGGCGTTCGCCTGTTGCTCGTGCATTCGCGCGTACCGGCGCTATGCGCGCCGATCCGCGGTTTGCCTCAGAAACGCACTTCCGCGGTCAGGAAGGCCTGGCGCGGCGCGCCCGACTGCAAGGTGTAGTTCAAGCCGAGCGGATCGGAAGCGACGAAACCGTTCGTGCCGATGCTGCCGAAGTATTCCTTGTCGAACAGATTCGTGATGTTCAACTGCAGCTTGAACGAATCGGCCCAGGACACGTCCTTCCACTCGTAGGACGCCGACGCGTCCACCACCCAGAAACCGGACACCTTGGAATCGTTGAGGTAGGTCAGGTAGCGCTTGTCGGTGTACTTGGCGCCCAGTTGCAGCGACAGGCCGTCCTGTTCCCAGCGGATCTCGGTCGCGTACAGACGCTTGGGCGCATCGACCACCTGCTTGCCCTTGGTGCGGACCAGGGTGGTGCCGTCCAGGTAATCGGACTCGTACTGCGAATCGTTGAAGGCCAGCGAGTTGTACCAGCTCAGCCCGGCGATCGGCTTCCACAGCACGGTGACTTCCGCGCCGCGACTTTCCACGTCGCCGACGTTGGCGAAGCTGGACGCACAACCCACGATGCCGGCGCAACGCGCGATGGCGAGCAGGCGGTTCTCGAAGTTGACGCGATACACCGCGACCGAGGCCTCGACGCTGTCGCGGCTGGTGCGCAGGCCGGCTTCCAGAGTCTTGGAGGTTTCCGGTTCAAGCGTCTTCACCGCCGCGTCGAACGCCGCCTGCGAGGTCGAATGCGGGCCGTTGACGCCGGTGCGGAACGCCGACAGATTTTCGCTGTAGGAGCCGAAGATTTCCTCATGCTCGCTGAGCTGCCAGCGCGCGCCCAGTTGCGGCAGGAAGTTGTCTTCCGACACCAGCTTTCCGCTGGCGCGGCTGGCGCCACCGATCAAGGTCTTGCCGTCGGTCTCGACCTTCAGACCCTTGAAGCCGGCGTCGATGGCCAGGCGGCCGTCGGCGAACTCCATGTGGTCGAGCACGTAGTACATGCGCGTGTCGGTGTCGAAGCGCTGGCGGAACACGCGCTGGCTGGGATTGCGGTAGAAGAAGATATCGTCCGGCGGCTCGGTCGCGCTGAGATCGTAGAAGTTGCGCTGCACGCCGTGATCGTTCTTCTCCAGCCACAGGCCGGCCTGCAGGCGGTGATTGCCGATCTGCCAGCTCAGGCTGGGCATGAAGCCGGTGCGCTCGATGTCGTACTCGGTGGTGCGCATGCGGATCGGAACCGTCGGCGACTTCGAATACGGCGTCGCCCAATGGCCCTGGCCTTCGTTGTTGTGGTAGTAGACCGTCGCCGCCAGGGTCAGGTCCGGATTGACGTTCCATTCGCCGCTCAGGTACGCCAGATCGTCGTCGCGCACGCCGCGGGCGATGTAGTACGCATCGTCCAGGCTGGTCACGCCGCCGCGGAAAATGCCGTTGGCCGCGTCGATGGCGCGCTGCCAGTCCTTGGCGTAGTTGTCCCAATCCATGCCCAGACGCTTGGCCGATTCCAGCGACAGATCGGCGTAGTCGGTTTCGCGGCGACGCGAGGAATCGGCGTAACCGGTGATCTTGAAGTCGTCGCCGGCGTAGATGAACTTGCCGTTGAACTGGGTGTTGCGCTGCGGGCCTTCGCCCTTCCACTTGTCGGTGGTGTGGAACACGCCGCTGAGGTAAGCGCTGAAGCCGTTGTGATCGCCGGTGTCCATGCGCACGTAGCTGCGGCTGGTGGAATCGCTGCCGATGGTCTGGGCCAGGCGCACGCCGAAATCGGCCGACGGATCGGCGCTGAAGAAGCGCAGCGTGCCGCCGAGGTTGCCAGAGGACGCGGTGTCGATGGCGCCGCTGCCTTGCGAGAGTTCGGCGCCGGACAGGTTTTCGGCGGTGATCGCGCGGCTGATGTGCAGGCCGTTGTGGTTGCCGTAGCTCATGTCGCCCAGCGGCACGCCGTCGAGGGTGAAGCCGAGCTGCTGCTGCGAAAAGCCGCGGATGCTGAGCTTGCTGGACCACTCGTAGTTGCCCCAGGGATCGGAGCTTTGGAAGTGCACGCCGGGCAGCTTGGCCATGACCTTCAGCGGGCTGGTGCCGGCGGCTTGGCGCTGCAGATCGGCCTTGCCCAGCGCCTGTACCTGGCGGGTCTGGCCGGTGCCGACGACCGAGACTACGTCGAGCGTGGTGGCGTCGTGCGCGGCGTCGGCGGAGCCGGTGGCGGCGCCTGCATCGGCGGCGCTGGCGTCGGGAGTGTTGGGCGCGAGTTCTGCGGCGAGGCCGTTTCCGGCATGCAGGCACAGCAAAATCGAGGCGGCGAGGAGCGTCGTCTTCGTCGTCATGGGACTTCCATTGGTGAGTGGCCGCCGCGTGCGATGCAGAATCCGCTGCGCTTAATCACTCTTGGGCGGCTTGAGAGCGAAGCCCGGAAGTCTGTGGGTGGCGTGTGAAAGGGGTATTTCAGATCGGCGTCAGTTGATCGACTGGCGCTTGGGGTGTGCGGGGGGCTGAAAGAGCAAATCCCCCCTGCCCCCCTTTTTCAAAGGGGGGAACAGCACGGGCTTGGGAGGGGGATCGCTGGCGTGTGCGATCTGGTATTGGCGGCATTCGATCTGAAAGAACGCCGCGTCATGTTGCCCCCTTTGAAAAAGGGGGCGGCGCGTTGCGCAAGTCCAAAACACCCGGAAAACAACCGCGCGGGGGATTCGCTTCAGCGCGCCACGAACGCCTCGAGCATCCGCAGTTCCTCATCGTCGAACCCCGCCGCGCTGCGCGCTTCGAAGTTGAACGGCCCATACAACACCGCGCGCGCGTATTCGGCCAGCAGTTCGCGGAAACGCGGCACCGGGTCGATTCCGGCGCGTTCGCAGTACCAGCGATACCAACGCGAACCGGCGGCGACGTGGGCGACTTCCTCGCGCAGGATCGTTTCCAGGATCGCCACCGTGGCGCTGTCGCCGAGCGAACGCAGCTTGACGATCATCCCCGGCGTCACGTCCAGGCCGCGCGCTTCCAGCACGCGCGGCACCAGCGCCATGCGCGCCAGGCCGTCGTGCGCGGTCTTCTCGGCCATTTCCCACAAGCCGTTATGGGCGTCGAAATCGCCGTAGTCGAAACCCAGCTCGCGCAGGCGCTCGCGCAACAGGCTGAAGTGGCGCGCTTCGTCGTTGGCGACGCCGACCCAGTCGGCATAGAACTGCGCCGGCAGGCCGCGGAAGCGATAGACCGCGTCCCAGCCCAGGTCGATGGCGTTGAATTCGATGTGCGCGATCGCGTGCACGAACGCGGCGCGGCCCTCGGCGGTGCCGAAGCCGCGCTTGGGCAACTCGCGCGGATGCACCAGCGCCGGCCGCGCGGGGCGGCCGGGCATGCGAATGGGTTCGGGCGCCGGCGCGTCGTCGGGAATACACAGTTCGCCGCGCGCGTAGGCCTGCGCGCAGGCGAAGGTCAGTTCGACCTTGGCCTGCGGCGTATCGGCGTCGAGGCAGGCGCGCGCGGCGTCGAACAGCGACTTCGAACTCGACATGGCCGCGCGCCCGCGCTTACGAGGCGCGGCGGGTCTTCTTGGCTTCGTCCGAGCGCAGTTGCTGGATGCGCTCGAAATAGCCCGGTTCCACGCCGGTGACGTATTCGCCGTTGAAGCACGAGGAATCGAAATGGTCGATGCGGTGCTTGGGACCGGACACCGCCTGCTCCAGCGCGTCGAGGTCCTGATAGATCAGCCAGTCGCAACCCAGCAGCGTCTGCACTTCGTCGTCGGTGCGGCCATGCGCGACCAGTTCGTCGGTCGAGGGCATGTCGATGCCGTAGATGTTCGGGAAACGCACCGGCGGCGCGGCCGAGGCCAGGTACACCTTGCGCGCGCCGGCGTCGCGCGCCATCTGCACGATCTGGCGCGAGGTGGTGCCGCGCACGATCGAGTCATCGACCAGGAGCACGACGCGATTGCGGAATTCCAGCGGAATCGGATTGAGCTTGCGCCGCACCGACTTGGCCCGCTCGCCCTGCCCGGGCATGATGAAGGTGCGGCCGACGTAGCGGTTCTTGATGAAGCCTTCGCGGTACTTCACGCCCAGGGTGTTGGCGATTTCCAGGGCCGAGTCGCGCGAGGTATCGGGAATCGGGATGACCACGTCGATGTCGTGCTGCGGACGCAGGCGCAGGATCTTCTCGCCGAGCGTCTGGCCCATGCGCATGCGCGCCTTGTGCACGGAGACGTCGTCCATCATCGAGTCGGGGCGG
Organism: Lysobacter gummosus; assembly: GCF_001442805.1. NCBI lineage: Bacteria > Pseudomonadati > Pseudomonadota > Gammaproteobacteria > Lysobacterales > Lysobacteraceae > Lysobacter > Lysobacter gummosus. The sequence continues at coordinate 1,535,789 of NZ_CP011131.1, read as the reverse complement.
GCGAAGTACACGTATTCGAAGATGCACGGCGCGTGCTGGCGCGGCTGCGCGCACTGGCGCGAGAACATCTCGCCGCGCGCGTTGATCACGATGCCCTCGCCCGGACGCACGTCGCGCAGGCGTTCGAAGCCGAGCAGGTCCAGCGCCACCGATTCGGACGCGACCGCATATTCGTCCTGGCCGCCGGTGTTGCGCTTGCCCAGCACCAGCGGGCGGATGCCGTGCGGGTCGCGGAACGCGATCAGGCCCAGGCCGAGCACGGTGGCGACCACCGCGTAGCCGCCGATGCAGCGGCGGTTGACGCCTTCGATCGCGCCGAACGCGGCCTCGGCGGTCAGCACGCGCTGGCGGTCGAGCTCGTGCGCGAACACGTTGAGCAGCACTTCCGAATCGGATTCGGTGTTGACGTTGCGGCGATCCTGTTCGAACACTTCGCGGCGCAAAGTGTCGGTGTTGATCAGGTTGCCGTTGTGGGCCAGGGCGATGCCGTAGGGCGAGTTGACGTAGAACGGCTGCGCCTCGTCGGAGCCCTCGCTGCCCGCGGTCGGGTAGCGGCAATGGCCGATGCCGACCCGGCCTTCGAGCAGGCGCATGGCCTTTTCGTCGAACACGTCGCTGACCAGACCGTTGCCCTTGTGCACGCGCAGGCGCGCGCCGTCGGCGGTGGCGATGCCGGCCGCATCCTGGCCGCGATGCTGCAGCACCGTGAGTCCGTCGTAGAGCTGAGCGGCGACATCCGTGTTGCCGACGATACCGAGAATGCCGCACATAGCGCTGGTCCTGCCTGAGTGTCGAAAGTGCCGCGTGGCCGCGGCGGCGAATTATCGCCGCTGCGGACCGGGAATGCAGTGGCCGCGTGGATAGCGGACCGTTTAAGAACGTAGCGCCGCCGTCGTGAGCGGACGGTATCGGGGCGCGAAACCGGATTTCGATGGCGCCGCGCGCGATGTAGCGTTGCGGCGGCGGCGATGGCTGGATCGGATCAATGCACCTGTTTGTCGTCGCGCCGCCTGTCATCGACCTGGGCCGGATCGCCCTCGATCTGGTTGCCTTCGGCGCGGTTCTGCCCAGTTTTTGGCAGCAAATCGCGCATCGCGCCGGGCAGCAGACCGGTCAGGCCGGACAGGTCGCCCGATTGCTGCTCGCCGACCGGTTCGGGCAATACGCCCATCGGTTCGCGCGGATCGCCCTGGGCGTTGCCCTGCGCGTTGCCGCGGCCCAGGCCGCCCAGGCTGCCGGCCATGGCGTCGGTGAAACCACCCGGCAGCGCTCCGCCCGGGACTTTGCTCTTCAGATTCTTTTCCAGATCCTGCGCCTCGGCCTGGACGGTGGCTTGCAGCGAGGTGCCGCGGCCTTCCAGATCGACCTTGCGCGCCATCGCGTCGGGCAAGGCGCTGCGCATCAGCTGGGCGCCGGGCATCAGCACCGCGGCCAGGCCCGAGTCGCGCCAGGCGCGTTCGCGCGGCAGCGTGGTCATGGCCGCGAACACCATCGCCATGCAGGCGAAAATCACCCCGCGCACCGCGCCCAGGCCCAGGCCCATCAGCCGGTCCATCTCCGACAGACCGTAGGAATGCGCGACTCGTCTGATCACCATGCCGATCAGGCCGACGCCGACCCAGATCACCGCGAAGCTCAACGCGTAGCCGCCCAGGTAGGCGCCCCAGCCCAGGTGGCCGTCGGTCAGGCTGCGGCCGACGTCGCCGCCGAACAGGAATGCGCCCAGGCCGGCCAGCAACCACGCCGCCAGCGACACCGCCACGCCGATCAGGCCGCGGGCCATGCCCAGCAGCGCCGACAGGCCGACGATAATCAGCAATCCCCAATCCACAGCCGTCATAGCGCCCCGCTCCCTAGTGTGTCCGGCCGCCGATCACTGGCGGCCCCGCCCGCACCCGCCGTCCGCGTTCACGGATGCGGTTTGACCAGGGCGTCGCCGATCCCGAGCTTGCCCGCGACCTGGGCCTTGAGCTTGTCGGCATCGGCGCGGTTGACCACCGGACCGATGCGCACGCGGTTGAGCGTGCCCTTGTCGGTGCGGACCTGTTCGACGAATGCGCTGAAACCGGCCGCGCGCGCGCGGTCGCGTAATTTGTTCGCCTCATCGGCGTTGCCGAACGCGCCGAGCTGTACCGCGAAACCGGTGCCGGCGGCGGCGGGCTTGGCCGGCTCGGCCGGTTTGGCGGCGACCGGCGCCGGCTTGGGCGTCTCGGCCGGCAGCGGTTCGATCTTGACCGCCTTGGTCGCGGCGGGCTTGGGCGCCTGGGCGACGGGCGGCGCGGGCTTGACCGGTTCGGGCTTGGCGGCCGCAGTCGGCGCGGGCTTGACCGGCTCGGGCTTGGCGGCCTGGGCCACGGGCGGCGCGGGCTTGATCGGTTCCGGCTTGGATACCGCGGCCTCGGGCTTGCTGGGCGTGGCCGCCGGCGAAGCCAGATCGGCCGCGTCGGCGTTGAGCACCACGACCTTGGCGCCGATGTCGTTGCGGACCTTGGTCGAGCTCAGGCGCGCGGCTTCGGCGTCGGCCTGGGTCGCGAACGGCCCGATCCGCACCCGGTACACGGTGCGGCCGTTGGCGCCCGCGGCGGTTTCCTGATAACCCGGCAAACGCGCGGCCTGCAGCGCGGCGATCACCCGGTCGGCGTCGCTGGAGCTGGCGTAGCTGCCGAAACTCACCGCGTAATCGCCGCCGGCGGTGGACGGACGCATCATCGTGTCCTGGCGTCCGGCCGCGGTATCGACCGTCGGCAGCGTCTGGCCGTCGCCGGCCGGCTGCGCGCCGGCATCGGCCGGGGTCGGATGCTCCATGCCGACCATGCCGCCCTGCGGCGCGTCGCCGGGGGTGACCAGGGGCAGTTCGCGGGTTTCGGTATCGCCGGCTTGCGGCTGGTCGGGCAGGGTCAGCGGAACATCGGACGCGCCACTCTGCGGCGCGGGACCCTTGATCAGCATGGGCAGGAAGATGACCGCCAGTGCGATCAGCACCATCGCACCGATCAATCGCTGTTTCAGGGCAGGTTCCATCGCTACTCGATCACTCGCAGGCCGGTTACCGGCGCGAATTATACCCTCGCGCGGGCATCGAGCCGGTGTACGCGGGTGGGCCGGAGCGATGCGTTCAGAAAATCGGCGCGCGGCGAGGCTGCAATTCGCGGCTGCGCGAGAGGCGCGAGCGGCGAACGCGAGCGCTCGGACACGCCGCAAAACGGCCGGTGCGGTCGCGGCTCGCGCCGCCGCCGGCAGCGCGCGGACGACGGCTCAGTCCGGATGCGCCGCCAGCCACTCCAGCGCCGCGGCGGCGGTGTGGAACGAGCCGAACACCAGGATGCGCTCGCCGGCATGGGCCTGCGCGGTGGCCGCCGCCAGCGCCGAGCCGACGTCGGCATGGCGGCTGCCCTCGCCTGCCGCGGTATCGCGCAGGCGTTCGGCGAAGGCCTCCACGCTCACCCCGCGCGGGCCGCTGTCGGCCAGACCGGCCAGATGCCAGGCATCGACCGGCCCGGCCAGCGCCGCGACCACGCCGGGCGCGTCCTTGTCGCCGAGCGCGGCGAACACCGCATGCGTGCGCCGCGCCGGCTGCGCCGCCAGCCACGCCGCCAGCGCGCGCGCGGCCTGCGGGTTGTGGCCGACATCGAGCAGGATCTCGATCCCGCCGCGTTCGAAGCGCTGCAGCCGTCCGGCCACCCGCGCCGCGGCCACGCCTTGCGCCAGTTCCTCGTCGCTGGGCGCGCGCTCCAGCGCGCGCAGCGCGGCGATCGCGACCGCGGCGTTGCGCAGCTGCACCGGCGCGCTCAGTGCCGGCATCGGCAGTTCGGCCTCATAGCCGACTTCGCGCCAGCGCCAATGCGCGCCGTCGTCGCCGGCCTCGAAGAAGAAATCGCAGCCCGCGCGCAGCGCCGAGGCGCCGATCGCATAGGCATGGCGCAACACGCTCGATGGCGGATCGTCGTCGCCCAGCACCAGCGGCTTGAACGCGCGGGCGATGCCGGCCTTCTCGAAGCCGATGCTTTCGCGGTCCTCGCCGAGGTAATCCTGATGATCCAGATCGACGGTGGTGACCACCGCCACGTCGGGATCGACGAGGTTGGTCGCGTCCAGGCGCCCGCCCAGGCCGACTTCCAGGATCGCCAGATCCAGCCCGGCGCGTTCGAACAGCCACAGCGCGGCCAGGGTGCCGTATTCGAAATACGTCAGCGCGATCTGCGCATCCTCGCCGCCGCCCAGGCGCGCGGCTTCGATGGCTTCGAACGCGGCGACGATGTCGGCATCGCCGGCGTCGCGCCCGTCGATGCGGATGCGCTCGTTATAGGCCAGCAAATGCGGCGAGGTGTAGGCGCCGACCTTGCGGCCGCCGGCGCGCGCGATCGCCTCGATGAAGGCCACCGTCGAGCCCTTGCCGTTGGTGCCGCCGACGGTGATCACCTCGCGGCCCGGGCGTTGCAGGCCCAGGCGTTGCCAGACGATGCGGATGCGCTCCAGCCCCATGTCGATGGACTTGGGGTGGATGCGTTCGATGTAGGAGAGCCAGTCGGCGAGAGTGCGTTGCATGGTGCGAATTCTCGCAGATACGCCGGCCCGGTTGCTCGGCCGGCGCGGGCGGACGAAGCCTCAGCCGCGCTGCCACGCCGGACGCGCCGCCGGATCGGTGGGATGGTTGGGATCTTCCGGGACCAGCCGCGAGCGGCCGAGCGGATGCTCCGACGGGGTTCGCCGCGGCGGCGCGGACACCTTCTGCGGCAGCGGATCGCCCGGTTGTTGCCGCGGCCACTTCCGCACCATCTTCTCCAGCTTCGCGCAGTCCGAGGGCTTGGCCGCGCCACACAAAATACGGCTGGCGTAGAAGGATTTCTTCCCGTCGCTGACCAGACGCTGGCGGATCAGCGAGGGCGCGGCCGGATGACTGTCCTCGATCAACAGCCACTGGAATGCGCCGCGGTCGTTGGTGACGCGCACCGCCGGCCAGCCCAGTTCGCCGCCGGGCACCTCGCGGCCTTCGCGCCGCGCACCGTCCATCAAGGACAGCAACTCGGTCGCACTGCCCTCATCCATCGGCGAGGCATCGGGCACGAAACCATCGACGCTGCCGTCGCGCGCGGCGGCCACTTCAGGCACCTGCGCCAGCGACCAGACCAGGTCCCACTTGGCCTGCGCGCGGGCCTGATGGTCGGCCAACTGCTGCGGCGAAGGCGGGGCGAAGTCGACCGGTACGCGCACCCGCGACGGCACCGCGACGCCGTCGCGGAACTCGGGCGTCAGGCGCCATTTCGTTGCCGTCTCGATCGCGGCGCGGTCGAGCGCCTGGTAACCCGAATCGGTCTCGATCCAGAGCTGATCGACCTGACCGCAGCGGTCGAGATCCAACACCAGCGTCACCGTGCCGCTGGCCCCGTAGATCTCGGTCGGATACTTCGGCGGCGGCATCGACTGCCCACCGCCCGGACAGCCGGATGGCATCGGCGCAATGCCGGCGCCGGGAAGAATCGATTGCGCCGCCACCGGCGCGGCGAACAGCACGGCCAGCCACACCGCGCACCCGCATGCGAATTCGAACACCGCCATCCCCTGCTCTTACGCCGCGTCCTGCGGCGACGGGTATTGCACCACAAGCGCGGGCGCGCAGGGCGACCAAGACGACGCAGCCTCAGTCGTTCCAAACAAAAACGGGCGCCTGCGTGCAAGCGCCCGTCCCGCTCAAGCAGAACCCGTCACAAGGCCCGATGCACCGCCTCGCCGAACAACGCCGTGTGATGGCTGCAATCGTTGAGCCGCACCACGTCCAGATGATCGACGTCGTCGCCTTCGAGCAGATTCAACGTGGTCGGCGCCTGCCGGAACGTCCACAGCTTGGCCAGCGGGATGCCGAGTATCTTGCACAGCAACACGCGATTGACCGCGTCGTGGGCGACCACCAGCAAGGTGTCGTCGGCCTGCAGGCCTTCGCAGGCGCGCGCGAACGCCGGCCAGGCGCGATCGAGCACGTGCACGATCGATTCGCCGCCGGGCATCAGCACCTCGTGCGGGGTATCGCGCCAGGCGCGCAGGCGGTCGCCGTCGCGCTCGCGGATTTCGCTGGCCAGCAAGCCTTCCCAGGTGCCGTGGGCGATTTCCATCAGGCCCGGATCGAGCTTGAGCATCGAGGCGCGTTCTTCGCCGAGCGCGAACTGGGCGGTGTGGCGCGCGCGCGACAGCGGCGAGGCCACCGCGCGGGTGATGGAGACTTCGCGCAGGCGCGCGCCGAGCGCACGCGCCTGGGTTTCGCCGACCGGCGACAGGGCGATGTCTTCCTGCCCCTGATAGCGGCCTTCGGCATTCCACGGCGTCTCGCCGTGACGGGCTAACAAAATTCGCATGCTTACACCTGTGCCAGAGAAAGGATGCCCGGGGTCGCGCGCAGCGCGGCGAGCTGTTCGTCGTTGACCGGACGGTCGACGGTGATCGCCGCGCGCGCCTGGCCGTCGCCGGCCGCGCCCAGGGCGAAGTTGACGATATTCACGCCGGCCGCGCCCAGGGTGGAACCGACCACGCCGATCATGCCCGGCCGGTCTTCGTTGCGCAGCAGCAGCACGTGCGCCTGCGGGTCGAATTCGATTTCGACCCCGTCCAGACGCACCACGCGCGGGCCGCGATGCAAGGTGGCCTCGATCTCGCGGGTGCGGTCTTCGCCGACCACGCGCAGCTTGAGCAGACGATCGAAACCGTCGCCGTCGCCGCCGAGGGTTTCCGACACCACCAGACCGCGCGCGGCCGCTTCCTGCAAGGCGTTGACCGGCGTGACGCGGCCCGAGGCGGTGCCCAGCAATGCGGCGACCAACAAACGCGACAGCGGCCGCGTATCCAGCGCTTCGGTGCGGCCGGCGTAGGTGATATCCAGGCGCGTCGGCGCCGGTACCAGACGCGCGGCGAGGCGGCCCAGCGACGACATCAGCGGAATCCACGGGCCGACTTCGCGCGCGGCTTCGGCGGTCAGCGGCGGCAGATTGACGCAGCCGGCGACCGCGCCGGTGGCGACGAAGTCGATGATCTGCCGCGCCAGGATCGTGCTGACCGCTTGCTGCGCTTCGCTGGTGGATGCGCCCAGATGCGGGGTCAGGATCAGCTTGGCATTGCCGCGCAGCGCCGAGTCGGCCGGCAAGGGTTCGGTGACGAAGGTATCGAGCGCGGCGCCGGCGATATGGCCTTCTTCGATCAGCGCCAGCAGCGCGGCTTCATCGACCAGTCCGCCGCGCGCGGCGTTGATCAGGTAGGCGCCCTTCTTCATCGAGCGCATGCTGGTTTCCGACAGCAGGTTGGTGGTTTCCTTCGTGCGCGGGATGTGCAGGGTGACCACGTCCGCCCAGGCCAGCAGCTCGTCGAGCGTCTTCAGCGGCACGCTGCCCTTGCCGGCGGCGGCGGCGGGCAGGAACGGATCGTGCGCGGCCACTTCCATGCCGATGCCCTGCGCCTTGCGCGCGACCGTGCCGCCGATGCGGCCCAGGCCGATCACGCCGAGCTTCTTGCCTTCCAGTTCGAACCCGGTGAGCCCGGCCTTGGGCCATTGCCCGGCCTTCATGCCGGCGTCGGCGCGCGGGATGTGGCGGGCCAGCGCGAACAGCAGCGAAATGGCGTGTTCGGCCGCAGCCAGGGTGTTGCCGTCGGGCGCGTTCATCACCGCGATGCCGCGCTGCGTGGCGGCATCGACATCGATGGTGTCCACGCCGGCGCCGGCGCGGCCGATCACGCGCAGTTGCGCGGCGTCGGTCAGCGCTTCGGCCGGCACCTTGGTCGCCGAACGCACCAGGATCGCGTCCACGTCCTTGAGCGCGGCGGCGAGCGCGGCGGGTTCCTTGATCGGATCGGACACGACGACCTCCCAGCCCGCATCGCGGAACAGGGCCAGGCCGTCTTCGTGGATGCCATCGCAGGCCAGCACTTTCATCGCAGCTCCAGGTCGTGAGGGATCAGACGGGAGACATTGCGGGCCGGCACTGCGGGTAAGAACGCCTGACGGGAGTTCCGGCCTGTTCACCTGGAGGGTGAACGGGGCGGGAGCGCCTGCGGCGGCGCCGCGTCGAAGCGGCATCTGACACGGGTCGGGAGACGGGGCCGGCTGGCATGGGAATCCGCGACTGCCCGCGAAGACTAAGGCAGCGCTGTCGCGCTTGGCAAGCCGCGATGGCGGCGCGTGGGGGCGGCGACGACGCCGTCGCGATTGTCCCGATCGAGCGATTTCGATTGCCGGCCGCGTGCAACCCAAATATGCAGTCACGCCAGCGACGGAACCTCGTCACAAAGATACGTTCAGGTGTTACTTGTCACGTTGAGTAATCACGCACTGCGTCCTAGTTTCGTGGCGCCGGCGATCTGCCGGCACCTTCGAGAGAGAGAACGTCATCATGCGTAAGAAACTCGCTCTGGCGCTCGGCTTGGCGGCGATCGCCGCGGTCGGCGCCGCGGTCGCCGCGATCGGTCCCACCGGTCCGGGCCAGATCTACACGTACTACGACGCCAACGGTTCGGTGGTCGGACAATCCTCCATCCACTGCGACGGCACGCCCGAGTTCTGGGGCAAGGCAACCAAGGATTACGGCGTCGGCTACTACATCTGCGATCCGGAACCGTGATCGGCGCGGATCGGCGCCGTAGTGCTCACGCAGCGCGCGATGCCGATCCGGGACGTCGCTTCCATGCATCGCCGGTTCGCGCGCGTCGCGATATCGGTCGGTCCGGCACGATCCAGACCGGTTCGCACGCCGCGTCGCGTCGCGTGATGCACACGATGCAGACTCAGCAGCAAACGCAACACCGGCTTGAACGATAGCCGCACCGCGCGATTCGCCACGACGCGAGCGACGCCGGAAGCGAGCCGCGCCGCGCTATCGAACCGGCCACCGTCCGCATCGCGGCCTTCGCCGCAACGGACATCCCTCTTTCGCCATTTAGAAACAGGAGTTCGCCATGCGTAAGTCTTTCGCCATCGGTATCGGCCTCGCCGCCGCCCTCGTCGCCACCGTCGCCCTCGCCCGTCCGCCGGGCCCGGATGAAATCGGCGAGTTTTATTTCTATTACGACGCCGCCGGCAATGTCGTCGGCTCGGCCGAGCTGAGCTGCGACGGCGTGCTCACCGAATCGGGTGTGCGCACCGCCAAGTACAGCTCGGGCCACATGATCTGTCCGCCGCCGCGCGACTGATCGAAACCTGCGAAGTAAAACGCAACGGGCCGGCAATGCCGGCCCGTTGTTTTTGCGATGATTGGGTGTTGCAACGAGGTCTTTTGCAGGCGGGGCCGAAGCACCTCCCACAAAAGACTTCGCCGCTGCGTCGCGACTCGACCTCACTTCTCGCTTAAAACCAGAATCACTTCGCCGAAGCCGGCACACCCATCTCCGCCAGCAATCGCGGCGCCGGAAACACTTCCTGCAGGATCCAGCGCATGTAGCGCTGATCGACCGAGATCGTGCGGGTCGCGGCCGGATCGAACAGCCAGCTGGAACTCACCGATTCCCAGTTGTTGTCGAAGGCGATGCCGGCCAGCTTGCCCTGCCCGTCCAGCACCGGCGATCCGGAATTGCCGCCGCTGATGTCCAGGTCGGCAAGAAAATTCACCGGCACCGATTCGAGCCGCTTGTCGAGCAGCGCCACGCTGTAGCGCTTGGCCGCGACCGCATCGAGCAAGGCCTGCGGCGCATTGAACGGCGCGGTGCCGGTGCTGCGCGCGGCGATTTCATCGACGCGGGTGAACGGCAGTTGGCGCACGCCGTTGTCCTTGGTGTACGGGGTGACGGTGCCGTAGCTGACGCGCAAGGAACCGTTGGCATCGGGATAGGCGAGCTTGCCCACGCTCTTGCGGAAATCCGCCAGCGCCTTGAGGTACACCGGCCGCACCAGCAGTGTCTCGCCGGCGCGGCCGCGGATTTCCTGCTCCATCTGCAGCAAGGTCGGCATGATCGCGACCGCGAAGGAAATCGCGCCGTCCTTGCTCGCGTCCTTGCCCTGCTCGAATCCGGCGCGGTCGGTCTTGAGCCAGTTGGCGCGCTGCTCGGGATTGTTCAAGCGCGACTTGGCGATGCGGTCCAGCGCGCGCTTGATCGATTTTTCGTCGTCGCCTTCCAGCCAGGCGTCGATCGCGGCGACGCGATGTTCTTTCGGCAGCTTGACGTATTCGTGCAGCCAGTAATTCTGCAACTGCCGGTCCATGCGCGGATCGGTGCGCCGGTCCATCTGCTTGAGGCCGTTTTCGAAGGCGGCGCGGTCGCGGTCGCGATAGCCGTTTTCGCGCTGCGCATCGGGCTTGGAGCGTTCGATCGCCGAGCGATACAACTGCGAAGCCGCGGCGAGCGAACCGGTCGCCGACAACTGGCCCAGGACCAGATCGCGATCGCGTTGCTCGCGCGCCTGCTGGCCCAGTTCGACCAATCGCGCGTGCGCGGCCAGCGCGGACTGGCCGGTGGCGCCCTTGCCGCGCAGCCATTGCAGCAGCTCGGTTTCTTCGTTGCGCTTGATCTGCGTGGTGCCGGCGCGGCGGATGCTCTCGATCTGGCTTTCGTAGTTCTTCGCCGCGCCCTGCCAACCGCGCAGGGTGGAGGCGTACTTGCTCGCGATCTGCGGATTCTTGCGGCTTTCCGCGTCGATCAGCGCGGCCAGGCGCTTGTAGTGCGCGGCGACGGTGGGATACGTCCACTCGGCGTTGGCCTGGAAATCGTCGGCCATCGCGTAGCGGTTGGTCAGCGAAGGAAAGCCGGCGAGCATGATGAAGTCGCCCGCGCCCAGCGGCTTGTCGGCGATCTTGAGCCAGCGCTTTGGCTGATACGGCACGTTGTCGATCGCATACGGCGCAGGCTTGCCGTCCTTGCCGACGTAGGCGCGGTAGAAAGCGAAATCGCCGCTGTGGCGCGGCCACAGCCAGTTTTCGCTTTCGCCGCCGAAATTGCCGATCGCTTCCGGCGGCGCGTAGACCAGGCGCAGATCGCGGATTTCCAGGCTGCGCTGCAATTCGTAGCGGTTGCCGCCGGAGTAGCTGTACAGGCGGCAGCCGTAGTCGGATTGTTTTTCGCAATCGCCGACCAACTGCCGCTCCAAGGCGTCCAGCGCGGCGATCCGCGCCAACGGATCGGCGGCGCCGTTCAGCGCCGCCTGCACCCTGGCGGTGACGTCCTGGACCGAGTCGAGCACGAAGATGCGCGCGTTCGGGCCGGCCGAGACTTCTTCGTTGTTGGTGCCGCTCTTGAAGCCGTCGCGCGAGAGATTGCGTTGCGGGGTGGAATTGAGCCCGATCGCGCCGAGCGCGCAATGGTGGTTGGTCAGCAGCAGGCCCTTGGGCGAGACGAAGCTGGCGGTGCAACCGCCCAGCGGCACCACCGCGCCGAGCGGATCGCCTTTCGGATCGGCCCATTGCGCCAGTTGCTTGGGCGTGGCGCGCGCGCCCGATTGCTTGAGCTGGGACGCCAGTTCCGGCAATTGCTGGGGTGTCCACATGCCTTCGACCGCCTGCGCGGCCTCGTGCCAGCCCAGCGCGCACAGCAACGTCCCTGTCATGGCCATGGCTCTGGCCAGCACCGTGTATCGCATCAAAACGTCCTGGGTCCGCGGGAGGTCGAGTCTAGCCCGTTGAAATCTGTGAACGCCATGGCGGAAGCGAGAGCTGGCCGGATCGGCATGGGGGTTACGGGTGGGGTTTTAGTTTGCGCTCAGTTTTTGTGGGGATGGGGAGGGTTAAAGCTAAAATTTCGTTAGCGCTTGCGGGAAAAGCTAAATCCCCCCTGCCCTCCGGCCCGCAGGCACAGCCTGCGGGCGTTCAGTGCCGCGCGAACCTGCGGTTCGCAAGCGCGGCCCTTCACCCTTTTTCAAAGGGGGGAACAGCATTGGCAGACTGGGGAACACGTGGCGTGATCGATCACCGCAAACAAAACGCCAGCCGGAAACCCGGCTGGCGTTTGCTTGTGGCGCGATGACCGCGGCGTTTACTTCTTCGCCGGCACGCCCAGTTCGGTCAGCAGCTGCGGCGCCGGGGACACTTCCTGCATGATCCAGCGCATGTAGCGCTGATCGACCGAGATCATGCGGGTCATGGTCGGATCGAACAGCCAGTTCGAGCTCACCGACTCCCAGTTGCCGTCGAACGCCAGGCCCACCAGCTTGCCTTCGCCGTCGAGCACGGGCGAGCCGGAGTTGCCGCCGGTGATGTCCAGGTCCGAAAGGAAATTCACCGGCACCGACTTCAAGCGCTTGTCGGCCAGGCCGCCGTAACGCTTGTCGGCGATGGCTTCCAGCAAGTTGGCGGGCGCGTCGAACGGCGCTTGGCCGGTGGCCTTGGCCGCGACTTCTTCCAGCTTGGTGAAGGCGGCCTGCTTGCTGCCGTCGAGCTTGGTGTAGGCCTTGACGTTGCCGAAGGTGATGCGCAAGGTCGAGTTCGCATCCGGGTACACCGACTGCTTCTTGCTCTTGCGGTAGTCGATCACGCCCTGCAGATACGCTGGACGCGCGGTCAGGGTCTCGCCCTCGATGATCTTCGCGTCCTGCTCCAGGCGCAGCGCCGCCGGCATCAGCGCCTTGGCGAACTGGATCGCCGGGTCCTTGCTCTTGTCCAGGCTGGCGCGGCTGGCGTCGAGCAGGGCCAGACGTTCCTTGCCGCTGCCCAGCTTGGTCTTGGCCAGCTTGTCCAGGCCGCGCTTGATCGCCTTCTCGTCGGAACCGCCGAGCCAACGATCGAGTTCGGCCACGCGCTCGCCGGCCGGCAGCTTCACGTATTCGCGCAGCCAGTACGCCTGCAGCTCACGGTCCATGCGCGGGTCGTAGCGGCGGTCCATCTGCTCCAGCCAGGCCTTGACCGAGGGCAGATCGCGCTGCTGATAACCGGGCTCGCGCTCGGCATCGGGCTTGTCGCGCTCCAGCGCGAAGCGATACAGCTGGCTCGCCGCCGAGATCGCGCCGCCCCGGCGCAACTGGCCGAAGACGAAATCGCGCTGGCGATGGGCGATGGCGCTTTCGCCGAGCGTCACCAGCTTGTCGTGCGCGGCCAGCGCCGGCGCACCCTGAGCGCCGCGCGTGCGCAGCCAGGCGAGCACGGCTTCTTCGTCGGCGCGCTTCTTCTGCGCCGCGCCGATGCGCTTGAAGCCTTCCAGCTGGCCGTCGTAGTTCTTCATCGTGTTCTGCCAGCCGCGCACGGAACTGGCGTACTTCACGCCGATTTCCGGGTCTTTCTTCGCGGTTTCCTCGACCAGCGCGATCAGGTTCTTGTAGTGCGCGGAGGTGGTCGGATAGGTCCAGTTCGCGGTGGCGTCGAAGTCGCTGGCCAGCGCGTAGCGGCTGGTGCGGCCCGGGTAACCGGCGACCATCACGAAGTCGCCCTCGCCCAGCGGCTTGTCGGCGAGCTTGAGGTAACGCTTGGGCTGATACGGGACGTTGTCCTTGGAATACTCGGCCGGCTTGCCGTCCTTGCCGACGTAGGCGCGGTAGAACGAGAAGTCGCCGGTGTGGCGCGGCCACATCCAGTTGTCCACTTCGCCGCCGTAGTTGCCGACGCTGCCGGGCGGCGCGTAGACCAGGCGCACGTCCTTGATCTCGATGCGGCGGAACAAGCGGTAGGTGGCGCCGCCGAAGAAGCTGTACAGCTCGCAGCCGTAACCGGCCTCGGCTTCGCACGAAGCGATCAGGCGCTTTTCGATCGTCTCCAGCGCGTGGGTGCGGTCGATCGGCTCGACCACTTCGTCGATCGCGCTCTTGACCTGCGCGGTCACATCCTGGATCGAATCGAGCACATAGATGCGCGAGGCCGGACCGGCAGACAATTCTTCGCCGGGCGTGGCGGCGTTGAAGCCGTCGCGCATCAGATTCTTCTGCGCGGTCGAGTTGAGCTGGATCGCGCCATAAGCGCAGTGGTGATTGGTCACCACCAGGCCGCGCGGGGACACGAAGCTGGCGGTGCAGCCGCCCAGCGAGACCACCGCGCCCATCGGGTCGCCGGTCAGGTCGGCCAATTGCTTGGCGTTGAGCTTGAGCCCGGCCTTCTTCAACGGCGCGGAGATCTCCGGCAATTGCTGCGGCACCCACATGCCTTCGACGGCGCGCGCCGTGGTCGCGACGCCCAGTGCCAGCGTCCCTGCCGCGACGGCGGCGGCTAATACGGTGTAGCGCATCGTGTTCCCCTTACCCAATGAAATGGCGATGAATCGGTTCGGACGGATCGGTCGGAGCTTCGATTCGAACAAAATCGGCCGGAAAGTCTAGCCCGATCATGCCGGCCCCGCCACGAACGCACTTGCCCCCCGATGGCGCGAAGCCCTTATCAGAAAGGGCTTTCGCGCTGAAAAGCCGGCGGCGCAAGTGGATAAATGCGGTCCTGAAGTGGAGCGCATCACAAATCCGCGCGGCGGCGCCCCGGAGCCGGGGCGCCGCCGCGGACGGGCTCACTGCGCCGGCAGCTTCATTTCCCGCAGCAGCTGCGGCGCCGGATAGACCTTGGCCAGCAGCCAGCGCAGATAGCGCATATCGACGTGGATCGCGCGCTTGTAGCGCGGATCGAACATCCAGCTGGCGCTGACCGCTTCCCAGTTGCTGTCGAAGTTCAGGCCGATCAGCTTGCCGTTGGCGTCCAGCACCGGCGAGCCGGAGTTGCCGCCGGTGGTGTCCAGGTTGGTCAGGAAATCGACGGTCTGGGTCTTGAGCTCGGCATCGACGGTGCTGCCGAAATCGCCGTTGGCGATCGCATCGCGCAAGGCCTGCGGCGCGTCGAAGGGTTTGACGCCGGTGTGTTTCTCGACGATGCCCTGCACCGTGGTCAGCGGGCGATAGCGCACGCCGTCGCGCGGGTCCATGGCGCTGACCGCGCCGAAGCTCACGCGCAGGGTCGAGTTGGCGTCGGGATACACCGCGCGGCCCTGCGATTTGCGGAACGCGATCAGCGCGCGCATGTAGGCCGGACGCAGGCGCAACAGCTCGCCTTCGCGGCTCTTGCTTTCCTCCTCGATCCGCAGCACCGCCGGCAGCAGCGCGGCGGCGGCCTTGAGCAGGCTGTCGTCGCTGGCCTGCAATTGCTTCGCGTCCTGGTTCATCGCCTGCAGGCGCACGGTTTCCTCGCCGAGCTTGGTGCCGGCGTACAAGGCATCCAGGCCGCGCTGCAACGAGGCGCGATCCTCGCCTTCGAACACGCGGTCGAACTCGGTCACCCGCGCGGCTTTCGGCAGCGCCTTGTACTGGCTCAGCAGCTCCAGCAGCAGCGCCTTTTCCACCTGCGGCGCGTAGCGGCGTTGCACCTGCTTGAGCTTGCCGGCGATCAGCGCTTCGTCGCGCTGCTGATAACCCGACTCGCGCTGCGCATCGGGCTTGGCGCGCTCCTGCGCCAGACGCTGCACGGTCAGCGCGGCGTTGAGCAACTGCGGCATGCCGCGGATCGCGCTGAGCAGTTGATCGCGATCGCGCATCGTCGCGCCGGCATCTAACACCTTCTGGGCCGCGTCGATGTCGGCGCGGATCGCTTTCGCATCGGCCTGCTTGTCCAGCCACGCCAGCATCGCCGCCTCATCCGCGCCGCGCACGCGTACCGCGTCGCTGCGGCGCAGGCCGTCGAGTTCGCCCTGGGCGCGCTTGAGCGTGTTCTTGAAACCGGCGACCTGCGCGGCGTAGCGCACCTTGGCTTCGGCATCGCTCGCGCTGGCCGCGTCGATGGTCTTGATCATGTCGCCGTACAGCGCCACGCGCGACGGCAGCTGCCATTGGATCTGCTGCGCGAACTCCGAGGCCATGCGGTGACGGAAGGTCACGCCCGGATAGCCGGCCAGCATGGCGTAATCGCCTTCGCGCACCGGGTCGGTGGAAATCTGCAGATGCCCCGGCGGCGTATACGGCACGTTGTCGGGCGAGTAGTCGGCCGGCTTGCCGTCCTTGCCGACGTAGGCGCGCAGCAGGGTGAAATCGCCGCTGTGGCGCGGCCATACGAAGTTGTCGACCTCATCGCCGTAGTTGCCGATGCTGTTGGGCGGCGCGTACACCAGACGGATATCGCGCAGTTCCAACTGGCGGATCAGATAGAAATCGGTGCCGTAGTACATGTTGGCGACGCTGCAGCGATAACCGGCTTCGCGTTCGCACTCGGCCACCACCGCCTTGGTCGCCGCGTCCACCGCGTCGAAGTAGGCGCGGCCGTGCTTGCCGCGCGCGTCCTTGAGGATGCGATCGGTGACCTTGTCGAAACCGGTCGTCACCAGCACGCGGAAATCCGGATTGGCCGGCAGCTCGGCGGCGCGGTCGGAGGCGACGAAACCGTTGCCGATCAGATCGCGATCGGGCTTGGAGTTGTACTGGATCACGCCGAAGGCGACGTGGTGGTTGGTCAGCACCAGGCCCTCGCCCGATACGAACGAACCGGTCGCGCCGCCGACCTTGACCACCGCGTTCATCGGCGCGCGCGTGAGTTCGGCCAGATCGCTCGGATCGCCCTTGAACCCGGCCGCGCGCAGTTGGCGCGCGATATCGGGCAACTGCGAAGGCATCCACATGCCTTCATCGGCCTGGGCGGTGGTGGCGCACAGCGCCAGGGACAGGGCTAACACACGGGGGCGCATGGACATTCCGTACGGATTCGGGAAGCCGCGACGATAGGCCAAGCCGCCCGGCGCGGGCAAACCCCGACGGGGGCGCGGCGTATAATTCGCGCTTCCCTCCCGCCCGGCGCCGCCGCGGCCCCTAGGTAATCGAGTCCCATGACGCAAATGATGAAGGCCCTGGTCAAGCGCGAAGCCGGCAAGGGCATCTGGCTGGAAGAAGTGCCGGTGCCCGTGCCCGGCCCGAACGAAGTGCTGATCAAGCTGGAAAAGACCGCGATCTGCGGCACTGACCTGCACATCTACCTGTGGGACGAGTGGAGCCAGCGCACGATCAAGCCCGGCCTGGTGATCGGGCATGAATTCGTCGGCCGCGTCGTCGATCTCGGTCCCGGCGTGGTCGGTTACCGCCCCGGCCAGCGTGTCTCGGCCGAAGGCCACATCGTCTGCGGCCATTGCCGCAACTGCCGCGGCGGCCGCCAGCATCTGTGCCCCAACACCACCGGCATCGGCGTCAACCGCAACGGCGCCTTCGCCGAATACATCGTCATGCCGGCCAGCAACCTGTGGCCGATCCCGGACCAGATCCCGAGCGAGCTGGCCGCGTTCTTCGATCCCTACGGCAACGCCGCGCATTGCGCGCTGGAGTTCGACGTGGTCGGCGAGGACGTGCTGATCACCGGCGCCGGCCCCATCGGCATCATCGCCGCGGGCATCTGCAAGCACATCGGCGCGCGCAACGTGGTCGTCACCGACGTCAACGATTTCCGCCTGAAGCTGGCCGCCGACATGGGCGCCACGCGCGTGGTCAACGTCGCCAACCAGTCGCTCAAGGACGTGATGGCCGACCTGCACATGGAAGGCTTCGACGTCGGCCTGGAAATGAGCGGCAACCCGCGCGCGTTCAACGACATGCTCGACTGCATGTACCACGGCGGCAAGATCGCCATGCTCGGCATCATGCCCAAGGGCGCCGGCGCGGACTGGGACAAGATCATCTTCAAGGGCCTGACCCTGCACGGCATCTACGGCCGCAAGATGTACGAGACCTGGTACAAGATGACCCAGCTGGTGCTCGGCGGTTTCCCGCTCGGCAAGGTGCTGACCCATCAGCTGCCGATCGACGATTTCCAGAAAGGCTTCGACCTGATGGAAGCGGGCAAGGCGGGCAAGGTCGTGTTGAGCTGGAACTGACCGCTCGCAGCGCGATTGCACGATCGACCAGGGCGGCCGCGAGGCCGCCCTTTTCGTTGGCCGGCCGCAAATGATGATCCCGGCCCGGGATTGCGGCATGCTGCGCGCGGAACCTCAACAAGGATCGTTATGCGCCTGTCGCTGTCGCTCTGCGCCCTGCTCGCCGCCGCAGCTTCGCCGGTGTTCGCGCAAACCCCGCCACCCTGCCCCGCGCTGCCGGACAGCCTGCCCAAGACCCTGCGCTGCATAGCCACCGAACACGGCTGGTTCTATGCCGACGACGACGCCGAGGCGGCGATGTTCGCCGACGCCGCGCGTCAGGCGGCGGCCAAGTTCGAACGCCTGTTCTCGCGCAAGGCCAGCGTCGGCGCGGTGGTCGCGCTGGACTACGATCAGCCCCTGCCCGACGACGCCACCGCGGCGCTGCGCGAACACGGCGCGCTGTGGGTGCTGCCCTGGGTCAGCGCCGCCAGCATGCGCCAGGAAATCCAGAAGCAGATCCATCGCCAGTACAAGAAGCAAAATCCCAACGCCCGCATGAGCGCCTCGCGCAGCTATGCCAACGACTTCGCCAAGCGGATCGCCGGCGATACCTCCGGCACCGTCCAGCACGAAGTCGGCCACCATCTGTTCGTCGCCGTGTTCTGGCCACGCGAATCGTTCGTGCACGACAAGCTGCGCTACGGCGGTCCGGCGCCGGACTGGCTCGACGAAGGCGTGGCGATGCTGATGGAACCAGCGCCGATGACCGAAGGCCGCCGCACCCTGTTCGCGCAAATGGCCGCCGGCGAACTCAACAGCGCGCAGGTCCAGCCGCTGGGCGCGTTCTTGAACGCGCAACACCCGCGCCTGACCGAACCGGACCTGCCCGATGAGATCAGATCCGGCTCCGACGCCAACCGGGTCAGCATCAGTTTCTCGCTCGACGGCAATCCGACGTTTCTGCGCATGGCCGGCTATTACGCGCAGACCCAGGTGTGGATCGATTTCCTGCGCGAAACCGGCCAGCGCGGCACGCTGACGGCGCTGGCCGAATCCCTCGCCGCGGGCAAGAGCCTGGAAGACTGGCTGGGCCGCGACGGCGCGCAATACGGTCTGCCCACCAGCCTGCCGGCCTTGAACACGCAATGGTCGCAATGGCTGCAGCAGCATTATCCCGGTCCGGGCGCCGGCGCCAAACCGTGACCGCCTGAATCCGCGCCGCCGCGCCGGCGCAAAGTCGCGCGCGGACGACTGGACTAGAATGGCGGCCTTCCCCTCATCGGAATGCCGCCCGTGTCCGACGCAACGAGCCTCACGCAACACTACGCCGACACCCTGGACGAAATCCGCGCCCAGGGCCTGTTCAAGTCCGAGCGCATCATCACCAGCCCGCAGTCGGCGGAAATCACGCTCGAAGACGGCCGCACCGTGCTGAACTTCTGCGCCAACAACTATCTGGGCCTGGCCGATCATCCCGAGGTGATCCAGGCGGCGAAAGACGCGCTCGACACGCACGGCTTCGGCATGGCTTCGGTGCGCTTCATCTGCGGCACGCAGGATCTGCACAAGCGGCTGGAAAAGACCATTTCGGATTTCTTCGGCACGCAAGACACGATTCTTTACGCGGCATGCTTCGACGCCAACGGCGGATTGTTCGAGCCGCTGCTGGGCGAGAACGACGCGATCATCTCCGACGCGCTCAACCACGCCTCGATCATCGACGGCGTGCGCCTGTGCAAGGCCAAGCGTTTCCGCTACGCCAACTGCGACATGGCCGATCTGGAAAAGCAGCTGCAGGCCGCCGACGCCGCCGGTTGCAAGACCAAGCTGATCACCAGCGACGGCGTGTTCTCGATGGACGGCTTCATCGCCCCGCTCGACGAAATCACCGCGCTGGCGAAAAAATACGGCGCGCTGGTGCATATCGACGAATGCCACGCCACCGGTTTCCTCGGCGCCAGCGGCCGCGGCTCGGCCGAGGTCAAGGGCGTGATGGACAAGATCGACATCTTCACCGGCACCCTCGGCAAGGCCATGGGCGGCGCGCTCGGCGGTTTCACCACAGCGAAGAGGGAAGTGATCGAGCTGCTGCGGCAGCGCTCGCGTCCGTACCTGTTCTCGAACTCGTTGCCGCCGCACGTGGTGGCCGCGGGCATCAAGGCGTTCGAGATGCTGTCGGCCGCTGGCGATCTGCGCGAGCAGTTGGCGCAGAACACCGCGTATTTTCGCGAGCAGATGACCAAGGCCGGCTTCGACGTGAAGCCCGGTGTGCACCCGATCAGCCCGGTGATGCTGTACGACGCGCCGCTGGCGCAGAAGTTCGCCTCGCGCCTGCTCGAAGAAGGCATCTACGCGATCGGCTTCTTCTTCCCGGTGGTGCCGCAGGGCCAGGCGCGCATCCGCACGCAGATGTCGGCGGCGCATACGCGCGAACACCTGGATCGCGCGATCGCGGCGTTCATCAAGATCGGGCGCGAGCTTGGGGTGATCAAGGCCTGATCGATCCGATCGGTCCACGACGCGGTGCCGGCACGGCCGGCATCGCGTTGCGAAACCGCTACGGGCGACGGCTGATCCCGCCGCCCGCAACGAGGCTTACTGCTGCGCCGCGATCATCGCCTGTTCCAGTTGCAACAGCTCGGAGGTCAGCTGGGCGATGGCCTGATCGGCCAGGATCAGATCGATCTGCGAGGTCGGCTGTATGCTCAGGATCAGCAGCTTGGTCTGCAGCAACTGCGACTGGCTCTTGGCCACATCGTTGTGCTGGATCGCGCGCTGCTGACTGACGCCGTCGCGATACAGGCCGCGCTGCAGCGTGTCCTGATTCTCGAACAGCGTCGCGGTCAGGTTCGAACTCATCTGCACCGCCTGCGCCCGCGCCATGGAGAACGAGACGGTGGCCGCGGTCGGCTGGCCAATCTGCAGCTGCGTCTTGGCGATCTGGTAATTCTGCTTGAGCAGGGTGAAATTCTGCTTGGCCAGGGCCAGGTTCTGCGTGGCCGCGACCGGTTCGGCCCAGACGCCGTGGCTGATCAACATCAGCAGCGACAGCAGCAGCATGCGCAAGGCGCCGAAGGCGACGCCGCCGCGGCGGGTGGCGACGGGATGTGCGATTGCATGAGACATCGTGTCTTTCTCCATCAGTGAGAGATTCCATAAGCGGCGCGAGCGAATGCATGCGCCGTGCGACGGGTGGACGGCCCGAACGGATCGGGATTACCGAGGCGCGCCGCATCGGCAGCAGCCGTGCGGCGCGCGCCGGTGTCCGCGGTCAGCCCAAGCCGCGCTTGCCGCGCCGCTTATCGCTGCGCGTCGGCCATCGCCTGCTCGATGTTGCGCAGGTCCTGGGTCAGCTGCGTCATCGACATCTCGGCCAAGATCAGGTCGATCTGCGAAGTCGGCTGCATGGTCAGGATTACCAGCTGCGTTTCCAGCACCTGGCAGTGCTGCCTGGCGATGGCGGTAAAGTTGATCGCCCGCTGCTGGCTGGTGCCGTCGCGGTACAGGCCGCGATCGAAGGTGTCCTTGTTATCGTTCAACAGCCGCGCCAGATTCGCCGTCAACCCCGCTGCCTCGATCTGTTCCATGGTGAAGCTGGTCCGGGCGGCGTTCGTATTGCCCTGTTGCAGCTGCAGCTTGGCGATCTGGTGGTCGAGCTTGACGACTTCGAAGCGTTGCTTGGCCGTGCTCAAGGACTGATTGGCCGCGGTCGGATCGGCCAATACGCCGCTGCTGAACATCATCAGCAGCGACAACAACAGCAGCTTCATGCCTGCGATCAGGCCGATACGGTCAGCGCGCGGGGCAGAGTTCGTGAGAGTCGCGGTTCCATAAAACATCGTGTTTCTCCATGTGCACAAGAAGTTGTCGCCGCGCGGGGGCACGCGGCGCCGTGGTGGTATGTTCGATGTCGGCCTCCACACGCGGGCGAGCCCGGGCCGGCGTTGCACCTCCTTGTCGAAACGAATCACGTCCGTGTTGCATGCCGGCGGAATGTCCACGCCGGCGATTGCGACTGTTTGTCGCGGCCGAATCTACACCGCATCCCCGGTGCCGACCGTTATCGCGGTCCAATTTCAGCTGCGCGGAAGCACTTCACGAATTCGTTCGCGCGGCCCGATGCGGCCCGGCCGGCCCTGTTCGAAGCGGGCGCGTCCGCGCGGCTGTCGCGGTCATCGCGCGGCCGGTACGCGCGGCCGGCGGATCATTGCAGGCGCTGCAAATCCTCATCGCCCAGCACACGCCACTGCCCTTTCGGCAATTCGCCCAACTGCAGCTCGCCAATCGCCACCCGGATCAACCGCAGCACGTTCAAGTCGAACCCGGCGAGCAGGCGCCGGATTTGCCGGTTGCGGCCTTCATCGAGCACGATCCGCAGCCACGCGTTCTTCTCGCCGCTGCGCAGCACGGTCGCGGACTTGGCCCGCAGCAGTTCGCCGTCTGCGCTGATGCCGGCGTGCAGCGCGGCCAGTTGTTCGGGGCTCGGGATCGCGTCGATCTGGACGTGGTAGGTCTTGTCCGGGCCGAGCTCGGGGTCGGTGATGCGCGCGGCCCATTGCGGGTCGTTGCAGAACAGCAGCAGGCCTTCGCTGGCCTTGTCGAGCCGCCCCACCGGCGCCAGCCACGGCAGCGGCGCGCCGTCGATGCGGGCCTCGTCCAGGCAGCGGTATACGGTGTCGCGGCCGCGTTCGTCCTGGACGGTGGTGACCAGGCCGCGCGGCTTGTTCAACATCAGGTACAGGCGCGGTGCGGCGTCCAGGGCCTGCTCATCCACTCGGATGCGATGGCGGCCTTGCACGATCGGGAATTCCGCGTCGCGCACGATCCGGCCGTCCACCGACACCCGCCCGGCCGCGATCCACTTCGCCGCCTCGCTGCGCGAGCACAGGCCTTGCTTGGACAGCACGCGGGCCAGGCCGTATCGGGGCGGGGATTTGTTCAAGCGGCGCGATCCTGAGAGCGATGAGGCTTGGTGTTGTGTCCGGCGGCGAACGGGGGCGCTGGGCGATCGCGGCCGCGCGAAACCGGTCGGACGGGACGCTGTCGGGTCGCGGTCGCGATCATCGAAGGGCGAAGCATCGCTCGTACCCGATGCGCGCGAAGCGATGACATCCATTCGCGTCGATGTCCGCCGACCCGCTAACCGCAGACTGCGGGTATCCGGAGCGCGCCATCTGCGACCAGGCACGCGACACCGACACTGCCACGCCATTATCGCAGCCGCCGCGGCCGCAAGATCGCCTCGCGCGCCGATAGAACCCGTGGCGACGGCGCCCCACAAAACAAAACGGCCGCGAGCAAGGCTCGCGACCGTCCGTGTCCGCCGTCGCCGGCGAGGCTTACTTCTTTTTCTTCTTCTCGTCGGCCGGGGCCGGCGCCGGTGCGGGCTCGACGGCCGGGGCCGGCGCGGCGGCGGCGGCCGTGCCGCTGCCCTTGGCCACGCGCACGCCCTTGGCCTTCATCCAGGCGCTGAACTCATCGGCGGTCATGCGCTTGCCGCCCTGGCTCATGTCGAAGCGCCACGGGGTGTTGTCGAATTCGGTCTTGGGCTTGTACGCGGCCGGATCGTTGGCCGAGGGCATGCCGGAGGAGGCCGGCGTGGCCTTGGCGACGTTGCAGCCGTCCAGGCGAATGCGCAGCAGCACCTGATCGACCGACAGCGCTTCATCCAGCGCCTGCGACAGCACGCCGGTCGGCGCGCCGAGCTGATGCGAGGGCGCGACCAGTTCCGGTGCGATCGGTGCGATCAGCGTGGGCTGCACCGGCTGCGCGCGCGAAGCGGTCAGCGAGGCGCAGTTGACGGCGCTTTGTGCCTGCGCCACTCCGGCGATCAGGATCAACGACATGGCGGCAAGCAATCGGCGCATGGGGCTCTCTCTCCAGGTTCGGCGCGAAGGCGAAGCCACTACGCGCGTTTTGAACGATGCGCGCCAGTGTAGGCGCGGCGGCGGGATCGGACAACCCGCAAAATCAGGCGCTTATCGGCGTTTCCTGGAGGCGGCCGCAATTGTGCGGGGCAAGCGCGCGCGGCGATTGCGCAGCCGCCCGTCGCCCTGCGCGGTGGGACACAAAAAAGAAGCCCGGCACGAGGCCGGGCTTCCAGGTCTTGCAGTGCGGGCCGCGAACGGCCCGCGCTTGCCGCTTAGTTCTGAGCGTTGAGCTCGGTGCGGCGGTTCTTTTCGCTCTTGCAGGCCGGGAAGGTCTGCGGGGTCGACTCGAGCGGACGGCTCTCGCCGTAGCCGATCGGACCGGCCAGACGGCCAGCATCGACGCCATTGCTGGTCAGGAAGTCGTACACGGCCTTGGCGCGACGCTCCGACAGCTTCTGGTTGTACGCATCCTTACCGCACAGGTCGGTGTGACCGGCGACTTCGACGCGCAGGCTCGGGTTGCGCTTCAGGATCTCAGCGGCCTCGTTGAGGATGGCCACCGAATCCGGACGCAGCGTCGCCTTGTCGAAATCGAAGTTCACGCCCTTCAGGTCGATCGAGACCGGCACCGGGCAGCCGTCCGGACCGATGGTCTGGCCAGCTTGCGAACCGGGGCACTTGTCGTCGCAGTTGTTGACGCCGTCGCCGTCGTCATCCTTGTCGGCGCAACCCTGCTCGACAACCGGGGCCGGAGCCACGGCAGCGACGGGTTCCGGACCCAGCGGGATCACGATGCCGACCGAAGCCAGCACGTCGCCGAACCAGTCTTCCTGCGGAGCAGCGACGCTGGTGTCGTCGAAGTCGGCGCGGTAGGCCAGCTCGGTGCGGATGCCGACGCGGCCCAGGTCGCCCTGGATACCCACGCCGACCTTGGCGGCGAGGTTGCCGTCCTTACGGTTGCCCGGCGACAGCACGGACGGAAGCAGGTATTCCTCTTCCGAACGCTGATAGCCCAGGCCCATCAGGATGTAGGGGTTCCAGTTGCGGCCGTCGGTCACGAAGTGACGACGCAGGTCCAGCGAGATGCCGTACTGGCTCCAGTTGGCGTCCTGGTTGTCGTCGAACTTCGGGTTCTGATAGTTCAGCTCACCGTCGAGCGACCAGTTCTTGTTCAGGAACTTGCCCAGGCCGATCGCACCGAACGGAGCGTTGCGGGTGCCGCGGTCGTTGTCCTGGATGTTCATGCCGACGGCGCCGGTGACGTACCAACGGTCGTCGAAATCCTGCGCGCTGGCAGCCTGCGAGAAAGCCAAGCCCGCCAACAGGGCGGTGCTCAACATACGAATCTTCATGTGTAACTCCTTCAGATCGATCGGAACGGGGGGTGATCGGGACTGTGTGATCGGGACAGTCTTCTGCGGTGCTGACTCTTGTGACAGAGACACTTTCAGCACTGGCAAGGCCTAGCACCGCGGTCACTGGCGGGGGGATCATACACGCTCAGCAAGTTTGTTAATACCACTTAACGTAGTTCAGTCGAGTGCAAGTCGGTTTGTGTGTAACGCTTCCGCACGCAATACGCCCACTGCGGTTCAGTCGGCCCGACGAACGGTCGATATTTAGAAACAAAATGCGCTGTAAGTCTTATTTTCGAAAATGATTACGACCGCGCATGAAACATAAAAGAAGCCCGGTGCGAGACCGGGCTTCTGAGTGTTGCAGTGCGGACCGCGAGCGGTCCGCACTTGCCGCTCGTCCGATTAGTTCTGGACGTTGAGCTCGGTGCGGCGGTTCTTTTCGCTCTTGCAGGCCGGGAAGGTCTGCGGGGTCGATTCCAGCGGACGGCTCTCGCCGTAGCCGACCGGACCGGTCAGGCGGCCGGCATCCACACCATTGCTGGTCAGGTAGTCGTACGCAGCCTTGGCGCGACGCTCCGACAGCTTCTGGTTGTAGGTGTCCTTGCCGCACAGGTCGGTGTGACCGGCGACTTCGACCTTCAGGTCGGGGTAACGCTTCAGGATCTCGGCGGCCTCGTTGAGGATCGACACCGCGTCAGGACGCAGGGTCGCCTTGTCGAAGTCGAAGTTGACGCCCTTCAGGTCGATGGTGACCGGCACCGCGCAGCCGTCCGGACCGATGGTCTGGCCAGCCTGCGAACCGGGGCACTTGTCGTCGCAGTTGTTGACGCCGTCGCCGTCGTCATCCTTGTCGGCGCAGCCCTGCTCGACAACCGGGGCCGGAGCCACGGCAGCGACGGGTTCCGGACCCAGCGGGATCACGATGCCGACCGAAGCCAGCACGTCGCCGAACCAGTCTTCCTGCGGAGCAGCGACGCTGGTGTCGTCGAAGTCGGCGCGGTAGGCCAGCTCGGTGCGGATGCCGACGCGGCCCAGGTCGCCCTGGATACCCACGCCGACCTTGGCGGCGAGGTTGCCGTCCTTACGGTTGCCCGGCGACAGCACGGACGGAAGCAGGTATTCCTCTTCCGAACGCTGATAGCCCAGGCCCATCAGGATGTAGGGGTTCCAGTTGCGGCCGTCGGTCACGAAGTGACGACGCAGGTCCAGCGAGATGCCGTACTGGCTCCAGTTGGCGTCCTGGTTGTCGTCGAACTTCGGGTTCTGATAGTTCAGTTCACCGTCGAGCGACCAATTCTTGTTCAGGAACTTACCCAGGCCGATGGCGCCGAACGGAGCGTTGCGGGTGCCGCGATCGTTGTCCTGGATGTTCATGCCGGCCGCGCCGGTGATGTACCAACGGTCGTCGAAATCCTGCGCGCTGGCGACCTGCGCAATGCTCAGACCACCCAGCAAGGCGGCACAGAGGAGTTTCTTATTCATTGTTGTAGCTCCTGGTTCTAAAAATATGGAAACCGCGTCTGCGAGGTTTCTACCGTTCAGGACGGCTGCCTGGATGACGCCATCGAGCGAGAGATTAGGTTTGCCAACGTGAAAGCGGTGTTAACAACCGTCTAACATTCGATTCGGTTCCATGAATTCTGGGATCGGGTCGCAATCCATTCAGGTTTGAGAAGGCAGCCCGTTCAGCAACGAACTGCACTTCTCGGGTGCGGATGGCCGGTCGGTTTACTTCGCCGGCTGGGCGAACAGGGCCATGAACTGGGTCACCGGCAGGGCTTCGAGCTCGGCCGGGTTGTTGGCCAGGGCCAGCAGGCGGTCGGCCTGGGCGGCCGGCAGCTTGGCGCGGACGGCGGCTTCGAACTTAGCCATCAGCACCGGAATGCCTTCGGCGCGGCGCTTGCGGTGGCCGATCGGGAAGTCGATGGACACCTTTTCCGTGGACGAGCCGTCCTTGAAGAACACCTGCACCGAGTTGCCGATATAGCGCTTGTCCGGGTCGAAGTAGTCCTTGGTGAACTGCTCGTTCTCCTTGACCGTCATCTTGTCGCGCAGGGCGTCGATACGCGGGTCGGCGGCGATGGCGTCCACGTAGTCGTCGGCGGTCAGGCGGCCGAAGATCAGCGGCACGGCGACCATGTACTGCAGGCAGTGGTCGCGGTCGGCGTAGTTGGCCAGCGGGCCGGTCTTGTCGATGATGCGCACGCCGGCTTCCTGCGTTTCCAGTTCGACGCGCTCGATCTGGTCCAGCTTGTCCTTGACCTGCTCGTGCAGCTTCATCGCGCACTCGACCGCGGTCTGGGCGTGGAACTCGGCCGGGAAGCTGATCTTGAACAGCACGTTCTCCATCACATAGCTGCCGAACGGGCGCTCGAACTCGAACTGCTTGCCCTTGAAGGCGATGTCGTAGAAGCCCCAGGTCTTGACCGACAGCGCGCTCGGGTAGCCGACCACGCCCTTGACGGCGTTGAGGGCGTGGGTGACGGCGCGGCGGCAGGCGTCGCCGGCGGCCCAGCTCTTGCGCGGGCCGGTGTTCGGCGCGTGGCGGTAGGTGCGCAGCACGCCGTTGTCGATCCACGAGTGCGACACGGCGGTCACGATCGCTTCCTTATTGCCGCCCAGCATCTGGGTGGTGACGGCGGTCGAGGCCAGGCGCACCAGGATCACGTGGTCCAGGCCGACCCGGTTGAACGAATTCTTGAGCGCGTAGCCGCCCTGGATTTCGTGCGCCTTGATCGCATGGCCGAGCACGTCGCGCACGGTCATGGCCTTGCCGCCTTCGGCCTCGGCCTTGCGGCCCAGGTAGTCGGCCACGCCGAGGATGGCGCCGAGGTTGTCGGACGGATGGCCCCATTCCGCCGCCAGCCAGGTGTCGTTGAAGTCGAGCCAGCGGATCTGCACGCCGATGTTGTACGCGGCCTGGACCGGGTCGAGTTCATAAGAGGTGTACGGCACGCGCGCGCCGCCGCTCATCTGCGCGCCCGGAACCAGCGGGCCCAGGTGCTTGAGGCATTCCTTATGGTCCATCGCCAGCGCGGCGCAGGCCAGCGAGTCCAGCAGCATGTAGCGGGCGGTGTCGAAGGCTTCCTTCGAATCGATCTGGTAATCGGCGACGTAGTCGGCGATATCGACCATCGGCTTGTCGGGATCGGGGCGGACGGTCGAACGGATGTCGAAGTGGCTCATGTGCACGGGGCCTGCGGACGGGTGAGTGAGCCCGCTATTTTGCCAGACCGCGGGGTCGCGGCGGGACGACGGATTTCCGGTGCGCGCTTGCAGGCGAATTTCAACTTGCGTGGCGCATCGCCCCCAAACTCAACAATCGAGCCGCTTGTTGCGAATTGGTCGCAACAACAGAACGATCCTGCGCGCCGGCTCAACTTGGAAATCGTCCGGACGAGGATCACCCTTCAGTGCATGGACATCCCCACCCGTCTTCCGACCCTGTTCCTTTCCCACGGCTCGCCGATGCTGGCGCTGGAGGATTCGCCCGCCGGGCGCTTCCTCGATTCGCTGGGCCAGCAATTGCCGTGGCCGCGCGCGATCGTGATCGCCTCGGCGCACTTCATGACCGACCGGCCGATGGTCGGCGGTCACCATAAGCCGCACACCGTGCACGACTTCGGCGGCTTTCCGCCGCCGCTGTACCAGATCCGGTACCCGGCGCCGGGCCAGCCGCGCCTGGCCGAACAGATCGCCGCGCGCCTGAGCGACGCCGGCCTCAACGCCAAGCTGCGCGACAACCACGGTCTGGATCATGGCGTGTGGGTGCCGTTACGGCGCATGTATCCGCAGGCGGACATTCCGGTGGTGCCCTTGTCGGTGATGCCGTATGGGACGGCGGCTCAACACTATGCCGTGGGGCAAGCGCTGGCGGCACTGAGAGACGAAGGGGTCTTGGTGATCGGCTCGGGCGGCTTCGTGCACAACCTGGGCGATCTGGACTGGAGCCAGCGCGAAGCGCCGATGCCGTCGTGGGCAGCCGATTTCAGTGCGTGGATGCACGAGAAGCTGGCCGCGGGCGATCGCGAGGCCTTGCTCGACTGGCACGACCGGGCTCCGAACGCGCGTCATGCGCATCCGACCGTCGAGCATCTGATGCCGTTGTTCGTGGCGCTGGGCGCCGCGGGCGATGCGCCGACGGCGCGCACGATTCATCGTTCGCATGAGATGGGGTCGTTGGCGTTGGATGCGTTCGCGTTCGATTGAGGCTTCTTTTGCTCGTCATTCCCGCGAACGCGGGCTCCGCTTTACTTCGGCGGAGCCGAACATCCAGAGACTTCAAACGTTCTCGCACGGAAGGCACTGGATTCCCGCGTTCGCGGGAATGACGGTAGGAGGGAGGGCGAAGGTCCGAGCGAACCAAGTTTCGGTCCACGGCTACGAAGCAAGCGCCATCGACAACAGCGCCCCACTCACTTCCCCCGCTCCCACGGCGGCACCTCCCCAAACGACTCCGCCACGAAATCCACGAACGCCCGCACCCGCAACGGCACGAACCGCCGCTGCGGCATCACCGCGTTGATCGCCGTATCCGGCAATCGATAACCCGGCAACACCTCCACCAACCGCCTGGCGCGCAAGTCTTCGTACACGTGCCAGGCCGAGAAATGCGCGATCCCCAATCCCGCCAGCGCCGCATCGCGCAGCACTTCGCCGAAATTGCTTTCCAACCGGCCGTTGACCCGCACCGTCGTCGCATGCCCGGTCGCATCGACCACGCGCCAGTACTCCATGCGGCCCTGCGCGCCGACCAGCAGCAGGCATTCGTGATCGGCCAAGTCCTCCGGCACCCGCGGCGCGACGCGGTGGCGCAGGTACTCGGGCGAACACGCCAGCACGCGGCGGTTGTCGGCGAGCTTGCGCGCGACCAGGCTCGAATCGTCGAGCGGGCCGATCCGGATCGCCAGATCCATGCCCGAGGCGATCAGGTCCAGGCGCTCGTCGTTGAGGTTCACGCTCAGCCGCACCGCCGGATAGCGGCGCTGGAACTCGGGCAGCAACGGCGAGATGTACATGCGCCCGAACGAGGCCGAGGTGGTCACCCGCAACACCCCGGACGGCTCGCTGCCGGATTGGCGCAGGTCCGAGGTCAGCGCCTCCAGTTCCTCGATCAGGGCCCGGCCGCGTTCGGCCAGGGCCACGCCTTCGGCGGTGGCGTGCAACTGGCGGGTGGTCCGGTGCAGCAGACGCACGCCCAGGTCGCGCTCCAGGCGCTTGAGGCGCTGGCTGGCGACCGCGACCGACAGATCCAGGCTGCGCGCGGCGGCGCTGATCGAGCCCAGGTCGAGCACCCGCAGGAACAGATTCAGGTCGGCGATGCGGTCCATGGCATTTTCAACGAATCGTTGAGAGTGATTCGTCATCCTGCGGGTTTTTCCACAAGATGCAACGGCACAGACTGCCGCATCTTTCCACGGATGCGCCCCCATGCATGCCCCGTCTTCCTCCGCCTCCAGCACCCCGGCCGTCCCCGAAACCGGCCCGGGCGCGCGCAAAGGCCTGCCGATCGCGCTGTACGCGCTGACCGTCGGCGCCTTCGGCATCGGCACCACCGAGTTCGTGATCATGGGCCTGCTGCTGCAGGTCGCGGCCGACCTGCACATCGGCATCGCCGCGGCCGGGCTGCTGATCTCCGGCTACGCGCTGGGCGTGTTCGTCGGCGCGCCGGTGCTGACCGTCGCCACCGGGCGCATGCCGCGCAAGGCGGTGCTGGTGGCGCTGATGCTGATCTTCACCATCGGCAACATCGTCTGTGCGATCGCACCGAACTACACCGTGCTGATGATCGCGCGGGTGATCACCTCGCTCGCGCACGGCACCTTCTTCGGCGTCGGCGCGGTGGTCGCGACCGGCCTGGTGCCGGCCGACAAGAAAGCCTCCGCGATCTCGATCATGTTCACCGGCCTGACCGTCGCCACCTTGCTCGGTGTTCCCGCCGGCGCGTGGCTGGGCCTGCACTACGGCTGGCGCTCGACGTTCTGGGCGGTGACCGTGATCGGCCTGATCGCGACCGTCGTCATCGCCGCGCTGGTGCCGAAGGACAAGCGCAAGCCCGAGCCGGTGGCGCTGCGTCGCGAAGTGAAGGCGGTGGTGCATCCGCAGGTGCTGCTGGGCTTGTTGATGACGGTGCTGGGCTTCGCCGGCGTGTTTACGGTCTACACCTTCATCCAGCCGATTCTTACCCGCATCAGCGGCTTCAGCGAGGCGGCGGTGTCGCCGATTCTGTTGGTCTTCGGCGGCGGCATGATCCTGGGCAACCTGATCGGCGGGCGTCTGGCCGACAAGCGTCTGGCGCCGGCGTTGATCGGCACGCTGATCGCGTTGGCGGCGGTGCTGGGCGTGATGACCTTCGCCCTGCACAACCCGATCGCCGCGATCGCCTTCGTCGGCCTGCTCGGCGTGGCCGCGTTCGCGACGGTGCCGCCGCTGCAGTTGTGGGTGTTGCAGAAGACCGATCCGGCCGGGCAGAACCTGGCTTCCAGCTTGAACATCGGCGCGTTCAACCTGGGCAACGCGCTGGGTGCGTGGCTGGGCGGCGCGGTGATCGAACACGGTCCCGGGCTGGGCGCGGTGACCTGGATCGCTGCTTTGGTGACGCTGTCGGGGCTGGTGCTGGCGGTGTGGGCGGCCAAGTTGGATGCACCTGAGCGGGCGGCGACGCGGGCTGCGCAGGAAGGCGAAGCGGCTGCGGTTTGTGCTGCGGGTTGAGTTCGACTTTCGACCGAAGCCCACCGATGCGAATCGCCGCCTTCGCTTTTGCTCGTCATTCACGCGAAGGCGGGAATCCAGTGACTTGCCTTGAACGTGCACGAAAGTCGCTGGATTCCCGCCTTCGCGGGAATGACGGCTTGGAAGGACGTAATGCGTTCGTGACGAATTCCATGCGTGAAGGCTCTTCCGCCTTCTCGACAAAAGCCCGCCCCCTCTCACTCCACCGCAACAAACCCCGGCAGCTGCGGCAAGCGTTCGCGCAGAAACTCGACCAGCACCCGCGTGCGCAACGGCAAATATCGTCGCGCCGGATACAGCAGATACGCCTCATGCGCCGACGCCTTCCACTGCGGCAACACCCAGGCCAGTTCGCCGCTGTCGATCAGATCCTGCACCAACCACGCCGGCGCCAGGCCCAGGCCCGCGCCGATCAGGAAACTTTCGCGTATCCCCAGCGAGTTGTTGATCCGATAACGCCCGTTCGCCTGCAGCCGCCGCACTTCGCCGCCGGGCCCGTGCAATTCGAAACTCTCGCTGGCCCAGGCGAAACGCAGATAGTTGTGCGCCAGCACATCGTCCGGCGCATCGATGCGCGGATGCTGCGCCAGATAGCCGACCGAGGCCACCAATCCGCGCGGCGACACCGCGACGCGGCGCGCCACCACGTTCGGCGGCAGGTTGGCGCCGAGCCGCAGCGCCACGTCCATGCCTTCCTCGACCAGATCGACGAAGCGGTCGTTGAGGATCAGCTCGATCTCGATCTGCGGATACAGCGCGAGAAATTCCTGCACCAGCCGATTCATCCGCAACACGCCCACGCTGACCGGCGCGCTGATCCGCAGCAGGCCGGCCGGCGTTTCGCTCAGGCCGCGCGCGTCGGCCACCGCTTCGCCGTATTCCTCGATCACCCGCCGCGCGCGTTCGTAAAAGCGCCGGCCCTGTTCGGTCGGCGCCAGATGGGTGGTGCTGCGCTGAAGCAAGCGCACGCCCAGTTCCTGCTCCAGCGCGGCCACGGTCTTGCTGATGGTCGGCTGGGTACTGCCCTGCTCGCGCGCGACCGCCGACAGGCTGCCCAGTTCTACCGCGCGGACGAAGGTCTGCATGCCGCGGAGTGTGTCCATGAGGCTCCCGGGAACTCGCCCACTCATTCCAATATGGAATGGAGCATATGCGATCTTGCCTTCTACCGGGCCAATACAGAAGAACCTAGCTTGAGCGTCGTCGAATCCCCGACGTCTTACGAATTCAGGCCATGACCACTCACTTGCCCAAACCCCTCGCCGCCGCCGCACTCGCGTTGGCCCTGGCCGCCGCCCCGGCGCAGGCCGCCGACTCTACGCGCTGGGTCGGCACCTGGACCGCCAGCCCGCAGGCCGCATTGCCGGCCGGCTTCGTCCTGCCCAACGGCGCGCCGGCGCAGCTGCGCAACCAGACCGTGCGCCAGGTCGCGCGGGTCAGCCTCGGCGGCAAGCAACTGCGCATCGAGCTGTCGAACGCCTACGGCGACCAGCCGGTCACCATCGGCGCGGCGCACATCGCCCGCAGCGGCGGCGGCGCTCGCATCCAGGCCGGCAGCGATCGCGCGATCACCTTCGGCGGCCAGCCGTCGGTGACGATCCAGCCCGGCGCGCCGGTGCTCAGCGATCCCATCGCGCTCGATGTCGCCGCGCTCGGCGAAGTCGCGGTCAGCCTGTACTTGCCGCAGACGACCGCGCTCAAGACCCTGCACTGGGAAGGCCGCCAGGACGCCTACCTCACCTCCGGCAACCGCGCCGCCGATGCGCAACTGCAAGGCGAGACGATCCAGACCCGCCCCTTCCTCAGCGGCGTGTATGTGCAAGCGCCGGCGGCGACGCGCAGCGTGATCGTGCTCGGCGATTCGATCACCGACGGCGCCGCGTCCACGCCCAACCAGAACCGGCGCTGGCCGGACTTTCTCGCCGCGCGTCTGGCCCAGCGCGATGTCGCCGTGCTCAACGCCGGCATTTCCGGCGGCCAGGTGCTCAACGACGGCATGGGCGTAAGCGCGCTGGCGCGCTTCGAGCGCGACGTGCTCGGGCAAAAGGCCGACACCGTCTTCGTCCTGCTCGGCATCAACGACATCGGCTGGCCCGGCAGCAGCTTCGAACCCAAGCGCGCGCCGATGAGCGCGCAGCGCCTGATCGCCGGCTATCGCCAGTTGATCGCGCGTGCGCGCCTGAATTCGTTGCGCATCGTCGGCGCCACGCTGACGCCGTTCGAAGGCGCGCTGGCGGATTCGCCGATCAGCGGCTACTACAACACCGACAAGGACAAGGTGCGCCAGACCGTCAACGCCTGGATCCGCGACAGCGGCGAGTTCGATGCGGTGGTCGATTTCGACGCGATCACCCGCGACCCCGCGCATCCGGCGCGATTCCTGCCGGCCTACGACTCCGGCGATCACCTGCATCCGGGCGACGCCGGTTATCGCGCGATGGCCGAGGCCATCGACGAAGCGGTGTTGTTCGCCCCGCGTTGACGCGGACACCTGTCCGTTTTTCGCAGAACCCTTCGATTCTTTCCCGCACAATCCGGCATCGACGCATCGATGCCGGCCCGCCCCTCCCACGCAGTCTGGAGTTCGCAATGAAAGCCGTAGCCCTCACCCGTTATCTTCCGATCGACGATCCGCAATCGCTGGTGGATGTCGAACTGCCCGCGCCGACCGCCGGCGGCCACGATCTGCTGGTGCGGGTCGAGGCGATCTCGGTCAATCCGGTCGACACCAAGGTGCGCTCGCCCAAGCCGCAGGTGGAAGCGCAGCCGCGCGTGCTGGGCTTTGACGCCGCCGGCATCGTCGAAGCGGTCGGCGAAGACGTCACCCGCTTCAAGGTCGGCGACCGCGTCTACTACGCCGGCGACATCACCCGTCCGGGCACCAACAGCGAACTGCATCTGGTCGATGAGCGCATCGTCGGCGCCGCGCCGGCCTCGCTGAGCGCGGCCCAGGCCGCGGCGCTGCCGCTGACCGCCATCACCGCCTGGGAGCTGCTGTTCCAGCGCATGCCGTTCGATGCGGACAACGGCGGCCGCGGCAAGTCGCTGCTGATCATCGCCGGCGCCGGCGGCGTGGGCTCGATCGCGATCCAGATCGCCAAGCGCGCCGGCTTCAGCGTGATCGCCACCGCCTCGCGCAGCGAAAGCGTCGAGTGGTGCAGGCAGATGGGCGCCGATCACGTGATCGATCACCGCCAGCCGCTGGCGCCGCAACTCAAGGCGCTGGGCTTCGAACAGATCGATGCCGCCTTGAATCTGGCCGACACCGACCGCTATTGGGAAACGCTGGGCGAAGTGCTGGCGCCGCAGGGCCATGTCGGACTGATCGTGGAGCCCTCCGGCGCGCTCAAGATCGGCGACCCGTACAAGGCCAAGTGCATCGGCATCCACTGGGAAATGATGTTCTCCCGGCCGCGCTTCAAGACGCCGGACATGGTCGAACAGGGCAAGATTCTCGATCGCGTGGCGCAGTTGATCGACGCGGGCGAACTCAAGGGCACGCATACCGAAACCCTCGGCAAGATCGATGCGGCGAACATGCGCGAGACGCATCGGCGATTGGAGTCGGGGACGACGATCGGGAAGTTGGTGTTGGCTGGGTGGTGAGGTCGCTGCGTAGTTGAGGTAGGGCGCTTGCCTGGCTCGCAATGAATTCATCCGCGAGGCCCCTCTTTATTGCTCGTCATTCCCGCGAAGGCGGGAATCCAGAGACTTCAGAGTCATGCCGCGGTGAAGCCCTGGATTCCCGCCTTCGCGGGAATGACGAGCAAAAGCGAACGCGGGCCATGTGCAAACAAGCAATCCCGAAAGCAATCCCAAACAAAAAAGGGGCCGGCATGCCGGCCCCTCTCCCTTTCTGCGTACCGCACTTATCTACAGCATGAAACTTACGCGGCCTTCGGCGCACTGCGCGCCTGCTCGTAGCCGTTGAACACCATCGACGCCGAAGCGCGGCCCTGGGTCAGCGACCGCAACGCGGTCGTGTAACCCGACAACTGCGCCAGCGGCGCGCGCGCGGTCACGTCCGTGCGCAGGCCCTTGTCCTCGATGCCGAGCACGCGGCCGGAGCGGCGTTGCAGATCGCCGACCACGTCGCCGACATTGCCGGCGGGCGTATCGATGACCAGCGCCATCACCGGCTCGAGCAGCGTTGTGCCGCTTTCTGCCAGCGCCGCCTTCAGCGCATCGCCCGCCGCGCGTTGGAACGCGAGTTCGGACGAATCCACCGCGTGGGTCTGGCCGTCGGTCAAGATCACCGTCAAACCGACCACCGGATACCCCAACGGCCCTTCCGCCAACGCCAGGCGCAAGCCCTTTTCCGTCGCGTTGACGAAGTTGCGCGGCACCACGCCGCCGGTCGTGCGATCGACGAACTCGAACTGCCCGTCTTCGCGCGGCTCCACGTCGATGACCACACGGGCGAACTGCCCCGTGCCGCCGTTCTGCTTGGACAGCTTGCCTTCGATCCCGCGCACCGCGCGGCTCGGGGTTTCCTGATAAGCCACGCGCGGCGAACCGGTGCGCACCTCGACGTTCCACTCCTGGCGCAGGCGCTCGACCATCACGTCCAGATGCAGTTCGCCCATGCCCCACACCAAGGTCTCGCCGGTTTCCGAATCGGTACCGACGCGGAACGACGGGTCCTCCTGCGCCAGACTCGCCAAGCCCTGGCCCAGACGGATCAGATCGCCCGACTTGCCCGCGGTCAGGCGCCACGACAACACCGCCGGTTGGGCCTGGATCGTGTCCAGCACCAACCGCTCGCCGGTATCGCTCAGGCTCTCGCCGCTGACCGCGTCCTTCCAACCCGGGATCGCGACGATTTCGCCCGCATAGGCGACATCGACATCGTGCCCGCGATTGGCCTGGACCACGACCAGGCGGCCGACGCGCTGCGGCTTGTCGCGACGCGACGCCCACACCGTATCGCCGACCCGCAGCGTGCCCGAGTACAGGCGCACGAACGACAGCGCACCGTGTTCCTGGTGCACGATCTTGAACAGCAAGCCGGCCAGCGGCCCGGACGCATCCGGCGCGAGCGCGACTTCGCCGCGTTCGCTTTCGGCGTGCACCCACGGCCGATCCAGCGGCGAAGGCAGGTAATCGACGATCGCATCCAACAGCGTTTCCACGCCCTTGTTCTTGAACGCCGAACCGCCGAGCACCGGCGTGCCCGCGCCCTTGAGCGTGCCGCGACGCAAGGCCGCCTTGAGCAGCCCGGCATCGATGGCGCGCGCGTCGAGGAAGGCCTCGGCCAGTTCGTCGTCGTGATCGGCGACCGCTTCGATCAGGCGCAGACGCAGCGGCTCGAACTCGCGCGCCTCGTCGTCGTTCCAGGGACGGCGGGACAAGTGGTTGTCCTGGTCCCACAGCACGATGTCGCGGGCGACGTAATCGACCCAGCCTTGCAGCTCGTTTTCGATACCGACCGACCGGCCCAGCGGCCACGGCACCGCGTCGAGCTTCTCGCGCATCTGCGCGAGCGTGCGCTCGAACGAAGCGCCGACGCGATCCATCTTGTTGACGAACGCGATCAGCGGCACGCCGTGCCGGCGCGCCTGGCGCCACACGGTTTCCGATTGCGGCTGCACGCCATCGACCGCGCTGAACACGGCGACCGCGCCGTCGAGCACGCGCAGCGAACGCTCGACTTCGATCGCGAAGTCGATATGGCCGGGCGTGTCGATGATGGTCAGGCGATGTTCGCTCTGGCCTTGCGGCGTCCAGCGCGTCTGCACGGCCGCGGCGCCGATGGTGATGCCGCGGTCTTTCTCGATGCTGGTGAAGTCGGTGGTGGTCGCGCCGTCGTGGACTTCGCCCATGCGATGGATAGCGCCGGTTTTCCACAACAGGCGTTCGGTGAGCGTGGTTTTGCCCGCGTCTACGTGGGCGATGATGCCGAGGTTGCGCCAGCTGGAAGCAATGGTGGTGTTCATAAGGAGATTCACGATGTTGCCAACAAAGGGAGGCCGCGCGTCCCCGGTTGGCGACAGGGCGCGCGG
This sequence comes from Lysobacter gummosus, assembly GCF_001442805.1. Lineage (NCBI taxonomy): Bacteria > Pseudomonadati > Pseudomonadota > Gammaproteobacteria > Lysobacterales > Lysobacteraceae > Lysobacter > Lysobacter gummosus. The sequence goes on along the minus strand of NZ_CP011131.1, from coordinate 1,498,139 downwards.
CTAGGTTTGGGTATCGGCCGCGGTATTCACGACACGTTCTCCTCAGGTCTCATGCGACTTCGGTGGATGGAATCCGGCCTTGGCGGTCGGGCTTTTGGAAACGTCAGGCAATAAAAAAGCACCCGTGCGGGTGCTCTGGTCTGGTGTGGCTGCGGCGGGTCGGATTACATCGACCGCGAACCGAAGATCACAGGAGGCAGGCGCACCCGGCCCGCGCTCTCGCGCGAGGCGTGCTGCGATATCAGTAGCGGGAAACGCTTCATGACGGATACGGCCTGAAAGATCGGGTGGTTTTGCGTGTGCATAGAGTAAGGGCGCTGCGGCAGGAGTCAACCGGAGATGGGCTGCTGTGGCTGGGATTTATCGTTCCAGCCGGTGCACGATCCCATGGGCGCTGCTTCCTGCGGACGCAACCCCATCGCCCCCTTTGAAAAAGGGGGCGAGCGCCCGGCGCAATGCCGGCGCAGTTGCGAATCTACAGCGCGGGGGATTTGCTTTTTGCTTGGGGGCGACGGCGGGCTGGAGCCGAAAAGCGAATCCCCCCTGCCCCCCTTTTTCAAAGGGGGGAGGCGTTAGGGAGATTTTTTGGGGCGGGTTGGTTCGAGAACTCCGGGCACCGCAGCAAAGCGACTCTCACGCCGCCTTGCTGTCCTCACGCTGCCGCTTCAACACCGCCACCGCTTCCGCCCACGGGCTGCCGCCGCGGCGCTTGCTGGTGGTCAACACCAGGTCCGACGGATCGAACACGTTGAGGTTGTGCGTGATCGGCGTGGTCAGGATGTACTGCGCGTCGGTCGCGCGCAGGAAGCGCCCGACCTTTTCGATGTTGAACACGTCCAGATGCGCGAAGGGTTCGTCGATGAAGACGAAACCGCCCGGCTGGTCTTCGTCGCGCAGCAAGGCCACCAGCAACAGCAACGACTTCATCACCTGCTGGCCGCCCGAGGCCTCGCCGTCGTCCAGGCCGATCCAGCCCTTGCGGTCGAAATCGAAACGCACGGACAAACCAGCCTGGGCCAGGGCGACGTCGTTGTTGGCCAGTTCCGGCATGTCGGCGTCCACGCCGATGCCGGCCAGCTCGCCCAGCGCGGCGAGGTTCTTCTTGTAGCGGCGAACGGTCGCGCGCAGCACGTTGATGTAGGCGCCGCGCGCTTCCTCGGTCAACCGTTTGGCGCGCTCCAGATGCGCTTCGCGACGGCCGATCGAGCTTTCCAGTTCGTCGTGATCGGCGCCGATCTTGTCGCGCAGGGGAATGCACGATTCGTCGGTGACGAAGCCGCCGCGCGAAAGGCGGTCGTCGATGCGCTCGATCTCGCGACGCACCGCCGAGGCGCTTTCGTACTCGGCGCGCGCCGCTTGCAAGGCCACCGCGCTGCGCCAGGATTCGGGCATCAGCGCGCGCTTGCGCCGATAGTCGACGATGCGCTGGATCAGGCTCTGGCGCTCGCCGTTGATCTGCTGCGCGCGTTCGCGCAGCTCGCGCGCGAGCGCGTCGATCTGGCCCTGGCGCTTGGCCGCGGCGATGCCTTCGGCCTTGTCCTGATCGGCGGCTTCGTCGATCTTCGCCCGCGCCTGCGCCAACGCGGCGGCGGCTTGTCCGGCGGCTTCGGCCAGTTCCGGCAGGCGCGCCTGGGCATCGGCGAATTCGGCCGCGCGGGTGACCAATTCCTGAGTCGCATCCAGCCCGAGCAGGCGCGACTGATCGGCGTCCACGCGCTGATTGAGTTCCTGCAACTCGGCTTCGCGCGACTGCGCGCGCTGCGCGATCACCGCCTGTTCGGCGCGCAGCTCGACCAGTTGCGACTGCCGCGCGCCGGTGCCGAAGTGGTGCTGGTTGCCGCCGATATGGCGACCGCCGCGGCTTTCGCGCAGATAACCCTTCTGGGTGATCCAGTCCTGCCCGGCCGGCAGGCGCGAGCCGTGTTCGATGTCGGTGACGCGGCGGATGCGATCGAGCTGGCGCGGCAACCACGCCGGCGGATCGGCCGAGAAGCGCACCACTTCCAGCAACGAGCCGGCGCTGGCCTTGGTGACCGGCGCGCGTTCGGCGACGATGAAATGGCGGTACTGCTGGCTTTCGCCGAGTTGCCACGCGGCGCGCGCCTGCTTGGGATTTTCCAGCACCAGCAGATGGCGATAAGGCGCCAGCACCGCTTCGACGGCGACCGACCACTGCGGATCGGTGATCTCGACCAGTTCGGTCAACACATGATGGGCGATGCCGGCCTGATCGAGCCCGGCACGGAAATCGCGTTCGAACGGTTCGACGATGCGGCCGCCGCCGCTGAGCGCGGCGGTCTGCGCGGAAATCTCCCCGGCGCGCTTGCGGTCGCGCTCGGCTTCCAGGCGCAATTCGGCCTGGCGGCGGCGTCCGTTCTCGACGCTGGCGCTGAGCGCTTCGACATCGACTTCGCCGCGTTGCGCCTGCAGCTTGGCCAGTTCGTCGCGGCGCTTGACCAGCATCTCGGCGTCGCGCGCGGCGTCGCGGGCCTGGGTGAAGGCCTGTTCGCTGGCGACGACCTGACGGCGCGCTTCGCGAATCGCTTCGGCCAGCACGTCGCGGCCGCTGGAGGCGATCGCGTCCTCACTGCGCATCTCCTCCAGCGCGCGTTCGCGCTCGCGCAGCGCGCGGCGCAGGCCGGTCAGGCGCGGCTTGGCGCCTTCGATCGCGTTGCGCTGGTCGGCCAGTTCCACCTTCGGCGCGATCTCGCTTTCCAGGCGCTGGCGCTGATTGCGCAGCGCATTGCCTTCCTCGAACGAGCGTACGTCGGCCTTGGCCGATTCCAGGCGCAGGTGCAGACCGGCCAGATCCTGACCCAGATGCTGCAATTCCTTTTCGACATCGAACTGCTCGGTGCGCGCGCGCTGATAGTCGTCGAGCACGGCCTTGTCTTCGAACACGTCGAAGATCAGCTGCAGCAGATCGCGCGGCGAGTACTGGCAGAGTTTGTCCGTCGCGCCTTGTTCCAGGGTGAGCACGCGGCAGATCGCGCGGGTCAGGCCGGCACCGGCCAGACGCACGCGGTAGTCGCGCACGCCGAGCCAATCGCCGCCTTGCTCCAGCGTTTCCACCGGCACGTCGCCGCCGACGATCTGGTAGTCGCGGCTCCAGTCGCCGCCGCGCTTGCGGATGCGGCAGGCCAGGGTGACCAGATCGTCCTTGATCGGAAAGAACGGCCTGCCGCCGCGGCGGTCGGGGCGATTGCTGACCACGCCGCGCAGCCATGCATACGGCTTGCCGTTATGGCGCAGATACGTCTTGTAGTCGCGGGCGGTGTCGCGGTCTTCGATCGCGAGCAGGGTGCGCAGCGCATCGAGCAAGGTGGTCTTGCCCGAACCGTTCGGGCCGACCACGGTGACGATGGACGCGTCCAGCGGCAGCTGGAAACGCTGCCAATAGTCCCAGTGCACGACTTCCAGCGAGCGGAATTCAAACATCGGCCGCGGCCTCCTCGTGCTTGGCTTCGGTGTCCGGGGATGATTCCGGGAGTTCGGTGTGTTCGCCATCGCCGGCGCCGCCGGCCTCGGCCAGCTGCGGCAACGGCTCGGCGGCGATGGCTTCGGCGTCGTGCGCATCGAGCGCGGCATCGGCCGGCGCATCGGCGTCGTCTTCTTCCATCAGCGACTGCTCGAACGCCGCGGCGTCGAAATCGATGTAGCCGTCGCTTTCGATCGCCGCTTCATCGGTCGCGTCGTCGATGGCCTCGGCATCGTTCGCCGCCGCAACGGCCGCGTCGTTCTCGCCGGCTTCGGCTTCGGCCGCTTCGATCGCCGCCAGTTCCAATGCGTGCTGACGCGCCTCGGCGACCACATACGACAAGGCGCCGTCCATCACCCGGCCGGCGATGCGTTCGTAATCAAGAGCCAGATCCAGCATCGGCCCTTCATGGATGCGCTCCTTGCGCCGCAGGATGAAGCCCTGCCGCGCCAGTGCGCCGAGATTGAACTGAATACGGGTCTTGCCGCCGAGCTTGTCGCCGAAGTCGGCGAGCAAGGTGCGCTCGTTGATCGGCTCGACCACTTCCGCGCCGACCGGCACCGGCTTGAGCTCGGCGAACATCTGCTCCTGGTCCTGATCGCGGTCGGCCTGTTGTCGGGCGATCTGGCGCTGGCGCTTGGGCAGCACCAGCAGCGCCCACAGCACCACCAGCAGCGCGATCGCGTCGCGGTCGAGCTGCAGGTTGGTCGAGGACCAGGCCTTGGCGCTGCCGAACACCGCCGATTCCTGCGGCCGCGCGATGCATACCGCGATGTTGGCGGCATAAGGATGTTCGAGCAGGCGCAAACCCACCGACGCCAACCGGCGGTCGAGGTCGTTGCGCAATTCGGCGTCGGTGAGCAGTTCGCGCACGGCGATGTCGTCGCGCGGCAGCCAGCGCTCGGCGATCAGCCGCGCGATCAATGAAGCGATAGGGTCGGTCATGGGGTTTCCGCGGTTTCCTTCGCCGCTTTCGCGCGCCGGGCCGGTTGCCCGGTGCCGCGCGCGGAGGCGGTCTTCTTATCGGTTTTCTTGTCGGTCTTGTTCGCTCGCGCGGCGCGTTTGCGCGCGCCGGTCGCGGCGGCCGAATCGTCGTCGCCGTCTTCGATCACCCGCTCCAGTTGGTCGGAGGCTTCGGCTTCGGCGATGTCGGCCCGGGAACGCTTGCGCGGCGCGCGCGCCTGCAAGCGTTCTTCTTCGCTCACCGTCTGCAGGCGGCTGCGGCTCATATAAGCCACGCCGGCGCGTTCGACGATTTCGAATTCGGGCTCGACATGCCAGGCCAGCGGCAAACGCGCCATCGACGCGCTGACGCCTTCGCGGTTTTCCGCGCCGGGATCGCCGATCAGGCCGAGCAGCGACATGCGGTAGGCGCTCAGCGAGAAGCCGTCGCGCGGCACCAGCGCGCTCAACGCCGTCGCTTCGCCATCGGCCGCGGCCAGCGCGGTGAGTTCGTCCAGCCAGTGTTCGGCGAACTGGAAATCGGTGGCCGCCGCCGGCGAGCCTTCGCTGCTGGGCGCGGCCATCGACGGCGGCAGCGACTGGTCTTCGCGCGCTTCGCGTTCGCGTTCGACCAGTTCGTACTCGGCCACGTCCAGGGCGATCGGCGACAGCACGAAGGCCGGAATCGCCGAACGCGCGAGCACGTCGTCGGCGATGGCGGCGAGCGAATCGATGTCCAGATCGCGCAGGAAGCGGTTCACGTCCGAGGACGACAAACCGCTCGCGCCCAGATGCACGCGATGGCGGTCCAGCGTGCTCAGCGCGCGCTGGAACACCGAGGCCTGGCGCAGCATCGCGCTCTGGGCGCGGCCGATCTGCTGGGCGACGCGGTGGGTGTGGCTGTCGAGTTCCAGGTCGGAGGAAATTTCCTCGACGATCTGCGTGCCTTTCTCGATCCAGCGCCAGGCCTGCTGCAAAGTGCCGGCGGCGCGCAGGATGCGGTGTTCCGAGCCGCTGAGCACGGCCTGGTCGAAGTCTTCGCGCAGCTCGTTGAGGCGCGAGAGCAGATGCTGCAGGTCGTCCGGACGCACCCGCCCCACCGCCTGGCCGGCGGCGATCTGCGCGGTGACGTAGGCCAGCTCGTCGCCTTCGCGGTTGAACTGCAGCAGCAGGCCGATCGCCGACAGCGCCTGGCGGCCGGCCGGGCTGATGCGGTAGCGCTGGCTTTCGTTGTCCCACAGCAGCAGATCGTTGTCGCGCAGGCGGCCGATCACGGTGTCGAACTTGACCGGCTCCAGATAGGCGAAGTGTTCGCGCAGTTCCTGCGGGGTCCAGTCCGGCGCCTGGCCGCGTTCGCCGATCGCGCGCAGCACCAGCAACCGCACCATCACCGACTCTTCGCCGCCGTGGAACAGGGTCGAGAACGCGCGCAGCAGTTCGCGCGCGCCCAGCAGGGGCTGCAGGTCGGGCAGATCGGCGGCGACGATGTCGGCGCGCAGGTAGTCCTGGATGCTGGTTTCGGTGACTGGATCCATGGAGTACGGACTACGGGGGGTCGGGCATGTTCGGCCATGCGCCGCACCTGTGACAACCGTTGCGTTCGCCGCCGCCGCGTGCCTGCCTTCGCGCCGCCTTGATCCAGGCCGGCCCGGGCCCGGGCGAATCCGTGGTTCGGGGGAATATTGCCCTTGAATTGCCGCGCTTTTACCGGCATCGTGCGCAATCCATACGCCAGCGTATTCAGCCAGCATGTCCACGGCCGTCCCTTCCGGTTCGAACCCGCCCGCGTCCGCGGCCTCCGACGCCCTGTCCGGCGGTCCGCATCCCTTGTATCCGCACCTGTTCGCGCCCTTGGACCTGGGCTTTTGCACCCTGCCCAACCGCGTGCTGATGGGCTCGATGCACACCGGGCTGGAAGACAAGGCCGCCGACTTCCCCAAGCTGGCGGCGTATTTCGCCGAGCGCGCGGCCGGCGGCGTCGGCCTGATCGTCACCGGCGGCTTCGCCCCGAACATCGTCGGCTGGCTCAAGCCCTTCGGCGGCAAGCTCAGCTGGCCGTGGGAAGCGGGCAAGCACAAGCAGGTGACCCGCGCGGTGCACGAACACGGCGGGCGCATCTGCATGCAGATCCTGCACGCCGGCCGCTACGGCTATCACCCGCTGCAGGTGGCGCCGAGCAAGCTCAAGGCGCCGATCAACCCGTTCACCCCGCGCGCGCTGTCGGCCGGCGGCGTGGAGCGGCAGATCAAGGCTTTCGTCAATTCGGCGCGGCTGGCGCGCGAGGCCGGTTACGACGGCGTCGAGGTGATGGGCTCGGAAGGCTATCTGCTCAATCAGTTCACGGTGCCGCGCACCAACAAGCGCAAGGACGGCTGGGGCGGTGAGGCGCCGCAGCGGTTCCGCTTCAATGTCGAGATCGTGCGCCGCATCCGCGAGGCCTGCGGCCCGGATTTCATCATCGTCTACCGCCTGTCGATGATCGACCTGGTCGATGAAGGCTCGACCTGGAGCGAGGTCATCGCCCAGGCCCGCGCCATCGAAGCGGCCGGCGCCACCCTGATCAACACCGGCATCGGCTGGCACGAGGCGCGGGTGCCGACCATCGCCACCTCGGTCCCGCGCGGCGCCTTCACCGGCATCACCGCGCGGCTGAAACCCGAGGTGCGCATTCCGCTGGTCACCACCAACCGCATCAACATGCCCGATGTCGCCGAGCGCATCCTCGCCTTTGGCGAGGCCGACATGGTGTCGATGGCGCGGCCGCTGCTGGCCGACGCGGACTGGGTCAACAAGGCGCGGCGGCAGCGCGCGGCCGACATCAACACCTGCATCGGCTGCAACCAGGCCTGCCTGGATCACGTGTTCGCGAACAAGCACGCCAGTTGCCTGGTCAATCCGCGCGCCTGCGCCGAGACCGAACTGAACTACCTGCCGACCAAGGCGCCCAAGCGCGTGGCCGTGGTCGGCGCCGGCCCGGCCGGACTGGCCTGCGCCACGGTCGCGGCCGAGCGCGGCCACCGGGTGACCTTGTTCGACAGCGCCGAGCGCATCGGCGGCCAGTTCAATCTGGCCAAGCGGATCCCGGGCAAGGAAGAGTTCTACGAAACCCTGCGCTACTTCGCCGGCCGGATCGAACAGACCGGCATCGACCTGCGCCTGAACACCACCGCCGACGCCGCGGCGCTGGCCGACTTCGACGAGATCGTGCTCGCCTCCGGGATCAAGCCGCGGCAGGTGGCGTTCCCCGGTTCGGACCATGCCAAGGTCTGCTCGTACCTGGACGTGCTGCAGGGCCGGGTGGTGCCGGGCAAGCGCGTGGCCATCATCGGCGCCGGCGGCATCGGCTTCGACGTGGCCGAATTCCTGGTCCACGACGGCCCCCACTCCGACGAACAGCCGCACCACCCCGACCCGGCGCGTTGGCGCGCCGAATGGGGCGTGGACCTGGATTACGGCGACAACCGCGGCGGCCTGAGCGAGCCGCGGCCCGAGCCGCCGGCGCGTCAGGTCTGGCTGCTGCAGCGCAGCCCGGGCAAGCCGGGCGCGAAGCTCGGCAAGACCACCGGCTGGATCCATCGCGCGACCTTGAAGGCCAAGCAGGTACGCATGATCGGCGGGGTCGAGTACCTGGGCCTGGACGAGGAAGGTTTCCGCATCCGCGTGGAAGGCAACGAGCAGGTGCTGCCGGTCGATCAGGTGGTGATCTGCGCCGGCCAGGAACCGTACAAGCCCCTGGCGGCGGCGCTCGCCGACAGCGGCAAGCCGGTGCACGTGATCGGCGGCGCCGACGTCGCGGCCGAACTCGACGCCAAGCGCGCGATCGCGCAGGGCAGCCGGCTCGCGGCCAGTCTGTAATCGGCCGGCGTTGGCGACGCGCGCGATCGACGCGCGTCGTCTTCGCGAACGTGCTCGCGCGTTTTCGCCGATGCAGTCTTCGCGCGTTTGCGTTCGCGCATACATATATATGTGTGCGAGTTGCGTGCACGCGCATGAGCGCGCGTCGGCGCATGCGCCGCCGATCCGGCGCCGCCAACCCCACCTGTAGCCGTCGCGCGAACGCCGACCACGACATCCGGTGGCCCCCTTGCGGGCCGTTTGGCCCTCCTCCCCTGTTCAGATTTGCCGCGAGGGCCGCCAATCCCAGGACGACCCGAGTCCACTGCCGTCCGGAGACGCCAAAACGCGGACCATACGGTCCTGAACCAGCTGGCTCAAACCAGTCTGAGACAGGCCCGGCACGCTTCCTGCCGGGACAAAGCCCTGTAGAACCAAGTACCTAGCGCCTGTTCAGAATAAAAACTCCAACTAAATTAGAAGCTTGGAAATAGACATTCAGGCACGGTTTGGTTAGCCGTCGCTACCTTGCGCCAACTTTTCCGCCGCCCCCTGCAGAGGCGGCACCCACCACCGCCCCGTAGCCCCATTTGGCTCGGATTCCGGTGACGGGGCAAAAGCGCGCCGTTAGAGCCGCTGCCCTCCCCAGTACGCCATGTCGGCCTCACCGCGGTCGCGCTCTCTCGTTCGAGAGATCGACGTCCCCTGTGCGTCCGACGCAACGGAGCAAGGAGTCATATGAAACTGGCTTGGATTTTGTGGCTCGCCTCCGTGCTGCCACCGCAAACCGCCGATTCGCTGTGTTTGAGCACCACCGTGTACCTGGAAGCCCGCGACCAGTCCCAGCGCGGCCAGCAAGCCGTCGCCGAGGTCGCCCTGCGCCGTCGCGACAGCGGCCTGTGGGGCGACACGGTCTGCGAGGTCGTCACCGCCAACAAGCAGTTCGCGCCGACCCTGGTTTCGCCGGGCACGCGTCTGAACAACTCCGAGGCCTGGGCCGAGTCGGTCAACGTGGCCTTGGCCGCCGAACGCAACTGGGCCCTGCCGGCCGGTCAGCGCAAGGAGATCGTGCCGGGCGCGAGCCACTTCGCCGCGCACGCGATCGCGAGCCCGTCGTGGCGCAACGCGTATCAGGTCGCCACCATCGGCGATCACACCTTCTACAAGGTGCAGAAGCTCAAGTCGCGTCGCGGCTGAGTCGAATCCGGGAATCGGGAATGGAGAATCGTGAATCGGCGAACAGCCGCTTTTACGATTCCCGATTCTCCATTCCCGATTCCCGGGCTTCGTAACACTGCGTTGCAGCTCCCTGCTTGAGGATGCGAAGCAGGTCGGTGATAGTCGCCGGCTTGTTTACTTATTCCAGAGGGGATACGGATGAAGCTCTACAGCAAGCCCGGCGCGTGCTCGACCGCGGACCACATCGCATTGCAGTGGACCGGCGGCGCGTTCGAAGTCGAAGTGATGAACAAGGACACGATGAAGGCTGCGGCCTTTCTCGCCATCAATCCGGCCGGCGCGGTGCCGGCGGTGGTCGATGGCGCGTTCGTGCTCACTCAGAACGCGGCGATCATGGGCTACATCGCCGATACGTTTCCGCAAGCGCAATTGACCGGCGACGGCAGCGCGCAACAGCACGCCGAAGCCGCGCGTTGGCTCGCCTTCGTCAATTCCGACCTGCATCCGGCGTACCTGCCGATCTTCGGGCCGGGCAAGTTCCATCCCGATCCCGCCCAGGCCGACACCGTGCGCCAGCACGCGCGCGAACGCGTGCGCGCGATGTACGCCACCGCCGATCAGCGCCTCGCCGATCGCCAATGGCTCGCCGGTTTCCGCAGCTACGCCGATCCGTATCTCTACATCACTCTGCGCTGGGCCGATTCGGTCGGCATCGATCTGTCCGGCTACGCGCATCTGGCCGCGTTCAAGCGCCGCATGGAAGCCGACAGCGGCGTGCAGGCGGCGTTGAAGGCGGAAGGCTTGCTTTGATTTGAGCTGGTGGAATGTTCCCTCTCCCGCTTGCGGGCTGAGCGGACGCGGCTTGCGAGCCGCTGGCTCGCGCGTCCGCGAACGCCCGAAGGCCACGCGTTCGGGCAGGGCGCGGCCAGGGTGAGGGACGTTTTTTCGCTTGATTGCATGCGCTCGCGACATCCGCGATTCGCGCGCCCTCACCCCAACCCCTCTCCCGCAAGCGGGAGAGGGGCCTCATGGATTCGTGCTTGATAAGTACGCAACCGCGACGACTACGCGCCCGCGAATACTCAGCTTCCCGTAGCGAAGCGCGCCTCGATTTCCGCCGCGATATCGTCCTTGCGCACCTTCCCCAGCGCCGCGCTCAGATCCGGCAGCAATTCGGCGAGTTCCTCGCTGTTGCCGCAGCGCTCGATCTTCAACTGCAGGAAATAGCCGCGCAGGCCCAGGTGCTCGCGCACGGTCTCGCTCATCAGGGTGTAGAGCGTGCGATAGCGCTCGGCCGTATCGGCCGGCGCGGCGCCGTTGACCGCGGCCGGCAGCGCAGCCGGCGTCGGCGAATGCGCGAGCTGGGTCGCGGCGACCGCGGCCGAAGAAGCGATCAAACCCATCGTTTCCAGCTGTTCCAGCGCATCGCCCGGCCCGTGCAGGCTGGCGATGAGGTCGCGCAGATGCCGCGCGCTGCGGTCGCCGTCGACGATCAGCAGGATCGATCGCAGCACCGTCGGCAGCTTGCGCGTGCGGTGCTGGATTTCATCGCGACCTTCATTGGTCTTGACCGGAACATCACTGTCGCGCATGGCCTTCCCTCGTGCTCGATCCGTCTCACGACGGAAGTTCCGGAACCCGGCAACGCGGCATCACTCACTGCGAAGATGCATTCGCGCGCTCGGCCAGCACCGACGACTCCGGCTGGCACCGGACTATGACACCCGATTCCATGACGATTCTGTGTCCTATTCGACGATAGTCGTATGCGGACGAACGTCAACCCACAAAGGTCGGATGCAACGAAAAAGGCCAGACGTTCGCCTGGCCTCGTTCGTGTCCGTATTGCGTTTGAAGCGCCGCCGCGCGGGGCCGCGGCGGGCGCGATCAGCGCTTGTCGATCGAAACGTACGGGCGATCTTCCGGGCCGGTGTAGTTGGCGCTCGGGCGGATGATCTTGCCGTCCTCGCGCTGCTCGATCACGTGCGCGCTCCAGCCGGTGGTGCGGGCGATCACGAACAGCGGGGTGAACATCGGCGTGGGAATACCCATCATGTGATAGGCCGAGGCCGAATACCAATCCAGGTTCGGGAACATCTTCTTGCTGTCCCACATCAGGTTCTCGATGCGCTCGCTGACGTCGAACAGCACCTGGTTGCCGCCGTCCTTGCACAGCGCGCGCGAGATTTCCTTGATGATCGGGTTGCGCGGGTCGCCGGTGGTGTAGACCGGATGGCCGAAGCCGATGACGATTTCCTTGCGCTCCACGCGGGCGCGGATGTCGGCCTCGGCCTCATCGGCGCTGCCGTAGCGCGAGATGATGTCCATGGCGACTTCGTTCGCGCCGCCGTGCTTGGGACCGCGCAGCGCGCCGATCGCGCCGGTGATGCACGAATGCATGTCCGAGCCGGTGCCGGCGATGACGCGCGCGGTGAAGGTGCTGGCGTTGAACTCGTGCTCGGCGTAGAGGATCAGCGACTTGTCCAGCGAATCGGCCAGCAGCTGGCTCGGCGGCTCGCCGTGCAGCAGGTGCAGGAAGTGCGCGGCGACCGAGTCGTCGTCGGTCTCGCAATCGATGCGGCGGCCGTTGCGGGTGAAGTGCCACCAGTACAGCAGCATCGAACCGAAGCTGGCGATCAGGCGGTCGGCGATATCGCGCGCCTCGCTGGCCGGATGGCCGTCGCGCTCGGGCAGCACGGTGCCCAGCACCGAGCAGCCGGTGCGCAGCACGTCCATCGGATGGGCGTTGGCCGGAACCAGTTCCAGCGCGTCGGTGACGATCGCCGGCAGGCCGCGCAGGCGCTTGAGCTTGGTCTTGTAGGCCTTGAGCTGCGAAGCGGTCGGCAGCACGCCGTGCACCAGCAGGTGCGAGACTTCCTCGAAGGTGGACTTGGTCGCCAGATCGTGGATGTCGTAGCCGCGGTAATGCAGATCGTTACCGCTGCGGCCGACAGTGCACAGCGCGGTATTGCCCGCGGCGGTGCCGCTGAGGGCAACGGATTTCTTCGGCTTGGGCAGGGTCTGTTGCGTATCGCTCATGGTCCTTCCTCATTAAAGTTGTCTTTTATTCCCTATTCCCTCTCCCGCTTGTGGGGTGAGGGGCCGCGCTTGCGAGCCATTGGCTCGCGCGGCACCGAACGCCCGAGCGCTATGCGCTCGGGCCGGGGTGTGGCAAGGGTGAGGGCGTGCGAATTCCGGCTTACGTCGCTGGCTTGAAGTTTCGCCTGCCCTCATCCGGCCCTTCGGGCCACCTTCTCCCGTAAACGGGAGAAGGGAATTCGGTCAACCGGTTTTCTTCGCGAACAACGCGTCGAGCTTGCCCTCGAACGCGTGATACCCGATCCGGTCGTACAACTCCTCGCGCGTCTGCATGGTCTCGACCACGCCCTTCTGATGCCCGTCGCGACGGATCGACTGATAGACGTTCTCGGCCGCCTTGTTCATCGCGCGGAACGCCGACAGCGGGAACAACTGGATCGCCACGCCGGCCGAGGCCAACTCGTCGCGGGTGAACAACGGCGTCTGCCCGAACTCGGTGATGTTCGCCAACACCGGCACCTTCACCGCATCGACGAAACGGCGGTAGGTCGGAAGGTCGTAGGCGGCCTCGGCGAAGATGCCGTCGGCGCCTGCTTCCACGCAGGCGATGGCGCGCTCGATCGCCGCGTCCACGCCATCGACGGCGATCGCGTCGGTGCGCGCGATCAAAAAGAAATCCGCATCGGTCTTGGCATCGGCCGCGGCCTTCACGCGATCGGCCATTTCGCCGGCCGAAACGATTTCCTTGCCCGGACGATGACCGCAGCGCTTGGCGCCGACCTGGTCTTCGATGTGGCATGCCGCCGCGCCGGCCTTGATCAGCGACTTCACCGTGCGCTCGATGTTGAACGCGCTCGGGCCGAAACCGGTGTCGATGTCCACCAACAACGGCAGATCGCACACGTCGGTGATGCGGCGCACGTCGATCAGCACGTCTTCGAGCGTGTTGATGCCCAGATCCGGCAGCCCCAGCGAGCCCGCGGCGACGCCGCCGCCGGACAGGTAGATGGCGCGGTAGCCGGCGCGCTTGGCCAGCAGGGCGTGATTGGCGTTGATCGCGCCGATGACCTGCAACGGCGATTCTTCGGCGAGCGCGGCGCGGAACTTAGCGCCAGCGGAGGGTAAGGTCATCTTGAAGCTCCGGGTGGCCCGGTCGGGGCGATCCGGACATTTTAACCCGCGGCGCGGACCGGCCGATGACGCCACCGGCCCGGGAGCCGATGGCGGCCGCCGCCGCAAGCGCCTGAATGCGCAAAGTCGCGCGAAAAACGCGCATGGATGCGACCTCGATCGCGATGCCGGGCATCGCCCGCGCCGCCCGTGCCTCCGCGCGACTGCGCCGACCGGGCCGGGCCGCGGCACTTGCGCGCAACGCGACGCGCACCACCGTCTCGCTCAGCCGATCACCTGCTCCACGCTGCCGTCCTGCGCGCGGATCTCGGTCTTTTGCACCTGCAACAGCAGACTCGGGAAACCCTCGACCTCGTACTCGCCGGCCTGTGCGCGCAGGCGCGCGACCAGACTGCGCATCGCGCGATCGTCCAGGCGCAGGTGCAACGCGCCGTCGATGGCTTCCGCGCTGTTGCGCGCGGCCGGCTCGAAGACGATCCGCGCATCCGGCCCGACCACGGTGAAGGCATGCCCGAACGGCAGGCGCAGCGGCAGCAAGGCCAGCAGTTCGCCGACCTGACGCGCGCCGATCGATATCTGGGTCAGCGGCCGCCGCAGCAGACGCTTGCGTTGCTCCCAGCTCAGCTGATCGGTGTAGATCATGCCGACCGAGGAACCCTCGCGCGCGGAGCCTTCCGCCAGCCGCGCGGCGACATCCGAATCGGCCAGCAGCGAACCGCGTTCCAGATCGGTCACCCACAGTGGCAGATAGTCCTTGAACACGTCCAGCACCTTCAAGGTGGACCAGCGCTTGAGAGCGAATTCCTCCTCGTTGGTCAGACCGATCACCTGCAGGAATTCGACCCGGCCGTTTTCGCTGTCGATCGCCGACAGCTCCGGATCGTGCGCGAAGGCGACCGAGCGGATCGCGGTATCGCTGTCGGCGGCGATCGGGCCGTTGGTGTTGAGGTAATGGCCGGCATGGAAAGGATGGCCGCTGTCGAACACGTAGCGCGCCAGGTTCTGCAGGAAATTCAGCGCCCAGGCCGGCGGTTCTTCGCTGTCGTCCGGATCGCTCAGGCGCAAGGTCAGTTCAAAACCGTAGCCGCTGAGCTGCGGATCGTCGGATTGTTTCTCGTACAGCTCGCTGAAACCGTAGGTGACGAAATGCCAATGCGGCACCGGCGTGATGCGCTTGTATGCGCTGATGCCCGGCAGCGGATCGGCGCCGCCCAGAGCTAAGCCGATCAAGGTGCCGTAGTGCTTGGGCTCTTGCCGCGGATAGATCCGGTTCAACGCGTGATTGATCGCGTCCCAGCCGGGGGCGCGATCCTCAGCGGTGGAGTGCTCGGTTTCGGATTGTCGCATCGCGTCCGCCTCGGATTTCGTCGGGCCAGCCATGCTCGCCAAGTGCGCAGATGCTAACGCTATTGCGGGAAAAATTTGTCAACGCGCACATTGGGTGATCAAAGGTGAATCATCCGCCCGCATCGGCACCACGTTCGAGCGCGCGGCGCACTTCGTCCAGGGCCGCCGGATCGTCCAACGTGGACAGATCGCCGGGATCGCGGTCTTCGGCCAGCGCCTGGATCGAACGCCGCAGTAATTTTCCCGACCGGGTCTTGGGCAGCGCATTGACCACGTACACCCGCGCCGGCCGCGCGACCGCGCCGAGCAACTGCACCACGCATTGCTGCATGCCGGCCGCGGCGAGCTTGGGGTCCTGCTCGCCGGACGGCTTCAAAGTGGCGAACACCACCGGCACCTGGCCCTTGAGTTCGTCGTGCACGCCGATCACCGCAGCTTCGGCGACGCTGGCGTAACTGGCGACGGACTCCTCGATCTCGCGCGTGCCCAGGCGATGGCCGGCGACGTTGATGACATCGTCGGTGCGGCCGAGGATGAAGGTGTAGCCGTCGTCGTCGCGGATCGCCCAGTCCAGCGAGCTGTACAGCAGTTCCTTGAAATGGCCGAAATAGCTCGACAGGAAGCGGGCGTCGTCGTTCCACACCGTGGTCATGCAGCCCGGCGGCAGCGGCGGCACGATCACCAGCACGCCTTTTTCGTTGGCGCCGACATCCTTGCCCGTGGCTTCGTCGATCACGCGCAGGTGATAGCCCGGCGTCGGCAAACCGGGCGAACCGAACTTGACCGGTTTCATGTCCAGCCCCGGCATCAGCGCCAGCACCGGCCAGCCGGTTTCGGTTTGCCAATAGTTGTCGATGATGGTCTTGCCGATGCCGTCGGTGATCCAGTGCGCGGTCGGCTCGTCCAACGGCTCGCCGGCGAGGAACAGCCACTGCAGCTGCGACAGATCGTGTTTCTTCAACCACGACGGGTCTTGCTTCTTCAGCACGCGGATGCCGGTCGGCGAGGAGAACATGGTGCGCACGCCGTATTGCTCGCAGATGCGCCACCAGATGCCGGGATCGGGATTCGTCGGCAGGCCTTCGTACAACACCGAGGTGGCGCCGGCGATCAGCGGGCCGTAGACGTTGTAGGAGTGGCCGACCGCCCAGCCGACGTCGGAGGTGGAGAACATCACCTGGCCGGCGCGGATGTCGTAGATCGACCACATCGACAAGGCCAGCGCGACCGCGTAGCCGCCGACATCGCGCTGCACGCCCTTGGGCTTGCCGGTGGTGCCGGAGGTGTAGAGCAGGTAGCTGGGTTCGTTGGACTCCAGCCACTGCACGTCGACTTCGACGCCGTCGTAGCGCGCGCGCAGCGCGGCGTAATCTACATCGCGGCCTTCGACGATGGAGTGATCCGGATCGAGCCCGCGGCCGACGATCAGCACGTGCGGCGGCGGCATGGAGGCCTCGGCGCAGGCGGCATCGACCAGCGGCTTGTACGGGATGACCTTGCCGCCGCGCATGCCGGCGTCGGCGCAGATCAGCAGCTTGGGTTCGGCGTCGTCGATGCGCAGCGCCAGGTTGTGCGCGGCGAAACCGCCGAACACCACCGAATGCACCGCGCCGATGCGCGCGCAGGCCAGCATCGCGAACACCGCTTCGGCCATGTTCGGCATGTAGATCACGACCCGGTCGCCGCGGCCGACATCCAGCGACTTCAGCGCCGCGGCGAAGGTGTTCACCTCGCGATGCAGCTCGCGGTAGCTCAGCTCCCGGGTTTGCCCGGTTTCGCTGGAGACCGCGACCAGGGCCAGTTGATCGCCGCGTTCGTCCAGGTGGCGGTCGATGGCGTTGTAGCAAAGATTGGTTTCGCCGCCGGCGAACCAGCGCCGGAACGGCGGCCGGGAATAGTCCAGGATCTGCTGCGGCGGGGTATGCCAATGGATCGCTTGGGCCTGCTCGGCCCAGAACGCTTCGGGCTGCTCGATCGAGCGGCGGTGAAACTCCTCATAGCGCATGCGACAGTCTCGGCCAGGGCATCCGCCCGCAGGCTAGACCACGGGCGTATCGGATGCGTTACGACCATGGTCTAGGCGCGCGGCCGTTGCGCGGACGTGAAATGCGCTTCGCTGGTCTCGGACGAAGCGATGGCGGGCGAAGCGTAGCCGACGAGCCGCCGCCAACGGAAAACGCCGGGGCCTCGCGGCCCCGGCGTTCACCGGCAAAGGCGGCGCACCGTTCCTTGCGCCGCCGGTTCGCCGATTCGGTTCCGGCGTGTTCGATTGCAGCGCCGCCGCGGTCGCGGCGGCCGAGTGCGAGACTCAGTCCGGACGCACGTCCACGCGCACGCGGATGCGATCGCCCGGGTTGTGGTCGGTGCGGGTGCGATAGGTCTTGCCCGCGTATTCGTAGGTGACGTCGTAGGCGCTGACCGCGCGTTCGCCGCCGGTGGAATAGTAGTTGCCGTTGCTCGACACCGGGTCGCACACCCGCACCGAGCCGGTGCGCGGCTGCTGGCTGCGCTTGTTCTGCTCGTAGATGCTGCGGCCGGCCATGCCGCCGACCATCGAACCGATCGCCGAGGTCGCATAGCGCGCGCTGCCGCCGCCGACCTTGCTGCCGAGCACCGCGCCGACGATGCCGCCGACCACGGTCGCCGCGGTGCGGCCGCCTTCGGTACCGGCGCTGCGGCGCTCGCTGCCGTAGGAGTCGTAATAGGAGTCGCCGTTACCGTTGCCGTCGCCGTAATAGCTGTCGCCCTGCACATAGGTCGGGCGCTCGTAGCAGCGCGGGCCGTTGACCGGCTGGGTGCTGTAGGTTTCGAACACCGGATCGACCCGGATCACCCGCGCGAAATCGATCTGCGAGCTGTAGCTGGCGTTGCTGGTGCTCTGCGGATAGGTGCTCTGCGGATAGCTGTTTTGCGGGTAGCCGTAGGATTGCGCCGAGGCGGCGCCGGTGACGGCGGCCAGCGCCAGGCCCAGGGTGGTGGCGAGCGAGCGGTTCATGGTGGACTCCCGGGCGCCGGGATGGCGCGAAGCGGATCGTCGGTCCGCAGCGGTCAACCCGGGCTGAATGCGGGTAGGCGCGGCGGATGCGGGCTTGCGGCGTTTACCTCGCCGACAGCCAGTCGGCCGCCTGCGCGGCCGTCCGCGCCGCGTCGCGGCCCAACAAGGGGCCGACATGGCTGCCGGGACCGACGATCAGATTGGCGCCGATCGCGGCGGCGAACCGGGCGGTGAGTTGCGGTTCCACGTCTTCGTCGCCCCGCGAGGCGATGCACAGCACCGGGCAGGCCGGCCGCGGCGCTTCGACGCCGGCCAGGGCGCGGCGCAGGACGGCGCCGGATTCGTCGCGCCAGCGGCGCTGGGCGTAGAGGATCGCGGCCTCGTCGGCATCGGGCATGGCGGCGCGGGTCGTGGCCAGGCGCGCATGGCGGCGCCAGGCGATGAGGTCGGGCCATTCGCGCGCGGGGCGCGCCGCGGCGTCGGCGCCTGGGATCGCCGGCCACGCCCACGGTTGCGGCCGCAGCGGGTTGATCAGGACCATCGCATCGGCCAGATCGCCGCACAGCCAGGCCAGCAGGCCGCCGAGGCTGGCGCCGATCACCGCGCGCGGACGCGGCAAGGCCGCCAGCGCGGCGCGCATCTGGTCGCGGTAGTCGTCCAGCGTGGTCGCTTCGATACCTTGCGGCGACGGCTGCAGGTCGGGCGCCAGCGTGTCCACGCCGCGCACGTGCAGCAGATCGCGCCACACATTCCACTCCCAGCCGCCGGCACCGGCGCCGTGGATCAGCAGGGCGTGGCGGATCGGCGGCTGCGAAGGCATTCGTGGGTGTCTGTCCTGAGCCCCTCTCCCGCTTCGCGGGAGAAGGGTTGGGGTGAGGGGCGCTTTGCGGATGCGGCGGCCATTGGCTGTCGCGTGCCCTCATCCGCCCCCCGCCTTCGCGGGGGCAGGCTCTCCGGGCACCTTCTCCCGCCAGCGGGAGAAGGCAGTTACACGAGCTTCGCTTCCAGACTCATCGGCACCGCGATCAGCGCCTTCGACACCGGGCAGTTGGCCTTGGCGTCCTCGGCGATGGCCTGGAACTTGGCCGCGTCGATGCCCGGAACCTCGGCGGTCACCTTGAGCCGGATCTGCGACAGGGTCGGGCCGCCTTCCATCGACAGATCGACTTCGGCGCGGGTGTCGAGCTTGGCCGGCGGATGCCCGGCCTCGGTCAACTTGGCCGACAAGGCCATGGTGAAGCAGCCGGCGTGGGCGGCGGCGATGAGTTCTTCCGGATTGGTGCCCTTCTCGTCGCCGAAGCGGCTGTTGAAACCGTAGCGGGTGTTGTCGAGCAGTCCGCTCTGCGGCGTGCTCAGGCGGCCCTGCCCGCTCTTGAGATCGCCTTCCCAATGCGCGGTGGCGTGACGCGAGATACCCATGTGTGGCTCCGGTGCGATGAGGGGAGGCCTAGGGTAGCCGGCCTGACGTTAAGAGCAGGAGTGAGTTCTCAGGAGTGAGAAATGAGTGGAAGAAAGAAGCGTTCGTCTGGCTCCTGTGCGCTCGTTCGTGTCTTTCTGCCGCAACGCAGCACGTGCATTGCAAAAGAGGTCGGCCACTCACTCCTCACTCCCGCGAACTCGTTCCTGCTCCCCTGCCGCACCGCAACACCCCTAACCGCCAAGCAGCACACGCTTCCCAGCATCGGGCTTGACCCACCCCGCCGCCTGCGGGAGTCTGTGGATCCCGGCGACCCGCCGGCCCGCCATGACCGCCCGCCGAGCGCCACGCTCGGGCGCGCAGCGCGGACAGCCATGACGGCCTTCGCACCCTTACGTCCAGGGAGAAGTCCGCTCATGTCCTACAGCACAGAATCGATTCGCAATGTGGCCTTGGCAGGCCACCCCGGCGCCGGCAAAACCACGCTCTTTGAAGCCCTGCTGCAGGCCGGCGGCGCAGTCCAGACGGCAGGCAGCATCGAACGCGGCACCACGGTGTCGGATTTCGATCCGGTCGAAAAACAACGCGGCCACTCGCTCGACGCCGCCATCGCCAGCACCGATCACGCCGGCATCCACCTCAATCTGATCGACACTCCCGGTTATCCGGATTTCCGCGGCCCCACGCTGTCGGCACTGGCGGCGGTGGAAACCGTCGCGGTGGTGGTGGACGCCGACACCGGCGTCGCCTACGGCACCCGGCGCATGATGGAACACGCCAAGGCGCGCGGCCTGTGCCGGGCGATCGTGATCAACAAGATCGACCACGAAGGCGCCGACGCCGCGCGCGCGCTGGAAGCGGTGCGCGACGCCTTCGGCCCCGAATGCCTGCCCTTGAACCTGCCCGCCGACGGCGGCGGCAGGGTCGTGGACTGCTTCGGCGCCTCCTCCGGCGACAGCGACCTGGGCCCGGTCGGCGACTGGCATCAGAAGATCATCGACCAGGTCGTGGAGATCAACGAAACGGTAATGGAGCATTACCTCGACCTCGGCGAAGGCGGCCTGTCCGGCGAGGAACTGCACCAGGCCTTCGAGCAATGCCTGCGCGAAGGCCATCTGGTGCCGGTGCTGTTCTGCTCGGCGCGCAGCGGCGCGGGAGTCAAGGAACTGCTGGATGTCGCCGAACATCTGTTCCCGCATCCCGGCGAAGCCAACGCGCCGCCGTTCTTCAAGGGCGCCGGCGCGGACGCCAAGCCGATACTGGCCGTGCCCAACGCCAAGGCGCACGTGATCGCGGATGTGTTCAAGATCGTCAACGATCCCTTCGTCGGCAAGCTCGGCGTGTTCCGCGTCTACCAGGGCACGGTCAGGAAAGACACACAGTTGTTCGTGGACGACGGCAAGAAGCCGTTCAAGGTCGGGCATCTGTTCAAGCTCAAGGGCCGCGACCATGTCGAGATCGATCAGGCCATTCCCGGCGATATCGCCGCGGTGGCCAAGGTCGAGGAACTGCATTTCGACGCGGTGCTGCACGACAGCCACGACGAGGACCAAATCCATCTGGCGCCGCTGAATTTCCCGCGGCCGATGTTCGGCCTGGCGGTGGAAGCGGCGAGCAAGGGCCAGGAGCAGAAGCTCGCCACCGCCCTGCACAAACTGTCCGAGGAAGATCCCTGCTTCCAGGTCGAGCACGAAACCGAGACGAACGAAACCGTGATCCGCGGTTTGTCGGACCTGCATCTGCGCATCAACATCGACCGGCTGAAAGACAAGTACGGCGTGGAAGTAACAGCGCGCCCGCCGCGCATCGCCTATCGCGAAACCGTGGCCGGCCGCGCCGAAGGCCATTACCGCCACAAGAAACAGACCGGCGGCGCCGGCCAGTTCGGCGAAGTGTTCCTGCGTGTGGAACCCTTGCCGCGCGGCGGCGGTTTCGAGTTCGTCGATGAGGTCAAGGGCGGCACGATTCCGGGCCAGTTCCTGCCGGCGGTGGAGAAAGGCGTGCGCCAGGTACTGCACGACGGCGCGGTGGCCGGCTATCCGATCCAGGACGTGCGCGTGATCGTCTACGACGGCAAGTACCACAGCGTGGACAGCAAGGAAGTCGCCTTCGTCGCCGCCGGCAAGAAGGCGTTCCTGGACGCGATCAACAAGGCGCGGCCGCAAGTGCTGGAGCCCATCGTCGAATTGGAAGTCAACGCGCCCGAGCAGCACATGGGCGACATCAGCGGCGGGCTGGCCAGCAAGCGCGCGCGCATCAGCGGCACCGACAGCATTCGCGGCGGCGAGATCGTGGTGCGCGCGCAGGTGCCGCTGTCGGAGCTGGAAGGCTACGCCGCCGAACTCAAGTCGGTGACCGCCGGACGCGGCCGGTATTCGCTGGATTTCAGCCACTACGAACCGGTGCCCGGCAACGTCCAGCAGAAACTGGTGGAGGCCTACAAACCCAGGCACGAGGAAGACTGATACCGTTCGCGTTCGTCCATCGCCCTTCTCACCCATGCCCAAGCTGCGCAGCGCCCGCGAACGCGCCGATCTGATCAACACCTACGCCAACCGACTCAGCCACCGCGGCGACGAGGCGCGCGCGCTGCACTGGTACGAGCAGGCGACCCAGGCCGATCCGGCCTGGGCCGTGCCCTGGTTCAACATCGGCCTGGTGCACAAGTACCGCGGCGAATGGGCGCAGTCGCTGGCGGCCAACCGGCAGGCGCTGGAAAGCGACGGCGGCCACGAGGGCGCGTGCTGGAACCTGGGCATCGCCGCGACCGCGCTGCGCGATTGGCCCAGCGCGCGCGAGGCATGGCGGCGTTACGGCATTCCGCTGCCCGAGGGCGAAGGCCCGATCGAAATCGAGGGCAGCCTGGGCGCGGTGCGCATCGACCCGGAAGGCAACGCCGAAGTGGTGTGGTGCGATCGCATCGACCCGGCCCGCGGTCGCATCCGCAACGTGCCCTTCCCGGGCAGCGGCCATCGCTACGCCGACATCGTCCTGCACGACGGCGCGGCCAACGGCAAACGCCGGATCGGCGAGAACGAATATCTGGTGTTCGACGAACTGGAGCTGTGGCAGGCCTCGCCGTATTCCACCTTCGAAGCCTGGATCGCCACGCCCGCGCCGGAGCTGCTGAGCACGCTGGCCGAACGCATCCATCGCGGCGGCGGGCAGATCGAAGACTGGACCCAATCGGTGCGCTACATCTGCAAGGCGTGCTCGGAAGGCGATCCGGATCAGGCCCACGACCATCCGGCGGTCGGCGACAGCAGCGATACACGCTGGATCGGCCTGGCCGCGGTCGAAGAGTCCATGGTCCGCGCGGCCATCGACGACTGGCTGGGCGAGCATCCCGAAGCCAGCCTGGTCGAATTCCGCCGCTCTCTTGCCGCCGGCGTCACGGATTGAACGCAGACAATCGGCTCGGGCCGCATCGCCGCTCAGGCCGATGACGGCCGCCACGCTCGGAAAGCCGGCTTCGATGCCTCGCGCTCACGGCGCGCACGAAGCCGCGTTACTACCATGGACATCGACGGAGGAATGCACGATGCCGACGCTCGCTCGATTCGAACGCAATCGCCATGAGCCGTGCCGGAGGCGGACCGGTGTCGGGCGCCTGGCGATTTTGTTGATGATGCTGGTCGCCGCCTTGCCGGTTCTGGAAGCCGTGGCGAAAGGTAAATCGGCTGCGGCGAAGGCCGCGGTCGAGAATCGCTGCGGTTGGTTCGTCAATCCCTCGCCGGCCAACGCCTGGCTGATCGATCGCGACGGCGAATGGATCATCGCCACCCAGGGCGGCGAGCAGGCCGAAGGCGACTGGCCGCCGCCGATCGCCGAGAAGCAGTGGGTGTCCTACGGCGGCGGCAGCTACGGCCACGGCTGCGCCTGCATGCGCGTGCTGACCGATCGCAAGACCATGCAGGTCAAGCGCATCGTTTCCTCGGCGGGCAAGACGCTGGCCCAATGCCGGCGCGATCCCAAGCTCGCCGAACCGCGCGACTGATCGCGCCCGCCCTTCAACCCACACGATACCGATGGCTCTCGACCTCACTCTCCCGCCCGACCACGGCCCGCCGCTGGAGCACGACCCGGAACTGGCCGAGATCGTGTCCGATGCCCTGGACGTGGTCTCCAATCCGACCGATCTGATCGTGACCGCGCTGGCGCTGATGGCCGCGCTGATCATCGGCGTGCTGGCCACGCGCAAGCTCAAGCTGATGCTGGGCCACCATCGGCCGGTCGTGCGCACGCTGGTCGAGTACCTGTGCACGCCGCTGCTGATGCTGTTGACCCTGGGCCTGCTGAGCCTGTTCGGCGGCACGCTCGACAATCCGCTGATCGGCCTGGCCGGCACCCTGCTCATCCTGTTCGTGATCATCCGTGTGTTCGGCATGGTGGTGGAACTGCTGTTCCGGCCGACCATGCTGCTGAAGATCATGCTGCGGCTGGTAACGGTGGTGTCGTGGCTGGCGCTGGTGTTCGGCGTGTTCAAGGACCGCAGCAAGCTGATCGCGCAGATGTATTCGGCCAAGCTCGAATTCGGCGGCATCGCGCTGTCCAGCGAAGGCGTGCTGCGTGGGCTGGTGGTCGGCGTGGTGATCGCGATCGTCGCGTTGTGGGGCGACAAGGCGGTCACCAACCTGCTGCGCCGCAGCCGCACGCTGCAGCCGAATTTCGTGCTGGCGCTGTCGCGGATTTTCTCCGTCGCGGTATGGATCGGCGCGACCGCGGTGATCTTCTCGATCAGCGGCATCAATCTCACCGCGCTGGCCGCCTTCAGCGGCGCGCTCGGCATCGGCCTGGGGCTGGGCCTGCAAAGACTCGCCGCCAGCTACATCAGCGGCCTGATCGTGCTGTTCGAGCAATCGGTGCGGGTCGGCGACAACATCGCCACCAACAACATCGTCGGCCGGGTCACCCGCATGACCGTGCGCTACACCATGATCCGCACCCGCGACGGCGTGGAGGCCATCGTCCCCAACGACAGCCTGACCAGCAACGTCATCGTCAACCAGTCCTGGTCCGACCGCAATCTGCGCCTGGTCTGCGGCATCCTGGTCAAGGGCGACGCCGACCTGGCCGTGGCGCGCAAATTGTTCGTCGATGCGATGGCGGCGCAGGACCGGGTGCTGCAACAGCCGCCGCCGCACATGTACATCACCGGCGTCAACGACAAGGGCATCCAGCTCGACGGCCATTTCTGGATCAGCGATCCGGAGAACGGCCAGCACAACGTCATTTCGGATATCTACGACGCGACCTTGACGGCGTTCCGCAAGAACGGGATCGGGCTGGTGGCGCAGTAGCCATCGGCGCAACGCAGCGTCGCGATGAACGGCCCGGCGCCGCTGGCTACCCTCGGCGCGCCGGGAGTAGGATGGCCGCGTGACCGACACCACCCATCCGCGGTTTTTCTGGCAGTTTCCGATGAAGCTGGTGCGCCAGGCGCGGCTGGCCGAATTCCTGCCCGAGGACGGTCAACTGCGCATCCTGTTCCTGTGGGGCAAGGACTGCCCGAACTGCGATATCGCCAAGGGCCAGATGCTGCTGGCGCAAGAGCGCTTCAGCTGGCCGGACGTGGAGTGGCTGCACGACAACGTCTACGAAGACCCAAGCATGGGTATCCATTTCGGCCTGCACGGCATCCCGGCATTCCTGGTGTTCCGCGGGGCGAAGAAGCTTGGGCGGATCGGGCAATGGCCAGGGACTGACGCGTTCATCGCTGCGATCGACAAGTTGCGCGGGGAAAGTTACGCGCCGGTGTGATGCGGCGTGCTTGTTCCGCGCCTGTCGTTCTAGGGACCTGATCGAAATCACCTCGGGTTTCGAGCATCTGCGTTTTGCTCGTTGTTCCCGCGAACGCGGATTCCGATTTAGTTCGACGGAGCCGAACATCCAGGATCTTTCGGGCAAGTTCTCGGCCGGGCTTGGAGAAACCTTCGGCTCGGAGCAGACTCCACTTCTTCGTTTGGATCGATTCCGCCGCCATGTTCGACACCGCCACCCTCGCCACGTATCTGGTCGCCGCCGCCATCCTGGTGTTCATCCCCGGGCCCGGCACCGCCTGGATCGTCGCCCAGAGCGCGGCCGGCGGCACCTCGCGCGGCGTGCAGGCGGCGTTCGGCCTGGAGACGGCGACGCTGATCCACGCCCTGGCCGCGGGCCTGGGCCTGTCGGCGTTGCTGGCGACCTCGGCGTTGGCGTTCGAAGTGCTCAAGTACGCCGGCGCGGCCTATTTGATCTGGCTCGGCATCAAAGCCTGGCGCAGCGGCGCGCCGGCGCAGGAAGCGGACGCGGCGCCGGTGCGCACGCAAGTCTCGGCGCGCGATGTGTACCTGCGCTCGGTGGTGACCGGCGTGCTCAATCCCAAGGTCGCGCTGTTCTTCCTGGCGTTCCTGCCGCAGTTCGTGCATCCCGAGCGCGGCATGGTGTGGCTGCAGTTCCTGGTGCTCGGCGGATTGTTGTCGATGATCGGCATGCTCAACAGCCTGATGCTGAGCTTCGCGGTCGGCCGCTTCGGCCGTCGCTTCAAGGCCGGCGGCGGCCGCTGGAAGGAACGCCTGACCGGCAGCGTGTTCATCGCCCTGGGCCTGCGGCTGGCGGTGCAGCAACGCAGCTGACGCGGTCGCGGCGGCGCGGGCCGCGATGGGTGACGCGCGGCGGTTTTTCCGCACCGCCGGTCGGCACGGCGTTCGCAAGCGCCGGCTCGAGCCGTTAGCATCGGCAGGCGGCTGCGAATCGCGCGGCGCCCCACCCGGACCGGCACCGATGCGCATATTGATTCCCGCCCTGCTCGCGCTGACCTTCGTAGGCTGCTCCTGCCAACGCCAGAGCCAGACCGATGCCGACGCCGCGCCGGCACCGGAGCAAACCGCGACGACCGCGTCCGGCCCCACCGCCGCGCAATTGCGCGCCCAGGCGCTGGAGCGGCAACGCCAGCAGGCTTACGTCGAAGCGGTCGATGTGCTGCATACGTATCTGCAGCAACTGGGCAGCGGCAAGCGCGAGGAAGCCGGCAAGCACTGGGCCTATCAGCGCCAGCCGCGCGGCAACGAAGAATCCGATCTGCGAGCGCTGAAGAATCTGCGCGCGGTGCGGATCGAAAACGAAACGCCCAAGCCGCTGGATCAGGAACCGGTGCCGGAACTGCTGGAGATTCCGGTGGATCTGCGGGTCACCCTGGAAAACGGCGAAGGCCGCCGTTACAAGGGCTGGTACCGGATGCGGCGCAACACGGTCGATCGACATTGGGAACTGACCGCGGTGTCGATCGCGGTCGAGTTGAAGTAGCCGCGCGCCGACGTCCGGCCCCAGCCGCCCGTAGCGCCCCACGACCCGCCCGCGGCTCAGCGCGCAGCCAGCTAGCTGAGCGCGCGCCCCGGCCCGACTTGCGGCACATCGCCTAGGCTGCGAGCGCGCCTATACACTCAGCGCATGCGCTGCCGACCCGGCGCGGCGCGACCCGTTCGATGGATCACACATGCGCTCACTTCATCCGCTGACTCTGCCGGCCGCCGCGCTGGCGATCTCGCTCGCCCTGGCCGCCTGCGGCGGCAAAGATCCGGCCGCGGGCGAGAACGCGCAAGGCGAATCCGGGCAATCGCTGCCCGCGCCGGAAGGCGGCCGCGGCGGTGTGACCGGCATGCCGGACAAGCCCGGTCCCGGACAAGTCGGCGCGCCCGCGCAAATGCCGCCGGCCGCTCCGGCGCTGGACGAAAACGGCAATCCGCTGCCGGTCGCCGGCGAGATCGCGCCGAATCCGGACCCCGCCGCGGTCGCGCCCGACGCCGCGCCCATCGACGCCACTGCCACCGAACCCACGCCGGAAGACGCGGTCGCGCTGATCCGCGATTACTACGCCGCCATCAACGGGAAGAATTTCGACCACGCCTACACGCTGTGGTCCGACGGCGGCCGCGCCAGCGGCCAGGACCCGCAGCAGTTCGCGAACGGCTTCGCCCAGACCGCCGGCGTATCGGTCGAAGTGATGCCGCCCGGCCGCGTCGATGCCGGCGCCGGCCAGCGCTATGTCGAAGTGCCGGTGGCGATCACCGCGACCCAGCGCGACGGCAGCCAGCGCAAGTACGTCGGCGGCTACACGCTGCGCCGCGCCGTCGTCGACGGCGCCAGCGCCGAGCAACGCGCCTGGCATATCGCCAGCGCCGACATCCGCGAAGTCAAGCAGTAAGCGCAACCTCATGCGAGGCCGGCATCGTCGGCGGCACCGCACCGGGTTCGAGGAACACCATCCGCGGCGGCGGATGCATCAGGAAGTTCTGATGCGAAATATTCCAGGCATAGGCGCCGGCGAGCGGAAACACCAGGCAATCGCCCACCGCCAATGCCTCGACCGCCTGCCCGCGCGCCAACACGTCCTTGGGCGTGCACAGCTGCCCGACCAGGGTGACCTTCTCCTGTAGCAGCGTTGGCGCGCCGTCGCCGCGCAGCACATGGAAGGGATGGTCGTGGCTCTGCGCAGCCGGCGTGCGGAAGTGATGGGTGCCGCCTCGCGCGACGGCGAAATGCTCGCCATAGCTGCGCTTGATGTCGATCACTTCCATGACGTAGTACCCGCAGGCGACGCTGACGAAGCGGCCGGGCTCGAAGCGGATGCGCAGGCCGTGCCGCTCGGGCAGCGACAGTTCGCGCAAGCCCTCGCAGAAGGCCTGCCAGTCGAACGAATTCGCGTGGTCGGCGTAGTCGATACCGAACCCGCCGCCGGCATTGACCGTGCGCACGTCCAGGCCGTAGCGCTCGCGCCACAGCACCACTGTGCGAACATAGGCCTGCACCAGCTCCAGCTGCATGGCCACGTCGCGTTGATGCGACATCAAGTGGAAGTGGAAGCCCTCCAGGCGCAGCCGCGGATTCTCGCGCAGGCATTGCACCGCCTGCGGCAACGCATCCTCGTCGAGTCCGAACGGCGTCGGTTTGCCGCCCATCATCAGGCGGGTGTCGCGGATGCCGGGCACGGTGATGTTCATGCGCAGGAACACTTGCACGGTCCGGCTCGCCGACGCGGCGATGCGCGCCAGCCGCTGCAGTTCGCCCAGGCTTTCGACGTGCACGGTGCAATCGGGCAAGGACACCGCCTGAGCGAGCTCGCTGTCGAGCTTGCCCGGGCCGCCGAACAACAGCGGGCGGCCGGGCTGTTGTTCGTGCAGCCAGCGCAGCTCGCCGCCGGAAGCGGCCTCGAAGCCGTCCATCCACGGCGCCAGCGTTTGCAGCACCGGGGCCTCGGCATTGGCCTTGGCGGCGTAATAGAGTTCGTAGCCTTGCGGCAGGCAGGACTTCATCCAGCGCGCATGCGCCTGCAGCGAGGCCAGGTCGTAGACGTAGGCGCAGACGCCGTCGCTCGATTGCGCGCGCAGTTGCCCGATGGCGGCGGCGATAGCCGGATTCATGCCGCTTCCTCGGCCGCAGCCCATACGCGGATCGGATTGGCCAGCGCGGTGTAGTCCGAATCGCGATCGGCGCGCTTGAACACGCGGGTGCGCAGATTGTTCTTGCTCGGCAGGCAGTCGCCCTCGACCAGACCCTGCAACAACGGCTGACGGCCGAAGCGTTCCTGCCAATGCACGGCCAGCGCGCCGACCACGCTCCACAAGCGGTCTTCCAGCGCGCTGTCGCCCGCGGCGATATGGAACATCGCTTCGGCCAGATTGTTGACCAGCGCGCAGTAAGCGACGCGGTTCCAGCCGAGCTCGCGCGAATACTGCACCGACTGGCGCGCGCGCTCGGACAATCCCTGCAGCCGCTCGGGCGGCCATTGTTCGGCGACCAGCTTGGTGCCTTCCAGATCGCGGATCCACACCCGCGCCGGCAAGTCGTGGTTGAAGCCGATCAAGGTGTTCTGCAGATGCGGTTCGAGCACGATGCCGTGCTTGAAGAACGCCAGCCATACGCCGTCGAGCAGGCATTTCGCGTAGGCCGCGAACAAGGTCTCGGCGGCGTGGCTGTAACCGCCACCGTGGTGGCGCGCATAACGCTCGACCAGCTCGCGGCAGACGCTGTTGCCGAGCCGGTCGCGGGTGAACAAGGCGCCGGCCACCTGCGGCCGATAGCGTTCCAGCACCAGGGTCTGGAAGCTGTTGCGATAAAGAATGCCGAAGCTCTCGCCGAGTTCGCGTACGTTGGCTTCATCGCCCTCGCCCTCGCCCGCGGCAGCGAAGTCGAGCGTGGTCGCTGCCGGTTCCAGCAACACGTCGAAGCCGGCTGCTCGATTGCGCACATCGTCCCAGGCGCCGGCCAGCAGGTCGGTCAGGGCGACGGCGCTTTCCAGTTCGTACCAGGCGTTCTTGCGCACGCAATTGGTCAGGCGCACGTGGATCGACATCTTGAGAAAGTAATCCGCCTGCGGGTGATACATCGTGCGCACCGAGGATGTCGGCGCGAGCGCCTCGCCCAGCGGGCCGAGCGGTTCGATCAGGCCCTGCGCGCGGGCGCGCTGCCACACCGGATTGGCCATGACGCGCTCGACCTCCCACGGATGGCAGGGATACAGATCGCCCTCGCCGGAGAGCTTCGCGAGCACCTGGGTAACGTCGGCACCGTGGCGCTGCAGCAGTCGCGGATCGATGCGGAACCAGTACAGCGGGAACTCGGTGCGCGCTTCCGGCGAGCAGGCCAGGGCCTGATCGATATCGATGCCCTCGCGACTTTTCGGCGTGGGATGCAAGGCATGACCCCACACCATGCCCTGCTCGGCATCGAGCATCGCGTTTCCGCTCTCGCGCGCATCCGCCGCCAGCGCCAGCAGGCGCGCGTTGACGGCGATGCTGTTGTCGCACTGCACCCGCAGCTCATGGTTGAAGCCACATTCGTCCGCGAGCCGGTCCAGGAGGAAATGGATCAACGTCGCCGCGTCGGCCGATCGCCAGGGCTCGCCGGGCGACTTTAGATAAGGCGAGCCGACATATTCGCAGCGGCCCAGCCGGCTGCCGCGCTGCGCGCGCACCATCAAACGATAGCCGGCCTGGGCGAAGCGGATGCGGATCAACGCGCCGCTGCCTTGATCGAAACGCGCCGGCCGGTCCTGGCCGCGATAATCGAAATCCACTTCCCCGCGCGGCATGGCGAACTCGCGCAGATAGCAGTTCAACCAGCATTCGATGGCGTTGGCCTGGGCCTGGCCGTCGTACCACTGTTCATGCATCGTTTGTCGCGACATGACGTTGCCTCTGAGTCTGGAATCGGAACGTATAGACCGCCAGCGACAGCGCCAGAGCGCTGACCGCGGCGGCCACGAAGAAGGGCATGGACAAGCCATAGCGATGCACCAGGGCGCCGGCGCACACGCCGGCCAGGGCGCCGGCCCATTTGCCGCAGGCATCGAAAGTACCGAACAGGCGCCCGGCCGGACGGCCGCTGGCGCATTCGCTCAAGGCGCGGTTGATGCCGCTGAAGGCCAGCAGCATTCCGGCGCCGTACAACAACCGCACCGGCGCCAGCCACGCGGCGCTGTGCAGCGCGCCATGCGCGGCGCAGGCCAGGGCAAGCAGGAACAAGCCGCCGAACAGCCTGCGCTGCGACGGCGTCTGGCGCGAACGTAGCCACGGCATCGCCAGCAGATACACCAGGTGCGGCAGGCTGTAGAGCAGTCCGGCCATGCTGTCGTTGCCGACCCCCAACCGTTCGCTGTAGGGAATGAAATACGGGAAGGTCACGACCATCGCGAAGCAGAACAGGAATTGCACGCCATACAGGCCGAACAGCTCGCGCCGATCGTCGGCAAACGCCACCGGCCCCTGCCCGGTGCTCGCTTTGGGTTTGGCGGCGATCGTGTCGGTGGGCAGCCACCACGTGATCGCCAGCGCCAGCGCCGGCAATGCGGCCAGATACAGATACAGCTGCAAGGTCTGGCCGACGCCGGTTACCAGCCCGAGCAACGGCGGCGCCGAAACCATCGCCAGGCGCGCGGAGAACTGCGTCCAATCCAGCGATCGCGACAGCGCCGCGCCTTGCGATTGCGTGGACAGATAGGCGTTGGCCGCGGCCATCGATCCGCCGCAGGCGCCCTGCACGATCAAGCCCAGCACGAACACCGCGAGATTCGGCGCGGTGCCGGCCAGGACGAAGCCGATCACCAACCCCGCCTGCGCGCGCATCAGCGACAGCTTGCGGCCGTAGGCATCGGAGAACCTGCCCCACGCGCTCGCCGTGAGCGCGGTGCAGATCGTCGGCAACACGTACAGCACGCCGACCAGCCAATCCGGCGCGCCGGGGGCGAGTTCGGCCAGCACCCGCGGCATGAAGATCGGCAGGCCCAACGCGGTGAAAGCCGCCAGATAGTGCGCCGTCAGAACCGGACCAAGGATGCGCATCAGGCCGCCTCACTCGCAGGTTCGGACGCGGTCCGCGGCGCGGGCACGACACCATCGTCGTCCTCGGCGGTCGCGAGCATGAAGTTCGGACCGCTGTCGCCATAGAACTTGTTGATGTCGGCCGCGCCGGTGGCCTTCTTGCTGTAGAGGCTGCCGGCACACAGCAGGTACTTGACCGGCAGGCGCGGCGCGCGCAGCAGCGCCCAGGCCGGCGCGGTGTCGATGCCTTCGGCCTGCAAGCCCTGCAACGCCGACGACAACGCCTCGCGCAGCGTCCTGTACATCGCGCCGCGCAACGGCGCATCGCCGGCCGCCACGCCCTCCAGCACTGCGACCAGGCACAGCTGCAAGGTGATCGTGCAGAACATGCGCGCCAGGGCATCGTCGTCGCCGACCGCGATGCGCTCGTCGCGCAACGGGCCATGGCGATCGACATCGCTCAAGCGGAAGCGCAGTCGCGACCGCAGCACCCGCGCCGAGTCGTTGTCCTTCATCAGCAGACGCGGCGGCGCATCGGCGCGATAGATCAACACCGCGTTCTGCTGATTAGACTCCAGCGCCACGCCGTAGCTCAGCCAAAGGCGCAGATGCACCTCGCACAACAGTTTCGCGTAGTCCTGCCACCAGGCCAGCAGATCGCCGTCGTGGAAGCGATCGGCCAGATGCTGCGCGAACGGCCGGCCATCGGGCATCGCGCTGCACAGCGCCGCCACCGGCACCAACGTGCCGCCTTCGAGGGATTGCGGGTATTCGCGCACCAGATAGGCCAGATGCTTGGCCTCATCGACATGGCCGCCGTGGGCTTCATCGACATGCAGGAAACGTCCGCGCAACGCCGGATCGGTCGCGCCGATTTCGCTGAGCACGCGCTGGAACCAATGCCCGTCGTACAGCGTCGAGGGCTTGATCAGCCGCAGGTTGAGCGCACCCAGCGTGCGCATCAGCAAGGGCAGCTTGATGTGCTGGCGAGGGTGATCGACCGGCATGACGGTACGCACCGACAGCGTCGGCCGCACGCGCAGATACGCCAGCGGCGCGCGCAAGGTATCGGGCGGCAACGGAAACTCGTCGAGCCGCGACCAAGTCAGCGGATGCACCGGCATGGCCGAATGCGTGGTCTCGAACGATTCCGCCAGTCCCAGCTCGCGCAGGCGCGGCCAGAATGCCGGCGGCGGCGTGGTCTGCGTCAGTGCCTGCTTGGGCACCGCCAGCCAGCGCAGTTCGAAGCTCGGATCGAACTCGGGCGCGTAGGCGCGCAGCGCGGCTTCATCGAAACCGGACTTGGCGCGGGCGGTGGGATAAAAGGGATGGTCGCGATAGCTGGCCACCTGATCGATGCGCAGCGCGCGCTCGGTCCAGCCTTCGCTGTCGAGCACGTTCGCCAGCGCAGGTGCGTTGTGTTCGTAAGCCGTGCGCGCCAAGGCGCGGTGCTGCGCGGCGCAGGCGGCTTCTTCCGCGTAGGCGCGGTGCAGGAGCACGGTTTCCTCGTCCATGCCCCGGCCGATCAGCTCCAGCCAGGCATCGGCGCCGTGTTCCGGCACGACACCGTCGACGCTCTGCCTGACCCAGCCGTCGCTGATCGCGCTCACGTTCTGCATGGCGTCGCTGCGGCGGATCGGCAACCACAACACGCCGACGGGGAGGTGATCGACGCGCCACCACAGTTGCGGCGGCTCGCTTTCGCCCCAGGCCCGGACGACATCGGCCGGCGCAGCCGCTTCGCCGCCTCGGCCGACGATGCCGCGCACATCCTCGCGCAAGCAGCAATCGATGATGCGCCAGGCGACGTAGGCGCGGTCGGCATCGGCATCGCGCACGATCGAGGGCGCGATCATGCGCGGATTTCCCAGTGCAGTTGCGGTTCCACCACGGACAGCGCCTGCGCCAGATCCGCTTCGCTGTCGGCGATAACGCTCAACGCGCCGAGGTAGTCCTTGTTCGATTGACTCAGGCGCACTTCTTCGCCCTGCTTGCGCAAACTGCGGTAAACGGCGTGGGATCGCGGCGATGCCTGCGTGCGATCCTCGCTGGCCTGCACCAGACGGCCGGCATTGCCCGCCACGTAATAGCGCACCAGGCCTTGCTTAGGCGTCTGCCATGCCTGCAGATCCAGCGATTGCCCCAGATGCAGGCGCAGCGCGTGTTCGAACCAGCGACCGTCGAACAAGCGGTCGAGCATGAACTCGCGGCCGTCGCCGATGCTGCGGTAGTTGATTTCGATCAGGACCGGGCCGTTCTCGGTCAGCACGAATTCGCTGTGGCAGACGCCGAAGCCGACGCCGAAGGCCAGCACCTGCGCCAGCGCCTGTTCGCGATGGCGCAGGCCGACGGGGCCGTTCCAGGTCGCTTCCAGTTCGATGAAATGCGGCGGCTCGGACAAGCGCACGGCGAATCCGCCGACGGCGCGGGTGCAGCGGCCGTCGCTGAGCGTTTCCAGAGTGAACAACGGCCCGCGCAGGAAGCTTTCGAGCAGCACGGTGCGGCCCGGGAACCGGCTCCAGTATTTTTGCCCGTAGGCCTGCAGTTCCTCGACCGATGCGCACAGTTGCACGTCCAGGCTGGCGACACCCTCGCGCGGCTTGGCGACCACGGGGAAGCGCGCGTCGGCCGGCAACGGTTGGCCCTGCGTCCAACTGTGGAACCACGGCGTCGGCAGGCCCAGATCGCGCAGACGCTTGCGCATGGCGGCCTTGTTCTTGGCGGCGTAGCACACGCGCCAATCCTTGCCGGGCACGTCGAAGCCTTGCGCCACCAGCGCCGCGGAGGTCTGCAGATGATCGCTGTTGGAGAACACCGCCGCCGGTTGAATGTCCAGCGTGCGCAGCGCGTCGATCGCACTAAGTGGGTTGAACACATCGCACTCGATGATCTGCTGCGGCGCGAATTCGGGATTCGCGCTGAAGTATTCCAGGTGATCGAGGCGGCAATCGGTGAGCAGCACGACCGGAAGCCCCAGACGTTGCGCGGCGGGGATGAATCCCTCCGTGACGGCGGGGTGGCGGACGTGGGTGAGGATCACCAAGGGATTAGCGTCCATTTATGCGGATCCTTGAGGGGAGAAGTCAGGAAGTGAATTCGCGGCATACGGTTCGAACAGGTTGTTCAGCGCGAGCGAGCCTTCTGGAAAGCAAAACAAGGCCGATCACCACACCGAGCCGGCGCTGTCTGGAATGCCCGATCGCCACGAATTCCTTGCGCGGATGGGAGATGTCAGTTCTTGCGCAGCACGCTCAAGTGATTGCGCAACGCGGCTTGCAGAACGCCACGGTCCTCACCGGCCAGCCACCATGTAATGCCCTGTTTTTCCCAGTGTTCGCGCTGTTCGTCGTTGCGCGGATTGGCGCAGAACGCAACGCCGGCCGCGCGGCATCGCTCGGCGATGCGCTGCAGCGCCGTCCATACGTCCGGGTGCGTCGGGTTCGGCCCCAAGCCGAGATCGAGCGCGAGATCCAGCGCGCCTTCCAGCACCATCGATATGCCCGGCACGGCCAGAATCTCGCTCAGCGCCGCCACGCCGGCGGCGCTTTCGATCATCGGTATTACGCGGATTTGGCGATTCGCGGTCTTGATGTATTCGTTCAGCCCGATCTGGCCGAAGCCGGTCACCCGGCCGCCGGTGATTCCGCGCCGTCCCAGCGGAGGAAAACGCGCCGCGCTTACCGCGCGCATCGCCTCATCGACAGTTTCCAGACGCGGAATGACGATGCCTTTCGCGCCGGCATCCAGCACCCGCCCGATCAGTTTCACGTCCACTTCCGGCACCCGCACCCACGGTTCGCAACCGCCGAGTTCGCAGGCGCGGATCGCATGCTGCAGCTGATCCGGAGTCACCAGCAGATGCTCCAGATCCAGCACGATGAAGTCGTAACCCGCGCGCCCGATCATTTCGCACAGCAACGGCGCGGGCAGCGAATTGAGCAATCCGATGTAACGGCTCATGGCGGGGGCGTCAGAGCGAGCGGGAGTCGCACCATATCGTTAATGCGAATGAGTCGCAATTGCTGTTCGTCATCACGAAATGGCCTAATCGATTGAATACAGACACTTTCTTGCCCCAGGACCTGGCGAATCCGGGCCTTTTCGAGCGGCAGCGTGTAACGATTCGCGGGTAAAATAGCGACCCGTTTGTCGCCCGTATCTAATGGGTCGTCCGCAATGAAGGAAGCAACTCGACCGTGACGAACGCTATCCCCAGCAAGACTCGTGTACTCAACGCAGCCGAACCGGCCGCGCCGTTCGCGCGCGCGGAAGGATCTTTGATGCACGCACTCAACCGCAACGCATGAACGCTTCCGCGCCGCGCATCGTCCTGGACAGCAACGTCTGCCTGGATCTGTTCGCCTTCCGCGATCCGGCGGCGGCGCCGTTGCTGGCGGCGTTGCGCGACGGTTCGCTGCATGCGGTCACCGATACCGCCTGCCGCGAAGAATGGCAGCGCATCCTCGACTATCCCAAGCTCGCGCTCGACCCGGCCATGCGCGCGGCGTGCCTGCGCGACTACGACGAATTGCTGCATGGGCACGCGCATTCGCCGCAGGACATCGACGGCGTCGCCTTGCCGCGCTGCGCCGACGCCGACGATCAGAAATTCCTCGAACTGGCGCTGGCCGCGCGGGCGCGCTGGTTGCTGACGCGCGATCACGCTCTGATCGTGCTCGGCCGCCGCACCGCGCGCGAGGGCTGGTTCGAGATCATGACGCCGCGCACCTGGGTGGCGCTGCGCACCTTGCGGCCCGAGGATCGCTGATCGACGGACCAGAACGTGGCCGCCGCCCCATGCGATACTCGCCTTATGCAAGGCGTGCCCGCCCAATTCGTCGATGCCTTCGATGCCGCGCAATTCCGGCAGCCCGCGCATCGCCCGGGCGTCGAGCTGTACCGCGCGCATATCGTCCGCCACGCGTTCGAGCCGCACACCCACGAGGCCTACGGCCTGGGCGCGATCGAATCGGGGGTCGAACGCTTCCGTTACCGCGGCAGCGATCACCTCGCGCCGCCGGACTCGCTGGTGCTGATGAATCCCGACATGCTGCACACCGGCCGCGCCGAAACCGAAGGCGGCTGGCGCTATCGCATGGTCTATGTCGATCCCGACGCCGCCGCCGAAATCACCGGCGAAGCCGGCTGGTGGTTCGACGACGCGGTGCGCCACGATCCGGTCCGCGCGCGTCGCATCAGCGCACGACTGGACTCGCTGTGGCATGCGCGCGATCCGCTGGAGTTCGACAGCCAGCTGTACGCGCTGCTGATCGAATTCCGCGACCATGCCCGCATCCCGCACCGCGTACGCGACGAGGCGGCCGCGCGATTCGCTCCGGTCATCGACTATCTGCGCGCGCATCTGGCCGATCGCCTCACCCTGGACGAACTGGCCGCGGTCGCCGGCCTGAGCCCGTTCCACTTCCTGCGCCGCTTCCGCGCCCAGCATCACGTCACCCCGCAGCAGATGCTGATGGCGCTGCGCCTGCACGAAGCCAAGCGCCTGCTCGCCGCCGGCATCGCCCCGGCGCGCATCGCCGCCGACACCGGCCTCACCGATCAGGCGCATCTGACCCGCGCCTTCCTGCGCCGCTACGGCGTCACACCCGCGCGTTACCAAAGGCAGATCCGCGGCGACTGAGCCGGCAAAGCGCAATCTGCTACAAGACGGCGCCGCGCCGGTGCGGCAAGCTGCGGCCATGCTGCTAGGAACCCTCTACGCTCTTCTCGCCGGCCTGCTCTGGGGACTGGTCTTCGTCGGCCCGCTGCTGTTGCCGGAGTATCCGGCCGCGCTGCAATCGGTCGGCCGTTACCTTGCCTTCGGCCTGATCGCCCTGCCGCTGGCGTGGCTGGATCGCAAGGCGCTGCGGCAACTGACGCGCGTGGACTGGATCGAGGCGCTGAAACTGGCGGCGATCGGCAACCTGCTCTACTACCTGTGCCTGGCCAGCGCGATCCAGCGCGCCGGCGGGCCGTTGCCGACGATGATCATCGGCACCCTGCCGGTGGTGATCGCGATCAGCGCCAACCTGCGCGACGCGCGACGCGACGGCCGCCTGCCGTGGGCGAGCCTGGCGCCGTCGCTGCTGCTGATCGCCGCCGGCATCGGCTGCGTCAACCAGGTGGAATTGCAGGCGCTGCGCGCCGACGCCAATGCCGACATCGGCCGCTACGCGCTCGGCGGCCTGCTCGCCTTCGGCGCGGTCGCGTGCTGGACCTGGTATCCGCTGCGCAACGCCGATTGGCTGCGCGCGCATCCGGGCCGCAGCCCGCGCACCTGGGCCACCGCGCAAGGCATCGCTGTGCTGCCGTTGGCGTTGATCGGCTACATCGCCCTGTGGGCTTACATGGGCGTCAGCCACGACAGTTTCCCGATGCCGTTCGGTCCCAGGCCGGGAT
The DNA here is from genome assembly GCF_001442805.1 of Lysobacter gummosus. Taxonomy (NCBI): domain Bacteria; kingdom Pseudomonadati; phylum Pseudomonadota; class Gammaproteobacteria; order Lysobacterales; family Lysobacteraceae; genus Lysobacter; species Lysobacter gummosus. Next base: position 1,460,082 of record NZ_CP011131.1, on the reverse strand, counting down.
TCTTCATCGCCCTGATGGTCGCCATCGGCCTGTTCGCATCGTGGGTCGGCACCTTGTGCTGGAACGAAGCCAGCCAGCGTTTGCCGACCGCGCTGGCCGGGCAGTTGATCGTATTCGAAACCTTGTTCGCGCTGACCTACGCCTTCATCCTGCGCGGCCGCCTCCCGCAGCCGCTGACCTTGCTCGGCATCGCCTTGTTGATCGCCGGCGTCGTGTGGGCATTGCGGGTGAAGCCGGTCGCCTTGCCTGATACACAGGCGGGTTCCGCACACTGAAGTCAGGCGCGCGATTCGATCGCGACGCGTGGCTCGCCGCGTTCGCGTCGATTACGAACGACGCGAAAATCAAGCGGCACTACAAGGTGCGTTACGCAAAATCGCGCGCGCGCCGGACAGTCCCGCCGCTGCGGCGTTATGCCGCACCCTGAGCGATAACGCGCTCACTACCCTGTCCGGCTTCTCAAGCAAGGAAGCCGCCATGCGCGCCGTCACACTTCGTCCCGCCTTGCTCGCGTTCGCCGTCGTTTCCGTCTGCACCGCTCACGCTCAATCACCTGCGCAGCCGGCCAGCGACGGCGCCAAGACCCTCGCCACCGTGCGCGTGCACGGCCGCTCCGAACCTTCGCGCGCGGTGGAGACGCTGCAGCAAGCGCGCATGCGTCTGGACCAACGCGCCGGCGCGACCGGACTGATCGATGCCGAGGCCTATCGCGACCGCCGCGTCGGCACGCTCACCGATGCACTGGGTTATGCGGCCGGCGTGTTCGTGCAGCCGCGCTTCGGCGCGGAGGAAGCGCGGCTGTCGATTCGCGGTTCCGGATTGCAACGCATCTTCCACGGCCGCGGCCTGGAGTTGCTGCAGGACGGCAGCCCGCTCAACCTCGCCGACGGCGGCTTCGATTTCCAGGCGGTCGAACCGCTGTCGGCGCGCTACATCGAGGTGTATCGCGGCGCCAACGCGTTGGAATTCGGCGCGGCCACGCTCGGCGGCGCGATCAACTTCGTCTCGCCCACCGGCTACGACGCCGCGCCACTGACCGTGCGCGCCGAAGCCGGCCACTTCGGCTACCGGCGCGGCCAGATCGCCGTGGCCGGCGTATCCGGGCGGGCCGATGGTTACCTCAGCCTCAGCGGCTTGCGCCAGGACGGTTATCGCGATCACGCCGAGCAGGAGAACTATCGCTTGTTCGCCAACGCCGGCTATCGCTTCAGCGACAGCCTCGATGGACGCGTCTACCTCACCCATGTCGATACGCGCTCGGCTCTGCCCGGCAATCTGACCCGGGCCGAATCGCGCCGCGATCCGCGCCTGGCCGCGCCGGGCAATATCGCCCTGAACCAGCGCCGCGATTACCGACTCGACCGCGTCGCGGGCAAACTCGCCTGGTCGCCATCGCCGGGCGACACGCTGACGCTGTCGGCGTATTACGCGGACAAGTCGCTGGATCATCCGATATTTCAAGTGCTGCGCCAGGACAGCCGTGATTACGGCATCGACCTGCGCTGGCGCGGCGAATCCCAGTGGTTGGGCCTGCGCAACGTGCTGATCGTCGGCGCCGCTGTCGCTCAAGGCGATACCGACGACGAACGCTATTTCAATATCGCCGGCCACGCCGGCGCGCCCAGCAACCGCTTCGATCAGCGCGCGCGCAACAGCAAGCTCTACGCCGAAAACCAGACTTGGTTGAACCCGCAGTGGGTGGTGTCCGTGGGCGCGCAAGCGCTGCGCTCGCAACGACGTTCGCGCGATCTGTTGATCGCCGGCGCCCGCGACGAAAGCTTCGATGCGGATTATTCCGGTATCAGCCCCAAGCTCGGTCTGCGCCATGTAATCGATGAGCACGCACAGTTGTACGCCAACCTCAGCCGCAGCCTGGAACCGCCGAGCTTCGGCGAACTCAGCGGCGGGCCGGGCATCACCCCGGTGGACAAGCAGCGCGCCGACAGCGGCGAGATCGGTCTTCGCCTGAATGGCGATGCCTTGTCGCTGGATGTCGCCCTGTATCGCGCCCGGGTCAAGGGCGAGCTGCTTTCGCTCAGCGACGGCAACGGCAATCCGCTCGGCACCATCAACGCCGGGCGTACCTTGCATCAGGGCATCGAACTGGGCCTGGGCTGGAAATTCGCCGGCGATTTCACTTTGTCCGCGAACTATCTCTACAACGATTTCCGATTCGACGGCGACCGCGTCCACGGCGATAACGACCTGGCCGGCGTCCCGCCCCAGCAACTGCGCGCGGAACTGCGCTGGCAACCCGACCCGCGTTTGTATATCGCGCCCAGCGTGGAATGGACGCCGCAGGATTACTACATCGACCACGCGAACAGCTTCAAGGCTCCGGGCTACACCATCGCGGGGCTACGCGTGGGCGGCCCGATCGCCTCGCAGTGGAGCTGGTTCGCCGATGCGCGCAATCTCGCCGACAAGAAGTGGATCGCCAGCACCAATGTGATCGCCGATGCGCGCGGGTTGGATGGGCGTAATTTTCTGCCGGGCGACGGGCGGGCGGTTTATTTTGGGGTGGAGTGGCGGAAGGATTGAGCCGCGGCGGCGCTGCCCGCATGGGCGGGCGAAGTTTGAGTGGTGGTTATTTCCGGGTTGCGTCTTCTTCTGAAAAGAGAGCATCGGGGCTGAAGCCCCGATGCTTTCCTTTCAGATCGCGGCACCGCAACCTCATCAAATCTCGAACCGATACGACAACTTCACCAGCAACTGCTCGCTGTCGCGCAGATCGAAGGCATCGCTGAACTGCCGCCCCACGTTGTGCTCCTGCATGCCCTCTTCGAACATCTCGCCGCCACGCACATAGGCGACATACAGATACGACAGCGGCGCCAGTTCATAACGATAACGAACCTGGAACCCCAGATTGCGCAGGCTGAAGTCCGGAACCTCTTCCGCGACCACCAGCGCGCGGCCATCGCTGCCGACCCGATAGGCCTGCCGGGTCCGCGCATCCACGCCGATGGTCTCCAGGCGCACGCGCAGTTCCTGCTTGTCGTCGATGAACCACTGCAGGCCGGCGTTGAGGCTGAGCAGGTCGGAGCGGAAGGTTGCGACGCGATTGTCGCCGCGCCACAGCAGCCAGTCGGGGTTGTGGCTGTACTCGATGCCGGCGAACAGCAGCAGGCGGTCGCTGTACTGATAGTTCGGCTCCAGATACAGGCTCAGCTTGCCTTCGTCGATGCCGCCCAGGCCATCGGCGCTGTAGCCGGCCTCGGTGTACAGCGACCACGGGCTCTCGCCCTTGCGCGGGCGCAGGCGCTCGTAGGTCAGGAACATCTTCTCCGGCACCCGCAGCACGCCGTGGCCGCGCGTGATCAGATCGTCGTGGCCGCGGCCCCACACCGCCGCCTCGATGAACTCGCGGCCGCCGTCGCGGGTGTCGCTGCGGCGGTTGACCGCGAAGGCGTCGGCGATATGCACGCCATCGTCGCTGTAGCGGCGCGATACCGCGTAGTGCCAGTCGTGCCCGGCGTAGGCCGAATCGGCCGGCAGATCGGTGACGCGCCGGCCCAGGTCGTAGCGCAGGTAGTTGAAGTTGTTGCGTTCCAGATAGCCGAAGTCGTTGAGCATCAGATCGCGGCCCAGATGCAGGCCGTACAGTTGCTGGCGCCAGCCGCGGCCCATGTCGTAGTCGATGCGGATCTGCCCGCCGCTGTCGCGGAAGCTGCGGCCGGCCTGCTGCACGTCGGAAGCGACCACGGCGCTGCGGATCGCCCACTGCGCGTTCGGGGTCCAGCGCTGATCGAATTCGTACACGTTGGCGTCGCGGTCCAGCCATGGCCGCTCCACCCGCGTGACCATCGCGCCCAGGCCCAGTTGGGCGAAGTCGCGGGTCACCCGGGCGGCGTAGAAGTCGCGGCCGGCTTCGTCGCCTTCGCTCGCCGCGAACACGCCGTAGTTGAATCCGCCCGCGCTGCCGTTGAGCTTGACCGCGGCGGTGACATCGCCCGAACCATCGCCGTCGTCGGCCGGCCCGCCGACGCGGCGGGTGTAGATCAGCCGGCTGTAGTTGTTGTACGAGCCGAACTGCACGTCGAAGAAGCTCTGGTTCTCGGTGAAGAACGGCCGCTTGTCGCTGTTGAAGGTTTCCGTGGCGCTGAAGTTGACGGTGAGTTCGTCGCTTTCGACCTGGCCGAAATCCGGATTCAAGGTCGCGCTGAGCTGGAACTTGCCGCTGGGCTTCCAGAACAGGTCCACGCCGCCGTCGAAGTCGCTGTCGTGGCGCACCGCGTCCTGCACGCCGACCACGTAGGGCGTGATCGCCAGCAGCGATTGTTTGTAGGCCGGTACTTCGATGCGGTTGAACGCCGACAGATAGCGCGCTTGGGTGTAGTGCACTGCGGGCCACGAGGTGCGCTCGCCGGTGGAGGCGATCACCCGGTCCAGTTGGATGCCTAGCGTGCGCATGCCTTCGCGCTGGCGCATCGGCGCGATGTGCCAGGGAATCAGCATCTCGGCCGACCAGCCTTCCTCGTCCTCGCTGGTGGCATGGCGCCAGTCGCCGTCCCAATCGTTGCCGAACAGGTTTTCGCTGGTGATGGTGGCGTCGGTGATGCTGTTGGCCAGGGTCACGGTGAAGTTGTAGCCGGCGCGGCCGTCGCCGTCGAAGTCCACGTACAGGTTGACCCGGTCGACGGTGCCGTCGCCGTCGCGCTGGGTATGCTGGCGCAGGCGCGGCACGCCGGCGGGCTGGTGATTGCGGAACGCGACCGCCAGGCCTTGCGGCGTGGCCATCAGCCAGGCCTCGGTCGGCTGCGAGGCCGGCTCGCGCGACAACGGCTGTGTCAGGCGGAACTCCTGGATGCGCTGGGCCTGGCTCCACTCCTGCGGATCGATGCGGCCGTCGATGTCCAGCGCGTGCGCGCAGGGCGCGGCGAATGCGGCGCAAACCGCGGACATGCAAGTGATCAGGTTGTTGCGCATGGTGCGGCCCCGTGCTGCGGATGAATCGCACCGGCGGCGCATCCCCTGCGCGGCCGGTCACGAGTCGCGGCATACGGCACCGCGACGACGCGCAGACTAGCGGCGTGACGGTCGTTCGCTAAATGGCGTTAGTCATGGCAACCCTCGGCGGCCGGCGTGCATCGCAGCCTTGGGGACTGGATGTTCAGGCCGTCGCATGGTTGCGGGATGACAAAGGTCAGCTGAACTGCGGTGGTCGATCGTGAGCGCAAGTGGCATCGGCGCTGCTTGGCGAAAAGCATCGGGGCTGAAGCCCCTCCCACAATAGACCTCGTGGCTTTGAAGTCTTTTGTGGGAAGGGCTTCAGCCCCGACGCTGTCCGATCAAATCGCCGAGAAGCCACTCAAGGCGCGGTGGCATCGTGCGCGACGAAGGCCGACTCGCCATGTGGCAATTGCAACCACTCCGGATGCGCCAGGGCCCGGGCGATGTCGCTCTGCCCCGACAGCCAATGCTCGCGCATCGCCACGCGCCCGAACTGGTAGTCCTTGAAGTGGCCGATCTTGGCGCGGTCTCGATAGATCAGATGGATCACGCTGTAACGCCGGTCGCAGGCCAGTTCGGCCGCGTGCTGGGCCCAGGGGTTGTGCTTGCGCACGTCCTCGGGGATTTCCTCCAGCAACTCGCGCAGCAGCCGGCGATAGTGCTGGAACACGCGCTGGGTGTCGGTGATCAGGCGGGTGCGGCTGGAATACTGGATTTCCTTCTGCCGCTCGGCCACGTCGAGCAGGTTCTGCGGCAACTCGCCACGCGCGTTCCACAGATCGACCTGGAACACCAGGGTGTCGCGCCGCGGCGATGCGGTCAGCACTTGCGACAACGGCGTGTTCGACACCAGCCCACCGTCCCAGTAGAACTCGCCGTCGATCTCGATCGCCGGAAACGCCGGCGGCAGTGCGCCCGAGGCGAGGATATGGCGCGCATCCAGCCGCATCTGGGTGTTGTCGAAATATTCCAGATTGCCGGTGCGCAGGTTGACCGCGCCGACGCTGACGCGGATGCCGTCGTCGTTGAGCCGGTCGAAATCGACCAGACGTTCGAGCGTGGCGATCATCGGCGAGGTGTCGTAGAAACTCGCCGCGGCCGGGCCCGGCTGCGCAAACGGGTCCTGCCCCAGCCACGTGCGCGGTTGGTAGAACCCGCGCTGGCCTTCGACGATGGCGCGCCAGGCTTCCCAGGTATCGAGCCAGGCGCGGGTGTCGGCGTCGAGGCCGGCGAAATGCGCTTCCTGGCCGAAGGTGGTGGCGGGAAACACGTTGGGCCGCGAGATCGTGTCCCAGAACTCGCGCAGGGCGTCCATGCGTTTTTCCGGCGGATTGCCGGCGATGATCGCGGTGTTGAAGGCGCCGATGGAAATGCCGGCGATCCAGTTCGGAGCGACGCCGGCATCGAACAGCCCTTGGTAGACGCCGGCCTGATAGGCGCCGAGCGCGCCGCCGCCCTGCAGCACCAGGGCGATGTTTTCCGGCAACACCGGCGCGGCGGCGCGGATGCGCGCGCCGGCGGTCTTCGCCGCTTGCGAGGCGGCTTGTTTGCCGGGAGCGCGTGATGCGGCGGTGGTCGAACCGGCCGCGGATTTACTCTTGCCGACAGTGGCCGGCGCGGCGGTCTCGCCAGCCGGATCGATGAATACGGCCGGCGCGCTCTTGCGCTTGGCCGGCGCGGGCTTGGCGGCGGATTTGAGCGGCGCGGCCTTGCCGCGCGCGGATTTCGCCGGCGCAGGCTTGACTGGCGCCGACGATGCCTTGGCGGGTTTTACGCTGCGCTTGCTATCGGCGGATCGGGTCTTGCTTCGTGCGTTCGCCATTGTTGCGCCTCACTGCTGACCGGGCTCATCGCGCTTCGCTCTTGCTCGTCATCCCCGCGAAGGCGGGGATCGAGAGACTTCGCAGTCGTGTCGCGATAAAGCCCTGGATCCCCGCCTACGCGGGGATGACGAGCCCCAACGCCATGCCATGCCCGGCATGACGTCGGCGACTTACTGCATATACCAACCATGGCTGACCACGAAGCTCTGCCCGGTCAGCGCCGCGCTCGGGAACTCGGCCAAAAAGCGCACCGTCTGCGCCACGTCCTCGACCGTGGTGAACACGCCATCGACGGTATTGCCGAGCATGACCTTCTTGATCACCTCGTCCTCGCTGATGCCCAGTTCCTTCGCCTGCTCGGGAATCTGCTTGTCCACCAGCGGCGTGCGCACGAACCCGGGGCAGACCACGTGGCTGCGCACGTTGTGCTTGGCGCCTTCCTTCGCGAGCACGCGCGACAGGCCCAGCAGGCCGTGCTTGGCGGTGACGTAGGCCGACTTCAGCGGCGAGGCCTCGTGCGAATGCACCGAGCCCATGTAGATCACCGTGCCGCCCTTGTCGCCTTTGTACATGTGCGGCAGCGCGGCCTTGGTGGTCAGGAACGCGCCGTCGAGATGGATCGCGAGCATCTTCTTCCAATCGGCGAAGGCGTAGTTCTCGATCGGGTTGACGATCTGGATGCCGGCGTTGGAAACCAGGATGTCGATGCCGCCCAGTTCGGCGACCACACGCTCGATGCCGGCGTTGACCGCGGCCTCGTCGGTGACGTCCATCGCCACGCCGATGGCGCGGCCGCCGTTGCCGACGATTTCGTCCGCCACCGCCTGCGCACCGGCCTGATTGAGGTCGGCGATGGCGATCGCGGCGCCGGCGCGGGCCAGCTCGTGCGCGATTTCCTTCCCGATGCCGCTGGCGGCTCCGGTGACGACGGCGACTTTGCCTTGGATCGAGCTCATGGACGACTGCTCCTGGATGCTAGGGGAGGAAATTTGCGCCGAAGTCGGCGAACCGGCGGCCATTGTCGCCGCGGCGTGTTATCGCGGCGTGGCGGCGGATGCATCGCAGTGTCCCGGTGGAAGACCTTGGGGAGCTATCGGACTTTCGTCCGCGGTCAAAGGTTGACCGCTTGGCTTACGCCCTCTCCCGCTGTGCGGGGTGAGCGGACGCGGCTTGCGCGTCCACTGACGCCCAAGCGCTATGCGTTAGCGCCGGGACGGGGTTGAGGCGAGAGCGGCCGCCGATCGCCTGCCCTCACACCCCAAGGGTGCTTCCTGCGGGGCGTCCGGCCCTTCGGGCCACCTTCTCCCGCAAAGCGGGAGAAGGGAAGTAGAGCGGCCGGCTCAGCCCCCAGCGGCGTCCTCAAACGCCGGGAAACAACCGGCCGAACCCTCAATCCTTCTTCTTGCCCTTCTTGTCCTTCTTCTTTTTCTTGTCCTTCTTCTTGTCTTTCTTCTTGGACTTCTTGTCTTTCTTGGGCTGCAGCATGGTGCCGGTGCAATCCGGCGAGCCGCAGCGGCATTCCCAGATCTTCTTCAGCTCCTTGGTGTGCTTCTCTTCCAAGGTGATGCCGTAGTTGTACGACAGCTCCTCGCCCGGGGCGATCTCGCGGATCGCCTCGATGAACACCCTGTCCTGGCGGCGGTCGTCGCCGTCGTCCTCTTCCAGCACCGCCTCGCAGTTGGGCGAGCAGCTGTGATTGATCCAGCGCGCGGTATTGCCTTCGTAGTTGGCGTCGATCACGTACTCGTCGTTGAGCGTGAACAGGAAGGTGTGGCCCGAGTCGGCATCGCCGGTATCGCCGGCGTCGGCTTCCTCGTGGCTGCGGCGGCGGCCTTTGTATTCGATGACGCGTTCGCCCTTGGCGATCGGGGCGACGGCGAATACACCGTTGCCGTGGATGGCTGAACGACGGGCGGCGATCTTGCGCGGCATAGCGATTTCCAAAATGACGAACGATCATTCTGACCTGAGCAGGGGTTGCGCCGCTATCGTCGGCGATCTCCTTTCCGTTACGCGCCGCCGCGGCCCCCGGGCTGGAACCCGGAATCGGCCCCGCCCCGCCCCGGCAATCCGGCCCGGCCGGGCGGCGCCCGGACTGCCCGCCGCGGCCCGATGAATCGTGCAAAACCGCCCGCTGGCCTCGGCCCGGATAAAACCGTACAATTTCGGTACGAATTACCCCCACCGCCTTCAGCGCCCCACGCCGATGCTCCGCGTCACCAAGCTCACCGATTACGCCACGGTCGTCCTGACCGTCCTGGCGGCCCAGCACGACCGCGTCCTCAGCGCGGCCGAGATGGCCGAGCGCGCGGGCCTGGAAGCGCCGACCGTCAGCAAGGTGCTCAAGCCGCTGGCCCAGGCCGGCCTGGTCGAGGGTTTCCGCGGCGCCAACGGCGGCTATCGCCTGGCGCGGGCGCCGGAGGAAATCGGCCTGATCGAGATCGTCGAGGCGATGGAAGGCCCGCTCGGCATGACCGAATGCAGCGTTCACGAAGGCAACTGCGGCCTGGAGCAACAGTGCGGCGTGCGCGCCAACTGGCGCCGGATCAACGACGTCGTGGTCGAAGCGCTCAGCAACGTCACCCTCGCACAGATGCTCGCCCCCACCTTTTCACCCGAACCCGCCTCCGCCAAGCGCATCGACCTGCGCCTGGCCGGCGCTTAGACAGTAGGCAGCCGACATGGCCACCGACATCAGCAAGACGCCCGCCGCCGCGGGCGACATCGCCAATCGTGAGATCCACGAGCAGCTCGGCCGTCGCTACGAAGCCGGTTTCATCACCGACATCGAGTCCGACAGCCTGCCGCCGGGACTGGACGAGGACGTCATCCGCGCGCTCTCGGCCAAGAAGAACGAGCCCGAGTGGATGACCGACTGGCGCCTCGAGGCCTATCGCCACTGGCTGACCATGCCGATGCCGCATTGGGCCAAGCTCAACATCGCGCCGATCGATTTCCAGGCGCTGAGTTACTACAGCGCGCCCAAGGCCAAGTACGCCTCGCTCGACGAAGTGCCGCAGGAACTGCTGGACACCTACGACAAGCTCGGCGTGCCGCTGCACGAGCGCGCGCGCCTGGCCGGCGTGGCGGTGGACGCGGTGTTCGACTCGGTCTCCGTCGGCACCACCTTCCGCAAGGAACTGGCCGAGAAGGGCGTGATCTTCTGCTCGATGTCCGAGGCGATCCGCGAGCAGCCCGAGCTGGTCAAGAAGTACCTGGGCAGCGTCGTGCCGACCGGCGACAACTTCTTCGCCGCGTTGAACTCGGCGGTGTTCTCCGACGGCAGCTTCGTCTTCATTCCCAAGGGCGTGCGCTGCCCGATGGAGCTGAGCACCTATTTCCGCATCAACGCCGGCCACACCGGCCAGTTCGAGCGCACCCTCATCATTTGCGAAGACAAGGCCTACGTCTCGTACCTGGAAGGCTGCACCGCGCCGATGCGCGACGAAAACCAGCTGCACGCGGCGGTGGTCGAGCTGGTCGCGTTGGAAGACGCCGAGATCAAGTACTCGACGGTGCAGAACTGGTACCCGGGCGACGAGAACGGCAAGGGCGGCATCTACAACTTCGTGACCAAGCGCGGCGAATGTCGCGGCGCGCGCAGCAAGATCAGCTGGACCCAGGTCGAAACCGGCTCGGCGATCACCTGGAAATACCCCAGCTGCGTGCTGCTGGGCGACGATTCCACCGGCGAGTTCTATTCGGTCGCGCTGACCCACCATCGTCAGCAGGCCGACACCGGCACCAAGATGATCCACGTCGGCAAGCGCACCAAGTCGAAAATCATCAGCAAGGGCATCAGCGCCGGCCGCGGCCAGAACACCTATCGCGGCCTGGTCAAGGTCGAGAAGCACGCCGCCGGCGCGCGCAACCATACCCAGTGCGACAGCCTGCTGATCGGCAAGAAGTGCGGCGCGCATACGTTCCCGTACATCGAGGTCAAACACCCCGACGCGACGGTCGAACACGAAGCGACCACCTCCAAGATCAGCGACGACCAGCTGTTCTACTGCCGCAGCCGCGGCATCGGCACCGAGGATGCGGTGTCGATGATCGTCGATGGCTTCTGCAAGAGCGTGTTCCGCGAATTGCCGATGGAGTTCGCGGTCGAGGCCAAGAAGCTGCTGGAAGTGAGCCTGGAAGGTTCGGTCGGATGAATACGCGCATCGCCCGTACCATGCGCTTCGTCGCGCCGGACGAACAAAACGCCCAGAGCCTGCGTTATTGGCGTTCGCGCCCGCCGGAAGAACGTTTGCAGGAGACCTTGAACCTGCATCGGGAAGGGAATGAGTTGTTCAAGAACGGGAACCCGCCTTTCGCTTACGTGATCGAGCTGCGCGATGTCCCAGCTCCCTGACGACTGGCGCGACTTTCTCGCTGCGTTGGGCGCTCATCGCGTCGATTACATGCTGGTCGGCGGCATTGCGCTTGGCGTGCATGGACATGTGCGCTATACCCGGGACATGGACGTCTGGTTCCGCGGCACCGAAGAAAACGCGCAACGCCTGATCGCCGCATTACGCGATTTCGGTTTCACGGACATCAAGGCCAATCCCGCCGATTTCTGCAAACCCCGCGCGATGCTGATGCTTGGCGCGGAACCGAACAAAATCGAACTCATCAACTTCGCCGATGGCGTGGACTTCGACCAGTGCTTCCCGAACCGGATCGTTGTCCCGCTCGCGGGAGCGGAGGTCTCGGTCATCGGTATCGACGACCTGCGCAAGAACAAGAAAGCCGTCGGCCGCCTGCAAGACCTGGCGGACCTGGAACGCCTCGAAGATTGAACCAACCAAGATGCCCACCATGCTCAAGATCGAAAACCTCCACGTCCAAGTCGCCGGCAAGGACATCCTCAAGGGCCTGAGCCTTGACCTGCAGCCGGGTCAGGTGCACGCCATCATGGGGCCCAACGGCGCGGGCAAGTCCACGCTGGGCAACGTGCTCGCCGGCCGCGAAGGCTATGAAGTCACCCAAGGGTCGGTCGAATTCGAAGGCCGCGATCTGCTCGCGCTGGAGCCGGAAGAACGCGCTGCCGCCGGCGTGTTCCTGGCATTCCAGTACCCGGTCGAAATCCCGGGCGTGAACAACACCTACTTCCTGCGCGCCGCGCTCAACGCCCAGCGCAAGGCGCGCGGCGAGGCGGAACTCGATTCCATGCAGTTCCTCAAGCTGGTGCGCGAGAAACTGGCCGTGCTGCACCTGAAGGACGAGCTGCTGCATCGCGGCGTCAACGAAGGCTTCAGCGGCGGCGAGAAGAAGCGCAACGAGATCTTCCAGTTGGCGCTGCTCGAACCCAAGCTGGCGATCCTGGACGAAACCGATTCGGGCCTGGACATCGACGCGCTCAAGGCCGTCGCCCACGGCGTCAACACGCTGCGCTCGGCCGATCGCGCCTTCCTGGTGATCACCCACTATCAGCGCCTGCTCGATTACATCAAGCCCGACGTGGTGCACGTGCTGGCCGACGGCCGCATCGTCGAGACCGGCGGGCCGGAACTGGCGCTGGAACTTGAAGCGCACGGCTACGAATGGCTCAAGGACCGCGTCGCCCCGGAGAACGCGGCGTGATCAGCGCGAATGCAGCCACGGAGCGCGCCCGATGAGCGCCCTGCTCGACGCCTTCGCCGCGTCTTTCGAGGCCCTGCCCGCGCGCGAAGCCGCCGGCCTGGGCGCGACCCGCCGCGCAGCGCTCGACGCCGCGCTGCGCGACGGCCTGCCCGGCCCGCGCACCGAAGCCTGGAAATACACGCCGCTGCGCGCGCTGGAACGGCGCGCCTTCGCTTCGGCCGAAGCGGTGCCGGCCAGCTTCGACAGCGCGGCCATCGCCGGCATTCCGGCACCGCGCATCGTCTTCCACAACGGCCGCTTCGACGCCGCGCGTTCGGACCTGTCCGGCCTGCCCGCGGGCGTGTCGCTGCTGCCGCTGTCGCAGGTGCTGGCCACCGACGACGCGCGCGAAGCCAACTTCCTCGCCCGCCGTTTCGAGCGCGCGGACGAAATCTTCGCCCGCCTCAACGCGGCGCTGGCCGATGAAGGCGCGGTGCTGCGCGTGGACGCCGGCGTGCAGGCGCCGGGCACGGTGCATCTGGTGTTCGTCGGCAGCCCCAACGCCGGCGATCTGGCCTGGCATCTGCGCCATCTGATCGAACTGCGCGAAGGCGCCTCGCTCAGCGTGGTCGAGCATCAGATCGCCACCGACATCCACAACCACCTGTCCAACAGCCTGACCCACGTCCACCTGGCGCCCAACGCCACGCTGTCGCATGCGCGGGTGCAGGACGAAGCGCTCGGCGCGACCGTGTTCGCGCGCACCGACGCGGTGCTGGCGCGCGGCGCGCGCTATCGCCGCATCGACCTGGAACTGGGCGCCGCGCTGGCGCGTCACGAACTCAACGCCGCGCTGCATGGCGAAGGCGCGCAGGTCCAGGCCAACGGCGTGCTGCTGGCGAGCGGCCGCCGCCATCTCGACACCCGCCTGGGCATCGATCACGTCGGCCGCGACACCCAGTGCGAACTGGTCTGGCGCGGTCTCGGCGCCGGCCGTTCGCGCGCCGCGTTCCACGGCGGCATCCTGATCCGCGAAGGCGCCGACGGCAGCAACGCGTCGTTGTCGAACAAGAACCTGCTGCTCAGCGAAGGCGCGGAAATCGACACCCAGCCGGTGCTGGAAATCCATGCCGACGAAGTCCAGGCCGCGCACGGCGCCACCGTCGGACAGCTCGACGCCAACGCCCTGTTCTACCTGCGTTCGCGCGGCCTGCCGGTGGAAACCGCGCGCGCGCTGCTGACCGCCGCATTCTGCCGCGAGACTCTGACGGTGATCGAAGACGACAGCGCTCGGGCGATGCTGGAAGTGCGCTTGAATCTGGCCCTGGAACGCCTGCAACTCACCTGACCTGCGCCATGAGCGAAACCGTCGCCAAGATCGATACCGGTACCGCGCGCCACTATCGCTGGGGCGAGGTCTGCGACGGTTGGCATCTGCTAGAAGGCGACGATCTGAGCGTGATCGAAGAGCAGGTGCCTCCGGGCGCGGCCGAAATCCGCCACCGTCACGCGCGTTCGCGCCAGTTCTTCTACGTGCTCGACGGTGTCGCCACGCTCGAAGTCTGCGGCGTGGCGCACGTCCTTCAGCGCGGACAGGGCCTGCACGTGCCGCCGGGCGCGGCCCACCAACTGCGCAACGACAGCGACTCGAACACGAGGTTTCTCGTGATCTCCTCCCCCAAGAGCCACGGCGACCGCGAGACCGTATCCGAATGAACGCCGCTCACCCCGTTTCCCCCTCCGCCGCCATCGACTGGGCCGCAGTCCGCGCCGATTTCCCGGTGTTGACGCGCGAAGTCCACGGCAAGCCGCTGATCTACTTCGACTCGGCCAACACCGGGCAGAAACCCAACGCGGTGATCGATGCGGTGGACGATTTCTATCGCCACCACAACGCCAACGTCAGCCGCGCCGTGCATACGCTGGGCACCGAGGCGACCGAGACGTACGAAGGCGCGCGCAGCAAGCTCGCGCGCTTCCTCAACGTGCGCGTGGACGAGTTGGTGCTGTGCAGCGGCACGACCTTCGCCATCAACCTGGTCGCTTACTCGTGGGCGTTGCCGCGATTGAAGGCAGGCGATGCGATCGTGCTCACGCGCATGGAGCACCACGCCAACATCGTGCCCTGGCAACTGGTCGCGCAGCGCACGGGCGCCACGATCAAGGTCGCGGAGATCGACGAACGCGGCGCGTTGAATCTGGATCAGCTGTACTCGCTGCTCACCCCCGAAGTGAAGTTGCTGGCCTTGACCCACGTGTCGAACGTGCTCGGCACCGTCAACCCGGTGCGCGAGATCTGCCGCGAAGCGCGCAAGCGCGGCATCGCAACGCTGGTCGACGGCTCGCAGGCCGCGCCGCACCGGGCGCTGGACATCGCCGCGATCGGCTGCGATTTCTACGCGATCACCGGCCACAAGATGAGCGGGCCGACCGGCACCGGCGCGCTATGGGCGCGACGCGAACACCTGGAAGCGATGCCGCCGTTCATCGGCGGCGGCGAGATGATCAAGGAAGTGCGGTTCGAAGGCACGGTCTTCGCCGACGGCCCCCGCCGGTTCGAGGCCGGCACGCCGAACATCGCCGGTTTCGCCGGGCTCGGCGCGGCGGTGGACTATCTGTCGGCGCTGGGCATGGCCAACATCGACGCTCGCGAACAGGCCCTGCTGGCGCGCTTCACCCAGGCGCTGCGCGAGGTCCCCGGCCTGCGCATTTTCGGCGAGGCGGCGGAAAAGGCCGCGGTGGTCAGCTTTTTGATCGAAGGCGCGCATGCGCACGATCTGGCCACCCTGCTCGATCTGGAAGGCGTGGCGATCCGTTCCGGCCATCACTGCGCGCATCCGCTGATGCAACACTTCGGCGTGCCGGCGACCTGCCGCGCATCGCTGGCGTACTACAACACGTTCGAAGAAATCGACGCCTTCGTGGCGGCGCTGAACAAGGTCCGCAAGCTGCTCGCATGAACCAAGAAGCCCTGACTTTCCGCGCCGCGACCGCGGCCGATATCGATGCGATCGTCGCTCTGGCCGAATCGGCCTACCGCGGCGACTCCGGCCGCCGCGGCTGGACCACCGAATCCGATCTGCTCGGCGGCCGCCGTACCGGGCCGGACGAAATCGAAGACTTCCTGTGCAAGCCGCGCAGCATGGTCCTGCTCGGCGAACTCGGCGATCCGCCCGCGTTGGTGGCCTGCGCCCATATCGCGGCCCACGACGAGGTCGGTTATCTCGGCCTGTTCACGGTCGATCCGACCCTGCAGGGCGCCGGCATCGGCAAGCGCGTATTGGAAGAGGCCGAACGCATCGTGCGCGACGATTGGCGCTTGTCCACCATCGAGATGACGGTGATCAACGTGCGCGAGGAACTGATCCAGTACTACCTGCGCCGCGGCTTCAGGCGCACCGGCAAGTTCCTGCCGTTCCCGTACGGCGATGCCCGCTTCGGCCTGCCCAAGCGCGACGACCTGAGCTTCGAAGTGCTGGAAAAGACGCTCTGAGCCGCTGACGCGGGCAACCGCCGGACTGTCGCGGATTGCGCGCCATGACCGGCGCCGCTGTTACCGCCGCCGCCGAGCTTTTAAACTAGCGCCATCGCACCGCCAGCCACGGGAACAGCACGTCATGGGCGATTGGATTTTCGTCTGCGCCACCTCGCAATTGTTGCCGGGCGAGTCCACCGTCGCCTGGGACGGCGACACCGCTATCTTCGTCTGCAATTACGACGGCGATTACTACGCGCTGGAAGATCGCTGTTCGCACGAGGATTTCGAACTGTCCTCGGGCACCTTCGACGGCGAGCAGGCCAGTATCGAATGCGTGTTGCACGGCGCGCGCTTCGATGTGCGCGACGGCCGGCCGCTGTGTCCGCCGGCGTATGAACCGGTGGCGAAGTTTCCGGTCAAGGTCGAGGACGGCGGGGTGTGGACCCGCGATGATCGCGAGTAAGCGCGGCTAGCGGCGCCGGTTCGAGGCCGCGCGAGGCTTCGGAATTTCTTGTGGGAGGGGCTTCAGCCCCGATGCTTTTTTCTCAGATCGCTGCATCGCCTCGATCTGCCTGGAAAGCTCCGCCACCGCACTGCGATCCGAAAGAAAGGCATCGGGGCTTCAGCCCCTCCTACAAAAGACCTCTCTTTTCGAGGCTCCACCCCTTACTCAGCCCAAAAACGCGACCGGCCGCCCACTCAGCGGCCCGTTTACGCACATCCATGCGACGAAAACGGTTACAGCCGACTCTCCGCATTTACTTTTCGTTGCAAATGAGAATTCATCTCATTAAGATCGCGGCCTGACGCCGCCTTGCGGCTGCCTATTCCCCGCACTCCCAGAGATTCTCATGCCGACCACGAAGTTCGTCGTGTCGCCGCTTGCCGGCGCGCTCGCTCTAGCCATCAGCCTGCCCGTGTTCGCCGCGCCCGCGCCCGAGCCGCAGGCCAAGGACGTCGAAGGCGTCGCCGTACATGGCCATCGCGTGCAGAAGGCCAGCAGCGGCAAGTACACCGCGAACCTGCGCGACACGCCGCAGACGATCACCGTGATCGACCGCAACACCATCGACGGCCAGAACCTGCTGTCGCTGACCGACATCCTCAGCACCCTGCCCGGCATCACCTTCGGCGCCGGCGAGGGCGGCGGCGGCTTCGGCGACAAGATCAACCTGCGCGGCTTCAACGCCGACAGCGACATCACCGTCGACGGCGTGCGCGACAGCGGTCTGTACAGCCGCACCGATCCGTTCAATCTGGAATCGGTGGAAGTCATCAACGGCGCGAACTCGGTGTACTCCGGCGCCGGCTCGGTCGGCGGCACCATCAACCTGGTCAGCAAGACCGCCGGCCTCAACGAGTTCCACAAAGCCTCCATCGCCGCCGGCACCGACAGCTACGCGCGCATGACCACCGACAGCAACTTCGTGCTCGGCGAAAGCACCGCGCTGCGCCTGAATGCGATGGCGCACCAGAACGACGTGCCGGGCCGCGACGTCGAAAGCAATGAGCGCTGGGGCGTGGCCGCCTCGCTGGCCTTCGGCCTGGGCGGCGACACCACCTGGACCTTGAACTACCTGCACCAGGAAGACGACAACACCCCGCAATACGGCCTGCCGTTCTTCAACGGCGACGGCCTGCCGGGCGTGGACCGCGGCAACTACTACGGCTACAGCAACATCGACAAGCAGGACATCGATCTGAATTCGCTGACCTCGACCATCGAGCATTCCTTCAACGATGGCTTCAAGGTCCGCAACCTGACGCGTTGGCAACAGGTCGATCAATTCTCGCTGGTCGATGCCGTGCAGGGCACCTGGTGCCTGGCCAACAACCTCACCCCGACCGGCGCGTCCTGCGGCGCCACGCGCCCGGGCAACTACAGCCCGAGCGGCCCGCGCGGTTACGGCCGCGACACGCGCAACACCACGATCTACAACCAGACCGATCTGACCACCACCTTCAACACCGGTGCGATCGAACACAATCTGGTCGCGGGTTTCTCGATCCTGCACGAAAAGTTCGACCTCGACGTCACCAGCGATTTCCGCAATCCCAACGGCACCAACCCGTACATCACCGGGCTGCCGCAGATGAACATCGCCAATCCGGACCACATCTATCGCGGCCCGCTCAACCGCACCCTCACCGGCCGCACCGAGGGCGAACTGGACAACCGCGCGTTGTACGTGTTCGACACGCTGAAGTTCAACGAGCAATGGCAGTTGAGCCTGGGCGCGCGCTACGAGCGCAACGAAGGCAAGACCAGCAACGCCGTCGTCGTGCTCGCGCCGACCACCGTCGGCGGCGCGCTGCCGCCGCAGCCGATCGGCACCGTCACCGGTTATGGCGTGCCGTTCAAGAGCAACGACGACCTGTTCTCCTACCGCGCCGGCCTGGTGTTCAAGCCGGTCGAGAACGGCAGCATCTACATCGCTTACGGCAACTCGAAGACGCCGTCTAAGGCCTCGGTCAACGGCTCGTGCACCGCGCAGACCTGCTCGGTCGATCCGGAAACCGCGGTCAATTACGAAATCGGCACCAAGTGGGACTTCCTCGACGGCCGCCTGGCGCTGACCGGTTCGGTGTTCCGCAACGATCGCAAGAACTACAAGGTCGCCGACCTCGACAACCCGGCCAACCTGTCCGGCCTGCAGCAGCTCGACGGCCAGGCGCGCGTGGACGGCGTGATGCTGGGCCTGTCCGGCCTGATCACCGACCAGTGGGCGGTCTACGCCAACTACGCCTTCCTCGACAGCGAAGTGCTGCAGGGCGTGTCCGACCGTCAGTCCGGCCTGGGCCTGGACTACACCAAGGGCGATCGCCTGACCTCGGTGCCGGAGCATTCCTTCAGCCTGTGGACCACCTACGACCTCAGCCCCAAGTGGCAGATCGGTTATGGCGCGACCTACCAGGGCAAGATCTGGCTGACCCAGCACAGCGCGACCAACGTCAACGGCCCGCTGACCACCTACGGCAGCTACTGGACCCATCGCGCGATGGTCGCCTACAAGATCAACCGCTCCGCGCAACTGCAGCTCAACGTCAACAACCTGACCGACGAGGATTACTTCACCCGTATCCGCAACAACGGTTGGGCGACGCCGGGCGACGGCCGCCAGGTGGTGCTGAGCGCCAATTTCGCGTTCTAAGCGGTGCCGGGCGCGACGGGCAACTGGCACGCCGCGCCGACTTCACGTTCTAATCGGACTTCCATAGTCCGCGCGCGCCGCCCGGGTCCGTCCCGGGCGGCCGCATCGAGGAAACCCATGCTGCTGCACGTCCCCAAGGTACTCACCGCCGAACAGCTCGCCCATTGCCGGGCGCGTCTGGATCAGGCCGGCTGGGCCGATGGACGCATCACCGCCGGCCATCAGTCGGCCAAGGCCAAGGACAACGCGCAGCTGCCCGAGAACGATCCGGTCGCGCGCGAGCTGGGCCCGCTGATTCTCGAGGCGCTGTCGAAGAATCCAACCTTCTTCTCCGCGGCGCTGCCGCAGCGCGTGTATCCGCCGCTGTTCAATCGCTACGCCGGCGGCCAGTCGTTCGGCTTCCACGTCGACAACGCGATCCGTTACGACCGCAGCCGCGGCGGCATGGACGCGGTGCGCACCGATCTGTCGGCGACCTTGTTCCTCAGCGCGCCGGAGGAATACGACGGCGGCGAACTGATCATCGAAGACACCTACGGCACCCACAGCGTCAAGCTCGCCGCCGGCGATCTGGTCCTGTATCCGGGCACCAGCCTGCACCGGGTCACGCCGGTGACGCGCGGCGCTCGCATCGCGTCGTTCTTCTGGATCCAGAGTCTGGTCAGCGAAGACGCGCAGCGCCGGCTGATGTTCGAACTGGATGTGTCGATCCGCCGCCTGACCGCCGACGTCCCCGATCATCCCTCGCTGGTGCAACTCACCGGCGTCTATCACAACCTGCTGCGGCGCTGGAGCCAGCCGTGAAGGCGGCCAGCGGCGATCGCGCGGTTGACGCCGGCTCGGTTAAAGCCGGACCGGTTAAGCCTACTTCGGGGACGGTCGATGCTAATCGTCGTTCCTTTTGGCTCAAGACCCTGCACCGCTGGCATTGGATCAGCGCCGCGGTCAGCCTGATCGCGCTGCTGCTGTTCTCGATCACCGGCATCACCTTGAACCACGCCGCGCAGATCGAATCCGAGCCGCGCGTGGTCAACCTCAAGGAAACCCTGCCCGCCAGCCTGTTGCGCGGCCTCAAGGGCGAGCACCCCACCGACGCGCCGCTGCCGGGCGCTGTCAACGATTGGCTCACTGATGCGTTGGATGTGCGCGCCGCCGGTCGCAAGGGCGAATGGTCCGACAGCGAGGTCTACGTTTCTCTGCCGCGTCCGGGCGGCGATGCCTGGATCAGCATCGACCGCCAGAGCGGCGCGATCGAGTACGAACGCACCGACCGCGGCTGGATCGCCTGGCTCAACGATCTGCACAAGGGCCGCAACACCGGCGCGGCGTGGCGCTGGTTCATCGATCTGTTCGCGATCGCCTGCCTGCTGTTCGCCTTCACCGGCCTGTGGCTGCTGCAACTGCACGCGCGCCAGCGCGGCAAGACCTGGCCGCTGGTCGCGCTGGGCCTGGCGGTGCCGCTACTGGTCATCATCGTCTTCATGCATTGAACAAACGTCTTTAGTCCTCCAGGAGCGATCCATGAAATTGTCGTCGTTCAAGGTTCTGATCCCCGCGCTGGCGCTGCCGCTGCCCGCGTTCGCGGCCGATCTGGAACTCAATATCGAGATTCCGCGGATCAACGCCGCCGAGTACCACCGCCCCTATGTCGCCGCGTGGATCGAAAAATCCGACAACACCGTGGCCGGCGATCTGGCGGTCTGGTACGACCTGGACAAGAAGAACGGCGAAGGCACCAAGTGGCTCAAGGACATGCGCCAGTGGTGGCGCCGCAGCGGCCGCACGCTGAGCATGCCGGTCGATGGCGTCAGCGGCGCGACCCGTCCGGTCGGCGCGCACGCTTTGTCGTTCAAGGGCAACAGCAAGCAGCTCAGCAGCCTGGCCCCGGGCAACTACACCTTGGTCGTGGAAGCCGCGCGCGAAGTCGGCGGCCGCGAAATGCTGACGATTCCGTTCGAGTGGCCCGGCAAGGCGCAGAACCTTTCCGCTCAGGGCAAGACCGAGCTGGGCAAGGTCAAGGTGGTGGTGAAGCCTTGAGGGCCGGGAATCGGGAATGGGGAATGGGGAATCGCAAAAAGCGATGTTTCCGATCTCATCCATTCACCGACGCCCACATGCCTTTGCTCTAACGATTCCCGACTCCCAATTCCCCATTCTCCATTCCCGGACCCATCGCCATGAACCTCAAGCTTCTAGTCGCCGCAACCGTCGCCACATTCGCTCTCGCCGGCACCGCGCAAGCGCACAAGGCCTGGCTGCAGCCGTCGCAGACCGTGTTCTCCGACAAGGGCTCGTGGATGACGGTCGATGCGGCCGTGTCCAACGACCTGTTCTACTTCAACCACGTGCCGCTGCCGCTGGAACGCCTGCAAGTCACCGCGCCCGACGGCAGCAAGGTCGAGCCCCAGAACGGCGCCACCGGCAAGCTGCGCACCGTGTTCGATCTGCAACTGCAGCAGGAAGGCACGTACAAGATCGCGATGAACAACGAAGGCATGTTCGCCAGCTACAAGTTCGGCGGCGAAGCCAAGCGCTGGCGCGGCAAGGCCAGCGAGTTCAAGACCGCCATTCCGGCCGGTGCGACCGAAATCAGCGCCTCGGAAAGCCTGGGCCGGGTGGAAACCTTCGCCACCGTCGGCAAGCCCAGCAGCGGCGTGTTCAAGACCAGCGGCAAGGGCATCGAGCTGGTTCCGGTGACCCATCCTAACGATCTGTTCGCCGGCGAAGCGGCGACGTTCCAGTTGTTGCTCGACGGCAAGCCGGCTTCGGGCCTGAAGATCGAGATCGTGCCGGGCGCGACCCGCTATCGCGATCAGCAGAGCGAAATCCACGCCACCACCGGCGCCGACGGCAAGTTCGAAGTGAAGTGGCCGCAAGCCGGCATGTACTGGCTGGAAACCACCAGCGAAGACAACAAGACCAGCCTGCCGGACGCGAAGCAGCGCCGCCTGAGCTACGTCGCCGTGGTCGAAGTGCTGCCGCAGTAAACGATGAGCCAGCGCGTGCCGCCAGCGATGGGGTCGTGGACGGGCGCGCCAAGCGCGCCCGCGGCCTGGTCGCGGCCGGGCATCATCACCGCCGCGCCGAGCTTGCATACTCTGCGCGGCCTGACGATGGGCACGAGCTGGTCGGTCAAGCTGATCGCCGCCGCTTCGCAATTGCAACGGCTCGAACGCGGCATCCAGGCGCGCCTGGATGAAGTCGTCGCGCAGATGAGTACGTGGCAGGCCGACTCCGACATCAGTCGTTACAACCGCGCGCCATCCGGCAGCGTGCATGCGTTGCCGGCCGAATTCGCGCAGGTGCTGGCCGCGGCGCTCGCGCTCGCGGCCGATACCGACGGCGCTTACGATCCGAGCATCGGGCCGTTGACCGATCTGTGGGGCTTCGGCCCGGCCGGCGCTTGCGCACACACACCGGCGACGCACACGCTTGCGCAGGCGCGCGAGCGGGTCGACTGGCGGCGCCTGCGCTTCGATGCCGCGCAGCGGACTTTGCTGCAACCCGGCGGCGCCTATCTCGACTTGTCCTCGATCGCGAAGGGCTATGGCGTCGATCGCGTCGCCGATTGGCTGCTGGCGCAGGATGTCGCCGATTGCCTGATCGAAGTCGGCGGCGAACTGCGCGCGCATGGGCGCAAACCCGATGGCTCGCAGTGGCGGGTCGCGGTCGAGCAACCCGGCGGCGGCGACGACGAAGCCGCGGCGGTGATCGCGCTCGACGGCTTGGCGATCGCGACCTCGGGCGATTACCGCCGCTATTTCGACGCCGGCGAACGCCGTTATTCGCATACCCTCGATCCGCGCAGCGGCGCGCCGATCGATAACACCGTCGCTTCGGTGACGGTGTTGCACCAGCACTGCATGCAGGCCGACGCCCTGGCGACCGCGCTGACCGTGCTCGGCGCGCATGCCGGCATCGCCTACGCCAACCGTCGCAGCCTCGCCGCGTTGTTCGTGTTGCGCGAAGGCGACCGCTTCGTCACCCGCACCACACCGGGCTTCGTCGCCTGTCAGCGCGCCGCATGAATTCGCTGCCCTCTTCCGAACCGCCCGCACCGAAGGCGTCCGCATCCCGGTCGCGTGGTTTCGATCTGTCGTCGATTGGCAACGCCGTGATTCTGGCCGCGCTGGCGGCGTTGGCGATCGCCTTGTCGCAGTGGCAGGCCGAGCCATGGAACTGGGTCGCGCCGGGACGCGGACGCTTGTGGGCCGCGGCGGCGCTGCTCGCCGCTTACGCGGGATTCGTGATCAGCGTGGCGGTGTCGCGCGCGCGCAGCGCTCGCGCGCAGGCCTTGCCGCAGCTCGCGCAGGATCGGCGTGGCGATTGGTTGGTCGCCTTCGCCAGCCAGACCGGTTTCGCGGAACAACTGGCGCGTCGTAGCTGCGACGCGCTGCGCGATGCCGGATTGCGCGCCGATCTGGCCATGCTCGGCAGCCTCGATGCGCGCCAGCTCGGCCACTACTCGCGTGTGCTGTTCGTGGTCAGCACCACCGGCGAAGGCGATGCGCCCGACAGCGCCGCGGCCTTCGTGCGCCGGGTGATGGGCGGCGGCGCGGCGCTGGCCGGGCTGGGCTATGGCGTGCTCGCGCTGGGCGATCGCGACTACAACGAATACTGCGCGTTCGGCCATCGCCTCGATCATTGGCTGCGTCATGCCGGCGCGCAGCCGCTGTTCGATCTGGTCGAAGTCGATAACGGCGAAGCCGGCGCGCTGCGCCATTGGCAACATCACCTGGGCCTGCTCGCCGGACGCACCGACCTGCCCGACTGGAGCGCGCCCGCGTACACGCCGTGGCGTTTGCGCGAGCGTCGCGTGTCCAACCCGGGCAGCGCCGGCGCGCCGGCGTTTCATATCGAACTGGTGCCGGCCGATGCCGCGCTGTTGCAATGGGACGCGGGCGATATCGCCGAGATCGGGCCGCGCAATGGCGCCGATGACGTTGCACTGTGGCTGGCGTCCGCCGCGGCGGACGGCGCGACGCACGTGCGTCGCGACGAAGCTGATCTCACTCTGGCCGAGTTGCTGGCGCGTTCGCACCTGCCCGATCCGGCCGCGCTGCGCGGGCAAAGCGCGCAGGCGATCGCCGCCACGCTGGCGCCGTTGCCGCATCGTGAATATTCGATCGCCTCGATCGCCGCGGAAGGTTCGCTGCGGCTGCTGGTCCGGCAGATGCGCCGCGACGACGGCAGCCTGGGCGTGGGCAGCGGCTGGCTGAGCGAGTACGCGCCGCTGGATTCGTCGATCGACCTTCGCATCCGCAGCAATGCCTCTTTCCACGCGCCGGGCGATGCGCGGCCGATGATCCTGATCGGCAACGGCACCGGCCTGGCGGGCTTGCGCGCCTTGCTCAAGACGCGCATCGCCGCGGGCCATCATCGCAACTGGCTGTTGTTCGGCGAACGCAATGCGGCCTGCGATCTGCACTATCGCGATGAACTCGAAGCCTGGCTGGCGCAGGGTTCGATCGAGCGCGCCGACTATGCGTTCTCGCGCGACGGACGATCGCGTGTCTATGTTCAACAGTTGCTGCGCGAGCACGTCGATGAGGTGCGCGCGTGGATCGGCGCGGGCGCGTCTGTTTATGTCTGCGGCAGTCTGGAAGGCATGGCGCCGGGGGTGGAGGCGGCGCTGGTGGAGGCCGTGGGCGTGGACGCCCTGGAAACGATGGCGGCCGAGGGCCGTTACCGGCGCGATGTTTATTGAGGTTAGGTTGCGGGTTCGCGGCGAGCGGATCGGAAAGCATCGGGGCTGAAGCCCCTCCCACAAAAGACTTCGTACGCTCGAAGCATATTGTGGGAGGGGCTTCAGCCCCGATGCTTTCGGTTCAGTGCCCGATGATCTTGCGGCACAAAGAACAAGGCGCGGTTCCAGCGCCTGGCTGACTCACTCAACCGCAGCCACGCGCACCAGCAGCACTTCCCCGCCACCTTCGAGCACATGCCGCAGACGTTCGCTGCCGGCGGCGAGAATCGCGGTATCGCCGGCGTGCAGTGGCGGCAGACCCGAGTCGTCGGCAAATCGCGCTTGCCCGGCGAGCAGATGCACAGCCCAGCTGTGGTGCGGTTCGGCGAAGATCACCATCGGGCCTACCAGCGGCCGGTGCCACAGCTCCGCGCGGACGCGGTCGCGGCGCCACATCAGGTTGAAGTCGTGGGTCGGGCCGTCGAGCAGTTCGCCGAGCACCTCGCGCTCGCCGGGAAAGCGCAGCTTGTCGTGCGGCGGCAACAGTTCGTGGGCTTCGCCATCGTTGAAGCGCAGGCGCAGGCCGTTGCCGCTGAGCAGCACCAGTTCGCGATCGATGCCGGGGAAGGCCGAAAACGGCGCGTCGCGCTCGATTTCCGCGATCGACAGGCGCCAGTCCCAGTCCTCGCCTTCGGCCGGGCGATCGACACCGCCGGTCTGGCGGCTCATGCGCACGATCTCGCGGGTCCAGCCGAACTGATTGCGCCAGCGTTCGCGGCGGTACTCGTTGGCGGGGATGGACCAGGACAGGCTGTCGGACATGGCGGTGGGAGGCTGCGGGCTGACGCGCAGTCTAGGGGCTGGATGCGGTCTGGCCCAGGTGGGGTTGGGGAGCAAGAGCGAATCCCCCTGCCCCCCTTTTTCAAAGGGGGGAAGCTTCGGGGGTGGTTCTCGGAGGGATGGGGGACTGCGGCTTCGGCCGCCAGGGGCGCCGACTCCCGACTCCCGATTCCCGATTCCCGATTCCCGATTCCCCAAAAAGGATGTGCCCCACCGCGGATCCATCCGCGGCGGGGCGACGTACTTCCGTGTCCAGGGACCTCCCCCCGAATCCTTCGGGCATCCTTGCCCGATTAACTACCGACTCCGCATCCGTACGGTGCCGGCAGGTTGTTTCAGCGCTTGCTGGCGGCGCGCGGTGCTGCGATCGCGCCGGCGGTGTTGGTCGGCCGGCCTTGCGGCGCGCCACCCACCACGATTCGGTCCCGGTTCTTTTCGACCGTCTTCAGACCGATTCCCTTGACCAAGGCCAGCTGTTCGACGCTGCGGAAGGCTCCGTTGGCCTTGCGGTAGGCGACGATGGCTTCGGCCTTGGACGCTCCGACGTTAAGCAGCACGCGATCCAGCGTGGCAGCGTCGGCGCTGTTGATATTGACCTGCTCCGAGGCGTAGGCGCTGCCAGCCAGCAGCAACGACAGAACCAACGACTTGGCGATGAGGGCAAACGATTTCATGACTTTAGCTCCTGAGATTGGATTCCTTTCCGATCCGGCGGACGTACATCCCTGAGTCCTTGTGTCCGCCGGTGGAGACAGTGTCCATGTCTCGATGGGCACAGGTTATCGCCAGGCAGGCCTGCGCGAAGTCGGGCGTAGCCGCAGCGCAGGGTAGGAAAAGTCCTACACGGTCCCGGAGGGGTAAACTGGCGTCTTTCCCAGCTTCGAAGGCCCCGATGATGGACGCCAGCAAGGTCGATCGTTACGTGAGCGGCAAGTGGGACGACGAAATCGTCCCGCAATTGGTCGAATACATCCGCATTCCCAACAAGTCGCCGATGTTCGACGCCGACTGGGTCAAGCACGGCTACATGGACGATGCGGTCAAGCTGATGGAGTCCTGGGCCAAGTCCCAGTCGATCCCCGGCATGCAGGTCGAGGTGGTGCGCCTGGAAGGCCGCACGCCGTTGATCTTCCTCGACATTCCCGCCGCCCACGGCGGCAGCAATGAGGATTGCGTGCTGCTCTACGGCCACCTGGACAAGCAGCCGGAGATGACCGGCTGGGACGACGACCTGGGCCCGTGGAAGCCGGTGATCAAGGGCGACAAGCTGTACGGCCGCGGCGGCGCCGACGACGGTTACGCGATCTTCGGCTCGCTGGCCGCGATCCTGGCCCTGCAGGAACAGCAGATTCCGCACTCGCGCTGCGTGATCCTGATCGAGGCCTGCGAGGAATCGGGCAGCTACGACCTGCCGGCCTATGTCGATCACCTCGCCGAGCGGATCGGCCAGCCCTCGCTGGTGGTGTGCCTGGATTCGGGCTGCGGCAACTACGACCAACTGTGGTGCACGACCTCGCTGCGCGGCCTGGCCGGCGGCAATTTCACCGTCAAGGTGCTCAGCGAAGGCGTGCACTCGGGCGACGCGTCCGGCATCGTGCCGTCGAGTTTCCGCCTGCTGCGCCAGCTGCTCTCGCGCCTTGAGGACGAAACCAGCGGCAAGATCCTGATCGAAGGCCTGTACGTGGACGTGCCGGAAGAACGCCTGGAGCAGGCCCGCCAGGCCGCCAAGGTGCTGGGCACGGCGATCTACGACAAGTTCCCGTTCCTGCCCGGCATGAAGCCGATGGCCGAGGGCCTGTCGGAACTGGTGCTCAACCGCACTTGGCGTCCGGCGCTGTCGGTCACCGGCGTTGACGGCATGCCGTCGCTGGCTTCGGCCGGCAACGTGCTGCGTCCGCACACCTCGGTAAAGCTGTCGTTGCGCCTGCCGCCGACCCTGGACGGCAAGCGCGCCGGCGAACTGCTCAAGGAAGTGCTGCTGCGCGATCCGCCCAACGGCGCGCAGGTCACGCTGGAACTGGAGAAGTCCTCCAGCGGTTGGAACGCGCCGGCGATGTCGTCGTGGTTGTCGAAGGCGATCGACACCTCCAGCCGCGATTTCTTCGGCCAGCCGGCGATGTACATGGGCGAAGGCGGCTCGATTCCGTTCATGGGCATGCTCGGCGAAAAGTTCCCGGGCGCGCAGTTCATGATCACCGGCGTGCTGGGCCCGCATTCCAACGCGCACGGCCCGAACGAGTTCCTGCACATCCCGATGGGCAAGCGCGTGACCGCGTGCGTGGCGCGCGTGGTGGCCGAGCATCATGAAGCCAGCCAGCGCGGCGAGACCACCGGCGTCGCCGTCGCGGCCGACAGCGGCGATCGTCACGGCGATCACGGCTGCTGCTGATCCGCTGATCTTCGCTGCGACAAAAAGGCGGGCCCCTCATTGGGCCCGCCTTTTTTATTTCGCGATGCCGTTGCGCTCAAGCCTGCGGATTACCCGGGCGCGATCCAGTGCACGCAGCGCGCGCGGTCGCCAGAACCGATACGTCACCGCTACCGGCACGCAAGCGACTTCGAAGCCTTTTTCGCGCCATGGCGCACTGGCTTAACCGCTGGACAACCCAAACCGCCGCCCTCACACGGCAGCGACGGCGCCAGTCACATGATCCTGCCGCGTTCCCACCTATCCTCCTGAGGAGGCAAGCCATGTTCGGCGGCATTATTTCCACGATCATCATCGGCGCAGTCATCGGCATCCTCGCGCGCTTCTTCAAGCCCGGCGCGGACCCGATGGGCTGGATCCTGACCATCCTGCTCGGCATCGCCGGCGCCTATATCGGCAGCCTGTTCTATGCCGGCGGCGGCTTCATCGGCATCATCATCTCGGTGGTGTGCGCGGTGGTGCTGTTGTTCCTGTACGAGATGATTCGCAGCAAGACCGCGAAGGGCTGACGCCCGAGCGCAGCGCAGCGCTGCGAACGAGAACGCCCCGGTTTCGGCCGGGGCGTTTTTTATTTGCGCGATCGCTCGATGCTGGACAACGCCGTCAGTCCCGCAGGTAATCCACCACCCGCTGCGCCAGCGCCTGCGCATCTTCCTCCAGGGTGTCGAGCCGCAGCTCCGGCGACTCGGGCGCTTCGTACGGCGAATCGATGCCGGTGAAGTTCGGGATCTTGCCGGCGCGCGCCTTCGCGTACAGGCCCTTGACGTCGCGCCGCTCGGCCTCGCCCAACGGCGTATCGACGAACACTTCCACGAACTCGCCATCGCCGAACAGCTCGCGCGCCAACCGGCGCTCGGCGCGGAACGGCGAAATGAAGCTGACCAGCACGATCAGGCCGGCGTCGGTCATCAACTTGGCGACCTCGGCGACGCGGCGGATGTTCTCGACCCGATCCGCGTCGGTGAAGCCCAGGTCCTTGTTGAGCCCGTGACGCACGTTGTCGCCATCGAGAATGAAGGTGTGGTGGCCCAATGCGTGCAGCTGCTTGTCGACCAGATTGGCGATGGTCGATTTGCCCGAACCCGACAGACCGGTGAACCACACGCAGCGCGGCGTTTGTTGCTTGCTGCGCGAGCGCGCGGCCTTGTCTACATCGACCGGCTGCCAGTGAATGTTCTCCGCGCGGCGCAGGGCGAAGTCGAGCGTGCCGGCGGCGACGGTGGCGTTGGTCTGACGGTCGATCAACACGAAACCGCCGAGATCGCGATTGTCGCGATAAACCTCGAACGCGATCGGCTGATCCAGGCTGAGATTGCAGTACGCGACTTCGTTGAGTTCCAACTGCCGCGCCGCCAGCTGCGCCTGGGTGTTGACGTCGATCTTGTGCTTGATCTCGGTGATGCTGACCGCGACCGTGCGGGTGCCGATCTTCAGCCAATACGAACGGCTCGGCAGCAGCGGCTTGGCGTCCATCCACAGCAGATGCGCGGCGAACTGATCGGCCACCTGCGCCGGCTGCGCCGCGCTGGCGATCACGTCGCCGCGGCTGATATCGAGTTCGTCCGCCAGCGTCAGCGTGACCGCCTGCCCGGCGAAGGCCTGGGCCAGATCGCCGTCGGCGGTGACGATGCGTTGCACGCGTGAGCGACGCCCCGACGGCAGCGCGACGATTTCGTCGCCCGGCCGCACCGAGCCGGCGGTGATGGTGCCGGCGAAGCCGCGGAAGTCCTGGTGCGGACGATTGACCCATTGCACCGGCAGGCGTAAGCCGATCTCGGCCGCGCGATGCGAGACATCGACCGTTTCCAGGTGTTCGAGCACGCTCGGCCCGGTGTACCAGGGCGTGGACGCCGAAGCAGCGGTGAGGTTGTCGCCGTTGAGCGCCGACAGCGGCACCGCCTGCACGTGATCGATGCCGAGCTTCGCCGCGAGTTCGCGGTATTCGCCGACGATGCGGTCGAACACGTCCTGATCGAAATCGACCAGATCCATCTTGTTCACCGCCAGCAGCACATGGCGGATGCCCAGTAGCGAAACGATATAGCTGTGGCGGCGCGTCTGCGTCAGCAGGCCCTTGCGCGCATCCACCAACACCACCGCCAGATCGGCGGTGGACGCGCCGGTGGCCATGTTGCGGGTGTACTGCTCATGGCCCGGGCAGTCGGCGACGATGAACTTGCGCTGGTCGGTGCCGAAATAGCGATAGGCGACATCGATGGTGATGCCCTGCTCGCGCTCGGCGGCCAGGCCATCGACCAACAAGGCGTAATCGACTTCGCCGTTGCGGGTGCCGTGACGGCGGCTGTCGGCGTCGAGCGCGGCCAGCTGGTCTTCGAACAGGCGCTGGGTGTCGTGCAGCAGGCGGCCGATCAGCGTGCTCTTGCCGTCGTCCACGCTGCCGCAGGTGATGAAGCGCAGCAGGCTCTTGCGTTCGTGCTGCTGCAGGTAGGCGGCGATGGCGTCGCCCGCGAAATCGGGGATTCGCGATTCGGGATTGGCGAAAGCCAACACGCTCGCCTCCGCCTTGTCCGTCGAACCCTCGGCCGCCCCGCCGCGCGCTTGCGCGAATCCCGAATCGCGAATTTCCAGTCCCGGCTTCATCAGAAATAGCCCTCCTGCTTCTTGCGCTCCATCGAGGCGGACGGATCGTGATCGATCATCCGGCCCTGGCGTTCGGAGGTGGTGGCGACCAGCATCTCGGCGATGATTTTTTCCAGCGTATCGGCTTCGGATTCGATCGCGCCGGTCAGCGGATAGCAGCCCAGGGTGCGGAAACGCACCTTGCGCATCTGCGGCGTTTCGCCGTCGCGCAGCGGTAGACGCCCGTCATCGACCAGGATCAGGCTGCCCTCGCGCTCCACCACCGGACGCGGCGCGGCGAAGTACAGCGACGGCACCGGGATGCGCTCGCGATAGATGTACAGCCACACGTCCAGCTCGGTCCAGTTGGAGATCGGAAACACGCGCACGCTTTCGCCGCTGTGGATGCGGGTGTTGTACAGATTCCACAGCTCCGGGCGCTGGTTCTTCGGGTCCCAGCGATGCTGCGGATTGCGGAACGAGAAGATGCGCTCCTTGGCCCGCGATTTTTCTTCGTCGCGGCGGGCGCCGCCAATGGCGGCGTCGAACTTGTTCCAGTCCAGCGCCTGCTTGAGGCCCTGAGTCTTCATCACATCGGTATGCACCGCCGCGCCGTGACTGACCGGGCCGATGCCCTGGGCCAGACCGTCGGGATTGATGTGCACGCGCAGGTCCACGCCGGTTTCGCGCGCGCGCTGGTCGCGGAAGGAAATCATTTCGCCGAACTTCCAGCCGGTGTCCACGTGCAGCAGCGGAATCGGCGGACGCGCGGGATAAAAGGCCTTGAGCAGCAGATGCAGCAGCACCGAACTGTCCTTGCCGACCGAGTACAGCATCACCGGATTGCGGAACTCGGCGGCGACCTCGCGCAGGATGTGGATGCTCTCGGCTTCCAGCTTGTCCAGATGACTCAACGCATGCGGCGCCAGCCGCGGTCCGCCATGCACTGGCGTCTCCACGGCGGCGGACGGGTCGAACAGGACACTCAGATCGGGTGACGCACTCATCTCAGGCGGACTCGCAAGCAAAGCCGCGTTCCAGGATCGGCCGGGCGACGCGGCGGCGCCTGGCCTGTAGCGGTGATTCCGGTTCCCGGGACGTCGCCGGGGATTGCCCGCCGCGCCCATCGAACCAACCGAAGTAACGAAACACAAGGTCAATGCCGCCTCCGAAGCCCGGCCCCACCACCCACCGGACCCACCCGAACCCGCGCACCCGACCCGTCTGCAGCCGCCCCGAAACCGGGCCCATACCCAGTCCCAGCGACCGCTTCGACACGGTCCATTAGAAATCCCCCCGGATTCGGGGAGAAATGAGCGCAGGTCATGAACGCATAACCGAGCATCCTTTCCGGACGGGGGTTTCCGGCTCGTAGCCTGCAGTCTCCCAAGCCAGACGCCGACCGCCGTGCCCGCCGCCGCCACCACGATCGCCCCCGCTGTGCTCGCCACTCCGCTGCCCGCGGACCGGCTCGATTCGCTCGCCCGTCTCACCGACGGCCTGGACAGCAACAGTCTGTGGTGGCTGTCCGGCTACGCCGCCGGCCTGGCCCGTTCCGGCGCCGGCACGCTCGCCACCGCGGTCGCGGCGGCCCTGCCGGAAGCCAGGAGCAGCGAGCGCCTGACCATCGTCTATGGCAGCCAGACCGGCAACGCCAAGCGATTGGCCGAGCAGCTCGCCAGCCAGGCCGAGGCCGCCGGACTGGGCGTGCGCCTGCTCCGCGCCGACGCCTACCCGACCCGCGAACTCAAGAACGAGCGCCTGCTCTACATCGTCATCAGCACCCAGGGCGACGGCGATCCGCCGGACGACGCGCGCGGTCTGGTCGAATTCCTTGCCGGCAAGCGCGCGCCCGAGCTCAAGAACCTGAGCTACGCCGTGCTGGGCCTGGGCGATTCCAGCTACCCGCAGTTCTGCGCGATCGGCAGCAAGCTCGACACGCGCCTGGCCGAACTGGGCGCCACGCGTCTGTTCGCGCGCGGCGAAGCCGACCTGGATTTCGAAACCGTCTCCACGCCGTGGCTGCAGCAGGCGCTGACCCAGGCGAAGGAAACCCTGAAGCCGGCGGCCGCGCATCTGGCCACGGTGACGCCGCTGCGGCCGCTGCCGGCGGCGCCGGCGTTCCATCGCGACGCGCCGTTCGCGGCCGAGCTGATCGCCAACCGCCGCCTGATCGCGCGCGGCACCAGCGCGCGCGGCGCGTACAGCGCCGACAAGGACATCCGTCATATCGAACTGTCGCTGGAAGGCTCCGGCCTGCACTATCAGCCCGGCGACGCGCTTGGCCTGTGGCCGCGCAACCCGCCCGAGCTGGTGCAGGCGGTGCTGGAGACGCTGGAACTCGACGGCGACGCCTCGGTCAGCCACGGCGGCCACAATCTGCCGCTGCGGCAGTGGCTGGGCGAAAAGCGCGAACTCACCAAGCTGGCGCGGCCGTTCATCGCCAGCCACGCCGCGCACGCGCGCAGCGACGAACTCAACCGCCTGCTCGCGCCGGACAACGCCGCGCAATTGGCCGATCTGCTGTCGCGCACGCAGGTGATCGACCTGCTGCAGCGCTACGACGGCCAGTGGTCGGCGGAAGAACTGGTCGCCGCGCTGCGTCCGCTGACGCCGCGGCTGTATTCGATCGCTTCCAGCCAGAAGGCCGTCGGCGAAGAAGCGCATCTGACCGTCGCCCATCTGCAATACGAAAGCGAACACGGCCCGCGCTGGGGTGCGGCCTCGCATCTGCTGGCCGCAGCGGAGGAAGGCGAGCGCCTGCCGGTGTTCATCGAACACAACGAGCGCTTCCGCCTGCCCGCCGACGGCAATCGCGACATCGTCATGATCGGCCCGGGCACCGGCGTGGCGCCGTTCCGCGGCTTCGTCCAGGACCGCGCCGCCGACGGCGCCGGCGGCCGCAACTGGTTGCTGTTCGGCAATCCGCATTTCCGCACCGATTTCCTCTACCAGACCGAATGGCAGGCGGCGCTGAAGTCGGGCCAGCTGCATCGGCTCGATCTGGCCTTCTCGCGCGATCAGGCGCAAAAGGTCTACGTGCAGCATCGCCTGCGCGAACACGGCCGCGACCTGTACGACTGGCTGCAGGGCGGCGCGCACCTGTACGTGTGCGGCGACGCCACCCGAATGGCCCGCGACGTGCACGCCGCGTTGCTGTCGGTCATCGCCGAACACGGCGGCAAGAGCGCGGAAGCCGCCGAAGAGTATCTGAACGAGTTGCAGCAACAGGGCCGTTACGCCCGGGACGTTTATTGATGTACGCGCAGCGCCTGTATTTCCTCGAACGCCATTTCATCGAATCGGGCCGCGCGTCGCAGGTCGCCGCGCCGCCGTTGATGTCTACTGACCGCCACGCAGTGCAAGTTGCCCCGGCAGTCCGGATGGAACGCGGACGAGTTTCCGCCGCCGTGGTCGAGCGCGTCGCCAAGAGCGCGCCGTCGCGAGCGGGCCGCGTTCTGTTCGGGCTGCATCCGCTGCGCTCGCGCGCCGGAGCGCCGGCATGAGCGCGCATTCGGTCGAGGACATCAAACAGTCCAGCGCGCGTCTGCGCGGCACCTTGCTGGAAAGTCTGGCCAACCCGGTCACCGGCGCGCTGAACGACGACGACCAGACCCTGATCAAGTACCACGGCAGCTATCAGCAGGACGATCGCGACGTGCGCGAGGAGCGCCGTCAGGCGCTGCTGGAGCCGGCCTACAGCTTCATGATCCGCACCCGCACGCCCGGCGGCGTGGTGTCGCCCGAGCAATGGCTCAAGCTCGACGGCATCGCCACCCGCTACGCCGAGCGCGGCCTGCGCG
Organism: Lysobacter gummosus; assembly: GCF_001442805.1. NCBI lineage: Bacteria > Pseudomonadati > Pseudomonadota > Gammaproteobacteria > Lysobacterales > Lysobacteraceae > Lysobacter > Lysobacter gummosus. The sequence continues at coordinate 1,425,789 of NZ_CP011131.1, read as the reverse complement.
TCACCACCCGCCAGGCCTTCCAGTTCCACGGCGTGATCAAGACCGAGCTCAAGCCGACCATGCAGGCGATCAACGCCACGCTGATCGACACTCTGGCCGCCTGCGGCGACGTCAACCGCAATGTCGCGGTCGCCGCCAATCCGCAGCTGTCGGCCTCGCACGCGGCGGTGTTCGCCCAGGCCGCGGCGCTGTCGGAGCATCTGCTGCCAAACACCCGCGCCTACTACGAAATCTGGCTGGACGAAGAACGCATCGCCGGCAGCGGCAGCGAGGACGAGCCGATCTACGGCAAGGCCTACCTGCCGCGCAAGTTCAAGATCGGCTTCGCGATTCCGCCGTACAACGATGTCGATGTGTTCGCGCAGGACCTGGGCTACATCGCGATCATCGAAGACGGAGAACTGCTCGGCTACAACGTCACCGTCGGCGGCGGCATGGGCGCGACTCACGGCGACGCCGAAACCTATCCGCGCGTGGCCGACGTGATCGGCTTCGTCGCGCCGGGTCAGGTGATCGCGGTCGGCGAAGCGGTGGTGACAGCGCAGCGCGATTTCGGCAATCGCGAAGTGCGCAAGCGCGCGCGTCTGAAGTACACCATCGACGATCGCGGGCTGGACTGGTTCAAATCGGAAGTCGAACGCCGCGCCGGATTCTCTCTCCAGCCGGCGCGGCCGTTCGCCTTCCGCCACAACGGCGACCGCTTCGGCTGGGTCGAAGGCGACGACGGCCGCGCGCATCTGACCTTGCGCATTCCGGCCGGGCGCATCGTCGACGGCGCGCTCGACGGTCTGGGCGCGGCGGTCACTCATCTGAGCGGCCTGCGCGAAATCGCGCAACTGCTCAGCGGCCACGACGGCGCCGAATTCCGCATGACGCCGAACCAGAATCTGGTGATCGCCGGGGTGCCCGCGGACTTGCGCGCGCAAGTCGATGCGCTGGTCGCCCGGCATGGCCTGGACGGCTATATCCAGGCCAGCCCGGTGCGCCGCAATGCCCTGGCCTGCGTGGCGCTGCCGACCTGCGGCCTGGCGATGGCCGAGGCCGAACGTTATCTGCCCGATTTCGTCGGCGAAGTCGAAAAGCTGCTGGCGCGCCATGCGATTCCCGATGCCGCGATCAACCTGCGCATCAGCGGCTGCCCGAATGGTTGTTCGCGCCCGTACCTGGGCGAGATCGCCCTGGTCGGCAAGGCGCCCGGCCGCTACAACCTGATGCTGGGCGCCGATCATCGCGGCCAGCGCTTGAACACGTTGTACCGCGAGAACATCGCCGAACCCGAAATCCTGGCCGCGCTCGATCCCTTGTTCGCCGGTTATGCAAGCGAGCGCATCGGCGACGAAGGTTTCGGCGATTACCTGGTCCGCAGCGAAGTCGTATCCGTCCCCTATCCCACTCCCACCGGCATTCCGGTCGTTCTGGTTACCGAGGCCCACGCATGAGCGCACCCACCGACCCTGTCACCGCCGCCGAATCCCCGCGCGCGCTGGCCGAACTCAACGCCTGGCTGGGCACCCAGTCGGCGCAGCAGCGCATCGCCTGGGCGCTGGAAAACACCGCGGGCGAACACGCGCTGTCGTCGAGTTTCGGCGCGCAGTCGGCGGTGTCGCTGCACATGGTGACCGCGCAGGCGCCGAAGATTCCCGTGATCGTGGTCGATACCGGTTATCTGTTTCCGGAGACCTATCGCTTCATCGACCAGCTCGGCGAGCGCCTCGATCTCAATCTGAAGGTGTATCGCCCGCAGATGGGCGTGGCCTGGATGGAAGCGCGATTCGGTCGCTTGTGGGAACAGGGCGTGGAAGGCATCGAGCGCTACAACCGCCTGCGCAAGGTCGAGCCGATGCAACGCGCCTTGAGCGAACTGGGCGTGCGCACCTGGATCGCCGGCCTGCGCCGCAGCCAGTCGGGTAGCCGCGCCAACATCGATTTCGTGCAGTTGAAGGACGGCCGCTGGAAGCTGCATCCGCTGGCGGACTGGACCGATCGCGATATCTGGCAGTATTTGCAGACTCATGATCTGCCTTACCACCCGTTGTGGCACGACGGCTATGTGTCGATCGGCGACACCCACACTACGCGGCGGCTGGAGCCGGGCATGCGCGAGGAGGACACGCGCTTCTTCGGGCTAAAGCGCGAATGCGGGCTGCATTTCGATAGTGAGCCGGTGGCGGAAGATAAGGCCGCTTGATCGTTGCGGGGCGCTGCTGGACTTAAGAGCAAATCCCCCTCAATCCCCCTTTTTCAAAGGGGGAAGTTCGGTAGGCGGGATCGTGGTCGCGGGTAGCCACCGAAGCGCGTTGCGCACGAAGCGATAATTCCCAAGCCCCTTCACCCCACCCCGAAGAGTTCCCCCCTTTGAAAAAGGGGGGCCAGGGGGATTTGCCTTTGCTTTCACCGCACCGCCGACCTCAAGAACTAATCGGCTGAGTCAATTCAACCCAAGTAGGCGCCTTAGGCCACTGCGGTTCCAGATTGCCTTCCAGCACCCGCCGCAGATCGCGCCGGTCGATCTGCGGCGCCAGGCCGTGCAGCAACTCCAGCGCGTAATCGCGCAACACCCGCGCACGCGGGATCACCGCCCAGGTGATGCACTCGGGAAATGCGTCCGGCGCGACCAGCGCCTTGAGGTCCTCATCGCGCGAGGTCACCGCCATCTCCGCCAGCACGCCCACGCCGAGACCGGCGCGCACGTAAGTCTTGATCAAGTCCGCATCGCGCGCGGTCATCGCCAGCTGCGGCTCGTGGCCGCCGGCGCTGAAGGCGCGGCGCAACGAGGATTCCGGACGCGTCGAAGATTCGTAACTGATCAAAGGATGCGCCGCCAGTTCGGCCAGCGTCGGCGCGCGATCGAGCTTGGCCAGCGCATGCGCGCGCGGCACCAGCACCACCCGGCGCCAACGGAACAGCGGCACCGCCAGCCCGCCTTCGGGCGGCGCGCCGGCGGTGCTGATCACCGCCAGATCGGCGTTGCCGTGCGACAGATGCGACAGCACCTCGCCGTCGGCCGCCGCTTGCAGATGCACGCTGACTTGCGGGAAGTCGCGCTTGACCTGGGCGATGATCGGCGGCAGCACGTAGCGCGCCTGCGTGTGCGTGGTGGACAGCACCAGGCGCCCGGCGTGCTGGCCGCGCTCATTGGCGGCATAGGCGCGGATATTGCCGGCTTCTTCGAGAATGCGGCGCGCGTGTTCGAGCACGCGCTCGCCGGCCGGCGCGATCGCTTCCAGGCTGCGGCCCTTGCGCACGAACAACAAGAAGCCCAATTCGTCCTCCAGTTGCTTGAGCTGCTTGGACAAACCGGGCTGGGTGGCGTGAACGCGTTCGGCGGCGAGGGTGATGTTGAGGCCGGAATCGGCGATGGCGACCAGATAGCGCAGCTGGGTCAGGGTCATGGCGAAGCGATCCAGAATAAGAGTCGGGGCGGAACGGAACCGGGCACGGCGAGTCGGGGCGAGCGACAACAGCCTGCGGCCGCGGGTTTGCGGTCGTTACGGCGGTCAAATCGCATCCCGGACATTCGCTGGCACTCCGCGTCCACTTATTTATCGCTCTATTCGGATAAAGGGATTTATAGGCTAGCCGGCGTATGGCGGCCTTGTCCAGTATCCGCCCCGCAACGCAGCGACTCATTACGTGACGGCATGTGCAAAGGCAGCCCCGTCATTTCCGGTCCCCGGCCGCGGGCCGTAGGGTCGCCTCATCGTCCCCGGATTGCCCTCTCGCCGCCATGACCAGCCCCCTGTTTCCGCTGTTTGCCGACCTGCGCGGACGCACCGTGCTCGTGGTCGGCGGCGGAGCGGTGGCGCTGCGCAAGGCCGCGGCATTGCTCGAAGCCGGCGCCCGGGTGCGCGTGGGCGCACCGCAGCTGCTGCCGGCGCTGGCCGAATGGGCGGCGCAGGGACGGATCGAACACTTATCCGGACACTTCCAGCCCGAATGGCTGGACCAGGCCTGGCTGGCGATCGCCGCCACCGACGATGGCGCGGTCAACCGCGCCGTCGCCGAGGCCGGCGAAGCGCGCCGGGTCTGGGTCAACGTCGTGGACGATCTGGAGGCCTCCAGCTTTCACGTCCCGGCCCGGGTAGAACGCGGCCCGGTGCAGATCGCCATCTCCAGCGGCGGCGGCGCGCCGATGCTGGCGCGGCATCTGCGCGAAACCCTGGAAACCCAGTTCGACGAATCGCTCGGCGAACTCGCGCGCCTGCTCAGCCGCGAACGCGCGCGCATCCGCCGCCACTATCCGGACATGGCGGTGCGGCGGCGTTTCTTCGATCGCGTGCTGTCCGGGCCGATTCCCTCGCTGCTGCGCGAAGGCCGCCTGGACGAAGCGCAGCGCGCGTTCGGCGTAGCCTTGATCGACGACAAGCCCGATGCGCCGCCGGCAGGTTCGGTCGCGCTGGTCGGCGCCGGTCCGGGCGACGCGGGCTTGATGACCTTGCGTGGTCTGCGCGTATTGAACGAAGCCGATGTGATTCTGCATGACCGCTTGGTCAGCGCCGACGTGCTGCGCCTGGCGCGCCGCGACGCGGAGCTGATCGAAGTCGGCAAGCAGGCCGGCAATCATCACACCACGCAGGATCGCATCCACGAGTTGATGCTCGAACACGCCCGCGCCGGCAAGCGCGTGGTGCGGCTCAAGGGCGGCGATCCGTTCGTGTTCGGCCGCGGCGGCGAAGAACTGGAAGTGCTGGCCGATGCCGGCATCGCCTTCGAAGTCGTGCCGGGCATCACCGCCGCCGTGGCCTGCGCCGCTTACGCAGGTGTCCCACTGACGCATCGCGAGCATGCTCAATCGCTGCGCTTGGTCACCGCGCATCTGAAGGACTCGACCGACACCCTCGATTGGCAGGCGCTGGCGCAGGAAAAGCAGACGCTGGCGGTCTACATGGGCGTGTCCGGGCTGGATCTGCTGCGCGACAAACTGATTCAACACGGCCGCGCGGCATCCACGCCGTTCGCGCTGATCGAAAACGGTTCGCGCCGCGAGCAGCGCGTGGTCACCGGCACGCTGGCCGATCTGGCCGAACGCGCGCGTGGGCACCAGGTGCAGTCGCCGGCCTTGCTGATCGTCGGCGAAGTCGCCGCGCTGGCGCAGCGCCTGCACTGGTTCGGCGATGCGCCGCTGACCGATTTCGCCGATGCGCCGATCTCCAGCGACACCGCGTTCGCCGCGGCCGCCTGACCCTCACACCCACGCCACGGGAGAACTTCCATGCCTTTGTACGACAGCATCCTCGACACCATCGGCAACACGCCGATCGTCAAACTGCATCGCCTCGCGCCCAAGCATGTGTCGCTGTACGCGAAGGTCGAATCCTTCAATCCCGGCGGCTCGGTCAAGGACCGCCTGGCGCTGGCGATCGTGCTCGACGCCGAACGCAGCGGCGCGCTCAAGCCCGGCCAGACCATCGTGGAAGCGACTTCGGGCAATACCGGCATCGCGCTGGCGCTGGTCGCGGCCGCGCGCGGTTATCCCTTCGTCGCGGTGATGACGGAAACCTTCTCGATCGAACGGCGCAAGCTGATGCGCGCCTACGGCGCGAAAGTGATCCTGACCCCGGCCGCCGAACGCGGCACCGGCATGGTCCGCAAAGCCGCGGAACTGGCGGAAAAACATGGCTGGTTCCTGGCCCAGCAGTTCGAGAATCCGGCCAACCCGGCTTATCACCGCAGCACCACCGGCCCGGAAATCCTGCGCGATTTCGCCGGCAAGCGCCTGGACTTCTTCGTCACCGGCTGGGGCACGGGCGGCACGCTCACCGGCGCCGGGCAAGTGCTCAAGCTGGCGCGTCCGGATCTGAAGATCATCACCTCCGAGCCGGCCGGCGCGTCCTTGCTCAGCGGCGCGGCCTGGCAGCCGCACAAGATTCAGGGCTGGACGCCGGACTTCGTGCCCGGCGTGCTCGATCGCGGCGTCGCGGACGAAATCCGTCCGGTCGATGACGTGACCGCCCGCGACACCGCCCGCCGGCTCGCCGCCGAGGAAGGTCTGTTCGTCGGTATCTCCGCCGGCGCGACCGTGGCCGCGGCGCTGCAGGTCGCGCAAACCGCGCCGGAAGGCTCGGTGCTGCTGGCGATGCTGCCCGACACCGGCGAGCGCTATCTGTCCACGTTCTTGTTCGAAGGCGTGTCGGAAGGTTCCGACGACGAATGGCTGGCCTCGCTGGATCAGAAGGAGTCCGTCGCGGCCTGATGAGCAACAGGCGGAGCGGAGCCGCGCGCGCCGGGTTTCGGAGCGCACGTGCCGCCGCATCGAAGCAGGCGTAGCGCGCCGGCTCCGCTCCGCGCTTTACCGAGTTTTGCAGTACTACCCGGGCACCCGTAGGGCGGGGTCCGCGGCGCAGGGAATCCTAAAGCGGCGGTGGCGACTGCTTTCGGGGGATCTGCGGCGTGGGCTTCGCCCTACTCTTCTCGATGGTGGTCGCGCGCTGCGCCGGTGGTTCGCGCCCTCACCCCAACCCTCTCCCGCAAGCGGGAGAGGGAGCGATTCGCGTCCTTCTCCCGCTTGCAGGAGAAGGGTGGATGAGGGCACAGGCGTCGGCGACATTCACCCACGCCCTCCACCCGTTTACCCTGTGCACCTGCGGCCCGTCCGGCCGCCGGAGCCCGCATGACCCAGCCACACCCCACCGACCGCGACGCCGACCGCCTGAACTGGGCCCGCGCCGCGACCGGCGACGACCGCCTCGAACTCGCCCGAGCCTCCTTCGACGCGGGTTTCCGCAGCTATTGGCGCGGCCAGACCGGCGCCGGCAGCGTCATCGTCATGGACTCCCCGCCCGAGCTGGAAGACGCGCGCCCGTGGCTGCGCATCCGCGAGATGCTGCTCGCCGGCGGCGTGCGCGTGCCGCAGGTGCGCGCGCAGGATCTGGAACGCGGCTTCCTGCTGCTGGAAGACCTCGGCCAGCAGACCTTCCTGCAAGCCTTCGAAGCCGGCCACGCCGACGCCGATGCGCTGTTCGACGCGGCCTTCGGCGAACTGCTGAAAATTCAGGCGCTGCCCTGCCCCGAGGATCTGGCGCCCTACGACGAAGCCTTCCTGAGCCGCGAGCTGCGTCTGTTCGACGAATGGTTCCTGGGCCGGCACCTGGGCCTGACCCTGGATGGCGGCGATCTGGAACGGCTCGATCTGGCCTATCGCCGCATCCTCGACAACGTCCTCGCCCAGCCGCAGGTCTTCGTGCATCGCGACTACATGCCGCGCAATCTGATGCCGGTGGACGGCGGCGTGGCGGTGATCGATTTCCAGGGCGCGCTGAAAGGCCCGATCGCCTACGACCCGATCAGCCTGTTCCGCGATGCCTTCATCAGCTGGCCGGAAGAGCGCGTGGACGTCTGGCTCGCGCGCTACCACGCGCGCGCCATCTCCGCCGGCATTCCCCTGCCCGAGTTCGCGCGCTTCCGCCGCGACGCGGATTTCGCCGGCCTGCAGCGCCACATCAAGATCCTCGGCCTGTTCGCGCGGCTCAACCATCGCGACGGCAAGCCCAAGTACCTGGCCGATGCGCCGCGCTTCCTGCGCTATCTCGACATCGTCCTGCCGCGCTATCCCGAATTGGCGCCGCTGGCCGAGATCGTCGAACGCTACGTGCGTCCCGCGCTGGCGCCCGCGACCGGCGTGCCGGCATGAAAGCGCTGATCTTCGCCGCCGGCCTGGGCGAGCGCATGCGGCCGTTGTCGCTGCACACGCCCAAGCCCTTGCTCGCGGTCGGCGGCAAGCGCCTGATCGAATGGCATCTGGAAAAGCTCGCCGGGATCGGCGTGCGCGAAGTCGTGATCAACACCTCCTGGCTGGCCGAGCAGTTTCCGGCCACCCTCGGCGACGGCGCGCGCTGGGGCCTGCGCCTGCGTTTTTCCTACGAGGGCGACACGCCGCTGGAAACCGGCGGCGGCATGCTGCACGCGCTGGAGCTGCTGCACGAAGGCGTCGATCCGCACGCACCGTTCATCGTCGCCAACGGCGATATCTGGACCGACTACGATTTCGCCGCGTTGCCGCGCGAGTTCGACGGCGATGCCCATCTGCTGCTGGTGGACAATCCGGTGCAACGGCCGCTGGGCGATTTTCAGCTGGAAAACGGCCGTATCGACAACGAAGGCGAATCGCGCCTGACCTACTCCGGCATCGGCTTGTATCGCGCTTCGCTGTTCGACGATTGGCGCGCGGTCTTGAACGCCGCACTGGGCGACACCGCAGACGCGCATCGCACGCCGCCGCGTTTCAGTACCGTGCCGCTGTTGCGCGCCAGCGCCGCGCGCGGCCGCATCGGCGGCGAACATCATCGCGGCCGCTGGACCGACGTCGGCACGCCGGAGCGTCTGCAGCAGCTCGACGCGGCGCTGACCGCGGAACAACACGCCTGACCCTCAGCGCCGAACACCCGCCCCGCGCCTCGGGCCGGAGCCGCGGACACCACAACGACGAGCGCGGCGCGATATCGCCAGCCGCGCCGCCCCACACGACATCGGACACCCCATGACCGCCGTAAGCCTCACCAAGACCAGCAAATTCCTCAGCCTCGTGCTGCGCCACGAACCGGAAGCGATCGGCCTGACCCTCGACGCCAACGGCTGGGCCGACATCGAGGAACTCATCGACCTGGCCAACGCCAGCGGCAAGCCGGTCACCCGCGCATTGATCGACGAAGTAGTGCGCGACAACGACAAGCAGCGTTTCGCGATCAGCGAAGACGGCTTGCGCATCCGCGCCAATCAGGGCCATTCGATCGAGGTCGATCTGGCCCTGACCGCGCTGGAACCGCCGGCCACGCTCTACCACGGCACCGCGACCCGCTTCGCCAAGTCGATCCGCAACCTGGGCCTGGTCAAGCAAAGCCGCCAGCACGTGCATCTGTCGTCCGATCAAGCCACCGCGATCAAGGTCGGCAGCCGCCACGGCAAGCCGCTGGTGCTGAAGATCCGTTCCGGCGAGATGCATGCGCGCGGGCTGGCGTTCTTCCGCTCGGAAAACGGCGTATGGCTGACCGACGCGGTCGCGGCGGAATTCATCGACTGGCCGGAGCAAGGTTGAGCCGATGCAACTGAGCGCGATCCAGGGCGACATCACCACATTGGCGGTCGATGCGATCGTCAACGCGGCCAATTCGTCCTTGCTCGGCGGCGGCGGCGTGGACGGCGCGATCCATCGCGCCGCCGGCCCGGACCTGGTCGCCGAATGCCGGCTGCTCGGCGGCTGCAAGACCGGCGAGGCCAAGCTCACCGGCGCTTATCGGTTGCCGGCGAAGTACATCATTCACACCGTCGGCCCGGTGTGGCGCGGCGGCGGCGAAGGCGAGCCGGCGCTGCTGGCCTCTTGCTACCGGCGTTCGCTCGAACTCGCGGCGAGCCGCGGCGTCGCCAGCATTGTGTTTCCGTGTATCAGCACGGGCATTTTCGGTTACCCGTTGCGGGCTGCGGCGCAGATCGCGATCGATACTGCGCGGGCGCATGCCGATGATCCGGGATCGATCGAGCGGATCGTCTTCTGCTGTTTTTCTGCCGCCGACTTGGCGGTTTATCGCGAGCTGTTGGGTTAGAAACCCGCGATTCTTCGCCTTGTTCGCATCGACATAATCGCTGCGACGAGGGTACGCCGCGCTTCTTCGCGACAACGTGTTCTTGCCGTTGCCGTTGCCGTTGCCGTTGCCGTTGCCGTTGCCGTTGCCGTTGCCGTTGCCGAGATTTTGCTTTGCCTCGGTTCCGCTTTGCTGTGCTTCGGCTTTGCTGTGCTCCGGCTCCGGCTCCGGCTCCGTCTTTTCTGTTGCTGTTGCTGTTGCCCGGCGCAGCTTGTAACTCGCGAGACCAGGGACACCCGGAGGGCGGCGCACATGGACGTGCGCCGGGTCCCGCCGTGGGCAGGATGCCCACTGCGGGACCTGCCTGCGCAAGCTACGCACTCGTGGCTTTTGACTCGAAACAGTCCAAAGCCCCTTCTTTGGTTACTTTTGACCGAAGGAAATCCCGTGGGACTTTGTGGCTTTGGACAAAGAAAGTGACCCGCCGCTCTATGGCGGAAGCTTTAGGCGTTTGATCTTACTCTCGCTCTCGCTCTCGCTCTCGCTCTCGCTTGAGGCTTCTGCTTTTTGCTCGTCATTCCCGCGAAGGCGGGAATCCAGCGACTTCAAGCGTTCTCGCACGAAAGGCACTGGATTCCCGCTTTCGCGGGAATGACGACAGGAGGGAGTGCGCTGGCATGGTTGTTTCGATCAGGGGCTTTCAGGTTCCTTAGAAGCCTAAAGAAAGATCAAACTCTCCAAGCAAGGTCAACCGCTACAAGCAAGATCAAACGCTTCAAGCAAGATCAAATGCTTCAAGCAAGATCAAACGCTAAACGCTTCCGTCATGGAGCGGCGGGTCACTTTCTTTGTCCAAGCGACAAAGTCCCACGGGATTTCCTTCGGTCAAAAGTAACCAAAGAAAAGGCTTTTGGCTGTTTCGAATCAAGAGCCACGAGTGCGATGCTTTCGTGGGCAGGTCCCACATTGGGCATCCTGCCCAAGGTGGGACCCGGCGCACGTCCATGTGCGCCGCCCTCCGGGTGTCCCTGGTCTCGCGAGTTACAAGCCGCGCCCAGCAACGGCAAAAGCAAAGCCGAGGCGAAGCAAAATCTCGGCAACGGCAACGGCAAAGCTGAAGCGGAAGCGGAAGCGGAAGCGGAAGCAAAATCTTGGCAGTGACCGCAGCAAAAAAATTTCGGCTCTCGCCGGAGTAACGAATACATCGGTCACGTTCACGCAACGCAATCACAACGGCTCGGCTCGGCTCGGCTCGGCTCGGCAACAACACAAGCACACAAACGCCGCGATCAACGACGATCGCCTATCGATCTCTAGATCCCCGACACCGCCCTACTCCGCCCCGAGCGTCTGCCTCAAGAACGGCACCGTAATCCGCCGCTGCGCAGCCAGCGAAGCGCGGTCGAGCTTATCGAGCAACGCGGTCAACCCGCCCAGATCGCGATCGACCCGCTTGAGCAACCAATCCAGCGCCGCTTCATCCAACGCCAGCCCACGCCGCTGCGCACGCTGCCGCAGCACCTCGCCGCGGCCCGCGTCGTCCAGCGGCGACAGCACGATGCGCGTGCATTGCGACAAGCGCGAACGCAGGTCCGGCAGGCTCAACGGCAACTCATCGGGATTTTCGCGCGCCGCGTAGATCAGGGCGATGCCGGCCTGACGCGCGCGGTTGTGCGTGTCGAACAAGGCGACTTCGTCGTCGCGATCGCCGGCGATCGCCTCGATGCCGTCCAGCGCCAGCAGATCGTTGCCTTCCAGCGCGAACAAGGCATCGCGCAGACGGCCGCTGGCGGCGCTCAGAGGCAGATAGGCGGCGCGGCGGCCGGCGGCTTCCGCGGCCGCGCAGGCGCCGAGCAAAAGATGCGTCTTGCCCACGCCGGCCGGGCCGGCGAGGTAGACCCAGTCGGCGCCGGTCGGGTCCAGATAACCGGCCGTCTCGTGGGTCTGCGTGGCCAGCGCGCGCAACTGCGCGATCGCGCCGTCGGGTGCATCGACATACGTGTCCAAACGCTGGTCCGGCGGATAGCGCAGGGCCAGCGGCAACTGCGGAACGCTCACTGAGTTTCGCGCTCCGCGCCGGCTGCGCCGTTGCCGTTGCCGTTATCGCCGGCCGGCGTGGCCGCGTCCGCCTTCGGCGCGGTCGCCGGATCGAGCAGGTCGGCCGGATGATCGCCCGCATACAGACGGCTGTGGGTGTAGCGCTCCTGCGCATAGCGCAACAGCACGTTGGCCACCGCCGCGATCGGCAACGCCAGCAGCATGCCGAGGAAACCGAACAAGGTGCCGCCGGCGAGCACGGCGAAGATCACCGCGACCGGATGCAGGCCGATGCGATCGCCGACCAGCTTCGGGGTGAGCCAATAGCTTTCGATGACCTGGCCGACGCCGAACACCGCCAGCACGCCGGCCACGTATTTCCAGTCGCCGTACTGCACCAATGCCGCGATCACGCCCAGGACGATGCCGCTGGCCGGGCCCAGGTACGGCACGAAGGTCAGCAGGCCGGCGATGATGCCGATCAGGATGCCCAGGTCCAGGCCGACGCCCCACAGGCCGATGCCGTACATCACGCCCAGGGTGACCATCACCAGGAACTGGCCGCGCAGGAACGCGCCGAGCACGTCGCTGGAGGCCTTGGCCAGACGGCTGGCGGTGGCCAGATGATCGCGCGGGATCAGCGAGGCGACCCGCTCGACCAGCACGTCCCAGTCGCGCAGGAAGAAGAACGTCAGCACCGGCAGCAGGGCGATGTTGGCGATCATCGCCATCACCGCGAAGCCCGAACGCGACAGATAGCCCAGCAGCGTGGTGGCGACGCCGCCGGCGCGCTCCCAGTTGCTGCGCACCAGTTCGATCAGGTGATTCAGATCGAGCCAGTCGCTGATCTCAAGGCGGGTGCGCTGCTCCAGCCACGGAATCGCGATGCCGGTGAACCAGTCGCGATAGCGCGGCAGCGACACGATCAGGGTGCTGATCTGGCGCTCGATCAACGGCACCAGCAGCACCAGGATCAGCAGCACCAGCAAGGCCATCGAGGTGAACACCAGGATCACCGAGGTGTTGCGCGAGCGGCCGGTGCGTTCGAGCCGATCGACCAGCGGGTCGCCGAGCCAGCCCAGCATCGCGGCGACCACGAACGGGGTCAGCACCGGCGCCAGGACCCACAGCAGCCAGCACGCGCCCACGCCGAGCGCCGTCCATTGCAGACGGCGCAGGAACTGGGCGATGTCTTCCAGAGGAGTGCGTTCCATGCGTCAGTGCAACTGATACACGGGGGGCTGGCCTTCCAGGCCATCGAGCGCCACCAGGGTGCTGCCGGCATCGACCATGCGCTTGAGGCCGGGCAGGCCCGACAGCAGCTCCAGGTCGAACTCCAGGCTTTCCGGGGTGGTGCGCACCGGGGTGATCTTGCGGATCACCGCCAGGCCCTGCAGGTAGCCGGCCAGGCGGATGTAGTCGTCGGCGCTGCGCACCCCGGTGAACACGACGCGGTAGGTGCCCGGCGGACCGGCCACGCTGCGCTTGGCGTAGCGCTTCATCAGCGCATCGGCGGCACCGTCGGCGCCGCCGGACATGACCTTGCGCGCGTCCGCATCGGTGCTGGTCCAGCTGTTGAGTACCTTGCCGCCGTCCACGAAGCTCCATTCGCCCTTCCAGCCGCCGGCCTTGACCCGGTACAGCTTGCCGATCAGCTGCATCGGCGGGCTGTAGCGCGCCGAGGCGCGGGCCACCGCGGCGGCGTCGCCGCGCCAGATGGCGCCGACGCTGGCCTGTTCGGCCGCGCTGCCGGTCGGCAGGCCGAGCTTGTAGCCGCGTTCGATCGCGCGATTGAGCGCCGCGCGCGCGGCGTTGGCCTGCGCCAGACCGACCAGGCGCGGGCCGCTGCCGTCGTCGATCGCCATCCACAGCACCGGCTTGGGCCGCGGCTGCGGCCAGATCGGCAGGCCCAGGGTCGAGGCGAGGTTATCGACCTTCTCCTGGTCGAAATTGACGATCAAGGTGGTCTGGAAGGTCGGCGCGCCTGTGGATTGCGACACGCCCTCGTCCTGGCGGTAGTCGTAGCCCAGGGCGTAGTCCTTGGCCCGGCGCAGCTCCTGGCCGACGCCCGGGCGGCTGGCCGCGGTGCGGTCGCCGGACATCTTGCTGAGCACCTGGGCCAGCGCACGCGCCATCGCGCCGTTGCGCTCGTTCTCGCTCTGGCCGCCGACCGGCACCTCGGCCGAGTACGCGCCTTCGGCCTGGGCGCGGTCGCCTTCCACGCGCTGCGCGCTCGCGGCGAAGCTCGCCAGCAGCAGCATCGCCGCCATCCAGCCCCGAATTGCCTTACCCATCGACAAGCCCATCGCTATCCCTATCCGTATGAGGAGCGGGCATCCGGCCCGCATGGCGAGCCGCTGACCCGGCTCGAAGGCCGTTCGCGGCCGTCAGGCCGGTGCGGGCGTTCAAGGTCGGAAATGTTGCCGTAGTGGAGCCGGATCGTCCATTCGGGACCTGAACGGCTTTGGGGCGAGAAACGAGTTCAGAGGAGTGAGGAGTGAGTAAAAGCGCCGCGGCGCCTGCCTTTACTCACTCCTCACTCCTCTGAACTCACTTCTAGCCACCCCCCGCCTGCTAAAATCCCGCGTTTCCTTCCGCGACCGCCGGGGCCGCCGTGACCGCATCTCCTTCCGACACCTCCCCCAAGCCGCTGACTTACCGCGACGCGGGCGTCGATATCGACGCCGGCAACGAGGTCGTCGAACGCATCAAGCCGCTGGTCAAGCGCAGCTTCCGTCCCGAAGTCATGGGCGGGCTGGGCGGCTTCGGCGCGCTGTTCGATCTGTCGGGCAAGTACCGCGAACCGGTGCTGGTCTCCGGCACCGACGGCGTCGGCACCAAGCTCAAGCTCGCGCAGGAACTCAACCGCCACGAGACCATCGGCATCGATCTGGTCGGCATGTGCGTCAACGACGTGCTGGTGCAGGGCGCCGAGCCCTTGTTCTTCCTGGACTACTTCGCCACCGGCAAGCTCGACGTGGACACCACGGTCGCCGTGGTCGGCGGCATCGCGCGCGGCTGCGAACTCGCCGGCTGCGCGCTGATCGGCGGGGAAACCGCGGAAATGCCCGACATGTATCCGCCGGGCGAATACGATCTGGCCGGCTTCACCGTCGGCGCGGTGGAGAAGTCGCAGATCCTCGACGGCTCGCGCGTGGCCAAGGGCGACGTGCTGATCGGCATCGCCTCCAGCGGCCCGCACTCCAACGGCTATTCGCTGATCCGCCGCATCTTCGACCGCGCCGGCCGTCCGGGCGACGTCGCCGTCGGCGGCGTGCGCCTGATCGACGCGCTGATGGAGCCGACCGCGCTGTACGTCAAGCCGATCCTGGAACTGCTGCGCGCCAACGGCGGCCAGCACTCCATCCACGCCATGGCCCACATCACCGGCGGCGGCCTGACCGAAAACATCATCCGCGTGATTCCCGACGGCCTCGGCCTGGATATCCGCACCGCCACCTGGAACCTGCCGCCGGTGTTCGACTGGCTGCAGCGCGAAGGCGCGGTGCAGCGCGAGGAAATGTGGCGCACCTTCAACTGCGGCATCGGCTTCGTGCTGGTGGTGCCCGACGATGCGGTCGCCGCGACCGAAGCCGATCTCAAGCGCCTGGGCCTGAGCCACTGGCGCATCGGCGAAGTGGTCGGCCACAGCGAAGGCGAGCGCGTCCACATCGGATGAGCCACGCATCGCAGGGACGCATGAGCGCGATCAAGAAGATCGCATTGGGTCTGGTGCTGGCGGTGTTCGCCGTCACCTGGATCTCGCCGAAGAGCCCGTTCGAACAAGGCATGCACAGCGTGCTGACCGTCGTCGGGCTGTTCTGGCTGTGGCGCCACGATCGCCGATGGGGTATCCGCAACGGCCACTTCGTCGCGATCTGCGTGTTCATGACCGCGCATTGCATCGCCGCGCGCTGGCTGTACTCGTACGTGCCTTACGACCAGTGGATCCAGTGGCTCACCGGCGGCTGGTCGCTGAACCAGGCCTTCGGCTTCGAGCGCAATCACTTCGACCGTTTCATCCACTTCCTGTACGGCGTGTGCTTCGCGCCGGCCGTGCGCGAGTACTTCCGCCAACGCTGGCCGGCGCTGTCGCCGCGGCAGGCGTTCGTGCTCGCGGTCGTGGCGATCATGTGCACCAGCCTGATCTACGAATGGATCGAATGGGCGATCGCGCTGACCATGTCGCCGGCGGACGCGGAGTCCTACAACGGCCAGCAGGGCGATGTCTGGGACGCGCACACCGATATGTTTCTTGCGACACTGGGCGCGCTGGCGGCCTGGCCGCGAGCGCGCGAGCCCGCGCCGCGGGCCGGCCGCGCCTCTTGATCGCCGGCCGCGGCCGGCATCGCGCCGATCGACATCGTTCTGAAGGAGAGCCTGTGTCATGAACACGCCCGATCCTTCCACCTCTGACTCCGGCAGCCTGGACGTGCGGCCGCCGGTCGAAGCGCCCGTCGTCGTCCCGCCGGCCCATCAGCTCGATATCCTCGGCATCCTCTACTACGTGCTCGCCGCGTTGACTGGCTTGTTCTCGCTGATTCCGATCGCCCATGTGGTAATGGGCCTGGCGATGATCGGCGGCCGCTTCGAGCAGGGCTCCAACCCGCCGCCGCCGATGGTCGGCTGGATATTCCTGATCATGGGCGCGACGTTCATCCTCGGCGGACTGACCTGCGCGGCCCTGTTCGCCATGACCGGACAGCGGCTGCGCCAGCGCCGCGGCTACACCTTTTGCCTGGTAGTCAGCGCGATCAGCTGCACCTTGATGCCGTTCGGCACGATCCTCGGCATATTCGCCCTGATCGAGCTGACCAAGCCGCACGTCAAAGCCTTGTTCGCTCCCGCGCGTTGAACACCCCGCAGCCTGCGCGATCAGGGACCACCGACATGGCCTGGAAGCATTCGCCCGCCAGCCGCGATCCGGCCGCTTCGCTGCATCGGCTGAGTCTTTGGTTCTATGTGCTTGTGGGGTTGGACGTCGCGGCGGCGGTGATGTTCGGCCAGTTCGCGCGCTCGATACGCGACAGCTACGCAGCGGCGGCATTAGCGACCGAACCTGGGCAATTGGGCAACCTCGCGATCGCGCTGTGCACGATGATGCTGGCGATCAACACGGTGTTCGCGCTGCTGCATCTGGCGACCGCGTTGAGCCTGCGCCGGCCGCGCTCGCGCGCGCTGTGCATCGGGGTGTCGGCGCTGAGTTGCCTGCTGTTTCCGTTCGGCGCCATTGCCGGCGCATACGCCCTGACCCTCTTGCGCGCAACGCCGATCAAGGCGTTGTTCGCTTCCGCGCGATGAGCGCGCCCTCCACAGGAGACACCGGAATGTCCCAGACCGACCCGCGTGCGACGGCCAACGCCGAAGACGCTTCGCATCTGCAGATCCTCAGCATCGTCTATTACGTGTTCGCCGCACTCGACCTGTTGTCGATCGGCTTCATCGCGCTGTACGGCGCGATGATGTCGAGCATGTTCAGCATGGACCAGGCCTCGAACGCGAGTTCGGCGCCGCCGCAGGCGTTCATCAACATGATCGTCGGCTTCTGCGCGTTCGTCGCGCTGTTGTCCCTGCTGTTCGCGGCGCTGCATTTCGCCACCGCGCGGCGCCTGCGCGACCGTCGCGGCCTGGGCTTCTGCCAGGTCGTCGCCGGCCTGACCTGCCTGTCGGTTCCGCTGGGCACGACGCTGGGCGTATTCACTTTCATCGTGTTGGGACGGCCTTCGGTGAAGGCATTGTTCCAGGCACGATCCTGAGCGCATCGGCTCGCCGCGACCGCGGCGGCCGCTCGCCGACTCATCAGCGATATTTCATTGGCAGTAAGGAGCGAGACATGGGCGCGTGGGGTTTTGGCAGTTTCGAGAACGACGACGCCGCCGATTGGCTGGACGAGTTGGGCGACCATCAGAGTCTGGCGCTGGTGCGCGAAACCATCGCCGCGGTGCTGGAGGCGGAGGAACAATTGGAAGCGCCCGAAGCCTGCGCGGGCATCGCCGCGGGCGAGCTGATCGCCGCCGCCATCGGCCGGCCCTCGGGCGCCGCGCGCAAGCAGGAAGAGTTGATGATCTGGATTTCGAAGATGCGGCCGTCGCCGGACGCGGCCTTGATCGCCGACGCGGTCAGCGCGATCGATCGTATCCTCGGCCCGGAATCGGAACTGCGCGAGCTGTGGGCGGAAACCGACGACTTCGCCGCGTGGCAGGCGGATGTGGCGCAGTTGCGCTCGCGCTTGGCGTTCTGAGCGGCCCTAGAACGTATCGACATCGCCCCGGGCGGTAGCCGCGCGAGCTATCTGCACCGAACCCGGCCGGGGCGGCCGTGGAACCCTGAACACAACCGGACCGACTAGACAGGTCCACCCGGTTGTCCCCGCCCTGTCATCACCGGGTTGCGCTCGCCGCCCAAGCTGGACGCCTGTTCCTCAGCGCTTCCGGCCGTCATGACCTACCGTCTCGCCTTGTTCGATATCGCCGGCACCACCGTGTCGGATCCGGGCTTCGTCGCCCAGGCTTTCGTCGGCGCGATGACCGCCGCCGGCCATCCGATCGACCACGAGGCCTGTCGGCCGCTGATGGGCTATCCCAAGCCGCTGGCGATCGCGCGTCTGCTCGGCGATCGGGCCAGCGACGCGGCGGTCAAGGCGATCCACGAAGATTTCGTCCAGCGCATGCTGGTGTGCTATCGCGAATGGCCGGGCATCGAACCGCTGCCGGGCGCGGAATCGATCTTCGCCCTGCTGCGCGCCAACGGCATCAAGGTCGCGCTCAACACCGGTTTCTCGCGCGACATCGCCGACGCCATCATCGAGCGCCTGCGCTGGGCCGATCGCATCGACGCGCTGATCGCCAGCGACGAAGTCGCCCAAGGCCGGCCCGCGCCGGACATGGCGCAGGCCTTGATGCAGCGGTTCGCCATCGACGATCCGGCGCAACTGGTCAAGGTCGGCGACACCGAAGTCGATATCGGCGAAGGCCGCAACGCCAGGACCGGATTGGTAGTGTCGGTCACCACCGGCGCCTTCACCCGCGCCGAACTGGAGCCATACCGGCCCGACCGCATCATCGATTCCTTGTTCGAACTGCCGGCGCTGCTCGGCCTCGCCGACGGCGCGCGCAACGCCGCGGCATGAAGCGCGTGCGCGCCCACACCGGCGAGGGCATGCGCCAGTGGCAGGTGACCCTGCTCGCCGGCGGCGCGGCGCTGGTCACCTACGCGTGCATGTACGCGTTCCGCAAACCGTTCGCGGCCGCGTCGTTCCAGGGCCAGCAATGGCTGGATGTCGATTACAAAGTGTGGCTGGTGGTCGCGCAGATCCTGGGCTACATGTGCAGCAAGTTCATCGGCATCGGCGTGATCGGCGGACTGCGCCGCGACCGCCGCGCGCGCCTGCTGCTGATGTTGATCGGCGTGGCGTGGCTGGCTTTGCTCGGCTTCGCCCTGGTGCCGGCGCCGTGGAATATCCCGTTCCTGTTCCTCAACGGCCTGCCGCTGGGCATGGTCTGGGGCCTGGTGTTCAGCTATCTGGAAGGCCGCCGCACCACCGAGGCGATGGGCGCGATCCTGGCGTCGAGTTTCATCATGGCCTCGGGCATCGTCAAAAGCGTCGGCAAGTGGCTGCTGCTGACGGGGGTGAGCGAATTCTGGATGCCGTTCCTGACCGGGCTGTTGTTCCTGCCGCCGCTGGTGATCGCGCTGCATTTCCTCGAACGCATCCCCGAGCCCGACGCCGACGATCGCCGCGAACGCAGCGAGCGCCTGCCGATGAACCGCAACGAGCGGCGCGCCTTCGTGCGCCGGTTCCTGCCGGGATTGGCGCTGATGATCCTGTGCTACGTGGCGCTGACCGTGGTGCGCGACTTTCGCGACAACTTCGAGGCCGAGCTGTTCAACGATCTGGGCTACGGCGGCAATGCGGGCGTGTTCGCGTTGATCGAGACGCCCATCGCCTTGGCGGTGCTCGCGTTGACCGCTGGGCTGACGTGGTTCCGCGACAACCTGCGCGGCCTGATGGCGCTGCACGGGCTGATGTTCGCCGGCCTCGCCGTCGCCGGTGTCAGCACGCTCGCGTTCCAGTCCGGCACGTTGCCGCCGCTGTGGTGGCTGGCGTTGGTCGGATTCGGCCTGTACCTGGCCTATGTGCCGTTCAACTGCGTGTTCTACGAACGATTGATCGCGACCTTCCGCGTCGCCGGCAACGTCGGTTTCCTGATGTATCTGTCGGATGCCTTCGGCTATCTGGGCAGCGTCGCGGTGCTGCTGACGAAGGAATTCTCCGGCCTGCAGCTGTCGTGGACGCAATTCTTCGCCCAGACCGTGCTGGCCCTGGCCGCGCTCGGCGGCGCCTGCCTGCTGCTGTCGGCGGTATATTTCCATCATCGCGCGACGCGCCGCTCCAGCGCGCCGACGCTCGCGCCCATCTGAACTTTCGCCAACGCATCGTCCATGAAATCCGAATCCGCTCTCGTCATCGGCGCCGGCATCGTCGGCCTGTCCATCGCCCGCGCGCTCGCCGTGCGCGGCCACCGCGTCACCGTCCTGGAACGCTACGACCGCGCGGTCGGCGCTTCGGTGCGCAACTTCGGCATGATCTGGCCGATCGGCGTGACCAACGGTGCCGCCTACGAGCGCGCCCTGCGTTCGCGCGCGATCTGGCAAGAAGTTATCGACGGCGCCAAGCTCTGGCACGACCCCTGCGGCTCGCTGCACATGGCCTACGAGCAAGACGAATGGGAGGTGCTGGAACAATACGCGGCCTCCAACCGTTCGCTGCGTCCGTGTTCGCTGCTCGATCGCGACGCGGCGCTGGCGATCTCGCCGGCGCTGGTCGGCGAGAACCTGCGCGGCGCGCTGTTCAACCGCGACGAGATGATCGTCGATCCGCGCCAGGCCCTGGCTGCGCTGCCGGGCTATCTGCACGAACGCTACGGCGTGGAATTTCATTGGCGCACGCCGGTGACCGCGGTGGAAAGCGGACGCGCGCATTCGGGCGCGCGCCGCTTCGAGGCCGACCGGGTGTTCGTGTGCAACGGCCCTGACTTCGAACAGTTGTATCCGCAGGTGTATGCGGCGGCGCCGCTGACCCGCTGCAAGCTGCAGATGATGCGGCTGGCGGCGCAGCCGGACGGTTTCCGCCTGGGCTCGGCGCTGTGCGGCGGCTTGTCGCTGGTGCATTACGCCGGCTTCCAGCAGGCCGCCGACGTGGCGCCGCTGCGCGCGCGCTATCAGGAACAGTTCGGCGAACTGATCGAACTGGGCATCCACGTGATGGCGGCGCAGAACGGCCGCGGCGAAATCACCATCGGCGACTCGCACGCCTACGCGCATACGCACGACCCGTTCGACGAGCACAGCATCAACGCCAAGGTGCTGGATTACCTGGGCCGGTTCCTGCGCCTGCCCGATCCGCGCGTGATCCAGACCTGGCACGGCATCTATCCCAAGCTCACCGACGGCAGCAGCGAATTCGTCGCCGAGCCGGCGCCGGGCGTGACCATCGTCAACGCCATTGGCGGCGGCGGACTGGGCATGACCTTGAGCTTCGGGCTGGCGGAAGAAATCGTCGATGGCCGCTACGGTGCGGTGCGCCGGTCGGCGGCCTGAAAAATTCGAGACCGCAACAACACGACGCAAAAATCTCCGCGCCGACCATTCCTGCCGGCGCGGAGACGTTGCACGACTATCGGCTCATGATCGGGCCGATGTCCGCATCGTGCGGATCGATGCGTCGATCAATTGCCCCACAGCTCTTCGACGCCGCCCGAACATGCGGCCGACGCGGCACCGGCCGCGACCGCGCCGCCCGGGATCGCGCTCACGCCGACCGCGCAACCCACGTCGGCGCCGACCACGGTGATGACCTGCAGCACGACCTGCCACCACTTGCGCCGGGCGTGCTGGACCTGACCGGCGTCGGCTTCGACGTCATAGCGCTTGTTCCAGAATTCCAGCGAATGGCGCGCGGTGCTCAGGCCGGCGAGCACGGCCTGGCCGCCCTGGCTCTTCGGGTCGAGCTGGACGATCGCTTCGTTTTCGATCTTGGCCAGCTGCGCGTCGATCTCGGCCGCCGATTGCGCGTCGGTGGACAAGGCGCGATCGATGCGATCCAGGAACGCGGCTTCGCGCGTATCGAAATACTTGCGGAACGGCGCGACGCGCTCGCCGAAGCGCAGGTCGCGCTGGGTCGGCATGTACGGGGCGTAGGTGGCGATGAATTCCTCGCGCGAACCTTCCGGACGGTAGCCGCACAGATCCACCACGTCTTCCAGCAAGCTGCCCTTGCGCGTGCCGTTGTCGCTCTGCGCGACCAGGCAGCCCAGATATGCGTTGTGTTCCGCGCCGACCGTGTCCATCGGGTTGCCGGCCAGCGCGGGCGCGCAGGCTCCGGCCAACAGCGCCACGCCGATCCAGCGGCCCATGCGCGTTCCATGCTTGGCGATCGAATGCTTGATATCCATTGCGTTGCGATTCCTTGGAGTGAATGGAGTGAAAGGACTCGAACCTGAGTCGTGTATGGTCCGCGGCGCTTTTGGGCGACTTCGGCGACATGCGCGGGGCGATGTGCGAAGCGTCGATGCGATAGAAGAGCGCCGCCGACATCGATCATTTACCGACGCGTCGCGGCGATTTACGAGGAAGGAGTCGGGATCGAATCGGGCCTGCGCGGGTCGCGGCGGGTACATTCGCGGCGTACGCGAAGCCGAGCGCGAACTGCGTCACAGGCGCGATGCACGCGCGGCGAATGCGGCGGACACGCGACGACGCGCTGCGCACATCGAGCGCAACGAAAAGTAATAAGTGACCGGAGTCGGAATTCGAAGCAGTCCGGGATTCGCCGACGCGATCGCGCGCGACGGCCTTGCGCCGTCGTCCATCCGAACATGCAGTGCGATATGCCTCGCCAATCCAATCGCGGGCTATGGCGTCCTGATACGCCATAGCCCGCGGCGTCCAGCCCGCTGGCTCCCCCGTCGGACTGACCGCACCCGCCAACGCCGCGCTGCAAGCGCCGCATGACCGACCGCAGCGGCATCCGTGCCGATACGGGGCGGGCTGCATATCCCTATGCCCAACCGGTCCGGCGCATTCGCGCGGTCCGCCCGTGAGGCTCGCGATGGAGCCGCGGACGACGCGATCGCGCGCCGAACCCGATGGTTTCGCACCCGCCGCATGCGCGGCGGATGTTGCCGGGTCCGTTCCCGGGACCCGGGCCTTCCCTAGCCGACCTCAGCGAACCGCGCCCCGGTGCGGCCCGGGGCGCGATCCGATGAGCCGCCGTGCCCCGCTCCTTCCGGGAGCGTTCCTTCCGGAGCGGATCGCGACGGAAACCGATGACGTGTTCGCCTTCCTTGGCCGGCGCAACATCGTTCGATCGTGTCCGGATCGGGTCGATGTCCGCGCTTCAGCGACGTCTTTATTTACCGCTGCGCGGCGCCGTTTTGCGAGGAAGGATGTGGGACCGAACCGGGACGAAATGGGAAGATTTCCAGCACCATGCGACGGCACACTGGCCCATAGCGCAAACGCGATCACAATCCGATCGTGTCCGCACGCAAGTTCATCCGGAAACGTTCCCACTTTGTGCCCGCTATTTGTTTGGACGCGCCGCCGAGCGGGTTCGTAGGCTGGGCGCTCCTGATCACTCGCCTACAGGGGGCGATAATGAAAACCTTATTTGCGACGCTGGCGCTGTGCGCGGCGCTTGTGGCCAGCACCGCCACTTCGGCTCACGACAACGACGCGGCCTGTCTGGATCCGGGCGCGCAGGTGATCGACGCGGGCTCGTTCAGCTTCACCCCGACCCAGCTGACCCAGTTCGAGGCGCTGCACAGCGGCAGCGGCGGCATGTGCACGCCGACCAGTTGCGGCATCGTCGATGACCATTGGGCGATCGCGACCTTGATGATCGCCAACTACTGCCAGGACAAGTCGCCCGGCAGCACGCCGCAGGTGATCTCGCCGTCGGTCTACAACGATGTGCAGTACCACCACAGCGGCTACAGCTTCAGCGGCCGCGGTGCGCAGAATCTGGTCGGCCGCTGCGTCTACTGCAAGCTTCCCAGCGATACGCCGATCAAGCCGTCGGCCGTCGCCGGCGGTCACTGAGTAACCCCGCGCCGCCACGCGCCGGTGTGCCGCCCGCCTGCGGGGGCAGCCTGGGCTCACACCAGCGCGTGGCGTCGTGTATAGGCCAGCACCGCATCGACGTGGCGCTGGAGTTCGTCGCGCACCGGCTCCTCCAGCGCGCATTCGGCCAGGACGTAGTAGCCCGAGCGCAGCACGTCGCGCCAGCGCGGTTGGCGCGGCAGCTTGGACAGGCTCAGGTAACGCTCCATCGCCCGTGCGCGCAGACGGCCGTCGTCGACGGTGACGCGCCAGATCCGGCTCTTTTCCGCCAGTTCCAGTCGGCCCTGGCCGGTGCTGCGTTCCCAGGCTTCGACCACCGCCAGCATCAGTTCCACCAGCGCGCGGCGGAACGACAAACGTAGTTCTTCGTCGGCCATCGCCGGCGCTTCCACGCCCAACGGATCGGCTCCGGCGTTTTCGCCCGCGGTCGTCGCGCCATCGTGCGCGGCGGAGGATTTCAGCCCCAGCACGATCAGGCCTTCGCCCTGCCCGCTTTCGCTGAGCTGCGCGCGCAGGGGTTCGGCCTGCGCGCCGAGTCTGAAATCGAAGCCCTGCGGCGCGGAGGATTCGTCCAGATGCTCCAGCGCCTGGGCGAAACGCAGGGCGTCGGGTTCGTCCAGCAGTTCGCCGAACGCGCGTCCGGCCAGCGGTGCGGCTTGCGAGGGTTGCAGCAATTCGCCGGCGCTGCGGTTGGCCGCCAGCACCTGGCCGCCGGCATCGAGCACCAGCACCGCGTCGTCGCGGCTGTCGAGCGCGGCCTGCAGGCGCGCGCGATCGACGCCGAGTTCGGCGGCGGCGCGGCGGTAGTAATCGACCTCCTCCGCCAAGCGCGCCTGACGCGCCGCTTCGGCCACGCGCGCGCGATGCTGCCGGCGCAGGAAGAACACCGTCAGCCCCAGCAAGGCCGCCAGCGCCGATACCACCGTCAGCCACAACGCCAGCGTGCGCTGCTTCAGGCTCAGCGCGCGCACCTGGTTCTGCGTCGCCAGCGCGGCGATGGTGCGGTCGCGTTCGGCGGTTTCGAAACGCAGTTGCATCCACTTCATCTCGCGGTCGTAACGCGCCTCGCGCAGCGCGCGCGCGGCGTCCTCGGATTCACGCAGCGCGGCCATCGCCTGCGGCCATTCGCCCAGCGCTTCGAAGTCGCGCGCCAGTTCCGCCAGCAGGTCCGGACGATCGCTGTCCTGCACCGCCAATGCGTTCAAGGCCTGGCTCATGCGCTGCTGAGCGGCGCGCGCCTGGCCGCGCAGGCGGTCGCCGCGCGCGGCCTGCAATTGCAGCGGCGCCGGCACGATGGTCTTGGCGTCTTGCGCCGCGATCGCCAGGCCGCTGTCGGTCCAGCGCTTGGCTGCGGCCACATCGCCGCGTTCGATCGCGGCGCGGCCGAGTTCGCTGTAGGTGCGCATCAGGTATTTCTTGTCGCCGGCCTGGATCAGCTCGTCGCGCGCCTGGGTCAGCAGGCTTTCCCCGCGCTGCAGCTCGCCGTTGTTCAGCGCCAGCACGCCCAGGCTCGACAGCACGTGGCCGGCCTCGGCCTTGTTGCCGTCGCGCAGGAATTCGGCGCGGGCCTGATCGTAGTGACGGATCGCGTTGGCGTTCTCGCCCAGGTCGCGATAGATGTCGGCGATGTTGTTCAAGGTCTTGCCGGCCTCGGCCTGCGGCAGGCCGCGCTGCAGCTCCAGGCTGGTCATCAGCGCCTGCAGCGCGCCGCGGTAATCACCGAGCCGGCGCAGCGCCGAACCGATGTTGTTCCAGGTCTTGGATTGCGCCGGGCGGTCCTCGTTGCGCTCGGCCAGCTTCAGCGCGCGCTTGAATTTTTCCAGCGCCTGCGCCGGGCATTCGCGCCGGTAATCGAGCACGCCGCGGCGACGCAGCAACTCGTGTTCGATCGCCGCGGCCGGATGCGCGCCGGCGGCCGACTCGGCGCAATCGAGCACCGCCGCGGCGGCGGCGAATTCGCCTTTGTTCTGCAGCTCGACGCTGCGCTCGTACAACGCCGTCAGCGTCGCCGGCATGTCACCGTCGGGCTCGCGCCGGTAACGGCGCAGGCATTCGGCCGGATCGGGCAGCACCACCGCCTGTTCCAAGCACGTCGCCGCGCCCGCCTCATTGCCCTGTGCGGTCTGTGCCAGCGCCACCGACGGCGCGATCAACGCCGCCCACATCCACACCCACCGCATCGCCCTGTCCGTGCCCACGCTCGCCCCCGTGCCGCCGCAGCCGGCAGCTTTGCCGATTCGGGCTGGAAGCGGAAGCTGAGCGGCGGGGCGCGATCGCCGCCGCGGGGCGACTTCACGCGCTGCGTCACAGTAACGGCGGGCCGCCATCGCAATCGCGGTGGCTCGGGCCCGCTGGCCGGGCCACCGCCGGACCGGCTCGCGCCGGTCCGGCAGGGTCGGCTCAGCGCTCGATCGTCAGACCCAGCTTGTCCGCGAACGCATCGCCGGTGGCGTTGCCGTGCTCGAAGCGGATTTCCACTTCGGCCCATTGCGCGTCGGCCGGGACGCGGCCCTGCAACGCGTAGGTCTGCAAGGCGCCGTTGCCGCCGGCGGGCGCGAGTTCGAACGCGCTGCCGGTGTAGAGCGCTTGCAGGCCCGGCCAGCTGGAGGCGCTGATCGCCGCCGGATAACCGGCGTCGGCGCGATCGAGCACGCGGTCGTAACGCAGATACTCGCCGGGCTTGAAGACGTACGACTTGCTGTTGGCGAAGTTCAGCGCGCCCGACCAGTTCGCCGGCCAGTAGCCGCTGCCCGGCCAGGTGGCGTCGGACAGATAGCCGGGGTAATAGCTGTCGGCGCGATCGCTATCGAGGTTGTAGCGGATGTACTGATCGCCCTTGAAGAAATACAGCTTGCTGCGGCTGAAGAAGAACGTCGCTTCGATGTCGCGCGCGCCGCCGGCGAATTTCTCCAGGCCCGGCCAGCTGCCGGCGATCGCCGCGGGATAGCCCGGGTCGGCGCGGCGCGCGGCCAGGTCGTAGCGCAGGTACTGCGCGTCCTTGAAGAAGTACACCTTGCCGTTGCCGGCTTCGAAAGCCGCGTCGATATCGCGCGCGCCGCCGGCGAATTTCTCCAGCCCCGGCCAGTTGGCGGCGATGGATTGCGGATAACCGCTGGCGACGCGGTCGGCGGCGATGTCGTAGCGATAGTAGTCGCTGCCGCGGAACACGTGGCCGATGCCGGCGGCGCTGAAGCTGGCCAGTCCGCGCAGATCGTAGAAGCGCAGGAACACCCGCGCGCGATGGCCGCTGGATGCGCCCAGATCGGCGTTGAACTTGAACGTCGCCGCGCCGTCGCTGAGGTTCAGCCCGCGCAAGTCCACACGCTGGCTCAGAGTATTGCTGCGCGAGGTATCGCGACCGATCAGCAGATTCGCGCCGCCGCCGCTGGGCCGCGCCGGCAACCACGCGTACTGCGCGTAGTTCACCACTTGTCCGCCGTTGCCCTTGCGCCAGCCCGGCACGTCGCTGTCGTAGGCGCGATCGATGCGGCCTTGCGAATATTCGGCATCGGCGTTGGCAAGCAGATTCACGCCGAACGCCGGCGCGGCTTCGCGCGCGGGCTTGTGCATCGGCCGGCCGTCGAGACCGGCCGGCACCGCCAGGCCCAGATGGGCGAGGATGCTCGGCGCGACATCGACCTGGCGCGGCGCCAGACGCAGCGGCTCCAGGCCGAGCTTGGGCACGGATTCGCCGCTGAAGGCGATCAGCGCCTTGCGGTCTTCCGGCGTGTTGTGGCCGTGATGGATCGAGCCGCCGTGATCGGTGCCGACGATGATCAGCCAGTCTTCGTTGGCGTAGTTCGCACGCGCGCGCAGCTTGGCCGTGAGCTGGCCGATGTAGCCGTCGATGCCGCGGATCGCTGCGGTATAGCCGCTGGCGTCGCGGTTGAAGTACGCGCCGGCGTGGCCGGCTTCATCGGGTTGATTGAAATCCAGCAGCAGCACATCCGGACCGGCCGCCTCGCCGAGCAGTTCCAGCCCCTTGCTCAGCACGTTTGCGTCGCTGCCGGCGTTGTAGACCGTGTCGGCCTTCCACGGAATCTCGGTAGCCAGCGGCGACCACGACAAGGCCGCGGCGGTGCGCTTGCCCGGCGCGACCGCTTCGACGCGGCTCAGCACGTCGGGCCATGCAGCGTAATTCTTGCCCTTGAAGCTGTTGTCGTAGACGCCGTGCTTGTCGCGCTCCACGCCGGTGAACAGCGACGACCACCCGGTGCCGCTGATGGCGGTGTCGGCGGTGAGTCCTTCGCGGCCGAGATAACCGTCGGCGACCAGGGCGTCGAGGTTCGGCGTGGGCGTGGTGCCGTACACGTCGCCGCGAAACCCGTCGGTGCCGATGAACAACACCTTCGGCGTCTTGGCCATGGCCGGCGCGGCGCAGGCCAGCGCCAGAAGGATGGAAGCAGCGATACTGGAACAATGCAATCGGGAACGCGGCATGCGGTGCTCCTGCGGTGAAAGGAGCCCGCAGGCTAGGACGCATCGCCAGCCACTGGCGTGACTCAAACCGCGCAACCGCCAGGGCCTGGCAAGTTCATGTCACGAATCGGTCATCACCATCAGCTGCACCCAGTCGCCGGCGAAGGAAGTCACGCCGAACTGCACCGGCACGCCCTGGGTATCGACGTTGAGCGAGTGCACGCACAACACCGGCCGGCGCGTGGACTGGCCGAGCACGCGCGCGACTTCGGCGCCGGGCAGGCGCGCCATCACCGAGGTGTGCTTGCGCAGATAATCGCGTACGCCGAATTCGGCCAGGGTGCGGGTCACCGACAATTGTTCGGCGAATACACGGTCCAGGCCGGGGAAACGCGAGGCCGGAAACCAGGCCTCGCTGTGGTCGACGGTGCGGCCTTCGACTTCGCTGGAATAGACGATGCGGTGCACGCGTTCGCCCGAGATCAGCCCCAGCGAGCGCGAGACCTGGCGCGGCGGCGTCTGGATGCCCGCTTCGATCAGGCGATAGCGGCTTTCCACGTTGAGGTCGTGCATGGCCTTGCCGAAGCGGGTGCGGCGGCCGATCGGATAGTGATAAGGATGCTCCTGCACGAAGCTGCCGCGGCCGGTTTCGGTGCGCAGGAAGCCGCGTTCTTCCAGGGCTTCGATGGCGCGGCGCACGGTGTGGCGGTTGACGCCGAAGCGCTTGGCCAGATCGAACGCCGACGGCAGTTTGTCGCCTTCGCTCAGGTTGCCGGCGCGGATGTCCTTCAGCAACGAGGCCTCGATCTGTTGCCACAGCGGCAGCGCGGCATCGCGCTGGGCGGGGTGATCGCCCGCGGCGGCGTCGCCCTCGCGATGCGGGTTTTCGTCCGGCGCGAACAGCGCGGCGGCCGTGTCGGCGGAGTCGCTGGCTACGACGGCTCGCTGGGTGGATGTCATACAACCTCCATCTGCGCCTGTTTGACTAGACAGGTCGGGCTCGGCATCAGCGGCCATGAGAACGCGTCGGCGTTGCATGGCCGTGACAGAACCCGCCGCCGTGCCGCTTCCCGTTTAGGCAGATGACCGAACTGTTGCTCGACAACGCACGACTGATCCTGCCCGAGGCGGTGATCGCCGGGCATGTGCTGATCGCCGACGGCCTGATCCGACAGATCGGCCAGGGCCGCAGCCACTCGCCGGCCGCGCTGGATTGCGAAGGCGATTACCTGCTGCCCGGCCTGGTCGAGCTGCACACCGACAATCTGGAAAAACACCTGCTGCCGCGCCCCGGCGCGCACTGGCCGGCCGCCGCCGCGCTGCGCGCGCACGATGCGCAGCTGCTGGCCGCCGGCATCACCACCGCGCTCAACGCCATCTCGGTAGGCGAAGAGGACGCCGAGGAAGCGGTCGATCCTCAGGCGTTGTTGACGGCGCTGGCCGAAGCGCGCGAAGACGGCGGCCTGCGGGTCGAGCACGCCGTGCATCTGCGCTGCGAACTGCCCTGCCCGGATCTGCCGGCGCGGCTGCAACCGCTGTTGCGCACGACCGGGCTGCGGCTGATGTCGTTGATGGATCACACGCCCGGGCAGCGGCAATTCCACGATCTGGAGCTGTATCGCGGCTACAGCGCGCGCCACGGCAACGCCCGCGATCACGAGCAGTTCCAGGCGCGCGTGCAGCATCTGCAGCAATTGCAGCGGCGTCATGCCGATGCCCATCGCCGCGTGGTGCTGGCCATGGCGCGCGATCTCGGCCTGCCGCTGGCCAGCCACGACGATTCGGATCTGAACCACATCGCCGAAGCGGTCGAAGCCGGCGCGTGCATCGCCGAATTCCCGGTCAACCTGGCCACCGCCAACGCCGCGCATGCAGCCGGTCTGCAAGTGCTGGCGGGCGCGCCGAATCTGGTTCGCGGCGGTTCGCACAGCGGCAACGTCGCCGCCAGCGATCTGGCGCGCGCGGGCGTGCTCGACGTGTTGTCGTCGGATTACGTGCCCGGCAGTTTGCTGATGGCGGCGTTCCAGTTGGGCGAGTGGGAATCGATCGGCCTGGCGCGCGCGGTCGCTATGGTTACGCGCACGCCGGCGCGGGCGGTGGGTTATCGCGATCGCGGCGAGATCGCTCCGGGCCTGCGCGCGGATCTGCTGCGCGTGCGGGTGTCGCGCGGCTTGCCGCAGATCGAGGCGGTGTGGGTAGGCGGCAAGCAACGCTACTGACAAACCACTCCGCGCCTCTCTCCCACCCATCGCCAGCAGTTCCCCCCTTTGAAAAAGGGGGGGGTAGGGGGGATTTGCTGTTGCTGTTGCTGTTGCTGTTGCGCACGCAAAAGCAAATCCCCCGCGCTCCAATCATTCCCTTCGAAACTCACTCGCGCCGGGCGCTCGCCCCCCTTTTTCAAAGGGGGAAAATTTAAGGGCGGCCACAGCAGAAAACACCCTTTTCGAAACCCACGCCACAAACTGAACGCGCCGCCCATCACGACCGACTAGACAGGTACGCCGCGCAGTCCGTCCCGCGCGTACGGGCCTTCATATCGCCTCGCTGTAATGCCGCCAGACGCCGCAGCCGTGGCGCGCATTCCTCGAGAACCGCATGAAAACCCCGACCCGCACTCCCCTGGCGCTGGCGCTGCTCGCCGTGCTGCCCCTGGTCTGTCAGGCACAAACCCCGTCCACGCCCGCCGACGCCGGCGTGCGCAACGCCAGCACCGCCGCGGTCGTCGCCGGTGGCGCGCCGCTGGAAACCGCAGCGACCCTGGATACGATCTCGGTGATCGGCCATCGCGAGGTGCGCCAGGTCCAGCACATCGGCAAGGTCGAGCTGCAGGCCAGCGCGCTGGGCACCAATCCGGTCAAGGTGCTGGAGAAACTGCCCGGCGTGCACTTCGTCTCCTCCGATCCGTGGGGCAGCTACGAGTGGTCCAACCGCATCGCCATCCGCGGTTTCGCCCAGAACCAACTGGGCTACACGCTCGACGATCTGCCTCTGGGCGACAACAGCTACGCGAACAACAACGGCCTGTCGCCCAATCGCGCGATCCTGCCGGAGAACATCGCGCAGCTCGAACTCGCGCAAGGCTCCGGCGCGTTGCGCATTCCCTCCACCAGCAATCTGGGCGGCGCGTTGTTGCTGCATTCGTCCGACCCGGAAAGCGAATTCGGCGCGCGCGTCAACCTCGCCTACGGCGACAACGCCACCTTGCGCAGCTTCGTGCGCGTGGACACCGGCGATCACGGCGGCTTCAGCGCCTACGTCTCGGGCATGCACAGTCAAGCCGATCGCTGGAAAGGCGCCGGCGTGCAGGAGCAGCAACAGTTCAACGGCAAGGCGGTCTATCAGTGGGATCGCGGCCGCGTCGCCGCGTGGCTGTCCACTTCGCGCCGCAATGAGACCGATGATCAGGACATGTCGCTCGACCTGATCCGCCGCTGCGGCTACGACTGGGACAACTACGCACCCGACTGGCAGCGCGCGCTCGCCGCCGCCAAGGGCCAGTTCAGCGGTTGCATGAAAACCAAGGACGATGCGTATTACCTCGCGCGCGGCATGCGCAACGACGATCTGGCCAGCGTGTCGGGCGAGTTCGATCTCAACGACCAGCTGCGCCTGAACGCCACCGCCTACTACCATCGCAACGAAGGCCAGGGCCACTGGTTCACGCCCTACATCAGCTCGCCGACGATCCCGATGGCGCTGCGCATCACCAGCTACGACATCGAACGCAGCGGCTTGAACGCGCGTCTGGCCTACACCCTGGACCAGCACACGCTGGAAGGCGGCTTCTGGTTCGAAGACAGCGTGCACGGCGCCGGCCGCAGCTTCGTCAATATCGCCGGGCCCATCGACGATCAGCGCTTCTTCGATCCGAGCGAGTTCGCCCAGCGCCTGTTCCGCCAGCGTTTCGATACCCGCACGCGGCAGTGGTTCCTGCAGGACACGATGCGTTTGCTCGACGAACGCCTGACCATCAACGCCGGTTTCAAGGGCCAGGACGTGGTCACCGACGGCACCGTGGTGGTTCCCGGCCGCGCCGGCGGACGCCTGAGCACGCGCGACAATTTCCTGCCGCAGCTCGGCCTGTCGTGGAAGTTGAACGAGCAAAGCGACGTGTTCGCCAACTACGCGGAAAACCAGGCGGCGTTCCGTCCCGGCGTCAACGGCGCGTGGTCGCTGACCCAGGCGTCCTTCGACCTCAGCCGCGCCAGCGCCAAGCCGGAGGAGTCCAAGACCCTGGAACTGGGCTGGCGTTACGGCGACGATCGCTATCAGCTGTCCACCACCTTGTACGGGGTCAACTTCGATAACCGCCAGTTGGTGATCGTGCCCTGCCCCGGCGTGGTCAGCTGTCCGAACCAGTTCGCCAACGTCGGCAAGGTGCGCACGCTCGGCGGCGAATTCGCCTTCGTGTGGACGCCGACCGAACACCTGCGCTGGCTCACCAGCTATGCCTACAACGATTCGCAGTACCGCTCGAATTACCTCAGCAGCGGCAAGCTGGTGCAGGTGCGCGGCAAGCAGGTGGTGGATACGCCCAAGCAGTTGTTCGCCACCGAGATCAGCTACGGCGCCGGCGATTTCGAACTGCGCCTGGGCGGCAAGTACACCGGCAAGCGTTACTACACCTACACCAACGACGCCGGCACCGACGCGTTCTGGCTGTGGGACGCGGGAGTGAGCTGGCAGCGCAAGGACGTGGGACAGATCAAGTCGCTGCGGGTTGGGCTGAACGTCTACAACCTGCTGGACAAGACTTATATCGCCACCTTGGGCAGCAACGGCTTTCGCGACACCGATCCGCAGGGGACGTTCCAGACCTTGCTGACAGGCGCGCCGCGGCAGTGGTTTGTTTCGGTGGATGCGAAATTCTGAGTTCTTGCGGATTCGCGCCCCTCACCCCGGCCCTCTCCCGCAAGCGGGAGAGGGAGCAAAAAGCGGCTCTTGAACCCCTCTCCCACTTGCGGGGTCAGGGGCCGTGCTTGCGAGCCATTGGCTCGCGCGGCACCGAACGCCCGAACGCTACGCGTTCGGGCCGGGGTGGGCCGGGGTAAGGGCCGCCCCGCCCAATGCCGCCGGATCGCCTAAAATGCCGCTCCGCACCCACCGCGCAGCCTGCAATGCCCCAACCGCTCCCCCGCATCGCCGTCCTCGCATCGGGCCGCGGCAGCAACCTGCAGGCCGTCATCGACGCCATCGCCGCCGGCACGCTGGCCGGCGAGATCGTCGGGGTCTACTCCGACAAGCCCGGCGCGGTCGCGCTGCAACGCGTCCCCGAGGCGCTGCGCTGGTCGGCCGAGGCCAAACGCTTCCCCAGCCGCGAGGCCTTCGACGCCGAACTCGCCGACGCGGTCGCCGCCTCGCGCCCGGACTGGGTGCTGTGCGCGGGCTACCTGCGCATCCTCGGCGACGCCTTCGTCCAGCGCTTCCGCGGCCGCACCATCAACATCCACCCCTCGCTGCTGCCCAAGTTCCGCGGCCTGCGCACCCATGCGCGAGCCATCGAGGAAGGCGAGCAAGAACACGGCGCCAGCGTGCATTTCGTGATCCCGGAACTCGACGCGGGCGCGTTGATCGCGCAGGCCGTGGTGCCGATCCACAGCGGCGATACAGCCGACTTGCTTGCCGAACGTGTCCTCAGCGTGGAACACCCCTTATTGCTGGCGGTAATGAGACTGGCGACCCTCGGCCGGCTGGCTGAACACGGCGCAACCGTGAGCCTGGACGGTCATCCGCTATTTACGCCGCTGCGTTTAGATTTCGCCGGCCGATTGACCGACCCGGGCAACGGCAGCGCGGTGTGAACGCCGCGCCCGCGGCGGCAACGCGCGGCCCGGGCACGCACTCTCCCCTCGCGCTGCACGCCCCAGGACTTACCCGCGTCATGAAGTCCCTCCTGCCCCTGTTCCTGGCCGCCCTGACCGGCGTGGCCGCCCCCGGCAGCGCGCTCGCGCTGGAACCGTTCGTGGCCAATTACCAGGTCTTCAACGGCGGCAAGGCGCTGGGCGATGCGACCATGCAGGTCAAGTCCGAATCCGGCCATTGGCGCATCGACCTCGACATCCGCGCCGAGCACGGCATGATGGGCTTCACCGGCGCGGCCGCGCAGCAGAGCACGCTGTTCGACTTGGTCGGCGACACTTACCGGCCGTTGAGCCAGACGATGGTACGCAAGGTGCTGTTCTCCAAGCGCACCATCACCGGCACCTACGACTGGAGCAAGCACGCCGCGCAATGGAGCGGCGACATCAAGGAGCACCGGCGCAAGCCCATCGCGCTGGAGGACGGCGACATGAGCGGCCTGCTGATCAACCTGGCGGTGGTCCGCGACGCCCAGCCCGGCAAGACCTTGAACTATCGCTTCGTGGATTCCGGGCGTTTGCGCCCCCATCAATACCTGGTGGCCCAGGAGCTGGAAGGCGTCAAGGTAGACGACATGAGCTTCAACGCGATGCGCGTCAACCGCGTGCAGAGCGGCAACGAGGAAACCTCGATCTGGGTGGTCGATGGCGTTCCCACCCCCGTGCGCATCCTGCAGCGCGAAGATGGCCAGGACACCTACGATTTACGTCTGGTCGAATACAAAGGAGTCAACGAACAATGACGACCCACCTGTCCACCAAGATTCGCTTCGCCGCCCTGGCCTTCGCCCTGGCCGCGGCCAGCGCCCCGGCCGCGGCGGTCAAGCCGTTCAGCGCCGACTATCAGGCCAGCTACATGGGCATCCAGGGCGCCGGCCGCATGAGCCTGGCCCAGGCCGACGGCAACCGCTGGAAGTACAACCTGTCGATCTCCAGCCCGCTGGCGGAACTGCAGCAGAGCACCACCTTCGACGAAAACGGCGGCCAACTGCGTCCGCTCAGCGGCAGCGATTCCAGCAAAGTGCTGACCAAGAAGAAGACCAAGAACGCCAGCTACGACTGGTCGCGCGGCGTGGCGACCTGGAGCGGCGACGTCAAGCCCGACCGCGCCGGCCCGATCAAGCTGCAGTCCGGCGATCTGGACGCGCTGCTGATCAACCTGGCGCTGGTGCGCGACGCCAACGCCGGCAAACCGATGAGCTACCGCATGGTCGAAGACGGCCGCACCAAGCAGCTGACCTACACCGTGGTGGGCAAGGAAGCGATCACCATCGGCGGCAAGTCGCAACAGGCGACCAAGGTGTCGAGCAAGAACGGCGACAAGGAAACCATCGCCTGGGTGGTGCCGGGCATGCCGGTGCCGGCGCGGATTCTGCAGCGCGAGAACGGCAACGATGCGATCGATCTGCGGGTGCAGGCGGTGCGTTGAGGCGGGCGATGGCGTAACCATCTGACTGGTTGGATCGCAGTATCGGCCAGACGAAAAAGCCCCGCGGATGCGGGGCTTTTTCTTTGACGCATCCGGCGTTCATCGCTACGGCGCTTGTCCCCCTCTCCCGCTTGCGGGAGAGGGCTGGGGTGAGGGGATGAGCGCCGCAGGCGCGAATGCCTTTGCTTGGCGCCTTCGACAACAAAAGCGAGAAGCAAAAGCGCCCTCACCCTAACCCTCTCCCGCAAGCGGGAGAGGGAAAGCATTCGTCAAGCGCGTAGCCCGCCGCGGCGTTGCCTCACCCAACCCGAGAAATCTTCGCCCCAAGCTTCGACAACTTCTCTTCGATGTTCTCGTAGCCGCGGTCGAGGTGATAAATGCGATCGATCGTGGTCTCGCCCTGCGCCACCAGTCCGGCCAGGATCAACGACGCCGAAGCGCGCAGATCCGTCGCCATCACCGGCGCGCCGCTGAGCTTGGCGACGCCGCGCACCACCGCGGTGTGGCCGTCCACGCGAATGTCCGCGCCCAGGCGCAGCAGTTCGTTGACGTGCATGAAGCGGTTTTCGAAGATGGTCTCGTTGATCACGCCCGCGCCTTCGGCGATGCAGTTGAGCGCCATGAACTGCGCCTGCATGTCGGTCGGGAACGCCGGGTACGGCGCGGTCACCAGATCCACCGCGCGCGCGCGGCGGCCGCCCATGTCCAGGGTAATGCGGTCGCCATCGACCTCGATCTTCGCGCCCGCGTCGCGCAGCTTGTCGAGCACCGAATCCAGGGTGTCGGCGCGGCTGCCGGTGATCGTCACGCGGCCTCCGGTCATCGCCGCGGCGACCAGGAAGGTGCCGGTTTCGATGCGGTCGGGCAGGACGTCGTGGCTGCCGCCGTGCAGTTTTTCCACACCGTGGACCACGATCCGGCCGCTGCCGGCGTGCTCGATGTTGGCGCCCAGGGCGTTGAGGCAATCGGCCAGATCGACGACTTCCGGCTCCATCGCCGCGTTTTCCAGCACGCTGGTGCCTTCGGCCAGAACCGCGGCCATCAGCACGTTCTCGGTGCCGGTCACCGTCACCACGTCGAAGACGAAGCGCGCGCCCTTCAGGCGGCCGTTACGCTGCGCCTTGATGTAGCCGTTCTCGACCGTGATCTCAGCGCCCAGCGCCTGCAGCCCCTTGATGTGCTGATCGACCGGTCGCGAACCGATCGCGCAACCGCCCGGCAGCGAGACCTCGGCCTGGCCGTACTTGGCCAGCAGCGGCCCCAGTACCAGCACCGAGGCGCGCATGGTCTTGACCAGCTCGTACGGCGCGACGTGGCTGTTGACCGTGGTCGGATCGACCGTGATCGTCGCCCCTTCGCTGCTCACGCCCGCACCAAGCTCGCCCAGCAGCTTGGCGGTGGTCAGCACGTCGTGCAGGCGCGGCACGTTGCGGATCGTCACCGGCGCGTCGGCCAGCAAGGTCGCGCACAGGATCGGCAGGACAGCGTTCTTGGCGCCGGAAATCTTGACTTCGCCGTTGAGCGGCTGGCCGCCTTCGACCACGATTTTTTGCATTGGGGAGCCGGGAATGAGATGGGAGGAGCGGAATGCCGTAAGCGGCAATGGTAAAAGCCCGCCGCGGCGCGTGGGTGAGGCGACGGTGAAGTCGGCCCCCGCCCTCGGCGCTTACGACTTGCCGAATTGGGCCTCTTCCGGCGTCATCGTCTTCAGCGCCAGAGCGTGGATCTCGCCGCCCATGCGCTCGCCCAAGGTCGCATAGACCAGGCGGTGACGGGCCAGCGGCAGCTTGCCGCGGAACGCCTCGGCCACGACGGTGGCCTCGAAATGGACGCCGTCGTCGCCTCGCACCTGCGCTTGCGCGCCGGGCAGGCCTTGTTCGATCAGGGTGCGGATGGTTTCGGCGTTCAACTCAGAGCCTCTGGACGGTACGGCCCGGGGACGGGCCGAAGGGGAAAAAGCGGCGACCGGGTCGGCGCAGCCTGGCTGCGCGGGCCCGAGGCCGGCTGAATGCGGATGGCCATACGGCGCGGATGTGCCGGCCGGAACGGCGCTGGGCGGACGAACCGCTTAGAATTGGCGGATTAGCCTAGCGGAAAGCCCTTCGGTTCGAAATGGCGACCTTCGACACGGCACCTCTATGACCGGCCTCCCCATGACCCGACCCGTCCCCGCCAGCGACCCCAATGCCTTGCTCGTCGGCCGCGCCGAAACCGGGCTGGCCGAGAGCGGCCGGCGCGTGTTCGAAATCGAGGCCCAGGCCCTGGCCGCGGTGGCCGAGCGCATCGACGGCGACTTCACCGCGGCCTGCAAGCTGATCCTGGGCGCCCATGGCCGCGTGGTTTGCACCGGAATGGGCAAGTCCGGGCACATCGCGCGCAAGATCGCGGCGACCCTGGCCTCCACCGGCACGCCCTCGTTCTATGTCCATCCCGGCGAGGCCGGCCACGGCGACCTGGGCATGATCACCGACGCCGACGTGGTCCTGGCCCTGTCCTACTCGGGCGAAAGCGACGAAGTGCTGATGCTGCTGCCGGTGCTCAAGCGCCAGGGCAACGCGGTGATCGCCATGACCGGGCGCCCGCAATCCACCCTGGCGCGCGAATCGGACGTGCACCTGGACGTCAGCGTCCCGGCCGAGGCCTGCCCGCTGGCGTTGGCGCCGACCTCC
The DNA here is from genome assembly GCF_001442805.1 of Lysobacter gummosus. Classification (NCBI taxonomy): domain Bacteria; kingdom Pseudomonadati; phylum Pseudomonadota; class Gammaproteobacteria; order Lysobacterales; family Lysobacteraceae; genus Lysobacter; species Lysobacter gummosus. Next base: position 1,387,739 of record NZ_CP011131.1, on the reverse strand, counting down.
AGCACCACCGCCTCGCTGGCGATGGGCGATGCGCTCGCCGTCGCGTTGCTGGAAGCGCGCGGCTTCACCGCCGACGACTTCGCCCGCTCGCATCCGGCCGGCGCGCTCGGCCGCCGGCTGCTGCTGCACATCACCGACATCATGCACGCCGGCGAAGAAGTGCCGCGCGTGTCCGCGCAAGCCACCGTCAGCGAAGCGCTGGTGGAGATGAGCCACAAGCGCCTGGGCATGACCGCGGTGGTCGACGACGACCAGCGCCTGATCGGTCTGTACACCGACGGCGACTTGCGCCGCACCCTCGACGATCCCGGCGTGGACCTGCGTTCGACCCGGATCAAGGAAGTGATGACGCGTTCGCCGAAGACCATCGGCGCCGACGCGCTGGCGGTGGAGGCCGCGCAGCTCATGGAAACTCACAAGATCAGCGGCTTGCTGGTCGTGGATACTGAACGACGCGTGGTCGGCGCGCTCAACATTCACGACTTGTTGCGGGCCCGAGTGGTTTAACGGCCGGGATTGGGGATTTGGGATTCGTGATTCGCAAAGGCGGACTCGACGATTCCACCCCGCTTCCGCTTGCACCAATCCCGAATCCCAAATCCCCAATCCCGTGCCTTATAGCCACCTCAACGACTACCCCGCCGACATCCGCGAACGCGCCGCCCGCATTCGGCTGGCCTGCTTCGACGTGGATGGCACGCTGACCGATGGCCGGCTGACTTTCGACAGCAACGGGCGCGAATACAAAAGCTTCCACGTCCAGGACGGCCAGGGCCTGTCGCTGTTGCGCAAGGCCGGGATCGCCGTGCATTTCGTCACCGCGCGCGGCGGCGCCATCGCCGCGCATCGCGCCGCCGAGCTCGGCGCGACCTCGCACGGCGATGTCAAAGACAAGCTGGTCTGCGTCAAGCTGATCGCGGAAGGCTTGGGCCTGACCCTGGAGCAAGTGGCGTTCATGGGCGACGACCTCGCCGATCTGCGCATCCTGCCGCACGTCGGCCTGGCGGTCGCGCCGGCCAACGCGCACGCCTGGGTGCGCGAGCGCGTGCACTGGCGCACCCATGCGCGCGGCGGCGAAGGCGCGGCGCGCGAGCTGTGCGATCTGCTGCTGGGCGCGCAAGGCCATGCCGAAGACATCTTGCACGGAGCGCTGGGATGAGCTGGCGCGGATGGTTCACCCTGATCCTGCTCACCGCCGCCGCGCTCAGCGGCTGGGCGCTGTGGTCGCAGCGCGACAAGCCGCTGGCCGGCAAGGCCAACGTGCAGCCCGACTACGTGCTCAACGATTTCGAAGTGGTCGTGCTCGACAAGACCGGCAAGGAATCGTTCACCCTGCGCGCACCCACGCTGACCCGCGATCCCAACATCAAGACCATGGACATCACCACGCCCTTGTTCCTGATTCCACCCAAGCCCGGCAGCCAGGGCGGCGCCTGGGAAGTGCGCTCGCAGCGCGGCTGGGTCAGCGCCGAGGCCGATGAAGTGCGGCTGCGCGGACAGGTCAAGGCCGACAGCACCAACGCCGAAGGCAAGCCGATCAAGATCGCCACCGAAGAGCTGAACGTGTTCCCGGACTCGAACAAGGCCACCTCGGCCGTCGCGGTCAACATGGTCCAGCCGGGCACTATACTGAGCGGTCTGGGCCTTGAGGCCGACCTCGAGACCAAGAACGTGATCCTCAAATCCAACGTCAAGGCGCGCTATGAAGCGAAAGCCCGCTAATCATTTGCCGGCCCTGTGCCTGGCCGCGCTGCTGATGGCGCCGGCCGTGGGCGTTCAGGCCCGTTCGTCCGACCGCAATCAGCCGCTGGATGCCGATGCCGACCAGAGCAGCTGCCAGGTAAGCAACGATGCCGGCCCCTGCGTATTGACCGGCAATGTCAAGATCGTCCAGGGCACCTTGGTGATCAACGCCGCCAAGGCCGATATCAAGCGCAGCAACGGCGACATCAGTTTCGTCACGCTGACCGGTTCGCAAGTCACCCTGAAACAGGAACTCGACGACGGTAAACCGTTCAACGGTCGCGCCAACAAGATCGATTACGACATGCCCAAGGACACCGTGACACTCACGGGTAATGCCTTCGTGGACAACGCCGGTCAAACCATTACCAGCGGGCGCATCGTCTACAACACCAAGACCGGCCAGGTCGACAGCGGCGGCGTGGGCAGCCGTGTGAGCATACGCATGCCCCCCAAAACCCAGGACAAACCGGCACCGCCGGCTAACAAGCCGAGCCCGACCAAGCCTGCGCCCAAGGGAGGCGGCTGATGCTGGTCGCCCAAGGCCTGCGCAAGGCCTACCGCCAGCGCGAGGTCGTGCGCGATTTCGGCCTGACCCTGGACGCGGGCGAAGTGGTCGGCCTGCTCGGCCCCAACGGCGCCGGCAAGACCACCTGCTTCTACATGATCGTCGGCCTGGTCCCGGCCGACGCCGGCACCATCGTGCTCGACGGCAAGGACATCACCGCCGAGCCGATGTACGCGCGCGCCAAGTACGGCGTCGGCTACCTGCCGCAGGAACCGTCCGTGTTCCGCAAGCTCAGCGTGGCCGACAATCTGCGCCTGGTGCTGGAGCTGCGCGACGACCTCGACCGCCGCGGCATCGAGCGCGAACTGGCCAGCCTGATGGACGAATTGCAGGTGACCCACGTCGCCGACCAGCTCGGCGCCAGCCTGTCCGGCGGCGAGCGCCGCCGCGTGGAAATCGCGCGCGCCCTGGCCGCCCGCCCGCGCCTGATGCTGCTGGACGAGCCTTTCGCCGGTGTCGACCCCATTTCGGTCGGCGAAATCCAGCGAATCGTGCGCCATCTCAAGAATCGCGGGATCGGCGTCCTCATCACGGACCATAACGTTCGCGAAACCTTGGGCATTTGCGATCGGGCGTATATCCTGAACGACGGCGGCGTGCTCGCGCAGGGGGCTCCGGACGCGCTGCTGGCCAATCCCGATGTCCGTCGCGTCTACCTGGGCGAAACCTTCCGTCTGTAACCTTCCGGTTGCCGGGCGTGAAAGACGCCCGCGATGCACGACTCGGCCGACTGACATTTCAGGTCGTTGCCTTTCAGGTCGCGTCAGCCATCGAACATGAAGCCCCGCCTCCAAGCCTCTCTCGGACAACAGCTCGTAATGACGCCGCAATTGCGGCAGGCGATCCGCCTGCTGCAGCTGTCGGCTGTGGAACTGGAAGCTGAACTGGCGAGCGCGGTAGAGAGCAACCCGCTGCTGGACTGGACCGAGCCGTCCGCGCCGGGCAGCGAGGACGAAATCCGTCCGCCGCCGACCTCGGCCTCGGCCAGCGAAGACGCCGACCACGGCGAAGGCCCCGGCCCCGGCAGCGACGCGCCCACGCCCGAGCCGGAATGGACGATGGACGACGGCGAGACTTGGTACGACCGGGTCGGCCCGTCCGACAACGACGAAGACTCGCCCGCGGCCGAACAGGTCGCCGAGGCCGAAACCCTGCTCGATCACCTGCTGTGGCAGCTGCACCTGAGCCCGCTGTCGTTGCGCGACCGCAGCATCGGCGTGGCCCTGATCGAAGCCATCGACGACGACGGTTACCTGCGCGAGCCGCTGCAGGCCATCGCCGATTCGCTCGCCCCGGAACTCACCGTCGGCGAAGACGAAGTGCTGACGGTGCTGCATCAGGTCCAGCGTTTCGACCCGGTCGGCACCGGCGCGCGCTCGCTCGGCGAATGCCTGAGCCTGCAATTGAGCACCCTGCCCGACGACACGCCGGGCAAGGCGCTGGCGCTGCAGATCTGCGCCGGCCCGCTGGAACGGCTGCCGCGCGTGGGCGCGGCCGGGCTGGCTTCCGAATTCAAGCTGGAGGTCGCCGAGGTCGATATCGCGGTGCAGTTGCTGCGCTCGCTCGATCCGCGCCCGGGCGCGCAGATGGGCGCGATCTCCACCGACACCTACGTCACTCCCGATGTCGTGATCTGGCGCCAGCGCGGCCTGTGGCGCGTGGCCTTGTCGGAAACGATGCGGCCGCGCATTTCCATCCATCGCGGCTACGAAGGCATGATCCGCCACGCCAGCGCCTCCGACGCCAGCTATTTGCGCGGGCATCTGCAGGAAGCGCGCTGGTTGCTCAAGAGCCTGGAAGCACGCGGCGACACCTTGCTGAAAGTCGCGCGCTGCCTGCTCAAGCAGCAGGCCGCGTTCCTGGAATTCGGCGACAGCGCCTTGCGCCCGCTGACCTTGCGTGAAGTCGCGAACGAAGTCGGATTGCACGAATCCACCGTCTCGCGGGCGATCGCGCGCAAGTACGCGCGCACCCCGCGCGGCACCGTGCCGCTGCGGGCGTTCTTCGCCTCGGGTATCGATACTGGCTCGGGCGGCGAAGCGTCCAGCACCGCGATCCAGGCCATGATCCGGCGCCTGATCGAAGCGGAAAACCCGCGCAAGCCCCTGTCCGACGCGCGCCTGGCCGAGACCTTGAAAGCCACCGGCGTGCCGGTCGCGCGCCGCACCGTCGCCAAATATCGCGAGGCGATGAGCATCCCCTCGTCTCAGGATCGCGTGCGCATGGCTTGAGGGCTTGTTGCCCTGGCCCCGATCCCCTTTCCCCTCCGGCGTTCCCTTCTCCCGCCTGCGGGAGAAGGTGCCCCGAAGGGGCGGATGAGGGCCCGCGCCGCATCGAGCCACCGCGCCATCGCTCCCCTTTCCTCAGCGGCGCAACAGGCGCTTGCCCAGACATTTCCACGCTCAGCGTGCCCCGCTTCCGCCAACCCCGTGGCTTATGCCTTTTGCCGCGAATCACATTGCAAAACTTTTACATCGCGCAAAAAACTCAGCCGTATCAAGACCTTCCAGCGCGGCTACTACCAAAGGACCAAGTCGGGCCCTTGCGCCGCAGACTCAGCGTGAGATGCTGGACTTCCTGGCTCCGGCCAGGGCGTCACCCGGTTCCGTTTCGGTCCGGCAAGACCGGGCGGAACACGTTTCTGCATTCACCCGCGACGTGAAGGAGGTCCCCGATGCGTATCGAAACCCACGGCCAGCAGCTCGAAGTCACCGCAGCTCTGCGCGACTACGTTGAAACCAAGCTGGCCCGTCTGCAACGACACTACGACCATCCCTTCGACGTGCGAACCCAGCTCAGTCTCGACAAGCCCGACCATCGAGCCGAAGCCACCATCCTCATCGCCGGCCGCACCCTGCACTGCGATGCCGCCGCGATCGACATGTACGCCGCCATCGACCTGCTCGCGGACAAGCTCGACCGGTTGCTGATGAAGCACAAGAGCAAGCAAGTGGACCACCACCGCGGCGAGAGCCTCGCCCGCAACGGCGAACTCACCTGAGCCCATAGCGTAAACTCCGCGCCAGCCACGTACCGCAAGCCACCTACAACGCCGTCATGCCGCTTTACGAACTGTTGAGCGCGGAGCGCGTTGCGATCCTGGTAGAACCCGGCGATCGCAACGCGGTGCTCGAAACCGCCGCGCGCATGCTGTCCGAAGGCAGCCCGCTGGTCACCGCCGCGCTCAGCGCCGGCTTGCAGGAACGCGAGAAACTCGCCAGCACCGCGATCGGCTACGGGGTCGCGATTCCGCATGGCCGCTCGCCCTTGTTCGAAAGCAGCCGCGGCGTATTCCTGCGGCTGGCGCAGCCGGTGGATTTCGGCGCTTCCGACGGCCAGCCGGTGGATCTGGTGCTGGCGATGGCGGTGCCCGAGCATCACGTTCAACAGCATCTGCAGCTGCTCGCCGAGCTCGCCGAGCGCTTCGCCGACGCCGGTTTTCGCGAGCGATTGCGCTCTGCGCCGAATGTGGCGGAGTTGAGTTATCGCCTGCTCGATCATTGCCGGCGCAGCGCGGCGTAAGTTGTCGCCGGCTATAGCCGCGTAACGCCCCGCCCTACCGAACCCCGCCTACCGATTCCTCCCTTTGAAAAAGGGGGGCCAGGGGGGATTTGCTTTTGCCCTGCCCAAAAGCAAAAGCAAATCCCCCGCTCCCCGATCGTTGACCTGAAACGCACCGGCGCCGGGCGCTCGCCCCCCTTTTTCAAAGGGGGCAATTTTTCGAAGGGCTGCGGTCGCATTCGCGCCAACCGCGCGGCCCCCTTCACAGCCCCACCCCAGCCCACGCAGGCGCCGTCATCGCTTTACTCGTAAACTTCCCCGCATGAGCAAAAGCATCCGTGCAGGCGAACTGTTCGAACAGCAGCGCGAGCGGCTCGCCCTGCGCTGGCTGGCCGGCCAACGCGGCGACGGGCGGCTGGTCGAGGCGGTCAATACCGTCGCCCGCCGGCCCTCGCTGGCCGGCTACCTCAACGCGATCTATCCGAACAAAGTGCAGATCCTCGGCACCGAGGAGCTGACCTGGCTCGACGGCCTGGACTCGCGGCTGCGCTGGGAAACCATCGAAAAGATCATCCAGTTCCGGCCGCTGGCCCTGGTCATCAGCAAGGACCAGCCCTGCCCGGAAGACCTGCGCATCGCCGCGGAGGAAACCGATACGCCGCTGTGGGTGTCGCCGCGACGCGGCCACGAGTTGCTCAATCACCTGCAATACCACCTGGCGCGTGCGCTGGCGCCGCAGATCACGCTGCACGGCGTGTTCATGGAAATCTATTCGATCGGCGTGCTGATCACCGGCGAATCGGGCTCGGGCAAAAGCGAACTCGCGCTGGAACTGGTGACGCGCGGGCATCGGCTGGTCGCCGACGACGCGCCCGAATTCACCCAGATCGCACCCGACGTGCTCGACGGCACCTGCCCGGACATGCTCCAGGACCTGCTGGAAGTGCGCGGCCTGGGCGTACTCAACATCCGCCAGATGTTCGGCGACACCGCGGTCAAGAACAACAAATACCTGCGCCTGATCGTGCACCTGACCAAGCCCATGAGCGAGCCCAAGCCGGCCGGCATCGAGCGCCTGACCGGCGACACCGGCCTGCGCCGCGTGCTCGATCTGGACGTGCCGATGATCACCCTGCCGGTCATGCCCGGCCGCAACCTGGCGGTGCTCACCGAAGCGGCCACGCGCCTGCACAGCCTGCGCATGAAAGGCCTGGACCCGGCCGCGGCCTTCATCGCCCGGCACAGCAACTTCCTGGAGCGCGGCGAATCGTGAGCGGCATCGAATCCCATCCCAATCCCGAAGCGGCCAACGAAGCGCGTTCCGGCGCCGAAGCCGCGCCGGAAGCGAGCATGTTCACCCTGGTCATCGTCAGCGGCATGTCCGGCTCGGGCAAATCGGTGGCGCTCAATACCTTCGAAGACCTGGGTTTCTACTGCGTCGATAACCTGCCGGCCGAGTTGCTGCCGCAGTTCGTGCAGAACGTGATCAAGGCCGAGGACGGCATGCCGACCAAGCTCGCGGTCGGCATCGACGTGCGCAACCGCCACAGCGATCTGGCGAATATTCCCGAGTGGCTGTCGGCGGTCGGCGCGCTCGGCGCGGACCCGAAGTTGGTGTTCTTCGAATCCAGCGACTCGGTGTTGCTCAAGCGTTATGCCGACACGCGCCGGCGCCATCCGCTGAGCCAGTTCGGCCTGGCCCTGGCCGATGCGATTTCGCTCGAACGCCAGGTGCTCAAGCCGCTGCGCCAGATCGCCGATGCGATCGTCGATACCAGCGAGCTCAATGTCCATCAGCTGCGCCGCCATGTCATCACCGAGTTCGGCCTGGGCGGCGAGGCCGGCATGTCGTTGCTGTTCGAGTCCTTCGCCTACCGCCGCGGCGTGCCGGCCGATGCCGACTTCGTCTTCGACGCGCGCGCGCTGCCCAATCCGCACTGGAATCCGGCGCTGCGTCCGCTGTCGGGCCGCGACGGCGGCGTGCGCGACTACATGGAAGCGCAGGACGACGTGAAGCTGTATGTCGAGCAGATCAGCCAGTTCCTCGACACCTGGCTGCCGCGGCTGCAATCGGACAGCACGCGCAGTTACGCGACGATCGCCTTCGGCTGCACCGGCGGGCGGCATCGGTCGGTGTATCTGGCCGAACGGCTCGCCGAGCATGCGCGGTTGCGTGGGTGGAATGAGGTGGCGGTGCATCATCGGGAGTTGGATTGAGGCGGGTTTTGCGTTGGCTTGATGCAAAAGCTAAATCCCCCCTCCCCCCTTTTTCAAAGGGGGGAACAGCAACAGCGCTGATGTGGGAGTGCAACGTCGAATTCGTTCTGCCATCACCTTCGACATGAATCGGCAGTGACCATATCGCCGCATGAATCGCCGCCGCTTACGAAATTTTCCCATCTCCGTGCCGAAATGCTTGCACGCCGCACCGTAGGTTTCGAACTACGCCGATAGCGTGATCCGGCGTTCCCGCAACCACGGAGCAGCGACATGAAACCCATGATCCGCAGCCTCAGTCCGATGCTGCTCGCCTTGCTGACCGGTCTGTCCGCGTCGGCGGCCTTCGCGCAGAACGGTTCTCCGCCCGGGTCGCGTCCCGCCGATCCGATGCCGACGTCCGATCCGATGCAACGCACCGAACCGCCGGTCAACGATCCGCGACGCGACGCGCGCACGCCGCCGCCCAGCGACGCTATCGGCCCGGCCACCTTCACCGAACTCGACAGCAACGGCGATCAGAAGATCAGCCGCGACGAGGCCGCGCTCGATGCGCGCCTGGCCGCGAACTTCTCCACCCACGACCTCGACGGCGACGGCTCGCTGTCGCTGTCGGAATATCAGGCCGGGCAGAACAAGCGCGTCGGCGACAAATAACCCAACCTCGCCGCGGCCCGGCCGGACGATCGCGATCGCCGGCCCCGCCGGCCCGATAGCTCCCCCACTGGCTGACCCATCAGCAAAGGATCGACATGACCACCACCCTTCCCCGTCCGCACCGCCTCGGCCTGCTGCTGAGCGCGTTGTTCGCCGCCGGCCTGCTCAGCGCCTGCAACAAGCCCGCCGACGCGCCGCCGGATGCCGGCGCCGGCCCGGCGCCCGCGGCTCCGGCCGACACCACCCCGCCGCCGGCGGACACCACACCTCCGGCGGACATGCCGCCGCCGGCCGATACGCCGCCCACCGACACCCCGCCGTCCGACCCGATGCCGGCCGACAGCGCCACCACGCCGCCGGACAAGGGCAAGACCGAGACGCCGCCGAAGCAGTAAGCCGGCGCGCCGCTCGCACCGGAACGGGCCGCTCGCGCGGCCCGTTCTTTTTTCGGCCCTGGCCGGCCGGGTGACCGCCCGCGCAGGCGAACGCACGCGAACTCCACCGGCTGCGCTGCACGGTCGCGGCCAGGCGCGGCGCAAACCGAACATTTGCCGCAGCGCAGCGAGGATTGCGGCCGCTCATGAGACGACGCGCTCGCGGCACGCCTGTCTTCGGCCCGTCGCCAACCGCGCTCCGCCCACCGCGACCGAAATCGTCAAGCGACCGTCCGGACGCTTTCGGCGCGTCACCGTGCTCTGTTAAGTTGTCGCCATGTCCGTCGGTATCCTACTCATCACCCATTCCGGAATCGGCAGCGCGCTGGTCGCTGTCGCCGGCCGTTTGTTGAACCCGTTGCCGCTGCGCACCGAAGCGCTGGAGGTGCCGTTCGACGCGGACCTCGATCAGCTGCTGCCGGTCGCCAGCGCGGCCCTGCGCCGCGTGGACGACGGCGACGGCGTGCTGGTGCTCACCGATCTGTACGGCGCATCGCCCAGCAACCTCGCCGCGCGCGTGGCCCAGTTGGGCACGCCGGTGCGGCGCGTATCGGCGTTGAATCTGCCGATGCTGATGCGGGTGATGAACTATTCCGAATTGGCGCTGGAGCAATTGCCCGCGGTCGCCGCGGCCGGCGCCCGCAACGGCGTCATCCTCGACGATGCGTGAGCCCGGCCACGTTTGCGCGATACCACCACCGCACGCCCCTTGAATGCATGATCCGAACCGCAATAAGGCACTATCGCCACAGCATCACCGCAAACCGTATCGAGTTCGATGCGTTTGACCATTGCCTGAGGACCCCGACATGATCGAACGCGACCTGACCGTCTCCAACCGACTGGGCCTGCACGCCCGCGCCACCGCCAAGCTGGTGCAGGTGCTGTCGGGTTTTCGCAGCAACGCCACGCTCACCGCCAAGGGCCGCGAGGTCAACGCCAAGAGCATCATGGGCGTGATGCTGCTCGCCGCCGGCCAAGGCACCCAGGTCAAACTGCGCGTGGACGGCGAAGACGAGGCCAACGCCGCCGACGCGGTGACCGCCTTGTTCGATCGTCGTTTCGACGAAGACAGCTGAGCCGGAGGCGCGGATGCGGCAGGAATTCCAAGGTCACGGCGCGTCACGAGGCAGTGCGCTGGGCCGCGCCCGGGTCCGGCTGCCGCATGCGCTGGAAGTCGCCGAAGAGCGCATCACCCACGAGCAGGTCGAAGGCGAGCTGGGGCGTCTGCACGCGGCCATCGACACCGTGCGCAACGAAATGCACGCCTTGCGCGACCGCCTGCACGGCGCGCTGGCGCACGAGGTCGGCGAGTTCCTCGACCTGCACACGTTGTTGCTGGACGATCCAGAGCTGCTGCAAGGCCTGGACGAGCTGATCCGCACCGGCCACTACGCCGCCGACTACGCCCTGCGCCTGCAGCGCGACCGCATCGCCTCGGTGTTCGAGGCGATGGACGACGCCTATTTCCGCAGCCGCGTGGACGATATCGACCAGGTCATCGGCCGCATCCACGCCGCGCTGCACCGCCGCGATCACGATACCTCCGGCGTGGCCGGCGAGATTCTCGTCACCGACAACGTCGCCCCGGCCGAACTGGCGCAGTTGCAGGCGCAGGGCGTGATGGCGATCGTCACCGCCGCCGGCAGCGCCCTGTCGCACAGCGCGATCCTGGCGCGCAGCCTGCACCTGCCGCTGATCGTCGGCGCCTCGCAGGCGCTGCTGAAGATCAACGACGGCGACGCGCTGGTGGTCGATGGCGCCACCGGCACGGTCATTCTCGAACCCAACGCCGAAGACCTGCGCGCGCACCGCGCCCGCACCCGCGAGCTGGCGCGCGAACGCAAGCAGCTGCACCGCCTGCGCCGCGAGCCCACGCGCACGCTCGACGGCATCGACATCAAGCTCTACGCCAACGCCGAATCGCGCGAGGACGTGGCCGAGGCGCATGCGCTCGGCGCGGCCGGGGTCGGCCTGTACCGCACCGAATTCCTGTTCCTGCAGCGCAACGAACTGCCGGACGAAGACGAACAGTTCCGCGTCTACCGCGACGTCGTGCTCGGCATGACCGGCCGCACCGTCACCATCCGCACCCTGGATCTGGGCGCGGACAAGGCGGACAAGACCGGTCTGGCGCTGCGCGACGAACCCAACCCCGCGCTCGGCGTGCGCGGCGTGCGCCTGTCGCTGGCGCGCGAAGGCCTGCTGGAGACCCAGCTGCGCGCGATCCTGCGCGCGTCGGGCTACGGTCCGGTGCGGGTGCTGGTGCCGATGGTCAGCTCGACCGAGGAAGTGCGCACGGTACGCACACTGCTCAAGAAAGTGGCCGCGGACCTGCGCAAGCAGGGCCACGAGATCGCCGAGCACGTGCCGCTGGGCGCGATGATCGAAGTCCCGGCCGCGGCGATCGCCCTGCCCGGCTTCATCGGCCTGATCGATTTCCTCTCCATCGGCACCAACGATCTGGTCCAGTACCTGCTGGCGGTGGATCGCAACAACGAAGCGCTCAGCGATCTGTACACGCCGCTGCATCCGGCGGTGCTGCGGGTGATCCGCGACGTGATCCGCCTGGCCAAATCGCGCGGCAAGCCGGTCGCGGTGTGCGGCGAAATGGCCGGCGACGCCAACTTCGCGCCGCTGCTGCTGGCGCTGGGGCTGGAGGAATTCAGCCTGCACCCGGCGACCTTGCTGGAACTGCGCCGGGCGATCCGCGGCTTGAATCTGGAAGCGTTGCGCAAGCGCGCGCCGGCGCTGCTGCGGGCGAAGGACCGCATGGGCATCGAGGCCTGGCTTCGGGCCTGATCCCGGACACGGCCGGCATCCATCCGCCGCGCCGCGATCCGCAACGCCAGGTAGAACGGGCCCGCGGGCCCGTTCTTCGTTGCGCCCCGGCGTTACCGCATCATTGCCAGGTCACGTTGAGATTGCTGAAGTAGACCGAGTAATCGGCCTGGTCCATCGTCGCCGGGACCATGAAGTAACCGGTCTCGCTGCTCGGAAAACCATAGTTCTTGCCGGTGAACAGGCCGTTGCCGTCGACCACGTCGCTGGCGACCTGGGCGATGATCATGCCGCTCGGCGAGATGCTCTTGACCGTGTAGCTGATCATGCCGCTGTCGCTCACCGAGATCTGGAAGCGGTAGGTCTGGTTGTTGAGCAGATTACCCTGGCCGTTGCACGGCGAGAGATTGTTGCCGGTCGGCCAGAACGCCTCCACCCGCACGTTGATGCCGCACGAGGACGCGCCGATGATGATTCCCAGGGCGTGATGGTTGTTGGCCGGCACCGTGGTGTTGTCGATGTCGCTTAGATTGATGTTCCAGCGCCCGTGCAGGCCGATGGCGATGTGATCGATCTGGCCCGGCTTGAAGTAGTCCGGCGTGAACAGGTCGAAGCTCATGACCTGCGTGGTCTTGCCGGCCGGCTTGGTGGTGAAGCCGACGAACTTGTAGCCGTTGTAGCCGTTGCGGAACGAAGCGCCGCCCGGGCAGGTCGCGACCGGCCCGCACCGGCGCGCCATGACGTGACCGCCGGGGAAGTACGGATAGCCGCCGATGAACTGGGAGTTCACCGTCCACTTGGGCACGTAGCCTTCAATGTGGTCCAGCGTCCAGCCCTGCGCCATCAGCGAGTTCTTCTCGGTTTCGGACACGGTGAACTTGTGCACCAGATCGTTGTTGGTGCCGTCGAACTTGACCAAGCGGTACAGCGGATTCATGGCGCCCAGCAGTTGCGGCGCCTGATTCTCGACCAGGCTCTTGGGATAGAGGTAACCGGCGATGCCCTCGTAGGTGTAGCCGGCGCTGTTGACGTTGATCAGATCCTGCGGGTACTGGTCCGGAGTGATGTAGACGTGCTCGGTGCTCGGCGAACCTTTCCAGTAGCGGTGCAGCGCGATGGTGTGGGCCAGCGGATACTGTTCGACATAGAACGGCTTTTTCAGATCGCCGTAGCCGGCGGACATCGCGTTGTAGGCTTCCGGGTAGTGGGTGGTGTAGAGGTAGTCGGTGATCGACGGGTTGTAGACTTCGTGCATGCCCAGATAAGACGGACGCGGCACATACGGGGTGGCCGTAGCGAGGATCGGCGCACCCAACAGGAGGGCGGCGGCGAGAAGCTTCTTCATGGATCGTCCTTAATGTAGTGGTTCGAATCAGGTGCGGTCGATCGACCGCGATCGGTCGGTTGCGACTAGACAGGGGCCCGAGCCGGCGAAGCGGCGCGGAAACCCTCCTTGGCCGAAGCCCTGCCGGCAGCACGGATCTGCCCGGCATCCATCACTCGCGATCCCGGCCCGGAACGGCTCACGCGGCGCGGCCGCTCCACCCGACTCGCCATGGACGGCGCCCATCCCCACCCGGCGGCGTCGTCACTGGGCTTTGCTGGTCGTGCAGGCGATAATGCCGACACGATCGTTCGACCCTCGCCGGCTTCGTGGCCGCGTCCGTCACCTGCAGGAAGTACCGCATTGGCCGAAGCCGTCCGCCACGACAAAACCGCACGTCAGCTGCGCCTGCTTTCCGACGCGCTCGACAGCGGCCGTCTGGGCCCGGTGCGGCGGCTGGTCAACACGCTCTCCCCGGCCGAGATCGGCAACCTGCTGGAGTCCTTGCCCCCGGGCAAGCGCGTGATCGTGTGGGGCCTGGTCGATCCGGAAGACGACGGCGAGGTGCTGGTCCACGTCGGCGAAGAAGTGCGCGAAAGCCTGCTCGCGGACATGGACACGGACGAAATCGTCGCCGCGGTCGAAGACCTCGATATCGACGACTTGGCCGATCTGGTCGAAGACCTGCCCGACACCGTTATCGACGAAGTGCTCAAGTCGATGGATCGCGAGAACCGCGAACGGCTCGAGCAAGTGCTGTCGTATCCGGAAGACACCGCCGGCCGACTGATGAATCCCGACGTGGTGACGGTGCGCGCCGACACCACCATCGATGTGGTCCTGCGCTACCTGCGCCTGCGCGGCGAGCTGCCTGAACACACCGATCATCTGTACGTGGTGAGCCGCCGCCATCAATACCTGGGCCGCATCGCCCTGGCCGCGTTGCTCACGCACGAGCCCGGCACCGCGATCAACAAACTGATCGACGACGAACAGCCGGCCATCGACGTCGGCGAAACCGCCGGCGAAGTCGCGCGCCAGTTCTCCGACCACGACTGGATCAGCGCCCCGGTCGTGGACGACAACAACATCCTGCTCGGCCGCATCACCATCGACGACGTGGTCGATATCATCCGCGAAGAGGCCGAACACCAGGCCTTGAGCGCGGCCGGCCTGGACGAAGACGAAGACTTGTTCAGCCCGGTACGGCGCGCGTTCCGGCGCCGGCTGATCTGGCTCAGCGTCAACCTGTGCACGGCGTTCCTGGCCGCCAGCGTGGTCGGCCAGTTCGAAGACAGCATCGCCAAGCTGGTCGCCCTGGCCGCGCTGATGCCGATCGTCGCCGGCATGGGCGGCAACGCCGGCACTCAGGTGCTGGCGTTGATGATCCGCGGTCTGGCCCTGGGCCAGATCGGCGCCTCCAACGTCGCCGTGCTGCTGCGCAAGGAATTGTCGGTCGCGTTGATCAACGGCCTGGTGCTCGGCGTCGGCCTGGGCCTGATCGTGCTGATCTGGTTCCGCCAACCCGGCCTGTCGCTGGTGATCGGCGCCGCGCTCACCATCAACCTGCTGACCGCCGCGGCCGGCGGCGTGCTGGTGCCGGTCACGCTGAAGCGACTGGGCTTCGACCCGGCCCTGGCCGGCGGCGTGGTCCTGACCACCCTGACCGACGTGATGGGTTTCCTCAGCTTCCTTGGTTTGGCGACGCTGATTTTGATTCACTGAAGGGCGGCGCGGCGCCCATGCTTCGGTGCAGTTCGAACTCTACGTCGATGCGCTGCCGTACAAGCGAATTTCCGCAGGCCGATCACAACTCCTGGGATTCGGCTTATGCGACCAAGGAGTTGTGGCCTTGGTTGCTTGCGCAGCATCGGTGATGTGGCGCTTGGGGGAAAGCTTAAAAGCGAATCCCCCTTAATCCCCCTTTTTCATAGGGGGAAACTGCAGCGAGGGGCGGTGGTCGCGTGTCGGTAAAGCGAAGAAGTCGCCCGCCAAGCCCTAACGCACGTCCCGAAGGATTTCCCCCTTTGAAAAAGGGGGATTAAGGGGGATTTGCTTTTACCCGCCCCCTCAAGCCTTCTTCAAAAACTCCGTCCGCAACACCAACCCCTTGACCTTATCGACATTGCATTCGATCTCGTCCTCCTCATCGGTCAGGCGAATGTTCTTGCACAGCGTGCCGCGCTTGAGCGTCACCGACGTGCCCTTCACCTTCAGGTCCTTGATGAGCAAAACCGAGTCGCCGTCGGCGAGCACGGTGCCGTTGCTGTCTTTTACGATCATGTCGAGTGATTCCGAATAAACCAAAACGTATCGGCCGCACAACCGCGCGGCCGTAAGAAAATCGCGCCCGCGCGATCAGCCCTTGAGCAGCATCTCCAGCACCGCCATGCGCGTGGCGACGCCGTTGGCGACCTGGGTCAGGATCAGCGATTGCGGGCCGTCGGCGACTTCATCCGTGATTTCCACGCCACGATTCATCGGACCGGGATGCATCACCACCGCGTCGGCGGCCGCGCGCTTGAGCCGCGAAGCGGTCAGGCCGTAGTCGCGGTGATAGTCGTCCAGCGACGCCACCAGCCCTTCTTCCATGCGCTCGCGCTGCAGGCGCAGCATCATCACCGCGTCCACGCCGTCGAGCGCGGCGTCGAAATCCTGCGTCGCCACGCAACCGTCCAGGGTGCCGTCGTCGGGCAACAGCGAGGCCGGGCCGCATACGCGGATCTCGCCCGCACCGAGCGCGCGCAAGGCCTGCAGGTCCGAGCGCGCGACGCGCGAGTGCTTGACGTCGCCGATCATCGCCACGCGCAAGCGCGAGAAATCCGTGCCCTTGGCCTGGCGCAGCGTCAGCATGTCCAGCAGGCCCTGGGTCGGATGGGCGCTGCGGCCGTCGCCGGCATTGACCAGGCAGGTGCCGGCGCGTGCCTGCGCCGCCAGCGCCGCCACCGCGCCGTCTTCGCGATGGCGGATCACGAAACCGCGCACGCCCATCGCCTCGATGTTCTTCAAAGTATCCAGCGCGGTCTCGCCCTTGCTGGTCGATGAGGTGGAGGCATCGAAGTTCAGCACATGCGCGCCGAGCTGCTGCGCGGCCAGCTGGAAGCTCAGGCGCGTGCGCGTGGACGGCTCGAAAAACAAGGTGCACACCGCGGTGCCGGCCAGCGCGCGGCTGTC
This sequence comes from Lysobacter gummosus, assembly GCF_001442805.1. Lineage (NCBI taxonomy): Bacteria > Pseudomonadati > Pseudomonadota > Gammaproteobacteria > Lysobacterales > Lysobacteraceae > Lysobacter > Lysobacter gummosus. Next base: position 1,371,340 of record NZ_CP011131.1, on the reverse strand, counting down.
GTAATGGCCTTCGGCGAAGGCCTGGGCGCGGATCAGCAAGGCTTCGAGCGATTCGCGCGAGGCTTCGCGCAAGCTCAACAGGTGACGCGAACCGCCGTCGGCGGAAACGAAGGTAGTCATGATGTGCGGTGCTTCAAGGATGCGAAATGTGTTCGATGTCGGTGGCGTCGTCGGGCGCGGCGAGCCAGCGCTCGACGATCACCGCCGCCGCCACTGCGTCCAACGCTTCGGCGTCGCGGCGGCGCTTGCGCCCTTCGGCGCGATCGGCGGCGAAACGGTGCGCGGCTTCGATCGAGCTGGAACGCTCATCGACCAGCACCACCGGTAATTTGTAGCGCGCGCGCAGCTGGCGGGCGAAGGCGTGCGCGCGAAGGCGCGCGGGCTGGTCACCGCCTTCCAGGGTCATCGGGTCGCCGACGATCAGGCCGTCCGGACGCCATTCTTTATAGACGCGATCGATCGCGTTCCAGTCCGGGCCGGCGCCGTGCACGTCGATCACCGCCAGCGCGCGGGCCCCGTGGCCGAAGGCGCTGCCGACGGCGACGCCGATCCGGCGCGCGCCGACATCGAATCCGAGGACGGTGCCGTCGCGTCGGATTGCGTCGGAGGCGCCGGTGCTCATGCGTGTCCGGCGTAATCGGCCAGGTGGGCGAAATCCACCCCGATGCGTCCGGCCGCGGCCTGCCAGCGCACGTCCAGCGGCAGTTCGAACAGCAGCTCGGCATCGGCCGGCGCGGTCAGCCAGTCGTTCTCGGTGATCTCGTGTTCGAGCTGTCCCGAACCCCAGCCGGCGCAGCCCAGCGCGACGATCGCGTTGTCCGGGCCCTCGCCCTTGGCCATGGCTTCCAGGATGTCGCGCGAGGTGGTCAGGTACAGGTCCGAGCCGATCACCAGGGTGGAATCCCAGCGGGTGCCGCCGTCGTGCAGCACGAAGCCGCGCTCGGGATGGACCGGGCCGCCGGCCAATACGATCTGGGCGCGCAGCGATTCATCGCCGCCGTCCACGCCCATCTGGCCGAAGACCTCGCCCAGGGTGTACTCGGACGGGCGATTGACCACGATGCCCATCGCGCCGTCGTCGTCGTGCTGGCAAATCAGCGCGACGCTGCGGGAAAAATTGGTGTCGGCCAGCGCGGGAAGCGCGATCAGGACCTGACTGGCGAGGGGCGTGGGCATCACGGGCATGAGGCCATTCTAGCGTGCCGGGCGCGGCTGCGGGACGTGAAAACGCGCAGGGCTCCGCAGGTCCGGGGTCGGCGCGGGCCGTGCCGATACGGTGAATCGGGCCGGCCCCGGCCAGGGCCGCGGCGTCTTGTCCCACAAAAGCTTTCCCACAGAAGGTCTCGCGCAAAAGTATTGTCGTTGAAAGACCTCCCGCATTCGCACCACGCCCTGGATTCCCGCTCCCACGCCACCCACAATCGACCCGACCGCCCCCCAGACGAGGACCGCATGTCCGGTTACTGCGACATCGCCCCCGGCCATCCCATCCATGGCCAGTACCACGACCGCGAATACGGTTTTCCGCAGCGCGACGAATCCGATCTGTTCGAACGCCTGATCCTGGAAATCAACCAGGCCGGCCTGAGCTGGGAAACCATCCTGCGCAAGCGCGAAGGCTTCCGCCGCGCCTACAGCGGCTTCGATGTCGATGCAGTCGCCGGTTACGGCGAAGCCGATCGCCTGCGCCTGCTCGAAGATGCCGGCATCATCCGCAACCGGCTCAAGGTCGATGCGGCGATCCACAACGCCCAGGTGGTCCAGCAACTGCGCGACAGCCACGGCGGCTTCGCGCAATGGCTCGACGCGCATCAACTGCTCGACGGCAAGCCGCGCGACAAGACCGGCTGGATCAAACTGTTCAAGCAGACCTTCCGCTTCACCGGCGGCGAGATCACGAACGAATTCCTGATGAGCCTGAGCTATCTGCCCGGCGCGCATCGCGAAAGCTGCCCGGCGTATCAGCGCATCGACAAACTCAAGCCGTACTGGCGCCGCGCCGAGGCCCTGGCGAAGAGCGCGCCGAACGCATCCGGCGCGAGCGGCGCAGCCAAGCCCGCGCCCGTCAAGGCCGCCAAGGCGCCGGCGCGGACGGCGGCGAGCAAGACCGCGACGGCCAGGAAGAAAACCGTGGCGAAGAAAACCGTTCGCGGCAAACGCGGTTGATCGCGCGCGGCGGCTGATCCGCGATCCAGCCGCCGCGCCGCCACAACCGCTTCATACCGCCCTCACCCAAGCCCACTAGCTTGCGCGGATTATCCCGCGAACCCGCGGCCGCGCACCGCGCCGCTGCGATCGCCGGCCATCGCAAAGGAACCGCATGTCCACCTCGCCAACCGCCGCCGTCACGCTCTCGCGCGCGACCAAGTCCTTCATCGTCCTGATCGCTCTGCTGCAGGGTTTGGCGCTGTATCTGATCCGGATCGGCGCGCGCCCGGACTCCGGCTTCGAAATCTATTGGTACGTGATGGCGTTGTCCGTGCCCACGCTGATGCTGCTGTCGGTGCAGCGCCTGGACGATCGCCGTTTCTGGACCAACGCCCTCGGCGTGGCCGCGATCTACCTGCTGCTGGCGCTGTGGGCCGGCTGGAGCGCGACCGGCGCGCCCGACATCAAGGCCGCCGCGGTGCTGTGGCCGTTCGGAGCGACGCTGGCGATCGCCTTGTTCATCGCCCTGCCCTATCTGCAATGCCGGCTCGACCACGGCCGCTGGCGCGCACCGTACAGCGCCTTGTTCGAACACGGCTGGCAGAACGCGCTGACCTTGCTGCTCACCGCCGTGTTCGTCGGCATCTGCTGGGGCGTGCTCGGCTTGTGCGCGGTGCTGTTCAAGCTGATCGGCATTCAATTCTTCGCCGATCTGTTCACCACCCGCAGCTTCGCCCACCTGGCCACCGGCATCATGGTCGGCCTGGGCGTGCTGGTCGGCCGCACCCAACAGCGGCCAGTGCAGGTGGCGCGGCAGATTCTGTTCGCGATCTTCAAGGGTCTGTTACCGCTGGTGTCACTGATCGCGCTGTTGTTCGTGATCAGCCTGCCGTTCACCGGCCTGGACGCACTGTGGCGCACGCGCTCGGCGACCTTGATCCTGATGAGCCTGATCGCGGTGATGGTGCTGTTCGTCAACGCCGTCTACCAGGACGGCGACGACGCGCCACCCTACCCGCGCTGGCTGCGCCACGTGGTCGATGCGGCGCTGCTGATTTTGCCGATCTACGCCGGCCTGGGCCTGTACGCGCTGAGCCTGCGCATCGGCCAGTACGGCTGGACCGCGGAACGTTTCTGGGCCGTGCTCGCCTCGGTCGTGCTCAGCGCTTACGCCGTGGGCTACGCGGTGGCGGCGCTGCGCCCGCGCGCCGGGTGGCTGCACGATCTCAAGCGCGTCAACGTCGGCGTGTCGCTGGTGATCCTGGCGCTGACGGTCGCGGCCAACTCGTGGCTGCTCGATCCGCACCGGTTGAGCGTCAACGATCAACTCGCGCGCCTGCGCGACGGCCGCAGCGAGCGCGAGCGCTTCGACCTGAGCCATCTGCGCTTCGACAGCGGCCGCCGCGGCTATCTGGCGCTGCAGGCGCTGGCCGGCGACAGCAAGCTGTTCGACGCCAAGGAGCGCGCGCAGATCCAGCGCCTGCTGACGATGAAGAACAGCTGGGAATATCGCCAGGACGACAAACGCGATCAGCAGGCGCGCACCGCCGCCGAAGCGCTGCGCCATATCAAGCCCGCCGCCGGCGTCGCCGCGCCCGATCCGCTGTGGCTGCAAACGCTGGTCAGCGACAAGCTGCCGACGCCCGACTGCCTCAACGCCGATTCCGAATGCGTGCTGATGACGCCGGACCTGGACAGCGACGGCCAGGCCGACTACCTGCTGTGCAACGCCAAGCAATGGGGCCCGGTCTGCTTCGTCTACGCGCGCGAGGAAGGCGTGTGGAGCAAGATCGGCCGCAACAGCAGCAGCTATCTCAACACCGAAGCCAGCGCAGTCGCGCCGGCGATGCGCGCCAATCAACTGCGCGTGGTGCCGCGGCGCTGGGCGGATTTCCAGCTCGGGGAGACGGGCCCGGTGATGCAGTTGGAAGTCGAGCCGGCACCGAAGAGCGATTGCGGGCGCACGCACTGCGACTGATAAGGCGATCGTATTTTCCAGCGAAGACGCGATAACGCCGGCGTTGTGCGCCGGCGCTTCATGCGATCACAGCAGCAGACGCACCTCTCGCGACGGCGCGTCTTCGGGCGCGGCGCCGGTGATCCAGAACGTCTCGACCCACGGCCGCACCAGATCGAGCTGGGTCGATGCGCCGCGCACTGGCGGAAAACGTCGCAGGTTGTCGGCCTGCAAGGCCAGCATGCGCGCGTCCTGATCGTTCACGCGCTTGAGCAGCGGCCACACCAGCGCGCGCACCAGCCACGCCGGCGCCCAGCGGTTCTCGACATGCAAGGTCGCGAACACCGCCGTCTGTTCGGCGCTGATCGGGGTGAAATGCAGACTGATGCGGACGATGCCGCCGTTGAGGTAGCGGTATTCGATCTGCGCGCTGCCTGGCGCATCGAACAGAGCCCGCTCGCTTTCTCGCGGCGATTCGAACAGGCGGTAGAGCAGGCCGGATTGTTGCGGCTGGCCTCGGTAGGACACACTGAAACCGGTATCGGTCGATTCGAAGTGCGCGGTCATGGCCTCGCGCGCCCCGCCGCGCCGCACCAACCCGGGATGAATCCAGTGCGTATGCATCGGATCGAGAAAGTTCTCGATCGCATCGATCACATGCGCGCGCCACTGCGTCTGCCAGAGGAATCGACGCGAGCCGGCGGGATTGCGTAGCACCATGGCCGGCAGTTCGCCGTCATCGCGCCCATCCAATCGCAGCCAGATCAAACCATCGTGTTCGCGCACCGCGACCGCGCGCACGCGCACCTGCGGCAAGGCGCATTCCGGCGGCATGCCGGGAATCGCGCACAAGCGCCCCTGCGAATCGAACCGCCAGCCGTGATACGGACAGGCGATGCCGCCGCCGGTGGCGACGCCGGCCGATAACGGCGCATGCCGATGCGGGCAGCGATCTTCCAGAGCGAACGCGCGGCCACTTTCGTCGCGGACCAGCACCACCGGCCGATCGAGCACCGTCACCGCTACCGGCGCGCGCTCCAGCCGGTTCGCGCACAAGACAGGGAACCAGCGCGCGTAATGCGAGGGATGCCAGTCGCTCATGCTCGCCCACCGGCTTGCGCGATGTCTGGCCGCATCGGGATGTCCAACGCTCGATGGAAGGCAAGTGGCGACGTCATAGCTCGAATCTTCGCATGAGCGGCACCCCGAGCCGGCGGGTCAGCGCCGACAACCACGCCAACGTCTCTCGGGTCCTGGCCGGCAGATGGCGCGCATAGACCGCGCTGTACTCGATGCTGGGACGCCCGCCGCGCAAGCGCTTGAACCCGGCCGCGCCGGCGCTGAAGTTGATGTCGCAGCCATCGCGGATCGCATGTTCGAACGTCATCGCGGTCGACAGCCGGTACAAGCCCAGACGCTGCGGCAGCGCCGTGTCGTAACCGACGATGGGCGTGGTCAGCGTCCGGCCCTGGCGGAACTGCCCCGCGATGCAGATCAACTGGCCTTCTTCGCCGCGGAATCCGTCGAACTGCAGCAATCCCGCGCAATGCCATCGACGCATGAACTCGGCGGTGTAGTGCGGGTTGCAGCGCGAGTACTTGCTTATGTACAGCTGCCCGTACAACCCGGCGATGCGCGCGTAATCGTCTTCGCCAATATCGTCGTCGCCGGCCCGGCGCGCTTGCTTCGCCGCCAGCTTGAGATCGACCTTGAGGTTATGCCGTTGCCGCGCGAGCGCGGCCACATCGCGGAACAGATACACCTGACGGCTCGGGATCAGCACGAAGCCCAGGCGCTCGCACTCGGCCAGCCAATCGCAGTGATCGACATCGTTGAGCGAACGCAGCCAGATCGCGTGGCTTGGCCAGCGCTGCAGGGCCTCATCGAGCAATTGCGGAACCGACACCTGCGAATGCGACGGATACAGATTGGTCGATAAGCACCAGTTGTTGATCGCGACGGCGTGATCGATTCGCGCCGCGCGCAGGCCGGCATCGACGCCGCGACCGACGACGCTCAGCAGCGGCGCCGCGATCTTTGGCGCATAGCGTTCGGCCTCTTCGATCGCGTAGCGGCCGTAGGTGGTTCGCGGCGAGCAGACCCAGGCGTTGTCCGGTTCATCGTCGTTGATCGTGACCGGAAACAGCGCCTCGCCGCTGCCGATACGATCCACCCGGGTGCGCAGATTCGAGACCAAGTCCTGCGCCGCCGCTTGCGCGTGCACTTGCAGGAACGCCCGCGCCCGCGCGTTGAAGTCGTCGATATCGTGCGCGGACACCGGGCTCATAGATCCGGAAGATCCTCGCCATCCCATTCGATGTCCCACGTCGCCGCCTCGCGCAGACTGCAGCCGCGCGTGAGCGCGATCCGCGCAAACGCGCCGACATCCACCAGCCCGCCGAGCGGCGGCAGGCGATCGCCGGGCAACGACAAGACGTCGTCCGCGCGCCGATAGTCGTGCCACCACTGTTTCACGCTGCCGCGCCTGAGCGCCTGCGCGAACCCGGCGCTGAGCATCACGCCCGCCAACATCTTCGGCCGCGGCGCGCTCGGCTCGATGCACGCCGTGCTCTCGCCCATCAACGCCGCCGGCAAGCCATCGCCGGGCGCGAACAGATGCACGCCGCTGATCGCACGCGGATTGCATTCCAGCACCGTCGCCGAGCCGTCGTCGCCGATGATCCAGTCGAAGGAAATCTGCCCGGTGAAATCGATCTGACGCACGAAGCGCTCGACGAAGCGGCGTATCGTCGTGTTCGGCGTCGGTTCGAAATAGAAACTGGAACTGCGGCTGATCCGGTACGCCGGCCGATACACGCAGTGCGCGAGCAGCCGGCCGCGATCGGCGATGCTGTACGAACACAGCTCGGTGCCGACATGGAAACGCTGTGCGATCCAGGTCTGCGCGAGCCCCAGCGGCGGCGCGTCCTTCGGCATGCCGTGCGGATACAGACGCACGTGCACGCCGAAGCGGGAATATTCCGGTTTCAGCACCAACGGCCACCCATCGGCCCAGTTGCGTGCTTCGTGCAGATTCGCAACAGCCAGACTGTCCGGAACGTTGGCGCCGCAATCCCGCGCCAGTTCGAGGAAACGCCGTTTGCTGTGCAGCGCCTTGAGCTTATCGAAATCGTCCACGAGCACGCGCAAGGACTGCGGCAGCGCGCTGCGGTAACGCGAAAGCGCGAAGACCTCCTCGCAGGTGGGCACCAGCAGGTCGATGCGCTCGTCCGCGACGATCCGCGACAGCGCAGCGACGAACCCGGCCGGTTGCGAACGCGGCGGCGGCAAGCGATGCGCGCGCCTCACCGAACGCGACCACGCACTCAAGCGGCAAGACACGCTGTCGGCGACGTGAGCGGTCCATGCCGCGCGATCGAAGTGTCGCGCCAACTCCAAGGCGGCGGGGGCTCTGGGGCCCAGTATGAGTACCTTGGCCATGTGTCGTTCCGGTCTGGCGCACCGCCGACCGTCAGCTGTCCCTTTGCTTGCGTTTCGTTGTCCGGGCGCGTGCATTAGGCCGGATTGGGGAAACAAAAGAAAAGGCCGGCGCGGCGCCGCGGCTGGCCGATCGGCAGTCGTCCGCCGCCATCCGACGCTTTGTCCTTGTGCGACGACTCGGGCGCTGACTGCGTTCGCCGCTGCATCGTTCACGCCGGACACTAGCATGGCCGCCTCCGATTTCGACGTTGGGCGACTATCGGTCCAAGCGCGTACAGACAGCGATGAAACGAGCAAGACCGTGAAAATCCCGCTTAATCAGTCACCTACGCAGCCATCGAGAGACTAGGGTCCGCCCCAGGTGTATTCATCGGGATCGGGTTGTTACGGTGCGGCTGCTGAAAACGCTTTCATCCGGGGACCGCTAACCAAGGCAGTATCCAAGGATCAAGGAGCACTCTCATGGCAGACGCAAGTTCCGGCGTATCGGGCTCTTCGCAGAACTCCTCGCAAAATTCCGCCGCCTCCGCGCAGCAGAGCCAGGCCGCCGCCGAAACCACCGAAGCGCGGTTGGCCGGCGCCACCGCCGTCAACGCCCCCGCTACGCCCGCTATCGACGCGGTCACGGCCGCGCCCGTAGACCTCAGCGTCTCGGTCAGCGCACTCGCGCAACTCAACACCATGACCGTTAACACGCCGGCCCTGGATTTCTCGCTGCCGGCGACACTCGGCGGCGTTCCAACCGCCACCTACGCCGACATCGCACTGTCCGCGCCGACGACAGCGGTCACAACGCCCGCCGTCGAAGAATTCAACGCCTTCTCGCCGACCTTCAGCATCGACGGCTTCAACGCCGCCGACATCGACAACACCGACATCGCCAATGTCGGCGTCAACCTCGGCGTGAGCTACACCGGTGACGTCAACGCCACCTTGAACGCACGCATGGGCCTGACCTCCCCGCCGGGCGTGACCATTAGCGGAAGCATCGGCTTCAACAACGGCTTCGACACCCTCGACCTCAGCGCCACCGCCGGCCCCTTCGGCACCGCCGCCGCCCCCAACTACAGCGCGACGGTCAAGGGCAGCCTGGACCTCGGCAACCTCAACGCCTTCGACTTCGCCGGCACGGCGAACTTCAACACCGCGCAGGGCTTTCAGAACGGCAACGTCAGCCTAGGGCTGACCCGCAACTTCTCTGAGAATCTCAGCGGCTATACGCGCGGCACTGTGGGGTTTGATCGGGAGGGAGTGAATAGTGTGACCGGGGAGGTTGGGCTAAATTACAACGAGAACGGCATCAGCGCTGGGTTTACCGGGCGCAGCAGTGTGGATACGAGGACTGGGGATACTACTAGCTATTTTGGGGTGCGAGCTGGGGGCAAGTTCTGATCATTAGGCCAGATTATTTTTACGCCATAAGAAAGAGCCGACGCGAAGCGTCGGCTCTTTCTTGTTATAGGCCAAAGGAAACAACCACATCCTCCTAAAATTAATCACGGCAAATGTGCCAAATCATCAATTTCCACTACCGACCGAATCGCTTCGATATAAAATAGGTAGCCATGGCCAAAATTAGACTCAGAGGTAAGAGCGCAATCCACCACCACTCTAAAAAAACAGCACTGATACTACAAACCATTAGCACGCTCGCTTGACAGCTGGAAAAATGATAATCAGTCACCAATGGAATGGAGACTCCAACCAATAACGAGAGCAAGACAAAGTAAAAAAATAGCAATGCAAAAATTTTTATGGCGACCTTCAAGGCTCGTCTCTCGAAATACCATTCCCTATATATGGAACCCCTCTGGCCTTAGCTTTTCCAATCAAAGATTCCCATGGCATTTCGCATTTATCACAATCCTTTCCCATCTCTCTATTCAAACTAGATATCTTCTGACGCATCACAGAAAGCATTTCAGCGGCTTGAGATTCAGAATACGCTTCTCCAGCGTAGGGACTACCTGCCCCCCATCCATTAGCATCAAAAAGAGCACTCAAGTTACTATCGAACGCGCGGCAAGCACACTTGTTGACGGCATCCACATCTCCGGTAGGACGCTCCCTCGCAACTTGGCGCTTTCTGATCTTACCTAACCACGGCAGTCGCTGAAACGCATTATCCGCGTGATCAATAGGCGAATTCCCCAGCAGGCAAGACTGGTGAAAGCGGAACCGGAATCGCCATTCTCCGGTATACAGCTGGAAGGCATACATCGAAAACATGCCGGTAGGATCAACACCAGTCATTGGCGAGGATTCAACATAAGAATATGTACTAACTCCCGCCTGTAAGCCAATCGGATCAGATTGAGCATAGCGCCCTACTCGCGCGTCGTAGTCGCGACGCACATTGTAATTTAGTCCGCTCAGGCCATCATAAATTTGACCCGGGAAACGAAGATCGAACTGGAGCAAAACACCATCCTGATCGGAATCCGGGTTTGGCGGACTATTACCAAACGCCTCACCCTTCAGATCCCAATTCCAAACCGTTACATTCCGAACTGGATCAACTATCACCCGCGGCGTTCCGAGGTGGTCCGGCTCAATGTAATGCAATGTCTGTTGAGCGCCATTACCCACCAATAGACCAATCGGCAGTTCGTCCATCCAAATCAACTGCTGAATCACATTAGCGTTACCATCGTACTCACCCAGCCACCGACCGGACTCGTCGTAAAGCATGTAACGCTCAGTGGCTGCCGTGTATTTCCGGAGTTGCTCACCCCGGCCGTTGTACAAATAGGTCTGAACGAGGGTTGAGCCTTGTTTCAACTCGCTGCTACGTCCAGCCTCGTTATAAACGAAGGTATTACTTCCTATCTGTATGGAGTTGCCGCTCGCGTCGTAATTGCGCGAACCATCGGAACCTGCTTGAGCCAGACGATGACTGCCGACCGGATACGTATACGTTTTGGTGCCGCTGGCGGTAGTCACGCTCAAGCGGTTGCCGGTCGCATCATAGGCATAAGACTCAATTGCCGTATTGGTGGGGCCGTCACGCAGACTGCTCAACCGGTTGAGCGCATCGTAGCCGTAGATCAGCAATGCGTTAGTTGTTCCTACTTGCGTGAGCTTGTCGATATTGTCTACCGCATCGAAGCCGAAGCCGAATGACAGGCCGCCGGCAGCCGGATCGTGTACCGCGATCGTGCGGTAATCCAGATCGACCGGACGCGCCATGGTTCGGCCATTGCCGTAGGCCCAGCCAGCCGTCGGACCGAAGGGATGGTATGTCACTTGGCTCAACAACGTTTCCGTCGATGCGCCCGCGACGCCACGCTTGGTATCGATCTGACTTATGCGCCCCTGCGCATCGCGCTGATAGCTAACTATTGCGCCGTCCGGATAGGTGACGCTACTCAGCTGTCCAGCCAACGTGTACGTATAACCCACCGCAAAAATCTTGCCGTTGGTGGTCTGAACCTTGCGAGCCGTTCGGCCCAAGCGATCGTAGCAGTACTGCGTAGTTCCGCTGGAATCGGTCATCAAGGTCAGACGACCGACGGTGAACGTTTCGCCGGGCAAACACACGGCGGGGACACTGTCGTAGGTGTAACCGACATTGAGGCTCGTCGTCGGATAGCTGACGCTGACCACTCGGTTGAGCAGGTCGTAGCCATAGACACGTGTAATGCCGCGCGCATCAGTCTCGGTCTTACGATTACCGGCACTGTCGTAGGTAAAGGTGCTGGTCCCGGTGTCCGGGCTCTTCAGCTGAACCTGATCCCCAAATCCGTTGTAACCATAGGTCGTATCGAGTCCCTTCGGATCGGTTACTTTGGTCAGCCGATCCAGGGCGTCGTATTTAAACTCGGACTTTGCATTGATGCCACCGACGTCCTGAAGCGTCTTGGCCAACCGATTCAAAGGATCGTAATCGTTATCCGCTTTCCGGCCCAACGCGTCGGTAGTGACATCGCCGTTGCCGCTGGCATCGTAGGTAAAGTCGGTCGGGTGGTCGTACGCGGTCTTGGCCGTCTTCAGCTGACCCAGTTGGTTGTAGATGCGCGACAGCGTGCGCTTGAGGTTGCCGCTGGTATCGCTCGTATCTTCCTTGGTCCGATTGCCGGCGTTATCGAGCGTGTAATGGATACGATTTCCGGCACTGTCGTAGATGTCGGTCAGACGATGAGCAGTGTCGTAGTCGTAGCGCACGAACACGCCATCGGGCTGCGTGACTTTCTTCACCTGCCCGATCAAGTCGTACTCGTAACGGGTGATTGCGTCGTCCGCTTCCGATGCCGCATTCGCGCCGCGCACCTTGCTGGCTTGCAACCAACCGCGCGGAGTGTATTCGAAATCGGTAACTACGCCGTTCGGATTCTTGCTCGACAGCAGACGGCCAGCGAAGTCGTAGCGCAGGTTCTCGGCCACGTGCCCGGCGGCGTTCGTGACCTTCCACAAGTCGCCCTTGCGGTAAGCGCAGGTTGCGGGCGCGGAGGAACATGCCGGGTCGTCGGCGGCGCGGTATGTGTATGTTGTGATGTCGGCGACGTCGGTACGCGGGCCGTCAACGGATTTTACCAGCCCCACCAGTGGACAAATGCCGGCGGTTACATCGGCTGCTTCGCAGTAAGTCGTGGTGACGACACGCGACTCGCCCGTTGCGGGGTCGATTTGAGTCGATGTCAGCACCTGACCTCGATCGTTGTAGGTCCACTGCGACTTGGCAACTAGCGCATTGGTGTTGTTCAACACCCGGCGCTCGGTAGGAATCGAGTAACCCAACAGCCAATCGGTCTGGATCGTTCTGGTCAGCGCAGTTTCGCCGCCCCATTGATCCAGCCCCTCTTTGCGACTGATCTGCTGAAACGAGTTGTAGGTATAATTCGTCCGGGCACCTGCGGCCGTTCTGTTCCAGTCCCGCCGCCCTTCCGAATAACGCGCGGTGCTGGCCGCAATCGTCGAACCGTCGGTTGTCGAGTAAGCAATCTGCTCCGGGTTACGGAACCCCGACGAAAAGCTGTACACCTTAGTGGCGCCCGTGGGCAACGTGACCGTGGTCGGGCCGGAGACGACATAAGCCAAGGTGACCTTACCAGCGCCACCCGCATGATCGCTGATCGTTACCCGCTCAAGCTCGTCGTAGTCGTAGGTAGCGTAACGGCTGCCATTCTCGTCGATGACGCCTGTCAGCAAATAGGGATAGAGAGACGCATTGCAACCGGCAATGACAACACCGGTTGCGTTCCTGCAAAGATGGGATGCTTCTGCGTACAGATATTCCGGACCTTCGCCTGCCGCCGCCCCACCTTTACTGGCGTGAGTGAGCCGACCGAGCGTGTCGTATACGTACTCGACCTGTACCGCCCCATCCGCAAGGATGCGGGCGATTCTGACGCCGAGGTCGCCAGCAACCGGAGTTGTCGCAGCCACATACTGGAACGTCAACGCACGCCCCAAAGGACTGCGTACACGCGCCAAATTACCGACCGCCAAACACGCTCCGCTTTGCACATCGGATTCTGTGCAGTAATCCAGCCGAAAAATGTTGCCGCCACGATCGAAACTTACGAGCCGTCCCGACTCATCGAACCATAGCAGTTCGCCTGACGCCGTAGAAAGTCGCCACCGCCCTAGTGTCGCAGCCCTGGCATCGGGCTCCCGAATTATGATGACCCCTTCTCGATGGAGTGAGCGATAGCCGCCCTCGGCCACCCCATTCATGGTTTCGTAATAGCCGTCGGATCGTATCCAGGTATTCGGCCAACCGTCATAGATCAACAATCGAGTCGAGAAAGAGTGCGCCCAGTTGTCGCCCAACCCGGATTGCAGAGAGAAATCGCGAATCGAGTTATAGGCGCGACCGAAATCCCCACCTTCCCATAAGAAATCCGAATCGCGGTATTCCTTATTCCCTGTCGCAGCAACCGCCGGATTGCCGTCTTTGCAACACGAATCGTACTGAACCGACTTAACGGCGATCTGCCCATACGACCCGTTGTTGCAAACCTTCGGCCATTGCACTCCGGGATTCGGGTGCATGCTTGTGAAAAGCGCTGGACAACGAAACCAGTCCACGCGATTGACTGGCCAATAATCGATATGGCCGTTGACATTGACGCCATAGACCCGGCGCTCCGGGTCGGCATTACGATCGACCGCGACGTAGCCGCTACCGCCAGCATTCCAGGTAACCGGCGTACTAAGATTGTAGATTCCGGAGTACAGCCCGGGATAGGGCGTCCCTGAGTAGTACCACGAGTCGATAATGCTTTGCTTCAAACTCGTTTCGTCATCGCACCACATCTGGTTATCGGGCCCAAGCACGCCGCCTGGGCTCATGTTGGTGCACTGCATTTTGGTCCCGCTGTAGGTGGCCTGATAGAAATCTCCCACAAAGGAGTCGGCCGCCCGTGGCTTGACTGCGTACTCGTAGAGAAAGGTGCCGCCGTCCAATCGACGCTCCACCACCCGCTCCAGCATTGCGTTGCCGATTGGGGTGGCTGGTTCCGTTCGGATATAACTCTCGGCCTGCGCCAATGTGTCGAAACATTGACCTTCCTGCTGGGGCATCCTCCTTGTTGCGCAATATTTGTCCGCGGCCTGCGATGCTTGTGCCAAGGTCAGCGCAAAGAGCAGGAATACGAAGCGAAACAAGGCACTGGGAACCATGGCAGGTCATCCGATGAAAGAATGCCGCAACCGCGGCAAGAACGTCCTTGGTCCTGCACCATCGATGCTTCTGCATTCGGATGTGCTCAGCCGACCCAAGAGCAATTTGAATCAAGTTCAATGATCGCCGTTACGAATATCACCTTTCAAGACACCCGCTTTGCGCTTTATGTACTCATGAGTGGCTGGTCACATTCAGGCTTCACCGCACACCACACCAACAAAAAAGCCCGGACATGCCGGGCTTTTTCTGTCTGAACGGGCTGAAGACTTACCTGACCTCAGCCACCTCAACCCCATCCAACCCCTGCGACAAGGTCCGCGCATCGCCGCCCTGCGCCAACTTGATGCGCAACCGCACCTCGTTCTGCGAGTCGGCATACCGCAGCGCGTCTTCGTAGCTGATCTCGCCGGCCTGATACAGCTCGAACAGGGCCTGGTCGAAGGTCTTCATGCCGAGCTGCACGGAATCCTTCATCAGTTCCTTGAGCTTGTGGATCTCGCCGTCGCGGATGTAGTCCTGCGCCAGCGGGGTGCCGAGCAGAATTTCCATCGCCACGCGGCGGCCCTTGCCGTCGGGGGTCGGAATCAGCTGCTGGGCGACCACGCCCTTGAGGTTCAGCGACAAGTCCATCAGCAGCTGGTTGCGGCGCTCTTCGGGGAAGAAGTTGATCATGCGGTCCATCGCCTGATTGGCGTTGTTGGCATGCAGGGTGCACAGCACCAGGTGGCCGGTTTCGGCGAAGGCGATGGCGTGGTCCATGCCTTCGCGGGTGCGGATTTCGCCGATCATGATCACGTCCGGCGCCTGGCGCAGGGTGTTCTTGAGCGCGGCTTCCCAGCTGTCGGTGTCGATGCCGACTTCGCGCTGGGTGATGATGCAGCCCTCGTGGCGATGGACGAATTCGATCGGGTCTTCGATGGTGATGATGTGGCCGGTCGAATTCAGGTTGCGGTAGCCGATCATCGCCGCCAGCGAAGTCGATTTACCGGTACCGGTCGCGCCGACGAACAGGATGATGCCGCGCTTGGTCATCGCCAGCGTCTTGATGATCGGCGGCAGGTTCAGTTCTTCGACGGTCGGGATCTTGGTCTCGATCCGGCGCAGCACCATGCCGACCTGATTACGCTGGTAGAAGCAGCTCACGCGGAAGCGGCCGATGCCGGTCACGCCGATGGCGAAGTTGCACTCGTGGGTCTTTTCGAACTCTTCGCGCTGCTGCGGGTTCATCACGTTGAGCACGAGATCGCGACTTTGTTGCGGCGTCAGCGGATTCTGCGTGATCGGGCTGATCTTGCCGTGGACCTTCATCGACGGGGGCATGCCCGCGGTGATGAACAAGTCCGAGGCGCGCTGGTGCGCCATCAGCTTGAGGAAGGAAGTGAAGTCGATCGCACCGGAGGCGGTGGTCGGATTGGTCGGGGCCGGGTTGTTCATGGGCTACCTCCTCGGGAGGTTTAAAGCGGCGATGTAGTAGCCGGGGGATGTGGTGCGCACAACGTGCTGCTGCGGCGGGAACGGACCGGAGGCGCGGACAGTCGCGCCGCCGGCGGTCGGTCATTCGAACAGTCGCTTGTCCTTGGCGTATTCGCGCGCCTGCGGACGCAGGATCATGCCGCGCTTGACCAAGTCCTGCAGATGCTGGTCCAGGGTCATCATGCCGTGGGCCTGACCGGTCTGGATCGACGAATACATCTGCGCGACCTTGTCTTCGCGGATCAGGTTACGGATGGCCGGGATGCCCACCATGATTTCCCAGGCCGCGGTACGGCCGCCGCCGACTTTCTTCAGCAGCGCCTGCGAGATCACCGCGCGCAACGATTCCGACAGCATCGAGCGCACCATCGGCTTTTCACCGGAGGGGAACACGTCGATGATTCGGTCCACCGTCTTGGCCGCCGAGGAGGTGTGCAGGGTGCCGAACACCAGGTGGCCGGTTTCCGCCGCGGTCAGCGCCAGGCGGATGGTTTCCAGGTCGCGCAACTCGCCGACCAGGATGTAGTCGGGGTCTTCGCGCAGGGCCGAGCGCAGGGCCTCGTTGAAGCCGTGCGTGTCGCGATGCACTTCGCGCTGGTTGATCAGGCACTTCTGCGAGGTGTGCACGAATTCGATCGGGTCTTCGACCGAGAGAATGTGCGCGTACTCGTTCTTGTTGATGTGATCGATCATCGCCGCGAGCGTGGTCGATTTGCCCGAGCCGGTCGGGCCGGTCACCAAGATCAAGCCCTGCGGCTGTTCGATTAGCTGGCGGAAGATCGGCGGGCAGCCCAGGTCTTCCAGCGACAGCACTTCGGACGGAATGGTACGGAACACGGCGCCGGCGCCGCGGTTCTGGTTGAAGGCGTTGACGCGGAAACGCGCCAGGCCGGGGATCTCGAATGAGAAGTCGACCTCGAGGAATTCTTCGAAGTCGCGCCGCTGCTTGTCCGACATGATGTCGTAGACCAGCGCGTGGACCTGTTTGTGGTCCAGGGCCGGGATGTTGATCCGGCGCACGTCGCCATCGACGCGGATCATCGGCGGCAGGCCCGCCGAAAGATGCAAGTCGGATGCTTTGTTCTTAACCGAGAACGCCAAAAGTTCGGCGATGTCCATGCGTGCTCCCCGCACTGCAGGGACCCGTAATCCGGGTCCGTGAAAAGCCAGCCACTAGGGCCCAGCCGCTTTGTGGTCAGATGCAACTCTAAGCTGGAACCAAACCACCCCCAAGAGGCAGTATAGCCCCCGGACGGCACGCCCGATCCAGCCCCCTCATCACAGGATTCCCCCACGTGCACGAGCACGTCTTGCACGACATCTTGCATCAGTTGCAGCGCGCGGCGCATGACGCCGGCAGGCCGGTTCCTCGATTGCTTGCGGTCAGTAAGACCCAAGATGAGACCGCGGTCGCGAATCTGGCTTTACAGGGTCAAACGGCGTTCGGCGAGAACTACGTCCAGGAGGCGGTCGCCAAGCATGCGGCGATGGCGTCCACGGCGGCGGCCGGGCGGGCGCTGGAGTGGCATCTGATCGGTCATCTGCAGTCCAACAAGGCCGCCGACGCGGCGGCGCTGTTCGACTGGGTGCAGACCGTGGACCGGCCCAAGCTGGCGACGGCGCTGGCGCGGCATCGCGCGGCGCGGCCGGCGCTGGCGCCGTTGAACGTCCTGATCCAGGTCAATATCGACGATGAGGCCAGCAAGCACGGCTGCTCCCCGGCCGAGGTGCCGGCGCTGGCGGCGGCGATCGCGGCCGAGGCTTCGTTGCGGCTGCGTGGGGTGATGGTGATCCCGACGCCGCACGCCGACCCGGAACTGCGGCGTCCTGCGTTCCGCGATGCCAAGGCGCTGTTCGATGCGCTGGCGGCGCAGTACGGGGCGGCGGTGGATACCTTGTCGATGGGGATGAGCGACGACTATCGGGTCGCTATTGCTGAAGGGGCGACGATGGTGCGGATCGGGACGGCGTTGTTCGGGGCTCGGGTCAGAGCGGCCGGGGTCTGAAGTTCGCCTCTGGAATTCGCCCCCTTTGAAAAAGGGGGCTGGCGCCTGCGTTGGCTGGGTGCTGCGCATGGCGGCTGCGCCGGGGGATTTGCTTCGCAGAGCTTAAGAGCGCCCCCCCTTCCCCCCTTTTTCAAAGGGGGGAACAGCAGCGGCCGGGGTCTGAAATTCGCCGCCTGGAATTCGCCTCCTTTGAAAAAGGGGGCTGGCGCCTGCGTTGGGTGGTTGCGCTGCGTGGTGGCTGCGCCGGGGGATTTGCTTCTCAGAGCGAAGAGCGAATCCCCCCTGCCCCCCCCTTTTTCAAAGGGGGGAACAGCAAAGGCTCTGGTACTCACCAGGCGCGTTGCAGCCACGCACCGAAGCGAGCGCACGTTAGCGCAGCGATTGTTATCCTGCGTGAGTTTCAACCCGCCAGGTCGCACATGTCCGAATCCACCGCACTTCCTTCCGGCCCGGTCGCCTTCATCGGCGGCGGCAACATGGCGCGCAGCCTGATCGGCGGCCTCGTCGCGCGCGGTTTCGCGCCTGCCGGCATCCGCGTGGCCGAGCCGGTCGAGGCCTTGCGCGCGGAGCTGCAGCGCGATTTCGGCGTGGCCTGTTTCGACAACGCGCAAGCGGCGGCCGAGGGCGCGGCGGTGTGGCTGCTGGCGGTCAAGCCGCAGGTGATGCGCGAGGTCTGCGCCGCCCTGGCCGCGCAGGCGCGCGCGCAGCGGCCGCTGGCGATTTCCATCGCCGCCGGCATCACCGCCGGACAGCTCGACCGCTGGCTCGGCGGCGAAGTCGCGGTGGTGCGGGCGATGCCCAATACGCCGGCGCTGCTCGGCGCCGGCATCACCGGTCTGTACGCCAACGCCGCCGCGAAGTCGCGATTCGAACAGGCCGCCGGCCTGCTCGCCGCGGTCGGCCCGACCGTGCGCATCGACGATGAGGCGCAGATGGACGCGGTCACGGCGGTGTCCGGCAGCGGCCCGGCCTATGTGTTCCTGCTGGCCGAAGCCATGCAGCAGGCCGGCGTGGCGCAGGGCCTGAGCGCGGAGGCGGCGCGCACACTGGTCCAGCAGACGCTGTTCGGCGCGGCGACCATGCTCACCCGCAGCGAAGAGCCGGCCGAGGTGCTGCGCGCGCGCGTCACCTCGCCCGGCGGCACCACCCAGGCCGCGATCGAAACCTTCGAAGCCGGCGGCTTCCGCGCCCTGGTCGATCGCGCGATCGCGGCGGCCACCGAACGTGGCCGGCAATTGTCGGCGGCGAACGAATGACGGCGCGCCGCCTGCTGGCATCGATGCTGTGCGCGGCCGCACTGCTGAGCGGCTGCGGGCGCGAAGCCTCGGCGCCGCCGCCGCAAGTCGGCCACACCGCCAGCAACGAGGCGGTGCGCATCGGCGATGCGGTCATGAACATCAGCGCGATCCAGACCGACAAACTGCCGGCGCAGATCGTGCAACGCTACGGCGCCGAACGTAACGCGCGCACCGTGCTGATCGTCGTCGCCATGCGTTTCGGCGAAGACGCCACCGCCACGTCGGTGCCCCTGGACAAGGTGCAGGTGGTCGTCACCGACCTGCTCGGCCGCAAGCAGGAGATCGCGATGCGCGAAGTGCGCGAGGGCGACTCGATCGATTACGTCGGCACGGTCACGGTGTCGCCGCCGGATACCCTGCGTTTCCAGGTGAAGGCGTCGAACAGCCACGGCATCTATCCGGCGCAGTTCAACCGCGATTTCTTCTAAGCCGCCCTCCGGCTCACTGCCCCGGCAGCTTTCCGTTACGCGTCAAGGCATCCACCCGCCTTTGTTCGTTGGCGTCGAAGCGCGCGAGCAGCGCGTCCAGCCGCTGCTGACGCTGGCTCTGGCTGAGCGCGTTGTCGGCGAGCACGCTCTGGCGCTGCGCGGCGTAACTGCGCAGCCGTAGTTGCCATTGCGCGCGGCGCTGATCCAGTTCGCCCAGGCGCTGCGCGGCCTGCGCGCCGAACTGTGCTTCGCGCTCGGCATAACGGGTGGCGGCATCGACGCCGGCAAGTTCGAACTCGCGGTTCTGCCGCAGCGCCTCGTCCAGTTGCGCCGCCTGCGGCGTCGCATCGGCCGACATGGCGTTGAGTTCGGCCAGGCGCCGGTTGCGTTCGGCCTCGCTCAAGCCGCGCTCGGCCAACAGTTTGCTGCGCGCATCCGCCAGTTCGAAGGCACGCTCTTCTTCCCCGTACCAGGCATCGGCCAGGGCTTCGCCCAGGCGCTCGCGGCGCAGCGAGCGCACTCGCGCGAAGGTGTGCTCGCGGTCGTCGCTGGCCTGCGCCAGCGTCGCCGAATCGTGTTCCAGCAGCAGATACGCATCGAACCACGCCAGCACCGTCGCCAACGCCGGCGGCGCCAATCGCGATTGCAGATGTTCGAGCAAGGCCGAGCGGATCGCTTCGGGCGACTGCTCGCCGCTGCGGCTCAGGAAGTAATCGAACAGGCGGCGCAGCTCGCGATCCGGAATCGGCTGGCCTTGCGCGTCCAGGCGCACCGCGCCGTCCACATCGGTGTCGCGCAGCGAGTCGCCCACGGCGACAGCGGCCGGATCGTCGACGGCATTGCGTTCGCCGCCGATGTCGGGATCGGAAATGCGACTGGCCGGCCCGCTGCTGACCACCGGCGCCGCCCACAGCCGCGGCGTTTCGAACCAGCGCCCGACCGCGAAGATTGCCGCGATCGCAAGCACCGCGGCGCAGGCCATCGCGAAAATCGATGCGACCGAGCGCATGGCTTACAGGCCCGCGTTCTTGAGCCGGTTGACCTGCGCGCGGTAGACGCTGGTCGGGTTCGAGCTGAAAACGCCGCGCAGGCCGGCGATCTGGTTGACCTCGTCGAGATGGTTCCAGTCGTAGTCGTCGCGGATCACCTGGCCCCAGTGCGAGGAACAGCGACCGACCAGGCCGTCGTTGGCTTCGCCGCCGAACAGCAGGCCGCCGGCGATCATCGCGATATCGGAGCCGTCGAAGAAGTTCGTCGAGTTCGAAGTACCGCCGAAGGAGTAATAGGCGATTCCGTCGACCTTGCCCGCGCCCGCGCCACAGGCCGTCGCCGGCTTGCCTTGCGGATAGCGCGCGTTGAAGCGCGCCGCGCCGGCGCTGTCGAGCGCTTTGAGCGCCGCCAGCGAATCCTGGCTGTTGTTGCTGCCCGACAACAATCCGATCAGATCGGCGAAGGCGTTGACGAACGACGCCACCAGCGGCCGCAACGGCGAGCCTTCGGGCAGCGTGGTGCCGACGAAATCGGCGACCTTGCTGCCGGCGTGCGGCGAGCCGACCGAGGTCATCGACGCGACCAGATCCGGACGCACCGAGGCGACATAGCGCGCGGTCGGGCCGCCCTGGCTATGGCCGATCAGATTGAACTTGGCGTAGCCGTGCAGAGCCCGCAGGGTTTCGAGCTGATCGATCAGTTCTTCGCCGCGCACTTCATTCGAATTGGCCGCGGTGACCTGGGCCACGTAGACCTCGGCGCCGCCGGAGCGCAAAGCCTGCGGGATGCCGAACCAGTAGTCGTAGACGCCGCCGATGGCGTCGAAGCCGAACAAGCCGTGCACCAGCACCACCGGATAGCGGGTCTTGGTGTAGTCGTCGGCCGACGCGGGGAACGCGCTGGCGCACAACAGCAGCGCCAGCAGCAACGGCGCGCCGATCAGGCGGCCCAGATGGAGTCGCGACATGATCCCTCCCGGTCGTGTGTGGACGTCGGCAGCCGACGACCCGACTGTACGAACAGGTATGGAACACACACGCCGCGCTGCACCATAGCCACGTGAATTGTGACTTCGAGATATGAATGGGGCTCGACGAAGCTGAATTCGGCCCCGGAATTGCTGCACTGCGGCGAAATTGCGCGATCCGGACACCCGCCCTCGCTCGCGCTTGCCCGCTCGCTGGCCGACAATCCCCCTCCCGCCGTCAGCCGTTGGATTCATGGGCCCGCAACGCATCGTCTGCCTCACCGAGGAACCCACCGAGACCTTGTATCTGCTCGGCGAGCAGCACCGCATCGTCGGCATCAGCGGTTTCACCGTGCGCCCGGCGATCGCGCGCAAGGAAAAGCCCAAGGTCAGCGCCTTCACCAGCGCCAAGATCGGCGAAATCCTCAAGCTGAAGCCCGACTTCGTCGTCGGCTTTTCCGACATTCAGGCCGAGATCGCCAGCGAGCTGATCAAGCACGGCATCGAGGTGTGGATCAGCAATCACCGCAGCGTCGAGGGCATCGTCGATTACGTGCGCCGGCTAGGCGCGCTGGTCGGCGCCGGCGACCGCGCGGCGGAACTGGCCGCCGATCTGGAACGCCGCATCGCCGTTGCGCGCGAACGCGCCGCCGCGCTGCCGCGGCGGCCGCGGGTGTATTTCGAAGAATGGGACACGCCGCAGATCACCGGTTAGTTGCCCCTACCGATTTCATATCCTGAAGGGAGTTTGAGCCCCGAATGGCAGCTAGGGATCGTGCACCAAGCTGTGGCTAATACCCCTATGTGGTAGCGTTCCCTTGCCGCTCGCCATTGGGTGGCAAATAGCGCATGCCCTTGACTGCAATGGTCGGGGCTTTTTTCTATTAGTGATGCCATCGCGCCAGCGCTTGCCGATGCCTCACCCAAGAAAACCGATTCGGTATTGGGTTCGGACCAGAAGTGGTTCGGGAGGCATTTTGTATGGCATTGCAAGGCTTTTTACGAACGCTACCAGACGGCATAACCACGGCTGAGGTGACGCGCGCGGATGGTGCTGTTGCACCCGCGATTTGGGTCGGGGGGCAGGATCAAGTTGAGGTGCTCGCTGAGCCTCTGTCGATGGCCTTTGCGGAGGTGGATCGGCAACGGCCTTACCAGCGAATTACGCACTTGGTCAGCAGCATTGCTCACTTGGTTCGGTACTACATATCCGAGAAGCGGCCCACGCTCGATGAGCAAGGACTCCGGCGACTCCTAGAGAGTTACATCCTCAAGCGTGCGAAGGGTGACCCCGACCTTGGTTGGGTTCCAATGTCCCGCAAAGCCTTGGAAATCGAGGTCCGAAACATAGGGGCGTACAGTGATTTTTGCGAAAGAGCGTATGGTTACCTGCCTATCCTAGGGTCCCAGACTGTACCTCTGCCTGCTCCCACTAAGGACCAGCGCAGCTTCTGGCGTTTGATGGCTTGCAATGAGCGTGATTTCTTTAGCCATTTAGCGATACGAAGAGGGCCAAAGCAGGAACGCATCAGAATCCCGAGAAGGACCAGCAGTCGCGGCGGCGCGGACGGATTCGCAGGCATGACAGAAGAATTTGCTTGGAATTTAATCCAGGCAGAGAAAAATCCGACCTTCAAAGCAATTTGGCTGCTTGCATTTTTTGGAGGGCCTCGCCTATCCGAGCTTCTAAACCTGTGGGCGTGTGATGTGCTGCCAGGGATGTGCCGGAAGTATTGGTTTCAGGGCGATATCTTTGAATCGCCCAGGTTTTTGTAGACAGTCGTCAGCCGTTTAGTGCGTACCGCCTTTCAAACTCTATCGGGGACAGGCCATTGTTGGAACTGTGCCGTCGTTTGGGGTTGTAGAACAGCTCGATGTAATCGAACACATCGCCTCGTGCTTTGTCATGGGTATGGTAGATCCGTTGCTTAACCCGTTCGCGCTTGAGCAACTGGAAGAAGCTTTCCATCGCGGCGTTGTCGTGACAGTTACCGCGTCGGCTCATGCTGCACACGATGCCGTGGGCCTTCAAAAAGCTCTGCCAGTCTTCGCTCGTGAACTGACTGCCTTGATCCGAGTGCAAGAGCAAACCAGGCGCGGGCTTGCGTCGCCACACCGCCGCTAGCAGCGCCTGCAGCACCAGATCGGAGTGCTGCGTTGGACGCGTGGCCCAGCCCACGATCCTGCGGGAGAACAGATCGAGCACGACGGCCAAGTACAAGAAGCCTTCGTGGGTGCGAATGTAGGTGATGTCGGTCACCCAGGCCCGATTGGGTTCTTGCGCTGTGAACTCACGCGCCAGCACGTTGTTGGCGACGGCGCCGATCG
This sequence comes from Lysobacter gummosus, assembly GCF_001442805.1. NCBI lineage: Bacteria > Pseudomonadati > Pseudomonadota > Gammaproteobacteria > Lysobacterales > Lysobacteraceae > Lysobacter > Lysobacter gummosus. Next base: position 1,347,676 of record NZ_CP011131.1, on the reverse strand, counting down.
GCCCGCTCAACGGCCGCGGCCGCCGGCCGTAGCCCACCATGGCGCGCAGCCCTTCTTGCTTCATCAAACGCGCAACGCGGTGTTTGCTGCACGTTTCACCCAACTCGCGCAGGTCCGTGGTGATCTTGCGATGGCCGTAGATCGAGCCGCTTTCCAACCAACTGTGCTTGATCAATCCCAACAGACGTTGGTCGTCGCGTGCACGCGCACTGGCCGGCGCGTGAAGCCAAGCGTAGTAACCGCTGCGGTTTATGCCCAAGACACGGCACATTGCGGCCAGGCCGAACTCGTCGGCGTGCTGCTTCATGAAGGCGTACTTCACCTTTACCCCTTGGCAAAGTACGCGGCGGCTTTTTTTAGGATGTCTCGTTCTTCAGTCACGCGCCGAAGTTCTGCCTTCAGGCGTCGCACGTCCGCGTTCTGATCTTTTTCCACACGACGAACCACATCGCTTTTGCCTTGCTGACGCCGCCAGCCGTACAGGCTGTGCACCGACACGCCCAGGCGCTCGGCTACTTCGGCCACCGGCCGCCCGTACTCCACGATCTGACGGACCGCTTCGATCTTGAACTCATCGGTGTATCGCTTCGCGCTCATAACCACCTCCACTTAAGCCATAGTTTATGGCTGCGAGATGTCTACGAAACCCTGGGCGATTCAAACCTTTGCTGACGCCAGTCGAGCATCGCGGCTAGTAGTGACCACCCCGGTGATTGCTTCGTAGGCCTGCTTGGCCCGCTCAAACTGGGTAGGCGTGATATCGAGCGAATCGGCCACCCGCCCCAACAGCTGCGCGGCGAGCGCCTCACGAAGAACCACATTGTCCGACGGGGCCAAGCTATCCATCTTTGCTGTCTCGAGTAGGGGCCCGCCGCCGATAGGGTGGCGGGCCTGTGGGGTTACTTCCGCTTTTGCGTCAGCACGCTACCGGCCAGGGTCTTGGTAGTCCGGCTGCTGCGGCCGTCATCCAGGGCCTTGGCGGCCTTGGTGGCGACCGAGCCCGACGTTTCCTTGGAAGTCTTGGCTTGGGACAGGGCGCTGCCAGCCAATGACTTGGCGGTCTGGCTGGCGCCCGAATCTCTCAGGACGCTCGAGGCGGTACGGGCGACACGCGGGGAGGACTTCTCGTTCTTTGCCACAACGGTCTCCTTATTAAGCATCATTGACGATGGTGCATAAAAACAATAGTTGACGTTCGGCTAGATGTCAATCATTATTCGCATCATGCGAAATGACGCAAAAATAATCACTTTGGGGGCTGTCGCTGACGTGAGGCAGGGTTACCCCTTTCGCGGCGCCATCCCCGAGGCACCCACCGGCAATGTCCGAGTCATTCAGATGAAGGATTTAACCCGGGCGGGTCTCAGGGACTGCGACTCACTCATTACGACGGAGGTGGATGGTCGGAAGGGGCCAGATTGGCTGCGCGACCAGGATCTGCTTTTTGTTGCCCGTGGCACGAGCAACTACGCCGTATTGCTAGACGATCCCCCGCAGCGGACGGTCTGCTCGCCCCATCTCTATGTAATTCGGGTAACGCAGCTGCAGCGCCTGCTTCCCGGCTTCCTGGCCTGGCAGCTCAATCAGCTACCGGCGCAGCGATACCTGCATCAGTCGGCCGAAGGCAGTCACCAACTCAGCATCCGCCGCACAGAGCTGGAGAAAGTCGAAATCCGGATTCCCCCGATCGAGCAGCAGCGCGCCGTCATCGAACTCGAGCGCACTGCAAACGCGGAGCGAGAAGCCCTGAAGGCCCTGATCAACAACCGCGAGGCTGAACTCGCGGCTGTCGCCGAGCGTCTGCTCGGCTAACCACCACACGGATTAACAAATGAGCACAACCGACATCGCCCAAGACACCATCAATGCAACCGTGTGGGCCGCATGCGACACCTTCCGCAGTGTCGTAGACCCAGGCGTCTATAAGGACTACGTCCTGACTATGCTGTTCCTGAAGTACGTCTCTGACGTCTGGCAGGATCATTACGACGAGTACAAGGCCCAGTACGGCGATCACGCTGAGTTGATTGAGGAAATGCTCAAGAACGAACGCTTCGTGCTGCCCGCCAAGGCTAATTTCTATGCGCTGCACGACAAGCGCCACTCGCCTGGGAACGGCGAACGTATCGACAAGGCCCTGCACGCCATCGAGGACGCCAACATTGGCAAGCTGCGCGATGTGTTCCAGGACATCAGCTTCAACTCCAACAAGTTGGGCGACGAGCAGCAGAAGAACGACATCCTGCGTCATTTGCTGGAAGATTTCGCCAAGCCGGAACTCAACCTGCGCCCAAGCCGTATCGGCCAACTCGACATCATTGGCAATGCCTACGAGTTCCTGATCAAGAATTTCGCTTCCACAAGCGGCAAGAAGGCCGGCGAGTTCTACACCCCACCGGAAGTCTCCACTCTGATGGCGCGCCTTATGGAGCCAAAGGAAGGCGACGAAATCTGCGATCCCACCTGCGGTTCCGGCTCACTGCTGATGAAGTGTGGTCGCCTGATCCGCGAGCGCACCGGCTCACGCAAGTACGCCTTGTACGGACAGGAGGCCATCGGCAGCACCTGGGCGCTGGCTAAGATGAATATGTTCCTGCACGGCGAGGACAACCACCGTATTGAGTGGGGCGACACGATTCGCAATCCGAAGCTGCTGGATAGCGATGCTCGGGAATCCCCCTTTGTCGTCAACGGCAAGTCGAAGCAAGCCCCGAAGCAGGCGTTAAAGCCAGTCAGCCTCAAACATTTCGATATCGTCGTCGCCAATCCACCGTTCTCGCTGGAGAAATGGGGGCATGACGGTGCCGATGGCGATCCCTACGGCCGCTTCCGGCGTGGTGTGCCACCTCGAACCAAAGGCGACTACGCCTTCATCCTGCACATGATCGAAACCATGAAGCCGCGGAGCGGCCGTATGGCGGTCGTAGTGCCGCATGGCGTGCTGTTCCGCGGCGCTGCCGAGGGACGTATCCGCAAGCTGTTGATCGAAGAGAACCTGCTCGATGTGGTCATTGGCTTACCGGAGAAGTTGTTCTACGGCACCGGCATTCCCGCAGCCGTTCTCGTGTTCCGCAAGAAGAAGGCGGACGACAAGGTGCTGTTTATCGATGCAAGCGGCGACTACCAAGACGGCAAGAATCAGAACTACCTGCGCGAAGGCGACTTGCAGCGCATTCTTGATACCGTCAAGGCGCGCAAGAGCGTCGACAAGTACGCCTACTTGGCCAGCCCAGCGGAGATGGCGGAGAACGATTACAACCTCAACATCCCACGCTATGTCGATACCTTCGAGGAAGAAGAAGGTGTCGACCTGATGGCCGTGCGCAAGCAGCGCGAGCAGCTCAAGACTGAATTGGCCCGGCTGGAACAGCAGATGACGGGTTACCTGCGGGAGCTGGGCTATGACTGAGTGCCTCACTACCCAGTTGTCGCCGATGGATCAGGAAGCTTCGTCAATGGCTTGTTCGAAAGATAGGAGGGCCTGAGTGATTTATCAGGGCAACTGCCGACTTGGTGACCTATTCGAGAGCCGACGGGAAAGAGGGCGGCCAGGATTGCCGCTGTTCTCGGTAACCATGAACGACGGGCTGGTCGATCGGGAGCAACTCGAGCGCAAGCAGGAAACCAACCTATCCGCGAAAGAACATCTTCTCGTCAAGCCCGGAGACATCGCATACAACACCATGCGGATGTGGCAAGGCGCCTTTGGGCTGGCTGACCGCGAAGGGCTTGTTAGCCCAGCATATGTGGTCCTAAAGCCACGGGCAGATGTGGATCCGCTGTACGCGTCATACCTTTTCAAGACGCCGCGTATGAGCTACCTATTCTGGGCGTACTCATATGGTCTGACAGACGATCGCCTGCGACTCTATCCAGACGATTTCATGCGCATTCCGGTGAGCATTCCGGCCCTTCCTGTGCAAATGCGCACGGCCCGTCTTTTGTCAGAATGGGATCAGGCCATCAGCGCCACCGAGCGCCTATTTTCGCTACAAACGGACCTCCATAAGAAGATTCTTGCTGACCTTACAGTTGGCCGTCAGCGTCTGCCCGGTTTCGAGTCTGAGTGGGCTTCGGTGCGGCTTGGAGCAATTGGGGGAACTTATGGAGGATTGTCGGGAAAGTCACGCGAAGACTTCGGTCACGGGAAGCCGTTTGTTCCGTACGCCAATATATTTGCGAATAGCAAGATAGATTTGACGGCACTTGACCTGGTCGACGTCCGAAAGGGGGAAGCTCAGAATGCCTGCCGATATGGCGATATCTTCTTCACGGCATCATCGGAAACTCCGGAAGAGTTAGGCACGGCTTCTGTTCTGTTAGAGGAAGTTGAAGAGCTTTACCTAAATAGTTTCTGCGTTGGCTTCCGGCTGCACAATTTCAGCGTGCTACTGCCCGAATTCGCCAGGTTCCTGTTTAGGGGGCCTGCGCTGCGTCGAAGTCTCGATCAGATCGCACAGGGATACACACGTTTTAATCTGTCCAAACCGCAGCTAATGAAGTTGCACATTCATGTGCCTGCTATCGAAGAGCAGAGAAGGATTGCGGCTTTGCTCGATACAAGTGAACGGCAAGTGCTTGCGCATGCCGAGCAGATTTCGTCACTTAAGAGCGAGAAATTCGCCTTGATGCAAAGGCTTCTTGGCGGCAAGCGAGGCACTCCAACGGACGAGTTGCTTGAGGCTGAGTCCGCATGAACGATAGCGCCCCCGATACCCGCGAGCAGGTCAGCGCACAACTACCCGCACTGCACTTGTTGGTCAACCTCGGTTGGCACTACCTCGGTGTCGCTGATTGTCTGGCGCTACGCGGCGGTACCCGCGAGGTGCTGCTGAAGCCGCGTCTGATCGAAGTCCTGCAGCAGCGACGCTTCGACTACAAGGGCGAGCGCTATCCGCTGTCGCCTAGCGCAATCGACCAGATCGTGCGTGAACTTTCGGCACTGCCGCTGGGCGAGGGTCTGCTTGCTGCTAACGAACACTTGTACGCCAAGCTGGCATTCGGCATCACCGTTACCGAGTTCATGCCCGACGGCAAGAAGCACCAGCCCACCATTCCGATCATCGACTGGGTCGATCCGGCCGCCAACCTGTGGGATGTGACTGAAGAGTGCGATGTACTGTCCATGCACGGCACGCACCACCGCACGCCGGACATCGTGGGCTATGTCAACGGTCTTCCACTGATGGTGATCGAGGCCAAGCGTCCGGAATCCGGGCATGGCGGCAAAGCCATGGTGGTCGAGGGCATTAGCCAGCACCTGCGCAACCAGCGCCAGGATGAGATTCCGCAGTTGTACGCCTACGCGCAACTGCTGTTGTCGATCAGCCAGACCGATGGCCGCTATGGCACTACTCATACTGCGGCCAAGTTCTGGGCACGCTGGCGAGAGGAACAATTCGACGACGCGCAGCTGTCCATGCTCAAGAACCGCATCCTGCCGGCGGCCACGCAAGACGCGCTATTCCACGACAAGCCGCCGCGACTGCGGGCCTACTTCGCGTCCTTGTGGTCGCAACCCATGTTGCCCACGGATCAGGATCGCCTGCTGGCTGGCTTGCTGACGCCAGGGCGGATGCTGGAAATGCTGCGCGGTTTCGTGCTGTTCGATCGCAAGGTCGGCAAGGTGGTGGCGCGCTACCAGCAGTTCTTTGGTATTCGCGCCCTACTAGCGCGGATTCGCCAGCTCCGTCCCGACGGCGGCCGCGAGGGTGGCGTGCTCTGGCACACCACCGGTTCGGGCAAGAGTTTCACGATGGTGTTCTTGAGCAAGGCACTGCTACTCGAGGACGCCTTGAAAGAGTGCCGGGTAGTGGTTGTGACCGACCGCATCGACCTGGAGACCCAACTCTCGCGCAACTTCATCACCGGCGGCGCGTTCGGTTCATCGGTCGCGACCAAGAAGGAGGGCGAGCGCAGCAAGGCAACCACCGGTCGCGATCTAGCCAAGCGCATCGGTCACGGCAGCGAACGCATCACCTTCTCGCTGGTGCAGAAGTTCAACACGGCATCCAAGTTGCCGGAATGCCGTAATGATTCGCCAAATCTGATTGTCCTGGTGGATGAAGGTCACCGCAGCCACGGTGGCGAGACTCATGAGCGCATGCGGAAGGCATTGCCGAAAGCCGCCTACATCGCTTTTACCGGCACCCCGTTGCTGAAGGACGAAAAGACTTCCAACAAGTTCGGCCCGATAGTTCACGCGTATTCGATGCAGCGGGCGGTTGAGGACGAGACGGTAGCGCCGCTGCTATACGAGGAGCGCGTGCCGGAATTGGACATCAATCAGGAAGCAGTCAACCGCTGGTTCGACAAGATCACCGCTGGGCTATCCGAGGCGCAAAGTTCGGACCTGAAGAAGAAGTTCGCCAGCAAGCGCGCCGTCTATGGCGCCGCCAACCGAATCGAACTGATCGCCTGGGATATCGCTACACACTTCGACCAGAACATCAAACAACTAGATCTCGGCCTGAAGGGGCAGGTCGCAACCGACAGCAAGCAGGACGCGATCCGCTACAAACGTGCCCTCGATGAAACCGGGTTGGTCAGTAGTGCTGTGGTGATCTCTGCCCCGGACACCCGCGAGGGCAATAGCGAGGTGGACGAAGATGCGCTGCCTGAGGTGCAGAAATGGTGGAAGCAGACCATCATCGATCATAGGCTCGATCCGGAGCAGTACGAGAAGGATGTGCTGCAGAACTTCGGCAGCGACGGCGATCCGGACTTGTTGATCGTCGTCGACAAGCTGTTGACCGGCTTCGACGAACCGCGCAATGCCGTGCTCTACATCGACAAACCGCTCAAGGGGCACAACCTGATTCAGGCTGTGGCGCGGGTCAATCGTCTGCATGACGCCAAGCGCTACGGCGTGTTGGTGGACTATCGCGGAATCCTGGAAGAGTTGGATACCGCCGTCCGTGCCTACCAAGACTTGGAGTCGCGAACCCAGGGTGGGTTTGACATCGCTGATATTGAAGGGCTCTACCAGTCTTTCAGCACGGAGTACAAGCAGCTGCCGGGACTGCACGATAGGTTGTGGTCGTTCTTCAGAGGCGTGGCCAACCGCAAGGACACAGAGCAGTACCGCCAGGTGCTGAGCCCGCGGTTCGTCTCCGACGGCGAGGGCGAGGAATATGACGAGCGCCAGAAGCTGCGCGACGACTTCTATGCGGCGCTGACCGAGTTTGGCCTGTGCCTGCAGACTGCTTTGTCTTCGCGCAACTTCTTCGAGGACCGCAGCTTCTCCGAGGACCTGATCCGCCGCTACAAAGATGACCTGCGTTTCTTCTCTGACCTGCGCAAGATCGCTCGTCGCGACGCGATGGAGACTGTGGACTACAGCGTCTACGAGGAGCAGATCAGACGGCTGGTGGACAAGCAGGTCATTGGCAAGGAAGTGCGCGAGCCCGAAGGTGTGTATGTGGTGCATCAGCTAGGGCAGGCTGAGGATCCGGAGACATGGTCCGAGGACAAGACCCGCAACGAAACCGACATCATTCGAACCCGCGTGCGCAGGACCATTGAGCAGGACCTTGCGACTGATCCGTATGCGCAGACAGTCTTCGGTGAATTGCTGAAACAGGCTATCGCCGAGGCTGAGGCGATGTTCGAACACCCTTTGAAGCAGTACGCATTGTTCAAGAAGTTCGCGGACCGCTTGGAAAGTCTTGAAACTCCAGGCATCCCCAACAGGTTTGATGGGAATCGACCAGCTAAGGCGTACTACGGGGTTATCCGGATGACGCTGGGCGAGGACGTGATCGAGGCCATGCCAGAGTCCGACAGGAACCAGTTCATTGATCTCTCCTTCGCGATCGACAAAGTGGTGCGCGATGCCGTCGCAGAGAACTCGCTGAATCCGCAGAGCATCGAGGCGGCGATTCGCAAGAAGCTGTTGCCGGACCTTTTTCCGCGGATAGGACTGGACCATGCGCGATCGGCGGTCGAGCAGATCATTCAGATCACCAGGGTTGGGCTTAGCCGCGAATGAAACATTCCCAAGAATCTCGGTCGAGTCTGGCCCTCCGGTATGGAGAGCACAGGATTAGATGTGCGGTTCGTCGATCCGACTCGCGTACGAAGGGCAGCATTTCAATTCACATTGAGCCTAGCGGACGAGTACTGATAGATGCCCCTGCTCTTGCTTCCGATTCGGAGATCAGGCTCGCAGCAATGAGGCGTGTGACCTGGATCTACAAGCGCCTATCTGAGATTGAAGATCGACTGAGGCTCGCTACAACAAGGGAGTATGTGAGCGGAGAGACGATCTACTACCTCGGCCGCCGATATCGCTTGAAAGTTATAGGGGAGTCGAACGCTAGGTCTGTTCGAATTCGGGGCGGGTACATTGAAGTCAGTACCGTTGACAGTTCGCCAGCATCGGTAAAGAAGGCCCTGCATGATTGGTATCGAAACCGCGCAAGATCTGTCCTGGCAGATCGGCTTGCAGAGGTTTCCAAGCAGTTGCGATGGGTGAAGGTGATGCCACCTGTATCGTTTAGGGCGATGAAGGTGCAATGGGGGAGTTGTTCGCCACGAGGTCGAATCACGCTTAATCCGGATTTGGTTCGGGCTCCGAAGCAGTGCATTGACTACGTGCTTACGCACGAGCTTTGCCACCTGAAAGAGCATAACCATGGAGCGAGGTTCTATCGGTTGCTAGACATGCACCTGCCGGGGTGGCGCCGAATCAAGATCCGTTTGGACGATATGGCAGACGCTATTCTCGCTACCTAGAGGCTCTGTCGGCTTCTTGCGTCGTCGCGACCTCTCCATCGTGGCCGTCCCTGTTCTGAGAACACCAACTCGGTGCGCTGATCAGTGAGACTAAATCCACTTAGCCATTTCCGATATCGTTCGACAGAGCGTCACTTGGCGTCCAGTTGTCGTCAACAACGCTTACATCCCAGCCGTCTGCGGCGAGCTTCTCTTGCATGCTGGCGACATGCCACGCCCCTAGAACTAGCAAGGAAGGCGAATCCAGCAGGCTGAGTCGCCGTATCCATTCCACTTCACGCTCATTGAAGCGTTCTGCGCTGAGGCGCTGGGCCAAGTCCATGTCGCCCTCATTCTCGGCTCGCTTCGAAGAGAGACTGTCTGGTATGCCAAGGCGAATGCATTCTTCGTCAGTCAGGTCAAACGCCAGATAATGAAGCCCCCGCGAATCGCACCACTGCCCGAGCGCCGAGCTTCCTCCGAACGCATCCTTAGCAAACGCGCCAATCGACTCCTGAGACGCCTCCTCACCTACGGCCGTCAATCCAAACTCCGAGACAATCTCCGCGCATCGGTTCACAAATTCGCGCACATGGGTTGGAATCCATGCTGGTGCGAGCCCGTGAAAATCGTGCCGCGTGCCGAGCAGCCAAACCGTCTTTGACATTTACTGTCTCACCTACAGAATTGATGTTCGCTTATACACGGACACACTCATGACAAACGCAGGACGGCCCAAGTTGCGCCAGCGGTCATCGATCAGGCGGTCGCGGGCGACGGATATCAAGGCGATTCGCCAATGGCTTGAGGAAGAAGAAGCTCAGAGCGTTCCTGGCAACTTTCTATGCAACTGGTCAATCATCGAGCGGTCGGATCGTGATGGGGAACTGCTCGTATATATCGACGGGGCCACTGGACTCCCTGTGGCGTTTCAACTCGGCCGCCTGCTCCACTCGGGAATCTTACAGGTTAAGTACGACTATCGAGGCCGCGGCATAGGCCGGAAAATGGTCGAACACTGCGTGCAATTGGCGTTGCGGGACGATCAGTGCCTCCTGCATATCCAGTGCAAACCATCCTGCTCAATACCCTTCTGGCAGCGAATGGGATTCAAAGTAGTTAAAGACAACATGGGTCGAAACAACGCGTTCCGCATTCTGCCAAAGCACCTTCCTCTGCCGGATGGGGGTGCGCACACTAGAGTAGTCATCCGGTTCTATCCCGAAAATAGGAAGTGGACCGAATCCGCAGAGCCCTTCTCTGAACAGATCACTGCGGGAAGGAAGCTTTCCTGCGGCACGGTGAAGCTGGACGAGCGTGTCTTGTTCCACGAGACCCCCCACCCCGACGCTGGAGATGTTGTCGTAGAGATCGAAGTCGACGGCAAGCGGCTGCACCTTGACAAGGCCAAGTACGAGGAATCCCAAGCCATTGGCGTTGTGCGGTGCAAGAACGGCTGGTTTATTGATCAGATCATCAATGCAGCGCCTGGGATGCGTGAGCGCGATTCCGGTTGACCGCGGTAGCATTGGAATAGAGGGTTTTGCCCCATCGGCTTCGCTGGAGTTCGTCATGCTTGCTATCGAGATGCTGCGATATCTGACGGCAATGAACGATGGCTGCTGGTATACGAGCAGGCAGCAGGTAGCGCATTGGATTCGAGCTCGCCCGCCACTGGGGCTCTCGCAACTCACGCGAGGCTTGCGAATAGGATCTTTGGCGCCTCGGATGGCGAGCAATTCTGGTTCCCCGCCTTTCAATTTGACCGCGACGGCGCTCCGCGGGCTCAGATCGGTGAGCTCATCTCCGCACTTCGGCGGGAACGCGATGGAAGCATTGGATTAGACGCTGCGCTGTGGATTGCCTCGCCCGACCTTCGACCGCGAACCGATTCGGATCTGCTGAGAAATTCAAACGGAGGAAAACGTGAACGACGAAATAAAGAAGGATTTGGAGCTGTTAATCGACGTCGCGAGCAACGACACGGGGCAGAGCCGCCGTGTTGCTAACCTTCTATTGTCTTGGTGGAATGCAGACGAATGCGGGGGATTCGACCCAACTGATCTGTGGTGCCTAGACTCTAACATTAGAGACAGCGCGCTCAGGCTGATCATCTATGTGGCGAAAGTGCAAAGGCATCCGGACAAACTTGGCTATGCGCGACAATTTGAGCGACTCGTACGGACCTGGCGACCGCACTTGATTACGGAATGACCTCTTGAGCCAGTCGGCGGCAAATCTCTTCGATGCCACTCGCCACCGCTGCCCCTCTGCCGGGAGCCCCACACTGAAACACGGCGATTCATCGCGGTTTCGGCCAGCTTCGCGCGAGCGGTGTAGCATCAGCACGCCGGACAGTGCTTGCGACGTCGGGGGTTTTGTGCGGCAAAAAGATCCATCTCCGCATAATCATGGCTAAAGCGGTCGAATGGCTGCTATCGACCTATTCCGTTGAAAAACTCCGAGCGGCTCGCGGAGACGTCAGTCGGTTTCCAGCGGAATTTCGTGCTTAGAGCAATCCGACGAAGTTCCTCGAGGGGTTCTATCCGGACCTCATTCGGTGAATGCGCCTCTATTGGAACGGCACCAAGAAATGGCGCTATCCGGACTGACCGCCAGAGATCGTCTGTAAGTAGCGTAGGGCCTCTTGGGAATCGTTGTCCTTCACTGCCTCGAACAGCGTGCGATGGCTCAACACGCGGATCGGCGTGTTCTTCATGTGGAATGCCGCCGCAATGGGATCTGGCCTGAGTTCCAATAGACGAGCGAATACACCCGAAAAAGCACTGAGGCGGCTTTGAACGCGTTCATCCTCGGGGTGCAAGCGCAGCACGTTGAGATGCACCCCAAGCGCCGAAGCGAGCTCCATTTCCGTGATATCCAACAATTTTGCGAAACGTGTGGGCGAGAGACCTTCTTGACCCGACTCACGAAAGAGCTCGCTGGATTCCTGAATCTCGGACGCCATAGTGAGGACCTCCAAATGTGTAGTTTGCAGCTTACGCCGCTGCCCCGAGCATAGGTCCCCGGGACTCGAGATCAGCCGGAAGCCGATGCGTTTAGCCAACGCTCGTTCGCCGCGCCGTCGTTGCGCCAGATCTGCCTGATGATGGTTGTCAGCCACGTCAGTAGGCGTCTGAACCGAGTTGCAATCCTCAGACTGCGAGATCGTCTTGCAACGCCGGCGTGGCCCTTCTCCACAAACCTGGTTGTGGGCCGATCTGGATACTCCGCCGGACGTCGACGTTGCCGATCGCCTTTGGATGGATCGGCGCTCCCTAGTTGCTAGCATCCTTGGCCGTGGACAGGTTCACGAGGCGACCGTCAACTCCGCTCATGCTTGAGCCAGCTCCTTGCTTCGCCAGCAGTCGTAGAAGAACGTTCGGTCAAACGGGCTAGTCAATGCACTACTGTCAAAGCCGTAGGCTTCGTCGAATATCTCAGCGGACTTCCCCTGGCGCGCGTAGATCAGCAGCCAGTACTCGTCACAACCCATCTGCCGATACACACCCAATTCCACGCCTTTCTTGTCGATGATTGGTTGCAGCCGGTCAACGGTAATTCCCTGCACCCATGCGGAGATGGGCGACTGCCAAACGGTGCTCTGCGCGCCTTCTACCGGAAACGCGCGAACTTGGCTGACGACCCGCCGGACCGCTTGCGATAGCTGTTCGCCGCGGATAATCGTTGTCCCCGAAGGTTCCCGCCAGAGCACCGCCAGGTCCTGGGCCAGCTCAACGCCCAGCGCCTGCCCGCGAAGTCCCCTGACGGCGAACCTAGGGCGCAGCGAGACCATCACCATTCCGGTGTTGCCGCCAAGCTCCGCGTACCGTGTCCGCGCAGCGTCCAGTAAGTAGTCGGCGAAGCTGTCGAACACGGCTTGGTCTCCGTCGACGGCTCGCGTCAACTCGATACCGATTCGCTTACCTTCGAACCTTACACACACGTCGGGTCTGCTGCTGGTGGGTAGGGTCTCAAACTCAGGCAAAAGTCCGAAGTGGTGGTGGAAGAAGCGGGCGGCGTACTCCACTTCCTCCTTCCGCTGCAACTCCTCACGGTTCATGGGCTACCTCTGCCGCCCAGGTGCCGCTAACCGATGCGACCCAGGAAGACGCTAGACTACGAAACACCGACCGAACGATATCAACAATCTGTTGCGTCGATCGATTGAATCCGCAGGCGAGAGCGGTCACACCAACGCTTCGAGACGTCTTATGGCCTCGCGCTTGCCGAGGCTGCGAATTGCGGCAAGGGCCGCCTGCTGAGCTTCGCGGGGCACCGTCTTGCCTGCCTCCCAGTTGTAGACCGACTGGCCACTAGCCCCAACAAGCAACCCGAAGTCGGAGGCCGACAGGCCGAGTCGCGCTCTAAGCGACTTCAATCCATTGGGTACAAAGCGCGTGTTACCCGCCGGCTCCTCGGCCGCTGCGACGCGGCCCCTTGATGATTTGGACGACGCCTTAAGATCTCGCTGCAGCGATGCAATTTTCCGCTTCAGTTCCGCGATCTCGCGGCGGTAGCCCGCATTCGCTCTACGAAGCGGATCGATTGCGCCTTTGATTTCCTTGCGCGCTAGGCGCGTGATCTCGCTCTTGAGGACAGAACTAAGGTTAGGCATTGACGAGGCCGAAGATTTGGAACCGCCAGTCTACTTCCGCCTTCGGCCAGAAGCGGACATTCAAACGGTGAATGCATGTCATTCTGCGACAGAAAGGCCCAAACAAAGAGCGCCAATTGGCTCAGCTTTCTTCCGCATTACGTCTTTGGAGTATTGTGCGACCAACCTCGCTGAAATCTTCTTGCACCAGGTTGGACTCTTGAGCTCGTTTTTGTAGTCAAACGTCTCCGCGTCCTCGCCGACAATTTCAGCATTTAGATCGAATGCGAGTGACTTGGCGAGGCTCCCAAAGATCTCGACAAGTTCTGCCAGTCGTCCAGACGTGAGAATCCCCTCCATGTTCTTTAGCATTGCCACGCCAGCCTGTTCAGTTCGGATGAGACTGACAACTGCATAGGCCAAGAAGTATTTCGTAAGGTTGTAGTAGGCGAAATGTTTGTCTTGGATAGCGTCAAGCGCCGACTCAATTGACTTGAAGCACTCCCAGTAGCCCAGAATCCTCGCTCCCGTGACATCAGGCCTGCCGAAAATATCTGAGTGAAGTTCATCCATCACCTTATATTTCTGGTGACAGCTCCACGGCTGCGCAAGATCCATTGCGAGCAGGATCAGGCCTGCGGACTCGTTTGTTAGAACTGCCTTGCCTTTGTTGACCTCGCCCTGCTTAATTTCATACGCAACAGTGTCATTGCTGACGGCACTAACTTCAGCCTTTAGCCGTTGCTGAATGTTGTGGTTGGATTTCAAATCACGCGCCTTGATCGCGTTCTGGTTGTTGCTGTTCGTAGTAATCCGCTGGGAAAGAGCTGTGTCACCTTTTGTCTCAATCAGCTTCACCAATATCTTGAGATCGTCTGTGATCTTCGACTTCTCGGCCATCAACGACGTGAGGCTTTGGGCGCCGTTGACCACCACGTAGTCCTCGACTTCGATCCGCTCCTCTGTTTCAGAAACAACCTTCCTGCAGAGAACGTTGATTCCGTTGTGATACAGCGGGAAGTTCTTGTGCTCTCCCTTGTCCTTGATGCTTTCTCTTAATCCTTTGTTGACCTTGGTATTGCCCAGGGCCAATCGGACGTTCTGCTCGAAGAGACGCCCATCCGCGATTCCGTCCATCTTGAGCAGGTTGAGGGCTGGGGCCAGAAATAGCCGGGCAGCGGCACCGCCAGCGTCATATTCGATGACATCAGAGTCAGAAACATCGAAGTAGTAGCTGCCCTTGATGCCACCATCGACATCTAAATCGACGTAATCATTGGCTATCGCGACGGCGTCAAATAGTTCAATTTTTGGCAGTTTGGCGAGAATCGCCTTTGCATCGTCGTTTGCCCGTGCATTGCTTATGAAGACACCACGCACGTCATACCCGCTGTCCACCTTTGCGGCAAGACCCGTTCTCACAATGGTCTGCTTCAGCTTGTCGTTCTTCGTCTCGGAAAAAACTTCGTCAATCTTCTTTTTGCTATCGAATTGCTGGAGAGTTCCGTAGAACTCCTTGAGTTCGGTGTCGCCGAACTCAGCTTTGTCCTTTGTCTTGGTCTTCGCTTGGATGATGAAGACAGCCTCAGAGACATCGTCAACATAGATGGCATCCACGCCCTTATCGTGCTTGGCATCCACGCAGGCATCATCGGCATCAATCTCTTCCAATCGATAGATGTGCTCTAAGAACCATCTAACAAATCGCCCAGAGAAGTCGGGCGCCCGCTTCTCATAGGGTTTAAGTTGGTGCTCGGAGAAGGCGTTGTGATTGAGATCGTCGACTTTCATGGGCCTTCCTCGTTCGCGTGGATCAGAGATCTTGCCGTAAGTTCGGTGTTTCGACCAACAGCAGCTGTCCGCTCTGGGTCTATTCCGTTGAAAAACTCGGTTGAATCGGTCATCTGATGCTGATTCACTGACGTCCCATCGATCGAGCGGAAGTCGACGCGATGATGGGACGCCAGGAAGCCGGCCAAGTGCCGCTGTTCTATGCCTTCAACCTTGAAGATCACGTTCCAGCGAACCATTTGCTCCGCGGCATTGATCAGTTCCTGGACCTGAGCGAACTGCATCGGCACCTCGCTCCGCATTACAGCCATACCGGCCGCCTCTCCGTCGATCCGGCGCTGCTGATCCGGCCTGAGACGCAGGCGCTCGCCGGCGTCCCCGTCAGCTGCGATCACGCTGGGCGTTTATCCGAGCGAATAGCTGCTCGGCCGTCTGGCGCGCGGCGGCGTCGGCGTTGCCCGAGAGCTGGTTCAAATCGATGCCCTCGTAGCCGCCGACGTAAGCAGCCCCCCCTATGTCATCGTCGTAGGGCGTGCCGTCCTCGTTGATCGCTTCGTACCGATCCTGACTCAGGTCGTCCTCCAGCAAGCGAGACAGATGCATCCACACCCACGCCTGCTCGTTTGACTCGTCATGGTCGAGGATCAGCTCGCGCATTGCGCCGATGTCCCCCTCCTGCGCAGCCACCGTGAGCCAATAACGCACCTTCTCTCCATTCCCGTGCTCGCCAGCGATCTCGACCATACTCATCGAATCCATTTCATCCGACGGCGCTTGTTCGAGCACCGCAGGGTCGCCGTAGCGCTCGGCCGTTTCCATTAGCGCGCGAATGTCTCCGCCCCGGGCCGCGGCCAGCAGGTGGTGGCGGTGTTTTTCTTCCGCGCGCAGTCCGTTGGCCTCTACATCTACGAAGCTCACGAACGGGCTCGTCCACGTGCCCTCGCGCATTACTTGCCTTCTCATTCGTTCTTCTTCGTCGCCAAACAGCATTGCTTCGGACTCGAGCAGCTTCGCGATGGCCAAGTGCGCGGTCGGCGCCCCGCGTTGGGCCGCCGCCTCTAAGCCTTCCAGCAACAACCGCTGGTGTTCGAAGTAGAGGTCCAAAGCCCCATGCGTGGGCTCGACTACGCGCGTCCATACCCACTCGTGCCGGTCTGGGTCATCTTCAAGACCTTCGACCGCAGCAATGAGGGCATCGAACCGCACCGGCGCGTAGCCGGCGTCGTGCAGAAAAATAGGCAGCCCCTCTACGACTCGCTCACTCTCGTCCGCAGGAAGACCGAGTTCTCGGCAGCGGACCTGCATGGCGCTTGGGTCGGGTTCGATGCCGGAGAGGCTAAATGGCACGTCGCACCAGGTCGCGTCGTGCTGGAACGCGGCGTGGGTGGCATAGCCCACCGCGGCGGCGAGCAGTTCGTGGACATGGCTGCGCTTGAGTGACGTGACGCCGCGTGCCTGAAGGAAAGCGTGTGCACGGTAGGCCTGTTCTTTGATGGTCATGATTCGCCCTCGATGGCCAAGCCGATCCGGGTCAGGCGCACACGTTTAAATCCCCGGCAGCCGGGCCAGAAGTCGAATCGATCTAGGGATCAGACCTGTTTTTGCTCGTGTGCAAGCAGGGCGGGCGCCGCGGCCAGTCTATTCCCAGTGGCGGTCGATTCCAACCGCTGCAGTCCGCTTTCGGCCCTTCCTACCATTCAGAACCAAAACTCGGGCCGCGCCAAGGCCTATTAAAGGTAGACGCCTGTAGTCATCTGACCCAGCAGCGATCTTCTGCAAATAGCTCAGCTGCTGTTTTTCCCCTCGCCACACCAGACTCGTCGTAGTCCCTTCTGCAGTCGAGACGTCAGCAAGGGCTGCCAAAGTTAGCAATCTTCACTTCATCGACTTCACTGAGTGCTCTTTCATTGCCCAGGTTTCAGTTCTTCCCGGTTCGGCTGCAACACCACCACGAGATCGCGTCTGCGTAACGGATCGACGAACTGGATGACCATTTCGATCGGTACGATCTATGTGCAATGAATCGTCAGCGGCCAGCGGATGCCTTACTGCGACGATCTCTGCTGGTGTCCAAGACTGGACCGTGTAAACGAGTACATTTGAGACAAGCTCGCTAGGACTTCCATCTCGGCCTGGCCGGACGTCAGCGATTGACATGACGCATGCTCCCGCTCTTTGGAAGCATTTAATCGAGAATGCATTGGCAGCATGAGGGTAGATGTATTGGCCATTCTTAACAGGGCTGGTTTGGACCCACTGCCCCTCGATTTCAACATCAGCCTCCAATTGGAAGCCCAGATCCTTGTCTGTGGCCTCTTGATACCTTCGGCTGTACTTGGATGGCATCGGGTCATGCGCGAGCGCAGGTAGGCAGACGGCAAGTGCGGCAGAAAGTAGCGCGACACGGCGCATGGTGAAGTCCCGAGTTGATTGGCTAGGCAAGCTTTTTCTGTTCGCGTCTTGCTTTGGACTGTTGAGAGTGAGTCTCTAGGAACTCATGCATATGTCCCCGATATCGAAGTACCTCGGGTGGAATTGCGACATCCAGTTGTTTCGACAGGGCCATTGCAAAAGAGACCTGTGCTGGTGTCGGCTCCTTGATGTCCCAGTCAATTGAGTCCGGGATCACGCTGTCGAGCTGCTGGGTCATCCTCCGGCAGAAGGCATCCCTGGATGCTCGGTCCGTAAGCCGTTCCCACTGGAGAGCTAGGGCTTTTTCGACTTGGTCTGAGACGAAGAGCTCGATGGATAGGTCGATCCCGGGAGCTATCAGGTACAGGCTCATGGCTGGGGGCCCTGATGGAATATATATATAGACTACATTTAAGGGCGTAGTCATAGAAGTAGCAGGCCCCTAGCTTCGCCCAGATGGACGAAGCTGCGCTGCGCGTGAAACTGGGAGCCGCTATTAGGGAGCGGCGGATGGCATTGGCGGTGAGCCAGGAAGGGTTTGCCGACGCAATCCAGATGCATCGGACCTACTACAGCAGCATTGAGCGGGGAGAGCGGAACCTGACGCTGGTAACCCTCTGGAGGGTGGCCGAAGGCCTTGAGGTCAAGGTGTCCCAACTGCTTCGAGACGCCGGCCTCTGATGGCTGAAGGCGTCGATTTTTTGCTTCGCGATGCCCCGACGACGTCGGGCTCCAAGACCCAAACAATTAGTCTTGCCGTGATGCCCACCGCCGCACGATTACCTTGAGTGCCTCCAGCCCGTCAGTCAGAGCAGCAGGGCCCGGCTGAAGAATGATCGGGGATTTGATCTCGTGCAGCTCGCCGTCGCGCACAGCAGGGATCGCGTTCCAGCCGTCTCGCGCGACCACCTGTTCAGGCCGGAACTTCTTACCGCACCAGCTCCCAATGATGATGTCTGGCGCTCTGCCGATTACGTCTGAGGGATCGGCAAGTATCCGATCGCGGGCGAGAGGCATGACTGCGCGCTCAGGGTAAATATCATCGCCACCGGCGATCTGAACCAGCTCGGAAACCCAGCGAATTCCGGAAATTTGGGGCGAATCCCACTCCTCGAAATAGACCTTGGGTCGATGTGGCAACTTCGCTGCCTCGGCCTGGATTGCGTCCACCCCGCGGCGCAACTCGTCGGCATAGGCATTGGCACGGTCGCCAGCGCCAACAAGCGCACCCAGCCGGCGTATGTATTCGAAGATTCCCTCGACGCTGCGATGGTTGCTGATCCACACCTCGATGCCGTTGCGGATCAGTTCGGCGGCGATGTCGGCCTGGATGTCGGAAAAGCCGATCACGAAGTCCGGCTGCAGCTTTAGTATCTCGCCGATCTTGGCGCTGGTGAACGCACTGACCTTAGGCTTTTCCTTGCGTGCAATCGTCGGTCGCACGGTGAAACCGCTGATACCGACGATGCGGTCCTGCTCACCGAGGGCGTAGAGCGTCTCGGTGGGCTCTTCGGTGAGGCAGACGATGCGTTTTGGTCCCATGGCCCAGAGTCGATTAAAACGGAGGACACATTGTCGGCCATTGGGTAGCGCTTCAGTGCGGTGCAACAAATGCGGCTGAAAGGTTGGGGCTACACCATAGGCTCTGTCCGGGTGAACCTAAGCTATTGATATCTATATATACACTACAGTTTGTAGGGGTATATACGGCGAATCCGCTGGGTGTCGGAACTGGTCGGCATCGCCGGCGGCGACGACGTGTTCCCCGAGCACGCGGCGATGTCGCTGGCGCGCGACCGCATCCTGGCCGATCCGCTGGAAGTCGTGCGGCGCGCGCCGGATCTGATCCTGGGCAGTTGGTGCGGGAAAAATTCCGCCCCGAACAGGTCGTCGCCCGTCCGGGCTGGGACGCCGTGCCGGCGGTGCGCGACGGCGAACTGCATGAGATCAAGTCGCCGATCATCCTGCAGCCTGGGCCGGCGGCGCTGACCACGGGGCTGGATGCATTGGGCGATGTGATCCAAGGTTGGGCGGCGCGGCGCGCGACGCGTTAGACACTCCGCTCGCGAGCGGCGCCACGAGGTCTTTTGTAGGAGGGGTTTCAGCCCCGATGCCCTTCTGCCGGATCATCGCGGCGGATCGAAAGGCATCGGGGCTAAAGCCCCTCCCACAAAAGAAGCTCGCCTCGAACCTGGGGCGTACCGCAATTGTATCGCCCCCACCGCGATGCGATCGTGCCGCGAATGAGCCCAACCGACGCCGTCGTCTATACCCGCGAAGCCACCATAGCGGTCGCCGATTTCCAGCGCGTGCTGGTCGATTCCGGCCTCGGCGCGATCCGTCCGGTGGACGATCTGCCGCGTCTGCAAACCATGCTCGACAACGCCAACCTGATCGTGACCGCGCGGCGCGGCGATGGCGAACTGATCGGCGTGGCGCGCTGCTTCACGGATTTTTCCTGGTCGTGTTACCTGTCGGAGCTGGCGGTGTCGCCGCGCGCGCAAGGCCTGGGCATCGGCAAGGGCCTGCTCGACGAAACCCGGCGCCAGCTCGGGCCCACGGTCAGCCTGATTCTGGCGTCGGTGCCGGAAGCGGTCGGTTTCTACGAACGCGCCGGCATGGCGCGCATAAACGAATCGTTCTGGTACAAGCGCGAACGTTGAGCGGCGGCTGGGGTTCGGCTCAGACCAGCGAGCGGCGGAAATACACCACCCGCTCGGTCTCCTCGAACCCGCAACCCTCATGCGCCCGATGCGCCTGCGGGTTGTCGAGCAAGGCGTCCGAAGCCAGTTCGCTGCAGCCGCGCTCGCGCGCCCAGGCCGCGACCGCGTCGATCAAGGCGCGGCCGACGCCGCGATGCTGCCGCTGCGGCCGCACATACCAGCCTTCCAGAAACGCGACCGGCGAGCTGTCGGTGCCGTTGACGTAATCCGTGCGCAGGCTGGCTTCGGCGAAACCGAACAGCCCGCCGCTCTCATCGGCCGCCACGAACGCGGCGAAGCGTTCGCCGCGCGCCAGCATTGCTTCGATATCGTCGGCGTGCCGCGACGGATCTTCGTCCGGCCACAAGGCCTGTCGCAATTGGGCCCACGCCTGCAGATCGGCCCGCGCCGCCGCGCGCACGAGCCAGGTTTCGCTCACGGATACAGCATCCGCTTCGACCATTCGCCGGCGCGATCGCATTCGTACAGCCAGCGCTCGTGCAGGCGGAAATCGGCGCCGTACCAGAACTCGATCTTGTCCGCGCGCACGCGCAGCCCGGTCCAGCGCGGCGGCCGGGTCACTTCGCGGCCTTCGAATTTCGCCTCGGCCTCGGCCAGGCGCTGCTCAAAGCTGGCCTGATCGGGCAAGGTCTCCGATTGCTTCGATGCCCACGCGCCCAACTGGCTGCCGCGCGCGCGGGTGGCGAAGTAGGCGTCGGCCTCGGCGTCGGCGACGATTTCCACCGCACCTTCGATGCGCACCTGCACGCCGTGGCGCACGCGCGGCCAGTGGAACAACAACGCCGCATGCGGATTGGCCTGCAGCTCGCGGCCCTTGCGGCCGTCCAGATGGGTGTAGAAGACGAAACCGCGCGCGTCGTGCGCCTTCAGCAGCACCGTGCGCAGCGACGGCCGCGCGTCGAGCGAGGCGGTGGCGAGGCTCATCGCGGTCGGATCGGGCTCGCCGGCGGCATGCGCTTGTTCGAACAGCGCATCGAAGGTGGCGAGGGCTTCGTCGAGGAGGGGGGCGGTCGGGTTCATTGCGCTATTGTGATCCCATGTCGCCGCGTCCGCATCCGTCCGCCGCAATCGGCAAATCCGCCGCAACCGAGCCCGCGCGCACAGGCGGCTTCGATGCGGATTTCGTCGCCCGCGTGCTCGACGACGCGCTCGCCGCCGACGCCCGCGTGTACGCGATCAGCGGCCTGCAGGGCAGCGGCAAATCGACGCTGGCCGCGCAGCTCGCGGCGGCGGCGCGCGCACGCGGGCTGCGCACGGCGGTGCTGTCGATCGACGATTTTTACCTCGGCCGGCGCGAGCGCCTGCGACTGGGCCGGCGCGTGCATCCGCTGCTGGCCACGCGCGGGCCGCCCGGCACCCACGAGGTCGCCCTGGCCTGCGACGTGCTCGACCGCCTGCGCGACGGCCACCCCGTGCGCCTGCCGCGCTTCGACAAGCTGCGCGACACGCGCCTGCCGCCGTCGCGATGGGGGCGCGCCGAGGCGGTCGATCTGACCGTGTTCGAAGGCTGGTTCCTGGGCACCCCGGCCCAGGACGAGGCCGAGCTGCGCGCGCCGGTCAACGCGCTGGAGCGCGAGCAGGATCCGGACGGCGTGTGGCGCGGCTACTGCAATCGCGCCCTCGCCCAGGACTACCCCGCGTTGTGGTCGCGCCTGCGGCGCATGCTGTTCCTGCGTCCGCCCGGCTTCGACATCGTGCTGGAGTGGCGCTGGCAACAGGAACAAGCGCTGCAGGCGCGCCGGCCGCAGGCGCGGGCGATGAGCCGCGCGCAGGTCGAGCGCTTCGTGCGCGTATTCGAGCGAGTCAGCCGGCAGGCCTTGGCGCGACTGCCGGACATCGCCGACTGGACGGTGGATCTGGACCGGCAGCGGCGGGTGATTGCGTCGGGGAGTGGGACAGGCCCGTCTGAAAGCCGTCGGCGCGCTTGAACATCGGACTCGAGGAGGAGGCTTTGACATGGAAAAAATCGATGCTCAGGCCGTCAGCCTCGTACACGACGAGTACCGTATTGCATGCGTTCCATGAATATCGCCCTGCAACTAAAGCTATCAGGCATTTTGCTCGCGGGCGCGATATGCCTTGGCTCGTGTGGTCACGACCCTAACAAGATATATGTGCAAGCCCAATTCGAGACTTTGGCACGCGATGGACGCTTGCCGGATGAAAAACATATCGCGGTAGCCGCATGCATCCGCGCGCATCCTCACGGCATGGAGCTAACCGATTGCTCCGCTAAAGACGCGGGAATTCCGCTCGAATCGTCTGACACGTCCACGCGCTCAGGCCATGCGCGCTTCTACGAAATGGCGCTTCGTTCGCAGGTAGAATCCAAGCCGCCGCCGAAAGTTTATATATGCGGAGCGTTCCATCTTGCTTCGCGAGGAAATGGGCAATGGATTGTCGTGGAGTCTATGAACAGTAATAGCTTTCCTGCGGAATGCCGAATCCATGGGCGGACGACACACTGATTTAAGTCTATCGGCCTAAACCATTGATCTGCCTGCGATTGAATGCGGAGCCTTTTGGCTCCGCGGTCTTTTGGAAGCCAATTCTCTCGCCGCAAACTCATCATCCTGTGCCTACAGAGAATGCACCCCCGCCGCGGGCCGGGCTGTTCGACGCCCGGCCTGTCCGGCATGAACGCCCCCGCCCTCACTTCACCACGAAGGTGACCTTCAGGTTGACCCGCCATTCGCGGATATTGCCGTTCTCGTCGGTGACGACCTTGATCTCGTTGACCCAGGCGCCCTGAATGTTCTTGACCGACTCGGCGCACTTGGCCAGGCCGGACTTCACAGCATCCTCGATGCCGGTGCTGGAAGAGGTGGTGAGTTCGATGACCTTGGCGACCGACATGGGCTTTCTCCTTGCGAAACAGGGATAAGTGAGGCGCCGCCGTCGCGGCGGCGCGCAGGTCCGGCGCCGAACGCGCGGCGACGTGGCCCTGAGCCTAGGCGCGGCCGCGTTAAGGCCACGCAAGCGCGGGCGCCGCGTGCCCTACAATCGGCGCATGAATCCGGCCAGCAATCTGATCCTGGTCGGCCCGATGGGGGCCGGCAAAACCTGCATCGGCAAGCGCCTGGCCGAACGCTTCGGCCTGCGCCTGCTCGATGCCGACCGCGAAATCGAGCAACGCACCGGCGCCAGCGTCGCGGCGATCTTCGAGCACGAAGGCGAAGCCGGTTTCCGCGCCCGCGAAAGCGCGGTGCTGGCCGAGCTGCTGGCCGACGACGGCCTGCTGCTGGCGACCGGCGGCGGCGCGGTGCTGGCCGAGGACAACCGGCGCCTGCTGCGCGAGCGCGGCTATGTCGTGCAGTTGCTGGTCAGCGTGGAGCAGCAGCTCGAACGCCTGGCGCTGGACCGCAGCCGCCCGCTGCTGGCCCGCGGCGATCGCGAGCAGGTCCTGCAACAACTGGCGCTCACGCGCGCGCCGCTGTACGCGCAGGTCGCCGATCTGCGCTTCGATACGGGCGCCATGAGCGCCGCCGATGCCGCGCTCAAGCTGGCGCTCGAACTCGATCTTCATTGGCGGCGTCCGCCGCCGTCTTCTTCAGTCTCCGGAGTCAATGCATGAGCGCGGTACGTAAGGTCGAGGTTGCCGGCGAGAACGGCTACAGCATCGAGATCGGCCCCGGCCTGCTCGAAGACGGCGCACGCCTGAGCAAGCCCTTGCGCGGACGCCATGCGTTGATCGTCAGCGACGGCAATGTCGCGCCGCTGTATCTGGACTCCGTCGAGACGACGCTGCACGCGGCCAGGCCGGATCTGACCCTGGCGCGATTCGTGATGCCGGCGGGCGAACACGAAAAAACCCTGGCCCGCTTCGGCGAATGCCTGCACGCGCTGGCCGCGCTCGGCGCGACCCGCGACGCGACCGTGATCGCCCTGGGCGGCGGGGTGATCGGCGATCTCGCCGGCTTCGCCGCGGCCTGCTGGATGCGCGGGATCGATTGCGTGCAGTTGCCGACCACGTTGCTGGCGATGGTCGACTCATCGGTCGGCGGAAAGACCGCGGTCGACCTGCCCAGCGGCAAGAATCTGGTCGGCGCCTTCCACCCGCCGCGCGCGGTGATCGCCGACACCGCCGCGCTGCGCAGCCTGCCCGAGCGCGAACTGCGCGCGGGATTGGCCGAAGTCGTCAAATATGGCGCGATCTTCGACGCGACCTTCCTGGATTGGCTGGAAGCGCACGCCGACGCCCTGCTCGCCCGCGACGACGACGCCCTGGCCGAGGCGATCGCGCGCAGTTGCGCGTACAAGGCCGAAGTGGTGGCGCGCGATCCGTTCGAACGCGGCGATCGCGCCATGCTCAACTTCGGCCACACCTTCGGCCATGCGATCGAAACCGAACAAGGCTATGCCGGCACCAGCGGCGACGGCCTCAATCACGGCGAAGCGGTCGCGGTCGGCATGGTGCTGGCCGCGCGGTTGTCCGCGGCGCTGGGCCGCGCGAGCCTCGCCGATGCCGAGCGTCTGCAACGTCTGCTGCAGCGCCTGGGCCTGCCGACCGCGATTCCGCCCGGACTGCCGCCGCAGGCGCTGCTCGCGCGCATGCGCCTGGACAAGAAGGCCGATGCCGCGGGTCTGCGTTTCGTGCTGTGGGACCGGGCCGGCGCGGCGCGGATCGTGTCGGGCGTGCCCGATCAAGATGTGCTGGCGGTGCTCGCCGCCTGAGGCGCAACCGATGCGGCGAGCGCGTACCACCGCTCGCCGCATCGCCGCCCCGCAGCGCGCGGCGCGCGCCGGTTTCAGTCCGGCCAGCCGGCCGCGTGCCGCAGATATTCGATATGCCCGTCCTGCAACTCGGTGACGTACACCGTGGTCAGGATCGGATGATTGCCCCACACCAGGCCGCAACGCGTATTGACCGGATTGACGCCGGCATCGCGTTGGACGTACTGCACCTGCGGGTAATCGGGCTGGCCGACATTGTTCGCGATGCTCAAGGCCCAATGCTCCCAGGTGTACCAGTGGTCGGACGCCATCACGATCGCGTAGCGCGTCGGCGCGGTGCCGTTTTCGTCCGATAACGTCAACCCGGCGAGGACCAGGCTCAAGCGCGCCAACGCGCCGGTGCAGGCTTCCTGCGCCGCATCGTCGAGATCGATGAACGCTTCCTGGAAGTTGTCCGCGAACACCTGCGCCTGGGCATCGGCGGCGGCGTTGTCGAAGGTGTCGTGCACCCACGCCACGAAGTCGGGATTCATGCCGGTCATGATGCCGGCGTCGTTGAACGTGATGGCCTGCTCGAAGATAGTCGGCGGCGTGTTGGCGGCCAGACCGCCGGGACCGCCGAACAGGGCGAAACCCCAGCACGGCGAATCGGGATACGGATCGGGCCAGTCCGGATCGATTTCGGTGCCGGCATCGAGTTCTTCTGCGGCGAGTCCTTGCAACTGCGCGTTGGTCAGTACCGGCATGGGTCGAGCTCCTGGGATGGAAAGTCGGCGCAAGCGATACCTGCGCGTCACTGCATCCAACGCGGCCCGACGGTGCCTGTGAATCCAGCGCGACCGCGATCGATCGGCGGCGACGGCCGTAACTACAACGCGCTTCACACAAGCCGCACCGCCTCGTTCTTCCGCCATGCACCGACCACACCGGGGACTCGCGACGCATGGCCTTGAACCCGCTTCATCTGCTGCTTTTGCAAGGCGTGGCGACCCGGCAGGCACGCGGGTCCGGCGCGCCGGCCGCGCCCGCCTCGACGACCGCCGCTTCAGCCGCTTCTACCCCAACCAGCAAGGATCCGATCGTGGCCAATCAATTCGAATTCCTCGACAAGCACTTCGATCCCACCGACATTCCCGAGGTCGCCGCGCAGACCGCGTACGAGCGCTTCGGCAACTACCCCAACGCGCGCGTCAGCACGGTGATTTTCGGCATCGGCTGGACCGTGCTGACCGATTCGATCAAGCACGCGGTGCTGAACTACGTCAACGGCGGCGTGTACGGCAATTCGGCCTACGCCACCTTGGACATGGATCGCAATCAGTGGAACATCGTCCTGACCGGACTGCAGTTCGTGAACGCCACGCGCGTGGTGGTACGCGGCCGCGCGGAGTATCAGATCGACGAATACAACAACGGCTCGGTCTTCGTCAAAGCCGAGGCGCTGGGCGGGCAGTTGCTCGGAGACATAGTGCATCTGGAGACCGGCTTCGGCACCTGGGTCCAGGAGGTCAAGCTCAAGAACTCCGCGAATTTCTGATCGCATCGGCCGGCGCGATGAGCGCCGGCCGTGCGTGCTGCCCGTATCGGCCCGATGCGGACGGCGATTGCCGAAGGCTCAGGCCGCGACCTTGGCCCGCGCCCGCGCGCGCTGGTTCGACGCATAGGGGTTGTCAATCTGCAGCGTGGCGCCTTCGCGCACCGCGGCGATCCATTCCTCGGTGCTGGCGACCGCGGCGAAGCGGCTTTGAAACACCACGCTGAAGACGAGATGGATTTCCTCCGCGGTGACGTAGCCGGCGCTGTTTTCGTACGACAGCGAACCGGTGGCGTCGTTGAGGAATTCGACGTGATAGCCCAGGTGCGCGGCTTCGAACACGGTCGATGCGTCGCAGTTGTGGGTCATGTAGCCGATCACGCTGATCGTGTCGATGCCGTTGCGCTGCAGCCAGTCGTTGAAGTCGGTGCCGGCGAAGACGCTGGGCAGGTTCTTCTCGATGTAGTGATCGCGCGGCCGCGAGGCGACGACTTCGTTGAGCTCCCAACCCGGACGGCCCTTATCGAACACCGGCGCGCCGGGGCGGGCGGTGTTCTGCACCACCACCACCGGAATGCCTGCGGCGCGCGCGGCGTCCATCGCGCGGCCGACGTTGGGCAGGGTGCGGCTGACCGGCGGGTACTCGATCGGCAAGCCGTCGGCGAAGTAATCGTTCTGCACGTCGATGACGACCAGGGCGCGTTTTTGCGTGATGTGGCTCATGGCGGACTCCGTAGGTGTGGGCTGGAAAGTGAAGCCATTGTTGGCCTCGTCCGCCTTTGACGACAGTGACCCGAACGACAATATTCGATAGAATCGGGCCATGAGCACCGACACCCCTCTGGCCCGCTTGGCGGTGGTCGCTTTCGACCGCATCAGCCCCTTCCACCTGTCCGTGCCCTGCCTGGTGTTCGAGGACCGCGGCCAGCTCGACCTGCCGCCGTTCGAGCTGCGCGTGTGCGCGACCGAACCCGGGCCGATCCGCACCCGCGCCGGTTTCAGCATCGGCGCCGCGTACGGGCTGAAGATGCTGAGCTGGGCCGACACGGTGATCGTGCCGTCGTGGCGCGATGCCGACGAGCGCGCCCCCGAACCCTTGCTCAAGGCGCTGCGCCGGGCGCACGAACGCGGCGCGCAGATCGTCGGCCTGTGTCTGGGCGCGTATGTCCTGGCGCAGGCCGGACTGCTCGACGGCCGCCGCGCCACCACGCACTGGAGCTGGAGCGAACACTTCGCCGCGCGCTATCCGCAGGTCCAGCTACAGCGCGATGTGCTGTACGTCGACGACGGCCGCATCACCACCTCGGCCGGTACCGCCGCCGCGCTGGACTGCTGCCTGCATCTGTTGCGGCGCCGTCACGGCGCGGAAATCGCCAACCGCGTCGCGCGCCGGCTGGTGGTGGCGCCGCACCGCCAGGGCGGGCAGGCGCAGTACATCGAACAACCGCTGCCGGCCTCGGCGCAGGACGACCGCCTGTCCGCGGTGCTGGCCTGGGCGCTGGCGCATCTGGACCAGCCGCACAGCCTGGACGCGCTGGCCGAGCGCGCTCTGATGAGCCGGCGCACCTTCACCCGCCGCTTTCGCGACAGCACCGGCACCACGGTCGGCGAGTGGCTGGTGGGGCAGCGCCTGGCGCGCGCGCAGCGGCTGCTGGAAACCAGCGACCACGGGTTGGACGCGATCGCGGCCGATACCGGCTTCGGCACCGCGGCCTCGCTGCGCCAGCACTTCTCGGCGCGGCTGGGCACCTCGCCTTCGGCTTATCGGCGCGGTTTTCGCGGCGCTTGAGGGCGCGCGCGCCGGGGCGACAGGCCCGCGAACCGGCCCGAACCGGCCGCGGCCAGTCCCGTGGCTGCAACGCAGCGGCGTGCGGACCGCGACATCGCGCCCACCCGGCTGCGCCCCGGCAGCCGCTACAATCGCCCGGTGCGCCTACTTCTCCAACAACGGCCCGACGGCCGCGAAGCCCCGCGCTTCGTGCAACTGATGCTGCAGCCCGACTTGCTCGGCGGCTGGGCCCTGGTGCGCGAAACCGGTCAGATCGGCGGCCGCAGCACGGTCCGGCGCGAGCAGTTCATGGACCACGACAGCGCCCTGGCGGCGCTGGAACATGCGCGGGACCAGCAGCTCAAGCGCGGGTTCCAGCTGATGTTCAGTCAGGGCGCCGAAGCGCCGCGATGAAGCGTTGGCTGGGGCGCCCGGCTTGGGCGGGAAGAGCGAATCCCCCCTGCCCCCCCCTTTTCAAAGGGGGGAATGCGTCGTGTCGGAATGTCGGCGCTGCCAACCCATCGCTCCGGCAACCCCGCGCAACAGCAAGCCGCATAGAACCCACCTACCGGGTTCCCCCCTTTGAAAAAGGGGGGCCAGGGGGGATTCGCTCTTCGCTCTTAGCTCCATCCCTGAGTCCCTCATTCCAACCCCTTCCCCATTGATGGCGCCCACCCGCCACGGTTATCCATGTCCAGCCCAATCCTGACCAACGATCGTTTCCTGCGCGCCCTGCGCCGCCAGCCCGTCGACCGCACCCCCGTGTGGCTGATGCGCCAGGCCGGCCGCTACCTGCCCGAGTACCGCGCCACCCGCGCCCAGGCCGGCAGCTTCCTCAACCTGGCGAAGAATCCCGAACTGGCCTGCGAAGTCACCCTGCAGCCGCTGCGCCGTTTCCCGCTGGACGCGGCGATCCTGTTCTCCGACATCCTCACCGTGCCCGACGCGATGGGCCTGGGCCTGTATTTCGCCGACGGCGAAGGCCCCAAGTTCGAACGCCCGATCCGCAGCGCCGCCGACATCGCCAGGCTGGCCGTGCCCGATATGGAAACCGAGCTGCGCTATGTGATGGACGCGGTGCGCACCATCCGCCGTGAGCTAAACGGCTCGGTGCCGCTGATCGGTTTCTCCGGCAGCCCGTGGACGCTGGCCTGCTACATGGTCGAAGGCGGCGGCAGCGACAACTATTCCAAGGTCAAGGCGCTCGCACTCAACGATCCGGCGGCGATGCACCGCCTGCTGAGCGTGGTCACCGATGCGGTGATCGCCTACCTCAAGGCACAGCACGCCGCCGGCGCGCAGGCGCTCCAAGTGTTCGACACCTGGGGCGGCGTGCTGTCGCCGAGCATGTATCGCGAATTCTCGCTGCGCTATCTGCAACGCATCGCCGCGGAGCTTTCGCGCGGCGAAGGCGACGCGCGCGCGCCGCTGATCCTGTTCGGCAAGGGCAACGATCCTTACCTGGAAGAACTCGCCGACAGCGGCGCGGAAGCGGTCGGCGTGGACTGGACCATCGGCCTGGGCGAGGCCGCGCGCCGCATCGGTTCGCGCGTGGCGCTGCAGGGCAATCTCGATCCGGTCACGCTGTACGCCTCGCCCGAAGCGATCCGCGCCGAAGTCGGACGCGCGCTCGACGATTACCGCGACGGCAACGGCGGCTCGCGCGAAGGCCATGTGTTCAACCTCGGTCACGGCATGTCGCCGGACATGTCGCCCGAGCATGTCGCAGTCTTGGTGGATGCAGTGCACACATTAAGCGCGCGCTGAGCGCAATCACGATTAGCCCGAAAAAAACCGGCGATCTCGCCGGTTTTTTTTCTCGTACCATGCGGCGGTCACCCGACCGGAGCCGCCCGATGTCATCGATCCGTACCCACGCCGTCCGCGCCGCCGCACTGGCCGCGATCCTCGCAGCGCCCGCGGTTCCGGCGCAGACCACGTTGCTGAATATCGACTACGAAACCGGCACGCTGGATTCGGGCATTCCCGGATTGATCGGCACCGAAGCGCCCGCCGCCGATGCGGCCAGCATGGTCAGCGACAAGCCGCGCTCGGGCCGCTTCGCCATCGCGCACAAAGTCACGCTGCGCAATCCGGACTATGTTTCTTTCGGCGCGCCGCGCAGCGAAAGCACCGCCGGACGGGTCCTCATCGACGGCACCCGGCCCGGTCAATACGCGCCCGGCCAGCATCGCCTGTATACCTTCAGCCTGATGCTCAAGGATTGGGAGCCGTGGCTGCCGACCTCGGGCTCGGCACCTCTCGACATCCTCTGGCAGTTCAAGCATTTCAGCGGCGGCCCCGACCTGATGGTCGGGATCAGGCGCAACCAGATGATATTGCGCTATGGCAGCAAGCAAGCGCTGCTGATCGAGGACGTACGGCCGTACAACAATCGCTGGATCGACTTCAGATTCGACATCGTCTGGGCCAAGGACGCCAGCGGCCGCTTCACCGCCGACGTGCGTCTGGACGATCAGGCCGACTACGTGCGCAAGGCGGAAGAAACCGCGTTTGCGACCTTCAATCCCGCCTATACCGGCACCGCCGGAACCATCCAATGGGGTTTGTACCGGCCCGATTCGGAACAATTCCCGGCCGCGGCGCTGACGCGGATGGTGTATCACGACGACATCACCGTGACCCGATTGCCCTGAGCAATGCGCGCCGACGCTGCGCCGGCACCCTTCTCCCGGCAACGGGAGAAGGGTGGTCATGCACGATCGACCCGGCTCAGGGATTCCAGCAGTTGCCTTGCTGGCTGTCGATGTGGGCCCAGAAGCGGGTAGTGCTGTCGATGTTGCCGTAGGCGTAGCCGTACCAGCTGAAGTGGCCGTGGCCGGCAATCTTGTAGCCCGGGCCGAGTTCGGCGCGACACACCGCATTGGCGTCGGCCAGGCTGGTCAGCGAATCGCCGCGTACCGCGCGGGTCAAGGCGATGTTGCCGCGTCCCCACGAATTATAAAAATCCGTGGTGACGCCGGCCGGCACCGGCGAGCCGTCTTCTTTCACACACAGCACCGGCAACCGGGTCGAACACACGGTGTCGCCGATGTAGGGATCGCATTCGTTCGCGCCGTTGCTGTAGCCGCAGCCGATATGGTCGACGCCGATGTTCAGATGCGTGACCTTGCGCCAGGTCAGGCCTTTGCCGCCGGCGGCGTCGGCCGATAACGCGGTGGATGCGGCCACTACAGCGAGCAGCGCGATAAGCGCGGATTTGGTCCGTTCCATAGTTCACCTTCCGAATGTGATGGGTGACGCGCGCTGATCGCGCACGGACATCGGACTCCAATGCTTCGATGTCGGGGCCACGCTAGTCGCGCCGATGCGATGCGCAAGTGCGCATGCATGGCGAACTCGCGGAAACGGGAGCTCTGGCACACAGGCGATTGGCCTTGCGTGATGAAAATCACGCGCGGCATCTACGCGATCGCTGCGACTGCTCAGAACGCACACGCACTCGATATGCATTTGCGCAAGCGCGGACGGTTCGCGACGTCTTGCCGCGCGGTTCGGATGCCGGCGCACGATGCGCCGGCCGTGATGTTCGACACGTTACGCCGGCCTCGATCGCGGCCCGATGCCGTCTTAATTTGTGGCCGGACGCGGATTCACCAGATCGATCGCTTCGCCGAGCATCGCCCCGGTCACCGGCTTGCGCAGGAAACGGTCGAAACCGGCGGCGGCGGCCTGCGGTTCGGCATCGGCGTCGGCGCGCGCGGTCACCGCGACCAGCGGCTGGGTGAAGCCTTGCGTGCGCAGTTGCCGGGCCAGATCCAGGCCGTTGATGCCGGGCAGGTCCAGGTCGAGCAAGGCGATGTCGAAATTCGCCGTCGCCACTTCCGCCAACGCGGCCAGGCCGTTGCCGACATGGGTGACGCGATGGCCCTGCACGCGCAGCAGGCCGGCGATCACCTCGGCGACGGTCGGATCGTCTTCGACCAAAAGCACAGCCCGCGGAATTCTCTGCAAGCCACGCCAACCAGGCTCCGGCGTTGAGCCCGCGTTCGCCCGCGTCCCATCCACCGACCCCACCGAAGCCCGCGGCGGCTCCGCCGCAGGCAACGGCAAATCGAACAGGAACCGCGCCCCCTGCCCCGGCGAGCTCACCACCGCGATATGCCCTTCCATCGCCGCGGCCAGTTCCTGACTGATCGCCAGCCCCAACCCGCTGCCGCCGTAGCGCGCTGCGGTGCGCGCGCCTTCGGCTTGTTCGAAGCGGCGGAACAATCGCTGTTTTTGTTCGTCGTTGAGCCCGGGGCCGGTGTCGGCGACTTCGAAGCGCACGCCCTGCGGAACCAGGCGCTCGACGAACACGCTGACCTTGCCTTCGTCGGTAAACTTGATCGCGTTGCCGATCAGGTTCAACAGGATCTGGCACACGCGGCTGCCGTCGCCGCGCAGGCCGCGCGGCACGTTGGCGGCGACTTCGATCTCGAAGGTCAGCCCGCGTTGCTGCGCCAGCGGCCGCATCAGGTCGGTGGCCTGATCGACCAGCGCGCGCAGGTCGAAGGGTTCGTCGGCCAGTTCCAGGCGGCCGGATTCGATCCGGGCCAGATCCAGGGCGTCGTTGACCAACCGCAAGAGGTGTTCGCCAGCGCGACGAATAGATTCCGTGTAGCTACGCTGCTTTTGATCCAGCTGCGTATCCAGCAACAACTCGCTCATCCCCAACACGCCCGTCATCGGCGTGCGCACCTCGTGCCCCAAGGTCGCCAGGAACCGCGTCTTCGCCAGCGATGCCTGCTTGGTCACTTCGCGCTCGTGTTCCGAGCGCTGCCACGCGAGCCTGCGCTGCAGACGGTTGCGATGGGCGAGCAATATCCAGGCCAGCACCAGCAACAACATCGCGATCACACCCAGCACCGCCCACCAGCTCCACCACCACGGCGAATCGACATGCAGCTCGATGAGCTGTATCGGAGACCACACGTTGTCGGCGGTCTTGGCGATGATCTGCAGGCGGTAGTCGCCGGGCGAGAGTTGCGAGAACAGGCGCTCGCCGCTGGACCCGGCCTCGACCCAGCCGGGATCGTAATTGCGCAGGCGGAAGCGATAACGGTTGCTCTGCGTGCCGTTGAACGACAGCAGCCGCGCGACGATGCGCAGATCGCGGTCGCCGTCGGCGATGTGCACCACCGGTATGCGCCCGGCGATCGCCTGCGCCGGATCGGGCATGAAGGTCGGGAAGGCGATGCGATCGGCGCCGCGCCGCACTTCGATGCTTTCCACGATCAGCGACGGCGCGGATCGGATCGGCCGCACCACCGCCGGATCGAACAACACCAGCCCCTCCGGACTGCCGATCAGGATGCGGCCGTCGCCCGGACGCGGCACCGGCGCGCGCGCGAACTCCTGGCTCGGCAAGCCGTCCTTGACGCCGTACACGCGCACCGAATGCGCGAACGGATCGATCCGCACCAGGCCGCGCTTGGTGGTCATCCACACCACGCCGGCGCTATCGACGGTGAGGCCGCGCGCTTCGGTGGAGGGCAGGCCGTCGAGCAGGCCCAGGCCGAATTCGCGCTGCAGGCGCTGGCCGTCCCAGCGATAGGTATCGAGCGAGCCGAAACCGGCGATCCACAGGCGTTGCTTGCCTTCGAACACGAAGGCCTGCACGTCTTCGGCGGTCGGCGCGCCCGGCACGGCGAGGAAGCGGCGGCTGCTTTCGTCCCAGCGCCACAGGCCGCGGCCGGCGATCCACAACTCGCCGTCGGGGCCGTTGCCGGCCAGCGGCGCGGACAGATCCTTGGGCAGGCCGCGATCGCCGAAACTCATCGCCTCGCGCACGTGGCCGTCGGCGTCGCGCGCCTGCACGTCGCCGTCGCTGCCGATCAGCCAGATCAGGCCGCGGCTTTCGACCAGCTCGACGGTGCCGCTGATCATCGCATCGGCGCTGTCGTCCATATGCCAGTTGGCGATCGCGCGGGTGGCCGGATCGATCCGCGCCAAGCCGCCGTAATAGGTCACCCATACGCGCCCGCCGCGATCCTGCAGCACCCGGTCCAGCGACAGGCCACCGCTGAAATCCTTCGCGAAATGCTCGACCGCGCCGGTTTCCGGATCGAGCCGGTCGAGCACCCCGCCGCTGCCGACCAGCCACATGTCGCCGTCGCTGGCCGCGGCGATGCCGCGCACGCTGCCGTTGGCCATCGAGGCCGGATCGTCCACGCGCCGGGTCAACACCGAGAACTGGCGCCAGCTCGGCGGCAGATACCACAGGCCGTGGCCGTTGCTGGCGAACCACAGGCCGCCTTCACGATCTTCGTACGCGCCCGACCAACTGGGACGCACCAGTCCCTGGCTGGTGGTGCTGAACAAGGGCACCACTTCGATCCCGTCCGGGCCGCCGACGCCGAGGCCTTGCGGCAGATCGAACCAGTACTGGCCGGTGCGATCGCGGCGCAATACATCGACCACCTTGAACTTGGGCGCGAAGCTCGCCCACGGCGCGGCCTCGTATCGGCCGTCGGGCCGGCGCACGCCGACGCCGTGCGGGGTGCCGAACCAGGCGGTGCCGTCGTTTTCGAAAGTAATCGTGTTGACGATGTTGGAACTCAGCGCGCCGTCGGGCACGCGTTCGAAATCGTGCCCGGTCCAGCGCGCGGCGCCGGCCAGGGTGCTGATCCACAGCGTGCCGTCGGGCGCGACGGTGAGGTTGGCCACGCCTTCGCTGGGCAGGCTGCGCGCATCGCCCGGGCGCGGCATGTAGCGGCTGATCTTGCCGTCCTCGGCCATGCGGTACAGGCCGCCGCGCTCGGTGCCGAACCACAGCGCGCCGTCGGGCGTGGAGGCGATCGACCACACGGTGTCGTCGGTGATGAGCGGCGTATTGCTGCGGTTGAAGTAACGCCAGCGCTTGCGCTCGGTATCGAGCATCGCCAGCCCGGCTTGCCCGGTGCCGATCCATACCCGGTTGCGCGCGTCCACGTGCACCGCCCACACGTAGTTGTCGAGCAGGCCCTGTTCGCGCTGCCAGACGCGGTAACCGGTGCCGTCGTAACGCGCCAGCCCTTCGCTGGTGGCGATCCACAGATAACCGTGACGATCTTCGGCGATGCGGTTGATGGTGTTGGACGGCAAGCCGTCGGCGACGGTCAGCTGGCGCGGCCGCGGCGTTTCCGGCAGGCCGGCCAACACCGGCGCGGCCCAGGCCGACATCGCGCAAGCCAGCATCAGCAGGCCACGCAGCAGCCACGATGCGCGCGTGCATTCGCTTGCTTGCATGGACGCGGCGGCCACTACGGCGTGTCCGCCTGAGCCAGCACGCTGTCGATCGTGTCGGCGAGCATCGCGCCGGTGATCGGCTTGCGCAGGAAACGATCGAACCCGGCCGCCTGCGCTTGCGGCTCGGCATCGGCATCGGCGCGCGCGGTCACCGCGATCAGCGGCTGAGTGAAGCCCTGCGCGCGCAGTTGCCGCGCCAGATCCAGGCCGTTGATGCCGGGCAGGTCCAGATCGAGCATGGCCAGATCGAAACGCGCGGTCGCGGTTTCGGCCAGCGCCGCCAGACCGTTGGCGACATGGCTCACGCGATGGCCTTGCGCGCGCAGCAGACCTGCGATGACTTCGGCCACGGTGGCGTCGTCCTCGACCAAAAGCACCGACCGCGGCCCTACCTGGAAGCCGCGGAACACAGGCTCCGGCGTCGAACTCTCCACCACCGGCGGCGGAGGCGCCCAAGCCAAAGGCAGATCGAGCACGAAGCGCGCCCCCTGCCCCGCCTGACTGAACACCGCCACATGCCCTTCCATCGCCGCGGCCAGCTCCTGGCAGATCGCCAGGCCCAATCCGCTGCCACCGTAGCGCGCCGCGGTGCGCGCGCCTTCGGCTTGTTCGAAGCGGCGGAACAGCCGCGCCTTTTGTTCTTCGTTGAGGCCCGGGCCGGTGTCGGCGACTTCGAAGCGCACGCCCTGCGGCGCCAGCGCGTCCACGCGCAAGCGCACCGAACCTTGCTCGGTGAACTTGATCGCGTTGCCGAGCAGGTTCATCAGGATCTGGCACACCCGATTGGGATCGCCGCGCAGGCCCAGCGGCGCGCTGGCGGCGATATCGACCTGGAAATCCAAGCCGCGCTGGCGCGCCAGCGGCCGCATCAGTCCGGCCGCTTCCTCGACCAGCGCGCGCAGGTCGAACGGCCGGTCTTCCAGTTCCAGTTTGCCCGATTCGATCCGCGCCAGATCCAGCGCGTCGTTGACCAACCGCAACAGGTGTTCGCCAGCGCGCCGGATGGATTCCGTATAACCGCGCTGCTTCTCATCCAGCGGCGTATCCAGCAACAACTCACTCATTCCCAGCACGCCGGTCATCGGCGTGCGCACCTCATGCCCCAAGGTCGCCAGGAACCGGGTCTTGGCCTCCGACGCCTGTTCGGCCACTTCGCGCTTGTGCACCGCCAGCTGCCACGCGCTGCGGCGGCCCAGGCGGCGGCGGTAGGCGATCGCGCCGACCGCCAACAAACCGATGGCGATGAGCGCGAACACCATTTGCGCCCAGCCCGAACGCCACCACGGCGGCTTGACGTGCAGGTTGAAGGACACCGGATCGGACCAGATGCCGTCGGCGCCAGCGGCCTTGATCAGCACGCGGTATTCGCCCGGATCCAGCCGCGAGAACACGCGCTCGCCGTTGGCGCGCTGTTCGATCCAGTCCGGATCGTAGCCGTCCAGCTTGAAGCGATAGACGTGCGAACGCGGGTCCAGGAACGACATCAACCGGGCGACGATGCGCAGATCGCGATCGTCCGATTCCAGTTGCACGCGGCCTTGCGCCGGCGTGAGCGTCCATTCGTCTTCTTCGCGCCGCACGCTCAGGGTTTCCAGCGACAGGCGCGGCGGCCGCGCGCCCGGGAACGGCGTGTCCAGGTCGAACAGCACCACGCCGTCGAGCGACAGCGCCGCGCCGACGCCATCGGCGTTGCGATGCGGCGTGGTGCGGGTCAGCTCGACATTGGGAATGCCGTCGCCCAGGCCGAACAGACGCAAGCGGCGCGCATCGGCCGAGACCATCAACAGGCCACGCGTAGTGGTGACCCAGACCGTGCCGTTGCGGCTGACCAGCAAGCCGGAGACATTCGTGTCGGGATAGTCGGCGGTGTTGTCGATGCGCCGTTCCAGTTCCAGCTTGCCGCCCTGCCAGCGATACGATTCCAGCGCGCCGCTGCGCGCCAGCCACAACCGCTGCGGGCCGGCGAAGCTGATCGCCTGGATGTCGCTGAAAGCGCCGCCGGGCACGGGGACGAAACGGCTGCCGTCCCAGCGCTGCAGACCGTTGTTGCCGGCGAACCACGGCTGCCCGTCCGGCCCCGGGCGGAAGGTCGCGGTGCTGGTCAGGAAACCGGCGCTGCCCAGCACTTTTTCGATCTCGCCGGCCGGCAGCGGCTCGCCGTCGGCGTTGTAGCGGCGCACCGAGCCGTCGGAGAACCACAGCCACAGGCTGCCGTCGGGCCACTCGTACAGGAACCACACCGTCGCGCCCAGGTCCGGATCGCGCGCCGAGAACGGCCAGCTCCGCGCCTTGCTCGTGACCGGATCGAACAGACTCAAGCCGGTGGAATGGCCGATCCACAACTGCCCGTCGGGACGCGCGAACAAGGTGTGCAGCCATTTCACGCCCAGGCTTTTGCTGTCGGCGACCGGTTCCAGTTCGCCGCTGCCGGCGCGCAGGCGGTACAGATCGGTCGCGGTCAGCATCCAGAAACCGCCGTCGCCGTCGGGCGCGATGTCGCGCGCGTCGAGGCGGTCGATGCGGCGGCCGCCGACGGAGGTGATCGAAGCGAACCGGTTCCAGTCCGGCGGCAGATACGCCAGGCCTTGCGAATAAGTGACGAACCAGATGCCGCCTTCGTCGTCGCGCAGCATCTGCATCAGGCCGCTGCGGCGATCCCACACGCCGTCGCCGGCATCGTCCTGCAGCAAGCGCACGTTGTCGTCGCTGTCCACCCGGTACAGGCCGGCGGTGGTGCCGATCCAGCGGCCGCCGGACAGATCGCTGACGACGATGGCGTTGGTGGTTTCCTCGCCCAGCGCCCACGGCGCCGGGCTCATGCGATCGTCCGCGCTCAGGCGGAACAGGCCGCGCTGGGTGCCGACCCAGATCGAGCCGTCGGCATCGGGCGACAACTCGCCGATGCGCACGCCGGCGGTTTCGTCGCGGCCGATCGGCGCGAAGCGATCGTTGTCGAAACGCGCCAGTCCGTTCATGGTGCCGACCAGCAAGCGGCCGCGCGCGTCGGCGAGCAAGGCGGTGACCGGCCCGCGCGGCAAGCGCGCGCCGGCGCCGACGCCGGGCTCATAACGCGTCACTCTGACGCCGTCGGGCGCGATGCGGCACATCTGGCCGGCGTAGGTGGCGGTCCAGATCGAGCCGTCGGGCGTGCCGGTGAGATACGAGACGTCGTCGCTGCACGAAGCGTCGGCACCACTGAAACTGATGCGGACGAATTCCTTGCGATCGGCGCCGAGATAGCTCAGGCCGTTGCGGCTGGCCACCCACACGCGATCGCCGGCGTCGACGTAGAGGTCTTCGAGCATGTTGTCCGGCAGCGAACCGCTCAGGCCGATGGTGTGGCGCCACAGCGAAAACTCGACGCCGTCGTAGCGCGCCAGTCCGTCTTCGGTGGCGATCCACAGATAGCCCTGATGGTCGAGTTCCATCGCCACGACCGATTTGGGCAGGCCTTGCTCCTGGCCGAAGCGGCGGAAACGCGGCGTTTCCGGCAAGCGCGCTTGCGCCTCGTCGGCGAACTGCGCGCCCAGCAACAGCAACAGGAGCAGACACAGACTACGTCCCAACACGGACTCCTCCTGGACCGCGAGCGATTCTCTCCCGGTAAGGCCGGTGCGCTATCGTCGCAACGGCCCCGGTCAGGCGCAAGCGCGCAATGGCGGGGGAGCGGTTCTGGCGCAAGGCCCACAGTATGTCCGAGCGCAACTGCGCGGGGTGTTGCGGATGTGGGTTTTGCGATGCGGTGCGGGACTTTGGCGAGGCGCGTGTGCCGGGCGGCTCGCTGGGTGGGGATTCGGGCTTGATTCCTGGGCCGCTGGTTTTGTGGCTGCTGAGCGGAAAGCATCGGGGCCCCTCCCACAAGAGCACGTCCTTATGCAGGCTCTTGCAGGAGGGGCTTGGTTTTTGTGGGAGGGGCTTGCGCCCCGACGCCTTCCGCTCAGCCAATACGCCCCTTCACACCACCGGCTTCAACCCGAAGCCGGTGGTTTCGCCGCCATCTCCAGAATGTCGCGCAGCGCATCGGCCAACATCGCGCCGGTCACCGGTTTGCGCAGGAAACGGTCGAAGCCGGCGGCGACGGCCTGCGGTTCGGCATCGGCGTCGGCGCGCGCGGTCACCGCGATCAGCGGCTGGGTGAAGCCTTGCGCGCGCAGTTGCCGCGCCAGATCCAGGCCGTTGATACCCGGCAGGTCGAGATCGAGCATCGCCAGATCGAACGGCGCCGTGGCCGTTTCGGCCAGCGCCGCCAGACCATTGGCGACATGGCTCACGCGATGGCCTTGCGCGCGCAACAAGCCGGCGATCACTTCGGCCACGGTCGGATCGTCCTCGACCAACAGCAACGCGATCGGCCCCACCTGCAAGCCGCGCAACCCAGGCTCCGGCGCCGAATGTGCGGACATCCGCGGCGGCTCCGCCTCGGCCAGCGGCAGATCGAACACGAAGCGCGCGCCCTGTCCCGGTTCGCTGAACACCACGATCTGCCCATCCATCGCCGCGGCCAGTTCCTGGCAGATCGCCAGCCCCAGCCCGCTGCCGCCATAACGCGCCGCGGTGCGCGCGCCTTCGGCTTGCTCGAAGCGGCGGAACAGACGCGCTTTCTGTTCTTCGTTGAGACCCGGCCCGGTGTCGGCGATTTCGAAACGCACGCCCTGCGGCGCCAATGCCTCGACCAGCAGGCTGACCCTGCCTTGCTCGGTGAACTTGATCGCGTTGCCGATCAGGTTCAACAGAATCTGGCATACGCGGCTGCCGTCGCCGCGCAGGCCGCGCGGCGCGCTGGCGGCGATCCTGACCTCGAAATTCAGGCCGCGCTGCTGCGCCAGCGGCCGCATCAGGTCGGCGGCCTGATCGACCAGCGCGCGCAGGTCGAACGGCTCATCGGCCAGTTCCAGCTTGCCCGATTCGATCCGCGCCAGGTCCAGCGCGTCGTTGACCAACCTCAACAGGTGTTCGCCAGCGCGCCGGATGGATTCCGTATAACCGCGCTGTTTCTCATCCAGCGGCGTATCCAGCAACAACTCGCTCATCCCCAGCACGCCGGTCATCGGCGTGCGCACCTCATGCCCCAAGGTCGCCAGGAACCGCGTCTTCGCCAGCGAGGCGTGCTTGGCCACTTCGCGCTCATGCTCGGCGCGCTGCCAGTTCAAGCGCCGCGCCAGCCGGCGCCGGTACGCCATCGTGCCCCACCACGCCGCCAGCGCGATCAGGCCGAGCAAGGCCGCCATCGCCGGCGGCGTGCGCCACCATGGCGGGCGCACGTTGAATTCCAGCGTGCGTTCCCCGGCGGCGTTGCCGTTGGCGTCGATCGCGCGCGCATGCAGCAGATAACTGCCCGGCGGCAAACCGGCGAAAACGCGCTCGCCGCTGTCGCCGACCGCGACCCAGTCGTTGTCGTAACCGTCCAGGCGGGTGTAGTAGCGATTGGATTGCGGATCGTCGAACGACAGCAGCCGCATCTGCACGCGCATTTCGCGATCGTCCGGGGCCAGGCTCGGCAGCGATCCATAACGCGAGGCGCGCTCGGAACGCGACGACCGCGGCGTGACGTGCAGCGGCAACGGCACCCAGCGGCCGTGCCGGCGCACATCGAGCTGATGCCATACCAGGCGCGGCTGGCGCGGCGGCGGATCGGCCAGGGCGGTGTCGATCAATACCACGCTGCCGTCCGACAGCGATGCGGCGAGCACGCCGGCGGCGGTCAGCACCGAGGCGCGGCGCAGGAATTCCTGGCTGCTCATGCCGTCCTGCACGCCGAAGCGGCGCAGCCGGCGATGCTGCGGGTCCCAGCGGAACAGGCCGCGCGAAGTCGGCAGCCAGATGCGGCCGCGGCGATCGCGGAACAGGCCGGTGCCTTCGACCGCGGGAATGCCGTCTTCGACCCCGACCCGCGATTCCAGGCGCCAGTCGCCGCCGTCGCGCTGGTAGTGCTCCAGGCCGTTGAGGCGTTGCAACCACAAGCTGACGGCGTTCTCGAACACGAAGCCGAACACGCGATCGGCCGGCAACCCGGGGACTTTGCGCATCACGTTGCGCAGGCTGTCGTGGCGCAGCAGGCCTTGCCCGGAGGCGATCCACAAGGCGCCGTCGGGAGCGAAGCCGATCGCGTCGAAGTCGCCGTTGCCGATGCCTTGCTGGTTGCCGACGCGGATCGTGTTGATCACCTCGCCGGTGTCGGTATCGCGCTGTTGCAGGCCTTGCGTGAGGAACGATGTCCACAAGGTGCCGTCGGGCGCGATCACGGTTCGATCCGGTTCGCCGGGCAAGACCGGTTCGGGAGTGTCGGTGGTCCAGTCGCGCCAGATGCCGGACGGATCGATCCGCACCAGATTGTTGCGGCTGGTGGCGATCCACAACCGGCCCTTGCGGTCCTCGACCGCGGTGTTGGGCGTGCCGCCCTTGCCCATCGCATCGTGCGGGCCGTCGGTGACCGGCTCGACCACGCCGTCCAGGCCCAGGCGCTCGATCTCGCCGCGCGCGCCGACCAGCCAGAAGCCGCCGCGCGCCGCCGGCGTCACCGCGGTGTAGAGCTCGCTGCTCAGGGTGCCGCGTTCGCGCGAATATTGGGCGATGCGGCGCCAGTCCGAGCGCAGATACCCCACCCCGACGCCGGCCAGCGGGAACCAGAACGAACCGTCGTCCTGGCCGACGATCTGCAGCACCGGCCGCGCCGGACGCGCCGGGCCCAGCGCCATCGGCAGCGGCACCGCGTTCGGCGCCGCGCGCCAGATGCTGCGCTGGGTGCCCAGCCAGAAATTGCCGCCGCGATCCGGCGCCAGGGTCAGCACCGCGTTGAGGTTGCCGAACATCACGGAGTAATCCGGGCTGCTCCAGCGGCCATTGCGCTCGCGCCGATACAGGCCGGTCTTGGCGCCGACCCAGAGCTGATCGCCGACCGGGGTGACCGACAGCACCCACGGCGCCGGGTCGGCGCCGGGCACGGGAATGCGTTCGAAATCGCTGCCGGTCCAGCGCGCCAGGCCCTTGAAGGTGCCGATCCACAAGTCGCCGCGCGCATCGAAGTTCAGCGACAGCACGGTGTCCGAGGGCAGACTGCGCGGATCGCCGTCCTTGGGCATGTAGCGGGTGATCAGGCCGTTGCGGTCGAGCCGGTGCAGGCCGCCGCCGTAGGTGCCGAACCAGACTTCGCCGTTGCGGCTGGCCACCGCGAAGGTGTCGTCGCTGCCGATCTGCGGGCGCTCGGCGTGGCGGTAATGGACGAAGCCGTTGCGCTGCGCATCCATCATGCTCAGGCCGCGGCCTTCGGCCGAGACCCAGATGCGGTCGCGATCGTCCACGGTGACCAGGGTGAGGTCGTTGCCGGGCAGCGAGGCCGGATCGTCCGGGATGTGCCGCCAGACTTTCATCCCGATGCCGTCGTAGCGGGCCAGGCCATCGGTCGTGGCCAGCCACAAATAACCGGCATGGTCGAAGGCCATGCCGTTGACCTTGCTCGACGGCAGGCCGTCGGGGACGCCGATGATGCGCGCGCGCGGTGCCTCAGGCACGGCTGCCCGGGCCGTGAAGGGTGCAATCAGACACAGACAGGCGCATAGCAGCGTTCGCAACATCCGGTTCCCTCCCCCAATGAAACACGCCGTCCTGGCGGGCCGTTCCAGGCCATTCCAAGCCGTCCTCGACACCTGTCCGCGGACCATCCGCTACTTCTCAGGCACCTTTCAGGTGCCCTTCCGGGCTCACGCCGGCCGCCTCCTGTGCATGGCGGCCACGTGACGTCCGGTCTTTCCCCGCGCATTAGGCTCGGCGATATCGGCCCTGCGAGGCAAGTCACGGAACTTACGCCCCGCCGCGGCCGTCGGTCGGAAGGTGCCGGATCGATGGCGCGGCGGCCGTCCGCAACGGATCGTTGCGCATGTTTAGACACGGCTGTGCACGGCTATGCCTAGAATCCACACCCATCTTGCCGGAGCCGCCATGTCTGCCACCCACCGCTGCGCCACCGCCCTGGCCGTGCTCTGCGCACTGCCCGCGGCTGCGCAAGCCGCGCAGCCGGAGACCTATGGCTTCGACCCGGTCCACACCCGGGTGATGTTCGCGATTTCGCATGCCGGCTTCTCGCAGGCCATCGGCACCGTGTCCGGCAGCGCCGGCACCCTCAGCTTCGATCGCGACGACTGGCGCGGCGCCAAGCTCGAGGTGCAGGTGCCGTTGACCCGGCTGGACCTGGGCGACGGCAAATGGAACAAGGCCGCGCTGGCCGCCAACCTGCTCGACGGCAAGCGCTATCCGCTGGCGCGCTTCGTCTCCGAACGGGTCGAACCGGTGACCGGCGAGGCCGATCGCGCCCAGGTCTGCGGCCAGCTGACCCTGCACGGCGTGACCGCGCCGCTGTGCATGGACGTCAAGCTCAACCAGCTCAAGCGCCACCCGCTGCCGCCGTTCCACCGCACCGCCGGGTTTTCCGCGACCGCGCGCCTGAGCCGCGCTGCGTTCGGCATCGACGCGTGGAAGTCGGTGATCGGCGATGAAGTCGAGCTGCGCATCGAAGCGGAGGCGATCCGCGACAAGTACGTGGGCGATCAGCCCAAAACCACCCCGGGCGACGCCGCCGCGGCGCCCGACGAACCTGTCGATTCCACCGACCCCACCGATCCCGCCAAGCCCCAACCGGAGCCCAGCCGATGACTTTGAAGAACACCGCCGACCGATGGGGCGCCGTGAGCCAGTTGCTGCATTGGCTGATCGTGCTGCTGATCGCGACCATCGCCGTGATCGGCCTGACCATGGTCGATATGAGCAACGGCCCGCCGAAGATCAAGACCTACGCCCTGCACAAATCCCTCGGCCTGACCCTGCTGACCCTGGTCGTGCTGCGCCTGCTGTGGCGCATCTACGCCGGCGCGCCCAAGCCGGTGGACGGCACCCCGCACTGGCAGGAGCGCATCGCCTCGCTGACCCACTGGGCCTTGTACGCGCTGATGTTCGCGCTGCCGATTTCCGGCTGGGTGTTCAATTCCTCGTCCGGCTACCCGTTGCAGTACTTCGGCCTGTTCAACCTGCCCAAGATCGCCCAGCGCAGCGAAGACCTCGCCCAGCTCAGCCGCAACGTGCACGAATACGGTTTCTGGCTGCTGCTGGCGCTGGTGCTGGCGCATGCCGCGGCCGCGTTCTATCACCACCTGTTCCAGAACGACGCCACCTTGACCCGCATGCTGCCGGGCGGACGCCGCG
This sequence comes from Lysobacter gummosus, assembly GCF_001442805.1. Taxonomy (NCBI): domain Bacteria; kingdom Pseudomonadati; phylum Pseudomonadota; class Gammaproteobacteria; order Lysobacterales; family Lysobacteraceae; genus Lysobacter; species Lysobacter gummosus. The sequence continues at coordinate 1,303,040 of NZ_CP011131.1, read as the reverse complement.
GCGTCCGGGCCGTGCGCGACGTCGTTCTCGATCCCGTTCCGCCTTCTTCCCCCTCTCCGGAGAAACCCGATGCAAATTAAGTCCCTCGCCCTGGCCGCGACCTTGCTCGCCGCCGCCGCGCCCGCGTTCGCCGCCGACTACGTGCAGCAGACCGGCTCCAGCCTGACCTTCGCCACCAAGTACCAGGGCGAAGTGTTCGCGGGCAATTTCCCCGGCTTTACCGCGCGGCTGAGCTTCGACCCGGCGCAGTTGGCGACGTCCAAGCTGGACGTGGTGATTCCGATGGCCGGCGCCAATACCAAGAACAGCGAGCGCGACGACACGCTCAAGGGCGTGGATTTCTTCAGCATCGCCAAGTTCCCGCAGGCGCGTTTCACCGCGACCAAGTTCCGCAGCCTGGGCGGCAACAACTACGCCGCCGACGGCAGCCTGAGCCTGCGCGGCGCGACCAAGCCGGTCACGCTGACCTTCACCTGGACCGCGGGCGACAAGCCGGTGCTTGCCGGCAAGGCGACGGTGAAGCGTCTGGATTTCGGCGTGGGTGGGGGCGATTGGGCGGATACCTCGATCATTCCGAACGAAGTGGCGGTGAGCACGAAGGTTGTGTTTGCGCCGGCGAAGTAAGCGCGTCGCTTGCCCGGCGCGAAGGCGCGGGTGAATTCGAAGAGGGCCGGAGTGCGAACTCCGGCCTTTCTTTTTGTCTGGTGTTTGGCGCAGCGCGACTATGCGTTCACTGTAGCTGTGGCAATTGCTGTTGCCGTTGCCGTTGCCGTTGCCCAGATTTTGCTTTGCCTCGGCTGTGCTCTGCTTCGGCTTCGGCTTCGGCATTGCTTTTGTCGTTGCTGGGCGCCGCTAGTAACTCGCGAGACCGAAGGACACCCGGAGGGCGGCGCACATGGACGTGCGCCGGGTCCCGCCTTGGGCAGGATGCCCAATGTGGGACCTGCCCGCGCAGGCACCGCACTCGTGGCTTTTGACTCGAAACAGTTAAAGCCCTTTCTTTGGTTACTTTTGACCGAAGGAAATCCCGTGGGACTTTGTCGCTTTGGACAAAGAAAGTGACCCGCCGCTCTATGGCGGAAGCGTTTGGCGTTTGATCTTGATCTTGCTTGAGAGCTTCTGCTTTTTTTTGCTCGTCATTCCCGCGAACGCGGGAATCCAGCGACTTCAAGCGTTCTCGACGAAAGACCCTGGATTCCCGCGTTCGCGGGAATGACGAGCAATAGAGCTTCAAGCAAGAGCGAGAGCGAGATCAAACGCCTAAAGCTTCCGCCATGGAGCGGCGGGTCACTTTCTTTGTCCAAAGCGACAAAGAAAGTAACCAAAGAAAACGCATTGACTGTTTCGAGTCAAAAGCCACGAGTGCGATGCCGACGCAGGCAGGTCCCACATTGGGCATCCTGCCCAAGGTGGGACCCGGCGCACGTCCATGTGCGCCGCCCTCCGGGTGTCCTTCGGTCTCGCGAGTTACTAGCGGCGCCGGGCCACAGCTAAGCCGAAGCAACGGCATTAGCTAGAAGCAAGCCAAAGCTAGGCAAGGCAAGGCAAGGCAAAACGAAGATGCGATATCAACGCCTACCCTCTCCCCTCCCCCAACCACTCCACCACCCGCCCCGCATCGAACGGCCAATCCAACTCCACTCCACGCCCCTCATCGCGCAACACCGGCACCCGCTCGCCATAACGAGCCTCCAACACCGCGTCCTCATCGATGAAGACGCTCTCGAACTCCGGCGCCCGTGCCCGCGCCAACACCTCCAGCGCCAGGTCGCACAGATGACAATCGTCGCGTTGAAACAAAGTCAGCACAGTCCGGCCTTCATTGTTGGGCAGCGGTCAATTCGCCGCGGTATGGCGGGAAAATCCGAAAACGACCGTGCCGGGCCGTGAAAGCCGCAGCACTCGCCGCAACGGCGCGCGCGTAGAATAAGCGCCCTACCGCCCTCGCGGCGCGGACGCCCCGTCCGCCCGCGCGGATCGCCAGCACCGTCCGACCCACTCGTTGGAGCAGCAAGCCCGTGGCAGTCAGCAGTTTCGACCTGTTCAAGATCGGCATCGGCCCGAGTTCCTCGCACACCGTCGGCCCAATGCGCGCCGCCGCCCGCTTCATCGAGCGCTGGCTCATCGAAGGCTGCAACGCCGAGGACACCGCCTCGCTGGGCAAGGACCTCGCCCGCACCGCGCGCGTGCGCGCGGAAGTGTTCGGTTCGCTGGCGCTGACCGGCCGCGGCCACGGCACCGACAAGGCGGTGCTGATGGGACTGGAAGGCCATTGGCCGAATCAGATCGATCCGGACATCATCCCCGCCGCGCTCGAACGCATCCGCAAGACCAAGCGCATCAACCTGTTCGGGCTGCATGAGATCGGCTTCGACGAAAAGCACGATCTGATCATGAACAAGCGCCAGAAACTGCCGTTCCACACCAACGGCATGCGCTTCACCGCCTTCGACGCCGACGGCAACGTCATCGCCACGCGCGACTACTACTCCGTCGGCGGCGGCTTCGTGGTCAATCAGGACGAAGCGGCCGAAGACCGCATCGTCGCCGACACCACCGATCAGCCCTACCCGTTCCACTCCGGCGACCAGTTGCTCGCCCAGGCCGCGAACAGCGGCCTGACCATCGCCGAAATGATGATGGCCAACGAGCGTGTGTGGCGCACCGATGAGCAGATCAACGCCGGCCTGGACGAAATCTGGAACGCGATGCAGGCCTGCGTCGCGCGCGGCATCCGCGAAACCGGCACCCTGCCCGGCGGTCTGCACGTCTCGCGCCGCGCGCCGGCGTTGTTCGCCGAGTTGTCGACCAAGCCGGAAGCGGCGATGCGTGATCCGCTGACCGTGCTCGACTGGGTCAACCTCTACGCGCTCGCGGTCAACGAAGAAAACGCCGCCGGCGGCCGCGTGGTCACCGCGCCGACCAACGGCGCGGCCGGCATCATTCCCTCGGTGCTGCACTACTACGATCGCTTCTGCCCCGGCGCCAATTTGCAGGGCGTGCGCAATTTTCTCCTGACCGCGGCCGCGGTCGGCATCCTGTACAAGGAAAACGCCTCGATCAGCGGCGCCGAAGTCGGCTGCCAGGGCGAGGTCGGCGTGGCCTGCTCGATGGCCGCGGCCGGATTGGTCGCCGCGCTCGGCGGCACCACCAGCCAGATCGAGAACGCGGCCGAAATCGGCATGGAACACAACCTGGGCCTGACCTGCGATCCGATCGGCGGGCTGGTGCAGATTCCCTGCATCGAGCGCAACGCGATGGGCGCGGTCAAGGCCATCAACGCCTACCGCATGGCCATGCGCGGCGACGGCAAGCACAAGGTCAGCCTGGACAAGGTCATCAAGACCATGCGCGACACCGGCCGCGACATGCAGGACAAGTACAAGGAAACCTCGCGCGGCGGCCTGGCCGTCAACGTGATCGAGTGCTGATCGCGCGATGAGCGGGCCGCTGCGCCATCGCGATGGCGGCCAATGGCTGGCATCGTTCGCCGAGCGCGTCGACGTATCCTGTCCGCGCTGCGGCCGGGCCGGCGTCGTCCGCGCCACATGGGCGCAACGGCAATGGACCGTTGTATTCCGATGCACGCATTGCCAACTCGATGCACACAGCGAACGCGACGACTGGCTGGGCCAGGTACGCCTGGTCGGCCGTCGTCCCTGCGGGTATTGCGGCCACCAGTGGCTGTGCGTGAATCAGATCCATTCCGGCGCCGGCGCGATCCCGATCCAACTCGACGAACACCGGCGCACGCCCTCGGTCGATCCGGTTCCGGCCCACTGCCCGATCTGCCATCGCAGCAGCGAGGTCGCGGTCCAGGCGCAGCGGGAACGCGATCGCGAAGGACACGATCCACATTTCGGCCTGCCGCTGCGGCTGACCGAACGCACCCGCGCCGGCTTGTTGTGGGCCTACAACGCGGAACACATCGATGAACTCAGGCGCTACATCGCCGCCGACCAGCGCGAGCGATACCGCGCGACCAGCAACAAGAGCATGATCTCGCGCCTGCCGACCTGGATGAAACTCGCGCGCCACCGCGCGATGACGCTCAAGGCGCTGGACCGCCTGGCGGCGAAGCTGGACGCGCCGCGCGTGTCGTGACCCCGATGCGCTGCATCGTCCTGCCCGGCATGGACGGCACCGGCGCGCTGCTCGACGACTTCATCGCGGCGATGGCGCCGCGCTTGGCGACCAGCGTCATCGCCTATCCGCGCGATCGCGCGCTGGGTTACGACGAACTTGCCGACTTCGCGCGTTCGCGGTTGCCGCTCGACGCGCCCTACCTGCTGCTCGGCGAATCGTTTTCCGGCCCCGTCGCGATCCGCCTCGCCGCGCGGCGGCCGCCGCGCTTGGCCGGGCTGGTGCTGTGCGCCACATTCGCGCGCCCGCCGCGGCCGCCGTGGTCGCCGCTGCATGCGGGCGCGTTGTCGCGCTGGGGCGGCAGCGTGCCGGTGAATCGCATTCCGACGGCCTTGGCCGCGGCGTTCATGCTCGGATCGTGGGCGACGCCGCAATGGCGTGCGCGCTTGGGTGCGGTGCTCGAAGGCTTGGACCCGGCGGTGATCCGGCATCGCCTGCGCGAAGTCGGCACGGTCGATGTCGGCGCGCAGTTGCGCGAGGTGACATGTCCGCTGCTGTATCTGCAGGCCAGCCGCGATCGCTTGGTATCGGCGGGAAGCCGGCGCTGGATCGAGCGCATCGCGCCGGGGATGCGCTGTGTCGAGATCGAGGCCCCGCATTTTCTGTTGCAGGCGCGGCCCGAGCTGGCCGCGCGGGCGATCGATCGGTGGTGCGAAGAGTTGATTGAGGCTGCATGAGTGGGAGGGGCTTCAGCCCCGATGCTCTTCGATCCGATGTGGCCGGACTGCGAGGCGACCTGATCGAAGAGGATCGGGGCTGAAGCCCCTCCCACAACAGCAAGCTCCCTCTCCCGCGACGCGGGAGAGGGCCGGGGTGAGGGCACGCGAAACCACCCGACACGCCACACCATCCCATCCGGCGGAAAATTTCACCGCGTATTGCCCCGCAACATGCGCCTACTATTCCGGCAGAGCCAGCCGGAGTCCCCCGTCCATGCCAGCCCGCTTAAGCCGTCGCGACTTCCTCAAATGCAGCGTCGTCGCCGGCATTTCCGTCTACATCGCCGCGCCCGGCAGCGCCGCGCTCGCCGCGCTGTTCGAAAAACAACGGCTGCGGCCGCTGTCCTGGGACCCGGCCCGCGGCCGCGTGCGTTATCGCACCGACGCCACCGCCAAGGTCAGCGGCGAAAAGATCTTCAGCTACGACATGCGTTCGCGCGATCTGCCCGGCTGGCCGCGCGAGCAGGCGCACGCGATGCTGCTGCGCGGCACCCACGCCGACCGGATCTACCAGGGTTTCGATCTGTCCTCGCTGCCGGCCGACCTGCAACCCGATCGCGTCGTCACCGCCGCTGACCTCGCCCGCGACGGCGTCGCCTTTCCGAAGTTCTACGGCGAGGACATGCTGCTGCCCGAAGGCAAGATCCCGGCCTACCTCGGCCACGCCGTGGCGTTGCTGATCTGGAACGATTTCGCCCGCTTCCGCGCCGCCAAGAGCCGGCTCAAATTCCGCGACGGACTGATCCGCTGGGGCGAACCCACCGGCCCGCTGGAACGCGCGCCATGGGCGACGTTCCGCTACGTGCGCGTCGGCGGCGCCGACGCCTTCGCCGACGACACCTATTCCAGCTACAAGGACACGGTGCTGTTTCCCATCGGGTACAAGAAGCAGAACCCGCAATGGGCGCTGGGCGACGCCGGCGGCAAGATCGACGCGCAAGGCATCGCTCACGGCGATGCGATGGCGGCCGAACTCGACGCGCCCGGCGCGGACAAGCTGGTGATCGAGCGCGAGTATTTCTCGCAATCCATCGACACCGCGGCGATGGAACTGGACAACGCCAACGGCTGGTTCGATGCCGCCACCGCCACCATGCACCTGGTCTGCGCCACCCAGTCGCCGGGCGAGATCGCCCAGGACGCGCCGCTCATGCTCGCCGCGAGCCGCTTCGGCGTGAAGCGGCTGGTGCTGCATCCTTGCTACACGGTCGGCTACGGTTCCAAGGATCACTACCCGTTCCCGTTCATTGCCTTGATGGCGGCCTTGTACGGCGACGGGCGCCCGGTGCGCCTGGCCAACGATCGCTACGAGCAATTCCAGTCCAGCCTCAAGCGCCACAGCTTCCGCATGCATTACCGGCTCAAGCTCGATCGCGGCAGCGGGCGCTTCGAAGTGTTCCAGGCGCGCATGCTCGGCGACGGCGGCGGGCGGATGAATTTCTCGCCGTCGGTGTGCCTGGTCGCCGCGACCGCGGCGCAGTCGATCTATTACTTTCCGCGCAGCGACCTGAGCAGCACCGTGATCGCCTCGCGCGCGCTCGACGCCGGTTCCGCGCGCGGCTACGGCACGCTGCAGAGCATGGGCGCGACCGAGATGCTGATCGACGAGATCGCTTCCGAACTCAAGCTCGATCCGATCGAGCTGCGCCTGCGCAACGTGTTCGCGACCGGGATGAAAAACACCCAGGGTGCGATCCCCGGCGGCGCCCAGCGCGCCGATGAAGTGCTGCGCAAGTCGCGCGAACATCCGCTGTGGACCCAGCGCCACAAACGCAAGGCCGAGTACGAAGCCGCGCACCCGGGCCAACGCTACGGCGTGGGTTTCGGCTGCGTGCAGAAGGATTTCGGCACTGGCGGCGAAGCCGCGTTCGCGGAAGTGGCGATCTCGGCGCAGGGCGAGGTGCTGCTGCGGCATATCGGCGTGGAGATGGGCACCGGCATGGCCACCAGCCAGGCCGCGGTGTGCGCGAAGTGGCTGGGGCGTCCGGCCGACGAGGTCCGCACTGGCGAAACGCAGTGGCCGGAACTGCCGATGATCGCCACCGACGATCCGTGGCTGATGTCGCAGGCCACGCAGGATTCGCATATCGGCAATCCGCGCTGGACGCCGGCCTATGCCAGCCCCAGCAGCGCCAGCAACTCGGCGTATTTCTTCAGTCACGCCACCCGCGAAGCCTCGCGATTGTTGTTTACGCAAGGCCTGTGGCCGGCGGCGTTGGCGATCTGGGGTCAGGGCTTCGGCGGCGGCGAATTGTCGCCACTGGCGGTGCGGCGCGAAGACGCGCGCTGGGTCGAAGGAAAACTCACGGCCGGCGGGCTCACTGCGTTACCGCTGCAGCGGCTGATCGCCAAAGCGTACGAGTTGGGCTTGGCCACCGGTGCGGTCGTGCACTACCTCAATCGCTGGCAATGGAGCGAAGCCGAATTCCCGCTGCCCGGCGAAGACGCGCGGCTGCCGCTGGACGGCGTGGCGCTGCGCTGGGGCGACGGCGGCGGCAAGGGCATCGGCACGCCGACCGCGAACGGCTACCGCATGATCGAACGCACTCGCGTGCATTACCCGCCGGTGCAGCGCAACAACGCCGGCGTGGTGTACTACAGCGCGATCGGCACGCTGGCCGAAGTCGCGGTGGACACCGCCACCGGCAAGGTCGAATTGCTCGATCATCACTCGGTGCTGGAATGCGGCACGCCGATCGTCGCCGAGCTGGTGTCGAGCCAGTTGCAGGGCGGCCTGGCGATGGGCATCGGCCACGCGCTGCACGAGTTCCTGCCGCTGTACGAAGGCGGCCCCGGCGACGGCGACTGGAACTTCAACCGCTACACCCTGCCGCGCGCGCGCGATGTCGCGGTGTGGCGGCAGAGCGGCGAATTGCTGCCGCCGATTTCCGAAACCGATCCGCCCAAGGGCATGGCCGAGGTGGCGATGATTCCGATCGTGCCGGCGATCGTCAACGCGATCGCGCACGCCACCGGCCACCGGTTCCGCGAGCTGCCGGTCACCCCCGACAAGATATTGGCCGCCTACGCGGCGGCCGATACCGACGCCGGGCAAAGCGTCGCCGCGAACCGGCAGGAGAGCGCCGCATGAGCAGTCCCAGCCTGCGCCTGATTCCGTTGTCGCTGAGCATCAACGGCCGCGAGCACGGCCCCATCGACGTGCCCGACGACATGATGCTGGTCGATGTGCTGCACGAATACCTGGGCCTCACCGGCACCCGCTTCGGCTGCGGCCAGGGCGTGTGCCGCGCCTGCACGGTCATCGTCGATGACGACCAGGGCCCACGCGAGGTCCGCAGTTGCATCACCGGCGCGCACTACTTCAACGGCAAGCGCATCCGCACCGTCGAAGGCCACGCCAAGCGCGACGACAGCGGCGCCATCGTCGAACTCTCGCCGGTGCAGCAGGCCTTCCTGGATCACTTCAGTTTCCAGTGCGGCTATTGCACGCCGGGCTTCGTCAATGCCGCGACCGTGTTGCTGGAACAGTTGGGCCGCAAGAAAGCCCAGCGCTACACCCGCGAGCAGGTGCGCGAGCTGATCACCGAAGCCTTGAATCCGCATCTGTGCCGCTGCACCGGCTATGTCCGCTACTACCAGGCAGTGGAAGAACTGGTGCTGGCGCAGGTGCATGTGGATGAGGAGGCGCCGCGATGAGCAAGCGACGCTGGAAACGCCGGATTCTGTGGCTGGTATTGATCGTGCTGGCGTGGCTGCTGATCGATTGGCTGATCGCGCGCTGGTATCACCGCAGCCCGGCCCTGCAGGTACAGGCCGCGCCGGAGCAGATCGAGCGCGGCCGCTATCTGGTCGCCGCCGCCGATTGCGCGGCCTGCCACACCGCCGAGGGCGGCGCGCCGTTCGCCGGCGGCGTACCGCTGGCCTCGCCGTTCGGCACCATCCACGGCACCAACATCACTCCCGACGCCGACACCGGAATCGGCCGTTACAGCGCGGATGAGTTCTTCCACACGATCACCCGCGGCGAGGCGCGCGACGGCCATCAGCTGTATCCGGCGATGCCGTACGTCTCCTACAAGACCCTCGCGCGCGAAGACAGCGACGCGATCTACGCCTACCTGATGACGCGGCCGGCGGTGAAGCAGCCCAACCGCGCCAACGGCGTCGGCTTTCCGTTCAATATCCGCACCGGCATCCATGCCTGGAACTGGCTGTTCGCAGGTGCGACGGCCAAGCCGGCATCGCAGGGGCAATCGGCGGCGTGGAAACGCGGCGAGTACTTGGTCGAAACCCTGGGCCATTGCGGCGAATGCCACAGCCCGCGCGGCTGGCTCGGACAAGTCGATCGCGCTGCGCCGCTCAGCGGCAACGACGCGCTGGGGCGCTTCGCCGCGCCCGCGCTCACGCCGCAAGCGTTGGCCGCGCGCGGTTGGGATCGCAACGGGCTGCGGGAATATCTGGCCAGCGGCGTCTCCGCGCATGCGGTCGCCTCCGACGAGATGCTCAAGGTCGTGAATCTGTCCACAAGCCGCCTCAACGGCAACGATCTGGACGCGATCACCACCTATCTCACCGGCGATCAACCGCCGGCGCCGGCCGCGACGCCGGTGCCGGCCGCGGTCGCCGCCACGCCGGCACGCGATCGCTACCTCGCGCTGTGCGCCGGCTGCCACGGCCGCGACGGCGCGGGCGTGCCGCATGTGGCGCCGGCCTTGCTCGGCAACAGCAGCCTGCGCGACGGCGATGCGCATAATCTGATCGTCGCCCTCCTCGACGGTCTGCCCGAGCACGATCTGCCCGGACTGGAACGCATGCAGGAGATGCCCGGCTTCGCCGATCAACTCGACGATGCGCAGGTCGCGGAACTGGCGCAGTGGCTGCGCACGCGTTACGGAGGGCAGACCGGCGCGGTGACGGCGAAGCAGGTGCGCGGGCTGCGCGAGGATGCGGCGGATCGGCATTGAGTGCGGCCGCGGCTCCCGCATGAGTTGCTTTTGCTCTTGTGGGAGGGGCTTCAGCCCCGATGCTTTTCTTTCAGATCCCCGCATCTGATCGGAAAGCATCGGGGCCGAAGCCCCTCTTGCAAAAGCGCGGAGTGGCTAGGATGCGAGTACCCCGTCGAGTGGATGCATCCGATGCGCAAATCCCTGTCCGCCCTGCTCCCCGCCTTGTTCGCGCTGTCGGCGCACGCCGCCGATCCGGCGCCAGCCACCTACGGCCCCGAACTGGAAGGCTTCGACTACCCCTACCCGGTCCAGCATTACGCCTTCCAATCCCAAGGCGAGAAAGTGCGGATGGCGTACCTGGACGTGCGCCCGGCCAAGGCCAACGGCCGCGCCGTGGTGCTGCTGCACGGGAAGAATTTCTGCGCCGCGACCTGGGAAACCTCGATCGCGGCCTTGGCGCAGGCCGGTTACCGGGTGATCGCGCCGGATCAGATCGGTTTCTGCAAATCCAGCAAGCCAGCGCATCACCAGTACAGCCTGCATGAGCTGGCCGCGAACACCCACGCGCTGCTGGAATCGATCGGCATCGACCGCGCGGCGATCGTCGGCCATTCCATGGGCGGCATGCTCGCCGCGCGTTATGCGCTGATGTATCCGCAGGCCAGCGAGCGCCTGCTGCTGGTCAATCCGATCGGACTGGAAGACTGGAAAGCGCTCGGCGTGCCCTGGCGCAGCGTGGACGACAACTACGCGCGCGAACTCAAGACCTCGGCGGCGACGATCAAGCAGTACCAGCAGACCGTGTACTACGGCGGCCAATGGAAACCCGAGTATCAGCGATGGGTGGACATGCTCGCCGGCCTCTACGCCGGCCCCGGCCGCGAGCGCGTCGCCTGGAATCAGGCGCTGACTTCGGAAATGGTGTTCACCCAGCCGGTGGTGCACGAGTTTCCCAACCTGCGCGTGCCGACCACCTTGTTCATCGGCCAGCGCGACCGCACCGCGATCAATCGCGATCTGGCGCCCGATGCGCTCAAGGCCAGGCTGGGCCTGTATCCGCAGCTTGGCCGCGACGCCGCGCGCGCGATTGCCGGCGCGACGCTGATCGAGTTCGAAGACCTCGGCCATTCGCCGCAGGTCGAGGCGCCGCAGCGCTTCAATGCCGCCTTGCTCGATCGCCTCAACGCAGATCGCTGAGACAGCCTCGCAGCCAAGCCGTGCCGATCGCTTCGCCCGCCACCGGCCGCGCCATGCGGCCTTCCGGCCGCACGCCTGTGCGCACATTTGTCCTTCGGACATTGAATTGTCTGTTTCGAGGCAAATGGCCGCGCGTCGGCACGTTGCGGCGCAGCAAAGCCGGGCACGCACGACACACGTTGTCAGAGCCCCTGAAACACGATTTGTGAACCACGGCGCAAAGAATGACGCAGTAAGTTGACAACGTTGTCAGCGAGCTCCAGCTTGCGTTCGCAACCCGCTGACCCGCCGAACCAGCAAGGCAGACGACTCGGCATGACGCGGCGCAGGTCGCGCCCGGTTCGCAGCAATCGCACGGCAAGGCAACAACGCACGGATCGGTTATCGCCCGATCGCGCCGTTTCCACGGCAGTGCGCGGCAGCACGGCATCACCGACGGCGGCCTGTCCGCCGATCACTCGAGGAGGCTTCAGCCTCCCATGCACGGCGGAAGGAGTTCGACGGCCTTCCTTCAACACGGGGCGGGAAACGCTGCTGGCCGGTCATGGCCGGCGAAATCTTGGCTATGCACGGGAGAGAGGAAGCACCATGAGACACGCACGGTCCGCCAATCTGCTATTGCTCGCGGGCATGCTCGCCGCGTCGTCGTTTTCGACGGCGTTCGCGCAGGCTGCCTGCAACGGTGTTCCCGCCTGGAACGCCACGACCATCTACAACGCCGGCGACAAGCTGACGTACCAGAGCCATCTGTATCAGGCCAATATCCAGATCTGGAACACGCCGCCGACGCATTGCCCCAGCTGCAACTACTACGCCGACCTGGGCGTGTGCGGCACCGGCCCGGGCAACCAGTCGCCGACCGTTTCGCTGACCGCGCCGACCAACGGCGCGACCTACAGCACCGGCGCCAACATCGCCGTCAGCGCCAACGCCGCCGATAGCGACGGCAGCATCGCCAGCGTCGAGTTCTTCCGCGGCGCGGCCTCGCTCGGCGTGGACACCACCTCGCCCTACGGCGTCACCTGGAACAACGCCACCGCCGGCAGCCACAGCTTCACCGCGGTGGCCAAGGACAACCAGAACGCGACCACCACGTCTTCCGCGGTCAGCATCACCGTCAGCGGCGGTTCCTCCGACACCACGCCGCCGAGCGTGCCCGGCGGGCTGGCTTCGCCGTCGCAGACCTCCAACAGCGTCTCGTTGAGCTGGAACGCCTCCACCGACAACAGCGGCGGCAGCGGCGTGGCCGGCTACGACGTCTACCGCGGCGGCAGCGTGGTCGGCTCGCCGACCAGCAACAGCTACACCGTCAGCGGCCTCAATCCCAGCACCAGCTACAGCTTCACCGTCCGCGCGCGCGACAACGCCGGCAACGCTTCTGCGCAGAGCGGCTCGATCAGCGCGACCACCAAGCCGGCCACACCGGGCGGCGGCAAGAAGGTGATCGGCTACTTCGCCCAGTGGGGCATCTACGGCCGCAACTACCGCGTCAAGAACATCGACACCAGCGGTTCGGCCAGCAAGCTGACCCACATCAACTACGCCTTCGGCAACGTGCGCAACAACCGTTGCGAAGTCGGCGTGACCGTTCCGTCGGATCCGAACACCGGCGCCGGCGGCGACGCGTTCGCCGATTACACCAAGGCCTTCCAGGCCGGCGAGAGCGTCAGCGGCGCCAGCGACACCTGGGACCAGCCGCTGCGCGGCAACTGGAACCAGCTCAAGCAGCTCAAGGCCAAGCACCCGAACATCAAAGTGCTGATCTCGCTGGGCGGCTGGACCTGGTCGCGTAACTTCCCGAGCGCTGCGCGCGCGGAAAACCGCCAGGCCTTCGTCGCTTCCTGCGTGGACGCCTACATCAAGGGCAACCTGCCGGTGACCGACGGTGCGGGCGGCGCGGGTGCGGCGGCCGGCGTGTTCGACGGCATCGACATCGATTGGGAATACCCGGTGGTGTGCGGCATCGACTGCCCGGCGGCGACCCGTCCGGAAGACAATGCCAACTACACCGCGTTGCTGGCCGAGTTCCGTCGTCAGCTCGACGCGGTGCGTCCGGGCCTGCTGCTGACCGTCGCCGTCGGCGCCGGCATCGACAAGATTCGCGTGACCAATCCCGGTGCGTACCACCAGTACCTGGATTTCATCAACGTGATGACCTACGACTTCCACGGCGGCTGGGATCCCTCCACCAACCATCATTCGGCGCTGTTCGCCTCGCCGAGCGATCCGTCCACCGGCGACACCAAGCTCTATAACTCCAACGACGCCATCGAGGCGTTCCTGTCGCGCGGCGTGCCGGCTTCGAAGATCAACCTCGGCATCGGCTTCTACGGTCGCGGCTGGACCGGCGTGGGCAACGTCAACAACGGCCTGTATCGGCCGGCCAGCGGCGCGGCGCCGGGCACCTACGAGGCGGGCATCGAGGACTACAAGGTCCTCAAGAACAAGGCCGGCACGATCTACACCGACAACACCGCCGTGGCCACCTGGAAGTACGACGGCAACACGTTCTGGAGCTACGACACGCCGGCGCTGATCGGCCAGAAGATGAGCTACGTCAAGACGCAGAACCTGGGCGGCGCGTTCTTCTGGGAGTTCAGCGGCGACGACGAGCAAGGCAGCCTGGCCACCGCGATCAGCAACGGCCTTAAGTAATTCCTCGCAGCAGCGCCTCTGCCCCGTTCGCGGGGGAGAGGCGACGCGACGCGAGAGCCATCGGCTCGCACGTCGCGCCCCGCCCGAACGTTCTGCGCTCGGACGGGTTGGGGTGAGGCCCGAACGCAACGCACCCTCACGCGTTGCGACCGCTCCGGCGCCGCACCCCGCTTATTTCCGAGAACCGCGCGCGGCAATCGCGGTGCGCGTTTCGAAGTCCAAGTTTTGCAAAGCCGCGACGAGCGATACGTCCCGGTGATCTGCAGCGGAGCGCCGGTCATCCCCCCGATCGGCGCTCCGATTTCGTTTGCGCGGACAGGTTCGCGCGAATCGACCGCTTCGCTGGCGCGGCGATCGCCTCATCGCCGCGATGGTCATCGGCTCGAACCTCAGCGCCAGTTCTGCGACTGGTCGGGCGCGGCCTGCGCCGACGACGGCACATACAGCGCCGGCTTGCGCTTGGGCTCGCTCGCCAATGCGTCGATCGGCACAGGACCCAGCGCGGCTTGGGTCCGCGCGTTGATGATGGCCACATCGCGGCGCAGTACGCCGGTTTGCGCCGCGTCGATGCGCGCGGCGGTGGCGGCCACGTTCCGGTCATTGATAGACATAAGGCTCCTCGTAGAACGCGACGGGCCGGCGACGAGTGTCGCCAGGAGCAGGCATCCGGCTTGCAGCATGGCGCATTTCGCCCACCGAAACGGTCCCGAGCTTCGATTCCTCGCCAATGGAGCGCCGCCCGCGCGTCAGCAATGGCTACGCGCGCTCAGCCAGGGGCCAGACGCGCCCGCGATCGATTCGCCCAGGCGGCATGCCAGAAAGGTCGGAATTGACCAGCCCGGCTCGGTTGCCGGTCTCGTCAGCGCGATTGCCGGCGCTCGGCATGAGCGCATCGGCGATCTCGCGGCAACAGCAGCGCGGGCCCGAGGCCGTGCGGTCGACCACGCGATATCGCGCTGGCATGCACCGCAACCAAGCCCAGCCCGTCCCGGCGACCGGATAGGACAGCTCCGGCCCAACACCGCCGAAGGCGAAAACCGGTCGTCCCCGCGCCGCGGCAGGCAGGCTGCCGGGCTGCCGGGCTGCCGGGCTGCCGGCCAAGCCTTGTGGGCCAACTGGCACCTTTCATGCGATGAAAGAATTCACCTATGTCACTAATTTAATTCACTATTTTTCGCAATGCGCTGCTGCAGCGCAACATATTCTTGCGCCGCCGTCCTGCGCGACCAATGGCTTTAGCGATAGTCATCACAAAGCCTGAAAATTTCGTTGACAACGTTGTCAGCCCCGCCCTAGCTGGCTATGCCGACGAAAATCTCGAAGTCGGCTTGTCCCAACTATCAAAGGAGCGCCTTTCGCCTGTCCCGATCCGGGCCGGCCATGCAGGGCCGATCGACCGCCACCGATCACGCCGTACCCCTCGCTGCACCTACGCAACCCGCTCGCCCCGAGAGGCGCCAGCCTCCAGGCATCCACAAGCCCAAGAGCGGAAATCGAACCGGCCATCGCCTGCCAGCGGCTAGCCAACGATGCACTCAAGGACCATCCGATGAGATCCGCACTACCCCGATTCTTGCTATCGACCGGCCTGTCGGCCGCGTTGGCGCTGCCTGTGGCGCAAGCGCAAACCGCCTCTTGTACCGCCGTGGCCGCCTGGAGCCCCGCGACCATCTACAACGCCGGCGACACGTTCACCTACCAAAACCATCTGTATCGAGCCGCCACCCAAATCTGGAACGCGGCGCCGACGCATTGCCCGAGTTGCGGTTACTACGTCGATCTGGGCGTGTGCAGCAGCGGCGGGACCGCCAATCAGCCACCGACGGTGTCGCTGAGCGCGCCGGGCAACGGCGCCAGCTACAACGCCGGCGCCAGCATCGCCGTCAGCGCCAACGCCGCCGACAGCGACGGCAGC
Organism: Lysobacter gummosus; assembly: GCF_001442805.1. NCBI lineage: Bacteria > Pseudomonadati > Pseudomonadota > Gammaproteobacteria > Lysobacterales > Lysobacteraceae > Lysobacter > Lysobacter gummosus. The sequence continues at coordinate 1,287,504 of NZ_CP011131.1, read as the reverse complement.
ATCGCCAGCGTGGAATTCTTCCGCGGCGCGACCTCGCTCGGCGTGGACACCAGCGCGCCCTACGGCGTGACCTGGAACAACGCCACCGCCGGCAGCCACAGCTTCACCGCGGTGGCCAAGGACAACCAGAACGCGAGCAAGACCTCCGCCGCGGTCGGCATCACCGTCAGCGGCGCGTCGCCCGATACCACGCCGCCGAGCGTGCCCGGCGGGCTGGCTTCGCCGTCGCAGACCTCCAACAGCGTCTCGTTGAGCTGGAACGCCTCCACCGACAACAGCGGCGGCAGCGGCGTGGCCGGCTACGACGTCTATCGCAGCGGCAGTCTGATCGGTTCGCCGACCACGACCAGCTACACCGCCAGCGGGCTCAATGCCGGCACCAGCTACAGCTTCACCGTGCGCGCGCGCGACAACGCCGGCAACGCTTCGGCGCACAGCGGCTCGATCAGCGCGACCACCCAAGCCCCGGCCAGTGCCGGCGGCGGCAAGCGCGTGATCGGCTACTTCGCCCAATGGGGCATCTACGACCGCAACCACTTCGTCAGGAATCTGGAAACCAGCGGCGCGGCGGACAAGCTGACCCACATCAACTACGCCTTCGGCAACGTGCGCAACAACCGTTGCCAAATCGGCGTGACGCTGAGGACCAATGAGAGCACCGGCGAAGGCGGCGATGCCGATGCCGACTACGTCACCGCGTTCGATGCATCGAAAAGCATCGACGGCGTCGCCGACGTCGCCGGCCAGCCCCTGCGCGGCAACTGGAATCAGCTCAAGAAGCTCAAGGCCAGGCACCCCAACATCAAGGTGCTGATCTCGCTGGGCGGCTGGACCTGGTCGCGCGGCTTCTCCAGCGCGGCGCGTCCGGAGAATCGTCAGGCCTTCGTCGCTTCCTGTGTGGACGCCTACATCAAGGGCAACCTGCCGGTCACGAACCACAGCTGGAACGCCGCGGTCGGCTCCGCTGGCGGCCCTGGCGTGGCCGCCGGCGTGTTCGACGGCATCGACATCGATTGGGAATACCCGGTGGTGTGCGGCATCGACTGCCCGGCGGCGACCCGTCCGGAAGACAATGCCAACTACACCGCCTTACTGGCCGAGTTCCGCCGCCAACTCGACGCGGTGCGTCCGGGCCTGTTGCTGACCGTCGCCGTCGGCGCCGGCATCGACAAGATCCGGGTCACCGATCCGGCGGCTTATCATCCCTATCTGGACTACATCAACGTGATGACCTACGACTTCCACGGTGCGTGGGAATCGTCGACCAATCACATGAGCGGCTTGTTCAATTCGCCCAACGATCCGTCCATCGGCGATATCAAGCTCTACAACGGCAACGACGCCGTCGAGGCCTACCTGTCCCGCGGCGTGCCCGCCGGCAAGCTCAACCTCGGCATCGGTTTCTACGGCCGCGGCTGGACCGGCGTGGCCAACGTCAACAACGGCCTGTACCAAAGCGGCACCGCCGCCCCGGGCACCTACACGGCGGGCGTGGACGACTACAAGGTACTCAAGAACAAACCCGGCACCGTGTTCACGGACTCGACCGCGCTGGCGAGCTGGAAGTACGACGGCTCGACCTTCTGGAGCTACGACACGCCCGAAATGATCGCGCAGAAGATGAGCTACGTGAAAACGCAAAACCTCGGCGGCGCGTTCGTCTGGGACCTGAGCGGCGACGATGCTCAGGGCAGTCTGATCAATGCGGTCAACACCGGCCTGAAGTAAGGCCGCCGGCGATCGCATGACCTCGCGCCCCTCTCGTTATGGCGGGAGGGGCGCCTGGTTTTTGCCGGTCGCCGCTCAAGACGCAAGGCGCATTGCATGCATGCCCGTGCGCGGACGGCATAAGTCGCCGGCAACGCGCGGTGCCTACCTGCATGGCCTGTTTCGACGGTTGAAACGGTCGTCGTGCTCGATGGACAGGGCAATGGCTGTCTGAGTCTTGTGCGCGAACGTGGCGGCGGTTGCGTTCACGCCTCGCTTCGAGGTTAGCGTCCCTCTCGTTGGAGCCGGGCCTGGTCGAAGGCCTAAACCAGACGCCGCAACGGCGTTTCCAGTGCGATGCATGCGCTTTCGCCGTCCCTTGGTCCGGCCAGCATTTCGTCCAGCGCCGACTCGACCACCTCGATCAACGCCGCGACCGCGCGCGGCACCTGACGCCGGGTCGGGTAGACCGCGAACATGCCGCCGCTGCGCCGGCTGTACTGCGGCAACACGTGCACCAGACGCTGCGCGCGCAAATCCTCGGCGATCAGCGCATGCGGCAACAAGCCGATGCCCAGGCCGGCGCGCACGGCGCGCACCTGGCTGAGCAAGGTATTGGCGGCGAAACGCCCGCCCACGCGCACCTCGACCGCGCCTTCGGGCCCGTCCAGGCGCCAGTTCGCGCGCCCCTGCGCGGCCGGCGCGATCAGGCAATCGTGCTCGGCCAACTCGGCGATCGTGGCCGGGCTGCCGTGTTTGCGCAGATACATGGGCGAGGCCAGCAGCACATGGCTTTGACTGTCGCTGAGCCGGCGCGCGACCAGGCTGGAGTCCGCCAGATCGCCGGCGCGGAAGGCCACGTCGATCGATTGCTCGATCAAGTCGATGTGCGCGTCGCTGAGCACGAACTCCAGCTTCAGCTCCGGATACCGGCTCAACAATTGCTCGATGCGTTCGAGCGGAAAGAATTCGAAGAAGTCCGCGACCACCGCCGCGCGCACGATGCCGCGCGGTTCGCCGTTGCCTTCGCTGATCGCCGCCTGCGCGCTTTCGATGTCCTCGATGCCGGCCACGCAGCGGTCGAAGAATTCGCGTCCGGCGCCGGTCAGGCTGAGCTTGCGCGTGGAGCGCTGCAGCAGGCGCGTGCCCAGCTGCTCTTCCAGCTGCTGCACGCGCCGGCTCACGGTATTGGCCGGCTGCCCCAGGCGGCGTCCGGCGGCGGCGAAGCTGCCGGTCTTGACGGTCTGGACGAACACGGCGACGGCGTTGATGTCGAGCACGATTGCTCGCCTTTGTGGACGACTGAAATGCAATTAACCCACTTTTTCGAGTAATCGACCAGGGCCTATCGTTCCGCATCGTCCCTGTTTCGAGCGTTTCGGCCATGTCCCGTCCCTCCCCCGCTTCCTCCCCGCTGATCTGGATGCTGCGCATCGTCCTGGCCGTGGCCCTGATCGCCGCCGGCGCCAGCAAGCTGGCCGGTCTGCCGTTCCAGGTCGAGCTGTTCGAACGGCTCGGCTTCGGCCAATGGTTCCGCTACTTCACCGGCGCCACCGAACTCGCCACCGCGGCGCTGCTGTTGGTGCCGCGCGGCGGTTTCTTCGGCGGCGTGTTGCTGCTCGCGACCATGCTCTGCGCTATCGCCGTGCATGTGTTTTTCATCGGCGGCAGCCCGGTGCCGGCCCTGGTGCTGGGCGCTCTCGCCGCGTTCGTCGCGTGGCGGCTGCGCCCGACCCGCGCGCCGGTCGCGGCCGCCTGATCGTTTTCACTTTCGCCCCAGGAATATCCATGCCCCGCATCGCCCTCATCATCGGCAGTACCCGCCCGAACCGTTTCGCCGACGTGCCCGCCGCCTGGGTTCAGGCCGGCGCGCAAGCGCGCGGGCTGAAACTCGACACGCTCGACTTGCGCGATCACCCCTTGCCCTTGTTCGAAGAACCGGTGCCGCCCTCGTTCACCGGCGGCGTCTACCAGAACCCGGCCGCCGACGCCTGGCGCAAGCGCATCGGCGAATACGACGGCTACATCCTCACCACCGCCGAGTACAACCACGGCCCGACCGCGGTGCTCAAGAACGCGCTGGATTCGGCGTTCGTGGAATGGGCGGACAAGCCGGTGACCTTCGTCGGCTACGGCGGCGTCGGCGGTTCGCGCGCGATCGAGCAACTGCGCCAGCATGCGATCGAATTAAAGATGGCGCCGATTCGTAATGCGGTGCATATCGGCCTGGAGCCGTTCCTGGGCATCCTCCAGCAAGGGCGGGCGTTGGACGATTACGCTTATCTGACGCAGGCGCGCGAGGCGATGTTCGATCAGTTGCTTTGGTGGGCCGAGGCGTTGAAGGCGGCTCGTGAGCGGAAGGTGGCTTGAGCGATTGCGGGCAAAAGCAAATCCCCCCTGCCCCCCTTTTCCAAAGGGGGGAACTGCAAAGGCCAAAAGCAAATCCCCCCCTGCTCCCCTTTTCCAAAGGGGGGAACTGCAAAGGCAAAGGGAGGAGGCGACGCGGAGGCTGCGAGAACTGCCAAGGCAAAAGAAGTTGCCAAAGCCCGAGCCGCGACAATTCGCCCCCTTTGAAAAAGGGGGCTGGCGCCCACGCGGCCTGTTTCAGATGAATCCGTCTGCGCCGGGGGATTTGCCTTACAGCACCCTCAATCCACCGGCCGCCAAACCAGCCCGCCGTTACGCCCCGGCACCTGATGCATCGAAGCCCGCGCTTACGGCGCCGGCTTGCGCGGCTTGCCGTTTCGCTTCGGCTTAACCGCAGGCGCGGTAACCGAAGCGCCGCCGCGATGCGTCATCGCCGCCACCCGCTGGGCGACATTGGCGCGGATGTCCATGTAGAACAACTGGTAATCGTTGACGTGCTGGTCGCCGCCGAACCACCACTTGCGCCATTCGCCATCGGGCAGCGTGACCGCCAGCAGGCCGTTGTCGCATTGCGCCGTCACCCGGCCGGCCTGCGGCTCGGGCAAGGGCCGGTTGGGTTCGGCATGCACCGCGCCGCGATGCGCGGCGAGCGGACTGGCCAGCGCATCGCCGCGCCAGGTGACCGGATTGACGCACAACAGCCGCGGTTGTTCGGTCGTGCGATAGCCGTCTGGATACCAGGCGCGCACGTGCTCGAAACGCTTGGGCACGTCCTCGCCGGCTTCGACCGAGTTGTAGAACACCGCGCAACGCGTCTGCGTCGGCGACGCGCACAGCGGGACTCCGGGAATGGTCCGCTTTAGCGCGTCCTCGGGCACGGCCGCGCCGATCAGGTAGGCGGCGACCAGGCGCTTGCGCAGAGCCGGGTCGGCGGACAGGTCCGACATCAATTCCGACACCAGCCGCAACCCGTGTCCGCTGCCCTGGCTGTGCGCGGCGATGATGAAAGGCCGGCCTTTCGACCACTGCTGCAGATACACGGCGAAGGCCGCGCGCACGTCGGCGTAGGCCAGGTCCAGCGCCCTGTCGCGGTCGGCGTCGGAGGCCGATACGTAACCGCTCAGCGACATCTGCCGGTAATGCGGCGCGTAGATCCGGCCGCTGTCGTTGAAGGCGCTGGCCTGCGCGCGCAGGGTGAAGCCGGTGCCGCGGTTGGCGTCTTCGTCGTCGAGCGGCTGGTTCCAGTGCGCGCGCGCGAAGTAGGTGGTCGGGTGGATGAAGAACACGTCCACGGGCGCGTCGTGCTGGCGATTGCGCATGCCCAGGGGCGTGGAATCGGAGGCGTCGCGTTTGTCCGGCAGCGCCGCCCAGAAGCGCGGGTCGCGATAATCCGGCGCGCCGGGCTCGGGGCTGCGATCGAAATCGTGCTTGGGATCGAACATGCGCGCACAGCCGCACAGCGAAATCAGCAGCAGCGCCAACCAAGGCCATCGGATCGTTTTCATGCGCGCCTGCGAGCGTCGGGCGAGCGGGAATCGCTCGCCAGCGCCCGAGTGTGACCGCAGCGGCGACGGCATTCCAGTGCGATCGTGTAACCGAATAATGCCGGATATCACGCTGTGTGCCGCGGGTATGGACACGAAGTGACCACGGTCGTAATCGCTTGTGCCGGGCATCGCAGGGGCGGTGCCGAGGTGACGCGATCACGATGGCGCCGGGGCGCCATCCGATCACGGCCGGAGCGCTGTGACCCAGGTCGCGATCAGGCACCGAGCGCCGGCGGTTGCCGGCTCGGGCCAAAGGTCGGCAACGGCCGCGAGACGTTCAGCCGACCAGTCGCAATACGTCGTCGAGCAACCCGGCCGCGGTGACTTCCGCGCCCGCGCCCGGCCCCTGGATCACCAGCGGCTGCGTGCGGTAACGATCCGACCAGATCGCGACCTTGTTGTCGGTGCCGGCGCCGCCGGCCAGGGGATGATCGCCGGGCAGCGACTCCAGCCCGACCTTGGCCGTGGCGCGGCCGTCCTCGCCCCGCTCCAGGCGGGCGATGAAGCGCAGTTTCTCGCCGTTCTTGTAGGCCTGCGCATAGCGCTCGCGCAGCGGCGCATCGAGCGCGGGCAAGGCCGCATCGACGCTGTCCTTGGACAGGATCGCCAGTTCCGCCGGCACCAGCGAGGCGACTTCGACCTCGCCCGCATCCAGCGCCACGCCCGAGGCGCGCGCCAGGATCAGCAGCTTGCGCCGCACGTCTTCGCCGGACAGATCGTCGCGCGGGTCCGGCTCGGTGTAGCCGGCGTCGCGCGCCTGCCGCACCAGCGCCGAGAACGCGCGCATGCCGTCGTAATTGTTGAACAGCCATGCCAGCGAACCCGACAACACGCCGGCGATGGCGTGGATGCGATCGCCGCCGTTCTGCAATTCGCGCAGGCTGCGCAGCAACGGCAGGCCGGCGCCGACCGTGGCGCTGTCGCCGTATCCGCTGCCGCCCAGCGCGCAGGCCTCGCGGATCGCGCGCCAGCGCGCCAGCGAAGTGCCCTGGCCGATCTTGCACGCGGTGACTACGTGAATGCCTTGCGCCAGCCACTGCGGATGACGTTCGGCGACCGCTTCGCTGGCGGTGGCGTCGATCACCACGCGCGCGCCCTCGCCGTCCAACGCGAAGGCGACTTCGTCCAGCGAACTGGCGCGCGCCGAGCCGGCCAGGGCCGACACCGCCGCGTCCGCGGCGATTCCGTCCTCGCCGACCACGGCGCGACGCGAATTGGCCACGTGCACTAACGACAGCCGCTGGCCCAGCGGCGCATCGCGCCACGCGGCCAGGCGCGCGATCACCGCGCCGCCGACCGTGCCGGTGCCGAGCAGGGCCACCCGCGCCGGCGCCCGCGTCGCGCGGCCGCGCTCGTGCGGCGCCAGCGCTTGCAAGGTGTCCGAATGCGCAACGCCGGCCGCGACGTTCATCGTTTGACGCGCGCCGCCGTGGCCACCACCGCGCTCGCGCGTTCCAGCGCGGCTTCCAGGTCGGCGATCAGGTCATCGACGTGCTCGATGCCGACCGACAGGCGCAGCAGACCATCGCCGATACCGGCGGCGGCGCGCGCTTCGGCAGACATCGCCGCGTGGGTCATGGTCGCCGGATGCGCGACCAGGCTTTCCACGCCGCCGAGCGACTCGGCCAGGGTGAAGCAGGTCAGGCCGTTGACGAAGGCGCGCACCGCGTCCACGCCGCCGTCGATCTCGACGCTGAGCATGGCGCCGAAGCCCTTCTGCTGGCGCGCGGCGAGCGCATGGCCCGGGTGCGACTCCAGACCCGGGTAATGCACCACGCGCACCGCCGGATGGTTGTCGAGCAACGCCGCGATGGCCTGGGTGTTTTCCTGGTGCACGCGCAGGCGCGCATCGAGCGTGCGCAGGCCGCGCAGGGTCAGGAAGGCGTCGAACGGCGAACCGGTCAGCCCCAGCGCGTTGGCCCACCAGGTCAGGTGCTGGTGATGTTCGGCGGTCTTGGCCACCACCGCGCCGCCGACGACGTCGCTGTGGCCGTTGATGTACTTGGTCGTCGAATGCACGACCAGATCGGCGCCGAACGCGATCGGACGCTGCAACGCCGGCGACAGGAAGGTGTTGTCCACCACCGTCAGCGCGCCCTTGGCCTGCGCGGCTTCGATCACAAAACGCAGGTCGGTGATGCGCAGCAGCGGGTTGGACGGGGTTTCGATCCAGACCACGGCCGGATCGGTGGCCAGCGCTTCGGTCAGCGAACGCGGATCGGTGAGGTCGGCGGTGATCAGCTCGAACGCGCCCTTGGCGGCCAGTGCGTTGAACAGGCGCCAGCTGCCGCCGTAGCCGTCGTGCGGCACCACGATGCGGTCGCCGGGCTTGAGGAAAGCATGCAGCACCAGGGTGATGGCGGACATGCCGGTGGAGGTGATCACGCCGCCGGCGCCGCCTTCGAGTTCGGCCAGCGCTTCGCCGAGCAGATCGCGGGTGGGGTTGCCGCTGCGGGTGTAGTCGTACTGACGCTTCTGGTCGAAACCGGCGAAGCTGAAGTTGGACGACAGCACGATCGGCGGGGTGACGGCGCCGTGAGCGGCGTCGCGGTCGATGCCGGCGCGCACTGCGGCGGTACAGGGATTGCGGGTGCTGGTCGGGGTCGAATCGATGCTCACGTAGGCCGCTCCGTAGGTGTGATTGCTCATGCGGCCACCGACGTACAGTCGGCCAACGCTTCGCGAAGAATGGTGTCGATCTGGGATTGTTCTTTCAGGCAGGCGTCGTGGCCGTAGATCGAGCGCAGCACGCGCAGGCGGGTTTCGCCGCGCAGCCGCTCGATCAGGTCGTAGGACTCGCCCAGCGGAATCAGGCGGTCTTCGGTCACCGCGACCACAGTCACCGGAATGCGCACGCTGGCCGGATCGACCTGCTGCAGGTCGATCGATTCCGACAAGCGCAGGAACGCGGTCGGCGGGGTGCGGGCGACGTACTTGTTGCCGCAATGGTCGAGGTAGTCCTCGGCGGCGACGCGCACGCGGCCGTCGACCACTTGCGCGGCGCCGAAGCGCTCGACGAATTCTTCCGGCGTGCGATAGCTCAGCACGGCCAGTTCGCGCGCCAGCGCCAGGCCCTGGCTTTCGTCGCACTGCAGCGCGCCCAGCGCGACCGCGCGGCGCTGCAGCGCGCGCCAGGCGGCGGCGTAGGGATGGGCGCGGTGGGTGCCGCTGATCGAGACCAGTTCGCCGACGCGGGTCGGATGACGCGAAGCGAACTGCAGGCCGACCATCGCGCCGTAGGAGTAACCGACGAAAGCCTGCAGGCGTTCGATGCGCAGCGCGTCGAGCAGCGCGGCGATGGCGTCGGCCTGGTCGGCCGGATCGAGCACGATGTCGAGCGAGCCGTCGGCGCCGATCCAGTCGAACGACACCAGGTGATAGCGGGTCGGGTCCAGCGAGCGGCCGGCGCCGACCTGGCACTCCCACCAACCCTGCTCGCCGAACTCACGGCTGGGCGCCAGATGCTTGTGCGCCGAGATTCCACCGGCGACGAACAGCGCCGGCAACGAAGCATCGCCCTGGGTTTCGTAGCGCAAGGTCAGCGCGCGGCGGCCGGAATAGCGCAGCTCCAGTTCGATGCGCACTTCGCCGCGCGTCGCCGCGGCACGCGCGCTGGCGGTGCGCTCGAAAGCGACCGGCGCGGCGGCGGCGGAATAAGAGACGAAGCTGTCGGCGCGATCGAAGGCGGCGGTGCTGGGGGCGAAGCTCATGGCGGTCATCCGAAGTGAACGGGGCCACCGAGTTCGCAAGTCGCGCACGCGCATCGCTGCGCGTGTTCGCAACCATCTTCCGACCAACGCCTCCAGGGCGGGCCGCAGGAATTGGCACCTTCACGCGGCTTGCGCCGCCTTGGGTTGCCCCGGCTTCAAAGGGCCTGTCCCTCTGCCGGTCTCGATGGATGGGCGTAGTCTGCCCACGGCCGCGGGGCGTGTCAATCGCTTCATCCGCATATAGCGATTTATTATTTAGCCCAGCCCCGGACCCGACCGAGTGCTCAAAGCGCATGCGGCCGCCACCCCGTTGCCATCGGGCCCGCATACACTTGTGCCGATGAATAGCCGCCTCGTCGCCGCCGTCCTCGCCAGCCTGCTGCTGTCCGCCTGCGCCGCCCACCCGGTCCTGGAATCGGAAACCCGCACCGCCAGTCCGGGTCCGGCCGGGCTGCGGATCGTGCCGGAGCGCTTCGTCTCCAAGGAAAATCCGCAGGACGAACTCGACTCGCTCGCCACCTGGCCCGGCGAAGACGGCTCGACCTGGCTGATCGCCAGCGCCAAGTCCACCCACAGCCTGGCCGTCTACGACGCCGACAGCGGCGAGCGCCTGCGCAGCGTCGGCGCCAAGGGCAGCGCGCTGGGCCAGTTCAAGCGTCCTAACGGCCTGGCCGTGTTCGGCGATTACCTGTTCGTGGTCGAACGCGACAACCACCGCGTGCAGGTGCTGCGCCTGCCCGGCTTCACTCCGGTCGGCAGCTTCGGCGACGCGCAGTTGCGCAGTCCTTATGGGGTATGGATCAACGAGACCGCGCCGGGCGAGTTGGAGGCCTACATCACCGACAGCTTCATGTACGGCGAGAAATTCGATCGCGTGCCGCCGCTCAACGAGCTGGACCAGCGCGTGCGCCGCTATCGTCTGCGCTTCGAGGACGACGACCGGATGTCCAGCGAATACCAGGGCTCGTTCGGCGACGTCAGCGAGGACGCGGCGCTGCGCATCGTCGAATCGATCTCGGGCGATCCGGCTAACGACCGCCTGCTGATCGCCGACGAAGACCAGCGCCACCTGTCCACCCTGCGCGAATACACCCTGGCCGGCCGTTACACCGGCCGCCGCCTGCCCGACCGCTCCTTCGACGCCCAGGCCGAGGGCGTGGCGCTGTGGAGCTGCCCCGGCGGCGGCGGTTACTGGATCGCGGTCGATCAACTCATGCCGCGCACGATCTTCCATGTATTCGACCGCGATACCCTGAAGCCGCAAGGCAGCTTCAGCGGCGAGGTCACCGCGCACACCGACGGCATCGCCCTGCACGCGGCCGGAACCAAGACCTTTCCGACCGGCGCGCTGTACGCGGTGCACGACGATCGCTCGGTGACCGGCTTCGATCTGGGCGACATCGCGCGCGCCCTGCAGTTGCAATCGGGTTGTCTGGACTGACCCGCGCCTTACCGATCCGCCCGCCCTCCTCCGCATCCGTCCTTCGCACCGAACCATGCCGCGCCCGACCTCCTCCGCCAAACGCCGCATCGCCATCGGCCTGTGCCTGACCCTGCTCGCCGCGCACGCGGTGCAGGCCGGCAAGCTGTATCGCTGGACCGACAAGAGCGGCGTCACCCACTACGGCGACCGCGCCCCGGCCTCGGCGCCGCCGTCGGAAGTCAAAGTGATTCCGTTCCGCGCCGAGCCCGGTTCGATCGCGCGGCTGCGCGTGCAGCAAGACGGCGACCGCTACCTGGCCTGGGCCGACAACACCCTGTCCGGGCCGATCGAAGTGCGCCTGGATTTCACCCACAGCAACAACATCATCGGCAGCCCGCTGCTGCCGGCCAGCGCGACGGTGGCGGCGCGCAGCAGCGCGGTGGTCAGCGTGCTCAGCGCGCAAGACCCGACCCGCGGCGGCGATTTCGAGCTGAGCATGCGCTCGGTGCCCGGCGATCCGGACGCGCGCGCGCAGAACGCCGACTACCTGCTGCCGCTGCAGCAGCAGCAATTCCGCATCGACCAGGGCTACGGCGGCCATTTCAGCCACACCGAACCCGAGCATCGCTACGCGGTGGATTTCGCCGCCGAGATCGGCACGCCGGTGCTGGCCGCGCGCGACGGCACGGTGATGCAGGTCGAGACCGACTTCGACAAGGCCGGATTGAATCTGGAGAAATTCGGCGATCGCGCCAACTTCGTGCGCATCGTCCACGACGACGGCAGCATGGCCCTGTACGCCCACCTCAAGGCCGACGACGGCGTGATCGTGCGGGTCGGCCAGCGCGTGCGCGCCGGCCAGCAGATCGGCCTGTCGGGCAACACCGGCTTCAGCACCGGGCCGCATCTGCATTTCGCCGTGCAGGTCAATCGCGGGATGCGGCTGGAGTCGATCCCGTTCCGAATGACCGGGCCGCAGGGGCCGTTGCGGCTGTCCAGCGGGACGCGCTGAGAGGCTGGGAATCGGGAATCGGGAATCGGGAATCGGGATCAGGCTGGGCGCTTCGAGGTCTTTTGCGGGAGGGCCTTCAGGCCCGACGCTTTCCGATCCGGCGCCGCGATCGGGCCGAAAGGCATCGGGCCTGAAGGCCCTCCCACAAAAGACCTCGGGACCTCAGCAGGATTTCGCGGCCCCGCAAAGACTTCCCGGCCCCATCCCCTGCCGCAGGTATAATCCCCGCCTCCCCGTTACCTGCCGACGCGCCCCGGGCGCGCCGTTCCCATGTCCGAAGTCTCCCAAGAAGCCCTCCGCCGACGCACCTTCGCGATCATTTCGCACCCCGACGCCGGCAAGACCACGCTGACCGAAAAGCTGCTGCTGTTCGGCGGCGCGATCCAGATGGCCGGCAGCGTCAAGGGCCGCAAGGCCGCGCGCCACGCGACCTCGGACTGGATGGCGCTGGAAAAAGAGCGCGGCATCTCGGTGACCTCCTCGGTCATGCAGTTCCCCTACGAAGGCCACATCGTCAACCTGCTCGACACCCCCGGCCACGCCGACTTCGGCGAGGACACCTACCGCGTGCTGACCGCGGTGGACTCGGCGCTGATGGTCATCGACGTCGCCAAGGGCGTGGAAGAACGCACCATCAAGCTGATGGAAGTCTGCCGGCTGCGCACCACGCCGATCATGACCTTCATCAACAAGCTCGACCGCGAAGGCAAGAGCCCGATCGACCTGCTCGACGAAGTCGAAAGCGTGCTCGGCATCCAGTGCGCGCCGATCACCTGGCCGATCGGCATGGGCCAGCGCCTGAAGGGCGTGGTGCATCTGCTCACCGGCGAGGTGCACCTGTACGAACAGGGCCGCAACTTCACCCGCCAGGACTCGACCATCTTCGCCTCGATCGACGATCCCGGCCTGGCCGCGCGCATCGGCGAGAACATGCTGGCCGAGCTGCGCGATGAACTGGAACTGGTCGAAGGCGCCTCGCATCCCTTCGACAAGGCCAAATACCTCAGCGGCGAGCAGACCCCGGTGTTCTTCGGCTCGGCGGTGAACAACTTCGGCGTGCAGCTGCTGCTGGACTTCTTCGTCGAACACGCGCCCTCGCCGCGGCCGCGCGAGACCACCGCGCGCGAAGTGCAGCCCACCGAGGAAAAACTCACCGGCTTCGTGTTCAAGATCCAGGCCAACATGGATCCGCAGCACCGCGACCGGGTCGCGTTCATGCGCATCTGTTCGGGCAAGTTCAACGCCGGCATGAAGGCCTTCCACGCGCGCACCAACAAGGAAGTCAAACTCGCCAACGCCCTGACCTTCATGGCCTCCGATCGCGAGATCGCCGAGACCGCTTTCCCGGGCGATGTCATCGGCATCCACAACCACGGCACGATCTCGATCGGCGACAGCTTCAGCGAAGGCGAGAACCTGTCGTTCACCGGCATTCCCAACTTCGCCCCGGAACTGTTCCGGCGCGCGCGCCTGCGCGATCCGCTCAAGCTCAAGCAGTTGCAGAAGGGTCTGGCGCAGTTGTCGGAAGAAGGCGCCACGCAGTTCTTCCGTCCGCTGATGAGCAACGACCTGATCCTCGGCGCGGTCGGCGTGCTGCAGTTCGACGTGGTCGCCTATCGCCTCAAGGACGAATACGGCGTGGATGCCAGCTTCGAGCAGGTCGGCGTCGCCACCGCGCGCTGGATCCGCTGCGCGGACGCGAAGAAACTCGAGGAGTTCCGCGACAAGAACGCGCTCAACCTGTCGGTGGACGCGGCCGGCGAACTGGTCTACCTGGCCCCGACCCGGGTCAATCTGCAACTGGCGCAGGAACGCGCGCCGGGCGTGGAATTCCTGGCCACGCGCGAACACGCGCACGCGATCGCGATGGACTGAGATGTCGCGCCTGCGCCAATGGTGGTTGTACTTGATGAGCAAGCGCAGCGAAGTCGCCGCGCTCGATTACAAGGACGCCTACATGGGCAAGGTGATCATGGACATCCACCGCCTGCGCAGCGACAAGGCGCAGGCGATGGCGCCGCTGCGCGCCCTTCATCCGATCCACCGCATCGACCGCGAATCGGCGTTGCAGGCCACCCACGCGCGCGCCGAGGCGCTGATCGCGCGGCGCGATGAATTGCTCGCTCACGGCCGCCTCGATCTGGCCGCGTTGAACGCCATCATCCCCTCGGTCTCGCAGATCAAGGTCGTGCGCGAGGGCGAGCGCTGGCTGGCGTTCGAAGGCAACGGCCGCCTGTATGCGATGCGCGAAGCCTTCGGCGAAGACTGCGCGCTGCTGGTCGAGGTGGAGGAATACCGCTTCGCCAAGCCGCACAAGATCCAGCGGCGCTTGCGGCGGATTCGCCGGCTCAACGCGCTGGAGTAACCGCTCGGGCGCCGACGCGGACGCAACGCCGCCGTTATGCGCCGCGGGCGCAATCGATTAGCATCGGCTCCGGCAGTCGTCCTGTCCGGTCCGCGCAACGAAGCGCGGCCGCATCCTGCGGAGGGAATCGCGTAAGTCTTGGTTATTTTTTCATCGTCCTGATCATCGTCGGCATCGGCGTGCAGTTGTACGGTTTCATCTGGCTGCTGGTGCTCGCCTTCAAGCAGAACCTCTGGTGGGGCCTGGGTTCGTTGTTCATCACCCCGGTGTTGTGGGTGTACGCGATCCTGTATTGGCGCGACACCAAGCCCGCTGCGCTGACGTACTTCATCGGCTTTCTCTGCACAGCGGCCACCGCGGTGTGGCTGTCCTTCCCCGACTCCGGCCATATCTCCGTGCCTGGCTAGCGCCATGCTGCGAGGCACCATCGGCTAGGATCGAAAGCGCCGGAGGAACCGGCGTCCAGGCGAAGGGGGAGTTATGTATTGGTTGGGTATCGCGCTGTGTTTGATCGGCGGTCTGTGGATCGTGGTCAACGCGTTCCGCAAGAGCATCTGGTGGGGCTTGGGTTCGCTGATCATTCCGCTGGTCGCGCTGGTGTTCGCGATCATGAATTTCGCCGAGAACAAGATTCCGCTGGCGATCTATGTAGTCGGCTTCATCCTGCTGATCGTCGGCATGCCCTCGACGGCGGGCTATAGCGCTCCGGTCTAGCTTGCGGGCGCGTCGGAACCAGGCGACGACCGACCGTTCGTCCGACGCCCTGTCTGCGGGCGCGGAGCCCGACGACGAAGGCTCCGCGTCCTGTCCAGCTGAACATGGCGGCCGATAGGCCGCCGCGGCGCGTGATCCGGGTCGCGAATCGGCGCATCTTTGGCCTTAACTTCGGCTGGCTGTTCGCCGCCGCGGCGAGCATTCGCTCCAGACCGCGTTAGGATGCTGGCATGACCGTCGCCCATGCCCCCGCTCACGACGAACATTCGATCCGTGAAGAAATCGCCAACGCCCTGACCCACGGTCTGGGCGCCACCGCCGCCCTGGCCGGCGGCTCGGTGATGATCACCCTGGCCGCGCTGTACGGCGACGCCTGGCAGCTCGGCAGCGCGATCGTGTTCGGCATCAGCCTGCTGCTGCTGTACCTGGCCTCCACCCTGTATCACGCGATCCAGCATCCGGTCGTCAAGGGCCGGCTGAAGGTCTTCGACCATTGCGCGATCTATCTGCTGATCGCCGGCACCTACACGCCCTTCACCCTGATCGGCCTGCGCGGCCCGTGGGGCTGGGGCCTGTTCGCGGCGATCTGGGGCCTGGCCTTCGCCGGCATCGTGTTCAAGCTGTTCTACACCGGCCGCTTCAAGCTGCTGTCGACCGCCATCTATATCGCGATGGGCTGGCTGGTGATCGTCGCCATCAAGCCGCTGCTCGAGGCGCTCGACGCCTGGACTCTGGGCTGGCTGCTCGCCGGCGGCATCTGCTACACGCTGGGCACGGTGTTCTATCACCGGCCGTCGTTGAAGTACTCGCACGCGATCTGGCATCTGTTCGTGGTCGGCGGCAGCGTGTGCCATTACATCGCGGTGCTGTCGCAGGTCGTTCCGGCCGCGGAACTGGCCGCGGCAATCTGAACGACTGAACGCTCCACGCCGCGTCCACGGCGTATTCACTCTCGCTTTACCGCCCGCTGGCGATGGTGAGGCCATCGTAACGATCAGGTTCCGCCGGCACGGCCGAGCGACTGCACGCGGTGATGCGCTCCCGGCATCGTCCGTACGATCGGCCTTCGCCTTTTGACGATGAGCGCATATCCCACTCCGCCCGCTTCCGAAGCCTCCGCCGCGCGTAGCCAGCGCGCATGGCCGCGCCGTCATCCGTGGCTGAGCGTATTGGGCCTGATCGCGCTGGCCGTCGCCGTGTTGATCGCGCTGTGGGATTGGAACTGGTTCAAGGGTCCGATCGAGCGCGAGGTCGAAGCGCGCACCGGACGCAAGTTCGAAATCGCCGGCGACCTGGACGTCGATCTGGGCCGCGTGCCGGTGATCCGCGCCGACGGCCTGAGCTTCGCCAACGCCGACTGGGCCAAGCAGCCGATGATGGCGACCGCGCAGCGGCTGGAACTGGCGATCGAGTTCTGGCCCTTGCTCAAGGGCGATGTGCGCATTCCCGAAATCCACCTGACCCAGCCGCGCGTCAATCTGCAGAGCGATCCGGCCCACGGCGGCAACTGGCTGTTCAAAAGCGGCGGCAGCGGCGAACTGCCGCGCTTTCGCAAAGTGTGGATACAAGATGGCCGCATGGAGTTTCTCGACGCCGCCGGCAAGACCGACATCCGCCTGACCGTCAACAGCCGCGAGCCGCGGCGCGAAGACGCCGCGCCGCCGGTCGAGGTCGAAGGCGGCGGGCGCTGGAAGAACAACGCCTTCACCCTGCAAGGCCGCGCCGAATCGCCGCTGGAGCTGAGCAACGCGCAGCGTCCGTATCGCCTGAATCTTCGCGCCGCCGCCGGCGCGACCCGCGCGCATGCGCGCGGCGAACTGGTCGATCCGTTCCATCTGCGCGATTTCGATCTGCAGTTCGCCTTGGCGGGCAAGAACCTCGCCGACCTGTATCCGCTGATCGGCGTGGCGATTCCGCCGACCCCGCCGTATGCGCTCGACGGCCGCCTGCATCGCGACGGCGCGCGCTGGAACTATCACGATTTCACCGGCAAGGTCGGCGACAGCGATCTGGCCGGCGACGCCAGCGTCGATACCGGCGGCGCGCGTCCGTATCTGCGCGCGGACCTTGTTTCAAAGCGCCTGGACTTCGACGATCTGGCCGGCTTCATCGGCGCGCCGCCGCAGACCGGTCGCGGCGAGAGCAGCAATCCCGAACTCGCCGCGCTGAACGCGCAGTTGGACGCCAAGCCCCGGGTGCTGCCCGACACGCCGTACCGGCTCGACAAGCTGCGCGCGATGGATGCCGACGTGAAGCTCAAGGCCGCGCGCATCAACGCGCCGGGCTGGCCGCTGGACGACATGCAGGCGCATCTGTTGCTGGAAAACGGTCTGTTGAAACTCGACCCGCTGAACTTCGGCGTCGCCGACGGCGATATCCGTTCCAACATCACCATGGACGCGCGAAACGCGACCATTCGCACCCGCGCCGACATCACCGCGCGCGGTTTGACCCTGGCCAAGCTGATGCCGACGGTGAAGCTCGGCCAGGATGCGGTCGGCAAGCTCGGCGGCCGCATCGCCTTGAGCGGCAACGGCAATTCCATCGCGAAAATGCTCGGCAGCAGCGATGGCAGCGTCGCACTCGGCATGGGCGAAGGTCAGATCAGCAATCTGCTGATGGAGTTCGCCGGCATCGATCTGGCGGAAATCCTCAAGTTCAAACTGACCCACGACCGCAAGATTCCGATCCGTTGCGGCTTCGGCGATTTCGCCGTTAACGATGGCGTCATGACTGCGCAATCGCTGGCCTTCGATACCAGCGACACGGTTCTGGTCGGCACTGGCACGATCAACATGCGCGAGGAAAAACTCGACCTCGTCATCCGCGCGCGGCCGAAGGATCGCAGCTTCTTCTCGCTGCGCGCACCGCTGCTGGTCACCGGCACTTTCAAGCAGCCCAATGCGCGGCCGGACTACAAGCGCCTGGGGCTGCGCGGCGCGGCAGCGCTGGCGCTCGGAGCCATCGCGCCGCCGGCGGCGTTGTTGGCTACGTTGGAATTGGGGCCGGGCAAGGATGCGGGTTGCGCCAAGCATTTGGTGAATTGATCGCGGCGCTTGCGCGGTGAGAGCATGGCGTGTCGCTTTGCGTGCGCTGCGCTTCGACCGTCCACCAGAACCATTTCTTAGGCATCGGCAATAGCTTTGGCTTTGGCTTTGGTTTTGGCTTTGACCCTGAGCTTGGCCGTGGCTTGAGCTTTTGCATCGGCTTTTGCATCGGCTTTTGCATCGGCATTCGCCTTGGCTTTTGCCCGGCGCAGCTAGTTACTCGCGAGACCGAAGGACACCCGAAGGGCGGCGCACATGGACGTGCGCCGGGTGCCACCTTGGGCAGGATGCCCAATGTGGCACCTGCCTGCGCAAGCACCGTACTCGTGGCTTTTGACTCGAAACAGTCAACGCGTTTTCTTTGGTTACTTTTGACCGAAGGAAATCCCGTGGGACTTTGTCGCTTTGGACAAAGAAAGTGACCCGCCGCTTTATGGCGGAAGCGTTTAGCGTTTGATCTCGCTTGAGGCTTCTAAAGCTTTAAGGCTTCTAAGGAACCCGAAGTCCCTGATCGAAACAACCAGACCTGCGCACTCCCTCCTATCGTCATTCCCGCGAACGCGGGAATCCAGAGACTTCAAACGTTCTCGCACGAAAGGCACTGGATTCCCGCGTTCGCGGGAATGACGAGCAAAAGGCAGAAGCCTCAAGCAAGAACAAGATCAAACGCCTAAAGCTTCCGCCATAGAGCGGCGGGTCACTTTCTTTGTCCAAAGCCACAAAGTCCCACGGGATTTCCTTCGGTCAAAAGTAACCAAAGAAAGGGCTTTGGCTGTTTCGAATCAAGAGCCACGAGTGCGATGCTTTCGCGGGCAGGTCCCACATTGGGCATCCTGCCCAAGGTGGGACCCGGCGCACGTCCATGTACGCCGCCCTCCGGGTGTCCCTGGTCTCGCGAGTTACTTGCTGCGCCCAGCAACGGCAACAGCAAAAACAAAGCCGAAGCAAAGCAGAGCAAAATCTTCAACGGCAACGGCAACGGCAACGGCAGAGGCAGAGGCAGAGACAACAGCGTGAGCAACCGCAACCGTTGCAGCCCCGCCACGAAAAACCCGCACAGCACATAGCCGCAACGAGATCACTCTCGAAGCAACGGATAACCCGCATTGGTTCCAACAGAAATGCCGCCGGCAAAACCCGACCGCCAACGCGGCCGTCGCCGTCGCGGCAACGCCATCAAGAAAAGCGCGAGACGAACCCAAGCCCAGCGAAAGATCAGCTGGCGATATACCGCTGCAACTGATCCAACTCCACCCGCTGATCCTCGATCACCGCCTTGACCAGGTCGCCGATCGACACCACGCCGACCACCTCCCCGCCCTCCACCACCGGCAGATGACGGATACGCTTGTCGGTCACGATCTGCATGCAACGCTCGGCGCTGTCGTTCAGATTCACGCTGACCACTTGCGCGGTCATGATGTCGCGTACCGGCGTATCGGCGGACGATCGTCCCTGCAGCACGATCTTGCGCGCGTAGTCGCGCTCGGACAGGATGCCGGCCAGCCGCGCGCCCTCCATCACCAGGACCGCGCCGATGCGTTTTTCGGCCATCAGCCGGATCGCGTCGATCACCGGCGCGTCGGGGCCGATCGCGAATACCTCAGCGGTTTTCGCTTCCAACAATTGCCTTACTGTGCGCACGACCATCTCCTTCCGCGAGCGGGGGGAACCGGTTCTGGGCCGAGGATACTCCTGCCGCGGGCTGCCAGGTGTCGACAAGATATAAAGGCCGCTGCTTGGATTCCTCGTACAGCCGGCCCAGGTATTCGCCGATCAGGCCCAGCGCGATCAACTGCACGCCGCCCAGGAACAGGATCACCGCCATCATCGTCGGCCAGCCCTGCACCGGGTCGCCGAACAGCAGCGCCTTGAACACCACCTTGGCGCTGAAGGCGAACGCCACCAGCGCGGTCGCCAGCCCCAGGTACGTGGCCAGCCGCAACGGCGCGGTGGAGAAACTGGTGATGCCTTCCAGCGCCAGATTCCACAGCCGCCACAGATTGAATTTGCTGTTGCCGGCCACCCGCGGCTCGCGGTGATACGGCAAGGCCACGCGGTTGTAGCCGACCCAGCCGAACAGACCCTTCATGAAACGATGGCGTTCACGCAACTGACGCAAAGCGTCCAGCGCGCGCGGCGACAGCAGGCGGAAATCGCCGGTATCGGCCGGGATCGGCGTGCGCGAGAGGCGGCCGATCACCCGGTAGAACGCATGCGCCGTGCTGCGCTTGAGCCAGTTCTCGCCCTCGCGTTCCAGGCGCGTGCCGTAGACATCGTCGAAGCCTTCGCGCCAGCGCGCGACGAACTGCGGAATCAGCTCGGGCGGGTCCTGGCCGTCGGCGTCCAGGATCAGCGCCGCGCCGGTGTCGATCCGGTCCAGGCCCGCGGTCAGCGCGGCCTCCTTGCCGAAATTGCGCGACAGCCGCAGCAGTCCCACGCGCGGGTCTTGCGCGGCGAAGGATTGCAGGATCGCCCAGGTGCCGTCGCGGCTGCCGTCGTCCACGTAGAGCACGCGGCCTTCGACATCCTCGGCGGCGAGCGCGTCCAGCGCCGCGGCGATGCGCGGCTGCAGCAGGGGCAGGCTCTGCGCTTCGTCGAAGGCGGCCAGGACGACGGTGACGCGATCGCGGGTCATGGGATCAATAGTAACGGCGCGGTGTGGTGGCTGGGTGTGGAAGGGGTTCGATGCGGCGGCCGATACGGCCGGCATCGCTGGCGGGGCTTCGGCGGAGTTCTTCGCTCGCGAACGCCACCGGCAAGACGCGGGGATACCGAAGCGGCCTGCGTACCCTCAGGGATCGTCATTCCCGCGAACACGGGAACCCAGCGACTTCAAACGTTCTCGCACGAAAGCCCTGGATCCCCGCCTTCGCGGGGATGACGGTCTGGCGGGTTCGGCGCGCGAAAGTCGCTGGATTCCCGCGTCCGCGGGAATGACGGGCTTGGAAGGTTCAGTCGTTACCCAAGAGCGTCGTTTTCTGAGACGTCGACCTCTCGCGATTCGCAACTCGCAAATTCCCGATTCCCGATTCCCCAATCACTCAATCTGCTTCAAATACCCATCCCCGCCGATATACCGCATCTGCCGCTGGATCGCCCCGGCGCGCCGCTGCACATACGCGCCCGGCTTGGCGATGCTGTAGCGCTTGGGATTGGGCAGCACCGCGGCCATGCGCGCGGCCTCGGCCGCGCCAAGGCGGCTGGCGTCCTTGCGGTAGTAGGTCCGCGCCGCGGCCTGGGCGCCGTACACGCCGTCGCCGAACTCGGCGATGTTGGCGTAGACCTCGATGATCCGGCTCTTGGGCCACATCGCCTCGATCAGCACCGTGTACCAGGCCTCGATGCCCTTGCGCACCCAACTGCGACCGCTCCACAGAAACAGGTTCTTCGCGGTCTGCTGGCTGATCGTGCTGCCGCCGCGCACCTTGCGGCCGCGTTCGTTGTTCTTGCGCGCCTTCTCGATGGCCTTGAGGTCGAAACCGAAATGCTCCGCGAAGTTCTGGTCTTCCGAAGCCACCAGCGCCACCGGCACGTTGGGCGAGATCTCGTCCAGATCGCGCCAGTCGTGGGCCAGGCGGAAACCGAAATCGCCCGAACCCCAGGCCTCCAGCTGGCGAATCATCATGAACGCCGAGAACGGCGGATCGATGAAACGCAGGGTCGCGACCTGCAGGATCGAGGCCAGCGCGAACAGGAACGGCAGGGCCAACAGCCAGCGGAACCAGCGCCGCAGCCGGCGCGGACGCGGCGCGGCCTCCGCCTGCGACGGCATGGGCGGTGCGGATACGCGATCGCTCAAGCCTTGCACCCCAGCGCCCCCGTCCCCACTCTTGCCGCAAGGCGGATTGCCCGTGTCGGCGAACCAAGCTCCGATACCCACCGCATTGCCTCAACCTCCCCCTTCACAAGAACTTGCGCATTATCCGCGAAGCCGCGACCGCCGCGTTCGCCGACCATTGATTTGCGCGCCGTAACCGCAGAGTACGACGATGACCGATACCGCTTCGCCCCAAGCCGCCGTGCCTGAAGACCAGGACCGCCTGACCCGTTTCATGATCGAAACCGCCGGCGTGCGCGGCGTGCGCGTGCACCTGCACGACACCTGGCGGCAGATCCGCGAACGCGCCGAGTATCCGGCCGCGGCCGCGGAAATGCTCGGCGAAGCCGCCGCGGCCGCGGCGTTGTTCACCGGCCACGCCAAGGTCGATGGCCGTTTGTCGGTGCAATTGCGCGGCGAAGGCGCGCTGCGCACCTTGTTCGCCGAATGCACGGCGGCCGGTACCCTGCGCGGCATCGTCCAGTTGGCCGAGGAGGGCGGCGAGGTCTCGCGCGACCTGCGCGACCTGGGTCCGCAGGCGGTATTGGCCATCACCATCGAGAACCCGGCCTTGAACGGCCGCGACCCGGTCCGCTACCAGGGCCTGGTGTCGCTGGAGTCCGACACCCTGGCCGGCGCCTTCGAGGACTATTTCCGCCAGTCCGAGCAATTGCCCACGCGCCTGCTGCTGGCCGCCGACGACCGCCACGCCGCCGGCCTGATGCTGCAGAAGCTGCCCGGCGACGAAGGCGACGACGACGGATGGGCCCGGGTCGGCGCCCTGTTCGACACCTTGAACACCCACGAATTGATGGAGCTCCCGACCGACACCCTGCTGACCCGCCTGTTCCACGAGGACGGGGTGCAGCTGCTGGGCGGCAAGCCGCTGGGCTTCGCCTGCTCGTGCTCGCGCGAACGGGTCGAGGCCATGCTGGTCTCGCTCGGCCGCCAGGAGGCCGATGCCGCCGCGGCCGACGGCGAGGCCCATATCCGCTGCGAGTTCTGCGGCCAGAGCTATCGTTTCGATCGCAACCAAATTGCCGGCCTGTTCGCGGCCGCGGCCGCGGAAATCCAGGCCCCGCAGCGAGTACAGTGAGGTTGCCGACGGTCGGCCGAAGACGGTTCTGGGACCGTTTTCAGATTGTTAAATAAACATAAACCGGCTATAGTCGGGTCGAAGAAATGGGGAACTCGGCCGGTTTCATCCGGTCTTAACTACGGTCCACGCTTAACACTTATTCAATGCTCAAGCACCTGCGCCAGTTGCCGCTTGTCCTGACGCTCGCCCTAGGCGTGGCGGCGGGTGCGCACGCGCAAGCCAAGCACGACACCACGTATTTGCCGGTGTGGAACCAGAACAACGGCAAGCTGGAATACCTGCTGCAGCTCGAGCCGACCGACAAAGCCGCCGGCGCGCGCTGGAAATCCGGCGCCAATACCTTCGATGCCACGTTGGGCCTGGATTCCGGCGATGGCCTGGGCCTGGTCTGCGATCGCAAGACCGGTCTGGCCGGCGCGATCGGCAACCTCGCCAATCACTGCCTGCTGGCCGCGCTCGACGAAGACGACGACCACGACGACAGCCGCCAGCTCAGCGCCGGCGTCAGCCTCAGCCGTCCCGGCGGCAAGGTCGGCGTGTCCATCGGTTCCGGCCGCGACAGCCTGCCCGGCTGGCTCAGTCCAAACAACCGCGCCAGCCGCGTCGATCAGAACACCCTCACCGTTTACGGCCAGAAGAACATCGGCCGCGAAGCGATGGTGTCCATCGGCGGCACCTGGGCCCGCGCCAAGCTGATCCCGGCCGGCGAAATGCCCGGCCTGGCCGATCGCTGGAGCAGCAAGAGCATCACCATCGGCGCCGGTTACGGCAATTTTGGCGCCAACATCATCGGCCGCGTGGTCGATACGCCCGGCCAGCCGGGCCAGTGGGAAGGCCTCGGCGTCGGCTTGACCTGGCGCACGCCGTGGAGCGGTCAACTCACCGTCGGCGCCGAAAACGTGGTCACCCGCGGCAAGAATCCGTTCGCACCGGGCAACGGCGAAAAGGACGAGGGCACCGTGCCTTACGTCCGTTACGAACAGGATCTTTGATCCTCGCATCGGGTCTTGCTTCGGCGGATCATAAATATCGCGCTACAACGGCGAAAGCACGGAAGCGTGCCCGGCCATGTGTCCGTCGCGGGCGCGAGCTTCGATCTCATCGCGAAGTCTTGAATCCAGCCCCGGACTCGTTCCCTGCAATTCCGGCCAATAGCCTGCCCTTACCTGGACACGGCTAACGAATCGGCTCGCCCCGATCAGGCATTTCGATGCCCTGATGGGAGGCCGCCGTACCGGCCTGCGCGCAATGTCGCGCCCGAATCCGCACCCGCATCGCCCAGTTGCGCACTACGCGGCGCAATCGGTCGGCGGCAGCAGAAATTGTGTGTTTTTGTACACAAGTGCCGGCGCGGCAAGCTGCCGCCCGTATTTGCGGATATGGCCTATCGCCGGCACCGCCGGCCAGGCTGGCGCCGCCAATAAATGAATGGGGGATTTCCTGCGGATTCCGCAGTGCCCGCCACCTTGGACAACGCAAAAGTACGCAAAAGTACGGACGGTACGGCTTGGAGCCGGCTCTATCCGTGCGTCACAAACCGACACTTAACGACACTTTAATTTTTGGGGGCTCACGGTTAGCATCGGCGAACCTTGCTGGTCTTGGCGTCTTATTTGACACCTCCGGCCGGGCTACACGGGTACATCAGACCGATTTTCGGAGAGAGAGAATGACTTTCAAGACCACCCAGCTCCGCGACGCGATCACCTTCGCGCTCGCAGTGGGCTCGACGGCCCTCGCCGGCGCCGCCGTAGCGCAGGAAGCGAACGCCCCCGCCACCAAGGAAGCGACCACGCTCGACCGCATCGAGGTGACCGGTTCGCGTATCCGTCAGGTCGATCTGGAAACCGCTCAGCCGGTACTGTCGATCACGCGCGCGGACATCGAGAAGCAGGGCTTCCAGTCCGTCGCCGACATCCTGCAGAACATCTCCGCCACCGGCGCTCCGACCATCAGCCGCGCACAGCCGCTGCTGGCTGGCGAAAACGTCGGCGGTCAGTTCATCAGCATGCGTAACCTGGGCGCCACGCGCACCCTGATCCTGGTCAACGGCAAGCGCCTGGGCATCAGCACCAGCGGCCTGCAGGACATTTCGCTGATCCCGACCTCCGCGGTCGAGCGCATCGAAGTGTTGAAGGACGGCGCCTCGTCGATCTACGGCTCCGACGCCATCGCCGGCGTGGTCAACATCATCACCCGCACCAATTTCGAAGGCGCTTCGGCCAACGCCTACTTCGGCCAGTACAGCCAGGGCGACGGCGCCACCACCCGTGCCGACTTCGTGCTCGGCTTCACCGGTGATCGCGGCTCGCTGACCGCCGCCGTGGAATACCGCAAGGAAGACGAGGTCTTCGCGCGCGACCGCGAGTTCGGCGCGTATCCGCAGGGCCCGATGCATCCCGACCGCGGCTGGACCACGGTCAGCCAGTGGGGCGTGCTGAATCTGCCGACCGCCGCTGGCGGTAACCGTGTACTGAATCAGGATGGCGATTGGCGCCGTCTGTCCAATTTCCACGCGCTCAACACCGACAACGGCAGCCGTGAAGGCTCGACCGTAGACAAGAGCAACACCAACCTGCAGACGCACCTGCGTACGCCGCTGGAAAGCCGTTCGCTGTTCGTCAACGGCGTGTTCGACATCACCGACAAGGTCCGCTTCCGCAGCGACATGCTGTACTCGTCGCGCGATGCCGAGCGTCAGGTCGCCGGTTATCCGTTCCAGAGCGGCTCGGCCGGTCCGGTTCCGGGCGGCTTCAAGATGTCGAAGGACAGCTACTACAACCCGGTCGGCACTTTATGGGCTCCCGGCAACAGCACCCCCGGCAATACCATCGCCGCGCAGGACGTGAATTTCTGGCGCCGTACCTGGGAAGTGCCGCGCGTCGATAAGTCCACCTCGACCACTTGGCGCTTCTCGGCCGGCCTCGACGGCAGCTTCGACATCGGCGAGCGCAGCTTCGACTGGGACGTGGGCTATCTGTTCAACAACAACAAGGTCACGCAGGAAAACTACGGCAACCTGAACATCGAGCGCACCAAGCAAGCGGTGGGCCCGTCGTTCCTCAACGCCAACGGCGTCGTGCAGTGCGGCAGCGCCGCCGCTCCGATTCCGCTGAGCCAGTGCGTGCCGTGGAATCCGTACATCCCGTACGGCCGCGTGGGCGACGGCGGCTTGACCGGCAACAAGGCGCTGCAGGATTTCCTGTTCCAGCGCCTGAACTCCAGCGGCGAAACCAAGACCAACGTCTACAGCGCCAATCTGTCGGGCTCGTTGTTCGCCCTGCCGGGCGGCGACTTCGGTTTCGCGGTCGGCTATGAACACCGCAAGGAAGAAGGCCGCTTCATTCCCGACGCTCAGGCGGTGACCGGCAACTCGACCACCCTCGCCGGCGGCCCGACCAATGGCAGCTATTCGGTCGATGAGTTCTTCGTCGAACTCGCGATCCCGGTGTTGGCCGATCTGCCGGGCGCCAAGGAGCTGAGCTTCTCGGTCGCCAGCCGTTATTCGGACTACAGCACCTTCGGCGACACGGTCAACAACAAGTTCGGCTTCAAGTGGAAGCCGATCGATTCGTTGCTGTTCCGCGGCACCTACGCCGACGGCTTCCGCGCTCCGACCATCAATGACCTGTACGGCGGCGGTTCGCAGACCTTCATCGGCTTCACCGATCCGTGCGATACGGTCTTCGGCGCAGCCAAGGGCAATCCGACGGTCCAGGCCGCCTGCGGCGCGCGCGGCGTGCCGAACCCGGCGACCTTCCGTCAGCTGCAGCAGGGCTTGGTGCCGTCGACGACGGAAGCCCCGCAGACCCCGGTGCCGTTCTTCTCCGGCGCCAATCCGAACCTGATTCCGGAAACATCCAAGTCCCGCACCTTGGGCGTGGTGTGGAGTCCGGAATTCGTCGAAGGCCTGAACGTCAGCCTCGACTGGTGGAAGGTCAAGATCGAAGACACCATCGTGGGCGATACGCCGACGCAGATGCTCAACGATTGCTATTTGCGTGGCGATGCCAGCCGCTGCACCGCCTTCACCCGCGATCCGGTACTCGGCTACGTCACCACGCTGAACTTCAACAGCATCAACGCCGGTTATCGTGAAGCCGAAGGCTACGACCTCGAATTGAACTACCGCCTGCCCACCAGCATCGGTAACTTCAACCTCAACTGGCAGACGACCTATACCGCCAGCGACGAGATCAAGACCGATACCAACCCGCGCAGCGCCCCGATCCAGTTGGTCGGCCATGCGGTCAACCAGAGCAACCTGGGTACGTTCCGCATCCGTTCGAACGCCAGCCTGAGCTGGGAGAAGGGCCCGCTGAGCGCAACCTGGGGCGCGCGTTACTACTCCTCGCAGAAGGAATCCTGCCTGTCGGCGGCGCTGTTCCCGAGCGAGTGCGACAACCCGACCTATCGCGCCCCGGATACCGGCGGCTCGATTCGCGCGATCAACAAGTTGGGCTCGAACACCTTCCACGACGTCGAGTTCCGCGTCGCCACCCCGTGGAATGCCACGGTGGCGATCGGCGCCAACAACGTGTTCGATCACCTCGGCCCGACCCTGTACAGCGCACCGAGCGCGAACACCGCCTACTCGGGTCAGTTCGACATCGGCCGCTTCGTGTACATGAAGTACCAGCAGCGCTTCTAAGCACTTCTGCTGCACCGCAACACAAACACGGCTCCCTCGGGGGCCGTGTTTTTTTATGCCTGCGCGACCTCAGTCGCATACCGTCATGCGACTTCAATCGGGCTTTAACAACACTTTAATTATTCCTCCAAGCCGTCTACTATCGGGCGGGCTTTGCCAATTTAGGCCTTCAGTTATGCGCCGTTTGGCTAGCCCCTTTGCATGGGACCCGTTCGTTCAGGACAGACTTGGAGAGAGAGATGACCCTGAAGACCACCAAATTGCGCGACGCGATCGTCTTCGCGTTGTGCGTGGGCGCGACCAGCCTTGCCGGCACCGGCTTGGCCTCGGCCCAGGACGCCGCGGCACCCGCCGCGCCGGCCGCTGAAGACGCCACCACCCTGGATCGCATCCAGGTCACTGGTTCGCGTATTTCCATCCCCGGTCTGACCACCAACAGCCCAGTGATGACGGTCAGCCAAGAAGAAATCGCCCGCAACCAGCCGGTAACCGCGGAAGACTTCCTCAAGATCGTACCGGGCGCCGTCCCGTCGATCGGCCCCGGCACCAACAACGGCGCCAACGGCGGCGCGACGATCAATCTGCGCGGCCTGGGCGATAACCGCACCGTCGTGCTGATGGACGGCCGCCGCGTCGTTCCGTTCAACCTGTTCGGCGTGGTCGATACCAACGTCATCCCGGTCGCGCTGATCGACAGCGTCGACCTGGTCACCGGCGGCGCATCCGCGGTGTACGGCGCCGACGCCGTCGCCGGCGTGGTCAACTTCGTGCTGAAGCGCAACTTCGAAGGCGTCGAAGTCAACTCCAGCTACGGCCAGTCCAGCAAGCAGGACGGCGACCGCCGCAACACCACCGTCACCATGGGCATGAACCTGGACGAGGGTCGCGGCAACTTCGTGCTGAGCCTGGGCAAGACCGACAACGATCCGCTGTTGCAGGGTTCGCGCGGCTTCTCCGAGTTCAACCTCGACTCGACCAGCGGCGAAGCCGGCGGTTCGGGCACCTCGATTCCGACCCGAGTCGGCGGCGGCCTGGGCCAGATCAATCCGGCCACCGGCCGTTTCGACGGCATCGTCACGCCGTTCAACTACAACCCGTACAACTTCAACCAGACCGCGCTGGATCGCTGGCAGGCCACCGCGCTGGGCCGTTACGAGATCAACAAGCACGCTGAGGCCTACACCCAGCTGCTGTACACGCGCTCCAACGTGTTCTCGCAGATCGCTCCGGGCGGCCTGTTCGGCGGCCGTTTCGATCTGGGCATCGGCAACCCGCTGATCCCCGATGCCGCCCGTCAGCAGATGTGCACCGCGTTCAACGTGGCCGCAGCCGACTGCGCAGTCGGCAGCCCGACCACCATCAACACCACGCTCAACCGTCGTACCACCGAGCTGGGCACTCGCTCCACCGACTTCCAGAACAAGGTCTTCCAGGCCACTGTGGGCGTGCGCGGCGACATCAACGACAACTGGCGCTACGACGCGTACTGGTCGCACGGTGAAGCCGATCAGCTGACCGTCTCGGCCGGGTTCCTGTCCAAGGCCCGCACCCAGCAGGCCCTGCTGTCCACCGACGGCGTCAACTGCCTGGATCCGCGCAACGGCTGCATTCCGCTGAACCTGTGGGGTCCGGAAGGCTCGATCAGCAAGGACTCGAAGAAGTTCCTCGAAGTGCTGACCTTCGCCACCCAGCGCGTCGAACAGGAAGTGTGGTCCGGTTCGGTCAACGGCGACCTGGGCGACAACTTCAAGAGCCCGTGGGCCGATTACCCGATCGGTCTGGCGTTCGGTTTGGAAGGCCGCAAGGTCGATGCGCGCAATCAGGCCGATGCCGCTTCGCGCGATCCGGAAGAAGTGCAAGGTTCCGGCGGCGCCAACCCGGACGTGGAAGGCAACTTCACCCTGCGTGAGGCTTACGTCGAAACCATCGTTCCGCTGATCAGCGGCAAGACCGGCGCGCAGTCGCTGAACTTCGAAGCCGGCTACCGCCACAGCGAGTTCAAGTCGGGCCAGACCGACGTCGACTACGGCAGCTACAAGTACGGCCTGGAATGGGCCCCGATCGAATCGCTGCGCTTCCGCGGCATGTTCCAGCGCGCGACCCGCGCCCCGAACGTCAACGAGCTGTTCCAGCCCGTGGTCACCGGCCTGGACAACACCGCGGTCGATCCTTGCGAACCCGGTCAGTTGGCGCTGAACGGCGGCGTGACCGGCCAGGTCGCGGCGTTGTGCGTCGCCACCGGCGTGCCGCAGGCGATTTTGGACCAGTTCGGCGGCGTCGACGGCCCGAGCGCCGGTCAGGCGAACGCCTTCACCGGCGGCAACCCGGTCCTGGGCCCGGAAAAGGCCGACACCCAGACCCTGGGTCTGGTCTGGCAGCCGTTGGAAGACCTGTCGATCACCCTGGACTACTGGAAGATCGACATCAAGGACGCGATCACCCGTCCGGTGCTCGGCGATGCGCTGTTCGGTTGCTACGACCGTCAGTTCAACCCGACTCTCAGCGTCAACAACCCGATGTGCCAGCTGATGATCGGCGCGCGTGAAGCCGGCGACGGCTCGCTCAACGGCGAAGCGCGCGGTCCGTTCCTGGATCGCTCGAACAAGGGCCGCATCACCACCAGCGGCTGGGATCTGGGCGTTCGCTACGGCATCCCGCTGGCCAACGAGTGGGGCCGCCTGGACTTCTCGCTGGACCTGACCAAGACCGACAAGTACGACTACCAGGGCGATCCGCTGGTGCCGAAGCACGACTGCGTCGGCGTCTACGGCGTCTCGTGCAACGTCATCGCCGGCATCGTGTACGACTACAAGTCGAACTTCCGCGCGGTGTGGTCGATCAAGGACTTCGAGCTGGGCTTCAACTGGCGCCACCTGAGCGCGGTCGACGTCGAGCCGGGCCCGATCGAGTGGTTCCCGGACTACACCTCGATCGACGCCTACGACTACTTCGATCTGACCCTGGCGTACGAACTGCCGTGGAATGCGCGCATCAACTTCACCGTGAACAACATCGCCGACAAGAAGCCGCCGGTCGTGGGCAGCAACATCGGCAGCACCGGCTTCAACAGCGGCAACACGTTCCCGCAGTACTACGACACCCTGGGTCGCTACTACACCATGGGCATCACGATGCGCTTCTGATAAGAAACACGTAATCCGAGTCATTAAAGGCGGGCTTCGGCCCGCCTTTTTTTGTCTGCGGTTTGGGGTTCGGTTTGGTTGGGCGAGGACCGCGGACTTCGAATACGAAGATGACGGGAACAGCTTCGGGCGAGAGGGTCCTCGCCGTGTGCACACTCGTTGATCGCCGAGCCTGACGGCGCTGGGTCAATCTCAGCGGGCGGCCAGGAAATCCCGGTGCGCGCTCATCATCGCGTTGACCATCTCGCGCTCGGCCAGCGACAGCAGCGGGTTCCACACGTCGAAGATCAGGACCACGCGCAATTCGTCGCTGTCGTTGCGCGCCTCGTGCTCGATCGAATCATCGAAGATCAGCACTTCGCCGACCGTCCATTCGCGCCGCTCGAAGCCGACCCGGTAGGTGCACTTCTCCGGCACGATCAGCGGCAGGTGCACGACCAGGCGCGCATTGGTCTCGCCGTGATGCGGCGGGATATGCGTATGCGGCGCCAGCGCGGAGAACATCGCGTTCGGGCACACGTCGGCGATGGCCGCCATCTCCACCGCTTCCAGCGCCGCGCGCGTGTTCGGGCAATGCGCCAGATGCTCGGGCACGGGCTGGGAATAGCTCCATAGCTTGTAGGTGCTCCAGCGCCGCGAATGATTGAGCTCGCGCCACTGGTTGACCGGATCGCCGGGCTGGTACTCGATATACGGCGTGAACTCGGCCTGCTCGTTGCGCAGCACTTCGCGCATTTCGCGCTGGATATCGTAGGTGCGGCTTTCCAGCTCCGGCACCCAGGCGAACTGGCTGCGGTCGAAGAACGGAATCGCCGGCAAGCGCGGCACGCACAGTTGATTGCAATCGGCGTGATACGGCTTGCTGCGGCCGACCATGATCGACGCCGCTTCGTCCCAGCGGCCGAGCGCGCCGGCTTCCAGCGCCGCGCGCGGCCCGCCGACCCGGTGGGCCAGGAACTCGGCGAACTCGTCGCGGTATTGATCGACCTTGGCCTGGGCGTGGATCAACTGCTGCTTGAGCATGTCCGGCCACTGCGGTTGCGGCGGCGCGACGGTCAAGGCGTTGCGATAGGCCTGCGCGGCCGCGCGCGCGTGGCCCTGGCGTTCCAGGTACGCGGCCTTGGCCAACAGACCGGGTAGGAAATAGGCGTCGATCGCGAGCGCGGCGTTGATCGCCTGCCATTCGCCGTCGCTGTTGCCGCGTTCACGCTGGACCATGCCGATCGACAACAGAATCATCGGGTCGTCGGGCGCGGCGTTGTGCGCGGCTTGCAGCAGCTCGACCGCGCCGCCGGTATCGCCGCGCTGCAGCGCGTGGATGCCCAGGCTGTACAACGCTTGCGGGTGCTGCGGCGCGATCGCGCGGACCTGCATCCACAGACGCTCGGCCTCTTGCCAGCGGCCCGCGCGCGAGGCCAGGCCGGCGGCCTGGACCAGTTGGTTGATCTGTTCGTTCAAGCCCCGTCTCCAGCCCTGCGGCGGCCTGCCGGCGCGGCCGGCGATGGCTGGAAGCATACGGTCGCGCTTGCGCGCTGACCATGTCCGCGAGCGGTTCGGGCACGTCGCGGCGGGCGTCGCGGCGCGGTTACCTCATCCGAGGCGATGCCGCCGATGCCTGCCGACCGCAGCGCCGCTCAGCCCAGCCTCGCGGCGCCGACCGGCTTATTCGAATTCCAGCGACGCATCGCCGGAGAAGGTCTCGATCTTGATCCTGCCGTTGCCGCTGCCGTAGCGGTGCTCGAAGCTCGATCCCGGGCCGTGCTTGGGCCGCTGGACTTCCACGTCCGGCGCGCTCAGATCGCCGCTGAAGCTCTGCCCGCGCACCACCGCCGACAAGCTGCGCGGCATCGACAGGTTCACATCGCCGCTGACCGTTTCCAGCGAGATTTCGCCGCTGTCGGCCAGCGCCGCGGAGATGCGAAGATCGCCTGAGACCGAATTGCCCGAGATCTTGCTCAAGCGCGACTCGTGCGCGGCCATCTCCACCTTGCCCGACACGGTTTCCAGATGCGCCTCGCCGCTGAGGCGGCCGCGCAGATCGAGGTCGCCGCTGACGGTCTGCGCGGAAATCTTGCGAGTGTTGAGGGTCAGGCTCAGGTCGCCGCTGACGCTCTCGATTTCCGCCGAGCGCGGCGCGCCGGCCACGGTCACATCGCCGCTGACGCTGTCGATCTTGAGCTCGCGCGAGGCCACTCCGGTGACATCGACGCTGGCCGACACCGCGTCGATATCCAGCGCGGCCTGCAGCGGCACGGTCACGATCAGCTCGGTCGGTTCGCTCTTGTCGCCGCCGACCAGAAAGCCCATGCCGCTGCCGCGGTTGGGATAGCGGACCTTGATCGACAACTGCTGGCGGTCGCCTTCGATGTCGAGTTTTTCCACGCCCTCGCCGAGCGAGCCTTCGATCTTGACCTCGGCGCGGTCCCACACCCGGACCTGGATCAGGCCCTTGACGTTGTCGATCTCGACGCTGCCCAGCGGGTCCAGCGGGCGGGTCTGATTGATCGGGGTGGCGGCGAATGCGGGCAACGCGGCGCCCAGGGCGACGGCGAGCAGGCCGATCGCGGGCAGGCGGCGGAGAACGCGGCTACGTGTGCTGTGGCGGACGGATGTCATGGGGCGTTCTCCTTGGATCAGGTGTAAGCCACGCGCTGAGCCAGCGCGAGGCGTCGTGCGTAGGTGCGGCGCAGTTGCTCCAACAGCAGACGCGAATCGGGATCGTGCGCCAGCGCGTCGAGGATCAGCGCGGCGTTGCGGTCGAGTTCGTCGAATGCCGGTTTCAGCGCGACCGCCTGCTGGGTCGCCGGCGCGATTTCGCGCATCGCCGCCTGGTACTGGCGGGTCATGCCGTCGGCTTCGCGCTGCATCAAGGTGGCCGGGGCGGCGCCGTTGACCGTCGCCACCGCGCCCTGGGCCGAACCGGCCGGGGTATGCGGAGCACGGAACTGGCTGCCGATGCCGATCGCCAGCGCGGCGACGCTGGCCGCCAGCGCGAGCGGCGCCATCCAGCGATTGCGCGATACCTCGCGCGGCCGCATCGCGATCACCGCCGGCGTTTCCTCGCGGGGCGCGAGTGGAGCCTGTGACTGTTCCGCCGGCGGCGCCTGTTCGCCCAGGCGCGCGGCGATGCCGGACCACAGATCGCGCGACGGCGGCAGCTCGCGGCGCATGGCCCGCAACTGCCAGCGCAACGCGTCGGGCAGTTCGCCTTCCGGGGTGCGGTCTTTGTTGAGATCGTTGTCGTTCATGCCTGTTCTCCGAGCCGGCTGCGCAGCAGGCTGCGCGCGCGGTGCAACTGTGCCTTGGAACTGCCGACCGCCATGCCGAGTTCGACCGCGATCTCTTCGTGTTTCCAGCCTTCCACGTCGTACAGCACCAACACGGCGCGGGCGCGCGGCGGCAGGCTGGCGACGGCGCGTTCCAGATCCATCGACAGCGCGGTGACGTGTCCGGCCGAATCGGCGCTGCCGAGGGTGTCGAACACTTCTTCGTCGTTGTCTTCGAACGGACGGCTGCGGCGGCCGCGCAATTCCATCAGCGCGGTGTTGACCGCCAGCCGGTGCAGCCAGGTGCCGAAGGCCGATTCGAAGCGGAAGTTCGGCAGCGCCTGCCAGGCGCGGACGAAGGCTTCCTGGGTCAGGTCCTCGGCGCGGGCGCCGTGATAGCCGACCAGCCGGGCGATGACGCCATGGACGCGGCTGGCGTGGCGGCGGTACAGCGCCTCGAAGGCGGCGACCCCGCCGGACGCGGCCGCGGCCACCAGGGCGCGGTCGTCATCGACTTCGGTCGCTAGTGCGGCGTCGGGCATGGTGTCGTTCACGGCGGTCAGCATACTGAGTCCGATGCGGGGCCGGGGCTCAGGGTTTAAGGGGTGGAGCCAGGAATGAGAGAGAGGAGTGAGGAACGAGTAGAGCGAGGCGGCGGGGCCGCGCGCGGGGCATGCCCTGGTTCCTCCCAGTCCCGCCCTTGGAGCCAGGAACGAGAGGGAGAAGGGAGGAACGAGTAGAACGATACGGCGGCGGGGCTGCCCGCGGGCGCATGCCCTGTTTACTATGCCGCCCCGGGCTGCGCAGCCGGCACGCAGCCGGCAAAACGAACGAGAGGAGCGAGATCCGCGCGGGAGCCAGATCGCCGGCCACCCACTCGTTCCTCACTCCTCTCCACTCGTTCCTCAGTAAATCAGCCCTTCAAAGCCGCCGCGATGCGCTGCTGCTCGTCGTGCAGCGCCTGCGGCATGCGCGGGCCGTATTCGCGCAGGTATTCGCCGATGCTGTCGAACTCGGCGCTCCAGCCGGCATGGTCGAAGCCGAACAGCTTGGCCTGGGCCTCATCGTTCAAGTTCACGCCGTCGAGGTTCAGGTCGCCGGCCTTGGGCAGACGGCCGATCGGGGTTTCGGTCGCGCCGGCCTCGCCCTTGACCCGGCCGATCATCCACTCGATCACCCGCAGGTTGTCGCCGAAGCCCGGCCACAGGAACTTGCCGTCGTCGCCCTTGCGGAACCAGTTGACGTGGAAGACCTTCGGCAGCTTCGCCTCGGCGCCGTCGAAGGACAGCCAATGCGCGAAGTAATCCGCGAAGTTGTAGCCGCAGAACGGCTTCATCGCCATCGGATCGCGGCGCATCACGCCAACCGCGCCGGTCGCGGCGGCGGTGGTTTCCGAGCCCATCGCCGCGCCGACCAGCACGCCGTGGGTCCAGTCGCGCGCTTCGAACACCAGCGGCACCAGCGAGGCGCGGCGGCCGCCGAAGACGATCGCCGAGATCGGCACGCCGGCCGGGTTTTCGGCTTGCGCCGAATAGCTCGGGCACTGCTTGGCCGACACGGTGAAGCGCGAGTTCGGATGCGCAGCCGGGCCCTTGGCGGCGTCGAAGGCGTTGCCGCGCCAATCGGTGACCGGAGTCTGGCCGTCGTCCAGGCCTTCCCACCACGGCTGGTTGTCGGCGGTGACGCCGACATTGGTGAAGATGGTGTTGGTCTGGATCGAGGCCAGCGCGTTCGGGTTCGACTTGGTCGAAGTACCCGGCGCGACGCCGAAGTAACCGGCTTCGGGATTGATCGCGTACAGGCGGCCATCGGCGCCCGGACGCATCCAGCAGATGTCGTCGCCGACCGTCCACACTTTCCAGCCGGCCTGACGATAGCCTTCCGGCGGAATCAGCATGGCCAGATTGGTCTTGCCGCAGGCCGACGGGAACGCCGCGGCGAGGTAATGGGTTTCGCCCTGCGGGTTCTCGATGCCGACGATCAGCATGTGCTCGGCCAGCCAGCCTTCGCTGCGCGCCTGATGCGAGGCGATGCGCAGGGCGTGGCACTTCTTGCCGAGCAAGGCGTTGCCGCCGTAGCCCGAACCGAACGACTTGATGGTCAGCTCATCGGGGAAATGCATGATGAAACGGCGCTCGGGATCGAGCTCGCCGATCGAATGCAGGCCACGCACGAACGTGCCTTCGCGCTCGATGCGCTCGAGCGCCGGCGTGCCCATGCGCGTCATCAAGCGCATGTTGGCGACCACGTAGGCCGAGTCGGTGATTTCCACGCCGCAACGCGCCAGCTTTGATTCGATCGGGCCCATGCAGTACGGAATCACGTACATGGTGCGCCCGCGCATGCAGCCTTCGAACAACGCGTCCATCTTGGCGTGCGCCTCGCGCGGCGCCATCCAGTGATTGTTCGGGCCGGCGTCTTCGCGTTCGTTGGTGCACACGAAGGTCAGGTGCTCCACGCGCGCGACATCGTCGGGATGCG
Source organism: Lysobacter gummosus (assembly GCF_001442805.1). NCBI lineage: Bacteria > Pseudomonadati > Pseudomonadota > Gammaproteobacteria > Lysobacterales > Lysobacteraceae > Lysobacter > Lysobacter gummosus. The sequence continues at coordinate 1,251,152 of NZ_CP011131.1, read as the reverse complement.
AGCGGTGCAGATAGCTGCCCGGATGGGTCTGCTCGTTGAGGCGTTCCAGGGTGCCGTCGGCCAGCATCTGCGCGATCAGCGCCTGGTTTTCGGCATCGCTGCCGTCGCACCACTGGATCTTGTCCGGCTGCGTCAGCGCAGCCACTTGGGCCACCCACTCGTTCAATGCGGCAAGGGAACTGCCGGCGCTCCCCAGCGCCGCAGTCGTTGGGGTAGCGTCTTTCGAAATGGCATTCACGGCAATGGTCTCCAGCCGGGGGACAGCGGTAAGGGAACGGGTGTTACGACGAGGGAATCAGCGTGGCCATCATGTGTTCGACATAGGCCTCGAACTCGTCGTGTTGCATGCGGGTCTGGTGCAGCTGCAGGTTCAGCTGCAGGAAGCCGACGTAGGCGGCGTAAAGCAGGCGGGCGCGATGCTGCGCATCGGTGCGGCTCAAGCCGGCCTGGCGGAAGGAAGCGGTGAGGTAATCCAGGCGGCGCTCGGACACGCGCCCGATCACCGGCTGCACGGCGGGATGGTCCAGCGCCTTGAGCAGCTCGGAATAGATGACGTGCGATTTGACCTCGTGGGCGACGAGGTGGAACAGCGAACGCAGGCGCTGGCGCGGATCGGGGATCGGTTCGAGCTGGCCGAACACGGTTTCCTGCTCGACCTTCTCCCAGCGCTCCAACGCGGCGACCAGCAACGCATCGCGCGACGGGAAATGCCAGTAGAAGCTGCCCTTGGTCACGCCGAGCCGGCGCGCAAGCGGTTCCACCGCGACCGCGGCGACGCCTTGTTCGGCGATCAGATCGAGCGCGGCCTGCGCCCAATCGTCAGCGCTGAGTCGGCCGCTGCGTTCGGGCTTGTGATCCGTCTTGGCGTCGCCGGTGGACGGCGCAGCGGAAGACGGGGCGTCGAGCTTCGGCTCGGGCTTGTTCGAGGCGGGCTGGTTCATGGATGACAAGTTTAACCATACGGCAGGGTCGGGAACAGTACGCAGTGCAGCAAAAAGCCCGGATTCGGAATCGGGGAATCGGGATTCGTGAAAAACAGCGGGAAAATCGCGGGCTAATGCTGCAATGCAGCAGAAAAAGCAGGGGAGAAAGGCCGCAACGCCTTGATGCGAGCGGGGGTCCGCAGGGGGCTATCGAGGCGAAGGCCGGCTCGGTTGACAGCACCGGATTGCAATTCCATACTCGGCCGTATGTTACCCGTTTGATGCCAGCGTTTGAATGTCGATCGAACCGGCTGCGCAAGCCGATCCGGCCGAATTGAGCGCCGACATCACACGAGCCCCACTAGCCTGAGTCCAGCCGCATCCTCTGGAGCGCTCTGATGAGTATCGCGATCCCCTTCCTTACCTTTCTTCTCATCGGCGCGATCGCCGCGTACCACCGCCTGCGTCTGCCGGTCTGGGCCGCGTTGACCGCCACCGCGCTGGTCGCCTGTTATCTGCTCGGCGCCAGCCCCACAGCGACCATCATCGCCGCCGTGCTGGTGGCCCTGATCGCGGTCCCGCTGCTGGTGCCGGCGATCCGCCTGCCGCTGATCACCAAGCCGCTGCTGGGCTTCTACACCAAGATTCTGCCGCCGCTGTCGGAAACCGAACGCACCGCGCTGGAAGCGGGCACGGTGGGTTTCGAAGGCCAGCTGTTCTCGGGCAAGCCCGACTGGCAGCAGTTGCTGTCGCAGCCCAAGCCGGAACTGAGCGCGGAAGAACAAGCCTTCCTCGACGGCCCGACCGAAGAGCTGTGCAAGATGACCAACGACTGGCAGATCACGCACATCGATGCCGATCTGCCGCCGGAGATGTGGGAGTACGTCAAGAAGAACAAATTCTTCGGCCTCAACATCCCGAAGGAGTACGGCGGCCTGGGCTTCTCCGCGCTGGCCAATCACAAGGTGATCCAGAAACTGGCGTCGGTGTCGAGCGTGGTCAGCTCCACGGTCGGCGTGCCCAACTCGCTGGGCCCGGCCGAGCTGCTGATGCACTACGGCACCCAGGAACAGAAGGACCACTACCTGCCGCGCCTGGCCGACGGCCGCGAAGTGCCGTGCTTCGGCCTGACCGGCCCGTGGGCCGGCTCGGATGCGACCTCGATTCCCGACTACGGCATCGTCACCACCGGCGAGTGGAACGGCGCGCGCGTGGTCGGCGTCAAGCTGACCTTCGATAAGCGCTACATCACCCTGGCGCCGGTCGCCACGCTGATCGGCCTGGCCTTCCGCATGTACGACCCGGACGGCCTGATCGGCGACAAGCGCGACATCGGCATCACCATCGCGCTGTTGCCGCGCGACACCGCCGGCGTGGAAGTCGGCCGCCGCCACTTCCCGCTCAACTGCACCTTCCAGAACGGCCCGATCCACGGCAAGGAAGTATTCATCCCGCTGAGCCAGCTGATCGGCGGCGAAGCCTACGCCGGCAAGGGCTGGCAGATGCTGGTGGAATGCCTGTCGATCGGCCGCTCGATCACCCTGCCCTCCTCGGGCAGCGGCGGCGCCAAGATGGGCGCGATCGTCACCGGCGCGTATGCGCGCATCCGCAAGCAGTTCGGCCTGTCGGTCGGCCGCTTCGAAGGCGTGGAAGAAGCCCTCGCCCGCATCGCCGGCCACGCCTACGCGATCAGCGCGCTGTCGCAGGCCACCGCCGCGGCGGTGGCGCGCGGCGAAAACCCGGCCGTGCCCTCGACCATCGCCAAGTACCACTGCACCGAGATGGCCCGCGAAGTGGCCAAGGACGTGATGGACATCCACGGCGGCAAGGGCATCATCCTCGGCCCGAAGAACTACGCCGGCCGCAACTGGCAGGCGCTGCCGATCATGATCACGGTGGAAGGCGCGAACATCATGACGCGCTCGCTGATGATCTTCGGCCAGGGCGCGATCCTGTGCCACCCGTGGGTGCTCAAGGAAATGAAGGCGGCGATGCTGCCCGACAAGGCCGAGGCCCTGCGCGAGTTCGACAAGAACCTGTTCGGCCACATCGGCTTCGCCATCTCCAACGCCGTGCGCAGTTGGTGGTTCGGCCTGACCGCCGCGCGCGTGGGCGCCGCCCCGGGCGATGCCTACACCCGCCGCTACTACCGCAAGCTCAACCGTTATTCGGCGACGCTGGCGGTGATGGCCGACACCTCGATGCTGCTGCTGGGCGGCAAGCTCAAGTTCAAGGAATCCCTGTCGGGCCGCCTGGGCGACGTGCTGAGCCAGCTGTACATCGCCAGCGCCATGCTCAAGCGTTACGAAGACCAGGGCCGTCCGGTCGGCGATCAGCCGCTGCTGGCCTGGGCCTTCCACGACTGCGTGCACAAGATCGAACTGGCGCTGTCGGGCGCGCTGCGCAACTTCCCGATCCGTCCGGTCGGTTACCTGCTGTGGATGCTGATCTTCCCCTGGGGCCGCCGCGCGCAGGCGCCGAGCGATCGCCTGGGCCACCGTGCCGCGTCCTTGCTGATGTCGCCCAACGACGCCCGCGACCGTCTGGCCGAAGGCGTGTTCACCACGCCGTGCGCCAACAACCCGGCCGGCCGCATCAACAGCTACCTGCAGAAGGTGATCCTGGCCGAGCCGGTGGAGCGCAAGTTCCTCAAGGCGCTGAAGAACAGCGACATCGAAGCGCTGGATTTCCCCGGCCAGCTCGACGAGGGCGTGCGCGAGGGCTGGATCACGGCCGAGGAACGCAAGCAGTTGGAAGAGCTGCGCGAGATGACCATCGATGCGATCAGCGTCGACGACTTCGACGCCGCCGAGCTGCGTTCGGCCGGTTACAAGGCGCTGCACGAGCGCGATCACGGCAATACCGACGCACGCGCCGCGGCGTGATGCGGATCGCGCGGATGCGACGCGATGCTTGAATCGGAACGGCGGGCCTTCGGGTCCGCCGTTTTGGTTTTGGGGTTGGAGTTCGCGACTGCTGGTTCGCGGTTACCGACGTTGCGACAAGTGCCCGCACGCCTCCCCTACCGTCATTCCCGCGAACGCGGGCTCCGTTTTACTTCGGCGGAGCCGAACATCCAGTGTCTTTGTCGCAACTGCACGAAAGTCGCTGGATTCCCGCGTTCGCGGGAATGACGGATAGGAACAGACGCATGCATCTGCGGGAACGACGGTAGAAACCATCCATCCCCACCGCTCCCGACTCACTACCAACACAACCACGGACCCGCCCATGAGCGCCAACGTCCTGTCCCTGTACAAGAAAATTACCCGCTATCCCGCCGGCCATTGGCTGTTCACCCGCGCGGTGTGCTTCAAGGCGCCCTACTTCGCCAGCATCTCGCCGCGCTTCGAGTCGTTGGAACCCGGCCGCTGCAGCGCGACCATGCGCCACCGTCGCGCCATCACCAATCACCTGGGCACCGTGCACGCCATCGCCATGTGCAATCTGGCCGAACTCACCGGCGGGGTGATGACCGACGCCAGCATCCCCAAATCGATGCGCTGGATCCCGATCGGCATGAGCGTGGAGTACCTGAAGAAAGCCGTCGGGACCATGCGCGCGGTGGCGACGCCGGCCGCGCCCATCGTCGAATCCGACCGAGGCTATGATCTGCCGGTCGACGTCGAAGTCACCAACCCCGCCGGCGAGCCCGTGTTCCGGGCGCGCATCGCCATGCGGGTTTCGCCCAAGCCCAAGCGCGACTGAATCCGCGCGGAGCCATGCCATGAACGCGACTACCTGGATCTGGATCGGCGGCGCCCATAGCCTGGCCTTCGCGCTGTTCCACATGGCGTTCTGGAAGCTGTTCGGCTGGCGCCAATCGCTCAAGGCCGCGAGCGTGGCCGACCGGGCGATCCTGCAGATTCTCAATCTGCGGCTGATCTACGTATTTTTGTGCATCGCCGCGCTGTGCTTCGTCTTCGCCGACGACTTGCACGGCACCGCCATGGGGCGCGCGGTGTTGGCGGGAATGTCGTTGTTCTGGGTCGGCAGGACGATCGAGCAATTCGTGTTTCTGCGGATCAACCGGCCGCTGGTGCATGTGCTGACGGCGCTGTTCGTGCTGGGCGCGATTATTTTCGCGGTGCCGCTGTTTCTTTGATCCGCCGCACCCGCATTCCCCACAACTCCCACAATCCCCAAGTCTGATTCCCCCCTTTGAAAAAGGGTGAAGGGCCGCGCTTGCGAACCGCAGGTTCGCGCGGCACTGAACGCCCACAGGCTATGCCTGTGGGCCGGAGGACCGGGGGGATTTGCTTTTGCTCTTGCTTCAATGCCACCACGGCAAAAGCAAATCCCCCGCGCCGAAGTTAGCCATCGACAACGCGGCTTTCGCCGGCGCCCGCCCCCTTTTTCAAAGGGGGCAGCGGTTTTCGCGCTTCGGTTACGACACACAATCCATCGCGGGCTCTGCCTCCGATTCACCGGTAGCCACTACCGCCGCTTCCGCCGGCTTACCGGCCGACATCAACACGAAGCCAAGCAACACCGACACCGCGACGATCCCCGCGGCCGCATACCCCAACCCGCCGACACCGACCGCATCGATCACCTGCCCGCCGACGATCGCACCGACGCCGATGCCCAGATTCGCCCCGGAAATATTCAACGACGCCGCGAACGCCGGCGCCTGCGGCGCCGACTTCATCACCCGCACGTGGCTGACCGGGAACAACGCCGCCTGGGTGATGCCCCACAGCGCCAGCGTCACCGCGAACAAGGGCAGCGACTGCACCGCCGGCACCACCAGCACCAGGCCGATCGCCATCGGCACGCTGAAGATCAGCGACGCCACCAGCGGATTGCGATCGACGATGCGCCCGCCCAGCGTATTGCCGATCAGGCCGACCGCGCCGAATGCCATCAACGCCCAGCCGACCACCGAGCCGTTGAAACCGGCCAGGCGTTCGAACATGTCGGCCAGATAGGTGTAGGCCGTGAACATGCCGGTGAACAGGATTACCGACAGCAGCACATGCCCGCCCACGCGCGGATCGCGCAGCACCAGGAACTGGTGGCGCAACTTCATCTGCGGCTGAGCCGAGCGGCTGTCGGGCAGGAATACGAACAGCAGCGTGGCCTTGAGCACCGAGGCGATCGCCAGGGCGACGAACGCCGCGCGCCAGCCGAAGGCGTCGGCGATCAAGGTGCCGGTGGGAACACCGATCACCGTCGCGCAGATCACGCCGAAGGAAATCACCGAGATCGCGCGCCCGGCGCGCTCCTGCCCGGCCAGATCGACCGCGGTTTCGCTGGCCAGCGCCCAGAACACCGGCACGCCCAACGCCGGGATCAATCGCGCGAGCGCCATCACCCCGAGATTCGGCGCCATCGCCGCGAGCAGATTGGAAGCGGCGAACAACAGCAACACCACGATGAACAAGCGCTTGCGTTCGAAACGCGAGAAATACGCGGTCAAAAACGGCCCGCTGGCGGCGACCGCGAACGCGAACAAGGTCACCAGCAAGCCGGCCTGGGAAACGCTCACGCCCAGATCGCGCGCGAGCGACGGCAACAGGCCGACCAGGATGAATTCGGTCGTCAGCACGGTGAAACCGGCCGCCGACAGCAACATGAGGGGCAACAGCACGGGGGTGCTCCTTGAAGAAAGAACAGTCGCCGCCGCACGGCGCGAGCCGTAGCGGCGTAACCATTGAGGAGGAATGCAGAGGAAGCCGGAGGGCGCGCCGTGTGCCGACGCATTGGTTCACTTTAGGAAACACCGTGGTGTCGATAAACCACGCTGTGTCGCTTTCATTGTTCCGAATCGAGGACGCTGCGCGTAAGCCTTGAGGTTGCGGGCTTTGGCGGATTTTCGCCCGTTCGGGACTGTAAATCCCGGATTGCGAACTAGTCGCGCGCGCGCGGATGCGGCATGTTGGCCGGCGCATCATCGACGCAGCCCGATCGATCCCGGGCCGCGTGCGGCTTGCGTGCGTACGTTGCGACGAACGCGCAACCGGTCACACCGTTTGCAACATCGCCGGTCTAGGCTCGACGCCCTGTCTACTGCACGAGGCGAAGATCATGGCGAAGGTGTTGGTGCTTTATTACTCGGCCTACGGCCACTGCGAAAAAATGGCCGAAGCCGTGGCCGAAGGCGCGCGCGCGGCCGGCGCGCAGGTCGATATCAAGCGCGTTCCGGAGCTGGTGCCGGAAGAGGTCGCGCGCAAGTCGCACTACAAGCTCGATCAGGCCGCGCCGATCGCGCAGATCGCCGATCTGGAGCATTACGACGCCATCGTCGTCGGCACCGGCACCCGCTTCGGGCGGATGTCCTCGCAGATGGCCAACTTCCTCGATCAGGCCGGCGGGCTGTGGGCCAAGGGCGCGTTGCACGGCAAGGTCGGCGCGGCCTTCACCTCGACCGCGACCCAGCACGGCGGCCAGGAAACGACGTTGTTCTCGATCATCACCAACCTGCTGCACTTCGGCATGGTGATCGTCGGGCTCAACTACGGCTATGCCGGGCAGATGCGGCTGGACGAAGTCACCGGCGGCTCGCCTTATGGCACCACCACCATCACCGGCGGCGATGGTTCGCGGCAGCCGACTCAGAATGAGCTTGATGCGGCGCGTTACCAGGGGCGCGAGGTGGCTGAGACGGCTAAAAAGCTGCACGGGTGAGTTGGGGAGAGCTAAAAGCAAATCCCCCCTAGCCCTCCGGCCCACAGGCACAGCCTGTGGGCGTTCAGTGCCGCGCGAACCTGCGGTTCGCAAGCGCGGCCCTTCACCCTTTTTCAAAGGGAGGAACGATACGCTCAGGGTGGAAGGTTTCGTCGCTGGGGCCGAAACACGCAAATCGCGCCCCCTTTGGAAAAGGGGCTGACGCCCGGCGAGCACTCCGTTTCAGATAGCGAATCGGAGCGTGAGGGATTCGCTCTTGCCCTCGAAGGGACCTACAGCAACCACACCGCCGCCAACGCAGCCAGCGCCGGAACCGCCTGCACATAGAAGATCCGCCGGCTGACCGTAGCCGCGCCATAAGCGCCGGCGACCACCACGCAGGCCAGGAAGAACGTCGCCACGTCCACGCGCGCGCAGGCCAATCCCCAGACCAGACCGGCGACCAGGAAGCCGTTGTACAGCCCCTGATTGGCCGCCAGCACCCGGGTGATCTCGGCCTTTTCCGGGGTATTGCGGAACACCTTCATGCCGAGCGGCCTGGTCCACAGGAACATCTCCAGGACCAGGAAATACAGATGAAGCGACGCGACCACGGCGATCAGGACGATGGCGAGCCAATGCATCGGGCGTGCTCCATAAGGTGAGATCGAAGCGCGCAGCATACGGCTTCGCACGGCCGACGCCGAGATCCGCGCCACGGCTTGAGAGCAACCGCGAGATCGCGTCCGTCACCCCACACGGCGCCCCGCGAAATCAACCGCCCTTCGTCTTCGCCTTCGCATGCCAGGCCTTGAGCACCTCGGCCTCGCGCTCCGGCTTCAAGCCGGCCTTGAGCTTCGCGCGGCGCTCTTCCGGCAGCGTCCGCCACCACACCAGGGTGTCGCGCGCGGTCTCGCGCAAGGGCCGGTAATTCAACCCCGCCGCTTTCGCCTTGCTCACCGAGGTGCGGCCGAAGCCGGCGTATTCGCCGCGCGCCGGAATCCACGCCGGCATGTCGCTCCAGGCCTGCACCTTCTGCTCTTCCAGGAAATCCGCCGGTACCCAGGTCACGCTGGATTTCTTGCCCGAAGCGCGCTGCGATTCGCGCAACACCGCGCCCATGGTCAGCGCGCCGGGGGCGCCGTCGGCGTTGTAGATGCCGACGTGGCCGCGCTCGATCGTGGTCAGCAGGAACGCGGCCAGATCGCGCACGTCGATGAACTGGGTCGGGTCTTGTTCGCTGCCGGGCGCGAGGATCTCGCCGCCACGATCGGCGCGCGCCGGCCAATAGGTGAAGCGGTCGCTGTTGTCGCCCGGGCCGACGATCAAACCCGGCCGGACCACGGTCGTGCGGCCGGGCAGTTCCTGCTCGGCGGCCTTCTCGCACAGCGCCTTCAATCCGCCGTAGGTTTCGCCGGTGACTTCCGTGACGTTGGGATCGGCCAGCGTCGCGACCGGCGAGGTCTCATCGGCCGGCGCATCGTTCTTGGCATACACCGAAATGGTCGAAACCAGCACGTATTGCTTCACCCGCGCCGCGAGCAACTTGCCCGACCGCGTCACATCGGCCGGGATGTAAGCCGAGGTATCGAGCACCGCGTCCCATTGGCGGTCGCCTTCCAGCGCCTTCATGTCGGTCTTGCGATCGCCGTGCAACTGCTCGATGTCGTGGTACTCCTCGCCGGAAAACTTGTCCGGATTGGTCTTGCCGCGATTGAACAGCGTCAGCGTATGGCCGTGCTTGCGCGCGATCTCGACGAAGTGCGGCCCGAGAAACCCGGTGCCGCCCATCACCAGAATCTTGCGCGGCTTGGGCTGAAGAATCGTGCGCGCGAACGAAGGCATCGCTAGCAGGCCGGCGCCGGCGGCACCGGCGGCGAGAAAATCGCGGCGGTTGAAGGTCATGATTCACCTCGTGCGGGTTGTCGGTCGAAAGCGCTGTCGGAAGAGGAATCGGCGCCTGGCAGGCCGCGCTGCGCGCGCACGATGCTCCAGGCGCCGGCGGTCATGCCCGCGGCGGCGATCGCGCCGGCCGCGAACACCGCCTGGGTGCCGAACAACGCCACCGCCTTGTGGATCCAAACGAAGGCCAGATCGGTGCCGCGGAAGATCGCGGTGTCGATCACCGCCTTGCCCTTGTAGCGCGATGGACGGTCCACCCGCGTGTACAAGGTCTCGCGCGCCGGCTTGGCCAGGGCGAACTCGCTGCCGCGCTGCAGCACCTGCACGATCGCGACCATCACCGGCAGCGGCGACGCCATCAGCACGCCGAAACCCAGCAGCAGGATCAATCCGGGCATCAGCAGCGCGGGGGCGACGCCGTGGCGATCGAGCAGCCAGCGCGTGAGCAGCAGTTGGGTCAGGATCGCAAGCAGATTCACCGCACTGTCGATGCGGGCGAAGTACGCCGTCGCCGCTTCGGCGCCGGGATAGAACTCGCGCGCGATCGCCGCCTGCTGGTTGTAGAGCAAGGTCGCCGCGCCGACGCTGAAGAACAAGGTCGCCGCCATCGCCCGCAGCACCGGCCGCTGCCACACCAGCTTCAGCCCGGCCCAGACCGAGCCGCCCATCGCGCCCTCGCCGCTGTCCAGCCCTTGCGCATGCGCGCGCCGGATCGCCCACGGCCGCAAGCGCACGATGCACAGCACGCACACCGCCAGGAACCCGGCCGAGACCAGCAGCAGATTCGCCACACCCAGCGGCTGCACCAGCCATTGCGTCAACATCGGCCCGATCACCGCGCCGGCGGTGCCCCCGGCGCCGATGTAGCCGTACACCCGGCGCGCCTGGCGATCGTCGAACACATCCGCCATGTAGCTCCAGAACACGGTCACCGCGAACAGATTGAAGATCGCCGTCCACACAAAGAACACCATGCCGCGTCCGGGCACCTGGGTGTGGAACGCCCAGTGGAACGCGAACAGACAGAGAATGAAGATGCCGTAGACCACCGGCAGGAACACTCGCCGCGGGAACCGCGCGACCAGCGCGCCGTACACCGGCTGCAACGCGATCATGACCACGAAGGTGCAGGTGAACAGCACTTGCAGCACGAAGTCCTTGAGCTGCAGCCCGTGCGATTGCGCCCATTGGATCGCCGCATGCGGAAACACCGTGGCCGCGTCGCTGGATGCGCCCATCGCATCGCGCACCGGGCGCAGCACGTAGTAGCCGCAGAGCAGACAGAAGAAGTACAGCAGCGACCACCACAGCGGCGGCGTCTGCGCCAGCGCCTTGCGCAAGCCGTTCATGCGCGCGCCCTGTGATCGCCCGTATACGAGGTTTCATATTCGCCGCGCACTGCGCCCGATGGCACGCGCATGCGTTCGCATCCGCACCGCAGACACGGTTCGCGCATGGTCCTGAGCTCCCTTTTCCCACACACAAGCTAGCGCCGCGCTCAGAGCGGCGGCGTCTGCGGATGGTCATCCCGACCTTTGGCATAGGCTGCGGATGCGTTGCTCAGTTTCGCTCGAGCTCCCGCAGCACCTCAGGGCGCTGCGCGATCGGCTGGGACGGATCGAGCTGCACGTAGGTCGCGCCGGTGCGCGCCAGCGCCGCGGCCGCGGCGGCGGAGCGCCGGTCGTCGACCAGCACACACACCCGACGCCCCGCCAGGCGTCCTGCGGGGGCTTCCTGCGCGGCCTTGGCCAGGGCTGCGACCAGGGAATCCTGCTCGGAGCGCGGGTCGAACACCGTTGCGAACACCAATGCCCCGGTTTCGCGGCCGGGGTTCGACAAGGTCTCGACGATCTGCCGCAGTTCGGGCAAGTCCGCGCGGCCGGCTTGCATCTGGATCCGGCGCAACCCCGGCCCACGCTCGCCAGCGTCGGGATCGAGCCGACGGCAAGCCTCGGACAGGTAGCGGTTCCAGTCGCGGTAATCGCTCGTCGCCGGCGCCAGCAGCGGCGCGCGCCGGACCGCTTTCGCCGCCTCCCAAAACACCTGCTCTCTGGCGATGGCTGGTGCGGCTTGGATATAAGCGCGCCGCAGTGCGGTCTCATAGCCGGATGCACGCCGTCCAGTCGTTGCATCCAGCGCCAGTTCGACATAACCGGCCGGCTCGTAGCTGCGGTCGTTGTTGTTGGGAATCGCCACGCGCAGCAGCACTTGGCGCCCGTCGGCCGAAAACCTGTGCTCGCGGCCCCAGTCGATCGAGCTGACCGAGCGCGGCAAGGCGCGCACATAATCGGCCGGCAGCAATTGCTCCAGGCCCAGCGAGCGCACCATGCGGCCGACGGTGTCGTACAGCACGACCACGCGCGGGCCGTGGCCGGCGCCGTACCAGTCGTTGAAGGTCGCCGTCCGACCGTCGTCCGACACCACGGCCCAGGGCGGCGCCACCGGATTGCGCAGCGGTCCGCGCCATACCTGCACCCAGCCCGCCCCTTCCCGGCGCTCCATGCGGGCTTGCGCGGTCTTTTCCGGCGGAACGTCTTTTCGCTCGCGCGGCGCAGGGTCCGCCGACGGCGTCACCGTCAGCCGATAGCGCCCGTTGCCGGAGAGGTAAGTCTCGACGCGCGGCGGCTCGAAAAGATCGGCCCGCGCCGGTCGCCACGGCCACAGGCCGATCAGCATCAACACAACGGCGCACAGCATCGCATTGCGGTCCATCTACCTGTGCTCCATATCCGTCAGGCCGTCGCGGCCACCTTAGCGCGAAGATCAGCGCCGCACCGGTTCTCTCGCCGCCGCGCGCAAGGTCAACCGCGAAATCTCCGGCGGCACCCCGAACCGCACCGGCAGGATGCTGGTGCCGATGCCGGTGGAGACGAACAGATGCTTGTCGTGCTCGATCAGGTAGCCGCCGGCGTAACGCTGTTCGGCCGGCAGCACCGGCGTGCCGATCCACGGCAATCTGACCTGACCGCCGTGGGTGTGGCCGGCGATGGTCAGCGAGGCGCGCGGCGGAATGTCGGGAAACAGATCCGGGTTGTGGGTCAACGCGATCGTCGGGGCGTCGTCGCCGACGCCGGCGAAGGCGCCGGCGACGTCGTGACGGGTTTCCCATTTGTCGCCGATGCCGACGATCCATACCCGACACTCGCCGAACTGCGCGGCCCGGGCCTGGTCTTCCAGCACGGTCACGCCGGCCGATTCCAGCGCCGCGCGCACCTTGTGGCCGTCCTTCCACCAGTCATGGTTGCCGAGCACGGCATAGACCGGTTTGCGCGCGGTCAGCGGCTTGAGATGCGGCGCGAGTTGGTCGGCGGAGATATACGTGCCGCCGAGCACGCTGAGAATCACGTAGTCGCCCGCCATCAGCACTGCGCTGGCATCGCTGGCGGCGAGTCGGCCGACGATGTCGTCGAGCTTGTCCAGGCCGTTGTGCGGCGAGCCGGTGTGCAGGTCGGCGACCACGTCCAGGCGCAGGCCCTCGCATTCGCGCGGCCAGTGCGGCAGGGCGAAGGCGTAATCGCGTTCGACCAGTTGCCGCGGTTCCCAGAAGAACCCCCAGGCCAGACATGCCAGCGCGCACAGCACGAGGGTGACGAACAACCGCTGCAGCCACTGCTGACGCGGCCACGGCCGCCAACCGCGCCTCATGCGCGAGCGCCCTCGCCCGGTTCGGCCGCGCCGCCGCGTTGCACCCAGCGCGCGAGGTTCCAGCCGACCACACCGGCACCGGCCGCGACCACCGCGCTGATGCCGGCCAGCCCGGCGACGCCGACGCCCAGGCTGCGCAGGCCGACCATCGTCGTCGCCACCGCCACATCGCCGAAGCGCCAGGCGGCGGTATCGACCGCGTTCTTGCCCTTGTAGCGCAGGGTGCGCGCGGCGCTGGAGAACAGGCTCTCGCGCGCCGGACCGACCATGCCGTAGGCCAGCCCGCGACTGACCACCAGCGCCATCGCCACCGCCGGCAGCGGTCCGATCATCGCCGCCATGCCCGCCGGCAACGACGCGATCAAGGCGCCGTAGGCGGGGAACAGTTCGGTCAAGGGCGCGTGCGCGTCGGCGACCGAGGCCGACAGGGTCAGGAACATCACCGTCACCACCGACCACACGCCGATCACCGAGGCCGCGCCGCGCCGCGACAGCAGCCACGGCGTCAGCAGCACCTGCGCGCTCAGCGCCACGATGTTGGTCATCAGATCCAGGTCGGCGGCGAAGCGCGTGCGCGAGACCGCGTCGGTGAAGGTCGCCTTGGAATAGTCCACGACCAGGCCGTAGTTGACCGTGCCGATCCAGTCGCCCAGCAACAGCAGGATCGCCATCGAACGCATGAACGGATTGGCGAAGACCTGCTTGATCCCGTCGAACATGCCGCCGCCGATCGCCGCCTCGTGGCTGCTCTCGAAACGGCGCGTGCCGTGCACGCGCGACCACCGCCCCAGCAGGATCACGAACACCAGCGCCAGCCCCAGCAGCGAGGCCGACACCACCAGCAACGGCGCCACGCCGATCACGCCGACCAGTCGCCCGGTCAACGCCGGCCCGACCAGCGAGCCGACCGTGCCGCCGACGGCGATGATCGGAAACAGCCGGCGCGCCTGGCCTTCGTTCCAGATGTCGGTCATGAAGCTCCAGAACACCGACACCACGAACAGATTGAACACGCTGATCCAGACGAAGAACACCGTGCCCAGCACGCGCGGGCTCAGCGGCCCGTGCGCGCCGAACAGCGGCACGAAGCCGATCAGGCAGGCGATGAAGAAGCCGTACACCACCGGCACCACCACCCGGCGCGGATAGCGCGAGACCAACCCCGAGAACACCGGCGTCAAGGCCAGCGTCGCCAGCAACGTGGCCGCGTAGAACCACGGCAACTGGGTGGAGCCGACCACGGCGCTGAGCTGGTCGCGCACCGGCCGGATCATGTAGTACGCGGTGAGCACGCAGAAGAAATACGCCACCGATAAAGCCACCGCGCGCCATTCGCCGGAATGGACCCGTCCGGTGGACAGGCTGGCGCCTTGAACTGCCGACATCGCGTCGCTCCGTGAGTGAACCGCCGGAAGCCGGTCGGCTCTGCAGATCGTGGATTGCGGATCAGCGGCGCGGGAGCCGTCGCGATGCGTTCCCGTCGTCGCCTGCGCGGCCGCCACTGCCGGCCGTGCAGGTTTGCCGGCACGGTAGCCCAAGGCGTCGGCGGCCGCCACCACAGCGTGTGGCGGAACCGGGGGCGCCCGGCGTTGGGAGCATTTGCTCTAGTTTTGCCGCTTACGGTCGCCCGATCCGCGCGGCAACCGATGCCGCGCCCCTGCGGGATGCGCCAGTGCCCACCGAGTTCGACTACATCATCATCGGCGCCGGATCGGCCGGCTGCGTGCTCGCCAATCGCCTCAGCGAAGACCCCGATACCCGTGTGCTGCTCATCGAAGCCGGCCCGCGCGATCTGCACCCCTTCATCCACATGCCCGCCGGCGTGGCCAAGCTGGTCAACAAGAAGGGAGTGAACTGGGATTACGACACCGCGCCGGAGCCGAACCTGGACAACCGGGTGCTGTGGTGGCCGCGCGGCAAGGTGCTCGGCGGTTCGAGCTCGATCAACGCCATGTGCTACATCCGCGGCGCGACCGGCGACTACGACGGCTGGGCCGCCGCCGGCGCCAGCGGCTGGGACTGGAACAGCGTGCTGCCCTACTTCCGCCGCAGCGAGCGCAACAGCCGCGGCGACGACGCCCTGCACGGCAGCATGGGTCCGTTGTACGTGTCGGACCTGCGCTACACCAATCCGCTGTCGGCCGTCTTCATCGAAGCCGCGCGCCAGGCCGGTTATGCGGCCAACGGCGATTTCAACGGCCCCAGCCAGGAGGGCTTCGGCTATTACCAGGTGACGCAGAAGAACGGCGCGCGCTGCTCCAGCGCCGTCGCCTACCTGGACCCGGCGCGCGAACGCCACAACCTGCAGATCGTTACCAAAGCGCTGGTCAGCCGCATCACCATCGAGAACGGCCGCGCCACCGGCGTGGTCTACAGCAGCGGCGGCCGCGCCTATCATCAGCACGCGCAGCGCGAAGTGCTGCTCAGCGGCGGCGCGATCAATTCGCCGCAGTTGCTGATGCTGTCGGGCGTCGGCCCCGCCGATCAGTTGCGCCGGCACGGCATCGAAGTCGTCGCCGACGCACCGCAAGTCGGGCAGAACCTGCAGGACCATCTGGACATCTGTACGCTGCAGCACTCCACCCAGCGCGTCACCTACGATCGCCTCAGCGACATCGTGGTCGCCCTCAACTATTACCTGCGCGGCCACAGCGGCCCGGGCAGCAGCAACATCGCCGAGGCCGGCGGCTTCGTGCGCTCCGACCTGGCGCCGGACGATCGCGCCGACGTGCAGTTCCATTTCGTGCCGGCGATGCTCGACGATCACGGCCGCCATCGCCTCCGCGGCGACGGCTACACCGCCCACGCCTGTTTCCTGCACCCGCGCAGCCGCGGCCATCTCGAACTGGTCAGCGCCAGCGCCGGCGACAAGGTCCGCATCAACGCCAATTACCTGAGCGATGCGGAAGGCTTCGACATGAAGATGATGGTCGAGTGCGCCAAGCTCTCGCGCACCTTGTTCAAGCAGAAAGCCTTCGACGCATACCGCGGCAAGCCGATCTTCCCCGCGCGCGAGGATCTGAGCGACGCCGAACTGGTCGAGTTCGTGCGCGCCAAGGCCGAGACCGTGTATCACCCGGTCGGCACTTGCCGCATGGGCGACGACGCGGCCTCGGTGGTGGATTCGCAATTGCGCGTGCGCGGCATCGACGGCCTGCGGGTGATCGATGCCTCGGTGATGCCGACTTTGGTCAGCGGCAATACCAATGCGCCGACGATCATGATCGCCGAGCGCGCTTCGGATCTGATTCGCGGGCGGGTTTGATTTTCGGGATTCGGGATTCGGGATTCGGGATTCGGGAATCGGGAATCGGGAATCGGGAATCGGGAATCGGGAATCGGGAATCAGGAATCAGGAATCGCAGCAAGTTTCTCCCTGCCCCCACCAACCCGATTCCCCCCTTTTGAAAAAGGGTGAAGGGCCGCGCTTGCGAACCGCAGGTTCGCGCGGCACTGAACGCCCACAGGCTGCGCCTGTGGGCCGGGGGGCCAGGGGGATTTGCTTTTGATCTTCCCGCACCCCCAAAGCAAATCCCCCGGCGCAGATGGCTTCCCGCCCCCCTCAACAACGCAGGCGCCAGCCCCCTTTTTCAAAGGGAGCGAATTGTCCGGGTCGGCGACACCAAAGCCTCTCTCCACTGGCCGCTTGCCGGCACTCCGAACGTTTGCGCAATCGGCCGTCACCGCGGCCATTAATCCCTGAAAAATCAGAATCCTGAATGCGGTTGTTGTTCAATTCCCTGAGATCGGAGCTAGAATCAACTCATCCCGGTCCACGCAGGCGCTGCGAGCGATGAAACACGACTCCTCCCGACGCTCACTCAACCCCTGGCGCCTGGGCACTCTCGCTGCCCTGCTTACGCTCACCCTGGGGTCCACGGCGCAGACGTCGCTGCGCTGGCACACGCCCGATCCGTCGCAGCCCAGCGTTTCGCAAGCGGGCGTGGCGCGCTCGCAAGGCATCGACGGCACCGTCGCGCCGCAAGGCCTGCAGATCGGCTCAGCCGCCAACAACCTCAATCCGCGCGTGATGCCGCTGGCCGCCGACTTCGACGTGCGCCAGTTCGAAGCGATGGCGCAGGCGCTGGTCGCCGACCAACGCATTCCGGGCATGGCCATGGCCATCGTCCACAACGGCCAGATCCTCAGCGCGCGCGGCTACGGCGTCACCGACGTGCGCAACGCCGAGCCGATCGACGCCCACACCGTGTTCCGCCTGGCCTCGCTGTCCAAGAGCTTCGCCGGCACTCTGACCGGGCTGCTGGTCAACGACGGCACGCTGCGCTGGGACAGCAAGCTGGTCGATTACATGCCCAGCTTCCAGTTGATCGATCCCAACGCCGCGCGCACCGTCACCGTCGCCGACCTGCTCAGCCATCGCGTCGGCCTGACCCACAACACCTACGACCGCGATCTGGAAAACTACGCCGACTACCGCGTGCTCACGCAGAAGCTGGCCTACGCGCCGATGAGCTGCCAGCCCGGCACCTGCTACGGCTACCAGAACATCGCCTTCAGCCTGATCGGCGACGTGGTCTTCGCCGCCACCGGCGACTTCTACAGCCAGGAAGTGCAGCGCCGCCTGTTCAAGCCCTTGGGCATGAACGACGCCAGCCTGGGTCTGGAAGGCATCACCTCAGCCGCGCGCTGGGCCAAGCCGCACGTGCGCGCGCGCGGCGGCTGGGCTTCGCTGACGCCCAAGCCGACCTACTACCAACTGCCGCCGGCCGCCGGCGTCAATGCCAGCGCCAGCGATATGGCGCAGTGGTTGATCGCGCAGACCGGGCATCGTCCCGACGTGCTGCCGCTGCCGCTGCTGGCGACGCTGCATCAGCCGCTGGTGGAGACGCCCACCGAGATCCGCGGCTCCAGCTGGCGCCGTCAGCGCCTGGGCTCGGCCGGTTACGCGCTGGGTTGGCGCGTGTTCGACTACGCCGGCCACCGCGTGGTCTTCCACGCCGGCGCGGTGCAGGGCTATCGCGGCATGGTCGCGATGCTGCCCGAGCGCGACCTCGGCATCGCCGTGCTGTGGAACAGCGAGAGCGGTCTGCCGACCGGCCTGCTGCCGACCATGCTGGACCGCGCCATCGGCATGCCGGTGCAGCGCTGGCTCGACGTGGACGGCTTCGACGACCCGGGCCTGTACGCGTCGGAAGGCGTGAACCCGCAGGACCCGACCGGCAGCAACGCGCAGAAGTCCACCGCGGCGCCGCACTGAGGATCGGGAATCGGGAATCGGGAATCGGGAATCGGGAACAGCATGAAACGAAAAGGCCCGCCATTGGCGGGCCTTTTCGTTTATGCATCTGTGTCGGCATCCGAAGACCGCGTTACCGCAGCCACCCCGCCTGCCGCTTTAACGATTCCCGATTCCCGATTCCCGGCCCCAATCACCCCGGCTCACTCTCCAGCACCAGCTTCAGCTTAGCCAACCCCTTCTCGTAGTCCTTGCCGACCATCGAGTCGAGCAGCAGCCCGAACCAGCGCGAGACCAGGTTGTTGCCGTGCTCGCTCTCCAGCGTCCAGGTCACCCGCGTGCCGGCGCCCTGCACCTGCAAGCCGAAGATGCCGGTCGCCTGGGTGCCGTCGAAGTCGAGCGCGTTGACCACCTTCTGCTGCGGCACCGACTCGGTGATGCGCTGGCTGCCCTTGCCGACCTTCGCCCCTTCCCAGCTCATCGCCGCGCCGACGCCCGACTCCGGGCCGCTGTAGGCGTACTTCGCGGTCGGCTCGATCTCGAACCACGGCGACCACTCGTTGAAGCGCTTGTAGGAGTCGAGCATCGCGTGCACCTCGGCCGGCGGCCGATCGATGGTGATCGAGCGCTCGACGTGGCTGCTGGACGGCAACAGGAAGCCGCCGACCACGAACACGGCGGCGAGCAGGACGACGAGGTACAGCAGGCCCTTGAGCAAAGTCTTCATGGCGCGTCCCTGGCGGTGTGTTGACCGCGATGCTAACCGCTGCCGCCGTGACGGGACTGCGGCGGCGGCTTGTTGCCGACGGGAGGCGATGCGCCGGTACCCACTGCGCCGCGGTTGGCGCAAGCCCGATGTCGCGATCCGGGGGGCTTCGCAGGCCGGCGCGGGCTGCTCGCCCACGCGTTCGCGAACCCCGCCTCGGGCAAGTCGCAGCCGTGAACCGTCGCGGCCGGGCGGCCGTTCGTCCGCCTGGCGCGGCAATCGCCCGCGCAAAAAAAAACTCTCTCCCCGCCTGGGCTGCGGGGAGAGAGCTGGATTACGGCTAATCGGGGATTTTTATTAGATCAGCGGTGCCGGGGTAGCGGGCATCGCAGCAGCCTTCGGCTTGCGGGCACGCTTGGCGGCCTTCTTCGGAGCCTTCTTAGCCGCCTTCTTGGCGGTCTTCTTGGCGGTCTTCTTGGCAGCCTTCTTGGCGGTCTTCTTAGTAGCCTTCTTAGCCGTCTTCTTGGCGGCCTTCTTGGCGGTCTTCTTGGTGGCCTTCTTAGCCGTCTTCTTGGCGGCCTTCTTGGCGGTCTTCTTGGCAGCCTTCTTAGCCGTCTTCTTCACGGCTTTCTTGGCGGCCTTCTTGGCGGTCTTGCGGACGGCCTTCTTGGCGGTCTTCTTCACGGCCTTCTTGGCGGTCTTCTTGGTGGCCTTCTTGGCAACCTTCTTAGCGCCGGCCTTCTTGGCGACCTTCTTGGTCGCTTTCTTGGCGGAGGACTTCTTAGCAGCTTTCTTAACGGCCATGGGATGGCTCCTCGTCAGTGATGATCAGGGATGATCAGTGGTGGTGCGGTAAGCCCAGTTCTAAGGAACTCTGTGGTGGCAGAGCCGCGGGAGTCGGACCCGCGTGCAACCGCCGGCGCGCGTGGCGCGTCGGAACGGATCGGGGATCGCGTCCGGCCGTAGCGGCGGCGGGACCGATGGCGTACCCGCGCAAAAGGCGGGTGTGGCTGGCCGCGAAACGGGGCGGCCAAACAAAAACCCGGGCCGCCAAACGCGAACCGGGTTGCATAAAGCAGGACGCCAGCGATGTCATCAGGGATTTGGATGTCATCGGCGAAGAGAGCGTGGCCAACATTTCTGCAGAGGAAGCGAACCCTGCGTCCACCGTTTTGATTGTCCGGGCGGAGGTTCGAATTGTGCTGCATGTTGTCGCGCTGTGTTTTCTCACTCTCTTGGCAGGAAGCGTCTGCTGGGCGAAACCTAATCACGCTTTTTCTGACTGTCAACAACCCCGGCGATTTTTTTTAGGGGCCGCACGCCCCGACGTCGCCGTCGGCGCCGACGCGCGCGGCGACGGCGAACGCGCGCGCGCATCGACGCGTTCGCGATGCGTTCGCAACTACATCGCTGAAACCTAAGCGTGGCGCGGGTTTCAGAGCGTCGTCGTTTTTCGTTTTAGTTTTTTCGTCGATGCGCGCGCGCGTTCGCGAACGCTTCGAAGGCGTCCGCGGCGACCTGTACCGGAAGAAAAAATTCCTCTCCGCGAGGGTGCCGGATTTCGCGTCGCACAAGCCCGAATGCGCGAAAGTGCGCGAACTTTTTTTGCCCCGCGCGGGCGTTCGACGGCCGCCGCGAACGCTCGCGACGGGTCGGCGTCGGCGTCGTTGGCGGTGTCGGCGATGGCTTGGCGACGCGCGCGAACGCATCGGCGAGCGCGTGCGTCGGCGTCGTCGCCCGCCTTCGCGATGGCGCCGACGCGCGCTCGAAGCGACCGTTCGTCAGCCGCGACGGTCGCCGATGCGCGCGCCGACCTCGCCGCGTGCGCCGCGCGCGGTGCGCGCATCGGTCGGGAAAGCGTTTACGCCGACGGCGGTCGAACTCGCGCTCGCGGCGCGAGCGAACGCGCGCCGGCGATGTCGGAATGCTGTCGCCGACGCTCCCGGCGGCTGATTTGGAACAAGTGAAATCGCCCACGCGAAAGTGGCGCGGCGCGTCGGCGCGGCGCGAGGCGGTGGTGTCGTCGGCGTGCGCCGGCCCGGTTCTGTCTTCACGCCGATTGCACGAATCGCGCGGCGACGCGGCCGGCTTCGCGCTTGCGTTCCGGCGCCGCGTCGAGTCGATCGAGTTCGTGCCGGCGTCTTCGCGCGGCACCTTGCCGCGCTGTCGGATGCGCTGCGCTCGCGTCGGCGACGGCTATGCGCGCGCCTTGATCGCGTTTCGATATCGCGCTTTTTTCCGCTGGATTTTCGAAACGCGCGGGCGCGATGCGCGGCCGCGTCGATCCGGATTTGCGCGCGCGTCGCGACGGCGCCGACAGGCTGTGCGAGCACGAGCGCACCGCCCGGCGAGGTCAGGCGAGGACGCGGCCGAGGCGCGGATCGACGCTTGTCGGTCGAGGCGTCGGCGGGCGGTCGAGGCTGTGAGCGCGGGTGAGTCCGTGCGTGACGCGCACGGCAAGCGCGCGATCGCGGCGCACGGCGGGCGCGCGGCCGTCCTTCGCGTTGCCACCTCGGATTCGCATTCGGCGCAATGCAGTGCGCCCTCGGTTGCCGCGGCCCTCGGTTGCCGCGGCCATCGGTCGGCGAGTCGGGCTTCGGCGCCGACCCGCGGCATCGACCAGCGTCGGTGTCGGCTTCGGTCTCGGTTGTCGGCGTCGGCGTCGGGCATCGGCGAGCACCCGTCATCGCACCCGGACGCGGACCACGTCGGCAGCCAGACCACGTCGCGATCGGTTCCCCGCAAACAAAACGGGGAGCCAGTCCGGTGCCGCGTGTCGCGGTCCGGTGCTGCGCTCCCCGTCGGCCGTGGCCGTTGCCGGCCGCGGCGGGTGGATCAGTGGTCGTCTTCTTCGAGCAGTTCGGCGTAGTCGTCCGGCGCGAGCAGCTCGTTGAGCTGATCGGGCTCGTCGATTTCGACGGTGTAGATCCAGCCTTCGCCGTAGGCGTCTTCGTTGATGGTTTCCGGCTTGTCGGCGAGCGCGGTGTTGACCGCGGTCACGGTGCCGGAGACCGGTGCGTAGACGTCGGAAGCGGCCTTGACCGATTCCACCACGGCGCTGGCGTTGCCGGCCTCGACGCGGTCGCCGACGTTGGGCAGTTCGACGTAGACCAGATCGCCGAGCAGGCCCTGGGCATGGTCGGAGATGCCGACGGTGACTTTGCCGTCGCCTTCGACGCGGGCCCACTCGTGGGACTTCATGAACTTAAGATCGCCGGGAATTTCACTCATGGCAGGGGCCTCGGACGTTACGGGGAGCGGCGGGTAATGGCGCGTAGTTTAACGATGCTGGAGCGTCGTGGGAGGGGGGCGACGAAGGAGACGATCGATGGCATGAGGTGAACGGCCATCGCAGAACCGGCGCGGGTCGCGCCGCGCGGGCGGTCGGCGTCGCCGCGGACGTGCATCGGCCTAACGTCCCGCGTCGATCAGGAACGGCTCGCGGCCGCTCAGCAGCGCCTCGCGCAGCGCTTCGACGCGGTCCTGCCCCCAGAACGGTTCGCCGCGCAGCACGTAGCCGGGCAGGCCCGGCAGATCGGCGGCGATGGCGGCGGCGGTGTTGGCCTCGTAGATCGCGCCCACCGCCTCGCTCTGCGCCGCGGCGAAGGTCGCCTCGACATCGTGACCGTGATCGCGCAACAGCCGCGCCAGCACGTCGCGGTCGGCGAGGTCCTGGTCGTGGGCCCAGATCGCGCGGAAGGCGGCGTCCATATAAGAGGACGGATCGCGGCCGGCCTCGCACAGGGCGATGAGGCAGCGATCGGCCAGACTCGGATCGACCGGAAAGAACTTCGGCGCCAGATTCAGCGGCACCTCGCGCTGCGCGCGGGCGCGCTGCAGCTCGACCAGGCGATAGCGCTGCCGCGCCGGCGCGCGCTGGCCCAGCGGCAAGCCGCCGTTGGCCGAGAACAGTTCGAAGATCCGCACCGGCTTGTAGGCCAGGCGCGCGCCGGTCTCGCGCGCGAGCGCCAGCACGGGCGCGTGGCCCAGATAGGCGTAGGGCGAGATCAGGCTGAGGTAGTAGTCGATGACGGTCATGGCCGCGGCGCCGTTCAGGCGAGCACGCCGTCTTGCGCCTGTCCGTCGCGCACGAACGGGAACTTGACCACCCGCACCGGCACTTCCTTGCCGCGGATGTCCACGCGCACGTTGCCGCTCGCGCCAAGCGCGATCTCGCCGGCCGGCACGCGCGCGAATGCGATCGACTTGCCGAGCGTCGGCGAGAAGGTGCCCGAGAGGATTTCGCCGTCGCCGTGCGCGGTCAGCACTTTCTGGCCGTGGCGCAGCACGCCCTTTTCGTCCATCACCAGCGCGATCATCTGGCGCGGCGCGCCGGCGGCCTTCTGCTTCTCCAGCGGGCCGCGGCCGATGAAGTCGCGGCCTTCGTCGAGGGCGACGGTCCAGGCCAACGCGGCCTCGTACGGCGACACGGTGTCGTCCATGTCCTGGCCGTACAGATTCATGCCCGCTTCCAGCCGCAGGGTGTCGCGCGCGCCCAGGCCGGCCGGCTTGACGCCGATGGCGAGCAGCGCGTCCCACAGCGCGACCGCGCGGTCTTCGGGCACAACCACTTCGAAACCGTCTTCGCCGGTGTAGCCGGTGCGGGCGATGAACAGCGCGATGCCGTCGACGGTCTGGGCTTCGCCGGCGACGAACTTGCCGAGCTTGCCGATGCGCGCGCGATCTTCCTCGCGCAGCAGGCCGACGACTTTCTCGCGCGCGTTCGGGCCTTGCACGGCGATCATCGCCAGCTCCGGACGCTCGGTCACCGACACCTCGAAGGCGCGGGCCTGCTCGCCGATCCAGGCCAGGTCCTTCTCGCGCGTGGCGGCGTTGACCACCAGGCGGAAATACTGCTCATCGAGGAAATAGACGATCAGGTCGTCGATCACGCCGCCGTCGGGATTGAGCATGCAGGTGTACAGCGCCTTGCCCGACTTCTGCAGTTTGTCCACCGAGTTGGCGACCAGGTTGCGCAGAAAATCGCGCACGCGCGCGCCGCGCAGATCGACCACGGTCATGTGGCTGACGTCGAACATGCCGGCATCGCGGCGCACCTGATGGTGTTCTTCGATCTGCGAGCCGTAGCTGATCGGCATGTCCCAGCCGCCGAAATCCACCATCTTGGCGCCGAGTGCGCGGTGGGCGTCGTTGAGGATGGTCTTCTGGCTCATGGGGCGCTGCCTGCTCGTAGGGGGTTTGGAGCCGGCGATTATCCCTCATGCGCGTGTCGTGCGTATTTGCCGGATTTCGGTACGCGGGCGAATGGTGTGAGGGGTGGCGCAGATTGCGCGGTTTGCGGCAGGAGCGATGCGGGCGGGCGAGTGCGAATTGCGCCGATCGCGATGCCGGGCCGGGACGCGGCGCGGTCGCGGCTTGCGCCGCTTCTGTCGTTTCTGGATTGGTTGGCCAAGCGGGTGGTCGGGCTTCAGGCTTGCCCGGCGAACGGGCTTGGCCGCGGCCGACTCTATTCCCCTTCGGCGCCTTCGTTGTAACAGCGGACTTCGGTTGGCTTCACCTCGATGAATCGCCCCTTGCGCCGATCCAGCTTCACCGCCCAGCGCACCGCGTCGAACATCTCGCGCGCGGCGGCGCCTTCCACCGCGGTGTCCACGATCGCGATCACGCCGGGGTCGGTCACGCCGTCGATCATGCAGGTTGACATCGATACCCGCTCGCCATGCTGCAGCTTCGGATACGGCACCACGTCGGTGATCTTCCAGCGCGCCTCGTTGCCGATCCGGCCGACCAGTTCGGCGGCGTAGAACTTCAGCGAGCGGTCCTCGGCGTCGTCGATGGTGCCGATGCTGCGCGCGCAGACTTGCTCGGCGCTGCGGCCGCTGCCGACGCAGCCGCCGGTGTTGGATTTGTAGCCGTCCGGGTACGGCGGAACGATCTTGCCGATCCAATCTTCGCCGCCGCGCGCGCCGGCGCGCACCAGCGCGGGCGCGGTCTGGCCCGGCTGCGCGGCCGGCATCGCCGCGGCCTGCGGCGTGCCGGCATGGCCGCTGTAGGCGAAGGCCGGCGCCAGGCACGTCAGCATCGCCGATGCGCGCAGGACCCGCTTAGCGCGCAGGGCGATCATCGTTCAACCGGCCGGCTCGACCCGCAGGGTCATGCCGTCGGTGCCGACCACGCGCACCATCGCGCCGGTGTCTAGGTCCGGGCCGGACACGTCCCAGAACGCATCGGCGATCTGCACCCGTCCGCGTCCTTGCACGATGCCGCGCTCCAGCGCGACCACGCGGCCGACCAGTTGCTCGGCGCGACGGTTCAACAAGGGCTGGTCGCTCTGCCGCTCGCGACCGCGGAACCAGGTGCGGTAGACCTGGATCGAGGCGAAGCTGAGCACCACGAACGCGGCGACCTGGGCCAGCACGGACAAGCCGGGAAACATCAGCACCAGCGCGAACACCGCCGCCGCGGCCAGGCCGAGCCAGAGCATGAAAGCACCCGGCGCCAGCGCCTCGGCCGCGAACAGCAGCAGCGCGACGGCGGCCCAGGCGATGGTCTGCCAACTCCACGACATGGCTCAGCCTCCGCTGCGCGGCGTCGCGGCGGGAGCGCGCGCCGCCTGCTGGCTGGCGAGCGCGTCCTTGGCCAGCTCGCCGATGCCGGCCAGCGAGCCGATGATGCCGGCCGACTCCATCGGCATCATCACGAACTTCTGGTTGGGCGCTTCGGCCAGCGACTTGAACGCTTCGATGTACTTCTGCGCGATGAAGTAGTTGATCGCCTGCACGTTGCCCGAGGCGATCGCGTTGGACACCACTTCGGTGGCCTTGGCCTCGGCCTGGGCCAGACGCTCGCGCGCCTCGGCCTGGCGGAACGCGGCTTCCTTCTCGCCTTCGGCTTCCAGGATCACCGACTGCTTCTCGCCCTCGGCCTTGAGGATCGCGGCCTGGCGGAAGCCCTCGGCTTCGAGGATGTTCGCGCGCTTCTCGCGCTCGGCCTTCATCTGCCGGGCCATCGAATCGACCAGATCGCGCGGCGGCTGGATGTCCTTGAGCTCGATGCGATTGACCTTCAGCCCCCACGGATGAGTCGCCGCGTCCACCGCGTTGAGCACCTTGGTGTTGATTTCGTCGCGCTTGGACAGCGACTCGTCCAGGTCCATCGAACCGATCGCGGTGCGGATGTTGGTCATGACCAAATTAAGGATCGCAATTTCCAAGGTGGCCACTTCATACGCCGCCTTGGCCGCGTCCTGCACCTGGAAGAACACGATGCCATCGACCTTGACCACCGCGTTGTCCTTGGTGATCACGTCCTGGCTGGGAACCTCCAGCACCTGCTCCATCATGTTGATCTTGCGCCCGACCCCGTAGATCACCGGCATCAGGAAGTGAAGGCCCGGGTCCATCGTGTGGGTGTAGCGGCCGAACCGCTCCACGGTCCACTGGTAGCCCTGCGGCACCATGCGCACGGTCTTGAACAGCAGCACTACGCCCGCGAATACCAAAACCAGCGCCAGCAAGGTCCCGCCCATGATGTCCCCCTCCATGTGTCCGTTGGGCGCAGTATAGGCCTTGCACCCGGCTGCGACCCTTCACGCCCCTGCTGCATCCTTGTCTGGGAATGCCACCTCAAATCACCTCATCGCCGCCGCCAGCGCCCGCCTCCGAGCGTCCGCTGTCGAGCTTCGCCATCGACGTCCCCGAGACGCTGCTGGCGCGCGTGCGCGCCGGCGAAGGCGCGGCGTTCGAGCAGATCTACCGCTGGTTCGAGCGGCCGGTGTTCACCCTGGCGGTGCGGATCGCCGGCGATCGCGACGAGGCCACCGACGTGCTGCAGGAGACCATGCTTAAGGTGTTCACGCGGATCGGCGATTTCCGCGGCCACAGAGACGGCAGCGGCACGCCGTTCTGGGGCTGGCTGCGGCAGATCGCGGTCAACGAAGCGCTGATGCGGCTGCGCAGCCGGCGCCGCCTGGAGCACGCGGTGGAAGCCGACGACGAACACCTCGCCGACGACCGCATGCCGCCCCCGCCGGCCGCCGCCGACGCCGCCGCGCTGGGCCGGGCGATGGCGCAATTGCCGGCGCCGACCCGCAGCGTGCTGTGGCTGTACCACGCCGAGGGCTATACCCACGAAGAGATCGCCGCGCTGATGCAGCGATCGACCAGCTTTTCCAAATCGCAACTCGCGCGCGGCGGACGCCGCCTGCGCCAGTTGCTGGAACCGGAGCAGGCCCATGCCTGATCGCAATCCCAACCCGCCGCAGACCTGGGCCGATGCGTTCGCGCAGCTGCCGCCGGAGACGCCGCCGGCCGACGGCTGGGCGCGCATGGCCGCGACCTTGGCCGCGCGCCAGGGCGCGCCGGCGCAGGCCGCCTCGACGGCGCAAATGCCGTCTTCGCCCGTCGCGCATATCGATACCCCGCCTCGCCGTCGCAGCGCGGCGTATCCGGCGCGGCAGTGGGCGATCGCGGCGATGCTCGCCATCGCATTGCCGCTGGGGTTGTGGCTGAGCCTGCGGGCGCAGCGGCCCACGCTCGAGGTGCAGTCGCCCGGCCCGATCGCGCACGAAGCGGCTCCACGCAACGGCGGCGTCGAGGCGCCGGGCGTTCGTGCGAGCGATGGCGCGGTGCCTGCCAGCCCGGCCAATGCCGATGCTCAGCGCAGCGATACCGTCGCGGTCCAGCCCAATCCGGCCACGGCCACTCCACTCCATATAGAACCCGCGGACACCAAGACTCAGCGCGCACCGCGCAAGGCGGCAGCTGTGGCGAACGCTCAGCGTCCCGGTTCGACGAGAGCGACCGCGACCCGTGCGACCCCGTCCCACGCCGACACGCCCGCGCCCGAGCGCATCGCCGCCGAGCTCACGCCGGCGCAGAGCGACACCGATCCGGCCAAGACCGCCGCGCTCGTCGCCGACGCTTCCGCCAGCCAGCGCGAAACCGCCCTCGCCGCGCAACTGCGCGAACTGCAAACCGAATCGGCGCAGCTCGAAGCGCTGGTGACGCTGACCCGCGACGATCGCGTCGCCAGCGCCACTGCCGCGCTGATGAGTTCCGATCTCGACCAACGCCTGAGCCTGATCGACACGGCCCTGACCGACGCCGCGCTGCCGGCCGAACAGCGTCTGGCGTTGTGGCGGCAACGGGTCGGCGCGCTGCGCGCACTGGCCGGCGTGGAAAGCACTCAACGCTGGTTCGCCGCGCGCGGCGAACGTTACGACGACGCGCTGGTGCGCGTCGATTGAATCCTTCCTCAGTTCGTACACCCGCTGTACCGGAGAGCGTCATGTCCCGCATTTCCCTGCTTCCCGCGCTGTTGTTCGCCGCGATCGGCAGCGCGCTCGCGCCGACCGCCGCGCCCGCGACCGACGCGCAGCCCGCCGAGGCGCGCACGCGCACCGTGGTGATCCAGCGCCATCCCGGCGAAGCGCCGGTGCTGTTCGCGCAAGCCCGCCCGCACGTGCTGCCGATGCCGGGCACCGCGACGATTCCGAACGCGATGCCCGATCCGGTGACCAAGCCGGTGCTGATCCGCGACGATATCCGCGGCCCGCAGCTCGGCGTGATCCTGGCGCCGGACGACAAGAGCGGCGTCGGCATCATCGCGGTCACTCCCGGCAGCGCCGCGGCCAAGGTCGGATTGCGCAGCGGCGACCGGTTGATCGCCGTCAACGGCACGCCGGTCTCCGGCAAGGAGCCGGGCGCGCGCCTGGGCAGCGCGCGCGCGCTGCTCGGCAAGCTGGAAGCCGGCAAGACCACGCGCATCCGCTACCTGCGCGACGGCCGCGAGGCCACGGCCGATGTCTCGCCGCAAGTCGGCGAACGGGTCATGGTGTTCGAGAACGCCGACGGTTCGCAGATCATCAGCAGCGGCCGGGTCAAGATCCTGCGTTCGGCCGACGGCAAGATGGATGTCAGCAGCGACTCCATGCAGTACGTCCCGGCCCGCGTGGCGGTCGCGCCGGGCGTGCGCACGGAAATCTATCGCATCGGTCCGGACGAAGACTGCAACGGCAAGCCCTGCCCGATGCCGCTGATCAGCGAAGCGCTGCGCTGGAACGGCCTGAATCTGGCCTCGCTCGACACCAAGCTGGGACGCTATTTCGGCACCGATCGCGGCGTGCTGGTGCTCAGCGCCGGTCCGGAGCTGAAGGGGCTGGAAGCCGGCGACGTGATCCAGAGCATCGACGGCCGGCGCGTGGATACGCCGCGGCAGACGATGGAAGCCTTGCGCGGAAAGTCCGAGGGCAATCAGGTCGAGATCGGGTATCTGCGCGATCGCGCCGCCGCCAAGGTCAAGCTGACGCTGCCGAAGGCGGTGGTTTGGGTGCCGCCGGTTCCACCCGTACCGCCGGTGCCTCCGGTTCCGCCTGCGCCGCCCGTACCGCCGCACGCTCCGATACCGCCCGTGCCGCCCGTGCCGCCCGTGCCGCCCGTACCGCCCGTGCCGCCTGTTCCGCCCGTGCCGCCTGCGCCGCCTGCGCCGCCGATCCCGAACAAAGTGAGCGCGGCGCCGCGGCCGCCCGCCGCGCCGGTGCCGCCGCAGTGGGCGATGGCGCAAGGCCGGCATGTCCACGTGCACAGCGTGGATTGATCGGAGCCTTCACGAAGTTCCAGTTTTCCTAGCGGGCTGGCGGATATGTCATCGCCAGCCCTCTTTTTTTCAGTGGCTGCTGCGAGCATCGAGGCATGAAGTCGTGCCTTGCGGCATCTTCGCTGCTGAGCGAAGAGCACCGGGGCTGAAGCCCCTCCCACAAAAGATTGCGTGGCGACGAAGTCTGTTGTGGGAGGGGCTTCAGCCCCGATGCCTTCCTTTCCGATCGCGCCGACCTGACATCGCAACTCGCAACCGCCCGCACACGACAAAAAGGCCGGGCATCCTGCCCGGCCTGTTCCGATCATCGATCCGGCATTCCGCGCTCCATCGCCGAGTGCGTCGGACAAACTTTTTCTTCGCCCCGCCGCTTACTCCGCCGGCGCGCTGGTCACCCACTTGGCGAACACCGCATCGATGTCCTTGTCGGCGACCTGCTTGCCCTCTTCCAGCTTGCCCGCCTGTTCGAACAACGGAATGATCATCGCCATGCCATCGACCTTGGTCTTGAGCAGCACGCCCGGCGCCTGGCCGAGGTAACGGTCCCAATGCGCGCGGACCTTGGCCCAGTAACCCTGGGTCGCGTCCCAGTACTTGTAAGCCGGCTTGAAATCGACGTCCTTGGTCTTCTGGTAGTCGTTGAAACCGAACTCGCGCGCCAACTCCTCCTGCGTGCCGTCGGGTTTGCGCAGTACCTTGGTGTTGAACTGCTCGTGGGTCCAGCCGCTCGGGGTGATGGTGTGGCGGTTGATCGCCGCGACCGCGTTGTAATCGCTGCGCTTGGTGTATTCGCGCCGCGGCAGCGGGCGCCAGCTCGCATCGCTGGTCCAGGTGGCGACATTGTTCTTGTAGTCCCAGCGGCCGGTGCCGCAGTAGCGCGGCGCGTCGCTGACTTCGAACACGCACTGGGTCCAGGCGCCGCGGTTCAGATCGGCCGGAATCTTGCGCACGTGCCAAGTCTGGTCGGCGCTGAATTCGAAGCGCTGCGGCGCCTCATAGGTCCAGTCCTGACGCCAGTGCTTGGTCACGTGGCCGCTCTTGCCGTCGACCAGGATGTGTTGCAACACCAGCCTGGTCGGGGTGTTCTCGACCACGATGACGGTCTCGTTGCCGCCGCTGCGCATCGCCGGCGCGCGTTCGTAGCCGGGCTTGAGCAGCACGGTTTCGTCGAAGGCGAAATCGACGACGTATTCGCCCTGCATCGCCAGGATCGAAGCGCGGTCGCGCTCGGGCGACGGCACGGCGGCGGACTGGGCCAGCGCCAGCGGGCTGGACATCAGGCAGATCGCCAGCACGCTGGCGCGGTAGGTCATTCGGGTCATGGCTGAACTCGTTGGCTCTATGGCTTTGAAAGTAGAAGAAGGCATTCGACTGCGGCTTTAAGAAGAACTCAGGCGAATTGCGCCGGCCCGGCGCCGTCGCGCAGGCCCGAGGCCATGCAGCAGCACACATGCGCCTGCGCGCTCAGGCGCGCGCCTTCGCCGGCGGCGATGCGGCGCGCATGGGCGTGGCCGAGCGGCGACAACTCGGCGCCGTCGGCGAGCAACACGCAATGGCCGGCGGCGTCGCGCAGCACCTGCAGGCGCAGCACCTGCGCGCACCAGCGACCGCGCCAGCGGCGCAACCAGCGGCGCAACCAGCGGCGACGCAGACTCGCCCACACGCCGCCGCGCGACTCGGCGCCGCTATGCACGGGCAGATCCGCGGCGGCATCGTCCCAGGCGAGAAAATCGCTGTCGGGCAACAGATACAAACGCCAGCACGCACGCCCGGCGACATCGCGGAACAACAGCGCCTCGCGCACGTCCTCGCCGTCCTGGCGGCTGACTCTTTCGGCGCGGTCGGCCGCGAGCCAACCGTCGAGCGCGTCGCGATGGCGCCTGGGATACACGCACAACACCGTCGCCACCGCCGCCAGGCGCTCGGGCGCCGGCAAGCCGGCGCGACCGCTCACGGCGGCCGGCCGGCCCGAATCGAGCGCGGCGGGCGACGGCGCGTGCATGCCTTACCAGCTCACCGCCACGCTGGCGCCGACGTTGCGGCCCGGCGCGGTGTAGCGGTCGAGCACGGCGCTGCTGGCGGTCAAGGTGCCCGGCACATCGCCGCCGTCCCAGTACTTCTTGTCGCCCAGGTTGAACACGCCGACGTTGAATTTGGCGCCGGGCGCGAACTGCCAGTGCGCCAGCAGGTCAAGCACGCCGTAGCCGGGCGCGGCGAAGCGGTTCGGCGCCGGCAGGTCGGTCTTGTGGCGGGCGAAACGTCCGGCCAGCTCCACGCCCCAGGTGTCGCGGTCGTAGGCCACACCGACGCTCGCGGTCAGCGGCGCGATCGATTCCAGCGGACGGTCGGCGGTCTTGTCCTCGCCCTTGCTGTAGGCCGCGGCGAAGCGCGTGGACCAGCCGGCCAGCGCGTCGGACAGTTCGCCGAAATCGATGCCGCAGCGCAGCTCGACGCCGCGGATGCGCGCCTTGGCCACGTTCTGCGACTGGAACACGATCAGCGGCGTCTGCGGCGGCGCGCTGACCTGGCGGCTGGATTCGATGAAGTCCTTATAGTCGTTGTAGAACGCCGCCACCTGCGCATACACGGCCTTGTTGCTGAAGCGCAGGCCCAGTTCGTAACCGTCGCTGGTTTCCGGCTTGAGATTCGGACTGGGAATGGCGGTGTAGCCGAACTGCAGATTGGTGAAGCCCAGGTTGACGTCGCTGTAGGGCGGCGCGCGGAAACCGCGCTGATAGCCGCCGTACAACGACCAGTCTTCGGCGAAATGCCAGACCGCGCCGAGCTTGGGCGACACGCTGGTCTTGCTCAGGTCGCTGACCGTCACGCCCGGGTTGTCGCCGTTCCAGATCGCGTCCTTGCGCGGACGCAGTTCGTAACGGTCCACGCGCACCGCCGGCACCAGGCGGAACTTGCCGTCGGCGAACTGGATTTCGTCCTGCACGAACACGCCGGCGTTCTGGGTTTTGCTGACCGGGAAATCGCGCACCGGGAAGGCGTCCGGCGAGATCGCGTTGCTGACCGCGCCGGTGGTCAGGTTGACCGCGCGGCCGTCGCGCTTCTGGCGGAATTCGGTGTTCTCGTATTCGAAGCCGTAAGTCAGGGTGTGCTCGACCGAACCGGTGGCGAAGCTCTTGTGCGCGGTGGCTTCCGCGCCGTACACGCGCTGGTCGAAGTTGAACTCGCGCAGGCGCAGGGTCGGGTTGGGGGTGTTGGACAAGGTGACGCGCTGCTCGCGGGTGCGCTGCGTGGTTTCGCTGTCCTGGCGATAGATCTGCCACTGCAGCGAATCGGCCAGAACGCTGTCGATCGAATCGATTTCATGCGCGAAGGCCATGCGGGCGCGGGTCTGGCGATCGTCGCCGGACATCGAGGCCACGCGCGTGCGCGGCGAATTCGGCGGCTGTCCCGGGACCAGCGCGACCAGGCCGAGCGCACTGAATACGAGCGTGTCGGTCTGCTCCTCGCTGCCTTCCACGGTCAGGCGGAAACGCTGGTTTTCGCTGGGCGCGTAGACCAGTTTCGTCAGCACGCTGCGGCCGTCGAAATCCTGCGGGTTGGCGCGGGTGCGCGTGCCGTCGTGGGCATCGTTGTCGCCCTGGTTCTCGGTTTCCTTGCCCTGGTGATGATTGACCACCACCAGACCGGACCAGCGCTCGCCGCCGAACGCCGCGGTGGCGCTGCCGTACAGGCCTTCGTTCTGGCTTTCCGCGCCGAGCTTGAGGCCGAAGTAGGTGTTGGCGCCGTCCTTGAGGTAATCGTTCGGATCCTTGGTCACGAACGACACCACGCCGCCGAGCGCGTCGGAGCCGTGCAGCGCGCTGCTCGGGCCGCGCACGACTTCGACCTGCTTGACCGTGTCCAGATCGACGAAGTTGCGCCCGGCGTTGGAGAAGCTGCCGATCGCGAAGCTGTCCGACACCGACACGCCATCGACCAGCACGCGCACGCGGTTGCCGCCGAGGCCGCGGATGCGGATGTCGCCCAGGCCGAAGCGTTCGCGGTTGGCGCCGACTTCGATGCCGGGCTCGTAGCGAAACAGGTCGCGGATGTCGCGCACCAGTTCGTTGTCCATGCGCTCGCGATCGATCGCGCTGACAGTGGCCGGCACGTCCTGGACCTGACGCTCGGTGCGGGTGGCGCTGACCACCACGCGGTTGAGCTCGTTGACATCCGCACTGGCGGCGTCGGCCGCATCGGCGGCGCTGGCCACGGCCGGCAGGGCCAGGGTCAAGGCCAAAGCCAGCGCGCAGCGCGCCGGGACGGGATTAGGGATGGAGCGTGCAGGCGCAGCCTGGGTATGGACGCGGGACATTCTTCGACTCGGATGATGGGTATTGGGCCGAGGCGAGCTGGCATCCGTGACGGACAAGGGCTGGCAGCCTTGGAGAGAGAAGGTGCTGGCGGGCCGCGGAGGGCCGACGCACCGTGCCGCACCCCGAAGCTGGGGCGCGGCAGGGCGATGACGCGGGCGATGGAGCGAGGCCGGGAACGCTCAGCAGCGGGCCGGTGCGATCGGGTTCGGACGTGGGCGGACTGGAGAGATCCGGGCGTCGAACGGGCGATGCGGGCGGCGTGGGAGGGAAGGTGCTGAGCGGGCTCGGCGAGGACGCGCCGTACGCGGGGTTACTTCGTCAGGATCAACTTGTCGTTGCGGGTATGGCGCAGACGGTAGACCTCACCGCCATGGCGGATCAGCACCTCGCGCGCGCCGCGCAACAGCGCGGTGCTTTCGACCAGAACGCCCTGGGCGGCGGCGACGACGGCCGAGGTCATGGCCGTGGCGGGTGCCGGGGCCACGGCGGCGACGGGCGCGGCGACGGCGCTCAGGGAACGATCAGTACGGGGCTTGAGCTGCAGCACGGGGTTGCGCAGAGACATGGCGGTGACTCGTTCGGGGGTGGGCTCCCGAATGATGATAATGATTCTCATTTGCCAGTCAACACGCAAACGCGGGGATCTGTGATCAACCGCCAAAACAGCAAAGTCCAATTCAAGCGGCGAAAAGCAGGCGCTGCGCCCCGCGGCCAGTCCCCGCCCCTAAACCCCGGCCAACCCAGGCGCCAAGGTCTGCCCTTCCAGGCAAGCCAGCCGCCCAGCCGGTCACCCATCAGCCCACAGCCGCCTCCACCCGCTGCCAGCCCGCCTCATCGACCCGCCCCTCCAACTCCAGCGCCTCCAGGTTCTGCAACAGCTGCTCAGTCCGGCTGGCGCCGAGAATCACGCTCGACACATGCGGATTGCGCAGGCACCAGGCGATCGCCAGCGGCGCCGGCGCGACCTCGAGCTCACTGGCGACCGCGGCGAAGGCCGCGACCCGCTCGAACCGCCGCTGCTCCGGACTGCCAACCGCGATCCGCCGCAGCCATTCCTTGTCCGACTGGCCCAGCCGGCTGTCGCCGGCGAAACCGCCGCTGTGCTTGCCGGTCAGCAGGCCCGAGGCCAGCGGCGACCAGATCGTCGTGCCCAGCCCCAGCTCGGCGTAGAGCGGCGCGTATTCCAGCTCGACCCGCTCACGGTGCAGCAGGTTGTACTGCGGCTGCTCCATCGTCGGCGCGTGCAGATGATGGACGCGCGCGATCTTGTGCGCCTCGCGGATCAACGACGCCGGCCACTCCGAGGTGCCCCAGTACAGCACCTTGCCCTGGCGGATCAGCGCATCCATCGCCCACACGGTTTCTTCCACCGGCGTATCCGGGTCCGGACGATGGCAGAAGTACAGATCGAGATGATCGACACGCAGCCGGCGCAGTGCATCGTGGCAGGCTTCGCTGACGTGCTTGCGCGAAAGTCCCTTCTGAGTCGGACGCGGTTCTTCGTGAGCGCCGAAGAAGACCTTGCTCGACACGCAGTAACCATCGCGCGGCAGGCGCAGATCGGCGATCGCCTCGCCCATCACCCGCTCGGCCTCGCCGTTGGCGTAACCCTCGGCGTTGTCGAAGAAGTTGATGCCGTGATCCCACGCCGCGGCGATCAGTTCGCGCGCGGTGTCGCGGCCGATCTGCGCGCCGAAGGTGACCCAGGCGCCGAACGACAGCGCCGAAATCTGCAGGCCGGATGAACCCAATCGGCGGTATTGCATGCGAACGCTCCAATCGGACGGTGGATTGCGGGCATGCTACGCCGATGATCGGCGACACGAAGGGCGGTAAGCGGCAATGAGCTCGAACACCCGTGGCCTGATCGTGAGCCTGATCGCGATCGCCGTCGCATTGCTGAGCTGGCAGCTGTGGCGTTCGCGCGCGCCCGCCGCCGCTTCGGCGCCGCTCGCCGCCGAAGCGCAAACGCCGCGGCCGTCGCCCATCGCGCCGCCGGCGCAAGCCGACGCGGCGGGCAAGATCGAGCCGATCCGCGACGACTACCGCAATCCGCAGTTGGCCGAAATCAAGAACCGCGCCGACGCCGGCGACAGCCGCGCCTCGTGCCAGCTCGGCATGGAACTGCTGCGCTGCACCGACACTTCGGCGGCCGAGCAGATGCTGGCCGCGGCGGAAGAAAACGCGCGGCCCGATCTGCCGCCGGACCAGCGCGGCTACATGACCAAGCTGGAGAACCGCGCGCGCCGCATCCTCGCCGAATGCCGCAACGCCCCGGCCGATTCGTGGAAGCAGGGCAATCACTACCTGCGCCAGGCCGCGCTGGCCGGCGAGCCCGAGGCGATGTACCGCTACGCCCGCGGCGATTCGGTGTTGATCGACTATTCGCACATGAGCACGCCCGAATTCGACCGCTGGCGCGCCGAGGCCGGCAACATGATGCAGCTTTCGTTCGAGGCCGGTTATCTGCCGTCGGTGTTCGATCTGATGGTCGCCTACAGCGACGACTCATCCCCGCTGACCGGCATGATCGCCAACGATCCGACCAAGGCGCGGGCGATGCGGCTGTTGATCAGCCGCCTGGCCGGCAAGCCCGCCGATCGCCCGGAATCGCGCTACGCCAGCCTGGAACCGGCGGCGACCGCACTGGCGTCGCAGTGGCAGCGCGACTACTTCCCCACGGTGAAGCCGCCGATAGAGAAGCTGCCGCGGGTGATGCCGGCGGGCTTCGCTTCGCTGTATGCCGACGAGGGCACCGAAGCGCCGCCGTGTTCGCAATGAACCGGCCGCGCGTCGCACGCAGGGGCCGCACGACTCTCTAGAAACACCGACGCGAGACGGCCGCACGGCGCTTTGCGCGCAACGGCGAAAGCTTCTCATTTGCCGCGTCCGCCGGCCGATCCGCTACAATCGCCGCACTTTCCTCCTCCGGGGAGTAGCCCACCCGCGTACCGGCCCGATACACCGGCTCGTTTCGCGGGGACCTGCGTCAACACACTTGGCCCACCGGCCATGGCGCATGAGCGGCAGCCAGCGAGCGATCGCGATTCCAGGCCCAGCGCCGGAACATGATCGTCGCCAGCGACCACGGGCAAGACCGAAGGCAGGCGTTGCGCGAAACCCGGGTCGGGCCGCGCGGCGTCCGCCTTCGCGTCCACGCGAATGCCCGACCCCGGGTTTGTCATGGATCTGTCCTTCCTTCCGGCCTGGGCCATCACCAGCGCTGTTTCCACCGGTACCGTCGCGCTCGCCGAAATCGGCGACAAGACCCAGTTGCTGGCCTTGCTGCTGGCCGCGCGCTTCCGCAAGCCCGTGCCGATTATCGCCGGCATCCTGCTGGCGACCTTGCTCAATCACGCGCTGGCCGCCTGGTTCGGCACGCTGGTCGCGCATTGGCTCAAACCCGAAGTGCTGCGCTGGGTGGTCGCGGCGAGCTTCTTCGCGGTCGCGCTGTGGACGCTCAAGCCCGATCAACTCGACGAGAAAGACGCGCAGTTCTCCGCGCGCGGCGCCTTCATCGCCACCACCATCGCGTTCTTCTTCGCCGAGATCGGCGACAAGACCCAGGTCGCGACCGTGCTGCTGGCGACCCGCTACGAGCCGCTGTGGGCGGTGATCTTCGGCACCACCGTCGGCATGCTGCTGGCCAACGTGCCGGTGGCCCTGCTCGGCAGCCGCTTCGCCGACCGCCTGCCGCTGAAGACCGCGCGCTACGTCGCCGCGGCGGTGTTCGCGGCGCTGGCGCTGTGGGTAGCGGTGCGCGGGATCGGCTGACGCGGCTCGCGCCGGTCGCCGCCATCGGCGACCGGCGTCGTATTCCGGCGCCTTGGTGAGGATTGGAGCGCTGGACGGCCGCGCTGTCGCGCTATGCTCGCGTCGCGGCGGCATGCCGCAGGGATGGGAACCGGGATGTACCAAGGCGTGGGCGGTCGAATACGCGGCGTGATCGTGGCGCTGCTGTCGCGGCCGGATGAAATCATGCTGGAGATCGGCGCCGGCGGCGAACTGCTGGTCGCGCGCCTGCGCGCCGTGCTGGCGGCGATGCTGCTGCTGTTGCCGTTGTTCAACGCGATCGGCGGCGGCAGCGTCAAGGAAACCATGATCGGCCTGGGCGGGGCGATCTTCGTCAACGTGTTCTCGCAGCTGTGGCTGGCGCTGGCGCGGCGTCAGCGCCGTTACCGCTGGCTGCCCTTCTCCACCGCCGCCTTCGACGTGTCGGCGACCACGCTGGTGCTGGCGGCGCTGGCGGTGCAGCACCTGCCGGCCGGGCTCAACAGCCTGATCGTGTGGTGCGGCTATCTGCTCGCCATCCTGATGACCGCGCTGCGCAGCGACGGCCGGGTGACCTTGTTCGCCGGCGTGCTGGCGCTGGTCGAATACGGCCTGCTGGTGGTGTGGGTGTTCGCCGTGGCCGGCTCGCCCGAAGACCTGATGTCCAGCGACTACGGCGCGGTCACCCTGGGCACCCAGACCCAGCGCCTGGTGCTGCTGGCGATGATGACGGTGGCGACCTCGATGGTCGTCTACCGCATGCAGCGGTTGATCGAGATGTCCGGCACCGACGGCCTGACCCGGCTGCCGAACCGGACCTGGCTGACCCACCGCATCCCGCGCCTGTTCGACACCGTGCGCCGCGACGGCGGCAGCCTGACCCTGGCCCTGATCGACCTGGACCACTTCAAGCGCATCAACGACGACTACGGCCACCGCCTCGGCGACCGCAGCCTGCGCCATCTGGTCGCGGTGCTGCGCGAGCAGTCCGAGCCCAGCGAATGGCTGGTGCGGCTGAGCGGCGGCGAATTCCTGCTGGTGATGCGCAAACCGCTGGGCACCGCCTTCGAGGAGGTCGACGCGATCCGCCGCACCGTCGCCGAGCGCCCGTTCGAGCCCGGCCGCGGCGCCGAGCCGCTGTGGCTGAGCTTCAGCGCCGGGCTGGTGACTTTTCCGCAGGAAGGCGGCGACCTGTCGCGGCTGCTGCGCCGCGCCGACCTGCGCCTGCAGCGGGCCAAGCAGTCCGGGCGCAACCGGGTGGTGGCGCGGGATATCTGAACGATCCGGGCCTGCAATCGGGCCTTTCGTCTCTCTGCAGCCCGCCGATCCGCCGTCCGCGCGGGCCTCGTCTCGCCGTCCGGCTCCATACAAAAACCGCCTCCAGCGTCTTTTCAGCGCTGCGCTTGAGGCCGCCCGCTGCGCCACGGCTTGCCGCTGGGGCGGCCAGCCTCTAGTCTGCGCCGACTAA
Source organism: Lysobacter gummosus (assembly GCF_001442805.1). Classification (NCBI taxonomy): domain Bacteria; kingdom Pseudomonadati; phylum Pseudomonadota; class Gammaproteobacteria; order Lysobacterales; family Lysobacteraceae; genus Lysobacter; species Lysobacter gummosus. Next base: position 1,212,058 of record NZ_CP011131.1, on the reverse strand, counting down.
TTAGACGTCAAAAAGCCGCCGGTGCCCCGGCGCCGGGGAGAGTGGAGTGGATTCGATTTCGCGCGTGGCCTTCGGCCTGTTCGGTTTGGCGGTGCTCGTAGGCATTGCGTGGTTGTTCTCGGTCCAGCGCCGCTCGGTCGATTGGAAGCTGGTCGCCACCGGCATCACCCTGCAGATCGCCTTCGCCGCCGTGGTGCTGCTGGTGCCGGGCGGCAAGGATGTGTTCGACGCGATCGGCAAGGGCTTCGTGCATGTGCTGGAATTCGTCGGCAAGGGCTCGGGCTTCATCTTCGGCAGCCTGATGGACGTGAAGCAGTTCGGCTTCATCTTCGCCTTCCAGGTGCTGCCGACGATCATCTTCTTCTCGGCCCTGATGGGCGTGCTCTACCACCTGGGCGTGATGCAGGCGGTGGTGCGCGGCATGGCCTGGGCGATCACCAAGGTCATGCGCGTGTCCGGCGCGGAGACCACCAGCGTCTGCGCCAGCGTCTTCATCGGCCAGACCGAGGCGCCGCTGACCGTGCGCCCCTACATTCCGAAAATGACCGAATCCGAGCTGATCACGATGATGATCGGCGGCATGGCCCACATCGCCGGCGGCGTGCTCGCGGCTTATGTCGGCATGCTCGGCGCCGGCGATCCCGACTCGCAGGCGTTCTACGCCAAGCACCTGCTGGCCGCTTCGATCATGGCCGCGCCGGCGACGCTGGTGATCGCGAAAATCCTCGTGCCCGAGACCGGCGAGCCGCTGACCCGCGGCACGGTCAAGATGGAAGTCGAGAAGAACACCGCCAACATCATCGACGCGGCCGCCGCCGGCGCCGGCGACGGTTTGCGCCTGGCGCTGAACATCGGCGCGATGCTGCTGGCCTTCATCGCCCTGATCGCGCTGGTCAACGCGCCGCTGACCTGGGTCGGCGAGCAGACCGGCCTGGCCGCCGCGATCGGCAAGCCCACCGACCTGTCCACCCTGCTCGGCTACCTGCTGGCGCCGATCGCCTGGGTGATCGGCACGCCGTGGCAGGACGCGACGCTGGTCGGCGGATTGATCGGCGAGAAGGTCGTGCTCAACGAATTCGTCGCCTACACGCATCTGGCCGATATCGTGAACGGCAAGGTCGCCGGCGCTTCGCTCAGCGACGAAGGCCGTTTGATCGCGACCTACGCGCTGTGCGGCTTCGCCAATTTCAGCTCGATCGCGATCCAGATCGGCGGCATCGGCGGACTGGCTCCGGAACGTCGCCAGGACCTGGCGCGGTTCGGTTTGCGCGCCGTGCTGGGCGGTTCGATCGCGACCTTCATGACCGCGACCATCGCCGGCGTGCTCACTCACTTCGCCGGATAAGTTCGCATGAGCGACCTGCATTCCGGCCGCGTCGTCGTCGTCGGTTCGTTCAACGTCGATCACGTCTGGGCGCTGCCCGCATTGCCGCGTCCGGGCGAAACCCTGGCCGGGCGTTATCACACCGGGCCCGGCGGCAAGGGCTTCAATCAGGCCACCGCGGCGGCACGCGCGGGCGCGGCGACCAGCTTCGTCTGCGCGCTCGGCGAGGACGCCGGCGGCCAGCTTGCGCGCGCGCTCGCCGCCGGCGACGGCATCGACCTGCGCGATCTGCGCAGCGACGAGCCCACCGGCACCGCCGGCATCTACGTCGATGCCGACGGTCGCAACACCATCGTGATCGGCCCGGGCGCCAATGCCGAACTCTCGCCGGCCTTCGTCGGCGAACACAGCCAGGCGCTGGCGCGGGCGCGGGTGGTGCTGACCCAACTGGAAACGCCGGTGGAATCAGCCGAAGCCGCATTCGCGCTGGCGCGCGCGGCGGGCGCATTGACCGTGCTCAATCCGGCGCCGGCCGACGCCATCGCCAGCGGGGCGCTGTGGGCGCTGGCCGATGTGATCACTCCGAACGAAACCGAGTTCTGCGCACAGTTGCAGCGGCATGCGGATATGCGGCTGGACCCGGATGCGTTGGCGGGCTTGGCCGACGCCGAACTGCATGCGCATTGCCGGCGGTTGCTGCCGCACGGCAGTGTCGTCATCACTCTGGGCAAGTCCGGCTGTTTCGTTTCGCATGCCGACGGCGCGCTGCGCGGCGATGCGCAGGCCTGCTATCGGGTCGCGGCCGCGGCGGTGCGCGCAGTCGATACCACCGGCGCGGGCGATGCCTTCAATGGTGCACTGGCCGCGTCGCTGGCGCGCGGCGGCGATGCCGCGTTCGCGGAGCATGTCGCCTATGCCAACCGGTATGCCGGCCTGTCCACCGAACGCGCGGGTGCGGCGGCGTCGATGCCGCGCGATGCCGAACTCAAGGCGCGGTTCGGCTGAGTTCGGTGTCGCTTCACCGCGTCTGAGATAAAAGCATCGGCCTGAAGGCCCTCCCACAAAAGACCTCGCCAGCTTCGAAGCCTCTTGTGGAAAAGGCTTCAGCCCCGAAGTCTTTTGTGGGAGGGGCTTCAGCCCCGATGCCTTTCGCTCCGATCGCGCCGCCCTAACCCCCCGCCGACCGGCGAAAGCACCGCTCCAGCCCTGCTCCACCCCGCCCCCGGACCACGCTCCAACCCCGCCGCCCATCCGGCCGCCCTTTAAATTGAGAATGGTTCGCATTAGCATGCCAACCCTGTCGCAGTTTTCAGGCCCGCCTCTCCATGCCCCGCCCCCAGCTTCTCGCCAGCGCCCTGCTGGCCGCCCTCGCCGCGCCCATCGCCCATGCCGATGAGGCCAAGGACATCGATCGCGTCACCGTCTCGGCCAGCACCAGCCGCGCGCCCAATTCGGAGGCGGCGCTGGCCAATACGATCACCGTGATCGACCAGGAGCAGCTCAAGCAGCAGTTGTCGGTCACGCAGGACATCTCGCAGGTGCTGGCCAACCTGATCCCGTCGTTCTCGCCCTCGCGACAGAAGCTCACCAACGGCGGCGAAACCCTGCGCGGGCGCAAGCCGCTGTACCTGGTGGACGGCGTGCCGCAATCCACGCCCCTGCGCGAAGGCGGCCGCGACGGCCATACCGTCGATCCGGCGATGATCGAACGCATCGAAGTCATCCACGGCGCCAACGCGCTGCAGGGCCTGGGCGCGTCGGGCGGCATCATCAACATCATCACCAAGCGCGCGCCGCGCAAAGACGGCGAAACCTTCCAGGACGTAACGATCGGCGCCAGCACCGCGCTGCCCAACCGCAGCGACAGCGCCGGCTATCGCGCGTCGTATCTGTTCGGCACCCGCAAGGGCGCGTTCGACTTCGTCGGCGGCGTCTCCTACGCCAGCGAAGGCCTGTACTACGACGGCCGTGGCCACGCCATCGCGGTCAACGACATCCAGGGCGACCTGATGGATGCGCGCAGCAACAATCTGTTCGCCAAGGCCGGTTGGGACATCGACGATCGCCGCCGCCTGCAGCTCACCGCCAATCGCTACGAGCTCAAGGGCAACAACGACTACATCACCGTCAACGGCGACATCCGCACCGGCCTGCTGGCGACGTCCGCGCGCGGCAGCCGCGAAGGCCAGGGTGCGCGCAACCGCTCGACCTCGCTGGTGCTGGACTACACCGACAAGGCGCTGGGCGGCGGTTTCTTCAACGCGCAGTTGTTCTGGGTGGATTTCAAAGGCCTGTACGGCGCCACCGATTGGGAAGACTTCTGGCGCGACGGCCGCGACCTGCACTGGTGGGACCAGTCGCAGAATGTCTCGGAAAAGACCGGCGGCAAGTTCAGCTGGTCGCGCGACAATCTGTTCGACCAGCGCCTGCGCGTGACCCTGGGCCTGGACTGGAACCGCGACAAGACCTATCAGGAACTGGTCGTCGCCAAGCTCAAGTGGGTGCCGCAGACGCAGTACGAATCCTGGTCGCCGTTCGTGCAAGCGCAGTGGTGGATCAGCGACAAGGTCATGCTGACCGGCGGCTTGCGGCATGAGCGCGGCACGCTGAAAGTCGGCGATTTCACCACCATTCCGGCCAACGCCGGCGGCAGCCGCTTCGTCCGCGGCGGTTCGCCCAAGACCCGCGAAACCCTGCCCAATTACGGCATCGTGTTCGAAGCCACCGATGCGCTGAAGTTCTACGCCTCGTACTCGGAAGGCTACACGGTGGCCGACATCGGCCGCGTGCTGCGCGGCATCACCACGCCGAACCAGAGCGTGGACAAGCTGGTGGATCTGTCGCCGGTGGTGTCGGACAACCGCGAAATCGGCGTGGACTTCGACAACGGCCGCTGGCTCGCGCATCTGGCCGGGTACTGGTCGGATTCCGACCTGGGCTCGCGCCTGGCTTTCGACCGCAACACGCAAAGCTATTTCGTCGTGCGCGAACGCACCGAAATCCGCGGCATCGAGGGCAACATCGCCTTTCAGTTCGCAGGTGCCGGCCGCGTCGGCCTGGGTTACGCGCAAGCCAACGGCCGCTACGACAGCGACGGCGACGACCGCGTCGACAGCGACCTGCCGGGCATCAACATCAGCCCCGACCGCATCACCGCGTTCTGGGACCAGACCTGGAGCGACACCGTCTCCACCCGCCTGCAAGGCAGCCGCGCGCTCGATCGCGATTTCGACCTCAAGGGCGTGCGCGTGGCCAGCACCGACGGCTACACCACCGTGGACCTGCAGGCGCGCTTCAAGCTGCCGCTGGGCCAGTTGAGCGTGGGGGTGGAGAACCTGTTCGACGAGCAGTACGTGACCTACTACTCGCAGAGCACGCCGCGCAACGACACCTATGTCGCCGGCCGCGGCCGGGTGTTGAGCGCGAGCTGGTCGCATCGCTTCTAACCCGCCCACACGAACCCATCGCCCAGCATGAGCGCGAGCCAGGCATCGCAACGACCCAAGCCGTGCCTGCGCTCGGCCTTGAAATGGCTGCATCTGTGGCTGGGACTCAGCGCCGGCACGGTATTCGCGATCGTCGCGCTGGCCGGCACCGTGCTGGCGTTCCAGCGCGAGCTGGCGCTGTGGGCGTACCCGCAATTGCAGCGCTCTGCTGCGACCACGCCGGAGCAACGCAGCCGCGCGCTGGCCCGCATCGTCGGCCATTGGCAAACGCAGGGCATGAGTTCGCTGGATCTGCCTTCGCCGCAGTTTCCGGTCTGGCAAGGCTATTTTCCGGATAACGAACGCCGCTATTTCGATCCGGCCAGCGGCGAGTTGCTGCTGACCCGCAATACCGACAACGATCTGGTCCTGTGGCTGCGCGATCTGCACATCCATCTGCTGTCGGGCAAGACCGGCGAGGCGGTGCTCGGCGTGGTCGGCATCATCGCTTTGTTCATGCTGCTCAGCGGCCTGTATCTGTGGTGGCCGCGCTGGTCGGCGCTGGCGGCCAGCCTGAAGTGGTATCGCGGGCCGCCGACGCGGCGCTGGTTCAGCTGGCATCGCGGCATCGGCCTGTGGCTGCTGCCGTTGACCTTGCTCGCGGTGCTGACCGGCGTGTCGATGATCTACGACGATGTCGCCCGCGGCGCGCTCAGCACCGCGTTCGGCGACAGCACGCCGGCTCCCAAGCCGCCGAAACTCGCCGCGCGCGACGCTCCGATCGACTGGGGCGGCGTGCTGCGCGCGGCCGAAGCGGCGACAGCAAAGCGCGCCGGCCTGCCCGGCGCGCAGTTGCGCCGCATCAGCCTGCCCAAACCCGGCAGCGGCCTGATAGCACTGCGTGCGCGCGCGGTCGGCGAATGGCATCCGGTCGGACGCAGCATGGTCTGGATCGACCCGTATCGCGGCGATGTGATCGGCACGCTGGACGCCACCGCGCAGGATCGCGGCGTGCGCGCCTTCGATGCGATCTATCCGCTGCACGGCGGTTTCGTCGGCGGCAGCGCCTGGCAGACGCTGATCGCGCTGACCGGGCTGCTGCCGGGGTTCCTGCTGGTCACCGGGTTCTTGTTCTGGCGGCGGCGCCGCGGGCGCTGATCGTTACCAGGGGCTGGGCCCAGACGCTCCAGGCTCGATTCCGGCTATCTCGTAAGAAGGTGTCCGCGCCGAAGCCCCGCCGCAGCCACCCCCCTTCCCGTTCATCGGCGCGACATTCCCGGCAGGCCGGTCCGGGTTCACGAATACGTTCTCTCCACGTGTAACCGGAAGTCACATCTCCGCTAAACGCGGTTCAACGAGGGAATGAATATGGCCGGCAAGTACGTCATCAGCAAGCAAGGCAACGGGCAATTCCATTTTGTGCTCAAGGCCGGCAACGGCGAGACCATTCTGAGCAGCGAGAGCTACACGACCCACGCCTCGTGCGAGAACGGCATCGAGTCGGTGCGCACCAACAGCCCGAACGACGCGCGCTACGAGCGCAAGACCTCAACGAACCAGAAGCCCTACTTCGTGCTCAAGGCCGCCAACCACCAGGTCATCGGCACCAGCGAGATGTACAACAGCGAAGCGGCCCGCGACGGCGGCATCGCGTCGGTGAAGCTGAACGGTCCGAGCGCTACCGTCGAAGACAAGAGCGGCGGCTGAGTTTGCCGGCGCGGCCGCGGACGGGTTCCGCGGTCGCGCCGTCCGATACCTCGGGGCTCAGCGTTCCGATCGACATCTGAATACCCGAGCGGATACGGCCCGGGCCCGGCTTGCTGTCGCCCGAAAACCGCCCGCCGCGGCGTGGCTTACAATGCCGCCATGCGCATCGGCCCTTATTCCCTCGCCCCGCGCGTGATCCTCGCGCCCATGGCCGGGGTCACCGACAAGCCGTTCCGGGTGCTGTGCAAGCGCCTGGGCGCCGGGCTGTGCGTATCGGAGATGACCACCAGCGATCCGCGCTTCTGGAGCACGGCCAAGTCGCGCCACCGCATGGACCACGACGGCGAGCCGGACCCGGTCAGCGTGCAGATCGCCGGCACGGTGCCGCAGATCATGGCCGACGCGGCGCGCTACAACGTCGATCACGGCGCGCAGATCATCGACATCAACATGGGCTGCCCGGCGAAGAAAGTCTGCAATGCCTGGGCCGGTTCGGCGCTGATGCGCGACGAAGGCCTGGTCGCGCGCATCCTGGAAGCGGTGGTCAAGGCGGTCGAGGTTCCGGTCACCTTGAAGATCCGCACCGGCTGGGATCACGACCAGCGCAACGCGCCCCTCATCGCCCGCATCGCCCAGGACGCCGGCATCCAGGCGCTGGCGGTGCACGGCCGCACCCGCGACCAGCAATACACCGGCACCGCCGAGTACGACACCATCGCCGCGATCAAGGCGCAACTGTCGATTCCGGTGATCGCCAACGGCGACGTGGACGGCCCGCGCAAGGCCGCCTTCGTGCTCGCCCAGACCGGTTGCGATGCGGTCATGGTCGGGCGCGCGGCGCAGGGCCGGCCGTGGATTTTCCGCGAGATCGCGCATTTCCTGGCCCACGGCGAAGAGCTGCCGCCGCCATCGCTGAGCGAGGTGCGCGACATCCTGCTGGGCCACCTGCAGCATCTGCACGCGTTCTACGGCGAACTGTCGGGCGTGCGCATCGCGCGCAAGCACCTGGGCTGGTACGCGAAGGATCGCCCCGAGAACGCGGCGTTCCGCGCGGTGGTCAATCGCGCCGATTCGGCGGAATTGCAACTGCGATTGACGCGCGATTACTTCGACGCGCTGGTCGCCGGGGTGACGCCGGAGCTGTCGGCCGCGGCCTGAGTTGCGAGCGGCGGCCTTGGGCGCCCTCGCTTATTTCTTGTGCTTGCTCTTCTCTTTGGCGTACTCGTCCGGCGTCTGCCCGTGCTCGGGCACAGCCGGAAACTGCGGCACCCTGCAGCCGGGCGCCTCTTCGAGCAACAACACGGCGACCACGTTGGGATTCAGATCCTTGGCCGCGCCGGTGGCCGCGTCAACGCCAGCACCGACCAATCCGCCGATCAGCAGATTGCCGGCCAGCCCGGCCGCGCCGCCGCTGCCCACTTTGCTGCGCACCTGCGCCGTCGCCTGCCGGTAACCGGGCTTGCACAGCTCCACCGCCACAGGATGCTTGCGCTTGAGTTTGAGCGTGCACGGCGTCGAGCAGCGCTCGCCGTTGGACAGCGACACGGTCGCCCCACCCGGCAGGCTGTCGATGGTCAGGGCCTGGGTGGAGCCGCGCGCGAAGGTCGCGCAACCGCCGCCGGCCAGCGCCGCGACCAGGATCGCGGCCAGCGCGAGCCGGTGCAGAAGGTGATGCATGGTGTACCTCGGAAGTCTCTGACGTGCGTTGCCGCGACGCCCCGCCGCTGCGCAGGCATCAGGCCATAGCCTGTTTGCGCGCGCAATGCCGCAGCGTTCGGATTATGCAATTTTGAATCCCCGCCGATAGCACGAGCCGCTAGGCGGATGCATGCAGGCCGTGCCCGATCCGAACGGCCGAACGAGGCGCTGAACAACGCGGCTCAGCTCACTTCAACGCATCGCTGTGAGCCGGCGCGCGCATCGCGGTCGCATGCTGCAGCCGATGCGCGTCCATGGCGGTATCGGCGGCGATCGCCGGCTCGCTCCAGATCCGCGTCCACATCGCCGGCAGCTTGTCCGCCGCTTCCCAGGGCCACTGCAGTTGCTCCGGCTCGATCTCGCGCCAGGATTCGCCGTCGCGCTCGGCCACAGCGAAGCGGAAGCTGTAGTCGGGTTCCGCGCCCATGCGCAGATCGCTGAGCAGCAGGCGCCCGCCCTGTTCTTCGGCTTTCATGAAGCCGTGGTTGAACCACTGCAACCGGTGCACGGCGGGATATCCGCTGACCTGGCTGTAGGCCGGCGCGTCGGAGGCATAGACGCGGAACTGCATCGGCCCGCGATCGGCGACCAGAGAACGCTCGCCCTCGACGAAGCCGCCCGGCGTCATCGCCACCACCCGCCACAACAAGGTGTTGAACGGCATCGGCGTGGAGAAACGCGGCGCGTTCTCCAGGCCCAGCCTGGCCAGCGCCTGTTCGGCGTCGTGCTCTACCCGGTGCTTGGCCCACAGCGAGCCGCCCATGTACAGCGAGCTCAAGGCCAGCCCGAGCACCAGCGCCGGCTGCGCCGAGCGGCGCTCGCGCGCGAACCAGGCCCAGATGCAGGCGATCAGCAACCACACCGTGTACAGCGGATCGATGATGAAGATGCTCGACCACATCACCGGCTTGAGCGGCAACGGCCACAGCAACTGGGTGCCGTAGACGGTGAACGCGTCGAGCACCGGATGCGTCAGCAGCGCCGCCTGCATCGCCCAGAACCAGCGCGTCGGCGATTGCGCGACACGCCCGCCGCGCGCGCGGCACCAGCCCCAGATCGCCCAGGCCACGAACGGCAGCACCAGCAGCGAATGGCTGAGGCTGCGATGCCAGGTCATGCGCGCGACCGGATCGTCGGTCAGCAGGTTGACGGGGATGACGTCGAGATCGGGCAAGGTGCCCAGCGCCGCCCCCGCGAGCAGGGCCGCGCGGCGATGTCCGGCAGGGGCGATGGCGGCGCTCAGCGCGGCGCCGAGCACGATCTGGGTCAGTGAATCCATCCGCGAATGCTACCGGGGCGGCTCGAAACGGGCGTTTGTTTTTCGTTTTTCGCGGCGATTCCCTTGATTTCCTTCGTGTCGGAACGGCGCAAGCCGCGACAGCGACATCGCAGCGGCCGCGTAAACGAGCCCCCGCGGTCGCGACTTGTGCCGCCTCCCACGAAGGATTTCGGCAAAATGGCCGTGCACGCGAATCCACGTTCCCACTTTCAGGAGCCCCCATGTCCGATCCCGCTTCCATCGGCATCGTCGCCTGTTCGGCCGAAGGCGCCGCCTTGTGTTATCGGACCATCTGCAGCGAAGGCGCGCGTCTGCTCGGGCCGCATGCGCATCCGCAGATCGCGCTGCATACGCATTCGCTGGCCGACTACGTGGTGTGCCTGGATCGCGGCGATATCGACGGCGTCGGCGAGTTGATGCTGTCTTCGGCGCGCAAGCTCGCCGCGGCCGGCGCGCAGTTCCTGATCTGTCCGGACAACACCATTCATCAGGCCATGGACTACGTGCTGCCGCGCTCGCCGCTGCCGTGGCTGCATATCGCCGAAGTGGTAGCGCAGGCGGCGGTGGAGCGCGGGTTTCGCCGCATCGGCCTCACCGGCACGCAATGGCTGGTCGACAGCGCGGTGTATCCGGACAAGCTCGGCGCGCGCGGCCTGGAATTCGTGCGGCCGCCGGCGGAGCAGCGCGAGCGGATCGGGCGGCTGATCATGGACGAACTGGTGTACGGCGAGTTCAAGCCGGAGACGGTGGCGTACTTCCAGCAGGCGATCGACGGCCTGAAGGCGCAGGGCTGCGATGCGGTGGTGCTTGGGTGCACCGAGATTCCGTTGATCATCGACGATGCGAATTCGTCGCTGCCTACGCTGGATTCGACGCGGTTGCTGGCCAGGGCGGCGTTGCGGCGGGCGATTGGGGGCGGTTGAGTGGGGTGCGGGGTGCGGGGTGGTTGCAGGCCACTGATCGGTGCGGTTCGATGCGATCTGGTGTGGCGTGGTGCGAAGCGGTTCGGTGCCTCGCCTGAGTTTCACGTCGTCCAGAAAACCGCGGCCCTCCCCAGGCCGTCATTCCCGCGAAGGCGGGAATCCAGTGACTTCAAACGCTCTCGCACGAAAGGCACTGGATTCCCGCCTTCGCGGGAATGACGGCCTGGAGAGATGGCGCTGAAGACTTGAAGACGTCCAGGTCCCGCTTAGCTCAGCCGCAACGCCTTAGCCAACCCACTCAAGCCGCATGCGGCAACTCCGCCGCCGCCATCCGCAACGGCCGCGCCGGCAGCATCGCCAAGGTCTCGCCGGTATGCGCCAGAAGGCGCAAGGTGCCATCGGGATCTTCCGCCAGCGCCGTCAGGCTTTCGACCCAGTCGCCATCGTTGGCGTACACGCACCCGTCGCGTTCGAACAGCGCCGCGCGGTGGATATGGCCGCAGACGATGCCGTCCAGGCCGCGCTGCTTCGCATCGCTCAAGCCGGCCTGGACGAAACGCGAGATGTAGCGCTCGGCCGCGCCGCTCTGGCGTTTCAGGAAATCGGCCAGCGACCAGTAGCGCAAGCCGAAACGGCGGCGCACCCGGTTGGTCAGCTGGTTGCTGGTGAGGATGCGGTCGTACAGCCAGTCGCCGAACTTCTCCTGCATGCCGCCGAACTGGGTCACGGTGTCGTAGTCGTCGCCGTGGGTGACCAGCAGGCGGCGGCCGTCGGCGGTGAGGTGGATCGCGCGCCGGCGCACCTGCATGCGCGGCAGCACCAGGCCGCAGAAGCGGCGCACCGAGCGGTCGTGGTTGCCCGGCACGTAGATCAACTCGGTACCGGCGCGGACCAGCGCGTGCAGCGCCTCGACCACCCGGTACTGCGCCGCGCCCCAGGCCGCGCGCCGCTGCGCCATCCACCACAGATCGACGATGTCGCCGACCAAATACAAGCGATCGCAACGCAGATTCTGCAGAAAATCAGCAAACTCCGCAGCGTGGCAATGCTTGGACCCCAAATGCACATCCGAAACGAATACTGCTCGACGACGTACCGTTAACTGAGTGATCGAGGCAGGACTCATGACACGTTCTCGTTGGCGGCGGGGTCAGGTGTCTACGGCGGCGTCCGATTGCGCGTTGGCTTCGGCGCGCTGCGAGGCGGCGCTGAGATAGCGCTCGCGCTTCTTCGGGCGCAGCAACTGCAGGTCCACTTCGATCAGGCCATCGACCGCGTCGCTGAACGCCGGATCCACGCCGAAGGCGAGGAAGCGCGCACCGCCGGGTTCGCACAGGTCGGTGTACTGCTTGTAGAGCATCGGCACGCTGGTGCCGAGCGCATCGAGATTGTTCTTGAGCACGCGGAACGCGGTGGCGGCGTCGAGTTCGTCGAACTTCGGCGGCGCGGCGCGATACACGAACGGCTGCTTGGAGAACGCTTCCGAATCCAGGTTGCCGTAGTAGCGCGCGTAGTAGGCGACGATCTGCTCGCGCGCGTCCGGCGGCAGCGCGGCGCTGATCGACACCGGCCCGAACAGATAACGCACGCCCTGATTGCGCAGCAGATAGGCGCCGATGCCCTGCCACAGATAATCGATGCTGCGGCTGTTCCAGTATTCCGGCGCGACGAAGCTGCGGCCCAGTTCCATGCCCTGGGCCAGGCGCGGCACCGCGTCGTCGGCGTAGCGGAACAAGGACGCGGTGTAGAGCCCGGCCAGGCCGCGCTCGGCCAGCACGCGGTTGCCGCGGGCGATGCGGTAGGCGCCGGCGATCTTCTGCTCGGCCTCGTCCCACAGCACGATGTGCTCGTACCAGCTGTCGTAGATGTCCACGTCCAGGCGCTGGCCGGTGCCCTCGCCGACCGCGCGGAAAGTCAGCTCGCGCAGGCGGCCGATCTCGCGCAGCAGCGGCGCGCCCGGGCGCAGGGTGCCGACCCGGATCTGCTTGCCGTCGGTGGTCTGGCCCAACGATTCCATGGCCTCCACGCCGGCGCGGACCTGGACCGGATCGACCGGGTCGATCAGCGGCTCGGGCCCGACCGGCGCGGCGCGCTCGCGCGGCGTGCCGATCGCATGCAGCTCCGAGCGCACCTCGCGCAGCAACTGGTTGGGGTTGCCGTCGGCCGGCAGATGCAGCGGGCGGCCGATGCGCAGGGCGATGCGGCGCGCGCGGCGGGCGAACATCTCGCGCGCCAGCAAGGCCGTGCCGACCGGCTTGAACAGGGCCGAGGCGCCGTAGAACAGCGCCGAATTGCGCGCCTCGATCCGCACCGGCAGCACCGGCGCATCGGTGCGGCGGGCGAAGCGCAGGAAGCCGCGCTGCCAGCGCCCGTCGGTGACCCCGCGCAGGCCCAGGCGGGCGACTTCGCCGGCCGGGAACACGATCACGCATTGTTCTTCGTTGAGCGCCGCCTCGATGGCGTGCAGGCTCTCGGCGCTGGGCCGGCCGCCGAGGATGCGCACCGGCAGCAGCAGGCCCTGCAGCCCGTCCAGCGCCAGCAGCAGATCGTTGGCGACGATCTTGACGTCGCGGCGCACCTGCCCGACCGCGTCGAGCAGGGCCAGCGCATCGACCGCGCCGGAGGGATGATTGGCCACGATCAGCAGCCGGCCGCTGCGCGGAATGCGCTGCAGCTCGGCCGGCTCCACCAGGTAACGCGCCTGGACGAAGTCCAGCGAGGCGCTGACGAAGGCGAAATCCTTGAGGTGGGTGGTCTCGGCCAGGAATTGGTCGATGTGGTCGAATTTCGACCAACGCCCGATGGTCCGGATCAAGGGTCGGGTCAGCACGGCCCGGCGACCACGGAACCATTGGGGGAAGCGTTCTTCCAGTCGGCGTTCGAAGTGCAGCATCGGTGTCGTCGCATCAAGGGCGGCGGTATGCCGCGCAGCCTGAGCGGGCGCGGCGACAGCCACATGGCGGTTTCGGGTCAGTCCCATGACAGCCCTGACCCGGCCTGAACAACGCAGCCTGGAAGGACAAAAACGCCAATCGACGCGCCTTCCTGGCATGCCCGGACAGCTTCCCATGCGCCACCGCATCCAGCCTCCCCCCAAAGGCCCAATCCGGTCAGGCGTTCAGGGACCGCTTAACGCCCGGACAACCCCGAGGCACGGCACAATGCGCGCTCCCGGCCGAGCCTGTATCATAGGCGGCCATCTTTTTATCCGAATCGAAGGATATTCGACCGATGTCCAGCTACCTGTTCACTTCCGAGTCCGTATCCGAAGGCCATCCGGACAAGATCGCCGACCAGATTTCCGACGCCGTCCTCGACGCCATCCTGGCCCAGGACAAGCGCGCGCGCGTGGCCTGCGAAACCTTGGTCAAGACCGGCGCGGCCATCGTCGCCGGCGAAGTGACCACCAGCGCGTGGGTCGATATCGAAGGCCTGGCCCGCAAGGTCATCAACGAGATCGGCTACAACAATTCCAACGTCGGCTTCGACGGCCACACCTGCGCGATCATCAACATGCTCGGCAAGCAGTCGCCGGACATCGCCGCCGGCGTGGATCGCAAGAAGCCGGAAGAACAAGGCGCGGGCGACCAGGGCCTGATGTTCGGCTACGCCTGCAACGAAGCGCCGGAATACATGCCGGCGCCGATCTACTACTCGCACCGCCTGGTCGAGCAGCAGGCCAAGATCCGCAAGCAGAAGAACTCCAAGCTGCCCTGGCTGCGTCCGGACGCGAAGTCGCAGGTCACCCTGCGCTACGACGCCGAGCACAAGGTCGCCGGCCTCGACGCGGTGGTTCTGTCCACCCAGCACGATCCGGGCATCAAGCAGAAGGATCTGGTCGAGGGCGTGTACGAGCACATCCTCAAGCCGGTGCTGCCCAAGGCGTGGCTGGACAAGCTGCCCAAGAACAAGGTGCACATCAACCCGACCGGCATCTTCGTGATCGGCGGCCCGGTCGGCGACTGCGGCCTGACCGGCCGCAAGATCATCGTCGACAGCTACGGCGGCATGGCCCGTCACGGCGGCGGCGCGTTCTCGGGCAAGGATCCGTCCAAGGTCGATCGTTCGGCCGCTTACGCCGCGCGCTACGTGGCCAAGAACATCGTCGCCGCGGGCCTGGCCGACAAGTGCGAAGTGCAGGTCTCCTACGCCATCGGCGTGGCCGAGCCGACCTCGATCTCGGTCACCACCTTCGGCACCGGCAAGATCAGCGACGACAAGATCGAGAAGCTGATCCGCAAGCACTTCGACCTGCGCCCGTACGGCATCGTGAAGATGCTCGACCTGATCCACCCGGTGTACCAGCTGACCGCCGCCTACGGCCACTTCGGCCGCAAGCCGAAGGAAGTCAGCTACGTCGACGCCGCCGGCAAGAAGCACACGGCGACCGCGTTCTCGTGGGAAAAGACCGACAAGGCCGACGAGCTGCGCAAGGATGCCGGGCTGAAGAAGTAAGCCGCCCGGCTCTGCCCGATCGACGAAAACGGAGCGCTTCGGCGCTCCGTTTTCTTTTGCGGGGCGCGCGATGCGATATCGCGCCCGCCCGACAGCGTTCGTCCGCCTACATCGTCTTGCTCGAGGTCGCCACCTCCACGGTCGGTGTGAGCGTCGGCGTCTGCGCGGCCTGCTGCACCCGCTCGTTATGCAGCCGGAGGGCTTCGCCGCTCAGCGCGGCCATCGATTTGTCCAAGGTAGCGTTCAGATCGACGCTGACCTGGCGCATCAGCTCGGGCCGCTCGGCGCTGCCGTTGACGGCGAAGGCCCGGGTGTAGGCGCCTTCGCCCGAAAACGCCAGGCGATCCACCGAACCGATTCCATTGCGCACGCATTCCACCGTCAGCGCCGCGGCCAGGTTGCGGGCGTGTTCGGAATACTTCAGGTCTTCCGCGCTTTCTTCATTGACCCGTTCGGGCGGAATCTTGCTGAGTATCTGCTCGTACAACGCGTGCTGCGGATGCGCGGCCCGCTCGGCGGTAGGCGCGGCGTCCAGATTGGCGCCACGGTAGGCGAGGTCCACCGGCAACGGTTTCTTTTCGCCAGCGGGCATGGGGCTGATCAAACGACCGTCGTGCGACAACTCCACGCCCGGCGTCATCGAGTTCTGATAGCCGTAGCTATAGTCGTCGCCGTTCGCGTACTTCTTCAAGCCGCAGCCGGCCGCGGCGATGGAACAACCTGCGTCCTGGTGAACCTCCACATTCATGCCCTTGCTCTCGAGCCAAGCCTTGAGCTTGCCGGGCAAGAACGCTTCCTTACCGGTCGCGTCGCCGCCCTGCTTGCAGACCAACACCGCCGACTGTCCGCTCAACGTGCCCAGGCCCGAGGCCTCCAGCGCGCTGTCGAGCTTGGGCTTGTACTTCGCCCATTGCTCTTCGCTGTCGCAGTCCGAAGACACGTGCGACAGCGCGACCTTGCCGTTGCCCGCCAGCGCCACCGCGACACAACCGTTCAAACCATCGGTCATCAGGCTGACCCGACCCGCATCGCCCGCCAACCATTCGTCTATGCCGACCTTGACCTTGTTGGTCATCCTGCCCTCGTGTGTTGAAGTGGAATTCGCAACGCGATCGCGCCTGTAATCCGGCGACGATTCGCGAGCCTCAACACCAACACGGAAAAAGGCCGCAGCAGCGGCCTTTTTCCTTCACCGCGCGAGCGGCGGCGAGCCCGGGTGAGCGAAACCGATCGCTCAGGAGGTCTTCACGTCCATATCGATGCGCTCGTAATTGCGCTTCGCGATATTGCCGTCGGCGCCGTCGGAAATCTCGAACAGGCCCTTGGCGAAGCCGTAGTCGTTCTGGTTGAGGTTGCGCGCCATCGACACCGAGAACTGATAGTTGCTGACCGAGTTGCCGTCGTAGTCGTGCGCCATCAGCGAAGGCTGGCTCATGCCGCCGAGCGTGTCGCCGGCCTTGTCGGCCTGGCGGTTCAGGGCGCTCATCTGCGCTTCGGTGAAGGTCAGCTTGACGGTCTGGTTGGCGTGGATCGCGCCGTCCTGACTGGCGCCGCCGCTGGCGGCCCAGTTGAGCATCTTGGCTACGTTGGCGCCGTTGGCGCCGCCGGTGTTGACGGTAAACTCGTAGGTGCGCTCGGACAGGATCTCGGTGCCCTGCGCATCGAAACGCTGGGTGAGGTTGAGCGGCACGTTGTCGCCGTACTTGACCTGACTGGTCAGCGCCACCGAGCCGTCGGGGTAGGTGGTCTGGGTGAAGGTGCCGGTGTTGGGCGAGTTCAGCGCGATGTCGGCCTTGAACTCGGCGCTGCCGAACGGCTTGATCTTGGCTTGCAGGCGGCCCTGCGAGGAGAAGTCGAAGCGTTCGATCGAGGCCACATCGCTCACGCCCGGCGTCTGGTGCGCGACTTCGCCGGTGGCGTTGAAATGCGCATAGGCGGCCTGACCGTCGGGATTGGCCAGATCGAACGTCGCGGTGCGCACGTTCGACTCGCCCAGATTGTCCTGGCGGCCGAGCATCACCGAGCCCTTGTCGAAGCGCAAGCCCGCGCCGTTGAAGGCCTCGAAGGCTTTGTTCGGCCCGCTCATCACCTGCACATGGGTGTCATCGACCTTGGTCACCGAGTAGCTCACGCCCTCGCCGTCCTTGATCTTGGTTTCGAAGCCGATGTGGCGGAAGGAACCGGCCAGTTCGGTCTGCTGATAATCCTGCCCGTCCATGATCACCGTCGCGCCCTTCGGGATCGTGGTCGGATCGAACGGGTTGATCGTCGCGGCTGTAGCCGGGTTCTGGTTTTCGCCGGGCAGGATCACCTTGTAGCGGGCACGGAAACCTTCGCCGCTGCTGGCCTCGCCTTCGATCGCGTTCTTGCCGCCGACGCCGCCCTTGGCGTTGAGCAAGGTGACCTCGGCGCCGGTGACCTGGATCTCGGTGTTGCCGTTCTTGTTCGCGATCGACATGGCCAGTTCGCCCTCGGCTTTCACCTTGAACTGGACCTTGTTGCCGTCTTGCCCGGCGGGCGTGTGTTCGAGCTTGCCGGTGAGCTTGACGCTGCCCGCGCCCGGATTCCAGGTGATGTTGCCGTTGGCGTTGCCGGCGCTGTACTCGCTGGTCGGCGCGCCGTGGGTCGCCTTGTACGGGCTCGACATCGGATCGTGCGTGACGCTCTGCGGCGCGGCCGGAATATTGAGGTCGTCGCCGTGGAAGATCGGATCGGTCTGGCCGATCATCCTGGCTTCGTCGCGCCGCGCCTTGTCGCTGAACAGCTGCGGATTGGCCTCGCGCAGCGCCTGCGGCGTGATGCCGAACTTGTCCGCGATCTCGGCGACGGTTTCGTTGTAACCGACTTTGTACGTGCTCGGCTGCGTCTGCGGCTGATAGACCGGACCGCCGCCGCCATCGATTGCGGGCATGTTCATAGGAAAAGCCTCGGGGGGATGAGTTGCGCGCAGTCTAGGAAGCGCGGCCCATCGTCAAACCTGGGAGCGGCCCTAGGTCGTGGCTGTCATAATTCGAATCTCAGGTGCGACGTCACAGTTGCGAATGTTCGATTCGTTTCGCGAGAGCAACATCGCTGTAAAAAAACAGTCACGAAAGCTGTTTTTTGTTCGCGGCTGAGTCGATAAGGCGTCATCGCCGTTCGATGACGGCCTTGCTCTCCCGCTATGTCGGTGCCGCGGGCCCGTCGTCCCGCCGTTACGAATTGGTCGCGCCGCTGCGACGCGCATGAACCAACGCCGCTTCGCCTCACTCTGGCTTCATCCCCAGCCCACAAGCGCCGCCCAACCTGCGAGGCATCGCGATGCCGATGTCGCCGCATTGCGCACCGACCTCGCCGCGATCCGACGTCCCCACTCGCAGGAACCCGCAATGATCCGTTTATTTTCGCTGTCCACGCTGTCGCTCGCGCTGCTCGCATTGGGCGGCGGCTGTTTGCTCGCGTTCGGTTCGATCGGCTCGACCATCGACGAACAAGGCTTCCTGCACGAGCCCTTCGCTCTGCTGCCGATCGGTTGGCTGCTGATCTTCGCAGGCGCGCTGCTCGCGATCCTCGCCGGCTTGCGCACGCTGCTGCGCGCGCCGCGGCGGCAGGCGCGTTGACGCGGCGCGAGGCTCGCCGATAGCCGTCTCGGCCGCGCAGCGCGAACGCGCTGCGCGGCCATCAGGATTATTTCGCCGCGGGCGATGCGCTCCTGGCCGGGGCCGGCGCTTCCGGCTTGGCGTTCTTCACATACAGATCCAGCCAACGGTTGGTCTCGGCCAGCAACTGCATGATCGATTCGCGCGCGCGATAGGCGTGGGCTTCGTTGGGCAGCATCACCAGCCGGGCCTTGCCGCCCAGGCCCTTGATCGCGGCGAACAGGCGCTCGCTCTGGATCGGGAAGGTGCCGGAGTTGTTGTCCTGCTCGCCGTGAATCAGCAGCAGCGGGTCCTTGATCTGGTTGGCGAAGTTGAACGGCGACATCGCCTCGTAGGTGGTCTGCGCCTGCCAGTAGTTGCGTTCCTCGGACTGGAAGCCGAACGGCGTCAGCGTGCGGTTGTAGGCGCCGCTGCGGGCGATGCCGGCCTTGAACAGGCGCGTGTGCGCGAGCAGGTTGGCGGTCATGAACGCACCGTAGGAATGGCCGCCGATGGCGATGCGGTTACGGTCGGCGACGCCGCGGCGCACCACTTCGTCGATCGCCGCCTGCGCGTCGGCGGTGAGCTGCTGGATGTAGGTGTCGTTGGGCTCGCGATCGCCTTCGCCGACGATCGGCATCGACGGGTTGTCGAGCACGGCATAACCCATCGCCAGATACGGCAGCGGCCCCCAGTAACTCACCGCGTTGAAGCGATAAGGCGAGCCGGTGACCTGGCTGGCCGCGTCGGCGGATTTGAATTCGGCCGGATACGCGTACATCAGCATCGGCAGCGGGCCGTCGCGCTTGGCGTCGTAGTTGGGCGGCAGGTACAGGTTGGCGGTCAGCTCGACGCCGTCGCTGCGCTTGTAGCGGATCTGCTCTTTCTTGATATCGCGCAGCTGCGGGGTCGGATGCGGGAACTGAGTCAGCGCGCGCGGCTTGGCGTCGGCCTGGCTCAGATCGCGCAGGTTGAGGTTGGCCGGTTCGGTCGGCGACTCGCGCATCGTCAGCAGGCGCGTGCCGGCGTCGTCGATCAGCATCAACGGCTTTTCGTAGTACGGCGCCTGCGAGTGGAACAAGCGGGTTTTCTGCTTGTCGGCCAGATTCAGGCGATCGACGAACGGGCGATCGCCCTGGCTCGATGCGCCGTCGCCGGCGTAGTACAGGCTGGCGCCGTCGGCCGATCGCAGCAGGCGCTCGAAGCCGTTCGCGTCACGCTGCATCAGCGGGTCGCCCGGCGCGTTGTAGCGGTCTTCGCTGGAGCCTTCGAACACCAGCTCCGGCTCGCGGTCGCCGTGATCCGGAGCGATCCGCCACTGCTTGGTCTTGCGCGTCTTCCACCAGAACTCGTCGACCAGCGCCAGATCGCCGTCGCTCCAGCGCGCGCGTTCGAAGCGCGAGCTCAGGCGCGCGATGGTCTGCGGCGGATTTTCGAACGGCGCGGCCTGCATCAACACCGCGTCGCGGACGTCGGCCGCGCGCGACGGATCGCCGCCGTCCTGGGCTTCGGCCCAGACCAGGGTCGCCGGCGCGTCGCTGCGCCAGTCGATGTCGCGCACGCCGACCGGCACCGCATCGTTGCCGGTGGGCAAGCCGTCGATCAAGGGCACGCGGGCGATTTCGTGTTCGAACTTGCCGTCGGGGCTCAGCACTTCGATGCGGTGGGCGAACATCGACGCCGGCACCTGGTACGAGAACGGGCGCTCCAGTTTGATCGCCAGCACGTGGCGGCCGTCCGGCGACGGCGCGGCTTCGGTGTACAACGCGGGCAATCCGGCCTTGGCGACCTGACCGGTCAGATCGACGGTGGCCAACTGCGAACGCAGGTAGTACTCGAACACGCGCGCATCGTTTTCGTTGCGCAGCAGATCCTGGTAGGTGCGGATCTGGCGCACGGTCTGGCTGGCCTGGGTTTCCTGCGCGGCCGGGCCGGTCGGAGCGGCGTCGCCGGCGGGCGGCTCGCCCTGCTCCTGCGGTTGCAACTGGATCAGCAGGCGGCGGCTGTCGGGCATCCAGGCGTAGCCGTTGCCGACGACGGTGTTGAGTCCGGACACCAGCTTGCGGGCGTGGCGGGTTTCGCGCTCGACCAGCCACAACTCGTTGGCACCGCTGGCGGCATCGACGCGGTTGAAGGCGATCCAGCGTTGATCGGGCGACCACTGCAGGGTCGCCAGCGATAGCGGCGAGGGCAATCCTTCGATCTCCAGGCGCTTGCCGCTGTCGACATCGAGCAGGCTCAGTCCGGCGCCGAAGCTGAAGCGGCTTTGCGCGTGCACGCGCGGGTGGATGCGCAGGCCGGCGAGCTTGAGTTCGGGCTGCGCGACCACGGCGATGCCCGGCAGCGACGGCGTTTGCACCATCGCCACGGTGTCGCGGCGCGGGCTGAGGAACATCGTCGGCGGACGCGGCGCATCGACGATGGCCTGCAGCGGCTTGGGCGGCAATTGGTAGCCGTCGGCCATCGCCTGCGGCGCGGGCGCGGCGGCAGGCTTGGCGGTGCGCGCGGACGCATCCGGCGTCAGCAGCGCCAGCGCCAGGGCCGGCGCCAGCAGGCTCAGCAGCAGGCCGCTGCGGCGGCGGCTGGGCGGAAGCAGGCCGTCGCGGCCGGAACGTCGCGCGTTGGATTTCATGTCGATGCGATCCTCAAAGAATGAACGTCGGCTGCGGCCCCGCCCGGCGGCCGGCGCGGCCGCCGGGCGCTGCTGGGCGTGCGCAGCGCCCGCCCGAGCTTAGCCCGCGGCCGCGACCGCCGGCGTATGCCATTGGGGCCGCCCGCAGGCCCGGCGGCAGTGGATGCGCCCGTGCCGGCAGACCGTGCAAAGCCATTGCCGGCGCGGGCCTTGGCGCGTGCGAAGGGCGGCCCGGCGCGG
This sequence comes from Lysobacter gummosus, assembly GCF_001442805.1. Taxonomy (NCBI): domain Bacteria; kingdom Pseudomonadati; phylum Pseudomonadota; class Gammaproteobacteria; order Lysobacterales; family Lysobacteraceae; genus Lysobacter; species Lysobacter gummosus. The sequence goes on along the minus strand of NZ_CP011131.1, from coordinate 1,190,758 downwards.
GCTTCCCGGGCGGATTCAGCGCGCCGGCGCGGCCCGTGTCGTGCGACCGCCACGGGCGCCGCGATATACTGTCCGCTCAACCCGCCGAGGGGCGCTGCGACCGTGAACGCCACGGCCAGGCTCGGCGAGGTGCAGGTCCCAACGGCGCCCGGTTTGAGTCCATCGGTGTTCCCCGCCGAGGCTCGCCGGACCCGGCATCCCGCCGGCTCCCCAAAGAACTGGAGCTCCTCCCAATGAACGCAGTACCCAAGACCTTCTCGACCGAAGGCGATTACAAGGTCGCCGACATTTCCCTGGCCGATTGGGGCCGCAAGGAAATCGACATCGCCGAGCACGAAATGCCGGGCCTGATGTCGATCCGCAAGAAGTACGCCGTCGCCCAGTCGCTCAAGGGCGTGCGCGTGACCGGCTCGTTGCACATGACCATTCAGACCGCGGTCCTGATCGAGACCCTGCGCGACCTCGGCGCCGACGTGCGCTGGGCCTCGTGCAACATCTTCTCGACCCAGGACCACGCCGCCGCGGCGATCGCCGCCAGCGGCACCCCGGTGTTCGCCTGGAAGGGCGAGTCGCTGGAAGAGTATTGGGACTGCACCCTGGAAGCGCTGACCTTCCCGGGCAACGGCAGCGACAAGCACCTCGGTCCGCAGCTGGTCGTGGACGACGGCGGCGACGTCACCCTGCTGATCCACAAGGGCTATGAGCTCGAAAACGGCGACGGCTGGGTCAACACCCCGTCGGGCAACCACGAAGAACAGGTGATCAAGAACCTGCTCAAGCGCGTGCATGCCGAGCGTCCGGGCTTCTGGCACACCGTCGTGCGCGACTGGAAGGGCGTCTCGGAAGAAACCACCACCGGCGTGCACCGTCTGTATCAGCTGGCCGAAGCCGGCGGCCTGCTGGTCCCGGCAATCAACGTCAACGACTCGGTCACCAAGTCGAAGTTCGACAACCTCTACGGCTGCCGCGAATCGCTGGCCGACGGCCTCAAGCGCGCGATGGACGTGATGCTGGCCGGCAAGGTCGCTGTGGTGTGCGGTTACGGCGACGTCGGCAAGGGCTCGGCCCACTCGCTGCGCGCTTACGGCGCCCGCGTCGTGGTCACCGAGATCGACCCGATCAACGCCCTGCAGGCGGCGATGGAAGGCTTCGAAGTCAACACGGTGGAAAGCACCCTCGGCCGCGGCGACATCTACGTCACCACCACCGGCAACAAGGACGTGCTGACCCTGGCCCACATGCAGGGCATGAAGGATCAGGCCATCGTCTGCAACATCGGCCACTTCGACAACGAGATCCAGGTCGATGCGCTGGTGGCGTCCGGCGCCAAGCACCTCAACATCAAGCCGCAGGTCGACAAGTACACCTTCGCCAACGGCAACTCGATCTTCCTGCTGGCCGAAGGCCGCCTGGTGAACCTGGGCTGCGCCACCGGCCACCCGAGCTTCGTGATGTCGAACTCGTTCTCCAACCAGACGCTCGCGCAGATCGACCTGTGGGCGAACAAGGACAGCTACGAGGCCAAGGTCTACATCCTGCCGAAGAAGCTCGACGAAGAAGTCGCGCGCCTGCACCTGGAAAAGATCGGCGTGAAGCTGACCACCCTGACCGACGACCAGGCCAAGTACCTGGGCGTGTCGGTGGACGGTCCGTACAAGCCGGATCATTACCGCTACTGATCGGTTCCGCCGTCGGGCGGGTTAGTGCGATAACGGACGGGCGCCTTCGGGCGCCCGTTTTTTTGAACGGCTTGTTGAACGACTGCACCGGTGCTGTCGTAGTCACCAATCCAATGGCCAGACTCGTCGTATGGCGTGTAGGTCGCAACCTTGCTCGTGTCGTTGGGAGCGAGCCCAGCCCTCAACGCCTTAATTGTCCGTCCAACTCTCCAGCCCTAAGGGGTCAGTTCATTACCGAGACCATTCGACTACTACTTCGATCGCTGCTTAGATGCCAGTAAAGATTTTGCAACTTCTAAATTAGCTGCAGCGGCTTTCTTTAGCCAGTACATGCCTCTTAATTGTGCGGCTTCATCCGTGATTTCAAACAACCGCGTTGCGTAGTTGTACTGCGACACCGAATCACCATTTTCAGCACCTAGACGATTGATGCAGATAACAAAGTCAGGCCTGGATTTGGCAATTTCGGATGCCAGTTTCAATGGGGCGGCCTTATCGCCTGACAAGGACGCTCGATACAAGTCAGCTGTCCTGCGGTCGGCGAGGAGTTCTCGCCGAATGCCATGACTCGAGTCGTCGTCGCATGATAACGAATCAGCTGCGATGCAAGGAGTAAGGCAGCAAAACACCAGAAATCCAACAAGAAAAATCCGCGTCTTGTACATTTTCTAGTCGCCTTCTCAATACGGTCAGCGGCTGTTTTTGAGGAAATAGCATTGCCCCTAAAAGGCAATAGGAGCGGGATCACATTATGAGAGTCATTAGGCGCGGCGCGCCGATTTTGTAATGAGCACATCTTATCTTTCTACTCGTAGCCACGAAACCTTACGACCTTCAAGTCGCTTCTTCTAATCCAGTACTCATAAACTCCGCCGCGTATTCCTTTTTCCCTTGGGGAAAAAACAACGACATAGTTCCCCTTGTTTTCGCTGATTCCAATATTATAGTTATCAGCATTAGAAATGTACTCTTGCCACTCCCAGTCAGTCTTTTTTAGCTTTCCAAGATCGGATATGAATTTCGTGCGCGCCACGCTGGCCGCTTCCAGTGCCCTGGACTTCTCTTGGCCATGCACAGAAAACATTGTGAGTGCGATGACCAGGAAAATAATCAGTGCCATTTGACTTCGAATTATCTTCATAAATTCAAGCCTCGTATACAATTTAATATTGACTCGATGACTGATGCCGGGCCACAACCGCAAGCATCCTGATTGTTCTTTGCAGGCTGAAGCAGCTCGACAATACCAGTATTCGCGCCCGAGTTCTATATTAAGTATTTTTCCGAGAGTATCCGGAGCATCACGCTGAAGCCGCCCCTCTCGTTTTGGATGCGCAAGACGAGATCGCGTATCAGCTCAATAAAACGACCGGCATCGCGCAGTCACTCGTGGATATTCGCGCTGGCGCTTTCAGTCGGCAACCTGCAGGGGTGGAGGCCTCCCGCTGGTTGGGGTGAACGAGTAAAGATCGCTGCAAAAAGAAAGGCCCCGTTGCCGGGGCCATTTCCCATGTTCCTCCGTATGTCGTACACACGGCGTTAGCTAAGCTTCATACGCTAAAAATAGTTGGCAGTTTTTTCCACCCTCATGTTTTCCTTTGACACCCAAACCTCACCGCCGCCGCCGGAAAAATTCTTATTGCGAGGCAGGAAAACAAAGACGAAATATCTTGAATTTTGACTAATGCCTATGTTGTAGCTGTGAATGTTTCGCATGTAATCGCCGTCAGCACCGGGCGTCGTGTGCCTTTCAGAGATATTTTTTGAATATGACGATATAGCAACATCGGCCGCTTTGATTAGGCGATCAGGCGGCTCCCCTGCCGCAAGTCGCAGGGGGACGGATGAAATCAGTACTAATATCATGACCGCTATATTTGTGATGATATTCATTGCTTGTCCTCACTCGAGACCCAAGTATTCCATTATACTTTCAATGATGCTCTTTTTTCTGGGGGCGCTGCAATCACATGCATCTTGGTTCCTCGGCGACGGCTGGGGTAGTGGTTGGGCATCCCCTCTCCCCATGCTGCTGTACTTGAGTATTTTCCCGGTGGGAGTTCCGAGCCACTCGAACTGACCATACGGTATACGTATGTCGCCTGCTGAGAAAGTTTCTCGAATGGGCTTGGCAGGATAGGGTTCACGAGCGTGAGTATGCCATTTTCCAAGTGAAATTAAGCCTGCGGGCGGGTCTCCAGCATTGACATATTCAGTATTCCAGCTAGTCCTGGGGTCATCGTATGTGTAATAACCATTCTTTGTCTTATATATCCAGCTACCATACTCCCAATTATTTCTTAGAGAGTATGGAAGTGATTCCACGATCGCGTTTGCCGCTGCAATGTCTGGAGTGAGATAACAGTCGCCAGGTCTTAATCCAAAGGGATCCGTTGATTCTAGGGGGCTGGAGTATGCATAAGAATAACTACTTATGCCTCCAGATAGTCCAATTGGATCGCTCTGTACGTAACGACCAGTGCCGGGGTCGTAGTCGCGGAAGTAGTTGTGGACGAGTCCGCTACCGGCATCGAATCTCTGCCCCGGCAAGCGCATGTTGAACAAAAACGCAACGCCATCCAGGTCAGGATCCTGGTTGGGGGTATCCTTGCCGAAAGCCTCACCCTTTGCGCTCCACGTCCAGATCGCCATATTGCGGGTAGGATCGATGACAGCGCGCGGCGTGCCTAGGTGATCAGTCTCTATGTACTTCAACGACTGCGCGATGGCCGCACCGGCCAGCAACCCAACGGGCGCATCGTCCATCCAGATGGCTTGCTGGATTGTTGCGCCGGTGCTGTCGTAATCCCCGACCCAGTGTCCGGCTTCGTCATATAGCGCATAGTTCGTAACCGGCCCGGTATCGTTATTAATCGCTGCGACCCGCTCACCCTTTCCGTTATAGCGGTAGCCCATCGTCACCACACCGCTCTGCTTGATCTGTTTCATGCGGTCATTGGCGCTGTAAACGAACTCCTTCGTCGTGCCGCCAATTGAGGTCGTGTTACCTACCGCATCGTAGCCGCGCGTGATGGCGCCCGCTTTAGCAAGCTTATGACTGCCGGGGGCATAGTCGTAAGTGCTGGTGCCGATACCGTTGGTAAAACTCTTGCGATTGCCAGTCTGGTCATAAGCGTAGGTTTCCAAGGCCGTGCCACTGGGGCCATCGCGAGTAACGTTCAGACGGTTCAAAGCGTCGTAGTCGTACTTCGCCAGCGTCGTACTTTGCAGACCGTCCTTCAGCTCGGTCAGATTTCCGACCGCGTTGTAGCCATAGCCCAGGGACAGGCCGCCGCTGGCGTTGTCGAACACGGTCTTCGGGCGATAGTCGAGATCGTAGCTGCGGCTCAGAGTGCGGCCATTGCCATAGGTCCAGCCGGCCACCGGCCCGAAGGGCTGATAGGTGGCGCCGGTCAACAGCGGCGTGCGGACGCCACCTGCCGGCGTGACGTGGACCTGTGCAATACGCCCACTTGCGTCGCGCGTGTAGTCGGCGACCGCGCCGTCCGGATAGGTGACAGCTTGCAGCCGGCCGGCGTTGTTGTAGGCGTAGCGCAACGTAAAGCTTTTGCCGCTGACGATCTGTACCTTGCGCGCCACGCGGCCGAAGCGGTCATAGCAATACTGCAACTCGGTGCCGTCGGTGCGCATGGCACTGAGCCGACCCTTTGCGAAAGTCTCACCCGCGGCGCAGGCGGCACTTGCGGTGTCGTAGTCGTACTCCACATCGGCGGTCCCCGCCGCGGTGTAGAAGATCGCTGTTGGCCGGCCCAGCACATCGTAGGTATACCGATGCGCTGTCGCGTCATTGGCGTCCTTCTTGGTTGCCAGCAGGCCGGCGGCGTCATACGTGAAGTCGGTGATGCCGGTGTCCGGACTTTCGAGGCGGGTTTGATCGCCTAAGCCGTTGTAGCCGTAAGTGGTCGCCAGTCCATTGGGATCGGTAACCTGCGCGACTTGATCGCGTGCGTTGTATTTCACTTTGGTATCTACAGCCAAGCCATTGGCGTCTTGCAGAGTGCGTATCAACCGGTTCAGCGGGTCGTAATCCTGGTCCGTTATCCGTCCAAGCGCGTCGGTGGACGTGTTCGGGTTGCCTCGGCTGTCGTAGGTAAGGCTCGTCGCATTCTGTGATGCGTCCTTGACGGCCTGCAATTCGTTCAACAGGTTGTAGACCCGCGAGAACGTCTTCGTAATTGCGCCGCTTGCGGTCTTGATGTCTTCTTTGACGCGATTGCCGCGGCTGTCGAGGGAATATTGAATCGAGTTACCGGCCTCATTGGTAATCGCGGTCAGGCGGCGTGCGGTGTCGTAGGTGTAGCTGGCGAAGGCACCATCCGGAAGCGTGACTTTCTTCACCAGCCCAGTCGGCCAGTAGTCCAGGCGCGCGATGCGATCGTCGCTTTCGCTCGCGTCGTTGTCGCCGCGCGTCTTGATCGCGGCAAGCCAGCCACGGGTGTTGAACTCGTAGTCGGTGACGACGTCGTTGATGTCTCTCGACGAAATCGCTCGCCCGGCGCCGTCATACCGCAGAACTTCCTGACTGGTTTGACCCAGGGCGTTCTCGACCTTCCACAAATCGCCTTTGCGATGTGCGCAGTTCGACGGCGAACTTGCGCAACCCGCGTCGTCGCTGGGGTAATAGACATAACGGGTTACGTCCGCCACATCCGTGCGCGCGCCGTCTTCGGACAGCAATAACCCGACCAGCGGACAGGAGCCAGCGGTAACGTCAGCCTGCTCACAGTAACGGTAGGCGGCTGTGCGCGGGGCCAGCAGACCGGAGGGATCGATCTGGGTCGCCGTCAGCGTTTGGCCGCGATTGTTATACGTCCACGTGTTTTTGGCGACCAAGGCGTCATTCGCGTCGAGGACGCGGCTTTCCAAAGGCACGCGAAAGCTCGTATGCCAATCGGTCTGAGTGGTGCGGCGGTGGCCGGTGGTGTCGTTGGACGCTTCCACGGTTTGTAGCGGCAAACCGCGAGCATCGAAATCGTAGTCAGTCGTCACGCCGTTATCGTTGATGACGTCGTACCGACCGTTGGTGTCGTAGGCGTACTCCATCGTGCGGGGCGCGCAATCCACGCACTCCGTGATGATCTTGCGCGGCAGAATCTTGTAGTTCACCGCTGTCAGGTAAAGCTTTCGGGTCGCACCCGACGGCAAGCCGATGGCGGTATACGCCATATACGTACGGTTGTTCGACCGCTCGTAATTGGCGCTGTAGCGATCCAGCGAACCGGACAACTCGGTGTCTAGGGCGAGGTCCCAGTTGTAGTGAGTGGACGAGTAACGCGCGCCCGACTCATCTTCGACGCCAGTCAGCGCGCCATCCAGAGTAGTGGCCGAACCGAGATAGCTCGCCTCATCGTATAGGTACTTGACGGTAGAGCCGTCTTGATACTCGACGACGCTTAAACGATTCTGCGGCGTATATGAAAATTTGATCGCACGCCCATCCGGCAGATTCAGTTTGGCGATCAGATTTGCCGCGTTGTACTCGAAGCCGAGCGTACGCCCAAGAAAATCCCTGACTGAGACCAGCAGGCCGGCGGCATTGTATTCCAGTGTTTGACGATACCCGTCCTGATCACGCAACTCGATGAGTCGCCCGTCGGCGTTGAATACTTCGTAGTGACCATCTTCGTCTTGATACTCCCATCCAGCTGGCAGCTGTTTCAGGCGATAGTCCTGGCCGACCGCTGGGACCCAATCCCCTCCGGACTCGGACTGCTCGAACGACGCCATTTTTCCGTCGGGTCTTGACACGAGCACGGTGGTCCCGACGACGCCAAATACGCTCCATCGGCCGATTCGACTGCCATAGTTGAATGTGCGGTTGCCGCCCAGCGTGTAGGAGTGCGGAGGAAATGCTCCGGCGGGCAAGAGGTAGTTGTAGGTCCAGGAAAACTCAAGCGGGAACGGACCCTCGCCCCGATACTCGACTTTAGATTCAAATTTGTTGCCGTTTCCGGCGTTGATTGGATCGCCGAAACATTGCCCAGGGCATTTAGGCTCACCCATATTCTTCTCGGGCTGAGCGAGGTGGTCGTCTCCGAGAAAGGTCGCATAAAGCCATGTTTCAGGACCCGTCCGAAAATTTCCAGCTGAATAAATATTTCCGCCGTCGATACAGTGACTGCGATGGTATTGCAGGGTATCGACAAGGGCGTAACAAGCATCCCGTGCTTCCTCAGGGGTCTTGCAGTAGGCGCGCAAGCGTACGCTGTTAGGATAGTTCGAGTACCCCCAGCTTTTATCGCAGGCCTGGGCAGCCCAGGGCATGGATAGCGATAGCAGCAAGGTCAGACGCAACAGCGCGACTATCCACAAGGCGCTTTTTTTGCGGTCTGCGGTCTCGGGGGGTATAGCCCCGAATGAATTTTTTATTGAACCTAACTTCACGGTGCAACTCCTTTTGGCGCGGCACTACGGCATAGGCTGAAAGCCTGTGCCTTGGGGATGCGGTTTGATGAGACGAGGGGCCGCGCGGAGTGGCGGGCCGAGCTGCTATGGAAGCGGAGTAAGGCGAGCGGCATATGACGTATCCATGTCAGTGTCAGTAGTTAGGCTGGCCAACGGTCCAGCGTGGCGAGCACATCGAGATCATTCTTGAACATAGCGTCGGTGACAAAAGTCTCTTTTGGCGAGACCGGCTGTCGGATACCAAGGGAATATGCACCAGACCCGAATCACGATCCACACCGATATGCGCTTTCAGACCGAAGAACCATTGGTTACCCTTCTTGACCCGATACATCTCCGGGTCGCGCGTCACTCCGGTTGTTGGTCGAGCTGGGCAAATGGTTACGGACGGATTCGCGCCGAATCCGAAGCGATCGGCACCGCCACATTGTCGTCAGTCACGACCTTGCGTACCAGGGCCAAAAAACCGTGTAATTCCAGGTGTTTCAGGCACGCAAATTGAGCTGAAACATCGCCAGTAGCTACATCATGCGACGCGGCTTCGCGGCGATTGCTTCGTGAAACTTCTCAGCACACTGTTTATTCGCCTACCCACCGCAACGACCAAAACGGAATATCCCGCCGCAACCGATACCCATTGCGCTCATACAACTCGATGGCCCGCGGGTTCTCGTGACTCACATGCAAGAACGGAATCCGTCCGCGCGCGTGGTTGTCGTTCGACAGAAAGATCAGCAGACGCCGTGCGTAGCCGCGACCGAGGAAATCGGGGTGGGTGCAGATAGCGCTGAGTTCGGTGTAGTCGTGCGTGCCCATGCGCTCGCCGGCCATCGCGGCGAGGCGGTCGCCTTGGTAGATGCCGAAATAACGTCCGAGGTCCATGGTGTGCGGGCGGAAGTAGTGCGGGTAGACCAGCGCGGTCAGCGCCAGTACGTCGTCGCGCTGGTCGGGGCCGAGTTCGACGATGTCCGCAGCGTCGGCGGCGGCGATGGGGTCGGGGCTGATCATCTGCGCCAGGTCGGTCATGTGGCGCAGTTCCCAGCCGGGTCCGACGCTGGGCGCGCGGCCCAGCAGCAGCGCGGTGTCGCCGGGTGGGACCAGGGCGGCGAGCGATGGGTCCATCGCTTCCCCGTGGCGGGCGACGCCGAGAAACGGCGCGATCGATGCGGGGTAGCGCGCGGCGTCGCCTTGGCCGAGAGCCAGCTCGCGATGACGGGTGCTCAGCGATTGCCAGATGGGGTTGTCGAGGATGTGGTCGGACATGGCGCGCGGTTCGAGCCGGAGATGCGGAATCTATAGCGCAGTGGCGCGGCGAACGCAGCCGGCACGGCCGTATGGGTAGGCATGTCCGCCCAGGCGGCGGTTCGATCTCATCAGGCCGCTTCGGGCCCGCAAGGCCGCGCTTGCATACCCCTGTACTCGCCACGCGATGCCACGAAGTGCCCCCTCCGCCCCTTCCCAGCTCAGCCCCGCCCCGTTTCCGCGGCAACCAACCCCGCCAAAACAAATTTGATTCATCGCGATAAAGAGATATTATCCCCATACTTCTCGCCCACGCCGCCGCGGCCCCGCCCATGCTGCCCATCAGCTTCGAGTTCTACCCGCCCAAGACCGACGATCAGCGCAGCCAGCTCGACAAGACCGCGGCCAAGCTCAAGCCGTATACGCCGCACTACGTCTCGTGCACCTTCGGCGCCGGCGGTTCGACCCTGAGCTATACGCCCGAAACCATTCGCCGGCTGCGCCAGAAGCACAAGCTCGACGCCGCGCCGCATCTGTCCTGCGTCGGCGGCACCCGCGTGGAGATCCGCGAACTGCTGGCGCTGTATCGCGACATCGGCTGCAAGCGCCTGGTCACGCTGCGCGGCGACCTGCCCTCGGGCATGGCCAGCGCCGGCGACCTGCGCTACGCCAACGAACTGGTCGAATTCATCCGCGCCGAAACCGGCGACCATTTCCATATCGAAGTCGCCGCGTATCCGGAAACCCATCCGCAAGCGCGCGACGCGCATTCGGATCTGGAGAACTTCAAGCGCAAGGTCCGTGCCGGCGCCAACGGCGCGATCACGCAGTACTTCTACAACCCCGACGCTTACTTCCGTTTCGTCGACGACGTGCGCGCGTCCGGCATCGATATTCCGATCGTGCCGGGCATCATGCCGATCGCCAACTTCAGTCAGTTGCGGCGTTTCTCCGACATGTGCGGCGCGGAGATTCCGCGCTGGATCGCCCAGCGCATGCATGCCTACGGCGACGACGCCGACAGCATCCGCGAGTTCGGCGCCGACGTGGTCGCGCAGTTGTGCAGCCGCTTGATCGAAGGCGGTGCGCCGGGCCTGCATTTCTACACGCTCAATCTGGCCAAGCCGACCTTGACGGTGCTCTCGCGCATCGCCTGAAGCGACCGCCTTGGACGCCGCGAAACAGCCGTTCATGTACATTTAAACGGATGCGGTTCGTCACAAAAAATAATGTCCAGGTCTAATACCTGCGACGAACTGCTAAGGCAGTTCTCACCTTGAGCTTGTCCTAGGACAAGTTCGGTCTTGAGCGCCGAGACGGCGCGGTAGCTCACTGCCCGCAGGATGCATCGCCACGACGAGCGATGCCCTCGCGACCGCCGACGCGAACCCAGGCCACGGGTTCGCGGCGCGCAGCGGTCCTCTATGGAGAGTGAGCATCATGATGCCCGCACGCAATAAATTGCTGCCGTTGAATCTCGCCATCGCTCTGTCGCTGGGCTTCGCCGGCGCCGCTTCGGCCGCCTCGCCCGCCCCGCTGTTCTCCTCGCCCGCCAACGCCGTGCTGCGCAGCGCCAACACCGATACCGCTTACAAGGCCGTCAAGGCCGAGCGCGCCGCGGTCAAGGTCGATCTGGTCCGCGCCGATACCGCGCAGATCAACGTGAACCAGGAGGAGCTGCTGCTCAACCTCGCTCCCGGCGTCAACCTCAAGGCGCACAAGCTGCAGGCGCAAAGCAAGCCCGACGGCATCGTGATCTGGCAAGGCCTGGTCGGCGATCCGAACGCCCAGCTCAAGCGCATCAATCAGTTCACCGGCGCGGAGTTGATCGACGATCCGGAAGAGTCCGCCATCATCGTGCGCCAGGGCGACCAGATGTCCGGCACCGTGCGCAGCGGCGGCAAGCTGTACCGCATCGATCCGCTCAGGAACGGCGGCCACACCGTCAGCCTGATCGACGAAGCGCTGATGCCGCCGGATCACCCGTCCGCGGCCTACAGCGCCAAGCCGATCGTTCCGTTCCTCAACGATCCCAAGTTCAACGAAGCCGCGGCCCTGGACAAGGCGCCGGCGACGGTGCGGGTGATGATCGTTTACACCCAGGCCGCCGCCAACGCGGTCGGCAACACCCTGACCAAGGCCAATCTGGCGATCACCGAGAGCAACCAGAGCTTCGCCAACAGCGCGGTCAACGTGCGCTTCGAGCTGGCCGGGCAATACACCAACAGCTACGTCACCGCCGGTTTCAACACCGACCTGACCCGCTTCCGCGGCACCAGCGACGGCTATCTCGACGGCTATCACTCCACCCGCAACAGCATCGCCGCCGACGTCAACGTCCTGATCATCACCGATCCGGCGTACTGCGGCCTGGGCTATCTGAACTCGAACGCGGCCAGCGCCTTCAGCGTGGTCGGCGCCAGCTGCATGACCGGTTACTACAGCTTCGCGCATGAGATCGGGCATAACTTCGGCGCGCACCACGATCCCAGCAACGGCACCAACACGGTCTATGCCTACGGCCATGGCTATTGGGGTCCGAACAACGCCTGGCGCACGATCATGGCTTACAACTGCCCGGTCAATTGTCCGCGCCGGAACTATTGGTCGAACCCGAACATCACCTACAACGGCGCGCCGATGGGCACCGCGGCCAAGAACAACAACGCCCGGGTGTTGAACGAACGCGCGACCACGGTGGCGGCGTTCCGCTGATGATGGTTGCGATCGCGCTTGATGTGGCGGCGTAGCCGCATCTGGTTCGATGTTCTTTGTAAACAAGCTCGCCGTCGCAGTGTTTGCGGCGGCGAGTTCGTTTTTGGGTTTCCTGATGTCCGATACGAAAGCATCGGGGCTAAAGCTGCCTCCGACAAATGCCGTCCTCCCACAAGAAACTTCGCGAGCGGGAAGTTTTTTGTGGGAGGGAGCTTCAGCCCCGATGCTCTTCATTCAAATCACCAGAAACTTTCGCTTCAAGCCTTACCGCGAAGCCATCGAGGCCTTCCCATAACCGACCTCGCACCTGCCACGCCGCCCCGCCCCACCCGCAAATCCACGCCTGCGCACTGTCCACGACCGCTCCCCGGCGCTAGTCTTCGCCGATGCCTTCGTTCGCCCGACTCTGCCTGTCCCTGCTGCCGCCGCTCGCCTTGACCGCGATGGCGCTGCATCCCGGCGCCGCTCAGGCGCAGATCCGCCGTTGCACGGACACGCGCGGCAATTCGGTCTACACCGATCGCGACTGCGCCACGGTCGGCGGCGTCGATCGCCTGCCGCGCGGCGCCGCGCAAGCGCAACCACCGGCCTACACCGGCGGCTGCGCGCGCAATCTGCGCGATCTGGTCGGCCAGATCACCCACGCCATCGACGCGCACGACGGCAACAAGCTGGCCTCGGTGTATCACTGGGCCGGCATGTCCGACGCGCAGGCCTACTCGGTGATCGAGCGCCTGGACGCGATCGCGCAACGGCCGCTGCTCGACATCGCGCCGGTGATGCCGTCCGCACCCGTGGCCGCGCCCGCGGCCGGCGAATGGACCACCCTGCCGCCGGCGGCGCCGAACGCCGCGCTCACGCCGCTGCCGCCGGCCACCTCCGCGCCGCCGCCGGCCACCGGCCTGGGCCGCCCGGCCGGGATGGACGCCGAGGCCGCGCCGCCCGAGGCCGCCGTCCAGAGCGAAGCCGCGGCGCCGGTCGCGCAACGTCGCGCACCGGTGGCGCTGCGCCTGGAGCAAACCCTGGGCAACGGCATCACGCCGTCGCGCACGGTGTTCGGATTGACCCGCCATTTCGGCTGTTGGTGGATCAAAGGCTGAACGGGCGCGCCGCCCTCGTGCGGCAAAGCACATACCCCGGCGTCGGTTGGGCCGGAGTACCGGCGCAGGGCACAATAGCGGTTTCCCCACCCGACCACGGAAGCCGACGATGCAATACCCCGAATGGATCTGGCATAACGGCGCGATCAAGCGCTGGGCCGAAGCGACCACCCACGTCATGTCGCACGCGCTGCACTACGGCTCTTCCGTATTCGAAGGCATTCGCACCTACGACACGCCGAACGGTCCGATCATCTTCCGCTTGAACGACCACAACACCCGTCTGTTCGCGTCGGCCAAGATCTACGACATGGGCATTCCGTATTCGCTGGCGCAGCTCAACGACGCCTGCCACGAAGTCATCAAGGCCAACGGTCACACCACCGATTATCTGCGTCCGGTCGCCTATCGCGGCCTGGGCGGTTTCGGCCTGTCGGCCGACACGCCGACCGACGTCGCCGTCGCGACCTGGAAAATGGGCCAGTACCTCGGCGCCAGCGTGCTCGAAGAAGGCATCGACGCCTGCGTGTCGAGCTGGCAGCGGTTCGCGCCCAACACCATTCCGGCCGGCGCCAAGGCCGGCGGCAATTACCTTTCGGGCCAGTTGGTCGCGCGCGAAGCGCGGCGCCTGGGCTTCGGCGAAGGCATCGCGCTGGCGTCCACCGGCCTGCTGTCGGAAGGCGCGGGCGAGAACCTGTTCCTGGTCTTCAACGGCGCGCTGCACACCACGCCGGTGAGCGCGGCTCTGCTCAACGGCCTGACCCGCAACACCATCATCACCCTGGCGCGCGATGTCGGCATCGAAGTGATCGAGCGCGATCTGCCGCGCGAATACCTGTACCTGTGCGATGAGCTGTTCATGTGCGGCACCGCCGCGGAGATCACCCCGATCCGCTCGGTCGATGGCCGCCAGGTCGGCACCGGCCGTCGCGGCCCGGTGACCGAACGCATCCAGGAACTGTTCTTCGGCCTGTTCAACGGCAAGACCGCGGACAAGTACGGCTGGCTGGAAGCGGTGAAGTAATCGCCTCATCGCTCGGCGGCGGCGAGCGCATCGCCGCCGCCAAGCGCTATCGACGATCCCACGACCCGCGGCCCAGCCGCGGGTCGTTCGTTTTTGCGCGATGGCTATCGCCACGCGCTTACGCGCCGGCCATCGCAACATCCGATGCACGCATTTGACAGCGCCGCCACGGCGCGCGTATAGCTCGCCGAGCGCATTCGCCCGAGAGGCCGGCATGTCCGTCCGCCCTGCAGTTCCCTGTCTCGCCGCCATCGCCGCGCTCGGCCTGAGCGCCTGCGCGCATACCTCCGCCGACACATCGCCCGCTGTGAGGCATGCGCCAACGTCGTCCGCGGCCGCCGCGCCCAGGCTCAGCGCCGAACAGATGCTCACCCACCTGCTCGAACTCATCCGCACCAGCGCGCGGCTGGAAGATTTCACGGTCGAGCGCCTGAGCCGGACGATGGGCGTGCCGGTACAGCGCGCGCGCGATGAATCGCAGCGTTACGGCTACGGCGAGGCGCTCGACGCGCAGTGGAACCAGAATTTCGAAGTCGATCCGCAACGCACGGTCGGCGCGCGTTTCAACTTCAGTTTCGATCCCATCGCGCCCGAGGCGAATCCGCCGCTCGCCGAGCTGTGCCGGCTCGACTACCCGCGCTTCACCGCCGCGCTGGAGGAGATGGGCTTCAAGCGCACGCCGTATCGCGGCGAGCATGGCCGCTTCATCAACGACAACTTCGACCGCCCGGGCATGCGCGTGGCGGTGTATTCGCAGGGCGAGGTGTCGGCGTCCGGGCAGAGTACGGGCCGGGTTTGCGTGAAGCGGGTGCAGGTTTTCTGAGAGGCGGTTTGAGCGCTCTGCTTCGGATGCCGGTGCCGGGCGCTGTGTGCCGGGCATCCGCGTTTTTTGCTCGTTATTCCCACGAACGCGGGCTCCGCTTTACTTCGGCGGAGCCGAACATCCAGAGACTTCAAACGTTCTCGCACGAAAGGCACTGGATTCCCGCGTTCGCGGGAATGACGGTCTGGAAGGAACGCGGGCTCCGCTTTACTTCGGTGGAGCCGAACATCCAGAGACTTCAAACGTTCTCGCACGAAAGGCACTGGATTCCCGCGTTCGCGGGAATGACGTTCTGGAAGGATGCGCTGAAGGCTCTGGATGTTCGGCTCCGCCCACGTAAAGCAGAACCCGCGTCCGCGGGAATGACTGCCCTATTTCAGAGGCTCTAAGCGAGCGAGGGTGCAGAAGTCATCGCACCCGTCGCGAGGCCTGCCGCCTAGACCGTCAGGCCCATCCGCCGAGCCAGCCAATCAGTTCAACCGATCCGCCGCCCCGAACGTCAACGTAGCCACCACGCCCTTGACCTCACCCGGCTTCACGCGCACATCCCACCCGTACAACTCGCACAACCGACGCACGATCGACAGACCGATGCCGCCGCCCTGCGAATGGCCGGCGTGGGTGCCGCGGTAGCCGCGCTCGAACAGCTTGGCCGCGTCCTCGGCGCTCAGGCCAGGGCCGGAGTCGATCACTTCCACCGAGTGATCGTGCAAGCGCACCACCACCTCGCCCTCGGTCGTGTACTTGACCGCGTTGCCGATCAGATTGCCCAGTGCGACCGCGACCGCGGCTTCCGGCGCGTCCACCACCAGGCCGCGCGCGCCTTCCACGCTCAGCGCCAGCGCCTTGCCGCCGAGCTGGGCGCGATGCGCCTCCAGCAGTTGCTCCGACAACTTGGCGATGTCGGTCGCGCCGTGCCCGCGCTCGCTGCGCGAGAGCAGCAACAGCGCGCTGATCAGGTCGGTGCACTGTTGCTCGGCGCGCTGGATACGCAACAACCGGTTGCGAGTCTTGTCCTCCAGGTCCGGTCGCGACAGCAGCAATTCGACCGCGCCCTTGATAACCGCCAACGGCGTGCGCAGCTCATGGCTGACGTCGGCGTTGAACTCGCGGTCGCGCTGGACCACGTTGGTCAGGCGCTCGGCGTAGTCGTCCAGCGCCTCGGCGAGCTGGCCGACCTCGTCGTCGGGGAAGTGCGCGGCCAGCGCCTCGGATTGCGCGCTGCGGCCGGAACGCTTGATCCGCAGCGCCAGTTCCGACACCGGGCTCATCACCCGCGACGCCGCCCACCAGCCGACCAGCAGCGAGAACAGGGTGAACACCAGCACCGACAGATACAGCGCACGGTTGAATTGCATTTCGCTGCGCGCCGACGGGGTCATGTCGTAGGCGAGAAAGAACCACGCCCGCGGCGTCTTACGCACCGCCAGCCGGTAGGCGAACGGCTTGCCGTCGTCGCCCACGCCGTTCATGCCGACGATGCCGTCCTTGAGCTCGTACCACTCCGGTCGGTTGATCCGCACCGATTCGAACTTGTCCGGCGTGTAGACGAACGCGCGCACCTGGTCGAAGCCGAACTGCGGATTGCCGGGATCGAGTTCGAACTGCTGCGCCGCCTTGTTGATGTTGCGATTCATCGCGTCCTCGACCAACTGGTTCTCGACCCGCGAGCGGGTCCAGTTGGTGGCGAAGGCGAACATCGCGGTCAGGCCGAAGCCCAACAGCACGAACGACAAAATGATGCGGCTGCGCAACCGCCGCCGGAAGCGCTTCTTCTTTTTCAACCGCGATGCGGCCGGGTCCCCTGATGCCACGCGATCAACCGTTGCTTTCAGGCGCTGCGATGCGATAGCCGATGCCGTGACGGGTCTGGATCAGCGGCGTATCGAAGGGCTTGTCCACCACCGCGCGCAGGCCGTGGATGTGCACGCGCAGGCTGTCGGAGTCGGGCAGTTCCTCGCCCCACACGCGGGTTTCCAGTTCCTGGCGCGTGACCACCGCCGGCGAGGCTTCCATCAGCGCCTGCAGGATTTTCAATGCGGTCGGGTTGAGCTGCAGCAGCTTGCCCTGGCGCCGTACCTCCAGCGTGTCCAGGTTGTATTCCAGATCGGCGGCGTTGAGCACGCGCGTCTGCACGCCGCGGCCGCGGCGCGACAGCGCGTTGAGCCGCACTTCGACTTCCTGCAACGCGAACGGCTTGATCAGGTAGTCGTCGGCGCCGGAATCGAAACCGGCGAGCTTGTTGTCCAGACTGTCGCGCGCGGTCAGCATCAGCACCGGCGTTTGCTTGCGCGCTTCGTTGCGCAGCTTGCGGCAGACTTCCAGGCCGTCCAGACCGGGCAGGTTCAGGTCCAGCACGATGGCGTCGAAGTCGTGCACGACCGCCAGATGCAGGCCGGTGATGCCGTCGGCGGCGAAATCCACCGTGTGGCCTCGGTCCTCGAGAAAATCGCCGAGGTTGGCGGCGATGTCCTGGTTGTCTTCGATCACGAGTATGCGCATGTGGCTCGTCCCAGTAAGTTGGCGTTCGACCGCGATCGAGCGCCCGGGTTCCATTGGTGCCGTTGCGCGAGTGCGCAGCGGCGGCAAGCAGAGGATTCTGCCAGAGCGTTTGTAAAATGAACGGGAAGTGGAAGCGTGGGACAGGGATCGGCCAAAGCGCGCCGCGGCGAATGGGCCGGAAGTCACGGCCCTCGCGCGCCGGTGGGGCGCGCCTCAGCTGCGGTCGGCGCCGGCGGCCTCGCCCGGGCCTGAAAAGCGGGCAAAACAAAGGCCCAGACGCGGGGCCACCGCGCCTGGGCCAAAAGGGTATTGCCCCGATTACCGTAACCTGCGTACGACCAGATCCCTATCCGTAACGTTCTGACGAGGAGCGTGACTTGGAAGATCGGCAGAGCTTCGGTACGGGTAACGCTACGCGGATTTCGATTAAACCGTCGTTAAAAACGATGTTAAATAAAAGTTAATCGCAACTTGAAATTGCGATCGGGCCGGCCCAGCCCTTCCGCGCCGGGAACCTGCCGTTCGGCGGGTCGCCGGCAGATGACCTGCCCGGCTTGCCATTTGCCGGAAATCGGGCAAGCCCGACCCCGGGCCGAGGCCCCGTTCAGCGTCTCGCGGCCGTGCGACGCGCCGGTTTGGTCTTCAAACGGCTGGCCACGTACTGGATGATTTCCCCGGCCACATCCACCCCGCTGGCCTCCTCGATGCCCTCCAGGCCCGGCGAGGCGTTCACTTCCAGGACCAGGGGACCGCGGGCCGAGCGGATCAGGTCCACGCCGGCCACGCCCAGGCCCAGGACCTGGGCGGCGCGGATCGCGACCTCCTGCTCGGCGGCGCTGGCGCGTACGCCCTTGGCGGTGCCGCCGCGGTGCAGGTTGGAGCGGAAGTCGCCCTTGGGCGCCTGCCGCTTCATCGCCGCGACCACGTTGCCGCCGACCACGAAGCAGCGCAGGTCCGCGCCCTTGGCCTCGGCGACGAACTCCTGCACGAGGAAATTCGCGTACAGCCCGCGCAGCGCCTCGATCACGCCCTTGGACGCGGACAGCTTCTCGGTGAGCATCACCCCGGCGCCCTGGGTGCCTTCGTTGAGCTTGATCACGTGCGGCGGCGGACCGAGCATCGACAGCAGGTCGGCGGTGTCGTCGGGGTTGTCGCCGAACACCGTCGCCGGCAGGCCGATGCGTTCGGCCGCCAGCAATTGGTGGCTGCGCAGCTTGTCGCGCGCGCGCAGGATCGCGTCGGAGGTGTTCGGCGTGTAGGTCTCCATCAGCTCGAACTGGCGCAGAACGGCCGAGCCGTAACGCGTCACCGAGGCGCCGATGCGCGGAATCACCGCGTGATAGCCGGCGATTTCGCGGCCCTTGTAGTGCATCTGGAAACCGTCGGAGGCGATGCGCATGTAGCAGCGCAGCGGATCGAGCACGCGCACGCTGTGGCCGTGTTCGCGGGCGGCCTCCACCAGCCGGCGCGTCGAGTAGAGCTTGGTGTTGCGCGACAGGATCGCGAGCTTCATAGGAGAGGTCGGCTGGAAGTGGGGAAGGTGGCGTCGCGCGATCGCGGTCGCGCGCCGGTCAGCTGCGGGGTACCCGGCGTCGCGCGCGTCCATGCAGGAACGAGCGTGCCGGATCGATCGTGAACACCTGCGCCACCGCGGTGCGGCCCAGCAACATCGGGAAACGCATGCCGCGACGATCCGACAGGTTTATTTCAATTTCGCGTTCGGCGCCGGCCAGACTCAGCACGGTGCGGATGAACACGCGGCGGGTGCGATGGCCGCCGGAGTCGGTGACCTCGCGTTCGTCGAACACCGGAGCGGCCGCTTCGACCTCGCCCGCGCCGACCGCGCCGGGACTGAGGCGGAACCCGACCCAGGGCTCGCCGGCTTCGACATAGCGCCAATGCGCGTCCACATGCAGCGCCGAACTGCGCGCGCCGGTGTCGATCTTGGCGCGGATGCCGGCGATGCCCAGCGACGGCAACACCGCCAGCTCGCGCCAACCGAGGACGATCTTGGATGACATCGCACCTCCGGTGTGGCGATTGCGGTTGGCGTGGCTTCGACGCGGTTTGGACCGCGCCGCGCGGGCGTGGTTCATTCCAGGCCGTCGCCGTGGCGACAAAAAACGGCGGCCTCGCGGCCGCCGTACGTATCGGATCGCAGCGGGCGCTGATCGACCCGGCCCGAGGCTGCGAAGCGATGCGCGACGGTTCGCTGCGGAACCGGGCGCGCAGTCTAACCCGCGGGCGGCGCGAGCGTCGATGCGTCCGCCGACGCTGTGCGTATCCGGTGCGGAACAATGATTTTTTTACACGCCCAAGCGCGGACATGCCGCGCATGAAGGGTTCAGAATCGAAACACGGTCTGCGCTGGCGAGGCCCGCGGGCACGCGCTCAGTTACGGCAATTGCGCCGTTCTTCTTCCAGTTCCTGCGCCACCGCGTCGGCGCCGAGCACGGCCAGGTCGCGGATGTTCTTGCGCGTTTCCTGGCAGTCGTCCGGACCTCCGCCGCCGAACAGGCGGCCGATCTGTTTCACCGTGGATGCGATCGAACGCGGCGCCTGCATCTTGAAGCGTTGCGCGCCCTGCCCCGGCAATGCCGGCGCGCGGCTGGCGAAGGCCCTGCCCGCCGGCGCGTCCCAGGGCGTTCGCGGCGACGCGGCGAGCGCGGATGGATCGATGCGGATCGCGGTCAGGCCGGTGGGTTCGGGTTCGGCGGCGATGGGCGCGACGGGTATGTCGATGCTTGCCGACGCCGACGCCGTGGCGGGCGCGGCGTCGCGCTGTCGTGCGGGAATGCGCGGCGCACGGGCCGGCGTGACGCGCGGCGGTTGTACGCGCGGCATCGGCGCGATCTGTGCTGCGCGCGGCGGCAACAACACCAACAGCGGATCTTCGCCGGCATCGGCCATGCGCGGCAGCGGCGCGAGCAGGCTTTCGCCGAACCAGAACAGGCCGGCATGCAGCGCCAGCACGAAAAGTGCCGCGGCGCCGCGTTCGGCGCGATCGCGCGCAGGAACGGTGGATCGTTGTACGGCGCTCGGTTCCGGACGCGCGGTCGCGCTCCGGGAACGGATTCCTTGCCTCATCCCGCGTGTCCTTACTGAGTATCAGCGCGGCGAGTGTGCGCATAAACCGGGGGGTCTTACGGCATCGGCCGGGTTCGCGGTTGGCTCGTGTTCAAGCGCAAATGCGCGCGATGGCAGCGGACTAACGAAGGCATAACGGAACGGCCCGATCCATCCTCGTTGCAGTGGCATCTGGCAACGCGTATCGAGCCGACCCGAGCCGCCGCAAAAGCGAAGCACCGCTCATCGCCACGCATCGGCTCGGACCCACCGCGACCGCCGAAGCGATGCCGCACGGCAAGCGCGCCGGTATCACTCCGTGAGACGCCCATGGTAAAAATACGAGATCGGCCCGGGCAGCATCTTCGCTGCCGGGCCATCGCACGGGAATGGCCATGACAGGTCTGAAAAAGAAACCTGCCGATGTCCGCCGTGCCCCAGCCGCGCGCAGGGGGCATCCGCAGGAGCCTCGGCTGATCCAGAACGAACGCGAACTCATCGCCCTGTGCCTGGCGTTGGCCGGGCGCGGTGCGTCGTTGTCGGCCGCCGAGCGCGCCGCCGCCAAGGGCATCGCGCCGATGGCCGACCGCAGCATGGTCGAGCGGGCGCGCGGCCTGATCGGGCAAGGCTCCGACCCGCTGGGCGGAGTCTTCCTGCGCCTGCGCTCGTCCGAAGTCCGCCGTCGCCTGGGCGCGGTCTACACCCCGGCGCCCATCGTCGAGTCGATGCTGAGCTGGTGCGCCGAGCAAGGCGCGCCCGACCGCGTGATCGATCCGGGCGCGGGCTCGGGCCGCTACCTGATGGCCGCCGCGCTGCGTTTTCCGCAGGCCCGGCTGATCGGCGTCGAACTCGACCCGGTCGCAGCGCTGATGCTGCGGGCCAACCTCACCGTGCACGGATGCATCGAGCGCGCGACCATCGTGGTCGAGGACTTCCGCCAGGCCGCGCTGGAGCGGATCGATGGGCGCACGCTGTTCATCGGCAATCCGCCCTACGTTCGCCATCATGAAATCGGCGAGGCGTGGAAAACCTGGTTTGCCGAATCGGCGCACGCCTACGGGCTGCGCGCGAGCAAACTGGCGGGACTGCATATCCATTTCTTCCTGCGCGCGTTGCAGCTCGCGCAGCCGAACGACATCGGCGCGTTCATCACCTCCGCCGAATGGCTGGACGTGAACTACGGCGCCACGCTGCGCCGGTTGCTGGCCGATCAACTCGGCGGCGTCGCCGTCCACGTTCTGGACGCGCGCGCCATGCCGTTCGAGAACACCGCGACCACCGGCGCCATCACCTGCTTCAAGATCGGCCAGCCGTCGCAAGGCTTGCGCGTGCGCGCGGTCGAGTCGATGGAGACGCTCAACGGCTTGAGCAAAGGCGACGTCGTGCCGTGGGACAGCGTGCGCAACGCGGCGCGCTGGTCGCCGTTGTTCAAGCCGGCGCGGGTCGTACCGGAGGGCTATGTCGAGCTGGGCGAGCTGTGCCGCGTGCATCGCGGCCAGGTGACCGGCAGCAACGATGTCTGGATCGCGGGCGAGCACGCCCGCCGCCTGCCCAGCAGTGTGCTGATCCCGACCATCACCCGCGCCCGCGATCTGCTCTGCGCCGGCGCGCAACTGGATAACGCGCAGCCGCTGCGTTGCGTGGTGGATCTGCCGGCCGACCTGGACGTACTCGACGCCGAGGCCAGAAAAGCGGTCAAGCGCTTCCTGACCTGGGCGCGGCAGCAAGGCGCGGACCAGTCCTACATCGCCCGCCATCGCAAGGCCTGGTGGTCGGTCGGCCTGAAACAGCCCGCACCGATCCTGTCCACCTACATGGCGCGGCGCGCGCCGGCATTCGTGCGAAACCTGTGCGATGCGCGCCACATCAATATCGCCCACGGGCTTTACCCGCGACAGGACATGCCGGCGGCGAAACTCGACGCGCTCGCGAGCTGGCTGCGCCACAACGTCATCACCGAGGACGGCCGCACCTATGCCGGCGGCCTGACCAAATTCGAGCCGAAAGAACTCGAGCGCGTGCTGGTTCCGAACCTGGACGCCCTGGGCGCATGACGGCGACGCCCCGGACCTGGACGGCGTCCGAAATGGCGCAAGACGCGCACGCCGCGGTCTCGGCCTTCCGATGGGCGCGGCTGGGCGAGCCGCTGGCGCTGTGGAAAGCGACGTTTCGCGCAAGCCGGCGCGAAGTGCGCGCGGTCTTCCGCGAACTCGACCTGCGCGCGCCCCAGCGCATCCACTCCCGGCAAATCGCGCAGCTTTACCGCATGCAGCTCGGCGACGCCCTGCGCTACCTCGCCGCGCCGCCGATTTCCGCCGACGACCTGAAGGTGCTCGCCGACTCCACGCTGAGCGGCGCCGCGCTGCGTAAACCCTCGCAAGCGCGCAGCGTTCTGCGGACGATCCAGCAAACGCTCGATCCTTTCCGGTTTCAATGGGTGATTACCGCCCGACGCCCCAGTCCGGCCGAATGGAAAGCCGCGATCGTCGCCACCGCGTCCTTGCTGACGTACCAGCGCGTCGCGACCATCCGCCGCAACGCCGACAAGGACGATCAGGAACGCGCGGTGAAAGCCTACCTTCGCGACGTGCTCGGACTGCGCGAAGAAGCGCCGCGAAAGATCGACACCATGCGCGACACGCCCCCGCCCGGATCGTTCTGCGGCGAATCGGAAGTAGACGGCCGCAAAGCCGACATCGTGGTGTCCCTGCACGACGGCCGCCTGCTGCTGATCGAGTGCAAGGTGTCCAACAGCGCCTTGAACAGCGTCAAACGCCTGAACAACGATGCCGCCGCCAAGGCCGCGCACTGGATCAAAGCTTTCGGCGTATCGCAGGTAGTGCCTGCGGCCATGCTGTCGGGCGTGTTCAAGACGCGGCATCTTGCCCATGCGCAGGATCAGCAGAGTCTTGCGCTGTTCTGGGCGCATCGGCTTGAAGACTTGGGTGCGTTCGTCAACGCGACCAAGTAGGCCTTGGGATCATTAGCTGCGCTGCGGCTGCGCCTGCGAGAAGGCGGCGGTGAAGCCGACTGCCCATGCCCTGCCGGCACCCGAACTTCCCGAACAATGAATAGATGCGATCCACGCTCGGATCGACGCACCTCAGGACGCGCCTGCGGCCGGGAAAAGCAAAAGGGACAAGGCATTCGGCCTTGTCCCTGTCGGAAGTTGGAGCGGGTGATGGGAATCGAACCCACGCTAGCAGCTTGGGAAGCTGCAGTTCTACCATTGAACTACACCCGCGTGACCGAAAGTCTATGCGCCCGGGTACCGGCTTGGCAACGCGGCGTGCGCCGGGGCGTCGAGGCGGCAACGCCGGCCAGTCCGTGACCACGGCGCAGCCATCGATCCCCGCGCCGCCGCCCCGCCGAAACCTTGCCCGCGCGCACAGGCCCGCCCGCGATCGCCGACATCGCTGCTTTGGGCACATTCGAGCCGCCGGGCCGTCTGCGATGATCGCTGCGATCTTCGTCACGGCCCGCATTCGCCATGAACCTTCGCTCCCTGCCCTGCCTGCTCGCGGCCGCGTTCATCCTGCCGGCGGCCGGTGCCGCCGAAGCGCCGCCGGTGGCGCGCACGGTGGACACCGTCGATCACGCGTTCGGGCTGACCCTGCCCGATCCGTACCGGTGGATGGAGGGCGACAACAATGCCGAATTCCAGACCTGGCTGCGCCTGCAGGGCGAGGCCACGCGCGCGCGCCTGGACGCGCTGCCGGCGACGGCGGGTTGGCGCGAGCGACTGCGCGGCGTCAGCGCCGGCACGGTGGTGCATCGCTTGCAGCGCGCAGTCGGCGAGCGGGTGTTTTTCCTGCGTCAGAAGCAAGGCTCCGAAGGTGTGTTGATGGTGCGCGAGAAGGACGGCAGCGAGCGCGTATTGTTCGATCCGAACGCGAGCAAGGACGGCGCCTCGATCACTGAGTACAGCGTCAGCGCCGACAGCAAGCGCATCGCCGTCAACATCGATCGCGGCGGCAGCGAAATCACCCAGATCCGCGTGTTCGGCGTGGACGACGGCAAGCCGCTGGCCGACGCCATCGACTCGGTCTGGGGCGAGTTCCGCGCCCAGTGGCTGGCGGACGCTTCCGGATTCGCCTACACGCAGATGGCGCCGGAGTCCGAGCGCGTCGGCAAGGACCCGATCCAGAACATGCGTGTGCGCTTCCATCGCCTGGGCACGCCCGCCGCCAGCGATCCACTGCTGCAGAAGGCCGGCGACCAGCAACCGGCGCCGATGCAGCCGCAGAATTTCCCCGTGGTGCAACTCGATGCCGACTCGGACTGGGCGCTGCTGTCGATCGGCGGCGCGCGCGCGGAAATGCGCGCCTGCGTGGCGCCGCGCAAGCTCGCCGTCGCCGCGGCCCCGCCGTGGCGTTGCGTGGTCGATTTCGACGACAAGGTGCAGGAAGTAGTGCTGCACCGCTCCACGCTGTACTTGCTGTCGTCGAAGGACGCGTCCAACGGGCGCTTGCTGGCGCTCGACCTCGACCGCCCCGATGCGCGCGCGGCGGATGCGCGCGTGGTGCTGCCCGAATCGGCCGACGCGGTGATCAACAGCGTCGGCACCGACAATCTGGTCGGCGCGCGCGACGGCATGTACCTGCGGCGCATGAAGCTGGGCGTGGACGACATCGTGCGCATCGCCTACGCCGACAAGAAAAGCTCTCAGGCCGCGCCGCAAGCGCTGGACATGCCGTTCTCCGGTTCCTCGCCGTGGATGGCCGCCAATCCGCGCACCGACGGCTTGTTGTTCGTGCTGCAGGGCTGGACCCGGCCGCGCATGGCCTACCGGCATCGGCCGGGCGAGGCCAAGCCGCTTGATCTCAAGCTTGGCGCGACCACACCGGGCAATTACGACGACATCGACACCGTCCTGACCGAAGCGATCAGCGCCGACGGTACGCGCGTTCCGCTGAGCATCGTCTATCGCAAGGACACCGTGCGCGACGGTCGCAATTTGGCGATGCTGGCTGGTTACGGCGCTTACGGCTTCAGCATGCAGCCGACTTTCGATCCGTTGCGGCTGGAATGGGTCAAGGCGGGCCACGTGTATGCGATCGCCCACGTCCGCGGCGGCGGCGAGAAAGGCGCGGCCTGGCATGCCGGCGGCAAAGGTCCGCTCAAATACCGCGGCGTGGAGGACTTCATCGCCGCCGCGCAGCAATTGACGAAGATGGGCTTCACCGCGCCGCAACGCACCGCGGTATGGAGCGCCAGCGCCGGCGGCATGCTGGTCGGCGGCGCCATCACCCGCAAGCCGGAGCAGTTCGGCGCGGCGGTCATCAACGCCGGCCTGATCGACACCGTGCGTCTGCTGGAAGGCAAAAACGGCGCCAATCAGGTCGCCGAACTGGGCGATCCACGCACCGCCGAGGGGCTCAAGCAACTGGCGGCGATGGACGCGTATCAGCAGATCCGCGACGGCAAGCGCTATCCGCCGACGATGTTGACCGTCGGCCTCAACGATCAGCGCGTGGTGCCGTGGCACAGCGGCAAGTTCGGCGCGCGCCTGGCCGCGGCCGGCGACGGCAAGGTGCCGGTCTGGTTCCGCACCGATGCCGGCAGCGGCCACTTCGCCACTTCGATGGATGAGGGCGCGTTGCTGTGGTCGGATGTGTATGCGTTTTTCGAGTATCAGCTGCAGCAGCCGATGCAGGATGGCGCGGGCAAAGCCGGGGCGGATTGAAATACTTCTGTGGGAGGGCCTTCAGGCCCGATGCTTTTCGTTCCGATCGCCGCGACCTGAAAGAAAAACATCGGGCGTGAAGGCCATCGCACAAAAGCCGGCAGCACCGGGCCCGAGGTGAAGGTACCCCCACAAAAAAAGACGCGGCGATCGCTCGCCGCGTCTTTCGTTTCATCCCAGCGCTAACCCTCGCGGCCACGGCGAAACGCCGCGGCCGCGACGGCTCAGAAGCCGCTGCCGATCTGCGCGAACACCGTGGTGTTGTTGCCCGCGCCCTGGCCGACGGTGACGCTGGCGCCCAGGTTGGCGTCCAGGCCGAACAGCTTGGTGCGCGTGCCCAGCAGCAAGGTGCCGTAGTCCTGGTCGAACTCGCGGCCCTTGACCGCGTAGTAGCCCAGGCCCGGCACGGTCTGCAGGCGCGCGTAGGCGTTCTTCGGCGCGTCTTCGAACTCGCGGTCGAAGGTCAGGCGCGCGTACGGACGGAAGCCTTCGCTGTGGGTGTAGTTGACCTGCCAGCCGACGCTGCCGATCAGCGAATCGAAGCTCTGGTCCGGATAAGCCAGCGAGGTCGACAGGGTGGGTTCGCTTTCGGCGAAGCCGTCCACATCGATGCGCTGCGACAGGATGCCGATCACCGGGCCGTGACGCAGGGTTTCGCCGAATTCCCAACCGGCGTTCAACGCGGCGGTGACGTTCTTGCCGTCGGCCGAGCCGTGATGCACGCGGGTCACCGCGCCCAGGTTGGCGTTGCGGTCGATGTCGAAGTCCAGCTTGGTGTAGCTCAACTGGCCGTTGACCCAGGCGTGCTGGCCGTACCAGCCGATGAAGCCGCCGATGCTGGTGTCCTTCTGTTCGAACTCGCCGTTGCGCAGACCGAAGTCCTGCTTCTGCTGGCCGTAGCCGAGGAAGGCGCCGAACACCAGATTGCCGCGGGTCCAGTCCACGCCGCCGGTCAGCGCCGGGCCGGCGCCGTCGTACAGGTCGCCGTGGCCGTAGCGCTGGAAGTCGCCGCGCACGCTGCCCCACCAGCGCATGCCCTCGCCGTCGGAACGCTCGCCGACGTGGTTGGCGACCTGATCGGCGCGGGCGCGGCCGACGGTCGAAGCCGAGTTCGGCAGCAGGGCGATGAAGCGCGGGCCTTCCAATACCGACAGGGCGTAGTCGGCGAGGATGCGGTGCGACTTGCTGGAAGGATGCACGCCGTCGGCGAAGGCATAGGTATCGGCGCCGCCCGGCACGGTGTTGGCCGGGCTGCAGGTCAGCGACGAGGCGGTGATCTGCGGGTTGCAGGCCGTGCCGGTGACGTTGCCGATGCCGTAGGGATTCGGGTTGGCGGTGATTTCGCGCAGCAGGTTGAACGTATCCAGCGGGATCACGCGCAGGCCGGCCGAGGCGATGCCGCCGTACAGCGCGGTGTTGTAGGTCGATGCCAGTTGCGTGCCGGCCGCCTGCTGAGCCGCGCCGCCGGCGCGGAACTGCGGGGTCACGCCCAGGTCGGGCACCGTCGGGACCAGGATGTATTCCGCGCCGGCGTTGCGCAGCGCGCCGATCACGCCGATCTGCGCGGTGACCGCGTTGGTGATGGTGGACTGCGCCGGCGCGCCGGCGGCGACCGCGAACAGATCGTTGGCGCCGCCCCACACGGTGTACAGCGCGTTGGGATCGGCGCGGCCGCCGTTGGCGGCGAGGTAGTTGGCGGTCTGCGTGGCCAGCGACGGAATCGTGCCCAGCGCGCCGCTGGTGTTGGTGCCGGTGCGGGCGCCGCCGACGGCGTAGTTGGTGCCGCCCTGGTTGTCGCTGGTGGCGTTGGTGCCGTAGTAGTCGGCCAGCCATTCCGACCAGACCAGGCCCGGATTGGTGGTGAAGCGGCCGATCAGCGCGCCGTTCGGGCCGACCGCCTGGATCAGCGCCGGGCGGAAGTGGCCCGAATCGGTGAGGCTGTCGCCGATGAAGACGGTCTGCGAATAGGGATCGCCGGCGGCGAAGGCCGGAGCGGCGGCCAGCACGAGAGCGGCGGCCAGCGCGGTACGAACGGGTTTCATCATGAACTTCCCTGATTGACTAACGGTGGCGGCGGGCCGGCGGCTCCGAAACCGGAGCCAGCGACCGCCGAAAAGAGCGCCTTCCACCGACATACGCCGGCGGATGGCCGAATCGAAACACGCGCCCGGCGAGCAAGGCAAGGCGCAGCGCGGCAAAGCGGTGGCGTCGCGAGAGCCTCGCACCGGCTTTCGCGCCGGTCCCGGGGGCGGCCGCGGCGGACCGCGACCGCGCGATTATCGCTGTCCCGGGACAGTGCTGCCGGGGCCAGACGTCACAGGTCTCGGGGTATGGGCGGCCGTGTTCGGGGTCGGTTCGCGAGCGCGGCTGGTGCTGGTGCGGTGCGGTGTTCGTATCGAGCTTGGCGGCTGTGTCGCCGCGCGTGGCCTTCGGCGGCGGCGCGCGGCACCGCTGGCGCGAGCGGTGGCGGCACCGGGCCGGCGTCAGCGGCCAAGCCCGATGCTGGCCGCGCGGCGGCCCGCGCGCGACAATGGCCGCATGAATATTCTGCTCAATGGCGAACCGCGCTCGCTCGCGGCGCCGACCACTTTGATCGAACTGCTGCACGCTGAAGGCCTGCGCGAACGCCGCGTCGCGGTCGAGATCAACGGCGAGATCGTGCCGCGCGGCCGCCACGCGGACACGGCGCTGGCCGAAGGCGACAAGGTGGAGATCGTGCACGCGCTGGGCGGCGGCTAAGGCTTTCGCCGCCGGGCCGCCGAAGCACGAAGTCTTTTGCAGGAGGGAGCTTTAGTCCCGATGCTTTTGGGACAACTCGCCGCGAACTGAGCGAAGAGCATCGGGGCTAAAGCTCCCTCCCACAAAAGCTGAAGCGCCCTCTCACGAGAGTGTTGCTCCTGACCAAGGAAGCAAAACCTCAGCGCCAGTTGAAGTAAACCGGATTGCCGACCAGCGCCAGACGCCCCTGCGCATCGCGCACATCCACCCGCAACCAATGCCGCGCGCCGTCGCTGCGCCAGCGGAAATCGAAGCTCTGCTCGGCCGAACCGATCGCCGGCTGGGCGATCAGCGGCGCCATCGCGCCATCGACGATCACCTCCACCTTCCCGCCGGCCGCGCCGCGCACCTGCAACCACAGCCGCGCCTGCTCGCCGGACTTCAGCGCCAGATCGCCGCCCATCGCCACCTCGCGCGCGCCATGCGCGGCACTGAGGCTCAAGGCGCGATCCTTGGTCCCGCGCACATCGACGAACACCTCGCCCGCGCGCAGCCCGTCGAGGATCGCCGCCATCGACAGCTCGCGCGCCCGCACCACCGTGGTCGGGCGGCCGATGCGGCTGGCGCCGAACGGTTCTTCGGCCTGGGTCGGCGCATCGTGATTGTCGCTGCCGCCCACGCCGGTCAGGCGATGGCCGGCGTTTAGTTCGCGCTGCCAGAACGCGATGCCCGAGCCCGGCGTGTCGGCGTCGCCGCCGTTGACCGCTTCGACCATCTGCACGCGCGACAGATCCGCGGCCGGCGTCGGCGTCCAGCCGCAGCCCATGCAGCGCTCGTCGGAAGGACGGATCGGATGGTTGATCGACACCGGCACGCCGCGCTGTTGCAGCGTGCGCAGCAGCGAATTCCAATCCGGCACCGCGGCGCTGCCGACGCGGAAATCCACCGGCGCGTAAGTGCCGAACACGTTAGCGTGGCCCTGGAAGGTGGTGATCTCGATTCCGGGAATCAGCAGCAGGCGATCGAAGTACGGCTGCAGCTCACGCAAGTCGGCCAGATGCGAGACGGTGTTGTGCTCGGTGACGGCGATGAAGTCCAGGCCCGCGGCGCTGGCCGCCTGCGCGGTCAGGAACAGCGGACACGGCACTTTCGCTCCGGCCTGCGAAGCGCAGCTGCCGTCGCTGTGGCCGGTATGCATGTGCAGATCGCCGCGATACCAGCCCGGGCCGGCGCGCAACGGCGGCGGCGCGAGCACGGCGGGAATCGCATCGGGTTGGTCGGCGCGGGTGAAGCGGATGCGCGCGCGATAGCTCGCCTGGGTGTCGGCGCGGATGTTCGGAATACCCAGCAACACCTTCCACTCGCCCGCCGGCACCGCGCCGGCCAAGTACGAGGGCGTGACATCGGCGGCGCTGACAGTGAACACGCGCTTATTGCCGCCGCTCCAGCCGCGAAACCCGTCGCGGCCGAGGAACGGCCCGGGCCCGATCAGGCCGAGGTCGATGGTGGTTTTATCGGCGCGGTCGTAGTCGAACTCTACGGTGATGCGGGCGATGCCTTCGGGCACCTGGAACGGGAGCTCGCGGTAGGTTTTGTTATCGCGGCCGGTGATGTGGCCTTCCAGGGTCAGGTCGGGCGCGGAGGTGCTTGCCGCGTTGGCCGGCGTTGCGGTGGGCGTGCTGGCGGTGTTGCCGTTTGCATGCGTTATGAGGGGCAATGCGAGCGCCGCCAGCGTGGCGCCGATGCAAGTCAGGCGAAGGGCGAGGACTTTGGCGCGCGCGGCGATCCGTTCTTGCTGGTGCTTCGCCTCGTGCCTCGGCCGCTGCTTCGGCCTTTGCCACTGCTTTTGCTCGTCATTCCCGCGAAGGCGGGAATCCAGCGACTTCAGGCGTTCTCGCACGAAAGGCACTGGATTCCCGCCTTCGCGGGAATGACGGGCAAAAACACGGGGATGACGGGCAAAAGCAAAGGCGTCGGACTTCATGTGCTTACCTCGGTAAAACCCTGGATCCCCGCCTTCGCGGGGATGACGGCCTGCGGGTGTCGGTGTCGGTAAAGCCATGGATAGCAAAACACCGCTCAATCGTGCTTCTCCGCCGCCTCGATCGGCCGCTGCCCGCACCGCTCCATCGCCCGCAGCGGATTGCACCGCACCACTTCGCTGCGCGGGAACGTCACCCGATAGCGGCTGAAGCGCAGGTCCGGCTTGAGATAATCGGTGGAGATGTACTGCGCGCCGCTGGCGAACGCCGCTTCGCGCCGGCGCGAATCGTTGTGTCGCGCCTCGACCGTGTCGGCGTCGGCGCGGGTGCGCACCAGGAATCCGGCCTTGACCGCGCGGGCGATGCGCTCGCCCTGCGCGATCGGATCGTTGAGGGTCAGATACGCCGCATCGGCCGCGTTCTCGTCGCCATTGACGAACATCGCCCGGCCTTCCAGCGAACGCCGCGCGCCGCGGTATAAGCCGACCTTGCGCGCGTCTTCGTCGAGCGCGAACACCATCTTGCCGCGCGACTGGCCGATGCTCGGCCAACCGCCGGCGATCACCGCCTCGCGCAAGGTCTTCGCCTGCCCGCGCACCGTGTCCGGCACGATCAATTCGTCGGCCGCGAACACCGAGCGGATCTCGGCGTCGAGCGCGTCGAAGGCTTTGCCGTCGAATGCGAGCGGCGCGATCGCGCCCGGGCCGC
Source organism: Lysobacter gummosus (assembly GCF_001442805.1). Lineage (NCBI taxonomy): Bacteria > Pseudomonadati > Pseudomonadota > Gammaproteobacteria > Lysobacterales > Lysobacteraceae > Lysobacter > Lysobacter gummosus. Next base: position 1,159,087 of record NZ_CP011131.1, on the reverse strand, counting down.
TCTTGCCGTCCTTGGCGTTGATCAGGATCAGGATCGGCGCATGCTCGCGATGGTTCTGCGACCACGCGCGGATCTGCCGCAGGCACTGGACGAAGGCCATGCACTGGCTGCGAAAGTCGATATCGGCCAGATGCATGACCTTGAACCCCGGCTGCGCCATCTGCGCCGCCACCGGCGCCGGCCACGGTCCCGCCTCGCCGTAGCCGCGGCGCAAGGCGCCGGGCGGATGCGCGTAACGGCCACCCTTCGGGTCGTAGTACACGTCCAGCTCCAGCACCCGCGCGCCGAGTTCGAGTTGCTGATGCAGCGGCTCGTGCGCGTAGTCGAGCGAATCCGCGCCGGCGGCGTCGCGGGCGCGGTGCGCGGCCAGTTCCTCGGCCGGGATCGCCAGCTTGTAACTGTTATGCGTGCCGATCGCCTGCAAGTCGTTGAGATGCAGATTGCGATCCATCCACGCCGCCGCGCAATCCGGACCGGCCTGGGCGGCGTCGGGCGCATCGAGCTTGCATGGCGCATCGGCCGCCTGCGCACCGGCCGCGCCGGCGGCGATCAAGCCGCAAGCCAACACGGCCGCAGACAACACACTCGGCAAACCCGCACGTTTCATACCCGGACTCCGCAGCAAAGCAGGCAACGATACGCTCAGAACCGGTACATCAGCGCGGCGCGGAAGGCGCGTCCGAGCAAGGGCCGGGCGATGAAGGTGTTGTTGCCGGCGTCGGCGCTCTGCAGTTCGCCAGCGCGCGGATTGCCTTCGGTCAGGCCGCGCGAATTGGTCAGGTTGTCGGCGTACAGGAACAAGGTCAGCCCCGGCACGAACTCGTAGCGCGCGCTGGCGTTGATGACGTGATACGAGGGCAGCTTGACCGAGTTGGCGGTGTCCACGAAGCGCTCGCCCTGGTATTCGTAGGCCACCTGCAGGCGCAGGCGGTCGTCGAGCAGATTCAGGCCCGGCACCACGCGGAAGCTGTTCTTCGGCACCCGGATCAACTGGTTATCGACGAAATCGCGCAGCACCGGCGCGCCGTTGACCAGTTCGGTATAGCGCAGGCCCTTGTACTTGGGGTCCTGCACCGTCGCGGTGAGTTGCAGGTCGAACCAGCGCGTCGGCGTCCAATAACCTTCCAGCTCCAGGCCTGTGGTCTTGGTGTCGGCGAAGCCCTGCTGCACGGTCGAAGCGCCGTTGCCGAGATTGAACACGTAGTTGCTGAAGCCGACGTTGTCGTACTTGGTGTAGAACAGCGTCGCGAACAGGTCGAAGCTTTCGTTGCTGAACTTGTAGCCGACCTCGCCCAGGTCCATGGTCTGGGTGATCGGGCGCGCGTTCGGATCGTTCAAGCAGGCCTGCAGCTTGGCGACGTCGCAGTTGGAGAACTTGGTGATGTAGCTCGACAGGCTCGGCAGGCGGAACGCCGGCGTCCAGCGCGCGAACACGCCCTGATGCGGATCGAACTGCCAGTTGGCGCCGACGGTCCAGCCGATCTTGTCGAACTTCTCGTCGTAATCGACGAACACGCCCGAGCCGGTGAGGATCGCCGAGGTCGCCGGCGTGCCCAGGTTCACCTGCTTGCGGATCTCGGTCCAACCTTGCGTGTGCACCTGCTCCCAGCGCGCGCCGGCGTCGATGCGCAGCTTGTCGGTCACCTGCCACTCGTCGGAGACGTACACCGCCTGGGTGGTGGAGCGGCCGCTGGCGTTTTCCCACTCGTAGCCGTAGCGATACACGCCGTTGTCGGTCAGCGTTTTCAACGGCTGCCCTGCGGCATTCACCGCGACCAGATTCAACAGGCGCGCGTTGTCGCGCACGTCGGTCAGCACGTTGGAAGAATAACGATCGAAGTCCTGATCGAAGCGGGCGAAGTAATAGCCGACGGTGACATCGTGGCTCTGCCCGCCGAAATCGAATCGGCGCATCAGGCGCGTGTCGCTGATCAGCTCGTTGACCGGCATGGTGACCCCGCGCAGGCCGCCGATGGTCATCAGGCCGTTGCCGTTCTGGTTCGGTCCGAACACCTGATCGGGCGCATCGACATAACGCAATTGCCCACCGACCGCGCCGGGCACGGAGGCGATCAGCTTCTTGACCGCGGCATCGGCGAAGAACTTGTCGCCGCTTTGCAAAGTCAGCGGGAACACGCCGTTACGCTGAGTTTCGGTCTTGCTGTAGCGCAATGCCTGCGCGAGTTTGAAACCGCCGCCGAATTCGTAATCGAACTTGACGCTGTACTGGTCGCGCTTCACTTGCGTGCCCAGCGCGTTGTCGAAGTCGTACAGGCTGCCGTCGCCCTGGATCATCGGCACGCGCCGGGTTTCCGGGCCGGCCAGGGTGCCGTGGTTGTCGTCGAAGCCGGGCACGCCGCGGATCTTGCCGTCGGCATAGGTGCGCATCGGCACGCCCAGGTACAGGGCGACGCGATCGTCCACGCGCTTGTAGTCGAAGCTCAGATTGCCGTGCTCGAACGCGCGCGACAGATTGATCCGGTACTGGCCGCCGTCGTTGGCCGGATAGCCCGGATCGCGGATGCCGTCGTCGCTGCGATAGAAGCCGCCCAGGCCCAGTTTCCAGCCGCCGCCGATCGGCGTGCCGAAGAACAGGTCGTAGCGGGCCAGGCCGTAATCGCCCCAGGTGATCTTGGCCGCGCCCTCGGCGGTGTCGCCGACCACGCGCGGGATGAAGTTGATCGCGCCGGCCGGGGCGTTGGAATAGAACACCGAGGCCGGGCCGCCGCGCACCACTTCGATGCGTTCGATGGTTTCGTCCAGGCGGAAGGCCTGGTCGCCGTTGAGGTAACCCAGCGCCGGATCGTGCTGCACCGGGATGCCGTCTTCGAGCAGGGTCACCGAACCGAACCCGTCCACCGGGATGCCGCGCGCGCGGATGTTGCCGCTGGCCTCGCCGCCGGTGGCCTCCACCCAGAAGCCGGGCACCGACTTCAGGGCCTCGGTGACCGAAGTCGGCGCCTGCATGCGCAGACGGTCTTCGTCGATGGCGGTGATCGAGTAGCTGGTCTCGGCCTTGCTGCGCTGGCGGGTGCCGGAGCGGCCGGTGACGACGACTTTGTCCAGGTCAACCGCCCTGCCCGCTGTCGCGGCTTCAGACGCCATCGCGGACGCTGCGGTGGGGTCGCCAGCGGCGACGGGAGCGGCGGAAGCGTTCTGCCCGGTCTGGGCGGCGGCGGGCGTGGCGTCCTGGGCGTGGGCCTGGGCGGCGGCGAGCAGGCTGGCGGCCAAGGCGATACGGATCGCCCGGCTGAGCTGGCGGTAGGAAGAAGGCATGGCGTCGGCATTCGGAAGGAAAGGGGGCGCTGCCGTCGGTTCCGTCCGAAGCCGTGCATGGCGCCCGGCAGCCGATTCGAATGCTGAACGTTGCCGCTTAAAGATTCGTGACAGTGGCCGAAGAATCGCAATCGGGCCTGATCGGGACCGGCTTGCTTCCGCGGTCGAGTTGGGGTTCGGGCGGGACGATCGTGAATCCTCCGGCCGGCGGCCCGACCGCCCGCCGGATCGCCGCCCGCGCCCCGAATCGCCGCAAACGGCACCCGCGCGCCCCGACATGTTCAGTACCGATCGGCCATAATTGCGCGATGACTGATACCGCCTTTTCCGACCCGCTGGTCATCGCCGGCACGACCTATCGCTCCCGCCTGTTGACCGGCACCGGCAAGTTCAAGGACTTGACCGAAACCCGCCTGGCCACCGAGGCCGCCGGGGCGCAAATCGTCACCGTGGCGATCCGCCGCACCAATATCGGCCAGAACCCGGGCGAGCCCAACCTGCTCGACGTGCTGCCGCCGGACCGCTACACCATCCTGCCCAACACCGCCGGCTGCTACACCGCCGACGACGCGGTGCGCACCTGCCGGCTGGCGCGCGAACTGCTCGACGGCCACAAGCTGGTCAAGCTGGAAGTGCTGGGCGACCAGCGCACCTTGTTCCCCGACGTGGTCCAGACCCTGGCCGCGGCCGAAATCCTGGTCAAGGACGGCTTCGACGTGATGGTCTACACCTCCGACGACCCGATCCTGGCCAAGCGCCTGGAAGAAATCGGCTGCGTCGCGGTGATGCCGCTGGCCGCGCCGATCGGCTCGGGCCTGGGCGTGCAGAACAGGTACAACCTGCTGGAAATCATCGAAAACGCCAGGGTGCCGATCCTGGTCGATGCCGGCGTCGGCACCGCCTCGGATGCGGCGATCGCGATGGAACTGGGCTGCGACGGCGTGCTGATGAACACCGCCATCGCCGGCGCGCGCGACCCGATCCTGATGGCGCACGCGATGAAGCTGGCGATCGAAGCCGGCCGCGCCGCGTTCAAGGCCGGGCGCATTCCGCGCAAGCGCTACGCCAGTGCGTCTTCGCCCGTGGACGGGTTGATCGGCTGATATGACCGATCCGTTTACCAGCGATGGCGCCAAGACTCCGCCCAAGCCGTTCACGGTCGAGGAAGGCCGCCGCCAGGTGCGCAGCTTCGTGCTGCGCCAGGGCCGCTTCACCCCGGCCCAGCAGCGCGCGTTCGACGAACTGTGGCCGCGCTTCGGCATCGACTATCAAGGCAGCGTCCGCGATTACGACGCGATCTTCGGCCGCAGCGCCAAACGCGTGCTGGAAATCGGTTTCGGCAACGGCGAAGCGCTGCGCTTCGCCGCCCAGCACGACAAAGACCGCGACCTGATCGGCATCGAAGTCCACGCCCCCGGCGTCGGCCGCCTGCTCAACGCGCTGGCCGAGGACGGCAGCGACCACGTGCGGCTGTACCACCACGACGCGGTGGAAGTGCTCAACAACGAAGTCGCCGACGGCTCGCTGGACGAGGTCCGGATCTATTTCCCCGACCCGTGGCACAAGAAGCGCCATAACAAGCGCCGCCTGGTCCAGCCCGCGTTCGCCGATCTGCTGGTGCGCAAGCTCGCGCAAAATGGTCGCTTGCACCTTGCCACCGATTGGCAGGACTATGCCGAGCAGATGTGGGACGTCCTGGACGCAACCGGGGGGCTCGCCAACCGCGCCGGTCCGCGCGGCAGCGTGCCGCGTCCAGATTGGCGCCCGCAGACCCATTTCGAGACCCGCGGCCAGAAGCTCGGCCACGGCGTGTGGGATTTGTTGTACGACAAGAGCCGGGATTAGGGATTCGAGATTCGGGATTCGGATGCGAGCCATCGGACATTCGCCAAGCATTGTCGACGCCAACTCCGGTAGTGACGTGTCGCTGCGCTCGCGCTCTTCCCAATCCCCAATCCCGCATCCCCAATCCCGGCCCTGATGGACACCGCCCTCGCGCTAACCACCGACATGAAGCTCGTTCTCGGGCTGGTGGTGTTCACGATGGCGATGTTCCTGTTCGAGCGCATCCGCGCCGACGTCGTCGCCCTGGTGGTGCTGGTGCTGCTGGGCCTGTCGGGCCTGGTCGAACCCGACGAACTGTTCAACGGCTTCTCCGGTAACGCGGTCATCAGCATCATCGCCACGATGATCCTCGGCGCCGGCCTGGACCGCACCGGCGCGCTCAACCGCCTGGCCGCCTGGCTGCTGCGGCGCGCGCACGGCATCGAGCAGCGATTGCTGCTGCTGACCACCGCGGTGGCCGGGCTGAATTCCTCCTTCATGCAGAACCCGTCGGTGATGGCGCTGTACATGCCGGTCGCCGCGCGCCTGTCCTCGCGCACCGGCTTGTCGCTGCCGCGCCTGCTGCTGCCGATCGCCGCGGCCATCGTCATGGGCGGCGCGCTGACCATGGTCGGCAACTCGCCGTTGATCCTGCTCAACGACTTGCTGCTCAACGCCAACAGCAACCTGCCCTCGGGCGCGGCGACCATCGAGCCGTTGAAGATGTTCGCGCCGCTGCCGATCGGCGTGGCCCTGCTCGCCGCGTCGCTGGCGTATTTCCATTTCTTCGGCGACAAACTGCTTAAGGACGACTCCGACAAGGGCGCCACGCCGGCGCGCACGCAGAGTTATTTCGCCAAGGCCTACGGCATCGACGGCGACGTTTACGAACTCACCGTCACCGCCGACAGCCCCTTGGTCGGCATGTCGCTGGGCGAGGCGGAAACGCTGCGCGGCGCGCCGCTGCTGCTGGCGCTCAAGAGCGACAACGACTCGCGCCTGGCGCCGCCGGCCGACACCCGCATATGGGTCGGCAGCGTGCTCGGCGCGATGGGGCCGAAGCAGCAGGTGTCGGATTTCGCCCAGAACCATTTCCTGCGTTTGTCTTCGCGGCTGCGCAACTTCGCCGACCTGTTCAATCCCAGCCGCGCCGGTATTTCCGAAGCGGTGGTGCCGGCGACCTCGGCCTACATCGGCAAGACCGCCGGCGACCTGCACCTGCGCAAGCAATCGGGCCTGAGCCTGCTGGCGATCAACCGCGACAAGAGCGTGCTGCGCGAGAACGTGCGCAGCGTTCCGATGCGCGCCGGCGACATGCTGGTGTTCCACAGCATCTGGACCGACCTGGCCAGCGCCGCGGCGAGCAAGGATCTGGTCGTGGTCACCGATTATCCCAAGGGCGAGCAGCGCCCGCACAAGCTCAAGATCGCGCTGACCATCTTCGCCGTGGCGATGCTGCTGGCGCTGTCCTCGCGCCTGCCGGTGTCGATCGCGCTGATGACCGGCGTCGCCGGCATGCTGATCGCCGGGGTGATCAACATCGACGAAGCCTATTCGGCGATCAACTGGAAGACCGTGTTCCTGATGGCCTGCCTGATCCCGCTGGGCTGGGCGATGGATTCCAGCGGCGCGGCGGCGTGGATCGCCGGCCACACCATCGAGCGGCTGCCGCGCGGGACGCCGGTGTGGCTGCTGGAAATATTCGTCGGGCTGCTGACCACCGCGTTTTCCCTCGTGATCAGCCACGTCGGCGCGACCATCGTGGTGGTGCCGCTGGCGGTCAATCTGGCGCTGGCGGCCGGCGGCAATCCGACCGCGTTCGCGCTGATCGTGGCCTTGTCGGCGTCGAACAATTTCATGACCGCCTCGAACCCGGTGATCTCGATGATCACAGGGCCCGCGGGCTACAGCGGCAAGGAGCTGTGGAGAATCGGCGGGCCGTTGTCGTTGATCTATACGGTGGTGACGGTGTTGATGGTCAACATCCTGTTCTGGGGCAAGTAATGTCGCAGAAGCAACACCCAAGACGCTTCCCGCAGAAATAACGGATCTTCCCGCGCTTTCTTCAATGCATCCGGTTCGCGCGATCGCCACTCGCACCGCTTCTGCAACACGCGACCACCCTTCCCGCCGGATCGCCTCAACCCAGCCAAACCGCCCCATCGCGCACACTCACCGCGATCGCGCGCAGCGATTCGCCGCGGCACGGCCCGGCGACGCATTCGCCGCCGCTCAGCTCGAAACTGGCGCCGTGCGCCGCGCACACCAGCAGCCCGTCCTTGCTCTTGAGAAACTGGCCCGGGGCCCAATCTAATCGGCGTCCGGCGTGCGGGCAGATGTTGAGCCAGGCGCGCACGGCGTCGCCGTCGCGGTAAAGCAACAGCGATTCGGCGTCGCCGTCGATGGTCGCTTCGACCTCGGCGAAGGCGCCGTCGGCCAGGCGTTGCAGCTCGATCAAGGCATGACCGCCCGCCTCGCCGCCGCCGGGATGATTTAACGAAGTTCTCACACCCTCGCTCATGCCTGGAACGATACTCATGTGTCCGGCTCAGGCCCTATTGTCTCACGACACCTGAAATGTTTGCTCAGACCTTCCGATTTGCCGATCACCGACCGCAATGGAATGCGTTCCAGTCGCGCGTGCGCAACGCTTTCGAGCCGCGCAAGCCGCGCCACCGCCTCCTGCGTTTCGTGCTCGGCCTGGTCGGGCTGGGACTGCTGGTGTTGCTGGTGTTCTTCAGCGTCTTCATCGGCGCGGCGATGATCGCCGTGGGCCTGGCCTACAAGCTGTGGCAGCGCCGCGGCAAGCCGATGGCCGCGCGCGCCAAGCATCGTCCGGAAGTGGTCGAAGGCGAGTTCCGCGTCGTCGATGCGACGACGATCGAACACCGCTCGACCTCGGCGCGCTGACCGTATGGGCGACGTGATCGAGGCCGCGCCGGCCACCCGCATTCCCGTTCGCGGCCAGAATCTGCCCGCGGACGCCACCTTTCCAGTACATCGCGTCTATTGCGTCGGCCGCAACTTCGCCGAGCACGCGCGCGAGATGGGCGCGGCCGTGCCTACTTCGAACGCCGACCGCGGGCGGCCGGTGTTCTTCCTCAAGCCCACCGATGCGATAGAGCTGGGCGAAGCGATTCCCTATCCACCGGGGACGACCGAACTGCATCATGAGGTCGAACTTGTAGTCGCCATCGGCCGCGATGCGCCGGCCGGCGAGTTGCCGGTCGAGGCCGCTTCCGCGCTGATCTACGGCTACGCCGTCGGCCTGGACCTGACCCGCCGCGACCTGCAGGCGCAGGCCAAGGCCAAGGGCCTGCCCTGGGACACCGGCAAGTCGTTCGATCACGCCGCGCCGATCAGCGCGATCGTGCCGGCGGCCGACGTGGGTCCGCTGGGTTCGCGCTCGCTCAGCCTCGAGGTCAACGGCGAAGTGCGCCAGCGCGGCTCGCTCGACGATCTCGTCTGGAACGTGCCGGAAATCCTGCACGAACTCTCGCGCCTGTACGCGCTGCGCGCCGGCGACTTGGTCTACATGGGCACGCCCTCCGGGGTCGGTCCCCTGCAGCCCGGCGACCGCTACCGCGCCGTGCTCGAAGGCGTGGCCGAACTGCACGGACACATCACCTAGGCCTCGGTATAGTCCGGCCCCGGCGCTTTGCAACTGCGTCCAAGCCCGGTCCGATACCGGTCGTCGATAACCAGGGAGAGCATGCGATGGGCATGATCAGCGAGTTCAAAGAGTTCATTGCGCGCGGCAACGTGGTCGATCTGGCCGTGGGCGTGGTCATCGGCGCGGCGTTCGGCAAGATCGTCACCGCGCTGGTCGATGGCATCGTCATGCCGGTGATCGGCTATTTGTCCGGCGGGGTCAGCGTCAGCGACTGGAAGTACGTGCTCAAGCCTTCGCAGCTGGACGCGGCGGGCAAGGAAGTCGCGGCCGAAGTCGCGGTGAAGTACGGCATGTTCCTGCAGACCGCGATCGATTTCGTCCTCATCGCCTTCGTGATCTTCATCGTCCTCAAGGGCTACAACAAGCTGCGCAAGCCGGCCGATGCCGCGCCCGCGGCGACGCCGGAAGACGTGCTGCTGCTGCGCGAGATTCGCGATTCGCTGAAGAAGTAAGCCCGGCGCTTGCCGGTATCCCGGAACGGCCGCCTCGCGCGGCCGTTCTGCTTTTTGTGGGCGACCTTTTGTGGGAGAGGGCTTTTTTGTGGGAGAGGCTTCAGCCCCGATGCTTTTCTTTCAGTTCGCGGCGATCCGACCGGAAAGCATCGGGGCTGAAGCCTCTCCCACAAAAGATTCCGAAACGACAGAAGCGGCAAAGCCGCGTTCGCGCCTGCCGCCTCAAGCCCCGCGATAGACAGCGACAAAAAACACTCAAGGCCGACGTGACTTTTCTCAGGTAGCGGCCCGCGCGCGGGTTGCTAAGCTCGCCGCTTCGCCTTCGCCGCCGACCTCCCGCGCGGCGGGCCCGCTTGAGGAGATGGGGAATGCGCGCACGGTTATGGGCAGCGATGGCTGCCGTGTTGTTCACCGGTTCGATCACGGCCACGGCGGCCGCGGCCGCCACGCGCGAAACCCGCATACCCGACGCTTCGATCCAGGCCGCGGCCGAGTTGCGCGAACGCGCGCTCGCAAGCGACCTGGGCTACAAGATCGTCGAGTCGCTGACCACCGAAGTCGGCCCGCGCCTGGCCGGCAGCGAAGCCGACGCGCGCGCGGTGGCCTGGGCGGAAGCGAAATTCCGCAGCCTGGGCTTCGACAAAGTCTGGCTGGAACCGGTGACCTTCCCGAAATGGGAACGCCGCAGCGAACACGCCGCGGTGATCGGCGCGCACGCGCAGCCGCTGACGCTGACCGCGCTGGGCGGCAGCCCGGGCGGCACGGTCGAGGGCGAGGTCGCGCGCTTCAAAGATCTGGCCGCGCTGGAAGCCGCGCCGGCCGGTTCGCTGGCCGGCAAGATCGCCTTCATCGATTTCGCCATGCCGCGCGCCAAAGACGGCGCCGGTTACGGCCCGGGCGGACGCATCCGCAGCCGCGGCCCGTCGGCGGCGATCCGCGCCGGCGCCGCCGGTTACCTGATGCGTTCGGCCGGCACCGACTCGCACCGCATGCCGCACACCGGCATCACCCGCTTCGACGACGGCCTCAAGCCGATCCCGTCCGCCGCCTTGTCCGCGCCCGACGCCGAGCAGCTCTCGCGCCTGGTCGCGCTGGGCGCGCCGATCCGCGTGCGCGTGGCGCTGGATTGCGGTTGGGACGGCCAGGCGACTTCGCACAACGTCATCGGCGAGATCCGCGGCAAGAGCAAGCCGGACGAAGTGGTGGTGATCGGCGGCCATCTGGATTCGTGGGACCTGGGCACCGGCGCCATCGACGACGGCGCCGGCGTCGGCTTGACGATGGCCGCGGCCAAGTTGATCGGCCAAAGCAAACTGCGTCCGGCGCGGACCATCCGCGTCGTCGCCTTCGCCAACGAAGAACAGGGCTTGTACGGCGGCAAGGCCTACGCGGCCAAGCACCTGCCGGACGTCAAGAAGCATCAGATCGGCGCCGAAAGCGACTTCGGCGCGGGCCGCATCTACGCGTACTCGAGTTCGGCGCCGGACTACGCCAAGGCCGCCGATGCGCAGATCGCGCAGGCGCTGGCGCCGCTGGGCATCGAGCACACGCCGGGCAAGGGCGGCCCGGGCCCGGACATCGGCCCGTCCGTGGCCGGCGGCCTGGCCTGGGCGCGGCTGGCGCAGGACGGTACGGACTACTTCGACTACCACCACACGCCCGACGACACGCTCGACAAGATCGATCCCAAGGCGCTGGCGCAGAACGTCGCCGCGTATGCGGTGTTCGCCTACCTGGCCGCGTCGGCCGACGGCGATTTCGGCAGCGAAGCCAAGAAGGTCACGCCGCCGGACGAATGATCGCGGCGTAACGCAACGCAGCCGATAGGGCCGCCCTTTTCCGGCAACGGGAAAGGGCGGTTTTTTTTGGGGCTTGGTGTTGGGTCGCGGTGTCGGAGCGGAAGGCGTCGGGCCTGAAGGCCCTCCCACAACGTTCGGACCTCGTCGTCATGCGATGCGCATCGCATAAATCGCGATGCGCGGCACGCGGCGCCCGGTTCGGCCGCCGGATTGCGTTGTAACGGCAACGAAGGCAGGCAAACCCGCCGTGCTTTTATTCCCTTACAAGGACGCACCCATGGATGAGGTCGAATCCCCTTCCGGTATCACGACGCAGATCACCGACGAATTCACCGAACACGACCCGATCACCCAGCGCAACGTCAAATCCATCGCCGAGGCGCCGGCGCAAGCGGTCGCGACGATCTACATGACGCTGGCCCGTGCCATCTCGATCCTGCTCCAGAACGCCGTCGCCGCCCAGCAGTACGAACAGCACCTGGCAACGGTCTCGCTCTCCGAAGGCATCGCCCGGCTCTACGCCCACTCATCCGCCGCCAGCGACGGCGCGCAACGCCCGGAGACGAACATGAGCCAAGGCAACGAAAAACCGCTCGCGCCCGCAATCGCTCTGGGCAATGCGGCCGATGCGCCGACGATCGCATTCAAGGCCGCGGCGCGAGCCGACGATTCGCAACCCGAGCCCGACAATGATCCGGCCACGCTGGTGGAACGGTTGCGGGCTCAGATCGAAGCCGAACACGACCGCCAGCCGGTGTATTCCGGCATCAATCAACAGATCGAACAGGCGGTCAAACTGAGCAACCAGCAAGTGCTCGGCTCAGCCGGCGAAGTCGCCTACGCGCAGCGCGCCAGCGCCGACGCCTTCGTCGCCGGCTTGCGCCAGGTGTCCGACGCCCAGCATCTCCAACGCAAGCAGGCGCTGCAGGAGGCGGCGACCGCGGTGTGTCTGGATGCGATGCTCAAATCGCCGGAACACGCCGGCGACTACGCCGAGCTGTTGAAGATCATCAAGCACCTGGTTTGACGAACGCGCGCGGCGGTCAGCGCCGCGCGTTCCAGGCCGCCAGCAACACCGCGGTCGCGGCGGCGACGTTGAGGCTTTCGACCTTGCCGCTGCCGGGAATCGACAGACGCAGATCGCAGGCGGCGGCGAGTTCGCGGTCCATGCCCGCGCCTTCGGCGCCGAGCACGTAGATCAAGCGTTGCGGCAATGTCGCGGCGAATACGTCTTCGCCGCCGCTGACCACGGTCGCGGCCAGCACGAAGCCGGCGCTGCGCAACTGCGCCAGAGCGTTGTCGGTGCGGCCCATGCGCACCATCGGCACCGCCTCGGCGCCGCCTTCGGCGACCCGCGCGGCCGCGCCGGAGACGCTCAGCTGCGCGTCCTTCGGCAACAGCACTGCGCCCACGCCGAAGTGCGCCGACGAGCGCAGGATCGCGCCGAGGTTGTGCGGATTGCCGACGCCGTCGAGCCAGATCGCCAGTTGCGGGCCCGAGCCCAGATCGCGCAGCCATTCCGACAACGACACCGGCTCTTCGCGCAGCACGTCGGCGACCACGCCTTCGTGATGGCTGCTGGCGGCGAGCTTGTCCAGATCCTGCGACTCGACCACGCGATAACCGACCCGGTTGGCCACGCACCACGACAGCAGCGGTTGCAACTGCGGAATGCGCGGCGCGTCCAGATACAGCTTGCGGATCGCTTCGGGGCGGCGCGCGAATACCGCGCGGATGGCGTTGATGCCGTACAAGCGCAGCTCCGCGTCGCGGCGCGCGCGCGACGGCGAGGGCGAATCGAATCCGTCCTCACCCAGGGGCAAGGCGAATTCGTCGTCGCGTTCGCGATAGGCGCGCTCGGCGCGCGGCGGGCGATCGTGATGGCTGCGTTCGCGCGTATCGCGCACGTCGTCGCCGTGGCGATGGCGCTGCTCGCGGCGCTCGGAGCGATCGTGCGGATGGGCATGACCGCCGTGATGCGGCGGCGCGTCCGCCGCGGCAGGCACGGCCTCGCGATTGCGAGGCCCGCTGTTGCGATACGGGCCGCCGGCCGCGGGCGGTGCGCCGCGTTCGCCCGGGCGGCCATCGCGCGCACCCGGCGCCGGCGCGCCCTGACGCGGCGGCGCGGCGGGACGCGCATTGCGTTCGTCCTCGCGGCGCGGACCGCTGCGCCACGGGCTCGGCCCCGACCCTTGCCGGGGTTCCTGCTTGGGTCCCGGGCCCTGCCCGCTGTAAGGCTTGCGCGGACCGCGCGGCGGATCGTCACGTTGCATCGTTCAAACTCCTTCGTACTTTCGCGAACACGCGCAGGTCGTGCACTTGCCCGTGTTTGAAGACCGCGCAACGTTGCGCGCCCTCCTCGGTAAACCCGTTTTTCAACAACACCCGCGCCGAGGCCGGATTGTGATCCAGCACAGTCGCGCACAGACGATACAGCGACAGCTCGCGCATCACCCACGGCGCGAACGCCGCCACCACCCGGGTCATCAGCCCGGCGCCCCACAGCGAATGACCGAGCCAGTAACCGAACTCGGCCGCGTGCTTGCGTTCGCCCTTGCCCGGATGCGCGCCGATGCCGCCGCAGGCGCGGCCCTCGACTTCGATCGCGAACAAAGGCTCATTCAGATCGACGACCTGTCCGGACAGGAACAGCTCGCCGTCGCGGCGGGTGTAGGGATACGGGAAACGGTCGCTCAGACCGCGCGATATGCGCTCGTGATTGGCTTGCGCGACCAGGTCGTCGAGGTCGTCGTTGCGCCACGGACGCAGCACGAAACCATCGCCCCGCGGCGGCGGGCTGGCGGCTGAGGGGGGAAGGTTCATAGGATTAGCCTAATTACGTGGCCGCCGCGCTGCAAATCGGCTTGTCCGGCGGCCCCGCCCCTGATCACTCCCAACGGCCTTTCAACCGATGAAAATGTACATCCTGGTCCGCGACGACATCCCGCTCGGCTTCGCCATGGTCGCCGTCGCCCACGCGTCCCTGGCCGGTTACCTGAAGTTTCGCGACACCCCGGAAGTGGCTCAGTGGCTGGACGGGCCGTTCTTCAAAGCCGTGTGCAAGGTCAATGCGAGCGAATTCGAGAACGCCAAGCAAGTCGCCGATCACCTGGTGCTGACCGAATCGGCGCTGGACGGGCGCGAGGTGGCGATCGTGCTCAAGCCGCGAGAGGAATGGCCGAAGATGTTCAAATTCTTGCGGTTGTATCGCGAGGCGCCGGCTGCAAACTGAAGCAGATGCATTGCCCCTCCCACAGAGACTTCACAGTATCGGGGCCAGACCAGCGCCCCACCGCCACCGATCAGGCGTGACCACCCGCCTGCGGCGTTTCCTTCTCCAGCTTCTCCAACTCCTGCGCCACCGCTTCGGGCGAGCGGGTGAAGCGCGCCAGCAGCACGTAGAAGGCCGGCACGATGAACAGCGACAGCAGGGTCGAGAACGACACGCCGAAGATCACCACGATGCCGATGGTGGCGCGGCTGGCCGAACCCGGACCGCCGGCCAGCACCAGCGGCACCGCGCCGACCACGGTGGCGATCGAGGTCATCAGGATCGGCCGCAGGCGCACCGCCGAGGATTCGACGATCGCTTCGTGAATGCTGCGCCCTTCATCGCGCAGCTGATTGGCGAACTCGACGATCAAAATGCCGTTCTTCGCCGCCAACCCCACCAGCATCACGATGCCGATCTGACTGAACAGGTTCAGCGTGCCGCCGGTCATCCACAGGCCGATCAAGGCGCCGAGCACGCCCAGCGGCACGGTCAGCATGATCACGAACGGATGGATGAAGCTTTCGAACTGCGCCGCCAGCACCAGGTACACGACCAGCAGCGCCAGGGTGAAGGTCATCAACACCGCGCCGCCGGCCTTCTGGTATTCGCGCGATTCGCCCTTCCAGTCGATCTGCGCCTGCTCTGGCAATTCTTCCGCCACCGCCTGATTCAACCAGGTGATCGCCTCGCCCATGGTGTAGCCGGGCGCGAGGCCGGCGCTGATGGTGATCGCGCGCAGGCGGTTGAAGCGGTTGAGGCTGCCGGCTTCGGCCAACTCGTTGAGCGTGACCAGATTCGACAGCGGCACCAGGCCGCCGTTGCGCGCGCGCACCTGGATCGCGGACAGATCGGCCGGCGAAGTGCGCAGGTCGCGATCGGCCTGGACGATGACGTCGTACTCCTCGCCGTTCTGCACGAAGGTGGTGACGCGGCGCGAACCCATCATGGTTTCCAGAGCGTGGCCGATGTCGGTGACGCTCACGCCCAGATCGGCCGCGCGCTGGCGATCGATCTCCACCCGCATCTGCGGCCGGGTTTCCTTGTAATCCGAGTCGGCCGAGAACAAACCCTTGTTCTGCTCCATGCGCGCGAGCAGACGGTCGCGCCATTTGGCCAGTTCGCCGTATTCCGGACCGCCGAGCACGATCTGGATCGGCTGCCCGCGCGTGCGCACCAGGCCGCCGCCGACCTGCGGCAGCGCACGCACGCCGGTGAGCCGGCTCAGCTCGCCGCGCAAGCCGTCGGCGACTTCGGCCGTGCTCTTGTCGCGCTTGTCCCAGTCCTGCAGGAACACCGCGATGCGGCCGGTATGCATTTCCTCGCTGGCGCCGAAGCCGCCGGGCACGCGCGGGTTGTAGCGCTGGATGGTTTCGTTCGGGCCGGTGTGCGAGGCGACGATCTTCTCGACCTGCTGCACCTGCTTGACGGTGTAGTCGTAACCGGCGCCTTCCGGGCCCAGGATCGAAATCTGGAACGAGCCACGGTCTTCCTGCGGCGCCAGTTCCGAGGGCACGAACTTGAACAGCACGAAGCTCATCGCCAGCGCGACCAGCATCAGGATGCCGAACAGCCACGGCCGCTCGACGGTGTGATCGAGCAGGCCCTTGTAGCGCCGGCTCACGCCGTCCAGGCGCGCGTTGATCCAGCGATTGACCGGATTGGATTTCTCTTCGCTGTGCGGACGCACGAACTTGGACGACATCATCGGCGTCAAGGTCAGCGCGACGAACGCCGACAACGCCACCGCGCCGGCCAGCGCCACCGACAGTTCGCGGAACAAGCGCCCGGTGTTGCCTTCCATGAAGCCGACCGGCAGGAACACCGCCACCAGCACCGCGGTGGTCGCGATCACCGCGAAGGCGACCTGCTTGGTGCCGCGCGCGGCCGCGACCAGCTTGGGCTCGCCCAGGTCGGCGCGGCGCTGGATGTTCTCCAGCACCACGATCGCATCGTCCACCACCAGGCCGATGCACAGCACCAGCGCCAGCAAGGTCAGCAGGTTGATCGAGAAGTCGAACAGGTACAGCGGGATGAACGCGGCGATCAGGCACACCGGCACCGTCACCGCCGGAATCAGCGCGGCGCGGAAGCTGCCCAGGAACAGCCAGATCACGATCAGCACCAGCACGATCGCCTCGGCCAGCGTGTGGTACACGCGCTCGACCGCCGACTCGATGAAGATGGTGGTGTCGAAGGCGACGAAGATGTCCGTGCCCTGCGGCAGGCCCGGGCGGATCTGATCGGCGGCCGCGCGCACCGCGCGCGCCACGTCCAGGCTGTTGGCGGTGGAGGTCTTGACGATGCCCAGGCCGATGTTCTGCTCGCCGTTGCTGCGGTAATAGGCGCGGCGCTCGGCCGAGTCGAGCTGGATCTTGGACACGTCGCCCAGCCGCACCACGTAGCCGTCGGCGCCTTTCTTCAGCGGAATCTGGGCGAAATCGGCCGGTTTTTGATAGCTGCGGGCGACGCGCAGGGTGAAGTCGCGCGCCTGCGATTCGATGCGGCCTGCCGGCAATTCGACGTTCTCCGCGCGCAGCGCGGCTTCGACTTCGTTGACGGTGATGTCGCGCGCGGCCAGCGCGTCCTGGTCCAGCCAGATGCGCATCGCGTAGCGCTGCTGGCCGCCGATGCGCACCTGGGCGACGCCGTCCACCGAGGACAGGCGATCGACCACGTAGCGCTCGGCGTAATCCGACAGCTGCAGCGTGTCCATCTGCTTGGAGCTCATGTTGAGCCACAAGATGGGGTCGGCGTCGCTTTCGACTTTCTCGATCTGCGGCGGATCGGCCTCTTCCGGCATGCGGTTGGAAACGCGGCTGACCGCGTCGCGCACGTCGTTGGCGGCCGCTTCGATCTCGCGCTGCAGAGTGAACTCGATGCTGATCGAGGCGCGGCCGTTGACGCTGCGCGACTCGATGCTCTCGATGCCTTCGATGCCGGCCAGCGCGTCTTCCAGCACCTGGGTGATGCGGGTTTCCACCACCGAGGCCGAAGCACCGGGATAGGTCACGTCCACCGACACCACCGGCGGATCGATCGCCGGCAACTCGCGCAAGGTCAGGCGCGAGAACGCCATGACGCCCAGGGTGATCAGCAACAGGCTCATCACCGTGGCGAACACCGGCCGGCGGATGGACAGATCGGAGATATTCATCGACCGCCGCCCCGGCCTTCGCGGCGCTTGGGTTCGCCGCGCTTGGCGGCGACGTAGACGGGCGCCTTGCCCGCGGTCGCGTTGTTATCGCGGCTGCGTTTTTGCTCGTCATTCCCGCGAACGCGGGCTCCGCTTTTACTCGGCGTATGCCGAGCATCCAGTGTCTTTGACGCATCCGCACGGAAGTCGCTGGATTCCCGCGTTCGCGGAAACGACGAAATGAACAAACGCAGCCGTTCGAGCAGACCAGACGAATCAGCCATTACGGCCGTCCTTGCCCGCCGCCGCGCCGACGGACGACGCCGGTGCCGATGTCGCCGGCGCCTTCGCATCGGTCTGCGCCTCGCGCGTCTGCGCGGCGGGCGCCGGCGCCGCCGACACATCGACCTTGCTGCCGACCCGCAGCTTGCCGGTGCCATCGACGACGACCTTGTCGCCGACCTTCAGGCCCTCGACGATTTCCGCCAGGCCTTCGCGGCGCGTGCCGACTTCCACGTCGGCGCGTTCGACCGTGTTGTCCGGCTTGAGCCGGAACACATAGGAATCGGTGCCGACCTGGACCACGGAGATCTCCGGAATCAGCAGCGCCTGGCGCTCGGGCTGCAGCAAGGTCACCTGCACCAGCATGCCCGGCCGCAACAGATGATCGGCATTGGGGAAATCGCCGCGCACGGTGACCGCGCGCGTGGCCGGGTCGATGCGCGCATCGATGGTGCTGACTTCGCCCTCGAAACGCTTGCCCGGATAAGCCGCGCTGGTGCCGCTGACGCTCTGGCCCTTGGCGATGCGCGCCAGCAGGGTTTCGGGCACCGGGAAATCGATGTAGACGCGGTCGGTGTCGTCCAGGGTCGCGATCGGCGTGCCCGGCGTCACCAGCGAACCGGGGCTGACCTGACGGATGCCGAGCACGCCGGCGAACGGCGCGCGCACTTGGCGATCGCCGATATCGGCCTTCATCTGCTCGACCCGCGCGCGGGTGGCGTCGCGGGTCGCGCGCTGAGTGTCGAGCGAGGAGCGCGCGATGAGTTGCTGCGCCGCCAGTTCGGTCTGGCGCTTGAGCAACTGGTCGGCTTCTTTCGCGGTCGCCTCGGCCTGGGCCAGCGCGGCCAGCTGGGCGCGGCCGCTCAGGGTGATCAGCGAAGCGCCGGCGGCGACGTGATCGCCGCTGTCGAAATGCACGTCCTGGACGATCTCGCTGACCTTGGCGGTGACGGTGATCGACTCGCGCGCCTTGACGTTGCCCAGCGCCTGCACGGTGTCGTTCCACGGGCGCAGACGCACTTGCTCGGCGGTGACCGGGATCGGACGATCGCCCTGCCCGCCCGGACCCGCGGGCCCGCCTTGCGTCTTGCCGCCTTTGCCGCACGCGGCCAGGGCGATGGTCAAAGCAAGGATGCAGCAGGTGCGAAGTCCGGAACGTGGTGGCATGCGGTTCTCTGAACGGGGCCCGGTGAGGGCGGTGACGCGAATCTGGCGGGCGGCACAGCGGACCAGGCCTTCGATGCGCGCGACGAACGCCGGCCGCGCGGCGCCGAAGCCCCGAGGCTTCGGCCGGCGCGATTCTAGCGGTGGATCGTTAACGCTTGCGTGGGCCATTGGTTGACCACCGTATCGGCAAAATCGCCATCGCGCGCGGCGCGCGTCCCTCCAGGCCGGCCCGCCGGGGTCGTGGATGCGCGCCGTCGATGCCGCCG
The DNA here is from genome assembly GCF_001442805.1 of Lysobacter gummosus. Classification (NCBI taxonomy): domain Bacteria; kingdom Pseudomonadati; phylum Pseudomonadota; class Gammaproteobacteria; order Lysobacterales; family Lysobacteraceae; genus Lysobacter; species Lysobacter gummosus. Next base: position 1,139,941 of record NZ_CP011131.1, on the reverse strand, counting down.
CGACACTGTGCGCCTGCGCATGTTGCAACGCGGTAACCGTCGCGACGCGGCCCGCGCGCGGCGCGGGGTTCATACTCGGCGCTTCCCCCAAGGAGCCCGTCCCATGATCCACGACAGCATCCTCGACACCATCGGCCGCACCCCGATCGTGCGCCTGCACCGCCTGGCGCCGGAGCACGTAAGCCTGTACGCCAAGGTCGAATCCTTCAATCCCGGCGGCTCGGTCAAGGACCGTCTGGCGCTGGCGATCATCCTCGACGCCGAACAGCGCGGCCAGCTCAAGCCCGGCGATACCGTGATCGAAGCGACCTCGGGCAACACCGGCGTGGCGCTGGCGATGGTCTGCGCGGCGCGCGGCTACAAGTTCGTGGCGACGATGAGCGAAACCTTCTCGGTCGAGCGGCGCAAGCTGATGCGCGCCTACGGCGCCAAGGTGATCCTGACCCCGGCCGCCGAGCGCGGCAGCGGCATGGTGCGCAAGGCGGCGGAACTGGCGCAGAAACACGGCTGGTTCCTGGCCCGGCAGTTCGAGAACCCGGCCAATCCGGCCTATCACCGCAGCACCACCGCGGCCGAGATCCTGCAGGACTTCGCCGGCCGTCGGCTCGATCATTTCGTCAGCGGCTGGGGCACCGGCGGCACCCTCACCGGCGTCGGCGAGGTGCTGCGCGTGGCCCGGCCCGAGGTGCGCGTGACCGCGTGCGAACCGGCCGGCGCTTCGCTGCTGGCCGGCGCGCAATGGCAGCCGCACAAGATCCAGGGCTGGACCCCGGACTTCGTCCCGGCCGTGCTCAACCGCGACGCCGCCCACGCGATCGTGCCGGTGGACGACGTGCTGGCCCGCGACACCGCGCGCCGCCTGGCTGCGGAGGAAGGCGTGTTCGTCGGCATTTCCGCCGGCGCGACCGTGGCCGCGGCGCTGGAAGTCGCGCGCGGCGCCGAGTCCGGCGCGGTGATCCTGGCGATGCTGCCCGACACCGGCGAGCGCTACCTCAGCACCTTCCTGTTCGAAGGCGTGAACGAAGGCAGCGACGAAGAGTGGTTGGCGTCGTTGGGCTGACGGCGGCAGCGGCGATCGGCTCCGGCGCTTTCTCGGTCGCTATACCGGCTTGAAGCGCCCGCAGCGGGAGTGTCGTCGTGGTTGTGTTGTCGCGGTCGCAGTTCGCTGCGGCCGCGATCAACCCGGCCGCTGGATAAAAGTCGCGAACGAGTTTCGCGACCGCCGCACCCCGATCAGCTCGCGACGAAATACCCGATCAAAACCAGCACGATGGCGATCAACGCCGCGGCGAGCAACATCCCGCCGTTGTTGTCGCCCGGGCTGACCGTGCGCCCGCTGTCGCCGATCACGCCGCGCTTTTTCCGCGCGGCTTCGTAATCGGCGATCCGGTTCACCGAATCGGTGGCGGAGTGGCCGAAGTTGGCCTGCAGCAATTGCGCCGCGCGCGTGCGTTCGCCCTTGAGGATCAGCATCAGCACCTCGGCCGGCAGTTGCAGCGTGAGCGAGTCGGCCGGCGCGGCGACACCGCCCAGCGCGGCCTCGCCTTTCTTGGCGTAAGCCTCGACCAGATCCTTCGCCTGGCGCAGATCCAGGCCATAGGCCTCGCGCACGATCTTGATCGCAACGATGGTCTGGCCGCGCTCAATCGCCTCGCGCGCGGCCTCGGGGAAGCCGGCTTTCGGCGCGCGACTGGTCGAAGCGTTTGCCGCGACCGCGGACGCCGCCAGCGCTCCGATCGCCAGGCGCCGTTCGTACTCCTCGACCGCGTCCTTCGCCTGGCGCAGGCCGATGCCCGGATTGCTGTCCAGCACCAGCTTGATCGCCTGGATCTTGTCCCCGGATTTCAGCAGCGTCGCCGCCTGCGGCGGCACGAAGGGCGCTTTGTTGTCCGACATCGCCGTACTCCCTGGCCATCAATCCATCCAGCCTAACGGGCCGCGAGCCGATCCGTCACGCCCGCGCCCGTCGCCTCAGCGCGAAGACCAGGCCAGTTTCACCCCGAATCCCAGCATCAGGCTGCCGACGATGCCGTCGAGCGTGCGCGCCACGCGCGCGCTGCGCATCGATGCGGCCATGCGCGCCGCGCCGAAGGCCAGCAGGCTCAGCCACACCGTGCCCATGAGGTAGTGCAGGCCGATCATCAGCACCGACTGCACCGCCATGTCGTCGCCCGGGGCGAGGAACTGCGGCAGGAACGCCAGATAGAAGATCGCGATCTTCGGATTGAGCGCATTGGTCAGCACGCCCTGCGCATAACCGCGCCACAGCGACGCGTTGGCCGGCGCGGCGCCGTCGATGTCGGCATCGGCGCGCGGACGCAAGGCCGAGCGCAGCGCCTTGGCGCCGAGGTAGATCAGATACACCGCGCCGAGCATCTTCACCGTCCAGAACGCGCGCTCGGAATACATCAGCAGCCGCGCCACGCCGAAGGCGAACAGCGACACGTGGAACAGGCCGCCGGTGAGGATGCCGGCGACCGTCGCCAGCCCGCGCCGCACGCCGCCGCTGAGCGCGTTGCCGATCACCAGAAACGTATCCGGTCCCGGCGCCACGGTCACCATCAGCGCCGCGATGGAAAAGGCCAGCCATTGGGTTTCCATGAAGTCTCCGTGCCTTGTGTTGGATGGAGCGGGGGCGACGCCGGCGGTCGCGGCGCGATCACCGATTCTGCGCAACCGGCGCCCGCGCCGGAAGTGCCGCGCCCTAACGAAAAACGCCGGCGCGAGGCCGGCGTTTTTCGCAGCGATCCAGGCGGTGACTTACGCCGCCGACTTCCACTGGCCCAGCGCGGCCAGGCCGTTGGCCTTGGCGCGCTCGTACACGGTCTGCTGGGCGCGGGCGTAGTTGCCGACCAGGTCCTGCGACCACAGCTTCAGCGCCGCCGACTGCATGGCGCGGCCGTAGGAGAACGACAGCGGCCACGGGTTCGGGCCCATCTGGTTCATGGCGTTGAGGTGCGCGGTCGCGTCCTCGTCGGACTGGCCGCCGGACAGGAACACGATGCCCGGCAGGGTCGCCGGCACGGTGGACTTCAGGCACTGCAGGGTCGCCGCGGCGACGTCATCGACGCTGGCCTGCTCGTGGGCGAGCGTGCCCGGCACCACCATCGAGGCCTTGAGGATCGTGCCTTCGAGCAGCACGCTGTTTTCGTACAGCGCGCCGAACAGCGAGCGCAGGGTGACTTCGGTGACTTCGAAGCAGGTGTCGAGGTCGTGGCTACCGTCCATGATCACTTCCGGCTCGACCATCGGCACCAGGCCCTGTTCCTGACACAGCGCGGCGTAACGGGCCAGCGCGTGGTTGTTGGCTTCGATGCAGGTGCCCGAGGGGATGTCGTCGCCGATGTTGATGACCGCGCGCCACTTGGCGAAACGGGCGCCGAGCTTGTAGTACTCCTCCAGGCGCGCGCGCAGGCCGTCGAGGCCTTCGGTGACCACTTCGCCCGGGAAGCCGGCCAGCGGCTGCGGGCCCTTGTCTACCTTGATGCCCGGGATGATGCCGTTGTCGGCCATGTGCTTGGCGAACGGCACGCCGGCCTTGGTGGACTGGCGCAGGGTTTCGTCGTACAGGATCGCGCCGGAGATGTATTCGTTGAGCTTGGGCGTGGTCAGCAGCAGCTCGCGGTAGGCGCGGCGGTTCTCTTCCGTGTTCTCGATACCGACGCCGGCGAAACGCTTGGCGATGGTGGCGGTCGACTCGTCGATCGCGATGATGCCCTTGCCCGGGGCGACCATGGCCAGGGCGGTTTCGGCAAGCTGTTCGATGCTCATGGAGATCCTGCGGCAGCGGTGGGAAGCCCGCGATTATAGCCGCTGACGGTGAACCTTGCCCCTTCGGCCGGCCTGTCGAATCAGGCACTTGCGCACGATTTGACCGACGTTCGCGGGTAACCGTTTACATCCGCCGCGGCTCGCGGGCCGTGCGAGGTTTCTTGCGGAAGGGGCTTCGGCCCCGAGGCTGTTCGATCCGACACTGCGATCTGAAAAGAAAGCCTCGGGGCCGAAGCCCCTCCCACAGGAAACCTCGCGGCCCGGACCCGGCCGGGGTTTACAGCTCGCCCAGGCCCTCGGCGCTGCCGCCCTCGCCCACCTGCAGCAGACGCAGGGTGTTGGTCGCGCCGTGCTGTTCCATGGTGTCGCCGCTGGTGAAGATCACCCGCTCGCCCTGGGCCAGCTTGCCCGAATCGAACAACTGCTTGACCACGTTGCGCGCGGCATCGCGCGAGGCCTGGCCGCGGCTGTCGAAATCGATCGGGTAGACGTCGCGCATCATCGCCATGCGCCGGCGCGCGCCGTCGTGGCGCGAGAACGCGTAGATCGGCGCGTTGGAGCGGAAACGCGAGAGAAAGCGCGCGGTGCCGCCTGATTCGGTCATCGCCACGATCGCGCGCACGCCGATGTGCTCGGACAGGAACATCGCCGCCATGGCGATGGCCTGGTCGGCGCGTTCCAGGTTGCGCGGCGCGGCTTCGAAATCGGTGTCGTGGTTGAACTGGCGCTCGGCGCCCAGGCAGATGCGCGCCATCGCCTCGACCGCCTTGATCGGATAGCGGCCGGCGGCCGATTCCTGCGACAGCATGACCGCGTCGGTGCCGTCGATCACCGCGTTGGCGACGTCGAGCACTTCGGCGCGGGTCGGGATCGGGTTGTCGACCATCGACTGCATCATCTGCGTGGCGGTGATCACCACGCGGTTGCGCAGCAATGATTCGCGGATGATCTTCTTCTGCAGGCCGGGCAGCTCGGCATCGCCGATCTCCACGCCCAGGTCGCCGCGCGCGACCATGACCACGTCGCTGGCCTCGACGATCTCGGCGAGGTTCTCGATGGCTTCGGCGCGCTCGATCTTCGACACCAGCGCGGCATCGCTGCCGGCGGCGCGGGCGATCCGGCGCGCTTCGTTCATGTCCTCGGCGTTGCGGCAGAACGACACCGCGATGAAGTCCGCGCCCAGCTCGGCGGCGATCAGGATCAGTTCCTTGTCGCGCTCGGTCAGCGCGCCCAGCGACAGGCCGCCGCCGAGTTTGTTCAGGCCCTTGCGGTCCGACAGCGCGCCGTCGTTGAGCACGGTGGTGATGATGCGCTCGCCGTCGATGGCGCCGACGCGCAGTTGCAGCAGGCCGTCGTCGAGCAGCAGCACGTCGCCGGGGCTGACGTCGCCGGGCAGGCCCAGGTAACTGACGCCGACTTCGCGCAGGTTGCCCGGCGGCGGGTTTTCCGCGGCGATCAGGTCGAAACGGTCGCCGGCCTTGAGCAATACCCGACCCTCGGCGAAGCGTTCGATGCGGATTTTCGGCCCGGGCAGATCGGCGAGGATGCCGACCTCGACCCCAACCCGCAGCGCGGCCTCGCGCACGGCGTTGGCGCGGGCGACCTGCGAAGACGGATCGCCGTGAGAGAAATTGAGGCGGACCACATCGACGCCGGCGGTGAGCAAGGCATCGAGCACGCCCGGCGGATCGGTGGCCGGGCCCAGGGTGGCGAGGATCTTGGTGCGTCGTGGGGTGGTGGACATGGCAGACTCTCTGGACTGTCGGCCAAGCTAGCACAGCTTCGCCACGCTTCGAACCGCGGGCCGGGTTACGGTCGCGCGCACCGCGCACACGCCACAGTACGTAACTGTCCGAGGTGGTCATGACGATGTCGAAACCCGGCGAGGCCATCGCCGCCGCGCTCGCGGCGCTGGAGGATTTCCCGCTGCTGCAGGGCCCGCGCGTGCGTCTGCGCGGGCCGCGCGAAGACGAGCGCGATGCGCAGGCCTTGTTCGCCTTGTTCGGCGACGAGCAGGTCATGCGCTATTGGAGCCGTCCGCCGATGCAGGGCGTGAGCGAGGCGCACGAGTTGATCGCGCAGATCCGCAAGGGTATGGCCGAGCGCAATCTGATCAACTGGGTGATCGCCGACGGCGACGACGCGGTGATCGGCAGCTGCACGCTGTTCCGCTTCGACGCCAACCATCGCCGCGCCGAGCTGGGCTATGCGCTGCATCCGGCGCAGTGGGGCCTGGGCATCGCGCGCGAAGCGGCCACGCTGGCCCTGGACTGGGCCTTCGACACGCTGGGCCTGCATCGCTGCGATGCAGGCATCGACCCGGCCAACGCGTCCTCGCGCGCCCTGCTGCACCGCCTGGGTTTCGTGACCGAGGGTGTGCAGCGGGAAAGTTTCTTCGTCGGCGAGCGGGTGACCGACAGCGAATTGCTCGGGCTGTTGGTCAAGGACTGGCGCGCGGCGCGGTCCAGGCACTGAGGGCGATCGGGGCGCGACGGCGTGCGGCCGTCGCCTCCGCATGCGGCAGCGCGAGCCCGCATACGCACCGGAGCCCGCGAACGAGCCCCGGCGCGGCTTGCGATGATCGGCTCAGTCGCAGATCCAGGTGCGTTTCTGGATGATGTCTGAGGTCTCGCCCCATGACAGGTATTGCCCGCCGCAATTGGCGGTGGCGCCGCCGATGACTTCGCCGGCGGCGTTGAAATACGTGATCGAGTAACCCTGCCACGGCGGAGCGGCCTTGACGCTGACGGTCAGCGCGGCGACGGCGAGCACTGCGGCGAACGACGACATTGCGATAACGCGCATGGCGATCCCTCCTGTCTTGGAAGAACGATGAATGCGGACGGCGCCGAGGCTTCGGCGCGCCGCGGGTTTGCGCCGGCACCGCCGGCATCGAAACGGGCGGCCGGTAAAACGGAAAGCTCCGGAGCGAACGGAGCCTTCCGCCCGTCACGCGCGCGACCTCGTCGTGGCCTCGCGCGAAGACCGGCCGGGCCGGTTTGCGATCAGCTTTCGACCGCGCAGCCCTGGGTGAAATGCTTGTTCGAACCGCTGGTGTCGCCCCAACGGCCGTCGGCGGCGCCGCAGCCGGCGGTCCACTTGCCTATCTGCGCGCCTTCGGCGTTGTAGTAGTACCAGGTGCCCTGCCAGCTGTTGGCACCGGCGCTGAAGGACATGCTGCCCATCAACGCGACCGCGAACACCGCGGCGAATAATCCGATACGACGCATGCTGTTGCTCTCCCGAGTAAGGCGGCGCCCATTCGCCGCTCGGGCACCGTAACCAACTGCAGTCACTTAGGGGCGGGTATTGGAGAGTCGAACTGTCATCACTTTGCGCAAACGTGATTGGTTTCGCTTTTGACGTTTTTGACATGCGTAAACGCGTGCGCAATCGCGGCGTTCGCGACGGCCGGGCCCCAGGATGGCCGCTGCCTGCATGTGCGCGCCGGAGCGATCGCGATCCACGCGGGTATCGTGCAGCGCACCATGATGCGGCGCGTTGCGCGCCCGGTTCATCCGACGCGGCGCGGGCCGGTGGAGTACATCGGCAGCAGCGGCAGGCGGCGCGGCGCCTGCGTGAGGCGTTCTTGCAAGAACGCCATCGAATGAATCGCGCCGCCGCCGCGGCAGATCGCGGTGAATCGCCGGCGCGCAACGCCCCGGCGATCGCGCTCAGGCCGCGAGCAAGCCCGGCAACTGCGTCGGCGCCGCCGCCAGGCGCTGCGCGCCGGCCTCGCGCAGTTCCTGTTCGCTGCCGAAGCCCCACAGCACGCCGATGTTGCCCATGCCGTGCTGCAACGCGCCTTCGATGTCCATGCGCCGGTCGCCGATCATCAGGCACTGCGCCGCCTGCAGGCCGAAACGGCGCAGCGCTTCGGCGATCAGATCGACCTTGTGAGTCAGGCGGCCGTCCATGGTCGAGCCGATCACGTCCTCGAAATATCCGCCGAACGGCAGATGCGCGAGGATCTTGCGCGCGTTGTTCTCGTTCTTGGCCGTGACCACGGCCATGCGATAACCGGCCGCGCGCGCGGCATCGAGCATGTCGCCGACGCCGTCGTAGACCTGGTGCTCGGTCCAGCCTTCGCGGCTGTAGCGTTCCAGATATAGGGCCACCGCCTGCTCGACCCGCTGCTCATCGACCAGCAGCGGCAGGAAGCTGGTACGCAGCGCCGGGCCGATCCACGAGCGCAGCACCTGCTCGCTGGGCACCGGATGCTGCAATTGCTCCAGCGCGTAGGAGATCGAGCGGGTGATGCCGACCGAGGAATCGATCAGGGTGCCGTCGAGATCGAAAAACAGCGTGGGCTTGCCGGCCTGGATCGACGCCTCGGACATCGCGCTCAACCCGCGCGCTGCTTGAGCGCGGTCACCGCTGGCAATTCCTTGCCTTCCAGGAATTCCAGGAACGCGCCGCCGCCGGTGGAGATATAGCTCACGTCCTGTTCGATGCCGTACTTATCGACCGCGGCCAGGGTGTCGCCGCCGCCGGCGATCGAGAACGCCTTGGACGCGGCGATCGCCAGCGCCAGGGTCTGCGTGCCCTTGCCGAAGGCATCGAATTCGAACACGCCGACCGGGCCGTTCCAGACCACGGTGCCGGCGTTCTTGATCAGCTCGGCGTAACGCACGGCCGTGTCCGGGCCGATGTCGAGGATCATGTCGTCGGCGCCGACCGCATCGACGGCCTTGACCGTGGCCGGCGCATCGGCGGCGAAGGCCGGCGCCACCACCACGTCGGTGGGCACCGGGATATCGGCGCCGCGCGCCTTGGCGTCGGCCATGATCTTCTTCGCGGTGTCGATCAGATCGTTTTCGACCAGCGACTTGCCCACGCCGTGGCCCATCGCGGCGATGAAGGTGTTGGCGATGCCGCCGCCGACGATCAGCTGATCGACCTTGCTCACCAGCGACGACAGCAGTTCCAGCTTGGTCGAGACCTTGGAACCGGCGACGATGGCCAGCAGCGGGCGTGCGGGATTGTCGAGGGCCTTGGCCAGCGCATCGAGCTCGGCCATCAGCAGCGGGCCGCCGGCGGCGAGCTTGGCGTGGCGGATGACGCCGTGCGTGGAGGCCTGGGCGCGATGCGCGGTGCCGAAGGCGTCCATGACGAATACATCGCACAAAGCGGCGTATTTCTTCGACAGCGCTTCGTCGTCCTTGCCTTCGCCGACGTTCATGCGGCAATTTTCGAGCAGCACCAGTTGGCCTGGCTGCACTTGCACGCCATCGACCCAATCCTTGATCAGCGGCACTTCGATGCCGAGCAGTTCCGACAGGCGCTGGGCGACCGGCGCCAGCGAATCGGCCTGGCTCCACTGGCCTTCCTTCGGCCGGCCCAGATGCGAGGTGACCATCACCGCCGCGCCCTTTTCCAGCGCCAGCTTCAGGGTCGGCAGCGCGGCGAGGATGCGCAGCTCGGAGGTGATGCGGCCGTCGTCGATGGGGACGTTGAGATCTTCGCGGATCAGCACTCGCTTACCGGCGAGATCGAGATCGGTCATGCGGACGATGGACACGGGGCCTCCTGGGGCAATGCGTAGGGGATGCAGCGGCCGGCGCGGGGCGCGGCTGGGGGTGGCTATTGTCGCGGGGCGGGGGCGCGAAATAAACCTTGGGGGCTGAATGGCGGGGGGCGATGGGGCTGGCGAGGTCTCAATTCCGGATGGCGGCGCATCGGATGCCGGTCTCGTAGCTGCCCCACCCCGCGCCTGCCACTGCCACTGCGGTTGCGGTTGCCGTTGCCGTTGCCGTTGCCGTTGCCGTTGCCGTTGCCGTTGCCGTTGCCGTTGCCGTTGCCGTTGCCGTTGCCGAGATTTTGCTTTGCCCCGGCTTCGCTTTGCTGTGCCCTGCTTCGGCTTCGGCTCTGGCTTAGCTTTTGTTGTTGCCGTTGCCGGGCGCCGCTAGTAACTCGCGAGACCGAAGGACACCCGGAGGGCGGCGCACATGGACGTGCGCCGGGTGCCACCTTGGGCAGGATGCCCAATGTGGCACCTGCCTGCGTCGGCATCGCACTCGTGGCTCTTGATTCGAAACAGTCCAAAGCCTTTTCTTTGGTTACTTTTGACCGAAGGAAATCCCGTGGGACTTTGTGGCTTTGGACAAAGAAAGTAACCCGCCGCTCCATGGCGGAAGCTTTAGGCGTTTGATCTTGCTCCTGCTCCTGCTTGAGGCTTCTTTTGCTCGTCATTCCCGCGAACGCGGGAATCCAGCGACTTCAAGCGTTCTCGCACGAAAGGCACTGGATTCCCGCGTTCGCGGGAATGACGGTAGGTGGTAATGCGCAAGTCTGATTGTTTCGATCATGTCTTTCGGTCTCCCGAGTTACTAGCGGCGCCAGGCCAGAGCTAAAGCAGCGCCGAAGCAGAATCTTGGCAACTGCAACGGCAAAAAAATGCCGCGGCCATCTATCACCGCCTCACGGTGCCGCGGGCTTATTCGACTTCAACAAACTGAAAGCAAACCCCGCCACGATCAACGCGCCCCCCACCAGCACCGCCCACAGCATGTACGAGTACCAATCGCGCTCAGGTTCAGCCGGCACCAACGCCGACGCCCCCGCCAGTGCCACCGCCGACCCCAACGTCGCATCGGCCGGTTGCCAGTCGCGTCCGCGCGAGGTGCGCAAGGCTTCGATCAGATGCGCCAACGGCGAATTCCCGCGCGCCGCGCGCGCACTGCCGGCGACCAATGCGTACGGCGGCTCGCCCTGCGCCAGGAACACCACCACCTCGGGCCGATAACCCAAGCGCAACACCGGCTCGCCCGGCACCGCGCCGTTCGCGCGCAAACGCCAGTGGCGATCGCGCACGGTCGAGGCCAGTTGCCGCGCCGCCGAACGGTCGCCCTCGCCCTTGCCGGCGACCTGATACGCCATCCACGGACCAGCCTGCGCATACCAACCCTGCTCTTCGTTGTCGCGGCTCTCAAGGCGCCATTCCAGCGCGTGATTGCCCGGCAACGCCACGTCGGCCTGCTGGATCGGGAAGCGGCCATCGAGGGTGTATTCGAAGGCGATGCTGCCGTCCTTGAGCTCCACCCGCCGGCCCTTGAGCTCGCGCCACTGCATCGGCGCACTCGCCGCGTTGCCGGCCAGTTCCGCGGTCACCGCGTTGATCTGCGCGGCCGATTTCGGGTCCTGCGGCGTCAACCGCAGATAACGCGCCTGTTCGCCGACCGCATCGAACACGATCCGCCGCTGCACCAGCCGCTGGCCGTCGCGCTGCAGATCGACCAGACGGCCGCTGCTGCCCAGGCTGCGCCAGTGATCGAGATCGTCGCTGGCTTCGACCCCGTAGGCCGCATCCAGCGCCGCGCCCGGCGCCCACTCCAGCTCCAGGGCCAGGATCGGCGCGCGCAGGCGGCTGGCGTCGATCAGCAATGACGTCTGCGGCAGCTTGGCGGTGTCGGCGGCGGTGCTGCGCGCTTCGACCCGGCGCAGGCGGCCGTCGGTTTCGACTTCGCTGACCAGTTCCCAACCTTGCGTGGCCGAACCCGACGGCGACGCCGGCAACGGGAACCACGGCAGCATCACGCGCTGCGGCGCGCGCGCGATCGGCTGCTCGGGCGCGAACACCGAGGCCGGCACGACCGCGCCGCTGCGATCGATCACGTCCACGTCGCGCAACTGCGCGCTTTGCGCCTGGCGATACACCGCTTCGTCCAGCACCACGCGATACGCGCCGCCGTCGTCGCGACTGAGTTGCAAGGACCACTGCTGCGCGTAGTCCTGGCGCGGGCCGGCCGTGGCGAGCAAGGGCAGCGCCGCCAACCACATCAGATAACGCTTCATGCCTGAGTCTCCTGCGGATTTCGATCGTTATCGGCGGAGCGGCTCGGTGGCGCCGGCGCGAAGTAACCGACCAGGGTGCACAACAGACCATAGGCGATGAACGAGGCGATGCCGAGCAGATTGCCCAGATGGCCGCGATCGACCACGACCAGCTTGGCCAGCACCACGCCCATCAACACCGCGCCGGCCAGCCACAGCCCGCGCTGGCCGCGGCGCGAGCCGGCGATCCAGCCGGCCACGCCGAGCACGCTCCACACCACGGTCAGGCTGGTCTGCACCAGGCTGGTGGAGAACATCGACGAACCCCATCCGACATGGCCCCAGAAGTGCGCGCTGCGCAGCACTTCGACGGTGATCAACACGAAACCGATCGCGGCCAGAATCGGCACCCGGCGCCGCCTCAGCGCTTCGCCGACCAAGGGCGTGGCGAGCCAGAAGCCGAGCATCAGCAAGGTCGCGGTCTGCATCAGCGACAAGGGATTGAGCAGCGGAATCCACAGCAGCGGATGCGGATTGGCCGGCGTCAGCAGGGTCAATGCCAGCGTCGCCACCAGCACCAGCATGAAACTGGCCATCGCCACGGCGCGCCATTGCTCGAAACGTTGCGCCACCGGCCGGCCGATGATCGAAGCGCGCCACAGGCTCAGCGCCGCCATCGCCAGCACCGGCAACAACAGCACCGTCGCGGTCCAGCCCGAGCCGAACGCGGCGACATCGTTCTGCATCGACAAACGCAACAGCCGGAACAAGGTCACGCCGATCGCCAATGCCCACGCCCACAGCCAGGCCAGATGGCCGAGCGCGAGTTCGGGCCCCGCGCGTTCGCGCAGATTGCTCAGGCTGCGCCAACCCAGTCCCGCGTACAGCGCCCACGCCGCCCAGCCCCACTCGGCGAACGGATAGCGGTGCGCATCGGCCTGCCACAGCGCCAACGGCAGCGCCGCGGCGAAAGCCAGCGCCGCGGTCAGCGACAAGGCCTTCCAGTCGTGGCGACGGAACACTTCCGCCGCCGCCCAGCCGGTCACCGCGACCAGCATCAGCACCGCATCGGCGCTGTTGCGGTCGGCGATGAAATCGGCGATCTCGCTGCCGGTCGCGCCCAGCCACCACGCCAGGCCCCACAGGTAATAGGCCAATGCCGGCGCGCGCGCGGCGTCGCGGCGATAACTCCATGCGCTGGCAAGGCCCGCCACGGCGATCAGTACCGCGCCGGCGAAGTTGGCGTTGAGTATCGGCGTGTAGCCCTCCCAGACCGAATCGCTGGCGCCGACGATGAAGGCGAACGCGGCCGCGATCTGCAGCCCCAGGCCGGTGAGCTGCGGCAGCAACCGCTGCTGGCGCAGGCCCAGCCACGCCAACGCCGCGCCTTCCAGCGCGAACACGCAGGCGGTGGCTTCCGCGGCCAGCGCCAGCGGCACGGCCAGGGTCGCGAAACCGACCGCCAGCAGCGCATACGGCGTGGACAGTTCGACGAAGCGCTGATCGCGGCGCAACCACCACGCCAGCGCCGCGTACAGCGCGCCCAGGCCGAGCGCGCAGAACGCCAGCGGCATGCGATCGCCGTCGAGCAGACCGGCCTGCAGGGTGAAGGCGATCAGCGGCGTGCCGAACACCAGGCAACCGTCGATGAGATCGCGGCGCCCGGCGGCGCGGCGGCGCGCGTACAGCACCGGGATCAACAGATAGAAGGCGAAGAACAACAGCAGGAACGGCTCGGTGGTCGAGAAATGCTCCGGCCGGTACTTCAGCACGCCCCACAAGGTGCCGATGCCCCAGGTGAAAGCGAAGCCGATCAGATTCAGCACCCGCCACGGACGCCACCACGCGATCGCGAAGATGCCAGCGTTGAGCACCGCGTAGTAACCGAACAAGGCGACGTGGTTGCCCGAACCGGTGGACAGCCAGATCGGCGCGAGGAAGCCGGCCAGGATCGCGAACACCGCCAGCGCCAGCGCGTTCTGCTTGACCGACAGCACGCCGGTGCCGGCGACCAGCACCACGCTGATCGCGAACGCCGCGCCGGCCGGGATCAGGCCGTAGAGCTTGAACGCGGCGAACACCACCAGCAGCAGCACGCCGATCGCCCCGCCCTGCAGGCTCAGCGCGAACACGCGCTTGCGCTCGCGCTGCTGCCAGCCGAACACCAGCCCGCCCATCGCCGCGACGGCGATGCCGGCGAGACGGAACTCCATCGGCACGTGCATCCAGCCCTGGTCGCTGGCGTACTTCAGCAACGCGGCGACGCCGGCGAGCAACACCAGCATGCCGACCTTGACCGGCACGTTGCCCTCGGTGAACCAACGCCGGACCCAGCGCGCGCCGAGAGTGAAGATGTCCGGCGGCGACGGCGCACGCGGTGCGCGTGGCGTCGGCGCGACGGGCGCGCGAAGCGGCATGGGCGAGGCCGCCGCGGCGGCCGGTCGCGGCGGCAACGGCGGCGGCACGGACGGCGGCGTGGCCGGGAACGGCGGCGGAGTCTGCGGCGCAGTCGCGGCGGGCGGCGCGGCGCTGGCGATCGGGCGCGCCGGCGTCTGCGGCAGCGCTTCACGATCGATGCGCTCGATGCGCTCGGCCAGGGTTTCGTCCTCGCGGCCGCGCGGTGCCGGCGGAGCGGCTGCGGACGCACGAAGCTGTGCCAGGGTCCGTTCCAGGCCCGACACCCGGGACTTGAGCCCGGAGATCTGGACCAGGGCGACGATGAGCAGCACCGGCACCAACAGCAAAGCCAGTACCAGCAAGACAATCAGTGCTTCCATCACAGTTCCCCGTTCCTTATGGCGGGCACGTTACACCAAGGCGCGGCGTATGGAAGCGTCGCCTTCACTCGCTATATACACGATTCATTCACCACATATCGCGTTGACGAAATCGCATAACCACACTATGTTGTGCCCGTCGGTGCCGATCTTGCGATCGGCTGAAAAGGGAAGTCGGTAGGGACGCGACCGCGAGCACTCGCGGCGGGGTCCGAAGCCGGCGCTGCCCCGCAGCGGTATGGGAAACGAACGGGTCATGGCACTGGGCGGTATGCCTGGGAAGCGACCCCGGTAGGAGGAACGAGAAGCGGGCGAAGAAAAGTGAGAACCGGGTCACCCCGTAGCGCTCACTTCTCTTTGCCCGTTTCTCGCTCCGAGTCCCGAGCCCGAAGACCTGCCGACAGCCGCGCGTCGCACAACCGCGCGGTACCGGCCCACAGGAGTCTTCGGGGGAAGACGGCCGGTGTCGCGGCACGACGGACCTCCGTCGCGCCCGTCCGTTCCGGCGCGCAGCGCCGAGCGGACCGTCCCGGACCTCGCGTCTCGGGCCGCGCGACACCCAGCCGACACACTCCCAAGCTCTGCGCCCGCGGGGGCACGGCCGCGCCACCGATGACACCGCGCGCGCGGTCCGTCGTCGCCGGCGCGTCCGCGTTCTCCGCACCGTGCACCCACGCCCCGGAGTAATGCCATGACCACACTCGCATCCGATCCGTCCCTCGCCCCCGCCACGGACGCCGCCGCCACTTCCAACGCCGCCGCCAAGCCGGCCGCAGCCCGTACCGCGCAAGACGCGCCCGGCTTCGCCCTGACCCCGCCCGCGGCCAACCTGACCATGAGCGTGACCAAGCGCAACGGTCGCCGCGAACCGGTCGATCTGAACAAGATCGTGCGCGCGGTGACCCGCAGCGGCGAGAACCTCTACGCGATCGATCCGATGCGCGTGGCCACCCGCACCATCTCCGGCCTGTACGACGGCGCGACCACGCAGGAACTCGACGAACTGTCGATCCGCACCGCCGCCCTGCTGACCGCGGAAGAACCCGAATACGGCCGCCTCGCCGCGCGCCTGCTCGCCGGCGTGATCGAGAAAGAAGTCGCCGGCATCGAAATCCATGCGTTCTCGCAGTCGATCCAGCGCGGCCATGAGCTGGGCCTGATCAACGAGCGCCTGGTGACCTTCGTCCAGGCCAACGCGCGCAAGCTCAACGACGCGATCGACCGCAGCCTCGACGCCAAGTTCGATTACTTCGGCCTGCGCACCTTGTACGACCGCTACCTGCTGCGCCACCCGACCGCGCGCACCGTCATCGAGACCCCGCAGCAATTCTTCCTGCGCATCGCCTGCGCGCTCAGCGAAGACGTCAGCGACGCGCTGGCGCTGTACCGCCGCATGGCGCAGCTGGACTACATCCCGTCCTCGCCGACCCTGTTCAACGCCGGCACCACGCACGAGCAGCTGTCGAGCTGCTTCCTGCTCGATTCGCCCGACGACTCGCTGGAAGCGATCTACAAGCGCTACATGGACGTGGCCAAGCTCAGCAAGTTCAGCGGCGGCATCGGCCTGAGCTACACACGCATCCGTTCGCGCGGCTCGCTGATCCGTTCCACCAACGGCCTGAGCAACGGCATCGTGCCGTGGCTGAAGACGCTCGACGCGTCGGTCGCGGCGGTCAACCAGGGCGGCAAGCGCAAGGGCGCGGCCTGCGTGTACCTGGAGCCGTGGCACGCCGACGTGGAAGAGTTCCTGGAACTGCGCGACAACACCGGCGACGAAGCGCGCCGCACGCACAACCTCAATCTGGCCAACTGGATTCCGGACGAATTCATGCGCCGTGTCGAGGCCGACGCCGACTGGTCGCTGTTCGATCCGTCCAAGGTGCCGCAGCTGACCGACCTGTGGGGCGAAGCCTTCGACCGCGCCTACCACGCCGCCGAAGCCGCCGGCCTGGCCGCGAAAAAGGTCAAGGCGCGCGACATCTACGGCCGGATGATGCGCACCCTGGCGCAGACCGGCAACGGCTGGATGAACTTCAAGGACAAGTCCAACCGTGCGTCCAACCAGACCCTGCGCGACGGCAACGTCATCCATCTGTCGAACCTGTGCACCGAGATCCTGGAAGTCACCTCGCAGGACGAGACCGCGGTGTGCAACCTGGGCTCGATCAATCTCTCCCATCACGTGGAGCTGTTTGAGGACGGCAAGGGCGCGTTCGATTTCGACAAGCTCGCCGAGACCGTGCGCCTGGCCGTGCGCCAGCTCGACCGCGTGATCGATCTGAACTTCTATCCGATCGAAACCGCCCGCCGCGCCAATCTGAAGTGGCGTCCGGTCGGCCTGGGCTCAATGGGCCTGCAGGATGTGTTCTTCAAGCTGCGCATGCCGTTCGACTCCGAGCCGGCGCGCAAGCTCGCGCAGGAAATCGCCGAGGCCATCTATTTCCACGCGCTGTCGGCGTCGAACGAGCTGGCGATGGAACACGGCAAGCACCCGTCCTTCGACGACACCCGCGCTTCGGTCGGCGAGCTGCAGTTCGAAGCCTGGGGCGTGACCCCGTCGCAGCCCGAGCGCTGGGACGCGCTGCGCAAGCGCATCGCCGAGCACGGCCTGCGCAACTCGCTGCTGATCGCGATCGCGCCGACCGCGACCATCGCCTCCATCGCCGGCTGCTACGAGTGCATCGAGCCGCAGGTGTCGAACCTGTTCAAGCGCGAGACGCTGTCGGGCGACTTCCTGGTAGTCAACAAGTACCTCGTGGAAGAACTCAAGAAGCTCGGCATGTGGACCGCCGAGATGCGCGACCGCATCAAGATGGCCGAAGGTTCGATCCAGTCGGTGACCGAAGTGCCCGAGACGCTGCGCCAGGTCTACCGCACCGCGTGGGAACTGCCGATGCGTTCGCTGATCGACATGGCCGCCGAGCGCGGCGCGTACATCGACCAGAGCCAGTCGCTGAACCTGTTCATCGAAAGCCCGAACATCGGCCAGCTCAGCTCGATGTACATGTACGCGTGGAAGAAGGGCTTGAAGACGACGTATTACCTGCGCTCGCGTCCGGCCACCAAGATCGCCAAGACCACGGTGAGCGCGCCGGCGACCAGCGCGCCGAAGCCTGAGTTGGTGCCGGTGGAGTTCACCGCCAGCGAGGCGATCGCGTGCTCGCTGGAAAATCCCGAGTCCTGCGAAGCCTGCCAGTAACACGCTCTGCTCCCTCTCCCGCTGCGCGGGAGAGGGCCGGGGTGAGGGCAAACGCACCATCTAGCTCGCGTCGTCGCCGACCCTCGCGCGCCCTCATCCGCCCTCCGGGCACCTTCTCCCGCCAGCGGGAGAAGGGAAGCAACATCCAAGGAATTGCCATGTCCACCGATTCAACCCGCCTCCTCCTCGATCCCGGTTTCGACCTCACCCTGCGGCCGATGCGCTACCCGCATTTCTACGAGATGTACCGCGACGCGATCCGCAACACCTGGACCGTCGAGGAAGTGGATTTCTCGCAGGACGTGAACGATCTCAAGCACAAGTTCGGCCCGGCCGAACGGCATCTGGTCGAGCGGCTGGTCGCGTTCTTCGCCACCGGCGACAGCATCGTGTCGAACAATCTGGTGCTGAACCTGTATCAGCACATCAACGCGCCCGAAGCGCGCATGTACCTGTCGCGGCAGCTGTACGAGGAAGCGCTGCACGTACAGTTCTACCTGACCCTGCTCGACACCTACCTGCCCGATCCGAACGAGCGCGCCAAGGCCTTCGACGCGGTCGAGAAGATTCCCTCGATCCGGGCCAAGGCCGAGTTCTGTTTCCGCTGGATCGATTCGATCCAGGGCCTGCACCGCATCGAGACGCGCGAGCAGCGCCGCCAGTTCCTGCTCAACCTGATCTGCTTCGCCGGCTGCATCGAAGGCCTGTTCTTCTTCGCCGCCTTCGCCTACGTGTACTACCTGCGTTCGCGCGGCCTGCTCAACGGTCTGGCCTCGGGCACCAACTGGGTGTTCCGCGACGAGAGCTGCCACATGGCGTTCGCGTTCGAAGTCATCCGCACCGCGCGCGAGGAAGAGCCCGACCTGTTCGACGCCGACCTGCGCGCGCAGGTGGTGAAGATGTTCGAGGACGCGGTGGAATGCGAATTCCAGTTCGCCCAGGACGTGCTGTCCGGCGGCGTGGTCGGCCTGTCGCTCAAGGACATGCGCCAGTACCTGGAATACTGCGCCGACCAGCGCATGGCCCAGCTCGGCATGCCGAAGCATTTCGGCTCGACCAACCCGTTCGCGTTCATGGACCTGCAGGACGTGCAGGAAGTGACCAACTTCTTCGAGCGCCGAGTCTCGGCGTATCAGGTCGGCGTGCAGGGCGAAGTGGCGTTCGACGAAGCCTTTTGAGGCAGGAACGAGTGCACAGGAGTGAGGAGTCAGTAAAAGCCTCCCTCGCTCACTTTGCACTCGCCCACTCGTTTCTCACTCCTCTCCACTCATTCCTGCCCCAATGACCGAAGCCCGCATGACCGAAATCGTCTTTCCCGACCACACCAATCACCTGGGGACGCTGTTCGGCGGCCAGGCGCTGGCGTGGATGGACAAGGCCGCGTTCATCGCCGCCTCGCGCTATGCCCGCACCGTCGTGGTCACCGCGCGTTCGGAGCAGATCGATTTCCATACCGCGGTGCCCAAGGGCGCGCTGGTGGAGCTGATCGCGCGCGTGGTCGAAACCGGCCGCACCTCGATGCAGGTTGAGGTCGATATGCTCAAGGAAGACTTGCTTACCGGTCAATCGCAGCTCGCAACGCGTGGGCGGTTCACCATGATCGCGCTTGGCGCCGACGGCAAGCCGACGCCGGTGCCGCCGCTGTCGCGTTGATGAGGGCCGGTGGGTTTCGATTCGACTTTCAGCTTGCGCTGTAAGTCCGAAACTGCGTGTCGGGGCTGAAGCCCCTCCCACAAAAGACTTCCGGCCTTCGCTGTTTCCATGACAGCGCGGTGCACTCGCTGCTTCGCGTGAACGTTGCTTGCGAATGCGCCGAAGTCTTTTGTGGGAGGGGCTTCAGCCCCGATGCTTTCCGCTCAGATAGCGAGCATCAGCGCCCCGCAGCCATCGCATCGCAATCGCTGCCCGCCTGCACGCAAGGCCGCAGCACATCGAAGGAAACACCGGCCCAACTGCGGCGCAGATCGATCCGCACACGCGGCCGATCGGCCAACACCGAGGCCAGCGGCTGACGGGTTTCGACCCGCAACGGCGCGGTTTCGCGACCGTTCTCAGGCATCACGGTAAACCGCAAAGTAATCGTCACAACTCCGCCACGCCCCCGCCGCTGACGCTGCTGCAAATCGCTCGCCACGCCGACCACGCTCGAGGCCTGCCCCCAATGCGCGTTGTACCGCGTCACGCTCAAGCCCAACGTACGCCAGGTCACCAGCAGCAACGCCACCGCCAACACCGCCGCCGGAATGCGCCATGCGCGCAGTCGCGGTCCCGAGGTCGCGCCGTAACCGATCGCCGCCAACACGACCACCACGCCGAAACTGCACGCCCGCCACGCCACGCTCGGCTGCGGTATCGCCGCCTGCGGGCCGGCGATCGAGGGCAGCCACAACGCCACCGCGACCACCGCGGCCGTCGCCGTCAGGATCACCGCGATCAGCTTCCACACCGCGGGCTTCGACAGATCGATGCTGTAGCTCTTGGGCGCGTCGCCGGACATGCACGGGCTCCGTGAATGGTTGCACGGCGATCTTAGCCCCCGCGCGCGCAAGCGCAAGCTACGGATATTTCCAGGTGAACGCGCTGCCTAGACTCGCGGCAACTTCACCCAGGACGCACATCATGCAACTCGATCACTACCGCACACTCGGCCGCTCCGGCCTGCGCGTCAGCCCGGTGTGTCTGGGCACGATGACCTTCGGCAAGGACTGGGGCTGGGGCAGCGATGCCGACGAAGCCCGGCAAGTGTTCGACGCCTACCTCGAGCGCGGCGGCAATTACCTGGACACGGCCAATTTCTACACCGGCGGCAGTTCGGAAACCTTGCTCGGCCAGTTCGCGCGCGGTCGCCGCGATCGATTGGTGATCGCGAGCAAATACTCGCTGTGCACCGACCCAGGCGATCCCAACGCCGGCGGCAATCACCGCAAGAATCTGCGCCAGTCGGTGGACGCGAGCCTGCGCCGCCTCGACACGGATTACATCGACCTGCTCTATCTGCATGCCTGGGACGACACCACGCCCGGCGATGAAGTCATGCGCGGTTTCGACGACCTGATCCGCGCCGGCAAAGTGTTGTATGCCGGCGTGTCGGATCTGCCGGCGTGGCAAGCCGCGCGTTTGCAGACGCTGGCCGAGGTGCGCGGCTGGTCGCCGCTGGTGGCGCTGCAGATCGAATTCAGCCTGGCCCAGCGCGAAGGCGAGCGCGAATTGCTGCCGATGGCGCGCGAACTCGGCATGGGCGTCAGCGCCTGGTCGCCGCTGGCCTCGGGCGTGCTCACCGGCAAGTATTCGCGCGCCGATCTCGACCCAGCCACGGCGCAGGGCCGGCGCGCGGTGGCGATCGGCAACGGCGCGTTGACCGAGCGCGCGCTGGTCATCGCCGATACGGTCAAGACGGTCGCGGCCGAACTCGAACGGCCGCCCTCGCAGATCGCCCTGGCGTGGTTGCTGCAGCAGCCGTTCGAGATCGCGCCGGTGATCGGCGCGCGCACGCTGGCGCAGTTGCAGGAAAACCTCGGCGCGCTCGAGGTCGAATTCGACGACGCGCAGCGGCAACGCCTGGATGAAGCCAGCGCGATCGCGCTGGGCTTTCCGCACGATTTCCTAGCGCTACCCGGCATCCAGCAGGCGATGTTCGGCGGCGCTCAGATCCGCCGCGGCTGGTAAGCGTCGCGGGCGCGGCCCACACCGCGCCCGCATTCTTCCGTCACGCTCGCGATCAGAAGCGGTAGTCCATGGTCAGGCTGACCGTGCGCGGCGCGCCCGGCGCGTTGAAACCATCGACCGAACCGTGCGCGGAGGCGAAGTAACGCTTGTCGAACGCGTTCTCCAGACGCAGGCGCCAATCCCACGACGGGGTCTGATAACGCAGATTGAAATCGAAGCGGGTGAACGCCGGCAGCACGCTGAGATTGGTCGGCGCGGCGTATTGCATGGCCACGTGCTGGGCCAGGGCGCCGACGCTGAAACCGCGGCCCAGGGCGTACTCGGCATAGACCGAGGCGCTGTGACGCGGCGTCAACGGCGAGGTGCGGCCCTGGAACGACACGCCGCTGGCGGTGTTGTTGGATTTTGTGATCTCGCCGTCCAGATAAGCGTAACCGGCGTACAGATCCAGGCGCTGATCCAGCAACGAGGCCGACAACCCGACTTCGGCGCCGCGCGTGCGCTGCGTGCCCACGCCGATCTGCTTGCGCGGATCGACCGGGTCGGTGGTTTTGATGTGTTCGCGTTCGGTCTCGAACACCGCCACGTCGAAACTCAGCAAGCCGTCGGCGCGCGCGAACTTGTAGCCGACTTCGCGATTGCTGGTGGTTTCCGGGCTCAGATCGACGTTGACCGTGCTCAGCGGCAGGCTCTCGCCCGAGGGCTGGAACGATTCGCCCCAACTCGCGTACAGCGACTGCTGCGGCGTGGGCATCCAGATCAGGCCCAGGCGCGGGCTCCATTCGCGGTCGGTGCGGTCCAGCGCGGGCGCGGCGGCGTTGACGCGGTCGCGGGTCTGCTGGCGATAGTCGTCGTAGCGCGCGCCGATCACCGCCTTCCACTGCGGGTTCAAGCTGATCTGGTCCTGCACATACAAGGCCGCGTTGCGCAGGCGGCTGCGCGCGGCGGCTTCGGCGCGCGGATTGAAGGTCGGACGGTCGAGCACGGGGTTGAGCAGATCGATCGGCGTGGCGATGCCGCCGTAACTGGCCTGATCCTTGCGCTCGTAGCTCAGCTCGTTGCCGATCAGCAGACGGTGGCGCTCGCCTTCGTAGACCAGATCGGTCTGCGCGAACCAGGCCTGCTGGTCGCGGGCATTGCCGGCATGGCGTCGCGCCGACATCCAGCGGCCGTTGCGCAGGAACGGATTGCCGGTGATCAGGGTGTTGCGGCGGTCGAGCGTGTAATCGGTGCCGCGCAAGGTCACGCGCAGATCCAGCTGCGGCGTCAGCGCCTTGCTGTAGCTCGCGTTGAAGATATTGACGCGGGCGCGGCTGTAGTCGTCGTGGCGCGCATCGGCCGAGCCGTAATAGGTATCGATCGGAACGTCCACCGGGCGACCGAACAGGCTGGGAATGCCGAAGTCGGTAACGCGTTCGTCGCGCTGCGCGCTGGCCTGCAGCAGCAACTGGCCGCCGCCGAGTTCGAAGCGATACGACGGCGCGATCAGCCAGCGCTCGATGAAGCCCTGGTCGCGGAAAGTGTCCGAATCCTCGACCGCGCCGACCAGACGGCCGGCGCCGATGCCGAGCGGGCCGGTGACGTCGAACTCGCCGCGACGGCCGCCCTCGCTGTCGGCATACAGACGCAGCTTGCCCTGCGCGGTGTCCAGCGGCTGCTTGCTGACGCGATTGACCAGGCCGCCGGAAGAACCGCGGCCGAACAACATCGCCGCGGTGCCCTTGAGCACTTCGATGCGCTCGGTGTTGGCCAGATCGCGGAAGTACATCGCGTCGTCGCGCACGCCGTCGAGGTATTGGTCGGCCAGCGCGCTGAAGCCGCGGATCGCGACCTGATCGCGCTGGCCGTCGCCGTTGTTGAGCCCCACGCCGGGCACCAGCGACAGCATTTCGTTGAGCGAACGCCCGCCCTGCGCGTCGATCAGCGCGCGCGGCAGCACGGTGACGGCTTGCGGCACTTCGATCAGCGCGGTGTCGGTCTTGGTCGCGCTGGAACTGCGCTGGGCGCCGAACTTGGGAGCGGCGACGCCGCGGACCTGGATCTGGTCGAGTTCGTGGACCTGGGCGCCGGCGTCGGCCGCGTCGTCGGCGTGGGCGGCCAGGGAGAACAGGCACAAGGGCAACAGGGCCAGCGCGAGACGCGCCGGCGCCAGCCGGGAGAGCGGAGAGGCGGACATCGGTAAAACTCCTGCGAGGCTTTTGGCTCGAGCCCCACAGGCGCTCTGGCTATACAGGCGGGGATTTTCCGGTGCTGAGACGGCGATCGCAAGTGCGCGGCGCACTCAAGGCCGCGGCGCGGCCGTGTCGGGCGATCGGCGAACGGGCCGTTTTCGCCGGGTTTGCGCCGATTATTCCCCCGGCGCGGACGCGGATTTCTTCTTCGCCAGGCGCTTGGATTCGCTCTTCGACAAGGCCTCGTTGGAGGCCTGCGCGGCGTCCGCGGCCTGCGCTTCTTCGGTGGGGAACAACTCCGGCAGATCGCGCGCGTACAGATCGGCCGGGCTGTCGGACGGGCAGGCCTTGTCCGGGAAACCGAACTGTCCCTGCAGAGCGTTGGCGCACTGAGGCATGGATTCGAAGTTCTTGCCGGTGGCCATGCATTGCGCGTCGAAGGCGCGGCGGAAGGCGTCGCGGCGGCGGACGAAGTCCTCGCCGCACTTGCGGGTCAGGCGGATGCGGTCCAGATCGTCCTGGGCGGCGTTGGTGCCGTCCAAGCCGTATTGCTTGAGTTCGTCCGGGGTCAGGATGCGCAGGTCGCGGTTGGCGATGGTCATCATCAGGTCCGACACCGCGGTGGCCACGCCGTTGCGCTCCAGGTAGTCGCGCACCTGCTGATTGATCGCGCGCAGTTCGCGGCTGAGCTCGGCGCGCGAGGTCGCGGTGGAGCGGTCGCGCATCAGCCGGTGGATGCCGACCTTGCCCTCGACCGAGCGCGTATCGCCCGCGGCCAGCACCAGCACGCAGGCGCTGTGGCAGACCGAGTCCTCGCGCACCCAGATCGCCCAGCCCGATTCGGCGATCGAATCGCCAGCGCGGATCGCTTCTTCGACGTGACCGCCGCTGGAGTCGATATCCAGGATGCGGGTCTGGATTTCCATGCGCGTGGCCATCGCCGAGACCCGCTGCACCAGCGCGGTGAAGCCGGCGCCGATCTTGCCCTGATAACGCAGCCGCACCACCCCGCGCGCCTGGCACGGCGACAGCGCATCGACCAGGCTGAAGAACTCCAGCGAGGTCAGCCGCTGGCCTTCGCCGAATTGCGGGTAGTCGTATTCGCAGCTGATCCGGGCGACGCCGCCGTCGAGTTTGGCCGGCGGCCAATAGGTGCCCTTGAGGATGTCCTCTTCGCTCGGCGGCACCGGCGCGACCTTGGGCATCTCGTTCTGGCTGCCCAGGGTGACCGACTCGTCCTGCGCCGGCGCCGGCGGATCCTTCGCGCACGCCGTCAGGACCAGCGCGCACAGCAACGATGCGAGCAGGCCAGCCAGTAACGGGGTCCTTTCGAAAAACATGTTCCACCCACCGGATTCGGGATCGCGCGGGACCGTCCTGGTCCGCGCCGTGCGCGTAGCGCCTGTGCAAACGTTAGCCCCAGCCTTCGCCAAGCTCAACGGCGGCGTGAGGCGCGGCGTCACGGCTATCAGGGTGAGGTCATCTTCGTCGGCGGCGGATGAACGCCAGCCGCCGGAAACCGCGCCGGGCGCGTGCCGCCGCGCAGGGGCCATAAACCGCAAACAACCGGTGCCGCCGGGTTTTTTGCAGGAGGGGCTTCAGCCCCGATGCTTTTCGATCCGTTCACCGCGATCTGAGCCAAAAGCATCGGGGCTGAAGCCCCTCCTACAAAAGACTTCGTGCTTCGGCCTGCCGGGAGTCGCCGATTGACTTCGCCCCGCCCCCTGCGTACCTTGGCGCCGTTACGGTGAACATCGCTTCATAAAGATAGAGCGATGGGACACGCCATCGACGGCCTCGCGCCGGCGACGGCCAGAGGGAATCCGGTTCGAATCCGGAGCTGCCCCGCAGCGGTATGGGAAACGAACGGGCCATGGCACTGGGCGATATGCCCGGGAAGCGGCCTCAGTAGGAAAAAGCGAGGGGTAGAGTTCAGAGGAGTGAGAAACGAGTAAAAGCATCGGCTTCGACTCGTTTCTCACTCCTCTGAACTCTACTTCCCGCTCCAAGTCCCGAGCCCGAAGACCTGCCGCGACCGGAAGGTTCGCCTTCCGTCCGACTCCGGCCCGCGTGGCGCCGGACGGCGTGCCCGCACGCCGTCCGCGCGGCGCGGATCGGTTCGCCCGCGGGGGCGAAGGTCGAAGCCAAGGTTCGCGATGGAGTCCGGCGCTTACGCGTGCGGGCCGGCGTGGCCGTGGTTTCCTTCGTTGCCCTGCGTCATGCCCACGCATCGCAGGTACTCATCATGATCAGCGTCACCCCTCTCGGCTTCCCGCGCATCGGCGCGCGGCGCGAGCTGAAACAAGCTTTGGAATCGTTCTGGAAAGGCGACAGCGACGCGCAATCGCTGCACGCCACCGCCGCCGCCCTGCGCGAACGCCATTGGCGGCTCGCGCGCGAGGCCGGCGCCGACATCGTGCCGGTCAACGACTTCTCGCTCTACGACCACGTGCTCGACACCACCGTGCTGTTCGACGCGATTCCCGCCTCGCACCGCGCCGCGTTCGACGAAGACCCGCTGACCGGTTACTTCGCCCTCGCCCGCGGCCTGCAGGACGGTCGCCGCGATCTGCGCGCGCTGGAAATGACCAAGTGGTTCGACACCAACTACCACTACCTGGTGCCGCAGTTCGAGGCCAACCAGCGCTTCGCCCTGCGCGGCGACAAGCCGCTGGCCGAACTGGCGCAGGCGCAGGCCCTGGGCCTTGAGGCGCGTCCCGTGCTGCTGGGCCCGGTGTCGCTGCTCAAGCTGGGCAAGCGCATCGATGGCGGCGATCCGCGCGAACTGCTCGACAACCTGTTGCCCGCCTACGCCGAGTTGCTGTCCAAGCTCAAGGCCGCCGGCGCGCAGTGGGTGCAGATCGACGAACCGGCGCTGGTGCTGGACCTGGACGACGCCGACCGCGCCGCCTACCGCCGCGCCTACGCCGCGCTGGCCGAAGTCGATGCACCGCAGCGCCTTTTGACCACCTACTTCGGCGCGCTCGGCGACAACGCCGCGCTGGCCGCGCAGTTGCCGGTGGAAGGCCTGCACCTGGATCTGGTGCGCGCGCCGCAGCAACTGGAAAGCGTGCTGCCGCTGTTGCCGGAAGATCGCGCGCTGAGCCTGGGCGTGGTGGACGGCCGCAACATCTGGCGAGCCGATCTCGACGCCGCGCTGAGCCTGGCCCGCCGCGCCGGCGCGCGGGCGAAATGGCTGGCGCCGTCGTGTTCGCTGCTGCACGTGCCGGCCGATCTGGACCTGGAAAAGAAGCTGCCGACGCCGCTCAAGCATTGGATGGCCTACGCCAGGCAGAAGATCGAAGAACTGCGCCTGCTCGCCGACGCCCTGGCCGGCAACGCCGACGCCGAACGCGACCTGGCCGCGGCCGCGAGCGCGCGCGCCGCGCGCCTGGCTTCGCCGCTGCTGCGCAACGCCGGCGTGCGCAAGCGCCTGGCCGCGGTCGAACCGGCCATGGCCAATCGCGTCTCGCCCTATCCCAAGCGCGCCAAGCTGCAGCAGGACCGGCTGAATCTGCCGCTGTTCCCGACCACCACCATCGGCTCGTTCCCGCAGACCGCGCAAGTGCGCCGCGCCCGTGCCGAACACAAGGCCGGCAAGATCGACGACGCCGCTTACCAGCGCTTCCTCGAAAACGAGACCGTGCAATGCCTGCGCGAGCAGGAAGCGCTCGGCATCGACGTGCTGGTGCACGGCGAGTTCGAACGCAACGACATGGTCGAATACTTCGGCGAGCAGCTCGACGGCTTCGCCTTCACCGCGCACGGCTGGGTGCAAAGCTACGGCTCGCGCTGCGTGAAGCCGCCGGTGCTGTTCGGCGACGTATCGCGGCCGCGGGCGATGACCGTGGACTGGACCCGCTACGCGCAGTCGCAGACCGATCGCCCGGTCAAGGGCATGCTGACCGGGCCGGTGACGATCCTGCAGTGGTCGTTCGTGCGCGACGATCAGCCGCGCGCCGACAGTTGCCGGCAGATCGCCCTGGCCCTGCGCGAGGAAGTGCTGGATCTGGAATCGGCCGGCATCGCGGTAATCCAGATCGACGAACCGGCGCTGCGCGAAGGCCTGCCGCTGCGTCGCGCCGACTGGCCGGCGTATCTGGCCTGGGCCGGCGAATCCTTCCGTCTGGCCGCCAGCGGCGTGGGCGACGCCACCCAGATCCACACCCACATGTGCTACGCCGAGTTCAACGACATCATCGACGCGGTCGCCGCGCTCGACGCCGACGTGATTTCGATCGAGACCTCGCGTTCGCGCATGGAACTGCTGGACGCGTTCGCGCGCTATCGCTATCCCAACGGCATCGGCCCGGGCGTGTACGACATCCACTCCCCGCGCGTGCCCAGCCAGGCCGAGATGAGCGAACTGCTCGACAAGGCCCTGGACGTGCTGGGGCCGGCGCAGTTGTGGGTCAATCCCGATTGCGGCCTGAAGACGCGCGGCTGGCCGGAAGTGCGGGCGGCGTTGCAGGCGATGGTGCAGGCCGCGCAGGGCCTGCGCGAGCAGAGCACGGCCGAAGTGAGTTAAGCGATCCGCCGTCGCGGCGCGCACGCCCGCGACGGCGCCGCGCCGCGCAAACGCCCCTTCCGGACGCATCCGGAAGGGGCGGCATTGCATTCATCCCTCAGCGCAACGCGTATCAGCCCAGCGCGACCCACAGCTCGGGATCGCCGGAGCTTTCCACCGAGCGCACGATGGCGCCGACGTCAGCGCTGGAGACGCTGAAAGGGGCGACTTCATAAGCCAGATCTTCGACGTGCAGATTACCTTCCATAGACTGCTCCTTGTATGCCGGCCCGATGAGGCCCCGCGGCGTGCCGGCGCCGCCGCGGGCCGTTATTGCAGTTGGCTCAGGGCGCTGCGCGCATGCAGGCGCACCATGTCCGATTCGTCCGCGTACAGCCGCTCCATCGCGCCGCGATAGGCGGCCTGATCCTCGCGCAGGCCTTCCAGGCACATCAGGCGCATGCGCGGCGGCAACAGCGGCGCATCGACGATGTCGTTGAACAGGCCCATGAGTTCATCGCCGCCGACCATCACCGCCATCTCCGCCAGCATCGACAGCCGGCTGTGAATGCTGGCCGAGGTGTAGCTGAGAATCCGCGCGCGTTCTTCCTCGATGACGAAGTTGTACTGGCACTTGGAAATCTGGCTCTGGTTGTTGAACAACACGTTCAACGAGATCGACAACTCGTCCGGCGGCGCCTGCCGGTGCACGTCGCGATGGGCCTGATAGAGCATGATCTTGCCCTTGGGCAGGCTGGTGACTTCCGAATCCAGGATCGGCGCGCTGTCGCCGATTTCGCCGTTCAACTGCGACGGGTCGATCTGCACGATGTGGGTGCGATAACCCGCGCCGAAATAGCCGATGGTGAGGAAATTGAAGTTGTGGTCGTGGGCGGTGTCGTAGGAATACACCCGCTCTTCGTTCTTGCGCAGCGCGCCGGTCTGCTTGAGCGGCGTCCAGACGTTGGCGCGGATCATGATGTGCCTGCGCCGCGCGATCACATAGCACTGCGGCGCCACGAACGGCGGCGGCTGGCCGTCGAGGATCGAGCGCATCGACTGGGCCATGGTGCGCGCCACCAGTCCGCTGTCGCTGGCGTAGGCGGCCAGCACCGGCGCGGCGTCGGCGATGCTGTCCGGGTCCATGCTGTCCACGCGGCTGAAGATGTAGTCGAACAAATCGTCTTCGCTGGCCGTCGAGGTCGCGGTCGCATTCAAGGTATAGGCCATGTCGGTTCCTCGCGCCTCAAAGGGCGGGTTGCAGGGCGGCGAGCGAACGCGTCGCCGCCGCGCGGATATCGTCGTGCTCGTCGTCGAGCGCTTCGTGCAGGCGGTCCAGGGCGATCCGGCGATCGACCTTGGCCAGATGCTGGATCGCCGACCAGCGCACGAAATGTCGCGGATGCCGGCTCAATTCCAGCAACACCTCCCGCGCCTGCTGCGCGCCGATGGCGGCCATGGTGCGGCCGATGCAGATCAGTTCCGAATCGCTGAGCCGAGCGGAGATGCAGCTGTCGGCGCGCAAGGTGTCCGGATCGAAGCGCCACTGCAGGTCCGCGGCGCTCTCCGACAGCAGCAGGGCGACGATGGTCGGCCGCTGCACATCGACCTTGAACGCCGCGTCGCCCGCGCTCATCGCCGCGGCCTGGCCGGCGTCGAGTTCGATCTGGCGATTGAGCCGCACGCTTTGCTCGCGTTCGAAATACGCGTTGCGAAAACTCTCGCCGGTGGCGTAGGTGCTCAGCGTCATCGCTCCGGCGGCGACGCCGATGCAGGCGTATTGCGAGAGCGTGAAGATGCCGCTGGAGGAGCTGAAATACCGCGACAAATGCAGCGACCAGCCCGGCCCGGCCAGCAGCAACAGGCCGTGACGGCTCCACAGGCTGCCGCGATTCCAGTGCTCCCACCACAAGGCGCGCTCGCCGTCGGCGAGCACGTCGCGCAACTCCGCGCCCAGCCGCGCGGCGATCGCGCCGGAGCGCAGCAGGGTTTCCACTTGCGGTTGCATATCGACGATGGCCGACAGGCCGCGCTCGGCGATGCCGTCATCGACGGTCTGCTTGAATTGCGCGAACCGGGGATCGGTAAGCGAACGCGTTTGCGCGTCCATGGCGTCCTTCCTTGGTTGTGGTTCGGTGGATTGGAACCTTCCGCGTCCTGCGGTCGCCACTGCGCGTCATGCAACAACGCGCACAGGCTCTGCGACGATCGCGTCGTCGCGGAGGATCGTCGTCCGCCGCATCGCGACGGACAACTGGATCAGATACTAGCGGCAAGCCGGCGCGCGAACAGCGACGCGGATGCGACCGCAATCACAGCTCCGACGATGCGTTCGGATTGCGTTTGCATCGTTCGCATCACATGTCTTCTGTGTGATGCAAGACAAGCGGCGTCGCCGGCCGCCAAAACCAAACAGCCCCGCCGAGGCGGGGCTGTTCGATCGTTCGCGCGGGCCGCCGATGCGGCGACACGCGCGGCGAGGGTTCGCGGCTTACTTGCCCGCGACCACCTTGACCATTTCCAGGCACTTGTTCGAGTAGCCCCACTCGTTGTCGTACCAGCTCACCAGCTTGACGAAGGTGCCGTCCAGGGCGATGCCGGCTTCGGCGTCGAAGATCGAGGTGCGCGCGTCGCCGCGGAAGTCGGTCGCCACGACCTTGTCTTCGGTGTAGCCCAGCACGCCCTTCAGCGCGCCTTCGCTCTGCGCCTTCATTTCCGCGCAGATTTCCGCGTAGGTGGCTTCCTTGTTGAGCTCGACGGTCAGATCGACCACCGACACGTCCGAGGTCGGCACGCGGAACGACATGCCGGTGAGCTTCTTGTTGAGCTCCGGGATCACCACGCCGACCGCCTTGGCCGCGCCGGTGCTGGACGGGATGATGTTCTCCAGGATGCCGCGGCCGCCGCGCCAGTCCTTGTTGCTCGGGCCATCGACGGTCTTCTGCGTCGCGGTGGCCGCGTGCACGGTGGTCATCAGGCCGCGCTTGATGCCCCACTTGTCGTTGATGACCTTGGCCAGCGGCGCCAGGCAGTTGGTGGTGCACGAAGCGTTCGACACGATCGCCTCGCCCTTGTAGGTCTTGTCGTTGACGCCGAACACGAACATCGGCGTGTCGTCCTTCGACGGCGCCGACAGCACGACCTTCTTCGCGCCCGCGTCGAGATGCTTCTGCGCGGTGGCCTTGTCGAGGAACAGGCCGGTGGATTCGATGACCACCTCGGCGCCGACTTCGTCCCACTTGAGATTGGCCGGATCGCGTTCCTGGGTCAGGCGGATCTTCTTGCCGTTGACGATCAGGGTGTTGCCCTCGACCTTGACCTCGCCCTTGAAACGGCCGTGGACCGAGTCGTACTGCAGCATGTAAGCCAGGTAGTCGGGCTCGAGCAGATCGTTGATGGCCACGATTTCGATGTCGTCGCCGAAGTTCTGCACGGCTGCGCGCAGGACGTTGCGTCCGATGCGGCCGAAGCCGTTGATGCCTACCTTGATCGTCATTGAGGTAACTCCTGCGGCCGCTGGGCGGTTCGAAGTGGGGAAACCGCCATTCTAGCAAGGCGTGGCCGGTGTCGCAGTCCCGCCGCGTTACCCGGCTGCAGTTCGCAGAACTGCAATCGTCCCAGCCCGGATTGCGATGGAAATCAAGGTTTACCGTTCTTGGCCGTATTTAGAGTGCGGCACAGGCCGCTCGCCTGTTCAGCCAGTTCCGCCTTCGGGCAATCACCGACCACAGGGGACTCAAGGAATGAACCATCGTCTGATCGGCGGCGTTCTCGCCGCGGCCCTGGCCTGCGCGGCCCAACCCGTGCTGGCCCAGGAGGCCCGCAGCTTCACCATCGGCATCGGCGCGCATCAGGTCCAGCCCAAGTCCAACAACGGCTCGCTGCTCGGCGGCGCGGCCCAGCTGGAAATCGGCGACAACGTCCAGCCGACCATCACGTTCGAGTATTTCGTCCGCGAAAACCTCGGTATCGAAGTGCTGGCGGCGACGCCGTTCAAGCATGACATCGAGATCAAGGGGCTGGGCAAGGTCGCCACGACCAAGCACCTGCCGCCGACCTTCTCGCTGCAGTACCACTG
This sequence comes from Lysobacter gummosus, assembly GCF_001442805.1. Classification (NCBI taxonomy): domain Bacteria; kingdom Pseudomonadati; phylum Pseudomonadota; class Gammaproteobacteria; order Lysobacterales; family Lysobacteraceae; genus Lysobacter; species Lysobacter gummosus. Next base: position 1,107,999 of record NZ_CP011131.1, on the reverse strand, counting down.
GAACAGCGACGGCGCGGTCTCGCCCTTCGTCGGCGTGGGCGTCAACTACACCACCTTCATGAGCGAGAAGACCACCGGCCCGTTGCGCGGTTCCAAGCTCAAGCTGGAGGATTCGGTCGGCGTGGCCGCGCATGTGGGCGTGGATTTCGGCGTCGGCGAACGCGGCGCGATCCGGGTGGATGCGCGCTGGATCGACATCAACTCCGACGTCGAGCTCAACGGCGAGAAGATCGGCAAGGCCGAGATCGACCCGCTGGTCTACGGGCTGGCCTACGTCATCAAATTCTGAGCGGCGCAAACCAGCGGTCGCGGCCGCGTGAGCTGTCGCGATGCGCCGCCGCTGGCCGCGTAATCGTCGGGGGCCGGCACGGCCGCCGCCCTCGATCCGCGCAGCCGCGTCCGACGGCCGCATCGCCCGTTTCGGACAGCGGCCGCGCGCGGCGCGTGCAGTACAGTGGCCGGCATGAAAAACACCCGACTGCCCGTCCGTAATCCGCTGCGCGCCCTCGCTGCCTTGCTGCTGGCGCTGCCGCTCAACGCCCTGGCCTGGGGCCCGCAAGGCCATCGCCTGGTCGCCGAACTGGCCTGGGAAGGCATGACCCCGGCCGCCCGCGCCGAGGCCGGCAAGCTCCTGGCCGGCGAACCCGACCCGACCCTGCCCGGCATCGCCAACTGGGCCGACGAACTGCGCGCTCACGACCCCGACCTCGGCAAGCGCAGCAGCAAATGGCATTACGTGAATCTGGCCGAAGACGAATGCCATTACGACGCCGCGCGCGATTGCCCCAACGGCAACTGCGCGGTCGCCGCCATCGCCGCCCAGACCGCGATCCTGGCCGACCGCAGCAAGTCGCAGGCCGACCGCCTGCAGGCGCTGAAGTTCGTCGTCCACCTCGTCGGCGACGTGCACCAGCCGCTGCACGCCGGCTACGCCCGCGACAAGGGCGGCAACGACTTCCAGCTGGCCATTCCGGGCGAACCCGAGCGGCCCGGCGGCTACGGCGGCAACCTGCACTCGCTGTGGGACAGCAGCCTGCTCAATACCCGCAAGCGCAACGACGCGGCCTATCTGGCCGAGCTGCGCAAGATCGCCGTGCCGACCGTGACCGGCGCCGGCCTGCCCGCCGACGCCGCCGGCTGGGCCGAGGACTCGTGCAAACTGATGCTGCAGCCGGGTTTCTATCCGCCGACGCACAAGCTGGAGCCGGGGTACGTCGCCACCTGGCGCCCGCTCGCCGAAACCCAGTTGCGCCTGGGCGGCGAACATCTGGCCGAAGTGCTCAACGCGGCGCTGGCGCCGGGGCGCTGATCCGCGGGCGAAGCGCCTGTTCCGTCCCGCCGAACCTGATCGAGCGCAATGAAACGATTATCTCTGTTCGCCGCCGTCGTCGTAGCCCTGCTGATTTTTGCGTTGGTGACCTACAACGGGTTCTGGGAAAGCGCGAACACGTCCAGTAGTCCAGTCACGTTGTCCAGCAGCGACGCCCAGGCGCAAGGGCGACTGCTGGCGCGGCTGCGCTTCGATCCTCCGGTGTTCGGCGGATGCTCGGTACACGACGCGTGGCTGGAAAAGTCTTCGACCTATGTCGCGCGCGGCTGGTACCGCATTCGCCTTGGAAACGAAACCGTGGAGACCACCGCGATCCGTGTGGTGATGGACATGCCCGAAGACCGCACGCTTCCTCCGACCCATTTGAGTTTCGAGGAAGCCAATCCGGCGGCTTATCGCCTGGGCCTTACCGGTTCGGCCACGCAGCCGCTCAACACCTATGGCGCGCGCTACCAGTTGTTCGAGTCGAATACGGTTTTTCCGCCGCCGGCCATCATGAAGTTCAGCTGCGACGACGCAATGTGGAATGCGACCGTGGTGAACGAGTCGCCCTGATCCGTACTGCTGTGGCGCGTCGCCGTAACCCGAGACTTGCGGCGCGGGTAATCTGAAACTTCCGTTCGATCCGTTCTGGAGGACCGCCATGGGCCATCGCTGCACGATCCGTTCGCAGGTTTCGCTGGCCCTCGCCATCGCGTTCGCCTCGGCCGCCATCGCCCCGGCAGGCCTTGCCCGCGCCGAAGCGCCGCACAAGCACGAAGCGGCCCGTGGCGGCTGATCGCGCCGGGCGAATCGCGGCCGGCGCGGTGGGTGAAGCAGGTCGAGTCGATCCGGGTGGCGGATGCGCCTTGAGATTGCGATTCGGGATTTCGGTTCGGGATCCGGGATTTGAGCGCTGCGCTCTCGAACATCCGCCCAACCCTCGCACCAGCCCGAAGTCTTTTGTGGGAGGGCCTTCAGGCCCGAAGCCTTCCGTTCCGACGCCAGCAAACCCCACCGCAACTTCGCCACCCTCGCTTCGCGCTACTCTCGCCGTACCTAACCGAGTCCCATCGCATCAGGGCCCCGCATGAATCCGATCCGCCGTCGCATCCTGGGCGCTGTGTGCGCCCTCGGCCTCATCGTTACCGCCCTCACCGCCTCCGCGCAGACGCCAGCCTCGGCCGCGCCGCTGACCGTGTTCGCCGCCGCCAGCCTCAAGGAGTCGCTGGACGAAGCCGCCGCGGCCTACCAGAAAGCCAGCGGCCAGGACGTGCGCATGTCCTACGCCGCCAGCTCCGCGCTCGCCCGCCAGATCGAACAGGGCGCGCCGGCCGATCTGTTCCTCTCGGCCGACCTGGACTGGATGGACTACCTGCAGGAGCGCAAGCTCATCGACGAAGCCAGCCGCCGCAACCTGCTCGGCAACACCCTGGTGCTGATCGCACCGGCGACCCGCAAGGCCGGCCCGGTCGCGCTCAAGCCCGGCGTCAAGCTGTTGCCGCTGCTCGGCGAAGGCCGCATGGCGCTGGCTCTGACCGCCAGCGTTCCCGCCGGCAAATACGCGCGCGCGGCGTTCACTTCGCTCGGCGTGTGGGATCAGCTGCAACCCAAGGTCGCCGAAGCCGAGAACGTGCGCGCCGCCCTGATGCTGGTCGCGCGCGGCGAAGCGCCGCTGGGCGTGGTCTACGGCAGCGACGCGCAGGCCGAACCCAAGGTGCGCGTGCTCGCGACCTTCCCCGCCGACACCCATCCGGCCATCGTCTATCCGGTCGCGGTGATCAAGGCCAGCCGGCATCCGCGCGCGGCCGCGTTCGCGCAGTGGCTGCATTCGAAGGACGCCGCGGCGATCTTCCGCCGCCGCGGCTTCGCGCCGCTGCCCTGAGCGCGCCCGATCGCAACCGCAGCCTAAGCCGTCGATGCCCGACTTCAGTCCCGCCGAACTCACCGCGATCGCGCTCAGCCTGAAAGTCGCGGCGGTGGCGACCTTGTGCAGCCTGCCGTTCGGCGTGGCGATGGGCTGGCTACTCGCGCGCGTGCGCTTTCCCGGCAAGCTGTTGCTCGACACGCTGATGTACCTGCCGCTGGTGCTGCCGCCGGTGGTGACCGGCTATGCGCTGTTGATCGGTTTCGGCTCGCAAGGGCCGATCGGCCGCTTCCTCGCCGAGTACCTGCACATCAGCATCGCCTTTCGCTGGACCGGCGCGGCGCTGGCCAGCGCGATCATGGGATTTCCGCTGATGGTGCGCGCGATCCGGCTGTCGATCGAAAGCGTCGACCGGCGCCTGGAACAAGCCGCATCCACGCTCGGGGCCAATCCCTGGCGGGTGTTCTTCGGCGTGACCCTGCCGCTGTCGTGGCCGGGCCTGATGGCCGGCGCGGTGCTGTGCTTCGCCAAGGCGCTGGGCGAATTCGGCGCGACCATCACCTTCGTGTCGAATATTCCCGGCGAAACCCAGACCTTGTCGTCGGCGATCTGGGGCCTGATGCAGACGCCGGACGCCGAATCGGGCGTGCTGCGCCTGGCCCTGGTCGCGGTCGCGATTTCCTTCGCCGCGGTGTTCGTGTCCGAATGGCTGGTGCAGCGCCAGCGCGCCGGAGCGCAGCGATGAGCCTGCCCGCGAACGATGCCGCGGCCGCGCGCGCGCCCAGCTTCGACATCGACATCGAACTGCGCCGCGGCGACTTCCGCCGCAGCTTCGCGATCCGCAGCGAGCAGCGCGTGATCGCGGTGGTCGGCGATTCCGGCGCCGGCAAGACTTCGCTGCTGCATGCCATCGCCGGCTTGCTGCGGCCCAGCCGCGGGCACATCGAGATCGCCGGGCGGCGTCTGTTCGACAGCGCCGCGCGCATCGACCTGCCGGCGCATCGGCGCCGGATCGGCTACGTGTTCCAGGATGCGCGACTGTTCCCGCACCTGGACGTGCGCGGCAACCTGCTCTACGGCCTGCGCGGCGAGGCCGCGCGCGAAACCCGCTTCCAGCTCGACGCCATCGTCGAGCTGCTCGGCATCGGGCCGTTGCTGGCGCGCGGCACCGCCGGCCTGTCGGGCGGCGAAATGCAGCGCGTCGCGCTGGGCCGCGCCCTGCTGTCGCAGCCGCGCATCGTGCTGCTGGACGAACCGCTGTCGATGCTGGACATGAACCGCCGCGACGAACTGCTGCCCTATCTGCAACGCGTGCGCGACGAAACCGGGTTGCCGATGATCTACGTCAGCCACTACCCGGAGGAAGTGCGGCGCATCGCCGAGGAAGTGCATAGCGTGGGTTGAAACACGGACGCGGACGCGGACGCGGCATCGGCCGCCGGATGGGTTCATCGCGCCGGAGCGGCGCCCGCGGTAGTCGGCGCGTTTCATCCCCCTTCGTCGGCGCAACCAGCGAGGAAAAGTTACGCGGCAGTACCACCGCGCTCGACCCGACCTGCCGCTACCTCGTGGGCACCCGACGCCACAATGGCGACGGTCTGTTCCTCAGCGAAATCCTGCCGTCCGCCGACCGAGGCCGGTGCCCGCCCCCCCCGGAGCCGCGGGACGGCCCCGGCGCCGTCCCTGCGCATGTGGGGCAATGCCTCCGTTTATCGCCTGCCCGCCTGACGGTCGCCGCCGACATCACGAGGCCGGGCGGCCTGCTCATCGCGTTCGCGGGGCCGGTGCCATACTGGCGCGTATGAACCCGCCCCTGCATTTCGACTCCCTGGCCGACGCCATCGACTTTCTCTACCAGCGCCTGCCCGGCGCGCTGCACGTCGGCGCGCCGCTCGGCCTGGGCAAGCCGCATCGCCTGCTCAACGCCTTGTACGAGCGCGCCGAACGCGAGCCCCAGCGGCCGCTGCGCCTGTACACGGCACTGTCGCTGGACCCGCCGGGCGCGGGCAAGGGTCTGGAAGGACGCTTCATCGGGCCGTTCGCGCAGCGCCATTTCGGCGACGACTTTCCGCGCCTGCGCTATGTGCAGGCGCTCAAGCGCAACGCCCTGCCCGAGCACATCGAGATCGAGGAGTTCTATCTGCAATCGGGCTCGCTGCTCAACGCCAGCGCGACCCAGCGCCGTTACGCCAGCCTCAACTACACCCACGTCGCGCGCGCCCTGGCTGATCGCGGCGTCAACGCGATCGTGCAGAAGGTCGCGGCCGATCCCGCCGGCGGCACGCGGCTGTCGTTGTCGTGCAATACCGACCTGACCTTCGACGCGGTCGATGCGATCGTCGCGCGCGGCCTGCCGCGGCCGCTATTGATCGCCGAAGTCGATCCGCAGTTGCCGTGGCTGGGCGGCAGCGCCGCGGTCGAGGCCTCGTTCTTCGATGCGGTGGTGACGCCGCCGGGCCCGCATCCGAAACTGTTCGGGCTGCCGCGGCAACCGGTCAGCGACGCCGACTACGCGATCGGTTTCTACGCCAGCACCCTGGTGCGCGACGGTGGGACGCTGCAGATCGGCATCGGTACGCTGGCCGACGCCTTATGCCATGCGTTGGCGTTGCGGCATACGGATAATTCGGCGTATTTGCGGGTGATTGAGGCGTTGGGGATTGGAGACGCCGCTTCGGTTGAGGGGAACCTCAGCGGAGACCGTAACGTGATGGCGCCGGGTGAGAGATTCGTAGGCACCGCTTCGGGTGAGGGTGACCTCACCGACCACCGTAACGCGAAGGCGCAAGACGACAGATTCGTAGGCACCGCTTCGGGTGAGGGTGACCTCACCGACCACCGTAACGCGAAGGCGCAAGTTGCGCCGCTTGGGTCATTTCAGATTGGGCTTTTTGGCTGTAGCGAAATGATCAACGAAGGCTTCCGCCGCCTGGTCGAAGTCGGCGTGATCAAACGCAAGGTCGTCGATGATCTGGAGCTGATGCGCCGCCTGCACGACGGCACCGCCGGCGCCGAGGATCTGCAGCGACTCGATCGCGAAGGCGAGTTCCTGCAAGGCGGCTTCTATCTGGGCTCGCCGGATTTCTACGACTGGCTGCGCCACATGCCCGCCGATCAGCAGCGCGGCGTCAGCATGCGCCGCATCAGCGAAGTCAACGAGCTCTACGGCGGCAACGAAACCCTCGAACGCCTGCAACGCCGCGACGCGCGCTTCTTCAACAGCTGCATGATGGCCACCGCGCTCGGCGCGGCGGTGTCGGATACGCTCGACGACGGCCGCGTGGTATCCGGCGTCGGCGGGCAATACAACTTCGTGGCGATGGCGCACGCGCTGCCCGATGCGCGCTCGGTGCTGATGTTGCGCGCGACCCGCGATAGCGGCGGCGAAACCCGTTCGAACGTGATCTGGAATTATCCGCAGACGACCATCCCCCGCCATCTGCGCGATATCTACATCACCGAGTACGGCATCGCCGACCTGCGCGGCAAGACCGACGAGGACTGCGTCCTGGCGATGGCCGGCATCGCCGCCAGCGGCCATCAGCTCCCGCTGCTGCAGGCCGCGATGGGCCACGCCAAGCTGTCACCGGCGCGCTATCGCCTGAGCGAGCGCAACAGCCCGCAGCGCCTGCACGCCGCGCTGGCGCCGCTGCGCGCCGAGGGCGTGCTGCCCGACTACCCGCTCGGCAGCGATTTCACCGCGGTCGAACAGCGGCTGGTGAAAGCCTTGACGTGGCTCAAGGCCAACACCGCCACCACCGGCGCCAAGGTGCGCACCGTGTTGGAGGCGTTGTCGTCATCGGGGACAAGAGATGCAGAAGCGATGCAACGCATGGCACTGGAACGGCCCGCCGGGCTCGGCGAGCGAGTGGAAGCCCGTCTGATCGCGCTGGCGCTACGCAAGACCGCATGACCCGGGAGGCGCCGGCCCGGGTGTCGGCACCGCCTGCGCTCGGCGAAAACATTCGCGCCCGCCCCCTTTCGCCGGCACGCCCGGGAACGCATCCGGCCTCGGGCCAACGGCGCGGATCGGCGCAGATCCGCGGGCCGAACGACCGCGCGCGACGTTCGGGCGGATAAAGCCTCGCTTCATCGGCTTTCGTTGCGAACCTGCATCTTGTGCCAGTTTTGGAAGTTCTATTGCTCGCCAATCGCCTGCGAACGATTCAATCCCGCACCCCATATTGGCGACAATGGCGTTATTCGCTTCACTTGATGGCATACCTTTCCGACGCGCGCCGTTTCGGTGATCACGAGATGGATGTGCAGACTTATGCGTACTAGTGCGCACAGCGATGGCACCCAAGCACATCGCCGGCGGAATTTTCCAGACGACGCGGGCTTCGACTTCCACGACAGCGTCGATACGGCATCGAGCGCCGGACAGCCGCGCGAAAAAACCGGCGCAGTCGCGACAGTTGCCATGATTCCGCAACGGGATGAAGCCACGGCATCGGCCAGGCGCCATATGGCGAGCGCATGCGCTCGTCGTCGAATCGCGCTTCCAAGTGGCGCGATCAGGCAACGATCGCCTGTCTGCCCGACTTTTTCATCGCCATTCGTCGCAAAGCGGAAATAGCATCTCACGCACTGCCTGACCGCATTTTTTTTGCGGAGAACGAGCCGCACCAGAACCCGCTTCACACAGGCCGCCCCAATCGGCTTCGCGTAGTCGGTTGCATGCATCCGCCGCGCGGAAAATTTCCATTCACGATCCACTCGCGCGCGTTTTGACGCGTTGACATCGCTCAGATGTCTCCACGATCCTTGCTGGAGTTCCTATCGAAGTAACGCCCATCGCGCGCCTTTGAGCGCAAGCGGGCGCCGCGACACGCGAATCAGTCGAAGGAGCGGCACGGATCCGCGTTGAGGATGGGAATTTGCGAATGATCGATGTCGAGTTTCGGGTGGTTTCCGAGCGCCGCGAGGGTCTGCTGCTGGCATTGGGGCAAGTGATCGCCGCCAATGGCTTCACTCTGCTTCGCCACAGCGCGCTCAACAGCGATGAAGGCACCGTGCTGAAGATGATGGCACGCGGTCCGGTGGAGCAGTTGCTGGTGTTGGAAGATGCGCTGGGCACGCATGCCCAGGTGCGCAGCTTCGAATCTTCACGCGGCGACGACTTCGCCCATCCCGATCCGCGCGCGAACCTCGGCGCGACGCCGGCACGGCAAGCGGCTCCCGCGCTGGCTCGCGCACCGGCGGTCGCGCCGGCGGTCGCGCTCGTCGATTCGCAGCGAATCGAGATCCTGCTGTCGCAACTCGCCCGCGGCTATCCCAACATCCTGCTGCAACTGGTGGCGCTGGAACGCGACCTGCCACCGACGCAGCGCGAGCCGACCTTACGCTACATCGGCCATCGCGTGGGTGCGTGGGTCTACAAACGCGATTTCGCCCTCGGCGGACAGTTGCCGCTGGCCGACTCGGTGCGCCGCATCGCCTTGCCGGCGATGCGCCAGTTGCTCCAGACCGACCTGCGCGAGGGCGCCTTGTACGTGCGCAACAGCCCCTTCTGCCATCGCAATTCGCCTGGGGAATGCTGCCATTTCCTGCGCGGCATGCTCGGCGGGCTGCTGGAAGGCCAGCACGGCGCCCACGTGCACGTCGTGGAAAGCCAATGCCGCAACACCGGCGCGGAGACGTGCCGGTTCGAGTTCCTCACTTGACCGAACGGACCGGTCGAACGTCGCGGCAGGACGGCCACGGCGCCACACGCGGCACGGATATCGCCTCGGCGCGGGACGGCGCCCGGACGAAAACCGCCTACCTCAGTCCGTCCCCAAGCCGTTGAACAAGGGAGTTCGTCATGCCGCTCGATCAAGCGATCCAATGCACTCACAATCCATTGCTGGTCGTGCTGTCCTATCTGGTGTCGGTACTGGGCTCGTTCACCGCCCTGCAGTTGGCGATCGCCATCCCAAGCGCCACCGGCGCGGCGCGCCGACGCGCCGTGGTCTCCGCGGGCGCCGCGATGGGCGGCGGCGCGATCTGGGCCATGCACTTCATCGCCATGCTCGCCTGCCGCATGAACGTGGAGGTCACCTACGACCTGCCGATCACGCTGGGCTCGGCGGTGGTCGCGGTGGTTTCGTGCATGGCCGGACTGGGCATCGCCGGCACCGGCGTATTCAACTGGGGCAAGCTCATCATCGGCGGCGTGCTGATGGGCCTGGGCGTGACCGGCATGCACTACGCCGGCATGGCCGCGATGCTGATGCCGGCCGACACCGTCTACGACAGCACGCTGGTGATGGCTTCGGCGGCGATCGCGATCGTCGCCTCCATCGTCGCCCTGTGGCTGGCCTTCAACCTGCGCGGCTGGGGCCAGATGCTCGGCAGCGCGCTGGTGATGGGCGTGGCCGTGTGCGGCATGCACTACACCGGCATGCTCGCGGCCAGCTTCGTGCCGAACCAGGCCGGCAGCGCGGCCACCGCTGGCGGCGTCAGCGGCGGCTACCTGGGCGTGGGCATCTTCGTGGTCACCACCGCGCTGCTCGCGGCGGTGCTCACGATCAGCCTGCTGCGCCAGCGTCAGCGCGCGATGGTGCGGATCTGAGCAGGCCGGCGCGGCACGGCCTTCGACGCTTCACGGCCCGCAACGGCCGACTGCGCTTCCAAGTCCAGGACGGCGGCCGTGGAGGCGCGCCAGCCGGGATCACGCCGCCGCGCTCGCCACCGCCCGCGATGCCTTCGTCCGCTCGAACGCGCGTCGGCCCCAGCGCATCCCCGGCAGTTCCACCAAGCGATACGTCAGCCACGACACCGGGATCGCCAGGGCCAGGCTCAGCGCCAGGCAAGCCGCGTAGGCCGCGCTATCCGGCAACGCCGCGTACAGGCGCGCGAATACCCCGTACAGGCGCGAGACGACGAACGGGTGCAGCAAATACAGTGAGTAGCTGATCGCGCCGAGGAAGCAGGTGATGCGGTTGACCAGCATGCCGACCACCGCGCCGGTCAAAACGCCGGCGAACGATCGCACGCCACCGCTCTCGCCGGCCAGCAGCAAGCCCAGCAACACCAGTGCGTAACCGAGCGCGCTGAGGTGCCACAACGTCGCCCAACGGCTCGCAGGCAAGCCGCCATAGACCAGCGCCGCCAATCCAGCGGCGCCCAACGCCAACGCGCCCAGGCCGATGGCGCGGCGCTGCACCGGCGGCCGTTTGCGCAAGCGCCGCCACAGGCCGAACACGACGCAGCCGAGCACGAAGATCGGCATCTGGGTGAGCAAGCCGTAGCCGTTTCCTAGGAAGGCCAGCGACGGCGGCGCCGCCAGCGCGGCCCACTGCGCAAGCGCGTAGCTCGCCGCCAGCAGTGCCAGTTGCGCGAACAATCGCCGCGCGTACAGCGCCAGCAGCGGAAACACGGCGTAGAACAGCATCTCCACGCCGATGGTCCAGCTGCCCATGACGATCCCGGCCTGCCACTGCGGCGACAGGCCGAACAGCATCGACAGGTTCCAGCCGATCTCGCTCGCGCCGTAGCGCGCGGGCTGGCGCAACTGGTCGCGCAACACCATCACCGCGAGCAGCACCAACAACAGCGGCGCGATACGGAACAAGCGGCTCAGGTAGAAACTGCGCAGCGGCAATCCGCTGGCGACATGGCGCGGCCAGGTCATGCACAGCGAGAACGCGCTCATCACGAAGAACAGCACCACGCCGCTGCCGCCCATGCCGACGATCGGCAGCGCCGCGGCGGGAACCTGCAGATCGGGATCGGGCATGGCCATGACGTGGTAGAGCACCACGTACAACGCGGCCAGTCCGCGCAGGGCGTCGAGTTGCGGCAGGCGCGGCAGCGCTTGCGGGTCTTGCGGCATGTAGGCGGATTCCACGGCGGTGAGCGAACGCCCCGCACGGTGTCCGGCGATGCCCTCGCCTGCGCGGGACGGTGCGCGATCGGACATCGCGCAACCGTTGGCGGGCACATTATAGGCAGTATCTCGGTACGGTAAGTTTGTCTTTGGCGTGCACTGTAAGCCCGCGACCGGGGCCGCGCCAACGAAAACGGGGACACTGGCGGTCCCCGTTTCGTGCCCAGCGATGTTTCCGCCGCCTGCCCGCGATCGCGATCGACCGGCGCGGCGGCGCAGCCGTGCCGGATCAGCCCAGCGTCTTGACCGTAGCGACCACGCGTTCGACGGTGAAGCCGAAGTACGGGAACAACGCCTCGGCCGGCGCCGATGCGCCGAAGCGGTCGATGCCGACCACCTCGCCGTCCAGGCCGACGTACTTGCGCCAGAAGTCGGTGATGCCCGCTTCGATCGCCACGCGCTTGCGCACGGCGTTGGGCAGCACCGATTCGCGGTAGTCCTGCGGCTGGCGGTCGAACACGTCGGTCGAGGGCATCGACACCACGCGCACCTTCACGCCTTCGCCGGTCAGCACGTCGGCGGCCTGGGTGGCGAGGCCGACTTCCGAACCGGTCGCGATCAGGATCACGTCCGGGGTGCCCTGGCTGTCGCGCAGCACGTAGCCGCCGCGTTCGATCTGCGCGACCTGCTCGGCCGTGCGCGGCTGATGCATCAGGTTCTGGCGCGAGAACACCAGGCAACTCGGGCCGTCGGCGCGCGCGATCGCGGCCTTCCACGACACCACCGACTCGACCGCGTCGCACGGACGCCACAGGTCGTTGTGCGGGATGTAGCGCAGCGAGGCCATGTGTTCGATCGGCTGATGGGTCGGGCCGTCTTCGCCCAGGCCGATCGAGTCGTGGGTATAGACGTGGATCACGTGCGCGCCCATCAGCGCGCTCATGCGCACCGCATTGCGGGCGTAGTCGCTGAACACCAGGAAGGTGGCGTCGAACGGGATGAAACCGCCGTGCAGTTGCAGACCGTTGCTGATCGCGGTCATGGCGAATTCGCGCACGCCGTAATACACGTAGTTGGCGTTCGGATCGCTGCTGGCGACCGACTTGCTGGCCTTCCACAACGTCAGGTTGGAATGGGCCAGATCGGCCGAGCCGCCGATGAGTTCCGGCAGCTGCGGCGCGAAGGCTTCGATCGCCATCTGCGAGGCCTTGCGCGAGGCGATGGTCGGGCCTTCGGCCTGCAGCTTGGCGATGTAGGCGTCGGCCTGCTCGAGGAAGCCTTGCGGCAGTTCGCCCTGGATCCGGCGCAGCAGTTCCGCCGCTTCGGCCGGGAACTGCGCGGCGTAGGCGTCGAAGGCCTGCTGCCACTGCTGCTGCGCGGCGGCGTGATCGCGCGCGCGCCAGCCGCCGTAGATGTCCTGCGGGATTTCGAATTCGGCGTAGGGCCAGTTCAACGCGGCGCGGGTGGCAACGATTTCATCCTTGCCCAGCGGCGCGCCGTGCGAGGATTCCTTGCCGGCCTTGCCGGGCGAGCCGAAGCCGATGGTGGTGCGGCAGCAGATCAGCGTCGGCTTGTCGTCGTGCTTGAGCGCGGTGTCGATCGCGGTCTTGATCTCGACCGCGTCCTGGCCGTTGACGTTGCGGATCACGCGCCAACCGTAGGCCTCGAAGCGCGCCGGGGTGTCGTCGGTGAACCAGCCGTCGGTATTGCCGTCGATGGAGATCTTGTTGTCATCCCAGAACGCGACCAGCTTGTGCAGGCCCCAGGTGCCGGCCAGCGAGGCGGCTTCGTGCGAGATGCCTTCCATCAGGCAGCCGTCGCCCATGAACACCCAGGTGCGGTGATCGATGATGTCGTGGCCTTCGCGATTGAAATGCTGGGCCAGCAACTTCTCGCCCAGCGCCATGCCGACCGCGTTGGCGAAGCCCTGGCCGAGCGGACCGGTAGTGGTCTCGATACCGGGGGTTTCGAAGTTTTCCGGATGGCCCGGGGTGCGCGAATGCAACTGGCGGAAGCGCTTGAGCTCTTCGATCGGCAGGTCGTAGCCGGACAGATGCAGCAGCGCGTACTGCAGCATCGAGCCGTGGCCGTTGGAGAGGATGAAGCGGTCGCGGTTCAACCACTTCGGGTCGGCCGGGTTGTGGCTGAGGTAGTCGTTCCACAGCACTTCGGCGATGTCGGCCATGCCCATCGGCATGCCGGGATGACCGGAGTTGGCGGCCTGCACCGCGTCGATGGCGAGGAATCGGATGGCGTTGGCGAGGTCGCGGCGGCTGGGCGTCGTCATGAGGGTCTGCGAAGGCTGGAAAGGCGGAGCTGGGAAGCCGGTCCCGGAGGCGGGCGGGACGCGGCGAAGAGCCGGCATTGTCCCATCCCGGGGCGGCGATGTCGCCCCGAACCGTGGCGCGACGCCGCCGGTTCAGGCGCGCAGGGCCGGTCGGGGCTGGCAAATTGACAGGATCGGCATGGCCGGCGGTGCGGGAGGGCCCTTGCTCTAGTTGGAGGGCCGGCTTTTGTGGGAGGGCCTTCAGGCCCGATGCTTTCCGATCCGATGCCGCGTGGCGAGCTGAGCAAAAAACATCGGGCCTGAAGGCTCTCCCACATCCGCTGAAGGCCAGCCCAGAAAAAACCCGCCGAACCGGCGGGTTTTTCGTTTCTCGCAGCTTGGTCCGACTCAATCGGCCAACTGCTCCGCCGGCGTGTCTTCGACCCCGCGCGAAACCATCGCGGCGATGGCGATATCGCCGGTGACGTTCAGCGTGGTCCGGCACATGTCCAGGAAGTGGTTGACGCCCAGGATCAGGCCGATGCCTTCCGGCGGCACCTTGACCATGGCGCAGATCATCGCCACCACCGGCAACGAGCCCGACGGAACGCCGGCCGTGCCGATGCCGCCGAGGATGCACACCAACATCACCATGACCTGCTGGCCCAGGCTCAGATCGACGCCGAAGAACTGCGCCAGGAAGATCACCGTGACGCCTTCGAACAAGGCGGTGCCGTTCTGGTTCGCGGTCGCGCCGACGGTGAGCACGAAGCGCGAGATGCGCCGCGGCAGTTTGAGTTCGTCGGCCACGCGCAGCGCGGTCGGCAGGGTCGCGTTGCTGGACGCGGTGGAGAACGCCAGCACCATCGCTTCCTGCGCGCCCTTGAAGAACTCCAGCGGCGAGCGGCCGCCGATGAATTTGAGCGCCAGCGAATAGACCACGAACAGGTGGATGGCCAGCGCCGCGACCACCACGGCCACGTACTTGGCCAGCTTGAACAGCAGGTCCCAGCCGAACGCCGAGGCCAGGTTGAACATGAAGCAGAACACCGCGTACGGCGCCAGCTTGATCACCAGGCCGATCAGGGTCATCGAAATATCGAACAGGCCCTGGATGCCTTCGCGCAGCGTATCCACCGCCTTGGAACGGGTCAGCACGGTGCCGACGCCGATCATCAGGGCGAAGAACATCACCGCCAGAATCGCGTCGTCGGCGGCGGCCTTGATGACGTTGTCGGGCACGATCGAGATCAGCATCTGGATGCCCTTGGGGGCATGCGCGCTGCCGGCGACGATGCTTTGCGTGCGCTCGGCGTTCTCGCTCATCAACTGCTGGGCCTGGGCCGGATCGACGCCGGCGCCGGGCTGGAAGATGTTGACCATGACCAGGCCGAGCACCACCGCCAGACCGGACATGATCACAGTCAGGCCCAGGGTGCGCCAACCCACGCGGCCGAAGGAGCGGATGTCGCCCATCTCGCTCACGCCCATGACCAGGGCCGAGAACAGCAGCGGGATCACCAGCATGAAGATCAGGCGCAGGAAGATCTCGCCGGCCGGCGCGGTGACGATTTCGGTGAACAGCTTGAGCAGCGGGCGGCATTGCCAGCCCAGTTCCGCGCCGGGCGCGAGCGCCGGGCAGGCGTCGCCGGCCAATTGCGCCCAGGTCACGCTGCCGATGCCGGCGGCGTAGACGATCAGCCCCAGGATCAGACCGGCCGCGAAGCCGATCGCCATCTTCCAGTGCAGCGGCAGTTTCTTGCCCGGGTTGGAGGTTTCGCTCATTTATCCGGCCTGGCCAAAACAGCGGGCAGGATACACCAGGGGTTGGCGGGGGCTTTTTGTGGGTGAAGCAAATCCCCCCTGCCCCCCTTTTTCAAGGGGGGAACTCGCTCTGGCGGATGTGTGAGAGCGTGAAGATGCCCGCATCGATGAGTAAGCCACTGAGCCCCCAGACCCCGAGTCCTCACATCGAAGTCTCCCCCCTTTGAAAAAGGGGGCCAGAGGGGGATTTGCTCGTGCCTCTACTTACTCACCGGATAAAGCGGTGCCAGCGGCGAAGCCGCCTCGCCCTGCGCCTGCCGCCACTGCGGCGCCTTGGCGAACGCCGCGCGCAACGCGGTGCGCGCGGCCACGCCGTCGCCGCCGCCCCAGCGCGCGCGGCGCAGCGCCTGCACGGCCTCGCGCTGGCCCGGATCGGCCAGCCGTTCGATCAGTTCGTCGTCGTCGCGGGCGGGCGGGCGCGCGAGCCCGCGCAGCACGCTGGCGATGTGGTCGAAATCGCCGACGTCGATCAGCTGACGCAGAGCCGGCAAGTTCAAGGTCAAGGCCGCGGCCTCGGTTCCGGCCGTCTGCTGCGTCGCCGGCTTGGCCGCGGCGAACGCGCGCAGGTGCAGCGCCCACAGCAGCGTCGCCAGCCACAGCAACGCGAACAGCACCGCCGCGATCGCCCAACCGGTGCCGCCCGAGGTCGCCGCGCCGCTCGCGCCGACCGCGCCGCTGGCGGCGTTGCCATCGCCACCCGCGGCATCCGCGGCCTGGCCGGTGGCGCGGGCCATGCCGGTCGCGCCGGTCGCCGCGCCCGAGGCCGGCGTGACCGTCCAGTTCAGCGCCGGCAGGCTCGCGCTGCGCGCGGTGCCGGCGGCCACGTCCCACCAATCCAGGCGCAGACCGTCCAGATGCACCGGCCCTTCGCGCGCCGGCACCAGCGAGAATTTGCGCGTCAGCTTCACCCGCGGACGGCCGCCGGTGAAGCCTTCGTCGGCCTGCACCGGTTCGGCGAATACCTGCACGCCGTCGATCGGCGGCAACTGCAATTCCGGCAACTGCGCCAGGCTCGCGCCATCGACAGTGGCCTCGACCACCACGCTGGCGGCGTTGCCCATGCGCAGTTGCTGCGGCGTGGTGCGGTAGCGCAGATCCAGACTGCGCAATGGCAGCCACGGCTGCGGCGCGTTGGCCGGCACCGGCCGCACGTTGAGCACGCGCGACTTGCTGCGCGCGTGCTGCGGATCGCCGCCGCCGCCGACCAGCTGATCGATCAGGCTCGGCGCGCTGCGGCCGTCGAACGCCGCCGGCGGCACGCTCATCCGGCCGCTGCGCTCGGGCACCAGCAGATAGCGGCGCTCGACCACGGTGTAGGTGTTGCCGCCGATGTTGCGTTCGTACTGGGCGTCGTCGCCGATCTTCATCAGCGAGGCGCCGTCGGGCACCGGCTGGTCGAGCTTGCCGCCGACGATGGGCACCGACGAATACAGCCGCACCAGCCAACCCACCGCCTGCTGCACGTAGGGGCTTTCGTCGTCGGGCACGACCTCGACGAACACCTGCGCGCTGGAGGCGATCGCCGGCTGCGTGTCCGCCGGCTCGGGTTCGACATACAGATTCAACGGCTTGGTGTAGACCCCGCCCACGCGCAGCGCCGCCACGGTGAGCCGCCCGCTGCGCTTGGGCCGCAGGGTCAGCACGTAGCGGCTGCGCGCCACCATGCCGCCGTTGCCCGGTTCGATGCGGGTACTGGACTTGCTGTCGAGGGGTTCGAAATCTTCGTACAGCGGCGAATAGTCCGGCCCGCCGCCGACGTTGCCGTCGGATTCCACGTTGAGCGTGACGGTCTCGCCGGCGCGGACGCTGTCGCGATCGAGCCAGGCGCGCGTCTGCGCGAACACGCCGCCGCTGAAGCCGGCCAGCAGCAGGCACAGCGCGAATTTAAGCAAGTAACGCGGCATCGGCCTCAATCTCCTTCCAACGCCGACATCTGGCGCCGGGCGTATTCGATCTTGAATTTTTCCCGCAGCAGGCTGCCCGGGTCGTCGGGCACGCGCTTGAGCCAGGCGTCGTTGGCCTGCCGGCGCTCGCGCTGCGCCGGCGTGCGCGCCGGTTCGCGTTCGCCCTTGGGCCCCTTGTCGCCTTCTTTAGCCTGGCGTTCGAGCTCGCGCTGCATGCGCTCGCGCTGCTCGGCGTCGGCCTTGCGTTGGGCTTCCTTGTCGTCGGCCGGCGTCTTGCCCTGGTTTTGCGCCGGATCTTTTTCGTTCTGGCCCTGCGGCTGGGGTTGCGGCTTGCCCTGGTCGGGCTTGGGCGCCTTGCCGTCGTCGGAGGGCTTTTGCTCCTGCGGTTTGTCGCCGGAGGGATTGGGCTGCTTGGCGTCGTCGCCGCCCTTCGGCGGCTTGCGCTTCATCGCCGCTTCGACCGCGCGCTTGTTGGCGATCGCATCGGCCATGCCGGGCTGCTGCTTGAGCGCGCGATCGTACGCCTGGATCGCTTCGGGGTACTGCCCTTGACGCGCCAGCGCGTTGCCGAGGTTGTATTGCGCATCGGCACCCTCACTGCGCTTGTACAGATCGGCGGCCTGTTCGAACTGGCCCTGCTGATAGGCCTGATTGCCTTGCGCGATACGTTGGTGCGCGGCCTGGTCGGCGCGAGTCCACAGCGATTGCGCGTGACCGGGCGCCATCGGCAGCCACAGGCACAGCAGCGCGACCGCGGCGACGCCGCTGCGGCGACGGAACGCCAACAGCGCCAGCAGCATCAACAGCGGCAGCAGCCAATAGCCGTCGTCTTCGCGGGCCAGGCGTTTCTCGCCCTGGGCCGCGCCGACGTCGCCGCGCTCGGGCGCGAGCACGCCGAGTTCGCGCAGATCGCTGTCGTCGCGGGCGATGGTGGCGTAGCGGCCCTCACCTTCGGCGGCCAGCGCGCGCAGCGAGTCCAGGTCCAGGCGCGCCATCACGATGCGTCCGTCCGGGCGCTGGAACGGCGCGCCGCTGTTGCTGCCCAGGCCCAGCACCGAAACCCGGTAACCGTCGCCGGCCGCGGCATTGGCGGCGCTGCGCTCGCGCTTGTCGGCGCGATCGGTGATCAACAAAATCTGCCCGCGCGCGAAACCGCCCTGCTTCAACAATTGCGCCGACCATTTGATCGCGCGGTCGGCGCGCTGGCCGTCGCCGGGCATGATGTCGGGCGCGAGCGAATCCAGGAACACGCTCAGATTGCGCGGATCGTCGGTCAGCGGCGCGACCGTATAGGCATCGTCGGCATACACCACCAAGGCCATCTGGCCGCCGTTGCGACGCGCCAGCAGCGACGACAGCTTGGCCTTGGCCTGCGCCAATCGGGTCGGCGGCAGATCGGCGGCGAGCATGCGGCTGGACAGATCCAGCGCGATCACCAGCGGCGTCTGCCCCTGCCACAGCGGCTGCGCGCTCTGCGACCAGCTCGGCCCGGCCATCGCGATCACCGCGAACAGATAGGCCAGCGCCGCCGCCACCGCGGCGACATTCGAACGCCGGCCGCCGCCGGCTTCGAGCAAGTGCGGCAGCAGATGCGCATCGACCCGACCGCGCCAGACGTTGCGCGAGCGGCTGCGGCGCAGCCACAACCAGCCCAGCAACGGCAGCGCGAGCAAGGCCCACAGCCAATACGGACGCAGCCAGATCAGCGGGGCCAGATGGCCGAATAAATCGTTCCAGGCCGAATTCATGCCGTCCTCCGCCGCGGCCACGCGAACGCCAGCAAGGCGAACACGAACGCGCCGCCCAACGGCCACGCGTAGCGCTCCAGCCGCGGACGCACCGCCTTGCCCGGACGCTGCACCGGTTCCAGGCGATTGATCTCGGCGTAGATGCCGACCAGCTGGGCGGTGTCCTGGGCGCGAAAGAAACGCCCGCCGGTGACTTGCGCGATGCGGCGCAGGGCGGCTTCATCGACTTCCGCGCCGCCGCCGGCGGTGGGAATCTTGATTCCGAACAACGACATCGAGCCGTCGCCGCCGAAGGCGATGGTGTGGATGCGCACGCCTTCGTCGCGGGCGATTTCCGCCGCGCGGATCGGGTCGGCAGTGCCGGGCGTGTTGACGCCGTCGGTGAGCAGGATCAACACGCGCTCGTCGCTGGGTTGGTCGCGCAAGCGCCGCACCGCCAGGCCGATCGCTTCGCCGATCGCGGTTTCCTGCCCGGCCAGGCCGACCAGGCTGTCTTCGAGTTGATCGCGCACCGTGGCCAGGTCCAGGGTCAGCGGTGCGAGCACGTAGGCGTGATTGCCGAACACCACCAGGCCGATGCGGTCGCCGACGCGGCGGTCGAGGAAATCCGCGAGCACGGCCTTGGCCGCGGTCAACCGGTCCACCGCGCGGCGGCCCAGGCTCATGTCGAGTTCGCTCATGCTGCCGGACAGATCCAGCGCGAGCATCATGCCGCGGCCGACCTGGGGCGGTCGGATCGCTTCGCCCAATTGCTGCGGCCGCGCCGCGGCCACGCACAGCAGCGCCCACGCGATCCAGGCCAACGCGCCTGCGCCGGCGCCGCCGCGCAGGCTGCGTCCGCCGGCCGCGGCGACCGTATCCAGGCGCGCGCCGAACGGGACTTTCAACGCCGCCGAGCCGTCGCGCGCGGCCGGCAGCAGCCAGCGCACCAACAGCGGCAACGGCAGCGCCGCCAGCAACCACGGCCAGGCGAACACCTCGCGCCATTCCGAAAGCATCACAGCCAAGCTCGCCATCAGCGCACGCCCATCCATTGCAGGAACCGGCGCCGCGCGATCTCGCGCAAGGCCGCGGCCTGGGCGGCATCGACCTGGCGCCGATAACCGCCGTCGAGCAGCAGACGGCCGCTGCCGGCGGCGAAATCCTGGCGCTTGCTGCCGCGGTCGAGAAATTCAAGCCACTGCTGGCCCTGCAGGCGGTCGGCGTCGCGATCGCGACGGCGCGCGGCGCGGCGCAGCAGTTCCGATATCGCCGCGACCTCGGCCGCGGGCGTGGCGGCCTGGGCCAGGGTTTGATCGAAGAGTTGCTCGATCTCGCGGCGGCGGCGGGTGCGGCGACGGCGCCACAGATAGGCCGCCATCGACACGATCGCGATCGCCGCGATCAGCGCCCACCAGCCCGGCGCCAGCGGCCACCACGAGGGCGCGGCCGGCAGGTGCACATCGCGCAGAACCAGCGGCGCGGCCATCACGCCACCAACGGCCGCGCGCGGCCCAGCAGCGGCAGCCAGGATTCGCTGGCCGCATCGCTCGACAAGGCCTGCACGCGCACGCCGCGCACCGGCAGTTTTTCCAATGCGACCTCGACCGGCGCGACGAAGCTGTCGTGCCAGCGCTGGCGCTGCGCTTCCACGCCCAGGTCGAGTTCGATCCGCTGGCCGTCGCGGCTGAACGGCAACGTGCCGCGCGGCGGTTGGGTTTCGATCGGATCGGTCAGCAGCAGCACGACCACTTCATGATGCTGCGCCAGCACCGCCCAGCGGCGCTGCGGCAGGGCCGCGACACTGCCCGGGTCGGCCAGCACGATCAGGCGCGAACCGGGCCGCAACAAGCGCGCGGCGTGATCCAGGGCGACGCCCAGGCCGGCGTCTTCGGCCGGCGCCTGTGCGTACCAGCGCACCATCGCATCGAGCACGCGCAAGGCGCCGCGCGGGCCCGAGCCCGGGTTCACCGGCGGTTCGCGCAGACTGCCGCGCAGCGCGGCGATGCGGTCGCCGTCGCGTGCCGCGGCCCAGGCGGCGATCGCACCGGCGCGCGCGGCCTGCACCGACTTGAAGCGCACGCGGGTGCCGAAGTACAGCGATGGAGCGGTGTCGGCGACGATCAGCGTCAGCCGCTCGCGCTCGGCCTGGAACAATTTCGTGTGGGCGCGGCCGGTGCGCGCGGTCAGGCGCCAGTCGATGTGGCGCGCGTCGTCGCCGTGCGAGTACTCGCGCGACTCGGCGTATTCCATGCCGCGGCCGCGCAGCGGCGACAGCGCCTGTCCGCTGACGCCGTGGCGGCCGTGGCGCGCGCTGCGGCGGCCGCTGACGGCGGCGCGCAAGGCGACCAATTCGGCCAAGCTCGGAACGACTCCATCACTCATCAACCGATTCCACGTCCGCTAACGCCGCTGTCCGCAGTGTTCATTCCCGATCCCTGGTCCGGCAGCTCATCGATCCATCCGGCGCCACGCGGGCCGCCGTCACCCATCCCGAATCCCGAATCCCCGCCCTCAAGGCAACGGCACCTTCTTGAGCAGTTCGCCGAGCAGGCGATCGCCGTCCCAGCCTTCGGCGGTGGCTTCGTAGCTGGGCAGGATGCGATGGCGCAGCACTTCCGGCGCGATCGCGCGCACGTCGTCGGGGGTGACGAAGTCGCGTCCGGCCAGCCAGGCGTGGGCGCGCGCGCAACGCTCCAGCGCGATCGAGCCGCGCGGGCTCGCGCCCCAGGCGATGCGGCGTGCGAGCGCGGGGTCGTAGCGGCCGGCGTCGCGCGAGGCGAGCACGATCTCGACCAGATAGCGTTCCACCGCCGGCGCCACGTGCAAGTCCAGCACCGCCGCGCGCGCGGCGAACACGTCGGCCAGCGGCATCCGCGTCACCGGCTCGGTCACCGCCTTGAGCGTCTGCCGCGCGCGTTCGCGCGCCAGCCGCAGGATTTCGGTTTCCGCCGCCGCTTCGGGATAGCCGATGCGCACGTGCATGAGGAAGCGGTCGAGCTGCGCCTCGGGCAGCGGGAAGGTGCCTTCCTGTTCGATCGGGTTCTGGGTCGCCATCACCAGGAACAGCGGCGGCAGCGCATAGGTGGCGCGGCCGACGGTGACCTGGCGCTCGCCCATCGCTTCCAGCAAGGCCGACTGCACCTTGGCCGGCGCGCGGTTGATTTCGTCGGCGAGCAGGATCGGATGGAAGATCGGTCCGGGCTGGAATTCGAAGCGGCCTTCCTGCGGGCGCCACACCTCGGTGCCGGTCAGATCGGCCGGCAGCAGGTCGGGAGTGAACTGCACGCGGGCGAATTCGGCCTCAAGGCGCGCCGCCAGGGCGCGCACGGCGCTGGTCTTGGCCAGGCCCGGCGCGCCTTCCACCAACAGATGGCCGTCGGCCAGCAAGGCGATTAGCAGCCGCTCGATCAACTCGGCCTGGCCGACGATCTCCAGCGAAAGGGCATCGCGCAGATGCTTGAACGCATCGTGCAAGCGGGCGATGTCGACGTCGGCGACGACGGTTTGCTGAGCGATCTGCGGTGCGCTGTCCATCCGGTATCCAGTTGCGAGCGGGGGGCGGGGCGGGAAAGGTTCGGGTCGATTTTGACCGAAGTCGGCCGCCGAGGTTCAACCCGGGGGCACGGTCGGCGGCCGGCGGGCAGGCGGGAGGCTCGATATCGGGCGCGTTCCGCCGGTTTCATTCGGCGCCAAGCGGCTTTGATGCGGGAGTGCCGAAGGTCGTGGCTGGCGGTCGAACCAAGGCGACGGCGGATTCGGTGGATCGCGGCCGGCGCCGGCCGCTCGCGCCTGAACGGCCGAACGCGGCAATCGCTGAGCGCCACAAACGCAAAGAGGGCCCGCAGGCCCTCTTTGCCGAAACGACGCCGCAATCAGCGCTGCGACACCTTCATCACCTTCGGCGTCACGAAGATCAGCAGCTCGGCCTTTTCCTTGCTGCGGCTCTTCTTCTTGAACAGATTGCCGAGGAACGGGATGTCGGCCAGGAACGGCACCTTGGACAGATCGGTGCGGTCCTTGAACTCGTACACGCCGCCGATCACGACCGTCTGACCGTCTTCGACCAACACCGCGGTGTTGATGTTGCGCTTGGCGATCCGCGGCACCTGACCGATCGAGGTGTCGATGAAGCCTTCGACCTCGTCCTTCTTGACGTTCATGTTCAGGAACACGCGGCCGTCGTTGGTGATGGTCGGGTTGACCTTCATCTCCATCAGCACGTCCTTGAACTGCACGTTCGGGATCGGAATGCTGTTGCCGCCCTGCTGCGGCGAGATGGTCACGTAGCCGACTTCCTGGCCCTGGCTGATCACCGCTTCGCGCTGGTTGCTGGTGACCACGCGCGGGTTGGAGACCACTTCGCCGCGACCTTCGGTCTGCATCGCGCTGAACTCCATGTCCAGGTTCACGAACTTGCCCAGGATGGTGAACGCGAGCGCGCCGCCGGAAGTGGCCGCGGGGAGGTTGGTGTTGAGGCTGGCCGGGAACAGGAACGCCGGGTTGGTGATGGTCTGCAGCAGCGAGCGGGCTTGATCGCGCAAGCTAGTGGCTTTGGCGTTATCGACGCCGTCGAACAATCTCGCGTCATCCGTCAGCTTATTGGCCTGTTGCGTGATCAGGCTGTTCTTGGCGGCGGTATTGCGATAGTTGTTGATGCTCTCCAGCGTACCGCTGGTGATCACGTCGCCCTTCTGGCCTGACACGCCGAAACGCGCGCCCAGATCGCGGGCGAAGCTTTCGTTGGCGATGACGATGCGGGCTTCGATCAGGACCTGATCGACCGGACGGTCGATGACCCGGATCAACTCCTTCATCTGCGCGACTTTCTTCGGAATGTCGCTGATCATCAAGGTGTTGGTGCGCTCGTCGGCGACCAAGCGGCCGCGCGGCGAGAGGAAGCCGTTTTCACTGTTCGCGGTTTCGCCACCGCTGCCACCACTGCCGATGCCCTTGGCCTCGGTCAACGCCTTATAGATCTGCGCGGCATTGTGATAGTTGACCTGCACATACTCGGTAGTCAGGTCGACGCGATTGTCGAGCGCGATGCGCGCGTCTTCGCGATCCTGCTCGTACTTGGCGACTTCGGCCTGCGGCGCGACCCACACCACGTTGCCGCTGCGGCGTTTGTCGAGACCCTTGGCCTGCAGGACGATGTCCAGGGCCTGATCCCACGGCACGTTGACCAGGCGCAGGGTCACGTTGCCCTGAACGGTATCGGCGGCGACGATGTTGAGGTTGGACTCTTCCGCGACCAGCTGCAGCACCGTGCGCACCGGCACGTCCTGGAAGTTGAAGGTCACCGGACGGCCGCCGTAAGTGCGGGCGACCGGGGCCGGAGCGCTGATGCTGCCGGAGGTCGGTGCCGCGCCGGATGCCGGCTTGGCGCCGCCGGCGGTGGCCGCCGCGCCTACCGCGCGATTGCCGCTCTGCGCCGTGCGCGGCACCACTTCGACGATGTAGTCGCGACCGGTCTGGTACGCCATCGTGTCGTAGGCACCGCTGGTGTTGAGCACCAGCTGCGCGCCGGTGCCGCTGGTGCGCGCGTCGATGCGCTGCACTGGCGTGGCGAAGTCGGCGACGTTGAGCGGACGCTGCAACGAAGCCGGCAGTTGCGCGTTGCCGACGTTGATCATCACCTGCGCGCCCTGGCTGCGCATGTCGGGCAATGCGCCTTCACCGCTAAAGCGCACGATCAGCTTGCCGGAGCCGCCGTCGCCGCGCTTGAAGTCGATGTTGGCGACCGAAATCGTGCCCGGTAGTTGCTTGGACGGGTCGTTGCTCGGCGTCGGTGCCACGGCCGGCGCGGCCGCGATCGCGGCCGGCGGCTGGACGGCGGGTGCCGTCGGAGCCGTCTGCGGCGCCGCTTGCGCGGCGCTGATGCCGGCCAGCAGACCGACCACCAGTCCGGCCATGCGGGGCCCGGCCATGCGGGTGCCGGAGGCCATGGGGCGTCGGTCCGACGGCATGTTGTTGGCGTTGAATACGATCATCATGCTATCCCCTAATCATTGATCTTCCAGCGCCACGGAAGCCGGACGTTCCAGCCAACCGCCTGCGCCATCCGGCACCAGTTCAACCAAGTCGATGCGTTCCTCAGTCACGGCGGTCACACGACCGTCGTTCTGCCCCATGTACGCACCGGGTCGAACACGATAAGTCACTTTGTCGGGCGCCATGACCAGCGCCACGATACCGCTGCCGCGTCCGAGGGTGCCGACCATGTCGAGACCATCGAGCGGGAACTGTTCCAGCGGCTGCTTGCGTCGCGCCTTCTCCGGACGCGGACCCGATCCGGTGTCCTCGTCGGTGAAGGCGGTGCTGAACGGATCGCGCAGATCCTGCGCGGCGTACTCGAAGGTCTCGAACTGTTGCATGACCGGCAGCGGATCCAGCGGCGGCGCCGGCTTGGCCTTGATCTCGGCGACCCACTTTTCGAGATTGGGCGCCTCGCCGGGCGTGCTGGTGATGCTGCGGAAGCAGCCGGTGCTGAGCAGGGCCAGACCGACCGCGCAGGCGGCGGCGAGCGAAGAGCGGTTAAGCACGAAGGAAGCGCGCATGTCAGGTGCCCTCCTTCTTGTCGCCGGCGGGCGCCGCCTTGCCGTCCTTACCGTCCTCCGGCTTGCTCTGCGCAGCCATCTCGTCTTCATCCAGATAGCGGTAGGTCTTGACCGTGCCGGCCAGCTCCAGGGGGCTGTTCGGGGTGATCCCGCCCAGCGCGTCCTTGCTGTTGCTGCCCTTGGGCTTCAGCGAAATGTCGTGCATGGTCATGATGACCACGCGCGGCAGCGAAGCCACGCCGCTGACGAAGGCGCCGAACTGGTGGTAGGTGCCCACCATGCGCAGCGCGATCGGCTTCTCGGCGTAGAACTCCTTCGGAACTTCCGCGCCGGGCTGGAACAGCTCGTTGGAGATGCCGGTGGCCAGCGCGGTCTGGGAGATGTCCACGATCAGGTCGGGCATCTCGGTCTTGCTGGGCAGCTGGCGCAGCATCTGCTGCAGTTGCTGTTCCATCTGGGTCAGCTGCTGCTTGAGCGGCTCCAGGTTGGCGGCTCGGCCCTGCTTGGTCTCGAAGGTGCCGCGCAGCTCGGTTTCCTTGCGCTCCAGGCCTTCCAGCTCGGTGCGCTTGTCGCTGACGAACAGCCACCAGGCCAGGCCGATGATCACGATGCCGACGACGGCGCAGAAGATGATCTGCGCCTGGCGCGGCCAACCGCCGATGTTGTTGAAGTCCAAGTTCTTCATCGAAGCCTTTCTGCTCACGACGCGGCTCCTGTCTTGGTCGGGGCGGCCGGCGCGGGCTTGGCCGGGGTGGCGGCGGGCTTGGCGGCCTCGGGCGCGGGCTTGGCCGGGGCGGCGGCGGGCTGTGAGGTTCCGGGCTTGGCCGTCGGCGCAGCCGCGGGAGCGGCGGCACCGGCAGGCGCGGCGGCCGGAGCGGAACCGGCCGGAGCCGTACCGCCCGCGGGCGCGGTGCCGGCAGCGGCGGCGGCCGCATCGGCCGGAGCCGCGACAGGCGCATCCGGAATGCCGTCGCCGTCCTCGTCCTTGGGCGCGTTCGGGTTGGCCAGTTTCACCGTCAGCTTGAACTCGTACGGCAGACCCTTACCACCACCATCTTTCGCCTCGATGATGGTCAGGTCCGGCTTGCTCATCCAGCCAGAGACCTCGAGGTTGCGCATGTAGGTACTGACGCGGGCGTTGGACTGAGCGCGACCTTCCAGGGTCAGCGTCTCGGCGTCCTGCTTGATCGCGGTGAGCACCGCGCCGTCGGGAATGGTGCGCACCAGCGAGTCGAACAGGTGCACCATCTGCGAGCGGTTGGACTGCAGTTTCTCGATCACTTCCTTGCGCGCGAGCAGCTTGGCCTTCTTCTTGTCGAGCTCTTCGATCTCGGTCAGCTTCTTATCGACTTCCGCGATCTGCCCTTCCAGGAAGGTGTTGCGGTTCTGCTGGCCGCTGATTTCGCTGCTGTAGTAGAAAACGATCAGCACCGACAGCGCCGCGGCGGCCAGGGCCGACAAGGCCAGGATGGCGCCGAATTCCTTCTGTCGTGCTTTGCGGCGCTCGGCGCGCCACGGGAGCAGGTTGATGCGTGCCATCAGTCGAAGCTCCTCAGGGCCAGGCCGCAGGCAATCATCAGTGCGGGTGCGTCCTGCGCCAGCGCATGGGCCTGGACGCGCGGGCCCAGAGTCATGTGCGCGAGCGGATTGGCCACGGTGGTCGGTACGCCGAGCTGTTCTTCGACCATCTCGGCGATGCGCGGAATCGAAGCGCCGCCGCCGGCCAGGACGATCTGATCGACGCGGTTGAACTCGCTGCCGGCATAGAAGAACTGCAGCAGACGGCTGACCTGCTGAACCATCGCTTCCTTGAACGGCTCGAGCACCTCGGCCTGATAGCTCTCCGGCAACCCGCCCTGGCGCTTGGCCAGGCCGGCTTCCTCGTAGCTCAGCCCGTACCGGCGCATGACCTCGTCGGTCAGCTGCTTGCCGCCGAACACCTGTTCGCGGTGATACAGGCTGCGGCCGTTGCGCAAGACATTGAGCGTGGTCATGGTCGCGCCGGAGTCCACCAGCGCCACCAGTCCGTCGCGCGGACTGCTGAGCGTGTCGGCGAGCAGGGCGAAGGCGTTCTCGATCGCGAAAGCTTCCACGTCCATGACCTTGGGGGTCAGGCCGCCGAGCTCCAGCGCCGAAGCACGGACTTCGACGTTCTCCGAACGCGAGGCCGCGAGCAGCACCTGGACCATGTCCGGGCTGCCCGGCATCGGGCCGAGGATTTCGAAGTCGTGGTTCACCTCGTCGATCGGATACGGCACGTAATTGGCCGCCTCCAGCTCGATCTGCGATTCCAGCTCGTCTTCGTCGAGATCGCTCGGCATGCCGATGACGCGGGTGATCACCGAAGAACCGGCGACCGCGGCGGCGGCGTGCTTCACGCGGGTCCCCGATCGAGCGACAGCGCGTTTGATCGCCTCGCCCACCGCTTCGACCTCGACAATGTTCTTTTCCACCACCGCATTGGGCGGCAGCGGTTCGACCGCATAATGCTCAACGCGGTAGCGATTGCCCACTCGTGAGAGTTGCAGCAACTTTACCGCGGTCGAGCTGATATCCACACCGACCAAGGCCGGCTGGCTTTTTGTGATGAGTCCCACAGTTATCTCCCCATGCCACAAGCGCTTACGCGCACTTCGTGTGGCCCCGGATTAGATAACGGACTTTTCACAGGCTGGCAACCACTTCTTTTGGGTTTGCCAACCCAGTCGTGCTTTTTTGACCCCTGGCGTCACGTGACCACCACCGTCAGTCAACAGGTCAAGTGCCAGATGCAACGAATCCGCCATGAGCCAGCGACATGCGATCGCAATCACGAGACGGGGCGTGCTCGCCAGGGCCCGGATGTCGCTCCAGGCCGCCGTTCATCGATCCTGCAATCGCCGCGCCGCCGCGATCCGTGCCGGCCGCTACAGTTCGCGCGGCCGCCTTATGCGGCAATGCGCGGCCGTTCACAGGTCTAGCAAGGGTCCTGGCAAACCGGTGAGTCTGGGTGAGCTCCGCCCGGCCCGGCGCCGCCACCTCTCCGCCCTGGCCGCGGGCCGACCCGCGCCCGGCCGTCACCGCCCCGGCCCAGCACAGTCTCTGTCCCACACCGATACAAATCGGGATCGGGGTCGCGATCCGCGCTCCTCTATACTTGCCCGTCACGACCACCGACTCCGGAACCCGATTCGATGTCCCGTATTCGCCGTTGGCTGCGCTGGGCGCTCTACGCGTTCATCGGCGTGGCCCTGCTGGGCGCCATCGCGCTCGGCACCTTGTATTACCTGATCGTCCCCAAACTGCCCGACGTCGAAACCCTGCGCACGGTGGAACTGCAGGAACCGATGTACGTCTACGCCCGCGACGGCCGCCTGATGGCGCTGTTCGGCGAGACCCGGCGCTATCCGATCGCGATCGAAGACGTGCCCGAGCGCCAGAAGCAGGCGTTCATCGCGATCGAAGATTCGCGCTTCTACAAGCACCACGGCATCGACTACAAAGGCATCGGCCGCGCGATCTGGCTGCTGGCGACCACCGACGACAAGCGCGTGCCGGGCGGCTCGACCATCACCCAGCAGGTCGCGCGCCAGTTCTTCCTGAGCTCGGAATACAGCTACAAGCGCAAGCTCGGCGAAATGCTGCTGGCCATGCGCATGGAACGCGAGCTGAGCAAGGACGAGATCTTCGAGCTGTACTTGAACAAGAGCTTCTTCGGCAACCGCGCCTACGGCGTGGGCGCGGCGGCGGAGTTCTACTACGGCAAGAAGATGAGCGAGCTGTCGCTCGACGAAATGGCCTCGCTCGCCGGCATTCCGAAGTTTCCCTCCAGCGGCAACCCGCTGAGCAATCCCGAGCGCGCCAAGCTGCGCCGCGACTACATCCTCGACCGCATGGCCGAGCAGCGCTTCATCACCGCCGCCGAGGCCGCCCAGGCCAAGGCCGTGCCGATGCACGCCACCCCGCACGAGCGCCCGGTCGAGGTCTACGCGCCGTACGTGGCCGAAATGGTGCGTCAGGAAATGGTCGCCCGCTACGGCGCCGAAGCGCTGACCAAGGGCTACCACGTCACCACCACCATCGACCCGACGTTGCAGATCGCCGCCGACAAGGCCATCCGCGACGGCCTGGCGGTGTACGACCGCCGCCACGGCTGGCACGGCGTGGAACAGCATTTCGACCTCGCCCCGAGCGAGGACGCCACGGCCGCGCGCGTGCGCCTGCGCGGCATTCCGGCGCAGGCCAACCTGCTGCCGGCGGTGGTGCTGTCGACCAGCGGCTCGCAAGCCACCGTCGTCCTCGGCGACGGCACCGAGCTGACCTTGAGCGACAAGCAGGGCTATGCCGGACGCAGCCCCGGCAGCCTGCTCAAGCGCGGCGACGTGGCCCGCATCGCGCGCCTGGAAACCCCGGCCAAGGCGGTCGCCGAAGCCAAGCCCGGCGACCCCGCCCCGGCCGCGCCGACCGAACCGTCGGTGGTCAGCTACCGCCTGGATCAGCTACCGCAGGCGCAAGCCGCGCTGGTGTCGCTGGAGCCCAGCAACGGCGCCCTGCGCGCGCTGTCGGGCGGCTACAGCTTCGCCGGCGCCAAGTTCAACCGCGCCACCCAGGCGCGGCGCCAGCCCGGTTCGAGCTTCAAGCCGTTCGTGTACGCGGCCGCGTTCGAACGCGGCTACAACCCGGCCTCGATCGTGCTCGACGCGCCGGTGGTGTTCAAGGATCGCCGCGGCCATCTGTGGCGCCCGCAGAACGACAGCGGCAACTTCGCCGGCCCGATGCGGGTGCGCGAGGCGATGGTGCAGTCGCGCAACCTGGTCTCGGTGCGCCTGCTCGACGCGATCGGCGTGGACTTCGCTCGCAAGTACATCAGCCACTTCGGTTTCGAAGTCGAGCAACTGCCGCCGAACCTGTCGATGTCGCTGGGCACCGCCTCGCTGACGCCGCTGTCGATGGCGCGCGGCTACGCCACCTTCGCCAACGGCGGCTTCCGTATCACCCCGTGGTTCATCGACGAGGTCAAGGACCGCGCCGGCGCGGTGGTGTTCAAGGAAAAGCCCGCCACCGCCTGCTCCGAATGCGTCGGCCGCGGCGCCACCGCCTCGGCGGCGTTGCCGGCCAACAACGTCGTCGATGGCTTCGACCTGGGCCCCGCGCCCGGCACCGACAGCGCCGACGCCAAGAAGCCCGCCCCCAAGGACAAGAGCGCAAAGGACAAGGACAAAAAGCCGGCGGAACCGGCGAAGAAGCCGCTCACTCCGGCCGAAATCGCCGCCATCAACGTCGCCCCGCGCGCGATCGACGACCGCATCGCCTACCAGATCATCTCGATGCTGCGCGATGTGGTCAAACGCGGCACCGGCACAGCGGCCAAGGTGCTCGACCGCGAAGACGTCGGCGGCAAGACCGGTTCGACCAACGATCACCGCGACGCTTGGTTCTCCGGCGTCGGCGGCCCGTACGTCACCACCGTCTGGGTCGGCCGCGACAACTACAAGTCGCTGGGCTACCGCGAATACGGCGGCAAGGCCGCGCTGCCGATCTGGATCGACTACATGCGCGTGGCGCTCAAGGATCAGCCGATCCAGCCCAACGAGCCGCCGCAAGGCATGGTCAAGGTCTCGGTGGCCGGCAACGGCGCGCTGATTCCCGACGGCGCCGGCGGCGTGATGGAGTGGGTCAAGGCGGAGGATCTGGAGCGCATGCAGACCTACACCGACTACGGCCACGAAGACGCCGCGCCCTCGGAAGAGTCCTTCGACATCTTCTGACCGCCGCCCGCCGCAACACCGAGAAGGCCGCATGCCCCGCGCATGCGGCCTTTTTCTTTGTCCGCGCGCCGGCGCCGGCGCTCGTGCTTGCCCTATCTGGCGCCTGAATCCCCTGCCCCGGCCTGGACATTGCCGTGATAGACGAACGTGCTAGTTTTGGGGCTGCCGGCTTACCCGGCCGCGGCGAAAGCCCTCGCCGTGCCGTGCCAGCCCGGAGGTCGAGATGCACCAGGCCCGACAGCACGCACATCAGCATGCGCAGACCCGCATCCGCGAGCGCCGTCACCGCCTCGCCCACGAAGCCGCCCGCCTGATCGCCGAAAGCGGCATCCGCGACTACCACCAGGCCAAGCTGAAAGCCGCCGAACGCCTCGGCATTTTCGACGACGCCTCGCTGCCGCGTAACCGCGAGATCGAAGACGCGCTGCGCGAATACCAGCGCCTGTTTCAGCGCGAACACCTCGGCGGCCTGCGCCAGCGCCGCGAAGCGGCCCTACGCGCGCTGGAGTTCTTCCGCGAATTCGAGCCGCGCCTGATCGGCCCGGTGCTCGACGGCACCGCCGATGCGCGCAGCCCGGTCGCGCTGCACCTGTACAGCGACGATCCCGAAGCCGTGCCGATGTTCCTCGAACACCACCGCATCCCGGCCGAAGCGCGTGATCGCCGCCTGCGCCTGGACCGCGAACGCAGCGAAGACTTTCCGGTGTGGGTGTTCAGCGCGGAAGAACTGACCTTCGACCTGACCGTATTGCCGCTGGACGTATTGCGCCAGGCGCCGCTGTCGAACGTCGATGAGAAACCGATGCGGCGCGCGACCGCGAGCCAGTTGCGCCAGTTGCTCGCCGATGAGGAAATTTCAGAATTCGAACGCGGCTAGAGGCTGCCGCCCCGCCCGCGCGGCCCACTACCTGCGGGCAACATCGGCAAGCGAGCACAAGGATGCGCAGCGATCGATCGACGAAAATCCGCGCGAGCCGCGCGGCCACCGCGCTGCGCATCGCGATTGGCCTGTTGTGTCTGTCGGCGCCGAGCGTGGCCGCCATCGCCACGCCGCCGGCGAGCGCATCGGCGGTGCATGCGAACCCGCCTACGCCCGCCGCACCGGCCACGCTCGCCGAACTGATCGCAGCCCTGCGCGCCCGCGCCGCTGCCTCGCAAACCAGTCCCGCCGTGCGCGCCGACTATCAGGCGTTGCTGTCCGCGCAGGGATTGAGCGCGAGCCAGATGCCTTACGCCGACTACGCTTATCTGCGGCTGTTGTTCGAGGCCACGCGCGACGGCGGTTACTGGAACCTGCATTGGACGATCACCGATCGCGAACCCAATTCGGACGCGATCTGGACCCAGTGGCGGGCGCTGCGCGCGATCGGTCCCGGCCGGGTCAGCGCCAACGCGGAATGCGACGAAATCTCCGCGCTGTACGCATTCCTCGCGCGACGCGGCGGAGTGCGCAACGTCGGCCTGTTCTGGCCGACCGGCAACCACACCGTCGCGGTCTGGAGCCTGCCGGGCGCGCCGCGCGAAGCGCGCATCGTGGCGCCTACCACGCAGATTTTCCTCAGCCAGTACGACAGCTTCGGCACCCGCGGCTTCGATCCGTGGAAGCAGCCGCGCATCTACGAGTACGGCCGTCGAGATGTGAGCGACGACCTGCGCCTGCCGCCCGAACTGAGCGCATTCTTCATCGCCCAGGCCGCGCGCTACGCCGACGCCTCGGGCCTGAGCCTGCAGCGCTTGCGCGGATTGCGCGACCGCGTTCTCGACGGCGCGATGAGCCGCGAGGAAGCCGTGCAACACGCGCAGTCGCAACGCCGACGCCTGCCGGCGGGCGCCGATCGGGATCAGTTGGCGTATGCGTATTTCATTCGGGAGATGCGCGAACCGGGATGATCGCTTGCGCTGTGTGCGCGATAGGCGCCGGACTCGAGCGCCGACGCAATTCGGCGACGAATCAGTCGCGTTTCTGCCCTGCACAAAAGAAAACGCCCCGCGAACGGGGCGTTTTCAGTTACCGCGACAGCGAACGTCTCAGCGCTTGTCGGCGGCCACGTAGTCGCGCACGCCGTGACCGGTGTAGATCTGGCGCGGACGGCCGATCTTGTTCTCCGGATCGTTCTGCTGTTCCAGCCAATGCGATACCCAGCCGGCGGTGCGCGCGATGGCGAACATCACCGTGAACATTTCCACCGGGATGCCCAGCGCCTTGTAGATGATGCCCGAGTAGAAATCGACGTTCGGGTAGAGCTTGCGCTGGACGAAGTAATCGTCCTTCAGCGCCGCTTCTTCCAGCTTCATCGCCACTTCCAGCAGCGGATCGTTGACGCCGAGCTCGCCGAGCACATCGTGGGTCATCTTGCGCACCAGCGCGGCGCGCGGGTCGTAGTTCTTGTAGACGCGGTGGCCGAAGCCCATCAGGCGGAAGCCCGATTCCTTGTCCTTGGCCTTATCGACCGCGGCCTTGACGTTCTCCGGACGGCCGATCTCGTTGAGCATCTTGAGCACGGCTTCGTTGGCGCCGCCATGCGCCGGCCCCCACAACGCGGCGACGCCGGAAGCGACGCTGACGTAGGGATTGGCGCCGGTCGAACCGACCAGACGCACGGTCGAGGTCGATGCGTTCTGCTCGTGATCGGCGTGCAGGATGAACAACAGGTCCATCGCCTTGGAGGCGACCGGGCTCAGCTGCAGCGGCTCGCTCGGCACTTCGAACAGCATGTGCAGGAAGCGCGTGGTGTAGTCCAGGCTGTTCTTCGGATAACGGATCGGCCAGCCGATCGAATAACGATGGCAGGCAGCGGCGATGGTCGGCACCTTGGCGATCAGGCGGATCGCGGCCAGGCGGCGCTGCTCCGGATCTTCCAGGTCCAACTCGTTGTGATAGAAGCTCGCCATCGAGCCGAGCATGCCAACCAGCATCGCCATCGGATGGGCGTCGTGGCGGAAGCCGTAGAGGAAGGTGCGGAAGGCCTCGTGCATCATCGTGTGATGCGTGACTTCGTGTTCGAACTTGCTGAACTCGGTCGCCGACGGCAGTTCGCCGTTCATCAGCAGATACGCGACTTCGAGGAAGTTCGAGTTCTCGGCCAGCTGTTCGATCGGGTAGCCGCGATACAGCAGCACGCCTTCGTCGCCGTCGATGTAGGTGATCGCAGACTTGCAGCTGGCGGTCGCGGTGAAACCCGGGTCGTAGGTGAACATCCCGGTTTCTTTCGGCAACTTGGCGATATCGACGCAGGACGCACCGAGCACCGGATGCTGCACCGGCAGGGCGAAGTTCTTGTCGCCGGCGGTCACGGTGACCTGATCGAGGCGGGTTTTGTTGGGGTCTTCGGACACGAAACACTCCTCAGTCTGCTGCCGCGAAGGATGGCCGCGGCAGGAGGGGAACAGGGGGTCGCAAGCACGTTGCGATAGTGAATTATCGCACAACGCTCTCAGAGCCAAAGCTCGGACTTCGCCAGGGCCGGCACCACCGGGGGCACGCAGCGTTTCGCGACCGGGCCGGGAATCCGGGGCGGCCGATCGTTTACGGCGATTATTTGACCGTCCAGTTGCCGGGATGTGGCGGCTGGTCTGCCGGTGGGCGGCGGCGGAGTGGTTTGCGGCTGGATTCGCGCGGTTTCGGGCTGGAACAGGATCGGAACCGGGCCGGCCGCGGAAGTGGCGATGATCGCGGCGGGCGGGTTGCCGGAATGGTCGGCTTTGTTCATCGCCGGCGATCGGGATTGCGGTGGTGAGGGCCCTCAGCAGGACGCGACAAGCGCTCGGCTGGAAGCTGCGCACGTGAACGTGGCGGCTGGCTTCGACCGGATCAGTGGAGATTGGCTCGCGCGAGAGCCGGGGCCGCGTCGATACGCCGGAGCCGCTTGATTCGAGTCAGGCGCGAGCGGCCTGGCGCGGCTTGATCCGCGTCGGTGCAAACGCTCGCGGCGGACCAGTCAGGGCCGAGCCGCACAACGCCTGAAAGCGCGCAAACGCAAACGGCCGCCCTCGCGGGCAGCCGTTGTGCGTGCAGCGATGTGTTCCGAATTGCTTCGGCGACGCGAATTACTTCTGCGCGTAGCGCTTGCGGAACTTATCGACGCGGCCGCTGGTGTCCATGATCTTGTGCTTGCCCGTATAGAACGGGTGCGAAGCCGAAGAGATATCGACTTTGATCAACGGATACTCAGCGCCATCGACCTTGATCGTTTCCTTGCTCGACAGGGTCGAACGGGTAAGGATCTGGAAGTCGGTGGTGACGTCCTGAAAGACGACGTCGCGGTATTCGGGATGGATGCCTGCCTTCATGGCACTCAACCTTAAGGTGTGCGGGAAAGTCGGGCAGTATAGCGGGGGGTTGGGGGGTGGTGCAAGTGTGGGTTTTGAGGAGCGTGGGCTTTGGGCCGCTCGCCCTGCCCGACCGGAGCTGCTGGCAGCCACCTGGACGTCCGGAGCGCCCGTAGAGCCCCTCTCCCGCTTGCGGGAGAGGGGTTGGGGTGAGGGCGCGGGCGGTCGAGGAAGTCCAATAAGAGCACTCGCGCCTGCGGCGCCCCCTCCCCGGCGATTAGCCACTCTCTAGAGGGGCAGATCGCGGCGCCTTGGGAGATTGGTCGGCTTGGTGCTCAGAGCTTGGCTGGGATGACGAAGCGGTGGCGTCTTCGGATCGGGTCGCCGGTCGCCAAACGCCTACGCCGGGGACGCGGATAGAGCGGCCTGGATCAGACGCTCGAATCGCTGTTGATCGTATTTCATCAAGATAGCCGCCTTATCCGGCTTGCCCTCCTGCCGACGCCAATCGACCACCGTCGCGCCGCGGCTGTGAGTGCCGTCCAGCTCGATCGACACCGGCCGCGACTGCACGTCCAGCGCGCCTTCGGGCTCCAGCGCGAACGCCATCGCCAGCGCGTCGGCCGCATGCCAGTGATCGCCGCGGCGGTCGATCGACCACATCCGGGTCTTCTCCGAAATGCGCTCGTAGAACTGCCCGCGCGCGGAGTCGGTCTTGAACCAGCCGACCACGCGATCGTGAAGCAGACCGTGCGCGACCACCGCTTCCCAATCGGCCAGATCCAGTTGCCCGAAGGCTTCGAACACGATGTGCGCGGCTTCCGGATCGAAATAGATGTTGAACTCGGCCGCCGGCGTGATGTTGCCCTGACACGTCACCGCGCCGCCCATCACCACCAGGCGCGCGATGCGTTGCGGCAAGGTGGGATCGAGCTTGAGCGCGAGGGCGACGTTGGTCAACGGCCCGAGCGCGACCAGCAGCAGTTTGCCGGCGTATTCGTGCGAAAGACGGATGATCGCGAGTGCGGCGTGCTCGGCTTCGACTTGCCGCTTGGCGGCCTCATAGCCGACATCGCCGAAACCGTCCTGGCCGTGCACATAACCCGCATCGGGCGAAGGATGCAGCAGCGGCGCGTCGGCGCCGGCGAACACCGGAACATCGACACCGGCCACTTCGCACAGCTTCAGCGCGTTGGCGACGGTGTGTTTCAGGCCGACGTTGCCGGCGGCGATGGTCAGGCCGACCAGCTCATGGCGCGGATCGTTGAACGCCATCAGCAAGGCGAGCGCGTCGTCCACGCCCGGGTCGGTATCGATAAGCAGGGGAATGCGGTCGGTCATGTAGTCACTCGTTCTGCGGAACTGTGCGCAGCGAACAACGCTGCGCCGGCCGGATCGGCCGATGAGGCCGAAACGGCCGGGATGGCGTGCAGCGCGCCTTCGTAGCGCAGCAGTTCGCCGAAGGGAAACAATGAGAACGCGACGGCGAAGCGATAACGCTCGCCGCTTTCGCCGCGCTCATCGCACTCGATGCGTTTGTAGGCGTCGGTGCGCGGAAACAGAAACAGCGGCAACGGCACGCCGCGCACATCGACGCCGAGCAGGCGCCAGCGCCAACCGCCGCCATCGAGATCAACGCCGAGTTTCATCCGCGCCGGGCCGGTGGATTCCAGCCAATGGCCATCGGGATAGCGGCCCACCGGCCGGAAGATCGAGAGCAGCTCGCTGCCGTCGTCGAAGCGTCGGCGCCACTGCATCTGCTGTTCGTCGTGGACGATATCGACCCGGAATCCGCGCCGCGGCCAATCCACCGGAATGCCAAGCTTGCGCGCCAACCGGCGCCCGATGCGTCCGGCCAGTCCCGTTCCGGTGGAGATGGCGATCTCCCCGCCCAGGGTGCCGCCGCTGCGGTGCAGCGCCTGCAGCAAGGGATGCAGCCGGTCGAAAGCCGGGCCGAACCATTGCGTTACCGCGTTTTGAAGGGCTCCCGGCATCCGGGTGGGGCGCTCCAGCTGGCGGGCCACTATGCCAAATATCGGGGCGCTGTGGTAATCGGCCGTACCAGGCCGTTTCACGGCCGTCCCGCGGGGCGCGGCCGCGCGCGACCTATCGCGCAAATCCGAGCCCGCCACGCCGAAACCAACGCCGCCAAAACGACGTTGATCGAATGCGATGGGCATGCAGGACTCCTGTCGATGGCCCGGTTGCATCGGCGGCGGGCGCCGCCTTCCCTGAGCCCCCGTAGCCGTACCATTGGACCCGAAGCGGTTCGCGGACGCTGCGACTGCGCGAGGCCGGCGGCAAACTTCGCCGCGTCCTTCGAAACTCAAGCAGACGCGTAGCGCACCGCTCCGCCCACCCAACGCGACACGATGCGCTCGGCCAGTTCCGGCGAGGTCTTGAGCAAACGCTCGCCGAGCTCCTGCACCAGCGGCAGCAGATCCGCATCGCGGCCCAGGTCGGCGACGCGGAACCCCGCCAGGCCGGTCTGGCGGGTGCCGAGCAGTTCGCCGGGGCCGCGCAATTCCAGGTCTTTTTCCGCGATGACGAAACCGTCGTGGGTCTGCCGCATCGTTTCCAGCCGCTGCCGCGCCAGCCCCGACAGCGGCGAGCGATACAGCAGCACGCAACTCGATGCCGCGCTGCCGCGGCCGACGCGGCCGCGCAGCTGATGCAACTGCGCCAGGCCCAGGCGCTCGGCGTTCTCGATGATCATCAGCGATGCGTTGGGCACGTCCACGCCGACTTCGATCACGGTGGTGGCGACCAGCAGATCCAGCTCGCCGTCCTTGAACGCGCGCATCGTTTCCTGCTTTTCCTTCGCCTTCATGCGGCCGTGCACCAGGCCGACCCGCAACGGCGCCAGTTGCACGGACAGTTCCTCGAACGTGGTCTGCGCGGCTTGCGCGATCACTTCGTCGGAATCGTCGATCAACGTGCAGACCCAGTACGCCTGCCGGCCTTCGGCGCAGGCGGTGCGGATGCGCTGCACCAGTTCGGGACGGCGTTCCTCGCTGAGGGCGACGGTCTGCACCGGCGTGCGGCCCGGCGGCAGTTCGTCGATCGCCGATACGTCGAGATCAGCGTAGGCGGTCATCGCCAGGGTGCGCGGGATGGGCGTTGCGGTCATCACCAACTGATGCGGCACGATCGCGCCCTCGCCGACCGCGCCGCCGGCGCCCTTGTCGCGCAGCGCCAATCGCTGGTGCACGCCGAAGCGATGCTGCTCATCGACGATCGCCAGCGCCAGATCGCGAAAGGCGACGCCCTCCTGCATCAGCGCATGAGTGCCGACCACCACCTGCGCTTCGCCGTTGGCCACTTGCTCCAGCACCGTCTTGCGCGCGCGGCCGGTGACTTTGCCGGCCAACCACGCCACGCGCACGTCCAGGGGTTCGAGCCACTTACGCAAATTATTGAGATGTTGTTCGGCCAGCAATTCGGTCGGCGCCATCAACGCGGCCTGGCGGCCGTGCTGGACGGCCAGCATCGCCGCCAATGCGGCCACCACGGTCTTGCCGCTGCCGACATCGCCCTGCACCAGTCGCAGCATCGGAGAAGGCTTGGCCAGATCGACGCGAATTTCGTCGAACACCCGCTTCTGCGCGCCGGTGAGCTTGAACGGCAGCGACTTGCGCAGACGTTCGGCCAGCGGCATCTGCTTGAGCGGGCGCGCCTTGTGCGCCTGCTGGCTGATGCGCTGGCGGCGCAGGCTGAGGTGATGGGCCAGCAATTCTTCCAGCGCCAGCCGGCGCTGGGCCGGATGGCGGCCGTCGATCAGCGCGGCCACGTCGGCATCCACCGGCGGGCGGTGCACGGTCAGCAGGGCTTCGCGCAGGGTCGGCAGGCGCAGGCGCTCGCGCAGTTCGCGCGGAATCAGCTCCAGCGACGCGTCGTCGGGCAGGCGGTCCAGAGCGAAGCCGATCAGGCGACGCAGCGTCGCCGGGCCGATGCCTTCGATCGCCGGATAAACCGGATCGAGTTGCTCGCCCAGGGCGATTTCGTCTTCGTCCTCAAGCACGCGGTAACTGGGATGGACGATCTCCAGGCCGTTCTGGCCGGGCTTGGGCGTGCCGTACAGGCGCACGCGCGCACCAAGGCGGAACTGCGCGACCTGGGCCGCACGAAAATGGAAGAAGCGCAACACCACGGTCGCGCGCGAATCGTCGCCAACCGCCACGCGCAGCATCGGCCGGTATCGAAAGCCGCGATCCACCGCCTCCACCCGCCCTTCGACCTGAGCCGCGACGCCGGGCTGCAGCAGGCGGATCGGGGTGATCTGAGTGCGGTCCTCGTACTGGCGCGGCAGATGCAGCCAGAAATCCTGCAGGCTCACCAGCCCGCGCGCGGCGAGCTTTTCGGCCACGCTCGGCCCGACCCCGGGCATGCGGGGCAGCGGTTGGGTGTGGAGATCGACGGAGGGCCCGTCCTTACGGCTCGGCATGGCCTAAGGATAGGGCGGGAATCGGGAATGGGGAATCGAGAATCGGAACTCCCGATTCCCGATTCCACACCGTCAGTACCTCGCGGTGAACTCGATCCCGTACGTGCGCGGCTCGCTCACCCGCGCGCCGAC
Source organism: Lysobacter gummosus (assembly GCF_001442805.1). Lineage (NCBI taxonomy): Bacteria > Pseudomonadati > Pseudomonadota > Gammaproteobacteria > Lysobacterales > Lysobacteraceae > Lysobacter > Lysobacter gummosus. The sequence continues at coordinate 1,068,137 of NZ_CP011131.1, read as the reverse complement.
CGTGCCGAGCACGTTCTTGCCGTAGGTGCCCAGCGCGTTGATGTACTGGTTGTCGAACAGGTTGTTGCCGTAGGCGGCCAGGCCCCAGCGGCCCTGCGGCGAGGTCCAGCCGACGCGCAGGTCGGTGCGGTTCTGCGCCTCGCCCAGGTCCAGCGCCGGGCTCACCCCGCAGCGGTTCTGCGCGCGCGACTCCTCGCTGCAACGCACCTTGCCGCGATAGGCGTGGCGCAGCGACACGCGCACGTCGCCGTGCTCGCCCAACTCCCACACGTAATGCGCGCCGCCGGCCGCGGACCAGTACGGCAGGCCGGTCGGATCGCCGCTGGCGTCGATGCCGTCGGAGGTCACGTAGTTCTTGTAGGTCGAATCGATGAAGCTGGCGTTGAAGTCCAGGCCGAAGTGATCGGTGGCCTGCCAGCGCATGTCGAAGTCCAGGCCGTAGGCTTCCAGGTCGGAGGTGTCGACGACGAAGCGCGGGATGTCGGTGCTGCTGTCCAGCCGCACCGCCTGGCGGTTGTCGTAGACGTAGTAGAACGCCGATGCGTTGACCTGCAGGCGTTGCGCCGGAAACGCCTTCTTGATGCCGGTCTCGAAGTTCCACACGTCCTCGTTCTCGAAGCTGCTGCCGATCTGCAACGAGTTGAAACCGCCGGCCTTGTAGCCCTTGGCCAGCGACGCGAACACCATGGTGTCGTCGTTGAAGTGGTAATCGGCGACGAAGCGCGGGCTCAGGTCGCTCCAGCTATTGGAGGTGCGGCGCAGGATGCCCTTGTTCAACATCGCTGGCGGGTCGATGAAGGCCACGTCGAACACGAAGGCTTCGCGCGGCAGGCCGACCAGATCGAAGAAGCCGATCGCCTGCAGCTGATCCAAGGTCGCATCCAGCGCCGGCGCGTAGCGCGGCGTGTTGAGCCACGAGAATTTCTTCTCGTCTCGGGTGTAGCGCAGGCCCACAGTCAGGTTGAGCTTGTCGGTGGCGTGCCAGATCACGTCGCCGAACACCGCGTAGGCCTTGGTGTCGAGCGTGTTGCGGAAAGTCTCGTTCCAGCGGTGGCCGAGCAAGGTCAGCGGAATGCCGTTGGCCTGCAGGATATCGTCGAAGAAACCGAACAGGCGCCCATCCGGCGTCGGCGCCAGGCCCAGGTTCTGCACGATGGTATCGACCGAGTCGGTCATCGCATTGACTTCGCTGGTCTGTCGCGCGCGTTCGTCGAAATAGCTGGCGCCGGCGACCCAGTCGAGCTTGTCCGTGCTGCCGGCGAACTTGAATTCCTGGTAGTAGCTGCGGTTGCTTTCGGTATTGGTCGAATCGACGTAGAGATAGCGGCGATTGGTGCCGTCCTCTTCGACCCGGTTGACCGAGTCGTAATCGCGCCAGGACGTGGTCGAAGTGAAGCCGCCCCAGTCGAAGCTGTGATCGACGATCAGGGTCACGCCGTCGAACCGCCGCGATTCTTCGTTGCCTTCCGCGTCGCTGACGGTGGGAATCTTGCGCGGATCCAGGTACGCCGATTCGTCCACCGGCAAGCTCGGCAGGCCCGGCGCCGGCGGCAGGGCGACGATGCCCGTGGTGGCCTGGCCCAGCTGATCCAGGCTCTCGTGATCCCAACTGATCAACGCGCTGGTGCGCTCGCCGAAGCGGGTCTTGAACGCGGCGCGCGTGGCCCAGTTGTTTTCCGGATTGAGGTCGCGGCCGGTTTCGGCGTCCTGAATCCAGCCGTCGGCGTGATTGATCAGGGCATTGAAGCGGAACGCCGAATCCTCGCCGGTCGGCAGGTTCAACATGCCATCGACGTATTGCTTGCCGTGATTGCCGATGCGCAGCCTGGCCTTGACTTCGGTCGCAGCGGTATCGGGTTTGCGGGTGATGATCGAGATCGCGCCGGCGGCGGTGTTGCGGCCGAACAGCGTGCCCTGCGGGCCCTTGAGCACTTCGATGCGTTCCACATCGGTGAACGGCAGCAGCACGCCGCCGCCGCGGCCGGCGTACACGCCATCGACGTAGACGCCGACCGCGGGATCGGTGCCGATGCCGAAGTCGTCCGTGCTGATGCCGCGCAACTCGAATCCGGGCTGGGTCGGCTGCTGGCTGTCCACCACCAGGCCCGGCACGAAGCTGTCCAGATCGCCCAGATCCTGCGCGGCAACGTCGTCGATCAGCTGATCGGTCACCACCTGCAGCGCGATCGGCACGTCCTGCAGTTCCTGCTCGCGGCTTTGCGCGGTGACGGTGATCTTGTCCAGTTCCTTCGGCGCCGACTGTTGCGCGAAGGCGGCCGGCGCGGCCAGGGCGAAGGCGCCTCCGCACAACGCGGTCAGCACGGTGTTGGTCGCGATGACCAAGCGGTGTTTACGCAGCGACATCTCAAGCTCCCCTCTCGTTGTCGTGGATTCGAACGCATGCATCGGTTGCGTTCTTGTTTGATCTTTCGTTGCCCGGATTCCCTTCTAATTACGGTATTCGGCGATAACGCGAAATCTTTTGTGGGAGGGGCTTCAGCCCCGATGCTTTTCGATCAGGGTTGTCGAAAGCCACCTGCGATCGGAGCGAAAAGCATCGGGGCTGAAGCCCCTCCTACAAAAACACCGCGGATTTTTCGCCATGTTGCGATCATCCGCACTGCCCCTGTTGCGCGGCGATCCAGTCGCGGATCAGTTTTACTCCTTCTTCGTGCACGACGCTGCGCCCCAGTTCCGGCATCATCACCGAGGGATCGTCGCTGAGCATGCGGAAGGTCAGGATCGATTCGTCGGGCTTGCCCGGCACCACGTCGTGACGCAGATCGCCGGTGCCCTTGCCCGCCGCGATCGGCAGCTTGCAGCGGCCCAGCCGCAACGGCTCCTGCGTGGCCGCATCCAGCCACAGCCCGGAGGTGTTGCCCGGGCCTTTCGGGTTGTGGCAGTGGCCGCAGTTGATATCGAGGTAAGCGCGGGCGCGCGCTTCCAGCGGCGCGTTCGCGTCGCGCCAGTTGGCGTCGCGTGGCGCCGACTGCGGCGGCGGCGCGCCGTGCAGATAGCCGGCCTGGGTCCAGCGCGCGATCTGGTTCGCCAGGCCGTCGCCGTAAGCGAAATTGCGATTGAGATGGCGCGCGCGCGGGCCGAGCGGATGCAGGGCCTTGGTCTTCATGTCGGTGGCGTGGCAACCGGCGCATTGATTCTGATCGGGCACCTGGTAGTCGGCGCTTTCGCGCTTGCCGCCGGCATCGACCAGTTCCAGCGATACCAGTTCGCCGCCGCGCATCAGCCGGGCCCGGGTCTGCTGCGCGTTCCACACGTACGGCAATGCGAACCAACCGTCCTTGCGCCGCAACAGCAGGCGCGTTTCCACCAGCCGCACCTTGCGCAGGTCGAGGCCGCCGCCGCGCAGGTCCGGGCCGTCGTCGGCGCTGCGCAGCACGCTGTCGCCTTCGCCGCGCGGGTAGTAGAAGGTCTTGCTGAAGACGGTGCCGACCGGAAAGTCGAACTCTTGCTGCGGGTCGTACGCCGCCGCCTGTCCCTTCGGCATCCACACCGTGCGCAGCTTGTGCGCGTAATCGGAAAACAGCGGCGTGTTGAGGTCGTAGGGCAAGACGCCGGAATTCAATTGCAGGCGGCCGCCGGCGATTCGCAGCACATTCCAGTCGGCCAGATCGTCCGGCTGCCCTTCGGCGAAGAAATGCACCGGCTGCCAGGGCGAATCCGCGGCGATGCCGGCGGGCGCCCGCGCCGCCGGTCCGGTTTCGTCCGCAGCCGGTTTAGCGCAGGCCGCGAGTAACGCCAACAACAAGATCGCCGCGTGACGCATCGTGATCAGGCGCATCGATCAGCCGCGCTTGAGGTCGATCGCCGGCAGCTTCGGCAGATCGCAGGCATAGGGCTTGGTGTCCTGACTCGGGCTCTTGTAGCCGCCGGGACCGTCGGCGTTGACCACGCCGGACACGTCGCGGATGCAGATCTGCGGGCCGGTCTTCAACGCCGCGTTGGCGTAGCCGTCCCACAACACATCGGGGAAGTGCCCGCTCAGGCCGTAGATCGCGGTCTTGAGCGCTTTCAGGTCCAGGCCGTCCGGAGAATCGCCGCCGCCTTTCAGGCGGTTGCCGTAGATCGAGATGCGCTCGGGATACGGATCGAAATCCTTCGCCGCCTTGTCGTCCTTGTAACCGGTGGAATAGACGCTGGAGACGATGATGTTGGTGGTGGCGTTGTCGCTGATGTCGTTGTCGAAGATCTCGACATCGTCGTTGGAATTCACCACCACGCCGCTGCCGGCCGGCACACTGGCCACCGGCGTGCCCTTGGCGCCGAAGTTGGCGGTGTTGTTCTTGAACACCTTGTTCTTGAACACCCGGATCGCCCCGCCCTGCTGCGACAGCGCCGGCATGTTGAACACCAGGATGCCGCCGGTGTTGTTGGTGGCGACGTTGTCGTACACATCGGCGTTGATGGTGTTTTCGATCTCGATGCCGGCGACGTTGAACTCGGCGCGGCTGTTGCGCACGATCACGTCGCGCGACTGGCCGACGTAGATGCCGGCATCGGACGCGCCGATCGACACCGAATTTTCGATCAGCACGTTGCGGGTCTTGACCGGATACAGGCCGTAGGCGCCGTTCTTGGTGCTCGGGCCGCCGGTCCATTCCACGCGCACGTTGCGGATGGTGATGTTTTCCGCTTCGTTGACCTTCAGGCCGTCGCCCTTGCTGTCCTCGATGGCGATGTTTTCCAAAGTGAAGTTGCTGGCGTTCACCAGCAACCCCTCGGCGCCGGCCTTCTGGCCCTTGAAGCTCAGCACCGACTTGTCCGGACCGGCGCCGCGGATGGTCACGCCGTCCACGCGCAAGGTCAGGCTGCGGTCGAAGGTGTAGCGGCCGGCCGGCACTTCGATCACCTCGCCGGCCTTGGCGTCGAGCAGGCGGGCGCGGAAGCTTTCCGCGAAGGCCGCGTCGCCGGCGGCGACCTGCGCGGTCGGCGTGTGCTGGGCCTGCTCGGGACCGCAGCCGGCGGCCAGGGCGGCCGCGGCGGCAACGGCTAGGACGGAAGCACGGATCGGCTGGGTCGGCTGGCTCATGGGGTCCCCGTGATGTTGGCGATCGGGCGCGGCCGCGCGGGTTGCGGCGCGCGACGGCCCGAAGGTGGCTGAACGACGAGTCTCCGCCGCCGGGGTGAGCGCGCGTGAGGGCGAATGCGGCACACTAAGGGGGCATTCGCGGTCAACCGTGCGGGCAAGTATCGTGAGGGGCGATGCCTCAGCCATCCGATCCGGACAACACCAGCGTCAAGGGCGACATCTCGCTGATGTCGCCGAACCTGCTGTGGGGCTTGTTGGAGACCGCGGACCGGATCGGCGCGCCCAGCGACGACTGGTTCGTCGGCACCGGCCTGAGCCGCGCCCAGGTCAGCGACCCCGGCGTGCGTCTGCCCGACCGCCCGACCGCGGTGGCGATCGAGCGCGCGCTCAAGGTGCTGCCGCCGAGCATCGGCCTGGACATCGGCCGCGGCCAGCACGTGGGCAATTTCGGCCTGCTCGGCCTGGCGATGACCACGGCGGCGACCTTCGGCGAAGCCTTGCAGATCGGCCTGCGCTTCACTCCGGTGGTCGGCAGCCTGATGCGCTTCGTCGAAAGCGCGTCGGAGGCCGGCACGCTGGCCCTGGCCGGGCAGATGACCCTGGCGTTCCCGTCGATCCACCGTTTCGTCGCGGAAGAATTCTTCAGCAGTTGCCTGGCGCTGGGGCGCGGGCTGGTCGGCGACAAACTGCGGCCGCTGCGCCTGGAATTCAGTTATCCGGCGCCGGAGTACCGCGCCAGTTATCAGGACGTGTTCGACTGCCCGATCGCCTTCGATCAGCCGCAGGACCGGCTGGTGCTGGACGAGGGCTGGCTGATGGTGCCGTTGCCGACCCACAACCCGATCGCCTCGAAGCAGGTGCTGGCGCTGTGCGAAGCGCAAATGCCGCGCGGCCCGGTGCCCGGCGAAGTGTCGGCGGCGGTGGAGCGTCTGCTGCGCGCGCAGTTGCCGCAGGACCCCAAGCTGGCCGGCATCGCCGCGCAATTGCATGTCAGCGAACGCACCTTGCGCCGGCAACTGACCGGCGAAGGCAGCAGCTTTCACGAGATCCACGACCGCCTGCGCATCGACCGCGCCTACGCGCTGCTGCGCGAACGCGGCCCGACCATCGCCAGCGTCGGCGCGGCGATCGGCTACAAGGACCCGCGCGATTTCCGCCGCGCGTTCAAGCGCCTGACCGGGGAAACGCCGCGCGCGCTGCGCGAGCGTTTGTGGGTGGAGATGGCGCGCGAGCGGAAGTAGGTTCGCGTAGCGAACCGGTGTCTAACGGGAGGAGTTCAGCCCCTCCCACAAGGACGCTTACGCTGTGAGCGAGCGCTGACTCAGCGCAGCACCATCACCGCATCGACTTCGAACGCGACGCCGCGCGGCAACGCCGACACTTCCACGGTCGAACGCGCCGGGTACGGCAGATTGAAGTACTCGCCCATCACCGAGTTGACCTTGCCGAACGCGCCCAGGTCGGTGAGGTACAGGCCCAGGCGCGCGATGTCGGCCAGCGAACCGCCGGCGGCTTCGCACACCGCCTGCAGGTTGCGGAAGGCGCGATGCGCCTGCGCTTCGATGTCGCCTTCCACGACCAGCCCGCTGGACGGGTCGAGCGCGATCTGGCCGGACAGATACACGGTGTCGCCGACGCGCACAGCCTGCGAGTACGGGCCGATCGCGGCCGGGGCTTGGTCGGTTTGGATGATTTCGCGGGACATTTGGGGGCCGGGATTGGGGATTCGGGATTCGGGATTGGAGATTAGCAGCAGCCAGAGCAAAAGCGATTGACGCATCGCGCCAGTCACAACGCAACCACGACAAGCCCGCTTCACCAATCCCGAATCCCGAATTCCAAATCCCGTCGGCGGCCACAGGCCGCCGAACTACATCCGCTGCACACCCAGCACCACCGCCAGCCTGCGCACCCGCCGCATCACATCGGCCAAGTGCTTGCGATCGTGCACTTCGATGGCGAAACGCATGATCGCGATATTGGCGTCGCGTTCCAGGTATTCCACGCGGTCGATGTTGGATTCGGCTTCGGCGATCGCGGCGGCGACCTGGGCCAGCGAGCCGGGGCGGTTGTCGACTTCGATGCGCAGCGCGGCGGCGAAATCGCCGGAGACCTGACGGTCCCAGCCGATCGCGACCCAGCGGTCGGGCGATTTGCGGTAATCGGCGAGGTTCGGGCAATCCATGCGGTGCACCACGATGCCCTTGCCGGCGGTGTGGTAGCCCATGATTTCGTCGCCCGGCAACGGCAGGCAACAGTTGGCGAAGCTGATCACGCCGCGCTCGGCACCGGTGATCAGGATCTTGTCTTCGGGCAGGCGCGGACGGTCGATGGCGCGGCCGCGGGTCTTGCCCGGCGCTTCGCGCGCCAGCGCCAGCGCGACCTGGTTGGGCATGCGGTTGCCCAGCGCGATGTCGGCCAGCAACGCTTCCAGGCGCGGGTAGCGGTTTTCGCTCAGATACACCTCAAGGCGCAGCGCCGAGATGCGGTCCAGCGAGGTTTCCAGTACTTCCAGCGAGCGGTCGAGCATGCGATGGCCCAGCTGCACCGCGTCTTCGTGTTCGAGCTGCTTGAGCTGCTGGCGGATCGAAGTGCGCGCCTTGCCCGATACCACGAACTCCAGCCACTGCGGCTTGGGCGTGGACGACTTGGCGGTGATGATCTCCACGCGCTGGCCGCTGGCCAGCTTGGTGCGCAGCGGAACCAGCTTGCCGTCCACGCGCGCGGCGACCGCGCGGTTGCCGACGTCGGTGTGCACGGCGTAGGCGAAATCCAGCGCGGTGGAATTGCGCGGCAGCGACATGATGTCGCCCTTGGGCGTGAACAGGTAGACCTCGTCCGGGAACAGGTCGACCTTGACGTTTTCGAGGAATTCCAGCGAGGAACCAGTCGCGCGCTGCGACTCGACCAGGCTGGCGATCCAGCTGTGCGCGCGCGACTGCGCGCTGTTCGGGCCTTCGCCGCCATGCTTGTACGACCAGTGCGCGGCGATGCCGCGTTCGGCGATCAGGTCCATGTCCTCGGTGCGGATCTGCACTTCCACCGGCGAGCCGTAAGGGCCGAACAGCACCGTGTGCAGCGACTGATAGCCGTTGGCCTTGGGAATGGCGATGAAGTCGCGGAAACGCGAATCCAGCGGCTTGTAGGCCGAATGCACGACGCCGAGTGCGTGATAGCAGTCCGGCACGCTCTTGACCACGACGCGGAAGCCGAACACGTCCATCACCTGGGTGAAGCTCTTATGCTCGTGGTGCATCTTGGTATAGATGCTCCACGGCGATTTCACCCGGCTGATCAAGCGATGTTGAAGCTTCTCCTTCGCCAGCCGCTGGGCCAGATGCGCTTCGATCTGCACCAGCGACTCGCGCCGCACCACCGGCTGGGTGCGGATGCGTTTTTCGATGACCGCGTGCCGCCACGGATGCAGGGCGCGAAAGCCCAGGTCCTGCAGCTCGGCCTTGATCAGGTTCATGCCCAGGCGCTGGGCGATGGGCGCATAGATCTCCAGCGTCTCGCGGGCGATGCGCTCGCGCGCTTCCGCGCTCTGCGCGCCGAGGGTGCGCATGTTGTGCAGGCGGTCGGCGAGTTTGATCAGGATCACGCGCAGGTCGCGCGCCATCGCCAGCAGCATCTTGCGGAAGCTCTCCGCGGCGGCTTCCTGGCGGTCGCGGAACTGCAGCTTGTCGAGCTTGGTGACGCCATCGACCAGTTCGGCCACGGTCGGGCCGAACTCGGTGGCCAGGCATTCGCGCGTGACCGGGGTGTCTTCGATGGTGTCGTGCAGGATCGCCGCGACCAGGGTTTCCACGTCCAGGCCCTGGTCGGCCAGCACCTTGGCCACCGCGACCGGATGGGTGATGTAGGGCTCGCCGGACTTGCGCGTCTGCCCGGCGTGCGCGGCCGCGCCCACGGCCCAGGCGCGGCGCAGCAGCAGGCGCTGGGTTTCGGGCAGGTAGTGCGCCGCCAGCTCGAGCTCGCGCACGTAGTCCGGCAGCTCCGTTTCCTCGGCAGCGGCGGGATAGGTGTTCAACGCGGGCTCGGCAGGTGTCATAACGGAAATTTACGCGTGCGGCAGCGCATGTGGCAACGCATTACGTACTTTGAATGTGGCGGCGGCTCAGGTCGGCGCAAGTACGCCGTCACGGCTTGCGCAGTTGGGGGCTGTCCGGTTCAGGCGGGCAAGGGCTGCGCCGGGATGCGCGGACGGGATGCGGGTGCGGCGGAATCGCGGATTGCGCTTCAGGTATACAGCAGGCGGGCGCTGGAAGTCGCTGGGAAGCGTGCCTGGGCTTCTTTTGTGGGAGGGAGGCCTTTTGTGGGAGGGAGCTTTAGCCCCGATGCTTTTCGCTCCGACCTAGGTGAGGTTTCGGGCGACTTGAGCCAAAGGCATCGGGGCTGAAGCCCCTCCCACAACAGCCCTCGCGGCTGCGCGCCTTGACGGGCGCGCAAACGAAAACGGCCCCGCCGAGGCGGAGCCGTTTCGGTACCGCGGCCCGCGCGGAGCGCGGGACGGGTGGTTCAGTCGTCGCCCTTGGACAGGTCGTCGTCGGCGACCACTTCGGCCGCGGCCCATTCCAGGGCTTCGCGTTCCTTGCGCTCGCGCTCGGCCTTCTCGACCGCGTCGATGTATTCGGGGTTGACCTGACGCGCGGCGATTTCGCGCAGCGCCAGCACGGTCGGCTTGTCGTTGGCTTCGCTGTTGTCCAGCTGCGGCTCGACGCCGTTGGCCAGCTGGCGGGCGCGCTTGGCGGCCAGCATGACGAGTTCGAAGCGGTTATCGACCACTTCCAGGCAATCTTCGACGGTGATGCGGGCCATGGGGCTCCTGCGGCCGGTGCGGCCGTCTTTAGTGACGCGGATGGGGACCGGGAAGTTTAGCCACTATGCGAATCCATGGCAAGATTTACGGTCTTTAGACTTTATGAATCAGCCACTTAACGATCCGAAGGCTGGGTCGCCCGGGGCCCGCGCACCGAATTGGCGACTCCGGTGGCCGCCAGGGCCGCCCGCGCGGCGATCCGGCCCCGCCCCTCAATCGGCCAGCAGCGCCGTGATCAGCCGCGAATGCCGCGCCACTTGCGGCTCCAGGCGCAGGCGGCTGGCCTGGAAGATCGCGCACATCTCGTCCACCGCGGTGTCGAAGATCTCGTTGACGATCACGTAGTCGAACTCGCTGTAATGCGACATCTCCTCGCGCGCGGCGGCCAGACGCTGGCGGATCACTTCCTCGCTGTCCTGCCCGCGCGAACGCATGCGCGACTCCAGCGCCTGCCGCGACGGCGGCAGGATGAACACGCTGACCGCGTCGGGCACCTTGGCCCGCACCTGGCGCGCGCCCTGCCAGTCGATTTCCAGCAGCACGTCCTTGCCGGCCGACAGGAACGGCTCCACCGACTGCCGCGCCGAGCCCTTCCAGTCGCCGTGCACGCGCGCGTGCTCGAAGAAATCGCCGGCTTCGACCATCGCCTCGAATTCCTGCGCGCTGACGAAGTGGTAGTGCTCGGCATGCCGCTCGCCCGGACGTGGCTGGCGCGAGGTGAACGAGATCGACAAGCGGATATCTGGATCGCGCGCGAGCACCGCGTTGACGATGCTGGATTTTCCGGCTCCCGAGGGAGCGGCGACGATGTAAAGGGTTCCGCGCATGTAGTTGGATACGTCGCTATGAATGGACTAAACAAGAGAAACGAGTGCGCAGAAGTGAGTAACGAGTAAACGCACTCGTTCCTCACTCCTCTTGACTCGTTACTCGATGTTCTGGATCTGCTCGCGAACCTGATCGATCAGCACCTTGAGCTCGACCGCGGCGGCCGAACTGCGCGCGTCCACCGACTTGGAGCCCAGGGTGTTGGCTTCGCGATTGAATTCCTGCAGCAGGAAATCCAGGCGCCGGCCGACCGCTTCGCGCAGCTTGAGCACGCGCCTGGCTTCGGTGACGTGCGAGTCGAGGCGGTCGAGTTCTTCGTCCACATCGAGCTTCTGCAGCCACATCACCAGTTCCTGCTCGAGGCGGCCGTTGTCGGCCGGCTGGGCCAGATCGGCCAGCCGCGCTTCCAGCTTGGCGCGCTGCCCGACCCGGATCGCCGGCATCATCGTGCGCACATCCGAAGCGATCTTGGCGATCGCGTCCACGCGCTCGCCGATCACCGCCGCCAGCTTGCCGCCTTCGCGTTCGCGCGAGGCGACGAATTCGTCGAGCACGCTGTCCAGCAGCGCCAGCGCCTGCGCCTGCAATTCGGCCGGATCGGTGCTGGGCGCCTGCAGCACGCCGGGAAATTGCAGCAGGTCGGTGAACTCGGTGCGCAGCGCCGGAAAGCGCGCCGACAGATCGATCGCCAGATCGCTGAGTTCGCGCAGCCGGGTCGGATTGAGCTGCAGCGCGTCGCCGCCTTCCGGCGGACGCAGGCGCAGGGTCAGATCGAGCTTGCCGCGGCCGATGCGCGCGCCGATGCGTTCGCGCAACGCCGGTTCCAGCACGCGCAACTCATCGGCCAGGCGCACGCCGAGCTCGAGAAAGCGGTGATTGACCGAGCGCAACTCGCAGCCGAGCGTGCCCCAGGGTGTCGCGCGTTCGCCGCTGGCGAAGGCGGTCATGCTGCGAATCATTCGCGAATTCCGAGCCTACAGGGAGCGAATGGTAAACTCGCCGGCCCTCAAACGGTAAATCCGCGCTTATGACCGGTCCCAAAGCCGCACCCGCCCAGGCTCCGGCCGGCCCGCTCGCACGCCCCAGCGGGCGCGTCGCGGACCAGATGCGCGAGGTCACCATCCAGCGCGGCTACACCCGCCACGCCGAGGGATCGGTGCTGGTCAGCTTCGGCCAGACCCAGGTGCTGTGCACCGCCAGCGTCGAAAACAAGGTCCCCGGCTTCCTGCGCGGCAAGGGCGAAGGCTGGGTCACCGCCGAGTACGGCATGCTGCCGCGCGCCACCCACACCCGCAGCGACCGCGAGGCCTCGCGCGGCAAGCAGGGCGGCCGCACCCTGGAAATCCAGCGCCTGATCGGCCGCGCCCTGCGCGCCTGCATCGACCGCAAGGCGCTGGGCGAACGCACCATCACCCTGGACTGCGACGTCTTGCAGGCCGACGGCGGCACCCGCACCGCGGCGATCACCGGCGCCTACGTAGCCCTGGTCGATGCGGTGCGCTGGTTGCAGGCGCGGCGCGAGATCACCCGCGATCCGATCTTCGGCGCAGTCGCGGCGGTGTCGGTCGGCGTGTACCGCGGCGTGCCGGTGCTGGATCTGGACTACGCCGAAGACAGCGACTGCGACACCGACATGAACGTGGTGATGAACGACGGCGGCGGTTTCATCGAGCTGCAAGGCACCGCCGAAGGCCATGCCTTCCGCCGCGAAGAACTCGACGGCCTGCTGGCGCTGGCCGAAGCCGGCATCGCCGAACTCGTGCTCAAGCAGCGCGAAGCGCTGGCGGTTTAAGCGCACGATATCCGCGAGCGGATCGGGACGCTTCCCGATTCGCTTCGCGGCGCACGGCGCATTTCCCACGACACACCACGCAAGCTTCGAAGCCTCCGGCGCGACAGCGTCCATCCCGCATCCCGCATCCCGAATCCCGAATCCCGAATCCCGTTTTCAGCACAAGCCCCGATCACGCGCGCTCACATCCGCGTAATCCGTCGCAAATTCCGCTGCCCGCGCTGAACTTCCCGCCGCTTGCGCGATCATTGTCGCAAGCCGTTCGACACCTCCTCGATCCGGCGCCGCTTCGACGGGGCCGGCACGGCCTCGCGTTTTCGACCACAACCGCCGCCGACCGCGCGACGGGCGCGGTCCCGCACGAGAATCGTCATGAATCGCAGCATCGGCAGCATCACCCTGGTCGTCGCCGACTACGACCAGGCCATCGCCTATTACACCCAGTCGCTCGGCTTCGTGCTGCTGGAAGACATCGACCTGGGCGGCGGCAAGCGCTGGGTCCGGGTCGCGCCCGCCGACGGCGCGCAAACCGCCTTGCTGCTGGCGCGGGCCTCCGGCGAGAGACAACAGGCGCGCGTCGGCGACCAGACCGGCGGCCGGGTCGGGTTTTTCCTGCACACCGACGACTTCCATCGCGACCACGCCGCCATGCTTAAACGCGGCGTGCGCTTCATGGAATCTCCACGCGTCGAGACCTACGGCACGGTCGCCGTATTTGAAGACCTGTACGGTAATCGCTGGGATTTGCTGGAACTTAAGGCATGAGATTAGTGCTGGCCAGCAGTAACGCCGGGAAGCTGGTGGAACTGCGCGACCTGCTCAGCGACACCGGCATCGAACTGGTGGCGCAAACCGATCTGGGGGTCGAAGACATCGAGGAAACCGGCAGCACGTTCGTCGAGAACGCGCTGCTGAAGGCGCGCCATGCCTGCGCGGTCACCGGTCTGCCGGCGCTCGCCGACGACTCGGGCATCTGCGTGGATGCGCTGGGCGGCGCGCCGGGTCTGTATTCGGCGCGCTATCACCGCCACGGCGACGCCCAGGGCAATATCGACAAGCTGCTGAGCGCGCTCAAGGACGTCCCCGACGATCAGCGCGGCGCCCATTTCTATGCGGTGATCGTGCTGCTGCGCCATGCCGGCGATCCGCGTCCGATCATCGCCGAAGGCATCTGGCATGGGCGCATCCTGCATCAACGCCAGGGCGATCGCGGCTTCGGCTATCAGCCGGTGTTCTTCGATACCCAGCATCAGGTGTCGGCCGGCGAAATCGACGACGCGCTGAAAAACCGCGTGAGCCATCGCGCGCTGGCGCTGGCGGCGTTGCGCGGCAGGCTCGCCGAGGTCGCGCGATGAACCGGATGCTGCGCGCCGCCGCTCCGCCGCGCCGGGCCTTCCGCACCGGCGGCCACACCGTGCTGCTGGTGGCGGTGCTGTACCTGATGGCGCTGCCGATCGCGATCTGGATCCGCCAGGACGGCCTGCGCGCCGGGGTCAACAATTTCAGCACCGAGATCGAACTGGCCCTGGGCCTGCTCGCGGTCCTGGTCGGGCTGATCGCGGCCGCCGCGGTCCAGCGGGTCAGCGTGGACGCCTCCGCGGGCGGGCTGATCCGCTACGCCAATATCACCAGCGGCCATCGCGGCCGCGCCTTCGAGCCGCACGAAGTGGTCGGCATGTCCCTGCACCGGGCCAAGGACGGGCGCCTGCGCCTGACCTCGACCCTGGAGCTGCGCCTGGCCCCGTCGGAGCACCGGGGCTGGACCACGGCGACCATTTTCGACGGCGACATGTCCGGCGACGGCCGCGCCGAGCCGCTGGCCACGATCATGCGGCTGGTGGTCCAGGCCCGTCCGGACGTATCCCTGGACGCCAATCTGCGCGCCCTGCTGGCCGCCCGCCGCTACGGGGCGGCGCTCGACCGGTAAGCTATCGGCTCCCCTCCGACCGATACCGGGCCCTGGCGCCCGGCCCCGCGCTGTTGACTCCTGCCCTGACCACCCCGCCGCTGTCGCTGTACGTGCACCTGCCCTGGTGCGTGCGCAAATGCCCGTATTGCGACTTCAACTCGCACGAGGGCCGCGGCGCGCTGCCGTTCGACGCCTACGTCGATGCCCTGATCGCCGACCTCGAACACGACCTGCCGCTGGTCTGGGGCCGCACCGTGCACGGCGTGTTCTTCGGCGGCGGCACCCCGAGCCTGTTCCCGCCGGAGTTCATCGACCGCTTCCTGCAGGGCGCCAGCGCGCGCCTGCGCTTCGCGCCGGGCGCGGAGATCACCCTGGAAACCAATCCGGGCACCGCCGAGCACGGCCGTTTCGAGTTGTACAAGGCCGCCGGCGTGAACCGCCTGAGTTTCGGCATCCAGAGCTTCGACGACGGCTGCCTGAAGCGGCTGGGTCGCATCCACGACAGCTTGGATGCCGATTCGGCGGTGAAGCTGGCCCAGGACGCGGGTTTCGACAATCTCAATCTGGACCTGATGTACGCCCTGCCCGGCCAGACCCTGGCCATGGCCGAGACCGACCTGCAGCGCGCGTTCGCCCTGGATCCTGCGCACATCTCGCACTATCAGCTGACCCTGGAACCCAACACCGTGTTCGCCGCGCGGCCACCGCAGGACATTCCCGACGAAGACGGCGCCTGGGACATCCAGGAGCATTGCCAGGCCCTGCTGGCCGAGCACGGCTACGGGCAGTACGAGGTCAGCGCCTACGCCCGCCCCGGCCGGCGCTGCCAGCACAACCTCAATTACTGGCGCTACGGCGATTACCTCGGGATCGGCGCCGGCGCCCACGCCAAGATCACTCTGGGCGCCGAGCAGGACATCCTGCGGCGCTGGAAGCTCAAGCATCCGACCCAGTACCTGGCCGCGGCCGGCACGCCGGCGGCGATCGGCGGCGACGATCGCATCGCGCCGCAGCGGCGGCCGTTCGAATACATGCTCAACGTGCTGCGGCTGGTCGAGGGCTTCTCGCTGGACTCGTTCGAGTCGTGCACGGGCCTGTCGCGCCAGGACATCGAGCCGCAGTTGCAGGCGGCCTATGCCCACGGCTGGCTGGAACGCGACGGCGACCGGGTGCGGCCGACCGAACTGGGCCGGCGTTTCACCAACGATGTGGTCGGGCTGTTCCTGTCGCAGTAGTTCTGCCGCGTAGCCTCGCCTGAACGCCGCAATCGGCCACGATCGCGCCTGGACGCCCCGCCGCACCAGCGCCGTGGAATCACGGCCTCGCCACGGTGCCGTGGCCAGACTGCGGTGTGGCCGTTGCACGCACCTGAGAACGTAACTGCCAATGGCCGCCTCCCGTCGGCTGCACGCTGCGCCCGAACCTTTCGGGCTGGCCTGCGCCGGGGAGGCGTGGTTATATCTCGCGGTCGTCAGCACCGAAATCCCATGTCCGTCACGTTCGACCCACTGGACGCTTCACCGCGGGCCACCTTGGCCACGGCCGCATTGCCTCGCCGCGTTCGCCGTTTGCTGGAACAGCTGTACGCGCTGGTCAGCGACGAAACCGCGCCGCAACTGGAGCGGATGCTGGCCGAGTTCGAACAGCAGTTGTTCCGCCAGGCCGATCAGGCGCGCAATCCCGGGTTGCAGTCGGGTTATCTGGAAACCTTGCGGCTGGTGCGGTTGCGGCGGTCGGATCTGATTCCGCGTTATCTGCTGGCGCTGGAGAGCTCGCTGACTCGGTTGCGGGATCCTGGGAGAGATGCGGCGGGAGGAGTTTCGCGCCTTGCCGCTAATGCCGCGCCTGTGTTTCGTGAGCTTCGGTTGGTGGACGACAGCGAAGTGGACGAAAGCACGGTGCTGCGCAGCATCGCCAGCCGCCACGAATCGCGCGCCGGGCTCGGCCTGCTGCTGTTGGGCCAGCGCTTCGGCGTGCTCGCCGGCGCGCCCGCGTTCGACAGCGAGCGTTTGCCGGTCGGGCCGCAGCGGCTGATCCGCAGCTTCGCCGAGGCCTGCCAGCCGCTGCAGATCAGCCTGGAATCGCGGCTGGATCTGTACCGGGTGTTCGACCAGCAGGTGATGCTGGGCTACGCGGCCCTGGTCGAATCGATGAACGCCCTGCTGACCCGCGAGAACGTGCTGCCGAGCCTGTCGTTCGTGCCGCTGCGCGCGCGTCCGGCCGCTCAGACGGCGGCACCGGCCGCGGCCGAAATCGCGCGAACCGAACCCGCCGCCGGCAGCCCGCCGCAAACCCCGGCCGCAGCCGCGACCGGCGCGGCGCGCCCGCACACCGCCTGGTCCGGCCAGGCCGGCGCGACGCCCGCCGCCGACGCGCTCGACTTCGCGACCTTGCAGCAATGGTTGTCCGAACGCCGCGAACTGGTCGATAAGCTGCGTCCGCGCACGCCGGCCGCGCCCACGCCGGCGCCGGCAGAACCGCTCGACACCGCCGAACTGCTCAACGCGCTCAACCAGATCAAGGAAGAAGGCCCGCGCGGCCCGCAGCCGCTGCGCAAGATCGCCGACCTGCGCCAGGCCTTGATCGCGCGCAGCCGTCCCACCGACGGCGCGCCTGCTCCGGCCACCTTGTCGCGCGAAGACGGCGACGTGTTCGAACTGCTCGGCCTGCTGTTCGAGGAAATCGACCAACGCCTGCGCGGCGACGCGATGATCTCGACCCTGCTCAACCGCCTGCAGGCGCCGCTGTTGCACGCCGCCTTGCAGGACCGCTCGCTGCTGGCCCACGACGGCCATCCGGCGCTGCAACTGCTCAACACCGTCGCCGAAGCCGGCGCGCGCTGGACGCCGACGGAAGACGTCGATCCGCAACTGCACGAGCCGCTGCGGCAGGCGGTCGATCACGTGATCGAGCATTACCGCGGCAGCCCGGACGCGTTCGACTCGGCCAACCAGCGCTTGCAGGACCATCTGCAAACCCTCGCGCGCAAGGCCGAGGTGACCGAGCGCCGCCACGTCGAGGCCGCGCGCGGCAAGGAAAAACTCGAACTGGCCAAGCGCCGCGCGTTCGAAGCGCTGGAAGCCAGCACCGCCGACCAGCGCCTGCCGCGCTTCGTCCAGACCTTGCTGAGCCAGGCCTGGGCCGACGTGCTCACCCTGACCTTGCTGCGCCACGGGGAAGAATCCGAAGCCTGGAAGCGTCAGCTGGAAATCACCCGGCAGATCGTCGCGGCCAATCACAGCGGCGCCGGCATCGCCCCGCCGCGCGGCCTGGGTGCCGATATCGAACACGCGCTGACCCTGGTCGGTTATCACGCCGACGATGCCGGCGCGATCTCGCGCCAGCTCACCGTCGGCCCGGCCCTGAACGATGAAGCCGCCTCGCGCACCGAGCTGGCGATGAAACTGCGCCAGCGCAGCCGGCTGGGCGAAGACAGCCCGCCGATGGCGCGCGCGCCGATGCCTTCGCGCGATGCCCACGAGCAGGAATGCTGGGAGCGCATCCGTGCGCTGCCGTTCGGGACCTGGTTCGAATTCGTGCAGAACCAGCAAGGCGATGCGGTGCGACGCCGGCTGTCGTGGTTCAGCCCGGTCACCGACAACGCCTTGTTCGTCAATCAGCGCGGCCAGCGCGTGGGCGAGCAATCGCTGGACAGTCTGGCGCGGATGATGGCGCGCGGACAGGCGCGGGTGGTCGAGCAAGAACGCAATCGCCTGGTCGATCGCGCCTGGCACGCCGCGCTGGACGTCCTGCGCGGCTTCGGCGGCGCGCGCAAAAACGCCGACGCCGACGGAGCGCGGACATGAACGAAGAATTCCGCCGTACCCGTCGTCGCCGCATCGTCGAGACGGTGCAGGTCGTGGACACCATGACCGAGACCGTGATCGGTCACCTGGGCAATCTGTCCGAGACCGGGATGATGCTGATCGCCAGCGCGCCGCTGACCGACGATGCGCTGTACCAACTGCGTTTCCACCTGCGCGACGCGCCGCAGCACGCCTCGCCGATCGAAGTCGGCGCGCACCTGCTGTGGCAGGACCGCGCCAGCGTGCCCGGCCAGACCTGGACCGGTTTCCGTTTCATCGCCATGCCCGAGGACGGGATGCTGCATTTGCGGCAGTGGCTGGATTCGCCTGGGGCGAGTTACGAGTAGGGCAGGAACGAGTGCAGAGGAGTGAGGAGTGAGTAAAACCGCCCTTAACTCACTCCTCACTCCTCTGCACTCGTTCCTCCTCTACCCCCCGGCCAGAATCCTGCAAAATAGGCGCGTTCCCCTCAGGCCCGCCCGCATGAACGCCCCCGCCCGCACCGCCGATTCTTCTGCGTCCGCCGCCGCCATCGACGCCCTGTACGCGCAGCACGTCGCCGAGCTGCATCGCCGCACACTCGAAGCGCTGAGCCGCGGCGGCTTCGATCATCTGCTCGTGCCCAGCGGCAACCTGCATTACCAATTCTTCGACGATCGCGACTATCCCTACGCGGTCAACCCGCAGTTCAAGGCCTGGCTGCCGCTGACCCGCAATCCGGGCAGCTGGCTGATCGCCACGCCGGGCCGCAAGCCCACGCTGATCTATCTGCAGCCCTTCGATTACTGGCACGTAGTGCCGCAAGCGCCGAGCGGCTATTGGATCGAGCACTTCGATGTGATCGTGATCCGCAAGCCCGAGGAAGCGCTGGCGCATCTGCCCAAGGACGCCGCGCGTTGCGCGATCCTCGGCGAGCCGCAGAGCGCGCTGGGCGACTATGCGCCGAACAATCCGCAGCCGGTGGTCGACTACCTGGAATACCACCGCGCCTACAAGACGCCCTACGAAGTGGCGATGATGCGCGAAGCCACGCGCAGGGGCGTGCGCGCGCACCGCGCCGCCGAGGCCGCGTTCCGCGCCGGCCTGAGCGAATTCGACATCCATCTGGCCTACTGCGGCGCCGCGCGCCAGGACGCCAACGACCTGCCCTACGGCAACATCATCGCGCTCAACCAGAACGGCGCGGTGCTGCACTACATGGAGCTCGACCGCGAAGCGCCGGCGCAATCGCGCAGCTTCCTGATCGACGCCGGCGCCAGCCATCACGGCTACGCCTGCGACATCACCCGCACCTATGCGACCGATGCGCGCGACGAATTCCAGGCGCTGATCGATGCGGTCGATGCCGCACAGCTGAAGATGTGCGATCAGGTCCGCGCCGGCACCGACTACAAGCGCATCCACCTCGACGCGCATCTGGCGCTGGCGGGCATCCTCAAGGATTTCGGCGTGCTCAAGACATCGCCGGAAGCGGCGGTGGCGACCGGCGTCAGCGGCGTGTTCTTCCCGCACGGCATCGGCCACGGCATCGGCCTGCAGGTGCACGAAGTCGCCGGCTTCGCCGCCTCCGATCGCGGCGGCCGCATCGACAAGCCCGCCGGCCATCCGTATCTGCGCCTGACCCGCGTGCTGGAGCCCGGCATGGCGGTGACGATCGAACCGGGTTTGTACTTCGTCGATCTGCTGCTCGACGGCTTGCGCCAGGGCGAGCACGCCGACAGCGTGGATTGGAACCGCATCGACCGCTTCCGCCCGTTCGGCGGCATCCGTATCGAGGACGACGTAGTCTGCACCGACGCCGCGCCGATCAACCTGACCCGCGACGAATTCGCCGCCACGGCCTGAATCGCGCATGCGCCGGGTTCTGTTCGTGTGCAGCCAGAACAAGCTGCGCAGCCCGACCGCCGAGCAGGTGTTCGCCGGCCGCGGCGACCTCGATGTCGCCTCGGCCGGCCTGAATCACGACGCCGAGCAACCGCTCGGCGCCGAACTGGTCGAGTGGGCGCAGCTGATCTTCGTCATGGAAAAGGCCCAGCGCAGCAAGTTGCAGCACAAGTTCAAGCCGCAGTTGCGCGGCAAGCGCGTGGTCTGCCTGGATATTCCCGACGACTACGAATACATGGCGCCGGCGCTGGTGGAGTTGTTGCTGGCGCGGGTGCCGAAGCATCTGTAATCGCCCGCCGTGGCCTGTCCGTCGCGAACTTCCTTGTAGATCCACGATCCGTCCACCACCGGAGCACTGGCATGACCGACGCGCACGATCCCGTCCTGCACACGCTGCAAGCCTACGCGGCCGCGGTATTGGCCAAGGATGTCGAAGCCCTGGTCGCGCTCTACGACGACGACGTGCACCTCTTCGACATGTGGAGCGACTGGTCGATGCGCGGCATCGAGCCGTGGCGCGCGATGGTGCGCGACTGGTTCGGCTCGCTCGGCGATGAACGGGTCGTGGTCGGCATCGACCAGGCTCAGGCGACGCTCGGCGCCGATCTGGCGATCGGCCACGCGATCCTGAGCTACACCGCCTTCGCCGCGAACGGCGAACGGCTGCGCTCGCTCAACAACCGCATCACCCTGGGGCTGGCGCGGCGCGACGGTGGTTGGAAGATCGTTCACGAACACACGTCGGCGCCGATCGAGCATCGGACTACGAAGGCGATCTTGCAGCGCGAGTGAGTCGTCGAAGCGGCGCGGGCCGCGGCGGGCGGGCGAAGTCGCGCGTTCTCGCAAACATCGCGATGACCTTGTCCGATTCCGGCGAGCGCCGCCTCGGGGCGCCGACTAGCCTGACGCGAACCCGTCAGGAGCGAGTCCATGTCCCGTCCTTCTGCCCTCGCAGGCGCTTGCCTGTTCGCCGCGCTCCTCGCATCGCCGTTCGCGGCGGCCGAGCAGCGCGAAGACCTGGCCGCACTCGAAGCGCTCGACATCCGCTACCAAGCCGCGGTCAAGGCCAACGACGCGGCGACGATGGCGAACATCCTTCACGACGATTTCGTTCTGATCAGCGGCCGCGGCCAGGTCAGCGACAAGGCCGCTCTGCTGAAGGAAGCGCGCGAAGCTCGCACCGTCTACGAACGCCAGGACGCCAGCGAACGCCGCGTGCGGGTGTGGGGCGACACCGGCGTGGTTACCGCCTTGCTGTGGCTCAAGGGCAAGACCGATGGCGTGCCGTTCGAATACCGGCTCTGGTACAGCGACACCTACGCGCGCACCGCGCAGGGTTGGCGCTACGTGCTCGGGCAGGCGTCGCTGCGCCTGCCCGATGCGCCGTAAGCGCGATCACCAGACCTTGAACACGCGTCCGCTCTGGATGCCTTCGACGCTGCGCTGATACGCCAGCGCCGCGCGCGCGGCGGTGACCGGTTCGAACCCGGGGAAGAACGCGCCGTAAGCCTCCCACGATTCGCTCAACACGTTCGGGCTGACCGCGTTGATGCGCAGATCGCGCTTGAGTTCCAGCGCGGCGCCTTGCACGAAGCCTTCCAGCGCGCGATTGACCGCGCTGGCGTTGGCGCCGGCGCGGATCGGCTCTTCGGCGACGATGCCGGTGGTCAGGGTGATCGAGCCGCCGTCGTTGAGGTGATGCTGGCCCAGCAGCGCCAGGCGCACCTGGCCGAGCAGCTTGTCGTTCAAGCCGATGGCGAAGTCGGCCGGGCGCATCGATTCCAGCGGGCCGAAGTGCAGCACGCCGGCCGCGGACACGATCGCATCGAGCTTGCCGGTCCTGGCGAACAGCGCCTCGACGCTGGCATCGTCGGTGATATCGACCGGGTAGTCGGCGCTGCTGCGGCCGGCGGCGAGGATTTCGTGGTTTTTCAAAGTGTCGGCGATGGCGCGGCCGAGGGTGCCGCTGGCGCCTACGAGCAGGATCTTCATGGAGGTAGTCCGGGTTGAGAAAGCAGGCGCTCAGTCTGCGCGCCGGGGCGTGCACGGTGAATGCGCTAGGATTTCTCGCTCCCCTAACTCCGGGTTAGCCCACGTGGACAAGTTGCGCAGCATGGCCGTGTTCGTCGCCGTGGCCGACACCGGCAGTTTCGCCGCCGCGGCGCAGGCGCAGCATCTGTCGGCGGTGATGGTCGGCAAGCACATCCGCCAGTTGGAAGAACACCTGGGCGCACGCCTGCTCCAGCGCGACACGCGCAAGCAGCGGCTGACCGAGGTCGGCGTGGCGTTTCTGGATGAGGCGCGACTGATTCTGGAACAGGTCCGCCGCGCCGACACCGTGGCCGAGCGTCTGCGCGACGACCGCCGTCCCAGCGGCCACCTGCGCGTGACCGCGCCGCTGACTCTGGGCGGCGCGGCGATCGCGCCGGTGATCACGCAGTTCCTGCGCATCTATCCGGAGGTGTCGCTGGATCTGGCCCTGGCCGACCGCATGTCCGACCTGATCGCGGAGGCGTTCGACGCCGCGATCCGGATCGGGCCGTTGCCGGATTCCGATCATCTGATCGCACGGCCGCTGCGGCCGTACCGGATGACCGTCTGCGCTTCGCCGGACTATCTGCGCGAGCGCGGCACGCCGACCGATCCGCGCGAGCTGGTCGATCACAGTTGCCTCAACCATCTGCTGTGGCATCGCGACGCGGGCTGGCGTTTCGGCAGCATCGGCCCGGAACCGCTGCGGCTGAGCGGGCGGTTCGCGTCCAATCACGGCGAAGCGCTGCGGCGCGCGGCGCTGGACGGGTGCGGCATCGTCCTGCAGCCGGAGGTGCTGTTGGCCGACGATATCGCCGCGGGACGATTGGTGCGTTTGTTCGAGCACGACTTGCCGCCGCCGCGGCCGGTGCATCTGCTGTATCCGCGCGATCGGCAGCCGTTGCCGAAGCTCAGCCGGTTTATCGAGTTCGTGCTGGAGCGGTTGGGGCCGGAGGTTTAGGCGTAGGAGTCGTTGCGCCCCCGCCCGAAGGATTCCTCCCTTTGAAAAAGGGGGGCCAGGGGGATTTGCTTTTGCTTTTCGCTTTTGCGAGGAGCAACAACAACGGCAAAAGCGAATCCCCCCTAACCCCCCTTTTTCAAAGGGGGGGAACTGCATTCGCAGGGGGGGATTGCATTCGCAGAGGGGCTGCATTCGAAGAGCGTCGGAGATCTCAACTCGGACCTCCTACCAAGCAATCAAGCCGCCCGCCGCCGCCCCATCAGAGCCTCAATCTCATCCGCACTGCGCGCCAGCTTGTCCGTCAGCACGTCATGGCCATCCTTCGTGATCGCCACATCGTCCTCAGTGCGTATTCCGATCCCGCGCCACTTCGCATCGACGCTGGTGTCGTCGGCCGCGATGTACAAACCCGGTTCGATGGTGAACACCATCCCCGGCTCCAGCAGCCGCGAATCGCCGTCGATGCGGTACTCGCCGACATCGTGCACATCCAGGCCCAGCCAATGCCCGGTCTTGTGGCGATAAAAACGCTTGTAGCTGCCGTCGGCGAGGTTGCGTTCCAGCTTGCCCTTGAGCAAGCCAAGACGCAGCAGCCCTTCGGTCAAAGTTTCCACCGCCGCCTGATGCCCGGCCTCGTAGGCCACGCCCGGGCGCGCCTGCGCCAGCGCCGCGGCCTGGGCGGCGCCGACCAGGTCGTGCAGCGCGCGCTGCGGCGCGCTGAAGCGGCCGTTGACCGGAAAGGTGCGGGTGATGTCGGCGGCGTAGCCGCGGTACTCGGCGCCGGCATCGATCAGGATCAGGTCGCCGTCGCGCGAGGTCGCGGCGTTGGCGCGGTAATGCAGCACGCAGGCGTTGGCGCCGGCGCCGACGATGCTGCCGTAGGCCGGATCGGCGTCGAAGCTGCGGAACACGCATTCGATCTGCGCCTGCAGCTCGTACTCGCGCATGCCCGGGCGCGCGGCGCGCATCGCGGTTTCGTGCGCGAGCACGCTGATGTCGGCGGCGCGCTGCAGGAACCGTAACTCGTCGCGGTCCTTGAACAGGCGCAGTTCGTCGAGCAGATGGCCCAGTTCCAGGAACTCGTGCGGCGGCTGCGCGCCCTGGCGCACCATCGCGCGCACGCGGTTGAGCCAGCCGATCAGCTTGAGGTCGAATTCGGCATCGCGGCCGAAGTGGTAGTAGACCCGGGTGCGGCCTTCCAGCAGGCCCGGCAGGATGTCGTCCAGGTCGGTGATCGGATAGGCATCGTCCAGGCCGAAGGCCTCGACCGCGCCTTCCGGGCCGTAGCGCGGGCCGTCCCAGGCTTCGCGGTCGGCGTCGCGCTCGCGGCAGAACAGCAGGGTCTCGCCGTGGACGCGGCCGGGCACCAGCACCAGCACCGCTTCGGGCTCCGGGAAGCCGGTGAGGTAGCTCAGGTCCGAATCCTGGCGGAACGGGTAATGGGTGTCGCGGCTGCGGATCAATTCGTGCGCCGAGGGCACGACCACGATCGCGTCGGGGCCGGCCATCTCCATCAACTGCCTGCGGCGGCGCGCGTAGGCCTTGCCCGGCATGGTCAGTGCCGTGTGCATGTCAGTTCAGCCGTTGCCGGTGCTGCGCCGCCAGGGCGACGTCGCCGTGCAGGCCCAGGGCCACGATGCGGACGAACTCTTCCAGTTCGGTCAGCGCCTCTTCGTCTTCCTCGTCGCCCTCGTCCTGCGGCGCGGTGGCGGCGAACTTGGCCAGGTCGGTCAGCGCCTCGCGGCTTTCCTCGGACAAGGTCGGGGCCGAGCCCGCGGCCAGGCCGAAGCCGCCGAGGAAACCGCGGCACCAGTCGAACAAGGCGCCGCTGCGCTCGGTCATCGAGGCCTCGTGGTCGGGCAGCAGCAGGACGAAGCCGTATTCGGGATCGACCATCTGCGCGGCGCTGACCAGGCGCAGGCGGTCGAGCGCGCCGTTGGCGGGCGGCGTGGCCACCGAGGCGTCGGCGAGCACGCGCGCCGGCCATTCGCGCACCGAGGCGCCGCCGCCGGCGAGCCAGCCGCACAGTGCGCCGTGCAGTTCGGCGGCGGAGGTGCTGAGCGAGAGGTTGCGGCTCTCGGCTTCGACTTCGGAAAACAGGGGCAGTTGGGTCTCGGCCACAGGCATGCAATCGGAGGGGATGGGGCAGTTTAGCAATGCCCGGCGCGCATGGCGTCGAAAGCCGGCGCCGGCAAGCGTGGCCGCTGACGCGCGGCGCGCGCCTGGGCCCGTGGGCGGCGCGAACGGCGCGGCATTCGCGCCGCCGGGCATTCGATCGCCATGACGAGCCGACCGCGCGTTCGCTTACGCGAGCCAAGCGCGGCGGCCCTGCGCGCAACGCACGGCACTGCGGCCCTCACGCGTTCTACACATGCATGCGCACAACGAAGTACGCCGGCACAAATCGCCCGAGCCCGCACCGTCGCCGCGTTCGAATCGTCCCGCATCGCCGAAAAAGATGAGTCGCAGTGCTTGTTGCCGCCACGACCGCCTGCCTACACTGCGGCTCTTGCGCCTCACGCCACGGTGTCCGTGCGTCACTCGTCCCTCGCCCGTCTGCTGCTGACTGCCGGTCTGCTCGCCTCGCTGTGCTGGGCCGCGGCGTGGCCGCAGCGTGCGGCGGCGGCGACGCGCGACTTCTATTTCTCGCGCCTGGGCAGCGAGCTCGGGCTCAGCCAGAACTCGGTCACCGCTTTCACTCAGGACGCGCACGGCTTCGTCTGGGTCGGCACCCAGGGCGGCCTGCATCGCTACGACGGCCAGCGCTACGTGCCGTACCGCCACGATCCGCGCGATCCGGCCAGCCTGCCCGACAGCTACGTCACCGCGCTGGCCCTGGACGGTCAGCGCGCGCTGTGGATCGGCACCCATTCGGAATACCTGGCGCGGCTGGATCTGGCCAGCGGCAGCATCCACCGCTACGGCCCGCCCGATTCGCAGGCCGGGCGCCAGGTGGTGGCGCTGATGCCGTGGCGCGATCAACTGCTGATCGGCACCCTGGCCGGGCTGGAGCGGCTGGACCCGCAGACCGGCGCGCGCGAGCTGATCCTGGCGGTGCCCGGCGAACCCAGCCGGCAATCGCCCTGGCAAGGGCTGGCGCAAGGCCGCGACGGCAGCGCCTGGTTCGCCAGCGCCGCCGGCCTGCACCGGATCGCCGGCAACGGCCGGATCGACCGCATCGGCGCGCCGATCGCGCTGCGCAGCGTGATGATCGACCACCGCGGCCGGCTCTGGGCCGGCGCCGCCGAGGGCCTGTACCGGCTCGACGGCGGCACCGGCGTGTTGATCAAGGTCGAGGACGAGGCCCTGTCGGCGCTGCGCGATGCGCGCGCGATCGTGCAAACGCCCGACCGGCGGATCTGGATCGCCGGCTACGGCAACGGCCTGTACCGGCACGATCCCGACAGCGGCCACAGCCAGCGCGTGCATGCGCAGTCCGGGGTCGATGCAACCTTGCCCGAGGACACCATCGATACGCTGATGGTCGATCACGGCGGCCTGCTGTGGGCCGGCGGCCAGTACCGCGGCGTCGCAGTCGCCGATCCGCGCGGCACCCGCTTCAGCTACGTGCTGGACCTGGACGACAACCGCACCAACGGCGTGAGCACCGGCGCCGGCGTGGCGTCCGACGCCAGCGTGCGCAGTCTGGCCCAGGACGACAGCGGCGCGATCTGGATCGGCACCGACAACGCCCACCTGCGCCGCTACGACTTGTCCGGCGATCACTTCCAGGACATGAGCGCGATGCTCCCGGCCGGCACTGACGTGCGCCGGATCACCGCGATCGCACGCGAACCGCAGATCGACAACGCCCCCGCGCCGCACCCCGGCGACGCCAAGCCGCTGCTCAAGCCCTCGCCCGGGCGGCTGTGGCTGGCCACCGGGGCCGGCCTGCTGCGCCTGGAGCCGGGCACCCAGCGCATCGAGAGCGTCGATCTGCGCGGTTATCGCGACGCCGCGCTGCGTTCGCTGACCTTCGCCCGCGA
This sequence comes from Lysobacter gummosus, assembly GCF_001442805.1. Classification (NCBI taxonomy): domain Bacteria; kingdom Pseudomonadati; phylum Pseudomonadota; class Gammaproteobacteria; order Lysobacterales; family Lysobacteraceae; genus Lysobacter; species Lysobacter gummosus. The sequence continues at coordinate 1,041,074 of NZ_CP011131.1, read as the reverse complement.
CGGCAGCCTGTGGCTGGGCGGCGACGATGTCGGCGCCCTCCACTATCTGCCCGAATCCGGCGTGCTGGTGCGCTACGCCTACCGCGAGGGCGATCCCAAGGGCCTGAGCCATCCGCGCGTCAACGCGATCCTGGAAGACCGCAAGGGCCGGGTCTGGTTCGGCACCGGCGACGGCCTGGATCTGCTCGACCCCAACACCGGCTACCTGCGCCACTACCGCCACGTCACCGACGAGGCCGACAGCCTGCCGGGCAACTTCGTGCGCGCGGTGCACCAGTCCGCCGACGGCGCGATCTGGGTCGGCACCCAGGCCGGCCTGAGCCGGGTGGTCGAATTCGGCGACGGCCGCATCCGCTTCGAGCATCCGCTGGCCGAAGTGCTGGGCGATCACCCAGTGCCGGTGGTGTTCTCCATCGCCGAACGCCCCGCCGGACGGCTGTGGCTGGGCACCGACGCCGGCATCCTGCGCTTCGACACCGGCGCCTCGCTGGTACGCCGCTACGGCCTGGCCGACGGCCTGCAGGATCTGGAATTCAACGCCGGCGCGGTGGCGACGCTGGCCGACGGCCGGCTCGCCTTCGGCGGCGTGCGCGGGCTGAACCTGTTCGATCCCAACCGCATCATCGATTCGCGCTACACCCCGCCGGTGCGCCTGCTCGGCGCCTGGATCGGCTCGGACACCAGCGCCGGCTCCAGCGCGCTGTGGCAGTCATCGCGGCTGGAAATACCCGACGGCGCCGGCATCCTGCGCCTGCGCATCGGCGCGCTGGATTTCGGCCCCAACACCGGCATCCGTTATCGCTACCGCATGGACGGCTTCGACCGCGACTGGATCGACAACGGCCCGCGCCAGGACATCACCTACACCCGCCTGCCGCCGGGGCACTATCTGTTCCGCGCTCAGTCCACCAATCGCGACGGCGTGTGGAACACGCAGGAACTGCGCATCACCGTCAGCGTCGATCCGCCGCTGTGGCGGCATCCGCTGGCGATCACCGCCGCGGCCCTGGCGGCGTTGGCGCTGCTGCTGAGCTTCGGCTGGCGTTGGCATCGCGCGCGCCAGCGCGAACGCGGCTACTTCACCCAGATCCGCGAACGCGAAGAACGCCTGAAGCTGGCGCTGTGGGCCTCGGGCGAACAGTTCTGGGACTACGACCTGCAACGGCGCGAGCTGCACCGCATGCGCGTGGACGACCACAACGCGCAGTCGCCGGAAATCGGCGTGCAGGCCGACATCGCCGACGATCACGAGATCCATCCCGACGACCTGCCGCGCGTCACCGAGCTGCTGCGCAAGCATCTCAAGGGCGACGCCGCGCTGTTCCTGTCCGAGCACCGCATGCGCACGCCGCGCGGCGACTGGGGCTGGGTACGCGCGCGCGGCCGGGTGGTCGAACGCGACGGCGAAGGTCATCCGGTGCGCGTGGCCGGCACCGGCCGCGACGTCACCGCGGTGCGCAGCGCCGAGCGCGAGCGGCGCATATCCAGCGAAGTGCTGCGCTCGATGGCCGAGGCGGTGGCCGTGTTCGATCGCGACTTCGTCTTCGTCTCGATCAATCCCGCGTTCTCGCGCATGACCGGTTATCCCGAGAACGAAGTCATCGGCCAGACCACCGGCCTGCTCGACAGCCGCCAGCACGATCCGGAGTTCTATTCGGACATGCGCGACGAACTGCAGCGCAGCGGCCGCTGGTCGGGCGAGATCTGGCAGCAGCGCAAGGACGGCAACGAATTCCTGTGCTGGCTGCAGGCGTCCATCGTCCTCGACAGCAGCGGCCAGCGCGGCCACTACGTCGCCGTGCTCACCGACATCACCGACCAGAAGCGCGCCGAACAGGAACTGCGCTATCTGGCCAACTACGACACCCTGACCAGCCTGCCCAACCGCACGCTGCTGTCGGAGCGGCTGTCGCGGGCGATCGTGCGCGCGCGCCGCCACGGCCACCGCATCGCCTTGCTGTTCCTGGATCTGGACCGCTTCAAGGACATCAACGATTCGCTCGGCCACGCCGCCGGCGACCGCATCCTGCGCGCGGCGGCCGTGCGCCTGCAGGAAACCGTCGGCGCCGAGCACACCGTCGCGCGCCTGGGCGGCGACGAATTCACCGTGGTCCTGGAAAACCTCGACACGCCCGAGCAGGCCGAGGACGTCGCCCGCCGCCTGATCAAGGCCTTCGAAGCGCCGCTGGATTTCGATCAGCGCCACGACGTCGCCATCTCGCCGTCGATCGGCATCAGCATCTATCCCGATCACGCCCAGGTGCCGACCGACCTGCTCAAGCACGCCGACACCGCGATGTACCAGGCCAAGGCCGCCGGCCGGCGCACCTTCATGCGCTACACCGAGGCGATGGACATCGAGATCCGCCAGCGCGCGACCATCTCCGCCGCGCTGCGCAAGGTGCTCGATCGCGGCGAGCTGCGGCTGGTGTTCCAGCCGCGCCTGTCGCTGCCCGAAGCGCGCATCACCGGCGTGGAAGCGCTGCTGCGCTGGCAGAGCGCCGAGTACGGCAACATCCCGCCGACCCAGTTCATCCCGCTGGCGGAAGAAAGCGGGCTGATCCTGGAAATCGGCGAATGGGCGATGCGCGAGGCCTGCAACCGCCTGCGCCTGTGGCGCCTGCAGGGCCTGGACCAGCTGTCGATTTCGGTCAACGTCTCGGCGATCCAGCTGCTGCGCGGCGATCTGCCGAAGATGGTCGCGCGCGCCCTGAGCGAAAGCGCGATCCCGCCGTGGCGGCTGGAGCTGGAACTGACCGAGAGCGTGGTCATGTCCAACGCCGCGCACACCTCCAACACCATGCAGGCGCTGCGCGAACTCGGCGTGGCGCTGGCGGTGGACGACTTCGGCACCGGGTATTCCTCGCTGGCCTACCTCAAGCGCCTGCCGATCAACACCTTGAAGATCGACAAGGAATTCATCGGCGACCTGACTCGCGACCCGGACGATGCGGCGATCACCAGCACCGTGATCACCATGGCGCATTCGCTGGGCCTGAACGTGGTCGCCGAGGGCGTGGAGCTGGAAGAGCAGATGGAGTTCCTGCGCGCCCACCATTGCGACGAAATCCAGGGCTACTGGCTGGCCAAGCCGCTGGAGGCCGACGACTGCCTGGCGTTCATCCAGCAGTGGCGGCCGCCGGAGAGCGTGCGCGCGGCGCTGTAGGGCCGGATTCGGGATTCGGGATTCGAAAACGCTTGCCCGCCGGGGCCGTCCGCGGCGAAGGTCCGGGGCGCCGCCGTGGATACGATCGCGCACGGAATAGACCGGTCGCCCGGCTGCCTGAACGCACCCGGGCCCCTCCGCCGCCCCGGACCCGCCCGCCCCCGCCGTCCGCCTTGACCGCCCCCGCCCCGGCCTGCCATCGTGCCGGGATGGACCGCGCCGAACTCATCGCCGAACTGCAATCCGTGCTCAGCCGCGTCGATGAACTCGGCGAACGCGTGCGCAAGCTCAGCGAAGAGAACCGCAGCCTGCGCCAGCAACAGGAACAACTGGTCGGCGAACGCTCCGCCCTGCTGGCCAAGAACGAACAAGCGCGCACTCGCGTGGAAGCGATGATCGCGCGCTTGAAGTCGCTGGAACAGCACACTTGAAGCCAGTACCCCCGAACTCGCCCATGGGCCTGCCTGTATGAGTACGACGAGCGAAGCCGTCAGCATCCGCCTGCTCGACCGCGAATACACCGTGGGCTGCGAGCCCAACGAACGCGACGACCTGCTCGCCGCCGCGCGCATGCTCGACAGCAAGATGCGCGAAATCCGCGGCAGCAACCGCATGGCCGCGCTCGACCGCGTCGCCGTGCTGGCCGCGCTGAATTTCGCCCACGAACTGCAGCAACTGCGCGGCGACGGCGACAACCGCGATCGCGAAATCTCGCGCACGCTCGACGAACTGCATCGCAAGCTCGACAGCCTGTTCGACGCCGCCATCCGCTGACGCGGCGCGGCTCTCGGCGCGGCGGCGAATACCGCGCCCTATCAGCGCTTCGTCCGCCCGATTGCGACGCCGCGCGACCCACGTCACGCAAGTCCCCGTTCATCCGCGATCGCGCAATCAAGTGCGTGAACCGCAACGCAGCATCGCCGACGAGCGGATTCGCCTGAGCGCGCTCGCGCGCTATACTGCGTGCACGTCCTCTGCTGTGCGCGACGGCGTGCGCAAACATTCGCCTTGTCCCTTAATGACGACACCGGGGGCGCGCCGGAAGCCTGGAGTGCAAGTCCGCCTCGCAGCGGGAAGCCCGAAGGCCTCCAAGCGTTCCCACTTGAACCCTGGGTTCAAGGTCGTTTCGCAAGCATCGCCATTGGCGGAGGACTACTAATCCCGGAACGGGCGCGAGATCACCACAGGTGATTCCGCGCCCGTTTCCGTATGCTCGCGCTTTACGCGCCCCCGCCAGGATCCCCCGATCGCATGACGGACGACCGTTCGACGCTGCGCCGCGCACTGCGCGCACAACGACGCAATCTCCCCGCCGCGGTGCGCATCAGCGGCGCCGAGGCGCTGGCCGCGAACCTGCTCGCGCTGCCGTTCGCGCCGCAATCGGGCTACGTCGCCGGTTACTGGGCGATGGACGGGGAAATCGCCCTGCACGCCTGGCAATTGCGCCTGCCCAAGGACTGCATCTACTGCCTGCCGGTGCTGCACGAGGAACAGCAGCTGCGCTTCGCGCCTTGGCGGCCGGGGGATGCGCTGGTGCCCAATCGATTTGGGATTCCGGAGCCTTCGTTGGCTGAAGCCTCCTTGCTTCTGCCGGAGCAGTTGAGCCTGATTGTCCTGCCGTTGGTTGGCTTCGACGCCCGCGGCCACCGGCTGGGCATGGGCGGCGGCTGGTACGATCGCAGCCTCGCCTTCCGCCAGCGCAGCCCGGCGCCGCCCTGGCTGGCCGGCGCCGGTTACGAGGCGCAGCGCGTCGAGCAACTCGAGGCCGCCGACTGGGACGTCGCCCTGGACGCGGTATGCACCGAAGCCGGCATCCTGGATTGCCGCTCCGCGCTGTACGTTTGACCTTCCCCCGATGCCGCCCCCGCCGCATCCGAACTGAGCCGCCCCGCATGACTGCACGCCGCCGCTATTGGCTGATGAAATCCGAACCCGACGCCTTCTCCATCGACGACCTTGAGCGCGTGCGCACCGAGCCGTGGAACGGCGTGCGCAACTACCAGGCGCGCAACTACATGCGCGACGGCATGAAAGCCGGCGACGGCGTGTTGTTCTACCACTCCAACACCGCCGTGCCCGGCATCGTCGGACTGGCTACCATCGCCGCCGAAGCCTATCCGGACCCGACCCAGTTCGATCCGAAATCCGATTACTACGACCCCAAGAGCACCCGCGAAGACCCGCGCTGGCTGTTGGTGGACGTGGCGTTCGAGCGCAAGTTCAAGCGCACCGTTTCGCTGGACGAGATCAAGGCCCGCGCCGACGAACTCGGCGAGGACTTCGCCCTGACCCGCCGCGGCAACCGCCTGTCGGTGCTGCCGGTGTCGGCGGCGCAGTGGAAGTTGTTGTTGTCGATGGAGTAAGGCCAGGATTCGGCAGTGGAGATTCGGGATTCGCAAAGCCGATCCCTCCCCGCTTCGATCCCCCGACCGCTTTCGTCTTTTGCTTTTCACCAATCCCCAATCACGAATCCCGAATCCCATGTCTGAAGCCAAACGCCTGGCCGGCGAAAAAGCCATCGACTACATCGAAGACGGCATGATCGTCGGCGTAGGCACCGGTTCCACCGTCGCGTTCTTCATCGAGGCGCTGGGCCGGGTCAAGGAACGCATCAAGGGCGCGGTGTCCAGCTCCGAGCAAAGCACCGCGCGGTTGAAGGCGCTGGGCATCGAAGTGCTGGACCTCAACTCGACCGGCCCGCTGTCGCTGTACGTGGACGGCGCCGACGAATGCGATCCGCGCAAGCACCTGATCAAGGGCGGCGGCGCCGCGCTCACCCGCGAGAAGATCATCGCCGAGGCCAGCGCCAAATTCGTGTGCATCATCGATCCGGCCAAGCGCGTGGACGTGCTCGGCAAGTTCCCGCTGCCGGTGGAAGTGGTGCCGATGGCGCGCAGCCTGGTCGCGCGCGAAATCCTCGCCATGACCCGCGGCCAGCCGGTGTGGCGCCAGGACGCCAACGGCGCCGGCGTGGTCACCGACAACGGTAACGTCATCCTCGACATCCACAATCTGGCCATCACCGATCCGGTGGCGATGGAGTCGGCGATCAACCAGATCCCCGGCGTGGTCAGCGTCGGCCTGTTCGCGCGTCGCCGCGCCGACATCGTCATCGTCGGCGGCGAGCCGCCGCTGGTGCTGTAAGCTTCGCCGCGACACGCAACACGGATCTCGCACATCCAGGCTTCAAGCCGCGGCGACGGATGCCGCGGCCTCAACCCGGGCGGAACGCCCCGTAATCTCATGAGCCATCCCACCGAAAGCCGTTACAACTCCAGCATCAGCCAGCAAGTCTGGGACTTCTCCACGCTGGTCCTGAAAACCCGCCTGGCCGACGCGCTGGAACGCGGCGTCAGCCGCTACCCGATCCATCGTTCATTGCGCTTCGCCGCACGCGCCCCGGTCGCCGCCGTGTTCGACGATCTGGCCCTGAACCTGGGATTGAACGCGCAACGCCTGGACGGCGACAGCCTGCTGCTCGACGGCGAGGGCCTGTTCGTCGATGCCCACGCCAGCCGCAAGGCCGATTACAGCTCGTATTACTTCGGGATCTGGGCCGATTCGGTCGAGCGCGCCGAAAGCCTGACCCGCTCGCTGCAGGAACGCGTCGAAACCGTGCGCATCCGCGAGCCGATGTTCTCCATCGACTGGCACTTCCTCACCGGCCGCGGCGAACTGCAAAGCGCGAGCATCGAAGAACTCGCCGACGACGTGCTGCTCGATGCGGCCTATCCGGAAATCGGCGACGTGAAAACCTTCGTCGATCGCTACCTGCGCGCGAAGGAAACCGTACTGGTGCTGCAGGGTCGCCCCGGCACCGGCAAGACCCGGCTGATCCGCGCCATCCTCGGCGAGATTTCGCGCCGCAACGGCGGCAGCGCGCAGGCGCTGTACACGGGCGATAAGAAAGCGCTCGAATGCGACGAGATCTACGTCAAGTTCATCACCGGCGAAGACGAAGCGTTCGTGGTCGAAGACGCCGACCATCTGCTGCGTCCGCGCGCCGAAGGCAACGAACACCTGCACCGCTTTCTCGCCATCGCCGACGGCGTGGTGCGCGCGCAGGGACGCAAGATCATCTTCTCGACCAACCTGCCCAACGTCGGCGATCTCGACGATGCCTTGGTGCGCCCGGGCCGCTGCTTCGCCCATGTGCACGTGCGCGAGCTCACTCTCGCCGAAGCGCAGACGCTGGTCGCGCCGCTCGCCGCGGATCGCGGAGTCAACGCCGCCGAAGTGATGGGCGTGCTGGCGGCCAGCGGCAATCGCAGCCATTCGCTGGCGCAGATTTACCAGGCCGTCGATCGCGCCTCGTCCAACTGAAACCGCGGGCCGGCCGGCGACGCCCGGCCGGCCCGTAACTTATTGATCGAAAAGACTATCTCAGGTACTGCGAACGGTGGCGGCAATGCTGTCGCCTTCGCCCGTGCCCGCGGCTGCATCGTGCCCGCGACAGCGCGATACTGAGCTCCCTTGCGTGGCCCCGCCGTCGTGACCCTGCGCTGTCTGTTCGTCGACTTCAACTCTTACTTCGCCTCGGTCGAGCAGTTCGACCACGAGGCGTTGCGAGGGCGTCCGGTCGGCGTGGTGCCGGTGATGGCGGCGACCACCTGCTGCATCGCCGCCAGTCGCGAAGCCAAGCTGCACGGCGTCAAGACCGGCACGCCGGTGCACGAAGCGTTGGAACGTTGCCCCGATATCGCGATCGTGCAGGCGCGGCCGGCGCGTTACGTCGAACTGCATCATCAGCTCATCGCCGCGATCCAGGACTGCATCCCGATCGACGGCAAGCCGCTATCGATCGACGAAGTCGCCTGCCGCCTGATCGGCCGCGAGCGCCAGCGCGACAACGCCGTGGCGATCGCGCACAAGATCAAGCAGACGCTGATCGATCGCGGCCTGAGCCCGGCGATCCGTTGCTCGATCGGCATCGCGCCGAACACCTTTCTCGCCAAGACCGCGTCGGATATCGAAAAGGTCGATGGTCTGACCGTGGTCGAACTCGCCGATCTGCCCACCGCATTGCATGGCCTAGGCTTGCAGGATCTGTGCGGTGTCGGTCCGTCGATGCTGCAACGCCTGATCGACGCCGGCATCGAGACCGTCGAACAACTCACCGCCGCGCCGCGCGAACACCTACGCGCGATCTGGGGCGGCATCGAAGGCGAGCGCTTCTGGGCGCAATTGCGCGGCATCGAGCCCCCCTCGCGTCAGCGCAAGGCGGTCGCCTCGGTCGGCCATTCGCATGTGCTCGATCCACAACTGCGAAGCGCCGCGGGCATGCGCTCGGTGTTGTTCAAGCTGCTCGCCAAGGCAGCGATGCGTTTGCGCATGGAGCAGTGCAAGGCGCGCGGCCTGAGCATTCATATCCGGTTCGTCGGCAAGGAGCAGCGCTTCAGCCGCGATCTGTCCTTCGCCCCGCTCGACGACACGCCGACCTTGCTGCAATTGATGGCCGAAGCGATCGAACCGCTGATGCGCGCCGCAGGTAATGGCCGCTGGAAGGTGAAACGGTACCCGCCGCTGTCGGTGGCGGTGTCGCTGATCGATCTGCAGCCTTGCGCCGCCGACAGCGCCTCGTTGTTTCCCGAGCGCCAGCGCAATCAGGCGCTCACCCGCGTGCTCGACCAGGTCAATCAACGCTACGGCAACAACCGTCTGTACTTCGGCGCGATGCAGGACGCGCTGGTGCACGGCGCCGCGCCGATGCGCATTCCGTTCCAGCACATTCCAGACGAGGCCAGCGAAGCCGATCTGGGTTCCGCGGCGCTGGTCGCCGATCCGAGCATGGACGAGCTGTGGCTGCAGCGCGAGCGCCAGTTCAAAGCGATGGCGGAGACCGCGCATCGCCAGGCGCGCGAACGCAGCGCCGGCTCGTCCAGGCCGGCACCCGCGGCGCCCGCCCATCAGCCTTCCGGCGTCGGCGGTTGGGTGCGCAAACGCCGCACGTCCGACGACGAGGGCGGCGTCGGCACCACGGGCTCGCTGTTCTGAACAACGCCCCGAAATCGAGGCGTAAAGCCCCTCCCCCGCAAAGCGGGAGAGGGGTTGGGGTGAGGGCATCCCAGGTTACGCATCCATAGCCACGAAGCCCCCGGTCTGCCGCTTCCACAAGCGCGCATACAGACCTTCGCGCGCGATCAGCTCTTCGTGCGTTCCGGTTTCGATGATGTGGCCCTTGTCCATGACCACCAACCGATCCATGCGCGCGATCGTCGATAGCCGGTGCGCGATCGCGATCACCGTCTTGCCTTCCATCAACGTTTCCAGGCTTTCCTGGATCGCCGCCTCGGCTTCGGAGTCCAACGCCGAGGTCGCTTCGTCCAGGATCAGGATCGGCGCGTTCTTCAACAACACGCGCGCAATGGCCACGCGCTGACGCTGCCCGCCGGACAACTTCACGCCGCGCTCGCCGACGAGGGCTTCATAGCCGATACGACCTTCGCCATCGACCAGGCGCGGGATGAATTCGGCCGCCCGCGCCTTGCGTGCGGCTTCGAACATCGCCTCGTCGCTCGCGTCCGGACGGCCGTATAACAGGTTGTCGCGAATCGAGCGGTGCAGCAGCGAGGTGTCCTGCGTGACCACGCCGATCTGCGAACGCAGGCTTTCCTGAGTGACGCCGGCGATGTCCTGGCCGTCGATGAGGATGCGGCCGCCTTCCAGGTCGTACAGACGCAGCAGGATGTTCATCAGGGTCGATTTGCCCGCGCCCGACGGCCCCACCAGGCCGATCTTTTCGCCCGGTTTCACCTCCAGATCCAGATCGGCGATGAGCCCGCTGTCCTGCCCATAGTGGAAGTGCACGTTCTCGAAACGCACGCGGCCCTCATCGACCTGCAACGGTTTGGCCTGTTCGCGATCGACCACCGTCAACGGCCGCGAAATCGTCTCGATGCCGTCCTGGACCGTGCCGATGTCCTCGAAGATCCCGTTCACCGTCCACATGATCCAGCCGGACATGTTGTGGATGCGGATCACCAGGCCGGTCGCCAGCGCGATCGCGCCGACGCTGATCGACCCCTGATGCCACAGCCACAAGGCCAGGCCGCAGGTGCCGACGATCAACAGACCGTTGAGCGTGGTGATGCTGATGCCCATCATCGTGGTCATGCGGGTCATGTCGCGCGAGCGCTGGGTCTGCTCGATCATCGCTTCGGCCACGTACTCCTCTTCCCGCCGCGAGTGCGCGAACAGCTTGAGCGTGGCGATGTTGGTGTAGCCATCGACGATGCGTCCCATCAACTTGGAACGCGCGTCCGATGCGCGCCACGAGCGCAGCTTCACCCTCGGCACGAAGTAGAACAGCAAGCCGATGTAGACCGCGATCCACACCGCCAACGGCGCCGCCAGCCATACGTCGGCCTGGGCGAACAGATAGATCGCCGAGGCCGAATACACGATCACGTACCACAGCGCGTCGAAGGTCTGCGTGGTGGATTCGCGCAGCGACGGGCCGGTCTGCATGATCCGGTTGGCCACGCGGCCGGCGAAATCGTTCTGGAAGAAACTCAGACTCTGCCGGAGCATGTAGCGATGGGTTTGCCAGCGCACCAGATTGGTCATGCTGGGATGCACGGTCTGATTGAGCAGCAGGTCGTGCAGGCCCAGGCACAGCGGACGCACGATCAACATCACCGCCGCCATCCATAGCAACTCGTCGCCGTGCTGCACGAACAACTGCGCCGCCGGCGTGGTGTTGACCAGATCCACGACCTTGCCGAGATAGTCGAACATCACCACTTCGACGATCGCGACGAAGAAACCGACCACGGTCAGCATCACGAAGATCGGCCAGGCCTGTCTTATGAAATGCCAATAGAACCGCGCGACCGAACGCGGAGGCATCGCCTCCGGGGCGGGCCGGAACGGATCGATCAACGATTCGAACCAACTGAAAATTTTCATGGCGTAGTGCCTTTTGAACTTAGGAACGACTCCCGGGCGCGCGCATCGCCCGAAGTCGCGGTCGAAAGCCGCACGGGACGAGCAACGCACGCGAGCGAACAGGCGCCGCATCGGCGCGAGATCAACGGATCGGGAGTGAGGCGGCGGACGCGCGCGTGCGATCCAGGGCCAAATCGCCCGGGAGCGGTGAACGGTCTGCCAAGGGCGGCTCGGGACGTCCCCGAGACCGCAAGCGCCGACTTAGCGGCGGACCTTGCCTGTGGTGGTGAACTTCATTCGACGACTCTCCTTTTCCGACTTAACGATCGATGCCGTCAATGCGCGGCGACGATCGGTGGCGCGGCCCGTCCCGTCGGGACGATGCGGCCGGCAAGCTGACGCTCATGGCGGCAGCGGGGCGAGTGTACCCGGACTTGGCGGCGGCATGCCGGCGCGGCGCTGAACTGGCTGGTTTCTTTTTGTACATGGCCGGATTGGGCACGGTTCGGTGTCGAGGCGCCGGGGGCGGAGCGCGTAAGCGTCAGTCGGCGGGGGCTGGAGCATTCAGGCATTCGACGGACTGCGCCCCCAAGGATTCAGCGGCACCGTCTGAATCGCCAACCGCTTCCATGATGAATCAACTGCGCGTCGGAAGTAACTTCCAAGTAGCTGCTGACCACAGAAGAAACAGCGAACGAAACATCGGACTGTATTAAGTTTCTCGCGCACAAAGAAAAACGCCGCAACCAGAAGGTTGCGGCGTTTTAGGGTAAAGCCCCTGGCGATGACCTACTCTTGCATGGCTTAGGCCACACTACCATCGGCGCATATGCGTTTCACTTCCGAGTTCGGGATGGGATCGGGTGGTTCCACACAGCTATTATCACCAGGGAGAGGGTGGAGGGTCGCAGGTCTCGATGGATTGAGTTGCGCGCACGCTCTCGTGGGATTGCTTCAGACGGAAAGGAGCCCGTCGTCGGCGAATAAGTTGGAATGTAGCGAGTCAGTGTTTGGTTTGGAACGTCTTCGGACGTGTCACATAGAGACCAAGGCAACTTGAGGTTATATGGTCAAGCCACACGGATCATTAGTACAGGTTAGCTCAATGCATTGCTGCACTTACACACCCTGCCTATCAACCACCTAGTCTTGATGGTTCCTTTAGGGGACTTAAAGTCCCGGGAGATCTCATCTTGAGGCGCGCTTCCCGCTTAGATGCTTTCAGCGGTTATCGCTTCCGAACATAGCTACCCGGCAGTGCCACTGGCGTGACAACCGGAACACCAGAGGTTCGTCCACTCCGGTCCTCTCGTACTAGGAGCAGCCCCTCTCAAATCTCCAACGCCCACGACAGATAGGGACCGAACTGTCTCACGACGTTCTGAACCCAGCTCGCGTACCACTTTAAATGGCGAACAGCCATACCCTTGGGACCGACTACAGCCCCAGGATGTGATGAGCCGACATCGAGGTGCCAAACACCGCCGTCGATATGAACTCTTGGGCGGTATCAGCCTGTTATCCCCGGAGTACCTTTTATCCGTTGAGCGATGGCCCTTCCATACAGAACCACCGGATCACTAAGACCTACTTTCGTACCTGCTTGATCCGTCGATCTTGCAGTCAAGCACGCTTATGCCTTTGCACACAGTGCGCGATGTCCGACCGCGCTGAGCGTACCTTCGTGCTCCTCCGTTACACTTTGGGAGGAGACCGCCCCAGTCAAACTACCCACCATACACGGTCCCCGACCCGGATTACGGGCCTAGGTTAGAACGTCAAGCACGACAGGGTGGTATTTCAAGGATGGCTCCACCACAGCTAGCGCCATGGTTTCATAGCCTCCCACCTATCCTACACAGACGAACTCAACGTTCAGTGTAAAGCTATAGTAAAGGTTCACGGGGTCTTTCCGTCTTGCCGCGGGAACGCTGCATCTTCACAGCGATTTCAATTTCACTGAGTCTCGGGTGGAGACAGCGCCGCTGTCGTTACGCCATTCGTGCAGGTCGGAACTTACCCGACAAGGAATTTCGCTACCTTAGGACCGTTATAGTTACGGCCGCCGTTTACTGGGGCTTCGATCAAGAGCTTCGCCTTGCGGCTGACCCCATCAATTAACCTTCCAGCACCGGGCAGGCGTCACACCCTATACGTCCACTTTCGTGTTTGCAGAGTGCTGTGTTTTTGATAAACAGTCGCAGCGGCCTGGTCACTGCGGCCCCCCTCAGCTATTAACCATGGAGGGCGCACCTTCTCCCGAAGTTACGGTGCTATTTTGCCTAGTTCCTTCACCCGAGTTCTCTCAAGCGCCTTAGAATTCTCATCCTGCCCACCTGTGTCGGTTTTCGGTACGGTCTGCGTAAGCTGAAGCTTAGGAGCTTTTCCTGGAAGCGTGATATCAGCAGCCTAGCCCTAATGGGCCGGTCCTTAGTCTCAACGTTGCGCCCCCGGATTTGCCTAAGGGCACCGCCTCAACTCTCTCACCAGGACAACCAACGCCTGGCCTGCTTAACCTTCTCCGTCCCTCCATCGCACTTACGCGAGGTGCAGGAATATTAACCTGCTTCCCATCGACTACGCATTTCTGCCTCGCCTTAGGGGCCGACTCACCCTGCGTCGATTAACGTTGCGCAAGGAAACCTTGGGCTTTCGGCGTGCGGGCTTTTCACCCGCATTATCGTTACTCATGTCAGCATTCGCACTTCCGATACCTCCAGCAGACTTCTCAATCCACCTTCATCGGCTTACGGAACGCTCCTCTACCGCGCATACAAAGTATGCACCCCAAGCTTCGGTTTATCGCTTAGCCCCGTTAAATCTTCCGCGCAGACCGACTCGACCAGTGAGCTATTACGCTTTCTTTAAAGGGTGGCTGCTTCTAAGCCAACCTCCTGGCTGTCTGTGCCTTTCCACATCGTTCACCACTTAGCGATAAATTTGGGACCTTAGCTGTGGGTCTGGGTTGTTTCCCTTTTCACGACGGACGTTAGCACCCGCCGTGTGTCTCCCGGATAGTACGTACTGGTATTCGGAGTTTGCCATGGTTTGGTAAGTCGCAATGACCCCCTAGCCATAACAGTGCTCTACCCCCAGTAGTATTCGTCCGAGGCGCTACCTAAATAGCTTTCGAGGAGAACCAGCTATCTCCGGGTTCGATTAGCTTTTCACTCCTAATCACACCTCATCCCCTACCTTTGCAACGGGAGTGGGTTCGGGCCTCCAGTTGATGTTACTCAACCTTCACCCTGGGCATGACTAGATCACCCGGTTTCGGGTCTACTGCCCGCGACTATGCGCCCTTATCAGACTCGGTTTCCCTTCGCCTCCCCTATACGGTTAAGCTTGCCACGAACAGTAAGTCGCTGACCCATTATACAAAAGGTACGCAGTCACTCTTGCGAGCTCCTACTGCTTGTACGCACACGGTTTCAGGATCTATTTCACTCCCTTCACCAGGGTTCTTTTCGCCTTTCCCTCACGGTACTGGTTCACTATCGGTCGGTCAGGAGTATTTAGCCTTGGAGGATGGTCCCCCCATGTTCAGACAGGGTTTCTCGTGCCCCGCCCTACTCGATTTCATCGCATCAGCCCCTTCGCATACAGGGCTGTCACCTTCTATGGCCGAGCTTTCCAGCTCGTTTTGCTGAAGCTGATGCAACTTAAGGGCTAGTCCCCGTTCGCTCGTCACTACTTAGGGAATCTCGGTTGATTTCTTTTCCTCCGGGTACTTAGATATTTCAGTTCTCCGGGTTCGCTTCCAGCAGCTATGTATTCACTGCAGGATACCTATTGCTAGGTGGGTTTCCCCATTCGGACATTACGGGATCAATGCTTATTGCCAGCTCCCCCGTACTTTTCGCAGGCTGTCACGTCCTTCATCGCCTCTGACCGCCAAGGCATCCACCGTGTGCGCTTATTCGCTTGACCATATAACCCCAAGTTGCCTCAGGATTACACGGGTCCAGGGGTACAAAGCCCGGACTCGAATATAACGACTCAATTAATAAAGTGTCTCTCGACACTCGCCTTAGCCTCTACGACACGTCATGGACATTCCGTCTCAAAACGCTCGCTACATTCCAGTTTTCAAAGAACACGTTAAAGGCTTCAGCGCCTTCGACGTTTCAAATCTTTATGTGTGCGCAATTCAGAAGTTTTGTCGCTTGCTCTAGCCTTCGCCAGGGTGGTGGGTCTGGGAGGACTCGAACCACCGGCCTCACCCTTATCAGGGGTGCGCTCTAACCACCTGAGCTACAGACCCAATTCGTCCCTGCGGACTACTTACTGGCTAGGTGGTGGAGCTTGTCGGGATCGAACCGACGACCCCCTGCTTGCAAAGCAGGTGCTCTCCCAGCTGAGCTAAAGCCCCATCGAAACGGGACGACTCCGCAATCGCCCTGTGGCGATCGGGAACTCTGAATGCAGGTTACTTGTGCGGACGTCCGACGAGCAATTTGCTGTCTTTAGTCTCTAAAGGAGGTGATCCAGCCGCACCTTCCGATACGGCTACCTTGTTACGACTTCACCCCAGTCATCGGCCACACCGTGGCAAGCGCCCTCCCGAAGGTTAAGCTACCTGCTTCTGGTGCAACAAACTCCCATGGTGTGACGGGCGGTGTGTACAAGGCCCGGGAACGTATTCACCGCAGCAATGCTGATCTGCGATTACTAGCGATTCCGACTTCACGGAGTCGAGTTGCAGACTCCGATCCGGACTGAGATAGGGTTTCTGGGATTGGCTTGCCCTCGCGGGTTTGCAGCCCTCTGTCCCTACCATTGTAGTACGTGTGTAGCCCTGGCCGTAAGGGCCATGATGACTTGACGTCATCCCCACCTTCCTCCGGTTTGTCACCGGCGGTCTCCTTAGAGTTCCCACCATTACGTGCTGGCAACTAAGGACAAGGGTTGCGCTCGTTGCGGGACTTAACCCAACATCTCACGACACGAGCTGACGACAGCCATGCAGCACCTGTCTCACGGTTCCCGAAGGCACCAATCCATCTCTGGAAAGTTCCGTGGATGTCAAGGCCAGGTAAGGTTCTTCGCGTTGCATCGAATTAAACCACATACTCCACCGCTTGTGCGGGCCCCCGTCAATTCCTTTGAGTTTCAGTCTTGCGACCGTACTTCCCAGGCGGCGAACTTAACGCGTTAGCTTCGATACTGAGAGCCAAGTTGCTCCCAACATCCAGTTCGCATCGTTTAGGGCGTGGACTACCAGGGTATCTAATCCTGTTTGCTCCCCACGCTTTCGTGCCTCAGTGTCAGTGCTGGTCCAGGTAGTCGCCTTCGCCACAGATGTTCCTCCCGATATCTACGCATTTCACTGCTACACCGGGAATTCCACTACCCTCTACCGCACTCTAGTAAGCCAGTTTCCAATGCCATTCCCAGGTTGAGCCCAGGGCTTTCACATCAGACTTAACAAACCACCTACGCACGCTTTACGCCCAGTAATTCCGAGTAACGCTTGCACCCTTCGTATTACCGCGGCTGCTGGCACGAAGTTAGCCGGTGCTTATTCTTCCGGTACCGTCATGACATCGGGGTATTAACCCAATGCTTTTCTTTCCGGACAAAAGTGCTTTACAACCCGAAGGCCTTCTTCACACACGCGGCATGGCTGGATCAGGCTTGCGCCCATTGTCCAATATTCCCCACTGCTGCCTCCCGTAGGAGTCTGGACCGTGTCTCAGTTCCAGTGTGGCTGATCATCCTCTCAGACCAGCTACGGATCGTCGCCTTGGTGGGCCTTTACCCCGCCAACTAGCTAATCCGACGTCGGCTCATCTATCTGCGCGAAGCCCGAAGGTCCTCCGCTTTCACCCGTAGGTCGTATGCGGTATTAGCGTAAGTTTCCCTACGTTATCCCCCACAAATAGGCAGATTCCGACGTATTCCTCACCCGTCCGCCACTCGCCACCCAAGGAGCAAGCTCCTCTGTGCTGCCGTTCGACTTGCATGTGTTAGGCCTGCCGCCAGCGTTCACTCTGAGCCAGGATCAAACTCTTCACTTAAATGTTTCGATTCCAGCCTTGCGGCCTTCATCAATGCTTTGAGTGCAGACTTCGTTCCAGGCCAATTACTCAATTTGCATTTGCATGCTCTTCAAATCTTTGGACTCTGTTACGAACGTCTGCAAGATGGACAACTATCCACTCGCCAGACGCCCGCACAAGTCACCTGCGCACACTGTCAAAGATCCTTGAAACCGGCCTCAGCGCCTGGTTTCGTACTCGCCACCGAAGTGGCCGAGCGAGCCGCACACTATACAGCAGTTTTCGTGAACGTCAACACCTGTCCGCGAAACTTCTTGCTGCTTCCCGACTCCAACTTCGCTTCGATTTCCGAAGCTTCCGTCTCACCGGGCCGCGCATCTTACAGCATGTTTCCGACTCGTCAACCACCTCGTCGAAACCGCCGTTTTCCGCGCTCCGCAACTCGATAAACCGAACTGCGGGCCGCGCATCCTACAGCATGTTTCCGATGCGTCAACTACCCATCGAAACCGCTGTTTTCTGCGCCCCAACCGCTCGATGAACAGGGCGGCGGGCCGCGCATCTTACAGCATCATCTTCGACCGTCAACTCCTGCCGAAAACGCTGTCTTCCGCGCTTCCCACCGACCGATACAACCCGTCAGCGGGGCCGCGCATTATGCAGATGCGCATGGGGTTGGGGAAGGGGGGCTGAGCAAGAAAAACGAAATAATTTCGGCTTGACGATCGCCCCGTGCTGGCCGATGGTCGCGCCATCCATCGCGCTATAAGGAATTACGCCATGCTCAAGCGGTTCGCGCTCTTGCTCGCCTGTGCCGCGGCGCTCGTCGGCTGCGCCTCGGACTCGGCGGAAAGCTGGGTCGAGGTCCGCGGCCAGCGCTATCGGGTGGAGGTTGCCAAGACCGACGAAAGCCGCCAGCGCGGGCTGATGTTTCGCGATGAGATGGCGGCCGATCACGGCATGGTGTTCGTGCACGAGGCCGAGACGCCGCAGGCCTACTGGATGAAGAACACCCATATCCCGCTGGATATCCTGTATTTCGACAGCAAGCGCAGGCTGGTCACGCAACAGCGCGACGTGCCGCCGTGTTCGGCCGGCGACCGCTGCCCGCCCTATCCCAGCGATGCGCCGGCCAAATACGTGCTGGAGCTCAATGCCGGCCAGGCGGCCAAGCTGAAGCTGGAGAGCGGGGACGAAATGAAGCTCGGTCCCGGAATCGACTGACGGCGCCGGCGCGGGCCGGCTGAACCGTATCGCCCGCCGCCATAGCGCGGGCCAAGAGGTCGGAGCCGGTGGCTCAGACCTCCATCATCTCGAAATCGTCCTTGGTCACGCCGCAGTCCGGGCAGGTCCAGGTATCGGGGATATCCGCCCAGCGCGTGCCCGGGGCCAGGCCTTCTTCGGGCAGGCCCTTGGACTCATCGTAGATAAAGCCGCACACGACGCACATCCAGGTGCGGTAGGCGGTGGTCGCGGCGATCTCGGACATGGGCGGATAATGCTTGGCGTTGCGGGACGGGCATTGTCCCATCCCGCCCTCCCCGACGGAAGCTGACCCATGAAATCATCCTGGCCGCGGCGCGGCCTGTACGCGATCACGCCCGACGAACCCGACAGCGGGCGGCTTGCGGCGCGGGTCGCCACGGTCCTGGAGGCCGGCGCGGCCTGGCTGCAATACCGCAATAAACAGGCCGACGCCGGTTTGCGGCGCCAGCAGGCCCTGGCGCTGTTGCCGCTGTGCCGGGCGCGCGGCGTGCCGCTGATCGTCAACGACGACTGGCGCCTGGCCGCCGACATCGGCGCCGACGGCGCGCATCTGGGCGAAGACGACGGCGAACTGGCCGCCGCGCGCGCCGCCCTGGGCGATGCCGCGATCCTCGGCGCCTCGTGCTACGACGACATCGCGCTGGCGCGTACTGCCGCCGCTCACGGCGCCAGTTACGTCGCCTTCGGCGCGTTCTTCACCTCGCCGACCAAGCCCAATGCGCGCCGCGCCGCGCCGCAACTGCTGCAACAAGCTGCGGCGCTGGGCTTGCCGCGAGTGGCGATCGGCGGCATCACCCCGGACAATGCGCGCGGCCTGGTGCTCGCCGGCGCCGACCTGCTCGCGGTGATCAGCGGCGTGTTCGACGCGCCCGATCCCGCCGCCGCGGTCGCCGCCTACCTTTCCTGTTTCGAAGAAGAAGCCAATGAATAACCCACGCTCCCACGATCTGTTCACCCGCGCCTCGCAACTGCTGCCCGGCGGCGTCAATTCGCCGGTGCGCGCGTTCAAGTCGGTCGGCGGCGAACCCTTCTTCGCCGAGCGCGCGCAAGGCGCGCATCTGTTCGACGTCGACGGCAATCGCTATATCGACTACGTCGGCTCGTGGGGCCCGATGATCGCCGGCCACGCCCATCCGCAGGTGCTCGCCGCGGTCGAGCGGACCATGCGCAACGGCCTGAGCTTCGGCGTGCCGAACCCGCTGGAAGTGACGATGGCCGAAGCCATCACCCGCATCGTGCCGAGCTGCGAGATGGTGCGCATGGTCAACTCCGGCACCGAAGCCACGCTGTCGGCGATCCGGGTGGCGCGCGGCGCGACCGGCCGCAGCCGCATCGTCAAATTCGAAGGCTGCTATCACGGCCACGGCGACAGTTTCCTGGTCAAGGCCGGCAGCGGCGCGCTGACCCTGGGCCTGCCGAATTCGCCCGGCGTGCCGGCGGCGCTGGCCGATCTCACCCTGACCCTGCCCTACAACGATTTCGACGCAGCCACGCGCTTGTTCGAGCAAGCCGGCGACGACATCGCCGGCCTGATCATCGAACCCATCGTCGGCAACGCCAACTGCATCCTGCCCGAAGACGGTTATCTGCAGCATCTGCGCGAGTTGTGCAGCCGGCACGGCGCGCTGCTGATATTCGATGAGGTCATGACCGGTTTCCGGGTCGCGCTGGGCGGCGCGCAACAGCGCTACGGCATCGTTCCGGACCTGAGCACCTTCGGCAAGATCATCGGCGGCGGCATGCCGGTCGGCGCTTACGGCGGCCGGCGCGATCTGATGAGTCAGGTCGCGCCGAGCGGCCCGATCTATCAGGCCGGCACGCTCAGCGGCAATCCGGTGGCGATGGCCGCGGGCCTGGCGACGCTGGAACTGATCCAGGCGCCGGGCTTCCACGATGCGCTGGAACGCAGCACGCACGCGCTGTGCGACGGCCTGGAAGCGGCCGCGCGCGAGGCCGGCGTGGCCTTCCACACCACCCGCGCGCCGGGCATGTTCGGCCTGTATTTCCGCGAAGGGCCGGTGCGCAGCTTCGCCGATGCCATGGCTTCGGACACCCAGCGTTTCAATCGTTTCTTCCACGGCATGCTGGAGCGCGGCGTGTATCTGGCGCCGTCGGCGTTCGAAGCCGGATTCGTCTCCAGCGCGCACGGCGAGGCCGAGATCGCCCAGACCATCGAAGCGGCGCGGGCGGCGTTCGCCGCGTTGTAAGCGAACCGACTGCGCAAACGAAAAGGCCGACGCATTGCGTCGGCCTTTTCGTTACGGCAACCGCGATCAGAACGTGAACGTCGCGCTCAAGCCGATGTTGCGCCGCGCGCCGAACCAGCAATCGCCGCGACCACCGCAGTAGCTGAAATAGCGCTTGTCGGTGAGGTTGGTGACATTGAGAGCCCAACGCCAGGCACCGACGTCGTAGGACACCATCGCATCGCCGAGAACGACCGACGGCGTGGTCGGGCTGGGCGGTTCGACGAAATCGCTGAAGTAGCGCACGCCCAGGCCGGCGGCGAAACCGTCGTGGCCGCCGATGCTGAAACGCTGCTTGCCCCACACCGCGGCCTGATGGCGCGGTGCCGGGGTCAGCTGCTTGTCGTTGTCGAGATAGTTGTAGTGCGCGGTGATCTCGAAGCTGGAGGTCAGCTTGCCGGTGAGTTCGAGTTCCAGCCCGTTGACCTTGGTCTTGCCGACCTGCAGGTTGTTGTTCGGATTCGACGGGTCGGCGACCAGGCGGTTTTCTTCGCGCAATTCGTAGGTCGCGGCGGTGAAGCTCAACTCGCGCCCGGCCGGTTCGAACTTGACGCCGGCTTCGACCTGCTCGCCCTTCTGCGGCTTGTAACGCGCGCCACTGATGGCGTTGGTGCCGGCCACCGGGGTGAAGGACTCGCTGTAGCTCACATACGGCGACCAGCCGGCCCAGTCGTGGAACATCACGCCCAGGCGCTTGGTGGTGGCACTGGATTTTTCGTCGGGCGCGCCGACCTTGCCGCTCTTGGCCCGGTCGTGGCGCAGGCCGGCGACGACGATCCAATGCTCGCCGATATGCATCTGATCCTGCAGATACAGGCCGATCTGGCGCTGGCTGGTATTGACCGCGGCGCCCAGCGGCGGCGGCGTGTACGGCACGTAGACCGGATTGAACACGTCGATCGGCGGCAGCGTGCCGCCGCGTTCGGGCGAGCCGTCGAAGCTCTGCGCCTCGCTCTGCTTGAAACGCTGCGCATCCAGGCCGAGCAGCATCTGATGCTTGACCGGGCCGGTGCCGAAATGGCCCTCGACGTGCTGGTCGATGTTCTGCATCCGCGCCTCGTTGTGGGCGAACCAGCCTTCGCGGTTGATCACGCGCTGCTGCGGATCGATGAAGGGATTGAGCGGATTGCTGAAGGGATCGGCGTAAACGGTGACGTAATCGACCTCGTTGCGCGAGGCGCGGAACGACTGGCGCAAGATCCAGTTCTCGTTGAAGCGGTGTTCGAACAACCAGCCGGCGCTGCTGTGGTCGGTGTCGTAGTGGTCGCCGGGATTGCCGATGAAACGGCTGGCCGGAATACGCCCGTTCGGATTCGGCGAAATCAGCCCGCTCCACTGGAAGAACTGCGAGGTCGAACCGGTGCGGTCCTGCTGCCAGCGCAGCAGGAAGGTCAACGAGGTGTCTTCGCTGGGGCGCCAGGTCAGCGACGGCGCGATCAGGCGGCGGTCGTCGTTGACGTGATCGACCTGGGTGTCGCTGTCGCGGTACAGGGCGACGAGGCGATACAGCCAGGTGCCGTCGGCGGTCAACGGGCCGGTGAAGTCGGCGTTGATCTGGCTGCGGTCGAAGCTGCCGACCTGCACGCCGATCTCACGCTGGGTCTGCGCCTGCGGGCGCTTGCTGACCAGATTGATCACGCCGGCGGTGCTGCCTTGTCCGAACAGCATCGACGACGGGCCGCGCAGCACTTCGATGCGTTCGAGCATGTACGGATCGGTGCGGGTGGTACTGGTGTAGTAGTTGTACGCGCTGCGCAGGCCGTCGAGGTATTCGGTGGGATCGCTGCCGCGGATCAGGGTCCAGTCGCCGCGCGAATCCAGCCCGTAGGCGTCCGAACGCACGCCGGCGGCGTAGTTGAGCGCGTCCTGGACGTTCTGCGCGCCCTGGTCGCGCATCTGCTCGCCGGTGACCACAGTGATCGCCTGCGGGGTTTCCCCGATCGGCGTGTCGGTCTTGGTCGCGGTGGTCGCGTTGGCGGCCTTGTAGCCGGTGGCCTGGCCTTGGACGACGACGTGGTCGAGGTTGGTGGCCTGCGGATCGGGCGCGTCGGCGGCCTCCGCGGGGGCGGCGGCCAGAGCGGGCGCGCTCAGGGAAAAGGCGATGGCCAGGGCCAAGGGCGCCTGAAGATGGCTGCGGGACATGCGGGGGGACTCCGAGGGCTTGAAGCAAACGAGAATTATTATCGTTTGAACGAAATGCCTACGTAAAGCCCCTGTGAACGCGATCGGCCGACAGGGCGTGCGGCGAAATACCGGCGCCGGGGCGATCGGGTCAGAAAATCGAGCGCGCGATCAAAGCCGCGCGGCGATGCGCTCGGCCAGACGATCCAGGCTGGCACGATCGCTGGGCTCGGGCAGGCCGTCGCGGTACGCGCTCAGGATGCCGTCGTTGTGGCGGCGCGGCTGCACATGCAGATGGACGTGCGGGACTTCCTGCCCACCCGCATCGCCGTTGGATTGCCACAGATTGAGCCCCGGCGGCGGCTCGTGCGCGGCCAGCGCCTTGGCCACGCACACCGCGACCGCCATCAGATGCCCGGCCGTCGCCTCATCCAGGGCATAGATGTCCGGCACGTGCCGGCGCGGCACGACCAGCACGTGCCCTTCCACGGCCTGGCGCAGGTCCATGAAGGCGACGACGCGATCGTCGCGGTAAACGAAACTCGCCGGCGCGCGGCCGGCGAGAATTTCGCAGAAGACGCATTCGCTCACCGGCGATGCCGCCCACGCGCGCCGGCCATCGGCCTCAGCGTCCGAGGAACTTCAGCAGCGCCGCGCGCAGGCGCGACAGGCCGTCGGCGATGTCGGCATCGCCGATGTTGAGCGCGGGCACGAAGCGCAGCACGTCCGGCCCGGCCTGCAGGACCAGCAGGCCGTGTTCGACGCAGCGGTCGAGGATTTCGCCGGCCTTGCCCGCGTACTCGGGCCGCAGTTGCACGCCGATCATCAGGCCGCGGCCGCGGACTTCCGCGAACAGGCCAAGCTCGGCGTCCAGCGAGGCCAGACCATCGCGAATCGCCTGCGCCTGGCGTTCGACATTGGCCGCGATCTGCGGCGAGCGCAGTTCGCGCAGCGCCGCGCCCGCCACCGCCGCCGCCAGCGGATTGCCGCCGAAGGTGGTGCCGTGGGCGCCGAACTGCATCGCCTGCGCGGCCTTGCTCGCCACCAGCATCGCGCCGATCGGGAAACCGCTGCCCAGCGCCTTGGCCAGGGTCACCGCGTCAGGCTTCACGCCGTAACCGTGGCAGGCGAACAAGTGCCCGGTGCGGCCCATGCCGCATTGGATTTCGTCCAGGATCAGCAAGGCGCCGTGGCGATCGCACAACTCGCGCAGGCCGCGCAGGAAATCTTCCCGCGCCGGCGTCACCCCGCCCTCGCCCTGCACCGGCTCGACCAGCACCGCGCATACCGCGCCATCGGCCATCGCCGCTTCGGCCGCGGCCAGATCGTTGAAATCGCTGTAGCGAAAGCCCGGCGGCAGCGGCTCGAAACCTTCGTGGTACTTGGGCTGCGCGGTGGCGGTGACCGCGGCCAGGGTGCGGCCGTGGAAGCTGCCGCGGAAACTCAGAATCACCCGGCGCTCGGGTTCGCGGCCCTGCGCGGTGGCCCACTTGCGTGCGAGCTTGATCGCCGCCTCGTTGGCTTCGGCGCCGGAGTTGCACAGGAATACGCGCTCGGCGAAACCCGAGGCTTCGACCAGTTGCTCGGCCAGATGCAGCGGCGGCTCGCTGATGAAGACGTTGCTGGTATGCCACAGCTTGCCGGCCTGCTCGGTCAGCGCCGCGACCAGCGCCGGATGCGCGTGGCCGAGCGCGTTGACGGCGATGCCGGCACCGAAATCGACGTATTCGCGGCCGTCCAGATCCCAGATGCGCGAGCCTTTGCCGTGATCGAGCACGATCCGGCGCGGGCGGTAGACAGGCAGGTAGTAGCGCTCGGAGAGGGCGTACAGCGAGGCGGTATCCATGGGGGCGTCGATGCGGCGAGGGGAACGGAACGGCCATTGTCGCCGATCGCTGTGGCGCTTGCAGTGCCGAAGGCCGGCAGGGCGGCCTGGGCGCGGCCGGGCGCCGGCGCGGGGCCGGGAACGCGACGGCCGCCATCCCTGTTGCGATGCCAATGCGGGCATCATCAGCCGGCGCCCAGGCAACGGCGCATGCGGCCGCGTTCCCGCTCGGGACCACGTCCGCAAGCGCCATCCGATCGCTGCTCCAACGCCGATTCAACGTTACCTACGACGAGGGAAACGCCATGAGTTCACGCTGTCGCCGTATCGCTACGCCGTTTACGATCGCCGCGCTGTCCGCCTCGCTGATGTTGGCGCTGAGCCCGGCCTTCGCCGCGCCGCCCCAGATCGTCATCACCGAAACCCAGGCCTTCGACGCCAGCTCGGTGCCCGCCTACACCGGCGATTACGCCGACGTGTACGCGCAGTTGGACAAGCAGCGCGAAGCCGATGTCGCGCAACTGCAACGCTGGGTGCGGCAGCCGTCGATCAGCGCGCAGAACAAGGGCATCGCGCAGATGGCCGAGTTGCTGCGCGATGATCTGTCCAAGCTGGGTTTCCGCGACACCGCGCTGGTGCCGACCTCCGGCCATCCGGGCGTCTACGGTTATTACGACGCTGGCGCCGCGCACACGCTCGTGGTCTACATGATGTACGACGTGCAGCCGATCGAGCCGACCGGCTGGAAGGTCGATGCCTTCGCAGGTTCGCTGATCGATGAGCCCAAGCTCGGCAAAGTGCTGATGGCCCGCGGCGCGACCAACCAAAAAGGGCCGCAGCGCGCGTTCCTCAACGCGCTCGATGCGGTGATCAAGACCCGCGGCAAGCCGCCGGTGAATCTGATCGTGCTGGCCGAGGGCGAGGAAGAACTCGGCTCGCCGCACTACCCCGAGGTCGTGGCCAAGTACCAGGAACAACTGCGCAAGGCCGATGGCGTGTTCTTTCCGATGAACACCCAGAACCGCGACGGACAGGCGTCGATGTTCCTCGGCGTCAAGGGCATCGTGTACATGGAGCTGGAGGCCAAGGGCAATCCGACCACCGGCGGCCCGCAGCGCAACGAGGTGCACGGTTCGCTCGCGGCCAAGCTCGACTCGCCGAGTTGGCGGCTGGTGCAGGCCTTGGCGACGTTGACCACGCCCGACGGCGAAATCGCGGTGCCGGGCTATCGCGACGCGATCCGCGCGCCCAATGCCGAGGAGCAGCGATTGTTCAACGGCATCGTGCGCGGCGCCGAGGGCGAGCAGGCCAAGCAGCTCGAAGGCCTGGGCGCGGCGCGCTGGAAAAACGGCCGCAACGTCCGCGAGGCCGCGGCCGCGGAGTTGTTCGATACCACTCTCAACATCGACGGCCTGGTCGCGGGTTATACCGGCGAAGGCGTGAAGACGATCCTGCCGCATCGCGCGGTGGCGAAGGTCGATTCGCGACTGGTGCCGAACCAGACGCCGGATCAGGCCTTGGCGTTGATCCGCAAACAGCTGGATGCGAAAGGGTTCCAGGACATCGAGATCCGCAAGCTGTCCGGCTATCCGCCTGCGCAGACTTCGGTCGATGCGCCGCTGACTCGTGCCGCGCTGGGCGTCTATCGCAAATACGGGCAGACGCCGCCGGTGGCGCCGCGTATCGGCGGCAGTGCGCCGTACTACGTGTTCACGCAGACCTTGGGTCTGCCGATGATCGCGGGCGGACTCGGGCACGGCAACGGGGCGCATGCCCCGAATGAGTACATGGTGATCGAGCCGGAAGCGGGGTCGAAGATCGCGGGGTTGGTGCAGGTGGAGCGGTTCTATGTGGATTTGCTGTATTCGTTGTCGGATGCGTTGAAGCAGTCGGGTAAGTAAGACCGGTTCGCGCGGCGGCTTCAGCGTGAGGCGGCTTCGTGTTTTCGGGTGTGGCCGAACATCCGGCGCAGCAACTGATGAATTGCTCCGCATTTGCTCTGGCACTGTACTTGCTCCTGCTTTGACTTGCCCCTGCTTCGCACTTGCTCTGGCCCAGCGCCGCTTGTAACTCGCGAGACCAGGGACACCCGGAGGGCGGCGCACATGGACGTGCGCCGGGTCCCACCTTGGGCAGGATGCCCAATGTGGGACCTGCCCGCGAAAGCACCGCACTCGTGGCTCTTGATTCGAAACAGCCCAAAGCCCTTTCTTTGGTTACTTTTGACCGAAGGAAATCCCGTGGGACTTTGTCGCTTTGGACAAAGAAAGTGACCCGCCGCTCTATGGCGGAAGCGTTAGGCGTTTGATCTTGCCCTTGCTGTTGCTTGAGGCTTCTTTTCTCGTCATTCCCGCGAACGCGGGAATCCAGTGCCTTTCGTGCGAGAACGCTTGAAGTCGCTGGATTCCCGCTTTCGCGGGAATGACGGCAGGAGGGAGTGCGCAGGCCTGGGTGCTTCGATCAGAGGCTTCGGGTTCTTTAGAAGCTTCAAACAAGGTCAAACGCTACAAGCAAGATCAAACGCTAAACGCTTCCGCCATAAAGCGGCGGGTCACTTTCTTTGTCCAAAGCGACAAAGAAAGTAACCAAAGAAAACGCATTGACTGTTTCGAGTCAAAAGCCACGAGTGCGTAGCTTGCGCAGGCAGGTGCCACATTGGGCATCCTGCCCAAGGTGGCACCCGGCGCACGTCCATGTGCGCCGCCCTTCGGGTGTCCCTGGTCTCGCGAGTTACAGGCGGCGCCCAGCAACGGCAAAAGCTAAAGCTAAGCAAAGCCGGAGCAGAGCAAGGCCGGAGCAGAGCAAGGCCGGAGCAGAGCAAGGCCGGAGCAAAATCTTGGCGTTCGCAGGCGCTATGGCAAGAGCCGTTGCAACGCGGACCCCACCATTGTCGAAACGAAATGCCGCCGGCAAAACGCTACGTCAATCCAAGAACAAGTCCGGCAGCAACGACTGGCCCGGATCGACCGCGTACTTGCTGAAATCGGTCACCCCCGCCTCGCTCAATACCTCTTCGTCGATCAGGAAATGACCGTAGAAGCCCTTCGCCGGCCGCACCAGCACCGCGTGCGCGGCGTCGGCGACGATTTCGGGTTTGCGGCAACGGTCCAGGGGGACGCCGGGGATCAGGTTCAGAGCATCGGTGGCGATGATGGTCTTCGGCCACAGGGCGTTGACGGCAACTCCGGTTGGACCGAATTCGCCGGCCAGGCCCAGGGTGACGAAGCTCATGCCCATCTTCGCCAAGGTGTAGCCGGTGTGCTGCGCCCACCACTTCACCTCCAGGCTCGGCGGCGGCGCCAGGGTCAGGATATGCGGGTTCGGCGCTTGTTGCAGATACGGAAGACAGGCCTGCGCGCACAGGAAACTGCCGCGCGAATTCACCTGCTGCATCAGGTCGAACCGCTTCATCGGCGTGTCCAAAGTTCCGCGCAGCCAGATCGCGCTGGCGTTGTTGACCAGGATATCGATGCCGCCGAACGCATCCACCGTCGCCGCGACCGCGGCGTTGACCTCGTCTTCTTCGCGAATATCGCACTTGAGCGCGAGCGCGCGACCGCCGGCGGCGGCGACTTCGGCCGCGACGCTGTGGATGGTGCCCGGCAACTTGGGATTGGCGACCGAGGACTTGGCCGCGATCGCGATGTTGGCGCCGTCGCGCGCGGCGCGCAGCGCGATCTCGCGACCGATACCGCGCGAAGCGCCGGTGATGAAAAGGGTCTTGCCGGACAGAGTGCTCATGGTTTGGGCCGTGATTGGGGATTCGGGATTGGTGATTCGCAAAAGCCGAAGCGTACGACCCATCCTATCCCGAATCCCTAATCACAAATCCCCAATCCCCGCCCTCAAGGCTTAGGCCCCTGCCCCTCGTTGTCTTCCCAATGCAGGATGCGCCGGGTCACGAAGCGATACACCGGCTTGCCGGTCGCGAACCAGGCCTCGCGCACCCACGAGTGACGCTTGAGCACGCGCCGCTCCACCGGCGTCAGCGCGTTCGCGCAATAGGTGCGCTTGTGCTTGAGCAGATGGCGCAGGTCCTCGCGCGCAAGCAGCCGCATCCAGCGCGAGCGCGGGTCGCCGCGCACGGCGAGTTGGAAATCGATGATCGCCGGAGTGCCGTCGGCCAACACCAGCCAGTTGGCTTCCTTGGCCAGATCGTTATGCGCCAGGCCGCGCCGGTGCAGGCGCTGCAACAGGCGCCGGGCCAGCCGGAAATAGGCCAGATCGCCATGTGGCGGGCGCTGGTACATGGCCGCGCCTTCCATATAGCTGCGATCGAGCCGGCGCCCGTTCCAGCGCAACAACTGCGGCGTCGCCTCCAATCCGTGCACTTGCTGCAGCGCGCGGGCCTCGCGCCGCGCCAGCCACCAGGCCGGCAGACGCAGCCACAGCGGCACGTGGGCCAGATCGCGGCGCACGAACAGGCCGCCGGCATCGCGCATCAGGGCGATGCGGCCGAAACTGTCGGCCTTCAGCGCGGCCACTTCGATTTCACTGACGTCGGACATCGGGGAAGTGTACTTCGGGCCCGGTCGGGGGCATTGGACGCAGAGTGTGGGGATTACGGAACTCGCAGCCTTGCCGCGACTCGATTCATGGAGAACGGCCCCCGTCCACCGCCCTCGTTCCCCTTCCGCCCCGTCCCTGTCCCGTGCCCTCAGTCACGCCCACCAGTCACCCGCGCCACAGAATGGCCTGCCTATAATCGTCCGATGGACTCAGCCTGGCTAGAAAGCGCGACCGCATGGATCGCGGCCAATCCGATCGCGGCCGGCATCGTGATCTTCCTGATCGCGTTCTGCGATGCGCTCATCATCCTCGGCATCGTGGTGCCGGCGCTGCCGTTGCTGTTCGCGGTCGGCACGCTGGTGGGCCTGGGCCACATCAACGGCCCGTACGCGCTGATCTGCTCGACCCTGGGCGCCTTCGCCGGCGACGGGCTGAGTTACTACATCGGCCACCGCTGGGGCCCGCAATTGCGCGAGCGCTGGCCGTTCGCGAAATATCCGCAATGGCTCGACCGCGGCGAGAATCTGTTCCGCCGCAACGGCAGCAAGGCCATTCTGATCGCCCGCTTCGTCGGCGCGATCCGTCCGTTCGTGCCGGCCATCGCCGGCATGCTGCGCATGCCGATGCGCCGCTACGCCCTGCCCAGCCTGATCGCCTGCGTCGGCTGGTCGGCGCTGTTCCTCGCCCCGGGTTGGGTGCTGGGCGCGTCCTACGACGCGGTCGCGGCGGTCGCCGACCGGCTCGCGGTGGTGCTCGGCGGCCTGGTGGTGGCGGTGGCGCTGGTGTGGGCCACCGTGCTCTACACCTGGCGCTGGTTCGCCAATCACGCCGACAACCTGCTCGCGCGCGCGCTGCGCTGGACCCGCGCGCACCCGCGCCTGGGCCGTTACGCCGCCGCGCTGATCGATCCGAACCGGCCCGAATCGGCGTCGCTGGTGATGCTGGCGGTATGTCTGCTGGCGATCAGCTGGATCTGGTTCACCCTGCTCGCCACCTTGCTGGCCAGCGGCGGGCCGCTGCAGATCGATCACACCGTCCACGAGTTCATGTGGACTTTGCGCAATCCGCTCGCCGACCGGATGATGGCCGCGCTCGCTGGCCTGGGCGATCTGCAGGTGCTGGCACCGGCGTCGATCGCGGTGCTGGCCTATCTGGCCTGGCGGCGGCGCTGGATGGCCGCGGCGCATTGGGTCGGCGCGATCGTGTTCGGGCTGGTGCTGACCTCGGTGCTGGAAGCGGCCATCGACATGCCGCGTCCGCCGACCGCGCCGGCCGGATTCGGCTTTCCTTCGGTCGCGGTCACCATGACCACGATCGTGTTCGGCTTCTTCGCCGTGCTGATCGCGCGCGAATTGCCGGGGCGGCAACGGGTGTGGCCGTACTTGCTGGCGGGCGTGGTCACTACCCTGGTCGGATTCGCGCGGCTGTATTTGGGCGCGCACTGGCCCAGCGATCTGGTCGGCGGCACCTTGTTCGGCATCGTCTGGCTGTTGCTGCTGGGCATCGCCTATCGCCGCCACGTGGCGCGTTCGTTCTGGATGCGCCCGCTGGCGTGGTTGTTCTACAGCGTGTTCGTGATCGCGGCCCTGTGGCATGCGCCGCGTTCGGCCGATGCGCTGCTGGCCAAGTTCGCTTCGGCCACGCCGACCACGGTGCTGGACGCCGCGCAATGGTGGCAACGCGACTGGACGCAACTGCCGGCGCAGCGCAACGAACGCGATGCGCGCCGGCGCTGGCCGCTGGACATCCAGATCGCCGGCCCGCTGCCGCCGTTGCGCGTCAGTCTGGAAGCGGCCGGCTGGCGCGTGCAGGAACAGGCCGACTGGCTGGCGACCATCGCCCTGCTCGACGACGACACGCCGCCACGCGAGCAAGTCGTGCTGCCGGCGACGCTGGATGCGCAGGCCGAATCGCTGCTGATGCTGCGCGACGGCCCGACGCCCGACGTGCAATACGCGCTGCGCCTGTGGCCGGCGCCGTCGGTGTTGTCCGACGGCACGCCGCTGTGGATCGGCACCACCCAGACCCTGCGCCTCAACCAGCCCTTCGGCGCGGCGGCGCTGTGGCTGCCGCAGTCCGACGACGGCAACGCGCACGCGCAGGTGCGTCATGCGCTGACCGGTTTCACCATGATCCAGCAGGCGCATCCGAAGAACGGCGTGAAGGTGTTGCGAGTGCGTTCGCAGTATCGGCCGCCGGGCGACGCGCCCGCCTCGCCCCAACCTCAGGGCAACAGCGACAGCAACTGATCCAGGCGCAGGTGCGGATCGTCTATCTGCAACAGCACTTGCCGCTGCGGCAACGACAGCGGCAATAGCTCGGCCAGGCGCCAGCCGACCCAGGCCGCGTCGTCCATGCGCGAATGCGGGGCCTTGGCGTGTTCGCCGCCGGCCTGTTCCAGCAGACTTTCGAGCAAGGTCACCAGCAGCGAATGCTGCGGCCGTACGACTTCCTCGCCGTCGCCGGCGCACCATTGCACTTCGGCGACCTGCAGGCCGTTATCGCGCACGCGCACGCGGCTGGCGTGGAAGCGGCGCGCGCCGCGCACGCGCAAGGTCAGCAGGCCGTCGTCGCCGGTGCCGAAGTCTTCAATCAAGGCTTCGGTGCCGTAGGCCGCGGCCGATGCCGGGTTGCCGACTTCGCTGCCGTCGATGATCAAACACACGCCGAAGCCGCGGCCCTGGCGGCCGCATTCGCGCACCAGATCCAGATAGCGGCGTTCGAATACGCGCAAACCCAGCGAGCCGCCCGGCAGCAGCACGGTGTGCAAGGGGAACAGTCCCAGCGTCTCGGCGGCGGCGGTGTCGGCGGACATGGCCGCAGTGTAACCGCGGCGCGCGCGCTCACCCAGCCGGTTGCGGTGGCGAGAATGCGATGCGGCGGCGAAGCCTGCGACCGGCATCGCAGAGCGAGTCGGGCGATGCCCTCGCCGATGCCGGCGGGCGCTTGGCCCGCCGCGTAACGATCGTCAGCTAGCTTGCGATTCGCGCAAGGCGGCGAAGAACCGGCGCGGCGCGCCGTCGAAGCCGCCGTTGGACATGAACACGACGTGGTCGCCCGCGCGCACGCGTTCGCGCAAGGCCGCGATCAGCGCATCGGCGTCAGGCACGGTGACGCCTTCGCCGCGCAATCCGCCCACGACCTTGCCCGCGTCCCAGGCCAGTTCGGGGCGATGCAGAAACACCACCGCGTCGGCATCGTTCAACGACGGCGCCAGCGCTTCGCAATGCGCGCCCAGCCGCATCGAATTGCTGCGCGGCTCCATCGCCACCACGATCCGCGCCGAACCCACGCGCGCGCGCAGGCCGGCGAGCGTAGTCGCGATCGCGGTCGGGTGATGGGCGAAATCGTCGTACACGGTGACGCCGCCGGTTTCGCCGATCACTTCCAGCCGGCGCTTGACGCTGCGGAATTCCGCCAGCGCCGGCAGCACCGTCGCCACCTCGACACCGACCGCGTTCGCCGCCGCGAGCGCGGCCAGCGCGTTCATCACGTTGTGGCGGCCGAGCAGCGGCCAGCGCACTTCGCCGATCTCGCGGCCGCGATGGACGACGACAAAGGCGCTGCCGTCTTCGTGGATCATGCGCGCGGTCCAGTCGTAACCGGCCTTGCCTTCCAGGCCGAAGCGCTCGACCGGCGTCCAGCAGCCCATCGCCAGCACTTCGCTCAGGCGCTCGTCCTCACCGTTGACGATCAGGCGTCCGCGACGCGGCACGGTGCGCACCAGGTGATGGAACTGGCGCTGGATCGCGGCCACGTCGGGAAAAATATCCGCGTGGTCGTATTCCAGATTGTTGAGGATCGCCACCAGCGGCCGGTAGTGGACGAACTTGCTGCGCTTGTCGAAGAACGCGGTGTCGTATTCGTCGGCCTCGACCACGAACTCGCGGCCCGCGCCGATGCGCGCGGACACGCCGAAGTCCTCCGCCACCCCGCCGATCAGGAAGCCCGGCTTGCGGCCGGCGGCTTCCAGCAGCCAGGTGAGGATGGTGGTGGTCGTGGTCTTGCCGTGGGTTCCGGCGACGGCGAGCGTGTCGCGGCCCGGCAGCACCTGCTCGGACAGCCACTGCGCGCCGGAGGTGTATTTGCGGCCGTCGTCGAGGACTTGCTCGACCGCGGGATTGCCGCGCGAGAGCGCATTGCCGACCACGATTTCGTCGCAATCGGCGGAAATGTGCTCGGGTCTGTAGCCCTGCTGCAGCGCGATGCCGAGTTGTTCGAGCTGGGTGGACATCGGCGGATACACCGCCTGGTCGCTGCCTTCGACTTCATGCCCGAGTTCGCGCGCGAGCGCGGCGACACCGCCCATGAACGTGCCGGCGATGCCCAAGATATGGAGCTTCAAGATCCGAAATTCCGAAAGAGACTGCGAATGTTCAACGTAGCGGCTCCCGCTGGCACCAACTCCCCCTCTCCCGCTGGCGGGAGAGGGATGGGGTGAGGGGGCGCGAAGGTCGGCGAGCGGCGCAACCTGCCTGGCACCAACTCGAACCACCTGGCTTTCAATATGGCGTGGGGCTGCGCTTGCCCTCACCCCAGCCCTCTCCCGTGAACGGGAGAGGGAGCAAAAGCGAATCAGCCGACAACCGGCGCCGGCGACAACGCCTCGACGATCCGCGTGAACACCTCATCCAGCGAGCCCACGCCATCGACCACGGTCAGGCGCCCATGCTGGCGGTAATACTCGATGACCGGCGCGGTGACTTCGTCGTAGACCTTCAGGCGGGTGCGGACCGCGTCCGGACTGTCGTCCTTGCGGCCTTGCTCGGCGGCGCGGCCGGCGATGCGCTCGACCAGCAGCTCGATCGGCACTTCCAGCTGCACGGCGAAGTCCATCGGCTGGCCGATCTTCTTCAGCAGCGCATCCATCGCATCGGCCTGGGCCAGATTGCGCGGGTAGCCGTCGAGGATGAAACCGCCGGCGGTGTCGGGACGCGAGAAGCGGTCCTCGAGCATGCCCAGCAGGATTTCGTCGCTGACCAGGTTGCCGGCATCCATCACCGCCTTGGCTTCCAGGCCCAGCTTGGTGCCAGCGGCGACTTCGCCGCGCAACAGGTCGCCGGTGGAAATATGCGGCACCTGCAGATGCTCCTTGAGCCGCGTGGCTTGCGTACCCTTGCCGGAACCGGGCGCGCCCAGTAGTACCAATCGCATCAACATCGCTCCTAAGACACATGAAACCATGGCGTCCGTGCGCCCTGGCGACGGACCCGGCCCGCCGGCCGCGCTTGAAGCTGGCCAGTCCGCGGGGCGGCGCTACACTCGAAGCTGCCAACCACCCGCCGGGCAAAATGTTGCGGTCAGCTTACCGCAAACCGGCGCCAATCCTGGAATCCCCATGCCGACCGGAACCCCCGCCAGAAAGTCGCCCCGCCCGTCTTCGGGCAAGATCGCCGGAAACCTGCTTTACGCGCAATCCGGCGGTGTGACCGCCGTCATCAATGCCAC
The DNA here is from genome assembly GCF_001442805.1 of Lysobacter gummosus. Lineage (NCBI taxonomy): Bacteria > Pseudomonadati > Pseudomonadota > Gammaproteobacteria > Lysobacterales > Lysobacteraceae > Lysobacter > Lysobacter gummosus. The sequence goes on along the minus strand of NZ_CP011131.1, from coordinate 1,006,604 downwards.
CGCCGCCGCGGTGATCGAGACCGCCCGCGCCCGCGGGGTCAAGGTATTGGCCGCCCGCAACGGCATCCTCGGCGCGCTGCGCGAGGAGCTGATCGACACCTCGAAGGAAACCGCCGCGGCGATCCGCGCCCTGGGCCACACCCCCGGCGGCGCGTTCGGCTCGTGCCGGGTCAAGCTCAAGTCGCTGGACGCCGACCGCGCCCGCTACGAGCGCCTGCTGGCCGTGCTCAAGGCCCACGACGTGCGCTGGTTCCTCTACAACGGCGGCAACGATTCGGCCGACACCGCCCTCAAGGTCTCCCAGCTGGCGGCCGAATTCGATTACCCGCTGACCTGCATCGGCGTGCCCAAGACCGTGGACAACGATCTGGCCGTGACCGACTGCTGCCCGGGCTTCGGCTCGGCGGCCAAGTACACCGCGGTGTCGGTACGCGAGGCCGCGCTGGACGTGGCGGCGATGGCCGAGACCTCGACCAAGGTCTTCGTCTATGAGGCCATGGGCCGCCACGCCGGTTGGCTGGCCGCGGCCGCGGGCCTCGCCGGCGACGGCCCGGACGCCGCGCCGCACCTGATCCTGTTCCCGGAGCGGCCGTTCCAGGAAGCGGATTTCTTCGCCAAGGTGAAGGCCACGGTCGAGCGCGTGGGCTATTGCGTGGTCGTGGCCAGCGAAGGCATCCAGACCGCCGACGGCCGCTTCGTCGCCGATGCCGGCGGCGGCAAGGATTCCTTCGGCCACACCCAGCTCGGCGGCGTCGCTTCGCATCTGGCCGGGCGGGTCAAGGACGCGCTGGGCTACAAGGTGCATTGGGCCCTGCCCGACTATCTGCAGCGCTCGGCGCGGCACGTGGCGTCGAAGACCGACGTCGAGCAGGCGCGCGCGGTCGGCAAGGCCGCGGTCGAGTTCGCCCTGAAGGGCATGAACTCGGTGATGCCGGTGATCGTGCGCACTTCCGATGCGCCGTACCGCTGGAAGATCGAAGCCGCGCCGCTGAACAAGGTAGCCAATCACGAGAAGAAGATGCCGGCCGGGTTCCTGCGCAAGGACGGCTACGGCATCACCGCCAGCGCGCGCAAATACCTGGAGCCGCTGATCCGCGGCGAAGCGCCGCCGCCGTACGGGCGCGACGGCCTGCCGCAGTACGTGGCGCTGAAGAACACCGCGGTGAAGCCCAAGCTGCCGCCGTTCGAGGGCTGAGCGGCGACCGTGTCCAGCCGCGCGCCGCTGCTGCCGCCCCTGCGGCCCTGGATCGAACAGGTCTGGGTCAGCGCGCGCGCCGACGCGGCGCCGGCGCATGCGCGCGAGCATTCGCTGCCGAGCGGGTCGATGCATCTGGCGATCCGGCTCGACGGGCCGCCGTTGCGGTTGTATGCGGATGCGGACGATCGGGTCGGGCGCGGTTATTCGGCGGCGGTGGTGGCGGGTGTCCGAGCTTCGTACTGCATCAAGGACACGTCGTTGCCGGCCGCTTCGGTTGGCGCGGTGTTGCGTCCGGGCGCGGCGCTGGCGCTGTTCGGGGTGTCGGCGGCCGAGTTGGAAAGCCGCCACGTCGATCTGCGTGAGTTGTGCGGCGCGCGCGCCGACGACTTGTACGAACGCCTGTCCGCCTGCGCCGATCCGCGCCGCCGCCGTGCCTTGTTCGAACGTTTCCTGCATGCGCAGCTGCGGCCGGTGCGTGGGCTCGATCCGCAGATCGCGCAGGCGGTGAGCAGCCTGCAGCGCAGCGCGCCGGCCTTGCAGGCAGCGGCGCGGTTGGAAACGATCGTCGCCGATGAGGATGACGACGACGACCTGCGCATCGCCGCGCTGGCCCGGGCCAGCGGACGCAGCCACCGCCACTTCATCGCCGGCTTCCGCGATCTCGCCGGTCTGGCGCCGAAGCGCTATGCGCGGGTGCTGCGTTTCAAGCGTCTGCTCGCCGCGCTGGCGGCGACGCCGCGGCCGCAGTGGGCGCAGTTGGCGGTGGATACGGGGTATTTCGATCAGTCGCATCTGATCCGAGAGTTCCGCCGCTTCGCCGGGGTGAGTCCGCGCGAGTATCTGGCGGCGGGGGCGGCCTCGGCGCATCACTTGCCGCTGGGAACCGCGCGCGGCGATTTGAGCGGAAAGCATCGGGGCTGAAAGCCCCTCCCACAAAAGCCCCTCCCACGAACTCGGTAAATTTCGTCCAATCCGCAGCGCCGGCGGCACCGCACACTCGCGCTCACTTTCCACACGGAGCCCCCTCATGGCCGTCCACGAACTGTTCTCCTACCTGTGCGTGGCCGACGCCCAGGCCGCGGTCGAGTTCTACTGCAAAGTGTTCGAGGCCAGCGAGAAGTTCCGCCTGGTCGAACCGGGCGGGCGCATCGGCCATGTCGAACTCGACCTGGGCGGCACCACCTTGATGCTGTGCGAGGAATTCCCCGAAGTGGACATCCGCCGGCCGCAGCCCCAGCACGGCCACAGCCATACCCTGCATCTGCACGTGGACGACGCCGACGACACCGTCGCCCGCGCGGTCGCCGCCGGCGCGCGGCTGACCATGGCGCCGCGCGATCATTTCTACGGCGAGCGCTCGGGCACGGTGATCGATCCGTTCGGCCATCGCTGGAACATCGGCCACAGCATCGAGGCCTTGGCGCCGGAGGAAATGCAGCGCCGCTACGATCTGGACCCGGATTGCGCCGGCGGCGAAACGGCGTCCGACTGAAGCCCGGCGGGCCGGACGGTACAGCCCGGAAGGCCCGCCGCGGCGCGTGGCCGGCGGTCACCGCATCTGTGCGCCGCGTCGCCTAATCCCGCCCCCCGGGGCGGGATAGCCACCGAAAAACGTTGAATCGCCCACCCGATTGCGGCAATCTGCCGCCGTCGGCGTTCGTGCGGGATCAGAGCGCAGGGACGCAACGATTCATCATTACAGGGAGTCCTTCATGAAAGGCAAGTTTCTGGTTCCGTTGGTGCTGCTGATCCCTTCCCTCTCGGCCGTCGCCGGCCAGTGCGAAACCAATTTCGTCAAGAAGGGCAACATGATCACCGGCACCGAGTACTTCACCTCGGTCCAGGTCAGCGGTCTGTCGGCGGCCAGCGCCATCGGCCAGGTCCGCAACGCCGGCATCGCGCGCAACATGGTCGTGCTCGACGAAGACCTGAACGCCGGCACCCTGGTGCTGGAAGAGCCGTCCACCGCGATGAGCCGTCCGCTGCCGCTGCAGGTCACCGCCGACAACAGCGGCACCGTGACCGCGTCGCTGAAGCTGCGCAAGGCATCGGTCGGCCATACGGAAGAAATCAAGAAAGGCATCTGCGAGATGATCGGCTCGCTCAAGCCGGGCAAGACCGCGCCCTCGCGCGCCGCCGCGCCCAAGCCGCTGCCGACCGTGATCGACGCGCCGCGCCTGGCGCGTGAAATCGAAGCGCAGGCGAAGGAAAACGCCGCCGTGGTCGCCGACCGCTACAAGGGCCGCGTGTACACGGTGAAGGGCTCCAACGCCGGCGTCAGCGACGGCAAGAACGGCCGCTACTACGTCACCTTCCAGGCTACCACCTCGCTGATCCCGGGCATGGCCGGCAGCGATCGCGAGCTGTTCGCCACGCGCGTGCGCTGCCTGCTGCAGCCCAACCAGAAGGCCTATGCGCTGACCTTGCGCGCCAACGACCGGATCCAGCTCACCGGCACCTTCGATGAGTACAACGACACCGACTTCGTGGTCGAACTCAAGGATTGCGTCGGCGTCAAGTAAGCCGACGCTCGCGCTGGAAACGCAGAGGGCCGCGAAAGCGGCCCTCTTGCTTTATCGAAGTTGGAAACCGCCGCGCTCAGCCGCCGCAGGCCTTGCCTTCCACCGTCATCGACGCGGCGAACATCGGCACCGCCGCCAGTTTGCTGGCCGCGGCCTTTTCTTTTTCTTCCTGCAGGTACAGACGCGACTTGCCCTGCGCGTCCAGCGTCGGCGGCGCGATCGCGGCCGGCTTGCGCCAGATCCGCACCACCGCCTGTTGCTGCGTGCAGGCCGCGTTGGAAACCCGGATCAGATCGTTGAACAACCAGCCGCCGGCCACCGAGGGCTGGGCCTTGGCCGCATCGACGAAACGCGCGCGCGGCTGGCAATTCGGGCTGGTGCGCACGACCGCGAATTTGTACGGCTGCGCGGCCTGGCCGGTGAACGCGCCCTCAAGGCGCGCGCAGGCTTCGGGAATCTGCCGCAGCGTGCGCACCTCGCCGACCGGCTGGGCCGGCACGGCGGCATCGCGCTTGATCTCGGGCGCCGGATCGGCGGCGGACACCGGGGCGGCGTTCAACGCCAGGGCGCTGAACAGGCTGACACTGACTAGGACGGGGACGTAACGCATCGTCGGCTCCGGTTCGCAAGGCCGACGCAGCCTCGCACGCAGCGGCTGAACCGTCACTTCACCCCGGCCGCGCGGGCGTTCGCGCGGCGGCGCGCCGTGTTGCGCATCGGCGACGATCGCGCCGCCGACACGCGCGATACCACGATGGGCGACCGGTCAGACCGGGCACACGCCGATGGCGCAACACTGCTGGCAATACGCCAGCGATGCTCCGGTAGCCCGGCAACTGGCGATGCAGCCGGTGCCGGCCTGGGGCACGGCCACGGCCGACATGCCCACGCCCAGGCCGAAAACGAAGAGACAAGCGACGATCCATTTCCTGCGCATGAGGACTCCTTATCGTTGCCAGCCGCGCATCCGGGGTATATCCGGCGGGCGCGGCGAAAGCCGGCGGCCGCGTTACGGCCGCCGGCACGCTCGGCTCAGTCGATCACCGGGCACTGCTTCTGCACGCAGCAGGCCCAGCAGTACGCGTGTGTGTTGGTGAGCTTGCACTCGGCCAAGCACGCGGCCATTTCCTCGGTGATGTTCGCGCTACCGGCGAAGGCGGTCACGCCCAGGCCCATGCCGAACAAAAACACGCAACCTGCGATCAGCTTCTTGCTCATTCGTTTCTCCCCAATCGTTTGAAGTTCGACGGAACATCCTTTCCTGCACTTCAAGCGCGCGGGCCCCGGATCGATTCGCGACTCGGCGCCCGGCTCTCGGCCGCGGATGCAGCGATCCGCGGCGCGCGCCGCGCCGGTCGTGGCGATTCCATGACCTTGCGGCACGCGCTGCGATCTAAGCCGCGTGCCGCGGCAGTGTCAAACCGGCCCGTCATGCGCGGGCAAACAGCGGTGCGCACGTTCGCGCGGCCGGCCGCGCGAACGTGCGCGCGGCCTCGCCCCGGCCACGCATTCAGCCTCGAATGACTCCCGCCTATGGACGCAGGTCAAGCCCGCGCCGGGATCGAGTCGGGAACAAACTCGATGGGTTCCGTGACACGGGTCGCAAGCCCGCCTCGAATGTCTCCGCGGCCCCGGCGCGTCAACGGCGCGTGGTTTCGTCGGCCCAGTGCCTATGCCATAGTCGGCCCACGCCGTGTTCGCAGCACGGCGTCGCTGCAATGCAGCACGCGCAGCGCGCGGGACGCGATTCCACGGCGCATCGGCCAACGAGCGAATTCGCGGCTTACAACTCGATCCGTTGTCCTGTGATGTCCACTTTCTAACTCGGGGAGGGGTTCATGCTGGAGCAGTACGGTTTGATTCTGGCGCTAGGCTGCGCCGTCATCGCGATCCTTTACGGCATCGTGTCCGCGCGCTGGATCAGCGCTCAACCCGCCGGCAACGCACGCATGCAGGAGATCGCCGGCGCGATCCAGGAAGGCGCACGCGCCTATCTCAATCGTCAATACACCACCATCGCCATCGCCGGCGCGGTGTTGTTCGTACTGATCGGCATCTTCCTCAACTGGCATACCGCGATCGGTTTCCTGATCGGCGCGGTGCTGTCGGGCGCGGCCGGCTACATCGGCATGAACGTATCGGTGCGCGCCAACGTGCGCACCGCCGAAGCCGCGCGCAAGGGCATGGGCCCGGCGATGGACGTGGCGTTCCGCGGCGGCGCCATCACCGGCATGCTGGTGGTCGGCCTGGGCCTGCTGGGCGTGGCCGGGTACTGGCTGGTGCTGGCCAAGATGGGCGTCAGCGGCGAGAAAGCCCTGCACGCGCTGGTCGGCCTGGCGTTCGGTTCCTCGCTGATCTCGATCTTCGCCCGACTGGGCGGCGGCATCTTCACCAAGGGCGCCGATGTCGGCGCCGACCTGGTCGGCAAGGTCGAAGCCGGCATTCCCGAGGATGACCCGCGCAACCCCGCGGTGATCGCCGACAACGTCGGCGACAACGTCGGCGACTGCGCCGGCATGGCCGCGGACTTGTTCGAAACCTACGCGGTGACGGTGATCGCGACCATGCTGCTGGGCTCGCTGATGGCCGGCGAAGTCGGCGGCAACGGCGTGCTGTATCCGCTGGTGCTCGGCGGCGTGTCGATCATCGCTTCGATCATCGGCGCGTTCTTCGTCAAGGTGAAGACCGGCGGCTCGATCATGGGCGCGCTGTACAAGGGCGTGATCGTCTCGGCGGTGCTGGCGGCGATCGCGTTCTATCCGATCACCACCGAGCTGATGCGCGATTCCAGCTTCGGCGCGATGAACGTCTACGGCTGCGCGCTGATCGGCCTGATCCTCACCGGCGTGATCGTGTGGATCACCGAGTACTACACCGGCACTCAGTACGCGCCGGTCAAGCATGTCGCGCAGGCCTCCACCACCGGTCACGGCACCAACATCATCGCCGGCCTGGGCGTGTCGATGAAATCGACCGCGCTGCCGGTGATCGCGGTATGCGTGGCGATCTGGAGTTCGCACTACCTCGCTGGCCTTTACGGCATCGCCATCGCCGCGACCTCGATGCTGTCGATGGCCGGCATGATCGTGGCGCTGGACGCCTACGGCCCGATCACCGACAACGCCGGCGGCATCGCCGAGATGGCCGAACTTCCGCCGGAAATCCGCGCCATCACCGACCCGCTGGACGCGGTCGGCAACACCACCAAGGCGGTGACCAAGGGCTATGCGATCGGTTCGGCCGCACTGGCCGCGCTGGTGTTGTTCGCCGATTACACGCATAACCTGCAGGCTGCGCATCCGGGCGTGGTGTTCAACTTCGATCTGTCCGACCACATGGTGATCATCGGCCTGTTGATCGGCGGCCTGATTCCGTACCTGTTCGGCGCGATGGCGATGGAAGCCGTCGGCCGCGCGGCCGGCGCGGTGGTCGAGGAAGTGCGGCGTCAGTTCCGCGACATTCCCGGGATCATGGAAGGCACCGGCAAGCCGCAGTACGACAAAGCCGTGGACATGCTGACCAAGTCGGCGATCAAGGAAATGATCGTGCCCTCGCTGCTGCCGGTCGCGGTGCCGGTGGTGATCGGCCTGCTGCTGGGACCGAAAGCGCTCGGCGGCCTGTTGATCGGCACCATCGTCACCGGCATCTTCGTCGCCATCTCGATGACCACCGGCGGCGGCGCCTGGGACAACGCCAAGAAGTACATCGAGGACGGCCATCACGGCGGCAAGGGTTCGGAAGCGCACAAGGCCGCGGTCACCGGCGACACCGTCGGCGACCCGTACAAGGACACCGCCGGCCCGGCGATCAATCCGCTGATCAAGATCATCAACATCGTCGCGCTGCTGCTGGTGCCGCTGTTGCCGGTCGGCGGTCTTAACGCGTCCGATGCCGGAGTCCCGCAGCCGATGCCGGCGCTGACCGCGCCGGCCGACAGTTCGGGCGGATCCGGCGTAGGCGGCGAGCCCGCCGCCGAAGCTCCGGCCGCCGATGCGGCCGCTTCGTCCGCCGCGAGCGATGATGCGAACACAAGCGGCAGCGACGCCGCCTCGCCGCAGCGCAGCGCCAAGCTCTACTTCGAGGTCGGCAAGTCGCAGCCTCCGGCCAATGCCGAAGCCGATCTGGCCGGCGTGGTCGCCGCGCTCAAGGACGACGCCAGCACCAAGGCGCGCATCTCCGGCTTCCACGACGAAACCGGCACCGCCGCGACCAACGCGGAGCTGGCCAAGAAGCGTGCGCAGGCGGTGCAGCAGTGGCTGGAATCGCAGGGTATCGCGGCCGACCGCATCGTCCTCGACAAGCCGGCGATCGCTACCGGCGGCGGCGACGCCAAGGAAGCGCGGCGGGTCGAGATCACCGTCGAGTAACACCGGCAGCGCAGGCTGCATACGACGACGGCGGCTTCGGCCGCCGTTTTCGTTTTTGGCGTTGCGGTGGGAGACAACTGTGGTGGGAGGGAGCTTTAGCCCCGATGCTTTTCGACCCGGCACCGCCATCTGAAAGAAAAGCATTGGGGGCTGAAGCCTCTCCTGCAACAGATTCCGAGGCATGCGCGGGTTGTGGCTATGATTGCGCCGAACCATTCAGGCTCAACACCCGCATTCACCACGGGACTCACAGGAAGGACACGATGAAAACGAACTATGGATGGCTGCTGATGCTCGCGCTGATCGCCGGCGGTTGCGCGCGCTCCGGCGTCGACGCGAACCCGCCGGGCACGGCTTCGAACGCAGACGCGGAAGCGAAAACCCTCAGCCAGGCGCGCGCCTCGGTCGATCCGCAACTGATCCGCCAGCAACGCGACGGCACGCAGGTGCCGGTGCCGCCGCAGGGCACGCTCGATCTGGTGCGCTATCCGTCCGCGGCCGGCGAACTGGCCGCCTATCTGAGTCCGCGCCCCGCGCAGCCGGGCAAGCATCCGGCGATCATCTGGATCAGCGGCGGCGACTCCAACACCATCGGCGACTCGTGGACGCCGCAGTCGCGCGACAACGATCAAAGCGCGATGGCGTTCCGCCAGGCCGGCGTGGTGACGATGTATCCCTCGCTGCGCGGCGGCAACGACAATCCCGGCGTGCGCGAAGCGTTCTACGGCGAGGTGCAGGACATCCTGGCCGCGGCCGATTATCTGGCCAAGCTCGATTTCGTCGATCCCAAGCGCATCTACCTGGGCGGGCACAGCACTGGCGGCACCCTGGTGCTGTTGGTCGCCGAAACCGACCCGCGTTTCCGCGGCGCATTCGCCTTCGGCCCGGTCGCGGACGTGTCCGGTTACGGCGAAGGCATGCTGCCGGTGGCGCTGGACAACGAAGCGGCGATCCGCCTGCGCTCGCCGGTGCATTGGACCGCGTCGATCCGCAGCCCGGTGTTCGTATTCGAAGGCGACCACGACGCCAACACCGAAGACCTGCTGCTGTTGCGCAAACTCAATCAAAGCCCGCAGGCGAAGTATTTCCTGATCCCGCGCGCGACCCACTTCACCACGCTGGCGCCGGCCAACGAGTTGATCGCGAAGAAGATCATCGCCGACCGCGGCGAACACAGCGATATCGGCTTCAGCGAGGCCGAACTTTCGCAACTGCTTCCGTAAGCGATCGTGGCCGATCGCTCGGACTATGCGTGAGCGCAGCCGCTGCGCTCACGCTCCGCGCCTGTCGCAAGGCGCGGCGTCCTTGCGGGCTTCAGGATTCAAAAGCCATGCGCGCGACATCGAACCAAGGCGTGCACAGCGTTTGCTGACGTTCGGCCACGGCGAACGACGCGCGCCAGATTTCGACGTCGCCGACCTGCTCGGGCGAGTTGAAGTCGGCCTCGGCGAATGCGGCCACGCCCAGGCACCAGCGCAATCGCTTCGGCGCCTGCAGGCCGGGCAATGCGAATTCGAAATGCCCGTTGGATTGCGCGCCGGCCGCGAGCTTCGCCGCCAGCGGCGTGGGCGGCGATACCGGCGCCGGGCGCGGCAACGGCAGGGCAATGTGTTCGAGCACGACGTCGTCACCGACGTTGCGCAATGTCGGTGCGGCGATCGCGCCGGCTTTCTGCCGGCCGCTCGCGAGCGCATGGCGATCGCCGCGATCGAACACCGCCAACGCCCGCGCGCCGGTGTTGCGCAATCGGTAATCCACCCGCAGTACGCGCTTGGCCGGATCGTAGGCGAAGGACGCGGCCAGCTCGGCGTCCTGCCCTTGCACCTGGGTTTTCGCCGCTGCGGCCGATGAGGCATGGGTGGAAGCAGACATGGTCCGGCCGGGCTCCGCGGCGAAACAGGGAGACGACGCTGCCGCGGCTATGGCCAGCAACGCGATGGGGAAACGGGCAGCAGATTTTTTGAATTTCATACCGCGACTCGGATAAGGGAACGGTACTAGAGGTGTGGTTTTTTTTGTGAGAGGGGCTTCAGCCCCGATGCCGTCCGGTCCGATGCAGCGATCTGAAAGGAAAGCATCGGGGCTGAAGCCGCTCCTACAAAAGATCTCGCGGCAATCTAAACAAAGCGAAGGCAGCCCGCGGTGAACGCGGGCTGCCTTCAGGCTCCCCTAACCTAACCGCAGTGGCAGCGATATTCAGAGCGAATAGCTCGGCCGGTCCGGCAAGCCGAGTTCGCCGCGCAAGCCGTTCTCGGTCAGATGATCGGGATTGGCCGTGGTCTTGGGCGTGCCGGGATCGCCGTCGAAGTCGTAGGCCGGCGCGCTGGTTTCCAGGCCCACCGCCTGACGTTCGGCATTGGGCACCCGGCCGTCGTCCGGACCGGTGCCGCGATAGGTGCCCGGCTGGAAGCTGCCGTTGACGCCGTTATAGGAATGCGACATCTCGTGATACAGCACCACCACCGGCGCCGGGAATTCGGCCATGTGGAACGAGGGGTTGTAGCTGATCTGCACGTCGCCGCCCTTGCCCGGCTTGCCGTTGACGATGTCGGCGTCGTTGCTGAAGGTCTGGGCGTAGCCGTTCTGCTCGTTGGCCAGTTCCTTGATGGTCACGGTGTTGCCGCGCGCGGCGGCCTTGTCGAATTCGGCCAGCATCTGCTGCCCGTTCGGCGAGCTGCGCAGGAAGTCGATCTCGGCGCCGACGCGCTGCTTGAACGCATCCGAGCCTTCGATGCTCACGCCCTTGCTGGAGCTGATCTCGACGTTGATCACCGTGTTCCTGGCGCCGCCGGCGGCATTGATCAGATCGGCGGCGGTCTGCGCATAGACGGTGTCGGTGCCGGACTGGTTATCGACCGTGTCCTTGCCCGCGCCGGTATAGACCGCGTCGTCGCCTTCGCCGCCGCGCAAGGTGTCGTCGTCCAGGCCGCCGGACAGCATGTCCTTGCCGGCGCCGCCGTCGAGCGCGTCGTTGCCCTTGCCGCCTTCGAGGAAGTCCACGCCGTCGCCGCCGGCCAGGCGATCGACGCCGTCGCCGCCGTACACCACGTCGTCGCCGCTGCCGGCGTCGAGACGATCGTCGCCGCTGTTGCCGAACACATCGTCGCGGCCGGCGCCGGTGCTGATGTCGTCGTTGCCCAGGCCGCCGTCGATGCGATCGGCGCCGGCGCCGGTGGCGATCTTGTCGTCGCCCGCGCCGCCATCGACGACGATGTTGACCTTGACGTTGGAGGCGACGTTGATGGTGTCGTTGCCGGCGCCGCTGCGGATGGTGAGTTCCTGGTTTTCGCCCAGGCGCACTTCGTACTTCTCGCCGTTGACGCCGACATCCAGGGTGCCGTCGTCGCGCTGGGTGATCTGCACGTCGTCGTTTTTCGCGCCGGTGCTCAGCACCACCTGGTCGGTGCTGACGTAGGTGCGGCCGCCGCCGGCATCGGCCAGGGTCTGCTCGCGCGCGATCGAGACTTCGGCGCCTTGATGCAGCGGATCGATCTGGACGGTCTTGCCGTCGGGCGTGCTGCCCTGGCTGCGCTGCTGCGGATTGGTGTCGGTGCCTTCGATGCGGACCGCATCGCCCGTCGCCGCGCTTTGCGCCGGCGCCAGCAAGGCGGCCGGATCGGCGGTCACCTGTGGCTGCGGGTCGAGCAGACGGCTCGGGTCGTTGGCGGCCGGGTTGTCCCAGTAGCTGTCGGCCGGGGGCGGCGCGGGACGGGTGGCATCGAGCTGTACGGACATGTCGGACCTGCGATGGACGGAGTTCGAGCCTCCATAGATACGCAGACGTATGGCCGCATCCAAGCTAGGGCGTACCCAAGCTAGGGTCGGCACCAGGGTCGGCACCAGGGTCGGCCCGCGGCCGGCGCGGGCCGCTGGCGCGGGTTACCAGACTTCCAGTTCGTAGATCCGCGTGGCCGGATCGGCCGGGTCCTGCGCGGGTTGGCTCACCTCCAGGCGCACGTAGCGCGCCTGCATCGGTGCGATGCGATGGGTGCTGACGCCTTCGACGTTGTCGTCGATCTTCACCACTTGCCGCCACCTCGCGCCGTCGGGCGACACCGACAGGGCGAACGCGCGGGTGTTCATCGATGCCGGTTCCGCGCCGGCCTGCGCATGCTTGACCGTGAAGCCGTGCAACGTGCGCAGCGATTGCAGATCCACCTGCAGCCACGCCGGCCGTTCCAGCGAGCAGAACTTGTCGTGGGTCTTGCTGGCGAGCAAACCGTTGACCGCTTTCTCCGCTTCCTCGCCGGGCTTGCAGATCGTCGAGCCCGTGGTCGGACGCTTCAGAGCCAAGTTAACCCGCGCAGGTTCCAAGGCCTGCGCCGACGACCCAAGCAAAACCAGACTCACCGCCACGCCCCACCCGCACCAACGCGTCATACCGATGCCCTCTGTTGCGCCAGCCACGCACGTTTGCTCGCCTCGGCCGTCTTGTGGTCGCCGTCGTGGCTCCAACCCGGCGGCATCACCAGATACAGCAACTTGTTCTTCAATCCCGGCGCTTTGGCGATATCGCGCCCCAAGGCATGGAACTCGCCCAGGTAAGCGTCGAGAAAACTGCCGGGCTTCATCGGCCGGGTGATGCCGTATTCGATGCGCACGTCTTCGCGCTGCGGCTGGTAGGTGCGAAACACGCGGTCCCAGACGTTGAGCAGATTGCAGAAGTTGGTGTCCATGTAGACCACGTTGCGCGCGTGATGCACGCGGTGATGCGCGGGCGTGAGGATGATCCGGTGCAGGAACCCCAGGCGTCCGTCCTTGAGCGCGTGTTCGCCCAGATGGATGAACTGCCCCCACAGGCCGTCGATGAACATGATCAGCAGCAACAGCGGCGGCTCCACCCCGGCCAGGATGCAGATGCTGGTGCGTACCAGGTCCGCGTACGGCGCCTCCAGGAACAAGTGCGCGTAGTTGACGGACAGATTCATCGCCACCGGCGCGTGATGAGTCGAATGCAGACACCACAGCAGCCGCACCTTGTGCGCGAGGTAGTGGTAGACGAAGTGCGCGAACTCCCAGACCAGATAGCCGTAGATCAGGCCCGGCACGCTGATGCCGACCTGAAACGGCGCGTACGGCTGCAGCAGGCCGATGCACAGGGTGACCACGCCGAAGGTCAGGAACGCCGAGATCAGCCGGTTGGCCAGCATGGTCAGGAACGGGAGCTTGTAGTCCTCAAGCTTGAACTGGCGATGGGCGATGGTGCGCAGCAGCTCATAGACCAGCAGGACCGGGATCACCGGATACAGCAGCGCCGCCGCGCCGTCGGCGCTGAGCAGGGCCCGGTAGCCGCGCTCGGCCAACAGCTCCAGCAATGCGCCCAGGCCGAAAAAGCCGACCAATTCCTGCTGGACATGCCCCCACCACTGCATCGCCGCCCCCGGATTTATATCGATCTAAATCGAGGATAGACAGCCGGGCCGGCAACCGGCAAGCCGGCGGCCGCGCAGGCGTTGGACGGCGGATTTGCGTTTTTTGGACGCCTCCCCAGGTGCCGTCGGACCTCGGCGCTCGATCGCGCGTTTCGCCGCCGATCGCCGCACGAAGGCCGGGCTTTGCCGCCGATTGGACGTTTACGCGCCGAGCGGGGACGCACCGATCCGCCCTGCCCCTCGTGCTGCAATGCAACAGCCGGCCGCGTAGAATGGCGCACCCCTTTCTTTCATCCGGCCCGCACCTGCGCGGGCCTCAGCAGTCGGAGCACACATGGGTCTGGACCTCGTTCCCACCGGCAAGAACCCGCCGCACGAGCTCAACGTCATCATCGAAATCCCGAAGGACGCCGAGCCGGTCAAGTACGAGGTCGATAAGGCCTCCGGCGCGATCTTCGTCGACCGCATCCTCTCGACCCCGATGCGCTACCCCTGCAACTACGGCTACGTGCCGCACACCGTCTGCGGCGACGGCGACCCGGCCGACGTGCTGGTGGTGCTGCCGCTGCCGCTGATCCCCGGCTCGGTGATCCGCTGCCGCCCGGTCGGCGTGCTGCGCATGGTCGATGAGGCCGGCAGCGACGAAAAGATCCTGGCCGTACCGGTGGACAAGGTCTTCGCCGGTTACAGCCACATCAACGACATCGACCAGGTCAGCCCGCACTGGCTCGAGCGCATCGGCCACTTCTTCGAGCACTACAAGGACCTGGAGAAGGGCAAGTGGGTGAAGCTCGACGGTTGGGGCAACGCCGAGGAAGCCAAGAAGATTCTTGTGGAGTCGATCCAGCGCTACGCGGCCGAGGCCGACAAGCCGAACTTCTGATCGATTCGCCGCATCGCACGACCGGATGCAAAAAAGGCCGCCCCGATGGGCGGCCTTTTTTTTGCCCCGCGCCGAAGCCGGCATTGGCGCCGATAGCCTCGCGGCTTGGGCGACTTGCGAATTGAGACCGGTCTCACGGTCGAACACACCGAGGGCGCTTTCTGTCCACATCGTGTGGGTAGGGAGACCGCGAGTGGGCGGCGTTACAACTACTGCCCCTCTCCCGCTTCGATGGGGCTATCGGCTTACCCACCGCACTCAGGAATCCATGCCCATGATCGCAAAGAACGCGCTGTCGCTTGCCTTGCTCGCCGGATTGTCGGGTTTCACGACTCTCGTCTCGGCGGAAGAAATGGGGCCCGCTCCCGTCACCGCGGCGCCCTCGGCCAAGGCTCTGGGGGGCGTCGAGTTCGCCACAGGCAGCAAGTCGAAGGCCATCCGGGCGGTCGATCTGGGCCTGCCGGAACAAGCCGCGCTCACCGCGATCCGAGGCCGTCGCGCCGATCAGGTCAAGAACGGCACCCCGCTTGAGGTCGGCTTCACCCGCAACGTCGGCCGCAGCCGCATCGACCTGGGAGGCCTGGACTGGGAGACGCTGGCCGACGGTTCGCGCGGCGCGCGTTTCACTCTGACCTCCACCAACGCGGTCGCGCTGCGGGCCGGCCTGCAATTGCGGGCGACCGGCAAAGCCGCCGCCTCGGCGGTCACGTTCCGCTTCGCCGGCAGCGACGGGCGCGTCTTCGCTCAGGACGGCGGCGCGTTCTCCGGCAAGGCGCCGGGTTGGTCGGCGGTAGTCGCGGGCGACACGATCACCGTCGAAATCGTCCTGGCCGCCGGTCAACGGCCCGATGCTTTCTCGCTGAGCGTGCCGCAGCTGTCGCATCTGGATATCGATCCGGCCGGCAGTTCGCGCGAGTTCGCCAAGGCCTCCGGCGTGGGCGCAAGCCAGGCCTGCGAACAGGACATCGTCTGCCGCGTCAATCCGAGCGCCAGCTTTCTCGATACGAGCAAGGCGGTGGCGCGGATGGTCTTCACCACCAGCGCGGGGTCCTATCTGTGTTCGGGAACGCTGCTCAACAACAGCAACTCGCCGAAGCGGAATCTGTTCTGGACCGCGGCGCACTGCATCAGCACGCAGACGGTCGCCGACACGCTGCAGACCTATTGGTTCTTCGACGCCACCGCTTGCAATAACGACACCGCCAATCCGGGCGCGGTCACCTTGTCCGGCGGCGCCTATCTGCGCCATGCCGACACCACTCGCGACACCTCGCTGCTGGAGCTGAAGAGCGCGCCGCCGACGGGCGCGCTCTACGCCGGCTGGAACAGCGCGGCCATCGCCGCCACCGGAACTTCGATCGAAGGCATCCACCACCCCGCCGGCGATCTCAAGAAGTACTCGCTGGGCACGGTGAAAGGCTTGTCGACGACGCTCGACGGCAAGACGCCGCTCACCCAGGTGGTCTGGAATGCGGGCGTGACCGAAGGCGGTTCGTCGGGTTCCGGGCTGTTTACGATCAACAGCTCCGGCGACTACCAACTGCGCGGCGGCCTGTACGGCGGCTACTCGGCGTGCAGGAAAAAGGGATCGCTGGGCCCGGACAAGCCGGACTCGTACTCGCGCCTGGATGGGGTGTGGTCGAGCATTTCGTCCTACTTCTCGCCTTAATCGTTTCCCTGTTTGAACACTGCCCCCTCGGATCAGGAGGGGGCAGTTCGATCCGCGGGTTTGGCGAGGCGGCGTAAACGATTCATCCCAGACCGCATGCGGGCAGCGCCCGCATGCGAATACTCAGCGGCTCAATGGCCTTTACCGTTTCCCTTGCCGTTTCCTTTGCCATTTCCCTTGTCGTTGCCGTGTCCCTTACCGTTTCCGTGCCCCTTTTCATTGCCACGGAAATCATCGCCCTTCGATCCGCCCTTTCCATGGCCTTTCGACGAAGGATGGTCGGAGCGATACGAATCGTGCTTGGACCCGCCCGGTCCTTTCGAGTGGCCCTTGCCCTTGCCGGGGCCGTGATCGGCCCAGTTCACGTGCACGGATTGATCGACCCGGATCGGATAGCCCCAGCGATCGTACGTGGTCACCGCGCCGCGCTTGAGCGCGTGGAACGCGGGCGAGCCGGGCTTGATGCCCATGCGTTGCGCGACCGCGCCCCAGCCCTGCCCCGGATTGCGGTCGTATTCGCGGACCACGTTCTGGCAAGGCACGCCGAGTGAGCGCGCCAGCGCGCAAGCGTAGTAGACATCGCCCGGGGCCCAACGCCGGCGCTGCAACAATTCTTCGACGTAAGAGCGCGGCGCACCGTAGTAGCCGCTGATCTCATCGACGAAGGGTTCCGGATAGCGCCGTCCGTAATCGTTGATCTCGCCCAGGCGCGTATCCACCCAGACATCGCCGGTGCGTATGTTGTAGCCGACGGTTTGCGCTTGCGCCGTCGCCATCAGGCTCAGGCCAAGCAGCGCAGTGAGCGCGGAGCGCTTTAGAAGTTTCATCGTGACACCTCGTCGTGGTGCGTGTGGTCCAGGACATGCGAAAAACCGCGCCGATGCCCGCAGGCGCCCGCGTCCATGCTTGAAGTTCAACCCTGTGCCCGATCTTAGCGCGAAGCGCCGGGCCCGGATGACGCCGCCGGGCTTGCAAACGCAAAGGCCCCGGGTCGCCCCGGGGCCCGACAGCGAGGGTTTAGTTTCCCGACAGCGACGGTTTAGTTTTGCGAAGGCGTGTTTTCGGCGAAGTACTCGTGACTGTCGGCGTTGTCCACGGCGCTGGCCGGATCGGTGATCGCCAGGTTCTTGGCCCCGGACTGGCCATACACATGATCGTCCGTGCCGGCGACCGCGGTGAAGTGACTGGTCTCGTGGATCAAGGTGCCGGCCTTGGAATCGGTGCCGGTCAGCGGCGCGGTCCAGAAGGCGCGGCAAACGTAAATCTCGTAGGGCTGATTCGGATAGACGTACGCGTAGTACTTCTGATTGCAGCCGCAGTTCACCGTGACTTCGCCGTTGCTTTGATCCAGCGCCGCGTCGATGGCGACGAAGTGCTGGCTCGCCGTCGAATAACGCGCCGAGGTGTAGGCGCCGAACCAGGTCGTGTAGCGCGGGCCGACGGTACCGGCGTTGAGATAACCCTTGGCGTTTTCCGCGTAACCGCGCGCGGCGGTTACCGCGCTGCCGATGCTGTCGATCTGCGTGGCGCTGCAGCTCTTGTACGACACGCCGCCGACCACGGAACTGCCGCCGCCGCTCGGCTTGCCTTGCGTGCTGGCGCCCTGGCCCTTGCCGGCGACCCACAGGCTCAGCGGTGCGCTCTTGGCGATCTGCGGCAGGCCGTTGCCTTGACGCAGCATGGTGCCGTCGGACAAGGAAGCGAACTGCAGAACCGAGTTCAAGGCGACGACGTATTCGCCGCTTTGGCTGAAGTCATAGGCCTTGGACAAATCGACGACGCTGCGCAAAGTTTCGCCCGCGCGCAGGATCGCGAAATCTTCCGCCTGCGGCAGACCGCGCTTGATCATCGGGCCCTGATAGGCCACCGCGACGCCGTCGCGGCTGATCTGGAACAGCTTGGATTCGACCAGGTTCGACGGCAATTGCCACTTGGGTACGCGCGCGGTGTGGCGGCTGGTATTGGTGATGCTGACTTCGACCTGGCCTTGGAAGCCGCCGGCCGGATCGGCCACGGCCATCAGGCCCACGCGCAGGGGGCTGGCCCGGTCCGCCGGCGGCGCGGCCGTGACCGAAGCCAGTGCGCCGGCCAGGACCATGCCGCCCGCGATGGCGGGCATCAGAACGATCTTCTTCATCGTGCAATCCTCAAAATTCAACGAAACGCGAGATCCAGGCTCAGAAGCCGCTGGCATTCAGACGGCCGCCGGAGACGGTCTTCCCGCTCAGCGAAGGCGTCGCGATCGCCGAACTCATGATCGCGCTCTTGATGTCGGCCGCGGTCGCGCCGGGATGCGAGGACGCGTACAGCGCCACCGCCCCGGTGACATGCGGAGTCGCCATCGAGGTGCCGTTGTAGCTGGCGTAGCTCGGCACGATCTGGCCCTTCGAAGACACCGGCACCGTAGACCAGATGCCATAGCCCGGCGCGCCGATGTCGATGGTGGTCGAACCGTAGCTGTAGATCTGCGAGCCGTCGGACCGCAGCGCGGTGACCGAAAGCACGTTCGGGTTCGGATACTCGGCCGGATAGCAGTCCGAGCTCTCGCAGTTCACGCCCGAATTGCCCGCGGCGACCACGAACAGAATACCGGCGGTGTTGGCCCGGCCGATGGCATCCTGCAGCGCCTGCGAGAACGGACCGCCGCCCCAGGAGTTGTTGGTCGCGACGATGTTCAGGCCATGGCGCGACTTGAGATCGTTGAAGTAGTCGATCGCCTTGACCGCATTGGCGGTGGTGCCGCTGCGCCGTCCCAGGAACTTGCCGCTGATCAGCTTGACGCCGCTCCAGCACACGCCCGCCACGCCCTGGCCGTTGCCGCCCGCGCCGGCGATGGTGCCGGCGACGTGGGTGCCGTGATCGTCGCCCGCGCCGTCGAAGACTTCGTTGTCGTTGCCTTCGAAATCCCAGCCGTGCACGTCATCGACGTAGCCGTTGCCGTCGTTGTCGATGCCGTCGACCGGATCGTAGGGATTGGTCCACGCGTTCGCGGCCAGGTCCGGGTGCGAGTACATGTAGCCTTCGTCGATGATGCCCACGACGGTGTTGCCGCAGTCGGTATGGCCGCCGGCCCAGGCCACCGCGGCTTGCGAGCCGTACTGGTTGGCCGGAGTCGAGTTCGAGCCGTACATGCCCCACAACGAGCCGTTGGTGTAGTAGGTGTCGTTCGAGGCGGTCTGATGCTGGTACTGCCAGTTGGGTTCGGCGTATTCGACGTTCGGATTCTGGCTGAGCTCATACAGCGTCGCCGCCAGATCGCGGCCGGCCGGAACGCGCATCAGCGCCAGCTCGCCGCGCTTGGCGTTGCCGGCGCGAAGCGTCTCCAGCTTCTGCAGGCCGAAGGCCTGCCGCGCGGAGGATTGCTGGACGGCGCTGGTGCCATCGCGGTACTTGACCAGCAGCTCATCCGCCTGATGAGCACGGCCGGCCTTGAGTCCGGCGAGGACCAGATCCGGACGTCCGCCGGCGAACGCTGCGGAAGAAACACCGAGCGCGGATACGACGGCGCCGCACAACAACGCAACACGAAACGATGACTTCATTGGCTAGTACCTTCAGGTATTGGCTCGCGACAGACATGGCCGCGTAAAGACTGTATTTGCCAATTCCGTCACAAACATGCTGCACCGCGGCATTCGCTGAATCTGCTGAATCTGTTCATAAAGACGTGACTGAACCGTCAGTTTTAAGTTTCAGTGGTAACTGTCTTGGCCGGGCTCCCAGTAGCCCCAATCCCCAATCCCGAACAAAAAAAACTACGGCCCCTTTCGGGGCCGTAGTCGTATTGCGGTACTGCCTGACTTCTTATCAGAAGCGCTGGGTGTACTTCATGTACACGAAGCGGCCGATGTCGAAGCTGCCGTTGTAGCTGAAGCTGCTGTTCGGCTGGCTGTACATGGTCTGGCCGATGTGGTCGAACACGTTGTTCGCGCCCAGCGAGACCGTGGCGTTCCACGGGGTGTTGTAGCGGACCTGCACGTCGTGGAAGGTGTTGGCGCCCACTTCACGCACCGGCACCGCGCCCTTGTACGCCGAACGATAGTCCGGCTTGTCGCACTCGGCGCCGCCGTTCAGATCGTACGAGCACTCTTCCTTCAGGCCGGAGTAGTAGCGGATGCCCCAGCTCGCGCCGAAGTCGCCCCAGCTCCAATCGGCGTTGAAGTTCGAACGCACGCGGAAGTTGCTCGCGCCGTCGGCGACCCAGCTGGAACGCTGCTCGACCGGAGTCGTGGACTCGTTGTCGCGCTTGTATTCCAGGTAATCGACGTAGGTGGTCTTCCAGGTGAAAGCGAAGTTGCCGTAACGGGTGTCGGCCAGGCGGTAGGAGATGCCCAGGTCGTAACCCGCGGTTTCCTGGTAGCCGGCGTTGATCAGGTTACGGGTCACGCCGACGACTTGGCCGAGGTTGTCCGGATCGGTGTCGCGGATGAAGCGACCGCAAGCCGAATCGATACCCAGGACGTAGCAGTTGTTCAAGATCGAGGAGACGGTCTCAGCCGCGATCACGTCGTCGATCTTGATCTTCCACCAGTCCAGGCTGATGTCGAAGCCGTTGAACCAGCTCGGGCTGTACACGAAACCGACGGTGGTGGACTTCGAGGTTTCCGGCAGCAGGTTCGGGTTCGAACCCGACAGGAACGAGCTGTCGGACTGAGCGTTCGGACCGGTCGCCGGCTTGCCGCCCGAAGCGACCTGGCGGAAGCCCGCCGGAACGCCGCCAGCGCCGCAACGCGTCGCGACCTGCGGGTTACGCACGGCCGAACCGAACAGCGTGTCGCACGGGTCGGTGTAGTTGTCGAAGCTCTCGCTGATACCGCCGTACAGGTCGGCCACGGTCGGGGCGCGGAAGCCCGTCGCGTAGGTGCCGCGGATCAGCAGGTCGTCGATCGGCTTCCACTTCAGGCTGAACTTGCCGTTGGTGGTGTCGCCGAAGGTGTTGTAGTCGGAGTAACGGCCGGCGATGTTGAACGACAGTTCCTTCGCGAAGGCTACATCCGACAGCACCGGCACGGCCAACTCGACGTAGAACTCGTCGAGCGAGTAGCCGCCCTGGGTTTCGCTACCGGCCAGATCGGTGCTCAGGCCCGACTGCAGCAGCGCGTCGGGCGAGTAGTGAGCCTCTTCCTTGCGGTGCTCGTAACCCGCCGCGATGCCGAGGTCGCCCGCCGGCAGCGTGGCGAGCACGCCGCTGAGGTTGAGGCTGTAGACCTGGGTCTTGGTGGTCGAGGTGTCGTGGGTCGGCAGGTACAGGAACTTCTGCAGATCCTTGTTGTTCAGCGAACCCGGGGCGTTGACGTCCGGACCCAGCAGCGGGTTCCAGGCGTAGCAGCCGGCGATCGGGTTGGCCTCGGTGCCGCAGCGCGCGACGCCGCTGGCATCGACGAACGACGGGCCCAGCGCCTTCTCGACGTTCGGCAGGAACAGATTGCCGGTGCCGGTCTTGACGCCCTTGTTCTGGTTGTACAGGTAACCGACGTCCCAATCCCACGGCTTGCCGGCGAATTCGAACGAACCTTCCAGGCCGCCGCTGAAGCGGTAGGTGGTCAGCTCGGACTTGGTCTGGCGCGGCACTTCCCAGCCACGGCGGAAGAAGTTGGCGTCATAGCCCAACGGATTGAAGGCGCTGTCGCCCTTCAGGCTCAGGTCGCCGTCATAGCGATCGCTGAAACCGGTCGAACGGAACGGGTAACCAGCGATCTGCTGGGTCGCTTCGCGATCGGTGTACAGCACGTCGGCCTTGGCGCGGACGTTGTCGGTGATGTCGAATTCGGCGTTCGCGAACACCGAACGACGCTCCAGACCCGTCGACAGGTACATCTGCTGATTGGCGTTAGCCTGATCGGTCAGACCGTTGGTCGGGTGGAAGTTGTTGATGTCCTTGGTGTTGGTCGTGCCGCGGTTGGCCGTGAAGGCGTTGCCGTCGGCGTCGAACAGCGTGCCCCACTGGTTGATGCCGCTCCAGCCGTTGCTGCGAACGCTGCCTTCCGGACCGCCCAGATCGGGGGTCGGATGCGCGCGGCCCTGCGGCGACGCGGTGAAGGAACGATCGCGGGCGAACACCGGATCTTCCTTGCTGTACTCGGCGCCCAAGGTCACCGAACCGCGCTCACCGGTCTGACCGATGACGAAGTTATAGACTTCCTTCGTGCCGTCGCCCTGACCGTACTGGCCCAGGTACGCGCTGCCTTCCAGGCCGTCGAAACGCTTGCGGGTGATGATGTTGACCACGCCGGCGATCGCGTCGGAGCCGTACAGAGCCGAAGCGCCGTCGGTGAGGACTTCGATGCGCTCGACGATCGAGCTCGGGATCGCCGCCAGGTCGGAGTAGCCGCTGGAGCTGATGCCCATGCGCTTGCCGTCGATCAGCACCAGGGTGCGCTGCGGACCGAGGTTGCGCAGGTCGACGTACTGGCCGCCCACGTCTTCGCCCGACGCCAACGCGTCAGCGCGCGAGATCGCCGGCGAACCGGTAGCGGTGATGTTCTGGACGATGTCCGCGATGCTGGTGAAACCCTGCTTCTGGATTTCGGCGCGGGTCATCGTGACGACCGGCTGCGAGGTTTCCAGATTCGCCTGACGGATGCGCGAACCGGTGACTTCGATGCGGTCGAGGGTGGTGGTGGCCTGATTGGAGGCGTCGGCTTCCTGGGCGCCGGCAATCGCCGGGACCAGAGCCGACACTAACGCCGCGGCGATAGCGGACGGCAGCAAGCCGTACCGCGCCGAGGGGCGCAGACTGCGATGGTTCATCTATCTCTCTCCAGTAATCTCGTTATGGGCGTGTTAAAACGCCCTGCAAAATTACGTTCGAAGTGACGATGCTGCTTTGCGGGTGACGCCGGGTGACTTTGCCGAATCGGCCCTCGCGGTCTGGGTCACGTCACAGTAAGAATCGCGCAGCGCGCCTGAAATGTGATGTGTTGGCGTAATTTTTGACCGATAGCGCATTCATCAATTGAATATCGGCACATATCGCGTGGATTTTGCATTGACTGCTCGCACGCTTTGCCGAATCGGCTCGCACAGTTTTCGCTGCGTTTTGGGTGGATCGCGTTCTTCGCGATGCGAATGCTCGGCGATGAATCGCGCGTCGATGACGCGCGGGCGATGCTCATCGATCTCGTATCTGTCTGCATGCGGCGTCGCTCGCACATGCGGGCACCGCCAGCGATCGACATGGCGACGATCGACGGCGCAACCCGCATGGCATTGCACCGACGCCAGCCGGATCGAATGGAAAGTGTGTGCACGCCATCGCGACGACCGCGCCCGGCCTTGCGCCGGACCGGCGCCGAGGCTTCGCTGCGCGCGGGCGCGCAGTCGAAACCCCGGCGGTCTTCATCGGATCGTGTAACTGCCGCGGGGGGAGGCTGGCGGGCACGCGTCTGCGCAATGGATCGGGCAGGCGTACAGCGGGCGCCAGTGATGCGGTCTTGCCGGACAACTTCGGTGATTCAGGCCGCGATGACCTGCGACGCGCTCACCGACCTGCTTCTTTCGTACAACCACATCTATCTTTCGTATCGCTTTCGTCCCGACGGCTTGCGCCGTCGCGGGACTCAGCTCGCCATCGCCAGCTTGCGCATCGGCACCAACGCCGGCTTGGCCGACTCGAGCTTGGCGCTGGCCGCGGCGCTGCGGTAACGCGTGGCGGAGGTGCCGAAGCGGGCGCGGAAAGCGCGAGCGAAGCTGCAGCAGTTGTCGAAACCGCTGGCGGCCGCGACTTCGCCGATCATCATCGAGGTGTTCTTCAACAAGTCCGCCGCGTGCTCCAGACGCATGCGCGCCGAAGCGGCCTGCGGGCTTTCCTCGTACAGGCTGTGGAAGGTCTTGGAGAAGTACCAGCTCGAGAAGCTGGTCAGCTCGGCCAGCTCGCTGATGCGCACGACGCGGTCGCAGTTGCCTTCCAGGTACAGGCGGGCGCGTTGCAGACGCCCGAACACCTGGCGCTTGCGGCTGCGCGAGCGGCCCGGGCAACGCTGGATGCGGGCGGTCAGGTCGCGCTGGACGCCGGCCAGGTGCAGCAGGATCGGGCGCAGGGCGTTGATGTCGAAGCCGGTGTCGGCCTCGCCGCCGCGGGCATGGGCCTGGCGCCACAGGCGCAGGGCGATGCGGGCGTCGTGACGGCTCATGCGGCCGCGGCCGGCGTACAGGCTGCTGTCGGCCAGGCGGGCCATCGACTTGATCGCGTCGGCGGTCAGGTTCAGACCGATGCACACGCCGTAGCGGTCGGCCTGCAGGACCGGCTTGGAGTCGCGCTCGAACGCGATCCAGTCACCGCGCTTGAGGCGGAACTTGCCCTCTTTGGCCTCGACCCAGGAGCTGCCGCGCAGCTGTACCCAGATCGAGAAGTGAGTTCCGGACAACTGGGCGCTGCCCAGTCGCGAGACGCCGACGCAACTTGCCTGAACGGACAGATCCTGAGCGTCCAGCTGCAGAAGCTGTCCGCGATCGGCCCACAATGCTTGCTCCATTGGTCCACCTCATTTGCGGGGAATGAGGTTTTTATTTGCCTGAGCAACGAACCCGGTGCCGGAAATTTGACGGAGAGTTAGACGAATTCGGAACGACGTCACAACCGAAGCTTTTCCGAAAGAGGTTTTTACTTCCGAATCAATCAGTTGAGCCAGCCTGGAACAAACGTCTTCGGCTCTTCAGGCAGATCCATGTAACCGATATCGGCGCCGTCCCACTTGGCCAGCGACAAATACACGGTGTCGCCGCGCGGGCTCAGGCTGAATCCATTCGGGGCCGAACGCCGGCTTTGGTCCAGGCACAGCACCGACGGCGGCAGCTGCGGGGAGGCGATCCGGCGCAGCATCGCCAGGCAGGTCGGCTGCTGGTCCAGGTAACGCAACTCGCCGGTTTCGGTCGCCACGTCCCACAGCCGGTAGCGATCGGCGACCGGTTCTGCGTCGTCGATGCGACGCACGCTGGACGGGGTCAGCGCCAAGTCCGACTGCCACAGGCCGGCCTGGGTCTGGCGGGTGAACAGCAGGCGATTGCGGGCGCCGTCCACCCGGACCTGGGAGATGTCGTCGATCGCGCCGGCCAGGCGCCAGGGCGTGCGCCGGCGGTCGAACAGGTTCAGGCGCAGGCGGCCGTCGCCGACGCTGGTCAGGATCAGCAGCCGGCCCGGATCGGGCGGTTGCAGCGCCTGCACCGGCTCGCCGGCGGGAATCGGCAGGCGGTTGACCCGGCCGCTGGCCGGGACGATTTCGTAGACCACATTGCGGCCGTCGGCGTCCGGCCCCACCACGGTGACCCGGGTGCTGTCGGCCGACCACGACGCGGCGTAGCGCGTGCCCGGCTGCACGCCCTGCAGCATGCGCAGCGAGTCGGGCTGATCCAGGTCGGCCCACCACAGATGGTTGCTGCCGGAGCGGTCGGAGAAGAACACGATCTGGCGGCCGTCCGGCGCGACCATCGGCAGCATGTCGCGCGCCGAGGACGGGAACAGCGGATCGACCACGTGCACCGCGCCCTGGCTGCTGTCGCCTAGCACGACCCGGAACAGGCCGAAATACGGTTTGCGCTGGACGAAGGCCGCGGCCGGCCGCGCCGCCGCGACCGCCGGCGCCTGCGCCGATTCGATGCCCAGGTCGCGGGCCTGGCCGGTTTCCAGGTCCAGGCGGAACATGCGGGTATCGCCGTCGATCATGCGGCCGAACAGGATGCTGCGGCTGTCGGGCAGCCAGTCCCAGCCGCGCACGTCGGCGCTGAGCTGGCTCAGGCGCTCGGCGGTGCCGCCCTCGGCCGGCAGCCGCCAGAAGTCGCCTTGCGGGTTGTTGCGCAGGAACACAATCCAGCGGCCGTCGGGCGAGAACCGCGGCGACAGATCGACATTGCCGGCACCGGAGCGATACGGCACCGCGCGCCATTCGCCGCTGGCCAGGTCCAGCACGCGCATGCCGACCAGGCCCTGCGCGGTGAGCATGCTGCCGAAGATCAGGCCGCGGCCGTCGGGGGTCCATTCGAAGGTCGGCGGGCTGCGCGGATCGCAAGCGCCGATATCGCGCTCGGCGCCGCCGTTGGCGGCGATCATCAGCACTTCGCAGGACACGCCCGGCTCGACCCGCAGGAACGCGATCGAGCGGCCGTCCGGCGACCAGGACGGGGCGCTGTCCTCGGCCAGGCCGCTGGGCCGGGTCAGCTGCCGCGGCGGGGTCTGATCGGTGGTCTGGACCAGGATCGCGGTGCCGCGCTGGCCCTCGGGCACCGCCACGTAGGCGACCAGGGCGGCGTCGGGCGACAAGGTCGGGGCGAGCTCGAAGCCCGGCATCGAGGTGATCAGGCGATACGGCCGGGCCGCGCCGGCGATCTTGGCCGGGTCCAGCGACGGCGTGGCCGCGCTGGCCGCGGTGGACTGTCGCGCCATCGACCACCAGACCAGGCCGGCAACCAGCACCACCACCGCCGCGATCACCCCGAGTATGGAATGCCAGGTGCCGCGCGGCCGCGCCTGGACCGGCAGCGGCACCGGATCGACGTGCTCGTCGATCCGCGCCGTCTCGGTGCCGTTGCCGGCGCCGATCAGCTCCACGTCCACGGCCGGCTCGGCGTCGTGCGCCGGGGTCGATTCCGGGCTCAGCCACTCGACCTTGGCCAACAGGCGGTAGCCGTTCTTGGCGATGGTCTCGATGTAGCGCGGATTGCCGCGGTCTTCGTCGAAGGCCTTGCGCAGCTGGGTGACGGCCTGGGTGACCACGTCGTCGGTCGGCAGCGTGTCGGGCCAGACCTCGGCCAGCAGCGCGTCGCGGCTGACCACGCGATCGGCGTGATCCACGAGCACGAGCAACACGCCCATCGACTTGGGCGTGATCCTGCGCGGCCGACGCACCCCGGGCGCGCGGATCTCGCGCAGGGGAATATCGACCACGCAATCGCCTACCCGCAGATGTTCGGCGGGCAATGGCGGCGTCGATGGCTCATGGAGTCGCGGCATGAATCCTGCTAATGGTGCGCACTTGCCTACTGCCGGTCATGTGCCTGAACGCATAGGCGACACGAAGGGCGAATTGACATATCCGGCATAGCGCGATGGCGCGATCGGAAAAGCGCGCCGATCTTTCTTGTTCTAGCCGCCATTCTAACGTCCGCGAAGCTGAGCCGAGGCTGTTCGAGCGTCGCAGGAGCCGTTTAGTGCGCTAAAGGCTTGAAACGTATCGTTCCAAAACACACGAAAATGCGTGTGTTTATGTGTAACCCATCGCGATATTAGCGCTGATTCGTTTCAGTGCCGTTCATGCCGGAGCATCGTCAGCCCGATCAGGCGCGACACCACGGCGGCGATATAGCCCACGCCGGCGAACTGCTCGAACATGGTCAGCACGCGTGCCGCCGGGCTCATCGGCAGGATGTCGCCCAGGCCGACCGCGGACAGATTGGTGAAGCTCAGGAACAGCAGTTCGATCCAGGTCCGCGGCTCGCCGGGCCGTTCGGCGCCGACGAAACTGCCTGGATACCAGGCCTGGCAGACCAGGAAGGCGTACGCGAAGCCCCACGCCAGCAAGGTGAAGGTCGCGCCGGCCGCGAACAGTTCGTCGGCGGTGACCTTGTGGTCGCTCATCATGTAGGCGATCAACGCGCCGGCCGCGTAGAAATACACCGCCGCTTCCAGCGCCGAGGACAGCACCAGCAGGCCGGGGCTGACGATCAGCACCGACAGCACCGACAACGCGAACGCCGGCACCGCCAATAGCCACGCGATCCATTTGATCGCCGGGCTGCGATTGACCACCCACACCGCCAGCGCCAGCACCAGCACGCCGAACGCGCCGAACACCACGCGTCCGTGGCCGCCGGGTTCGAACAGCGGATACGCCAGCATGCTCAGCAACTGCGCCGCGAGCAGGAAGGCGGACGGATGCCGGCGCGCGAGGGCGCGCCATTTCAGGCTGGCGTAGCTCAGATCGCTCATGCGCGGAAGTTTGCAGGACTTGGGGGGCGGCGGACAGAGGGGCGGGTGGAGCAAATCCCCCTCAATCCCCCTTTTTCAAAGGGGGAAGTCCTTCGGATTAGGGCGTGGGATCTGGCGATGGTTTCGGGTCTCGGCGCACCTCAAGCCGCAGTGGCTTGTCTTCCTCCTTTGAAAAAGGGGGATTGAGGGGGATTTGCTTTACCCGCCAAACAAAACGCCCGCGCGCGCCTCTCAGGCAACACGCGGGCGTCAGCCCAGCGACAATCAGGCGCGAATCAAGCCCGGCGATACACCTGCGCACCCTGCGCGCGGAACTCGGCGGCCTTCTCGGCCATACCCTCGTCCAGCGCCGCGGCTTCTTCCACGCCGTGTTCCTTCGCGTACTCGCGCACGTCCTGGGTGATCTTCATCGAGCAGAAGTGCGGCCCGCACATCGAACAGAAATGCGCGACCTTGTGCGCGTCCTTCGGCAAGGTTTCGTCGTGGTACTCGCGCGCACGCTCCGGATCCAGGCCCAGGTTGAACTGATCCTCCCAGCGGAACTCGAAGCGCGCCTTGCTCATCGCGTTGTCGCGCGCCTGCGCGCCCGGATGGCCCTTGGCCAGATCGGCCGCGTGCGCGGCGATCTTGTACGCCATCAGGCCTTCGCGCACGTCCTGCTTGTTCGGCAGGCCCAGGTGTTCCTTCGGCGTGACGTAGCACAGCATCGCGGTGCCGAACCAGCCGATCATCGCCGCGCCGATCGCGCTGGTGATGTGGTCGTAACCCGGCGCGATGTCGGTGGTCAGCGGCCCCAAGGTGTAGAACGGCGCTTCGCCGCAGACCTCGAGCTGCTTGTCCATGTTCTCCTTGATCAACTGCATCGGCACGTGGCCGGGGCCTTCGATCATGGTCTGCACGTCGTGCTTCCAGGCGATCTTGGTCAGCTCGCCGAGCGTTTCCAGCTCGCCGAACTGGGCCGCGTCGTTGGCGTCGGCGATCGAGCCCGGACGCAGACCGTCGCCGAGCGAGAAGGCCACGTCGTAGGCCTTCATGATTTCGCAGATGTCCTCGAAATGCGTGTAGAGGAAATTCTCCTTGTGATGCGCCAGGCACCACTTGGCCAGGATCGAGCCGCCGCGCGAGACGATGCCGGTCACGCGCTTGGCGGTCAGCGGCACGTAGCGCAGCAGCACGCCAGCGTGGATGGTGAAGTAGTCCACGCCCTGCTCGGCCTGTTCGATCAGGGTGTCGCGGAAGATTTCCCAGGTGAGCTCTTCGGCGCGGCCATCGACCTTTTCCAGCGCCTGATAGATCGGCACCGTGCCGATCGGCACCGGCGAGTTGCGGATGATCCACTCACGGGTTTCGTGGATGTGCTTGCCGGTGGACAGGTCCATGACCGTGTCCGCGCCCCAGCGGATCGACCACACCAGCTTCTCGACTTCCTCCGCGATCCCGGACGACACCGCGGAATTGCCGATGTTGGCGTTGACCTTGGTCAGGAAGTTGCGGCCGATGATCATCGGCTCGCTTTCGGGGTGATTGATGTTGTTCGGAATGATGGCGCGGCCGCGCGCGACTTCGTCGCGGACGAATTCGGGCGTGATGATCTTCTGGATATCGGCGCCGAAGGTGTGACCCGGATGCTGATTGAGCAGGTGCGCTTCGCGGATCGAATCCAGGCGCTGGTTCTCGCGGATGGCGATGTATTCCATTTCCGGCGTAACGATGCCGCGGCGCGCGTAATGCATCTGGGTGACGTTGGCGCCGCCGATCGCGCGGCGCGGCAGCGGACGATTGCCGAAGCGCACGTGCGCCAGCTTCGGATCGTGCTCGCGCTTGCGGCCGAATTCCGACGACAGGCCGGTCAGCTCCTGGGTATCGCCGCGCGCGGCGATCCAGGCCGCGCGCACCGGCGCCAGGCCCGAGGCCAGGTCGATGGTCGCGCCGGCATCGGTGTAGACGCCGGAGGTGTCGTAGACCGCGAGCGGCGCGTTGTCTTCGCCGCCGAAGATGGTCGGCGTGCGCGCCAGTTCGATCTCGCGCATAGGCACCCGCACCTCATGCCCATGAGCGGCATCGGGCGAACCTTGCACATAGATCTTCCGCGAACCGGGGATCGGGCGAGTGACGTCTGCCGACAGCTTGTCGGCTTGCTGGATCAGTTCGGAGGGCACCGCGTTCATTGACTGTCGTCCTGTTGTTCGCTCCTACGGAGCCGGGACGAAGCGGGCGCGCGCAGACGCGGCAAAGCCGGGTCTTGCGAAGCTTCCCTACGGCGGTGTCAACCGCATCAGGTTCGAAGGGACTGTCTCAACCGCCGGCGCAAGCCGCCGCGGTACCCCCGCTTCAGTGCGCATTAGACATGGAAACGCGGGCCGGCGCCAATGCGCGGGCGTTCAGCGGGACCCGGCGCGACCGGCGCCAGGGCCATCCGGCACGCCCCGTGAACCCGGACGCGACCGGCCCGATTGCCCGCCGCGGCCGCGCCGGCTAGCGTGTGGCCATGCCCAGTCCTTCGAACCGGCGCCTGCCGCCCTCCTATTTCGCGCGCCGCGTCCTGTGGGCGACGACGCTGATCCTCACCGTGGCGGCCTGCGCGGCGCCCACGCCCAAGCCTGCCGATCCGGGCACGGGCGCGAATGCCGCGAGCGGCTCCGTCGCCGCCGACCCGCTCGCCGCGCTGCGGCCGCTGTGCGGCCACGCCTATGCCGGCCGCGTCGTCGCCGACACGCCCAAGAGCGCGGAGGACCCATTCGCCGGCAAGACCCTGATCATGCATGTGCGCGAATGCGGCGCCGATGCGATCCGCATCCCGTTCCATGTCGGCGACGATCGCTCGCGCACCTGGGTGATCAGCACGCACGACGGCCGGCTGCGTCTCAAGCACGATCATCGTCATCGCGACGGCAGTTCCGACGCCTTGACGATGTACGGCGGCGATCAACGCGGCGACGCCGGCGCCGGCCGCTACGAATTCCCGGCCGACGACTACAGCCAGGCCATGTTCCGAAAACTCGGCCGCGAAGTCTCGGTGCCGAACGTATGGGCGGTGGAGATCGACGCGCAGCGCTTCGTCTACGAACTCTCGCGCCCCGGCCGCCTGTTCCGGGTCGAATTCGACCTGACCCATCCGGTGCCCGCGCCCCCGCCGCCGTGGGGCGGCTGAAGCGCGGGCGCCGAACGCGCGGCCCTCAGTGGCCCGGGTTGGTGAACCAGCCGGAGCAGTAGTTCTGCCCGTTCTTGGCCAGGTAGAAGCGGCTGCAGTTGGTGTCGTAACTGCTGCCGGTGGCGGTGATGCGGTAGCCCGACAGATAGGCGCCGTTGAGGTGATAGAAGCTGCCGTTGAGCTTGAGCGACCAATGCTCGTGCGGACCGGTCGAGCTGCCGCCGTTGCACAGCGCCTGCGCCCGGGTGTTGGCCGGATTGGCGATGGCGGTGTTGCTGCCGACGTTCGCGCCGGTGTTGTAGCGGATGTTCATCAGATGGTAGTAGGTCGTGGACCAGCCGCCGCTGTGCACGATCTCGGCGAAGCACGAAGAGTGGCGCTTGAACGAACCGTTCGCCGACGCCGACACCCAGGTGTTGCTCTGGTTGCTGCCCCAGCCGCCGCCCAGCGACATGTCCAGCGACGACATCGGGTAGTTGCCCGAGCCGGTGTTGGTATGCGCGCCGCCGACATGCCAGCGCGCGCCGCGCGGGAACGGGAATTGCAGCAGGCCGTTGGGCGACAGCGGCTGCACATCCGGCCCGGCCTTGGCGAAGCGCGCCGACGGCGCCTGGGCCTGGCGCGGCTCGTTGAACAAACGGCCGTAGACCAGTTGGAACTCGCCGTCGCCGCTGAGTTTGGCGCTGGCCTGGCTGGCGCCGGCGCGCTCGAACAAGGCCTGCAGCGGATTGGCGCGCGCCACGGTCACCGCGCCCTTGGCGTCGGGGCCGTCGTTCTCGTACAGCGCCTCGCGCAGGGCCTGCGCGACTTCGCGGGTCTGGCCGTTGAAATCCTTCGCTTTCGCCAACGCGCCGAACGGACGCTTGGCCGCGTCGGCGGCGGCGTGCTTGCGCGTGATCGCGCCGCTCTGCTGCTCCATCAACGCGATCAACACCTTCGGGCTGATGCCGCTGTAACCGGCCCAGTGCGAGATCGATTCGGCGTGCCGCGACAGATGCGGCGCGTTCTTGGCCAGATACGCATCGATATCGAAGTCGAACATTTCGTCGTACGAATACACCAGATCCTGTCCGCTCAAGCCGCGTTCGGCCGCGCCCGCGCCGCCGCTGATCGCGGCCAGCACGCAACACGTCAGCAGTGCCAGTCCCATCTTGGAAAACGCCTGGTTCGATCCTGTCTTGTTCGACATCGTCTTGCTCCCGAGGTTTGATTGGGCGGCTCGCTGGCAGACCACCGCGTCGTCGTACGCGGACATTCGCTCGCGGCGGCCACCCGGGTTGGTGCGAGCCGCAACGACTCTGACCGTCCGCGCAAGCGCTGTCGTGCGACCGCGGTCAAATCGGCGAAGCACAAATGAGACTGCGGCTGCAACATCCGCACAAGAATGGAATGCGCGTAAAACCGCTGGATTTCAGCGTTCAGCGAGAAACGGTCGGAGCGCACAGATCGCCGCGCGCGCATCGGGCCGCACGATCGTGCGCAAACCGCGGCATCGATGGCGCGCACGCAGGTGAAGCCGCTTCGATGCACGAACCCGGCGACGATCGCCGCGCGCCCGAAGCTCGCGCAAAGCCCGCCGAACTCGCGCATCATGTGGGCACGATCCGGACCGTCGTATCGCGTCGCCCTTTCATGGAATCCATCGCATGAACACGCTGCACCGCCATATCGCTTCGCTTGCCCTGTCGCTGCTGGCGCCGCTGGCGCAGGCCGCCGACTTCACCGTGGAAAGCCCCGACCTGCGCGAAGGTCAGAGCATCGACAACGCCTTCGTGCACAAAGTCCTGGGCTGCAAAGGCAGCAATACCTCACCGCGGTTGGCGTGGAGCAATCCGCCGGCCGGCACCCGCAGCTTCGCGGTCACCGTGTACGATCTCGACGCACCCGGCGGCAGCGGCTTCTGGCATTGGCTGGTGGTGAACATTCCCGCGAAAGCCAACCTGCTCGATCACGGCGCCAGCACCGCGGGCCTGCCGGCCGGCGCGTTGCAGATCCGCAACGACTTCGGCCAGGCCGGCTACGGCGGCCCGTGTCCGCCGCCGGGCAAGCTGCATCGTTACGAATTCACGGTGTGGGCCTTGAAGATCGACAAGCTCAAGATCGAGCCCAGCGCCGGCGGCACGCTGGCGGCTTTCATGATCAAGCAGAACGCCCTGGGCCAGGCCAAACTCACCGCGCCGTACGAGCGTCCGCAGGCCGAAGGCAAAAATTCCCCGGCACCGGCTCGGTGACCTGCGCGCATATCGCCGCCCGGCGGCCGCATCGCGCCGGGCGCCGGGCGCCGGGGCCTTCGCACCCGCCCGCACAAATCTTCATCGCCCCTCTTGACGCGCCGCACAACGGCGCGGTATTGCTAGCCCATGCACCCCGCCTTCGCCATCGCCCGCAACGTATCGACCCAGCCGCTCGGCCGGGTATCGAGCGTATGGTCGATGTCGATTACCACTACCGGTACCGGTACCACCTCTTCAGGGGTGCGGACGGGCGTGTCCAGCTAACAGACCACGCCGCTCCGCACCCGAATCCGGGTGCGGGCTGGCCGCCCTACCCCGGACCGGAACGCGGAGCTCCAACAGGAGCTTCACCATGTCGTCCGCCCCGCCCCAAGCCGCTTTCGATGCCCAGCCCGATGCGGCCGTGGCTGAAGAACCCCTCGCCAGCGACCTCGACGCGCCCGTAGCCGCCGAACCCGTCGCCCCGGCCCGTCATACGCATAAATTCGGCGGCAGCAGCCTCGCCGACGACGCCCGTTATCGCGTCGCGGTCGGCCTGCTCGACGACGGCTCGCGCGAAAGAGTGGTCGTGGTCTCGGCGATGCAGGGCGTCACCGACGCGCTGGTCGCGCTGGTCTCCAGCGCGCTCGACGGACAGGACTGGGCGCCGGCCTGGGCGGTCCTGCGCCGGCGCCATGTCGAAGCGGCGCAGTCGCTGGACCCGCACGACCGCCACGGCACAATCGAAGCGATCGAAGCCGAATTCGCGCGCTTGCGCGAAACCATCGACGGCCTGCGCACGCAACCCGACGACACCTTGGCCGCGGCGCTGCCGGGCCTGGGCGAAGTGCTTTCTTCCTACCTCATGCACGCCGCGCTCGGCGGCGACACCGCGGGCTGGACGCGGCTGGACGCGCGCGACGTGCTGGTGGTGCATCCGGGCGAAATGGGCGTCGGCGTGGACTGGGCGCGCAGCCGCGAAAACCTCGATGCCTGGCGCAAGCAGCACCGCTCGCGCGATGTGATCGTCACCGGCTTCGTCGCCCGCGATGCGCACGGCCGCGACACCACGCTCGGCCGCAACGGCAGCGACTACTCGGCGGCGATCTTCGCCAATCTGTTCGACGCCGACGCGCTGACCATCTGGACCGACGTCGACGGCGTGCTTTCGGCCGATCCGCGCCTGGTGCCCGACGCGGTCTGCCTGCCATCGATGTCGTATGCCGAAGCCTGCGAACTGGCCTACTTCGGCGCCAAGGTGCTGCACCCGCAGACGCTGGCGCCGGTGCAACAGCGCGGCATTCCGCTGCGCATCCGCAACACCCGCAATCCACGCGCGCCGGGCACCTTGATCAGCCTGCGCCCGCAAGCCGACGGCAGCACGCCGGTGAAGGGGCTGAGTCTGGTCCACGATCTCGCCGTGCTGGAACTGGTCGGCAACGGCATGGTCGGCGTGCCCGGCACCGCCGAGCGCCTGTTCGGCGCGCTGCGCGGCGCCGGCGTGTCGGTGACGATGATTTCGCAAGGCTCCTCGGAACATTCCATCTGCGTGGTCGTGCGCGCCGATCAGGCCGCGCGCGGACGCGACGCGATCGTCGCCGCCTTCGCCGACGCCATGGCCGACGGCCAGACCCAACACGTCACCGTCACCCCGGACATCTGCGTGCTCGCCGCGGTCGGAGACGGCATGGTCGGCCTGCCGGGCGTGGCGGCGCAGTTGTTCGACGGGCTGGCGAAGGCGCGCATCAACCTGCGCGCGATCGCCCAGGGCGCGGGCGAACGCAACATCTCCGTGGCGATCGCCGCGGGCGACGCCACCCGCGCGCTGCGCGCCGCGCACTCGGCGTTCTGGCTGTCGCCTCAGTGCATTTCGATCGGATTGATCGGCCCGGGCAAGGTCGGCCGCGCGCTGCTCGCGCAACTGGCCGCGGCGCAGCCGCGCCTGCAGCGCGATGCGCGCCCGCAGTACAAGCTGGACCTGCGCCTGCGCGCGATGGCCGACAGCCGGCGCATGCATCTGGCGCCGCGCGCGATGGCCTTCGAAGACGCCGGCGACAACTTCGCCGCCGACGCCGAAACGCTGGACCTGGAACGTTTCGCCGCGCACGTGCGCGCCGAGCACATTCCGCATGCGCTGATCGTCGATTGCAGCGGCAGCGACGCGGTCGCCGCGTATTACCCGCAGTGGATCGCCGCCGGCATCCACGTGGTCACGCCGAGCAAGCACGCCGGCGCCGGCCCGCTGGCGCGTTACGAGGCGATCCGCGAGGCCTCGCGCAACGGCGGCCAGTTCCGTTACGAAGCCACCGTCGGCGCCGGCCTGCCGATCATCCAGACCCTGCGTTCGCTGCTCGACACCGGCGATGAGCTGACCGAGGTCGAAGGCATCCTGTCGGGCACACTGGCATGGCTGTTCAACCGCTACGACGGCCAGACCGCGTTTTCCGAACTGGTGCGCGAGGCGCACGCGCTGGGCTACACCGAGCCCGATCCGCGCGACGACCTGTCCGGCACCGACGTCGCGCGCAAGCTGGTGATCCTGGCGCGCGAAGCCGGGCGGGCCCTGTCGCTGGAGCAGATCGAAGTCGAAAGCCTGGTGCCCGAAGCGCTGCGCGGCGTATCCAAGGACGAATTCTTCGAGCGCCTGCATGAACTCGACGCGCCGTTGCAGCAGCGTTTCGATGCCGCGCGCGCCGCCGGATTGAGCCTGCGCTACATCGCCCGGCTCGATCGCGACGGCCGTGCCAGCGTCGGCGTGGTCTCGCCGCCGCCGGGGCATGCTTCGCTGCACGGCGCCCTGACCGATAACCTGATCCAGTTCCGCACCCGCCGTTACGCGGATAATCCGCTGGTCGTGCAAGGCCCCGGTGCGGGGCCGGACGTCACCGCCGCCGGTGTGTTCGGCGACATGCTGACGATCGCGCAAACCCTCGGAGCCCGCGCATGAGCGCTGCGTCACCTTCTTCCCCCGCCCGCTCCGACGACGCGCAAGTGCCCTCGGCGCAGCAGGTGCGCGCGTTCGCGCCGGCCAGCGTCGGCAACATCGGCGTGGGTTTCGATGTGCTCGGCCATTCGATCCAGGGCCCGCGCGATGTCGCCACGGTGCGGCGCATCGCCGAACCGGTGGTGCGCATCCGCGCGATCCGCGGCGACGTGCCGGGCGCGGATTCGCTGCCGTTGCAGGCCGAGCGCAACACCGCCGGGCAGGCGTTGATCTCGTTGCGCGAAAAGCTCGGGCTGGCGCACGGGTTCGAACTGGAATTGGACAAGGGCATCGCGCTGGGGTCCGGCCTCGGCGGTTCGGCCGCGTCCTGCGTCGCCGCCTTGGTCGCGGCCAACGCCTTGCTCGCCCAGCCGCTGTCGCGCGAGGCCTTGTACGAGTTCGCGCTCGACGGCGAATCGGTGTCCAGCGGCAGCCGCCACGGCGACAACGTCGCGCCGATGCTGCTCGGCGGCGTGGTCATGGCGACTTCGACGCGGATGATCGCGCTGTCGGTGCCGGACTGGTTGTACGCGGTGGTGGTGCATCCGGATCAAGTGTTGGAGACGCGCCGCGCGCGCGCGGTGCTGAGCGATCCGTATCCGCTGTCGCAGGTGGTCAAGCAGAGCGCGCACCTGGCCTTGTTCCTGACCGGCCTGCAGCGCGGCGATGCGCAGTTGCTGCGCGAAGGCCTGGTCGATCTGCTGGTGGAACCGCGGCGCGCGCCGCTGATTCCGGGGTTCGCCGAGGTCAAGGCGGCGGCGTTGGAGCACGGCGCGCTGGGCGCGAGCATTTCCGGCGCCGGGCCGAGTTGTTTCGCGTGGTTCGAAACCAAGACCCAGGCGCAGATCGCCGCGGCGGCGATGCGTATCGCCTTCGCCGCCGCGGGTTTCGACTCGCGCGCTTACGTCACGCCGGTGGCGGGGCCGCGCGCGGAAGTGATCGGCTCGGTGTGATGGGGGCGTTGGTTGTGGTCAAAAGCAAATCCCCCCTAGCCCCCCTTTTTCAAAGGGGGGAACGCATTCGTGCGCTGGTGACGATCCCTCGCAACCCGCCTATCGCTTCCCCCCTTTGAAAAAGGGGGGCTAGGGGGGATTTGCTTTTCCGCCCAGCCCTCCAAAGCCTCTCCCCCCTCTGCGAGTCCATTCCATGAATTTCCTGAGCACCCGCGGACGAACGCCGCCCACCGCGATCGACCAGGCCTTGTCGGCCGGTCTCGCCCCCGACGGCGGCCTGTACGTGCCCGAACGTTTCCCCGCGCTGTCGCAACCGCTCGCCGCCGACGGACTGGACGCGACCGCGCACGCGATCCTCGCGCCCTACTTCGAACAATCGGCCTTGCGCGAATCGCTGCGCGAGATCTGCGCGCGCGCGTTTTCCTTCGACGCGCCGCTGCGCCCGCTGTCGCAACCCGACAACTGGCTGCTGGAGCTGTTCCACGGCCCCACCGCCGCGTTCAAGGACTACGCCGCGCGCTTTCTCGCCGAAGCCCTGGCCGGATTGCGCGAGGACACCGCCGCGCCCACGACGATCCTGGTCGCCACCTCCGGCGACACCGGCGCCGCGGTCGCCGCCGCGTTTCATCGCCGCCCGGGTTTCCACGTGGTCATCCTCTATCCCGACGGCCGCGTCTCGCCGCGCCAGGCGCACGGCCTGGGCTGCTGGGGCGACAACGTGCAAGCCTTGCGCGTGGACGGCGACTTCGACGCTTGCCAACGCTTGGCCAAGCAGGCGTTGTCCGACGATGCTCTGCGCGCGCAGCGGCCGTTGAGCTCGGCCAACAGCATCAGCCTGGGCCGGCTGCTGCCGCAGGCGGCGTACTACGCGCACGCCGCCAGTCGCCACTACGCCCAGCGCGGCGAGCCGCTGAACTTCATCGTGCCCACCGGCAACCTCGGCAACGCCTGCGCGGCCTTCGTCGCCAAGCGCATGGGCCTGCCGATCGGCGAGATCCGCCTGGCGACCAACGCCAACGACACCTTGCCGCGCTACTTCGCCGGCGCCGACTATCTCGCCCAGCCGACCCGGGCGACCTTGGCCAATGCCATGGACGTGGGCGCGCCGAGCAACTTCGAGCGGCTGCGCTATTGGCATCGCGACGACGCCGAACTGCGCCGCGCCACGCAGGCGCAGAGCATCGCCGACGCCGTCATCGTCGACACCATTCGCAATGCGCCGCAACGCCACGGCGTGGTGCCCTGCCCGCATACCGCGACCGGTCTGCATCTGCTGGAAACGCTGCGCGCGCAAGGCGACGAGCGGCCGTGGGCGGTGGTCGCCACCGCCCATCCGGCCAAGTTCGAGAGCATCGTCGAGCCGCTGGTGGGGCATGCGGTCGAGCCGCCGCCGGCGTTAGCCGAGTCGCTCGCCCGGCCGGCGTCCGCCGACGCGATGGCGGATGACTATGCAGCACTGCGTGAGTATCTGCTGGCCAGCGATCGTTGAACAACGCGAATCCGCACGCGCGCTGCAATCAGCGGCGCGTGCGTCGCATCCGGCTCTTCATGCGAAAGGAGTCAGCGCCAGCACCGCTTCCATGACCCCGGCTTCCTGACCATGGCCCAGCGACATCGAATTTGCGCGCGCAACCGGACCGTCCAGACGCTGCCGTATGATCCTCGCCGCCGCGCGGCCGTCGCCGCATGCGAGCGCAACAGGGGGTCATGTGAAACGAGTCAACAAGCAATTCATTACCGCGACTATCGCCCCGCTATTGGCGCTGGCCGGGTGCGTCACATATCAGCCGCCCACCGCCGAAGGCTCCGCCACGCTGTCGATCCGCAACCCCTCCGACACCATGCGTTTGTACCCACGCACCTTCGTCGACGGGCGCACCTGTTCGGGTGGCCGGATGGTCGGCATGTCCGGCTTGGGATTCGGCATGGGGCCCCGCGGCGACGCCGAATCCAAGATCGACGCGGGCAAGGAGTTCACCCTGAGCCTGCTCGGGCAGATTGCCTACGGCTACCCGAACCGCACCATCAGCAGTTGCACCGCGTTCGCCACCTTCGTGCCGCAGGCCGGCCAGCGCTACGTAACCGAACTGGCCAGCGGCTCGGGCGGCTGCCGGGTCGAGGTGTTCGTCGACCAGGGCGGTTCGACGCCCTTGCAGCCCGAACCCAGCCTGCGCTCACGCCGGCCGGCTGGCAGCGGCGACAAAGGCGGATGCCTGCCTGATTAAGCGCAGCCGTCGGCGCCGTCAGTCAGGCCGAGCCACGGACGTTGCAAGCCCGGGTCGCAATGGGCGATCCGGCAATGGCGAGCTGTGACGCGCTATGCGAGTTGCGCTGGTTGCCGACGAAACTATTGACAAGCGCCGAACCGACATGCTCTTCTCGACCCCATGACGCAGCGCAGCAACCACCCGCAGACGACTTCGCTCCAGGCCGCCAAGGCCTCGAACGACGCCGCGCGCGTCTTGCTCCGCCTTGCGCCCGCAATCGCCACGACCATTCTCGTACTCGTACTTATTACCGGGTTTATCAGCGCGGGAAGCGGGTTCGTGTAGAAAAACACACAACCCAAGGTCGAAAGAACCTGAACCCCGCGCCCAAAAGGCGCGGGGTTTTTCGTTTTACGGCCCTGGGTTCCTGAAAACACCGCACGCGGACGTGCGGGCACTGCGAAGGATTCGCAGCAAAGGAATCGCCGTTCGTGAGAAGCAACGCCATCAAGCAAGGCCCGGCCCGAGCCCC
Source organism: Lysobacter gummosus (assembly GCF_001442805.1). NCBI lineage: Bacteria > Pseudomonadati > Pseudomonadota > Gammaproteobacteria > Lysobacterales > Lysobacteraceae > Lysobacter > Lysobacter gummosus. The sequence continues at coordinate 966,634 of NZ_CP011131.1, read as the reverse complement.
CGCGCGCGCGATGCTGCGCGCCACGGGCCTGGACGACGCGGCCATCGCCAGACCGCTGGTCGCCGTCGTCCACACCTGGTCCGACGTCTCGCCGTGCAACATCACCCTGCGCGATCTGGCCCAGCATGTGCGCCGCGGCGTGCACGACGGCGGCGGCACGCCGATCGAGTTCAACACCATCGCCGTCACCGACGGCATCGCGATGGGCACCGACGGCATGCGCGCGTCGCTGGCTTCGCGCGAAACCATCGCCGATTCGATCGAGCTGGCCGTGTCCGGCCACTGCCTGGACGCGATGGTGCTGCTGGTCGGCTGCGACAAGACCATCCCGGCCGCGGCGATGGCCGCCGCGCGCCTGGATATCCCGACCGTGATCCTCTACGGCGGCACGATCATGCCGGGCCATTGCCCGTCGAAGAAAGGCCAGAGCGACGACAAGCCGCTGACCGTGCAGGACGTGTTCGAAGCGGTCGGCGCGCATTCGGCCGGGCGCATCGACGACAGCGAACTGCATCGCATCGAATCGCACGCCTGCCCCGGTGCCGGCGCCTGCGGCGGCCAGTTTACCGCCAACACCATGGCGATGGTGCTGACCTTCCTGGGCTTGTCGCCGCTGGGCTACAACGACATCCCGGCGATCCACGAAGACAAGCCCGAAGCCGCGCGCCTGTGCGGCGAACTGGTCATGCAGCAACTGCGCAACGGCGGCCCGACCCCGCGCGCGCTGCTGAGCGTGGATGCGCTGCGCAACGCCGCGCGCGCGGTCTCGGCCACCGCCGGTTCGACCAACGCCGCGCTGCATCTGCTGGCGATCGCGCACGAAGCCGGCGTCGCCTTCGACCTGGAAGAGTTCGAAGCCGCCGCGCATACGCCGGTGATCGCCGACCTGAAACCCGGCGGACGCTACACCGCCGCGGAAATGTTCGAATTCGGCGGCGCGGCGCTGGTGGCGCGCGAGCTGAAGACGGCCGGTCTGATCGAGGATATTCCCACGGTCACCGGCCGTTCCTTTTTCCAGGAGCTGTCCGAAGCGGTGATGGCCGATGTGCAGGACGTCGTGCGTCCGGTCAACGATCCGATCAAGCCGCGCGGCGGTTACTCGATCATCTACGGCAACCTGGCGCCGGAAGGCTGCATCCTCAAGCTGGCCGGCCACGGCCGCGAACATTTCGAAGGCCCGGCGCGGGTGTTCGATTCGGAAGAAGCCGCCTTCGCCGCAGTGCAGGCGCGGCAGATCCAGGCCGGCGACATCGTGGTGATCCGCTTCGAAGGCCCCACCGGCGGCCCGGGCATGCGCGAAATGCTGGCGGTGACCGCGGCCCTGGTCGGCCAGGGCCTGAGCAACGACGTCGCCTTGATCACCGACGGCCGCTTCAGCGGCGCTACGCACGGCTTCATGGTCGGCCACATCTCGCCGGAAGCCGCGCACGGCGGGCCGATCGCGCGCCTGCGCGAAGGCGACCGCGTCAGCATCGACGTCAAGACGCGCAAGTTGGAGGTCGCCGCCGATCTGTCCTCGCGCGAACCGGCGCGGATCGCGCCGCGCGTGACCACCGGCGTGCTGGCCAAGTACGCGCGACTGGTCGGCTCGGCCTCGCAGGGCGCGGTGACCGCGCCCGGCCCGCTGCAATCGCCGCCGGCGAAAAGAATCGAAGCCACCCTGATCGAAGAACCCGCAACCGAACCCGCCTGATCGCCACTCACCACTCACTCCTCTCAACTCGTTCCTCCCCTTCCCGAGACCACAGACATGACAGCAACGAGCTTCCGCCCCAAGATCGCCATCGTCGGCTACGGCAGCCAAGGCCGCGCGCACGCGCTCAACCTTCGCGATTCCGGCTTCGACGTCACCGTAGGCCTGCGTCCGGGCGGCCCGACCGAGCTGAAGGCCAAGGCCGACGGCTTCACCGTCAAGACTCCGGCCGAAGCGGTCGCCGAAGCCGAGCTGGTCGCGGTGCTGACGCCCGACATGGTTCAGCCGCAGCTGTATCGCGATGTCATCGAGCCCAACATCAAGCAAGGCGCCTGCCTGCTGTTCGCGCACGGCTTCAACGTGCATTACGGCCAGATCGCGCCGCGCGCCGATCTCGACGTGGTGCTGGTCGCGCCGAAGGGCCCGGGCGCGCTGGTGCGCCGCGAATACGAAATCGGCCGCGGCGTGCCCAGCGTCTATGCCGTGCATCAGGACAAGACCGGCCGCGCGGAAGAGTTCGCCCTGACCTACTGCGGCGGCATCGGCGGCGCGCGCCAGAACGCGATCAAGACCACCTTCAAGGAAGAGACCGAAACCGATCTGTTCGGCGAACAAGCCGTGCTGTGCGGCGGCGCGACCAAGCTGGTCCAGGCCGGCTGGGAAACCCTGGTCGAAGCCGGTTACCAGCCGGAAGTGGCCTACTACGAATGCCTGCACGAACTGAAGCTGATCGTGGACCTGTTCTACGAAGGCGGCGTCACCCGCATGCACGAGTTCATCAGCGAGACCGCGCAGTACGGCGCGCTGACCCGCGGCACCTACATCGTCGATGACCACACCAAAGCGCAGATGCGCAAAGTCCTGACCGAAATCCAGGACGGCACCTTCGCCAGGCAGTGGATCGCCGAATACGCCGCCGGCAACGCCAACTACAAGGCGCTCAAGCAGGGCGATCTGGAGCACCCGATCGAAGCGGTCGGCAAGAAACTGCGCGCCAACATGAAGTGGCTGGACAACGCGCCCAAGGCGCAGACCGCCGCTCCCGCCGCCACACGCGGCGAACGACAGGAAGAGGCTGCCTGATGAACGGTGCCCGCTGGCTGGTGCAAGCACTGGCCGCAGAAGGCGTCGACGTTCTGTTCGGTTATCCGGGCGGCACGATCATGCCTTTCTACGATGCCCTGCACGGGTCGGACCTGAAGCACATCCTGGTCCGTCACGAGCAAGGCGCGGCTTTCGCGGCGAACGGCTACGCCCGTGCCAGCGGGCGAGTCGGCGTTTGCGTAGCCACTTCCGGACCCGGCGCGTCCAACCTGGTCACCGGCATCGCCGATGCAATGCTGGACTCGGTGCCGATGGTCGCCATCACCGGTCAAGTCGCGACCACGCTGATGGGCACCGATGCGTTCCAGGAACTGGACGTGTTCGGCATGACCATGCCGATCGTCAAGCACAGCTTCATCGCGCGTAAGGTCGATGACCTGCCGCGCATCGTCGGCGAAGCCTTCCGCCTGGCGCGTTCGGGCCGCCCCGGCCCGGTGCTGATCGATCTGCCCAAGGACGTGCAGAACCAGGACGCCTCGCATCTGCCCGCGCACGTGCCGCTGCCGACCGATCCGGTGCCGGCCGCGGCCGACGCTGCGTATCACGAAGCCGCCGCGCTGATCGCGCACGCACGCAAACCGCTGGTGTACGGCGGCGGCGGCATCGCCCTCGGCGATGCGGTCGAATCGTTCCGCGCCTTCGTCGAGGGCAGCCAGATTCCGTCCGTGCTGACCTTGAAGGGACTGGGCGCGCTGCCGGCCGATCACGCCCTGAACCTGGGCATGCTGGGCATGCACGGCAACCGCGCGGCGAATCTGTCCGTGCAGGAATGCGATCTGCTGATCGTGGTCGGCGCGCGTTTCGACGACCGCGCCACCGGCAAGCTGGACGAGTTCGCGCCGAATGCGCGCGTGGTGCACATGGATCTGGACGCCTGCGAGATCGGCAAGCTGCGTCACGCCGACGCCGCGGTCAACGGCGACCTGCGCCGCTCGCTGGACGCGCTGACGCCCCCGGTCACCGCGCAACTGCAGGCCCGCAACGGCGCCGCGCGCCGCGCCTGGCGCGACACCTGCCTGCAGCGCAAGCGCGAATGCGCGCCGCGCTACGACGCACCCGGCGAAACCGTGTACGCGCCGGCCCTGCTGCGCCGCCTGTCGGAACTGGCGCCGGAAGCCATCGTCTCGTGCGATGTCGGCCAGCATCAGATGTGGGTCGCGCAGCACTGGCAGTTCAACGATCCGCGCAAGCACCTGACCAGCGGCGCGCTGGGCGCGATGGGTTTCGGCGTGCCGGCCGCGTTGGGCGCTCAGCTGGAAAGCCCGCAGGCGCAGGTGATCTGCGTCAGCGGCGACGGCTCGTTCCTGATGAACGTGCAGGAGCTGGCGACGATCGCGCGCTATCGCCTGCCGGTGAAGATCGTGCTGCTCGACAACCAGGCCCTGGGCATGGTCCGGCAGTGGCAGGAACTGTTCTTCGAACGCCGCTATTCCGAGATCGACCTGTCCGACAACCCGGACTTCTGCGCGCTGGCCGCCGCGTTCGGGGTCAAGGCGATGTATGTCGATCGCGCCGACTCGGTCGAGGAAGCGCTGACCTACATGCTGGAAACCCCGGGCCCGGTGCTGCTGCACGTGGCCATCGACCAGGCCGCCAACGTCTGGCCGCTGGTCCCGCCCAATCACAACAACGCGCAGATGCTCGACCCGGAAGCGGGCGACGCGGACGCCATCACCAGCCTCACGCCACCCACCACCGCCGAAAAGGAGGACGCCGATGCGATACCAGCTTGAACTGACCCTGCGCCAGGCCGAAGGCGCGCTGGCACGCGTATTGGGCGCCGCCGAACGCCGCGGTTTCCGTCCGCTCTCCGTGGACGGCGAAGCGCAACCCGACGGCGATCGCTGGCATCTGCGCATGACGGTGGAAGGCGATCGCGCCGACACCGCTTTGCAGAGCCAGCTCGCCAAGCTTTACGACTGTCTTGCCGTTGAGGTTTCTCCATGCAGCTGAACACCGAAATCGCTAATCAACCGGCCGCAACGGAAGCGGCGCATGGAGGCTTCGCGGCTTCCGCGGTTCGTGAGCGGGCTTATGCGCCCAGTCAGAGCGAGGGCAAGCCGACCGGATCCGGACGTTCTGAGTCCCATGCTCGGAGCGAAGTCCCGAATCCGACGGATCAACCCGTCATTTGGTTCGACGGAAATTTTATCGCCGGCAACGCTCCGGAAGCGCCGCTGACCACCCACGCCATGCACTACGGCACCGCGGTGTTCGAAGGCATCCGCAGCTATGCCACCGCCGACGGCGGCGCGGCGGTGTTCCGCCTGCCCGAGCACATGGAACGCATGCGCAAGGGCGCGGACATGTTCGGCATCGAGTTCGATGCCGAGCGCGCGACCCAGGCCACCCTGGCAACGCTGCGCGCCAACGGCCACCGCGACGCCTACATCCGTCCGCTGACCTGGATGGGCACCGGCAGCATCGGCCTGGACGTCGATCCGCTGACCCAGCACCTGATGATCGCGACGATGGCGAAAGTCGTGCATCTGGGCGGTGCGCGCACGCGCCTGACGGTGTCGCCGTGGAAGCGCAATCCGGCCACCTCGATGCCGCCGCTGAAGCTCAGCGGCGCCTACGTCAACTCGATCCTGGCCAAGCGCGAAGCCAAGCAGCGCGGCTTCGACGAGGCGCTGTTCACCGACGACAAGGGCTACGTCGTCGAATGCACCGGCGCCAACGTGTTCATGGTCAAGAACGGCGTGGTCACCTCGGTCGATCACCGCGACGCGCTGCCGGGCATCACCCGCGACACCATGATCGAGCTGTCCGGCGCGGAGTCTCGCGAAGTGACCCTGCACGAGCTGCTGGACGCGGACGAAGTCTTCGTCTGCGGCACCGCCGCCGAAGCCACCGCGATCGCCGTGCTGGATCGACGCGAATTCGGCGACAACCCGGTCACGCGCGAACTGGCGGCGCTGTACGGCCGCGTGGTGCGCGGGCAGGAAGCGCGTTACGCCTCCTGGCTGACCGCGGTCTGATCATGGACGGCGACGTAGCCCGCATGGCCCAAGTAAGCGCCGCCGACCTGTTGGCGGCGCAAGCGCGGCTGCGCCGCTACCTGGATCCCACGCCGCTGCACCACGCCGAACGTTTCGGCTGCTGGTTGAAGCTGGAAAACCTGCAGCGCACCGGTTCGTACAAGGTGCGCGGCGCCTTGAACGCGCTGCTGGCCGCGCGCGAACGCGGCGATCACCGCACCGTGATCGCCGCCTCCGCCGGCAACCACGCGCAAGGCCTGGCCTGGGCGGCGTACCGCCTGGGCGTCAACGCGATCACGGTGATGCCGCGCACCGCGCCGCAGACCAAGATCGCCGGCGTCGCCCACTGGGGCGCGACCGTGCGCCTGCACGGCGACACCTACGACGAAGCCAAGGCCTTCGCGATCGAGCTGGCGCAACAACACGATTACCGCCTGCTGTCGGCCTTCGACGATCCCGACGTCATCGCCGGCCAAGGCACGGTAGCGCTGGAACTGGCCGCGTTCGCCCCCGACGTGGTGCTGGTGCCGATCGGCGGCGGCGGCCTGGCCGCCGGCGTCGCGCTGGCGTTGAAATCCGAATTGCTGTCGGGCTCGGCCGCCGCGCGCCGCGTGCGCGTGATCGGCGCGCAGGTCGAAGGCGTGGACTCGATGGCGCGCGCGCTGCGCGGCGATCGCCGCCTGATCGAACCGGCCGCGACCCTGGCCGACGGCGTGCGGGTCAAGGACCCCGGCCGCCTCACCGAGCGCGTGCTGAGCACGCTGCTGGACGACGTGGTCATCGTGCGCGAAGCCGAGCTGCGCGAAACCCTGGTCCGGCTGGCCCTGGAAGAACACATCATCGCCGAGGGCGCCGGCGCCCTGGCGCTGGCCGCCGGCCGCCGCATCGCCGGCAAGCGCAAGTGCGCGGTGGTCTCCGGCGGCAATCTCGATGCCGGCGTGCTCGCGCGCCTGCTCTCGGAAGTGCGACCGCGCGCACCGCGCCGTCCGCGCCGCCGCACCCGCGACGCCGCCGGTCGCGAAACCGCAACCGTCGAGGCGGACATTTACAAGCTCGCCAACCTGTCATTCGAGCGCAGGGCCACGCAGCCCGACGCCGTCGTCGCAAACCATTCCCAGCATCCAGTCGTAACAGAGGAAATTCCCGCATGAACGACTCGCCCGGTCCGGTAACGCCCATTACCGAGGCCTCCCAACACGTCACCATCTTCGACACCAGCCTGCGCGACGGCGAGCAATCGCCCGGCTGCAGCATGACCGCGAGCCAGAAGCTGCGCTTCGCCCACGCGCTGTCGGAACTCGGCGTGGACGTGATCGAAGCCGGCTTCCCGGCCAGCTCCGAGGCCGATCTGGAAGGCACGCGCGCGATCGTGCGCGAAGTGCGCGGCTCCACCCTCGCCACCCTGGCGCGCTGCCATCCGGGCGACATCGAAGCCTGCGCGCGCGCGCTCGAAGGCGCGGCCAAGCCGCGCATCCACGTGTTCATCTCGACCAGCCCGCTGCACCGCCAGCACAAGCTCAACCTGGACAAGCAGCAGGTGCTGGAGCGCGCGGTCGCCGCGGTCGAGCAGGCGCGCCGCTATGTCGATGATGTCGAATTCTCCTGCGAGGACGCGCTGCGCACCGAGCACGAATATCTGGTCGAAGTGTGCAGCGCCGCGGTCGCCGCCGGCGCGCGCACCCTGAACATTCCCGACACTGTGGGCTACACCACGCCCGGCGAAATCCGCGCCTTGTTCGAATACCTGCGCGCCAACGTCCAGGGCGCCGACAAGGCGGTGTTCAGCGCGCACTGCCATAACGACCTGGGCCTGGCCGTCGCCAACAGCCTGGCCGCGATCGAAGGCGGCGCGCGCCAGGTCGAATGCACCATCAACGGCATCGGCGAACGCGCCGGCAACTGCGCGCTGGAAGAGCTGGTGATGGCGCTGCGCGTGCGCAACGCTTATTACGGCGCGACCACCCGCATCGACACGCGCCGGCTGGTGCCGACCTCGCGCCTGCTCTCGCGCATCACCGGCATGGTGGTCCAGCGCAACAAGGCCATCGTCGGCCAGAACGCGTTCGCGCACGAGTCGGGCATCCACCAGCACGGCATGCTCAAGCATCGCGGCACCTACGAAATCATGAATCCGGAAGACGTGGGCTGGGCCGAATCGCAGATGGTGATGGGCCGCCACAGCGGTCGCGCCGCCTTGAACGATCGCCTGCAGACCCTGGGTTTCAGCCTGGACGAAGCGCGCTTGAACACGGTGTTCGCCAGCTTCAAGGCCCTGGCCGAGAAGAAGCGCGAAGTGTTCGACGCCGATCTGGAAGCGCTGGTGCTGGGCGCCGACGCCAAGGCCGCGCGCGGCTATCGCCTGGTGCGCGCCCACGTCAGCACCGGCGTCTCCGACGGCAGCCTGCCGACGGCGAGCGTGCAACTGGTCGAACCCGACGGCTCCACCGTCAGCGAAGCGGCGGTCGGCGACGGCCCGGTGCACGCCTTGTTCGCGGCGCTGGCGCGCGCCACCGGCGTGGCTTTGCGCATCGACAGCTACAACGTGTCCAGCGTGACCACCGGCGACGACGCGCAAGGCCAGGCCAGCGTGACCGCGCGCGTCAACGGCGTGGAGCTGACCGGTTCGGGCACCAGCACCGACATCATCGAAGCCAGCGCGCTGGCTTGGCTGGAGGTGGCTAATCGGGTGCATCGCACGCAGCAGGCGCCGCCCAAACTCATCGCAACGGCCTGACTTGAGCCCCTCTCCCGCTTGCGGGAGAGGGGTTGGGGTGAGGGCCTTCGGCACCGACCGATAATGTAAGCAACAGCAAAGGCGCCCTCATCCCAACCTTCTCCCGCAAGCGGGAGAAGGAGCCAAGAACAAGAGCCGTACAACAACCGCTCCAGCCATAGCAGCCAAAGCAAACATCCAACCCATGACCACACCCACCACCTTGTTCGAAAAGCTGTGGAACGCGCACCTGGTATCGCCCGAAAGCGACACCGCGCCCGCCGTGCTCTACATCGACCTGCACCTGATCCACGAAGTCACCTCGCCGCAGGCCTTCGCCGAACTCGAATCGCGCGGTCTGTCGCCGCGCCGGCCCGACCTGACCAAGGGCACGCTCGACCACTCCACCCCGACCCTGCCGGCCGGCGCCGACGGCCGCCTGCCGTTCTTCACCGCCGAGGCCGAGCATCAGGTCGATACGCTGCGCCGCAACTGCGCGCGCTACGGGGTTGAGTTGTTCGATTACGACGGCCCACACCGCGGCATCGTCCACGTGATCGGCCCCGAACTCGGCCTCACCCAGCCGGGCCAGACCATCGTCTGCGGCGACAGCCACACCGCCACCCACGGCGCGTTCGGCGCGCTGGCTTTCGGCATCGGCACCAGCGAAGTCGGCCACGTGCTGGCCACTCAGTGCCTGCTGCAACGCCGCGCCAAGACGCTGGCGATCGAGGTGGAAGGCGAACTGGCGCCCGGCGTCGGCGCCAAGGACCTGATCCTGCACATCATCGGCGAGATCGGCGTCAACGGCGGCACCGGCCACGTCATCGAATACCGCGGCTCGACCATCCGCGCGCTGTCGATGGACGAGCGCATGACGGTCTGCAACATGTCGATCGAAGCCGGCGCGCGCGCCGGCCTGATCGCGCCGGATCAGGTCACCTACGACTATCTCGCCAAGACCCCGCGCGCGCCGCGTGGCGCCGACTGGGATCGCGCGCTCGCGCGCTGGAGCCAGTTCAAGACCGACGACGGCGCGGTGTTCGACCGCCACGTGCATATCGACGCGAGCAAGATCAAGCCGACGCTGACCTGGGGCACGCACCCGGGCCAAGTCGCGGCGATCGACGCGCGCCTGCCGCAGGCCAACGATCCCGACGAAGCCAAGGCGCTGGCCTACATGGGCTTCGACGGCGGCGCGACCATGGCCGGGCGTCCGGTCGATGTCGTGTTCATCGGCAGCTGCACCAACTCGCGTCTGTCGGATTTGCGCCAGGCCGCCGACGTACTGCGCGGCCGCCACGTGCATCCGCGCGTGCGCATGCTGGTGGTGCCCGGCTCCGAGCAGGTCAAGCGCGACGCCGAAGCCGAAGGCATCGACGCGATCGTGCGCGCGGCCGGCGCCGAATGGCGCGAGCCTGGCTGTTCGATGTGCATCGCCATGAACGGCGATCTGGTCGGCCCCGGCCAGTTGGCCGTGTCCACCAGCAACCGCAATTTCGAAGGCCGCCAGGGCAAGGGCGCGCGCACCTTGCTGGCCTCGCCGCTGACCGCGGCGGCCTGCGCGGTCGCCGGCCACGTGGTCGATCCGCGCGATTACCTCAACGCCGACGTCAAGGAGGTCGCGTGATGTCCGCTTCCGTCAATCCGCCTGCCAACACGGAAGGCTTCGTCGAACTGGTATCGCGCACTGTGGTCCTGCGCGAACGCAACATCGACACCGACCAGATCATTCCCGCGCGTTTCCTCACCACCACGCAGCGCAAGGGCCTGGGGCGTTTCGCCTTCAACGACTGGCGTTATCTCGCCGACGGCTCGCTCAATCCGGCCTTCGAACTCAACAAGCCGCACAACGCCGGCGCGGCGATCCTGGTCGCCGGGCGCAATTTCGGTTGCGGCTCCTCGCGCGAACACGCGCCGTGGGCCCTGACCGACCTGGGCCTGCGCGCGGTGATCAGCAGCGAGATCGCGGACATCTTCCGCAGCAACTCGCTCAAGAACGGCCTGCTGCCGATCGTGGTCGCGCAGGAGCTGCTGGACGAACTGCTGGAGCAACCCGGCATCGAGCTGCGCGTGGACGTGCGCACCCGCACTCTGCACTTGCCCGACGGGCGCGGCGTGCAGTTCCCGCTCGACGCCTTCGCCCAGACCTGCCTGATCGAAGGCGTCGATCAGCTGGGTTATCTGCTGCGCCAGATCGACGCCATCCACCAATTCGAACAACGCCGCGACGCGGCGGTTCACAGTCAACAGGAGCAACACCATGCGCGCTGACATCGTCGTGCTGAAAGGCGACGGCATCGGTCCGGAAGTCACCCACGCCGCGGTCGAAGTGCTGCGCGCGGTCGCCCGCCGTTACGGTCATCAATTCACCCTGCACGAGCATCTGATCGGCGGCGCCGCGATCGACGCCACCGGCGAGCCGCTGCCGGCGGCGACGCTGGAAGCCTGCCAGCGCGCCGACGCGGTGCTGCTGGGCGCGGTCGGCGGGCCGAAGTGGTCCGATCCCAAGGCCAAGGTCCGCCCCGAACAAGGCCTGCTGGCCCTGCGCAAGGGGCTGGGCCTGTACGCCAACCTGCGTCCGGTGCAGCCGCACGCGGCGACCCTGGGCGCGTCGCCGATCAAGCCGCATCTGCTGTCGGGCGTGGACATGATCGTGGTGCGCGAGCTCACCGGCGGCATCTACTTCGGCCAGAAGCAGCGCAGCGAAACCAGCGCCAGCGATCTGTGCGAGTACAGCGTGGCCGAGATCGAGCGCGTGGTGCGTCGCGCCTGCGAACTCGCGCGCGGCCGTCGCCACCATGTGGTTTCGGTGGACAAGGCCAATGTGCTGGAGACCTCGCGGCTGTGGCGCGAAGTCGCCACGCGGGTGGCGCGCGAGGAATTCCCCGACGTGACCTTGGAGCATCAGCTGGTCGATTCGATGGCCATGCACCTGATCGCCAAGCCGCGCGCGTTCGATGTGATCGTCACCGAGAACATGTTCGGCGACATCCTCACCGACGAGGCCTCGATGCTGGCCGGCTCGCTGGGCCTGCTGCCGTCGGCCTCGCTCGGCGAAGGCAAGGTCGGCCTGTACGAACCCATTCACGGCTCCGCGCCCGACATCGCCGGCCGCGGCATCGCCAATCCGTGCGGCACCATCCTGAGCGCGGCGCTGCTGCTGCGTTACTCGCTGGGCTTGAATGCGGAAGCCGAGTGCATCGAACAGGCCGTGTCCGCGGTCCTGGACGCCGGCGTGCTCACCGCCGACCTGGCCCCGGCCGGCGAAGCGGCGACGACGGCGGCGGTGACCGCGGCGGTGCTGGCCCAGTTGGAGTTGCCTTGCCAGGTAGCGGAGTTGCGGGACTGATTCGTCTGCGTCTTCCTTTCCGTTCCCGCTCGGCTCCCTCTCCCGCGAGCGGGGTGAGAGGGCGCTGCTTGCGAGCCATTGGCTCGCGCGCCATCGAACGCCCAAGCGCGCAGCGTTTGGGCAGGGGTGGGCTGGGGTGAGGGGCCGAGCGCTGGCAAGCGCCCAACCCCGCGCGCCCTCATCCGCCCTTCGGGCACCTTCTCCCGCCAAGCGGGAGAAGGATCTCCACACAATCTCCAGTAAGTCTGTACCCCTTCCCGACGCCCCACGCGTCGGGATTTTTTTTGCCCGCGCTTTGCCGACCCGGTCACCGCCCCCTCACCCATCATTGATGTGAACCCAGGCAACAATCGCCCGGTAACGCTATGCCATCATCCTGAAGCAACCTGGGTCGGCGACGCGCGGCCCGCAGCCAGACGCGGAGCGCATGACCGAGCAAGTACCCACGGCCGACCTGCTGATCGTCGGCGGCGGCATCAACGGCGCGGCGATCGCGCGCGACGCGGCCGGGCGCGGACTGTCCGTGCTGCTGTGCGAGCGCGACGACATCGCCTCGCATACCTCCAGCGCCAGCACCAAGCTCATCCACGGCGGCCTGCGCTACCTCGAACAATTCGAGTTCGCCCTGGTCGGCAAGGCCCTGGCCGAACGCAAGCGCCTGCTGCGCATGGCGCCGCACATCATCTGGCCGCTGCGCTTCGTGCTGCCGCACCAGCCGCATCTGCGCCCGGCCTGGATGATCCGCATCGGCCTGTTCCTGTACGACCGCCTCGGCGGACGGCGCGGACGCGGGCTGCCGGGGTCGCGCTCGGTCAACTTGCGCAAGCACATCGCCGGGCGGCCGCTGCAGGACGATTTCGTCCGCGGCTTCGTCTACTCCGACGCCTGGGTGCAGGACGCGCGCCTGTGCGTGCTCAATGCCATGGACGCCAGCGAGCGCGGCGCCACCGTGCTCACCCGCACCGCCTGCGTGTCGGCGACGCGCGGCGAACACGACTGGCAGGTGCAATTGCGCGGCGCCGACGGCGCGCCGCGCACGGTGCGCGCACGCGCCCTGGTCAACGCCACCGGCCCGTGGGCGGCGCGTTTTCTCGATGAAGTCGCGCATGTCCCGCACAACCACACGCTGCGCCTGATCAAGGGCAGCCATATCGTCGTGCCCAAGCTGTTCGATCACGACCACGCATACATCTTCCAACAGCCCGATCGCCGCATCGTGTTCGCAATTCCCTACGAACACGACTACACCCTGATCGGCACCACCGACGTCGATTACCGCGAAGACCCGTCGTCGCCGCGCATCGACCAGGCCGAAACCCAATACCTGTGCGAGGCCGCCTCGCGCTATTTCAAACGGCCCATCCGCCCCGACGACGTCGTCTGGACTTACAGCGGCGTGCGGCCGCTGCTCGACGACGACAGCGACCAGGCCTCGGAAATCACCCGCGATTACCTGCTCACCCTCGATCGCCAGGGCGCGCCGTTGCTCAACGTGTTCGGCGGCAAGCTGACCACCTCGCGCAAGCTCGCGGAAGAAGCCTGCGACACGCTCTCGCCCTTGTTCGGCGCGCCGCGTCCGGCCTGGACCGGCGGCGCGCCGCTGCCCGGCGGCGATCTGCCGGACGCGAACTTCGAGGCGTTTCACGAGGATTTCAGCCTGCGCCGGCCGTGGCTGCCCGACGCGCTGGCGCTGCGCCTGTGCCGCAACTACGGCAGCCGCGCGCTGCGGATCGTGGAGAGTTGCTCGCATCTGGAAGAACTGGGCGAACGGTTCGGCTCGGATCTGTACGCGGCCGAAGTGGATTATCTGATCGACTTCGAATGGGCGCGGACGGCCGAGGATATTTTGTGGCGGCGCTCGAAGCTGGGGTTGCGGATCGATGCGCAGGGGCAGCGTCGGCTGCAGGAATATGTCGCGATGAGGTTGGGGGGCGCGGATGGCGAGGTTTAAGAGGTGGCGCTCATTCGCCTTTGCTCGTCATTCCCGCGAAGGCGGGAATCCAGAGACTTCAGCGCCATCCCCCCAGGTCGTCATTCCCGCGAAAGCGGGAATCCAGTGCCTTTCGTGCGAGAACGTTTGAAGTCTCTGGATTCCCGCCTTCGCGGGAATGACGGTTTGAAAGAGGCACGGTAGTTCTTACTGACGTTGCAAAAAATTCCAGAAAGAAGCAACACCCACGCAAGACCCAAAACTAAAAAAGCACCACCAAGCACCAGGGAGATCCACCGCAATGGCCACACCGATGTCGCAATACCTCAGCGAGTTCATCGCCACCGGCATGCTGATCCTGCTCGGCAACGGCGTGGTCGCCGGTGCGCTGCTCAACAAATCCAAGGCCCAGGGCGCCGGCTGGGGCGTGATCACCGCGGCCTGGGGCCTGGCGGTGTTGATCGGCATCTACATCGCCGGCCCGACCAGCGGCGCGATCATGAATCCCGCGCTGACCATCGCGCTGGCCGCGATCGGCAAACTGTCGTGGGCCGTGGTGCCCGGCTTCGTGCTGGCGCAGATCGCCGGCGCCTTCGCCGGCGCGACCCTGGTGTGGCTGGCGTACCTGGCGCACTGGCGGGTCAGCGACGATCCCGCGCTCAAGCTGGCGATCTTCTGCACCGCCCCGGCGATCCGCGACACCAAGGCCAACGTGTTGACCGAAGTCATCGGCACCTTCGCCCTGACCTTCGGCGCATTGGCCATCGGCGCCAACACGCTCGCGCCCGGCATGGGTCCGCTCGGCGTCGGCCTGCTGGTCGTCGTGGTCGGCATGTCGCTCGGCGGCCCGACCGGCTACGCGATCAATCCCGCGCGCGACCTGGGCCCGCGCATCGCCCACGCGCTGCTGCCGATCGCCGGCAAGGGCGGTTCGGACTGGGCCTATGCGTGGGTGCCTGTCGTCGCGCCGATCGTCGGCGCTCTGATCGGCGCCTTCGCTTTCCAGGCGGCATACGGCTAGGAGTGAGTTTAGAGGAGTGAGAAGTGAGTAGAAGCCTTGAAGCTCGCTACTGCTACTCTCCCCTCGGCTCCCGCCTGCGCTCTTACTCACTCCTCTCCACTCACTCCTCCCCCAACCATGGACAAGTCCTACATCCTCGCCATCGACCAAGGCACCACCAGCTCGCGGGCGATGCTGTTCGATCGCGACGGCGCGGTAGTCGGCGTGGCGCAGCGCGAGTTCGAACAGATCTTCCCGCGTCCGGGCTGGGTCGAACACGATCCGCGCGAGATCCTCGCCAGCGTGCAGACCACCGCCATCGAGGTGATGACCAAGGCCCAGATCAGCGCCTCGCAGATCGCCGGGATCGGCATCACCAACCAGCGCGAAACCACGGTGGTGTGGGATCGCCACACCGGCCAGGCGATCCACAACGCCATCGTCTGGCAATCGCGCCAGACCGCGGCGATCTGCGATCAGCTAAAGGCCGATGGCTATGAACCGATGGTGCGCGAGCGCACCGGCCTGTTGATCGACGCGTATTTCTCCGGGACCAAGGTCAAGTGGATTCTGGACAACGTCGAAGGCGCGCGCGAAAAGGCCGAGCGCGGCGATCTGCTGTTCGGCACCATCGACACCTGGTTGATCTGGAACCTGTCCGAAGACAAGACCCACGTCACCGACTACAGCAACGCCTCGCGCACGCTGATGTACGACATCCACAAACGCCAGTGGTGCCCGGAATTGCTGGAGATGCTCGGCGTGCCGGCGTCGATGCTGCCGGAAGTGCGTTCCAGCAGCGAGGTCTATGCGCACACCGGTGCGCGCCACTTCTTCAATAACTCGGTGCCGATCTGCGGCGTCGCCGGCGATCAGCAGGCGGCGCTGTTCGGCCAGGCCTGTTTCGAAGCCGGCATGGCCAAGAACACCTACGGCACCGGCTGTTTCCTGCTGATGAACACCGGCGAGAAAGCGGTGCGTTCCGACAACGGTCTGCTGACCACCATCGCCTGGGGCATCGACGGCAAGGTCGAATACGCCCTGGAAGGCAGCATCTTCGTCGCAGGCTCGGCGGTGCAGTGGCTGCGCGACGGCTTGCGCATGCTCGGCAAGGCCGGCGATTCGCAGGCCTATGCCGAACGCGCGCGTTCGACCGAGGGTGTGTACTTCGTCCCGGCCTTCGTCGGACTGGGCGCGCCGTACTGGCGCAGCGACGTGCGCGGGGCGATGTTCGGGCTGACCCGCGGGACCAGCAAGGAGCATTTCATCCGCGCGGTGCTGGAATCGCTGGCGTATCAGACCCGCGACGTGCTCAGCGCTATGCAGGCCGATTCCGGGATCGAGCTCAAGGCCCTGCGCGCCGATGGCGGCGCGATCGCGAACGATTTCACCGCGCAGTTCCAGGCCGATATTCTCAACGTGCCGCTCAACCGTCCGCGGGTGAACGAGACCACCGCGCTGGGCGCGGCGTATCTGGCCGGATTGGCGGTCGGCTTCTGGGAAAGCCGCGAGCAGATCGCGCGGCAGTGGCAGGTCGAGCGCAGCTTTCAGCCGCAGATGCTCGAAGCCGAGCGCGAGAAGTTGTATGCCGGGTGGAAGCGGGCGATCGAAGCGACCTTGGCGTTCAGTGTCGAGCACGCCTGAGGTTTCCCGATCGGCCTGATCGCCCCGCATCGCGGCATAGCACCGGCGAGCGCGGCCACCCACGGCCACGCTCGCCCCGCCAGGCCGGCCTCACTGGCCGGACAGGTAGCGCGCGGCCCACCTGCGACCGATATCGATGGTCTGATCCGCGCTGTAGTGGGTGCCGTCGGCGAAGCCCGCGCTGATATCGTCCGTGCGAACGTAGAACACGCGTTGCGGATCGGCGGTGGCCGCCTGCACCATGCCGGCGTTGACCTGCTGCATCCCGGTCCGCATGGCGGGATCGGCGAATGCCGGCATATTGGGATTGATCTGGGTCGCATAGAACTGCAACTGTGGTGCATTCACATCGGCGCGGACGTCGGCGATGAACCGGCCCAGGTTTACGCCGTAGCTCGCCGCCGTTCCGAACACCACATCGCTTTCTCCCTGCAGCCAGAACATCGCCCGCAGCGTGGGCGCGTAACCCTGGCTGCGCAGTTCGGCGAGCATCGCCTGGATCTGCTGGATCAGCGTCGGATACAGCGGTGCGCCGATAGCCCCGGTTTTCACGAAGTTATGCGCCAACCCCGCCAAGCTGACCGAGTACTTGATGATCGCGACCGGTTTGTCACCGCCCACCGCGTAATCGCTGCCCAGCGAAAGCTCCGGCCCGAAACCGTCGAAGTTCTCCTTGAAACCCGAGCCTTGCGTGTCCAGTTGCGCCATCGAGCCGACGCTGGCCAGCGCATCGCCCAGCAGGTGTTGCCGATAGCCCAGCAGGGCGCGCGGGTCCGGGGCGTCGGCATAGTGGCGATTGGCCTGGCTCAGTTGCGCCGAATTCGCGCCCCAACCATGGGAATTGGACTGCCCCGACACGATGAACACGTCGATTGGCGTGGACGCCGGGCGGGCCGCTACCGCCGTCGCCGTCAATCGCACGTTGTCCAGATCGGCATAGGTGTCGGCCAGCGAGCTTCCACGTAATTGAATGCGCAGACGCTCGCCCAGCCCCGCCGGATCAGGGCCGGTTTCGAAGCTTCGACTGCTATCGGCGAAGGTGCCCGACGCGGCGAGATTGCGGCTCGCGCCCGACCAACTGACCACCGGCTTGCCAGTCTCGGTCGTCAACCGGATGTCGTAGCTTCCGAACTTGCCACCGCCGCCGTTGCGCGTACCGCTGGCGACGGTCAGCGTATATCGGGTATTGGCCTGCAAACGTTCGGTCAATACCTGTTCGATGCCGCTCTGGCCATTCCAGTGGAACTCGATGTTCTTTCCGTCGAAACCCGGCGTCGCGCCGGAATAGAAGGTCTGTGTCCCCGGCGCATCCGGCGCCAGCAGGCCGCGCTGCCCGCCTTCGCCGAGCGCCCGCCATCCGCCGACGGCGTTGGTGACCGTGAATTCGCCTGCGAAGCTGTCCTGCTCGAAGCTGGGGTTGACGATGGCAACCTCGGCGGCGGACGCGGGCGAAGCGACCCAGGCCAAGGCCAGGGCGCAGGCTATGTGGATGCGTCGCGACGGTATGTTCATGCGATTCCCTCGATGAGGAGATGAAAGAGACGAGCGCCGTCCCGGCCTGCGGTGGCGCTCATCTGTTCAATCGCATTGCCGCGGCGCGGGCGGACCCAGTTCGCGCGCGACTTTGGTCTAACCCGCCGTGCCTGCCGCGCTGAGTCGCGGCAGGCACGGCGGTATCAAGCGGCCGGCGCGGGCGCGGCCGCCTGCTCGCCGTCGTCCGGCACCTTGACCTTGAACCAGGCCGCATACAACGCCGGCAGGAACAGCAAGGTCAGCGCCGTCGCCACCAGCAACCCGCCCATGATCGCCACCGCCATCGGCCCGAAGAACGCGCTGCGCGACAGCGGAATCATCGCCAGGATCGCCGCCAGCGCGGTCAGCACGATCGGGCGGAATCGCCGCACCGTCGCATCGACGATCGCCTTCCACGGCTCGTGTCCTTCGCCGCGATCCTGCTCGATCTGATCGACCAGGATCACCGAGTTGCGCATGATCATGCCCGCCAGCGCGATGGTGCCCAGCATGGCGACGAAGCCGAACGGCACGCGGAATATCAGCAGGAACAAAGTCACGCCGATCAGGCCCAGCGGCGCGGTCAGCAGCACCATGAAGCTGCGCGAGAAACTGCGCAGCTGCAGCATCAGCAAGGTGAACACCGCGAACAGGAACAGCGGCACGCCGGCGTTGATCGACTTCTGCCCGCGCGCGGAGTCCTCGACGCTGCCGCCGACTTCGATCGAATAGCCGTAAGGCAGCTGCGAACGCAGGCCGTCGAGGGTCGGCGAAATCTGCGCCATCACCGACGCCGGCTGGGTGCCGTCGTAGATGTCCGCGCGCACGGTGATGGTCGGCAGGCGGTCGCGATGCCAGATGATGCCTTCCTCGAAACCGTACTCCAGGGTCGCGATCTGGGTCAGCGGCACGCTGCGCCCGTTGCTGGTCGGCACTGCCAGATTGCCGAGCATATCCAGTTGCAAACGCTCCTCTTGCGGGCCGCGCAACAGCATTTCGATCAGCTCGTTGCTTTCGCGATAGGTGCTGATGTGCGAGCCCGACAGCGAGCTGGACAGGAACTGCGACAACTGCGCCGAGCTGATGCCCAGCGCGCGCGCGCGTTCCTGATCGACCTGCAGCCGCACGATCTTGCTCGGCTCGTCCCAGTCCAGGTTGACGTTGGCCACGTGCTCATTGGCGCGGATCTGCTCGCGTACCTTGTAGGCGATCTTGCGCACCTCGTCGATGTGCTCGCCCGAGACGCGGAACTGCACCGGATAACCGACCGGCGGGCCGTTCTCCAGGCGCGTCACGCGCAGCTGCAGCTCGGGGAAACGCGGCACCACGTCCTTGATGATCCAGCTGCGCAGCGCTTCGCGCGCCTGCAAGTCCTTGGGCATCAGCACGAACTGGGCGAAGTTGGCCGCCGGCAGTTGCTGATCCAGCGGCAGATAGAAGCGCGGCGAACCGGTGCCGACATAGGCCACGTAATTGGCCAGGTCCTTGCGCGTCTTGAGCAGGGCTTCCAGGCGCTGGGCCTGTTCGGTGGTCTGACGCAACGACGAGCCTTCGGCCAGTTCCATATCGACCATCAGCTCCGGACGCACCGAATCGGGGAAGAACTGCTGCGGCACGAAGCGGAACAGGACGATCGAGCCGATGAAGGCGGCGATGGTAATGCCGATCACCAGCCAGCGCCGGCGCACGCACCAGGTCACCCAGCGGCGGAAACGTACATAGAACTTGGATTCGTACGGATCGTGGGCATGGTCCACCGGCTCCTTCGGCGCGATCACGCTCGACAGCAGCGGGATGCGCCTGGCGAGATCGCTGCGCGCATCGTGCCAGCGCGCGGCCAGCGATCCGGGCCTGGGCGCGGCGGCATGGCCGTGATCGGGCAGCAGCTTGTCGCCGAGGAAAGGAATGAACGCCACCGCCGCGATCCACGACACGCACAAGGCGATGGTCACCACCTGGAACAAGGACCGCGTGTATTCGCCGGTGCCCGACGCCGCGGTCGCGATCGGCAGGAAACCGGCGGCGGTGATCAAGGTGCCGGTGAGCATCGGGAAGGCGGTGCTGTCCCAGGCGAAGGCGGCCGCGCGCAGGCGGTCGAAGCCCTGTTCCATCTTGATCGCCATCATCTCCACGGCGATGATCGCGTCGTCCACCAGCAGGCCCAACGCCAGCACCAGCGCGCCCAGCGAAATCTTGTGCAGGCCGACGCCGAAGAAGTCCATCACCGCGAAGGTCATCGCCAGCACCAGCGGAATCGAAAGCGCGACCACCAGACCCGTGCGCAGACCCAGCGAGAAGAAACTCACCAGCAGCACGATCGCCACCGCCTCGGCCAACACGCGGACGAACTCGCCGACCGACTCTTCCACCGCCGCCGGCTGATCGGCGACCTTGCGCAGTTGCATGCCCGCCGGCAGGGTCTTCTGCAGGTTGGCGAATTCGCTTTCCAGGGTCTTGCCGAGCTTGAGGATGTCGCCACCCTGCTTCATCGACACGCCGATGCCGATCGCATCCTCGCCCATGAAGCGCATGCGCGGCTGCGGCGGATCGGAGAAGCCGCGCCGCACTTCGGCCACATCGCCCAGGCGGAAGGTGCGGTCGCCGACGCGGATCGGGAATTGCTTGATCTGATCGACCGAGGTGAACTGGCCGCCGACGCGGATCGGCACGCGGCTGGACGCAGTTTCGAAGAACCCGGCCGCGACCAGCGCGTTCTGCTGGTTCAACGCGTCCTGCACCGCCTGCGCCGGAATGCCGAGGGTGGAGAGCTTGACGTTGGACAGCTCGACCCAGATTTTTTCGTCCTGCACGCCGAACAGTTCGATCTTGCCCACGTCCTGCTGGCTTTGCAGGGCGAGCTGGACGCGTTCGGCGTAGTCCTTGAGCACGGCGTAGTCGAAGCCCTCGCCGGTCAGCGCGTAGATGTTGCCGAAGGTGTCGCCGAATTCGTCGTTGAAGAACGGGCCGATCACGTCGCTGGGCAAGGTCGGGCGGATGTCGCCGATCTTCTTGCGCACCTGGTACCACAGCGGCTGGATCTCCTTGGAGCGCATCGAGTCGCGCGCGGCGAAGATCACCTGCGATTCGCCGGCGCGCGAATACGAGCGGATGAACTCGTACTCGCCGGTCTCCATGAGCTTCTTCTCGATCCGCTCGGTGACTTGGCGCGAGACTTCCTCCGCGGTCGCGCCCGGCCACAGCGTGCGCACCACCATCACCTTGAAGGTGAAGGCCGGATCTTCGCTTCGGCCCAGGCGCAGGTACGACATCGCGCCGGCCAGCGCGAGCACCAGCATCGCGTAGACGATCAGGCTGCGATGACGCAGAGCCCATTCGGAAAGGTTGAAGCGCATAAAGTAAACCCACTTCATTATCCCCCTCTCCCGCGACGCGGGAGAGGGCAGGGGTGAGGGCACGAAAGCCTAAAAAACGCCTAAAAAACCCGAAGCCGCCAACGCGCGCCGCCGCGATCAACGGCGCGCGCCGCGATCACTTCTCGACCGGATGGTTGTCGCGGTCCACCGCGAGCACTTTCTGACCGTCGCGCAACAGATGGCCGCCGGCGGATACGACCCAGTCGCCCGCGCTCAGCCCCTTGATCACCGGCACGCGCTCCTGGCCGAAGGGTCCGGTGACGATGGGTTTGAGCTTCACCGTGGCGCTGGCCACATCGGCGACGAACACCGCGGTGCCGTTGCCGGTGCGCTGCACCGCGGCGAGCGGCACGCTCAGGCCGGAGGCGGCCGCGTCGGGCTGATAGATGCGCGCGCTCTGGCCCAGTTCCAGCGTTCCGGCCGGGGCATCGACGCTGACCCGCGCGGCGTAGGTGCGCGAGGCCGGGTCGGCCGCGGGCGAGACTTCGCGCACGCGCGCCGGCCAGCGCTTGCCCGGGATCGACCACAGTTCCACCAGTACCTGCTGGCCCGGCTTGAAGGTCGCGATTGCGCCCTCGGGCACGGCGAAGGCGACTTCGCGCGCACCGTCGGCGGCCAGCGCGAACACCTGCTGGCCGGCCGCGACCACCTGCCCGGCTTCGGCGCTGCGCGAGGCGATCACGCCTTCGGCCGGCGCGCGCAACTGGGTGTAGGCCGATTGATTGCGGGCGACGTCCAGATTGGCGCGCGCCGAATTGAGCTGGGCTTGCGCGGCCTTGGCCGCGGCGTCCTGCGCGTCCATCGTCGAACGGCTGACCAGTTGGTCCTTGCCCAGCTGCGCGAACCGCACCTGGTCGGCGCGGGCGCGGGCGTATTCGGCCTCGGCCGCGGCGAACTGCGCCTGCGCGGCGCGGCTTTGCGCCTCCAGGTCGCCCGGATCGAGCACCGCCAGCACCTGCCCGGCGGCGACGTGGGCGCCGACATCGACCTTGCGCTCGATCAGCTTGCCGGCGACCCGGAACGACAGCGGGCTTTCTTCGCGGGCGCGCACCTCGCCGGCATAGGCCGAGACCGCGTTGACCGCGCCGGTCGGCCGGCTCACCAGCACCGGCCGCACCGCTTCGGCGGCCGGTTTGCCGTCTCCGCAGGCGGCCAGGGCCAGGCTCAGCGCCGCCGCCAGCACCGCCGCGCCGGTTGCGAAACCGCGGCGGCGACCGCCGGGCCGTGCCGGAGCGCCGTGCGAAACTGGGGTGGAGGCGGAAAAAATCCGGCTGCGCATTGCAGATGGCCTCGTCGCGAATTAATGTACTTGGCGGTACTGTATAAATAACGAACCACGCAGTCCAGTATTGTTTCCTACCAAGTTCAACCCCCCCACCACCCCGCGTAGAACCCGCCCCCCACTGCGCCAGCCCATCGAAACCACGTAAAGAACACCCAACTACGCCGCGTCAGCCCATCGAAGCCACGTAGAACCCCCTGCGTCAGCCCATCGAAGCCAGGTAAAGCCCTGCGCCAGTCCCCCGAAACCACGCAAAGAACACCCAACTGCACCACGCCAGCCCATCAAAGCCACGTAAAGCCCCAGCGCCAGCCCATCGAAATTGCGCAAAAAACGCCCCACCTTGCCGCGCCAGCCCATCGACACCGCGCAAAAAACACCCCACCTTGCCGCGTCAGCCCATCGGCACCGCGCAAAGAACACCCCACCTTGCCGCGCCCCCCATCGACACCACGTAAAAAACGCCCCACCCGCCACGCCAGCGAGCCACCGCCCCCCAGCCCTACCGACCAGAGCCTCCAGCCCCAATCCATGTCCACCCCCCGCCCCACCCACCCCGCCGCGCCCCCCAAGCCCCCCGGCCCCGGCCGCCCCAAGGACCTGGGCAAGCGCAACGCCATCCTCGAAGCGGCCAAACGGCTGTTCCTGATCGAAGGCTTCGACGGCGTGAGCATGGATCAGATCGCGACCGAGGCCGGCGTCTCCAAACTCACCGTTTACAGCCATTTCGGCGACAAAGAGACCTTGTTCGGCGCCGCGGTGAAGGCTTATTGCGAGCAGCACCTGCCCTCGCCGCTGTTCGAGGCGGCCCTGGCGACCCCGCTGCGCGAGCGCCTGCTCGAGATCGCCACCGCCTTCTACGAGTTGATCAGCACGCCCGAGGCGATCCAGATCCACCGCCTGCTGTGCTCCCCGCAGATGGCCGACTCGCCGCTGTCGAAGATGTTCTGGGACGCCGGTCCGCAACGGCTGCACACAGAGTTCGCGGATTTGCTGCAACGCCGGGCCGAAACCGGCGAACTGGAGGTCGAAGACGCGTTGCGCGCCGCCAACCAGTTCTTCGCCCTGGTCAAGGGCGAGCCGCACGCGATGCTGATGTTCGGCTGCGGCAGCACCGGCAAGAGCGAATTGAAGGCGCATATCGAGGCATCGGTAACGATGTTCCTGCGCGCCTATGCCCGCCGCGAGGCCTGACTTTGCCGGGTCTGGCAACGCGTCGGAATGAGCTAAGTGGGCACGGTGCCAGGAGTTCTGGTGACTTTCGGCACTAAGCCCCGTTGGGCCCGTGGTTAATTCTTTTTCTGCCGGGCAAGCGCGGTCCCGGTAGAATTCGCGGTTCCCGCGCACGATGAAGACCCCCCATGATTACGATCGATTACGCCAAGTCACGTGAACTGATGGTCGAACAACAAGTTCGGCCCTGGGACGTGCTCGACCCGCGCGTGCTCGATGTCCTGGCGCAATTGCCGCGCGAAGCCTTCGTGGCCGAGGCGCACCGCAACCTGGCCTACACCGACCTGTCGCTGCCGCTGGCGCATGGCGAATTCATGATGAAGCCGGTGATGGAAGGCCGGACCCTGCAGTCGCTGGCGGTCGATCCGACCGACGACGTGCTGGAGATCGGCACCGGCAGCGGTTACCTCACCGCCTGCCTGGGCCGCCTGGCGCGCGAAGTGGTCAGCCTGGAAATCCATCCCGACCTGGCCGCGACCGCGCGCGAGCGCCTGGCCGCCCAGTCCGTCATCAACGCCCAGGTCATCGAGGCCGACGCGCTGAACTACAGCACCGACCGCCGTTTCAACGCGATCTGCGTGACCGGCGCGGTGTCGCAGATTCCGCCGCAGTGGCTGCAGTGGCTGCAGCCGGGCGGCCGCCTGTTCGTGGTCCGCGGCCGTTCGCCGGCGATGGAAGGCGTGCTGTTGACCGGCGGAGAGCGCAACGAAGTCAACGCTTCGCGCATCCAGTCGTTGTTCGAAACCGATTTGCCGTATCTCCAAGGCGCCGCACCCGCGCCCGCCTTCGAGTTCTGACCGACCTGTCAGTTATCCGTCAGCCCTTCGTAAGAGCCCGCGTGCCAGCATGCGGGCTCTCAAAAACAAGCAAGTCCAAGGAAGCCGCATGATCCGCCGTCCGCTCGTTCTTGCCCTGGCTCTAACCCTGCTGCCGGCCGTCGCGTCGGCCGAGGACCTGCTGCAGACCTACGAGGCGGCGCGCCTTGGCGATCCGGTCCTGTCGCAGGCCGAATCCAGCCGGCTGGACACGCTGGAAAACCGCATCCAGGCGCGCGCGCAGTTGCTGCCGTCGCTGAGCGGCGAGGCCCGGCTGACCCGCAGCCGCACCTTCGGCAAGAGCAACGGCGCCAGCAGCGATCCCACCCAGCCCAGCCTGCCGTTCGGCACCAACATCGAAAACAACAGCACGCAGCGCAACTACTCGCTCAACGCGAGCCAGATGATCTACAACCGCGCGGCGATCAAGGGCCTGCAGAGCCAGAACGCGCTCAGCGAGGCCAGCGACTTCACCCTGGAGTCGGCCAACCAGGAACTGATCACGCGCACCTCGCAGACCTACTTCAACGTGCTGATCGCGCTGGAAAACCTGGCCGCGGCGGAAGCGGCTGAAACCGCGCTGCAGAAGCAGTTCGACTACGCCTCCAAGCGCCTGGAAGTCGGCCTGGCGCCGATCACCGACGTGCACGAAGCGCGCGCCCAGTACGACGATGCGCGCGCGCGCACCATCACCACGCGCAACACGGTCGAGGACGCCTACCAGGCGCTGAGCCAGATCACCGGCCAGCCGGTGCGTTCGCTCAAGGCGCTGCCGGCGGACTTCAAGCCGGCCCTGCCCGAAGCGCAGAACATGGACGCCTGGGTCAACAACGCGATCCAGAACAATCCCTCGCTGCGCGCGCAGGAACTGGCGGTGCGTTCGGCCGAGATCAACGTGGAAACCGCGCGCGCCGGGCACTGGCCGACCCTGAGCCTGGGCGCCAGCTACGGCGACAGCGCGAGCTGGGGCGACACCACCGCCCAGGGCATCACCGAAGACAATCGCAGCAGCGGCAGCCGCGGCCCGAGCGTCGGCCTGACCTTGTCGGTGCCGTTGTACTCCGGCGGCGCGGTGCAGTCGGGCGTGCGCCAGGCGCTGGCCCGCCGCGACTCCGCGCAGGACGAGCTGGAACGGCAGAAGCGTTTGCTGGTGCGCAATACCCGCAACGCGTACCAGGTCCTGATCGCCGGCATCAGCGAAGTCGAAGCGCGGCGTCTGGCCGTGGTTTCGGCGCAGGCCGCGTACGACGCTTCGCAGGTCGGCCTGGAAGTCGGCACCCGCACCGTGCTGGACGTGTTGAACAACCAGCGCACCTTGCTGCAGGCGCAGCAGGCGTATGCGCAGTCCAAGTACAACTTCCTGCAGAACCGTTTGCTGCTGGAGCAGTCGGCCGGTTCGCTGGACGTGGCCGATGTGCAGGACATCAACCGCCTGCTGACCGCCGACGCCGCGACCAACCTGGCGCCGCCGCCGGCTACGGTGCAGTGATCGCGTAGCGACAGGCGCGAGATAAAAACCGCCGGCCAGTCCGGCGGTTTTTCTTTGTCTGGGCGGCGCGGCGGTGCTGCGGGCCCTGCACCACCCGCGCTGCTCCCCTTTGAATGCGCCACCGCTGTCCCCCCTTTGAAAAAGGGGGGCAGGGGGGATTTGCTTTTGGCGCTTTAGCGAAACAGCAACAGCAACAGCAACAGCGAATCCCCCCTGCCCCCCTTTTTCAAAGGGGGGAACAGCATGGGACTTCATGCAGACGCATGCAGACGTTTGTTGTTGCTACAACTCCCGAGCCGGCAACGACGGCTGCAACAACGCCATCGTCCGCGCCAACGCGCCGCGGCCCAGTTCGACCAGCGCCCGGCCGGCGTCGATCATCTGCGCGCGCTCGATCGGATCGGCGAGCAAGCGCTCCACCGCCGCCTCCACCGCATCGGCGTCCTGGCCGATGCGCAAGGCGCCGGCGTCTTCCAGCCGCTGCGCGATCTCGACGAAGTTGTGCAAATGCGGCCCGGTGACGATAGGCGTGCCGGTCGCCGCCGGTTCCAGCAGGTTATGCCCGCCGATCGCCTGCAAGCTGCCGCCAACGAAAGCGACATCGGCGCAGGCGTAGAAACTCATCAACTCGCCGAGCGTGTCGATCACGAACACATCGTCGCCCGGCTGCGGCCAGCGCGCGCGCGAACGCGTGGACACCTGCCAGCCGGCGCTGCGCGCGTTCTCGGCCACCACCCGGAAACGCTCCGGATGGCGCGGCGCCCACAGCAGCAACAGGCCGGGGAAACGCTCGCGCAGGCGCCGGTGCATGGCCACGGTCGCGGCTTCTTCGTCCTCGTGCGTGCTCGCGGCGATCCACACCGGCCGCTCGCCGGTATGCCGATGGCATTCCAGGGCGAACTCCTCCAGCGCATCGGGCACGCTGACGTCGAACTTCAGATTGCCGGTCTGGATCACCTGCTCCGGGCTCGCGCCGAGCTGGATGAAGCGCTCGCCGTCGGCGCGCGACTGCGCCGCGACCGCGCGCACCGTGCGCAGCGCACGGCTCACCAGCGGCGCCAGCGCGCGGTAACCGCGCAGCGAACGCTCCGACAGCCGCGCGTTGAGGATGTAGGCCGGAATGCCGCGATCGCGGCAGCCGAACAGCAGGTTCGGCCACAACTCGGTTTCCATGATCAGCGCCGCGCACGGCTTGTGATGGCGCAGGAAGCGGCCGACCGCGCCGGGCAGATCGTAGGGCAGATAGACGTGCTCGACCGAGTCGCCCCAGGCCGAGCGCGCGCGATCCGAACCGGTCGGGGTGATGGTGGTCACCAGCAGGCGCAGGTCCGGGCGGCCGCGGCGCAAGGCGTTGACCAGCGGAATGGCGGCGTTGACCTCGCCGACGGAGACTGCGTGCAGCCACAAGGTGCGCGTCTGCGCCGGGCCGCGGTAGATCGCGTAGCGCTCCAGCCAGCGCTGGAAGTAGGCCGGCTGGCGAAAACCGCGCCAGATCAGGTGATACACCGTGACCGGCGCCAACAGATACAGCGCGACCGAATACAGGCCGCGCAACAGGCGCTCGATCAAATCCTTCCGCATGCGGTAAGGATAAGGGCTGTGGCGGTGATTCGCAGGTGGAGACGATGCGGAACGAGACCGGAACACCGATGCCAAGCCGATCCGCGTCCCTTTCGATCCCGCCCACGCGGCCATTCACGCGCTCACCGCATAAACTATCGGCATGGCCGAACCCGCCCTGCCTCCGCGTCCTTCCCTGCTGTCGCCGCGCCTGTGGCCGATGTGGCTGGCGCTGGCCGGCATGTGCGCCGGCGCGCGCCTGCCGTGGGCGCTGCAGCGCCTGATCGGCGGCTGGATCGGCGCCTTCGCGCTGCGCGCGGCGAGCGAGCGCCGGCGCGCGGCGCGGATCAACCTGAAGCTGTGCTTCCCGGAAAAGACCGAGGCCGAGCGCGAACAACTGCTGCGCGAGAGCTTCCGCGACCTGGGTGTGGGCTTCTTCGAATTCGCCCGCGCCTGGTGGGGCGAGGTCGCGCCGATGCGGCGCACGGTGCGGATCGAGGGCCTGGAGCTGCTGGACGAGGTGCGCGCGGCCGGGCGCGGCGTGCTGATGATCTCCGGCCATTTCATGACCCTGGAGATGTGCGGCCGGCTGATGTGCGATCACCTGCCGCTGGCCGGCATGTACCGCAAGCACCGCAATCCGGTGATGGAATGGGCGGTCAAGCGCGGCCGCCTGCGCTATGCGGCGGCGATGTTCACCAACGAAGAAATCCGCCCGGCGATGCGCCACCTCAAGCAGGGCGGCTTCCTGTGGTACGCGCCCGATCAGGACATGCGCGGCAAGGACACCGTGTTCGCGCCGTTCTTCGGCGTGCCGGCGGCGACGATCACCGCCACGCATCAGTTCGCGCGGCTCAGCGGCTGCGCGGTGGTGCCGTTCTTCCATCGCCGCGAAGGCGCCGACTACATCCTGCGCGTGGGCGCGCCGCTGCCGGAGTTTCCGTCCAGCGACGCCACCGGCGACAGCGCCCGCGTCAACGCGCAGATCGAGAGCATGGTGCGGCAGGCGCCGAGCCAGTACCTGTGGATCCATCGCCGCTTCAAGCGCCGCCCGCCGGGGATGGTCTCGCCGTACAAGCGGCAGTCCTGACGTACCAAGCGACCGCGGCCGCGAGTTTCGCGCTTAGCGACTGTCGACCCGGGTCCCGTCCAGCGGCGGCTGCGCCAGCAGGCTGCCCGCGTACAAGGCCGCGAGCAGCAAGGTCAGCCCGCCCCAGAAGGTCGAATAAAAGGCCAGGTGGGTGTTGAACGGAAACACCGTCACCAGCAAGGCCAGCATCGCCGGCCGCGCGCGTTCGCGCGCAGCGCCGTCGGCGAAGGTCCACGCGCGCCAGGCCAGGGCCGCGCCGGCCAGCCACATCAGCAGGCCGAACGCGCCGGTTTCGCTGAGCACTTCCAGTATCAGCTGATGCGCGTGCAAGGCCGGGCCGTAGCCCCAGGACGTGACCAAGCCCGGCTGCGGATCGCAGGCCGGGAAGGCTTCGCGGAAACCGCGCGCGCCCACGCCGTTGATGGGATGTTCGGCGACCATGCACAGCGCCGCGCGCCAGATCCGCGTGCGTCCCGACAGCGCGGTGTCCACGCCGATCAGATCGGTGCTGACGATGTGCGAGGTGCGCTGCAGGCGGTCGTGCACCTGGGTCGAGGTGAAATTCAGCACCACCAGCGCCAGCAGGCCCGAGGCGAACAACGCGAGCAACCGCTTCCAGCCCAGCAGGCGCCAGCCCGACAGCAGCAGCACCAGGGCGAAGGTGATCCACGACGCGCGCGAACCGGCCAGCACCACCACGATTCCGACCGCCGCGCTCGCCGCCAGCCAGCCGCCCACGCCGTAGCGGCGCGCGGCCGCGTACAGCACGAACGGCGAGAAGCTCGCTATCACCTGGCCGAGTTTGAGATTGCAGGGGCCGAGGATGCCGCCGAGCCGGTCGACGCTGGCAATCTCAGCCTCGCTGCAGGTGCTGTGGCCGTTGAGCGCGTGCTTGAGCGCATCGATCAGGAAGAACAGCGGACTGGTGCCGCTGATGCCTTGCAGCAGCGCGTCGGCGGTCCAGATCGAGATGATGATCGCCAGCCCGCCGAAGGTGGTGCGACGTCCTTCCTTCGACGCGACCGCGGCCGCGACCAGCCACAGGAACGGCAGATAACGCAGGTCCACCGCGGCCTCGCGCAAGGCGCGCCCCGGATCGACCGCGTCGATCGCGGAAATCAGTTCGGGCAGCCAGTAGGCCGCGAACAGCACGCTGGTCAGCGCCCAGGCCGGATCGCTGAGCAGGCGCGCGCCGGTGTTGAAGCGCGCCAGCACCAGCTTCACCAGCATGGTGATCGCGCCCAGGCTCAGCGCGGTCTCGGCGATGCCCGGCGCGAACAGCAAGGCGACGTAGGCCAGCACCCACACCGGCGCCCAGCGCCAGCCGACGATCGCCGGCGGCAGCTCCGGCGGCGCGTGCGCGGTGGACGGCGGCAGACCGATCGGAGCGGCGGCGGCCGGGCCGTTGGGGTCAGTGGGCGTCGATGAGTTCGGCATAGACGGCAAGCGTGGCCTCCTGCATCGCCCGCAGGGAAAACGCCATCGTATCCACTGCCGCGGGCGCTTGCGTTAGCAATTCGCAAGCCGCGCTTTGCGCAGCCTGCGCATCGAAGGGCTCGACCGCGCCGCGCGGCTGCAGCTGCGCCAGCAGCTCGCCGACGCCGCCGTGATTCCAGCCCAGCACCGGCCGCCCGCAGGCCAGCGCTTCGACCACGGTGCGGCCGAAGGCCTCGGGTTTGCGCGACAGCTGCAGGACCAGATCGCTGGCGGCGTAGGCGCGCGCGATCGCGTCGGTCGGCTCGGTGAAGGCCACCGCGTCGGCGACGCCGAGTTGTTGCGCGAGTTGTTCCATTTCGCCGATGTATGCCTCGCGTCCGCTTTCGCGCGCGCCCGGCAGCCACAGCCGCGCATCGCGGCCGTCGGCGCGCAGGTCGGCCAACAGTTGCAGACCGTCGGCGTGGCCTTTCAGGCGCGTGCCGCGGCCGGGCAGCAGCAGCAACGGGCCCTCGCCAGCCAGCGCCGGGTGCTGCGCCGCCGCCCACGCGCGCGCGTCGCGATCGGGCCACGGCGCGCGCGGGAACGCCAGCGTGTCGATGCCGCGCGGGATGATCCGCAGTTTGTCCGGCTCGGTGTCGGGATAGTGTTGGAGCACGTAGTCGCGCACGGTGCGCGAGACGCAGATCACGCGCTCGCCGCGGGTCATCACCGCGCTGTAGCGCGAGGGCGAGTTCAGGCCGTGCACGGTGGTGACCAGGCGCGGCCGCGCCTGTTCGCTCATGCCGCGCCAGGCCAGCAGGCCGATCCAGGCCGGCAGGCGCGAGCGCGCATGGACCAGATCGACGTTCAAGTCGGCCCACAAGCGGCGCAGCTTGAACGCGTGCAGCAAAGTGGACGGCGACTTGCGTCCGATCGGCAATTCGATGTGTTCCGCGCCGCTGGCCAGCAGCTTGGGCACCAGCCGGCCGCCGGCCGAGACCACGATCGCGCGATGGCCGGCGCGCACCAGCGCGTCGGCGACTTCCAGGGTGGAACGTTCGACACCGCCCGATTCCAGCGCCGGCAGCAACTGCATGACCGTCAGCCGGCGGGGGTTCGTCGGCTCCGGCGATGGCATGGCGTGCGCGTCAGGCGTCGATCAGGGTGAAGTGCGCGCCGCAGTACGGGCACAGGCATTCGCGCTCGGCCTCGATCGGCAGGTACACGCGCGGGTGCGAGTTCCACAGCGCCATCGACGGCAGCGGGCAGCTCAGCGGCAGATCAGCGAGGGTGACGGTGTAGCGCTGGTCGGCGTTGGCCTGGGTGGGATGGGCGTTGGCTGCGGTGGTCATGGGGGACGACGGGTGGCGACGCGGGCGGGCAGTTTAGCAGCGCGCGGGGGTGGGCCGGGTGTAGGGGGAGAGGCGGATGTGTTGGATTTGGGCGGGTGGAGCAAGAGCGAATCCCCCCTGCCCCCCTTTTTTAAAGGGGGGAACGGCAAAAGCGGGAATGCAGGTGAATCTTTGTCGCCGCGCTGTCATCCGAGCCGATCAAGGGTTGCGACCTGGCAGTCCCCCATCAACACAGCGGCTGTTCCCCCCTTTGAAAAAGGGGGGCAGGGGGGATTCGCTCTTGCTGTCAGCCAGCAAGCGGCAAATCGAACCAAAGCACATCGGCCGACGAATCGCCCAGCCCGGTCAAGACCAGGGGCGCGGATTCCTCCACGAGCCCCAGCGCATCGCCGGCGTCCAGCACCTGCCCGTTGGCATCGATGCGCCCTTGCGCGACCTGCAGCCAATACATCCGCCGCGAATCCAGCGAACGCTCCGCCCGTGTGCCCTTGCCCAGCGCCAGCGAATGCAACGTGAGGTCCTGACGGATCGGCACGCCGCCATGAACTCCGTCGCGCGAAGCGCGCAGCACGAACTCGCCGTCGCCGCCCGCCACCGCCGCCGGCTGCGCATACGCCGGCTGCGCGTTGAGCCGGTCGGGCTGCACCCAGATCTGCAGGAAATGCACCGGCTCGCTCGCCGATGCGTTGAATTCGCTGTGCTCCACGCCGTGGCCGGCGCTCATCCACTGCAACTCGCCGCGGCGAATGGTGCCGCCACCGCCGCTGCTGTCCTGATGCGCCAGCGCCCCGCTGAGCACGTAGCTCAGGATTTCCATGTTGGCATGGCGGTGCGCAGCGAAGCCCGCGCCGGGATCGACGCGGTCTTCGTTGATCACGCGCAGGCAACCGAAGCCCATCCAGCCCGGATCGTAATAACCGCCGAAGGAAAACGTGTGGCGGCTGTCGAGCCAACCGGCCTGGACGCGGCCGCGGGCATTGGATGGGCGTTGGATGATCATGCGCGCGACAGTTTACCGATCAAACCGATCGCGCGGCTCAGGGCTTGGGCACGATCGCTTCGGTGGTGATGTGGATCTTGATCTCGTCGCTGACGTTGGGCACGTACTTGCCGATGCCGAAATCGCTGCGCTTGAGCGTGGTGCTGGCGTCGAAACCGGCGGCGGCGCGCTTGGCCATCGGCTGCTCGCCGATCTTGTTGATGTTCACGTCCAGCACCGCCGGCTTGGTCACGCCGTGCACGGTCAGATCGCCGGTGACCTTCAGCTTCTTGTCGCCGGCCGCTTCGACCTTGGTGCTCTTGAAGGTGATGGTCGGGAACTTGGCGGCGTCGAAGAAATCCGCGCTCTTGAGGTGTTCGTCGAAATCGCCCACGTGCGAGTCCAGGCCGTCCAGCGGGATGGTCACTTCCACCTTGGACGCGGCCGGCTTGGCCGGATCGTAGGTGATGGAGCCGTCCACCTTGCCGAAATGCGCGATCGGGTTGGAGAAGCCGAAGTGGCTCCAGCTGGCGACCACGTCGGTGTGGTTCGGGTCGATCTTGTAGGTCAGTGCGGCGGCGCTGGCGGTGCCGGCGAAAGCCAGGCCCAGGGCGGCGGCGAGCAGGATGCGCTTCATGGTGGAGCTCCTTAAAAAGGGAATCAACGGTTGGATCGCGGGTTCGTGCTTGGGATTCGTGCTTGGAATACTGCGAAACCACTATGGCGCAAGCCGGCGCGGGCCTGATTCGTCCGCGCCGGAAAACGTGCGGGCACGCACGCCTCAGTCGATGCGCGCGGCCTCGTCGAACGGCAGGCGCGGCGAGCGCGGGAACAGCTGGGCATGATCGCCGGCGCCCAGGTTGATCAGGAAGTTCGACTTGATCTTGGTGCCGGCGAAGAAGGCTTCATCGACCTTGGCGTTGTCGAAGCCCGACATCGGGCCGCTGTCCAGGCCCAGCGCGCGCGCGGCCAGGATGAGGTAGGCGCCCTGCAGGCTGCCATTGCGGAAGGCGGTGATGTTGATCGAGGCCTCGTTGCCGGCGAACCAGCTGCGCGCGTCGTCGTGCGGGAACAGGTAGGGCAGCTTTTCGTAGAAATCCAGATCGTGCGCGACGATCACCGTGACCGGCGCGGCCAGGGTCTTGGCCAGATTGCCCGCCGACAGCGCCGGCGCCAGCTTCTGCTTGGCCTGCTGCGACTTCACGAACACGAACCGCGCCGGCGAGCCGTTGGCGCTGGTGGGGCCCCACTTCACCAGGTCGTAGAGCTGACGCAGCGTCTCGTCGCTGATCTCGCCGCCCAGGACGTTGTGGGTACGGGCGGTGCGGAACAGCTGATCGAGCGCTTCGTCGTTCAAAGCCTTGGACATCGTCTTCTCCATGGGGCTGCCAAGCTTGGCAAGGTGATCGGGAGACGGAAGTGTAGAGTCTCGATCCGACCGCAAAACCGTCACTCCCGGAACGGATTAACCGCGCCTGTGCAACGAAACGGCATTTCTGCGAAGACTGACTCCATTTCCGCAACCTGGTCGCTGACCGACGGCCATGCCGGCAATCAGCGTCAGGCGACCGCCCTGGCCCAGGCCCTGGGCCGGCCGGCGACCGACTGGATCCTGAGCCCGCGCGCGCCCTGGCGCTGGGCCTCGCCGCGCCGGCTGCCCGGGGCCTCGAATGCCTTCGGCCCGGATTTCGTCCGCTGGCTGGAGGCCCGGCCGCGGCTGGCGATCGGCTGCGGCCGGCAGGCGGCGCTGGCGACCCGGCTGCTGCGCAGCGACGCTTGCCGCAGCGTGCAGATCCTGGATCCGCGCATCGCCACCCGCCACTGGGACCTGGTGATCGCGCCCGAACACGACGGCCTGCACGGCGCCAACGTCGTCACTCTGCTCGGCAGCCTGCACCCGGTCGATGACCTGTGGCTGGCCGGCGCGCGCAAGACCTTCCCCGCCTTCGGCGCCCTGCCCGGCCCGCGCACCGCGCTGTTGCTGGGCGGGTCGAGCGCGCACGCCCACTTCGATCAGGCCGCCTTCGACGCCCTCGCCGAGCGCTTGCAGACGCTGCTGGAACGCGAAGGCGGCAGCCTGCTGGCGACCACCTCGCGGCGCACGCCCGCGCCGATCCGCGCGCGCCTGCGCGAACGGTTGGCGCGGTTGCCGCGGGTGTCGTGGTACGAACCCGGCGAAGGCACCAACCCCTACCCCGGCCTGCTCGGCTGGGCCGACCGCATCGTCTGCACCGCCGACTCGGTCAACATGCTTTCGGAAGCCGCCGCCACCCGTGTGCCGGTGTTCGCCTTCGGCATCGAGCGCGTCGACGGACGGCCGCGCCGTTTCGTCGACAGCCTGCTCAGCCTGGGCCGGGTGCGCGCGTTCGATCAGCAACTGCTGCCGTATCCAGTGACGCCGCTGCGCGAGACGGCGCGGGTGGCGTTGGAGGTGCGGCGCAGATTGCGGTTGGAGGATTGAGGTGGCGGCGAAAGCGGCCGGGGTGTTTCGGGTGACGTCGCTACGCGAGAGCGCGCGGGTCGCCTTGGAGGCGCGGCGCAGGTTGCGGTTGGAGGATTGAGGCGGCGGCGAAAGCGGCCAGGGTGTTTCGCGTAATGGCTTTCGCGTTTATCGCCGGCTTCGGTTGGGTTTCGCGTTGTCGAAGGTGCCGATGAAGCGCAACTGATTGTAGAGCCGCCCCGGCTGTTCCTCGTGGAAGGTGCAGTGGTCGTAGAAGTACAGCGAATTGCCTTCGTGAACGCCGAGCTCATGGCAGCGCGCGACGATCAGGCGATCGGTGTCGGTCGAATAGGTGTCCACTTCCACCACCAATTCCTCGACCGGAACGATCTTGTTGCCGGCCGTGCCGTAGGCGATGAAGAAATCCGAATCGATGAAACCGCAGCCGAAATCGCGATGCGCCGGGCAACCGGAATCCGGGTCTTCCATGCCCTGGGTGTAGCGATTGAATTCTTCCAGGGTCTGGGTGGAGGTGCCCATCCAGACCGAGATCTTGCCGCGGGTGGTGTCGTCGATCATTGCGATTACTTGCGCTCCAAGTGAGCCGACACAATCCGCCGACTGTCGCGGATTATCTTGTGGGAGGGGCTTCAGCCCCGATGCTTTTCTTTCAGATCGCCGGACCGGATCGAACAGCATCGGGGCTGAAGCCGCCCCGCAAGAACACCAACTAGGCCGGCCGCAATCCATGCTCGCGCATCGCCGCCAGAATCGCGCCGCGCGCCGTCGCGATCGCCTCGGTCTCGACCACCCGCCGCGGCCGCCGGTCCAGCGTGCATTCCAATCCCGCCGCCAACAGCACCGAATGCGCCCGGCCCAACGCGTCGGCCTGCGCATCCGCCAGCGCCGCCGCATCGCGCGCTGCGGCGATCAGGCCGGGCGTGTCGCGCGGCGACAACAACGCCGGCGCCTGCGCCGAATCGCGCAGCACCAGGTACTGCAGCAGAAATTCCAGATCGACCAGACCGCCCTCGCCTTGCTTGAGGTCGAAGTAGGCCGCGTCGCTGCGATCGAGTTCGGCCTGCATGCGCGCGCGCATGGCCGCGACGTCGCCGCGCAGTTTACCGGCGTCGCGCGCCCGCGCCAGGGTGCGCGCGCGCACGGCGTCGAACTTCCCGCGCAGGTCGGCGTCGCCGGCGACGAAACGCGCGCGCACCAAGGCCTGATGCTCCCAGGTCCAGGCGCGCTCGTACTGGTATTCGCTGAAGCTCGCCAGCGACGACACCAGCAAGCCTTTCGCGCCGTCCGGCCGCAGCCGCACATCGACATCGAACAAGCGCCCGGCCGCGGTCACCGCGCCGAGCAGGGCGACGATCTTCTGCGCCAGCCGCGCGAACCATCGCGGCGCGTCCAGCGGCCGCGCGCCGTCTGAAGTCGCGCCGCCTTCGACCGCGGGCGCGTCGTACAGGAACACCAGATCCAGATCGGACCCGAAGCCCAGTTCCTCGCCGCCCAGGCTGCCGTAGCCGAGCACGGCGAAGCGCGCATCGGGCACCCTTCCGTGCGCGGCGGCGACTTCCTGTTCGGCCATCGCCAACACCCGCACGACCACGCCGTCGGCCAACCACGCGAGTTGGCGCGCGCTGTCTTCGGCCGACTGGCGGCCGTCGCGCAAGGCCATCGCGATGCGGAAGCTCAGCGATTGGCGCACTTCGTTGAGCGCCTGCAGGCTGGCCTCGGTGTCGTCGCCGCCATCGACTTCGGCGCAGGCCGCCAGCAGTTCCTCGCGGTCGGGCAAGGGGCCGACCACGCGCGCATCCAGCAATTCATCCAGCAGCAGCGGATGCGAGGCCAGGCGTTCGGCCAGCAAGGCGCTGCGCGAAACCACTTCGATCAACCGCGACAACGCCGCCGGCTGTTCGTCGAGCAAAGCCAGATAAGCGCTGCGCCGCAAGACGTTGTGCAGCAGGGCGAGCAGACGCTTGAGCGCGAGCATCGGCTGCGAGGAGGCCGCCGCGCCCTGCAGCAACGCCGGCAACACCCGATCCAGGCGCGCGCGCACCGCATCGGACAGGCCGCGCACGCCGGGACTGCGGGCGAAATCGCGCAACGCCGCATCGGCATCGGCGGCCGCTTCGAAGCCGGCGTCGGCCAGCGTGTCGGCCTCGCCGGCTTCGGGCAGCGCGCGCCAGTACGCGGTCAGCGCATCGGGCGCGGCGCGGCGGCGGCGCGGCGCCAGCAGGGCTTCGAATTCGGCGGTGATGCGTTCGCGGCGGCGTTCGAGTTCTGTCAGCAACGCCGCCCAGTCGGCGTACGCCAGGCCGCTGGCGATGCGCGCGCGATCGGCGTCGACGCCGGGCAAGGCGTGGGTTTGCGCGTCGCGCAGCATCTGCAGGCGGTTTTCCAACCGGCGCAGATAGCGGTAGTCGTCGGCCAGATTCTCGCCGGCCTCTTCGCCGATCTGCCGTTGCGCCACCAGTTCGCGCAAGGCCGGCAGCAAGCGCCGGCCGCGCAGTTCGGCCTCGCGGCCGCCGCGGATCAGCTGCAAGGCCTGGACCAGGAATTCGATCTCGCGAATCCCGCCCGGCCCGCGCTTGATGTCGTCGGCCAGTTCCTTGCGCGCGACCTCGGCGCTGATCGCCGCCTTCATCGAACGCAAGCCGTCGAGCGCGCCGAAATCCAGGTAGCGGCGATACACGAACGGACGCAAGGCTTCCAGGAACCGCTCGCCGGCGTCGATATCCCCGGCCACCGGCCGCGCCTTCTGCCAGGCGTAGCGTTCCCAATCGCGGCCTTCGCGCTGGAAATACTGCTCCATCGCCGCGAACGACCACGCCACCCGGCCGGCGTTGCCGTACGGGCGCAGGCGCAGATCGACGCGATGGCAGAACCCTTCCGCGGTGATTTCATCGAGCAAGCGCGCCAGTTGCTGACCGAGCTTGGCGAAATAGGTTTCCGCGTCGAGCGCGCGCGCCGGATCGCGGCCGTCGAACTGGGTGCCGCCGTCGTGTTCGTAGGCGTAGACCAGATCGACGTCGGAACTGAAGTTGAGTTCGGCGCCGCCGAGCTTGCCCAGGCCGAACACGACCAGCCGCACGCGCTCGCCGTCGGCGGTGCGCACCGCGCCGTGGCGTTGTTCGAATTCGTGCTCCAGCGCATGCAGCGCGGTCTGCAGGCAGACCTCGGCCAGATGCGTGCTGCCTTCGAGCGTGTCCTCGACGCTGTCCAGGCCGAGCACATCGCGCCAGATCAATCGCGTCGAACCGGCGCTGCGATAACGGCGCAGGCGCGTACCCCAGTCGGTTCGATGCTCAGTGTCGAGGATCGGCGGCGGCGCGGGCGTGGCGCCGTCGTCGGTGGCGAGCGCCAGCAACACCTCGGGTTGGCGCACCAAGGTGTCGATGGCGAAATCGCTGACCACGGCCACGCGCGCGAGCCGCGCGCGCAGCGACGGCTCATCGAGCGCGGCTTGCGCTTGCGGCGAGGCCGCGCGCAGCCGCGCGATGGCGCGTTCGGCCAGCGCGGATTCGAGCGCGCCGGGGTGGTCGGCGGAAGGGTTCGAGGACACGGATACGGGCATGCGCGGATGATCGCATGTCGGTGCTTGTCGTCGATGGCGTGTTGATGCGGCGTGTCGCAGGCGTGCGCGGGTTGCGACTGCGGCAATTCAACTGCGATGGAGCTTTCGATGTGTTCGTTATGGCCGAGTCGTGGCTTGCGCCGCTCTTACGCTCGTCATTCCCGCGAAGGCGGGAATCCAGAGACTTCAACGCCATCCTTCCAGACCGTCATTCCCGCGAACGCGGGAATCCAGCGACTTCAAACGTTCTCGCAAGAAAGGCCCTGGATGTTCGGCTATGCCGAAGTAAAGCAGAACCCGCGTTCGCGGGAATGACGAGCAAAAAAACCGACGCACGACTACCGAGCCAGCGGCTTTGAACGGGCTCTTACGCTCGCTTCGTCTGCGCGCCGCAGAGCGACGTACAAGCCTTCCGAAAGCCCCAAAATCGATCGCCCAACCCTGGAAATAAAAAAGCCCGCTTCCGGTAGAACCGGTAGCGGGCTTTGCTCCCTCCCCCACGTCGGGATGCGGGGCGATCGTGAAGGAACCGTTATCCCCTTTGCACGCTGCACTGCAAAACAGAACTTGCCGGTTCATTTGAAACGCTTGCAACGGCCCCCGGCGGCTTATGCCAAAAGCTAATAACGCCAAGGCTGTTACCGATGCCATCGAAATCCGCGCTGTGACCCCGCCCGAATCGAGGCAACCGCGGACAAGAAACCTGAATAGGGAAAGAGGGTGACCATTTGCGCCAAGCGCTTCGATTCCGCAACGCCGTCGTGCGGCCGGATTGGCCTCGCCCGGCCGTGACTGTCGTTACTTGGCTAGCCGGCGCCGCGCCGCATCCGGTTCCGACACGATCGACTGCGCAAGGATCAGCCTCATGCCCCACCCCGCATCGCGCGCCCCCGACCGCGCATGGCAGCGACCGCTGTATGGCGGCATCCTGGCCGTCTGCGCCCTGCTCCCTGCATTCCCCGTTTGTTCCCAGAACCGATCCGGCCAGGAGGCCACCATGACCGCCGCCCCTCAAACCCCGAGCCCGCTGACCGGCGAGGACGTCAGCCGGCGCGTGCTGAAACTGATCGGCAGCCTGCGCTCCAACGCCGACCTCACCGTCGAACACCTGGAACAGCACACCGGCCTGAGCATGCAGCGCGCCGCCAACGGCGACGGCTCGTTCGGCACCGGCGCGCGCATCGACGCGAACTGGTCCTACAACCTGTTCGTCAGCCCCGTGCTCGGCGAACCCAGAAACCAGCTGACCTTCGACTTCGCCCGCAACGGCGACCCCGCCGCGCCGATGACGCCGGTATGCGGCATGGACTTCGACGACTACGCGCGCGAACTCAAGCGCATGGGCTTCCAGGACAGCGTCGTGCGCGCCGAGCACGGCCGCGTCAGCTATTGGAATTTCCGCGGCCCGGTGACCGTGCGCGTGTTCGTCGAAGGCGAATCCAACGCGTCGCCGGAAAAAATCGGCCACCAGTGCGTGAAAACCATCACCGTCGAATAAGCGCCGCGCTCGCTTCAGGCCAGGAGGCCGCCATGTCCAAACCCATCAGCGCCGATCTGCAGAAGCTGCTCGACGATTTCGGCAAGCAACCCGGCGTCAGCGCCAACGCGGTGAAGAACCTCACCGACACCATCAAGGGCTCGCCCGCGCTCACCGACCAGTTGAACGGCGCGGTCGCCGCCGGCCATCTGAAATCGTTCAAGGCTCTGACCGATCCGAACATGGGCGGCGCCTATAACGGCGGCACCCAGACCATGTCCCTGCCGGTCGCCGGCCTGGACGCGGGCTTCAACAAGGGCGAGATCACCTTCGTGCTGGGCCATGAAGTGCAGCACGGCTTCAACCGCGCCGCGCGCGACGCGGTGCGCTCGACCTTCTACACCGAAGCGCAGGCGCTGGCGAAGAATCCGGCCGCCGTGCACGACTACACGCCGCTGTTGAACAAGGTGATCGAAGGCGATCGCGTCAACGAATCCACCGCCAACATCGCCGGCTGGAACGCGCTGGTCAGCGCGGCGAAGGAAGCCAAGCCCACCGCGACCCTGGGCGATGTCTACAACATGCAGCCCGGCCGCGCCTCGGATTTCATCGCCCGCACCGGCACCGCACCGAACTTCGCCTACGCCGCCAAGCCCGGGCTCACGCTCGAAGCCGACCTCACCATCGCGGTCAATCCGGCCAACACCGCCGGCATGGCCAAGTACTACTACGATCTGCCGCCGGCCAGCACCGGCCTGGGCTACGGCGGCAATTCCGACTATCCCAACTATCACGGCGCGATCTACCTGCCGATGATCAGCCAGTGGGAACAGGCGCACGGCCGCACCGCCGACGGCGGCAAGCCGCAGGTCCACATCAACATGAACTCGCTGCATCTCAATCGCGAAATCATGGAGACCAACGGCCTGGACCTGGGCACGGCGAGCAAGCAGCCTTACTTCGACACCAGCACCACGCCGCCGACCGCGGCGAATTTCCACCACACCAAGGACACGCACCGGTCGGTGCGCGATCCGATCGCGCCGACTCACGACGCACCGTCGCAAACGCCGGCCGCGGGCGTGGGTGCGCGCGCGGCGCATGGCAACGACCCGTTGTTGCAGGGCATTCGCGACCAGGTCCAGGCCGAGTTCGCCCGCCACGGCAGCCCGCTGTCCGAGCGCGACGCCGACCGCGTGTCCGCGGCGCTGGCGGTGCAGAGCAAGAACGCCGGTATGGGACTGCCCGATCATGTGGTGTTGAGCGTGGACCCGGCGACGAAGGAAGTCGGCAAGACCGTGTTCCTGGTCAAGGGCGAACTCGACAGTCCCTCGCACACGCGCGTGAGCGTGTCGCCGCAGCAGGCGCCTGCGCTGGAAGATTCGTTGCGCCAGCTCGAATCGGCCGCGGCCAATGCACCGGCGCAAAGCACGCAGCAGGCGGCGAAGGCGATCCAGCAGTAAACGACACTCGGCGCGCTGACCGCCGCAGTCCGGGCGCGATCCGTCCCCGCAACGACGCGGGGCTCGGTCGCGCGCCGGTGTCCTGTCGCGCCGGCTTTCGCCGTTGATCAAGCGAGCGCGCCGACTCGACCTACCAGACGCCGTTCTCACTGCAGGTCCGTCATCGCCGGGTAGCGCGACCGGGTTCTCAATCCGGGAACCCTCGTCCCCGGCGCGGACGGACCGGCAGCACGCAGCACCGTCGAAGAGCAACCGCGCGCGATGCATTCGCGAAACCGCGGCCGCCCGCGACGGGCAACAGGGGCCATGACCGATCTCGCAGCAACCAAGCCGTAGACGACGGCGCGGCGCGCCCGTGGGCGCTCGCAATTCGCAGGCAGTCGAACCCAGTGCCGTTCCCGCACTTCACTCATTCCATCAGGAGCCCAGCATGGAACGCATTCATTCCTTCTCCGCCGCCGGTACGCGGCTTCGTCTCGCACGCACTCCGCTCGCGGCCGCCGCCGTCGCCTGTCTGTTCTCAGCCGCGCCGTTCGCGCTATGGGCGCAGGATGCGAGCAAGTCCGCCGCGGCGGCCAAACTGGCGCCGCGCGCGCTGGAGCAGCCGGTGCTGGCGCGCATGCTGCGCTCGCAGGACCTCAAGCCGCTGCTGAGCCAGACCCCGGCCGGCACCAAGCCGCTGGACACGCACGAGGCCAAGCTCGATCTGCGCATCGCCTTCACCGAATCGAAGATCTGGAATCCCAACAGCCAGCGCTACGACAAGGTGAAGCTGCGTTCGTACCAGAGCCCGGGCACCAACCCGGACGTGCCCTTCGTCGCGCCGACCATCGTGACCTCGCCGGGCGAAACCGTGCGCGTGGGCCTCGACAATCAATTGCCGCCGCAGCCCGACTGCCACCCGGCCAACATCAACATCCCGCATTGCTTCAACTCGACCAACCTGCACTCGCACGGCCTGTGGGTCAGCCCTACCGGCAACAGCGACAACGTGCTGCTGACGCTGCGCCCGGGCGTCAAGTTCGAATACGAATACAACCTGCCCGCCGACCATCCCGCCGGAACCTTCTGGTATCACCCGCATCTGCACGGCTCCACCGCGCTGCAAGTATCCAGCGGCATGGCCGGCGCGCTGCTGGTGCGCGGCGATCGCCTGCCCGGCAGCGACCGCACCGGCGATGTCGACACCCTGCTGCGCGACGAAACCGGCGCGGCGATGCCCGAGCGGTTGCTGATGTTCCAGCAGGTCGCCTACGCCTGCCGCGGTACCGACGGCAAGATCAAGACCGACAGCAACGGCTTCTGGACCTGCGGCGAAAACGACATCGGCCAGATCGACAACTACGACGATCAATTCGGCTTCGGCGTGTGGCAGAAATCCGGCCGCCACACCAGCATCAACGGCACCGTGCTGCCGACCTTCAACGGCCTGGTCGCCGGCCGCGTCGAACGCTGGCGCCTGCTCCACGCCGGCGTGCGCGATACCGTCAATCTGCAATTGCGCGAAGTCGATGCCGCCTCGGCCAGCATCGCCGGCCTGTCCGGCGCGGCCCTGGACAACTGGGTGACCCAGCACTGCACCGGCGCGCCGCTCAAGCAGTTCGAAGTCGCCAGCGACGGCCTCACCCATGCCAAGGCCATCGTCAAGAGCGAGAACGTGCTGCAGCCCGGCTACCGCAGCGACGCGCTGGTGGTGTTTCCCAAGGCCGCCAAGTACTGCGTGCTGGACGCCGCCGCGCCCGCCAGC
Organism: Lysobacter gummosus; assembly: GCF_001442805.1. NCBI lineage: Bacteria > Pseudomonadati > Pseudomonadota > Gammaproteobacteria > Lysobacterales > Lysobacteraceae > Lysobacter > Lysobacter gummosus. The sequence goes on along the minus strand of NZ_CP011131.1, from coordinate 923,408 downwards.
GCCAGCATCACCAATGCCCCGGAAGACCGGCAGTTGCTCGGCATCGCCGAGGTCGGCGGCGCGGCGAAGGTCGACGACGTGGAAGCCTTCGTGACCGAAAAACTGGTGGCATCGGCGAAGCAGCAGATGCCCGAGAACGTGCGCGAACGCGTCGTCGCCGGCTTGCGCGATCATCTGCGCCTGGACGACTTCGTCCCGCACCGGACCATCGACAAGGGCGAGATCAACGCCAAGGGCCAGGACGTGGTGTTCAACATCGAGGACGTGGTCGAGGACGGCAAGAAGCGCACCGTCTACATGGTCGACGGCAAGCCTTACGATCCTTCCGCGGCGCGCGACCTGATCCTGGGCAACGTCGAAGAATGGCGCCTGAGCTCGCTGGTGGGCGGCCATCCCTTCCACATCCACGTCAACCCGTTCCAGATCGTCAGCATCCTCGACGACAAGGGCAAGGAAGTCAGCGTCACCGGCGACGTGGACGGCAACGGCAAGCTGGTCGATCCGCAGTACGCCAATCTGCAGGGCACCTGGAAGGACACCTTGTTCGTCAAGAAGGGCTATCACCTGCTGGTGCGCACCCGTTACGAGCGCTACATCGGCGAGTACGTCCTGCATTGCCACATCCTCGATCACGAGGACCAGGGCATGATGCAGAACGTGCGCGTGCTGGTGCCCGACGGCAAGGGCGGCGGTATTTCGGCCACCAGCCATCATTGATGGCGCGCGCGCCTCGCCGTCACTACGGCGAGGCGCGATGCTGGCGCAAGCTTCAACCGCGACAACCTCATCGCTACAGAACGTTTGGCGTATCCGATGCGCCACGGCGCCACAGCATCTGAGTGAATATCCGGGTAGTCCAGCGGTCGATCGCTACAACTCAACCCAAATCCCTGTCTCGATCCGGCGACCGAGCTTGATGTCCGCGCGCGCTTGCTCTATATCGAAAGCGTCGCACGGAAGGAACCGATCGAATGTCGTTCAGCCATCGCCCCGTTCGACACCGGGCGCCCCGCAGGCTCCTGGCGGCGCTGACCTCCGCGTTCGTAGCCGCCTGCGCGCAATCCGGCCCCACATCCGTCAAGGAGCCCGCGATGAATCAGCCCACCCAATCCGCGACGGCATCGCGATCCGATCCGAAAGCGGTCGGCGAGAACTTGCTGAAATTGATCTCCAACCTTCGCTCGGCGGCCGACCTGACCGCCGAACGGGTCGAACGCGAAACCGGATGGACGATGCAGCCGTCCGACAGCGGCGGCTATCGCACGGGCGCGGCCCTGACGCCCGACTGGGGTTATTCGTTGTCGCTGTCCACGCCGTCCGGCTCCGATACCAGGCAACTGCGGTTCGAGTTCAATCGAAAGAACGCCGACGCCACGGCCACCGCGGTATGCGATCCCGACCTGGAACGCTACGCCCAGGCGCTGCAAGCGCTGGGCTACCAGCGCAGCCCGATCGGCGCCGAACACGACCGCGTCCTGGGCTGGAGCTTTCAACGCCAGGACTTGTGGGTACGCATCTACACCCGGGCCGAATCGGAAGAAGCCTTCGACCATGAGTGCGTGAGTCTGATCACCGTCGAGTAATCCCTTCCCGGCCAGGCACGGAGGCCTTATGCCCAGCGAACCCATCGGCGGAAAACTCCGCGATTGTCTTAATGAATTCGCTGAGGACAAGCGCGTCACGCCGGAAGCGCTCAAGAATCTCGAAGCCGCGATCACGCGCTCGCCGGCGTTGACTCATCAACTCAACGAGGCCGCCGACAAGGGCGAGCTCAAGCACTTCCGGCTCAAGCAGGACACACACGCCGGCGGCAGCTTCCAATCGCGCAGCCAGACCATGTCGCTGGGGCTCGACGACCTCACCGGCAAATACGACGCGAACAACATGACCTTCGTGCTCGGCCACGAAGTGCAGCACGGCGTCAAAGCGCCCGGCGCGAAGCTCACGCCGATGGATCAGGCGCGCGACACTTTTACCGCGCAGGCCGGCGTGGTCGCCGCCAGCGCCGACCCCGTCCACGACTACACGCCCGCCTTGAGTCAGGTCATGCAGGCCCATCGCGAGAACGAAGCCAAGGCGCATCTGCAAGGCTGGAACGCCCTGGTCGGTGCGATCCGCGAGAAAGACCCCAGCCCCAGTCTCGAAGACATCTACAAGGCCTCGCCGCGCGCCGCGGATTTCATCGAAATGACCGGCTCGGATTCCAATCCCTCCTATCGCATGAAGAAGGGGCTGGCGCTGGAGAAGGACCAGACCCTGTCCCTGTCCAATGCCGACAACGTCAAGGCCATGGGCGAGTATTACTTCGGCAAGAGCGCGGGCGATGCGCGGCTGGGCTACAAGGGCGGCTCGGACTACACGAATCTTTACGGCGCCTCTTATGTCGGCGAACTGTCGCGCATGGAGCTCGATCGCAGCCGCGCCTTGCCCGATGCGACGCAGGTGCAGATCGACATGAAGTCGCTGGGGTTCAAGGAGCGCACGCTGGAGCGCAACGGCATCGATCTGGGATCGCACGCGAAACAGCGGCTGCCGTACTACGACATCAGCGACAACAAGCCAGAGCTTTCCCACTTCGACCACACCGTCGAAAGCCATGACTACATCAAGAACAACAAGGTGAAGGCCCCGACCGCCGGGCAATCACCGAATTCGGCTCAGGCGCAAACCGCCGACTTGCGCGACGAAAGACACCCCGGACACGCGATGTTTCAGGGCATCCGAAACCAGCTGGGCGCCGAATTGCAGCGACAGCATCTGCCCATGAACGAAGGCGATGCCGATCGTGTCGCCGCGGCCCTCGCCGTTGCCGCCAGGCGCGCCGGCATCGACCGGCCCGATCACATCGTCTTAGGCAATAAAGACGGCGGCCCGGCGAGCGCGACGGTCTTTGCCGTGGCGGGAAAGCTCGACGATCCCGCCCATCTGCGAGCGAGCGTATCCGTTGCCGAGGCGATCAAGACACCGGTGGAGGAATCGACGCGGCAACTCGACGCTGAGCGCGAAACAGCGGCGCCGGCGCGGCAGCCGCCGGCGCAGCAAAACGCGCTTCAGCATTGAGCTTTTCCGGTCGCCCGAGTCGTTCGCGCAATCATTTCGCGCGCTTGCCCCGCTTCTCGTACTCCGCCATATCCAGCCGAAGAATCCGCCGCAGCTCCAAAATCGCCTGCGGCGTCTCCTGCACGCTGTGGCCGGACACGATCACCTTCTCCGACAGCGCGCCGTCCAGATGCGAACTGCGGTACGGCACCGCGCCGTCGCTGGACTGCAGCAGCGGCAGCTTGGTGTCGCGCTGGCCGACGATGGTGTGATACGGCAGACCCGATTCGATCGGCAGGTCTTCGGTGCTGCGCATGAACAACGAATGCGGACTCAGATCGTCCGGCCCGGTCGGCGGGCGGCCTTTGCGGAAACCCAGTTTCTGCAACTCGTCCTGATTGACCTGGGTGCGCTGGATCAATTCGGCGGTATCGCGCAGCACGTCGAACGGCAGGCGGATCAGTTTGCGCACCATGCGCAGCGGCCAGGCGTCGCTGACCACCGCGCCGCGATGCGGCGAGGCCAGGAACACGGCGCGGCCGAACTGCGGCATCGGCCGGAACACGGTCAGCGCGCGCACCAGCGGCTCCTGGCTCAGGCGCTGGGCGGCGGCCGGATCGAAAGAGCGCAAGGTCTCGTCCATCACATGCTCGCCGCTGTCGCTGACCAACAGCCGCGCGATCACCCCGCCCATGCTGTGCCCGACCAGCACCGCGTCGTGGCTGGCGATATCGTCGCCTTCCGGATCGTAGTGTTCGAACGTCTTGCTCAGGGCCGAGTCGATCGCCAGGCGATTGGACAAGATGCCCATGTTGGTCGGATAGAAGACCTGCCACAGCTGATAGCGCTTGCGCAGGGTTTCATCGCCGAGGATTTCGTTGGCCAGGTTGACCCAGGCCTCCGGGCTGCTGGCCAGGCCGTGCACCAGCACGATCACGCGCTTGTCCGGATCGTAGGGCTGGTTGAGATAGATGCGCGGCTTGAAGCTGCGCGCCTGCTTGGGCCGCAGCAGGCTCGACAGACTCAGCCGGGCCAGTTCCGAACGCGCCAGCCACACGCCGTAGGCCGCCGAGTAGTTCGCCGCCAGCGGCACCTTGCGCCCGCCGATGGTCTCGCTGTCGATACGGTAAGGGTTGTAGACGTCCATGCTGGCCTCGCGGCTGGCCAGCACGCCGTCGAGGCTGTCGCCGGCGAAGCGCAAGGTCGCGGTCACCGGCAGATAGCGGGTCTCGCGATAAGGAATGTCCTCGGCATCGGGGTCCTGCGGCGAACGCCGCGGAAACACCGCGACCAGCCCGGTGCCGAATCCATCGCGCCGATACACCGCGCGCAGGTTGTCGAACCCCAGGCTGTCGGATGCGAGCAAGGCCTCGGGTTGCCTGCTGATTTCGGAGGCCTCGTACCCGTGCAGGCCGATCCCAAGATTCATGCCGCCGACCTGCAGCGGCGTCGCCCCGACCTGGCCGCGGCTGGCTTCGAACGCCGATTGCGCGACCACATCGACCGCGCGGTTGTAGTAATGCAGCACGCGCTGCTGGCGCGCTTCGAACACGCGCTGCTCGGGCCTGCGCGGGGTCAGGAACAGATAGGCGTAGGCATAGCGCGCGGTCTCGATCGCCGCGCGCGTGCGCTCGTCGCTGGCGGCTTGCGCGGCGACCTCGGCCGAGACCTGGGCGACGCCGGCGTCGCCCGGCTCGGTGGCCGCGGCCTTGCGCTTGGACCAGCCCGCGCTTTCGGCCGCCTTGCTCAGCGTCGCCGGCGCGGCGTTCATGCGCAGCAACTGCAGCTCCGACGCGGTCGCCAGCCAGTCTTCGATCGGCGCGAGCGCGCGCAGTTGCTGGATGCACGGCGCGGCGTCCTTCGCGCACTGGTCCGGATCGAGCCCGGCCGAACCCAGTGCGGTGGCCGCCGAGGTGCTCAGCTTGCCGCCGTTGAGCGCATCGAGATTGCGTTCGGCGGCGATCTCGCCGAAGCCGCGCTCCTTGACCTTGACCACGGCGCAGCCGCTGCCGCCGAGCAACACCAACCCCACCAACAAGCCGACTAAGCCACGCATGTCCGATCCACCGGGCGGAAACCGCTGGCATTGTCGAGTGTGCCCGCTCTGCCGTAAACACCGGCCGCGGCCCTCGCGCGCCTTCACGCCCGGCCCGCCCCGGCGTTCTGCGTATCGATCCGTCCCCTTTCTTCACTCGCGCGCACGAGGCGACCGCCATGCAGCCATTCGGAAATCCCGCACAGTCAGGCCAACCCGAACTGCACGTCCAGCACATTGCCTGCGTCAACAACGCCGCGTTCGCCATGCGTTTCATCATCCAGCGCCTGGACGGCGACCGGGTGATCAGCCAGGCCCCGGCGGCCGGCGCATTCGCGGCCGGGCAGGCCCGCAGCGTCGATCTGTCCTCGCTGCGCTTCCACGACCAGGCGCTGGAGGTGGGCGACCGCGTGCGCATCCGCGCGCGCGCGATCGGCGGGACGCACCGCGACGGCCCGTCGGTGGCCTATGCGCCCAACGGCCATACCGCCACCTTCAGCGTGCGCGGCACCACCTTGATCTTCTCGATCAACCGCATCTGAGGCATCCGCCCATGTCCGCGTCCCATGCGCTGGAAGGCCAAGCCGTCGATTGGCTGCGCGACAGCGAAAATCTGTTGGTTCGCTTCGGCCTCAATAACGAGGATGCCGACGCCCGTCATCGCAATCGCGGCGCTCGGGCGCATATGTTCACCGACGCGCGCTTGCCGCAGGTCGCGCCGGATCGCGTGTTTCCGAACGTGGTCGCGGTAAGCCGCGGCGCGGCGTTGTCGATCCAGATCCGCGCGCGATCGCGCGAGCCGCTGGGCTTCGGTTTCCGCATCGCCACCGGGGCCGAGCCGGTGGTGGATCGCCTCTACGCGGTCCAACGCGCCGACGCTTCGGGCTATCGCAGCGTCACTGTGCGCCGGTTCCAGCGCGATGCGCATCTGATCACCATCGATCTGATGCGCGCGCGGCTCGGCCATTCGCACCGCCTCGACGCGCTGCAACAGCTTTGGACCTGCGACATCACCACCTGGGACGTGCACCAGTTTCTCGACCCGATCACCGCGCGGGTCTACACCCGCACCAACCCGCGCTTCCCACCGACGCCGCCGGCCGGGCCGCTGGACACCCGACGCGGCAGCGCGCGGGAGGCGGCCGGCGGCGCCGCGCTGCGGGTCAACGCTGGGGTGATCTGGGCCGACGGCAGCGCCGAGCAAACTTTCGAGCGCATCCAGGTCCAGGCCGAAGCCGATCCGGATCGCAATTTCTTCGGCCGGCTGCGCGTGCATTTTTTCGTCGTCGATCCGAATTGAGCGGCCGCGCGCCGCATCTGCCGCATCGCGCAACCGAGGGCTGAGCATGCTCGTCACCATCGCATTCGCCGGCGAACCCGACCGCGACCTGGTCCTGCGCCTGGAGCCGGACACTTCGTTGCGGCAGGTTCGCGAACGACTCGCGGCCCTGGACGCGATGGCGCCGGGGGATCGCTTCGGTTTCGGCAATGCCCGCCTGGCCCCGTCGATCGAAGCCGACACCAAGCTCAAGGAAGTGATCGGTAAGGACGGCGTGCTCACCGTGCGCCCGGCGCCGCGTGCGCAGGAACCGGAACCGGAACCCGAGCCGGCACCGGCACCGGCACCGGCGCCCGCGCCGCCGCGTCCGGCGCTGCGCCCGACCGCGCCGCAAGCGCAGCCCGCCGAAGCCAAATGGGGACTGCGCAACGAAGACGAAACGCCGGACTTGCTGGCGCAATTGCAGGGCCGGATGGCCGGGTTCAATGTGCGCACGCCAGACGATTTCACCGCGCTGCCGCTGGCAACGGTGCAAGCGCTGTTCGCCTCGCGCCGGCTCGACCGCGGCCTGCGTTTCGGCCCCGATCCGGGCGACAGCCTGTTCGGCGCGCGCGCGCCGCGCGCGCCGGTGGTCTACCGGCATCCGCAGCGGCCGCCGCATTCGGGCGGGGTCTCGTTCACCTCGCGCTGGAACACCAGCGCCACCGCCAGCCGGGTGCTGCACGAGTTGCACACGCGCAGCATCCATAACGCCAACGCCGGCGGCGGCGTCAACGGCTTCGGTCTGGCCGCCGATTTCCGCAGCGACCTGGAACGCTTGCGGCGCAACGAGGTCACCACGATCCATCTGACCGACGAGATGATCGTGCCCAAGGTCGTGCTGATGCTGGATCCCGACACCGACCTGGACGTCGCGCCCGAGTTGGTCGAAGCGGTCGACCGCGCGCTGGCGACGCCCAGCCGGGCCGGACAATACGAAGCGCTGCACGAACGCGTGTTCGCCGTCTTCGGCTATTTCTTCCCGTGCGAGGCCTTGCTCGGCGGCACCCGCTTGCGCACGCTCAGCGCGACCAGCGAAGACCTGCGCGAACAGGAGCAGTTGCTGTCTGGCTTCGGTTTCGGCGCCGCCGCGAAGGACGTGCCGACCAGCTTCGGCCCGGCCAGCGCCGACATCGGTTACGCGCGCGCCGACAGCCGGCTGTCCACGCACCGCCACATCCGCCAATTGCGCGAGCAGAGTATCCGCACCATCGGCGGGCATCCGGCGCTGGGCCTGGCGGACGAGCAGGCCCTGCAATGGATGGCCGGGCTGGACGCGGTGGAGCTGTGGGCCACCATCGGCCATCGCCGGCTGGTGCCGATCCTGCGCTTCCTGCCGCCCCGGCAACGCGACCGCTGCGTCAGCGTGATCGAACAGTTCGCCCGTTCCAGCGCCAGCGCGCAGCACACCGTGCTGGACATGGCCGCTTATGTGATGCCGCTCAATCGCGATTTGCTCGGGGCGATTCTCTAGTCTGCATTCGCGCAAGCCGCGGTCCGAGTCGACATAAAAAAACCCCGCCTTTCGGCGGGGTTTTCGTGTTGCTTCAAGGCGATGGGTTGATCAGAAATCCATACCGCCCATGCCGCCCATGCCACCGCCGCCCGGCATCGCCGGCTCGTCCTTCTTCGGCAGCTCGGCGACCATCGCTTCGGTCGTGATCATCAGACCGGCGATCGAAGCCGCGTTCTGCAGCGCGGTGCGGGTGACCTTGGTCGGGTCCAGGATGCCGAACTCGAGCATGTCGCCGTATTCGCCGTTGGCGGCGTTGTAACCGAACGCGCCGGTGCCTTCCTGGACCTTGTTCAGGATGACCGACGGCTCTTCGCCGGCGTTGGTGACGATTTCGCGCAGCGGGGCTTCCATCGCGCGCAGGGCGATCTGGATGCCGTGGTTCTGGTCTTCGTTGGCGCCCTTCAGGCCGGCGATGGCCGCCTTGGCGCGCAGCAGCGCGACGCCGCCGCCCGGGACGATGCCTTCTTCCACGGCAGCGCGGGTGGCGTGCAGCGCGTCTTCAACGCGAGCCTTCTTTTCCTTCATTTCGATTTCGGTCGAAGCGCCGACCTTGATCACCGCAACGCCGCCGGCCAGCTTGGCCACGCGCTCTTGCAGCTTCTCGCGATCGTAGTCCGACGAGGTCTCTTCGATCTGCGCCTTGATCTGCTTGATGCGGGCCTGGATCGAATCGCCGTCGCCGGCGCCGTCGATAATGGTGGTGTTCTCCTTGGAGACCTGCACCTTCTTCGCGCGACCCAGATCCTTGATCGTGGCCTTTTCGAGCTGCAGGCCGACTTCTTCCGAGATCACGGTGCCGCCGGTGAGGACGGCCATGTCTTCCAGCATCGCCTTGCGACGGTCGCCGAAGCCCGGCGCCTTGACGGCGCAGACCTTGACGATGCCGCGGATGGTGTTGACCACCAGGGTCGCCAGCGCTTCGCCTTCGACTTCTTCCGCGACGATCAGCAGCGGCTTGCCGGCCTTGGCCACGCCTTCCAGCACGGGCAGCAGGTCGCGCACGTTGGAGATCTTCTTGTCGTACAGCAGCACGTAGGGGTCGTCCAGTTCGGCCGACATCGACTGCTGGTTGTTGATGAAGTACGGCGACAGGTAGCCGCGGTCGAACTGCATGCCCTCGACGACGTCGAGCTCGTTCTCCAGGCCCGAACCGTCTTCAACGGTGATCACGCCTTCCTTGCCGACCTTGTCCATCGCCTGGGCGATCAGGTCGCCGATGTCGGCGTCGGAGTTGGCCGAGATCGCGCCGACCTGGGCGATTTCCTTGCTGGTGGACGACGGCTTGGACAGCTTCTTCAGCTCGGCCACCGCTTCGACCACGGCCTTGTCGATGCCGCGCTTGAGGTCCATCGGGTTCATGCCGGCCGCAACGGCCTTCATGCCTTCGCGGATCAGCGCCTGGGCCAGCACGGTCGCGGTGGTGGTGCCGTCGCCGGCGTTGTCGGAGGTCTTGGAAGCGACTTCCTTGACCATCTGCGCGCCCATGTTCTCGAACTTGTCCGCCAGTTCGATCTCCTTGGCGACGGACACGCCGTCCTTGGTGATCGTCGGCGCGCCGAAGCTCTTCTCGAGCACGACGTTGCGGCCCTTCGGGCCGAGGGTGGCCTTGACGGCATTGGCGAGAATATTTACGCCGCGCACCATCTTGGCGCGTGCGTCCTCACCGAAACGAATTTCTTTAGCAGCCATGGTGAAACTCCGGGAATTGGGAATGGGGAATCGGGAATGGAAAGAGCAGAAGCGGTGGAATCGGCATGGGCGGGAACGTCAGCGCAAGCGCTTTGACGATTCCCGATTCCCCATTCCCGATTCCCGGCTCGCTCAGCCGACGATCGCGAGAACGTCGTCTTCCTTGAGGATCTTGTATTCGACGCCGTCCTGCTTGTAGGAGCTGCCCGAGTACTGGCCGTAGATGACCTTGTCGCCGACCTTGAGCTTCGGCGCGCGCACGCTGCCGTTGTCCAGGGCCTTGCCTTCGCCAACGGCGACGATCTCGCCCTTGGTGGACTTTTCCTTGGCGGCGTCGGGGATGATGATGCCGCCGGCGGAGACTTCGTCGGCTTCGATCGGCTTGACCACAACGCGGTCATAAAGCGGCTTGAGATTCATGGCGACCTCTGTAAGTGACTGAATGGGTGGAGAAAGAACGGGAATTTTAGCAGTCGCCCCCGTCGAGTGCCAACGGCGGGGGCAAAAGCGCCCGGCAAGCCGGGACTGCACGCTTAATGAGGGGCGCCGGCGGGCTTTCAAGGGGGCGGACGAATAAATCCTTCGCGCCGCCCGCCCGGGACCCGGCCGGTTCCGCCCCCAGGATCGGAGCCGGACGCCGACAGGCTCCCATCGCCAGGCGAAACCGGGATGACAGGGCGGCCGCCGCCGCGGACCGGGTTCAGGCCTGATGTCGCGCCGGACCGGGCCGCCTCAGTCGTGCAGGGACTTGAGGTACTGCGTCGGCGTCGCGCCCAGGTGGCGCCGGAACATGGCGATGAAGGCGCTGACGCTGTCGTAGCCCAGGTCCAGCGCCACCGCGGCACCGCTTCGCCGGCGGCCAGCCGCTCCAGCGCGCGCATCAGCCGCGCGCGTTGCCGCCATTGCAGCAGGCTGTCGGCATCGCCGGCGCGGGCAAGCTATAAATGCTTGTGCATCCGCACACAGGCCAGGCTCACGCCGCTGGGATGCGCATACGCGTCTTCGCCGATCGTCCGGAACCCCATCGCCTGATAAAACGCGACGGCGTTGAGCGAAGACGCCACCGTCAACGCCGGCAGGCCGTGGGTGCGGGCGATCGCATCGATCTCGGCCATCAGCCGCGCGCCCAGGCCGCGTCCGCCGTGCGCGGGATCGACGAACATCGCCTCGACTTCGGCGCCGTCCAGATCGACGATGCCGTAGCCGAGCAACTCGCCGTCTTCCTCGATCAGCACCGCGCCGCCGGCGGCGATCATGCGCGCGTAGGAATCCGGCAACGGCGAGGCCGACCATGCCGCGACGGTGGCGGCGTCGTAATGGCTGATGCAGGTCGCGCGCACCGCCTGCGTGCGCAGCGCCCACAGGCGCGCGGCTTCGTCGCTGCGCGCCGGACGCGGCGGCGGCAGGGCGTGCGCGTGGGATGGAGGCGAAGACATGCAAGCGTTCCGTAAAGGTCCGGCCTCACGATAATCCACGCCCGCGCAGACCGCGATGCCGCCGGCCGCGCGCGTACTAAACTGCCGGTCCCCGCCTTCGCCAGGATCCGACCATGTCGTCCGTGACCTCCCCCGCCGAAATCGCCGCCTCGCTCACCGAACTGTGGTCGCCGCGGGTGGTGGCCGAGGTGGACGAGGCCTATATCAAGGTCGCGCGCGTGCACGGCACCCTGGCCTGGCACAGCCACGCCGACGAGGACGAGTTGTTCTACGTGCTCAAGGGCCGGCTGGTGATCGAGATGGAAGAGCGCAGCGTCGAGCTGGGCGCGGGCGAGATGTTCGTCGTGCCCAAGGGCGTGCGCCACAACCCGATCGCCGACGAGGAATGCCACCTGCTGCTGATCGAGCGCAAGACCACGCAGCACACCGGCGATGTGGTGACCGACAAGACCCGTTCGCTGCAGGAGCAGTTGCGGCCGCTGGGCTGATCGCGGCACACCGGCCGCGGCCGCGGTCCGGCGCCACAAAAAGAAAGAGCGCGTCCCGTGGAACGCGCTCTTTGGTGCGGAGATGGCCGTCCTGCGCATGGCGCGATCCTGCGCCCGTCCCCCGAACCGACCTCGTGTCTAGCCGAAGTCCGTATCGGCGAGGTGCCATATTCCGAAGTCCTCATCACGGTTGCTACACCACCGGATCGTGTTTTTGGCTACTTTTGCTAGCTCTTACACTTGTTCGAATGTCTAAGCTGCCGTATTCATTGGTTACGCCGGTACACAACGCTAGCGAAAACGCACTAGGTCCTGTGTCTATCGCTCACCAGGTGAATATCGGTAGCAATAGCGGAAAAACTCCTTAAAAACTGCCCAAAACTGTCACATGACGCCGCAGCAGCGCATACGCCTCGCCCGTCGCCACGCCGGTCTGTCGCAAGCTGCGCTGGGCGCGGCGGTCGGCGTCCAGCGCAGCGCGGTCGGGCACTGGGAATCGGCCCAGGGCAAGTTCCCCAGCGTGTCCCATCTGCGCGAAGTGGCGATGGTGACGGGCGTCCAGTTCGAGTGGCTGGCCACCGGCCGCGGCAAGATGAGTCTGTCGCAGGACACGGCGATGGATTCGGTCGCCGCCGCCGATGCGCTGTTGATCGACGACCCCCTGGAACTGCGGCTGATCGCCGCGTTCCGCGAGGCGCCGACCCGGTCGAGGGCGCCGTTGGTGGAGGTCGCCGAGCAATTGGCGGAATTGCGGACGGGGCGGCCGCGCAGCAGCGGCGGCAAGGCGCGCGGTGCGGCTTGAGCTCGCGGGGCATTGCGGATTTTCGCGGGAAGAAGCTTGAAAGAAGGGCTTTTGTGGGCGGGCGCTTTAGCCCCGATGCTCTTCGCCCCGTTGCCGCGATCTGAAAAAAAGCATCGGGGCTAAAGCGCCCGCCCACGAAAGCGGCCTCTCACACGCCTCCCGCGCAGCAACTTCCCGCGCAGCTGTCGCCGCCCTGTCGCGTTTCCATCGCCCAGTTGGCGCGAAGCTGTCGCCCCGCTATCGCCGTCCATGTGGCCAAGCGCGACACCCGTCGCTGTTTCGCGATGCCGTCGCCACTCCCCGGGCCGACGCTGTCACAAAGCCCGACTAGACTCGACCGACGCGCCCTGGGGAGGGCGCCCGAATCGCGCCGGCGGTTCGCCGCACGGCGACCGCGCGCGATGCCACTCAAAAGGAGCCGTATCGATGCCCAAGTCCGTTGCTGGCTGTTCCAATCTCATGTCCGCGCGCCGCGCCGGCGTTCTCACGCTCGCCATCGCCGCGCTGTTGCCGACGATGGCTCCGGCCGCCGTGTTCATCAACGAATTCCATTACGACGACGCCACCTCCAGCGGCGATGTCGGCGAGCGCATCGAGGTCGTCGCCACGGCCGGCGAAACGCTCAGCAATTACCGCATCTATCTGTACAACGGCAGCACGCCGTCGTCGGCGACCACCTACGACAACGATCTGGTCCCGGCCGGCAGCGTGGTGACCTGCGGCGGCAGCGTGCGCATCGCCACGCTGAGCTATCCCACCAACGGCATCCAGAACGGCTCCAACGACGGCTTCGCCCTGGTCGATGGCAGCGGCACCGTGGTGCAGTTCCTGAGCTACGAAGGCGGAATCACCGCCAGCAACGGCCCGGCCTCGGGCAAGACCAGCACCAATCTGCCGGTATCGGAATCCGGTTCGGCCGCGGCCGGCACCTCGCTGCAGTTGTCCGGCAACGGCAGCGCGTATTCGCAGTTCACCTGGCAGAGCTCGGCGAGCCAGACCTTCGGCGCCTGCAACAACGGCCAGACCTTCACCGGCAGCGCGCCGAACACGCCGCCGAGCGTGAGCTCGACCACGCCGTCCAACGGTTCGACCAGCTTCCCGGCCGCGGGCGACCTGGCGGCGAACTTCAGCGAAGCGGTGACGCTCGCCAGCGGCGCGCTGACGCTGCAGTGCGCGACCTCCGGCGCGGTCGCCCTGACCTATCCGTCCAGCGGCACCGCGATCACCGCCTCCACCGGCACCGCGCTGCACGCCGGCGAGGCCTGCACTTTCACCGTCGTGGCGAGCAAGGTCACCGACGCCGGCGGCGCCACGCCGGCCGCGAACACGGTGGTCAACTTCAACGTCGCCAGCGGCGGCGGCACGCCGACGGGTTACTACTCGCACGTCAACACCAGCAGCGCCAGCCAGCTGCGCTGCTCGCTGCACGAGACCATCAAGGGCCACACGGCCTATCCGTACAGCGGCGGCACCACCAACACCTGGACGATCCTGGAAATCGCCGACGAAGATCCGAACAACTCCGGCCGCATCCTCGATGCGTACAAGAACCGCAGCTACCTCAAGGTCACCGACCGCGCGGGCAGCGGCAGCGGCGTGAAGTACAACCGCGAACACACCTGGCCGAACTCGCTGGGCTTCGGCACCGCGACCGGTAACCTCGGCCTGCCGTACGCGCCGTACACCGACACCCACATGCTGTATCTGACCGACGCCGGCTACAACGCCGACCGCGGCAACAAGCCCTTCGCCGACTGCTCGCTGTCCAGCGGCTGCGGCGAGCGCGTCACCGAGGTCAACAACGGCAGCGGCGGCGGCAGCGGCGTGTATCCGGGCAACTCCAACTGGTTCAAGACGCCCGACGGCAACAGCGGCTCGTTCCAGGTCTGGGGCAAGCGTCGCGGCGACATGGCGCGCGCGGTGTTGTACATGGCGATCCGCTACGAAGGCGGCACCGATCCGAACAACGGCCAGAGCGAGCCGGATCTGGAACTGACCGACGACCGCAGCAAGATCGTCATCACTTCCTCTTCGCCGGCATACATGGGTTTGCTGACCACGCTGTTGTCGTGGCATCAGGCCGATCCGCCGGATGCGGCCGAGAAGGCGCGCAACGAAGTGATCTACAGCTTCCAGGGCAACCGCAACCCGTTCATCGATCATCCGGAATGGGCGACGGCGTCGCTGTTCAACTCGGCCAAGCCGGCGAGCTGCCAGTTGATTCCGTAAGCGCTCGCGGTTGATTGCGATACGACGAAGGCCCGCGATTGCGGGCCTTCGTTTTTTGCAGAAGCTTCGAGGTCTTTTGTGGGAGAGCTTTTGTAGGAGGGAGCTTCAGCCCCGATGCTTTTGTTTCAGGTCGCGGTGACCGTCGAAAGGTCTGAGCGAAGAGCATCGGGGCTGAAGCCCCTCCTACAAGAGACCTCGAAAGACTTCCGCTCAATCGAAAATCACCACCGGCTTGCCCACCTGCCGTTGTTCCGCGATCGACGCGATCGCCGGCGCGCCCTCCTCGAACGAAAACCGCGCGCCCACGACCGGACGGATGCGATGCGCCTCGACCTCATCCAGGTATTCGCGCAGATCCTGCAGGCTGCCCACGCTGACGCCGTGGATATTGAGCTGGTGCGCCATGATCGGGCCGATCAAATTGCCGTCCACGTTCATGCTCTGCAGAAACCCGATCACCGCAATATGGGCGTTGTCGGCCGCGGCCTGCAGCAACTGCAGGAATTGCTGCCCGCCCACGACATCGACGATGCCGTCCACGCCGCGCCCGCCGGTGATCTCGCGCACGGCCGCGGATAAATCCGCACGCTGCTTGTAGTCGATGACCGCGCGCGCGCCGAGCGAGCGCAGCAGTTCGGCCTTGCCCGCATCGCCGGTGGTCGCGATCACGTCCACGCCGCGCGCGGCCGCCAGTTGCAGCGCCATCAGCGAGACGCTGCCGGTGCCCTGCACCAGCAGCTTCGCGCCGGGCTGCAACTGCAGTTTGCGCAGCGCGGCCCAGGCGGTGAGACCGGACACGGGCAAGGTCGAGGCCTCAGCGTCGTCGAGAAACTGCGGCGCGCGCGCGATCGCGTCGGCCGAAAGCACGATCGAGCGCGCCAGCCAGCCGTCGAGCGGGCCGCCGAGCTTGCTCAGGTGGTTCTCGGACTTGAACGGGCCCTCTTTCCAGGCGGTGGTGTAGTGGCCGATCACCCGCTCGCCGACGGCGAAATCGGTGACGCCGGCGCCGAGCGCATCGATCCGGCCGACGCCGTCGGACAGCGGCACGAACGGCCGCGGCAACTCGGGCTGGTAGCGGCCGGTGGCCAGGGCGTAGTCGCGGTAGTTGACCGAGGCGGCGGCGACCCGGATCCGCACCTGGCCCGGGCCGGGCTGGGGTTCGGGCAGGTCGGTACGGCGCAGGCTGTCGAGGCTGTGGCCTTGGAGTTGGAAGGCATCCATGACGGGGCTCCTGGGAGCGTGGGGTCGGGATGCACAGGCTATTGTTGAGCCATGCGTTGATATAGGATCATCCAGACAACTCATCATTGAGAGTGTCTCAATAATGATCGGCGGCCTGTACTCCGAACTCGAGGCCTTCGAGGCCATCCTTCAGCACGGCAGCTTCACCGCCGCGGCCCGGCAACTGCAGGTGACGCCGGGCGCGATCACGCGCCGGCTCAACACCCTGGAAGCGCGTCTGGGCGCCAAGCTGCTCAATCGCTCGACCCGGCGCCTGAGCCTGACCGAATCGGGCCGCCACTATTACGCCGAGGTCGCTCCGGCGCTGGCGCAGATCCTGGCCGCGGGCGAACGCGTCCACGACTTGTCGGCACAGCCGCGCGGCGAGCTGCGGGTGTCGGTGCCGATGAATTTCGGCCGGCTGTATGTGATCCCGCATCTGCCGGCGTTTCTCGATCGCTATCCGGGCATTTCGCTGGATGTGCAATTCGACGACCGCTTCGTCGATCTGATCGGCGCCGGTTTCGACGCCGCGATCCGGATCGGTGCGCTCAGCGATTCGCGCCTGGTTGCGCGGCAGATCGCCGAGACCCGGCGCATCCTGGTCGCCTCGCCCGACTATCTGCACCGGCGCGGCGCCCCAGCCGCGCCGGCCGATCTGATCGACCACGACTGCCTGCACTACACCCTGTTCCGCGACGCCCCGACCTGGGAATTCCAGCGCGACCGCGAAACGCTGCGGGTGCCGGTGCGCGGGCGGCTGAAGGCCAACTACGGCATGCCGCTGGTCGATGCGGCGCTGCATGGCGGCGGGATTTTGCAGACGGCGACGTTCGCGGTCGCGCGCGAGCTGGCCTCGGGGGAACTGGTGGAGGTGATGCCGGATTGGTGTCTGCTGCCGATCGGGATCTATGCGGTGTATCCGGGGCGCGAGTATCGGCCGCGGAAGGTCGAGGCGTTTATCGATTTTCTCGAAGAGACGATCGGGCGGCCGGCGGTGTGGGATCGGGTGATTGCGGGGGATGGGTGAGGTGAGTCGCGGCGGGTAGAGCAAATCCCCCGCGCGATGGGGTCGCTTCGACTTCGTGGCGACGCGGGGCGCTCGCCCCCTTTTTCAAAGGGAGCCATGTTCGCGCGCTCGTGTTCGAGTGATATGCGTCGCATCCGCCCCAACCCACGCAACCCACCAGGCACCAATGAACCCACCCGACCGAGTTCCCCCCTTTGAAAAAGGGTGAAGGGCCGCGCTTGCGAACCGCAGGTTCGCGCGGCACTGAACGCCCACAGGCTATGCCTGTGGGCCGGAGGGCCAGGGGGGATTTGCTCTTACCCCGCGCACCGCCCCCCCAGTTCCCCCTCACACTGCACGCCCCGCTCAGCCCCTCATTCCGTTTTCGCACCATTTGCTGAAAGCTTCACCGGTACCCGCCCCCCGCAACGATGACTACCCAGCCTCCTTCAAGCTCCTCCACCGAACGCCCCGCCTCGCCCTGGCGCCGCGTCGTGTCGTTGATCGCCAGCCTGGCGATCCTGGCGCTGGCCCTGCACGCGCTCGCTGGTGAATTCACCGAGCAGGGCTATCGCTCGATCCGCCACGCCTTCCAGCAGATCGACGCCGCCCGCATCGCCCTGGCGTTCGCGCTGAGCCTGGCCAGTTACGCCTGTCTGGTCGGATTCGACGCGATCGGACTGCGCCGCAACGCCAGCAAGGTCAAACCGCTGCGATTGATCGTCACCGCGTTCCTGGCCAACGCAGTCGGCCACACCCTCGGCTTCGCCGCCCTGACCGGCGGCGCGGTGCGCCTGCGCGGTTACGGCGCGGCCGGACTGTCCCTGGCCGACATCGGCCAGGTGGTGCTGATGAGCACACTGGGCTTCGTCTTCGGCGCCTGGGTGCTGCTGGCCTGCGCGCTGATGTTCGAACCCGCGCCGGCGGCGTTGCTGCTGCCGCTGAGCGAAGACGCGATCCGCGCGATCGGCGCGGCCGTCGCCATCGCCTTCCTCGGCCTGCTGTTCGCGGTCGGTCGCGAAGGCCGCACCCTGCGCTTGCGCGAACACGCGCTGTGGCTGCCCGACCGCCGCACCGTGCTCAGCGTCACCGCGTTGAGTGTGGTCGAGCTCGCTCTGGCCGGCGGCGCCTTGTACGTG
The DNA here is from genome assembly GCF_001442805.1 of Lysobacter gummosus. NCBI lineage: Bacteria > Pseudomonadati > Pseudomonadota > Gammaproteobacteria > Lysobacterales > Lysobacteraceae > Lysobacter > Lysobacter gummosus. Next base: position 905,487 of record NZ_CP011131.1, on the reverse strand, counting down.
CTGCTGGCGCCGGACATCCCCGCCGCTTCGGGCACCAGTTTCATCGGCTTCGTCGGCTTGTATCTGGTGGCGGTGCTGGCGGGATTGGTGTCGAGCGTGCCGGCCGGCATCGGCGTGTTCGAATGGAGCCTGCTCAAGCTGCTGCCCGGCGTGGCGCCGGCCAGCCTGCTGGCGGCGGCGGTGGCGTATCGCATCACCTACTACGCCGCGCCGCTGGCGCTGGCGACGTTGTTGGGTTTGTTCGGCTCGGCGCGCGGACCGGTCGCGCGCCGCGCCAGCGCCTTGCGCACCGCGTGGCTGGCGATCCGGCCATGGCTGCCGCACGTGATCGCGCTGGCCGCGTTCGTGCTCGGCGCCGCGCTGATCATCGACGGCACCCTGCCCAAGCCGCGGCATCGTCTGGCCGCCGCGCCCTTGTCGCTGATCGAAACCTCGCAATTGCTCGCCAGTCTCGGCGGCGTCGGCTTGCTGTTGATCGGACAAGGTCTGCAGCGCCGCAGCCACGCCGCCTGGGCGCTGGCGCTGGGCGTATGCGTGCTGCTGCCGCTGCCATCGTGGCTGCGCGGCGGCCACTGGCTGCTGGCGCTGGCGCCGCCGTTGGTGGCGGTGGCGCTGTGGGCGGCGCGGCGCGAGTTCTATCGCCAGGGCGCGCTGCTCGATGAAGCCTGGTCGTGGCGCTGGCTGCGCAATCTGGGATTGGTGCTGATCGCCGCGGTGTGGCTGCTGTTCTTCGCCTACAGCCACGTCGAATACCGCAACGAGTTGTGGTGGGAGTTCCTGGTCTCCGGCAACGCGCCACGGGCCTTGCGCGCGATGCTGCTGGTCAGCGTCACCGTGATCGCCTTCGGTCTGGCGCGCATGATGCACGCCGCGCGCGCGCCGCTGCCCAACGTGGACGAAGCCCAGCTCGCGCTGATCCGGCCGATCCTGGCCAGCGCCGACGACAGTCAGGCGCATCTGGCGCTGACCGGCGACAAGGCGCTGCTGCTCGATCCCGAGCAGCGCGGCTTCGTGATGATGCAGCGCTACGGCGGTTCGCTGATTTCGATGGGCGACCCGGTCGGCCCGCCGGAAGCGGCGCGCGCATTGATCTGGCGTTTCCGCGAGGAAGCCGACCGGCTCGGCGTGCGGCCGGTGTTCTATCAGGTCGGCGAACAGCATTGGCAGACTTATCTCGACCTCGGCCTGACCCTGGTCAAGCTCGGCGAAGAAGCGCTGGTGCCGCTGACCGATTTCAGCCTGCAGGGGCCGACCCGCGCCGACCTGCGCCAGGCCTGGAATCGCGGCAAGCGCTCGGGCCTGAGTTTCCGCATCGCGCCGGTGGAAGAAGTCGAAGGGCTGCTGCCGGCACTGGAAGAAATTTCGGACGAGTGGCTCGAACAAAAATCCGGCGACGAAAAAGGCTTCTCGCTCGGCAGCTTCGATCCCGACTACCTCAGGCGCCTGCCGATCGCCCTGGTCGAGCACGAAAACCGCGTGGTCGCCTTCGCCAATCTGTGGACCGCGACCAACGGCCGCGAGCTGTCGGTGGACCTGATGCGCCACGCCAGCGACGCGCCGAAGGGCGCGATGGATTTCATGTTCGCCGAACTGCTGATGTGGGGACGCGAGCAGGGCTACGAGCGTTTCTGCCTGGGCATGGCGCCTTTATCCGGATTGGCGCAGCATCGGTTGGCCGGACGCTGGAACCGCTTCGCCAATCTGATCGCGCGCCACGGCGAACGCTTCTACGGCTTCGTCGGCCTGCGCCGGTTCAAGGCCAAGTTCGATCCGGTCTGGCGTCCGCGTTATCTGGCCGCGCCCGGCGGCATGCATCTGCCCTCGGCCTTGCTCGACGTGACCCGGTTGATCTCGCTGGACCCGCGCCGCCACGACGAACACGAACGCGGCACGGCGCATTTCCCCGACAGCGCGCCAAAGGCTCAGGGCGTAACGGTGGCGCCGGCCGCGGCCGTGCCGGTCGAAATCCCCGACGCCGACAGCACCCGCGCCGCCACGCCGTCGTAATCGCCGCCGAGGTGGTGGTCGCCGGGCATTTTCTCGATCAGCGCCGCGCCCTTGGGCAACCTCGGGCATAGCGCATCGCCGTCGTCGCTGCCGTAGATGCACAGCACCCGGCTCGGCGGCATGCGCGCGACCTGCGGCGCGATCGGCAAGCCCTTGCCGCTGTTGCCGATCCAGTTGGACAGATGGAATTCGTACTCGGCGCTCTGTCCGGCCGAGATCAGCGTGGTCGAACGCACCAGATTGCGCGTGGCCGGCGGCAGTTGGTTGTACGCGCCCGGCAGCACATCGGCGCCTTGCGAGAAACCGATCAGCAACACGTTCTCGCGTTTCCACTGCGCGCCGTAGTAGCGCGCGATGCGGTCGATATCGACGGCGAAACTCTGCGGCGTGCGTGGCGTCCAGAAATAGCGCAGCGAATCCACGCCGACCACCGGCACTCCGGCCTTGCTCAGGCGCGCGGCGACGCTCTTGTCGAAATCGGCCCAGCCGCCGTCGCCGGAAACGAAGATGGCGAAGGTGTCCGCGTTGCCGCCCTGGGCCGCGGAGACTTCGGTGATCGGCAAGCCCTTCAGATCGGCCGGCGGCGGCGGCAGGCTGGCGTGACGTTGCGCGCCCAGCGAGATCAGCGCGGCGCGCAGGCCAGGCGTGGCGTCGTCCCCCGCGCGCGCGAATACGCGCGCCTGCGGGATCGCCTTGACGAAAGCGTCCACTTCATCGCTCTTGCAGCTTTTTTCCTGCGCGCGCGGCGCCGCCGCCAGCCACGGCACCCGCAAGGGCGCCGCCTGCAGATGCGCGAGCCCGGCCTCGGCTTGCAGCTTGAGCGCGCCGTTCGCGCACAGCGCGCGCGGCAAGCGCAGGACCGGGCAGAAATCGACCGACACCGCGCCGGCGAACAAGCTGGCGTTGCCCTGCGCGGCGATCGCATACGCCAGCGCCGCGCCTTCGCCGTCGCCGAGCAACAACGGCAAGTGATAGGTCGGCAGGCGGTAATACGCCTGCACGTAGCGGGAGAAATTCTCGACATCGCCGGAGGAGAAATTGCATGCGCCGCCGTCCTTGCGCAGCAAGGCTTCGAGCGCGGCGACATCGACGGTGGCGACCATCGCGCCGTCAGCGACCAGCGCCTCGATGCGCGCCTTGCGTCGCGCCAGATCCAGGCCGTCGGCGAACCACAGCACGAAGCGTTTCACCTCGCCGGCCGGCAACCGCACCGGCGTGCGCACGAAGCGGCCGTGGGTGATTTCGCTGCTCAACCGAGGCGAGGCCGCGACAGCGGCCGGCTCGGAAGCGAGCGCCGGCGGACAAACGGCGCACAGGCACATCGCCAAAGCGGCAGAAAAAAGACGGGGCGAAGCGAGCATGGGGTTCTCCTGGATGCGCCACCTTATACCCGCGCCGCGGTGGAGAAAACGCATCGGCCGCCTTCGCATCCGCGCCAGCGGTAGACGCCCGCCCGGGATTGCCCGATCCTTGGCGCGGCAACACATCGAGCGGCGCCGTCGTTCGCACGCAGCGGGCTTCCAGGAGGAACCTGTCGTCATGAGAAAGCTCGAGTCGATCCTGATCCGCAACGGCGAGTCGTTCGGCAATGCCGATCGCGCCGCGCGCCCGCGCCTGCATGCGCACTCCGATCCGCTCCTCATCTGATCGCGCCGGGTTTCGTCACGACGTTCCCGCCACAGGACATCGCATATGCCACGTCCCGATTTCATCGCCGCGAGCCTCGCACTGTCTGCGATGCTGGCGCTGCTGTCCGCCGCCGCGCCGGTTCGCGCGCAAGCGCCCGCCGCGCAAACCGCGTGCGCGTTCGGCGCCTTCGTCAACGAGACCGATCCGGCCGGGCTCAATGTCCGCGCCGGACCGGGCACCGCCCATCGCGTGCTCGGCACCTTGCCGCCGACCAAGCTCAGCGCCGACGATCCGCCGCTGCGCGCGCGGGTCGAGGTGCAGGTCACCGCGAGCGCCGACGGCTGGTTCCGCATCGCCGGCGCGCAGGACAACGAAGCCTTGCTCGACGCCGCGGCGCGGCCGATGTTCAAAGGCACCGGTTGGGTCAGCGGGCGCAAGCTGACGGTGAAATCGCAAGCCACTGTCGGCCGGCAACGGCCCGATGCCAAGTCGCCGGCGGTGCTGATCGGGAAAGACGGCATGAGCTTCGACAGCGACGGGTTCCTCGAACACGGTCGCCTTGTCGATTGCGCCGGCAAATGGGCGCAGGTCGAGTACGCGCCCGACAGCGAGCTGCGCGCAAACCTGCAGATCAAACCCGCCGCGACCGCCGGAGTCGAAGCGGGCCGGGTCCGCGCCTGGGTCGACCACCTGTGCGCGCTGCAGGAAACCAGCTGCGACGGCGGCTGAGCGCAGCCGGCCGGTCAACCCCGCAGCGGCGGCCTTGTTTCGCCGAACACCACGCTGTGCACCAGCGGCATCGCCATGAAGTCGTGCGGGAAGCCGGGCTCGATCGCGCTGGCCCGATCCAGGCGCGTGCGTTGTTCATCGCTGAAGCTCACCTCCAACGCGCCGAGCTTGTCTTCACGCCCCTGCCCAGCGGCGACCACGCCGCCACGCCCAGGCCGGGTCCGGCCGCCGCCAGCCGTCGGCAGATGCCGGCGCCTTTGCGGCCGTTAGGGGAATTTGTACGCGAGCGCCAGCCGGCCGATTGAGCAAACCGGCGCCCACGACGCCGTCGCCGCGCACTGGCCGGCGTTAAACGGTGCAACTGGTTCCTCGCCGGCGGTGCCGGCCCCTTACACTTGGCCCATGTCCGATACCCTGCCCGTGCTGGTGCTGAGCACCTGCCCCGACCAGACCAGCGCCGACGCGATCGCCCTGGCCCTGGTCGAGGAAGGCCTGGCCGCCTGCGTCACCCGCATCCCTGGCGCGCGCTCGACCTACCGCTGGCAGGGCCGGATCGAACATGCGACCGAGGTCCAGCTGTTGATCAAGACCCGCGTCACCATCTCCGGCGCCCTGATCAAGCGGCTCACCGAACTGCATCCGTATGAACTGCCGGAGGTCGTCGTGGTCGAACCCCGCGACGTCTCCGAGCCTTACATGCGATGGGTCAACGAACAGACTCCCGACCGATGACCAACCACTTGTTTCCGGGCCGGCGCCTGCGCGCCGGTCTGACCGCCCTCGCCTTCGCCGGTTTCGCCCTGCTGCTGTCCACGCCCGCGCTGGCGGTGGACGAGAGCGACCTGCTGCCGGTGGACGAGGCCTTCGCGCTCAAGGCCGATGCGCCATCGCCGGACCGCATCGCGATCTCGTGGAAGATCGCCAAGGGCTATTACCTCTACCGCCACCGCATCTCGGTCAAGGCCGACGCCGGCTTCGCCGCGCAGCCTTTGCAATTGCCCAAGGGCAAGGCGCACAAGGACCAGTTCTTCGGCGACGTCGAGACTTATCACAGCGATCTCAACGCGGTGCTGCCGGGCAAGGGCCGCGGCGCCAGCACGACGCTGACGATCAAATACCAGGGCTGCGCCGAAGCCGGCGTGTGCTATCCGCCGCAGACGCGCACGCTGACCGTCGCCCTGCCCGGCGCGGCGGCGATCGCCGCGGCCGCTGCGAATGCGGCGGCGGCCGATCCGGTGCCTGCGGCCGCGCCGCTGGCGAATTTCGGCTCGCGCGTGGGCGCGTCCAATCCGCTGCTCGGCGCCGCCTCGCCGCTGAGCGCGCCGGGCAACGCCAACGTCGGCGCCACCGAAGCGCTGCCGCTGCCGCCGGAACAGGCTTTCGGCTTCGAAGCCATCGCCCAGGACGGCAACACCTTGCTGCTGCGCTTCACCCCGGCGCGCGGCTATTACCTGTATCGCGACAAGACCTCGCTTAAGACCGACAACGCCGCCATCGCCGCCGGCAAGCCGCAATGGCCGCGCGGCACCGCCCACCGCGACGAGCACTTCGGCGACGTCACCGTGTTCTTCGAACAGATCGACGTGCCGTTGCCGCTGATCCGGCGCAGCGCCGACGCGGCGACGATCGTGCTGACCGCCGGCTTCCAGGGCTGCCAGACCGACGGCATCTGCTATCCGCCGATGACCCGCAAGATCAGCGTCGATCTGCCGGCCGGCACCCTGACCGCCGCGGCCCCCGCCGAGGCGGCGAAAACCGGCGCCAGCACCGCGACTCTGGCCGCGGCCATCGCCGCGACCGAAGCGGCCAGCGGCGACGACGCCTCCACTGCGGCCGGCGCGAACGCCACTGGCGCCGCGTCCGACCCCGTCGCGTCCGGCCCGGCGAACGTGATCGATCAAACCGGCGCCAACGCCAATTCCAAGCTCGCCGCCGCGACCGCGGCCGCCGAGGCCAAATCCTCGCCCGCCACCGGCGCCGCCGCGCCGCAGGCCGAAGACAGCCTGCTCGCCGCCACCCTGGCCGGGCCCAACCGCTACCTGGCGTTGCTGAGTTTCTTCGGCTTCGGCCTGCTGCTCGCCTTCACCCCGTGCGTGCTGCCAATGGTGCCGATCCTGTCGGGCCTGATCGTCGGCCAGGGCCCGGGCCTGGGCGCGAAACGCGCGTTCGCGCTGTCGCTGGTGTACGTGCTGGCCAGCGCGGTGGTGTTCACCATCGCCGGCGTGATCGCCGGACTGGTCGGCGCCAACCTGCAGATCGCGTTCCAGACGCCGTGGGTGATCGTGCTGTTCGCGCTGCTGTTCCTGGTGTTGTCGCTGTCGAGCTTCGGCCTGTACGAACTGCAGCTGCCGCACCGCCTGCGCAATCTGGTCGGCGAAGTCAGCAATCGCCAGCGCAGCGGTTCGTGGGCGGGCGTGGCGATCATGGGCGCGCTGTCGGCGCTGATCGTCGGCCCGTGCGTGGCGCCGCCGCTGGCCGCGGCGGTGCTCTACATCGGCCAGACCCGCGATCCGGTGTTCGGCGGCGCGGCCTTGTTCGCGCTGGCGATGGGCATGGGCGCGCCGCTGATCGCCTTCGGCGTCGCCGCCGGCAAGGGCCTGCCGACCAGCGGGCCGTGGATGGTCGGCGTGCAGCGCGCGTTCGGGCTGGTGTTCGTGGGCATGGCGATCTGGATGCTCGGACGCATCCTGCCCGGCCCGGTGACCTTGGCGCTGTGGGGCGCGTTGCTGCTCGGTGCGGCGGTGATGATCGCGCTGCCGCTGAGCCGCGGCGCGTTCGGCGACGGCGTGCGCGGGCTGGGCTGGATCGCGGCGCTGCTGCTGGGCCTGACCGGCGCGGTGCAGATCGTCGGCGCGCTGGCCGGCAGCACCGATCCGCTGCGTCCGCTCGCCGGCCTGCGCGGCGGCGCGGCCGCGCATCCGGCCGAACTGCCGTTCCGCAAGATCAAATCCAGCGAAGACCTCGACCGCGAAATCGCCGCCGCGCAGAGCGCCGGCCGGCCGTTGATGCTCGACTTCTATGCCGACTGGTGCGTGGCCTGCAAGGAGATGGAGAAGTACACCTTCCCCGAACCGCAGGTGCATCAGGCGTTGGACGGCTTCGTCCTGCTCAAGGCCGACGTCACCGCCAACGACGACCTCGACCAGGCGCTGATGAAGCGGCTGGGCATCATCGGCCCGCCGATGACGCTGTACTTCGTCCACGGCGCCGAACGCCGCGACCTGCGCCTGGTCGGTTTCGAAAAAGCCCCCGAGTTCGCCCAACGCGCCGCGCGTGCGCGCGAAGCGGCGCGCTGAGGCGGCGCGGTGACGATTCCTTCCGCGCTGAAGATCGTGCTGATCGCCGCCGCCGCGGGCGCGCTGGGCGTGCTCGCCGGGCAACTGGTCAGCGGCAACGGCTGGCTGATGCGCACCGACCTGGGCCAGCGCGTGCTGCAGGAACGCATGGAGCGCGAGTCGCCCAAGCCGCCGGCCGATCTGGCCGTGGCCGCGCGCGGCGCGGCGATGCCGCCGCTGCGGCTGCAGGGCCTGGACAAGCAGCCGGTGCAGTTGCCGCAGGCCTACGCCGGGCGCCCGATCCTGATCAACATCTGGGCCAGCTGGTGCGGGCCGTGCATCAAGGAAATGCCCGAGCTCAGCCGCTACGCCAAGGGCCAGGGCGCGGACGGCACGCAAGTGGTCGGCATCGCCCTGGACAACGCCGCCGACGTCGCCGCGTTCCTGCAACGCGTGCCGGTCGGCTACCCGATCCTGCTCGACACCCCGGGCCCGCGCGATGCCGGGGTGCAGTTGGGCAACCTCAAGGGCGTGCTGCCCTACAGCGTGCTGATCGGCGCCGACGGCAAGCTGGTCAAGCAGCGGATCGGGCCGTTCGAAGACGGCGAGATCGAAGGCTGGGCGAACTGATCCATCGGCGCGACAGGGCCCGATCCCGGCCCGATCCCGGCCCGCGCACCGATCTGCGACCGCGACCGCAACATGAACGAGTCCCAGGCCCGCCCGCCATCGCCGTGGCCGTGTTCGAATGGAGGCCGAGCAGAATTCCGAAGTCCCGCGGCCGCATGTCGCCAACGGTGGCGAACGGGCACCGAAAATTCACCTGTCGCGCCGATCGTGCCGGCATTTAGAGCCGTCACTCAAACAACCGCTTAAATCGCGGCAACTTCGCCGATTTGGCGGGCAACTCCTGGACAGCTGAGCGGCCATCACGCAAACTGCCGCCCTTTGAAGGCAACCGTCCGGTCCCGATGGCCAAGCTCCTGGTCCTGCACGGCCCCAACCTCAATCTGCTCGGCACGCGCGAGCCCGAGGTCTACGGCCGCACCACCCTGGCGCAGATCGACGCCGGCCTGGGCGAACGCGCGCAGGCCGCCGGGCACGCCCTGGAGAGCCTGCAGTCCAACGCCGAGCACGTCCTGGTGGACCGCATCCAGGCCGCGCGCGGCGACGGCACCGCCCTGATCCTGATCAATCCGGCCGCCTTCACCCACACCAGCGTGGCGATCCGCGACGCCCTGGCGGCGGTGGCGATCCCCTTCATCGAGATCCACCTGTCCAACCCGCATACCCGCGAAGACTTCCGCCGCCACAGCTACTTCAGCGACCTGGCCCTCGGCGTGGTCTGCGGCTTCGGCGCCGATAGTTACCGCTACGCACTCGAAGCTGCAATCAAGCGGCTGGCACCCTGATCCCCCATTCGCCCGGACCGCCTCGCGCGGCCCGCACCCAAGATCCAAACCTGAGGCCCGCTTCATGGACCTGCGCAAAATCAAGAAACTGATCGACCTGCTCGAGGAATCCAACCTCGCCGAGATCGAGATCAAGGAAGGCGAGGAATCCGTCCGCCTGGCCCGCACGCCCAAGGGCGGCTACGCGATGGCGCAACCGCAGCCGATGTACGCGCCGCAGCCCGAGCAGCCGCGCGCGCCGCAGCCGATGCCGATGCAGTCGCCGACCGAAGCGGCCACCGGCGGCAGCGCCAAGCCCATCAGCGACCTGCCCGACGGCCACGTCGTGCGCGCGCCGATGGTCGGCACCTTCTACACCTCGCCGGCGCCGGACAAGCCGTCCTTCGTCGCCGTCGGCCAGGCGGTCAAGGCCGGCGACACGCTGGGCATCATCGAAGCGATGAAGATGTTCAATCCGATCGAAGCCGACGTGTCCGGCACCGTGCTCAAGGTCATGGCCGAAAGCGGCCAGCCGATCGAGTTCGATCAGCCGCTGTTCGTAATCGGCTGATCGCCGATTGCGACGGGAATAGGGATTCGTGATTCGGGATTCGGAAAAGCAGCGACCGCACGAGCGCCTGGAGGTCTGGCGCGACGCGATGGCCTTGGTCGAATCGATCTATCGCATCACCGCATCTTTTCCCGACTCGGAGCGGCTGGGCCTGTCCATGCAGTTGCGCAGAGCAGCCGTGAGCGTTCCGTCGAACATCGCCGAAGGCGCAGCCCGGCGATCAAGACCGGAGTACTTGCGGTTCCTGGCGATGGCACGCGGTTCGCTCGCTGAAATCAGCACGCAGTATGAGATCGCCCGCCGCCTGGGCTATCTCACCGACAACGCCACGGACACAGACTTGTTGGACCGAACCTTCGCCCGTCTGAACGCTCTGATCCGCTCGCTCGGCTCATCGCCGCGCGTCGTCAGCGAGACGCCCGCGCTTCACGAATCCCCAATCTCGAATCCCGAATCCCATGCTTGATAAAGTCGTCATCGCCAATCGCGGCGAAATCGCGCTGCGCATCCTGCGCGCGTGCCACGCGCTGGGCATCCGCACGGTCGCGGTGCATTCCACCGTGGACCGCAATCTCAAGCACGTGGCCATGGCCGACGAGTCGGTCTGCATCGGGCCGGCGCCGTCGTCGGAGAGCTACCTCAACATGGCCTCGATCATCGCCGCGGCCGAGGTCACCGACGCCCAGGCGATCCATCCGGGCTACGGCTTTCTCAGCGAGAACGCCGACTTCGCCGAGCGCGTGGAGCAATCGGGCTTCATCTTCATCGGCCCGCGCGCCGAGACCATCCGCCTGATGGGCGACAAGGTCGAAGCGATCCGCGCGATGAAGGAAGCCGGCGTGCCCTGCGTGCCCGGCAGCGGCGGCCCGCTCGGCGACGACAACGCCGCCAACATCAAGATCGCGCGCGAAATCGGCTACCCGATCATCGTCAAGGCCGCCGGCGGCGGCGGCGGCCGCGGCATGCGCGTGGTGCACACCGAAGCGCATCTCAACGCCGCGATCCAGACCACCAAGTCCGAAGCCAAGGCCGCGTTCGGCAACGACATGGTGTACATGGAGAAATTCCTCGAGAACCCGCGTCACGTGGAAATCCAGGTGCTCGCCGACGGCCAGGGCAACGCCATCCATCTGGGCGAACGCGATTGCTCGATGCAGCGCCGCCACCAGAAGGTCGTCGAGGAAGCGCCGGCGCCGGGCATCACGCCCGAGCAGCGCGCCGAAATCGGCCGGGTCTGCGTGGAAGCCTGCATCCGCATCGGCTATCGCGGCGCGGGCACGTTCGAGTTCCTGTACGAGGACGGGCGCTTCTACTTCATCGAGATGAACACCCGTATCCAGGTGGAGCATCCGGTGACCGAGCTGGTGACCGGCATCGACCTGGTGCGCGAGCAGTTGATGATCGCCGCCGGCCGCAAGTTGTCGATCAAGCAAAGCGACATCGTGCTCGACGGCCACGCCATCGAGTGCCGCATCAACGCCGAAGACCCGGAAACCTTCATGCCCTGCCCGGGCCCGATCAATCATTTCCACGCCCCGGGCGGCCCGGGCGTGCGCGTCGACAGCCATATCTACGAAGGCTATCGCGTGCCGCCGAATTACGATTCGATGATCGGCAAGCTGATCGTGCACGGCCCCGATCGCGACACCGCGATCGCGCGCATGCGCGTGGCGCTCAGCGAGATGGTGGTGGACGGCATCAAGACCAATATCCCGCTGCAGCAGCGCATCTTGTCCGATGCCGGCTTCCAGCAGGGCGGGATGAACATCCATTACCTGGAAAAGCGGCTCAAGGAGCAGAAAGAGAAGACGATTTCGATCGTCTGATCCGGCAGGCCGTCGCGCGGTGTCGCGATGGGGTTGCGGATGCTCTTGAGCTATGAGGAAAGCCCCTTCGCGAGAAGGGGCTTTTTGTTTTTGGCCCGCGCGAGTTTTTCAGGAGGGCCTTCAGGCCCGATGCCCTTCGCTCAAAGGCAATGCAGCTTCGATGCGAGCGCAAACAAAAGCGTCGGGCCTGAAGGCCCTCCCACAAAAGACTTCGTGGTTTCGCAGCGCGTATGGCTCGGCAGGATTCGCGAATCCACAGCTCGATTCGCAACAAGGAGGTTTCTTGTGGGAGGGACCTTCAGGCCCGATGCCTTTCGTTCAAAAGCCGGGAAGCTTCGATGCGAGCGCAAACAAAAGCGTCGGGCCTGAAGGCCCTCCTGCAAAAGATTTCGTGACTTCGCAGCGCGTGTTGCCTTCGCCGCTTCGCGCCTCGCCGATTCGGCGGGCCCGGAAAACTTTCGCCAGGATGCGGCCAACCAGCATCCCGCCACGGCTTAGCGCGATCGGATCAAACGCGATCGCGCGACCCGGAGCCTTGCGCCCCGGCCATGACACAAACCCGCGACAGCCGCCCGCCGCGCGCAAGCGGCGCGCATGCATCGGCGGCGGCGACGGAACCGGCAAGTATCAATTCGCCGCTTCCAGCCAGGTCGCCATTTCCTGCACGTCGGTCTCGGTCAGGTCCGACGCGCCGGGCACGTTGCGCGGCTGGTTCGAACTCTTGCCGCTCTTGCCCGCCGCCACCTGGGTGCCCGGAATCGGCTGCACGCCGCCGGTGGAGGAGGGGCTGACGACCATCACGTACTCGCTGGAACCGTCGGGCCACACCACCTTGAACGTGCTGCCCGGCGGCAGCGACGAGAACGGCGCGCCGCTCTGCGCGCGGTAGACCGCCGCGATCTGCGCCGCGCTGAGCGAGCGCTGTTCGGCCTTGGAGTCCACCGAGGTCACCGCCACCTGCGACAGGTCGCGATAGTCCTCGCCGAATACATCGATCATTACGCCGGCGGCGCCGACCGAGTAGGCGCTCAGCAACAGCGCCCAGAACCCGACCTTGGCCGTGCTTATCACGTGCTCGCGTTTCATTTCGTCCTCTCTTCGCCAGTCAGCGAATCGACCATTTCTTGCACCACGTCCGCCCCCTGACGCGGGATCGCCGCGTCGTAAACGAAACTTGCGAAATCCTGCTGCGGGTCTTGCGAGCAAATGCCGCCGTTGGCGCAGTAGGAGGTCATCAACGAGCCCTTGGGACCGCAGTCCTGGCCCAACTTGCATGCCGCGAGCTGCCAGGCCAGTTCGGCGAACTGGGTGCCGGCGACGCGGTTGTATCCGAATCCGGCAGTGCGCCCGTTGGCGGCGATGCCCATGCCCGGCGCCAGCGCCGAATACGCATCGGCGTCCTTGGAGCGCACCACGCGATCGACCAGGTTCTGGAGGTATTCCTCGGTATTCTCCAAGGGCTTGCCGGCGGCCAGCAGCGAGGCTTCGGCGGGCAGGCTGCCGGCCTTGGCCGCTTCGGTGCGCTTGATCACGATCATCGAGTAGCTGAGGTTGTCCTCGGGCGCGAAGCGCGCGCAGCGTTGACTCACGCGCGTGCGCGCCGCCGCCATCGCGGCGGAGCTGCGCATCTTCATCGCGTCGATCGTGCGGGTGTCGTTGCCGTAATCGACCGGCGCGTTGGAATAATTGGCGCAGTAGTCGTACACGCGCGTCAGCAGCCAGATCGCCTCCGGTTCGCCGGCGTCGGCGCGCGAGCGCAGCGTCTGCGCGTAGGCGTACAGGTCGGGCGCCTGCTCGAATTGCTGACGCAGCGGCGATTGCGCCGGCAGATGCGCGTTGCGGCGCGGCGCGGGAACGCGGATCGAATCATCGCGGCCCAAGTCGCCCTGCCGCGCCAGCGGCTGCGGCCGCGCCTGCGGCGACTGGCCGATCTGCGGCGGCGCCACGGCGATGTCGTCCTGCACGCCGCCGCGGCCGGCGTAGACAAAGGCGCCGGCCAGCAAGGTCAGGCCCACGAATGTGGCCAGCGAACGGCCGCTCATGCGCGCGACCGCCGGTCTTTCATGCGGAGTCTGCGGGTAGCCGGTCGTGTAGGCATCGGACATCAAGTGCGTGACTCGGGATCCTGGCTGGCGGACGGCGACGGCGCGGGGGCCGGCACGGGCGCGACGACCGGCGTACCGGACCAGCCGCGCGGGCTGGAGGGGCACATCGGCGCATCGTTGGGGCACCGATGATAAGTCAAGCGCCCGACAGATGTCCGCGCGCATATAAAATGTGTTCAACATCACGTTCCAGATATGCCTGGCCTGAACGGGTCGGTGGCGCCGAGATCGCTACGGGACCAGGGTCCGTATGGAAGCCGGCCTTGGCGCCCGCGCGCGCTTGCCTGCCGCGTTGCGCGGCCGGGATCGGCCCCTGGCCCCCCGTTCAGCGCAGGCGGCCCGCGCTGAGGCCGCCAGGCCGCCCCAGCGTCCGCCTCCACCCGCAAGACCCCGCCGCCCACGGCACGCAAGCCACCCGCGCGCTATCTGATCGCGGCCAAACGAGTCAATAATGGCCGCCGCTTTCGATCACCCACCGCGCCTCATGCCCTTTCTCGAACTGACCCTGCGCTGCAGCGAAGCCGAACAACCGCGTTTCGAAGCCGCGCTGGACGATGTCGGCGCGCTCGCCGTGACCATGCTCGACGCCGATGCCGACACCAGCGACGAGCACGCGATCCTCGAGCCGGGCGTGGGCGAAACCCCGCTGTGGCAGTCCATCGTCCTCAGCGCGCTGTTCCCGCACGAGACCGACGCGCTGATCGTGTTGGCGGCGCTGGAATCCTTCGACCCCGGCCTGGACTGGACCCAGGTGCGCTTCCGCCAGGTCGAAGACCAGGATTGGGAACGCGCGTGGATGGATCAGTACGAGCCGCTGCACTTCGGCCGCCGCACCTGGATCGTGCCGTGGAATCACGAACTGCCCGCGCAGGCCGACACGCCCGAGGCGGCGGTGGTGCGGCTGGACCCGGGGCTGGCGTTCGGCTCGGGCACCCACCCGACCACTTCGCTGTGCCTGGCCTGGCTGGACACCCTGGCCGACGAAGGCCAGCTCGACGGCCGCCGCGTGCTCGACTTCGGCTGCGGCTCGGGCATCCTCGCCCTGGCCGCGCTCAAGCTCGGCGCCGCGCACGCGGTCGGCGTCGATAACGACCCGCAGGCGCTGATCGCCACCCACGACAACGCCGAGCGCAACGGCGTGGGCGCACGGATCGAGGTGCACCTGCCGCAGGACGAACCGGCCGCCACCTATCCGGTGGTGGTCGCGAACATCCTCGCCTCGGCGCTGATCGCGCTGGCCGACACCCTGGCCGCGCGCGTCGCGCCGGGCGGACGCATCGCCCTGTCGGGCATCCTGGCCGGACAAGAGGACGAGGTGCTGGCGCGCTACGCCGCCGACTTCGATCAGCTGCGCGCCGACCGTCTCGAAGACTGGATCCGCGTCACAGGCATCCGTCGTCGCTGAGCGCGGCGACATGGTTGAATAACGCGAATGTTCGTCGCCTGCCCTCACTGCGGATATCTGGTCGCGCTGATCGTCTCCAAGGACGGTCCGCCGCGGACCTGTCCGCGTTGCAACGGCGCGCTGCAAAGCGAAACCGCGGATGCCGGCGACGCGGCCGCCGCGACGCCGCCCAGCGCCGCGGCTGAGCCGGGCGCGACGCCGGACCCGAACCCGCCCGCAGCAACGCCCGCCGCCCCATCGGCCGCGCACGCGATCGAGCCCGGCGAGTTGCGCCGGCCCGGCACCGTGGCGACGACGCAGCGCGCGCCCAAGCCGCCGCTCGACACGCCGGCGGCGAGCACCGGCGCGGACGCGCGCGCCGAGCGCGAAATCGTCATCGCCGATGTCGGCGACGATGCGGCCGACGCCCATCAGGCCGGCGACGAATCCGCGCGCGCAGCGGCGCATGCCGACGCGCCGGCGAGTTCATCGTCATCCGATCCGTCCGTGTCGACCGAGCCGTCCGTCGCATCCGCACAAATTCCATCCGCGCCGCTGACACCGCTCACCGAAGCCGAGCCCGCACCGGCGCGGCCGGCCAGGCGCGGCGCCGCGCGCAACGGTAAATCCGAGACCGCCGTATCCATCGGCCGGCGCGCGCCGAGCTTCGCCCGCCAGCAGGCGCGCGCACGCGCCGCCGCGCCGCGCATGCATTGGAGCGGGCCGCTGCTCGCGGTCGCGCTCGCACTGGTCCTGGTGTTGCAATTGCTGCTCGCGCAACGCGACGAACTCGCCGCCGACGCGCGCTGGCGGCCGCTGGTGGCGGCGCTGTGCGGCGTGCTGCCGTGCGAGATTCCGCCGTGGCGCGAACCGGCCGCGCTGACGATGCTCAATCGCAATGTGCTGCCGGTCGCCGGCCGCGCGGGTGTGCTGCGCGTTTCCGCCGGCTTCCGCAACGATGCGCGCTGGCCCCAGCCCTGGCCGACCCTGGTGCTGAGTCTGGAGGACGTGGATGGCCGCCGGGTCGGCCAGCGCGCGTTCTCTCCCAGGGACTACCGCAAGGGTTTTCAGCCACAGGAACTGATCGCGCCGGGGCAGAGCGCCGCGGTGCAGTTCGACGTGCGCGAACCGGCGCCGCACATAGTCGCGTTCACTTTCGATTTCCGTTGAAATATCGAACCGTCGCGTTGTTTATAGCGACTCCAGCGCGCTAGACTCCCCCTCCCGTCGGCGCGACCGGCGGACAGAACCTGCTACGGGGAAGCACTTGAACGCACTCAACGACCGCAACGAAGCCGCCCGCTCCGGACCTCGCGTTCCGTTGCGCGATCACGTCGCGACTTCGATCCGTCGTTACCTGGGCGACCTCAACGGCAGCGGCACCGAGAACCTGTACGAAATCGCGCTGCGCGAACTGGAAATTCCGCTGTTCGCCGAAGTGCTGCTGCACTGCGACGGCAACCAGAGCCGCGCCGCGGCGATGCTCGGCATCCATCGCGCCACCCTGCGCAAGAAGCTGCGCGAATACGGCCTGGAATAACCGCCGCATCGCACGGCGGCCGCGCCGGCCCGCCGCCGCGAGGATTCATCCCGCGATCCACCGTCGCCCGCACCGACCGCGACGCATACCGCCGACGGCGCGTCATGATGCCCATGCGATGATCCGCCGATCCCTCCCATCGGCACGCGACATGCAGGACGACTTCACCCAACCCGGTTCCATCCTGCGGCCGTTTCCGGACGCCGGCAGCGTGTTCGCGCCCGGCCAGGAATCGTTGCAACGCCATCTGCATCCGCTGGTGTCCATCGACCTGAGCGCGGTGCGTCCGCAATGGTCGGGCTGGCTGCATCTGCTGAGCCCGCTGGAGCCCTGCGACGGGCTGGTCGGCCAATACACCGAAGACGAATTCCACGGCGAATTGCTGCGCAGCAACTGGATCGGTTTCGCGGTCGAGGACGGCCGTTACCGCCTGCTCGGCGACGCGCGTTATTTCCTGCTCGAACGCAGTCTGGAAGAGACGCCGCCGCAGCTGCGCGGCGACCGCGCCGAACTGGAAAAGCATTACCTCGCCGAAGAGCGGGCCTATCGCGTGTCGCGCGATTACTACCGCGAACACGGCCGTCTGGTCCGGCTCAACCGGTTCGGCAACGCGCCCTCGGACGACACCACCGCGCTGGATCTGGTCGAGCGGCTCGGCGGCTTCGCCGATGCGGGCTACAACTGGGAAGAGACGGTCGAATTCCCGCTCGAATACGGCGAGGCCGAAGGCGTGGAACAAGCAGTGTGGCCGCTCAGCCCCAGCGGCCGCCGCTTCGAACACGTGGCCTCGGTGCCGGGCTGGAATTACCGCAAGACCGGCGCGGATCTGATCGTGTTGTTCTACGAACCGGTCGAACAGCTGGCGCTGCTGACCTTCGACTGGACCTGAGTTCGCGCCGCGCGCCTAGAGCTGCGCGCGGGTGCCGAGAAAGCGCAGGTATTGAGGATCTTCCGCCGCGAACAGCTCGGCGCCGGCGCCCATGTAGGCGCGCATGAGTTGGTCGGCGGCCGCATCGGCTTCGCCGGTGTCCAGCAGCACCTGTCCCAGGCGCAGGTGGATGAAGGGATTGCCCACGCCGCCGGGGCATTGCATCGCGTATTCCAGCACCGAGCGCGCCGACTTGAGATCGCGCAGATGGAAATAGCAGTCGCCGATCGCGGTCAGGATCCAGGTCGAGGCCTCCCAGTCTTTCTTCGGCTCCGGCACGAGCTCCCAGGCGTCGTTGAACTGGGTCACCGCAGCGTCGAAGCGGCCTTGCTCGGTCAGTCGGTTGCCGGCTTCGCACAGGCGGTTGAGGTGGTTGTAGACGGTGTCGTCCATTTGTAGGGATTGGGAGTTCATCTTTTTGTGCTCTCCGCGGGGGCGGGGTTGTGCTTGATGGTCTTGGTTGGCCGACTGCGCGCATACAGCGCTTCTTGCTTCACTCGCTGCCGTCCCTGGCGAAGCTTACGCGGGCTTCGGATCGTCCGGCCCGACTGCGCGCAGTGCGCGCGTACGGCGCTTCTTGCGTTACTCGCCGCCGTCCATGGCGAAGCTTACGCGGGCTTCGGATCGCCCGGCCCGGCCATCCATGGCCGGGCGTGTAGCCCGACTGCGCGCAGTGCGCGCGTACGGCGCTTCTTGCGTTACTCGCCGCCGTCCATGGCGAGGCTTACGCGGGCTTCGGATCGCCCGGCCCGGCCATCCATGGCCGGGCGTGTAGCCCGACTGCGCGCAGTGCGCGCGCACGGCGCTTCTTGCGTTACTCGCCGCCCTCCATGGCGAAGCTTACGCATGCTTCGGATCGCCCGGCCCGGCCATCCATGGCCGGGCGTGTAGCCGACGCGCGAGCCAATGGCTCGCAAGCGCGTCGGCTACACCCACCAATACCGTATCAAATGAAAGAACACGGGGGCGGCGAAACACACCGAATCCAACCGATCGAGCACGCCGCCATGGCCTTCGATCATGTGCCCCCAATCCTTGATGCCGCGATCGCGCTTGATCGCCGACATCACCAGGCCGCCGTAGAAACCCATCAGGTTGATCACCAGCGCCAGCACCGCGGCTTGCCAGGGGTTGAACGGGGTGATCCACCACAAGGCCGCGCCCAGCGCGGTCGCCGAGGCGACGCCGCCGATGAAGCCCTCGAGCGTTTTCGACGGCGACAGCTTCGGCGCGATCAGGCGTTTGCCGCACAACTTGCCCCATACGTACTGCAGCACGTCGGAGGACTGCACCACGATCACCAGGAACGCGATCAGCAGCAGATTGCGCCCTTCGTACCCCGGGATCCGCAGGTTGATCAGCGCCGGCACGTGCGAAATGCAGAACACGCAGATCATCAGGCCCCACTGGACCTTGGCCGTGCGCTCCAGATAACGGGTGGTGTCGCCGCCGATGGTCGACAGAATCGGCAGCAGCAAGAACGCATACACCGGAATCAACAAGGTGTAGAGCCCGTACCAGTCGGTGTAGACCAGCCAGTACTGCAACGGCAGGGCCAGATAGAACGCCGCCAGCAAGGCGTAGTAATCGCCGCGCCGGGTCGGCGCCAAAGTGATGAACTCGCGCAGCGCGAACAGCGAGACCAGCGCGAACAATACGATCATGCCGACCCGGCCGATCGCGAACGCCAGCCCCACCACCAAGGCCATGACCCACCACGCGCGAATGCGCGCGACCAGGTTGGCGACCACCGCGCTGGGCCGCTCGCGCGTCTTCCAGCGCAACCACTCAGCGATGACGGTCGCAATCAACAACACCCCGGCCACGCCGGCGAACAACAGCACCGAATGCGGCAACCCGTGCGCGAAACCGATCCAATCCTTCATCCCGCCGCTCCCTGGCTGTTGGCCGGCGCATGATCGGACAAGGCCAGCAAGGCCTCGCGCGCGCGCCGTAAAAACGCATCCTTATCCTCGTCCGCGCCAAGCCGGATCGTGTCGCCGAAAGTCGCCGTGCACAGCAGCGGCAAGGGCAGCAGCTTGCCCTTGGGCATCACCCGGGCCAGGTTGTCGATCCACACCGGCACGAATTCCAGTTCCGGCCGCTTGCGCGCCAGGTGATACAGGCCGCTCTTGAACGGCAGCAGCGGCTCATCGCTCTGATTGCGCGTGCCTTCCGGAAACAGAATCAGCGAACTGCCGCCATCGACGGCTTCGCACAGGGTTTCGATGGCATCCTGCTTGCGCTGCTCCGGATCGCGCTCGATCAGCACACCGTTGAAGACCTCGCGGATCAGATAACGGCGCAGGACATCGCGCTGCCAATAATCGGCGCCGGCCACCGGCCGCACGTCGCGGCGCAGCGACGGCGGCAGCGCCGACCAGATCATCACGAAATCGCCGTGGCTGACGTGGTTGCCGTAATAGACACGGTGATCGGCCGAGGGCGAGCAACGCCACAGCGCGCGCGCGCCGGTCAGCAGCCGGATCGCGGCGCTGAAGCCGTCGGCCAGCAGTTGCGAAATCATCGCGCCTCCAGCTCGCGCACGATCGCGCGCAGACGCAAGCCGATGGTCCATGCCGCGCCGACGATCACCGCGCCCAGCGCGGCCAGCAGCAACCACGCGACCACCATCTGATGCCCCAGCGCCAGTCCCACCGCCGACAGCAGCGCCGCAATCGCGGTGGCGATCATGCGCGTGCGCCGCGGCATCGGCCCTTCGTCGTGTTCACGCAGGCCGCAGGCCAGACCGAGCACGCGCACGTAGGCAGTGCCGACCGCGAGCAGCGATGCCGCCCAACCCAGGTCCGAGGCCCACGGCAGCCACGCCGCCAGGCCGTAGCCGACGCCAAGAAACACCAGCGCATCGGCCAATCGGTCGGGCGCGTCGCTGTAGACCTCGCCGGCCTTGCCGACCATGCCGCCACGACGCGCCAGCAGGCCGTCGAGCCGGTTGCACAACAGCCGCCCGCCCAGGCACAGCGCCGCGAACAGCAGCAAGGCCGCGCCGTAATGCGGCGGATCGCGCAAGGCGAAAAAGAACGAGGCGCCGGCCAGCGCCGACAGGCCGATGGCGAACAGCGAAATGCCGTTGGGCGTGGCGCCGCGCGCGCGCAATCGCGCGGCCAGCGCCATGAGCCGGTCGTCGCGCGGCGTGGTCGCAGCGCCGGCCCGCGGTGGCGCGGGCGGCGGCGGCGCGGGCTCGCGGCCGTCGCGGGATTGCTCGTCAGGTCCGTGCTCGCTCGTCATCGTCGTGCTCCACTCCATCGTGCTGCATTCACCCGCGCCGCGTTCAATCGCCACCGCCGCCACAACCGCCGCAGCCACCGCCACCGCCGCCTCCGTCGCCGCTGCTGCAACCGCTGCCGCCGCTGCTGTTCGAATCGCTGCTCGAGGAACTCGATACCGGCGTGCGCAAGGTGTGGTACTCGCTGTAGTCGGTGCCGACCAGGCCGATCGTGCCCATCAACGCGGCGCGATGCATCGGCTCCGCGCCGGACAGCTCCTCGCTGGCGTCGTACAACACCCACTCGCCGGCGCGCGTGCGCGGTTGCGCGCGCAGCAGCCGGCCCAGGTACATGAACACGGTCAAGATCAGCAGTATGAACAAGAACCCGACCGGCTTGTCGCGCGCCAGGCCGATCATCAGTTTCATCACGCCCAGCACCGCCAGCGCCAGCAACGGCGCGCTGCCGATAAGGCGGATCTGCCATTCGCGCGCCTTCGGCAGCCACCAGCCCTTGCGCCGCAGTTGCGCGGCGATCGGCGTGTAGGCGCGTTCGAGCGCTTTCAGCGTCGCGCTCATGGTCTGCTCGCGCGCGGCCACGTCGGCGGCGGTGCGCAGCGGCGGCGTCAGCAGAGCGGCCTGGGCGGCGTCGATGCGCAGCCACACCTCATCGCGCTGCTGCGCGGCGGTGTACGCGGTGCCTTGGTAGTCCAAGCTCAGCACGCCGCGCTCCATCAATTCGATGATGGCCACGTCGGCGGCGCGCTCGGCGCCGCCGGCGAGGAAGCCGAGTTCGACGAAATCGTCGTAACTCTTGCCGTCGCGCGTGTTCGGCCCGCGCATCAGCCGCTTGACCGCGCTGCCGGCGAGAAAGCCCCACACCAGCGCGAACAAATAAAACGCGAGGAACGCGCCGCCGCGCCAGTTCAGCACGTTGAAGCTTCCCTGCGCCGGGGCGAGCAGCACCCACAGCGCGATCAGCGCCGCACTCGCCACCCACACGCCGATGCCGATCCCACGCGGCGCCGAGGCCCACGGCGTCAGCAGGCGCAGCCGCGCCTCATCGCGCGCCATCGGCTTGCGCGGCGGCGGTTCGACCCGCGCCGGCGGCCACAACGCGGCCGGCGGCTCGTCGAAGTAGCTGCGGTAGCTGTCCAGCGTGTCGCGGTACTGCTGCTGATGGCGCGAGTCCTCGACCTGCCCGCCCAGCGACGGGGTGTGGTGCAGATCGCGCTTGAGCACCTGCGGGCAGAACCGCAGCCAGTAGTCGCGCGTGTCGGTCATGTGCGCGTGCCAGACCTTGTCGATGGTCTCGCTCGGCGTCACCGTGTGCGTCGCCACCACCGCCAGGAAACAGAAGCGGCGGTATTCCTCCAGCGCCGCCTCGGCGGCTTCGCGCGAAGACTGGATGGCGTGGGCGATGCGGTCCACGTAGGCCTGCGGATGTTCGCCGCCGAATCGGTAGTCGCGCAACCGCTGCCACAGGGCGCGCTGCTCATCGGTCCATTGCGCAGCGTCGGTCGGATTCATAGCCACACTCGTCCAAAAGGTGCGATCAGTGCCGCGAACTGTACGATCAAAGCCAACGCCTGCCGCAACAGCAAGCCGCGCGCGCCGCGCCAGCGCCGCGGCCAATCGCGGCCCTCACGGCCGGGCTTGAGCAAGCCCAGGCCGCGCAGCGCGGCGTCCAGGCGGCGGGCGGCGTGGGCGTCGTCGCCGGATGCGGCCAGGGCCTGCAGCAGGCACGCGTCGAAATCCACGCGAATCGCGTAGTACAGCTGCGCCAGCCCCGCCAACAGACTCAGCAGCCAGGCGATCGATGCCCATGGCGGCGATGCTGCATCCAGGATCAAGCCAAGCAGCGCCGCAAGCCATAGCAGCAAGGACGCCGCGCACAGCCAGCGTCCCTGCGCGAGCAATGCTGCCATCGTCCGCAGTTCGAAGGCGGAGATCGGCGCGACTTCGGCCGCGTCGCCTGCGTGATCCGCGCTCATGCCGTCTGCTCTCCGAGCGCGGCTGGCGACGGCGACGCCTCGCGCAACATCAGGCCCAACGCACGACGATGCCGCTCGCGCAGCACGATCTCCGGACGCGCCCGGCGCAGGATCGCGATCGCCTCATCGACCGTCGCCGCGCGTCCGCTGCGCAACAGCCAGGCCGCGACCGCGGCGGCGCTGCGCGAATAGCCCAGGGCGCAGCACACCAGAACCTCGCCGCGACCGCGCGCGGATTCGATATCGGCCGCGATCTGGCGCAGTTGCTGCGGCGTCGGCGCGATCAGATCGAGCATCGGCCGCACCACATCGCCCTCGCGCCACGGCCGCAGCGGCAGCTCGGCGCTGACATCGACCACGCGCGCATAGCCGTCGCGTTGCCCGCGCGCCGGCACCCGGCCCAGCCACAATTCGTCGATGACCCACACCGGCTGCGGCGCGCGCCGCGTCCACCAGCGCGAATTGGCCCAGGCGCCGAGCAGGTACGGCGCGTACAGCCAACGCGCGGCGCGGCTCAGGCGGCCGTCATCGCGTTTCTGGAACCCGTTCGCGCCGAACACGGCATAGTTGGCCGCGACCAAGAGCAGCGACGCCGCCGGCCAGAGCAACCACAGCGCCCAGCCGCCCAGGTCGATCGCGCCCCACGCGCACAGCGCCGCGCCGGCCAGATAAATCGCCGCCATCTTCCAGCGCTGCGGATCGCGCGCCAGCGTCGCCTCGCGCCACGGCGCGGCCACGCGCTCGGGCCACAGCCACACGCACAACCAGCCGGCGAGCACGCCGGTAGGGATGTCGATGAAGTGATGCTGATAAGTGGTCAGCACCGACACGCCGATCAGCGCGAACCACCCATGCAACAGCCAGCGCCAGGCGCCGCTCAGGTGTTGGGCGAACCGCGCCCACAGCACGATCAGCAACACGATATGCAGCGACGGCGCCTGGTTGAACGGCTTGTCGAAGCCCAGCAGCACGTCGAACAACCAGCCGAACACGCCGCCGGTGTCCGGACGGGTGAAGGTGAAATGCAGCGGGAACAGCAGGAAGCAGCCGACCGCGATGGCCTGCGCGGTCAGCAGCCGAAACGCCTGCGTGTCCAGCTCGCGCTTGTCGCGGCACACGAACAGGGAAATGCCGTAGAACAGATCGATCGACCAGTACGGCACGATGGTCCAGGCCCAGAACGGAATCGCGTGTTCCCAGCCGAACACGATGCTGGGCACGTCCGCGCGCGCGGACGCGACCGAGTTGGCGTAGCCGTAGCTGAGAAAGAACAGCGGCCCCAGCAGCAACAGCCACAACGCCGCCCGCGCCCACGGGCGGCGCGCGGTCGCGACGGTCATGGCTGGACTCGCTGCGCCAGCGATACGGTGAAGATGCCCCAGGCGTCGATGCGCTGGTCGATCTTGACGAAGCCCGCCGCGCGCACCAGATCGTCCATCTCCTGCTGACTGCGCCGGCGCATCACCCAGGCCTCGCCGCCGCGGTGGCTGGTCAGCGCGCGGGCGATGAACTCCAGTTGCGGATGCCAGGGCTGGCCGGTGTAGACCAGGAAGCCGCCCGGCGGCACCGCCGCGGCCAGACCGTCCAGCGAACGCCGCACCAGCGCATTGTCGGGGAACAGTTCGTACAGGCCCGACACCACCGCCAGGGTCGGCTTGGGATCGAGCGCGGCCAGCGCGTTGCGATCGAAGGCGTCGCCCTGGTCGAAGCGCGCGAGCGCGCCGGCGCCGAGCTCATCGATCAGCGCGCGGCCCTTATCGACGTTAAGTTCGCTGTAATCGCGCAAGCGGATCGAATCGGCGCGTTCGGCGCCGCCGGCCAGCGCTTCGAGCGCGTAACGGCCGTGTCCGGCGGCGATGTCCACCGCGTCCACCGCCATCCCCGCCGCGCGCAGGCGGCGCATGGCTTCGCGCAGCAACTCGTGCAGATGGGTGCGACGCACGCGGATGCCGCGCCAGCCGATGGCTTCCAGATAATTGCGATCAACCATGCGGCCGAGCGGCCCGCTGCCGCGCGCCTCATTGCGGTAGACGTAGTCCAGACTGCTGCCCGAGTCGAAACCGGTATCCAGGCCCAGCTTGATGCCTTGCGACAATTTGCCGCCGAAACGCAGGCTGGCGCGGACGAAGCGCCAGCGCAGATCGGCCAGCGACCAGCGCTGCGGCGGCCACGACAGTTTTTCCGATTCCTCGAAGCTGGGCCCGTGACGGTGCGCGTCGAGCAGATCGGCGCGCTGCAGCGGCTCGGCGAAACGCGCCTGCACGAACGCGCGAATGCGGTTGACCGCGGCGACGCGGCCTTTCTCGCCCAGGGTGTCGTGGTAGAAATCCGCGAGCAGGTGGCGCTCTTTGATGCGCGAACCCAGGCGTTCGTAAAAACGGTCCTGCGGGCCGCGGTGGACGACGAAATCCGCGCCGGACACCAACAGTTGCGTGGGCACGGTGATCGCCTGCGCGTCGGCGACGATGCGATCGGCGGCTTCGTACAGGCCCAGCAGCACCCGCACCGAAATCGGCCGGGCGATCAGAGGATCGGTGCGATAGCTTTCGATCCGCTCCGGATCGTGGGTCAGCCACTGCGGCTTGACGTAGCTGTTGACGAAGAAATTGCCGCGCAGCTTCTGCATCAGCTTCAGGCCCGGCCGCGCCAGCGGCACGTAAAGCTTGACCTTGAACGCCGGCGAGGCCAGCACCAGCGCGCGCAGGCGCGGCGCGTAGTCGTGCACCCAGGTCGCCGCGACCACCGCGCCGACGCTCTGCGCGATCAAGGCGATGTCTTCGACCGCGACCTGATGCCGGGCATGAATGTGAGCGATGAAGCGATCCAGATCGCGCACCAGCGCCTCGAAACCCGGCGCATCGCCGCGCTCGCCGGGCGAACGGCCGTTGCCACGCGCGTCCCAGGCGAATACGTCGAAATCGTCCAGCCCCAGTTCGGCGACCAGATGCTGCACGCGTCCGGAATGCTCGTGGCCGCGATGCAGCAGCACCAGCGCCTTGCGCGGCCCGCCGTCGCTCTTGCTCGCCGGCCAGTGGCGATAGAACAGCTCGACCCCGTCGAAACTGGCGAAATAACCTTCCTGCGCTTCGCTCATGACCACGTCCTCATGAATGTTCTCCTTGTCGGTGCGCGACGTCCTGCGCGGCATCATGCCGCAAACCGGCGCACACACGGCGCACCACGGTCCATACGCACATCCCACTGCCGAGCGTCAGCGCAAGTTCCGTCGTGCGCGCGCCGATCCATCCCAATGCCAGCAGCAAGCCGAGCAGACCGATCACGAAGGCGCGATCGCTCTTGCCCATCGGCCCGTCGTAACGGCGCGGCGCGCCGATCATCGGCCCCAGCACGCCGGCGTATTCGGTCAACACCGCCAGCAATACGAACGCCAGCAGCGGCGCCGGATGCAGGCCGGCCAGTGCGAACAGCGACAGATACAGCGCGCTGTCGGAAACGACGTCGCACAATTCGTTGAGGTAGGCGCCCAGCCGCGACTGCTGGCCGAATTCGCGCGCGAGCATGCCGTCGATGGCGTTCATCGCCATGCGCACGAACATCCACGCCGGCAACAGCGCGAACCACCAAGGCTGATGCGGCGCACCCCAGTACACCAGCGCGGCGAGCGCGAGCGAGATCAACGCCGCGGCGGCGGTGACCTGATTGGCGGTGACGCCCAGCGCGTGCAGTGCGCGCACCATCGGCCGCAGCAGCGCCTGGAAGCGTCCCTTCAACGCGTAGATCGAAGCCATTCCTTGTGCGTTCCTCCGCACCCCCACGGGCGGTCGGGGACCAGCTTAGCGGCTGTGGGGGGCGATGGTGGATGCGGGGGCGGCGGGTGTGGGTGGTATCGGAATGCTCGACTTGGGGACTAGCGTGGGTGGTCTGCTTGGTGGGTTGGAGGGAGAGCAAATCCCCCCAGCCCCCCCTTTTTCAAAGGGGGGAACAGCAAAGGCGGGGTGGGAGGGGCCGAAATCGGCGCCTGCCGCCTCGCAGGTGCGCTTCCACGCCCGCCGACGCCACCGCCTTTTGCCCCCTTTAGAAAAGGGGGCGAGCGTCCGCAGGACGCGGGGGATTTGAGCCTTTGATCTTGCCCCGCCCGACACCCCAAGCCGCAAAAACCCCCTTCCGCGCACGAACGCCCCGGCCCGCCAGCACAGCCCAGCTATAATTCCCGCGCCCTTCGCTGCCCTCCTCCCCGCATGACCTCCGATCGCTCCACCGGCACGCCGGTTCACGTCCGTCGCGCCCTGCTGTCCGTGTCCGACAAGACCGGCCTTCTCGAACTCGCCCAGGCCCTGGCCGCACAAGGCGTGGAACTGCTGTCCACCGGCGGCACCGCCAAGGCCCTGCGCGACGCCGGCCTGAACGTGCGCGACGTGTCCGAGGTCACCGGGTTCCCGGAAATGATGGACGGCCGGGTCAAGACCCTGCATCCCATCGTCCACGGCGGCCTGCTCGGCCGCGCCGGCATCGACGACGCGGTGATGGTTCAGCACGGGATCGATGCGATAGATCTGTTGGTGCTGAACCTGTATCCGTTCGAGAAAGTCGCGGCCAATCCGGCCAGCAGCTTCGAAGACATCATCGAGAACATCGACATCGGCGGCCCGGCGATGCTGCGCTCGGCGGCGAAGAACTTCGCCCGCGTCGCGGTCGCGACCGATCCGGCGCAGTACGCCGGCCTGATCGCCGAGCTGCAGGCCAACGCCGGCGCGCTCAGCGCCAAGACCCGCTTCGCCCTGTCGGTGGCCGCGTTCAACCGCGTCGCCCAGTACGACGCGGCGATCAGCAACCACCTGTCGGCGATCGCCGAAGACGGCAGCGCACAAGCCTTCCCGGCCCAGCACAACGCCAGCTTCGTCAAGGTCATGGACCTGCGCTACGGCGAAAACCCGCATCAGCAGGGCGCGTTCTACCGCGACCTGCAACCGCTGCCGGGCAGCCTGGCCACCTTCGTCCAGTTGCAGGGCAAGGAGCTGAGCTACAACAACCTGGCCGACGCCGATGCCGCCTGGGACTGCGTGCGCCAGTTCGAGCGCCCGGCCTGCGTGATCGTCAAGCACGCCAACCCCTGCGGCGTCGCCGAGGGCGTGGCCTGCGGCGACGCCTACGAACTGGCCTACGCCACCGATCCGACCTCGGCCTTCGGCGGCATCATCGCTTTCAACACCAAGCTCGATGCGGCGACGGCGAAAGTCATCCTCGACCGCCAGTTCGTCGAAGTGCTGATCGCACCGGACTTCGAAGACGCCGCGGTCGAGTACGCGAAGAAGAAAGCCAACGTGCGCGTGCTGCGCATTCCCCACGGCGAGGGCCGCAACGCCCTGGATTTCAAGCGCATCGGCTCGGGCCTGCTGGTGCAGAGCAGCGATCTGCGCGAAGTCGGCCGCGACGAGCTCAAGGTGGTCAGCAAGCTCGCCCCCACCGATGCGCAGCTCAGCGATCTGCTGTTCGCCTGGCGCATCGCCAAGTTCGTCAAGTCCAACGCCATCGTCTATGCGCGCGACCATCGCAGCATCGGCATCGGCGCCGGCCAGATGAGCCGCGTGGTCAGCGCCAAGATCGCCGCGCTCAAGGCGGAGGAAGCCGGGCTGGTCGTTCCCGGTTCGGTGATGGCCTCCGACGCGTTCTTCCCGTTCCGCGACGGCATCGACGCCGCCGCCGCGGCCGGCATCAAGGCGGTGATCCAGCCGGGCGGCTCGATGCGCGACGGCGAAGTCATCGCCGCCGCCGACGAACACGGCCTGGCGATGGTGTTCACCGGCGTGCGCCACTTCCGTCACTGAGGTCCGCGCGGGCGCGAATCGTTTTCGCGCCCGCCTTCCAACGCGTATGTCCGATCCGTCCAAATCCGATGCCTCCGGCAAGAACGGCCGCGCCAAGCCGCGGGCGACGCCGGTGGTGGTGAATCCGGCCACCGCGACCGGCGCAACGCCGTCGCTGGGTCGCAACCTGATGCGCTCGCTGGTGCGCAAGCTCACCGTGTTCGCCGTGCTGATCGCGGTGATGGCCGTGTGGGGCGCGTGGCAGTATTCGCGCCGGCAGGCGGTGGAAAGCCAGTCGCTGGGCGATTACCGCATCGGTGGCCGCGCGGTCACGGTGATGGTGGTCGAGCCCGACGTGGCGCTGGAGATCGGCGCCGGCCTGCGCCGCGACTACACCGCGCAGGTCGCGCGCGCACTGGCCAAGCGCTTCGAGCAACTGGGTTATGAAACCCGCGAGGTGGCCGCGCGCAGCGACGAAGAACGCTTCGGCCAGACCACGCGCGTATCCGACCGCCACGCCGCCGCGCAATACCAGACCCAGACCATGCAGGCCATCCGCGACGCCAACGCGCCGGTGTTGCGCGTGTCGCTGCAGGATCTGAAATTCGACGGCCACACCGTCAGCGAACAGAACTACCGCGTCGAACTGCTGGACCCGCAGAACCTGCAACCGTCCTGGCGCGCGACGCTGACCTGGCGCGAAGGCCGTTTCCAGTCGATCGCTCTGCTGTGGAATCTACGCAAGAATCAGTTGCCGCCGCCGTTGTGGGACAGCCTGGCGGATCTGGCGATCGCGCAAATGCGCAAGGATGGGATGATCGCGGCCGGTTCGACGATTCACTGACTGCCGCAGCGCCACTCCGCATCTTCCACCGTCGTAAAATCCATCTTCCGCGACTCCTTCCCCTCGTTTCCCCGGAGCAAGCATGAAAGTCCTCGTAATCGGTTCCGGCGGACGCGAACACGCGCTGGCCTGGAAGCTCGCCCAGTCGCCGCGCATCGAGGAAGTGCTGGTCGCGCCCGGCAACGCCGGCACCGCGTACGAGCGCAAATGCCGCAACCTCGCCGTCGCCGCCACCGATATCGACGGCCTGCTCGAACTGGTCGGCCAGGAAAACGTCGCCCTGACCGTGGTCGGCCCGGAAGCGCCCTTGGTCGCCGGTGTAGTCGATCGCTTCCGCGCCGCCGGCCTGCGCATCTTCGGGCCCACCGCCGCGGCCGCTCAGCTCGAAGGCAGCAAGGCCTACGCGAAAGACTTCCTGGCCCGCCACGGCATTCCCACCGCGTACTACGCCGTGCACACGCAGGTCGATGCGGCGCTGGCCTACATCCGCGAGAAAGGCGCGCCGATCGTGGTCAAGGCCGACGGTCTGGCCGCCGGCAAGGGCGTGATCGTGGCGATGACGCTGGCCGAGGCCGAAGCCGCCGTCACCGACATGCTCTCCGGCAACGCCTTCGGCGCCGCCGGCGCGCGCGTGGTGATCGAAGAATTCCTCGACGGCGAAGAAGCCAGCTTCATCTCCATGGTCGATGGCCGCCACGCGCTACCGATGGCGACCTCGCAAGACCACAAGCGCGTCGGCGACGGCGACACCGGCCCCAACACCGGCGGCATGGGCGCGTACTCGCCCGCGCCCGTGGTGACGCCGCAAGTGCACGAACGCGTCATGCGCGAAGTGGTGATGCCGACCGTGAACGGCATGATCGCCGACGGCGTTCCGTTCACCGGATTCCTCTACGCCGGCCTGATGATCGACGCGCACGGCGCGCCGAAAGTCATCGAATTCAACGTGCGCTTCGGCGACCCGGAAACCCAGCCGGTGATGCTGCGCCTGGACTCGGACCTGCTCGATCTGGTCGAAGCCGCGCTCGACGGCAAACTCGACAGCGCGCAAGCGCAGTGGAACCCGCGCCCCTCGCTGGGCGTGGTGATGGCCGCGGCGAACTACCCGGAAACGCCGAAGGCCGGCGACGTCATCCACGGCCTGGACGCGGCGCAACCCGCGCACGCGAAAGTCTTCCAGGCCGGCACCAAGCTCGGCGCGAACGGCGAAACGCTGACCGCCGGCGGCCGCGTGCTGTGCGTGTGCGCGCTCGGCGACGACGTCGCCCAGGCGCAGCGCGAGGCCTACGCCGCGCTCGGGAAGATCCACTGGGACGGCGAGTTCCATCGCAACGATATCGGCTGGCGCGCGATCGAGCGCGAACGGGAAGGCGCGGCGGGTTGAGGGCAGCCGGCCGCTTCGAAAACCAAAACGGCCGGAGGGCGCGAGGCTCCCGGCCGTTTTCATTTCAGGGCGCGAGCGCCGCCGTTACTTGCCGCGCACCTTGAGTTCGCCGCGTTGCCATTGCGCGAATCGATCCGCGATGTGCGGCGCGATCAGGTCGTAGTTCCGCCAATCGTCTTGCGTCATCTGCGCAGAGTCGTCCTTGAAATGATTGGAGGCGCCGAACACCGTCTTGATGTCGGCCACCCATTGCTGCTCATCGGGCAGACGCATGCCCATGTAGTACGTCCACATGAACTCCAGGAAGGGCGGGCGAACGTCGTCGCTCCAGAGCAGACGGCCGCACGCGCCGTGCAGGAAGGCCAGCGGGCTGACGGACCGCTCGCGCAAGGGCCGGACCACCTCCGCCGTGAACCTGGTTTCATCCAGCACGCCGTTCAACGCGCACCACACGGTGAAGAACGCGTCCTCGACGTATACCAGCGGCTTGCTGACTTCATACGCTTCATAAGCGGAAATGAAGTCGTGCTCGGTGGCCAGCTCGATCAGGATCCGGTCGGCGGCAGCGTGCTCCTGCGGGAACAAGGCATTGATCGACGTGCATGCCGTGAGTTCGACGTCAGGCGCGGGCGCCTCGAAGTTCCAGTACGGAATCGCGCGCGATCCGCGCAGTTCGAACGCGGCGATGGCATCGAGCTCCGGCCGGGTGATGCCCCAATGCATGCCCTCGGGCAAACGGCCCGAGTAAGGCGGCGTGAGCTCGATCTTGTGGATGTAGTTCACGTAGGCCCGCTTCTCCCTGCGCTCCGGCCAGTACGCCCGATACTTCGGAATCGGCGTCGCCGACACGGTGATGCCCAGCGACTTGACCTGGGTGTAATCGGAAAAGTTCTGCGGAGTCACCGCGCGCAGCGGCTTGGCGCCGATCGCCTCGACCAGCGCCAGTCCCTGCGGACTGTCGATCCGCTGCCCGATGGCTGCGAGCATCAGGTTCCAAACCGCATCGTCCATTTGCATGTAGTCGCCCCTGAACCTTTTATCGATCCGTGGATAACAGCCGATGTCCGTATCGGCCGAACAGTGAACCCCCGATATGACAGGACGATCCTGGAAGCGCCAACCCCCATCGCTTCGCAAGAAAAAGGCCGGGAGAACTGAGTTCTCCCGGCCTTATCGTTTCTGCCTGCAGCGGCCGCGCAAACCGTTGCCGCACCCGGCGGACTAATGCACCGTCCCGGCCGCCTCATCGGAAACCGGCTGCAACGAAACCGCCACTTCCTCCAGCTCGGCGATCTCCGCGTCCAGGGCGTCGTACAACTCGCCCTGCCGCGTCATCAGTTCCTCGATCCGCTCGGCCTGCTTCAACTTCGACAGTTCCCCGTCGAACAGCAGCCACTGCGCAGTCAACTGCTCCACGTAGTTCTTGGAGTAATGGCGCATTTCCTTGAGCTGATTCAACGTCGCGTTGACGTGATCCAACGGCGTCTTGGTGTCGGCGGACATACGGACCTCCTCTTCGCAAGGTGACGGCTCAGGGTAGCGAAAGGAAGCTGGCTGGACGCGAAATGCAGGATGCCGGACGTCGGCCAGTGCACAGGAATCTTCACCTGGCGCAGACATTTTCGAACGCGGGCAATCGGCCTGTGCCAGAATCCTGCCGTCCAGCG
The DNA here is from genome assembly GCF_001442805.1 of Lysobacter gummosus. Lineage (NCBI taxonomy): Bacteria > Pseudomonadati > Pseudomonadota > Gammaproteobacteria > Lysobacterales > Lysobacteraceae > Lysobacter > Lysobacter gummosus. The sequence continues at coordinate 873,222 of NZ_CP011131.1, read as the reverse complement.
AGTTGCTTTCATAGGCCGATCGGCTGGCCGACTCGCCGCCCGGTTCAACATTTGCGTGACCTGCGATGACAGACCTGCCTCTGACCAAAATCGCATTTACCGACTTCGACGGCGACGTCGAAACACTCTGGGCATTCGACCTGGGCAAGGGACGTTACAAACTCGACAACACGCCGTGGCATCAATACGGCGTGTCGTATCAGGACATTGTCTCCGCCATCGACCGCGACGGCGAGCTTCACTTCGATCGCGTCATCATCAAATCCGGATATCGGACACTGCGCGTGCGTTCCGACGGCCCGGTTCCAAAGACGCTTCTGGATGCCTTGGTCGAATTGGGATGCAAGTACGAAGGCGCCGTCCCCAGCTTCATCGGCATCGATGTGCCCGCCGATGTGGAGCTGACGTCTGCTACGGAACTGCTGATCCAGTCGGGCCTGGAATGGGAGCACGCCGATCCCACCTATGAGGAAATCTATGGCTCGCAGGTCTGACAATGCGTTCGGGTCGGCGCGGCTTCAGGAGGGCTGCATGCTGGGACGAAACCTATCTCTTTGGAAACGCGTCCTGGTCGTAGCGGCCTTGCTGCTATTTCTTGGCTGCTCGAAAAACGACCGCGAAAAAGGCAGATCGGACACCGGGATCAGCGAAAGCCAGGCGCTTGAGATAAGCCGGAAAGCCGCGGAAAAACACGGCTATGACCTCCGGCGGTACACGCTGGATACCTTCGGCGATTCCACGAGTGGCGATGGCAAGCAATGGCTGTTCGTTTATCTGTGCGCCCCAAGCCCGCCCCCGCCCGGCTGCAGTTTCCTGGTCGCCGTTGACAGGAAAACCGGTAGCGCAAGCGTTCATCCGGGTGAGTAGCTACCGTACCGCCGGCCCGCGACGCGAGCCGGCGGACGCACGCTCAGGCCGTCGCCCGCTTGCGCAACGGACCGAACAGCGACACCCGATAGCCCGCCTTCTTGATCAGGCTCACGGAGAACGACAGCAACACGATCATGCAGATGAGCCGGAGAAACGGGATGAACATGGACAGCACGATCACGCCCGTGATGAAGCCCGACCAGTCCAATGCGCTCGCGGCCAGATAGCTGCCGTAGGCCCCGGCCACGAAAGCCGCCACCGACAGCCCCGTGCTCAACCAGGCGAAATACCCGGGCAGGTCGAGCTCGGCCACGGATATCCCGAGACTGGTGGCGGCGATGCTCGCGAAGAAGGCGAGCGCCAAAAGCCGCAAGCCCATGGTCGCGTCTTTCGCGGCCGCTTCGAGTTTGTGATTCGAATTGAACGTGACGTTGCTCAGATCCATACCTACCCCCTATAGGTGTGATGGATTTCGATTATCTGCCAAGCGCAGTCCAGCGGCCAGCGCAGGCGTGGCGCCGCGTCGGCGCCCACGATCAGGTCGCCGGTTCAGCTGGAAACCCAGCAGACGAAATCTTCGAAGTGCTCGGCCGGAGCCGCGCACGCTCAGCCGGCGTGGCGTATCCGAAACCGCTCCGGTTCCGCCGGATCTCGATCCACGACTTGAATCGGTGCCCAAGCCCATTGCCAAACGCTGATGCCCGGCGCGCGCGCGAACCGAATCCGCCCGCGGGTGCCTTCGACGTCAACCTGCGGCCAGGCTTCGGCGATGCGCGCCCAGTCCGTGCCGTGGGATCGCAGCACATCGGCGAGGACGGCGATCGTGTCGTAGCCCTCGAAAGCGACGAAGGACGGCGCTTCGGCCAGCCGCTCGCGCAGGGCCGTTTCGACTCGCTCACCCAACGGGCTGAAACGCTCCGGCAGGTAGCGCAAGAAGGGGATCGCGGCGCCGGCGACGCCGAGCAGACTCGCCCATTCGGCGAACTCCGGTTGCCCGGCCGGAGCGCCCAGCATCAGCTGCATCAGGCGCGGATCGCTGCGAACCGACCTGACGATCGACACGGCCGGTTCCGGGTAGCCGACCAGAAGCAGCAAAGCGGTCGCGTCATGGGCGACGACTTGCTCGCACACCTGCGCGGCGGTGAGCGCGCTGATGTCGAGTTCGACGACGCTGCCGCCGGATGGAGCGAGGCAATCGCGCAGAATGCGGACGCCCGATGCCCAGTAGACGCTCGGCGCGATGGCCACGGCGATCCGGCTGTGGCCCGCGTTGAGGAGGAAATCGGCGTAGATCCGCCAGCCGCGGGACTGCGCCGGGGCGAGGCGCGCAACCCATTGCGTCGGCTGTTCGGTCAACGCGTCGAGCACCGCCGACGAACACAGGAACGGCAGGCGCAGGGCGTCGGCCCTGGCCGCGACCGAGCGAGCGACGACGCTGTGATACTCCCCGGCCAACGCCGCCACGCCCAGATCCGCCAGTTCGTCCACGGCCGCCATGGCCCGCTGCGGATCGGCCGCGGTGTCGCGAACGATCAGTTCGAGAGGTCTTCCGACGATCCCACCATTGTCGTTGGCATCGCGAACCGCCAGTTCGAGTCCCGCGAGCAAGTGCCGCCCCGCCTCGACCCAACCCGGCCGGGTCAGCGGAACCAGCGCGCCGATCCGGACGGTTGATCCGTCGGTTCGCTGCGCTCCGGATGGCGAAGGCGGGGTATTCATGTGCTGGCGTCTCGATCAAGGGTGGGCAGGTGCGGCTCACAAATACCGCCGCGCGCGCATCGCGCTTCGCCACCATAGCCGAGACGGGGATGCCGTTCGAAACGGCCGAGCACCTTGCACGTTGAACGACACCTGCCCCGCCGACTGTGCGGCCGCGGAACCGATGATGCCTGGACGCTTGTCGATTTCCAGTCCCGCCATTCGTCTAAACAGGAAAGGCGGGCCATTGGCCTGTGCAGGCGAGTCCGAAACGCTCGGCCGGCTCAACCACGGACCGCCTTCTGCGATGAACCGCGTAACGCGCACTGACGACTTCGAATCAACTGGAGCAGACCCAATGACCCCGATCATCACCGCATTCGAATGCTCGCCCGACCGCGGTAAGGGACTGGCGCGCGACATGCGCATTCGCTGGGCGCTTGAAGAAGTCGGGCAAGCCTACGAGGTCCGCTTCCTTTCCTTCCGCGACATGAAGCAGCCCGAGCATCTGGCGCTGCATCCTTTCGGACAGATTCCGACGTATGAGGATGGCGATCTCGCGCTGTTCGAGTCCGGCGCGATCGTGCTCCATCTCGCCGAGCGCCACGCGGGCCTGCTGCCGACCGATGCGAACGCGCGCATGCGCGCCATCGCCTGGATGTTCGCCGCGCTCAATACCGTGGAACCGCCCATCGTCGAACGCTCCATGGCTTGGCTTGTCGAGCGCGAGGAGACCTGGTACGCGCAACGGCAGGCGGTCCTGGATGAGCGCGTGCGCCGGCGGCTTGGCGAGCTTTCCGGCCGCCTCGGCGATGCCGACTGGCTGGACGGCGATTTCAGCGCGGGCGACCTGCTGATGGTGACGGTGCTGCTGCGGCTGCAAAGCTCCGGCATCGTGGACGAGTTTTCGAACCTCGCCGCCTTCGTCGCCCGCGCGACCGCGCGACCCGCCTATCAGCGCGCGTTTCAAGCGCAACTGGCGGCATTTCGGCAGGCTGCGTCGGCCGGGGCTTCATCGCCGGCGCCGTAGTCGTCGGCCCGTGCGCGTGGCATCGCACGAGCCGGCGATGCCGCTGCGACTTAGACGACCGTGCCGGCACGATGGCTGCGGCAGCTCGAAGTCGCGCTGGTCGCCGCAAGGTCGGCTGCGATCGCGGCGAACGCGAAGCCTGCGAACGGCGGTTGAAGGAGCGGTTGCCGAAGAGTTACGAGCTTGCGTATTTCTGCTCGCCCCGGTACCAAGCTCCGTCGGGCCTGAGATGCCAATCCGATGTTTGCGCGGACGCCACGGCACCGGGTCCGCTGCGGGTATCGTCGATGAAGCTGATCCGACCGATATTCACCGTTCGGTCCTGATCGTAGGTGATGCTGTGCAGCACGAGCGTGCGCTTATCCCAGTTGATGCTCTTCAACACTCCTTGCTCGATCGTCGGGCTGGTGGAGCTGTCGTGCTTGCCCCAGATCATCAGGTACTTGCCGATCGGATACTGCTTGAGAACAGTGTCGAAAGTGGGTGGATTTTTTGGCTCATTACCGAATTTGCTGATGGTGTCGACGTCGCCGAACTTGCACTCGACAAGGTCCTGGCGCTCGACTTTTCCGTCAAGGCCGATGTAGACAGCCACTTGAATGACGAAGCAGTCTTGCGCCAGATCGATTTTTGACAGATATCCCTGGATCGTCCCTCCGTTCGTCTTCAGGATCACCACGGCATCATTCTGAGAAAAGCCCTTGACCATCTCATTCTTGTCCACGTCGTGTCTCCGTCGCTCGTGGATGCAAGCCAGCAATGAGCGCGTTGTGGCCGGGCTCAAGTGGGCATCCTTGTATATTTTTCATGTCGCCGGCCAGCGGCCGGAACCATCGAAGCATGAAGCAGCATTCTTGTCGGCTACGCCTTGATGCTAGACGACGGTAGCGGCCCCATTTGGGATTTCGCGCCGTGTTCTGGGAATTGATCGCCGGTGCATTTCCGACACGATCTCCTGCCGCTTCCAGGCGAGCTTGCCGCGCAGGTTATCAGCGGCGTGGATCGCGTCTTTCGGAATGCGCCAAGGTATTCGGATAGCAGGACGTTGCCGGACCGATGCAGGCGCTGGGCGACGCCAGGGCCGGGCCGGCCGCACAGCAGCAGGCGAGACAGCGCGGACTGCCGCAGGCGCCAGTCAAACGCGCGTTCCAGGATCAACATCGTTCGGCGGGTCGATGGCGCGCGTGCAGAGCGGATTGGCGCCGCGGACGGCGGCGAACTGCGCGCATCGTGACTGCGTTCCGGGCAAAAATGTATTGCAGTTCAGATAATCGGCGGGTGCTCATGCGCTTCGCATGTCTCTTGCGCGCGCGATGCATGCACCGTCGCTGCGATCGAGGCCGGGCTGCGGCCGCAACCACGGGTTGGGGCTGACTTGGCGCGTCTGGGCACCCGCCGGAACAGCGGCCCGCGCGTTTTGGCATGCCTGCGCGCGCGCAAGCCGCCGGACCGTCATGCAGCCGTTTTCAACACACACTCCAGGGGATTCCATGTCCGGTTCGCGTTCCGCCGCTCGCGGCGATGAAGATTTGTCGAAACTGCCGCCGCTGTGGCGGCAATCGATCATCGATAACGCGCGCGAGCAAGCCGAGCGGGATCTCGCGCAGCGCCGCCGCAAGACGCTGTACTTTTCCGTCGTCACCGCCCTGGTGACAGGGGCGATAGCGCGGCCCGCCGTCGTGCAGGCGACCGACCACAAGGACACGGTCACCGGCGTCGGCGAGCACGACCGGACCGGCGGCACCGGCAACTACGATCCCGGCTACGACATCGCGGACGAAAACGGCAGCCTGCACTACCGCTTCGCCGACGGCGACCGCGTGGCGCTGGAAGGCGCCGACCGCGACGTGCTGGCCATGTCCATCGCCCGCGGCAACCCGCCGGTCGTCCTGGACGTCGCCGGAGGCGGCTGGCTGAACCTGTCGGCGGTGCGTCCGCAAAGCACCACCCGGGGGTCGGCGATCGGCATCCTCAACGACGGCAACACGGTCACCGTCAACGGCAACACCAGGATTTCCGCCAACGCCCGCGACACGGATCAGGGCGCCGGCCTGGGCAACGGTGCGAACGCGGTGATCGGCCGCGGCGGCAGCACCACGGTGTTCAACGGCGCCACCGACTTCCACGCCCGCACGCAGGGCTTCGCGCGCGCGGTCTGGGCCTCGGGGCGCAGCAGCATCGTCTTCAACGGCCCGACCACGATCCTCGCCGAAAGCCGCGGCACGCTCGATGCGGTCTACAACTCCGATGGCAGCACCATCACCTTCAACGGCGACACCCGCATCTCGGCGCTGTCGATCTGGCCCAGCGACAACGCCCATGCCATCTACAACGACAACACCAACTCCCGGCTGACGGTCAACGGCGACCTGTCGCTGACCACGGTCGCCATGGGTTCGACCGCATTCGGCGTCCGCAACCAGGGCGACATGGAGGTCTTCGGCGACGCCACCGTCAGCGTGACGGGCACGCGCTCCACGCATGGCATCGCCAATACCCATCGCAACGCGTGGATGATCTGGCACGGCGACGTGGACGTGCGCGTGCGCAGCGAAGGGCCGGAAAACGGCTACGCGCCGTTCGGCAATCCCTCCGGCCTCAGCAACGACCGCTCGCCCGGTGCGCGCATGCGCTTCGAGGGCGCAGTGAACGTCGATGTCGCCTCGGAGGCGGAAACCTACGGCCTGGTCAGCACCGGCTTCATCGAGTTCACCTCGCCCACCGCGCCGGTGTCGTTCACCGTCGCCGCCGCTTGCAACCCGCCGGACATCCCGAATTGCGACCGCGACGTATACGGCATCCGCAACTTCGGCACCGTCAATGTCGCCGGGGGACTGACCGTATCGACGAGCCCGTTCGGCACCGGCGCCGCGTATTCGATCTGGAGCGTGCCGCTTGACAGCCAGGACGCCAGCGTCACCGTCAACCAGGCCGGCGGCCGCACCGTGCAACTCGACGGCGACATCGCAACCGCGACGGACGTCGTCAACGGTCACATCGGCTCGGTCGATGTCAATTTCGACACATCCGACTCCTGGCTGCGCGGGCGGGTCAACGGCCGCCAGACCGATGCCGGCTTCACAGTAGGCAAGGCCGAGCTGGCGTTCGCCAACGGCGCGGTGTGGATTCCGCAGGGCACCGGCACGCTGAGCAACGATTTCGGCTCGGGCTCGCTGAGCATCGGCAGCAACGGCGCGATCGACATGGCTGCCGCTTGGGGCCGTTTCGTGCCTGGCTCGGTGCCGGCGCACGCCTACCGCCGGCTGCTCGTCGACAGCAGCAACACCGGCACCGGCGCCAGCGTCGCGCTGAGCGACGGCGCCAGGTTCATGCTGCTCAGCGATATCACCGGCAAGTCCGGCACCGCCACCGCCGACAAGATCGTGTTCGGCAGCGGCATCAAGAACTTCTCCGCCAGCGGCACGCAGGTTGTGGGCATCGTCTACGACCCGGTGCTGGACGACACTTCCTGGGTCAACGCCGCGACCATTCGCGCCGGCCGGTCGATCGCCGCGGCTGCACCGATCGACATCCTCGACGCCGGCGCCGCCGCGGGCGGCAGCGCCGCGTTCTCGGCGGTGGCCGGCCTGGATGGCCGGTGGAGCGCAACTTACGAAAACGACCTGGTGCAGTTCACCTACAGGCCGCAGGTGGCCTTGACCGCCGACGGGAAGAAGGTCGTGCTGACCGGCATCGACATCCCGGGAACCGGCGGCGATTCCGGCGGTAATCCGGGAGGCGGTATCGGGGAGAATCCGGGCGGCGGTACCGGAGGGAACCCAGGAAGCAACCCGGGCGGCGGTACCGGGGGAAACCCGGTGGGCAACCCGGGAGGCGGCACGGGCAACGGGACCGAAATCGGAAACGGCGTCGGGATACTGCCGTCGCAGACAGTGCTGACAGCGGCCGATGCCGCCGATAGCCTGGTCAATCTGTGGAAGGCCGGCGCGCAAGGCTCGCTGCAGCAGCTGCGGGGCGCAGCGCCCGGCGCCGATCCGGACGACAACCATGTCTGGGCCAGGGCGGATGCCGGTGAAATCACCGCGAAGACCGCATATTCGCGTCGTTACCGGCAGAACTACCACGGCATGACCATCGGCGCCGACCACGGTTTCGCGCTGGATGCCGGCACCGCCGCCATCGGTTTGAGTGCGGGACAGATCCGATCGACCGCCGACTACGTGCAAGGCCGGGGCGATCTGACCGGAACCACGCTGGGGCTTTATGGCCGCTGGAGTGCCGACAACGGCAACTATCTGCTGTTCGCGGCGAGCGCATCGTCGCTGAAGAACCGGTACGCCGCACGCGATTCCGAAGGCCGCGACATCGTCGGCAAATACCGCACCCAGGCGGGTCAGCTGTATGCCGAAGGCGGCCACACCTTCAAGCTTGCCAAGTCCTATTACGTCGAGCCCCAGCTCGGCCTGTCGCTGGGCGCCATCCGCGACAGCGAGCACACCACCGGCAACGGTGTGCGGATCAGCCAGGACACGCTCGATGCCTCATACGCGCGCGTCGGCGTCGCCTTCGGCAGGACGCTGGAAGGGGCGCGGTTGGCGGGCAATGTGTACGTCCGCGCGGCGGCGTTGCATTACCTCGGCGACGACCTCGACCTCACCGCGTCCAAGCAGGGCGGCAGTATCGTCCCCGCTACCTCCGACCGGAAAGGTACGAGCGGCGAGCTCATGCTGGGCGGCGATGTCGGCTTCAACAACAAGCGCACGTCGCTGTTCCTGGAAGCATCCGGCGCCACAGGGGCTGAAACGCGGCAGCATTGGGCCATCCAGGCGGGATTGCGGCACAGTTGGTAATCCCTGCCGGCCTGTCCGCGACGATGCCATGGGTCCGCCTCGGCTCGTATGCAGCCGCGTCGAGGCGGCCTTCGAGCGACGTCGGGCCCGTGTTTTCTCCGTAAGCGTCAGGGCGGGCGCGGCCCAGGCTTTCCCTGGGCTAACGAAGCGCTTTCCTGCGCCAACCGGGCCCCCTTCCTACGCCAACCGCGACAAGCTCATTGGTCCGAAGCGGCCATGCGGCTTGGCGTTCAGCCACGGCATCTGCCCCCCCTTGCGGCTGGCGCCGGATGTCAATATGATGATCATCATATGAACAAGACCGCCCCTCGCTCCAAGGCCGCCACCCACGACCGCATCGTCGACGCCGCAGCGCGCGCGATTCGGCGCAGCGGCTACCACGGCACAGGCGTCGCGGACATCATGAAAGCAGCCGGCCTCACCCACGGCGGCTTCTACGCCCATTTCCCCTCGCGCGATGCGATGCTCGCCGAAGCTGCGGACCGCGCCGGTAGCGATGCCGTGGTGCTGATGGAGCGCGTCGCCGCCACCGTGCCGCCGCAACAGGCGCTGCAGGCGATGATGCGGGCCTACCTCTCCGACACCCATGTAAAGAGCATCGAAACCGGGTGCGCGACCGCTGCACTGGGTTCCGAGATGCCGCGTCAGGCACCTGAAGTACGGCGTGCCGCCACGCGACGCATCAAGGAGATGATCGACCTCGTCTTCCGCCATATGAACGATCAAGCGCCGCCGGCCGCTTACGAGCGCGCCCTCGTCGCAGTGTCCACCATGGTCGGCGCACTCGTACTGGCGCGCGCTGTCGACGACGCGGGCCTCAGCGAGGCATTGCGCGACGCTGCCCTGAACCACTTCATTCAAGCGGCCTGAGGCCTCACGCCGGGGCAGCCTTTTTATTCGCCCATGAATATGACGACCATCATATACACCCCGCACCTCTCTCGCCGTCAACGCCCCTACCCGACACGGTATTCCCCATGAAACTCAGCAGATCCATCGCACTCGTCACCGGTGCTTCCTCGGGCATCGGCAAGGCCACCGCAGAACGGCTCGCCACCGCCGGATACACGGTCTACGGCACCAGCAGGCGTGGGGCGCAGGATGGGCAACTGCCCTTCACGATGTTGTCGCTCGACGTCACCGACGATGAATCGGTCGATGCCGCCGTAGGCAGGGTGATCGAGCTGGAGGGCCGTATCGATCTGCTGGTGAACAACGCCGGAGTCGGCGTTGCGCCGGCTGCCGCGGAAGAAAGCTCCATTCCCCAGGCTCAAGCCATCTTCGACACCAACTTCATGGGCATCGTACGGATGACGCGCGCCGTCGTGCCGCACATGCGGCAGCGAGGCAGCGGGCGCATCATCAACATCGGCTCGGTGCTGGGCTTCCTGCCGTTGCCCTTCGGGGCGCTGTATGCCGCCACCAAGCACGCCGTGGAAGGCTATTCGGAATCGCTTGACCATGAGCTACGCACGCGAGGCATCCGGGTTTCGATCGTCGAGCCGGCCTATACGAAGACCCAGTTCGACGCGAACTTCATGGAGCCCGACGCGAAGCTCGAGGAGTACAGCCAGATCCGGGCTTCTCTTTCCGCAACGCTCAAGGCCGTGATGAACGCTGCCGATCCGCCTGAGGTCGTGGCCGAGGTTGTGCTCGAAGCGGCAAGGGCGAGGCATCCAAAGCTTCGCTATACGGCCGGCAAGCTCGCCGCGCGCTTGAGCCTGCTGCGCAAGTTCGCACCTGCCACGGTCCTGGACCGTGGAATCCGAAAGGACCTGCGGCTCGACGCGAGGAAGGCACCATGAAAGCTTTCGTTCTCGATCGCTACGGAAAAACGCCCGGCTTGCGGATGGGCGAAATGCCGGAACCGGACGTGCAGGCCGATGACGTGCTGGTCAAGGTTCACGCGGCCGGCGTGAATGTCCTCGACTCGAAGATCAGGAACGGCGAATTCAAGCTCCTGCTGCCCTACCGTTTACCGTTGATCCTCGGCAACGACGTGGCGGGCGTGGTGATCCGCGTCGGACCCAACGTGCGGCGATTCAAGCCCGGAGACGAGGTTTACGCCAGGCCGCCTGCGCAGCGGATCGGCGCGTTCGCCGAAATGATTGCGATGGATGAGAAGGCGGTAGCGCACAAGCCGGCGGCGCTCAGCATGGAAGAAGCTGCTTCCTTGCCGCTGGTGGCATTGACCGCGTGGCAGGTACTGGTCGAACGGGCGAAGCTCGAAAAGGGACAGAAAGTGCTCATTCACGCCGGCTCGGGCGGCGTCGGGACCGTTGCCATCCAGCTGGCGAAGCATCTCGGAGCGTTCGTCGCCACCACCACCAGCGCGGCCAACGCGGATTGGGTGAAGCGACTCGGCGCGGATGTGGTTATCGACTACAACCAGGATGATTTCGCGCAGGTACTGCAGGGCTACGACGTTGTTCTCAACAGCCTCGGCGCAGACGTACTCGAAAAGTCATTGCAGGTACTGAAACCGGGCGGCAAGCTCATCTCGATCTCCGGCCCGCCCGATCCGGAGTTCGCGAAACAGATCGGCGCCTCCTGGTTCATGAGGCAAGTCATGCGCCTGCTCAGCCACCGCATCAGGAAGCAGGCCCAACGCCGTGGCGTGAGCTATTCATTCCTGTTCATGGAAGCCAACGGCGATCAGTTGCGCGCACTCGGCCCGCTGATCGACGCCGGGGTTATCGCGCCCGTGATCGACCGGATATTTCCGTTCGCATCGACAAACGAGGCGATGGCCTACCTCGACAAGGGGCGCGCGAAGGGCAAGGTCGTTATCAAGATGGGATAGACAGGGCGCGCGGACAGGGGCTGTGTTTGCTTCGGTTCGGAAGCGGGCATGAGGCCGGTCGGACGGATCATCATCCGACGGCGCACGCTATCGACCCGGAGATGCTGGTGGCCGCAACAGCCGGGGTCCGCGTGCAGGACACCTCGCCGGGCATGGGCGCATCGAGCATCCGCATCCGCATCCGCATCCGCATCCAAGGGTCGCGCGGCCGCTATGCGCAGATGCTCGCCGACGGCCTGCCGCTGTATGGCGGCCAGTCCTCGTCATGCCTCTATCGCAAGCGAGCTTGGCCGGACCGGCCCGCGTATCGATTCAACTGCCCGGAATCGTCGCGGCAGCGAACGGCGCGAGCACCGTCCAGCCAAGATTGGCGTAAAGGCCGCGACCGTCTTCTGTCGCGACCAGAAGCTGCGTGCTCGCGAGAGATTTTCTCGCGGCCCCGAGAGCGACCATCACCGCGACACCCAATCCTTTCCGCCGGTGCTCCTGCGCGGTTTCGATTCGGTCGTAGATGAAGACATCCGCCGCTTCTGCCGCGGATCCGTTTGCGGCCACAACGCCATCCGGCGCGATGACGCAAGCCCGGGTGACGGGGCCGGTTCGATGGAGCTCCATCCTGTAGCCCTCGGGCAGCGGCCTGGCATCCAGCGTTGCCGCCGCCGTCGTCATGAAATAGTTCGCCGGCTGAACCTCCCACCGCGCCGGCAGTGCGCTTCGCAGTTCCTCATCGGAGCCGCACAGCTTCAGGTAATGCCGTGGCGCCGTAATCTCATGCGCGATTTCGCGCAATCCATCGCATGGCTGCGGGAATACCCAGCGCTTGGCTTCCTTTTCCGAATGGGTATCCACCCGGAAGCCGCCGCGATCGTGGACAGGGGGCGGGGAGCTGCGGGCGATGGAATGCGCGGCTTGCCAGGCGAAAACGAGTTCTGGATCGACGTAGGTCATGGCTGATCGTCTGTGGTGCTCAGATGGGGCGCATTCTCGGACGACTGCGCATGCCGCGCCAAGTTGATTCTTGGCCACAACCTCTGGGTGACTTCCAACTAAAGCATCGGCCTGTCTCAAGAGACAAGACGACGGGGATTTTTTGGCCGATGGACGATATCCCAATAGACAGCCCCATCGCCCCGGCCTTCGCCGGCCGGCATAATTCCGGCATCGGACGGCAATCGATTGCCAGGGGGCGGCGGATGATTCTTTGGGGCACCAGCAAACGGGTACTGGACTTCGACCTGTCGGAGCGCGAGTACTGCCAGCAATGCCGGCAGGACCAGGATTTCGGGCTTCGCCTCAAGTACGAGCACGGCCACTTCTATCATCTGTTCGGCTGGGTGATGTCGAAGCAGTATCAGCTGGTGTGCCCTGATTGCACGCACGGGTGGGTGGTCAATCCGCGCGCCGCCGAAGCGTTGATCGGCCGCAATCCGATACCGTTCTATCAACGCCACGGTTGGCTGGTTATGCTGGCTCTCGCCGCGATCATCGGCGTGGCGGTGCTCGCGCACCAACCCGCCGGCTGACGATTTCCACATCGCTCACGCGGCCGGATTCAGGCATCGGCTCCCTCGGTAACGACCATGACGCAACGACTCTTCGTTTACGGAACACTCGCCCCCGGCAAGCCCAACGCGCATGTGCTCGCGCAGGTGCCGGGCACTTGGACGCCCGCCTTCGTCCGCGGCACGCTGCATGAGGAAGGCTGGGGCGCGGCCGCCGGCTATCCGGGCATCGTCCTGGATACGCTCGGCGACGAAGTCCAAGGGCTGCTTTTCAGCTCGGACGCGCTGCCCGAGCATTGGCCGCGCCTGGATGAGTTCGAGGGCGAGGGCTACGAACGCGTACTCACCTCGGCCACGCTGCGCGACGGCGCGGTGGTGGAGGCTTACGTTTACCAACTGAGCGGCCGTTCGCGCGATGGCGGCTAGATGCCGACTCACTGATTCGATTCGAGCGACCGCAATTCAATGAAAACGCACGGACTGCTTCTACTGCTCCTGTTGGCCTTCCCTTACGGCCCGTTGATCGCGGCCGAGCCGGCTTCGCCCGGGGACTCGCCTCATGCGCAAGCCATCGGTTTAGTCATGCGCACTCGCGCCGATGAAATTCGCCGACTGGACAACGCGCAGCGCTGGTGGCACGACACGCAAGATCGCTCGTGGTCGGCCAAGCATCCTGTCGGCCCCGGCGTCGTCGATAGCACCCACTACTTCGAGGTCAACTACGCCATCGACGGAAAAATCGTAGGCAGTTGGTCGGTCAACACGCGTACGGAGCAAGTGGCCGCTCCGGGCGAGCCGTTCCGGATCGACTGACGGCCGCGATCACTCGCTATACCGCTGACGCGTCGCGATTCCTTCCGCCGTCAGCAGCGCGCGCATGCGCCGACCCAAGCAATGCCTCGATTCGCCGAGGACAGCTATAAACCCTTCGGCCCGACGGCGCATCCGATAGCCGTCCCGTGGAAGCGACATCGCGGGCGCAGCGGCCGTCATCCTTCGCATCTTCGGCGAGTCCACCTTGGGGAACCTCATGTTGTCCGCAAAGCACCATGTCACCACGATCATCGCCATCGCGCTGTTTTCGCTACCCCGCCTCGCTCTCGCCGCGAGCGGCCTGGACGAGGCGAACGAACAAGCCCGGCGATTGATCCAGCAAACGATGAAGGAGCTGCGCATACCCGGTCTGCAGATCGCCGTGATCAAGGACGATCGCGTGGTGCTGTCGCAAAGCTATGGCTTGGCCAACGTCGAAAATCGCAAGCCGGTCGCCCAAGCCACTTTGTTTCCCATCAATTCGGCGACCAAGTCGTTTACCGGCGTGGCCATGATGCAGTTGGTCGAAGCCGGACAGGTGGAGCTGGATGCGCCCATCTCCCGCTACCTGGACGACTTGCCGCAGGCCTGGACAGGCATCCGCGTGCGTCAGCTGCTGGCGCACACCTCGGGGCTGCCCGACATCGTCGATGAAAACGGACTGGTGGGCGGCGGCTCGGAAGCGCAGGCATGGAAAGCGGTGAAGCAGCGCCCGATGGAGGCGGCCATCGGCGAGCGGTTCGCCTATAACCAGGCCAACTACGCCTTGCTGGCGCAGATCATCGCCAAGCAAACGAAGATGCCGTACGAGCGCTTTCTCGCCCAGCGCCAGTTCGCCGTGGCGGGCATGCGTTCGTCCACCTTCGGCGACAGCTACGACCTCCTCGCCGATGCGGCCACGATGTACAGCTACTTCCCGCGGAAAACCGATGCGCAAGGCGGCGCCGAACGCTTGTCGCACTGGTTCTACGACATGCCTCGCGGGCTTTGGGCCGGCGGCGGCATCCAGACCACGGCCGATGAAGTGGCCGGTTGGCTGATCGCGCTGTCGAAGGGTCGGCTGATCGGCGCGGCCCATGTTCGCGGCATGTGGACGCCGGAAAAACTCAACAGCGGCGCCGACGGCAGCTGGGCCGCCGGATGGCCGGTGCTGCAAAGCTCGCCGCATCGGCAGGTGGCCGGTATCGGCGGCGCGCGCGCCGCGTTCGTGGTCTATCCCGACGATGGGCTGGCGATCGTCGTGTTGACCAATCTGGTCGGTGCGAATCCGGAGCGCTTCATTCCCAAGATCGCCGCGCTCTATCAGCCGCTGCAAGGCGAGCGCCCGCACTGAGCCCGGCTGCGACCGCGGATCCGGTCCGCAGGCGCGCACGGCTCCGGCGCCGAACTGCCGCCCTCTCAGGCACGGCGCCCTAACTCCCGCCTTCTTACACTGTCGGACCCTGTCCGCAGCCATGAGGCGACCCACACCATGTCCCCCACCATCGCCCAAGCCGCCTACATCGCCGCGAAACTGGGCGAAGCGCTGGCGATCCTTGTCGCGGCGTGGCTGCTGACCACCCTGCTCCGGCATCTGCTGCGCCGGCTGTGCACGCGCTACGAGCTGGCGCCGGCGTTCGCCATCGGCGTGCGCCGGGTGCTGAGCACGGTGATCTACATCAGCGCGCTGTTGCTGTTCCTCAATCGGATGGGGATCTCCGGTTCGGTGGTGTGGACGACCTTGACCGGGTTCGTCGCGGTGGGCGCGGTGGCGTTCTTCGCGGCGTGGAGCGTGTTGTCGAATATTTTCTGCGCGCTGTTGATTCTGACGACGCGGCCGTTCCGGCTGTACGACTACATCGAGGTGCTGGAAGGCGGCGACAAGCCGGGGCTGCGCGGGCGGGTGGTGGACATCAACTTCATCTTCACCACCTTGCAGGAGAGCCACGCCAACGGCGACGACACGGTGCTGCAGGTGCCCAACAGCCAGTTCTTCCAGCGCAGTACGCGGCGGTGGCGGCAGGAGCCGGAGTGGAGCCGGATCGCGCATGCCAAGGCGGCGGAGGGGGCGGATTGGCGGGATGCGGCGGCTCGGTGAGGGGGGAGCAAAGAGCGAATCCCCCCTCCCCCCTTTTTCAAAGGGGGGAACAGCAAAGGCAGGAACGTGGGGGGTGTGGACGGCGGCAGGCGGGTCTAGGCGCACGTAATGCCGAGGCTACTTTTGCGCTACCCGCCCGAAGCCGCTACACCCCGCCATTCCGGGTTTGCTAGGCTCCCCACGCGAATCCTTCGCGCGAGCCGCACATCGATGTGCGGACCAGATCCGACAAAGCAGGACGGCATGGCGCACAACCAGTTCGCGTTGCTCACCCAACGGCGGTTCCTGCCGTTCTTCCTGACCCAGGCCTTCGGCGCCTTCAACGACAACGTCTACCGGCAGGCCATCATCGGGCTGCTGTTCTACCTGGGCGTGGACGACGCGCAGCGCACGCTCTACACCAACCTCGCGCCGGCCTTGTTCATCCTGCCGTATTTCCTGTTCTCGGCCACCGCCGGGCAGATCGCGGAGAAGCTGGAAAAGCACAAGCTGATCCGGATCACGACCTCGATGGAAATCGCGATCATGAGCCTGGCCGCGGTCGGGTTCCTGACCCAGAGCATGACGATCCTGCTGATCGCGCTGTTCTGCACCGGCCTGCAATCGACCCTGTTCGGGCCGGTCAAGTATTCGATCCTGCCCTCGGTGCTCAAGCCGGAGGAGCTCACCGGCGGCAACGGCCTGGTCGAGATGGGCACTTCCATCGCGATCCTCACCGGCATGATCTTCGGCGGCCTGATCTTCACCCTCGCCGGCACGCACGGGCCGGTGGTCGCGGCCACCGCGATCATCGCGTTGGCGGTGACCGGCAACCTCGTCAGCCGCCTGATTCCGCGCGCCGACGCCGGCGAGCCGGACCTGAAGATTCAGTGGAACCCGATTCCCGAGTCGGTGAAGATCATGCGCATGACCCGTCGCCAGCCGGCGGTGCGCAACTCGGTGCTGGGCGTGTCGTGGTTCTGGTTCGTCGGCACGGTGCTGACTTCGCAGTTGCCGGGCTATGCGCTGACCAATCTCGGCGGCGACCCCACCTTGTACATCTTCGCGTTGGCGCTGTTCTCCATCGGCACCGGCGTGGGCTCGATGCTGTGCGAGCGGCTGTCGGCGCGCACGGTCGAAATCGGCCTGGTGCCGCTGGGCGCGTTCGGCATCAGCGCTTTCATGATCGACCTGTATTTCGCCCGCACCGGCGCTGCGACCGCGACCGGCCTGAACGTCTCCGCCTTCGTCCACAGCGCGGGCTCGTGGCGGATCATGATCGACCTGATCGGCATCGGCGTGTTCGCGGGTTTCTTCGTGGTGCCGCTGTTCGCGCTGATCCAGAACCGCTCGCCGAAGAACGAGCTGTCGCGCGTGATCGCCGGCATGAACATCCAGAACGCGGCCTTCATCGTGCTGGCGGCGGTGCTGGGCGTGGTCGTGCAGCGTTTCTTCCACTGGACCATTCCGCAGGTGTTCCTGGCGCTGGCGATCGCCAATGCGATCGTGGCGATCTACATCTTCACCCTCGTGCCCGAATTCCTGATGCGCTTCCTCAGCTGGGTGCTGGTGCGGGCCTTGTACCGGTTGCGCGTGTCGGGCACCGAGCGCATTCCCGACGAGGGCGCGGGGCTGATCGTTTGCAACCACGTCAGCTACATGGACGCGTTGATCCTCAGTGCGAGCATCCCGCGGCCGGTGCGCTTCGTGATGTATTACAAGATCTTCAACATCCCGGTGATGAGCTGGATCTTCCGCACCGCCAAGGCGATTCCGATCGCCGGGGCGAAGGAAGATCCCGAGGTGATGCGGCGCGCGTTCGAGGAAATCGAAGCCGCGCTCGCCGACGGCCAGCTGGTCGGTATCTTCCCCGAGGGCGCGCTGACCAAGAACGGCGAGATCGCGCCGTTCAAGTCGGGCGTGGAACGGGTGCTGGAGAAGAATCCGGTGCCGGTGATCCCGATGGCGCTGCGCGGCATGTGGTCCAGCATGTGGAGCAAGCGCGATTCGCGCATGGCGCGCATGCGCGTGCCGCGGCGGTTCCGCGCCCAGGTCGAGGTGATCGCGCAGGCGCCGTGCGACGGCGCCGAGGCCACCGCGCAGTCGCTGGAGGCGCAGGTGCGCGCGTTGCGCGGCGATCGGGCCTGATCGCTTCCACGCGCGGCGTGCCGCCGAGGCGGAGCGCTGCTAGGATGCCCGCGAGCGGACGCCGTCGGCGTCCGGCCATTGCCCTGGGAAGGACACCATGAATCAGCCCGTCGTCACTGCCGCCTCGCCGTATCCGAACTACCTGCCGTGGTCGATCACCCTGACCGTGCTGGGCGCGTGTTTCTGCTGCCTGATCGGCGCCGCGCCGGGCATCGTCGCGCTGGTGTTCGGCAATCAGGTCAACAGCAAGTACGCCGCCGGCGACGAAGACGGCGCCCGGCGCGCGTCGGAGACCGCGAAGATCTGGTGCTGGGTCGGCACCGGGCTGGTCGCGCTGGGCCTGATCTGGACGATCCTGTCGTTCTTCATCAACGGCATGTCGATGATGTCCGACGAGTTCCTGCAGGAACTGCAGAAGGCGCAGTCGCGCTGAGGCGCGCCGCCCGGCGAACAGATCGATATGGACCGCAGCGCCCGCCAGCGCCATCTCACCCTCGCTGTCGCCGCGACCGCGGCCACTGCGGCGGCCGCGGCCGGGGTGTGGGTGCTGCGGCATGTCGATCCCAACGCCGCCGGCAGCCCGCTGCCGGGCTGCATGTTCTATCACTTCACCGGCCTGTATTGCCCCGGTTGCGGCATGACCCGCGCGCTGCACGCGCTGGCGCACGGCGATCTGGCGCAGATGATGGCGATGAATCCGCTGCTGGGCCTGTTGATCCCGGCGCTGCCGCTGCTGGTGTTGCAGGGGCTGGGCTATCGCCTGCCGCTGCCGCGGCGTGCGCTGGCGATCCTGGGCAACGGCAAGGCCTGGCTGGGATTGCTGGCCGCGTTCTGGGTGCTGCGCAATCTGCCGTGGCCGCCGTTTTCGTGGCTCGCGCCGGGTTGACGGCGCGGCAAGTTCCGAGCCGCCGCTACGCGGCCCGACGATCTACCCGATGACTTAAAAGCGGTACGCCGCGCTGATCAGGTAATAGCGTCCGACCGGATCGTCATCGACGATGCTGTAGCCGCCGAGGTTGTAATCGTAGTTGACCGGCCGGAGATCGTTGAGGTTGCTGATGTTCAAACCGATCAGCCATTTGTCGAAGCCGCCGTAGGCCAGATCCAATCCGAGCAGGGTCGCGCTGGGTGTGCGGCAGCGCGCGGGGATGTCGTCGATGACGGGGCAGGCCACGCCCGGCCGCGTCACTATGACTTTGGCATGGCCCATGTAGCGCAGGTTGAGCGTGGCGATCCAGTCGCGATAGGTCCAGCGCACGCTGCCCAACACGGTGCGATTGGGCGTGCCGTAACCGGCGTAATCCAGTTCTTGTTCGGCCTGATGCGGACGGCGCAGCAGGCGATCCATGTAGTGGCCGTTGAGACGAAACGCAAAATTACCCCAGTCCTGGGTCTGGCGGCGGTATTCGGTATCGATTTCCCAACCGCGCACTTCGGTGCTGCCGATGTTGTCCAGATAGGTTTCGACGGTGGTCAGATTGCCTTCTTCGTCGCGCACCAAGGCCTCGGGAAACAGGTCCGGGCGGCCGGTGGCGTTGATCGCGAGAATTTCATTCCTGCGGCGGATGCGGTAACGGTTGAGCGTGGCGGTGAAGCTTTCGCTCGGCGTCCAGATCAAGCCCAGGCTGCGGCTGGTGGAGGTTTCCGGGCGCAGATCGGGATTGATGGTGGCGCGTTGTTCGACCACGCACGCGATCTCGTAGTCGTACAGGCATGGACGGGTGCTGGCGTCGGCCCTTACCGCGGCCAGCGTATCGACCAACAAGGGCCGACGCAGTTCGGCCAAGGTCGGCGCACGGTAGCCTTCGCCAAAGGAGCCGCGCAGGATCAGCGACTTCCACGGCTGCCAGCGCACACCGAACATCGGCGAGACCTGATTGCCGTAACCGCTGTTGCGATCGACGCGCCAGGCGACGTCGGCCCACAGCTTGTCGTGCAGCGGCACGTTGACCTCGGCATAAACCGCGGAGGTGTTGCGGCTGGCGTTGCGGTCGTCGAGTTGTTGCGCCAACGCGATGTCGCCCTGCTTGAACGAGTTATCGGGCCGGTTGCGCAGATGCTCGTGGCGCGCTTCGAAGCCGGCGGCGATCTGCACGTCGCCGGCCGGCAACGTGAACAACGGCCCCTCGATGCTGCCGGATAACGTATCGAGCACCACTTCGCCACCCAGCGTCGTCTGCGGCGACAGATCGGCGAGCACTTCCGGCGAGTTCTCGTCGGTTTTGTTGAAGTGATAGCTTTTGGTGGTGATCGCGGTTTCCGCCGCAGGCAGATTGATCAGTCCGTCGATGCGGTTGACTACTTTGTTGCTGCGCCGCGAGAAGCTCACGTCCCATTCCCACTTGCCGCGGTAGCCCTTGATGCCGGCGGTGTAGTCGCGCGTGCTGGTCACCGTGCGGTTGCGCACCGGACCGACATCGGAAAACCAATAGTTCAAATCCAGATTCGGATTGGGTTTATACGCATCTGGATGATCATCCGGCAGGTTCACCCCTGCGAAGAACGGGGCGTTCTGCATTTCCAGACCCACCCGGGTCGCGCGCACGTCGGCGTAGAACTCGGTGTCCTCGCCGATGGGCTGGCGCCAATACGCATACAGCGCATTGCTGGTGATGCCCGGTTGCAGGCTGACGTATTGCGGAACATCCAGACTGCAACGATCCTTGACCTGATCCCCCGGCGGGCCATCGAGCGAATCGCAGCCTTCGATGGGAGCCACTACTTCGTAGGGATCGCGATAACCGAAACCCGAGCGGAAGCGACGATCTGCCAGGCCATTCCTGCTCTGATCGAGCGTGCTCCACTTGCGTTGGCTGCCGATCAGCGGATTGCGGGTGAAGTGGTCGATGCTGACGAACACGCTGCCGCCGCCGGGCGTTTGCTCGCCGAAGCTGGCGTACTCGCGCTGCTGCTCGGCGTCGCCGCGCTGGGACACGCCGAAGCTGCCGCCGACTTCGGCGCCGCGGTAGTCCTTCTTGAGGATGATGTTGACCACGCCGGCCATCGCGTCGGCGCCGTAGATGGCCGAGGCGCCGCCATGCGCGATCTCGATGTGATCGACCATGCTCAGCGGAATGCCGTTGAGATCGGTCAGCGCGCCCATGTCGGTGGACACCAGGCCGTAGTTGGCCATGCGCCGGCCGTCGACCAGGAACAAGGTCGCGCGCGGCCCCAGCGAATACAGGCTGGCCGAGGCCGCCGCCGCCGACGGCACCTGGCTGGCGCCGCCTTCGGTGGCGACATTGCGCGGGTGGTGGCCGGTCATGCCCGGGGTCAGCCGCAGCAGGTCGAACAGGGTCTGGTGGCCGCTGGCGCGGATCTGTTCGTTGGTGATCAGGGTCAGCGGCAGCGAGCTTTCGAAAGCGGCACGCCCGATACGTGTTCCTGTCACATGGACTGTGTCTAATTCCGTCGTAGTCGGTGCCTTGGGCAATGCCTGGGGCTTCTGAACGAACGGCTGCGGCACCAGCTTGGGCCGCGGACGCGGCGCCGGCTGCAGCAAGTAGACATTGGCTTTTACGGCCACCGCGGTGAGGCCGGTGCCGTCCAGCAACTGGGCCAGGCCCTCGCGGATGCCGGGCCGGCCCTTCAGGCCCGCGCTGCGCCGCCGCGCCACCAGGGCCGGAGCGTAGATCAGCTGCAAACGGTTACGGGACGCGAATGCGTTCAGCGCGTCGTCCAACGCGCCGGGAGGGATGTTGTAGCCATCGGCTGGAATATCGCCTTGGGGGGCCTGCAAAGCCCCGGCAACAGGCGAGAACGTCAGCGCGACGGAAACGATGAACGCATACGCAATCTTGGCCATCCACCAACCGCATCGATCATGCTACAGCTGAACCGGTACGCCCCCTGTCTGTAGGCGCGGTTCAACCATAGCATCGCTACGGCGTACAGGGGACTCAACCGGACTTGCGATGCAATACGATTTCGTCGTCGGCGCGCTGTTCGGACTGCAATGACCAGCCCTGCTCCAGGGCCTCCAGCAACGCGGCCTGGTCGCCGATATGGAACACCCCGCTGACGGTGATCTTGCCCAGGGCCGGATCGGCCAGGCGCAGCTTGGTCGCCGAGTAGCGGTTCATCTCGATGAGCAACGCGTCCAGGCGCCGGTTCTTGAAGACCAGATCGCCGGTCGGCCAGGCCTGCGCGGCGTTGAGGTCCAGCGGTTCGGGCGGGCTCATGCGGCCGCTGTGGTCGTAGCTGAGCTGCTGACCGGGCTTGAGCGTGCTGTCGGCCTGGGCGACGCCGTTGGAGACGATCACCTCGCCCTCCAGCAAACCGACATTGACCGTGCTGTCGGTCTTGATGACCTGGAAGGTGGTGCCGATGTCGCGGATCAGGCCGTTGCCGGCCTTGACCGAGAACGGGCGCGCGGCGTCGGCGGCGACCTGGAACTGCACGCGGCCGCGATCGACCTCGACCTCGCGGCGCTCATCGCTGAAGCGCGCGACGATGACCGAGTCGGTGTCGAGCATCACCTGGGTGCCGTCGGCCAGACGCAGCGAACGCTGCTCGCCGACCGCGGTGAGGTAGCGATCGTCGCTTGCCGGCGCCGGCGTGCGCAGCCAGTTGACGCCTACCGCGGTCGCGACCAGCAGGGAAGCGGCCATCGCCGCCGGCATCCACCAGCGCGAGCGAGCGCTTTCGCGACCGGTCGCGCGCCAGGCGATGCGCGCGGCGGCCTGCAGCATTTCGTCGCTGGCCAGTTGCGCCGCGGCCTGATGCGCGCGCTCGGCGGCGACGTAGGCGGTAACGTGCTCGGGCGCGGCGTCGAGCCAGCGATCGAACTCGGCGCGATCTTGCGCGGTGCACTCGGGCGAATCCAGCCGCGCCACCCACGCTTCCGCGCGGCCGTCTGCGGGATCGGCTGTCGGGGTCGTCGTCGATGTGGGCAGTGTAGTAGTCATGGTTCTTGCAAGCTCTCGTAGCCGCTTTCCTTCATGCGCACGCGCAACAGCGCGAGCGCCCGGCCTATATTCTTCTCCACCGCCTTTACAGAAATACCGCAGTGTCGTGCGATCTGCGTGTAACTCATTCCGTTGATGCGGTTGAGCAGGTAAATCTGCCGGCTGCGCATCGGCAATTGCATGATCGCCGCGCGCACCAGCGCCAGTTCCTGCTCGGTCGCCACGCGCTGATCGTGGCTGGGCTCTTGCGACGGCAGCGCGTGGTAATCCTCATCCAGACTCACGTGCTCGGGCGCATGCCGGGTTTTCTGCCGCCGGCCGCGATCGTTGAGCGCGTTGATCGCGATGCGGTACATCAGGATCTTCAACGCGTCGGCCGGCTGGTCGCGATAACGCAGCATCCGCATCATCGTTTCCTGCGCGATGTCCTGCGCGTCCTCGTGCGAGGCGGCGGACTTGCGCAAGAACGCGATCAACGGCTCGCGGTGATCGCGCAGGAAGCCGACGAAGTGATCGTCTTCCTGCCGCGTCGTCGCGGGCTGATTCGCCGCCGATGAATCCTGGCCCACGTCCACCTTCATCCATGCCCTGGTTACCTGCTTCGATACTAGCCCAGCCGCAACGGGCGGGTGAACGAAGCTCAGGTCGCCTTGCGCAGCAGCGCCGGGCGCAAAACCCGTGGGGCCGGGATCGGCCTGACTCAGACCGACCAGAAGCTGGGACGTGAAGCGATTCACCAATCCGAATCCTCCGCTAGCGTGATGAAGCGCGCATCCGATGAGTGATGCTTACTCCGCACACGAGGCCCGGTCTTGATCGCCGGGCTCTCGTGCGCGGGTAAAGCGTCGCCTCATCGCCGTCGCGCCGTCTGGCTGCTGCCGCGATCGCGCTGACCAACGCGCGAATCAGGTTCCGTGAAAGCCGCTGCGCAAGAGTGTGTCCAGCCCCCTCGGCAGGACCGTCGTCCGCACCGGGGTGGCCGGCGGCGAACGACAATGCGGCACGCGGTTTACGCGAAACCTGTACGTCTAAACGCAGTCCAGACGAGCCCCCCCTACCCCGGCCGTGCGCTTGCGTTCGGTTTCCGCTCAGGCGGTCGCATTCCGGGGATGCGCGGTATCTCAGCGGCGCAGGGCCGCCGCGCGAGGGGTCAGGCGACGAAACCGGCGATCACGAACAAGGCCAGCACCGCCAGCCAGACCAGCAGGCTGCGCCAGACCAGGCTCATCGCGTCGCGCAGTTCGGGCACTTCGCCGGTGGTCATCAGCGCCACGGCCTGCGCAGGAGCGGCGACGCCGGATTCGTCCACGTAGTCGGCCGCTTCTTCGGCCAACTCGCATTTGACGCTGGCGCGGGCGACCGCGCCGAGGAAACGGTTGTCCAGGCTGAAACGCGCGCCGCCGGCTTCGCGCCAGGCGCCGAGCACGGTGTCGAAATTGCCGACCAGGGCCAGCGCCAGGGTCAGCAGCTGCGCCACCGGCCAGTCCAGCAGCGCCAGCAACGTGCGCGCGCCGCCCAGGGTGTCGCCGGACAATTGCTTGGACGCCTCGCCCTCGGCGGCCAGCGCGACCAGCCGATAGCCCAATGCGCCGACCGGGCCGAGCAGCAAAAACCAGAACAGCACGCCAAACCAGCGCCGCAGCGCGCTGCGGAACACCGC
This sequence comes from Lysobacter gummosus, assembly GCF_001442805.1. Classification (NCBI taxonomy): domain Bacteria; kingdom Pseudomonadati; phylum Pseudomonadota; class Gammaproteobacteria; order Lysobacterales; family Lysobacteraceae; genus Lysobacter; species Lysobacter gummosus. Next base: position 848,924 of record NZ_CP011131.1, on the reverse strand, counting down.
CTCGACCAGCGAGCCGCCGTCGAGCAAGGGCGTGGCGCCCTCCGGCCAGAGGCGGGCGGCGGCTTCGCGGCGCGAGACGCCGTCGCGCGCCGACGCCAGCGCTTCCACGTCCAGATCCAGATCGCGCGGGCCCCAGGCGTAGAACAGGATGAAGATGCCGAACACCAGGCCGCCGAGCCCGATCAGGGGTTCATCGAGCGCCAACTGGAACAGGCCCACCGCCAGCAGCGGCGGCAACAGCGCGATCACCAGGCCCCAGCGTCCGCGCCAGAAGCTGCCCTCGGGAAAGCGGCTGTCGATCCAGCGCAGCCAGTCGCCGTACCAGCCGTAATGACGCACCGACGCGGCCAGGGACTGCGCGAGATGGCCGAGCACGAGTGCGACGACGGCGGCGATCAGCGTGACGGACATCGGGGCGACGCTCCTGGCGAGGCGAAGAAAAACATGAACTGGCCGGATTCTAGCGCGACCGCGTGCAGGCGCGGTCGCGAGCCTTCGAGGTCTCTGCAGGAGAGGCTTGCGAGGGAGCGATTCGATACTCAGCAGAATGGAGCGCTCGCAACCGAAGCGACCGCGCACGCCCTTGCGTGGTTCAACGCCCCGCGCGCGCCTGCGCGGCCACGCGCCAGTGTTCGATCAGCCAGCGCGAGATGGAAATGCTCGGCGACAGCAGCGGGCCGTCGTCGTCGCCCGGCTCGCCCGTGGCGGCGCGTTCGCCGCGCGCGGAAGCGGCGTGGATTTCGTCCAGGGTGAACCAGCGCGCTTCTTCGAGCTCATCGCCGGTCTTGGGTTCGTCGGGCTCGGCTTCGGCGGCGAAGCCCAGCATCAACGCGCTCGGGAACGGCCACGGCTGCGAGCCCAGATAGCGGCAACTGCGCACGCGCACGCCGGTTTCCTCCAGCACTTCGCGCGCGACCGTCTGCTCCAGCGATTCGCCGGGTTCGACGAAACCGGCGATCACCGAATAACGCCGCGCCGGCCAGCCGGCCTGGCGGCCGAGCAGCAGGCGTTCGCCGTCGCTGACCGCGACGATCACCGCAGGATCGGTGCGCGGGTAATGTTCGGTGCCGCACTGCCCGCAACGCCCCTGCCAACCGGCGCGCGCGGAGGCGACTTCGCCGCCGCACACGCCGCAATGGCGATGGCGGCTGCGCCAATGCTGCAGCGCGCGCGCCTGGGCGAACACGCTGGCCTGCAGCAACGGCCAGTGCCCGGCCGCGCTGCGCAGATCGACCCGGCGCGGCGCGTCGAAGGCGACCAGCTCGGCGTCGATGGAGAACCAGGCCTGCCCGTCCGCGGCCAGGCCGAGAAACACCGCCGCGCCCACGCCGCCGGGACCGTCGCTGAGTTCGCGGCCGAGCGGCGCGCGCAGGCTGCCGTCGTCGTCGGCCAGCGCGTTGCCGGAGTTGTCGAGCACGATCACCCGCGCCCGCGGCCACAGTTCGGACAGAGCTTCAGGTTGATCGCGAAGATGATCGGCGCGATCCAGCGCCGCCTGCCATGCGGCATCGCCCTCGACGAAGGCGAACGGCCGGCCGGTCGCGGAAGCGGCTTGCGCGGTAGTCACACGCCGAACGAGGAGCCGCAGCCGCAGGTGGTTTTCGCGTTCGGATTGCGGATCACGAACTGCGAGCCGTGCAGGCTTTCGGTGTAGTCGACTTCCGAGCCCATCAGGTATTGCAGGCTCAGCGGATCGACCAGCAAGGTCACGCCGTCGGTCTGCACGGCCAGATCGTCCTCGCCCTGCTGCTCGTCGAATTCGAAGCCGTACTGGAAGCCCGAACAGCCGCCGCCCTGGATGTAGACGCGCAGCTTGAGCGCATCGTTGCCTTCCTCGGCGATCAGCTCGCGCACCTTGCTGGCGGCCGACGAGGTGAATTGCAACGGCCGATCCAGGGACTGGTAGCCCGGCGCGGCATTGAGCGTGGTGATTTCCATGTTGAAAGGATAAGGCCGCCGCGCCCGCATTCAAGCGCGCCAGGCGAACACTGCGATTGGCTGGTGCGGTCCGATGGCCTGTCTGGACGTCCGATCAGCGATATCGGCGGCCGCGGCGCCCGGAACGGGCCTGCCTGCGGCCTCAGCCGCCCGGATTGGCCGCCGCGGGCGTCGTGGCGAGGGTGTCGCGCGTCGCCTCCGCCCAGCTGAAGGATTGTTCGACCGCCGCGCCCGATTGCGGGGTCAGCCGCACCGTGACCCGGACCGGGGTCAGGCCGGCGGGGACGAATACGTCGCCCTCGACCTGTTCGAAGTACTTGAACGAATATCCCGCGCCCGGCGCGTCGGGCTGCTGGCGCAGGTCCGCCCAGGCGAGCTTTTCGAGCTTGCCGGCGCGGGTGCCTTCCAGCGCCAGGGTCAGACGGCCGGCGCTGACCGCGCCGCGGTTGAGGTTCTGGGTCAGGGTGGTGGTGAAGTGCCAGGCCGAGGGCGCGCCATCCTGCGGCTGCATCTTCAGGGAGTGCACGGTGAGGCCGCGGCGCTGGCCGGTGGCGCCGACCAGCCGCTCGTAGAAGGCGACGTCGGCGCGCAGGCCGGCGATTTCCTCATCGCGCTCGGCCAGGGCGCTTTGCAGATCGCGATTGGCCTGGCGGCTGATGGCGTCGGAACGGCCCAGGGTGGCCACGCGCTGCCGCAGTTGCTCCAGGTCGGCCTGCATCTGCCGCGGAGTCAAGCTGGACGCCTCCGGACCGGGCGGCGGCGGGGCGTCCTGGGTTTCGCTCAGCGATCGCCATAGCCCCCAGGCGCCGAAGCCCAGGGCGGCGGCCAGCAGCACGGCGGCGGGAATGCGCCAGCGATGGTGACCCGCATCGCCCGCGCCGGACGGCGGCGGGCCGGACGAGGGCGGAGCCGTCGCTCCGGCGGGAGCGTGGTCGTGGCCAGTGGCCGGATCGGGCGCGGCACTCGCCGGCCGCTGCGTCGCGGGACGGTCGGCCGGGGTTCCGGGAGACGGCGCGGACTGTGAGGTTTCGTCGCTCATCCGCACCGTCTGGGGGCTGGGGCGGCAGCCCTCAATCCATGCGGGCGTCCGCGGTAATCAGCGCTTCAGGCGCCGGCAGCGCGGCCGCCGGCGAATCGGCGTGGATCAGGCGTCCGGTGAGCATCGACCCGGCCGTCATCTCGACCACCTTGTAGTGCACATTACCTTGAACGCGCGCCTTGGCGGCGAGTTCGACCCGCTCGCTGGCATACACATCGCCGTCGAGCTGGCCGTTGATGATCACCACCGGGGCGCGCACCTCGCCCTCGATGACGCCGTTCTCGGCCAGGGTCAGGCTGGCGGGCTTCCCGTCCAGGGCCACCAGCTTGCCGATCACGCGGCCTTCGATATACAGCCCGCCGCTGAAATGCAGGTCGCCGCGGATCACCACCTGCGGGCCGATCATGGTGTCGACCTGGCCTTCGCGCAGTTGGGTCGGTTTACTGTTGGTCTTGAACATCGCTTAAGTTTCCCCGGTTACGGTGACGCCGCTCTTCCAGGCGAAATGCTGCTCGATCGCGGCGTTTTCCCCGTGCAGCGAGATGCGCACGCGTTGCGGGGTGAAGCCGGCCGGCAGCATCACGCTGCCGTCGAGTTGCTGGAAGTAGCGGAAGGAATAGTCCTGGGCGGGCGCCTTGGACTTCTGGTGCAGTTCGTCCCAGCCGATCGCGGCCAGCTTGCCGCCGCGAACCCCTTCGACCTGGAACTGCAGCCCCCCGCTGCTGACCGCTCCGCGGTTGAGATTCTGAGTCAGGACGATCTGGTAACGCCAGGTGCCGCCGGTCTCGGGCTTGAACTCCACCGAGTGCACGTTCAGGCCCTTGGCCGGCGCGGTCGCGCCGACCAGGCGTTCGTAGAAGGCCACGTCGGCGCGCAGATCGGAGATTTCCTCCTCGCGCTGGGCCAACGAGTTCTGCACCTGCTTGTTGGCCGCCCGGCTGATCTGGTCGGAGCGCTGCAGGTTGGCTTCGCGCTGTTCCAGTTGTTCCAGCGCCTTGGAGCGCAGCCGCAGCTCGCGCTTGGTCTGGTCGAGCTCGGCGCTGAGCTTGGGCAGCTTCGGCGCGGCCAGCGACTGCGACCACAGCCAAGCCACGACCAGCGACAGCGCCCACGCCACGCCGACGGCGGACCAGATATAAGGGCGCTTGTCCGGCTGCTGCTGGACGATGACGAAACGCGGCGGCGGGGTCTTGCTCATGCGGACGGGATCATGCGGACAACGACGGCTCACACCGCCGGCTTTACCTATACTCAACCCTAAATCTTAACGGGAACGCCACGATGTCCGATGCGCACCTGTTCGCAGTTGGCGTAGTTCTGGCCTGGCTGTCGGGGGTCCGGGTCTATCTGACCGTCTTCGGGGTCGGCATCGCCGGCGCCCTGGGCTGGCTGGAGTTGCCGCAGGCGCTGCAGGCGACCCAGTCGCCGTGGGTGCTGGGCGTGTGCGGCCTGCTGACCGTGGGCGAGTTCTTCGCCGACAAGATTCCCGGCGTGGACTCGGGCTGGGACTTGCTGCACACCCTGCTGCGGGTGCCGGTCGGCGCGTTTCTGGCGGCCGCGACCATGTCGCCCGATGGCCAACTGGGCGCCGGCGCCCTGGCCGCGGGCGCGGGCGTGGCGCTGACCAGCCACGTGCTGAAGTCCGGCACCCGCGCCCTGCTCAACACCTCGCCGGAACCGGTCAGCAACTGGACCGCGTCGGTGGCCGAGGACACCGCGGTGGTCGGCGGGCTGGCGCTGGTGTTCGCCTACCCCTGGATCACGCTGGGCATCGTGGTGCTGATCAGCGTGCTGGTCGCGACAGCGCTGTGGTGGATCTGGCGCAAGCTGTTCCGTCGCAAGCCCAAGGCCGGGGTCGCGGCATCGGGGTGAAGGCTTTTTTTGGCCTGCTGCGATCTGAGAGCATCGGGGCTGAAGCCCCTCCCCAAGAGCCAGCGCCGCGTCGAAAAAACAAAAAAAAACCGCCGGCTCAGCGCCGACGGCTTTTTGTTTGACGACAGCACGAAACTCGCGGTGACCCGAGTACGGCGTTGGCTTGCTGGCTTCGGTGTGAACGTCGCTGGCTGGCTGAACCGTGGAACCGCGAGGAAGCGGCGAACATCGCGCTCGCCGGCTTCTCAATGCTTCGAACTCATTCCTCGATCTTGGTCAGCAGATAGTTCTGCTCGCCCAGGCGCTCGATCAGCGCGAGCTGGGTTTCGATCCAGTCCACGTGCTCTTCTTCCGAATCCAGGATGTCCGCGAACAGCTTGCGGCTGACGTAGTCGCTGACGCTCTCGCAGTACTTGATCGCTTCGCGCAGCAGCGGAATCGCTTCGAGTTCCAGCGCCAGATCGCAGGCCAGCAGCTCGCGCGGATTTTCGCCGATGCGCAGCTTGCCCAGGGCCTGGAAGTTCGGCAGACCGTCGAGGAACAAGATGCGGTCCGACAACTTGTCGGCGTGCTTCATCTCGTCGATCGACTCGTGGTACTCGTGCTCGGCGAGTTCTTTCAGGCCCCAGTTCTTCAGCATCTTGGCGTGCAGGAAGTACTGGTTGATCGCGGTCAGCTCATTGAAGAGCGCCTTGTTGAGGAATTCGATGACCTTGGGGTCGCCTTTCATGGCCGGGCTCCGACGTTGCAATGGCCGGCACTGTAGTCCTTTCGAAAAAGCCATGACGAAACGCGAATCGTGCGCAAAGGGAGTCGAGAATCAGTGTCGTCGGCGCATGCCCGGGTTATGCGACGGCGGCCGGATTCGCAGGCGCGCATGCGAAAACCGCCCTGAAGCGGGCGGTCGGAAGGCACTGCTTAAGTTAGTGAAGCGGCCGGATGGGCCGCGGCCGCTCAGGCGGCTTGCTGCATGACCGCCAGGGGAAGTTCGCGCACGTTGCGCGCCTGCTCCAGCAACGAGCTGGCCAGCTCCAGGCAACTGCCGCAATTGGCGCCGGCGCCGGTACGCATGGTCAGCTCCGGCACGCTGCGGCAACCGGCCTCGGCGGCCTGGCGGATATCGCGGTCGGTGACTCCATTGCAGATGCACACGTACACGGGCGGGGTCTTCGGCATGCAGCCGGCTGGCTGCGCGACTATTCCGCCACGGATGCGAATGATTGTCAATTAACGCCGACCCAACCCGTGCCGGCGTTCAAGGGAACTCCGCCCGGCGGGCCGCTGGCCGGCCTCAGCCGCTGGATTCGGAGCCGCCGCCGCGCACCGGATTGCCCGGCCCGCAAGGCCGCGCGCGCGGCCGCTGATGGGCCCTGCCGGCGAACTGGCCGTCGCAGGCCCGCGCATTGGGATCGGGCGCCGGCACCGCCTGCGGGCCAGCGACATGGCGGGCGAACGGCGCCAGATGGCGCAGCGCGCTGGCGTACACGCCGCGCTTGAAGATGACTACGTGCTCGACCGGGTACCAGAAATCGACCCAGCGCCAGTTATCGAATTCAGGTTTGTCGGTCAGATCCAGGCACAGATCGGATTCCTGCCCGGTCAGCCGCAGCAGGAACCACACCTGTTTCTGGCCGATGCATACGAGGCGATCGTTGCGCCGCACCGCCCGGCGCGGCAGGCGGTAACGCAGCCAGCCGGGGGTCGCGCCCAGGACTTCGACATGCTGCGGCAGCAGGCCGGTTTCTTCGCGCAGCTCGCGATACATCGCCTCGAGCGGCGTCTCGTCGGTGTTCATCCCGCCTTGCGGGAACTGCCAGCCGTCGCGATGCACGCGGCGCGCCCAGAACAGGCGGCCGTCCGGGTGCATCAGCACGATGCCGACATTAGGCCTATAGCCGTCCGGATCGATCACGATGCGGACTCCAAATTCACTGTGTCCGACTCTGCCACGGGGTGAGGCAGACGACAAGTCGGGCAAAGCGCGCCGGAAGGATTGACAACCCGGCCCCGGACATGAAGAATTCGCGGTTCCCCGTGGCTATGTAGCTCAGCCGGTTAGAGCACAGCACTCATAATGCTGGGGTCGGTGGTTCGAGTCCACCCATAGCCACCACAAGACAAAGCGCCGCACCACCCGGGCCCGCCAGCGCAGCGGGCTTTTTCGTATGCGGCCCGCGGAGCACACTGGCGTGCAGCGAACGGCCGGAACGAATCCGGATTCGCGCGCGACATGCATCGCCCGATCACCCCACGCGCCGACCGCTCGCCGGCCAGCGCCCGCACCGCCCCACCGGTTGCCTCCATGACTGCCATCGACATCTTCAAGGTCTTCACTCTCGAAGCCGCCCATCGCCTGCCGAACGTGCCCGAGGGGCACAAGTGCGCGCGCCTGCACGGCCATTCGTTCCGGATCGAGGTGCACCTGCACGGCGAACTGGGCGAACACACCGGCTGGGTGATGGACTACGCCGACGTCAAAAAGGCCTTCCAGCCGATCTACGACCGGCTCGATCACCATTACTTGAACGACATCGAGGGTCTGGAGAATCCGACCAGCGAACGGCTCGCGGTGTGGGTGTGGGATCAGCTCAAGCCGGTCCTGCCGTTGCTGAGCGAAATCGTCGTGCACGAAACCTGCACCGCCGGCTGCCGTTACCGCGGCTGATCCGCATCGGCGCGCGGGGCTGAGCCCTCGCGTCCATGCCAATACGCTTTCCACACGCCGCGCCCTTGCGCGGCGTGCGTGTTTTCGGCGCGAGCGTTTCCGCGATCACGGGCCACCGCGCCCGGCTATGGGCCGCCGCCGTCGCAAGCCGCCATCGCGCCTGCCGCCGGGCCGTCGTCATCCGCCCGCCCCGCCCCTGACACACGCCGCGGCCAAGCTGCTCAGGCCGCCCGCGAGCGGCGAATTCGCGCGCACTCCGGCGCCCCGCGGGCGCTTTGCCGCAGCGGGCCGCTGAGCCGCAACTTGCTGAATAGGCAGGATTTCTGAACGGCTTACGACCGCTCGTCGGCTCCATGTTGCATCGCAACAAACCCGGGCATATGCTGCACCGCACAATCCAGTCGTACTTCGTCTGGACCTTCCCTCAGGAGCTCAGCCATGTACCAGCAATTCAACGAACAGTTCGCCGCCGCTACGCGCCAGTTCGCGGACACGGCCGCTCAGGTCAACCGCCTGGCCCTCGACAACGCCGAGGCCGTGTTCGGTCTGCAGATCGCCGCGATCGAAGAGCGCGTCAACGCGACCTTCGCTTTCTTCGGTGAAGCCGCCGAAGCGCGCGATGCCGAAGCCTTCAAGACCCTGTGGCCGAAAGGCGTGCAGATCGCTCGCGAAAACGTCGAGCGCGCTGTCAGCACCGGTCAGGAAGCTTTCGGCCGCACGCTGAAGGCCAACGAAGCCATCGCCGAACTCGCCAAGTCGCAGATCGAAACCACCGCCAAGGCCACCCAGGCCAATGTCGAGAAGGCCGCCAAGGCCGCGACCAAGGCGACCGCCGCTCCGGCGAAGTAATCGCAACGTATCTCTCTCCGGCGGGTAACGCGGATACACGAAACCCGGCAGCCTGCGCTGCCGGGTTTTTTGTTGTCCGCGCCGCGGCGGCGATGACGGTGAATTACACCTGCGGCCGCAGCGATGCCGCCAGCCGCGCCGGATCGGGACGCGGCGAATAAGGCACGCGGCCCCAGCACGGCACCGGCATTCGCCGGCACAGGATCTCGAAGTTCTCGTCCATGCGCGCCATCTGCGGATCGATGTCGTTGGCGATCCAGCCGATGAAACGCGCACCGTCGGCGGCGATCGCGCGCGCGCTCAGGCGGGCGTGGTTGATCGCGCCCAGGCGCAACCCGACCACCAGCACCACCGGCAGATCCAGCGCGCGCACCAGATCGATCTGGTCGAGCCGGGCGTCGATCGGCGCGGCCCAGCCGCCGACGCCTTCCACCACCATCACCTCGGCCTGCGCCCGCAGGCGCGCGTATGCGGCGAGGATCGGCTCCAGGCCGATCTCGATGCCGGCTTCGGCCGCGGCGATCTCCGGCGCCAGCGCTTGCGGCAGCGCGTACGGGTTGACGTCCTCGTAGCGCGGCGTCGGATCGCTGGCCGCCTGCAGCAGCAGCGCGTCTTCGTTGCGCCAGCCTTGCGCGCCCGGCTCGCAGCCGCTCGCCACCGGCTTCATGCCGATCGCGCGCGCGCCGAGTGCGCGGATCGCATGCAGCAGCGAGGCGCTGACGACGGACTTGCCCACGCCGGTGTCGGTGCCGGTGACGAACAGGCCGGGGAGATAAGCTCGCGGAGGCATCGGGATTCGGGTCCGAAAAGTCGCTGGAGGACGGCATGACGGCGGATTGCCGCGCGAAACAGTCTGGCGCTTGTGACTGACCTCGCGCTTTTCCGGCACTGCCGGCTGACCATGGTAGTCGTGGCGAACACCACTGCTACACTCCGAAGATGTATACAGCCTCAGCACTTTCGGGCGGAAAGCCCGAGCAGTACGCGCAATTGGTCGAGCAGGCGCGTGCGCTGCTCGACGGTGAGCGCGACCGCGTCGCCAACGCCGCCAACCTGTCGGCCCTGGTCAACCAGTCCCTGCCGCAGCTCAACTGGGTCGGTTTCTACTTCTACGACGGCCGCGAACTGGTGGTCGGCCCGTTCCAGGGCCTGCCGGCCTGCGTGCGCATCCCGCTCGACAAGGGCGTGTGCGGCGCGGCCGCTTCCAGCCGCCAGACCCAGCGCGTGGCCGACGTGCACGACTTCCCCGGCCACATCGCCTGCGACGCGGCTTCGCGTTCGGAAGTGGTGGTGCCGTTGCTGCGGGGCGAGGAGCTGATCGGCGTGTTCGATCTGGACAGTCCGGTGCCGGAGCGCTTCGACGCCGACGATCAGGCCGGTCTGGAAGCGCTGGCGCGGGTCTACCTGGAGTCGCTGGCATGACCGCCGCCCCCAAGATGCGCAACATCGGCCCCAAGAGCGCGGCCTGGCTGCGCCAGGTCGGTCTGCGCACGCACGAGGACATCGCCGCGATCGGCACCGTCGAAGCCTTCATGCGGGTCAAGCGCGCCGGCTTCAAACCGACCTTGAACCTGCTGTACGCGATCGAAGGCGCGCTGCTGGACTGCCACTGGCAGGAGATCAGCGAAGAACGCCGCCAGGAACTGATCCTGGCCGCTGAGGCGGCGACGGCGCTGCTGCCGGCGCCGCGCAACAAGCCGGCGGCCGCGCCGGTGCATACGACGATGCATGCGCAGGAAGAGCGGTTCGATGAGCCAACCGCGTTCGACGCTGGCCACGATCGCGACGACAACGACCGAGACGACGGCAGCGACCGCGACGGTCCGTCGGACGACGACGGGCACGGTTCGCACGACGCGGACGATCGCAACGACTGATCCAAGTCGGTCGCGGGTTCGCGGTGCGGCAGGTTGGGCCGCGCGCCCTCATCCGCCCCTTCGGGGCACCTTCTCCCGCAGGCGGGGTGAGCGGACGCCGCTTGCGAGCCATTGGCTCGCGCGTCCGCGAACGCCCGAACGCCATGCGTTCGGGCCGGGGCGGGGTTGGCCCAGGCGCCCCGCCCCCACATCGCGTACACTGCGCCCCGCTTCGAGGTGACCCCACGGCTACGCCGCCGGGGTTGAAACGGGAAGCCGGTGACGCGCTCAGGTCCGGTCGGACGATCCGACCCGCCCCGCCCATTCCGGCACTGCCCCCGCAACGGTAAGCAAGTCAGGTCGCGGCCACCGCCACTGTGCACAGGCATGGGAAGGCGCCGCGCCCGGGAGTCGATCGCATCGGCTGCGCTTGCGAGTCCGGAGACCGGCCTCGGTGCGCCACAGGTTGCGATGCGGAGGGCATTGCGGCGGCTGCAGCGCCTTTGCGCGCTCGTTTCGCTGCCCGCACGTCCTTTCCCCGCCGCCGCTCATCAGCCGTTGTCGCCACGCGCTGGATCGCGCGTGCGTTGGAGTCATACACATGCGTTGCCTGAATCTGTCCCTCGCCATTGCCTGCGCCCTGCCGGCCACCGCCCTCGCCGCGCCCGCCGGCGACGCCACCGATCTCGATCAGGTCGTGGTCACCGCCAACCGCACCGCGGTCAGCGTCAACGACCTGCTGACCCCGGTCGAGGTGCTGGACCGCGCCGACATCGAACGCAGCCAGGCGCGCGATCTCAACGATCTGCTGCGCGGCCGCGCCGGCATCACCATCGCCAACCAGGGCGGCGCCGGCAAGCTGACCACGCTGTTCCTGCGCGGCAGCGAATCCGACCACGTGCTGGTGCTGGTGGACGGCATCCGCATCGGCTCGCCGACCTCGGGCCTGGCCGCGCTGCAGGATCTGCCGCTGGAACTGATCGACCGCATCGAAATCGTGCGCGGCCCGCGTTCGAGCCTGTATGGCGCCGACGCCATCGGCGGTGTGATCCAGGTGTTCACCCGTCGCGAACAGCAGGGCTTCGCCCCGCGCGTGCACGTCGGCGGCGGCAGCGACGGCGCCATCGAATACGGCAGCGGCTTCGGCGGCCGTGGCGGTCACGGCTGGTTCGGCGCCGACTACAGCTTCCGCAAGACCCAGGGCATCAACGCCTGCCGCGGCGCCGGCTTCCCGGTGCTCGCCGGCTGCTTCACCGACGAGCCCGATCGCGACGGCTACGAGAGCCACGCACTGTCGCTGCGCGGCGGCGTCGAGATCAACGAGCAGTGGAGCATCGAAGGCCAGGCGCTGCGCGCGGAAGGCCGGAACGATTACGACGGCAGCTTCGTCAACTACTCCGAGACCGTGCAGCAGGTGATCGGCGGCAAGCTCAACTGGAAGCCGTCGGAAAAAGTGAAGGTGCAGTTGAGCGCGGGGCGCAATGTCGACAGCTCGGACAACTTCCTGAGCGCGCTGGCGATGGGGTTCTTCAAGACCGACCGCGATAGCGCGACGCTTCAAGCGGATTTCACCGTAGCCGAGGATCAACTTGTTACGGTTGGCTTCGATTGGCTGCGCGACCGCGTCGACAGCGATACCTCTTACGACGAGACCGATCGCGACAACAAGGCCGGCTTCGTCCAGTACCAGGGCCGTTTCGGCAACCAGTCGTTCGAAGCCAGCGTGCGCCGCGACGACAATGAACAGTTCGGCGGCCACACCACCGGCGGCGCCGCGTGGGGGCTGAACTTCGCCGAGAGCTGGCGCGTGACCGTGGGTTACGGCACCGCGTTCAAGGCGCCGACCTTCAACGAGCTGTACTACCCGTTCTTCGGCAACGCCCATCTGAAGCCGGAAGAGTCCAAGACCTGGGAAGTGGGCCTGGCCTACCGCGGCGACGGCTTCAACGCGCGCATCGACGGCTTCGACACCCGCGTCGATCAGCTGATCACCTTCGATTCGGCGATCAACCTGCCGAACAACATCGAACGCGCGCGCATGCGCGGCGCCGAAATCGGCATCGACACCACCTTCGCCGACTGGACCCTGGCGGCGAGCGCCAGCTATCTGGACACCGAAAACCGCGTCGGCTTCTTCCGCGGCAACGACCTGCCGCGCCGCGCCAAGCACAGCGCGCGCATCGACCTGGATCGCGCCTTCGGCAAGTTTCGCATCGGCGCGACCGCGGTGGGTTACGGCTCGCGTTACGACGACGTCGCCAACAGCGTGCGCGTCGGCGGCTACGGCACCATGGACCTGCGCGCCGAGTACGCGTTCAGCGATTCGTTGAGCCTGCAGGCGCGCGTGGCCAACGTGTTCGATCGCCAGTACGAGACCGTGTCGTACTACAACCAGCCCGGCCGCGAGTGGTTCCTGACTCTGCGTTACGCGCCCAAGCCCTGATAGTCGCCCGGCTCGCTGCGCGCGATGGTTCGAAACGAAGCCCGGCATCGCCGGGCTTCGTTCTTTGGCGCGGTCAATCGAACACGCTGCACATCAGCTCGGATTCGAAATCCCCGATCCAATGCGGCAACGGTTTGGGAATTCGCGCCTCGCCCATCTCGCGCGCCCAACCACGCAGGCGCGCGAGCTCCGGCGAACGCCACACCACGACGCCGTAGGGACTCGAACACACTCGATGCTCCGCACGCGTGCTGCGCAGTTCCGCGTTCGCACCCCAACCGGTCGCCGCGGCCGCGGCATGCAGTTCGTGCAAACCCCGCGCGCCGGATCGCGCCGCATGCTCCAGCGCCAACACCAGCTCGACCGGATCGGGATAGAACGGCGACAAACTGCTCGCGCGCAGTTCATCGTCGCCGGCCCAATGCAGGGCCGCGCCGAGCATCTGCGTGGCTTCGCGCACGCCGGGCAGATGCGACAGGCCGACCGCGGCCAGGAAGCCGAGAACGTTCGCGGTGGCGGTGCAATCGACCATGTCGAAGCTAACGCCCTCGCGGCACCAGGTCGCGAACGTGCCCACGCGCAGCCACGGCGGGCGCAGCGCGGGAAAGCGCGCGATACGCCGTCGCGCGATGGTCATGCAGGCGGTGCGGCGCGCATCGTCCAGGCCCATCCGCCCGGCATGCAGCAGTTCCAGCGCCATGATCGCGGTGTCGTCGACATCGTCGGGCAACACCGGCGCCCAGTCGGGTTGCGCGCCTTCGGGCCAGAAACGGAAGCCGCCGCGCGCGGATCGGCACGCCTGCAGGGTATCGAGCATCGCGCCCGGCACGGGCAAGCCGTGGCGACGCAACGCGCGCACGCCCAATGCGGTCACGAAACCGTTGCGGTCGCGGCGTTGTTGTCCGCCCTGGCTGACTTGGCTTTCGATCGGATAGGCGCTGCGCAGGCGATCGACTATGCCGGATCTGATCGCGATGTCCTCCTCGGACGCGGCAACGTCGAAGCGCGCGCTGCGCTCGCGACCGCACCCGCGACGCGGACCCTCATCACTGGCTTTGTTCACGCCGTGCATCGTGATCGCTCCATCGATCGAAGATTCCCGCATTGCGCATCCGCTCGCCCGCTTCACGTCGGCCGCAATCCGCATTGCACCCAGGTATTGCCGGCGATGTCCGCGCCGACGCCGATCATGCCGTGGCGCCAGCGGCCGTCCGCGGGACCGGCGGCCAGGGCCTCGTACACCCGCGCCGACAGCCCTTCGCCAAGCCCGCGCATGCACGCGGCCACTTGCGCGTCGTCGCGGAAAATCGCCTTGGCGAAGGTGAACCAGGTCAACGCGCGCACTTGGCCGTCGGCGGACAAGGCCAGGCTGATGCCCGAGGGCCGCGGCAGATCGTCCGCCGACACCACCTGCGCCACGCGCCGCATCATCGGTTCGGCATCGCCGACGGTGGCCTGCGCCAACATCCGCAGCGCGGCCAGATCGAGTTCGCTGGCGCGCGCATAGCATTCCACGCTGCCGTCGGGATTGACCCCGCACATACGCCAGAACATCAACGCCGAATCGAACAGCGCCTGGCGCTTGCGCCATGCCGGCGGCAGGCGCCCGTCGGGCAGATCGACGTAGAGCTTGGTCGCCAGGCCATCGCCATGACGCGCCGAAACCCAGGCGCCGAACTTCAACCGGTTGCCGCGCTGATGCTCGAACCACGACGCCAGATCGCCCTGCCAATCCAGCGCTTGCGCGGCGATCGCCAGCCGCTCGTTTTCATCGACTTCGGGCGCGGCGACTTCCGCGGTCCAGCGCACCGCGGCCTCGCGCGAGGTCCATGCGAATTCCACCGGCAGGCCGGTGTTGGTGAGGCGGCTGAAACTCCAGGCGACCTCGGGCCAGCACGAGTCCTGCAACGGCGCGAGCACGCCTGTGAGCATCGCCTGCGCCGCGTCGGCCTGCGCGGGCAGCACCGCGCGCAGGCGTTGCAAGGTGGCGGCGATGGGCGCGGCCAACAACGCCGTACCGCTCGCCGGCGATGGGCTCGCGCCCATCGCCGCATCCGCATCGTGGTTCATCGGCTGCCTCGCGTCGCGCCGTGGTTGGCCGCTGGTGGCGATCGTGGCGTTCATCGGCTTATTGCACCGCCACCAGTTCTTCCGTCTCGTCCACCCAGGCGCGCTGATCGAACTGGCCCTGCATGCCGACGAAGGTGAAGCGGCGGCGGTACTTGCGCTTGTCCGCGTTCTTCAGGGCGATGCGCAGTCTGAGCGGGTCGGTCTGGGTGCCGGCCATCTCGATGCGTTCGCTGCGCTTGTAGGCGCCGTCCTCGTACTTCACGTCGATGTAGACGCGCTTGACCATCGCCGGATCGAACACCGGGATGAACTCCAACTGCAGCGCGTCCTCGAAGCTGTCGTGGATCAACAGCTCGGGCACATCGATCTCGACTGGCGGCGTCGCCGGATCGGGATTGGCCGCGCCCTTGCGTCGCTGCACGATCTGATAGGTCACGCCGCGATTGGCCGGCGCCGGCTTGGCGCCGCGCAGACGCCAGGTCTTGGGCCCGGAGTTCGCGGTCAGGGTCAGCGTGGTCTTGGGCTCGGGCGTGGCGTAGCCGCGCGCCTGCAACTTGACGTCGATGGCTTCGACCACGTCCCAGTCGATATCGCCCGGAGTCGCGGTGAACTGGCGGAACTCCACATGCTCGTACGGATTGACGAACAAAGTGCGGTCTTCGGTCTTCGCCGCCGGGATCGTGTACGAGGTCTTGTCCGCGGCCCAGTCGGACTGCGGATCGAAGTGGTACTGGTAGGCGGCGTCGTAGGCGATGTCGCGGGTCTGGTTCATGAACACTTCGAAGCGCTTGACCCCGACTTCGCCCGGCGTGAACACGAAATCGGCGTGCTTGTGATCGCGCGGCTTGGTCTTGTCGCCGTAATCCAGCGCGACCTGCGCCGACTTGAGATCGATCGGCTCGAACGCGATCGGCATGCTCGCCTCGACCGCGAACTGGCGGAAGAACGGGTCGTCCAGATCGATTTCCTTGAAATACTTCGACTTGTCGCGCAGATCGCCCAGCATCAGGCCGAAGAAACCCTGCGGCGCGTAGGTGCGGCGCGTGGCTTCGGAACGGTTGTAGCGCAGGGTCAGTTTCTTGCGTTCTTCCTGGTGCACGAACTTGAGCTTGAGCGACAGGCTCATCGCCGTGGGCGGCGTGGGCAACGTCGGCGGCGTGACCGGCGGCGTCACCGGAGGCGTGACGGGCGGGGTCACCGGCGGCGTGACCGGCGGGACCACCGGCGGAATCACCGGCGGCGCCACCGAAGCCGGACGGCGCAGACGGCCGTGCCAGCGATTGGGCGTGGTGCCGGCGGCGCGGCCGGTCACGTGCACGACGCGGTTGTCCGGATCGCCGCCCATCGCCGAATGCGTGCCGGGACGGCTGCTGGCGGGAACATCGCCGTTGGCGGCCTGCGCCGCGATGGTGAACGTCGCGCCGGCGCGGCGCGCCACCGCGAGCGCGACATCCAGACGCCGCTGTGACAAGCGCCGGTTGTAGCGTTCGCGCTCGGTTTCGTTCGCGCCGCTGACGTGTTCGTGGCTGGCGTAGGCCTGGAAGTTGAGATTGCGCGGCGCCGGCAAGCCGCGGATCCACGCCATCAGACGATCGGCGCCGCGTTCGCTGCCGGTCCAGTTGCCGTCGCCTTCGATGCGCAAGGTGCCCGAGGCGTCGCGATAGCGCGGGTCGGTGGTGGTGTTGTCCACGTAGGCGCGGAACTGCGGCGAAGGCGTATTGGGATTCCAGCCGGCTTCGGCGGGTTTGTCGAAATCGAAGAACAGGCCGAAGGTCTGTTCCTGCGCGGTGGCCGGCCACTCGACATCGATGCGCTTGGAAGAATCGGGATTGACCGTGATGGACACGCGTCCCTGCGCGTCGGCGGCGACGACTTGATCGTCCACCTTCACCACCGCGCCGGCGCCGGTCACGGTGATGGTTTCGGCCAGGCCGCTCGCGGCCGGCGTGTGCGTCACCGACAAGCCGGCCGGCAACGGCGCCGGTTCGGTCGAATCGACGCTTAGCGCCGCCGGCTGAATCTGCGCCGCGGGAGGCGGCGTGGTGCCGCCGCCGGTGCCACTGGTGCCGCCGCCGGAACTCGCGCCGGTGCTGCCACCGCCGCTGCTGCCGCTGAAGCCGCCCGGTGCGGTGCCGCCTGTGCTGCCACCGGTTCCGCCTGTGCCGCCGCCCGTGCCACCTGTACCGCCGGTTCCACCGGTGCCGCCACCCGTGCCGCCCGTGCCACCGCCGGTTCCGCCGGTACCACCCGTACCGCCGCCAGTTCCGCCTGTGCCGCCGGTGCCGCCACCGGTTCCACCGGTACCGCCGCCCGTGCCGCCCGTGCCGCCCGTGCCGCCACCAGTTCCACCGGTACCGCCGCCAGTGCCGCCCGTGCCGCCACCGGTTCCACCGGTACCGCCGCCCGCGCCGCCCGTGCCGCCACCGGTTCCGCCGGTGCCGCCACCCGTTCCACCCGTGCCGCCGGTGTTACCGCCGCTCGAACCACCGCCGGCGTTGGCCGCATCGGTCGCGAGCTTGCCCGGCACCAGGGTCGGTTCGAACCACTTGCTCAGCAGATCTTCCTTGAAGAAATCCAGCGCCCACTTTTCCTGGTCGCGCTTGTCGTCTGCATCGGTGAAGGCCTCGACCTGGATGTCGATAACGCCGTTCTGCACCAACGATTCGAACGCCGCGTCCACGCCGGCCTTGAACCAGGCGTACTGGCCTTCCAGGCTGGCGCTGAAGTGGTTGTAGATGCGCTCGAAGTCGGCGGTGATGGTGACCTTCAAGGCCGGCCGCATGGCCAGATACTTGAAGTTGTAGATCACCCCGATCGGGGTCATGCCGTCGCTGAGCGCGGACTCCAGGATGGTCGCGCCTTCCGAGGACAGGCTCAGGCTGAAAGCGGCGCGATTGGCCGCGTCCATCGACGGCACCGACGCGCCAAGGATGTGCTCGACCGCGTTGAAGGTGCCCGGCTGCGCGGGCTGCGCCGAGGTTCCGCCGGCGCCCTGCACGTTCAACGCGACGCACTGCACCGAGCCTTCTTCGAAGGTCGCGCAGGTCAGCCGCACCGGCAATTTCACGTCCGGTTCGGCGTTGAGCCGGCCGATGATCCTGGACTCCATCGACGAAGGCAGTTGCAGCGTGGTCACGAACATCACGAAGCCGCCGCCCTTGTCGGCGGCCGTGGCGTCGGCGACGCGGTATTTGAGGAAGCTGAATTCCTTGCGCCCGTCGGGCTGGCGCGTGGCCAGCGCGACCGGTCCCGGCAGATACCAGAACTGGCTCTTGTCCGCGTGATCGCGGAAGACGGTGATGCCGTCGATAGTGATCGGCTTTTCGAGGCTGAGCATGACGAGCTCCAATAAATCGTGAGTTCCGCGCGCGCGGCGTGGCGCGCTGGGCAAACGTTTCCTTACGTTCCTGACGCGGCCGCCGCGAACCTGATCCCGTCATTCCCACGAACGCGGGAATGACGGGGCCGTCGCGAGAGCGCCGCGAAGTCGCTGGATTCCCGCGTTCGCGGGAAAGACGAGCAAAATCGCGACGCGGCGGCTGTCGGCGTCAGGGCATCTTCAACACCAGATCGGTGACTTCGCTCGGCGCCCAGTTGACGCTCTTGTTGGTGCCGTTTTCGAGCAGATAACTGGCCTTGTACTCGTAGCGCATGCGCGCCGCGTCGAGGTAGTCGTACTCGAATTCGCCCGAGGCCTGCGCGTCGGTGAATTCGAAATCCTCCGCGAACGACAGCCCGCCGGTGAAGTCTTCGAAGCGCAGCGAGACCTTGACCTTGCGCATCTTGCGCTTGGCGAAATCCAGGGGCGGCTTGACGGTGACGATGCGCCTTCCTTTCATGCCGGCCTTGAGCATTATTCGACTTGTGTTGGTCACCGACTCGGGGATCTCCTCGATGTCGCGGCCGTCCTTGTAGAGAATGCTGACGCTGTAGAACACGCCCTTGACCTCGGGATTGCGCAGGTCCACGGCGAAGGTCTGCGAGGCCGAACCTTCCTGGAACGACATCTGCATTTCTTCCTGCAGGTTGTTGGCCTTGTCCACGTAACGCAGATCGACGAACGCCTCCTGCACCTCGTTCCAGTTGAAGTTCGGGATCACCTGCACCACGCGCCGGGTCGGGAACGGATTGCGCACGCTGACCTGGGGCTCATCGAGCGAAGTCCAGTCGCGCACGGTGTCGCCGCCGCTGATGCCGTGGAAGACGGTGCGCACCTCATAGGCGGTCTTGCTCTGGTCGAGCATGAACATCTTCCAGCTGCCCGACTGCGAGTCCTTGGTCAGCCGCACCAGATCGTTCTGATTGATCTTGTTGGCCGGATCGCGATAGCGCAGGAACACGTCCACCGAGCTGTAGCGCTCCCAGGGGAAGTTTTCCGCGAACACCGGCACGGTGTTGATCGTGTACAGATCGCGCGGAATGATCTCGACGTTTTCCACATCGAACGTCTGCGGCTTTGACTTGAGCTTGGTCGGCCGCTCGGCCGCGTCCACGCCCTTGAAGCTGACCTCATACTCGACCTGCACGTCGCGCTTCATCACGCCCTTGTCGAGCTGGCTCAGCCATTCGAAACTGGCTTCGCCGGCGTTGGCGCCCAGCAGCGCGTTCTGCGCCTTGTCGCCGTAGCGCACGCGCACGTTGACGCTGCCGATGTCGTCCGCGGCCAGGTCGGCGCGCGAGATCACCTTGACCCGGCGCTTCTTGAAGAAGTCGTTGTCCAGGCTGATCTGCTTGACCAGCCGCTCGCGCGGCACGTTGCCTTCGCGGATGGTCTTGAACAGCGCCGCCAGGTGGCCCTGCGGATAGATCGAACGCTTGATCGCCACGCGCTCGGAGAAGTTCACGTTGAGCTTCTTCTTGTCGACGCGCTTGTAGTCCATGCGCTTGTAGCTGAAGCTCGGCAGCAGCGCGCCGATCGGCCCGCCGGCGGCCATCGCCGAGGAGCGCGAGGCGAACTTGCCGATCGCGTCCAGGCCGGCTTCGAAATCGGATTTCTTTTCCGGCGTCCACGGCGGCAGGCTGACCTGGAAGAACGCATCGGTGACCATGTTGCGCACCTGCGCCAGCGCGGCGTCGCGACGGTCGATGATTCCCTTGGTGTCCTCGCCTTCGGCGACGAAGGTGTCCGCCTCCAGCACGATCGCGCGGCTTTCCACCAGTTCGTCCACCGCCTTGCCGATCTCGGTGGAGAAGAAGATGTTGCCGCCGGAGAAACTCTCGTCCATGTGCTTCTGGACGCGGTCCCAGTCGATCTTCAGGCTGATGTTGTAGGCCGGGCGCAGGCCGAGGAAATCCAGCTGGTAGATCACCGCCACCGGCAGGATCTCGCCTTCCAGGCACTGCTCCATCACCGTGTAGCCGTCCTGGTCCAGGCGCACCGAGAACGAAGCCTGGTTGGCGCCGTACAAGGCCGGCTTGGCCGACTGGTCGATCTTCAGCACGAACTGCGGCCCCGCGCCCGGCGTCGGGCCGACGTCGCCGGTGGCCTTGCCGAGCATCATCAGCCGCACCGAACCGTCTTCCAAAGGCACCGGTGCGATGCGCGGCTTGTTGCGCAGGTTCTCGGCGTTGGCGATCTCGCGCGCCAGATCGTCGATCTGCTTCTGGCTGGCGCCCAGGTTGCAGTCGAAGTTGAGGAAGCCGCCGGTGCCCGCGTCGCCGCGGAAACCGATCAACAGAAATTGCGGAACGTCCACGCCAAGCGTGGTGTCGCGCACCGTGGTCAGGTGCGGGTTGAGCGGCATGTAATACCACTGCTCGGGATCGGCATGGTCGGGAAAGACCGAGATGCCGTTGATCTCGCGAGTGCGGCTGTCGAGGAGAAGCATGATCGGACTCCTTCCGAGTCAAGCGTGAGCGGTGGGCGGCGATGGATCCGCGCGATGCGTTCGCGCGGATCCGCCGCGTTGGTGCGAGGTTCGCGGCGAACCTCAGTCGGTCGGCAGTTCCAGGAAGATCGTCATGTCGTCCTTCGTCTGCGGCCCGACCACCTTGCGCGTGCCGTCGGTGAGGAAGTAGGTGATGGTGACCTTGTAATCCGGCGCTTCGCCCTCGGTCAGCGGCAGCTTCCAGTTCTTTTCCTCATCGCCGGGCTTGAAGCGCAGGTCGATGCGCTTGGTGCCGTGCGACAGGGCCACGCTGACCATCTTGAGCTCGTCCCAGTTGAGCAGGTCCGGCACCACCGCCACTTCCAGCTGATCGAGTTTCTTCCCGACCAGGATGGTCGAGCGGGCCGCGGTCTTCTCCGCTTCTTCCTTGCTGGTGCCGTCGGCGAACAAGGTCGTCACCGAGTACTTCACCTCGCCCAGGGTTTCGTCCACCACCGGGAAGGTCCAGTCGAAGGACGTCATGTCGCTGGACAGCGTGACGATGGTCTTCTGGTTGTACTTGTTGGTGGTGTCGGTGTAGCTGGCATCGACGGTGATCGAGGCGATCTCCGCCGACAGGTCGCCGGCGGCGCGGAAGCTGACCGTCTTGCTCGATGAGAACGGATCGTCTACGTACAGCTCCTTGGCCTGCTGCTGCGCGGTCTTCTTGACCTGGCGGCCGTCGGCCAGCGTGTACAGGAACTCCAGGTCGATGTCTTCCGTGCGCGGCTTGCCGATGATCTTGCGCAGGGCGAAGTTCGGCGTGTCCTTGGTCATGTTGAACTTGGCTTCGACCGGGGTCTTGCCGTGCTTGTAACGCACCGTGATCTGGGTGCGCGGCACCTGCGCGAAATCGATGTCGCCCGGGCCGATGTCGAGCGCCAGGATGCCCAGGTCGTCGACGTTGATGGTCAGGTTGGTGTCGTCGGTCTTGATTTCCTCCGACACCTGCTTGAACGTCGCGCCCTTGTAGTTGACCGTGACCTGATAGGTGAAGTCGCGCTTGCCCTCGAACACGAAGGCCTCGAACTTGGCCACGTCGTCGGGCTTGGTGAACACGAACTCCTGGACCTTCTTGTTCGGCCCGTACGGATAGCGGATCTTGACCTCGACGCTGTGGATCGGCAGGTTGGCGAAGTCGGCGTTGACCCGCATCACCACCTGCACGGTCTTGAGGAACTCGTCCAGGTTGATCTTGGAGTAGTAGTCCTCCCACTTCAGCGGCTTCTTCTTGTCGTCCATCAACGAGGTGATGGTCGGCAGCATGCCCTGCGGGTTGCGATTGACGATGACCGCCTTGGCCTCGCTCCACTCCACCCGCACGTTGGCGATCTGCGACTTGTTGACGGTGCGGCGGACGTCCTCGATATCCTGGCCTTCGCGCAGCTCCTTGGTGTTGGGATCGACGTCGGCGATCTCCTTGAGCATGTTGCGCTGGACCGCGGCTTCCAGCTGCTTGTTGATGATCGCGCGGATGTCGGACTCCAGCTTGGCGTTGTCCTCCGCGCTCAGATTCGGCGCCTGCACGAACTCGAAGTGGGTCTTGGTGACGTCGTTCTTGTAGCGGCTGGAGTTGACGACTTCGGTGTAGCTGTCCTGGCTCCAGCAATTGTCTTCGGTGTTGATGTCCTGGAAGAAGCTGTAGAACTCCGAAGCGTTCCAGGTGCCCCAGGCCTTCATTTCCGGCAGGCGCATGTACAGGTTCATCTTGTAGACGACCTGCACCGCCGAGGCAGAACCCGTGCTCAGGGTTTCCTTGAAGATCGCCGTACCCAGCTCGGACAGCTCGACCATGAACGAGGCCACGTTCTTGCCGTAGATCGACGGCTTGCCGGCGCCGCGGATCTTCTCCACCAGCGCGCCGCCCTCGGTCAGCAGCAGCTCGACGGTGCCGTCGGTCCAGGTGACCGGCGCGATCGCGACCTTGGGCACGGTCTTGCCCTTGTACTTCTCGGCCAGCTTCTTCTGCAGCTCGGCGGTGATCTTGGTCTGCACGTCGGTCGGCACCGACAGCTCGGTATCGAAGGCGATGAAGCCGCCGAACTTCTTGCCGCCGTCCTCGCGGATCTGGCCGTACTCGACGAAGCGCAGCGCCAGTCCGCCGCTGGCCATCTTCGCGAAGTTAGGCGAGTTGGGCATGATGTAGTAGGTGAAGTCGTTGGCATCGTCGCCGTAAACCACGTGGTCGAGGATGGTGTCAACGTTATCGATCTTAAGCATGGACCTGCTCCTTTATCCTGATGTCCTGAATCGTTCAATCCTGATGCGCGCTTTCCTTGCCCGCGCGGTGCGTTGTTGCCGTACGCGATGAGGTGGTGGCGGTGTCAACCAATCTTCCTGAATCTTTCAAACGCTTCCCGCATTTCGCAGAGGACACATAAAACCGCTGTTTTTAAGTGGTTTTTCGTACACAACTCCGACGCTCGCACTCCGGCGACGACCCGCGCCCGATGGCCGCCGATCGCGATTTCGAGCACGAGCCGACCCGCCGCGATGCGGATCGCGTTCGGCTCCCTGCTGGTCTTGCGGCAATCGCCGCGGGCGCACCATCGCGCCGTTTCGATCGCTGTCGCGGCCGCGCGTTGCGTTTGCTCAGCAACGTCGCGGTGGCGAAGCGGTCAACGCCGTCGGCGGGCCCATCGTCCGTCGCAGGCGGTGTAACGTTTGCCGCTGTTGCTCAAGGCTTCGGCAGCCCCCAATCCGCGGCATCGGCCGAATACGTTCGTGTTTGCGGTTCGTGATACCCCGACAGCGCCTCCACGCTGCCTTCGCTGCGCAAGCTCGCGCTCGCGCTGGCTTCGCCTTCGGCGTCGCGCAGCGATACGTCCACGTTCACCGACTCGCTGCTCTGGCTCGAGCGGGTCGTGCGCGTGGCGATCGCTTCGGTCGCCGCGTAACGCAGTTCCAGCCAGCCGTGCTCGCCGTTCAAGGCCTTGCGCACTTTCTCGGCCTGGGCCTGGTCCAGCATCAGATTGAACGCGGCGTGGTAAGGCGGCACGCCCGAGGAGCGGGCCTTGGCCAACTCCACGTAATGGCCCTGGCCGTCGCCGAGCATCAAGCGCACCTCGCCGATCTCGATCGGCGCCGGCGACAGGCTCAACTGCGCGACCGGCACCTGCGCGCGCGCCGCCAGTTCGGCGCGCACCGCGTCGAGCGTCGCCGACGGCACGCCCCACATCGCGGTCAGCGCCAGCATCGTCACCGGGCCGGCGCCGATCAGGGTGAACTGGGCGCGGCCGTCGGCCGACAGCGCCAGTTGCGGCGCGCGCGGGCGGTACAGCCAGCTCGTCGGCCCGTCGCCGCGCGCGACCAGCACGCCCTGGATCTGCTCGAATCCCGATGGCGTATCGGCGTTTGATGCCGCCTTGCCGCCGCTGTCCTTGTCCATGTTCATGCTCCTGCTCCGATCCTGGCGGTGGCGGCCTGGCTGCTGCGCAAACGCAGCGGCGTTTCCGGTTGCAGCACCGCAGACCACGGCGACTGCGCGTCCCAACGCCAGCGATAGCCGCCGCGGAACGGCGACAGCGACAGCCAGCTCCAGCGGGCCTGCGGCGAATGGCGGGTGAATTTCACTTGCCTGCGTTTTCCGGCATCGTCGATGCCGTCTTCCGGCGCGATCTCGATCGTGCGCAGGTTCGCGCCATCGTCGAACTCGCAGCTCAGCTCCAACTCGCGCGATCCGCTGCCGTCGAAGCTGAAAGCATCCAGGCGCAGACTGTCGGCCTCCACCGCCGGCATCGACCGGCGCGCGCCGTCGCTCTTGGCCCGCGCGGTGGCGCGGATCGCCGCGCCTTCGACATCGAAGGGAACCGCGAAGGCCAGATCCGGCGCGACGTCGCTCAAGCTCGCGCGTGCCGACCACGGCTTGCCCTTGCGGGTGCCGACGCATTCGACCTCGATATCGGCCTGGGCGAGAAACACCGGTTCGGCTTCCACCGGAATCAGGCGCAGGCCGAAATCGTCCGGACCGATCAGCAGATGTTCGCGATCGGATTTGCGCGGCGGGCCCTTGATCTGTTCGGCGCGTCCGTCGCTGAGCACGATCGCGGTGGTCTGCCACTGATACGACAGCGCCTCGCTCGGCGACAGGCGCAGATCGATCGCGATCGGACGATCCGCCGCGGTCAGCGGCGCGCTGGTCTTGATCGTGAACATGCGCGCCGGCGGCTTGGCCGGCAACTGCAATTCCACCTGCGCCGAAACCACGCCGACGCGTCGGTCGGGCAGATTGGTCCGCACCGTCACGCTGCGCCAGCCGCTGGCCAGCGCGCGCACATCGTGGCGGCGCACCACCGCGTCGTACAGGTCGGCCGCGGCCATCGTGCGCAGCGGGCCGAGCGGATCGGCTTCGATCGCGATCAAGCGCGGCGCCAATTGCGGCTCGGCCAGATTCCACTGCACCCGGCCCGGCGCCATCGCCGCTTCGTCGAACACCAGCCGCACGCCGGTCGGCGCGTCCGGCGTCGAGGGTTGCGGACTGGCGTAACGCGCGGCGATGCGGTCGATGACGGCGTCGGCCAAAGGTTGTTTCAATATGTCGCCGGAACTGGCGGGCAGTCCCAGGCCCAGCGTCTGCGGCGCGTCGATCAAACGCTGGCGCAGCAGCGCGTGATCGATCGATGCCGCGCCGCCGGTGAGCGCGCGGATCGCGGCCAGCAAAGCGGCCGGATCGAAACTCATGCTCAGCGGCAGGCGATCGGCGACGCCGCGCACGCGCAGCCACGCCTGGGCGCCGACCGCGAGCAGGCCGCGCTGCAGCGCCGACACGAACAGATCGGTCGCCGCGCTGTCCAGGCGCGCGGCCAGATTCAGCGCGCCCAGGCTGGCCGCATCCAGCGGCAGCAATTCGCCCAGCGCCGGCGGCAGGTTCAAGGCCTGCACCGCGCTCAGGCGCAGCCAACCGCCTTCCACCGGCAGCGGCGACAGGTCCACGCGCTGGCCGGCATCGAACGCGGCCTGGCGCGCCTGCGCCAAGGCGAACTCGGCGGCGAAGCCCAGCGACAGGATCGAATAACGTTCAAGCCCGGCGCTGCCGCGGTCCTGCTGGACGATGTCCAGGCGCAGCGGCGATTCGCCGTCGCCGGCCTGGGCGGCCAGCAACACCGGCGGCAGGCGGAATTTTCCCGGCTGATCGAACGCGGCATAGGCCACGCGTTCGCCGATCAGCATCGGTTGGCGCCAGTCGGGGCGGGAGGCGAAGGACATGGCTCAGACCGCCGTCACGAACAGCACGCCGCTGTCGTCGCGACGCCACTGCGGCGGCGGCGATTTCTGCCCGGACTTGTAGATCACGGTCTGGCGGTACTCGTAGAAACCCTCGCTGTCCTTGCGCAACAGGATGTCCATCAACGGCACCGGCACGTCGATGTCCTGGCTCAGGTTGGCCGCGCCGAGCACCACGCGGCGGTTGCCGCGGAACTCGACCACGATGTTGAGGATCTCGCCGCCGGCCTGGCCGGTGGCGTTGTTGAGCAACACCTCCGGCGCGGTCATCACCGTCACCGGGCGCACCGTTTCCTGGTCGATGGAATCGTCCAGGGTGTACTTGAGGATGGCCTCGCCGTCGGGAATGCTGCGCACCGAGGCAGTGTTGAAGATCGCATCGGCCGGCAAGGTGCCGCTCAGCGGCGCGGTCGGCTGCACGGTGAAGCTCAGGCTTTGATCGGGCGCGACTTCGACCGGCTGGCTCAGGTCCAGCCCTTCGATGCGGCCGGTCACCAGGCCTTCGCCGCGGGTGATCCAGGTCGGCAACTGGGTGATGCGCAGCTTGCTTTCGGTGGCGTTGAGCAGTTTCACCGCCACCGCGCCGGTCTGCGGGTCCGGGGTTTCGATCGACTGGAACAACTCGCCTTCCATGTCGGCGAAGTTGAGCTTGACCGGCACCATCACGTTCTCGTTGACGCCGCTGGCGACCACCACGTTGCCTTGCAGCAGGTTGGAATTGGTCGTGGCCATGAGGACGCCGAACACGTCCTGGAAATCCTTGAACTCGAAACGCTCGTTGACGGTGAAGCCGTTGTCCCAATCGATGGTGGCCGGCACGGTTTCCGAGCGCACCGCGCCGTTGCGCAGCAGCGCCATCTGCAGGGTCGAGCTGGCGCGCAGCAGGCGCAGTTCGAATTCGCGATTGGGATTGTCCGCGCTGGCCGGCACTTTGTCGGCCAGTTCGCGGCGCGCGGCGAGCAGACGCTCGCCGTCGGTGACCGGGCGCACTTCGCAGGTCATATCGACCATCACCTGCTCGGCGTTCTCGCCCTGATCGACCTGGAACACCAGCGACGGCGCGTGCGGCGCTTCGCTGCGGCGCGCCAGCTTGAACGCGTCGGGCAGGTGGTAGATGCGGCTGGGGTCGCTGAGATCCTGGAAATAGGGATGACTGCGGCCGGTGCCGGTGGGATAGCGCAACGAGTGCACCACCCAGCGCGCCGGCGACGCCGAACCGCCGCTGCCGGCCGGATAGAGGTAGGGATGCAGTTGCGGCTCGAAGAACAGCGCGACCGCCCAGTCCTGCAATTGATTGGAAACGTCGTAGCGCTGTTCCGGCGCGGGCGGCGGCGGTTCGGGGTCCGGTTGCGGCTGCGGACGCGGGAACGGCATCGGACGCGGCCTGGGAAACGGCTTGCGCGGCCAGACTTCGTCGCCGGCGATGATCGACTCGCCGCCGCCCGGCCGCAGCGCCGCCGGCGCCATGCGCAGGCCCGATGCCAGACCGGGCTTGACGATCGCCGCGCGCGCGACCGGCGCTTCTGCTCTGGGCATCGCCATCGCCATCTCGGCCATCGGCGCACGCGCCAACTGCATCTGGCCCTTGATCATCATCAGCTGGCGCTTGGGCGCGTCCGGCGATGCGGTCGCCGGCAGCGGCACGGCCACGGTATAGCCGCGCGACACGATCAGCTTGCACTGCGCATCGGCGGACATGAAGGCGCGCAACAGGCCGTCGCGCTCGGCCAGGCTCAAGTGCAGCATCACCACGCAGCCGCCGCGCGGGTCTTCGACGATCTCGCCGGCCGGCAGGCGTTGTTCGATCGCGGTGCCGGGCACGCGGTAAGCGATCACCGCGCTGCGATTGACGCTGAGCATCTGCGCGCTGCGCGCGGCATCGGCGATCTCCGGCGCGGGAAAGGTTTCCAGCGCCAGACTCACCGCCCACAAGCCGTCCTGGCCGGACGCGGTCTTGACCTCGTACTGGCCGTTGGCGTTGCGCAAGCGATAGCGCGGCAACCAGTAGCGTTGCTGCGGATTGCGCGGATCTTCGAACAGGCAACGGTCGTCCGGCGTCTGATTGGGGCTGATCGGATGCGGCGACTCGGCGCGGCCGAAGCCGGCGCCGGTCTTGATCGGAAACAGGTCCGGGCGCAGGTCGTTCAAGCGCGGACGCAGGGTGCGGCCTTCCAGCTGCGCGACGATCGCCGGTTGCGCGCGCAGGATCGCCGGGTTCATCCGCACCGCGCCCGGCATCAGCACCGGCGAGGCCTTGATCGCGGCGAGATCGGCGATCGCCGGAGCCGGCGCGGCGACCGCGATGGGCGCTGCCGTCACCGCCGGCGCGACGACGGCCGGCGGCGCGGCGATCACCACGCCGGGCACCTTGATCGCGGCCGCGGCGGGCGCCGGGCGAATGCCGGCGACGATCTGATTGATATTGAGCAAGCGTCCGAGCGGCATGCGTCTCTCCCTGTATTCAGCGCGGCGCGCTGTAAGACGCGTCGCCGCGGCGCCGCATCATTCCTTTGGTCGATCGGTCGCGCTGCAAGGCGCCGATCACCCCCGATTAAACGAGGGTGCCGTGCGGCCCAGGACATTTCACGGATGAAACACTTTTGCCGGCGCGGGGGCAGCGCGGTCTGAATGCGATTTCGGCGGCCGCGGGCGGCCTGCGGTTACGATGCCGCGGCGATCGGCGGCGTCTGCGCTGAGCGAATCCGACGGTGTCGCCCGCCCGCTCAAACGCGCCCGGCGAGGGCGTCGATGTATTCGCGCAAGGTGATCTCGCCGCGTATCGGATCGTTGGCCGGTTCATAGCGCTTGTCGGCGGTCAGCGCGGTCATCTGCGCATACGAGCGCGCGCCCGGCTCGGAGAAACCCATCTCGCGGAAGCCCTCCACCCAGCGATCGCGCGGCACGACTTCGACCGCGACTTCGCGACCCAGCGCACTGGCGAAACACACGGCCACATCCGCCGGCGAGTAGGCGCGCGGCCCTTCGACGTGGTGCAGCACTTGTTCGTCCGCGTCTTGCATCAACAGATCGGCCCCGGCGCGGCCCAGATCGCGCGGCGCCACCATCGGCAGGCGGAAATCGGCGGGATAGAAGCTGCGCACCTTGCCTTGCTCGCGCGCGCTTTCAAGCGACGCGTCCCAGTTGCTCATGTAGTAGGCGGCGCGGATCACGCTGTAGGCGATGGACTGCGCTTTGAGCGCCTGTTCCATGTCGTAGAGAATGCCCAGATCGCCACAGCGATCGCACTGCTGCGCGCCGTAGGTGGACTCGGCGACCACCTTCTCCAGGCCCGAGCCTTCGATCGCCGTCAGGATCGAACGCAGATTGGCCTTCTCGACCGCATCGGTGTCGGTGTCCGGCGCGGCCGGCGGATTGAGCAGGAACAAGCGCCGGCCCTGCTTCAGCACCTCGCGCAAGGCGCCTGTGTCGTTGACATCGACGACGGCGAAGTTCGCACCGCGCGCTTCCCAGCGCTCGAGCTCGGCGGTGCGATGCGATACCACCGTCACCGCCTCGCCGCGTTCCAGCAAAGTCTCGGCCACCGCCGAGCCCACGTGTCCAGTACCGCCCAGAATGATGTGCATGACCGCATCCCGCATTGCCGTGATTGCGGTCCAGGCTAGGCGAGCGGCGGTAAGCGCCGGGCCACGGCGGTGTGAAGAGAACGTAGCCCGGGCGCCGGATTCTGCCCTCGATTCCGCTTCGCGATGATGGAAGCGGCGCCCCGAAAGGCGTCGTTTTCTAATCGAAGGGTTTCGCGAGCGCCGATGGCGATTCGTGAAGTCAATAAATGAAGTCTGTTCACAACGCCCCACCAAGATCCGCTGCCTTGGCATCTTATGAAAATTGGGAAGTCTGTCCAAAAAGTATCTGGTACAGATTTTCGACAGCCAGAATAAAGTCTGTTCACTCGGACATTGGAGTTACCACGATTTCGTAGACACCTGCTCGGCGGGCCTGGACGGCACAGGGAAATATAGAGACACTTCCGACCCATGATTGCTGAGGCCTTCATTCTCATAGCGCGCGGCCTGACCGCTTTTCATCGCGGACGCGATTGCGGGCGAATTGGGCGGCGCGCAGAGACATCAGCCCAAGTCAAATGTTAACTTCGTAACAGCTTCCGTGAGCGTTGTCGTAAGTGCAATTGCGTTTTTTTTAATCACACGGTTCAAGCAGCAGAACCGAATCGTTGCGTCAGGTCGCAGAAGCGAACGCCGCTCGAACAATAGAGCCGAATCATTGCGCCGCGTCGCAGAAGCGAATGCATTGTCTGCATAAAGATCACGCTCTGTTGCCGGCATCGCCTTCGGCACTCGTTTTCTTCCCAGTTCGTTGGATCGGCCCTCGGCGCTGATGAAGCGTCGCCGCGATTTCCCGGCTTCAATGAATACATGACTGGGCTCTTCGCGTTGGGGCACTACACGGCGACCGATCATATCGCCGCCGCTGTCGCAACCACGGGCGCCGCGTCAAAACCACTCATGCGGGGATATGAGCGATGCGCATAATATTCCGGCGGTATACCTCGTACCCGCGTCCCCAGAGTCGCGGAAGTTCCGGCGGCCGCTTGAAGCCTCGGCTTCGGCGATGTGTGTATGGCCTGCAAGGATCATCCGCGTATCACTCGCGCTCCGTATCCGCAAATCCCGTGCTATGCACCGTATCGCGGGTCAGCGATAGGTGGAAATTACGGAGGCCTGCCAGCCCGACACGCCTTCGATCCTGTTCGAGTTGCCGGTGGACGCCGGCCAAGTCGTCGCCCTCAATCCGAGGGTGAACCATTTGTAACAACAGGGAACCGTTATGATGTTTCCGGATGGTTCGATAGAACGCTTTGGATTGCTCGCCGATAGCTATCGGCACTGGAGCGGCGAGGCGCTGGTCAAAGCCCCTGCCAGACGGGTGGACGCGGCCCGTTGGGCCTACCGCGAGTGAATCGCCCAGGGTTTCGTAGACATCTCGCAGCCATAAACTATGGCTTAAGTGGAGGTGGTTATGAGCGCGAAGCGATACACCGATGAGTTCAAGATCGAAGCGGTCCGTCAGATCGTGGAGTACGGGCGGCCGGTGGCCGAAGTAGCCGAGCGCCTGGGCGTGTCGGTGCACAGCCTGTACGGCTGGCGGCGTCAGCAAGGCAAAAGCGATGTGGTTCGTCGTGTGGAAAAAGATCAGAACGCGGACGTGCGACGCCTGAAGGCAGAACTTCGGCGCGTGACTGAAGAACGAGACATCCTAAAAAAAGCCGCCGCGTACTTTGCCAAGGGGTAAAGGTGAAGTACGCCTTCATGAAGCAGCACGCCGACGAGTTCGGCCTGGCCGCAATGTGCCGTGTCTTGGGCATAAACCGCAGCGGTTACTACGCTTGGCTTCACGCGCCGGCCAGTGCGCGTGCACGCGACGACCAACGTCTGTTGGGATTGATCAAGCACAGTTGGTTGGAAAGCGGCTCGATCTACGGCCATCGCAAGATCACCACGGACCTGCGCGAGTTGGGTGAAACGTGCAGCAAACACCGCGTTGCGCGTTTGATGAAGCAAGAAGGGCTGCGCGCCATGGTGGGCTACGGCCGGCGGCCGCGGCCGTTGAGCGGGCCGATCGGCGCCGTCGCCAACAACGTGCTGGCGCGTGAGTTCACAGCGCAAGAACCCAATCGGGCCTGGGTGACCGACATCACCTACATTCGCACCCACGAAGGCTTCTTGTACTTGGCCGTCGTGCTCGATCTGTTCTCCCGCAGGATCGTGGGCTGGGCCACGCGTCCAACGCAGCACTCCGATCTGGTGCTGCAGGCGCTGCTAGCGGCGGTGTGGCGACGCAAGCCCGCGCCTGGTTTGCTCTTGCACTCGGATCAAGGCAGTCAGTTCACGAGCGAAGACTGGCAGAGCTTTTTGAAGGCCCACGGCATCGTGTGCAGCATGAGCCGACGCGGTAACTGTCACGACAACGCCGCGATGGAAAGCTTCTTCCAGTTGCTCAAGCGCGAACGGGTTAAGCAACGGATCTACCATACCCATGACAAAGCACGAGGCGATGTGTTCGATTACATCGAGCTGTTCTACAACCCCAAACGACGGCACAGTTCCAACAATGGCCTGTCCCCGATAGAGTTTGAAAGGCGGTACGCACTAAACGGCTGACGACTGTCTACAAAAACCTGGGCGATTCACCACGCCCTCGCTCCGCATCTCGATTTGCAACCGGCGACTTGCTGCAATCCCCAGTCGAGGACGCGTTTGCGTAAACGGATGTTGACGGCTCCCGATCGCTCTATCGCGTCGCGCCAGGCGCCATCGACCGCTCCACCCGAGCAGGTCGCGGCAGAAGCTTTGATATCGCCGCCGTCGTCGTCCCGATCAGCAAACCAAATCGGCAAGTACGCCCGCATGAGCGCACGTCGGTGAAACAGCTAGCGCGAGCGAGCGCCAAGGCAGGCGCGCACTGCGTTGTGTCGCACATGCAGCGCTGTCGCGCAGGCGCGCGGGTTTGTCCCCGTCGCGCGGCAAGAGCAGGTAATAGCTGCCGCCGCAGGCGCGAATGCTAGTTGCGCCTCCCGCTCACTACGCCGCCGCTTACTCGACCGTAACCGCCTTGGCCAGATTGCGCGGCTTATCGACATCGGTCCCGCGCGCCAGCGCCGCGTGATACGCCAGCAACTGCACCGGAATCGCATGCACCACCGGCGACAGCACGCCGACGTGACGCGGCGTGCGGATCACGTGCACCGCCTCGGATTCGCCGAAGTGGCTGTCCAGGTCGGCGAACACGAACATCTCGCCGCCGCGCGCGCGCACTTCCTGGATATTGGATTTCACCTTCTCCAGCAGGCTGTCCTTCGGTGCGATCACCACCACCGGCATGTCCGCGTCCACCAGCGCCAGCGGGCCGTGCTTCAGCTCGCCCGCCGGGTACGCCTCGGCGTGGATGTAGGAGATTTCCTTGAGCTTGAGCGCGCCTTCCAGCGCGATCGGGTAATGCACGCCGCGGCCCAGAAACAGCGCATGCTGCTTCGGTGCGAAACGATCGGCCCAGCCGATGATCTGCGGTTCCAAGTTCAGCGCGTGCTGCACGCTGCCGGGCAGATGGCGCAGCGCATCGACGAACTCGGCTTCCTGCTCCGCGCTCAGCTTGCCGTTCAACTTCGCCAGCGTCGCGGTCAGCGTGAACAACGCGACCAATTGTGTGGTGAACGCCTTGGTTGATGCCACGCCGATCTCGGCGCCGGCGCGGGTGTAATACACCAGCTTGCTCGCGCGCGGGATCGCGCTCTCGGGCACGTTGCAGATCGACAAGGTCTTGTCGTGGCCCAGCGACTTGGCGTACTTCAGCGCCTCCATCGTATCCAGGGTTTCGCCGGACTGCGAAATCGTCACGATCAGCTGCTTCGGATTCGCCACCGCGGCGCGGTAGCGGTATTCGCTCGCGATCTCGACCTGGCACGGCAGGCCGGCGATGGCTTCGATCCAGTAACGCGCGGTCAGGCCGGCGTAGTAGCTGGTGCCGCAGGCCAGGATCTGCACGCCCTCGACACCCGCGAACACCGATTCGGCCTGCGCGCCGAACAGTTCCGCCGAGAACCCGCCGTTGTCCATCACCGCTTCGATGGTGTCGGCGATGGCGCGCGGCTGTTCGTGAATTTCTTTCTGCATGAAGTGGCGGTACGGGCCCAGTTCCAGCGAGGCCAGCGACACGTCCGACACATGCACTTCGCGCTCGATCGCCGCGCCGGTCTGGTCGAACACGCGCACCTGGGCGCGGCTGACTTCGGCGGTGTCGCCTTCTTCCAGGAAGATCACCCGGCGCGTGGCTTGCAGGATCGCCGACACGTCGCTGGCGACGAAGTTCTCGCCCTCGCCCAGGCCGATCAGCAGCGGGCAGCCCATGCGCGCGGCGATCAAGCGGCCGGGTTCGTTCTTGCTGACCACAGCGATCGCATAAGCACCGATCAGTTCGCTGACCGCCGCCTGCACCGCGGCGAGCAGATCCAGTCCATGCTTCTGGTGGAAGTGCACCAGGTGCGCGATGACCTCGGTGTCGGTCTGCGATTCGAAGGTGTAACCGGCCGCGCGCAGGCGCTCGCGCTGCTCGTCGTGGTTTTCGATGATGCCGTTATGCACCACCGCCAGTTCGCCGAAGCTGATGTGCGGGTGGGCATTGGCTTCGGTGACGCCGCCGTGGGTGGCCCAACGTGTGTGGCCGATGCCGATCTGGGCGTGGAAGTCTTCCGCTTGCGCGGCATTCTCCATTTCGCTGACGCGGCCGGTGCGGCGCACGCGGCGCAGCTGCGCGCCGTCGAATACGGCGATGCCGGCCGAGTCGTAGCCGCGGTATTCCAAACGCTTGAGCCCATCGATCAGGACCGGTACTACATCGCGATCCGCAATCGCGCCGACGATTCCGCACATGCTGGGGGCAACTCCTTCGATGGACCGCGCCATTGTATCCGCCGGCCATCCCGGCCATGTCCGCGCGGACACGGTGTCCGTCCGGACGGACACCCGGACACCGCTGCCCGCCCTTTAAATTCAATTACTTGCAGTTGGCACGGGTTGTGCTTGGGTTAAGGGCAAAGCCCCTTCACCGAGTTCGAGCCGATGAGCATCCGCGACACCTCCGCGCAAGACCACCGCCTCGCCGATGCCGGCGTGCACGGCCGCCGCCGCCGGCAATGGGCGCTCGGCGCCGGTGCCGGCGTGCTGGCCCTGGGCGCCGGCGCGTGGTTGTTGTCCGGTTGGAGCGCCAGCGGTGTGTCGGTTTCGGCCGAGCGCCTGCGCATCGCCGAGGTCAAGCGCGGCGATCTGATCCGCGACATCGCCGCCGACGGCCGCGTCATCGCCGCCAACAGCCCGGTGCTGTACGCCATCGCCGGCGGTTCGGTCGATCTGAAGGTCGTCGCCGGCGACGTGGTGCGCAAGGGCCAGGTGCTGGCCGAGATCGACAGCCCGGAACTGCGCAGCAAACTGGCGCAGGAACAGGCCACCCTGGCCAGCCTGGAAGCCGAAGCCAGCCGCGCCGAACTCGACGGCGAACTGGCCCGCTCCACCGCTCAGAAGGAACTGGATCAGGCGCAGATCGACCGCGTCGCCGCACAGCGCGACCTGGAACGCTATCAGCGCGCCTTCGAAGGCGGCGCGGTGGCCAAGGTCGATGTCGTCAAGGCTCAGGACGATCTGCAGAAGGCCGACATCGGCCTGAACCATGCGCGCGAGGACATCGGCCGCCAGGGCCGCAGCGCCAACCTGGACGCACGCAACAAGCGCCTGCTGGCCGATCGCCAGCGCGCGATCGCCACCGAAGCGCAGCGTCAGGTCGAAGCGCTGACCCTGCGCGCGCCGTTCGACGGCCAGGTCGGCCAGGTCCAGGTCGCCCAGCGCGCCAACGTCGCGATCAACGATCCGGTGCTGAGCGTGGTCGATCTGAGCGTGTTCGAAGTCGAGATCAAGGTGCCGGAGAGTTTCGCCCGCGATCTGGCCATCGGCATTCCGGCGCAGATCACCAACGGCAACGGCGAACCCTTCGCCGCGCAGATCTCGGCGGTGTCGCCGGAAGTGGTCAACGGCGAAGTGGTCAGCCGTCTGCGCTTCAAGGACAAGCAGCCGCCGGGCCTGCGCCAGAGCCAGCGCCTGAGCGCGCGCATCGTGCTCGACACCCGTCGCGACACGCTGATCGTCGAACGCGGACCGTTCCTGGAACAGTCCGGCGGCACCAGCGCCTACGTCGTCAACAACGGCATCGCCACGCGTCGCCCGATCCGCACCGGCGCCAGCAGCCTGAGCAATGTGCAAATCCTCGAAGGCCTGCAGCCGGGAGACCGCATCGTCGTCTCCGGCAGCGACCAGTTCGCCAACGCCCAAACCGCCCGTATCTCTGGAGAATGATCATGAACACTGCCGACAACGCCTACGACTTCGCCCCGCAGTGGAACGCCCAGCAGCTGGCCGACGCGGTCCCGCTGCGCCTGCATCAGCTGATCGATTTCGATCAGGCCCGCGATGCCGACAACACCCGTAGCGCCAACAGCGAAGCGGTGCGCCGCAATTCCCGTCTGGGCCGCTACCTGACCGCCTGCGCGCTGCCGATGTTCGCGGTTCGCTAAGTGATCCGCGCGACCCGCAGGCCCGCTGCCGCCTGAGCTCGTCATTCCCGCGCAAACGGGTTCCGCTTTCGCGGGAATGACGAGCCAGGCGCAGAACGCTCGCCCCACCCACATTCGAACCGCCCTTATCTACCGAGAACGATCATGAACGCTGCCAACAACGCCTATGACTTCGCCCCGCAGTGGAACGCCCAGCAGCTGGCCGACGCGGTCCCGCTGCGCCTGCATCAGCTGATCGATTTCGATCAAGCCCGCGATGCCGGCAACGGCCGCAGTGCCAACAACGAAGCGGCGCGCCGCAATTCCCGTCTGGGCCGTTACCTGACCGCTTGCGCGCTGCCGATGTTTGCGGTTCGCTGAGTGATCGATTCGACCATGCGCTTCCCGCTTCTGCTTTAGCTCGTCATCCCCGCGAAGGCGGGGATCCAGCGACTTACCCAGGCAGAACTTTGAAGTCGCTGGATTTCCGCCTTCGCGGGAATGACGAGCAAAAAACAACGCAGCCTCGACGAATCCGAATAAATTCACCATTCCCCGCAAGGAAACTCTCCAATGCTCGACATGCGCCAGGTCACCAAGGTCTATCGCACCGAACTCGTCGAAACCCATGCCCTGCGCTCGCTGGATCTGCACGTGCGCACCGGCGAGTTCGTCGCGGTGACCGGGCCGTCGGGCTCGGGCAAGACCACCTTCCTCAACATCGCCGGCCTGCTGGAAACCTTCAGCGGCGGCGAATACAAGCTCGACGGCGAGGACGTCAGCGGCCTGTCCGACGACGCCCGCTCGCGTCTGCGCAACCAGAAGATCGGCTTCATCTTCCAAAGCTTCAACCTGATTCCCGACCTCAACCTGTTCGACAACTGCGACGTGCCGCTGCGCTACCGGCGCATGCCCGCGGCCGAACGCAAGCAGCGCATCGAACAGGCGCTGACCCAGGTCGGCCTGGGCTCGCGCATGCGCCACTACCCGACCGAGCTGTCCGGCGGCCAGCAGCAGCGCGCCGCGATCGCGCGCGCCCTGGCCGGTTCGCCGCGCCTGCTGCTGGCCGACGAACCCACCGGCAACCTCGACTCGCAGATGGCCCGTGGGGTGATGGAGCTGCTCGAAGAGATCAACGCCCAGGGCACCACCATCATCATGGTCACCCACGATCCGGAACTGGCCGCGCGCGCGCAGCGCAACGTGCACATCGTCGATGGCATGGCGACCGATTTCCGCGCCGAGCCCAGTCTGATCCGCGCGCCGATGTCGGCCGAGCCCGCGGCCGCCGACACCACCACCGCCTGAGGTCGCGAACATGTCCGGCAACAGCCAGTTCGCCTATTACGTCCAACTCGCCTTGCGCAGCTTCAAGCGCAACATGGTGCTGACCACCTTGATGGTGTTGGCCATCGCGCTCGGCATCGGCGCGGCCATGACCACGCTGACCGTGTTCTACGTGCTCTCCGGAGATCCGCTGCCGGGCAAGAGCCAGCACTTGTTTTATCCGCGCTTCGATCCGCGGCCGGCGAACACCTACACCCCCGGCGACAAGCCGCACGAGTTGGTCACCCGCTTCGATGCCGAAACCTTGTTGCGCGAAAAGCGCGCCGACCGGCAGGCCATGATGACCAGCGGCAGCGTCGCCATCGAGCCGCGCCGCGACGGTTTGCCGCCGTTCCGCCAGGACACGCGCTTCACCTCGGCGGATTTCTTCCCGATGTTCGAGGTGCCGATGCAGTACGGCCGCGCCTGGACCGCCGAAGAAGACGCCGGCCGCGCGCGTGTGGCGGTGATCGGTCCGGATCTGAACATGAAATTGTTCGGCGGCGGCGACAACGTCGGCAAGTCGCTGTGGCTGGACAAGACCGAGTTCCGCATCATCGGCGTGACCAGGCAGTGGAATCCGCAGCCGACGTTCTACGACCTCAGCATCACGCGCGGCTTCGGCGAGCCGGAAAAACTGTTCCTGCCGTTCTCGACCACGCGCGATCTGAAGATGACCGCGCAAGGCACCATCGATTGCTGGGGTTCGGGCGACGATGCCGAAGGCAGCCGCGGCCTCAACGCCAAGTGCGCCTGGATACAGTACTGGGTCGAGCTGCGCACGCCGGAGAAAGTCGCCGACTACCGCCGTTACCTCAGCAACTACGCCGCCCAGCAACGCAGCGCCGGCCGCTTCGAGCGTCCGGGCGAACCCGGGCTCGACAGCGTGATGCAATGGCTGGACTACAAGGGGGTGGTGCCGAGCGACGTGCGCCTGCAAGTGTGGCTGGCGTTCGGCTTCCTGCTGGTATGCCTGCTCAACACCGTCGGTTTGCTGCTGGCCAAGTTCCTGCGCCGCTCGGGCGAAATCGGCGTGCGCCGCGCGCTCGGCGCGACCCGGCGCGCGATCTTCGCCCAGTGTCTGGTCGAAGCCGGCACGGTCGGTCTGGCAGGTGGATTGCTCGGGCTGGGGTTGGCGCAGTTCGGCTTGTGGGCGGTGCGCCAGCAACCGGTGAACTACGCCTCGCTGGCCCATCTCGATCCGACCATGTTGTTCACCACCTTCGTCCTCGCCGTCGTCGCGAGCGTGCTGGCCGGGCTGCTGCCCGCCTGGCGCGCCTGCCAGGTGACGCCCGCGATCCAGCTCAAGAGTCAGTGAGGCCGCCCATGGACATTCTTCCCATCCTGACCACGTTGCGCCGGCACAAGACCGCCGCCGCGCTGATCGTGTTCGAGGTCGCGCTGACCTGCGCGATCATCTGCAACGCCGTGTTCCTGATCCAGAGCCGCATCGCGCGCATGCAGCGGCCCAGCGGCATGGTCGAGAACGAACTGCTGCGCATCGAGATCAACGGCATCAACGAAAAAGGCGACAGCTCCGCGCTCACCCGCTCCGACCTGGCGATGCTGCGCGGTCTGCCCGGCGTCAAGGCCGTGACTGTCTCCAATCAGGTGCGCTACGGCGATTCGTCGTGGAATACCGGCGTGCGCCTGACCGCCGAACAGAAGTTGCCGACGGCCAATGCCTCCAACTACATGGCCGATGCGCAATTCGTCGAGACCCTGGGCCTGAAGTTGGTGGCCGGGCGCAACTTCAAGCCCGATGAAGTCATCAACTTCGATGAGTTCAACAAGCCCGACGCGAAGAGCTCCATTCCCGCGACGATCATCAGCCGCGCCCTGGCCGAGCAGCTGTTCCCCGGGCAGGACCCGATCGGGAAGAACGTCTATACCTGGGGCGACGATCCGATCCCGGTGGTCGGCGTGGTCGAGCACCTGCTGCGCCCGAACGAGAGCAACGGCCTAAGCACCGCCGGCAATTCGATGATCTACCCGTTCGAGATGAGCTACAACAACGGTCTGTATCTGCTGCGCGTGGATCCCGAACGCCGCCAGGAAATATTCAAGGCCGCCAGCCAGGCCCTGTCCAGGAACGGACCGCTGCGCATACTCAGCGAGAAGAACGACACCATCGAACACATGAGCGACAAGTACAAGCAGACCGACCGATCGATGGTCTGGCTGCTCAGCGCGGTGTGCATCGCCCTGCTGATCGTGACCGCGCTGGGCATCGTCGGCCTGGCCAGCTTCTGGGTCCAGCAACGCACCAAGCAGATCGGCGTGCGGCGCGCGCTCGGCGCGACCCGCGGGCAGATCCTGCGCTACTTCCAGACCGAGAACTTCCTGCTGACCAGCATCGGCATCGTCCTGGGCATGGCGCTGGCGTTCGCGATCAATCTGGCGCTGATGAAGTATTACGAACTGCCGCGGCTGCCGGCCGTGTACCTGCCGATGGGCGCGCTGTGCCTGTGGCTGCTGGGCCAGTTCGCGGTGTACGGGCCGGCGCGCCGCGCCGCGATGGTGCCGCCGGCGCTGGCGACGCGTTCGGCCTGATCGGACGCGCTCGCGGCCGGGCCCCGACCCGGTCGCGGGCGGCGTTCGCCGCGGCCGCATCGCGGTTACATCTCACATCGCCGCTCGCGCGCCTGTCCCAAAAGTCAGCTGCTGGCGCCGCGCGGATTCAGGCAAGCTGCGCCACCGATGCCGCCTTCGCCGTATCTGTTTACTTGCCCCCTGTCCGGACGACCGGACGGGATCGGGACGACGCGACCGGCTTCGTCCCCGACCGACACTACGGAGATCACCATGAGCCCTTCGTTCCCGCATCGCGCCCCTGCCCGCATCGCCGTTCTGTCCGCGGCGCTGATCGGCGCGGCCTGTTTGTCGGCCGCGCACGCGGCGAAGCCGTCCGCGGCCGCGCCCGCCGCCGTCGCGGCCAGCGCCAAGGACGGCGCCACCGATGTCGCTACTCGCCTGAAAGCCTTCAACGCGCTGGTGGACGAGCAGTGGGAAGGCTTGATGCGCGAGCTGCCCGAGCAGGCCAGCTTCTTCGGCGACTACCGTTACAACGATGCCTGGAGCGATTTCTCGCTGGCCGGCGCACAGCGCCACAACGAGGCCACGCGCGCGCTGCTGGCGCGCTTCAAGGCCGTGGACACGCGCGGTTTCCCGGAAAGCGATCTGCTCAATCACCGGCTGATGGTGCGCTGGCTGGAGAACGATCTGCAGGGCTACGCACTCAAGATCCATGAAATGCCGCTGGACCAGTTCAACGGCACGCACCTGATCCTGACCATCATGGTCAAGGCCTTCCCGTTCAACGACACCCAGCAGTACGACGACTACCTCAAGCGTCTGCGCGAGATTCCGCGCATCCTCGATCAGGTCACGCAAGTCGCGCGGCAGGGCGCCAAGGACGGGCTGATGCAGCCGCACTACCTGCTCGACAAGGTCGCCGCGCAGTGCAACGGCATCGCCGACGCCGCCGGCGAGGACAACGTGTTCGCCGCCTCGCTGAAGAAATTCCCCGACAGCGTGCCGGCGGCCGAGCGCGAACGTCTGCGCAAGCAGATCCTGGAGGCGGTCGATCAGCAGGTGCGTCCGGCCTATCGCCAGCTGGCCGAGTTCGTCAGCAAGGAATACGCGCCGCAAGGCCGCGAGCAGTACGGCGTGTGGTCGCTGCCCGGCGGCGAAGGCCTGTACCGCTATGCGATCGAGCAGTTCACCACCTCCTCGACCTCGCCCGAGAAGATTCACCAGCTGGGCCTGAGCGAAGTGACCCGGATCGAGAAAGAGCAGACTCGCATCGCGAAGACGCTGGGCTACGCCGACCTGAAGTCCATGCGCGAGGCCGTCGCCGCCGATCCCAAACGCCATGCGACCTCGCGCGAGCAGATTCTCGATCTGTATCGCGAGTATCTGGCGAAGATGGAAACCAAGCTGCCGGAACTGTTCGCCACCCTGCCGACCACCCAGGTGCAGGTGCAGTCGGTGGAAGCCTGGCGCGAGAAGGAAGCCTCGGCCGCGCAGTACATGGCCGGCACGCCGGACGGCAAGCGGCCGGGCCTGATCACGGTCAACACCGGCGAACCCGAAAAGCGCCTGCTGACCACCATCGAGGCGGTCGCCTATCACGAAGGCGTGCCCGGCCATCACCTGCAATTGTCGATGTCGCGCGCGCTGCCGGAGCTGCCGAAATTCCGCACCCTGCTCGGCCAGACCGCTTTCATCGAAGGCTGGGGCCTGTATTCGGAAGACCTGGGGAAGGAAGTCGGGTTCTACCAGGACCCGTACAGCGATTTCGGCCGGCTCTCGCAGGAACTGATCCGCGCCAATCGTCTGGTGCTCGACACCGGCGTCCACTACAAGCGCTGGACCCGCGAGCAGATGGTGCAGTGGATGCGCGATCACTCGGACATGGAAGAACCCAATATCCAGGCCGAGGCCGATCGCTACATCGCCTGGCCCGGCCAAGCCCTGGCGTACAAGATGGGTCAGCTGAAAATCCGCGAGCTGCGCGCGCGGGCGCAGGCCAAGCTGGGCAAGCGCTTCGACCGCCGCGTCTTCCACGACCAGATCCTCGGCGGCGGCGCCTTGCCGCTGCGCGAGCTGGAAACGCGGATCGATGCGTGGATCGCGGCGACCCAGCGCGGCGCCGCGGCCAAGGCCGCGAAGTAAGCGCACCGTGAGCGCGCGAGGCCTGTTTGCCCATCGCGACGGGCGTCGCCGCCGCGCCGGCGATTCGCCGCCCCGCTTCGCCGCTGGCATACTCGGCACGGCGCAATCGCGGGCATTGCGCTCTTTCATCACAACGGAACTCTGATGCGCACGGTCCTGGTCATCGACGACAACCCGGCGGTCGGCACCGCGCTGGATCTTCTGTTCGGTTTGCGCGAGATCCAGGTGGTCACCGCGCAATCGCCCGAGGAAGGCCTGGAGCGGCTCGCCGGCGAGGACATCGGCCTGGTGCTGCAGGACATGAACTTCACCGCCGACACCACCTCCGGCGAAGAAGGCGTGGGGCTGTTCCGCGCGATCCGCGCGCGCTATCCGGACCTGCCGATCATTCTGCTGACCGCGTGGACGCACCTGGACATCGCGGTGGATCTGGCCAAGGCCGGCGCCGCCGATTACCTGGCCAAGCCCTGGGACGATCAGAAGCTGCTCGCCAGCGTCGAGAACCTGCTCGAACTGAGCAACAGCACGCGCGAAGTCTCGCGCTTGCACGAACAACGCCGCCGCGCTCATCGCGAACTGGAAGCGCGCTACGACCTGCGCGGCCTGGTGTTCGGCTCCGAGCCGCTGGCGCGGGTGATCGAGTTGGCCTGCCATGTCGCCCGCGCCGACGTGCCGGTGCTGATCACCGGGCCCAACGGCGCCGGCAAGGAAAAGATCGCCGAGATCGTCCAGGCCAACTCCGCGGTCAAGGCCGGCCCGTTCGTGACCTTGAACTGCGGCGCGCTGCCCACCGAACTGATCGAAGCGGAACTATTCGGCGCGGATGCCGGCGCCTACACCGGCGCCAACAAGATGCGCGAGGGCAAGTTCGAAGCCGCCGACGGCGGCACCTTGTTTCTGGACGAAATCGGCAACCTGCCACCGGCCGGACAGATGAAACTGCTGCGCGTGCTGGAAACCGGCCGCTTCGAGCGTCTGGGTTCCAATCGCGAACGTCAGGTCAAGGTGCGGGTGATCAGCGCGACCAATGCCGATCTGCCGGCGATGATCCGCGACGGCCGCTTTCGCGAAGACCTTTATTACCGCCTCAACACCATCCAGATCGATCTGCCGCCGCTGGCCGACCGCCGCGACGACGTGTTGCCGCTGGCGCGCTTCTTCCTGCGCGACAACCCGCTGGCCGCCGGCAAGCGCCTGGGCGAAGACGCCGAGCGCGCGCTGCTGGCCCATCACTGGCCCGGCAACGTGCGCGAGCTGCGCAACACTTTGCAACGCGCGGCGTTGCTGGCGCGCGGCGACAGCATCGGCGCGGCCGATCTCGGCCTGCCGGCGGCGCCCGCGCCGACGGCCGCGGCCGGCAACGGCGGCGACGAACTCGACCGC
The DNA here is from genome assembly GCF_001442805.1 of Lysobacter gummosus. Lineage (NCBI taxonomy): Bacteria > Pseudomonadati > Pseudomonadota > Gammaproteobacteria > Lysobacterales > Lysobacteraceae > Lysobacter > Lysobacter gummosus. The sequence goes on along the minus strand of NZ_CP011131.1, from coordinate 805,641 downwards.
GCCAGCATCGAAGCCGCGCTCGAACGCGCCGGCGGCGTGCTGGCCCAGGCCGCGAGCGAGTTGGGGCTGTCGCGCCAGGCGCTGTACCGTCGCCTGGAACGGCTCGGCATCAAGCGCGACTGAGGAGCGATCATGCGCCGGCTACCCTTGAGTCTGGTGTTCAGTGCGATCGCGCTGGCCTATCTCGCGGTCGGCGCGGCGGCGACCTTGTGGCTGTCGCAGTATCTGGCGCGGCCGTGGCTGGCGTTGGCGATCGTGCTGGCGGTGCTGGCGCCGCTGCTGGTCTATCAGGTGCGGCGCGCGTTCGCGCCGATGAATTCGCTGTTCCGCGCCCTGGCCGGCTCGGTCGCCAGTTATCGCGACGGCGATTATTCGATCAGCTTCAACTGGTCCGGCAAGGGCGATCTGGGCGAGCTGGTCGCCAGCCACAACCGCCTGGGCGACGCGCTGCGCGAACAACGTCTGAGTCTGGTGCAGCGCGAACTGCTGCTCGACACGATGGTGCAGAACACGCCGGTGGCGATGATGCTGGTCGATCCGTCGCGGCGCATCGTCCACGGCAATCTGGCCGCGCGCAAGATGCTCGGCGAAGGCCGCAGACTGGAAGGGCAGGATTTCCGCGAGCTGTTGTCGCGCGCGCCGGTGCCGATGCAGGAAGCCATCGAACGCGGCGGCGACGGCATGTTCAGCGTCGGCGATATCGAGAACGAAGAGATCTACCACCTGTCGCGGCGCATCTTCCGTCTCAACGGCCGCGCCCACGAACTGGTGCTGCTGCGCCAGCTCACCGCGGAACTGCGCCGGCAGGAAGTGCAGACCTGGAAGAAAGTGATCCGGGTGATCAGCCACGAGCTCAACAACTCGCTGGCGCCGATCGCCTCGCTCGCCCATTCCGGCGCCGAGCTGGTGCGGCGTGGCCAGTACGAACGGTTGCCGACCGCCCTGAAGACCATCGAAGAACGCGCGCGCCATCTGGAAGGCTTCATCCGCGACTACGCGCGTTTCGCCAAGCTGCCCTCGCCGCGGCTGGAGCCGATCGAATGGTCGCGCTTCGTCGAACAACTGCGCAGCCAGGTGGATTTCGCCTACGACGGCGTGCAGGGCGACGCGATCGCGCGGGTGGACGTGGCCCAGCTCGAACAGTGCCTGATCAATCTGCTCAAGAACGCGCACGAATCCGGATCGCCGGCCGATGAAGTGCGGCTGCAGTTGCGGCGAGTGCAGGATGCCTGGCGCATCGACATTCTCGATCGCGGCACCGGCATGAACGATGCGGTGCTATCCAACGCGCTGCTGCCGTTCTATTCGACCAAGCGCAACGGCACCGGCCTGGGACTGGCGCTGGCGCGCGAGATCGCCGAAGCGCACGGCGGCCGCATCGCCCTGCTCAATCGCGACGGCGGCGGCCTGTGCGTGTCGATGGTGTTGCCGGATTGATCGCGAGCCGGAGCGGACCGCTCCGCGCCGCTCACCCCTTCGCCTGATCAGCCGGCTTTTTTCGCCGCGCTCTGGCGGCGCTTGGCCGCGCGCGCGCGCTCGGCCGATTGCGCGGCGTGCGCCTGCAGGATCGCCGGCAGCAATCCGGGGAAGCGCTGTTCGATATCGGCGCAACGCGTGGTGTTGTGCATCTCCACCCCGCGGCGCTCGCTGCGGATCAACCCGGCCTCGCGCAAGGCGCGAAAATGCAGGGACAGCGTGGACTTGGGGATGTCGCGGTCGCTGATCTGCAGGAAGTTCGAGCAGTTCATGGCGCAGGCCGACCCGGCGATCTGGGCATAGATCGCCGCGCGCACGGGGTCGGACAGTGCGTGGAGAACGCCCTCCACGGTGATGTCCTCGATCGAGGGGTGCACCAGCGGTTTCATGGCGCCATCTTATCGGCCCTTGATTTCTAGTTCAATAGTTCATATGTTTTGAACCATTGGAATTTAACCCCACTTCACCCACCCCCACAGGAATCAACCGTCATGAGCAACAAACTCGCAGGCAAGGTCGCCCTGGTCACCGGCGCATCCAAGGGCATCGGCGCGGCCATCGCCAAATCGCTGGCCGCGCAGGGCGCGTCGGTCGCGGTCAACTACGCCTCCAGCAAGGCCGGCGCCGACGCCGTGGTCGCGGCCATCGAAGCGGCCGGCGGCAAGGCCATCGCCGTGCAGGGCGACGTGTCCAAGGCCGCCGACGCCAAGGCCATCGTCGATGCCACGATCAAGCAGTTCGGCCGTCTCGATACCCTGGTCAACAACTCCGGTGTCTACGCGTTCGCGCCGCTGGCGGAAATCACGGAAGAACACTTCCACCAGCAGTTCAACGTCAACGTGCTCGGCCTGCTGCTGACCACCCAGGCGGCGTCGCCGCATCTGGGCGAAGGCGCCAGCATCATCAACATCGGCTCGGTCGTCAGCCGCATCACGCCCGCCGACAGCGCGGTCTACACCGGCACCAAGGGCGCGGTGGACGCGATCACCGGCGTGCTTTCGCGCGAACTGGGCCCGCGCAAGATCCGGGTCAATTCGCTCAACCCGGGCATGATCGAAACCGAGGGCACGGTGTCGGCCGGCTTCATCGGTTCGGACTTCGAAACCTGGGCGGTCGGACAGACGCCGCTGGGCCGCATCGGCCAGCCCAACGACATCGCGTCGATCGCGGTGTTCCTGGCCTCGGACGATTCGTACTGGCTCACCGGCGAGCAGTTGCTGGCCGGCGGCGGTACGCGCTGAGGCAAGGCGAACCTCCGCGATCGCGGAGGTTCGATCCATCGCGCTGCGCGCCGCGGTTTCGATCGCGGCGCGCAGCGCTTTTTTTTGCGTATGGGCGATGCAGCGATGTTCGACGCGCGGCCTGCGCGATATCGCAATCGATAAGCGATGGCGCCGTGCATTCACTGCATCGCAGTCGCGGGCGATGCCGCCCGTATCCACCTCGCCGCAATGGCCGGGTAAGCGCCCCTTGGTATCGCGGCGAAGTTGCGCACGTGATCGCATCGCGCGCGAAGCATTGAATCTACGATCGTCGATGTAGGGGAGTGGCCTTCGTCTCCGTTTCTAGACAGGAGGGTCGTGAACCTCAATCGCGACAGGACGTTCGCGCCCGTCAAATCGAATGTTTTTTCCAAAAAACAGAACAGGAGATTCGCCAATGCTTCGCAAATCTACGCTTTTGGCCGCCGGTCTAATGGCATTCCTTGCAAGTTTCGCGGCTTGCGCGCGCAACGTCGTATTCCTGAACAATCCATCGCCGCAGGACGTGAAAGACGTCGGGCACTATGTCGTCACAAGCACCGGCAAGCCGTTCTTCTCCGACCTGGTGCTGTTCGCCGCCAACATCAACGGCAGCACGCCCAACTCGCCCGTGCTGTACTACAACTCGCAGATGAGCGCGATCCTGAACGACAACATCGACATCGTGCGGGAGTTGCAGCAGAAGGGGATCAAGGTCCAGATCTCGTACCTGGGCAATCACCAGAACGCGGGCTGGTCGTGCAACATGACCACCAAGGCCGCGACCAAGCTCGGCAACGCGATGGTGGCCGAAGTGGTGAAGTACGACCTCAACGGCATCAGCGTCGATGACGAATACTCCACCTGTTCCGGCAACGCGACCGCGTTCTATAACGTGCTCAAGGCGATCCGCGCCAACCCGTATTTTTCCGGCAAGACCTTGAGCAAGGCGCTGTGGTCGGACTCGCAGTATTTCAGCGCGCCCACCAACGCGGCCACGCAGCTCACCGAAGGCTATGAGATGACCTACGGCGGCAGCGTCAGCTATCTCGCGCCCTATGTCGGCTACGGCATGCTGAAGAGCAACCTGTTCCTGGGCATCTCGCCGCAGTTCAGTTCGGCCTCGCAAGCCGGAACGATCGCCGGCAGCGTGTCCAGCAACGGCTATCAAGGCGTGATGATCTGGGCGCCGAACGCTTTCCTCGACACCACCACGGCCGCCGCCTACTACACGCAGATCGTCAAGGCGCAGGTGGGCTCGACCGAGACGGTGACCTACGTTCCCTGATCGCGCTCGCCGAAAGGCAAGGCATCGGTTCGTAAGTGTTCGATGATCGGCCCCACCGCGACATCGCCGGGGCGTATCAGAAACTCGGGACGCCGATCGGCGTCCCGAGTCTTCGCAACGAACGGTTTGCCCGGAGCCTCGCGCCCCGCCGCCGCTCAGCCCTGCGGCTTTTTCTTGACCGGCCGCTTCCAGCCTTCCACCGTGGTCTGGTGCGCGCGCGCCACGGTCAGCTGATCCGCCGGCGCCGGCTTGGTGATGACCGAGCCGGCGGCGATGGTCGCGTTGCTGCCGATCGTCACCGGCGCCACCAGCGAGGAATTGGAGCCGATGAAAGCGCCGTCCTCGATCGTGGTCACCGACTTGTTCACGCCGTCGTAATTGCAGGTGATGGTGCCGGCGCCGACGTTGACGCCCGCGCCGATCACCGCGTCGCCCAGATAGGTCAGATGGTTGGCCTTGCTGCCCACGCCGATCTTCGCGTTCTTGGTCTCGACGAAATTGCCCACGTGCGCGCCGTCGGCGAGCACGGTACCCGGACGCAGGCGCGAATACGGGCCGATCTGCGCCGCGCCTTCGACCACCACGCCGTCGAGATCGCAATGCGCGCGCACCAAGGTGCCGGCGCCGAGCTTGACGTCCTTGAGCCGGCAGAACGGCCCGATGATCACGCCGTCGCCGAGTTCCACCGTGCCTTCCAGCACGACGTCGACATCGATCTCCACGTCCTGGCCGACGCGGACATCGCCGCGCTGGTCGAAACGCGCCGGATCGGCCAGGCGCGCTCCCTGCACGCACAGCGCACGCGCGGCGCGGCGCTGGTACGCGCGTTCTAGCTGGGCCAGCTGCCAGGGATCGTTGGCGCCTTCGACTTCGATCGGATCGGCCACGTGGACCATTTCCGCCGGGCTGTATTCGGCGGCGGCGGCGGCGAACACGTCGGTGAGGTAGTACTCGCCCTGCGCGTTGTCGTTGCCCAGCCGGTCCAGCCAGCGCCGCAGCGGTTCGCCGTCGGCGACCAGGATGCCGGTGTTGACGGTGCGGATCTCGCGCTGTTCCTCGCTGGCGTCCTTGTGCTCGACGATGCTGCCGACCCGGCCTTCGGGATCGCGCACGATGCGGCCGTAGCCGCTGGGATCGTCCAGGTCGGCCACCAACACCGCCAGACGCCCCGGCGAGTCCAGCAGCGACTGCAAAGTCTGCGCGGTAATCAGCGGGACATCGCCGTACAGCACCAGCACCCGCGCGTCCTGCGGCACGCCCGGCATCGCCTGCTGGACGGCATGACCGGTGCCCAGGCGCTGCGCCTGTTCGGCCCAATGCAGATCCGGCTGGTCCTGGAAGGCCTGCCGCACCTGTTCGCCGCCGTGGCCGTAAACGACGTGGATGCCAACCGGGCGCAGCGCGCGCGCGGTGTCGATCACCTGGGCCAGCATCGGCCGGCCGGCGATCTTCTGCAGCACCTTGGCCGTCGCCGACTTCATGCGCTTGCCCTCGCCTGCGGCGAGAATGACGATGTGCAACTGGTTCATCGACTCATGAGCCATGTATGAAACCTTCCTTACATTCGGTTGCTTGACGTGGGCCCCCCGTCAGGGCCGAATCTTACCAACTGCCTTACTCAGGACTATGCATGCCCGCTGAGCGCGCTTCCCGGCGGACCGCCGCGCTGGTCGCCCTATTCTTCACCGCGATCGCCACCATCGCGCTGCGCCAGGACGCGAACTGGGATCTGCGTAACTATCACCTGTATACGCCGTTGGCATGGCTGGAAGGCCGGCTGGCGGGCGACATCGCGCCGGCGCAGCTGCAGAGCTGGCACAACCCGATCGTCGATATCCCCTTCGCGCTGATGGTCCGCGCCGGCCTGGGCGGCGTGCCGATCGCGATCTGGCTGGCGATTCCCAGCCTGCTGGCGCTGTATTTCGGCCTGCGCCTGCTGGACACGCTGATGCCGGCGCAGCGCAGCCGCGCGCGCACCTGGATCGCCGGTTTCGTGGCGATCACCGGCGCGGCGGTTTATCCGGGCACGGCGGCGATCTTCAACGACCATATCGTCGCCGCGTTCATGCTCGGCGCGCTGCTGTGGCTGGCGCAGTCGCAGCAGCGGCGCGGGCCGGTCGCGACCTGGCTGCCGATCGGGCTGATGGCCGGCGCCGCCGCCGGCTTCAAGCTGACCGGCGTGACCTATTGCCTGGGCTTCATCGCCGCGGCCGCGGTGGCCGGGCCGGTGCGGCAACTGCCGCTGCGCATCGGCGCGCTGGCAGTCGGCGGCGGCGTCGCCGCCGCGCTGTGCTGGGGGCCGTGGGGCTGGTACCTGTGGCAGCACCACGGCAATCCGCTGTTCCCGTATTTCAATCAATGGTTCCTGTCGCCCGACACCATCGCCGATTCCTGGCGCGATAAGCGCTATCTGCCCGAGAGCGCGGTCGAGGTCCTCGACGCGCCGCTGCGCCTGCTGCGCCGCAGCCGCGACTTCTCCGAACCGCTGCTGGCCGACCCGCGCGTGCTGCTGGGCCTGTGCGCGCTCGCGGCGTGGCTGTGGCTGCGCCGCGATCGCCGCATCGAGGCGGCGCAGGCCGTTCCAGGCCCGGCGCAGGCCGATCCCGAACTCATCGCCGCCGAGCAAAACGCCGCCGCGCTGCGCTGGCCGCTGCTGGCCTTCGTCGCGGTCGGCTATTTCTCCTGGCTGACCTTCTACGGCATCTACCGCTACCTGATGCCGCTGGAACTGCTGTTCTCGCTGCTGATCGTCGGCGTCGTGTCGATGCTGTTCGCCCAGCGCTGGACCCGCACCGCGATGCTGATCGCGATGGTGCTGGTGATCGCGCCGACCAAGCATCCCAACTGGGGCCGCGACCCGTTCCGCTCGCCGATGATCGAGGTGACCTTCCCGGCCTTGCCCCAGGGCAGCATCGTGCTGACCAGCACCGAGAATCCGATCGCGCACGCCGTCGCCTTCCTGCCGCGCGAGGTGCCGGCGATGGCGATCCGCAACAACTTCATGGACCCGCAGCGCTGCACGCGCCTGCAAGAACGCGTGGAGCGCACCGTCGCGACCCACCCCGGCCCGTTGTGGCTGCTGCGCCCGGTGCGCGTGGATCACCCCGCCGCCGAACGCATGGCGCTGTACGGCCTCAGCGTCGGCGGCGCCTGCCTGCCGGTCGCAGACAGCCTGGCCGAGATCGAACTGTGCCCGCTGGCGCGCGCGCCGTTCGCGCCGATTTGCGTGGCGGGGAAATAGGACTCGCCGCCGCTGCAGTGATGGGTGCATGACCGCCGGCCGTCGTCGCGATTCGATCGCGCGACGGCGCCGCTCTGCGCACGCGGAACCGCGACACGCGCGAGGCTTACTCCGACTTGCGATGCACCACTTGGTCGGTAATCAGCCGCAGGATTTCGTTCGAGCGCCGATTCACCGTATCCAGGATCAATCCGGTGGCGAGCAGGATGAACGCGGTCAGCGCCAAGGCCGCGGCGAGCACCGCGGTCGAGGGATGGCTGACTTCGCCGGTCAGGCTGAACTCGTGGAACACGAAGGCGCCGAAACCCAGGCTGGCCAGTCCGGCCAGCAATGCGGCGCTGCCGAAGAACAGCAGCGGGCGCAGGTCCTTGTAGAGAAAACCGATGGTGCGCAGCACGCGGAAACCGTCGCGGAAGGTGCTGAGCTTGGATTCGCTGCCTTCCGGGCGCACGCCGTAAGGCACGGTGCGCTCGCTCAGCACGAAGGCGTTCGCCATCGCGAACACGGTCATCTCGGTTTCGATTTCGAAGCCGCGCGAGAGCACCGGCATGGATTTGACGAAGCGGCGCGAGAACGCGCGGTAACCCGAAAGCACGTCGCGCACCGGCTGACCGAACAAACGGCCGATGCTCCAGCGCACCAGCTTGTTGCCGAAGCCGTGGAAGCGCCGGAACGAGGCGCTGTCGTGCTGTTCCAGGCGCGTGCCCACGACCATGTCGGCGCGGCCTTCGATGATGTCTTCGAGCAATTCGCCGGCGTGGTCGGCAGGATAAGTGTCGTCGCCGTCGACCATCAGATAGACGTCGGCCTCGACCTCGCGGAACATCGCCCGCACCACGTTGCCCTTGCCCTTGGCCGACACCCGGTACACCTGCGCGCCGGCCTGGCGCGCCAGTTCGGCGGTGCCGTCGGTGCTGGCGTTGTCGAACACCCAGATGTCGGCCTGCGGCAGCGCGCGGCGGAAATCGGCGACGACCTTGGCCACCGTGCGCGCTTCGTTGTAGCAGGGGATCAGTACCGCGCTGCGCACTACCGCCACTCTCGATATCCGGATCGCGCGATGGTACAGGGTCTGCCGTGGAGCGTCTGGCTAGAATACGGCCATGACCGTAGCCGCCCCCGTCCTGCCATCGCGCCCGCTTCCGCCATGCCCGCCGCCGCGTCCGGCCGCCGGGGCGCGCGCGTGAGCCTGTCCCGGCAGGGCCGCAACTACCTGATCTTCGGCGCGCTGCAGTACTGCGTGGACTGGAGCGTGATGGTCGGCCTGAGCCATCTGGGCATGCCGGTGGAAGCGGCCAATCTCGCCGGCCGCATCAGCGGCGCGATGCTGGGGTTCTGGCTCAACGGCCGCTTCACCTTCGCCAGCGAGAACACCGCGGTCGGCAAGCGCCAATTCGGCCGCTTCGTGATGCTGTGGCTCGGCACCACCCTGGTCAGCACCTGCGCGATCAGCCTGATCGACACCTACGCCGGGCTCAAGTGGACGTGGGCGGCGAAGCCGGTGATCGAGGTGATACTGGCCGGCGTCGGGTTCCTGGTGTCGCGGCATTGGGTGTATCGCCGCTAGCCGCGCGAAGCCGTCGCGGCTAGCGCGCGCCTGAAACGAAAAACGCCGGCGCGAGGCCGGCGTTTTCGTAAGCGGCGGTGTATCGCCGGCTCAGTGCTTCATGCTCTTGCGCAGACGCTCCAGCGCCTGCAGCTGCGCCATCGCTTCGGCGAGCTTGGCCTGAGCCTGGGCGACGTCCATCTGCGGGCCGCGGTTGGCCAGCGCGCGTTCGGCTTCTTCCTTGGCGGCGCGCACGGCGGCTTCGTCGATGTCCTGCGCGCGGATCGCGGTGTCGGCCAGCACGGTCACGACCTGCGGCTGCACTTCCAGGATGCCGCCGGACACGGCGAAATCCAGCTGTTCGCCGCTGGGCAGGGTCACCACGACCTTGCCCGGCTTCAGGCGCGTGATCAGCGGCGCGTGACGCGGCGCGATGCCGAGTTCGCCGATCTCGCCGGTGGCGACGAGCAGCGTCGCCTCGCCGTGGAAGATTTCTTCCTCGGCGCTGACGATGTCGCAACGGAACGTGGTTGCCATAAAAAAACGCCTCTATTCATTGTCCCCCTCTCCCGCAAGCGGGAGAGGGCAGGGGTGAGGGCACACGGGGCAAAAGCGCGAACGTCACTTAGGTCAAACGAGCAACAGCGCCCTCACCCTAACCCTCTCCCGCTGCGCGGGAGAGGGAACCGTGGGTTTAGCCCACGCCCATCTTCTTGGCCTTCTCGACCGCTTCCTCGATGCCGCCGACCATGTAGAACGCCTGCTCCGGCAGGTGATCGTACTCGCCGTCGCAGATGCCCTTGAAGCCGCGGATGGTGTCCTTCAGCGACACGTACTTGCCTTCGGCGCCGGTGAACACCTGCGCGACGAAGAACGGCTGCGAGAAGAAGCGCTCGATCTTGCGCGCGCGCGACACGGCGGTCTTGTCCTCTTCCGACAGCTCGTCCATGCCCAGGATCGCGATGATGTCCTTGAGCTCTTTGTACTTCTGCAGCGTCGACTGCACGCGGCGCGCGGTGTCGTAGTGCTCGGCGCCGACCACGTTCGGGTCGAGCTGACGCGAGGTCGAGTCGAGCGGATCCACGGCCGGGTAGATACCCAGCGCGGCGATGTTGCGGCTCAACACGACGGTGGCGTCGAGGTGGGCGAAGGTCGTCGCCGGCGACGGGTCGGTCAGGTCGTCCGCGGGCACGTACACGGCCTGGATCGAGGTGATCGAACCGGTCTTGGTCGAGGTGATGCGTTCCTGCAGCACGCCCATTTCTTCCGCGAGCGTGGGCTGGTAGCCCACCGCCGACGGCATGCGGCCGAGCAGTGCCGACACTTCCGTGCCTGCCAGGGTGTAGCGGTAGATGTTATCGACGAAGAACAGCACGTCGCGGCCCTTGCCGCTGGCGTCCTTTTCGTCGCGGAAGTACTCGGCCATGGTCAGGCCGGTCAGCGCGACGCGCAGGCGGTTGCCCGGCGGCTCGTTCATCTGGCCGTACACCATCGCGACCTTCGAGTCCTTGAGGTTCTCGAGCTGGATGACGCCAGCTTCGGCCATCTCGTGGTAGAAGTCGTTGCCTTCGCGGGTGCGCTCGCCGACGCCGGCGAACACCGACAGACCCGAGTGCGCGCGGGCGATGTTGTTGATCAGCTCGAGCATGTTGACCGTCTTGCCCACGCCGGCGCCGCCGAACAGGCCGACCTTGCCGCCCTTGGCGAAGGGGCACATCAGGTCGATGACCTTGATGCCGGTTTCCAGCAGATCGTTGCCCGAGGACTGGTCGGCATAGGCCGGAGCCGCGCGGTGGATTTCCCAATGCTCGGTGGCGTCGATCGGACCGGCTTCGTCGATCGGCTCGCCGAGCACGTTCATGATGCGGCCCAGCGTGCCCGCGCCGACCGGCACGGCGACCGGACGGCCGGTGTTGGTGGCGATCAGATTGCGCTTGAGACCGTCGGTGGAGCCCAGCGCGATCGCACGGACGATGCCGTCGCCGAGCTGCTGCTGCACTTCGAGGGTGATGGCGGTGTTCTCGACCTTCAACGCGTCGTACACCTTCGGCACCGACTCGCGCGCGAACTCGACGTCAACGACCGCACCGATGATCTGAACGATCTTGCCCTGGCTCATGGTTGTAACTCCAGCTAACTTTGTTTGATTCGTTTGTCGGGAATGGGGAATTGGGAATCGGGAATGGGAAGTCAAAAGCCTTTGCTTTTGTCGATTCCCTATTCTCGATTCTCCATTCCCGGCTTAAACCGCCGCGGCGCCGCCGACGATTTCGGAGATTTCCTGCGTGATCGCTGCCTGACGGGCCTTGTTGTAGACCAGGTTCAAGGTGCCGATCAGCTTGGTCGCGTTGTCGCTGGCCGACTTCATCGCCACCATGCGCGCGGCATGCTCGGACGCCACGTTCTCCAGCACCGCCTGGTACACCAGCGACTCGATGTAGCGCGTCAGCACGTGGTCGAGCACGGTCTGCGCATCGGGTTCGTAGATGTAGTCCCAATCGTGCTTGGCGACCTGCGTCTCCGGCGCCGGCAGCGGCAGCAGCTGATCGAACGCCGCGCGCTGGGTCATCGTGTTGACGAAGTCGTTGTAGCTCAGGAACACGCGATCGATGGTGCCGCCGCTGTAGGCGTCGAGCATGACCTTGATCACGCCGACCAGCTGCTCCAGATGCGGCTGGTCGCCCAGGTGGGTGACCGAGGCCAGCATGTTGACCTTGATGCGGCGGAAGAACACCGAGGCCTTCTGACCGATGGTGACCACATCGACCTCGACGCCCTGTTCCTGCCACTTGCGGATTTCGCCGAGCAGCTTGCGGAACAGGTTGTTGTTGAGGCCGCCGGCCAGACCGCGGTCGGAGGACACGATCACATAGCCGACGCGCTTGGGATCCTTGCGCTCGACCATGTACGGATGCTGGTAGTCGGTGTTGGCCTGGGCCAGATGACCGATCACCTGCTTGATCACGCGCGCATACGGACGCGAGGTCTTCATCCGATCCTGCGCCTTGCGGATCTTGGAAGCCGAGACCATTTCGAGCGCGCGCGTCACCTTGCGGGTGTTCTGCACGCTCTTGATCTTGGTTTTGATTTCTCTGCCGCCGGCCATTACTCGCTCCGCTCGTGGGATTGGGGATTGGGGATACGGGATTCGTCAGAGCGGGGACCGGGTTCGGCGCTGCCGAATCCCGAATCCCCAATCACGAATCCCGGCCTTGATCACCAGGTCCCGGTCTGCTTGAACTCTTCGATGCCCTTCTTGAAGGCGGCTTCGATTTCGTCGTTCCAATCGCCGCTGGCGTTGATCTTGTTGACCAGCTCGCCCGCGGTGTTGGTGAAGTGCGCGTGCAGCGCCTCTTCGAACGCGCCGATCTTGTTCACCGGCACATCGTCCATGTGGCCCTTATCGACCGCGTAGATCGACAGCGACTGCAGCGCGATCGACATCGGCGCGTACTGCTTCTGCTTCATCAGCTCGGTCACGCGCTGACCGCGCTCGAGCTGCTTGCGGGTGGCTTCGTCCAGGTCGGAGGCGAACTGCGCGAACGCGGCCAGCTCACGGTATTGGGCGAGCGCGATACGGATGCCGCCGGAGAGCTTCTTGACGATCTTCGTCTGGGCGGCGCCGCCGACGCGCGACACCGAGATACCGGCGTTCACGGCCGGGCGGATGCCGGCGTTGAACAGGTCGGTTTCCAGGAAGATCTGCCCGTCGGTGATCGAGATCACGTTGGTCGGCACGAACGCGGACACGTCGCCGGCCTGGGTTTCGATGATCGGCAGCGCGGTCAGCGAACCGGTCTTGCCCTTCACTTCGCCGTTGGTGAACTTCTCGACGTAGTCGGCGTTCACGCGGGCGGCGCGCTCGAGCAGGCGGCTGTGCAGGTAGAACACGTCGCCCGGGTAGGCTTCGCGGCCCGGCGGACGGCGCAGCAGCAGCGAGATCTGACGGTAGGCCACGGCCTGCTTGGACAGATCGTCGTACACGATCAGCGCGTCTTCGCCGCGGTCGAGGAAGAACTCGCCCATGGTGCAGCCCGAGTAGGCGCTGATGTACTGCATCGCGGCCGATTCCGACGCGGTCGCGGCGACCACGATGGTGTGGGCCAGGGCGCCGTTTTCTTCCAGCTTGCGCACCACGTTCGAGATCGAGCTGGCCTTCTGGCCGATCGCGACGTAGATGCACTTAATGCCGGTGCCCTTCTGGTTGATGATCGCGTCGATCGCCATCGCGGTCTTGCCGGTCTGACGGTCGCCGATGATCAGCTCGCGCTGGCCGCGGCCGATCGGGATCATGGCATCGACGGTCTTGTAACCGGTCTGCACCGGCTGATCGACCGACTTGCGCCACAACACGCCCGGAGCGACGCGCTCCACCGGAGCGCTGAGGGTCGCGCCGATCGGACCCTTGCCGTCGATCGGCTCGCCGAGCGCGTTGACCACGCGGCCGAGCAGCTCGCGGCCGACCGGCACTTCCAGGATGCGGCCGGTGGTCTTGGCGACGTCGCCTTCGCCCAGGTGTTCGTAATCGCCCAGCACCACGGCGCCGACCGAGTCGCGCTCCAGGTTCAGCGCGAGTGCGAAGGTGTTGTTCGGCAGTTCGATCATTTCGCCCTGCATCACGTCAGCCAGGCCGTGGATGCGCACAATGCCGTCGGCGACCGAGGTGACGGTGCCTTCGTTGCGCGCTTCGGCGGCCAGCTTGACCTTCTCGATGCGGGTCTTGATCAGTTCACTGATTTCGGACGGGTTGAGCTGGGTGCTTGCCATTGTCGTTTCCTTGGTCCTGCATCGCGATGGGGCGACGCGCGGGTGCTTTCTTTTGGTCGGGATTAGGGATTTGTGATTCGGGATTCGCTGAAGCTTTTGCGAATCCCGAATCCCGAATCCCGAATCCCAGCTGTTAACCGGCCAATGCCGTCTGCAGGCGCGCGAGCTTGCCCTTGAGCGAGCCGTCGATCACCACATCGCCTGCATCGATCACCGCGCCGCCGATCAGCGATGCGTCGACCGCCGTCTCGACTTCGACCTGGCGGCCGAAGCGCTTGATCAGCGCGGCCTTGATCGCATCGAGTTCGGCCGCGGGCAGATCGCTGGCGGAGGTGACCTTGGCCTTGACCACACGGTCGGCTTCGGCGCGCAGTTGCTCGAACATGCCGGAGATTTCCGGCAGCAGCGACAGACGGCGGTTGTCGGCCAGCAGCGCCAGGAAGCGCTGCACGGACTCGTCCGCGCCATCGATCGCGACCAGGGCGACGGCGTCGCCGGAGGTCAGCTGCGGATGACCGAGCAGCGACTGCACCTGCGGATCGGCCGAAACGCGCGCCGAAAAGGCGAGCGCCTGCGACCAGTCGCCGGGGCGGCCGGCTTCGCGCGCCAGCGCGAATGCAGCGCGGGCGTACGGACGGGCGAGGGTGAGGTTCTGGCTCATCGCGTTGGGCTATCCCCGATCAGATTTCTGCGGCGAGCTCGTCGAGCAACGCCTTGTGGGCGTTGGCGTCGATTTCGCGCTTGAGCAGCTTTTCGGCGCCGGTCACGGCCAGCGCGGACACCTGCTTGCGCAGATCCTCGCGGGCGCGGTCGGCCGCCGCGGCGATTTCGGCATCGGCCAGCGCCTTCAGACGCGTGCCTTCGACCATCGCATCGGTCTTGGCCTGATCGACGATCTGATTGCCGCGCTGATGAGCCTGGTCGATGACTTCGTTGGCCTTGGTACGAGCCTCGCGCACGATCTCGTCCGCCTGCGCCTTGGCCTGCTGGATGAGAACTTCGGCGCCTTCAGCGTTCGCCAGACCTTCGGCGATCTTCTTCTGGCGCGCTTCGATCGCTGCGTTCAGCGGCGGCCAAATGAACTTCATCGTGAACCATACGAGGATCGCGAAGGAGAGCATCTGACCGAAGAAAGTCATGTTGGGATTCATGACGGGTCCTCGACGTTGCTTACGTTGGGCCGGCTAGCGCCGGCCCGGATTGCCGAATCGTGCCCCGGTCGGGGCACGGTTCTGCCTGATCAGCCAGCGGCGCCAGCGAGCTTGACGGCTTCGATCAGCGGGTTGGCGAACGCGAAGAACAGGGCAACGGCGAGGCCGATGATGAACGCGGCGTCGATCAGACCGGCGAGCAGGAACATACGGCCCTGCAGCATCGGCACCAGCTCCGGCTGACGCGCGGCGGATTCGAGGAACTTCGAACCCATGATCGCGATGCCGAGGCAAGCGCCCAGCGCGCCCAGACCGATGATGATGCCGATCGCGATCGCGGTCAGACCCTGAACGTTGGCGATGAACTCCATGGTGCTTCTCCTGGTAGAGGTAGTGCTAAACGGTGAAGGGAAAACGAATAAGGGGCGGTGCAGCGGGTGAGGCGGCTTGAATCAATGGCTTTCGCGGGCGCCTGCGATGTAGACGACCGTGAGGATCATGAAGATGAAGGCCTGCAGCAGGATGATCAGGATGTGGAAGATCGCCCATGCCGCGTTGGCCAGCACGCCGGGCAGGAAGGTGTAGACGCTTCCCATCAGGCCGGCGATGAGCATGAACACCAGCTCGCCGCCGTACATGTTGCCGAACAGTCGCATCGCGAGCGAAACCGGCTTCACCAGCCACTCGATGATGTTCATGATCAGGTTGACCGGCACCAGCACGATCTTCATCACGCCATGCGCGTGGAACGGCGCGGTGACCAGTTCCTTGCCGAAGCCGCCCACGCCCTTGGCCGAAACCGCGTGGCCGATCAGGATGAAGAACACCGAGGCCGAGATCGCGAAAGTGGTGTTGAGGTCGGCGGTCGGCACGGCGCGGAAATACGTGTGGTGCGCCGTTTCCGCGCCGGCGGTGACGTGCACCAGCCAGCCGAACAGATCCAGCGGCAGCAGGTCCATCGTGTTCATGAACACGACCCACATGAAGATGGTCAGCGCCAGCGGCGTCACCGAACGACGGTCGCCGTGGAAGGTGTCTTTGACCTGGCCGTCGATGAATTCGAGGATGATCTCGACGAACGCCTGGCCTTTGCTGGGAACGCCCGCCGTCGCCTTGCGCGCGGCCAGGCCGAACCACAGGATGAACACGAGACCGAGCACCAAAGCCACGATCCACGAGTCGAAGTTGAACTTCGACATCGCCTCGCTGCCAAAGACCTCACTGGTGTTGTGGGTCAAATGGTGCTTGATGTATTCGTTCAGGCCGCCCGAACCGGTCTGTTCACTCACGAAAGACACCTTATCGTTTCAGAAGATTGGCCAGTACGAAGGCCAGCGTCGCCGCCAGCAATCCCACCAGCATTGGTAGCGGCGGCAGATGCCACCGGGCCATACCGAGCCCGAGAACCATCAATACCGCCACCCACTTGAATATGACTCCGGCCAACAACCGACCCATCGCCATTCCGGCCGGTTGCACGCCCCCCCCCAATGCCATCCTGGCCGCCACGAAGCTGCCAGCTACCGCCGCGCCGCCGCCCACCGCTGCCGCCAGCGCATGCATCGCGCCGAGGGAGAAGAAGGCCAGCGAGGCCAGCGCCGTTGCGCCGGCTTGCCAGGCAATCGCGCGCGACGCCAGCCGGCGGCCTGCGGACATTGGATCGTGCACGCGGGTCTCGTCGGTCTGGGGTTGGCGCTGCAAAGCGCCCGGTAGAGCCGCAAAAGTATAGAACGCGGGCGACTTTGCGGCAACCGGCGGCAGTCACGGGACCGCCATAGGCCGGATGTTGCCTAGTCACTACAGCGATCGCGTCCGGTTTCATGCCCGCAACTATGAGGCGAGCGGCTAGTGCGTTGAATTACCTGGGAGGTAAGCAAGGCGCCGCCGGACCCATCCGCCATAGCCGACGGCTATCGAAGCGGTCGCTACATTCGATTTGCTTTTTCCTTGGGTCGGCGTATGTTGAGAATCATTCTCATCTAGGCCACCCCCATGAGCAAGACCCTCAGCTTCGCCTGCATACATTTCTGCGTGGCCTTCCTGGTCGGATACGTGATGACCGGCAGCATCTGGGTCGGCGGCGCGCTGGCCCTGGTCGAACCGGCCTGCAACACGGTGGCCTTCCACCTGCACGAAAAGGTCTGGAAACGCATCGAACGCCGCCGCGCCGAGAACGCATCGGCCAACGCGTTGGCGACTTGATCGAAATCTTTGACCGATTGCGGAACCTTTCGCCGAAGCACCGGTCAGTATCAGTGAACGCCCGCCGCCACTCTCTCCTCGTCAATGGCAAAAGCTGCGGTGGGCACCCCGAAGCCCCGGCATGACCCGCCGGGGCTTCGCCTTTTGTGAAACAGTTCACCTTATTGCCGATACGGCTTTGCCGAATCGGCCACCCCCGTTTTTTTCACGATCACTCCACCCCGCGATTGGCATTCATGTACGCACCAGTACACGAATGTGCTGTATTCCCCCGCATACGGAGTGAACTTGTGACTGCCAAACTTCTTCCCCTGTCGCTCGCGCTGGCCGCGTGCGCCGCGTACGCATTGCCCGCGCACGCAGAAGACGACCGCTTCACCGTGCGCCTGGGCGCAATGTCGGTCGATACCAGCGGCGAACTCAGCGCCGGCACCAATTTCCAAGGCCAGCCCTATCGTTTCAGCCAGGACTTCGACTTCGGAAGCAAGGAAACCGTGCCGCGCATCGAAGGCCTGTTCCGCTTCAGCGAACGCAACCGCCTGCTGTTCAACTACTGGGGTTACGACAAGAGCAAGCGCGCCACGTTGAACGAGAACGTCTCCTTCGACGACACCACCATCCCGGCCGGCAGCTTCGCCAAGGCCAAGGCCAAATTCGAACTGGCCAGCGTGATGTACGACTACTCGGTGATCGAAACCGACACGGTCAGCTGGGGCCTGCAGATCGGCGTGGAATACGCCAAGCTCGAAGGCAAGCTCGACGCCGCCGCCGGCACTGCCAGTTATCACACCAGTTCCAGCGAAGACGGCTACGCGCCGGTGGTCGGCACGCGCGTGACCCTGTCGCCCAGCGATCACTGGCGCTTCGTCGTGCAGGGACAGTACCTGGACGCGGGCTGGGGCGATTTCGGCGACTACAAGGGCGACATCAGCCGCGCCAACGCGCTGGCCGAGTACCGCTTCACGGAAGGCTTCGGCGTGTTCGTCGGCTACGACTGGTTCAAGATCGACGCCCGCCGCGGCGGCAACGACGGCGTGATCGGCCTGGACCAGCGCTTCAAGGGGCCGATGGCGGGCGTGACGTTCTCGTTCTGACCGACGTGACGCAAACAAAAAACGCCGCCGGAAACGGCGGCGTTTTTCATGGCGAACGCGCGATCGCGATCAGCCTTTCTTCTTCGGAATGTACAAATCGGTGATGGTGCCGTCGAACACTTCCGCCGCCATGCCGACCGATTCGCTCAAGGTCGGGTGCGGGTGGATGGTGTGGCCGATGTCGGCGACTTCGCAGCCCATTTCGATCGCCAGGCCCACTTCGGAAATCAGATCGCCGGCGTGCACGCCGACGATGCCGCCGCCGACGATGCGGTGGGTGGCTTCGTCGAAGATCAGCTTGGTGAAGCCTTCGGTGCGGCCGATGCCGATGGCGCGGCCGCTGGCGGCCCACGGGAACTTGCCGACGCCGACCTTCAGGCCCTTGGCCTTGGCTTCGGTCTCGGTGACGCCGACCCAGGCGATTTCCGGATCGGTGTAGGCCACCGACGGGATCACCCGCGCGACCCATTCCTTCTTCTCGCCGGCGGCGACTTCGGCGGCGAGCTTGCCTTCGTGCGTGGCCTTGTGCGCGAGCATCGGGTTACCGACCAGATCGCCGATGGCGAAGATATGCGGCACATTGGTGCGCATCTGCCGGTCCACCGGGATGAAGCCGCGATCGGTGACGCCGACCCCGGCCTTGTCGGCGTCGATCTTGCCGCCGTTGGGCGAGCGACCGACCGCGACCAGCACGCGATCGAACACCTGCGCCTCGGGCGCCTTTTCGCCTTCGAAAGTGACCTTGATGCCTTCCTTCAGCGCTTCGGTGCCCGCGGCCTTGGTCTTGAGATACACCGCCACGCCCTGCTTCTTCAGGCGATCGGCGAGCGGCTTGACCAGGTCCGGATCGGCGCCTGGCATCAGCTGATCGAGGAACTCGACCACGGTGACTTCGCTGCCCAGCGCGCGGTACACGGTAGCCATTTCCAGACCGATGATGCCGCCGCCGACGACCAGCAGTTTCTTCGGGATCTCAGCCAGTTCCAGCGCGTCGGTGGAATCCATCACGCGCTTGTCGTCCCACGGGAAGCCGGGCAGCTTCACCGCCTGGGAACCGGCGGCGATGATGCATTGCTCGAAGCGGATCAGCTGGGTGCCGCCCTCGCCCGTCACTTCCAGTTCGTTCGCGGAAATGAACTTGCCGGTGCCGGCGACCACGCGCACCTTGCGCTGCTTGGCCATGCCGGTCAGGCCCTTGGTCAACTGGCCGACGACTTTTTCCTTGTAGCTGCGCAGTGCGTCGAGATCGATCTTCGGCTCGCCGAAACTGACGCCGTAATCGCTGGCGTGCTTGGCTTCGTCGATGACCGCGGCGGCGTGCAGCAGCGCCTTGGACGGAATGCAGCCGACGTTGAGGCAGACGCCGCCGAGGCTGGCGTAGCGCTCGACCAGCACCGTGTCCAGGCCGATGTCGGCGGCGCGGAACGCGGCGGTGTAGCCGCCGGGGCCGGAGCCGAGCACGAGCATGCGGCATTCCACGTCGGCCTTGCGGCCGCTCGCGGCGGCGGCGCTGGGCGCGGGTGCGCCCGCGGCAGCGGCAACCGGCGGCGCGCTGGCGGCGGGCGCCGGTGCCGGCGCGGCTTTCGGCGCTTCTGCGGCGGCCGGCTTGGTTTCGGCCGCGGCCGGCTTGGGCGCATCGCCCTCTCCCTGCGTTTCCAGGATCGCGATCACCGCGCCCTCGGCCACCTTGTCGCCGATCTTGACGCTGATCGACTTGACCACGCCGTCGGCCGACGACGGCACTTCCATCGTCGCCTTGTCCGATTCCAGCGTGACCAGGCCCTGATCCTTCTTGACCGTGTCGCCGACCGCGACCAGCAATTCGATGACCGGGACGCCGTCGTAATCGCCGATGTCGGGAACCTTTACTTCAATGCTGCTGGCCATCGCGCTGCGTCCTCTTCGGTGCGTTGCGGGCGCGCGGTGCGCGTCCGTCGTGGGGGCGCACGGCCAGGCCGTGCGTTCGGCGCCCGCCGCGAAGGCCGGCGCCTGCGATGCTTGCCCGGCGATGCGCTGAGGCAGCGCGGGCCGGCGCGCGGCTTATCGGGCCGGCGCCGCGGTGTCCGTCAATTCCTTGTCGAGTTCGTCCAGCGACTCGCCCAGCGCGCGCCAGCGGCGCTCGCGCTTGGAGGCGCTTTCGTTGGAGGCCTCGGTCAACAAACTCGCCTGCTTCATGATGATTTCGCCGGCGCCGCAATCCGGGCGCACGCCGCTCACGCGCAGGCCATCGACCACGAACAGCAGTTGGTCCTTGTCCTGGTATTCGGCCGGTTTGTCCTTCGGCGCCATGCTTTCCAGCGCGCGCTTCCAGCCGGCGACCAGACGCTGCGCGAGCGCGGCCGGGATCGGCGCTTCCTCGTTATCGACTTCCTGCTCCACGCGCAGTTGCAGGGCGCCGCTGGCGCGCCCGGTGTTCCACACCGCGACGCGCTCGTTGGGCATGGCGTGACGCAGCGTCCAGTCGGCGTCGCCGCTGCCGGGGATCAGCAGCAGGCCGCTTTCGGTGCCGCGGGTGGGCAGGTAGGTCAAGGTCAGACGCGCTTCGGCCTTGGCCGCCAGCAGTTGTTCCACCGCCGAGCCGTGATTCTCGGTCGCCGGCGGCCAGCCGCGGCCGAGCGCGAACTGGCACTGATCGGCGGCCTGCGCGAACGGCGCGGCCAGCGCGGCGGCGAGGCCGAGCCAGGCCAGGCGGCGGGAGGCGGAAGCGGTACGCGAGGAACGAATCATTGCGGCGGGGGATCCTGTTGGGCGACGGCGGTGACGAATCTCGAACACGAGGGCGGCGCGAATTCGGCCGCCGTCGGCGACGGCGCGGGCGGCGATGCGGGGCGAAACCGCCGCGCATCGACCGCAGACTTGACGTGCGATCGGCGCGTTACAGCAGCACGCGGCGCATGTCGGCCAGCAACTGCGCCAGATACGCGGTGAAACGCGCGGCGGCGGCGCCGTCGATGACGCGGTGATCGTAGGACAGCGACAGCGGCAGGATCAGGCGCGGCGCGAACTGCTTGCCGTCCCACACCGGCTTGGTCGCCGACTTGGACACGCCGAGGATGGCGACTTCCGGCGCGTTGACGATCGGCGTGAACGCGGTGCCGCCGATGCCGCCGAGCGAGCTGATCGAGAAGCAGCCGCCGCTCATGTCGGCCGGGCCGAGCTTGCCGTCGCGCGCCTTGGCGGCGAGTTCGCCGGTTTCCTTCGCGATCTGCAGCACACCCTTCTTGTCGCAGTCGCGCACCACCGGCACGACCAGGCCGTTGGGCGTGTCGGCGGCGAAGCCGATATGGAAGTACTTCTTCAGGGTGAGATTTTCGCCGGTCGCATCCAGCGATGCGTTGAAGTTCGGGAACTTCTGCAGCGCCGACACCGAGGCCTTCATCAGGAAGGCGAGCATGGTCAGCTTCAGGCCGGCCTTCTCGTTCTCCTTGTTGAGCGCAACGCGCAGCGCTTCCAGGTCGGTGATGTCGGCATCGTCGTGCTGGGTGACATGCGGGATCATCGCCCAGTTGCGCGCCAGATTGGCGCCGGAGAGCTTCTGGATGCGCGACAGTGGCTTGGTTTCGGTCTCGCCGAACTTGCTGAAATCGACCTTCGGCCACGGCAGCAGATTGAGGCCGCCGCCCAGGCTCGGCGCCGCACCGGCGCTGGCCGGCGCACTGCCGCCGCCCTGCATGACGCCCTTGACGAAGGACTGCACGTCTTCCTTGCTGATGCGGCCGCCGCGGGCGCTGCCGCTGACCCGCGCCAGATCCACGCCGAGCTCGCGCGCGAACAGGCGCACGGCCGGGCTGGCATAGGGCACCTTGTCGGGCATGAGCTCGTCGGCGGTGAAGGCGACCGGCGGCGTGCGCGGAGGCATGGCTTCCGGGTCGGTGCCGGCATTGGCGCCGGCGATGGGCGCGGGGGCAGCTTCGGACTTGGCCGGGGCCGCGGGTTGCGGGGCTTCCTGTTTCGCGGGCGCGGGGGCTTCGGCTTTGGCCGGGGCGGCGGGCGCGGCCGGGGCGGCGGGTTTTGCGGATTCTTGCGGTTGCGCTGGCGCCGCTTTTGCTTCCCCTTCGGTTGGCTCGATCAACGCCACCACGCTGCCTTCAGCCAGCTGATCGCCGATCTTGACCTTGAGTTCGCGGATGATGCCCGCGAACGGCGCCGGCACTTCCATGGTGGCCTTGTCGGATTCCAGCGTGACCAGTCCCTGGTCCTGGGTCACCGTGTCGCCGACCGCGACCAGCAATTCGATGACGGGTACGCCGTCGTAGTCGCCGATGTCGGGGACGCGTGCTTCCTTCAGATCAGCCATGTTCGTGGGGCTCCGCAATGCGCGAAAACCCTATTGTGGCGTGTGCAGGCGGTCACGCCAACCGCACAGGGCACGGTGCAGTACTAAAGGCCTAAGCGGCACAGCCGGCGCGCCGTGGCGGACTTGCGTACGCCACAGTACTGGGAAACGACCCGGTCGCTTCGATGGGTCGTCCGGGTTGCCGAGTCGGGGGGCGGCGCCGCGGGAAGCACGTCAACGCCCGGGATGGCCGACTACTTCGCCTGCTTTTCCCTGGCCTCGACCTTGAGCAGCTCCAGCGGCTGACCATCGAAGCGGTAGCTCAAGGCATTGTCGAGCGCGTCCAGCTCGCGCATGCGCCGGCACAGGCCGTCGGCGCGGCGGCCCAGCGCGTCGGCGCGGGGCTGCACCGCCGCTTCGATCTGCGCGTCCAGATTGTCCAGGCGCTTGAACTTGTCGGTGTCGCCGCTGAAGGCGGCGGTGACGGTGCCGCCGACCAATTCGCCGATCACGGTCGGCAGGGTCTCGCCGAGCGCGTCGGCGATGCCGTCGCCCAGCGCCTTGCCGCTGAAACGGGTCGGGGTGATGACGTGGCTCAGGCGGGTGTCGAGCTGCTTGCGCGCCTTGTCGACGTGGGCACGGGTGCGGTCGGGATGGTTGCCGAGCACCGCGGCGACTTCGCCGAGCGCGGTGAAGGCGATATCGGCGGCCTCGCGGCCGATGTGCTGGGCCTCGGGCATGGCCGCGCGCGTGCCGCGCTCGAACTCGGCGATGCGTACGGCGTCGGCACTGCTCAGTTGCACCCAGCGGTCATCGACGAACATCCGGCCCTGGCGCATGACGATCGCCTTGGGCGCGCCGTCCTCGCGGGTCAGGATCAGGCTGCGCTCGTTGAGGGTCAGCTCGAAGGGGCTGTCGATTTCGCAGTTGGCGTCCACATGGACGTCGGCGAAGGCGGCGCCGCAGGCCAGCGTCATTGCGGCCAGGGCGGTGAGTCGGAGCGGAAGGCGAGTGCGCATCGTCAGATCCTCGACGGTGGAATGGCATTCAGATTGCCTTGAAGGCCCGCGCGCTGCCCGTGCCGTTGGATGGCGTGACATTAGTCATGGCTATTCGCCGTGCCGGTTGTGGCGGTTCGCGAGGTGCGGCGTGTGCCAGTCAGGAAACATTTGGAGCGCAGTGGACAGCCGCGAATGGTCCGCGCTTATCCATACGATGAGAAAGTTCCACGCATGGATCCAGCTTTCAATTCGATGCAGAAAAACAGGCGTTTCTACGCTGTTTAGGTGCGCGCTGAAGATATTCCGATCGCGTCAACCGCGTTGAACGCATCGCCTTCGGATCGCAATTCATGCGATCCACGATTCGTTCATCGAGCGCATGAACGCACGGAAATCGCTGTTTCAAAGGCTTTTCGCTGCCATGAGCGAACATATGAGCGCAAACGTCAAACACTGAACAACACGCGGCGATAAAAAATCAAACACCGTTTCCGACCAGTCCGAATATATTCATTTCGTTCATTTTTCCCTTGAAAACAGGCATCTAACACGCTTCTCGCGTGAAAAGTTCCTTCACACCGATTCGCGCGGCAAGTTCGGTTCATGGATGCGTTGTTACCTTGCGCACCGCCTCCCCCAAGGCGTCGTGCAACACACAACACAACAACAGGAGTCCACTCCATGATCCGTTTTCGTCATTTGACCCTTGCCATGATCGGCGCGCTGGCGTTCGCCCCCGCCGCCTTCGCTCAGGATGCGTCCACCGACAGCGCCAGCGGCAAGCGCTTCGCCATCGTCGGCGGCTATGCGCTGACGCAGCCGACCAAGAATCCGCAGATCGCCGGCACCCGCACCGACCTGGACGGTGACGGCGCGCCGACGCTCAGCGCCAGCTACTTCATCAACGACAACATCGCCATCGAGGCGTGGGGTTCGGCGGACAAGTTCGGCCACCGCGTCAACGCCGGCGGCGGCAAGATCGGCAGCGTCGATTCGCAGCCGATCGCGCTGAGCGGCCAGTACCACTTCCGCGGCGCCGACTCCATCGTGCGTCCGTTCGTGGGCCTGGGCTATTACGAAGCCAACTACAGCAATGAATCGCTGTCGGGCGGTCAGCGCCTGGGCGTGGAAAACGCCAAGGGCGCCATGGCCACGGCCGGTGTCGATCTCAACATCAACCCGACCTGGTTCGCCCGCGCCGACGTGCGCTACATGCAGGGCAAGCCGGACGTGAAGCTGGACGGCGTCAAGGTCGGCGAAGCCGAACTGAACCCGGTCACCGTCGGCGTCGGCATCGGCGCGCGCTTCTGATCGACCGGGCCGGTTGAAACGGCAAGCGCAGTAACGCAGTTGCAGTAGACGCTGCAGCGACACCGCAGCGGCAGTAAGCAGTACCAGAACGGGCTCCTTTGGGGCCCGTTCTGTTTTGTGGCGGCGCGACCGCGCTAGCGCCCGGCTTCGCCGACAAAATGGATCACGTAGAACCCCGCGCCGGTCGGATCGTTGAGGCGGGCGATGCGGGCCACGCCGGTGGCGTCGAACGGCGCGAACGCGAGTTGTCCGCCCAGCGCCAGCGCGCGCTCCACGTACAGGTCCACATCCGGCACCTGCACGTAGATCGACCAGTGCGGCGGCAGATCGCCCCAGTCGGGCTGCATCTGCAACAGGCCGCCGAGCATGCGCTGCTCATCGACGAACACGCGATAGCCGGTCGGCGCATGCGGATGCGCCTGCATGCGCCAGCCGAACAAGCGCTGGTAATAGGCCTCGGCGCGGGCGATGTCGCGGGTCGCCAGTTCCGCCCAGCACACCGCGTTGTCCACGCCGATCGCGTCCACGCCCGGATGCGCGCGCTGCTGCGCCAGCGAAAACACCACGCCTTCCGGATCGGCGCATACGGCCATGCGCACGTGTTCCATCAGTTCGAACGGCGCGGCGATCATCTGCCCGCCCAAGGCCACCGCGCGCGCGGCCACCACGTCGCAGTCGGCGGCGCGGAAATACACGCCCCAGTGCGAGGCGGTGTTGCCGTCGGGCCCGGGCAAGGCGCCGGGCACCAGACTGTAGGTGCCGGCGACATCCAGGCCGTTGAGTTTGAAAATCGTATACGCGCTGGCGTCGGGCATCGGTGTGCGTTCGACCGTCCAGCCGAACAGCGCGCAGTAGAAAGCCTCCACGGCGGGTTGATCGTCGCTCGCCAACTCGAACCAGCACGGTGCCCCGGGAGCGTGGACGAGCGCGGTCATGTTGCTTCTCCCCTGACTACGCTTCGACACTACGCCGTGGCGAAGCGATCGTCATGGCGCGCTGCGGCGAAGCGCGCACGCATGTTCACTCTCGTTCACACGCGACCGCGCACGCGAGGTTGCGGGACAACTGTATAGACGCGTGATCGCGGCGTTTACCGATCCGCTTGCGCGAGATCGCGCTTAAGGATGTTCAGCTTCCGCGTGAACGCGCTCGCGGCGCAGCAGGTACAGGCCGCTGGCGACGATGATCGCCGCGCCCACCCAGGTGATCGAATCGGGCAGCACGCCCCACAGGCTCAGATCGAGGATCACGCCCCAGATCAGCGCGGTGTATTCCAGCGGCGCGATCAGCGAGGCCTCGCCGAGACGGAACGCCTCGGTGATCGCGTACTGGCCGAGCGAACCGGCCACGCCCAGGCCCAGGATCAGCCACCAGTCCTCGCCGCGCACCGGCACCCAGCCCGACCAGGCCAGGGCGCCGGCGCCCAGGCTGATCATCACCATCAGCCACACCATCATCGACTGGGTGCTGTCGGTACGCGACAGCACGCGCACGGTAATCGCGGTGACCGCATACGCCAGCGACGCGGCCGCCACCGCCAGCGCGGCGGTGCTGAGCATGCCTTCGCCGCTGGGGCGCAGCAGCACCAGCACGCCGAGCAGGCCGACGCCGATCGCGATCCAGCGCCGCGGCCCGACCCGTTCGCCGAGGATCGGCCCGGACAGCGCGGTGATCAGCAGCGGCGCGATGAAGAAGACCGAGTACGTGGTGGACAGCGGCAGCCGGTTCAC
The DNA here is from genome assembly GCF_001442805.1 of Lysobacter gummosus. Classification (NCBI taxonomy): domain Bacteria; kingdom Pseudomonadati; phylum Pseudomonadota; class Gammaproteobacteria; order Lysobacterales; family Lysobacteraceae; genus Lysobacter; species Lysobacter gummosus. The sequence continues at coordinate 779,317 of NZ_CP011131.1, read as the reverse complement.
GCCGTAGACGAAGGCGGCCATCATGCCCACGCCCAGCACGCCGCGCAGCAGATGCAGCGGCCAGCGCACCCGCAACAGCGCGCGCAGGCCGACGCTGGCCAGCGCCCAGGTCAGCACGAACGGCAACGACGACAGGCCGCGCAGGGTCGCGACCTGAAACGGCGGATAGTGCTCCGACAGCAGCTTGAGCAGCGCGTCCATCATCGAAAACATCAGCACCGCGATCAGCATGCTCGCGATCGCGCGGCGCTGCCGCGACGCGATCGCGGTCATGGCGTACGCCCGCGGGCGCTGCACGGAGGGATGCGGGGACGAAGCAGGACTGTCATGGCGGCCGGCACGAACGGGACCGGTCATCATGCCGCGCCCGCGGCGGGTGCGTCACCTGCGCTGTGTCACCTCATCGCGCCGCGGCGAACGCGCGCGCATGCCGGCGCAGGCGCCGCCGCAGTCCCAGGGTGTAGATCTGGTAGTAACCCAGCAGCACACCACCGACCGCGAGCAGGCTGCCTTGGCGCGGCAGCCAGCCTTCGTGCATGTCGCTCCAGGCGTGCGCGGCCTGCCACAGGCCGTAGACGACGCGCGCGGCGACGATCAGGGTCAGACCCAGCACCAGCCAGCGGTTGGGGGTGTAGTACAGGCCCCGAGCTTCGTCTTCGAAGCGGGTCAGCACCAGGCCCAGAGCGCCGAGCGCGCAGCCCGCCGTCAGCCCGGCGGCCGCGTACACCGGCGCGTCGTCGATCCAGTGCCCGATCACCCAGGCGCTGGCGAAGAACAGCAACAGCGAGATCAGCGACAGCGCCGTCGCCAGAGCGACCGCCCACGGCAGCGCGCGGCGCCGCGCTTTGCCGTAGCGGTAGCGTTGGATCAGGCCGATCGGAATCAGCAGCGCCCACAGCGCCAGCAGGACCAACAGCAGCAGGGGAATCAGCAGCAGTAGCGGCATGGCCGCAGCTTACCCGGCTGCGATGCGGTGGGGCGTGGCGAGCGGGCGCGGACGTCTGTGGAGTCCCGCCTTCGCGGGGATGATGGCTTGGAACGAAGCCGCGCCGTCCCCGCCTTCACGGGGACAGCGGCTTCGAAACCGGCGACCGTCGCGCCGCCTCAGGCCGCCTTGTCGAAGCTGGCGATATCGATCACGAAGCGATAGCGCACATCGCCCTTGAGCATGCGCTCGTAGGCCTGGTTGATCTGGTCGATGTCGATCAGCTCGATATCCGAAGCCACGCCGTGTTCGGCGCAGAAGTCGAGCATTTCCTGGGTTTCGCGAATGCCGCCGATCATCGAGCCGACCAGCTTGCGGCGCTTGCTGATCAACAGGCCCGCCGCGACCGGCGCCGGGGTTTCGGGAATGCCCAGCAGCACCATCGTGCCATCGACCTTGAGCAGGCCCAGGTAAGCGTTGTAGTCGTGCTCGCCGGAGACCGAGTCGATGATGAAATCGAACTTGCGCGCCAGTTGCTTGAACGTGGCCGGATCGCGGGTCGCGGCGAAGGCGTGCGCGCCCAGCGCCAGCGCGTCGGCGCGCTTGGACTCCGACGTGCTCAGCACCGTCACGTGCGCGCCCATCGCCACCGCCAGCTTGACCGCCATATGGCCCAGGCCGCCCAGGCCGACCACCGCGACCTCGTCGCCGGCCTTCACGCCGTAATACTTCAACGGCGAATAGGTGGTGATGCCCGCGCACAGCAGCGGCGCGGCGCGATCGAGCGGAATCGACTCGGGGATGCGCAGCACATAGGCCTGATCGACGGTGATGCGGGTCGAGTAGCCGCCGTAGGTCGGCGCGCCGGTGGCGCGTTCGCGCGAGTTGTAGGTGCCGGTCATGCCCTGGTCGCAATATTGCTCATCGCCGGCCTTGCACTGCGGGCATTGCCGGCACGAATCGACGAAACAGCCGACGCCGACCGCGTCGCCGGGCTTGAACCGGGTGACGTTGGCGCCGGCCTGGGCGACCCGGCCGACGATTTCGTGGCCCGGCACCATCGGGAACACCGACCCGCCCCATTCGTCGCGGGCCTGGTGGATGTCCGAGTGGCAAACGCCGCAATAGAGGATGTCGATCAGCACCTCGTCCGGGCCGGGCTCGCGGCGGTCGATCGAAAACGGGGCCAGGGGCGAAAGCGCGTTCTGCGCGGCGTAGGCAGCGGTCTTGTGCATGGCGGTTCCAGGTGAAGTGGAGACGGGCGCGGCGGCGAGGGGTCGGTGCGGTCGCGGGGACTGCGGGGACCGGGCGGGCGGCGGATGCGCCGGCGCCGAAGCCGAAACGGTGCCCGGCCATTCTAGGCCGGCGATGCGCCGGCGGCGTCAAACCGGCCGATAGTTGACCGCATCGCGGCTGCAACGCTGCGTATCGCCGCCGCGCTTGCGTTACCCTTTGCGGCGTTTCCCTTCATTACCTGCGAGTGCGCCATGCCTTCTTTCGACGTCGTGTCCGAAGTGGACACCCACGAATTGACCAACGCGGTCGATCAGGCCAATCGCGAACTGTCCACCCGCTTCGATTTCAAAGGCGTGGACGCCAAGTTCGTGCTCGACGACAAGCACATCACCCAATCGGCTCCGAGCGAGTTCCAGCTCGAACAGATGACCTTGATCCTGCGCCAGCGCCTGGCGGCGCGGCAGATCGATGCGCGCTGCCTGGAATTCGGCGAGGTCGAGAGCAATCTGGCCGGCGCGCGGCAGAAAGTCACCGTGCAGCAGGGCATCGAGCAGAAGCTGGCGAAGAAGATCGCCGCGGCGATCAAGGACGCCAAGCTCAAGGTCGAGACCCAGATCAACGGCGACAAGCTGCGCATCACCGGCAAGAAGCGCGACGACCTGCAGACCGCGATCGCGCTGCTGAAGTCCAGCACCTTCGAGCGGCCGCTGCAGTACGACAACTTCCGCGACTGAGTTCGCCATGAGCCAGGCCCCCGCCGCCGACCCGATCGAAACGACCCGCCGCTGGCTGGAGCGCGCGGTGATCGGCCTGAACCTGTGTCCGTTCGCCAAGGCGGTGCTGGCCAAGGGCCAGGTGCGCTTCGTGCTGAGCCAGGCGCTCACGCCCGAGGATTTGCTCGAAGAGCTGGCCTCGGAACTGGTGCTGCTGGAGCAGAGCGATCCGGAGAAGATCGACACGACCTTGTTGATCCATCCGAAGGTGTTGACCGACTTTCTGGACTTCAACGATTTCCTCGACCTCGCCGACGGCGCGGTCGCGGCGCTGGACCTGGAGGGCGAGATTCAGGTCGCCAGTTTCCATCCCGACTATCAGTTCGCCGGCACCGATTTCGACGATGTCGGCAATTGCACCAACCGTTCGCCCTACCCGACCTTGCATCTGCTGCGCGAGCTCAGCGTCGAGCGCGCGGTGGCGGCGTTTCCGGATCCGGAGGTGATCGTGGAGCGGAATCTGGAGACGTTGGACAAGTTGGGGTTTGAGGGGTGGCGGCGGTTGATGGGTTAGGGGAATTTGGGTTTATCGCTTAGAAGCAAAAGCGAATCCCCCCTGCCCCCCTTTTTCAAAGGGGGGAACAGCAAAAGATTGCTCGCAACGAAGTCGCGCGCCCATCCGCCCCTTCGCCTCCCCAAGAACGCTTCCCCCCTTTGAAAAAGGGGGGCCAGGGGGGATTTGCTCTTAACCGCGAACCCCACCCGCAACCCGCCCATCCCCACCCCGCAGCACCGCATCGAGCAATTCATGCGCCCGCCCCAGCGAGGCGACGATGCGATGGCCGAAGCCGCGCAACTCCTCTCCGGGCGCGACCAGATCCGGCACCTGGATCGGCGTCGCCCCGGCCGCGAGCGCCGCGCGCACGCCGGGTTCGGAGTCTTCCAGCACCACGCACCGGCGCGGGTCCACGCCAAGCTCGCGCGCGGCCAGCAGATAGATGTCCGGCGCCGGCTTGGGATGTTCGACATCGCTGCCGGTCACGATCACGCCGAAGCGATCGATCAGCCCGCTGGCGGCGAGCTTGCTCAGCGCGCGCTCGCGCCGGGTCGAGGTCGCCACCGCCTTGGCGATGCCGCGGGCTTCCAGCAGATCCAGCAATTCCAGCAAACCGTTCTTGCGCGGCAAGCCGGCGACCACGCGCTCGTCGTACAGGCGATAACTGGTATCGCGCAGCCGTGTCGCCGCGTCTTCGCCCAGATGCCCGGCCAGCATCGCGAAGCTGGCGCGATCGTGCATGCCGACCATCGACAGCCACAGGCCGTCGTCGGCGTCGATCGACTCGGTCAACGCCGCTTCGCGCCAGGTTTCCAGCATCGCCCGTTCGCTGTCGAGCATCAGCCCGTCCATGTCGAACAACACCGCGGCGGGGACGAAATCGAGCGGACGCACGGCGAACTCATCCACGGAACAAGGTCTCAAGGTCGGTGGAATCGAGCGTGCGCCATTGCCCGCTCGGCAGATCCTGCAGCGACAAACCGCCGATGCGCGCGCGATGCAGCGCGTCCACGTGGTTGCCGACCGCGGCGAACATGCGCCGCACCTGGTGATAACGGCCCTCGGTGAGGATCAGCCGCGCCCGGCGCGGTTCCAGCACTTCCAGAGCGGCCGGCGCCAGCGGCGTCTTCTCCGCTTCCAGCATCAGCTCGCCGCTGGCGAAGATCGCACCTTCATCGCCGCGCAGATCCGAGGCCAGCGTGGCCTCGTAGACCTTGGCCAGATTGGCCTTGGGCGAGACGATCCGGTGCAGCAGGCCGCCGTCGTCGGTCAGCAGCAGCATGCCGCTGGTGTCGCGATCCAGCCGGCCGACCGTGGACAGCAGCGGCGAACGCAGACGATAACGCGGCGGCAGTAGGTCGTAGACGATGCGGCCGGGGTCCTTGGTCGAACACGTGTAGCCGACCGGCTTGTGCAACAGAATCGTCAAGCCCAGCGGCGGATCGATCGCTTCGCCGTCGATGCGGATGGCCGCGTGCTCGACTTTGTCGTCGGCGTACAACACCTCGCCGTCGGCATCGGTAATGCGGCCCTGGCGGAACATCGCGGTCACGTCCTTGCGGCTGCCGTAACCCAGGTTGGCGATCAGCTTGACCAGCTTCATGCGCGGCCCCGCGCCTTGATCGCCTCGACCACCTTGAAGCCGCCCTGCTGGGCGACCGTGCGCACCTGGCCGAAGCGTTCGTCGAGCACGACCTCGTAGGGCAGATGGCGATTGGCGACCAGCCACAGGCGGCCGCCGGGATTGAGCGCCTCGGCGGCCACGGCGATGAAGCGGCGGCCGATGTCGGGACGCTCCTCGCGGCCCTGGGCGTGGAACGGCGGATTGCTGACGATCACGTCGTAGCGCTTGGACAGGCCGGCGGTGACGTCGTGCCAGAAGAATTCCATCGGCACCGCGCTCTGGATGCGCTGCATGTTGATCCGCGCCAATTGCACGGCACGCCCCTGCGCTTCGTACAGATCCAGCGCGGTGATGCGCGGGCAGCGCGCCAGCAGTTCCGCCGACAGATAGCCGTAACCGGCGCCCAGATCGGCGGCGCGACCGGCCAGATCGGCCGGCAGGTGCTCGGCCAGCAGCGCCGAGGCCGGATCGACCCGGTCCCAGGCGAACAGGCCCGGACGGCTGCGGAAACGGCCGCCGAGGATCTCGCGCGGCGCGTCCAGCGCGGCCCATTGCCGCGCCAGTTGCGGATCCGGCGCGCCGTCCAGCGGCGGGGTCCAGAACACCCGGCATTTGCGCTTGGACAGGCTGGCGACCTTGCCGGCGATGCGGGCCAGATCGTCCTCGCCCGAACGCGCGCCCTCGTCGTTGCGCAGGCAGGCGACCACCCGCCCGCCCGGCGCGGTGTGCGCGATCGCCTGCGCGAACAGCGCGCGCGCTTCATCGCGCTGGCGCGGCGGCAGCACCAGCACCAGCGGATAACGCTTGGACGCCGCTTGTTCGGGATCGGCCGATTCGAGCTCGATCGTATCCAGGCCGCCGCGATGCAGGGCATCGAGCGCGGGCTTGTAATCCTGCTCGCAGACCAGGCCCGGACGCGGCCGCTGGCGCAGGCCGACGCCGTCGCGCGCGCGCAGGAACAGCACGCCGCCGTGTTCGGGCCAGCTCAGTACGCCGTCGGCGAAAGGCTGGAACAGGGTATCGAGCGCGTCGTCGGAGGGATCAACGCGCATGGCAATTGCGAAGGGATTCGATCATCGCGCCGATTTTACGCGGCTGCGCGCTAGGGTGTGGCATTGGATCGCAAGGAGGATGCCGTGCGCCTGCCCGTCCTGATCGCGGCTGCGCTGATGCCGGCGGTGGCCTGGTTCGCGCAGCAGGGCTATTTCGGCCCCGACACCGGCGAAATCTCCGATCGCTACCCCACTTTGCTGGTGCCCGCCGGTTACGCGTTCTCGATCTGGGGCCTGATTTTCCTGCTCGATCTGGCCTTCGCGCTGTGGCAGCTGCGCGGACGCTGGCGCGAGCACGAGACCCTGCTGCGGCTGCGCCCGGCGGTGGCGGCCGGTTTCACCCTGACCGCGCTGTGGATGCCGATCTTCTCGCAGCAGTGGTTCTGGCTGGCCCTGGCGGCGATCTGGCTGGCGCTGGCGTGCATGGCCTGGGCCGCGGTGGTGCTGGCCCGCGACCTCTCGCCCCTGCCCGGACAGACGATCTGGGCCAAGTTCGCGATATCCCTGCACGCCGGCTGGCTGTCGCTGGCGGCGCTGCTGAACACCGCGCAGGTGATCGTGGCCTATCGGCTGCTGCCGACCGATCGCATGCTGGCATGGAGTTTGGCATTGCTGGCGCTGGCGGCGGCGTTGCTGCTGGCGCTGAACGCGCGCATGCGCGGCAGCACCGGCTACACCCTCGCCGCGCTGTGGGGTTTGGCCGCGGTTTATGTGAAGCAGGCCGATTCGGCGCTGAGCGGCGCCATCATCGCCGCGTGGGCCGCGCTCGCCGTCGCGGCGCTGTTGCTGGCGCAGACCTTGTGGCTGCGGCTGCATCCGCGTCATCGGGTGTTTTCCGGGCATCTGTCGCCGGGCGAATGAGCGCGCCTCGCGCTTATCGCAAATCTCGCTGCGATTTCGCGCTGGCGCAACGCCGGCTTCATCGCATCGCAACGCCGCGATGGGGACGATGCAAGACGATCCCTGAATCAGGAGCGACAACTGATGCGAGCCCTATTCGTCGGCGGCACCGTCGACAACAGCGAACTCGACTTCGACAGCGGCGAGCCGCCGCTGCATTACCCGCCCGATACCGGCAGCGGCACTCAGCGTTATCGATTGCATCATGTCGGCCTGCGCGAAGGAGCGATGGTGTACGTCGTGTACGCGGCGGCGGACCTGGCCGATACCGAGGTCGAGCGCGTGGCGGAAGAGCGCGGCTATGCGCGCAGGTTTCAGGCGCAGCCGCAGTTGCAGGTTTAAGAGCGTTCCCTCACCCCAACCCCTCTCCCGCAAGCGGGAGAGGGGCTCCAAGTTCCGAGTCGCAAGTACTCCCTCTCCCGCAAGCCGGAGAGGGGCTCCAAGTTCCGAGACGCAAGTACTCCCTCTCCCGCAAGCCGGAGAGGGGCTCCAAGTTCCGAGACGCAAGTACTCCCTCTCCCGCAAGCGGGAGAGGGGCTTCAAGTTCCGAGTCGCAAGTACTCCCTCTCCCGCTTGCGGGAGAGGGCTGGGGTGAGGGCCGCCTCAGCCCTGCAACTCGCGCAACGTCACCGAAGGCGGCGCATCCAGCACCCGTCGCGTCGCGAACATGCCGGCCGCCAACGCCGCCAGCACGCCCAGGCCGCCGCCGGTCGCGGCCATGCGCCAATCGAATTCCCACGGCAGATCGAACACCTGCACCGCGACCACGCCGGCCAGCACGGAAGCGGCGATGGCCGCGGTCAAGCCCGACAACAAACCGATCGCGGCGAACTCCGAGGCTTGCGCCAGGCGCAACTGCCTGCGGCTGCCGCCGAGCACGCGCATCACCCCGCCTTCAAGCAAGCGTTCGTCCTGGCTCGCGCTCACCGCCGCCATCAGCACCAGCAAGCCGGCGATCAGCGAGAAATAGAACACCACCTCGACCACGGTCGACACTTGATCGGCGGTGCTGCGCACTTGCTTGAGCACGGCTTCCACGTCGATCACGGACAGATTCGGGAACTGCTCGACCAGCTGCGAAGTGAAGCGGGTCTGCGCCGGCGGCACGCTGATCGCGGTGATGTAGCTGGCGGCGTAGCCGTCCATCGATCCGGGCGAGGCGATCACGAAGAAGTTCGGGCGGAAGCTCTCCCAATCGACCTTGCGCAGGCTGGTGATCCTGGCGCTGAAGGCTTGCCCGGCGATATCGAAACCGACCGTGTCGCCGACCTTCCAGCCCAACGTCTCGGCGAAGCCTTCTTCCACCGAAACCTCCGGCTGAGCGAGCTTGCGCGGCGCCCAGAACTTGCCGTCGACCAGTTTGTTGTCCGCACGCAGCGTCTGCGCCACCGACAGATTGAACTCGCGCTCGGCCAGTTGCTTGGCGCGATCGCCGCGTTCGGCGTAGCTGTCGCCGGTCACCGGCTTGCCGTTGTACGACACCAGCCGTGCGCGGATCATCGGAAACAAGGTCGGCGCGGCCAGCCCTTGCGCGCCGATGAACTTGCGCACATCGACCAGCTGATCCTGCTGCACGTTGATGATGAAACGGTTGGGCGCATCGCTGGCCAACGCCAGCTGCCAGCGATCGAGCAGATCGGTGCGCACGAAGGTCAGCAGCAACAGCGCCATCAATCCCAGTCCCAACGCCGAGACCTGGGCGATGCTGGTGCCGGCGCGGCGGCTGACATTGGCCAGGCCGTAGCGCAGGCTGCCGCGCAGGCGCGAACGCAACCGGCGCACCAGCACGATCATGCCCCAGGCCAGCAACGCCAATACCGCCAAGGTCGCGGCGATGCCGGCGAGCATGTACGCGCCCAAGGCCACCGAGCCGGCCTTCCACCACAGCAACGCGCCCAGCCCGATCAGGCCGGCGACACCGACCAGCCATGCGCTGGGTTCGGTCGGGTCCAGGTCGCGGCGCAGCACGCGCAGCGCCGGCACCCGGCGCAGCGCCAGCACCGGCGGCGCGCCGAACGCGAGCAGCACCACCAGACCGACGCCGAAGCCCTGCAGCGCCGGCATCGCGCTCGCGGCCGGGATCGACATCTTCAAGGATTGTTCGAGCCAGCCGCCGATCGCCCATTGCAGGCCGAAGGCGAGCGCGACGCCGATGGCGCTGGCGATCAAGCCCAGCAACACCATCTCGCCGACGTGGATGCCGACCAAGGTGCGCTGGCTCGCGCCCAGGCAACGCATGACCGCGGTGCCGGACAAATGGCGCTCGCTGTGCCGACGCGCGGCCATCGCCACCGCGACCGCGGCCAGCACCACCGACACCAGCGCGGCCAGGCCGAGGAAACGCCCGGCGCGATCGAGCGCCGAGCGCACTTCCGGGCGCGCATCGGAAATGGTCTCAAGACGCTGGCCGCGGCCGAGCGCGGGCTTGGCCGCGGCGACGAAGCGTTCGACCGCGTTGGGCGCGCCGGCGACGACCATTCGATAACGGATGCGGCTGCCGGGCTGGATCAATCCGGTCGCGGGCAGATCGGCGAGGCTGAGAAACACCTTCGGCGCGATGTTGAAGTAGTCCAGCGACGCGTCGGGTTCCTGCGTGACCAGCGCGGCCAGACGCAGGCGCGAATCGCCGATGGCGATGTCCTGCCCGATCTTCGCCCCGAGCGTGTCGGCCCCGGCCTGACTCATCCACACCGTGCCCGGCGCGGGCACGCCGGTCGCATCGCGTTCGGCGCCGCCGGCGCGATCGGCGATGCGGAAGCTGCCGCGCAGCGGAAAGCCCCGCCCCAGCGCGCGCAGATCGCCCAGTTGCAGGCGCTCGCCGACCCGGATCATGGTCTGCAATTCGGTGGCTTCGGCGCGGCGCAGCTGCGCCACCGAAGCGGCTTCGCGCAACTTGCCCTGGATCGGCTGATCGGCGCGGATCACCGCGTCGCCGCCGAGCAGACGGTTGGCTTCGATCGCCAGCGCACGCTCGGCGCGATCGGTGACGAAACCGACCGCGGTCACCGCCAGCACCGCCAACACCAGCGAGGCGAGCAGGATGCGCACGTCGCCGGCTTTCAGGTCGCGGCGCAATTGCCGCCACGCCATCCCGATGATCCGGCCCACGGTCAGCCCTGCACCAGTCGGCCGCTGTCCAGGCGGATGCGGCGATGGCAGCGTTCGGCCAGATGCTCATCGTGGGTCACCAGCACCAGCGTGGTGCCGGCGTCGGCGTTGAGCTGGAACAGCAATTCGATGATCGCCTGACCGGTGTGGGTGTCGAGATTGCCCGTGGGTTCGTCGGCGAACAACAGCGACGGCCGGGTCACGAACGCGCGCGCCAGCGCCACGCGCTGTTGCTCGCCGCCGGACAACTGGCGCGGATAGTGCTCCAGTCGCTGGCCCAGCCCGACCTTGTCCAGGATCGCCTGCGCCGGCGTGCGCGCATCGCGATCGCCGCGCAACTCCAGCGGCAGCATCACATTTTCCAACGCGGTCAGCGACGGCAGCAGTTGGAAGCTTTGGAACACGAAGCCGACCTTCTCGCCGCGCACGCGCGCGCGGCCGTCTTCGTCCAATGCCGAGATGTTTTCGCCGTCGAGCTTGACCGTGCCGGTGCTGGGCGAATCCAGGCCCGCCAGCAGCGACAGCAACGTGCTCTTGCCCGAGCCCGACGCGCCGACGATGGCGACGGTGTCGCCCTTGGCGATCGAGAAACCGACCCCATCGAGGATGGTGAGTTCGCCCGACGGCAACGCGACGTGCTTGCCCAGGCCATCGACTTCCAGCGTCGCCACGCCGCGCGCCGCCGGTTGCCTCGCTTCAGCCTGCGGTTCGTCACCGTCTTTCACGATGCCCTCGGCCATGATCGAATCAGCGAGATTGGAAACTGCCATGATCGTCCTTCTGCTTGCCTCGCCGCATCATCGGGAGACGTTATTAAATGATCTTTAAGAACCTTGGCGCCCGGCATGCCGCCGCGAGCCTGCACTACGGCGGCGCCGATGCCGCTGACGACACTCGCGCGAATGAAGGATATGCGGCACGGCGCGGCCCGGTTCAATGGGCCATCGGCCATGCCCGCGAGGCCGGCAGGGGCGGCGCACGGGCCGCATTGTTGGCCGCGGCCGTGCTGCTGAGCGCCTGGGCGCCGCTTTCGGCCCAGCCCGCGCCGGCCGCCAAACCGGCGGCGGCGGCCCCCGCGGCCAAGGCCGCGCGCACGGTGTTGTTCATGGGCGATTCGCTTTCGGCCGGTTACGGCCTGGCCGCCTCGCAGGGCTGGGTGTCGTTGACCGCCGAGCGCATCGCCAAGACCCAGCCCGGCTGGCGCGTGGTCAACGCCAGCATCAGCGGCGAAACCACGGCCGGCGGCGCGGCGCGCGTCGCCGGCGAATTGCAGCGCAATAAACCGGCCGTGGTGGTGATCGAACTGGGCGCCAACGATGGTTTGCGCGGCCTGCAACTGGCGCAGAGCCGGGCCAATCTGGAGCGCATGATCCAGGCCGCGCAGGGCGCCAAGGCGCAGGTGCTGCTGATCGGCATGCGCATGCCGCCGAACCTGGGCAAGGAATACACGGAAGGCTTCGAGCGCAACTATCGCGAGCTGTCGCAGAAGTACCGCACCCAGTTGCTGCCGTTCCTGCTCGAACCGGTCGCGATGGATCGCGCCGCATTCCAGGCCGACAACCTGCATCCGATCGCCAGCGCGCAACCGAAGCTGCGCGACCATGTGTGGACGAAGTTGGGTCCGATGTTGAAGTGAGATCGCTTCGCCGCAGCGTTTGCTGTTGCCCCCTTTGACAAAAGGGGCGAACGGCCGCGAAGCGGACGTGGGGGATTTGCTTTTTCTGTTGCTCTTCGCAACGTGCGGCTAAAAAGCAAATCCCCCCTAGCCCCCCCTCTTTCAAAGGGGGGATCCGGTACTACGGAACGGTTCGCGTCTTGTCGTTACGTCGCTACCTTTGCTGTTGCCCCCCCTTTGACAAAGGGGGCGAACGGCCGCGAAGCGGACGTGGGGGATTTGCTTTTGCTGTTGCTCTTCGCGACGTGCGGCTAAAAGCAAATCCCCCCTAGCCCCCCTTTTTCAAAGGAGGGTATCCGGTACTACGGAACGGTTCGCGTCTTGTCGTTACGCCGCTACCTTTGCTGTTGCCCCCTTTGACAAAGGGGGCGAACGGCCGCGAAGCGGACGTGGGGGATTTGCTTTTGCTGTTGCTCTTCGCGACGTGCGGCTAAAAGCAAATCCCCCCTACCCCCCCTTTCTCAAAGGGGAGAACAGCAGCAATTTCGGGGTTCGGCGTTATTGGGGAAACGCACGCCACGACGGCGCGCGATGCCAAAATCACGCACTACGCCGTGCCGCCGTCGACCGCGCGCGTTGATCCGGCCGCTCCGCATCGCGCCCCAGATACGCCTTGCAGCGGAACTGGTCGATATCGTTGATGCGCAGGATATTGCGCTTGCGGCTCACCAGGCCACTGCGATGCCAGGTCTGCAATTGCGCGTTCAACTTCGGCCGGCTGGCGTTGACCATCGCCGCCAGAATGCTCTGCGTCGGCGGCAAGGCCACTTCGAAATCGCCTTCGCGCGGTCGCGACTGGTTGTGCATCAGCGAAAGCAGATAACGCGCCAGACGCGACTCCAGCCGATGCAGGCACATGGTCTCCAGGCTCTCGACCGCATGCCGCAAACGCAGGCACAGCGATACGTGGGCGCGTTCGATCACTCCCGGATCGCAGGTCAGGCTGGGAAAGTGCCGCCGCGACAGCAGCAACACCCGCGTGGCGCTGTAGGCCACCGCGGTGAAGGTGTGCGAATGCGTATCCAGCAGCGGCGTCTCATCGACCGTCTCGCCGCTTTCGATCGTATCGACGATCAACTCCTGCCCATCGGGCCCGTACAGCAGCTTGTAGATCCGCCCGTGCACGACGAAGGCGAGAAAATCGCTGGGATCGTTCTTGAAGAACAGCGCGTCGCCTTCTTCCAGATTCAGTTCGGTGCTGTGACGCGCGATGTGCTCCAGCAACGTCGGCGGCAGGCCGCGCAGCAGCGCGCAGCGGTCCAGGCCCCAACGGCGCCGGCGCACCGCGTTGCCGTCGTCCGGTGTCAGGGACATAAGCTCGGCCGCGCGCCGGCAGCGGCGGCGGCGTGGCGACCGCTGCGGGCGCCCAGGTGATGACGGCCGCGACCGCGGCCGGTGGCAGGTTTCATAACGCCCCCTGTGGACGTCTGCGTTCGAAAGCCGCGGCGAGGACGATGGCCGAAACAGCGATGGTTCCCCTGCAGTCGTGGCGTCGTTGCCGTACTGCTGCTCGCGGCGCGCGTGGCCGCTACGATGCCGGCGCCCTGCGGCGGTCCGGCATCGCGTCCGTCGCGGCTTACAGGCCGGACGGCGATTTGAACGCGTTCAACACGGTCAACAGACTGGTCAGGTTGTCGGCCACGCCGGTCTGGCCGATCTTTTCCGTCGCGCCCGCGGCGGCCGTGGTGTCGACGCTGTAGACCTGCATCACGCCCTGGTTGGCCGCGGCCAGCGCCAAGGTGTTCTGCTGCTGCTGAGCGGCGACCGAGTTCTCGAACAGGATGCCGGTGGAATGCGCCGAGGCCTGGAAGATCGAGCCCATCGCGAAGGCGGGGCCCTCGGCGATGACCTTGACGTTGGACTGGGTGACGGCGTCGGTGATCTGGTTGTTGACTGCGGTGGGATATGCCATGAGTGAATCCTCGGTAGCGGTAATCGGATTTCAAGCGTCACAAGCGACGAAGGCCGATGCCGGCCCGGCTCATACCAACCGCGAGCCGGCATCTTCGATCCGACCGGTGCGGCCGGATCGCGGCGATCGACGGCTTAGGACTTGAACGCCTGCAGCACGGTCATCAGGCTGGTGAGGTTGTCGGACACACCGGTCTGGGCGACCTTCTCGGTGGCGCCGGCGGCGGCGGTGGTATCCAGGCTGTAGATCTGCATCACGCCCTGGTTGGCGGCGGCCTGCGCCAGCGTGTTCTGCTGCTGCTGCGCCGAGACTGCGTTCTCGAACAAGATGCCGGTGGAGTGGGCCATCGACTGATAGATCGAACCCATCGCAAAGGCCGGCGCTTCGCCGATGACCTTGACGTTGGACTGGGTGACGGCATCGGTGATTTGATCGTTGACGGCGGTAGGGAATGCCATGTCGAGCTCCTTAGGATGAAGTACGGCCGATGCCGTACGTTGCTGAAGAACGAGTCATCAATCGCGTTGTGAAGCCGGCGCCGCGCTCTTGGCGGACTTGTCGCGCGCTTCGCCCGCGGCGGCGGTGGCAGCTTTTTTTTCCGTGTTTTTTTCGCTTTTCGACGCGTCGCCGGCAGTGTCGTCTTGGTCTTTTTTCGGCAGCAGGCCCTTGGCCTGGGCGGTGTCGATCACCGCCTGCAGTTGCAATGCGAGCGGGCCGAACTGTTGCTGGAAGCAGGCATCGACTTCGGCCTTGATCAGCTCGGTAAGGCGTCCTGCGATCTGCGAGATCAACGGCGGCTGGGCGCCCGGCGGCAGATCCTTCGGACGCAGGCCTTCGAGCGAGTCGGTGCGTTCCAGCGCGCCGAGCACGGCGCTCTCGGCCGCGCGCTCGGCCTGGGCGTTGCTGATCAGCGCGGCCTGCGCGCGGCCCAGGCTTTGCTTGATCACCGCCTGGATGCGCTGGCGCTCTTCGTCGATCGCATCCCCGGCCTGGCCGCGGCGGCCGCCGGCCGCCGTGCGCGCATCCGACGCGGTCAAGTGCAGGGCCAGCTCGGCGCGTTGCGCCTCGGTCAGCTCCAGGTCGAAGTAATTGCGCGCGAACACGCGCAGTTGCTCGTCCAGGCCCGAGCGCGCGGCCTGCGCGGCAAGCGGATGTTTCGCCACGGCCGACATTCAGCGCACGCCCAGCAGACGCGTCAGCGCCTGCAACACTTTCGGTTCGGCCAGCAGCTCGATCAGGCGCTTGATCATCGCCTCGGTCGAAAGCTCCAGCTCGGCGGTCTGCGCCGACGGCGGCGCGACGGCCGTCGCAGTTGTCGCAGTCGATGCGGCGGTGACGGCCGGCTCGGCCGCCGTTACGCGTTGTGGCGCCGGCATGGCGGCCGCGCCCGTCACCGCCCCGACGCTCGCAGTTTTTTCCGGCGCCACCGGCGAATCGAACAGGCCTTCCAGCTCCTCATGCAACAGATAATGCAGATTCTCGTCCATAGCGAACTCCGGTCCTACAAGTCATGCGATACGCAATGCGGGCGGATTTCAGGCCGGGGCCGCGCTGCGCGTCACGGTGACGACCGACGCGGGCGCCTTGTAGCCGGCGATGGTCGCGGTGGTCTGACGCTGGCTGGAATAGCCCGCCAACGGCCCGATGGTGCTTTGCCAGTAAGCGGCGGCGACATCGCCGACCAGTTGCTGCAGTTGGGTGCCGACTACGTCGGTCGCGCCCGGCGCGGAATCGAACGGCACCAGGTTGTAGGCCAGCAGCAGCACGCTGCGCAGGTATTCGTCCTGGATGTCGGTGTGCTCCACGCCTTGCGCGTCGGAGCCGAGCAGATAGCAGCGCCAGTTGATGAACAGGTTCAGCGCGCGCGCAAGAGCGGCGAACCACACGCTGCGCGATTGATTTTCGCCGATCATCGCCGCGACCAGGGTCTGGAATCCCTGGTAGCAGTTCGCCGCGCCGATGCTCTGGATGATCGGCGCCATCGCCGCGCTCAGCATCGGCGTGATCACCGGCGCGCCGGCGGTGAACAGCAGCGGCAGGGTCTTCGCGCTGCGCGCCAGTTCCATCAGCTGATTGACCTGATCCGCGCTCAGGGCCTGCAAGCCGGTGAACATCACCGTGTCGGTGACGGCGGCGAGCAGGTCGGTATCGACATAGCCGTCGAGATGGCGGAAGCCGCGATTGAGCCGGTAGCCCTCCACCGAAGCGAACAGGCCCGAGGCGCCGGTGATCGCGTTGCTGCCCAGGTTGGTGTCGAAGGCGATCACCGGATACCGCGCGGCGACGAAGCTGCGGTAGTAGTAGGCGTGGCCCAGGCGGAAGCTCAGCAACGTCGCCGGCGCGGTCAGCAGCGTGTAGTAACTGGGCGCGGGCGGCGGTGGCGGCGACGGCGGCGCGCCCGCGGGAGGCGGCGCCGACGCCAGATCCAGCGATTCGCACAGCGCCATCATGTTGCGCTTGCCTGCATACGCGACCAGTTCGCGGGTGCGCGCGCTGTTGCCGTCGTAGCGGCGCAGGGTCAGTCCGCCGACGGTCAGCGCGTCGTTGCGGAACAACTCGTCGAACAGGCCCGAGACCTGATTGTCCGACAGCGCGTGGGTGCCGGCGCTGCCGCGCGGATGATCGGCCTGGCGCCCTTGTGCGGCGGCCAGGCAGGTCAGCACGTAGTCGGCGTAGGCGCGGTAGAACGGCGCGTCGGGCAATTGCGCCGAGTACGCCATCGCATAGCCGATCGCCGAGCGGTTGTCGGCGGCCACGCCCATGCCTTCGCCGCAGTGGATGTGATTGACGAACTGCAGCGCGCGCGCATTCGCGCCGCTGCCGAAGTACTGCGTCAACGGCGGCGTCGCCTGGCTGGCCTGCACGGTCAGGAAGGCGAACAGCTCGGCGTAGTTGCCGACCTTGTTCTCGCTGCCGAGCAGATCGATGCCGACCACTTCGGTCAGGCTCGCGTCCTGGAACAGCGGCAACAGCTTGGTGTTGAGGTCGCGTTCGAGTTCCTTGTCGCCCCCGTACACCGCCGAAGTGTGGCCCAGCAGCTTGTACTGGGTGCTGCGCGCGGTGTTGTAGCTGCTGGCCACGGCATTGGCGGCGCGGATCTCGTCCTCGCCCAAGGCCAGTTGGGCATGGCCGATGCCTTCATTTTCCAGATACAGCAGGCTCATCGCCATCCATTGCAGATAGCGCTCTTCGCCGCCGGGCTCGGCGCGCAGCTTCTTCAAAGCGAACGAACGCGCGCGGTAGGCATCGTCGAACGGAGTGTATTTGCTCGCGCTGTAGATCTTGTCGTTGAAGTAGCGCAGCGTCGGCAGCAGCGGCGCCAGCGTATCGGCCGCGCCCGGCAAGGACGAGCGCTTGGCGATCGATTCCAGCGCGCCGCGCACGGTCTTGTACAACACCGGATCGGTCGCCGCCGCGCCGCTCAGGTCGGCCAGTTCCAGGCGCCGGACCAGGCACACGCAGGCGATGTAGATGTCCTCCGCGATGCATTCGCCGCGCTCGTAGCGCTGGCGATTGCCGCTGGCGGCGAGGATCGCCAGCGGATTGCTTTCCTCCATCAGCGCCAGCGCCTTGAGGAACAACGACAAGGCGCCGCGCCGTCCCTGCCCGGCATCGGCGGCGCCGCCGAACGCGCCGGCCAGCGACAACTGCTGGCCTTGCGCGATCTGCACGTTGACATCGACCTCGATGGTGCCGTCGCGGCCTTGCTGGGTGTAGGCCACCGGCAGCTGCACCGCCTGCGCGGCCGTCGCGGTCTCGTCCTCGACCGGCAGGATGCCGCCGAAATGGCTGTGGTAATCGAATCGGTAGCAGGGCAGCGTCAGCGAGGGCAGGGAAAAGTAAGCCACGGCCTGGATCCTTTGCGAAATTCGCGGCGACAGCGCGGCGTGGCGGGCGCGAATGCAGCGCCCGCGCGCTGGCGGCGGCGACGGTGGTGACGGAATGTCGGACGGAGCGATGAAACGAAACGGCTACGGCGATACGGCGGCGGCGCGTTCCCGAGCGCTGAGCGCTCAGGAACTCTTGCGGTTCTGCAACAAGGTGGAGTACTTGTCGATGCTCTTGTCGATTTGATCGATGGCGTAGCTCGCCGATGCGGCTTCCATCGCGCCCGCGGCGGCGGCGACGGCGGCGGCGGCGGCAATGAAGATGTCCGTGGCGAGGATGCCCAAAGCGTCTTCCGCGGCCGGTTCGATGTTGCCTTCGACCAGTTCCTGCGTCATTTGCTTTATCAGCACGCCCTGGCTGGCCAGCGCCATCTTGGTGACGCCGTCGAAATACACCGCGGCCGATTGCGCGACCAGGCCGGCGGCCTGGCTGATCATCATGTCCGGGCCGGTGGCGATCTGCGAAGGCGAGTACGACGCGATTTCGGCGTTGGTGAACTGCACCGCCTGCACGATCTTCTGATTGAGCGCGTCGGTCGGCGGCGGCGGGGGCGGCGGCGGCGGTGTCGGTGGTGTTGTCGGCGGCGTAGTGGGCGGCGTTGCCGATGCTCCCGGCGGTGTCGTGCCGCCGCCCTGGGCCGCGCGTTCGCGCGCCGCCGCCAGCGGTGTTTTCGGCGGCGCGGCGGCGAATACAGGCGATGGCGTGGCGGCGGCGGCGGTCGGACTCGGACTCGGATCGGCCGCGGCTGCGTTCGCGGGCGCCGCGTTGGACGCGTTCGTGCTCGCGTTCGAGTTCGGCGCGGCGGTTGATGCAGGCGTAGCGGCTGCGGCCAAAGGCGCGGTCGCGTCGCCGCCGGAGGACGGTGGCGACGACGCGGCCGCACCACCGCCAGGCGATGGCGTGACAGGAGACGCGGCTGGCGCGGCGGCCGCGGCAACGGCAGCGGGCGCAGACGACGCGGGCGCGACTTCCGCAGTCGCGGCCAACGTCGGCGCCGCAGGCGAAGACGCAACCGACTCGGGCGCGACCGCCGCGGCTGGCGGCGCGCCGACCGCGGGCGAAGGCGCGGCAACGCCGCTCGCCGGCGCCGCGGGGTCCTTGTCTTTACCGAACCAGAACGTCATCGCACCTCTCCCGCGCGTCGAAAACCCTCTTCCCGCTCAATCCCGGCATGCATGGTCGGCAGCGGGCGCATCACGTCTTGTCGCCCACCGCCATGATCAGCTGCACCGCCTTGGACACCACCGCGGTCGAGATCTGATTGAGCACCTGCTGGCTGTGCACGGCGTTCTGCAAGGCCAGGCCCGTGGAATGGCTGGACACCTGGTACAACGAAGCGATGGCCTGCGCCGGCGCTTCGGCGACCACCTTGACGTTGGTCTGGGTGACGGCGTCGGTGATCTGCGAGTTGACGGGGGTATCGGCCATGAGCCTGTCCTTGGGTTGAGTTCGTTATGGGTCTATCCGGGTGGAACGCGGTCCCGGTGGGCTTGTGAAGCGCGGCGCGCGGCCGCGCCGGTTCAATCGCGCGACATCACCAGCTTCAGGCGATTGCGCAGCAGCTCCACCCGTTTGCGCGCCAGCGGCTGATTGATGTGCAGTTTCTCGGCGATCACCGGATACGGCAGGTCGTCGATGAAGCGGTAGGCGAACAAGCGCCGTTGCTCGCGGCTCATCCGCGCCACCGCATCGACCACGCGGTCGAGCTGCTGGTCCAGTTCCAGCTTCTGCAAGGCGGTCAGGCCGTCGTGGGCGAAACCGGCCGAGTCGCCATCGACCTCGCGGTTGCGGTCGAACACCTCGCGGTCGCGCCCGCGCCGGCGCACGCTGTCGAGAAATACGTGACGCAGCACCACGAACAGGAAGCCGCACGGATCGGTGATGGTCTGCGGCGAGCGGCGCATGAACAGCAGGGCCTTGATCGCGGTATTGGCCAGCAATTCCTCGGCGCGGTCGCGCTGGCCTTCGGCGAAGCGCCGCGCCCGCGCTTCCAGCTCCGGCAGGCTCGCCCGCCACGCGTTGGCGAACATTTCATCGGCGGCCTTGAAATCGGGACGTTCGAGTCCTGTACGTTCCATCACTCGCCTCTCCTGTTGTATGCATGTCAGGCGAGTCTGGTGAGGGGGTCCGGCGATGGCTGTTACTTGGGTGACACGCGCAGGGCACTGATGACAGCGAACTGCGCACGCCGTCGCGATACCGCAAATGCGCGGATGCGGTTTCGCGTTTTGCTCGAGCGGTCCGCCCGTTTCGAGGTTGTTGTGGCGCAGGCTTGAGCCCCTCCCACGACGAACCTCGCCGATTCGCGCTCGCGCGCGCACGCGAGGACGCGCGCGCAAGCTTGCGCGAGGCGGCGTTCAAAGCATGCGGGGGTTCACATCCGGCGATGGGCGGATGCGGGGCAAGGCATGCCATCGCAGGCGCGGGATCGCCCGACCGGCGCGTGCGCGACGCGGCCGCTTGTTCGAACGGGATAGAAAATTTCCGCAGCGGCAAACGCCGTGGACCCGGGCGTTGCCGTCATCGCTGCGCGCGCCGCCGCAGACCGCGGCGCGGCGGGCGCTCAGCCGATCACGCCGTATGCCGGGGCGGGGCGTCCAGGCCGATCGCGCGGGCGACGCCTTGCCAGCCCCAGGTCAGCAGACAGCAGCCGCCGGCCAGCGCGCCCCAGGACAGGCTGCCGGCCGGCACCTGCGTCTGCAATGCCGGCCACCAGCTGTCGCTGCTCGACCAGACTATCGCCACGCCCGCCACCACCAGCGCGGCGAGCAGGAGTTGCTGCAGATAGCGTTCGACCCGGTCGTTGCCGGCGGCCAGGGCCTGCGCGCGGCGCGCGACCTGTTCCGCGAAGCCGTACGGAATGGGCTCTGTCACCGGCGCACGCAAGGCCCGGGTCAGCAGGCGGTACTGAGCCAGGCGCGGATCGGCCTCATCCATCGGCGCACCGCCGCGTTCCTCGCGCTGGGCGCGTTCCTGCAACTCCCATTCGCGGGCGATGCGCGGATCGTCGAAGCGGGCCGCGGCGTCGGCGGCGGTGTTTTCGGGTTTGCGGTTCATGCGAATTCTCCCAACCGGGCTTCCAGGCGCTGGCGCAGGCGCGCGCGGGTGCGGAACAGGTGGCTCTTGATCGTGCCCTCGGCCAGGCCGGTGATCTGCGCGATTTCGCCGATGGGCACTTCTTCCAGGTGATACAGGGTAAGCAGCGTGCGCTGCAACGGCGGCAGCGCCTCGATCTCGGCATGCAGGCCGGCGGCGATTTCCTCGTCGGCGCAGGCCGCTTCCAGATCGAAGCCGTCGCTGACCCGGTCCAGCGGCGACAGCGCATCCTCGTCGTCGGCCACTTCCACGATCGGAATCCGCTTGCGCTCCAGATGGCGCTTGGCGACCGAATACGCGACCTGGCCGATCCACGACTTGAGCGGGCTCTCGTGACGGTACTGGTGCAGGCACTGGTGCACGCGCAGGAAGGCTTCCTGACACAGCTCGCGGGTGTCGTCGGGGTGGCGGACCATGCGCTGGATGATGTGCCAGCACAGCCCCTGGTACTCGCGCACCAGACGCTCGAACGCGCCCGGCGCGCGCGCCAGTACGGCTTCGACCAGAGTGCGGTCGTCGTTCATGGGGATGTACCGGTCATGGCCCAGAGGATGCGGTCAGGGCGCGCGCGGTTGCAGTGGCGAGCGCACCGCTCGCGCGGTGATACCTGTCACTTGCCCGCCGCCGCGTCGGGCCGGCGATGGGGCCGGGGGCGGCGGCGCCGTCCCGCGTGCTTCCGGGCCGGGCCCGGCCGGCGGCGGGGCCGACTGCAACCGACGGCGAGGGCCCCGTATCCATTGCAGCCAGACCCGAACCCACAGAGACTGCCGCCATGCCCGAGATCCTCGTCCCCATCTCCCTGTTCGTCTGCATCGTCTTCGCGATCAAGATCGTCGTGGAAGCGCGTTTCCGCAGCAAACTGCTGCAGACCGGTGGCGCCGAAGAGCTGTTGCGCTCGATGGCCCGCGACGAAGACATCCGCCGCCGCCACGGCGCCCTGCGCTGGGGCATCGTCATGGTCCTGCTCGCGATCGGCTTCGGCATCATCGAAAGCGCCGGCTGGCGCGACGCCAACCCCGGCACCGTCGCGGTGCTGCTCGGCGCGATCGGGATCGGCAATCTGGCCTACTACTTCATTTCGCGCAAGCTCGACTGAGGCGCGCCCCCCGGGCTCGGCGGCGCACGCCGGCCCGCGTCGCAGGACGCGGGCGGCGAACGCGACCGGCCATTTAGCGACCCATGCCGCGACTGCGAACCGCGGCGATAGGCAGGCGGCGCCGGCGCGGCGATGATCGGCGCATCCCCGATCGGAGGTCCGCATGCGCCCGTTCGCCACGCTCCATTCGACGCTCGCCCATTCCACGCTCTTGCGCTACCTCTTCGCCGGCCTGTTGCTGCTCGCAGGCAGCGCGGCGGCCGCGGCGCCGCAAGCCAAGACCGCGCCGGACCGGCGCATCGCGATGACCGTGGACGATCTGCCCTGGGTGCAATTGCCCGCCGTACCGACCGCGCAGATCATCGCCGACCACCACCGCCTGATCGCCGCGATCGGCCGCGCCGGCGTGCCGGTGATCGGTTTCGTCAACGAAGGCAAGCTCGAAGACGGCGGCCAGTTGCAGACCGAACGCGTGGCGATGCTGCGCGACTGGCTCGACGCCGGCGCCACCCTGGGCAATCACAGTTACAACCACGCCGATCTGCACGCGGTGGGACTGAAAGCGTATGAAGACGACATCCTGCGCGGCGAGCGGCAACTGCGGCCGATGCTGCAAGCGCGCGGGCAGACCCCGCACTGGTTCCGCCATCCCTACCTGCGCGCCGGGCGCAGCGCGCAGGACAAGATCGATCTGGCGAAATTCCTCGACGCGCACGGCTACCGCATCGCGTCGGTGACCGTGGACAACTCCGACTGGATATGGGCCGCGGCCTATCTGCACGCCGCCGAACGCCCTGGCGCGGCCAAGCTCAAGGCCAGGCTGCGCCGCGACTACATCAAGTACATGGGCAGCAAGCTCGACTACTACGAGCAGCAGTCGATCGCCCTGCTCGGCTACAACCTGCCGCAGGTGTGGCTGATCCACGCCAACGCGCTCAACGCCGCCAGCTACGGCGACCTGATCACGATGGCGCGCAAACGCGGCTACCGCTTCATCGGCCTGGACGAAGCCATGCGCGATCGCGCCTACCAGCGCACCGACGCCTACACCGGCCCGGCCGGACCGAGCTGGCTGCATCGCTGGGCGATCGGCGCGAAGCAACCTACGAGCTTCTTCGCCGGCGAACCCACGGTGCCGGACTGGGTGTTGACGCTGGCGAAGCTGGATTCGGAGTAAGCCGCGCTTACCTGCGATCGAGCGCCGTGCGCAGGATCGGGATCGTGGTGACATCGTCCACGCCCTTCATCGCCGCGACCCGCTCGCGCAGGTCGGCCAACTCGCCGGGCGAGCGCGTTTCCACCAGCACCATCAGATCGGTTTCGCCGGCCACGCTGTGCACCAGCCGCACCTGCGGCCATTGCGACAACGGCGGCACGATGTCGTCGCAGCTGAAGCCTTCCGCGTAACGCAGCATCAGCCACGCGCACAGCGGATCGCCGCCGCTGCCCAGGCGCACGGTGTATTGCGCGATCACCCCGGCCGCCTCCAGGCGCTGCAGACGTTCCTGCACGGTGCTGCGCGACAGGCCCACCGCCTTGGCCAGGGCCACCGTCGACAGACGGGCGTTGTCCTGCAGCAACGCGATCAGCTTGCGATCGACTTCGTCCAGCGTCTTCATGATGGGAACCCGTGGCGGCTGTCCGGCCGCGCCGGCCGGGACCGTCATTGTGCCGGGTTGAGACCGGCACGGAGCAATGCGCACCATGCCGCATCGCCCAGCGCGCCGCGCCCGTCCCGACCATGTCCGCGTCCGATTCCGCTTCCCGCTTCGCCGATCTGCCCGCGCCGCCCTACTACGCGGTGATTTTCTCCTCCCAGCGCAGCGGCCAGGACGAGGCCGGCTACGCCGTCGCCGCCGAGCGGATGGTCGAGCTGGTCGGCCGGCAACCGGGCTTCCTCGGCTTCGAATCCACTCGCGACGGCGACGGCTTCGGCATCACCGTGGCCTATTTCGACAGCGAACAGTCGATCCGCGCCTGGCGCGATCAGGCCGAACACGCGGCCGCGCGGGACCTGGGCCATCGGCGTTGGTACCAGCGCTTCGAACAACGCGTCGCGATCGTGCATCGCGCTTACGGCGGGCCGCGGCGCGATGCCGATTGATTGCCCGCGCGCCCCATTCCACCGGAACGAACCGATCCCCATGAACTCATCGCATCGCACCGCCCTCATCCCCATCGACGTCCAGCGCGGCTTCGACTATCCGCCGTGGGGGCCTCGCAACAATCCGGCGATGGAGCACAACGGCCAACGCCTGCTCGCGGCCTGGCGCGAACGCGGCTTGCCGTTGATCCATGTGCGCCACGACTCCATTCACGATGGCTCGCCGTTGCAGTCCACGCATCCGGGCCACGCCTTTCGCGATGGCTTCGAACCGCTCGATGGCGAAACGATCGTCGGAAAATCGGTCAATGCCGCCTTCATCGGCACCGATCTGGACTTGCGCCTGCGCCGGTTGCGCATCGACACCGTCGTGCTGTTCGGCATCAGCACCGACATGTGCGTATCCACCACCGCGCGCATCGCGAGCAACCTGGGCTATCGCACGATCGTGGTCGGCGATGCCTGCTGCTGTTTCGATTTGACCGACGCCGACGGGACGGTGATCGCGGCCGAAGCGATCAGCCGCGCGCATCTGGCTACGTTGCGCGCGGAGTTTGCCGAAGTGATCGATACCGATGCGTTGTTGGCGAGAGTCGGCGAATTCTGATCGCACGCAACGCATGCGCACCGTCCTGCACCGCTTTCCCTCCCTCTCCCGCTTGCGGGAGAGGGCCGGGGTGAGGGCACGCGCAACCTCAAACCATCATCGCAACTAAAAACCTCTCGCCACATCCCCCCGAATCGATCACACCGACCGCGAAAAAACCTTTCGCGGGACGACGAACGGTCTTGCATCCGTAATTTCGCGAGCGTAGAGTTCGCGCCCATCGTCCTTGCGACGCAATCAACCGACCGCCTTCACATGCATCTCGACAACCACATCGCCAAACAGAACGAACTGCGGCCCTCGTGCCCCGGTCTGTTCGACTGCGCGTTGTCGATGCGCGGTCGCCAGGCGCAACACACGCCGGATTGATCTTCTTTGCCAAGGAAGATCGGTCGCCCGATCTTCCGAGGAAGCGAACGCCCTCGGTCAAACACCGGGGGCGTTTTCGTTTCAGCGCTCGCAAAGGACACCATAACCCTTGAAAACAAGCTTGATCGCACACGGCCCCGAAGCATCGTAGACACAGGGGTTCGACCGCAGAGGCGCTTTGAGCGCTGTGCTCCGGTGCTTCGGCACGAGCGGTGCGTGCGCGATCGACTCACATGGGCGCTTGCGCCCGAACGAATTGCCGTGTGGAGACACACGGCAATAGGCAGCATCCGATGAAACGCATTACAGCGGTACGGGTTCGTATCCCGTCCGGTGCGCGCGGCCGTGCCGTTGCGTATGCCGAGTGCGCGAATAGGTGCTGCCCTGGAAGGTAGCTCACAGGTTAGAGCGGCGACTTAGTGCGCAGGTAGTCGGTTCGAGTCCGGCCCTTTCGAATTGGATATAGCTCAGTCGGTAGAGCGCAGCGTCTCGATGCTGTGGTCGCGGGTTCGATTCCCGTTATCCCATCCACTGCCTGAAAAGCAGTCTTGAAGGAACGAAAGTTCCAACCCAGGAAACGCCCCGTGCGGCGTTTCGCCAAGCGCCGCTGTTACAGGACGCGCAACGAAACGCAGCAGCGGCGGCACCGCCGGACCCACGCCTTGAAGGCGCAGGAACGGCGCGGCGCAAGCATCGGCGACAAGGATCGTCGCGATGCCTGGCGGCACCGGCTCCGCGCAGTCCGCGCGCGGGTTTCGCGGTGACGGCGTCAGGGGCGTTTCCACCTTTTGCGTTCGCCGACTCGCGCGGCGAACAAGCTCCAACGCCCTGCGCGCCCGGCGCGCACGGCGGACCCATCGCTGCGCCCGCGGGCGCCACGACCGCCCTCGTTTTTCACCGCGCCCTTGCGACGACCGATTCGGTCGCAACGGTCACCACCACGGATCGGACCCACCGGAACCTCAAGGAGAACACCATGTTCTGGATGAAGAAGGTCGTGGTCGGCGATGCCGAGCGCGTCCTGGTTTACCGCAATCGCCGCATCGAGCGCGTGCTCGGCGCCGGCGTCCATCGCCTCAGCGACTTCAAGCGCGAGCTGGTGCTGGTCACGCACGACATCGGCAACAGCCAGTACACCGGTAACGATGGCGAGGCGTTGATCGCCGGCCTGGGCGAGCGCCTGCAGATGCATTTCGTCCTGGCCGACATCGGCAACGACGAAGTCGGGCTGGTGCTGCGCAACGGCCGTATCGCCGATGTGCTGGCGCCAGGCACCCGCCGTTTGTACTGGAAGGGCCTGGCCAGCATCGAGATCCGCGCCATCGCTCTGAGCGAAGGCCTGGAAGTCGAGC
The DNA here is from genome assembly GCF_001442805.1 of Lysobacter gummosus. Lineage (NCBI taxonomy): Bacteria > Pseudomonadati > Pseudomonadota > Gammaproteobacteria > Lysobacterales > Lysobacteraceae > Lysobacter > Lysobacter gummosus. The sequence continues at coordinate 753,104 of NZ_CP011131.1, read as the reverse complement.
GCGAGGTCGCCAACGGCCTGCGTCAGCTCAGCTACCTCGACCGCGTCGCGGTCGCCGGCAACGTGCCGACCGAATCGGCCGGACTGCTGTTCGTGGACGGCAAGTTCGTGCGCCGTCTGGAGCCGGGCGCGTATGCGTTCTGGAATCTGCGCAAGAACGTCGCCGTCGAGGTGGTGGAACTGCGCGTGCAGGCGATGGAAGTCTCGGGCCAGGAGTTGCTGACCCGCGACAAGGTGTCGCTGCGCGTGAACCTGGCCGCGAGCCTGCGCGTGACCGACCCGGTCGCGGCGCGTACCCGCGTCGCCAAGTACCTGGATCACGTCTATCGCGAGCTGCAGTACGGCCTGCGCAAGGCGATCTCGTCCAAGACCCTGGACGAATTGCTCGGCGACAAGGCTTCGCTCGACGCGGACATCTTCGCCTACGTGCGCGGGCCGGTCGCCGAGGCGGGACTGGAAGTGCTCGGCGTCGGCGTCAAGGACGTGATCCTGCCGGGCGAGATGAAGGACATCCTCAACGGCGTGGTGCAGGCGGAGAAGACCGCGCAGGCCAACGTGATCCGTCGCCGCGAAGAGGCGAACGCGACGCGCAGCCTGCTCAACACCGCCAAGCTGATCGAGGAAAGCCCGGTCTTGATGCGCCTGAAGGAGCTCGAGGCCTTGGAAAAGATCACCGAGAAGATCGACAAGCTGACCGTGTTCGGCGGTCTGGAGGGAGTCATGAAGCAATTGGTCAGCCTGAAGGGCAACGGCTGAACGCAGGACCGGACGGCGCCATCGCCGTCCGGCTTCCGATAGCGCGCACGCCGTCGAGCAAACGCGAACGCCGCCCCGAACGGGGCGGCCATCTCACCGCGCGCGGTCGCAAGCCGCGACGCGGGGTTATCTATCGGATCAAAGTTTGTATGCGAAAGGACATGTTCAAAGTGATCGTCGAGCGGCCGCGGCAAGGAGGACTCGACACTCCGCGCCCGCGTCCGCCTGGCGATCGCGAAGACGAAAGACAGTACGAAAGCCTGCGCTTTCGCCATCAACGCCATCCCAAGTGGCTCAACGAAAACCTGCGCCCGCTGCAACGCTACCTGGAACGTCAGGTCGGCCGACCGTGGGATCGGGTGTTCTCGGACCTGTGCAGCGGCATCGACCGGCGCAATACCGTGCAGCAGCATATTCATCAGCACCTGGATGATTTCGTTGCCACGAAGGTGGGCGCCGTCGACGGCGAGTTGTACGAACTGGGGCGTTACGGCGGTCCCAGGCCGCTGGCGCAATCCGGGCAACGGCTCTATGTGCACCCGGACAACGGCCTGCTGCTGTTCAATCAGGCCGGTATCCGCTTCATGTACGAGCAGCGCCTGGGTTGGTACGAGAAGCGTCGGCGACGTCGCGACCCGGAACGGCAGGACGTGGTGGCGATCGACGAATGGACCCAGCTGCGCTGCATCGGTGGGGTCTGGTACGAAGTCGAGCTGGCGCCGATCCCGGCGATTCCGGCCCGTCCCGGATCGGAGCAGAAACGGCGCACTTTGGCGTACTTGCAGCCTTTCGACGTGATCGCGCGGCGGCCGGCGTTGTCGCACGCGTGCTCGGCCTGCGGTCGCTGCGATCGCGACTGCGGCGGTCGGTTGTACGACCGCGGCGATGTGTATGCCCGCAGCAAGCGTCAGTTGAGCCGCGTCGAACTGCAACGGCACCGGCTGAAGAACGAAACCGGGGCGGACTCGCAGGTTACGGGCGAGCCCGGCGACCGATTGCCCCGGCGAAGAAACCAACACCGCGGGCCCGCACGAGTCGGCCCGCGCAACAAGGAACATTGACATGAGTACATCAAGCTTCGAACTGCTCTACGCCGAAGAAGGCGCGGTGCCGGTCAAAGGCTGGGTGCGCGGAGTGACGGTCGACGAAGGCGCGCGGCGGCAGCTGCGCAACATCGCCGCCCTGCCCCACGTCGGCCCCTGGGTCGCGGTGATGCCCGACGTCCACCTGGGCAAGGGCGCCACCGTCGGCTCGGTGGTGCCTACGCGCGGCGCGATCATCCCGGCCGCGGTCGGCGTCGATCTGGGCTGCGGCATGGCCGCGGTGCGCACCACGCTGCGGGCGAAGGATCTGCCCGACAGCCTGGCCAAGGTGCGTTCGGCGATCGAGCACTGCGTGCCCGTCGGTAACGGCCGCGGAGGCGAGCACCGACGCCTGCCCGACAGCCACGCCACGCGCCTGGCCAAGTCGGGTCTGGCGTCGCGGCTGGAGGTCATCCACGGCAAGCACCGCAAGCTGCGCACCGACAAGCTCGACAAGCAGATCGGCACGCTCGGCGGCGGCAACCACTTCATCGAAGTCTGTCTCGACGAGGCCGGCGCGGTGTGGGTGATGCTGCACTCCGGCTCGCGCGGCACCGGCAACCTGATCGGCAGTTACTTCATCGAGCTGGCGCGGCTGAAACTGGAACGGCGCGTGCTGGGCTTCCATCTGCCGGACAAGGACCTGGCTTTCCTGCTGGAAGGCGAGCCTTTGTTCGACGACTACGTCGAAGCGGTCGGCTGGGCGCAGGACTACGCCCGCCATAACCGCGAAGCGATGATGGAGCGGGTGTTGCACGCGATGCGCATCCAGCTGCCGAAGTTCCAGCTGGAAAAAACCGCGGTCAACTGCCACCACAATTACGTGCAGCGCGAGGAACATTTCGGCGAATCGTTGTGGGTGACCCGCAAGGGCGCGGTCAGCGCGCGCGAAGGCGAGCTCGGCATCATCCCCGGCAGCATGGGCGCGCGCAGCTACATCGTGCGCGGCAAGGGCAACGCGGACAGCTTCCACAGCTGCAGCCACGGCGCCGGCCGGGTCATGAGCCGTACGCAGGCGCGGCAGAAGATCACGCTGAAGGACCATCGTGAGGCCACGGCCCACGTGGAATGCCGCAAGGACGCGGCGGTCATCGACGAATCACCGGCGGCGTACAAGCCGATCGAAGCGGTGATGGCGGCTCAGACCGATCTGGTCGAGGTGGTTCACACCTTGCGTCAGGTGATCTGCATCAAGGGTTGAGCGCACGGAAGCGCTCGGGCGCCGCCCCTGGTGGGCGGCGTTTTTTTGCCGGCGGTGCATCCGGCGGCGCCCGTGGAAACGAATGGTTTATCGACGGCCAGTCCGTCGCGCGGCCGCGACGCGGCGTACCCGCGAACATCCTGCGCATTCAGCACCCGCCCCACTCAAGGTTCAGTTTGACGGCGCCGCGCCTCCGACTTTCGGCGGAGGACGAACGAACGCGCGAAAACCCGAATGCATGTTTGCGACCTGGCTCGCGTTTCGGATGTGAGCTAGCCACGTCTCGTAACCCCGGCCGAACATAAAACCGATATCGTCCTAATGCAAAAGGAATGCCAACGGATCCTCCCATGCCCCCTCGCTACGTCGACTGGCTTTCCTCTTCGCCCGAGAGTGAACCGGGCGACCCGGCTTCGGCGAGCGCGGCGGCGATCTCGCATCACACCCGCGAGCTGGCGATCACCTACGGCATCGGCGCGCGCCTGCATCACGGCGAGCGCCACTGGGACGACATCCGCGACGAACTGGCCCGGGGCTGGGAACGCCTGCGCGGTACCGAGCAGGTGCCGTGGACGCTGATCGAAGACGATGTCGAAGGCGCCTGGCGGCTGGTGCTCGCGGACTGAGCCGCGATCGGCTCACTGCGGCATCGTATCGGCGAACGACAAATACCCAGCCGGCGCGTCCTTGCGCCGGCCGAGCAGGCATCGCCTGCTGCCCCGTCCAGACGACGGGCCGGGTCGAGAAAAACGTACGGCGTTCGCGAACGCTCAGGCCCGCGCCGGTAGCGGCCGGCGCCACTGCCATTTCAGATTGACGCCCAGGGTGCCCAGCACGATCAGCGCCACGCCCAGGCTCTGCACCGGCGCCAAGGTGCGGCCGTAGAGCAGATAATCCAGCAGCAGTGCGATCACCGGATAGATGAAGGCCAGCACCGCGATCGTCGCCACCTGCAGGCGCGGATACGACGAATAGAACAGCACGTAGCACACGCCGCTGTGGATCAGGCCCAGGCCGGCGAGCCAGAACCAGTGGCTGCCCGGCGTCCACACCGCGGCGTAATCGGCGAACGGCGCCAGCATGACCACGCCGACCAGGCATTGGATCAGCACCACCGCGAACGGCCGCTCTCGGCTGATCCGCCGCGACAGCAGCAACGACGCGCCGCACAGAATGGCCGCCACGAAGGTCATGCCGACGCCGATCAGATAGCCGCTGCCGGCGCTGTTCCACAACTTGAACGGATCGGCCGAGCACAGCACGCCGACGAAGGCGATCGCGGTCCAGCCCAGGTCGGCCGCGCGCGTGCGCTCGCCGTAGAACATCGCCGCCATCCCCATCACCACGAACGGGAAGAAGTGGTAGACCATCGTCGCCACGCCGATCGACGAGCGCGCCATGCCGGCGAACAGCGCCACCCAGTTCAGCACCAGCAGCACGCCGCTGACGATCGCCGAGCGGATCAGCGCGCGCTCGCCGAGCAAGCCGCGGAACAAACCACGCGCGCAGCCCCAGGCCAGCAGGAACAGGCAGCCGAACACGCAGCGGAACAGCACCGCGGTGATCGCGTTCTGGCCGCTTTCGTGCACGAACACGCCGACCGATCCGATCAGCAGTTCGGCGACCAGCAACTGGATCAGGGCGGTGCGCGATTCGGCGGGGGTGGCGACGGGGGTCATGGCAGGCTGCGCGGTGCACGCGCCGGGGCTACGGGATCGGGGAAGCTCAGGTTAGGACCGGGCTGCGGACCGATACAGATTCAGTTAGGATCAATTTCGACCGGTACAGTTTGAGACGACGCGAGACCGCATCGCGGTCACCGCGTAGCTGCATCTGTTCCCTCTCCCGCTGGCGGGAGAGGGTTAGGGTGAGGGGGTGAGCGCCGAAGGCGCGAATGCTGTTGCTTTCATCAGCGCTTGCCGGCCCTCACCCCAACCCCTCTCCCGCCAGCGGGAGAGGGGCTCCGAAGACGTCATCGGATTTGCCCCCATGTCCCAAGACCTGCTCTACGAACGCCTCGCCGACCGCATGCGCCGCCAGATCCAGCGCGGCGTGCTGCGCGCCGGCGAACGCCTGCCGTCGCTGCGCCGGCTCGGTCGCGATCAGCGCATCAGCCTGGCCACCGCGGTCGAGGCGTATCAGCAACTCGAACGCGAAGGCCTGATCGAAGCGCGGCCGCGTTCGGGTTACTACGTGCGCGCCGCCGCCGGCGCGCCGCCGCGCGGTTCGCGCGCGCGCCACCTCGCCCGCGCGCCGATGCCGGTGAGCAATCCCGCCCTGCTCGGCGTGCTCGACGTGCAATCGCGTCGCGACCTGATCGCCCTGCACGCCGCCACCCCGGACGCCTCGATGCTGCCGACCGCGGCGCTGGCCGCTTCGGTCGCGCGCGCGATGCGGCGCGATCCGCACACCGCGCTGAGCTACACCGTGCCGCAGGGATTGCCGCAACTGCGCGAGCGCATCGCTCAGCGCTACGCGCAATGCGGCGTGGAGATCGATCCGGACGAAGTGATCGTCACCGCCGGTGCGATGGAGGCGATCAGCCTGACCTTGCGCACCATCACCCGCCCGGGCGACATCGTGATTCTCGAATCGCCGACCTATCACGGCCTGCTGCAGGCGGTGTCGGCGCAGGGCCTGCGCGTGCTGGAAATCCCCAACCATCCCGGCCGCGGCATCGATCCGGCGCAACTGCGCGAACTGCTCGAACGCCACGCGGTCCGCGCCGCGCTGCTGGTGCCGAACTTCAACAATCCGCTCGGCAGCCTGACCAGCGAAGCGAGCAAGCGCGAGATCGTCGCCGCCTGCGCCGCCCACGGCACGGCCCTGATCGAAGACGATCTGTACGGCGAACTGGCCTATTCCGGCGAACGCCCGTCGCCGCTGCGCCGTTACGACGACGGCGAGCACGTGGTCACCTGCGGCTCGTACTCGAAGATGCTCGCGCCGGGCTTGCGCGTGGGTTGGATGCTCGGTGGGCGGCGCCGCTCGGAACTGCTACGGACCAAGAGCTTTTCCACCGTCGCCACCGCGACCCTGCCGCAGATGGCGCTGATCGATTTCTTCGCCCGCCACGACATGGAACGCGGCTTGCGGCGCTTGCGCCGGACCTTGGCCGGCAACGCGCAGATCTATCGGCAGGCCTTGCTGGATCATTGGCCCGACGGCACCTGCGTGGCCGAACCGGCCGGCGGCATGACCTTGTGGGTGGAGCTGCCGCCGGCGATCGATGGACAGGCCTTGTTCGAAGCGGCGATGGCGCGCGGCATCGGCATCCTGCCGGGGCATCTGTTTTCCAACCGCGGCGACTACGCCCACCACGTGCGGCTCAGTTGCGGGCAGCCGTGGGACAAGAAGATCGAAACGGCATTGAAGACCGTGGGCGAGTTGGCCAAGGGCTTGCAAGGGTAAGCGGCGAAGACAATCCAGGCCTGCGCGAACTCCGGGCTGTTTTGTGGGAGGGAGCTTCAGCCCCGATGCTTTTCTTTCAGGTATCGATGGAGCTGAAAGAGAAGCATCGGGGCTGAAGCTCCCTCCTGCAAAAGCACAAAGGCCGCACGGGGCGGCCTTCACTGGAAGCATTCGCGGTCGAATCTCGACCCCGATCTGTCAGGCCGTCAACAAACTCGGCAGAAACTGATTCAACGCCGACTTGACCTGATCCACGCTCAAGTCCGGCTGCGAGATCGCGCGCATCGCCAGGCCTTCGATCAGGCATTGCAGGATCAGCACGCGCGTGGCGACCTGATCCTGCGACACGCCCAAACCGCCGTCGGCGACGGCGCGCACGAACCAATCGCCCAGCAAGGATCGGAACACGCGGTCGGACGCCTGCGTGGCCACGGCGATTTCCTCATCGCGCGTGGCCTCGGCGGTGAGTTCCAGGAACAAGGCCGCGCTGGTGACATTGGGATCGTTGGCCTGCCACTGCCCGAACACTTCCGCGATGCCCGCGACCAGATCGCTGGTCGCGTGCAGCTTGGCGATATCGGCCCGGGCCTCTTCGAGTTGGCGCTCGATAATGGCCAGGATGATGTCGTTCTTGCCCTTGAAATAGCGGTAGATCAGGCCCGCGCTCATGCCCGCCGTGTCGGCGATGTTGGCCATGCTCGCGGCGTGGAAGCCGTGCACGACGAAACATTTCTGCGCCGCCACGAGAATGCGCTCGCGCTGAGCCAGCGCGCGCGCGGCGGCCTTGGCGGTCGGCTTGCCCGGAGTGCTCATTGGCTGCGCTCGTTCCAGCCACCTCCGAGGACTTTGTAGAGCGTGACCCGGTTGGCCTGTTCGCTCAGGCGCGTGGTCACCAAGCCCTGCTGCGCACCGTACAGCGTGCGCTGCGCATCGAGCTGGTTGAGGTAGCTGTCGCGGCCGGCCTTGTAACGGGCGGTAGAAAGCTGATCGGCGCGCGAGGCCGCTTCGACCAGCGCTTCCTGCGCCTGACGCTGTTCGGCCAGGGTCTTGGTCAGCGCCAGCGCGTCGGCGACGTCGCGGAAACCGGACTGGATCGCCTTCTCGTACTGGGCCAGCGCGATCTGCTGATCGGCCTTGGCCGAGGCCAGATTCGCGCGCAGCTTGCCGCCCTGGAAGATCGGCAGGTTGATCACCGGGTTCACCGTCCACGCGCGCGTGTTCGAGTCGAACAGACCCGACAGCTCATTGCTGGCGCTGCCGAGGAAGCCGGTCAGGTTGATCGACGGGAAGAACGCCGCGCGCGCGGCGCCGATGTTGGCGTTCTGCGCGCGCAAGGTGTGCTCGGCCTGCAGCACATCGGGACGGCGCAGCAGCACTTCCGAGGGCAGACCCGACGGCAGCCCGGCCAGGCCGGTGACGCCGTCGGTGAGCTTCTGCGGCAGCAGCGCCGGATCGACAGTTTCGCCGACCAACAGATTCAACGCGTTGATGTCCTGCGCGACCTGGCCGGCATAACGCGCCGAATCCGCGCGCGCCTGCTCGACCTGGGTCCGCGCCTGGCTCAGTTCCAGCCCGGACACCGCGCCCAGTTCGCGGCGCTTCTCGGTCAGATCGTAAGCGGCCTGCTGATTCTTCAGCGTCGCTTCCGACACCGACAGCAGTTCGCGATCGGCCGCCAAGGTCAGATAAGCGTTGGCGACTTCGGCGATCAGGCTCAGCTGCGCGCTGCGGCGCGCCTCTTCCTCGGCGAAATAACGCTGCAGCGCCGATTGGCTGAGGCTGCGCACGCGGCCGAACAAGTCGAGTTCGAAGTTGGTGATGCCGATGCCGGCGGTGTACTGGTCGGTGACCGGCACGTTGTCGCCGCCGCGGCGATCCAACTGCGCGCTGGCGCCCAGCGCGGGAACGCGGTCGGCGCGCTGGATGCGGTACTGCGCGCGCGCCTTCTCGACGTTGAGCACGGCCACGCGCAGATCGCGGTTGTTGTCGAGCGCGCGGCCGATCAGGTTTTCCAGATTCTGGTCGGCGAAGAAATCGCGCCAGCCGATATCGGCCACCGCGACGGACGAATCCGTCGCGGCGGAGGCCGCCGCCGGGTCCGAGGTCAGCGGTTGCGCGCCGACGAAGGACTGGGTGGTCGGCGGCAGCGGCCACTGCGCCGGAATCGCCGCCTGCTGCTCGGGCAGCTTGGGCGCCAGGCTGAGGCAACCGGTGGTCGCCACCGCGATCGCGAGCGCCAGGGCGTGGATCGAAAACTTACTCATGGCTCTGCGCTCCTTGCGTGCCCTGCTCAGCGGGCGCGTGCTTCTTTCGGACGAATACTTTCTCGACCACCACGAAGAACAGCGGGACGAAGAAGATACCCAGGAAGGTACCCACCACCATGCCGCCGAGCACGCCGGTGCCGATCGCGCGCTGCGCGCCGGAACCCGCGCCGCTCGCCAGCGCCAGCGGCAACACGCCCAGGCCGAAGGCCAGCGAGGTCATGATGATCGGGCGCAGACGGTCGCGGACGGCCGCCAACGTGCCCGAGATCAGGTCCATGCCTTTCTCAAGGTTCTCCTTCGCGAACTCGACGATCAAAATCGCGTTCTTACTCGACAAGCCCACCGTGGTGAGCATCGCCACCTGGAAGTAGACGTCGCGTTCCATGCCGCGCAGCCACGTCGCCAGCACCGTGCCCAGGATGCCCATCGGCGCGATCAGCAGCACCGAAGTCGGGATGGCCCAGCTTTCGTACATCGCCGCCAGACACAGGAACACGATCAACAGCGACAGCGTGTACAGCAGCGGCGTCTGCGCGCCGGCCTGGCGTTCCTGATACGACAGGCCCGTCCATTCCAGACCGATGCCCGGCGGCAACTGCGCCACCAGCTTCTCGACCTCGGCCATCGCCTGGCCCGAGCTCACGCCCGGCTTGGCTTCGCCGTTGATTTCCAGCGCCGAGACACCGTTGTAACGCTCAAGTCGCGGCGAACCGAATTCCCAACGGGTGGTGGCGAAGGCCGAGAACGGCACCATCTCGCCCTTGTCGTTGCGCACGTACCAGCGATTGAAATCGGTGGGCGCCATGCGGAACGGCGCGTCGGCCTGGATGTAGACGCGCTTGACGCGGCCGCGATCGACGAAGTCGTCGATGTACTGGCCGCCCCAGGCCGCCTGCAGGGTCGAATTGATGTCGGCGATGTTCAGGCCCAACGCGGCGGCCTTCTGGTTATCGACATCGACGCGGAACTGCGGGGTGTCTTCCATGCCGTTCGGACGCACGTTCTGCAGCAACTCGCTCTTGCCGGCCATGCCGAGGAACTGGTTGCGCGCGGCGACCAGTGCATCGTGACCCAGCGAACCGTTGTCCTTCATGTAGAACACGAAGCCGTTGGAGTTGCCCAGTTCGAACACCGCCGGCGGCGCCAGCGCGAACACGAACGCATCCTTGATCTGCATGAAGCTGCCCATCGCCCGGCCGACGACGCCGTTGACGCTGTTGTCGGGCATCGGCGTCTTGCCGAAACTGGTCAGCCAGCGCCAGCGATCGCCCCAGGTGGTCTCGCGCTCTTCCCACGGCTTGAGCTGCGAGAACGCCATACCCGCGTTCTGGCCGTTACCGGCGAAGCTGAAGCCCTGCACGGTGAACAGCGAATCCACGGCCTTGTCGCCCAGGAACTGCTCTTCGACCTTCTTGAGCACTTCGCCGGTGCGTTCCTGCGTGGCGCCGACCGGCGCCTGCACGATGGTGAACAAAAAGCCCTGATCTTCCTGCGGCAGGAACGAGGACGGCAGGCGGATGAACAACACCGCCATCAACGCCGCCATCGCCGCGAACACGATCATGAAGCGGCCGGTGCGGGTGACGATGCCGCGCACCACGCCCTGGTACTTCTTGTTGCCGCGGTCGAACTTGTCGTTGAACCAGCCGAAGAAGCCCTTGTCGGAGGCGTGGTGGCCCTTCTCGATCTGCTTGAGCATGGTCGCGCACAGCGCCGGCGTCAGCACGATCGCCACCAGCACCGACAGGCCCATGGCCGAAACGATGGTCACCGAGAACTGGCGATAGATGACGCCGGTCGCGCCGCCCAGGAACGCCATCGGCACGAACACCGCCGACAGCACCAGGCCGATACCGACCAGCGCGCCGGTGATCTGGTCCATCGACTTGCGCGTGGCTTCCTTGGGCGAGAGACCTTCCTCGCTCATCACGCGCTCGACGTTTTCGACCACGACGATGGCGTCATCGACCAGCAGGCCGATCGCCAGCACCACCGCGAACATGGTCAACATGTTGACCGAGTAACCGAACAAGGCCAGCAGGCCGAAAGTACCCAGCAACACCACCGGCACCGCGATCGTCGGGATCAGCGTGGCGCGGAAGTTCTGCAGGAACAGGTACATCACCAGGAACACCAGCACGATCGCTTCGAGCAGGGTCTTGATCACTTCCTCGATCGCCACGCGCACGAACGGCGTGGTGTCGAACGGCGTCACCGCCTTGAGGCCCTTCGGGAACGAAGGCTTGAGCTGTTCGAGTTCGGCCTGGATCGCCTGCGCGGTGGCCAGCGCGTTGGCGCCGGTCGCCAGCGAGATCGCGATACCCGTCGCCGGCTTGCCGTTGAAGCGGGCGATGGTGCTGTAGTCCTCCTGGCCCAGTTCGACACGGGCCACGTCCGACAGCTTCAGCACCGCGCCGGAGCTGTTGGCGCGCACGACGATGTTCTTGAACTGGTCGGCGGTCTGCAGGCGATCCTGCGCGGTGATGGTCGCGTTGAGCTGCTGGCCCTTCACCGACGGCGTGCCGCCGAGCTGACCGACCGCGACCTGGGCGTTCTGCGCGCGCAGGGCGTTGATGACGTCGGTCGGGGTCAGCTTGTAGGTGTTGAGCTTGTCCGGGTCGAGCCAGATGCGCATCGCGTACTTGGTGCCGAACAGCTGAGTGCTGCCGACGCCGTTGACGCGCGCGAGCGGATCGACCAGGTTGGCGGCGACGTAGTCGGCGATGTCCGCGCCGTTCATGCTGCCGTCTTCGGACACGAAGCCGATCACCAGCAAGAACGCCGAGTTGGCCTTCGACACGCTCACGCCCTGCTGCTGCACGATCTGCGGCAACAACGGAGTGGCCAGCTGCAGTTTGTTCTGCACCTGCACCTGGGCGATGTCGGGGTCGGTGCCGCTTTCAAACGTCAGCGTGACGCCGGCCTGACCGTCGGAGGAGCTGGTCGCCGACATGTACAGCAAGCCGTCGATGCCCTTCATGTTCTGCTCGATGATCTGCGTCACCGAGTTTTCGACGGCCTTGGCGGAAGCGCCGGGGTAGGACGCGTTCACCGATACGGTCGGCGGCGCGATGGTCGGGTACTGCGAGATCGGCAGTTGGGTGATCGCGATCGCGCCACCCAACATGATGATGATCGCCAGGACCCAGGCAAAGATCGGGCGATCGATAAAGAACCGTGCCATGAATTTCTCCGATTACTGCTTCGGCGCGCCGGCGGGGGCCGCGGCCGGCTTGGCCGGCGCTGCGCCCTTTTCGGTCGCGTCCACCGGCATGCCCGGGCCGATCTTCTGCAGACCTTCGACGATGACCTTGTCGCCGGCCTTCAGGCCGCTTTCGACCAGCCACTTGTCGCCGATGGCCTGACTGACCTGCAGTTCGCGCGGCTCGACCGTGCCCTTGGCGCCGACCACCATCGCGGTGGCGTTGCCCTTCGGGTCGCGCGAAATGCCCTGCTGCGGAACCAGCAGCGCGTTCTGGCGCACGCCGGTACCGACCAGCGCGCGCACGTACATGCCGGGCATCAGGATGTTGTCCGGGTTCGGCACCACCACGCGCAGCAGGAAGCTGCCGGTGCCTTCATCGACGGTGACTTCCGAGAACGCCAGCTTGCCTTCGAGCGGATACTTGCTGCCGTCTTCGAGCACGATGGTCACCGGCGTGGTCGCTTCGGTCAGGGTGCCGGCGGCGATCTGCTTGCGCAGCGCGAGCAGTTCGGCGCTGGACTGGCTGATATCGACGTGGACCGGATCGAGCTGCTGCACCACCGCGAGCGGATCGGCCTGATTGGCGGTGACCAGCGCGCCGGCGGTGACCGCCGACTTGCCGATGCGGCCGGTGATCGGCGAGGTGATGCGGGCGCGGCCGAGGATCACGCTGGCGCTCTGCACCGCGGCGCGGCCGGACGACACATCGGCCTGGCTTTGCTTGAGCGTGGCGACCGCGGTTTCGTCGTCCTGCTTGCTGACCGCGTCGATCTTGACCAGATCGGCCGAGCGCTTGGCGTTCAGACGCGCCGAATTCAACGACGCCTCACCGCGCGCGAGCGTGGCCTTGGCCGTTTCCAGGTCGGCGGCGTAGGTCTTGTCGTCGAGCTGATACAGCGGCTGCCCGGCCTTGACCAGACCGCCCTCGGTGAACAAGCGCTTCTCGACGATGCCGTTGACCTGCGGCCGCACCTCGGCGATCAGCGAAGCGCTGGTGCGCCCCGGCAATTCGCGGGTCAGCGTGACCGTCTCGGGCTTGAGGGTCACCACCGTGACCTGCCCCTTCTGGCCGCCGGGACCGCCGGGACCGCCTGGACCGCCTTGTTGATCGCCTCCCTTGCCGCAGGCCGCGAGGGCCAGGCTGAGCACGGAAACAGTGAGAATTGTCTTATAGGACAGGGACTTGCGCGACGGCATGGGGGAGCCTCAGGTCGTTGTTGCGGTCGGACAGACCGCGGCCACATCGTAGAATGAACGATCATTCTCTTTTTTTGGGTGGGCGAGGTCAAGTGACCTTTGGCGGAGGCGCGCAAGGTTCCACGGCGTTTTGCGGGGTATGCAGGGTTTGGGCGCGCGAGGCGACATCGAAGGGGCCGGCTCGGCAAAGTCGCGACGGCTTGAGGGCGCCAGCGGGCAGCCCGGTCGGACAGGCCTGCCCGACAAGAAGAACTACTCGATCGGATGTTCCGCATCCCAGTCCGCCGCAATCGCTTGCGGCCCTCTGGTTTTCCATTCCCAGGCTTGTTCGATCGTCAGGCGGCGGATGCCGCTTTTATACAGATCCGTGGTCCGCGGATAGCTGCCGTCGATGAGGGAAATGCCCCAGGCGAAACCCGTGTCGTCGATGCCGATGCACAGACAGGGATGGAAGAAGACGTCTTCGTATATGTCGCCGGGTTGAATAAGTTCTTGCATGCAGTGTCGATGGTAGACTGATCGTCCAAGAGTAATGCGGCGCAGTGGGAGTTATTCGCCGCATGTGAGCCGCAACGGAACTGCGAATTGCGCGCATACCTTAGAAGACGGACCGATTAGCCCGCAAATACCGGTAACGGGCAACGAGCACATGAGCTGATACCGGATTGACTAGCAAGCACAGCACTATAAACCAGCTTTCGAACTAGCCGAACAAGACTCCTGTATAGGACGCGCCGATCAACCACGGCCACGCACCGTTCAATCTCGGCAAAAACCGCCTGGCGATGTACTCCATAAACACAGAACCGAATACAAACGGGGCTACCAGAATCGGGGCGAAGACAACAAACATTCCCGGGCTCATCTGCGGTCTGCGGTCGATCTCGAGGTAATAAAACATCCTGAGCGTGGACAGCACCAGCACGCTGGTCGCGGCGCCCATCGCTACCTGGATGTATCACAGCAATGATTTTTCCACATGGCTCGGCCCTTACTCGCGAAAGCCGGGCGGCTGGGAATTCCATGCACAGACACGGCCGCATCGGCAGGCCGAGCTTAAGGCCCAGCCCCATGTTCCGCCAAGCTATCGACGCTGTTCGGCACCCGGCCTTTTGGATGCAGACGCCTGCCTTTGCAAGCAAGCGCCTGCACTGCGCACTAAGCGAACCTAGCGATAAGGATTGTAGGTATAGCTCGCACTCACCCCTTCCGGAATCCGAAAATAATTCGTCACCACTCCCACCGGATCGCTAGCCAACATCCCCCGCCCCGGACCATCGTTGCTGTCGTCCCAACCCCAAGGCGCATTCGCCGAGTTGGTGTTGCAGCCGATCGCGCCGCTGCCGCAGCCGCCGGTCTTGTCGCCGGCGAAGCTGCCGTAGCCGGCGAACAGCCAGCTGTTGTTACGCTGATCCCACATGCCGCCGGGTTCGAAGATGTCGATGAGTCTGTACTTGACGTCGCGGTCGTCGGCGTTGGACGGAACTTCCGCGATGGTGAGCGAGGGGTAATAGATCACGCCGTCGCCGTTGATGTTGTAGGCCGGCCAGGCTTTGAGGCCGTGGCCTTTCGCTTCCTGCGCGGTGACCGGGTGCGGGGCGCCCTGGTAGGTCAGGAACGACAGCGAGCCGTCCACGTTTTCGGCGCCGGCGGTCCAGTTGCTGCCGGCGGGGACGAAAGAGAAGAAGTCGGTGTGGGCGACGGTCACCGCGGCCTTGAGCGTGCCGTAGGTGGAGCCGTCGCGTGCGATTGCGAACAGCACGCCTTCGGCGTCGTTCTCGTGTTCGGTGTCGAAGAAGGAATCGGTCCAGTCGCGCGGATGGAAGAACAGGTAGGTGATGAACCAGTGGGTGCTGGTCTCGACCACCGAGTAGTAGCCGTGCGCGGCGAGCGGATACGCGGCCTGGCCGGCGCGATCCCAATTGTTGCGGCCGTCGAGGTCGCCGTCGAAATCGTAACGGGTGACGTAGTCGGCGGCGCCGCCGAGTGCGTGGCTGCCGGTCTGGTCGACGTCCTGGTAATGCACCGGTGCCCAGCGCAGGGCGAGCGCGGCGCGGTCGGCGGCCGATTGCGCCGACAGGCCGGCCGCGGCGGCGTCGGTTGCGAATGCGCCGGCGAGCAAACCGCTGGCGATGAGACTGATGCGCATCGTGCGCGCGATACCGTCGAAGCCGATCATCGAACCCTCCTTGCCTGCTGAAAGACCGAAGCATGCGAGCCGCTTGATGGCAACGGTATTGCAAGGGCGTTGATGCGAAGGCGCAAAGCGGCACAGATCGGCGAATCCGCGCGGCGGCGGATCGGGACTGTGCGCGCGGTCGCTTGCGTGGGATGGCGCCGGGCCGTCAGCGCGGCGCGGCGATTACGAAAAAGAGGGCTGGCAGGCGCGAGCCGGGCTGGCAAGAGGGGTCGCGATCCACGTCGGTCGCGCCGCGCATGCTACGGGCCGCTCGCGGCTTGAACAAGACTCGATGATGATCGCGAACGTCGAAGACCGCGGATTCGCGGCGATCTTGCGTCGGGGCTGAAGCCCCTCCCACAAAAGATTCCGAAGCTTCGTCTCTACATTGAGCGCGATGCGACTGCGTTACGGCGCAGTCGCATCCGCCCGCAATCAACCCGCCGCTTGCGGCACGCCGGCGATCTGCCGCAACGCCGCTTCGAACTGCTCCACCGGCTGTCCGCCCTGAATCAGGTGACGGTCGTTGATGATCACCGACGGCACCGCGCGGATGCCCTGGCTTTGATAGAACTGCTCCTGCTCACGCACCGCATCGGCGTATTCGTCCGAAGCCAACAGCGCCCGCGCGCGTTCGCCGTCCAGGCCCGCTTCCGTCGCCACCGCGGCCAGCACCTCGCGCGAGGAAATATCGCGGCCGTCGGTGAAGTAAGCCTTCAGCAGCGTGTGCTTGAGCGCCCGCTCCTGCGCCGCGCCTTCGACGCCGGCCCAATGCAGCAGGCGGTGCGCGTCGAAGGTGTTGTAGATCCGATCGCGCGCGTTGAATTCAAAATCGACCGCGGCGCCGCGCTGACGCAAGGCCTCGCGGTTCTGCGCCAGTTGCTGCGCGCCCAGGCCGTACTTGTGCGCCAGATGCTCGTCGATGTTCTCGCCTTCGGCGGCCATCTGCGGGTTGAGTTCGAACGGCTGGAAATGCAGTTCGATCTCGACCTCGTCGCCGAGCCGGGCAATAGCCTGTTCGAGCGAATTCAGGCCGACCGCGCACCACGGGCAGACGACATCGGAGACGAAATCGATCTTCACGCGCGGGGCCGTACCGGGGGACAAGGAACTCATGGTGAAACTCCGCGCGGGGCGCATCGAATAGGTGCAAAGACGATGCGGCCGGCGCCGGCCGTCATCAAGCCGCGCGCGGCCGCACCGGCGGATCGGTGCGTTCCATCGCGGCGGCCGGGAGCGGCTGGCGGGGCGGTCCGTCCGGGCCCACCGGACTGATGACTGGGTCACAAAACTATGCGCAAAATAGCCCGGCGTCCGGCCGGGGCGCCCGCGCCGCGGGACGGCCCGGGCGGGCCGGGGCGCCGACCGCAGCGGCCCTCGCGCCGCGCCAACGCTCAATGGGGACAACATGGACTCGATGTATCCGGCCGGACCTGCATCCGTGCCTGCGCAACTGACTGCGCCCAGTGCCGCCTACCGCCGTCACGCCTAGCTCGCCATGGCCGGCCTGCTCGGCTTCGTCGCGATCTACTTCGCCTTGCTGGCCTGGTTCGGCTGGACCGCCTGGCGGCTGTTCGCGAGCATCGTCAACAGCAACGGCCAGAACCTGATCGGCAACGGCATCACCGGCGCCTGCGCCGCGTTCCTGTGCGTGTTCATGGCCAAGGCGCTGGTGTTCAAGCGCCGCGGCAAGAGCGGCGAGGACATGGAACTCAAGCCGGCCGATCAGCCCGACCTGTTCGCCTTCCTGCACCGGCTGGCCGATGAGGCCGGCGCGCCGCGTCCGCATCGGGTGTTCTTGTCGCCGCGGGTCAACGCCGGGGTGTTCTACGACCTGTCGCTGCTCAACCTGATCGTGCCGTCGAAGAAGAACCTCGAAATCGGCCTGGCGCTGGTCAACGTGCTCAACCTGGGCGAGCTCAAGGCGGTGCTGGCGCACGAGTTCGGCCATTTCGCCCAGCGCACCATGGCGGTCGGGCGCTGGGTCTACATCGCCCAGCAGGTGGCCGCGCACATCATCGCCAAGCGCGATGCCTTCGACGACTTCCTGCGCGCGCTGTCGCGCTTCGACCTGCGCGTGGCCTGGGTCGGCTGGCTGTTGTCGCTGGTGGTGTGGTCGATCCGCTCGGTCGTAGAGATGGTGTTCCGGCTGGTGGTGCTGGCGCAGCGCGCGTTGTCGCGCGAGATGGAATACCAGGCCGATCTGGTCGCCGCCTCGCTGACCGGCAGCGATGCGCTGGTGCATGCCCTGCACCGCCTGGGCGCCGCCGACGACGCCTGGGACCGCGCGCTGAGCTTCGCCGGCCGCGAATACGCCAACCAGCGCCCGGTGGCCGATCTGTTCGCGATCCAGACCCGCATCATCGAGCATCTGCGCCGTGTTTTCGCCGACGCCGAATACGGCGAGCCGCCGCAGTTGCCAGGCAGCGAACGCGAGCGCCACCGCGTGTTCAAGAACGAACTGGCGCAGCCGCCGCAGATGTGGTCCACGCATCCGGCCAACAGCGACCGCGAGCGCAACATCAAGCGCAGCTACATCGCCTGCGAGATCGATCCGCGCCCGGCGATGAGCCTGCTGCGCGACGGCCAGGCATTGAAGGAGCGCATGTCGCGCGAAATGATCGACGCGCCCGAGCCGCTGCCGCCGGTGCCGATCGAGGAATCGCTGCGCCATCTGGAACGCGACTATGCCGATCCCGCCCTGGACCGACGCTTCCGCGGCACCTACCTGGGCCGCTCGATCGTGCGCGACTACGACCGCTGCGACGAGCTGTACTACCCCCTGCCCGCCGGCGCCGACCTGGGCGAGCATCTGCGCGGCCTGTATCCGGCCGCGCACGGCGACGCGCTCGAACGTCTGCGCGAGCTGGAAGCCGAGCGCGGCACCCTGGAAGCCATGCGCGAAGGCCATCTGCGCGCGACCGGCGGCGTGCTGCACTGGCGCGGCAGCGAACTGCCGGCCAAGGAACTGCCGAAGATCATCGCTCAGCTGGACGAAGAGCTGACGCCACTGCGCGAGGACGTGCGCGAGCACGATCGCCGTTGCCGCAGCGTGCACCTGACCGCGGCGCGCGCGCTCGGCGGCCCGTGGGAGGCGCTGCTGCGCGGCCAGTTGGCGGTGTTGCATTACGCCGATCACAGCTACGCCGACGTGCAGGACATCAACGGGCTGCTGGTCAACACCTACGAGGTGGTCACCGCCGATCGCCGCGTGTCCTCCGACGAACTCAATCGCCTGGTGGCGGCGGCCAATCAGCTGCAGCGCACGCTGCACCGGCTGCACGATCACGCCGGGCAAGTGCGCCTGGACCGGCGCATCGCCGAGCGCCTGGAGGCGAGCGACTGGGCCGAGGTGATGGGCGAATTCCGCCTGCCCTTGGCCGATCGCGACAACATCCAGAAATGGCTGGGTGTGATCGACAACTGGGTGCGCGGCACGCTCGGCCCGTTGGCGGCGTTGCGCAAGGCCGCGCTCGGCGCGTTGCTGTCGACCGAGGATGAAGTCGCTGCGCTGGTGCATGCGCGCGCACACGCTGGCGCCGATGCGCTGGCTGCGTTCAGCGCGAGCGATGCGCCGGCCGATGCGCCGGCCACCGCTGGCGACGGCGACGAGCGCTTCGCCGCGAGCACGCCCGACTCGCCCGCCGCGGTGCCGCAGGAATACAACCTGCTCAAGCCCGGCGGCGGCCGCAAGCGCCAGACCAAGCTCGGCTGGTGGGATCGCTTCCAGACCGCCGACGGCCTGGTGCCGTCGATGTCGCGCGTGGCGGTGGCCGGCGGCATCGTCGGCGCGGTGTTGTTCGTCGGCGCCTCGATCGGCGTGGCCAAGATCACCGTGATCAACGGCCTGGCCCAGGCGATGCGGGTGGAGATCGACGGCCACACCCTCGATCTGCCGCCGCTGCAGCATCTCACCGTGGACCTGCCCGGCAGCGGTAGCCATCACGTGGTCGCGCGCACCGCCGACGGCGCGACCGTGGAGGAATTCGACAGCGACCGCGAACAGGCTTCGCACGTGGTCTACAACATCGCCTCGGCCACGCCGCTGGTGGAATGGACCGCGGTCTACGGCAGCCGCGGCGAATTCCCCGAACGCAAGCTCGGCACGCCGCGCTGGAGCACGGCGGCGGCCGACTACGTGTTCGAGCAGCCGCCCAAGCAGATCAACACCAAGGGCGATGGCGGCACGCGCACCGTGTTGCAGGAGTTCGCCGGGTTCGCGCCGGGCGATCAGTTGCAGCTGACCGCCGGCGACGACGAGAAAGCCTTGATGATCGCCGCGCATGCGCGCTGGGACGCGGCCGATTCGCGCCACATCAGCCAATGGCTGGCACTGGCCTCGACCACGCCGGAATTCCCCCGATTGATCGGCGAACGCCTGCGCCGCGCGCCGACCGAAGTGGTGTCGCTGCGCGCCGAGCAGGACGCGGTCGAGGGCAAGCCGGAATACGCGCAAGTGTGCGCGCGCCATCGCGGCCTGTCCGAACGCACGCCCGATTCGGCCGACCTGCGCTACATCGCGGTGCGCTGCACGGCCGACGACGAAGCCCAGGATCGCGCCTTCGCCGAAGGCCACGCACGCTGGCCCGAGCACGGCTGGTTCGCGCTGGCGGCCGGTTACGGCGCCAGCGAACGCGCGCAGTGGGCGCAGGCGCTGCCGTTGCTGCAGCAGGCGGCGAAGATGCCGCAGGCCGCCGATTGGCTGGGACCGGAGCTGGCGCGCGCGCAGCGCGCGATCGAGGGCGAATCGGCGCAGGTGGTCGCGCCGGAGTCGGAGCAGCTCAAGCTGCTGCTGGCGATCGACAACAACACCGTGCCGCGCGAATCGCCGTACTGGGCCTATGCCGCGCTCAAGGGCGGCTCGCTCGGCCACGCACTGACGACCAAGCAAAGCTCGCCGGAACTGGAAGCGCGTCTGCTGAGCCTGGTCGCCGCCTCCGACGGCGCGCCGGCCGAAACCGTGGCGCGCGCGCTGACGCAGAGCGTGCGAGTGGAGAACGATCCGGCGGCGTCGTGGGCGCTGGCGGCGCTGGCCGCGCGCGAGCACCACGCGGCCGCTTCGCAGTTGCGCGAGGTCGCCATGCGCGCCGATCCGGAGGACTCGGCGAAGATCGCCGCGTTCTTCGACGCGGTGCGCCGCGGCGGCGCGGCCTCCACCGCCGAGGCCGAGCGCGCGTTGGGCAAAATTTCGCCGCGTTCGCGCGGCATCGCCTACGCCACCGCCGTGGTGCTGTTGGGCCGCGATTGCCCGAACGCCTGGCGCGACGGCGCCAAGCGCCTGTTGTTCGCGATCGAGCGGCCCTACTTCGCCTGAACGGCGTGAACCGCCGATGCCGCGGCGCCGCTCCGGCGCCGCGGCGACTTTGCCGCAACTGACCGTTGCCGCGCCGGTGCTGGCGCGCATGCCGGCCAGTGGCCACACTGTGTCCACCTCGCTCCCGCATCCGGCCGATATCCTTCGCGATGTCGGCGATCGGCTCTCCCAGGTTTCGCATCGCTCGGGTCGCTTTTTGCGATGCGAGCCTGCATGCAGGCCGATCGCGGCAGCTCGCACCGCTCCCCCATTCTTTCGACGACGCATCACGCCATGAGCGCTACCGCAGCCCCCACGTCCCTCGCCCGTCCGCTCTGGCAGGGCCGCGCCTGGGTGCTGGTCGGCATCGTGCTGTCGGCGTTCACCCTGCGCACCGCGGTGACCTCGCTGACGCCGCTGCTGGACGCGTTGGGCCGCGAATTCGCCTTCGGTTCGACCATGACCGGCGTGTTCGGCATGGTGCCGACCGCGGCGTTCGCCCTGTTCGGCGTCGCCACGCCGGCATTGGCGCATCGCATCGGCCTGGAGCGCGCGGCGCTGCTGGCGATGGCGGTGGCGGCGCTGGGCCTGCTGGCGCGCGGCTTCGTCGGCGATACCGGGCAGTTGCTCGCGGCCAACGCGATCGCGCTGGCCGGCATGGGCATCGGCAATGTGGTGCTGCCGCCGCTGGTGAAACGCTATTTCGGCGATCGCGTCGGCACGGTCAGCACCGCCTACATCACGGTGCTGCAACTGGGCACGATCCTGCCGGCGCTGGCGGCGGTGCCGCTGGCGCAGGCTTCGGGCTGGCGCGTGTCGCTGGCGTCGTGGTCGCTGGTGGCGGTGGCCGCAGCGTTGCCGTGGCTGACGGTGCTGTGGATGGAAGCGCGTGGCCGTTCGGCGCAGGCGCGCGAACTGGCCAGCACGCACGATCGCGCCGTCGCTATCGGCGATGAAGCGCCGGAACTGTCCGTGCCGGCCGCGCCGGTCGCGCGCGGCAAGGTCTGGCGCTCGCCGGTGGCCTGGGGCATGACGCTGATGTTCGGCATGACCTCGCTGATCACCTATTCGATGTTCACCTGGCTGCCCAAGCTGCTGGTCGAAGCCGGCGGCAGCGCCGCGCTGGGCGGCAGCATGGTCGCGCTGTTTTCGACCCTGGGCATGATCAGCGCGCTGTGCATGCCGATGCTGGCGGTGCGCATCGCCAATCCGTTCCCGATCGTGCTGGCCTGCGTGCTGGCGTATCTGGGCGGTTTCACCGGCCTGTTGCTGGCGCCGATGCACGGCACGTTCCTGTGGGTCGGCCTGATCGGCCTGGGCCCGAGCACGTTCCCGCTGGCGCTGACCCTGATCAATCTGCGCACGCGCACGCCGGGCGGTTCGGCCGCCCTGTCCGGTTTCATGCAGGGCCTGGGCTACACCATCAGCTGCCTGGGGCCGCTGGCGTTCGGTTGGCTGCACGAGCTCAGCCACGGCTGGGTGTGGCCGTTCGCGATGCTGGGCGCCTGTCTGCTGGTGCTGATCGTGGGCGGACGCCTGGCGTGCAAGCCGCGGTATCTGGAAGACACCTGGTAACAAGGCCCGGGGCGCTGCGCCCCGACGCGCACGCGCGGTTTTTCCCTATCGGCCGATTCACGACACCATGGCCGCCTGCGTTGTTTTTTTACGTCGTGCAGGCCGTGCGCATGCGCGGTAACGTCGTGACTTCCGACTTCTTCCTTGCGTGATCGCGATGCAGGATCTGACCCAAGGCTCGATTCCCGGCCACCTGCTGCGCATGGCCACGCCGATCGCGGCCGGCATGCTGTTCCAGATGATGTATGTGCTGGTCGATCTGTATTTCGTCGCGCGCCTGGGCGATGCCTCGATCGCCGGCGTCGGCGCCGCCGGCAACGTCCAGTTCGTGATCATGGCGCTGACGCAGATCCTCGCAGTCGGCACGATGGCGCTGATCGCTCAGGCCGCCGGCCGTAAGGATCGCGACGACGCGAATCTGGTGTTCAACCAGAGCCTGCTGCTGGCGCTGGCGTGCATGGTGCTGGTGCTGGTCGCCGGTTACGCCCTGGCCGGCGCGTACATGCGCATGCTCGGCGCCAATCAGGCGACCACCGCGGCCGGCATCGAGTACCTGCACTGGTTTCTGCCGGGGTTGGCGCTGCAGTTCATTCCGACCGCGATGGGCGCGGCCCTGCGCGGCACCGGCATCGCCAAGCCGACCATGTTGGTGCAGATCTTCACCGTCGTGCTCAACATCGTGCTGGCGCCGGTGTTGATCGCCGGCTGGCTGACCGGCCATGCAATGGGCGTAGCCGGCGCCGGCCTGGCCAGTTCGATCGCGATCGGCGCCGGCCTGGTGCTGATGGTCTGGTACTTCCTGCGCCTGGAGAAATACGTCCGCGCCGATCCGGCCCTGCTGCGGATACGCCCGTCGGTGTGGAAGCGCATCCTCGCCATCGGCCTGCCGCCCGGCGGCGAGTTCGCGCTGATGTTCGTGTACATGGGCCTGATCTATTGGGTGATCCGCCATTTCGGCGCCGAGGCTCAGGCCGGTTACGGCATCGGCTCGCGCATCATGCAGGCGATCTTTCTGCCGGCGATGGCGATCGCGTTCGCGACCGCGCCGGTGGCCGGGCAGAACGTGGGCGCGCGGCAGCCCGAGCGGGTGCTCGCTACGTTTCGCGCGGCGACGTTGATGAGCGCGGCGGTGATGCTGGTGCTTACGCTGCTGTGCCAGTGGAAGCCGGAGCTGTTGGTGCGCGGCTTCACCCAGGAAGAAGCGGTGGTGCGGGTCGCGGCGGAGTTTCTCGCGGTGATCTCGTGGAACTTCATCGCCTCGGGCCTGATCTTCAGCTGCTCGGGCCTGTTCCAGGCGCTGGGCAATACCGTGCCGGCCCTGCTCAGCAGCGCCAGCCGTCTGGTGACGTTCGCGGTTCCGGCGATATGGCTGTCGGCGCAGCCCGGTTTCGAACTGCACCAGCTGTGGTGGCTCTCGGTCGCCACCCTGACCCTGCAGGCCGCGCTCAGCCTGTGGCTGCTGCATCGCCAGTTCCGGCAACGCTTGCCGCAGCTCGCGCTGGCGGTGTGAATCGCGTGCGGCGCGCATGCGCCGCGCCTTGCAAACCTCATGCGCGAAGGCGTTAGCGCCGCGCGCTCGCTGCGCGATGGCGAAACCATCCCCCTGGGGCAAACCCGGGACGACGACCCGGGCGGCCCATGGCCGCCCTTTTTTATTCGCGCCGCCGCGATCGCGAGCGTTTTTTGTTACAGCCGTTCGTGCGCGAGCGCAGCCGCCGAGCTTACGCGTTCATCGGCATGAATCGCACGGATGTGTCGGCGGTCAAAGCACGGATATGGAAACGCGGGCACAAATCGACCTGTCATCTCGCAGCGGTTTCCGGTAACGGATCACGTAACGCGACCTCTCGCTCACGACAATGAACGAACGGGATCCATGCTTGCCTTGCAACCACGCGGCTTTATCGCAGCCGCGTCCGAAGGAGATCGTTCGATGCATCCGCACTCTCTCGCCGCAGCCCTGGGCTGCTCGCTACTGCTGACTTCAGCCCTGGCCGGCGCAAGCGACCGCTTCGACACGCTGCAACTGAACCTGGAAAAGACCAACGCCCTGGTGTTGGCGCAAGCGCAACGCGCGTCGTATCCCGAGTATTTCCGCCGCGCCTACGCGCGCTATCCGAATCTTCCCGCCGGTTCCCTGGAAGCCATCGCCTACGCCGAAACCAACTGGACCCACGTTCGCCCCGATCCGGCGCAGGACCCGCGCGATCTGCACATGCCGCGCTCCTTCGGCGTCATGGGCCTGTACCATGGCGGCGGCTTCGCCGACCAGATCGGCGACGGCGCGCGCCTGATCGGCCGCAGCGCGCGGCAAGTCATCGACGATCCGGAAAGCAACATCCTCGCCGCGGCCGCGCTGCTCGATCGCGCACTCGCCGCCAGCCAGTCCGACAAGCGCAGCCGCGCGCTCGCTCAACCCGAGGATCTGGCGCCGGTGCTCGCGCGCTACGCCGGCTACGGCGCGGCCAACGGCGGCATCGCCGACTACGCGCGGCAGAGCTTCGCCTACGCCGTGCTGCAGACCTTGCAGCGCGGCGTGAACGAACAAGGCGTGCAGATCAAGGCCCAGCCGCTCAAGCTCGAACGCGCCTTCGATGCCGGGCAGTTGCGGAAGCTGCGCGCGTCCACCTTGCTGATGAACGCCGGCGACGACAGCGTGCGCGTCGACGATGCGCTGGCGCGCGAACTCGCCGCGCCCGCGCTCAACGCGCCGGCCACCGATGTCGGCACCAAGGCGATGGATTTCGGCGAAGCGCTCTGGAATCCAGCCAGTTCCAGCAACTACAGCACCGCCTCCAATGCGATGAGCGCGGTGATCATGCACACGATGGAAGGCTCGTACGCCGGCTCGATCTCGTGGTTCCAGAACCCGTCCGCGCAGGTCTCGGCGCATTACCTGATCCGCAAATCCGACGGCCAGATCACCCAGATGGTGCGCGAGTACCATCAGGCCTGGCACGCCAAGAACCATAACTACTACACCGTCGGCATCGAGCACGACGGCCGCGCCGCCGATGCAGGCAACTGGTCGGCGGCGATGGTCAACGCCTCGGCGCGCCTGACCAAGAGCATCTGCGCGCGCCGCGGCGTAAATTGCGCCAGCGCCTGGAGCGGCCCGGGTTACGACACCTTCCATCTGGTCCCCGACAGCGTGCGGGTCAAGGGCCACGGCATGTTGTCGGGCAACGAGAACCGCTACGACCCGGGCAAATACTTCCCGTGGTCGAACTACTACAGCCTGATCAACGGCGGCGGCAATCCGCCGAATCCGCCCGGCAAGTATTGGGTGGACACCTTCGCCAACGCCACCGGCTACAAGTGGCCGTCGACGCTGACGCCGGTCGGCACGCTCTACCAGGGCACCAACTATGTCTATTGCAAGGCCTGGGGCGAGGAAGTGCGTTCGGGCACCAGCTACAACCACTACTGGCTCAAGACCGATCTCGACGTCGGTCCGGCCGGCGCTTGGGTTTCGGCTTATTACCTCAGCCGCTGGGGCAACGACGAGGCGCGCGACAACAACGGCGTGGTGATTCCCGATTGCTGATCGGTAGCCGCGCAATCACTGAAACAGCCCCTCTCCCCATCGTGGGAGAGGGGTGGGACGAGGGCTGAATCCACGCGAACGCCCCCGCCCCGCAGCAACGAATTCCCCCACTGTCACGAGTCACCGAATGAAGCGAAAGATGATGTTGTGCGAGCGAATCATGTATGTCGATCGCGATTCCACCTTCACCATCGTCCAGGCCGCGCGCGTGCGCGGACGCATCGACCCCGCGCAACTGCGCCATGCGCTGGACAAGGTCCAGAGCAAGCATCCGATGCTGCGCTGTTCGATCATCGACGGCGATCCGCCGGACATCGTGCTGGAAGACGATCCGGCGCCGATTCCGCTGCGCCTGGCCGAGCGCCGCGACGACGAGGAATGGCAGCGTCAGTCCGATATCGAACGCGAAACCCGCTTCGCCAGCGAACGCGCGCCGCTGATGCGCATGGTGTGGGTGCACGGCGTGGACGCCGACGGCGAGCCGGTCGGCGAACTGCTGGTGGTCTGCCACCACGTCATCTGCGACGGCATGTCGATGATGACCCTGCTGCGCGAAACCCTGGCCTTGTGCGACAACCCGCAGCTCGACATCGGCCGCCACACCAGCTTCAACGCGCTGCAGGACATTCTGCCGGCGCAGGTGCTGGCCGACCGCCGTATCCGCCGCAGCGCGGCCTGGAAAGCGCTGGCGTTCCGCCTGTTCTTCGCCCTGCGCCGCAAGCGCAAGCCGGTGCCGCAGGGCGAGTTCTACGTGCTGCACTGGAAACTGCCGCGCGAAGCCACCAGCGCGCTGGCCGCGCGCGCGCGCGCCGAGGGCGTGACCATGTTCGCGGCGATGGCGGTGGCGTTCTCGCTGGCGTTCCGCACGGTCAAGGGCGCGAGCGCGAAAGGCAAGGTGTTCGCGCCGATCGACATCCGCAAATTCCTGCCGCTGATCGGCGCCGACCAATTGTTCTCGGCCTCGCCGGGCTCGATCGTCGCGCTCGACACCAGGCTCGCGCCCGATCAGGTCGATGACGCCGCGTTCTGGGAACAGGCCAGGCAGTTCAAGAGCCGCTTGAATCAGCGGATCGAGCGCATGGCGCGCAACGTCTACGAATACTTCGTCGGCCTGGAGATGATGCAGTCGGTGTTCGGCCAGTTCGTCGCCGAGCGCCGTTCCGACCTGGATCAGTTCGATACCACCTTGTCCAACATCGGCCGCATCGAGATTCCGCAGGAGTACCGCGAGTTCCGCGTCGAAACCGTATTCAGCCCGACCGCGCGCCTGCCCTGGCGCAGCACCACCGCGGTGCTGATGTCCGGCTATGCGGGCGAACTGGACTTCGCCCTGACCTGCGACACCGCATCGCTGCCGCGCGTGGAAGCCGAGCGCGTGCGCGATCTGGCCAACGCCCTGCTGCTGGAGCGTGCGCACGCGCCGGCGCCGCAGGCTCTGCCGATGCGGGCGGCGGCATGAGCGGTGAGGCGCGCCGCGATGCTTCGTTGAGTCAGGCCGAGGTGGTGGCGGGCGCGGAGGTCGGTCCGACGGGGAGTGAGGCGGCTTCGGCCGGTGACGCCGCGAATTCGGGGCCCTGCGTTCGCAGCTCGCAGGACGGCCGGACTTCCATTGATCCTGATTCTTTTGGCGTGATCGTCGTGCTGTGGCAGCCCAGCGCCGCGCACCTGCAGCAGCTCGCCGCCACCCGCGCGGTCTGTCGCCACGTGGTCGCGGTCGACAACTCGCCGCAAGCCGATCCGGACTTGCACGCGCGCTTGCGCGAGTCCGGCATCGAGGTGGTGCACAACGCCAACCGCGGCGGCATCTCCGGCGCTTACAACCGCGGCGCGCAGCTGGTGTTCGCGCGCGGTTGCCAGGTGATGTTCCTGCTCGACCAGGACTCGCAGCTCGGCGCGGATTTCTTCGACGGCATGATGCGGGCCTGCGCGCGCACCGGCGCCGACGCGTTCATCGTCGGGCCGAAGGTGTTCGAAGTGAACCTGGGCAAGTACCTGCCGGTGTTCTCGCCGGAGTTGCGCATGCCCAAGCCCGAGCGCATCGACGAGCGCGACGAAGGTCTGGTGCCGACCTTGTTCGTGATCTCCTCGGGTTCGGCGATCTCGGCCGCGGCCTATCGCAGGGTCGGTGAGTTCCGCGAGGATTACTTCATCGAGTATGTCGATATCGAATACGGCATGCGCGCCACCCGCAACGGCGTGCCGGTGTTCGTCAACGCCGCCGTGCAGATGCGCCAGCAGGTCGGCGAGTACGTCAAACGCGGGATTTTCTCGACCAGCAACCATGTGGCATGGCGGCGTTACTACGCTTCGCGCAACGCGGTGCATGCGCTGCGCTCGAACTCGGCGCGCTGGTCCATCCATTGGCTGATCGAGCTGCTGACCCTGCACCAGGTGGCCTGCGTGCTGGTGTGCGAGCAGCACAAGCTGCGCAAGGTGGTCGCGATCGCGGTGGGTTATTTCGATGGGTTGTTCGGCAAGCTCGGCACGTTCGAGCAGCGGCATCCGCGGGTGGCGGCGTTTTGTAAGCACTGATTCGCTGGTGCGCGGCGAGCTGAGCGAAAAGCATCGGGCCTGAAGGGCCCTCCCACAAAAGAGGCCGCGGCTTCGCAGGCTCTTGTGGGAGGGCCCTTCAGGCCCGATGCCTTGCTCTTGTGGGAGGGCCTTTCAGGCCCGATGCTTTACGCTCAAATCGCGACGAAACCTACAAACACGCCGCTCTCAAAACGCATCGCTACCCGGCCGAATATCGATCCCCAACGCCGCCGCGACCGCCTGCATCGTCTCGTCGTCGCGCCGCAAAGTGATCCACCCCGCGAAGGTATCGTCGCGCGTATCGCGATTCCACACGGTATAGCCATGCTCGCGCAGACGGTCGTGCGCGGTCGACATCAGCTCGGGCACATCCACGCTTTGCAGGAACTCATCGTCGGTGGGATCTTCCACGCCCCAATCCACCTGCAGATTCCAGCGCGCGGCCAATTGCGCGATCGAGTCGATGAAGGACTGGGTGTCGCCCTCTTCCACCCGATACCCCGAGGTCCAGTCGATCACCTCCTGCAGCGTGTCGATGGCTTCGCCGTCGTCGTCGGCGCCCTCGCGCAGTTCGCGGAAGCGGCCGAACTGGTGCAGCGCGGTTTCTTCGTCGCCCGGATTGATCAGCAGCAGCAGCTGCCAGAACAGGGTTTCTTCGTCCAGGTCCTCATCGTCGTCGTTGCCGCTGAAGTCGAAGGCGTCGTCTTCGTAATCGGATTCGTTGTCGGGTGAGCTCATGGCGGCGCATCGCGTGGGGGATGGATCATGGTGATGGAAAACGCCCGGCGCGGGAATGAGGCGATCGGGGCATCGGCACGGCGGCCCGGGCGCCCAAAACGAAAAAGCCCGGCTTGCGCCGGGCTTTTCGAGCGACTCGCGGCTTGCGCCGCAGGTCACGGGTACGGGCGAATTAGACCGCCTGAACCTGGTCGGCCTGCAGGCCCTTCTGGCCCTGGGTCACGACGAAGGAGACCTTCTGGCCTTCCTGCAGGCTCTTGAAGCCCTGGCCCTGGATCGCGCGGAAATGCACGAACACGTCATCGCCGCCTTCGCGGGAGATGAAGCCAAAGCCCTTAGCATCGTTGAACCACTTGACGGTTCCGATCTCACGATCTGCCATGTTACTAACTCCTTGAAACGTATGTATTTGGAATGCCGCTTGCACGGCGGTGGGGCTGGTTGCAAGGAGGAAGCGTGGAACGATGGAGTGGATCTGTGGATCGTTGATCTACGGCATCGGGTCACGACCTACGGTGACCCTTGACTAACTCAGCCCGCACACCGTAGTAGCGTCCGGGGCGAAAATCAATTGGCTTGGGAGTCGGATGTTCAGACGATTTGCCAAATTTGGCACAAAATTATCAATTACAGATATCGGTTCAGGCCGCGCAGGCATGCGTAAACGGCCCTGACCATAATTCTATCGAATTGATTTCAAAAGAAATTATTTCGGCGAAGCGGGAAAATACCCAGCTCGCGTAGACCCGGTTCAGCACTATTGGAGCGGACGAGCTGAACGGGCTGGCGGTCACGCTTTGGATGCCCCCTAAACAGCCTGCCGGGGTACCTGGAGAGCCAGTCTGCGCCGAACCGTTGTTCAGCCGCCCTCGCCGCTATCGCGGTCGGCCTGGGTCTGGGCCCGGCGCCAGATGCCGTATTCGGCCCGGTTGAGACGGAAGTCCTGCAGGGCGAAGGCGGCCGCTCCGCGATCGGCGGCGCTGCTGGCCGGGTCGTCGGCGATGTCGAGCAGGGCCTCCTTGAGCCGGTCGCTGCGCAGGTGCGAGCTCTGCACCCCGGCGATGGCTTTGCCGCGCACCTGCGGCGAGGCGTCGAGCAAGGCGCGATGCAGCACGTCCTCGGCCTGAGCGCCGTCGTCCCACTGCGCCAGCTGCAATACCGCCTCGGCGCGCACGGCCGGATCGGCGTGACGGGTCAGCGCGCTCAGTTCGGCCACCACTGGCGCGGCGTCTTCGCTCGGCATCGTGGTCGGCGTCAGCATGCCGACCAGTTCGGCGGTGCGCTGCGGATCGCCGCCCTGCTCCAGCTTGCTCAGCACGGCCTGGCGGACTTCGGCACGATCCATCGAATAGGCGCGCAGCAGATCGAGGCCGTCGCGCTCGTCCTGCGCGCGCGTGCTCGCCGCCAGCGACAGGGCGAAGCGCAGCACGTCCTCGCCGGAGACGGCGTTGAGCAGCGACAGCAGTTCGCCGCGCGCGGCCGGGTCGGTTTCGTTGCGGAAGCGCTGCAACAGGTTCTGCAGGAACGCCGGATCGCGGCTGGCGCGTTCGCGCAGGGATTGGAAGCTGACGTGGTTGCCGCCCAGCGACAGGTATTCGGGATAGGGCGATTGTTCGTCAGCGGCCGGTGGCTGCTTCGGCGGCGACGCAGCGGCCGCTTGCGGTGGTGTCGCCGACGCGACCGATGCGGCATCGCGATGGGTCACGTACGCGCCGCCGGCGACGGCACCGGCCGCGGCGGAGATGAGGGCGATCAATAGAACGCGCGTGGCGGTCATCGGCGAGTGGTGGCGAGATCGGGTTCAAGCATACGCGCAGCGGATCGAACCGCCCTCATCCGCCCCCCGCCTTCGCGGGGGCAGGCTCTCCGGGCACCTTCTCCCGCAAGCGGGAGAAGGGACTGCATGCGCGCTTTTTTGCTCAAAGCCCCTCTCCCGCTTGCGGGAGAGGGGTTGGGGGTGAGGGCCG
Source organism: Lysobacter gummosus (assembly GCF_001442805.1). NCBI lineage: Bacteria > Pseudomonadati > Pseudomonadota > Gammaproteobacteria > Lysobacterales > Lysobacteraceae > Lysobacter > Lysobacter gummosus. The sequence continues at coordinate 722,155 of NZ_CP011131.1, read as the reverse complement.
CGCCCCACTCAGCAATCCGGCGCCACCCGCCCATCGGAGCCGGTGTAGGTATACGCATCGGGAATGAAGCGCCCGCTGCCGATCCGGTTCCAGATGTTGCTGGTGCCGTAGGTGCCGCTGACCGAGGTGCCGGTGGTCTGGCACTGGATGGTCACCGTCGCGCCGTCGCTCAGGCTGCCGACGATCGAATACGAGGTGCCCGGGCCGGAGCGCACATTCAACGGCGTGCCGTTGGTGTTGACCGTGCCGGTGGCGCCGCCGCTGCTGCCGCAGGAATTGCGGCTGGTGTAGTCGTCGCTGCCCCAATAGAGGATCTGCGAACCGTTGAACTTGATCTTCTGCGCGGTGCCGCTGAGGCGTTCTTCGAAATGCAGATGCGGGCCGGTCGAGCCGCCGGTGGTGCCGACGGTGCCGATCGACTTGCCCATCGCCACGCTCTGCCCGACCGAGACCGAATACGAATTCAGATGCGCGTACAACGAGGTCCAGCCGCCGCCGTGATCGATCACCACGTACTTGCCGTAGCTGGTATCGCCGAGATTGCGCACCACGCTGACGGTGCCGGCCGCGGCGGCGACCACGGTGTCGCCTTCATCGTTGGCGCGGTTGAAATCCACCGCGTTGGCCGGGCTGTGATTGGTGCGAGTCTGGCCGGACCAGACCTGGCCGCAGGGGAACGGCATCTGGAACGTCGGCGCGGCCTGCGCGGCCGATCCGAACAAAGCCGCGAACGCGAACAGCGCCAGCGCGCCGCGGGTGCGATTGACTGACTTCATGAGCACAACTCCATGGTTGGGGCCGCGAGCTTCGCGCCGCGGCGACAAGATCGGGACAACAGGACGAAACATCGGTGGTGAAACTCAGTGCACGATCTGTACATCGTCGAGGTAGAGGTTGACGTCGAAGCTGGTCTGTTCGCGCAGGAACCACACCGCGTCCAGACGCACGCCGGCGCCGTCGATCTGGCCGTTGCTGGCGCCGGCCCAGGCGTTCCACTGCGCGGCGTCGTCCAGCGACCATTCCAGGTACGTCCATTGGCCGGTCGGGATCGCACGTTCGATCGCGCGCTCGGTGCCGTCGCTGTCGTCGATGCTCAGCGAGGCGCGCAGGCCGCTGGCGCCGGTATAGATCCAGAAACCGACCTTGCCGCCGTCGCGGATCAACTCGACGTTGTTGGCCGGCGTGCCGCCGCCCGACAGCAGCCGTACCGACCACGCGGTGGTCACGGCGGGATCGTCCTTGAGCAGCACGCGCAGCGAGCACACGCCGTTCTTGCGCGTGGCGCAGTCGTGCTGGGCCAGCGATGCGGTCGAAATGCCGGCGGTGCTGCCGGACAAGGTCGGCGCGCTGGCGAAGCGGCCGACGCCGCCTTCGAAGTCGTCCAGCACCACCGCGCCGCCGCCCGGACCACCGCCGCCGTCGTTGGCCAGGAAGGCGTTGCGCTGGCCGCCGGGATTGTTGTTGGCATTGAAGTAATGGTTGGCGATCCAGCGCCAGTCGCGGCCGTTGTTCGCGGCCCAGCGTTGGGTGCCCCATTGGCTCATGCCGCGGCCGTGGCCGAAGCAACCGCGGCCGCGCCCCACGTCATCGGACAGGCACGGCCAGCCGTTGCGCGGCGAACCGTTGTTGCCGTTGCCGCAACTCAGATCGTTGTTGACGCACGACAGGCCATCGCCGGGATCGTCCCAGGCGTTGTTCTCGGAGGAATACTCGCTGAAGGCCGCGTTCTGGCCGTCGCGGGTCAACAGCACGCCGCGGGTGGCCGCGGCCGCGGCGACGGTGGCGGCGACGCTGTCGGCGTTGAAGGCCTGACATGAAGTGCTGGAGCAGATGTCGTAGCGGCTGTTGACCGGATGGGCGACGTAATACGCGGCGTAGCTGCGGTACGCCACCGCGCCGGCGGCCAGCGATTGCGGATTCCATGAAGGAATCCATTCTTCGTCCAGGCCGCGGCCGACATAGTCCTCGAAGTTGTACACCGACACCGCGGTGCACGAACGCCCGGAGCAATTGGTGCCCACGCGGATGCTGGCGGGCACGGCGACGCTCGCGGCCTGCGCGGCCAGGCGTTGCGCGAGCGCGACCGATTGCGGACGCGCGGGATCGAGGCCGGCCTCATCCGCGGACGCGGCGGCATCGGCTTGCCCGCGAAGCGCGTCTTCGGGCGATTGCGGCCGCTGTTGATCCTCGCGCTGACGCGCGCGCTGCTGCACGTGGCGGCGATCCATGGCGATGAGGCCGTCGCCGCGATCCAGATCGAGAATCAGATGGCGGCTGTCGTTGAGCAGCGCCAGACCGCTCAGGCGCTGGCCGCGGTAGCCGGCATGTTCGATGCTCAGATCGAACGTCGCCGGCAGCGCCTCGCTGTCGCTGGCGAGCGCGCGCGGCAGCGTGGCGGACAATTCGAAGTAGCCTTCGCGGTCGCTGGTGGTGCGCGCGCCCTGGCTGCTGCGCACTTGCGCGCCGGCCAGCGGTCGGCCGCTGGCGCGATCGTAGAGATGACCGCTGACGATGGCGCAACGCGCGCAGGCCGCGGCCTTCAGCGCGAGCAGGTCGAGCGCGTCCGACGGCGCGGCCGGCGTCAGCCACACCGTTGTCGGCAACGGCTGCGCGGCGTCGATGCGCGTGTGCGTGGTCAGCGATTGGTAGCCGGCGGCGCCGATCACCAGTTCGTATTCGCCCGGCGCCAGCGTGGCGATGCGTTCGCCGCTGGCCGCGGTGCGCAGGTCCTGCACATGCGCCGAGGCGCCGCGTGCGTGCACGGTCAGGTTCGAGTCCAGGATGCGACCGCTGACGCTGTCGCGCACGCGGATCGGCAGATGGCGATCGCCGGCGTTCGCGGCGGAGCGGGCCGCGGCGGATGGCGCGGCGACTGCGGTGGATGCGTTACCGCGCGCGGTGCGCAGCCATTGCGCGAACACCGCGCCGGCGATCAGCAGCGCCAGGATCGCCAGCCAGGTGGGTGCGCGGCGGGGCCGGCGGTGCTTCGGCGCGGGTGAATCGTTGGGTTCCGACATCGGTGTTTCCCCCTGTCGTTTGGTCCGGCCTGTTCGCTGCGATGTACGAAGTTTTTTGTAGGAGGATCTTCAGGCGCGACGCTGTCTGCAGCTGTGATTGCGTGAGGTCTGAGCGAAAAGCATCGGGCCTGAAGGGCCCTGCCACCAAAGGATTGAAACCCGTCCGAGTTGGTCCGATGACAAGAAAAAGCGCGCAGGCCGCTGCGGGATTGCGGCCTGCGCGCCCGCCCCTCAGTTTTTCACTTGCACATCGTCGAGATACAGGTTGACGTCGAACGCGGTCTGGTCGCGGTAGAACCACACCGCATCGAGCTTCACCGTGGCGGCGGTGATCGCGCCGTTGGCGCCGCCCACCCACGCGTCCCATTGCGCATCGTCGGTCAGACTCCACTCCAGATAGGTCCAGGTATCGGCCGGAATCGCGCGGCTCAGCGAGCGCTCGGTGCCGTCGCTGTCGTCGATGCCGATCGCCGCGCTCAGGCCGGTGGCGCCGGTGTAGACCCAGAAACCGACCTTGCCGTTGGCGCGGGTCAGGTTGGCGTTGCTGGCCGGATTGCCGCTGGCCGACAACAGGCGCACCGCCCAGGCGTTGGCGCTGGCGGTGTCGTCCTTCAGCAATACCCGCAGCGAGCACTCGCCGTTCTTGCGCGTGGTGCAGTTGCGCTCGCTCAGCGACGCAGTCGAAATGCCGGTGGTGCTGCCCGAATACGCCGGCGACGTGTCGAAGTGGCCGACCGTGCTTTCGAAGCTGTCGATCACGCTGCCGCCGCCGGGCGGGTTGCCCGGGTTGAGCAGGGTGTAATAACGCGCCCAATCCCAGTTGATGCCCGGATCGGTATGGGTCTGGCTGCTGTAGTGCTGATGGCCCTTGACCTTGACGCTGGTCGGCAACACGTTGATGCCGCTGCCGGCCGGGCCGCGGAACGCGCTGGCGCAGCTGATCGCGCTGTAGGTCGCGCAGAAGTGGCGGGTCAGCGCGGCCGAGGCGTTGTACATCGCGGCCGTGTACCAGCTGGCGTTGTTGATGAAGCCTTCGTGCTCGATGCCCAGCGTGGTGTTGTTATGCACGCCGACGTGATGGGCGGCGCGGTTCTCGCGCACCATCTGGGTGATCTGGCCGTCGGAGCTGCGGATCAGGTAATGCGCGCTGACGCTGTTGGGATTGTTCTGGAACCAGGAGATGCTGCCGGCGTAATAGCCCTGCATCGTGTGGATGGTCACCGAGTCGTAAGACGTGCGCGCGTGGTGATAGGGCGATGCGACCCACAGCGCCGGCGGGTAGTCGGTGCTCTTTTCGTCGGCCGCGGCCGACACCGGCGCCTGCAGGGTTTCGCTGAGCGGATCGATCGCGAACGCATCGCCCTGCCTGGAATTCAGGCGACCGGCTTCGACGCGGTCGCGGGCCACGTCCAGCCGCACGAACGGCGCGCGCAACCGCACCAGGGTGCGTGCATCGAACGCGCGCTCGAAGGCCACTGCGCGTTCGGGAACGACGATGCCGCGATCGTTGACGCCCTTGTCCTGCGCCAACAGCACATCGAAGGCGAAGCTGGCGCGGGCGTGCGACTGCACCGCGCTCTTGTCCTGGCCGCGGGCGAAGCCGGCATAGCGCTCCAGAGCGGCGCGGGTGGCTTCGACCGGAGACTTGGCGTTCACGCCGTCGGCGCGCAGTTCGCGATCGAGCAAGGCCGCGGCCGCCAGGATGTTGCTGAGCGGATCGCGCTGCACGCGCGCGACCGGCACGCCGAGCAGGCGCGCGCCCTCGCCGACCTGATCGGCGAAGCCTTCGCCGTGGTACAGGCCCATGACGCCGTAGGCCTGCGGCATGTGCTGGTGCTGCTCGCCGTAGGCCACGGTCTGCGGACGCAGGTGCTGCCAACGGCTCATGACATACGCCACCGATTCCAGGGTACCGGCCGGAATCGAGGGATAACGGGCGTAGGCCTGGCGGAAATAACCGGCGTAGAGCTGGCGATCGACCCGCGCCAGCGATTCTTCGATCTGCAGGCGCTGGGCCAGGGCCCGGTCCTCCGGCGCGGCCTGGGCCTGGGCGGCCGAAGCGGCGAGGCTCAATACGGCGATCAAGGCGAACGATAACGGCGACAACCACGGCTGACGGCGGTCCGACTGGCGGACGGAATATTCGTTCATATTTGTTTTCCCCATGAGAATTAAAAATTCCCGCGCGGCTTTTGTACTGCATTTGTTTGACTGGCAAGTGCTGTCGGGCCGGGTTTGCGGCACCGGTTTTCGGTTCCGCGACCGGGGTCACCCGGGGAATGCGCGCTGCGGCGAATCCGGGCATGGCCGCGGGGCGGTCGCGGTGCGCCGCGTCATGGTTTCGGCCGGTTGCGCGGGCTGGGCCGCGGTCTGGCGCAAGGCCGGACATGCAGGCGCGACGGGCGCTGGCGGCGCTGGACAGGTCTAGGGTTGGCCCCAGTTCCCTAGCTGAACGCGCACTCTTATCGTGACGGTCTGGGCGCTTCGGGGCGCCCGCCTACCCACGACGAGGGATCAGCAATGAGCGGCATCGACGGCGTCAATTACCAGCTTCTGCGCAATCTGCCGCCGGAAGACCGGCAGGCCATTCTCGATGCCGCCAAGGCCCCGCAGGCGCCGCCGCCGGAACCGCCGCCCCCGCCGCCTCCGCCCCCGCCGCCGCCGCCGCCGAAAGAAGCCAAGACCCCGGAAGAAGCGGTGCGCTCGATCCACGGCCTGCCGCTGCCCAAGAACAGCGACCTGTCTTCGAGCATGCCCTCGGAGGTCTACAACTCGATCTACCAGCCGCGCGTCACCGAGTTCAACAACACCCGCCGCACCGAAGCGCAGGCGGCGCTGGACCGGATGGAGCCCCAGCTCGACGACTACCGCAACAGCGGCCTGAACGGCGCCACCGCCAATTACGAGTACCAGCAGTCGCGCGATGCGTTCAACAGCAATCCTTACGTCAAGGAATTGCAGCGCATCGTCGGCGAGGCCACCGACCAGCCGACGCAGGTGCCGGCCTACCTGACCGCCCAGAAGACCACCGCCGACCCGGCGCAGGTGTCCGCGCTTCCGCCGCAGACCATGCGCACCGCGCTGGACACCCTCGGCGTGCAGTTGCCGGTGAATGCGACGCCGGAACAGATCGCCTCCGGTTACGAGCTGCTCAAGCTGATGCCGCCGGACGTGCTGTCCTACGCGATCAACCCCGGCACCGCGGTGAGCTACCAGATGCCGGTGGCCGGCGTGGGCACGCCCTCGTTCATTCCCGCGCGGGTCAACGCCGGCGTCACCGTCGAAGGCAAGGTCGAGCTGTCGGACGTGCAGACCGGCGTGGACTTCCAGAAGACCCAGCAGTTCAAGGCCTCGGTGCAGGTGCAGGCCGAAGCCGGCGCCGACCTGGGCAAGACGCCGCTGCAGAAGCTCTACGGCATCGCCGACCTGCTCGGCCGGGTGCCGCCGGACGTGAAAGAGCTGGTCGACAACTCCAAGCTGCTCAAGAATGTGGTCAAGGGACTGCCGATCTCCGGCCACATCACCGGATTCGAGGGCAGCCGCCTGAGCTACGAAGCGACGGTGGCGCCGCAGCAGGGCGCGCGGCTCGACAACGGCGATACCACCGCCATGCCGAACCCGCTGGATCCGTTGGCCATGCCCGAGGGCGCCTCGGTCCTGATGCGCGGCCAGAACCTTACCGGTTCGGACTTCGCGCTCAACTTCAAATCCTATGTCGGCATCGGCGGCACTCACACCGAACTCGAAGGCGCCGGCTTCGGCGTGCGCAAGATGGAAGGCTCGGTGGTGGAGGTCTACGCAGGCCCCATGGAGACCGTGGAGAACGCGACCATGTTCGGCCTGGGCAAGGTCGGTTCGTATTCGGTCGGCCTGAGCGTGGAGACCAGCAGCGAAACCCGCTCGCTGCAGACCGCGCGCATCGACTTGTCGACGCAGGAAGGCCGCGACGCCTACCAGACGTTCATGAGCGGCGGCAAAGTGCCGGACTGGAACCCGCCGGGCGTGCAGCGTTCGGGCACCACCGAGGTGTTCAACGCCGAGCATGCCGCGCGCCTGGGTATCGACCTGGGCCCGGTGTCGATGGGCATCGGCAACAGCAGCCAGCTCACCATCACCCGCAACGTTTGGCAGGACGGCACGGTCGATCAGACCAACAGCTACCAGTCGATGGGCCAGACCACCGACGTGCAGTTCCAGGTCGGCGCCGACGGCAAGCCGGTGAAGGACTCCACCCAGTGGACCCTGGTGCTGCCCAACACCAGCGATGTCGCCGCTTCGTACTTCAACTCGGCCTATCACCCCGGCGAACTCAACAAGAAGTTCGACGGCGATCAGCACCTGCAGTTCGAGTTCACCGATTCGAATCTGATGTCGCTGCGCGACCGCGCCCGCCAGAGCGTGGGCAACCTGGGCGGCGAGGAGCACGGCGGCGAGCGTCTGCGCGATCTCGACTCCGGGCGGGTGACGCCGTTCCCGAACGATGTGACCGAGCAGATCGCCATCGCCAAGACGCCGGACGAAGTGTTCGCCGCGATCTCGCGCAGCGGCCAGGCCGGCTGCGAGGACTTCGTGTCGATGATGATGTGGGGCGATCAGCGCAATACGGCGCTGCCTGGGACCTTCAAGATGCAGGATGCCGGCTGAAGTCAGCGGCCATTTCCATGTTTGCGAAAACGCCCGGCCTGGCCGGGCGTTTTTGTTTGTTGGCGGGGCGCTAAGGCGAAATGATCTGAGCGAAAAGCATCGCCGCGCCACTCCGACCCAAACTCACACCGGCGAAGGATTGCGCTCGCCGAACCCGCTCTGGTGCCAGTACGGATACGCCTTCGCCGTCGCGCTTGCCGCATCGAGCCTGGCGACCTGCTCGGCCGTCAGATTCCAACCCACCGCGCCCAGGTTCTGCTTGAGCTGCTCCTCGTTGCGCGCCCCGATCACCACCGTCGCCACCGTCGGCCGCTGCAACAACCAGTTCAGCGCGATCTGCGGAATCGTCTTGCCGGTCTCCTGCGCGACTTCGTCTAGCGCATCGACCACCTTGTACAGATACTCATCCTGCACCGGCGGCCCCATGTCGCCGGTGACATGCAGACGGCTGGTTTCCGGCAACGGCTGGCCGCGGCGGATCTTGCCGGTCAGGCGGCCCCAGCCCAGCGGGCTCCACACCACCGCGCCCACGCCCTGATCCAGCGCCAACGGCATCAGCTCCCACTCGTAATCGCGGCCGATCAGCGAGTAATACGCCTGATGCGCGACGTAACGCGACCAACCGTAGCGTTGCGCGACCGCCAGCGACTTCATCAGATGCCAGCCGGAGAAATTCGATACGCCCAGATAACGCAGCTTGCCGGCGCGTACCAGATCGTCCAGCGTGGACAAGGTTTCCTCGATCGGCGTGCGCGCATCGAAGCCGTGCAGTTGGAACAGATCGATGTAGTCCGTGCCCAGGCGCTTGAGCGCGGCATCGACGGAACGGATCAGGTGATAGCGCGAGGAACCGACTTCGTTCTCGCCATCGCCGAAACGGAACGTGGCCTTGGTCGAGATCAGCAGGCTGTCGCGCGGCCGGCCCTTGATCGCTTCGCCGAGAATCGATTCGGCCGCGCCGTTGGAATAGATGTCGGCGCTGTCGAACAGATTGACGCCGGCATCGATGGCGACGTCGAGCAGACGCCGCGCGCCGGCCACGTCGGTCTGGCCCCAGGCCTTGAAGAAGTCGCCCTCGCCACCGAAGGTACCGGTGCCGAAACTCAACACGGGCACGCGCAGGCCGGACGCGCCGAGATAACGATGTTCCATGCCGCACTCCTGATGGGGATAAGGCCGCATTGCACGCCAACGCGGGCGAGCGCTCAACCCGGGGCGGTGGGATGCTGCGTTGTGCGACGGCGCGCGCGTGAGCGACGGCATCGCGGCGGTAAGCCTAGCCCGCCGAGTGTTGCAAAGGCGTGAGCCGCATCGACCCAACTACAGTGACGCAAGCGCGCCGACTGAATTCATCCAGTCGGCGCGCCGCTCGAACCTGCCGACTCAACGCGCCGGAACGAACTTCACATCCGAAGGCGATGCCATCGCCATCGACTGCACCGTCTTACCGAGTTTGCCGTCGCGCGGATCGCGCTCGATCACCCGCAGCGTATTGCTGTGCTGATTGGTCACCACCACGAAGCGCCCGTCCGGCGACAGCGCGAATTCGCGCGGGCCGCGGCCTTCGCTGTCGCGGCGCTGCAACGCGCTCAGCCGGCCGCTGCCGGCGTCGACCGCGTACACCGCGATGTGGTTGTCTTCGCCGCGATTGCTGGCGTACAGGAAGCGGCCGTCAGCGGACAGATGCAGCGCCGCGGCGGCGTTGCCCTGCGTGCGGCCCGGGTCGAGCGCCACGGTCTGCACCGCCTGCAGGCGGCCGTCCTCGTAGTCCAGCACCACCACTTCGCCGCTCATTTCCAAAGTCAGATACGCATGCCGTCCGCTCGCGTCGAACAACAGATGGCGCGGGCCGCTGCCGGCCGGCAATTCCAGGTACGGCGTGGACGCGGCCTGCAGCGGGCGTTCGGCGCTGTGCGCGGGATCGTAGCGATAGGCATAGAGCTTGTCCGCGCCCAGGTCGGCCGCGTACAGATAACGCCCGTCCGGCGACGGCACCGCGGCGTGCACGTGGGTGGAGAGCTGACGTTCGCGATCGGCCTGGCTGGCGCGATGGGTCAACACCTGCACCGCCGGCTGCAGTCGGCCTTGCGCGTCGATCGGCAGCACTGTGAGCGTCCCGCCCGGCGTGGCGTTGACGGAATAATTCGCGACGAACAGATAGCGCCCGTCGCGGCTGGTCGCCGCGTGCGCGGGCTCGTCGCCGAGGCTGCCGACCTGCGACAAGCGCTGCGTGCGCGCATCGCCGCGGCCCAGGGCGAAGCTGCTGACGCGACCGACCGGATCGGCCGACTGCGCGCCGTTCTCGTTGACCGCGTACAAGATCGAACCGTCGGGCGAGAAAGTGAACCACGACGGATTATCGGTCTCGATCACTTCCACCGGCTCGGCGCCGACCTGCCCGCGCGCGGCGTCGAAGCGGTAACGGCCGATGCCCTTGCAGGCCGGGCCGGTGTAGCAGCCGATCAGCAATTCCGTCGGCGCGGCATCGGTGGGCCGGGCGGCGCCCGCGTCGGCGGCGAAGGTCGAAGTCATGATCAGGCTCCAGGCAAGCAGGGTGGATCGCAAAGTCATCGTCGGTTCCGGTGGGTCGGCGCGAGGCTCGATCCTGCATCAATCCGCGCCGATGACCAAGCGCCGATGCCGCGCGATGCGATGCCGGTGCGAAGTTCGCATCGGTTCGGGCGCAATCGCGGCCACGAAGTCTTTTGTGGGAGGGCCTTCAGGCCCGATGCCTTCCGCTCGGATCGCGACACACCATCCTCGGAAATCACCGCTTGTACGCATACTCCACATCCACCTGCGAAGTCACCTCGCCGCTCTGCGCCGGCGCCTCGGCCGCATAGTTGTAAGCGCGCGCCTCGTATTGCCGCGCCGTTGGCGTCTGCGGCAGCCACCAAGGCCGCTCGTCCTGGAATTTCACCGCGGTCGCGCCCGTCAGCTTCCAGCCCATTTCGCCGGCGATCAGTTCCGCCTTGCGCTTGGCGTCGCGCAACGCCTGCCGCCGCGCCTCATCGCCGTACTGCGGCAAACGCTCGGACAGCGGCCGCAGTTCGAACGCCGCGACGCCGGCATCGGCCAGTTGCTGCTGCAGCAAGGCCACCGCATCGGCGCCGCGCACACGCAGCACGAAGCGGGTATCGAAACGATGCGTCGCGCGCCCGCCCTCGCCTTCGCGGACCTGCAGGCGCGGCGCGTCTTCGGATTGCTCGCTCAAGGCCGCGCGCTGGGCCTCGACGATGCGCCGCACCGCCGCCACCGCCGGCAGATGCCGCTCGCGCGCGCCGCGCGCGTCGTCGCCCTGGCTGACCACGGTGAACGCCAGTTCAAACAGGTCCGGCTGCCAGGCCACGCGGCCGAAGCCGGCGACATGGAAACGCCCGCCGTCGATATCGACCAACTGCGCCGGCGCAGGCGCCGACCACGCCAGCGCCGACAGCGCCAATAAGCAGCTCGCCACGATCTTCATAAGCACGGCCCGTATGGAGCGACGGAAGGATTCTGCCGCCGGTGGCGCCGCCCGTCGATGCCACCGGTGCCTCGGCGCGGGCGCCCGGGCCCGCCCGGGCTGGGCCCTGCCGCCGGGCCCGCGTATCCTAGGCGCCGCGCCGGGCGGTCCCCGCGACCGACCGCGCCCGCCTCCGTCCCGCCGTATCCGTCTTCGCTAGAGCGCCACCATGACCGACACCCCGCCCGACCATCTGTCCAACGACCCGCGCAGCCCGTTCTACGACCCGTCCGTGCTCGAGCGCGGCATCGGCATCCGTTTCAACGGCGTGGAGCGCAGCAACGTCGAGGAATACTGCATCAGCGAAGGCTGGGTGCGCCTGCCGGTCGGCAAGTCGCTGGATCGCCGCGGCAACCCGATGACGATGAAGCACAAGGGCCAGGTCGAGGCCTATTACCTGCTGCCGGCGCCCGACTCCGCCGAGTAAGCGCTGGCGGGGGCGCCGTTTCGCGGCGCCTTCGCGTCCGGCCGCCGATTACGCTGCTTCGCCACCTTTTGTGGAAGGGGCTTTAGCCCCGATGCTTTCCGGTCGGTGCCCGGGAAGTCCCATCGCGAGCGGAGCGAAGAGCGCCGGGGCTGAAGCCCCTCCCACACAAGCGCCGCCCACAAAAAAGTCGCGACACTTTTGTTCCGGATGTCGCAAACGCGGCCCCTGGATCGTCGATAGAGCATGCACCCCGAATCGCCGCCCGGCACGGGGCCTCGCCCAGACGTTCCGGAGCCCATCCATGTCCCTCGCCGCCAGCCTGCTGTCGTTCAAGCTCATCCTCCTCGCCGGTCTGGCCTCGTGGATCAGCGTGGTCGCCTTCAACAACCTCGTCGCCTTCCGCAACGGCGTGTTCGCGCTCGGCCAGATCATGCGCATGGCGCCGCTGGACCAGGCGCCGGCGATCCAGACGCCGCTGCAATCGCGCAAGGTCGATAACGTCGCCTGGCATCGCGCGGTGCTGAGCATCGTGCTGGCGGCCGAGGTCGTCAGCGCGCTGCTGCTGTGGTCGGCGGCGGCGGCGCTGGCCGGAGCGGGCATCGTCGCCGACCCCATCGCCTTGGCCAATCTGGCACTGACCGCATTCATGGCGACCTGCTTCCTGATGCTGCTCGGCGGCAGCTGGTTCGCCTACTACATCCGCCAGGACAACGTGCAGCTGCTGCACTTCGTATTGATCGGGGTGTCGGTGCTGGGCCTGCTGGCGGTCAATCTGCGCGCCTGAGCCCATCGGGGCTCAAGCGACGGCGGTTTCGCGCAATTGCTCGCACAGCCGGCGCATGTCGCCGGCCAGTACCGGCACCGGTTGCGGCAAGAGCAGCGCCGCTTCGATCAGGCCGCAGGCGCGCGCCGCATCGCCTTCGGCCGCGGCCAACAGTCCCTGCGCATACGCGCCCAACGGCGCGCCCTGCTCCAGCACCGGCAGCAGCCATTCGCGCGCGTCCTTGACGGTGCCGCGCATCACCAGCAACTGCGCCAGTTGAAAACGCGCGACCACGAACTGCGGCTGCGCGTTCAACACCGCGCGCAGGCGTTCTTCGGCGCGCTCGTACAGGCCCAGCTGGGCGTGCTGGATCGCCAGCAGGTACTGCGCGTGCAGATTGCCCGGATCGCGTTCGAGCACGGTCTTGAGCAGGCGCACAGCCTCGACGTCGCGGGCCTGCGCGATGGCGGCGGACGCGAGCTGCAGCAAAGCCGGATTGTCGAGCCGCGATAGGTTCATGCGGGCCTGCGCCTCCCCGGCACCGGCGATCGGTTGCGACCGGGCATTGTGCCCTGGACGCGGGCAACGAAAAACCAACGCCCGTCATAACGAAAAGCGAAGACGCGCTTTCGTATGTTGCGATCGCCGCCGTCGAGGGAGGAACCCCGAAGCGCGGCGGCAGACGTTAGCCCGTCGCACAACCCGATCATTGGAGGATCACCATGTTGTCGCGCACCGCACCCCGGCTCGATACGAGCACGCTCCCCGCACGCCCCCTGTCCCTCGCCGCGCTCGCCGCCGGCCTCGCCCTGGCCCTGGTCATGGCCGGCTGCGGGAAGAAAGTCGATCATGCCGAAGCCGACGCCGCTGCCTCGGTGGAGGAAACCGCCAACGTAATCGCCATGCCCGCCGCGGCCGAACCGGCCTACCAGGCCGAGCCGCCGGTCAACACCGAGCGCTACGCCAAGATCGAGGCCAACCCGATCCACCGCGTCGCCGAACAACCGGTGTCCACCTTCTCCATCGACGTGGACACCGGCAGCTACGCCAACGTGCGGCGCATGCTCGCCGCCGGCGAACTGCCGCCCAAGGACGCGGTGCGGGTCGAGGAACTGGTGAACTACTTCGACTACGGCTATCCGCGCCCGGACTCGAAGGACACGCCGTTCAAGGTCTCCACCGAACTCGCGCCGGCGCCGTGGAACGCCAAGCACGTACTGATGCAGATCGGCATCCAGGGCTACGACGTGGACAAGCAAGAGCTGCCGCCGGCCAATCTGGTGCTGCTGATCGACACCTCCGGCTCGATGGACGAGCCGGACAAACTGCCCCTGCTCAAGCGCGCGTTCGCCCAGCTGGCGACGCAGTTGCGGGCGAAGGACCGGGTCTCGATCGTGGCCTACGCCGGTTCGGCCGGGCTGGTGCTTGCGCCGACCGCGGGCGATCGCGGCGGCGAAATCCTCGACGCGCTCGAACGTCTGCAGGCCGGCGGCTCCACCAACGGCGGCGAAGGCATCCAGCTGGCCTACGCCACCGCGCGCCAGGCCTTCATCGAAGGCGGCATCAACCGCGTGCTGCTCGCCACCGACGGCGATTTCAACGTCGGCGTGTCCGATCAGTCCGCGCTGGAAACCCTGGTCGCCGACCAGCGCAAGTCCGGCATCGCGCTGAGCACGCTGGGCTTCGGCACCGGCAACTACAACGATGCGATGGCCGAGCAGTTGGCCGACATCGGCAACGGCAATCACGCCTACATCGACAGCGCGCTGGAAGCGCAGAAGGTGCTGATCGAAGAACTGGGCTCGACGCTGATGACCATCGCCGGCGACGTCAAGGTGCAGGTCGAGTTCAATCCGGCGGTGGTCGCCGAATATCGACTGATCGGTTACGAGAACCGCGTGCTCAAGCGCGAGGATTTCAACAACGACCGCGTCGATGCCGGCGAGATCGGCGCCGGCCACGACGTCACCGCGCTGTACGAATTGGCCCTGGTCGGCTCCGGCGGCGAATCGGTGGACCCGCTGCGTTACGGCAAGGACTCGCAGGCCGGCGAGGCGAAACCGGCCGCCGACGGCGCGAGCGCCCAAGGCAAGTCCGACGAGCTGGCGCTGCTGCGTCTGCGCTACAAGCGCCCGGGCGAGAACGACAGCCGCCTGATCGAAACGCCGATGCTGCGTCGTGGTATCGCCGCCGAACCCAGCGAACGCATGCGCTTCGCCGCCGCGGTCGCCGGCTTCGGCGATCTGTTGCGCGGCGGCACCTACGTCGAGCAGAACTTCGGCTGGGACGGCGTGATCGGCCTGGCGCGCAGCGCGCGCGGCGACGATCGCAACGGCTATCGCGGCGAGTTCCTGCAACTGGCGCAGACCGCGCGCAGTCTGCAGGCCAAGGGCGGAGCGACGAAGGGTGCGGCGGTGGCGGAGGAATAAGCCGCCATCGACAAAACGGATCCGCCGGACTGTTCCCTCTCCCGCTGGCGGGAGAGGGCTAGGGTGAGGGCCGCTTTTTCGCAGCGAGCGGAAGCAACAACCAAAGCATTCGCGCTACGCGCTCATCCCCTCACCCCAACCCCTCTCCCACAAGCGGGAGAGGGGCTCTATCGATCAAGCGCCCTGCGCCACCGCGCTGTCGCGCTTGTTCAAGCCGGCGACGAAATACAGCACCACCAGCAGAATCAGGAACGCCGGGCCCACGTACAAGGCCACGCGGGTGTCGGGGAAGTACGCCATCAGCCCCACCACCAGCACCAGGAAAGCCAGCGCCACCCACGACGCGACCGGATACATCGGCATCTTGAACGCCAACTTGGCGCGCTCTTCGGCGCTGAGCTTGGCGCGGAACTTCATGTGCGACACCAGGATCACGCCCCAGGTCCAGATCGCGCCGAAGGTGGAGATCGAGGTCACCCACACGAACACCTTGGCCGGCGCCAGATAGTTCAACACCACGCCGAACAGCAGCACCACCACCGACACCAGGATCGCCGCGCGCGGCACGCCGCCGGGCGAGGTGTTGGCGAAGAACGCCGGCGCCTGCTTCTGCTGGGCCAGGTTGTAGAGCATGCGGCCGGTGCTGAAGATGCCGCCGTTGCACGAGGACAGCGCCGCGGTCAGCACCACGAAGTTGATGATGCCGGCCGCTTCGCGGATGCCCATGCGCTCGAAGGTCATCACGAACGGGCTGCCGGTGGTGCCCAGCTCGTTCCACGGGTACAGCGACAGGATCACGAACAGCGCGCCGACGTAGAAGATCACGATCCGCCAGAACACCGAGTTGATCGCATCGGGAATCGACTTCTGCGGATTGGCCGCCTCGCCCGCGGTCAGGCCGATCATCTCCACGCCCAGGTAGGCGAACATCACCATCTGCAGCGACATCAGCACGCCCTGCGCGCCGTTGGGGAAGAAGCCGCCGTGCGCCCACAGATTGCTGATGCCGGTGGCCACGCCGTGGTTGCCGAAGCCGAACACGATCATGCCCAGGCCGGCCAGGATCATCACCACGATGGTCACGACCTTGATCATCGCGAACCAGAATTCGAACTCGCCGTAGGCCTTGACCGTGATCAGGTTGACCGAG
The DNA here is from genome assembly GCF_001442805.1 of Lysobacter gummosus. Taxonomy (NCBI): domain Bacteria; kingdom Pseudomonadati; phylum Pseudomonadota; class Gammaproteobacteria; order Lysobacterales; family Lysobacteraceae; genus Lysobacter; species Lysobacter gummosus. The sequence continues at coordinate 706,220 of NZ_CP011131.1, read as the reverse complement.
CCCATCGCGATCAGCGCCGCCAGCGCCCACACCCATTGCTGCGACTCGGGGAACCACACCTGCATGTACACGCCGACCGCGGTGATCTCGGCCACGCAGGTCACCAGCCACAGGAACCAGTAGTTCCAGCCGGTCAGGTAGCCCGACAACGGACCGAGGTAGTCGCGCGCGTAGCGGCTGAAGGAGCCGGCGACAGGGTTGTGCACGGCCATTTCGCCGAGCGCGCGCATGATGATGAAGATCGCGCCGCCGCCGAGCAGGTAGGCGAGCAGGATGCCGGGGCCGGTCAGCTTGATCGCGTTGGCCGAGCCGAGGAACAGGCCGACGCCGATCGCGGCGCCCAGCGCCATCAGGCGGATATGGCGCTCGCTGAGGCCACGGTGGAGTTGCTGCTGGTTGTTCTGCATCCGCGGGACTCCGGCTGCTCCCGACACGACGACCGTGCTGCGCTCAGCGCGGCCGGGCGGGAATCGGCGAAGCATACCCCGGGTGTCCGGGGTCCGGCAGGGCCGCGGTTTTCGGTTTTCTTCCTTTTTTCTTCCTTTTGCCTGGTCTAACCAGCGGGCTACGCCGTCGCGCGTGCCCTCATCCGGCCCTTCGGGCCACCTTCTCCCGCGCCCCGAAGGAAGTCACCTTGGGTGGCAAGCGGGAGAAGGGAAAGCAACAAGCTCTTGCTCCCTCTCCCGCAAGCGGGAGAAGGGAAAGCAACAAGCTCTTGCTCCCTCTCCCGCAAGCGGGAGAAGGAAAAGCAACCAGCTCTTGCTCCCTCTCCCGCTTGCGGGAGAAGAGAAAGCAACCAGCTCTGCTCCCTCTCCCGCTTGCGGGAGAGGGTTGGGGTGAGGGCCGCGGCCCCAGTTCCTCAGCTCTTGAGCTTGTACCCCGTCCGGAAGATCCACCACACCACCGCCAGGCACAGCAGCATGAACCCCGCCGTCATCCCCACGCTCAGCACGATGTCCACGTCCGACTTGCCGTAGAAGCTCCAGCGAAAGCCGTTGACCAGATACACCACCGGATTGAACAGCGACACCCCGCGCCAGAACGGCGGCAGCATGTCGATGGAATAGAAGCTGCCGCCCAGGAAGGTCAGCGGCATCACGATCATCATCGGGATCATCTGCAGCTTCTCGAACCCGTCGGCCCACACGCCGATGATGAAGCCGAACAGGCTGAAGGTGACCGCGGTCAGGACCAGGAACACCGCCATCCACAGCGGATGGACGATGGTGAAATCGACGAAGCAGCGCGCGGTGACCAGCATCAGCAGGCCCAGGATCACCGACTTGGTCGCCGCAGCGCCCACATAGCCGCAGATCACCTCCACGAACGACACCGGCGCCGACAGCAGCTCGTAGATCGTGCCCGACCACTTGGGCAGATAGATGCCGAAGGAGGCGTTGGAGATGCTCTCGGTCAGCAGCGACATCATGATCAGGCCCGGCACGATGAAGGCGCCGTAGCTGATGCCGCCGATCTCGACCATGCGCGAGCCGATCGCCGAGCCGAACACGATGAAGTACAGCGAGGTGGACAGCACCGGCGTGGCGATGGATTGCATCAAGGTGCGGAAGGTGCGGTGCATTTCGAAGAAATAGATCGCCTTGATCGCGTGCAGGTTCATGCGCGCGCCTCCGGCGACGGCGCCGCCGAGGGCGGCTGCGCCCGCGGCGACTTCACCAGGTTGACGAAGATTTCCTCCAGCGAGCTTTGGCTGGTGTTGAGATCCTTGAACTCGATCCCGTGCTCGCCCAGGCGCTTGAGCAGCGCGGCGATGCCGGTGTCCTCGGCCTGCGCGTCGAAGGTGTAGACCAGCTCGTTGCCGTCCTGGGCCAGATTCAGCGAATCGTGCCGCAACGCGTCAGGCAGCGCCTGCAGCGGCGTTTGCAACTGCAAGGTCAACTGCTTCTTGCCGAGCTTGCGCATCAAGGTGCGCTTGTCTTCGACCAGCACGATCTCGCCCTTGTTGATCACCCCGACCCGATCGGCCATTTCCTCGGCCTCGTCGATGTAGTGCGTGGTGAGGATGATGGTCACCCCGCTTTCGCGCAGGCGCGACACCATCGCCCACATCTCGCGGCGCAGCTCCACGTCCACGCCGGCGGTGGGTTCGTCCAGGAACAGGATGGTGGGCTCGTGCGACAGCGCCTTGGCGATCAGCACGCGCCGCTTCATGCCGCCGGACAGGGCCATGATCTTTTCGCCGCGCTTGTCCCATAGCGACAGCTCGCGCAGCAGTTTTTCCAGATACGCGGGATTGGGCGCCTTGCCGTACAGGCCGCGGCTGAAGCGCACCGTGTCCCACACGGTTTCGAAGGCGTCGGTGTGCAGTTCCTGCGGTACCAGGCCGATCGCCGAACGCGCGGCGCGGTAGTCGCGCACGATGTCGTGGCCGTCGGCGATCACCCGGCCCTCACCGGGATTGACGATGCCGCAGACGATGCTGATCAACGTGGTCTTGCCGGCGCCGTTGGGCCCGAGCAGGGCGAAGATTTCGCCGCGGCGGATGTCCAGGTCCACGCGCTTGAGCGCCTGGAAGCCGCCGGCATAGGTTTTGCTCAGGCCCTGGATCGAAACGATATTGGCCGCGTCGTTGCGCGCGCGATCGGGCGCGGCGGCGGCGGGTACGACGGAAGCGGACGGCATGGAGACTCCCTGGGGACGGGACGCGGATGCGGTGTGTCGCGCGATCGCACCGGCACGCATCGGTGCGTTCGCGCGGCCGGCGATCGCGACGGATTCGCGAGCGCATGCTTGCGCCGGCCAGTGTACGGCGCGTGCGCGCCGGCGTGCTGCACCGGTGGCGCGATTTGCCTGCGCCGCGCTCAGCGCTGCGCCAGATAAGCGTCCAGGCGCTCGAAGGTTTCGCCCCAGCCCGGGATGATGTGTTGCGCCTGCGCGGCCTCGCGTTCGGCCTGCGTCGCGAACAGCATCTCCACCGTCAACAAGGTCTGCTCCGGCCCGGCCGCTTCGAAGGTCACCGTCACCCGCGACTGCTGCGAGGGGCGGTCGTCGTCCCAGTCGTCGATATAGACCAGGCGCTCGGGCTCGACGATGTCCTGATACGTCGCCTTGATCGGGTACTCGGTGCCGTCGGGCGCGATCATGCAGATGCGGAACTGGCCGCCGACCGCGACATCCATCTGCCGCACCACGCTGCGGAACCCGTGCGGCCCCCACCAGCGGGCGACGTGGACCGGATCGGTCCAGGCCAGGAACACCAGATCGCGCGGCGCGTGGATGAGGCATTGCAGGCGGATGCTGCGTTCTTCGATGCGATGGCTGCTGCGCGCGGGCGCGGCCGCGAAAGGGCTGGAACCGTCTGACGTCATGTCGGAACTCCTTGGAGCAAAGGACCCTGCGCCGCTCCGGCGGCCGCGGCACGGCCCGGAGCGGGCATCCAAATAAACCGGTCGGATAATTAACCGACAAGGAAACTACCGCCGACGACGAGTCGCGTCAAGGCGGTGGATGCACAGGATCCGCGGCGGGGTCTCACAGGCTGCGACCCTCTATAAGGTCGTGGATGCAGTCAGGCCCCGGTCCGGCTCGAGAACCTCATCGAAGACTTCAATGGCCCGGCCCGGCCTTGGCTTTACGCGGCCGCTTAGGCCCCGGCGCCGAATGCCGGCCCTGGCTGGCATCGATCTCGTCGATCCAGCCCGCGCGCGATTGCGCGAACGCATCGGCATACGGCACATACGGTTTGATATCGAGCACCGGCGTGCCGTCGAGCAAGTCCACGCCGCGCACGACCAGCGCGCGCGCCTCCACCGCCACCAGTTCCACCGCCGACAGTCCGAGCGGATTGGGCCGATGCGGCGAACGCGTCGCCAGCACTCCGCGCTTGGGCCCGCCGCGCGGCGGCTTCACCTGCGCCTTCCAGCCCTGGCTGCGATCGAAGGCGAAGATCAGCCAGATCCGCTCGAACCCGGCCAGATCGGCGAACGCCTCGCCCGGCAGATCATCGACGAACTCCACCCGCGCCTGCGCCACATCGCCGGTTTCGGTGCCCTGCACCACCGTGGGCTGATGCGGCGCGTCGATGCGCTGCGCGTAAGGCGAGCGCAGGTAGGCGATCGGGCGGCAGGGGTAGATATTGGACATCGGGGGCGCGTCGGGGAGCAGGCGGGCATTGTCGCCGCTGGCGCGCGTCGATGCGCGGCTGCAGCCCAATCAACTGTTGGAGCTGTGCCAGGATTCGCTACTTCAATCGATTGGCGTGCGAGGGCAACATAAAGGTACGGCTGTCTCTTGCGGCGAAGTAATGAAACAACTTACTCACTTTAAGGATGCTGTGAATGCTGCGGGAGTTAACTACAACGCGCGCGGCGTAAACTCAAATTCATTTGCATTTGACGCTGCGCAAGGTCTTACTGGAACTAGACCCGTTGCCACGCCTGACCCTAACAACAACGCCTTGGGAAACAACCTTACAACTGGAGTGCCGTTCGAACCAAAGGGGCCTAGTCAGTGAAACGCGCTATCAATGGATTGCTGTTGGCATTTTTCAGTATCTACTCGGCCTCTTGCCAGAGGCATGGACCTGCCGAGGCTGCGACTGAAGGAATTAGAGTCGGAGAAACTCGTGCCAACGTCGAACTTCTACTGAAAGACCGCGGCATAAAGTTCAAGTTCAGCCCTCCGCTGGCCGACACCTCGACATTCCCGACTGAAATGATTCAAGAGGAGGCGCTCGAATCGTCTACCCTCACTTTTTTCGTTTTCGAGCCGCCAGTGAATGCGATCACGAAAATTACGAGAGTAATCGTCGTGTTCGATCAAAATGGTCGCGTTGATCGAATCCTTACAAAGGAAAGCAACCTCGGCTTGTAGGGAGACAAAGGGACCGCAATTAAGTCGATCCCATCACGCAACAAGCCCGCCACTCGGCGGACTTGTTGCCCGCGATCTGCCGAATCGGCGACACCTGCACTTCCGCGCGGCCCGGCAGCGCGACAATCTGGCAGCGAATGCACTACCCGGAGCAACAAAATGGCTCACCGCAGCCGCCTGACCGGTTTCATCATCGATTGCGAGACCGGCGACCTCGACGTCGCCGCCGATTTCTGGAGCGGCGTGCTCGGTTTGGCAGGCGTGGGTGACTGGAAGGATAAAACAATCAAGCTCGCTCAGAAGTATGGATGTACGGCGTGGTAGGAGAATCCACAGAGGCACGAATGCTAGTGGTCGATTCGATTCCTTAAACTGCAATAAAACTGGCGCGCGACGGGCGCGAAATCGGCGGGTGGAGTTGAATATCGCGCCGGACTGAGCGCGCAGTACGGGACCGGGGGCGCCGCCTTCGACAATCAATCGCCGCAGGCCATACCGCCCAGCGATGGCTCTGGCAGCTCGCAAACAAACCCATCACATGCGTTTTGTCACTGCAGCCCCCTACACCGATGGCGTTATGCTCGGCGCCGCAGCCATCCATCCCGGCCAGCCCCGCGCGGGCTGCGGGCGAATCTATCGACTGCGGGCGCGAGCCCGTTGCAGAGGACTCCATGAAATTTCTCGTGATGATCTACAACGACGATCAGCTGATCGAAGCCCTGCCCGACGGCGAGTACGACACCATGATGCGCGGCTGCATCGCCCACGCCGACAAAATGCGCGACAACGGCGTGTTGCTGGATTCGCAGATGCTGGAGCCGCCGGCGAAGGCCGTGTCGCTGCGCACCCGCGCCGGCCGCACCACCTTCATGGACGGCCCGTTCGCCGAAGCCAAGGAGTATCTGGGCGGCTTCAATCTGATCGAAGCGGCGGACATGGACGAAGCCTTGCGCATCGCGCAGGACTTCCCGTGGAGCCAGACCGGTCGCATCGAGGTGCGTCCGGTGGCGGACTTCGAGCAGGTGCGCAAGCACTTCAATGCCTGAAGCGCCGGCCGCGTGGATCTGTTGAGCCGGTGCACGCGAGTGCAAGCGCGCGCCGGTCTTCCGCTCAGTGCCCACTGACGCCGCGATACCCCGCACCGACCTGACCTGTTCGGCTCCCCCACCGCGTTGATAGCGGAACGGGGGACAGGCATGACATCGCGTTATCGAGCGGCGCTGACATGGGCCTTGCTGTGTGCGACCGTCGACGTCGGCGCGCACGGCGGCGGGCTCAACGCCGAAGGCTGCCATCACGATCGCAAGCACGGCGGCTATCACTGCCATCGCAGCCCCGCCGCGCCGATCTATCCGGCGGTTCCGGCGCGCGCACGGCAACCGGCTCAGGCCCAGGGCTACGCGCCGTCCGGCGGCGCATCCTACGCCGCGCCGGCGATCTACTACCCCAACTGCAGCGCCGCGCGCGCGGCCGGCGCGACGCCGCTCAGGCTCGGCGATCCGGGCTATGCGCCGCATCTGGATCGCGACCACGATGGAAAAGCCTGCGAATGAACAGGCGAACCTCCCGCGCATCGTGAATTCGCGGCAACGGCGGCCGCGCCCGGACCCGGTTTAACGCAGTGTCGCTGGCGGCCGCCGTGGCGGAGGCGGAGAATCCAGGCATCCCCACCCGCACCGGAGCCCGTCATGTATATGCGGACCGCACTCGCCATCGTTCTTTCGGCCGCCGCGCTGTTGGCCGGGGACGCCGGCGCCAAATCCCGCAGCGTCACCGATCCCGACGCCCCGCGCGCGCTGCCCGCGCAGGGTCCGGTCAGCGTGAGCTGGCAGAATCCCGAGCAGTTCACCGAAATCCGCCACAGCCGCAACCGCTATGAAGCGCGCCGCGGCAACTGGGTCGAGCAACTCGCCCAGTACGTGCGCACGCGCGGACAGCGCCGGCTGCCGCCGGGCGAGCGCCTGGACGTGGACATCACCGACATCAAGCGCGCCGGCGATTTCGAACCCTGGCATGGCTCGCAGTACAACGACACTCGTTTCGTCCGCGACATCTATCCGCCGAAGATCGCGCTGAGCTTCAAGCGCCTGGACGCCAACGGCCAGGTGATCGAAGAAGGCCAGCGCACCTTGCGCGACATGAGCTTCATGATGGGTCCGCGCACCGCCAGCGACTCCGATCCGCTGCGCTACGAAAAACGCCTGATCGACGATTGGCTGCACGACGAATTCAAATCCACCGACGCGCGCAGCGCCTCGCGCTGATCCGGGCATCGCGTTTTCGACTCCGCCGACGCCAAACCCCGGCCAACAAAAAACCTCGCACATCACGAGGTTTTTTGTTGCGCTCGGGGCGGACCGACTGGCCGCCGCCGCGTAGTCCCGCGAACGGCTTACTGCTGCGCGGCGCTCGGATCGGCGTCGGCATCCATGTAGAACACTTCCCAGGTGTGGCCGTCGAGATCGTCGTAGGAGCGCTGGTACATGAAGCCGTAATCCTTCGGTTCGTGCGCGGTCGCGCCGGCGGCCACGGCCTTGTCGGCCAGCGCATCGACTTCGGCGCGGTTGGGCAAGGACACCGCCACCAGCGTTTCCACCTGCTTGGTCGCGTCGACGACGGTCTTCTTCGTGAAGCTCTGGAAGAACGGCTCGACCAGCAGCATCACGAAGATGTTCTCGCCGACGATCATGCAGGTGGCGTTTTCGTCGGTGAACTTCGGATTGAAGGTGTAGCCGAGCTTGGTATAGAACTCGACCGAACGGTCCAGGTTCTTGACCGGCAGGTTGACGAACAGTTGGGCGTGGGTGGTCATGGCGATGGCTCCGGCAGTTGAAAGGGATGGATGGATTGAGGCGGCGGGCAGTAGCGAAGGGCTCGTTTCCGGACCGTTTCCTGCCTGCTCCTGACAACGACGAACCAGGATCGCAGGAATCGACACGGCCGCGAAAAAAAATTTCGCATGCCCGTTTTCGCCGCAGCCCGGCCGCCCGCGCGCCCTCCGGGACGCGCCCCTCAGACCGTCCGGGCCCCGCACACCGCCAGCAGCACCGAGTACAGCGAGGTGGTGGCGGTAATGAACAAGCGATTGCGCTTGGGCCCGCCGAACACCAGATTGGAGACCCGCTCGGGCAGGCGGATCTCGCCGATCAGCTCGCCGTCGGCGCGGTGGCAATGCACCGCGGCTCCCGCGCTGACCCAGACCCGGCCGTCCTCGTCCACCCGCAGGCCGTCGTAGACCGCATCGGCGCAGGTCGCGAACGTCCGCGCCGCGCTCAGGCGGCCGTCGTCGCCGACATCGAACACCCGCAGCAGCCCGCTGCCGACGCCGCTATCGACCACATACAGCCGCGATTCGTCCGGGGAGAACGCCAGCCCGTTGGGTTGCACGAAGCCCTCGGCCACGCGCTCGATCGCGCCATCGGCGGGGTCGATGCGATAGATATGGCAGCCGTCCTGCTCGGCCGGCGCGCGCACGCCCTCGTAGCTGGAGTCGATGCCGTAGGAGGGATCGGTGAACCAGACCGCGTCGTTAGACTGCACCACCACGTCGTTCGGGCTGTTGAAGCGCCGCCCGCGATAGTGCTCGGCCAATACGCTGATCCGGCCGTCGTGCTCGGTGCGGATCACCCGCCGCCCGCCTTGTTCGCAACTGATCATGCGGCCCTGCCGATCCACGGTGCCGCCGTTGGCGTAGCCCGACGGCTGGCGGAACACGCCGACCTGGCCGTTGGTTTCGTCCCAGCGCAGCAGGCGCTCGTTGGGGATATCGCTCCAGACCACGCACCGCATTGCCGCGAACCAGGTTGGCCCCTCGGCCCAGCGGCAGCCGTCGGCCAGCCGCTCCAGGTTCGCGCTCAAGCGGATGCAGCGGCGGAATTCGGCGTGGTGAATCACGTAATCGTCGTCGGCCATCGCTAATCCGTGTCGGTGAAATCGCGACAGGCATTGTCGTCGCGGCGGCCGGCCGGATTCCTGCGTACACCGCGGCGATGACGCCGCGAAACTGCGTGCGCTCAGTCGATGGGCACCTGCAGGCCCACCTTCGCCGCGTCCAGCACGAAGGTGGTGGTGAAGCGCTTGATGTTGGCGTCCTCGAAAAACAACTGCCGGCTCAGTCGCTCGTAATCGGCGACATCGCGCGCCAGCACGATCAGCAGGAAATCGAATTCGCCGGCCACGTAGTAGCACTGCTGCACCTGCGGCTGGGCGGCCATGCGCCGCTTGAACGGATCGATCAGGTCGGCGCGGCTGCCCTGGATCAGTTCGACGCCGACGATCACGCGCAGGCCCAGGCCCACCGCCGCGGGGTCGATCACCGCGACCTCGGACACGATCGCGCCCTGCGCGCGCAGGCGCTTGATCCGCCGCTGCACCGCGGTGGCCGACAAGCCGACGGCCTCGGCGATGTCGTCCGTGGTGGTGCGCGCGTCGTCCTGCAGGCGCTGCAGGATGCGGCGATCGAATTGATCCATATCGCGACTCGGCAATGGGGCGATGACTTGCGCGCCAGTGTAGAACGCGCCGCGGCCGACCTTGGCATTCACAGGCCGCCGGCGCGGGCGTTTACCTCTCATCCGCCGCTGCGCGCCGAGCGCCCGCGCGTGTCCGCCGCCGCCGCGGTTCCACGTTCGTTAACGGCCCGCCCTCCAATACGAAGGTATCGCCCATGAGCTCAGTACCCCTCACCCTCGACGCCACCCAGACCGATCTGGCCGCCGATGTCGGCGTCTATGCCTATATCGTCGGCCTGGTCGCGGGCGTGTTCTATCGCCTCGACGCCAACGGCGTGCCGCAGGCGATGACCTTGAACGACAACACCCAGGCCGCGCAGAGTTTTCCCGACTCCGGCCAGCTCGATGCCGCCGCCATCGCCGCACTGCAACCCAACTATCCCCTGGCCTGGGCCGACTACTCGATCGCGCTGGCCCGCACCGCGCCGGCCACGCAACTGGACCTGTCGCAGATCAACACCACCACCGTGCCCGGCCTGGGCATCGGCGCCAATGCCTTCAGCGGACGCATCTACGTGTCGGTCGGGCTGCCGCGATTGCCGTTCACCGTCCAGGCCAGCGGCTACGCCGCGCCGGTGCCGTACGCCGACGGCCCGGGCGCGCAGTGCCTGTTCGACTGGATCGAGTTCTCCTACGACAGCGAAGGCAACTTCAACGGCAATACCACCCAGGTCGATCAGTTCGGTTTCGCGATGAGCCTGGACGGCGCGCCCGGCGGCAGTCTGCAAGGCGCGATGAGCCTTACCCGCGACGCGCTGCTGGCGAAGATCGGCGCGCTGACCGGCCCGTTCGTCGACTCGGGCAGCCTGGTCGCGGTCAACGCCGCCGCCGCGGCCGCCTATCCGGCCAACCTATCCACGCTGCGCGCGCAATCGCCCAAGACCCTGACCGCGATGGGCAGCTACAGCGGCGGGCTGACCGATTACTTCAACGACACCTTAAGCGCGTGGTACCTCAACTGGCAGACCACGCCGCTGGTGGTCAACGACGGCGCCACCGGCTACTACACCGGCGTGGTCGACAGCGGCAGCGGCGTGCTGAATTTCTATCAGGGGCAATACACCACCCTGGCGCAATGGCAGGCGGCGGCGCCGGCGGTGGCCTTCGCGATGGTCGGCGCGGCGCCGTCGACGGTGCAGATCGCTTCGATCGACGTATGGCAATGCGCCAACTCCTTGACCGCCGGCGGCGCCGCGCAGCAGAACGTCGGCAAGAACATCGCCGCGGCGTTCAATCGCGGCGTGCCCGGCTATCTGCTGGACGACACCGTCTGCCATAGCGAGGCCGGATCGTTCTATCCCTCCGGCGGCACCTGGAACGCCTGGGCCGCGATCATGCATGCGGCCAACACCAACGGCCTGGCGTATGGCTTTCCCTACGACGATGTCTGCCAGCAGAGCCCGACGATACAGCTCAACGCGGCCACGCAGGTCAACGTGGTGATCGGCAAGTTCTACAGCTGATAACCACGCGCGGAGGATGGACGAAACAGCGGCCGCCTTCGAACGAAGGCGGCCGCGATGTTTACCTCGGCATGAACCGGTTCAAGGCGTGGATCAGTTCTTCTCGACGCCGAAAATCTTCCCGTTGTCCGGGTCGAGCTTGAGCTTGACGTCGCGGCCGGCCGGATCGTCGGCCTTGGCCAGCCAGATGCCGTCGTCGTAATCGACATCGTGGATGTTGGTGTAACCCGCCGCCGACAGCGCCGCGCGCACGTCGCGCTCGCTCATCTGCGCGACCTGCTCGTTCGGATAGACGCGGCCGCTGCGCGGGTCCAGCTTGACCTGCACGCGATTGCCGTCGGCGCTGCGCGCATCGGCTTTCCACACGCCGTCCTCGAAGTCGAGATCGTTGATCTTGGTGTAGCCCTGTTCGGCGAGGCGAGTGCGGATCTGATGCTCGGTCAGCGCGGTGGGCGCGGCCTGGGCCATTACGAAGGAAGGGGTGCAGGCCACCAGGGCCAGCGCCAGCAGATATCGCTTCATGGCGTCCTCCTGTGCGTGGGGAGATTCGATTCTCGATACGCCGCGCAAACGAGAAGTGAACAACCGCGCGTCATTCATGCTGTTGCTTAAGCGATGAATGAATGCGGCGCCGCGGCCGGCGCGCGATCGATATTTTCGCCAACGCTCATGCCGGCATCACCGTGCGCTAACGTCGGTGCAACCCGTTCGCGCACCCCGGCGCAGGTATGGGGGATTTCGGCAATGCCGATACCCGCATCGATCGCGCCGCGGCAGCGATGACTTTGCCAGCGTGTTCGTGCGCCATTGACGGCGCGGCGCGACCGCACCGCCGCCCGTCCGCGCGGACTTGGTTTCCCGCGCCGGGGCGACTAACGTGATCACAATCGCGCCACCCGGACGTGGCCGAAGGGGAGACTGCCATGTTCGTTGCCCGATTGCGGCGCTGGCGCGCGGTGCTGCTGACCGCACTGCTGCTGCCCGCCGCCGCCCACGCCTGCATCAACGAAATCGGAACCAACATCCGCGGCAAGACCTTCGAAACCGATTGGTTCGCAGGCGGCACCGACATGACCGCGCACCTGACCGACGACGCCCGCGGCCCGGTGCCGGCCGACTGGCAATTGGCCGAGGCGGTCGAACGCGCGCGCAAGTTGCCGCAGTTCGCGCACCTGAACGACCTGGGCGTGGTGCTGATCTACCGGCGCAGCTATGCGCGCGCCATCGACCATTTCCTCGACGTCGAGCGCCGCTTTCCCGGCCGCCACCAGACCGCGGCGAATCTGGGAACGGCGCTGGAGCTGGCCGGCTACGACGAGGTCGCGCTGCGCTGGATCCGCATCGGCATCCGCCGCAACCAGAACGAACACCAGCGCTCGGAATGGCTGCACGCGCGCATCCTGCAGGCCAAGATCGCGCTCAAGCGCGATCCGCACTATCTCGATCACCGCTCGGTGGCCGGGCTCGACTTCAGCCGTGCGCTGATTCCGAAGATGCCGGCGATGCCCCTCGGCAACGACGGCCGCCGGGTCAGCCCGGTCCTGCTGGAGCGCTCGCTGAGCTATCAATTGTTCGAGCGCACCCAGTTCGTCAAACCCAAGGACCCGGTGGTCGCCAACCTGCTGATGGATTGGGCGACCTTGCATCTGGCCGGCGGCTCGATCGAGAACGCGACCGCGCTGTACGACCTGGCCGAGCGTTACGGCGCGCCGCGCGATGCGCTGATGAACCAGCGTCAGGCGCGCATTCGCGCGGTGCTCGATCGCGACCGCGACGGCGAAAAACTGTTCACCGGAGACTGCGCGGTCTGCGAACCGAAGTCCTGACGGCGGCCGGGCGGACACGTCGGTATCGCCCGCCGGGCCGCGGCCGGCGCCGGCCGGCGAACCGGGCGACACCCGGGCTGGTCGCCGCCGGCGCGGCTGATCGATAATGAGCGCGCTATCGAAACCTGGCCGGCGCATGATCGAATCGCGGCCGGGCCGTAACGCGGTCGCGATCGGCGCACGCCGCATCGAACGTCAATCAACACAGGCCGCGCAGGCCGGGGGCTTCGCATCGTTTGTCGGCAATGCAAATCGAACGTCCCCGCCGGCTCGCGCGTCTGCCCGCGCTGCGGCGCGGTGCTGCCCGGCTGGGGCGGCTTCAGCCCGACGCCGTCGATGTGGCGGGCCTGGCGCTCCAATGCCGTGTTCAAGCGGATGCTGCTCGCGCTGGTGGTGCTGATCATGGTGCTGTGGGTGTGTTCGCTGGTCTCCGACGACGTCACCCAGAGTCTGCGCGAGCAACAGCGCGAGCGCGGGCTCGCCGCCGACAGCCGCGAACTGCTGGTGCGCGAGCAGCAGCGCTTGAACGTCCCCGACGCCGACAGCCTCGCCACGCGGCCGTCCGCCGCCAACACCCGCCTGGCGCCGGCGCGCAACGCGAAAGAGCTGTTGAGCGGCATGCGCGTGATCGTGGATGAAGTCGGCGGCCGCAGCCGCTATCGCCAGGCCGAGGTCGAGGCGCGGATCGCCGCGCTGCATCTGCAGGATCTGCTGCTGCCCGAGCACCTGCTCAGCGAGCAGGGCCTGCGCTCCGGCCGCGCCGTCATCCGGCGCTACATCACTCTGCTCAACTACTCGCTCGCGATCAACCGCACCAGTCAGGCCGAGCTCGAGCAACGCCTGCGCGCGTTGGCGGCCGAACTGCCCGAAGGCCGCCCCGTCATCGCCAGCCACGACCGCAACGCGGCGCGCGGGCTGGAGGAAGACAACGCCCTGCTCAACAACCAGCGCGTGGCCATCGGCAAGATCGAACGCATCTATGCGCTGGCCGAGGCCCGGCTCGGCCAGGTCCAGTTGCGCGACAACGCGCTGATTTTCGAGCGGCAGAGCGACGCGAACGAATACAACCGGCTGGTCCGCGATATCCAGGCGCTGGCCGAACAACGCAGCGCCATCTATCGCTATCGGCAGGCGCGGGTGCAGGCGGAGTTGGATGAGATCAGTAAGCTCAAGCGGCGTTAAGAGCTTTCAAAGGCTCGGGGGCACAGACTCGGGGGGGTACAGACTCGTCATTCCCGCGAAGGCGGGAATCCAGCGACTTCAGGCGTTCTCGCACGAAAGGCACTGGATTCCCGCGTTCGCGGGAATGACGAGCAAAAAAGACGCAGCGGCTCGACGATCCAAGCAGCGACGTGGAACCGGCTCTAAACCTCTGGTCGATGAGCCCGCCGATCAGGCCGCCGACTGCGCGGCCGCCCGCTCCGCCGCCTGCACCTGCAACCTGCGCTCGATCGCGGCCGGCAATTGCGGATCGTCCGGCAAGCGCAGTTCAAACTCGTCCCGCAGCACCGCCATCACCGCCGCCGCGTCCGGCAAATCGATCCGCTCGCTCGCCGCGCCGACGCGGTGCACGGCGAAGCTGCCGCCGTTCAAGGTCTTGCGCAGCCCGGGCCCGGTGCGCGCGACGAACAATTGCCCGCGAAACGGCGACTGCGGATGGGTGGAGACATACCAGTTGCCGACGACGTAATCGATCTCGCTCTGAAGCTGCGCATCGAACACGTACAAGGCCTGCCAGTCCTCGCGGCTGCGCGCGCGCAAGACGTAGCTGTCGCCGCGCGTGTCCAGGCGATACGGCTCATGCGCGGTCGCTTGTTCGCCGCGCTCGTGCAGCGCCAGCGGCGCGGTCGGCACCATGCCGCCGAAACCGACATCGGCGAGGTATTCCACGCCGTCGATGGTCACCAGCACGACCAGATGCGTTCGCGCGGTGATCGCGTCCTCCGGCCCGCCCATCACCACCCGCCCGGTGAGGCCGCGCGCCTGGAAGCCCAGATCCTGCAGCAACGCCAGGAACATGCGATTGAGTTCGTAGCAATAGCCGCCGCGACCTTCGTGCAACAGCTTGCGCTGCAGCGACGGCAGATCCACCGGCACCGGCGCCTGCAGCAGCGTGGCGATGGTTTCGAAGGCGAATACGGCCGTGTGGCGCCGTTGCAACTCGCGCAGGGTATCCAGGTCGGGCGGCGGCGCGCGCTCGAAATCCAGGCGTTGCAGATACGCGGGAAGATGTTGCAGTTGCGCTGACATCGCAGACTCCCAGGCAGGCGGCCGATGCCTACGGTAACGGCTGCGAACCGCGCGGGTCGAGTGCGCGGATTGTCGATCCGGCGTGCGGCGGCTGTGTAAACGCCGCCGCGGCTTCGCGCATCACCAGATCAGATCGTCAGGCACCTGGAATTTCGCGTAGAACGCATCGTCCTCGCTGACCACGGCCTCGCTTTTGGGCTCGGCGTGATCGAGCACGATCATCGACGGATCGCGGCTGCGGACTTTTTCCGCGGCGGCGCGCGGCAGCAGTTCGTAACCGGGCTCGTGCCGGGCGATCACCAGCGCGCCGCTGGCCAACTGCGCGCGCAGCGCGGCGTTGATCAGCACGGTCTTGATCTTGCCTTCGTCGGTGAAGCCGTAGGAGATCTCGCCCTCGCGCTTGACCTTGTTCGTCTCGACGATCTGGCGGATCTGCGCGCGCTGTTCGTGCGCGCGCGCCTGCGCATTGCGCTCGGCCGCCAGCGCGCGGTCGCGCTCGGCGCGCTCCAGGCGCAGCCGCTCGGTTTCCAGTTGTTCCGCGCTGGGCGGCGGCGGCGCCTTGCCCTGGCGCTGCTTGGCCTGCTCGCGCGCGACCTGGGCGACCTGGGACTTCTTGACCAGGCCGGCCTTGAGCAATTGATCTTGTAGGGGATTTCGCATGGGCCCAGTCTAGTACGGGCCGCGGCCGGCTTAAACCGGCCGGGGCGGCCGAACCTGACTTTTTGCGGGTTTCACGGGGCGCCGCCGCTCAGCCGTCGGCCATCTCGACCAGCTTGGCGACCGTATTCAAATTGCGCGCCGTGCCGGCCTTGGCCGCGGGAATGACCAGCCGGGAATCGGCCATGCCGTCGCCGTAGTGCACGTAGATCTCGCGCTCGCCCAGGGCGATCTCTTCGCCGTTAAGGTGCTTGACCGCGGCCAATGCATCGGCCGGCGGGGCCTGATCGAGGAAGATCAGCACCGCGCGATTGGGCGCGGCATGCGCGAACGGCTGCGCCGCCAGCGCCTTGGCCATCTGCGCGCCGGTGCGCACGATCACCCCGACCGGCTTGCCGGCATAGTCCGCCAGCCGCTTCTCCAACGCCGCCTGCGCCGCGCTCGCGCTCAGGGCGCTGCGAAATACCACGTTGCCGCTAGCGATGTAGGTACGCACATCGAGGAAACCGGCGTCCTCGCACATGGCGCGCAGCTCGGCCATCGGCAGTTTGCCGGTGCCGCCGACGTTCACGGCGCGCAGCAGGGCGATATAGGTGGGCATGGCGCAAGGATACGGCAGCCGCGGGGAATTTCGGACACCGCCTGGAAGGACGTCTGCTCTGACGCTTGCGCGCCGGAGTCACTCGGCCTCGTTGACCACCGCCAGCGCGCGGGTACGCTGCGCATCGCTGCGTGCCCAGAAATAAATCAGCAACCCCGCCACGGCCGTGATCGCACCGACCACGCCGGTCGAAGTCCAGCCGTAACCGGCCGTGATCGCCATGCCGCCGAGCCACGGCCCGAGCGCATTGGCCATGTTGAACGCCGAATGGTTGGACGCCGCCGCCAACGTCTGCGCCGACTTGGCCACGTCCATCAGATGCGCCTGCAACACCGTCGCCAACGCGCCCATCGTGCCGACCGCCAGCACCGCCGGCAGCACCGTCCACACCGAGCGCGCGGCCAGCGGGAACAGCAGCAGGATCGCCGCCGACCACACCAGAATCCACGCCGCGGCGCGGAATTGCAGGCGGTCGAACAACCAGCCGCCGCCGAGCGTGCCGAGAATGCCGCCGATGCCGAACGCGATCAGTCCGAAGGGAATGAACGACTCGCGCACGCCGGTCACGTGCACCAGCGTCGGCGCCAGATAACTGAAGACGCAGAACATGCCCGCGAAGCCGATCGCACCGATGCCCAGGGCCAGCCACACCGGCTTGCGATTGAAGTCGCGCAACTCGCGCATCGCGTCCGGGCGCGGCGCATGCATGCCCGGCGGCAACACCCGCGCGGTCATCGTCACCGTCGCCAGCGCGATCAACGACACCAGTCCGAACGCCCAGCGCCAGCCGAAGGTCTGCCCCAGCCACGTCGCCAGCGGATTGCCCACCAGCAACGCCACCGACAAGCCCAACATCACCCGCCCGACCGCGGCGCCGCGCTGCTCGGGCGGACTGATCCGCGCCGCCACCAGGGCCGCGATTCCGAAATACGCGCCATGCGGCAGGCCCGCGACGAAGCGCGCGAACATCAAGGTGTAGTAACCCGGCGCCAGCGCGCTGGCGAGATTGCCGAATGCATAGAAGCCCATCAGCGCCAGCAGCAGACTGCGGCGCGACATGCGCGCGCCAAGGATCGCCAAGGCCGGCGCGCCGACCACCACGCCCAGGGCATACGCGCTGATGACGTGACCAACCGCGGGCTCGTTCACGCCCATCGCGCGGGCGATGTCGGTGATCAGGCCCATGACCACGAACTCGCTGGTGCCGATGGCGAAACCGCCCATGGCCAGGGCGAACAGGATCAGGGCGATCTGGCGGGGAGACAGGATCGGCGCGGGGCTGTCCTGGCGGACGGGGCTGGCGGGGGTCATGGGGCCATTATTGTGCATCGCAGCAACGGGCGCCACTGCGGGGTTTGGCGTTGTTGATCGCCGCGACACTGGCCGGGTTCGGCCTTCTCGTCGGTCACGTTTCGCGGGTGTTGTAGAAGCAAATCCCCCGGCGCAGGCGCATCCGTCTGAAGCACGCAACGCAGGCGCCAGCCCCCTTTTTCAAAGGGGGCAATGGTTTCGTCGGCGGTTGGCGTTGCGGTCGCCGTTATCGTTGTCGTAATCGCTGCTGATCCCCAGTGAAGTTGCCGTTGCTGTTCCCCCCTTTGAAAAAGGGGGCCAGGGGGGATTCGCTTTTCGCTCCAAACATCAAGCAACACCAAGGCGCAAAACGCACGCGGTCAGCACGGCCATTTCGCCGGCATTCCTTTCGGCTTCGCCAAGATCGATACCGCGAAATGGCCATATCGCCCGGCGATGCCGGGCCGCACTGATCGGCGAAACCCGGCTCGGTGAACCCGCAGGCCGACACGCGATTCCGATCTGCAACGCTCTTCGATCCGGATTCGGATCGGCGCGCTGTCGCTCAGTCGCCGATGCCACGAGGCAACGCCAAGCCCGACGCGCCCGCGACCACTTTGCGCACGCTGGACACCGCGGCCGACGACAGCGAACGATGCACCAGGAATGCCGGCGCGCTGCCGCCGATGTCGGTCAGCGAAGCGTAGGTCAAGCGCGTGCCGGTGCCGCTCGGCGTCATCGTCCACTCGCCGCGCGCGCGCAGCGCAATGCAGTCCGGCATCGGTTTCCTGCCGGCATAGTCGAGCGACACGAACTTCACCCGCATCTCGCCGTTGGCCAGCGCATGCCGCTCGAAGCGCATGGAGTAACAGCGATCACTGGTGACCGACGTGCTGAGCACATCCGACCACAGCGCCATGTCCGGCCCTCGCTGGATGAAGGTGCGGCTGATGTTCTTATTCTTCTCGTCCAGATACTTCCCGAGCAGATAATCCGCGACCGTCTTCGGCGAAGCCTTCAGCGACGTGGTGACACGCAGCTCATCGAAACGCTCACCAGGAATGCGCCGCGCCTCCAGCCGGATGCCGTCCTTGTCGCTGACCAACCGCCACTGCGGGGCCGGTTCGCCGGCGAACGCCGGCCAGGCCGCCGGCAAGAACAGAAGACAGGCCAAGTACCAGCCCTGACCGCGTGAAACCGCCGGAACCCGGCATGAGACTGGAATGCGGAACCTGGCCATCGTCGTCTCCCGGCGTTTGAGCCGTACCGCGGATTCGATGCCACGGGGATGACAGGGTCAAGACAACCGGGATTCGATCGGCAGCGCCCGGCTTGGCCAGGCGCAGGAATCCGGGCTTCGGCGCCGATACGACCAGCGCGCGGCCGAACCACGGGGAAGCGGCTCAGACCGCTTCCCGGTGGTTCGGCGAATCGGAAGATTTGGCGTCGGCTACGGCGCGAAACCGCTGTTCAGCCGCGGCTTCACGCAGAGCCGCCGCGCGTGCCCGATCAGCCGCGGACAGCGGCCTCGATCGTGGCGATATCGATCTTCTGCATCTTCATCATGGCGTCGAACGCGCGCTTGGCCACCTTCTTATCCGGATGGGTGAACGCATCCGTCAACGCACGCGGGGTGATCTGCCACGACAGCCCCCACTTGTCCTTGCACCAGCCGCACTCGCTTTCCTTGCCGCCGTTTCCGACGATCGCGTCCCACAAGCGATCGGTCTCGGCCTGATCGTCGGTCGCCACCTGGAACGAGAACGCCTCGCTGTGCTTGAACATGGGCCCGCCGTTCAAACCGATGCACGGAATGCCCATCACCGTGAACTCGACCGTCAGCACATCGCCCTGCTTGCCATCGGGATAATCGCCGGGCGCGTGATGCACCGCCCCCACCGTGCTGTCCGGAAACGTCTGCGCGTAGAACTTCGCCGCATCCAAAGCGCCGCCGTCGTACCACAGACAAATCGTGTTCTTGCTGACCATCGCCGTTCTCCTGTTTTCAGAGCGGATACGTGCATTCAAGTCGCGCAAAGCGCCGGATTACGCGGGCGCGCTGCCGGCCACGAGGCGTATGCACGATCGTCTCATGGCGCCGCTGCATGCCCGATCACATGTTTAAACGGGGCCCAGGCGAGTGCCGGGCAAAAGTATCATCAAGCGCGCGGAAAACAACGGGACAATGTCACCTGCCCGAGCTGACATTTCGACGATGGCGACAGTCGCTTCTTGAAGCCCGCCGTCGTCCGGCGGCGGCAGTCAGGTCGCGCGAGCGAGCAACACGAGGCCTTCGTCCTGCGCCGACCCTTCGGCGTCGTAATGGAACAGTCCGGACGCGGAGAGCTCGATCATGCAGCCGCGCTGCAGATACGCCCACTCCGCCGCAACGTAGCCAGGCAGCGCCGTCTGTTCGGCGATCATGACCACGACCACGCCGCGCGCATCGTTTCCCCAGCGGACGCTGTCGCCCAGTCGGATGTCTTGGCCGTCTTGATAGTGCAGTGCCGTCATCGCCCCATGCCCGGCCCCTTGGGCGTTTCCTCCGGCGTCTGCCCGAGCGCCTGGGCCTGGGCCGTTTGCCGGGCGATACGCTCGTTGATCGCTTCTACCTTTTCGAACGAAGCCGCCTCCGGCGTGCGAGCGGCCTCATCCGTTTTCATATGCGCCCGCAGGTGCGCCGGGTCATCGAGCCGCCCTTGCACGACGAAGACGTTTTCGCCGGCGGCGACGTGTTCGTTTTTGATGCTGAAGACCACGTGATCCACTTGCGATAGGCCATTTTCCTTAGCCAGTGCCAACAGGCTAGCAGTCATACGCTCACTGGCTTCGTCCCAATGGCGTCCGTGCTGTTGATCCTGTTGTCGGACCTGGGTCGCAATCTGGGAGTACAAGCCGTGATCTGGGTGCGCCTGTTGGCCTGGTATCGGCCGACCGCTGTCTATCGTGCTTAAGGAGTCGGCCAGGACGCTCGACTCGATCGGCACATGTTGATTCAATCTAGCCCCGGTCTTGGTGTGCTCGAAATGATGCAACGCCGGCGGTGATTGGCTGGTGTCGTAATAGGCCTGGGGACGTTCGGGGTGCGGATCTATTTGCAGCCCTAGCCGTTCGATCAGCCGCTCGTTCAAGCGTAGCTTGCCCATATCGATATGCATCTTCGGTTCGACACCACCCACCGAATGCGCATATTCGCGATCAAACTGAATCACGCGTTCGATCGCGTTCCTGCCGTAGTAGTTTTGGTAGTCAGACTCCTTGTGTGGCCCCAGCGTGGCCGTCTCGGCTGATTCGATTCCATCTGCTTTGGGCTTACGGTCGAAGTAGTTCTTACCCATGGCCTCGACGTTACCCGGCGTCGGGTCTATGGTCGAATCCGCGTTGAATTTCAAGCCGGATTTTCCGACCAGCTGTTGTGCGGCATCGTCTCGGCCCAAGAACATATAGGAACGAATGCCTTTTGTTCGACTCATTTCACTAAGGCTGACTTCACTGCCGGCTTGGCGCTTCATGCTTACAACCGCGTTCCAACCTGCAATCTCAGCTCGTGCCTCGTCCTCCCGTGATGCCTGAATGAACTTCCCGATGGGTGGCGTGTAGTCGTTGACGGGATTTTTGTCGCGCGCGATCTGCTTTATCTCAGCGTCGAAGGCGGCCCATGCTTCGCGCTTCTTGTCATGATTGAAACCATGCTGCGTCTCATGCGCCAACGTGAAGACCATCGGCGCGACATCGAATCCCGAAGTATTGGCTGAAGATTTGTTCTGCAGCCGATAGGCCGGAATCAGCATGGCCTTTTCGTCGCCATCGTAAGCGGCCCCGGCTCCCTGTCCATGAGGCAGAATTCCGAAGCTCTTCAGATGCGGTTTTGGCTCGGCGTTGATCGCGGCCCCGATACGCTCCACCAGCATCGGCGAGGCATTTATCGCCGACTGCAGGTTGCCCACCATCTCTTGCGACACAGGAACGACATTGCCGGCTTCGTCTTTGTAAGTGCTGTTGCCGAAACGCAGCGACATTTCCTGAATTTTCAGCGCAGCATCCAACCGCCCCTTCGAACCGGCGTCAGACCCCGCCAACGCGCTGATGGGAAGTCCGACCACACCGCTACGAATGTCGATGTCTCCCACCAAGCTTTCTGACGTGGGTGAGATAGAAAAAGACGTTAGCCGCCCCAGCTTGGCGGCTTTGTTCATCTCCTCCAGCAACTCATCGTCCGAGACCAGCGCCTCGCGCAGGTGCCCGACATGAGCGTCGCTCACACCCGGCGAAGTCGCAAACGCCTTGACGGCAGCATCCAGCTGCTTGTTCATCCTTGTCATGTTCAATCCCTCGAAGAGATCGTCAGCTGCTGAATACAGGAACGGGCGGCTTTTCCATCGATCGGCGCGGACTCGGCGGCAGGCACGATCCGCACTTTCATGTGGGAACGTAGAAAGACATATTCCGTCGCCTGTCCTATTTCGTCGGCTTCCACCTTGCCGGAATAGCCAGCGCCTTTAAGTGCTTTGGATGCCGCCGCGAGGTCAACTTCGCACACCGGCGACATCGATGCCTCATTGATGTCTGCATGGCGGTACGCAAGCTCCACCGCTTTGTAGGACCCGTCCTGCTCGTAGGTAACACCGTAGCTCCACCCAGATTCCGGGAGCTTTATGGCGAAGGCGTGCACCTTGCCCAACGGTGCGTACTTGAGCGGCAAGCCGGTACGCTCCGTCACACTTTCAACGGTGACCTCATCCATCGACTGTAGCGCCTCCGCCAACCGGAGCATCCGTCGTGCGACCTCTCCTGGCGTCAGATCGGGATGCTCGCTGGCAGTGCTGATTCTGTACTGGTCGGACGACGTCATGTCATGAGGCTCCTGAGTTGTAGCGGCGTGGCGTGGTGGTGTCGGGCCGTGAGCGCACGCGCTGACGGCGAGGACATTGAGGACGATCAGCGCGGACGCGACTGCGTGCGGCCGAACGGCTGCAGCGACACAGCGAAACTGAAAGTTGCGCATTGCTTGCACCGCAGGCAGAGGGGATTCGTTGAGCATAAGCGAGCTGTCATCTGATGAACAACAACCGCTGCGATCTTTATGCGCTGGCCGCAGACGACCAGGGCAAAGGCGCTGAAAATATGCGGAATTGGTGGATATGCGTGCACGAGAGTTCTGGCGTTCTCCGTCGCAAGCTCGGGAGCCATTTATCCAGTGCGACACTCTCTCCGTAGTCCATGCTGAGAGCACTCTGATGCGTCCTTTCGTCAAGGTCCCGCTGACTCCGACCACCTGATCTTGGTTTTGATTCATGCAGACTTTTGAAGTCCGCATCTTCGCTAAGGCTTGAGGACAGGCAGATTTTTCGCGGGCAGCTCCAGCTTGTTCTTCATAACGAATTCGGCTGCAGTTTGCACATCCACCAAATGGATTTCCGTCAAGCAATTCTCGCCAGCCGTGAACTTCCCAATGTTCACATCAACGCCATTGGCAATCGCTGAGTAAGTGTCGTAATTAGGGCCTTCCACATAGGGATAGCTGACCGCCGACACGGGCTTGGCACCTGTGATCCTGACGGCATCCTTCAACGTAAAGCATCGGGCTTTGTCCACGCCGATGCTGAGGATGCCGGCGCTGGTGTAGTCGACAACGATATTGATCCGGTGACCGTCGGACAGTGTCAACACTCCTTCTTGACGGAATACGCTGAACTGACCTATCGAACGAAGGCCCTTGGATATGCGGTCGTAGCCATCGGCTCCCTGTTCAAGCGGCAGGCGAAGAATGTCCTCGATCGTCAAACTGGGAGCATCGCTCTGCGGCGCTGACTGAATCGCCCAGGGTTTCGTAGACATCTCGCAGCCATAAACTATGGCTTAAGTGGAGGTGGTTATGAGCGCGAAGCGATACACCGATGAGTTCAAGATCGAAGCGGTCCGTCAGATCGTGGAGTACGGGCGGCCGGTGGCCGAAGTAGCCGAGCGCCTGGGCGTGTCGGTGCACAGCCTGTACGGCTGGCGGCGTCAGCAAGGCAAAAGCGATGTGGTTCGTCGTGTGGAAAAAGATCAGAACGCGGACGTGCGACGCCTGAAGGCAGAACTTCGGCGCGTGACTGAAGAACGAGACATCCTAAAAAAAGCCGCCGCGTACTTTGCCAAGGGGTAAAGGTGAAGTACGCCTTCATGAAGCAGCACGCCGACGAGTTCGGCCTGGCCGCAATGTGCCGTGTCTTGGGCATAAACCGCAGCGGTTACTACGCTTGGCTTCACGCGCCGGCCAGTGCGCGTGCACGCGACGACCAACGTCTGTTGGGATTGATCAAGCACAGTTGGTTGGAAAGCGGCTCGATCTACGGCCATCGCAAGATCACCACGGACCTGCGCGAGTTGGGTGAAACGTGCAGCAAACACCGCGTTGCGCGTTTGATGAAGCAAGAAGGGCTGCGCGCCATGGTGGGCTACGGCCGGCGGCCGCGGCCGTTGAGCGGGCCGATCGGCGCCGTCGCCAACAACGTGCTGGCGCGTGAGTTCACAGCGCAAGAACCCAATCGGGCCTGGGTGACCGACATCACCTACATTCGCACCCACGAAGGCTTCTTGTACTTGGCCGTCGTGCTCGATCTGTTCTCCCGCAGGATCGTGGGCTGGGCCACGCGTCCAACGCAGCACTCCGATCTGGTGCTGCAGGCGCTGCTAGCGGCGGTGTGGCGACGCAAGCCCGCGCCTGGTTTGCTCTTGCACTCGGATCAAGGCAGTCAGTTCACGAGCGAAGACTGGCAGAGCTTTTTGAAGGCCCACGGCATCGTGTGCAGCATGAGCCGACGCGGTAACTGTCACGACAACGCCGCGATGGAAAGCTTCTTCCAGTTGCTCAAGCGCGAACGGGTTAAGCAACGGATCTACCATACCCATGACAAAGCACGAGGCGATGTGTTCGATTACATCGAGCTGTTCTACAACCCCAAACGACGGCACAGTTCCAACAATGGCCTGTCCCCGATAGAGTTTGAAAGGCGGTACGCACTAAACGGCTGACGACTGTCTACAAAAACCTGGGCGATTCACATCAAGTTCATGTCACATATGATTTGAACGACACGGCCCCCCCAGTATCAGTAAGAGGATCTGAAGAATTATTGCTCGGAGCTCTAACGAACCTGATCGACAATAGCCTTTATTGGCTCCGAGTCCGATGGCCAGATCTTGATAAAAACGAAGAGCCCGTGCGCCGTATCCACATAGCGATACTGAGGGAAGCTGGGGAAGGCGTTCAGTTGGTAATTGGAGACAACGGACCCGGCTTCTCGGATGATCCAGAAACCCTGGTGAGGCCGTTTTTTACCCGCCGCCCCGACGGCATGGGATTAGGGCTTTACTACGCCTCAATGGCAACACAATTGAACGGCGGGCAGTTGACCTTTCCCGCTCCTGCAGATATCGATATTCCATCGGATATCAGCGGAGCGATTATTTCCTTCACCTTTCCAGAAGGTCGGATAGAAAAATGATTCCTGCGCCGCGAATTGCTGTAATCGACGATGAAAAGGACGCCATCGATGCTATACAGCGGTCATTGGAATCGATGGACACAAGCTGCCTTCCAGTTTTAGTTACCGCCGGCAAACCTTCGACAAAATCATCAGTCAGGGGGATACGACTATTATTTTTAGACATCCATCTGGTCTCAGGCCATCAAGCGGGCGCGGCACTTTATGACACAACCGCGTCGATCCTCGAGCAGGTCATAGCTCAGGACAATGGCCCTTATGTTCTTGTAATCTGGACTAGTGATAAAAACAAGCGCGATGAGTTAGTATCGCATATAAGCGATCACTATCCGAACATCCCGCAGCCGCTCGCCAGCCTCTTAATGGCAAAGGAAGAGTTTCTTGGCGAAAATGGCTTTGATATGCTTAAAGTCGCAGCTGAAATTAAAAAACTGCTCAGCGATCAACCCCAGGCAACCGCGCTTCTCTATTGGGAAAATGCCGTTGATTTAGCTTGTGGAGAGCTGATAGGAAAGCTCTGCGGCTTCGTTAACCGAAAGAAAATGTTTCTTGGGGAATCAGCAAAACATCTGGAACGTCTTTTGACGTCAGTCGCGCAATCCGCTGTCGGCTCAGATAATGTAAAAGACAATGAAATGAAGGCCATAAACGGCGGCCTGACACCGTTTCTTTTCGATCGACTGCATCATCTGCCTGACGAAGATGGGAAACTCAAAGAAATATGGGCCAAAGCAATATCCAATCCTGCCAAGCGCATTACTTTAGATCAGAATGAAAAAGCAGATTTAAATACAATGCATCACTCAGCGCGGGATACACACGCACCTATTAAGCCTGGAACTAGAGGGGCAGTATACGAGCTCCCTGAGGCCACAATGCTCCAACTATTCCAGGGGCATACCTCAGAACAAATATTGGTCAGCTATCTTCAGCCTAAAGAGGAAGTGGAGGCAAAGCTAGTTGAGCTCGCTTCAAAGTATGAATGGCGCCTTGTAGGTTTACGGGCAGCCTGTGACGAAGCGCAGCCAAAAGCGGGGACGCATCGATTGATTTTAGCTGCTGAAATTTTGCAACCCATCGGCGTAAACGCAGTCGGGCCTCGCAAGGCCTCAGAGGCAATCTTTCCAACGACGGAATTTAAATTTGACGAGAAGATATTCAAGCTCATCCTCAATTTTAATTACACAGCCGCACTCTCAGAAAAACAGTTCTCTGAATATAAATTAATTGCAAAATGGCGTTTGCGAGAAAACATGTGCGCCGCAATCGAATTTGCATTCGCCTCACATGCAAGCCGCCCGGGACTTATTAAGATTGATTAATTCAGACATTAAGTTACAAAAAAAAGCAGCCTTTCGGCTGCTTTTTTTTGTTGCGCATTAGAATATCAAACCCCCAACGGATTCGGCTTCTCCACATCAATCTTGTACTGCTTAATAGCCCTCGCCACATCCTTCCCAGTCATCTTCCCTTCCGCCGCCAGCGCCGCAATGGCCGCATGCGCGATGTAGTAGCGATCAACCTCGAAGTGACGACGCAAGTTGGCGCGGGTATCGGAACGGCCGAAGCCGTCGGTGCCCAGCACGGTGTAGCGCATCGGCACGAAGGCGCGGACTTGCTCCGGGTACATGCGGATGTAGTCGGTCGCGGCGATCGCCGGGCCTTGGCGGCCTTCCAGCAGTTCGGTGATGTACGGCTTGCGCGCGGTCTTGGCTTCGGGGTTGAGGCGGTTCCAACGCTCGGCGTCGCTGGCGTCGCGGGCGAGTTCGTTGAAGCTGGGGCAGGACCAGATGTCGGCGGTGACGCCGAAGTCTTTGTCCAGCAGATCGGCGGCGGCGATGGCTTCGCGCAGGATGGTGCCGCTGCCCATCAGCTGTACGCGCAATTCGCCCTTCTTGGGCTTGCCGGCGTCCTTCAACAGATACATGCCCTTGATGATGCCGTCGGCGCTGCCTTCGGGCATGTCGGGGTGGGTGTAGTTTTCGTTCATCAGGGTGAGGTACCAGTACTCATCCTGTTGTTCGGTCAGCATGCGCTGCATGCCGTGTTGCAGCAGGGTCACGACCTCATAGCTGAAGGTCGGGTCGTAGCTGCGGCAGTTCGGGATCAGGCCGGCCTGGACCATGCTGTGGCCGTCTTCGTGTTGCAGGCCTTCGCCGTTTAACGTGGTGCGGCCGGCGGTGGCGCCCAGCAGGAAGCCGCGCGCGCGCATGTCGGCGGCTTGCCAGGCGCTGTCGCCGATGCGCTGGAAGCCGAACATCGAGTAGTAGATGTAGAACGGCAGCATCTGCAGGTCGTTGGTGCTGTAGCTGGTCGCGGCGGCGAGCCACGACGAGAACGCGCCTGCTTCGGTGATGCCTTCTTCCAGCACTTGGCCGGTGGTGTCTTCGCGGTAGTACATCAGCTGGTCGCGGTCGACCGGCTTGTACTTCTGGCCATGCGGGGCGTAGATGCCCAATTGGCGGAACAGACCCTCCATGCCGAAGGTGCGCGCTTCATCGGCCACGATCGGGACGATACGGGGACCGACCTGCTTGTCGCGCAATGCGATGTTGAGGGCCTGCACGAACGACATGGTGGTGCTGATTTCGCGCTCGCCGGTGCTCTTGAGCAGGCGGTCGTAGGTTTCGAGCTTGGGCACGTCCAGCGAGGTGCTGGCCTTGCGGCGGCGCTGCGGCAGGAAGCCGCCGAGGGCCTTGCGGCGCTCGAGCATGTATTCGACTTCCGGCGATTTTTCGCCGGGGTGGTAGAACGGGACGGCGCCGTCTTTCAGCTGTTCGTCGCTGACCGGGATGTTGAAGCGGTCGCGGAACAGGCGGACGGCTTCGTCGTCCATCTTCTTGGTGCCGTGGGTCGGGTTGAGCGATTCGCCCGATGCGCCCATGCCGTAGCCCTTGACCGTCTTGGCCAGGATGACGGTGGGCATGCCCTTGGTGTTGACGGCTTCCTGGTAGGCGGCGAAGACCTTGTGCGGGTCGTGGCCGCCGCGGTTGAGGCGCCAGATGTCGTCGTCGGACAGGTTGGCGACGAGCGCGGCGGTCTCCGGGTATTTGCCGAAGAAATTGTCGCGGGTGTATTTGCCGCCGAAGGCTTTGCAGTTCTGGTATTCGCCGTCGACGGTTTCCATCATCAGCTGACGCAGCTTGCCGGTGGTGTCGCGCGCGAGCAGCGGATCCCAGTAGCTGCCCCAGATGGTCTTGATGACGTTCCAGCCGGCGCCGCGGAACTGGCCTTCCAGCTCTTGAATGATCTTGCCGTTGCCGCGCACCGGGCCGTCGAGCCGCTGCAGGTTGCAGTTGATGACGAAGACCAGGTTGTCGAGGCCTTCGCGGCCGGCGACGGAGATGGCGCCCAGGGATTCGGGTTCGTCGGTTTCGCCGTCGCCGAGGAAGGCCCAGACCTTGCGGTCGGACTTCGGCATCAGGCCGCGGCCTTCGAGGTATTTCCAGTTGCGCGCCTGGTAGATGGCGCTGATGGGGCCCAGGCCCATCGACACGGTCGGGACTTGCCAGTAATCGGGCATCAGCCACGGGTGCGGGTAGGAGCTCAGGCCGCGGCCGTCGACTTCCATGCGGAAGTTGTCGAGCTGGGATTCGCTCATGCGGCCTTCGAGGAAGGAGCGCGCGTAGATGCCGGGGGAGCTGTGGCCTTGCACGCCGATGACGTCGCCGGGGTGGTCGGCCGAGGGCGCGCGCCAGAAGTGGTTGAAGCCGACGTCGTACAGGGTGGCCGCGGAAGCGAAGCTGGCGATGTGGCCGCCGAGGTCGCCGGGCTTGCGGTTGGCGCGCACGACCATGGCCATGGCGTTCCAGCGGATCAGCGAGCGGATGCGCCATTCCATCGCGGCGTCGCCGGGGCTCTTGGCCTCCAGGTGCGGCGGGATGGTGTTGATGTATTCGGTGGTGGGCTGGAACGGCAGGTGGGCGCCGGCGCGGCGGGTGACCTCGACCATGCCTTCGAGCAGTTGGTGGGCGCGCTCGGCGCCGTCGCGGGCGATGACGGCCTGGACGGATTCGACCCATTCCTGGGTTTCGGTCGGGTCGGGGTCGTTCTGCAGGAGGTCGTGCAGGGAGCTGGCAAGCGGCTGGTTCATCTATCTCGCGGCCCCGTGGCCGCGCCTCGAATGTTGGGGGGCGGATTAGAGCGTCGAGTCTAACAAACGGGGGATGGGGTTCGGCTTGCTTTGGGTGGTCGGTGGGGTGGGATAGTTCGTATTGGCTATGGATGAATGGTGCGGGGGCGGGGGATACGGTGGGGTTTGGTTGGGGGTTGGCGGCTGGAAGAGCAAATCCCCCCTGCCCCCCCCCTTTTTCAAAGGGGGGAATCCTTCGGGTTGGGGGCGTGGTGGGTGATGCGGTGATGTGTCCCGGTTATCCGAAGCAGTGCGGTCGCCGCCACTGAAATCCCCGAGATGGATTCCCCCCTTTGAAAAAGGGGGGCCAGGGGGGATTTGCTCTTGCTGTCCAAGCCATCAAGCCGGCGCCCCGCGCAATACCACTATCCCCGCAACGATCAGCCCCACCCCGCCCAGCTTCATCGGCGTGATGGATTCGCCGAACAGCATCGAACCGATCAGCACCGTGCCGGCGGCGCCGATGCCCGTCCACACCGCATACGCGCTGCCGACCGGCAGGGCGGTCAGCGCGCGGCCCAGCAGCCAGACGAAGGCGATCAAGGTGACCACCGAGGCCGCGGTCCACCACGGCCGGGTGTAGCCCTGCGAGAGTTTCATCGACAAGGCCCAGGCCACGTCGATCAAGCCGGCGGCGATCAGCATCATCCATGCGGTCGAGGCTTTCATGCAGGCGCTCGCTCGGGTTGTGCGCGCGCGTCCTCGCGTTCGCGGCGCAGCGCGTCGCGCACGCTGTCGCGCTGGCCGATGCGGTCCAGATAAGCGTCCAGGGCCGGGTACGGATGCAGGTCCATCTTCAGCACGCGAGCCCAGCCGGCGATGGTGTACAGGTACGCGTCGGCGATGCTGAAGCGCTCGCCCAGCACGAAAGCGTTCTTGGCCAGATGGCGGTCCACCAGCGCCAGGCGCGGCTGCAGGCGTTCGCGGGCGATACGCGCCGGGGCTTCGCCGTACTCGGGGTGGAACAGCCACGGGCTGAAGAGTTTGTGCAGTTCCGAGCTGATGAAGGTCAGCCACTGGTTCAACTCGATGCGCTCGGCGCTGCCCGGCGCGGGGGCGAGGCCGCTGTCGGGGTGCTGGTCGGCGAGGTATTGCAGGATCGACACGCCTTCGTGCAGCACGCGGCCGTCGTCGAGTTCCAGCAGCGGGACGTAGCCGAGCGCGCCGAGTTCGCGGAAGTCGCGGCCGTCGGCGACGACGATGGGGTCCGGGCCGATGCGTACGCGGCGCAGTTCGGCCTCGATGCCCAGTTCGCGCAGGACGATATGCGGGGCGAACGAGCAGGTATGCGGGGTGTAGTAGAGCTTCATGAGCGTGTATCCGTGAGGGAGTGGCGCTACTCTCCTCGAACGCCCCGACGCCCGGAATACGGCGCGACCCCAAGGATTGCTTGCGGATGCGACAACCTCGATTGTCCCTGGAAGATTTCGATCTGCTGCGCGCGATCGGCGCGCACGGCAGCCTCAGCGGCGCGGCCAAGGCGTTGGCGCTGGATCATTCCAGCGCGTTCCGGCGGCTGGCGGCGATCGAGGCGCGCGCGGGCGCGGCGCTGTTCCGGCGCAGCCGCAGCGGCTATACCGCGACCGAGGCCGGGGCGATCGCGATCGCCGCGGCGCAGCGGATTCTCGACGATGCCGATCGCCTGCAACGGCAACTGGCCGGGCGCGATGCGCAGGCCGAGGGGCGCTTGCGCATCACCATTCCCGACACCCTGGCCGGGGTCGCGGCGCGGATGTGCGCGGCATTCACTGCCGAGCATCCGCAGGTGCGTTGCGATCTGATCGTCGCCAATGCCTTCGTCAATCTGCAGCAGCCCGACGCCGATGTGGCGCTGCGGGCGAGCGCGTTGATGCCCGACGGGTTGTCGGTGCGGCGAATCGCTTCGATTTCCACCGCGGTGTATGCGGCTGGCGGTGCGAAGGTCGGCAAGCGCTCGGCGTTGTCCGACGGCGAGTGGGTGGGGTTCGACGATGCCTTGTCGCATTTGTCGTCGGCGCATTGGCTGCGCGCGAACGTGGATGAGGCGCGCATCGCGATGCGGGTGAATTCGTTGCCGGCGGCGTTGGCGGCGTGTCAGGCGGGGATCGGACGTGCGTTGCTGCCGTGCTATTTCGCCGACGCCGCGGGCGGGGTGAAACGGTTGTCGGCGCCGATGGCGGAGGTGCCTACGGAGTTGTGGTTTGCGATCCATCCGGATCTGCGGCGCTCGGCTCGGGTGAAGTTGTTGCGGGAGTTTGCGATGGGGTGGTTGCCTGGGCGGGTTGAGGTGGCTTAGGGGATTGGACGGGAGCTGCGCTGGAGGGGCCGGCTGAAGTCGCTGGATTCCCGCGTTCGCGGGAATGACGAGCAAAAACGTTCGCGGCTCCATTTACTACGTCATCTTCCTACCGTCATTCCCGCGAACGCGGGAATCCAGCGACTTCAGCGAGTAGCCACCCGAAAGCCGCCCCACTCACCCCATCTCCCCATCCAACCACCGCAAGAACGCCTTCACCGGCGGATGCCGTTCCCGGCCGGGCACGCACAGCACGTGATAGCGCTCGCCCGGCACCGTGATCTGCGGCCGATACGGCGCCAGCAAGCCGCGCGCTACCGCGCCGGCGGTCACCACCGAACTGGCCAGTACCAGGCCCTGCCCCGCGCTCGCGGCATGCAGCGCGTAGTGCTCTTCGTCGTAAGCGCGCATGACCACGCCGGGTTTCATCCAGTCCAGGCCGGCGCGTTCGCACCAGGTCTCCCAACTGCATTCGTACAGCCGCGAATCGCCCCACGCCACGGTGATCAAGGTCGGCGACGATTTGGCCGCTTCGATTTCGATATGAGCGGGCGCGCCGTAGACGCCGAAGTGTTCCTGCATGCCGCCGTGCCGATGCAGACCGGCCGGCACCGCGCCGCCGTAGCGGATGGCCAGATCGACGCTGGCGTCCTGGTTGAGATCGATCACCTGCGCGCCGGTGTCGATGCGCACGGCGATGTCGGGATGCTGCTGGTAGAAGCCGCCCAGGCGCGGGATCAGCCACAACGCGGCGAACGAGGCAGTGGTGGTCACGGTCAGGCCGCCGCTGCTGCGGCGCGGGCGCAAGGCATCCAGCGACTGGGCGATGTCGAGCATCGCGCCGTGCAGATCGCGGAACAGGCGCCGGCCTTCAGTGGTGAGGGCGACGCCACGCGGCAGACGCTCGAACAGGGCCTGGCCCAGCCAGTGCTCCAGTTGCTTGATCTGGTGCGAGATCGCGGTCGGGGTGACGTGCAGTTCCTCGGCCGCGGCCTTGAAGCTCAGGTGGCGGGCGGCGGATTCGAAACTGCGCAGGGCGGTCAGCGGAAGCTCGGCGAACATGGTCTGGCCTGAATCTGGCTCATGTCGGAGCGATTATCGTCATTTGTGGCAGGCGTAGGCAGCAAATAGATTCATCGCTCCCGCCACGGAACCGCCTCTATGACCGAAGCCCACACCCCTGCCCGCCTGTTGATCCTGGTCGCCAGTCCGCGCCGCGACGGCAACAGCGCCACCTTGGCCGCAGCGGTGGAACGCGGCGCGCGGGCGGGCGGGATCGATGCGGCGGTGCGCTTTATCGACGATCACCTCGACGGGTTGGTCCGCGATTGCCGGCAGTGCCGCGACGACAACGGGCGCTGCCGGATCGACGATGGGTTCGGCGAGTTGTTCGTCGATCAGTTCTTGCCCGCCGACGGCATCGCGCTGTGCACGCCGGTGTATTGGTACGGGATGTCGGGGCAGGCGAAGGTGTTCTTCGACCGGATGTTTTGTTACTTCGCCAAGAGCCATGCCGGCTCGGCGCAGGTGCGCGAGCGGATCAAGCGCAAGCGCGTGGCGCTGCTGACATCGTCGGAAGAAATCTATCCGGCGATCGCGCTGGGGATCGTGCATCAGTTGCAGGAGTACGCGCGCTACACGCATTCGCAGTTCATCGGCGCGGTGCATGGGTGGGGCAATGGGCGCGGCGAGGTTGCGCGCGATCCGCAGGGGTCGGTGGCGGCGGCGGAACGCTTGGGGCGGCAGTTCTTCGAGCGGCCTTATCTGGACTTGCAGATGGATTCGCCGCGTTGAAGTCTCTGTAGGAGGGCCTTCAGGCCCGATGCTTTTCGATCAGGCCGATGTGTTCTGGCTATCTGATCGAAAAGCATCGGGCCTGAAGGCCCTCCCACAAGATCAAGGGCCAAAGCGGCTTCGAAGCGCGATCAAACCGGCCAGACCTGACGCTCTTCGTTTTCTTCGACCGCCCGCCAACGCAGATGCGCCGCGATGCGCGCGGCCATCGCGTCGTACCACTCCGGCGGTTCGGAATAAGGACAGATCAGTTCGATGATGTCGATGCGCGGAATGAACTTGCCGTCGCTGGCGTAGCCGCCGCGGCCGTTGTCCTTGGCCAGGATCATCAGCATCTGCGGCTGGCCGGGCACGGATTCGAATTCGACCGGGCCGATCTGGCGCAGTTCGGGTTGCGCGGTGAGGTAAGCGGTCAGGGCTTCGGTGTCCGCCGGCTCGGGTTGCGATGCGGCGGGGCGCAGGGTGAGGTACCAGCTCATGCGGGGCGGGGCCTTGGGGGATGGCGATCGGAGCGAAAAGCATCGGGCCTGAAGGCCCTCCCACAACAGCGGGCCACTTCGAGCGCGAATCAGCGCAGGCCGAACCACGAGCGCGGCAGCAGCAGCTTCAAGGCGCGCTCAGCGCTCTTGCGGCGCAGGCCGCGCTGGGCCAGGCCGCGCATCACCGGGCCGAGCCAGCGCCAGCGCGGTTGCGCGATGATGGCTTCGCGCGCGTCGGCTTCGATGCGGTACATCGCCAGCACTTGCCGCGCCAGGCGGCGCTTGGGTTCGGGCAGTTCCGGCATCTGCCGCAGGCACGATTCCAGATCGTCGGCGGTGCCGCGGTAGAACTGCACGGTGCGCTCGTAACGGCGGCGGGTGGCGACCGCGCGCGGTTCGTCGCGCGCGAACACGGTGCCGCTGACGCTGCCGGGATGGCGCCGGTATTGAATCAGCGGCTGGCGCAGGCACAGCGATTGGCCCAGCAGCGCGCCGCGCAGGCTCAGGGCGTTGTCTTCGATCGGGCCGAGCAGCGGGCCGAAGCGGTCGTAGACGCAGCGGCGGAACGCCATGGTCGCGCCGAGCAGGCCGATCAGGCGGCCGATGCGCACGTAGTAATCGAGTTCGTACCGCTCCGGACGCACGCGGAAGCTGACCTTGATCGGTTCGCCGCGCGTGCCGATGCCGTCGAAATCGCTGCCGAGCACCATCGCATCGGGCGCTTGGTCGAACGCGCGCACGATGGTGGCGACGCGTTCGGGATAGGCGATGTCGTCGCCGGCCATCATCACGATGATGTCGCCGTGGGCCAGCGTCATTGCATCGTTGAAATGCGCCGACACGCCCAGGTTGCGCTCGGTGCGGCGCACGCTGACGCGGTGCGGGCCGCGATAGGCGGCGACCATCTCCACCGCGATGTCGAAGGTGGCGTCGTCGGAGCAATCGTTGGAGACGATGATCTGGCACGGCACGGTCTGGGCGAAGGCGCTTTCGATCGCGGCGCGGATGTAGTCCGCGTCGCGAAAGCACAGCAGCAGCACGCTGACCTGCGGCCGCGGCTCGGCCACCGGGGCGAACGTGGGGGCCGCCGATGCCGGCAGCGATTCGCTGGCCAGTACGGCGTTCAGCGCGCCCCCTTCGCCCATGCGCGCGGCATCAGACCCCGCCGAGCTCCGACAGCCCCTTGCGATCGGCTTCGCGCAAGGCGCGGATCTGCGCGTCCACGGCCGCGATCGCGGTCATGTTGACGACGCGGCGCGGGGTCGAGGCCGGGGTCAGGATGTGCGCGGGCTTGTCCAGGCCCATCAGGATCGGGCCGATGGCGACGCCGTCGGTCATCACCCGCACCATGTTGTAGGTGATGTTGGCGGCGTCCAGATTCGGCAGCACGAACAGGTTGGCGCGGCCGTGCAGGGTCGCGTTGGGGAAGATGCGCTTGCGCAGCACGTCGTCCCACGCCGTGTCGGCCTGCATTTCGCCGTCGATTTCCAGCTTGGGCTGGCGCTGTTTGACGATCTGGCGGACCTTGCGCATCTTCGCCGCCGACGGATTGTCGTGGCTGCCGTAGTTGGAATGCGACAGCAGCGCGACCTTGGGCTCGACGCCGAACAGCTTGAGGCGATAGGTCGCCTGCAAGGTCGCTTCCGCGATCTGCTCGGCGCTGGGATCGACCTGCACATGGGTGTCGAGGAAGAACCACGCGCCCTGGTCGTTGATCACGCCGGTCATCGCCGAGGTGCCGGACACGCCCGGGTCGAAGTCGAAGATGCTGCGCATGTAGCCCAGCTTCTTGTGGAAGCGGCCGACAAGGCCCGAGATCATCGCGTCGGCTTCGCCGCGTTCGACCATCAGCGCGGCGATCAGCGTCGGACGCGAGCGCAGCAGGTTCTTCGCCGCCGCCGGGGTCACGCCGCGGCGTTCGGTCAGCGCGTGGTACTGCTGCCAGTATTCGTTGAAGCGCGGATCGTCGTTGATGTTGGTCAACTCGAAGTCCACGCCTTCGCGCATGCGCAGGCCCAGGCGCTTGATGCGGGTGTCGATGACGTCCGGGCGGCCGATCAGGATCGGATAGGCCAGTTCTTCGTCGATCACCGTCTGCACCGCGCGCAGCACGGTTTCTTCCTCGCCTTCGGCGTAGACCACGCGCTTGCGGTCGGCGCGGGCGCGGTCGTAGACCGGCTTCATCAACAGGCCGGTGCGGTAGATGTACTGGCTGAGCTTTTCTTCGTAGGCGTCCATGTCCAGGATCGGACGCTGGGCCACGCCCGAATCCATCGCCGCCTTGGCCACGGCCGGGGCCAGCATCACCAGCAGGCGCGGGTCGAACGGACGCGGGATCAGGTATTCGGAACCGAAGGTGGGGACCTCGCCGCCGTAGGCGCCGCCCAGGTCGGACGATTCCATGCGCGCCAGCGCCGCGATCGCGCGCACGCAGGCCAGCTTCATTTCTTCGTTGATGACGGTGGCGCCGACATCGAGCGCGCCGCGGAAGATGTACGGGAAGCACAGCGCGTTGTTGACCTGGTTCGGGTAGTCCGAACGGCCGGTGGCGATGATGCAGTCCGGACGCACGGCCTTGGCGTCTTCGGGCAGGATTTCCGGGTACGGATTGGCCAGGGCGAGGATGATCGGCTTGTCGGCCATCGTCGCGACCATTTCCGGCTTGAGCACGCCGCCGGCGGACAGGCCCAGGAACACGTCGGCGCCGGCGATGATGTCGGCCAGGGTGCGCTTGTCGGTGTCGCGCGCGTAGCGCTGCTTGTCCGGGTCCATGTTGCCGCGGCCGGTGTAGAGCACGCCGTCGCGGTCGACCGCGAGGATGTTCTCCGGCTTCATGCCCAGCGCGACCAGCATGTCCAGGCAGGCGATGCCGGCGGCGCCGGCGCCGCTGGTGGCGAGCTTGACGTCTTCGATCTTCTTGCCGACCACTTCCAGGGCGTTGTAGACCGCGGCGCCAACGATGATCGCGGTGCCGTGCTGATCGTCGTGGAACACCGGGATCTTCATGCGCTCGCGCAGCTTGCGCTCGACGATGAAGCATTCCGGCGCCTTGATGTCCTCGAGGTTGATGCCGCCGAAGGTCGGCTCCAGCGAGGCGATGATGTCCACCAGCTTGTCCGGATCGCGTTCGTCGATTTCGATGTCGAACACGTCGATGCCGGCGAACTTCTGGAACAGCACGCCCTTGCCTTCCATCACCGGCTTGCCGGCCAGCGGGCCGATGTCGCCCAGGCCCAGCACCGCGGTGCCGTTGCTGATGACGGCGACCAGGTTGCCGCGCGCGGTGAGTTCGCTGGCGGCGTTGGGGTCATCGACGATGGCCTCGCAGGCGTAGGCCACGCCCGGCGAATAGGCCAGGGCCAGGTCGCGCTGGGTGACCATCGGCTTGGTCGCGGTGACCTTGATCTTGCCCGGCGGGCTGAGGCGGTGATAGTCGAGCGCGGCGGTTTTCAGATCGTTGTCGGACATCGCTTGGGGGCTACCGTGGCAGGGGCGCGAACATGGCGTGAAGGTGCAGTCTAATGGATCGTCAGGGCGGATTCGCGCGGCCGCCGGGCGTCATTCATTAGTACTTTGGGGTTGTACACAGTTGTAACCGCGACGCTCGCCGCGGTCTTTGCGCCAGTGGCCGGCCGGAGCCGCCGGGCGCCGCGGCGCGCGTAACCGACGCCCGCGTATGGGCGCTCACGGCGCCGCCGCCCCGGCCTTGCGCTGCGGCTGGACCGTGCTGCGCCAGGCGTCGAGGAACTGGCGGCGCTTGAGCGCGTCCAGGTACACCAGCAGGCCCGGCCCCAGCGGGATCGGCCGCAGCGTCCGCACCCGGGCGCCGTCGCGGGCCTGCGGTCCCAGCGGCGTGCCGTCGCCGGCCACGTTCGCGCGCAGCACCGGCTGCAGGCCGACATGCCGGGCCAGCATGCTCTGGCCGCGCGGCGACAGCAGGTAGTCGAGAAAGCGCCCGGCCTCGGCGGCGTTGGCGGCGGTGCGCGGGATCAGCGCGGTGCGCAGCAGCACCAGGGTGTAGTCCTCGGGCAGGACGATGCCCAGCGGCGCGCCGGCGTCGATCCGCGCCTGTGCGTAGGAGCCCAGCACGTTGTAGGCCAGCGCCAGCTCGCCCTTGGCGACCCGGTCGAGCAAGGGCCCGGTGCGTTCCTCCAGCACCACCCGGTTGTCGCCCAGCGCGGCCTGCAAGGCGCCGGCCATGCTGCCGAGTTGGTGATCCTGGGTCGCCAGCAGATAGCCCACGCTGCTGCGGGCGACATCGTAGGTGCCGACCCGCCCGGACAGCTTCGCCGCCGGATCGCGCAGCAGGGCCAGCAACTGGCGGCGCGTGTGCGGCACCTGCGCGGCCGGCAACAGGCGCTTGTTGTAGACGATGACGACCGGTTCGTAGCTGATGCCGAAGGCTTCGTGGCGCCACTGCGACCACGCCGGCAACGCGGCGGTGGCGGGCGAGCGATGGGCCAGGGCGTGGCCGTCGTTGGCCAGCTTGGTCTGCAGGTCCATGCCGCTGCTGATCAGCAGATCGGCGCTGGCGCGCGGCCCGGCCTGGAGATGGCGCGCGTACACGTCCTGGGCGACCAGATCGGTGTACTCGACTTCGGTGCCGGGATTCAGACGCTGGTAGTCGTTGATGACCGCGGCGAAGTTCTCGATATCGGTCGAGCCGTGGATGCGCAGGCTGGCCGTGGCGGGTTGCGGGGATTGGAAGGTGCGGATGTCGCCGGGGGCGGCGCAGGCGCTGGCCGCGAGGAACGAGTGCAGAAGCGTGAGAAAT
This sequence comes from Lysobacter gummosus, assembly GCF_001442805.1. NCBI lineage: Bacteria > Pseudomonadati > Pseudomonadota > Gammaproteobacteria > Lysobacterales > Lysobacteraceae > Lysobacter > Lysobacter gummosus. The sequence goes on along the minus strand of NZ_CP011131.1, from coordinate 667,845 downwards.
GAGTAGAGGCACAAGCGGCGCACGGCGGATGACCGCCAGCGCCCGGGCCTTTTCTCGTTTCTCACTCCTCCAAACTCGTTCCTCGCTCTCACGACAAAGCCCTCGGCAGCCGCAACGTCACCACCAGCCCGCCGCCGACGCGATTGGACAGGTCGATCCGGCCGCCATGGCTGTCCACGATGCGCTTGACGATCGCCAGCCCCAGGCCGGCGCCGCCGTCGGCGGCATCGCGGCCGCGGGCGAAGCGTTCGAATACGGTCTGCGCATCGGCCGCGGCGATGCCGGGGCCGTGGTCGGCGACGGTCAGCACCGCGGTCGGCACGGCTTCCCCGTCGCTCACGGTCAGCGCGATCTGCAACGGCCCGCCCTCGCCTTGATCCACATGCTTGCGATCCACCGAGTGCGGCTGGCCGTGCTTGAGCGCGTTGTCGATCAGGTTCTTGATCGCCTCGCGCAGCAGCAGCGCGTCGCCGCGCACCAGCACCGGATGATTGGTCGCGGCCAGGCGCAGGTCCGGACGCGGACCCGATTGCGGGATCGATTCGAAGATCGCCTGGTGCAGCAGCTCGGCCAGATCGACGGTTTCGAACTGCTGCAGATGCGAGCGGTGGATCGCGCTGGCGTCGCTGAGCAGCTGATTCAACAGCCGGCTCATGTGGCTGGCGTTGCGCTCGATCATCACCAGGCTGCGGCGCTGTTCGGCCGGATCGTCTTCGTCCAGCGCCAGCTGCGCCTGCGCGCGAAGCGCCGCCAGCGGCGTGCGCATCTGGTGTGCGGCATCGCCCATGAACGCGCGCAGGGTTTCGTTGCTGGCCGACAGCCGCGCCATGAAGCGATTGAGCGCGCCGACGAGTTGATCGAGTTCCAACGGCACCGCGCCGGTCACCGGCCGCAGATCGGACGGCTCGCGCAGCGACAGATCGCGTTCGAGTTTCTGCACCGGGCGCAGCGCGCGGTGCACGCCGACCCACACCAGCGCCAGCGCCGCCAATGAGGCCGCGATGATCGCCACCAGCGCCCGCAACACCACATCGTCGGCCAGCGCTTCGCGGGCGATGCGCGTCTGCCCCACCTGCACGATCGCCTGCCCCTGCGCGAACGGCCCGGCGACCCAGCGCGACACCGCGACGAAGCGGGTGCGCTCGCCCAGATACATCGCATCGAACAACCGCGGCTTGCCGTCCAGCGGCGGCGACGGCGGCGCGGGCAGGTCGCTGTAACCGGTAATGGTGGCGCCTTCGCGGCTGGCGACGCGGTAGTACACGCGGTCCTCCGGCGCCATCGCCAGCAGGTCCAGCGCGGCATAGGGCAGATCCACCTGCCACTGGCCATCGACCAGGGCCACGCTGTCGGCGATCGACAGCGCCGAGGCGATCAGCAGGTGGTCGTAGGAACGATCCGCGGCGGCGCGGCCGTAACTGCGCGCGGCTGCGAACAGCAGCACCGCGCCGATCAGCGACAGCACGCCCAGATAGATCAGCAAGGTCTTGCCGATGGAGTCGCGGCGTTCGGCCGCGGTGCGCGCGGGCTCAGCCATCGGCGGGCTCCGCGCCGGGCGGCTCGGCGCCGGCCGCGTCGGCCGCTTCGATCAGATAACCGGCGCCGCGCACGGTCACGATGCGCAGCGGCGCCGCCGCCAGGCGCTTGCGCAAGCGGCCGACGTACAGCTCGATCGCGTTCGGCCCGGCCTCGTCGTCGAAACCGAACAGGCCGTTGCCGATCTCGTCCTTGCTGACCACGCGCCCGAGTTTGCCGATCAGGATTTCCAGCAGGCGGAATTCGCGATTGGGCACTTCGATCGCTTCGCCGTCGAGGGTGACGCGATGCGCTCCGGCGTCGAAGCTCAGCGCACCGATCTGCACCACGCCCGCGGCCTGGCCGCGGTTGCGCCGCAGCAGCACCCGGCAGCGCGCTTCGAACTCGCGGAAATCGAAGGGTTTGCTGAGGTAATCGTCGGCGCCCGAATCCAGCGCCTTGACCCGGTCCTCGATGCCGTCGCGCGCGGTCAGCATCAGCACCGGCGTGGTGTCGCCGCGTTCGCGCAATCCGGCCAGCAGGCCCAGGCCGTTGAGCCGCGGCAAACCGATGTCGAGCACGATCAGGTCGAAGGACTGGTAGCGCAATACGTTGGCCGCCTGCAGGCCGTCGGACTGCCAGTCCACGGCGTGGCCGTTGCGGCGCATGCGCCTGACGATGGCGTCGGCCAGATCCGCGTTGTCCTCGACCAAAAGAATGCGCATTAAACGGGCTCCGTCGCCCAGTCAGAAGCCGCACTCAGTCAGCGGCCGTAGTAAAGACCCTTCGCGATGACAGGTCGTTGACAGCTTCGACCGCCTAGCCTGCGCTGGAGGGGTTGGGACAGGCCGTCCGGGCCGACCCAACTATAAGCGCAGTGCGCGCCGTGTGTCGCGCGGAAAACTGCGGGAAAAGCAGGGTCGGGAGAAACATCGATGGCTGTTGTCCACCACGCCGGCGCGTGTGTCGCGCTGTGCCTGTTCGCCGGGTCCGGCGTCGTTCATGCCGATGAAGCCGGCGACAAGCCCGTCACCGCCGAACTCGGCGGCCGAGTGCACTGGGACTTCGCCCAGTTCGACAACGACGATCGCGGCACGGCCAATCCCGACGACAGCGAAGTGCGCCGGCTGTGGCTGGACGTGTCGGGCCGGTTCTACGGCTGGGGCTACAAGATCGAAGGCGACTTCGCCGGCCTGCAGGACAAGTTCAGCGGCGACAACGTCGAGGCCAAGGACGTCTATGTCACGAAGGATTTCAAGGCCGGCAAGCTGACCATCGGCCAGTTCAAGCAGTACTTCACCCTGGACGACCGCATCAGTTCGAACTACGGCGCGTTCATGGAGCGCAGCATGTTCGCCAGTTCCGTCGCGCCGTTGTACCGGCTCGGCGCGGCCTGGATCACCGCCGGCGAGGACTACACCATCGGCGGCAGCGTCTACAGCCTGGAAAGCATCGATGTGTGGCAAGTGAAGGGCCGCGCGTTCGGCGCGCGCGGCACCTGGGCGCCGCGCCACGACGACGGCGACACCTTGCACCTGGGCCTGTCGCTGGCGCGCGAGTATTACGACCACCCCGGCCGCGATGGCGCCAACGGCCTGCGCATCGCGCCGCGTCCGGCCGGACACTTGTCCGACAACAGCCGCGCGACCCTGGTGAATTTCAACCGCGGGCTCGATACCGATGTCGATAAATATTCGCTGGAGTTCGGCTTCACCCACGGCCCCTGGTATCTGCAGTCCGAAGTGAGCGGGGCGAATTTCGACGACGGCTCGCAGCGCGGCGAAATCCGTTCGGCCTACGGCCTGGTCGGCTGGTTCATCACCGGCGAGACCACGCCGTACGACAGCAAGTCCGGCCGCTACGGCCGGGTGAAGCCGACGCGCAGCAGCGGCGCGTGGCAGGTGGCGGCGCGCTACGACACGATCCGCGGCAAGCAGCACCTCAACGGCGCGGCGAGCTTCAGCGATGTGTCGATGGATCAGGCCAGCGTCGGGGTGAACTGGCATCTGCGCTCGAATCTTCGCTTCATGCTGGATTGGATCGGCAGCCGCAATCGCGATCGGTTGGCGGATCGCACGCTCGATCGCACGCGTGCGGTGGTGGGGCGGTTTCAGTACGACTTCTGAGAGCCGCGTTCAAAGTTTCTGATTCGGATTTCGAGTCTCTACGCTTTTTTGCTCGTCATTCCCGCGAACGCGGGCTCCGCTTTACTTCGGCGGAGCCGAACATCTAGTGACTTCAAGCGTTCTCGCACGAAAGGCCCTGGATTCCCGCGTTCGCGGGAATGACGGGGTGAGGGTTTCGTTGTTCGACACGGTGAGAGTCTTGTCGCTCGGCGGGATGAAATCTTCGTTGTTTCCGCGCTGCCGCGCCCTGTCGCATCGGTGCATTCAAAAGGAATAACTTCATGTTGACCGCGCTCGGCTTCGGCATGGTCCTGACTTTCATGTATCTGATCATGAGCAAGCGGCTGTCGCCGCTGGTGGCTCTGATCGTGATACCGATCGGTTTCGCCCTGCTCGGCGGTTTCGGCGCCGGCATCGGCGAGATGATGATCGAGGGCATCAAGAAGATCGCGCCGACCGGCGTGATGCTGATGTTCGCGATCCTGTACTTCGGGGTGATGATCGACGCGGGTTTGTTCGATCCGATCGTCAAGCGCATCCTCAAGCTGGTCAAGGGCGATCCGGTCAAGATCGTGGTCGGCACCGCGGTGCTGGCAATGCTGATCTCGCTCGACGGCGACGGCTCGACCACGTACATGATCACCGTCTCGGCGATGCTGCCGCTGTTCCAGCGACTGCGCATGAACGCCTTGAACCTGACCTGCGTGACCATCCTGGCCAGCGGCGTGATGAATCTCACGCCGTGGGGCGGGCCGACCGCGCGCGCGGCCACCGCTTTGCACGTGGACCCCAGCGAAGTGTTCGTGCCGCTGCTGCCGGCGATGGTGGTCTCGCTGCTCGGCATCATCGCGCTGGCGTGGTACCTGGGCCTGCGCGAGCGGCGCCGGCTCGGCATCGTGACCCTCGACGGCCACGCCGCCGACTGGAATCCCGAACTCGACACCGCCAGCGACAATCTGCCGACCCTGGCCGACAGCGAAGACACCAAGCGGCCCAAGCTGCTGTGGGTCAACGCGACGCTGACGGTGGCGCTGATGGCGGCGCTGATCATGGGCCTGCTGCCGCTGCCGGTGTTGTTCATGATCGGCTTCGCCATCGCGCTGGTGATCAACTACCCGGATCTGGCCGAACAACGCCGCCGCATCGGCAACCACGCCGGCAACGTCCTGGCGGTGGTGTCGCTGATCTTCGCCGCCGGCATCTTCACCGGCATCCTGTCCAACACCGGCATGGTCGAAGCGATGTCGCGCAGCTTCCTGGCGGTGATCCCCGACGCCTGGGGCCCGTACCTGGCGGTGATCACCGCGATCGCCAGCATGCCTTTCACCTTCTTCATGTCCAACGACGCGTTCTATTTCGGCGTGCTGCCGATCCTGTCGGAAGCCGCCGGCCATTACGGCATCACCCCGGTGGAGATGGCGCGCGCGTCGCTGGCGGGCCAGCCGGTGCATCTGTTGAGCCCGCTGGTGCCTTCGACCTATCTGCTGGTCGGCATGGCCAACGTGGATTTCGCCGACCACCAAAAGTTCACCTTGAAATGGGCCGTGCTGATCTCTTTGTTGTTGTTGGCCGCCTCGCTGCTGTTCGCCCTCTATCCTTTTGCCGCCTGACGTTGGTGAGGAATGAGTTCAGAGGAGTGAGGAGTGAGGAGTGAGTAGAAGCCAAAGCTCCCCGCCCTTGCTCTTACTCACTCCTCACTCCTCTGAACTCATTCCTCACTCCCCCCACTCATTCCTCGCTCCAAGGTGAAGCCATGACACTCCGTATCGCCTACGTCACCAGCGGCATGGGCAGCCTGGGCACCGCGATCTGCCAGAAACTCGCGCACAGCGGCCACACCGTGGTCGCCGGCTGCGGCCCGAACTCGCCGCGCAAGTCCGGCTGGCTGCGCGAGCAGCGCGAGCTGGGCTTCGACTTCATCGCCTCCGAAGGCAACGCCGCCGACTGGGATTCCACCGTGGCCGCGTTCGCCAAGGTCAAGGCCGAAGTCGGCGAGGTCGATGTCCTGGTCAACAACGCCGGCGGCACCCGCGACGTGCTGTTCCGGCAGATGACGCGCGACGATTGGAACGCGGTCATGGCCGGCAACCTGCACACATTGTTCAACATCACCAAGCAGGTGATCGACGGCATGGCCTCGCGCGGCTGGGGCCGGATCATCAACATCGGTTCGGTCAGCGCGCAGAAGGGCCAGATCGGCCAGGTCAACTACGCCACCGCGAAGTCGGCCATGCACGGCTTCACCCGCTCGCTCGCACTGGAGTTCGCCGCGCGCGCGGTGACGGTCAACACCGTGTCGCCGGGTTACGTCGCCAGCGCCTCGATCAGCGCGTTCCCGCCCGACGTGCTCGACCGCCTCGCCGCATCGGTGCCGGTGCGGCGGCTCGGCAAGCCGGAAGAGATCGCCAGCCTGTGCGCGTGGCTGGCTTCGGACGATGCGGCGTTCGTGACCGGTGCGGATTATGCCGTCAATGGCGGGTTGCAGATGGGGTGAGCCGCGGCCGCCTGCCTCACGAAGTCCCTCTGCGCAGTGCCGCGACGGGGTGATTTGTGCCGCTCAACGTCAGTCCAATTCGCTACTTTTTTTACAGCGACATCCCTGTCCGTTTCGAAGGCAACCTTGCGTTAGGTGAGGTAACGCCCGACGAGGCGCGACCGCTTCTAGGTCATCGCGACAGGGGAAATCAACATGTTCATGCTATGGAAAGCGCCCGTGGCGCTGGCGGTATGTCTTTGCGCGATGGCGGCCGGCGGCTGCGCCACGTTTCGCGGCGCCCCGCAGTCCCTGGTGACGCCCAAGCAGTTGGAGAGCAAGAGCTCGTTCAAGACCGAGAACCTGATCGAGGACTTGGTCGGGGCGACCAGCGAAAGCCAGCGCACGCTCGCCGCCACCAAGCTGATGGCGGTGTGCGACATCCGCTACATGGAGTTCCGTCACGAGATCGTCGCCAACCGCAAGCATTCGCGCGCGGCGTCCAACGCGCTGTCGCTGATGACCGACGTGGCCGCGTCGCTGACCGATTCGGCCGGCGTCAAGAACAACTATATCGCGCTGTCCGTGCTCATCCAGGGCGGCAATAACATCTACGACAAAGACTATATGTTCGACCGGACGCTCGACGCGCTGGTCGCGCAGATGGACGCCAACCGCAAGACCAAGCTGCTGGACATCCGTCGCGCGATGACCAAGGACATCGTCGAGTATCCCGGGCCTTCGGCGCTGGCCGACGTGATCGATTACTACCACGCCGGCACGATCAACGGCGCCATTCTCGGCGTGCAGAAAGCGGCCAACGAGCAAGAACAGCAGAGCATGGTCGAACTGCGCGAGCTCGAACCGGTGACTCAGGCCGAAATCGCCAAGCGCGAGGCCGATACCGATTGGGTCGGCGCCTTCGTGGACAAGCTCGACAAGGCCGATCTCGACAAACTCGATGCCTTCATCAAGGCCAACGGCGATCAGGTCGCCAGCCATAGCGACGACAAGGACCGCTTGGTCAAGACCAAGCAGGCGATGAACCGGGTGCGCAAGAACAACAAGGCCAAGTTCCCGGATATCGAGACGCTGAAGAAAGAGTTGAAGAAGGCCGGATTACCCATCGATACCTGACCCTTATCGCGGAGATCGCCCGGATGTACAGCACCAAGATCGGCGCTAAATTCACCTTCGAAGAGATCACCAACCGGATACAGGGCGAGGAAGCGGAAGGCTTCGTGTTCGTCGGCTGTGTCATCCGCAACGGCGCCAAGCCCAATAACGAAATCAGTTTCAACGACCACCCCAGCGGCGGTCGCCCGGCGCGCTGCACCATACTGGCCGCCACAGCCACCGCGCCTGCGGCTCACCGGGCGGAATGGGTCGGCCAGATGCTGGTGCAGAACAACGTTCGCAACGTGGTTCTGTATCGGCCCAAATGACGACGGCGCCTGGCGCGGATCGCGCCGGCACCTGCGTTCTCAGCCGATCTCGCTGAAATCGCCCTCCGCCATCTGATCCAGCCGGATCCGATTGGCGAACAGCGAAAACGCCAGCATCCCCGCCAGACCGTTGGCGCGGGTGATCCACGGCGGCATCCAGCGCGGCGGCGCGAGCACGCCGTCCTGGAACAGGGGCTCGAAGCGTTGCACGTCGCCCAGGGTCATCTTGCCGGCGAACAGCCAGCGGCACAGATGCAGTTTCTGCTGGCGCAGCGCCCAGCGGAAGAAGGTGTGCACGCCGACCAGGCCGCGCAGGTACACGGTGTCCTTGGTGAAGGCCGCGCCGCCGTGGGTCGGCACGCCGCGGAACACGCGCTGGGCCGAGGCGAAGCTGTCGGCCGGCGATTGGCCGGCGTCGATGAAATAACGGAACACCTGGATGAAGTCGGCGCCGTCCAGCGCCATCGCGACCGCGTCGATGCGCAGGCTCAGGCGCTTCATGCGGCCGATGTCGATGCTGCCGGTGATCTGTTCGGCGAAGGTCGCCAGGCCTTCCTGGGTCGCGGTGCTGCGCGGCGAGGACAGCGCCAGGCTCGGCAGCACCGGTTGTTCGCGGCCGTTGAGCGCGGTGAGCGAATGCACGAAGGCTTCGTGCTGCAGCAACTGGTGGCGGTCGTAATCGCTGAACGCCGCGCCGCTGCGCAGGCGGATGCGGGTGGAACCGGCGGCGGCCTTGGCGATCAGCTCGGGATCGAGCACGACTTCGATCACGCGGGCGTCGAAGTAATCGTCGAGATCGCGCTGCAATTGCAGGCGCAGCGCGGTGGCGGAAATCTCCACGGTTTCGGCCGGCGACATCAGTTCGCGGTCGAGTTCGTTGGCGATGGAGATGAAGTGGTTGGCCGCCTCGCGCGTGCTCGGGCCCTGCCCGGGCAGGGCGGCGTCGGGCTTGCCGAACAACTGCACCGAGTAGTCGGTGACCGCGGTGGTGCCCAGGCATTCGAGCAGTTGCGCGGCCACGCCCCAGGAATGCGCGGATTCGATCAGGTATTCGCCGATCGGATGATCGCGGTCGGCTTCGGCTGCGATCGCGTCGAGTTCGGCGCGCACTTCGGAGAAGTCGTGTTTGGGGTAGTCGATGACCGGCAGCCGCGCGACGCCGCGGGCGTAATCGGCGAGGAACGGCGCTTCCAGACCGGCCGGCCAGCTGGCCATCGTCAACAGCTTGATGCCGCGCGCGGCGCGGACCATGCGCGCGTCGAGCGCGGCGTGGTGCTGGATGTCGGGGCGCAGGTCGCAGCTCAGGACGCTCATGGGGCGGCCTTGGGGGTTGGGTGAGGGGCGGTAAGAGCCAAGAGCGAATCCCCCCTGCCCCCCTTTTTCAAAGGGGGGAACGGCACGGGGTTTTCAAAGGACGCGGTGTGTGGGCGGGGTGCGTTTGCGATTGCCGCGAATGCCGGCGAACGCACCTGCAACCGACAAACCGTTCCGATCGCCTCCCCCCTTTGAAAAAGGGGGGCAGGGGGGATTCGCTCTTCGTCACGCCCCAGCGGCGCAACCGGCAAGACAACGCAAGCGCGCTCAACGCCGCCCATGCTTGTCGTCCGAGCGCTTGCCGGCCGGCTTGCCGGGCGCCTTGATGTCGGCCTTCTGCGCGCGCCGGTTGGCGAGCTTGCTGGCCGCGCCGGAGACTTCGCCGCTCAATTTCAGATAACTGGCGAAACGCTGCGGATCGAGCTTGCCGTTCTCGATCGCCTCGCGCACCGCGCAACCGGGCTCGCTGGCGTGCGAGCAGTCGCGGAACTTGCATTGCTCGGCCAGGGCTTCGATGTCGCTGAAATTCTCCGCCACGTCCTCTTCGCCGGTCGGCTTGAGTTCGCGCATGCCCGGCGTGTCGATCAGGCAGGCGCCCGACGGCAACGGGATCAAGGCGCGATGGGTGGTGGTGTGGCGACCGCGCGCGTCGCTTTCGCGCACCGCGCCGGTCTTCATGCGTTCGATGCCGAGCAGGCTGTTGGTCAGCGTGGACTTGCCGGCGCCGGAGGAACCGACCAGCACCACGGTGCGGCCGGGCTGCAGCCACGGCGACATCGCCGCGACGCTGCCGTCGCGGTCGCGCGCGTTGACCGCGCGGATCGCCACGCCCTGGGCCAGTTCGATCAGAGCGCCGGTGGCTTCGGCGACGGCGTGCTCATTGGCGGCGATCGCTTCGTCGGCCTTGGTCAGCACGATCACCGGCTCGGCGCCGCCGCGCACCAGCAACAGATAGCGCTCGATCCGGCGCGGATTGAAGTCCGCGTCCAGGCCGCAGACCACGAACACGGTGTCGATGTTGGCCGCGATCAGCTGCTGCTTGTAGTGCTCGCCGGCCGCGCCACGCTTGATCGCGCTGTAGCGCGGCAGCAGCGCCACGACTTTTGCGCGCTCGGGATCGCCTTCGACCAGCATCCAGTCGCCGACCCCGGGCCGCTGTTCGGGCGCCAGCGCGCCTTTCTTGTAACTGGCGGTGCGCTGCCATTCGGGCAGGGACTCCACCCGGTAGCCGCTGTCGGGGCCGTCGGATACGACATAGCCGCTGCGATGCTGCTCGGTGACCCGCGCCGGGCGGGCCTGGGGGTGATCGGCCAAGGCCTGGCGCCATACCGGGTCGGCCGGCAGAAGGTCCTCGGCCGTGATCGGCCATCCGATCGCCTGCAAGGCGGCGAGTTCGGGAGTCAAAGGCGCGGGCAAAGTTCAGGCATGGCGCGATTCTACATAGGCTGCCCACCGGTTTCGTCGCAATTCCCGCCGCTGGCGGGATCCGGCGCCCGAATCGGGACCGGCCCGGCCCGCCGCGCGCCGGATACCCGCCGCCACGGGCCGCCGCGGCGAAATCCGGGAAACGTGCGCCCGGCCCGGGCCAGCGTCGCCGAAACCGGGGTTTTTCGCCGCCGCCAAGCTGCTTAGTCGAGCCGATTCAGCTAGTCTGAAGCCCCATCCACCGACCCTGCCCGCTCCAATGTCCCTTCCGCCCCTGAAAACCCGCGAACGCCTGTCCGAAGTCCGTTACGAAATCCGCGGTGAACTGGCCCGGCGAGCCAGGGAGTTGGAAGCCCAGGGACGCAAGCAGATCAAGCTCAATATCGGCAACCCCGGCGCCTTCGGGTTCCGCGCGCCCGAACACCTGCAGCGCGCGATCGCCGACCACATCGCCGATACCGATCCCTACACCCACCAGCAGGGCCTGCCGGCCGCGCGCGAGGCCATCGCCGCCTTCCACAAGCAGCGCGGCACGCCCAACGCCTCGCCCGAGCGCGTGTTCGTCGGCAACGGCGTGAGCGAGCTGATCGACCTGTCGCTGCGCGCGCTGCTCAATCCCGGCGACGAAGTGCTGCTGCCCTCGCCCGACTACCCGCTGTGGTCGGCCGCGACCATCCTCAACGACGGCCGCCCGGTGTATTACCGCTGCCAGCCCGAGAACGGCTTCCTGCCCGATCCGGACGAGATCGAGCAACTGATCTCCAGCCGCACCCGCGCGATCGTGCTGATCAACCCCAACAACCCGACCGGCGCCGCCTACCCGCGCGAGCTGATCGAACGCATCGTCGCCATCGCCGCCAAGCACAAGCTGCTGCTGATGTGCGATGAAATCTACGACTCCATCCTTTACGACGGCGCCCAGTTCACTCCGGTCGCGCCGATCGCCGGCGATCTGCCCTGCCTGAGCTTCGGCGGCCTGTCCAAGGTCCACCGCGCCTGCGGCTGGCGCGTGGGCTGGGCGGTGCTGTCGGGCGACCCGGTGGCCAGCGGCGATTTTCATCACGCCATGGACCTGCTCGGCGCGCTGCGCCTGTGCGCCAACGTGCCGGGCCAGTTCGCGATCGAGGCCGCGCTCAACGGCACCGACACCATCACTCCGCTGTGCGAGCCGGGCGGACGCCTGTTCGAGGCGCGCCGCGCGGTGATCGAATCGGTGCAGGCCAGCCAGCATCTGGAACTGGTCGTGCCGGCCGGCGCGCTGTACGCGTTCCCGGCGGTGACCGGCGCGGCCGCGCAGGGTTTCGACGATCACAAGTTCGCCCTGGAACTGCTGGAAACCGAGGACGTGCTGGTGGTTCCCGGTTCGAGCTTCAACGTGCCGTACCGCAACCACTTCCGCGTGACCCTGCTGCCGGAACCGGCGCAGGTGCGCGAAGTGTTCGGCCGGATCGAGCGCGTGCTCGACCGCTACGCCGCGCGCGCGCAGAGCCAGCGCGTCGCCGTGGCCTGAGGCCGCGATGGCGCTGACCTACCTCGCGCTCGGCGACAGCTACACCATCGGCGAGGCCGTGCCCGAATCCGGCCGCTGGCCGGTGCAGTTGACCGTGCAGTTGCGCGAACACGGCATCGCCGTGGACGCGCCGCGGATCATCGCCACCACCGGCTGGACCACCGATGAGCTCGCGCTCGCGCTGGATCTGGCCGAGCCGCTGGGCCAATGGGATTTCGTCAGCCTGCTGATCGGCGTCAACAACCAATACCGCGGCCGCAGCGCGGTGCAGTACGCGGCCGAATTCCGCGATCTGCTGCGGCGCGCGATCGGCTATGCGCGCGGCCGCGCCGACCGGGTGCTGGTGCTGTCGATTCCCGACTGGGGCGCCACGCCCTTCGGCGCCACCGACCAGCGCGGCCCGGCCGTGATCGGCGCCGAACTGGACGTGTTCAACCGCAGCGCCGCGCAAGTGTGCGCGCAGTTGGGCGTGGCCTTCGTCGATATCACCCCGGTGTCGCGCGAGCGCGCAAGCGAAGCGATCATGCTGGCCGAAGACGGCCTGCATCCGTCGGCGGCGATGTACGCGCAGTGGACCATGCTGGCGCTGCCGGTGGCGCGCGATCTGCTGCGGGAACCGGCGCCGCGGTGACCGCCGTCATCGACGCCACGCGCCCGCTGCCGCGCGAACGCGCCCTCGCCATCGCGCGCGCCTTCCTGCCCGCGCATCCGCTCGGCAATCGCTGGGACTACTACTACAGCCGCGCCAAGCTCGGCAGCGATCCGCTGTATCCAGGCGTGCTGCAGGCGCTGCGCGGCAGCCATGCGCCGGTGCTGGACCTGGGCTGCGGCCTGGGCCTGCTGGTGCACGCGCTGCGCCTGGACGGGCAGACGATGGCGTATCGCGGCGTCGATAACGACGCGGCCAAGATCGGCCGCGCGCGCAAGGTCGCGGGCAAGGTCGAGCTGACCCGGGCGCGCTTCGATCTGGTCGATCTGGCGCAGGGCCCGCCGCCGCATCGCGGCAGCGTGACGATCCTGGACGTCCTGCAATACCTGGACGCGCCGACCCAGCGCGGCCTGATCGATACCGCGGCGGCGATGCTGGAACCCGGCGCGCGCCTGGTCATCCGCACCGCCCTGGCCGACGGCAGCGGCCGCGGCCGGGTCGGCCTGATCTCCGACCGCCTGGCCAAGATGATCGGCTGGATGCAGTCGGCGCCGCGCTGTTATCCGCAGGCGCAAGCGCTGCGCGAGCAGTTGCAGGGGCACGGACTGAGCACCACGCTGACGCCGCTGTACGGCAATACGCCGTTCAACAACTGGCTGATCGTCGCCCGCGCCTGAGCGGCTGAGCGCTCGCGCTTATTCGGGCACGACCGCGACGTAGCCGGCGTCCTTCATCGCCCGCAACACGCCTTCGACGATCGCCACGTTGTTGCCGTGCGGCGCGCCCTCGTGCAGCAGCACGATCGCGCCGGGGCGGAAATCGGCGACGATGCGCGCCACCACCGAATCGGGCTCGCCGCGCACGCCGTCGAAGCCGCGCGCGCTCCACGCCACCCGCGCCAGCGCCAGTTTCTTCAACGACGCCGACACGAACGGATTGGCCATGCCGACCACCGCGCGGAACCAGCGCGGCGTCACCCCGGTCACCGCGCGCAGGCCGGCCTGCGCCTGCTCGATCTCCGCCGCCATGCGCCCCGGCCCCAACGCCCAGAACCAGGCCTGCGGATGCGACTGGCTGTGATTGCCGATGCCGTGGCCGCGGCGAACGATCTCGCGCGCCAGTTGCGGCCGCGCCGCGGCGCGTTCGGCGACCAGGAAGAACGTCGCCTTGGCGCCGTACGCATCGAGCAGGTCGAGCATCGCCGGGGTGTCGTCGGAGGGGCCGTCGTCGATGGTCAGCCACATCGCCCGCGCCTGCGTCGGCAGGCGCGCGAGCACCGGCCCGAACAAGCGCGAGCGCGGCCACAAGGTGCCCCAGAACATGGCGCCGTGGCTGACCAGCATCGCCAGCAGCCCGGCCGCCCAGCCGAAGCGCCACCACAACGCCAGCATGAGCAGCTGCGAGGCGCCGAACAGCCACAGCCAGGCCCAGGGGCGGCGCGGCGGGCGATGGGGGGCGGCGATGCTGGCGATGCTCATGCGCGGGGGAACGGCTCCAGACGGTAATGCGACGGCGGCTGGCACCGCGGATGCGCCATCCTACCTTGCGGCACCCGCCGGCCGCCCCCATGTGGGCTTCATTCCCGCCAGACCAGACCGTCATGTCCCTCGATCCCGCCCTGCGCTCGCGCATCGAAACCCTGCTTCAGTCCAACCGTGTCGTGCTGTTCATGAAAGGCGACCCGACCGCGCCGCAATGCGGTTTCTCGGCCAAGGCCTCCGGCGCGCTGAACGCGCTGCTGCCGCAGGGCTACGCCCATGTGGACGTGCTGGCCGATCCGGACATCCGCGAGGGCATCAAGGCCTACGGCGAGTGGCCGACCATCCCGCAGCTGTACATCGACGCGCAGCTGGTCGGCGGCAGCGACATCATCGAGCAGATGGCCGCCAGCGGCGAGTTGCACAGCGCGCTCGGCCTGCCTGCGCCCGATCGCAGCCCGCCCAAGCTCAGCATCACCCCGGCCGCGGCGCAGATGCTGCGCGACGCGGTCGCCAATGCCGGCGCCGATTACGCCGTGCAGCTGGAAGTCGATGCGCGCCACAACGTGCGCCTGCAGCTGGCGCCGATCGACGCCAATGCCGTCGCGGTGGAAGTCGAGGGCGTGCGCGTGCAGACCGACTGGATCAACGCCCGCCGCGCCGACGGCGTGTCGATCGATTGGGCCGACGACGAACGCGGCCGCGGCCTGGTGATCACCAACCCGAACGCGCCGCCGGCGGTGCGCGCGATCGTTCCGGCCGACGCCCGCGAGCGCGTGCGCGCCGGCTCGCTGCGTCTGGTCGATGTGCGTCCGCCGGACGAACGCGCCATCGCTCAGGTCGAGCTGGCTTTCGACACCTTCGATCACGGCACCAGCGCGCTGGAAACCCTTCCCAAGGACACGCCGCTGGCGTTCCTTTGCCACCACGGCGGCCGCAGCGCGCAGGCGGCGGAGCATTTCCGTCAGCTGGGTTACCGCGAGGTCTACAACGTGGAAGGCGGCATCGACGCCTGGGCCGATCTGGACGGCGCCATCGCCAAGTACTGATCGCCTTCGTTGTTACTGCGAAAGCCGCGACGTTTGCGTCGCGGCTTTCGCGTTTCTGGCGCCGGCGCATCGGCGTGCGTTATCGCCGACGGCGCGAGCTACGCGCGGACGCCCGGCCCACAGCCGCCTCAGCCCTTGAAGCCGCCGCCGTCGAGATAGGCCTGTTCTTCCGCGCTGCTGTCGCGTCCCAGCGCCGCGTTGCGATGCGGGAAGCGGCCGAAGCGCTCGATGATTTCCAGATGCTTGATCGCCCACTGCGCGGCGTCGGTGCCGTCGGCAGCGGCCGGCAGCGCCTGGTGCAGCTCGACCGAGCGGCGTTGATCGAGCAAATCCTCCGAGTGTTCGAACGGCAGATAGAAGAACGAGCGCAGGGCCGGCTCGATGCTGCGGTCGTGGCCGAGTTCCAGCGCGCGCCGCGCGTAGTGCCGCGCCAGCGGATCGGTCGCGTACGAATGCGCGCTGCCGCGGAACACGTTGCGTGGAATCTGGTCGAGCAGGATCAACAGCGCCAGCGCCGACTCGGCGTCGCGCTCGACCCAGTCGTCGTGCTCGCGCCGCGCCGCGGCGTGGTGGGCGTCGAGAAAGCCGCTGCGGCATTGCTGATCGAAATGGTCGTCGCGATCGAACCAGCGGCCGGGACCGGCCTTGCGCCAGAAGTCGACGACGTCTTGTGCGGTGACGGACATGCGGAACCTGCGCTTGGGGGACAGGGAGCGAACCGTAGCAAAACGGGTGCGGGCGTGTCGCGAGCGTGGATGTGCGTCCGGGTGTATGGCGCGATGGCCGACATGACGTAAGGCTCGATGTGGTGTGCGACCGGCGACGCGCGTTGCGTCATGTCGCGTCATGTCGCGTCGCACCACCATACGCCCGTCATCCCCGCGAACGCGGGGATCCAGCGACTTTGCTCTCACGCCGCGACGAAGCCTGGCATCCCCGCCTTCGCGGAAACGCCGAACCAAAGCCAACCTCGCGCACCGCGCGCCATCACCCCGCCTCATCCTCGCCCAACTGCGTCTCCAGCTCGTTGATCCAGGCCACGGTGAGACTTTCCATAGTCACCGCATAGATCAACGGCCGGATCGGCCCGGACGAATACGACTGCGAAACGAAACGCGCATGGCGTTCGCGAAACGCCAGCCAGGCCTGATGCGCCTGTTCGAACGCGGCCAGATCCTCGCCGTCGATCTGCTTGCGCAGATGCGCGACCAGACCGTCCAGGCGCGTCTGCTCGCGACTGAGCTCGGCGATCGCCTGCTGGCCCATGTCGGCCTGGCTGACCCGATCGTCGTCGCTGTCGCGCGCGATCGCCTCGGCCTTGCCGAAATAATTGTCGGCGATGCGCGCGGCGGTTTCGGCCTTGCCGATCAGCTTGTTTTCGAAACGGCGCAGTTCCTCGACGCTGGTGTGCGCGCCGTCGAGTTCCTGCTTCAGCGCGAGCAACTGCTTGCCGCGTTCGATCGCATCGACCGTGCCGCGACGCTCGGCGATTCGCTGGATGAAGTAGAACGCCCAGGTAAGCAGGGCGCCGATGACGGTGAAGATGAGCTGTTCCATGACCTGTCCTCCGGTCGTGGAGCACAGTGTCGTCCGCGCAGGTCTCAGGCCTTCGGATGTCGCGTGTCGGGCGTCGCAAAACCCCTGTAAATCCAGTGGGTTTTTGCTTGATGCGGGCTAAACCGTTCAGCCTTCCCGGGCGCTTACGGCCGCCGGCAGATCGCGCGACGCGGCCGGCCCCATCGCCGCGAGCACCGCGCGCAAGATGTCCTGCGAACGCCGCTGGCCATAACCGCGACCGTAGGCGGAGGAGGTGATCGCGATCACCGCGCGCAGCGACGGCACCACGTAGATCTTGTTGCCGCCGTTGCCGGAGGCGAACGCGACCGGCACGTCGCGGCCGGCGATGCGCTGGGTCCGCAGATACCAGAAGTAGCCGTAGTGATCCGCGAAAGGATCGACCGCGGCGATGGCGATGCTCGGGGCCAGGATGTCGTCCAGGGTCTTGCGCGAGATCAGCCGGCGGCCGTCGTGTTCGCCGCCGTCGAGCACCCACTCGCCGATTGCGGCCATGTCGCGCGCGCTCAGCGACAGGTTGCCCTGGCCCTTGGCATGGCCGGAGGCATCGCGCTGCCATTGCCAATGTTCGATGCCCAAGGGTTGAAACAGATTCGCGCGCGCGAATTCGTCGAGCGGTTGCGCGACCGCCGCCGCGACCACCCATCCGGCCAGATACGCGGTCAGCGAGTTGTACTGATAGCGCATCCCGGCGACCTCGCGGCGCGGCACGCCGAGCGCGAACGCGGCCGGATCGGCGGCCTCATCGAGGCGATCTTCGTTGCCGGGCGATTGTTCCTGCGTGTCGTCGGCGTCGAGTCCCGAGCGCATCGTCAGCAGATCGCGTACCGAAGTGCCGGCGACCGGCTTGCCGCGCGCGGCGGGCAGATAGCGTTCGATCGGATCGTCCAGCGAGCCGATCCGGCCTTGATCGAGGGCGATCCCGGCCAGCAGCGCGGTCACGCTTTTCCCGGCCGAACGCATGTCGTGCAGGCTGCGCGCGTCGTCGCCGTTGTAGTAACGCTCGGCGATGAGTTCGCCGTCGCGCAGCACGACCACAGCCTTTAGATCGGCGCGGGTATCGCCGTCCCAGCGGGCGAGGACGCGTTCGACGGCGGGATCGGCCGCGAACGCCGGCACGGCGAAGCTCAAGCACGCGAGCAGGCACCAGCGAATTCGTCGAGCAGCGATCATGCGGCAGCTTCCGAGTGGCCGTTCATGGGCCGGAGGATCATGCGCCGCGGCGGCTCTCACCCCAACCCCTCTCCCGCTTTGCGGGAGAGGGATGTGAGGCGCGCCGTTTCTTGCCGGCTTCCTTGCGGCTTCGGCCCTTTACCGCCTGAGCGAGGGCCGCGCCCTGGCTTACTCGTCGAAGCGCAAATGCCGCACCGACTTGCCATGCCGGCGGATCAGCTTCAGCGCCTCGATGCCGACCCCGATGTGGGTATCGACGAAGCTCGCGCTGACCTTGGCGTCGGAGGCCTCGGTCTTCACGCCCTCGGGAATCATCGGCTGGTCCGAGACCAGCAACAGCGCGCCGCAGGGAATGCGGTTGGCGAAGCCGGCGGCGAACACGGTCGCGGTTTCCATGTCGATGGCCATGCAGCGCATCGCGCGCAGACGCTCCTTGAAGGCTTCGTCGTGCTCCCAGACCCGGCGATTGGTGGTGTAGACGGTGCCGGTCCAGTAGTCGTGGCCGAGGTCGCGGATCATGGTCGAGACCGCGCGCTGCAAGGCGAACGCCGGCAGCGCCGGCACTTCCGGCAGCAGGTAGTCGTTGGAGGTGCCTTCGCCGCGGATCGCCGCGATCGGCAGGACCAGGTCGCCGAGCTCGTTCTTGCGCTTGAGGCCGCCGCACTTGCCCAGGAACAACACCGCCTGCGGCATGATCGCCGAGAGCAGGTCCATCATGGTCGCCGCGTTCGGGCTGCCCATGCCGAAGTTGATCATGGTGATGCCGTCGGCCGTCGCGCTGGGCATCGGCCGGTCCATGCCGACGATCTGCGCGCCGGTCAGGCGGGCGAAGGTGTGCAGGTAACCGCCGAAGTTGGTCAGCAGGATGTGCTGGCCGAACTGGTCCAGGGGCACGCCGGTGTAGCGCGGCAGCCAGTTTTCGACGATCTGTTCTTTGTCTTTCATGCCTTGGCCTTTTCTTGTTGTTGTACGGCCATTGTGGCACCGCCCATGACGATAGTCAGGGTTGGCAGCGCACAAAGCGGCCGTTACGGTTCCATGGTTACCCGCCGCTCGACATCTGGCTCCGCTTTCCCCGGGGGAAATCATGCTTCGACCGTTCCTGGCCGGCTGCGGCCTGGCGTTGCTCGCCAGCGCCGCGCAGGCGGCCACGGCCGCGCCCGCCGCGCCCGCTTCGACTTCCCGCTACACCCAGGACCCCTATCCCAGCACCTACAAGGCGCTCGGCTCGGGCCCGGTGCTGCTGCAGCACGCCACGGTCCTGACCGGCACCGGCCAGCGCCTGGACAACGCCGACGTGCTGCTGCAGGGCGGCAAGATCGTCGCGGTCGGCAGCGCCCTGGACGCGCCGGCCGACGCGGCGCGCGTGGATGCCACCGGCAAGTGGATCACGCCGGGGATCATCGACGTCCACTCGCACTTGGGCGTGTACCCCAGCCCCGGCGTCGGCGCCCATGCCGACGGCAACGAGATGACCAGCCCGGTCACGCCCAACGTCTGGGCCGAGCACTCGATCTGGCCGCAGGACCCGGGCTTCGAAACCGCGCTGGCCGGCGGCATCACCTCGCTGCAGATCCTGCCCGGCTCGGGCAACCTGATCGGCGGCCGCGGCGTCACCCTCAAGAACGTGCCGGCCACGAGTTACCAGGCGATGAAATTCCCCGGCGCGCCGTGGGGCCTGAAGATGGCCTGCGGCGAGAACCCCAAGCGCGTCTACGGCAGCCGCAACGTCTCGCCGGGCACGCGCATGGGCAACGTCGCCGGTTACCGCGCGGCCTTCATCGACGCCAGCGAATACCTGCGCAAGACCTCGCCCAAGGCCGCCGCGCCGGCGAAGAAGCGCTGGTGGCAGAGTTCCACCCCCGCGTCCAACAACGCCGACAGCGAAAAAGACACCGGCGGCAAGCGCGACCTCAAGCTCGACACCCTGGCCGGCGCGATCAAGGGCGACATCCTGGTCCACATCCACTGCTACCGCGCCGACGAGATGACCACGATGCTCGATCTGGCGAAGGAGTTCGGCTTCAAGATCGCCGCCTTCCACCACGGCGTGGAGGCGTACAAGATCGCCGACCGGCTGGCGCAGGAGAACGTCTGCGGCGCGCTGTGGGCCGACTGGTGGGGCTTCAAGATGGAAGCCTTCGACGGCATCCAGGAAAACCTCGCCATGGTCGATCGCCCGGCCAACAGCTGCGCGATCGTGCACTCCGATTCCGAGGAAGGCATCCAGCGGCTCAACCAGGAAGCGGCCAAGGTGATGGCGCACGCGCGCCTGGCCGGCATCGACATCGCGCCGGAGCGGGCGATCGGCTGGCTTACCCGGAACCCGGCCAAGGCGCTGGGCATCGTCGAGCGCACCGGCACCCTGGAGCCGGGCAAGATGGGCGATGTGGTGGTGTGGAACGGCAATCCCTTCAGCGTCTACGCCAAGGCCGAGCAGGTCTACATCGACGGCGCGCGCGTCTACGACCGCGCCGATCCCTCGCGCCAGCCCAAGTCCGATTTCATGCTCGGGCAACCGGCCGCGCAGACCGCGACGCAAGCCGGAGGTGTGCGATGAGCCGCGTGTCCGTGCTGCGGCATGCGCCGCTGTTCGCCGCCCTGCTGGCATGCGTCAGTTTCGCCGCGTCCGCGCAGAACGTGTTGATCCGCAACGCCACCGTTCACACCGCCACGGCGCAAGGTTCGCTGGAACACGCCGACGTGCTGGTCTCCGGCGGCGTGGTGCGCGCGGTCGGCCGCGGCTTGAGCGCGCCGGCCGGCGCGCAGGTGATCGAGGCCGAGGGCCGGCCGGTCACGCCGACGCTTTTCGGCGGCATCAGCGAAATCGGCCTGGAGGAGGTGTCCGGCGAGAAGGCCACGGTCGATGAAACCCTCGCGCTCGGCGCCGACACCAAGGAAATGACGGTGCGGCCGGAGTTCGACGTGACCCTGGCCTACAACCCGGATTCGGTGGTGATTCCGGTCACCCGCATCGAAGGCATCGGCTGGACCCTGCTCGGCGCCGGCACCGCCACGGGCGGCTCGATCGTCGCTGGCCAGGGCGGGATCGAGCGCCTGGACGGCGGCCCCGACCCGATCGGCCCGCGCGTGCTGTTCGTGCGCCTGGGCAAGGACAGCCTGGGGCTGAGCGGCAGTTCGCGCGCGGCGCAGTGGATGATCCTGGATCAGCTGATCGACGAACTGCGCGGGCGCATCGGCCCGGACAATCACGCCGCGCTGCTGACGCCGGCCGGACGCAGCGCGCTGCAGAAGTATTTCGGCGGCGGCGGGCGAATCGTGTTCGGCGTGGATCGCGCCGCCGACATCCGTCAACTGCTGCGCTGGTCGGCCAGGCATCAACTGCGCATCGCCATCGCCGGCGGCGGCGAGGCCTGGCGTCTGGCGCCGCAATTGGCGGCGGCGAAGGTGCCGGTGTTCGTCAATCCGCTGTCCAACCTGCCGAGCGATTTCGATCAGCTCGGCGCCAGCATGGAAAACGCGGCGCGGCTGCGCGCGGCCGGCGTCGCGGTCGGTTTCAGCGAAGGCGGCGCCTCGCACAACGCGCGCAAGGTGCGGCAGCTGGCCGGCAACGCGGTCGCCGCCGGCTTGCCGTGGGCCGACGGTCTGGCCGGGCTGACCCGGGTGCCGGCGGAAACCTTCGGCGTGGCCGGCGAAGTAGGTTCGATCGCCCCGGGCAAGCGCGCCGATCTGGTGCTGTGGAGCGGCGATCCGCTCGATGTCAGCAGTGTGGCCTTGCAGGTGTGGATGGACGGCCGCGCGATTTCGATGCGCAGCCGTCAGACCGAGTTGCGCGATCGTTACCTGCATCCGGACAACGGCTTGCCGCGCGCGTATCCGACGCCGGCGGGGCGTTGATCCGGCGCTATCCAATCCGATAGCGCATCCCGCCTGCTTCCCCCTTTGAACTCACCTACCGATTCCCCCCCTTTGAAAAAGGGGGCCAGGGGGGATTTGCTTTTGATTTGGCTCCATCGCATTAAAGCGAAAAGCTAAATCCCCCCTGCCCCCCTTTTTCAAAGGGGGGAACAGCAACGGCAACGGCAAAAGCTGCGGCTACGGCTACCGCTGTCTCGCCGCGCTTGACCTCCCCTCATCGCGCCACGGCGTATGCTTGCCGCCATCGCCGCCCGACCGCTTTGGAGTGCCGTCATGACCCTGCCCATCGCACACGTCAACTGGCTGGCGATCATCGCCGCCACCGCCTCGGCCTTCGTGCTCGGCGGCCTGTGGTACGGGCCCTTGTTCAAGAAGGCCTGGTGCCGCGAGGCCGGCATCGACCCGGACGCCAAGCCCGGCCATCCGGGCCTGACCTTCGCCATCGCCATCGTCTGCGCCTTCCTCGCCGCGACCATCTTCGCCGTGCTGATGCCGCCGCAGGCCAGCGCCGCGGACGGCTTCGGCGTGGGCTTCGTGGTCGGGCTGTTCTTCGTCTCGATGAGCTTCGGCATCAACTACGCCTTCGCCCAGCGCAGCCTGAAGCTGTGGATGATCGACAGCGGTTATCACATCATCCAGTTCATTCTCTACGGCGTGATCATCGGCGCGTGGAAATAAGGAGTCCGGCAATGAGCGACCCGCAACCGGCATTGCGCTGGTACTTCGATTTCATCTCGCCGTTTTCGTATCTGCAGTGGCGCAAGCTGCGCGCGATCGCGCGCGAGCGTTCGATCGCGCTGGTGCCGGTGGCGTTCGGCGCGATCCTGGCCGCGCACGGCAACAAGGGCCCGGCGGAAATTCCCGGCAAGCGCGAATTCACCTATCGGCACGTGCTGTGGCAGGCGCGCCGCGAAGGCGTCGAGCTGCGCTTTCCGCCGGCGCATCCGTTCAATCCGCTGGCCGCGCTGCGGCTGTGCGTGGCCGCCGGCAACACGCCCGAGGCGGTGGATGCGATCTTCGATTGGATCTGGACGCAAGGACAGGCCGGCGACAGCATCGAGGCCCTGAACCCGGTCGTCGCCGCGCTGGGAGTCGAAATCGGCGCAATCGGCAGCGATCAGACCAAGGCGGCCCTGCGCGCGAACACTGAATCGGCTTTGTTGGCCGGTGTCTTCGGCGTGCCTACGTTGAGTATTGGTAATGAGTTGTTCTGGGGCAACGACGCACACGATTTCGCCCTTGACGCACTGCAACACCCCGATTGGCTTGAAGATCCTGAAATGCAACGGCTCAAGCAGCTGCCGGTAGGAGTGCAACGCCGGGCCTGAACGAGGCCGGCGCCGGGTAAGCGCATTCTTGCGTGACACACATCGCGAAACGGTATGCTGCGGAAACATTCGATAACCACGCGCCAAGACCCGGGGGGGACCCATGCGCATTGGAATCGTCGTCGACTCCGCTTGCGATCTGCCGTTGGACTACCTGCAACAAAACGACATCCGTCTGTTGCCGGTCACTGTGCGCATCGGTCAGGCCGTACTCGCCGATCACCGTAACGAACAAGCCACGCTGCAGTTCCTGCATGCGCATCTGGCCGATCGCGGCTTCGAGGCCGAGACCATGCCGTTCAGCGTGCAACAAATACGCGACTTGTTCGTCAGCCAGTTGTCGATCGATTACGACTACGTGTTCTGCATGACGATCACCAAGACCCGTAGTCCGATCTACGAGAACGCCAATCAGGCCAGCTTCGCGATCCTCAACGACTACCGCCCGGTGCGCAGCGCGGCCGGCATCAACACGCCGTTCTCGTTGCGGGTGATCGACACGCTGAACCTGTTCGCGGCGCAAGGCATCACCGCGGTCGAAGCGGTGCGGCTGCGCGAGGCCGGCGAAGGCCCGCCGAAGATCCGCGCCCGGCTCGAACATATTGCGTTGCGCACGCATGGTTATTTGATTCCGCGCGATCTCAACTACCTGCGCGCGCGCACTCGCCATCGCGGCGATCGCAGCGTGAGTTTCCTCAGCGCGACCTTGGGCACGGCGCTGGACATCAAGCCGATCCTGCATTGCAACCGCGGCGAGACCGGGCCGGTGGCCAAGGTCAAGGGTTACGAGAATGCGGTAAGGAAGCTGCTGGAATTCGCCGCGCGAAAAGCCGCCGGCAACGGGAACGAGGGATTGCTGACCCCGACCGTGTGCCTGAGCTACGGCGGCGAACTGGCCGAACTGCATAGCCTGCCCGGCTACGAAACCTTGCGCGTGGCCTGTCGCAACAACAACGTCGAACTGTTCGAGAGCGTGATGAGCCTGACCGGCATGGTCAATATCGGCAAGGGCGCGCTGGCGCTGGGCTTTGCGGCGGAGAAGGCGGATTTTGAGGGGTGATTGGGATTCGGGATTCGGGATTCGGGATTCGGGATTCGGGATTCGGGAGTCGGGAGTCGGGATTCGGGATTCGGGAGTCGGGATTCGGGATTCGGGAGTCGGGAGTCGGGAGTCGGAATCGGCAATCGGCAATCGGCAATCGGCAATCGGCAACAGCGTCCTCACCTACCGTCATTCCCGCGAAAGCGGGAATCCAGGGACTTTCGCGCGAGAACGCCTGAAGTCGCTGGATTCCCGCTTTCGCGGGAATGACGTTCTGGAAAGATGATGCTGAAGGCTCTGGATTCTCGCCTTCGCGGGCATGACGTTCTTGAAGGATGACGCTGAAGACTCTGGATTCCCGCCTTCGCGGGAATGACGTTCTTGGAGGATGACGTCGAAGTCTCTGGATTCCCGCTTTCATGGGAATGACGGTCTGGAGGGATGGCGCTGAAGACTCTGGATTCCCGCCTTCGCGGGAATGACGTTCTTGAAGGATGGCGTCGAAGTCCCTGGATTCCCGCTTTCATGGGAATGACGTTCTGGAGGGATGACGCTGAAGACTCTGGATTCCCGCCTTCGCGGGAATGACGTTCTTGAAGGATGACGTCGAAGTCTCTGGATTCCCGCTTTCATGGGAATGACGGTCTGGAGGGATGGCGCTGAAGACTCTGGATTCCCGCCTTCGCGGGAATGACTACCTCGGAAGATCGCGCTGAAGCCTCTGGATATTCGGCTCCGCCGAAGCAAAGCAAAACTCGCCTCGCCGGACTGACGCCCTGGGAAGATCGCCCTGAAGTCTCTCCCCAAACACGACTTCCAGCCCAGGCCCCCGCACCATCGGCCGGGTTAGCCTGCGGACTTTGTCCGTCCAGGTAGCCGCTCCGATGACCCGTCACCGCTTGCTCGTCCTCGCGCTCGCCAGCGCGCTCGCCGCCCCGGCCCTCGCCCAGACTCCGCCGCAGCCCGCGCCGCAGGAAAAGAAAGACGGCGACAAGCCGGCCGCGCAACTCGAGCAGGACGCTCTCAAGCCGGCCGGCACCGATCCGGCCCGCGCCTCGGTCCAGACCGCCAAGGGCGCGAGCAAACCCGGCGACAAGGACGAGAAGAAGTGGGACGTCAGCGCGCCGCACGGCCAGACCAAGACGGTGCGCTTCGACACCGACGAAGGCACCTGGATGGACCTGGACGTCGCCCCCAACGGCCGCGAGATCGCCTTCTCCCTGCTCGGCGACATCTACCTGCTGCCGACCGGCGGCGGCCAGGCGCGCCGCATCACCAGCGGCCCGGCCTGGGACGTGCAGCCGCGCTTCTCGCCCGACGGCCGCGAGATCGCCTTCACCTCCGACCGCGGCGGCGGCAACAACCTGTGGCGCATGCGGGCCGACGGCAGCAATCCCACCGCGGTGACCAAGGAAGACTTCCGCCTGCTCAACAACCCGGCCTGGACGCCCGACGGCCAGTTCCTGGTCGGGCGCAAGCATTTCACCGGCGAACGCTCGCTCGGCGCCGGCGAGCTGTGGATCTATCACGCCGCCGGCGGCGGCGGCGGTCTGCAGCTGACCAAGCAGAAGAACGACCAACAGGACCTGGGCGAACCGGCGGTATCGCCCGACGGCCGCTATGTCTATTACTCCGAAGACGTCACCGCCGGCCCGAGCTTCCAGTACAACAAGAACCCCCACGACACCATCTACGCGATCAAGCGCCTGGAACGCGCCAGCGGCAAGACCGCGACGGTGATCGACACCGCCGGCGGCGCGGTGCGTCCGCAGCCCTCGCCCGACGGCAAGTCGCTGGCCTTCGTCAAGCGCATCCGCGACAAGTCGGTGCTGCACGTGCTCGACCTGGCCAGCGGCGAAGCGCGGCCGGTGTGGGACGGGCTCTCGCACGACATGCAGGAAGCCTGGGCGATCTTCGGCCCGTACGCGAATTTCGCCTGGACGCCGGATTCCAGATCGGTGGTGATCTGGGCCCAGGGCAAGCTGTGGCGGGTGTCGATGGCCGACGGCAAGCACGAGCCGATCGCCTTCACCGCCAACGTCGAACAGACCGTGGCGCAGCCGCTGCGTTTCGAACAGACCCTCGACGCCGGCCGCTTCGATCCGAAGATGATCCGCGATGTCGCCACCAGCGCCGACGGCAAGACCCTGATCTTCCACGCGGTCGGCCAGCTGTGGCGCAAGCGCCTGCCCGACGGCAAGCCCGAGCGCCTGACCGGCAACGACAACCTCTACGAATACCAGCCCAGCTTCAGCGCCGACGGCAGCAAACTGCTGTACACGACCTGGTCCGACGAAGCGCTCAGCATGATCTACGTCACCGGCGCCAACGGCGGCGGCGGCAAGCGGCTGACGCAGGAGAAAGGCTTCTACTACAGCCCGCGCTTCTCGCCCGACGGGCGCCGCATCGTCTATTCCAAGACCGGCGGCGGCGGCCTCACCGGCAGCCTGTGGTCGATGGATCGCGGCATCTACGTGATGAACGCCGACGGTAGTCGCCCGCTGCGCGTGGCCACCAGCGGCGAGTCACCGCAGTTCAGCGCCGACGGCACCCGCGTGTACTACCTCAGCGGCGGCGGCATGAAGAAGAAGCTGATGTCGGTCGGCCTCAACGGCGAGGACGAGCGCGAAGTCTTCAACCTCAAGTACGTCGATTCGGTCAGCATCAGCCCGGACGGCAAGTGGGTGGCGTTCACCGAGTTGTTCAACGCTTACGTCGCGCCGCTGATGACCGCCGGCAGTTCGGTGGAACTGAGCAAGGACAGCAAGGCGCTGCCGGTCGCGCAGGTCAGCGCCGACGTCGGCAGCTATCTGCACTGGGCGGCCGATTCCAAGTCGCTGCACTGGATGGTGGGCGATCGTTACTACTCGCGCCCGCTCAATCAGGCGTTCTCGTTCCTGCCCGGCGCGCCGGCGACGCTGGCCAAGCCCTCGGCCGACGAACCGGGCATCCGGGTCGGCCTGCAGGTGCCGGTCTACACGCCGCAGGACACGGTCGCCTTCACCCATGCGCGCGTGGTGACGATGCGCGATGCGGAGAAGAGCCAGGACGTGATCGAAGACGGCACCGTGGTCGTGCGCGGCGATCAGATCGTCGCCGTCGGCGCCAGCGCCTCGGTGCCCGTGCCGGCCGGCGCGCGCGTGATCGACGCCACCGGCAAGACCATCGTGCCCGGTTACGTGGACGTGCACGCGCACGCCGCGCACTTCGGCCAGGGCGTGGTGCCGCAGCAGAATTGGGCCTACTACACCAACCTGGCCTTCGGCATCACCACCATGCACGATCCCTCGGCGACCACCGAGTTCGTGTTCTCCGAAGCCGAACTGCTCAAGGCCGGCAAGATGGTCGGCCCGCGCGTGTTCTCCACCGGCACGATCCTGTACGGCGCCGACGGCGACTTCAAGGCGGTGATCAACTCGCTCGACGACGCGCGCAGCCATCTGCGCCGGATGAAGGCCAACGGCGCGTTCTCGGTCAAGAGCTACAACCAGCCGCGGCGCGAACAGCACCAGCAGATCAATCAGGCCGCGCGCGAGTTGAACATGCTGGTGGTGGAGGAAGGCGGATCGACCTTCAACCACAACCTGCCAATGATCCTCGACGGCGTCACCGGCATCGAGCACAACATCCCGGTCGCGCCGCTGTACAAGGACGTGGTCGAGTTGTGGAAGCAGACCGACGTGCGCAACACGCCGACGCTGGTGGTCAGCTACGGCGGTCTGTCGGGCGAGTACTGGTGGTATGCGCGCGACAACGTCTGGGAAGACAAGAAGCTCAACCGCTTCTTCCCGCGCGAGACCCTGGATGCGCGCTCGATCCGCCGCGAGACCGCGCCGGACTGGGACTACTGGCATATCCAGGTCGCCAAGTCGGTGAAAAAGCTGCGCGATGCCGGCGTCAAGATCCAGATCGGCGGCCACGGCCAGTTGCAGGGCCTGTCGGCGAACTGGGAAATCTGGATGCTGACCCAGGGCGGCATGAGCAATTTCGAAGCGCTGCGCGCGGCGACCATCGACGGCGCGGATTATCTGGGCCTGTCCAGGCAGCTGGGTTCGCTGGAGACCGGCAAGAAGGCCGATCTGGTCGTGCTCAACAGCAATCCGCTGGAGAACATCCGCGCGACCATCGACACGCGCTATGTGATGGTGGACGGGCGTCTGTTCGACGTCGATGCCGACATGGCCGAACTGGGCAACCGCGCCGAGAAGGCGCCGAAGTTCTATTGGCAGCGTCATCGCGACGGCCAGACCTTCGGCGTGGAATTCGGCCCGACCTCGGTGTGTCACTGCCCCAAGGGCCATGGACCGCATCAGGCGCACGACGGCGAGGAGGATTGACCGCCGGGTTCGACGATGGCCGGCCTGAGCGAGCGAACCGCGACCTCGGCCGGCAGAATTCCGATCCGGCAACGCCGCATTCACGCCCGGCGTATGCTGGGCTTATTACCCTGAACGCCATTCTTTTGCCGAGACATCCGATGGCCACTCGCTATTACCTCAGCATCCCCGACGGCGAACGCGCGCGCGGCAGCGACGCCGACCTGTCGTTCACCGCGGTCAGCGCCGAGGGCTTCGCCTCGCAATTGCAAGCGGCCTTGCGCGGCGACGCGCTGTTCGAACGCTGGCGCGCGAAGCAGCCCGAACCGGACGAAGTCGATGCGAGCCTGGGTGCGACGGATCCGAACGCGACCGTGCAGGGCGAGCAGCGGGACCTGCGCATGGACCTGGTCGCGGTGACGGCGTTGTCGGGCACGGTGCTCAAGCATCGCCTGCGCTTGCTGGCGGGCAGCGGGTGGGAGTTGCGGGATGTGACTGCGGCTTGATGGGACCTTTGCTGTTCCCCCCCTTGAAAAGGGGGCTAGGGAGGGGATTCGCTTTTGACCGCGCAGCTCCAAGCCTCACGCGAGAAGCAAATCCCCCGGCGCATTGAGGGCTCACCTCGAAATCGATCAACGCAGGCGCCAGCCCCCCTTTTTCAAAGGGGGCGAATTTTATCGACCGCTTCGTGTGTTACCGCTCTCGCCCTGCCTTCGCCTTTGCTGTTCCCCCCTTTGAAAAAGGGGGGCAGGGGGGATTCGCTTTTGACCGCGCAGCTTCAAGCCTCACGCGAGAAGCAAATCCCCGGCGCATTGAGGGCTCACTTCAAAACCGATCAACGCAGGCGCCAGCCCCCTTTTTCAAAGGGGGCGAATTTATTGGCGACTTCGTGTGTGTACCGCCCTCACCCTGCCTTTGCTGTTCCCCCCTTTGAAAAAGCGGGGCAGGGGGGATTCGCTTTTGACCGCGCAGCTTCAAGCCTCACGCGAAAAGCAAATCCCCCGGCGCACTAAGCGCTCACTTCGAAACAAATCACCCCAGGCGCCAGCCCCCTTTTTCAAAGGGGGCGAATTTCAAACGCTTCCGGATGCTCGGAAAGATCCAGCAACGTCTCCGCCATCGTCACGATCTGCTCGCGCATCACCAACTTGTCCAGCCACCCGCGCGGAATCGCATCGACGCCGTAGTAAGCGCCAGCCACCTGACCGCAGATCGCCGCGGTGGTATCGGCGTCGTCCCCCAGATTGGCCGCGCGCAGAATCGCCGCCTCGAACGAATCGGTGTGCAGGAAACACCACAACGCCGCTTCCAACGAGGCGACGCTGTAACCCGACCCCACGATCTCGCTCTCGACCTTCCCCGCATAAGCGCGCGCATGAATCGCCGCGACTTTGTCGCTGTCCGGCGGCGTCATCGCCGGCGTAAGCACCGCTTCCTTGCCCGCGCCCATCAGCGCGGCGCGCACTTGGCTGGCGAACAAACGCGAGCAATCCAGGGCTTCCGCGGCGCCGTGGGTAGTGCGGGTGGATTCGGCCGCGTAATGCCGCGCCAGTTCCGCATCGCGTCGCCACAGCATCGGCACCGGCGCCAATCGCATCAGCGCGCCGTTGCCGGCCGCGCGCGGGCCGGGGTCGCCGGCATAGGGATCGTCGCTCCGGCGATAACGGTCCAAGGCCGCGCTCACCGTCGCGCCGATGTCGAAACACTCGCCGTTGCTGCTCAGGTAACCGTGATCGCGCCAGTTGCAGTAGCGATTCATCTGATCGCGCGCGTCGAAACCGCGGCAATGGATCAGGCTCGCCGCCAGGCACAACGCCATCGAGGTGTCGTCGGTCCACTCGCCCACGCGCAGCGAAAACGGCCCGCCGCCGACCATGTCGGTCAGCGGTTCGAAACTGCCGCGGCTGCGGAACTCCACCGTGGTGCCGACCGCGTCGCCGCAGGCCAGGCCGAGCAGGCAGCCCAGGTAACGCTCGCGCAATCCGCTCATGCCGCCTCCGGTTCGAGGTCGTCGTAGCACTCGGGCACGAAGCGCGGGGTGCAGATCGCAAGGAAGATCAGATCGCCGTCGCCGAGATTGGTAATGCGTTGCGACGCGTCGGCGGGAATAAACACCACATCGCCCGGGCCGACTTCGCCCGGCGCGATGTCGCCGACCTGCATGCGCCCGCGGCCTTGCACGATCACATAGCGCTCGGCGGTGCCGCGCAGGCGATGCAGCCGGGTCGTTACGCCCGGCTCGACACGGATGCGGGCGATCGAGGTCTGCGCGTCGTCGGCGCTGTTCCAGCACTCCACGACGTGGCAGCGTTCTTCGAAGTAATACTCGGCGGTGTCGGCGTTGGATTTGATGCGGGCGGCGGTCATCGGCGGTCGCTGCGGTCGGATCGGCGCAGCTTAGCGCAGGCGATGACCCGCGCTCAGGCGCCCACGCCGTGCGGCTGCACCACGCCGGTGGCGATGCCGACGATCACCAGCGCGATCAGCGCGATCGAAAAACCGATGCGCCGGGTCAGCGCGTTGACCGTGCGCTTGCTGGTGCCCTTATCGACCAGCATGTAGTAAAGGCCGGCGCCCAGGTTGTAGAGGATCACGCCGAGGAAGGCGGCGACGAACAGCAGTTTCATGATTCGACCTTGCCCGTGAGCGGGCCTGTGGTGTCGGGAGAGGCAGTGCGGCCGCGCAACCAGCGCCAGCGCAGCGCGATCGCCGTGGTCATGACCAGCAAGAACAGGCCGTAGGCGATCGAGGTGGCCAGCACCTGTTTCCAGATCGCGCCGGCCTGCGGATCGGCGTTGAGCATGCTCCAGTGCATGCCCCAGAACGCGGCCGCGGTGGCCAGGATCAGGCTGGCGCTGTCGAACAGCGTGCGCGCGCCGCCTCGCGGCTGGCGCGGATAGATCCAGAACAGCCAGGCCAGGATCGAAAACCAGGGGATGAACAGGATCAGGGCGAGGTTGAATTCGACTTGCGGGTTCATGGCGATGAGTAGCGGCGATGGCGCAGCTTTGGCTGCGAGATCCATTGTTCGCCTGCCTGCTCAGATTGCGTAGACTCAGATTCTGCAAGAAAAACCAGATCAGTCTCGGTTGGGGCCGAGATTGGAGATTTGGGATTCGAAAGCGCCGGCCACCGGCCCGTGGCAAGACGCTGTCGTAAGAGGGGCTTCAGCCCCGACGCCCTTCGATCAAGCCACCGCGACACCTGCCAAACCCACATGAAGCGCTACCAGGCCCTGGCCGACGACATCGCCCGCTCCATCCGCCAGGGCCTGCTGCGCCCCGGCCAACGCCTGCCCTCGGTGCGCCAGGCCAGCGCGGCGCGCAAGCTCAGCCCGGCCACCGTGTTCCAGGCCTACTACCTGCTCGAATCCCAAGGCCTGGTGCGGCCGCGCGCGCGTTCGGGCTACTACGTCAGCGAACACGTCCACGCGCTGTTGCCCGAACCCGACGCGGCGTCCGCGCCCGACGGCGAATCGCGCGCGGTGGACATCAGCGCGCTGGTGTTCGAAGTGCTGGAATCGGCGATGGCGCGCGACATCGTGCCGCTGGGTTCGGCGTTCATGAGTCCGTCGCTGTTTCCGCTGGCCAAACTCGGCCGGGCGATGGCGCACGAAGCCGTGCATCTGGATCCGCGCAGCACGGTCGACGACCTGACCCCGGGCAACGCCGAACTGCGCCGACATATCGCCCTGCGCTACCGCATCGGCGAGGTGGAGCTGGGCATCAACGATCTGGTCGTCACCAACGGCGCGATCGAAGCGCTGAACCTGTGCATCGCCGCGACCACCCGTCCCGGCGACGCGGTGCTGGTCGAATCGCCGTGCTTCTACGTCGCGCTGCAGACGCTGGAGCGCCACGGCCTGCATGCGGTGGAAGTACCGACCCATCCGCGCGAAGGCGTCGAACTCGGCGCGCTCGACGCCGCGATCCGCCGCCACGCGCCCAAGGCCTGCTGGCTGATGACCAGCTTCCAGAATCCGCTCGGCGCGAGCATGCCCGAGGCGAAGAAACGCGAGCTGGTCGAACTGTTGGCGCGGCACGAGCTGCCGCTGATCGAGGACGACGTCTACGGCGAGCTGCACTTCGGTGCGCGCCGTCCATTGCCGGCCAAGGCCTTCGACACGCGCGGACTGGTGCTGCACTGCTCGTCGTTTTCGAAAACACTGGCGCCGGGCTACCGCATCGGCTGGGCCGCGCCCGGCCGCTACGCCCAGCGCGTGGCGCGGCTCAAACTCACCAACACCCTGGCCACCTGCGTGCCGGCGCAGCTGGCGATCGCGCGTTACCTGCAGCGCGGCGGCTACGAGCGCCATCTGCGCGGCCTGCGCCAGACCTTGCGGCTACAGCAGGCCGCGTACCTGGAAGCGGTGGCGCGCTATTTCCCCAGCGGTACGCGAGTGACGCGGCCGGATGGCGGTTACTTCCTGTGGATCGAACTGCCGCCCGATCGCGACGCACTGGCCTTGCAGCGCCAGGCCGCGCAGCGCGGCATCAGCATCGCGCCGGGGCCGATCTTCTCCGCGCATCGCGGCCACGGCCACTGCCTGCGGCTCAACTACGGCCACGCACTCGATGCACGGGTGGACGCTGCGCTAAAAGTCTTGGGCGAGCTTTCGGCGGCGCGATCGGCGCCAGCCTGAGGCGCTGCGCCTGGCTGGCATCGGCCAGGGCCTCGGCCTGGCGCTTGCGGCTCAGATTGCCGAGCGCGCGCCGGTACGACCAATCGATCAACTCGCGCAGATACTCCGCGGGCAGGCTGCGCACATCGACCACGGTCACCCAGTGATAGCGGCCCATGAAGCGCGCGGTCTTGACCCCGGGGATGCCGGTGAGTTCGAGGAAGCGGTCGGAGGAGGTCTTGAAGCTGAAACGCCAGCGCTCGGGCTCGCTGGTCTTGAAGTAGGCGAAGAATTTTCCGCCCACGCTGTAGACCAGGATGTTCGACGGCGCGCCGTGCAGGCTTTCTTCCGCGCCGGGATAGGCGCGGCAATGTTTCTTTACGGCGTTGGTGTCCATGACGGAAGCGAATCGGAAGTGCGCGCATGTTCGCATGCGGGGCGGTGCCGCGGCCGCGGTCGCCCCGATGCGCCGGCACTCACATATGCGCGGTCACCTTCGGCGTTTCGAACCAGTTGTTGTTCAGACCGTCCATGTACTTGACCGGCGCCGCCGCCCACACCTGGTGATCCACGTCCAGGCAGGCGACATTGACCGAGTAGTACTTGCCGCCGAGCACTTCCAGATCGCCGCTGCCGTAGGCATGCACGCCGCAGTGCTTGCAGAAGTGGTAGGTGCCGCTGAAGGTGCCGAACTGGTAAGTGCCGACATCTTCCGGCTTGGCGCTGAGCAGACGGAACGCATCGGGCTTCACCAGCGCGCCCCACTTGCGCAGCTTGCTGCACATCGAGCAATTGCAGCGCCCGGTGCCGGCCTCCAGGTCGAGATCGACTTCATAACGGATGGCGCCGCAGTGGCAGCTGGCCTGGTAGGTCTGGACGGTCATCTGGGCTCTCTCCGATAGCGGGGGCGGATCGCCCCGGGACGAATACAGGATACGATCCATTGAGGACAGTTTCTGTCCTCAATAGGTTTTAGACTGGGCCCCATGCTCAAGACCTCGACCCGACTGCTGCGTCTGTTGTCGCTGCTGCAATCGCGCCGCCACTGGACCGGCGCCGACCTGTGCGAGCGGCTGGAAGTGGATGCGCGCACCGTGCGCCGCGATGTCGATCGCCTGCGCGAACTCGGCTATCCAGTGCAGGCCTCCACCGGCGTGGGCGGCGGCTACCGGCTGGCCGCGGGCGCCTCGCTGCCGCCGCTGCTGCTCGACGACGACGAGGCGGTGGCGATGGTGGTGGCGCTGCGCAGCGCCACCGCCAGCGTGGCGCGGATCGAAGACACCGCGGTCGGCCTGCTCGGCAAGCTCGACCAACTCCTGCCGGCGCGGCTGCGGCGCCGGGTCAGCGCGCTGTATTCGGTGACCGTGTCGTTGAAGCAGCGCGAGGAAGGCCCCGACGTCGAGACCCTGACCGAACTGGCCGGCGCCTGCCGCGACCACCTGCTGATCGAGATGGACTACAACGATCGCGGCGGCCGCGCCACGCGGCGCACGATCGAACCCTTGCGCCTGGTCAGCAGCGGCCGCCGCTGGTACCTGCTGGCCTGGGACCGCAGCCGCGAGGACTGGCGGTTGTTCCGCGCCGACCGCATCCAGGCCGCGCGTTGCGGCGGCGGCGGGTTCGTCCCGCGCGTGTTCCCGGAAGATGTGGCCGCGTATGTGCAGCGGGCGATCAGCCAGCCTCTGCACGGGCCGACCGTGCGCGCCAGACTGCGCGGCTCGGCCGAGTCGCTGACCGCGTCGCTGCCGCCGTGGTGCGGCGTGCTCGAACACATCGACGAACACTCCTGCCTGCTGCACGTGCGCGGCGAAACCCCGGAGGAAATACTCGCGCTGCTGGCGCTGACCGGAGTGGAGTTCGAACTGGTCGACGCCGGCGAGCGGCGGCCGGAACTGCGCGCGGTGGCCGAGCGGTTGTTGCGCGCGGTGCAGTGAATTTTGCGGAGGAGGCCGTTGTGGGAGGTCTGTTGTGGGAGGAGGCTTTTGTGGGAGGGAGCTTTAGCCCCGATGCCTTTGTCTCGGCCGATTCGAATCCCAACCCCGTTTCCAGGCGCTTTTAAAGCCATCAGGGCTCTGCTGCCGCTGATCGAAAAGCATCGGGGCTAAAGCTCCCTCCCACTGCAACTCCCTCCCACAACACAATCGCGCAGCCGCAAACACAACGAGGCCGCGTCCTCCCCGGACGCGGCCTCCCCTGCCCTCCCTGCAGCATCCTGCGTCCCGGTGGGGTCAGCCGAGGTCGCTGAGGATATGGTCCGCCGCCTGCAAGGCCAGCGCGGCGATGGTCAAGGTCGGGTTGGCGGTGGCGGTGGACGGGAAAACGCCGCTGCCGACCAGGTACAGATTGGAATGGTCCCAGGACTGCTGACGCGCGTTGACCACCGAATGCTTCGAGTCGGTTCCCATGCGATAGGTGCCGATGATGTGGCCCGCGCCGTAGAATTTGTACGTGTTGCCCTGGTACTGGAAGGTGGTCGGCGAGGCGTCCACCCCGCTCAACACCGGCGCCGCCGGCACCTGGGTGTACTCCGTCGCGCCGAGCGCGGCGAATATCCGCGTCGAAGCCTCCTTCGCCGATGCGAATGCCTTGCGCACATAGTCTTCGCGGATGCGGTAAGTCACCTGCGGACGCGGCAGGCCCAGGTGATCCTTGTAGACGCTGGACAACTGCACGCGATTGTCCGGATCGGGCAACTGCTCGATCAGATAGCCCAGGCGCAACTGCCGCGTGTACACGCCGTTGAGCGTGGCCACCAGCCTGGAGCCGTAAAGCTTGCTGAAAGCCGGCAGCGAAGGGTCGAACCGCAGCGTCTTGCCCTGCTGGTTGACCGAATCGCCGTTCAACTGCGTGTTGTTCTGGCCGAACACGAAATCGGCCAGCGTGGTATTGGGATCGTTGGTGGCCCAATTCCAGCCTTCGTTGCCGATCTCGATGCGGTACGCGGCGCGCTGGCTGCGGAAGGCGCCGTCGCGCAGCGACTCGATGCCCGAGGTCGATAGCGGCCCGCGAAAGGCGTAGATCGGGTCCTTGGACATGCCCCAGGCCAGATACATCACGTGGTCCATCAGATTGCGGCCGACCTGATCGGAACTGTTCGCCACGCCGTTGGCGAAGCCGGGATTGCGATTGGACATCAGCAGCAGCTTCGGCGTCTCGATCGCGTGCGCGGCCAGCACGTAGCGCTTGCCGACCGCGGTGCCGCTGCCGGTGGACGGCCCGGTCTGGCTGTCGTAAGTCAGATAGTCGATGCCGCTGACCTGATCGCCCTGCAGGCGGATGTTGTTGGCGACGGTCTGATACTGGATCTGCACGTTGCCGGTCTGCAGCGCCTGGGCCAGGGTCACGGTGCCGTCGTACTTGGCCTGGATCGGGCAGATCGGAATGCAGTTGGTGTTGCCCGCGCATTGGCGGCGCTTGCCCGGACGCGAATTGCGCCCCTGCGGCGTGGGCGTGACGAACAGCCCGATGCCGTCCACGCTCAAGGACGTGACCTTCTGCTGGTACAGCACGTCGTTCAACGACGGCACGATGCCCGGCATCGGATAGTCGTAGTTGGGTCCGTAATCGCCGCCGGGTTCGACATCGAAGGTCTTGTACAGATCGACCATCGGCGGCTTGTCCGACGACACGCCGATCACCTCGGTGGCCAGGCGGTAGTACGGCAGCAGGTTCTGGTAGAACTGCGCGCCGCCGGGCCAGTCCACGCCCTGGCCGTACTTGGTCCTGAGCTGGAAATCGTTCGGCAGATGATTGAGCGAGGTGCCCAGCCAATGCCAGGTGGTGCCGCCGGCGACGCGCTCGTAGGAACTGCCGAAAGCGAACTGCATGTCCGGGTCGTCGGCGCGCCTGGCCGTCTGCGCGCCGTAGACGAAATAGCATTGCAGCGGCTTCTGCCAGGCGTTGATCTGCAGCACGGTGTAGCGCGGGGTGTTGAGCGAAGCCGGATCGGGTTGCCCCAGCGGATTGCCCTTGCCCGCCGGGCCCTGCATGGTCGGCGGATACGGCGACTCGGGCGTCTTCGCGTTGGCGGTGAAGAAGGTCTGCATGTAGGCTTCGCGGCTCTTAGGCACGGGCGGGCCGCCTTCCAGGATCAGCACCTGCTTGCCCTTGAGCGCGAGTTGATAGGCGATGATCGATCCGGAAATGCCCGAACCCACGATCACCACGTCGAAACCGTTCGCGGGGACGGTGATGCTCATGCCGGGTTCTCCAGATAAGCCTGCAGCGGCGGCGGCGGGCTCGCCCAATAGCCGTAGGTGTAGTTGGAGCTGCCCATCGGATGCGACTGCATCACTCGCCATACCAGCCCTTGCGTGTAGCTGGTGGCCGAGACGACGGCGCTGAAGGTCTGGCCGCGGGTCGGCGACTGGTCGTACAGCACCGTCGGCCACGCGCCCATGTACCACAGGTAGATCAACTGGCGCAGAGCCAGCACTTCGTCGGGATCGGTGCCGTCGAGCAAGGCGCCGGCGATGGCTTCCTGGTTCTTGTCCTGGCCGCCCTCGGCCTCGTTCAGGCCGTAATACTTCGCGATGATCTGGTCGGCCATGCCATTGGCCAGATTGTCGCGGAACACCTGCAGGTACACGGTCTTGATGTCGATCTGATCGATCCGCGGCGCGATCGCATCGCGGGTGAACCCGGTCAGCCCGACGCTGAGGCGGATGAAGTACTCCATGTAATCGATCATGCCGTTCTCCTTATTGCGCGCGCTGCAGCAGATAGGTGAAATCCGAGCTCAGGCCGTTGGTCATGGTCGCGTTGTTGTGGCAGGCCGTGCAGCTGGACGAGGTCTGCGGCACCTTGCCCTGGATGTAGGTTTCCAAGGTCGCGTTGGCGAGGAAGCTCGGCGCCGGATTGCCGGTGGGATCGGTTGGATTGCTGGCGTTGGTCGGCCACTGCGTGCTGATCAGCTCGTAGTTGGCCCACACCGTGCCGGGATAGTTCTTCCGCAGCGCCGCCTGATAACGCGCATTGAGCGCCTTGGTCGATGCGGTCAGCGGGATCTCGCGCACCACCTGGGTCGGCTGGGTATAGGCCGCGTTAGGATTCCACGGCCGCGGCGGCGGCTCGTTGGCGTCGCAGTTCTTCGTGCAGTTCTTGTCGTAGAAGTTGTAATGCGGCTTGTCGATCGGCTCGCCCTGGCTGGGCACGTTGTCCACGTGCTCGAACGTCGACCACACCCACTGCGGCTCGTCGGCGGTCTTGTGCGCGATATGCAAGCCGACCAGGCCCACGGTCTGGCGCTTGCACGCGGCGGCGATGCCCTCGTGTTCGCCCGGATTGGTGTAGACCAGCGCCTGGATGGTATGGAAGCGGCTGACATCGTCGTTGGCGCCCATCACCTTCCACGACGACTTGATCATGATCGCGCCGACATTCTTCGAGCCCTTGGGCTGGGCGAAATTGGCCGGCTGGGCGAACCTGGCCTGGCCGGCCTTGCTGTACAGGCCATCGCTGACGATGGTGTTGAACATGTCCTGATTGGCCATGATCGCGAAGCGCACGTACTGGCCGTTCTGGTCGATCAGCGGACCGGTCTCGAACGGCTCGCCGCTTTCGTCGAGTACGTTCGGGGTCTTACCGATCTGGGTCAGGTTCAAGGTGGCGGCGCCCTGGCCCTTGCACACGTCCGGCGGCGGCGGGTCCTGGCCCCACGGCGGCGGCGTGGCGCCGCCGGGCAGGAAGATGTCGCGGCTTTCCTTCCAGTTCTCCCACACCGTCGGCACGTCCGGACCGATGCTCGCGCCCAGCTTGGGATTGCCGTCGGGTCCGGCCGGCCAGTTCACCGCGACGAAGGACTGCCATGAGAACAGATCGAAATCGTCCTGCAGATCCTGCAGATTCGGTTTTTGCTGCGGCACGCTGATTTCGAGCGGAATCGTCGAACTCAACGGCGGCAACGGCAACGCGTCGGCGCTTTGCGCATGGTTGCCGATGTCGGCGCGCGACAGGGTGTCGTGCGGCTCGGGCCGAAGATGGCTGTCGGTGCACGCGGCGAGCGCTAACACCAGCGCTGTCGCGGCCAGCGGTGTGCGCAACGGCGGGCCGGAGCGGTATCGATGATTCATGGCCTGTCCTGTGTTCTGATGGACCGAAGCGAGAGAGTCGCCGGGTCGCGATGCAGGCAGCCGTCCGCGCGAGCGCGGACGCACAAAGGAACGCAGGCCGAAGTACGGTGGCTGGCGATCGAATCGCTGGCTGCTTCGCGTCGGGGTCGGACGCTACCGACCGGCGCGAGGCGAAAATGCGACGCGCATGGCAGAAGGAAAATATCCGGACTTTCTTTGCCTTGCGCGCGAAAACGCTGTCCTGCGGCCCGCGAGGATTGCGTTCTTGGTTCGGGCGGCACGCAACACGCAAGCCGGACCGGCGGCGAAAACGGTTAGCCCGGGTAGTGCGTTCGTGAGCTTGGGTGAGCGCGCGCAAGACTTGTTTGCGCTGCAGCGCGGCATTGCGCGGCGCCATCGGCGATCAACCGCGACCGAGAAAATGAAAACACCGGGCGCAAGGCCCGGTGCATGGGGGAAGCCTTCGCCGCGAGTCCGCGGCGAAGGCCGGGCCGCGTCAGTTCGCGGCGCAGGTAGCGCTGTTGTCGATGCGCAGTTG
The DNA here is from genome assembly GCF_001442805.1 of Lysobacter gummosus. NCBI lineage: Bacteria > Pseudomonadati > Pseudomonadota > Gammaproteobacteria > Lysobacterales > Lysobacteraceae > Lysobacter > Lysobacter gummosus. The sequence continues at coordinate 628,318 of NZ_CP011131.1, read as the reverse complement.
CTCGTAGCTCTTCTGTCCGGCCGGCAGCGGCGAGGCCTGCGCGGGCAGCAGCGAGCGATACTTCGCATCGTAGGTCGCCGACAGGAAGCACGACTCGGCGTTGGCGTGGAACTTCAGGCGTCCGTTGCCGTAACTGGCGTCGAAGCCGGCATCGCCCAGGTCGTTGCCGCCGGTGCTGGAGACATAGACCAGCGCGTCGTAGGTGGCATCGGCCAGGTTGACGTTGCGCTGCGTGAGCAAGGCCGCGCGTTCGGCCTTCTGCTGCGCGGTGGCATCGGCCGGCAACGGCGCCGGCACGGTGGCGTCGGTCAGCTGACGCTGATGCTGCAGACCCAGCAGCGCGAGCGCGGCCGCATGCGGCGTCGCCGAGGACGTGCCGTTGAAGGCGTTATCGCCGTAAGACACCGTATCGACGTTGGCGAAGTTGGCCAGGTCGGGCTTGGCGTTGCCCGCGGCCTGACCGGCCGGACGCGCGCCGCCGGCGCCGAGGACCGGGCCGCGCGAGCTGTAGGCTTCCAGATTGGAGGTCGCCGCATCCAGCGCCGCCACCGTGATCACGCTGGCCGCATCGGCCGGATGGATCAGCGAACGCGCGGTCTGCGCGTACTGGAAGTTGTAGCCCGAGTTCATCAGGCGCAGGAAGTTGTTCACGCCCGCGGTCTTGCGGGTGATGCGCACGCCGAACTTGCCGCCGCCGGCGAAGCGCGCGGGGTCGAAGCCCTGCGCATTGCAGGCGGTGGTCCTGGTCGCAGCCGGCGCCTGGTAGGAAATGAATTCCAGCGGCTGTTGACCGGCGGCGCCGGTCTGGGCGAAATCCGATTGCGCCACCGCGACCCAGCCGGCCGGCGTGACCACGCGGCCGTTGCGGGTGACCGCGTCGGCCCAGCGCACCAGCTCCAGCCGGTAGTCGGCGTTGGTGGTGTTGTTCGCGCTGGTCCAGTCGTTCCAGCCCAGCCACAGGTTGAACTCGAAGGTGTCGCGGTCCTTCTGGGTTCTGGCGCCGACCGGGATGCAGCCGTCGTAGCGGCCGCCGATGGTCAGCGGATTGATGCTTTCCACGATCGCCGCGCCGTTGGCGCCGACATTGCCGACCAGGAAATCCTGCAGCACGTTGACGCCCGCGCCGGCGGTGCTATCGTCGTCCCAATGCACCTGCGCCTCGTTGCCGGCGGCGTTGAGCACGATCACGCCGTTGTTCTTGGCCGCGTCGATGGCGTCGTACAGGCCCTTGAGATCGCTGCCGGTGCCGGTGCCGTCGCCGGGCGCGGCGAGGTTGAAGCCCAGCGACGCGGTGATGACCTGCGCGCGCGGCTCGCCCTGCGCCACGTTCTGCGCGTTGAGATTGGCCGCGTCCTGGATCGCGCTGACCCAGTCGGCGGCGCCGGTGTTGTCGTACAGGCGGAATTTGGCCGATGGCGCGATGTCGTAGGCGATTTCGGTGACCGCGTTGCCGTGCGCCGCGCCGCGATAACCGAAGGCGCCGCTGGTGGACGCGGTCAGGGTCAGCTTGTCGGCTTCGACGTCGCTGTTCTGCGGCCACTCCGCGGCGTCCTGCAGCGCCTGGACCGCGCCGTTGAGATTGTTGAAGTGATCCACGATGGCGATGGTCAGGCCTTCGCCGTTGAGCTCCCTGCGCAAGCCGGCGGCGAGCTGATCGTAATTGCCGAGCGAGCGCAGCTGATCGATGTTGCTGGCGGTGGCGCCGTCGCTGAAGGCGGTGGTCTGCGACATCGTCATCAACGACACCTGCGCGACCGACTGCAGGCCGGCGACCCATTCCAGGCGCGCCAGCGGCACCGACGCTTCGATGCTCGGCGAGCCGTTGATCTGATGCGCCTGCATGCCGGCGGCAAGCAAGGTCTCGCGCAGCGACGCGGTCGCGCGGTCGAGCAGGCTGGGGTTCTGCACTTGATCGTAGGTCAGCGACAGATCGACGTTGACCTTGACCTTCTCGCCATCGCGAAAGCGCGAGGGAATGCCGGCGCGGTCGAGCGCGGCGATCTGCTCGGCCACCGAAGCGCCGCGATACGCCGGGCCGCGCTGCGAAGACGCCGACGGTGCGGACGCGCCGCCGCTCTGGCTCTGCGATTGCGACAAGGCCTGCACCGCTTGCAACAATTGGCCGGCGCCGAGCTTGCTTTGCGCGGCGTTGCGCGGCGTCGGCGCGTTCATCGCCACCGGCTGCATCGAGGCGTACACCGAACCGGCGGCGACGCTGGCGGCGTTGGCGCCGGCGAGCGCGCCGACCGACGCGGCATCCGGCGCCTGCGTCTGCTGCCGCGACCACACCAACACCGTGGCGCAAGCGGCGGCGAGGCCGAGCACGGCGAATTTCTTCGAAGACATCTTCTTCATTCGTTCATTCCTGATGCTGATTTCAGACATGGTCACCCGCTGCCGCCGGGCGCAGGCGCCCGCCACGGCCAAGGCATACGGACCTTGATGCGGAGAAATGGAACAGCGATGGCGGCGCGCCGATAAGGGTGGGGAGAGAGGCGTTCTCGGCACGCTCAATCCTCAAACGCAAAAAGAACTACACCCCCCCATCACTCAATATGCATTCGTACAGCACGAAATTTCATAAAGATTTCTTACGCGCAGCGCGCATCAACGCAGGTGCGCGCCAGGCTCCCTACCCTGTTTTCGCAGGCGAGATGGATTCGATTCGCGATGGAGATCCGTTATCGACGCGCGCGTGGCGCAAGTGCGGGTTCGAATCCGGTCGAAACGTTTTTCCTGGAACCAGAGGCGCGGAAATGCGCGCTGACGTACCCGATGAATATCGAGTCGATGTGCGGGTCGATAAGTCGATCGCTCGCGGCGGTGCGCGACCCGTCGCCAAGTCGATGATGATGAATGCACTGAACCGAAGTAACGCAATATCGCCAGGCAGAGGCAAGCACGACGCATCACTTACGGCTGTTGGATACCGCCTCGCTTAAAGCGCCATCGCGACAAAGAAAGGCACCGGACCAAAGTCCGGTGCCTTCGAAACGGCCGGATGCGGCCGGGGCCGGCGGACTATGTCGTCAACGCGCCGCGCACGCCTCGCTGCTTTGGGCCAGCAGCTGGCTGTAGCTCTTCTGGTCAGGCGGCAGCGGATTGGCTTGCGCCGGCAACAGCGCGCGGTTGCTCTCGCTGTACAGCACCGACAGGAAGCACGACTTCGACGCCGCATGGAATTTCAAGCGGCCGCTGCCATAGCCACTGTCGAATCCGGCCGGCCCCAGATCGTTTCCGCCCGTGCCTGCGATCGTCAGCAACGATCCATAGGTCGCTTCGGCCAGATCGTTGCGACGTCGCTGCAACGTGACCACGTCGGACGTCGGCGCCGGCTTTGTCGCGTTGGCCAGCTGCATCTGGTGCTGAAGCCCAAGCAAGGCCAGAGCGGCGACGTGCGGTGTCGCCGAGGAGGTGCCGTTGAATGCGTTATTGCCATAGGACACCGTATCGACGTTGGCGAAATTAGCCAGGTCGGGCTTGGCGTTGCCCACCGCCTGGGTGGTCGTGGGCGCGCCGCCGGGGGCGAGTATCGGGCCGCGCGAGCTATAGGCCTCGAGCCCGGACGTCGCCGCGGCCAGCGCCGCCACGCTGATGACGTCGGCGGAATCCGCCGGCGCGATCAACGAGCGATCGGACACCGAATACCTCGGCTGGTAGTCATCGGTGAAAAGGCGCAGGAAGTTGGCCGTATTGGGCGACTTGCGGACGATCCGCACGCCGAACATCCCGCCGCCCGCGTACCGGCTGCCTTCGATGCTCCCCGCGCCCGACAGCACATTGTCGCAACGAGCAGTCCTTGCTGCCACGGGCGCCGCGTAATCGATCCCTTCCGACGGAGTCTGGCCGAACGCGCCGGTCTGCGCGTTGTCGGACTGCGCCGCCACGACCCATCCGGCCGGCATCACCGCGCCTGCGGGTGTGGTGGTCTGGTCGGCCCAGCGCACCAACTCGAGCCGGTAGTCGGCCGTGGTGTTGCCTGCGCCTGTGCTCCAGTTGTTCCACGTCATCCGTAGATTGAACGCGTAACGGTCCGCGACACCGCGATCGGCGATGCCGACAGGAACGCAATCGCCCCAACTGGCATTGCGGCGCAGGATATTGATGTCGTCGATGATCTCCCGGCCGGTGCCGTCGCGATTGCCGCGCACGAAATCCTGCGCGACCGCGTTGCCCGCGCCGGCCGAGCTCTCGCCGTCCCAGTACGACCGGGCCTCGTTGCCCGCGGCGTTGATCACTAGCACGCCGTTTGCATTGGCCGCGCTGATGGCCTCGTAAAGCCCCCTGAGGTCGCTGCCTTCGCCTGTGCCATCCCCGGAAGACGCCCCGTTCACGCCCATCGAGACGCTGATCACCTGCACTCGCGGCTCGCCCTGCACCTGATTGAACGCATTGAGATTGGCCGCGTCCTGGACCGCACGGACCCAGCCGCCGATCCCGCTGCTCGTGTCGTACAAGCGGTATTTCGCGTCCGGCGCGATGTCGTAGACGATCTCGGTCACCGCGTTGCCGTGTTTGCTTCTGCTCGCCCCGAACGTTACGCCGTCCGCGCTCGCGGTCAGCACGAGCTTGTCGGTCACCGTCGCGCTGTTGTTCGGCCACTCGCCCGCGTTCTGCAGGGCGGCGATGTTGGACGAGTCGAACGTGTCGATGATGGCGATGGCCATATTCTCGCCGCGCAGTTCTTTGCCCGAGGATTTGACTATCTGCACGCCGTTGGCGGTGGCCGCGGCAATGGCAGCGGAAAGCCCCGCGATAGTGACGCCGCCGCTCCCTCCAAACGCCTCCAGCGGCAAACCGATCAGCTGCGCGCGCGGCTCGCCGAGCGCCCGGTTAAGCGTGTCGAGATTGGCCGCGTTGCGGACCGCGCCGACCCAGTCGCTCGCCTGCCTTATGTCGTAAACGCGAAACTTCGCGTTCGGCGCCAGACCGTAGACGTCCTCGACCAATTCATTGCCATGCTTGGCCTCGCCGCTTCCGAACACAGCGGTGCCGGCGATCTGCACGAGCTTGTCGGGCACCGCTTCGGTGTTCGTGGGCCACTTGCCGGCAAGTTGCAGCGCTGGGGGATGCGCCGAGCTGAACCGGTCGATGATCGCGACGGTCTTGTCCGTGCCGTCGAACGCCTCCAGGCTTTCGCTGTCGGAGGATTTGATGATCTGCGCGCCGTTGGCGGTGGCCGCGGCGATCGCATCGGAAAGCCCCTCGATAACGCCGGCGCCCGATTCCCCGAGCGCTTCCAGCGGCAAGCCGATCAGCCGCGCACGCGGCGCGCCGAGCACCTGGTTGAGCGCGTCGAGATTGGCCGCGTCCCGGACGGCTTTGCCCCAATCGCTGGCCTGCACTATGTCGTACAGGCGAAACTTCGCCTTCGGCGCCACGCCGTAGACGTACTGGACCACGCCATCGCCATGCTGGAGCGCGTCGCCGCTTCCGAACGCAATGGCGCTGTTGATCTGCACGAGCTTATCGGTTACTTCCTGCGTGTTCTTGGGCCATTTTTTGGCAAGTTGCAGAGCCTGCAGATCGACCGAGCCGAACTTGTCGATGATCGCGACGGTTTTATTCGTATCGCGAAATTCCACGGCCAAATTGCCGTAGTTGGCCAGGGCGCGCAAATTGCTTACCCCGCTGGCATCGAGCCCATCGCTGGTCACCTTGAGATCGGGCAGCGTCATCAGACGGATCTGCGCGACACCGGCCAGCGCCGCGACCGATTCCAGGCGCGCCAGCGGCACCAGCGCTTCCAGCGTCGGCGAGCCGGCGATGGCGCGTGCTTCCAGCCCGGCCGCGAGCATGGTTTCGCGCAGGCCCGAAGTCGCCCGGTCCAGCAGACCGGCATCGGCGATCTGCGCGTACGGCAGCGCCAGGCGGATATTGATCTTGACCTTCTCGCCGTCGCGATACGCCGCCGGCAGGCCGGCCCGGTCGAGAGCCGCGATCTGCGCCGCGACGGAGGTGGCGCTGTAAGCCGCGCCGAGCGCCGGCCCGCCGCTTCCCCCTGCCGCGGACATGGCGTTATGAGCGAACCATTGCACCGCCTGCAGCAACTGGCCGCTGCCCAACTTGGCTTGCGCGGCATTGCGCGGCACCGGCGCGACCGCCGCCGCCAGACGCACCGGCGCATGCGGATCGGCATCGGGCGCGCCGCCCACGCCAGTGGACGATGCATCGCCATCACTCGCGGAAGGAGCTTGCGTCCGCGCGCCCAGAGGCGTCTGTGTCCACAACAATGTAGCGGCGCAGGCGCTGGCCAGCCCGAGCATTGCGATTTTTTTGCAGGGGATCTTCTTCATTTTTGTGAGTTCCTTAGTGCTGATGGCTGCAAGCGCGCATATCCGGCGCCGGGCACGCGCCCACAGCGCTGCCAAGGCCGCGAGAAGGCTTCAGGGATCGGCGAACGGTTACCTCGGGAACGTCGCCGAAACCCCGCGGTTTCGTGCGCCCCGCCGCAATTCAACGCGTTCCGGACGGCGTCCTGCTATCAGACGCGTCGTAATTCCAAAGAACGATTCGCTATGAGCGATGCGGCATCAAGGAATGATTCGCAATGACGAAGCACATGGGGTGTCGCGCCGAGTCTGCGTTGATCATTCGGCTTGGTCGCGCGCGCGCATCCGCATGGCGGAATTTTTCAGCCTTGCCGAGGCGGCCGGCACAACTGGGATAAAACGCAAAAGACGCCGGCGACACGAATACGCGAAGCGCTCACCCCTGTGGCGCCCCCAGAGCCGACACCACTTCCGACCGCGGCGGCGCATCGCTTGCGTCTGCTGGATTCCTTCTCGCTCAACAAGACATCGACTTCCGCCCCTTACGCTCGGAAACCCTCGCCAGAAAGACACTCGACGCTCTCTCTGAAATCCCAACGAGACAACGACTCGAAGCTGCGACCAGCACTCGTCGCATGCGCGATGGCAAATAGCGGATCTGCGAGAGACTCGATGTCCAAAGGCGGATCCGGCACTACGACAAGCTGATATCCCACATCCTCGAACGAGGCTGCATTGGAGAAATCGATCCAGTCGTATACGAAGAACCCCCTCTCGCCCAGCGATACGGAATCAAGCTGAGAGTAAGCGGGCTCAAGGCTGTCAACGCGGGAAACGACCGGCATGGCCCAGATCAAGGGCTCGATATCGACGACGCTCTTCTTTTTGAGAGCGGCCAGGAACGACATGGGAATCGGCCCGCATCCAGCACTGGTAAAAAGCGCAACCCGGCCGTCTTGGTCCGATGCGAGCCACATGCTGTCGAGTCCTTCCGGATAAATCAGTTCCGTCATTTATCACTCTCCGGACGCCGCCGTGGCGGCACCACCACCGAGTTGCCCGAGCGCCGCAAGAACGGGCCACTCAGGATCGAGTGATCGGGATTTCCCTTCCATCAATGTCATTGCATCGCACAAGCTCGCCGTCAGCCACGGCAGATCGCGACGAAGCAACGCAAGCCGCCTCACGCTGCGGCGCGCGGCACTGGTAAAGAGCGCAACCTGATAGGCACTACGCGAACTCCCGAATCAGATAAGACGCAAGGCCTGATCCAGCGGATAGGCACTCGACAACTCCACCACGCCCCTTCTCGTGTTACCAAAATAGGACCATTTCCGACCAGGGATGCCATGTCCTCTCTGGTCCTGACAAACTCTTCCGAGTTGTAGTAGAAGACTCAGCCCTGATCCACGTCCTCCACCTCGTCCTCTAAGAGCACAAAATTCGCCCCGGCCCTTCGCGATAAAACTTCAACATGCTCTTTGGCCAAGGTCGTTGCGTCTTCAATGTCGACAACAGGCATCAGTTGATCCTCAAAAGCCTGAAATAGGCATCCCCTTCCATGACTGCAGATTTTCCAGTCTGACCATCGCCGGCAGGCATTTCGAAACCGAGGGCTCCAGCGCCGAAGCCCGGCAGCCCGCCCCACCTCACCCCTGCGGCGCACCCCGAGCCAACACCACTTCCGACCGCGGCGGCGCGCCGAACAGGCGCTTGTACTCGCGCGAGAACTGCGACGGGCTTTCGTAGCCCACGCGATGGGCCGCGGCGACGGCTTCGATGCCGCCGACCATCATCAGCCGGCGCGCTTCGTGCAGGCGCAGGTGCTTCTGGAACTGCAGCGGCGACATCGTCGTCACCGCCTTGAACTGGTGGTGCAGCGAGGAGGTGCTCATGTGCACTTCGTCGGCCAGGTCTTCGATGCACAGCGGCTGCAGATAGCGCTGGCGCAGCACTGCGACCGCCTTGGCGACGCGGCTGGAGCGGCTGTCGGTGACCGCCAGCGCGCGCAGGCGATGGCCCAGGTCGCCCATCAGCACGCGATAGAAAATCTCGCGCAGCGCCATCGGCGCCAGCACCGGCAGGTCTTGCGGCGTGTCGAGCAATCGCATCAGCCGCAGCACCGCGTCCATCAGTGTCTTGTTGACCTTGGCCGCATACAGGCCCAGGTCGACGCCGTTGCTTTCGCGGCCGGTATCGCTGGCCAGCGGTTGGCCGGCGTCGACGATCAATCGCGCGATCTCGGCCGGATCGATGTCGATGCGCAGGCACAGATACGGTTTGTCCGGCGTGGCTTCGACGATCTGTCCGATCATCGGCAAGGTCACCGACACCACCAGATAGTTGAGCGGATCGTAGTGATAGGTGCGGTCGGACAGGGTCACGACCTTGCGCCCTTGCGCGACCACGCACAGACGCGGCTCGTAGACCGAGGGCGAGCACTCGGTCGGGCCGCTCATGCGGATCAGGTGCAGCGGCCGCACGACGGTGCTGTGGACACCGTCGCCGCCGCCGTCGGTTAATCGGGCAATCCGATCGACCAGTTCGGCCTGCGCGGCGCAACTGCCTCGGTGCGCGATCGATTCAGCAGAAGTATTGGCGTTCATGGCTTCCCGGGGGGAGTCGGGTTGCTGGGATTATCGGTATGAATCTGGCCTGAGACTGTGCCACTTCGGCTGAATTGCAGAAATAGGCAATGATGCGACAGTAATGTACTAACGCGACGGCGGTTCAGGGACTACTTTAATCGCACTCCCCCAGCGACCCGTCACTCCTTGGTAACGGAGGCCGGGCCGATGGGCGGCGACCCGGCCCCGACGTCCCGCCCCGCGCGGCCGCCGGCGGCCGCGGTCGGCGCGCCGGCCCCGGAGCGGTCCGGACGGGCAGGCGCAGCGAGCGCCGCCGCCCTGTCACCCAGCGAGGCCCAAACCCAGCGGGGAACGATCGCCCTCCCCAGGCCGATGCATTCGAGCGCTTGCGCTCGCGACTGACGATTTTGTCAGCCAAGCGACAGCGCCGCGTTTGTCCGCGCCGCCTAAAGTGCCTGTTCTGGCCGCACGGCCATGCATTCAGGCGCCCGCAGCGTTGCGGCACGCATACGAACCTTTCCACGCGGTACGGCTGCAACCCGGACCTTCCGCGCGGACACTTCGCACCACTCATCCAGCCGTCGGAACCCTCTCACGATGTGGATTGTTCAATACGCGCTGAGCCGCCGTTACACCATCGGCGTCCTGGCGATCCTGATCCTGCTGTTCGGCGTGCTGTCGGCGCGCAAGATGCCCACCGACATCCTGCCCGAAGTCGGGATTCCGTCGATCAACCTGGTGTGGACCTACAGCGGCCTGCCGGCGGCCGACGTCGCGGCGAAGATGACCTCGTTCTCCGAGGCGGCGATCCTCAACACGGTCGATGACCTGAAAGAGGTGCGCTCGGAAACGCTCAACGGCGCCAGCATCGTGCGCATCGACTTCCAGCCCACGGTCAGCCTGGACCGCGCGCTGGTGCAGATCACCGCGGTCTCGCAGACGATCCTGCGGCGCATGCCGCCGGGTACCTCGCCGCCGCTGGTGGTGCGCAACAACGTGTCGAGCACGCCGGTGCTGCAACTGGTGCTGTCGTCGGATTCGCTGACCGAGGCGCAGCTGTACGACTACGCGCGCCTGCAACTGCGCTCGCAGATCCAGACCATTCCCGGCATCCGCATGACCCTGCCCTACGGCGGCGCGCCGCGGCAGATCATGGTCGATCTGGACCCGTCCAAGCTGCAGACCTACGGCCTGACCCCGGCCGACGTCACCAGCGCGCTCGAACGCGGCAGCCCGACCCTGCCGTCGGGTTCGATCCGCGAAGGCGGGCGCGAGATGCAGATCTCCATCGACACCAGCCCGGCGAGCGCGGCCGAGTTCCTCGACATCCCGGTCGCCCAGCGCGGCGGCACGGTACTGTACGTGCGCGATGTCGCCTCGGTGCGCGACGGCGGCGCGCTGCAGACCAACGTGGCGCGCATGGACGGTTCCAGCGCGGTGTCGGTGGCGCTGATCAAGCTCGGCGGCGCGTCCGCGGTCGAGATCGTGCGCGCGGTGCGCGAGCGCCTGCCCGAGATCGAGGCCTCGGCGCCGCCGGGCACGCGCATCCACGCGATCTTCGACCAGTCGGTGTTCGTCGATAACGCCATCGGTTCGATCGAGCACGAAGCGGTGCTGGTCGGCCTGCTGGTGGCGCTGGTGGTGCTGGTGTTCATCGGCTCGTGGCGTTCGAGCATGATCGTGCTGTCGGCGATTCCGCTGGCGCTGCTGGCCTCGGTCGCGATGCTGCATCTGCTGGGCTACACCTTCAACGTCATGACCCTGGGCGGCCTGGCGCTGGCGATCGGCATCCTGGTCGATAACGCGGTGGTGGACGTGGAGAACACCAACCGCAACATCGCCCTGGGCAAGGACGTGCGCACCGCGATCCTGGACAGCGCGAAGGAAGTGGTGTTCCCGGAAATGGTCTCGACCATTTCGATCTGCATCGTGCTGACGCCGATCCTGTTGATGACCGGCCTGTCGGCGTGGGTGTTCACCCCGCTGGCGCTGGCGGTGATCTTCGCCATGCTGGCCTCGTTCCTGCTTTCGCGCACGCTGATCCCGGTGCTGTGCTACCTGCTGCTGCCGGCCGACATCCAAAGCCGCGCCAATCCGCGCTGGGCGCCGGAAAAGCTGCTGCTGAAGATCAACCACAAGGTCGAGCACGCGCTGGACTCGCTGCGCGACAAGCACCACGCGCTGCTGGTCAAGCTGGGCCATCACGGCGCGGTGCTGACCATCGTCGCGCTGCTGGTGTTCGGCGTGGGCGCGCTCGCCGCCGCCTCGCTGGGCCGCGAATACTTCCCGCAGGTCGATGCCGGCCAGTTGCGCCTGCAGGTGCGCCTGCCGACCGGAACGCGCCTGGAGGAAACCGCGGCCAAGCTCAGCCAGATCCAGCGCGAGATCCGCAGCATCATCCCGCCGCAGGAACTGCAGACCGTCTACGAACAGATCGGCGTGCCCGACGCGATCAATCTGTCGCTGGTGGACAGCACGGTGGTGGGTTCCTTCGAAGCCGAAATCATGCTGCAGCTGCGCTCGCCGCACGCCAACAGCCACGACTACCTGGTCAAGATCCGCAAGCGCATCGCTGAGCGCTTCCCCGAGGTGAAGCTGTTCGAGCGCCCGCCGGACGCGACCAGCCGCACCCTGGCCGGTTCGGCCGCGGCCGCGTTCGAAGTGCGCCTGATCGGCCGCGACGTGCCCGGCAACATGGCGCTGGCGCGCGAGATCGAAAGCCGCCTGCACCAGGTGCCCGGCGCGGTAGATATCTCGCTGCGGCAGGTGCTGGACCTGCCCGAGTATCAGGTCAAGATCGACCGCACCCGCGCCGCCCAGCTCGGCCTGGACGCGCAGCAGGCCGCGCGCGCGGTGCTGGCGGTGCTCGGTTCGGCCGGCACGGTGTCGCCGGTGTACTGGACCGACACCGTCAACGCCATCGCCTACACCGTGCAGGTGCAGGCGCCGCTCAACAACATGCAGAACATCGATCAGCTGATGAACTCGCCGCTGCGCATCGGCGCCAACGGCGAGGCGGTGCTGCTGCGCAATATCGCCACCGTGACGCCGCGCAACGTGCCGGCCAGCATCGCCCGCACCACGCTGGCGCCGACCATCAGCGTGATCGCCAACGTGGAAGGCACGGATCTGGGTTCGGTCTACGACCAATTGTCGAAGATCACCGCCGAGCTCAACGCCAAGCTCAAGCCCGGCAACCGCATCGAGATCGTCGGCCAGGCCGGCGAGATGCAGAGCGCTTACGGCGAACTCGCCGCGGGCCTGGTGATGTCGGCGATCCTGGTGTTCCTGGTGCTGGTGGTGAACTTCCAGTCGTGGATTCAACCGGCTGTGGCGATGTCGGGCTTGCCGATCGCCATCGCCGGCGCCGCGGTCGGCCTGTGGGTGACCGGCACGCCGCTCAGCGTGCCCGCGCTGATGGGCGTGATGATGGTGATCGGCGTGTCGACCGCGAACTCGGTCTTGGTGACCAGCTTCGCGCGCGGCCTGATCGCCGACGGCCACGACCCGGAACTGGCCGCGTACGAATCGGCCGCGGTGCGCCTGCGCCCGGTGCTGATGACCGCCAGCGCGATGGTCCTGGGCATCATCCCGATGGCCATCGGCCTGGGCGACGGCGGCGAACAGAACGCGCCGCTGGGCCGCGCGGTGATCGGCGGCCTGCTGTTCGGCACGCCGGCTACCTTGATCCTCGTTCCTTCCATCCTGGCCGTCGTCGGCCGCCGTCGCAAACCTGTCGCAGACGTCGACGCCGACGGCGCGACCGAACCGAACGGCACCCCCGCAGGAGTCGCTCCATGAATCGCTCTAAGCCTCAAGCCAAGCTGATCCGCATCGCCCTGGCCCTGGCCGTTTCCACCGCGCTGCTCGCCGTGCTGTCCGGCTGCGGCCGCAGCTCGGCCGAGTCGGCCCCGGCCAGCGCCGTGCCCGATGTCCTGACCGTGCAGGCCAAGGCCGCCGACGCGGCCTACGACCTGTCGCTGCCCGCGCGCGCGCAGGCCGGCGAGTCGGCGCAGCTGTACGCGCGCGCCACCGGTTTCGTCAGCGAGCGCAAGGTCGAACTCGGCGACAAGGTCGCCGCCGGGCAAGTCCTGGCGACGATCTCGGCGCCGGAAATCGATCAGTCGGTGCGCGAAGCGCGCGCGGTGCTGGCGCAGACCAGCGCCGACCAGGAACTGGCCAAGGTCAACTACGACCGCGCGCAGTCGCTGATCGGCTCGGGCGCGGTGTCGAAGGAGTACTTCAGCGATCGCAAGGGCAACTACGACGTCGCCGTCGCCGCGCGCAACGCCGCGCAGGCGCGGCTGACCTCGGCGCTGGAACGGCAGGCGTTCCAGTCGGTGCGCGCGCCGTTCGCGGGCGTGGTGGTGGCGCGCAACGTCGAACGCGGCGATCGCGTGGTCGGCGATTCGGCGTCCTCGACCGTGCCGATGTTCGAGGTGGCGGTGCTCGATCCGTTGCGAGTGGTGGTGGACGTGCCGCAGAACGTGTCGATGCAGATCGAGAACGGCCTGGAAGCGGAAGTCAGTTTCCCGGAACTGCCGGGGCAGAGCTTCAAGGCCCAGGTCGCGCGCAGCGCGCGCAACCTCTCGCGCGACGCCGGCGTGATGCGCACGGAGCTGCGCCTGCCCAACCCCGACAGCCGCATTCCCGCCGGCATGGTCGGCACCGCGCGTCTGCACCTGCCGCGTGCGGCGCCGGCGGTGGTGCTGCCGGTGTCCACGGTGATCCAGCGCGGCAGCGGAACCCAGGTGGTGACGTTGAAGAACGATTCGACCCTGGCCTATCGCGACGTCACCCTGGGCCGCAACCTGGGCAACGAGGTCGAAGTGCTCAGCGGCGTCAACCCGGGCGACACCGTGGTGCTCGCGCCCAATGCGATGCTGGCCGACGGCAACAAGGTCAATGCGAAGGCATTGCCGCCGCCGAAGAAGTCGTAAGGCGGTTACACACGCTTGCAACCGCGAGCATGAGTCACCGCTTCCCTCTCCCTCTCCCTCTCCCGCTTGCGGGAGAGGGCTGGGGTGAGGGCACGTGCAGCCGTCAATAGCGCCGTAGCCGCAATTCGCGGGCCCTCATCCGGCCCTCCGGGCCACCTTCTCCCGCCTCGCGGGAGAAGGAGAGCAATTACGCAACGCTTTGCTCGACCGCGTGCTCCCCTCTTCCGCTTGCCACCCAAGGTGATTTCCTTCGGGGCGCGGGGTGAGTGGACGCTGCTTGCGAGCCATCGGCTCGCGCGTCCGCGAACGCCCAAACGCTATGCGTTTGGGCCGGTGAGGGTTGGGGTGAGGGCACGCGCTGCCGCCAACACCGTCATTGCCGCAATTCGCGCGCCCTCATCCGGCCCTCCGGGCCACCTTCTCCCGCCTCGCGGGAGAAGCAGAGCAATTACGCAACGCTTTGCTCGACCGCGTGTCCTCGTCCGGCCCCCTACCTTCGCGGAGGCACGGCATCACCCACGCAACGCCTTCGCATGATGCGCGATGTGCTCGCCGATAAAGCTGGCGATGAAGTAGTAGCTGTGGTCGTAGCCCGCCCGGATCCGCAGCTCCAGCGGATGCCCGGCCACCTCGCACGCCACCCGCAGCAACTCGGGCTTGAGCTGCGACACCAGGAATTCGTCGTCGCCGCCCTGATCGATCAACAGCGGCAGCTTTTCGCGCGCGGTGGCGACCAGCGCCGTCGCGTCCCACGCCTTCCACGCCTCGCGATCCTCGCCCAGATACGCGGTGAAGGCTTTCTCGCCCCACGGCGAATGCGAGGGCGCGGCGATCGGCGAAAACGCCGACACGCTGCGATATCGCCCCGGATTTTTCAGCGCGATCGTCAGCGCGCCGTGTCCGCCCATCGAGTGCCCGCTGATGGCGCGCGCGCTGGTGGTCGGGAAATGCGCATCGACCAGCGCCGGCAACTCATCGACCACGTAGTCGTACATGCGGAAATTCGCCGCCCACTTGGGCCGAGTCGCGTTGAGATAGAACCCCGCGCCCTGGCCGAGGTCGTACCCGTCCGCATCGGGAATTCCCTTGCCGCGCGGGCTGGTATCGACTGCGACCAGGATCACGCCGTGCTGCGCCGCGAACTGCTGCGCGCCGGCCTTGGTGATGAAGTTCTGCTCGGTGCAAGTCAGGCCCGAGAGCCAATACAGCACCGGACAGTCCGCGCTTTCGGCCTGCGGCGGCAGATACAAGCCGAAGCGCATCGTGCAGCCCAGCGTGGTCGCGTTGTGGCTCCAGACTTGCTGACGGCCGCCGAAGCAGGCGTGGGATTCGATTTTTTCCATTGTGTTCTCTCGGGTTTTCCGATCGGCGCGGCAACGATGCGCGGCTGCCCTCATCCGCCCCTTCGGGGCACCTTCTCCCGCTCGCGGGAGAAGGGAACAGCTGCCGCGCTTAAGCTTCGTCGCACTCGTGAGCGCTCAGTAATGAATCACGGTGCGAATCGACTTGCCCTCGTGCATCAGATCGAAGGCTTCGTTGATCCGCTCCAGCGGCAGCGTATGGGTGATGAACGGGTCCAGATCGATCTCGCCCTTCATCGCCTGCTCGACCATCCCCGGCAACTGCGTGCGGCCCTTGACGCCGCCGAACGCCGAGCCGCGCCAGACGCGCCCGGTCACCAACTGGAACGGACGCGTGCTGATCTCCTGCCCCGCGCCGGCCACGCCGATGATCACCGACTCGCCCCAACCCTTGTGGCAGCACTCCAGCGCCGAACGCATGACGTTGACGTTGCCGATGCATTCGAAACTGAAATCCACGCCGCCGTCGGTCATCTCCACCAATACGTCCTGGATCGGGCGATCGTGGTCCTTCGGATTGACGCAGTCCGTCGCGCCCATCGCCTTGGCCAGTTCGAACTTGCCCGCGTTGGTATCGACGCCGATGATGCGCCCGGCCTCGGCCTGCACCGCGCCCTGGATCACCGCCAGGCCGATGCCGCCCAGGCCGAACACCGCGACGGTATCGCCGGGCTGCACTTTCGCGGTGTTGTGCACCGCGCCGATGCCGGTGGTGACGCCGCAACCGAGCAGGCAGACCTTCTCCAGCGGCGCTTCGGGATTGACCACCGCCAGCGACACTTCGGCGACCACCGTGTATTCGCTGAAGGTGCTGCAGCCCATGTAGTGATGGATCGGCTGGCCCTGGTAGCTGAAGCGCGAGCTGCCGTCGGGCATCAGGCCGCGGCCTTGCGTTGCGCGCACGGCCTGGCAGAGATTGGTTTTGCCCGACAGGCAGAACTTGCACTTGCGGCATTCGGCCGTGTAAAGCGGGATCACATGGTCGCCGGGCTTGACGCTGGTGACGCCTTCGCCGACTTCGACCACGACACCGCCGCCTTCGTGACCCAGCACCGCCGGAAACAGGCCTTCGGGATCGTCACCGCTGAGGGTGAACGCGTCGGTGTGGCATACGCCGGTCGCGGCGATGCGTACCAGCACTTCGCCCGCGCGCGGCGGTTCGACGTCGATCTCGACGATCTGCAAAGGCTGGCCGGCGGCGAAGGCGACGGCGGCGCGGCTTTTGATGACCCGGCTGCTCATGGTGAAACTCTCCTGCGGTGGCGTCCCGTGTGGCGGGAAGGATGCGGTGCGGCGCGTGCCGCGGTTATCGGTGAAACGTCGCGCCGCGCAGTGATGCGCGACGGCTTCATTTGAGGTACGAACGCACCAGCGCGGCGACTTCGTCGATGCTGGCGCTGCGATGTTTTTGCGAAGCCACCGCCTGCCCGAGTTCTTCGCGGATATGGCTTTCGAGCACTTGCGCCATCAGTCCGTTGATCGCGCCGCGGATCGCGGCGATCTGCTGCAGCACGGCCGCGCATTGACTGCCTTGTTCCAGCGCGCGCTCCAGGGCTTCGGTCTGACCCTTGATACGGCGCACGCGGGTGAGGACGATTTTTTTTTCGGCAGGGGTGTGCGGCATTGAGGCGGCCTCGGGCAGTGCGGGCGGCGGGCGCTGGATACTGGGGGATAGTATCAGGATCTGGGGGCTGGGGCTGGCGAGTGCGGAGCCAATCCCCCGCGCTGGGGGATGCTCAGGCTTCGTGCTGCATCGGGCGCTTGCCCCCTTTTTCAAAGGGGGCACCGGTTGGCGGCGCCGGCCTCGACGCCCATCCCAGAAGGGATTCCCCCTTTGAAAAAGGGTGAAGGGCCGCGCTTGCGAACCGCAGGTTCGCGCGGCACTGAACGCCCGCAGGCTATGCCTGCGGGCCGGAAGGCCAGGGGGGATTTGCTCTTGCTCCAAAAGAAAACGGCGCGCCTGTCAAAGGCGCGCCGCTTCCAATCCCAAAGATGCCAAACCCCTCAACCCGTGTTCTGCACCCCAGCCGCGATCCCATTGACCGTAGCCACCAGCGCCTGCAGCAACGCATCCTCCTGCCGCCCCGCCGCGCGCCAGCGCGCGAGCAGATCGACCTGCAACAGACTGATCGGATCGACATACGGATTGCGCAAACGAATCGACTGCCGCAAGCGATGATCCCCGGCCAGCAATTCATCGCTGCCCTTGATCGTCAACACCGCATGTCGGGTGCGTTCGAACTCCTGCGCGATGCCCGGATGGAAGCGCGTATGCAGATCGCCCTCGGCCAGACCGGCGGCGAGCATCGAATAGCGCTCGAAGATCGCCGGGTCGGACTTGGCCAGCACCATTTCCAGATCGTCGATCAAGGTACCGAAGAACGGCCAGTCGCGCGCCATCTCGGCCAGCGTCTCGCGGCCGTGCCGGTCCAGCGCCTGCGCAAGGCCAGTGCCGACGCCGTACCACGCGGTCAGCCCGGCGCGGTTCTGCGACCAGGCGAACACCCATGGAATCGCGCGCAACGAAGAAATATCGCCGGCGCCGGCGCGCTTGGCCGGGCGCGAGCCGATCCGCAGCCGCTCGATCACGTCGATCGGCGTGGCCGCGCGGAAATACGCCGGGAACGCCGCGTCTTCGTGCACCAGCGCGCGGTAGTGAGCGCGCGCGGTGTCGGCCAGATCGCCGGCGATGCTTCGCCAGCCGGCTTCGCGCGGTTCCGGCGGACGCGGCCGCAGGGTCGCGCGCAGCACCGCGCCGGTGGTCTGTTCCAGATTGCGCAGCGCCAATGCGCGGATGCCGTACTTGCGATGGATGACTTCGCCCTGCTCGGTCAGGCGCAGATAGCCATCGACCGAGCCGCGCGGCGCGGCGATCACCGCGCGCTCGGTCTTGCCGCCGCCGCGGCTGATCGAGCCGCCGCGGCCGTGGAAGAAAGCGATGCGCACGCCGCTGTCGTGGGCCAGCGCGGTCAGCGCGATCTGGGTCTGCTGCAGCGCCCAGCGCGAGGCGACCATGCCGCCGTCCTTGGCGCTGTCGGAATAACCGAGCATGACGACCTGGCGATCGCCGCGCGCGCGCAGATGCGCGCGGTACATCGGATCGGCGAACAAGGCGCGCAGGGTATCGGCGGCGGCGTCCAGGTCATCGACGGTTTCGAACAGCGGCGCCACGTCCAGCGGCACGCGGCCGCTGCCGTCGAGGCAGCCGGCGGTCTTGGCCAACGCCAGCACCGCCAGCGCGTCGGCGGCGCTGCGGCTCATGCTGACGATGTACGGCCCGAACGCGCGCTCGCCGTAACGCGGCCGCAGCCGGGCGACGGCGCGGAACACATCGAGCGTCGGCTGCGCGACCGCAGCGGCGGCGCGCGCCGGCGGCGCCTCGCCGTCGAGCAACTCGTGCAGGCGCGCGGCGCGCGCGGCCACGTCCATCTGTTCCCACTGCGGCAGATCCAGCAGCGCGGCGAGCGCGGCGTCGTGCGTGCCCGAATCCTGGCGCAGGTCGAGGCTGGCCAGATGGAAGCCGAAGCATTCCGCGCGACGGCGCAGGCGCCGCACCGCGAAACCGCCGGCGTGTTCGCCCTGGTTCGCGGCCAGACTGCGTTCGATCAGCACGATGTCGGCCAGGAACGCGGCGGCGTCGGGATACCCGTGCACGCTTTCGTCACTGGTCGCCTGCAGGCGCGCGGCCATCAGCCCGAGCAGGTTGCGATACGGCATGTCGGCGTGACGCGGCTTGAGCAGCGCGGCGGCCTTCGGCAGTTGGTAGCGATAGTCTTCCACCCGCGCCAGCACCGCGTCGTCCACGCGCACGCGGGTGACCGACTGGCTCAGCAGCTCAGCCATCGAGGCCAGATCGCGGCGATAGGCGTTGAGCACCAGCGCGCGCTGTCCGGCCAGGGTCGCGGCGATGGTGTCGGCGCCGACGTTGGGATTGCCGTCCATGTCGCCGCCGACCCAGGTGCCGAAGCCGAGCACGTCGGGCAGCGCGGCGGCGCTGCCGTAGGTTTCGCCCAGCGCTTCTTCGAACATTTCGTAGTAGACCGGCAGCACGCGGTAGAGCACGTCGGACAAATAGAACCCGACGTGCTCGAACTCATCCGCGACGCTGGGCTTGGCCGCGGGCGCTTCTGCGGTTTGCCAGCTCGCGGTCAGGGCCAGGCGAATGCGCTCACGGTCGGCGCGGCGTTCGGGTGGGGTACGGCCTCGGTCTATGTCGGCTACTAAACAGCCGACGATCGTCCTTTCTTTTTCAAGCAGTGCGCGTCGCACCGCTTCGGTTGGATGCGCGGTGAACACCGGCTCGATCCGCAGCCGCGGCAGCAAGGCGGCGACTTCCTCCGCGCTGACGCCCAGGCGCGCGAGCGTGGCGATGGCATCGCGCAACCCGCCGGGCTGGGGATCGGCGCCGCGCCGCTCGTAGTCGCGGCGGCGGCGGATGCGGTGCACGCGTTCGGCCAGATTGACCGCCTGGAAATACGTCGCGAACGCGCGCACCAGATCGCTGGCCTGATCCAGGTCGATATCGGCCAGCGCATCGGCCAGCGCGGCGATCGGCGCTTGCGCTTCGCGGCGGCGGATGGCGGCGCGGCGCAGGCGTTCGACGTCGTCGAGAAAGCCGTCGCCGCGTTGCTCGGCGAGGATCTCACCGACCAGCGCGCCGAGCATCTTGACGTCGTCGCGCAGCAGCGCGTCGGTGGAGGCGAAGTCGATCGCGCGCAGGGGTTCGTCGCTGGTGTCGTTCATGACGTTCATCCGGTCAAGGCTATCTCAGTGGCTTGTGCATTGCAGCAAGTTGCTGGTGATGCTTTGGTTGCAGGTGAAACGATAGGAACGAGTGGAGAGGAGTGAGGAGTGAGTAGAAGCGAGCGCAAGCCGCTTCTCGCTTTTACTCACTCCTCACTCCTGCGCACTCGTTTCTACTCCGGCCCCGTCCGCCCCGAGGCGACGAACGGCCGCCCTCCCCTCTGGCGCGGGCGCCGCCAAACCGTGACACTGTCGCCCGTTTTCGCCCCTCCCTTTCGCAAGGAACGCGTCATGCCGTATCTGGGCCTGGGTTTGCACGTCCTGGTCGCGCTGTGTTTCGCCGTGCATGCGGTGCGCAGCGGACAGGATCGTTACTGGTTGATGATTCTCTTCATGTTTCCGCTGCTCGGCAGCGTGGTCTACGCCTTCGCCATCTGGCTGCCCGAGCAGCGCCACACCCAGCACGGCCGCGCCCTGGTCGGCAATGTGCGGCGGATGCTGGACCCGGGCCGCGAGTTGCGCGAAGCCCAGGACGCCTACGACACCTCGGCCACCACCGACAACCGCATGCGCCTGGCCGATGCGCTGCTGGCCGCCGGCCGCGCCGGCGAAGCGCTGCCGATGTACCGCGCCGCGCTCAGCGGCGTGCATCGCGACGATCCGCATCTGCAGGTCAAGCTGGCCCATGCGCTGCTCGAAGCCGGCGATGCGGCGCAGGCGCGGCAGACCCTCGATGAACTGATCGCCAGGCGCGCGGATTTCCGCTCGCCCGAAGGCCATCTGACCTATGCGCGCGCGGTCGCGGCGCTGGGCGAGAAGGCCAAGGCGAAGGAAGAATTCGAAACCCTGGTCGGTTACAGCAGCGGGTTCCAGGCGCATGTGCGCTATGCCGAATGCCTGATCGGCTGGGGCGAACTGGGCCGCGCGCGCGAGTTGTGCGAGCAGGCGCAGGCCAAGGCGAAGCGATTGCCGGCGTATGCGCGCAAGCTGCATAAGCCGGAGCTGGATCAGCTCAAGGAATTGGCTAAGCGCACGCAGACAGTGTGAGGGGCGCGGTGGGCTGAGACGAAAGCATCGGGGCTGAAGCCCCTCCCACAGCAGACTTCGTCGCCACGCGATCTTTTGTGGGAGGGGCTTCAGCCCCGACGCTTTC
Organism: Lysobacter gummosus; assembly: GCF_001442805.1. NCBI lineage: Bacteria > Pseudomonadati > Pseudomonadota > Gammaproteobacteria > Lysobacterales > Lysobacteraceae > Lysobacter > Lysobacter gummosus. The sequence continues at coordinate 607,261 of NZ_CP011131.1, read as the reverse complement.
CGCTCCGACCGCCGCGGCTCAGCCAGCCGCCTCGCCCCGCAACAACCCCAACAACCAATCGCGCACCCACCCCAGCCGCGCGCCGCCGCCGGCTTCGGGCAACCACGCCAGATACAAGCGCTTCACCGGCCCCGGCCGCGGCGAGGCCAGCACCTGCAATTCGCCACTGGCCAGCCGCCCGGCGATCAACCGCGGATACAACAAAGCGATGCCCTGCCCGGCCAGCGCCGCGCTGATCGCCGGCATCGGCGAAGACAGGCTCAGCTGCGGCAGCGGCCACGCCGCGAGGTCGTCGCCGAACCACGCCGGCCAATCCTGACGCCAACCTTCGCTGACCACATGCAACACGCGCACGCCGGGCGCCGGTTCGAGCCACCAGCGTTGCGAATCCATCCGCGCGATCAACTCGGGCGATGCCACCGGCACCAGCGCCTGTTCGAACAGCAACTCGCCCTGCAATCCCTGCGCGCGCGGATCGCCGTGCATCAGCAGCGCGTGCACGCGCGCCTGGGCCAGATCCGGCGCGGAGGCCGGGCAGAACAACTGCAGATCGAAGCCGGCCTGGGCGGAGAATTCGTCGATCCGCGGCAACAGCAGGCTGACGCTGAGGCTGGTCGGCGCGCCCAGCACCAGCCGCCGGCTTTCGTCGCCGCGCAGGCGCAGGCGCGCGGTCGCCGCTTCGATCTGTTCGAAGCCGGCGATCAGCGCCTCGCCGTACTCGCGTCCCAGCGGGGTCGGCCGCGCGCGTCCGCCGCTGCGATCGAGCAGGCGCAGGCCGAAGGCTTCCTCCAGGTGCTGCACGTGCTGGCTCAGCGCGGCGTGGCTGAGGTGCATGCGCTCGGCGGCGCGGCGCATGCCGTCGTAGCGCACGACGGCGGCGAAGGCCTGCAGGGCGCGCAGCGGCGGCAGGCGGCGGGGCGAGGGGGTGTCTGTGGTCATTTTTACTTACCACTAATCCAGAAATTCCAGATTTTTATACATTTATGGCACAGCTACATTTACCACATGCCTGCCGCCCCCATCGCTTCCCCGGATGTCCCGTCGCCCACCCGTCCCTTGGTCCTCCGCGCCGGCCTCATGGCCGCCGCTTCGACCTGCCTGGCCCTGCTCGGCCTGCTCAGCCGCTACACCCGCGGCCTGCCGCCGGAGCTGGTGACCTGGCTGCGCTTCATGATTCCGGGCCTGGCGCTGATCGCGCTGGCGCGGCGCGAGGACTGGCGCGCGGTGTGGTCGCTGGCCGATCGGCCGGGCTGGGTGCGCGCGGTGTGCGTGGTCGTCTCGCAGGGCTGCTTCGTGCTCGCGGCGATGCGCGGCGACCTGCTGCACGCGGTGCTGCTCTACAACACCGGGCCCTTGTTCATTCCGCTGATCGCGTGGCTATGGCTGGGCGAACGCCTGCGTCCGGCGGCGATCGCCGGGCTGATCGCCGGCTTCCTCGGCGTGCTGGTGGTGCTGCGTCCGGATGCGCGCGGCCTCGACGGCAATTCGCTGGTGTCGCTGTTCGGCGGCTTCGCGATGGCGGCCTCGCAGGTGCTGTTTTATCGCAGCGCCCAGCATCAGCCGCCGTTTCGCAATCAGTTCAAGTTGTATCTGCAGGCGTCGCTGGTCGGATTGCCGTTGGCGCTGTTCGGACTGACGCATCTGCCGGCGCAGCCGTTCGCGGCCGAGCCGCCTTGGGTGCTGATCTTGGCCTTGATCGGCATGGCGACGTGCAGCCTGGGCAGTCAGTCGTTGCGCGATCTGGCTTATCGCGGCATGGGCAATGCTTCGACGCTGGCGCCGTTGATGTACGTGGCGGTGCCGGTCAGCGCTGCGCTGGACTGGCTGTTGTTCGGGCACGCGGCGCGTGCTTCGACCTTGATCGGCGCGGCTTTGGTTATTGCGGGCGCGGTGATGGCGCTGCGTAGCGGGGCCAGGACTAAGCTGAGGTGAGTGGCGGCGGGGCGAAGAGCGAATCCCCCCTGCCCCCCTTTTTCAAAGGGGGGGAACAGCCAGCTTTTCTGGGAGAACGGTCGCGTATGGGAAGGGCAACAGCTGCGCATGCGCCCCCTCCTTTGAAAAAGGAGGGTTGGGGAGGATTTGCTTTTTGCCCCCGCACCAATCAGTACGCAAATTCCTTGAACACCGGATCCACGCTCCCGCCCCAAGCGCCATGGAACAGCTCGAGCTTGCGCTCGGCCGGGCTCTTGCCCATCGCCACGAACTCGGTCAACGGTTCCAGGTAGATCGACTCATCGGCGCCGAGGTGGTTCAAGCGCGCGCGGCGCTTCAAGCCGTGCGCGGAAATCTCCAGCGCGCGGCGCGCCAGGTCCAGCACCTTGCCGTCGCGGAACGGCAGCTGGAATCCGTGCCTGGGCACGCCGTCGCGCAAGGCGTGGCGTTCGGCCGGACTGAAGTCCAGCACCAGATCCCAGGCCGCATCCAGCGCATCGGCGTCGTACAACAGACCGACCCAGAACGCAGACAGCGCGCAGATCCGGTTCCACGGGCCCGAGTCGGCGCCGCGCATTTCCAGATACTTCTTCAAACGCACTTCCGGAAACGCGGTGGTGGTGTGGTCGGCCCAGTCCTTCAAGGTCGGGCGCTGGTTCGGATACGCCGGCAGCTTGCCGTCGAGGTAATCGCGGAACGACTGGCCGGCGGCGTCGATGTATTCGCCGTCGCGGTAAACGAAGTACATCGGCACGTCGAGCAGGTAATCGACGTAGCGCTCGTAACCGAAGCCGTCTTCGAACACGAAGTCGAGCAGACCGGTGCGGTCGGCGTCGGTGTCGGTCCAGATGTGCGAGCGGTACGACATGTAGCCGTTCGGCTTGCCTTCGGTGAACGGCGAGTCGGCGAACAGCGCCGTCGCGATCGGCTGCAAGGCCAGCGAGACGCGGAATTTCTTCACCATGTCCGCTTCGTCGCGCACGTCCAGGTTGACCTGCACGGTGCTGGTGCGGGTCATCATGTCCAGGCCGAGGTCGCCGACCTTGGGCATGTACTCGCGCATGATCTTGTAGCGGCCCTTGGGCATCCACGGCATTTCGTCGCGGCGCCACTTGGGCTGGAAGCCCATGCCGAGGAAGCCCAGCCCCATCGGCTCGGCCACGGTGCGCACTTCGCGCAGATGGGTGGCCGCCTCCACGCAGGTGTCGTGCAGGGTCGCCAGCGGGGCGCCGGACAATTCCAGCTGGCCGGCCGGCTCAAGCGATACCGAGGCCTCGTCGCGGGTCAGCGCGATCACCCGGCCCTTTTCTTCCACCGGCGCCCAGCCGAACTGGGTCAGGCCCTTCAGCAAGGCCTCGATGCCGCGCTCGCCGTCGAAGGTGGGCGGACGCAGATCGTCGGTGCGGAAGCCGAACTTCTCGTGCTCGGTACCGATCTTCCAATCCGACTCCGGGCGCGCGCCCGAGGCCAGGTAATCGACCAGCACGGCGCGCGCGCCGCCCTTGATGTCGGGAATTTCTAGATCCTTGACCTGGCTGGGACCGGACACATCCACCTCGCTGATTGAATCGATCGACTGGACCGGAGCCCGGTCGCGGCCGCTTGGCGCGACGCAACGCCCGTAACCGGCGCTCCGTCACACGGGAGCCGGCTCGATGCCCTGAATCCTACCTTGCGTGAGTACACATGGTTTCTCGGTCTGGATATGCGGCGGGTCGCCTACAATCGCAAGACCCAGGCAGTGTAGAGCCCGTCTTGCGCCGAACAACGTCCGTCCTGCAACGCTATGGTTCGGCCCTGCTACTGGCGCTGGTGGCGCCCGCCGTGCCTGCGCAGACGGCCGCGGCGCAACTGGAACGCGGCAACGGCCCGGAACCGAGCACGCTGGACGCGCACCGCTGCCAGGAAGTGGCCTGCGGCAATGTCCTGCGGGATCTGTACGAGGGGCTGGTCACCGAGGACGCGCAAGGGCGGCTGGTGCCGGGCATGGCGCGTAGCTGGACGGTGTCGGCCGACGGCCGCACCTGGACCTTCACCCTGCGCGAGCGCCTGCGCTGGAGCAACGGCGAAGCGCTGGACGCGGCGCAGATCCTGGCCAGCTTCCGCCGCGCGTTCGCGCCGGCCACCGCCGCGCCGTTCGGGGAATTGTTCGATGCGCTCGACAACGCCCAGGCGGTGCAGGCCGGCCGCTTGCCGCCCGAGCGCCTGGGCGTGGCCGCGCCCGACGCGCATACCGTGGTGTTCACCCTCAACCGCGCCGCCTCGCTGCCGGCGCTGCTGACCTTGCCGATCGCCTTCCCGGTGTATCTGCCGGCGGTGACGCAATACGGCGCGCAGCACACGCAGCCGGGCCGGCTGGTGTCCAACGGCGCCTACCGGCTGCGGGCGTGGACGCCGCAGGCGAATCTGCTGGTCGAAAAGAATCCGCAATTCCACGACGCCGCCGCGGTGGCGATCGAACGCGTGCGCTTCCACGTCACCGAGGACGCCGCCGCCGAACTGCAGCGCTTCGCCGCCGGCGATCTGCATATCACCGAAGTCGTGCCGCCGCAGCCGTTGGCCGCGCTGCGCCGGCGCTTCGGCGCGCAGTTGCGGCTGTCGCCGTATGTCGGCGCGTTCTGGCTTGGCCTCAATCTGACCAAGCCGCCGTTCCGCGACGGCGTGTGCGCCGCGCCGCCGTGCGACGACAAGGCGCTGGCGCTGCGCCGCGCGCTGGCGCTGGCGGTCGATCGCGACAAGCTCACCCGCTATGTCACCGGCCTGGGCGAAACCCCGGCCTACGGCATCGTGCCGCCGGGCATCGCCGGCTACACGCCCGCGGCGATGCCGTGGGCGAAGCTGACGCAAGCCCAGCGCGAGCAGCGCGCGCTCGCGCTGTACCGCCATGCCGGTTATTCGAACGACAATCCGTTGGTGATCGAACTGCGCTACAACACCTCCACCCCGCACCGGCGGCTCGCGCTCGCGGTCGCGGCGATGTGGCGGCAGACGCTCGGCGTGCAGGTACGGTTGCGCAACGAGGAATGGAAGGTGTTCGTGCAGAACCGCAAGCAGCGCGCGATCACCCAGGTGTTCCGCGGCGGCTGGATCGGCGATCTGCCCGACGCGCGCAATTTCCTCGCCGCCTTCGGCAGCGACGGCCCGTTGAACTGGATGGGCTACGACGACGCCGGTTATCGCCAGCGCCTGGCCCGGGCCGACGGCGCGCATTCGGAAGCCGCGCGCAACGCCTGGCTGCGCGCCGCCGAGCAGCGCCTGCTCAACGACAACGCGGCGATTCCCTTGTACTTCTACACCTCCAAACACCTGGTTTCCGAACGCGTGCGCGGCTTCCAGGCCAATGCATTGGACCGCCACGCCAGCCGCTGGTTGAGCCTGTCGCCATGACCCCATCTTCGACCCCACCGTCTGCGCGCAGCGGCGATCCGCAGCCGCATCGCTCCGAACGCGTGGGCTGGCTGCGCGCGGCGGTGCTCGGCGCCAACGACGGCATCGTCTCCATCGCCGGCCTGGTGGTCGGCGTCGCCGCGAGCGGCGCCGACAGCGCGGCGATCCTGACCAGCGGCATCGCCGGCACCGTCGCCGGAGCGATGTCGATGGCGGCCGGCGAATACGTCTCGGTGCAATCGCAGGCCGACACCGAGCGCGCCGACATCGCGGTGGAACAGCGCGAACTCGACGACGATCCGCAGAGCGAACTGCAGGAGCTGGCGCGCATCTACGAACAACGCGGCCTCACGCCCGAGCTGGCGCGCGAAGTGGCGCGCCAGCTCAGCGACCACGATGCGCTCGCCAGCCACGCGCGCGACGAACTGGGCATCACCGACACCTTGCGCGCGCGGCCGGTGCAGGCGGCGCTGACCTCGGCGGCGGCGTTCGTCAGCGGCGCGGCGCTGCCGATCGCCGCGGTGCTGCTGGCGCCGGCTGGACAGACCGAAACCGTGGCGATACCGGCCACGTTGATCGGCCTGTCGATCTCCGGCGCGCTCGCGGCCTGGACCGGCGGCGCGCCGGTGCTGCGCGGCGCGTTGCGGGTGGCGTTCTGGGGCGCGCTGGCGATGGCCGCGGCGACCGTGGTCGGACGCTTGTTCGACGTGCAGGTCTGATGCGCGCCCATCCGCTCGCACGCCTGCTCGCTTCGCGCCTGCTGGAAGCGGCGATCACCCTGTGGCTGCTGGCCACGCTGTGCTTCGCGCTGCTGCGCGCGGCGCCGGGCGGGCCGTTCGACACGGAAAAAGCCGCGCCGCCGGAAGTGCAGGCGGTGCTCGATGCGCAGTACCGCCTGGATCAGTCCCTGCCGATGCAATACCTGGGCTGGCTCGGCGACGCGCTGCGCGGCGACCTCGGGCCGTCGTTCCAGTATCCGGACTATACGGTCAATCAGCTGATCGCCAACGCCTTGCCGGTGTCCGCGCTCAACGGCGGCATCGCCCTGCTGCTGGCGCTGCTGTTCGGCGTGAGCCTGGGCGTGTGGGCGGCGTTGCGCGCCGGCGGCTGGACCGACCGATTGCTGATGTTCGTCGCCGGGCTGGGCCTGGCGATCCCGAAATTCGTGGTCGCCCCGCTCCTGGTGCTGCTGTTCGCGGTGACCCTGCACTGGCTGCCGGCCGGCGGCTGGGGCGAATGGGACAACGTGGTGCTGCCGGCGATCGCGCTGGCGCTGCCCAACATCGCCTATTGCGCGCGGCTGACCCGCGCCTCGATGCTCGACGTGCTGTCGGCCGAGTACCTGCAGGCCGCGCGCTCGCGCGGCCTGTCGGAAACCCGGCTGCTGTTCGCGCACGCGCTCAAGCCGGCGCTGTTGCCGGTGGTGGCGTGGCTGTCGCCGGCGCTGATCAACGTCGTCACCGGCTCGGCCGTGGTCGAGCAGGTCTTCGGCATCCCCGGCATGGGCCGCTACTTCGTCCAGGGCGCGCTCAACCGCGACTACACCCTGGTGCTGGGCGTGGTGCTGGTGATCGGCGCGCTGATCGTGGCGATCAACGTGGCGGTGGATGCGTTGCGGGGGTGGATGGATCCCAGGTTGGAGCAGGGAATGGGAAATTAGGGGAATGGGGAATGGTGGGTTCTCGCGCGTTCCAGGTCGCGAGAACCCACCATTCCCCATTCCCCTCATTCCCGCCTCATCGTTCCCGCTTCAAAGCTACACTGGCCCCATGCGCAGAAAGTCGAAAGCGACCTCGGTCGATATCGCCCACCTGGCCGGCGTGTCCCAGGCCACCGTGTCGCGCGTGCTCAGCGGCAGTCCGCTGGTCAACGCCGAAACCCGCAAGCGCGTGGAAGCGGTGGTGCGCGAGCTCAACTACAAGGTCGATCGCCACGCCTCCAGCCTGCGCCGCCAGCGCTCGGGCACCCTGGCGATGCTGTTGTTCGAAGACCCGACACCGGACGAGTCGCACATCAACCCGTTCTTCCTGTCGATGCTCGGCTCGATCACCCGCGCCTGCGCGCGCCACGGCCAGGACCTGCTGATCTCGTTCCAGCAGTTGTCCGACGACTGGGCCGGCGACTACGAGGACAGCATGAAGGCCGACGGCCTGATCCTGCTCGGCTACGGCGATTACCTGGCCTATCAGGGCAAGCTGCAGAAACTGGTCGAGCAAGGCACGCGCTTCGTCCGCTGGGGCGCGGTCCTGCCCGATCAGCCGGGGCTGTCGATCGGCTGCGAAAACATCGGCGGCGGGCATCAGGCCGGATCGCATCTGGTCGCGCTGGGCCGCAAGCGCGTGGCGTTTCTGGGCGACGCTTCCAGCCATTACCCGGAATTCCTCGACCGTTTCATCGGCTGCGAGCGCGCGCTGGCCGGCGCGGGGCTGGTCCTGGACCGCGCATTGCAGGTGGATGCGGAAAGCTCCGAAGACGCCGGCCACGACGCCGCACGCGAATTGATCTCGCGCGGGTTGGCTTTCGATGCGGTCTTCGCCGCCAGCGACTTGATCGCGCTTGGGGCGATGCGTGCGTTGACCGAGCACGGGCTGCGCGTGCCTGAGGATGTCTCGGTAATTGGTTTCGACGATATTCCGATGGCGCGGTTCGCGCATCCGCCGCTGACGACGATTTTTCAGGACACCAAGCAGGCCGGGGAGCTGCTGGTGGATACGCTGATGCGTCTGGTGCGGGGGGAGGAGGCGGAAAGTATTCGGTTGCCTACGGCGTTGGTGGTGCGTAAGTCGTGTGGGGCTGAGTAGGGGTTGTTCGGACCTTCGCGTTGGCGTTCGTCCTCTGCCTTTCGCTTCTGACGCGTCCCGCGCCCACGCACCCACCTACCGTCATTCCCGCGAAGGCGGGCTCCGCTTTACTTCGGCGGAGCCGAACATCCAGCGACTTCAAACGTTCTCGCACGAAAGGCCCTGGATTCCCGCTTTCGCGGGAATGACGGCTTGAGAGAGCGAAGGCGACTGGGTCAGCCCCAGAAAACTCACCGCCTACGCGCGCGAGCCATCGCCCTATCCAACGCCGTAACCAGATCGCCCCGCACCACCGGCGCATCCAGCACGAACACCTCCACCCCATGCGCCGCAACGGTCGCCTTCAGCACGCCGCCAGCGCCCTCGCCGACTTCAACTTCGCTCCCACCCAAGGCCGCGCGCCAGCGCCCGGCCTGCAGATACTCGCGCACCTCGAAGTCCGCCGCCGCATCGCCCTTGTTGAGCAGCACCAGAGCTATCTGGGACTGCCCGCCATGCTCGTAGACCCGATAGAACGCCGCGCGATCGCCCTGCATCACCACGTTCAAATGCAAGCCGCGCTGCAAGGCTGGCGTGGTTTCGCGAACCTTCGCGATGCGCTTGAGCGCGGCGCGAATCGGATGCTCGCGCGCCGCCTCGATGCGCTGCTGGCCGAAGTAATTGCGATTGCCCGCATGCTCGGCCTTGCCGCGCTCGAAACCGACCTCCGAGCCGTAATAGATCACCGGAATGCCGCGCGCGGTGAACAGCCAGTTGTTGGCATCGATGAAACCCGCGTCGCTGGCATCCAGGCGCGGCATGTCGTGATTGTCGTAGAACGTCATCAGCTCGTACGGATTCGCGTACGGCCCGTCGGTCAGATAAAGACGGTCGGACAGCAGCGCGAAGTCGCCGCGGCCGCGGCCGAACACCTCGGCCATGCGCTGCTTCAACGGGAAGTCGAGCACGCTCACACCGCCGTTGCTGGCCCAGGTGAACGGCGCGATGTTCTCCGCCTTGTAGTCGAAGGCTTCGCCGAACATGAAGAACCCGGGACGCTTGGCGCGGATGCGATCGGCGAACTGCTTCCAGAACGCCGGCGGCATATGCCGGATGGTGTCGATCCGAAAAGCGTCGGCGCCTTGGTCGATCCACTGCGAATACGCGCCGACGAAGTAATCCAGCACCGCCGGATGGGTGTCGTCGATATTCGACAGCTGCACCAGATCCTTTTCGTTATGGAAGAACCGGTGCAAGGGGTTGTGCGCTGGGTCGAGCTTTTCCGGCGGCAGATTCTGGTGATCGGCGACCAGCACGCCATCGCGATAGATCTCGCCGTACTTGGGCTGATCCCTGGGCATGGTGAACGAGGGCGAGCCGTGATTGGCGACGATGTCGAGCACGGTCTTCAAGCCGTGCCGCTTCAAACCCGCGGTCAAGCCGGCGAAATCCAGGTCGCGGCTGGGCAGGTGCTCATCGAGGCGATAGAAATCCACGCCCCAGTAACCGTGATAGCCGGTCTTGCCGCGGTCCTGGAACGCGCCGCCCCAGGTCACCGCGTCGCCGCCGGTGAAGGCTTCATCCGGGTTGTCCACGATCGGCGTCAGCCAGACCGCGCCGAAGCCCATGTCGCGGATGTAATCGGCGTTGTCGAGCAGGCCTTTGAAGTCGCCGCCGAGATAACCGATGTTGTCGCTCTCGCCCTTCGGCGCGCCGGGCACGGGCCGGTCGAAGCTGCGCGTGGCCGGATCCGGCCCGCCCTGATCGCGATGATCGTTGCCGGTGTCGCCGTTGACGAAGCGATCGGTGACGACGAAGTACACCGCGTCGCTGGCCATCGGCTCCAGCGTGCCGTAGTAATCGCGCGACGGCGCCGTGCCGCGCGTGGCCTGCGCGCAACCGCACAACGCCAGCGCCAGGGCGACGACCGGCAAAGCCCTCACGCCCGCGTCTCCGTGCCGGGCTCGCGCACCCACAGCACGCACAGGCCGGCGATGAACAGACTGATGCCGCCGATCACCAGCGCCGCCGCCGGATGCCCGCCGAAGGCGTGCTTGACCAGGAACCCGAGCAGACTGGCCGCGACCAATTGCGGGATCACGATGAAGAAATTGAAGATGCCCATGAACACGCCCATCTTCGCCGCCGGCACGCTGTCGGACAGCATCGCGTAGGGCAGCGACAGGATCGAGGCCCAGGCGAAGCCGACGCCCAGCATCGACAGCAGCAACCATTGCGGGTCGCGGATCAGCGCGATCGAGATCAGGCCGGCGCCGCCGAGGGCGACGTTGAACAAATGGCTGCGGCGCAGGCCCCAGCGCCGCGTCATCGGCGGAATCATGATGGCGGCGAGCGCGGCGAAGCCGTTGTAGGCGGCGAACAGCACCCCGACCCAGTTGGCGCCTTCGTTATACGCCGCCGAGGCGGTGTCGCTGCTGTGGTAATGCAGTTGCGTGACCGCCGGCGTGGTGTAGATCCACATCGCGAACAAGGCGAACCACGAGAAGAACTGCACCAGCGCCAGGCGCAGCATGGTCGGCGGCATCGCGCCCAGATCGTCCATGACCGTGGCGAAGCCACCGCCGTCGCGGACCAGGCCGCGGATAACCAAGGCCAGGCCGAACGCGGCGATCAGCGCGGCCAGCACGTACAGCTGGCGATCCAGCGCCATCATCGAGATCGTGGTCGCGCAGATGCCGCCGACCACCATCCACGACGCGCCCAGCAGCAGACAGCGCACGCGGTCGCGGTCGCGCGGCGGCGGCGGCGGCGCTTCGTCGAAGGCGAGCAATTCCCGCGGCGGATACTCGCGCGTGCGCAGCACCGTCCAACCGACCGACAGCAGCAGCACCGCGCCGCCGAAGTAGAACGCGTAGCGCACGGTGTCCGGCACTTCGCCGGGGCCGGCGGTATTGCCCACGCCGAAATGCGCCAGCGCAAACGGCAGCAGGCTCGCGACCACCGAGCCCACGCCGATGAAGAAACTCTGCATCGCGTAGCCGCTCGCGCGCTGCTGTTGCGGCAGTTGGTCGCCGACGAAAGCGCGGAAGGGCTCCATCGAGATGTTGATGGAGGCGTCGAGCATCCACAGCAGGCCGGCGGCGATCCACAGCGAGGGCGAATTGGGCATCGCCAGCAGCGCGAGCGTGGCCAGCGCGGCGCCAACGAGAAAATACGGACGGCGCCGGCCGAGCCCGGTCCAGGTGCGGTCGGACAGATAACCGACGATGGGTTGCACGATCAGGCCGGTCAGCGGCGCGGCGATCCACAGCATCGGGATGTCGTCGATCGGCGCGCCCAGGGTCTGGAAGATGCGGCTGACATTGGCGTTCTGCAGGGCGAAGCCGAACTGGATGCCGAGGAAGCCGAAGCACATGTTCCAGATCTGCCAGAACGACAGTTGCGGCTTGCGGTGCGGGACGGCGGAGTCGCGGCTATCGGTCATGGGTCGATACTGGCATGGAGGGGGGGCGCGGTGGGTGGGGCCGAAAAGCGAATCCCCCTCAATCCCCCTTTTCCAAAGGGGGAAGACAAGCGGCTACGACGTGCTTCCCCGATCACCGCGAACCCGTTCCCCCCTTTGAAAAAGGGGGGGCCAGGGGGGATTTGCTTTTGCCGTTGCGCCGCGTCAAGAGCGAAAAAGCAAATCCCCCTCAATCCCCCCTTTTCAAAGGGGGAAGACAAGCGGGGATTCGCCTGCGCCCTCAGAACTGCGACGAGAACCGCACCCCATACATCCGCGGCGTATTCAAATACCGGATATTGGTCGCGTTGTTGACGAAGCCCTTACCCGAATACACCTCATCGGTCAGGTTCGACACAAAACCATCGATGCGGAACTGATTGTCGGTGCCGAAATTCACGCCGGCCGAAACATTGACCGTCAGGAACCCGTCCACATCGTCGCGCATCGCCAGCCCATTGGCCGGGCCGCCGCCCGCGGCCGGGTTGGAGCCGTTGTTGAACGGCATGTCCTTGAGCGGAATCTCGATCACCCGGCCGTTCGCATCCAAACCGAAGCCGCGGCTGTTGAACGCGGTCAGGTAGTAGTCCGAACGGTAGGTCAGGTTGATCGTCCAATCGAACGAAGACAGCGCGCCGTGGTTGATGTCGATGGTCTGCGACAGACTGACGTTGGCGTTGTACTTCGACGTGTTCGGCAGACGGTTGCCGTCCAGCGGCACGATCAAACCCAGGCCGCCGGAGCGGGTGTCGAGCACCATCGAGTCGTCGAAGGTCGCGTCCAGATAGGTGAAGTTGTAGCCCAGGTTGAAGCCGTGCGGCAGCCCGACCCGGCCTTCCAGTTCCAGACCCAGCACGCTGGCGTTGGCGGCGTTGTCGTTGAACACCTGGCGGCTGGTCGCGTTCGGGTTGGTCGGCGTCGGCGCCGGCACGTCGATCAGGTTCTGCAGCACCTTGTTCTTGTAATCGTAGAAGAACACCGACGCGTTCAGGCGCACCGGCGTCTCGCCCCACAGATAATCGCCCTTGATGCCGGCCTCGTAGGAGGTCAGCTCTTCCGGCTCGAAGCTCGGCGCCAGCGCGCTGCCGTCGTTGAGCGAGAGCGGACGGTTGATGCCGCCCGAACGCGTGCCGGTGGACACGGTGCCGTACAGCATCACCTGCGGATTGACGTCGTACTCGAAGCCCACGCGCCAATCGACGTAGCTGTCCTTGTAGACGTCTTCGCTCTTGCCGCCGGGGAAGTCCGAGCGCGCGATCACCTGGATCTGGTCGCGGTTCTTCTGCAGGAACTGCGCCCAGTTGTCGTTGGCGCCGAAGCTGTCGAAGCCGCCGAGGAAGTAGTCGAGCGTGTTGCCGCCCGGACCGCAACGCAGGTCGGCCGGCGACCAGCCGGTGCAGATGCTCGGATCGCCGCCGCGGCGGTCGCCCGGAGGCGCCAGGCGGAAGCCGGGCGAACCCAGGATCAGACCGGTGGTGTAGGGATTGGTGGAGGTGTCGATCGGCTGGCCGGTGAACTGCTGGAACAGCTCCTCGGGCACGATGAATTGATACTTGATGTTGGATTCGCGCGCGATCTTCTTGTCGCGGGTGTAGCGGATGCCGCCGATCACGCGCAGCGAATCGGTCGCGGCGAAGCTGAAATCGCCGTAGACCGCGTTCGATTCGACCTTGGAGTTGTCGCCGCGGTTCTCGCCGCCCAGGCCGTCCTGATAGCCGCAGACCGTGCCGGGCGTCCACCAGTCGCAATCGCCGAAGTAGCCGTTGCCGACGTCCCACGATACGTAGTCGTACTTCTCTTCGTAGTTGAACAGGCCCGCCGACCAGATCAGGCGGCCGGTGTCGCCGAAGAAGCGCAGCTCATTGATGGTCGAACTGGATTTGTCCGCCTGATAGAAGGTGTCGTACCACTTCAACCGTTCCGGGTTGAAATAGGCCTCGCGCTCGGACCCCGGGTACACCGGGCCGAGCTGCCACTCGCGCGAAGCGTTGCGGTTGTAGAAATCGTACTTGCGGTAGGAGGTGTTGAACTCCACCGAGACCTTGTCGTTGAAGGCATAGGTGAAGGTGCCGGCGACGCCTTCGATGTCGTTGGTGGTCTTGCCCTGGGTGCGGAAGTATTGCTTGAACGGGTCGTTGAGATCCTTGATGTCGTAGCCCGCCGACAGACCGCGCTCGGCGAACAGGCCCGGGTCGCCGGTGCCGCGCTCGGTCACCTTGTCCAGCATCACGAACGCGGAGAACTTGTCGTTGGGCTCCCACAGCATCGACAGGCGCGCGGCCTGGTTGTCGAGCGCGCTCGGGCCTTCGGCGTCGAACAGCGACTTGGGATAGCCGTTGGTGATGTACGAGGAGCGCTCTTCGTCGAACAGCGCCGCGCGCAGGGCGAAGGTCTCGCCGATCGGCAGGTTCAGCACGCCCTCGGCGGTGGTGAAGTCGTAGTTGCCGGCGCCGATCTTCAGACCGCCGCTGGTCACGCCGAGTTCGGGGCGCTTGGAGATGACGTTGATCGAGCCGCCGGTGGCGTTACGGCCGCGCACCGTGCCCTGCGGGCCCTTGTTGACTTCGATGCGGTCCACGTCGAAGAACATCGGGCCGATCGAACGCGGACGCGGCAGGTAGATGCCGTTGTAATAGGTCGCCACCGACGGATCGGAGGAGAAATCCGAATCGGCCGCGCCGATGCCGCGCAGGAAGATTTCGTACTTGCCTTCCTGCTTGGTGATCTGCAATCCCGGCACTACCGCCTGCAGATTGCGGAAGTCGGTGTTGATGCCGAGCTTGGTCAGGTCTTCGCCGCTGAAGGACTGGATGGTGCCGGCGTATTTCTGGATCGACTGCACGCGGCGGTTGCCGGTGACCTGGACCGCGTCGAGCTCGTGCGCGGCGCTTTGCGGCGCGGCTTGCGCGGCGGCGGGCGCGGCGTCCTGCGGCGCGGGCGCCTCGGCGGCCGATGGCAGTTCCGCGCTCCAGGCGGCCCAGGAGCTGCACAGCCCCAGCGAGGCCAGGGCCACCGTCAACAGGTGGCGATTGAATTGGTGTTGCGATGAAGCCGGCTTCGATCTCGACATGCTCCCCTCCAGAAGCGCTGTGTGTCGGCCGCGCGCGCACTGCGTCGCGCTGCGGTTGCCTGGGCGGCGTGCGCCTTCGGTCTGTGGCGCATGTTAGGCAAGCGGCCGCGTCCGCAGCGGGTTCTGCATACGTATTCATGGGATGAAGTCGCATTCATGTCGCACTTCTTCTGGCGATTGGCGGGTGAATACGTATGCACACGCTCGGGCCGCGAGGGGCGGCGGCGGTAAGCTGGCTCGCATCGCGGCAGTGCAGCACGCAGGCCGCCATCGATCAGGGGCCCGTCTTGTCCGCCGTCCGTATTTCCAGCGATCCGCTCCGCAACGACGCTTGGTGGCGCGGCGCGGTCATCTACCAGATCTACCCGCGCAGCTTCCGCGACCTCGACGGCGACGGCGTGGGCGACCTGCCCGGCATCATCGACAAGCTCGGCTACGTGGCCGACCTGGGCGTGGACGCGATCTGGATCTCGCCGTTCTTCAAATCGCCGATGGCCGACTTCGGCTACGACATCGCCGACTACCGCGCGGTCGATCCGCTGTTCGGCGACATCGACGACTTCGACCGGCTGCTGGCCAAGGCGCATGCGCTGGGCCTGCGGGTGATGATCGACCAGGTGCTCAGCCACACCTCCAACGAACACGAATGGTTCAAGCGCAGCCGCGAGAGCCGCGACAACGAGTATTCCGACTGGTACGTGTGGGCCGACGCGCGCGAGGACGGCACCGCGCCGAACAACTGGATGTCGCTGTTCGGCGGCGTCGCCTGGCGCTGGGAACCGCGCCGGCAGCAGTACTACCTGCACAACTTCCTGTCGGCGCAGCCGGACCTGAATTTCCACAACCCGGCGGTGCGCGCGGCGGTGCTGGACAACGTGCGCTTCTGGCTCGATCGCGGCGTCGATGGCCTGCGCCTGGACGCGATCAATTTCTGCTTCCACGACGCGCAGCTGCGCGACAATCCGCCCAAGCCGGCGGCGCAGCGGGTCGGCCGCGGCTTCAGCCCGGACAATCCGTACGCGTTCCAGTATCACCACTACAACAACACCCAGCCGGAAAACCTCGCGTTCCTGGGCGAACTGCGCGCGCTGCTGGACCGCTATCCGGGCGCGGTGGCGCTGGGCGAGATCTCCTCGGAGGACTCGCTGGCGACCATGGACGACTACACCCGCGACGGCCGCCTGCACATGGGTTACAGCTTCGAGTTGCTGACCGAGGACTACAGCGTCGCGCACATCCGCGGCACGGTGCAGCGCCTGGAAGCGACCATGCGCGAAGGCTGGCCGTGCTGGGCGATCTCCAATCACGACGTGCAGCGCGTGGTCACGCGCTGGGGCCGCGGCGAGCGGCCGGCGCACTTCGCCACCCTGCTCAGCGCGCTGGTGTGTTCGCTGCGCGGATCGGTGTGCGTGTACCAGGGCGAGGAATTGGGGCTGCCCGAGGCCGATCTGCCTTTCGACGCCTTGCAGGACCCGTACGGCAAAGCGTTCTGGCCCACCTTCAAGGGCCGCGACGGCTGCCGCACGCCGCTGCCGTGGGACACCAGCGAGCGCGCCGGCTTCACCAGCGGCGAGCCATGGCTGCCGATTCCGGCCAGCCATCGCGCGCTCGACATCGCCAGCCAGCAGGACGACCCGGCCTCCAAGCTCAACGGCTTCCGCCGTTTCCTGAGCTGGCGCAAACATCATGCCGCGCTGCTCGACGGCGCCATCGGTTTCCTCGACAGCGCCGAGCCGGCGATCGCGTTCGTGCGCGGCGAAGGCAGCCAGGCGATGCTGATGGCGTTCAACCTCGGCGACGCGCCGGCGTCGGTGGAACTGGGCGAACGCGCCGACTGGATCGCCGACGACGGCCATGGCCTGCCCTGCGGCCACATCCAGGGCCAGCGTTTGATCCTGCCGGCCTACGGCATGTACGCGGCGCGCGCTCGCGGCTGAGGCCCGATCGCAGACCGCCGCGCCCCGCTCGCCACGCGTACCGGGGCCTGGGCATACTGGACTGAGCCGGCCCGTCGGCCGCGCCCAGGGGGACATCGGTGCAGATCGTTTATCACGCCGCCCATTCGGCGGATGCGCAGCTCGTGCACGGCCTGCTGGCGCAGGAAGGGATTCAATCGTTCGTGTTCGGCGGCGCACTGGAAGCCGGCGCCGGCCTGCTGCCGGTCGGCGGCTCGGTGCGGGTCGAGGTCGCCGACGAAGAGGCCGCGCGAGCGCGCGAAATCATCGAGGAATGGCAGGCCGCGGCGGTGCCGCTGGACGACGACGAGGGCGAGCCGGCCGACCGCGATTTCGGCGACGACGACACGCCCGAGCATGTCGAAAGCGAGAACGTCTACCGTCCGTTGAACCAGCGCAAGCCGCCGCCCAGCGGCTTCGCCATGGCCGGCACCGTCATCGCCCTGGTGATCGGCGCCCTGCTCGGTGCGCTGGTGACCGGCGTTGTGATGCAGCCGGGCGTGAGCGAACAGGACGTGGACTACAACGCCGACGGCGTCGCCGACGAACGCCTGGTCTATGAAGGCCAGCAGTTGATCCGCACCGAGGCCGACCGCAATAGCGACGGCAGCGCCGATCAGGTCATCCAGTACGATCCGCGCGGCTTGCCGACCGCCGCGGAAGAAGACCAGGATTTCAACGGCGTGCGCGAAACCACCACGAGCTATCGCGACGGCCTGTGGGTCGAGCGCAGCGCCGACTACAACGGCGACGGCGCCCCGGAACTGCAGCAGACCGCGCTGCGCGGCGTGCCGCATACCGACCAGTGGCTGGACGCGCAGGGCCGGGTGATCAAGCGCAACCTCTACACCGGCGGACGCCTGACCGGCGGCGAAATCGACAGCGACGGCGACGGGGTGCTGGATACGGTGCGCATCTTCGATGATCGCGGCGAAATCCGTTCTACGCGGCCTGTCCAGGCGCAGTGATCGGCGGCAAGCGCGGGCCGGTTGAGCCGGCGTAACGGGATCGGGCTTGCACGGCGGCCGGCGCAAGCCGCGATACGACGATGGCGTTCGATCGCGGCGCCAGCGGAGCCTCGGCGAGGTTGCGCGCGCGCCTGAAACCACGCGCCAGCCTCTCGTCACGCGGCGCCGGTCGCGGGATACTCGCCCGGACGGACCGACCGGTCGCGTCCATGGAGGACAGCGGTGCAAATCGTGTATGAAGCCGCCCATTCGGCGGATGCGCAGCTCGCGCGCGAGGTGTTGGCGCAGGAAGGGATTCTGGCGCATGTGCTCGACGCCGGCGGTTCGGTGCGGATCGAAGTCGCCGACGACGATGCGCCGCGCGCGCGCCAGCTCATCGGGCAGTGGCGGGGCGCGGGCGCGCCGCCGCCCGGGCGCCAGGACGATGCGCGCGCCGATCGCGATTCCGGCCACAGCGCCGCAGCCGCGCCGCCCGACGACTCCGACGCCTACCAGCCGCTGAAAAAGCGCAAGACAGACGACAGCGGCTACGGCCTTCCCAGCCTGATGTTCGCGTTGATCGTGGGCGGCTTCATCGGCGCGGGCTTGCTCGAAACATTCGCCCATCGCTCGCAGCCCGCGCCGCCGGCCACGCAGACGGTCGAAACCGACTCCAACGGCGACGGCCGGACGGATACGTGGACGACCTATGTGAACGGCGTAGGCACGCAGATGCGCAGCGATCGCAATGGCGACGGCAAGGTCGATGAGATCGTGCGGTTCGAGAACAACCTGCCTCAGTCGAACTCGCAAGACAACGATTTCGACGGCGATTACGAGAGCCAGGCCAGCTACCTTCCCGACAAGAAACGGACCTTGACCTATTCGATCGATCGCGACGGCGACGGGAAGCCCGACTATCGCGTCGTCGGTCCGTTCTCGATCATGCAGAACGAACAGTGGCTGGACTCGCAAGGCCGCGTGGTCAAGCAAGTCCGCCACGATGGCCTGCGCGCGCTCGACGGCAAGTTCGACAGCGACGGCGACGGCGTGCTGGATGTCGAACGCACTTACGACGAACGCGGCGAGATCGTTTCCACCCGTCCGCTTTCATCGCCTTGATCGCGGCCTGCGGCGCGGCCGAAGGGCCGCGACCGCACCGCGGCGGAATCAGTTCTGCGGCCGCCGCTGCAGCTCGCGCACCGGCCGCTCGCGCGGTTCCAACAGGCCCGGTTGCAACACCGGCGTCAGCGGCCGCGGCGGCGTGGTCCCAGGGGTCGCCGCCAGCGTATCCAGGCGCTTTTTCGCGCCGGCGTTGCCCAGGTCGGCGGCGCGCTTGAGCACCACCTTGGCTTCGTCGATGCGGCCCTGGCCGACATAGATTTCGCCCAGGCCGCTGAGCGCGGTGGCCTTGCCCTTGGGGTCGCTGGCCGGCGCGTCCTTCACCGCCTGGGTCAGCGTCGCCTG
The DNA here is from genome assembly GCF_001442805.1 of Lysobacter gummosus. Lineage (NCBI taxonomy): Bacteria > Pseudomonadati > Pseudomonadota > Gammaproteobacteria > Lysobacterales > Lysobacteraceae > Lysobacter > Lysobacter gummosus. The sequence goes on along the minus strand of NZ_CP011131.1, from coordinate 588,260 downwards.
CGCGCTGGCCAGTTGTCCGTTCGACAATTGCTTCCAGCCGCATAAGGTCGCGTCGCCGCCGCCCGCGCACGGGTCCTGGCCGGCGCTGTCGGCCGCGGCGATTTCCTCCGCCAGTTCCTTGGGCTGGCCGGCCAGCGCGGCGCTGCCCAGCGCGTTCTGCAATTGCTGGTTGTTGTGCTGCAGGCCTTTGACTTTCTCGATGATCGAATCGACCGAGATGTTGATGCTGCTGTTGTTGTCGGCGACCTTGATCGCCGCGTTGGGCGCCAGGGTCTGGCCGCTGTATTCGATCACCGGGTCGGGCAGGTTCACCGCGGCGAAACGCGGCGAGAAGGTCAGGTAGACGTTGGGGACGATGCGTTCGCCGCTGCGCCAGCTCTTGAGCGTGTCGAAACCGATCATCGCCACCACCACCGCCGCGCCGATGCCCAGGTACCAGCGCACGTTCTTGTTCTGTTCGGCGTTCCTGGTCTTGAGCAGCGCGTAGGCGCCGTAGGCGAAGAACAGCAGCGCGGTGCCGTAGGCGCCCGCGGCGAGGATGGTCTGCGGGTCGGAAATCGGGTCCATGTCGTGTCGCTTCCTGGCTGAGCCCGCGCGCGCGGACGGTCACCCAGGAAGTAACGCGAACGACGGTGGGAAAGCGGCCAAGGATCGCGGCGATGGCGACCTGTTCGGCGAAAGCTCGGGCACTCTCAAAGACTTGGCGAAGCCCCGAGGTCTTTTGTAGGAGGGGCTTCAGCCCCGATGCTCTTCGGCCAGAGCCCGGCGGATCTCAACGGGCCGCTTCACCGCGATCTGAGAGGAAAGCATCGGGGCTGAAGCCCCTCCCACCGGAGCTCAAGCCCATTCCGCAACAACGCGGCTTACTCGTCTTCGTCCCGCGCGATCTCGGGAGCGCTCGGCGCCGAGGCCGGCGCATCGCCCATCCCGAGCCAGCCCATCACTTTCTCGCGCGCTTCGTCCACGCCCAGCTTGGACTCGCCGGAGAAGGTCTGCACGCTGACCGTGTCGCCATAGGCCGATTGCAGTTCCTTGCGCACCGCCATCAGTGCCTGCTGCTGCTGGCCGCGCCCGAACTTGTCCGCCTTGGTCAGCAGCGCATGCGCCGGCAGGTCGCGGCTGACCGCGTAGCCGAGCATCTGCTTGTCGTAATCCTTGAGCGGATGACGGATGTCCATCACCACCACCAGGCCGCGCAAGGCCTGGCGGGTCTGGAAGTAGCGGTCGAGGAAGGCCTGCCAGTGCGCCTGCAGGTTCTGCGGCACCTTGGCGTAGCCGTAACCGGGCAGATCGACCAGGAAGCGGTCCGGATCCGGCGCGGGCTCCGGGCCGCGGTACGGCAGGCTGACGTCGAAAAACACCAGCTGCTGAGTGCGTCCGGGCGTCTTGGACACCCGCGCCAGCGCGTTCTGCTGACACATGGCATTGAGCGCGCTGGACTTGCCGGCGTTGGAGCGGCCGGCGAAGGCGACCTCGAATCCGCCGTCGGGCGGCAGCTGTTTGACGTTGTGCGCCGACAACAGGTAACGGGCGCGGGCAAGGTGGTTGATCATGCCCTTAGGATCGCATGCCCCGGCCGGATGCTCGCGTTCTGCGACCTGGCCGGCTGAACCCGCGTTGACCCGATCCGGTCCGGCGGAAGATAATTCCGAGGTTCCGGCGCCCATAGTGGCCGGCCGCACTGTCATCCAGCCAGCCCTTGCACAGCAAGCCAGCAGTAGTTCGGAGCCCAGCTACATGAGCCAAGCCCGCGTCCTGAGCCTCGTCGGCCTCGCCGCCTTCGCGGTCGCCGCCGTTGCGTTCGCCCAGACCACGGTCACGCCGATCCCCGATAAGGAGCCGGTAACGACCGCGCCGCTCACCGCCGGGCCCAAGGCCAGCTGGGGCGACGTCAAGGCCGGCGCGACCAAGGCCGGCACCTGCGCGGCCTGCCACGGTCTCGACGGCAACCCGACCGATCCGCAGTACCCGCGCCTGGCCGGCCAGAGCGAGCGCTACATCGCCCACCAGATCGCCCTGTTCAAGACCGGCGAGCGCAATACCGGCATGTCCGCGGCGATGAAACCCTTCGCCGACGCGCTCAGCGAGCAGGACGCGCGCGACCTGGGCGCCTACTTCGCCACGCAGAAGTCCGGCGCCGGCGTGGCCGACGACACCGTGATCGCGGCTGGCCCCAACAAGGGCAGGAAGTTCTTCGAAGTCGGCGAGCAGCTGTTCCGCAGCGGCGACAAGGCCCGCGGCATCCCGGCCTGCATGGCCTGCCACGGCCCGGGCGGCGCGGGCAATCCGGGTCCGGCCTATCCGCACATCGCCGGCCAGCAGGCGGTTTATTCGCAGCGTCGCCTGGAGGAATACCGCGCCGGCACGACCACGCAGAAGGACCCGCACCTGTTCAACATCATGGCCACGGTGGCCAAGCAGCTCAGCGACGAAGAGATCGGCTCGCTGTCGAGCTATCTGCAGGGCCTGCACGAACGCGCCGACGACGTCGCCGCGGCCGATGCGCCGGCTCCGGCGGCCAAGCCGGCCGTGCCGGCGGCGGCTCCTGCGGCCGCTCCGGCTCCGGCGGCGGCTCCTGCGGCCGCTCCGGCTCCGGCGGCGGCCCAGCCGGCCGCTCCGGCCAAGCCCGCCAAGGGCTGAGCCCACGCCACCCGTGTTCCGACGACGCCGGCCTGGCGACAGGCCGGCGTTTTCGTTTCCGGGCGGTCCTTTCCGGTCAGTCAGGCGGGAGCTGCGCAACCGGAGCCTCTGCCCGCCGCAACTCAGGTTTCGCGGCAGTTCCCGCCCGATACCCAGCCACGCCGCGAGATTTTGGTGATCGCCATCACCGAACGCCCCACCGCGGAACTTCCGCGCACAAGATCAGTCCCATCAGACACTCTTGGTTCAAGACGCCGGCCGTTATCCTTACTGCCGGCGTTTTTTATGCCCGCCCGTCCCGGGCGCGACGGTTTTCCGTGGCGCGACCGGGCCTCACTCCCCACGAGACCTAACGATGAAACGACGTCTGGCCACCTTGCTGCTGCTCGCCGCGCTCCCCTTCGCCGCCTTCGCCGCGCCCAAGGCCGCCGCTCCGGCCGGCCCCGCGCCCGAGCCGGGCGTGGATTACGTCGAAATCGAAGGCGGCAAGCCGTTCGCGCCGGTCGCCGGCAAGATCGAGGTGGTCGAAATCTTCGGCTACACCTGCCCGCACTGCGCGCACTTCGAGCCGCAGATCAGCGCCTGGAAGAACAAGCTCCCCACCGACGTCAACTTCGTCCCGCTGGCGGCGCCGTGGGGCAGCTACTGGACGCCGTACGCGCAGGCCTTCTACACCGCGCAGTCGCTGAAGCTGCTGCCGCAGACCCACGACGCGGTGTTCAAGGCGCTGCACGAAGAACGCACGCTGCCGATCCAGAACGCCAGCGCGGCGCAGATCGGCGCGTTCTACGCCAAGTACGGCGCCAACGCACAGACCTTCGCCGCCACCATGACCAGCCCGGCGATCGAGCAGGCGATGAAGCGCGCGAGCGACTTCATCATGGCCTCCGGCGTGGACGGCACCCCGGCGATGGTGGTCGCGGGCAAGTACCGCATCACCACCCAGAAGGGCTTCGACGACATGCTGCGCGTGGCCGATCACCTGATCGCGCAGGAACGCGGCGCGAAGGCCAAGCCCAAGGCCAAGCGCTGAGGCCCTTGGCCGGAACACCGGCCGCGGGCACGCGGGCATGAGCCGGGCCGCGGCGACGCGGTCGCGGCGCGTCCCCGGTTCCGAAATCACCAATCCCGGCCCCGCGACCGCTATCCTGGCGGCCGCCCTCGACGGCAGCGCGCCGGCGCCTCCCAGCGCCCGCGCCGCCCTCCATTTCATTCGATCGTTTGCGGAGAAGTCCCGATGAATTCGCGTATCGCCACCCTGTCCCGCTATCCGCTGGTCCTGAGCGCGCTGTTCGCGCTGGCCGCCTGCAACAAGACCGAGACCGCCGCGCCGGCCGACGCCGCCGCGACCCCGGCCGCCGGCGAAGCCGCCGCGCCGGCCGCGACCCCGGCCGCGGGCGAAACCCCGGCCCCGGCGCCGGCCCCGGAAGAGCCCGCGATCACGCCGGCCGCCACCGTCACCCCGCCGGCAGGCCCGGCGCCGGTCGCCGGCACCGACTACATCGAAATCCCCGCCGGCCAGGCCTTCGACCCGGTCCCGGGCAAGATCGAAGTCGCGGAAGTCTTCAGCTACACCTGCCCGCACTGCGCGCAGTTCGAGCCGCTGCTGGTCGATTGGCGCAAGAAGCAGACCGCCGACGTGAAGTTCACCCCGATCGCCGGTCCCTTCGGCGGCAACCCGATTCCGTTCGAGAAGGCCTTCTACGCCGCGCAGACCCTGGGCCTGGTCGAGAAGACCCACGAGGCGATGTTCCGCGCCGTGCACATCGACCAGTCGATCCCGTACATGAGCGTCACCGACGAACAACTCGGCGCGTTCTACGCCAAGTACGGCGTCAAGCCGGCCGACTTCATCGGCACCATGAACAGCTTCGCGATCAACGCCAAGGGCAAGCGCGCCGAGCAGTTCATGCAGCGCTCGGGCGTGGATTCCAGCCCGTCGCTGGTGGTCAACGGCAAATACCTGGTCAAGGGCAAGAACTTCGAGGACTACCTGCGCATCGCCGATCACCTGGTCGCGCGCGAGCGCGCCACGCTGCAGGCGACCGCGCCCGCCGCCGCTCCGGCCGCCGCCGCGCCTGCGCCGGCCGCCGAAACCGCGCCGAAGCAGTAACCGACTCGCAGGATTCGACCCGAGCATGACCACACGCCGGCTGCGCCTGCTCAGCGCGAACATACAGGCCGGCTCCAGCACGCGTCGCTACAGCGATTACGCGACGCGCAGCTGGTCGCACGTGCTGCCCGCCGGCAACAAGCGCGGCAGCCTCGACACCATCGCCCAGTTGGCCGGCGAGCACGACATCGTCGGCCTCAACGAAAGCGATCCGGGCAGCCTGCGTTCGGGTTTCACCAACCAGACGCACTACCTCGCCCAGCGCGCCGGCTTCGATTACTGGAGCCATCAGCCCAACCGCCGCGTCGGCAATGTCGCCTCCAGCGCCAACGGCCTGCTGAGCAAGCTGGAACCGCGCGAAGTCGTCGATCATCCGCTGCCCGGCCGCATCTCCGGCCGCGGCGTATTGATCGCCCACTACGGCAACGACGACGACGGCCTGACCGTCGCCGTCGCCCACCTCTCGCTGGGCGCCGCCTCGCGCGCCTCGCAGCTGGCCTTCATCGCCGAACTGCTGCACGACCACCCGCATGCCGTGTTGATGGGCGACTTCAACTGCTCGGCCGATCGCCCCGAGATGCAGGCCTTGTTCCGCAACACCCGCCTGCAACCGCCGAACGACGTGTTCCCGACCTTCCCCAGCTGGCGGCCGCAGCGCGCGATCGACCATATCCTGCTGGGCGATGGCCTGGGTTTTGCGGGTGCGCGCGCGGTGCCCGCGGCGCAGTCGGATCATTTGGCGTTGTCGTTGGAGCTTGATGTGCCTGAGAGCGCATTGGTCTGAAGCGATAAATCGCAATGCGAAAATTCGCCCCCTTTGAAAAAGGGGGCTGGCGCTTGCGTGGCCGCGGTGCTGAGTGGCCTACAGTGCGCCGGGGGATTTGCTTTTCGGCAGAGCAAAAGCGAATCCCCCCTCCCCCCCTTTTTCAAAGGGGGGAACAGCAAAAGCCACTGTCGAATGACCGCCGCTTCATCCGACGCGAACGCCCCATAGAACTCGCCCCCTTTGAAAAGGGTCTTAGGAAGCAAACGCTCCCTCAGAGGGGATTGGATCGTAGCAACTTAAGGGTCGCCCGATAGAGGTCGTCGTGGCGATGGTTGAAGCGAAATTCGCACTCCTTGAGGTGGAGGTAGAAGGTGGTCTTGGCCAAGCCGTTGAACTTGGCCAGGCGGCGCTTGGCGAAGCTCCAGAAGCTCTCGATGCCGTTGATGTGGTTGTCGCCCTCGGCGAAGTGATTGCCGCTGTGGCGGATGCGCCAGTGCTTGGCGTAGCCCAGATCGACCAGTCCGTCATAGCTGGACAAGCAGTCGGAGAGGATTTCGCTCTCCAGGCGAATATGCCCACGAATCAAGGCCTGCAGCGTGGCGGTTTTGCAGTTGGGCACGATCTGGGTGTAGACGTGCTGGCCGCGTTTGAGCATGCCGAAGACAATGGTTTTCTTGCCGGCGCCGCGTCCGCGTTTGCCGCGCACACGCCACGGCCCGAAGAAGGATTCATCGACTTCGACCTGACCGGTGAAAGGCGAATGTTGTTCGCAGTCGTGCGCGATGACGCGCCGCATGGCCAGGAAGATCGTGTTGACCGAACGCACGCTCAAGCCGGTCAACTGGGCGGTGTTGGTGGCGGTGAGATCCAGTGACCAACAGCGCACGAGTGCCCGAAATCGGGCCTCGCTGATTTTCGAACGGCTGTAGCACCTGTTTTTTCTTTGCATTTCAGGAAGATAGCTGCGTTATGGGGCAGCTTTGCTTCCTAAGACCCTTGAAAAAGGGGGCTGGCGCTTGCGCGGCAGCATTACTGAGTGGCTCACAGTGCGCCGGGGGATTTGCTTTTCGGCAGGAGCAAAAGCGAATCCCCCCGGCCCCCCTTTTTCAAAGGGGGGAACAGCAAAGGCGGCTGTCGAATGATCGCCGCTTCGTCCGACGCGAATACCCCATAGAATTCGCCCCCTTTGAAAAAGGGGGCTGGCGCTCGCGCGGCAGCATTACTGAGTGGCCCACAGTGCGCCGGGGGATTTGCTTTTCGGCAGAGCAAAAGCGCCCCCCCCTGCCCCCCCTTTTTCAAAGGGGGGAACGGCAAAGGCGGCTGTCGAATGACCGCCGCTTCATCCGGCGCGAACGCCGGATGAAGCGCTACCGCATGGATCAGAACCGCAGATCCGCCCGCACGTAGTAGTAACCGCCGCCCGGCAGATCGTAGGTCGAGCCGTCGAAGCCGTTGAGGTTGCACGACAGACAGGTCGGCGGGTCCTTGCCGAACACGTTGTTCATGCCCGCCTGCAATTGCAGGCCCTTGAGCACGTCGAAGCGATAGCCGATCTGGAAGTCGTGGAAGGTGGTCGCGCCCAACCGGTTCTGGCCGGTCTTCGGGTCGTTCTTGCACACCGCGAAGTCGGCGGCGTCGCCGCACTCTTCGACCAGCTGGCTGATGTGGCGCGCGGTCCACGATGCGTTCCAGCGGCCGTAGGTCCATTCCAGCGTGGCGTTGGAAGTCCATTCCGGAATCGAACGGGTGACCGGATCGCTGACCAGACGGCCGACCTGCAACGGCTGCAGCGAACCATCGGCGCCGACGGCTTCGTAGTTGCCCACGATGGTGTTCTGCCAGATCACCTTGAACTGGCCGAAGCGGGTTTCCGGCAAGGTCCAGAACACGTCGATGTCCCAGCCGTTGGTCTTGATCACGCTGAGGTTGCCGAGGAAGTTCGCGAAGCCGTCGATCTGGTCGGTAATTGGGTTGCGCTGGATGCCGCCGCAGAATTCCGGCGACAGCGTCTGCACGCACAGGTTGAGCTGGGTCTGCGGGTCGATGGCCTGGATCGCGCCTTCGATGCGATGGCTGTAGAACGTTCCCTCGATGTCCACGCGCTTGGCGATGGCGGTGTCTTCCAGGATCGACGGCGTCCACACGAAGCCGAGCGAGAAACTGGTCGAACGCTCCGGCTCCAGGTTCGGATTGCCGCCGGTCAGCACCGAGATCTGCGGATCGACCTGACGCGTGCCCGGATTGACGCCTTGCACGGCGCAGTTGGCCGCGCTGCCGGTCGGCGGCGCGCCGTTGGAACCGATCAGGCACGGATCGATCATGCCCACGTCGGCGCGGCTCTGCGAGCCGAACAACTCGCCGATCGACGGCGCGCGGAAGCCTTCCGCGTAGGTGCCGCGCAGCAGCAGTTCATCGGCCACCTGCCAGCGCAGGCCGTACTTGGGCGTGAACTCGCCGCCGAAGGTGGAGTAGTCCGAATAGCGGCCGGCGACGCTCAGGTCCAGGCTCTTGCCGAAGGCCGAGTCTTTGAACAGCGGTACGTTGAGTTCGACGTAGACCTCGTTGACGTCGTACTCGCCCTGGGTCGGCAACGACGGCACGCCGTTGTATTCGCCGCGCACGGTGATCGGATCGGGACGGTAGGAGCCTTCGTACTTGCGGTACTCGTAACCGGTCGCGAACGACAGCGGGCCGGCCCACATCTCGAACAGATCGCCGGACAGGTTGAAGGTGGCCAACTGCAGCTTGTTCTCACTGCTGTCGTGCAGGACCGGGCTGATGTACTTCAGCATCGCCGGGGTGATGGTGTTGTAGCCGAAGATGTTCAACGGCGTGCAGCCCGGCGTGGCCGCGCAGATCGCCGGATCGCCCATGGCGATGGCGATGTTCTTCGCGTTGTAGCTGCCGCGGTTGGTCTGCTCGGCCTTGTTGCGGCTGCTGGCGAGGTTGGCGTCCCAGAACCAGGCACGCTCGCCGACATCGAAGGTGCCTTCAAGACCGGTGCCGACGAACCAGGTATCGACTTGCTGCTCGAAGCGGCGCGGGCCGCCTTCCACCGGACGGCGGCGCAGGATGCTCAGGTTGCTCGAATCGAGCTGCACGCCGAACGGATTGAACGGATGGTTGGCCGGCATCACCACATCGGCCGCGAACGCGTTGCCGGCGCCCGGACCCAGATCGATCGGTTCGGGCGCGGCGCGGTTTTCCGATTCGCGACGATTGAGCAGGGCGCGCGCGTACCAACGCACCTTGTCGTTGACGTCGAAGCGGAACTGGCCGAACACGCCGCTGCGCTCGGACGGCGACAGCACGTAGTTGTACGGGGCGAAATTGAACGGATCGTTGGCGCCGAAGCAATGGAAGCCGTCGGTGCGCGGCACGCCGGCCGAACACGGCGCCTGGCCGGGCGTGTAGACCGGATTGCTCTGGCCGGCATTGGCGACCAGATCGTACTTGCGCCCGTCCGGCGCGGTGAAGGCGATGCGGCCGCCGGGCACGCGCGAGCTGCCCAGCGCCAGGCCGGTGCCCGGCACCGGGAAGCGCGAGAGTTCGCGATCGGCCGAGCTGACTTCGTCCTGCTTGGTGTAGCTGGCGCCGAGGAACCAGGTGGCGCGTTCGCTGCTGCCGCCGTAAGCGAAGTCGAGGCCGCGGCTGGTGCCGTCGCCCTTGGTGTACTGGCCGAAGTTGGTGGTCAGCTGGAAGCCGTCGAAATTACGCCGGGTGATGATGTTGACCACGCCGGCGATGGCGTCGGAGCCGTACAGCGAGGACGCGCCGTCCTCCAACACTTCGATGCGCTCGACGATGGCCAGCGGAATGGTGTTGAGGTCGGTCGCCGAACCCACGCCGGAGGCGGAGGATTCGTTGACCCAGCGGATGCCATCGACCAGCACCAGCACGCGCTTGGAACCCAGGTGACGCAGATCGACCGTGGTCGAACCGGCGCCGACGCCGCCGCCGTCGGACGGGAAGCCGTCGTTGCCGGAAGCGTTGCGCTTGCCGTTGAACGAGGAACCCGAACCGGTGAGCTCCTGCACCACGTCGCCGATCGAGGTCAGGCCGGTGCGTTCGATGTCGTCGCGGGTGAGGGTCTGGATCGGGACCTGGCTTTCGATCTCGGCCTTGCGGATACGGGTGCCGGTGACCTGGACAGTGTCCAGGGTGGTGGTGCCTTTCGCGGCGTCGGACTCCTGCGCGGCGGCGAAGCCCGGCAGGGCGACCAGTACGGACAACTGAATGGCTTTCGCCAAGGTATGGCGGCGCAACGCTTTCATCGGTTCTCTCCCTCGAATGATGTGTGGCTTAGCTCTGTTGGCTATCGGCGCGCCGCCCAGTGATTCCCCGCGGACGGCGGCTGTTTTTTGCAGGCAATGGGTGAAACGGTCGCAAAGCGCGCAAAGATCACGCGATATCCGCATCAGCGCCGCTGCGCAGGCAGAAACCTAGCCCAACGGGCTGTTGCGCGTGACTTGCGCGCCGGCGATTTCGTGCGGCGCGAATCGGCATGGCGAACGGCGTGGATAAGAAAACGGCCGGTGGTTTCCCACCGGCCGTTCGTGTTTCAGGGCTGCCGCGGCGCGCGGATCGAAAGCGCCGCGGTCGCGCGAACGCCGACCGCAACGCGTCGATGGAACGCCGCGCCGATCAGAACCGCAGGTCCGCGCGAACGTAGAAGAAGCGGCCGCCCGGGATGTCGTAGGTGGACGCGTCGTAGCCGTTGAGCGAGCACGACAGGCAGACCGGCGGGTCCTTGTCGAACACGTTGTTGACGCCGCCGGTGATCTGCAGGCCCTTGAACATCTCGAAGCGGTAGCCCAGCTGCAGGTCGTGATAGGTGGTCGCGGCCAGCTTGTTCTCGCCGGTGACCGGGTTATCGCAGTACGGCGAGTCCAACGCCGAGGCCTGGCAGATTTCGGTCAGCTCGGAGATGTGGCGCACGGTCCACGACGCGTTCCAGCGATCGAGCTTCCATTCGGCGCTGAGGTTGGAGGTCCATTCCGGGATCGCGCTGTCGTTGACTTCCACGCCGGGCTTGCGCGGCTGGATCTGGCCGGCGGCGCCGACCGCTTCGTACTCGGTGACCCAGGTGTTCTGCCACTTCAGCTTGAACTGGCCCCAGGAGGTTTCCGGCAGCGTCCAGAAGAAGTCCATGTCCCAGCCGGAGGTCTTGATCGAACCCAGGTTGGTCAGCTTGTTCTCGAAGGAGGAGATGCCGCCGATCGAGGAGCGGGTGATGCCGCCGCAGTACAGCGGGTCGAGCGTCTGCACGCACAGGTTGAGCTGGGTCTGCGCGTCGATCGCCTGCACCGCGCCTTCCAGCGAGTGGCGGTAGTAGGTGACTTCGAAGTCGAACTTGTCCGACCACGGCACGCCCGCGGCCCAGGCCGGGCTGTAGACGAAGCCGGCGGTGAAGCTGCGCGCGGTTTCCGGTTCCAGCTCGGCGTTGCCGCCGGTCTGCACCGAGATCTGGCTGTTGGCCTGCGCGGCGCCGGCCGGCACGCCGAGCGCGGCGCAGTTGGCGCGGTTGCCGGTCGGCGGCGCGCCGGTGATCGAGGTCAGGCACGGATCGCTGAGCTGCAGGTCGGCGCGGCTGGCCGAGCCGAACAGTTCGCCGATCGACGGCGCGCGGAAGCCTTCCGCGTAGGTGGTGCGCAGCAGCAGTTCATCGGCGACTTGCCAGCGCAGGCCGTACTTCGGCGTGAACTGGCCGCCGAAGGTCGAGTAATCCGAGTAACGGCCGGCCAGGCTCAGGTCCAGGCTCTTGCCGAACGCGCCTTCCTTGATCAGCGGCAGGTTGAGTTCGACATAGGCTTCGTTGACGTCGTATTCGCCCTTGGTCGGCAGCGACTGAGTGCCGTTGTAGTAACCGGCCACGGTGATCGGATCGGGCTGATAGAAGCCTTCGTACTTGCGGTATTCGTAACCGGCGGCGAACGACAGCGGGCCTGCCCACAAATCGAACAGGTCGCCGGAGAAGTTGGCGGTGAAGGTCGACAGCTTCTGTTCGCTGCGATCGCGCACGACCGGGCTGATCCACTGCAGCATCGCCGGAGTGATCGTGCCCGGGCCACCGAAGATGTTCAGCGGCACGCAGCCCGGAGTGGCGGCGCACAGAGCCGGATCGCCCAGGGCGATGTTGATGTTGCGGACGTTGTAGCTGCCGCGGTTGGTCTGGTCGGCCTCGTTCTTGTTGCTGGCGAGGTTGACGTCCCAGAAGTAGGTGCGGTCGCCGGCGTTGAAGCTGCCTTCCAGGCCGGCGGCGATGTAGGTGGTATCGACCTTCTGTTCGAAGATGCGCGGGCCGCCTTCGATCGGACGGCGCGCGACCGTGTCGAGGTTGGCGTTGGGGCCGATCGAGGTCAGGTCGAAGCCGAACGGGTTGTACGGATTCAGGCGCGAGATCGTGATCTGCTCGGACCAGGGGTTGCCGGTACCGGCGCCGGCGCCGAGGAAGATCGGTTCCGGCGCGGCCTGGTTGGTCGATTCGCGGCGGTTGTACAGCGCCTTGACGTAGCCCTGCAGGTTGTCGTTGAAGTGGAAGCGGAACTGGCCGAACGCACCGGTGCGCTTGGACGGCGTCAGCAGCATGTTCTGCGCGGCGAAGTTGTAGCGGTTGGCGCCGGTGAAGGGAATGAAGTCCTGCGGATAGCGCACGCCGTTGGGGAAGCTGCTGCCGTTGGGCGTGGTCATGTTGCAGAACGGCACCGGCGGCGTCGTCGGATCGTCGTCGGTGTCGGTCAGCGGACAGGCGCTGCTGGCGGTCGGCGGATTGAAGATGAAGCGGCCGTTCGGCGTCGCCGAGCTGCCGGTCTCCACGCCCAGGCCGGGCACCGGCACGCGCGAGATTTCGCGGTCGCGCGAGTACACCGGGTCCTGATCTACATAGCTCAGGCCCAGGAACAGATTGGCGCGATCGGTGTTGTAGCCCCAGGCCGCGTCGAAGCCCTTGAGCTTGCCGTCGCCCTTGCCGTACTGGCCGTAGTTCAAGGTCAGCTGGCCGCCGTCGAAATTGCGCCGGGTGATGATGTTGACCACGCCGGCGATGGCATCGGAGCCGTACAGCGAGGACGCGCCGTCCTCGAGGATTTCGATGCGCTCCACGATCGCCAGCGGAATGGTGTTGAGGTCGGTCGCCGCGCCCACGCCGGAGGCGGAGGATTCGTTGACCCAACGCATGCCGTCTACCAGGACCAGCACGCGCTTGGGGCCGAGGTGGCGCAGATCGACCTGGGCCGAACCCGCGCCGATGCCGTCGCCGTTGGGCGAGAAGCCGAAGTTGCCCGACGAATTGAATTTGGTGTTGAGCGCGGAACCGGCGCCGGTGAGTTCCTGCACCACGTCGCCGATCGAGGTCAGACCGGTGCGCTCGATGTCGTCGCGGCTGAGGGTCTGGACCGGGACCTGGCTTTCGATCTCGGCTTTCTTGATGCGGGTGCCGGTGACCTGGACGGTGTCCAGCGTGGTGGCGTCTTTGGCGGGTGCGGCGTCCTGGGCGGCGGCGAAGCCCGGCAGGGCGACCAACAAGGACAACTGGATGGCTTTCGCCAAGGCATGGCGACGCGACAGCTTCATCGACTTTCTCTCCCTCAAGTTCGTGGCTTAGCTCTATTGGCTATTGGACGCCGTCCGTCCGTGCCGAACGGCATCCAGAGGTTGTAAACAATTCGTGAAGCCGCCACAAGGCGCAAATAGGCCCTACTTGCCAACCCGGTCGCAGTTCTGATTGGCATGCGCCGCGCTGCCGCCGAACGGCGGCTCGCGGCAAGGTCGGAACGCCTGTTCAGGCGTGGCGGGGATGCGGCGGCGGCATGGCCACGGAACGCGATGGGAGTCTCATTCCCTCTCCTGCTTCCCCTCTCCCGCTCGGCGGGAGAGGGCCGGGGTGAGGGGGAGCGCTGCAGCCGCGACTGCGGAGCCCGATCCGCGCGACTCAGCCGCCCAGCAGCAGACTCACCGCGACCAGGATCAGGAAACCGGCGAACACCCGCTTCAAGGTATCGCCGTGCAACTTGTGCGCCAGCCGCGTGCCGTAGGGCGCGGCGATGACCGAGGCGATGGCCACGCCGATCGCCGCCGGCAGGTAGACGTAGCCGATCGCGTAATGCGGCAACGCGCCCGGCGGCGCGTTGAAGGCGTAGCCGATCGCGCTGGCCAGGCCGATCGCCACGCCGCAGGCCGATGACGTGCCGACCGCCCGCACCGGCGCCACGCCGCGCCATACCAGCAGCGGCACGGTCATGCTGCCGCCGCCGATGCCGACCACCGCCGACACCGCGCCGATGCCGATGCCGGCCGCGGTCAGCGGCGTTCCCTGCGGCGCCGGCGCATCGGCGCCGAGCGCGGCGCGGTTCTTGCCGAACAACAGCTGCGCGGCGGCGATGAAGCAATAGCCGGACACGATCAGGCGCAGCCATTCGCCGTCGATGCGCACCGCGACGAAGCTGCCGAGCCAACCGCCGAGCAGCAGCCCCGGCACCATCCAGCGCACCGTCGGCCACAGCACGCTGCCGCGCTGGGCGTGCGCGCGCGCCGAGGCGGTCGCGGTCAGCACGATGCTGGCCAGCGAACTGGCCAGCGCGGTGTGCATCGCCGCTTCCTTGGGAATGCCGAAGGCCGGCGCGATCCAGGCCAGCGCCGCGACCAGCACCAGACCGCCGCCGACGCCGAGCAGGCCGGCCAGGATGCCGGCGATCGCGCCGAGGACGAGGAACACCAACCAGATCGCCATGCGTTTGCTCCGATGATCGGCCGATTCTGCATGCCCCGCGCGCGACATGCGACCTCGATGGCGCGATTGTGCGAAGCAGGCGCGGCGCGGGCGGCGACATCGCGAAGGCCCCTTCATCGATTCGCGCGCGCCGCTCGCCCCTGCCGGCATCGGGCGATGTTCGCGACAGCGTTTGCATTCCGCGCGCATGCACCGCTCGTTCATATAAGACATTCATGCATGCTCGGCTATAGTCCGGCGATGCTTCCGCGCCCCTACTCCCTGCTGTTCGCCGCGCTCGCCGCGACCCTCGCCACCAGCGCCTGCGCGCAGACCACGGCGGCGGCGCCGGCCCTACCCGCGGTCAAGCCCGCGGCGATTCGCAACGCGCTGCCGGCGCCCGCGGTCGATACCCAGTTGCCGCGCGTGCGCGCGGCGATCGAAGCGGCCGAACGCGGCCCGTTCGACGCGGCCCAATACGCCGACATCGCGCGCCATCCCCTGTACGGCTGGGTCGAGTACGCGGCCCTGCGCCGCGGCATCGACACGGTCAACAACGGCCAGGCGCAGGATTTTCTGAGCCGCCGCGGCAACCAGGCCTCCGGCGATGCGTTCCGCGACATCTGGCTGGCCGCGACCGCGCGCCGCGAAGACTGGGCCGCCTTCACCGCGGCATGGACGCCCAAGAGCGGCGCCGGCAAGGAGCGCAGCGTGAGCCTGCGCTGCGCCGAATTGAACGCACGTCAGGCGCTGGGCAAGGCCGATGCGCAATGGACCCGCGATGCGCAGGCGATCTGGCGCAGCAGCGGCAAGTCCCTGCCCGACAGCTGCGATGCGCCGTTCGCGGTGCTCGCCGCGCAGGGCGGGTTGAGCCCGGAGCTGCGTTGGGAACGCATCGATGCGGCGGCGGCGGAGTGGCAGCCGGCGGTGATGCGGGCGGCCGCGCGCGGCTTGCCTGCGGATCAGTTGGCGCAAGCCAACGACTACGCGGCTTTTTTGGATAACGTGAATGAACGCGCACTCGCTTGGCCCAAGACCGAGCGCAGCCGCAAGATCGCCTCCTACGGCCTGGCCAAGCTGGCCAAGTCGCAACCGGCCAGCGCCGAAGCGCAATTGCCCAAGTACGCCAGCGCACTGGGCTTCACCGACGAAGACCGCGGCCGCGTGCTGTATCAGGCCGCGCTGTGGTCGGTCGCCTCCTATGACGCGCAATCCGCGCGCCGCCTCAACGCCGTGCCGGAGGTGTCCTATGACGAACGCCTGCACGAGTGGCGCGCGCGCGAAGCCATGTCGCGTTCGGACTGGGCCGCCGCGCTCGCCGCGATCCGCAAGATGGGGCCCAAGCAGCGCGGCGAATCGCGCTGGGAATATTTCGAAGCGCGCCTGAGCGAACGCGCCGGCGACAAGGCCGGCGCCGCCAGGCTGTATCGCGAATCGGCCAAGAACGCGGATTTCCACGGTTTCATGTCGGCCGACCGGCTCGGCGCGCCGTACACCCTGTGCCCGATCCAGCCCACCGACAGCGCCGCGGCCAAGGCCGCGATCGCGCGCGATCCGGCGCTGATGCGGGCGATGGGCCTGTTCCAGATCGAACGCACCGGCTGGGCGATCCGCGAGTGGGACGACGCGCTGACCCGCTTCGACGACAGCCAGCGCCGCATCGCCATCGAAGTGGCGCAAAGCTACAACTGGTTCGACCGCGCGGTGTTCTCGCTCAACAAGACGCCGCAGGAACAGCGCCTGTACTACCTGCGCTTCCCGCTGCACCACGGCGAGACGATCCGGCGCGAGTCGCTCAACAACGGCATCGACCCAGCCTGGGTCGCCGCCGAAATCCGCGCCGAAAGCATATTCAATCCGACCGCGCGCTCCGGCGCCAACGCCATGGGCCTGATGCAGGTGCTGCCCGGCACCGGCGCCCAGGTCGCCAAGAGCCTGGGCCTGCCCTGGGGCGGCGCCGCCAGCCTGTACGACTCGGACACCAACATCATTCTGGGCACCGCGTACCTGCGCCAGTTGCTCGACAAGTACGGCGGCCAGCCGTATTTCGCCATGGCCGGCTACAACGCCGGGCCGGCGCCGCTGGCGCGCTGGCAGTCGCAGCGCCCGGGCATGGACGCGGACTTCTGGATCGAGACCATCAGCTACAAGGAAACCCGCGAGTACGTCGCGCGCGTGCTGGCTTTCAGCGTGCTCTACGACTGGCGGCTCAACGGCGACGCGCTCAACGTCAGCGATCGTCTGCGCGGGGTGACCAACACCCAGCGCAAATCCTTCGTCTGCCCGGCCGCCGCCGCGTCCGCCGCGTCCGCCGCGACGCCGCTGCCCGCCGAAACCGAGTGAGCCGCGCGCGATGGCCCGTCGTCATGTCCTGATCCTGGGCGGCACCGGATTCGTCGGCCGCCACCTCGTCGAACACCTGCTGCGCGAGCACTGCCGCATCACCGTGCTCAGCCGCGGGGTGGACCCGCACAAGAAGAAGCTGCTTTCGCGCGACGCCAGCATCATCGAAGGCGATGTCGGCAATCCGGATTTCCTGCGCGCGGTGCTCGACGATGTCGACGCCGTGGTCAATCTGGTCGGCATCCTCAACGAGCAGGGCGACAGCGGCGCCGGCTTCGAACACGTCTACGTGGAACTGCTCGAAGCGCTGATTGAAGCCATGCGCGACATGGGCGTGGCGCGGCTGCTGCAGATGAGCGCGCTCAACGCCGGCACCGGCCACAGCCATTACCTGGAATCGCGCGGCCGCGCCGAGCAGCGCGTGCGCGCCAGCAAGCTGGCGTGGACGCTGTTCCGGCCTTCGGTGATCGCCGGTCCCGGCGACGGCCTGTTCTGCCGCTTCGATTCGCTACTGCGCTACGCGCCGCTGCTGCCGATGGGCCGCGCCAACGCGCGCTTCCAGCCGGTGTGGATCGGCGATGTCACCCAGGCCTTCGTCAACGCCTTGAACGACGACAGCCATATCGCGCGCAGCTACAACCTGGTCGGGCCGGACGTGATGACGCTGGCCGAGATCGTGCGCGCCGGCGCCCGCGCCCGTGGCCGCGTGCGCGCGGTGCTGCCGCTGCCGGACGCGCTGGGCAAGCTGCAGGCCGATATCGGCGAATTCCTGCCCGGCAAACCGATCAGCCGCGACAACTGGCGTTCGCTGCAGACCGATTCGACCAGTGTCGAAAATGGCCTGCTCAAGCTCGGCGTGACGCCGACGCCGGTGTTGGCGCATTTGCCGGAAATTCTTGGGATCGGCGCGCGCTAAGCCCCGGGCGGGCGGTTTCGTTGCCGCCGACTCAAACTCACCTGCCGGTCCACGCGCTAGGATGCGAACCGACTCCACGCGACAAGGACATCCCATGGGACTGCTCGACACCCTCCTCGGCCACGCCGGCGAAAAATCCACCGACAAGGTCAACGAAGACTTCGGCCCGCTGCTCGCCGCGGGCGAAACCGTGCAGCGCGCGTTCGGCGAAATCCGCGATCTGATCGTGTTCACCGACCGCCGCCTGATCCTGGTCGACAAGCAGGGCGTGACCGGCCGCAAGACCGAATTCCTCAGCCTGCCCTACCGCAGCATCGTGATGTTCTCGCTCGAAACCGCCGGCCATTTCGATCTGGAATCGGAGCTGCGCCTGTGGGTGTCGGGCCAGCCCAATCCGATCGTGCGCCATCTGGGCCGCAGCGCGGGTTCGGAGGACATCATTGCGCTGTTGGCGCAGAACTCGCCGCGCTAGTGAGCGCGCATCGCAACAGTATTCGAGGAAAGCAAGGATGAAGGTGTACTTGGTCGGCGGCGCGGTGCGTGATTCTCTACTCGGCCTGCCGGCCGGCGATCGCGATTACGTGGTCGTCGGACAAACGCCCGAGGCGATGCTCGCCGCCGGCTACAAGGCCGTGGGTAAGGATTTTCCCGTGTTTTTGCACCCGGACAACGGCGAGGAGTACGCGCTGGCGCGCACCGAACGCAAATCCGGCCGCGGCTATCGCGGCTTCGTGGTCGATGCCGATCCGTCGGTGACGCTGGAAGACGATCTGGGCCGTCGCGATTTCACCATCAACGCCATCGCCCGCGACGAAAGCGACGGCCGTCTGGTCGATCCCTACGGCGGCGCGCGCGACCTGCAGGCGCGGGTGCTGCGCCATGTCGGCCCGGCCTTCGTGGAAGATCCGCTGCGCGTGCTGCGCGCCGGCCGTTTCATGGCGCGCTTCAAGTCGCAGGGGTTCACCGTCGCTGCGGAAACCATGGCGCTGATGCGGCAGATGGCCGAATCCGGCGAACTGGCCGATCTGGTCGCCGAGCGCGTGTGGCAGGAACTGCGCCGCGCGCTGACCTGCGCCACGCCGTCGGCGTTCCTGCGCACCTTGCACGACGCCGGCGCGCTGCAAGTCGTGCTGCCGGAAGTCGATGCGCTGTACGGCGTGCCGCAACGGCCGGAGTACCACCCCGAAGTCGATACCGGCGTGCATACCGAGATGGTGGTCGATCAGGCCGCGAAGCTTGCGCCCGGCGACGACCTGATCGGCTTCGCCGCGCTGACCCACGACCTGGGCAAGGCGCTGACGCCGGCGGATATCCTGCCGCGCCATCACAACCACGAACGCGCCGGGCTGGAACCGCTGGCGCAGTTGTGCGCGCGGCTGAAAGTGCCCACCGACCATCGCCTGCTGGCCGAGGCGGCCTGTCGCGAGCACCTCAACGTGCATCGCCTCGATGAGATGCGGCCGCGGTCGGTGTACGAGTTGATCGCGCGTTGCGACGGGTTTCGTAACCCGAAGCGGATCGAGCAGATGACGGTGGTGTGCGAGGCCGACAAGCGGGGCCGGTTGGGGTTGGAGGACAACGACTATCCGCAAGGCGCGTCGTTGCGGGCGGCCTTGCATGCGGCGCTGAAGGTGCGGGCGAGCGATCTGAAGCCTGGGTTGAGCGGGCCGGCGGTGGGCGAGGCGATGCGGCGGGCGCGGATCGAGGCGATTGCGGTGGTCAAGAGGAATGCTGCGGGTGATGGGGCAGAGTGATTCGGGATTCGGGATTCTTGCTCCGCGATTTTTTTGCTCGTCATTCCCGCGAAGGCGGGAATCCAGAGACTTCAAACGTTCTCGCACGAAAGGCCCTGGATTCCCGCGTTCGCGGGAATGACGGCCTAGAAGGATGACGCTGAAGTCTCTGGATTCCCGCCTTCGCGGGAATGACGTTCTGGAGGGATGACGCTGAAGTCTCTGGATTCCCGCCTTCGCGGGAACGACGACCTGGGAGGATGGCGCTGAACTCTCTGGTTATTCGACTTCGCCGGCGCCCAAAAAAAAACCGCCGCGCGAATTTCGCGCGGCGGTTCCTTGACCCATCAGGCAACGACTCGCATCGTCGCCCTGGCATCGGCACCCAAACTCAGAACCGATAATCGATCCGGGCGTAGTAGCTGCCGCCGTTCATGCCGAACGGAAGAGTTTCCCAACCGTACTTGAAGCCCAGTTGGGGGAACGGCGCGCCGGTGTTCGGGTCCCACTTGTCCGGGTAGGTGTCGAAGATGTTGTTGCCGCCCACCGACACGCTGAGCTTGTCGGTGAACTTGTAGCGCACCGCCAGGTCGGCCAGCCACTTGCCGCTCCAGGTCTGCTTGACGCCCGGGGTGAAGCCTTCGCCGGTCACCGGGCCGTAGTAGTTGGCGCGCGCGGTCCATTCCCACTTGTTGATTTCGTACACGCCCTGCAGCACGTGGTGCTGACGCGGCTGACCCTTCTCGATCAAGGTCACCTGGGTGTCGTCGAACAACACGTTCGGCGGCAGGATCGCCGACTGCGAGCGGCGGTCCTTCACTTCGGTCTTGTTGAAGTGCACCAGCGCGGTCAGGTTCAACTTCGAACCGCCGGCGAACTCGGTGTTGTGGTTGGCGACCAGGTCGATGCCGGTGGTCCGGGTGTCGATGGCGTTGGTGAAGAACAACACCTGGCCCACGCCGATCGGATCGAGGATCGCGCGGATCGGGCAGTTGCCGTTGCCCGGCGCGCACGGCTGGCCGTTATTGCCGACGCTCTCGGGCTGGATGTTGCTGGAGAAGATGATGCGGTCGTCGATGTCGATGCGGAACACGTCCAAGGTCACCGAGAAGCGATCGTTGGGCTTGAGCACGAAGCCGATCGATCCGCTCTTGGAGGTTTCTTCCTTCAACGGCTCGATGCCGAACGCGCGCGTCACCGCGCTGTCCTGACGCGCGGTCAGAGTGTCGGTCAGCACGCCCGCGGCATTGAGGTTGGTCGAGCGCTGGCTGTAGAACAGCTGCTGCACGCCCGGCGCGCGGAAGCCGGTGGACACGGTGCCGCGGATCGCGAACTGCTCGGTCGCGTCGAAGCGCGCCGACAGCTTGCCGGTGGTGGTGTTGCCGAAGTCGGAGTAGTCCTCGTAACGCACCGCGCCGCCGAGCAGGAAGCGATCGGTCAGGTTGGTTTCCGCGTCCAGGTACACCGCGTAGTTGTGGCGGCCGTCGTCCACCGCTTCGTTCGGCGAGAAGCCGGGGAAGCCCTGCATGCCCGGCTGCGCGGTCTCGCCGGCCTGGCCCAGGATCGGGATCGAGCGGTCGTTGTTGCGGCCGTAGGTGTAGGTCACCGGCGCGCCGGGGGTGATCTTGTACTCGTCCTTGCGGTATTCCACGCCGGTGCCCAGGTACAGGGGATGGCTGTTGAAGCCCTGCAGGGTGCCGCGGAAATCCAGGTTGAAGGTGGTCTGATCGGCCTGCAGGGTGCCGGTGTCGGCCTTGGTCGGCGATTGCGCGTAGATGCCGCCGCCGGGCTTGGGCTCGTACCACCAGCTGACGTTGACCGAATTGCTTTCCTCGAAGCCGAACTTGTTGCGGCCGCGATTGATCGAGATATCCCAATCCCAGTTGTCGTTGATCGGCGCCTTGTAGCCGACCGCCAGCGAGGTGTCATCGACCTTGGTCAGGATGTTCGGCAGGAAGCCGTTCGGATACAGCGCCGGCACCGTGCGGTTGTCGCCCGGGCTGCGGAAGAAGCCCGAGGAGTCGCCCTTGCGCTTGGACAGGCCGCCGAACCAGTACAGCTCGCCCTTGCCCACCGGCAGGCCGCCGTTGAACCAGAAATAGGCGTCGGTGGCGTCGGCGTCGCCCAGGCGCTGGGTCACCCGCGGCGGGCTCACGCGCAGGCTATCGGGGCCGGCGCGGTTGGTCTCGGCGCGGTCGCGGTATTCCAGGGACAGATTGAGGAAGCCGCCGTCGTCGCCGAGCTTGACGCCGGTGTTGACCGAGCCCTGGTAGTTGGCGCCGTCGCCGGCGTAGTACTTGCCGGCCTGGAACGACAGCTGGGTTTCCTCGGTCTGCTTCTTGAGGATGATGTTGATCACGCCGGAGATCGCGTCCGAGCCGTACTGCGCCGCGGCGCCGTCGCGCAGCACTTCGATGCGCTCGATCGCCGACAGCGGGATCGCGTTGATGTCGGTGCCGGCCGAACCGCGGCCGATGGTCTGCTGCACGTTCACCAGCGCCTGCTGATGGCGGCGCTTGCCGTTGACCAGCACCAGCACCTGATCGGGGCCGAGCGAGCGCAGCGTCGCCGGACGCAGGATGTCGGTGCCGTCGCTGACGAAGGTGCGCGAGAAGTTGAACGAGGGTTCCAGCATCTGCAGGATCTGGCCGATCTCGGTCGCGCCGGTCGAGGTCAGTTCTTCCTTGCCGATCACGTCCACCGGCGCCGCGGTGTCCTCGGCGGCGCGGCCGCGCGCGCGCGAACCGGTCACCTGGACCGCATCGAGCGTCGTCGCCTCGCGGGTGGCCGGCGCCGGCGCAGCGGCGTCCTGGGCATAAGCGGGAACGAGGGCGCTGGCGGCCATGGCGGCGGCCACGGCCAGCGCCAAACGGTTGCGGTGCACTGAGGGCATGAGTCGTTGTCCTTGCGAAAGTGAGGTGGGCTCCCGTGGCCCGGGCTGAGCCTCACCATTTCTTAACTTTTTCGCAATACGTCGCGTGACTGTGCCGACTATGGCTTTGTGACAGATTTCTTATAACGACGAACCGGCTAAGGGCCGGTTCAGGCCTGAATGGGCGACCGGTCACTGAACAGGGCGGCCGGGACCGGCGCGATGGACCGCCCGCCAGGCACACGAATTACCCAGGCCGCGCGGCGGATTTTCCCCGCCCGCGGCCCGACCGGCTCAGCGTTTGCGCGAAAGCCGGCGATCCACCCACAGCAGCCACAGCGCCACCGGCGTGCGCGCCACGAACAAGCCCGCCAGCGCGCCCAGGCTGTTGGCCAGCGCATCGATCCCGTCGCCGCTGCGCGAATCGGTCAGCGTGGCCTGGGCGAATTCCAGGCCCACGCCCATCGCGATCAGGCCCGCCACCGCGATCGCCTGCGGCCGCAGCCGCGCGAACAACATGCCCGCGTACGACGACAGCGCCAGGTAGGCGCCGAAGTGTTCGATCTTGTCGAAGTTGGAAAACGGCGGCGGCGGCAGATCGTGCGCCGGCAGCAGGCAGGTCGCGATCACCACCGCGATCATCGCCAGCCACAACGCGCACCACAGCAGCGGTCGGTCGAACTGACGCAGCAGCGCGCGCGCGGGCACCGCGCTCACAGGCGATAGCTCAGGTCGCCGGCCATGAAGGCGACGCCGAATTCGACGTCTTTCTCAAGCCCCATCACCTGGAAGCGCTCACCCATCTCGCTGGGCAGGGTCAGCTTCTTGACCTCGCTGATGCGGCGCTGCTTCTCGACTTCGTCGCGCAGGCCCTCGATCCGCTGCAGCACCCCGGCCAGGCCGTTGCCGAGCAGGAAGCTGGCCTGCGAGCAGTAGCCGGCCAGATCGAAGCCCGCCGCCAATCCGGCCTCGGCCAGGGCGGTGAAATCCACCGACGCGGTCAGGTCCTGCAGTCCCGGCCACAGCAACGGATCGCCGTGGATGCGATGGCGGTAGAACGCGCGCAAGGTGCCGTCGCTGCGATCGGGCGAATAGAACTCCGAGCGCGCATAGCCGTAATCGACGAACAGCATCGCGCCGCGGCGCAGGCCGCCGGACACGGCCTGAATCCAGTACGGCAGCTGCGGCAGCAATTCGGAGCGATAGCCTTCCTCGAACCGCCGCTCCAGCCGGCGTTCGGCCTGGCGCACCGCGTTGGCGAGAAAATCGTCGGCCGGGCGCAACTCGCGGGCGAAGCGTTCGCCGTCGATGACGATGTGTTCTTCGAACACTTCGTCGTTGTGGATGGCGAAGCGCGGCGTCGGCAGCGCGTCGATCACCTCGTTGGCGAACAGCACGCCTTCCCACTCGTCGCCGAACGGGCCGTCGGGCCACTCCAGCAGATCGAACAACGGCGGCACCAATCGTTCGCGCAGGCGTTCGCGCTGGCGATGGCGCAGTTCCGCGCTCGGCTCCAGGATGGCGTAGCGATCGGGCAGCGCGTCCAGTTCCAGCAGGCGCTTGAGCGCGACCTCGGCGAACGCGCCGGTGCCGCCGCCCAGTTCCAGCAGCCGCGCCTGCGGCCCGATCTGCTGCAGCACCGGCGCCACCGACTCGGCCACGCAGGCGGCGAAGATCGGCCCCAGTTCCGGCGCGGTGACGAAATCGCCGCTGGCGCCGAACTTGCTCGCGCCGGCGCTGTAGTAGCCCAGGCCCGGCGCGTACAAGGCCAGCTCCATGAAGCGCGAGAACGCGATCGCGCCGCCGTGGGCGGCGATCTGTTCGCGGATCAGCTGGGTCAGGCGCGCGCTGTGGGCCAGGGCGTCGGCGTCGGGGGGCGGCAGATCGAAGGGATTCACGTGGCGGCGTTACGCAGGTCAGGAGCAGGCCGCCAGGATAAAGCAGGCTAGCGCTTTGGTACTAAAAACCGCGGTTTTGCCCGGGGTTTAACTCCGGCTGCACTTTACTTTCAACAATCGCGTGCAAGATGGCCGCGCGCATCCCCAGCGCCGACATGGAACCGTCCGCATGAGCACCGTCGATCCGGCCGCCGAGCGACGCCGGCAACAAATCGAAGCCGGCCCGATGCGCGTGGCGCACCTGCGGCTGTGGAGCTTCGTCGCGGTCTGCGCCGGCTTATGGGGGCTGATGGCTTACGGCATCACCGATGCGATGAACTACGGGCTGACCTCGTCCTATCTCGTGCCCGCCCAGCAGCCGCCCAGCGACACGCCGCCGCTGCTGTGGATGCTGTTCGTCGGCGCGTTCGGCGGCATGATCCTGAGCTTCTTCGTCAATGCCGCGCTGGATTCGGTGTTCGGCCTGTGGGCCGGCACCCAGGCGACCTTCGCCGCCAACCTCACCGGGATGGCATTGGGCTTCTGGCGCGGCGCCGTCGACCGCTGGCAGCCGCCGCAACGAGTGGGTTTCACCGATCCGCTCGACGGCGCCGTGCAGCCCTGGGACGCCATGACCTGGGCCGGCTGGACCTCGCAATACTGGATGCCGACGCTGTTGCTGCTGATCGCCGCGGCGCTGGCGGCGAGCGCGATGCGCGCCTACCGCAAGCACGCGCTGCGCGAGCGGCGCGCCCGCGAGGCCCTGACCCAGGGCGTGCGCGTGCCGGGCACGATCACCGAACTGCACGACACCGGCGTGGAGATCTACAACCAGCCGCGGATCCGCTTCGTGGTCAAGTTCACCGACCATCTGGGCACCGAGCGCTGGGTGACCAAGACCGGCCTGTTCGATCCATTGGCGGTGCCGCGGGTGGGCGATGCAGCGCACGTGTGGTTCATCGCCGACGCGCCGGGCGAGCAGGACCGGATCGCGGTCGGTTTCGGCAGCGACGAAGACGCCGACGTGGCCGAACTCACCGCCGGCCGCTGAGGCGCAAAAGCGAAGGCCGCCCGTGGGCGGCCTCGCAACACCGGTTCGATGACTGCCGCCGGCGACTCAGCGACGCGGCGCTTCCAGCGCCAGGCCTTCGAAACCGCGCGGCACTTCGCCGTCCACCGCATAGCGGTACAGCGCGGCCGAATACACGCTGCCCAGCGCGCTCTGGTACACCGCCAGCGCCAGCAAGGCCAGCACCGTCACCGCGCCGATCAGCACCGCCAGCGCCGAGGACACCAGGCTCAGCACGTAGGCCAGGCCGAACCCGGCCGCGCCCAGCGCCAGCATCGCCACGAAGCAGGCCAGGCCAATGCCGGCCATGCCGGCCGCGCTCTCGCCCCAGGTGCGCTTGAACATCGCCACGCTGCGCTTGAGCGCATCCATCGGCCCGACGTTCTCCGCGACCAGCACCGGCACGACGAGGAAAGTCGCCATCGTCCACGCCGCGCCGAGCGCGCCGCCGATCAGGCGCACGATGAAGTTGTTGTCGCGATCCTTGAGCGCCTTGAGGATCATGCCGACGGTGGCGGCGATGGCCGCGTAGCCGGCGATCGCGCCAATGCGCGAACGCGCGGCGTTGAAACCGTCGGCGACGGTGGGATTGCCGCCTTCCAGCCGGATCATCGCCGCGCTGACCAGCGCGCAGTTGCAGAAGATGATCACGAAGTACTGGCAGAAATAAAACGCGAACGCGAACGCCAGCGAGCCGACGCTGTAACCGTCGGCGAACAGCTTGAAGGCGACCGCCGGGATCATGAAGGTGGCCAGCACCACCAGCACGCAGATCGCCGACACCACCGGGAATACCAACAGCTCCCGATCCGAATTGAGCACCGAGGCGCTGGCCTTGGCCAACTCCCAGCTGCGGGAAATCTTCTCGAACATCGCCTGCCCCCAGGTCATAAGATCGGGGCATCGTCAAACCTGTGACGGGAATTCGCAAGAGGGTGTGATGTTGGGCGGGGGTTGGCGCGGCGATCGGAGCCGAGAGCATCGGGGCTGAAGCCCCTCCCACAAAAGCGTTCCCGAGCCCCTGCCACAAAGGCATTTGCGAGCCGAACGCGAAGCCCCGAAATCTTTTGTGGGAGGGGCTTCAGCCCCGATGCTTTCCGCTCAGACCGCCGCCGCCCTCAGCGACTGCGCTCGATGCACACCCCGACCCCGCGCGCATTGCGGATCGCGCCGGGCTTGCTGAGCTTGAGCCGCACCCGGGCGACCTTGAACTCATCGAGCACGATCGCGGCGACACGCTCGGCCAGGGTTTCGACCAGGCCGAACTCGGACTGCGCCACGAACCGGGTGATGCGCTCGCACACCGCCGCGTAATCGAGGGTGTCGCCGATCGCGTCGCTGGCGGCGGGCACGCGGTTGTCGAAAGCCATCTCCAGATCGAACACCAGCGGCTGGCGGATACGCCGCTCCCAGTCGTAGATGCCGATCACGGCTTCGATTTCGAGGCCTTCGATGAAGACGTGGTCCATGGGGGCGGGATTCGGCATGAGGGATTGGCAACGCGATGCGCAAGAAGTGAAAAGCATGCTACCCGCGACGCCGGTTTTCGTCGCCGCCGCGAGGTCTTTTGCACAAGAGGCTTAAGCCCCGAGGTCTTTTGTGGGAGGGGTTTCAGCCCCGATGCTTTTCTCTCACGTCGCCGCGGGGCTTGGCTCCATGCAACTGTTTCCAGCACGCAGCGGAAAGCATCGGGGCTGAAGCCCCTCCCACAAAAGACCTCGCGACTACACCGGATCGAGCAAGGCCATGTCCCACCGCGGCGTCACCCGCACCGATGCATCGGCATGCTGCCCCGCCTGCAGGCGCAGCGCGCCGGCGTAGGCGATCATCGCGCCGTTGTCGGTGCAGAACATCGGCCGCGGAAACGCCACCCGGCCGCCGCGCTTTTGCGTCATCGCGGCCAGCCTGGCGCGCAGGCGCGTGTTCGCGCCGACGCCGCCGGCGACCACCAGGGTCTTGCAGCCGGAGGCTTCCAGCGCGCGTTCGCACTTGATCGCCAGCGTGTCCACCACCGCATCCTCGAAGGCGCGGGCGATGTCGGCGCGGGTCTGGTCGGTCTTGTCGCTGTTCTGCCAGGCCAGCAGCACCTGGGTCTTGAGGCCGCTGAAACTGAAGTCCAGGCCGGGCCGGTCGGTCATCGGCCGGGCGAACTTGTAGCGGCCGGGAGTGCCAAGCTCGGCCTGTGCCGCCAATTGCGGGCCGCCGGGGTACGGCAGGCCCATCAGCTTGGCGGTCTTGTCGAAGGCCTCGCCGGCGGCATCGTCCAGGGTCTCGCCGAGCAGGCGGTACTGGCCGATGCGGTCCACCGCGACCAGTTGGGTATGCCCGCCGGACACCAGCAGGGCCACGAACGGCGGCTCGGGCCGGCCCAGCGGGTCGTCCTCCATCAGCGGCGCCAGCAGATGGCCTTCCATGTGGTGCACGCCGACCGCCGGCACTTCCAGCGCCCAGGCCAGCGCGCGCGCGACCCCGGCGCCGACCAGCAGCGCGCCGACCAGGCCCGGGCCGGCCGTGTAGGCCACCCCGTCGATGTCGTGGGTGCCCAGGCCGGCCTCGGCCAGGGTCTGGCGGATCAGCGGCAGCAGCTTGCGCACGTGGTCGCGGCTGGCCAGCTCGGGCACCACCCCACCGTATTCGGCGTGCAGGGCGATCTGGCTGTAGAGCGCATGGGCGCGCAGACCGGCATCGGTGTCGTACACCGCCACCCCGGTCTCGTCGCAGCTGGTTTCGATGCCCAAAACCTTCATGGGCGGGCCTGACGGGCTGCATCGGCCGCCGGTTTCTGGGAGAATGTCGCGTTCATGGAGGTGTATGTTGCACCTTCCGCACGAGCATCGCTATAATGCGCGGCTCTCCCGGTCTGCCGGGCCGGTCCCCGTTAACGAGATTACGTATGCCCAGCGTCAAAGTCCGCGAAAACGAGCCTTTCGAATTTGCCCTGCGCCGTTTCAAGCGCACCTGCGAGAAGGCCGGCGTCCTGGCCGAAACCCGCAAGCGCGAGTTCTATGAAAAGCCGACGCAGGAACGCAAGCGCAAGGCCGCCGCTGCGGTGAAGCGTCAGGCGCGCCGCGCCTCGCGCGACGTCACCAAGCGTCAGCGCCTGTACTGATAGCGCGTTCCGCGTCCGCCAGGCCTAACCTGCCGGCTGTCGCGGAACCACCATCAAGCCGGCCGCGCCTCGGGCGCTGCCGGCTTTTTGCGTTTGTGGCGAAGAGCGGGGAGTCGGGATTGGAGATTCGGGATTCGCAACAGCACCCGCCCTCCGCCCCTGCGCCCACCCTTCAATCCCTAATCCCCAATCCCGAATCCCTGCCCCTATGACCCTCAAACAACGCCTCACCGAAGACATGAAGGCCGCGATGAAGAGCGGCGACAAGCAGACCCTGGGCGTGATCCGCCTGATGAACGCGGCGCTCAAGCAGAAGGAAGTCGATGAGCGCATCGAACTCGACGACGCCGCGGTGATCGCGATCCTCGACAAGATGGTCAAGCAGCGCCGCGACTCGGTCAGCCAGTACGAAGCGGCCGCGCGCGAGGATCTGGCCCAGATCGAGCGCGACGAAATCGTCGTGATCGAGCGCTATATCCCGGCCAAGATGGGCGAGGCCGAGATCCTGGCCGTGATCGAGCAGGCCATCGCCGAAGTCGGCGCGACCGGCCCGGCCGATCTGGGCAAGCTGATGGGCCCGCTCAAGGCCAAGCTGGCCGGCAAGGCCGACATGGGCCAGGTGTCGGCGCTGACCAAGAAGCGTCTGGCCGGCTGAGTCCGGCCCGGTCCGCCGGCGGATGCGGCGGACCTCGTTATTCCCCGGCGCCGCCTGGCGGCGACCGGGTTCTCCGCCCGCAAGGGCCGCACAACCGGAGGTGCTCCATGAAACGCCGCAACCCCAACGCCGTCTGCTTTCAGGCCGCTGCCTGATCCACTGATCGAAACGACCGACGCCGGGCTCCAGGCCGCTGCCGCGGACACGCCCGAAGCCGTCGAAACCGTCGCACCCGATCCCTCCGATTTCGACCTCGCGTCCTTCCAGGCCGCGCCCGCGCTCGAACTCACCCGTAAACGCCGCAAGGGCTACCCGTCGGAAACCCGCGTCAAGCGCGGCCGGCGGCTGGTGCATGGCGACAAGGAACTGGTCGAAAAGCTGGGCCGCAACGATCCGTGCCCCTGCGGCTCCGCGCGGAGGTTCAAGGAATTGTTGTCTGCGCGTCGGCCGCCATGACGGCTCGCTGCGCGATGACTACTTTTAGGGACTGATCGCGCGCAATCGTCGATACCCGCGATCTCGCCGCCACGGCGCGATCGCCGCAAAAGCCGGGGCTTGGTCCCGGCTTTTGCGTATCCGCCGGGCCGATCGCGCCTCCCGGTCGCACGTTTGTGCACACATCGCCGACGCATCGCTAACCCGATTTGCGGATACTGAACGCGTCACCCCCGCGACGACGCTCGTACCGCATGCCTTCGAATCCGGATTCCCTGCCCGCGCATCACGACGCTCCACGCTCCGATCCGCCGGCGGCGGACGCCGGCCGCGCGGGCTCGGGCGCGTCCGAATTCGCCCATGACGCGATGCAGCGCATCCACGCCCTGCAGGCCCGCCTGGAGCAGAGCTGGCCCGGCAAGTTCGCGCAGCGCTTCGTCGATTACGACATCCTGGCGCTGGCCGCGGCGCTGTCGTTCTACACCCTGCTGTCGCTGGCGCCGCTGATCCTGATGGTGCTGTGGCTGACCACCGCGCTCTACCCGTCGGCGCAGGAGGAATTCTTCCGCCAGATCGGTCTGCTGGCCGGCAGCCAGGTCGAAAGCACGGCGCGGTTGATCGTGGCCAATGCCGAGAACCGCCCGGGCACCGGCTCGCTCGCGGCGCTGCTGGGCACCATCGCGCTGCTGGTCGGCGCTTCGGCCGTGTTCGGGCAATTGCAGGCCGCGCTCAACCGGGTGTTCCGCAGCGACGCCAAGCGCCTGGGCGGGTTGATGGCATGGCTGCGCAAGCGCCTGCTGTCGTTCGGCATGGTCATCAGCGTCGGCTTCCTGCTGGTGGTGTCGATGGCGGTGCAGGCGGCGCTGCAGTTGTTGATCGCCTATGTACCCGACCTGCTGCCGGTGTTCGCCGCGGTGGCGTCGTTCCTGCTTTATGCGCTGGTGTTCGCGGCGATGTACCGCTGGCTGCCGGACCGTCCGGTCAGCCGGGGCCGCGCCTTGTTCGGCGGCGCGCTGACCTCCGGCATGTTCATGCTCGGCCGCAGCGCGATCGGGCTGTATCTGGGCCAGGCCAGTCTGGGCACGGCATATGGCCCGGCCGGCGGCCTGGTGATCATGTTGGTGTGGATGTACTACTGCGCGGTGGTGTTCCTGGTCGGGGCGCTGATCACGGCGATGCTGGACGAGCATGCGCGGGTGCGGCGGCGCTTGGCGCAGGAGCGCAGTGCGGCGGGGCTGGAGGGGTAGCTTCGGCTGGGGCAAATCCCCGGCGCTGGGGTTTTGCGCGACATCGGTCGGACGTTGGGCGCCGCCCCCTTTTGCAAAGGGGGCACCGATTCTCGCGCGCCTCCGACCTCCGAGCTCCCACCTATCGAGCCCCCCTTTGAAAAAGGGTGAAGGGCCGCGCTTGCGAACCGCAGGTTCGCGCGGCACTGAACGCCCGCAGGCTGTGCCTGCGGGCCGGAGGATAGGGGGGATTTGCTCTTAGCCGCCATCGCGGCCGATCCACCCCGCCTCATGGCATCCTAGTCGCCGATCCGCAACGAGTTCGCGCCGCCCCTCGCAGGCGGCCACCGGCATGGCCCGCATCCCCGACGGCTTCATCGACGACCTCCTCGCCCGCACCGACATCGTCGAGGTGATCGGCGCGCGCGTGCCGTTGAAACGCCAGGGCAAGGAATACTCCGCGCGCTGCCCGTTCCACGACGAGCGCTCGCCCTCGTTCACGGTCTCGCCGACCAAGCAGTTCTATCACTGCTTCGGCTGCGGCGCGCACGGCACCGCGATCAGCTTCCTGATGAACTACGAGCGCCTCGAGTTCCTCGACGCGGTCGATGAGCTGGCCAAGCGCGTCGGCGTGGAAGTCCCGCGCGACACCCGCGCGCGCAACGAAAACTCCGAGACCTCGGACCTGTACGTCGCGGTCGAAGCCGCGCAGCGCTTCTTCCTCAAGCAATACGCCATCAGCGGCAAGGCCCAGGGCTATCTGGACAGCCGCGGCGTCAGCATCGACATCCGCGATCGCTTCGGCATCGGCTACGCCCCGGACGGCTTCAACGGCCTGCGCGATGCGCTGGGCACCGACGAGCGGCGCATGAAACTGCTCGAACGCGCCGGCCTGTTCTCCAAGAACGACAGCGGCCGCGTCTACGACAAATTCCGCGACCGGATCATGTTCCCGATCCACGACCGCCGCGGCCGCGTCATCGCTTTCGGCGGCCGCGTGCTCGACAAGGAAGACGGGCCGAAATACCTCAACTCGCCGGAAACCCCGCTGTTCCACAAAGGCCGCGAACTCTACGGCCTGTGGCAGGTGCGCCAGGCCCACAACAAGATTCCGAAGCTGATCGTGGTCGAGGGCTACATGGACGTGGTCGCGCTGTTCCAGCACGGCGTGGATACGGCGGTGGCGACGCTGGGCACGGCGACCACGCCCGATCATGCCGAGTTGCTGTTCCGCAACGCCGCCGACGTCTATTTCTGTTTCGACGGCGACCGCGCCGGCCGCGGCGCGGCGTGGAAGGCGGTCGAGTCGGTGCTGCCGCGCATGAAGGACGGCCGCCAGGCCTTCTTCCTGTTCCTGCCCGACGGCGAGGACCCCGATTCGCTGGTGCGCAACGAAGGCGCGGAAGGGTTCGACCGCCGCCTGCGCGAAGCCACGCCGCTGTCGCAGTTCCTGTTCGACTCGCTCGCCGCCGACGTCAACTTGAACACGCTCGAAGGCAAGGGCCGGCTGGCCGAACGCGCCAAGCCGCTGCTGGCGCAGATTCCCGACGGCGCCTTCGGCGACCTGATGAAGCAGCGCCTGACCGAGCTGACCGGCGTCGGCGCGCGCGCGTCCTCGCCGGACACGCACGTGCCGACGCAGCGCGCGCACTCGGGCTCGCGTCCGGCGCCGACGCCCAAGCGCTCGCTGGTGCGCAGCGCGATCAGCGTGTTGCTGCAAAAGCCCTCGCTCGCCGCGGTGCTGCAACCGCCCTACCGTTTCGCCGCCTTGCGCCAACCCGGCATCGAACTGCTGATCGAAATCGTCGATGTGGTGCAGCAGCGGCCGGAAATCAGCACCGGCGCGTTGCTGGAACATTTCGCCGAACACGAACAATCCGCCGCGCTGAAGAAACTCGCCAGCCAGACGTTGCCCGGCGGCGAGGAAACGCTGCAACGCGAGTTCCTCGACGCGATCGGCCAACTCGAAACCCAGACCGTGGTGCAGCGCCTGGACGAGTTGCAGGCGCAGCAACGCGAAGTCGGGCTCGACGACGCCGGCAAGCGCGAACTGCTGACCTTGCTGCAGGCGCGGCTGAGCTCTCCTCGCGCGCCGACTTGAAGCCGCGATATGGGGGCGCTTCGATTTTTCTGTCCCCGCGGATCGGAAAATCTTCGCCCGCTTTCGGCAATTCACCAAAACTGCGCCGACACCCGCGCGCAGCCGCAGACAGCCTGCATTCGGGCCACTAGCGTGAACTCCATGCACGGTGCCGCGGCGATCGCCGCCGCGGACCGATCCGACGAGGAGCGCACGCATGGACGTAAAAGAAGCCACCCGGACCATTCAAGGCAAACTCGACGACAGCGGCTTTCTCGACGACGTCACCCACGCCGAATTGCGCGACATCAACGGCGTCTTTCGCGAGTTGTCGAGCCAGGATGCGCGTCAGGTCTACGACGGGCTCAAAGCCCACGGCAAGCTCGACAAATGGGTCGAGGAAATGAACAGCGGCGGCTGGTTCGGCACCGGCGGATTGTCGGCGGGCGAGAAGACCGATTTGTTCAATATGCTGGCGGGAAAGCTGACCGGCGCGCAATTGGCGGATTTTTCCGGGCATTTGAGTTCCGAAGACGTGATCGCCCTGGGCAAGGCCGTGGCCTCGCATGCCGACGCCAACACCGCCGTGGACTACGTCAAGGCGATGGCGCCGCAAACCACCGGTCAATCGGCGCCGCGCAACGACAGTTCCGCCGGCCATGCCAGCCTGGGAGTGGAA
The DNA here is from genome assembly GCF_001442805.1 of Lysobacter gummosus. NCBI lineage: Bacteria > Pseudomonadati > Pseudomonadota > Gammaproteobacteria > Lysobacterales > Lysobacteraceae > Lysobacter > Lysobacter gummosus. The sequence goes on along the minus strand of NZ_CP011131.1, from coordinate 555,040 downwards.
AACCCGGCGGCGCGCGCAGTCGGCGAGGTGCTGGCAAGCATGCCGCCGGCCGCGTTCGGCGCGGCGATCGACGGACTCAGGAGCGACCAGTTGGCCGCGGTGATGAAGACCGCCGCGGGCATGACGATCAGCTCGCCCGCCATCGATTTCAACTCCCGCGGCGCGCCTTCCGGCGTGGCCATCGACTACGATCCGCGCCTGCTGACCCGCATTCTCGATAACGCTGCCAAGAGCGGTGACGCCTCGGCACAAGCCAAGACGTTCCAGGCCGCGTCCGGACAGCTCAAGACGATGCGCGAGGACGTGAGCTTTCCATCGACTTATGTCGATCAGGGCAACGACCTGCGCGCGGTCGCCGATGCGATGACCGGCCTGCTGAAGAAGAATCCCTCCGGCATCATGTCCGAACTGGAAAGCAAGCTCGACCGCAACGGCAACAGCCTGATCCCATACACCAGCGAGATGGTCGCGCAGGATCGCGGGCTGGACCTGCGCGAGATCATCGAAGGCCTGAAGACCGGTCCGGTAGCGGGCACGAATTCGGCCGACTACATCGCCGAGCCGGTCGCCGACTCGAGAAAGGCCCTCTACTATCCCCATGCGCAGACGCTCGGGTATTTCGTCGGCGCCATCGAGGTCGGCATGAGCAAGGAAGCCAGCAACGCCAAAGCCGAGGGCGATTTGCTGAAGAACGTGTTCGCCACCACGGCCGGCGCGCTCGGAGCCGTGAATCCCGCCGCCGGCGCGTTCGGCGCCGCAGCCAACGGCGTCTATGTCGTCGCCGACGATGCGCTGGCCGCGGATATCGCCAGCGGTCGGAAGGACGCGCGCGATGAGCTGCGCGACCGGGCCTATCCGCGGGAAAAGAACAATGCTCCGTACGAGGGCGCGGCGGAAAAGGAATACGACACGGCCGCCAGCCGGGTCGTCAACGCCCATCGCGACTGAAGCGCATGTCCGCCGGACTCGCGCGCGATCGCGCGCGAGTCCGGTTGGGCATCTACCAGCGCTTCCTCAACCCCACACCTCGCCCATCACCCGGGCGAAATTACCGCCGAGCACCTTGCCGATGCGCGCATCGCTGTGTCCGCGCTGCGACAACAGCGCGGCGATGATCTCGAAGCGGCGCGGCGTATTGAGGTCGGGGACGAACAGATACACGGTCTCGCTTTCGCCCGGCGCGGAAATGCCGAGCGTGCGGCGCTCGCGGATCGATTCGGCGTGCAGTCGCTTGTATTTTTCGGTGAGCTTGACCGGCGAGACGGTGTTGTCGGTGCCGATGCCGACATGGTCCTCGCCGCAGACCTGCAGCGCGTGTTCGATATGCCGCACCACGTCGGCCGCCATCGGCTGGCCGCTCTCGCGCAGGAACGGCATCAGGTAGATGCCGACCACGCCGCCGCCCTGGGCGACCGCGCGCATTTCCGCGTCGGTCTTGTTGCGCGGACGCTCGACCAGCGCCGCGCAGCCGGTGTGGCTGATCAGCACCGGCGCTTTCGAGGCGGCGATCGCCTCGGTCGCGGTGCGGCGGCCGCTGTGGGCCAGATCGACCAGCACGCGGCGTTCGTTGAGGCGCTCGATCAGGCTGTGGCCGAACTTGCTCAGGCCGGCGTCGCCGGCCTCCATGCAGCCGTCGCCGGCCAGATTTCGCACGTTGTAGGTCAGCTGCACCGTGCGCAGGCCCATGCGCTGGAAGTCGTCGATGCGTTCGAGTTTTTCTCCGATCGGCGCGCTGTCCTGGAACTGATAGACCATGCCGATCTTGTTCTCGCGCCGCGCGCGCTCCAGATCGGCGCCGGTGCGCACCGCCATGAACACGTCCGGATGCAGGACGATTTCGTTTTCCCAATAGGCGATGTCGCGCATCGCCGCCTCGTAGGCGCCTTCGTACTGCGCGACCGGGCCGACCGTGGTCTGCAGCACGCGCAGGCCGCTGGCGCGCGCGTCTTCGATCAGCGTCTTGGACAGCGCTTCGCCGGGTTGCGCGTCCTCGCTGCCGATGAAGCCGCAGCCATCGACCACCATCGCCTGCGCATACGGCGGCCATTGCGACGGCGGCGCGGCCGCGCGCAGCGGTGCGGCCCAGCCTCCGGCCAGCGCGCCGGCGCCGGCCAGCGCGCCTTGAATCAGGAACGTCCTTCGGTCGAGCATCGATATCTCCCTGGATGAAACCGTTGCGCCGCGGCGGTCGCGCGACGCGGCCGCGATCGCGGCGCACTGAATGCAGTCAACGCACTCTAAGCCCCGTAGCGGCCTTGCGAAGCCGTGACTTTCGGGGGAGATCGGCGCGCACCGCGCGCGCTAAGCTCAAGGTCCGTGCGCCGGCGCTGCGGCCGGACACTGTCACCGCACCCTGGGGAGACGACGATGTCGCTGCGCCACGTCCTGACTTTCACCGCGCTGGCGCTGGCCTGCGCCGGCACCGCTCACGCCCGCGACGCCGCTCAGACCGGCAGCGAGGTCGTCCGCCAGGAACAAGGCAACCGGGTCAGCGAGAACGTCCCGACCATTCCTGCCGAGTTGCTGGAACGCCTCAACCGCTACCAGAACACCCGCGGCGCGAGCTTCGGCGGCTGGACCCACGACGGCTGCCTGCTGATCGCCACCCGCTTCGCCGAAACCGCGCAGGCCCATCGCGTCTGCCAGCCGCTGGGCATGCGCGAGCAGCTCACCTTCTATCCCGAACCGGTCAACAATCTGACCGTGGCGCCGGCGCCGGCCAACGGTTTCGTGTTCGGCAAGGACGTGGGCGGCAACGAATTCTGGCAACTGCACTACTTCGATCTGGCCACGCGCCAGGTCAGCCTGCTCACCGACGGCAAGGCGCGCAACCAGAATCCGCTGTTCTCGCACGACGGCAAGCAGTTCGCCTACAGCAGCACCGCGCGCAACGGCCGCGACATCGACGTGTGGGTGATGGACTTCGCCACGCGCAAGGCGCGCGCGGTGGTCACCGACGGCGGCACCTGGAGCGCGCAGGATTTCTCGCCCGACGGCAAGCAGTTGCTGGTGATCAAGTTCGTCTCCGCCGGCGAGTCGTATCCGGGCCTGGTCGATCTGGACAGCGGCAAGCTGAGCATGTTCCCGATCGATGGCGGCAAGGCCTCGATCAGCGATTTCCGTTTCTCGCGCGACGGCCGCGCGGTGTATTTCGTCTCCGACGAGCCGGTGGACGGCAAGCCGCAGGAGTTCCGCACCTTGCGCCGGCATGAGCCGTCCACCGGCAAGTTCGAAGTGCTCAGCGCGAACATTCCCTGGGACGTGGATCAACTGGCGCTGGCCGAAGACGGTAAGCATCTGCTGTTCGTCAGCAACGAAGACGGCGTGGGCAAGCTGCACGTGCTGTCGCTGCCGCAGCACAAGGAGATCAAGCTGCCGGCGTTGCCGGTCGGGGTGATCGGCCGCGCCGATTTCTCGCCCGACGGCAAGCGCATCGCACTGGCGATCAACACCGCGACCTCGCCCAGCGATCTGTACGTGATCGATCTGGCCTCCGCGAAGTTGGCGCGCTGGACCCGCAGCGAAGTCGGCGGACTGGACTCGACCCGCTTCGTCACCCCGAGCCTGATCCGTTATCCGACCTTCGACACCGTGGACGGCGGCGCGCGGCGCACGATTCCGGCGTTCTACTACAAGCCGGCGCAGGTGCCGGCCGGCACGAAGCTGCCGGTGGTGATCAACATCCACGGCGGCCCGGAGGGCCAGTCGCAACCCAGCTTCAACGCCACCGCGCAGTTCCTGGCCAACGAGCTCGGCGTGGCGATGCTGGTGCCGAACGTGCGCGGTTCATCGGGTTACGGCCGCACGTACCTGAGCCTGGACAACGCGGAAAAGCGCGAGGATTCGGTCAAGGACATCGGCGCGCTGCTCGACTGGGTGGGCCAGCAGCCCGAGCTCGATGGGCAGCGGGTCGGCGTGTACGGCGGCAGCTACGGCGGCTACATGGTGCTGGCCTCGCTGACCCATTACAGCGACCGCATCCGCGCCGGCGTCGATGTGGTCGGCATTTCCGACTTCACCACCTTCCTCAACAACACCGAAAGCTATCGCCGCGATCTGCGCCGCGCCGAGTACGGCGATGAGCGCGTTCCGGAAATGAAGGCGGTGTTCGACCGGATTTCGCCGCTGAAGAACGCCGGCAAGATCGCCTCGCCCTTGTTCGTGGCGCAGGGCAAGAACGATCCGCGCGTGCCGTACACCGAGGCCGAGCAGATCGTGAAGGCGGTGCGGGCCAACGGGCAGCCGGTCTGGTTCCTGATGTTCAACGACGAGGGGCATGGGTTCCAGAAGAAGGCCAATACCGATTATTTCGGTGCGGCGATGATGGAGTTCTGGCAGCGGCATTTGATGGGTGGGGAGTGAGGTTCGCGGCGGCTGGTTAAAAGCAAATCCCCCCTGCCCCCCCTTTTTCAAAGGGAGGAATCGATCTGGGAGGTTGGTTGGGTAGCGGTGCTTCACCGCCGGTGGCAATCGGCGCCCCCTTTAGCAAAGGGGGCGAGCGCCCGATGCACTTGGAAGCCGAAACGAACCAACAGCGCGGGGGATTTGCGCGCCACAGCAACAACCGCGCGAAACCTCCGCGATCAACCGATCTCGCCGATACCGTCGGCCAGCCCGATCACTGAGGTAACCCACGATCGCCCGACGCGCGCTCTGGCGGTCCGAGTCGAACGCGGTGAATCCCAGCGCCGCGGCCAGATGGGGCCAACCCTATCCGGTGCCGGCGAAGTCATTGAACCGTCACGAATTACTGGGGTTTTCCCCACTGGGGCGGCGTGCCGATTCTGGATACTTTGAGTGCTTGCTTCGCATCGATCAGGCACACCCATGACCGACCCGATCTCCGCCGGCCTCGCCCCGCCCCTGCCGCCGCCGCTGGAGCCCGTTCAGCCGGTGCCGACGCCGCAGACGCTGCAGCAGTCCGCGCCGCCGCAGGCACGCGCGCAGGTCGATGGCCTGACACTGCCGCAGCTCGACACGCTGCGCGAGCAGGTCGATGCGCTGCCGCTGGCCGAGCGCCAGACGCTGGCCAACGATCTGGCCGGCAAACTCGACGCGCCGCAGCTGCGCAAGCTGGAAGCCGCGTTCGGCCAGGACACCATCGCCGACGCCGTGGACCGACGCAGCAACGCGGACGTGCGCGAGGCCTATGCGGCGTTGCCGCGCGAGGGCGGTCTCATCGACGGCGTGGTCGATACCGTCAAGAATTGGCTGGGTCTGGACGAATCCACCGACACCCACGAGATCTCCGCGACGGTGACCAACCCCGACAGCGGCGAGATCAACGACGCGACCTGGACCGTGGACGAGCAGGGCCGGCCGGTGCATGCCGAGGGCACCTTGCGCACCGTGTTCAGCAAGATCGAGCGCAGCGACGCGGAAACCCAGGCGCAACGCACCGCCGCCGATCGCGGCGTGGAAGGCGACCAGGGCGGGCATGTATTCGGCCATCGCTTCGTCACCGACCAGGGCCTGAAGAACCTGTTCCCGCAGAACGGTAACTTCAACATGGGCGCGTACAAAACCCTCGAAAACGAGTGGGCGGCCTGGGTCGATAAAGGCATGGACGTGCGCATCGACATCGATCTGACGCCGCGCGAGGTCGATCGACCGGACCGGGTTCGCATTTCCTATGACGTGATCGACCCGGCCGACGGCAGCAGGGTTTACGATCAGCGGGTGACGTTCGAAAACCGCGCTGGCCAGCATTACGATCGGGTCGATGGCCCGCAGATGGACGAGTTGATCGCGGCCGGCTCCTAACCGACACGCCCTTAAGGCAGGACATGAACAGAGACGAATTGCTCGGCGAAATCGCGCGTTTGATCGTGGTCGATCCCAAGGCCGGCGAACGCCCCTGGGACGGCTATTCGCTGATCGCCTGGTACGGCGAAGGCATCAGCCGCCTCAACGGCTTCCGCTACGACAAAGGCCAGCCGGGCGAACCGTTGACGCCGGCGAGCGTGGAGATCGAGAACCGCCTGGAAGAGCTGCGCCGCGTCACCCAGACCAAGGACAAGTCGCCGTGGCGGGTGTGCATCGTGCGCATCAACCGCGAGGCGGCGGAAGTGGCGATCGATTTCGAATACGAGGAACCGGGCAAGTGGTATGTCACGCCCGACAGCGCGGCCGACATCGCCGAGCGCGTACGGCCAATTTAAAAGGTGCAATACCACTTAAGCCACCGAAGCGAAGAACTTCGGTGGCTTTTCCGCCTGATGCGCAGAGGCTGACGACCTTCTGCGGTTTTGCCGCCTGATGTGCGCAGGCCCCGGACACGACGCCTGCGTACCTGACTTCGGTTGACCGCGGCCCCTGCAGCCGTCCCTCAAGCCTGCGACGCGATCCGATACGCTCCCGCGCCCGGCATCCTCACGCCCGCGCCGAACTCGCCGCCAGGTTCCGCCATGGACCGGGCCGCGCGCGCCGGCCAGAATGAGGCTCAGGCCCGCATCGCCGCGCGCTCACTCACCGCCGCCGCGGCCCTGCGCCCTTCCCTGTTTGCGAGGCGCCGATCGATGTCGTGGCTCAAACGTCTGCGCGTGGACGCTTTCACCCTGGCCCTGCTGGGCGCGGTCGCCCTGGCCTGGTGGTTTCCGCTGCAGGGCGCGGCGGCGCGCGGGCTGGACGACTTCACCAACATCGCCATCGCCGCGCTGTTTTTCATGCACGGCGCGCGGCTGTCGCGCGAGGCCATCGTGGCCGGCGCCCTGCACTGGCGTTTGCACCTGGTGATTTTCGCCAGCACCTTCATCCTGTTTCCGTTGCTGGGCCTGGCGCTGAAGCCGTTGTCGGGCCAGTGGCTGACGCCGGAGCTGTACCTGGGCCTGCTGTTCCTGTGCACGCTGCCATCGACCGTGCAGTCCTCGATCGCGTTCACCTCGATGGCCGGCGGCAACGTCCCGGCGGCGGTGTGCAGCGCGTCGGCGTCGAGTTTGCTCGGCGTGTTCCTGACCCCGCTGCTGATGAGCGCGCTGGCCGGCTCGCACGGGGCGATGGCCAATCCGGGCGAGGCGATCGGCAAGATCATGCTGCAGCTGCTGGTGCCGTTCGTCGCCGGCCATCTGCTGCGGCGTTGGGTCGGCGGCTGGGTCGAACGCCGGCGCGCGGTGCTGCGTTACACCGACCAGGGCACGGTGCTGCTGGTCGTGTACACCGCGTTCGCCGCCTCGGTCAGCAGCGGCCTGTGGCAGAGCACGCCGGTGCAGGCGTTGTATGTGGTGATCGGCGTTTGCGCACTGCTATTGGCCGTGGTGATGGCGGCGACGACGTTCGCCGCGCGCCGGCTCGGGTTTTCGCGCGAGGACGAAATCGCGATCGTGTTCTGCGGCTCGAAGAAGAGCCTGGCCACGGGCGTGCCGATGGCGAAGATTCTGTTCGCGAGCAGCGCGCTGGGGGCGATCGTGTTGCCGGTGATGATTTTCCATCAGATTCAGTTGATCGTTTGCGCGAGTATTGCCAGGCGCTATGCGCGTCGCGCGGCCACGGCGCCTGCGCTGGAAGAAGCCGCGGACTAACCGCCCGCCAATCCCACCCGAAGGATTCTCCCGTTTGAAAAAGGGGGGCAGGGGGGATTTGCTTTTGCTCTGCGCTTCGCGCAAAAAGCAAATCCCCCGCGCCACAGGCCTTCACTTCGAAACGAAACTGGCGCCGGGCGCTCGCCCCCTTTTTCAAAGGGGGCAAATTTACGTGCGAAGATCAGAAGCAAACGCCCGGCATCACCGCGCGTCCTTCACCACCTCGCCGCCCTTGATCACCACCGGCACCGATTCAAGCAGCTTCACATCCGCGGTCGGATCGCCCGCCACCGCGATCAAATCGCCCCATCGCCCTTTCTCGACGATGCCCACATCGCTGCGCCCCAACGCCTCGGCCGCATTCGAAGTCGCGCTCTGGATCGCCTGCGCCGCGCTCATTCCGTAACGCGTCATCACCGCGAACTGCCGGCCGTTGAGGCCATGCGGATACACGCCCGAGTCGGTGCCGTAAACCATCTTCACCCCGGCGGCATGCGCGCGACGGAAATTCTCGCGCTGAATATCGGCGACCTCGCGGTCCTTGCGCAGATTGTCTTCGAGCACGCCGTTCTTCTTTCCCTCGGCCTGGGTGTAGTCGGTGTTGTAGATATCCATCGACAACCAGGTGCCGTGCTGCCTGGCCAGGCGAATGCCTTCATCGTCGATCAGGCTGGCGTGCTCGATGGTGTCGATGCCGGCGCGGATCGCGTCGCGGATGCCGCTGGCGCCGTGCGCGTGCGCGGCCACGCGCAGCCCCCACTGATGCGCTTCTTCGGCGATCGCTTTCATTTCCTCAAAGCTCAGCTGCTGCTGGCCCGGTTCGGTATTGCGCGAGAACACGCCGCCGGTCGCGCAGATCTTGATCACCGTCGCGCCGTACTTGCGCAGCTCGCGCACGCGCTGGCGGCCCTGCTCGGGCGTGTCGGCGTTGTACGGGCCCTTCTGCGCCATCGACGGCGGGAAGAAGGTCGAGTCGCAATGGCCGCCGGTGGCGCCGAAGGCGTAGCCGGCGCCGACGATGCGCGGGCCGGTCAGCTCGCCTTCGTCGATGGCCTGGCGCAGGCCGATGTCGTTCCAGGCGTCGGAGCCGACGTTGCGGATGGTGGTGAAGCCGGCGTCCAGCGTCTGCCGCGCGTGCTTCACCGCGAGCATCGACCAGAAGCGGTCGCCGAACTGCAGATAGGTGTAGCCGCCGTAATGGGGATCGGCGTCGATATGCGTGTGCATGTCGATCAAGCCCGGCAGCAAGGTCATGCCGGGCAGATCCAGGCGCCTGGCCGCGGCCGGCGCGGCGTCGCCGGCTCGGCCTACTTCGACGATGCGGCCGTCGCGGATCAGCACCTGCGGGCTATCGATGAGTTTGCCGCTGCGCGAATCGAACAGCTTGGCGGCGGTGACCACCAACTCGCGCGGCGACGAGGCCTGCGCGTCTTGCGCCTGCGCCGCGGACACGTTCGCCAGCGGCAGGAGCGCCGCGACGAAATGAAGGATCGGTTTCCCCATCGACAGCCACTCCCCGGATTTTTGGACGACGGTGCCCGGCGCCGTTGCGGCGCGGGCGATCAACGCATCGGCTGCAGTTCGAACGCCGCCGCCGGCTGCAGCGAAGGCAGCAGCCAGTGGTCGATCATCAGAAAAGCGAACAACGCCATCAAGTAGACGATCGAGTAGTTGAAAACCCGCATCGCATACAGTTCGTCCGGCGGATCCATCAGCTTCCAGGCGTAATAGAGGAACACCACGCCCAGCACCAGCGCGCCGCCCAGGTAGAACAGGCCGCTCATGCCCACCGCCCACGGCAGCACGGTCACCGCGACCAGCAGCACGGTGTAGAACAGGATCTGCCAGCGCGTGTACTGCACGCCGTGGGTGACCGGCAGCATCGGCACCATCGCGCGCGCGTAGTCGGCGCGGCGGAAGATCGCCAGCGCCCAGAAATGCGGCGGCGTCCACACGAAGATGATCAGCACCAGCAGCAGCGCATGCGCCCAGTCCCACTCGCCCTGCATGCCGGTGACCGCGGCCCAGCCCAGCAGCGGCGGCGCGGCGCCGGCGACGCCGCCGATGACGATGTTCTGCGGCGTGGCGCGCTTGAGGAAGACGGTGTAGATCACCGCGTAGCCGATCAGCGAAGCGAAGGTCAGCACCGCGGTGACGATGTTGACCCACAGCACCAGGATCAGCATCGAGGCCGCGGCCAGGATCAGCGCGAACACCAGCGCCTGCGTCGGCGTGACTTGGCCGGCGACGATCGGCCGCCACGAGGTGCGCGCCATCTTCGCGTCGATGCGCGAATCCAGCAGCTGGTTGATCGCGGCCGCCGAAGACGCGGCCAGCCAGATGCCGAGGAACCCCAGGATCGCCTCGCGCGCCGGCGGCCAGCCCGGCACGGCCATGAACATGCCGACGATCGCGGTGAACACGATCAGCGCGACCACGCGCGGCTTGGTCAGCGCCCAGTACTGTCTGGCGGTGGGACGGCTGGGTGCGTTCATCACGGCTCCGGTGTGCGCAGGCGCGCGAGCAGGGACACCAGCGCGAACAGCAGCAGCGCGGCGCCGCCGTTGTGGGCGACGGCGACCGCCAGCGGCAGGCTCAGCTTGACGTTGGCGATGCCCAGGCCCACTTGCAGCAAGGTCAGCGCGCCCAGCAGCGTGGCCCAGCCGCGCATGCCCGGCGTGCGCAGCAGCTTGACCGTCAGGCCCAGCAGATAGACGAAGACCACGCCGGCCATGACGCGGTGCGCGAGCTGGATCGCGATGCGCGCCTCGCCGTCGAGAATGCCGCCTTCGTAGTCCACGCCGATGCCGCGCCAGAGCACGAAGGCTTCGCCAAAGTCGTGACGCGGCCACCACTGGCCGACGCAGGTCGGGAAATCGTTGCCGCAGGCCAGCGCGGCGTAGTTGGCGCTGGTCCAGCCGCCGAGCGCGATCTGCACGCCGAGCACGGCGATGCCGAACATGATCAGGCGACGCACGCTGGCCGCGTCGGCGAGCCGGATCGGCTGGTCGGTCGCGCGCCATGCGGTCCACACCAGCAGCGAGAACGTCAGCAGGCCGCCGAGCAGATGGCCCATCACCACGATCGGCTTGAGCAGCCAGGTCACCGTCCACATGCCCAGCAGGGCCTGGAAGATGATCACCGCGAGCGTCAGCGCGGACACCCGCGACAGATCGGTATTGCTCCAGCGCGCGGCGGCGGCCAGCAGGATGCCTTCGCCGAGGATCGCTAACGCCGACGCGGCGACGTGCTGGCCCTTCATGTACAGCGGGATCGCGATCGCCACCACCAGCGCGGCCGCGGCGATCTGCGCCATGCCCTTGCCGCGCCGGCGCGCCGACACCAGCGCCAGGGTCAGCACCAGCACGCCGAGCAGGCCGGCGATCATGCGATGGAATTGCTCGCGCCAGGCCTTGTGCACTTCCACCGGACGGATCGCGGTGGCGGCGTGGTCGGTGATCTCGTGCGCGGTGGTCGGCCACGCCGCGCGGCCGTAGCAGGTCGGCCAGTCCGGACAGCTCAGGCCGGCGTTGGACAGGCGCACGAAGGCGCCGAACACGATCACGCACAGCGCCAGCGCGACGGCCAGCCACGCGATGCGGTGGAAGTTCTTGTACAGGCCCGAGGCGTTCAGGCCGGTCATGCTGGTTACGCTCATTCGAAAACTCTTTCCTGCTCGATGCGTGCGATCCGGCGACGGCGCCGCCGCGCCGGCCCGCCGATCACATCAGTTTCAGCAGCTTGGCGAGGTCCGCGCGCAGGCCGCCCGGATCGAAGCCGGGAGGGTAGCGCAGAATCACGAAGCCGTTCGGGTCGATCACATACACCGGCAGCCCGGCCGGGTCGTCCACCCGCGGCAGGCGGGCGAGCAGTTCGGGCGAGCGCTCCAGCACGCGCAGCGAGGCCGGACGCGCCGCTCCGGCCGGCGGTTCGCCCAGCCACAGCACCTCGACATGGTCCGCGTCCTTGCCGAACAGCTGCCAGACCGTGTCCAGCTGCCGCGACAATCGGACGCACAGACGGGCGCAGCCGGGCTGCGGCGCGACCAGGATGCGCCAGACCCGCGCCTGCGGGTTCCAGGCATACGGCGCGCCGTCGGCGCCGCGCAGTTGCAGCGCGCGCAGGTCGGGCTTGGGATCGAGCAGTTCGCCGTGCTGGCGGGTCACCGCCGGATGGTGATCGGTGAAGCGCATGATTCCGGCGATCAGCATCGGCACGAAGAAGAACGCTGCGATCAGTACCAACACCCACCGATTACGGTTGCGCTGCCGAATAGACTCGGAGTCCAGCGCAGAACCCGCAGAAGCGGCGCCGGGCTCGCGAGGAACTCCGCCGGGGCCCGAAGCGCCGGAACCGGAGTTGGAAGTATCGGGATCGGTCATGGGCGGTCTGACTCGTTGCGGGGCCGCTTGCGGCGGAAGGTGAGGATCAGGGCGGTGACCAGCACCGCGGCGGCGAGCGCGAACCACTGCAGCGAATATCCGCGATGTTGCTGCGGCGGCAGGGTATTGGACAGCAATTCCAGATCGCGGTCATAGCCGAGCTTGAGCGCCGGGTCCAGCCGCAGCACCCGCGGCGCCAGCGGCGCGCTCAGGCCGGTTTCGCGCGCGATCGCGGCGGTATCGACCCGGGTCAGCAGCCAGCCCTCGCCTTCGCGGCCGATGCCGGCGCCCAGGGCGATGCCGGTGGACGGCGGCGCGGTCAGCAGGCCGCTGAGCGCGAGTTCGCCTTCGGGCCGAGCGATCGCCGGCAGCTTGCGGTCGCCGGCCAGCGGCAGCCAGCCCAGATCGACCAGCAGCGGCGCGCCCTGGTTGGGCAGGAAGATGCGATAAACGCGCACGCCGGCGCGGCCGCCGCGCTGCTGGTTGTCCAGCAAAAGCGCGCCGCGCGAATCGAACCGGCCCAGGCCCGCGGCCCAATCGTAGGCGTGCGCGCGCTGGGCATCGGCGGCGATCGACAGCGGGCGGGCGATGCGTTGGCTCATCACCGCCGCGGCGGCATCGAGCATGCCCTGCTTCTCGACCGCGCGCCGCGCCTGCCACAGGCCCAGGTGGACGAACAGCGCGATCACCGCCAGCGCCAGCGCCCAGCCGAACCAGCGTCCGCCGCGGCGGCTCACGGCGCGTGGCCGCCGCAAGCGCGGGCGAACTGCGATAATCCGCGCATCGCATCCGCGCGCCCGCTGCGCGCACCCGAGGAGGCCGCGATGAACGAATCGCTGAAGATCTTGCTGGTTGTCGCCTTCCTGATCGTCATTCTGTGGAACCTGGGTGCCGGGCTGTATTACATGCTGGTGGACAAGGGCCAGAGCAAACGCACCGTCAATGCCCTGACCCGCCGTATCGTCCTGTCGGTCGCGTTGATTCTGCTCGTGATCCTGGCGATCTACATGGGCTGGATCACGCCGCATGGCGTGGGGTCCAATCCGCATTGACGCCGGCTGGCCGGGGTCGGCTGGCTGATGCGTGGATGTGGCGCGGACTGCGGACTACGAGTGGCGGTAGCCGACGCCGGTATTGCGTCCGAGTAACAGCTTACGCGCCCCGAAGTCAGCGACCTGCGATCACGACGCATCTTCCAAATCGTCATTCCCGCGAAGGCGGGAATCCAGTGACTTCAAACGTTCTCGCACGAAAGGCACTGGATTCCCGCCTTCGCGGGAATGACGTCCTTGTAATTACGCGAATGACCTTGTGGCTACCGCGCAAACCCGAGCGTTGTGGCTACGCGCAAACCTAAAGCCCTGTGTGCAACCTCGGCCCAGACCAAGCGTCTGCGCCGCCACCACCCAACCACCCGCCTGAAAAACGAAAGGCCGGCAGCGCCGGCCCTCGTTCTGCTTTGCCGATCCAGTCGCCGCGCTTACAGCACGTACACGAACAGGAACAGGCCCAGCCAGACCACGTCCACGAAGTGCCAGTACCAGGCCACCGCTTCGAACGCGAAATGGTTGTCCTTGTCGAAATGGCCCTTCAGGCAACGGAACCAGATGATCGCCAGCATCAGCGTACCCAGGGTCACGTGCAGACCATGGAAGCCGGTGAGCATGAAGAAGGTCGAACCGTAGATGCCCGAACCCAGGGTCAGGTTCAGCTCGGTGTAGGCGTGGATGTATTCCTCCGCCTGGAAGAACAGGAAGGTGCAGCCCAGCAGCACGGTGATGCCCAGCCAGAACAGCAGCGACTTGCGGTGGCCGCCCTTGAGCGCGTGGTGCGCGGCGGTGACCGTCGAGCCGGAGGTCAGCAGGATCAGGGTGTTGAGCAGCGGCAGGCCCCAGGCCGGGATGGTCTCGTAGCTGCCGCCGACGCCGGCCGGGCCGCTGCTCGGCCAGGCCGCGCTGAAGTCCGGCCACAGCAGGGCGTTGGTCATCACGCCGTCGCCGTCGCCGCCGAGCCACGGCAGCGCGAACTGGCGGGCGTAGAACAGCGCGCCGAAGAACGCCGCGAAGAACATCACTTCCGAGAAGATGAACCAGACCATGCCCATGCGGAAGGACACGTCCACCTGCTTGTTGTAGTGGCCGCGCACCGATTCGCGGATCACATCGCCGAACCAGCCGAACAGCACCGCGACCAGGAACGCGATGCCGACGAAGAAGGTGGGCTTGCCCCAGCTGACTTCGTTGAGCCAGCTGGCGACGCCGATCATGGTCGTGAACAGACCGATCGAACCGAGGAACGGCCAGCGGCTGCTATGCGGGACGTAATAGATGTTGGCGTCTGGCGTGTGAGCGTGGGCCATGGCGGCGTTCCGTAATTAAGTGGTGCTGAGCCAGCTCACGGCGCGGCCAGCGGCGAGGACGGCGTCTTGGAGACCGCGCCTTGCTGCAGCCGTGCGGTGAGCACGTCGTTCTTGAAGAAAGTGTAGGACAAGGTGATGGTTTCCACGTCGGCCGGAAGATTCGGATCGACGATGAAACGCACCGGCATCTCGCGCACTTCACCGGCCTGCAGAGTCTGGGCGGTGAAGCAGAAGCACTCGGTCTTGTTGAAATAGCCCGACGCTCGCGCCGGCGCCACCGAGGGCGAGGCGCTGCCGACGATGGCGCGGTCGGTAGCGTTGCGGGCGTGGTAGGTGGTCTCGTACTGCTCGCCTGGCCGCACCTTCATGCTGAGCTGGTTGGGCTTGAAGTCCCAGGGCAGCTTGGAATTGACGCTGCCGTCGAACTGCACCGTGACCATGCGATCGGATACCGCGTGCCCGCCGCGATCGGCCTCGGCCACGCCACGTTCCAGGCGGATGCCGAACACCTTCTCGCAGGCGATGCGGTACATCGGCACCAGCGCGAACGTGAAACCGAAAGCGCCCAGTGCGACGAAGACCATGATCTTGGTCATCTTCGGGCCGGCCTGCTTGCGCGCCTGGTCGAGGTCGCGCTGCGCGAGCTCGCGCGAAGCGTCGTCGTGCTGCGGGCCGGACGTGCTCACTTGCCCATCCCGCCGATCACGCCGGCGACGATGAACAGCACGTACACCGCCACCGCGGCCAGCCCGAACCACAGCGCGGTGCGGCGCGCGGCCGAACGGCGTTGGACGATATCGTGCTGGTCGCTGGGCTGGTTCATGGTCTCCGTCTCCGGGGCCGCGCCGCGATCGTCACCGACCGCCGCGCGCGCCGCCGCGCCTGGATCAGTGAGTGATGTCGCCGTGGGCCAGATCGCCGTCGCGGATGACCGGCGGCGTGCCGAAGGTGTGGTGCGGCGCCGGGCTCGGCACGGTCCACTCCAGGCCCCTGGCCGATTCCCACGCGCGCGCTTCGGCCTTGGCGCCGTGCTTGAGCGAACGCAGCAGGATGAAGGCCATCATGAACGGCGTCAGGAACATGCCGAACGCGCCGATCGAGCTGACCAGGTTCCAGTCCGCGAACACCACGTTGTAGTCCGGGATGCGGCGCGGCATGCCGGCCAGGCCCAGGAAGTGCTGCGGGAAGAACAGCAGGTTGACGAACACCATCGTCCACCAGAAATGGATCTTGGCCGCCGTCTCGTTGTACATGCGGCCCGACCACTTCGGCCACCAGTAGTACACCGCGGCGATGATGCCGAACAGCGCGCCGGTCACCAGCACGTAGTGGAAGTGCGCGACCACGAAGTAGGTGTCGTGGTACTGGAAGTCGGCCGGCACGATGGCGAGCATCAGGCCGGAGAAACCGCCGATGGTGAACAGGATCACGAACGAGATCGCCCACAGCATCGGCGCCTCGAACGAGATCGAGCCGCGCCACATGGTGGTGACCCAGTTGAACACCTTCACGCCGGTCGGCACCGCGATCAGCATCGTCGCGAACATGAAGTAGATCTCGCCACCGAGCGGCATGCCGACGGTGAACATGTGGTGCGCCCACACGATGAACGACAGGAAGGCGATCGAGGCGGTCGCGTAGACCATCGCCTGATAACCGAACAGCGGCTTGCGGCTGAAGGTCGGGATGATCTCCGACACCACGCCGAAGGCCGGCAGAATCATGATGTAGACCTCGGGGTGACCGAAGAACCAGAAGATGTGCTGGAACATCACCGGGTCGCCGCCGCCGGCCGCGTTGAAGAACGAGGTGGCGAAGAACTTGTCGGTCAGCAGCATCGTCACCGCGCCGGCGAGCACCGGCATCACCGCGATCAGCAGGAAGGCGGTGATCAGCCAGGTCCAGCAGAAGATCGGCATCTTCAACAGGTCCACGCCCGGGGCGCGCATGTTGAGGATGGTGGCGATGACGTTGATCGCGCCCATGATCGAGCTGATGCCCATCATGTGGATGGCGAAGATCGCGAAGGCGACGTTGTTGCCGCCCTGCAGCGACAGCGGCGGATACAGCGTCCAGCCGCCGGCCGGCGCGCCGCCGTCCAGGAACAGCGTCATCAGCAGCAGGGTGAAGGCGAACGGCAGGATCCAGAACGACCAGTTGTTCATGCGCGGCAGCGCCATGTCCGGCGCGCCGATCTGCAGCGGGATCATCCAGTTGGCCAGGCCGACGAAGGCCGGCATCACGCCGCCGAAGATCATCACCAGCGCGTGCATGGTGGTCATCTGGTTGAACAGCTCGGGCTTCAGATGCTGCAGGCCCGGCTCCATCAGCTCCCAGCGGATCATCACCGACATGAAGGCGCCGATGATGAACATCACGAAGCTGAAGATCAGGTACAGCGTGCCGATGTCTTTGTGATTGGTCGAGAAGAACCAACGCTCGATGAAGCCCTGTTTGTGGGCGTGATCATCGTGGTGATCGTGATGATGATCGGCGACGGGATGCGTGGCTGCCATGGCCTACCTCTGATTAATGCTTGACGATCAACCCGCGGTCGCGGCGCCCTTCGGGGCGGCGACCGGGGCGTCGGAATTCGGGGTGCTCGCAGCGGCCGGAGTCGCCGCGGCGGCCTCGGTCGGAGCGGCGGCAGGCGCAGCAGCCGGGGTCGCCGGCGCGGCAGGTGCAGCAGCGGGCGCCGGCGGCGCGTTCTTGGCCTTCTGCTCGGCCAGCCACTGCTGGTATTCGGCCTTGGGCACCGCGCGCACGACGATCGGCATGAAGCCGTGGTCCTTGCCGCACAGCTCGGCGCACTGGCCGCGGTAGATGCCCGGTTCCTTGATGTCGGTCCAGGCCTCGTTGACGATGCCCGGGATCGCATCCTGCTTCCAGCCCAGGGCCGGCACCCACCAGGCGTGGATCACGTCGTCGGCGGTGATCACGAAGCGGATCTTGGTGTCGGTCGGCAGGACCAGGACGTTGTCCACGTCGAGCAGGTAATGCTCATGGTCGGCCTTGGTGACGTGCTTGCCGCTCTGGCGCAGCTGGTCGCTCTTGCGGTCCAGGCGGCTGGTGAAGGTCACGCCCTCGCCCAGATAGTCGTACTTCCACATCCACTGGTAGCCGGTGACCTTGACGGTCATGGCCGAGTCGCGGGTGTCGTACATCTTGATCAGCTTGCTGGTGGCCGGGAACGCCATCAGCACCAGCAGCGCCACCGGCACGACCGTCCAGACGATCTCCAGCTTGGTGCTGTGGGTGAAGTCCTTGTCGGGCACCGCGCCCTTGGACTTGCGGAACTTGAACATGGCCACGGCCATCGCGCCGAAGACCAGGATGCCGATCACCACGCAGATCCACAGCGCGAGCTGGTGAGCCGAGTAGGCGTTCATCGATTGGGCGGTGACACCTTTGCCCATATTCAGCTGCCACGGCTTAGGGTCCGCAGCCTGAGCGAACGCAATGACTGGCAGCGCCATCGAGGCGATGCCTGCTGCCCACTGCTTGAAACGACCGGCTTTCATCAGTTCGAGCCCCGAAAAATCAGTGTGGTGATCTAACGCGCTCCGCGGGCTGCCTCCGCTCCCGGCACTGGCCGCGCCGACCAGGGGCGAGGGGCATGCAGGGAGCTAGAGGTGGCTGGCGAGCCCTGACCGGGCCCATCACGCCGGCATCGGCGCTACGGATAACCGAGAAATGGTAGCGGCCGCCCCGTCCTGCGGCAACCCGCCACTTGCCTCGAGCTTGCCGGAGCGAAAGCGCTCGGTGGCAGAAACAACGCGGTTTTCGCCCGATCGACATCCCTTGTACAGCATGGCGGAGCACGCGTCGCAAACGTGACCGGTGCAAGTTCCGGTGGCGATCGGCGCAGCCTTGGCGCGCCGATGCGACCTTGCCGAGCCGGCCGGTTCGCGTATCGGCGGCCGGTTCCGGGCCGCCCGCGCGCCGGCCCGTCTGCCGCCACCCTACTGCCGCGCACGGCGCGGCCGCCCCGCAGCCGGCCGAAAAAGAGCAGATGGCGCCCGAGATAAAGCTCTAAAATGGCGGACTTCCCACCCCTGTCCCGGGTCCGATGTCCACCAACGCCTCCTCCGCCGTCGCCAGCGACGGCCCGCCGCCGCGTCCTGGCACCCCGCCGCCGCACGCGATGATCAGCCCCGAACTGCCGCCCGCGCCCGAGGGCGCGCGCGCCGCGCTCACCCGCGGCTGGGTGCGCGACGAAGCCGAGCACGTGCGCTATCTGCTCGAACTCGCGCGCCTGCCCGACGCCGATCGCGACGCCGCCCAGGCCACCGCGGCCGATCTGGTCAAGCGCGTGCGCGCCCGCGCCCAGGATCAGGGCGCGATCGAAGCCTTCATGCGCCAGTACGACCTGGGCAGCGACGAAGGCGTGCTGCTGATGTGCGTGGCCGAGGCCCTGCTGCGCATTCCGGACCAGGACACCGCCGACAAGCTGATCCGCGACAAGCTCGGCGAAGCCGACTGGAAGCGGCATCTGGGCCAGTCGGACTCGGTGCTGGTCAACGCCTCGACCTGGGGCCTGATGCTGACCGGCAAGCTGGTCGATCTGGCCGACGACACCAAGCGCGACGTCCACAACGCCTTCAAGCGCCTGGTCGGCCGCGTCGGCGAGCCGGTGATCCGTCTGGCCGTGCGCCAGGCGATGCGGATCATGGGCCACCAGTTCGTCATGGGCCGCACCATCGGCGAGGCCCTGTCGCGTTCGAAGAAGGGCGACAACGCGAATTACCGTTATTCCTTCGACATGCTTGGCGAAGGCGCGCTGACCACCAAGGACGCGCTGCGCTATCTGCAGGCCTATCGCGACGCGATCCACGCGATCGGCAAAAGCGGCAACTACAAGAACGCCGACGTGTTCGCCACGCCGTCGATCTCGGTCAAGCTGTCGGCGCTGCACCCGCGCTATGAGCACGCCAAGCGCGAACGCGTGTTCGCCGAACTCATCCCTCGCGTGCTGGAACTGGCGCAGCTGGCCAAGGGCTACGGCATCGGTTTCACCATCGACGCGGAAGAAGCCGACCGCCTGGAGATGTCGCTGGACGTGATCGCCGCGGCGTACAGCGACAAGTCGCTGGACGGCTGGGAAGGCTACGGCCTGGCGATCCAGGCGTATCAAAAGCGCGCGCCGGAAGCGATCGACTTCATCGCCGAGCTCGCCCGCAAGACCGGCCGCCGCATCCCGGTACGCCTGGTCAAGGGCGCGTACTGGGACAGCGAGGTCAAGCGCGCCCAGGTCGATGGCCAGGCCGGCTATCCGGTGTTCACGCGCAAGCCGAACACCGACGTGTCCTACCTCGCGAACGCGCGGCGCATGCTCGAAGCCAGCGACGCCATCTACCCGATGTTCGCCACGCACAACGCGCAGACCATCGCCACCATCCACCGCCGCGCCAAGGCCATGGGCCGCGAGCAGCACTTCGAATTCCAGAAGCTGCACGGCATGGGCGACGACCTCTACGCCGAAGTGATTCCGGCCGACCGTTTGAACGCGCCCTGCCGCGTGTACGCGCCGGTGGGTTCGCACGAAGACCTGCTGCCGTACCTGGTGCGCCGCCTGCTGGAAAACGGCGCCAACTCCAGCTTCGTCAACCGCATCACCGACGAAGCCATCGCGATCGACGACCTGATCCAGGATCCAGTCGAGACCGTGTCCGCCTTCGACAGCATCCCGCATCCGCGCATTCCGCTTCCGGCCGATCTCTACCGCAGCTTCGGCTTCGACAGGACCAATTCCATGGGCGTCAATCTCGCCAACGATCAACAACTGCAGACCCTCGCCGAGCAAGTCAACGCCGCCGCGACCGCCGACTGGCGCGCCACGCCGCTGGTGCCGGGCGCGAGCCCGACCGGCCCCGACATCGCCGTGACCAATCCCGCCGACCGCCGCGAAATCGTCGGCCAGTGGAAGGCCGCCGACAGCGCCACGGTCGAGCTGGCGCTGAAGAACGCGGTCGCCGCGCAGGAATCGTGGGACACGATGCCGGCCGCCAGCCGTGCCACCATCCTCGAACACGCCGCGACCTTGCTTGAAGAGCGCATGCCGCAGTACATCGCGCTGTGCACGAAGGAAGCCGGCAAGACCATTCCCGACGGCGTCGCCGAAGTGCGCGAAGCGGTCGATTTCCTGCGCTACTACGCGGCCCAGGCGCGCAAGCTGTTCGCGCCCGAAGCCCTGCCCGGCCCGACCGGCGAATCCAACACCCTGCACCTGTCCGGTCGCGGCGTGTTCGTCTGCATCAGCCCGTGGAATTTCCCGCTGGCGATCTTCGCCGGGCAGATCTCCGCCGCGCTCGCCGCCGGCAACAGCGTCATCGCCAAGCCGGCCGAGCAGACCAATCTGATCGGCTACTACGCGGTCAAGCTGCTGCACGAGGCCGGCGTACCCGAAGCGGTGCTGCAGTTCCTGCCCGGCGACGGCGCCACCGTCGGCGCGGCGTTGACCCGCGACCCGCGCGTGGCCGGCGTGGCCTTCACCGGTTCCACCGACACCGCGCGCGCGATCAACCGTTCGCTGGCCGCGCGCGACGCCGCGATCGGCGTGCTGATCGCCGAGACCGGCGGCCAGAACGCGTTGATCGCCGACTCGTCCTCGCTGCCGGAGCAACTGGTCAAGGACGCGATCGGCTCGGCCTTCACCTCGGCCGGCCAGCGCTGCTCGGCCGCGCGCGTGCTGTTCGTGCAGGAAGACATCGCCGACAAGGTCACCACCATGCTCGCCGGCGCCATGGCCGAGCTGAAGGTCGGCGATCCGGGTCTGTTGTCCACCGACGTCGGCCCGGTGATCGACGAAGACGCGCTGAAGATGCTGGTCGATCACGCCGTGCGCATGGACAAGGAGGCGAGCAAGATCGCCGAAGTGCCGGTCGATGCCGACAGCGCCCACGGCAGCTTCTTCGCGCCGCGCGCGTATGCGCTCAAGTCGCTGGATCAACTGCACAAGGAAGTGTTCGGCCCGGTGCTGCACGTGATCCGCTGGAAGGCCGATCAGCTCGATGCGGTGATCGATTCGATCAACGCCACCGGCTACGGCCTGACCCTGGGCATCCACTCGCGCATCGACGAGACCATCGACCGCATCAGCACGCGGGTGAAGGTCGGCAACTGCTACGTCAACCGCAACCAGATCGGCGCGATCGTCGGCGTGCAGCCCTTCGGCGGCCAGAACCTGTCCGGCACCGGCCCCAAGGCCGGCGGCCCGCACTACCTGCCGCGCTTCACCACCGAGAAGACCATCACCGTCAACACCACCGCGGCCGGCGGCAACGCTTCGCTGCTGACCCTGGGCGATTGATCGGCGCGCGCGGCGGGGCATCGCTCCCGTCGCGCAGTTGCAGTGCCGCTTGTGCGACACATCGAAACGGCGCGGCCTTCGGGCGGCGCCGTTTTCGTTTGCGCGCCCTATCAGGGATCACCCTAGCTAGGGTCCGTCCCGGCTTTCCCGACGCGGCGCGGCGCGGAACACTGCGCTGCAAGTGCAGTCAGGGGGCTGCTCTCCGATTACCGGTTTCCTCGAATCCGACGGGAGAGTCTCCAATGATCCACAACATCGTCCGCGGCGACACGCTGTCGGAAATCGCGATGCGTTATCACACCAGCGTCGATCGGCTGATGTCGCTCAATGCGCAGATCAAGGATCCGGACCTGATCTACGCCGGCCGCACGCTCAACATCGACGGCCGCGCGGGGCCCGGCAACACCGGCGTTCAAGGCCCGGAAAAGACCGGCCGCCCCAGCGGCACCGGCAGCGGCAACGCCGCGGCGATCGCCAAACAGTACATCGGCCGCGACGCCAGCGACCTCAAGCGCAGCGGCGAACTGCCGATGAATCCGAACGTGCCCAGCAACGTGTGCTGCGCCAACTTCGTCACCGCCTGCCTGCAAAAGGCCGGCGCGATCAACTGGCATACCGATTCGGTGGCGGTGCTGCGCGACAAACTCAGCGCCGAAGGCTGGAAGCGCGTGGACGTGAGCCAGGCCAAGCCCGGCGACGTGGTCATCATGCAGAACTCGCGGCAGTCGCACACCGTGCTGTTCGCCGGCCTGGATGGCAACGGGCGGCCGCAGTTCATCGGTTCGAACAATCGCAATGCCGACGGCACGCAGGAAATCAGCTGGGGCGGGGCTTCGGGGGATTGGTACATCCTGTCGAAGCCTTGAGTCGCTGCGAGGCTGCTTGCCGTTAAGCAACAGGAACACGCGCGGCCTTCCGATCACACCGCATCTCTCCTACCGTCATTCCCGCGAAGGCAAGCTCCGCTTTACTTCGGCGGAGCCGAACAGCGACTTCAGGCGTTCTCGCACGAAAGGCACTGGATTCCCGCCTTCGCGGGAATGACGGCTGGATGGCTCGTCGGCAATCGCGCCGATGACCGCAGTCAGACAACCTCGACCCGCCAGACGAAACATCGACGCGAACGAAAGCCACGAGCCTCAGGGCAGACCATTCGCTCCGATCAATACCCAAACAAACTAGCCGGCGCACCAAACTGCTGCGGCCACGACTCCCAGACCACATCGCCCGGCGCGACCGCCTCGACCACCAGACTCCACTGATCGCCGTTGCGCTTGAACAAAGCCGCATAGGTATCCGACATCCCGCCCGCCGCGGCTTGCTCGGCATACGCGCTCGCGCTCCAATCCGGCCGGCGCCCGTCGGCACCGCGCATCTGCGAGCGCATGAACGCCCAATCGCCCTGGCGATCGAGTTCGTCGATCTTCAAGTTCAAGGCCAGACCGGTGGCCTTGCGCGCATGCGGCGTGGCCAGGTCCAGCAGGATTGCGTAATCGGCATCGCCGGGTTGCAAGGCCTGCAGGCGGGACTGGGCGAAAGAGGAATTCATGGCGGCTCCCAAGTCGAGGAACACAGCGAGCGACAAAGCCACAATAACAGGGCGCGGCATGAGCGGACTGCACAATCGTGCGGTCGGCGCGCCACGTAACTCGCCAGCGTCGCGGCCGTGCCCGAGCCTAACGCCTGCGCGCCGCGCGAGCCTGCGACGGGTATCGCAGATAAGCTTGACTGCACGCCCGAAACCGCGCCGCGCTTGCTGCGAAAATAAGCCGCCCGCTCGCGTTATCGGCGCGAGCCGTCCACCCGGGAGATACGGATCATGTCCTGCAAATGCTTGTTGTCCGCGGCGCTGCTGTCCGTGCTGACCGCCTGCGCTTCCTTGGCTCCGCTGCCGGTCAAGCCCGACGATCCCTCGGCCTGCGCCGAACGCCGCGCCGACCGCGTGCTGTTCGGCATGAACAGCCCCGACGGCCCGGTCAGCGAAGCGCAGTGGCAGGCCTTTCTCTCCGAATTCGTGACTCCGCGTTTCCCCGCCGGCCTCACCGTGTATCAGGCCAAGGGCCAGTGGCGCGGCGACAGCGGACAGGTCGAACAGGAAGATTCGCGCGCGATCGACCTGATCCACGAGGACAACGCCGAAGAACGCAAGCGCGTGGTCGAGATCGCCGACGAATACAAGCGTCGCTTCAAACAGGAAGCGGTGTTGATCGTGAGCACGCCGGCGCGCGCCTGCTTCGCGCAGCAGTCGGCGAGTACAAAGACGGCGGGCTGATCGGCCATAACGCGGCGATCGGTCCGGACAGCCCCATCGCCGCATCACGACGTCCCTCGCGACATGGGAAGGGCCTGCTTTTGTGGGAGGGGTTTCAGCCCCGACGCTTTCCGATCAGCCCCCCAGCCCCGACTTCACCGACTGAAATCGGTTCGCCGCTCCAACTGCAGCAACTCATCGCCGACCGCTTCGAGCTTGGCCGCCACCAGCGTTTGCGCATCGTAAAGACCGCGGTTGTAGTA
The DNA here is from genome assembly GCF_001442805.1 of Lysobacter gummosus. Taxonomy (NCBI): domain Bacteria; kingdom Pseudomonadati; phylum Pseudomonadota; class Gammaproteobacteria; order Lysobacterales; family Lysobacteraceae; genus Lysobacter; species Lysobacter gummosus. The sequence goes on along the minus strand of NZ_CP011131.1, from coordinate 530,959 downwards.
GTAGCCGCCGATTTCCTCCGAAATGAAATCGATCAGGAATTCCGCGTCGAACCGGCCGATCTGCTGATTCAGCTCATCGTTGAAATAGCCCTGCAGCTTGGCGACGATCGATGCCTTTTCCGCATCGGTGAACTTGATTTCGGCCATACCCGTGTCTGCTCGTTGCGTGAACCCATACGATAACCGCCGCGCACGCATCACGGCCACGGCCGCCGGCCTCAACCCGCCGCCGGCCCGTCGATGCGCGAGCCCCAATCCTCGACCGCGCCGCGTTCCAGCCGCATCTGCACCAGCTTGCGCCACGACGGCACCAGCGGCAGCGCCTGCGCCGCGCGCAATTCCTCGAAATCCAAGGTACGCGTGTACAGCATCGTCGCGATGCGTTGCAGCGTCCATTGCGGCCATGCGCGTTCGACCAGTTCCAGCGTATCGCCGGCCGCCGCTTCGCCGCTTTCGATCACCCGGTAATACCAGCCGGTGCGGCCGCTGGCCTGCACGCGCCGCGCCATGTCGGCGATGCCGAAGCGGTCGTTGAGTTTCCAGCACGGTTGCCGGCCCTGGCTGACTTCGAGCAGGACGCCACCGATGCGATAGCGATCGCCCAGGCAGACCTGCGCCTCGGTGAGCCCTTCGCCGCTGAAGTTTTCCCCGAACGCGCCGGGCGCGCGCAGCAGCGCGTGATCGCCGATGTCGTCGCGCCAGGCGGAGTAATGCTCGCGCGGATAGTGATGCACGGCCTTGTCGGGCCCGCCGTGCACGCGGCGGTCGCCCTGCTCGTCGCCGTCCACGCCCGCCTCGCCGATATGCACGCGCTCTGCGAACGGCGTCTTGGCGATCGCGCTGACGCTGCCCGGGCGCGTGTACGGCCGCGCGCGGCCGCGCAGCAGCGAGTCGATGACGGTGTGGGTTCGGATCATGGCGAGAGCACTCCCGGATGAGGCCGTGGCCGGCGCGGCCTGTCGCCGGTGCGCCGCGTTCGGGCGGCGTCATCAGGCCGCCGCCGCTCGGATACCGCCATCGTCTCATCGCCGCAAAAGAAAAACCCCGCCGAAGCGGGGTTTTTCGTTCAGCGATACGGCGTTGGATCAGAACTTGTACTGAGCCGAGATGCCGAACAGATCGGCGTGGCCCTTGAACTTGCCGACCAGGGTCGAGCCGCTCGAGGACACCACGTTGACGTCCGGGCTGTCGATCTGGATGCGGGTGTAGGCCGCATCGACGCTCAGGTGTTCGTTCGCGTTCCAGGTCAGGCCGAGCGAGTACAGGGTGCGGTCGTTGTCGGGCAGACGCGGGGTGCGGTGCGTGTCGTTGGTCGGCGACTCGTCCTTGGCCACGCCGCCGCGCAGGGTGAAGGCATCGTTGAAGTCGTACTCGGCGCCGAGTGCGTACATCATCGTGTCTTCCCACTGGAACTGCTCGCTGGTGATCAGCGTGCCGTCGGCGCGCTTGATATCGACGGACTGCAGCGAATGCCAGTCGGTCTTCTGCGCGTCGAACATCATGCGGAACTGGTCGGTGAACTTGTACGACACGCTCAGCGTATCGGTGCTCGGCGTGGTCAACGCCGCGCCGCCGGGGCCGCTGTTGTAGGTGTTGATGCCGCGCGCGGCCAACAACGCCGCCACCGAGCCGGGCTTGGTGAAGGTGATGTTGCCTTCCAGGTCGTGGTCGATCTCCGAGCGGTGCGAGTAACCGATCGCCAGCGCGTCGGTCGGCTTCCACTGGAAGCCCAGGATCCAGCCGATACCGTTGTCGTCGCCCTTGACCTTGGCCAGACCGTCGTTCTTCTGCGGGCCGAACGGTGCGGCGACCGGGTTCGGCGTGATGCAGGCCGCGGCCGAGACGCGGCAGATCGCCGAGCCGAAGTCCACCGCGTTGGTCAGGGTCGCTTCGGCGCGCTCGTAGATGAAGCCGGCGCCGATCGAGAAGCGATCGGTCAGCTTGATCGCGGCCGACAGCGTCAGGTCGATGGTCTTCACTTCCGACTCGATCGCGTTGTAGCGGCCGACCCAGTCGCTGTCGTATTCGGTCTTCAGGCCGAACGGCGCGCTGAGCTGGGCGCCGAGGGTGAGCTTCTCGAAGGCGCCGTGCAGCGGTACGACGATCGACATCGCCGGGACTGCGGTGACGTCGCCCGGGTCGCCGCCGTTGCCGCCGGTCAGCGAACGCGCGAGCGGGGTGCCGGCCGCGGCGCTGCCGCCGCCGGTGAACTTGGCGGTCAGATCGATCGCGGTCACGTCGCCACGGATGGTGACGGTATCCAGGTTGACCATCGCGGCCGGATTATTGGAAACGACCGAGGCGTCGTTTTCCGAAACCGCGCTGCCGGCGAATGCGCGGCCCTGGTTCTTGACGCTGTTCTCGCGAATCTGGAAACCGGTTGCACCGGCCGAACCGAAAGTGATGACGCCAGCGATACCGAGCGCGAGCGCGGTCAGGCGGGTGTAGCGGTGTGAGGGTTGCATGCGTGTAGTCTCCGTTGGAGTATTTTTCGTCTGACTCGGCCGTGTGCACGCAAGCCGCCGAAGCGACCCTCGTGCCGCCGGAAACCCCTCCCGACGTACGACGCCGTATGCACTATAGCGCGGCTATTAACCGAACGCTAACAATACGCCCAACCCTGCAAACCCATCCCGTATCGATGTCGCAAACCCTGGTTTCACAGAGACTTACGCCGTATTTTTGCCTTAACAGGGGCACCGTTCGCGTGCCCGGTCGGCGGGGCTGAACGGTGTTCGTCTCGATCCCCTCGCGCGAGCGCACCCGGCTGCGCTGGGCCACCCCGCTGCTGTTCGCGCTGCTGTGGATGTGCTTCATCGTCTCGGCCGTGGTCCTGCCCGATCCCGAGCAGCGCCGCCTGATGGTCGAATGGGGCGCGCTATCGGGCGGCCTGTCCAACCCGGAGGCATGGTGGGACGCGATCCGCGACGGCAGCCTGCTGCGCCTGTTCAGCGCCTTGTTCCTGCACGCCGACTGGGCGCATCTGCTCGGCAACCTGGTGTTCCTGCTGATCTTCGGCCTGCCGGCCGAGCGCGCGATGGGGCCGTGGCGGCTGCTGGCGCTGTTCCTGTTCGGCGGCGCGGTGGCCAATCTGGCCGCGGTGATCGCCATCGCCACCCCGGACCGGCTGATCATCGGCGCCAGCGGCGCGGTGTCGGCGCTGATCGGTGCGTACCTGGCGCTGTTCCCCAGCGCCAAGCTCGGCGTGGTGGTGCCGCTGGGATTGTTCCTGCAGTTCGTGAAGGTGCCGGCGCCGTTGTTGATCGGGGTGTGGGCGCTGCTGCAGGTCGTGTTCACCTTCATCGGCCCGGCGTTCGGCGCGGTGGCGTGGTCGGCGCATCTGGCCGGATTCGCCTTCGGCGGCGCGTTCGCGCTGATCGCGCGCGCCGGCATCGCGCGGCGGCTGCGGCGCAAGCGTGGATACTGAAAGACCGGGAATCGGGAATGGAGAATCGGGAATCGTAAAAGCAGTGGTGGAACGGCATCACCCCTTGAGTTGAAGCCGCCAACCCCAAGGTAATTTCAGTCAGCGGCGTCGCCGCCTTTACGATTCCCGATTCCCGATTCCCGGCCCCCCATGCCCACTCTCTACAAAGTCACCTTCCTCAACGCCGGCAAGATCTACGAGCTGTACGCGCGCAAGATCGCCTCGGGCACGTTGTGGGGTTTCACCGAGATCAGCGAGCTGGTGTTCGACCTGCACGAGGGCGTGGTGGTCGATCCCACCGAAGAACGCCTGCGCGACGAGTTCGGCACCACCCGGGTGCTGCATCTGCCGATGCAGAGCATCGTGCGGATCGAGGAAGTCGAACGCAAAGGCCAGTCGGCGATCCGCGACGCGGCCACCGGCGAAAAAGTGGTGACGCCGTTTCCGTTCCCGGCCAAGCCGCGCTGAGCGGTTAGCGCGCGTGAGTTCGCATCCGCAACTTCGGGATAGCGACACAATCACAAACAGCGAAGCCACGAAGTCTTTTGTAGGAGGGGCTTCAGCCCCGATGCTTTTCTATCAGATCTCGACAGACTTGCCTTGTCGGAACGAAAAGCATCGGGGCTGAAGCCCCTCCCACAAAAGACTTCATGCATTCACAGTGGCTCGATGTTTTTTCGTGCGGCGAAGCGGATCTGCTTGGACCTGGTCGAAAAGCATCGGGGCTCAAGCTCCTTCCTACAAAAGACTTCGCGCAAACGAAAACACCCGGCCGTAGCCGGGTGTTTTCGTTGCGCGACTAATCACCGAACCGCGACCGCTCAGCGCCGGTTCGCACTCGGCGTCGTGCTCTTGCTTACCGCGGTCGGCACCTTGGCGCCGGCCGGTTTCTTCAGTTCCGCCAGCGCCGAGGCGATCGGCGCGTCGCCTTCGAGCACTTCGCCGGCGTTGCTGCCCGGTGCGTCTTCTTCGTCGCCGTGCAGATGGCCCGGCAGGGTCGCTTCGGTGTAGCTCGGACGGCCGTCGTTGTCGGGCGTCTTCGGCGCGCGGATCACCACGTCCGGGACGATGCCCAGGGCCTGGATCGATTTGCCGCTGGGCGTGTAGTAGCGCGCGGTGGTGAGCTTGACCGAATCGCCGTTGTCCAGCGGCAGTACGGTCTGCACCGAGCCCTTGCCGAAGGTGCGGCTGCCGACCACGCGCGCGCGGCCGTTGTCGCGCAAGGCGCCGGCCAGCACTTCCGAGGCGCTGGCCGAACCGGCATCGACCAACACCACCAGCGGCGCGCCGTCGAGGCGGTCGCCCGGGGTCGCGCCGAATTCGGCGTCGCTGATCGCGATGCGGCCGCGGGTGCTGACGATCTTGCCGCTTTCGAGCATGTCGTCGGCGATCTGCACCGCCGCGGTCAGCAGGCCGCCGGGATTGCTGCGCAGGTCCATGACCAGGCCGCGCAGTTTTCCGCCGGATTGGGTTTTCAGCTTCTCCAGCTGGGTCTCGAAATCGGCGGCGGTGTCGGCCTGGAAGGCGGCGACGCGGATGTAACCGTAACCCGGTTCAAGCATGCGGCTCTTGACGCTGGCCACGCGGATGGTTTCGCGCGCGACGGTGACATCGAACGGTTTGTCGCGGCCTTCGCGGACGATGGTCAACACGACCTTGCTGCCGGCCGGGCCGCGCAGCGGGCCGGAGCTGTCGGCGTCATCGACCTTGAACGGCTTGCCGTCGATGGCGGTGATCAGATCGCCGGCCTTGATGCCGGCGCGGGTGGCGGGCGTGTCGTCGATCGGCGAGATCACGCGCAAGGTGCCGTCGGGCTGGCGCTGCAGTTCCACGCCGATGCCTTCGTAGTTGCCGCGCGACTGTTCGTCGAAATCCTCCGCGGCGACTTTGTCGAAATAGACGCTGTGCGGATCGAGATCGAGCAACAGGCCGCGAATCGCCGAATGCATCAGCTTGGCGTCGTCGACCGGTTCGACATAGGCCTGCTTGACCGCGTTGTAGACGGCGACGTAGCGGCGGATTTCGTCGATCGGCACCTTGGAATCGGCGTCGTCTTCGCCCTTGCCCGGCTTGCTCTTGGCCTTGGCCGTGGCAGGCGCCTGGGCCGGCGGCACCGGCGCGGCCTGATCGTCGATGTCCTCGTCGTCGTTGCCGGGCTTGGCCGCGGGTGCGCTGTCGGCGGGCTTGGGCGGCGACGCCTGGGCCGGCGCCGGACTTGCGGGCGCGACGGCCGGCTTGGGCTCGGGCGCCTGCTGGGCCATGGCCGGAACGGCGCTCAGCGCCAGGACGAGCGGTAGCCAATTACGCAGAGGGTGACGCAAGGACATGCACGGCGCTCCGAAACAGGTAGCGGTTGGACCGCAAGGCGCGGGCCGGGTTCGATGGATTATCTGCGCACGTTAAGCGGGGCGGTTGCAAGCTTTTGTTAAACCCGTCGCGACGCGCCGCGGACGATTCATCCGCGACTGCTTTGGGGCGGCAAACCTTGCCGGATCGGCAGGTTCGGACGGATGCGGCGCGGTCTGAGCCCGGCGCCGCGGTTAGATCAGCGCCGCAGCCAGGTGTTGGGATTCACCGGCTGACCGCCGCGCCGCAGTTCGAAGTACAGCGCCGGCCGGCCGTGGCCGCCGGAACTGCCGACGGTGGCGACCGCATCGCCCTTCTTGACCGTCGCGCCGGCGTCCTTGAGCAAGGCATCGTTGTTCGCGTACAGGCTCATGTAGCCGTTGCCGTGATCGACGATCAGCAGCAGGCCGTAACCGGTCATCCATTCCGAATACACCACGGTGCCGTCGCCGACCGCCTTGACCGTGGCGCCGGCCGGCGCGCCGATCAGCAGGCCTTCGCTGCTGCGGCCGTCGGGCATGGTGCCGCCGAAACCGGCCAGCAAGGCGCCGGACACCGGCCAGCCCAGGCCGCCGACCTGCGGCGCGGGCGCGCTGGCGACCGCGACCGGCGGCTTGCGCACCGGCGCGGGTTTGCCGCTCGCTGCCGCCGCCGCAGCGGCGCGGGCTTCGCGCGCTTCGCGTTCGGCCTTGGCCTTGGCGGCGGCGCGGCGCTGCGCTTCGGCGCGCGCGGCGGCGGCGCGCAGCTTGGCCAGCAGTTGCTCCAGGCCCTTGGCGTCGCGGCCGAGCTCGCGTTCGCGCGTGCTGCGGTCCTGATATTTTTCGTTGATCTGCGCGACCAACGCCGCACGCGCCTTGCGGTCTTTCTGCAACTGGCTGATCTGGCTGCGCTGCTGCTTGCGAGTGCTGTCCAGACTGGCCCGACGCTCGACGATCTGCCGCTCCAGCGTGTCCAGCTCGCGCAGCTGCGCGCTGAGTTCGCTGATGCGCTTGGCGCGGTCGCGCTGCACATAACCGTGATACGTCAGGATGCGGCCGCTGTCGGCGACGCGGTCCTGCGAAAGCAGCAATTTCAGCGGCGCGTCGTTGCCTTGCGCGTAGGCCGCGCGCAACAGCCGCGCCAGCTCCTGGCGTTGCGAACCGAGCTTGGTGTTGAGCGCGTCGCGCTTGGCCTGCAACTGCTTCATCGACGCCTGCTCGCGCGCCAATCGGCTTTCGATGTCGCGCAGGGCGCGGTTGGAATGGCCGACCTGTTCGTCGGCCGCGCGCAGTTGCTGGGTGGCGTCGCCGCGCTGGCCTTCCAGCTTGCGGCGTTCGTCGGCGACCGATTTGAGTTCGGTCTTGATCTTCTCGAGCTTGCGCTCGGCTTCGCGGCTGGTGCTCTGCGCCGCCGCGTGCGCGGACACGGGCGCGGCCAGCGGCATGACCGCCAGCCACGCGATGAGCCACGCGCGCGCGAACCGCATCAGGGCTGCAACAGGCTGCGGCCGGTCATCTCGACCGGTGGCTCGATGCCGAGCAGATCCAGGATGGTCGGCGCGACGTCGCGCAAGGCGCCGCCACTGCGCAGGCTGGCCTTGCGCGGGCCGAGATAGATCAGCGGCACCGGGCCGACGGTGTGCGCGGTATGCGGCTGGCCGGTGGCGGGGTCGCGCATCATTTCCAGATTGCCGTGGTCGGCGGTGATCAGCAGGGCGCCGCCGACTTCGCGCACCGCCGCGACGATCACGCCGATCGCCTTGTCCACCGCCTGCGCGGCCAGGATCGCCGCCTGCAGGTCGCCGGTGTGGCCGACCATGTCGGGATTGGCGATGTTGCAGATCGCCACGTCCACCGATTGCGTGCGGATGGCCTCGGCGAGCTTGGCGGTGACTTCCGGACAGCTCATCTCCGGCTGCAGATCGTAGGTCGCGACCTTCGGGCTCGGCACCAGGATGCGGCTTTCGCCTTCATACGGGTCTTCGCGGCCGCCGCTGAAGAAGAAGGTGACGTGCGCGTATTTTTCCGTCTCGGCGATACGCAGCTGGGTCAGGCGATGGGCCGCCAGCAACTCGCCCAGGGTGTTGTGCAGATCGTCCGGGCCGAAGGCCACCGGCGCCGGCAGACGCGCGTCGTATTCGGTTAGGCAGACAAAGCGCGACAGCTTCGGCCGGCGCGCCGGGTAGCCGTCGAAATTCGGATCGACGAAAGCGGCGGTGAGCTGGCGCGCGCGGTCGGCGCGGAAATTCATGAACACCACCGCGTCGCCGTCGGCCATCGGCCTGGCGTCGCCGATCACGGTGGGGGCGACGAACTCGTCGGTTTCGCCGCGCGCATACGCCGCGTCCAGGCCTTCCTGCGCGGTCGCGGCGCGTTGCTCGCTGTCGGCTTCCACGATCGCGTTCCAGGCGCGCAGTTGGCGATCCCAGCGCTTGTCGCGGTCCATCGCGTAGTAGCGGCCGCTGATCGATGCGATGTGGGCGTTGCCGGCAGCGGCGCAGACTTCTTCCAGCCGTTGCAGGCTCGGCGCGGCCGACTTGGGCGGCATGTCGCGGCCGTCGAGGAAGGCGTGCACGGCGACTCGGGCCACGCCTTCGCGGCGGGCCAGGTCGATCATCGCGAAGATATGGCGTTCATGGCTGTGCACGCCGCCGGGCGAGAGCAGGCCCATCAGGTGCAAGGTCGCGCCGGCCGACTTCGCCGCCGCGCAGGCCGCGCGCAATTCGTCGTTGGCGAAGAAGCTGGCGTCCTCGATGGCGGCATCGATACGGGTCAGATCCTGATAGACGATGCGACCGGCGCCCAGGTTCATGTGGCCGACTTCGGAATTGCCCATCTGCCCGTCCGGCAGGCCGACGTGGCGGCCTTCGGTGTGGATCAGGGTGTGGGCTTCGCTGGCTTCCAGCGCATCCCAGTTCGGCAGGGTCGCCTGAGCCAGGGCATTGTCGGTCGGATCGTCGCGGTGGCCCCAACCGTCCAGGATCAGCAGCACTACGGGCTTGGGTCGGGGAGTCGCTGACACGTGGGGGATTCCTAATATGACGAGGGGCAGGGGCCGCCGCGGGCGGGTTCTGCGATTGTAGCGAAGCGGGCGATGAAGCCTCGGGGAACGGACGATCCGTGCCCGGGCGACGTCACCGGGTGCGACGCAAGTGCTTGATCCGGCAAATCTACGGAACGAATCATCGCTAAAGATGCCTTCGGGTTAAACCGTTTGCGCTCTCACCGCATCTGTTTGCTTGCCCACCCAGACAATGGAACATGCCATGACGCGCACTCGCCTCACCCTCGCCCTGTCGCTGCTGACCGCCCTGAGCCTGGCGGCGCCGCTGGCTTTCGCCGACGACGGCATCAGCAAGGTCAACGGCAGCATCTCGGTAGGCTCCAGCGAACGCCGCGGCGACCTGGAGACCGTCAACGGCAGCATCAAGGTCGGCGACAACGCCCGGGTCGAAGACGTCCAGACCGTCAACGGCGGCATCGTCGTCGGTTCCAGCACCCAGACCGGCGGCCTGGAAACGGTCAACGGCGGCATCCGTGCCGGCACCAACCTGACCGCCACCGCCGACCTGGAAACGGTCAACGGCAGCATCTTCGTCGATCGCGGCGGCACCGTGCGCGGCAAGGTCAGCACCGTCAACGGCGCCATCGGCCTGGTCGATACCGACGTCACGGGCGACATCGAAACGGTCAACGGCGACCTCACCGTCGGCGTGGATTCGCACGTCAGCGGCGGTATCCACTACAGCAAGCCCCAAGGCCTGAATCTGCCCGAGCGCCGCGCCCCGCGCGTGATCATCGGCCCGAACGCCCGCGTGGACGGCAGCCTGGTGTTCGAGCGCGAGGTGGAGCTGTATGTCCACTCCAGCGCGAAGACCGGTTCGATTCGCGGCGCTACGGCGATTGCGTTCAGTACGCCGACGCCGCGGTTCAAGTAAGGGCGGGCTTTTCCCTCGCCTCGATTCTTTTCTTCTGGCTGTTTTTTTGGTCGAGGAAGGGAGTCGGGCGAGGGTGGCCTTACGAACCTTTAGCGCCATCCCGCCAAACCGTCATTCCCGCCGCCAGGGCTCTGCCTTACTTCGGCGGCGCCGAATATCCAGGCTTCAGCGCCGTCCCTCCAGGTCGTCATTCCCGCGAACGCGGGCTCCGCCTTACTTCGGCGGAGCCGAACATCCAGCGACTTCAAACGTTCTGGCACGAAAGGCCCTGGATTCCCGCGTTCGCGGGAATGACGGTAGGTAAGTACGTTGGCGTTGGCGCTGGTGTCTGGTGTCTGGTGTCTGGTGTCTGGGCCTTGGACTCCAGACTCTGGAATCTCGGCTCCGGCCCCATCCCGCCCCCACCGCCGTTCGGCGAACCCGCTCGATCGGACAACACACGCCCGAGCCTGCACCTAGAATGGACCTCCCCCACCCCCGGCCCACGAGCCGCTCCTGGAGGTTCCGCTCTTGTCCCGAACGCCCCTGTCCCGAACCCCCCCGCTGCTGAAAGCCACTTCGCTGGTCGCCGCCGCGCTGGTCCTGTCGGCCTGCAACAAGCCCGCCGGCACCGCCGACGCGCCCAAGCCGGCCGAACCGGCCGCGCAGCAGACCGCCGCGCCCGGCGACCACGCCTTCGACGCGGCCATCAACGCCGCCGACTTCGCCCAACACGTCAAGGTCCTGGCCTCGGACGAATTCGAAGGCCGCGCGCCCGGCAGCGCCGGCGAGGAAAAAACCGTCCAGTACCTGGAAGCGCAGTTCAAGCGCCTGGGACTGAAACCCGGCAACGGCGACAGTTATTTCCAGACCGTGCCGATGGTGGAAACCACGGCCGACGAAACTACCTCGCTCAAGCTCGACGTCAAGGGACAGGCGCGCGAGTTGAAGTTCGGCAGCGACATGGTTGTCGGCACCCGCACCGGCCAGCCGGAAGTGAAGATCGACGGCAGCGACCTGGTCTTCGTCGGCTACGGTGTCAATGCGCCCGAGCAACAGTGGAACGACTACGCCGGCGTCGATGTGAAGGGCAAGACCGTCGTCATGTTCGTCAACGACCCGGGTTTCCACGGCCAGGACGCGACCTTGTTCGAAGGCAAGCGGATGACCTACTACGGCCGCTGGACCTACAAGTTCGAAGAGGCCGCGCGCCAGGGCGCGAAGGCCGCGCTGATCATCCACGACACCGCCGGCGCTTCGTATGGCTGGGAAGTCGTGAAGAACTCGTGGTCCGGCGCGCAGTTCGATCTGCCGGCCAAGGACGATCCGGAACCGCGCCTGCCGGTGCAGGGCTGGATCACCAACGAAGCCGCGCGCAAGCTGCTCGGCGATCTGGGCCAGAACCTCGATCAGCTGTATCAGGCCGCCGGCAAGCGCGGCTTCAAGGCGATCGCGCTGCAGGCCAAGGCCTCGGTGGATCTGAAGAGCAAGATCAGCCAGAAATCCTCGCGCAACGTGATCGCGCGCCTGGACGGCGCCAAGCGTCCGGACGAAGCCATCGTCTACATGGCGCACTGGGATCACCTGGGCAACCACACCGGCGAAGGCGGCCACGAAGGCCACGGCGCCGATGCCAAGACCACCGGTCCGGACACGATCTACAACGGCGCGGTCGATAACGCCTCGGGCGTGGCCGGCATCCTGGAAATCGCCGAGGCCTTCACCAGGCAGACGCCGCCGCCGGATCGCTCGCTGCTGTTCCTGGCGGTGACTTTGGAAGAATCCGGCCTGCTGGGTTCGAAGTACTACGTCGCCCATCCGACCGTGCCGCTCAACAAGACCGTCGCGGTGATCAACCTCGACGCGATGCCGATCATCGGCAAGGCCCGCGACATGACCGTGGTCGGCTACGGCAGCTCGGAGCTGGAGGACATCCTCAAAACCGTCGCCGACGGCCAGCAGCGCGTGCTGCATGCCGAGGGCACGCCGCAGGACGGCTTCTACTTCCGCTCCGATCACTTCAACTTCGCCAAGGCCGGCGTGCCCGCGCTGTACGCCAAGGGCGGCGACGACCTGCTCGACGGCGGCGTGGAAGCCGGTCAGAAAGCGCAGATCGATTACCGCGACAACCGCTATCACAAGCCGGCCGACCAGTTCGACCCGGCCTGGAAGCTCGACGGCGTGGTCCAGGATCTCGACGCCCTGTACGGCGTCGGCAAGGCCCTGGCCGGCAACGAGCAATGGCCGAACTGGTACGAAGGCAACGCTTTCCGCGCCGCGCACGACAAGCTGATGGCGCCGGCGAAGTAAGCCGCCGCCGGCCGCGTCCCTATCGGTTCAGCGATCGGGCCGCCCACGGCCGCAAAGCGATCCGACGACGGCGCCCACGGGCGCCGTCGTTTTTTCCGCTAGGCTGAGCGCACCGCCGAACGCAGTTCGCCCACGAAGGAACGCGCATGCCCATGACCATCGCCTATTGGTGCCTGCTGATCGCCGCGCTGATGCCCTACTTGTGGGTCGCGGTCGCCAAGGCCAACGGCAAGCGTTACGACAATCGCGCCCCGCGCGCCTGGCAGGCGCGCCAGGACGACCCGCGCTCCAACGCCGCCTACGCCGCCCACCTCAACGCCTTCGAAGCGTTCGCTCCGTTCGCGGCCGGCGTACTCGCCGCGCAGATGGCCGGCGTGGACACGAACTGGATCGTGATCCTGTCGATCGTGTTCGTGATCTGCCGCGTGCTGCACGGCGTGTTCTACATCGCCGGCAAGGCGCCGCTGCGCAGCCTGGTCTGGGCGATCGGTTTCCTGTGCGTGGTCGCGCTGCTGACGCTGGCCGCGCTGGCCGCGATCTGATCCAGACCACGGCGCGATCGCCCTAAATATTCCGCAGAGTTCCGCATGCCCCCGGCTCCGATTTTCGATCACGATGAATTCGCGCAATCGTTGCGCGACGACGGCTTTCGTTTCGTCGCCGGCGAGGACATGCGCACGCACTTGCAAGAGCACGGCTCGCTGCAGGACTGGAACGTGTTCGCCGACAGTTGGAACGATCTGGCGCCCGATGCTTACCTAGCCCGCGTCGGCCAGCAACGCCGGCGCCGCCACGCGATATTCCGCGCCGGACGCGAGGGCGCGATCGAACGCCGGCCGCATCAGCCGCATTACCAGAGCCTGAGCTACAACACCCTGCAGGGCGATATCGAACGTTGGTTCGAACCGGTGCGGGACGACATCGCGCAAAGCCAGACGCTGGGCACCGTACTCGCGTTCTGCCGCGATTTCTTTTCCGCGCTGGCGCCGCAGACGCCGGCTTGGCATATCGAACTGCACCAGTTCCGCATCGAGGCGCGCAGCGACCAGGACGGCCAGCCCACGCCCGAAGGCGTGCATCGCGACGGCGTGGACTACGTGCTGGTGCTGCTGATCGACCGTCACAACATCGTCAGCGGCACGACCACCATCCACGACGGCGATCGCCGCCTGCTGGGCAGCTTCACCCTGACCGCGCCGTTGGATGCGGCCTTGGTGGACGATGCCCGCGTGTTTCATGGCGTCACCGCGGTGACGCCGCTGGATCCGGAGCGCGAAGCGCATCGGGATGTGTTGGTGGTGACGTTTCGGGCCGACGGTACGCCTGCTTCGTAGTGACAGGCCTTACCAATCAGACCTTCAGACCTGGCGCGTTCGCAGTTCCGGCGGTTCGGTGCCGGCTGGAGAGGAAGGCGTTTCTTCAACATTCCGATCTGCCGTCGGCCGGCCGATAAAGCAGGCTTGGCTATTTCTGGACAAATTTCACTGTTGAAGAGGAAGCGGCGCTCCGGCTGATTCGCTAACGCCGCCCCACCTTGATTACAACAGTCGAGTTCAGTCGAAACTTCCGCTCAGCCGGCAAAGCTAACGGGATCGTCCGGTCGTTCGCATAATCCGCGGCAGCCTGCATCGCAGGATGCGAGGACTAATCCAGGGATTGCGGGAGCGTGTTCAAGCATTCGACGGCATCGTTTGAATCATCCTTGACGGCCGTGGCTGATTAAGTTCGCGCCGGAACTAACTCCCGAATTAACTCCAAACTCCGACGGAACACCGATGTTGTCTTGATTATTTTTCTCGGGCGCAAAGAAAAACGCCGCAACCAGAAGGTTGCGGCGTTTTAGGGTAAAGCCCCTGGCGATGACCTACTCTTGCATGGCTTAGGCCACACTACCATCGGCGCGTATGCGTTTCACTTCCGAGTTCGGGATGGGATCGGGTGGTTCCACACAGCTATTATCACCAGGGAGAGGGTGGAGGGTCGCAGGTCTCGATGGATTGAGTTGCGCGCACGCTCTCGTGGGATTGCTTCAGACGGAAAGGAGCCCGTCGTCGGCGAATAAGTTGGAATGTAGCGAGTCAGTGTTTGGTTTGGAACGTCTTCGGACGTGTCACATAGAGACCAAGGCAACTTGAGGTTATATGGTCAAGCCACACGGATCATTAGTACAGGTTAGCTCAATGCATTGCTGCACTTACACACCCTGCCTATCAACCACCTAGTCTTGATGGTTCCTTTAGGGGACTTAAAGTCCCGGGAGATCTCATCTTGAGGCGCGCTTCCCGCTTAGATGCTTTCAGCGGTTATCGCTTCCGAACATAGCTACCCGGCAGTGCCACTGGCGTGACAACCGGAACACCAGAGGTTCGTCCACTCCGGTCCTCTCGTACTAGGAGCAGCCCCTCTCAAATCTCCAACGCCCACGACAGATAGGGACCGAACTGTCTCACGACGTTCTGAACCCAGCTCGCGTACCACTTTAAATGGCGAACAGCCATACCCTTGGGACCGACTACAGCCCCAGGATGTGATGAGCCGACATCGAGGTGCCAAACACCGCCGTCGATATGAACTCTTGGGCGGTATCAGCCTGTTATCCCCGGAGTACCTTTTATCCGTTGAGCGATGGCCCTTCCATACAGAACCACCGGATCACTAAGACCTACTTTCGTACCTGCTTGATCCGTCGATCTTGCAGTCAAGCACGCTTATGCCTTTGCACACAGTGCGCGATGTCCGACCGCGCTGAGCGTACCTTCGTGCTCCTCCGTTACACTTTGGGAGGAGACCGCCCCAGTCAAACTACCCACCATACACGGTCCCCGACCCGGATTACGGGCCTAGGTTAGAACGTCAAGCACGACAGGGTGGTATTTCAAGGATGGCTCCACCACAGCTAGCGCCATGGTTTCATAGCCTCCCACCTATCCTACACAGACGAACTCAACGTTCAGTGTAAAGCTATAGTAAAGGTTCACGGGGTCTTTCCGTCTTGCCGCGGGAACGCTGCATCTTCACAGCGATTTCAATTTCACTGAGTCTCGGGTGGAGACAGCGCCGCTGTCGTTACGCCATTCGTGCAGGTCGGAACTTACCCGACAAGGAATTTCGCTACCTTAGGACCGTTATAGTTACGGCCGCCGTTTACTGGGGCTTCGATCAAGAGCTTCGCCTTGCGGCTGACCCCATCAATTAACCTTCCAGCACCGGGCAGGCGTCACACCCTATACGTCCACTTTCGTGTTTGCAGAGTGCTGTGTTTTTGATAAACAGTCGCAGCGGCCTGGTCACTGCGGCCCCCCTCAGCTATTAACCATGGAGGGCGCACCTTCTCCCGAAGTTACGGTGCTATTTTGCCTAGTTCCTTCACCCGAGTTCTCTCAAGCGCCTTAGAATTCTCATCCTGCCCACCTGTGTCGGTTTTCGGTACGGTCTGCGTAAGCTGAAGCTTAGGAGCTTTTCCTGGAAGCGTGATATCAGCAGCCTAGCCCTAATGGGCCGGTCCTTAGTCTCAACGTTGCGCCCCCGGATTTGCCTAAGGGCACCGCCTCAACTCTCTCACCAGGACAACCAACGCCTGGCCTGCTTAACCTTCTCCGTCCCTCCATCGCACTTACGCGAGGTGCAGGAATATTAACCTGCTTCCCATCGACTACGCATTTCTGCCTCGCCTTAGGGGCCGACTCACCCTGCGTCGATTAACGTTGCGCAAGGAAACCTTGGGCTTTCGGCGTGCGGGCTTTTCACCCGCATTATCGTTACTCATGTCAGCATTCGCACTTCCGATACCTCCAGCAGACTTCTCAATCCACCTTCATCGGCTTACGGAACGCTCCTCTACCGCGCATACAAAGTATGCACCCCAAGCTTCGGTTTATCGCTTAGCCCCGTTAAATCTTCCGCGCAGACCGACTCGACCAGTGAGCTATTACGCTTTCTTTAAAGGGTGGCTGCTTCTAAGCCAACCTCCTGGCTGTCTGTGCCTTTCCACATCGTTCACCACTTAGCGATAAATTTGGGACCTTAGCTGTGGGTCTGGGTTGTTTCCCTTTTCACGACGGACGTTAGCACCCGCCGTGTGTCTCCCGGATAGTACGTACTGGTATTCGGAGTTTGCCATGGTTTGGTAAGTCGCAATGACCCCCTAGCCATAACAGTGCTCTACCCCCAGTAGTATTCGTCCGAGGCGCTACCTAAATAGCTTTCGAGGAGAACCAGCTATCTCCGGGTTCGATTAGCTTTTCACTCCTAATCACACCTCATCCCCTACCTTTGCAACGGGAGTGGGTTCGGGCCTCCAGTTGATGTTACTCAACCTTCACCCTGGGCATGACTAGATCACCCGGTTTCGGGTCTACTGCCCGCGACTATGCGCCCTTATCAGACTCGGTTTCCCTTCGCCTCCCCTATACGGTTAAGCTTGCCACGAACAGTAAGTCGCTGACCCATTATACAAAAGGTACGCAGTCACTCTTGCGAGCTCCTACTGCTTGTACGCACACGGTTTCAGGATCTATTTCACTCCCTTCACCAGGGTTCTTTTCGCCTTTCCCTCACGGTACTGGTTCACTATCGGTCGGTCAGGAGTATTTAGCCTTGGAGGATGGTCCCCCCATGTTCAGACAGGGTTTCTCGTGCCCCGCCCTACTCGATTTCATCGCATCAGCCCCTTCGCATACAGGGCTGTCACCTTCTATGGCCGAGCTTTCCAGCTCGTTTTGCTGAAGCTGATGCAACTTAAGGGCTAGTCCCCGTTCGCTCGTCACTACTTAGGGAATCTCGGTTGATTTCTTTTCCTCCGGGTACTTAGATATTTCAGTTCTCCGGGTTCGCTTCCAGCAGCTATGTATTCACTGCAGGATACCTATTGCTAGGTGGGTTTCCCCATTCGGACATTACGGGATCAATGCTTATTGCCAGCTCCCCCGTACTTTTCGCAGGCTGTCACGTCCTTCATCGCCTCTGACCGCCAAGGCATCCACCGTGTGCGCTTATTCGCTTGACCATATAACCCCAAGTTGCCTCAGGATTACACGGGTCCAGGGGTACAAAGCCCGGACTCGAATATAACGACTCAATTAATAAAGTGTCTCTCGACACTCGCCTTAGCCTCTACGACACGTCATGGACATTCCGTCTCAAAACGCTCGCTACATTCCAGTTTTCAAAGAACACGTTAAAGGCTTCAGCGCCTTCGACGTTTCAAATCTTTATGTGTGCGCAATTCAGAAGTTTTGTCGCTTGCTCTAGCCTTCGCCAGGGTGGTGGGTCTGGGAGGACTCGAACCACCGGCCTCACCCTTATCAGGGGTGCGCTCTAACCACCTGAGCTACAGACCCAATTCGTCCCTGCGGACTACTTACTGGCTAGGTGGTGGAGCTTGTCGGGATCGAACCGACGACCCCCTGCTTGCAAAGCAGGTGCTCTCCCAGCTGAGCTAAAGCCCCATCGAAACGGGACGACTCCGCAATCGCCCTGTGGCGATCGGGAACTCTGAATGCAGGTTACTTGTGCGGACGTCCGACGAGCAATTTGCTGTCTTTAGTCTCTAAAGGAGGTGATCCAGCCGCACCTTCCGATACGGCTACCTTGTTACGACTTCACCCCAGTCATCGGCCACACCGTGGCAAGCGCCCTCCCGAAGGTTAAGCTACCTGCTTCTGGTGCAACAAACTCCCATGGTGTGACGGGCGGTGTGTACAAGGCCCGGGAACGTATTCACCGCAGCAATGCTGATCTGCGATTACTAGCGATTCCGACTTCACGGAGTCGAGTTGCAGACTCCGATCCGGACTGAGATAGGGTTTCTGGGATTGGCTTGCCCTCGCGGGTTTGCAGCCCTCTGTCCCTACCATTGTAGTACGTGTGTAGCCCTGGCCGTAAGGGCCATGATGACTTGACGTCATCCCCACCTTCCTCCGGTTTGTCACCGGCGGTCTCCTTAGAGTTCCCACCATTACGTGCTGGCAACTAAGGACAAGGGTTGCGCTCGTTGCGGGACTTAACCCAACATCTCACGACACGAGCTGACGACAGCCATGCAGCACCTGTCTCACGGTTCCCGAAGGCACCAATCCATCTCTGGAAAGTTCCGTGGATGTCAAGGCCAGGTAAGGTTCTTCGCGTTGCATCGAATTAAACCACATACTCCACCGCTTGTGCGGGCCCCCGTCAATTCCTTTGAGTTTCAGTCTTGCGACCGTACTTCCCAGGCGGCGAACTTAACGCGTTAGCTTCGATACTGAGAGCCAAGTTGCTCCCAACATCCAGTTCGCATCGTTTAGGGCGTGGACTACCAGGGTATCTAATCCTGTTTGCTCCCCACGCTTTCGTGCCTCAGTGTCAGTGCTGGTCCAGGTAGTCGCCTTCGCCACAGATGTTCCTCCCGATATCTACGCATTTCACTGCTACACCGGGAATTCCACTACCCTCTACCGCACTCTAGTAAGCCAGTTTCCAATGCCATTCCCAGGTTGAGCCCAGGGCTTTCACATCAGACTTAACAAACCACCTACGCACGCTTTACGCCCAGTAATTCCGAGTAACGCTTGCACCCTTCGTATTACCGCGGCTGCTGGCACGAAGTTAGCCGGTGCTTATTCTTCCGGTACCGTCATGACATCGGGGTATTAACCCAATGCTTTTCTTTCCGGACAAAAGTGCTTTACAACCCGAAGGCCTTCTTCACACACGCGGCATGGCTGGATCAGGCTTGCGCCCATTGTCCAATATTCCCCACTGCTGCCTCCCGTAGGAGTCTGGACCGTGTCTCAGTTCCAGTGTGGCTGATCATCCTCTCAGACCAGCTACGGATCGTCGCCTTGGTGGGCCTTTACCCCGCCAACTAGCTAATCCGACGTCGGCTCATCTATCTGCGCGAAGCCCGAAGGTCCTCCGCTTTCACCCGTAGGTCGTATGCGGTATTAGCGTAAGTTTCCCTACGTTATCCCCCACAAATAGGCAGATTCCGACGTATTCCTCACCCGTCCGCCACTCGCCACCCAAGGAGCAAGCTCCTCTGTGCTGCCGTTCGACTTGCATGTGTTAGGCCTGCCGCCAGCGTTCACTCTGAGCCAGGATCAAACTCTTCACTTAAATGTTTCGATTCCAGCCTTGCGGCCTTCATCAATGCTTTGAGTGCAGACTTCGTTCCAGGCCAATTACTCAATTTGCATTTGCATGCTCTTCAAATCTTTGGACTCTGTTACGAACGTCTGCAAGATGGACAACTATCCACTCGCCAGACGCCCGCACAAGTCACCTGCGCACACTGTCAAAGATCCTTGAAACCGGCCTCAGCGCCTGGTTTCGTACTCGCCACCGAAGTGGCCGAGCGAGCCGCACACTATACAGCAGTTTTCGTGAACGTCAACACCTGTCCGCGAAACTTCTTGCTGCTTCCCGACTCCAACTTCGCTTCGATTTCCGAAGCTTCCGTCTCACCGGGCCGCGCATCTTACAGCATGTTTCCGACTCGTCAACCACCTCGTCGAAACCGCCGTTTTCCGCGCTCCGCAACTCGATAAACCGAACTGCGGGCCGCGCATCCTACAGCATGTTTCCGATGCGTCAACTACCCATCGAAACCGCTGTTTTCTGCGCCCCAACCGCTCGATGAACAGGGCGGCGGGCCGCGCATCTTACAGCATCATCTTCGACCGTCAACTCCTGCCGAAAACGCCGTCTTCCGCGCTTCCCACCGACCGAACAACTTGCCGTTGGGAGCCGCGCATTATGCGGACATGAACTGGCCTTGGGAAGGGGGCGGGGCGAAAAATGAACAGGGAATCATCGGCCGGCGGCCAGACGCCTGATGCGGCAAGGTCTGGGAGGATCTATGTGAACTGGGAGGCCCTCACCCCGCCCCTCTCCCGCAGGCGGGAGAGGGAGTTGGAGCCGCCATTGGTCAGAATGGCACCTCTGAACGGGGTTTCGCGGCTCGCTTAAGTGGTTGCGAGCCTTCCGGGCGGCCCTAGGCCGCCACTGGCCTCTAGCCGCGCGCCCCTTTGCCGCCGATCAGGCCGAAACCAGACGCACCCGGGCGAAATTGCGCTTGCCCACGGCCAGAACCCCCTCGAACCCCGGCGCGAACACCAGTTGCGGGTCTTCGACCACATTGCCATCCACCCGCACCGCCCGCTCCTTGAGCTTGCGGTTGCCTTCGCCGTTGCTGGGCGTCAGCCCGGCGGCCACCAGCAGGGCGGCGATGCGCAGACCTTCGGCCGGGACGGCTACGTCGGTCAGCGGCAGCGAGGTGATGTCGCCCTCGCCTCGCACCGCCGCGTTCCAGCCGGCAACCGCGGTTTCGGCCGCTTCGCTGCCATGGAAACGCGCGGCCAGCTCGCGCGCCAGGCGCAGCTTGAGGTCGCGCGGGTTGAGTTGGCCGGCCTCGATCTCTTTCTTTAGGCTCGCCGCCTCGGCGATACCGATCTCGAAGCTCAGCAGATCGATCCAGCGCCACATCAGCACATCGTCGATCTTCATGGTCTTGGTGACGATGTCGATCGCCGGCTCGTTGATGCCGATGTAATTGCCCAGCGACTTGGACATCTTGTTGACGCCGTCCAGGCCCTCCAGCAGCGGCATGGTCAGCACGATCTGCGGCGGCAGGCCGTGGTGCTCCTGCAGGCCGCGGCCCATCAGCAGATTGAATTTCTGGTCGGTGCCGCCGAGCTCGACGTCGCACTTGAGCGCCACCGAGTCGTAGCCCTGCACCAGCGGATACAGAAATTCGTGGATCGCGATCGACTGCTGGGCGGCGTAGCGCTTGGCGAAGTCGTCGCGCTCGAGCATGCGCGCCACGGTGTGCTGGCCGGCCAGGCGGATCATGTCGGCCGCGCTCATCTGGCTGAACCACTCGGAGTTGAAGCGCACTTCGGTGCGCTCCTTGTCGAGCACCTTGAACACCTGCTCGGCGTAGGTCTCCGCGTTGGCCAGCACGTCTTCGCGGGTCAGCGGCTTGCGGGTGACGTTCTTGCCGCTGGGATCGCCGATCATTCCGGTGAAATCGCCGATCAGGAAGATCACCTGATGGCCCAGGTCCTGGAACTGCCGCATCTTGTTGAGCAGGACGGTGTGGCCGATATGCAGGTCGGGCGCGGTCGGGTCGAAACCGGCCTTGATCCGCAGCGGACGGCCGAGCTTGAGCCGGGCTTCGAGCTCCTCGCGCTTGAGGATTTCGTCGGCGCCACGGGCGATCAGGTCGAGGGCTTCTTGTACGGAGGGGGACGCGCTGTTCAAAGGCTGGACTCGGGTACGGCCGCGACCGGCTTTTGTTAACGCCATCACGGATTCTGGTTAAGTGGAAGTTAAACGAAACTGTACTGGTCGGTGACGAAAAACCCCATTCAGGTCAAGGGTTTGACGCGTACTGCTCGCGTGTCTATGGTAACGCCGCAACGTTGCCTTCACACCTCGCGCGAGGGATCCATCCAATGACAGTACCCGAGCAGGCTTCCAGTGTGGGCGCCGAGCGCCGCGAACGCCTGAAAGCCTTGCGCGAGGCCGCACTGAAACGTCCGGTGCTGGCGCGTCATTTGTCGGATGGATTCAACGGCCGCTGGACCGGCCGCCAGTGGGTGCAGGCCGGTCTGTTCGCGACCCTGGGCATGATGGTCGCCGCGATCGTCCCCGGTTTGAGCCAGTCCACCGCGTCGGTGCGTGCGCATGAGCCGCGACAGTCGCTGGCCCTGGCGTTGCCGCCGCTGACCTTGGCCCGCCTCAAGGGAGAAACCGGCGACAGCTGGCAGCTGGTCCGCGTCAACCGCGGCCAGACCCTGGGCTCGGTGTTCAAGGAAATGGAGATTCCCACCTCCACGATGCACCAGATTCTCGAGCAGCCGGGCGCGAAAGAAGCCCTGATGCGGATGAAGCCCGGCACCGAGCTGGGCTTCGACATGCCGGTCAACGGCGCCCTGCGCACATTCCGCTACGACAAGGACGACAGCCACCGGGTCGAGTTGAGCCTGACCGGCGACAAGATCACCCAGAAGGTGATCAACCGTCCGACCGAAACCCGCACCGTGGTGCTAAGCGGCAAGGTGGGCAAGTCCTTGTTCCGTTCGGCGCGCAAAGTCGGCCTGACCGCGGCCAACATCAACACCCTGACCGACGACATCTTCAAGTACGACATCGACTTCAACGAAGACGTCGGCGCCGAGGACCGCTTCAGCGTGGTGGTCGAGCAGACCTGGCGTGAGGGCGAGTTGCTCAAGACCGGCCCGATCCTGGCGGCGACCTTCACCAGCGAAGGCAAGCTGCACACCGGCTTCCGCTTCGATCGCGGCGGCAAGCCCGAGTACTTCACCGGCGACGGCCGCCCGCTGAAGAAGAGCTTCATCCGCATGCCGATTCCGTATGCGCGCCTGACCTCGGGCTTCGGCTCGCGCCGCCATCCGGTGCTGGGCAATATCCGCATGCACATGGGCGTGGATTACGCCGCCGGCACCGGCACGCCGATCATGGCCGCCGGCGATGCGCGCGTGCAGTTCATCGGCTGGAAGGGCGGTTACGGCCGCGCGGTGATCCTCGATCACGGCCGCGGCTACACCACGCTGTACGGGCACATGTCGAACTTCAGCAAGGTCAAGCCGGGGCAGCGCATCGCTCAGGGCACGGTGATCGGCTACGTCGGCAGCTCGGGCCTGGCGACCGGCCCGCACCTGCATTACGAATTCCGCGTCAACGGCGTGCACCGCAATCCGCTGTCGATCACCATGCCGCCGCCGGAGCCGCTGAGCGGCGTGGCGCTGGCGCAGTTCCGCAATCAGACCGGCGTGGCGCTGGCACGCATCCGTCAGGTCGAGAACGTCATCTACGCCGATGCCAGCCCTGTGCAGACGGCTCCCGCGGCAGCGCCGGCCAAGACGGTTGCGGTGGCGGCGAAGAAGAAGATCCGGCGCGGCTGATTGGTGCGCGATGGGTAGCGAAAAAGGGCCTCTTCGGAGGCCTTTTTTGTTTTTGGGGTGCCGTTGAGAACCGTCGTTTTAGCGCGAGCGGCGGCGCCGGAATCGCGCTTGCTTCGCCTGTGCGATGTCGCGCCGCTCCTGCAATGAGTGTCCGATGCTGGCGCCGATACACCGGATACTGGAGCATCGGTCTTTCAGGACTCAGGGCGCTTGGCAATGATTGAGAACTCTTCGGTCCCGGCGGTTGCTGACGCGGGTAAACCGCCTTCAGGCCTCAGGGAGCTTCGTAATGATTGAGAACTCTTCGGTCCCGGCGGTTGCTGACGCGGGTAAACCGCCTTCAGGCCTCAGGGAGCTTCGCAATGATTGAGAACTCTTCGGTCCCAGCGGCTGGTGACGTGAGTAAACCGTCTTCAGGCCTTTATCTTGGACTGATCTCCGGCACCAGCGCCGACGGCATCGACGCCGCGCTGGTGCGCTTCCAGGCCGGCGCGGAACCAACCCGCTGCGAGCTGGTGCTCGGTCGAACCTACGCGTGGAACGAAGCGCTGCGCGAACGCCTGGTCGCACTCGGCCAGGGCGGCGACGCGCGTTCGCTGGAGGAACTGGGCACGCTGGACATCCAGGTCGCGGAAGCCTTCGCCGATGCCGCCCGCGCGTTGATCGACGAAGCCGGCGTGAGCGCAGGCGACGTGCGGGCGATCGGCTCGCACGGCCAGACCGTGCGCCATCGCCCGGCCGGCGCGCGCTACGACGGCCAGCATCCTTTCACCTGGCAGATCGGCGACGGCGCGGTAATCGCCGAACGCAGCGGCATCGCCACGGTCGCCGATTTCCGTCGCCGCGATGTCGCCGCCGGCGGCCACGGCGCGCCGCTGATGCCGGCGTTCCACGCCGCGCTGCTGCATTCGCCGGACCAAGACCGGGCCGCGTTGAATCTCGGCGGCATCGCCAACTTCACCCTGCTGCCGGCACGCGGCGAGGTGCGCGGTTTCGACACCGGCCCGGCCAACTGCCTGATGGACGCCTGGGCACTGCGCCATCTGGGCCAGGCCTTCGACGCCGACGGCGCGTTCGCGGCGCAGGGACAGATCGACACGGCGCTGCTGGCGCGGCTGCTGGATGAGCCGTGGTTCGCCCAGCCGCCGCCCAAAAGCACCGGCCGCGAACAGTTCCAGCTGGCCTGGGTGGAATCGCGACTGCGCGGCGGCGAGCGGCCGCAGGATGTGCAGGCCAGCCTGCTCGAACTCAGCGCGATCACCATCGCCGATGCGTTGCGCGCGCATCAGCCGGCGACGAAGCGGGTGTTGGTCTGCGGCGGCGGCGTGCGCAATCGCGCCCTGCTCGATCGACTGGCCGCGCAACTGCCGGGCGTGGTCGTGGAATCCACTGCGGCGTTCGGGCTGGATCCGGATTTCGTCGAGGCGATGGGCTTCGCCTGGCTGGCGCGGCAGACCGTGGCCGGGTTGCCGGGGAACCTGCCCAGCGTCACCGGCGCGCGCGGCTTGCGGGTGCTGGGGACGGTGCATCCGGCCGCCTGAGGTCGGGCAGTCGAAGACTGTCCGGCAGCGGGAAGGTGGCGCTCTGGCGCTTCGGGCCTATGGCCTCGGGGCCCGGCGCTGAGGTGCCTCGCCGCGGTTGCTTACGCCGGGTCGCGGCGCGGACGGAATTCTTCCAGCAGCTCCAGGCCGCTCAGGTCGGGCCCGGTCACGCGCTTGGTCGGAGGTTCCTGCGGCTCGGCGCGGCCGATCAGGGAGAAACCCGGGTCGCTGGGGATGTCCTGCAGGGCGGCAATCGCCTCCTGCAACACCCCGGCGTCCTGGTCGCTGAAACGCCCGACCATCTCGGCCTCGACCACGAACAACCCGCTCTCGATCAGGTGCAGCGCGGTGCGTTGCAAACTCCACCCGCGCGCCTCCGCGACCCGACGCAGGCGGTCGGCCAGGATCGAATCCAGGTTGTGCAGGATGATGTCGGTCACTGGCGCCAAATTGCACCGTTCCGATGACGTTCGCAACACGAAAGTGGCGAAAACGCGTTCAGGAACACTACCACCGCTGTCGTCTCCCGCTGTCGCCAAGTAACGCAATCAGCACGTTCATGTCGGCGGCGGCATTACCAGCGGCGGCTTGCGCACCGCCAGGACGATGCACAGCACCAGCGCCGGAATGCCGATGACCGCGGTCGCCACGAAGAACAGCGCGTACGCCTCCAGCAGGCTGCGCCCGGTTTCCAGATGCTCGACCGCGAAGCCGGACAAGCCCTTGAGCATCTTGCCGAGCAAGGCATAGAACGAGCTGAGCAGGGCGTACTGGGTGGCGGTGTAGCCGGCGTTGGTCAGGCTGGACATGTAGCCGACCAGGGCCACGCCGGCATAGCCGTTGCAGAAGTTGTCGATGACCATCGCCGCGGTGAACACGCCGGTGTCGCCGCCGTGCAGGGCCAGGTAGGCGAAGGCCAGGTTCGAGCCCGGGCCGAGCACGGCGCCGGCGATCAGGGTGGCGATGAAGCCGAAGCGCACTGCGCTCAGGCCGGCGACGGCGACGCCGGCGACGGTCGCGATCAGCCCGAACGAGCCGCGCACGGTGCCGACGGTTTCCTTGTCCACGCCCAGGTCGGCGTAGAACGGGTTGGCCATCGGCCCCATCAGGAAATCGGGCAGCCGGAACAGGCTGATGGTCAGCAGGATCAGCAGCGCCCAGCGGCCGTGCTGGCGGAAGAAGGCGATGAACGGGCCGACCAGGGCGTCGAACAGGCCGCGTGCGGTGAACAGCGCCGGATGCGGCGTGGCTGCGGCGAGCACGCTGGCCGCCGGCTCGCGCGCGGCCAGCACCGCCAGCACGCCCACGCCCATCAGCAACGCCATTGCGTCATAGGACAGCGACCAGCCGGCGTGCGCGGCGAGAATCAGGATCAGCGAGTCGGTGACCAACAACGCGCCGCGATACCCCAGCGTGGACGTCGAAGTCAGCAGCCCCTGCTGCTCGGCGCTGTCGGCGCTTTCGATGCGCCAGGCGTCGATCACGATGTCCTGCGTGGACGAGGCGAACGCCACCACCAGCGCCAGCGCGCCGAACACCAGCAGTTGATCCAGCACCAGCCCGCCGATCAGCAACTGGCCCTGGCGCGGTTCGACCCAGGCCATGCCGACCAGGGCGACGGCGGCGACGATCTGCGACAACAGCATCCAGCCGCGGCGCCGGCCGAGCCAGCGGCCGAACAGCGGCGCGTCGAGCTTGTCCACCAGCGGCGCCCACAGGAACTTCAGCGAATAGGCCAGGCCGACCCAGGACAGCACGCCGATCATGGACAACTCGATGCCGTTCTCGCGCATCCAGAAGCCGAGCGTGTTGCCGACCAGATAGATCGGAATGCCCGAGCTGAAGCCCAGCAGCAGCATCACCAGCACCTTGGGCTGGCGCAGGTTGCTCAGCACCAGGCGCCAGCCCGAGCGCGCGGGCTTGGCGGCGGCGACGGGGGAATCCGAGGCGCCGGCCTCAGAGGTCATAGTCGACGCTGAACGGTGCGTGGTCGGAGAAGCGCGGTTCTTTCAGGATCGAACATGCGCGCAGCTTGTCGCGCAGGCCCGGGGTGGCGAGCTGGTAGTCGATGCGCCAACCCACGTCGTTGGCGCGCGCCGCGCCGCGGTTGCTCCACCAGGTGTAGTCCTGGGCGTCGGCCTTGAGCGCGCGGTAGGTATCGACCCAACCCGCATCGTCCGTGCACAGGCCGTTGAGCCAGTCGCGCTCGGGCGGCAGGCAGCCGGAATTCTTCTGGTTGCTGGTCCAGTTCTTGATGTCCAGGCGGCTGCGCACGATGTTCCAGTCGCCGCACAGCACGTACTCGCGACCGCTGGCCAGCCACTGATCGAGGATCGGCTTGAGCCAGTCCATGACCTCGAACTTGAAGCCCTGGCGCAGCTCGCCGGAGGAACCCGACGGGATGTAGAACGAGACCACGCTCAGGTTGCCGAAGCGCGCTTCGATGTAGCGGCCCTCGTCGTCGAACGGCGCCCAGCCCAGGGCGGTGCGGACCTCGTCGGGTTCGCGCTTGGCGTAGATCGCCACGCCGCTGTAGCCCTTCTTGGTGATCGCATCGCGGAAGAAGGCGCGATAGCCGTCGGGCAGAAACGCAGGGCCGGTGAGCTGATGTTCCTGCGCCTTGGTTTCCTGCACGCAGAGCACGTCCGCGTTCTGGGTCTTGAACCAGTCGAAGAAACCCTTGGTCGCGGCCGAGCGCAGACCGTTGGCGTTGAAGCTGATGATGCGCATGCGCGCTCCAGGGCACGAAGTGCGCACGATCATAGCAACGGCCGGGCGCGGGTATCATGCCGGATATGACCGCTGCGACCGACCGACCCATCCCGGCTGCCGAGCCCGCGCCGGTGCGCGTGAGCGTGGTCTCGCCGATGCTGGCGCCGGCCGTGCGCGCGCTGCAGGTCGCGCCGGAGCAGCTGCAGTTCGTCGGCGACACCAGCTACAACCTCGACCAGACCCGGCTCGACCCGAACAGCGAAGCGATGGCGGTGCTGGCCGGCGAGCGCGTGGTCGGCTTCTACCGCCTGGATTTCAGCGTCGCCGCGATCGCCGGACGCGCCCTGGGCGAGCCCAGCGTGGGCCTGCGCGCCTACGTCATCGACCGTCGCGAACAAGGCCGCGGCTACGGCACCGCCGCGATGATCGCCTGCGCGCAGGACCTGCGCCGCCGCTATCCCGAGCGCCGCCTGCTGGCGCTGACGGTGAACCTGCGCAACCGCGCGGCCTACGGCGTCTATCTGAAAGCCGGTTTCGCCGACACCGGCGAGCTCTATCACGGCGGCTCGGCCGGCCCGCAGCACCTGATGCTGCTGCGCCTGACGCCGGCGCCCTCCTCTTCCCCTTCCCCCGACCGTCCGCTTCCATGACCGACCATCGCACCCGCTTCCTGCAACTCGCGCTCAAGGCCAACGCCCTGCGCTTCGGCGAGTTCACCCTCAAGTCCGGGCGCGTCAGCCCGTACTTCTTCAACGCCGGGCGCTTCGACTCCGGCGCCGCCCTGGCCGGCCTGGGCGCGTGCTACGCCGATGCCATCCAGGCCCACGGCCTGGACTTCGACCTGCTGTTCGGCCCGGCCTACAAGGGCATCCCGCTGGCGACGGCGCTGGGTTGCGAGTACGCGCGCCGCGGCCGCGACCTGCCGCTGGCGTTCAACCGCAAGGAAGCCAAGGCCCACGGCGAAGGCGGCATGCTGATCGGCGCGCCGCTGGCCGGGCGCCGGGTTTTGATCGTGGACGACGTCATCACCGCCGGCACCGCCATCCGCGAGGCGCTGGCCCTGATCGGCGAGGCCGGCGGTACCGTGGCCGGGATCGTGATCGCGCTGGACCGGCAGGAAGCCGTGGACCCTGCACAATCCCGACGCTCGGCGGCAGAAACTGTCGCAATCGAACACAGCCTTCCGGTGGTCGCGATCGCCACGCTCGACGATCTGCTTGCCTTCACCGGCGAAAGCGCGGAGTTTTCCACACAGCGCGAGCGCCTGCTGGCCTACCGTGCTGCCTATGGGCGCGACGCGCAGCACTGAGCGCAGCGCGCGATGCGGCCGGCCGGCATCGGCCGCCGCCGCGGCCACAAATCGATTTGTGATAGATCGCACACGCCGGAGGCAGACGATGGCCCGACTCTTGCTTCATGCCTTGTCGCAAACCCTTTGGTTCGACGGCGAGAACGCGACATGAAAGCACTGCACACCCTGATCGCCGGCGCCATCGTATTCGCCCTGGCCGCGCCGCTGGCCCTCGCCCAGGACGGCAAGCCGAGCAAGAAGCTGTATTGCTGGAACGAAGGCGGGCGCAAAGTCTGCGGCGACGCGCTGCCGGCGCATGCGGTGGACAGCGCGCGCACCGAGATCAGCGCCAAGAGCGGCATGGCGACCGCCCGGGTGGACCGCGCCCTCACCGCCGAGGAGCGCGTGGCCGCGCAGCAGGCCGAGCGCGCGGCGCGCAGCGCGGCGATGGCCGAGGAAGCGCGCAAGCGCCGCGACCACGCCATGGCCGAGTCGTACGCGACCGAGCAGGACCTGCGCAATTCCTTCCAGGAGCGCATCGTGCTGCTGGACGAGACCGTCAAGGCCTCGCAACTGGGTATCGAAGGGCGTCGCCAGACCTTGCTGAGCCTGCTGCGCAAGGCCGGCGAAGCCGAGCTGAGCAGTAAGCCGGTCGGCAAGGTCCTGGCCGACAACATCCGCAACCAGCACGACGAACTGCTGCACCAGCAGGCGACGTTGAAGCAGCAGCAGCTCGAACGCAGCACCGCCGACCAGGATCTGGCTTCGGCGCTGGAGCGTTACAACACGATCAAGGCGGCTAAGCCGGGTCGGGGGTGAGGTTGTTGTAGCTGGCTGGTGTCGTCAGTTGTAGGCCGTGCGTCGCAGGTCCTGTCTCGCGGGTCGCGTCTCGCCACAGTCACCAGTCACCCAGTCACCAGTCACCCAGTCAGCAGTCACCAGTCACCAGTCACCAGTCACCAGTCACCAGTCACGACGTTCCCACACCTCGTCATTCCCGCGAACGCGGGAATCCAGGGCCTTTCGTGCGAGAACGCCTGAAGTCGCTGGATTCCCGCGTTCGCGGGAATGACGGCCTGGAGAGATGGCGCTGAAGGCTCTGGATGTTCGGCTCCGCCGAAGTAAAGCGGAGCCCGCCTACGCGGGAATGACGGTCTGGAAGGGTGGCGCTGAAGGCTCTGGATTCCCGCGTTCGCGGGAATGACGGCCTGGAAGGATGACGCTGAAGTCGCTGGATTCCCGCGTTCGCGGGAATGACGGACTGGAGGGATGACGCTGAAGGCTCTGGATTCCCGCGTTCGCGGGAATGACGGTCTGGAGGCATGACGCTGAAGGCTCTGGATTCCCGCTTCCGCGGAGAACAGATACCCAAGCCTCCAGAACACGAGCGCACTCGTCCCCCCATAAAAAACGCCGCGGCAAGCCGCGGCGTTTTCGTGTCTCGCAAGCGCCGTCGGATCAGACCGGTGCCCGCCGCCCAATCAGAACGGCAACTTCAGATCCGGCTTGATCGCATGCAGCTGCGTGCGGAACGCGGTCTGGATGCGGTCCATCGCCTCGTGGCTGTCGGCGTCGAAACGCATGACCAGGATCGGCGTTGTGTTGGACGCGCGCACCAGGCCCCAGCCGTCGGGGTAGTCCACGCGCAGGCCGTCGATGGTGGACAGGCGCGCGCCCTCGAACGAGGCCTCGGTGCGGAAGCGCTCGACGAAGGTGTGCGGGTCGCCGTCGGGCGCATCGACCTTGATTTCCGGGGTCGAGATGCCGTTGGGCAGGCCGTTGAGGGTCTCGGTCGGGGCCTGCGGCTGCGCGGCCAGGATCTCCAGCAGACGCGCGGCCGAGTAGATGCCGTCGTCGAAGCCGTACCAGCGCTCCTTGAAGAAGAAGTGGCCGCTCATCTCGCCGGCCAGCTCGGCGTCGGTTTCGCGCATCTTCGCCTTGATCAGCGAATGGCCTGTCTTCCACATCAACGGGCTGCCGCCGTGACGCAGGATGTGGCCCGGCAGGCGGCCGGTGCACTTCACGTCGTAGATGATCATCGCGCCGGGGTTGCGTTCGAGCACGTCGGCGGCGAACAGCATCAGCAGGCGGTCCGGGAAGATGTTCTGGCCGTCGCGGGTGACCACGCCCAAACGGTCGCCGTCGCCGTCGAAAGCGATGCCCAGGTCCGCGTCCAGGCGCGCCACCATCTTGATCAGATCGGCCAGGTTGTGCGGCTCGCTCGGATCGGGGTGATGGTTGGGGAATTCGCCGTCGATCTCGCAGTACAGCGGGGTGACTTCGGCGCCGATCGCCGCCAGCACGCGCGGGCCGATGTCGCCGGCCACGCCGTTGCCGGCATCGACCACCACCTTGAGCGGGCGGTCGATCTGGATGTCGGAGGCGATGCGCTGGACGTAGTCCTCGGAGATGTCGCGCGGGGTCAGCGTGCCCGGCTCGGCGGCGGTGTGCAGGCGGTTACTGACGATGCGCTGGTACAGATCGGTGATCGCCGCGCCCGACAGGGTCTCGCCGCCGACCACGACCTTGAAGCCGTTGTAGTCCGGCGGATTGTGGCTGCCGGTGACCGACACGCAGGAGCCGGCGCGCAGGTGATAGGCGCCGAAGTAGATCACCGGGGTCGGCGCCATGCCGATGTCGATGACGTTGCGGCCGGCCTTGCGCAGGCCCGAGATCAGGCCCTCGATCATGGCCGGGCCGGACAGGCGGCCGTCGCGGCCGACCACGATCTCGGTCAGGCCCTGATCGTGCATGACCGAACCGATCGCCTGGCCGATCATCTCGGCCACGCCGGGGTCCAGGGACTGGCCGATCACGCCGCGGATGTCGTAGGCGCGGAAGATGCCGCCGTCGATGCTCACCGCGCGGGGCGCGGCGCTGAGGGAGTTATCGGTCACGTTGCCTGCATTGGTATCGAAGGGGGAAGCGATCATGGTCTCAGCCAGCGTCTGAACCGGACCTTCCTCCACGACCGGCGCCTGATGCCCCAGACGTTGACGCACGCGCATCAGCACGAACGCGAGCAGCGCCAGGATCACCGCGGCGATGAAGCACGGCAGCGCGCCCAGGCCGAGCGGGCCGCCGGCGATGTCCGGCACCGCGGCGGCGACGCGCAGGTCGCTGCCGGGGATCTTCGCCGCCATCGCCTCGGCGCCGTTGCTGAGCGCGGCGTCGCCGCGCTCGACCACGTTGTAGCCGCCCTGGCGCAAGGCCATGTAGCTGCTGCCGTCGACGTCGGCCTTGTCGATGCCGTCGCTGATGCGCTGCAACGGCAGTTGCACGTAGGCCACGCCGACCAGTTGCCCGCCGACCCGCGCCGGCGCGGCCAGCGCGAGCACCGGCTTGCCGCCGTCGCGCACGATCGCCGCCATCGGCTTGTCGGCGACGATCGCCGCTTCCATCGCGCCCAGCCGGCCGTAGCCGCTCTTGGGCAGATTCTCGTAATCCAGGCTCAAATCGGCCGGCAGCACCGCGCCGGCGCTGGCGCCGGGCCAGTCCTTGGTCAGTTCCGCGCCGGCGGTCTTGAGATCGCCGGCGGTCAGGGCGGCCTGCATCGCCGGCGCGTCGAGTCGCTCGCGCAGGCGCTTGTGCTCGACCCCGAGCGCGTCGTGCGCGCTGGCGACGGCGGCGTCGCGCTCGCGCGCCAGATCGGAGCGGCGCGAGGAGTCCAGGTGCTGCTGCACGCCGGCCCAGCCCAGCCACAACGCCAGCACGCCGCACAGCAGCGCCAGCGGCAGCATGACGGGCTTGAGTTGCGCCGCCGACATCTGCGGCTTTTCGAATTTCACATCCACCATACCCAGAGCCCTTCCCCAGTGTGTCTCGTGTCGCCGAATGATCTGACCCGGATGATCCGGAGCCGATGGTTCCGACCGTGCAGCGGGCGATACCGCCCAGTTTGCACTGCCGCGCCTTGTCGGTTCCGTCTACTGCGCCTCGCGGCGCCGATCGCGGTTGCGATCGCGTCCGCGGCTTTGCAGCCGACGACTATCAGGCACGTGAATCCCTAGCACGATGCGTGCCAGCCGCCTCCCCTCGGGCCGTCCGGCCAACGGCCGGCGATCAGCGTACGCCGGTATGGCCGAAGCCGCCCTCGCCGCGCTCGCTGGCCTGGAACTCATCGACCACCTGCAAACTCGCGCGCACGATCGGCAACACCATCAGCTGCGCGATGCGATCGCCGGGCTGGATCGTAAAAGCCTCGCGGCCGCGATTCCACACGCTGATCAGCAGCGGGCCCTGGTAGTCGGCGTCGATCAGGCCGGTGCCGTTGCCGAGCACAATGCCGTGTTTGTGACCCAGGCCCGAGCGCGGCAGGATCACCGCGCACAGGGTCGGATCGCCCAGATGGATCGCCAGGCCCGAAGGCACCAGCGCGGCGTCGCCCGGCGCCAGCAGCAGCGGCTGATCGAGCGCCGCGCGCAGGTCCAGGCCGGCGCTGGCCGCGGTGGCGTAGCTCGGCAGCGGCCACTCACCGCCGAAGCGCGGATCGAGGATTTTCAGTTCCAGGGTGTGGTTCATCGGATCGAACGGGTCCAGAGAGACGAAAGGAATCAAAGCGCGGCGGCGCGACGGCGACTCAGCCCGGCGCGGCGGCGTCCAGCGCCACGATCTGCTGCCTGAGCTCGGCCTCGCCGGCCATGAACCGGTTGACGTCGTACACCACATAGACCGAGCCGCGGTTCGGCGCGCTCTCGAAGCCGATCGCCGGCAACACCTTGTCGTGGCGGTGCAGCGCGCGCACGACCCGATGGCAATAGGTCTTCGCCGGGCCCTTGGGCCCCTGCACGGCGACGAAGCCGTCGCGAATGACGGCGTGGACGGCGTCGAGCACGTCGTCGGTGGTGACGAAAATCTTCATCGGCGGGCTCGATCGAAAGGTCCGGCCATCAGGCCGGCCAACGCGTCAGGATCAGGTCGAGCAACTGGTCGGCCAGTTCGGTCTTGGGCCCCGGACCGAGCGCGCGCTCGCCGCCGGCCCAATAAACGGTCAGCGCGTTGTCGTCGCTCTCGAAGCCGCTGCCGGACACGCCGACACGGTTGGCGGCGATCATGTCCACGCGTTTTTTCTCCAACTTGCCGCGCGCATAGAACTCCACGTCGTGGGTCTCGGCGGCGAAACCGACCACCACGGTCGGGCGGCGTTCGTGCACGGCGACCTCGGCCAGGATGTCGGGCGTGCGCACCAGCGCCAGGGTGAGCTGCTCTTCCTTCTTCTTGATCTTGCCCGGCGCGATCACCGCCGGCGCGTAATCGGCCACCGCCGCTGCGCCGACATAGACATCCGCCGGCAATGCCGCGATTACCGCCTCGCGCATCTGCCGCGCCGAACGCACGTCCACGCGCTGCACGCCCGGCGGCGTCTGCAGCGACACGGGACCGGCGACCAGGACGACCTGCGCGCCGCGGCGCGCCGCGGCTTCGGCGACCGCGAAACCCATCTTGCCGCTGCTGCGATTGCCGATGAAGCGCACCGGATCGATGTCTTCGAACGTCGGCCCGGCGCTGACGACGATGCGGCGACCGGCGAGGCTGGCGCCGCTCATGGGTTCACCTGCGCGAGCGCGGCGACGATGTCCAGCGGCTCCAGCAGACGCCCGGGCCCGGACTCGGGTTCGGCCATGCGGCCCTCGCCCGGGCCGAGGAAACCGACCCCGCGGCTGCGCAGCGTGGCGACATTGGCCTGGGTGGCCGGATGGCCCCACATGCGGTGGTTCATGGCCGGGGCGATCGTCACCGGGGCCTCGGACGCCAGGCACAGGGTGCTGATCAGATCGTCGGCGAACCCGTGCGCGAGCTTGGCGATCATGTCGGCGGTGGCCGGCGCGATCAAAATCCGCTGCGCCCAGCGCGCCAGTTCGATATGGCCCATCGCCAGCTCCGCGGCTTCGTCCCACAGCGAGGTGCGCACCGGCTGCCCGGACAGCGCCTGGAAGGTCGCCGCGCCGACGAAGCGGGTGGCGTTTTCGGTCATCGCCACGCGCACCTGCGCGCCGGCGTCCTGCAGTCGGCGCACCAGATCGGCGGCCTTGTAGGCGGCGATGCCGCCGCAGACGCACAGCAAGATGCGTTGGGCGTGCAGCGGCTGGGTTGAGTCTTGCGCCATGTTCGGCCGGGCTCGCTGGTTGCTTCGTGTGCCGGGTGCGGGTCGCCGCCTGCCGCCGCAGGGTCCGGCGCGGCGCGTGATGCGATCGCGACGGCGCCCGGCAATTCCCTACACCCGCTCGGGCCACTAGCTTACCCGATGGGCCGCCCGCTCCCGATTCCGGCCGTGCCGCCCGCGCTTGCACGATGCGGCCATGAGAATCCACGAATGGCCCAGCGCGGAGCGGCCGCGCGAAAAACTCCTCGCCCATGGCGCCGGCTCGCTGTCGGATGCCGAACTGCTGGCGCTGATCCTGGGCTCGGGCCTGCGCGGCCACGACGCGGTCGGCACCGCGCGGCAACTGCTGGCCGAGCACGGCCCGCTGCGCGAGCTGCTGGAGCAATCGCCGGCCAAGCTGATGCGCATGCGCGGCATCGGCACGGCCCGCGCCTGCACGCTCAAATCGGCGCTGGAGCTGGCCGCGCGCTGCCAGCTGGCGGAACTGGAGCGCGGCACCGCGCTGACCGACCCGGAGGCCGCCGGCCGCTATTTCGCCCAGCGCCTGCGCGGCCTGCCGCACGAGGTGTTCGCGGCGATGTTCCTCAACAACCGCCATCGCGTGATCGGCTTCGAGGAAATGTTCCAGGGCACCCTCAGCGGCGCCGAGGTGCATCCGCGCGAGGTGCTGCGGCGCGCGCTGCAGCGCAACGCCGCGGCGGTGATCGTCGGCCACAACCACCCCAGCGGCAACGCCGAGCCCAGCCGGGAGGATCGTGAAGTGACCCAGCGCCTCAAGCAGGCGCTGGCCCTGGTGGAGATCCGCCTGCTCGACCATTTCGTGGTCGGCGACGGCAAGCCGGTGTCGATGGCGGCGCGGGGGTGGCTGTGAGGCGAGGAAAGAGTGCAGAGGAGTGAGGAGTGAGTGAAAAGCGGCGGGTTGGGCTCTACTCACTCCTCACTCCTCTGCACTCTTTCCTCGCCCCCCGGCCCGATCGTCGAAAAAACCGCCTGCCCCAGCCTCGGCGCGGCGCCGCGCAATCGCCCGGGAACCAGGTAAAATGCCCGGTTCCGTAACGCCCTGCGAAAACGCACCCCCCGTGAAAGCCACCCTAAATGCGCTAGTCGCGCAGGCCATCGACGCCCTGCGCGCCGCCGGCACCGTCCCGGCCGACCTTCCGACGCCCGATTACGTGATCGAGCGCCCCAAGAACCGTGGGCAGGGCGACTTCTCGACCAACGCCGCGATGCTGCTGGCCAAGCCGGCGCGCAGCAATCCGCGCGAGATCGCGCAGAAGCTGCTCGACGCGCTGCCGGCCAGCGCCGACATCGCCAAGGTCGAGATCGCCGGCCCGGGCTTCATCAATTTCTATATCGACGAAGCCGCCTGGCGCCGCCAGCTCGGGGAAGTCTTCGCCCGCGGCGCCAACTACGGCCGCAACGGCAGCGGTGCGGGTCATCGCGCCGGCGTGGAATACGTCTCGGCCAATCCGACCGGCCCGCTGCATGTCGGCCACGGCCGCGCGGCGGTGATCGGCGACTGCATCGCGCGCGTGCTCGACGCCAACGGCTGGGACGTGATGCGCGAGTTCTACTACAACGACGCAGGCGTGCAGATCAACAATCTGGCCATCTCCACCCAGTTGCGCGCGCGCGGGCTCGCGCCGGGCGAC
Organism: Lysobacter gummosus; assembly: GCF_001442805.1. NCBI lineage: Bacteria > Pseudomonadati > Pseudomonadota > Gammaproteobacteria > Lysobacterales > Lysobacteraceae > Lysobacter > Lysobacter gummosus. The sequence continues at coordinate 494,775 of NZ_CP011131.1, read as the reverse complement.
GAAGGCTGGCCGGAGAACGCCTACAACGGCGACTACATCGCCGATGTGGCCCGCGCCTATCTCGACGGCGCCACGGTCGAATTCGAGAACCACGCCGTCACCGGCAAGGGCGACATCGACGATCTCGATGCGATCCGCCAGTTCGCCGTGGCCTATCTGCGCCGCGAGCAGAACGAGGACCTGGCCGCCTACGGCGTGAGCTTCGACGTCTACTTCCTGGAAAGCTCGCTGTACGAGCAAAACAAGGTCGAGGAAACCGTGCGCGAGCTGATCGCCCACGGCCACACCTACGAGGAAGGCGGCGCGCTGTGGCTGCGCTCGACCGACTTCGGCGACGACAAAGACCGCGTCATGCGCAAGTCCGACGGCACCTACACCTACTTCGTGCCGGACGTGGCCTATCACCTGAGCAAGTGGCAGCGCGGCTACGAGCGCGCGATCACCGAGCTGGGCTCCGATCACCACGGCTCGCTCGCGCGCGTGCGCGCCGGCCTGCAGGCGCTGGACCTCGGCATCCCGCAAGGTTGGCCGGAGTACGTGCTGCACCAGATGGTCACGGTGATGCGCGGCGGCGAGGAAGTGAAGCTGTCCAAGCGCGCAGGCAGTTACCTGACCCTGCGCGACCTCATCGACGAAACCGGCCGCGACGCGGTGCGCTGGTTCCTGGTCGCGCGCAAGCCCGATTCGCAGCTGACCTTCGACATCGACCTCGCCCGTTCGCAGTCGATGGACAATCCGGTCTATTACGTCCAGGTCTCGCATGCGCGCATGCACGGCCTGAGCCGCCAGCTGGCCGAGCGCGGGCTGTCCTACGATCAGGCCGACGGGCTGGCGCAGCCGCTGGACCTGAACGATGTCGCCGCGCACGAGCTGATCGTGACCGTGCTGCGCTTCCCGGACGTGGTCGCGGCCGCCGGACGCGACCTGGAGCCGCACCAGATCGCGGTTTATCTGCTGGAGTTGGCGCAGACCTTCCAGACGTATTACAACGACCACCAGTTCCTGGTCGACGACGCCCCCGTGCGCCACGCGCGCCTGGTGCTGGCGATGGCGACCCGCCAGGTTCTGGCGAACGGTCTGGAGCTATTGGGCGTCCACGCCCCGGAGGTGATGTAAGTGGCAGCACGACGCGGAAAATCGCAGGCCAAGCGCAATACCCAGAGCAACGAAAGCCTGCCCGGCTGGGCCTGGGGCGTGCTCGGACTGCTGCTGGGAGTCGTGGTGATCCTGGTCGCCCCGAAGTTCCTCAAATCCGACGGCGGCGACGGCTTCTTCCGTCCGCAGCCCAATCCCGATGCGCAACCGGCGGCGGTCACCGCCGACGAGGAATCGGTCGCCCCCGAGGGCAACAACGGCGCCAAGCCGGCCTCGCACGCGGACGCGGCCGATCCCAAGCAGGCCAAGGCCGGCAAGGGCAAGGAAAGCTCCGGCTACGACTTCTACACCCTGCTGCCGGGCAAGGAAGTCGAGATGAGCGACGCCGAACTCGCCGCCACCGAGGCCGCCGAGGAACAGCGCCGCGCCACGCAACTGCGCAAGAATCCGCAGACCGCCGCGGCGACGCCGGCCACCGCTCCGGCCACCGTCAGCCTGCCCAAGCCGGTCGATACCATCGCGCCCCCGGCGCAGCCGCCGGCCCAGGTCGCCAGCGCGACGCCGCCGAGCTCGGTCACGCCCAAGCCGCCGGCCGTGGTCGCGACCCAGGGCCCGGCCCCGGCCGCCGCGACGACCGCCAGCGCCACCACGGCGAACGCGGCCGCACCCGCCGCCGCCAATGACAACACTCGTTACCTGCTCCAGGCCGGCGCCTTCCAGGCCTCCGGCCAGGCCGAGGAAATGAAGGCCAAGATCGCCATGCTGGGCCTGGGCGCGCGGGTGGAATCGGCGCAGATCAGCGGCAAGACCGTCTACCGGGTGCGCATGGGGCCCTACGGCACCGCCGGCGACCTCGCCGACGCCAAGCGCAAGCTCGCCGACGGCGGACTGCCGGGAATGGCGATCAAGGTTCAGTAAGCCGGCGCCATCCGCACCATGGCATGACCAAGCTACAGGCCGGGCCGCAAGCCCGGCCTGTTTGTTTTACGGCTCGGGCGCGGACACCCGCGAAAGCGAAGAACGCGTCCTCCACCAGCCGGCCTAGGCGTGCCGCCACACGCACGCCGGCACCCTCGCCGATCCGCTCGGCCGACCCACGCGGATCGCAACCCGTAGTGTCGATCGCCCGCAACCGTGCGTCGGCGCGCGGCCGCCTTCCGGCGCCGCGCCCAGCGACAGCGCGACGACGGTCACCCTGCGCGCAAGCGGCCAGCCTTTAGACTTCGCCCGCTGATAGAAGTCGTTGGGGATGGGATGGACAAGCGCATTCTTCTGGGCTGCCTGAGCGCGGCAGGCATGTTGTTGCTGTTCGGAATCTGCACCAAGCTGTTCGGCCTGGACGCCCGTCAGGCGATCAGCACCGGCTTCGGCCCGATCCCGGCGATCGACGTATTCGCGGCCCTGGTGGCGATGGGCCTGGGCGGCGCGATCGCGCGTCACGCCCACTTCCGCTGGATCGCATTGCTGCTGATGGTGGCGATGTGGACGCTGACCCTGTTCACCGTCGTGTCGATGGCCCTGCCCGACAGCCCCTTGCCGATGCGCTCGATGGCCGGCGCGCTCAAGTACAACGCGGTCGCAATCGTGCTGACCCTGGCCGCGGCCTTCGGAGGCGCCCTGCTCGGCGAACGCCTGGTGCGCCGCCGCGACGGCCTGTCGATGCGCTGAGCCGGCGCAAAGCCCTTTCGCGGCATACCAACCCGCAAAATAAAAACGGCGGCATCTCATCGAGATGCCGCCGTTGTCGTCTTGGCGAAACAGCGGGCGGCGTTCGGCCCGCGCCTGCACTGTCACGCGGCTTACGCCGCGTCGCTCTCCACCGTCGCGCGCGCCCGCTTGAGCGCGATCAAGGCCGAGGTATCGGACTCGCCGAAACCGCGCTCGATCAGCTCGAAGTAATCGGCCACGGCCTGATCGATGGTGTTGGTGCGGATGCCGCTGTCGCGGGCGATGCCCTGGACGATGCGCAGGTCCTTGAGCATGTGCAGACACTTGAAGCCGGGCGCGAACTCGTCGCGCAGCATCGTCGCGCCGCGCTTTTCCAAGAACCAGTTGCTGGCCGCGCCGGCCATCAGCGTCGGCAGCAGGCGCTCGGGTTCCAGGCCGAGCTTCTCGCCCAACGCCAGCCCTTCGCACACCGCTTCGTTGATGCCCGCGACCAGGATCTGGTTGATCGCCTTGGTCGCCTGACCGGCGCCGGTGATGCCCATGTGGGTGATGCGCGCGGCGTAGCTGCCGATGATGTCGTGCACGCGTTCGAGCTGAGCTTCGTCGCCGCCGACCATGATCGACAGCTTGCCGTTGCGCGCGCCTTCCACGCCGCCGGAGACCGGCGCGTCGAGGAAACCGATGTTGTGCGCGGCCAGCATCGCCGCCGCGCGGCGCGCGGTTTCGATCGAGACGGTGGAGTGATCGACCACGATCGCGCCGGGCTTGAGCACCTCGGCCAGCGCCGCCACGTTCTCCAGCACGTCCGCGTCGAGCGACACGCACAGGATCACCACGTCGCAATCGGCGAAGTTGGCCGCCGAGCGCGCCGCACGCACTTCCAGTTCCGACGCCAGCGCGTCGGCCTTGGCCTGGGTCCGGTTGCCGACCGCGGTCAGCACCCCTTTGGCATGCACGTAACGCGCCATCGGCACGCCCATCGCTCCCAGACCGATTACCCCTGCTTTCATTTCGACCTTCTGCCCATCCGGGCGCTAAGTGTTACCCAAGCATGATGCGGCATCGCCGCGCCTGACGCGCGCCGAATACCGCGAACCGCGCCGCATCATCGCGACCGATCCGACGCGCGAACCCGGGCCTGCGCCCGTCCGCGACCGTGAAACCCCTGTTTATCCAGCGCCCCTGGACGCCTCGCCGCTACGTTCCAGGAACGTCGCCGCGCCGGCCGCGTGAGCCGGTTCGCGCCCGGCGGCCAGGGCGGCCGCTCACGCCAGCCATTCGTACACGTCGATCCGCGATGAACCCGTGAGGTGCAGCGGGTCGCCGAACGCCAGCACCCGCGCCTGCTCCAGGTCGCTGGCGCGCAGCACGTAGGCGCCGCCGCTCTTGTCGGCGAAGCCGCCGGCCAGTTCCAGCCGGCCCTGCTCGCGCAGCGCATCGAGGAACTCGCGGTGCGGGCCGATCTGATCGGTGTCGAACTGCGGCAGGCGCATGGCCATGACCAAATAACGATTCATAAGTCCCGTATCCCGGCTCAGGCCAGCGGCGCGTCGCTGAGGTAGGTGTAGCCGGTCAGACCGGTTTCCAACGCGTCTTCCAGGCGCTGCGCCTCATCGGCCGGCAAGTCCGCCGCGGCGACCTTGGAGCGGTAGGCCTCGCGCAGATCGGCCAGCTTGTAGCCGACGTAATCGAGCATGACGTCGGTGGTATCGCCGCGGCGCTGCTGGGCCAGGCGATAGCCGTCGCCGTCCACGCGCACTTCCACCGCATCGGTGTCGCCGAACAGGTTGTGGATGTCGCCGAGGATTTCCTGGTACGCGCCGACCAGGAAAAAGCCCAGCCGGTAGCTTTCGCCGGGCTTGAGCGCATGCAGCGGCAGCGAGCTGTCCAGGCCTTCGGTTTCCACGTAGGTGTCGATCTTGCCGTCGGAATCGCAGGTCAGATCGGCGATCACGCCGCGACGGTCGGGCGCCTCGTTCAAGCGCTCGATCGGCGCGATCGGGAACACCTGATCGATCGCCCACACATCGGGCATGGATTCGAACACGCTGAAATTGACGAAGTACTTATCGACCAGGCGCTCGTTGAGTTCGTCGAGCAGATCGCGATGGCTCTTCTCGCCCACGTCCAGGCGCGCGCGCACCGCGTGCGCGATGGCGTAGAACAGATCGTCGATGCGGGCGCGGTGGGTCAGGTCGATCTGGCCCAGCGCATACAGCGACAGGCCTTCGCCGTGGTGATGCTGGGCTTCGTGGAACAGCTCCACCGCCGGACGCAGGTCCAGTTCGTCGTGGATCTCGCGCAGATGGCGGATCACCGCCGGCTCGTCCTCGTGCGAGGGCGGCACGCGGCCTTCCGGCGCTTCCTCGATCTCCGACACGTTGGCCACCAGCACCGCGTGGTGCGCGGTCATCGCGCGGCCGCATTCGGTGACGATGCGCGGCGGCGTCAGGCCGTATTCCTGGCAGGCTTCCGCCAGAGGTTGAACAATATTCGACGCGTACTGGTTGACGCCGTAGTTGATCGAGCAATAGCTGCGCGAACGGGTGCCTTCGTAATCGATGCCCAGGCCGCCGCCGACGTCCATGTAGCGCACGTTGGCGCCGAGCTTGGACAGTTCGATGAAATAGCGGGTGGCCTCGCGCATGCCGTTGGCGATGTCGCGCACGTTGGAAATCTGCGAGCCCATGTGGAAATGCAGCAGGCCCAGGCAATCCTGCAGGCCGCTGTCGCGCAGCTGCTTCCACAGGTCCAGCACCTGGCGCGGGCTGAGGCCGAACTTGGCCTTGTCGCCGCCGCTGTTCTGCCACTTGCCGGCGCCCAGCGAGGCCAGCCGCATGCGCACGCCCAGGCCGGGCTTGACCCCGAGCGCGCGGGCTTCCTCGAACACCAACTGCAGTTCCGAGGGCTTCTCGACGACGATGTAGGTCTCCATGCCCAGCTTGCGCCCGATCAGGGCCAGGCGGATGTACTCGCGGTCCTTGTAGCCGTTGCAGACGATCAGCCCGCCCGGCCGGCTCAGCGCCAGCACCGCCATCAGCTCGGGCTTGCTGCCCGCTTCCAGGCCGAACCCGTCGCCGGCGTGCGAGGCCAGGGTGCCGGCCACGCCGTGGTGCTGGTTGACCTTGATCGGATACACGGCGGTGTAGCCGCCGGCGTAATCCCAGTCGCGCATGGCCTGGGCGAACGCGCCCTGCAGGTTGCCCAGGCGGTCGCCGAGGATGTCCGGGAAACGCACCAGCATCGGCAGCTTGGCGCCCTGCGCGCGGGCCGCATCCACGACCTCGGGCAGGACCACGGTCGGGCCGCGCTCGCCGCGCGGCTTGACCACGATGCGGCCGGCGTTGTCGATATCGAAGTAGCCCTCGGACCAATGCGGGATCGAATAGGTCTTGCGGGCCTGATCGAGCGACCAGTCGGACATCGGCGCGTTTTCCGGAAAAGTGTGGGGAAGGCGCATTCTACAGGCCGCGTCCGCCGCGGGGGCCGCCACGGCGGCCGGCGCCGGCGGCGTTGCGCGGCTTGGCGGCCGGATCGGCAAAACCGGGCGCTTCCGGGCCCATCGCGCGACGTGTGTTCATATGCGTCCGCTACAATCCGCGCCCCAAGCCCGGCCCTCGCCGGGCCCCGCCGGCCGGGCCCGCCCGCGCCCTCATCCCAGGCTGGCCGACCCAGCGATATCGCTTCGAAGGAGCAAGCGCATGAATGTTGATGCTAAGTGGCACTACGAGAACTTCGAACCCACCGGTTCGTCCATCGGCTATCGCATCACCCGCAAGCTCGATGAGGTGCAGTCGCCGTTCCAGAAGATCGAGATCTTCGAGACGACCGACTGGGGCAATCTGATGCTGATCGACGGCGCGGTGATGCTGACCACGCGCGACAACTTCCTCTATCACGAGATGATGTCGCACCCGGCGCTGTTCACCCACGCCGCGCCCAAGAACGTGGTCATCATCGGCGGCGGCGACTGCGGCACCTTGCGCGAAGTGCTCAAGCACGACGGCGTGGTCGAGGCGGTGCAGTGCGACATCGACGAGCAAGTCACGCGCATGGCCGAGAAGTGGTTCCCGGAGCTGTGCGACCGCAACGACGACCCGCGCGCGCAGCTGTTGTTCGACGACGGCATCGCCTACATGGCCAACCGACCGGCCGGCAGCGTGGACATCGTCATCGTCGATTCCACCGACCCGGTCGGCCCGGCCGAAGGCCTGTTCAACAAGTCCTTCTACGAAAGCTGCTTCCGCGCCCTGCGCGAGGACGGCATCCTGGTCCAGCAGTCCGAGTCGCCGCTGATGCTGCTCAAGCTGATCCAGGAAATGCGCGGCGAGATGGGCAAGGCCGGCTTTGCCACCTTCAAGACCCTGCCGTTCCCGCAGCCGTGCTACCCGACCGGCTGGTGGAGCTGCACCCTGGCGCGCAAGGCCGGCGGTTTCGAATTCCGCGAAGCCGATGCCAAGGGCAAGAGCTTCGACAGCAAGTACTACAACGCCGGCATTCACCACGGCGCGCTGTCGACGCCGGCGTTCGTGGCGCAGGCGTTGGGCGAGTAAATCGTCGCTTGCCGCACCCAACAAAAAGCCCCGCAACCGCGGGGCTTTTTTATCGCCGAAGCCAATTACTCCCAACCCCTCGCAATCCTTCCTCAACGGGTTCCCCCCTTTGAAAAAGGGTGAAGGGCCGCGCTTGCGAACCGCAGATTCGCGCGGCACTGAACGCCCGCAGGCTATGCCTGCGGGCCGGAGGGCCAGGGGGGATTCGCTTTTGCTTCACCAAGATCCCCGCGAGCGCCAGCCAATCCCCCGGCGCAGCCGCTTCATCGCCACCAACGCTTTCGCAAGCGCCAGCCCACTTTTTCAAAGGGGGCGCAATTACGCGGTGCTGGCTTACATCGAGGAACCAAACAACCTCGCCACCCCGACATTGAGCGCATACCCGCCCACCGTCAGCACGCAGAACAAAATCGCCGCCAACACCATAGGCTTCGCCCCAGCCTGCTTGATCGCGCCCACATGCGTGCGCAGCCCCAGCGCGGCCATCGCCATCGCCAACAGCACCGTGTCGATCTGGATAATCGCCGCCTTCCACGCCGCCGGCAGCAGATGCAGCGAATTGAGCCCGCTGACCGCCACGAACAACAGCGCGAACCACGGAATCACGATCTTCGACTTCGCCTCGCCCTCGCCGGCCGGCGCGCCGATGCGCGAAGACAACAGCAGCAGGAACGGCGCCAGCAGCATCACCCGCAGCATCTTCTCGATCACCGCCGCCGAGGCCGCCGATTCGCCGATCGCGCGACCGGCGACGACCACCTGCGCGACTTCGTGAATGGTCGAGCCGGCGTACACGCCGTAAGCGTGCTCGCTCAAGCCCAGGTACGGATACAGCCAGGGATACACGAACATGCCGACCGTGCCGAACACCACCACGGTCGCGACCGCGACCGACACCTTGTGCGCCTGGCCGCGCACCACCGGCTCGGTCGCCATCACCGCCGCCGCGCCGCAGATCGCGCTGCCGGCGCCGATCAGCATCGAGGTCTCGCGGTCCAGCTTGAGCCAGCGCGTGCCGATCCAGGTCGCCAGACCGAACACGCTGGCCACCACCACCACGTCGATCGCCAGCCCGGCGACGCCGACCCCGGCGATCTCCTGGAACGTCACCCGGAAGCCGTACAGCACGATGCCCAGCCGCAGCAGCGTGCTCTTGCTGAAGTCCACGCCGCTGCCGGCGGCCGCCGCGATCGACGGGAACACGGTATTGCCCACCGCGATGCCCAGCACGATCGCCAGGGTCAGCGCGCTGAGTCCGAACGACTGCAGCGCCGGCATCGAGGCCAGGCCCATCGCCGCCGCCGCGATCACCGCCGCCAGGCCCAGCCCGGGCCAGAACCCGCGCTGCTGGTAGGCGCTGCGGGCGACGGGGGCGGGCGAAATCGGGTTCAGGGCGGACATTGGCACATATTCGGTGACGGTGGCGCAGGCAAATTAGGCCCGCGCAGCCAGGGAGTCCAATACATATAATTCAGGTATCCATGAGTTGGACTCATACGATGAACCTGCACCTGCTGCGCGTATTCCTCACTGTGGTCGAGCAACAGGGCTTCTCGCGCGCGGCCGAAACCTTGTTCGTCAGCCAGTCGGCGGTGTCCAAGGCGGTGCGCGAACTCGAACACCAACTGGACCTGCCGCTGATCGAGCGCACCGGCAACGACGGCAAGGCCGTGCGCGGCGGTGCCGGCGGCATCGCCCTGACCGATCACGGCCGCGCCGTGTTCGAGCACGCGCGGGCGATCTTCGCCCTGGAGCGCATCGCCATCGAAGACGTGCGCGACCGCGTCGAACTGCGTCAGGGCCGGCTGCGCATCGGCGCCAGCACCACCGTCGCCGCGTACTGGCTGCCGCAGCAGCTCGGCCCGTTCGTGCGCCGGCATGCGGCGCTGGCGACCGAACTGGTGGTCGGCAACACAGAGGAAATCAGCCGCGCGGTGATCGACTGCGCGGTCGATGTCGGCTTCGTCGAAGGCGCGGTCGCCGACGCGCGCATCGCCGCGACCGTGTGGCGCAGCGAACCGCTGCGGCTGATCGCTTCGGCCGACAATCCCTTGGGCGCCAAGCGCCGCGCCTCGATCGCCGAACTCGGCCGTCAGACCTGGCTGCTGCGCGAACACGGCTCGGGCACGCGCCAGGTCGCGCAATCGCTGTTCGCCTCGCGCGGCATCGCGCCGGCGCGGGTGATCGAGATCGGCAGCAACGAAGCGATCGCGCGCGCGGTCGCCGCCGGCGCGGGCGTCGCCCTGTTGCCGGCGACCGTGGTCGCCGATCTGATCCTGATGCAGCGCGTGCGCGCGATCGCCTTGAGCGACGAAGACACCCTGACCCGGCCGCTGTACCGGCTGGAACTGGTCAACCGCCCGCGCTCGCCGGCGCTGCAGGCGTTTTTGGATGAAGAAGATTGAGCGCGGGCGAGTCTGCCACGCGCTGAAACAAGCGAACGCCAAGCGCAAGCCACGAAATCTGTTGTGAGAGGCAGCTTCAGCCCCGACCGCTAACCATCCGATCGCGCCACAACCGGCAACGATTCACCGCGGCATCCAACGCCCGACCTTACAGCGCATCACCATCAAGCTCGCCGGTACGAATACGCACCGCCCGCTCCAGATCCCACACGAAAATCTTGCCATCGCCGATCTTGCCGGTGCCGGCCGCCTTCATGATCGCCTCGACCACGGTATCGACCAGATCGTCGGTCACCGCCACTTCCAGCTTGATCTTGGGCAGGAAATCGACCACGTACTCGGCGCCGCGATACAACTCGGTGTGCCCCTTCTGGCGGCCGAAGCCCTTGACCTCGGTCGCGGTGATCCCGGCCACGCCGGCCTCGGCCAGCGCCTCGCGCACATCGTCGAGCTTGAACGGCTTGATCACCGCCATGACCATCTTCATTCGTCTGTCTCCGCACCGCCTGTCGATTCGCGCGCAGGATAGCGCGCCGCCCCGCCGCCACCTAGCCGGCACGTTCGCCGCGTCGCTGCCTGCCGCTTGCCGCGCCTGAGCGGACCGCCGGTCGGGCGGCGTTCACATCGTCTGCGCAGCCGGCGTTGGACGATCTTGCAACGCCATATGAAGTACCGACCCGTGCGAAGCCCAGAACGCTTGCGGGCGTCGGCGGCGCCGTGATGTAGTGACCGCGTCATCCACTTCGGACTTTTCCGACAGCGCGCCACGGCCCCAGCCGACGGCGTCGCCCCGGTCCGGCGGTCAAGCTGACCCCAACACCGGAGGAGCTTTCTCTACATGATCGACCTGAACCATATCGACGACCTTGCCCGCCGCCTCAGTTCCCTGCTTCCGCCGGGCCTGCGCGAAGGCCGCGAGGAAATGCAGCAGAACTTCAAGTCCGTACTGCAGACCGGGCTGTCCAAGCTCGACCTGGTCACCCGCGAGGAATTCGAAGTCCAGCGCGCGGTGCTGCTGCGCACGCGCGAGAAACTCGACGAACTGCAGCGCACCGTAGCCGAGCTCGAAGCCCAGCTCGACAACGCCTCCGCGCCCCAGCACTGAGTCCGCCCTCATGAACCTGGCCCTCGTGCACAGCCGTGCGCGATCGGGGGTCCGCGCGCCCGCGGTTCGGGTCGAAGTGCATCTGGCCGGCGGTTTGCCGAGCATGTCCATCGTCGGCTTGCCGGAAGCGGCGGTGCGCGAAGCCAAGGACCGGGTGCGCGCGGCGATCCAATGCGCGCAGTTCGAATTCCCGCAGCGCCGCATCACCGTCAATCTGGCTCCGGCCGATCTGCCCAAGGACGGCGGCCGCTACGACCTGGCGATCGCGCTCGGCATCCTCGCCGCCAGCGGCCAGATTCCGCTGGAACCCTTGCGCGACTGCGAATTCCTCGGCGAACTCGGCCTGACCGGCGAGTTGCGCGCGATCGACGGCGTGTTGCCGGCCGCGCTCGCCGTCGCCGATGCCGGCCGCCGCCTGATCGTCCCGGCCGGCAACGGCGCCGAGGCGGCGCTGGCCAGCCAAGTGGAAGCGCGCACCGGCCGCACCTTGCTGGAAGTCTGCGCGATGCTGTGCGGCCGCAGCGAATTGCCGCTTGCCGTCGCGCCGCCGCTGCAGCGCGCGCCGTGCCCGGACATGGTCGATGTGCGCGGCCAGGCGCAGGCGCGGCGCGCGCTGGAAATCGCCGCGGCCGGCGGCCATCACCTGTTGCTGATCGGCCCGCCCGGCTGCGGCAAGACCTTGCTGGCCTCGCGCCTGCCCGGCTTGTTGCCCGAAGCCAGCGAAGCCGAAGCACTGGAAACCGCCGCGATCGCCTCGGTCAGCGGCGCCGCGCACGGCCGCGGCCTGGACCCTTCGCGCTGGCGCCAACGTCCGTTCCGCGCGCCGCACCACACCGCCAGCGCGGTGGCCCTGGTCGGCGGCGGCGCCGATCCGCGTCCGGGCGAAATCTCGCTCGCGCACCAGGGCGTGCTGTTTCTCGACGAGTTGCCAACTATCCAGAGTTGGAGACAGGCGTCCATATCTCTGGAAATTACCACCTAAGTGGCTTGATTTTGTTGGTGATTCACGCACAAAAAAGGGCTTGAATCCGATCCACACCCTTCATTGGATGAAGGGGCGCGGGAGGGCTCTGATCGAGCGTCCTTCATCGCGCGAAAGTTTGCGTAACTTTGGTCCGGAAGGATCCGTGCTGGGGTGGGTCGCATGAATACGCCCCCTGCGCCCTGCCACCGCTTCCCGAATCTGCCCTGTGCTCGACTCGGGGCTCGCTTCGCCTTCCGCCTTGCCCTCCTGATCAGGAGGCTGTCATGACGGCGCGCATTTACCGATGGCCCGGGGCGCTGGTGCCGCCCCCGTTGGCCCCGAGCCTGGGCCCGCCCACCTCGCCGCCGACCGGGGCCGGTCCAGTAGCGGTGCCCAAGCCACGCCGCAAACCCAAAGCGCCCGCGCTGCCGGCGGTGCCAACGCCTGCCCGCCCGCCCCGTGAACTGACCGAGCAAGAGCAGGCCCTGCAGGACAAGATGCTGCGGGCCTACTACGAGGGCCGGCGCCCGTCCCGCAACCATGCCAAGAGTTCGATCCAGAACGACCAGATCGCCGTGCGCCAGTTGCTGGCCTTCATCGGCCAGCCGCTATGGGAACTCACCGAAAACGACTTCGAGGTTTGGTCGGCCCACTTAGGCCTGACGAAAGGCGATGCGCCGCGTACGCAGCGACGCAAGCAGACCGCCATTGCCACCTTACTGCGCTATCTGAGCCGCAACCTGGCCCTGCAGAACGAGGCGCGAGCCATGGGCGGAGAGCTTCGCGAAATCGCTCACAGCGAAAATCGCGTGGTCCACACCACCGACCAAGCGCCCAAACGCCATCGTCGCTACCTGAGCGCGATGGAGTTTCAAGAAGTGGTGCAGGTGCTGGATGTGGCGATCGAGTTGGCCATTCGCTCTAAACCACGCTGCGTGCGAACCCTGCTTCGCGACAAGGCGATGTTCAACACCTACTACGCTTTCGGTTTACGCATGTCGGAAGGGCACGCTCTCAATGTAACGAGCTTCCGCGCCAACCCGGATATCCGTGAATTGGGTCGGTTCGGGTTTGCCGACGTGTACGGCAAAGGCAGCAACGGCAGCGGGCCACGGTTCCGCTCCATCCCGGCCATCAATCCGTCCATTCGCGAAGTACTGGAATGGTACTTGACTGTGGTGCGGCCGCTGTTCCCGCCGCGGGACCTGGAAGAGCCCGCCATGTGGCTGTCCGAACAGGGCACGCGTCTGTGCCGCTCGGAAATCGACACAAGGTTCAAACAATTGCTGCAGGTGTGCGGCATTGACCCCTCGACTATGTCCACGCACGGGCTGCGTCACATGTCGGTCTCCCACGAAGCCGAGGCCAATGTGCCGTTGCATTTCACTCAGCAACGGCATGGCCACGCCCATGCCTCCACCACTCAGGTCTACACGCATCTCCCCGAGGCCTTCATCCGTGATCGGGCTCGGCAATTGGTCAAGCAACACCTGAAAAAGAAGGAGTCGACATGATAGACCCACCCTCTTCCCTGCCACGTGTGTTCTGGCGACTGCGTGAGGTCATGACCGAACGCGGCGTACCCAGCGTGGCCGCCCTGCGTCGTCTTCTTAAAAACCACTACCCGTTCATCTCCGAGGTGCAGTTGGGACGAGTGGTAAATCACGTGCCCGAACGGATGAACATGGCGCTGTTGATTGCGCTGTGCCATGCACTGGAGTGCACACCGAGCGACCTCTTGCACTGGGGTACCTGCGTACCCGCCTCGCCTAACGACAAGCCGACACGTGCGCATAAACCGGCGCGTGAACCGTCCATGGAAGACATCGCGCGACTCAAGGGTCCGGCCTTCACGGTCTTCACCTCGGAGCGCAAGGAGAACGCATCATGAGTTCGCCTGATCAGTTCCGCGTGTCCTGCGGAAAGTGCCAAGCTCCGTTGGCCAAAGGCCAACGTATCTACTTAGGCGTAGTGTATTGCGGAGGCTGCTACCACAAGCACTTCATCCCCTCGACCTGCACACGGTGCGGCCGCTCTGCGCGCATCTTGAAAGATGAAGCACCGCACGCATGCCCCACGTGTCTACGTCATGCGCGCTGGGAAGGCAAGCCGTGCACCCGCTGCAAGCGGCCCATTCGCACGTTTGGTATCGAACTGGACGATGGGTGTCTGTTCTGTCTGTCCTGTAAGAAGTACGCGGTGCCGCCGCAGCTTTGCCCCGGCTGCAACGAGTTCAAACAGGATCTGGGGCGCGATGTGCGACGGGGCGTCACCGAACCGGTATGCGGGCAGTGTCGTCACCGATTGGGCAAGGCGGAGAACTGCGCAGGCTGTCGCCGTCCGCGCTTCATCGCCGGCGAACGGGACGGCAAGAGGTTGTGCGCCAATTGCCTGCCCACCGGTACGCCGCCGATCGTTACCTGCAGCGATTGCCACAAGCCCAAGTTCCACTTCGGCAGTGGCCGCTGTGAGGACTGCGCGTGGCGCCGGATCCACAGCCGGTTACTCACTCGGTTGTATGCACAGGTTCCCGCGGCCTGGGCGCGCGATCTGATGACCGAATACTACCAATTGCTGCGCGACCAGATCGCGCACGGCACCTTGAGCAAGAGCTTGCGCCATGACGTGGTCTTCTTCGCGGCGCTGTCGCCCCACTTCTCCTCGGCCGACGCCCTGACCGGCGTGCTGGTCGTGCGCAAGCTCGGCCATGAATTCCTGGCCCGGTACGGTCGGGTGATGTCCTTCCTCAACATCACCGGTTACATCACCACCTACCAGGATCCGGACTACGAACTGGAGTGGCACCTAAGCCGTATCCGGTCCTATACCGCTCGCGGTCCTGCGTGGTCGCACGCGGCCATGGACCGGTTCCTGTCCCATATGTTGCACAAGCGGGATCTGTCGCTGGATCGGTCCACACGCCGCACCGTTCCCATCAAACCGAAGTCGATGGAGTCGGCGGTCCGCGCCGCGGTGGCGTTCCTGACCTATGCCGCCGCCGAAGGCGCCACCAGTCTGCCGGAGGTCTCGCAGGAGCATTTGGAGCTTTTCCTGGGACGACACCGCAACTATCGTCTGCGCATCCGCGCCCTGGTGCGCTACCTGCGCCGGCACGAGCGTACGTTCCAGAAGCTGAGCGTGCCGGCAAGCAAGCACGAGTTTTCCCTCAAGCACGCCTTGTCCGATCAGGTCCGGCTTGATCTGATTGACACGTTGGGTCTGAGCACGACCATCGTGGATGTGCGTTGGTCGCTGGTCAGTCTGTTCGCCCTCATCTATGCCCAACCGGCGCACAAGAGCGTGGCGCTGCCTCTGGAAGCGGTTCGCATGGGCGCCGAGGGGCTATACGAGGTGCGCTTTGCCAAGGTCTGGCTTCCCATGGATGAGGTCACGCACCACTTATTGGCGCGCTGGTTGTCGATGCGACGGGAGAATTCCTGCTTTGAGCGCAACGGTGAAAGCCTGTACCTGTTCCCGGGCCGGCAAGCGGGCTCGCACATACGCTCGGACACCTTCACGAAATGGTTGACACCCAAGCGCCTGACCACGCGCGCCCTGGTCACCACGTCCTTGGTGCAATGGGCCATCGCCGATCCCGGCTCTCCCCGGATCCTGGTCGACGCGTTGGGCGTCAGTCGGGTGACGGCCACCACGTACTGCCAGCAACTGGGCATGCAGGTGCGCGCGCACACGCGACATGCCTTCGATACGAGGGCCTGACACATGTGGCACATCTACCTGCTTGAGTGCGTTGATGGCTCAACCTATACGGGTATCGCCACCGACGTCGATGCACGCTACCGTCTGCACGTCCTAGGGAGCGCGGCCCAATACACGCGGAATCACCCGCCTCGTGCTCTCATCGCCGCTCTACCGGTCGGCACGCGCGCGCAGACAAGCCGCCTTGAGAGGCGCATCAAACACTGGTCCAAGGCGCGAAAACTGGCCTTCTTCCAGCCGTATACCACTGATTGGCGATCGTACTGTTCATGCGCTCCGTCTGAACCGCTAGATTCCCCAGCACCCGAGTTGCGCGAACCCCTCAACCGACACACAGAGGCCGTGCAACGCGTTGCTACGACGCAAGCCGAGATATGGGCAATTCTCCGACGGCGCGTGCCTTCGTTGACGCAATCCACGCTCCGCTGTGGACTCAGCGAGGACGATGCAGCGCGTTGGGCGTGCTTCTGGATCGATGAACTAGACGGATCCCCCGCCGATCTGATCGCACATGGCCAAGCCGACAAAGTACTGGCCTATGTCCTGCGGGCAACGCATCGACTGTAGCCGACGTCGCCTGTCGAAGAGCGAGGGTGCGACCGTTTCTTGCCGGCCTTTCTCTTTCTGTCGAGAGTAGGTTGGCTTCATTCCGGAGCCACCATCGGCGTCTCATGAATTCTCCTGAAGAACGGTCATGGCATCTGAGTCAAACCATTTTCGGTCCTTGCGGCCTGGCGCGAGAAGCCACGACTTCTCGGCGTCTGGCACGAACCGGCCAACGTCTTGAATCGCCCAGGTTTTTGTAGACAGTCGTCAGCCGTTTAGTGCGTACCGCCTTTCAAACTCTATCGGGGACAGGCCATTGTTGGAACTGTGCCGTCGTTTGGGGTTGTAGAACAGCTCGATGTAATCGAACACATCGCCTCGTGCTTTGTCATGGGTATGGTAGATCCGTTGCTTAACCCGTTCGCGCTTGAGCAACTGGAAGAAGCTTTCCATCGCGGCGTTGTCGTGACAGTTACCGCGTCGGCTCATGCTGCACACGATGCCGTGGGCCTTCAAAAAGCTCTGCCAGTCTTCGCTCGTGAACTGACTGCCTTGATCCGAGTGCAAGAGCAAACCAGGCGCGGGCTTGCGTCGCCACACCGCCGCTAGCAGCGCCTGCAGCACCAGATCGGAGTGCTGCGTTGGACGCGTGGCCCAGCCCACGATCCTGCGGGAGAACAGATCGAGCACGACGGCCAAGTACAAGAAGCCTTCGTGGGTGCGAATGTAGGTGATGTCGGTCACCCAGGCCCGATTGGGTTCTTGCGCTGTGAACTCACGCGCCAGCACGTTGTTGGCGACGGCGCCGATCGGCCCGCTCAACGGCCGCGGCCGCCGGCCGTAGCCCACCATGGCGCGCAGCCCTTCTTGCTTCATCAAACGCGCAACGCGGTGTTTGCTGCACGTTTCACCCAACTCGCGCAGGTCCGTGGTGATCTTGCGATGGCCGTAGATCGAGCCGCTTTCCAACCAACTGTGCTTGATCAATCCCAACAGACGTTGGTCGTCGCGTGCACGCGCACTGGCCGGCGCGTGAAGCCAAGCGTAGTAACCGCTGCGGTTTATGCCCAAGACACGGCACATTGCGGCCAGGCCGAACTCGTCGGCGTGCTGCTTCATGAAGGCGTACTTCACCTTTACCCCTTGGCAAAGTACGCGGCGGCTTTTTTTAGGATGTCTCGTTCTTCAGTCACGCGCCGAAGTTCTGCCTTCAGGCGTCGCACGTCCGCGTTCTGATCTTTTTCCACACGACGAACCACATCGCTTTTGCCTTGCTGACGCCGCCAGCCGTACAGGCTGTGCACCGACACGCCCAGGCGCTCGGCTACTTCGGCCACCGGCCGCCCGTACTCCACGATCTGACGGACCGCTTCGATCTTGAACTCATCGGTGTATCGCTTCGCGCTCATAACCACCTCCACTTAAGCCATAGTTTATGGCTGCGAGATGTCTACGAAACCCTGGGCGATTCACTTCGGGTTTGGAGGGAATCAGCTGGTTCACTGGGGAGGGCATGTTGAAGCCCGGTTTCCTGCAGCCGGAACTCTCGCAACGCCGTGGCGCTGGCGCCTCGCCGGTGCAGAGAACTTAGGACAGTGGCTTTTGTCCCTGAGGCCTTCGCTCTCTGCTGGCCATGCTATCGATCTTCGCAACGCCCCATCAGAGGCTCGTTGGGTCCAATTGACGCCAGGTAATGAGGTGCAGCAGCGACTAGTTGCTGCGCGTACAAACGCACCCGGCAACGAAGGGACGGTGTTGGTTATCGGTGACTCCATGAATGTCCAAGGCCGGCATCAACTAGCCAGCCAAACACCAGGAGCAATAGCGGTCGAGGCAGTGGATCTTCGCGATCTGGTCAACTTCGCTAGGCGATTCGACCTACAGGCCTCCGACGCACTGCAAAACCTGGCCGAGTTTGCTTCGTCCATGATGACGGGCGTTGGGTCCAGCAACCTTGCCACACGCGTCGGCTCCCTGCGCTCCGGACGCGCGCGAACACCGCCCACACCGATTGAATGGTGTGCTGTCACGTTTGACACAGAGCGAACCATGCATCGCGCCCTTCAGTTGGTGAATGCATTGACTGACCACGCTGGCACGCGCGTGTATCGTCCTGAAATTCTTTATTGCTGTCGGTCCGCCATGCAGGCCGTCATCAACGGCGGGCAAGACTTCCTCTCTGCCGCCCTTCGGGCCCGTGAGCGCAACCGCCACGTTGGACACCCACTCCCACGCCGATCCGTCGGAAGCACGCTGCTCTTGAAGGGGCTTGAAGCAGATATTGCGGTGGTTCTTCAGCCCGAGACAATGACGGCCCAGAACCTCTATGTCGCCTTTACACGGGGAGCCAAAGGGCTGGTTGTCTGTTCGCAGACTCCTGTCTTGAGTGCGGCACGATAGTGCCCGCGACATGCGCGTCTCCGCTCTCCGAGCAAGAAACAGCATGAGCGAAGCGTCGCGATGCTGAGACCAGCTGGCTGGAGATGTCCGCTCTGGGTCGATCCCCACCGGTCAGCCGCTTGGCGGTCGTGGTCAGATCGCCGGGCGACTACGGACAACTTTATTGGCGATCTTGGCCAGATGGCGAGCGGTTTGCAGGTCAGCATCTTGCTGATGCTTGTAAGCTAGTTGTTGAGCCCCTATCGGTTCATTGAACACGATTCGTCGACGCTGCCACGATATCCCGCGACCTCGCGAGACGGCGCAATGCCTAGTCGGCCTTCTTAGGCCCAGCATGTATAGCGACACTCAGCACCATTTCCTGGATTGCCGCTACGAGGTTCACAACGGCAGGCTCGCTACCTGGTGTGTTGGCAACCAGTTCATCCAGCAAGCTCCCGACGCGCGTTGGCGGCAGATTTCCCGTGGTCAGTGGGATTCGCAGGTATGTGCATACTTTTTGCACATTTGTTGACACTGTGACCATTTGACCGCGCTCCAATTTCGAGAGCTGCCCGGCGTCTACGCCGGTTTGCGTCGCGACGTGAACCAGGGTATATCCCTTAATTTTTCGAGCCGAGCGCATTCGTGCGCCAAGTCGCGCTGCGTCGTCTGGAGTCTTGAATCGCTCAGCCATATGTGCTAATTATTTGCATATTATTTGCAAGCTGGCTAGTTATGGCGGTCTACATTGATTCGGAAGCTATTCGCTGGAGGGGCCGCGAGTGGTGCCACATGGTCGCCGACACTTTGGAGGAGCTCCATGACTTCGCGGCCCGCCTCGGTTTGCAGCGACACTGGTTCCAGGATCGCGGTCGCTACCCCCACTACGATGTCACCTCGGCCGCACGTTTAAGGGCGTTGCGCATGGGGGCGATTGACGCTGACCGCGCGACTTTGATTGCCTGCTGTAAGCGGGTTCGATTCATACTGAGCCATCGCACTGAGGGCGTGTTGCCGTAGAACCCATCCTCACAAAGGACTGCAGATGACACCTGCGCTGCCCCAGCCCCAGCCGCTCTCGCTGCCCGAGTACTTGTTGAAGGCACGGCGAACCAACCGGTTCGAGAACAATCCGGAGGAGTTCGACAACCTTCGCTTCGGCTACTTTGGAGAAACCGGCGGGCTGCTGGCGGCGGTCAAGAAGTCCGGCCGGGACCAACTCACTGAACCGCAAAGCGCCTTGGCGGCCGAGGAACTCGGCGACGCCCTGTGGTACCTGGTCAGCACCGCCCATCTGCTCGGAGTTTCTGCTGACGACCTGGGCGAACACTGCCTTCGGCGGCTTCGGCAACGCTTCGGTGACAGCGATCGTCCCGCGGTGTTACCAGTAAGCTTCCGGCAGATTGATGCGCTGCTCGATACCTATAAGGAAGGCTGGGGCCTGGACCGGATCCAGCAATTGGGAGCCCTAGCCCACTCGGCTGGAAACCTAGCCAGCATCACTATCACCAAATTCGAGGCAATGAGCCCTCCCGCGTTGCGCGAGCACTTTGGAATTCTGTTCGCGGAATGGGCTATTACTTGCGGGTGTTTCCATCTGCGCACGGAAGACATTGCACGTAGCAACCTAGAAAAGATCTCCAGCCGTTGGCCGGGCGACGAAAAAGTGTATCCGGCCTTATTTGATTCAGACGAGCGCTTCCCGGAGTACGAGCAGTTCCCCCGCACGTTCGACATTGAGTTCATTGAACGCGACGGCTATGTCGTGCAGAGCCTCAGAGGCGTGTTTATCGGTGATCGGCTGACGGACAACAGCAATGAGGAGGACCACTACCGATACCACGACGTCTTCCACCTCGCCTACATTGCCTACCTTGGATGGTCGCCCGTCATCAGGGGTCTGCTGAAGCGCAAGCGGAAGTCAGACCCACGTATTGATGAGAACGAGGATGGCGCTCGGGCTATGATCATCGAGGAAGGCATTGCGACTTGGATCTTCAATCACGCCCGGCGCTTTGGCTTGTATGAGAACGTCGAGGTCGGCAAGCTGGACTACAGCCTGCTTAAGCAGATCCAGAACATGGTCGAAGGCTATGAGGTCGCGAGTTGCAAGCTCTGGCAATGGGAACTGGCGATCCTCAAGGGCTTCGAGGTGTTTCGTCTGCTGCGACAGCATCGTGGTGGAATAGTCACCGTTGACATGCACCAACATGCACTAACCTTCCGCCCGCACCCGGCTGACCCATGACCCCCGCTGCTTTCGTAAAGGCATTGGCTGCATTCAGCCTAGACAACGTCTTCAATCCTTACGCCGACGTGTGCGCCGTGCATGATCGCGCCGATGCAGCTGAATCGCGTCGGCGAAATCTGCGCACGTACCTGACAGCATCCGCCGACATCGGCGTGGACACAATCTGGATGGGACGGGACCTCGGCTATCGGGGCGGGCGGCGCACGGGACTAGCGCTGACCGATGAATATCACTTGCCGGAACTTGCGAAGCGGTACCCGGGGTGCCAATCACGCCAGGCCACACGCGGGCCCGCGGTTGCGGAGCGCACCGCCGCGGAGATCTGGGCTGTGCTTAGAGTGATCGACACGCCACCGCTGCTGTGGAATGTCTTTCCCTTCCATCCGCATGAGCCCGACAACCCCTTCAGCAATCGGCGCTTCACTGCGCGAGAGCTGGACCAAGTTGATGAGCTTAATAGTGCGCTCATTGCCTGGCTGAAGATCCGTCAGATCGTTGCGATCGGACAGGACGCTGCGCAGTACGCGCAGCGGTTCGGCGTCAACGTGATCACCATCAGGCACCCGAGCTATGGCGGCGTCAGAGAGTTCAGGGAAGGGATGCAGAAGCTGTACCAGCTCCCCGACAACGCCCTGAGACGGGCAACGCAAGCCGCGCTCATCTAGACCGTCGTGGGCGGCAGGCGTGTGAGTAGCGCGTTGGTGGCCGCCACGCCGCCGAATGCCTCCACGTCCAGATGCGCCAAGGTACTAACACAGGTCAGCACGCCAGGTGAGTGTCCGGACTCGATTGCCACGAACGCCTGCAACTGGCTTAGGCCGATCAGATTTCCCAGCGCCCGACGCCCGTAGTGGTGGGACCGATACACGGCAGTGAGGTCGACTGCCTTGCGTGTGCGGTCGAGCTTGAAGCTGAGATGGCTTAGGCAAGGAATATTGGTCGCTTTCCCACCATCGCTGGCAGGCGCGTAAATCGGCAGCTCTCCGCCGACCTCGTTGTCCAGCACATCAGTCACTTCATGCAGGCCCAGTTCGTAGGCCGACTGGTATTTGGTCCCCTCCCCAGTCTTTTGAAGCTTGGTGACAATGACCTCGAGCGGATTGATCGCCTCTCCGGTCCGCGGGTGGGTCCGCTCCATCATGCGCATCGCGTACGTCCCCCAAGTCCCCGGCTTCTTTCCCTTTTTCATAGCTGTGAGGAATTGCGCGTAGAAGTTGGGGCGCCCGTGGCGCAGGTACATCCGTTGCGGAAAGATCGTCGCAGCAATGGTGTACACACCAATCCCGTCATCTGTCTTGCGAAGCTCTGTGTCGACGGCATTGATGGCCGCGACATCGCCATCAGAGAGCATGGTCGGCGAGGCGATCTCGAGAACGAAATTCCTGTCGCTTCGTGCAGGCATCGTGGCCAAGGAGCGCGCTGCGCTCAGCCATACAGGAACAATCCGCTCCGAACAGAACAGCTTTGCCATATGTCAGGCTCCAAAAGCACAGAGTGCAAGCTCGCGTACGTAAGTGGCAGATACCCAGGCAACCCCATCCTGGCCCCAGCCACGCCCCCAACTGTTACGAATCAGAAAATGTACTTCTCCGTCTTCCCAGCCAAAGCCCACGACGGCAACTGCATGGAGGACCGCTGGCACCAAGGGCGCAGCTTCGAACGTGACCAAACCATCGATGGGCCTGTAGAAGCTTTCGGTAAGCCGTAAACCGATCCCTACCGGCCGACCCTGACGCAGCATCGCGCATATGAATTCGGTATCCAACGGCAGCATAGCGACGTCTCCGCCGTGCAGTTCGAAGGTGGTTGGTGGGGCAGGCACCGGAGCGCCCGGCTCTACGGCCCGGTAGGGAAAATCCGACTCTACCGGCTGTCCCTTGGATGACGCGCGTAACGCGGCATCCAAGGGTACGCCGGCGCCCGGCACCCACGATGGAGTAAGGCAGGCTGCGCCCTGATACGCGTACTCCGGACTGAGCGCTTCAACACCTGTCGCGGCATCGAAATTCACTTCAGCCAAGGCGAAGGCAATGCAGGTCGGCCGAAGCCCTTGATCGCGCGAGGGGAACTTGGCTTGCGCAAGAATGACTTCTTCCTTGATCGTCACGCGGCCGAACTCTCCCCGAGCAACTGCTGTTTGGCGATGCTTGTCAGTCCAGGGGAAACGCCCTCAAACAAGGTTTTGGCCTCAAAGGTGCTCGCCGGCTTTTCCTTCGCCCATGGACGCACCTCTTCCATTGCAAGCACGGCAGGGCTGTCGGTGGCTCCGACCATTTCATGCGAGAGCAAGAACTCAGCAGTAGTGAAGCCACCAAACACTGTATCGGTCGGTATTGCTTCCTTGCTTGGTGCAAGAGTCGGCCGGATCTCGAATCCTTCCGACGCCAGTTCGTCCAACGACCAGAGGTAACCCGCACTCGCGTGGCTTTTAAGACGCAAGACCATCCGGTCCTCCGCGCGAGGTTCCAAAACGCTGTCGCGATCACGCTCATCCAGCAGCCAGACCTCCTTGCGCGCATCGAATGCCTGGCCGGCAAGCAGTTCTTCCTTGATGGCCAGCGGCTGGACCTTGAGAAGCCGTTTCACCTCGGTAGGCGCCATCAGTTTGTGGCGGGCCAATGACCAGGCCGCCGCCGTATAGCTGATGCCAAGCCGGAGCGACAGCTGATAGAGGAGCCGCGGGTCGGCTAGAGACTGCATCGTCCAACCTTTGCGGCGCATCACATACGCCAGCAGTGCCCGAGGGACCATAAGCTGGTAAGCGAACCAGTCCGCTTCCTGTTCATGGCGAGCCGCCTGGGGCCCATAGTCCAGTGAATCGTCCGCGGTGGTGCCATGCCCCATGAAGTAGTGGCCCAACTCGTGGGCGCAGGTCATGTGGATCAGCCCAGCGGACCGTTCGGAGTTGATCAGTATTCCGGATACATCGTCCCGGATGAACGCGCCCAGCAGTTTGTCCAGCGGACGCAGCAGGACCGGAATGCGCTCCTTACCGGCAACAAGGAATGGGTCGACACGCGTGTAGCCGCCTTGCTCGACGCGCTCCTTGACTCCCGAATCGCGATACACCTCGGACGCGCGACGTGCAGCAGCCATGATCTGAGGGAGCATTCCTTACTCCTTTCGCGTCGCCTTAGGCGAGTGCTTTAGGAACTCGGCGAACCGGGCCACTTCGTCGAGGTCGCGCTCTGACAATCCCTTGATGGCGCGTGCCAGGAACGCCAGTTGTTCGGGT
Source organism: Lysobacter gummosus (assembly GCF_001442805.1). NCBI lineage: Bacteria > Pseudomonadati > Pseudomonadota > Gammaproteobacteria > Lysobacterales > Lysobacteraceae > Lysobacter > Lysobacter gummosus. Next base: position 470,851 of record NZ_CP011131.1, on the reverse strand, counting down.
CCTTTCGGGGCCGGCTCCTTCCCCGTCAATAAGTACTCCATCGTCCGTCGATAGAGACGGGCCAGGATGCTGAGCTCGGTGGACTCGACCTTGCGGGCGCCTGATTCAATCTTGGTGACGGCAGGACGGGAAATTCCTAAAGCCCCGGCGACGTCTTCCTGAGTCAGGCCGACGTACTCCCGCGCCAATCGCAGTCGTTCGGCCATCTCTGCCCGCTGATCGCCCTTCTCCGAACTAGTCATGGGGATGCTCTGCAAGGTAGTCGAGAACCTGGCCGGTCAGCAGTTCGACAAACTGCTCTTTCGACTCGTATCCGCCCTTTTGGATCACGACCTCTGCCGGGATGTTCCGACCCAGCAGCGTGTCGACCTGCAGCAGTACCTCCACCGCCGTCAGGGAGTCCAGCGGCGCGCCCAACAGACCCGAGGTGTCCTGCGGGTCTTCACCAAGTTCAATCGCCATCTCGTCCCAGAACTGGCCCAGAACCGCCTCAATCTCCGCTTTCCTGTCGTCCATCACGCCCCCGCAGAAAATCGCACGTTTATGTTCTAAAAACGTACCACGCCGCGAGAACGAAAGGAACCCTGGAGCTGAACGCTCCGACAGACGGCCCAGCCTGAGGCCAAGAAAATAATTACTCCTGCCAAAGCATTGTTTTTAATAAGAAAAATCGCTTATAACAGTTAGCAAGCACCCGGAAGGAATGAATCCCTGCCCTTGCGGCTGGGCCGGCGACTCCAGCGGCCGCTGTCATTGCGCCACCGACGCCATTCGCCGTTACCGCGCGCGCATCTCCGGCCCGTTGCTGGACCGCATCGATCTGCACATCGACGTGCCGCGTCTGCCGCCGCAGGCCTTGCGTCCGGATCAACCCGGCGGCGAAAGCTCGGCCGACATCCGCGCGCGGGTGACGCTTGCGCGCGAGCGCCAGTTCGCGCGCAGCGGCAAGACCAACGCGCAACTCGATCAGGCCGGCACCGCGGCGATCTGCCGGCTCAGCGAGCGCGATCAAGGCCTGCTCGAACGCGCCGTGGACGCCCTGCAACTGTCGGCGCGCTCGATGCACCGGATCCAGCGCGTCGCCCGCACCATCGCCGATCTGGCCGGCAGCGAGGCGATCACGACGGCGCATCTGACCGAGGCGATCGGTTATCGGCGCAATGATGCCGCTACGAGCGGCGCGCGATAAACGCGGATCCTAGGCCCGCAATCACGGGTCCGCAGTCGTAGAATCGCCGCATCCATGGAGAGGACTGCATGTTTTCGACCAGAACGTTATCGACCGCCGCTGCACTGGTCGCGTTGCTGTCGGCTTGCGCCGGTGGCCCGCCGGCCCTGCCGCCCGCGGCCAGAGATCCGCAATGGGTGGATACCGAGCCGGCCGACTTTCCCTGGGCTTCGGCAGAGAACGTCGCCGGGGCCCGCTATGCGCGGGTCGGAGACAACGAACTGACCCGAGCGATGGAGCGTTTGCGCGCCGCACCCATCGTCGCGCTGTCGAAGCAGCAACTCGACGCCGACTTTCCCGCGACCGCCGCGATCCTGGCCGACAGCGAGCGATACCACCTGGTGAGAGGTTTTTCGGATCCGACCGGAGTGGCGTACTCGCTGCGCTATGCCGATGGGCGACTGAGCCTCTATCACACAGAAATGGGCCCTTGCGCCACGCTGGTCCGATCCGCCTTCATCGTCGCCATCGACGGCCCCGTGCGCGAGATCTATGGCGGCTGTTCCGGGGCCATGTAGACGCACAGGCCGTCGCGGTTCGGATCGCGACGGCGCGGCGGCCCCGTTTCCAGCCGCCAACGCCCGCCGCCCGAGGCGTATAGTCTGCCCGCACAAGCGGCGACCACGGCGGCCCCCGCTGGCCGGCCATGGCCATGTCGCATCCATCGAACCGGCGCGCATGTCCGAATTCAACATCCACACCTTGCTCCAGACGCCGACTGTCACCGTTCGCGACGTCTACTGTCCCGGCCTGTGCCGGCACATGAGCGAGGAAGAGCGCGCCGACGACACCCAACTGGTGTTTCCGTATCGCGGCGTCTACGTGCGCCATGTCGGCGACAACCTGACCGTGGCCGAGGCCAGCCAGGTGTTGTTTTTCAACGCTGGCGAGATCTACCGCATCAGTCACCCGATCGAAGGCGGAGACGCCAGCCTGGCGTTGACCGTGGAAGAATCGATGCTGCGCGAGCTCGCGCCCAAGGAACTGCTGCAAGACGGCCAGGCGGTGCGGTTCAAGCCGCCGCGCCTGCGCATCGATCCGCGCGCGCAGGCGCTGGTGATGCTGCTGCGTCACAGCCTGCGCGAAAACGTCGCCGAAGGGTTGGAAGGCGAAAGCCTGGCGCTGACCCTGGTGCAGCGCGCGCTCGGCCCGCGCACCACGCACGCGGCCGGTTCCAGCGTCGGCCAGCAGCGGTTGGTGGAACGCACCAAGCTGGTCCTGGCCAGCAATCTGTCGCGGCGCTGGGCGCTGGCCGAGATCGCCGGCGAAGTCGGCGTATCGCCGGTCTATCTCACCCAGGTGTTCCAGCGCGTCGAAGGTTTGCCGTTGTATCGCTACCAACTGCGCTTGCGGTTGGCGCGGGCGTTGGATTTGCTCGGCGAGTACGAGGACCTGAGCGCGCTCAGCCAGGACCTGGGGTTTTCCAGCCACAGCCACTTCAGCGCGGCGTTCCAGCAGACTTACGGCCGCTCGCCCACCGAGTTCCGCCAGTCCGCCCTGCATCGCTGAACGCGGGCCCGACCGGCCAAAAGGCGATCGCTAAATTTTCTGACAGCGCCCCCGACCCGGCGATGGCCTACTGAGTTCGCCCAATCACGGGCGTCAGCAGAGAAACCATCATGGCCGAGAAGACTTGCGCAGCTTGCGACTGCCCTTTGGACGAAAACTCTTTCCAGATCAAGATCGGCGGCAAGGCCGTGGAAGTGTGTTGCGATGAATGCGCGCTCAAGCTCAAGGAGGCGTATGCCTCCGCGACCGCATCGGACCAGGGCTGAGACCATGGACGGCAGCGGCTATCAAAACGACGCTCCGCCCTTCGCCCACGGCAGCGTGCTAACCCCTTCCGGGCGCATCGCCTACCGCGAACGCGGCGAAGGCCCGGTCGCCCTGTTCGTGCACGGAGTGCTGTTGAACGGGCATTTGTGGCGGCATCAGCTGCGCCATCTGTCCGATATCCGCCGCTGCATCGCCGTGGACCTGCTCGCTCACGGCGACAGCGAGATCGCCGCGGACCAGGACGTCTCGGTCACCGCCAACGCGCACATGCTCGCGCAGTTTCTCGACGCGATGGGCATCGATCGGGTCGATCTGATCGGCAACGACAGCGGCGGCGGCATCGCGCAGATCTTCGCCGCTCTGTATCCGCAGCGTGTGCGCAGCTTCGCGCTGAGCAATTGCGACACTCACGACAACTGGCCGCCGGAGGCGTTCAAGCCGTTCCTGGCGACGGCCGCGGCCGGCGGTCTGCGCGATGTGCTGCAAGCGATGCTGGCCGACAAGAACGTCTACCGTTCGCCGCAGGCGCTGGGGCTGGCCTACGAGGATCCGGAGCAGGTCAGCGATCAGGACATCGATACGTACCTGACCCCGTTGTTGCGCAGCGAACAGCGGCTGCTGGATTTCCAGCGCTTCCTCGCCGCATTCGATGCCTCGCACACCTTGCGCATCGAACCGCAGTTGCGCGCGCTGGCGGCGCCGACCCTGATCGCCTGGGGCACCGACGACGTGTTCTTCGACGTGAAGTGGTCGCATTGGCTGGCCGAGGCGATCGCCGGCACGCGCAAGCGCGTCGAGTTGGAAGGCGCGCGGATCTTCTTCCCGGAAGAGCGCTGGAGCGAGTTCAACGAGTTGCTGCGCGAGCACTGGCTGGCCAGCGCCTGACCGCGCCACCTCGCCGCTGGCCGTCCCGCGTCCGCGGCGACGGGAGCGGCGGCGCGAGCCGGAACGTTTCGCGACCCGGTCCGCGCAAGTAATCCCGACTCTTTGAAGCAGCAAGGCGGCGCACTCGCGTCGTCGTGGCGGACGGCTGCGCGCGTTTTCGACATTTGCGGGAACCGTAGACACTTCCTGCAATGGAGCGGCGGCCTGCTCGCCGGCGGCGGCGTGCAGGCCAGCTTCGGACACGGGCACGAAGCCGTGTCCGATGAGCCCGCCGACGGACGGAGCGCGGCGCAGTTCCACGCGTGCCGGCGCTATGCGGCGACGACGTTCGGACGCATCGCCTATGTCGAGCGCGGCGCCGGACCGGCGACGCTGCTGCTGCACGGATTTCCGCTCAACGGGTTTCAGTGGCGCGGCGCCTTGCCGCGACTGGCGCCGTATCGCCGCTGCATCGCTCCGAAGCTGGCTGCGGATGGCCTGCGCCGCCAGCGGCACCGAACATCGCGGCGATTTCAGCGTGGTCGTTGGCTCAGCAACTGCAGGGATTCGCGCGCCAGCGTCAAGGTCAACTCGCGCGCGGACAATGCATGCGCACGGCGCGCCTGCCCCGACCACAGCGACATGAAGCCGTCCGAACCGGCCGCCTCGGCTTTCGCCCGCAGCGGCGCCAGCGCGCCGCCGGCCAGCGGAAACGCCGGCGCCAAGTCGGACATCGGCCCGACTTCGCGCATCAACCGATTGACGATGCCGCGCGCGGGACGGCCGGTGAACACGTTGGTCATGGCGGTGTCGTCGCCCTCGCCGGCGTGCAAGGCCTGCCGGTGCAGCGGCGACAACTTGGCTTCCGGGCAGAACAGATACGCGGTGCCGATCTGCGCGGCCGCCGCGCCCAGGGCGAACGCCGCCACGATTCCGCGCGCATCGAAGATGCCGCCGGCGGCGATCACCGGAACCCGCACCGCATCGACCACCCGCGGCAGCAGCGCGAACAGGCCGGCCTGGGTGGTGATGTCCTCGCGCAGAAACACGCCGCGATGGCCGCCGGCTTCCGCGCCCTGCGCGATGATCGCGTCGCAACCGCGCTGTTCCAGCCAGCGCGCTTCATCGACCGTCGTCGCCGACGAAACGATGCGCGCGCCGCTGGCGCGCACGCGCTCGAGCAGCCGCGGTTCGGGCAGGCCGAAGTGAAAGCTCGCCACCTGGGGCCGCAGTTCTTCGAGCAGTTCGCACCACGGCTCGTCGAACGGCGCGCGCGCGCTCGGCGCGACCGGCATCGCCGGGTCGAGGCCGTACTCGCGGTAATACCCGGCCAGGCGTTCGCGCCAGGCCGCTTCGCGCGCCGGATCGGCCGCGCGCGGCTGGTGGCAGAAGAAATTCAGATTCAGCGGCGCATCGGTGACGGCGCGGATCGACGCACATTGCTCGCGTACCTGCTGCGGGCTCAGCATCGCGCATGGCAGCGAACCCAGGGCGCCGGCCTGGGCCGCGCCGATCACCATCTCGGCCTGGGTAGGTCCGGCCATCGGCGCTTGCACGATGGGCAGGTCGATTCCGAACAGCGTCTGGATACGGTTATCGGGCCACATGGCGTTGTCGGCGTCCATCGGGAGGATGAGGGCAGGATGACATCAGCGCGCCGGCGGCGTCTTGATGGGGGTTGGCATGCTGTGTTGCGGGTGGGGTTGAACGAGGTGTTGTCGGGGTCTTTGCGTGGCGGGAGCGATGAGCATATTTCGAAGCGATCTGGAAAAAGCGGGCTACGCTTTACTTTGGCGGAGCCGAACATCCAGTGCCTTTCGTGCGAGAACGTTTGAAGTCGCTGGATGTTCGGCTCCGTCGAAGTAAAGCGGAGCCCGCGTTCGCGGGAATGACGAGCAAAAACGCAGAGGCCCGAAGCCCGAAGCCCGAAGCCCGAAGCGGAGAGTCGCTTGGTTTTTGGCGCGGTTGGTACTGCCTTGTCTTAATCTTGCTCGGGCGTTTTTTTCCAGACCTCTTCGGTTGGGTCGAACTCGCTGATCCGCATGCGCTCGCTGCGCCAACCGAAGCCGCAGATCGCCAGGGGGCCTTCGACCAGCGGGTCAAAGCCGAAGGCCTGCTCGATATCGACCTCGTTGATCGCCGAGGTCACGAACGCGCCCAGACCCTGCTCGGTCGCGCTCAGATACAAGGTCTGCGACAGATGGCCGACGTCCAGCACCAGCGCGCGATAGGCCTTGGCGTGGTCGCGATACTTCCAGAAGCTGCGCGCGTAGCGCGGCGCCAGCACCGCCAGCACCGGCGCGTCGGCGAACCAGTGCTGGCCGGCCAAGGCGCACAAAGCGAATTCGGCCAAGGGCTGCGCCGGCGGCGGCATCGGCTCCAGCGCGTGTTCGGTGGGATGGTAGTGATACAGCCCCGGCGCGACGCCTTCGACGTTGCGCACGATCAGATACGCCTCGGTCGCATGCAGGCCGCCGCCGGATGGGGTGTGTTTCTTCAGAAACACGGTGTCGTCCTCGATCCGCACCTGCGCCTGCGCGGCGAACACCCGCTGCAGCATTCGCGCGAACACCGGCTGCGACAACGCGCGCGCGGCGTCGAAGTTGCGGCAGGTGGCGCGGCGGGCGAGCAGGCGATCGAACTCGTTGTCGTCCACGCGCGGCAAGCGCTGCCGCGATTCCGGGGCGGCGCGTTCGATCACATGCGCCGGCGGCGCGCCGAGCTTGCGACGGATTTCGACGGCGGTGCTCATCTGCCCAGTCTCCATCGCCGCCGCGCTGTCCAGGCCGTGCCAGCGCCCCAGCCGGTGCGCGATCGCCGCCGGCGGCCACCAGTACGCAGCGCGCACGGCCTCGTCGCGTTCGCGATGCGCGGCATGGGCCGGGCCGTCCTGCGCGATCAGCAGCCCCAGCGCCAGCAATCGATCGACCGTCTCCGCGTCGGCCAGTTCGTCGCACTCGCACCAGGCCACCGGACTGAGCCGGCCGAGGCACTCGCGCTGCGCTGCGTCGACTTCGACCTCGCCGTCCAGATGCGCGGCCAGGGCCAGCCAACGTCGCGTCCGGCGCAGGCCGGCGCCGCCGCCGAGCAACGAGTCCAGATCGAAGGCGACCTCTTCGCGCGGTTCCAGAAACACGATCGCGCAACGACGGATTCGCATTCAGCTTTTCCTTGCCGGCCGCTCGGCCGACGGTGGACACACGGAACGCGCATCGCGCGGGCCGAAACGGCGTTCAGAATAACGCGGCGACCGCCGTCGCGATGGGCGGACAGGCACATGAACAACGAAGAATGTGCCGAGACAACACGATCTAAATTCGACGCTGAGCGCGAAAAGGGCCTCCACAGATCATCCGTCGTCACCGATTTGACCTGTTCCGCGTGGTTGTCTCGTTAACCCCTCAGGGTTAGATTCGACGCTCGTCACGCCCCGAGTGGGCATTGCACAGGGGAATGGAACCAAACATGGCAAATTCATCAGGTCACCCGGGGCTCGACCCGGCCGTCGTGGACAAGTTGCTCGAGCTGCTCAGCAGCGACGATCAATTCCGCGATTCCTTCCACAAGAATCCCGGCGCGGCGCTCGCCGAGCTTGGATACAAGGCGCCCGCTCCGGGCGCGCAGGGCAAGACCGCTGCGCCCGCCGGCGACGCCACCACGTCCTTCGCCTGCATGGAGACGCAGAAGATCGCGTCCAAGGAGGAGATCCAGGCCGCGCGCGAGGAGTTGCAGCGCCTGCTCACCGCCGCCGGCAATCACAACAATCCGCATGCCTTCGAAGCCGGCCGGGTCGGCGACTTCCTGAAGAGCGTCTCGGGCGACGGAAACCCGACGGCCTGAAACCCCATTGAGCGCTTCTGACGAAGCCTGGTGGCAAGAGTTTTGATGAATTCACTCACCCCGCCAGCGGGGTGAGTGGATGCTGAGCGCGAGCCATTGGCTCACAAGCGCGGCCTCTCCTCCCCGCCCCGAAAGACGTCACCTTAGGCGGCCAGCGGAGAGGAAAATGATCGGGTTTGTCAGCGACTGTTAGCGACGACTTGGCCGCCCCGGCTCATCGCGCCGGCCGCCAGGTTCGTATCGGCGACGTTGACCGTCTGCAGCGCCAGATCGCCGGCGGCTTCCATATACGCCCGGCCGCGATGACCGGCGATCCATTTCGATTCCAACGCGGCCTGTTCGTCCTGGCCGGCGGCGAGCAGCGCGTCGCGCAGCGCCACCCGGACCTGGAACAGTTCGCGCCCGTCCGCCAGCAGCGGACGCAGCATCTTCACCGCGGCCTCGGGCTGGCCCTGCAGGCGCAGTTGGCCGGCGCGCACCACCTGCAGCAGTTGCCTGGCCATCGGGTCGTCGATGTCCGCCGACACCTTTTCCAGCTCAGGCAGCCAGCGCGCGGCGATCGCGCTGAGGCCCTCGCGCTGGGTCATGTAGGCGGCGGCCAGCGCGTGGAACAACTGAATGTTGCGGTCGCGGTTGCTGACGTCGCGCGCGCCTTCCAGCGAGGAACGCAGCACCGCTTCGAAGCGCGCCGCGTCTACCGAACGCGGCTTTTGCAACGACAGCACCGACAGCCGGATCAGCTCGAATTCGTCCGCGAGCAAGGGCGTGGCCTTGCGCGCCGCCTCGGCGGCGCGATCGGCGACCTCGCGGGCGCGATCCCACTGGCCCTGATCGACCGGCACCGAAATGCGCTCGAACTCGTTGGTGACGTCGGCCTTGAGCAAGGTGCCGGTAGGCAACTGGCTCAGCAGCGTATCGGCCTCCTTGAACCGCTTCATCACCGCCAGCGCGGCGGCGTGGCGACGATTGGGGCCGTAGCGCTCGATCTTCGCGGCCTGCTCGAAACTGCGCAGCGCCGACGCGTACTGTTCCTGCGCCAGCTGCACCCGCGCGCTGAGCTCTACCGCGTTGCCGCGAAACGCGTTCTGCGGCACCGAGGCGGCCTTGGCGAAGCGCAGCGCCTCGCCGAAATCGTTGACCAGGAACGAGGCCCACGCATAGTTGTAGTGGCCGCCGTAGTAATCCGGGTACAAGGTCGCGAGCAGTTTCCATTTCGCCGGCGCCTGCGCGCTCGGATGCGGGCCGAATTCGGCGACCCAGCCGTCCAGATACAGCCCGTCGCGCGGCGGCAGGTGATCGCGCAGCGACACCGCCTTGTCCAGGAACGGCCGGCCCATGCGGCTGTCGACCGCGCCGGTGTGCACGCGCAATGCGCCCAGATAGGCCAGGGCGAACTTCGGATCGATGTCGATCGCGCGTTGGAAATATTGCAACGCCTCGGGGTATTGGCGGCTGGCGTAGGCCTTCAGGCCCAGCGCATAGGCGCGCAGCGCGTCGAGATTGGAAGTGGCGACCTTCGGCAGCGGTTCGGAATCGCGTTCGATCGACTTCATCGCCTCGCCGAGCTTTTCGCGCAGCGCGGCGGTCACGGTGTCGATCGAGCCGAGGGTGGAATTCGCGCCGGTGCCGTCGGCGGATTCGGCGTAGACGGTGGTCTGGGTGTGCGGGTCGATGACTTCCGCGCTGACCCGCACGCGGCCGCCGACTTCGGCCACGGTCGGCAGGATCACCGCGCGCGCGCCGTCGCGCAGGGCGATCTCCGAGGCCACCGCGCGATCGAGCACGGTGTCGGGTTTGCGCTGCATGCGCTCGAGGGTGTCGCGCGCTTTCAGGTCCGACAGCACGTTGACGTAACGCGACTGCTCCAGGCTGATGCGAAAGGCCTGTTCCAGCGAATCGTCGAGCACGCCCTGGCCGGTGAGGTTGCGCAGATCGCCGACCACCACCCAGTCGCGCTGGTTGAAGGCGATCGCCGGCTGCGGCCGGGTCGCGAACCACACGCCGGTGCCGATCATCGCCAGCACCGCGATCTCGGCGGCGAGCGCGGCCGGCCGCCGCCACAGCGGCACATCGCGCCAGGCCTTGGGGCCGTTGGGCGGCGCGCGCAGCGGGGCGATGCCGGGTTCGCCGACTTCATAGATTTCCTGCGGCTCGGGCACGCCCTTGAAGCGCCAGCGCCCGTGCGATTTCCACAGCAGTTGCTGGCCGCGTTCGCCCAGTTCGCGCGCGGCGCGATGCGCCAGCGGCTCGGCCACGGCGGACAGCAGGATCTGGCCGGGGCGCGCGGTCGCCATCAATCGGCCGGCCATCGGCTTGGCCAGGCCTTCGACTTCCACCGGCTTGGCGCCGACCTTCACCGCCTCGTCGCTGTTGCGCCAGGTCAGCACTTCGCCGACGTGCAGTCCGGCGCGCGCCTTGAGGTCGAGTTTGCGCGCCGTGCCCATCTCGCGCAGTCCGCGGGCGTAGTCCAGGGCGAAGCCGAGGCCGTCGATGGGCCGCTCGAACAACAGCAGCAGGCCGTCGGAGCGATCGATCAGGCGGCCGCGCCAGCGCTGCTGCAGGACCAGCACCAGACGGTCGTGTTCGCGGAACAGATCGGCCGCCGGCCCGTCGCCGAGGCGCTCGACCAGGGTAGTCGAGTCGCACAGGTCGGTCAGCAGCAGCGTTCGCAGCTGCGGACCTTCGGCATTGGGTCGGTGAGCGTCGTTCATCGCGGCATCCTTGTCGGCGTGGCTCATGCCGGCGTCAGTTCGGCGTCCTGCCATTGCACGCGATTGCCGCCCAGGCGCTTGGCCTGATAGAGCGCGGCGTCGGCGTGGGCGTACCAGTCGTTCCATTCGTGCTTGGAGCTGATCAGACAGGCGCCGACGCTGACCGGGCAGATGGTCGGCGGCGACTGCGGGATCATCAGCAGCCCGTGCACGGTGTGGACGATGAAGTCGGCGAAGCGCATCACGTCCTGGCGCGTGCGCGCGGCGACCAACAGACAGAATTCATCCCCGCCCAGACGGCAGGCGATGTCTTCCGGCCCGGCCACCGAGCGCAGGATGTTGGCCACGCTCTGCAGCACGCGATCGCCGGCCAGATGGCCGTGGTCGTCGTTGACCTGCTTGAAGCGGTCGCAGTCGATCAGCACCAGCCCCATCGTCTCGGCCATGCCGACCGCGCGCGCTTCCTGCAGGTGCAAGGTCAGGCCGCGGCGGTTGTACAGGCCGGTGAGGTCGTCGGTGCGGATCAGCTCTTCGGTCTGGTTGAGCTGGTGGGTGGTGGCGTAAAGACTGTCGAGCGCGGCTTCCAGATCCTGGTTGCGGCGGCGCAGGCGGCGGATCAGGCTTTGCTCGTTGAGCACCACGCGCATGATCGCGCGGCGCAGGAAGTAGGAAACCAGGGACGGGTCGCGATCGACCAGACGCTGGAATTCTTCATGGCGCAGTTCCACCAGCAGACCGTCGGTGGCCGCGATCGCGTCCGCGCTGCGGGCGTGATCGCCGATCAGCAGGCCGAGCTCGCCGAAGAATTCGCGCACGCCCAGACGCTTGGTGACCAGGTCGTCGCCGAAGTCGAGGATGATCGCGCCGCGCGCGATCACGAACATGGTGGTGCCCAACTCGCCGCGGCGGAACAGCACCTGTCCGGCTTCGATCCGGCGCGGCCGGCCGATCTCGGCGAACAGCTCGAATTCGCCCGGCGTCAGCACCGCCATCGCCACGTCCGTCGGCGCCGCGGTCGCAGTCGAATTGTCGGTCTCGCGGCCCACTGCAGGCGCCGCCGTGTCGCGATTCATTCCGATCTCCCCGCACCCCCACGTCCTGTGGAGCCTTGTCGGCAGGATAGCACCTGGTCTGAGCAGCTAACGCCGCCAGGGGGTCAAAACGGCCACTGTCGGATCGACGCATTCAGCGCCTAATCCACGTGCCGCAAGGGCATTACGATTTTACGAATACGCAGCGTTTCGCACTTGCAACATGGTAATGGCGCGAATGCGGCGGGCGGGACGTTGGCCGATGCGATGCCGACGGACGGAGGTGGCGGGCCGGCGTGCGGAAGAGTGCCGTCGCGGACCATCGACATGCCTATCTTGAGCCCCGCTCCCGCTTGCCACCCAAGGTGACTTCCTTCGGGGCGCGGGAGAGGGAGAGGGAGAGGGAGAGGGAGAAAAACTCCGTTCTAAATGATGAACGCGCCGGTCTCCAAAACGACGAAGGGCTCCTCTCAGAGCCCTTCGCTTCTATGCCGTATCCCGGGGTGGCGATCAGGCCCGGCGCCCACCGCCCCTCGCGGTTAGAGCGCCGGCCTGAACCTGTCCGGGTCAGGCGGAAGGAACCGGCCGACTCAGGCCGCGGCCTTCTTCGCGTCGTGGAACTGTTCTTCCTCGGTCGAGCCCTTCAGCGCCACCGTGGACGATTGCCCACCCTGGATGGTCTGAGTCACCGCGTCGAAATAACCGGTGCCGACCTCGCGCTGATGCTTGACCGCGGTGAAGCCCTTCTCGGCCGCGGCGAACTCGGCTTCCTGCAGTTCCACGAACGCGCTCATCTGCCGGCGCGCATAGCCGTGGGCCAGGTTGAACATGCCGTAATTCAGGCTGTGGAAACCGGCCAGGGTGATGAACTGGAACTTGTAGCCGTAGCTGGCGATTTCCTTCTGGAACTTGGCGATGGTGGCGTCGTCCAGATTCTTCTTCCAGTTGAAGCTCGGCGAGCAGTTGTAGGCCAGCAGCTTGCCCGGGAACTTGGCGTGGATGGCCTGCGCGAACTTGCGCGCGAACTCCAGGTCCGGCTTGCCGGTTTCGCACCAGACCAGATCGGCGTAAGGCGCGTAAGCCAGACCGCGGCTGATCGCCTGATCCAGGCCGTTGCGGGTCTTGTAGAACCCTTCGTTGGTGCGCTCGCCGGTGGTGAAGGGCTGATCGTTGGGATCGATGTCGGCGGTCAGCAGGTCGGCGGCTTCGGCGTCGGTGCGCGCGACGATCAGGGTCGGCACGCCCATGACGTCGGCGGCCAGGCGCGCGGCGACCAGCTTCTCGACCGCTTCGCGCGTGGGCACCAGCACCTTGCCGCCCATGTGGCCGCACTTCTTGACCGAGGCCAGCTGGTCTTCGAAATGCACGCCCGAGGCGCCGGCCTCGATCATGCCCTTCATCAGCTCGAAGGCGTTGAGCACGCCGCCGAAGCCGGCTTCGGCGTCGGCCACGATCGGCTGCAGGAAGTCGATGTCGCCGGTGCCTTCCGCGCACTGGATCTGATCGGCGCGCAGCAGGGTGTTGTTGATGCGGCGCACGACCTGCGGCACCGAGTTGGCCGGGTACAGCGACTGGTCGGGGTACATCTCGCCGGCGATGTTGGCGTCGGCGGCGACCTGCCAGCCCGACAGATAGATCGCCTTGAGCCCGGCCTTGACCTGCTGCATGGCCTGGTTGCCGGTCAGCGCGCCGAGCGCGTTGACGAAGTCCTCCGTGTGCAGCGAGGTCCACAGCTTGTTGGCGCCGAGCTTGGCGATGGTGTGCTCGACCGGCACCGTGCCGCGCAGGCGCACCACGTCTTCGGCCGAATACGGGCGGGTGATGCCGGCCCAGCGCGGATTGGTCGCCCAGTCCTGGCGGAGTTGATCGGCGGTCGGCAGCGTGTGGCTCATGACTTCGATTCCTTAGCGTGTGGGTCGTGTTGGACGTGGGGTAGTGGCGTCAATCGTTTTCGACGGCGGCAGCGGCGTTCAGTCGATGCGTTCGTAAGCCGGCAGGGTCAGGAACTCTTCCAGCGTGTCGGCATGGGTGAGCTGGTCGAGCATCGCGATGGCTTCGTCGAGCTTGGAACCGCCCGGCAGCTTCGAGCGGTCGGCGAGCTTGCTCGGCAGGCCGATCAGCGCGCGTTCGAGCAAAGCGAAATCCAGCGGCGTGCCGTCGTCGAGGAACAGGCCGTCGGCGTGCAGCCACTGCCACAGCTGGGTGCGGGCGATTTCGGCGGTGGCCGCGTCTTCCATCAGCCAGTGGATCGGCACGCAGCCGTTGCCTTCCAGCCACGCCGCCAGATAGCGCACGCACACCTCGACGTTGCCCTCGAAACCGGCGCGGGTGATGGTGCCGAAGGACGGCTTGATCAGATCCTCGCGGATGATCAGCACGTCCTCGCGCAGCACGTGCTGCTGGTGCGGGGTCGGCATGCGCTCGTCGAAGATGCGCATCGCCAGCGGGATCAGCGCCGGATGCGCGACCCAGGTGCCGTCGTGGCCGGCGGTGACTTCGCGCAGCTTGTCGGCGCGGACCTTGGCCAGCGCGGCTTCGTTGGCGGCTTCATCGCCGCTGATCGGAATCTGCGCGGCCATGCCGCCCATCGCGTGGGCGCCGCGCTTGTGGCAGGTCTGGATCAGCAGTTCCGAATAGGCGCGCAGGAACGGCTGGGTCATGGTCACCTGGCCGCGCTCGGGCAGCACCTTGTCGCGGTGCGCGCGGAAGGTCTTGATGTACGAGAACACGTAGTCCCAGCGGCCGCAGTTCAAGCCGGCGATGCGGGTGCGCAGCGCGTGCAGGATTTCGTCCATCTCGAACACGGCGGGCAAGGTCTCGATCAGCACGGTGACCTTGATCTGCCCCGGCGCAAGGCCGAGTTCGGTTTCGACGTGGCCGATGACCTCGTTCCACAGCTGCGCCTCTTCCATCGACTGCAGCTTGGGCAGGTAGAAATACGGGCCGCGGTCGAGCGCGGCGAGCGCCTGCGCGTTGTGGAAGGCGAACAGGCCCAGGTCGAACAGGCTGCCCGACATCGGCGCGCCGTCGATGCGCACGTGCTTCTCGTCCAGGTGCCAGCCGCGCGGGCGCACCATCAGCACGGCCTGCTCTTCGAAGGGCTTGAGGGTGTAGTGCTTGGCGCCGTCGGGCGACGACCAGTCCAGGGTGCCGGCGACGGCCTTGCGCAGCGAGCGCTGGCCGGTCAGCAGGTTGTCCCAGGTCGGCGCGGTGCTGTCCTCGAAATCGGCCATGTACACCTTCGCGCCGGAGTTCAGCGCGTTGATGACCATCTTCGGATCGACCGGGCCGGTGATCTCGACGCGGCGGTCGAGCAGCGCGGTCGGCAGCGGCGCGACGCGCCAGGCGGTATTGCGGATCGCGGCGGTGTCGTCGCGGAAATCGGGCAGGCCGCCGGCGTCGAAGAACGCCTGGCGTTGTTTGCGCGCGGCCAGGCGGGCCTGGCGGGCGGGTTCGAAACGGCGATGCAGTACGGCCAGGAATTCGAGAGCGGCCGGGGTCAGCAGAGCGTCCTGCCCGGCCGACTGGGCCGTGAGCTCGATGCCGCCACCCGGCTGACGTTGCCCGGGATGGTCCTGCCACTGCGCGATCACTGCCGACATGGTGCGACTCCTGTGGGGATGGGGACCGCTCCCAACGAGCGTGTCCCTGGACCCAGACCATGCGGCGCCGTCTTGTATTTGACAATCAAGTTTTTTCAATGCATATCATTTGCTTAGCTTATATATGACTTTCATGTGGCCACGACGCGCTCGCTAAGTCCGCGATTTGCATACAAAGGGGATCGGCTGAAGCCCCTGCGGGCGTTCTGCCAGACCGCGCGGCTGGGCTCAGTCTCACGTGCCGCTGAGGCTCTGTACCTCAGTCAGCCGGCGGTGACCCTGCAGTTGCAGGCGCTGGAGCGCGAAATGGGGGTGCGCCTGCTCGAGCGCAGCGGCCGCCGCCTGACCCTGACCCGCGAGGGCCAGGAGCTGTACGAACTGGCCCGACCCCTGGTCGAGGGCCTGGACAGCCTGGACGGCGCCTTCCGCGAGCGCATCCGCGGCCTGGACGCGGGCGATCTCAACGTCGCCGCCGGCAGCTCGACCATCCTGTATCTGCTGCCGAAGATCGTGGAAGCGTTTCGCGCCGCGCACCCGGAAGTGCGCATGACCCTGCACAACGTCACCGGGGCGGGCGGGCTGGACCTGCTCAGATCGGACGCGGTCGACCTGGCGGTGGGTTCGATGCTCGACGTGCCCGGCGACCTCAGCTACGCGCCGGTCTACCGGTTCGAGCCGATGCTGATCACCCCGCGCGACCATCCGCTGGCCAAGCTCGACCGGGTGACCCTGCAGGACCTGAGTCCGTTCGGCCTGATCCTGCCGCCGCAGCGCTTGACCACCTATCGCATGGTCGATGTGGTGTTCCAGCAGAACCGGGTGCCCTACACCGTCGCGCTGGAAGTCGGCGGCTGGGAAGTGATCAAGCAGTACGTGGCGATGGGCCTGGGGATCAGCATCGTCACCGCGATCTGCCTGACCGATGCCGATCGTTCGCGGTTGTCGGCGCGTTCGCTGGCCGAGTATTTCCCATCGCGCAGTTATGGCGTGGTGGTGCGCAAGGGCAAGTACCTGTCGCCGCAGGCGCGCGCGTTCACCGAGTTGATCCAGCCGGATTTGTTCGTGCGCGGGGATTACTACGCGACCGGGCAGTCGGATCGCTGAGCGCGCCCTCATCCGCCCCTTCGGGGCACCTTCTCCCGCAAGCGGGAGAAGGGAAGCGTGGCGCCCTGCGGGTATGCGCTGAGCCGCTTATAGCCCCTCTCCCGCATAGCGGGGAGAGGGGCCGCTGCTTGCGAGCCATCGGCTCGCGCGGCACCGAACCGCCCGAACGCTATGCGTTCGGGCGGGGTGAGGTTGAGGCAAGGGCCGCTCAGTAGCGCGTAGTCACCCGCACGCCATTGAACGCAGTCACGCCATACAAGCTGACATAGACGTACCCGGCCGACGGCTGCGAAATCGTCACCGACTCGGTGTTGCCCGCATTGGTCGACCGGTACTCATACGACTCGCGCGTCGCCCAGTTGCGGGTGCTGACGTAAAGATTGGCGTTGCCGCTGCCGCCGGCCACGTCGATGCGCAATTGCGCGGTTCCGGCCGGTACGTACAGATAGAAGTAGGTGTAGTTGCCGACCGTGCCCGACACATTGCTGCGCGTGCAGTTCTTGCCCAGCACGCGGATGTCGCTGCCCACGCACTCGGGCAGGCCGGCGTCGCTGACGGTCACCGTGCGCGTGGTGCTGCGGCTGGCGCCGCGATCGTCGGTGACGGTGAGCTGCACGCTGTAGCTGCCGGCCGCGGCATAGGTCTTGCTGGGATTGGCCGCGGTCGAGGTGCTGCCGTCGCCGAAGTTCCAGCTGCGCGCGACGATGCGGCCGTCGGCATCGGTGGAGGTATCGCTGAAGTCCACCCGCAAGCCGCTGGCGGCGAAGTTGAAGCCCGCCACCGGCGGTTGGTTCGGCGTGGTGCCGCAACCCGGCGCATCGGGCTGGGCCACGCACGGCAGCCAGGCGCTGAAGGCCGCGTCGTTGCTCGCGCCGATGCCGCCCATGTAGGTGGCGTAGCCGCTGTAGTTGCCGGGGCGGAAATACCCCAGGATCGCGTTCACCTGATCGCGGCGCTGTTCGAACATGAAGCGCACCGCCAGATAGCCCCAGCGATACACCAGGGTCTGGCCGCTGTTGTAATCGTTCTGGTAGACGCGGCTGAGCGCATAGGTCCCGCGCGCGGCTTCGGCCTGGGCGCCGTCGTTGACCACGCCGCGATAGCGGTAGGACATATATTCCGCGAAGCCTTCGACCCACCACACGGTCTTTTGCTTCATCGCCGCGGCGAAATCGCCCCACATGTCGAAGCGGCCGTCCAGGTAATGCACATACTCGTGGGTCAGGTTCCAGATTTCGAAGGTCTGCGGACGCAGCCACTCGGCCTCGTAGGCGATGAAGCGCGCCTGGTTGCCGGGCAAGGACGGATTGCCTTCCAGGTACATGCCGCCGTTGTTGGTGTCGATGCCGTAGATCGCACCGGCATAGATGGCGTAGTCGTCGCTGCTGTCGAACACAGCCATTTCCAGGCTGGCATTGCCGTCGCCGGCGACCGGCACGCCGCCGGTGGCGAGCTCGCGGTGGAAATAGGTTTCCTGCCCGGCCACCGTGGCGCAGGTCGAGGCCAGTTCGGCCGCGCTCATCGACTGCGCGCGCAGACGCAGCGTCGCGCTGCAGGTGTGCTGGATCGGCAGCGCCGCCGCCTGCACCCGCGCGACGAAATCGCACAGGCCGTACTGCGCGCAGTTGCCAGCGTCGTAGTAGTCGGCCATTTCGCCGACACCCACCCACAGGCGCGCGGTAGGGCCGGTGACCGCGGAGCGGTCGAGCAAGGTCTTGACCCGCGCGCGCGCCAGCGTCTTCAGCGCGCCGTCGTATTGCAGGAACCGCCCCAGCTCGCGGCCGGCGTTGGCGACCAGGTAATCGTTGTCCTGGCCGAGCATGGCGAAGTTGCGGTCGGCGAAGTTGTACAAGGTCTCGACGATCGAACTGTCGGACTGCACCAGGGCGCGGAAGGCCGCATCCTGGTGGCCGCGGAAGGTCACGGTGTAGGCGTTGTTGACCGCCACCTTCATCCAGTAATACGCGTTGTAGCCGCTGTTGTAGCTGTCGAGCAAACGCTTGACCACGTACACATAGCGCGCATTTTCGGTCGAACTGTCGATCAGGGTGACGTACTCGGCCAGCACCTCGCCGTGGACGTCGTTGACCCGGCCGAAGTTGGCGTTGGCGGCGAACGCGTCCAGGGCCGGACGGATCGCGTCGCGCAGCGCGTTGCCGTAGGCGCCGACGCTGCTGTCGTAGTACTGCACGTAATAGCCGGCGCGCAGGAACAACACCAGTTGCAAGGTGCTGTCGGCGTTGCTGCCGTCGTAGCCGCGCGCCGAGGTGGCGAAGGCGCTGGCGATGCTGACCATCTGCGCTTCGCGGAACGTCGCGTAGGCATTGGCGCCGGTGACACCGAACAACTGGTTGATGCAATCCGCGCTGGCAGCCTTGACCGCGCTGACCAGCGCCGCGCCGCTGAGCGCGCCGAAAGCGTTGACGTCGCAGGCCGCGGCCTTGAGCGCCGGCGAGGTGCGCGCGAACGAGGGCCGGCGCAGCAGATCGCGGCGCAATGCGGCGCCGTCGTAGGCGCTGTCGCGGCGATCGACCAGGAACGGTTGCTGCGGCGCGCGGCGCGCCGGGGCCAGCGCGCGATCTTGTTGATGTTCGCCGAACAACTGGCGCTCGGTCGCCGGTTGCCGGCGCGATGCGCCTTGCAGCGAAGGTTGCGCGCGCGGGGCGGAGCCTTGCGAGCTCGCGGCGGTGCCGCCGGCATGCGGGCTTACCGTGGCATGGGCGACGGGCGCGGGCGCGGCGGGTTGTGCCGGCTCGATCATCGACGCCCACGGCAGGGCGTAACTGAGGAAACTCGCGGCGGCGACGGCCAGGCCGAACAACAACGCCTGGGTCGGTTTGGGTACGAAGGACATCGACGATCTCCTTTCAATGCAATGACGGCGCACGGCGGCGCCCGCGCGAATGCGCGGCGCGGCGGGCCGGTGGTGGAGTGGTGTCTCGCCTTGCGGCGGTGAGGCCTTACGAATGCGGCCTTGCGGATGCGGCCTGGCAAGGACGGGCTAGCGATCGGACGGGTTGGATGGCGGTCGGCTCTCCGGCGTCGTACGCGCGTGCGGCGGCCGCGCGGGCCCACGGAGCGACGGCGGTGCAGGAGACCGGCGCGGATCCGCGATCGATGGGACGCGACCCGGCCGGTCGCACCGGCACCGGGCGCGGACACGCGCCGGCGCGGCCGCTGAGCGGCCAGGCTGCGTGAATCCGCTGTCGGCGACGGCCACCCTCATGGCCTGGATCGCCCGATCTGCCGCGGCCTTCCCCCTGCGTGTCATAGCGACGACACGGAAAGCTGCTAATCGGTATAACGTATACGATATAGCGATAAGCCACCGATTCCGTGATTCAGGTCCAGGCTTGGCGTGTCCGGGCGCTGGGCAGGCGCCGCGCCGACGAACGGTCTGCCGGGGCCCGGCGGGGCTCGCGTCGCGACGGGAGTAGAGCGCGGCCGGCGGTTGGGTAGACTGACCGCATGAGCATCGTGCCCCGTTCGCTGTCCGACCAAGCCTTCGAAGTGGTCCGCGAACGGATTCTGTCGACGCAGATTCCGCCGCTCGCGCCGATCCGCCAGGAACTGCTGGCGGAGGAACTGGGGATCAGCAAGATTCCGCTGCGCGAGGCGCTGGGCCGACTGGAACAGCAGGGCCTGCTGGCCTCGCATCCCAATCGCGGTTTCTTCGTTCCGGCGCTGACCTCGAACGAGGCCGAGGAAGTGTTCGCGCTGCGCCTGAAGATCGAACCCGAGGCCGCCGCCGACGCCAGTCTGGCCGCCGACGACAGCGAGCACGCCGCCGCGCGTGCGGCGCTGGCGGCGCTGGAAAACGCCGGCACCGACGACGCCCACGCGGTGGTGCGCTTCAATCGCAGCTTCCATCTGGCGCTGGTGCGCCCGGGCGGACGCCAGATCACCGCGCAACTGGTCGAGCGCCTGCAGGTGCTGGCCGAACGCTATGTGCGCAAGCACCTGGAACCGGCCGGACGCGAAGCGCGCGCGGCCAGCGAGCACCGCGCCATTCTCCAGGCCTGGCTGCAGCGCGATGCGGCCCTGGTGAGCCGGCTGCTGTCGGAACACATCCTCACCACCCTGCACGACCTGCGCGTGCAGTTGGAGCAGATCGGGCCGGATGAGCCGGCGAAGACGCCGCGGCGGCGGCGGCGCGTGGCGGCGGCGGACTGAGCGAAACGGGCTTTTGAATTCCCGCGTTGCGCTTTCGCTCGTCATTCCCGCGAAAGCGGGAATCCAGTGCCTTTCGTGCGAGAACGTTTGAAGTCACTGGATTCCCGCTTTCGCGGGAATGACGAACCTAGTCTTCAAAGACGTCCAGCAAGCCCTCAAACAGTGCCGTGATGCTTGCCCTGCCACGGCTTGTACCAATCGCGAATCCGCCGCATGTCCGCGTCCATGTCCTCGCCCAGATGGAACATGTCGCCGATCCCGATGATCTTGTCCGGGTAGTGGAAATACGCCGGCACCACCGGCACATCGGCGGCCTTGGCGATCTTCCAGAACCCGGCCTTCCAGCGCTCCACCGCCTTGCGCGTGCCTTCCGGGGCGATGCCCAGCCAGAAACGCTCGGCGCCGCGGATCATCGAGGTGGCCTGCTCGATCACCCCATGCGCGGCGCTGCGGTTGATCGGGATCACCCCCATCCGCCGCAACAGCACGCCCAGCAGCGGCACCCGGAACAGCGAATCCTTGGCGATGATCTTCACGTCCAGGCCCATCGCGGCCTTGGCCGCGAAGCCCCACACGCCGTCCCAGTTGGACGAATGCGGCGCGCCGATCAGCACCGCGCGCGGGATGTCGGGAAACTTGCCGACCATGCGCCAGCCGCCGATGCGCAGGATGCTGCGGCCGATCCAGCGGGTCAGGCGGTTGCGCCTGACCTGCGGCACATTGGGCGGCAGCCGCAGCACCACGCCGTCGGCGTCGGGCGGAAGGGAAGGCTTGGCGTTCGGATCAACTGGCATGCACGCTCCGTGTCAGTCCCAATCGGTTTGCGAACGATTGCGCTTGGTCGCGCCGCGTTCTTTCTTGGCCCCGATCCGGCGCTCCTTGGCGGCACGGCTGGGTTTGGTGGCGATGCGCGGCTTGGGCGCGCGCAGGCCGCTGTCTACGAACGCCGCCAGACGCTCGCGCGCATCCTGGCGGTTGCGATCCTGGGTGCGGAAACGCTGCGCGCTGATCACCAGCACGCCCTCGCCGGTCACCCGCCGGTCGCGCTTGGTCAGCAGGCGCTCGCGCACGGCGTCGGGCAGCGAAGGCGACTGCGCGATATCGAAGCGCAGTTCCACCGCTGTTGCGACCTTGTTGACGTTCTGCCCGCCCGGGCCGGTCGAACGTACGAAACGCTCGACCAATTCCTGCTCGGGAATCGTGATAGCCATGCTTTCCTCCGCCTGGGATTGTAGTCGGCGACGGCATTTCGTCCATTACGCACCGTTGACGGCGCGACCGGGCTCACAGCGGCCGGCGCGCGCGATGCGGCAAAACCCGCCGCGGCGCGGCTCCGGGCCGGCCGGCGGCGGCCGTCGTTGACGCGGCTGGGCCACGGGGGGACCATGCCCGGACCGGTCCAAGGAGGAACCCGCATGAAGCGCCTGCCCCCATCGCCGCGACGCAAATCGCCGGCCCTGCCGCTGCTGGCCGCCCTGATCCTGGCCGCGCCGGCGTTGTCTGCGCAGACCATCGATCAGCGCTACGACCCGGCCAACGTCAACAACAACATGCGCAACATCGCCAATCCGCAGTTCCAGCGGCGGATGACGCAGTCGGCGCAGTCGGTCGCCGAATCCCTGGTCGGCCGCCCCGCCAACGCCACCGATCAACGCATCCTGGGCCAGTTCACCGAACAGCAGACCCGCTTGCTGCAGCAGATGCAGAACGCCGCCAACGCCATGCCCGACACCGGCGCCGGCGCGGCCTACAACCGGCCCTCGACGGGCTACGGCAACGACATGCAGTTCGCCACGCCCGAAGAACGCTATCTGTATGAAGAACGGGCCCGCGCGCGCGAAGAGAGCTCGCGCAGCAGCTACCGGCAGAACAGCGACTACCCGCAAGGCGCCTACCCGTCCAACGGCTACCGCCAGAACAACGGCTACCCGGGCAATGCCAGCCCTTACGACGACTATCAGAACAACGGCTACCCGCAGCAGGGCGCGCGCTCCAGCACCGGGCAGGCGCTCGGCGGCGCGGTGCTGCTGGATCTGACCAACGCCGCGATCCAGCGCGCCACCCAGCCGAAGATCATCTACCGGCAGGCGCCGCCTCCGCCGCATCGCTGAACCTCACGCGCGGGGATGAACTCACTCATCCCCGCCGCGGCCGAATCCGGCCGCCTCCGCGTCAATCCAGTTCGACCCGACCGAACAAGGCCAGCGCCTTGGCGAATTCCGCGTCCGGCGGCGCCGTCGCGCGCAAGCGCTCGCCGCTGCCCGGATGGGTGAACGCCAGCCGCTGCGCGTGCAGCAGCATGCGATGGATGCCCATCATGCGGAAGCTGCGGTTATGGCGGCCGTCGCCGTGGCTGGTATCGCCGATCATGTGATGCGACAGGTGCTTGAGGTGGCGGCGGATCTGGCGAAAGCGCCCGGTCTGCGGCTGCGCGCGCAGCAAGGCGTAGCGCGAAGTCTCGAACCCCGCCGACGGCAGCGCCAGCTCGGTGCGCGCCAGTACCTGGAACCGGGTCTGCGCCGGCTTCTTCAACGGCTTGCCCGGGCCGCCGTCGAGATCGTGATCGACCTCGAACGCATCCTCCGCCGGCCAGCCCCGGCACACCGTCAGATAGTCCTTTTGCACTTCGCCCGACATCAGCACCTTGCCCAGCGCCGAGGCGGTTTCGCGATCGAACGCCAGCAGCAGGCAGCCGCTGGTGGCGCGATCGAGCCGGTGCACGAGGAAGATCGGCCGGCCGAACTGCTCGCGCAGGCGGTCGGCGGCGAAGTCGGTTTCCCCGCGCGCCAGCGCGCTGTCGTGAACCATCAGCCCCGCCGGCTTGTCGATAACCGCCAGAGACTGGTCGGCGTACAGCACCGGCAGGCCGAGGCCGGCGATATCCTGCGATGTCTGCGGCGGCGGCGTGTTGGAACTGAACGTCGAGGGCATGCGGTCGGGGCTGGCGCTGGGTGATCGGCCGCTAGTGTCGTCTATTGCCCCGCGTGCTCACAGCCTCATCGTTTTCCCTTTACGCCGCGTTCCCGTTTCCAGGAGTTTCCATGCCGCCACGCCGTCCCGTCGCCATCGCCGCGCTCGCCTTCGCCCTGAGCCTCGCCCTCGGCGGCGCCCATGCGCAGGCGCCGCAACCGCCGCCCGCGGGTTTCCAGGCCGGGCCCTGCGTGGAAGGCATCTGCGAGTACCGCATGAGCAACGGCCTGCGCGTGCTGCTGTTTCCCGACGCCACCCAGCCCACGGTCACGCTCAACCTGATCTACGCGGTCGGCTCGCTGCAGGAGAACTACGGCGAAACCGGCATGGCGCATCTGCTCGAGCACATGCTGTTCAAGGGCACGCCGAGCCATCGCGACATTCCCGGCGAAATGAAGAAGCGCGGCATCGGCTTCAACGCCCAGACCTCGCTGGACCGCACCAACTACTTCGCCTCCTTCCCCGCCAACGACGCCACGCTCGACTGGCTGCTGGGGCTGGAAGCCGATCGCATGGTGCATTCGGACATCGCGCGCAAGGACCTGGACAGCGAGATGACCGTGGTCCGCAACGAAATGGAGAACGGCGAGAACAGCGAAGTCTCGGCGCTGTCCGAACGCGTGCGCTCCACCGCCTATCTGTGGCATCACTACGGCAACAGCACCATCGGCGCGCGCAGCGATGTCGAGCACGTGCCGATCGAGCGCCTGCAAGCCTATTACCGCGCCTGGTACCGGCCCGACAACGCCACCTTGGTGCTCACCGGCCGCATCGATCCGGCCAAGACCCTGGGCACGGTCGCGCGCTATTTCGGCGCGGTGCCCAAGCCGGCCGAACCGATGCGCGCCTTCTACACGCGCGAGCCGGCGCAGGACGGCGAACGCGAGGTCACCGTGCGCCGTGTCGGCGATCTGCGCCTGCTGATGGCGGCGTACCACATCCCCGCCGCCACCCATGCCGACGCCGCGCCGCTGGGCATTCTCGACGACATCCTCGGCCATACCCCGGGCGGCCGCCTGTACAAGGCGCTGGTCGAAACCGGACTGGCCGCCAGCATCGGCGTGGGCGGCGAACAAATGCCCGACCCCGGCCTGCTGACGGCGCTGGCCGCGCTGCCCAAGGACGGCGATGTGGCCAAGGCCGAACAGGTGTTGATCGAGCAGCTCGAACAGATCCAGAAAAAACCGATCAGCGCCGAGGAAGTGGAAGCGGCCAAGCAGCGCGCGCGCAACAGCTTCGAACGCGCCTACACCAACGTCGGCGCCGTGGCGATGGCGCTGTCGGACCCGGTGGTCGCCGGCGACTGGCGCTTGTATTTCCAGTACCGCGACGCCCTGGAGAAAGTCACCGCCGACGACGTCAATCGTGTCGCCCGCGCCTATCTGCAATCGAGCAACCGCACCTTCGGCCGCTTCGTGCCGACCCAGGCGCCGCAACGGGTCACTATCCCCGAGGCGCCGACAGCGGCGAGCGTGCTGCAAGGCTATACCGGCAAACTCGCGCTGGAAGCGGGCGAGCATTTCGATCCCACGCCGGCCAACATCGAAGCGCGCACGCAAACCATCACTCTCGATACCGGCGTGGGCCAGGGGCTCAAGCTCGCCTTGCTGCCGAAGAAAACCCGCGGCGGCACCGTCATCGTTTCGGCCAACTTCCATTTCGCCGACACCGATTCGCTGCGCGGCCGCGACACCGCCGGCAACGTCGCCGGCGCGCTGATGATGCGCGGCAGCCAGGAGCTGAGCCGCGAACAGATCGACGCGCGCTTCGAAGCGCTCAAGACCACCGCGCGCATCGGCGGCGGCCTGCAGTCGGCGCGGATCGGCTTGACCACCCGCCGCGAGCAACTGAGCGATGCGCTCGCGCTGGCGGCGAAAGTGCTGCGCACGCCGACCTATCCGGACAAGGAATTCGAGCAGTACCGCCTGCAGGCGATCACCGGCCTGGAAGCCTCGCGCCAGGAGCCCGGGCAGATCGCCAGCCAGGCGCTGGCGCAGCACTTCGACCCGTGGCCGGCCGGGCACCCGCTGCATTTCAAGTCGCTGGACGAATCGCTGGCGGCGATCAAGGCGCTGAAGGTCGAGGACGTACGCGCCTTCCATCGCGAGTTCTACGGCAGCGCCGAAGGCGAGATCAGCGTGATCGGCGATTTCGATCCGGCCGCGGTCAAGCAGCAGTTGCAGGCGCTGTTCGCCGACTGGAAACCCAGGCACGCCTACGCGCCCATTCCCACGCATTACATCGATGTGGCGGCGGAACAACGCCGCTTCGAGACTCCGGACAAGCCCAATGGCGTGTTGCTGGCCAACGTCAATCTGTCCTTGAAGGACATCGACCCGGATTATCCCGCGCTGGTCGCGGCCAATTACATTCTCGGCGGCGGCACACTCAAATCGCGCCTGGGCGATCGCATCCGCCAGAAGGAAGGCCTGAGCTACGGAGTGGGCAGCGACCTGGACGCCGACGCCAGCCGCGACGGCCGCGACGACGCCGGCAGCTGGTCGGTGCAGGCGATCGCCGCGCCGGAGAACCTGGAGCAGGTCGAGCGCGCGATGCGCGAAGAGCTGGCGCGTCTGGTCAAGGATGGCGTGGGCGCGGAGGAACTGAAGGACGCGGTGTCGGGCCTGCTCACCCAGCGCGAACAGGCGCGCGCCTCAGACCCGGCGGTGGCCGGTGGATGGGTAAGCAATCTGTTCTACGGCCGCACCATGCAGTTCGCCGCCGACCTGGATGCCAAGTTCAAGGCGTTGACGGTGGAGTCGGTGAATGCGGCGATCCGCAGGCACCTTAAGCCGGAGCAATTCAGTGTTTATGCGGCGGGGGATTTTGCCGCGGCGAAGAACAAGGCGCCGGTGAAGGCGAAAGCGGCAGGACCGTAACCGCGCCGCCGCCCCCCCTCCCCCACACACCCACCTACCGAGTTCCCCCCTTTGAAAAAGGGGGGCCAGGGGGGATTTGCTCTTACCGTCCGAAGCCGGAAGATTCACACGTAGGAACAAAAGCAAATCCCCCCTGGCCCCCCTTTTTCAAAGGGGGGAACCCGTCGGGGGGATTCGCAGGGGACTGCGAGGAAGGTTTTCTGTCAGCGCCGGATTACCATCGCCGCATTCGACGTCAACGCACGTCGCGCTTCCGCCGCGGCCACGCCGCCAACAACGCCCACAACCCGCCCAGTCCCGCGATCCACGACGACGCGGGGATCGACCAGAAGCGCGGCCCGCCCGATTCCAGCCCATACAACACCGCCGCCACGATCAGCAGACCAGTGCCGAGAATCGCCGCGACCGTGCGCCGCACCGCATCCTTGATCGTGCGATTAAGGTCGGTGATGTCGCTCGAACGCATCTTCAACTCGTGCTGCCCCGACACCTGCTGGCTCAGCCACGCATGCAGCAGGCGCGGCATTTCCGGCGCGCGGGTCACGAGCTCGGGCAGGCGCTTGCGGAATTCGCTCGCCAGACGCTGCGGGCTGTAGCGATCCAGCAAGATGCGCTGCAGCACCGGCCGCGCCACCGCCCAGATGTCGAGCTTGGGATCGAGCAACCGGCCCACGCCTTCGATATTGAGCAAGGTCTTCTGCAACAAGATCAGCTGCGGCTGCAAGGTCAGCTCATAACGCTGCGCGGTGCGGAACAGCTTGACCAGCACCTCGGCCAGCGAGATTTCGCTGAGCGGACGGGTGAAATACGGCTCGCACACCGCGCGCGTGGCCGCTTCGAGTTCGTCGATGCGGATGTGCGCGGGAATCCAGCCGGCCTGCACGTGCAGTTCGGCGATGCGGCGATAGTCGCGGTTGAAGATCGCCATGAAGTTTTCCGCGAGGTAGTACTGATCCTCGTCGGACAACTGGCCCATGATGCCGAAGTCGAGCGCGATGAAACGCGGGTTGCTGCGCCGGGACGGATCGCTGTCCACCCAGATGTTGCCGGCGTGGGCGTCGGCGTGGAAGAAGTTGTCGCGGAACACCTGCGTGTAGAACACCCGCACGCCCTTGGCGGCGAGCGCGCGGCGGTCGATGCCGGCCTCATCCAGGGCGGCGATGTCGTCGGAGGGAATGCCGTATACGCGCTCCAGGGTCAGCGCGCGTTCGCTGGTATGCGACCAGATCACCTCGGGCACGTACATGTCGTCGCTGTCGGCCCAGAACCGGCGCAGCACGCTGGCGTTGGCGCCTTCGCGCTGCAGGTCCAGCTCGGCGGCCAGGGTGCTTTCGATCTCGGCCACGATCGCGCGCGGACGGATCTTGTCCGCGGCCGGGTGGGCGCGATCGACCAGCGCCGCCAGCGCGTTCAACAGCGCGATGTCGCCGGCGATCTTGCCCTCGATGTCGGGCCGCAGCACCTTGACCACGACTTCGCGCGCCGGCCTGCCGCCTTCGGCCGGCAAGCGCGCGGCGTGCACCTGGGCGATCGAGGCCGAGGCCAGCGGCTCGATGTCGAACCGTTCGAACGCGTCCTCGATCTTGCGTTCCAGCGTGCCCTCGACGATGCGTCGCGCGGTCTCGCCGTCGAACGGCGCGACCCGATCCTGCAGCAGCGCCAGTTCGATGGCGATATCCGGCGGCACCAGATCGCGGCGGGTGGACAGGATCTGGCCGAACTTGACGAAGATCGGCCCGAGTTCCTGCAAGGCCAGGCGCAGGCGCGCGCCGCGCGACATCGCCGCGATCTCGACCGAGGCGCGCGGCACGAACGGACGGGCGAGCTTGAGCCAGCGCTCGGCCGGGGTGTCGTCGAGCAGGTCGTCGAGGCGGTAGCGCAGCAACACGCGGCCGATGCGCCAGGCGCGGATGGCGGACCTCATGCGCGCGCTTCCCGGCAGAGGTTGCGCAAGCGCGAAGCGGTTTGCAGGAGGGGCTTCAGCCCCGATGCTTTTCGATCAGAACCGATGAAGTTGCGCAGCGAGCGGAGCCAAGAGCATCGGGGCTGAAGCCCCTCCCACAGGAGACCTCGAAGGTTCGAAAGGTCTTGCAGGGTCGAATGCCCTCGCAGATTCGAAGCGACCCCGCTCATACGCCGCGCCTCGCGCGATCGCGCAGGCGCCCCACCCGCGCCGCGGCGCGCTCGACATCGTCGCGCAAGGCATCGACATCGTCGTGAAAGGCGTTGAGCTCATCGCGCGGAACGACATCGCGCGATTCCTCGGTGACGTACTCGGCCGCGTTGCCGGCCAAGGCGCCGGCCGCCTCGCGCGCATGGCGCAGCGCACCGGCGACGCCGTTGGCGATCTGCACGCCGGCCACCTCGCCGAACACGGCGACGAAGGGCTGCTGCCAATCCGGATCGAAGCGTTCGGCCAGGCGCTGCAAACGTCGCGCAAGGTCGGCGTCGCCTTCGATGCGCAGCTTGCCGACCGGCGCGGCCTGTTCGTTGCGCGCGGCGCCGAGCAGATTCGGCAGTTGCGACAGGATCGCCCCGAGCGTGCTGCGCACGGACAGGTCGGGCTCGTCGCTGTCGCGCACCGGCCCCACTTCGAGCCGGCCTTCGACCACCAGGATGCGCAACGCCAGCGGCGGCGAGGCCAGATGCAGGGCAACGCTGCGGCCGTCGAGCGCGCGCAGGCTATCGCGGGTATCGGGGTCCAGCGCCAGCGCGCGGTTGAGCGCGGTTTCCAGCGCGCGTCCGGCCAACGGCTTGAGCGAGGACAGGAACGAGGGGTCGGAGGCGGTCATGCCGCCATTGTAGCCCCCCGCTCCGGTCCAGCCACGCGGTCGGCGGCGCTCAAACGGCGGCGTCAGGCGACGCGACGGCCGCGGAACAGCGAGATGATCGCCAGGACCACGAACACGACGAACAGGATCCAGGCGATGTTGCTGGCCGCGCCGGCGATGCCGGTGAAGCCAAGGACCGCGGCGATGATCGCGATGACGAAAAATACGGCGGCGTAATGAAGCATGGGGAACCTCCTGGCATGAGAGAAAGCCGCATCGGGGCAGGTCCCGATGCACGCTTCGATCCTCTGCCAGCGAAGGTTGTCAGACGGTGACGGCGGGCGTCTGCGTCCAGGCGGCCTTCAGGCGGGTGAGCCCTTCGTGAAAACTGACCTTCGGCACGTAGCCGAAATCGCGCGTCGCCGGCGTCATGTCGTACCAGTGCGTGGTCGATAATTGCTCGGCCAGAAATCGCGTCATCGGCGGCTCGCCCTGCAACGGCAGCACATGCCACAAGCCTTCGCAGACCGCGCCGATGGCGTAGGCCGCGCCGAACGGCAGGGTCTTGTCCACCTGCGGCGCGCCGACCGCGCCGAGCAGGCCGTTGAGAGTTTCGCGCAGGGTCTTGGGTTCGCCGTTGCTGATGAAGTAGGCGCGGCCGGCGCAGGCCGCGTTTGGGGCGAGATGTTCGAACGCATCGAAATGCGCCTGCGCGGCGTTGTCGATGTAAGTCGTGTCGATGCGGTTGTTGCCGTCGCCGACGAAGCGCAGGCGGCCGGCGTTGGCGCGCGCGACCAGACGCGGCAGCAACTGGTTGTCGCCCACGCCCCAGATCAGGCGCGGACGCAGCGCGACGGTGGCCAACTCGGCGCCATTGGCGGCGAGCACGGCTTTTTCCGCGATGGTCTTGGTGGTCGCGTAGGCGGCCTTGAAGCCTTCGCCGTAGGGCACGGTGTCGGCGGTGCCGCCTTCGACCGGATGGGTGGCGCGATGGGTGACGCTCGGGGTCGAGGTGTAGACCAGTTTGCCGATGCGGTGGGCGCGGCAGGCGGCCAGCACGTTGTCGGTTCCGACCACGTTGGCCTGGTGATAGCTGTCGTAGCTGCCCCAGGCGCCGGCCTTGGCGGCGTTGTGGAAGATCGCCTCGCAGCCGTGCGCGGCGGCGATCACCGCGTCGCGATCGGCCAGATCGCCCTGGATCTGGATCACGCCGAGCGCGCCCAGCGCCGGGTAATGGCCGCGATTGAAGCTCACCACCTGGTGGCCGCGCGCGATCAGGCCGCGGCACAAGGCCTGGCCGAGGAAACCGCCGCCGCCGGTGACAAGAATTCGCATGGCGCAGGTCCGAAGAAGGGAGAGAGGAATGATAGACGCCGGTGGACGGGGCGGTTTGTCGGGTAGGCGACTATCGCCGGCGCTGAGAGAAGAGCATCGGGGCTGAAGCCCCTCCCACAAAAGACTTCGAAGCCGCGCTGCCTTTTCAGGAAGGGCTGAAGCTTCTTCTGCAAGAGACTTCGAAGCCGCGTTCGCTTTTGTGGGATCGGCTTCAGCCCCGGCGCTCTCGTCCCCGATCGCGCCGCCCCCGCATCAGCGGCTTTCGGTCGCCTGCGCCTGCAGCGCCAGCTTCTCGCGCCCGATCTTGGCGTTATGGCGAATATCCACCGGAAACCCAGGATGGAAGCGGAAGCGCTCGATCCCGGCGGTGTGCGCATGGCGGGCGCCGATCTCGCGCAGTTCCTCGACGATGCGCTTGCGCTCGGTATCGCCGACGCGCGGCTGATGCAGTTCCACCCACAGCAGCGGCACCTGCGCGCCGAACGTGCCGGTGCCGACCAGCGCGGTGCGCCGCACCTTCGGATGCGTGTTGAATACCGGCTCGACCTGCTCGGTGTAGAGCGGGCCGCTCGCGGTTTCCACGCGGTGGGTCTTGCGCCCGCAGAACCACAGCCGGCCTTGTTCGTCGAGATAACCCACATCGCCCATGCGATGGACGATGCGCTCCACGCCGCCGGCGTTCTCGCGGATCTTCGCCAGCCGGGTCATCGAATCGCGATTGAAATAGCTGTCGGTGGCGGTGGGACCGGCGACGGTGATCTCGCCGACCACGCCGGCGCCAACCAGCAGATCGTCCGACCATTGCGCGATCGCCGCGTCGTCGATGCGGATCACCCGCACGTCGTTGCGCTCCACCGCGCGGCCGACGCAGGTGCCAGCGCCGGCTTCGGTGGCCGCGCGCGTGGACTGCAGTTCGCGGCCTTCGATCACCGCCACCGGCAGGCATTCGGTGGCGCCGTAGGGCGTCCAGAACTGCGCGTCGTCGGGCAGCAGTTCGCGCAGGCGCGCGACCGTGTCCGGCGGCACCGGCGCGCCGGCCGAGGTGACGCGCTTGACGGTCGGCATCGGCTGGCCGTGCCGGGCCAGCACCGCCATCAACGCAGGCGAGCCGAACAGTTGATCGCAGCCGAAACGGGTGACGGCTTCGAGCAATTTGACCGGATCGGCCTGCGCCGGCCGGGTCGGGTCCATGTCGGGGATGATGGAAGTCAGCCCCAGCGCCGGATCGAACAAGGCGAACGGCGGGAACGTCGGCAGGTCCACGCCGCCGGGCACCATGCCGAAGGCTTGGCTCATCATTTCGATCTGGGCGACGAAATGGCGATGGCGGAACACCACGCCCTTGGGCACGCCGGTCGAGCCGCTGGTGAAAACGATCGCCGCGACTTCGTCCGGCTGCGTATTGGCCAATTGCGAACCCACGCCGGCGCCGGCGCGCTCGACGCGTTCGAGCGTGTCGTCGGCCAGGAACGCGCGCTTGCCGGTGGTGATGCGGATGCGCGCCGACTTCGCCCAGCCCAGCACCACGCGCGCCACGTGCGCCAGCGGAATGCCAATGAAGGCTTCCGGCGCGGCTTCGTCCAGGCATTGGCGCAGCGCGCGCTTGTCGATGCCCGGATCGATCAGCACCGGCACCGCGCCGGCCTTGAACAAGGCGAACATCAGCAGGAAGAACTCCGGCGACGGCCGCACCATCACCGCGGTGCGGGTGCCGCGGACGATGCCGCGCTTGGCCAGGCCGGCGGCGATGGCGTCGCTGCGCGCATCCAGCTGCGCATAGGTCAGCACGACGTCGTAACTGGCCATGCCGTCGGCGCGGCGCGTGCCGGGGCAGCGCATCGCCACGCGTTCGGGCGATTGCGCGGCCAGCGTCGGCAGTATCGCGGCGATGTTGCAGGTGGGTGCGGCAGCGTCCATGCGTGTCTCAGCCCAGAGGATGGCGGTCGAGGAAGGCGCGGATGTCCGGCACCAGAATCTCGCTCTTGTCTTCCAGCACGTAATGTCCGGCGTCCTTGAACGCCTGCACCTGCGCCTGCGGCAGCGCATCGGTGAAGCCTTTCAGGAAGTGATGATCGAAGACGAAATCGGCCAGGCCCCAGCCGATGAACACCGGCCGGTCGGCGTATTCGGGCAGCTTGCGGCCCATCGCCTGCACCAGCGGCCAGGCCTTGTCGCCCTCGCCCAGCGGAATGTCCTGGACGAAACGCGAAGTGGCGATGCGGTTGGCCCAGGTGTCGTACGGCGCGACATAGGCGCGGCGCACCTGCGCCGGCATCGCCTTGACCACGCCCAGGCGCGAGGCGCCGCCGGCGAAGGCGTTGAAGCCGCGGATCAGGCCGGTGCCGATCGAGGAATCGCGGCCCAGGCGCAGGCGCTTGGGCAGCGGCTTGGCCGCCGGCAGCGGGAACGCGCCGGTGTTGGTGATCACCAGCCGCTTGATCTGATCGGAATGCTTCAGGCCCCAGCCGAAACCGATGCCGCCGCCCCAGTCGTGCACGGCCAGGGTCATCGGCCCGGTGACGCCCAGGTGCTGCAGCAGCCGTTCGACGTCGTCGACCCGCGATTGCAGGGTGTATTCGTAGCGATCGTCGCCGGGCTTGTCCGACAGGCCCATACCGACATGGTCGGGGACGATGCAGCGGTAGCGATCCTTCAGGCCCAGCACCAGCTTGCGCCAGTAATAGCTCCACGACGGGTTGCCGTGCAGCATCACCACGACCTCGCCATCGCGCGGGCCTTCGTCGAGATAGCTCATGCCGATGCCCGGACGGACTTCGAAACGCTGCGGCTGGAAGGGGTAGTCGGGGAAGCTGGAGCTGGACGTCATCGGCGACTCGGTGAGCGGCGCGCGAGCGGGGCGCGGCCTGGACGGAATGGGCGCCATTATCGGGCCGTGCCGGGCCGATGGGGGATTTTGCGCGCGGCGCGGGCCGGGCGGGCCCGAAATTTGGCGGAATCTGGCGGGTTTGGGGGTGGCTCGGTCGAGGGCCGGGCTTGGGTGGGTGATGAGGTGGGTCGGGCCTGCGCGGTTTCGGGGTCGGGGCTGAAGCTCCCTCCCACGGAGACTTCGCGGCCTCGGCGCGGCGGTCGGCTCTTCAGCGCAGCAAACAGCACCCCGCGCTACTGCTCCCTCTCCCTCTCCCTCTCCCTCTCCCTCTCCCTCTCCCTCTCCCTCTCCCTCTCCCGCTCGCGGGAGAGGGCCGGGGTGAGGGAATGAGCGCCGCAGGCGCGAATGCTCTTGCCTGGATTTCCGCGACCGACCGCGCGCTTATCCCAAACCCACCCGCCCCGATCAAAACAAAACCTATCGTTTGAACATGCCACCCCTGTGCGATTGCCACTGTTTGCTTGACGCACACTCCGGGGCCATGACGATTCGCAATCCGCCGCGGTGGCTCCATGCGTAGCAAGTTGTTCGTGCCCGGTACGCGGCCGGAACTGTTCGGCAAGGCGCTGGCCGGTCCGGCGGACGCCTTGTCGTTCGATCTGGAAGACGCGGTCGCCGAGGAGCGCAAGGCGACGGCGCGCATCGCGGTCGCCGGCTTCGTCGGCTCCGAGGCGGCACTGGCCTCGCGCAAGCTGATGATCGTGCGCGTCAACGCGCCGGATTCGCCGCATTTCGCCGCCGACATCGCCGCGGTCGCGCGCGACGGCGTGACCTTGATCAATCTGCCCAAGATCGAATCGGCCGCGTCCTTGCGCGCGGCGGTCGCGCAGATCGAACGCGCCGAGACGCTCAACCAGATTGCCCAGCCGATCGGCGTGCTGGTCAATATCGAAACCCCGCGCGCGCTCGCCAACGCCTCCGAGATCGCCTCCGCGCATCCGCGCGTGGCCGGTCTGCAGCTGGGGCTGGCCGATCTGTTCGAAGCCGCGGGCGTGGAGCGTTACGACATGGCCAACGTGCACGCGGCCATGTTCGCCGTGCGCATGGCCGCCGCCCAGGCCGATGTGTTCGCCATCGACAGCGCCTACGCCGATCTGCACGACGAAGCCGGGTATCTGGCCGAGGCGCGGATGGCGCGGCGGCTGGGTTTCATCGGCAAGAGCTGCCTGCATCCGGTACAGGTCGGGCTGGCGAACAAGATATTCGCCGCGACCGCGGCCGAGCTGGACGCGGCGCGGCGCATCGTCGCCGCGGCGGCGGCCGCGCCGGACGCGGGCCGCGGCGTGTTCGTGGTGGATGGACGCATGATCGATCTGCCGTTTCTCAAGCGCGCACAGGCGCTGCTGGCGGCGGCGGAGCGCGCCTGAGCCGCCGCGATGCGGGCGGCTACAGTGCAGTCGGGATAAAACTGCGAGCCGGGGCGATCCGGTCCGCATCGATGACGGGGCGGTATTCGATGTCGCAATTCTTGTGGGCGCTGGCGCGTGCGGGCCGGACGATCCGGGCGCGCGGTCTGGTCGCGTTGCTGTGCGCCGGCCTGATGCTGACGGCGGTGACGGCGCAGGCCGAGCCGCTGACGCCGCTGCAGGCCGGCACGTTGCCGTCGCTGCAGAACGCTTCGCCGCTGATCGGGCTGGCGACGGTCGATGGCCGCACCCTCGCGATCGGCCGCGACCGCGCGTGGCGGCTGGACAACGATCGCCACGCCTGGCTGCCGCTGCAATGGAGCGCGGCGCCGTGGGCCGGCGCGGTGGTCGGCGACGGCACCCGCGCGTATCTGCTGCCGTCCGATGCCTCTGTCGCGATCGCGCGCATCGACGCCGACGACAGCGGCGCGCGACTGCGTCCCTTGCCGCCACTGCCGACGCCGCTGTCGCAACTGCGCGCGACCTTGTCCGACGACACGCTCTACATCGCCGGCATCGGCGCCGATGGCAAAGCGCATGTGTTCCAGCGTCCCAGCGCCGACGCCGGTATCGCCTGGACTTCGCTCCCCGCCTGGCCCGGCGGCGCCGCGCCGCGTTCGCTGATCGCCCAGACCCGCGCCTTGTTCCTGATCGTCGCCGATCCGCGCGGCGGCGCCGACCGCATGCTGCGCTGGTCGGCGGATAAAGCCTGGACCGACGCCGGCCGCGTACCGGGCCAGGTCGTGCCCGGAACCGGCCGTGCGACCGGCCAGGCGCACGTGCTGTATCCGGTCGCCGATCCCGCCCTCGCCCACGCCGCGGCCAAGCTGATGATCTACCAGACCATCACCGGCTCCTGGGCGACGCTGCCCGGCGCCGAGCTGCCCGCCGGCGCCGGCGCCACCGCGCACTGGCCCGACGGACTGGTCTGGGCCCAGGCCTCCGCCGACGGCGCCCATACCGCCTTCGCCACCGCCCAGGTGCAGTCGAGCAAGCTGCGATTGCACTGGCTGGATTGGGTGGTGATCGTGGTCTACCTAGTCGGCATGATCGGCATCGGCCTGTTCTTCTATCTGCGCGAGAAGCGCGGCTCGACCAGCAGCTTCTTCGTCGGCGGCCGCAGCATCCCGTTCTGGGCCGCCGGCGTGAGCCTGTACGCGGCCAACACCAGCTCGATCAGTTTCATCGCCATCCCGGCCAAGGCCTTCGAAACCAACTGGCAGTACCTGGCCAACAACATCGTCGCGGTGTTCGGGCTGATGTTCGTCGCGGTGTGGATCGTGCCGCTGCTGCGCCGGCTGGATCTGATGTCGGTGTTCTCGTACCTGGAAACGCGCTTCCATCCGGCGATCCGCATGCTCGCCAGCGCCTTGTGCATCGTGGTGCAGATCGGCAGCCGCATGAGCGTGATCCTGTTCCTGCCCGCGCTCGGCATCGCCACCATCACCGGCATCAGCGTGTTCTGGAGCGTGATCCTGATGGGCGGCTTCACCATCGTCTACACCGCGATGGGCGGCATGAAGGCGGTGATCTGGACCGACTTCGTGCAGGTGATCGTCAAGATGGGCGGCGCGCTGTTCGCGATCGGTTTCATGATCTGGCACCTGCGCGGCGGCTTTGGCGAGTATTGGTCCACGGCGATGTCGCTGGGCAAGATGCACACCTTCGACTTCAGCTTCGACATGACCAAGGCCACCGTGTGGGGCTTCATCTTCCTGGTGGTGTTCGAAGTGGTGCTGACCTTCCCGAAGGATCAGGTGCTGATGCAGCGCACCTTGTCCACCAAGTCCGACAAGGAGGCCGGGCGCTCGATCTGGGCGTTCGCCGCCATCACCATTCCCGGCGGCATCATCTTCTACACCATCGGCACTTCGCTGTTCGTCTACTACAAGAACAATCCCGAGCGGATGAATCCGCTGCTGCCGATCGACGCGACCTTCCCGATGTTCATCGCCGCCGAACTGCCGGTGGGCGTGACCGGGTTGATCATCGCCGGCATCTTCGCCGCGGCGATGGCGACCTTGTCCGGCATCATGAATTCGGTGGCGACGCTGATCTCGGTGGATTTCTACGAGAAGCTGGCCAAGGACCGCAGCGCCAAGAAGAGCGTGTTCTTCGCCGAGATCATGACCGTGGTGGTGGGTCTGATCGGCATCGCCACCGCGCTGCTGCTGTCGAAGTTCAATGTACATTCGCTGTTCGATCTGTCGATCGAATTGGCCGGCCTGCTCGGCGGCGGTTTCGCCGGCGCCTACACCCTGGGCATGTTCACCCGCCGCGCCAACTGGCAAGGCGTGGCGATCGGCATCGCCGCCAGCATCGCCCTGACCCTGGTGATCTGGACCTTGCAGATGGTCCATCCGTACTACTACCTGGCGATCTCGATCCTGCTGTGCATCGTGATCGGCTACGCCGCCAGCCTGTTCTTCCCGGCGCCGCAGCAGTCCTTGAAGGGCCTGACCATCTATCGCGACCGGGCCAGCGATTGAAAGCGCGTCGCCGTCGTCGTGCATGCGGATGCGATGGCTTGCGCCGCCGCACGCGTGTTACGGCAAGCGCGCCGCGGCTCAACGATCGCAGCGATCGCGCTGCGCGGATCCAATCAGCGCTGCGGACCGCCCATACCGCCCATACCGCCCATCATCCCCGGATCGTGCGATCCGCCCGGTACCGTGCGCTCGCCGGTGGCCTGGTTGACCTTCACCCGCCACGGATAGTGATCGCCGGAACCGCCGGTGCCGGCGGCCTGCAGATGATTGGTCACCGCCTTGCGCCAGGCCG
The DNA here is from genome assembly GCF_001442805.1 of Lysobacter gummosus. Classification (NCBI taxonomy): domain Bacteria; kingdom Pseudomonadati; phylum Pseudomonadota; class Gammaproteobacteria; order Lysobacterales; family Lysobacteraceae; genus Lysobacter; species Lysobacter gummosus. Next base: position 433,493 of record NZ_CP011131.1, on the reverse strand, counting down.
GGCCGGTGTTGGCGTTGCTCATGTGCGGGGTCTTGGAATGATGGAAGGCGACATCGCCGCGCGCCATCGGACAGGCCACGGCGCGGCCCTCGCCCACCTCGCACACCAGCAGATCGCTCTGCACGCCTTCGACCAGGCGATGAGTCAGCACGCCGTCGCGATGGCCGCCGTCGATGAAATGCATGCAGCCGTTGACGGTGTCCACGTCCTGCAGCGGAATCCAGCCGGTGATGCCGCGATCGAACAGATTGCCGCCCCAATAGCCTTCGTCCTGATGCCAGTAGGTCGGCGCGCTCTTGCCCGGCGGCTTGCCGAGAAACTGGTCGTACCAGAACGCCATCTCGCGCGACATCAGCGCGGAGGCGAAACTCGCCAGCCACGCCCGGTACGGCTGCGCGGCGATGTCCGGCCAGACCAGGGTCGGCGAGGACTGCACGATCCGGAACGAGCGCTGCTCCTTGCTTTCGCTGCGATCCCAGGCCCAGTCGTTGGCCAGGCGCTCCTTGTCGGCCAGCAGCAGATCGCAATGCGCTTCGATCCGGTCCAGCTCCTCCGCCGGCAACGCTTGCCGCACCACCAGATAACCGTGTTCGGCGAAGGCGGCGATGTGTTCCGGGCTGGCGACGGGATACGGCATGACGGCGTTCCGATGGCGGGCGAAGTTCGCGCCGATTGTTCGCCGCCGCGTTCCGAGCGCCAAGGCGCGCGGACTATATTCACACGCAGGCTCCGCTTGACTCCGGGAAAACGCCGTCCGGCGCTCGGCACATGGCGCCGGTGCGCACGCTCGGGTAGCCTGCCGACAACAACCAGCGGGGCGCCGTGGAAACCCAGTTCCTACATACTTTCGTGACCGTGGTCGATCAAGGCTCGATGGCCGCGGCCGCGCGCGTGCTCAACATCACGCCGGCCGCGGTGGCGCAGCAGATCCGCACGCTCGAACGCGAGATCGGCGCGCCGCTGATCGCCCGCGTCGGCCGCACCGTCAGCGTCACCGAGGAAGGCGCGCGCATCCTGCCGCGCACGCGCGAGCTGCTGCGCAATGTCGCCGACCTGCGCAGCGTCGCCAACGAAAGCGAAGTCGCCGGCGAACTGCGCCTGGGCGCCTGCCCGACCGCATTGGCCGGCATGCTGCCCGACGTGCTCGCGCGCATGGTCGAATCGTTCCCGGGCATCAACGTGTTCATCCAGCCTGGGTATTCGGCCGATCTTTACCACTCGGTGGAAAAGGGCGACATCGACGCCGCGGTGGTGCTGCAGGCGCCGTTCCCCTTGCCCAAGACCTGCGAGTGGCAGTTGCTGCGCGAAGAGCCGCTGATCGTGCTGGCGCCGCTGAGCATGGCCGATCGCAATCCGCACGAACTGCTGTCGGCCCAGCCGCTGATCCGCTACGACCGTCACCATTGGGGCGGCCGTCAGGCCGACGAATACCTGCGCCAGGCCAATATCGTTCCGCGCGAGCGCTTCGAACTCAACGCGCTCAACGCCATCGCGGTGATGGTCGACCGCGGCCTGGGCGTGTCGCTGGTGCCCGACTGGGCGCCGCCGTGGCCGGAAGGATTGAAGCTCGCGCGCATTCCGCTGCCCGACGCGTCGGCCAAACGTTGCATCGGCATCGTCTGGTCGCGATCGAGCGTGCGCGTGCGCCTGGTCACCGCCTTCCTGCGCGAAAGCCGCAAAGTGGTCGCGGCGCAGACGCATTGAGCCGCGCGCCGCCGCGACGGCGGCGCGATCCCAGCATCGCTCGCACACCGCGCGGCCACCGCGTGCGTCGCCGAATGCTGCGCCGCGACAAAACTTTCTCTATCGATCCATTCGGCTTAAGCCAACAAAACCTAGTCTGTGAACATACCCCGCATCGGTTCCAACCGTGACGGGGAGCGCATAGGCTCGCGTCGAACCTGCTCAAGACACTCGGTGCGAGAGGGAAGTCGCGATCCGCGACAGCGCCGGCGTCCGCGCACGTCACCGAGCACGCGCCGCAACGGTATGCCCGCGCGATCACCGGCACTCAACGAGACAGACATGGTCAAGCCACTTTCCGCCGCGATCAGCAGCATCTTGCTGCTTTCCACCTTTGCCGGCGCCGCGCAAGCGCAGGACGCCGCCGTCCCCGCGCAGGACGGGCAAAAGCAAGACACGCAGGCCGTCAATCTCGACAACGTCGTGGTCACCGGCACGCGCAGCCCCAAGGCGGTCGACAAGATTCCCGGCGCCATCACTCTGGTATCCAAGGCCGAACTGGCGCGCTCGCTGGTGCTGACCGAAGACGCGACCGCGGTGCTGGCGCGCTCGGTGCCCGGCTACGCCGAATCCTCGCAGGCGATGAGCAACACCGGCGAAAACCTGCGCGGCCGCGTCGCGCTGCGTTTGTTCGACGGCGTGCCGCAGGGCTCGCCGCTGCGCGAAGGCACCCGCAACGGCACCTTCACCGACATGGGCATCGTCGGCCGGATCGAAGTCATCAACGGTCCGTCGGCCTCCGAAGGCATCGGCGCGGCCGGCGGCATCATCAACTACCTGTCCGCGGCGCCGACCAAGGAAGGCAACGAGTTCACCATCACCTCGCGCTATACCACCCAGTTCAAGGACGACAGCGCCGGCTGGAAGCTCGGCGCGACCTTCGCGCGCAAGGCCGGCAATTTCGACATGATCGCCTCGGCCTCGTTCCTGGACCGCGGCATCACCTACGACGGCGACGGCCGCCGCATCGGCATGAACACCAGCGGCTCGCTGGCCGACACCGAATCGCGCAACCTGTTCATCAAGGCCGGGTACAACTTCGGCGAAGACGGCGTGCAGCGCATCGAAGGCTCGGTCAGCCACTTCAACATCGAAGGCAAGGCCAACTACATCCAGGTGCTGGGCTGTCGCCCCGATGAGCGCGCGCTGTGCGGCGAAACCCGCACCAATACCTCCGAGCGCGGCAGCGTCTTCGGCTCGAAGGCCGCGATCAACGATTTCAAGCAGTACCAGCTCAGCTACATCCACTCGGATTTCTTCGGCGGCACGCTGACCGTCAACGGCTACAAGGCCGATCAGGAAATGCGCTACCTGCCGGAGAACACCATCGACCGGCAGGACCCGCTGATCGCGCCGGTCAACACGCTTTACGATCAGTCCGAGATCGTCACCAACAAGAAAGGCCTGCGCACCTCGTGGACGCGGCCGTCGCTGTTCTCGGTCAGCGGCCTGGAACTGCGGGTCGGCCTGGATCTGGTCAAGGACACCGCGCAGCAACGCCTGGCGCTGACCGACCGCCTGTGGGTGCCGCCGATGGAATACAGCAGCCGCGCACCGTGGATGCAGCTGTCCTGGGACATCGGCCCGGTGACGCTGTCCGGCGGCATCCGCCGCGAAGACGGCGAACTGCAGGTGGACAGCTACACCACCACCTGGTATCGCGACCGCCGCAACGTCGGCGGCGGCTCGCTCGACTACCAGGAAAACCTGACCAACTTCGGCGCGGTCTGGCGCATCGACGACAAGTGGTCGGTGTTCGGCTCCTACGGCGAGGGCTTCACCCTGGCCAACGTCGGCATTCCGCTACGCAACATCCAATGTTCCGGCGATGGCGGCACCATTCAAACCAACGGTTGCCCGAACGATCCGCCGATCAGCGTCGAGGATCTGCTGGACCTCAACGCCATCGTCGTTAAGAACACCGAGTTCGGCTTCAACTGGCGCGGCGAGCGCGGCTCGCTGAGCGCCTCGCACTACGATTCAAAGTCCGACTACGGCCAGTCGCTGGCGATCGATCCGGCCACGAACGATTTCGTGCTGCTGCGCGCGCCGGTGCGCATCAAGGGCTACGAACTGTCGGCCGACTGGCGCTTCAACGAAGACTGGCGCATCAGCGCGGTGTATTCGCACACCCGCGGCAAGACCTCGTTCTGGGCCGCCGACGCGGCCGGACGCTACGGCGCCGGCGGCATGAACAAGCCGATGGGCGTGCTCGACATCAACCCGGACAAGTTCGCCTGGACCCTGACCTGGAACTTCATCCCGCGCGGCGACATCAGCCTGGGCGCGACCACGCTGTTCTCGCGCAACCTGTCCGGCGGCGACGTGCGCGGCTTCGACAACCGCAGCTTCAGCTTCAACGAAAGCACCCACGGCTACACCTTGTTCGACCTGGGCATGAACTACGAGACCGAGCGTTACGGCAAGTTCTCGCTCGGCATCGAGAACCTGTTCGACAAGCAATACATCCTGAGCTGGTCGCAGCCGCCGGGCGGATTCCAGAACTACTGGGCCGGACGCGGACGCACCGTCTCGATCAGCCACACCTTCAAGTTCTGAGCCGCCGCACGCGTTCACGAACCGTCCTTTCGACCGCCGCCGGCCCGGACGCCGGTGGCGGTGTTTTTTCCGCTTCCCCAGGACCGCCCTCCTTGCCCGTTTTTCCCGTCCTTCGCCGCTGCCTGTTGATCCTCGGTGCGGGCTGGACGGGCGCGGCATCGGCGAACGATGTTGCGTCCGCTGCGCACGCCGGCTCGATGTCTTTTGTGGGAGGGGCTTCAGCCCCGGCCGCCGAAGCGACGGACGCGCAGCCGGCGCCGCCGCGATCCGAACCGGTATCCACCTCCGCCGTGACATCCGACTTCAGCGCACTGCATGCCTTCATGCGCGAGAGCACCGATGCACGCGGCTACCTCGGCGCGGTCACCCTGATTCTGCGCGATGGCCGCATCGTCGATTTCCAATCCTACGGCCAGCGCGACCTGGCGCGGCGCGAGCCGATGCGCAAGGACGCGATCTTCCGTATCTATTCGATGAGCAAGACCGTCGCCTCGGCGGCGGTGATGCTGCTGGTCGAGCAAGGCCGCGTGCGACTGGACGATCCGATCTCGCGTTACCTGCCCGAACTGGCGCAGCGGCAAGTAACGACCGCCGGCGACGGCGGCAAGCCGGCGCTGCGCCCAGCCGCGAGCGAAATCACCGTGCGCCACCTGTTGACCCACACCGCCGGCTTCGCGGCCGGGCTCAAGGGCGACGACGCGGCGCTGGCGGCGATGCAGCGCAACGATCCGCACGGCGCCTCGGATCTGCGCGGTTTCGTCGAGCGGCTGAGCCACGCGCCGCTCGCCGCAGATCCGGGCACGCGCTTCGGCTACGACGGCGCGGCGATCGAGGTGCTGGCGCGCATGGTCGAAGTCGTATCCGGGCAGCCGTTCGATGCCTTCTTGCGCGAACGCATCTTCCAGCCGCTGGGCATGCGCGACACCGGTTTCGAAGTGCCCGTCGCGCAGCGCGGACGCGTAGTCGATATCACCACGATGGGCGATGACGGCCGTCTGCGCATCGCCGACGGGCCGAGCGCGCGCAAACCCGGGGCCGCCTTGAATGCCTATCCCAGCGGCGCGGGCGGTTTGTATTCCACCGCTTGCGACTATGCGAGGTTCGCGCAGATGTTGCTGGATGGGGGGGCGATCGCGGGTCGGCTTGGCGATAGTGCCTGCGATGATGGTTTGGCGGCGGAGCAGCGCGCGTTGGAAAATTCACCGCAAGGGGAAGACGCTCGGTTGCCGACACACCTCCAACCGTCATTCCCGCGAAGGCGGGAATCCAGAGACTTCAGCGCCATCTCTCAAGTTCGTCATTCCCGCGAACGCGGGCTCCGCTTTACTTCGGCGGCAGCCGAACATCCAGCGACGTCAGGCCTTCTCGCACGAAAAGCCCTGGATTCCCGCGTCCGCGGGAATGACGAAGTGAGGGAACGGCGCGACTTGCCGGCTTCTCATCAACATCGCCGCCTGCTGCGAGCCGAAACCGTCGCCCTGATGCTAAGCAACCAACTGACCATGCTCGACCCGCCCGTCCACCAGTACAGCCCCAACGAAGGCTTCGGCTTCGGCGGATCGGTGGTCATCGACATCGGCCGCGACGGCCGGCCCGGTTCGCTCGGCCGCTTCGGTTGGCCTGGCGCGGCCTCGACCACTTATGCGATCGACCCCGCCCAACACCGCGTAGCCATCGCCCTGCTGCAGCACCTCCCGCGCAGCGACGTCAAAGCCGACCTGCCGCGGATCAGCCGCAACTTCTACCGGCTCGTGGATGAGACGATGAATCAACGCAGCACGTCGAACGCGAAGGCAACGCCATGACCGAACCGACTCGCCGCTTCGTCCTGATCGCCGGCTCAGCCAACCTGGACTTCGTAGTACGCGCCAGCCACGTCCCGGCGCCGGGCGAAACCGTGCTCGGCCGCGAACTGCACACCTTCCCCGGCGGCAAGGGCGCCAATCAGGCAATCGCCTGCGCGCGCGCCGGTGGCGCCGCCACTCGCATGTTGCTCGCGCTCGGCGAGGACGCTTACGCCGAACCGATCGAGCGCTCGCTGCGCGATGCCGGCGTCGAGCTGTTGATCCGCCGCAGCCGCGAACACGCCACCGGCACCGCCTTCATCTGCGTGTCCGACGAAGGCGAGAACGCGATCACCGTCGCGCCCGGCGCCAACGCGACCTTGCGCGGCGAGGATCTGCCCGAGTTGAACGAGGTCAGCCACCTGCTGCTGCAACTGGAATCGCCGCTGGACGCGGTGGAGGCCTGGGCGCGCCGCGCCCGCGCGGCCGGCGTGCGCGTGGTGCTCAACGCGGCGCCGGCGCAGGCCTTGCCGGCGTCGCTGCTGGACTGCGTGGACTTGCTGATCGTCAACGAAGGCGAGCTCGCCGCGATCACCGGCATCGCCGATGACTGCGATGCAGCGCTGGCGCGCGTGGGCGTGGCGAACGTCGTGGTAACCCTCGGCGCGCGCGGCTGCCGCGCGCGCATCGACGGCGAGTATCTGCAGCAGCCCGCATTCACCGTCCAGGCGCTGGACACCACCGCCGCCGGCGACACGTTCTGCGGCACACTGGTCGCGGCGCTGGCCGCCGGCACCGCGTTCGCCGACGCGCTGCGCCGCGCCTGCGCGGCCTCGGCCCTGGCCTGCACCCGGCTCGGCGCGCAGACCAGCGTGCCGGCTCACAATGAAGTCCAGGCGCTGTTGCACACTGCCGATGCACGGGCTGTTGTGGGAGGGGCTTGCGCCCAGACGCCTTCCGGCCAGAACGCCATGATCTGAAACAAGAGCATCGGGGCTGAAGCCCCTCCTACAACAGCCTGCCTTCCGAAAGTTTTCGCGAATCCGAGTCGCCCATGTCCCATTACGATCCCGCCGCCGACGCCGCCCCCGAAGACGAACGCCCGCGCGTGCGCCACGAATACAAGTTCTCGCACGTCACCACCCAGCGCTATCTGCCGCTGCCCGGCAAGGCGCCGGGCTGGCCGTTCGCCGAGATCGGGCACTGGAAGATGGAGGTGGACGCGACCCTCGACGATTGGATCGCCGAGCTCAAGGATTGGCGCCGCGAGCACCTGATCCGCATCGGCTACGACGACGCTCATTACCGCCGTCCCGAGCTGCAATGGGCGCAGCGCAATTTCGTCCACGCCCAGATGATGGCCGAGGACCGCTATTTCTACGATCCGGTCGAAGGCCGCTACACCGTGGACCGTTATCTCGACGATCTGCAGCGCCGCTATGGCGGCATCGACAGCGTGCTGATCTGGCATGTGTATCCGAACATCGGCGTGGACGATCGTAATCAGTTCGATCTGGCCGCCGACCTGCCCGGCGGCCTCGAGGGCCTGCGCGGGGCGATCTCGGATTTCCATCGCCGCGGCGTGCGCGTGTTTCTGCCGACCATGCCGTGGGACCAGGGCACGCGCGACAGCGGCCGCCCGGATTGGGAGTGCGTGGCCGAACTGGTCGCGGCGGTCGGCGCCGATGGCGTCAACGGCGACACCTACAATGGCGTGCCGCGCGCGTTCTTCGATGCCTGCGACCGACTCGGCCACCCGGTGGTGCTGCAGCCCGAGTCCACGATCAGCGCCGAGGAAGCGCTGATCTGGAACGTGCAGAGTTGGGGCAAGAAGGCGCCGAACGAAGTCGTCCCGCCGGTGGCCAAGTTCAAGTGGCTCGAATCGCGGCACATGATCAACTACGAGAACCGCTGGGGCCGCGATCGCAACCACGATCTGCAATACATCTTCTTCAACGGCGTGGGCTACAACGCCTGGGAGAACATCTGGGGCCTGTGGAACCAGCTCACCGACCGCGACGCCGAAAGCCTGCGCCGCATCGCCATGATCGAACGCGAGTTCGCGCCGAACATGGTCAGCCCGGATTGGCGACCGTATGCTCGCACCCTGCAAGCCGGCGTGTTCGCCAGCCGTTTCCCGCACCAGGGCGCGACGGTGTGGACCGTGGTCAATCGCCATGAGTACGAGATCGTCGGCGAACAGATCGCGGTCGATCATCGCGATGGCGCGCGTTACTACGATTTGTGGAACGGCGAAGCGCTGACGCCGCGCATCGACGGCGAACGCGCGGTGCTGGAGTTCGCCGTGGAAGGCCGCGGCTTCGGCGCGCTGCTGGCGCTGTCGGCCGGCACCGAGCATCCGGGGCTGGACGCGTTCCTGGCGCGCATGCGCGAACGTGCGGCGACGCCGCTGCACCGCTACTCGGCGCAATGGCGCTCGCTGCAGCAACGCCTGCTGCCGATCGATCCGGTCGCCGCGGTCGCGTCCGCGCCGCCGGGAATGATCGAAATCCCGGCTGGCGAATTCGACTTCAAGGTCGGCGGCGTGCAGATCGAAGGCCAGACCTGGGACGGCGTGGACGTGCAATACCCGTGGGAAGACAGCGCGCGCCGCAACCATCGCAAGCGCATGCGCCTGCCGCGCTATTTCATCGACCGCACGCCGGTCACCAACGCCGAATATCTGCGCTTCGTCCAGGCCAGCGGCTATCGGCCGCGCGATGCGCACAATTATCTGCGCGACTGGATCGACGGCGCGCCGCGTCCGGGCTGGGAACGGCGTCCGGTCACCTGGGTGTCGATCGAAGACGCGCGCGCTTACGCGCAGTGGGCCGGCAAGCGCCTGCCGCGCGAGTGGGAATGGCAGTACGCCGCGCAAGGCGGCGACGGCCGTCTCTACCCGTGGGGCAACGATTGGCGCGACGACGCCGTGCCCGCGCCGAACCGCGGCCGCCGCCTGCGCGCGCCGGACGAGGTCGATGCGCATCCGGCCGGCGCCAGCCCGTTCGGCGTGCTCGATCTGATCGGCAACGTCTGGCAATGGACCGACGAATACCACGACGAACACACCCGCGCGGCGATCGTGCGCGGCGGCAGTTCCTACCAGCCGCAGACCTCGCACTGGTATTTCCCGCAGGCCTATCGCCTGGATCAGCACGACAAGCTGCTGCTGATGGCGCCCGGCAAGGACCGCTCGGGTTGCATCGGTTTCCGTTGCGTCGCCGATGCGAGCTGACCGATGACACGCGACGACTTCCATCCCGCGATCGATCCGGCCGACATCCATCTGCGCGGCCTGCTCGGCGACGCGCTGGACGCCAACCGCGCCGGCCGCCTGTCGCATTTCATCGTCGATGAAACCAGCCCGGCGATCGCGATCTTCGCGCCGGCGCAGCGCGCGCAGAACCTGGAAGGCGACTGGTACGGCGAACATGCCGGCAAGTGGCTGGTCGCCGCGGCCAAGGCCGCCGCGCGCAGCGGCGATGCGGACTTGCGCGCGCGCGTGCATCGCGTCGCGGATTTCCTGGTCTCCACGCAGGAGGCCGACGGTTATCTGGGCACCTACGCACCCGAGCGCCGCTTCATGCGCAAGCAGGCGCCGGCACCGCTGAGTTGGGACGGCGCGCCGAGCGTGCGCACCTGGGACATCTGGACCCACGCCTATCTGATCCTGGGCCTGCTGGAAGTGCACCGGCATTTTCCGCAGCCGCGCTATCTCGATGCCGCACGCAAGATCGGCGATCTGTGCCTGCGCACCTTGAGCACTGGCGGTATCGACATCACCGAACTGGGCAACCATCACGGCATGTCGGCGACGGTGCTGCTGGACCCGGCGGTGGAGTTGTATGTGGCCTGCGGCGATCGCAGCTATCTGGATCTGGCCCTGACCGTGCTAGGCCAGGCCGATGCGCATCCGCCGCTGGCCTTGCTCACGCGCGCGCTGGCCGGCGTGGACGCGGCCTGGATCGCGACCGGCAAGGCCTATCAGCTGGCGTGGAATCTGGTCGGCCTGGCCAAGCTGTACCGGGTCAGCGGCCACGCCGATTATCTGACCGCGGTCGAGTCGGTGTGGCGCAGCATCCGCGATCATCACCTCACCCTCGGCGGCGGGCCCTGGGGCGGCGTCGCCCACCGTTCGCGCGAAGCCTTCAATCCGGCCGGCGTGTTCAGTCCGCAGGGCTATGTCGAAACCTGTTCGACGCTGGCGTGGATTCAACTCAATCGCGAGCTGCTGGCGATCACCGGACAGGCCTGCTATGCGGAAGAGATCGAACGCTCGGCCTACAACGACCTGCTGGGCGCGCAGGCGCCCAACGGCGAGGACTGGTGCTACTACGTCTTTCCGAACGGACGCCGCGTGCACACCACGTACTGGCGCTGCTGCAAATCCAGCGGCGCGATGGCGCTGGAGGAATTGCCGGGCGTGGCCTATGTGCGCGCCGATCCCGACACCATCGCGGTGAATATTTATGGCGAAGGCTCGGCGCAAATCGCGCTGCCGGCCGCGGGCGGCGTCGCCATCGATCAACGCACGCAGTATCCGTTCACCGGCGACATCCGTTTGCATGTCGAGCCGCAGCGCGAGGCCGGGTTCGCGCTGAAGCTGCGCATTCCGTCATGGGCGCAGGGCGCCCGCGTTACGGTCAACGGCGCGGCCGTCGATGAGGCCGTCGTCGCCGGCGACTATTGCACGCTGCGGCGCCTGTGGCGTCCGGGCGACGAAATCGCCCTGCAACTGCCGATGACGCCGCGCACGCATGTCGCGGTCAACCGCAACGTGCAGGAATCGCGTGCGCCCGACGGCAGCGCGGTCGCGCAGGAAGTGTTGCACTACGAATACCTCGCCGTGACCTGCGGCCCGCTGGTCTACGCCAGCGGCTTGATCGACGGCTTCAAGACGGAAGAAACCCTGCGCCTGCCGCAGGCGCCGCCCGCGCAGTGGCTGCGCTGGTCGCCGCCCGACGCCGGGCATGCGCTGCCGCGCATCGAACTGAGCCCGGGCTATCGCGCGCCGCTGGTGTTTCAACCGTATTACTGCGCCGGCGGACGCGTCGATGGCGCCTGGCGCCTGACCTGGATGTCGTTGTCGCCGCTGGCGGCGGACGCGGCGGCCGATAACGCATGATTTCGCATCCGTTGCACACGCGCCAAGCAAGAATTTGTGGCGCCAGAACATATGCCACCTGCCTGTTTATCCGCGCCCGGCCAGCGCAGAGTTGAACTGCCGCAGGCACCCGCTTCCGGAATGACGCATCGCATGGATTCCAACGCTCCCGACTTCGCCGGCGAACACCGCAGCGGCGCCACGCAAGGCCCGCTCGCCGGTATCCGCGTGCTCGATCTGAGCGCGTATATCGCAGGCCCCTTCGGTTGCACGCTGCTCGCCGACCAGGGCGCGGACGTGATCAAGATCGAACCGCCCGACGGCGACAACCTGCGCCAGTATCCGTCCACCCTGGCCAGCGAGAGCCGCGCCTTCATCGGCGTCAATCGCAGCAAGCGCGGCATCGTGCTGGATCTCAAGCAGGCCGCCGACCACGCCGTGCTGCTGCGGCTGGTGCGCGAGGCCGACGTGCTGGTGCACAACTTCCGCCCCAACGTGCCGCAGCGCCTGGGCATCGATTTCGAACGCCTGCAGCTGATCAACCCGCGCCTGATCTATTGCGCGGTCACCGGCTACGGCGAAACCGGGCCGATGAAGGACAAGGCCGGCTACGACCAGGTGCTGCAGACCATGACCGGCATGTGCGCGCTGCAAGGCCCGCGCGGCGGCCCGCCGGAAATCATCTACGGCTCGGTGGTCGATTACTACGCCGCGGCCCTGCTCGCCGCAGGCGTGTCGTCGGCCTTGTTCGAGCGCGAACGCAGCGGCCTGGGCCAGTTCGTCGGCGTGTCGCTGCTGCGCGCGGCCTTGACCATGCAATCGGCGCGGATGATATGGGCCGAGGGCGAGAGCCTGGACATCGGCCGCGACATGCGCTCCGGCGGCGTCACCGGCATCCATCCGACCCGCGACGGCCACATCTATATTTCCGCCAACACCGCGCGGTTCTGGAAGAGCCTGTGCGAGAAGACCGGCCTGAGCGAACTGGCCGACGATCCGCGCTACGACAGCGTGCGCAAGCGCGCCCAGGCCGCGGCCGAGATCGTGCCGCGCCTGCACGAGGCGCTGGCGGCGCGCACGGCGATGCAGTGGGAGGCCTTGTTCGGCGATGAGGTGCCGTGCGCGGCGGCGCGACGGATCGAGGACATGTTCGAACATCCGCAGGTCGTGGCCGAAGGCATCGTCGGCGTGATCGATCACCCGCAGGTGGGGCCGTATCGCGGGGTCGCGCAGTCGATCAAGTTCGGCCGGACCCCGGGGCCGGCGCCATTCGCGGCGCCGATGCTGGGGCAGGACACCCAGACGGTGAAGGATGAGTTGGCGGAAAGCGGTGGCGTTAGCCGCAGACGGCGCAACCATGGTGGGGATTGATCGGCTGCCTTTGCGGAAGAGCGCTCTGGTGGGAGGGAGCGCTCTGGTGGGAGGGAGCTTTAGCCCCGATGCTTTCCGCTCAAATCGCCGCAATGCCGCAGCACAAGCCCAGCTACTGGCGAACGCTCAATCATCTGAGCCAAAAGCATCGGGGCTGAAGCTCCCTCCCACCAGAGCACTTCCTTCCACAAAAGCGCTCTCTCCCGCACAAGACTTCAGTACCGCGCCGCATTCGCCCCCGGCGCGAACTTCTCCCACAGCTCCTCGAACTGTCCGGAAAAACACCGCACCAGATTCGCATCGTCGGTGACCACGAGGTTTTCTTCGTTGCTGGTGGTCGCGCTGCGGGTCCAGTTGAAACTGCCGTTGGCCAGCACCCGCCCGTCGAACAGGGCGAACTTGTGGTGCATGTGGAACGGGCTGTCGTCGATCCGCATCGCCACGCCCTGTTCGCGCAGACGCAGCACATCGCTGCCTTCGTCGAACTTCTTCTCGTTGTCGCTGATCACCCGCACTTCGATTCCGCGCTTGTGGCAGGCGAGAATCTCCTCGCTCAGCCGATCGTCGGAAATCGTGTAGACGCAGATCGCGACGCTGCGCCTGGCTGCCCGGCACAGCTCGCGCAACTTGCGCAGGCAGGCGTCGCCGGGAGCGAAGTAGGCGCTGGACACCACCGCCGGCGCGGCCGCGACCACGTCCAGGGTCTTGACCACCTGTTCCAGCCAACGCAGCGCATCCATCGTGTGCGGCGGCTCGGCCAACATCAGCTCGCGGGCCATGTCGAAGGCGCGATTGCGCAGATATCGCACGCGGTCGCCGCCGATGCTGCCGCCCAGTTCGCGCAGCTCGAATTTCTCTTCGTTGTCCAGTGCGTAATCGGCAAGGCTGTCGCGCAGCTTCTGATCGAGTTGTCCGAAATCCATCGCCCGCCCCTCAGCGCTGCACGCGGCCGTTGAGCCGGTCGGCGAAATCGTTGAGCGCGCGCTGCAGTTCGCGCTGCTGCTCGGTCATCGCCGCGCGCGTCGGCGCGTCGGCGATTTCGCGCTCACCCAGATGCTTGAACAACTCCACCAGCGCCTCGTTGATCCGGGTCTGGCGTTCGGAGTTGTCGTGCAGGCGATCGACCAGGGGATCGAACGCCTGCTGCAAGGTCGGCCCCAACTGACTCAACAAAGCGCCGAAGTCCGGCGCCGGAGTCGCCACCGGCGCGGCTGCTTGCGGCTTGGCCTGCGTCTTCGCCACGCGTTCGAGCAGCGCCACGATCTGCACCCACGGCGCCGGATTCTCCACCGGCGGCGGCGCGGCCGGCGCGCGGCTGGCGGCGTTGTCGAGCGCGCGCACGCTCTCGACCAGATCGTTGAGTTGCGCCACCACGCGTCCGCCGACATCGGCCTCGCCCGCGCCCATCGCCTTGTTGCGCAGGAAATCGCGCTTGATCTGGGCCCAGCGCGCGTTCTGTTCGGCGTCGAGCACGCCGCGCAGCTCGCCGAGCTTGAGCAGATTCTCTTCCGCGCCGGCCGTCAGCAACTGCGCCTCGCCCAGGTAGTGATCGCCGATCAGCTGCTGCAGCTCGGCCTCGTTCATCACCGGCGAAATCTTCTCGGCCAGCTTGTTCATATTGCGATAGCTGCCCTGCAGCTTGAACGGCGGCTCGGTGCGGTAGCTCTGCGCCTGCGCGGCGCTGGCGATGTACTGCTGGTTGACCTTGTAGACCACGTCGCGGACCTTGATCAGCCGCTCCAGGGTGGCGACGATCTCGTTGATCTCCGCGCCGCTGTAGGCGTGGCGCAGTTCATTGGCCGAGAACGCGCGGCCTTCGGCCTTGTCCACGAAGCGGTACAGATCGGCCATCTCGCGCGTGGCCAGCGGCGCCAGCACCGGGTTAGAGGTCAGGCTGTTCTCGATGTAGCTCAGCAGGAACGAGGCCTCCATGCCGCCGACCACGTCGCCGAGGTTGTAGATGTCGGCGCGGTTGGCGAGCATGTCCGGAATCTTGAACACCTCCCCCGACTCGGTGTACGGGTTGCCGGCCATGACCACGCAGAACTTCTTCCCGCGCATGTCGTAGGTGCGCGTGCGGCCTTTCCACACGCCCTCGATGCGGCGGGTGCCGTCGCACAAGGAAATGAACTTCTGCAGGAATTCGGGATGGGTGTGCTGGATGTCATCGACGTACAGCATCACGTTATTGCCCATTTCCAGGGCCAGGTTGAGTTTTTCCAGTTCCTGGCGCGAGGTCGCGTCCGGCGCCTGGGCCGGATCGAGCGAACGCACCTCGTGGCCGAGCGCGGGGCCGTTGATCTTCATGAAGATCAGGCCCAGCCGGTGCGCCACGTATTCCATCAGCGTGGTTTTGCCGTAGCCCGGCGGCGAGATCATCATCAACAGGCCCATCAGGTCGCTGCGCTTGCTCTCGCCGACCGTGCCCATCTGCTTGGCGAGGTTGTCGCCGATCACCGACAGATAAACATCGTTGATCAGCTTGTTGCGCACGAACGAGCTCAGCGGCCGCGGCTTGAATTCGTCCAGGCGCAGCGCATGGCGCTCGCGCCCGACGATCTGCTGGCGCAGGGCCTGATAGCGCTGGAAACCGGGCACGAAGTGCTCGCGATGGTGACGCAGGCGCGCCGACCAGTCGTCGATCGCCAGCGTCATCCGCCCTTCCTTGACCCGCGGGTGCTCGCCGAGCAAGCCCTGCACGCTGGCGCTGAGTTCGGTCTCGGTGATCTTCTTCGCGAACTCGCCGTCGAGCAGCAACAAGGTCGCGGCCTCGGCGGCGTAAGCGGCGATCGGCGCCAGCTCCGGGCCGCGCGCCATCGCTTCGATCCAGTTCATCGCCAGCGCCCAGCGCGCCGCCGGGCGCTCGCGCAGGCCGTCCAGGGTCTGGGCGAAGCCGTCCCACATGCGCGCGGCGGTCAGTTTCTCGCGCAGCGCGTTCAACAACTGCTGCGCGTATTTGCTGAAGACGAACTGCGGACGCTCGGCCGACAACTCCAGCACCAGGTACTCGGCCGCGCGCGGCGTCAGCGCCGGATCGATCGGCAGGCTCTGCGCCTGCGCATAGGCGTTCATCGCCGCGGCGACTTCGCCACGCAGCGCTTCCAGCCCGGCCGCGCTGCCGAACAGGCGCTCGATATCGGCCGCGGTGCGCGCGTGTTCGGGCCATTGCGCCGCCTCGCCCTGCTCGCCGGTGTGCGACCAGAACAGCGCCGCCCAGGCGCGCGCGGCCGGTTCGAAGGCCAGACTGCCGGCGCTGTCGCGCAGCGGCAGCAAGGCCTGCACGATCAGCGTGGCGTCGTGATCGTGGATGCCCTTCTCGTAGCCTTCGCGGTAGCGCGGCGCGGCGAAGTCGCGCACGCTGCGCGCCAGCGCCTCGGGCTGCGCCAGCTGTTGCCGCAGCAGGTCCATGCTCAGTCCGTCGCGGCTGCCCAGCGCGGCTTCGATGACCAGCCCGGCCAGGTACTCGCCGCGCGAGAGCTGCGGCGATTCGGAATCCATCGACACGCCCCAATAAGCGCGCGCGGCGTCCAGGTCGGGGTTGTCCAGCGGCTCGAAGAAATCCGTGCCGGTCAGATGCAGATTGAGCGTTTCCCCGCGCGGCAGCAGGGTCAGGTCCAGCTCCTGCGTGTTGACGCTGAAGCGATGACGCGGGCCGAGCTTGATCACATTGCCGTCGGCCTCGAACAGCTCGCTGCGGTCGCGCAGCGCGCGTACGGCCTGATCGCGCGCGCCCTTCAGGCGCGCTTCGACGTCGTCGGCCTTGACGCTGTCCTTGAGCGCGCGCAGGCGCTCGGCCAGCTCGCGCAGCTTCAGGATCAGCGCGTCGCCGGCGAAGAAGGCGTTGAGTTCGTCCGCGCTGGCGAAGCGCGCGGTGCGCCGGCCCAGCCCTTCGAGAATGCGCGTGGCCGCGTCCATGACCGCCTGCGCCTTGCGCTGGCGATCGTCGAGCAGGGTCTGCTTGTGCGCTTCGAAGGTTTCCAGCAGTTCTTCGCGCTTGGACAGGATGTCGCCGAGGAAGGCTTCGTGCTCGCCGAACTGGCTCTCCAGTTCCTCCAACTGCACCATCAGCCGCGAGAGTTGTTCGTCGGCCTTTTCCGGGTCCTGCGCCAGCGACAGCGCGCTGGCGATGCTCTGCCCGAACAAGGTGAACTGCGCGCCGAACTGGGCCACCGATTCGGCCGAACCCAGGCTCTTGCGGCGCTGATCGGCGCGCGCCTTGGCCTGATTGAGCTTGGCGTAGATCTGCGAGATCGATTCGACGATGCGGGTGCGCTGGGTCGCGTCCTCCACCTTCAGCGTCGCCATCAGGGCCGAGAGCATGTCCAGGTCGCCGGACATAGCCTGCATCTGCGCCAGCGGTTCGACTAGTTGCGACACCGTGGCCGCCTGCTGCGCCTGCGCGTCCAGCGCCTGCAATCGCTCGGCCAGCGGCGCCAGCGCCTTGTCGCCGGCGAGAAAGGCGCCGGTGGCCGCGCCGATGCGCTCGTGCTCGGCGACCAGCGTCTTTTCCATCGCGTCGATCGCGCCGACATCGATGTAACGGTATTCGCGAATGGTCAGCAGATGCCCGCGTTGCGCGGTCAGGCCGTTGAGCGCGTCGACGAACTCCTGGACCTTCTCCCAGTTCTCCGGCTGCAGGCTGTCGAGCAAGGCTTTCTGCTTGCCCTGGGCCTCGCGCATGGCGCGGTCGGACTGGCTGCGGATGCCTTCGACTTTCTCGTATTCGTCCAGTACCGACTCGGCGGTGGCGGCGATCTCGCGCAGCAGCGGCGCGACATCGCCGCAGTTCGGGTCCGACAGCCAGTGATGCGCGTCGAACAAACGCCGCGTGTTCTGCGCGAGCAGGCCGTAGCGCTGCGCCGACACCTCGGTGGCGTCGATCTCGCGGCTCAGGCTGATCAGCTCGGACACCCCACGCACCAGTTCGGCATTGCCGATCTTGCCCATGAAGGTGTTGCCGGCCGGCTGGCGCGCGGCGTATTCGTCGCTGGCGTACGGCGTCTGCCAGACCTGCATGGGATGCACGCGGGTCGGCTCGTCGCTTTCGGTGGCGAAGATCACCATGCGCCCGTCTTCCAGACGCGCGTAGCCATGGCCGAAGATCGGCGTCTGCAGGCGCCGCTCGATCATGTTGTAGGTGAACATCGCGGTGCGGCCCTGTTCGGGCTCGTAGAACAGATAGAGCACGTCCTCGCCGTTGGGCGAACGGATGCTGCGCTTGTAGCGCATGCCGTCCATCGACTGGTCGAAGCTCTTGTGCTCGCCGCTCTGCAGGTAATAGCCGCCCGGGAAGATGATGCCGTGGTCTTCCGGCAACTGGATGCAGGCCAGGCCGATCGCGTCCAGGCGCAGCACCTTGCGGGTCAGGGTGTTGAACACCAGATAGCGCCACTGCTCTTCGCGATAGGGCAGGATCTTGAGCAGGATCAGGCTGCCGACCTTGGCGAAATCGACCTGCGCGTCGTCCAGCGACTGGGTCTTGTCCGCCACCGGCTCGCGGTAGATGCCCTGGCCGTCCTCGGTGTTGTTCTCGATCTTGACGGTGAGATCGCCGTTGACCGTCTCCACGAACACGCTGTCGAGAATGTTCAGATGCGGATGGCGGCCGTTGACGACCATATCGCGGGTGGCGCGGGTCCATTCGAAATCGAACGGCGCCGGCAGCGCGATGTCGCGCTCGCCGCGGTTGTCGATGTAGCGCACCTCGCCGTCGGGCGAGACCGACCAGCGGAACACGCGCAAATCGGTGATGCGTTCGCCGATCTGAAACGCCGCCAGCAGCTTGCTGTCGCGCACGATCAGCTGGATCAGCCGGGTGTGCTTGTAGTACGCGTACAGCTCGCGGAAATCCTGCACGAAGCTGTCGATGCCGAGGAAGCTGCCCTTCAGATCGACCGGCGTGACGTCATAGCCCTCCGGCCCCTGCACCAGCTTGTACAGGCAGAACACGTCCGCGACCGTGGTTTCCTTCTTCAGGCCCAGGAACACGTTGTAGCCGAACACCAGGTATTCGCCGACCTGGACGATGTCGCGTGCGACGCAGTTGTTCTCGGTGCGAATGCGGAAGCGCCCGATGACCTCCATCTGGCTGCCGCCGAACTCGCTCAGCCGCTGCTTGTTCAAGCCGTCGGCGATGCCGCGCAAGCGCAGGCCCTGTTCGGCCAGGCGCTTGCTCAGCACCTCGTACGCGCCGCCCTGGGCGACGGCCTGATCGACGGCGGCCGCCTTCGCGCTGTCGTTGGAAATCTCGCCCGCAGCCGCGGTCGGCTTGGTCTGCGCCATCAGTGGTTCGTCCTACCGGTCCTGCCCGCGGCGCGAACGCGCGCGCCGCGGACGTCAATCCGATGCGCCGCCGCGAGGGCGGCGCATTCCCTGGTCAGGCGTGCGCTCAGGAATCGAGCGTGGTTTCGCCCGCGGCCTTGCTGTCGCTCTTGCCGTCGGCCTTGGCCAGCAGGCGCTGCAGCACGTCCTGCACGATCGGGCTCTTGCCGGCGACGCCTTCGATGGCCTTGCCGACCGACAGGGCCTTGGCGAAGGAATCGAAGAACGCGCCTTCGCCGCCGACGATGTCGATGTTGGCCTTGCTGAGCGCGGCGGCCAGCACGTCGGACTGTTCCTTGGCGATTTCCTTGTTGGCGGCGATGCCGGCGATGGCCTGCTCGAAGTTCTTTTCCAACTGCATGCGGAACTCTTCGTGGGCGCGGGCCTGATCGCTGAGCGAATCGAGCGCGCCGAACTTCTGCGACAGGCCTTCGGCCTCGGACTTGAACTTCTGCAGCAGCACCTCGGCCTCGGACAAGCCCAGATCGCGGTTGGCCTTGGCCTTGGCCGCGCCCAGCTGTTCTTCGCCGCGCGCCTGCGCGAACAGGTTTTCTTCCAGCACCTTGGCGTCGGACAGGCCCTGCTTCTGCTTGGCGTCGGCCTGCGCTTCCATCACCCGCGCCTGCGCCATGCCCTTTTCCTGATCGCCCTTGGCTTCCGCGCCCATGGTCTCGGCGACCACGCGCGCCTTGGCCATGCCTTCCTTCTCGATCGCCGCGGCGGTGACTTCGCGCACCCGCGCATCGGCCAGGCCCGGCGCCGCGCGCTCGGCCTCGATGCCTTCGGCCATCTTCTTCTTGGCTTCGGAGTGCTTGCCGGCCGATTCCAGCTCGGCCTGGGCCAGCGTGGTGAGCTCCACCGCCTTGTGCCGCGACGCGGTCTCGTCGGCCTCGGCCTGCTTGACCTGACGCACCAGTTCTTCCTCGGCCTTGGCCTGGGCGTGCAGCACCATCACCTGCTTGGCGCGGTCGGCTTCCGACACCTGGCGCACTTCCTTGATCCGCTCTTCTTCCTGGGCCACGGTCTTCTCGACCGCGATGCGGTCGCGGATCACGTTGGCGATTTCCTTGCGCTGTTCTTCCAGCGCCTTTTCCTTCTCGATCCGGTTGAGCTCGACCTCGCGTTCGCGCGCGACGATTTCCAGATCCTTGGCGCGGGTGACCTTCTCGACCTCGATCACCACCGCGCGCTGGCGGTTCTGCTGCGCGACTTCGACCTCGCGCTGACGGTTCTGCTCGCGGATGTCGAGCTGCTCCTGCACCGAGATGCGCGCGTTCTCCGACTTCAGCCGTTCCTCTTCCTGGACCTTGGCGGTCTCGGCCTGCTCGCGCGCCTGGATGGTCTGGATCTCGCGCTTCTGCCGCGCTTCGGCGTCGGCCTGCTGGCGTTCGAGCGCGAGCATGGCTTCGCGGGTCTCGACGTTCTTCTTGGTGATCGCCAGCTGCTCGTTGCGTTCGAGCTCGTTGGTGATGACGTTCTGCGCCGCGGTCAGCTCGGTGATCTTGCGGATGCCTTCGGCGTCGAGGATGTTGGTCGGGTCCAGCGACGACTTCGGGGTCTGCTCCAGATAGTCGATGGCGACGTCTTCCAGCACATAGCCGTTGAGATCGTTGCCGATCACCTCGATGATGCGGTCGCGGAATTCCTGCCGGTTCTCGAACAGCTTGACGAACTCGATCTGCTTGCCGACGGTCTTGAGCGCCTCGGAGAACTTCGCGTTGAACAGCTCGTTGACCGCGGTGCGGTCGGAGGCGCGGTCCACGCCGATCGCCTTGGCGACCTTCAACACGTCCTGCTGGGTCTCGTTGACGCGCAGGTAGAACGCGACGGTGATGTCGGCGCGCATGTTGTCCTTGCAGATCAGTCCGTCCTTGGCGCGGCGATCCACTTCCAGAGTGATCAAGGAGATCTGCATGAACTCCTTCTTGTAGATCACCGGATACACCAGGGCGCCGGTGAAGTGCACCTTCGGCGTGGCGGACATGTCGTTGACGATCAGGGCCGTGCCCTGCGGGACCTTGATGTAGAAGGCCTTGAACATCAGCAACATCACGAACACGATCAGCACGGCGACGCCGATCAGCGTCAGCACCATGATTGCAGTACCCATTTGCATCTCCCTATGACTCGACTACTTGTGTTACGGACGCGGCGGCCGTAACGGTAAGGACGCAATGTCGCCGTGAGGCGTCAGGCGCCGCGGAATTCGTCTTCGCTGACCACGCGGTAGGCGTTCTGGTCTTCGATGTATTCGATGAGCACGACGCGGTCGCCGCGCTTGAAGCGGTCCGGATCGTCTTCGCGGATCTGCAGGATCAACCCCGCGCCGCCGTCTTCGACGCTGGCGGTGCCGGTCACGCGGTTGACCGGCGAGCGGATCACCGCGGTCTGGCCCAGGATCGGCCGCGGCGGGCCGGGCTGCATCTTGCGCAGCAGCTTGCGCACCGGGCGCAGCACGAAGGCCGCCACCGGAATGGCCAGGGCGAAGGCGACGATGATGACCACCGCGCCGCCGACGATGCGCAACAGCGCGGTCGGCAGCAGATTCAGCAGGTACACGTCGGCCAGATAGGTCAGGCCCCAGGACACGCCGACCAGCGTGCTGAGCACGACGGTGATCGGAATGCCGCCCAGGCCCAGGCGCATCAGCGGATCGAACACGCCTTCGTGATGCTGATGGGCGCCGTCGGCGAGGGTGTGATCGCCCAGGCCGTGGCCGTGGCCGTGCAGATCGCCGCCGATCCAGCCGTCGATCATCTCGCCGCCGACCAATCCGAGCGCGGACAGCAGCCAATAGCAGATGACCACGCCGAACAACACCGTGTAGAACGCTGTCGGCAGCGTGAAAATCGTACTGAAGAATTCCAACATTCGCTTCCCTCCCCCGCTCGCCGTCGTCCTGACGGCCCCTGCATCGAACCGGTCAATCCGGCATTTTTTGTCGCAACCTCAGCAGCACCGCCTCGGCGCCGGCGTCGTCGGGCATGATCCCGGCGTCGCGCAATTTGCGTTCCAGCGCGTCGCCGCGATCGCCGCGCGCCAGTTCGGCCGCCGCGCCCATGCGCGCGCCGCGCTCGGCCTGTTTTTGTTTGATACGCGCCAGCGAGTCGATCGCGGTCTGCAGTTTGTTGTTCGGGCCGGTGTAGCGCTGCGCGACCGCGGCTTGGGCGCGCTGGACGCTCTCGGTGGCTTTTACCGTGTCCAGCTGTTGTTTCAGGCGGCGGATGTTGCCTTCGGCCATGGCTACGGACTTGCGCAGTTCGGCTGCGCTGGCGGCCAATTCCTGGACATGACGTTGATCGTCGCTTCGGTTGGATTCGAGCTGCACGATCTTGTCCGCGACTTCGCGCGCCAGGGCCTCGTCGCCGCTTTCCATCGCCTTGATCGCATAGCCTTCGTATTCGCCGACCTTGTCGCGCAGCTCGCTCAGCGCGCGCTCGGCCAGGGTGTGGCGCGCGAGAAGATGCGCGAGCGACTCGCGCGACTGGCGCAGGTCCAGATCGCAATCGCGGATTTCCTGATCCAGGATGCGCAGCGCGCGGCTGTCCACCCAGCCGTCGCCGAGGTCCTGCGCGCCGCCGCGCAGCGAGGTCAGCAGCTTGCTCCAGATATTGCCGCCGCCTTCGGACCTGGACATCAGGCGGCCTCCAGCAACTGCATTTCATAGGCCTCGGTGGCCTTGATGACGTTGTCGGCCAGCGTCTCGATCTCGTACAACACGTTGGACAGCGACGAGGATGCGCTGAGCGAGCCGAACATCATGTACGCGTCCTCGCCGTCGGCCAGGGTTTCGATGCCGATGGTGGACAAGGGAAAGATCACCTTGTGGGTGCGCAGCACTTCTTCGTTGAACGCGGCCGGGTCGCGCACGTGCGAAACCGGCCACAGCAGCGCCTCGACCACGATCTGTTCGCCGACCACGGCCAGGAACAAGGGCAGATCACCGTACTCGGCCATCACCAGATGCAGACTGGCCTGCGCACCGTCGATCAGTTCGATCACCGAATCGCCGTAAACGAATTCCTCCGCCTGCGACAAAGCGTCGTACAGACCGGCGGACGTCCAGACCTTGCCGTCGTTCATGCTGCTCTCCACGCGTCCACGCCCCGGCGCCGCACCGCGCGGCTGCCGCATCCGCTTCTCCACCGCTCCCAGTTCGTCCGCGAACTCGGGCAGTACCCACAGCTCCTTCTTGACCAGCCCCTTATCGCGAAGACGTTCGCGATGGCGGCGCTGGTAGTAAGCGGAGGATCGGCGTTCCATGTCGTTCACGTTAATTCATCACATGTGACATTGGCAACACATGACATGTAAGAGCCGACGAACGGCACGGCGAACCGCGCGACGCGTCATCGATTCTTTAATATTCAATGACTTGAACAGACATGTCCGGTGAACCAACGACGCCCCGTGCGGGCGCGGCACCGGGATCGAAACCGATCCGGCAACCGCAAAGCTCGGGGTTCGCAGCGCGAACGGCTCACGCCCCGCGGGCCGGCCGCCGCGGACGGCGGCGCGGCGGACCCGGGCGATGGCGGCGGCCTTGCGACCGCCGCCCGGGCTCAGGCCGAAATACCGTGCAGGGCGCGCGCTTCGTCGATGCGGTGCTTCACTTGCGCGTCGAGCTGGCCGAGTTCGGCCTGCTTGAAGATGTTGCCGAGCACGCGCTTTTCGTCTTCATCGACGATCTTGTCGCGCAATGCGAGGTCGAGCAGCTTCTGCAGTTCGGCGACGTCGAGCGTGCCGTCGTTGGTGAACACGGGGATCGAGGCCAGGGCGATCTCGAGGTGACTCTTGGGCTGGGCCATGTCGGCAACTCCGTTGCGGGTGATGAATCGGTCCTTGGCGCGGCGGCCGTTGCGGCGCTCGCGCGGATAAGCATCGACTATAGCAAGCGTGAGCCCGACCCCGTATTGCAAAGGCATACCGGTGGTGCCGACAGGCACAGACTTTCTGGGAGAGGGCCGCTCTCGCGGGAGGAGCTTCAGCCCCGATGCCTTTCGTTGCGATCGCGACTATCGCTCAAGCGGATTCGACTCATCTGATCGAAAAGCATCGGGGCTGAAGCCCCTCCCACAAAAAGGGATGAAGCTCCCTGCAAAAATGCGAGAGGTCTTATCGGCCTGAAAGCAAAAGGCCCGATGCTTCCGCACCGGGCCTTCGTAACTTTTATCGTCGCGGCATCGAAGCCGCGCCGATCATGCAGCCTTTACCAGACCACTTCGGCCATCGAGCAGTTCAAGCCCGAACCGATGCCGAGCAGCGCGACCCGGTTGCCCTTCTTCAGGCGGCCCATCTCGCGCAGCTTGCTCAACACGATCGGCACCGAGGCCGGGCCGATGTTGCCGTGCTCGCCGAAGATGGTCATGACCTTCTTCGGGTCGATGCCGAAGGCCTTGAGGAAAGCCTGGGTGTGTGCGCGGCTGACCTGATGGATCACGAATTCGTCCAGCTCTTCCACCGCCCAGCCGAGCGCGGCGCGCGCGGCGGCGAAGGTCTTGTGGCCGAGCTTGAGGCCTTCGATCATCAGCATGCGGCCGTCGGCGATCATGCGGTCGTGGTGCAGATCGCCCACGCACAGATGATTCCACTCGGTCGCCGAACGGGTCACGCCGCCGCGGTAGCGCGGAGCGCCCGGAGCGAGTTCGGAGCGCGCCAGCACCATCGCCGCGGCACCAGAGCCCAGGGTGAGCGTGGCCATCTCGTCGCGCAGTTGCGATTCGGTGACGCCTTCGCCGCTGAGGCGTTCGAGGGTCTTCTCGTAGGCCTTGTTCGCGGTTTCGCCATCGACGATCAGGGCGTAGTCGATCTCGCCGCGCTCGATCATGCGGCTGGCGATGTCCATACCGTTGATGAAGGCCAGGCAGGCGTTGGCGACGTCGAAGTTCTGGCAGTTCTCGCCCAGACGCAGATTGCCGGCGACGATGCTGGCCGTGGACGGTTCCAGGTAGTCGCGGCTGACCGAGGTGTTGACCAGCAGGCCGATACGGTCGGTATCGATGCCCGCGTCGGCGAGCGCCTTGACGCCGGCCAGGGTGGCGGCGTCGGAGGGCTTCATTTCGCCGTCCCACAAACGACGCTCGCGCACGCCGGCGACGTTCTGCAGAACATCGACCTTGATGCCGAGGCGATCGAGCGTCGGCTTGAGCCGGGCATTGATCTCCTCCGAGGTCAGCTTTCGCGGGGCATCGACGTGAGCGAGGCCAGCGATGGCTACGTGTTGGAACAGCATGGGCGACAAACCCTTCGCGGACAGAAAGTGCGACAGATTAGCGCCTTCCCTGACCCCGCGCATTAGCTGATGTCCGGCGCAAACCGGGTCCGCGGCCGCCGTCTAGCCCACAAATGCTTTCAAAAACAATCGATTACTTCGATTAAATCGCTCAGAAAAATCCGTACGGCCGCGTTTGGAAACCCGCTTAACCGCCGATCGGGTAGGTCTGGGCGCTGCCGGAAGCAGGATTTTGCGCAGCCGGGCTTGCCGGAGCGGCACCGGAACCGCATCGATAAGCCGCAAAACGCTGCTGTCCCTGCGAGGGTTCGGCCAGCGGCTGGATGGTGTCGGCCTGCAGGCCGGGGGCTTCGTTGCGGGCCAGGGTTTCCAGTTCCTCGCGCACGCGCAGCGCGTTGCGCTCGTAGAAGGCGACGTTGTGCTTGACCGCCACCGCGACTTCGCCGCGCTTCTCGCACGAAGGCGCCGCGCCGGGGGAGACCACTCGCACCGCTTGCGCGCCGGGCGCCATGTTCACCCAGGTGCATGCCGAAACGCTCAGGGCCAGGACAGTCGCGGCCAGGGACGGAAGTGCGGGTGCGCGCATGAGGACCTCGGATAAGTGAGTTCGATTCGACCGGGCGCATTGTCGCCGGAATCGGCTGCGCGCGGTAGGAATGCGGGGATGTTGCGAGGTTGGAGTTACCGAGCGCGGCGCAGCCGGAAGTCTTTTGTGGGAGGGGCTTCAGCCCCGATGCTCTTCGCTCGGGTCGCGGTGATTCGCATGGAGATTCGGTTCGGCTGATCGGAAAGCATCGGGGCTGAAGCCCCTCCCACAAAAGCTTCCTCCCACAAAAGAGGTCTCGGTCCTGCGATGCGGTCCCACAAACGCGACGGGCCGCATCCGAAGATGCGGCCCGCGATCTTTCGTCATCGATCGATGACGGCCTCACACCATCGGCGCACTCACCGCACCGGCTTGCCGTCGTTGTCGATCACCTGCACCTCGCCGATGCCCAGCGCGCGCACCGGCTGCTCGATCTTGGACAGGTCGCCCACCACCACCCAGGTCAGCGCCTTGGGCTCCAGTCCCTTGGCCGCGGCCTGGGTCAGCGCCGGCGTCATCGCGTCGTTGCGCGCCTTGTACTTGAGGATGAAGTCGCTCGGACGGCCGTAACGCAGGTCCGAGCCGACCTGCGCCATCAGCGCGTCGGTGGTTTCGTACGCGCCCGGCAGGCTCAGGGTGTTGGCGGCGCGGATCTTGACCACTTCGGTTTCGGTGATCGGCTTGCTGCCGCTGGTGAAGGCTTCGATCTCGCGCTTGAGCTCGCCCAGCGATTCGACGGTCTTGTCCGACTGCACCGCCGCCTGCGCGATCCACGGCCGCTGGCCCAGCGCATTGCCCGAGCCGCTGTAGGAGCCGTAGGCCCAGTGCTTGTCTTCGCGCAGATTCATGTTCAGACGCGAGCTGAACTCGCCGCCGAGCACGCCGTTGGCGAAATCGAAGTCGATGGTGCCGGCATCGCCGGTCGGCGCGATCAGTTCGCCGACGTAGATGTTGGACTGGATCGCGCCGGGCTGATCGACCAGGAACACGCGCGGCTTGGCCGGACGCGCCACCTGGGCCAGATTCGGCAGCGCCGGCGCGTCGCTGGCGCCCTTCCAGTCGCCGAAGCGGCGTTCCAGCTGCGGCACGATCTGCGCCAGCGTCGTATCGCCGACCACGATCACCCGCGCGCGCTGCGGCTGCAGCCAGTCGCTATGGAAAGCGAGCAGGTCCTCGCGCTTGAGCGCGGCGATCGAGCCCTCGGTACCGGTGCCGGTGAACGGAATCGCGTAAGCATGGCCTGCGCCGTAAAGCAGCGGCGGCAGCACGCGCAGCGCCGCGGTCTGCGGACGCGCTTTTTCTTGCTTGATGCCGGCCAGCCACTGTGCGCGCACGCGTTCGATTTCGGCGGCGTCGAAACGCGGACGGCGGATCACGTCGGAAAGCAGGTCCAGCGACGGATCGAGTTTGTCCGTCAGCGCCGACAGCGCGACGCTGGCGCTGTCGAGGCTGGCGTTGCTGCTCAGCTCCGCGCCCAGGGCTTCCTTGCGCGCCGACAACTGCAGCGCGCCGTAATCGCCGGCGCCTTCGTCGAGCATGGCCATGGCGAAGCTGGCGGTGCCGGCCTTGCGACCCTGGTCGGCGCTGAAGCCGCCGGGGAATTCCACCTGCAATTGCACGATCGGGGTTTCGTGGCGTTCGACCAGCACCACCTGCATGCCGTTGCTGAGCTGCGCGGTCTGCTGCGCGGGGAACTTCAGCGCGGGGAAGCTCTGCGTCTGCGGCACGCCCAGGCTGCGGTCGAGATCGGACTTCACAGTCTTGAAGCGCGGATCGGCCGCCGGAATCGGCGCGGGCTGCTTGGCCGGCGCCGCGCTCGCCGTTTCCGGCAGCGACGAAGCCGGCTTGTCGCCGGGCTGCACCACGATGGTGTGCGAGCCCACGCCCAGCCATTTGCGCCCGGCCGCCTGCACGCTGGCGATGCTGGCCTTGTCGAGGTCCTTGAGTTCGTCGCGATAGCAATCGGCCTTGCCGAGGAACACCGCGCAACGCGCCAGCACATCGGACTTGCCGCCGAATCCGCCGATGCGCTCGATCCCGCGCACGAACTCGGCGCGGGTGGCGGTCTTGGCCTGTTCCAGCTCCTGCGCGCTCGGGCCCTGCGCGATCAGGCGCTTGATTTCCTCGTCGATGGCCGCGCGCACTTTCGCCGGGTCCACGCCTTGCTTGACGTTGGCCACGACCACCAGCGTGCCGCTGATTTCGGCATCGTTGATCGACACGCTGGCGCTGTCGGCGATCTGGTCGGCATGGACCAGGCGCGCATCCAGGCGCGAAGCCGCGCTGCCGCCGAGCACCTGCGCGAACAACTGCAGGTCCGTGCCGTCGGCCGCGCCGTATTGGGCGACCGGCCAGCCGCGGTACACGCGCGCCTGCGGCACGCGGTCGGGAATGGTTTCTTCCGTGTCGCGATCGCGCTTGGGAATGCGCGTGGCCATGTCGGGCAAGGTCGCGCTGGCGGGAATGTCGCCGAAGAAACGCAGCGCCTTTTCCTTCGCCGTCTTCAGGTCGATGTCGCCGGCCAGCACCAGCACCGCGTTATTGGGGCCGTACCAGCTGCGGAACCAGGTCTTGACGTCGCCGAGCGAGGCCGCGTCGAGGTCGGCCATCGAGCCGATGGTCTGCCAGCTGTAGGGATGATCGGCCGGATACAGCGCCTCGTACAGCCTGGCGCTGATGCGCCGGCCGTAGGGCTGGTTCTCGCCCTGGCGCTTCTCGTTCTGGACCACGCCGCGCTGTTCGTCGAGGGTCTTTTGATCGATCGCGCCGAGCAGGTGGCCCATTCGGTCGGACTCCATCCACAGCGCCATGTCGAGCGCGGTGGTCGGCACGTTCTGGAAATAATTGGTGCGATCGACGTTGGTGGTGCCGTTCTGGTCGGTGGTGCCGACCAGTTCGAACGGCGTGAAGAACTCGCCCTTGTAGTTCTCCGAGCCCTGGAACATCAGGTGTTCGAACAGATGCGCGAAGCCGGTGCGGCCGGGCTGCTCGTTCTTGCTGCCGACGTGATACCACACGTTGACCGCGACGATCGGCGCCTTACGGTCGGTGTGCACGATCACGCGCAGGCCGTTGGGCAGGGTGAATTCGTCGAAGCCGATGCTGACGCTGGCGTTGTCCTTGCTCGCGGCCGCGGCCGGCGCGATCGCCCCGCCGACCAGGGCGACTCCCAAAGCCAGGGCGAGCGCGGCCACGCGCGGACGGGCGCGGCGCGGCGCGAGGGCGGACGACGGGGACTTCGACATGACAACTCCGGCTGGTAAGGCGTCCGCGGACGGACCAAAGCGGCCATCTTAGGCGCCGCCGCCGCGACGGGCATGGGCCGGCGGTCACAGGGGGAGGCCGGGCGCTTTTGCGTTCCCGGCGCCCGGGCGCGGCGCCGGCATCGGGCCCGAGCGCGTGCGCGGGGACCGCGCCGCGGCCAAGCCGCATAATGCGCGCATGTTCAACGTCATCCTCTACCAGCCCGAGATTCCGCCCAACACCGGCAACGTGATCCGCCTGTGCGCGAACACCGGCGCCAGCCTGCACCTGATCGCGCCGCTGGGTTTCACCCTGGAAGACAAACAGCTCAAGCGCGCCGGCCTGGACTATCACGAGTACGCCAGCCTGCGCGTGCACGACAGCCTGGACGCGGCGCTGGCCGCGATCGGCGAAGCGCAAGGCGCCGCGCCGCGCCTGTTCGCCCTGAGCACGCGCAGCCGCACCCGCTTCGACACCCCGCATTACGCCGCCGGCGACGCGTTCGTGTTCGGCCCGGAAACCCGCGGCCTGCCGCAGGAGGTGCTGGAGTCGATCCCGCCCGAACAACGCCTGCGCCTGCCGATGCGCCCGGACAATCGCAGCCTGAATCTGTCCAACACCGTCGCGGTGGTGGTGTTCGAAGCGTGGCGGCAGTTCGGGTTTGCGGGTGGGGAATGATGGCTGCGCCATCGCCGTAAACACGCGGAAAAAGCGCCCTCTGCCTTACGGGATTACGGAGAGGGCGAAGCGGTGTATCGAGTGCGCTGATTGCTCGGCGCTGAATCCTCGCCTCAACGAGGCATGAACCGATACAGGTAATACGGCGGCTTGCCCTTGTCCGCACCGCCGGTAAAGCTCGGCGTGGTGTCGAGCTGGTTGGCCGAGACATAGATCCAGCCGCGCGGGCCGAAGCTGATGTTGTCCGGCCATTGCAGGCGCGGGTCACGAATCAGCGAATGCTCGGATCCGTCGCGGTCGATGCGGACGATCGCATGCGCCTGCACGTCGGTGAAGTAATGCGCGCCGGCCGCGTCGGTCAGGGCGCCGTCGCTGATCGGCTTCTTGCCGGCGGGCTTGATCGCCGCGCCGATGGCGGCGTCGTCGGCGCCCTCGCGCAGCAGCCGCGTCGGCAGCTGGTACCAGGTGGTGCCGTTCATCGCGCCGAAGTACAGGGTGTCGCGATCGGCCGACAAGGTGATCGGATCGATCGCCACGCGCGCCGGCTTGCCGTTGAACTGGACCACGCGGCCGTCGATCACCATGTCGATGTCCTGCGCCTGCAGCGAGGCATGGGCGCCGAAGCGGCGCGCTTTTCCGGTCTTCAGGTTCAGCGCGACGATGCCCGGATTGGCGATGTCGGCCAGATAGGCCCAGCCGCGCTTTTCGTCGATGACGAAGTCCTGCAAGAAGCTGCCCTTGGGCGCGACATCGATGGGCAACTCGATCTTCTCGATCACCGCGTTCTTGCGCAGATCGAAGGCCCACAAGCGGGTCTTGCCGAGGTTGAGGCCCATGTCGATCACCCACAGCCGGTCGCGCCGGTCCACGCTCAGGCCGAGCATGGCGTCGAAGGTCGCATCCGTGGGCGCAGCGCCGTTCTTCTGCAAGGCCAGATTCGGATACGGCACGATGCGGCCGTCCTTGACCTCGCCGAGCTGGATCTTCGGATTGCCCAGTGCGTGGAAGGTGGCGAACACGCGCCCCTTGGCCGAGACGGCGACATTGCCCGGACGCATGTCGGAGGCGGCGACCACTTCCAGATTCGGTTGCGTGCCGGCAAGGATGGAAGAATCGGCGGCATGCGCGGAGAACGTTGCGCACGCCCACGACAGCGCGGCGGCGAGCGACAACACAGTCGGAGTTTTCATTGCGATGTGAATCCTGTGAGAGGGAGAGAGAAGTGCGAATCGGATAGGCCGGCGACGCCGGCCTGGGTGAACTAGGCCGGCGCATCGAGTTCGATCACCAAGCCGCCGGGCAGCGTCACGAAGAACTGCACGCAGCCGGTTTCGGGCACGACCTCGATCTCGAACGCCAGTTCGGCGGCGCGCAGCCGGTCGAGCACGCAGGCGGCGGGCTCATCGGTGCGAAAGGCGATGTGGCCCAATCGCAGTTGGCCTTCCCGCGTGCCGGGCGGCTGTACCAGATGCAGCCAGGCCTCATCGCCGCGATACAGCCATTGGCCCGGAAACCGAAACGGCGGTCGATAGCCCGGCCGCAGTCCCATCACCTCGCCGAACAGGCGCGTCACCGTCGAATCTGGTGGCCCCTGCAGATTGAGGTGATCGAAATGCCACATCGGCGACACGGCGCAATCGGCGGTATGAGCGATGACGGTGGCCATGAGACGGTTCCAGCGAGGCGATGGACACAGCCTGGGCGCTTGCGCGGCCCGGAAAAACCCGGCATAAGCCGGTTCTGTTTCGCCCGGATGTTGAAAATGAAGGCCTTCGCCGACCTCACCGTGTTCGTGCGCGCGGCCGACGCCGGCAGCCTGTCGGCCGCGGCGAGGGCGCTGGACATCAGTCCGGCCGCGGCCAGCGCCACGATCAAGCGGCTGGAGGCGGAACTGCACACGCAGTTGTTCGTGCGCTCCACCCGCAGCCTGCGCCTGACCCTGGAGGGCGAACGATTCCTGGCCCATGCGCGCGAGGCGCTGCGCGCCATCGACGACGCCGAACAGGCGCTGCACGGCGATCAGGCGCAGCTGCGCGGCCAACTGCAGTTGTCGATGCCGTCCGACCTGGGCCGCAGCCTGATTCTGCCGTGGCTGGACCGCTTCATCGCCGAACACCCGCATGTGCAGTTGCGCGCGAACCTGTCGGACTATTTCGCCGACGTCTACCGGCAGCCGGTGGATGTCGCGCTGCGCTACGGGCCGCCGCCGGATTCCAGCCTGATCGCGCTGCCGCTGCGCCCGGACAACCGCCGCGTGCTGTGCGCCTCGCCGCAGTACCTCGCGCGCCACGGCGCGCCGGAGCATCCGGATCGGCTGGTCGAACACAATTGCCTGCGGCAGATGATCCGCGGCGAAATCCACGAGCGCTGGCGCCTGCGCCGCGGCGAGGACGATCGCACCATCCGCGTGCAGGGCGACCGCGTCGCCGACGACGGCCACGCGGTCAAGCAATGGGCGCTGGCCGGGCATGGCATCGCGTACAAGTCCTGGATCGACGTTTCGCAGGAAGTGCTCAGCGGCCGGTTGCAGGTGCTGTGCCGCGACTGGCGCGGCGAAGACGCGCCCTTGAACCTGGTCTGCCCCGACCGCCGCCTGCTGAGCCCGCCTGTGCAACGCCTGCGCGAGTTCCTCAAGCAGTGCTGCGATGAGTTGCCGGCGATTCCGCAGTAGGTTCGGCGGCGCGATGGCTTCGGGTTTGATGACTTTCGCTTTTGCTCGTCATTCCCGCGAAGGCGGGAATGACGTTCGGGAAGAATCCCGCTAAAGGCGCTGGATCTTCGGACTTTCGAAGTAAATGGGCTCAAAAAAAACCCTCTCCCTTGCCGGAGTCCAGGAGAGGGCAACTAAAGCAACGGGGAAAGGATCAGGAGTGCGCGGCGGCGGCCTCGATGCGCCCGCGCACGCGGGTCGTCCAGTGCAGGCCGGCGGCGCTGAGCAGGCCGACGAGGCAGAACACCGACCACGGCAGCCACGGCCATTGCCGCGCCGCCGACAGATCGATCAACCAGCCGCCGGCGACGTTGCCGATGCCGCCGCCGACGGCGAGGCTTAACGAGCTCACGCCGAGAAAAGTGCCGAGCGCGCGCGGATCGGCGAGACCGGCGATCAAGGTCTGTTGCGTCGGTCGGGTCATCAGCGCGCCGATCGAGAAACCCGCGACGCAGACCAGGAAGCCGGCGAAATCCGCGACGAAACCGATCGCGCCCGCGGCCAGCGACATCACCGTCACGCCCAGCACCAGCACCTGCGCGCTGCTCAGGCGTTTTTCCAGCCAGCGCACCAGACCGTACTGCAAGGCCACCGTGAGGCCGGCGCTGAGCGCGAACATCGCGCCGACGCTATCGACGCTGCCGGTCAGGCGCTGCGCCAACAGCGGGAAACTGATGTTGATCTGCACGGCGACGAACCAGTACAGCATCATCAACGCGACCAGACGGATAAACGGCCGATTGCCGCGCACCAGGTCCAGGCCGTGGCGCAGCGGCGGCGGTTGCGGCGGCATCTCGACCTGCGGCAGCAGGCGCAGCGCGATCAGGAAGTTCAGCGCGAAGCACGCCGCCGCGGTCAGGCACACGATGCGGAAATCGAAATGCAGCAGGGCCACGCCGAGCAGCGGGCCCAGGGTCGTGGCCACGCCGCTGACCCAGTTGCTGATCGCGTAGTAACGCGGCCGGCTGCGTTCGTCGGTGAGCGCGGCGATCGAGGCCTGATACGGCGCTTCGAACATCGCCCCGCCCAGCGCCGACAACACCATCGCCGCCAGCAGCAAAGGCAGATCGGCAGCGAAGGCGAGGCTGGCGAAACCGGCCGCGCGCAGCAGCACGCCCAGGCAGATCATCCGCCGCGCGCCATAGCGATCCGAAAGCACGCCGCCGAGCAAGGCCAGACCTTGCTGGGTCAACTGCCGCACCGCCAGCGCCAGGCCGACCGCGGCCGCGGCCAGGCCGACATCGTTGACGTAATGCACCGCGACCAGCGGCATCAGCATGGCGAAGCCGGTCACCATGAAGAAGGTGTAGACCAGCAAGCCGTTGAGCCCGCGCCGGCGCGCGGCCTCGCTCAGGTGCGTGCTTGTGTTCGCCTGCTCGATCGACATCGGCTCGGCTCAGGCCGCCGCGCGCGCATCGGCGCCGGCATCGCGATACAGATGGATCGGCGTCGGGTCGGCGCTGAACTGCGAGAACGGAAACGGTTCGGCCGACACCGCGGCCACGCCGTGGCCCAGGAACTGCGGCACGATCGCGCTGCCGGTCTGCGCGTAGACGATCAGCGGAATGTCGCGCAGGCGCACCGCGGCGAGGATTTCGTCGAACGAGCCGTTGCTCAGGGTCATGCCGGTGGCGATGACCAGATCGGCCTGGGCCAACACCGGCGCCATGTCTCGCGCGACCTCGGTGCCGTCGGCCGTGCGCTGCATGTTGAAGTCGCAGGGCAGGCAGATGCCGCCGCGCGCGCGGATGGCATCCACCAGCGGATTGACCACGCCGATCAGGCCCACGCGCATGCCCGGAGCGATGTCCAGCAAGCCGGCGATGGCCTGATCGCGTGCCTTCGCGCGCTGCAGCGGGGTGCCGTGCGGGAGCATGAACACCTGCGCCTGCTCGGCTTCGCGGTGCGGGCGGGTCAGCGACAGGTAGGCGTCGAGCGCGGCGATGCGCACCGGCGTGCGTTCGTCGCGCAGCAGCTGGGCGACGCTGCTGCCGGAGAGTTCTTCCGCGATCACCGAGTCGAGTTGGTCGCGCTCCACGCAGCAGCCGCCGAAGCCCGACTCCACCCGCAGCACCAGGTAGTAATTGCGGTACTTGGTGTCGGTGCCGGGGAACTGGGTGCTTTGCCGGACCCAGAAGGCGCCGACGGCGTGCAGGCTCTCGGGATCGGGGCCGTAGTCGCCGCGGAGGACGGCGGCGGTGAGGTCGGCGACGCTGGTCAGGGGGGTGGAGGGCATGGCGTGGGTCTCGGTGGGTGTGGTGCCGGGAGGAGCAAGAACAAGAGCGAATCCCCCCTCGCCCCCTTTTTCAAAGGGGGGAATGCATTGCGGGGACTGGAGGGTTAGGCGGCGCTGGAGATGGCGGGAGCTTCGGCGTAGGTCAGGGTCACTCGCGCCAGTGCGCGCTCGGCGTAGTCGCGCGCTTGCTGGCCTTCGCCATCGCTGGCGATCACGTGGCCGATGTAGCAGGCGTTGTCGATCGGCGCGGCGACGTCGGTGCCGGCGACCGCGGCCATGCTCCAGCGTTCGATGTTCAGATCGGCGTCCAGGGTCTGCGCGCCTTCCATCGCCACGACATGGCCGGCGCGCGGCGGCACCAGGAATTTGATCGCCGCGCTGGCGACGCCGGTGTCGCGGCGGCGCAGGTCCGGTTCGCGGCCCAGGGCCAGTTCGATCTGCGCGTCGAGCAGATCGATGCCGGTCACCCGCTGGATCAGTTCGGCGATGTAGTTGCCGCCCGGGCGCGGATTGATTTCGACGATGCGCGGGCCGTCGACGGTCAACTTGACCTCGGTGTGGCTGATGCCGTGATCGTGGCCGACCGCGTCCAGGGCGCCGCGCACCAGCGCTTCGATCTGCGCGGCGATGTCGCCGTCGAGTTTGGCCGGGAACATATGCCCGTCTTCGATGAAGTACGGAAACCCGGTCAGGCTCTTGTCGGTGATGCCGATGATCGTGGTCCGGCCGCGATAGGTGCAGGCCTCGACGCTGACCTCTTCGCCGCGCATGTACTCCTCCAGCAACAGCAGCGGCACCCGCTCCTGCTCGCGGAAGTTGCGCGGGAATTGCTCCAGCGCGTCGAAGGCGGCGCACAGTTCTTCTTCGTCGTGCACCAGCCGCACGAAGGCGCTGGACGCCAGATCGGTGGGCTTGGCGATCAACGGATAACCGATCCGCGCCGCCTGCGCGCGGGTGTCGTCCCAGCCGGAGGTCACGGCGAACTTCGGATTGGGCAGGCCGGCGCGTCCGATCGCCTCGCGCACCTGATCCTTGCGCCGCTCCATCACCACGTTGGCCGAGAACGCCTGCGGCAGATCCAGGGCCTGCGCGACCTCGGCGACGGTGCCGATGTAGTAATCGCAGATCGTCACCACGCCGTCGAACTTCAGCACCGCATGCTGCGCGCGCAGGAACTCGATCAACGCCGGAACATCGTTGGTGTCGAAGCTCAGCACGTGATCGGCGTGTTCGATCACCGGATGGATCTCGCGCGATCGCGGGTCCTGGTAATGGCCGCGATTGCGGGTGACGAAGGTGTAGCGGTGCCCGAGCCGGGCGATCGCGGGCGGGAAGATGCGGCCGGTGCCGCCGACCCAGCTTTCGATCATCAACAGATGCGCCATGGGGAAGTCCTTTGGAGTGCGAAGTTCAGTGCGCCGCGACCGCCGCGCCAAGCGGCGCGCGCGTATCGGCGGAGTCGGCAGTGGGATCGAAGACGGCGCGATTCCAGGCCATCGCCGACCACGGCAAGGCCAGTTCGTCGAGCGACGCGATCGGCGTGGGATGCAGCGCGCGCGGGTCCAGCGCCTGCTCGTAATGGGCGAACACGCCTTCGACGTAGCGATGGCCGGTGTCGGCGGCGAGGAAGACCACCTTGCGCTCGGGATGCAGGCGCGCTTCGCGTTGCGCGACCAGATAGCAGCAGCCGGTGGACAGGCCGGCGAACACCGCGTGCTCGCGCAGCAGCGCCACCGAGCCGGACAGGCCGTAGTCGAAGCTGACCCAGTGCACCTGGTCGTACAGATCGTGGCGCACGTTGCGGAACGGAATCGAGCTGCCGATACCGGCGATGATGATGCCGGGGTCTTCGATGTGTTCGCAGCCGAAGGTCATGCTGCCGAAGGGCTGCACGCCGATCAGTTGCAGCGACGCATCGTCTTCGCGCAAGGCGCAGGCCAGCCCGCCGGTGGAACATCCCGAGCCGACGCCGCCGACCACGCTCAACGGCCCGGCGCCGACCGCGTCGCGGATCTGGTCGGCGACCGGCTGGTAGCCGTGGTAGTGGATATCGTCGTGATACTGCTGCATCCAGTGCAGGTCCGGATCGGCCGCGAGCAGTTCGCGGATGCGCGCCACGCGCAGGCTCTGATCCATCTTCAAGGTCGCCTGCGGCTCGACCTGCTCGATGGTCGCGCCGAGAATCCGCAGCTGCACCATCAAGGTCTTGTCCACCGTCTTGGAGCCGACGATGTGGCAGCGCAGCCCGAACTTGTGGCAGGCCAGCGCCAGCGCGTAGGCGTAGATGCCGCTGGAGCTGTCCATCAATGTCGCGCCGGCGCGGATACGGCCGCTGGCCAGCAGGCGCTCGACCGCGACCAGGGTCGAGTACACCTTCATGGTTTCGAAACGGGCGACGAACAGGTTCTCGCCCAGGCGCACCAGATCGGGCGCCTTGATCGCGTCGGCGATATGCGCATGCACTGGATTCGTCGCGAGCGCCATCACAACCCCGTCTCGGCGAAGCGGCACTGGCGACCCAGCCCGCGGAAGAAGGACGACAGCTCGCTCATGCGCGCCGCGTCCGGGCGCGACACGAACAGATAGCCGAGCAGACTGCCGGTATGGGCGACGACGATGCCGTCGGCGCCGAATTCGCGCCGCCGCTGCGCCAGCGTTTCGAAATGCGCCTTCGGCGTCACCCACTGCGCCAGCTGCGCGCTGTGCGTGGCGCATTCGCAGATCGCCGCCGCATCGCCGCCGTCGAAGGCTTCGATGGCCTGCTGCAGACCGCGCCGGTACGAAGACAGATGGCGCTGGTAGTGACGCAGCAGCGGATCGGCGAGCTTCTCGGTCTCCACCGTGCCGCCTTCGTCGATGTAGCAGGCATGCAGGCGCGGCGAAGTGTCGAAGCTGCGCACGATCTGCTGGCGGCCGCTGAGGTACAGCGCGTAGCGATCCAGGAACACGCTGTCGGAGCGCTCGATGCCGCGCAGCAGATCGGCCACTGTCGGCACCGGCGTATCCAGGCCGAAGATGCGGTCCAGGCAGCGGATGGTCGCGACCAGGTCGGCGGTGGAACTGGCCAT
Source organism: Lysobacter gummosus (assembly GCF_001442805.1). Taxonomy (NCBI): domain Bacteria; kingdom Pseudomonadati; phylum Pseudomonadota; class Gammaproteobacteria; order Lysobacterales; family Lysobacteraceae; genus Lysobacter; species Lysobacter gummosus. Next base: position 395,858 of record NZ_CP011131.1, on the reverse strand, counting down.
GCCCTTGCCCAGCGGCAATTCGGAGTCGTGACTCCAACGCCCCGGCGGCAGGCTTTTGCCGTGATGCTGCAGATACAAGTCGATCGCGCGCCGGCATTTGTCCTTGCCGGCCAGATCTGCGCCGTCCTCGCCATCCTCGCCGGGCAGATAATGCATCCAGCTGTACTTGCGTACCGGCAGCGAGATCAGGCCGATATGCAGTTCGCCGTCCTGTTCGTACGGGCCTTGCCACAACTCGCCCAAGGTCCCGTGACATACGCCGCTGTACACCGTGCGCGCGCTAGACGATTGCGCGGCCGAGAACAACGCGTCGCGCACCAAAGGCGCCGCACCGCTATTCGAAATCCCCATTCGATCCTGCCGCAGCATGGCCGCGTCTCCCCGTTGCGCTTCGGACTCAGCCGTCGAAATCCACCGCGAGCTGCGCCACATAGCGCCGCCCGTCGATCAGGCCGAAACTGTTGTTGCCGTAGATGTTCCAGGTAAACGTGTCGCCGGCATTCGCCACCAACAGACGCAAGGTCGCCGGCGCGGCGCCGAGCTTGAAGCGATAGCGCGCACCGACATCCACCAGCGTGTAGGCCGGAACGCGGTTTAAGCCGTCGCGCGAGGCGACGCGTTCGCCGTAATGGCTCATCGACACATCGAACGACCAGCCCGGCAGCAGCGGCGGCCGGTATTCGACATCGCTGCGAAGCACTCGCTCGGTCTGGCCGATCGGACGATCGCCGACGCGGCCCAGCCGCACCGCTTCGCCGCTGACGCGCGGATGCATCAGCACCGCGCCGGCCACCAGGCTCCAATGCTCGGCCGGCTTGCCGCTCAGGCTCAGCTCGACGCCGCGATGGCGCACTTCGCCGATCGCGCCGTAGACGTTGCGCTCGTCGGTGGTGAAGTACGGCTTGCGCACGTCGAAGGCGCCGGCGACCAGTTTCAGGTCCTGGCTCAGCGACCAGCGCACGCCGGCATCGGTCTGGCGGGTGCGGATCGCCGGCAGCGCCTGATTGCGGTTGGCGGCATCGTCCGGCGCGATCCCGGTTTCCTCCAGTCCGCGCGTGTGGCCGGCGTACAGCGCCAACGTCTTGCTCAGATACACCGAGGCGGTGGCGTTGGGCAGCCACGGATCGTCGCGACTGCGGGTGCGCGCCAAGCCGGGCTGATCCACGTGCTTGCGATAACGGCTGCGCTGGATGCCCAGGCTCAGCTCGCCGACATCGCGCCAGCGCCCTTCATACGCCAGCCCGCCGGTCCATTGCTCGACGTGATCGCGTGTACGCGGGCCGAACTCGAACGACGGCGGCGGCGACACCGGCCGCGGTTCGCCCAGAGGCCGCCAGCCGTAGTCGATCGCCGCCGCCGAACCGCCGTACTCGCTGTCCAGCCCGCGCCCGCGCACGGCCACTTGCAGCACGTGCAGGCGCGGACCTTCGCGGAAGCTGCGGCTCAGGCGCAACTCGCCGCTGGTAGAGGCATAGCGCTGGCGCGGGTCGGCGATGACTTTCTCGCGCGTCATGCCGTCCGCGCGGGTGTCGGTAAACAGCTCGGCGAAGCCGCTGGGCTGGTTGTTGATCGAGCGGAACACGCCGCCGGCCAGCGCCCAGTCGCCACCCAGCCGGGCCTTGCCGAGCACGCCGTAGTTGCGGCTGTCGTATTCGTTGTCCGACCACGATTGGCCGAAATGGCGGCGGCGCTGGATCCGCGGCGGCCGGTACGGCCCGGCGGTGATGATGGTCGGCGCGACCTCTTCGTCGCGGCCGCGCGAGATGCTCCAGAACGGCAGGATCTCGATGTTGTCCGTCGGCCGCCAGCGCGGCACGAAGCCGGCGCGTACATAGCGCGCGTCGGCGCCGTCGTAGTACTCCTCGCGCGCCAGAGCGATGTTGGCGGCGATGCCGAAGCGGCCGTCGACGATCGGCAGCTTGGCGTCGAATTCCAGCGCCGGCGCGCCGTAGGCGTTGATCGCGCCGAGCAGGCTGAGCACGCGTTCGTCGCCGGCTTTCTTCAGGCGGTAATCGACGATGCCGGTCGGCGCCGGGAACGGATAGTTCAGCGCCGACAAACCGACGCGGATGGTCGAGCCTTCGACCAGCGCCGGCGGCACCGTGCCCTGGCGGTCGAAATAGATGCCGTCCATGCGCACGTTGCCGGCATCCACCGGCGAGAAGCCGCGCACCTGCTTGCTGCTGTACAGGCCGATGGTTTCATTGCCCAGGGTCGCGCCGAACGCGTCCTCGGCCGCGGTCACCGCGTTGTCGCCGGCGCGCTGCGCATTGGCGGCAGCGGCGAAAGCGGCCAGGCCGCAGCCCAGGGTCCATGCGAGGCGTGCGCGTGTCATCGCTCAAAGCTCCGTCGGCCAGCGGCGCAGGCGATGCAGAGCGAGCGCGCACAAGCCTGCGGCCAACAACAGCAACCATGCCGCCATCGGCGCGACGCCGGCCGCGCGCGCCAACGGCGGCAACTCGGCGCCGGTGTACACGGGGATGTCCGCATACTCGTTGAAGTTCATCCGGCCGTAGCTGTTGGCGATCGGCCGCGGCGTGGGCGTGGCGATCTGCCGCTGGATGCGCGGATAGAACCATTCGCGTAAACGCAGCTGATGCACCCGCGTCTGATGCTCGAATCGGCGCTGGCGCGGCGCGTCGGTGCCGGCCAGCAGCGACAGCGCCTGCTCCATGCCCAGCGGCGGCGACAGATAGCCGGCCCATTCCGATACCGTTTCGCGCAGATCGCGCGCGTGCTCCTGGCGACGCTGCAAGGGTTGCAGGCGGCGCTCGGTTTCCGGCGCGAGGAAACTCATGCGGGTGGCGTAGTCGATGCTGGCGACCTTGTCGATGGCCGGCGCCAGATCGGCGCGGGCGCGGAACATCGCGCCGACGATCGCGTCGCGCTCGGCGGCGATGGCGTCGTTGGCGCGTCGCGTCGCATCGACATAGGCCACCGGCGTGGGCGCATCGCCGACACGCTGCGACAGCGCGCTGCCGAGCAAGGGCAGGCCGATCGCGAGCAAGGCCCACAACGCGCTCATCAGGCTGATCGCGCCGGCGGCGCCGGGCCACGCGGACACCACGACGAAGCCCAGCGCGGCCCAGAACGACAGGTAGGCCACCACCAGTGCCGCCGACGCGAGCAGTTCCGGGATCGCCGCGGACAGATTCGCGCCGGCGACCGACAAAGACAGACACAGCAGCGCCAGTGTCGCCGGCATCACCCAGGCGAAGATCGCCGCCACGCGCGCGCCCAGCCACGCGCGCGGGCCGACCCGCTGCGCGGCGATCAGGCGCAACATGCCGTGATCGCGTTCGAAGGTGGACAGCAGGCCGATCAACACGATCACCGCGATCGGCAGCAGATACACCAGCACGAAACCCAGATCGAACCGGCCCAGTCCGAGCCCGCGCGGATTCTCGAAATCGTAAGCCGGCTCGACGCCGAACGGCGTTTCCAGTTTCACCGGCAGACGGCTCGGCATCAGATCGCTGCCGCCCACCGCCAGCGGCGACAGCGGCAGGTTCGGCTTGTAGCTGTGCGCGCGCAGGAAATAGCGGCTGAAGCCGGCGATGTCGGTCGGGTCTTGCCAGTACGGCACCGAAGTCGGCGCCGGCTCGGCGTAGCGCTGCGCGCGTTCGCGGATCTGCCGCATCCATTGCGCGTCGCTGGCGCGGCTGCGTTCGATCGCCGCGTCCTGGGCGCGATGCAGCGCCGCGCCGCTGTATGCGCCCCACAGCATCGCCGCGGCCAGCAGGCCGATCACCGTCCACAGCAGCCGGCTGCGGCCGACGTGGCGCAGTTCCCAGGCCAGCAGGGTGGCGAAGCCGACGCGCGCGGGCGCGGCGATTTGTGTTGTTTCCAATGCGATCGCGCTCATGGCCGCAGCCTCCTTGCCGCCAACGCCAGCAAGGCCAGTGCCGCCAGCGACCAGGCCAGCAGCGCGGCCGCGGCCGGCGCGGTGTGGCGCCAGTTCGCGCTCAGCGACGGCGCGGGATGGTGGAATTCGGGAATCTGCGCCCACAGCGACGCATCGTTGGTGTGCTTGGCGCCGCCCTCGCCGGTCGGATGCGCCATCACGTCCTGATTCATGCGATTGACCAGCGCGCGCCGGTAATGCTCGGCGCCGTCGATGAAACGGCGATGATGGACGAAGTCGCTGCCGGCCAGCATCGGCGACAGGCTCTGCATGGCCGCGGTCGGCGACAGCCAGCCGAGCATGGCGTAGGCGCGGTCCTGGGCGACCACGCGATCGTAGAAACCGCCGAGCACGCGATCGAACACTTCGTGCGAATGGCGCTCGCTCAGGTCCAGCTCGGCGCCGCGCAGATCCACGCGCAGATCGGCCGGGTCCTTGGCGCCGTACTTGGCCAGCAGCGTGGCCTGATGTTTCTTCGCGTCCTCCGCGGTCCAGTACGAAGGCGCCTCATCCAGCAACTGCTGCTTGACCGTCTGCGTGGACGGCAGCGGCTGCGCGCTTTCCACCGCGCTGTTGGCCCAGCGCGGCAGCGCCAGGCCGAAGGCGATCCACAGGCCGAACAGAACCGCCAGCGCGCCGCGCACGCTGCCGGCGAGCATCGACACGGCCAGACCGAGCGCGGTCAACACGCCCAGGTACACCGCCATCGCCGCCGCCCACAGCACCAGGCGCAAGGCCGCGGTCGCGTCCAGAGCGCCGAGCACAGCGGTGGCGATAGCAGCGATGGCGGTGACCGGCACCACCAACACCCAGACCAGGGCCAGCCAGATCGCGGCCGCCTTGCTGGCGACGATCTCGCGCGGCCGCAACGCCGCGCCCAAGGCCAATCGCAAAGTGCCGCGCTCGCGATCCATCGCCACCGCGGTGAACGCCAGCAGGAACGCCACCAATGGCGCGAAGCCGATCAACAGGCTGGCGGGACTGCTCAAGCCGGCGCGCTGCAGCGCCGAGGCCTCGCCCTGCGGCCGGTACAGCATGTCGTTCTGCACATGCGCTTCCAGCCACACGGTCTGGCCGACGAAGGGCTCCACGCCCAGGTCCAGCGCCGCCAGCGGCGAAGTCGGCTTGAACGCGAAGATGCTGTAGTGCGCGGCCGAATGCGGATCTTTCTCGCCCTGCCCCAGCCACCGCGCGCGCTCGGCGCGGGCGATGTCGGCCTTGGCCGCGTTGGCATCGACGATCGCCGCCATATCCACCGCGAAGGCGATCAACACCAGCGCGCCCAGGCACAGCAGCGCCCACCACGCGCGGCGGTCGCGGCGCAGCAAGGTCCATTCGAAACCGGTCAGCGATGCGCTCATGCCGCGGCCGCGTCCTGGCTGGCGAGCAATTCCAGATACAGCGACTCGATCTGCGCCGCGGACAGTTCCGCGGTGAGGCGCTGCGCGAGCAATCGGCCCGCGCGCAGGATGCCGAGGCGATGGGCCACGTCCTTGACCCGATATAGATCGTGCGTCGCCATCAACACCGCGATGCCGCGCTGGGCGGCGGCGCGCACGCCTTGCGAGAGATCGTTCGCGGCGCTGGCGTCCAACCCCGAGGTCGGTTCGTCGAGCAGCAGCAGTTGCGCGTTCTTGGCCAGCGCGATCGCCAGCCCGACTTTCTGCCGCATGCCCTTGGAGAAGCCGGCGGCGCGGCGCGCATGCGCCTCGGGTTGCAGGCCGGCTTCGGAAAGCAGATCGCGCGCCTGCGCCGCGTCGATCCTGCGCCCGCCGAGCAAGGCGAAATAAGTGAGATTCTCGATCGCGCTCAGGCTGGGATGCAGCATCACCGTTTCCGGCAAGTAAGCGATCTTGGCGCGCGCGCCCAGCGGATCGCGACCCACGTCGATGCCGGCGACTTCGATGCGCCCCGCTTCGGGCTGCAGGAATCCCAGGATCAGGTTCAAGGTCGTGGTCTTGCCGGCGCCGTTCGGGCCGAGCAGCGCGTAGACCTCGCCGGGCGCGATCGCGATCGACAGTTCGTCCAGCGCATGACGGTCGCCGAAATCCTTGCGCACCGCGTCCAGGCGCAGCGCATCGGTGCGGGTCTGCATCAAGCTCATAGGTTCACCTTGAAAGTCAGCTCGACGCTGCGCGGCGCGCCGATCACCAGTTGATCGGCCGCGCCGCCGGACCAGTCGGCATAGAACGCATCGCCCAGGTTGCGTCCGTACAAGGCGATCTCGCCGAACGGCAGCCGGTAGGCGATCGACGCGTCCCATACCGTATGGCTGTCCACGCGGATGCTGTTGGCGTTGTTGGTGTAGTACGCGCCGACGTAGCGCGCGCCGGCGCCGACGGTAATCGGCACCGGGTCGAAGCGATAACTGGCGTAGAGGTTGGCGATGCGCTCGGGCACGTTCGGCGGCACATTGCCGGCGCGATCGACGCCGCCGGCTTCGCGCAGACGGTCGAAGCGCGCATCCAGCGCGGCGACGCTGGCGTCCAGGCGCAGCGCGCGGGTCAGCGCGGCCGAGGCGGACAACTCGATGCCGCGCGAGGACTGCGTGCCGCCCTGGATCGACAGATTGGCGTTGCGCGGATCGCGGGTGACGATGTCGTCCTGCTCGATCCAGTACGCGCTCGCGCTCAGATCGATGCGGCCGTCCCACAGACTGCTCTTGATGCCCGCATCGGCCGCGCGACCGCGGGTCAGTTCGAAGCGCGAGTTCGCCAACGACAGCAGCGGCAGACTGCCGACCGGCGCGATCGCGACGCTGTACTGCGCGTACAGCTGGGTTTTCGGCGCCAGATCGAACACCGTGCCCAGGCGCCACGACAGCGGCTCGTAGCTGCGTTCGAACCGGGTCCGGCTGCCGGTGTTGTAGTCGCGGATGCTGCGTTCCAGTTCGATACGGTCGTAGCGCAGGCCGGCGAGCAGCAGCCAGCGCGGTGTCAGATTGAGCGCGTCTTCGGCGAACACCGACACCACCCGCGTATTCGAATCGAAATCGACGCGATTGCCGGCGCCGGGAAAGTTCAGCGCGGTATCGGCGAAGGACACGCTGCCGCGGCGCGGCGCGAACGGATCGACCGGCGTGGTGGCGCCGAAGCGGCGCATCACCATGAAATCGCCGTCGCTGATTTCAACGCCAACCGAAGCCCGGTTACGCCGGCCCCCGATCGGGCTGTCGGAAAACAATGTCGCCCGCTCGACCCAGAACTGATGATCGTGCTCGATCCGCGTAGTCCCGCGATCGAGCAAGCCGCTGCGCGCGTTGTAGGTATATGTCTCCGAATTCATCCAGCGCCGATGCGCGTCGTAATAGCTGAACTCATTGCGCAAACGCAGCCCGTCGCTGATCTGCCAGTTGACCCGCGTGCGCAGCCAGTCGCTGTGCGAATCCTGCACGCCGTTATCGACGTTGTAATTGCGCCGGGCGATGGCGCGGTCCAGCACCAGGCCGTTGCCGGTGCGCACCAGATCGCTGGGATCGCGCGCGATCGACGCCGGAATGAGCGGCGTGCCCCAATACGCGGTGTCGTAGTCGTCCTGGTAATGATCCAGGGCGATATCGACATCCAGGGTATCGCTGGGGCGCCAGCGCGCGGCCAACGTGGCCGAGGTCGAATCGCTGCCGGTGCCGTCCACGTAGCCGTCGCTGCTGCGCCGGCTGACCACCGCGCGCACGGCGAAGTCGTCGCTGAGCGGCACATTGGCGTCGATGGCGTAACGCTGGCTGCCGAAGCTGCCCCAGCCGGCCAGGGCTTCGAAGGCGCGGCCGTCGAAGTTCGGCCGCTTGGGCACCAGGTTGATCGCGCCGGACAGCGCGCCTTCGCCGTAGAGCACCGAGGCCGGGCCCTTGAGCACTTCGATGCGGTCGAAGCTCCAGCTGTCGAAGTCGCGCGTGATCAGCGGCGCGGCGGTCTGACGCACGCCGTCGTAGAGCAGCGCGATGGCGCCGCCGGTGAAGCCGCGCATCGAAGTCATGCCCGGCGAGGACGGCAGTTGCCCGGCCAGGACGCCGGGCGCGGCGTTGAGCGCCTCGACGCTGCCGCGCAGGCCGCGCGCCTGGATCTGGTCCTGGCTCAGCACGTCGATCGCGGCCGGAGTCTCGCGCGGGCTCAGGCCCAGGCGCGAAGCGGTGGCGTTGGGCCGGTCCAGCGGCGCTTCCTGGGTCGCCACGCCTTCGACGGTGACCTTGTCGAGCAGCTTGGGCAGCGGTGCGCCGCCGGCGCTTTCCGCGGCCGTTTGTTGGGCGTAGGCGGCCGGTGCCGCGCACAGCGCGAGCAGCAGGGCCATGCCGAGGCGGCTCGGAGTGAGGCCATGCCGGCGGGCGGCAGCCATGCCGGGGCGAGCCGCGCAGGTCGCGCCGTGCCCGGGCCGGTTTCGCCCGGGCCACTGGCGCCCATGAAGCAACGCGCCGCCGTACGACCGCGCGTCTTGGCTGGCTTCCGATCCGGCCGCGCGTGCGCGGCGCCCCTGACTGCGTGTGTCCACTGTGATCCTTGCCCCGGCCGAATGTGAAATGAAACGATATATCATTTCAATGAATCGGCAATGTAAGGCCCAGTGCGCAGGCGCGTCAATACGCGCGGACGAGATTTCGTCTGGGGCAGTCAGCGGCGCGCATCGCGCACCCTTGCTGTGATCTAAAGGCTCAACCAATGCGCACGGCCCGCCCTACCGGCCTTGCGCCGGCAAGCGGGCACTGCTGGAAGGCGAGGACGCGGCTCAGCCCAAGCGGATGAAGTCGTTGGCGCCGGAGCGGCGGGTGCGACGCGCGACCTCGAAGCCGTTGGCCGAACCCTTGTGGTCGGTATTGCCTTCGATGCTCAGGAAACTCTCCGCATCGCCCTCGAAGGCGAAGCCGGTGTGGATCCAGTCGCTGGCGGTCTTGCGCACCAGGAAGATGCCGCAGGCGCCGAGCGCGGCGAAGCCCGGATCGCCGCTGGCCACCGCCTTGCCGGACACGAACCGCCCGGCGTCCTTGGCCTGGCGGGCGAGTTCGTCGCAGCCGAAGCTGCCCGCGATCGGCGCGCTGCGTCCGGCCTTCTCCGCCGCCTGCTGCAGCACGAAGCTGACGAAGCCGGCGCACCACAGCATCGACTCGCCCTCGCTGCCTTTCATGTACATCCGCACCCACGGCCCGCGATTGGCGCCGCCCAGTTCGACCGGATGCGCGGCCAGATGCTGCTCGGCGAACCAGCGCACCAATTGCGGATACGGCTTGCCGGGCGCGACGCCGGGCAAGGCGATGATGCGCGCCATCGGCTCGGTCAGCGCCGCCCACACCGCCGGCGTCATGCTGCCGGCGTAGGCGATCTGCTTGCGCGTGGCGAAGGCCTGGATCGCGCGATCGGTTGCCGGGCCGAACTTGCTGTCGATCGGCGTGCCGTTGCCGTGATAGCCGAGCCATTCCTGGATCCGTTTGACGGCCGCGCCGCCGGCGCCCTGAGTCACCGCGCCGGGGAAATCCAACTCGCGGCGGATGTAGGCCTGATCCTGCAAAGCCATGTGCGTGCTCCTTGATAAACCTTGCGTCCATGGGCGCGCGGACGCGGCGGCGCGACGCAGGCATGCGCGCGCCGCGACGCACTCCGGTCGCGGTATTCGCGGCGCGCTCGCACTCCATCGAGTCGGGCCGCGACTCCATAGCCAACGCCGCGACGGCGCGCGGGCGGTCAGTCCGGATCGATTCGAAATTGAATCAAACGCCGGCGCGCGAAGCCCATGGCCGCGACGCGCGCGCTTCGGCGTTGCGGCGGCGCGCGCTCAACTGGCGTCGTGGAAAATCACCCCGAGCGTATGCCGCTGGCCGGCGTGCAGGCGGCTGACGCCATGGCGCAGATTGACCCGGTAATGCCCGCGCACGCCGCTCACCGGGCGTTGATGCACGGCGAACACCACCGCATCGCCTTGATGCAGCGGCACCACATCCACGCGCGATTGCATGCGCGGCCGCTGTTCGGTCAGCACGAACTCGCCGCCGTCGAAATCGCGGCCGGGCTGCGACAGCAGGATCGCGACCTGCAGCGGGAACACATGCTCGCCGTACAAGTCCTGGTGCAGGCAGTTGTAGTCGCCCTCGCCGTACCGCAACAGCAGCGGCGTCGGCCGGGTCTGGCCGGCGTCATGGCAACGCGCGAGGAATTCATCCAGCCGTTGCGGATACTCCACCGCCACGCCCATCTGCCGGTTCCAGCGCGAAGCGATCGGCGCCAGGCGCGGATACAAGCTCTCGCGCAAGGTCTGCACCGTGTCCGGCAGCGGATAACGGAAGTAACGGTATTCGCCGCGGCCGAAGCCGTGCCGCGCCATCACCACGCGGCTGCGGTAGCGCGCGTCGTCGTGGTAGGCCTGCGCGATCGCCGCGCACGAATCTTCGTTCAGCAATCCGGGCAACAACGCGCGGCCGGACGCATCGAGTTGCGCGGCGACCTCGGTCCAATCGAAGTTTTCGATACGCTCGATGATCGAATCGCACGGTCTTTGCGCGGGCGTGAGCGCGCCGATCGGTTTCGTTGCGTTTGCGTTCATACACAGGCCTGCGCGGAAATTCAGGCCATCATCGACGCAAGCGGTAGTGACAACTATCCGCTTCTTGCGCTGCATCGGGCTTCGCATCGCAATCTTGCCGATCGTGTTCGCTTGAATATTCAGCCGCGAGCAAGACTGCCGCGCATTTCGATTTCGATTGCGGAAAAAATCCGTGACTTCCGGCCTAGAACAAACTCCAGCTACCGTAAACAGAACGTTTAGTTCCTGTAAAAAACTCGGAGAAATTCAGGTTCGATTGAAGCGCGATCACGATACTGCGCTCACCGAATCCACATGGACGCCTTATCCCCGAGGCGCGTGGAGCCGGAATAAGACCAATAAGAGGTTAATAATTTTATGAAGCGTGCATTGCTTGCCCTCACCCTCGCCGCCGCGCTGCCGTTCACTGCTTCGGCCGCGGAAGGCATCTCGTACAACTACGCCGAAGCCGGTTACGCCAAGACCGATGCGAAGTACAGCCAGGCCGATTCCGACGGCTGGGCGATCGGCGGTTCCTACGCGTTCCTGCCGAACTTCCATGTCTTCGGCAACTACAGCAAGCAGGAAACCGATTCGTGGAACTACCCCTTCAACGGCGGCCTGGTTCGCGTTCCGGGCTTCGACGTCGACACCTGGCGCGTGGGCGTGGGCTACAACCACGAGCTGAGCAAGCGCGTGGATCTGGTCACCCGCATCGCCTATGAGCAGGCCAAGTCGGACTACGGTTACGGCTACAGCGACAAGCTCAAGGGCGGCAGCGTCGAAGCCGGCGTGCGCGGCTCGCTGGCGCCGAGCTGGGAAGGCTATGCCTTCGCCGGTTACCAGGATTACGACAAGCACTACGACGGCAAGTTCTACGGCCGCATCGGCACCCTGGTGAAGTTCAACCAGAACTGGGGCATCACCGCCGACGCCAAGTTCATCGACGGCGGCGAGAAGGAGTTCTTCGTCGGCCCGCGCTTCAGCTTCTAAGAAAGCGCTACCGGCAGAACCCGGCAACACCGCGATTGATTCTCTCTCTCCCCCGAAACGTCGCGATCGAGCCCGGCTGAAAAGCCGGGCTCTTTTTTTGCGCGAAGCTCGCGAAGGCGGCGCGGCTCGCCGCGCCGGTCGCGCTCAGGCCCTGGAGAAGGAGGGCTGCGAGGTCTGCTGTTGCTGCTGATCCTGCGCTTGCTGCGCAAGCTGCGGCGCCTGCGCCTGACGATGCGCGGCCAGTTGGGTATCGACTTCGGCCGGCGCCGGAATCGGCTGCTTCATGTCCACCGCGGCGAGGAAGCCCGGAGTTTGTCCGGCGACGAACAACTTGCCGTCGCGCACCGCGACCTCGCCGATGTCGCCCGGCTTGGCCACGCCGGCATCCTGCTGCGCCTTGAGCACGGCATAGGCCACCGCCGCATCGGGCACGTCGCCCGGCGCCTTGGCGCGGATCGCCTGAAAGATGGCGTTGTCCTGCGCGTTGCCCAGGGGACCGGCCGCGGCAAACCAGACAAACCGGCGCAAAAACGCGCGCTTGCGCTTGTTCAGGCGAGGCATGGCCGGCCATGCCGGCGCGGCCGGTCACGGCAGGAAGAAAGCCAGGTGAGGCGGCTCAACCGAACAGGTCGGTCGGATACTCGGGCTTTTGTTCGCGCGAAAGCAGCTTGCGCAGGCCGTCGGACGGGGTGATCTCACCGTGCAGCACGGCGCGCACCGCGTTGGAGATCGGCAGTTCGATGCCGTGGCGTTCGGCCTGGCGCATGACTTCGTCGGCGGTCTGCACCGATTCGACGACCTGGCCGATTTCGCGCACCGCGTCTTCGATCGACTGGCCGCGTCCGAGCGCCAGACCCAGGCGACGGTTGCGAGACAGATCGCCGGTGCAGGTCAGCACCAGATCGCCGAGCCCGGCCAGACCCATCAAGGTTTCCGGCTGGCCGCCGATGGCCTGGTTGAGGCGCAGCATTTCGTTGAGGCCGCGGGTGATGAGGCCGGCGCGCGCATTGAGGCCGAGCTGCATGCCGTCGGCGACGCCGGTGGCGACCGCGAGCACGTTCTTCATCGCGCCGCCGAGTTCGGCGCCGAGCATGTCGTCGCCGGTGTAAGCGCGGAACGCCGGGCCGTGCAGCGCATCGGCCACGGCCTGGGCGAAGTCGGCATTATCGGAATGCACGGTCAACGCGGTCGGCAGGCCTTGCGCGACTTCCTTCGCGAACGACGGGCCGGTGACCACGGCCAGCGGCACGTCGGCGCCGAGCACTTCTTCCGCGACTTCGTGCAGGAAGCGGCCGCTGCCGGGCTCGAAGCCCTTGGTCGCCCAGGCCACGCCGGCATGCGCGGGCCGGTACGGCGCGAGCATGCGCAAGGTCTGGGCGAAAGCGTGCGAGGGCACGACCACCAGCACCAGGTCGGCGTCTTTCAACGCGGTGGCGAGGTCGGTGGTCGCGCGCAACGATTCGGGCAAGGCGATGCCCGGCAGATAACGCGGGTTTTCATGCCGGGTATCGATGGCCGCGGCGCCGTCGGCGTCGCGGCCCCACAGCACGGTCGGATGACCGTGGCGGGCGATCAGGGCCGCAAGCGCGGTGCCCCAGGAACCAGCGCCCAGTACCGCGATGCGCGGCTTGGACGGGGTCGTGGTCTGCGAACTCATGCGCGCTGTATGGCCCTTGGATTCAAGCTCAGGCGTTGCCGGCGGTTTCCGCGTCGGCGAGGCTCTCGCCGTTCTGGCCGCGCTGACGCAGGCCTTCGGCATAGAGCGCATCGAAGTTGATCGGCTGCAGGAAGAACGGCGGGAAGCCGCCGGCCTGGATCAGGTCGCTGACCAGCTGGCGCGCGTAGGGATACAGCACGTTCGGGCAATGGGTGCCGAGCATCGCGTCCAGGGTCTGGCCGTCGAAGCCGATCAGGCCGAACACGCCGGCCTGCTTCACTTCGGCCAGGTACATCGGCTTGTCGTTGGCGGTGCAGGTCAGGGTCACGCCGAGCACGACTTCATACGCGTTGTCGCCCACGCGCTGCACGTTCTGCGACAGGTTGAGCTGCAGCTGCGGCTGCGCGGCTTCGGCGAACACCGCCGGGGCGTTGGGTACCTCGAAGGAGACGTCCTTGACGTAGATCTTTTCGACGGTGAACGCGGGGCCGGTTGCGGCTTCGGCCGGCGCGGTGGCGCCGTTGACGTTTTCTTCGGACATCGGGTAACTCCCCCAGCAAAATGAAATTCGGTAGTAAGGCCGATTATGCCCGCTCGCGCTGGGCCGGACCAAACGGCCCGGCATCAGCGCTTGCAGCGTGGATCGGCCGCGAACGATCTGGATTGAGGCGGGCCGGCGCCCAATCAAGGGCCGGGACGGACCGCCGCACAAAACGGTGTTGCCTGACGCGCCGTGGCGCCGAGTCAGTTTCGCCAAGCGCCGGCGCAAGGCGCGAGATTGGCGGCCCCGGTCACGCTACCGGCCGGCGATGGCGGCGGCGCGACAGGATGGGACTCAGTTGCGGCCCTTCACCAGCGGCAGTTCGGCCTGCTGCCAGGCCTGGATGCCGCCTTCGAGCCAGTAGACCTGCTCGAACCCGGCTTTCTTCAGGCGCTTGGCCGCATCGGCCGAGGCCTGGCCGGTGCGGCAGACCGCCACCACCGGCAGTTGCTTGGCGTTGGCCAGCAGTTTGCTCTCCGGATCGAACTGGCTGATCTGGACCGAACGGCTGCCGGCGATGTGGCCTTTTTCGAACTCGCCGCTGGCCGACAGGTCGATCACCAGGGCGTTGTCGCGGTTGATCAGCGCCGTCAGTTCGGCCGGGCGCAGGGCCTTGTAGCCGCGGAACAGGCTTGCGACCTCGGTGTAGATCAGTGCCACGGTCAGGCCGACGAGGCCCAGCGACAGGTACATGTGGCGGCCGGCGAATGCCAGCAGTTCATCAAAGCTCACGGGATCGGGACTCACGCACAGGGCGAATCGGGGCGGGGCCGGCACGGCCCACGCGGGGCGGCGATTGTCGCCCAGGGCGCGCTGCGGCGCAAAAGAACCGCCGGCGGACCGGGGGCTGGGGGCTAGAAACGAGTTAAGAGGAGTGAGGAGTGAGTAAAAGCCGGAGCCGGGCCCGGCTTTCTCTCGTGCTCACTCCCCTCGACTCACTCCTGAGCCTTTACTGCCCTTCCCAGAAGTCCGGCAAGCCGCTGATGAGCCACCAGGTCTTGACCTCCGGATCCCATTCCCAGGCCTCGGTGTAGCGCACGTTGCGCTCGGCCAGGGTGTGGCGGTTGATCACGCCGATGTTGATCAGGCGCACCGCGGTGCCCTTGGTCTTGTCCATCTCGGTGCCGACGTCGTTGTAGCCGGAGATCTGGATCTGCTTGTAGCGCTCCAGTTGCATCGGCGTCGGCGCCAGCTTGGCGCGCAGCTCGGGCTTGATCATGTTGACCGCGCCCTCGAAATCGCCCCAGCGGATCGCCGCCGAGTAGGCGTATTGCTGCTCGGTGATCTTGTTGTTCTGGGTGCCGGTGGTCTGGCAACCGGCCAGGGCGAGCGCGAACAGGCAGGACAGCAGCACGAATTTCAGCAGACGCATCGCGGACTCCGGCGGAGGGAACGTTCGGCGTGCATCGTACCTGCCGCGTCAGGGCTTAGCGATGGCTACGTAGCGGGCCGTGAACTCGGTCGCGACGCCGCCCTCGGGCAGCAACGCGCGCGCGATCAACGCAGTGCGGGCGCGGCCGCGTTCGCGCAGGGTGGTCAGGAAGCTGCGCCAGTCGGCGTCCGGCGCCAGCTCGGCGTGCACGTCCAGATCGGCGAACAGCGGCGCCAGGTAGCGGATCTGGCTGTCGGCGACGAATACCTCCGCGCGCAGGTCGGCTTGTTCGATCCCCAGCGACATCACCCCCCAGGAGGCCAGGGTCATCATCGAGGCCAGACTGCCGCCGAAGGCGCAGCCCTTGTCGTTGATGTGGTGCGACAGCGGCGCATGCAGTTGCAGGCGCTTGCCGTCGTAGCCGGCGATGCTGACTTGCATCGCCGCCACCGGCGGCATGGATTGGTAATGTTGATGGAGGCGTTGCAGGGCGTCGTGTGGACTCATCGGGAACGGCTGACTGTCAGTGGGGGAATTCGATGGCGAAGGCATGTAACGCAATCTGGATGACACCGCGACCGTTCGCAGCTGCCATCGATGCAGGCGCTGTGCGAAGCTGATCGCATGAGCCGCGAGCCGCTGCGACCGCCGCGATGGTACGTGATCTCGTTGCGACCTAGCGACGAGCACGAAGACTTGCGCCACATCGTTTCGCAATACGGCGGCGCATTGATTGCCTTGTCGCCTTGGTCGATCCGCACGCGCAACACTCAGGACGCGCGCGATGCATTGGCCGCGGCCTTGCAGGCGCCGCACGTGGTCGTCACCAGTCCTAACGCGGTGCGCGCTTTGCGCGATCTGCTCGCACACCAACATCCTCATGCGCATACGCATGCGCATGCATGGCCCGCGTTGCCGTTGCCGGGACAAGCCTGGTACGCGGTCGGCGCCGCGACCGCGGCGGCCTTGCGCGAGTTCGGCATCGCCGAGGCGATCGCGCCCGAACGCATGGACAGCGAAGGTCTGCTCGCGCTGCCGCAGCTGCAACGTTTCGATGGCGCAGCGCTCGGCCTGCTGACCGCGCCCGGCGGACGCGGCGTGCTCGCGCCGGCGTTGCAGGCGCGCGGCGCGCGCGTGTTGCGCGCCGACATCTATGTGCGCGAACCGGCGACGCTGGCGCTCGGCGAAGTCGCGCGGCTGATCGCGCTCGACGCGCCCGCGGTGCTGGCCTTGTCCAGCGCCGAGGCCTTGCAGCGCGTGCTGGCGCAATTGCCGGCGGCGGCGCTCGAACGGTTGCGCGGCGTGCGCGTGAGCGCGGCCAGCCCGCGCCTGGCCGGGCTGGCGCGCGAGATGGGCTTCAGCGACATCGGCGTCGCCGCCGGTCCCGGCGCGGCGCAGTTGCTGGCCGGCTATGGCGACGCGCTGGGAGGATGAGCCGGCGGGTTCGATCCGAAACCGGTCGATCGCCCGCCCCGATCGGGCCCACGCGCGCATCCGCCGCCGACCCGCGCCGGCGCGCGGCCCGGCGCGCCAACGATCGATGCGCGAAAGGGGACCGCGTCAAGACTGTCTTGATGCCTGCATCCGGTAGCATGACCGGGTCATGAGCGAACCATTCGATACCGTGTCCACTCCCCCGTCCGCCTCCCCCGCCCCGCGCCGCGGCTCCAACGCCTGGCTGTGGCTGTTGATCGTGCTGCTGATCGCCGGCGGCGGCGGCTGGTACGGCTGGCGCGAATGGCAGCACCGCCAGATCCGCGAGCGCGAAGCCGCCGCCGACGCCGACCAGCGCCTGGAAGCGCTGGACCAGCGCGTGGACACCCTGCGCACCAACCAGGAGGCGCAGAACCGCCGCATCGTCCAGGCCGACAGCACCAACCGCGTGCTGCGCGACGAGCTGCACGGCATCGGCCAGCGCGCGGCGCTGATCGAGGACAGCGTGTCCAAGCTCGCCGATCCCGACCGCCACGGCGCCCAGGCCATGCGCCTGGACGAAACCGAGCTGCTGCTGACCCTGGGCCAGCAGCGCCTGCTGATCGCCGGCGACCTGGAAGGCGCGCGCCGCGCCTACGCGCTGGCCGGCGGCGTGCTCGACGGCATCGACGATCCGGCTTACCTGAGCCTGCGCCAGACCCTGCTGCAGGAAACCGCCGCGCTCAAGGAACTGGGCATCGAACCGCGCATGCAGGCGATGGCCAAGCTCGACGCGCTCGCGCAGACCCTGACGCTGCCGGAGGAAACCGCGAAACAGGCCGCGCCGGCGCCGGCGCCGTGGTGGCAGCGCGCGTTCGGCAGCCTGATCGAAACCCAGCCGGTCGATCGCACCGTCGCCTCTCATCCCAGCGACCGCGCCGCCGCGCTGGCCGGGCTGCAACTGGAAATCTCGCTGGCGCGCGCCGCCGCCGAACGCCGCGACGTCGCCGGTTACCGCGTCGCGCTCAAGCGCGCCGAGCGCTGGGTGCAGCGCCTGTCGGCGCCGTCGCCGGCGCAGCAGCGCCAGCTCGCCGCGCTGCGCGAGTTGGCCGCGCTGCCGCTTTCACTCTCGGTTCCGACCCTCGGCACCACACTGCAGCAGCTGCGTCAGCTGCGCACGGCCCATTGATCGGGCCATCCCCCTGCGCGCTGATCGGGCCTAAGGAGTCGCCGCGATGAATCTGTTCCGCAATCTGTTGTTCTGGATCGTGCTCGCGCTGGTCGGCGCGCTGGCGGCGCAGCTGCTGGTGCAGGACCCGGGCAAGGTCGTGGTGACCTACGGCGGCGTCAACTATCTGACCAACGTGCCCAAGGCGCTGCTGATGCTGATCGGCGGCCTGCTGGCGTTGTGGCTGGTGTGGAAGGTGCTGAGCCTGCCGTTCGTGGCGATGCGCCGGCGCCGCAAGAAGCAGGCGCGCGCGCGCTTGATCGACGGCCTGGACGCGCTGCACCAGGGCCATTGGAGCCGCGCCGAGAAATCGCTGGCGCTGGCCGCGCGCAATCGCGACGTGGCCGCGATCGCCGGTATCGGCGCCGCCCGCGCCGCCGCCGCGCGCGGCGATGCCGCCGCGCAATCGCAGCATCTGGATGCACTGGCCGACGATCACCCGGTCGCGCGCGCATTGACCGTCGCCGAGCTGGCGCTGTCGGAACAACGTCCCGCCGATGCGTTGGCCGCGCTCGATGCGCCCAACGCACAACCGCTGCCGCCGCGCGGACTGGCGCTGCGCGCGCAGGCCCTGGCCGCGCTCGGCCGCGCCGGCGAGGCCTATGGCCTGCTCGGTTCGCTGCGCCAGCAAAACGCATGGCCGGCCGATCAATTGAGCCGGCTCGAAGCCGCCTGGGCCGAAGCCGCCCTGCGCGAAGCCGCCGACGCCAACGTGCTGGCCGATCATTGGGAACGCCTGCCCAAGCCGTTGAAGACCGATCCGGCCGCGGTCGCCGCCTACGCCGAACGCGCCGCCGCGCTGCGCTGGGAAGAGGCCGCGGCCAAGAGCCTGGAACAGGCCCTGGACGCGCGCTGGGACGAATCGCTGGCCTCGTTGTACGGCCGTCTGCCGATCGGCCGCCTCGACGCGCGCCGCGCCCAGGCCGAACGTTGGCTGGCGACTCATTCGGGCAGCCCCGGCCTGTTGCTGAGCCTGGCGCGCATCGCCCGCGCGCAAGGCCAGTGGCCGCAGGCCGAAGCCTATCTGCACCGCGCGCTGGCCCAAGGCGCCAATAGCGAAGCCTGGGAAGAACTCGGCCACGGCTTCGCCCAGGTCGGCGACGAAAGCCGCGCCCGCCTGAGCTACCTCAACGCCCTGCGCGCCGCGCGCGGCGAAGCGACCACCGAACTGCCGGGCCGCGATCTGCGGCAGAAGCTGTTCGACGAAGCGGTGACGGAAGAGCGCGACGAATTCGGGATGCCGCGCTTGCGCGGTTGAGCCGCGTCCCCCGCTTGCGCGATGACGGCCGCCCTTGAGGCGGCCGTCCGCTATCGGCGCCCGCAAACGGCGCAGCGTCGCGCCGGCGACTCAGGTCTCGACGCCGCGAAACCTCGGCAAGCTGTCGAGAAACGCGCTGCCGCAACCGCTGAAACGCGCATAACGTTCGCAGATCCGCTTGGGATGCACGATGCGCACGCCGACGACGCCGATCACCATCGCCGCCAACAACAGCAGTCCGCTCGGGAGATACAGCGGCGCCGCGGCCTCGTTGCCCAGGGCGTAGACGAACAGCGCCGCGCTGACACCCAGGCAGGTCAGCGAAGCGGCGATCATCCGCGAGCGCCGCCGCGCGTGTTGCACGCACAAGCCGAGCCCCAGGCGGGCGTTCTTGCGCACGATCAACACCGCGACGATGTAGACGAACATGTTGACCGGGATCAGCAGATACCAGGCGCTGTTGTGCCAGTAATAGCGCTTGGATTTCAGCGGCGTGCGCGCGGCCGCGTTGCACTTGACGCAACGATCCGGCAATTGCGAATTCTTGCGCGTCACAAGGTCTTTGCCGTCGCGCCACGGGCCGGACAGATCGTCGGCTTCGACAGTGGAAGCGACGAACGCGCTTTGCGGAGCTTCATAAGGGTTGAACGTCGTCATCGCGTCTCCTGTCGCGAGTGACCACGGCCGGCCCGGACCCCCTGCCCGACGCAGCGTCCGTGGCTGCGCGGGGTCGCGGCCACGACGCGGCGCGGACTCAATATCCGCGCGCAGCGCTACCGTTTTCCCCGCGGCCATCGTATCGCTTGTGCGATCGTGCGCAATAGCTAGCCAAAACAACGACGGCGCCCCGGGGCGCCGTCGTCGCATGCGTTCAAAGCGATAGCTCGATCAGTGCAACGGCACCGTCAACGTCGAGGGATTCGACGCCGGCGAGCTGAAGCTCACCGTGCCGCCGATCGTGCTGGCGCTGGTGTAACGCGGATCGGTGGTATCGACCACCAGCACCAATCGGCGTCCGGCCGGAATGTCCCAGCTGGTCGCTTCCAGGCGCAGGTCCACACTCTGGGCGACGCCGGGGCGGGCGCCGCGCAGCGAGTACGGTTTGTGGCTCAGCAGCGAGCCGTTGCCGAGCAGGTCCACGCTGTACAGATACGCAAACAAGGTGACCTCGCTCTGGCTCGGGGTGACCGTGACGTGCAGCTGCGGCATGCCGCTGAGCTGTTTGCCGGTCCAGTAGATCGGCGTCTGCCAGACACCGGCACCGGCGCGCGCGACCAGCGGAATCGATGCCTGCGGCGCGACCTGCACCGATTGCAGGAAGCCGCTGATGAAGGCCAGGCCGGAATCGGCCAGGGTCGGCAGGCCGGTCAGGATGGTGTGGTTCCAGCCGGTGCTCGGCGCGCTTTGCAGGTCGCCGGTCGGCGCCAGCAGGCCGCTGGGCCGGCTCAACGCGAACACCGTCGCGCCGCGCTGGACCGCGTTCCAGTCGGCGTAGCCGCGCCAGTCGCCGTCCTGCGATTTCAGCCGCACCGCCGGTTCGCGTTCCACGCCGTTGGCCGCGCCCTTGAGGTAACGATCGAACCAGCGTCCGGCCGCGTCGTAGATCTCGTTGGGCAGGCCCAGCGCGCCCGGCGCTTCGACCGTGGCGTGATCGCCATGGCTGAAAAGCAGTTGCTTGGGACCGCTGAGGCCGTTGTAGAAATCGATGTACTGGCCCGGCGGAAACAGGCTGTCGTTGAAGGCGTTGGCCAGCAGCACCGCGGTGCCGTTGCGGTTGAGCGCGGCGGCCTCGGTGGCCGGGCTGCGTTGCGGCACGACCGGCAACAGGCCGGCGACGGCGCCGTCGAAGTCGCCGCGGGCGATACGCGCGGTCGCGGCGGCCAGTTCCGGCCCCGGGCGCCCGGTGAGCGCGCCGGCCACCACCAGCAGAGCCGTGCCCTGTTGGCTGACGGTGCGATTGGCGTACAGCGAGGCCTCCAGATCGGCCCAGCCGCTGAGCGCGGCGACCGCCTTGATGCGCGGATCGCGCTCGGCCGCCAGCAGGCTGATGCCGGCGCCGTAGGAAATGCCGCTGGCGCCGATCTTGCCCGGGTCCGACGGCGTATGCGCCAACGCCCAGTCGATCACCGAGCTGACGTCCTCGACCGTGCCCGGCCCGGCGATGTCGATCTGCCCGGCCGAGTCGTAGAACCCGCGCGAGGTGTAACTGACGACCACATAGCCCTTGCCGGCGAGCGCGGCGCCGCGGCCGACGTATTCCAGATTCGGCGCGCCCCAGCTGGCCGGCATCACCAGCAGCGGGAACGGGCCGGCGCCCTGGTCCTTGGGCACCATCACGAAGGCGCCCATTTCATCGCCGTTCCAGCCGGGAATGCGCTGGTAACTGCCGGTGAATCCGCCCGCGAACGCCGGAGCGGCGGCCACGCACAACAACAGACACGACATCGACCACGAACTGATCTTGCGCATGAGTTCGTCCCCTCCCAAGGACTATCCCGCACGAATGGATACGTTTGCGTATGGTTTGCAGCGAATCGACCGTACCATTGCGAATGGAGGCGCAACAACCGTGCCGGGCGGGCTGCTTGATGAACCTGGACGATGGGGGTCACAGATTGGCGTCGCGGTTTTTGTGAACGCGGGGTGTGCGATGCGGTGGATCGCGGTAGCGGTCGGGTATCGGGTCGATCGGTGCGTTGCGGCGAAGGCGGTCGCTCATCGCGACGGGTCGTGCCGGAGCTGCCTTGAGCGTCAGCGCGCGAGACACGGACCGCACAGCTGAGCGGACCGATCCGACGACCGCCTGTGCCACCATGAGCCGGCCGCCGCACACCGACCCGCACCGCACCCGCGCGCAGGACTCGCGCCCGGCTGGACCGGCACTCACGCGACACCCGGCAACGACGCAACACCATGGAAGGCGAACGCATGATTGGATTGAACGAGCGCGATCTGACCGTTCTCGGGCACTACGTCCGGCAAGGCAATCTCGAACTGTATTGGAACTTCCTCGCCCAGCAGCCCGGCAACGACGGCTACGGTCTGCTCGCGCTCGGCGTGGTGCGCAACGACAACGCGGCGGGAAAAGTCGCCAACCTGCATGCGGACCTGCGCGCACGCGGCGGCGGCCGCTGCCTGAGCGAGCGCGACTGGCAGAACTTCAGCGTCGATCTGATCGGCCGCGATCTGCAACTGCGCCGCGCGCACTGGCGCGCGGGCCGCCCCGAACGCGCCTTGAATCTGCCGGCACGCGATATCCAGCAGGCGCACGACCGCGCCTTCGACCGGGCCGGCATCCATCCCGATGCGTGGACGCCGCGGCGACTGCTCGAAGCCGCACGCGCCAGGGCCGGAGAACCCGAGGCCGCGCGGGTCTGGTCGCACATGCTCGATCACGGCCTGCGCGGCCTGGAACGCAGCTGGGACACCACCGCCGACGCCTATCGCAACATGGGGGTGGTCGCGGGCAGCGCCTACATCGCCGGCCTGGCCGCGATGCGCACGGCGGCGGCGCTGGGCAGTCATCCGCAAACCGATCCGAACACGATCGGCGGACATCCGCTGACCTATGTCTTCGATCAGCGCGAGTGCTGCTGGTTCTCGCTCAACGGCAACGGCGCCGAGGTGGCGCCGCTGCGCAACGCCGGCAAGATCGCCGAACTCGACGACGTGCGCGCGGTGCGGCTGCTGCGGCAGCGGCTGCGCGGGGAATTTCATCCGGACGATCCGTACCGTAGTCGCGCCATCGCCGGTGGGCTGCGGACGATCGAGGGTCACGCGCCGCTGCAAACCTCGCCGGAAGCGATTGCGCACGAACCGCGACGCCAGCCGGCGCACAGCTTGGCCTGACTCGCGGGGGCAATGCTGACGCAGAGCCTCAAAACTCGTTCACGATCTTTGCATCGGGTTTCGGCATCTGAGTTCTTGCTCGTCATTCCCGCGAACGCGGGCGCCGCGGGAATGACGACCCTGTTATTCCGGAGCCTTCGACAGGCTCAGAAATCCACGATCTCGCCATCCTCATCCAGACGCGCATGCGCCGTGCTGCGCGCCCGGATCAACTGCAACTGCGCATCGACCACCTTGCGCATATACGCCGCGGTTTCCGCATCCTCCTGCTTGCCGGGAAACGCGCGATCGGCGCGCAAGCCGTCGAAGGTGGCCCGGGCTTCGTCGAAACGGCCGAGCCGGCGCTGCAGTTCGCCGACCAGCATGCGCGCGGCGTAGGCGCCCTCGCGGCCGGCATCGCGCAGGGCGCGGCGCTGCCATAACGCCAATGCTTCGGCGGCATAGCGCGCATAGCGTGGGCCGGCTTCCCAGGTCGCGGTCAGCACCACGCCGGCGATCTCATCCTCGGACTCGCCCAGGAACGCCTTCTGCTTGGCCAGGCGGTAATACGGCGTGTCGTTGGCGACCCAGCCGCGGTAGTCGGCCGATTCGACGAACGCGCGCAGCCGGGTCAGTTCCTCCTGGCTGTACTTGCGCGTGTCGTCATCGACGATGAAGCCGCTGCCCGGACACGCCGGCAACGGCGCCGGCGAGGCGATCGCGCCGAAACGCTGGCGGTCGAAGTACATGCCGAAGGAGGTGCCCGAACCCATCACCCGCGCGGGGAAGGGCTTGCCGTCGATCGGGCAGGTCACCTGGACATCCATGAAGGTCATCGCCGGGGCCGCCAGCGGCGACAGGCTCAGGGCGAGGGTGAGGGCGAACGCGGCCTGGCGGCGCATGACAGATCCTTGTCGTGACGAAGTGCACATATTGCCTCAAGCCCGGCGCCGACGCGATGCGATCGCAGTCCTCCGCATCGCCCGTTTCGCGTTCGTACCTGCATTCCCACGGAGCGACGTCATGGCCCTGAGCGATCTGTTCGCCGACGGTAACCGGCCCAACCTGCTGCTGATCATTACCGACCAGCAGCGCAGCCTGGCGCAGTGGCCGGCGTCGTACCAGCCGACCCTGGCGGCGGCGATGCCGGCGATGCAGAAACTGGCCGGGCAAGGCCTGGACTTCGCAAATGCCTTCACCGGCGCGTGCATGTGTTCGCCCAGTCGCGCGACCTTCCTGACCAGCCAATACCCCTTCGTCACCGGCTGCACCCAGACCGGCGGGCAACCGCTGCCGTCGCCGTCCAAATTTCCGAATCTGGCCAGCGTGCTGACCGCCGCCGGCTACGGCTGCTACTGGATCGGCAAGTGGCATCTGCTCGGCGGCGAAGAGCCGGGCTCGACCAGCGCCGACCTGCAGCCGTGGGGATTTTCGACCTGGGACCCGGAAGACGCCGGACTGAGCCTGGGCCCGACCTACCTGGGCGGCGGCACCCTCAGCACCGCGCCGGCCGCGACCAATCGCAACGATCAGCGCTACCTCGCCGATGCGCTGGCGTTCCTGGCCGATCCGCCGGCCTCGCCGTATTGCCTGGTGGTGTCGCTGGTGAACCCGCACGACTCGCACCTGGGTTACATGAATCAGGCCTCGACCTTCTACAACGCCGTGGACTACAACGCGACCGGCGCACCGATTCCGGCCAATTCGAACGAAGATTTGTCGAGCAAGCCGCGCGCGCAGGCCAACTACACCTTCGCCAAGATGAGCGGCAGCAGCGGCGCCAGCGAGCAGGACTTCGTCGATTTCTACGCCTACCTGGTCGAATACGTGGACTCGCAGATCCTGCAGATCCTCAACGCGATGAGCACCGAGCAGACGAACCAGACGCTGATCGTGCGTTTCGCCGATCACGGCGAACTGGGCCTGTCGCACGGCATGGTGGAGAAATTCGTCAACGCCTACGACGAAGCGATCCACGTGCCGCTGCTGTTCTCCAACCCGGTCGCGTGGCCGCAGGGCGCGCAGACGCAGGCGTTGGCGAGTTCGGTGGATCTGCTGCCGACCCTGGCGAGCCTGTTGAACGTGAGCTCGCAATTTCCCGACCTGGTCGGCGCCGACTTGAGCGGCGTGCTGGAAGGCAGCAGCGATTCGGTGCAGGACTACGTCCACTACACCTACGACGATATGACCCAGGGCGGCCCGAGCGTGATCCGCGCGATCCGCTCATCGCAATGGCTGTACGCGGTCTACGTGCCCGCCGCCGGCACGCAGAGCCAGGGCGGCGATTGGGAGATGTACGACCTGTCGGCCGATCCCCAGCAGAACACCAATCTGGCCGGCAATCCGGACTACGCCGAGCAGCAGTGGGTGCTGGAAGCGGAGCTGGCGATACAGATGAAGGAGAAGGGCACCACGCCGCCGGGCTGGCCGCCGCAGTACATCGCCGGGCAGAGCCGCGGAGGGCCGGCTACAAGCTGAGCCGAAACGGCTTCTTGTTTTTACTCCCTCTCCCGCTTGCCACCCAAGGTGACTTGCGGGAGAAGGGAACAGATCAACGCTCCAGAATCGCCACCACGCCCATGCCGCCGGCGGTGCAGATCGAAATCAGGCAGCGGCCGCCGCCGCGCTGTTTCAGTTCCTTCGCCGCGGTGGCGACGATGCGCGCTCCCGTCGCGGCGAAGGGATGGCCCGCTGCCAGCGAGGAACCGTTCGGATTGATCTTGGCCGGATCGATGCGCCCCAGCGGCGCGTCCAGGCCCAGGCGGGTCTTGCAGTATTCCTCGCTCTCCCAAGCGCGCAGCGTGCACAGCACTTGCGCGGCGAAGGCTTCGTGGATTTCGTAGATGTCGAAATCCTGCAAGGTCAGGCCGTTGCGCTTGAGCATCTCCGGCACCGCCACGGTCGGCGCCATCAGCAGGCCCTCGCCGTGGACGAAATCGACCGCCGCCACCTGCGCGTCGCGCAGGTAGCACAGCACTTCGTGGTTATGCGCCTGCGCCCATTCTTCCGACGCCAGCAGACAGGCCGCGGCGCCGTCGGTCAACGGCGTGGAGTTGGCCGCGGTCAGGGTGCCGCGGCCGGAGGTCTTGTCGAACGCCGGCTTCAGCGTCGCCAGTTTTTCCAGGCTGCTGTCGGTGCGCAGGATGTTGTCGCGCGCGACGCCGCGGAAGCTCACCACCAGATCGTCGAAGAACCCGCGCTCGTACGCCGCGCCGAGTTTCTGGTGCGAAGACAGCGCCCATTCGTCCTGCGAATCGCGGGAGATGTTCCACTGCTTGGCCATGTCCTCGCAGTGATCGCCCATGCTCTTGCCGGTGCGCGGCTCGGCCACGCCGGGAAACTCGGGCTTGAGCTCGCGCAGGTGGAAGCCCTTGAACGCGGCGATCTTGTCCTTGGTCGTGCGCGCGCGCGCGGCCTGCAGCAGGCGCCGGCGCAAGCTGCGTCCGTAGACGATCGGCACGTCGGAGGTGGTGTCCGAACCGCCGCCGATGCCGGCCTCGATCTGGCCGACCGCGATCTTGTTCGCGATGGTGATGATCGAATCCAGCGACGTGCCGCAGGCGCGCTGCAGGGTGATGCCCGGCGTCAGCGGCGACAGGCCCGAGGACAACGCGGCTTCGCGGCCCAGGTTCCAGTCGCTGCTGTGCTTGATTACCGCGCCCATCGCCACTTCGCCGAGCTGCTGGCCGTGCAGGCCGAACTTCTCGACCAGCGCCCCCAGCGTGCGCACCGACATGCCCAGATTGCCGACGTCCGCATAAGCGGTGTTCTGCCGGCAGAAGGGAATACGCACGCCACCGAGCACGGCGACGGGACGGTTTTGGCGCATCGGCAATCCCTCTTGAGGTTCTCGCACAGGGCCCGTCGCGGCGGAGCGGGCATAATGGGGCTCAGTGTAGCGCCGCACACGCGCTCTACCAAACGCCAGCGTATCCTCGGTGACCATGACCTCTGCCAGCCCCTCCGCCAGCGCGTCCGACGCCCCCCTGCATGTCCTGGGCGCCCTCGCCCTTGAGCTCAAGGGCGACGCCGCGGTGAACCGCAGCGCCCTGTCCCGCCAGGACGCCGGCACGCTGTCGGAAAAGATCGCCCGCGATCTGGCCGGCTTCGCCAAGGACACCGCGGCGCTGGACCTGATCACGGTGGGCGCCCACTACGATCCGGTCGAACTGCTGCGCCCGGGCTGGCCGCTGCACCGCGAACTCGACGATCTGGCCGCGCGCGCGCCGCGCGAACGCGGGGCCGAACAGGCCGGCCGGGTCATCGCCTTCGGCGCTCACGACGAACGCCTGCCCGGCACCCTCACGCCCTCGCCCGACTACGCCGGTGGCCCGCTGCGGCTGGTGCCGTTCGCGCTCAGCGGCGCGCCCGAACTGGTCGCCCGGGTCGGCGAGATTCTCGAATCCAGCCTGCTCGAACGCGGCATGGCCGGCGCCGACACCGCCCTGGCCGCGCAAGAGGCCTTCGGCCTGCAGGTCGAGCACGCGCGTTACCTGACCGTGCACGACCTGACCGCGATGATGGCCATGCAATACGACCACGCCGGCCTGGGCCCGCTGTGGCCGCTGCTGGAAACCGCGCTGCTGCAGCCCGAAGGCGAACAATGGCTGGACGCCCCGCCCGAACCGCTGGTGCATTACGCCGACGGCGAAGCCCGCATCGCCCTGTTCTCGCCGGCCGCCTGGCACGAGCGCTACGCGCCCGAAGCCCCGTGCGGCACGGAGGAATGCCGCGAGAAACTCAACCGTCGCTATCAGCACTTCGAAGCGCGCCTGAAGCAGATCGCCGCGGTGCTGGGCGCGCACGGCGTGCCGGTGACGTTCGTGCATTGCGATGGGGCGCCGGAGCCGGGGCAGCTCTGACTGCGGCGAGCCTGCATATCTCGCCGGCCGAACCTGAGACGCGGGCGGAGACCTTCCGCCCGAACCCGATTACAGACTTACCCGGCCGGCCATCTGGCTGCATTTCTCGAAGAGCTGCGGGTTGCTCCAGGCTTCCATCATCGGCGGCATCTGGACCTTGGCCAGCAACTCGGCCAGCTTGTCGCGATCCTGCGCGTCGCAGGCGAATCGCGCGTAGTTCTGCAGATTCCACTGATCCGGATAGCGCTTCATTACATCCTCGAACCCTTGCTTCATCCGCCCCCAGCGCACGGACGTGGCGTCGAACAGGTTGAAGCGGTAAGGCCCTTGGGCCGCTACCCAATAGATTCGCGCGTACATGCTTTCGCCTTCGGTCTTGCGCGTAGCGTCCACCGCGGCTTCGGCGAAAGCGTCCATATGCTCGACGCTGCCGCCCCATTTCGGCAGCAGCGTTTCCAGCATCTCGAAGTACATCTGATAGTAGCCCGGGAACGCGCGCTGGCCCTGGTCGAACCTCGCCAGCGGATCGCCGCCGTCTTCGCTGCCTCGCATCGCCCGCAGGCTCAGGCTGTAGTACTCGGGCGCGCGCGCGGCGATGGCGCGCTCTTCGTCCAGATACTTCAGCGTGCGCGAGAGCATCGCATGGAAGGGCTTCCACACGTGCTGAGGGGTATCTTTCACATAGCGTGTGCCACGGATTTCCCAAGCGTGCGCATACAGAACTTCGGCATGCATGAGGCGCGGCAGCGGCGAATCGGGTTCTTCGCGCGCCCAGCGCAGAGTCTGCTCCTCCAACCATTCCCATCGACGCGCTTGCGCATCCTCGGGCACGCTGGCGAACAGGCCGGCGCGGATACCGGCGTAGAACACACTGCTCATCCACACGCCACTGGGTGTGCGCCGGCTGCCCGAGATGTAGTCGCCGTAAGCGGCGACCGCATCATGCACGCGCCCTTGTTTGACGAACGCGCGCCCTTGGAAGGTGAGTGCCTCGCGCACTTGCTGCTCGGAACCACTAAGCACCACCCGCGTCTGCGCCGGGTCCAGAAGCTTGCGCTGCTCTTCCTGCTGCGCGGCCAGTTGCGTTGCTTTTCTCGCAGCCTCCTGCTGTTTTATCGCCTGACTCAATGCGTCCAGCCAGGCGCTCTTTTCCCTTGCCGCCTGCAGAATCTGTTCGGCGGAGTCGCTGTCCTGGGGCTTGCGCAGCACCGATGCCGGTGGCGGCGGCAGTGCCGGTACCGATGTCGCGGCCGCCGGCGGCTCGGCGGCGTGCAGCGGCGCCTGCGGCGAAAAAATCAAATACAAACCGAACAGGCCGGCCGCGGCCGAACGCTTTCCATCCATGGCATCTATTCCCTTAGTCAGAATTCGGACTCGTAAAGCAGGTAACCGCTGTCGTCCATAGCCAGCGTGCGATAGGTTTGTTGCGCGGCGATGTTCGCCCGTTCGACATACAGCCGCAAGCCCACCACGCCCGGCGTTGCCTGAGCCAGGGCGGCGACGTGGCTGTGCAGCGCGTTGTAAATGCCTTGCCGGCGATGCTCCGGGGCGACGTACACGCTCTGGATCCACCACCAGTCCCCGTTGCGCCAGTCGCTCCACTCGTGGGTGAACATCAAAGTGCCGGCGGGAACCGCGATGGTTTCACCGCCCGCGACATCGGCTTCGCGCATGGCGACGAAATAGCGCGCCTTGGCGCGATCGGCCAGGCCGGCTTCGACGCCGGCGTGCACGGTCGGCGGGTCGAGGTGTTTGTGTTCGGTTTCCAAGGCCATCGCGATCATCCATTCGGCGATGAGGTCGCGGTCGGTCGGGACGGCGTCGCGGATACGCAGGCGGGTCATGGCGTTGTATGTCTCGCGGGATGTGCGCTCAGCATATGACGCGCGCGCAGGCGGCGATAGTTGGCGCAAACGTGGGCAATGCGCCGCGCGCGCGCGATGAGAGCCACATCGCCAGACGCGGGCGCCGGGTCGAAGCCTGTCGCCGGCGGCGCCTCATCGCGTTGCGTTGCGATGAGGCGCTTGATCGGCTGTCCGGATTATCCCGATCGCGGGATGCCGGCCTGGGCTATCGACCGATCTTGATCACACCGCATGCCAGTCGCCCACCCGCGTTGCCGGTCGGCTGGGTCTTGTAGTCGTCGGCCGAGGCATGGACGATCACGCCGCGGCCGGCGATGTCGTTCGGCGCGCCGCCGCCGAGGGTGACGCCGCTGGCGTGCGCGTTGACCTGGGCCACGCCTTCGGCGTTGGCGACCAGGTTGTCCATGTCGCCGGCGTGATGCGGGCCGCGATCGACCTGCCCGTGCGGCTGCCCGGCCGGATTGAAGTGACCGCCGGCGCTGCTGGCGTCGGCGGCGCTGCAATCGCCTTTCTCGTGGATGTGGATGGCGTGGGTGCTGTTGGGCGCGAGGCCGCCGATTTCGCCGGTCAGATGAACGCCGTCGCCCATCGGACGCAAGCTCAGTTTGCCGCTGACCAGACTGCCGGACGCGGACGCGAGCACCACCGTCGCCGATTGCGCGGTCGAGACCGGCTTGGGTCCGGCCGCCGGCGGCGGCGTGGGCTTGGTGGTCTGTCCGCCGCAAGCGGCGAGCGCGGCGATGGCGGCGGCGATCGTGGCGGTGCGAAGCAACGTCTTCATGCGGAGGCTCCTTGTCGTCGGCGTCGTCCAGCGACGCCCGGAATCGTGGGGTCCGACGCTAGTCCTGCGCAGGTTCAGCGCAGGTGAAACACGCTGTGCGTCGCCGGAGCCGGCGCGGTGGTGGCCGTACGCGAGGATTATGGCGGCGAGCGGGTGCGCGCGTGCGGATCCATGTCGATTCGCCAAGCTGCGCATCGTTGCGATGCGGCGCGATCGGCCGGCGGCGGCGTTGATTTCTTTCCGGCCGATGCAATCGCTCAGCTGCGGCGGCGCCCGGGCCCGAGCTTGCGCGTCAGCGTATTGCGTCCGAGTCCGAGCCGCGCCGCGGCCTCGGTGCGCCGCCCGCCGGTATGCGCCATCGCCGCTTCGAGCAGCGCGCGATCGAAACGCTCGCGCGCATCGGCGTGCAGGTTGGCGCGGCCGTCGGCGAGTTGCGCGCGCGCCCACGCCGACAACTGCGCTTCCCATTCGCCGGCATCGGCGGCGGGCCGCGACACCACGTCGAGCACTTCGTCCAGATCCTCGCGCGTGACCGTCTCGCCCGGCGCCAGCGCGGCCAGGCGCCAGCACACGTTCTCCAGTTCGCGCACGTTGCCCGGCCAGTCGTGCGCCATCAGCCGCTCCAGCGCCGGCTTGGACAAACGCTTGGCCGGCGCGGCGAAACGCGCCGCGGCGGATGCGAGAAAACGTTCGGCCAATTGCGGCACGTCGGCGCGCCGCTCGCGCAGCGGCGGCAGGCGCAGGCGCACCACGTCCAGGCGATGCAGCAGGTCGGCGCGGAAGCGCCCCTGCGCGACCAGGGTTTCCAGGTCCTGGTGCGTGGCGGCGATCACCCGCACATCCACGCGGATCAGCTCGCGCCCGCCGACGCGGAAGAATTCGCCCTCGGCCAGCACACGCAGCAGGCGGGTCTGCAGCGGCAGCGGCATGTCGCCGATTTCGTCGAGAAACAAACTGCCGCCGTCGGCCTGTTCGAAGCGACCGATATGACGCCGCTGCGCGCCGGTGAACGCGCCGGCCTCGTGGCCGAATAATTCGCTCTCCAACAGTTCGGCCGGAATCGCCGCGGTGTTGAGCGCGACGAACGGCCTGGCGGCGCGCGGCGATTCGCGATGCAGCGCGCGCGCGACCAGTTCCTTGCCGGTGCCGGTCTCGCCGGTGACCAGCACCGACAGCGGCGCCTGGGCCAGACGGCCGATGGCGCGGAACAAGGTCAGCATCGCCGGGGTGTCGCCGATCAGGCTGTCGTCGGCGGCGAGTTCGCCGGTCTCGGCAACCTCTTCGGCCGGCGCGGCCGAGGCGAGCGTGCGCGCGGCCAACGCGACCGCATCGTCCAGATCGAAGGGTTTCGACAAGAATTCCTGCGCGCCGCCGCGGAACGCACCAGCGGTGCTGGCCACGTCGGTGTACGCGCTCATCACCACCACCGGCAGCGACGGCGCGCGCGCTTTGAGTTTTTCCAGCAGCACCAGGCCACCGTCGCCGGGCATGCGCACGTCGGTGAACAACAGGTCCGGCGCGCCGCGCTGCTCCAGCGCGAACAGCGCGTCGGCCGCGTTCTCGAAACCTTCCACGTTGTAGCCGGCCTCGCGCAAGGCCGTGGACAGGACGAAACGCACCGAACGATCGTCATCGACGACCCATACCCGCGCCATGCTCATGCGCTGCCCTCTTCGGTTTCGATATGCATCGGCAATAGCAGGGTGAACACGGTGTGGCCGGGACGCGAACGATACGCGAGCGAACCGCGATGCTCGCGCGAGACCTGCTGCGCCAGCGCCAATCCCAGCCCGCTGCCTTCGGCGCGGCCCGACACCAGCGGCAGGAACAATTGCTCGGCCAATTCTTCCGGCACGCCGCGGCCGTCGTCGATGATCTCCAGGCGCAGCGCGATCGGATGCGCCGCATCGGCGATGCGCACGCCGTGTTCGATGCGCGTACGCAGATGCACGTGGGTGGCCCCGGCCTCGATGGCGTTGCGCACCAGATTCCACACCGCCTGCATCAGCCGATCGGCGTCGCCGGCGAATTCGGGCAGGCTGGGATCGTAATCGCGCACCAGCCGCACTGCCCAGCCGGCATCGGCTTCGGCCAGACGCAGCACGCGTTCGAGTACGGCATGAATGTTGAGTGGCGTATGCGGCCGCGGCGGCGCCGGCGTGAGCAGACGATCGACCAGCCCGGTCAGGCGCTCGACTTCGCTGTCGATCAAGCCGATCAACTCGCGCGAATCCGCATCGTCCACCCGCCGCGCCAACAATTGCGAGGCGCCCTTGAGCCCGGCCAGCGGATTGCGCAATTCGTGCGCGAGCCCCTTCAACGACGCCGACAGCGCCGACGGCAGCAGCAGCGCCGGATCGTCGCCGGGAAATTCATCGACCGGATGCGCTTCCAGCAACCAGCCGCCGTTGTCGCGCCGGCTCAGCCACAGATCGGCGAAACGATCTTCGCCGTCGGCGTAACGCAAGCGCATCCGGCGCATGCGCAGCGGCGCTTCGTCGCCGCCCTCGCGCGCCAGCGCCAGCGCCAGCCGGCCGTCGCCCGCATCCAGCCCCGCCAGCGGCCAGCCCAGCAGACGCCGCGCGCCGATCCCGAACCAGCGCGAGAACGCGGTATTGCAGCCGCTCAACACGCCGGTGCCGTCGCTCCAGGCCAGCGGCGTGGTCAGGCTGTCCAGGCTCAGATCGGTCGCGGGCTGGGGGTCGGAGGGCATTGCACCATAGTAGTGCAAAGTGGTTGCCGGTGGCGTCGAAGTGACCAGGACCGAGATCGACTTCCCGGTGGTGACGCCGCGACAGCTCGCGCAGGCCGCGTAAACGATGCAGCCACAATCCGCCGATCATCATCGCGATCGGCGGATTCGTCCTCAACCTGCGCGAGATTCGGCGATGATCAGCGCGCGCGGCGCATCCGGCGCAAGCTGCCGCACCATCGATGTCGGCCGGCGTGGGGGTGGGAGAAGCGCGCCGGGCTTCATGCGGGAGATCTCAGCCAGAAGGCTTGCGCGACGCGGTCAGGAATTCGCGCACCAGCGGTATCACCGTTTCCGGTTCCTCGACATGACCATAACTGCCGCTTCGCTCGAGCATGACGAACGTGGCCTGCGGGCAGTAGCGCTTGAAGTCGAGTTGCAATTGGGGATAGAGCGCGCGGTCGAAGCGGCCGGCCAGGATCAACGTCGGCATCCGCAGTTCATGCAGGCGTGGACGGAAGTCGGGTAGTCCGGCGACTACGCCACCGGTCTCGAAATCGATGTTGTCGCCGACGAACTTCCAGTACAGCGCCTTGTTCACCGAGCCGGGCTCCTTTCTGAGGCGCTGTGCCTTGTCGGGGTTATACCAGCGGATCAACGGGCCATGCACGGCAAACAGCTTCTGCATTTCGGGGCTGGACGAACGCAAACCTCGTGCGCGCAGCGCTTCGATCTGTTGCCACACCTCGGGATACTGCCGCTGTAGTTCGGCATTGATGTTGTCGTGATTGAGCGCCCACATCTGCGCGCTGTAGAGGGTGTTGGCCAGTACGAGACGGCCCACGCGGTCCGGGTGCGCAAGCGCGTAGGCCTGCGCCACCAGTCCGCCGTACGAGAATCCGTAGAGATGAATGCGCTCGAGGCCCAACGACTGGCGTAAGGCTTCGAGATCCTCCACGTCGCGAGCGAACGTGATCTGTTCGGGTGCGGTTGCCGGATCGCTGCGTCCGCGACCCCGGTAGTCGGGATAGATCACCTGGAAGCGATCGGATAGCGCTGAGAACGCGGGATGCATGGAAACGTGCGAGTTTGCCGGCCCGCCCACCAACACTATCAAAGGCTCGCCGCTGCC
Organism: Lysobacter gummosus; assembly: GCF_001442805.1. NCBI lineage: Bacteria > Pseudomonadati > Pseudomonadota > Gammaproteobacteria > Lysobacterales > Lysobacteraceae > Lysobacter > Lysobacter gummosus. Next base: position 361,831 of record NZ_CP011131.1, on the reverse strand, counting down.
TTCGGTTTCAACCCACAAGTGAGTACCGTTGACAGAGACCAAGCGTCCTGGCGGATGCTCGCTTTCCAACGTGGCGCTGCCGATGCTCTGCGCCATGCCATCCCCGGAGCCCAGCGCGCCCAATAGCATGCCTATCACCAACAACAATCGCATCGCCGCCCCGGCTCATTTGGAAAGGCCACGATTTTGGCCATCCACTACGAGCGGGAATATCCGATTCTTGCTACGCAATGCGCTTGGCTTGAGCCGAGCCGCGAATCGGCTTCGGCTGAGAGACATCCTTCGGATAGAAGCGCTTCGTCTTGATCAAACCGGGATCGGCCCAGCTCACCGTTCCGAGCCGCAATCCACGGCGACCAGATGCCGGAGAAACCATGGGCGATTCAAGGCTTGAGTGCTTCTTGCCTGGACAGTTGGAATAGCGGCGGCAGCGCTGAACGCACGCGGGTCCCGAATGGGGAAAACCCGGCGAAGCCGTCGCCGATACGAGCGCTGCAGCCCGTCGTGCGATCTCAATTCACCGAAGATCCGGCCAGGGCATCCTCCAACCGTGCGCACTCGGTATTCAGCAAGCACTTCGCAAACAGGTAGAAGCAGTACGCATCGCGAAAGTTCGAGCCCAGGCCGAAGGAAACCCGGATGGCACCGCAATTGCCCTTGTTGACGATGTTGTCGTCGAACGCCTTGCAGTCGAGGATCTTTTCCGTTTTATCGAGTTCGCAATGCTCCGCGCCTGCCGTAGTGTAGGTGGCTTGCTGCACCGCGCCCAAGTTGCAGAAGCATCCGTTTCGCACGACGATGCCGAAGGACTCGGCGACCCGCTTGATCAGCGCGTGCGGGAATATGGCGTTGTAGCAATCGAAGAAATTCAGCATGACCGTAGCGCCCTTGTGCTCCGCCGAAGGGCCGTAGACGCGGCAAAGCGGAGCTTGGCACTTGATGTCGTGGCGCAGTTCCTGGAGCCGCGCTTCGAGCCACCTCGCCAACGCCGCCGAGCGCGCGCCCATGCCCTCGAGCCCAAGCCGGGAGACGAACTGGAACCCCAGGGCGATGGCGTCGAAGGACGCATAGTTCGGCGTACCGATCTCGAACCGCCTCCCGTCTTCGCGATGCAGCAGCCGGTCGGTGGGAGACCAGGGCCCCGAGTAGTAGCACACCGAGCCCCCGGCGAAGGACGGCGGGGTCAGCTCGCGCAGTGCGGACCTGCGGGCGATGAGGCATCCGGCCCCGGTCGGGTGGCCGAAGATCTTGTAGAAAGAGATCGCGACGAAGTCCGGCCGATGCGCCGAGCAGTCCAGCCTGGATTGGGGAACGAACGCGGCCGCATCGCACAGCACCATCGCGCCGCGTTCCTGCGCGAGCCCGATCCATTTCAAGTCGTGCCGGGTGCCCGTGGCGTTGGACTGCGCGGGGTAGGCCAACAGGTGCCGGAATCCCGGGGCGAGCCCGTCGAGCGAACGCTGCATCGAGCTTTCGAGAATCCGAAGTTCGTTGTCCAGCGGAATGTATTTCACCGTCGCGCCCTTGGCTCTCGCGTATTCCCGCAGGCCATGAACCGAAGTGTGGTTGTCCTTGGTGAGCAGGACCTGCGAGCCGCGTTCGAACGGGAAGGACTCCGCCATGAGTCGGATCGCTCCGCTGGCGTTGGGCGTGAAAATTATTTCGTACTCGTCCTGCGTGCAGCGGAAGAACCGGTAGATTTCCGCGCGGGCCTTCTCATGAGCCGCATCGGAGGACTTCGAGCCGCTGTGCGGGTTGCCGAGAATGCTGTTCTTGAGCACCCGATAATCCTGTTCGAGCAGGCTGTCCGGAGCGATCGTGCCGCCCACGTGATCTAGATAGGTGATCTGCAGGGCATCCAGTCGGCGGAACTCGCGCTTGCGCAGCGCTTCGACCTCGGCTTCCGGATAGGCTGGATGCTCGGCCAGGAAAGCCCGCTTCATCGCGTGATAAGGCCGCAGCAAGCGTTCGGCCTGTGGCGAGAGCGGGTTGTCCGCGTCGCTCCCGACGGGCGCCGGCGAGAGTCGGCAAAAGTCGCTCAGTTCGGAAAAATCCGGCGGCGGGCTCGGGGCGACCGACTCCTTGCACGCCTGGTCGACCTCGCCGCGCAAGAGCCAGGCCTTGACTTGGTAGTTCCGGCTGGGAACCTGCGCGTGGAATTCCTGCAGCATCGTGTCCAGGTAGGCCCCTCGGGTGAGCGCGTCGCACTGGTTGAACTCCTCGAGCAGGATGCAGGCGTTGAACAGGAATTCGCGAGTGTCGAGGTCGTCCAGGAAGAAAGGCAGGGCACGCGAGGTCGCCACCTCACCGACGCCCGGGCTGAGGCCTTCGAGGGAGAAGGCGCGAGTGATGGCCGAGGGGTCGGTCAGGCTCAGGGCCGCGCCCATGATGGCCGATGGAGTCCCGAAGTGTTTCTGCGATTGCTTCAGGGCCAGCTCGAACAACTCGTTGTACTGGAAGACGGTGCCGTAGATCTTTCCTCCCGGACGCAGTACGCGCTTGAACTCGCGGGCGACCCGGACCTTGTCCGGCGGAAACATCAATCCGAAGCCGCAGACGACGACATCGAAACTGTTGTCCGCGAACGGCAGATCCGCCATATCCACATCGGAGTGGAACGCGACGTCGCGTTGCAGTTCCTCGCCGAGCACCTTCTTGGCCATCTCGATGGCGATCTTCGACAGATCCGTGGCGACCAACTGCAAGCCCAGCGGCTTGGCCAGGTCTTGATAAAGAGCAGCGGTAATGCGGCCGGTTCCGCAAGCGACCTCGAGAATGCTCGAGGGAGGGGCGTCCGGATCGATGTCCTCGCAGATCTCGCGGACCAGCAATTCTCCGTAGGGCTTGAACAGCCGCGGCCCCAGGACGCGCTCGTAGAACTCCGTGAACGTGCTCAACGACCAGTTCTGTTCCGGTAACGTCTTGCACTCCTGCTTCGCGGAATTTTGCATCGTGGGCTCCAGACCACTTGCTGACCTTCGATGAAGGCTGCCGCTTGAACGTCGAATATTTCGCGATCGTGGCACCGCACGAGCGGCAGCCAGCGGGTTTCGCGGCATAAGCTAGCAGTCCGAAAAAGAGCCGTTGTTGCGGAGCCGCTCAAATAGAACGAGAGCCGCCGTGATTGCCGGTGAGCGAAGCGACATCACAGACGGCGGCAGCATCGCCGGCGCCGAGCCCGAGTTCCTATGCGACAGCAGCGACCGGCTGTACCAAGTCGTCTGCGCGCACGAAGAGGACAGCTGCCCCTTCGCGCAGCGACCCCACTGCCTTCGAGCGTCCGCTACGGGTCGATAGGACATTAGCCGATGCATCTGGCAACCCCGGCCTCACGCCTGCACGCCCCACAACGCCCGCGCCTCTTCGGCGACCAGCCCGGGCATTTCCTCGGGCCAGAACAGCTTCCCACCTTGCACCAGCCGAATGCCACGGGATTCAGGCAGGGTCTTATCGAGCCATGCCGCCCACGAAGTCGGAAAGAGCGGGTCTGCCGTGCCCCATACCATGCGTGTGGGCGCGCTCAACCGACGTAGGGCCGGCTCGATCGCGAGCAAGGGATTGGGGTCGAGCGCCACCAGATACCCATTGAGCTGGGACCTGCGTAGCGAGGATGCGACCAGCGGCTTGAAATAGTACTCAAGCGCTTCGTCTGTGACCTGCATCGGGTTCATGTAGGCCGAGCCGATGATGCCCTTTTCCGAACGGGCATAAACCCGATCGTCCAGATGCCGCTGCATCTTCTGGTCGTAAGTGCCGGCCCTGGCGGCGTTGATCGAATTGCGCATCTGCATGGGCGGGCAGTTCTCGTGCACATCGCAATTGGTCAGAAGCATCGTGCGCACCCGCTGCGGGTGTTGTGTCGCGAGCAGCTGCGCGATCGTGCCGCCGCTGTCGTTGGCGACCAGATCGACCGCCGGAATCGAAAGGCCATCGAGAAACGCCACAAGCATGTCGGCTTGCGCCTGCGGGGAGAGGTTTTGTTTCTCTGAAACCTCCGTATAGCCGAGTCCCATGAAGTCCGGTGCCATGCACCGCCGATGAGAGGAAAGCAGCGCAAGCGATCCACGCCAATGGAAGCCATTCAACGGCAGGCCGTGGAGGAACAGCGCCGCGGGACCGGTGCCCATCTCTACATAGGCGATGCGTCCAAACGGCGTTTCGGCAAAGCGGCGAAGAGCGGCGAACCTCGTCGCATCCAATGCTATCGCAGTCTTGCCCGGCGTCGTGCGGCAGGCGGAAAGGACGGCAGCCCCCGCGATCGACGCGCAGGCGCCTAAAAAGGCCCGTCGTTTCATCTCAGCTCCTATGCCGCAGCGCCAGAGGTTCAATGATTCGGATCGAACCGCGCTTGCGTGGCCGGGACAAGCCATCAGGGACGAACGACTTGAATTCGCGCGTGAGCGGCAATTGCCCGTATGCCGCCGGACCGCCAGCATCTGCGCTCAGGACGGCACCCCAAAACCTCAGAAAGCTTCCGACGCGCCCGGGGCTGAAATTCCCAGCGCCTTTCGCAACCGGTCGCGATAGCTTCGCCCTCCGGATAATTTCTGGCCGTTATGCAGACGAAGCAGATACTGCCCTGACGGCAATAGTTCCATGTCCCGCACCGCGCCGATGCGGACAACGCGCGAGCGATGGATGCGGACGAACTGCGAGGGATCGAGCCTGGCTTCGATGGCCGTCAGCGTTTCCCTGGCCACCAGTCGCTCATGTCCACAGTGCACATGAACATAGTTGGCGCTGGCTATCAGCGAATCTATGGCGTGTACCGGTACCGAGCGTAAGCGAGCACCGGACTGCAACGAAAGACGCTCGGGGAAGGCCGGCCTGCGTGCATTCAAGCGCTCGCGCAGACGCGCCAGCGTGGCCTGCAAGCGGCGCACGGTGAACGGCTTCAGCAAATAGTCGACCGCGCCGGTCTCGAACGCATGCACCGCATGCTCGGAATGAGCGGTCACATACACCACGCACGTGTCGCTGGTAGCGGCGTTGGCGGACAGCCGCAGTCCATCGATTCCGGGCATGCGAATGTCGAGGAAAGCGACGTCAGGGCAGTGAGTGCGAAGCGCCGCCACGGCGGAAATTCCCTCTTCGCATTCCGCGACGACTTCAACCCCATCCTCCTCGCGCAACAGGCGCGACAGGCGAGCCAGCGCCATCGGCTCGTCATCCACCACGATGGCGCGTATAGGCCCAGTCATACCGCCTCCGAAAGCCGCTGCAACGGCAGGTCGATAGCAACGCAGGTGCCACTGGCGGGCGATGTCTCCACCTGGAAGCGGAAGTCATCGCCGAAGAGGCATTGCAATCGCGCACGCGCGCTCGCCAATCCGACGCCTTGCCCCGGCAGCACGATCGCCCCGCCGCTGCCATCATCGCAAACCTTGAGAAGCAGCCGATTCTCGCGGCGCTCGGCGGTGACGCGGATGCTTCCGGGTTCCACGGATGGAGCAATCGCGTAGCGGATCGCATTCTCGACCAGGGGTTGCAATAAAAGCCGCGGCACCATGACGGAATAAAGCGACTCATCCGCATCCAGGTAAAAACGCAGCCGCGCACCCAACCGGACCTGTTCAATGCCTACATAGTCTTCGAGCAATTCGATCTGCTCTCCCAGCGTAGCGTGCTGTGTCGCCGCGCCGTCGATGCTCTGTCGCAGCAAGCCGCCAAGCCCCACCACCATGCGGTCAGCGGCAGCCACGTCGCGATGCATCACCTCGCTGATGGAATGCAGCGCATTGAACAGGAAGTGCGGATCGAGCCGCGCCGCGAGCGCTTCGAAGCGCGCCTGCGACAGTTGCGAATGCAGTTCGGCATGCTGTTGTTGACGCAGCCGTTCGCGCCGCGCGAACAACAGCGCGTGCGCTACGCCAATGATCATCCAGGCGGTAAGCAAGTTGCTGAGAAAGCTAGTGCGCAGCAGTGCGGGCCAACCGGGCAACTGGGCATGCCAGCCGATCCATGGATTGAAAGAAGCCACGCACACGGCGCGCATCACGATGATTCCGGCCACGGCCAGGGCCAGCCATCCAATCGACCGGATCGTGGTGCCGCGCTCTATGGGATGGCGACCCACCCACCAGATAAGAAACATGGTGAGCGGGATCCATAGGACCGCCTTGGCCATCTCCGTGCGCAGCAGGTAGGACGAGGCGACCTGCCCGGAAAAGGCCTCATACATCTGCCCGGTCCATACCAGCCCGGTGAGCAGCCACCAGGCACTCGCCCAAGCCCACGTCAAAGCCGTTTGTCGTTGCATGGCGGATTATTTTCGATCGAACGCGTCAGGACCGGCCGGCTGCGGCGGCTGCGGGGCAGCGGCTCCAGGAGGCGCCATCACCGCCTTCGCGCCAACGCCCGATCCGGTGCGATTTGAAGTCTGCGCTTCCCGTAACGTCCTGCGCCGTTTCCACAGACTGACGACCGCCCAGCCGGCGGCGACGATCGCCACGCAGACGATAATCACCCCTGCGAGCAGGATCGCGACGATTTCGGAGACATCGATCGGCATTCGATTCTCTATCGCGATCATTTCGGCGATTATCGCGGCGACTATTACCGGATCGATCGGCATTCGCTTTCACTCCCTGGGCGGCGTCGCCACCGCTGCTTGGCCCGCGGAGCGGCGACTGTGGCCATGATGGATGGCCCAGCTGAGCATATTCAACGATTCGCGGCCAATAAGCCCGCGGGAGGGGGAATGCGTGCCCCCGCACATGGCGCACGTTGCCCCTGGTCACCCGGCTCGCCAGCGAGCCCGTATTCTTCGCCGAACGACCACGGCGCGGCCGACGGCCGGCCGACGCCCCCGATCGCCGCGGCTAGCGGACGCGTCGGCCGCTGCTGTCGATGACCACTTCGCCGTCTTCCTTCACGAACGGGCCGGTCACCGGCGGCAACAGGTCCAGCACCGCTTCCGACGGACGACACAAGCGAATGCCCTTGTCGGTCTGCACGAACGGACGATTGATCAGTATCGGCGTGCGCAGCATCGCGTCGAGCAAGGCCTCATCGCTCAGGCTCGGATCATCCAGGCCCAGATCCAGATACGGCGTGCCGTTCTGGCGGATGGCCTCGCGCACGCTCAGGCCGGCGCCGGCGATCAGTTCGCGCAGACGCTCGCGGCTGGGCGGATCGCGCAGGTAGTCGATCACCTGCGGCTCGATGCCGGCATGGCGGATCAACGCCAGCGTGTTGCGCGAGGTTCCGCATTGCGCGTTGTGATAGATGACGGCGTGCATGTCGGCCTCAGTTGCAAGCGCCCGCGCAGCAGGGCGTCGGGCGGGTGGGCGCCGGAGCGATCGCGGCGGCGGCGGTTTCGACCGCCGCGGCGGCCATCGCCAGTTGTCGCGCCGCCAAATCGCCCTTGCGTTCGCTGTAGCGGTCGGTGAGGTAATCGGCGCGATCGCGAGTGAGCAGCGTGAACTTCACCAGCTCTTCCATGACATCGACCACGCGGTCGTAGTACGACGACGGCTTCATCCGGCCATGCTCATCGAATTCCTGCCACGCCTTGGCCACCGACGATTGATTCGGGATGGTGATCATGCGCATCCAGCGCCCCAGCAGGCGCAAGGCATTGACCACGTTGAACGACTGCGAGCCACCGCAGACCTGCATCACCGCCAGGGTGCGGCCCTGTGTCGGGCGTACGCTGCCTTCTTCCAGCGGCAACCAGTCGATCTGGTTCTTGAACACCGCGGTCACGCCGCCGTGCCGTTCCGGGCTCACCCACACCTGGCCTTCCGACCACAACGACAGCGCGCGCAGTTCCTGCACTTTGGGATGCGTGGCCGCGACGCTGTCCAGCATCGGCAACTCGTGCGGATCGAACACGCGGGTGTCCGCGCCGAAGCGCTGCAGCAATCGCTCGGCTTCCAGCGCCAGCTTGCGGCTGAAGGACTGGGGACGCAGCGAGCCGTACAGGATCAGGATGCGCGGCGGGTGCGCGGCCGCGCTGAGCCGGATCGGGTCGGGCATCTCCAGCGCGTTCGTATCGATATGGGGCAACTGCGGATCGGTCATAAAGGTTGCTCGCGGCTGTCTATTCCATTATTCTAGATTAATGGAAATGATGAAAGCAACCCAATCCCTGGCCGCGCTCGGGCACGCCTCGCGGCTCGCGATCTTCCGGGAACTGGTCCAGGCCGGCCCTGGCGGCCGCATGGCCGGCGAACTGGCGCAGGCGCTGTCGCTGCCCGGCGCCACCTTGTCGTTTCATCTCAAGGAACTGGCGGCCGCCGGCCTGATCCAGGGCGAAGCCCGGGGCCGCTACGTCAATTACCGCGCCGACTTCGCGGCGATGAACGGCTTGATCGAATTTCTGACCCGCAATTGCTGCGGAGGCGATACCGAGGTCTGCGCGCCCGGCGCGCAGCGTTGTTCGCCGGCACCTGCCAGCGCCGCGTAAGACAGCCCCCTGACGACATCGTGGCCGCCCGGCCAGCGGCCGGTTTGTTCTGGCCGATCTGCCCGGGTCGGCGCGCATGCTCGTCGTGTTCGCGACGGCTTGCTTGTCTGACGAAGCGCCCGCTCCCGCAGGCAAGACCGCCCCGTCCGCCGGCGCCGCATGCCTGGGTCACTGCCCGCCGAAACACACTGCCCGGGCCTCATTCGGCCTCCCCAAGCCGCCAGCCCGGTTATGCGTGACCGGGCTCCCGAAAGCATTGGCGCACCGCAGCATGCTGTTCGCTCCAGGTTTTGTTAGGGTTTTGACCAGCGGTGTCATTTTCATTCAGGGACACCATGACAGGCGCAGAAAGCCCGCCAAGGCCGCGCAAAAGCGGCCTGGCACCTTTGGGAGGGGAGCGGAATGCAAGTGCAGTCAGTGATTGAAAAGACACCGGTTACCATGCTGGCCGGCGCGATCGCGCTGGCCTTGTCGATCGCACCGGTGACCGCCCGCGCGCAGACGACCGCCGCGCCGGCACCGGCCGCGCAAGCGGACGCGGCACCGGTCGAGGACGCGAAGAACCTGGACGCGGTGGTCGTTACCGGCTTCCGCGCCAGCCTGCAGCAGGCGCTGGACATCAAGCGCGAGGAAGTCGGCGTGGTCGATGCGATCGTCGCCGAGGACATCGCGGACTTTCCCGACCTCAATCTGGCCGAATCGCTGCAACGCATCCCGGGCGTATCGATCGCGCGCGATGCCGGCGAAGGCCGGCAGATTTCGGTGCGCGGCCTCGGACCCGACTTCACCCGGGTTCGCATCAACGGCATGGAGGCGCTGACCACCGCCGGCGGCACCGACAGTTCCGGCGGCGCCAACCGCGGCCGCGGCTTCGACTTCAATGTCTTCGCCTCGGAGTTGTTCAACAGCCTCAAGGTTCGCAAGACCGCGTCGGCCGACGTCGAGGAAGGCTCGCTCGGCGCCACCGTGGATCTGCAGACCGCGCGGCCGTTCGACTACGACGGATTGACCTTCGTCGCCGGCGGCCAGCTGGGTTACAACGATTTGTCCAAGGACACCGATCCGCGCGCCACCGCGCTGATCAGCAACACCTGGATGGACGGCCGCTTCGGCGCGCTGCTGTCGGTGGCCTACACCGACCGCCGCCTGACCGAAGAAGGACACAGCACCGTGCGCTGGGACAACGGGCCAAGCAGCGGCGGATTCGCCGCCAGTTCGCCGTTCGCGGCCGCGCGCCTTCCGACCACCTTCCACCCGCGGATTCCGCGTTACGGGGTGATGGAACACGATCAACAACGGCTGGGCGTCACCAGCGCGTTGCAGTTCAAGGTCAGCGACAAGACCGAGTTGGGCCTGGACTTGCTGTACGCCAAGTTCGACGCGACCCGCACGGAGAACTTCCTCAACGGCATTTCCTTCAGCCGCACCGGTACCGGCAAGCCGCAGACCGTGGTGCTCGACGGCGAAGTCGACGAGCACGGCAACCTGGTCTACGGCCGTTTCAACAACGTGGACGTGCGGTCGGAAGCGCGTTACGACGAACTCACCACCAAGTTCACCCAAGCCAACTTCTACGGCGAGCACAAGTTCAGCGACGACTTCGCGCTCAGCGGCCAGATCGGCCGGGCCAAGTCCGAGTTCGACAACCCGATCCAGACCACGGTCACCCTGGATCGCAACAACGTGCAGGGCTACAGCTACGACTACCGCGGCAACAGCCGCCTGCCGGTGATCGACAACGGCTTCGACGTCAACGATCCCAACGCCTGGAGCTTCGCCAACGGCGTATCGGAAATCCGCCTGCGTCCGCAGGCCTCGGAGAACACCTTCGACAATCGGCAACTGGATTTCCGCTGGAACGTAGCTCCGGGCTTCAAGATCAAAGGCGGCGTGCAATCCAAGAAGTACCAGTTCCAGAGCAGCGAGAGCCGGCGCGCATCGGAACTGGCGGTGCCGGCGCTGCCGCCCGGCACGAACCTGGCGGACCTGACTCAACAAGTCGGCCTGCAAGGCACCAGCGTGGGCGGCAACAACGATTCGAGCTGGCTGATTCCGGACATCGACGCGTTCAACCGGTTGTTCGGCATCTACAGCAACAGCGGGATCTTCGCGGTCTCGCCCGATGTCGCCAGCGCGCGCGGCAACAATCGCAGCGTCGAGGAAAAAGACCTGGGCTACTACCTCCAGGCCGATTTCTCCACCCAGGTGGGCCGGATCCCGCTGAGCGGCAATTTCGGCGTGCGCCACGTCAAGACCAAGCAGTCCTCCACCGGTTTCGCCCTGGCCGGCGCCACGCCGGTCCTGACCACGGTGAATCGCGACTACAGCGACACCCTGCCCTCGTTGAATCTGGTCGCCGACATCACGCCGGATTTCCTGATCCGCTTCGGCGCCTCCAAGGTCATGTCGCGACCGGGCTTGGGCAATCTCACCCCGGGCGTGACGGTGAGCGTGAGCGGCGGCAATCGGGTGGTGGCCGGCGGCAATCCGCTGCTCGAACCGTTCCGCGCCAAGACCTACGACCTGGGCCTGGAGTGGTACTTCGCGGAAGAATCCCTGCTGGGACTGGGGTTGTTCTACAAGGACATCGATACCTTCGTGCAGACCTCGCGCGAGATCCGGCCCTACAACACCTCCGGCCTTCCCGACGAGCTGCTGGCCGGAACCGGCGCGCTGCCGACGGACGAATTCCAGTTCAACATTCCGGTCAACACGCCGGGCGGAAAACTGCGCGGCCTGGAGCTGAGCTACCAGCAGCCCTTCACCTTCCTGCCGAGTTTCTGGCACGACTTCGGCGTGCAGTTCAATTACACCTACGTCGATTCGAAGATCCAGTACGTCACCGCGGCCGGCGCCTCGTCGCTCAAGACCGATCTGGTGGGCCTGTCCAAGAACGCCTACAACGCGACGCTCTACTACGAAGGCGAACGCTTCAGCGCACGCGTGTCGGCCGCGTATCGCGACGACTACCTGACCACCGTGCCCGGCCGCAACAACGCCGATGTCGAAGGCACCAAGGGCACGACCACCATCGACATGTCGGCCTCGTGGAAGATCAACGAGCAGTTGGAGCTGACCCTGGAAGGGCTCAACCTCACCGACGAGTACAACGACCAGTGGGTCGATTCGGCTGCCGATCGGGTCTCGGTCTATCACCACACCGGGCGCCAGTATTTCCTTGGTTTGCGATTCAAGTTGTGACGCGCCCGGTGGCGCCCCGGAACCCGCGCCCGGGTTTCCTCGCGCGATGGCCGCAAGCCATCGCGCGGGTGACGGCACACCCCATCGGCTTGGCGCCCATGCGCACGATCGCATTGCTCGCCCTGTGGCTGGGCGGTTTGCCGACTAACGCGATCGCCGTCGATGCGCCGACGCTGCACTTGGCCGGCGACTCCACCATCGCGATAAAGCGCGCGGAAAAACGCCCGGAAACCGGTTGGGGCGAAGCCATCGGCGAGGCTTTCGCCGACGGCCGCGTCCGCATCGACAATCGCGCCATGAACGGACGCAGCACGCGCACGTTCATCGACGAAGGCCGGTGGCAGGCGCTGCTCGATAGCGTAGTGGCCGGCGACTACGTCTTGATCCAGTTCGGCCACAACGACCAATCCCGGAACAAGCTCGACCGCTACACGCCGCCGGCCGACTATCGAAGCAATCTGGAACGCTTCGTCGATCAGGCCCGCGCCCGCGGCGCCACCGCGATCTTGCTCACCCCGGTCGCGCGGCGACGATTCGATCCGGCCGGCGCGGTGGCGCACAGCCACGGCGAGTACCCGGACATCGTGCGTGCGGTCGCGGCCGAGCGCGAGGTGGCCTTGATCGATCTGGAACGGCGCAGCGAGGCCGTGCTGGCCTCGCAGGGCGCGGAGGATTCCAAGCGCCTGTTCCTGTGGCTGCGGCCCGGCGACAGCGCCAACTACCCCGAGGGCCTGCAGGACGACACCCATTTCTCGCCGCTGGGCGCGCGCTGCATGGCCGCCGAAGTCGCCGACGGCTTGCGTTCGCTGCGCCTGCCGCTGAGCCGGATGCTGAAACGGCCGCTGCCGGCGCGATGCCTGCGCGCGCGCGGCGCCGTCACGCCTTCGCCGCGCTAGAACGTTCCGCGCTGGATAAACGGCGCGCGCTCGTAAAGCCGGCGTTCGCCGCCGCGAGGATCGTGCGCCAGCCGCGGCGGGACATCGAACAACAGCGTCTGGCGCTGTTGCAGCGAGTACTGAGGCCATGCGGGCAGCCCGGCGTGGCCCGGGTCGCCATGGCGCGCCAGGGCCAGCAGCGCATCGCTCATCAATCCGGCCATCGTCCGCGCCTGCGCGCCGTCGCCGGTATTCGCACCCGGCTGCGCGGTGTTGTCGAACACCAGCGCGATATCCAGCGTGTGCATGGCGCCGAAGCGGCCTTGATTCAGCGGCGAGCCCCAATCGAGTTGATAGACCCAGGTCGGCGCGCCCTGGCGCGCGCGCGCTTCGGCTTCGAGAATCGCCGCGCGCCACGAACGCCCGGCCGTGGTCGCGGCGAAGAACACCTGCGACGGCGTGTAGTCGGAGTACAGCCGCCGGTATTCGGCGATCACCGTGTGCGGGTCCAGATCGACGTACTGATGATCGCGCAACTTGTCCGGCAACTGCTCCCAGCTCAAGTCGAAGTTGGCCGCCTCGTGGCCGAGGAAGGCGCGGGTTTCGTCGCGGGTGTTGCCGATCAGCATCGGGATCTGCGCCGATTGCCCGGGCGCCTCGGGGTAGAACGGATGACGGTGCAGCGACTTCGCGTCGAGCACCGGGCCGAAGTACAGCGACATGTCTTCGATCGGCGAGGGATCGCGCAGCCGGCTCGCTTCGACCAGACGTTCGAACGGCAGCGTGCAAAGGCGTTGCAGATCCTTCGGCGCGATGCTCAGCTCATCGAGGAAACGCTGCGCGCGCTGGGTCGCCGCGCGCGGACCGGCCGCGGTGACCTGCTGCCCGCTCATGGTCATGGCGCGATGGAACAGGCCGCGCGCGGCCGGCATCGCCATCAGGCTGGCGATCTTGGCGCCGCCGCCGGATTGGCCGAACACGGTGACGTTCGCGGCGTCGCCGCCGAACTCGGCCGCGTGCTCGCGCACCCAGGTCAGCGCCTGGATCAGGTCCAACTGGCCGACGTTGCCGGACCAGGCGAAGCGGTCGTCGCCGAGTTGCGCCAGATACAGATAGCCGAAGGCGTTGAGGCGATGATTGAGCGTGATCACCACCGCATCGCCGCGCCGGCACAGGTTGACGCCGTCGTACAGCGGGCTGCTGCCCGAGCCGCTGTCGTAGCCGCCGCCATGCAGGTAGACCAGAACCGGCCGGCGGGCACCGTCGCGCAATGCCGGCGTGAATACGTTCAAGTACAGGCAGTCTTCGCTGATGCGGCCGTCGGCGCGCTTCTGCGGCGCGGACGCCGCGTATTCGACGGCATCGCGCACGCCCTGCCAGGGGACCTCGCGCAACGCCGGCATGAAGCGGCGCGCGGCGGTGTCGGCGCCGTAGGGCACGCCCTTGAATACCTGAATGCCGCGGTCGCGATAGCCGCGGATACGGCCGCTGCGCGTGTCGGCCAGCGGCGCGGTGCCGCCGCCGCCGGCGAACGCGGCATGCGGCATCCAGCCCGCGGCCGCGGCGCCGCCCGCTATCGCCTTGAGCACATCGCGCCGGTGCATGCGGGCCTCAGCGCAACGGCGCGCGGCGCGGCAGCGGCTTCAACGGCTCCATCGTCGCCAGGTCCCAATCGGCGGGCACGAACGCCTGCCGGGTCGGCTCGACTTTGGGATAGCCGCCGACTTCGTTCTCGCTGTCGATGATCTTGCCGCGGCCCTCGATGGTGTCGGCCAGGATGCGGCGATCGATGTCGTCGCGATCCCAGGGCCGCGCACCGGCGTCGGCCACCACCGCATCCTGCACCTGCGCCGACGGCAGCAACCTCACCCCGAAGGGAAGTTCCGGCGCCTGCGCGAGTTCGTGCAATTTCACCGGCGCGGTGGTGTAGCGTCCGGTCTGCGGCAGCGGTTGGCCGATGCGATCGACGACCAGATTGTCGTCGGCGTAGTAGTCCAGATCGCCCGACCCGCCGATGCTGAAGAACGCCAGCGTCTGCGTCGAGGGACCGGCGCGCATCACATTGCCGCGCACCGCCATCTGCCCGACCGAGTAAGGATGGCCCAGCCATTCCTCGGCGATCAGGTTGTAGTGCACGGCGCGCTGGCCGGGGTTGTAGATCAGGTTGTTGATCACCTGTCCGCGCGCGCCGCCCTTGAACAGCGGGTTGCGCTCGTAGTTGTGCGCGTACAGATTGCCGACGATCAGCACGTCGTTGACGTGGTCGTGGATCAGCGAGCCCTTGGAGTGCTCGCCCTTGCCGTGGGTGGCGTTGGCCAGGCCCTCGGCGATCAGGTTGTTGCTGAAGGTGATCCGCCTGGACGCGGCGCGCATCCAGTCGGCCTGGCTTTCGCCGAAGAAACGCGTGCTGGAGGCCGACAGGTTCTCATCGGTGGCCCAGGTCAACGAGCAGTGGTCGACGATCACGTCGGCCGCGCCGCGCACCGTGTTGATCGCGTCGAAGTCCACGCCGGCGCGCTTGGCCAGACCCGCTTCGCCGGGGCGCACGCGGATATGGCGGATCACCACGTCGTGGGTGGCGATGGTCAGGCCGCCGCGGATGAAGGTGATTCCGGGCTGGGGAGCGGTTTGTCCAGCGATGGTCAAATACGGCTCGCTGATCCGCAGCTCCTTGCGTTCCAGATCGATCACACCGGCGACCTCGAACACCACGATCCGCGGCCCGGGCGAGGCGATGGCTTCGGCGAACGAGCCCGGCCCGGTGGACGCCAACGTGGTCACCCGCAGCAGTTTCCCGCCGCGACCGGCGGGCGTATGCGCCGCCCATCCCTGCGCGCCGGGAAACGCCAATTCGGGGTTCTTCTGCAGTGCAATCCGCTCTTTTGCGATGACGCCGGCCGGCGCGGCCGCCAGCAGGGCGAGCAGAAGTCCTCGCGCGACGCCTTTGCCATGACGAGCCGGGCCCGCGTGCGCGGCAGCGCCGACCAGGCCCCATAGAACGTGTCCGATCCCCATCCCAACCTCCCAGGTCGTGAGCCAAGCATACGAGCGGATTGTCGTATGACACCGGTTTCCTATACAACAGCCAGCGACAGGATTTGCCCGGAATCGACTCGAGGATGGCGGACCGCTTCTTTCGCGATCCTATCGATGCGCTTGCTGCCGCCGGCATCGTGCCGGCACTGCTGATGACGGTCGCGCTGCTGGTCACTGCGCGGGTCTATCGCGACCTGCGCTGGCGCGATTTCCTCGAAACCGTGACAGGCGCGGCGCGCACCGCCGGCATGATCCTGCGCGCTGGCGCCGGCGCGGGGCTCTGCCGGAAACGGGCATTGCGAACCGGCGTGGCGGGCTAAAATCCCTCAACGCTCCCCCGGTTCCATCGCCCATGCCGCGCAAGAAAACTGAAGCGCCTGCTCCGGCCCGGGCGTGGACGGTCCCGGATCGGGCCAAGACCATCAACGACATCGCGCGCCTGGCGGACGTGTCGAAGAAAACCGTGTCGCGGGTGCTTAACCATTCGCCGCTGGTGCACCAGGAAACCCGCGAGCGGGTCGAAGCGGTGATGCGCCAGTTCAACTACACGCCCGATCCGTTCGCGCGCGGGCTGGCGTTCCGGCGTTCGTTCCTGATCGGCATGGTCTACGACAACCCGACCGCGCAGTACATCGTCAACATGCAGTACGGCGCGCTCGACGCGATCCGCGACTCGGGTTTCGAACTGGTCGTGCACCCCTGCGACAGCCGCAACCCGGGCTATATCGACGGCGTGCACCGCTTCGTCCAGCAGCAGAAGCTGCACGGGGTGATGCTGGTGCCGCGCGTGTCGGAAGACCAGGCGCTGGCCGACATGCTCGCCGACATCGGCTGCCGCTATTCGCGCATCGCCTCGGTGTCGCTGGACGAAGCCTCGCGCATGGTCATCACCCACGACCGCGACGGCGCCGCGGAAGCGGCCGATTACCTGCAATCGCTGGGCCATCGCGATATCGCCCTGATCACCGGCCCGTCCAGCTACCGTTCCGCGCACGAACGCACCTCCGGTTTCGTCGAGGCGTTGAGCAAGCGCGGGATCGAACTGCCGGCCGCGCGCATCGTCGAAGCCGGCTACACCTTCGAATCGGGCGTGGCCGCGGCGGAACGGCTGCTCTCGGGCAACCAGCGGCCCAGCGCGATCTTCGCCGGCAACGACGAAATGGCCGCGGGCGTGTACAAGGTCGCGCTGCGCGCCGGCATCAGCATTCCGCAGCAGTTGTCCGTGGTCGGTTTCGACGACAGCCCGCTGGCGTCGCGCTTGTGGCCGGCGTTGAGTTCAGTGCGGCTGCCGGTGCGCGACATGGGCCGGATCGCCGCGTCGATGCTGCTGCAGTCCGAGCCCGGCGCCGCTTCGGTGGCCTCGGCCAGCGTGCGCCCGCATCTGGTCGTGCGCGATTCCTGCCAGCCGCCGGCGTGCTGACGCTTCGCTGAGTCGCGCTGCGGGCCGCCGGGCGCCTCGAAGCTTGAGGCACGACGCGGCCCGCACGGCCGCCGCACTCTTACGCCGCCCAGCCGCCGAATCTTCGCCTTCTGACCGTCCCGCGATGGCATTGCCCGGCAAAATGACACCGGTCGCCATTCGAGACTAGAATCGCTCCAAGCCCCTCGCCCACGCCGCCTGCGAGCGCCATCCGGGAGTTCTTCGATGTTCCAGAAGACCTGTCACGCGCCCCATCCGGACATGTGGGCGGCGCAGCGGTGTTGCTCGCCAGCCGCGCATCGGATTGCGGCAGCGACGCGGTGTTGCCGGTGGTTTGGGGATGGCTGGCTCGCTGATCCGCGATCGGAGCGTTCGCTATGAAATTCACTATCTTCAGGCAAGCTTTCTTCATCGCATCGGCGCTGACGGCGTCCGCCGCCCCGGCCGCCGAACGCGACCTGCCGCCGCGCTTGGATTCCTACATCGAGCGAGCCGCCGACATCGCGGTGCAACAGCCCGGGCCGCACGAAGGCGACGGCACGACCACCGCGTATCCGTTTTTCGAACGCGCGGCCGGCTTCGACATCGTGTTCCGCCAGCGCGCGCTGCATCCCGGCGCGTCGATAGGCGAACATACGAACGACAAGGACGAGATCTACTACATCGTGTCGGGCCAGGGTGAGCTGACTCTGGACGGAAAGCGAAGCAAGGTGGTGAGCGGCGATGCGATTCTGACCAGAAACGGCAGCCGCCACGGCCTGCGCCAGACCGGTTCGCAGGACCTGACCATCATCGTCGTCTACAGGCGCAAGCGCTGACGGTCCCATGCAACGACGCCATCGGCGGAATCAGTACACCTCCGAAGCCCCGCCTGCCGGGACTCCGGTGGAATCGCGGATGGTGAGCCGAGGCGTCACCGCCGCCTGCAATCCGGGCATCGCGCTCGCGGCTCTTTCGGCTGTCGGGCGCCCCAGCAGCGACTGCACCGCCAAACGTCCAACGTCGGAAACCGGCAGATGGATCGTGGTCAGACCGGGCGAAAGCTGGCAGGCCAGCGGGCTGTCGTCGTAACCGACCACCGACAGGTCTTCCGGGATCGACAACCCCAGGCGCATCGCCACTTTGTAGATGCCCGCCGCCATCTCGTCGTTGCAGGCGAAGATCGCGGTCGGCCGCGGCGTCTGCGCCAACAGGTACTCCGCGCCGGCCACGCCGGATTCGAACGTATAGCCGCCCAGGTATACGCATTTCGACGACAGCCCGACGTCGTTCACGGCCAGATGCTGGGCGAAGCCTTCCGCGCGCTCGATCGAGGAACGATAGCGGCGCGGTCCGGTGATCACGCCCAGTCGCCGATGCCCCAGCGACATCAGGTGATGGGCCGCTTCCATGCCGGCCTGGCGATCGCGCGTGAGCACGGTACGCATCGGGTCGTCCAAGGGAATCGAGGCCACGCGGACATAGCGGCATCCCGTCTCGCGCAACGCCGTCGCCAGCAGTTCGTCCTCCGACACGCGCGGGATCAGGACGAGCCCATGCAATTTGTGCTGCAGGGTGAACCGGCGCACGCCGTCGACATAGTCGGATCGGTTGCTGTCGCAGGGATGCACCACCAGTTCGAAACCGCTGCCCTTCAAGGCATCGAGCACGCTGCGCTGGATCTCGATGACGTAATGCGCGGTGGGATTGTCGTAGACCAAGCCGATCAGCTTGCGCCGCGAAGCCGCCGCCGCGGGCGCCCGACTGCCGCGCGGGTCGCGCAGTGCGGCCATGAGCGCGAGGATGCGGTCGCGGGTGTCCGTATTGACCAGCGGCGATTTATTGATCACCCGCGAGACGGTCTTTGTCGAGACATTGGCCATGCGCGCGATGTCGTCCACCGTCGAGGTTCCGGGGATCGTCATGCGATCCGCGCGCGCCGATCCGCTCGGCGTTTCGCCATGAAGCCCGCGTGCGCGTTTCATCCTGGGCATGTCGTTTTGCATCGTCCTGACCGACAGAAAATGACACCGGTAGTCATACGCTAGCAGAGGCGCGGGCCGGGCGCATGCTGCGATGCGGGAAAGACGTTGGCGCCACTTGCGGCCAGGCGCAGAACCGGGAACCGAATTCGTCCCGGTCCGATTCGTCCTTTCCGCTGCGACCTGCACCGGGAAAACAGCGAACGCGATCGCGGCGTGGAGGGCCTGTCCCCGGACAACGCGCTTGTCCGAAGACATCGCGAGGACCGCGATCCGATGCAGGCGTTGTGACTCGCATCATCATGCTGCGCCGCATGAGCTCCCTATAACTGACGCCCGCTGCAGCAACGCGACGACGTCGATGCAGCACCGATGGCATCCCTATCAACTTGCTGAAGGAGTTCGAGCATGAACACGGCACAAGGCTTCCGGCACTGCATCTATCTGGCGCTGCTGTTGGTTTCTCCTTCCTGCTTCGCGCTGGATCTACCTAACGTATGCAAGACCATCGACATAGGCAGCGGCAGCAGCATCAAGACCATCACCGTGGATGGCGAAACCTTCGACGCGGCCCAGCGCAACAACTGCCCCGCCGGTACCGCGGTGCGCTATCTCGGCGACCCCGGCGATCAGACCGAAAAGCAGAAACCGACCTTCATCCTGCGGAACAACGCGGTGCTCAGGAACGTGGTGATCGGCGACGGTTCGAAATCCGGAACCGACCGGAATTATCGCGGCCGCGGCGGCGACGGCATTCACTGTTACGGCACCTGCACGCTCTCGGAAGTGTACTGGGACGATGTCGGCGAAGACGCCGCGACCTTCAAGAACAACAAGGCCTCCGACGTATTCCTCATCCAGAGCGGCGGCGCGCGGCTGGCGAAGGACAAGGTCTTCCAGCACAACGGGCCGGGCACGATGAAGATCGAATACTTCGAGGTCGAGAAAGCCGGCAAGCTGTACCGCTCGTGCGGCAATTGCTCGACGCAGTACAGCCGAACCGTTCAGGTCACCCAGGTCGTCGCCGCCGACACCGGCGCGATCGCCGGGATCAACTCGCGCTACGCCAACGGCGTGGCCGGCGACAAGGCCGTGCTCACCAGCGTTTCGACCTCCGGGCGCAAATGCGTCGAGTATCTCGGGCTGACCAGCGGCGAACCCGACGAGATCTCGCCGGTTCCGGGCGCCTGCACGATCAGGTAAGGCCACGCGGCGTACCCCGATCGCGCCGAGTCATCGCATCGTCCCCGAAGATCAGCCCTACGACCGCGCGTATCGCGCGCGGTCACTGGAGTCCATATGCAGACCCTCGCCAGTCGTCGTGCAACGCACATCGCGCGCGCAGTCGTTCCAGCACCCAGCGCAGGATTTCGCCAGCGGTTCATGGAACGCCGCGGCCTGATCGCGGTATTGATCCTCGGCATCGTGAGCCTCATGCCGGCCGCCGCGTCGGGGATTTCGATGTACAACATCGAAGGCTATGCGGCGGCCAGCGTCACCGGAGGCGGGTACCTCGCCGAATCCGATCCCAAATACCGGCGCGTGACCACGCCGGCGGGCTTCATCGCCGCGCTGCGCGCCGCGCGCACTTCGAGTTCCACTCCGGTCAAGGTCATCGAGATCGCGAACGATCTCGACATGGGCTGGAACGAGGTCGATGACGCGGCCCGCGCCGACGGCCTGCTGCGCCAGAACAAGACGCCCAAGAAGCATCCGGCGTTGATCGCCAGCGGCGTGTCCCTGCTCGATGTGACGAACTTCAACGGGCTGACGATCTATTCCAGGAACGGCGCCGTGCTGCGCCATGTCGAACTCAACATAAAGAGCGGAACCAACCTGGTCCTGCGCAACCTGCGTTTCGACGAGCTGTGGGAATGGGATGAGGGAACGCGCGGGGACTACGACAGCAACGACTGGGATTTCGTCACTCTCGGCGATGGCGGCGGCGTGACCTCCGGCGTCTGGATCGATCACTGCAGCTTCAGCAAGGCCTATGACGGTGTCCTCGACATCAAGAAGGGCGCAAACAACATCACCGTGTCGTGGATCGAAACCCTGCCTCCGGCCAGCGGGCCCGGCAGCTTCGTGGCGCGGCAGTTCGACTACCTCGAGGCCAATCGCGCGGCCAATGCGATGTACGACTTCCTGCGCGGCTTCTTCACCAGACAGCAGATCATCGATATATCGCTGCCGCAGAAGAAAGGACACCTGATCGGCTCGAACGATCTCGAAGGTATTTCGTCCTACACCGTGACCCTGCATCACAACCATTATCGCGATCTGCAGGACCGCATGCCCCGCCTGCGCGGCGGCGACGTGCACGCCTATAACCTGTACGTCGACAGCTCCAATGCGCGGATCATGAAAGCCGTCCGCGATGCCGTCGTCCAGGCGAACCCGGCGTTGCGGTCCAAGGTCGAGGGCAGCTCGCCGACGTACAAGTTCGATGTGGTGTTGAACGGCTCGGTGTCCACCGAAGGCGGCGCGGTCCAGGTCGAGCGCAGCTTGTTCTGGGGCGTATTCACGCCGCTGCGGAACAATCAGACCGATCCCGACGATTCGCGCTACACCGGCGCGATCCGCGCCCTCGGCGTCCGCCATGTGCTGTTCGCGAGCGACATCAACTACATGCCGGCGTCGTCGCAGCAGGCGACGTTCGTCGATCGCGGCATCGTGTGGGCCAGTTGGGAAGGAAACAGCGGTGCGGCGGGCAGCACGCTCGGCCCGGCCCAGGCGGCGCAGGTCCCGTTCGTCTGGCGCAACGGCGTTCCCTCGTACCCGATGACGCTGCATGGGATCGATGAGCTCGGCAACCTGCGCGCCTGGATGGGCGCCGGAAAGGTGAGCATGACCGCGCAGCAATGGATGCGGGTCGTCAACTAGGTTCTCTGGAATACTTGCGGCTCAGCGCTGTAGACGGGGCTGGTTTGCGCTTGCCGTACGGTTTCCTGCATCGCGGGTGCCTGCGCCGTTACGTCCGCCGCCGCGTGAAAGCAGTACCTGCACGCAAGCCTGATCGCCGGGCCCACGATCCGCATGGCGCCGCAACGCGGCACTTACTTCTTCGAACGCGCCGGCGTTTTTTCCACGCGCTTGCGCGCCTTGCCCTGATCGGTCTCGCGCGATTGCGCGTCCTCAATCAGCACCAGCACGTCGGCGATGATGCTCGACATCGCCGCGTGCGCGGCCGCCGCGTCGCCGGCCTTGATCGCGTCGAACACGCGCCGGTGCGCCGGGATGCTGGCGGTGTGGCCCTTGATGCGATTGGTCAGTTGGATCGAAATCCGCAGCGCGGTGTTCACCAGTTCGTGCAGTTGCACGTAGAACGGGTTGCCGGTGGCGTCGAGGATGGCGACGTGGAAGGCGACGTCGGAGATCAGGTGGTCGTCCTCGCCGCGCTCGGCGGCGATCATGCGCTTGAGGCCGCGCTCGATGCCTTCGATGGCCTGCGCGTCGGCGTTGCGCGCGGCCAGCGCCGCGGCGGTGGGCTCGATGCCCAGGCGCATCTCGGTGAACGAGCGCAACAGCTTGTAGGAGAACTTGCGCTCCAGCATCCAGCGCAACACGTCGGCGTCGAGCAGGCTCCAGCTGCGCTCGGGTTGCACCACGATGCCGCTGCGCGGCCGCGCCGACAGCATGCCCTTGGAGGTGAGCATCTTGATCGCTTCGCGAGTGACGCTGCGGCTGGTCGAATAGGCTTCGGAAATTTCCGCTTCGGTGGGAAAGCCGGTTTCGGCGAAACGTCCCAACACGATCTCGCGGCCCAAGGCATCGAGCAGCTGTTCCGTCAGCGTCATGCGGCCGCTCAACTGAGATCGTCCGGCGGACTCGATAGGATGCATCTTCCAAGCTGCTCGATGTTGGGTAAGTACGATTCTTACGGCACGCAGCGGTTCCGGCAAGAACCATCGGACGCGTTCATCGCCACCATAGCACGGGCCTAAACGGCGGCCGGCGCGACCCGCGCGCCGGCCAACAGATTCACACGGCCGGTGTGATCACGGTGGCATCGCGGCGACGGCGCGGATCGGCCCGCCGCGCGGCTGCGGATCGACACTATTATATTTGTATGATAAATACGATAAGAGCTTGAGGGAGAGGTCTGCATGCGTTCGTTCCTGCTTCGCGCCGCCGCCGGCGCGGCTTTGATCGCGCTTTGGTCGATCGCCGACCCGGCCCTGGCCTCGGTGCGCTACGACGCGCAGACGCGGGTGTTCCGCCTGGACGGCGGCCGCGTCACCTACGCCTTCGCCATCAACGACGCCGAGCAATTGCAGGCGGTTTATTTCGGCGGCCAGCTCGGCGACGGCGACCGCCTCGGGCCGATCAAGGCGCTGCCCGGCCATGCCAGCTTCGACCTGTCCGCGTCGGTGACGCCGCAGGAATTCCCGGCCCAGGGCGGCGGCATCTTCAGCGAAGTCGCTCTGAAGGTGGCCTACGCCGACGGCAACCGCGACACCGTCCTGCGCTACGTCTCGCACAAGATCGAAGGCGACGGCGTCGCCGTCGTCATGAAGGACATCAGCGCGCCGCTGCAGGTGACGCTGCGCTACAGCATCGACCCCGGCACCGGTGTGGTCGGCCGTTCGGCCCTGATCGAGAACCTGGGCACGACGCCGCTGCGCATCGACCAGGCCGCCTCCGCGTCCTACACCCTGGCGCCCGAGGACGATTATCGGCTGCGCCACCTCAGCGGCCGCTGGGCCGGCGAGTGGACCTTGCAACAGCGCCCGGTCAGCGAAGGCGCGAGCGTGCTGGAAAGCCGGCGCGGCTCCACCGGCCAGCAGAACGCGCCGTGGTTCGCCATCGACCGCACCAGCGTGTCGACGGAAGAAAGCGGGCCGGTGTGGTTCGGCGCGCTGGCTTGGTCGGGCTCGTGGCGGATCAGCATCGACAAGGATCAGCTGGGCGCGGTGCGCGTGGTCGGCGGCTACAACCCGTACGATTTCGCCTATCGGCTCGCGCCCGGCGAACGCCTCGACACGCCGGTGTTCTACGCCGGCTATTCCGACGCCGGCATGGGCGGCGCATCGCGCCTGTTCCATCGTTTCCAGCGCGAACGGATCCTGCCCGGCCAGGGCAAGCCGCGCCTGCGGCCGGTGCTCTACAACAGTTGGGAAGCGACCGAATTCGCGGTCGATGAAGCCGGGCAGATGGCCCTGGCGGAGAAAGCCGCGCGCATCGGCGTGGAGCGCTTCGTCATGGACGACGGCTGGTTCGGCGCGCGCAACAGCGACAAGGCCGGACTCGGCGACTGGACCGTCAACCCGGCCAAGTTTCCCAACGGCCTCAAGCCGCTGATCGACAAGGTGCACGGCCTGGGCATGGAATTCGGCCTGTGGGTCGAGCCGGAAATGGTCAACCCCGACAGCGATCTGTATCGCGCTCATCCGGATTGGGCGATCCAGTTTCCCGGCCGTCCGCTGACCCAGGCGCGCAATCAGCTGGTGCTCAACCTCGCCCGCCGCGACGTGCGCGATCACTTGTTCCAGATGCTCGACGAACTGGTCACCCGCAACGACATCCAGTTCCTCAAATGGGATTACAACCGCAACTGGTCCGAGCCGGGCTGGGCGCAGCTGGCGCCGGAGGATCAGCCCAAGCTCTATGTCGAGTACGTGCGCAATCTGTACTGGATTCTCGCCGAGTTGCGCCGCAAGCATCCCAAGCTCGAGATCGAATCGTGTTCCGGCGGCGGCGGCCGAGTCGATCTGGGCATCATGGCTTTCACCGATCAGGTGTGGCCGTCGGACAACACCGATCCTTACGATCGCCTGAGCATGCAGGACGGCTTCAGCCACGCCTACGCGCCGGCGGTGATGATGGCCTGGGTCACCGATTCGCCCAATTGGGTCAACAAGCGCGAGACCTCGCTCGACTACCGCTTCCTGTCGTCGATGCAGGGCGGGCTGGGCATCGGCGCCAACCTCAATCATTGGAAGGACGCCGACTTCGCCACCGCCAAGCGCATGGTCGAGGCCTACAAGCAGGTGCGCCGCACGGTCCAGCAAGGCGATCTGTACCGGCTGATCTCGCCCTGGGACGGCGGCCGCCGTTCGGCCACGCTGTCGGTGTCGGCCGACCGGCGCCAGGCGGTGTTGTTCGCGTTCCTGCACAGCGGCACCAAAGCCTTGCCCGATCCGGCGATCCGCCTGCGCGGGCTCGATCCGGCCAAGCGCTATCGCATCTCGCGTCTGGGCGGCGGCGCCGCGCCGGACTCGGTGCCGGCCGAGGCCAGCGGCGCTTATTGGATGAACAACGGTCTGGCCGTCGCCATGCGCGGGGATTTCCAGGCGGCGGGGTTCGTGTTCGAGGCGAAGTGATGGGCGCCGCGCGCGAAGCCGTCGGCGCGTGAAGCGCGCGGCGGCTCAGCCGTCGGCGTGCACTGTGAATCGATAGCGTCGCTGCATGCCCTCGCCCGGCGCGAGCACGGTCATGCCGTGAGCGGCTGCGCCACCGGGCAGGTGAACCGCGTCGATCGCGTGATCGACCGGTTCGAAACAGAAGAAGTTCGCGTCCTGCGGCGTGAACAGCACGAAGTTGCCCGCGTCGGCGGCGAGGTCCAGGCGCAGGCGCCGCCGCGGCCAGTGAACGCTGGCCTCGCCCGGCCAACCGACGAATGCGTGATCGATGCAATCGCGCGGCAACGCGCGTTCCTCGACGAAGCGCCAAGGCTCGGGGATAGCCGCCAACTGCGTCGGCAGCGGCGTGTGGCCGTCGTTGAGCCAGACCTGCCGGGCCGGCGCGCGCAGACGGGTATCGGCATCGCGCACGAAGAACGGATGCAGGCCCAGGCCGAACGGCATCGCCGCCGGGCCGGTGTTGACGACGCTCAGGCGCGCTTCGAAACGGTCCTCGCGCAGGCGGTAATGCTGTTCGGCGCGGTAGCGATAGGCCTGCGAGGCGTCGTCTTCGTCGAGCACCAGGATCGCTTCGCCGGCGTCGGCGTGCGCGACGCGCCACGGCCGTTGCCAGCCGCTGCCGTGGATCGGCCACGGCTCGTCGTCGCGATTGCGCGGCAACTCGATGCGGCGGCCGTCGAACTCGAAACCGTCCGCGGAAATCCGGTTCGACCACGGCACCAGCGGATAGCAGGCGAGCGTATTGGGATCGGGACCGGGCGCCGACGGCGCCGGTCCCGGTTCGAACTCGCACGCGCGCAACAGCGGCACCGCGCCCTGCGGCGTGAGCGCGTCCAGCCGCAACACGCCGCCGCCCCAGACGGGCGCGATCCGCGCTCGCAACGAGGCACTGGCCAGTATCATCCGTGCCGCCCGCGGCTCAGCGTGCGCTGATCCGATACAGCGCGGTCGCATGCGGCGCGAGCGTGACCCGCACCGAGCCGTCGCCTTCGCGTTGATCGTGCTGCCACAGATCGCGCACGGCGTACTTGCCGGCCTTGTCCAGGCCGAGTTCGGCGGCGCTGACCGTCGCCTCCTTGGCCGCGTCGGTTTCGTTGAAGATCGCCAGCGCGCGATCGCCGCCCTGCAGCGGCTTGACGATGACATGGACGCCGCCGGCGTCGCGGATGCGCTTGCCCTGCACGCCCAGCGGGTCCTGGTCGATCGCGATCACGTCCTTGTTGAGCAGGATCTTCAACGGTTCGGGCTTGATCGTGCGCAGGTCGGTGCCGATCAGCAGCGGCGCGGCCATGATCGCCCACAGGCTGAAATGGCTGCGGTATTCGGTATCGGTCATGCCGCCGTTGCCGACTTCGAGCATGTCCGGATCGTTCCAGTGGCCGGGTCCGGCGTACTGGTCCAGCACCACGTTCTTCTTGAAGATCTCCACCATCGAGGCGTAGGTGTCGGTGATGTCGCCGGTGGTGCGCCAGGAGTTGCCGCCGACCTCGCGCTTGCCGGCCCACAGCCAGGGCTGGTTCTCGCCCCATTCGCACACGCTGTAGAAGATCGGCCGGCCGGTCGCGCGCAGCGCATCGCCCATCGCGGTGTAGCGCGGCTGCGCGGGTTTCTTTTCGTTGTTGCAGTTGTCGTACTTGAGGTAGTCGATGCCGTAGGAGGCGAACAAGGCCGCGTCCTGTTTCTCATGGCCCAGGCCGCCGGGGAAGCCGCGGTTCTCCTTCTTCGGCTCGCAGGTGAAGGAGCCGGCGCTGGTGTAGATGCCGAATTTCAGGCCCTTGCTGTGCACGTAGTCGGCGATGGCCTTGATCCCGCCGGGGAAGCGCTTCGGATTGGCTTTCAGGTTGCCGTCCTTGTCGCGCCTCCAGTAGGCCCAGCAGTCGTCGATATTGACGTACTGGTAGCCGGCGTCCTTCAGTCCCGGCTCGATGAATTTATCCACGACGCCGCGGATCATCTTCTCGTCGAACTCGGCGCGGCAATGGGTGGAGTTCCAGTTGTTGAAGCCCATCTGCGGCGTGGCGGCCACTTCGGCGGCGAACACGGGCGAATGCAGGGACGCGATGGCGGCGCACGAGGCGAAGGCGAACGCCGCGGTCTTTCCGGACGAGGTGAAGCTCATGAGAGTTCTCCGTGGAAAATCAGCCGCCATCACCAGAACACGGCGTAGAGCACGGCCACTATCGCGATCACCAGGATCGCGCCGAGGTTGAAACTGAGCGGCGTGCGATAACTCACGTCGTCGGTTCGGATCAGGTCGCTGCCGCTGCGGGTCTTGCTCATCAGCGACACCGCCACCGCCAGCACCAGGGCCAGCAGGAACACCACACCGACGCGGTTCATGAACGGATACTCCGGCCACATCACCCGCACCGCGATCGACAGCACCACCGAACCGATCGCCGCCGCCAGCGCGCCGGCTTCGTTGGCCCGTTTCCAGAACAGGCCGAGCAGGAAGATCACCGTGATGCCCGGAGTGAAGTAACCGGTGAAATCCTGGATGTACTGGAAGGCCTGATCGAAGCTGCCCAGCAAGGGCTTGGCCGCCAGCATGCCCAGCGCGACCGCGACCAGCGAGGCGATGCGTCCCACCCGCACCAGCTTCGCTTCGGCCTGGCCGGGACGCAGCTTGGTGTAGAAATCCAGGGTGAAGATGGTCGCGACCGAATTGATCTTCGACGCCAGCGACGCCATGATCGCGGCGATCAAGGCGGCGAACACCAGGCCCAGCACGCCGGCCGGCAACAGCCCCATCATGGTCGGATAGGCCTGATCGGGCTTGCTCAATCCCGGCGCCAGCACCACCGCGGCGATGCCCGGAATCACCACGATCACCGGCACCAGCAGTTTCAGGAACGCCGCGAACAGCACGCCCTTCTGCGCCTCGCCGATGTCCTTGGCCGCCAGGCCGCGCTGGATGATGTACTGGTTGAAACCCCAGTAACTGAAATTCATGATCCACAGGCCGCCGAGCAGCACGCCCAGGCCGGGCAGATCCTTGTAGTAAGGATTGTCCTTGCTCAGGATCATGTGGAAACGCTCCGGCTGCGTCTGCAACAGGTGCTGGAAGCCGGCGATCACGCCATCGCCGTCGCCGATGCGGTTCAAGGTGAGCGCGGTGATCATCAACCCGCCCAGCACCAGCAATGAAACCTGCACGATGTCGGTCAAGGCCACCGCCTTGAGTCCGCCATAGAACTGATACGCCAGCGCGAACGCGCCCAGCACCAGCAAGGCGTGGGACTGCTCGATGCCGGTCACCTGGCTCACCGCGATCGAACCCAGCCACAGGATCGAGGTCAGGTTGACGAACACGTACAGGATCAGCCAGAACACCGCCATGACCAGGCGGATCTTGCCGCCGTAACGGTTCTCCAGGAACTGCGGCATCGTGTAGATGTCGTTACGCAGGAACACCGGCAGGAAGAACTTGCCGACGATCAACAAGGTCAGCGCCGCCATCCATTCGTAGGAGGCGATCGCCAATCCCAGCGCGTAGCCCGAACCGGACATGCCGATGATCTGCTCGGCGGAAATGTTCGCCGCGATCAGCGAGGCGCCGATCGCCCACCACGGCAGCGCCTTGCCGGCCAGGAAATAATCCTGCGCGGTCTTCTTGTGTCCGCTCTTCTCGCGCGAGACCCATTGCGCCAGGGCGAATATGCCGACCAGGTACGCCAGTACGATCACGATATCCAATACAGACAACATCATTCGCCTCTCTCTTCTTCAGCGCCGGCGATGCATGTCGGCGTCCACCATCGAGACCACGGAAACATCGGATGCGCCCTGGAATGCGGCGCGGTGGATCAAGCCGCCGGCAATCCACGCCTTCGCGCCAGCGCGTACAGGCCGCGCGCGGACACGTCTTCGCCATGCGCCTGCACGCGATGGCCGCGCCGCGTCAGCGCGGCGGTGTAGGGTTCGGCCAGTGAGGGCGCGGCGATCAGGTGCACCGGTTCCGGCCGCGCCGGCAGGCGCCGCAGTTCGTGGCCGATCAGCAGGCCGGACAGGAACGAGCGCAGCGCGGTCGCCGGCAATACGTTGAACAAGCCGTGCGTGCGCACCGCGAACACGTGCTCCAGCAGATCGCCGTCCAGCGCGGCGTGATCCACGCCTTTCAGGAAGGCCGCGGCGTCGTGCGGGCCCGGCTGCATCAGCCGGCCGAGAATGCTGTGCTCGCTCAGCACCTGGAACATCTCGCCGGTCATGGCGGTGGCGAACTCCTGGATGCGGCCGTTCTCGATCAGCACGTGCTTGCAATGGGTTCCGGCCAGGCAGGCGCGGTGCGTGCCCGGACCGAGCCGGTCGATTAGGCCGCAGATCTGGGTTTCCTCGCCGCGCATGACATCGTGCACGCCGTGATCGTGGCGCACGCTCAGGCCCGGCACGATCCAGACCTCGCGATCGCCCAGGCCCGGCGCGTGCACGCGGATCATCCGCGCGGCGATCTCATCCAGCCCGGCCGGGCAATCGAGGTAATTCACTTCCTGCCAGCCCTGGCGGCTGCCGACCATGCCGGCCATCGCCACCACGCGTTCGTCCCAGCTTTGCAGCGTGTCGCGCAAGACCTCTTCGAAACGCCCGGCGCAGGCGAGCGCGCCCTGGTCGGAGCGGCGCGAGTCGATGATCTGTCCCTGCCCGTCCAGACGGAACGCACGCAGGCTGCTGCTGCCCCAATCGATCGCGATCATCGGTCGTCGAACCTCGCTTCGGCCAATCCGCGCACGCCGGCGACACTGGCGCGAAACACGCCGCCGGCATCGGGCTGCGCCCGCCGCTGAGCATCGTCGAGTTCCTCGCGCGCGGTGGTGATGTAGATCTCGTCCAGCGCGGCGCCGGCGAAGCTCAGGCAGCTGACGTTGGAGGTCGGCACCTCGACCACGCGCTCGACGCGGCCGTCGTGCCCGTAGCCGACCACGCGGCCGACGCCCCACTGCGCGCTCCACACCCGGCCTTCGCTGTCCACGGCCGCGCCATCGGGCGAGGCCGGCGCCTGCACCTCGGCGAATACCTCCGGCGCGCCGACCTGAGCGCTGTCGGCGTCGTAGGCGACATGCATGATCCGGCCTTGCCGCGAGTCGCAGTAGTACAGGCCGCGGCCGTCGAGATCGAAACACAGGCTGTTGGCGATCGCCACGCCCGCCAGCGCCAGGGGCCGCAGGCCGTGGCGGCGCGAGTATTGGTAGAAACGTCCCATCGGCGCGCGCCGCAGATCTTCGTTGAGGGTGCCGAAGACGAAATTGCCGGAGCGGTCGCAGCGCCCGTCGTTGATGCGCAGCGTCGGTTGATCGGCTTCGACTGGCGCCAACAGCGTCGGCGCCAATGCATCCAGATCTTCCGCCGCGCCCGGATCGGCGCTGTACACGCCCTTGGCCAGACCGAGCAACAACCGCCCCGATTCGCACAGCGCGAACGATCCGAGCCGATCGGGCAGTCGCCAATAGCGGCTGCGGCGGTCGCCGGGCGTATGCCGCCACAGCCGCGCCGATTGAATGTCGGTCCACCACAGCGCCTGCCGGCGTTCGCACCACAGCACGCCTTCGCCCAGGCGGCAGCGGCTGTCCACGGCCAGTCTCGCCCGGGCGGCATCGATCGCCACGGCCGCGGTCATCACCACTCCGCCACGCTGCCGTCGCGATGCCGCCACAGCGGATTGCGCCAGTCGCCTGCCCGCTTGCTGCGTTCGATCACGTGCGCTTCGTCGATCTCCACGCCCAGCCCGGGCAGGGTGAACGGACGCACGCAGCCGTTCTCCAGATCGAAGGCGTCCTTGTTGATCACGTAATCGAGCAATTCGCCGTCGGCGTTGTAGTGGATGCCGATGCTCTGTTCCTGCAGCATCGCGTTCCAGCTGACGAAGTCCACGTGCAGGCACGAGGCCAGCGCGATCGGTCCCAGCGGGCAATGCGGCGCCAGGGCGACGTCGTAGGCCTCGGCCATCGCCGCGATCTTCATGCATTCGCTGATGCCGCCGGCGTGCGACAGATCCGGCTGCACGATCGCCAGGCCGCCGGCATGCAGCACGTTCTTGAATTCGAAGCGCGAGTACATGCGCTCGCCCGCGGCCAGCGGAATGGCGGTGTGCGCGGCCAGGCGCGGATAGTATTCGGCCTGTTCGGCCAGCACCGGTTCTTCGATGAACAACGGCCGGTACGGCTCCAGTTCGCGGATCAGCGTCTTCGCCATCGGCCAGCCGACGCGGCCATGGAAGTCCAGGCCGAACTCGATGCTGTTGCCGAACACCGAACGGATCTCGGCGACCTTGGCCACCGCGGCATCGATGGCGCGGCTGCTGTCGAGCAGGCTCAGTTCTTCGCAGGCATTCATCTTGAACGTGTCGAAGCCCAATGCGACGCGGCTGCGGATCTGCTCGATGATGTCCGCGGGGCGATCGCCGCCGACCCAGCAATAGGTCTTCATGCGATCGCGCACCAGCCCGCCCAGCAACTGGTACACCGGCACGCCCAGGGCCTTGCCCTTGATGTCCCACAGGGCCTGGTCGATGCCGGCGATGGCGCTCATGAACACCGCGCCGCCGCGATAGAAACCGCCGCGGTACATGGTCTGCCAGTGATCGTTGATGCGCGCCGGGTCCTGGCCGATCAGCAGTTCGCCGATTTCGGCGACCGCCGCCTCGACGCTGCGCGCGCGGCCTTCGACGACCGGCTCGCCCCAGCCGACGATGCCCTCGTCGGTCTCGATCTTGAGGAACATCCAGCGCGGGGCGACGCGGTAGGTGGTGAGTCGGGTGATTTTCAAGGGCGCGCGCTCTGGTAGGCATCGACGAAAAGACCGCCGCGTTCGCGGGTGACCGAAGGCGCCTGGCCGGGCGCGTACAGATCGCTGCCCAGGCCGGCGCCGGCGCAACCCGATTGCAGGTAGCCCGGCAGGTTGTCCGGGGTGACGCCGCCGACCGCGAACACCGGCACCTGCGGCGGCAGCACCGCGCGGATCGCGCGCACGTAGCCGGGGCCGAAGCTGGCCGCCGGAAACAACTTGAGCGCCTGCGCGCCCGCGCCCAGCGCGGCGAAGGCTTCGCTGGGCGTGGAAAAGCCGGCGGCGCAGATCAGGCCGCGATCGACCGCGTGGCGGATCACCGCGACATCGGTGTTGGGCGTGACCATCAGGCGCGCGCCGGTCGCGGCCAGCGCGTCCACGTCGTCGCGATTGAGGACCGTGCCGGCGCCGATCAGCGCGCGCGTTCCGGCCGCGGCGACCGCGAGCTCGACGCTGCGCAGCCATTGCGGCGAGTTGGTGGGAATCTCGATCAGGCTGATGCCGGCGTCGATCAAGGCCTCGACGTGCGCCTCGATCTGCGCCGGCGTGATGCCGCGCAGGATCGCGATCAACGGGCGCTGGGTTCTCCAATCCATAGACGGCTCGATCATTCGTGATACAGCTGGGTGCGGCCGCCATCGATGACGATGTCGGTGGCGTTGATGAAGCGCGCCTCGTCGCTGGCGAGGAACAAGGCGGTGTAGGCGACTTCGTCCGGCTCGCCGATCCGCCGCGGCGGCAGCAGTTCGGTCTGGCGGCGGCGCGCGGCGTCGGGATCGGGTTGCGAGGACAGCCAGCGTTCGATGCGGTCGGTGAGGATCAGGCCCGGCGAGATCGAATTGAAACGCAGGCCTTGCGCCGCGTACTCCAGCCCCAGCGCCTTGGTCAGCCCGATCAACGCGTGCTTGGCGACCGGATACGGAAACGCGCCGGGAATGATCTTGTGCCCGTGCACCGAAGCGATGTTGACCACCGATCCGCGCCCTTGCGCCAGCATCACCGGCAGCGCGGCGCGGCTGAAATTCCACGCGCCGCCGAGGTTGATCGCCAGATTGCGCCACCAGTCGTCCTGCGCCAGGGTCAGTGGATCGCTGAACACATCGACGCCGGCGTTGTTGATCACCGCATCGATGCCTCCCAACCGCTGCGCCGCATCGCGCACGAACGCGGCGACCGCGTCGGCGTCGGCGACATCGCCGGCGGCGAAGAATTCGCATGGCGAGGTTTGTCCGTCCGGTGGCGGCGCGCGGTCGTAACCGGCCACGCGCGCGCCGTGGGCGACGAACAGTTTCGCGATCGCCGCGCCGATGCCGTTGGAGGAGCCCGACACCAGCACGCATTTGCCGGCCAGACGTTGCCCGGGCGCCGCCGCGGGGGAATTGCTGTCGCTCATCGACTCGCCTCGGTGCCGGCCACGGCCGGCGCTATGCGGAATTGGTAGCGCGAAGGCGCCACCGGGATACGGTACTGCGAATGCGGCTGGCCGAACTTGCTCCACTGATCGTCGCCGCCCAGGCCGATCTGGCGCTCGTCGATCATCAGCGAAACGTGCTCGCGCGGGCGGATGTCGCTGCTGTGGGCCTGCCCGACCGGCTTGCGGTCCAGGTCGGCGTAGGGAAACGCCAGCGCGTTCACCGACAGCGGCCGGGCCCCGGTCACCTTCAGGCCGGCGCCGTCGGCGGCGGTCAGGCTGAGCCAGCGCACATCGACCTTGTTGCCGGTTTCCTGTGGGCGGATGTAGTCGTGGTTCTGTTCGGCGATCTTGCCGGCGTACACGCCGATCTCGCCGCTGCCGTAGCGATCGGAGTAGGTCTCGTGCGGGCCGCGGCCGTACCAGCTCAGATCGGTGATGCGGCTGGGCAGGGTGAACATCAGGCCCAGGCGCAGCGGATCGGGCAGGCCGGCGTACAACGGCTTGAACTCACCGCTGACATCCACCGAACCGTCGCGCGCCATCGCGTAGCTGACCGTGTATTGCACGTCCGGGGTGGTATCGCCGCCGATATCGAACTCCACCCGCACGCGGGCGCCGCCGTCGCCGCCGCGTTCGACCTGCACGCTGCGCACGCGCCGGCTCTCCGAGAGCGATTTCCAGATCTGATGGGTGGCATACAGACCGGTGCCGATGTCGTTATCGGTGGGCGCGCGCCAGAAATTCGGCGCGCCGCCCTGCAGCAGGGTCTGGCCTTGATAGGCGTAACGCTCGACCAATCCGCTGCTGCGGCTGACGCTGAGTTCGGCACCGGCGGCGCGCAAGGTCGCCGCTTGCGCGCTGTCGCTCACCGCCACCGCCGCACCCGATGTTGCAGGCGCGGGCAGCGCCGGCGGCGGCGACAAGGCGAACTGCTCCCACGCCACCACTTGTCCGGCCGGCACCAGCGGCACCGTTCCGGCGCGAGCGCGTGCGCGCAAGGTGATCAGGTACTCGGCGCCCGGCCGCTTCGCCAGTGCCGGCAGCGCGTACTCGACCTCCTGGCTGGCATCGGCCGCGGTCGACAGCGACGGGCCCTTGCCTTCCAGCACGATGCGGCCGTTCTCGCGGATCTGCCAGTCGAAATCGAAACCGCTCAGATCGATGAAGTTATGCCGGTTGCGCACGCGGAAACGTCCCGCCGCCGCATCCACCGCTTCGAACTGGATCGGCCCGTAGACCTTCGCCAGTTCGTGCAGATGCGGATTGGGCGTGCGGTCGGCCTGCAGCAGACCGTCGCCGAATTCGATCGCATCCGCGCCGGAGGGATTGGGGCCGTAGTCGGCGCCGTAGGCCCAGAACGGGCGACCGTCGGCGGTGTGCTTGATCATGCTCTGATCGACCCAGTCCCAGATGAAACCGCCCTGCAGGCGGTCGTGGGCGTAGATCGCATCCCAGTACCCCTTGAGGTCGCCCAGGCTGTTGCCCATGGCGTGGGCGTATTCGCATTGGATCAGCGGCTTGTCCGCATACTCCGGATGGGTCGCGTAATCGACGATGCGTTCGATCGAGTCGTACATCGGCGCGTAGAAATCCACGTAAGGCTCGGGCCGATGCTGCGAGTACAGCGTGCCCTGGCCGAGATAACTCACCAGGCGGGTCTTGTCGCGCGCGTGAACCCAGCCGGCGGCCTTGGCGAAGTTGGGTCCGGTGCCGGCCTCGTTGCCCAGCGACCAGAACACGATCGAGGGATGGTTCTTGTCGCGCTCGACCATGCGCTGCACCCGCTGCAGATGCGAGCTTTCCCACTTCGGATCGAAACCCAACTGGACTTTGTCGCGCGGCCGCATGCCGTCGTCGCCCATCTGCATGTAGCGGTGCGACTCGATGTTGGCCTCGTCCATCACGTACAGGCCGTATTCGTCGGCCAGCGCGTACCACAGCTCGGCGTTGGGGTAATGCGAGGTCCGCACCGCGTTGATGTTGTTCTGCTTCATCAGCTCGATGTCGCGGCGCATCGAGGCTTCGGAGATGACGTGGAAACTGACCGGATCGTGCTCATGGCGGTTGACGCCGCGGATCTTGATCGCCTTGCCGTTGATGCGGACCAGGCCGCCGGACACTTCCACGGTGCGGAAACCGATCCGGGTCGAGGTGGCTTGCAACAGGCGGCCGTCGGCGTCGTGCAGTTCCAGCAACAGCGTGTAGAGGTTCGGGGTTTCGGCGCTCCAGTTTTTGACGCCGGCGATCGCGCCGGACAGGCTGAGCGCGCGCTCTTTCGCCGAAGCCGGAACGCTCAGGTTCCGCGTCAACACCACTTGATCGCCGTCGAGCACGCTGGCCTTGATCGCCGCCGCGCGGGCCGCGCCGCTGACGTTCAGATCCAGATCGAGCTGGCCGTTCTTGTACGTCTTGTCGAGCGTGCCGCGAGCGAAGAAGTCGCGGATCCAGGTCTTCGGCGGCGCCATCAGATAGACATCGCGCTCGATGCCGCTGACGCGCCAGAAATCCTGATCTTCCAGATAGCTGCCGTCGGCCCAGCGATACACTTCGATCGAGATGTTGTTGGCGCCGGCGCGCAGGTAAGAGGTGATGTCGAACTCGGCCGGCAGCTTGGAATCTTCGCTGTAGCCGACCTTCTGCCCGTTCACCCACACGTAGTACGCGGCGCCGGCCGCGCCGATATGCAGCAGCACTTCGCGCCCGTCCCAGTCTTTCGGGACGGTGAAGTCGCGCCGATACGATCCGACCGAGTTGATGTCGTGCGGAATGTACGGCTGATTGGCCGGAAACGGATAGGCGATGTTGTTGTACAGCGGTTGGCCGTAGCCCTGCGCCTGCCACATCGACGGCACGGGAATGGTCTTCCACGCCGACACGTCGAAATCGTCGCGATGGAAATCCACCGGGCGCCGATCGACGCTGGGCGAGAAGGCGAAGCGCCAGTCGCCGTTGAGGCTGTGGAAATAGCGCGAATCGGCGAGCTTTCCGGCGCGGGCGAGCTCGACGGATTCGAACGGAAAGCCGGTGGCGCGCATCGGCAGACGGTTGATCTCGTTGACCTCCGGGCGTTCCCACTCCGCGACCGGCACGCGATTCTCGACGGCGAGCGCCGCGCCGGCGCCGCAGCACAGCGCCAACAGCAGCAGCGTGTGGGCGGCGCGCAAGCCGCCCATCGTTCGGCCCGGCGCATTGCGCGCGGGCCGCCGCGGAGCGTGGCGCTTCGCGGCCGGTTCCATCGCAACCTCCATCACCATGAGCCGCGAACCCCGAAGGAGATCGCGCGACCGTTCGCCGCCGTCCACTGCGGACGGCTTTCGTAACGCGAATAGGCTTCTTCGGTCTCATCGTTGAGATTGGTCGCCTCGGCGAACAGCGAGATGTTGTCGTTGAGCTTGTAGTTCGCGCTTACGTCGATCTGGCCGTAAGGCTTTACCGTGGTCGGCTCGCCCTGCGAACCGCGAACCGCGGACAGATATTCGTCGCGCCAGTTGTAGGCCACGCGGAAACCGACCGGGCCCTTCTCGTAGAACACGATCAGGTTGCCCGAGTTGGCCAGGCCCACCACCGCGAACTGGCCGGTGGCGATGGACGGATCGAAGGTCTGCTTGCTATCGACGTAGGTGTAGTTGGCCTGCATGCCCAGGCCGTCGAACGGCGCCGGCAGACGGTCGAAGGTGTACTGGAACGACAGCTCCGCGCCCTTCACCACGGCGGTGTTGGCGTTGACCGGCAGGGTCTCCATGAATGGATAGCCCTGGATCGTGGTCGGACGGGTCACGTTGGTGACGAAGTTTTCGACCTTCTTGTAGAACCCGGCCAGGCCCAGATAGCTGGTGTCGTTGAAGTACCACTCCGCGCCCAGATCGTAGTTGCGCGCCTTGTAGGGCTTCAGGTCGATATTGCCGGTGTTGATCGAACCCGGGCCCGGCGGACGCACGCTGATGTCTTCGCTGATGCGCAGACTGGTCAGGGTCGGACGGGTCAGCGTGTCCGAGGCCGAGGCGCGCAGCACCACGTTCTCGCGCACGTTGATGCGGAAGTTCAACGACGGCAGCCAATCCTGATAGCTGGCGCTGCGCGAGATCGGAATCGGCGGCGTGAAGTGCACCTGGGCATTGGTCGGATCGCCCGGCGTGCCGGTGATCGACTCTACCTGCGAGGACACCGCGCGCGAGACCGCATCGGTCTTGACGAAGCGGATGCCGACGTTGAGCGTCCACGGCATGTCGTGGAAGGTGTTCTCGAAATTGGCCTGGGCGAAGGCCGCGTACGATTTCTCCTCGACCAGCCACTGGCTTTGCGGCACCGGCTGGGCGGTGAAGCCGCCGTACTTCTTCAGCGCATCGGCGATGCGTTGGGCGCGGTCGGGATCGTTCGGGTCGTACAAGGCGCCGCCGGGCGCGAACTGGTTGTACGCGGCCGGGCTCGACAGGAAATCGAAATAGCGCTGCGGATCGAAGGTCA
The DNA here is from genome assembly GCF_001442805.1 of Lysobacter gummosus. NCBI lineage: Bacteria > Pseudomonadati > Pseudomonadota > Gammaproteobacteria > Lysobacterales > Lysobacteraceae > Lysobacter > Lysobacter gummosus. The sequence continues at coordinate 323,911 of NZ_CP011131.1, read as the reverse complement.
GCCATTGCGTCGGCGCGCCGGGCGAAGCGCCGTTCACCAGCGAACCGGCGTTGAACACGCTGGCCAGTTCGGCCGGCAGCTTCACCGCGTAGCCGCAGTAGGCGCAGTTCAGATCGCTGTCGGAAGTGCGAACGCTCACGCTCTCCTTGGTACGCTTGGATCCGGAGATGCCGAACTGCAATTGCGATAGCGTGCCTTCGAAGAAATTGCGGGTGAGGCTGATCTTGCCTTCGTACAGTTCGTCGCTGCGGTTGTCGCCTTCGCGATCGACGAAGTGGCCGCGCAGATCCGAGGTGTCGGTGGCCGGCAGCAGATTGCTGTAGCTGGGGAACGCGCCCGGGTTGAGGCTCCAGGTGGGATTTACGCCGACGTTGCGCGCGCCCATCACCAGGAAATACCCCTTGCCGCCGCTGCGTTCTTCGGCCTTGGAGTAGGAGCCGTCGAAGTCCAGCGTGGTCTGGTCGCTCAGTTGCCAGGCGACATCCACGCCCAGCTGCTTGTTGGTGGAGTTGCGCGGGTTGGAGGAGACGATGTGATCGTTGGCCAGGCCGCCGGTGCTGTCGCGCACGAACGAGGTCGCGGTGCCGTTGCCGTCGGCGTTGATCTGCTGGACGTCGTTGGGGTCCATGAACAGGCCGAAGGCGTTGATCCTGGAATCGATCTCGTACTTGGAGTACATCGCATCGGCGGTCACGCGCACTTTTTCGGTCGGCAACCAGTCGATCGCCGCGTTGATGCCGGTGCGGGTGCGATCCTCCTCGTTGACCTTGTACTGCAGCGTGCGCGGCACGGCGATGTTGTTCAGCCCGCTCACGCCGTTGACGCCGTTGCTGCCGGTCAGCCAGCCTTCGTCGTCGATGACTTCGCTGGTGTGGCTGCGCTGGTAGCGCACGAATCCGAGCAACGCGCCGAAGGTGCCGTCGGCGTTGGTGTTGCTGATCAGTCCGGAAATCTTCGGCTTGTCCTCGCCCGACATGCTGTCGTGCACACCCGAGACGCTGCCGGCGATGTGGAAGCCCTTGTCGTCCAGCGGCCGGCGGGTCTTGATGTTGACCGTGGCGCCGATGCCGCCTTCGCTGAGGTTGGCTTGCGAAGTCTTGAACACTTCCGCGGTGCTGATCAGCTCCGACGGCAATACGTCGAAGCTGAATTCGCGTCCGGAATTCTCCGTCGCCATGGTGCGGCCGTTGAGCAGCACCGTGTTGAACTCGGGTCCGAAGCCGCGCACGGTGATATAGCGCGACTCGCCGCCGGAGCGGTCCACCGAGACGCCGGCGATGCGCTGCAGGGAGTCGGCGACGTTCTGGTCGGGGAACTTGCCCACGTCCTCGGCCGAAACCGCGTCCACGGTGCCGACCGCGTCCTGCTTGAGCGCCTGCGATTTCTGGATGCTGGCGCGGGTACCGCTGACCACCACCGCACCCAGCGTGGTCGCGTCTTTCTGCGCGGCATCCGCGGCGCCGGCTTCGGCGGCCGGTGAGGATGCGGATCCCGACTCCTGCGCCATCGCGCCTTGAGCGGCGAAGGCCGACATCGCGCACAAAACCATGAGCGCATTGCGAACCGATACAGTCAGTACTGATTGATGCATTACCCTGCCCCTCGCTAACAACTGCGGCTGTTGGTTGACTATCCCCCGGGCCGCCCCTGTTACCGGCCCCCTCCCTGCCGGCGCCGCCCCGCAGGGCCCGCGCCGACTGAATTCCTATTTGTATGATAAATAGTATTTATCAGTTCACGGGCGGCGCAAGCTGCAGCGCAACATAGGTGGAAGGCAGCGGGCTGGGCTGATCATTGCGACGTCGCCATAGGCATCTCGCAGCAGCTATCCAAGCAATTGGACGGGCCCGCACCGAATCCGATCGCGTAAATGGTTGCCCCCTTTGAAAAAGGGGGCCAGCGCCCGGCGATAGCTCGAAGCCTTATCCATTGATGGTGACGCGGGGGATTTGCTTTGCGGGCAGAGCAAAAGCGAATCCCCCTGCCCCCTTTTTCAAAGGGGGAATTGCAAGAGCGAAGGAGTGCGGGTACGGGCGTGGACGCGATGCGCGTTCAAAGGCACGCGCTCAACTCAGCCACACGCAAACACCAAACGCCGCTAAACGACTACTCCATTGATCGTGGAATCAGCGACTTGGGCGGTCGGACCGAGACGTGGCGCTACGAAATACTGCACACATCGATCACAAATATTGCGCTGCAGCGTGCATCGGCCAATTTGATCTGATTAGGCTAACAGCCGTTTCAATTCGGGTATTCAAACCATGAATTGGAGCAACCCATCAGCTGATCGAGCTGGAGCCATCCCCGGATATCGGCCGTGAACAGTCACAGCGCTAGTCCAGGCAATACCCGGGGACGCCTGCTCGAAGCGGCGGAGCTGCTGTTCATCAGGCACGGCTACGAAGGCATGTCGCTGCGCCAGATCACCAGCCACGCCAAGGTCAACCTGGCCGCGGTGAACTACCACTTCGGCAGCAAGGAAGCCCTGGTCCAGGAGCTGCTGTCCGCGCGCCTGGACCGGCTCAATCAGGAACGCCTGCAACTGCTGTCGGTGTGCGAAGCGCGCTACGGCGAGCAGGCCATGGATGCCTCAACGGTGTTCGGCGTGTTGTTCGTCCCGGCCATCCGGCTCAGCCGCGACAGCGCCGGCGGCATCGCCTTCATGCGCTTGCTCGGACGCGTCTACAGCGATCCTTCGCCGTTCATCCGCGACTATCTGCACGAGCACTATCAACCGATCTACGAGCGCTTTTTCGAAGCCTTCGCGCGCGCATTGCCGCATCTGTCGCGCAAGGAACTGGGCATGCGTCTGCATTTCGCCCTCAAGGCGCTGGCCGGCGTGCTCGCCAGCGAAGACATGGATGAGCTGATCTTGGCGATGTGCATGGGCGAGCCGGTCAGCGATTCGCTGATGCTGGCGCGGCTGATCGCGTTCATCTCGCCGATGCTGACCAGCCGCTTCGACAACGGCGAACAGATCCGCGGCGTCGAGCAGGTCATGGCCTTGGCCGCCGCCGCCGCGCAGGCAACCGATTCCAGGATGCAGGCCGAGGGCGATTCCCCCGCGCCGCGCAAGCCGCGTGGAATCCTGCCGCTGTGGGCGGAAAAAGTAGTGGGCGATGCGGACGCGCCCGAACCGGCCGCGGCGATTGGGGGGACCGAGGCCTTGCCGGTGCGATAACTCGGCGATCGATGCCGAACACGTTGCAAGAACGCATCGTCCGGCGGTGATCCGCAGACGCGGTGCGTGATGGTTGGCCGCACCGCCCTGGCTACGCCGGTGCGGAGGATCGCGCCGATACGCGGGCCGCTACGGCCAGCACCATTCCATGCGGTATGGGGATACAGACAATGACCGATCCGGCGTCATGGCCGCAAGAGTCCGCATCGCTAGCCGAGTACGGAGAGGATTGCGTCAAGCAGTGGAATAACGTGTCGCTGCGTTATCGCATGCCCTTGCGCGGTTTCTTCTCCAAGCGCGTGAAGGACGCCGCCGAGGTCGAGGACCTGACCCAGGAAGTCTTCCTGCACCTGATCCGGCGCGCCCGCGGCGGCCCGATCGAGCACGTGGAACAGTATGTATTCCAGGTCGCGGCCAACACCCTGCGCGATTGGGGACGCCGCCGCCGGGCCCGGAACCAGGACGCCCATGAATCTTTCGACGCCGAAATGCATCAGCCTGTTACGGATATTTCGCCCGAGCGCGTCTTACTGGGTAAGGAGGAGATAAAACGGGTCAATGCGGTGCTGCGCGGGCTGCCCGAACGCACCCGGGACGTGTTCGTGCTGCGCGCATTGGAGAAGAAGAAATATGCGGAAATCGCGGTCATGATGGGCATATCGGTGCGGGCGATAGAAAAGCACATGGCCAAGGCGCTGGCGCAGTTGGGCAGCGTCGTGGACAAGGCGGGAGAGCAGGACTGATTGGCGCCGGCCGGGCCGCGACGGCGGGCGCAATGTGTGCGGACGCGCATGCTCGGATTGAGCGATCCGGCACGGATCGACTCGCAGGTCTGATGGGGCTGAAAAAAGTGGACCGGGTCTTGCTGAGAGGTAACACCAGATGAAATGTAAAATCTCGCCAATGTGGGAGGGCTCGGCGGAGCTCGCGCCGGAATGCGTCGATGAAGTCGCCGCCTGGTGGAGCGAGGTGCTGCGCGAGACTCCCAATCAGCAGACCTATGCTTCCTTCGAGGCTTGGCGCGGCCAGTCGCAGGAGCACGCGGCGGCGTTCGAGCGCGTGCAAGCCGCTCACGCCCTCGCGGTTTCGCTCGCCCACACTCCGGAAATGCAGGCCCTGCGCGAGGAAACCATGGCGCGCGTGGCGAAGGCCGGCGCGCGCCGTACGCGCAGCGCGCGCTGGAGCGCGATCGCCGCCTCGCTGCTGGCCGTAGCCGGGCTGGGCGTGCTGGCGATCAACATGGACGCACCGTGGAAGACCGCGCCCGGCAACGACGACGCGATCGCCGGCAACGTTTATCAAACCGGCGTCGGCCAACGCTCGGTGGTGACCCTGGACGACGGCTCGGTGATCACGCTCAACACCGACAGCCGGATCTCGGCGCATTACCGGGCCGGCATCCGCGCGGTCACGCTGGAACGCGGGCAGGCCTTGTTCAAGGTCGCCAAGGACCGTAGCCGCCCGTTCGTGGTCAGCGCCGCCGGCCGCCAGGTGACCGCGCTCGGCACCGAATTCGACGTGTACCTGTCCAAGCGCGCCTTCGAAGTGACCTTGCTGGAAGGCCGCGTCACCGTCACCCGCGACAGCGCGCGCAGCAAGACCCCGGCCGGCGCCGCGCCGCTGCTGGAGGAACTGCAACCGGGCCAGCAATTCATCGCCGTCGCCAAGACCCGCCCACAAGTACGCAGCGCCGACGTCAAGCGCGTGGTCAGCTGGCGCCACGGCCAGATCGTGTTCGAAAACGAGCGCCTTGAAGACGCGATCACCGAGATGAACCGCTATTCGCGCAAACAGATCGTGTTGAGCGATTCGAATCTGGCCTCGCTGAAGATCAGCGGCGCGTTCAACACCGGCGACACCAGCACCTTCGTCGAAGCGCTGACCGCGTATTTTCCGATCGAGCACACCTCGGCGGAGAGCGGCACCATCGTGTTGAAGCCGCTGCCGCCGGTTCGGGGGTAAGGGCCCGGCTGGCGTATCGCCGCTTAGTTGGACGCGATTGGCGTCTGCCCGATATGCCGCGGTAGCGAATGGATCGCCATAGTTGATCCAAGGAGCGTTGAGACCAAGCGCTTGCCACGGTCCTTTACGTAGGTCCCGCAACCCAATCGATCTCGACACCCGCGATCGCGCTCTGCTCGAAAAGATCCGCGACAGCGTGCGGGGCATCGACCCGCAGATCGGCAAGCCGTGGGACGAGCAGAGCGAGCGCATCAGCGCCAGTGTGCTGACACGCGGCGCAGATGAAATTTTCCGCGCACAACGATGTCCGCGTGGCGTTCAATCAGGCCACCGCGAGGCTGGCCCGGGGCGAAGTCGTGCATGTGTACCGCGTCGGCCACACCTCGGCCGATCCGGTCGCACGCCACGCCCACACGCCCACATGACCGCGACCGACGCGCTGCCGATGCCGGCGGAGGAACGTTATCGCCAGGTCGAGTCGATCCGCCAAAGCCAGAACGAAGCGCAACGCCAGCGGCAGCAACTGGGGCGCGGCATGAGGGGGCCGGATCAGCGCGCGCGAAAGTTTGCGATGTAATCCCGCACGATCGTGCTTTCTCGCCGGCCACCGGCTCGTGTGCCGCATCGCCCGTGCTGCAGCGCAACGCGAATCCGCCGATTCGCGCACAGTCGCAACAACGCAATCTGCGTTGCATCGAGCAATGCGCTTGATCCAAGCAGCGCACTGCCAACGATCGCGTCGCGCGGTGTTGCAGCGCAAAAATAAACTACCGGGTTCAACAACGACGCGATGCGAATCCGCGTGCATTCGCAGGTTCGGGTTTTGAAGTCCGTCGCGTCTGTACTTAGGACAGGTCGCAATCAAAGACGACCGGCAACCCGAGGGGAGAGCGAATGCAATTGCAAGATAAGACACGTCCGTGGAAGCGTGCCCTCAGGCCGTGCGTGCTGTTCCTGGCGCTGCTGCCTTGCTTGAGCGCCTACGCCGAAGGCAGCGCCGCCACGGCCAAGTTCGACATTCCGCAGCAGAAGCTCGACACCGCGCTGTCGGAGTACGCGCGCCAGAGCGGTACTCAGTTGCTGTACTCGCCCGAGCTCGCCGCCGGCAAGACCGCGCACGCGGTGCGCGGCGAAAAGAGCGTGCATGAGGCGCTCGACGAATTGCTCGCCGGAACCGGCCTGGACTACGCCACCAGCGCTTCGGGCGCGATCTTGATCAGCGACACCGCCAGCGCCGCCGGCGCGGCCGACAAGTCGATGCCTGGGGAGAAGCAGGGAAACGTCCAAGAGGTCGCCGAAACGCAGCCGACGGCGCCCTCCCAAGAACCCCAGGCAGAACAAACGGCGCCCGAAACGACGACAAACCCCGCTAAGCGCACCAGCGCGACCACTCTTGACACCATCGTGGTGACCGCGCAGAAGAAGGTCGAGAACATCCAGAAGGTGCCGATCGCGATCAGCGCCTTCGGCGGCAAGGACCTGGGCGACCGCCGCATCGAAACCGGCGGCGATCTGGTCACGGCCACGCCCAACGTCACCTTCTCCAAGACCAATTTCGCCAGCTACAACTTCCAGATTCGCGGTATCGGCACCCAGGCGCTGTCGGTGACCACCGACCCGGCCGTGGCGGTGAGCTTCAACAGCACGCCAATGATCCGCAACCGCCTGTTCGAACAGGAATACCTGGACGTGGAACGCGTCGAGGTGCTGCGCGGCCCGCAGGGCACGCTGTACGGGCGCAACGCGACCGCCGGCGTGGTCAACATGATCCCCAACCTGGCCAACCCGGACGGGTTCGAGGCCAACGTCAAGGGCGAGATCGGCAACTACAACACCCGCCGCGTCAACGGCATGCTCAACGTACCGCTCAGCGATACCTTCGCCTTCCGCGTCGCCACCCAGTACACCAAGCGCGACGGCTACGACGAAAACACCGTGACCCACCGCGACGTCAACGATCGCGACCTGCTCTCGATGCGCACCTCGTTCGCCTTCAAGCCCAGCGACAAGTTCAACGCCAGCCTGGTCTGGGAGCATTTCCAGGAAGACGACCGCCGCGCACGCACCGGCAAGCAGCTGTGCCACAACGATCCGGGTCCGGCCAAGATCGGTGCGACCACGGTGTCGTCGATCGACCGCAACTACATGAGCCAGGGCTGCACGGACGGCTCGCTGTACGACAACGGCGCGTTCGGCGTTCCCAACGGCGCGAGTATTCCGTTCGTGCTGGGCGCGCAGAGCACCGCCATCGGCTATCTGCTGGACCCGGACGGCAACTTCCTCGACGTCGCCTCGATGATTCCGCGCGGGCTCGATCCGTATGCCGGCGTGACGCAGTCGCACGACATGCGCAAGATCGCCACCACCTACGATCCGAAGTTCGAAGCCAAGAACGATATCTTCCAGCTCAACTTCGACGCCAACCTGACCGACCATCTCAGCCTGGTCTCGCAAACGATGTATACGCGGGATCAGTACTACTCGACTCAGGATTACGGCCGTTTCCAGTCGCAGCCGATCTTCACCAATACCTCCAACGGCGTGTCGGCGTTCGGTCCGAACGGTCCGGAGCCGGCCTACAACGCGTTTCCCGACGGCAAATACTGCGACCCGCAACTGGGTTGTTCCGACCGCTTGCTGATCGCCGATCTGGTCGATTCCGACAGCAGGCAGTGGTCGCAGGAATTCCGGCTGCAGTCCTCGTTCGACGGCGCGTTCAACTTCAACGTCGGCGCCAACTACCTGGAGTACAAAGTAGACGAAAGCTACTACGTCTTCAGCAACGTGTTCACCTCGCTGGCCGATCTGTTCTTCAACGGCAACGGCGCGGGCGCCGCGCCGGGCAAGTGCCCGGCCGGCGTGGCGACGCGGCTCGACCCCAACACCGGCCAGATCATTCCCTGCGTCTACATCGACCCCAATCCGCTGGGCGCGATCGACGGTCAGGGGCACAACTACTTTCGCAGCCGCAATCTGGCCGAAACCCGCTCCACGGCGATCTTCGGCGAAGGCTACTGGAAGCTCAACGACACCCTGCGCCTGACCGTCGGCCTGCGCTATACCAGCGACCGCAAGACCACCACGCCGTTCCCGACCCAGACCTTGTTGTCGGATTCGACCGGCACCGCCGGCGTCCCGCAGTTGTTCGGCGGCTATGTGGGCTATGGCTATCCTTCGCTGCCCAAGATCCGCCAGAAGTGGAACAAGCCCACCGGCCGCCTGGTGCTGGATTGGTCGCCGGACCTGTCGTTCACCGACAGCACGATGATCTATGCCTCGGCCTCGCGCGGCTACAAGGCCGGCGGCACCAATTCGCCGGGCATCGGCGCCAATCCGCTGGCGCTGAGCTTCGAGCAACGCGATCCAGAGTTCAAGCCGGAATTCGTCAACGCCTTTGAAGTGGGCATGAAGAACGTCATGGCCGGCGGCAGGTTCATCCTCAACGGCACCTTGTTCTACAACGACTACAAGGACTATCAGGTCTCGCAGATCCAGGACCGCGCCACTCTCAACGAGAACTTCGACGCCAAAACCTGGGGCGCCGAGCTGGAAGCGGTGTGGAAGCCGAACGATGCCTTCCAGCTCAGCGGCAATCTCGGCCTGTTGCGCACTCGCATCGGCTCCAATCAGTACTCGATCGACGTGATGGATCGCACCGCGGGCAACTCCGACTGGATCGTGGTCAAGCCCTGGCTGCAGCTGGCATCCAACTGCGTCGCACCGAAGGAGTATGTCGAAGCCGTGCTGGCGGCGACCTATCCGTTGGACCCGCCGTTCAACAACGCCGCCAATATCCTCAACAGCTTCTGCTCGACCAATTTGCCGCTGAACGGGAAAGGATTCTCGTCCGGCGGACCCTACGACGGCCTGTACGGCTTCACCTACGACCCGGCCAAGGACGCGCCCAACGGCGGCGCCGGTTTCGCGAAGAACGTCGGCGGCAACGAGTTGCCCAACGCGCCGCACATCACCGTCAGCCTGAGCCCGCAGTACACCTTCATGACTTCACGCGGCGATCTGATCCTGCGCGCCGACTTGTACTACCAAGGTCCGAGCTGGGCGCGCATCTATCAGGACAAGATCGATCGCCTGCACGACTGGGGCAACGTCAACCTGTCGCTGACCTGGCAGAAGATCGAAAGCGATCTGGCCGTGCAGCTGTACGTCAAGAACGCGTTGGGCGGCAAGGCGATCACCGGCACCTTCGTCAACAGCGACGATACCGGCCTGAGCAGCAACGTCTTCCTGCAAGACCCCCGCATCATCGGCTTGTCGGTGCGCAAGGGGTTTTTCTGAGTTGAGTGTCGCCTCCCGGCCGCGTTCGCGAACGGGATGACGACGAGCAGAGCCTGACGGCTACGGACCGCTCACCGTAGCCGTCAGGCAGCGCAGCCACGGCGCCGGCTTCATCCGTGACAGCCCGTTAGGACACCTTCGTGTCCGTATACCTCGACGCATCACAGGAGAAAACGCAATGTCCAAGCTCAAGAATTCCCTTCTCGCCCTGGCGACCGCCGCGGCCGTCTTCGGCGCGAGCTCGGCTTCGGCCGCTTCGTTCGAGTTGTGGACCGGTACCGGCTGGAGCAACAGCGGCACGTTGAACTTCACCGGCCCGACCACCGCCAGCTACGTCGGCATCGGCGTACCGTGCACCGCCAACTTCGCCGTCAGCTTGAACAGCGGCGTCGCCACGGTGACCAGCGCGACCTTCAGCGGTTCGTCGGCCTGCTCCGGCATCACCGCCTACAACCTGCCGTGGGGCATGACGCCCGGCGCCTACACCGGCCCGAATCCTCCGTTCACCGGTTCCCCGACCCTGACTCCGGACCTGTGGAGCGTGGCCATCAGCGGCGTGCGAATCTTCATTCCCTCGCCGTTGAACGTCTATTGCCCCAGCTCGACCGGCTCGGGCACCGTCAACGGCGTGCTCGATTTCACCTCCCTGCCCGGCGTCAACAACAAGTTCGTGTTCAAGGGCGCGCTCGGCGCTTGCTCCGTGCAGACCCAGAACAACAGCTCGCTGGAAGCCAGCAAGCCGGTACGCGTGGTGGGCCTGTAACCACCCGACGACGTCCGGCACCGGCCGGCGACCCGCGGCGCTTCATGCGTGGCGCGCGGGTCGCGGTCTCGCGTACCCCTCCGGACACGTCGATGAGCCGAGAAGGACTTCGGCGCAGGGGAGGAGATTTTCCTCCCCTTTTTGTCCCCATCAGCGCAGCGCGGCCGTCGCGGCCGCGAGCTGGCCCGGCCGCGTAGACCACGCGCCGGCCGCACTCAACTTTCAGGAGAATCCGAGAATGCGCAAGACTCCGCTTTGCACTGCCGCGGCGGCGGCATTGCTGACGCTCGCAAGCGCGTCGGTGGCCAATGCCGGTACGCCGTCGGGCCCGTATGCGATGTTCAAATACTGCCCGTACACCGATCCGGCGGTCGGCAGCTGCGTCATCAACACCACCAATTCCGGTTCGCTCACCATCGGCAGCACCACCATGCCGATCGACAAGCCGATCGTGCTGCAGGGCGGCATCGAGACCATCGGCGCCTCGCCGCTGTACGACGCGGTCGGCGCGCCGACCTTGAAATCGCCCGCGGCCAAGGTACCCGGCGGCCTGCTCGGCATCGTCAATCCGGCGCCGGACTGGCCGGGGCCGTTGTGGACCGCGTTCTGGGCATTGGTGGCCACCGTCAACGACGTCAACGCCACCATCGAGCCGGTGCAGCAGATCCAGACCAACTTCGGCAACGCGCTGTTCCCGCCCAGCGACGGCAGCGACCCGACCGTGGCGCGGCTGGCGGTGCGCGTGCATCTGCAGAATCCGTTCCTCGGCGACAAGTGCTACATCGGATCGGCGCAGAACCCGGTCGTGCTCAAACTGCAGACCGGCACCACCGCACCGCCGCTGCCGAACCTGCCGATCTCGGGCAATCCGGGCACGGCGACCACGGTATGGACCGACGAGCCGAACTTCATCGGCTACCTGCAGATCGACGGCACCACCCTGGTCGATAACTCCTTCGCTGTACCGGCGGCGAGCGGTTGCGGCAATATCGCGCTGGGTCTGCCGATCCTCACTCCGATCCTGGATGCCCTGGTATCGGGCGCGGTGAATCTGAAAGTGGGCCTGCCGGCCGTCGCGGGCAAGAACACCGCGATCATGACCGGCAACGCGTCGATCGCCGCATCGGCTTACGTTCTCGATAGCGAAAGGTAATCGTTGGTCAGGATGCATCGATCGGGCCATCACCGGTGGGCGAAGCGGTTCGCGCGAACCGCTTCGCCGTGGCCCGCCTGATGCGCGGCCGCGCGCTGGCGACGATCGCCGTCGCGCTGGCCGTCGCGGCCGGCGTGTACGGCTTCGGCCTGATCCAGGGCCGCTCGCCGGGTGCGCCCGCTGCGGCCTCGCCCAGCGCGAGTCCGGCGGCGAGCCAAGCCGCCGCGGTGCCCGGCAAAGCGGCGCGCAAAGCCGCCGCGGACGCCGCCGCCAACTCGCCCAAGCTGACCGTCTCGCTGAAATCCGCCTTCGCCGATCTGCGGGCCCGTGCCGCCGCCGGCGACATCGCCGCGGCGACCCGCCTGTATCGCGACCTCAGCCTGTGCCGGCGCTTCGAACGCCTGGATCGCGACAACGCGCAACTCTCCGATGACCTGCTGGGGCAAACGGTGGCCTCGATGAGCGCGCAACAGTTGAAGAACTACCGTGCCCAGCTCGACGCCATCGAATCGCGCAAGCAGGCGCTGGACGGCATGCGCGCGCTGTGCGACGGCGCCGATCAGGAAATGCTCGACCAGCTGCTGCCCAATCTGCAGCGCGCCGCGCTGGCGGGCGAGCCGTATGCGCGCGCTTGCTATCTCGAGCGCGGGCCGAATTACGACCCGGGCAGTCTGCTCGATCACCCCGAACGCCTGGGATCGTATCGTCGCGATGTCCAGGCGATGATCCAGGCCGGCGTCGAGGACGGCGACTGGCGGGTGATCGGCGTGCTGCGCAACGCCTATCAACCTGGCGCGTCCACGCTGCTCTCGGCCGCTGTTGGAACCGATGCCTACTCGCGTTACCGTTACCTGAAGCTGTTCCGCCTCGGCATGCCGTCGGATCATGGCGAGATCGATCGCGACCTCCAGGCGGCAGCTGGGCGGCTCAGCGCGGCGCAGCTCGCGCAAGCCGACGTGTGGGCGGCGCGAACGTTCGATCATGATTTTCAGGGCAAGCCGATCGATGCGGACGGGCCGTTGTGGGACCCCTGCGTTTTTCCCTACGAATGAACAGGCCGGCGACGGCCGATGGCGAAGCGCGACGATATGCAGACCAAACGCTCACTGTTGATCGCTGTCGCCGTGCTGGCCGCGGTGATCGGCGCATACTTTCTTGGACGCGCGGATACTTCGCAGACGCGCGCCGCGATGCATGTGAAGGTCGCCGACGCCGCCGCGGCACAAGGCACGGAGGACGAGGCCGCGCTCGGATCGAGCCCCCTAGCCTCCAAACGCGGCCTGCTGCCCCCGCCCAACACGCCGTTGAAGAACAGCTTCGCCGAGTTGCGCGCGCGCGCCGCTGGCGGCGATGCCGACGCGGCCAAGCGCCTGCTGCGCGACCTCGACCGCTGCAGCCGCCTGCGCAGCTCGCAATGGAAGAGCGACGGTGCGACCAACGATCTCACCCGCAAGTCCACCGACGGCATGAGCGCGGCGCAGCTGCGCACCTACCAATTGCAACTCGATGCGATGGAGCTGCGCCAGCAGGGCGTGCGCAAGAACCAGGAGCTGTGCTCCGGCGTCAGCGACAAGATGCTCGACGCGCTGGTGCCGAGCATCGCCCAGGCCGCGCGCCTGGGCGATGAGCAGGCGCGCGCGTGCTATCTCGATCGCGGCCCACTTTACGATGCGCGCAGCCTGATCAAGCATCCCGAATCCTTGCGCAACTACGGCAATGCCGCTTCGACGTTGATCGACAGCGGCCTGGCCGCCGGCGACTGGCGCGTGGTCGATCTGCTGCAGCAAGCCTACGAGCCGGGCTCGCAGAGTCTGCTCGCCGGTCTGATCGGCGCCGATCCGGTGCAGCACTATCGCTACCTCAAGCTGTACCGTCTCGGCGCGGAACCCCATCGCGTCGCCCAGCTCGACCGGCAACTCGAGGCGATCGCATCGAACCTGAGCCCGGGGCAGCTGGTCGAAGCCAACGAGTGGGCGCAGACCACGCTGCGGCAGAATTTCAAGAACAGCTCGACCCAGACCACGCCGCCGGGATGGGATTCGTGCGAGTTCTGAGCGCGCTCGGACCGCTGTCCGCACGCGTCGATATGGCGATGCCGTCGTGATCCGATGACATCGCCGCGCGACGGTCAGGGTTGCTTGACCGCGTTCGAAGAACCGTTGCTGACATACAGGCTGGTGCAATTGCCTGTGCCGTCGAAACTGAAATCCACGTACGAATCGGCGCCGACCGATTGCGCGACCGCGACTATCGCCGCGTTGTAGGTCGTGCATTGGACGTAGGTGCCGGCGGCATTGCGCGCTTCGCACGCGGCCACCACTGTCGTCCCGGTCGCGCTGCTCGCACAACCGATGGTCTGGTTGACGCCGGCGCTGGCGCGCGCGCTGGCCAGCATGCCGAACGCGCGGACCGGTTGGCCCTGGGGATTGGTAGAGACGCTGACGGGCACGTCGATCTTCTCGCCCGCCTGAGCCGGATCCGTCGCCGCGATCATCGCCGCCGCGACGACCACCGCAATTGCCAGTGACTTCATTGTGCTTCCTCCTTGAAAGCCTTCCACCATGGAAGGCGCGCATGTAATGAAGCACGTGCCCAAGGCCGAAACCATCACGCGTTGACGCACATGTGAGGGCGATTGCCGCAGTGTCGGGCGCGTCTCGAAAGCGGCGTGCAAATCGTCGCAAGGCACCGTATCGCCGGCGCCTCACGCGTCATTACGCGATGCACGCGGAACCAACCCGCGCGCATCGGGACCTCAACGCTACTGACCAGACGCGCCGCGGTATTGGCCGAGTTCACGCTGATGATTCGATTGGCGGCTGGTGTGCGCAATCGAGCGGCGATGTGGTTCGTATGCCGCTGCGTATGGACCGATGTCGCGGGCTGCGCTTTCGAGATTCACGATGGCGATCGTGCGTATTCCGGCAGGAGACCTTGAGACGTCCGACCACCCACCGATTCCGCCCGCGATTCTGACCCGCCTCAACGCCATCTGCCTCGGGTTACCCGAGGCCTACGAAGAACCCGCCTGGACCGGCACTCGCTAGATGTGGGCGAAAAATAACTTTGCCCATGTGGTGATGATCGACAACGGGTGGCCGCCGGCTTACACCGAAGCCGCTTGCACGTTTGGCGGCACCAAAGTTTTCGAGGCCGCCGCTTTTCAGGCCGATGTGGCTTGCGAACATCGTCGGCGTGATGATCGATATGGCAGCGACTGGGAGGAGATTGCCGACCTGCTAACAGAAAGTTGTCGCGTACTGGCGCCGAAAAATCTTGCCGTACTGCTGGATCAATTTGGCGATTGAAATTCCATGATGAACGTCACTCAAGATTGCGCGCTCGTGCTCTGCGACACGAGCACTATGCTATCCGCCCAGCACTATCTCCAGCCCTTCTCAAGCGCAACATTAAGATCCGTTGCCGAAACGACCTCCATGCCCGCCAGCCTGTCCAATACTTGATGAATTATCGATCGTATATTTGGATCGATACTGCTCATGTACTCAAGCAAAGCCGTGTCGAATACGACGTTAGGGTCCGAGCCAGTCTCGCCTGCTTGGCGTCGGGCCCTGTAAAGAAACTGAGTCCAATGCATCACCTTCTCATCCTCACTCCATCCAGCATATTCCTGGGGGAACATGAGCTTGTCGAGTGCGTCATCGACTACATCGACGATGGCGCGCATGATCGGCACGAACACAATTTGTTCACACTCCAATACTCTCTGCTGACTCTCAGGATCGCAAATCGCATAGGTCTCATAGAGACAATCCGTGCTTTCTTCTAAACGAAAACCTTTTATGATCGAAAAACCGCGAACCATGAATCCAAGTTTTTGCGGGGCTGGGAGCATCTTCTCACGCTCTGCGCGTTCAAGAGACCGCCCAAGCTCCGCTGAAAATTCATTTTCGCGCTGTTTTCCGAGGGATCGATTACGCGTCCAAAAAATATAGTTCCCGGAATCAGGCAAAGCATATGCCTTGATGAAATCGTCGACCTCAACGATCGCCTTGACTTCAGCGGGCAGACTGGCAAAGGGAATTCGTTCGCGCATAGCCATCAGCGCTTTTCCTCCAGAATCATGCGTCCGTTACTATCATAGCCCGTGATTTCAAACCTATTGCCAGGAAGAATCACAGCCTCGCTAGTATACCGAGTCTTGCCGACCTTATCATTGTAATGCACGCCAAACGCTAGATCAGAAATATTCCGAGCTCGCGAGGTATGTATTACAACGTTTCTACTCCCGTTGTAGGCTTCTTTTATATCAGGGCCGGTAGACCAGAAGTCAGACGTCACCGTCCGCCCTTCTTTGAATACATTGTCAAAATCTGCAAGACCCTGAGGCTCGACTCGAAAGCCTCTGAATTCCAAATCAGATGCCGGGGGCATTTTCCTCAGTCCACTTTTGAGAAGA
This sequence comes from Lysobacter gummosus, assembly GCF_001442805.1. Lineage (NCBI taxonomy): Bacteria > Pseudomonadati > Pseudomonadota > Gammaproteobacteria > Lysobacterales > Lysobacteraceae > Lysobacter > Lysobacter gummosus. Next base: position 308,133 of record NZ_CP011131.1, on the reverse strand, counting down.
TCCGCCAATGCATTCGCTTGCGGCGTTCCTCCCGTACGTATGGCCTTGTTGAGATCCCAATAGAACAAATTCGTCGTGTATCCGAAGATCACGTGACCTTCGTCGGGAGTAAGACCGTATTTCTCAACTGCGTTGCCGATTAAACGCTCGTAGTCAGCGCCTTTCGCCCCGAGATCCGCATAGTAGGCCCCGATGTCATCGGGACTCCTCCCGGTAAAGTTTGCGACCAGATCAACATAGTTTGGGGCTTCAGATAATCCGACCTCAGCGACATGCACAGCTCGTACCGACGATCTGGCAGCACCCGGGGCCTTGCCAGCTTTCGCGAGGCCTGCGGCTTCACCAAGCAAAACGGTGGCGATCTCAAATATGGAACCACCCATCACCTCTTGATTACTGAGCGTAAAGTGCGGGACCTGCGGTGTTCCATAGCCAAAGAAAGACCCAATTTGCCACGTTGGAGCTATGTCAAACCCAAGCTGGGCAAAATCGGCGAGTAAATTGATACCTGCCTTTTGATAGCCCACATACTTGTCGGCAATCGTGCCCGGTTGAGCGCGATCTCCCACAGCCATTGTATATGGGAGCTGACTACGCTTGATCGCGTCAGTATTCCAGTATGGTATGCGCCGTCTATTCGTCGTCATCAGCCTATCACCAAACTCGCTGCTCCCGAATTCGGTATCCGCATAGGCATTCCAAATACTGTCACCAAGCGCGTTGATTCGGTCGGCCCCCATGTCCCAGAGCGCAGTCATATCGCCATTGAGCAACCGTTTCTCGTAAGCGGATAACGGCTCGATGGGCACTGAGCGCCTCGCACTACCAGGAAGTGCCGACGACCTGGGCCTGTACTCATAGTTGCTATGTAGCGTTTTGCCATCCAGCAACCAATTGAAGAGCCTGTTCTCGGCTGCCTGAGCGTCCATACGTGCGGCCGCGGCTCGAGCTCTGGCTTCTGCGGTCGCCCATTTCCGATCAAAATCCCGTTCTATTCGCGCATTACCACGTGCGCGTCCTTGCTCCGACCGAGCCTGCAGCCCCCCATCTAGATTGGCCTGCATCCTCGCCATTGCATAATCACTGGTAGCCGCGAGATTAGCCTCACCAATAGCCGCCATATCGGCTTGTATTCCTAGCTCGCTACGAGCCACCGAAGCGTCGAACTCAGCTTGCTGACGTGCTGCAGCGCTTTCGGCAATGCTATTGCCTATCGTGCTCCCAAGTACGTCCAAGCCCATCTGGGCAAGCGCGCCGCCTGACAGATTGCCGCGGGCAGCAGCACTCACCACACCCGCAATGGCATTGCTGGTGAAACCACGAACAGCGGTCCTACCCCAATCCGCCTTTGTGACACTCCTCATGTAAGCGGGGTCTTGAAGCATGTCACCCCATTGCTGATCGCCATACTGAGCGCGCCCCACTGCTTGACTGATGCCATAGCTCACACCGGCACCGATCGCCGAGATTGCGACGCCCTTCCAGTCGAAGCCTTTCTGCTCGCCAGCAAGAATGTTGACACCCTGGCTTGCAACACTATTGATCGCTCCCGTAGCCATCGCCCCGCCCCACGCGGGCAACTTATCCAGAACCCTAGCCACAGGCCCCAGATTGGTTACGCCTGCGGTGACGAACGCACTCGCCGCGGCAAGCCCGACCTGCTTCCAGCTGAATTTGTCCTGCACTCCACCCGCGATCAAGACGCCCTGGCTTGCGATGGAACCAACCGCCGCGCCCAGCGCCAAGTAACCTGCGCCGGCCTGCAGCCCCACTCCCATCGCGGCGCCGAAGCCGAAAGCACTGCCGCCAGCACCGGCCATCAAACCGCTCGCTGCGCCCGCCGTGTAGATGGTGACCACGACCGCGACGATGATCGCCAGTATTTGTACAAACCCACCACACCCCTTCTTAGCAGCCGGCGGCGGCGGCGGTTCCGGCACGGTCGGGCTGGTATTGCCCATCGCCGAACCCGCGTCATACGGTTTGAACGTACTCGCGTTGTTATGGATGTTGGTGACCTTGTTCGGCACCGTCAGCACGGTGTTCGGAATCAAGGGCTGGTTCGGAGCCAGGCCGTTGGCGTCGGCCAGCAGGTACCACATCGCCGAGTCGCCCCACAGCGCAGCGGCAATGCCTTGCAGTGTGTCGCCGGCCTTGATGATGTAACTGCCCGGCGCCGCGGTCGGGTACAGACTGTTGATCGGCAGGTAGTTCTCATCGAAGTCGGCGCCGGCGACCGGAGTGAAGCGCTTGTGGCGTTCGTCGTTCTGGGCGCCGGACTTAACCTCGTTCTGTGCCAGTTCCTTGGCGTAGTCGATGCGGTCGATACCGTCGTTGCCGACGTTGCCGACTTGGCGGTCGTCGAAGAGGTAGTAGCTGTGGAAGCGGTTCTGGGTGCCGGAGGTGAAGGTGCCGTCCGGGTTCATCTCGGAGCCGAGCAGCTCATCGCGCTGCAGAATGCGGCCTTCGCCATCGGTCTGATAGACGAACGCGCGCTTGCCATCGACGTCGCGGGCGGTCTTGATCCGTCCCTGCGCGTCGTACTCGAACAAGGAGAAGCCCGCGGCCCAGCCCGGCCTGTCCTCGTTACTGGGCTGTACTTCGATCTTTGATTGCTTGGCGCTGTCGAACCACTCGTAGGTATAGGTCGTCTTGAGCGTGGTCGCTTCGCCGTAGGTCTCGGTGAAATCGACCGTGCCGTCGGCCTGACGATACGTGACGGTGCCCTTGTTCTCTAGGTTGTCGTTCTCCTGCATCAGCAGGCTGTCGTTGTCCCAGACGCGACTGGTGCTCGTCTTGAGCACACCGCTGGCGTCGTACTCGTAGTAATCGCCGACCCGGCCGGCCAGATCGTTGACGCGGCGCGCTCGCAACACGTCGTCGATGACGGTGTCGGTGAGGTAGCCGCGCTGGTCGTAGCTGTAGCGTTCGGTATGGCCGTCTCGAGCGTACCGGGCCATGCCGCGCTGGTTGGCCGCGTCGTAGCCCAATGCAACGCCGTCGCCGCCGACGCCCTCCCACACCTTCACGCTTTCGTCGTTGGCGGTGGCGCCGCGCGTTTGATTGTCGGCACCCAGTTGCCCCATGGTGACGATGAACCGGTTCATGTTGTCGTAGCGATACCAGTAGTCCTGCTTGCTGACCGCTCCGTTCAAGCCGTCGTGGTAGACCGACTTCATGTGGATGCGGTTGCCCTGCGCGTCGTATTCGTACTCGATGACGTAGCGCGGGTCGATCACCTTGACCAGGCGATTGAGCTCGTCGTAGGTCGCCTCGGACTGCTGGAAGGCCCAGTCGCCGCCGCGTGTGGTGAAGCCCTCGAAGGTGCGGTTGCCGTTCTTGTCGTACTCGTAATAGGCCTGGATTCCGCTGACCTGATCGGCCATGCGCTTGATCAGGCCGTTGCCGTAGTACTCGTACACGGTCGTGCCCGAGCGCGCCAACAAGCCGGCGAGGTTGTAGTCGTAGACGAAGGTGTTGCCGCCGAAGTCCACGTGCGACAGCTTGCGGCCCGAGACATCGACCACGTCGGTCGACGTCTTGCTGTTGGCGAGCACCGTAACCTTGCGCCACGCGCCGCGGCCGTTGTTGGCCTGCGCGTCCCAGGTGGCCGAGTAAGTGGTGGTGCGTCCGGCCGCGGTGACCACGCGGTTGACTTCGCCTTCGATGTCGAAGTCGGTGGTGGTGGCGCCCAACTGGCTGCTGGTATGGCGGATACGCCGATCGAGTTCATCGTAGGCGTAACTGTCGATGATCTGCGCTTCGTTCTCCGCCTTCGGCCGTTCGATCCAGATCAGACGATTGTTGAGATCGTAGCCATAACCGGTGCGGCGGCCGACTTCGTCGATCACCACGCGTTGATTGCCGAACACGTCCAACTGGAAGCGCTTGGAACCGCCGTCGGCATGCCACTCGCCGATCAAGGTCGGCTTGGCGGCGCCGTAGGTCCAGGCCTGCGTGGTCAGGTTGCCGTTGGCGTCGCGATAGGCGACGACGCTGCCGGCCAGATCGTAGACGTACTGGATGAAGGTGGCATAGCGTTCCTGGAAGCCGTTGGCGCGGGTGATCCAGGCTTCCGGATCGGTCTTGCGCACCATCTTGCCCAGCGTGTTGTAGATCAACGTGGTGGCGTTGCCGCGGCCGTCGGTCTCGTTGGCGATCTCGCCGAAGGCGTTATAGCTCTGGTAGCGATGGATCAGATTCGCCGACGGCTGGATGGTGCCGAACTCCCAGCGCACTTCGCTGGCTGGCCGGTCCAGATCGGGCCAAAAGTAGCCGGTATTACGCACCAAGCTCTGGCCGGCGCCGGGGTTCTGCGCGTCGGCCAAGGTGCGGAATACGTCGTAGAAGTACTCGTAGGTGGACTCCTTGATCAGGTCCAGGCTGTCCCAGCGGAACTTGCCGTCGGCGCCGCGCAGAATCACCACTTCCGTGAAGGCCGCGGCGATGTTGCCCTCGGGCCGATAGTGCAGCACCAGCACTTGGCCTTCGGGCTGCTTCGGATCGAGGTTCAGCGTGAACAGATGCTTGTCGAGCTTGAGGACCGGTTTGAAATTCGTGCGCTGCGGGCCGACCTGGATCGTGCCGGTGATGTCGTAGACGTGCGGCGGAACGACCAGGTTGTCGGTCAGGCTCAACCGCAACGTGTAGTCGCGCACGCCGTCGCCGACTTCGGCAAGAATCTCCGGCGCGATCGCCCAAGCCGGGGTGAGCACGCCGTTGACGATGCTCAGGTTCGAAGCGGATGCGACCACGCGACTGCCGTCGAGCACCTGCAGATTGAGCGAAGAAGCGTTCGGCGGCAGATTGGTCAGGGTAATGACCGCGGCGTTGCTGGCGAAGTCCAGGTTCACCGACGGAGCCGCGCCGATGCTGACATCGCCATCGATGGTCTCGATGACCACGCCATCGCCATCGCGAAGCTTCAACTTGACTTCGTAGTCGCCGCTCATGCCGCTGGTGTTCCAGCGGAAGCTGCCCGGCGTTGCCGACGGCGGCTGGCTCGGCAACGCGGTGGTGCCCGCCCACGGGTCCTGGCTGCCCTTGCGGCGGTACTCGACGATGGCGCTGCTGGGCACGACGCCGTTGCGCGTACGCACGGTGGTCATGTCCAGGCCGTCGGTGGTCCAGATGAAATTGCCCACACCGTTGGCGCGGAAGGCCGCCGAGTAAGCGCCTTCGTTGTCCGGCAAGCGAGTGATGCCGCCGCCGTTGCCGGCGACGAACTGGTAGCGCTCGCGACGGACCAGCACGCCGTTGTTTTGCTCGGCGACGTACAACATTTCGTAGGCCTGTCCCGCCACAAGGCCATTGGGATCGACGAAGACCTTGTCGTTGGTGCGGCTTAGCGGCAGGGTCTGGAAAGCCCCGTTCGAACCCATCGGGCGCACATAGACCTGTGGGCTGATGTCGGTGCGGACCGCCTCGCTCGGTAGCACTACGCCGCCTTGAGTGCCTTCGGGCAACTGCGCGGTTTCTTTGATGAGCTGCGGCAGCAAAGTGAAGTACTTGTCTGAACCAGCGTTGGCAAAAGCGAAGTTCCACCTATGCTCGTCGTAAACCGGCCACTGGATGACGGTGCCATCGACCTCGACCGGGGTATAGCTGACTTTGCTGATCAGTATTTCTTCGTTCGTGGACTTCTTGACCACGTACACCTGCAAATAGGCGCCGATCCGATGCGGATTACGGTCGAAGAACCGCCCAAGCAGCGAGCCTTCGCCATCGATCGCATCCTGGGTGTTAAAATTAAGCGATACCGTGCCAGTGCCAAGGCTGTACACCTCCTTGGGAAAGCCCAGCGGAGGCGGTATAGCCACGACTTTCAGATCGTACTGGCCAAAGATCGCAGTCAAGTCGGGAACATCTACCGTTACGGTGACGTCCATGTACTCGACGTTGTAGGAGTTGCCCAGTCTCAGTGCGCCGGAGGCGTTGTAGCTGAGCTCGACGCCCGTCGTCGACGGCTGCGACACAATACTGCCGTTGACCTCGCCCATCTGCGGCACCTGCCGCTCGCCACCGATGCGGCCACCCACGCCCACGGCGATTTCGCCCGGCCGGGTCGGATTGACGGTGATCGGCTTCAGCCCCAGGCGCTCGCCCTCGGCGCTCATCGCCGCCTGGATCACCTGCACCGCGTTGTTGCGCTTGTCGTACAGCGTCAGAGTGCTGAACAACCCTTGCTTCTGCTCTTGCGCCAGACTCCTGATGGTCTCCAGATTCCACTGGGCTTGCGACAGATCGACCGACGGTGACTCGATCTTGACCACGGCATTGCCGTTGCGATCGTAGGCGAACAAACGGGTGACGCCGCCGTCCATATTGCCCTTGGACATACGACCGGCGCGGTCGTACTCGGCGACCTCCTGCCAACCGCTCGGCCCGGTACCGCGACCGGTCACATCGCCGAACAGGTTGTAACCGGTGCGGCGCTCGACGCTGCGAGTACCGTCGCTGCCGACGGTGACGCGGCTAATTTCACGGTTGTTTTCGTCGAAGCTCAACTGCACGGTCTCAGTGCGTTGCCCGCCGGCCGAGTCGGTACGCAGATAGCTCATGCTGGTCATGTTGCCGACCACGTCGTAACCAAAGCGCGTGGTGTAGTTCATCGCATTGGTCTTGGACAGCAGGCGACCGCCCGAGCCATAGACGTAGCTGGTGACCTGATCGCCATCGTTACCGGCGCCGCGACGAGTCTCCTTCAGCACCAGGTTCAAACCGTTGTAGCTGTACTCGGTGCGCGCGGTCACGTAGCGGCCCGCGTAATCGACGAAGCCCGGCAGGATCGCCGCGGTGTTGCGGCCGATCTTGTCGTACTCCCAACCGAACACACTGCCGTTGGCGTCGGTGCGCTTGAGAAGGTTGCCGGCGGCGTCGTAGGCGTAGACCGTAGTCGCGGTGCCGTTGTCGATCTGCGTCAGCCCGCCAGTACCGGTATCGACGACGCCATAATCGACATTGAGTCGCGATTCGCTCAGGCGCCGGCCCATTTTGTCGTAGGTGTAGACGGTGACGCGATCGTTCTCCGCATCGGTCGGCCAGCCGGCGATGATCTGCTCAGCCGATTCGTTGCCCGCGGGCGTGGCCGGACGCTGGGCATACCGGGTCTCGGTCAGCACATTGCCTTCGGCGTCGCGATCCCACTTGACCGCATAACCTTCGCCGTCGATCTCCAGGCGCTTCTGGCCTAGCGCGTTGTAATAGGTCTGGGTGAGATTGCCGTTGCCGTCGCGGTGCTCGACCAGACGGCCACCCAGATCGTAGGTCCATGTCTCGACGATGTCGCCTGCATCGATGTGGTAAGTCTGCTTGGTCGGATCGCTGGAATCGGGACCGATTCCGCCATACAGCACGTTCATCACCCGCGACCCGATGCGGCGGCCGTTGGCGTCGTAGCTGAATCGCGTCTCGCGCACTTGATCGGGCTTGCCGGTCGCCGGGTTGATCGGCGCCGACGGCAACGCCCAGCCGACCGGCAACGCGACGGGGTTCTCGAACGCGCGCGTGCGAATCAGATTGCCGGCGGCATCGAACTCGTTGAGCGTCAACAGGCCATTGCTGTCAACTTGGCCGACCTGACGGTTATTGGCATCGTAGTAGTAGACCGTGCGCGCGTTGTTGGCGCCGATCTTTTCGATCATATTGCCGCGGGTGTCATATTTTATTTTCTCGACCGCTATGGTTTCACCCCAAACGACCGCCACGTCTACCCTAGTGGATACCTTGCGATTCAAGCCGTCGTAAGAAAAATAGGTATCGCGTGAATCGGCGCTTTCGCCTCCTTCCGACAGGCGAGTCAGGTTGTCATGCGCGTCGTACTGATAGTAGTTGACGACAAAATCCGGCGCCCCCCCGACACGGGCCGCCGCAGTGACCGGAAGCCGTTCGCTAAGAAGGCGACCGAGCCTGTCGTACGAGTAGTGGGTCGTGCCACCCAGCTTGTTGGTAAACCGGGTACGTTTGCCGAAGCCGTAGTGGTCATATGCATACGTTTCGACATGCGACTGTGCATCGGTGACCTGTACCAGTCGGCCGGCGAGGTCATACTCCATCTGCGTAGTTGCCACCGCTCCCGCAGGCGTGGACGGCACACCGTGGGCGGGGAAGTTGTAATCGATCCGCTCGAAGTATCGGTGGACCTTGCTGGCGTTACCTTGGAAATCGTACTCAGTACGGGTCAGGTAGCCTTCCGGATCGACCTGATGGGTTACGCGTCCGAGCGCGTCGTAGAAGAACAAGCCGGCCCGGCCCATCGCGTCGACAACTCGGATCACATTGCCAAAACCGTCGTAATCACGCGCGACCGTGCCGCCATGCGGGTCGATGGATTCGACAAGACGTCCGCTGACGTCGTAGTTCGAACGGCTGGTATACCGCGCCAGTAACGCCGTCTTCTGCGCGGCGCTCAGGTCCGCCGCGCGTAGGGCAGCTCCCGTTTCGTTCCTATAGCCCAGCGAATATCGCTGGTCCAACGCCCACGCCGAATCGGATTCGGCCAACTCTACGCCACGTGGATCGATGCTGGCGACGACTTGACCGAAGGCGTTGTAAACAAAGCGTTTACGCGATGCCTCGGCCGTATCGGCCGCGGAAGCTTCCTCCACCAACTGCCCGACCGCATCGTAGCTGCGGCGCGTCACGACCTGTTCAGCGGTACCCCAAGCCGCGAATTCGGCGATCACCTGGCCTAGGCCGTCACGCTGATAATGGCGCACGCCGCCGATCGCATCGATGGTGTCGGACAAACGGCCCGCCGCGTCGTAGCGATACTGGGTGGTCTTACTCGTGCTGCCCTCTGAAGTGAGGAATACCCGCAAGTCGGCGACGGCGGTGTCCAGCGTTACCGGAGGATTGCTCGCGCCCCACCCTCGATCGTAACGCGAGGAAGATATCGCGCGCCCCACCGCGTCGTATCCAGTTTCGGTGAATCGATCCGAGGCGTCGTAGCTGAGAACATTCCGCCCAGCCGCATCGTAGAACCACATCGTGGTCTGGTTGGTGTAACGCGCTTCTTCGAACCCGTACAAAGCGCTCCAGGCAGCCATTCCCTGCATCGTATAGGCGCTGGGCCGCTTCGATTCCGAAGCCAGATGCAGAAAGAGAGTGCTCATCCGGCGATTACCAGCGGCATCGTAGGTATGACGCGTAGCGCGGCCACCGGAATCCACCTGCCAAATCACCCGGCTGGCTGCATCGTAGATCCAGTGCTCTTCAGCGGTCGCATTTGTGGCTTGGCCTGCAGCCCAGGCGTCCAGCAACTGTAACGTCGTCGCCGACGCAGCCGGATACTCGGTGACAAAGCGAGCACGCTCGATCAAATTGCCATTGGCATCGTACTTGTTGCGGGTGACGAAGCGCCCCGCGTCGATCTGGAACACCGCGCGTCCGGCCGCATCGTAGATCGTCTGGGTCTGACGATCCTTCGCGTGCATCACCGAAGTCTGTTCCGACAGCAGACCGGAAACTGTCTGCGCCGTTATGTTGGTCCAGGAAGATATCGCGAAGGCATAAGCAATCGTGCGGACGATGTTGTTCGAGGCGTCGTAAACAAACTCGGTAACGTAACCCTGACTGTCGATGGCGTAGCGCAGGCGGCCGTCGGCATCGAAGATTTGCTGAGTCGTCCGGTCAACGCCGGTCTGCGGCTGCAATCGAGCCTGGATCTCGGCCAACGTGACCTTCAGGCCCAAACCGGTCAGGTCGATCGGCTTGGCGAATTGGGTGACACCCAGGAAACGTCCCAAGACGCGATCGATATCGCGGCGCTGGACCGCACCTGTCGCGTCGATGGTCAGTAGCAGTTCGCTGTTGCGATCGTAGACATAGCGCGTCACCTGGCCGTTGGCATCGGTGCTCGCCACGACCATGTCGGCCGCATCGTAGGTGTAACGCGTGGTCAGCGCCAAGCCGTTCGGGTCGAGGATCGTCGCCGTGCGGCGGCCGCCCTTGTCGTACTCATAACGGGTAACCACGGCCGCCGCGGTTCCGGCGCCTTCCGTGGTCTGCACCGTCTGACCGAGCGCGTCGTATTCGAACGTGGTGGTCAGGTTCAAGCGGCCGTCGCCGGCATCGACCACGACCGCGACCTTCTGGCCATTGAGGTCGTAACGCGTCTCGGAGACCGTGCCGAGTGGATCGGTGATGCGGACCAGCTGGCCTTTAGCGTCGTACTCGTACTTGGTTTTGATCGCCAGACCGGTCGGATCGAAGGTACGGGTCAACACGCGGCCGACCGCGTCGTACTCGAAAGTGCTCTTGACACCACGGGCATCGGTGGTCTCGATCACCTGCCCGGCCTGGTCGTAACGGGTAGAGACAGTGCCGGCCGGATCGGTGGAGCGAATCAGGCGACCGTCGAGATCGTACTCGTAAGTGGTGCTATTGCCGCGGCCATCGATCAGCTCAACGACTTGGCCGAACTCATTATAGCGGGTCTTGGTCTGTACGCCTTCGGCGGTAGTGACCTGGATCTCGCGATTGAACGCGGTGTAGCTGTAGGTCGTAAAGGTCTGCACGCCCGGCGAGGTGAATTCGCCACGCGTAAGCACATTGCCGAAGGCATCGTAGCTCAGAAAATAGTTGGATGTATCCGAATCACGATCCTTGACATTAAGCACCTGACCTCGGCGGTCGTAGGATTTTGATACGACGTTCTTCAGAGCGCCATCGGCGCCTTGCACATAGCGGGTGACCACCCGGCCGAAAGCATCGTAGTTATTGGTGGTGCGTAGCTTCAGTTGGTTGCCGCTGCCGGCAGAGTCCTCGATGACATTGACTTCGCGGCCGGCGCGATCGTAGTTATGATCGGTCTCGATCAGCTTGGATTGGCTGCGCCCAAAATCGCTCCAACGCGTCACTGTATCGATCGCACCGAAGGTGGTGTATGTGCGATCGGTGTATGCGCCCAACGCATCGATCGTGCGCGACAGCAGTCCGGTCACCGCATAGCTCAGCGTGGTGCGACTGGCCTTGTCGTTGTCCAGCGCGGCGATCGCGTCGCGCTCGCTCTGGCTCATCTGACCGCCGTGCATCTGGCCCAGCGACAGCGAGGTCAGGCGCAAGGCGTAGACGATGCTCTGCGAGACTTCGCCGAAAACGTTGTAGCGCTGTTCGGTCACTTCGCCGGCTGCGCTGACCGTGTGCGTCAAGCGGCCCTGCGCGTCGTAGTAGAACAAGGTCGAGCGATCTAACGCATCGATCATCGCGGTGCGATGGCCGGCGGTATCGTACTGATAACGCACGCCCCAATCGGCCCAGATCGCGTCCACAGCGGACTGCGTCGGATTTGCGCCGAGCGCCTGCAGCGCCTTGACGCCTTCGCCGCTGAGTTGGGCGGTCAGACGGCCCTGCAGATCGAAGCGGTATTGTGCCTTGCGGTCGGCACGGTTCTCCGCGATCAGATTACCCTGACTGTCGTATGCATATCGCGATTCGACATTTCCGCTGGACGAGAATTCGGTCTTGCTCAGCAGACGTCCGTCGGTGTCGTAGGTAAAGCTGGTTTTCTCCAGCACGCCGGGCAATGTGACATCGAGCGAATCGGGGAATACCGGCCATTCGCTCTGCGGATCCGGCGTCGACCAGACGGCCAGCAGATCGCCATACGCTGCCACCTCGCCGGAAGGATACTGCTGCACGGTGGAAGAGCCGGGCGACGTCCAGTTCGAATGCCCGCCCGCATCGAAAGAAACTCCGGAGAATTCAGCCGCATTGATCCATACGCTGCTGCCGGTGGAGATAATGAATTCCAAGCGAACGTCGTGATTTCTTTCACGTGCGACATTAGCGGAAAAGTTGTAAGTCTTGTAGGTGGCGCTGTCCAGGGTGACGGTCGCAGCCAGCGCGTTATCGACCCAAACCTTGACTTGCGGGAAACCACCGAAGGTCTCCATGCGCGCGTTGAACGAGCCATTGAGTGTGCGAGTGCCCTTCAGCGAAGCTTCCGAGACCCGTTCGCCGCGGATTCGCTGAGTTACATGTCCCTGCGCGTCGTATTCGTAGCGGGTGAGGTAACGTTCGCCGTCGATCTGCGAAATCAGCAATCCGCGGCTGTCGTAGTTGAAATAAGTATGGATATCTAGCGCGCTGGTCGTCGGCCGCAACTGATCCAAGGTGCCCGCGTCGAGCAGGTTCTCGTTCGCGGACTGCCAGTAAGTGATGGTTTTGACTTTGCGTCCGGCGCCGTCGTACTTAGTTTCGGTAAAACCGCCCGTGCCGTCCATGACGCCGATCAGAAGTCCATCGGCGCTGTAGTAATAGCGCGTGATCAGATCTGTCGGAGGCGAGGGGAAGGCCGAGACCGCGTTCGCCGAGGTCGGATTCGCACGGAACGTGGTCATATTCACGCGGATGTCGTAAACCCGCGAACGAATCAGCCGCGATGCCGCATCGTAGGTGTACTCGGTCAGTGCGCCGTCGGCGCCGACCGTCTTGAACAGACGACCGGCTGAATCGTAAAACCGCCACTCATTGCGATCATTGACCGCATCCACCGCCGGCTTCACCCCCGCATTCGCCAAGGTCAGCGCAACCGTCTGCCCACTCACCGTCGTGGTCTGCTTCGGCTTGCCGCTGCCGTCGATCAGCGACGCCAGGCCGGCGGCGCTCACCGCATTGGCGTAGCGCGTGGTCTTGATGACCTGATTATTCGCGTCGTAGAGATACTCGGTCAGCGCGCCCGCCGAATCGATCTCTGCCACTCGCCGGCCGGCTTCGTCGTACAGCACATGCGTCTTCGCGCCCAGCGCGTCTTCGGTCATACGCAGACGGCCGTCGGCGTCGTAGTGGTAGCGCACTTGCGACAGCACCGTGCCGCCGCTGCCGGACTCGGCCAGCGCGATCAATTCGCCGGCGTGGTTGTAGGTCGAGGTACGGACCAGTCCGTTGCTGAAGCTGACGATGGTGCGGCGCTGGGCGTCGTCGTATTGGGTGAGCGTGATGCTGTCGTTGAACGCGGTCGCGCTCAGCACGCGGCCCAGGCCGTCGTAGGTGAATTGTTCGACGTCGGGGTTGCCGATCGGGCCGGCGTAGTGCTGCAACAGGCGGCCTTGCTCGTCGTAGACGTAGCGGCTCTGGATCGTCTTGTCGTCGGTCACGCCGCTGCCGTCGGCGGCCAGCGTGCCGTATCGGGTCACGCTGCTGACGTTGCCGCGGAAGTCGTAGGCGGTGTCGGTGCGTTCGCCGATGCGCGCGTTCGCGCCGACCCAGCTGACCACCGCGGCTTCGCTGAAGTCGCTGCCGGTGTACTTTCCTTCGGAATAGGTCAGCAGGCCGGTCTGTTGGCCGGCGGCGTTGTAACGCAGCTCGGTCACCCGGCCTTCGGCGCTGATCTTGAAACGCAGGTGCTGCTCGGCGTCGTAGACGTAACGCGTCGTCGCGGTGACCGTGTTCGGGCCGGACACGGTTTCGCTGAGCAACTGGTTGTCGCTGCCGAAGGTGCGCTCGACGATCGTGCCGATCGCGTCTTCCTGCTTGATCAGGTTGCCGGCCGCATCGTAGGTGTACTTCACCTCGTTATTGAGACCGTCGCGGATGGTCGCGACCTGGCCGTCGGCGTTGTAGGTGAACACCTGGGTCTGGCGCACGCCGGCCACCGCCGGGCTGCTGGTCTGCAGCAAGCGGCCTTGGTCGTCGTAGCTCAGGATCGTGTCCTGGCCCAGCGGATCGGTGATCGTGGTGCGGCGGTTGGCGACGTCGTAGCTCAGCGTGGTCGTGCGCAGCACGCCGGTGTCGCTGGTCTGGGCGATGCTGGCGACGCGGTAATCGCTGCCGACCAGCTGATAGGTGAAAGCGACCTTGGCGCCGTCGGACTGGGTGATCGAGGCGATGCGCGCGCTGCTGCCGTCGTAGGCGTAGGTGCTGGTGAAGACCTTGCCGTCGCTGACGCTGTTGTCGTCCGGGCTCAGGTCCAGGGTCACCGTGCTCAGGCGGCCGCTGCCGTCGTAGCTGTAGCGCACCGCGGTGGAGGTCTGGGGGCCGGCGCCGTTCTGGGTGACGGTGCGGACCTTGCTCAGACGGTTGGAGCCGTCGTAGTCGAGAATCGTCGTCTCGCCGGCGGCGGTCGCCACCTGGCTGAGCGAGCCGGCGGCGTTGTAGCTGTACTGCACGGCGTTGCCGTCGCGATCGACGCTTTCGAACAGCCGGCCGTTCTTCGTGGCGTCATAGCGTTCGATCAGCTGGCTGCCGCCCTGGGTCCAGGTCCAGCGCTGGGTGCCGCCGTCCCAGGCCAGGGTGTCGCGGGTGCCGGCGCCGGAAGTCGCCACGTACAGCGAACGCGCCGTGTCCCAGGCGTAAGTGGTGCGGCTGCCGTCCCAGTCGGTGCGCGTGACCGTGCTGCCGGCCGTGTTGACCGTGCCGGTCAGCCCGTTGACCTGCTTGCTGGTGCCCGAGCGCCAAGCCTCGCCGACCAGCTGCGCCTGGCTGTTGTAGGCCCGGTACAGCTCGGCGTCCACGCCGCGGCCGAGCAGCCATTGGTCGCGGTCGCGCAGGATCAGGTTGCCGGTCGCGGCGTTGACGAACACCTGTTCGCCGCTCTTGCCGAAGCCCGCGCTGCCGACCTGCCCCCTGCCGCCGAGTCCCAGCGCCGAAGACGACTGCAGACCCAGACCATTCCCTGTGACGATCGCGACCATGTGCCTATCCGTTCCGTTGTTGCCGCAGCTCTTGCGGCTCTCAATGGACTTCTCGGCACTTTTTTTGAAAAGTTTAGGGGCTTTCGGGATGAAGCTGAATTTGCTGAACGAGATAGCTGCCGCGCCGGTAGACGGGCGCCGGGGCCATTGGAACCCGGAGGTATCTCAGGGGCTGCGAGCGCCGGGGGAGGCAATTCGTGTCCGGCCCCAAGACAACACCACGGCTCGACAAAATGACTTCGCTCCGCGAGGTCTTTCGACGACATGCGCCGGTTCGAAGTCTCTGCGGGAGGGGCTTCACGTGCTCGCAGGTCCGGCCGACGATGCCACCGGGGTTAATCGCTTCGGTCAGCCGCAGCCTTCCTCTCCTGGATGTATTGGAGCTCCTTCTTGCCGACCTCGCTGTCCGGATCGAGCTTGAGCGAGTCGCGATACGCCTGCGCCGCGCCATCCAGATCGCCGGCCTCGACCAGCGCGTAGCCGATGCCGCGCAGGATCAACGCGCGGGTCTGCGCCGAAGCCGAATACCGCTGCGCCAAGGCCTGGGCCTTGCGATACAGCGCCAATGCGCCCGGCCAGTCGCCTTGGTGGCCGGTCAGATATGCGCGTTCGGCCAGGACATCGGCCCAATGCGGCGCGATCGCCTCGGCGCGGTCGAGCAAGGCCCGCGCGCGTTCGGGCTCGTTCGTATCGATCGCCAGGAACGCCGCCTGCTTGTAGGTCAACGGACAAGCCCAATCGACGAAGGTCACCGTCGTCCCGGGCGGCGCCCGATCGCGCAGTTCGCGCTCTTCGGCCTTGTCGGCGACGCTGTAGAAAATCTCCGTCTCGGTGTTGCGCTTGCCGTCGCAGTACAACATCCCGGGCTGCAGCACGTTCCAGGCCGCGCTGGGCCGTCCCTCGCGGACGTAGGCGGAGGCCTGATCGACGCCGCGGCGATACTCGCTGCCCGGGTATTCGTCGGCCTTGTACGCCAGGTCGGTCACGATCTGCGTGACCTCCGCGGCCGGCAGCACCGGCGCTACGGCCGACAGCGCGAACAGCAAGCTCATTCGAGTCAGCATGGTTCCTCCTTGAAACCCGTCGATGCGGCCGATGCATGCGGCCGAAGTCGATCGTAGTGCGGCGCGCGGCAGCATTCCACCGATGCGCGCGCCTACCGTCGCGACAGCGAACGGCGTACGGCCACGCCGCGCAAACCGCCGCACACGCCGCCTAGACCGGCCGCTCGTATAGTGCCGCGATCGCAGCCTTCGATGGAGCCATCGCATGTGGGATCCCGGCAAATATCTCGACTTCGCCGACCTGCGTGGCCGGCCGTTCTTCGATCTGACCGCGCGCATCGGCATCCAACGTCCGCGCCGCGTGGTCGATCTGGGCTGCGGCCCCGGCAATCTGACGCTCGCGCTGGCGCAGCGCTGGCCCGAGGCGCGACTGGAAGCCAGCGACAACTCGCCGGAGATGGTCGAGGCCGCGCGCAAGGCCGGGATCGCCGCGGAGTTGATCGACGTGCGCGAGTGGACGCCCAAGGTCGATACCGACGTGGTGATCTCCAACGCGGTGCTGCAGTGGGTGCCCGAGCACCGGCAATTGCTGGAACGCTGGGTGCGCGAGTTGCCGCCGGGCGCGTGGATCGCGATCCAGGTGCCGGGCAATTTCGATGCGCCCTCGCATGTGCTCACGCGCGAACTCGCCGCGAGCGCGGCATGGGCCGAGCGACTGCGCGAGGTCGGGCTGCGCGAAGACGACGCGGTCGATTCGCCCAAGCAGTACGCCGAGCGTCTGGCCTCGCTGGGTTGCATGGTCGATGCCTGGGAAACCAGCTACGTGCAGCGCCTGTCGGGCGATAACGCGGTGCTGGAATGGATCACCGGCACCGCGCTGCGGCCGGTCAAGGCGGCGCTGGATGCGGCCGGTTGGCAGCGCTTTCGCGCCGAACTGGCGCCGATGCTGGACCGCGCCTATCCGCCGCGCGGCGACGGCACGACGTGGTTCGAATTCCGCCGCATCTTCGTGGTGGCGCGCACGCCGGGCGGCGAGCGCTGATCCGGCTGTCGCCGCGCGCGGCGACGCCGTCCGTTTTGACCGCCGCGTTGCCGTGAAAGTCGCGCCGCCGCGTCCCTGCGGCGACACGTCAGGCAATCAAAGCGCGCTGCCGCCGAACTTGTGCGTGTATTGCACGAACACCTGGCGGCCGACGGTGTCGAACCAGGACACGTCGTAATACGGGTAGCTGCTGTAGCTGGCGTCTTTCGGCGGCAGCTTGTCGAACAGGTTGGTCACCGATAGCGCCAGCTGGGCGTGATCGGTGAAGCGGTACTGCAGCGACAGGTTGTAGCGGTAGGTCGCGCCGACCCACGGGCTGCCGCCGTCGGCCGGGTCGTAGCTTTCCTGGTAGGAGTCGTAGTTGGGCAACTTGCCCAGGCGCTCGCCGTGCAAGGTCGCGGTCCAGCGGTCCTTGTCCCAGCTCACGCTGGCGCTGGCCTTGTTGCGCGGAATGTCGAAGCCGCTGTTGACCGCGAACTGATCCTCGACCCGGTCGCCGGCGTACTGCTGGCTTTCGTGTTCGCGCACCCAGCTGTAGTTGCCGTTGAAGCGGAACGTGCCGATCGAGGTTTCCAGGCGGTAACGCGCGTTGAAATCCACGCCGTTGGTGCGCTCGCGGGCGATGTTGATCGGATTGACGAAGGCGCTGTAGAGGCTGCCGTCGTCGCTGCGGCCCACGCGCGCCAACGCATCGATACAGGTCGGCGAATTCGCCTCCACCGCGCTGCCGTCCGGGCGCTGGCCGAGGCGGCAGCTGGCTTCGTCCTGCAAGATGCCGTCGATGCGAAGGTCCTGCACCTGGTCGCGCAAGTCGATGTTGAAGTAGTCGAGCGAGAAATCCAGATTGGCCAGCGGCGACCAGACCAGGCCCGCGGTCCAGGCGGTGCTGGTCTCCGGATCGAGCTTGCGGTTGCCGCGCCGGGTCACCACCACGTTTTCGTCCGAGAACGAGCAATCGCTCAACTCGGTGCCCGGCTCCTCGCTGCGACAGCGGTAGTAGTCCACGCCGGAGGATTCCGAATTGCCTTCGCCGGCATACAGGTAATGCAGATCCGGCGCGCGGAACGCGGTGCCGTAGGAACCGCGCAGCAGCAAGGACTCGACCGGGCGCCATTCCAGGCCGGCGCTGTAGGTGAATTTGTCGATGCTGTGGCCGCTGTAGCGGTATTGGTCGTAACGGCCGGCGAGGCTGAAATTCAGGCTGTCGAGCAAAGGCAGGCGCAATTCGCCGGCCGCCGCCCAGCGATCGCGGCTGCCGTGGCCGTCGGCGTCGCGCCAGCTGTAGTAGTAGTACTGCGTGGCCAGCGGATCGGGCCGCAGGTTGTAGCTCTGGTTGCCGACTTCCAGGGTGCCGGCGAAACCGGCGGCGCCGGCCGGCAGGGTGAACAGCTCGGTGTTGGTGAAGGTCAGCGACAGCGCGTCGGTGCGCGACTTGGGCCGGTAGGTGGTGCGCGCGGCGATCGAGTCGTACTCGGCGCGGGTCAACGGGCGATACAGGCGCTCGGGATCGGCATTGAAGATCGCAAAGCCGTCGTCGTCGGTGCCCAGCTGCGGGCCCAGAAACAAATCGTTGGCCTTGGACGCGACGATCTGCGGCCAGCTGATGGTGGATTGATACTGCGAATGGCTCAGCGCGGTTTCCCAATCCCAATGCTCGCCCCAGCGGCCCTTGAAGCCGGTGGTCAGGCTGAAGGTCTTCTGCCGGTTGCGGATGGTGCCGGCGCTCAGGCCGCCCATTTCCTCCGGGGAAAACTGGCGCTGCCAGTACTCGACCTGATCGGTGGCCTGGTTGAAGAAATAGCCTTGTTCGTTGCCATCGGGCGCCTGGTAGCTCCAGTTGCTGACGTCGCGGAACATCGACAGCTTGTGATAGCCCAGCTGCACATCGGCGAACCATTCGGTGTCGTTGTCGAAGCGATAGCTCAGCGATGCGTAGGCGTTCACGCCCTCGCGCTCGCTGATCATGGTGCCGTAGCCGATCGCTTCTTCGCTGCCGCAATAGAAACCGTCCTCGCCGTCGGCGCCCCAGCCCGGACGCGAAGCGCGATGGGTGGTGCCGCCGTTGAGCCGCGCCAGCCCATCGCAGGCAGCGCCGGGGTCGAGGTATTCGTCGTCCCAGTTGGTACGCAGGAACGCGCGCCGCGCCGCGCGCGCGGAATCGGTGGGCGCATCGCGCGTCGAGTCCTGGCGCGCGCGCTCGTAGGCCCACAGCGGATTCTGCGATTGCAGCTCGAAGCCGTAGATCGCGCTGAAACGATCGCGGCTGTAACCGCTGGACACGCTGAGGTTGAACGACTCGCCGCCGCCGCGGGTGGTCTCGCCCATGCGCATATCCACCGTGGTGCCGTCGGCCTGCTTCTTGAGGATGAAGTTGACCACGCCGGAGATCGCGTCGGAGCCATAGATCGCCGACGCGCTGCCGGTCAGGATTTCGATCCGATCGACCATGCCCAGCGGGATATTGGAGATGTCGGTGAAATTGCTGCGGCCCTTGAACGGCATCGGAAAGTCGGCGATGCGGCGGCCGTTGACCAGCACCAGGGTGTGGTTGGGCCCCAGCCCGCGCAGATCGACCTGCTGCGCGCCGGGCGAGAAGTCGGCGCCGCTGGCCGACTGCTGGCTCTGGGTCTCGCCGCCGTTCTGGGTCATCGCGCGCAGCACGTCGGGCACGGTGGTGAAGCCGTTGGCCTTGATCTCCTGCGCGGTCATCACCGTGACCGGCGCCGGGCCTTCGATCTGCGCGCGCGGAATGCGCGAACCGGTGACCTGGATGCTTTCCAGCTCGGTCATCACCGGCATGTCCGCGGCCGCGCCGTCGGGCGTGCGCGGCGTGTTGCGCGGCCGCGGCGGCGCGGCGGGAGCGGCGCTCTTGACGATCACCATCGCCCCGGACGCATCGCGGCGCGCGGCGTAGCCGCTGCCGCGCAGCAGACGGTCGAGCGCGTCGGCCGGCGCCATGCTGCCGTGCACGCCCTGGGTGCGCAGGCCCTTGAGCTGATCGGCCGAGTAGACGAACTGCACGCCCGATTGCCGCGCCAGCGCATCCAGCGCGGTCACCAGATCGCCGGCGGGAATGTTCACCGCCACACCTTGCGCCTGCGCGGACAGGGCGGCGCTACACGCCAGACTCAACAGCAGCACACGAAGACGACCCACCATCGGCTTTCCCCTCCCCAGTCGGCGCTGACCGCGCCCTTGTTATCAGACGAACGAACTCGGCAAATCCCGCACGCGCGCCGGGCAAAGCCGCCGCGCGCGGCGCGCAGTCTGCCTATCGGGATGCGCGTGCGACAGCGCGCACTGGCGCGACTGAGAACCGGCGCGGATAAATACCGCGCGCGGCGCTCAACGGCTGTGCAGCACGATCCGGTCGTGCAAGCGCTCGGCCCGCACCGGCATCGCCTGTTCCAGCAGGCCGACGAAGACCTCGGCATTGGACCAGCGGAAATTGCCGCCCACGCGCAACTCGCCGGCGGCGGCGTCGCCGATCACCAGCTTGCGCGCGTTGTAGCGGTTGAACTCGGCCGCGGCCGCGGCCAGCGGCGTGTCGCGGAACACCAGATAGCCGTTGCGCCAATCCACCACGCGCTCGGCCTCATCGACCGACACGCTGCGCACCAGCACGCCGTTGGGACCGGCCAGGGCGATGCTGCCGGCCGGCAACAGCGTGGTCGGCTGGCGATGGCCGTCGATGGGTTCCGATTCCAGGCGCACCGTGCCCTCGGTCACCACCACGCGCAGATCGCCGCCGTCGCGGCGCACGGAGAAATGCGTGCCCACCGCGACCACGCGGCGGCCGCCGGCTTCGACCGCGAACGGCCGGCCCGGATCTTTCGCGACATCGAAGAAGGCTTCGCCCTGCCGCAGCTCGACCCGGCGCTGCGCGCGCGACAAGGCGACCTCGATGCGGCTGTCGCTGCTGAGCGTGGCGCGCGAGCCGTCGGCCAGCGGCACGGTCGTCAGATCGCCGATGGCGGTGCGATACGAGGCCTGCTCGACCTTGCCGTAAAGCGACCAGCCCCAAAACATCGACAAGGCGACCGCGCCCACCGCAGCGGCCGCGGCCAAACGCGCGCCGTAGCGGCGAGGCGCGCGCGGACGCGGCGCGAACACCAGCGCATCCGCGCGCGCCGGCGATCCCGCCGCCGCGGGTTGAGCGGCGTCGGTATCGCCATCGTCGGCACCGGCCGCGGGTTCGGCGCGCGCCGCGAACGGCGGCGCCGTCCACGCGCCGCGCTCGGGCATCTGCCCCGGTTCGGTTCCCGCCGCCAGCGCCTTGAGCCGGCCACCCTCGCTCCAGGCCGCGCTCAGGCGCAGGAACGCGACCCGGTGCGCGGTCGATTCCGCCAGCCAGGCATCGAGTTGCGCTTGCGCCTGCGCCGACCAATCGCCGCTGTCGCGGCGGGCGAGCCAATCGGCGGCCGCCTGTTCAATCTGTCTGCTTCCTGCCATGTCCGCGATTCCTGTCGTCCGGCGGTTGCCGCGTGTTGTCCTGCCGAACCTGCTGCGCGGCCGCGCGCGGCGATGCCGGCGGCCGCGCTTCGTCCCGCTTCAAGCGCCCCGTCCCCGCGCCCTCGCCTGCCTCGATCGCGCTCGCCGGCGCCATGTCGGCCAGGGCCTGCGCACCGCCGTAGTAGTGCTCGGCGAGCAGGCGCATGCCCTTGGCGATCTGTTTCTCCACGGTCTTCTCGGTAATGCCCATGCGCAGCGCCACCTGTTTCTGCGGCAATTCCTCCACCCGCCGCAGCCACACCACCTGCCGGCAACGTTCGGGCAGGCGGTCGAAGGCTTCCGCCAGGCGCCGCAGGTTCTGCCGCGCGCCGTGCCGGCGTTCGGGAGAGACCTCATCTACCAAGACGTTCAAGGACTCGAAATCACCCACCGGCTCGATCGACACCACCCGCCCGCGGCGCAAGCGGTCGGTCATCAGGTGCCGCGCGGTCGCGAACAGAAACGATTTGGGCTGGCGCGGGCGGGATTTTCCCGCGGCCTCGTAGACCCGCACATAGACTTCCTGGCGCAGGTCGTGGACCTCGTCGCCCTGCGACCACCAGCGCCGCAGGTAATGCACCAGCGCCTCTTCGTGCACGAGGATTTCGCTGGTGAACCAGGCGTCGAGGGCGGTGTCCATGCGCCGACCTTAGCCCAGCGCCGGGGCCGCCGTCATGCCCGCGCGCCGCTCACGGCCGATGCGCGAGCGTCGTGGGGGATCGTTGCGCCCTGCTTCGTCATGGCTAACGATCCGTCCGGAGACTGAGCATGCAGGGTTCGTCGAGGTGGTGTGGGGGCGCGATGGCGCTGATGCTGGCGTGGCTGTGCGCGAGCGGCAGCGCTGCGGCGCAGGTGCCAGCGACGGCGCCCGCGAGCGCGGTGCCCGCCGACGACGCGCAGCGCGATGGCTACCGCTACTACCAGATCGGCGACCTCGCCGCGCCGCGGCCGGCGCCGACGCGCGCCGGGATGATGCTGGTCGGCGGCGGCGATTGGCCGCGCGAGGCCTTCGCCTGGATGATCGAGCGCGCCGGTCACGGCCGCATCGTGATCCTGCGCGCGTCCGGCGCGGCCGAAGCGCAGAACGAATTCTTCCGCGACCTCGGCGGCATCACCGCCGCGCAGACCCTGGTGTTCGAAAATCGCCGCGCCGCCAGCGATCCGCGCGTGCTCGAAATCGTGCGCGGCGCCGACGGCATCTTCATCGCCGGCGGCGATCAATCGCGCTATGTGCGCTACTGGAAAGGCACGCCGCTGGCGCGCGCGCTCGACGCCCACGTGCGCGCGGGCAAGCCGATCGGCGGCACCAGCGCCGGGCTGGCGATCCTGGGCGCCTACGCCTACGGCGCCATGGACGGCGGCAGTCTGGTTTCGCAGACGGCATTGAACGATCCCACCGGGCCGAAGCTGACCTTGGTCGACGATTTCCTGCACCTGCCGTATCTGCAGCGGGTCATCACCGACAGCCACTTCGGCAAGCGCGACCGCCTGGGCCGGCTGATCGCCTTCCTCGCGCGGCTGTCGCAGGATCATCGCCGCAGCGACCTTGTCGGCCTGGGCATCGACGAATACACCGCGCTGTGCATCGACGCGCAGGGCGAAGGCCGCGTGTTCAGCGGCAACGGCGGCAAAGTCTGGCTGGTGCGGCCGAGCCTGCGCGCCGATGTCTACGCGCAGGGCGAGCCGCTGAGCCTGCGCGCGGTGCCGGTGATCGGCGTCGGCGCGGACAGCACATTGCGCATGCGCGACTTCAAGGTCGAACGACCGGCGTTCTCGGAGCTTTATGATGTCGAATCCGGGCAACTGATCCGCCGCGAGCCGACCGCCTGAGCGCGCCGGCCCCGACTGCCCGTCCCGCCCCTGGAGCCGAAAGATGAAGAACCTGTCGCGCCGCCGCTGCTCGAATCGTTTGCTGGGATCGGTCGCATTGTCGGTCGCGTTGTCGCTGGCGATGGCGCCGGCCGCGCTGGCCGCGCAACCGGTGCTGGTGATCCACGGCGGCGCCGGAGTCGAACGCGCCGGCCTGAGCGAGCAGGACGAAAAAGACGCGCGCGCCGCGCTGGAGCAGGCGCTGCGCGCCGGCCATGCGCAGCTGGCCGCCGGCAAGCCGGCGCTGGACGCGGTCACCGCCGCCATCACCGTGCTGGAGGACGCGCCGCAGTTCAACGCCGGCCGCGGCGCGGTGTTCACCCACGACGGCAAGAACGAACTCGACGCGGCGGTGATGGACGGCGCCAGTCTGCGCGCCGGCGCGATCGCCGGCGTGCATCGGGTCAAGAACCCGATCCTGCTCGCGCGCACGGTGATGGAGAAATCCAGGCACGTGATGATGACCGGCGACGGCGCCGAGGCCTTCGCGAAGGAAAACGGCGCGACCCTGGTGGAGCCTTCGTACTTCCGCACCGACAAGCGCTGGCAGCAGCTGCAGAAGGCGCTGAAGGAAGAAGCCTCCGGCCAGGCTCACGAAGACATCGAAACGGCGAAGCATTTCGGCACCGTCGGCGCGGTCGCGCTGGACACGCAAGGCCGTCTAGCCGCGGGCACGTCCACCGGCGGCATGACCAACAAGCGCTACGGCCGTGTCGGCGACGCGCCGATCATCGGCGCCGGCACCTACGCCAACGCGCGCTGCGCGGTCTCGGGCACCGGCTGGGGCGAGTACTACATCCGCGCGGTGGCCGCGCACGAGATCTGCGCGCGCGTGCAGTACGCCGGGCAAAGCATCCGCCAAGCCTCCGAAGGCGTGATCAACACCGACATCCCCAAGGCCGGCGGCGACGGCGGTGCGATCGCGCTCGGCAGCGACGGCAGCTTCGCGCTACCGTTCAACACCGAGGGCATGTACCGCGGCTGGATCGGCGAGGACGGCGTGCCGCATGTGGCGTTGTTCAAGGATGAGAAGCTGGCCGAGCCGGGCGCTAAGGCTCGCTGACACACTACTCGGAAACATCTATTGGAGCCCCTCTCCCGCTCGCCACCCAAGGTGACTTCCTTCGGGGCGCGGGAGAGGGGTTGGGGTGAGGGCCCGGCCGGCGGCAGAACTTCAAGCAACAGCATTCGCGCCTGCGGCGCTCATCCCCTCACCCCAGCCCTCTCCCGCGCCCCGAAGGAAGTCACCTTGGATGGCAAGCGGGAGAGGCAGAGGAAGTTGATCAAGATCTTTTGACGACTCGGGATTTCTTCGCCAATCGCGCCAGCACCGCCGCGCTGCGCAGTTCGCGCAGCGCGTCCTTTCCGACCCAACGCGGCGCGGCGTCTTTCGAGTCCGCCAACCGCGTCGCCACCGCGACCGCGGCGCCATGCAGGGCGAGGTTGCGCTTGCCGATCGAGCGCAGCGCCCAGTTGATCGCCTTCTTGACGAAATTGCGTTCGTCGCCGGCATGCGCTTCGATCAGTTCCAGGCCGCGCAGGAACAGCGCGTCCTCGGCCGCCTTGTCGTGCACGGTCTTGCTGGCCAGCATCGCGAACGCCGCGCGGCGCACGTATTCGTCGCGACACGGCGCCCATTGCTCGATCTTGCGCCAGGCCAGCGGGCTGCGGTCGAACAAGGCGAAGCAGATCGTGTCGCAGACCGCCCAGTTGTCGAAGTCGCGGCTCCACGCGTCCATCTGAGCGGCGGTGACCTGCGCGGGATCGTCGAGGTAGGACGCGAGCAGCCGCGCTTCGTACCAGCCGCTTTTCCACAGCGCGGCGGCGAGTTCGTGGTCGCGGCCCAAACGCTTGGCGATGGCCTGGATCGATCCCATGGGCACGCCGAAGGCGCGGTCGGTTGGAATGGCGTAACGCGCCAAGCCATCGCGATAGGTTTGGCTGGAGGAGGTTCTGAGTTGATGCAGGGCATCGTCGAGACGGTGCGCGAGCGGCGGCGCGGACGCGGCCGGGCGCGGGGCGGCCTTCTTCGCCGGCGCTTTCTTCGCCACGGCTTTCTTCGCGGACGCCTTCTTTACAGGCGCCTGCCTGGACGCGGCTTTCTTCGCCGCGATTTTTGCGATGGTCTGGCTGCTGGTGGTTCGGGCCATGTCGCGACACCGTCGAAGGAGTGGAAACGAAAAACGGACCGCGACGCCAATGTAACCATCGGCGCCGCGGCCCGCCATGTCCCTTTATCGGCGTTTCGGCCGGTCAACCGGCCGCCGCGACGATCAGCTCGCGCCGGCGTCCGGCTTGGCCGGCGCCGGCTTGATCAGGCTGAGCGCCACCGAGCTGCCGATGATCGCCGCCACGCCCAGCAACGAGACCAGGATCGGCACCTTGTAGATATCGATCAGCAGCATCTTCGTACCGATGAACACCAGCACCAGGGCCAGACCGTACGGCAACAGGTGGAAACGGTCCGCCATGCCCTGCAACAGGAAGAACATCGCGCGCAGACCCAGGACGGCGAACACGTTCGAGGTCAGGACGATGAACGGATCGCTGGTGATGGCGAAGATCGCCGGGATCGAATCCACCGCGAAGATCACGTCGGTGACGCCGATCAGCACGATCACCGCGAACAACGGCGTGAACCAGCGCTTGCCTTCGCGCATGATCGACAGCTTGCTGTCGTGATAGTCGTCGGTCAGGCGCAGATGCCCGCGCATCCATTTGAGCACCGGATTGCGGTCCAGGTCCGGCGCCTTGCCGGCGGCGAGCAGCATCTTGATGCCGGTGATGACCAGGAACGCGCCGAACACATAGAGAATCCAGTGGAACTTGGCCAGTAGCAGGGCGCCGGCGAAGATCAGGATCGCGCGCAGCACGATCGCGCCGAGCACGCCGATCACCAGCACGCGCTGGCGCTGTTCCTCGGGCACGGCGAAGTACGAGAACAGCATCAGGAACACGAAGATGTTGTCGATCGCGAGCGACTTTTCGACCAAGTACCCGGTTAAAAATTCAAGCCCGACCCGGTTGCCTACTTCAGCGCCAACTTGCTGGCTCACGTACCACCACAAGCCCGCATTGAACACCAGCGCCAGCGCGATCCACCCCACGCTCCACCAAGCCGCTTCCTTGAAAGTCACCTTGTGCGGCCCGCCGTGGCGCATCAGCACCAGATCGACGAGCAGCGCGACCACGACGAAGGCGGCGAACGCGCCCCATAGCATCGGACTACCGATGGTTTCCATTTGAATCTCCCGGATAAAAAAACGCCTCATGGCCGCGGGCCACGAAGCGTCATCCGGTGGAGATCGGGGACGTGCCTTCGCCGCTTGCGGCGAAGGTCTTGCTCGCATCCGGCCGACGCGTGGCCGGGGGTCGGATGCCTGTCGCACCGGGGTCGTGGACCCGTAATGACGATACGACAGTTGGGAGCTACTCCCCTTCTGGGTGCAACCATAGCACGCGGGAGGCTGAATTGCAGTTCAGAATCACGGACTTAGCGCGACGAGGTCTCTGCAGGAGGGGCTTCAGCCCCGATGCTTTCCGTTCCGATCGTCGCGCCTGATCGGAAGGCATCGGGGCTGAAGCCCCTCCCACAAAAGACTTCGCAAATCCGATCACGCCGGACGGCTGCGATACAAAGCCACCGAACTCAGCGCCGGGGTCGCATAGGCGAACTCGACTTCCAGGCGCAGCCGCTGCGCGCGCACCGGGTCGAAGCGCTCCAGGCGCTTGCAGCCCACGGTCGTGCCCCAGGCGAAGGTCCGCCAGCGCCCGTCGCGCCAGGCGTCGAAGCGGTGATTGGCGATGTGCTGTCCGTGCTCGATCGCCTCGGTCAGGCACAGCGTGTCGAACTCGATCGGCCGGTCGAACTCGAACTCGATCCAACCCGCGCGCGCCGGCGCCGCCGGCATCCAGAATCGCTGCGGATCGCCGTCGAACACGTGCGCGGGCGGATGCGCATCGGCGCTGGAACTGGCGCGCACGCGCGCACCGGCGAGCAGATTGCCGCCGGCGAAGATCGCTTCGCGTTTGCGCGCGAACTGCGCCAGGTTCGCCACGTCGGTGTCGTGGAAGCGGCCGGCGCGGGTCGGCGGCACGTTCAGCAGCAGCTTGCTGTTGCGGCCGACCGAGCTGAAATACAGATCGATCAGACCATCGGCGCTGCGCACCTTGGCGTCTTCGGCCGCGTGCCAGAACCAGCCCGGACGGATCGACACATCGGTTTCGCCCGGCCGCCACACCGCGCCCTGCGGATCGCCCTGCTGCAAGGCTTCGCCGACCCAGGGCCGGTCGAAACCGGCGTGCGGCACGCGCGCGGGATCGACCATCGACCAACAGGTGCTGCCGGCCACGCCACGCTCATTGCCGATCCAACGCAGGTCCGGCCCGGCGTCGGAAAAGATCATCGCCTGCGGCTGCAGTTCGCGCACGGTGCGATGGATGCGCGGCCAGTCGTAGGCCTGGCGCTTGCCGTTGGGGCCTTCGCCGTTGGCGCCGTCGAACCAGACTTCGACCACCGGCCCGTAGTTGCTCAGCAGTTCGGTGAGCTGCGCGATGTAGAAATCGTCGTAGGCCTTGCCGCTGCCGTAGCGCGGCTCGTGCCGGTCCCAGGGCGAGAGATAGAACCCCACACCGAGGTTTTCCGCGCGGCAGGCCTCGACGAACTCGCGCACGACATCGCCCTGGCCGCCGCGCCACGGGCTGCTGCCCACGCTGTGCCTGGTGGTCGCGGTGGGCCACAGGCAGAAGCCGTCGTGATGCTTGGCGGTCAGGATCAGGCTGCGGAAACCGCCGGCCTTGGCCGCGCGCGCCCACTGCCGCGCGTCGAGGTCGGAAGGATCGAACACCCGCGGATCTTCCGTGCCTTCGCCCCATTCGCGATCGGTGAAGGTGTTGACGGTGAAGTGCACGAACATCGCCAGTTCTTCGCGCTGCCAGGTCAGTTGCTGCGGGCTCGGCCGCGGCCGCGATGGCGCCGTGTCGGCATCATTGCGCGCATGCGGCGCCGGAGCGCCGGCCAGCGCGTCGGCCAAAGGCGCCGCGCCCAGCGCGGCGACGGTTGAGGTGGTCACGAGAAAGCGGCGACGATCCATGAAGTTCCTGCGGTCGGGGGACACGGCGATGATGCTCGAAGTCTAGTGCGGATCGGCGCGCGGTTCGCCATCCGCGCAACGATGGCAGCAACATGCGGCGTTTGGATTTATTTTGACGCATGCACACACTTTTGATTTTTCCGCGCATGTCCAAATCGATTCAAACATCGACAAAAACCCGGTCGCCGGATCATCGCGCTCGCAACGGCGCGATGGTTGACTGCATCGCCCCGCATTTGTTCCGATGCGGTTCGCCCTGTGCCGGAGCGCTTCGATGTCCTTCGCGATTGTTCAAAGCTTCACCGCGCGCGCCGTGAGCGCGGCGCTGGCCTGTGCTGTGTTCGCCTCGTCCGCATTCGCCGCCACGCCCGCCGCGGCGGTGCCGAAGCCGGCGGTGACCGCGCCCAGCGAAAGTCAGGCCGCGTTCGACGCGCGCATGCGCTGGTGGCGCGAGGCGCGCTTCGGCTTGTTCGTGCATTGGGGCCTGTACTCGGGCGCGGCCGGACGCTGGAACGGCCAGCCGATGCAGGGCACGGCGGAATGGATCGAGCGCACCGCGCACGTGCCCACCGCCGAATACGCCCGGCAGATGCTGCCGCTGTTCAAGCCCAAGCCCGGCTTCGCCCGGCAGTGGGCGCGGCTGGCCAAACAATCGGGCGCGAGATATCTCGTGTTCACCAGCAAGCATCACGAAGGCTTCGCCCTGCACGACAGCGCGGTCAGCGACTTCGACGCCAAGGACGCCACCGGCCGCGATCTGGTCCGCGAAATCGTCCAAGCGGCGCGCGCCGAAGGCCTGAAGGTGGGCCTGTATCACTCGGTGATCGACTGGCATCACCCGGCCTATCCGTATCGCGATTTCGCCCGCCTGGAACACCCGCTGCCGCATCCCCTGGAGAAGGCCGGCGACAAGGAAGATCCCGACTACGCCAAGCGCGCCGACTTGAAGGCCTATCAGGACTTCCTGCACGCACAGGTGCGCGAGTTGGTCGAACACTACGGCCCGATCGACGTGCTGTGGTGGGACTACTCCAATCCCGGCGCCGAAGGCGAAACCTGGCGCGCGAGCGAACTGATGGCGATGGTGCGCAAGGCGCAGCCGGGCATCGTCATGAACAATCGCCTGTATCGATCGCTCGGTTACGACGATCCGCAGGGCAGCCTGCAGTGGTTCGATCGCGCCCACGGCGATTTCACCACGCCCGAGCAGGCGATTCCCGCGCGCGGCGTGGCCGGCGTGGACTGGGAAGCGTGCATGACGATGAACGGCACCTGGGGCTACAGCGCGCTGGATACGAAGTGGAAATCCACGCGCGAGCTGGTGCGCGATCTGGCCGACACCGCCAGCAAGGGCGGCAATCTGTTGCTCAACATCGGGCCGATGGCCGACGGCACCGTGCCGCCGGCGAGCGTGCAGCGCCTGCGCGAGATCGGCGCGTGGCTCAAGCGCAACGGCGATTCGATCTACGCCACCCAGGCCAGCCCGCTCGATGCGGTGGACTGGGGCCGGATCACCGCCAAGGACGGGCGCTTGTACCTGCACGTGTTCGAGCGCCCGGCCGGCGGCGAGCTGCGGGTGCGCGCGGCCGGCGCGCAGCGCGCGCGATTGCTCGACGGCGGTCGCGAACTGAGCGTTCGCCGCGACGGCGCGGACGCGCTGATCGCATTGCCTGCGACGCTGCCCGATAGCATCGACACGGTGATCGAATTGGCTCCGG
Source organism: Lysobacter gummosus (assembly GCF_001442805.1). Lineage (NCBI taxonomy): Bacteria > Pseudomonadati > Pseudomonadota > Gammaproteobacteria > Lysobacterales > Lysobacteraceae > Lysobacter > Lysobacter gummosus. The sequence continues at coordinate 278,283 of NZ_CP011131.1, read as the reverse complement.
CCGAAACTTGAGGCTTTCGGAGCCACGACTCGTTCATGTATCTGATCGACGCTCACCCGCGCGGGTGCCGTAACGCGTACGGCTTGTGTCGCGTCGGGTCAGTTTGTCATGGTTCCGCCGGCTTCCATCACAATTCACACGCGACGAAGCGCAAGAAACAGTCTTTATTTTTCAAATTTTTAGCGCTTCCTTCATCACGCCGTCTTTACGTAATGCCCTCGTAAATAGCAAGGACGTCAGGGGGCGTCATTCATGAAAAACATCGAAGTTTTCAGCATTGCCACTGCTCGGATCTGCGCCGCGGCGTTCGAACAGCATCCCGTGGTAGCGCGCTTCAACGCCGAGGAATCGGCGCGTCACATGCCGGGTGTCGACCCGTCCAATCGCGAGGCCATGGCCGCGGCGGTGCTCGCCTGCGGCGCGACGTTCGAGTGGTTGATGGACGAGGGTTATCTGCGCAGCACCGCCTGCGTCAAGGAGTCGTTGAACGGCGTTCCGTTCGTGCACGTGGCGCTGCGTTATCGCCTGACCGAAAAAGGCCTGGCGATTCTCGGCGCTCACACCAGCACCGCCGACGAAAGCCGGACTATCGGCGAGCGTCTGATCGCCGCGGTCAAGCTCGGCGGCGCCGAACGCATCAAGGAATCGGTCAAGCTCATGCTCGGCACCGGTGCGAATACCAATACGCGTCCGGTTTTGCAGATGAGCTGAATCGAACACGCGGCACTGAACGCTTACCCGTAACACCGGTACAAACGACAACGCCCGCGATTCGCGGGCGTTGTCGTTGCTGCGCGAGGAAGATCGCTGCGTGCGTTTACGGCGTGGTGTAGCTCAGCAGCAGCTGCGGCGCGTTGGCGCCTTCGCGCGAGGACCAGTCCACGCCGTCGGTGACGCCGGAGGCCGGCACCAGGATCACGCCGTTGTTGGCGACCGCGCCGGACGCCCAGTCCTTGACCAGTTGCAGGCCGGCGGCGTTGAGGGTGATGTACTGCGCGCCGGTCGCGTTCGGCGTGACCGAGCCCAGCTTGGTGCCCAACGCGGCGCCGCTGTAGGTCGCGCTCGCTTCGGTCCAGGCAGTGGTGACCTGATACAGATCGTAGCCGCCGGCGGACCTGTCGCTCACCTGCAGCTTGACCTGCGCGCCGGTGAGGTTGAGGCCGCTGGCGCTGGAAACGTTCCAGCCCATCAGGCCGCGCAACACCTGGCCGCCGTCGCTGCCGTCGGCGAACAAGGTCGCGCTGTTGTTGCGGGAGCCGCCGGATTTGACCGTGACGTCGCGCACCGAGTTGAGCGTCAGCGACTGCGACGGGGTGCCGCCCTTGTTGCAGGTGCCGGTGAAGTGATCGGTGTAGCTGCTGCCGGCGCGCGGCACGAAATCGCCGGTATAACCGCTCGCGGTCAAGGTCAGCTTCAACACGCCGAAGGTGCTGGAGTTGCTGGCTTCCAACAGCGGATGGCTGCCGCTGATGCTGTAGAACGCGCGTCCGCCGGTGCCGACCAGCACTTGGCGGATGCCGTCGCTGGCCGCGGCCTGGCTCGGATTCATCTTGCCGTAGCGCTGGTAGTTGTGGTCGTGGCCGACCAGCACCAGATCGGCCTTGGCCGCGTACAGCGCGTCCCAGAACGGCTTGACCTGGGTGTAGCCGCTGTAGCTGCCGCGGCTGACCAGCGGATGGTGGAAGTAGGCCGCGGTGCAGGGCTTGGTGTTCGCCGCCAGATCGCTCTTGAGCCAATTGATCTGCGTGCTCGCGACGGTGCCGCCGCTCATGGTGTTGAGGGCGATGAAATGCCAGTCGCCCACGTCCCAGCTGTAATAGCCCTTGCTGCGATCGCCGGCCGGGCCGGTCTGGTTGCCGACGCCGTTGAAGTAGTCGAAGTAGCCGCTGGCGCCGGAGGTGCTGTAGTCGTGGTTGCCCGGCGTCGGGCTGGTCAGCGCCTTGAAGCGGCCCCAGGTCGGCGCGTAGCGGTTGTTGTACTCGCTCAGCGTGCCGCTGCTGTAGGCGTTGTCGCCGGCGGTGAACACCGCGGTCGGATTGATCGAGACGATCAGATCCGAAGTGCCCTGGCAGGCGTTGCCGCTGGTGTCGCAGATGTCGCCGGCGCCGGCCACGACCACGGTGGCCTTGTCCAGCGGCACCGCGCTGTATTCGTAGCGATCGAGCTGGAAGGCGCTGTCGGGCTGGCTGAAGTAGGGCTTGATGTCCACGCACTCGCCGCGCAGCGCGCGGGTGGTGAAGCTGCGCTGGTTCCAGTGCTGGCCTTCGAACACCAGCTTGTCGCCGCCGCTGCTGGTCAGCACCAGCGAGTCGTAACCCGACAGCTTGAGCTGCTTGAAGCCGACCCGCAGCCACTTGGCGCCGGTTTCGCAGACGCGGTCGGACACGGCCTGGGCCAGCGGCGTGGCGCGCAGCGCGGACGCGGCGGCGATCGGCTTGCTGCGGGTGTCGTCTTCGGACAGTTGCAAGGTGCGCTGGCCGGCCTGCGCGGGGGCGAGCACGGCGGCGCCGATCAACAACGTGGCGATAGCGCCATGGGCGGTCGCGCCCTTGAGCTTGAGGTTCACTGGCTGTCTCCGAAGACGGGGAGTGGCTGGGACGGAATCGCAACGTTGCGGCATGCGATGGCTGCGGAGTGTGGCCGGAAAACTGCTACACGATTGCGACGGATTTCGCGGCCGTTGCTCGCCTGGCTGAGGTTGCGGTCACAAGTTGGGCGCTTGGGCGGGTGGAATGGCGGGTTGTGGCGATCTGAGCGAAAAGCATCGGGGCTGAAGCTCCCTCCCACAACAGACTTCGCGGCATCGCGCGATCGTTCTGAAAAGTGTGCCTGCGCGGTGTGGCTATCGATGTCAGTGTCGATGAATAGTCACAGCGATGATGCCGACAGGCGAGCCGCCTATCGGTGCGACAGAGCAACGAGGTCTGTTGTGGGAGGGAGCTTCAGCCCCGATGCTTTCCGCTCAGATCGCGAAAACCCACCTCACTCATCGTGCACGGGCACACCCTCGCCCGCGATCTCCAACAACTCGATCTCGAAATCCAGCACCGAATTCGGCTCGATCTGCCCGGCCAAACCGCGATCGCCATAAGCCAGCCTGGCCGGAACCCAGAACCGATACTTCGCGCCCGGCGTCATCAACTGCACGCCCTCGGTCCAGCCGGGCATCACCTGCGCCAATACGAATTCGGCCGGATGATCGGTGTCGTAGGTGCTTTCGAACTTGCTGCCGTCGAGCAGCCGACCGAGGTAATTCACCCGCACCGTGTCGCTGGCCTTGGGATGCGCGCCCTTGCCTTCGCGCAGCACCCGATACTGCAGGCCCGAAGCCGTGGTCTTGACCCCGGCGGCCTGCGCGTTCTTCTTCAGGAACGCAGCGCCGGTTTCCAGATTGCGCGCGGCCAGCGCCTTGACCTGCGCATCGTGCGCGGCGCGCAGATGCTCGCTGAAGCCTTCGCGGATCTTCTTGCTCTGCGCCTGATCGAACAAGGACGCGCGGCCGGCCTGGGCGTCGCGGATCGCGCGCAGCACCAGTTCGGTGTCGAGTTCGCCGCGGATCGGCTCGATGCTGGCGGCGAAATCGCGGCCGACGATGTAGCTGATCCGCGCTTTCTCGCTGCTCACCTGCGCCGCGGTCAGCGCCGGCGCTACGGCCGCGTTTTCGGCGCTCTGGCTCGAATCCTTCGGAGCAGTGCAGGCGCTCAGCGCCAGCAACGCCGACAACGACAACGACAGCGCGAGCGAGGACAGGGACGGACGCGGCATACGAAAGCTCCAGGGAACGGCGTGCGGATTATCGGGATCAGTCCGTCACCGCGAACGTCAGCATCATGCCCATGTCCTCGTGTTCGAGGTTGTGGCAATGAAGCATGTAGCGCTGGGTGCCGGTGAAGGGTTGCGAGAAATCGATGGCCAGCCGCACGATCTCGCCGGGCCAGACCACCACGGTGTCGTTGAAGCCCATGTCCTGCGGATTCAGGCCGCCCGGCGCGACCTGGCGGCCGCGGATGTCGGGCGGGCTGATCGCGCGCGACAGCACGCGGAACTGGAAGCCGTGCAGATGGATCGGGTGCGGCATGCTGGTCATGCTGTTGCGGATTTCCCAGACCTCGCGGCTGCCGCGCTTGATCGAGAACGCCGGCTCGTGGCCGTTGATGTGGAAGTTCCAGTCGTTGATGAACCAGCGGCCTTGCTCGTCCATGCGCAGGCGCAGCGCGCGCAGCGGCCAGTCGCCGGTGTCGGGCAGCGGCGCGATCTTCGAGATCGCGCTCAGGTCCGGCAACCGCGCCGGCGGACGGTCGCGCGGCGCGCAATCGATCACGCGCAATTCCATCAGGTCCAGCGCATCGCCCATCGCCGCGGCGCCGGGATGGTCGCCCATCGGATCGGGCAGGAACGCGCCCGACTCGTCTTCGTTTTCCATCGCCACGTATTCCAGGCTGCGCAGCACGACCTTGTCGCCGGGCGCGAGGGCGCTGAAATCGACCAGCACGTCCACACGCTGGGCCGGCGCCAGGAATACGTCGTCGATCGGCCACGCGCGTTCGAGCAGACCGCCGTCGCAACCGATCAACTGCATCGGCAGCACTTTGTCGCCGGCCTGGAAGCACGGCCGCAACAGGCGCGCGTTGGCGACGTTGGCCAGGCGGAAGCGGTACCAGGCCGGGATCACCTCCAGATACGGCTCGGGCGTCCAGTTGACCAGCACGCGGTTGCCGATCCAGTCGTCGGCGCCATCCTTGTAGACGATGGCGTTGTCGGCGGCGACCTGTTTGTCGCTGATCATCAGCGGCAGATCGCGTTCGCCCCAGCGCATGCCCAGGCGCGCGCGCAGGGCGAGTTCTTCTTCGTCCTCGATCAACAGCAATCCGGCCAAGCCGCGCTGCAACTGCACGCCGGTGCGGCCGTGCGGATGAGCGTGATACCAGTACAGGCCGGCGCGGTTGTCGATGCGCAGGCGATAGCGGCGGCGCTGTCCGGCCGCCAGCGCATGCAGGCCGCTGCCGTCGTTGGCTTCATCGACCGACAGGCCGTGCCAGTGGATGGTGGTGGTTTCGCTGAGACGATTGTCCAGGCCGACGTCGATGACATCGCCGCGGCGCGCGCGCAGCAGCGGATTGATCGCCTCGCGTCCGCCGACCTTGCCGACGTAGGACCACAGCGTGGTCGCCGCGCCCGGGAACAGGCCCTGGGCGATGCTCTGCGCGCTCAGGTCGATGGCGTGGTTCAGATCGATCTGCGCCATCAGGCCTTCGCCGCCGGGCAGGCGCAGCGGCTGGACGAAGCGCGCCTGAGGCGGCAGCAATTGCAGATCCGGCGCCGAGGCCAGCGTGTGGCCGTGGCCGCCGGTCCAGCGCCACATCGCCACCGGGCCTGCCACGGTCGCCGCTCCGCCCACGGCGAGGCCGATGAGGAAACGGCGGCGTTGCGGATCGCTCATCGGTACGCGGTCCCCATGGTCTGGCGGGTTTCGGCTGGGCGGGTCGGACGGTTCGCGCATGGCCTGCGCGAGCGACCCGCCATCATCCACGTCGCAGGTTGCAGTTTCCGCCGGCGCGCTGCGCTTCTGTGACGCGGGTCAATGCCGGAGCCTGCCCGGCATTGGCTCAGAGCGAATCGTCGAGCTTGGCCTGCCAGACGCGGTCGCCCATTTCGTGTTCTTCCACGCCGGCGAAGAAGCTTTCGCCCAGGACCTCGTAATCGGGCTCGCTGTCGCCGCGCCAGTCCAGGAACTTGGGCCGGTGCACGGCGAAGCCCTGCGGGTGGGCGGCGTTGCGATAGGGGATGGCCAGGGTCATGGCGAGGTCGTTAACGTAATCGCGCACGGCCAGGATCAGCGCATCGGTGCGGCCCGACGGCAGGGTGATATAGCCGTCGTGGACCATCACCGCGTGGCGGGCCTCGTCGGGATTGAGCGCCAGCCGCGCGCGCGCCTCGCCGACGCCGGTCTCGGGTTCTTCCGTGGCGTAACGGGCCATGTGCCGCGCGCCTTCGGCGGTTTCGAAGGCATACATCGGAATCAGGGTTTCGCCATCGGCGACGCTCCACACGCCATGCGCGGCGAAGAAGCCGGCCAGTCGGATTGCTTGTTGCACTCGTATCCCCTCGACGCGATCGCGATCGTCCCCCCACCGGGCGGACCCGGCGTCGTCACTTTACACGGTGGGGGCGGGGGTTTGCTTCCTGAAAAAGCGGCTGATCTGTTCTTGCCTTGCCTTGCTTGGCCTCGCCTTGCCTTGCTTGGCTTTGCCTTGCTTAGCTTTGGCTGGGCGCCGCTAGTAACTCGCGAGACCGAAGGACACCCGGAGGGCGGCGCACATGGACGTGCGCCGGGTCCCACCTTGGGCAGGATGCCCAATGTGGGACCTGCCTGCGTCGGCATCGCACTCGTGGCTTTTGACTCGAAACAGCCAATGCGTTTTCTTTGGTTACTTTTGACCGAAGGAAATCCCGTGGGACTTTGTCGCTTTGGACAAAGAAAGTGACCCGCCGCTTTATGGCGGAAGCGTTTAGCGTTTGATCTTGCTTGAAGCTTCTAAGGCTTCTAAGGCCTCTAAGGAATCTGTAGTCCCTAATCGAAACAACCAGCCCTACGCACTCCCTCCTACCGTCATTCCCGCGAACGCGGGAATCCAGAGACTTCAAACGTTCTCGCACGAAAGGCCCTGGATTCCCGCCTTCGCGGGAATGACGAGCAAAAGAAGCCTCAAGCAAGAGCAAGGCAGGAGCAGGAGCAGGAGCAGGAGCAAGATCAAACGCCTAAAGCTTCCGCCATGGAGCGGCGGGTCACTTTCTTTGTCCAAAGCCACAAAGAAAGTAACCAAAGAAAAGGCTTTGGGCTGTTTCGAATCAAGAGCCACGAGTGCGTAGCCTGCGCGGGCAGGTCCCACATTGGGCATCCTGCCCAAGGTGGGACCCGGCGCACGTCCATGTGCGCCGCCCTCCGGGTGTCCCTGGTCTCGCGAGTTACTAGCGGCGCCCAGCAACGACAACAGCAAATCCGAAGCACACAGCAAAGCGAAACTGAGGCAAAGCAAGGTCTCGACAACAAAAACAAAGGCAACAGCAACAGCAACGAGCAATGGTTCGCTTAGGCAAGAGGTGGCGTCGCTGCGGGATTTGCAGAGACCGGAAGCTGCATTACTCGCTCCTGCCCCAACGCCCGCCGGCTCACCCACTTACGCAGCGCCACATAAAACACCGGCGTCAGAAACAAGCCGAACAAGGTCACCCCCAACATGCCGGCGAACACCGTCACCCCAGTCGCCGCACGCACCTCACTACCCGCACCCTGCCCGAACAACAGCGGCACAGTGCCGGCGATGAAGGCGATCGAAGTCATCACGATCGGCCGCAAACGCAAACGGCACGCCTCCAACGCCGCCTCGACGACGCCGCGTCCCTGCAGCTCCAACTCGCGCGCGAACTCGACGATCAGGATCGCGTTCTTGCACGCCAACCCCATCAGCACCACCAGCCCGACCTGCACGAACACATTATTGTCGCCGCCGCTCAACCACACCCCAGCCAGCGCCGACAGCAAGGTCACCGGCACGATCAGGATCACCGCTAACGGCAAGGTCCAGCTTTCGTACAACGCCGCCAGCACCAGGAACACCAGCAGCACCGCCAGCGGAAACACGATCAACGCCGCGCGGCTCTGGGTCGCCTGCTGATAACTCAGGTCGGTCCATTCGACCTGCATGCCGTTGGGCAAGGCCTTGCGCGCGAGTTCGGCCAAGGCGTCCATCGCCTGCGTGGACGACAGCAGGCGCGGATCGGCTTCGCCGACCAGGTCCGCGGCCGGGTAGCCGTTGTAGCGGATCACCGGGTCCGGGCCGTAGGTTTCGCCGAAACTCACCATCGATCCCAGCGGCACCATCTCGCCGCGGTCGTTGCGCACTCGCAGTTGCGCGATGTCCTCGACGCTGTCGCGATGCGCGCCGTCGGCCTGGGCGATGACCTGATAGGTGCGGCCGAAACGGTTGAAGTCGTTGACGTAGGCCGAGCCCAGATAAGTCTGCAAGGTATCGAACACCTCGCTCAGCGGTACGCCCTGCGCCTTGGCCTTGAGCCGATCGACGCGGGCATCGAGCTGCGGCACGTTGGCCTGATAGGTGCTGATCGGATAACCCAATCCCGGCACCTGCGCGATCGCCGCGTTGTAGTCGTTTAGCGCGCTCTGCAAGGCGCCGTAGCCTTGGCCGTCGCGATCCTGCACGTACAGCGCATAACCCGAACCGGTGCCCAGGCCGAGGATCGGCGGCGGCATGAACGAGAACGCCAGTCCCTCCTGCAACGCGGAGAATTTTTCGTTGAGCTCGGCGTTGATCGCCTCCGCGCTGCGTCCGCGCCGGACGAAGGGCTGCAGTTCGAAGAACAAGGTGCCGGTGTTGGGCGTGTTGGTGAACTGCAGGGGGTTCAGGCCCGGATACCCTTCCGAAGCGTGCACGCCCTCGGTCTTCATCGCGATCTCGCTCATGCGGCGGATCACCGCGTCGGTGCGCGACAAGGACGCGCCCTCCGGCAGCTTCACGCCGCCGATCAGGCACAGCTTGTCCTGGGTCGGAATAAACCCGCCCGGCACCGCCTGGAACATCACCCCGCTGCCGACCAACAGCGCCAGATACACCGCCAACACCGCGCCGCGACGGCCCAGCAGCCGCGCGATCGCGCCGTGGTAGCGCTGCGAGCCGGTCTTGAACCATCGGTTGAACGGACGGAACAGCCAGCCGAACAGGCGCTCGATCCAGCGCGACGGCGCATCCTTGGCCGCGCCGTGCGGCTTGAGCAGCTTGGCCGCGAGCGCGGGCGACAGGGTCAGCGAATTGATCGCCGAGATCACTGTCGATATGGCGATGGTCACCGCGAACTGCTTGTAGAACTGGCCGGTCACGCCCGACAGGAACGCCATCGGCACGAACACCGCGCACAGCACCAGGGCGATGGCGACGATCGGTCCGGACACTTCGCGCATCGCCTGGTGCGCCGCCTCCAGCGGCGTCAGGCCCTGCTCGATATTGCGCTCGACGTTTTCCACCACCACGATCGCATCGTCCACGACGATGCCGATCGCCAGCACGAGGCCGAACAGGCTCAGAGTGTTGATCGAAAATCCGAGCACGTACAAAGCGGCGAAGGTGCCTACCACCGACACCGGCACCGCGATCAGGGGGATGATCGACGCGCGCCAGGTCTGCAGGAACAAGATCACCACCAGCACCACCAGCAGCACCGCTTCGCCGAGCGTGGTCACCACCGCCTTGATCGAATCGCGCACGAATACGGTCGGGTCGTAGACGATGCGGTACTCCAGCCCGGGCGGAAAACGCTTGGCCAGTTGCGCCATGCGCTCGCGCACCGCGTCCGACAGCGCGATCGAATTGGCGCCGGGCGATTCGAAGATGCCGATGGCGACCGCATCGACGTTGTCGAGCTGCGCGCGCATGGTGTAGTCGCCGGCGTCGAGTTCGACGCGGGCCACGTCCGCCAGCCGCACGATCTGGCCGCCCTCGCCGCTCTTGATCACGATCTGCTCGAACTCGGCCTCGCTCTGCAACCGGCCCTGGCTGTTGATCGGGATCAGGAATTCGTTCGCGCCCGGCATCGGTTCGGCGCCGAGTTGCCCGGCCGAAACCTGCACGTTCTGTTCGCGGATCGCGCGCACCACGTCGCCGGCGCTGAGCCCGCGCGCGGCGATGCGGCCGGGATCGAGCCAGATGCGCATCGCGTAGTCGCCGCTGCCGAACATCTGCGTCTGGCCGACGCCGGGCAGCCGCGCCAGATCGTCCTTGAGCTTCAAGGTCGCGTAATTGCGCAGGTACAGCGAGTCGTACTTGCCCTGCGGCGAGACCAGATGCACCAGCATGGTCAACGTCGGCGATTGTTTCTGCGTGGTCACGCCCTGGCGGCGCACGTCCTCGGGCAATCGCGCCTGCGCCTGGCTGACGCGGTTCTGCACCTGCACCTGGGCTTGGTCGGGATCGGTGCCGGGCTTGAAGGTGACCGTGGTGACCAGCACGCCGTCGGTGCCGGCGACCGACTTCATGTACATCATGTCCTGCACGCCGTTGATCGCCTCCTCCAGCGGCGTGGCCACGGTCTGCGCGATCACCTTGGGGTTGGCGCCGGGATAGACCGCGCGCACCACCACCGTCGGCGGCACCACGTCGGGGTATTCGCTGACCGGCAGCATCGGCAGCGCGATCAGGCCGGCGGCGAAGATCAGGATCGACAGCACCGCGGCGAAGATCGGGCGGTCGATGAAGAAGCGGGAGAAGTCCATGGCGGGTCCGTGGGCGGCGCGAGGCCGCAAGAGGTCGCAACCGGCGTGGCGACGCCGATCGGTGGCAAGGTTCGGTTAGGTGCGGCGATGCGCGGTTTAGACGGAGGAAACGCGGATTTTCATAGGCCGGACACCTGAAGGTTGCGCGGCCGTGGCGCGCTTCCCGGTCGGGTCGCGCCACAAGCTACGATTGGTAAGTTACCAATAGTAAGATACAATTACCCTCGCGCTGTCAAGCGCTTCGTTCCCAAGAGACCGCCCCGCATGACCGAGACTTCCGCCCGCCGCCTGCCCAAGGCCGAGCGCCGCGAACAATTGCTGGAAACCGCGATGACGATCGTGCGCGAGCAAGGCACCGACGCATTGACCCTGGGCTACGTGGCCGAACGCGCGGGCGTCAGCAAGCCGATCGCCTACGAACACTTCGGCACCCGCTCGGGCCTGCTGATCGCGCTGTACAAACAGATCGACGAACGCCAGGCATCGCGGCTGGCGCAGGATTTCGAACGCACGCCCAAGCGCCTGAGCGACGTGGCCAAGCTGATGGGCGACAGCTACATGAGCTGCTTCCGCACCGCCGGCCCGGAATGCCACGCCATCTTCGCCGCGCTCAAGGGCGATGAGCAGATGGAGCGCGTGCAGCAGGAACTGGTGGCCGGTTACGTCGCGTCCTATCGCGATCTGCTCGCGCCGTATTCGAAGGTGGACGAACAAGAACTGCGCCGCCGCTGCATCGCCATCATCGGCGCCGGCGAAGCGCTGTCGCGCGAGATGAGCCATGGCCGGATCGAGGAAGCCGAGGCGGCGGCGACGCTGACGGCGTTGATCCAGGGATTGATGGCGCGCGGTTGAGCGCCGTGCCCGCGGTATTAACCGACCCTGGCAAGTCGCGCCCTCCGCATCGCAATGGGGTTGACCCGGCCGCGGGGCGCGAGGATCATGCGCCCCGCTAACCCCCTTCCCAGCCCACCAGAGGCCAACACCTTGGACAGTCGATCTAGACCTACGCTGCAGCGCACTCGCTGACGGATCGCCACAGGTCTGGGATGTCCCAGGTCGGCACCGTTCGCGAAGAACGGAGCCGCAATCGCCGAACCCCACTCGCCCGCCGGGGTTCGCGCGTCTCTACCCGCACTGCAGTTTCCATCTGAAGACACCTGCCAAGGTGGCCTTTGGCGTTTCCGTTCGTCCGGAGATCGCCGATGTCCACGAAGACCGCATTCGCCCTGATGACGGCGTGCTCGCTCGTGCCCGTGGGCGCGGCGCGCGCCGGCGCCAGCCTGTACGTCGATGACGCCGCCATCGTGCCGGCCGCGCAGTGCCAGCTCGAAAGCTGGCTGCGCGCGTCCGCGCCGGGTCGCGAGCTGACGCTGGTGCCGGCCTGCAATGTCGCCGGCACCGAGTTCGGCCTGGGCCTGAGCGATTACGCCCGGCCTGCTCAGGAACATGTCGCCGCGTTCGGTGCCAAGCGCGTGCTGCATGAGGCGCCGTCGCAACGCTGGGCGCTGGCCGCATCGCTGGGCGCGAACTGGAACCTGTCGCGCGGCGACTTCGACGGCTGGAATTTCAATCTGCCGTTGAGCGTGACCGGCGACGCTGCCGGCCGCACCCGCTGGCATTTCAATCTGGGCTGGAACGCGCCGCGTCAGGGACGCGATATGGCGAGCGCCGGCATCGGCCTGGAACACGCCTTGTCCAGCCGATGGACCGTGCTGGCGGAAATCTTCGCCGAGCGACGCGGCGCCCGCATCGCCCAACTCGGGTTGCGCCGCGGGTTCGGCGCCGATCACAGCGTCGATGTGCTGATCGGCGATCACAGCGACCACGGGCGAAGTCCGTGGCTGACCCTGGGTTTCAACTTCGCATTGCCGCGCTGAGCGCCGGCGCACCTCACTCATCGAGGTCGATCATGATCATCAAGCGTTTCGCTGTTGTGCGCGCCATCCACAGCGCGCCGATTCAACACTTTCTTCAATCGCCCGTTCAACCGGCGATTCAAGCGCCGCGCGTCGAAGCCATGGCGACGAACGTCGCCTCGCATCCGCGCGCGCGGACCCCTTCGGCCGACAACAACCGCAAGTTGATCGCACGCTGGCGACGAAACTCCGTCAGCGGCCGCCTCGAATGCCGCTGGCTCGGCTCGCCCGTCGCCAACGGCGACGACGAACCTCCGCCCGCCGCCCGCACACGCGCAGTTTTCGCTCGCGCCGCCGTCTGCGCAGGCCGCATCGGCGGCGCCGTTCCACTGAGCCGAATCGAGATTCGCCATGAAGTCCGCACTCCGTCCACGTTCGCAGTTCCCGCTCCTGGCCGCGCTCGCGCGCGCCCGGGTGTGGCCCAATGTCTATGACCTGATCGCGTTCGCGCTGTTGATCGCCGCCGCGGCCTTGCTCGCGCACGGCGCGGCCGCGGCGCGCGATCCGCTGGCGCTGCTGTCGCAGCATCCGGTCTCGCTCGATCCCTCGCACCTGCCCGAGTACGCGCTGCGCACCACCTTGCGCATGTTCGCGGCGATGCTGGCCTCGCTGTTGTTCACCTTCCTCATCGCCACCTGGGCGGCGAAGAGCCGGCGCGCGGAACGCATCATCGTGCCCGCGCTCGACATCCTGCAGTCGGTGCCGGTGCTCGGCTTCCTGAGCTTCACCGTGACCTTCTTCCTGGGCCTATTCCCCGGACGCCAGCTCGGCGCCGAATGCGTGGCGGTGTTCGCGATCTTCACCAGCCAGGCCTGGAACATGGCGTTCTCGTTCTATCAGTCGCTGCGCACGGTGCCGCGCGATCTCGACGAGGTCAGCCGCGGCTTCGGCCTGAGCGCATGGCAGCGCTTCTGGCGCCTGGAAGCGCCGTTCGCTGCGCCGGGGCTGGTGTGGAACATGATGATGTCGATGTCCGGCGGCTGGTTCTTCGTGGTCGCTTCCGAGGCGATCACCGTCGGCGACACCACGGTCGAGTTGCCCGGGATCGGTTCGTATCTCGCCACGGCGATCGCTCTCAAGAACTTCGCCGCGGTCGGCTGGGCGGTGGCGGCGATGGCGGTGTTGATCGCGCTCTACGATCAGTTGCTGTTCCGGCCGATCGTCGCCTGGGCGGACAAGTTCCGGGTCGAGACCACCGCCGGCCAGCAGCGGCCGCGTTCGTGGGTGTACGAGGTGGCGCGGCGCACGCGCCTGGTCAAGCGCGCGCTGCGGCCGCTGGCCTGGCTGTGGCAGCGCGCGATGCGGTTGCGCTGGCATCCACGCGCGGTTGCCGCCGCGCCGTCCGCCGCGCGCGCGACGAACTGGATCGATCGCCTGTGGCTGGCCGTGGTGCTGGCGATCGCCGTGTGGGGCGCGTGGTACGCCTTCGACTACGGCCGCCAGACCTTGAACGGCAGCGACGTCGCGCAAGCCTTCGGCGGGGCGCTGGCGACCCTGCTGCGGGTGGCGGTGCTGATCGCGATCGCGAGCCTGATCTGGGTGCCGGTCGGCGTGTGGATCGGATTGCGTCCGCGACTGGCCGCGCGCGTGCAGCCGCTGGCGCAATTCCTGGCCGCGTTTCCGGCCAATGTGCTGTTCCCGGTGGCAGTGATCGCGATCGTCTCCACTGGTGCAAATCCGGACATCTGGCTGTCGCCGCTGATGGTGCTGGGCACGCAGTGGTACATCCTGTTCAACGTGATCGCCGGCGCCAGCGCGTTTCCCACCGACCTGCGCGAAGCCTCCAGCGTCTACCGCCTGCGTTCGTGGACCTGGTGGCGGCGGGCGATCCTGCCGGGAATCTTCCCGTACTACGTCACCGGCGCGCTGACCGCGTCGGGCGGCTCGTGGAACGCGAGCATCGTTGCCGAACTGGTGCATTGGGGCGATCAGCGCGTGCAAGCGCACGGGCTGGGCGCCTACATCGCCCGCGCCACCGAGGCCGGCGACTTCCATCGGGTGATGCTCGGCGTGGCGGTGATGTCGTTGTTCGTGACGCTGTTCAATCGCGCCGTGTGGCGGCCCATGTACGTGTACGCCGAACGCCGGCTGCGCCTGGATTGAACACCCCCCTTCTTTTCGTTCAAAGCGAGCCGCGCGCTCGCGGATTTCATCGGAGTACCGCCATGAGCTTCTCCCACAACCTCAACTCCGCCGCGCTGGTCGAAGTGCGCGGCCTGCGCCAAAGCTACGACAAAGCGGGCGCGGCGCCGCTGCTGGTGCTCGACCGCGTCGACCTGACTTTGCGCGCCGGCGAGATCGTCGGCCTGCTCGGCCGTTCGGGCTCGGGCAAATCCACCTTGCTGCGCGCGATCGCCGGACTGATCCGGCCCAGCGAAGGCGAGGTCGCGTTCTGCGGCACGCCGGTGTCGCAGGCGCCGGCCGACATCGCCATGGTGTTCCAGAGCTTCGCCCTGTTTCCGTGGCTGACGGTGCTGCAGAACGTCGAACTCGGCCTGGAAGCGCGCGGCGTCGCGCCGGCGCTGTGCCGTCAGCGCGCGCTCGCGGCGATCGACCTGATCGGCCTGGACGGCTACGAAAGCGCGTATCCGAAGGAGCTGTCCGGCGGCATGCGCCAGCGTGTGGGCCTGGCGCGCGCGCTGGTGGTGCAGCCCAAGGTGCTGTTGATGGACGAGCCGTTCTCGGCGCTGGACGTGCTGACCGCGGAAACCCTGCGCACCGATCTGCTGGATCTGTGGAGCGAGGGCCGCATGCCGATCCAGGCGATGCTGATGGTCACGCACAACATCGAGGAAGCGGTGCTGATGTGCGACCGCATCGTGATCTTCGGTTCCAATCCGGGCCGGGTGATCGATGAGATCCGGGTCGATCTGGCGCAACCGCGCGACCGCCTGGATCCGGTGTTCCGCGCCTTGGTCGATGCGATCTATGCGCGCATGACCGGCTCGCCCTCGGCGGTGGCGCCGCGCGAAGGCGGCGGCGCGCGCGCCGGCCTGGCCGCGGCCTTGCCGCAGGTGTCCAGCAATCTGATCGCCGGCCTGATCGAAGCCGTCGCCGCCGCGCCCTATCGCGGCCGCGCCGACCTGCCGGCATTGGCCGCGCATCTGCAGATGGAGGTGGACGAACTGTTTCCGATCGCCGAAAGCCTCCAACTGCTGCGGCTGGCCGAACTCGACGACGGCGACCTGCACTTGAGCGAGGCCGGGCAGCGATTCGCGCAGGACGGCATCGACGCGCGCAAGCGGTTGTTCGCCCAGCAGCTGGCGGCGTACGTGCCGCTGGCCGCGCATATCCGCCGCGTGCTCGACGAACGCGCCAGCCATCGCGCTCCGGCCGGGCGCTTTCGCGACGAACTCGAAGACCACATGTCGGCCGACTACGCCGCCTCGACCCTGCGCGCGGTCACGGCGTGGGCACGCTATGCGGAGTATTTCGCTTATGACGAAGACGCCGACCGCTTCAGCCTGGACAACCCCAGCTGAGTCGCGGCGGCCGCCGCTTCGCCTTCATCGCCGCCGTACCGATCGCACCGAACGGAGTCGTCCATGCGTTTCATCCAGACCTTCCAGCTGTATCCGTTTCTCGACACCGTGGTGAGCCTGGCCGCGGCCTTCGTGCTCGGCACCTTGATCGGCGCCGAGCGTCAGTACCGCCAGCGCACCGCGGGATTGCGCACCAACGTGCTGGTCGCGGTCGGCGCGGCGGCGTTCGTCGATCTGGGCATGCGCCTGGCCGGCAGCGTCGAGGCGGTGCGGGTGATTTCCTATGTGGTGTCCGGCATCGGCTTTCTCGGAGCCGGCGTGATCATGAAGGAAGGCATGAACGTGCGCGGGCTCAACACCGCGGCGACGTTATGGTGCTCGGCCGCGGTCGGCGCCTGCACCGGCGCGGACATGATCGCCGAGGGCGCGCTGCTGACCGGGTTCGTGATCGCCGGCAACACCTTGCTGCGGCCGCTGGTCAATGCGATCAACCGCATTCCGATCGATGAGCAGACCTCGGAGGCGACCTATGAGGTGCGTCTGACGGTCGAACCCGAACTCGCGCCGGCCGCGCGCGAGGCCTTGGTCGAGCATCTGGAAGCGGCGAACTATCCGGTCGGCGATGTCGATCTGGACGAGCATGGCGAGACCTCGGTGGAGATCGTCGCGACCTTGATCAGCACCGCGGTCGATGCCGGCGAACTCGATGCCGTGGTGGCGCGATTGCGTCGCCTGCCGGGGGTGACGCATGCGGCTTGGGAGTCGAGTACGCGCGATTGAAGTGCGCGGCGATCGGAGCGGAGAGCGTCGGGGCTGAAGTCCCTCCCACAAAAGTATTCGCGGCCACGAAGCCTGTTGTGGGAGGGGCTTCAGCCCCGATGCTTTCCGCTCAGTTGTCCGGCGCTATCAAAGCGATCTGTTGATTGATTCTTCGGCATCGCGAATTCATTCACTCGCAATGTGAGATGACGGCGATCGGATCGAAGGGCATCGGGCCTGAAGGCCCTCCCACAAAAGACCTCGCGACATCGCCGGCGGTGATGCCGCTCGCTCAACGCGATTCCGCGCTTATACGCTCTGCGCCGCGCGCGCCAGCGGCAGTTCGGGTTCGCACGCTTACACGCTCTGCGCGGCTCGCCCCAACAACAGCTCGCGCTCGCGCGCGTTGCGCGTCAGCGCGGCGGCGCGCTCGAATTCGGCGCGCGCTTCTTCGCGCCGGCCGAGTTTGAACAGCAGGTCGCCGCGCACGGTCGGCAGCAGGTGGTAGTGCTTCATCGAAGGTTCGTCGAGCAAGGTGTCGACGAGGTCCAGGCCGGCCTGCGGGCCGAACGCCATCGACAGCGCCACGGCGCGATTGAGTTCGACCACCGGCGAGGGCGTGCGCAGGGCCAGTTGCTGATACAGCGCGGCGATGCGCGGCCAGGGAGTGTCCTGGGCGGTGACCGCGCGCGCGTGGCAGGCGGCGATCGCGGCCTGCAGCGCATACGGGCCGTTGGAACCGCTCAGCTTCACGGCGCGCTCGAGCGCGCTCAGGCCGCGCTGGATCTGGATGCGGTCCCAGCGCGAGCGGTCCTGGTCCAGCAGCAGGATCGGCTGGCCGTCCGGGGCGGTGCGCGCCTTCGCACGCGAGGCCTGGATTTCCATCAGCGCGACCAGGCCGTGCACCTCGGCCTGGTTCGGCATCAGCCCGGCCAGGATGCGGCCCAGGCGCAAGGCGTCCTCGCACAGACCCGGGCGCATCCAGTCGTCGCCGGCGGTGGCCGAGTAGCCTTCGTTGAAGATCAGGTAGATCACTTCCAGCACCGAGGACAGGCGCTGGGCCAGTTCCTCGCCGCGCGGCACTTCGAACGGCACCTGCGCGTCGGCGAGGGTGCGCTTGGCCCGGACGATGCGCTGGGCGATGGTCGGTTCGCTGGCCAGGAAGGCGCGCGCGATCTCGTCGGTCGTCAGGCCGCCGAGCAGGCGCAGGGTCAGCGCCAGCCGCGCTTCGGTGGACAACACCGGATGGCAGGAGATGAAGACCAGGCGCAGCAGATCGTCGCCGATGTCGTCGTCGAGCTTGTCGAAGAACGCCTCTTCGACTTCGTCCAGGCTGGACTCGATCTCGTAGCCGATTTCCTCGTGCTTGCGGTCGAGCAGCTTCTTGCGCCGCAACCGGTCGATGGCGCGGTTCTTGGCGGTCTGCATCAGCCACGCGCCCGGGTTGTCGGGCACGCCGGTCTCGGGCCATTTCTCCAGGGCCACCACCAGCGCGTCCTGGGCGAGTTCTTCCGCCAGGCCGACGTCGCGCACCATCCGCGTCAGGCCGGCGATGAGTTTGGCCGATTCGATGCGCCATACGGCGTCGATGGCGCGGTGGGTGTCGGTGGCCGTCATGGCGACGGATGACACCACCTCGCGCGCCGGGTCGCAAGGGTCGTGAGCCGTAAGGCGTGTTTATGTTTACGAAAACCGCGCCGACGGCGACCCGCGCGGCGCCCGCGACGGCGGGCGCGACGGCGCGAGACCGCGCGCGCCGCGCCGTCGCCGCGGCAGCGGGTTCAGGCGGCCTGATCGGTCTCGACGCAGCCGACGTGCTCGACGCAGTTGATCATCCACGGCACGCCGAAGCGGTCGGTGACGATGCCGTAGGCCTTGGCCCAGAAGGTTTCCTGCAGCGGCATCTGCACGTTGCCGCCGTCGGCGAAGGCTTCGAACACGCGGCGCGCGATATCGGCATCGCCCAGGGTCAGGGCGACATGGGCGCCGTTGACGCCCTGGTACGGATACTGCGACGTGGCGTCGGTGCCCATCAGGAAGAAGCCGTCGAGCTCGTAGCAGCCGTGCATGATCTTTTCGCGCTCTTCCGCGCTCAGCGATTCGCAGCCGGGGTTGTCGCCGAACGGCATCAGCGCGTGGATCTTGCCGCCCAGGGTCTTGAGGTAGAACTCGAAGGCCTGGCGGCAGTCGCCGTTGAAGGAGAGATAGGTATTGAGTTGCATGGTGGCGGTGTCCTGTTGAATGGGTGGCGGGGAAACGCCGGTTCGTCGGCGGTCGCAGCGGCGCACAGACGGGGGAGGAAAGCGCGGCTGCTGTCCTGACGACGAACCGGAACGGCACGGATCGACAAGGCGCGGCGAATAGTTCCGCGCGCCGTATTCAGGCCGGGCGGCCGGCGACCTGTTCGCGCAGACTGGCTTCGGCCGCGCGCAGCTCCGGAGTGAGTTCCTCGCCGAAATCGGCCGGATCGAACAGCTGGCGCACTTCGATCTGCCCCTGCCCGCCCTGCAGGTTCGGCACGCGCTTGACCCACTCCAGCGCTTCTTCGAGCGAACGCGCCTGGATCAGCCAGAACCCGGCGATCAGTTCCTTGGCCTCGGCGAAGGGCCCGTCCACCACCCGGCGGGCACGGCCGTCGAAATACACCCGCGCGCCGCGCGAGCTGGGATGCAGGCCTTCGCCGGCCAGCAGGACTCCGGCCTTGACCAGTTCTTCGTTATAGGCGCCCATGGCGGTGAGCAATTCCGTGTCGGGCATCACCCCGGCTTCGGTGTCGGCGGTGGCTTTGACTATCAGCATGAATTTCATGGTCGTGGTCCTCGGGCTGGCGGCCACCGCGGCGTCCCGGCGGGACGCGGCGCGGCGGCTTATCAGGACGACGAACGGATCGGCGCCGAATCGACACGGCCGACGCAAGGTCCGCGAACGCAGGGTTCACGATCGCGATCCGAAGGCCGCGGCCGCCGCCGCGTCGGGGCCGGCATCGCCCGCGACCTGGGGCAAAAGCTGCGAACGGGCGTGACCAGCCGTGCGCTACGGATATCAGAACGGGGAATCGGGTCATGCGCGGGCCACAAGTCCAGGCCGCGCACGATTCCCGATTCCCGATTCCCCATTCCCGGCCTTAGTTCGCGCAAACGCAACGGCCCGCCACGCTTGCGCGAGGCGGGCCGTCGGAGCGCCGCGAGCTGTCGCCAGCGCGATTTCGCCCAAGATCAGAACGTGTACTTGACCCCGACGGTGAAGTAACGGCCGATCGCGCCGGAGGAGTGCATGGGGTTGTAGTTGATGGCGCCGTAAGTGAACGCATCCAGCGGAGCGATCCGGTCGGCCAGGTTCTGGATCGAGCCGAACACCTCGATACCGTCCACCGCCTTCCAGCGACCGGACAGATCGAAGGTGGTGAACGACGGCAGGCGGCAGCCGACCGGGGCGTCGCAGGTTTCGCTGTCGTCGAAAACGTTGCGGATACCGGCGACGTAGTTGGCCACGCCGCTCAGGCTCATGCGGCCGTATTCCCAGGTCGCGCCGAGGTTGATGCGGTTCTTCGGCGTGCCGATGCAGTTGGTCGCATCGCAATTGCCGTGGGTACCGACGAACTCGATTGTGTGGCCGTCGGATTCTTCGCGCTCGAATTTGCTCACATGGCTCCACTGCAGATCCAGGCCCAGCTTGCCGTACTCGCCCAGCTCGAAGCTTTGGCGTACGTCCAGATCGACGCCCTGCACGGTGGTCTGGTTGGAGTTGACGTAGGCCGCCTGCGCCGCCAGCAAGGTGCCGGTGCCAGCCACGCCGCCGAGCAGATCGTCGCCGCGCACCACGCGGCCGGCGGCGATCGCCGCGGCGGTGGTTTCCTGGTTGATCTCGTCGCTGCGCACGATCTTCCAGCCGTCCAGGGTGATGGTGGTGGTGGGCGTCGGCTCGAACACCAGCCCCACGGTGTAGCTCTTGGATTGTTCCGGCTTGAGCGCGGGATTGGGGCTGGTAATCACCGCCACCGGCGCGGCGCAATCGCTGGGATTGGCGCCCGGCGCCGGCGTGCCGCCGGGGCAACGCACCGGATCGCGAGCAGTGGTGAACGCGGCCAGACCGCCCTTGCCGGACTCGGCCGGGTTCGGCGCGCGGAAGCCTTCCGCGTAGGTGCCGCGCAGCGACAGCTGCTCAAGCGGCGACCACTTGATGCCGACCTTCGGCGTGGTCGCGCTGTCGCCGTCCTTGTAGCTGTCGTACCGCACCGCGCCGGACAGCTCCAGGCTTTCCAGCACCGGCGCCACGGCTTCGACGTACGCCGCGGCGACTTCCTGCTTGCCCGCGTACGACGAATAGCCCAGGCCGATGATCTGGCCCTGGTCGGTGTAGGACTGCGGAGTCAACTCGACGGTCTGACGGCGGTACTCGGCGCCCAACGCGACGCCGAACGCGCCGCCGGGCAGATCGAACAGGCTGCGCGAACCCTTGATGTCGAACAAGTCGAGCTTGGTTTCCGCATCCGCGTGGATCTGCGGAGAGATGTAGTCGTACAAGGCCTGACTGTTCTTGCCCGCCTGCGCGCCCAAACGCCAGTAGCCGCCGGGATTGGTGCCCTGGGTCAGCGCTTCGCGCACGCGGTCGTAGTGCAGGAAGCCATCGCGCTCGTTGCGCAGCGAGGTCTGCGAATGCAGGTACGCCACGTCCACGTCCCAGCCGCCCAGCGTGCCCTTGATGCCGGCAAGAAAACGGCTGAAACGGTTTTCGTTGCGGGTCACGCGCGGGCCGACGTCCCACGCCGAATAGCGCAGGTTCGGGCGCTGACCCGGGAACGGATTGTCGGGATGATCCGGTCCGAGCACGACCGCACCCGGACCGCTGCTGGCGTTGACCGGACCGCCCGGATAGCCCCAGGCCCCGGACACGCCCGAGGGCGTGTCGATGAAGGTGGTGTTCTTCTTCGAGTAACCGGCCTCGACATAGGCCTCGAAGTTGTCCGACAGCATGAAGGTGCCGCGGCCGAACAGGGTCACGTACTTCTCTTCCGGCGTCAGGCTGCGGAACCTGCCCGCTTCCCACACACAGCCGTTGTTCGGATCGGGCGCGAGCGGCGAGAACTTCGCGCAATCGGCGGCGCCGCCCAGCGGCTGGTAGACCCCGCCCGGCCCGCGTACGTTGCCGAGCGGAGACGAACTCGCCGACGCGCCGCCCGGGGCGATGTAGCCGGCCAGGAACTGGCTGGTGATGTCGTAACCCCAGCGACGGATGTCGCCCGTGCCGATCCACTTGCGATCGGCGCGGTCGGCGACCTGGATTTCGTCGGTCTGGCTGCCCTCGACGTTGAAGAACACGTTGTAGCCGTCGTCGGCGAGCTTGCCGAAGCCGTGCGTGATCGACGCCTTGGCCTGCTGGCCGTCGCCTTCGCCGGAGACGCCGTAGGACATGCGCACGGTGCTGCCGGTGTATTCCTTGCGCAGGATGATGTTGACCACGCCGGCGATGGCGTCCGAGCCGTAGATCGCCGAGGCGCCGTCCTTGAGCACTTCCACGCGCTCCACCGCGTCCATCGGAATCGTGCTCAGATCGGTGAACACTTTCTGGCCGTCGTCGGCCAGACCGAACGGCGCCATGCGACGGCCGTTCAACAGCACCAGGGTCGAGCCCGCGCCCAGGCCGCGCAGCGAAATCGCCGCGCCGCCGCCGGCGAAGCCGTTGCCGAAGCTCTTGGGGATGGAGCCGGCGCCGTCGGAGGTGAGCGTCTGCAGGTATTCGGCGATGCTCGCCTTGCCGGTGCGATCGATCTCCGCGCGCGTCACCACCTGCACCGGCGATGCGGTTTCCATGTCGCCGCGGCTGATGTTGGAACCGGTGACTTCGATCCGGTCCAGCGTCGTCGCGTTGTCCTGCGGCTTAGTCTGCGGTGGCTCCTGAGCCACCGCCATCGCCGGCAGGGCGATCAGACCGGCGGCGATGAGTGCGCGCCGGATGGCGTGGCTGAGCGTTGCGTACTGCATGATCGACTCCATGAGATTGAATTCAACGAACGGACGACAGAGGTTTGGACGAGGCCGTGCCCTTTCGCAGCAGCCACGCGGCTTCGATTCCGGCACGCGGCGCGCCATGAGCGCACGCGGCGGAAGCACCCGTGATCACCGTTGGATTCGCCCCCGCGACGACGCGCCCGATGCACGTCGCGCAACGAAAACTAAACGCTTGCACCGCCACAGTCCATCGACAAAACCCCTTGAAATTCAGGGTCATTTAGTCTTCCGTGCCGGATTTGCTCACGATGTGTGGTGCGATGTTGATGGAAGAAATATTCAGTCCACATCGCCCGTGTTTTTATCGCCGATATTTATTTTTTATATGCGGCTCATAGCGATTCACCGGCACTGGAAGTCCGCATCGCGAGCGCAGGCCGCGACGCGCCGGATTGAAGCCGCGCCCATTCGCTACGCGGATTCATGCATCGGTTGTTCGCGGCGGCGGCGATGCGCGCACCATCGCGATGGCGATCGCGGCGGCGATCAAGGCCGCGATGGTGATGACGAAGCCGTTGCGGCTTCGATCAGACAGGACCATCCGGCCGCGTTGCGCGGCTACGGCCCGGGGAACGATTCAGACGGCGCGTCGCCCGACGCGCCGCCGCGCGCAAAAGAAAACGGCCCGTTCCGCCGCGAGGGGAACGGGCCGGCAAAAGCGCGCCCACGAAGATGAAACGCGCAAAACGCCTTAACGGCTGGAGAGAGGGCTCAGTTGAAGGTGTATTTCACTCCGAGGGTGAAGTAGCGGCCGATCGCGCCGCTGGAGTGCATCGGGTTGTAGTTGATCGCGCCGTAGGTCAGCGGGTCGAGCGGCGCGATCTTGTCGGTCAGGTTCTGGATCGAGCCGAACACTTCCACGCCGTCCTGCGCTTTCCAGCGTCCGGACAGATCGAAGGTGGTGAACGAGGGAATGCGGCAACCGCCCGGGGCCTGCGTGCCGTCGGCGTAACGGCTGGCGCAGGTGCCGCCCTTGGAGCGCACGTTCTTGAAGCTGGAAACGTAGTTGGCGATGCCGCTGAGGCTGAAGTTGCCCACTTCCCAGGTCGCGCCGAAGTTGATCTTGTCCTTGGGCGTGCCGATGCAGTTGGTGACGTCGCAATTGCCGTGGGTGCCGGCGAATTCCAGCTTGCTGCCGTCTTCTTCCTCGCGCTCGAAGCTGCTGACGTGGCTCCACTGCAGATCCAGGTTGAGCTTGCCGTGCGCGTTCAGATCGAAACGCTGGCGCACGTCCAGATCGACGCCGCGCACCGTGGTCGAGGCCGAGTTGACGTAGTTGGCCAGCGCGGCGAGCAAGGTGCCGCTGTTGGGCTGGCCCGGCAGGTTGTTGTCGCTGCGGATCACATGGCCGGCGGCGATCGCCGCGTCGGTGGTTTCCACGTTGATCTCGTTGGTGCGCTCGATCTTCCAGCCGTCCAGGGTCACCGTGGTGTTGGGCGTGGGTTCGAACACCAGGCCGACGGTGTAGCTCTTGGATTCTTCCGGCTTCAGGTCGGGGTTGGGGCTGGTGATCACCGCGATCTGGATGTCGCAATCGCGCACGCTGCCGCCCGGCGCCGGATTGCCGCCGGGGCATCGCAGCGAATCGGCGGCGGCGGCGAAACCGGCCAGGCCGCCCTTGCCCGATTCGGCCGGATTGGGCGCGCGGAAACCTTCCGCGTAGGTCGCGCGCAACGCCAGTTGCTGGATCGGCTGCCACTTCACGCCGAACTTGGGCGTGGTGGCGTTGTCGCCGCCCTTGTAGCTGTCGAAGCGCACCGCGCCGGACAGTTCCAGGCTTTCCAGCACCGGCGCGACCACTTCGGCGTAGGCGGCGGCGACTTCCTGCGTGCCGCTGTAGGACGAATAGCCCAGGCCGATGATGTCGCCGATGTCGGTATAGGTCTGCGGCTTGAGTTCGGCCTTCTGCCGTCGCCATTCCGCGCCCAGGGCGACGCCGAGCGAGCCGCCCTTCAAGTCCATCAGCGAGCGCGAGCCCTTGATGTCGAACAGGTCTAGCGTGGTCTTGCCGTCGGCGTGGATGGTCGGCGAGATGTAGTCGTACAGCGCCTGCGAGTTGAGGTTGGCGTTCTGGCCGATGCGCCAGTAACCGCCGGGACCGGTGCCGTTGGTGAGCGCGTCGCGCACCGCGCTGTAGCGCAGGAAGCCGTCGCGGGTGTTGGTCAGGTCGCTCTGCGAATGCAGATAGGCCACGTCCATGTCCCAGGCGCCGGCGGTGCCCTTGACGCCGGCGAGGATGCGGCTGAATTCGCTGTCGCTGCGGATGATGCGCGGGCCGACGTCGAACGCGGCGTAGCGCAGGTTCGCGCTCTGGCCGGGGAACGGATTGTCGGGATGGTTCGGTCCCAGCACCACCGCGCCGTCGCCGGAATCGGCGTTGACCGGGCCGCCCGGATAGCCCCAGGCGCCGGACACCGTCGATGGCGTGTTGTAGAAGGTGCTCTTCTTCTTCGAATACCCGGCTTCGACGTAGGCCTCGAAATTATCCGACAGGGCGAAGGTGCCGCGGCCGAACAGATTCACGTACTTCTCTTCGGGCGTGAGGCTGTTGAACTGGCCCGACTCCCACAGACAGCCGCCGGCCGGGTCCTGCGGCGTCACCGGCGAGAGCTGCGCGCAGCCGGGCAGGCCCACGTACTGCCCGGTGCCTGGGCTCCTGACGCTGCCGGCCGGCGATTGCGTGGCATCGCCGTCGAGGATGTAGCCGTTCATGAATCGCTTGGTCTGGCTGTAGCCCCAGCGGCGCGCGTCGCCGGTGCCGATCCATTTGCGGTCGCGACGGTCGGCGACCTGGATTTCGTCGGTCTGGCTGCCTTCGATGTTGAAGAACACGTTGTAGCGATCCTCGGCGAGATTGCCGAAGCCGAAGGTGACCGAGGCTTTCGCCTGCTGGCCGTCGCCTTCGCCGGACACGCCGTAGGAACTGCGCACGGTGACGCCGTTGAATTCCTTGCGCAGGATGATGTTGACCACGCCGGCGATGGCGTCGGAGCCGTAAATGGCCGAGGCGCCGTCCTTGAGCACTTCCACGCGTTCCACCGCGTCGAGCGGAATGGTGCTCAGGTCGGTGAATACTTTCTGGCCGTCGTCGGCCAGGCCGTAGGGCGCGGTGCGGCGGCCGTTCAACAGCACCAGGGTCGAACCCGCGCCGAGGCCGCGCAGCGAAATGCCGGTGCCGCCGGCGGCGAAACCGGTGCCGTAGCTGCGCGGCACCGAGCCGGAGCCATCGGTGGTGAGGGTCTGCAGGTATTCGGCGATGGTCGCCTTGCCGGTGCGGTCGATCTCTTCGCGACTGACGACCTGGACCGGCGATGCGGTCTCCATGTCGCCGCGGCTGATGTTGGAACCGGTGACTTCGATGCGGTCGAGCGTGGTGGTGGGCGGCGCATCCTGCGCGTAGGCCACAGCCGGTGCGACGCTGGCAATGGTGGCGGCGAACAGCGCGCGGCGGATAGCGCGGCTGAGGGTGGCGTGCGGCATGGTCGGCTCCTGTGACTGGATTGCCCGGGACGTACTGCAATGACAAGGATCAGTTTCAAAAATACCGGCGCGCGCCGTTGTGCAGCGCGATAAACAACACTGCGCGCGAGCGCGTAACCGGATGTGCATCGGTTGCGAAATCGCGGGAAATACGGTTTTTTTCGTCGATCCCCTGCATCGACGCCGAACAGCGGCGCGCCACGACCACGGCCGCGACGCGCGAACACCGACGTTAATGCTTGGCGGCGAACCCGTACTTGGACGAAGGTCCGTTTCAGCGTCACGCAACTTTGCGGAGTGTGTCGAACGGATGCGCGGCACGATGCGATCGCGTGTCGGCGGTGGCGATGCGCGATGAAGGGTTGCTGGCAGGTGTTGGCGGCTTGCGTGTGGGGCGACGCGTGCGCGGCGGTGCAGGGTTCCAAGCGATGCTGAGCGTGTTGGGCGAGCATCGAAATGCGATCGCTGCAGTTACGCCGACCGTGATGCGGCGATGCGGCATGAGCGCCGCACGGCGATCGCGACAACGCACTCGTATCGTCCTGTACCTACGGCGATGTGCTCGCATTGCGATTGTGGTTGGCTGCGCTTGCGTTCGATGCGATGACACACATCGAGTACAAGGTGCACCAAGCGCATCACATGCGCGGTCACCTCAGGATCGACGAACGCATGCACGCGCCAACGCCGTCAGCATCACGGCGCGCGCCGGCAACAACGGTTGATCGAACCGCGACGCCGCGACTCAGGCGCGCACGGGTTTGCCCGGTTTGGCCGCAACCTCGTTCGCGCCGGCGTTCGCAGGCGTCGCCGGCGCGGCGCGCGCGCCGACGGTCACCCGGATCGCGCTGGCGAGCGGGCTGGGCAAGCCGCAGCACGGCGCGCGCGCGGACGGGTCCGGCGCGCCGCCTGGCTTGCGCGCGGGCGAACCGGCGTCAGCCATGGGCGTGCTCCGGCCGGCGCGCGGCAAGGGCGCGGACGCGGCCCATCGAGAGCCCGCCCATCGGGAACTGGCCGAAACGCAGTCGGCTACTCGGTTTCGTGCCCATGCGATGCCTCTGCGCTGGCCTGCAACTGGATCAGGTAGTCGTCGAGCCGCTGCAGGCGCTGGTCCCAGAACTGCCGGTAGCGGTCCAGCCAGCCTTCGACCTCCTGCAGCCGCGCGGTTTCCAGCCGGCACGGACGCCATTGCGCCTCGCGGCCGCGTGCGATCAGGCCGGCGCGCTCGAGCACCTTGATGTGCTTGGAGATCGCCGGAAGGCTCATCTGGAAAGGTTCGGCCAACTCCGTCACGCCGGCCTCGCCGCTGGCGAGGCGGGCCAGAATCGCGCGCCGGGTCGGATCGGCCAGGGCGGCGAACGTGGTGCTGAGCGAATCGGCGGGCATATGAACTGAACCAATAGGTTAAATAGCTCGGGTAATAAAGGCCCGACCGCCTCAGGGTGTCAAGCGCGTCGTGACGGCGCCGTCAGACGCCGGCCTGAACCAGGGCCCGATTTCGTTCAGCATCTTCATGAACGGACTCAAAGGTGACTGCTTCCATGATGGCCGTTGGTCACATAATAAATGTGACGATGTTCGCACTAATGGAGAGAAGCTGACTCGGCTGCATGTCCCGTTAGTCGTTCTGCCCAGGGCCTGCAGTAACCGATGAAGCTTCCGTATTCCAACGCGATCTTCGCTTCCGCGCGGCCGGGCCTCCCGGCGCCGCTCTCGCCCGCGAGGCCGGCATGCGCATAGGCCTGGACTACCGCGCCGCGACCGCGGCCCCGCACAGCGCGCCCGGCCGCCAGGTGCTGGCGCTGGAACGCGCCCTGCGCCGCCGCGCCGACACCGAGACGGTGCTGTTCACCGAAGCCCCGATCGGCCACCCGCACCGCGCCATCGCGGTCGCCGCCGACCTGTTGCCCGCCTCGCTGGCGGACGAGCCCGGCCTGCGCCGGCGCTGGCGCTACGAGGCCGGCTTCCTGCCCTCGGCGCTGCGCGAGGAGCGCATCGACGTCTACATCGCCACCGCCAACGGCGGCCTGCCGGTCTGGCGCAAGCCGGCGGCGGTGCGCCAGGTGCTGTTGCTGCACGACCTGTTCCGGCTGACCCTGCGCCGCCCGCACACCTCGCGCTGGCGCGCGCTGGCCGCGCGGCTGATCGACGAAGCCCGCATCGGCCGCTCGATCGCCGCCGCCGACGCGATCTGGACGCCCTCGCGCTACACCACCGCCGAATGCGGCCGCCTGTACCCGGCGCATGCGCACAAGCTCTACGTGCTGCCCGATTCGGTGGCGCCGCTGCCGGCGCCGGCCGAGCGCGGCCAGATGGAGCTGCCGCTGCCGCCGCGCTACTGGCTGCTGGTCGGCACGCGCGAGCCGCGCAAGAACGCCGACTTGTTCCTGCGCGCGTGGCTGGACGCGCGTCGCCAGCACTACGACACCCCGGATCTGGTCGTGGTCGGCGCCGCGCACGATGTCGCGCCGGAGCTGCAGCACCTCAACGGCGTGCACTGGTTCTCGATGGTGGACGACGCCGAGCTGGCGCGCCTGTACCTGGATACCGAGCGCCTGTGGCAGCCGTCCTACGCGGAAGGCTTCGGCCTGCCGGTGCTGGAGGCGCTGGCCGCCGGCACGCCGGTCGCGGTGGCCGAAGGCGGCGCGCTGGAAGAAGTCGCGCCGGTGGACATGCCGCGCTTCGATCCGCACGACCGCCACCAGCTGGCCCAGCTGATGATCCGGCTGAGCCGCGAGTCGGTGGTCGGCAGCGCCGAACAGCGCCGCGCCTTCGCGCAACGCTTCGCGCCCAATGCCTACGCGGCGCGGGTGGCGGCGCTGCTGGATGAGTTGCTCAAGAAGTAGAAGTAAGAGCTGACGAAAGCGCTCCCTCTCCCGCTTGCGGGAGAGGGCCGGGGTGAGGGGATGAGCGCCGCAGGCGCGAATGCTCTTGCTTGAAGTTCTGCGACTGCCCGTGCCCTCACCCCAACCCCTCTCCCGCCAGCGGGAGAGGGGCTTATCGGCGCTTGTCGGCCAGGGCGTTTGGGTCAGCGGCTCTACCGCGCTGCTGGATGAGTTGCTCAAGGAGTAGAGCTGACGAAAGCGCTCCCTCTCCCGCTTGCGGGAGAGGGCCGGGGTGAGGGGGTGAGCGCCACAGGCGCGAATGCTCTTGCTTGAAGTTCTGCGACTGCCCGTGCCCTCACCCCAACCCCTCTCCCGCCAGCGGGAGAGGGGCCTATCGGCGCTTGTCGGCCAAGGCGTTTTGGTCAGCGGCTCTAGCGCGAAGCCTCACTCGTAAGGCGCGTGCTGCAGCCCCTGCCTGGCGATCATGCGATTGATGTTGGACACCACATGTCCGCGTTCGGTCCGCGGGGTCACCGTCAGCAGGCGTTCGATCAGGCTGTCCACGCGCGGCCAGAACACCGTGTCGTCGCGCCAATGCCGGCGCCATATCGGCAAGGCGACACTGAGCTGGCATAGATCGCCATCGAGTTCGGCGCGGGTTCGGTGCATGGTCACTCCCCTGGCTGCGGCGGCAAGACCGCCCTTCGGTACGACAGTCGCGGCTCGCGCCGGACGGTTGGATTCACCGTTCCTGCCGGGGGAAGCAGGGCGGACCGATCAGGACGGCAGGCCGCGGACAACGCCGTGTATCACCGGCGTGCCATCCACCTTCCTGGATGCTCACTGACACGAACGCGTTTATGCGCAGCTTGCCCCACCTTAAATCACCAAGTTTTTGTAATAAAAGTGACTGCAGTCACGTATTGCGTGCCTGGTAACGACGCGCTGCACTGGGGAGTAGCGTAACCGGGCACGGTCTGCGCGGCTGCGACGGATCGGCGAGGTGGCTCCGCCCGGGTCGCACCGGCTCGCACTGGAAGGCACCGACACGCCGTGGATCGCACTGTTCCGGCCTCTTGCGTTGACCTGAAGCTTGGTTGAGGTCGCAAGGTGGCCGCCATCGTCCCTACAGCGACCGCGCGCATGAAATCCCTGGCCCTTACCTCTCCCCTCCCCGCCGCTCCCGCTGCCGCGCGCACCGACTGGCTCGCGGTCGCGGCGGTGTTCTTCGGCGGACTGGTCGCCGCGCAGCAAGTCGGCAAGACCGCCATCGCTCTGCCCGCGCTCAGCGCCGATCTGGGCCTGGACCTGCGCTCGGGCGGCTGGGTGATGGCGGTGTTCGGCCTGCTCGGGCTGTTCGCCAGCATGCCGGCCGGCGCGCTGGTCGCGCGGCTCGGCGATCGCAGCCTGCAGGTCGCCGGACTGGCGGCGATGGCGCTGGGCAGCGCGCTCGGCAGCCAGGCCCACAGCCTGCAGGCGCTGCTGGCCACGCGCGTGCTCGAGGGCGCCGGCTTCCTGTTGTTCGCGGTGGCCGGCGCCAGCGTGCTGCAGCGCCTGTCCAAGCCGCAGGACCGCAATACGGTGTTCGCGATCTGGAGTTGCTACATGCCCGCCGGCATGGCTCTGGCGCTGGCCACCGGCGCGGCGCTGGACGGCTGGCGCGGTTACTGGGAACTCAACGCGCTGCTGTGCGCGGCGGCCGCGGCGGTGCTGTGGTTCGGCGTGCGCGGCGCGCAGACGCCGGCCGCGCCGGCGCCGTGGCGGCAGACCGCGCGCGATGCGCTGGCGGTGGCCGGCGCGCGCGGGCCGTTGCTGCTGGCGCTGGTGTTCGCCCTGTATGCCCTGCAGTTCTACGCGATGCTGAGCTTCCTGCCGACCTTGCTGATGCAGCGCATGCAGGTCTCGGCCGCCGACGCCGGCCTGCTCAGCGCGGTCGCGGTGGGTTCCAACGTGATCGGCAATCTCGCCGCCGGCGCGCTGCTGCGTCGCGGCGCGCAGCGCTGGGTACTGATCGCGCTGGCGAGCGCGGCGATGGGCGCCAGCGCGGTGGGCGCGTTCGCGCTGGGCCTGCCGGCGCCGTGGGTGTTCGCGTTGTGCGTGCTGTTCTCGATGGCCGGCGGCCTGCTGCCGGCCAGTACGATCGGCGGCGCCGCGCAGTTGGTGCCCAGCCCGGCTCTGATCGCGGTGGCGGTGGGCCTGCTGATGCAGGGCAGTTACCTGGGCCAGGTGATCGGGCCGTCGTTGTTCGGCAGCGTGGTGCAGGCGGCCGGCTGGCCGGCGGCGTCGATTCCGGTCGCGCTGGCCGCGCTCGGCGCGATCGCCGCGGCGTTCGCGTTGCGGCGCAGCTTCGCCCACGAGGCCGCGCGCGGCTGAGCCGCCACGCTCAGGCGTTCGCGGTCACGGCGGCATCCACCGATTGCGCGCGGCGCCGCACCAGCCGTTCGCGCAGGCGCAGGAACGGCCGCTCCACGGCGTAGTGCAGCAGCGCGCCGCCCAGCAAGGCGGCCGCCGCATACGCGCCGAAGGCGAGCAGGCCGTTGGCCTCCAGCGACTCGCCGTAAGCGCGCGAGACGAAGCCGAACATCGCCTTGTGGGTCAGGTACAGACTGAACGAAGCCGCCGCCAGCCAGCCCGCGCCGGGCACGCGCAGGCGTCCGGTCCAGCGTTGTTCCGATGCGCCCGCCGCGACCAGCAATGCCAGTGCGAACGACACCAGCGGGAATCCGAGCACCGAGGCCAGCAAGCCCAGGCGCTGTTGCGATACCGCGATCGCCGCGGCCACGCCGATCACGCCGAGCAAGGCGAGCCAACCCGAGCGGCGCATCATCGCCGCCCACCAGCGCGGCCGGTACGCGCGTATCGCCGCGAGCACGACACCGAACAGCAAGCCGTCCAGCCGCATCCAGGTCGGGTAATAGACGTTTTCGACCCAGGCGTTGGAGCCGTCGGGCAGGCTGATCCGCCAGACCCAGGCGCGCAGCAGCATGCCGCCGCCGACCAGCAGCGCCACCACCACGCCGGTCTTCCACAGCGCCGGCTTGCGCGTCAGGGCGATCGCCAGCAGCGGAAACACCAGATAGAAATGCTCTTCCACGCACAACGACCACGCGTGCGAGAACGCCTTGTTGTGTTCGTAGTCGATCAGCAGGTTCACGCTGAAGCTCAGGAACTGCCAGGCCGGCTGCATGCCCGGCCGTTCGCGGAAATCCGGCCACAGCAGGTACAAGGCCAGCACCACCCAGAATGCCGGCAGCACGCGGAAGGCGCGGCGCAGATAGAAATCGCCGAACGACAGCCGCCGGCCCTGGCTCAGCGGCCGCAGCACCTGCCAGCCGATCAGATAGCCGCTGAGCGCGAAGAACAGGTCTACGCCCATCCAGCCGAACTGCGACATCGGCATCCACGGCGAACCCAGCCCGGCCATCGCCGCATGAAAGAACATCACCCAAACGATCGCGATCGCGCGCAGCAGATCGAGGCCGGGCAGTCGGCTCATCTTGATTCCAGTAGTGGGGTTACGACAGAGGGCGTGGCTGCGAGACATCGCGATCTTGCGTTGCGAACTTGCGTCGCGAGCGAAGATCGCGGGCACAGTCTCGCGTAAGCACAGCGAGGCGACAAGGGCATTTGCGCGCGCCACGCGTCTGCGTTGCCACCTTTGCGCAGCGTTCTGCGCGGGCGGCGCGCGGCACGCCGGCAAGTTCGATTCGACGAAGATTTTTCATCGCGCGATTCGCGTCGCGATTGCCGGCACGGTCACGACGAAAACGATCCAAGCCCGACCGCCGCGGCACGCACTCATGCGGCGACGCGGTGCATCTCGACCGCCGCCGAGGCGACACGCGCACCTTCATCGCGCCTGTCGCGCAAGCCTTCCTTCGCGATGCTTGAATGACATCGAAGGCATGCCGCAAACCTAGGGTCGGCCCGAGGATGCCGGCGCGCGTGTCCGGCATTACCGTCGAGTGGCACGCCACGCTCTTGGCGGATGTTCCTGCGCACGAGTACGGCCATGTCCGGTATCAACTTCAATCCAGGTTCGGGCAATCCTCTCGGCAACTTGCTGGGCCTGGGCGGCGGCAAGCCCGGGAACCTGCCGGGCGGCCCGCAACCGCCCGGCCTGAACCTTCCCGGCGGCCCCGACCTGGGCGGCCCCGACCTGGGCGTTCCCGGGCCCGAAGGCGGACTGCCGAGCCCGGACGGCAACCTGCCGCTGGATCTGTCCAAGCCCCACGACGGCCTGCCCAACAACTCCCTGCCGAACAACGGCCTGCCCGGCACCGACACCCAGCCCGGCAGCAACCTGAGCAACAACCCGCTGCTCAATCCGGACAACCCGTCCAGCCGCCTGCTGCAGGGCCAGTCGGCGCAGGGCAACAACAACGTCAATCCGTTCAACAACGGCCCGACCCAATACCCGGCGCCGACGCTGTCCGAGCGCGCGCTCAACAACGCCGCGCAGTACGCCCAGCTCGACCGCCCGGTGGTGAACTACGGCGCGGTCCAGGCGAGCGGCGCCAGTGCCCAGAGCGCCAGCGCGCAGACCGCGACGATCGGCACGCCGATGGCTTCCAACGGCGCGGCCTCCGGCGCCGCGGCCGGCTCGGCGGCGGCCGCCGCCAACACGACCACCACCCACGTGGCGCCGACGCTGACCCTGGTCGCCAGCAACACGCCCAACGCGATCCCGGCCGCGCCGATGGCCGGCGCGCTGTCGCAGGACGCGCTGGCCGCGCAGCAGAGCATGTTCGCGCGCATGAACACCCTGCAGCACGCCAACGCGCCGGCCAGCACCGCCGCCAACGCACCGCCGCCGCCGTCGGAAACCTCCGCGACGCTGCAGTCGGTCAGCACCAACACCATCAACAACGACCCGCGCTCGCTGCCGCTCAACGCCAACGACCGCGCGGCCCAGCAGCGCGGCGACAACGCGCCCAACCAGATGACCTACACCGGCGAAGGCGCCACGCGGCGCGCGAGCCGGCGTGGCGGCGGAGTCGATAACGCCACCTTGACCCACTGGCTGTGGAGCTTCGGCCGCGGCGGCACGCACCGCCCGACCCACGACCGCGAACCCGACCGGGAAGTGGTGCGCGCGCTGCAGTGGCTGTTCTGGGTGCTGACCGTGGTCGCCTACGCCTGTCTGGCGTTCGCGGTGATCCTGCTGCTGCCCAGCGGCAGCCTGGTCAGCGAACGCGTCAGCACCGGCGGCAGCGGCATCGCCCTGTTCCTGGGCGTCGCCGTGGCGGCGGGCGCTTGGTGGCTGGGACGGCGCCTCAACCGGCGCTAGCGGCAGAGCCTTGAGCAGGCTCCTGTAAGCAGAAATCCAGTGGGAGCAGGCTCTTGTGGGAGGGGCTTCAGCCCCGACGCTCTTGGCTCAGACAGCGAAGAAGCCCAAGCACTACCGCACCAACCCCTCGGCCGTGAAGCGATAGCCCTGCAGATCGATGCCGAGCGTGCGGCGAATATCGTCGCGCGCCGCTTGCGCGAACAGCGTCTGCGTCTGCGGCTCGGGCTTGCGCGCGAACCCGTCCACCTTCTCGGCCAGGTTCAACGACCGGAACAGGAAATCGTCCGCGACCCACTGTCGCTGATCCGGCGCCAGCTTGGCCAGCACGCCGTTGTCGGCGAAGGAGCCGCGCATCTGATTGCGCAAGGCCAGCAGCGCCTTGCCGGCGGGCATCGGCGCTTGGTGCACCAGCGCCCAGTTGACCGCGACGTGATACGCGGCGATGTCGGCGAGGTTGTCGTTGGACAGGCCCTGGCCCGGCAGGGTGCGGGCGAAACGCTGGCGGTAGTCGGCGCCGGCCGAGCGGCGGGCGAAGTCGTCGGCGACGGTCTTGCTCTGCTGCCGCATCGCCGCGATCAGCGCCGCGCGCACGCGCTCGGTGGTGGCCGGATCGCGGCGGAACGCCAGCTCGGCCGCGGCCTTGGCGCCGGCGGGCTTGGCGCTGCCGGTACTCGCGACCGAAGCGCCGCCGCGCTTGCTCAGCGATCGGTTGATCGCCGCGTTGACCGCGGCGGTACCGGCCACGTTCTGCATCGACTGCATGGATGCATTGAACGCGTCCATCTGCGGCTGATAGTCCTGCGCGAAGGCCGCGCCGGCCGACATCAACATCGCGCAAGCCAGCGCGGAAACGCCGCGCGCAGACGATCGCCAGGACCGCACAAACGCGAAAGGAGCGAAGCCAGGCTTCGCTCCTTTCTTGAGCCGCGGGTAACGCGGCCGCGTCATCAGCCCTTGCGAGCGGTGTTCGCGTTGGTGTCGCCGATGGTCTTCACCACGTTGGTGAAGGTGTTCATCATCAGCTGGAACTCCGACACCAGGGCCTGGGTCTTGAGCATGTCCGAGGGCTTGGCGTCGGCCGGCAGGTTCTCGATCGACTTGGTCATCTCGGCGGCCTTCTTGTCGGCCAGCTTGCCGGTCAGTTCGGCGATCGCCATCAGCCAGCCCTTCGCGCCGCTGGACTTGGCTTCATGGGTCTTGTTCTGGACTTCCTGGTTGGCCAGGGAGTTGACGAACATCGCATTCACGTCGTTGCTCATGATCTTCTCCAATGCAGTGCGTTGTTTGAGATAGAGCAGTTCCGCCGTGTGGTGCGAACCAGCCCCTGCTTTCTGGTGTCCATATTCCGGGGCGCCCGGGGGGCCTACAAGCTATGGCGTACCCTAGGTGCCGCAGTGCGTCAGGACGCGTTTCAGCCGCCGTTTCCCCAGGGATTGCGCGGCGCCGGCTTGCGCGAGGACGCGCGCGAATCCGAATTTGCGACCGGCGTCGCGGCCTGGCTGGCCTTGCGCTGCGCATTGCGCTGATTCAGCCATACCGCGGCGGCTTCCTCGCCCTCGTCGCGCCGGCGGCGCGAGTACTCGACCGCGTCCTTGACCGCGTCGCGGCGCAGCGGCTCCAGGGTGTCGTCGAAGCGGCGGATCTGGAACTCGCGCTCGCTGGCGTCCACGCCGGGCATCAGCACGTCCACGGCGGCGGCCCAGTCGTTGCGCAGGACTTCCGGATCGAGCTCGATCGGCGCGTCCAGATTCTGCCGTTCCAGCGCTTCGTTGAAGTGATGCAGCAGGAAGCTGCGATCGTCAGCGCTGAGCTCGGCCTGTTCCTGCAACAGGTTTTCGAAGGAAGCCCGCAACTGGCGGCGCTGGTCGTCGGCGTTCGGGGTGGTCATGGTGGTGGCGATCCATCGGGTTGGGTGAACGGGGCGTCCGCGCGCGGCGCGCGGACAGTGAGGCCGTCAGCCCGGGCGGAACCGGGCCGGGCGGCGAAGGCGGGACGGTCAATCGTGGAAATGCGGATCGATGCTGAGCTGGCCCAGGTTGCGCGAGGCGAAGCGGCGCATCAGTTCCGGGCCGGCTTCGCGGATTGCGTCGTAGCTGGAGCGCGAACGCGAATCGGCGCGCAGCTGCCAGCCTTCGGCGGTCTTGGTCAGCAGCAGATCGGTGCCGGGCAGGGTCTGGTCCGACAGCCGCAGCAGCACCTGGCCTTTCTCGCCGCCGGCGCCGCCATCGCTGACCGCGAGCTGGCGCACGTGGCGCTCGATCAGGTCGGCGAACGCGGCCGCGTTGGAATTGGGCTGCATCGGCGCGGCCGGGGCGGCATTGTCGGCGCGCATCGCCAACTGCGCCTGCCACATCGCGGAGGCTTCCGAGGTCGGCTGCTGGTTGTTGTCGGGGCGGTCGAAGCCGACGCTATGGCGGGTGTCGTCGCGGTTCTTGCGCTCGGCCACCTGCTGGCGCGCCTGATCGGTCGCGGCCTGGTTGCGGGTTTCGTCCGCGCTCGCCGCGCGCTCGTCGCCGCGCCGGGCCTGGCCCTTGTCGCCGACCAGATCCTTGAGCAGCGATTGCTCGCCCTCGCCTTCGCCGCCGACTTGCCCGTCCAGGCCGGGCTTCTGGCCGAGCGCCTGACGCTGCTGCATCAGCGAGCGGAACTGATCCACCGTCTCGGCCGCAGGCGGCTGGCGCGGCCCGTCCTGGCGCTGGGTCTTGCTCGCCTCTTGCGCCGCTTCGGTGCGTTTGGCCGATTCATGGTTCGAGGAGCTGTTGCGTATCGTGCTCATGGCGACCTCGGTCAGAAAGTGCCGTTGTTGCTGGAGTTCTGGCGCGCGGCCAGCAGCAGATCGGCGGACAGGGCTTCCTCGCGGCGCTGGGTGATCGCGTTTTGTTCCTTGCGCCACACGTCCTTACGTTTTTCCAATGCGTCCAGCCGCGCCTTGGCGCGGAAGAAGGCTTTGCGCGATTCGTCCAGCGCCGCCTCGGCTTCGCGCAGCTTGCCTTGCGCGTCGGCCAGGCGCTGGCGCGCGGCCACCGCCAGTTCGGC
The DNA here is from genome assembly GCF_001442805.1 of Lysobacter gummosus. NCBI lineage: Bacteria > Pseudomonadati > Pseudomonadota > Gammaproteobacteria > Lysobacterales > Lysobacteraceae > Lysobacter > Lysobacter gummosus. The sequence goes on along the minus strand of NZ_CP011131.1, from coordinate 241,202 downwards.
CAGATGGTCGATATGCGACTCGCGCTGCGACATCGCCATCGGCCAGGACACGCCCGGCGGCGGCGGGTCGAGCAAGCGCAGGCGCTGGTCGGCGCGCTCTTGCTGCAGCGAAGTGATTTCGCCTTCGATCGCGGTGCAGGCATCGCGCCGCTCCTGCACCTGGCGCTGGCGTTCCAGCACCACCATGCGCGCGGTCTCGACCCGGTGCGCGCGCAGCTGCAGCAATGTATGCAGCGGATAGCGCTTCATCCGAACAACCTGCGCAGCGCGTCGATGGATTGTTTGTAGTCGGCCAGATCGTTGGCCGACTGCTTGAGCAATTTGCGGATCGGCTCGATCTTCTCGATGGCGATATCGGCCTCGGCGTCGCTGCCGCGCTTGTATTCGCCCAGCTGCAGCAGCAGCTCGATGTCCTGGTGCTTGGCCAGGTACTTGCGCAGCTGGCCGGCGGCGCGCTGATGGCCTTCGTCGGCCACCCGCGGCATGGTCCGGCTCAGGCTGGTCAGCACGTCGATGGCCGGGTAGTGATACGCGGCGGCGAGCTTGCGCGACAGCACGATGTGGCCGTCGAGAATCGAGCGCACTTCCTCGGCGACCGGATCGTCGCCGTCCTCGCCTTCCATCAGCACCGTGTAGAACGCGGTGATGCTGCCCTTGTCGTTGTTGCCGGCGCGCTCGAACAGGCGCGGCATGGCGCTGAACACCGACGGCGGAAAGCCGCGCCGCGCCGGCGGTTCGCCGATCGCCAGGCCGACGTCGCGCAAGGCGCGGGCGAATCGCGTCACCGAGTCCACCAGCAGCATCACCCGCTTGCCGCGATCGCGGAAATACTCGGAGATGGCCGTGGCCACCCAGGCCGCGCGGCTGCGTTCGAGCGCGGGCCGGTCGGAGGTGGCGACCACGATGATCGATTTCTTCAGGCCTTCTTCGCCCAGATTGTCGTGGATGAATTCGTTGACTTCGCGGCCGCGCTCGCCGACCAGGGCGATCACGTTGACGTCGGCGTCGCCGCCGCGCGCGAGCATGCCGAGCAAGGTGCTCTTGCCGCCGCCGGCGACGGCGAAGATGCCCAGGCGCTGGCCGACGCCGGCGGTCATCACCGTGTCGATCGCGCGCACGCCGGTCGCGAACGGCCGGTCGATGAGCGTGCGCGCCAGCGGATTGGGCGAGGCGGCGTAGATCGGAATCTGCACGGTCGGGCCGAACGAACCACGGCCGTCGATGGCATCGCCGTTGGCGTCGAGAATGCGCCCGAGCAGGCCGTCGCCGGCGCGCACCGAGGCCTGGCGGCCGGTGGCGATGACTTCGGTGTCGTGCGACAGGCCGTCGAGCGCGCCCAGCGGCGTCAGCAGGGTGTGCTGGCGCGAGACGCCGACCACTTCCGCCATCAGGCGGAAGCTTCGGTCGCGCGGGTTACGCAGCTCGCACAGCTCGCCGATCATCGCCTTCAGGCCGGTGGCGCGGATCATCGTGCCGTAGGCTTCCGCGACCTTGCCCACGCGCACCACGCTGGGCACGCGCGCCAGCGCGGTCAGCAGCGGATCTTGCTGCACCGGCGCGGGCACCGGTTGCAGGATGGTGCGCTGCAGGTTGCTCATCGCCCGCCTCCGCGCGCGCGGCACTCGCACCTTGGCGCGAGCGCGCGAGCGTTCATTCGCCGTGCTCCGCGCCGTATTCGGCGCCCGACAGGGCGATGCGGATCGCTTCGATCTGCTGGGCGACGCCGGCGCGCACTTCGCCGACTTCCGACACCACCACGCAGCTGAGCCGGTCCAGGCTTTCGTCGTCCACCAGTTCGATCACGCCGACCACCGGATGCGCCTGGCGCACCAGGCCCAGGCCCTTGGCGACGTCCTCGCGCACGCTGGGGTGCACGCGGATCAGCAGGAATTGCTCCGCCTGCGCCGATTCCACCGCCTGCATCACCAGCGGCGGCACCACGCTGCGCGCATCGAATTCCGGCGAGATCCGCGCGACGATCGCGCAGGCCAGTTCGGTCACGCGGCTGCCGGCGTCGGCCAGCACGCGCGCGCGGCGTTCGTTGAGGTCGGCCAGCTGCTGCGCCATCTGCTGCTGCGCGCGCGCCAGGCCTTCGGCGAATCCGGCCGCGTAGCCGGCCTCGCGCGCTTGCTTGATTTCATCGCCGGCCAGCGCGTAGAGCTCGTTGACCCGGGCCAGCATCTGGTCGAGTTCGGCGACCGCGTTCCACTGTTTGGCTGGCACCACGGTGCCGGCGAGCGCGCGGTCGAACTGCTTGCGCTCGAACACCGCGACCGTGCCGCCGGCGCGGCCCATATCGCGGCGCGCGCCCGGCTCGGCGGCGCCGCTCACCGACGCACCCACGGCCGCGAGGGCGGCGGCGGACGGATAGTCGGAACGGAGCGGATCGGCGGGCATGGGGATTCCGTTGTCAGGGCGTGCCGTGGAAGGGCGAGCGAGGCGGCGGCGGTCAGGCCGTCAGCGGTCGCGCGCCGTGATGGGTATACAGCCGCTCGACGACTTCCGGCGGCAGGTGCGCGAACAAGGTCGGCGCGTTGTCGTGCAGCTCGCGCGGCAACAGCAGGCGCGACCAGTCGGCCAGGCCGGGATCGCGGCGTTCGGCCCACAGCTGCAGTTCGGCGCGGCCGCGGCGGTCGAGCAGATCGAACAGCGGCTGATCGTCGCCGGCGCGCAGCGCCTGATCGATCTCGGCCGCCAGCTGCGCGCCCAGGTTGGCCTGGACCTTGCCGTCCCAGACCAGACTGTCGAGCGCGAGCAGATAGGAATTATCCAGCGCTACCTTCAGCCGGCGCACCGGCTCGCGGCGCACTTCGGCGCGGATCGCCGGCGCGTAGGCCAGCGCGCCCAGGTCGCGCACCAGACGGGCCATGCGCGCGCGCGGCCAGCGCAGCGCGGCGGCGCCGAATCCGGCGCCCGGTTGCGGCGCCAGCAAGGCCGGCGCGTCGTTGGCGGCGAGCCAGCGCGCCAGCATGCGCCGGCCGATGGCGCTGTCGCGGGCAGCGGCGAGCAGCTCGGGAGCGATCCGGTCGTTACCGGTCCCGTGCCAGCTCGGATCGACCTCGGTGAGGATCGTCCGCAGCGCCGCCGCCGTGCTCATCCGTTCCAGACCCCGCTACGCGCGTTGGACGGCTGCGGCTGTGGCGTCGGCGCGAAGCGCGCGCGCAGGCGACCGAAGAAGAACGCGACGATCGCCAGCAGCACCAACACCACCGCGCCGATGATCACCGCGCTCAGGTCGATCGAGCCGATCACCGCGTTGAGCGGTCCGCCGGCCTGATGTGCCTTCGGCGGCGCGACGACGGTGAAGAACTTCACCGTGACCTTGTTGACGTCGTCCAGGCCCTCGACGCTGTCCTTGACGAAGACTTTGATGTCGGTCTCGCGATCGCGCAGGCTTTGGCCCGGGCGTTCGAAGATCAGCACCGAGGCGGAAGAATCCTGCACGTTGCCGCCGAGCGGATCGCGATCGGGCAGGGCGATGTGCACGCGCGCCTCGACCACGCCGTCGATGCGGGTAAGCGTGCGCGACAGCTCTTGCGACAGGCCGTACAGATAGCGCGCCTTCTCTTCCAGCGCGGAGGAGGCGAAGCCTTCCTTCTTGAACACATCGCCGAGCGAGCGGTACTGCGCGCGCGGCAGGCCGCGCGAGGTCAGCACCTGCATCGCATACGGGATGTCGCCGCGATTGACCATGACCTCCCAGCCGGTCTTGCTCGGCGAGGGGTCTTTTTCCGCTGGAATGCCCGCGTCCAGCAGGGCCGCCATCAGTTCGTTGGCCTGCTGCTCGTCGAGTTGGCTGTACAGCGGTGTGCGCGTGCAGCCGACGATCAGCAGGCAGGCCAGCAGGGCCGCCATGACTCTTACCGCATTGAAGCCTGACGCCCTACCCATGCATCCCCCGTGGTGTTGATGTGCCTTGCCTGTTACGACTGCTGCCGGAACAACTGCTGGATGCCGTCGGAGGTGCGATTGGCGACGTTGGAGGTGAGCGTCGAGGTGAACATGAACTGATGGCAGCGCATGGTCATCTGGATCATCTCGCCCGGCGTCAGCTCGGCGGCGTTGGCGGAAATGTTCTGGCTGGCCGCACCGATCTTGTCGGCGCCGCCGTCGAGGTTGTCGAGCGCCGCCAGCACCGCGCGGGTGCCCTGCGATTGCTCGGCCGGAGCGGTCTGCGCGACCTGGCCGGCACCGCCCGCGTTCTGCGCGCCACCGGCGGGCGCGGCGCCGCGATCGAACGCGGCCGCGAACTCGCGGATGTCGTAGGCAGACGCCTGCGGCGACTGCGCCGGCGATGCGGCGGCCGGCTGCGCGGCTTCGGCCGCGACTTGGATGGCTTCGATCATGGCCCTGGTCTCCTTGAAACGTTAGGTCCGAACGAAAACAAAAACATCGAATGCGCTACTGACGAACTCCTGCGCGATCGGCCGCGTCGCGACGGCGGCCGCCGGCCCGTGGGCACCCGGATCGTTCGATCCGGATGCCGCAACGGCGCAAGGCGGCGGACGTCGGGCCGCGCCAGACCGGTCAGGCCTTCGACGCCAGCTTCTCGATGCCCTGGGCGACGCTGTTGATCGAGGTCGAAGCGCTGTTGGAGATGAACTGCATGCGCAGGCTCTCGGAGGTCAGCGCGATCATGCTCGAAGGCTGATCGTTGCCGCCGCCGATGGAACCGGACAGCTCGGTGATGCGCGAAGCCTGGGCGTCCATGGTGGATCCCCATGCCTTCGCCATCGCTTCGTACCAGCTGCCGCCACCGCCGCCGCCACCGCCCGCGCCGGAAATGCCGCCGCCTGCGCTGCTGCCGCCGGCACGCGAGCTCTTGCCGTTGCCGATAGCGTCGTTCTTGTTCACATCAGCGATGAAGCTGCTGACCAGGCCGGCGGTGCCGCCTGCATTGACTGGGGTACTCATGACGTCTCTCCTGCTCGTTGCGGCGAGGCCGCTGAATGGCGTGGAACAACGGATGGCACAAAACTGACTACGGGATACATACGCTTACGTATGGCGAATTGCAGATGCATGGTGCCGATGTTGGATTTAATCGGTGATGCCGTGGTGAAACCAGCTAGTGCTAACCCGGGGGTGCCCTGTTCACTGACGGTTGCCGGGACGCGCGGACGCCTCGGCGACGGTGGGTGATGCGGCCGGCTTGGCCGCGGGCTTGGCGGCCGGCACCGAAGCCGTCGGCGCCGCGCCCGGGCTGGCCGCGCCGGCCGGCACGGCGGCCGGCGTCGCGGATTTGCCTGCCGGCGTCGCCGGGGTGGCCGCGGTGGCGGCCGGAGTAGCGGTGGTCGTCGCGGCCGGATCGGCCGCCGGCGCGGTGCCGTTGGCGATCGCCAGCTCAGCCGCGGTCAGCGGCTGGGCCTTGAGCTGCTCGGTCAGGCCGGTGAGCTTGTTCAGCGCCCAGGCCTTGTCGCCGATCGCGATCAGGCTGCGGCCGTCGGGCATGACGTCGCCGACCGCGTATTCGACGCCGTCGATGTCGATCACATGCGGATTGGGGCCGCGCACGATCTGCACGATCCGGGTCGGCTCGGTCACCGCCGGCTTGCTCGGCGCTTCCGGCGCGGCCACGGTCGGGCCGGCGACGTGGGTCTCTTCCGACAGGTTGCGCGGAATCACCCGGCGCACGCCGTTGACGTCCTGCATCGCGCGCGAGGCGACCGCGCGCTTGAACACGTTTTCGTCCGCGAAGCGGCCGATGACTTCGACATCGCCGTTGCCCAGGTACTTGGTCTGGGTGCTCAGGCCCTGGCTGCGCAGCACTTCGCGCACGTCGGCGGCGATATCGTCGCCGGTGCGCAGGTCCAGGCGCGCGTCGACCTGATCGGTCGCCAGGCGTTTGCGGATCATTTCGCGAACCGAGGCGTCCTTGACCGTGCCCGACAGCACCAGGCTGCCGTCTTCGTTCTCGACCAGGCGGCCGCCGGCGATCTGGAATTCCTTGATCAGCGGCTGGACCACTTCGGTCGGCGTGGGTTCTTTTTCGAAGCCGGGCATCACCGCCGCGGCGATCGCCACCGACACCAGCGACAGCGCCGCCAGACCGGCGATCAAGGGCAGATGGCGCATCGCCGACTTCGGCGCCTTGGCCACTTCGCCCAGGTTCGGCAGCATCGTCGCCCAGCCCGGATCGTCGGCCGAACCGACCGCGAACGAGGCGCTGCCCAGGTCCACGCGCTGCATCGCGGTGAGCTCGGCCGGGTCGCCGGGATTGAGGTTCTGCCCGTCGATCAGCAGCGGCGCGTCGAGCGCGCGCAGCGACACGGTGCCGCCCATGCGGGTGAGGAACGCGTGGCGCGGGGCGACGCCGGGATCGGACAGGACGATGTCGCAATCGCCGCTGCTGCCGATCAGCACGGTTTCCTGCGCCGACAGCGGCCGGTTGCCGCCGGTGTGCAGGCCCGAGACGATGCGCAACACGCTGATTACCGGCGACACCCGGATCTCGTTGCGCGATTCGGGCTTGGCGTCGGCGGCGGTTACCTCGCCGGGGTTGGTCGGGTTTTCGTCGATGGAGGACATGGCGAACTCCTGTCAGGCGCCGTCGCGAAGGACGGCGTGTACGGTCGGGACGCGCGATACGCGCGGGCCAATCGGCCGATGAATGGGGAGAAATCTGCGAAGTTGTCGGTTCATTCGTCTGGGCTCCTCAGGCGTTGACCTGGCCTGCCTGCACGATGCGCAGATCGGGTGCGAGTTCCTGGTAGGACAACACCGGCAGTTCGAAGAAGTCGATCTCCAGCAGCTTGCGCAAATGACGGCGAACATCCAGTGAACACAGCAGCACCGGCTTAACGCCTTCAGCTTGGCGCGACAGATGCGAACGCACTTCCGCGCCGAGGCGGCCGGCCAGTTCCGGCGAGATCGCCAGCTGGGTCGCGCCGCCCGCCACCCGCACCGACTGGCGCAGGCGGTCTTCCAATTCAGGATGAATCAGCAACACCTGCATGGTGCGTTCGCCGTCGGCGTAGCGATCGGCGATTTCGCGCTTGAGCGCGACGCGCACGTACTCGGTCAGCAGCACCACGTCTTTCTCGCGCCCGCCGACATCGGTGATGGCTTCGAAGGCATCGCGCAGATTGCGGATCGGCACGCCTTCCTCGACCAGCCGGCGCAGCACGTCGGCCACGCGCTGCGGCGCGACCACGCGCAGCATTTCCTTGACCAGGTCCGGATAGTCGCGCTGCATGCGCCCGAACAGGTTGGAGGTTTCCTGGATGCCGATGAAGCTGCCCATGCGCCGCTCCAGCGCGGCGCGGCAGTGCTCGACCACCGTGCCCAGCGCGTCGCGGATGCCGGCGCCGGCCTGGCCGGTCCATTCGCCGGCCAGCGGCGGAAAGAATCCGGGCAGCTTGGGCGCGTTGGCGTCGCCCAGGCGCGCCGGGCGGAATTGCGCGTTCGGCGACAGCCGGCCGAAGGCGATGCGCGCGCCGAACGCGGTCAGCCGATAGCCGCCCAGGCCGTCGCCGCTGTCCAGGTCCGCGGCCAGCTTGAGCACCGGCACCGGCAGCGGCACGCCGTATTCCTCGCGCAGACGGCGCGCGACCTCGATCATGCGTTCGCGCGTGAGCTGCTCGCCGAACACCGCCGCCAGCGACGGCGACAGTTCCAGCTGCAACGCCGCCGGCGGCGCGATCTCGTCTTCGTTGATGACTTTTTCATCGACGCCACGCTCGCCCTCGGGGACCCGGAAGGCGCGGCGCAGCATCACCGAGCCGTGGCGGTAACGCCAGGCGGCGAAGCCCAGCAGCACCACCGACAGCATCAGGAACACCAGCTTCGGAAAGCCCGGCACGAAGACCATCAGGAACGCCAGCACGCCGGTGATCAGCAGCACGCGCGGCTGGCCGGTGACCTGGCGGGTGATCGATTCGCCCAGGTGGCGATCGTCTTCGTCGCCGGCGGTGCGGGTCACCACCAGGCCCGCGGCGATGGTCGCCAGGATCGCCGGAATCTGCGAAACCAGGCCGTCGCCGATGGTCAGGATGCTGTAGGTGTGGGTCGCGTCCGCCAGCGGCATGCCCTTCTGCAGCACGCCGATGGCCAGGCCGCCGAGCAGGTTGATGATGATGATGACGATGCCGGCGATGGCGTCGCCCTTCACGAACTTCATCGCGCCGTCGAGGCTGCCGTGCAGCTGGCTCTCGACTTCCAGCAGGCGGCGTTTGCGCTTGGCCTCGTCCTTGTCGAGCATGCCCGCGCGCAGGTCCGAGTCGATCGACAGCTGCTTGCCGGGCATCGCGTCCAGGGTGAAGCGCGCGGCGACTTCGGCCACGCGCTCGGCGCCCTTGGCGATAACGATGAACTGGACCACGGTGATGATCAGGAACACCACGAAGCCGACCACCAGGTTGCCGCCGGCGACCATGCTGCCGAATGTTTCAACGATGTGACCGCCGTTGGCTTCGAGCAGAATCGAGCGGGTGATGGCGATCGACAGCGCCAGCCGGAACAAGGTGGTCAGCAGCAGCACGCTGGGGAAACTGGAGAACGCCACCGGCGTGGGGATGTACAGCGAGATCAGCAGCAGGCCGAAGCCGATGGCGATGTTGACCGCGACCAGGGTGTCGATGATCGCCAGCGGCAGCGGCAGGATCATCACGCCGATGATGGTGACCGCGGCGACGGCCAGGACCAGATCGCTGTAGCCGGCGCGCCGACGCGGGGTCGTGCCGGGCGAAGCGGCCATCAGGGAACTCAGCAATGCACGCATTCGGTCAGCCCCGGACCCTGGAAATTGACGTCCCGTCGGGGGACTTCGCGGCGGCGAGCGTACGCGCAAAGGCGATCGCGCCGTCCCGCGGGTATCCGCCGCAGGCTGCGATCTTGTGATGGATTGCGCTGTCTCGAACGCTGAAAGCAGTCACTGCTCTGTCACGTACCCCTGAGCACCCACGCATGGCGCTGTCCTCAAACACGATGCCGGTTCGGACGGCCGATACTAAGTGCTAATTGTCACCCGTTGTATGAACAACAACGTTCTTATGCCATATCTGCACAATCACTATTGTCTGCGTTCCATCGCATAACATTCGCGCGCATTCATCATTGTTTTTGTGAACTTGTGCGCAATTGCGTCATCGCATTCGACTAACGTAAGCGCGAAACGCTCACGATTCGCGCTCCGTGGGGGAGGCTGCGACAGACGTGGAAGAAGTTGCTGTTGAAACCGTCGTATCGGCCGCGCCGGGCGCGGGCACCCGCGGCGCCGGTTCGGCCGGCGCGATGTCCGCCGGATCGAGTTCGGCGATGAGATTCAGCGACTGCCCGCCGACGCCGACCGCCAACGCCCGTCCGCTGCGCGTGCGCAGCACGACGATGCGTTCGCGCGGACCCACGGGCAGGATCTGCAGGATCGACAGCGGCGCATCGCGCGCGGTCAGGCCGTGACGCTTGCGCAGATACAACAGCACCGCGACCAGGCCGCCCAGGACTACCACCACCGGCAGCAGGATCGCGACCAGTTCGAAGAACAATGACGGTGGCGACGCGGCCGGAGCCGTCGCCGCGACAGGCGCGGCGGAGGTCGCGGCGGCAGCGAGCGCAGCCAGGGGCGCGCAGGCGGCCAGAGCGCAACAGCGAACGAGAAAACGCAGCAAGGGCAGGGTCGGCATGGCGAGTCAGTGCGATACGCAGGGTCGGAACGGAACGGGCGCCGGGAGCATCTGCGGCCGCGCGGAGGCGACATACCGTAGCAGTACGCGGCCGCTTTCAGGCACCGCCCCGCGTCGCCGGCGGCTTCACGTCGGCGGGCCGGCCCGCATGGCATTGATGTAAGCATGGCCTCCGCGAAATCCACCGCCCACCCGCAAGACGCGCCGGCGCGCGACGCTCAACCGCAATCGGCCGGCCTGCTTGGCGCGGTGCCGTTCGCCTGCGCGATGTTCGACGACGACGGCGTTCTGCGCGGCGGCAACGCGCGCTTTGCGGAAGAATTCGGCGAGCTGCCCGAGCACAGCGAACGCGACGCCCTGCTGGCGCGCCTGCAGGGCGAAGCCGGCGCCGGCGAGCGTCCGCGCGAAGTGCGCGCCCCGCACAGCGGCCGCTGGTACGCATTGCATTGGGGCCGCGCCGAACACGACGGCGCGCCGGTCGATGTGCTGACAGCGGTGGACATCAGCGAGCGCATCGAGACCCTGGACTCGCACAAGACCCGCCAGGAAAAACTCTTGTTCACCTCGCGCCTGATGTCGGTCGGCGAAATGGCCGCGACGCTGGCGCACGAACTCAATCAGCCGCTCGCGGCGATCATGAATTATCTGAACGGCAGTCTGCGTCTGGTCGAGCAGGCCGGCGGTCCGGTGCAGGTCGAACGCGCGCTGCAGGCCGCGCGCACCCAGGCCGAACACGCCGCGGCGGTGATTTCGCGGGTGCGCGAGTTCGTGCGCGCGCGCGAACCGCGGCGCGATGCCCACGAGCTGAGCAAGATCGCCGAAACCGTGCTGGAACTGTTGCGCCTGGAGGCCGAGCGCCTGCAGCTGCGGATCGACCTGGGCCTGCCGACCAACCTGGCGCCGGTGTTCGCCGACCGGGTGATGGTCGAGCAGGTGCTGCTGAACCTGGTCAAGAACGCGATCGAAGCCATGCGCGAAATCCCGACCGCGCGGCGCGAGCTGCGCATCGACGCGCGCATGAACCTGGACGACCAGATCGAGGTGCGCGTGTCCGATCGCGGCGCCGGCCTGAGCCCGGCCGAGCAGGATCAACTGTTCTCGCCGTTCTTCACCACCAAGACCGACGGCCTGGGCATCGGCCTGGCGATCTGCCGCTCGATCATCGAATACCACGAGGGCCGGCTGTTCTTCGAGCCGCGCGAAGGCGGCGGCAGCGTGTTCGGCTTCACCCTGCCGCGTTATGAGGCGCGCACTTGAGCGGCGCGCGGGCGCCGTCCGGCCGGGCCTGGGCATCGCGAGATGACAAAGGTCAGCATCGCCGCCCCCGCCCGCCGGGTTATACCGTGCGGCTGGCGCGCGACCGGGCGAGGTCCGTGCGCGCCCCGCTCCATACGCTTTTCGTTTTCACCGTAAAGGTTCACGCAAGGACCCGTGCGCGTATGCGCGCATCGCTATGCCGGGAGTGAGGCCGCATGACCGAAGCACGCATCTACCTGGTGGACGACAACGACGGCTTCCGCGAATCCACCGCGTGGCTGCTGGAAACGGCCGGGTTCGAAGTGCAGGCCTATGCCTCGGGACCGGCGTTCCTGCAGGCCTACGCCGGCGAGCGCCATGGCGGCGCGGCGCCGTGCATCGTCTCCGACATCCGCATGCCGCTGATGAGCGGACTGCAATTGCAGGAAGAACTGCGCCGGCGCGGCATCGCCCTGCCGCTGGTGTTCGTGACCGCGCACGGCGACGTGCCGCTGGCGGTGGAGGCCATGCGCAAGGGCGCGTCCAACTTCCTGGAAAAACCCTTCAGCGACGACGCCCTGATCGACGCGATCCGGGCCGCCATCGCCAATGCGCGCAACCATGCCGGCAGCGAGGCCGGCGACGACCGCCTGGCCCGGCTCAGCCCGCGCGAACGTCAAGTCATGGACTTGGTGGTGGCGAGCAAGCCGAACAAAATCATCGCCGACGTGCTCGGCATCAGCGTCAAGACCGTGGAACTGCATCGATCGAACATGATGAACAAACTCGGAGTACGCTCGCTGCCCGAACTGATGAAGGTGGCGCTGGGCCATGGGTGAGCCGCACAGCATGAGCAGCGAAGACAGCGCGCCGGCGCAAGCGGCCGCGGCCGCGCAACCGCCCCTGGAAGGCACTTCGATCCGCGGGCGTGTGGCCTCCTTGCCGCTGTGGCAGGCGCAGGCTATGTGCGCCCTGTTCGGTGCGGCGCAGCGTTGGCCGCTGCGCGAAGGCGGCTGGCTCAGTTTCGCCCAGGCTTCGCCGATCGACGGCGAGGTAATCACGCTGGAAGGCGACGGCGCGCGGGTCAAGCTGCAGCTCGACAGCGGCCTGTCGCTGGATCACGACACCGGCCTGCACTGGAGCGACTACCAGGGCCGCTCGCGCGTGCTGGCCTGGAGCCTGGCCCACGAATCGCAGCTGATGCGCCTGAGCCAGGCGATCGACATCGCCCTGATTCCGGTGGTCGACGACGGCAACACCTCGCTGCAAAGCCTGCAGGCGCTGACCAAGGCCGACCTGGACGGGCTGTGGCTGGCCTTCACCATCGCCGATACCGGCGGCCAGCCGCGCGTGCGCGGCAATCTGCGCATCCCGCCGGGCTGGGTCGACCGCCTGCTGCAGCGCGCGGAAATTTTCGAACGCCCGCACGGCGACGACAGCGACGGCTATCGCGACTGGTCCGACCTGCCGATCCCGATCGCGCTGCGCTGGGACGGTCCGCAACTGCGCTACGCGCAATGGCGCCAGCTGCGTCCCGGCGACGTGCTGGTGATCGGCAACTACCAGCGTCCGCCGCCGGTGCGCGCGCAAGTGCCCGGCTACGCCTGGCCGCTGCTGCCCGATGCCGGCGGCTGGCGCATCGATGGACCGCCCTTGACCCTTTCCACGCATCAGGAGACTTCCCCGATGAGCGACACCGAGTCCGCCCCCGACACCGCCGAAGCCACCGGCCCGGATGTTCCGGTCCGCCTGGAATTCGATCTGGGCCGGCTGGAATGCCGCTACGAGGATCTGTCCGGCTTCCAGCCCGGCTACGTGTTCGCCCTGCCTTCGCGGCTGGAAGGCGCGAACGTGGTGATCCGCGCCAACGGCCGCGACGCCGGTCGCGGCGAGATCGTCGCGGTCGGCGACACGCTGGGTGTACGCCTGCTCTCCTGGAGCTGAGTCATGGATTTCAGTTCGTTCTCGCCGGCGCTGGTGCTGCTGACGGTCGTCAGCCTGGCGCTGGCGCCGTTCGTCGCGGTGATGGTCACTTCCTTCACCAAGATCGTCGTGGTGCTGAGCCTGTTGCGTAACGCGCTGGGCCTGCAGCAGGTGCCGCCCAACGTGGTCATCAACGGTCTGGCGATCGTGTTGTCGATCTACGTGATGTATCCGGTGATCCTGGAAACTCACGACGCGGTCAACGCGCGCGCGAACGGCACCGCGGTCGCCGCGACGCAGGGGCAGCCGCCGGGGACCGCGGCCGCGGCTCCTGCTGCCGGCACGGCACCCGTGGGCACCGCGCCTGCGGGTGCGGCTCCTGTCGCCGCTGCTACTGCGCCGGCCGCCAACACCGCCGCCGCGCCGGTCGCCAACGCCGCGGTTCCGGCCGCTCCGGCCGCTCCGGCCGCGGTCGCCGCGACGCCGGCCGCGGGCGCCAACGCCAATGCCGCAGCGACCGCCGCCGGCGCGAAAAAACCCGCGGCGCCGTCGGCCTTGCTCGGCGGCGGCAAGATGGACGCCGCGCGCATGCTCGCGCTGATGGACGCCGGCAAGGAACCGCTGCGCGGGTTTCTGATCAAGCATTCCAGCGACGCCGAGCGCGCGTTCTTCCTGCGCAGCGCGCAGCGCCTGCTGCCGCCGGCCTCGCGCGGCGACATCAGCGTCAACGACTTCCTCGTGGTCATCCCCGCCTTCACCGTCAGCGAACTCACCGCCGCGTTCCAGATCGGCTTCCTGATCTTCCTGCCGTTCCTGATCATCGATCTGGTGGTGTCCAACATCCTGTTGTCGCTGGGCATGATGATGCTGTCGCCGACCACGGTCTCGCTTCCGTTCAAGCTGCTGCTGTTCGTGCTGATCGGCGGCTGGGCCAAGCTGGTGCATGGATTGGTGCTGACGTATGGCGCTTGAAGCCGGGATTCGGGAATGGGGATTGGGGATTCGCAAACGCGGCGCTCGCCGTTAACCGACTCCACTTCCCACCCCGTCCGGCTGTGCTTTTCCTAATCCCGAATCCCGAATAACGAATCCCGGCACTCCTATGGGCGACATGCTCGAAATGACCAAACAGGCGTTGTGGCTGACGCTGCTGCTGTCGGGCCCGCCGGTGGTCGCCGCCGCCCTGGTCGGACTGGTCGTGGCCTTCATTCAGGCCGCGACCCAGTTGCAGGAACAGACCTTCGCCTACGCGATCAAATTCACCGTGATCGTGGTGACCTTGTTCGTGACCGCGTCGATGATCGGCGGCACCCTGTACACCTTCGCCGACCGCATCTTCATCGATTTCCCGGGCATGGTCCGGCACTGATGCGCGACGGCGACACCCGCATCGCGCGGCCCGGCCGCGGCGCGCGATGAATATCGATTCCTACGGCAATGTGCTGATCGCGCTGGGGCTGGTGCTGCCGCGCGTGATCGGCTCGTTCATGATGTTGCCGCTGATCACCAGCGAGAACATGCCGCCGCTGGTGCGCAACAGTTTCATGGTGAGTCTGGCGATCATCGCCATTCCGGTGGCGATGAACGGCGTGCCGCTCAATCAGCTCAGCGCGCTGAACTTCGCCCCGATCATTCTCAAAGAGTTGTTCATCGGCGTGTCGATCGGCTTCTGCTTCGGCATGGTGTTCTGGGCGATCAGCGCCGCCGGCAATGTCGTCGACACCCAGGTCGGCATGACGCTGGCGCAGGTGTTCGACCCGATCCAGGGCCATCAGGCCTCGCTGCACGGCACGTTCCTGTCGCAGTTCGCGGCGTGGCTGTTCATGGCCAGCGGCGCGTTCCTGGTGTTCCTGGACTTGCTGCTGTCGAGTTACGCGATGTGGCCGGTGGTGTCGTTCTTCCCGAACCTGCACGCCTCGGGCATGGAGTTGTACGTCGGCCAGTTCAGTTATCTGATGACCGCGCTGCTGGTGATGGCCGCGCCGGTGATGGTGGTGTTGCTGCTGATCGACCTGTCGTTCGGCCTGGTCAACCGCTTCGCGCCGCAGCTCAACGTGTTCACCATCACCATGCCGATCAAGGCGTGGCTGGCGACCTGGATCATTTTGCTGATGCTGGGCGTGTACGTGGAGATCGTGCTCGATCGGCTGGGCGGGAACCGCAGTCTGCTGCAGGCGCTGCATCGGGTGTTTGGCGGCTGAGTCGTCTCAGACCTCGGCGGCGCTATTGCTGTTGCCCCCTTTGAAAAAGGGGGCGGACGGCCGCGAAGCGGACGCGGGGGATTTGCTTTTGCTTTGGCTGTTCGCGAGCAAAAGCAAATCCCCCCTAGCCCCCCTTTTTCAAAGGGGGGAATACTTCGGGGAAGTTGGGTAAGCCGTGGGAAGCTTCGCGGCTTTGGCCACGCCGGCGTTCACTCCACCGGCGGCGGCAGTTCCATCTCGCTGGTGTCGCCCTCGCGCAGACGACGCACGCCCTCGGCCCAATGCAACACCTCGGCCACCGCTTCGAAGAACTCGCTGCCGATGTAATCGTCCAGTGCCACATGCTCGTGCAACCCGCGCGCCAGTTCGATGTTCTGCAGGATCGGCACCCCGGCCTCGACCGCCGCGCGTTTGATCTGCTCGGCCATGTAGCCCTCGCCCTTGGCCACCACCACCGGCAAGTCGGTGGTGCCGTGCTCGTACTGCAGCGCGATGGCGATGTGGGTGGGGTTGGTCACGACGACATTGGATTGGCGGACGGCATTGAGCATGTTCTGCTGCGACCACTCCTGATGCAACTGCCGGCGCCGGCTCTTCACGTGCGGGTCGCCCTCGCTCTCCTTGACCTCCTGCTGGATGTCGCGCCGGCTCATCCGCAACTGCTTGGTGTAGGAGAACTTCTGGTACCACACGTCGATGGCCGAGACGAAGAAGAACACGAAGATCGTCCAGATCACGATCCGCACCAGGCCATGCCAGATGCCCGCGCCCATCGCCTCCGGCGGCGCGTACGGCAGCAGCATCAACTGGGCCAGCATCTTGTAGATCACGAACACGCCGATGCCGATCAGCGCGCCGCTCTTGATCACCGACTTGACCAGTTCGACCAGGTTGTCCACGGAGAACATCTTCTTGATGCCCTCGGCGGGATTCATCTTGTCCAGGCTGGGCTTGACCTTGCCCAGGCTCAGGATCGGCCCGACCTGCAGGAATTCGATCACCACGCCCAGAAACACCGCCATCGCCAGCAACGGCAGCGACAGCCACAGCAGCGCATCGAACGCGGCCGCGCCGACTTCGCGCAGCGCGTCGCCGAAGGGCTGATTGATCGCGCCCAGGCTGGTCTCGAACAGGCGGATCAGCTTCATGCGCATGAAGTCGAGCATCAGCCAGCCGCACACCACCCAGCCGAGCACCAGCACGGTGCTGGTCAGCTCCTTGCTCTTGGCGACGTTGCCTTCCTTGCGCGCGTCGCGGATCTTTTTCTGGGTAGGCGGCTCGGTCTTGTCGGCGCCCTGGTCCTTCGACATGCACGGCCCTCAGCGAGAGGACGAGGAGGCTAGCATGGGCCCCACGACGCGGTAGTGGCGGGTGTCAGCAATCCACGCGCCATCGCCCGGAGCGCCGGCCCGGCCCGAACCGTGAACCCCTGGGCACCCGTACGCTGACGCCGGACCCGCTTGCGCGCCCGCCGCGGCCGGAGACGAATGAACGGGCCGGAACCCACCTAGGGTCACCCCGAGTTGGCCCTTTCCCCCCCCGGGCGCTACATTTCGCCCATCCCCCCGACTTCACCCGACAACCGCCCCGCATGAGCACCATCGGCCCCGACTCGCGCATCGACCGCACCGGCTTGGACAGCCAGGCTGCGCTCGAAAGCCTGCGCAGTCGCGAACCGGCCGCGCAAGACCCGATCCAGCACGCCAACGCGGTCTCCGAGGCCGTTCCGGCCTACGCCCCGCCCGCGGTCGATGCCGGCGAAGACGTCCTCAATGCCGATGCCTGGCACGGCGTGCCCCCCGGCGAGCGCCTGCTGGCCGGCGACAGCCGCCTGGAGCACGAACTGGGTTCGCTGGACCTGTCCGCCGCCGCCGACCGCGGCGCCGACGCGGTGATGGACTCGTTCACCGTCTGAGTTTTCCCGGCGCCCCCGCGCCCGGACTGACCGACCCGCGACGCATCCTCCCCGATCGCCTCCTTCCTGCCCCGTCGCGGCCGCCGCCGTCCGCATCGCCGCGCGAACGCCCGCTGGGCTAGGCTAACGATCTCTCCGCTGCCCGCCTGCGTTGCGCCGTGACCGACGCCGTTCCCTCTCCCGAAGCCCTGCGCGCCGCCGCCGACCGGCTGATTTCGGCCCTGGCCGCGCACAGCGACCCCGAGTACCGGCTGACGGTGCTCAAGCGGGTCGTGCGCCGGCTGGGCGAGGAACGCTATCCCTTGTTCATCCGCCTGCTCGGGGTGGTCGCCGAAAGCGACGACGCCCGCGCTCAGCGCCTGCTCGCGGATACCTTCGGCACCGCGCTGCGGCGCATGGACCTGCCCGGCGGCGCCTTGAGCTCCTGGGGCGCCACCCGCCTGCCCGACTCCACCGGCCCGGTCGCGGTCAGCGCCTTGTCCGGGCATTTCTTCGGCGCCACGCCGCGGCGCCTGCTCGGGCCGGTCGAATACCTGACCGTGTGGCATCTGCAACGCACCCAGCGCACGGCGCTGGGCGCGGACACCTTCCGCACCGCGCTGTCGCGGCTGATCGCCCTGCTCAACCGCAGCGAGGACGCGCGCACGCTGTATCCGCAGAAGCTCGCCTCCGATGCGCAGAACGAACTCGAAGGCGCCTACACCCGCGCCACCCGCGAACGGCTGGCGGCGATCGCCGCGGCCTGGCGCGCGGGCAAATCGCCCGATGCGGTGGCGCAGGCCGCGCTCGACACCGACGCCTCATCGCATCCCAGCGGCTGGGTGGTTCGCGACTTGTAAGCCCGCAGCGATAGCGCATCCGCGCCTGCGACACTGGGCCACATCCGCGCTCGCAACGACGGTGCTGCAATGCGGTCTTCCGCATCGTTGAGGTGAATCGTGCGCGATCGCCGCATTACGCCCGTCCTCGCTCATCCGCATGACCGCACGCGCCGTCGCCTGCTCGCCGGCCTGGGCGCGGCGACGCTGCTGTCGGCCTGCGGCCGCGCCGCGCCGTTGTCGCTGCACGGCATCGACCTGAGCCACCGCAGCGGTTTCGGTCGCGATTTCCGCCTGCTCGATCCGCAAGGCCGGGCGCGCACGCTGGCCGATTTCCGCGGCAAGATCGTGCTGCTGTTCTTCGGCTTCACCCTGTGCCCCGACGTCTGCCCGACCGCGCTGACCCGCGCCGTGCAGATCCGCAAACTGCTCGGCCGCGACGGCGAGCGCCTGCAGGTGATCTTCATCACCCTGGACCCGGAGCGCGACACGCCCAAGGTCTTGCAGGCCTACACCCAGGCCTTCGATCCGAATTTTCTCGGCCTGACCGCGGACGCGCAAACCATCGACGCGACCGCGAAAGCCTTCCGCGTGGTCTACGCCAAAGTGCCGACCGGTTCGACCTACACCATCGACCACTCGGCCTTGAGCTATGTCTACGACGCCGATGGCGCGTTGCGCATGGCGTTGCGGCACGAGCAAAGCGCGGCCGATTGCGTCCACGACATCCGCCAGATCCTGTGAGGCCAGCATGACTTCGATCCACTCCCTCGCCGCGCTCGCGGCTGCGGTATTGCTGAGCGCATCGGCCGCGGTGTCGGCGCAAGTGTCGGTGGACGCGCCGTGGGTGCGCGCGACCGTGCCGCAGCAGCAGGCCACCGGCGCCTTCATGCGCTTGACCGCCGCGCACGACCTGCGCCTGGTCGCGGCGCGCTCATCGGTGGCGCGGACCACCGAGGTGCACGAGATGGCGATGCAGGGGCAGATGATGCGCATGCGCCAAGTCCCGGAACTGGCCTTGCCGAAAGACCGCGCCGTGGCGCTGGCGCCGGGTGGTTATCACATCATGCTGATCGATCTGAAGCGGCCGTTGAGCGCGGGCGAACAGGTGGCGATCACGCTGGTGTTCGCCGATGCGCAGGGCAAGCGCAGCGAGCAGCTTGTGCAAGCTCCGGTGCGGCCGCTGGGTGCCGCGGCGCCCTGAGCAAGCTTTTTTCTTTTGTTGTGGGAGGGAGCTTTAGCCCCGATGCTTTTCGCTCAGCTCGCGGTGGATTCCGGCAATCGGAGCCAAAAGCATCGGGGCTAAAGCTCCCTCCCACAAAGCCTTGGTATCGGGGCTGATGCTCCCTGCACAAAGACTTCGCCTATAAGCCGATCAAACTGCGCTCCGGCCCCGGCCGCTTGCCGAGCTTGCGCTGCAGGGAGCGCCGATGCATGCCGAGCAGGCGCGCGGTCGCGGAAATATTGCCGCCGGTATCGTTCAGCGCCTGCTGGATGTGTTCCCACTCCAGGCGCCGCAGCGGCGTCATCGTGTCGGGCGCTTCCGCCACGGCCGGCGCATCGGCCGATTCCAATCCCAACGCGGACAGGATCGCCGCCACGCTGGCCGGCTTGGGCAGATAGTCGTCGGCGCCGCGCTTGATCGCATCCACCGCGGTGGCGACGCTGGCATAACCGGTGACCAGCACGATCCGCATCTGCGCATGCAACTCGCGCAGCGGCCGGATCAGTTGCAGCCCCGATTCGCTGCCCAGCTTGAGGTCGATCAGGGCGAACGAAGGCGGCTGCGCCATCGCCAGGTCCAGCGCTTGCCGCACGCCGGCGGCGGTGCGCGCCTCGATGCCGCGTCGCGCCAGGCTGCGCTGCAAGGTCGCTGCGTAGGCCGCGTCGTCGTCCACGATCAAACCGCTCACGGCAGGCCCATGGATCGCGGCGCGGGAGAAAGTCGTTGCATTCATGCGCCGCATCCTAATCCCGCCGCCGCGCGGCGGGACTGCGGCAAACTGCCACAGGACAAACTGTCCATGGCTGTGCTGGACTGCGGAATTCCGCCATCGCCCTTCTCCCGCGAACGGAAGAAGGGCGATCGCCTCGCGCCGCCGCAAACGGCGGCGCGGGTTACCGCTTCAATGCACTCCGGCCGTCACTGCCGCTTGCAGTCCACCACCTGCTCGGCATCGGTGCCGTAAGCGACTTCGTGCAGCGTGATCGAAGTTCCCTTCGACGCCTGCAAACCGAACGGCACTTCCAGCTTGCCCATGTCGGCGCCGGCCGCGCGCACGCACTTCAGAGGAATGCCGATGCGCTGCCACTGCCCGCGTGGCAAGCCGCGCAGGATATCGCCGAGCGGCATCTTCGCTTCGCACTTGGGACCGGTGCACACGGCGATCAGATTGGTATCGCCGGCGCCGACCGCATCGACCTTGAGCGTAATCAACAGCTGCACATCGCCGTTGGTTTCGCGCACCAGCTCCATCGGCGTATCGGCCACCCATTCCACGCGCGCATCGCCCTTCCAATCCACGCGCCAGGCGTCTTCCTGCGCCTTGTAATCGACCGCCGACACCGCCACCGCGCCGTCGGCGCTGGCCAGCGGCGGCTTGATCGCATCGGCGCGCTTGCCCTGCGAATCCACGCGCAGCTTCCAGCCGCGCGGCAATGCGCCGCGGCCGAGGAACTGCATCGCGCGCTGATCGATATCGGCCGTGCCCGGATCTTCCGCGAGCGCGCCGACCTTGCCCGGCTTGGCGTAGCTCAAGCCATAACCGAAGGCGAACTGCGGCGAATAGTCCTTGTCGCCGACGTTGGCGATCTGCACCGCCGTACGCGGCCACGAGTACGACAGCTTGCCCTTGAAGTCGTGAGCGACGCCGCCGGCGCCGTTGCGCAGCAACACATCGGCGATGCCGCCGCCTTCCGAACCGGGCAGCCATGCGGCGACAAAAGCATCGGAGGCGTTGATCTCGCGATTAACCCACAACGGCCGCCCCGACAGGAACACGCTCACCACCGGGATGCCCTCGGCCTTAAGCCGCTTGATCGTTTCCAGCTCCGGATTGCGCGTCGGCCGGAACGTCACCGTGCGCAGATCGCCCTGGAATTCGGCGTAAGGGTCTTCGCCATAGACGAAGATCGCCACGTCAGGCTTGTTCTTGTACTTGCCGTCCGCAGCCAGCTCGGCTTGCCCGCCGGCGGCCTGGATCTGCTCGCGCAATCCGCTCCAGATCGACTGCGCATGCGGGAAATCGCTGGCTTTCAGCCCGGTTCCCTGCCAGTTCAAGGTCCAGCCGCCGGACTGCTTGGGCAGGTTGTCGGCGCCTTCGCCGAGCACCAGCACGCGCGCCTTGGGCGAAATCGGCAACACGCCGCTGTCGTTCTTCAACAGCACCAGCGACTCGCGCACGGCCTGGCGCGCGATCGCGCGATGCTCGGCGCTGCCGAGCAATTCGAACTTGCCGCCGAGCGGCCGCTGCGACGGCGCGCCGGCTTCGAATAGCCCCAAGCGCAGCTTCACCCGCAGGATGCGGGTCACCGCATCGTCCAGGCGCGCCATCGAAATCTCGCCGCTTTTGACCTGCTTGAGCGCGTTGTCGTAGTAACCGCGCCAACTGTCGGGCGCCATCAGCATGTCCACGCCGGCGTTGAAGGCGGCCGCGCAATTGTCGTTGCTGCAACCGGTCACCTGGCCGTGCGCGTTCCAGTCGCCGATCACGAATCCGTCGAAGCCCATGCGCTGCTTGAGCACGCCGGTCAGCAAGGCCTTGTTGCCGTGCATCTTCTGGCCCTGCCAACTGGAGAAGGACGCCATCACCGTCTGCGCGCCGGCCTTCAACGCCGGCGGATAGCCGGCGCCGTGAATATCGCGCAGTTCCTGCTCGCTGATTTTCGCATCGCCCTGGTCGCGGCCTTCGAAGGTGCCGCCGTCGGCGAGGAAGTGCTTGGCCGAGGCGATCACATGGCGGCCGTCGAGGAACTGCCTGGTGCCGACCTTGCCCTGCAGGCCCTCGATCGCGGCCGCGGCGTAGCTGGCGACCACGCGCGGATCTTCGGAGTAACCCTCGTAAGTGCGGCCCCATCGATCGTCGCGCGGCACCGTCAGGGTCGGCGCGAAGGTCCACTCCATGCCGGTGGTGCGCACCTCGGCCGCGGTCGCCGCGCCGATCCGCCGGATCAGCTCGGGATTGCGCGTGGCGCCCAGGCCGATGTTGTGCGGGAACAAGGTCGCGCCGATCAGGTTGTTATGGCCGTGCACCGCGTCGATGCCGAAGATGATCGGCACGGCGGCCTTGCCGTCGCTGTCGTCCATCGAGGCTTTATAGAATTTGTCCGCCACCTCCAGCCATTCCTGCGGCGCCGCAGCGTAATTGCCGCCCGGCTCGGAGATGCCGCCGGGCTCGGAATTGCCGCCCGCCAGCACCGAGCCGATGTGGTATTTGCGCACGTCCTCGGGCGTGGCGCTGTTGATGTCGGCCTGGACGATCTGGCCGACCTTCTCTTCCACGCTCATCTTCGCCAGCAGATCGACGATGCGTTTTTCCAGGCGGGCGTCGCGCGCGATCGGCGGTTTCAGGGCGGCCCAATGCGCCGGGTCCACGGTCGCGGCGGCCGCCGGCGCCCCGTCGGCCGCCGCCAGCCCGGGCAGCAGGGCCAGCGCCAGCGCGCAGACCAGCCGCCGGCGCCGGGGATATCGCGATGGGATCGAAAGAATCGCCGCGCGCTCGTGTGCGCTAAGCTCTGCGTTCATGCACTGCTCCTGGTGGCCTGAAAACGACGCGCGGCTTGCGCATGAAAATAGCGAAAGCCGGGCGAAATGGATGAGTATTGGCCGCGCGTTCTGGCAAAATACGCGTAACGCGCAGCAAGGGAAACGACCGGTTATGCGGGTTCGCATCGAAGATGTGGCGGAAGCGGCGGGGGTGTCGATGAAGACCGTCTCGCGCGTGCTCAATCAAGAGCCCAACGTCAGCGAGGACACGCGCAAGCGCGTGGAAGCCGCCGCGCGCAAGCTGCAATACCGGCCCAATCCGTCGGCGCGCAGCCTCGCCGGACAGCGCTCGTTCCTGGTCGCGCTGCTGTACGACAACCCGTCCAGCAACTATCTGATGGAAGTGCAGGCCGGCATGCTCGATGCCTGCATCGCTCAGCACTACAACCTGATGCTGGCGCCGGTCACCTACGGCGAGCGCAAGTTCCTCGCCCACGTGGACGAGATCATCCAGCACTCGCGCGCCGACGGCCTGGTGCTGACGCCGCCGCTCACCGACCACCCCGGCCTGATGAAGCGCCTGGGCCAGCTCGGCATTCCCTACGCCAACATCTCGCCGAAGCTGCGCGGCGGACGCATCGGCGTGGTGCTCGACGAAGAACGCGCGGTGCGCGAAATGATGGCGCACCTGGTCTCGCTCGGGCATCGGCGCATCGCCCATATCAAGGGCCATCCCGAGCACGGCGCCAGCCAGTGGCGCTTGAACGGTTACCGCGACGGCCTGGCCGCGGCCGGCATCGAGTTCGATCCGGGACTGGTGGTGGAAGGCGACTTCCACTACGACACCGGCGCGATCTGCGCCCAGCGCCTGCTGCTCATGGACAACCCACCGACCGCGATCTTCGCCGCCAACGACGACATGGCCGCCGGCACCATCCGCACCGCCAGCGAAATGGGCCTGTCGATTCCCGGCGACGTGTCGGTGTGCGGCTTCGACGACACGCCGATCTCGCGGCAGATTTATCCGCCGCTGACCACGGTGCGCCAGCCCACCCGCGAAATGGGCCGGTTGGCCACCAATGAATTGTTCAAGCGGATCAAGGCGCCCGACGGCGGCCAGATGATCACCGCCGGCTACGAGCTGCAGCTGCGCCAGTCCACCGGGCCGATCGACAAAGGCCGCGCGCGGCGGCGCTGAAATCGCCTGAGCCGAATGCGAGTCCGACGCCGCGGCATCGGGCCCGATCGCGATCGCACCGCTTCGCGCGCGCACCGCGCCCTCGCGCACGACGCGCGAAACCTGGACGGCACGCGCCCCCGCCTTCACCAGAACAGCGCGTACAGCGCGATCAGGATCGCGACCACGGCGATCGCGGCGACGTTGAACGAGGGCGTGGTGGCGTAGCTGACGCCGTCGCTCTGGATGCGGTCGTGGCCGGCGCCGGAGCGTGTCGATAGCGACACGATCACCGCCAACGCCGCGGCCAGCACGAACACCACGCCGACGCGATTGACGAACGGAAGTTCCGGCCATGCGAGCTTCAGCGCCACCGACAGCACGAACGAACCGATCGCCGCGGCCAGCGCGCCGGCTTCGTTGGCGCGCTTCCAGAACAGACCGAACAGGAAGATCACCACGATGCCCGGAGTGAAGAAACCGGTGTATTCCTGGATGTACTGGAAGCCCTGATCGAAACCGCCGATCAGCGGCCGCGCGGTGACGATGGCGATGGCGATCGCGACCGCCGCGGCGATGCGGCCCACCCGCACCAGCCGCTGTTCGCTCGCCTGCGGCCGGTACTTGGCGTAGAAATCCAGAGTGAAGATGGTCGCGACCGAATTGATCTTCGAAGCCAGCGAAGCCACGATCGCCGCCACCAGCGCGGCGAACACCAGGCCCAGCACGCCGCTGGGCAGCAGCGACATCATCGCCGGATACGCATCGTCGGAACGCTTCAGCCCAGGCGCCAGCATCACCGCGGCGATGCCCGGCAGCACGACGATGATCGGCAGGATGATCTTCAGAGCGGCGGCGAACACGATGCCCTTCTGCGCTTCGCGCAGATCCTTGGCCGCCAGCGCGCGCTGGATGATGTATTGGTTGAAGCCCCAGTAACTCACGTGCATCACCCACAGGCCGCCGAGCAGCACGCCGATGCCGGGCAGGTCCTTATAGTGCGGATTGTCGGGCGACAGGATCATCTTGAAGTGATCCGGATGGGTCGCGATCAACTTGTCGAAACCGGCGATCACGCCGGCGCCGTCGCCGATCTTGCTCAGGGTCAGGCCGGCGACCAGCAGGCCGCCGAGCACCAGCAAGGTCACCTGCACGATATCGGTCAGCGCCACCGCCTTCAGGCCGCCGTAGAGCTGATAGGCCAGCGCGAACGCGCCCAGCAAGGTCAGCGCCAGCATCTGGTCCATGCCGGTGACTTGCGAAACCGCCAGCGAACCCAGCCACACGATCGAGGTGAGGTTCACGAACACGTACAGGCCGAGCCAGAACACCGCCATCAGCGTGCGGATGCGATTGCCGTAACGCTCCTGCAGGAACTGCGGCATGGTGTAGATGCCGTTGCGCAGGAACACCGGCAGGAAGAACTTGCCGACCACCAGCAAGGTGGCCGCCGCCATCCATTCGTAGGACGCGATCGCAAGGCCGAGCGCGTAGCCCGAGCCGGACATGCCGATGATCTGTTCGGCGGAAATATTGGCCGCGATCAGCGAGGCGCCGATCGCCCACCATGGCAGCGCCTTGCTCGCCAGGAAGTAGTCCTTCGCGGTTTTCTCGTGCCCGGATTTTTCGCGCGAGACCCATTGCGCGAGAGCGAACACGCCGGCGAGGTAGATCAGGACGATCAGGGTGTCGAGCAAGGGAAGTTTCATGGAGCTCCGCTGGGTCTGGGCGGGATTGAGGAGGTCGTTGCTCGTGCGCGGTGCTTTGTTGCTGGTGTGTTGCTGCTGATGCTGATGCGTTACTGCTGATGCGTACTGCTGGAGTGTTGTTGCCTGCCTGCTGTTGCCTGCCTGCTGCTGCTTGTGTGTTGTTGCCGTGTGCTGTCGCTTGCGTATCAGCCGCCTCGCATCTCACCTATCGTCATTCCCGCGAACGCGGGAATCCAGTGCCTTTCGTGCGAGAACGTTTGAAGTCGCTGGATTCCCGCATTCGCGGGAATGACGGCCTGGAGGGACCTCGCTGAAGTCTCTGGATTCCCGCATTCGCGGGAATGACGTTCTGGAAGGATGACTCTGAAGTCTTTGGATGTTCGACTGCGTCGAAGTAAAGCGGAGTCGGCCTTCGCGGGAATGACGACCTGTGCAGACACCCCGCAGCCCCGGCCCCGCGCGCCGTGAAGCTACGCGCGCGCAAGCCGGAGCGGCGAGGGTGGGACGCGGCGATGCCGTCATCAGAAGTTCCAGCGCACCCGCACGCCGTAGCTGCGCGCGTCGTTGAGGAAACGCGTGTTCACGCCCGAACCCACCAACGCCTTCTGCGATACGTCTTTGTTCGTCAGGTTGCTGCCCCACGCTTCCACCCGCCAGGCACCGCTGAGCGAGCTGAAACCGATGCCGGCGTTGACCTGGGTGAAACCCTTCTGCTTGTCCGGGAAACCGGCGGTGGCCGCGTCCTCGACCCGGGCCACCGCGCCGGAGGCGTCGCGCAGGAAGGTCACGTCGCGGTCGTTGTACTGGGTCAGGAAGAACGAGGAGCGATGCGCGGCCAGGATCTGCCAGTCGAAAGTGCCTCGACTGAAATCGATCGCCTGCTGCAGGCGCGCGTTGAAGGTGAATTCAGAGGACAGCGGCAACTCGTTGCCGGTCAGGTCGATCTGCGAGGTGATGCCGCCGTTGCCGAAGTCCTGGCTGCGCACGTCGGCGACCATGCCCTGCTTGATCTCGGTCTTCAGGTACAAGGCGTTGAGGTCGAGGGTGAACCCCGCGCCCAGGCGCAGCCGGCTCTCGGCCTCGATGCCGTACAGCTCGGACTTGCCGACATTGCGGTTGACCAGGGCGAAGCCGTTCGGCCTGCCGTCCGGGTCGAACGCGATCGTGGTCAGGTCCTGGAACACCTGGTCCTGGTAGTCGTAATAGAAACCGCTGACGTTGAAGGTCGAAGTGCGGCCGAAGAATTCGAACGAGTTCTTCGAGCCGATTTCCAGCGCCGTCAGTTTCTCCGGCTTGTAGGTTTCCGGGATGACATTCACGTCGAAGCTGTCGTTGAAACCGCCGGCCTTGTGGCCGGTGGAGACCGTCGCGTACAGCAGGTTGCGGTCGCTCAGGTCGTATTCGAAGCCCAGGCGCCAGTCGAGGAAATCGAATGCGCTCGAGCCGTGCTGCTCGGAGGGAATACCGAGCGAGATGAAGCTGTGCTGGCCGTTGGCCGGGCAGTTGACGGTGTTGCCGCCGATGTCGGGCCGATCGATGCAGGTGCCGTTCGGGCGGCTGCCATCGACGATGCCCTGCAACTGCTGCTGCATCGTGTCGCGCGCGCCGGCGCGCAGGATGCCGTCCAGCAGATAACGCGCCTTGTCGGCGTCGGTGACCAGGCCGGTGGTGTTGAAGCTGGGGCGATTGAGCAAGCTCGGCATGAAGCCTTCCGTGCCCAGGCGGGTCTGGAACACACCGCCGTCGCCGCCCAGGCCGATGGTCCAGTTGCCGCCGATGCCGTCGCGCGACTTGCGCTCGTCGGTGTAACGCAGGCCGCCCTTGACGCGCAGGCGGTCGTTGACATCGAAGGTGCCGTCGCCGAACACCGCCCACGACTTGCCGTCCACATCGGGCATGGTGAATTCGGTGCCCGAATAGAACGCGCCCTTGTCGGCCAGCGCCATGAAGCCGACCTGCTGCTTCTCGTGGAAGTAGAAGCCGCCGGTGGTCCAGCGAAAGCGCGCATCGTCGTCGGACGACAGGCGCAGCTCGTGAGTCTGCGATTGCGAACGCGCCTGCAGATAGTTGGTGCCGAAGTTGTCGTAGTCGATGCCGCCCCAAGTCGCCGGCTGGCCCGGCGGGCGCTCGCGCAGATCGCGGCCCGGCCAGGTGTTGCCGTCGGCGGCGGAGTTGATCTGGAAGTAGTCGACGTCGCGATAGCTGCCGTTGTATTCCAGGTTCACGCCGCCGAAGTCGTAGCGCACCGTGCCCTGAAAACCCCACAGCTTGTTATCGACCTTGCCCTGCGCGCCGCGGTACACCACCGCGCGCATGTCGATGTCGTCGGGCTTGAAGCCGGCCCTGGCCGCCTCGAACACGCCCGCGCCCGGATAGCCGGTGCCCAGCTCGCGGCCGACGTCGAGCATGGCGAACACCGACAGCTTGTCGTCGGGCTCGTACAGGAACGACAGGCGTCCGGCGCTGTCGTCCTGGATGCCGGCGGGCTGGATGTGCTGCCACAGGCCGGCGTTCTTGAAACCGGCCTCTTTCTCGACGTGATAACCGGCGAAGCGCAACGCGGCGTATTCGCCCAGCGGAAAATTCACCGCGGTCTCGTAGCCCTTCTGATCGCGATTGCCGACCTCGCCCTGCACGTAGCCGCTGAAATCGCCGCCCAGCTCGGGCTTCTTGGTGATGATGTTGAGCGTGCCGGCCAGCGCGTTGCGGCCGCGCAGGGTGCCTTGCGGGCCCTTGTTGATCTCCACGCGTTCCAGGTCGTAGAACATCGCGCCCAGGCCGCGCGGACGCGGGATGTAGGCGCCGTTGACGTGCGGCGCGGCGCCCGGATCGCCCAGTTCGGTGTTGTTCGACGAGCCCACGCCGCGGATGAAGACTTCGGTCGCGCCTTCCTGGTTGGCGATGCTCAGGCCCGGCACGGCGACCTGGATCTGGCGCAGTTCGTTGTTGATGCCCAGGCCGCGCAGATCGTCCTGCGACAGGGCCTGCGCGGTGCCGGCGAATTTCTGCAGACTCTGCGCGCGGCGTTCGACGGTGACGATCACCGAATCCAGATCGGTCGCGTCCTTGCCGGCGGCGGACTCGCGCGCGGGCGCGTCGGCGGGCGCGGCGTCCTGCGCAGCGGCGTTGCTGGCGATCAGGGCGGCGAAGACGGCAAGGCTCAAACTCGAACAGCGGTTACGCACGATCATCAGAACATCCCCTCCCCGGGGTCGGCTTCGCGGCCGATCATGTTGTGGGTGTTGCGGCCATCCGGCGCTCACGCTTCGCGCGGAAGCCTGCCGTTGGTGCGGGACAGCTTGTAGCGCGGCCATGACAGCGCTGTCAACAAAACGGACAGCATGCGGCGATGCAGCATGGTTACGCGGCGCAACCGTCGTTGCCGCGCAACAGGCAGCGTGGTCCGGCGGTTGCGTGATGCGAATCACGCGCACGGCCCGTTCATGCGCGCGTTGCGCGCATTCGCCGCTTCGATGAAGACGACAGGTTCAGACCTAAGTCGCGTCCGCGCGCAGGTGCGAGCGCACGCGGGAGAATTTCCGCTCGGGCGCCGGATTGCGCAATGCATCACGGCCGATGCGCTCGCTGTCGTCGCAGGCGCGGCGGCGCAACGAAGAACCCCGGCCGAAGCCGGGGTTCAAGATCGCCAGTGCGATCGTTCGCTTCAAGCCCGACCCGGCCGTTGCCGTCGGCCGGGTCGCGCCGCGATCACGGCGTGGCGTCGGTGGCCTTATCCGCGTTGACGATACCCGAGCCGATCGCCGGGCTCTGCACCACCGGGAACGGGGTGATGTTCGCCACCGCCTTGATGATCGCCTCGGCCTGCGCGGGCGTGCGGTCGACACCCGGCTTGGATTGCATCAGCGCGACCACGCCGGCCACGAACGGCGAGGCCATCGAGGTGCCGCTGTAGCTCGCATAGCTCGCCGCGCCGGGTACGGTGGTGCCGGAGTTGAGCGTCGACAAGATGCTCTGGCCCGGCGCGGCCACATCCACCAGCGGTCCCCAGTTGGAGAAGCTGGCGCGCACGCCGGCCGAGGTGGTGGCACCGACCGTGATCACGTTGGCGCAGCTGGCCGGCTGGAAGCCCGAAGCGTTGGCGTTGCTGTTGCCGGCCGCCACCACCACGGTCACGCCGCGCGCCACCGCGCCGTTGATCGCGGTCTGGAAGGTCGAGCTGCATGCGCCGCCGCCGCCCAGGCTCATGTTGATCACCGTGGCCTTGTTGACGCCGACCGCGGGCACGCCGCTGACGGTGCCGCCCGACGCCCAGGTGATCGCATCGGCGATATCCACCAGCGTGCCGCCGCAGGCGCCGAGCACGCGCGCGCTGAGCACCTTGGCCTTGAACGCGGTGCCGGCCACGCCGACCGCGTTGTTGGTCACCGCCGCGGCGATGCCGGTCACGTGGGTGCCGTGCCAGCTGGAGTTGGTGGCCGGACGGCCGGCGCCGCATTGACCGGCGGTGGTCCAGTCGCCCTGGTCGGCCGGATTGGCGTCGCGGCCGTTGCTGTCGCGCGCGGCGGCGGCGTTGCTGATGAAGTCGTAACCGGTCGGCGAGGTCAGATTCTGCGCGAGGTCGGGATGGCTGGTGATGCCGGTGTCGATCACCGCGATGATCTTGCCCTGGCCCTGATAGGTGTTGTCCCACGCGGTGTTGGCGCGGATGCCCCAGGTGCCGCCCAGGCCGAATTGCGAGGGATAGCTGGGATCGTTCGGGGTCAGCGCCGGGTAGAACATCGAGTTGGGTTCGATGTACTCGACATCGGGATCGGCCGCGATCTGCTGCATCAGCGTAGTCGCCTCGACCACGTCGAGCGGACGGTTGACTTCGATCAGCTCGCCGCCGGTCGATACCGCGCGCACGTGCTTGATCGTCAATCCCTTCTGGCCCAGCGTGCCGACCGCGGTGCTGAGCTGGCGTTGCAGATCCACACCCTTGGGCGTGCCGGACTTGTACGCAACGATGAAACCGGCGACCGGCTGCTGGGGATCCAGGCTGGTCAGGTTGACGCGGTCGGCGGCGAAGGCCGGCGCGGTGACGATGACGCAAACGGTGGCGGCCGCCAGCAGGTGCGGGCGGAAATACTTGGATTGCTGAGCCATTGCGAAACTCCCGTGAGGTTTCGTTGAGCCGCAGATGCGGCGGAACCGTCCTGGTCCCCTCTCGCGATCGAGCATGTTGGAATGACGTTGCCTTACGCGAGCGCGTCCGGACGTGTCGGCGGACAGCGCTATGTC
Organism: Lysobacter gummosus; assembly: GCF_001442805.1. Lineage (NCBI taxonomy): Bacteria > Pseudomonadati > Pseudomonadota > Gammaproteobacteria > Lysobacterales > Lysobacteraceae > Lysobacter > Lysobacter gummosus. The sequence continues at coordinate 210,657 of NZ_CP011131.1, read as the reverse complement.
CGCGTTAGGCAGACTAGGCGGAAATATTTATTCGACAACGCGTAAAAGACTATTCGTCACATCGCGTTCGTTGATGCGGATCATGGATTGCGCATCGGTCACTGCGCCGATTGCATGAATCGGCGCGTGAGCGCGCAAGCGGCGAAAAGCAAACTGCGACGCGCATTGTGAAGCGGCGATAGCGCGTGAATCGTGCGGAAATCGATTACCCAACCCAGAGTGGCGCGGTGGCCGGATCGATGGGCGTCGGGAAAAAAAATGGATTCGAGCTTGCGCCGGAATCCATTTTTGATTCTTGCCTGCAACGTCCGCGTCGCCGCGAGGCGCATCGCACGCACCCGGCCTGCCCCCTCTCCCGCATACGGGAGAGGGGTTCGCCGATCAGCTCTCGTACGCCGACTCGCCGTGCGTGGTGATATCCAGGCCTTCGCGCTCGGCTTCTTCCGGCACGCGCAGGCCGATCACCAGCTTGACGATCGCGAACGCGACCACCGACACCACGCCCGACCACACGATGGTGATGCCGACGCCGAGCGCCTGCACGCCCAGCTGCGAAGCGATGCTGTCGTTGCCCGCGCCGAAGCCGAATCCGCCCAGCGCCGGCGCGCTGAACACCGCGGTCAGCAATGCGCCGATGATGCCGCCCAGGCCGTGCACGCCGAACACGTCGAGCGCGTCGTCCGCGCGCAGCAGGCGCTTGAGCCCGTGCACGCCCCACACGCACACCGCGCCGGCGATCGCGCCGATGGCGATCGCGCCGAACGGGCCGACCGTGCCGCAGGCCGGGGTGATCGCGACCAGTCCGGCGACCACGCCAGAGGCGCCGCCGAGCATCGACGGCTTGCCCTTGATCACCTTCTCCACCAGGCTCCAGGCCAACGCCGCCGCCGCGGTCGCCAGCAGCGTGTTGAGGAACGCCAGCGCCGCGCCCGCGGTCGCTTCCAGGTTGGAACCGGCGTTGAAGCCGAACCAGCCCACCCACAGCAACGACGCGCCGATCATGGTGAAGGTGACGTTGTGCGGCTTGATCGCCTCGCGTCCGTAACCCACGCGCTTGCCGACGAAGTAGGCGCCGACCAGGCCGGCGACACCGGCGTTGATGTGCACCACCGTGCCGCCGGCGAAGTCGATCGCGCCCTTGGCGAACAGGAAACCGTCCGGCCCGTACCAGACCATGTGCGCGATCGGCAGGTAGGCGAAGGTGAACCACAGCACCGAGAACAGCAGCACCGCCGAGAACTTGATGCGCTCGGCGAAGGCGCCGACGATCAGCGCGCCGGTGATGCCGGCGAAGGTCGACTGGAAGGCGATGAACACATATTCGGGCAGCGACACGCCGGCGCTGAAGGTCGCCGCCAGCGATTCCTTGTTCACGCCCTTGAGGAACAGCTTGTCGAGGTTGCCGATGAAGGCGTTGCCGCCGTTGAAGGCCAGCGAATAACCGTAGACCACCCACAGCAAGACCAGCAGCGAGAACACCGCCAGCACCTGCATCAACACCGACAGTACGTTCTTGGAGCGCACCAGTCCGCCGTAGAACAGCGCCAGGCCCGGTACGGTCATTAACAGCACCAGCAAGGTCGAGGTCAGCATCCAGGCGACATCGCCTTTATCGACGATGGGTTTGGCCGCTTCCGCGGCCGCCGCCGCTTCCTGCGCATGCGCAGGGGCGAGGGCGAGCAAGGCCGCCGCCGGCAACGCGCTCCAGGCCAGGGTTCGCAGCATCCGCTCGCGCGAGCGGGGTTCGAGCATCGTGTCGTACTTCATGTTCGTCTCTCGCAGGCAGGGGTCAGAGGGCATCGTCGTCGAGCTCGCCGGTGCGGATGCGCACCGCGCTTTCCACCGGTAATACGAGAATTTTTCCGTCGCCGACCTTGCCGGTGCGCGCGGCGTTCTGGATCGCTTCCAGCGCGGCGTCGAGCAGGCTCTCGGGCACGGCGCATTCGATCTTCAGCTTGGGCAGGAAATCGACGACGTACTCGGCCCCTCGGTACAACTCGGTATGGCCCTTCTGGCGCCCGAAGCCTTTGACTTCGGTGACGGTGATGCCCGATACGCCGACTTCGGTCAGCGCTTCGCGCACCTCGTCGAGCTTGAACGGGCGGATGATGGCGGTGATCAGTTTCATCTCGCGGCTCCGGTGGTTTCGATCAATGCGCGCAGCGTTAGAACGCCTTGCTAACGGTCAAGGTGAAGGCGCTGTCGGCCAGGAAGTTGTTGTGGGCGTTGGTGTAGAGCGCCTTTTCGGCATCGGTGTCGCTGTAGGCGGCGGCCACGGAGAAGCCGCTTTCGAAGGTCTTGGTCACCCCGAGCTTCCAGTCGGTGTATTCGAAGGCCTCGTTGTTCTCGATCCACTGCTTGCCGCCGTGCAGGTTGAGCGTCCAGCCCGGCTGGAAGGTCCAGTTGAGGTTGGCGTCGATATAGCCGCTGCCGTCGGAATCGGCGTAGCCGAACAGATCGGTGACGGCGTAGGAGTACTTCAGGCCGACCGACACCGTTTCGCTGGGCGCGAGCGTGCCGCCCAGATAGATCTCGGTGGTGTTCGGGCTGTTGAAGCCGGACGGGTAGTCGCCCGGGTAGTAGTAGGTCAACACGCCGACGTCGTACGAGAAGATCTCCCCGGCCTTGCCGCGATAGCCCAGATAACCGTCGAGTTCCAGGCTGCTGGAGATGTCGTCGCCGACGACCACCGTGTCCGACAGCCAGCTGATGTTGCTGCCCCAGGCGCCGACGTAGAAACCGCTGTCGTGCGCGTATTCGATACCGCCCTGCAGAGCCGGCTCCTGATTGGTCTGCGAGACCCCGCGAAACAGGTAGTCCGAGGTCAGACTGATCGAGCCCGTGGTTCCGGCGCGCGCTTGCGTAGCCGCGAGCGCGGCGCAGGCGAGCGCGAGTGCGAGCGTCGCCTTGGCGACGGCATGGGCGTGCACCGCGTGAGCGGCGTTGTGGTTTTCAGTCTTGAGATGAGACGACATGACGCAGGCTCCTCATAAGCGGTGGCCCCTCCCCGGTCATTGCGATGTGCGCGGTGATCGCGGGGCGCTTCGTTGGCGCCCTCGCGGTTTTTCGGAAACAAGCCGCCCCGCGGCGGGCTTGGCCCGTCGTGCGTGTCCTCATGGGTTGTGAGTGGAAAACGAAAACGGCCCGGGGCATTCGCCTCGGGCCGTGTGTGGGTTACAACGCTTTGCTCATGAACACGCTGTTGGGATCGTCGCGATATCCGGCGAAGGGCCCGCAGTAGTCGAAGCCGTAACGCGCGTACAGGCTGCGCGCCGGCTCGAATCCATCCATCGAGCCGGTTTCCAGGCTCAGCCGCCGATACTCGCGCCGGCCGGCCTCGCCGAGGATGTGTTCGAGCATCGCCGCGGCGACGCCGCGACGTCGATGCGCACTGGCGGTGCGCATCGATTTGATTTCCCCATGCCCGTCGTCGAGCCGCTTGAGTGCGCCGCAACCGAGCAGATCATCGCCTTCGCCCCAGGCGCTCCAGAACGTGATGTCCGGATGCCTGAGCCCGTCCAGATCGAGCGCGTGGACGCTTTCCGGCGGCGACAGTTCGGCCATGCCCTGCAGGTGTTCGCGCAACAGCGCGATCACTTCGGGATGGTCGAGTTCGCCGGTACGGATGTGCATCGGGCGTTGCTCTCCTGGTTCACGACGGTGCTGCGAATCGCGCGGCGCATCGGTCCGCAACGGCGCGGAATCTTGCCGTTGCGGACCTTGTGCGCGCGCCTGGACTGCTTCAGACCGCGTAGTACATCTGGCATTCGAGCGGGCGAACCGGGAGCTTTCCGGAATGCGTTGAAGCGCATTCCGGCCCGGTGAGCGCCCGGTCCGCAAGGACCGGGCCGGACATCCGCCGGTCCGAAGACCCGATACACATATGCAGCAACTTCTTTAGACGGCGTAGTACATCTGGTATTCGAGCGGGTGAGTTGCGGCGCGGAATTTGGTCACTTCCTGCATCTTCAACGCGATGTAGCCGTCGATGAAGTCGTCGGTGAACACGCCGCCGGCCTTGAGGAACTCGCGATCCTTGTCCAACGCTTCCAGCGCCTGGTCGAGCGAATGGCACACGGTCGGGATGCCCTTCTCTTCTTCCGGCGGCAGGTCGTACAGATCCTTGTCGCTCGGCGCGCCCGGATCGATCTGGTTCTTGATGCCGTCCAGGCCGGCCATCATCAGCGCGGCGAAGGTCAGGTAGCCCGACTGGATCGGATCGGGGAAGCGCATTTCGATGCGGCGCGCCTTCGGGTTGGCCACGTACGGAATGCGGCAGCTCGCCGAACGGTTGCGCGCCGAGTAGGCCAGCATCACCGGGGCTTCGAAGCCCGGGACCAGGCGCTTGTAGCTGTTGGTGCCGGAGTTGGTGAAGGCGTTGATGGCGCGCGCGTGCTTGAACACGCCGCCGATGTACCACAGCGCCATCTGCGACAGGCCGCCGTAGCCGTCGCCGGAGAACAGGTTGACGCCGCCCTTGGCCAGCGACTGGTGCACGTGCATGCCGCTGCCGTTGTCGCCGACGATCGGCTTGGGCATGAAGGTCGCGGTCTTGCCGTTGCGATGGGCGACGTTCTTGATGATGTACTTCATCGTCAACAGCTCGTCGGCCTTGGCGACCAGCGAGTTGAACTTGGTGCCGATCTCGCACTGGCCGGCGTTGGCGACTTCGTGGTGGTGCACTTCGACTTCGATGCCGACCGCTTCCAGCGTCTTGCACATCTCCGAGCGGATGTCGTGCAGCGAATCGAGCGGCGCGACCGGGAAATAGCCGCCCTTCACGCCCGGACGGTAGCCGCTGTTGCCGCCTTCGTATTCCTTGCCCGAGTTCCACGCCGCTTCTTCCGAATCGATGTGGAAGAAGGTGTGGCCCATCTCATTGGCGTAACGCACCGAGTCGAAGATGAAGAATTCCGGTTCCGGGCCGAAGAAGGCCTGGTCGGCGATGCCGCTGGACTTCAGATAGGCCTCGGCGCGCTTGGCCACGCCGCGCGGGTCGCGCGAATAGGCCTGCATGGTGGCCGGGTCGAGGATGTCGCAGGTCAGGATCAGGGTCGGATCGGCGGTGAACGGATCCAGGACCGCGGTCGAAGCGTCGGGCAGCAGGATCATGTCCGACTCGTTGATGCCCTTCCAGCCGCTGATCGAGGAGCCGTCGAACATCTTGCCGTCTTCGAACAGCGCCGGCTCGACGATCGACTTGGGGAAGGTCACGTGGTGCTGGACGCCACGCATGTCGGTGAAACGCAGATCGATGAATTCGACCTTGTGATCCTTGACGAGCTTTTCGACGTGTTCGAGAGACATGGATTGGGTCCGGGATTGGGGATGCGGGATTGGGGATTCGTGCAAAGCGAGGGCTTTGAGGCCGTCTGCCGATAGGGAATGCAAAGCGCGTGCCAACTTTCCAACCGCTCCAAGCTCATGATTTATATGAAATAGAAGCGTGACGCAACGCAGCAATGAACTAGTTTGGTGCGATAAAATCAGCTTACGCACCAAATTGAATCAAAGCCATTTCGGCTATCCTGCCCGCCGCCTCGCCACTGGCTTTGGCGAATCCCGAATCCCCCATCCCGAATCCCGGCCCCTCATGACCGATCTGCTCGCCGCCCTCCTCCTGGGCATCATCGAAGGCATCACCGAATTCCTGCCGATTTCCAGCACCGGGCATCTGCTGATCGCGCAGCACTGGCTCGGCGCCCGCTCTGACCTGTTCAATATTTCGATCCAGGCCGGCGCGATCCTCGCGGTCGTGGTCATCTACTGGAAGCGGCTGTGGGGGCTGGCGACCGGTTTCACCCGCCGCGACAACCTCGACTACCTGCTCAAGCTCGGCCTGGCCTTCGGCATCACCGCGGTGCTCGGCGTCGCGGTCAAGAAGGCCGGCTTCCAGCTGCCCGACCACGTCACCCCGATCGCCTGGGCGCTGGTGCTGGGCGGCGTGTGGATGATCGCGGCCGAGCATTTCGCCGCCAAGCGCGCGGCCGCGCTGGGCGAACGCAGCGAAATCACCTGGACCGTGGCCGCGCTGGTCGGCGTGGCCCAGGTCGTGGCCGGCGTGTTCCCGGGCACCTCGCGTTCGGCGGCGACGATCTTCATCGCCCTGCTGGCCGGCACCACCAGCCGCGCGGCGGCGACCGAGTTCGCCTTCCTGGTCGGCATCCCGACCATGTTCGCGGCCACCGGCTACGAGCTGATGCACGTGGCCGGCACCCCGGCCGCGGCCGGCGAGGACTGGAGCGCGCTCGCGGTGGCCTTCATCGCCTCGGCCGTGACCGCGTTCATCGCGGTGAAGTGGCTGTTGCGCTATATCCAGAGCCATCGCTTCACCGCGTTCGCGATCTACCGCCTCGCCTTCGGCGCGGCCTTGCTGCTGTTGATGCCCTCGGGCAGCTGATCCGCAGCCGATCCCTTGCCGGAACCTCGCCGATGAACGAACAAGACCGCCTCGCCGAACAGCAGTTGCTGGAGTACGTCCAACTGTCCAGCCCGGAGCGCTACGCCGCGTTCCTGGAATCGGTGGCGCGCACCGGGCGCTTCTGGATCGCGATGTCGGGCGAGTTCGTGCTGACCTTGTTCGACGAAGACGGCCAGGAACTGCTGCCGGCCTGGCCCTCGGCCGCGACCGCGCGCGCCTCGCTCGCGCAGGCGCCGCAGTTGCGCGAGTACGCCCCGGCCGAGCGCGAGCTGGGCGCGTGGCGCGAGCACACCGCCGCCGCGCTGATGCAGGCCAAGGTCGCCGTCGGCGTGTTTCCCAGCGACCGCATGCAGAGCGTGACGGTCGATGCGGGACTGCTGCTTTCGCATATCGATGAGGTGATCGCGGAGGATGCCGCGCTCGACGACGACGCCGTGGACGACGAGGCCGACGGCAGCGGCGGCCTGGATCTGGAACGCGCGCAGCGCGAGCTGATGCAGAAGTTCGCCAAGCCGCCCAAGTCCTGAGCGCCGGCGCCGCCGACCGCCCGCTGAACGCGCGCAACCCCATCGCCCGCGCCGGCCCGTTGATCCTGTCTTCGCAACGCAACCCGGATCATTGCGCCCCATGAACATCACCCGCCCGCTCGTCCTCTCCGCCGCCGCGCTGTCGCTGGCCCTGCTCGCCGCCTGCGCCGCGCCCTCGCATAACAACGCCAACGCCGCCGCGCCCGCCGGCGATTCCGCCAGCACCGGCGCCGCCCACTCGTCCATCGACCTGGGCGCCTATCGCTGGAACCTCGACACCGCCAGCGACGCTACCGGCAAGCCGATCGGCGTGCTGCAGCGCGAAGGCAAGTACGGCCTGCAGCTGAGCTTCCTCAAGGACCGCCTGGGCGTGTCCGGCGGCTGCAATCACGTCGGCGCGACCTATGCGCTCAAGGGCGACAAGATCGAGGTCAAGAATTTCCAGACCACGCTGATGGCCTGCCAGGACCAGCGCCTGATGCAGATGGACAGCGAGATTTCCAAGCAGCTCGAAGGCAGCACCCAGTTCGCGATCGAAGGCCAGGCGCAGCAACCGCGCCTGCTGCTGACCACCGCCTCGGGCAGCAAGCTGGTCCTGAGCGGCCAGCCGACGCCGGAAACGCGTTACGGCGGCGCCGGCACGACGATGTTCCTGGAAGTCGACGCGCAGCGCCGCAGCTGCCCGCATCCGCTGATGCGCGACTACCAGTGCCTGTGGGTGCGCGAGCGCAAGTACGACGCCAACGGCGTCGCCCTGGCACCGACGGAGGACTGGCATTTCCTCTACCAGGACATCGAGGGCTACACGCACGAAGCCGGCGTGCGCAACGTCGTACGGATCAAGAAGTTCGACATCAAGAACCCGCCGGCCGATGCGTCGTCGGTGGCGTACGTGCTCGACATGGTGGTCGAGAGCGAACTGGTTCCAGCCAGGTAAGTACGTATCGCGAGCCGGGTTGGTCAGGACTTCCTGACCACCCGCGTCTCGGACAGACGGTCGTGCCAGGCGATGCGATCTTCGCCGGAGAAGAAGATCGAGAACGGCTCGAACGGAATGCAGCGACCCAGGGTGCGCACGATGATGCTGCCCCAACCGGGCGGCTGGTCTTCGTTGTCGACCACGCGCGTGCCGGTGACGAACTTGCCGACGGTCGCGCCGAACAAGCCCTCCATCATGATGTAGTAGACCATTATTATCGCGAAGGTGAAGAACACGTCCTTGAGCGGCGAGTGATAGATCGCCGAGCGGCCGACGACGATTATGATCGCGACCTTGATCATGCCGGCGATCGTCGAATCGATTAAGTAGTTGGCGAAACGCCGGCCGTAGCCGGCGGCCTCGTAGCCGGCCTGCGCATACGCCGTCGGGATGGGTGCGGCGCTGACGCGCGAGACTACCTGGTAGGGATTGTGTTCGTCGCTCATGGCTTCAACCTGCTTCCTTGTATGGCCGCGCTGTCCACGGCGCTTCAACTAAATCCGGCCTGCGAATGCTTTGCGGCGACTCTAAGCCGCGCCCGCGGCCGGCGCAACGAGGCCGATGGCGCGTTCCGCGTTCGGTCGCCAGATGCGCGGATGAACACGCTTCAGCGCGCCCGCACCACCAGGGTCTTGGGCAGGCGATCGTGCCAGGCGGCGACGCGTTCGGTCCCGGAGAACAGGATGGTGAATTGTTCGAACGGAATCAGCCGCGCGGCGGTGCGGCCCAACACCTGGCCCCAACTCGGCGGGCGGCCTTGTTCGTCCACCACCCGGGTATTGGTGACCAGCTTGCCCAGGGTGACGCCGAACATGCCTTCCATCGGCACGTAGTAGATCAGCAGCGCGATCGGCGTCATGACCCAGTCGCGGAGCATGTTCGGCTCGCGCAGCGAGTTCACCACGGCCGGATCGTAAGCGGTGTACAGCGTCAGCGCGCAGACGATCAAGGCGACGCAGGCCAGCGAGTCGATCAGGTAGTTGATCAGGCGCTGGCCGCGCGTGGCGGTGACCAGTTGCGCGATGCGTTCGGCGCGCACTTGGGTCTGCGGCGCATCGTAGGGGTTGTGCGGGTCGTTCATTTCGTCGCTCGGTGGAGAATCGCCGCGCGCCGCGGATCGGCGCCGGCGCGGTCGGTCAAAGGCAAGCCGGATCGGCGCTCCACTCGCGTCGCGCTCACTGGCTCAGCCCTTCACCGCGGGGTTGAGCGAGTAGGTGCCGTAGATCGACGCCTCCCCCAGCACATGGCCCTGCATCGCGTTCAACACGTCGGCGGCGGTGAAGCGCGCGTCCAGTTCCAGCCGCTCCACGTCGAGCGCGAACACGCGGAAGAAATAGCGGTGCAGACGCAGATCGTTCGGCGGCGGGAACGGGCCGTCGTAGCCGTGCCAGTCGCCGGCCATGTCCGGATCGCCGGCGAACCAGCCGGTGTAGTCGTTGAGGCCCTGGCGCGAGCCGCGCGGGCCGGACGGATCGCGCTTGCCGTGCGCGGTCACGCCGTCGCTGCAACTGCCGGCAGCGATCTCGCGCACGTCGGCGGCGATGTCGGCGACCACCCAATGGATGAAATCGGTGCGCACCTGATGCTCGGGAATCTGCACGTCGCTGCGCCCGACCATCTCGGCCACGGTCGGCACGTCCGGGTCGATGCACACCAGCGCGAACGAACGCGCTCCCTGCGGTACCTCATCCCAGGCCAGATGCGGATTGCGGTTCGGCGCGAAGCCATAGCCGTCGCCGCTGGCCTGGCCGGCGGCGAATTCGGCCGGCAGGCGTTGACGGTGCTGGAAGCTGTTGCTGTGAATGCGCATGAAGGGCTCCTGGGCGCTGCTGATTCGCGGTGCGGGCATCGCACCAAGACAGTGAGGGTGCACGATAACGCGCGGCATCGATCCGCCATGGATCGATCCGCCCGGCGAAGTATTCCGTAGCCGGCCGCCGCGAACCGGGTGGTCGATCGCAGCGGCCGTCGCTACCGGCGCGCGCTCAGGCCTGCGGATAGCCCAAACGCTTGGCCACCGGCGCGAGCAACGCGAACGCTTCGCCCAGCGCGCCCTGGTAGGCGCGCCAACGGCCGTTGCCGAGGCGCTCGCTCATCGCGATGCCGCCGGGCAGCGACACCTGCACGCGCAGGGTGTCGGCGATGATCTGCGCGATCGCGCCGGGGTCTTCGCCGGTTTCGTCCAGGCGCACCAGGTTGTGCGGGAACAGATTGCCTTCGTGCAGATCGGCGATCTGGTCCAGGCACTGCGCCAGCCAGCGCGCGCCGTCTTCCGGCGTGGGCAGCGCATACGGCGTCGGGCTGCCGGAGGCCAGCCAGTCCAGCAGCATGTCGCGCGGATCGCGGATCGGAATCAGCAGGAAGGCTTCCGACAGATATGGACGCAACGCGCGCAACAGCGCGTTGTCCCACCACAGCAGCCAGTCGAACACCGGGCCGTCGGCGGCGCCGCGCGCGGGCAAGGCGGCGCGGTACATCTTGATCAGGAAGGCCGGATCGAGCGTGCCGGCGAGCAGTTCCTCGACCGTGCCGTAGCGCTGCATCGGATCGGTCGGCGGCTGCGGGCCGTAGCGATCGACCAGCAGCGGCGCGCCGACCGCGCCGAGCACCTGGGCGATGCGTTCCACCCGCGAACCCGGCGCGCCCCACAGCAGCAAGATGCCGCGGGTGCCTTCGGCGATGGTGCTCATCGCCGGCCAGTCGCCGGCGCTGCGCGCGCTGATGGCGTTGAACGGCAGGCGTTGATCGACGACTTCCGCGTGAAGCTCGGCCCAGGTCGCCGCGGCCGCTTCGGGCTGCGCGGCCAGATCCAGAGTGCGGCCCAGCAACTGCCGCAGCTCGCGCTTGGCGGCCGGATCGACGGCCTGTCCGATCAGGCGCTCGATGCGCTCGGCGGCGGCGTCGGGATCGCGTTCGGTCAGGCCCTGGACGATGCGCATCTCGGCGGCGACATCGCCCGGACTGAGTTCGACGATGCGTTCGGCGATGGCCTCGGCCTGGCTGTGCTCGCCCAGTTGATCGTGCACCGCCGCGCGCGCTTCCAGCGCCGCGAGGTTTTCCGGCATGGCCTGCTGCCAGCGGTCGAGGATCGCCAGCGCCGAGGGCTCGCCGAACGGTTCCAGCACCAGCCGCGCGCGCCACAGGTCCTGCTGCTGCGGATGCTGGGTGAGCGCGGATTCCAGCGACTGGCGCGCGTCGTCGACGGCGCCGAGGCGGCGCCAGGCTTCCATGATCGCGTTGAGCGTGCGCGGATCGTAAGGCTGATCGTCGAAGGCCTCGCGCAGCAGCGACAGGGCGCGGTCGTTGCGGCCGGCGTCGAGTTCCAGCTCACCGGCCCAGCGGCGCACGCCGAAGCCGGCGTCTTCGCGCTGCGCCACCGGCGCGATGCGATCGGCGGCTTCGGCATAGCGCGATTGCAGGCGCAGCAGATCGGCGATCAGCAATTGCAGCGTGGGCTGGTCCGGGCTGCGCTCGGCCAGCGCGGTGAAGGCTTGTTCGGCGAAGGCCAGATGGCCCTTGGCCAGATAGGCGAAGCCCAGGCCGTGCAGCACCTGCGGATCGTCCGGCGCCAGCGAGGCGGCGTGGCTGAGGATGGCCAGGGCGCGGTCGGCGTCGCCGCGGCGCAGCGCCAGCACGCCTTCGATGGCGGCGACCTGCGGGTGATTGGGAGCGATGCGCGCGGCGGTGCGGCCGAGGCGCTCGGCATCTTCCAGGTCGCCGCGCACGATGGCGAGCTGCGCTTTGACGACGTAGGCCGGGAACTGGTTCGGGTCCAGCCCGATCGCGCGCGCGAGCGAAGCCTGGGCCTCGTCGAGGTGGCGGCCGTCGAGCAGCGCGCCGGCGCGTTCCAGATGCAGTTGCGCATCCTCGGGCGTGAGGCCGATGGCGCGATCCAGGGCCGCCACGGCGCCGTCGCGATCGCCGTTCAGACGCAGGGCGGCGGCGTGCAGGCGATGCAGGCCGGCGTCTTGCGGGTCGGTGCTCAGCGCTTGTTCGGCGGCGGCCAGCGCTTCGGCGGGGGTGCCGCTGCGCAGCGCGTCGAGAATGGGTTCGTACATTCGTGTGCTTCGGACGGGATAAGAGGAGGGGGATTGTAGGGGCGCGCGCGGTTTCGCGCTTTTTATGCGCTGGCCGCTGGTCGCGATCGCTCTCCGCCCCCTCGCTCTGTCCCGCCCGGCCGGGCTCAGGCCTCGGCCACGCGCACCACCAGCTTGCCGAAGTTATGCCCCTGCAGCAGGCCGATGAATGCGGCCGGCGCGTTCTCCAGGCCGTCGACGCGGTCCTCGCGCAGCTTGACCCGGCCGGCGGCGACCCATTCGCCCATCTCGCGGCGGAAGGCCTCGAAGCGCTCGGCGTAGTGGTCCAGGATGATGAAACCCTGCAGACGGATGCGTTTTTGCAGCAGCGTGGTCATCAGCCCCGGCAGCGGGTTGGGCACCGGCGGCTGCGCTTCGTCGTTGTAGTGCGCGATCACCCCGCACACCGGCACGCGTGCGTAGTGGTTGAGCAGCGGCAGCACCGCCTCGAACACCGCGCCGCCGACGTTCTCGAAGTACACGTCGATGCCGTCCGGGCAGGCCTGCGCCAGGCGCTGCGCCAGCTGCGGATCGTGGCGGTCGATGCAGGCGTCGAAGCCGAGTTCTTCCACCGCGTAGCGGCATTTGTCCGCGCCGCCGGCGATACCGACCACGCGCGCGCCCTTGAGCTTGGCGATCTGCCCGACCACCGCGCCGACCGCGCCGGTCGCCGCCGCCACGACCACGGTTTCGCCCGGCTTGGGCTGGCCGATGTCGAGCAGGCCGACATAGGCGGTGAACGCGGGCATGCCCAGGCCGCCCAGCGCCAGGGACGGTTGGGCCATGTCGCCGAGCGCGGTCAGGTCGGTGCCGTCCGACAGCGCGTAGTCCTGCCAGCCGGCGTTGCTCAGGACCAGGTCGCCGGCCTTGAACTGCGCATGCTCGGAGCTCACCACCCGGCTGACCGTGCCGCCCACCACCGGCGCGCCCAGCGCGATCGGCGGCGCGTAGCTGGTGCCGGCTTCGTCCATGAGGTTGCGCATGTACGGGTCCAGCGACAGGTACAGCGTGCGCAACAGCAGCTGGCCCGGGCCGGGCGTCGGCACGGCGGCTTCTTCCAGGCGCAGGTCCTGCGTGGTCGGCATGCCGTTCGGGCGGGCGGCGAGGACGATGCGGCGGTTCACGGGTTGCGGCTGCGACATGGAGGCTCCTATCGGGTGGGTGCGTGGGTTGGGTTCGGACGACTCGGTGACTGCAAATAGACCGGTCGCCTAGTGATCGGGTACAAAAAATCGGGTCGGCGTTCACACCGTCCCGCTTCAAACGTTTTGGGTCAGGCCTAACAGTTGCCGGGTGCCGGCCATGGCCGTGTCCAGCGGCGCGCGATCGCGGGCGATCTTGGCCAGCAGGCTGGCGCCGAGCCAGTTCTGGTAGAGCGTCACCGCCGCGGCGCGGCTGTCGGCCGGCGCCGACAAGGAGCCGTCGGCGCGGCCGGCGTCGATGCAGCGCGCCAGGCGCTCGGTGATACAGCGAGTGCCGCGCTCCAGCGCCGCGCGCATGCTTTCGGACAGGTCGCTGACTTCCGCGCCGAGCTTGACCACCGGGCAACGGCTGCTGGCTTCGTCGCCGGTCTGCGAGTCGAGCCAGTCGTCGAAGTAGCCGCTCAGCCGCTGCGCGGCCGTGCCCGGCTGGCTCAGCAGCAGGTCCATGCGCGCCAGATAACCGGCGAAATAGGTCTCCAGCACCGCCTCGCCGAAGGCTTCCTTCGAGCCGAAGTAGTGATAGAACGAGCCCTTCGGCACCTGCGCGGCGGTCAGCACCTCGGTCAGGCCGACCGCGGTGAAGCCTTTGCGCAGCAGCAACGGCAAGGCCACATCGAGGATGTGCTGACGGACGTCGCTGGGGGCGGTGGAGGTCATGGCGGGCACTCTAGAGGCAATTAGACCGGTCGTCTAGTGCTGCCGCGAACGATTTCGCCGGGCCCGCCATGGCGGCTCAGGCCGAGGCCAGCTTCTCCATGCGGTCGGCGATCCAGCGCTCGGCGAAGCCGTCCAGCTGGGCGTTCTCCAGAAACCCGCAATGCCCGCCCCAGGATGCGACTTCCAGGCGCGCGTTCGCGGGCAGCTCCAGTTCGCGGAAACCGGCCACCGGAATCACCGGGTCGTCGGCGGCCATCAGGATGCTCACCGGCACCTGCAACTGCGCCAGGCGCTGGCCGGCGACCGAATAGCCGTCGAAATAGCGATCCAGGGTGCCGAAGTCGGTGTGGCGCTCGACCATCCACTGGGTCAGCGGACGCATGCTCAGGCCGAGCGTGCGGTCGTCGAAGTCGTGCACGCCCGGGAACAGCTCGCGCTTGCGCGCCAGCGAGTCGCGCCATTTTCGCTCGAAGTACCACAGGTAAAAACGCAGGCCGTTTTCCATCGACTCCATGGTGCGCGCCGGGTCCAGCACCGGACACACCGAGGCCACGTGCGCCAGCGGCAGCCCGGCCTCGGGCGCGCGCAGCGCCAGGCGCAGGGCGAAGTTGCCGCCGAGCGAATACCCGGCCACCGACAGCGGCCGCAGCGGAAACATCCGCGCGATCTGCGCGGTGGCCTGCACCACTTCGTCGATGCGGTTGGAGTGGAACAGGCCTTCGTTGAGGTGATGGGTGTCGCCGTGATCGCGGAAGTTGAGCCGGAACACTTCGAAGCCGCGCGCCAGCAACTGCGCCGCGGTCAGGCGCATGTAGTTGGAATCCACGCTGCCTTCCCAGCCGTGCAGCAGCAGCACCAGCCCGCGCGGGGCGACGCCGTCCACGGCGCTGTGCAGGCCGTGCAGGCGCACGCCGCCGTCGGTTTCGATGATGTGCGCCTGGGTGCGCGCGCCGATCGCCGCCAGCCGGCGTTCGGCGTTGCGCCGGCGCAGGGGACTGGAACCCAGCGCCGATTGCACGTGGGCGTTGCGCAGCCAGCGCGGCGGAGCGTAATCGGCTGCAGTCAACATGGGATCAGCTCGCCATCGCCTCGATAATGCGCAGCCGCGCCAGTTCGGCGATGCGGCGGCGTCCATCGGCTTCGCCCGGGCCGATCGGTGTCAGGAAGTGGATTTCGGCCACGCGCCCGGGTTCGCCGAGCAGGCGCAGGAAGTTGGCGAAAAAGCTTTCCTTGTCCTGGAATGCGACTACCGTCTGGGCGTCGCCGCGCTCGCCGTAGCGCAGCGCCACCGGCTGCACCGGCACGCCGGCTTCGACCGCGGCCAGGAAGATGCGCGCGTGGAACGGGCCGATCTCGCGGCCGCCGCGGGTGCCGCCTTCGGGAAACACGCCGACCGAACGGCCCGCGCGCAGGCGCGAGAGCATTTCATGCAGCACGCCGCCGAGCGATTCGGTGTTGCCGCGGTGATGGAAAATGGTCTGGCCGCGCGCGGCGAGCCAGCCCACCACCGGCCAGCCGGCGATTTCGCGCTTGGCGACGAAGCCCATCATGCGCTGGCTGTGCAGGATCTCGATATCGACCCAGCTGACGTGATTGGCGACGAACAAGGTCGCCCCGGCCAGCGGCGTGCCGATCCGGCGCAGGCTGAAACCGAAGATGCGCATCAGGCCGCCGGCCCAGGCGCGGATCAGGCGTTCCTCCAGGGTCTCGCCACCCAGCGGCAGCCGCGAGGTCGGCAAGGTGATGAGCAACAGCACCAGCGGCAGGTGGATGAGCAGATGCCACACCAGCAGCGGCACACGGATCAGGTAACGCAGCGCGCGCGCGGCCGACGCACCGGGAGGCGCGACCGCGCCGGCGTGGGGAGGCGGCGCATTCATTGTGTGCACGATACCTAAGCGATGTCGCAGCGGCCAGCGGCGATTGCGGGCGGCGGCGGCGTTTTAAACGCGATGGTGAAAATTTGACCGTCCGGGTGGGGCTGAATGGGCTGGGATGGGGCTTAAGAGCAAATCCCCCCTACCCCCCTTTTTCAAAGGGGGGGAACAGCCTCGGCAACGGTGGGCCCGCAAAGTCGGCCGGATTCCCCCTTTGAAAAAGGGGGGTAGGGGGATTTGCTTTTGCTCTTCCCCCCGCAAACCTCAATTCGAAGAAGCCGCCACCGCCCCATCCGACACCGCGCCGCGATCGCGCAGCCCGACCTTATGTCCGGCCTTGGCGAAGTACAGGATGTACAGATAGCAAGGCACCATCAGCAGCAAGAACACCAGCTGGAAGTCCATGTGCTGCTTGAGCGCGGCGAACAACTGCGGCACCACCGCGCCGCCGGCGATACCCATCACCATCACCGCCGAACCGACCTCGGTGTGCCGCCCCAGCCCGCGGATGCCCAGCGGGAAGATCGCCGGCCACATCATCGCGTTGGCGAAACCCAGCGCGGCGACGAAGGCCACCGACACATAGCCGTGAGTGACGAAGGCGCCGATCGACAGCGCCACGCCGAGCACCGCCGACAGGCTCAGATAACGCTCCTGCGAGATGAAGCGCGGAATCACGATCAGCCCGACCACATAGCCGACCAGCATCCCGCCCAGCGTCAGCGAGGTGAAGAACTTGGTCTTGTCCAGCGGCAGGCCGAAGCTGTGGCCGTAGGTGCCGATGGCGTCGCCGGCCATCACTTCCACGCCGACATAGACGAAGATGCACAGCGCGCCCAGCCACAGGTGCGGGTACTGGAACAGGTTGGCGCGGCCGCCGTTTTCGCCGTTCGAGGCGCGATTGGCCTCGGCCGCGCGCAGCTCCGGCAGCGGCGAGAACAGCACGCCGACCGCCAGCAACGCCAGCAATCCGGCCATGACCAGATACGGCGCGTGGATGCTGGAAGCGAAGGTGTCGAGCAACTGCGCCTTGGTCGCAGGATCGGCCGCCTTCACCTGCGCGGCCAGATCGCCCATGCCATGCAGCACCAGCGCGCCCAGCAGCAGCGGCGCCAGGATGCCGGCGACCTTGTTGCAGATGCCCATCACCGCGATGCGCTGCGCCGCGCCTTCGATCGGGCCGAGGATGCTGATGTAGGGATTGACCGCGGTCTGCAGCACCGCCAGGCCCGCACCGATCACGAACAGGCCGCCGAGCGCGCCCGGGTACCAGCGCTGGGTGGTGTACTCGCCGAACACCGCCGCGCCGATCGCCATGACCAGCAGGCCCAGCGCCATGCCGCGCTTCATGCCGGTGCGGCGCAGGATCGCCGACGACGGCAGGGCCAGGAAGAAGTACGACAGATAGAACGCCATCGGCACCAGGAAGGCGCCGACCTCGTCGAGGTCGAAAGCGAGCTGGGCGAAGGTGATCAACGGCCCGTTGAGCCAGGTGACGAAACCGAACACGAAGAACAGCGCGCCGATGATCGCGATCGAGCCGAGATACCGCGGCTGAGCGCTGGCGTTGGAAACCGACATGAGACATCCCCTCCCAGAGCAGCGGGTGACGCCCGCCACGCGTCGCCTGTCCCGGTTGACCGGCACGACAAGCGACTGCCCAACGTTGTCACATCTGCCCGGGTCCTGCCAACCGAACCGGGACGAATGGGCTGAAACCCGCGCCAGAACGTGATCTCCGGCGCGCGACGGCATGTTGCGCCGCATCATTAAAAATGAAGCGAGCACACGGTTTGCGCAGCCGGATGACACTTTTGACGACGTTTGTTGACAACGTTGTCAAAGCCGGAGCAATCTCGGCGCCGCCAGGGGAAACCGATGGGCAGCCGTGGAGGGCGCATGCAGTGGGACGGGCTGTTGAAGGCATTGTTTGGGCAAAGCAGGCACGGGGTTTCGATGCCCCGGCGCGAACGCATCGGCGCGACCGCGCCGGGCGGATGGGTGCGAGCATGAGCGCTGCGCCTCAGCTCAAGCGAACAATGCCCGCGAACATGAATACTTTTATCGCCGCCGATGTCGGCGGTACGCACACCCGTGTCGGCCTGGTACGTCCGGGCTATGGCGGCGAATCCACCGTGGCCGTGCTCGCGCACCGCAAATACGTGTGCGCCGACTATCCCGGCCTGGCCGCGATCCTGGCCGAATTCATCGCCGGCAACGGCGTCGGCGTGGACCGGGTGGTGATCGCCACCGCCGGCGTCGTGCTCGACGACGAGGTGGTCAATTCCAATCTGCCCTGGCGCATCTCGCTGTCGCAGCTGCGCGGCGAACTGGGCCTGCACGAAGTGCTGGTCATCAACGATTTCCAGGCCAACGCCAACGCCGCGCAATGCATGGCGCCGGCCGACTCCACCCTGCTCACGCCGGGCGTGAGCGAAGCCGATCCAGGTCCCGGCCCGGTGCTGGTGATCGGCCCGGGCACCGGCCTGGGCGCGGCGCTGCGCATCCCGCACGGCCACTCCACCGTGGTGCTGCCGACCGAGCCGGGCCATACCGCGTTCGCGCCGGGCAACGGCCGCGAAGTGGAAATGCTGCGCCTGGCCCAGCAACGCGGGCAGACCCACGTGCCGACGGAATACTTCGTCTCCGGCCCCGGGCTGGTGAACCTCTACAGCGCGCTGTGCACGCTCAGCGGCGTGGAAGCCTCGCTGCGCGCGCCGGCGGCGATCACCGAAGCCGCCCGTCGCGGCGAAGCGCTGGCCCGCGAAGCGGTGCTGACCTTCTGCGCGCTGCTGGGCAGCGTGATCGGCGATCTGGTGGTGATCAGCCGCGCCAACGCGGTGTTCATCGCCGGCGGCATCCTGCCGCAGCTCAAGGACTTCGTGCCCGACAGCGCATTCCACGCGCGGATGCTCGACAAGGGCGTGATGCGTCCGGTGCTCGAACGCGTGCCGGTGCGGTTGATCGAGAACGAACGCCTCGGCGTGATCGGCGCGGCGAGCTGGTACCTGGAACACCTGGCGCAGTCCGGGCAAGACGCTCTCGCCGCGCCGCGACAACACCCGCAGTAACCGCGCATTCGCCACGCCGCCCGCCCACCGCGAGCGGGCGGCGAACGCGAAACACCGCTGCACACCGGGCGACGCCTGCCCGGAACGGTTCGGCAACAACCCGCTGCACACCTGATTTCGCACAACCGGCTTCGCGACGAACCGACCTGCCCGGTCGATCGCCGAGCCAATCAATGTCGAGGGAGGAGTAGCCAATGAAAGCGCGCAAAACCATCCTGTCCGCCAGCATCTTCGCGATTTTGGCGATGGCTTCGTCCATCGCCCCGGCACAGGACGCCGCGCAGGCCACCTCCGCTCAAGACGCCAAGCCGGCGACGGATGCGACCGACATCGACGCGGTGGTGGTGCAAGGCATCCGCGCCAGTCTGCAAAAATCGTTGGAGACCAAGCGCAGCGCCGACGCCGTGGTCGAGGCGATCACCGCCGAGGACATCGGCAAATTTCCCAACACCAACGTCGCCGAAGCGATGACGCAGATTCCCGGCGTCACCATCGACCGCCGTTTCGGCCAGGGCGAGCGCGTCAGCATCGACGGCACCGACCCCAGCCTCAACCTGACCTTTCTCGACGGCCATCCGCTGGCGCAAACGCCGTGGCTGCACGGCGAGCAGCCCAATCGCGGCTTCGACCACACCCTGATCGCGTCCGAACTGATCGGGCGCATGGAAGTCTATAAATCGCCGGAAGCCAAGCTGCCCGAAGGCAGCCTCGGCGGCACCGTGCTGATGTATACGCGCAAGCCCCTGGACCTGGACGCCAACACCTTCAGCGGCACCATCGGCTACAGCTACAACGACCAGGCCAGCAAGGGCAAACCCACCGCCTCGGCTTTGTACAGCTGGAAAAACGCGCAGGAAACCTTCGGCTTCAACGTCGCCGCGCAGCATTTCGAAGAACGCGTGGACCGCCAGGGCGTGGAGATCTTCAGCTACGTGCCGCCGTCGACGTTTCCCAACGCCGCCGCGCAAGTTCCGGCCGGCGCGCGCGTGCCGAACTTCGTCAACGCCGCCTGGTTCCAGCAGGATCGCGAACGCGACAGCGTCGCGCTGAACCTGCAGTTCAAGCCGAGCAGCGCGCTGGAGTTCAACCTCGACACGCTGTACATCAAGGAAAGCTTCGACAACTACAACCAGTCGGTCTACAACTTCCTCAGCGATCGCGCCGACTCGGTCGATCAGCTCAAGCTCGGCGCCAACAACGTGGTCACCAGCGGCCACTCCGGGCCGAACGCGCGGGTGTTCTACGACGCCAACGCGCGCGTGTCGGAAGTGGAAACCAAGGGCGTGGACCTGCGCGGCAGCTTCCGCGGCGATGGCTGGAAGATCAACGGTCAGGTCGGCCAGAGCAAGGCCACCAACGACAACATGCGCACGTACTTGTTGCAGTCGACCTACACCGGCGCCTACCGCTGGGACATCGGCAAGGGCGTGTTCTTCGACGACCTCGCCGGCTCGCGCGATCCGCGCAACTGGGGCGCCACCGATTCGATCGGCAACGTCAACTTCTTCCAGATCGAGGCCAAGGACCGCTACGCCCAGGTCGATTTCAGCGTCAACTTCAACGGCTTCTTCAACCAGTTGGAAGTGGGCCTGCGCCGGCACAAGCACGAGGAGTCCAACAGCCTCAACGTGTTCGACATCGCCGCCAACACCACCCTGGCCGACATCGGCACCTCCGGCTACACCGACATCCTCAAGGATTTCGGCGGCTTCTCGCCCAGCCACGCGCACCACCTGCAGCTCAGCCGCAGCGACGTGATCGGCTGGGTCAACGGCCGCAACATCGATTACTCGTTCAACAACAGCGATCCGGGCAACTACCTCAACAACACCTTCCACGTCGAGCAGACCAACACCGCGGCCTATGCGCAGCTGAACTTCAGCCAGGACCGCCTGCACGGCAACGTTGGCGTGCGTCATGTCCAGGCCGATATCGAAACCAGCAGCTACGAGCTCGCCGGCAGCCAGCCGGTGCTGCCGGCTCAGGCCGGATGGTGGGTCACGCGCAGCAACAAGAACGACTACTGGCTGCCTTCGCTCAACGTGGTCTACGACATCGCCGACGACTGGGTGATCCGCGCCAGCGCCTCCAAGGTGGTGGCCTGGGCGCCGTACCGCCAGCTGGTGGACGCGACCTTCCTCGACGACGGCCTGCTCACCGGCACGGGCGGCAACTCCAAGCTCGATCCGTATCAGTCCAACAACTTCAACGCGTCGCTGGAGTGGTACTTCGCGCCCGAATCGGCGCTGGCCTTGTCGGTGTTCTACAAGGACATCAGCAACTTCGTGAACCTGGACAACGGCAAGGAGCGTTACTTCAACTCCCTGCGCGACATCGATCCGGCGCGCTGGAACAGCGCCCTGCTGGGCCGCAACGGCTGCACTGCCGACGGCTTCTGCGATTACGCGGTGCTGCGTCCGCGCAACGGCGGCGCGGCGACCATCAAGGGTTTCAACCTGGCCCTGCAGATGCCGTTCGGCGAAACCGGTTTCGGCATCACCAGCAACTACACCTACGCCAAGGGCAAGAGCGAGCAGGGCGATGAGCTGCCGTATCAGTCCAAGGAATCGGTGACGGTCAGCCCGTATTACGAGAAGGGTCCGCTGACCGCGCGCATCAGCTACGGCTGGCGCAGCCATTACCTGGCCGGCGGTTACGTCGCCGGCGCGCCGCCGGCGAGCGTGGACGACTACACCGACCTGGGCGCCAGCGTCGGCTGGGCGTTCAACGAGCACTGCACCGTGCGCCTGGACGCGCAGAACCTGCTCAACGAGAAGTACACGCAGTACCTGGGCGACAAGAGCCTGCCCTTGAACGAATACACCAGCGGCCGCCGCTACATGGCGTCGATGAGTTTTTCGTTCTGACCCCACCTTCGTCGCCGGCGCGGCCGGCGACGCAGCGGTAAACGGCGCACCGCCGCGCATTGCACGCGGCGGCGCGACGAAGCGGTAAGCGGTATCGGCAACATCCGGCGCGGCCGGGCGGTCACCCGCCACCGTGTCGCGCAAGGCATCGAATCAAAAACGTTTCGCAACGAAAACAGGACTTCGCGACGAACCGGTTCCCGGACGATCGTAGAGCCATCACCGCCCGAGGGAGGAACAAAATGAAAGCGCGCAAGACCATCTTGTCAGCCAGCATCGTCGCAGCTCTATGCATGGGCCCCGGCCTGGCGATCGCTCAAGACGCCCAGCCCGCCGCAACGCAGGCCACCGACCTCGACGCCGTCGTCGTCACCGGCATCCGCGCCAGCCTGGAAAAGTCGCTCGACACCAAGCGGGCCAACGTGACCGTGTCGGAGGCGATCACCGCCGAGGACATCGGCAAGTTCGCCAACACCAACGTCGCCGAAGCGATGTCGCAGATTCCCGGCGTCTCGCTCGACCGCCGTTTCGGCCAGGGCGAACGCGTCAGCATCGACGGCACCGACCCCAGCCTCAACCTGACCTTCCTCGACAACCATCCGGTCGCGCAATCGATCTGGTTGTACGGCGAGCAGCCCAACCGCGGCTTCGACTACACCCTGCTCGCGCCGGAAATCCTCGGCCGCCTGGAAGTGATCAAGTCCTCCGAGGCGCGCATCACCGAAGGCAGCCTGGGCGGCACCGTGCTCATGCACACCCGTCAGCCGCTGGACATGGACGCCAACTCCATCGCCGGCTCCCTGAGCTTCAACAAGAACGATCAGGGCGGCGACACCCGTCCCAGCGGTTCGATCGTCTACAGCTGGAAGAACGCCGACAGCAACTTCGGCTTCAACATCGCCGCGCAGCATTTCGAAGAAGACGTCGATCGCCAGGGCACGGAAGTGTTCGGCTACGTCAAGGCCAGCGCGTTCCCGAACCAGACGGGAGCTGCGGCCGACATCGACGTGCCGAACTTCATCAACGCCGCCTGGTTCCAGCAGAGCCGCAAGCGCGACAGCGTCAACGTCAACCTGCAGTTCAAGCCCAGCGACGAACTGGAGTTCGGCCTGAGCGGGCTGTACATCAAGGAAAGTTTCGACAACTACAACCAGTCGGTCTACAACTTCCTGACCCAGCGCCCGGCCGCGGTCGATCGCCTCACCACCTCCGGCGGCGTCGCCACCGGCGGCCACAGCAACGCCAATCCGGTGTTCTACGACAACAACGTGCGCGCCTCCGAGCCCGTCACCAAGGGCGTGGACCTGCACGGCAAGTATCAGACCGATACCTGGGGCGTGTCCGGCCAGATCGGCGCGAGCAAGTCCGACAACACCCTGGAACAGTGGTTCATCGAACCGGTCTTCATGGGCGGCTACAGCTGGGACGCCAAGCGCGGCCTGAGCTTCGACAACCCGGCCGCGGCGCAGAACCCGGCCAACTGGGCCGGCGACGGCTTCATGGGCAACTACGGTGTGATCGACACCGAGACCAAGGACAACTACGCCCAGGTGGACTTCAACGTCCGCTTCGACAGCGTGTTCAACAACCTGCAGTTCGGCGTGCGTCGCGGCAAGCACGAAGAAGACTACGTGCAGAACGTGTACGTGGGCCTGCCGGTCGCCGATCTGAACACCGTCGGCACCATCGGCGCGACCAGCCTGCGCGATCTCAACGACGGCTCGGGCCGCCACGTCCAGGTCGGCCGCCAGAACGTCATCGACTACGTCAACCAGTACCGCGGCATCCTGCGTCCGGACGCCGGCAGCTTCCTCAACAACACCTTCAACGTCGAGCAGACCAACACCGCCGGTTACGCGCAGCTGGACTTCTCCTCGGGCGGATGGCGCGGCAACTTCGGCGTGCGTTACGTCGAATCCAAGACCGACGCGGTGGCCTTCGAGCCCGGCGGCGCGCCGAGCCTGGACAACCTCGCGTCCAAGCAGCGCCACACCTCGAAGAAGCAAGACTTCACCCTGCCGTCGTTGAACGTGGTCTACGACACCGGCGCGGACGTGCTGTTCCGCTTCGGCGCGGCCAAGGTGGTGGCGTGGGCTCCGTACAACCAGCTCACGCACAACACCTTCCTCAACGATTCGACCTTCACCGGCTCGGGCGGCAATTCGGACCTGGATCCGTACGAATCGACCAACTTCAACCTGTCGGCCGAGTGGTACTTCGCCCCGCAGGCGGTGTTGGCGGCGTCGGTGTTCTACAAGGACATCGACAATTACATCTCCAGCGACGCGGCGACCGAGCGTCAGTTCAACTCCAACGCCCAGACCACGCCGGACCGTTACCAGAGCCAGATCGTCGGCACCAACGGCTGCACCACCGACGGCTTCTGCGACTACAGCATCATCCGTCCGAAGAACGCCGGCAAGGGCAAGGTCAAGGGCTTCAACCTGAGCTATCAGCAGCCCTTCGGCGACACCGGCTTCGGCCTGACCGCGAACTACACCTACGCCGACGGCGAAGGCTCCGGCGGCACCAAGCTGCCGTACCAGTCGCGCGACAGCGTCGCGATCAGCCCGTACTACGAGCGCGGCCCGTTCGCGGCGCGTCTGTCGTACAACTGGCGCAGCGATTACCTGGCCGGCGGTTACGTCGCCGGCGCGCCGCCGGCCAGCGTCAACGATTACGCCGAACTCGGCGCGAGCGTGAGCTGGACCTTCGACGAACGCCTGACCGTGTCGCTGGAAGGCATGAATCTGCTCGACGAAGAGTATCTGCAGTACCTGGGCCGCGAAGAACTGGTGGCGCAGCGTTTCCACACCGGCCGTCGCTTCATGGCCTCGTTCCGCTTCAAGTTCTGATTGGCGTTTTCCGCAATCGATGCAACACCGCGCGCGCCGGCCATCGGGCCGGCGCGTGTCGGGGGCGAGGCGAAAGCGTTCGCGCAGTCGTTTAGCCGGTCACATCCGAAGCCCGGTACTCGCGTGCCGGGCTTCGGCGCTTTGAAGATTCCTGATTTGTTGTTCCGGAATCTTTTGTGGGAGGGGCTTCAGCCCCGATGCTTTCCGTTCCGACGCGGTGATCCGAAAGAAAAGCGTCGGGGCTGAAGCCCCTCCCACAAAGGACCTCGCACACTTTTCTTCGCACGCCTCAAACAGCGCCGATCGAACGCCGCTTTCCGACCTGTTCGCACGACGCCTTCCACGGAGCCAGTCCACGATGAAGACGCGCACGACCCGCCACCTGTTCGCCGCCGCCACGCTCGCCGCCGCATTGGCCGCCTGCACCAGCGCCGCGCCGCGCAGCGACAGCGCCGCGACCGGCGACCCAGCGGCCGCGCCCGCCGATTCGAACGCCGCGCATCCCAGCGCGATCATTCCCCGCCCGCTGCAGATCGTCGCCGGCCGCGGCAGCTTCGTCTTCGACGCGAGTACGCCGATCCGTATCAAGCCCGGACAGCCGGGCGAGCGCCGCGTGGCGGAGTACTTCGCCCAGCGCGTCCAGGCCCTGCGCGGCTTCGCTCCCGCCGTCACCGAGGCACCCGGCGGCCGCGGCGCGGTCTGGCTCAACATCGATCCGAACCTGACCATCGGCGATGAAGCCTATGAGCTCGATGTCCAGGCCGACACCGTGCGCCTGAGCGCGCGCACCGAAGCCGGCCTGTTCTACGGCGCGGTCAGTCTGTGGCAGCTGGCCACCGCCGACGGCGGCCAGGGCGCCACGCGCATCGCCGCGCAGCGCATCAACGACGCGCCGGCGTTCGTCTGGCGCGGGCTGATGCTGGATGTCGCGCGCCACTTCCGCAGCGTCGATGAAGTCAAAGCGGTGCTCGACCAGATGGCGCTGCACAAGCTCAACACCTTCCACTGGCATCTCACCGACGACCAGGGCTGGCGCATCGAGATCAAGCAATACCCGCGCCTGACCGAAGTCGGCGGCTGCCGCGTCCTGGCCGGCGCCAACGGCCGCGGCGCCGACGGCAAACCGCAGCAGTACTGCGGTTACTACACTCAGGAGCAGATCCGCGACGTGGTCGCCTACGCCGCCGCGCGCCATATCACCGTGGTGCCGGAAATCGAAATGCCCGGGCATGCGCAGGCGGCGATCGCCGCCTATCCCGAACTCGCCGTGACCGACGTGGTGCGCAAGGCGCCGCGGGTATCGCCGGATTGGGGCGTGCACACGTATCTGTTCGGCGTGGACGATTCGACCTTCAGTTTCCTCGAGAACGTGCTCGATGAAGTCGCCGGGCTGTTTCCGTCGAAGTACATCCACATCGGCGGCGACGAGGCGGCCAAGGATCAGTGGATCGCATCCAAGCAAGTGCAGGCGAAGATCAAGTCGCTGGGCCTGAAGAACGAGATGGCGCTGCAGAGCTGGTTCGTCGGCCGCATCGGCAAGCACCTGCAGGAGCACGACCGGATCCTGCTGGGCTGGGACGAAATCCTCGAAGGCGGCAAGCTGCCGGCGAGCGCGACGGTGATGTCCTGGCGCGGCGACGCCGGCGCGCTGGAAGCCGCGCGCGAAGGTCACGACGTGGTCGTATCGCCCGATCGCAAGCTGTATCTGGATTACGTGCAGAGCGATCGCGACGACGAGCCCAGCGGCCGCTTCCCGGTCAGCACGCTGCGCGCGTTCTACGACTTCCAGATGATTCCGCCCGGGCTCGATGCACAGCAGGCCAAGCACGTGATCGGCGGACAGGGCAACTTGTGGGTCGAACACAGGCGCAGCTTCGATCTGGTGCAAAAGGCGCTGTACCCGCGTCTGGACGCGTTGTCGGAAGTGGTCTGGTCGCCGGCCTCGAGCCGCGACTGGAACGATTTCCAGCACCGCCTGGCGCCGCAGTTCGCGCGCTATCGGGCGCAGGGCGTGCAGGCCAGCGACGTCGCCTACGCGGTCGACTTCAAGGCCGACAACGCGCAGCTGACGCTGTCCAACCAGGCCGGCTTCGGCGAAATCCGCTACCGCACCGACGGCGCCGAGCCGGACGCCGGTTCGCCGCTGTATTCGCAGCCGCTGCCGGCGACGCCGCCGCTGGATCTGGTCGCGACCACCTTCCTGGACGGCCGCGCGCTGTCGGCGCCGCGCCGGTTCAGCGCCAAGGACCTGTCCGACCTCAGCGCCCGCAGCAGCGCCGCGCTCAAGCCCTGCCGCGAAGGCTACAACCTGCGCCTGGAGGACGACGCCGCGCGCGACGGCGGCCGCGACGGCGCGCGCGCCGCGCTCACGGTCAACCTGATCGACCCGTGCTGGATCTACCCGGCCGCGCAGCTCGACGGCGTGGCCCGCATCCGTGCCACGGTCGGGCAGGTGCCGTACAACTTCCAGCTGTGGCACGACACCAGCAAGATCGTGACCCGCAAGGCCACCCTCGGCGGTTCGCTGGAAGTGCGTCTGGACGACTGCAAAAGCGCGCCGATCGCGCGCCTGCCGCTGGCCGCGGCGCGCAAGTCCGACGGCGTGACCACGCTGGAGGCCAAACTGCCCAAGCTGGAAGGTCGCCACGACCTGTGCTTCGTGTTCGCCAGCGGCGGCCACGATCCGTTGTGGGCGCTGGACCGGGTGGTGCTCAAGCCGGCCGAATAAGCCGCGCGGCGCGGCGATTGCGCGTCGGACGGCTCCGCTCCGGGCCGTCCGGCAGGGCTGCGGTTCCGCGGCGGGTGCCGTGAACTGCCTCGCCATTCGCCGCCGCGAGCACGCCGGGTCAGCCCGGCGCCAGCATTTGGTAAAGAAAATATGTGCGCGGATTCATAGATCGTGCATGTCAGCGGTTAGCATGTAGCCGCCCAAGGGGGACCCACGTACATGCCTATCCGCAATCTGCTGTTGGCCGCGGCACTCGCCACGGCTCTCGCGTCCGGCGCAGCCGGCGCGCAAAACCTGCCCAAGCCGAACGAATTCTATTTCGATGCCGACGCCCAGACCGTCAAACCGGTGATCGCCGTGCGCGAAACCGGCGAAGCGGCGATGGAGCGCCTGGCCAAGATCCTCGAACGCAAGGCCCACGCGCCCAACGAAGCCGCCCAGCTGGGGCATCTGGCGATGGAGGCCGGACGCAACGAGCTCGGCCGCCAGCTCTACGCCCGCGCCCTGCGCGAAGTGGACAGCGGCAGCACCTACTGGCGGTCGATCACCTGGAACTACGCCTGGGATCTGTACCGCTCCGGCGCCGGCGAGGAAGCCTTCAGGCAATGGACGACCCTGCACAACGCGCGCACGGTCAACGCCTCATGGATGCCGCCGACCTACGCCGTCGCCTTGTGGACGCTGGGCCGCAAGGACGAGGCCGTGCAGTGGTACGCCGCCGCGGTGCGCAGCGAGCCGGACCAGTGGCGCGACACTTCCGCCTACGCCACCTTGCTGCCGCACTGGCGCGCGGCCGATCGCGCCACCCTGGCCGAAGTACAGAAGGCGTGGGCGGCCAATCCGCCGGCCTGGCCCTGAGCCGGCGCTGACAGCGCACGCGATGCGGGAACGGCGAAGCCCGTTTCCCGCCTCGCGCTTCGAACACGCGCGGGCGTCGATGCGACGCCCGATGCGCAACCGCTACAAGGTTCACACCGCGCCCGCGACGCGATCGGTAACGTCGATGGCGACCGTTCGTCGCCGCCGTTCCCGTTGACACAGGGACGCGGCTAAAGTCGGCCGTCCAAGACCGCGCGCGCTGCGTAGCGCCGGTCTGTCGTTGCATGCGCGGTCGGGGATCGGATGTCCATATCGGCACTGAGTGTCCTGGTAGTCGAAGATCACGGCTTCCAGCGCCGCATGGCCCTGCGCCTGCTCGCCGAACTGGGCATCGACCGCCTGCTGGAAGCCGCCGACGGCGCTTCGGCCTTGCGCCTGCTGCGGGCGCAGGCGCAGCCGCCGGACGTGGTGATGGTCGATCTGGACATGCCGGGCATGGACGGGATCGAATTCATCGACCATCTGGCGCGCGAACAACTGGCGCGCTCGATCCTGGTGGTCAGCGCCCTCGACGCCGCCCTGCTCCACACCGTGCAGACGATGGCCCGCGCCTGCGGCCTGCGCGTGCTCGACGCGGTGCCCAAGCCGCTGACGAAAGCCAAATTGTTCGAAGCCTTGTCCACCCTGGGCCAAACCAAGGCCAGCGTGGAAGAAACCCCACCCGACGAAATCGCCCCTGCCGAACTCCGCCAGGCCCTGACCAACGGCGACATCGTTCCCTGGTTCCAACCCCAGGTCGAACTGAGCAACGGCCGGGTCGTCGGCGTGGAAGCGCTGGCGCGCTGGTGCCACGGCGACGGCCGGGTGATCCTGCCGCAGTACTTCATGCCGGTGCTGGAAGGCGAAGGCCTGCTCGACGAACTCACCGAACGCATGCTCGCCCAAGCCTGCCGCTGGAAGCGCGAATGGGACCGCGACGGCCTGCGCCTGAAACTGTCGGTCAACGTCTCGGCCTCGACCCTGGACGACGCCGGCGCCGCCGACCGCTATCAGCGCATCGTCCGCGAGGCCGGCGTGGACGCGGGCGAAGTGGTGCTGGAACTGACCGAAAGCTCGCTGATGGCCGACGCCGCGCGCGGGCTGGGCGTGCTGGCGCGCTTGCGGCTCAAGGGCTTCGGCCTGTCGATCGACGACTTCGGCACCGGCTGGTCGTCGCTGTCGCAGCTCTCGCAGGTGCCGTTCACCGAATTGAAGATCGATCAGGAGTTCGTCGCCGGCGCCTGCCAGCAGCCGCGCAAGCGCGCGGTGGTCGAAGCCAGCCTGGATCTGGCGCGCAAGCTCGGCCTGGACGCGGTGGCCGAGGGCGTGGAAACCATCGAGGACTGGCAGATGCTGGCCGATCTGGGCTGCGCGATCGCGCAGGGGCGGCTGATCGGCGACGCGGTGCCCGGCGAGGAATTGCCGGCCATGCTCGGTCGCTGGCGCCGGCCCGAGTACTGAGGCGCCATGTTCGCCTGGCTGGACCGTTACAGCATCCGCCGCCAGCTCTGGGGCCTGTTCACCTTGTTCCTGCTGGCCGGGACCAGCGTGCTGCTGCTCGACGAGTTCGAGCAATACCGCGCGCGCCGCACCCTGCAGACCTTGCAGGACGACGCCCTGCTCGGCCTGCGCCTGATCAAGACCGTGTCCGACGCCTACGGCCTGGACGTGGTCGATACCACCTTCCGCGTGCGCAACGATCTGGTCGGCTGGGACGAGGGCCTGGAGCGGGTCGATAACGCGCGCCGCCGCATCGATCAGGCCTGGCTGCGCCTGCAATCGCTGCCGCACACACCGCAGGAAATCGAGCAACTGTACGCCGCCGCGCAGGCGCGCCGCACCGCCGACGCCGCCGCGCTGGAACTGCGCGGCATCCTGCACCGGCGCGACATCAAGGCCCTGGGGCAATTCGCCGATCACCGCCTGTATCCGGCGATCGATCCGCTGACCCAGCGCATGCAGATGCTGTCGGACCTGGAACTGGTCCAGGCCGACAAGGTGGTGCGCGCCGACATCGTGCGCAGCGAGCGGGTCAGCATGCTGCGCATCGCGGTGTCGCTGCTGGCGCTGGCGATCGCCGCGCTGGTCGGCCGGCGCGTGCTGCGCAACGCCTCGCGCGGCATCGACAAACTCACCTGGCTGGCGCGGCGCATGCGCGAGCACGACTACACCGCCGAACCCGGCGAACTGCCGCCGGGCGAGCTGGGCGCGGTGATGCAGGCCTTCATCGACATGCGCCGCGACGTGCTGGGCTTCGAGACCGAGCTCACCGGCCAGCTGATCCGCAACGAACGCACCCGCGCCGAACTCGAACGCCGCGAACGCTTCCAGGCCTCGCTGCTGGATTCGGCGCAGACCGCGATCCTGGCGGTCGATGCGCAGGGCCGCTTCACCCTGGTCAATCCCTTCGCCGAACGCCTGCTGGGCATCCGCGAATCGGAACTGATCGGGCGCGAGCACCTGCATCGCATCTTCGAAGCGCGCGCCTTGCAGACGCTGGCGAGCGAACTGAGCGATCAGTTGGGGCGCCCGGTCGCCGCCGACTGGACCGCGCTGCGCGAACTCGCCCGCGCCCAG
This sequence comes from Lysobacter gummosus, assembly GCF_001442805.1. Taxonomy (NCBI): domain Bacteria; kingdom Pseudomonadati; phylum Pseudomonadota; class Gammaproteobacteria; order Lysobacterales; family Lysobacteraceae; genus Lysobacter; species Lysobacter gummosus. Next base: position 179,962 of record NZ_CP011131.1, on the reverse strand, counting down.
GCCGAGCCGCGCGAAACCCGGCTGCGTCATCGCAACGGCACCTGGGTGCCGGCACTGGTCGCGGTCTCGGCCACCGGCGACGGCGAGGACGAAACGCCGGGCCTGCTGGTGGTCGCCGCCGACCTGAGCGCGCTCAAGCACCTGGAACGCGCGTTGCGCGCCAGCGAAGCGCGCGCGCAGGACGCCAGCCGCGCCAAGTCGTCCTTCCTGGCGGCGATGAGCCACGAGATCCGCACGCCGATGATCGGCGTGACCGGGATGGTCGAAGTGCTGTCGCATTCGCGCCTGGATCCCGAGCAGCGCCGCGCGCTGGAGGTGATCCAGCAGTCCTCGCAATCGCTGCTGCGGATCATCGGCGACATCCTGGATTTTTCGAAGATCGAAGCCGGACGGCTGGAGCTGTCGCCGGAAGCGGTGGACCTGTCGGCGCTGCTGCGCACCACGGTCGCCGGTTTTCTCGGCGCGGCGGCCAGCCGCGGCGTGCAGATGAGTTGCCACATCGACGCGGCGATCGCGCCGGCGCACTACGCCGATGCGCTGCGGCTGCGGCAGATCCTCGGCAATTTCCTCTCCAACGCGGTGAAGTTCACCGAGCGCGGCATGATCCAGGCGGCGCTGGAATACGAAGGTCCGGCCGACACGGACGCAGCCGGCCGGGCGCGCGATCGCCTATGCCTGCGCGTGACCGACACCGGCATCGGCGTCAGCGCCGAACAGCAGCGGCATTTGTTCGAGCCGTTCCAGCAGGCCGAAAGCGACACCACGCGCCGCTACGGCGGCACCGGCCTGGGGCTGGCGATCTGCCGGCGCCTGGCCACGCTGATGGACGGCGCGATCAGCATGGACAGCGAACCGGGCGTCGGCACCACGATGCGCCTGCGCGTGGCGCTGCCGCGCGCGGCCGCCGATGCGCTGGCCGCGGCCGAGGCGGCGGCGCCGGCCAGCGAGACCTTGATTCCGCGCGCGCTGCCGGACCTGGCGACGGCCGAGCGCGAGCGCAGCCTGATTCTGTTGATCGACGATCATCCGACCAATCGCTTGGTGATCGCGCGCCAACTCGCCCTGGCCGGTTATGCCTGCGAAGCGGTCGACGGCGGCGAAGAAGGCCTGCAGCGCTGGCGCAGCGGCCGCTACGCGCTGGTGTTGTCGGACGTGCACATGCCCGGGTTGGACGGTTACGGGTTGGCGCGGGCGATCCGCGCGGAAGAGGCGCGCTCAGACGAGGCGGCGCGCACGCCGATCGTCGCGCTCACCGCCTCGGCGTTGAAGGGCGAGGCCGAGGCCTGCCTGGCCGCGGGCATGGACGATTGCCTGATCAAACCGGTCGCGGTCGCGCGCCTGGCCGCGACCCTGCGCCGCTGGCTGCCGCATACCGCCGCCGTCGGCGACAGCGCGCCGTCGGCGCTGGAGGAAGGCCACGATCGCGTCCGCGTGCTCGATATCGGCGTGTTGCAGCACCTGCTAGACGACGTCGGCGGCGACGCGGCACAGGTGCTGGCGGATTTCATCGGCGCCAGCGAACAGGATCTGCATGGCCTGCAGACCGCGCGCAACGAGAGCGATCTGTCCGCGGTGCAGCGGCATGCGCACCGGATCAAGGGCGCGGCGCTGCTGGTCGGGGCGCAGGAACTGGCCGAAGCGGCGCAGGCGCTGGAACATGCCGCGCAGGCGCAGGACTGGGGGCTGGTGCTGCCCTTGCTCAGCGATGTGGAGACGGCGTTGGAGCGGGTGCGGCGGGTGCCTTGGTAGTTGGTGGGTGCGGGAAGAGCAAATCCCCCTGCCCCCCTTTTTCAAAGGGGGGAACAGCAACGGCTCAAGGGGGACGGCAACGACTCAGGTGGACATGCATAGTCGGACGAAGCCCACGACAAATCGCCCCCTTTGAAAAAGGGGGCTGGCGCCTGCGCGCCATCCCATGCCGAGAACCCCGCTGCGCCGGGGGATTTGCTCTTAAGCCAGACTACTTAGCCTGCGCATCCTCAATCGGAATCTGATGCTCGCGCAGCCAAGCGATCACCGCCTCGCGCTCCCCGCGAGTGCGCGAGTTGAGCGTCTTTTCCGGCGTCATGAACATGAAACGCTGGAAACTCGCGCCCTGCACATTGCGCGCATTCGGGCTGGCGCCGGCCTGCAGCAATTCCAGCGCGTGGCCGAATTCGTTGATCTTCGCCGCCTGATGCAAGGGCGTGTTGCCCATGCGGTCGGCCGCATCGGGCTTGGCGCCGGCCTTGAGCAAGGCTTCGAAATTCTGCGTGCGCTCGCCCATCAGCGCCGACACCAGCGGCGTCGCCTGGGTCACCGTGTTGGGCGTGTCGGCACTGGCGCCGTGTTCGAGCAGCAATCGCAGATAACGCGGATCGTCGGCCATCGCCGCCAGATGCACCGCGGTCATGCCGTCGTCGGCGCCGACCGCAGGGTCCGCGCCGGCGCTCAGCAAGGCCTGCATGCCGGCGACGCTGTGCTTGTACAGCGCCCACTGCAGCGGCGTGACGCCCTTGGCGCCGCGGTCGTTGGCGTTGGCGCCGGCCGCGACCAGTTCGCGCACGCGCGCGGCGTTGCCGGCGGCGGCGGCTTCGGCCAGTTCCGCGCTGCGCACATCGGTGAAGACTTCGCTGGCTTGCATCGATCCTTTCCCCGGGCCCGCACACGCCGTGCAGACCTGCAGCATAAGCAAGACGGCGGCGGCCATCATCCGCGATCGCACGCGGCGCGGCATCAATCGAGCAAGGAGCATGGCGCGAGGCCTCCGCTGTCGTGATCGTGGCCGGATCGTAGCGCACTGCCGCGACGGGTAATGCGAAGCGCGCCGGGATCGCGCCGCGCGGGCCGGGCGGCCTGGCGCGATGCGATCACAGGGGAGCGCCGGCGGCGAGGCTTACACGCCGCCGCCGCGCGAACGGGCCGGATCAATCGAACGGATTGAGGAAGCTGCCGACGTCCTTGACCACGTTGACGCCGCCTTCGACCACATCGCCGGCGACATCGAAGGTCACTTCGGCCGCGGTACCGACGCCGTCGATCACGGTTTCGGTCAGGCCGCCCAGGTCTTCGGCGCGATTGCCGAGCCATTCGCCGCCGTCCTCGACCCAACCGGCGACGGTTTCGCCGGTGCCTTTCAGGCCGACGTACTCGCCGACGTCGCGGATCAGTCCGCCGGTCAGCTCGCCGGCGCCCTGCAAGGTATCGCCGGCCAGGTTGAACGCGCCGTGGGCGGAATCGCCGGCGAAGTTCAGCACGCCTTCGGTGAGATCGCCGGCCAGCTTGAAGGTGCCGTCGAAGTAACGGCCGTCGGCGTATTCGTTGCTGGCCACGTTCTTGACGTCGTCGACGAAGTTGGCGCCGTGCTGGTAGCCGTTGACCATCAGCTCGCCGAACTCGTTGCCGGCATCGCCGACCAGGTCGAGCGCGGTTTCCGACACGTCTTCGGCGGCGCGATCGAGCAGGCCCAGTTCGTCGCCCTCGATGCCCGGGGTCGGCGTGGGGGTCTGGGTCTTCATCGCTTCGATCACCGTCGCGGAGCCGTGCGCGGTGAGCGGGTTGGCCCAGCCGCCGGGATGGGCGAGGTTGAGTTCGTAGCCGACCGCGTCGGGCATGCCGTTGATCAGCTCCACGCCCTGCTGCGCGCCGGTCAGCGGATCGCCGTCGACGTTGTAGCGGCGGATCTGGCCGTCCTCGGCCTGGGAGCGGGCGTCGTGCGGGGTGAAGCCCAGATCGCGCAGGGTGTCGTTGCTCAGGCCGGCGGCGTTGAAGGTCACCGCGGTGTTGCCGGTGGCCAGCGCGGCGGTCGAGGCCAGGCCGCCGCCGAGCGAGTGGCCGGTGAACACGACGTTGTCGCCGAAGGCGGCTTCGGCTTCCTTCGCCAGGGTCACGGCCTGGTTGTACTGCGGCGTGTTGATGCCGAAGCCCTGGCCGCCATCGGCGATGAGGTCGCCGCCGGCGTCGTTGGTGCCGGCGAAGGCGACCACGTACTGGCCGTCGCCGTTGGTATAGACCGCGGCGCGGAAGCCGGTGCCGGTGGTGTCCAGCGAAGCCGGATCGATGCCGGCCGGCTTGCCGTCGGCGCCCTTGAGGTTGATCAGCTGATCGGGGGTCAGCTTGGTCCAGCCGGCCGCGCCGGTGCGCGAGGGCTCGTAGACGTCGCTGGACAGCTCGGCCAGCGCGGTATCGATTTCCTTCTGCGGCTGCTGGCCGCGCAGCTGATCGCTGAAGGGCGTCTGCTGCGCCTGCGGCACCGGCACGTGCGGCGAATACGGCAGCTCGACCTTGGCTTCGACCGGCGGCGGGGGAGGCGGCGGCGGCGCGGGCGGGAGCGGCTGCTGGTGCAGGTACTGGTTGATCGCGAAACGCAGCGGATTGGTGATATCGGTCCAGCTCATCGGTGCCGTCTCCTCAGTCTTGACGGCAGCGTATGGGGAGAGATTGTGCAGAAATAGCTGGTACGGGCCCGAGCTAGGGTTGGCCCTAGGGTTGGGAGGGGCGGTTGTAGTGAGGGAGGTGGGCACCGGGCGCGATATATCTGCCTGCCGTCATTGCCGCGCGGTGAGTGCGGCGTACCTTCCTATCGCCGCGAGCGCGACGTACCTACCTATCGTCATTCCCACGCCACGAGCCCGGCGTACCCACGTACCGTCATTCCCACGCCATGAGCGCGGCGTACCCACCTACCGTCATTCCCACGCCACGAGCGCGGCGTACCCACCTACCGTCATTCCCGCGAAGGCGGGCTCCGCTTTACTTCGGCGTAGCCGAACATCCAGGGCCTTTCGTGCGAGAACCTTTGAAGTCGCGGGATTGACGATTTGGTGAGATGGCGCTGAAGGCTCTGGATGTTCGGCTACGCCGAAGTAAAGCGGAGCCCGCCTTCGCGGGAATGACGGCTTGGAGATTCGCGGGACTGACCGCCTGACAAGACACCGCAGCGCAATGCCCCCTCAGCGCCCAGCCGTCTCCAACTCCACCTCATGCTCCTCCAGCCACGCCACCACCGCCGCGCGCTCGCGGCGCGCCTGCGGGTTGAGCTTGTCGTCGGGCAGCTTGAACAAAAAGGTCTGGAAGCTGGCGCCCTGGCGGTTGCGCGCGCGCGGGTCGGCGCCGGCCTTGAGCAGGGACAGCACTTGCCCGGAGGCGTTGAGCTTGGCCGCCTGATGCAAGGGCGTATTGCCCATGCGGTCGGCGCGGCCGGGATCGGCGCCGGCCTTGAGCAAGGCGTCGAACTGGGCCTGGTAACGCGGGCCGGCCGCGTCCGCCAACGGGGTTTCGCCGGTTTCGGCGTGGGCCGCGTTGGGGTCGGCGCGATGCGCCAGCAGCAGGTCGAGGTAGTGCGGATCGTTGGCGATCGCCGCGCCGTGCACGGCGGTGCTGCCGCCCATGCCCGGCCGCGACGGGTCGGCGCCGTTGTCGAGCAGGGCCTGCAGGCCGCGCGGGCTCTGCGCCAGCATCGCGTACTGCAGCAGGTTCACGCCGCGGTCGCCGTGCGCATTGGGATCGGCGCCGGCCTGGACCAGGCTGCGCACGCGCGCGGCGTCGCCGTCGGCGGCGGCCTGCGCCAGTTCGGCGCTGCGCGGATCGGGAAAGGCCTGTTTGGCGTCCATCGCTTCTCCTCGGCACGCCACGCCGGCCAGGGCCAGGCACAGGATCGTCAACGCGGGAAGCGTGGCGGCGCGCATGCGGCGATTGTCACCACGCCGGCAGGGTCTGCCAAGCCAAGCGCGTCACTTCCACGGCTGCTGAGTCTGCATCGCCTCGATCAGCGGGCCGATGGCGTGCAGCTCGCCCGGACGCTTGGCCTTGTCGGCCACGTACTCGGCGGTGCGCTTGGCCATCTCGATCGGATTCCAGGTGAAGTCCGGAGCCTTCGGCGGATCCGGATCCTTCAAGGTGATCTCGTGCCCGGGCGCATCGGGAATCTTGTTGAGCAGCGGCACGTCTTCCTGCGCCGCGGTCAGGACTTCGCCGCCGACGTTGTAACGGCGGATCTGGCCGTTCTCGGCATCGCTCTTGACCGCTCCCGGGTCCAGGCCCAGCCCGCGCAAGGTGTCGTCGTGCACGCCGGCGGCATTGAAGGTCACCGCGGTGGTGTCGGTGGCCAGCGCCGCGGCCGCGGCCAGGCCGCCGCCGAGTGAATGCCCGGTAATGACCATGTTCTCGCCGAAGGCTTGCTGCGCGTCGCGCGCCAGCTGCACGGCCTGATCGTACTGCTTGGAATCCCAGCCGATGCCCTGGCGCGCGTTGTTGATCCAGTCCTGCAGATCGTTGGAACCGGCGTAGGCGACCACGTACTTGCCGTTGCCGTCGCTGTAGATGCCGGCGCGGAAGCCGGTATCGGAATTTTCCAGCGACTTGGGATCGATGCCGGCCTGGGTCAGCTGCGCGTCGTCCAGGCGGGTCCAGTTGCCGACGGTCTTGGTGTCGGGGTTGTAGACCGCCTGCGACAGCTCGGCCATCTGCAGGTCGATCGGCTGCGAATCCTTGCCGCGCAGTTGCTGATCGAACGACAGCGGATCGGGCGCGGCGTTCGCCGCCGGCCCCGGCCGCGCGTTCACGCCCAGCAGTTGCGGGTGATAGCTGGCTTCCAGGGTGAACGGGCCGGCCTCGGGCTGCTGCGGCGGCAGCGGCGGCGCCGGCGGCAGCGTCTCGGCCGGGTTCTGCCAGTTGGGTTGAAGCTGGGTCGGCTGCAGCTGGACGCTCATCTGGTGCTACTCCCCGGTCGCTTGATCACGAACCTACGCGGCCGTACGCGGAGGCGACAACTGGGGCGTACCCGAGGAGCGCGCATTCATGTTCGACCGACCTCGACCTTCGGCCTACGCGGGCGAGCGCGTGCCTGCGCTATCGTCGGCGCTCACCTGGAGAGACCCGCAATGTCATCACCGAACACCGCACCGCGTCGCCGCACGGCGTTGCTCGCGCCGCTCGCGCTCGCCCTGGCCTGCGTCTTCGCCCTGCCCTCCACCGCCAGCGCCGCCGATCGCATCAGCGGCAAACCCTTCGCCACCCGCAGCGAGGTCTACGCGCCGCACGCGATGGCCGCGACCTCGCATCCGTTGACCACGCAGATCGCGCTGGACGTGATGAAGGCCGGCGGCAGCGCGGTGGACGCGGCGATCGCCGCCAATGCCGCGCTCGGGCTGATGGAGCCCACCGGCAGCGGCGTCGGCGGCGATCTGTTCGCGATCGTGTGGGACCCGAAGACGAAGAAGCTCTACGGCTACAACGGCTCGGGCCGCTCGCCCAAGTCGCTGACCCTGGCCGAGTTCCAGAAACGCGGCCTCAAGGAAATTCCGCCGACCGGCCCGCTGCCGGTAACCGTGCCCGGCGCGGTCGACGGCTGGTTCGCCCTGCACGAGCGCTTCGGCCGCAAGCCGATCGCCGACGACCTGGCGCCGGCGATCCGCTACGCCCGCGAAGGCCATCCGGTCCACGAGGTGATCGCCTACTACTGGAACGCCTCGGTGCCCAAGTTGTCGAAGTGGCCCGGCTTCAAGGAGCAGTTCACCATCGACGGCCGCGCGCCGCGCGTGGGCGAGATGTGGAGGAACCCGAATCTGGCCAACACGCTGGAACAGATCGCCAAGGGCGGCCGCGACGCGTTCTACAAGGGCGACATCGCCCGCACCATCGACGCCTACTTCAAGGCCAACGGCGGGTTCCTGAGTTACGAGGACCTGGCCTCGCACCACGGCGAGTGGGTCGAGCCGGTCAGCAGCAATTACCGCGGCTACGACTTATGGGAACTGCCGCCCAACGGCCAGGGCATCGCCGCCCTGCAGATCCTCAATATTCTGGAAGCCTACGACCTGAAGTCGTACGGCTTCGGCAGCGTCGAACACGTGCACTTGTTCACCGAGGCCAAGAAGCTGGCCTTCGCCGACCGCGCGCGCTGGTACGCCGACCCGGCGTTCGAAAAGTCCTCGCCGGTGGCCAGGCTGATCTCCAAGGAGTACGCCGCGCAGCGGCGCAAGCTGATCTCGATGGACAAGGCGCTGCTTGAAGTACAGCCGGCCACGCCCAAGCAGCTCGACCAGGGCGACACCATCTACATGACCGTGGCCGATGCCGACGGCATGATGGTGTCGCTGATCCAATCCAATTACCGCGGCATGGGCAGCGGCATGGCGGCGCCGGGGCTGGGCTTCATCTTCCAGGACCGCGGCGAACAGTTCGTGCTCAAGGAAGGCCATCCCAATTCCTTCGCCCCCGGCAAGCGCCCGTTCCACACCATCATTCCCGCGTTCGTGACCAGGCAGGGCAAGCCGTGGCTGTCGTTCGGCGTGATGGGCGGGGCGATGCAGCCGCAGGGCCATGCGCAGATCCTGATGAACCTGATCGACTTCGGCATGAACCTGCAGGAAGCCGGCGACGCGCCGCGCATCCAGCACGACGGCTCGACCGATCCGGCCGGGCAGGCGGAGGCGATGAGCGACGGCGGCGAGGTGGACCTGGAAACCGGATATCCGTACGAAACCATTCGCGAGCTGATGCGGCGCGGACACAGCGTGCGTTCGGCGCTGGGGCCTTATGGCGGGTATCAGGCGATCATGGTCAATCCCAACGGCGGGTATGTCGGAGCGAGTGAGTCGCGTAAGGATGGGCAGGCGGCTGGGTATTGAGGTGACGGGTTGAAGCAAGGAAGTGCGCTGACGGTTTGCGTTGGCGCGACTTGTTGGTTTCACTCTATGCCGTAGCCACCTCTACTGCTCGACGTAGCCGTCTCTACTTCCCGACTGAGTTCTCCCTTTCAAGAGCGAGTTCCCCCCTTTGAAAAAGGGGGGCAGGGGGGATTCGCTTTTGCCGTTGCCCTTGCTAGTCCTTCCCGCGAACGCGGGCTCTGCTTTACTTCGGCGTAACCGAACATCGAGCGACTTCAAACGTTCTCGCACGAAAGGCACTGGATTCCCGCGTTCGCGGGAATGACGGTTATGGAAGGATGACGCTGAAGTCTCCCATCTCCGCGCGAATGCCCGCTTCACCGCAACACACTCAAGCCCGCGCGCATCCAAACAGCGCCAAATTCTTGCACCCATCCAAACCCGCGCGCGAAGCTTTCGCCATTTCGCGCCGTCGCCGCGATTGCGCGCCGAATCGGGTTGACACATCGCGACCGCCTGTCGAACCATTGGCTCCGCATCGTTCACAACGCGATGCATTCCACGCGCCGCCGGCCCTCGGCCGCTGCGCGATCCGGACCGAGGGGTGCTGCGACGGAGTCCACACGCTCCGCCACGCTCGATCCGCGATGCCGAGCAAGGGCGCCCTCCCGATCAAGGAGGCGTCATGCCTGCGTCCAATGTTGCCACTCCCGCTTCCGTCTCTCCCACCGCCGTATCGGGCGAACCCATGCCGATCCAATCGCCGCACTTCGATCCTCCGCTGTCCATCGCCCTGGTCACCTCGCAAGTCCATCCCGACGTCGATGACGACGACCACGGCCTGGTCGCGGCGCTGCGTGCGCACGGCATCGAGTCCGCGCCGCGCATGTGGAACGACCCGTCGGTGGACTGGTCCGCGTTCGATGCGCTGCTGGTGCGCAGCACCTGGGATTATTTCCAGCACTACACCGAGTTTCTCGGCTGGTACGCGCGCATCGCCGAGCTCGGCACGGTCATCGTCAATCCGCTGCCGCTGCTGATCTGGAACAGCGACAAGCGCTATCTGCTCGATCTGGCGAAACTCGACGTGCCGATCATCCCGACCACGCTGGCGCGCGGCGTCGAGCTGGAAACGGCGCTGGCGTCGATGAGCGGCGAGGTCGTGGTCAAGCCCAGCGTCAGCGGCGGCGCCTGGCATACCGTGCGCGGCCGCGTCGGCAGCGCCGAGTTCCAGCAAGCGCTCGCGAGCTTGCCGCGCGAGCTCGACTATCTGGTGCAGCCGTTCATGCCGCAGATCGTCGAGGAAGGCGAGTGGTCGCTGCTGTTCTTCGGCGGCGTCTACAGCCACGCGGTGCTCAAGAAGCCCGGCAGCGACGACTACCGCGTGCAGACCTATTTCGGCGGCACCGCCGATGCCACCGCGCCGAACCCGCACATTCTCGCCTCGGCGCAGCGCGCGCTGCAGGCGGTGGCCGAGCTGGGCCATCGCGATCAGGCGTACGTGCGCGTGGACGGCGTCGTGGACGCGGGCGTGTTCCGGATCATGGAGCTGGAATTCATCGAGCCGTTCCTGCACTTGCGCGCGCATCCGCCGGCCGCGACCTTGTTCGCCGCGCAGTTGGCGCAACGCTGGCAGACATTGCGCAAGCCAGAGGCTGCCGAGGCCTGAGTCCGCGATACCGCGCATCGTCACGGCGTACGCGTCGTGGCGATGACGCGATCGCCGATGCGGCCCGCGCCCGATCCGCGTATCGTCGCATCGACTTCGCCGCCGCGGCCTGACCGCAATGGAGCGCTCATGAGCGACAGTTTCGTCGTCCGCCTGTTTTCCTACGGCACCCTGCAATTGCCGTCGGTGCAGCAAGCCACCTTCGGCCGCCTCTTGCAGGGCGAGGCCGATGCCTTGCTCGGTTATCGCCGCACGATGGTCAAGATCGACGACCCGCAGGTGGTCGCGACCAGCGGCGAGTCCTATCACCCCATCGTCGAAGCCAGCGGCGACGCGACCGATCGCGTGGACGGCACGGTGTTCGCCATCAGCGCCGAAGAACTCGCCCGCGCCGACGAATACGAGGTGGACGACTACCAGCGCGTTGAAGCGGCGCTGGCCTCGGGCCGGCAGGCGTGGGTGTACGTGAAGCGCGTGCGCTGAGCCACGGCTCGAGCGGACTCACACCGAGCGCGTGGCGGAAATAACCGGCGCAGCCAGTTCCGTAGCAGTGGCGTCATGCACAGCAAGGAATGAAATCGGAACACGAAGCGCTCCTGGCCGTCCCTTGCGGGGCGGTGCGGCTGAGGTCGGCTGGAGAAGAAACTTAGACGGTGCGAGGCGTTTGGCTTCGGGTTTGTTCCTGGCTTTGTTCTTGAGCCAAAGCCACCCGTTGGTCCGCCGCAGCCAGCTTTTGGAAAGACACTTCGACGGGAATCTGCGCGGCGATCACGGTGTTCACATGGGCGCGTTTGTGCGCCGGATCGTGCAGTTCGCCCTGTACCGCGAAGACATCGGTTCCGGCCGGCGTGTTGCGGCCCGGAACAACGTGGTTGACCTGCTCCAGCCCCGCCAGTCGCGAACTCACCAGCAGCGCTGCCGTGGTGCGCTCGGCGGTCGCGTCCAGCGGACGCCCCTGCTCGGCGAAGACACGCCCGACACCCGCGTCGAGGGTGCTGTGCATCGAATGGTTCGGATGGTCAGGATGGCGCGGGTCGGGTACACGGCTCTCCGGCGCAGGCACTGCACCGTGTGCATCCTTGAACGGGCTTTCGGGCGTCTTCTCGGGCAGGCGCCGCCCGATCTCTTCGGCGATGCCCATCGGCCCACGCAGGACGGCCGACCCGATCGATGCGCCTTCCCGCGTGGCCCAAATGTCGCCACGGAACTTATCGATCATGGGTTCAAAGCGATGGGCGTTGACTCGGGTTTCTGGATCGCGCAACACCGAGATGTCCTTCGTCTGCCCGGGTCCTGCGTCGCGGAAATTGTGCAAGCTGTGCGAGAGCGCGCCAGACGCCAAGGCCACCGGCAGGTTTCGCTCATCGGTGAGGCGTGCATCGTTGTTGGCGTAGCCCGCGACCGACAGCGTATTGATGTCGTGCCGGCTCGCGTACACCCGTACCTCGCCGAAGTGGTGGCTGCCTGAACTGACGAAGTCGGCGGCCATGACGTGGTTGACGACTTGATGGCCGCCTTCGGGGATGCGCATGTTCAGGTCGGCCGCGCCGTAAGCGTTGAAGGTCTCGCCTTGCAGGCCCAGCTTGGCCGCGGTGACCTGGGCCAGGCAGCCGCCGAGGGAATGGCCCGTTACCGTGATTGGAACGCCTTGCTCCCCAGCGCGCTCCATAGCCTTACGAGTAAACTCAAGCGCATCTTGAGCCTGCTGATTGGCGCGCTGCCCCACCATTCCGCCGTCCGCGCGCAAGACATCGTCGATGAACTCGCGCGTGAACTCGGTGCCACGATGGGCAACAACGATTTCATTGCTGCCCTCGCGTTGAAACACCACGCCCTGATAGCCAGAGGACCGGTTGTCTGCCACTTCAAGAACATGGTATTTCACACCATCGAGATTCAGTACCCGGTTGCCGTCTTTGTCCGGCGGCGGAATATCGTAAGCGGCATCAGATAGTTCCGCATAGTGTTGGCTGCCAATTGTCATGGCCTTAGCTCCTTGGCTTGCAGCGTTACAGAAATAGTGTCCGACAGATCAGGGTCGCGATATTTCGCGAACTCTTCTCGCTTGAGTGCGCTCTCAGACACCGGCTGAGGATGAGGGCGCGATGTTCCGTACAGCTTCCGCTGCCAATACATCGAGATAGGTAATTCGGTCTCAATCTCCGCGTGGCTCATGAAGGCTGCGAGCGAGTACTCATCAGGCGCCCCCGTAGGGCGCAGCGTGAGAGCGGCGTAGTCGATCACCCACGTACAGATCCCTTTGCCGAAGTAGTCCTTGCTCGCCATCGCATCCAGGTAGACATCAAACCGATATTCGGTCTCGGAAGCTCGATGCACTGAAGGCTTAATGTCGAAGCTATCTGGCGTGGGTGAGTGACCGGAAATGGGCTCAGCGTCAGGCATGCATTCTTGGGACGGGCCCACTTTGTAACGAATGTTCACGGAGGCGCCTTTGAACGGCCCTGGCGCACCATCGATCTTTGCCGTGACGACGTACTTCTGGCGCGGGTTGGGATTGCGCTCGTACTTCGGGTCCATGACCGCGTTGGAGCAGCCGGTTAGCATCGCTGCCATAGCGACGAGTGCGAGGACTGCAAGGGGCGCGTTCGGTTTCATCTGCGATTGACTCGATTCGTATGGCGCTGGTTGAAGGGCTGGGTTCTGAACGTCGCATCTCGCCTGTCGGCACCGGCTCAAAGCCAGACGGCGCCTGTGCTTGGGCTCGACTCTTTGAAGCTAATGATCAAGGAACGAGTTCTGGATGCGTATCGCGCGGTGAACAGCGAGAGCGCGACCATTCCGAAGGCGCCAACCCACAACATTGGGAAGAGCAACGCAAGCTGCCCTAGTGTCACGGCCAGGAGGGCCGCGCTCTGACTGACGAAGCCCAGCAATGTTCCGTACTTCGCACGCGAATGCAGCCCGCTTCCCGCATAGTCCGGGACGGTCTTCAGCGCTTTGAGGGACTCCCAGTAGACGCCTCCCAGGCACCCCATGGACATGGTGTGCAGAGCAGCTGAGCCGATAGCCAACGGAACCGCGGCCACAACGAGATGAGGCACCGAGAACACATGACCTGACAGGAGCAACACGACAAAACTGATGAGCGCACCGCTCGACAGCCGGGACCATCGCGCAGCGCGCGCGCTCTCCGCGCCGATCTTCTCCAGGATTTCGGCGGCGACCTGGGGTGTTGCGTTGAAAAGAAAATTCATCGCGCGCTCCATGGCTATTCGTTCAACAGTACTGCGATCTTTAACGACCGCAGTGCACTTACCTCGTCAGCAGACTCTGGCGGACAGACTGCATGCCGCGTAGTAGACGTGGCAGCCGGTATCGCCAAGCTTCTGGCAAGCCGCCATTTCCATCTCCGCTGCGCCCTGTGTTGATTCTGCTTGATGCCGCTTGATACTCATCGCGATGACTTTTCTTGATACGTTCAACGAACTCGAACAGGGAGGCTGCACCCACTGTAATAAATCCAGCATTCGCTTTCGCTGCTTTTTCTGCACGCTTGACTCGCGTTTTCCAACGCTTCCTCGACCGTTGCTGCACTTTCGGAGAATGAGCCCGTGCGGGACGACACCACCACGGCACACTGGTTTTTGTATGCAAAAGACAGACGGCATTTATTCTTGGCGCTGCGGTCGCGGCATTCCTTAAGCGCTTGAGCCTTGGCTGCGGACTTGCTGTCGAGCTGAGCAACAATGCCATATGTGCCGGCGTCATCAGTAGCAATGGCTCCCCACCTGCTTGCCCATAAGGGGCCAGGGGATGCAGGAGTGCTCCCCCCTGGAATCGGACCGCAAGAAGCTAACGACGTACCGCTGTAGGGGATTTGTCCCGCAGGACATCCACCTTCCGCCTTTGACGGTCCGGTTGGAAGAGCAACCAGCACGGCAAGTAAGAGCACTACCTTTTTCATGACCTTAATCCCTCGTCACTTCGTCAGCAGACTTGATGCGCTGCTCATGTACCGGCGGCGTTCCGGTAATTCGATTGCTGTGGTTGTATGTGGCGCTAGCCGCCTCAGCCGACGCGTAGGACTTGTCTGACTGTTGGCTATCGTTGCGGACCAGCGATGAGTAAGAACCTGGAGGTTGTCCTTGCGGCCCCGGCGAACCGCCACCACCACCCGCGCCGCCTGAGAACGCAGAGAAGTGCATGAAGCTGCCGAGTTGCCCCTGGAAGAAGTTGGCGAGCGACTGAGGAACCGTGATCAGCAGCGCGGTCGCCAGCAACCCGATACCCCCTTGTTGCAGGGCTTGGCTGCTGATGCCCTCGACCTCGATCCCCACTATCGAAGCCAGCTTCGCCACCCATAGGCCCGCCGCGATGCGCGCGACGAGTTCCAGAATCACGCCCGACATCACGCTCAGGCACCCCATCGAGAAAATCGTTCCTATGGTGTAGTTCAGCCATTTCACGAAATGGCCCTTGGTCTGGTCGAACATCAGACACAGGATGAATATCGGCCCCAGGGCCATGGAGAAGGCCATCGTGCATTTGAATGTGAGGTACAGCACGCCGGCGACCATGGCTGGACCGGCAAGCCCGAATCCGGCAAACACAAGCGCACGGGTCTTCTGATCTTGCAGGGTCGGATCGTCCTTTGAAACTTGCACGCCATCTATCGCCGTAAGCGCGACTTGCAAGTACCCAAGATTCTTGTCGATGGCATCGGCCGTGCTCTGGTTCTCATGCCCGGAAAACAGGCCATGCACGGCTCGGTCCATATCTTGAGTAAAGAGTTGATACAGATTGGTACCGCCGAAGGACATCGTGGTCGCGGCAGTAATGATCAGCACGTTCCGCAGCGAGCCAACCAAGAGGTTCCTCAAGGTACCGTTCGACTGCCCCGTGACCATGCGGTAGCCCATGATCATGATCCACAGCACGACTAGCGTTCCCGCGATGCTGGCCGCCCATGACATGGTCCTCTCCATCATGGCGAAGCCGATGTCATCGATCTGGCGAGTCAAGTAGTCGTTAATGATGCGAAAAATCGCGTATTCGCCGAGTCCCGCCTAGCTTGAAGGGGACAGCAAGTCCGACATGCGGCTGAAAGTCATGGTTTGCATCCGTTCTCGAATGGGCAGGCGTGTGCGTCGGCTGGCAGATCAGTTGCCGAGCGCTGCCTTGATGGCAACGGCCTGAATGACTTGCCCACCGATTCCGGTTCTGTTTCCCTCCAGGGCACGTTTGGCCAAGCGAGCTTGGTCCCGCTTGAGCGACTCGATGTAGTCCTCGTAGGCCTTCATGCGCGCCTGCCAGTAATCGAGGTCCAACTGATTTCGTGCGACGAACCGATAGGCCTCGTTGTCGTTCGCGGCTAGCGCGCCCTGACTGTCGTTGACGCTGTCGCGCTGGCTCTCGATCTGCGCGAATTCCTGGTTTCGCCGCATGAGCCTGCGCAACATCTGCACCGACTCGTTGTACTTCATGTTTTCCGCATGGACCATGCGCTGGCAAATGGATTGCTGCTCGCCGATAACGTTCCCGCCCAGCTTGGGCGCGGCTTGCTGAAACACGGTCGTCAACTGTCCCTTGATGCCTTCGCCCCGTCCCGGACACATGTCCTCCATACCGTAGTCGGCCGGACGCGGCGGAAAGCTGTCTTCCATACGGGACTGCCCGAAGTTCAGCCGCTGCAGTCGGATCAACTGTTGCTGGTAGTGGTTTACGGTCTTCTGATACTGACTCGCCGTCTCCTGCCAGCGCTTGCTCTGTTTGCCGTATTCGACGGAGTCTTCGCTCGTCTGCTTCAACTTCGCCATGAGACCGAACGGGTCTTTGACGATCATCTGTGCACTGGCTTGATGGCTCGTGAGAACGCACAAGGCGATGGCGGTGATTGCAGCCCCCCTGACGGAGCGACGATTCACCCTGCTGCGATTCCTCATGTTCGACTCCGTGTCGTGTTGAAGGTACGGCCAACGTCGGCCCGTGGTTCAGTCGTCCAACAAATGCATCAGCCCTTTTTCGTAGAAGTACTTCGCCAGCTCGGCTTCGTGGCGGATGCCGAGCGCCTTCTTCGCCTTGGTCCAATGGGTCCAGATCGTGTCGTAGGCCTTGCCTTCGCGTTCGGCGATCCGGCCGATCGATCCGTGATGCAGGATCGACACGCACACGCGCTGCTGTTTCGGCGTCAGCGACGACCACGGATCGGCGTTGGCGCGGCCGAAGTCGATGCGCGGGTCGCAGAAGGTGTCGCCGGCCCGCACGTGCTGGATCGCCTGCAGCAGCAATCGCGTCGGGCTGGTCTTCAGCACATAGCCGCTGACGCCTTCGGCGATAATCCGCGCCGCCAGAAACGGGCTGTCGTCGCTGGCGTAGACGATGAGCCGCGCCGGCGGGCATCGCTGCCGCAGCGCGCGCACCAGCGCGATGCGCTTCAAGCCCGCGATCGCCGGATCGAGTATCACGATGTCTGCACTGGCCTCCGTTGCGATCAGGACGTCGAACAACCGCTCGCTGGATCGCACCGCGTGAATCTCGTCGGCGATGGGTCCACGCGCACTCTTCAACAACCGCTCGACCAGCATCGCCATCGCGGGCTGGTCGTCTGCGACCACGTACTTCATGCACCGATCCTTATGCTCGTTTCGTTTGGCATCCTGCCAACTCTCAGTGGGCATAGTGTTGCTAAACCGATGGCCTCTTGCCAAGCCGGAAAAACTCCACGAATCGATACGGCATCGCATGAGTTTTATTGGCACACGGCGATACATCGCTCGGCACACCGTTGGCCGAACGCTCGCATTTATCGTGTTTTTTACTGGCTAGTTCGCGCGCTCGGTACGCGCCTCAGTCTGTCGGCGAACGCGGACGGAAACGGTGACGTGTTTCGCTCGCGTCGCGACGCGCCTCAGTCGGCCGACACCGTGCGGCCGCGCGCCCACTCGCGTAAGGATTCGACCTGCTCGGCCATCAGCACCGACAGCGGCCGGGTCTGCTTGAGTTCGGCGCGCAGTTGGAAGTCCGACAGCGGCGCGCCGGCGGCGTGAGCGGCGTACATCGCCGCGACGATGGCCTGCTCGATCTCGGCGCCGGAGAATCCGTCGCTGGCCGCGGCCAATGCCGGCAGATCGAAGGAGTCCGCGCTCAGCGAGCGCCGCCGCAGATGGATCGCGAACAACTCCGCGCGCACCTCGGCCATCGGCAGATCGACGAAGAAGATTTCGTCGAAGCGGCCCTTGCGCAGCAGCTCCGGCGGCAAGGCGTCGATCTGGTTGGCGGTGGCGACCAGGAACAGGCGCGATTTGCGTTCGGCCATCCAGGTCAGCAGATAGCCGAGCACGCGCCGCGACACCCCGCCGTCTCCGTCGCCGCTGTCGCCGGCCAGGCCTTTTTCGATTTCGTCGATCCACAGCACCGCCGGCGACAACTGCTCGGCCGAGGCCAGCGCGGCGCGCAGGTTCTTCTCGGTTTCGCCGTGGAATTTGTCGTACAGCGTGCCGAAGTCCAGCCGCACCAGCGGCACGCCGAAACCGGCCGCGACCGCCTTGGCCAGCATCGACTTGCCGCAGCCCTGCACGCCCAGCAGCAGCATGCCCTTGGGCGGATCGAGCCCGGGCGGCGCCTCGCCGCTGACGAACACGGCGCGGCGTTGCTCGACCCAGCGCTTGAGCCGGCGCGCGCCGGCCACATCGCTCATGCGCGCGGCGTCGTATTCGTAATGCAGGTGGCCGGAGCGGTTGAGCAATTCGAACTTGAGCCTGGCCAGCTCGGGCAGGTCGTCGGCGTTGAGCGCGCCGTCGCGGAAGATCAGGTGGCGGGCGATCCGGCGCGCATCGACCGGATCGATTCCGCGCAGGTTGCGCACGATCTGCTTGACCGCTTCGCCATCGACCTCGACCCGGCGGCCGCCGTTTTCGCGCGCGTAGTTTTCCGCTTCCTCGCGCACCAGTTTCAGCAGCGCGTTGGCGTCGGGCAGGCGGGGCGTGTAACGCACCGCCAGCGAATCCAGGTCCGGCGGCAGTTCCAGCTTGTGGCCGATCAGCACCAGCACGTGCGGCGCGCAATCGCGGCGCTGGGCGATTTCGCGCAGCTGGCGCTGGGTGCTGGCGTAGCCCAGGTAGGGATGGGCGTCGAACAGCAGGTAGATGCCGCGCTGATCGGCGTCGCGGATCGCCTGCAAGGTGGTGGAGATGTCCGGGGCGACGTCGGTTTCTTCCTCGCGGTCCAGATCGACCCGGCGCAGGCCCTCGGTGATCGACCAGCGGTACAGCGCCCGCCACACGTTCATCAGCGCGTGCCGGAACAGCTCGACCACGCGCGCTTCGTCGCGGGTCTCGATCACGATCAGCGGGGTGTTGGAACGGATCAGCGCGGTCAGGTCTTGCAGGTCGCTCATGGGACATGGGTCTTCCGTGGACGCGACATGATACGGCCCGGCGCCCTCCGGCACCCGCGGGCTGGATCCGTTGCGCTGAAGCGGCCATGGCGGGCTGGCGCCGCGGCATCGCAGGTAAGCCGAAAGCCGGGTTGAGCCCGGGCCGGGCAACCGCGACCATGGCCGCATCGCGCCGCTGCGGCGCGCGGAGTCGGTCCGCGATGGCTTTCGACGCTTTTGCCCTGGTGCTGGCGATGCTGGCGCTGGGTTACCTGTTCCAGCGGCTGCGCGCGTTGCCCGACAACGCCGCGCAGACGCTGAATCTGGTCGTGCTGTATGTCTGCCTGCCGGCGGCGGTGCTGCGCTATGCGCCGCGCCTGCATCTGGAGCCGGCGCTGCTGGGCGTGGCGGCGGTGCCGTGGCTGCTGCTGGGCGCGACCGTGCTGCTGGTCGGCGCGCTGGCGCGCGTGCTCGGCCTGCGCCGCGACGAACACGCGGTGCTGCTGCTCACCGTCGCCCTGGGCAACACCAGCTTTCTGGGCTATCCGCTGACCCGCGCGCTGATCGGCGAGCACGCGCTGCCCTACGCGGTGGTCTACGACCAGTTCGGCGCATTCCTGATCCTGTCCACCTTCGGCCTGTGGGTGCTGGCGCGCTACGGCGGCGACGCCCCGCCCAGCGCGCGGGCGATGGTGCTGCGGGTGTTGAAGTTTCCGCCGCTGTGGGCGCTGCTGATCGGCTTCAGCGTGATGCCCGAGCAGCCGCCGAGCTGGATCGCCGGCGGCCTGCAGCGCCTGTCCGACGCGCTGCTGCCGCTGGCGATGCTGACCATCGGCCTGTCGGTGAAACTGGCCTTGCCGCGCGAGGAGCTCAAACCGCTGATCGCCGGGCTGGGCCTGAAGCTGGCGCTGATGCCGGCGCTGGCCTGGGTACTGGTGCCGTGGCTGGGACTGCACGGCGAAATGGCCCGCGCGACCGTGCTGGAAGCGGCGATGCCGCCGATGGTCACCGCCGGCGCGCTGGCGATCGCGCAGCAACTGGCGCCGCGGCTGGCGGCGGCGATGGTCGGTTATGGCTTGCTGCTGTCGTTGGCGACCTTGCCGCTATGGGCGAGGGTGGCGGTTGGCTAGGGCATGAAAGCCCCAGCCCGCTGACCTGTGTGGAACACGGTCCACAGCGACTGGTATGCGCCAAGACGCAGTTCCAACCGATCGGATGCCTCCCGACCCACTGCGGCGGGACTGCATCGTGCTGGACCGTAATGGCCGGTGCGACGATCCAATGATCGATAACAGAACGGCGCCGGATCACTCCGGCGCCGTGTGCTTCAGTGCGAGCCAGGGACGGGAAACCCCAGCCGCCCCAACCTGCTCCATCTCAGGACGATCTGGTCTCCTAGTTGGCGCATTCGGTCGTGTTGCTGCCGGCCAGTTCGTCGTACGACTTCTGGCCCTCCGGCAGCGGCGAAGGCTGCGTCGGCAGCAGCGACCGGTAGGCCGGCGCGTACAGAGCAGACAAAACGCACTGTTTTGATTTGGCGTGGAACTTCAGACGCCCGTTGCCAAAGCTGGTGTCAAAGCCGGCGGTGCCCAGGTCGTTCCCCTGAGTACCGGCGATCAGCGCCAACGCATCGTAGGTAACAGTGGCCAGATCGTTGCGACGCTGGCGCAGCAGACTCGTACGTTCGGACTTCTGCTCGTCAGTGGCATCGTTCGGCAGTGCCGCCGGTTCGGTGGCCTGGGTCAGTTGGCGTTGGTGCTGCAGACCGAGCAGGGCCAGCGCGGCCACATGCGGCGCCGCCGAGGACGTACCGTTAAAGGTATTGGCGCCGTAAGTCACCGTATCGACATTGGCGAAGCTGCCCATGTCCGGCTTGGCGTTGCCCGGCGCCTGCCCGGCCGGACGGCCGCCGCCTGGAGCCAGCACCGGGCCCCGCGAGCTGTAAGTCTCCAGTGCGGAATCCGCCGCATTCAACGCGGCCACCGTGATCACGCTGGCGGAGTCGGCCGGCGCCAGGATCGAACGCTCGGTTTGCTTGTACTGCAGCGGAATTTTCCCGGTGAACACGCGCAGGAAGTTGGCGGCATTGGCGCTCTTGCGAATCACGCGCAGCGCCAGCTTGGCGCCGTTCGAGCATTGCGAGGTGGCGATGTCCGCAGGCACCTTGTATCCAATTTCCTCATACGGGGTTTGTCCGTTGCCGCCATTTTGCAACCTGTCGGACTCCTTCGCCGCGACCCAACCGCTCGGGGTGACGATGTAAGTGCCCCAGCGCCCGGTCGCCGGATCCCGCCCGAACTTCTTGACCTCGTCCTGCCACCGCAACAGTTCGAGCTTGTAGTCGGCGTCGACTGCGTTGGTGTCCGATGCCCAATCATTCCAGACCAGGGTGGCACTGATCTCCTTGCCGACCGGCGTACAGTCGCCGCTGTAGCGCACGATATTCGTGTCCTGCACACCGGCGGTCGCCAGATCGAAGTCCTGCGCGACATTGACGCCGGCACCGTCATCGCTGTCGCCGTCCCAGTGCGCCTGGGCATGGTTACCGGCGGCATTGACCACGATCACGCCGTTATTCGCGGCCGCGGCCAGGGCATCGTAAAGCCCCTTCAGCGTGGCCGAACCGGAGCTGCCGTCACCCGGAACATCGCCGGGGAGCCCGACCGAAGCGGTGATGACCTGGGTCCTGGGTTCGCCCAAAGGCTGATTTTGCGCATCGAGATTGGCTGCGTCCCGGATCGCGTTGACCCAGTCGGCGATAGTCTCGATGTCGTAGAGACGGTACTTGGCATTGGGCGCGATGTCGTAGGCGATTTCGGTGACCGCGTTGCCGTGTCGGTTGCCATTGGCGCCGAATGCCTTGCCCGCCGGCCCGGTCATCACGATGACGTCGGCCTGTTGGGCGGTATTGCTGGGCCATTCGTTCTGGTTCTGCAGTTCGGCGACTTCCCCCGCGTTGTTGTCGAACATGTCGATGATCGCCACCGTCAAGCCCTCGCCCCGCAGGCTCGTGCGCAGCTCGAGGGGTAGTTCGGCCGAGTCGCCCAGCGTACGCAAATGATCGACATTGCTCGCGGTGGCGCCGTCGGAGAAGGCCACCACGTCAGGAAGTTGCATCAGGCCCAATTGCGCCACACCCGCCAGGCCGGCCACCCATTCCAGCCGGGCCACCGGCACCAGCGCTTCCACGCTGGGCGAACCGATGATCGCATTGGCCTGGATGCCGCCGCCGCGCAGACTGCTCAGCAATGCCTCGGTCGCCCGGGTCAACGCCTGGGCGTCCTGGATGCTGCGATAGTCCAGCGCGAGACCGACGTTGATCTTGACCCGGTCGCCATCGCGCCAGCGCTCGGGAATGCCGGCCCGGTCAAGCGCGGCGATCTGCGCTTCGCGCATGGCCGTCTGCGCGGTCTGCCCCGGCTGCGCGGCGATCCAGGCTTGCAGTTGCGGCAAAGCCTGCACGGCCTGCAACAGCGAGCCGGCACCGAGTTTGGCTTGCGCCGGCGTACGCGGCGTCGGCGCGGCATAAGACACGTTCATCGAGGTCGGTGGCATGATCGCCGGCCCGCTCGGACGGTTGCCGGCATATCCGCCCGCGGCCGGAGCGCCTTGCCGTTGGTTCCCCTGAAGGGAGTCGGCATCGAGTTGCGACCAGAGCAATGCGGCGCTGCACGCAGTAGCCATGGCGAGGGCCGTTTTCTTCGAAAGCACCTTCTTCATTCTTATCTTCCCGTATCCACTTGTGGCTAGGCGATCTCTCGTTTGCACGAAGACCCACTGAGCGCCCCTGCGAAACCGTGCTGTTGGTTTGCGCAACGCTTGCTCTTGTCCTTAAACGCGAAAAAATCTGGGATACCCGACTCAGATTTGTCCTAAAAGAAGCCACCGCGCCCTTCCTCGATTCGCTCGCCCAGCACCCGCGGGTGCGCCGCGGACAACTGTGGGCCGGCTTGAGGTGCCGTGGCTGGGATTGCGTGGCGAAATGGCCCGCGCGACCGTGCTGGAAGCGGCGATGCCGCCGATGGTCGCCGCCGGTGCGCTGGCGATCGCGCAGCAACTGGCGCCGCGGCTGGCTGCGGCGATGGTCGGCTATAGCCTGCTGCTTTCGTTGCTGACCCTGCCGCTGCGTGCGCGGGTGGCGGTGGGCTGAGCAACGCGAACTAGCGCGGGTATGCTGCGCGGACCGCGGCGTCGCATCGCCGCCGCATCGAGTTCGCCATGACGCCCGAAACGACGCTCCGACCGCGCCGCCGTTCCATATGGATGCTCGTCGCGCTGGCGATCGTGTTGAATGCCGGCGCCTGCGATCGCGCCGAGCCCGTCGCGGCCGCGCCTGCGTCCAAGAACGCACCGCTGTTGTTCCCGTTCTCGCTGTCGGATGCCGCCCCGAAGTGGAACCAGGCTTACCAGCGCGCGCTGCGCGACCGGCTGGCGACGCTGGCTCAACGCGACGACGCGATCAGCCAGCTCGATATCGTCCGCCTGCAGCCTTTGCTGGACGGCTACTACACCGCGCCGCCGACCGGGGTGCACCAAGAACGCGAGCGGGCCCTGCGCCGCGCCCAGGCCCTGGCCGCGCCCGGCGACGACACCCCGTTCTGGTACGAGGCGGCGATCTGCGCGCACGCCGAACCCATGCCCGGAACCCAGTGCGATCCCAACCCGGCCCTGGCTCATCTGCAGCGCAGCGACGCCGACAACGCCGCCGTGTGGCTGATGAGCGCCGATACGGCCGCCGCCCGCGGCGATCAAGCCCGAATCGATACCGCCCTGCTGCACGCGGCAAAGGCCCGGCGCTACGACATCCGTTATGGCCGCAACGCGACCGAGACGATGCGCGCGCTCGGCGAACTGGAGCTGCCGGCGTTGGACGAGCCGGCGCGCGCGGTCCTGAACTCCGACGGCCTGCTCGCGGACGCGAATCTGCACGACGCGCGCATGGCGCTGGCCGGCGGGGCCTTCCCGCTGCCTTCGCCGCTGGCCTTCCAGCGCCGCTGCCGCACGGCCGCGGCCGCCCCCGCCGGCACCGATGCCGAACTCCATGCGGCCTGCACCGCAATCGCCACGCGGATGGCCGATTCGGACACGCTCATCGGGCAGATGTTCGGCTTGACGGTCATGGCCCAGCTGAGCGCCCGGTCGGCCGACGGCGCGGCCTGGCGCGAACGACTGCGCACTCACTATTGGCAGAGCGCACACCTGCAACAACGCCCCAACCTGATCCGCGATCTGCCCCGGGTCTGGCGCGTGGGCGAAGTCGCCACGTTCGCCGAGCGCCTGAAAGCGGCCGGCCTGGACCGTCCGCCGCCCGACTGGCTGCCGGAATCTCCTCTGCCGCGCTCGCTGGTCCTCACCGGCCGCTACATCGACCCGCCGCCGGCCGCACAGCCGTGATGACCCGCTCCACATCCCCGGTGTAGGCTGCGCTTTCCATCCGGAGGGAGCTCGCATGAAGACCGTGCTGGTGGCCAGTTCCAAGGGGGGCGTCGGGAAGACCACGATCGCCACCCACCTCGCCGCACAAGCGGCTCTGGAAGGCCTGCGCACGGCCTTGATCGACGCCGACCCGCAAGGCTCTTCGACCCGTTGGGCGCAGCGCCGCTCGGTCCTGGAAAGCGCGGTGCTGGCGCTGGACGGCACCCGCCGCAAGGCCTGGCGCAAGAACCTGCCCGAGGATGCCCAGCGCGCGATCATCGACGCCCCGGCCGGGGCGATGGCCGACGACCTGGAAACCTTTCTGGAGTTCGCCGACGCGGTGGTCGTGCCGGTGCAGCCCTCTACCCTGGACATCGAAGCCACCGTGCCTTTCCTGGATTCGCTGGCCCAGCACCCGCGGGTACGACGCGGGCAACTGCGGGTCGGCCTGATCGGCAACAAGCTCAAGCCCTGGACCAACGCCTCGCAGCAGGCGCTGGAGCTGCTCGGCGAATGGCCGTACCCGGTGGTCGGGCAGATCCGCGACAGCCAGGCCTACGTGGTCATGACCGCGCTCGGCAAAAGCCTGTTCGACTACCACTCGCAACAGATCCGCGAGCACCAGGCCGACTGGCAGCCGCTGCTGAAGTGGCTCAACAAGAAGTGAGGCCGGGCCGATAGACGCCGCCGTGCAACGGGACCGGACCTGTCCGCGCCGCGCACCCGCGCGCGCCGGGCGCCGGCCGGGGCGTTGCCGCGGCCGCGCCGCCCGCCGGCCCGCCAACCCGCCCCTCGCCCCCGCTACCCATCCGCCCCCTCGACAGGCATCCTCTACCTTGCGTTCGCGCACTCCCCTCATCACTCGTTCTGGCTCTGACTCATGCGCGAATTGATCCTGCTCCGCCACGCCCACGCTGAACCCGCGGGCCAAAGCCAGGCCGACCTCGACCGGCCGCTGTCCGCCGAAGGTCTGGCCGAAGCCGAAGCCGCCGGCCGCTGGCTGGCGGAGAAAAAACTGATCCCCGACTGCGTGCTGTGCTCGCCCTCGCGGCGCACGCGCGAGACCCTGGAAGCGGTGCTCGGCGCCATCGGCTATGTCGAACAGCGCATCGAGCCGTCGATCTACGACGCCACCCCGGGCACCCTGATCAGCCTGGCCGACACCCATATCGAGGTCGAACGGCTGATGCTGGTCGGCCACAACCCCGGTCTGGAACGTCTGGCCGCGCTGCTGCACAGCGGCCAGTCGGGCGATTACCGCGGCATACCGCCGGGCGGCGTCGCCGTCCTCAGCGTGCCGGCCGGAACCGCGTTGGAACCGGGCGTCGCCCAGCTCAGCGAGTTTTGGTGGCCGTGAGCCCGTCGCCGCCGCGCTTGCGGCGGCGGCACGGTCGAGACGCCGTGATCCGCTGCATCGGGGCCGGCCTGGCCCTGATGTCGGTCGGGCTTGTCGCCCAAGCCGGTGTCCAGCAGTCGTCCCCGGCCGAAACACGGGCCTGGGCGCCGCGGCCGGCGGAAACGCGCGCCGCCGAGTTCCGCGCCACCGACGCCAAGCCGCCCGAGCCCAAGCCGGTGCAGCAGGGCTTCGATCCGGAACACACCCGTTTCAGCTTCGAACTGCGCACCCGCTGGGGCCAGCGCATCGCCGGCGAGTTCCCGCGCTACGACGGCGAACTCACCATCCTGGCCGACGGCCGCCATCAGGTCCGCATCCGCCTGGCCACCGCCTCGGTCGTGGTCGGCGAGTCCGAGCGCTACGCGCGCATGGCCCGCGGCGAGCGCTTCTTCAACGCCCCCCGCTATCCCTTCATCGAATTCCTGTCCGAACCGCACCCGGCCGACCTGGCCCGCACCGGCGGCGTACTGCGCGGACGGCTGACCCTGCACGGGGTGAGCCGCATCGAAAGCTTCGTCCTGGCCCCGGCGGCCTGCGCCAAGCCGGGCGAAGACTGCGACGCGATCGCGCACGGCAGCGTCAGCCGCGACGACTACAACCTCGACGGCTGGCAACTCGCGCTCGGCGACCGGGTACGCTTCACCATGCAGGTACGCCTGCAATCCACGCAAAATAAGCTGATCCCGTCGAAACCCGCGCCGCCCAGGACTCCGGAACCGTTTCCGTCCAGGGTCCCGACGCGTTAAGGAGCCACCCCGTTGAACCCCGTGTTGCGCGGCCTCGCGGCCCTGCTCGCCCTGTCCCTGTCGGCCTGCGCCTCGCTGAGCCCGGCCCAGCGCGACCGCGCCAGCGCGATCGCCGCCGCCGCCCGTTCGCAGCAGATCGACTGCCAGGGCGAGAACGCCTGCGCCCAGCCTTCCCCGCTGTACGAGCTGGGGCGCAAGGCGATGGCGCAGTCCACGCCCGAACGCCCGCGCCACTACGCGCTGATCCTCGATCGCGGCCCCGACGCCCTGCTGGCGCGCATCAACCTGATCCGCAGCGCCACCCACAGCCTGGACCTGCAGACCTACATCTTCGACGAGGACGACGCCGGCAAGCTGGTGCTGGACGAAGTGCTCGCCGCCGCGCGCCGCGGCGTGCGCGTGCGCCTGTTGCTCGACCAGCTGGCGGCGATGCGCCACATCGACACCCTGGCCGCACTGGCGGGCGCCCACGCCAATTTCGAGATCAAGCTGTACAACCCGGTGCTGCACCGCGCCCGCATCAACTACCCGCAGTACGTGCTGGCCGCGGCCTGCTGCTGGCGCCGGCTCAACCAGCGCATGCACACCAAGCTGCTGCTGGCCGACAACCGGGTCGGCATTTCCGGCGGCCGCAATTACCAGGACGACTATTACGACTGGGACGACCAGTACAACTTCCGCGATCGCGACGTGCTGGTCGCCGGCCCCGTCGCCGACATCATGGGCACCGACTTCGAAGTGTTCTGGAGCGATCGCCGCAGCGTGCCGGTGGAGCGCCTGGCCGATGTGGGCAAGCGCCTGATCGACGGCGGCGTGCCGGTGCTGCCGAAGACCGAATTCGAGCGTCCGCAGCGCGCCCAGGCCATGCGCGAGGATGCCGCCGACGAGGCGAAGATAAACGAACGCCTGGTCTCGCACGCGATCGAAGTCGGCGCGGTGCGCTACATCTCCGACACCCCCAACAAGCACCGCGAGAACAGCGACGCCAACGCCCTGGCCTCCGATTCGCTGCGCAGCCTGATCACCCATTCGAAAGAAGAAGTGATCCTGCAGACGCCGTACCTGGTGCTGTCCAAGTCCGCGCAGCAATTGTTCCGCAGCCTGCACGACCGCCCCGACCGGCCGCGCGTGATCGTGTCCACCAACAGCCTCGCCGCCACCGACGCCTTCATCGCCTACGCGCTGTCGTACAAGTACAAGCGCCGCTATCTGCGCGAATTCGGTTTCAACATCTACGAGTACAAGCCGTTCCCGGCCGACGCGCCGATCGATATCGCCGCCACCGGCGCCACGCTGCCCGACCTGGGCCTGGAAGGCCTGGCCGAACGCGACGGCCGCGCCGAGCCCGAATCGGTGCAAGGGGCCGGACTGGCCGAATCGCGGCGCCAGCGCCGCGAACTCGACCGCAGCAGCGTGCTCTACCGCCAGCGCTACCGGCAGCCGCTGGCGCGCGAGTACGCGGCGATGCGTTACGCGCGCCGCCGCACCAACGAGCCGGTGCCGCTCAAGCGCGCCGGCGTGCGCATCGGCATGCACGCCAAGTCGATGGTGATCGACGAGCGCATCGGCGTGATCGGCACGCACAACTTCGATCCGCGCGGCGACCACTACAACACCGAAAGCGCGGTGGTGATCGACGACCCCGTGTTCGCCCGGACCCTGGCCGCGAGCATCCGCCGCGACATCGCCCCGGCCAACTCGTGGGTGATCGCGCGCCGCGACAAGCCGCCGCTCTTCTCCGGGCTGGAGTATTCGATCGCGAAGATTTCCGAGCACCTGCCGATCTTCGACCTGTGGCCGGTGCGCTACGCGACCAGCTACGAATTCGTGCCCGGCCCGGACTGCCCCTCGCCGCTGTACCGCACCGACCCGGGCTTTCGCGCCTGCTACAAACCGGTCGGCGACTTTCCCGAGGTCAACCTCGGCGTGAAGAGCCTGACGACGCGGATGTTCACCGCGTTCGGGGCGGGGTTGGCGCCGATTCTTTGAGGTGCCCGCTCTGCGGTTGGTCCCACCATTAGAAAACAAGTATCCAGACCATCGCCGAAAAACAGCACGCCCCGCTCGACACGGGGCGTTCTCATCTGAAATTTTCCGCTACTTGCGATCCGGATCAAGGCTGAATCGGTTTCTCTGTTCCAACGATGACCTTGCCCTCGCACTCACCCTCGCAGCCTCCGCCGCCGACGCCGGACCAACTGCCGCCGCTGCCGCCGCTGCTACCACCTTCGCCGCCTGATCCACTGCCACTACCGCCACTACCTCGCGGCGTCTTGGCGATCTGCTGCATGCCTGCGACTCCTCCGAAAACCGACGTCATCAAATAAGTCGAACAAGCGGTCGCATTGCAAATGGTGACCGTATCCTTGGCCTTCCATTGATTGACTTTTTGATTCACCGTCGACTGAATAAATACGACCGTATCCGGATCAGGCGTAGGTCCGTTCAACGTGCAACCCGACGAACAGATAAACGTTCCGTAGTGCGAAGCGATCGCCACCCCTATCACGACTATTCCAGCTAACCCTGCAACCCATCTGAACTTCATCTACTGCTGCTCCTGTTGACTGCGCCAGCCGACATGGCCTCCGCGCTCCTTATCTGTTCGGCCGTAAGCTCACGGCCCCACAGATCCAAATACTTCGCCGACGCTTCGACACCTCCACGCTGTTGCAAAGCACGCATGTACGCATACGCCTTTACCGGATCGCGCTTGGCCAAGGTCCCTTCCTGGTAAGTGTTGGCAAGGTTGAACAGCGCCGTGCGATCGCCCCGCGAGGCCGCTGATGTCAAATGCACCAATGCTTCGGACTTGATCCGCGCGAATTCCTCGGCGTTAGCGACGACCTTCTGCGGTGTATCGAATTTCTCCGTGGCGACAGAGAAATAGGCGACTTGCGCACCGACATGTCCCAAGCGCGCGGCCTTCGTGACCCAGTATTCTTTCGATGCGAGCTGATCTTTGCTCAGTCCGGCGCATGCCGCGCGATCTTGCGCCAGTTCTCGAACCACGTTCGCTTCCAGGACTTTGTCCCTGGATACGGCAGCGAGATCTTCCAAGGACTCCTTGCGCGCCTGAATCGAGGAACATCGCAAGACGTCCTCGTATAACTGAAAAGCGGCCATCGCGTTTCCGGACTCTGCCTGTTGCGCCAGCATCGAGTACGTGTCGGCATAACGCCGCCTGTCAGCAATAGTCCTTGTCACGGTTTGCGCTTGGTTCGCAACAATCTCAGGCTTTTGCGGAGCGTCTTTCCTGGGAGCGCTTGGGGACTGGCTCATGACGGTGGACCGAGTCGATTCACGGTCGCCGCGATCGCATCCAATCGCCGCGACCAAGACGGTAAAGAGAAAGACAGCGCGACAATTTCCGCGGAGCATCGTTAGCTTCATTACGATATTCAGTTCAAGGGCCGTGCGGCTACCGTATACCGATGAGGCTCATCGTCTCGAGTGTTGAAACGTCCGATCGCACGGATGTCCCGACTCAGATTCGTCCGAAAAGCGTCGCGTAGGCCTCATCGCCACAAATCGGCGTCCTCGGGACCTTCTCGCGCCCCGGCCACACTCGCCCGCCCTGTAGGTCGTCAGTCATGGGTACGCGATTGCAACCCTCGGCGCCCCCGCCTCATCTCTATCCGTGAACCCGGACGGTGCGCCCCACCGCCCAGCCAGCCCAGGAAGCTCCAGGGCATGACTAAAGGGGGATATGACTTCCAGCACATATCAAGTTCTACCTAGGTGTTGTAGATTACCAACACACCGAAGCACTACCACCCCACGACACAGGACACCCGCCATGAACGCTCTGACCACCCGCACCGTCACCACCACCCCGAATTCGGCTCCGGCCACCACCGTCAACGCCGCCCCGGTTCGTCACCAGCACCGCCAGCGCGACTTCGGCGTCGGCTACGGCAATAGCAGCGGCTACGCCAGCAACCGCAGCTACACCAGCAACTGGGTCCAGCCGCGCTTCCGCTTCGCCTGATCCCGGATTGCCGTACATGGACCGGCCGTCCGTCGTGAACACCGACCGTTTCGCTTTCCGACCCGGACCGGCGCGCATAGCTCCCTGTTTCCCCCGCGCGCCGTTCCGGGCTTTTTGAAACGCACCGCGTTCCCGGCCAGACCCCGCCCGTCCCGCCGTACCCGTACACCGCACACCCGGTTGTAACGCCGCACCGATCAGGCCCTTCCGCCGCAACGGCGGTCCCGATGCCTGGTTTCCCACGCCCCCGGCTGGTCCGGCCGCTGCATCGCCGCTATCGTGACGCGATGAACGCATCCGACCCGACCCGCCCCGAGGCCGCGACGCCCGTCGCCAAGTCCATCTTCCGCAGCGCCGACACCGTCGATGACCTCAACCGGTATTCGCGCAACACCTCGATCGAACAACTCGGCATCGTCTTCACCCAGATCGGCCCGGACTATGTCCGCGGCACGATGCCGGTGGACGCCCGCACCCATCAGCCCTACGGCCTGCTGCACGGCGGCGCCTCGGTCCTGCTCGCCGAAACCCTGGGCAGCAGCGCCGGCAACCTGTGCTGCCCGGAGGGCAAGATCTGCGTCGGCATCGAGATCAACGCCAACCACGTCCGCGGCGTGCGCAGCGGCACGGTCACCGGCACGGCGCGGCCAATCCACATCGGCGGCAGCACCCAGGTCTGGGACATCCGCATCGAGGACGAAATCGGCGCGCTGGTGTGCATCTCGCGCCTGACCCTGGCCGTGGTACCCAAGCTGTGAGCCGGCGAGTAGGCTAAGGCTCCGTCCGGCACGCAGTTACCGCCGGCACCGCGCCCTACGCGAGGCCCCGTGCGCCGACCGACCATCAAAGATGTTGCCGAACTCGCCCAGGTCTCGCTGAAGACCGTATCGCGGGTGATCAACGACGAATCCGGCGTGCGCGCCCGCACCCGCGCCCGCGTGCACGAGGCGATCGCCGAACTCGAATACCGGCCCGACCCGTCCGCGCGCAGCCTGCGCAGCGCCCAGCCGTATGCGCTGGGGGTGGTCTACGACAACCCGAATCCGTACTACATCATCAGCGTCCAGAACGGCGTGCTCGCCGCCTGCCGCGAAACCGGCTACGGCCTGCAGATCCATCCCTGCGATTCGTCCTCGCCGTTGCTGGCCGCCGACCTGATCGATCTGGTCCAGGGCGCGCGCCTGGCCGGGCTGGTGCTGGCGCCGCCGATGTCCGAGCGCATGGAGCTGGTCAGCGAGCTGGTCGCGCACGGCATCAAGCTGGTGCGCATCGTTTCGGCCGCGGAGGACCCCAAGGACGGCTCGCCCTGCGTATGGGTGGACGACCGCGACGCCGCCTACGACATCACCGAGCACCTGATCCAGCTCGGCCACCAGCGCATCGGTTTCCTGTGGGGCGGCAAATCGCACCGCTCCAGTTGGGAGCGCTACAAGGGCTATGCCCAGGCGCTGAACGACTACGGCATCGCCGAAGACGAAAACCTGGTGCTGCCGGGCGACTATTCCTTCGACGACGGCTTCCGTGGCGCGCGGCGTTTGTTCGCGCTGCCCGACCGGCCGACCGCGATCTTCGGCAGCAACGACGAAATCGCCGCCGGCGTGTTGGCGGCGGCGAAGTCTTCCGGCATGCATGTGCCTTACGACCTGTCGATCGCCGGGTTCGAAGACAGCCCGTTCTCGAAGCAATCCTGGCCGACGCTGACCACGGCGCGGCAGGCGACGGAAGAAATCGCGCGCCATGCGGCGTATCGGTTGATCGCGGAGTTGCGGCGCGAGGGCGGGGACAAGCCGATGGACGTTCCGGCCAACGAAGGTTTCAGCCCGATCCTGGTGGTTCGCGGATCGACGGCGCCGCCGCGTCCGGCGCAGGGCTAAGGCGCGCGACCCGCGCGCCGCGGTTTTCCTCCTGATCTCCCCCGCTTTTGCTGTTCCCCCCTTTGAAAAAGGGGGGCAGGGGGGATTCGCTGTTGCTGTTGCTGCTAAAGGCAAAGGCAAAAGCCAAATCCCCCCTGCCCCCCTTTTTCAAAGGGGGGAACAGCAAAAGCCGGGGACGGATGGGCCGGCTCAGCGCCCCAACGCTGCCGCTTCCCTCGCCAGCGCCTCGATCTTCGCCCAATCGCCGGCCTTCACCGCCGCCGGCGGCGCCACCCACGAACCGCCCACGCAAGGCACGTTCTTCAGCGCGAGATACTCGTGCGCGTTGTGCACGCCGATCCCGCCGGTCGCGCAAAACCGCAGTTCCGGCAGCGGCCCGCCGAGCGCCTTCAACGCCGTCGCGCCGCCGACCGATTCGGCAGGGAAAAACTTGAGCTGGGTATAGCCATGCTCCAGCAAGGCCATCGCTTCCGACGCCGTCGCCGCGCCGGGCAGCCAGGGCAGATCGATGTCGCGCGCGGCCGCGATCAAGCCCGCCGCGCTGCCCGGCGACACCGCGAAGGTCGCACCGGCTTTCAAGGCATCGACGAAATCCGATGGCCGGCGCACGCTGCCGACGCCGACCGCCGCGCCTTCGACCTCGGCCGCGATCGCGCGTACCGCGTCCAACGCCACCGGCGTGCGCAAGGTCACCTCGATCGCCGGCAAACCGCCCGCGACCAAAGCCCGCGCCAACGGCACCGCGTCCTTCAGCTCGTCGATCACCAACACCGGCACCACCGGCGCCAGCGCCAACACCGCGGCGATACGCGTTTGCAGATCCTGCATCGAACTCATTGCCTGGCTCCAGTCGTTTTCGGAACGGTGACACTCTTATTTATCGGCGTGGGCGAACGATGTTCAACCACGCATCTCTCATGCCGTCATTCCCGCGAAGGCGGGAATCCAGTGACTTTCGTGCGAGAACGTTTGAAGTCACTGGATTCCCGCCTTCGCGGGAATGACGAGCAAAGGCCCTCAGGGCCGCGCCGCCACTTCATCGAT
The DNA here is from genome assembly GCF_001442805.1 of Lysobacter gummosus. Lineage (NCBI taxonomy): Bacteria > Pseudomonadati > Pseudomonadota > Gammaproteobacteria > Lysobacterales > Lysobacteraceae > Lysobacter > Lysobacter gummosus. Next base: position 146,904 of record NZ_CP011131.1, on the reverse strand, counting down.
GTGCTTGAGCAGATCCGCCGGATCCTCGTATACGCGAAACCCGCCTGCGCGCTCGAGTTCATCCTGGCCGTAACCGCCCGACAACAGCCCCACGCCGAGCGCACGCGCGCGTCGCGCGGCGAGCAGATCCCAGATACTGTCGCCGACCACGACCGAGTGCTCGATATCGGCGCCGAGCTTGTCCGCGGCGGCGAGGAACAAATCCGGATCGGGCTTGGCGTACTTGACCATGTCGCGGGTGATCACCACCGATACCGCCGGATCGACGCCGAGCGCGACCAGATTGTGGCGCGCGGTTTCCATCCGGCCGCTGGTGGCGATCGCCCACGGGATCTTGTTTTCGGTCAGATAAGCGAGCAGTTCGACCGCGCCCGGCAAGGGGCGAATTTGCGTGGCCTGCTGGCCGTAGGCCTGCGCGTGCAACCGATGCAGGCGCTCGATCCGTTCCGGGGTGATGTCGATTCCGGTCTCGCGCAGCAGGATGTTGGTGAACAAGCCGCCGCTCATGCCGATCTTGCGATGGATGCGCCAGACCGACAGCGGAATGCCGTCGGCGTCCAGCGCCTGTTTCCAGGCCAGCACGTGCTGGTAGACGCTATCGACCAGGGTGCCGTCGAGATCGAACAGGAAGGTGCTGCGTGCGGGGGCGGGCATGGCTTGCTCCTGGGAGCGGGATTCGGGATTCGGGATTCGGGATTCGGGATTCGGGATTCGGGATTCGGGATTCGGGAACAGCGTACTTACCTGTCGTCATTCCCGCGAACGCGGGCTCTGCTTTTCTTCGGCGGAGCCGAACATCCAGTGTCTTAGCCGTGACCTGCCCGAAAGTCGCTGGATTCCCGCGTTCGCGGGAATGACGACTTGGTGGATGACGCTGAAGTCTCTGGATGTTCGGCTCCGCCGAAGAAAAGCAGAGCTCGCCTTCGCGGGAATGACGGCCGGGCGGATTCGAAGTCGGTCATCAGCAACGCCGCATCCGCGACATCGCAATCAAGCAGACGACCGCATCCGCCAACCCTCAAAGCGTCACCGTTCCAAACACCCCCGCGCCGCGATCGGCCGGTGCGGCGTAATCGCGGAACGCCGCGAACAACTCGCGACCCACGCCGGCGTGATGCGAAGACAAATCGGCCGTCGCGCATTCGCGCGAAGCCCAATCGGCCGGCTCGATCACCTGCAAGGTTCCGGCCACCGCATCCACCCGCAGCACGTCGCCGTCGCGCAGCTTCGCCAGGGCGCCGCCGCTCATCGCTTCGGGGGTGACGTGGATCGCCGCCGGCACCTGACCCGAGGCGCCGGACATGCGGCCGTCGGTGACCAGGGCGACGCGATGGCCGCGCTTTTGCAAGACCGACAAGGTCGGGGTGAGCTGATGCAGTTCCGGCATGCCGTTGGCGCGCGGGCCCTGGAAACGCACGACCACGATCACGTCGCGATCCAGTTCGCCGCGCTCGAAGGCCTGCTTCACTTCATGCTGTTCGACGAACACCCGGCACGGCGCTTCCACGACCCAGCGGTCTTCCGGCACCGCCGAGACCTTGATCGCCGCGGTGCCCAGATTGCCGCTGAGCACGCGCAAGCCGCCGTCGGTGCGGAAGGGTTCGGCGACCGGACGCAGCACCGCGGTGTCGCAGCTTTCGCGCGTGCTCGGCACGTACACCACTTCGCCGTCGTCGCCCAATCGCGCTTCCACGCGATAACGCGCCAGCCCCGGACCGGCGACGGTTTCGACGTCGCCGTGCAACAGGCCGTGATCGAGCAGTTCGCCGATCAGGTACGCCAGCCCGCCGGCGGCGTGGAAATGATTCACGTCGGCGCTGCCGTTCGGGTAGACGCGCGCCAGCAGCGGGATCGCCGAGGACAGCGCATCGAAATCCTCCAGGCGCAGATCGATCCCGGCCGCGGCGGCCATGGCGATCAGATGCAGCAGGTGATTGGTCGAACCGCCGGTGGCGTGCAGGCCGATCACGCCGTTGACGATCGCGCGCTCATCGACGATGCGGCCGATCGGCCGGTAATCCTCGCCCAGCGCGGTGATCTGCGCGGCGCGCACCGCCGCCAGCGCGGTCAGCGCGTCGCGCAGCGGCGTGTTGGGATGGACGAAGCTGGAACCGGGCAGGTGCAGGCCCATCAGCTCCATCAGCATCTGGTTGGAATTGGCGGTGCCGTAGAAGGTGCAGGTGCCCGGGCCGTGATAGCTGCGCGCCTCGGCTTCCAGCAACTCCTCGCGCGAGGCCTCGCCGGTCGCGTAGCGCTGGCGCACACGCGACTTTTCGTCGTTGGGCAGGCCCGAGGTCATCGGCCCGGCCGGCACGAAGATGCCCGGCAGATGGCCGAAATGCAGCGCGCCGATCAACAACCCCGGCACGATCTTGTCGCACACGCCCAGGTACAGGCCGGCGTCGAACATGTCGTGCGACAACGCGATCGCCGTGGACATGGCGATGACGTCGCGCGAGAACAGCGACAACTCCATGCCGTCGCGACCCTGGGTGACGCCGTCGCACATCGCCGGTACGCCGCCGGCGACCTGCGCGGTGGCGCCGCAATCGCGCGCGGCGGCCTTGATCAGATCGGGAAAGCGCTCCAGCGGCTGATGCGCGGAGAGCATGTCGTTGAACGAGGTGACGATGCCCAGGTTGGGCGCGTAACCGGTGCGCAGCGCGGCTTTGTCGCCGCTGGCGCAGGCGGCGAAACCGTGCGCTAGATTGCCGCAAGACAGGCGTCGCCGATGCGGGCCGCTGCTCTGCGCCGCGTCGATGCGGGCCAGATAAGCATTGCGGCGCGCGCGGCTGCGTTCGGCGATACGGTGCGTGACTTGCGCGACAACGGGATGCAGTTGGGTATTCACGTTTACTCGTTCGGTGCGAGGCGCCGCACGCGGCGCGAAACAGTTCCCCCCCCTTTGAAAAGGGGGTTAGGGGGATTTGCTCTTCCTACACCTTCCTGAGAAGCAAAGGCAAAAGCAAATCCCCCCGCGCCCGCTGCGCGGACGCGGCCCCCTTTTTCAAAGGGGGCGACAGCAAAAGCCGCAGCTGGGAGGGGAGGGAGCTATGGCTTGGCTGTCTCAAGAGCCCAATATTTCGCGGGCCCCAATAAAACGCTTGCGCTTGGCCGGTTCGAACTCAACCGGCTTCGGCCGAATCAAGGGCTCCAATAAAGCGTAGGCGCCACCGGCGCGCCGCTGAGCACCGAGCGGATCGGCAGCGCGCTGCGCGGATCGCGCTGCGCGCCTTCGAGCACGGCGCGCTTGCTCTCGCCTTCGATGTGCAGATAGATCGCCGGCGCGGTGAAGATCGCGCTCAGGGTCAGGGTCATGCGCGGCTCGGGCATCGCCGAGGTGCGCACCGACATCACCGGCGCGCGGCCGCGCGGCTGCAGACCGATCTCGCGCAGCGCCGGATTGTCGTAGCCCAGGTCCGGGAACAACGAGGCCACGTGGCCGTCCTCGCCCATGCCCAGCACCACCACATCCAGCGGCAGGCCTTCGTTGGCGATCTTGGTCAGCACCGGCATCAGCGCCATTTCCGGGGTCGGCGTCGGCCGGTACATCGGCAGCAGACGGGCGACGGCGGCGTTGTTCTTGAACAGATGCTCGCGCAGCAGGCGCTCGTTGGAACGCGGATGCTCCGGCGGCAACCAGCGCTCATCGACCGGCAGCACGGTCACCCGCGCCCAGTCCAGCGTCTGCGTGGACAGCGCGTCGAAGAAACGCTTGGGCGTGTTGCCGCCGGACAAGGCGATGCACGCCTCGCCATGCCGCGCCAGCGCGCCACGCAGATCGGCCGCGACCTGTTTGGCCAAAGCCTGCGCGAGCTGTTCGCCATCGTCGAACAGGCGCTCATGCAACGGCAGCGGCAAGGGTTCGATCACTTTGAGTCGCTCAGCCTGCATCTTCATGCCACGTTCTCCCATCGCGTTCGATCAGCGCCACCGCGGCGCTCGGACCCCAACTGCCGGCCGTGTACGGGCGCGGCGCTTCGGCGCCCGCGGCCCAGGCGGCGCGGATCGGGTCGATCCACTTCCAGGCCGCGTCGACTTCGTCGCGGCGCATGAACAACATCGGATTGCCGCGCACCACGTCCATCAGCAAACGCTCGTAGGCGTCGGCCTGACGGCCGCCGAAGGCCGCGGCGAAACTCATGTCCAGCGGCACGTGGCGCAGGCGCAGGCCGCCGGGGCCGGGCACCTTGTTCATGAGCCACAGCTTCACGCCCTCGTCGGGCTGCAGGCGCAGCACCAGCTTGTTCGGTTGCAGGCGGCTGGACGGATCCTGATCGGTCAGATCCTCGAAGATCGAATGCGGCACCTGGCGGAAGGTCACCACGATCTCCGACACCCGCTCGCCCAGGCGCTTGCCGGTGCGCAGGTAGAACGGCACGCCGGCCCAGCGCCAGTTCTTCACTTCGGCCTTGATCGCGACGAAGGTTTCCGTCAGCGACTGCGCGCCCAGTTCCTGCGCGTAGCCCGGCACCGCGGTGCCATCGACCGCGCCGGCCTTGTACTGGCCGCGCACGGTGGACTGCGCCGCGTTGCCGTTTACGATCGGGCGCAGCGCGCGCAGCACTTTCAGTTTTTCGTCGCGGATCGCGTCGGCGGCCAGCGAGGACGGCGGCTCCATCGCCACCAGGCACAGCAGCTGCAGCAGATGGTTCTGGACCATGTCGCGCAGCGCGCCGGATTTGTCGTAGTACGGCGCACGCGATTCCACGCCCACCGTTTCGGCCACGGTGATCTGCACGTGGTCGATATGCTCGGCCTTCCACAGCGGCTCGAACAAGGCATTGCCGAAGCGCAGCGCGGTGAGGTTCTGCACCGTCTCCTTGCCGAGGTAATGGTCGATGCGGAAGATTTGCGTTTCGGCGAACACGCGCGCCAGCGCGTCGTTGATCGCATCGGCGCTGACGCCGTCCTTGCCCAGCGGTTTTTCCACCACCACGCGGGTCTTGGGACTGACCAGGCCATGCGACTGCAGGCGATCGGCGACCACGCCGAACAGGTCCGGGCCGACCGCGAGGTAGAACACCCGCACGCGTTCGTCGCCGGCGAATTCGGCGGAGAACTCCGGCCAGCCGCTGTCGGAACTCAGATCCAGGCGGCGATACAGCAGCAGCGACAGGAAGCCTTCCACCGACTGCGACTCGCGCGCGTCCAGATTGGCGAACTTGGCCAGCGCGTCGCGCACCCGGCCGCGGTAGTCCTCGTCGCTCTGGGTGTCGCGGGCGATCGCCACGATGCGGGTGCCGGCGACGATCTGGCCGTCGGCATACCGATGGAACAGCGCCGGCAGCAGCTTGCGCAGGGCCAGGTCGCCGGTGCCGCCGAAAATCACCAGATCGAACGGGGCCAGCGGCGCCAGATGCGGGGCTTGCGAGGGAGTCGGCACGGAGTAGACGCTCATGGACGGGCTCGGACAGGTCTGGATGGAACCATACCAGCAAAGATACCAGTAAGATACCACTTCGGCAAATTAACCATAAATCAATTGGTTACAACGGCGTTACAGGCCTTTGTTGCCGTCAATGGTCTGCGACTGGTATCTTTTTGCCATGCAGGGCTATCTCGAAAGCGAATTCCGCCGCCAGTCCGATGCGCGCCGCGCGCCGGCGTACCAGCACCTGCGCCGGACCCTGCAGCACGCGATCGACAACGGCGAGCTGACCGCCGGCCAGGCCCTGCCCGGCGAGCGCGAGCTCGGCAAGCTGCTGGACCTGTCGCGGGTGACGGTGCGCAAGGCCATCGCCGGGCTGGTCGAGGACGGGCTGCTGGTGCAGCGCCAGGGCGCCGGCACCTTCGTCGCCGAGCGCATCGTCAAATCGTTCTCGCGCCTGACCAGCTTCACCGACGACCTGCGCGCGCGCGGGCTGGACCCGCGTTCGACCTTCCTCGAGCGCGGCGTCGGCGAGGTCACGCCGGAAGAAGCCATGGCGCTGAATCTGTCGCCGGGCGCGCAAGTGATCCGCTATTACCGTTTGCGGACTGCCGAGAACGTGGCGCTCGCACTCGAACGGACGGTGGTCCCTGTCGCGGTGCTTTCGAATCCTGACTTGGTGGAAAACTCGCTGTACGAAGCCTTCGCCAAGCTCGGCATCCGCCCCGCCCGCGCGCTGCAGCGCCTGCGCGCGATCGCCTTCGACGCCGAACAGGCGCGGCTGATGAATCTGCCCGAAGGCGCGCCCGGCTTGTTCATCGAACGCCGCACCTTCCTCGACGACGGCCGCGTCGTCGAGTTCACCCGATCCTTCTACCGCGGCGACGCGTACGACTTCGTCGCCGAACTGCAGAGCGAAACCACCCCGTGAGCACCGACACCTTGCTGGACGCAACAAGCACGCGCATGTACGCCGAAGCCAACGAGTCGGGCGACGCGGTCGCGCGCCAATTCGCCGCCAACGCCGACATCATCGACGACCTGGTCGAACGCCTGCGCAAACAGCCGCCGCGCTTCATCGTCACCTGCGCGCGCGGCAGCTCCGATCACGCCGCGACTTACGGCAAGTACCTGTTCGAAACGCAACTGGGCTTGGTCACCGCATCGGCCTCGCCTTCGGTCGGCTCGGTGTACGCGATCAAGCCCAAGCTCGAAGGCGCGCTGTTCGTGGCGATCTCGCAGTCGGGCAAGAGCCCGGACCTGCTGCGCAACGCCGAGATCGCCAAGGCCGCCGGCGCGCACGTGGTGGCGCTGGTCAACGTCGCCGATTCGCCGCTGGCGCAGCTGGCCGACACCGTGCTCGGCCTGCACGCCGGCCCGGAAAAGAGCGTCGCCGCGACCAAGAGCTATCTGTGCTCGCTGGCCGCGCTGCTGCAACTGACCGCGCGCTGGAGCAACGACGCCGGCCTGTTCAACGCCGTGCACGCGCTGCCCGACGCGCTGCGCGAGGCCACGCGTCAGGACTGGTCGCCGCTGGTCGAAGGCCTGGTCGATGCGCGCAACCTGTTCGTGCTCGGCCGCGGCCTGGGCCTGGCCGCGGCGCAGGAAGCGGCGCTGAAATTCAAGGAAACCTGCGGCCTGCACGCGGAAGCCTTCAGCAGCGCCGAGGTCAAGCACGGGCCGATGGCGATCGTCGGCCCCGGCTTCCCAGTGCTGGCCTTCGCCCAGGACGACGGCACCGGCGACAGCACGGTCGCGGTCGCGCGCGAGTTCCGCGCGCGCGGCGCACCGGTGTGGCTGGCCGCGCCGGGCATCAGCGGCGGCGATGCTTTGCCGCTTGCGCGCTCTTCGCATCCGGCGATGACCCCGCTGATCACCGTCGCCAGCTTCTACAAGGCGGTCAACGCACTGTCGGTGGCGCGCGGGCACAACCCGGACCTGCCGCCGCATCTGAACAAAGTCACCGAGACGGTTTGAGGAACGCCCGCATGTCCGCCACCGCCTTCGTCAACGGCCGCGTGCTCAGCGAGCGCGGATTCGAGTCCGATCTGAGCGTCATCGTCGAAGACGGCCACATCGTCGCGGTCCTGCCCGGCGCGGCACCGGCCGGCGCGGACACGGTCGATCTGCGGGGCCGCTACCTCACGCCGGGCTTCATCGACACCCAGGTCAACGGCGGCGGCGACGTGCTGTTCAACGATGCGCCCACTGTCGATGGCCTGCGCCGCATCGCCGCGGCGCATCGCAAGTTCGGCACCACCGGTCTGATGCCGACCCTGATCAGCGACGATGTCGAGGTGATGGCGCGGGCGATCGACGCGGTGCGCGAAGCGATGCGGCAGAACGTACCGGGCATTCTCGGCATCCACCTGGAAGGCCCGTACCTGGCCGCGGCGCGCAAGGGCGTGCACAACCCGCACAAGTTCCATACCCCGGGCGAGGACGAACTCGATCTGGTCGCCTCCCTGGGCGTCGGCAAGACCATGCTGACGCTCGCGCCCGAGCGCTTCGGCAACGACACCCTGCAGGCGCTGGCCGCGCGCGGCGTGCTGGTCTGCGCCGGCCACACCGCCGCCGACTACGGCCGCCTGCGCGAAGCCTTCGCCCACGGCGTGCGCGGCGTCACCCATCTGTTCAACGCGATGACTCCGCTGGGCAGCCGCGAACCCGGCGGCGTCGGCGCCTGCATCGAAAATCCGGATTCGTGGTGCGGCGTGATCGTCGATGGCGAACACGTGCACGACGCCTCGTTGCGCATCGCCATCGCGGCCAAGCCGCGCGGCAAGATCATGCTGGTCACCGACGCGATGCCGCCGGTCGGCGGCGACACCGAGGACTTCGTCCTGTACGGCGAAACCATGACCTGCCGCGACGGCAAGTGCACCACCGCCGACGGCACCCTGGCCGGCTCCGCGCTCGACATGGCCGGCGCGGTGCGCAACACCGTGCAGCGCCTGGGCCTGCCGTTGGACGAAGCCTGCCGCATGGCTTCGACCTATCCGGCCGAATTCCTCGGCCTGGGTCACGAGCTAGGCCGCATCACACCGGGCTATCGCGCCGATCTGGTGGCGCTGGACGATTCGCTGCACGTCACCGACAGCTGGATCGGCGGCGCCCGCTAAGCTAACCGCCCCACGCGCAAGCACCGAAATCTCCATGGGAGGGAGCTTCAGCCCCGACCAACCGAAGCCGCGCATCGCCGAAATCGCCGGCGTTTCATGGACAAGTGGTCTGAGCCTTCCAGCGCAAGAGCGAGCGAGCCCAGCGCTCAGTGCAACCCCACCTTTCCCTTCATCGCCTCGAAAATCGCCTCGGTCCTGTAGCCCTTGCCCGCCTTGAACACCAGCGGCATGCGCTCGATCGCGCGCGCATCGCGGGTCGGATCGCCATCGATCACGACCACATCCGCGCGCTTGCCGGCCTCCAGGCTGCCGACGCTCTTGTCGCGCCCCAGATAGCGCGCGCCGTTCAGGCTCGCCACGCGCACCGCCTGTTCGAAAGTGAAACCGGCCTCGACCATCAACTCGAGCTGGCGCTTGCTCGCATAACCCGGAATCACGCCGCCGTAGCCGGTCGGGTCCGTGCCGGCCATCAACAAGCCGCCGGCGGCGACGAAACGCCGCTCCCACTGGCCGAGCTTGGGCAGCAGACGCGCCCAATCCTGGCCGCCCGGCTTGGATTGCATCGCCGTCCAGCCCGCTTCGTATTGTTCGCGCACTTCCGGCAGCAATAACGACAGCGCCGCCTCCGACACCTTGGGCCGCTGCGCCGCCAGGGTCTCGATCACGGGCAAGGTCGAGGTCAGCGCGACCTTGCGCTCGACCAGCAGCTCGATCAGCCGCTGCATCTGCGGCGCGTCCACGTCCAGATCGGCGAGCGATCGGGTGATCGACGCCGGGCAGACATCGGGCTGCTTGTCGGCGACGAAGTCCGAGGCGAAGGAGAAGCCGTGCTCCAGATTGTCGATGCCCATCGCCGAGGCTTCGGCGAACGTCACCGAACACAGATGCGCGGTGACCTTGCGCGAACGCCGGTGCGCGACCTCGATCATGCGCTGCAGTTCGTCGCGGCGAATCTGCATGTAGGCCTTGTACGAATCCACGCCCTCGTCGGCCCAGTAGTTCACCGCGCGCTCGGCATCGTCGGCGCCGTCGAGCACCTTCACCGCCAGCACCGGCAGGCCGGGGCCGTTGAGCAGGGGCGAGGTGACTTCCATGTCAGGGCCGATGATGGCGCCGTCGGCGATCTTCTTGCGCATGTTGAGATCGGCGTAAGGTTGCATCGCAGCGGCCGTGCGCAAGGTGGTGACGCCTCCGGCGAGGTACAGCGACGGGAAGCTGTGCACCATTTCGGAATAGTTGCCCTGCCCGGTCGGGTAGAACATGTGCTCGTGCATCATCACCAGGCCGGGCAGCAAGGTCTTACCCTTGGCATCGATCACGGTTGCGCCCTTGGGCACGGCGACCTTCGCGCTGGCGCCCAGGGCGCGGATTTTTCCGTCTTCGATCAGCAAGGTCTGATCGCGCCGGATCGGCGCGCCGGTGCCGTCGATCACATCGGCGTGGGTGAACGCCAATAGCGACTGATCGTAAGCGACGAACGGCGGGCCGGCTTTCGCCGCGGGCACGGGCGTGGCCGCGGGCGCCGCCGGCTCGTGGGCGATGGCGAGCGCGGACAGACCGCAGGACATCAGCAAGGCGATCGAACCTTTCCACTTCATGGAGACTTCCGGCCGGCGGCGAATTGAACGACGCCGATCAGCGTATCGCATCCATTGCGGCATATCGATGGCGCATGGGTGTCGCGGCGGAGCGCTGCGCGCCGGCGAACGCCATTCGGCAGCGTTCGCGCAATCGCGGCTCATCACGGCCTCGCCGGCATCGATACGACCGTGTGCGCAGGCATCGACACCACGCGCGATCGAAAAAGTTCGAACTCGCCGACGGCATGCGCACTCGCGATTGAATTTTTACGCATCGACCCGCGGATATCCCGGCCAATACTCGCAGCGGCACCATTTGCGGAAATGAATGCTGATTAAGAGTTGTCACGTGCGACGCGCCATCCGCGCATCCAAACGATGTCGCCGCTGCACACACGCCCGCGTACGCCGGCCGTCGGCCGATCCGGATCGCATATCCAGCTCCTAAGGTGTCCCGCCAATCCTCGGACGATCACGACGCCCATGCGAGTTCTGCGGGAACCGGCCACCCTCGCGCAGCCGAGCCGATGCGGCCGGGTGTCGCTGTCGCGGCGCATCGCGCTGCTGCTGTTGGTCAGCGTGGCGAGCACTTCGCTGCTGTTGCTGGACGATCGCCTGCAGCAATTGGTCAATCCGCACAACCTCGCCGTGTTCAAGCCAGGCTGGTGCGCGGCCTTGATGCTGATCGTTACCTGCCTGTGGCTCAGCGGCAGCCGGATCGCCGCCAACGCGGTGATCGCGCTGTTCGCCGGCATGCAGTTGCTGCAGCTGTGCCATATCGCCGCGATCGGCCGTCCGCTGTCGCCGTTGGACATCGCGATGATTCCGCATCAATCGCGCGACATCGGCGAGGCAGTGCGCGCCGAGCTCGGCCAGAACTGGCCGAGCCTGCTCGCCGGCGGCGTGCCGTATGCGCTGCTGCTCGCGCTGTTCAATCTCGGCCTGCCGCGCGTGCCGCTGCCGCGCCTGCGTTGGGCTTGGTTGCTGGTGGCCCTGGTCCTGGCCTTCATCCCGTACAGCGCCGCGCGCCGCAACATGATGCGCTTCATGCCGCAGCCCCAACGCAGTTCGCTGCACAATTCGCTGATGGCATTCGGCTACTACGCCGCCAACCTGAGCGGCGCGTCGGTGCGCAGCGACGCCGATCCGTATCGCCCCTATGTCGTCGAACGCGATGCGCGCAGCGATGCGGCGAGGCCGCACTCGATCTGGCTGGTGATCTTCGACTCCACCCGCACCGATCACTGGGGCATGGCCGGCTATGCGCGCGACACCACGCCGGTGATGTCGCGCTGGGTCGCACAGGGCGATGCGCGCTGGCATCGCGGCGTGGCCGGCGCCGCGGCCACGCGCGCCTCGACGGCGCTGCTGCTCAACGGCGTGCGCGAGCCCGGCCACCTCGAACAATTGCGCTCGCATCGCGGCAATCTGTTCCGACTGGCGAAACAGGCCGGCTATCGCACCTATTGGCTGTCGACCCAGTACGGCAACGATCTGCTGGAACACCAGGACAAGGCGGGCATCGACGTTACGCGCACACGCGAAACCGATCCGGAGCCGGTCGCCGCGGTCGGCGACGATGCCATCATCGACATGCTCGCGCCGCTCAAGCCCGGCGAGCCGCGATTGATCGTGCTGCTTCTGCGCACCGCGCATTTTCCGTACGAAGACGCGTATCGGCGGCGCGCCACGCCGCCGCCACAATGGCCGGATACGGCGGTGTCCTCGCCTGCGCAGCGCAAAATCGACGCCTACGATCACGCGATCGCCTATCAGGACGATCTGGTCGGCCGCCTGTACCAGCGCTTCGAGGCCTTGGACGAACAAGGCCTGTTCGTGGTGACCTCCGATCACGGCCAGATGCTCGGCGAAGACGGCGTGTGGGGCCACAACGTGCTGACGCCGCAGATCGCGCAGGTGCCGATGCTGGTGCGCAGCCGCGGCCCGGCGCAACCGCCGCTGGGCGAGAACGGCGAGTGGATATTCCATAACCAGCTCGCGTTCGCGCTGGCCGCGCGCATGGGCTATCGCATCGACAATCCCAACGCGCAAGCGGGCCGGTACTTCCTGCAGGGCTCGGACGCGTTCGGCGACATCCTGTTCCGCGAAGCGCGCGTGGCCGATGGCCAACTGGTGCTGGGCGAATTGTCGGGCCTGCGGCCGGCATCGTCGCGCTGACAGACCGACACGGTCGCGGACTATCATCGGCCACGGATGCCACCGCCTCTCAAGGAAGGATTCGACATGAGCGACGACCGTACCGACCACAGCAGCTACGCTCCCTTCATTCTCATGGACCGCGGCGGCTATCGCTCGCTGCTGCTGACCGAGCCGGGCATGGAAGCGAAACAGCATGTGTTCGCCGAACACGAGGCCGCGGGCTGGAGCGGCAACGGCTACGACTGGAGTTCGATCGCGCAAGCGGTGGTGGCCGAGCGCCTGCCACGGTTGCAGGGTCGGCTGTCGTTCGACCCCGAGGCCGGCATGCTGTCGGTATCCGGCGAACGCGCCGACCTGGAAGCGCTGGGCACGGCGCTGCGCGCGGTGTATCGCGATGAGGCCGATCTGCGCGACCTGCTCTCGCGCGCGGAACTCGACTGACGCGCGAAGCGGGCGGCGCCTGCGCGCACGGGCTTCGTTGCCCGCGTCATTCCTGAACAGGGACAGCACCGGACCCGTTCATCTGCAGGGCGAATCCGTGCGCGTGGTCATGCCTCGCGGATTCACGCCCACAGGGCACACCGGCGGCGCCTAGCGGCCCGATTGAGCACACAAGCTATAATTCCGAGTCTTTGCTCGGCCCCGGCGCGCCACCGCCGGCCCGCGCGGATCGCCGAACGCCCCCGCCAGCCAACCCGCGGCACCGCCGCGAGAGCCCGCCATGACCAGCACCGCAGAACTCAGCTCGCCCTCGTCGGCGAATACTTCCCTGACCAATTCCGTCCTCGATCCGGATTACTCGCTCGAGCACAAGTACACCCGTCAGGAAGGCCGCATCTATCTGTCCGGCGTGCAGGCGCTGGTGCGTCTGCCGCTGATGCAGCGCCTGCGCGATCAGGCCGCGGGCCTGAACACCGCCGGCTTCATCTCCGGCTACCGCGGCTCGCCGCTGGGCGGCTTCGATCTGGAGCTGTGGCGCGCGCGCAAGCACCTGGAAGCGGCCGGTGTGAAGTTCACCCCCGGCCTCAACGAAGACCTGGGCGCGACCATGGTCTGGGGCACGCAGCAGACCAATCTGTTCCCTGGCGCCAAGGTCGAAGGCGTGTACGGCATGTGGTACGGCAAGGGCCCGGGCGTGGACCGCACCGGCGACGTGCTCAAGCACGCCAACGCCGCCGGCACCAGCAAGTACGGCGGCGTACTGGCGCTGGCCGCGGACGATCACGCCTGCCGCTCCTCGACGCTGCCGCACGGCTCGGAGGGCGAGTTCACCAGCGCGATGATGCCGATCCTCAATCCGGCCGGCGTGCAGGACATTCTCGACATGGGCCTGATCGGCTGGGCGATGTCGCGCTACACCGGCCGCTGGGTCGGCTTCAAGACCATCGCCGAGACGGTCGAATCCTCCGCCTCGGTGGACGTGAATCCGCTCGCGCTGAACATTCTCACTCCGGACGATTTCATCCTGCCGCCGGGCGGTTTGAGCATCCGCTGGCCCGATCCGCCGATGGATCAGGAAATGCGCCTGCACCAGTACGCGGTCAAGGCCGCGCAGGCGTTCGCGCGGGCCAACAAGATCGACCGCATCGTCATCGATTCGCCGAACGCGCGCTTGGGCATCATCACCACCGGCAAGAGCTACCTCGACGTGCTGCAGGCGCTGGAGTACCTGGGCCTGGACGCGCGCGCGTGCTCGGACCTGGGCCTGCGCGTGTACAAGGTCGGCATGACCTGGCCGCTGGAACCGGTCGGCCTGCGCGCGTTCGCGCGCGGCCTGGACGACATCCTGGTGGTCGAGGAGAAGCACGCCTTCATCGAAAGCCAGATGAAGGAGTCGATGTACAACTGGGACGGCGAGCGGCGTCCGTCGATCGTCGGCAAGTACGACGAAAGCGGCGAGTGGATCCTGCCGTCCACCGGCGAGCTGACCCCGGCGCGCATCGCCGGCGTGATCGCGCGCCGCATCCAGCGCTTCCACAACTCCGAGCACATGGAAAACGTGCTGCGCTGGATGGAAGAGAAGGAAAGCGAACTCGCCCTGCCGCGCGCCTCGTTCCCGCGCGTGCCGCATTACTGCTCGGGCTGCCCGCACAACACCTCGACCGTGGTGCCGGAAGGCTCGCGCGCGCTCGGCGGCATCGGTTGCCACTACATGGTGACGTGGATGGACCGCGACACCAACACCTTCACCCACATGGGCGGCGAAGGCGTGACCTGGTCGGGGCAGGCGGCGTTCACCGAAACCCAGCACGTGTTCCAGAACCTCGGCGACGGCACCTACTTCCACAGCGGCTCGCTGGCGATCCGCCAGTCGGTCGCCACCGGCGTCAACATCACCTACAAGATTCTCTACAACGACGCGGTCGCGATGACCGGCGGCCAGCCGGTGGACGGAACCTTGTCGGTGCCGCAGATCGCGCACCAGGTGCGTTCCGAAGGCGTGCACACCATCGTGCTGCTGTCGGACGACATCGCCAAGTGGAACAAGCGCGAGCTGTTCCCCAGCGACATGGAATTCCACGACCGCAAGGAACTCGACGCGGTGCAAAAGCGCCTGCGCGAGGTCAAGGGCACCAGCGTGCTGATCTTCGATCAGACCTGCGCGACCGAGAAGCGCCGTCGCCGCAAGCGCGGCAAGATGGTCGATCCGCAAAAGCGCGTGATGGTCAATACCCTGGTCTGCGAAGGCTGCGGCGATTGCGGCAAGAAGTCGTTCTGCGTGTCGGTGCTGCCGAAGGAAACCGAATTCGGCCGCAAGCGCGAGATCGATCAGTCCAACTGCAATAAGGACTATTCCTGCGTCAACGGCTTCTGCCCGAGCTTCGTCACGGTGGAAGGCGGCGGGCTGAAGAAGAAGAAAGGCTCCTCGGCCAAGGATCGCCTGAACAATCTGCCGATGCCGCCGCTGCCCGCGCTGGATCAGCCTTGGAACATCCTGATCACCGGCGTCGGCGGCACCGGCGTGGTCACCATCGGCGCGCTGCTCGGCATGGCCGGTCACCTGGAAGGCAAGGGTGCGAGCGTGCTCGACCAGACCGGCCTGGCGCAGAAGGGCGGCGCGGTCACCACGCATATCCGCATCGCCAAGACCCCGGCCGACATCCACGCGGTGCGCATCGCCGCCGGCGAAGCGGATCTGGTGCTGGGTTGCGACATGGTCGTGGTCAACGACTACTGGGCGCTGTCGAAAGTGCGCGCCGGCCGCAGCCAGGTCGTGCTCAACAGCTACGAAGCGATGCCGGGCACCTTCACCACGCGTCCGGACATGCAGTTCCCGGCGACCGACATCGTCGCGGCGATCAAGCAGGCGCTCGGCGGCGAAGATCCGTTGATCGTCGATGCGACCCAGCTGGCCACCGCGCTGCTCGGCGACGCGATCGCGACCAATCTGTTCATCCTCGGCTACGCCTGGCAGCGCAGCCTGGTGCCGATCGCGTTCGACGCGCTGATGCGCGCGATCGAGCTCAACGGCGCGGCGATCGAAATGAACAAGACCGCCTTCGCCTGGGGCCGCCTGGCCGCGATCGACCCGCAGTCGGTGGCGCAGGCCGCCGGCGTGACCCGCAAGGTGCCCACCGCCGCCGAGGCCACCCCGCGCGACCTGCCGCATCTGGCGCCGGGCGAATGGGAAGGCAACGAATGGGGCGCGACCTCGGCGCCGCGCGCGACCCGCAACGAAGACGAACTGCGCCACGTGCCGGCGCGCGCGGACAGCGACAACGTCGCCTTCCTGCCGCTGGACGATCTGCGCCTGTCGCGCTCGCTGGACGAACTGATCTCGCGCCGCGTGTCGTTCCTCACCGAGTACCAGGACGCCGCCTACGCCAAGCGCTATTCCGATTTCGTCGCCAAGGTGCGCGAAGCCGAGCAGAGCAAGGCGCCGGGCTCGACCGACCTGGCCGAGGCGGTCGCGCGTTACTTCTTCAAGCTCATGGCCTACAAGGACGAGTACGAAGTCGCGCGCCTGTACACCAGCGGCGAATTCCAGCGCAAGCTGGAGCAGCAGTTCGACGGCGACTACAAGCTCAAGTTCCATCTCGCCCCGCCGCTGCTGGCCAAGAAGGACGCGCAGGGTCGCTTGATCAAGCAGGAATTCGGCCCGTGGGTGTTCACCGCGTTCAAGTGGATGGCCAAGCTGCGCAAGCTGCGCGGCGGCAAGCTCGACATCTTCGGCTACACCGAAGAACGCAAGATGGAGCGCCAGCTGATCGCCGACTACGAGCAGACCGTCGGCGGCCTGCTGGCCTCGCTGGACGGCGGCAACGTCGATCTGGCCGCTGAAATCGCCAGCATCCCGGAGCACATCCGCGGCTACGGCCACGTCAAGGAAGAGCACCTGCACAAGGCCAAGGCGCGCGAGGCGGAGTTGATCAAGGAATTCGGCAATCCGTTGCGGATTGTGCAGGCGGCTTAAGGTTCGGTTCGGTTGGATTTAGGCAAAGGCCCCGCGGAAGCGGGGCTTTTGTTTGGTGGGTGTTTTTGGTCGCTGATTTGCCTTTGTTCGTCGTTCCGCCTTTGCTTCGGCTTTGGCCTTTGCTCGTCATTCCCGCGAACGCGGGTTCTGCTTTACTTCGGCGAAGCCGAATATCCAGCGACTTCAAACGCCCTCGCACGAAAGGCACTGGATTCCCGCGTTCGCGGGAATGACGTTCTGAAAGATGACGCTAAAGGCTCTGGATGTTCGGCTCCGCCGAAGTAAAGCAGAGCCTGCCTTCGCGGGAATGACGCGCCCTGGGGTAATGGCGCTCAAGCCCACTCGCCGCAACAACGACGTGAACAACGTCGAACCCCAACTCAAATCGCCTGCAACGCCCGCTTCACCACCCGCGTGCTGCCATCATCGCTGCCGCTCACCATCGCGTAGTTGTAACCGCCGCGCGACCAGTACTGCGCGAGCAGGTCGCCGTCGCGGCGGTCGCCGCGCGGCAGCAGGTAGCGGTGCGGGCCGGGCGGGCGGATGTAGAAGCTGATCGCGTTGCCGGCGGCGTCTTCATACACGATCAAGGCGGCGGCTCCCTGGTCGGTGGCGAGCAGGCGGCCGCCGACTTGCCTGAAGCCCGAGCCGCTCAGGTCGGGCAGTTTCATCGGTTGGCGGAAGTTCGCTTCCAGCCACGGCTGCAGATCGGCGGCGACGCGGTCGGGTTGCAGGTCGTGACGCACGGCGAACAGGCGATGCGCCTGGATCGCATCGGCCATCGGCGCCGCGCTCGCCAATGCGGGCGGCGCGGCCGGCTGCGACCATTCGCGCGCCTGCCAGCCGCCGAGACCGCCGACGCCGATGCTCAACAGCACCGCCGCCGCCATCGCGTAGCGCGCGCTGCGCCGGCGCGCGAGTGCGCCGCGCACGCGCGCGGGATCGAGTTCGGACGGCGGCGCCAGGCTTTCGCCGGCCAGGGCCGCGCGCAGTTGCTGCGCGTCGCGCTGCCAGGCCTGGATTTCCACCAGCCGCTCGGGATGACGGCTCAACCACGCCTCCATGTCGGCGCGGCTCGCGGCGTCCAGGCGTCCATCGACGTAGGCGTGCAGATCGTGTTCGTTCGGGGGCGTGCTCATGGGGTGCTCATCGGGGCGATATCGAACCGATCGCGACGGCGATCGGATTCGTTGCGATCAAGGGAGGCGATGCCGGCCGGGCATCGGCGCGCGCAAGGCCGACTAAGCGAAGGCCGGAACCGCTCATTTCAGCAACCTCAACGCCGGTGCCGGTGTCTCGCCATCGCTGAGCCGGCGCAAGGCCTGGCGCGCGCGCGACAGCCGCGACATCACCGTGCCGATCGGAACCTGCAGAATCTCCGCGACCTCCTGGTAGCTCAGGCCCTCGACCGAGATCCACAGCAACAGGCTGCGCTGCTCCACCGGCAGCCGTTGCATCGCTTCCAGGGTGGAGCGGGCGAGGAACTCGCGTTCGGCCGACGGTTGGCTCTCGGCGCCGGCGATGCCCAGTCGCGCCAGCAGCCCGGCGTAGCGCTGCGAGCGGCGCTGGCCGTCGAGGAACTGGCGATAGACGATCGCGAACAGCCACGGCCGCAGCGCTTGTTCGTCGCGGCGACCGGCCCAGCGGGTGATCGCGCGCTCCATCGCCGCCTGCACCAGATCGTCGGCGGCATGCGGGTCGCGTGCCAGCCAGCGGGCGAAGCGCCACAGCGAGGGCAGCTGTTCGCGCAGGGCGGCATCGATTTCGCTGGCGGACATGGCGCGGGACCGGCTGGAGGGGACTGTCCTGAGTGGGACGCCGCTGGCCGCAGTTTATTCCGCGGCCGATGGAATAAACCCCGGCGGCGTGCGTCGTACCGGTATCGCGCCCCCACCGAGAAGCCCGCATGCCACCACCCGATCCCATCGACACCGCCCGCTCCGCCTCGTCCCCGCCGCCAAAACCGCTGGGCCGCTGGGCGCTGATCGCCTTCGCGGTGAGCGCGCTGGCGGCCGCCTTCGGCTACGTCGCCGGCCCGCTCGATCCGAACCGGCTCACCCCGAAGCAGGTGGTCGATACCCTGCAGAACAACGGCGGCCTGCATCCGGGCTACCGGCGCAATCACGCCAAGGGCGTGTGCGTGATCGGCCGCTTCGACAGCAACGGCCAGGCCGCGGCATATTCGAAAGCGGCCTTGTTCGCGCCCGGCGCCACCCCGGTGGTCGGGCGCTTCGCCCTGCCCGGCGGCAATCCCTACGCGCCCGACGGCGGCGTGCCGATCCGCAGCTTCGCCCTGCGCTTCACCCAGGCCGACGGCCAGCAATGGCGCACCGGCATGAACAGCATGCCGGTGTTCCCGGTCGCCACGCCGCAGGCGTTTTTCGAGCAATTGCAGGCCGGCGCGCCCGATCCGGCCACCGGCAAGCCCGATCCGGCGAAACAGAAGGCGTTCTTCGCCGCGCATCCGGAAACCGCCGCGTTCCGCGCCTGGGCCAAGGACCGCAAGCCCTCGGCGAGTTACGCCACCGAGGCCTACTACGGCCTCAACGCGTTCTACTTCGTCGATGCCGGCGGCGCGCGCCATGCGGTGCGCTGGCGGGTGATGCCGGACAACGGCGCGGCCGCCGCGCCGCTGTCGGCGCAGGATCACGATGTGCTCGCGCGCGAACTCGACCAGCGCCTCGCCAGCGGCCCGCTGCGCTGGCGATTGCTGGTGACCCTCGCCGCCGCCGGCGATCCGACCGACGACGCCACCCGCGTGTGGCCGGCCGATCGCAAGGAGATCGACGCCGGCACCGTGGTGATCGAACGCGCGCAGTCGCAGGACGCCGGCGAATGCCGCGACATCAACTACGACCCGCTGATCCTGCCCGACGGCATCGCCGGTTCCGACGACCCGCTGCTGCCGGCGCGCTCGGCCGCCTACGCCGATTCCTACCGCCGCCGCACGTCCGAGCAAGCCCGGGCTGGCGGCCGTCCGCCGCAGGAGACGCCGCGATGAACCGCGATCATGAAATGTTTTCGCTGCCGGCGCGGGTGCTGCACTGGCTGATGGCGGCGATGATCCTGACGATGCTGTTCGTCGGCGCCGGCATGGTCGCGACCGTGTCGGACAAGCACACCTGGCTGCTGGCGCTGCACAAGCCGCTGGGCATCGCGATCCTGGCCCTGGCGGTGCTGCGATTGCTGCTGCGCCTGGCGCGCAAGCCGCCGCCGTTGCCGGCCGACATGGCGCCACTGCAGCGCTTCGCCGCGCTCGCCTCGCACTGGCTGTTGTATGCGCTGATGTTCGCGCTGCCGCTGGTCGGCTGGGCGATGCTGTCGGCCGGCGGCTATCCGGTGAGCCTGGGCGCGGGCGTGCAACTGCCGCCGATCGCGCCGTTCGATGCGAGCGTGTTCGCGACCTTGCGCTGGTTGCATCGCGCTTTGGCGTATTTGCTGTTCGCCACTGTGCTGATGCACTTGGGCGCGGCGCTGTACCACGGGCTGATTCGCCGCGACGGGGTGCTGCGAAGCATGACGTGGCGGGGTCGGGCGCGCGAGGTGGCGACAGCGGATTCGCAGACGCGGCCGGTCGTGCCCGGCGATTGATCGACGCGCTTCGCGGCCGGCGCCGTCACTGCGCGCCGTCACTGCGCGCCGGCTCGCGGCCGCGTCAGCGCGCCGCGGTCAGGCCGTGGCCGCCGACCGGTTCGGTTTCGAAATGCGCCTGGAAGCTGGCGATCATCGGCTTGGCGCGCTCGATCGCCGCGCGCACTTGCGGCAACGACAGCGAGGCGCGGTGGTTGTCGGCGTTGTCCCAGACTTCGCTGATCCAGATCGCGTCGGCGTCCTTCGGATCGCGGGCGACGATGTAGTTCAGGCATCCGGGCATGGCGCCGACGTCTTGCAGCAGCACATCGATCAGCGCGTCGCGCTGGCCGGCGGTGGCTTTCATCTTGCCGATCAGTCCGTACATGGCGGCGGCGCTCTCAGGTGTCGGGAAGGGGAGCGCCGGCGCATGCGGGCCAGGCCACCGCGAATGCAGCGGCGGCGGTCGTGACGATGAATTCGCGTCGGCCGGGGTGCATGCGGGCGCAGTGCGGTGAACGTCGCGGCGACTTTAGCGCGCAATTGCGGACAGATTGCGGACATGCCCAGAGGTTTGAACTCAGTCGCAGGGACTGTCGCTTTCAGCTCCCTCTCCCGCTCGCGGGAGAGGGTTGGGGTGAGGGACGTCAGGTCGGGCTGCCCTCACCCTAGCCCTCTCCCGCGAGCGGGAGAGGGAACGGTACGCGCGATCGATTGGTCACCGGCGCAGGTGGCTTCTAAATCGATCAGCAGATAGTGCGCCGGTTCCATGCGCGTCGTTTCCCTAAACAATGACGATCATCGCGGCCGCGCCACGTTTCACTTCGGCGCGAAGATCTTCGACAGCCGGTCCGGCGTGCCTTCGATCCGCTCGAGCTTGGGATAACGCAAGCCGCCGCGGTAATCGATGCGCATGGTCTTGATCACATCGGCATTCTTGATGATCAGCTCGATCGGATGCTGCCCGTCCTTGGCCGCGGTCACCGCGTCCTTGAGCCGTTCGCCGTTGCCGGTGTAGCCATTGACCGCGATCAGCGTGCTGCTCGGCGCGATACCGGCGTTGAACGCCGGCCCGTCCCAGCGCACCGCGTTGATGGTGCCGTCGCTGGACAGATTCAGGCCCAGCGAATAGGTCAGGTCGGTGTACTTGCGATCTGCCTCGGCGAATTTGACGAAATCGCCCGGCTTGTCGGTGTAGACAAGCTTCCAGCCGCTCGCCGCCACGCCGTCCAGCGGCGAGGCCTTGGCATCGATGCGCTCGCGCAGGAACGCGGCCCAGTCGAAATGCGCGACCTTGTTCAAGGACGCGACCACATCGTCGAATTCGTACGGCTTGACCTGATAGTCGCCGTTCTCGCCGCGGAAGAAATCGCGGGCGAAATCGTCGAGCGACCGCTTCTCGCCGGTCAGCGCGCGCAGCTTGGCATCGACCGCGAGCCAGACCAGCTGACCACCGCTGTAGTAGTCCTCGCTGAGCTGATAGCTCTGGTACGACTTCGGCCGGCGCATCGCGATCACCGGGTCCATGGTGGTGTCCTGGATCGAACGCCAGGCCAGGCCGGGGCGATCGTCGGCGTAGCGCGCCACCACCATCGCCAGCGCCTCGCGCGCCATCTCCGGCTTCCACAAGCCGGCGCGCGCGGTCAGCACATAACCCCAGTACTGGGTCTGGCCCTCGTAGACCCACAGCAGGCCGTCGCTGAGCGGCTGATTGAAATTGGTCGCGGTCACGCCGGCCGGGCGGCGGTATTTGCCGTTCCACGAATGCACGAACTCGTGCGCGAGCAGATCGCGGCCGGTGACGCTGGCGCCGTCCCAACCGGTGAAGTAATCCGTGTCTACGCCGTTCTCGCTGGAGCGATGGTGCTCCAGGCCGTTGCCGCCCATCTGCGCGGACAGCGAGAGCAGGAAATCGTAGTGATCGTATTGATGCGAGCCGAACAGCTTGTAGGCCTGCGCGACCAGTTCGCGATGCAGCTTGATCTGCTCGGGCTTGGCTTCGAGAAACTTCGCCGCGTCGGCGACGACATTGAGCCGCACCGGGGTTTTCGCGCCCGGGTCGAGATCGATCTGCTTGTAGTAGCGGCCGGCGTAAACCGGCGAATCGAGCAGGGTGTCGAACGGCACCGTGCGATAACGCAAGGTGTCGCCCTGGCGCGATTCCAGTTCGAGCGCGGTGCCGGCCTGCCAGCCGGCCGGCAATTTCAGGGTCGGCGCGATCTGGATGCCGCGCGCGTAGTAACCGGCCGGATACAGCGCGACCTGGTTCCATTGCACGTTGAGCATGTCCGCGGTCATCACCACCCGGCCCTGGTTGTTGCCGGTCGGAGTGAGCATGTCGAAGCTCAGTTCGATCTCGCCCACGCCCTGCGGCACGTCGAGCTTGAAGGCGTAGACGTCGAGCGGATCGCGCGACCATTCGATCGGCTGGCCGTTGCCGCTGATGCGCAGGCCGGCGAGCTTGTCGATCGGCCCGGTCGGCGAGTGGTTGCCCTGGATCCACTGCGGGAACAGCAAGGTCAAGGGGCCGGCCTGGACCGGGATGCGCTGGCGCGCGTGCAGCACACGCCGGGCGATGTCGGTGGCGTCGACCTGCAGCTGCAAGGTGCCCGGATACGGCGTGTCGCGCGGCGCCGCGGTCTGTGCGCGCGCGGCCGACAGCGGCAGCGCCGCGGCGATCATCAGAGGCAACAGGGCAAGGCAGGGTCGAAGCATGGACGGAACTCCGGCGACGCGCGGGACTGGATTGAGCATCCTAACCATGCGCCCGCGCTTGCCTCCTGCCATTGGGCATAGAACGGCGAAGCCGGCGCGGGGGCGACTGATTGCGCACACCGCTTGCGCAGGATGGGGACATCCTTGCGTGCGGCGCGGCCGGCCGCGCGGCGCCGGTGCCGCCTCAGGTGGCGCGACAGCCCGGCCGATGGGTCACGGCTGGGGCAAGGGCTCGTCGCTGCGCGCGGTCAACTGGCTCTCGCCGATGCCGTCGCCGAAGTAACGCATGGCGGTGACGGCACCCTGGCCGTCGCGCTGCAATTGCAGCCGCGACAGGCCGTTGGGATAGGCGTAGGTGTCGCGCGCCACCGGCGTGAGCGCGATGCGCGAGCCGCCCAGGCGCTGCTGGGTCAGCACGCCATCGACCACCCGCAGCGCCCAGGCGAGCTGCGGATTCTTCCGGTACACGCCTTCGGCCTGCTTGAGCGTGGCCGCATCCACCGGCACCGCGGTCACCGCCGGATACGGATCGCCCAGAGCGACCGCGGCCAGCCTGCGCGCCAGGCCTTCCGGATTGACGCCGTCCTTGAGCGCGGAATCGGAATTGGACAACACCGCCACCGTGGTCTTGCCGTCGGGCAGATAGAGCAGGAACGTGGCGAAACCAAAGATGCCGCCGCCGTGGCCCCAACCGCCATGGCCGTGCGCATAGGCCTTGCCGATGCCATAGCCGTAGCCGTCTTCGCGCGCCTTGCCTTCGGGCGTGGTCATCGCCCGATAGCTGTCGGGCTTGAGCACCTGGCCGTTGTGCAGCGCCAGGTTCCAGCGCAGCAGGTCGTCGAGCGAGGACACCAGCGCGCCGGCCGCGTGCGGCTGGCTCATGTCGAGATAATTCATCGGCGCGTTGCCGCCGTCGCCGCGGGTGTAGCCGCCGACGTAGCCCGGAATCAGCGCATGCACGTCGCCGTAGCGCGTGTGCTTCAGACCCAGCGGCTTGAACAGGGCCTGGTCGAGATAGTCGTACCAGCGTTGTCCGCTCGCCGCCTCGATCACCGCGCCGACCAGCACATAGCCCGAGTTGTTGTAGGCGTAGCCCTGCCCCGGCGCGAAATCCACCGGCAGGTCCTTGAACACATCGATCATCGCCCGGGTGCTCAGATCGCGCTTGATCGACTCGTGCATGTAACCGTCGATGCCGGTATAGCTCTTCACCCCGGAGGTGTGATTGAGCAGCTGGCGCACGCTGATCGCGTCGCCGTTGGGGAAATCCTTCACGTACTTGGACAGCGGATCGTCGAGACCGACCTTGCCGGCTTCGACCAGCTTCATCACCCCGGCCGCGGCGAATTGTTTCGTCACCGAGCCCAGGCGGAACACCTGGTCGGGCGTCAGCGGCACGCCGAGTTCGATATTGGCCAGACCGCGCGCGCCGCGGTACAGCACCTGGTCGCCGCGCGCGACCAGGACCACGATGCCCGGCCCGCCCTCGGGAACGCTGTCGGCCAACAAGGTCCGCGCATAGGTCGCGACTTCGGCCGCGGAGGCGGGCCTGGAGGCAGCGACTGCCGCCGTCGCCGCGTCCGCCGATGCGAACGGCAACGGCGCGACACACAGGCCGGCGCACAGCGCGGCCGAGAACCACAGGCGCATGACCACTCCGCTTGCAGGGATGTGGCACGAACATACGTGGCGCGTCCGCGCCGCGACATGGCCGGAAGTCAGGGTACGCGGCGCCGCGATGCGCGGATCGGACGGCGCGGGCGCGGCGCGGTTACGCCGAACGCGCCGCGCCGGCCAGGATGCTCATCGCCACCGCTTCGGCGGTCTTGATCCCGTCCACCGCCGCCGACAGGATGCCGCCGGCGTAACCGGCACCCTCGCCGGCCGGGAACAGGCCGCGCGTGTTGAGGCTGTGGCCATCGGTGCCGCGGGTGATGCGCAGCGGCGAGGACGTGCGCGTCTCCACGCCGGTGAGCATCGCATCGGCCATGGCGAAGCCCTTGATCTGCTTGTCGAAGGCCGGCAGCGCTTCGCGGATCGCGGCGATCGCGTAGTCGGGCAGCGACGCGCTCAGATCGCTCAGGCGCACGCCCGGCGTATACGAGGGCTGCACCGCGCCGAGCGCGGTCGATGCGCGGCCGGCGAGGAAATCGCCGACGCGCTGGCCCGGCGCTTCGTACTCGCCGCCGCCCAGGGCGAAGGCCTGCGCCTCCCAATGCCGCTGCAGGGCGATGCCGGCCAGCGGGCTGCCGCTGTCGTCGAAGGGCTTGAAGTCGTCCGGAGTGATGCCGACCACGATCGCCGCGTTGGCGTTGCGTTCGTTGCGCGAGTACTGGCTCATGCCGTTGGTGACCACGCGGCCGGGCTCGCTGGCGGCGGCGACCACGGTGCCACCCGGGCACATGCAGAAGCTGTAGACCGAACGGCCGTTGCGGCAGTGATGCACCAGCTTGTAGTCGGCCGCGCCGAGAATCTCGTGACCGGCCTGCGGGCCGAAACGCGCGGCGTCGATCAGCGATTGCGGGTGTTCGATACGGAATCCGATCGAGAACGGCTTGGCCTCCATGAACACGCCGCGCTCGTGCAGCATCTTGAAGGTGTCGCGCGCGCTGTGGCCGACCGCGAACACGACGTGGTCGGCGCGCAGTTGCGCGCCGTCGGCCAGCGTCACGCCGCGCAGTTGCCCGTCTTCGATCAGCACGTCCTCGACCCGCTGCGAGAAGCGGATTTCGCCGCCCAGCGATTCGATCGTCGCGCGCATGTTCTCGACCATCGACACCAGGCGGAAGGTGCCGATGTGCGGCTTGCTGACGTAGAGGATTTCTTCCGGCGCGCCGGCCAGGACGAATTCGGTCAGCACCTTGCGGCCGTGATGCAGCTTGTCGCTGATCTGGCTGTAGAGCTTGCCGTCGGAGAAGGTGCCCGCGCCGCCTTCGCCGAACTGCACGTTCGACTCGGGATTGAGCACGCGCTTGCGCCACAGGCCGAAGGTGTCCACGGTGCGTTCGCGCACGGCCTTGCCGCGTTCGAGAATGATCGGCTTGAAGCCCATCTGCGCCAGGATCAGGCCGGCGAACAGGCCGCACGGGCCCATGCCGATCACGATCGGCCGCAGCGGCAGCGCGGCCGGCGCGCGGGCGACGAATTTATACGCGGTGTCGGGCGTGGGCAGCACCTTGCCGGTGTCGGCGGGGGCGGGGTTCTTGCCGCTGTTCTTGCCGCCCTTGGGCGCTGGCGCGGCGGACGCGTCGGGGCCCAGGCGTTGGAGGATTTCCGCCTCGCGCGGCGTGTCCACGTCCAGCGAATAGATCAGCACGATGCCGCCGCGCTTGCGCGCGTCATAGCTGCGCTTGGCGATGGTGTAACCGGTGAGGTCCGTCGCGGCGATGCCCAGGCGGGCGAGGATGGCGTCGGTAAGCGCGCTGGCCGGGTGGTCGAGCGGCAGGCGGAGGTCGGTGAGTCGAAGCATGGCGATATTCTAAGAGGCTTCGGGAGTGGGCGCTTTTTTGCCGAGGTTGCGCGTGCCCTCACCCCGGCCCTCTCCCGCAAGCGGGAGAGGGAGCAGACACCGCGCGTCCCTTCTCCCGCATGCGGGAGAAGGTGCCCGAAGGGCGGATGAGGGCCCGCGCCCGCAACCGCGACACACACCCCGCCCTAAACACCGCGCTAACCACCATCGCACCCGGATTGGCTAGCATGCTCAACCCCCCAGCCACGACGTCGCCGGCCTCATGATCCGACGCCAGTTCCTCAAATCCGCGGCCGGCGCCCTGGCCGCCTTCGGCCTGCCCCTGCCCGCGCTCGCGCTGACCGGCCCGGCCGCGACCAAGCTCGGCGCGGCGCAGCCGTTCGACTTCGCCACCCTCAAGGGCCAGGCCCGCGCGCTGGCCTCGAAGGCCTACGCGCCGCGCAGCACCACCTTGCCGCCGGCGCTGGCGGCGTTGAACTGGGACCAGTACCAGTCGATCCGCTTTCGCCGCGATCACGCCCTGTGGGGCGGCGGCGACGGCAAGTTCCTGGCGCAGTTCTTCCATCTGGGCCTGTTCTTCAAGTCGCCGGTGCGCATGTACGAACTCGCCGGCGGCCAGGCGCGCGAGATCGCCTACGACCCGGAAATGTTCGACCGCGCGCGCAGCGGCATCCAGGGCAAGCCATTGCCGGCCGACCTGGGCTTCGCCGGTTTCCGCCTCAACACCCGCAAGGATCCCGAGCGCGATTTCGCCGCGTTCCTGGGCGCGAGCTATTTCCGCGCGGTCGGCGTGGAAGGCCAGTACGGCCAGTCCGCGCGCGGCCTGGCGATCGACACCGGCACCGGCCACGCGGAGGAATTCCCGGACTTCGTCGCCTACTGGCTGGAACGCCCCTCGGCCGATTCCGACACCGTGGTGGTGTACGGCCTGCTCGATTCGCCCAGCGTCGCCGGCGCGTACCGTTTCGCGATCACGCCGGGCGAAGTGCTGCTGATGGACATCGATTGCGCGCTGTACCCGCGCAAGAGCATCGAGCGCCTCGGCCTGGGCCCGTGCACCAGCATGTACCAGACCGGCGAGAACGACCGCCGCATGGACTGGGACTGGCGCCCGGAAATCCACGACACCGACGGCCTGGCGATGTGGACCGGCAGCGGCGAATGGATCTGGCGCCCGCTGTGCAATCCCGAACACCTGCGCTTCAACATGTTCAGCGACGAAAACCCGCGCGGCTTCGGCCTGTTGCAGCGCGACCGCAACTTCGATCATTACCAGGACGACGGCGTGTTCTACGACAAGCGCCCGTGCCTGTGGGTCGAACCCAAGCAAGGCTGGGGCGCCGGCTCGGTACAGCTGGTCGAGATTCCGACCCTGGACGAAACCTTCGACAACATCGTCGCCTTCTGGAATCCGCGCGAGAAACCGCAGGCCGGGCAGGAGCTGCTGTACGGCTATCGCCTGTACTGGGGCGCGCAACCACCGGCGGTGCCCAAGCTCGCGCATTGCGTCTCCACGCGCACCGGCCTGGGCGGCCGCATCGGCTTCAAACGCGATTATTTTTCCCAGCGCTTCGCGGTGGATTTCGCCGGCGGATCGCTGGCGCAGTTGGCCAAGCGCGACGCCATCGTCGAGCCGGTGATCCAGATCGGCAAGGGCAAGCTGGAAACCGTGTCCTGCCGTCCGCTGCACGAGATCGACGGTTACCGGGTGATGTTCGACGCGGTGCCGCCCGGGGATTCGACCGAACAGATCGATTTGCGCCTGTTCCTCAAGAACGACAGCGGCGCGCTCAGCGAAACCTGGCTGTATCAGTGGTCGCCGCCGGCCAAGGCGGATCGGAAGGTTTATTGAGGGTGGGGTTGGGTTCTGGCGTTCGGTAGAAGCAAATCCCCCCCTGCCCCCCTTTTTCAAAGGGGGGAACAGCAACGACGGACAGCAACGGCAACGGTGCTTCGAACCATCGGCCAAGCGCGTCAATTCGCCCCCTTTGAAAAAGGGGGCCAGCGCCCGACGAAAAAGCTTGCCGCGCGAAACCTCAGCGCGGGGGATTTGCTCCAGCGACGAAAGCGTTCGCTGACCGAACTGCCCTCATCGCCGGACGAAAATCACGCCACCCGGGCCCGCCGCGCCCGCGTCAAATGCACCAGCAGCAGCGAAATCGCCGCCGGCGTCATGCCCGCAATGCGCTGCGCCTGGCCCACGGTCTGCGGCCGCACGCGCTCCAGCTTCTGCTGCACTTCCAGCGACAAGCCGCGCACCGCGGCGTAGTCGAACCCGTCCGGAATCGGCGTGCTCTCGTTGCGCTGCTGGCGCTCGATCTCATCGCGCTGACGATCCAGATACCCGGCGTACTTCACGCCGATCTCGACCTGCTCGGCGACCTCGGCCTCCGCCACGGCCGGACCCAACGACGGCACCTGCATCAGCTTGGCGTAGTCGATTTCCGGACGCTTGAGCAGATCGCGCGCGCTGCATTCGCGGCTGACCTCGATGCCCAGGGTCTGCGCGATCTCGCGGCCGAGCGCGTTGTTCGGCGCCGCCCACACGCCCGCCAGACGCGCGCTCTCGCGCTCGACCGCCTCGCGCTTGCGCTCGAAGTGCGTCCAGCGCGCCTGCTCGACCAGGCCCAGCTCGCGCCCGACCGGGGTCAGGCGCAGATCGGCGTTGTCCTCGCGCAGTTGCAACCGGTACTCGGCGCGCGAGGTGAACATGCGATAGGGCTCGCTGGTGCCGTGAGTGATCAGGTCATCGACCAGCACGCCGATGTAGGCCTCGTCGCGACGCGGGCTCCAGCCGTCCGCGCCGCGCACGAAGCGCGCCGCGTTGACGCCGGCCAACAGGCCCTGCGCCGCGGCTTCTTCGTAACCGGTAGTGCCGTTGATCTGGCCGGCGAAGAACAGACCGGCCACGGCCTTGGTCTCCAGCGTGGTCTTGAGACCACGCGGATCGAAGAAGTCGTACTCGATGGCGTAGCCCGGCCGGGTGATGTGGGCGTTCTCGAAACCGCGGATCGAACGCACCAGATCCAGCTGCACATCGAACGGCAGCGAGGTCGAGATGCCGTTGGGGTAGATCTCGGCCACGTCCAGGCCCTCGGGCTCGACGAAGATCTGGTGGCTGGCCTTCTCCGCGAAGCGCACCACTTTGTCTTCGATCGAGGGGCAGTAGCGCGGGCCGATGCCTTCGATCTGGCCGGTGTACAGCGGCGAGCGGTCCAGCGCGCCGCGGATGATCTCGTGGGTGCGCTCGCTGGTGTGGGTGATCCAGCACGAGACCTGACGCGGATGGTCGGCCCGCGTGCCCATGAAGGACATGACCGGACGCGGATCGTCGCCCGGCTGCTCTTCCATCACCGAGTAGTCCAGGCTGCGCCCGTCGATGCGCGGCGGCGTGCCGGTCTTCAGGCGATCCACCGCGAACGGACCTTCGCGCAGGCGCGCGGCCAGAGCGGTCGCGGGCGGATCGCCGGCGCGGCCGGCGGCGTAAGTGGTCTGGCCGACGTGGACTTTGCCCGCGAGGAAGGTGCCGGCGGTCAGGACCACGGCCGGCGCGTCGAAGCGCAGGCCGGTCTGGGTGACCACGCCGGTCACGCGGCCGTTGTCGAAGGCGATGTCGTCCACCGCGGCCTGGAACATCGTCAGCCCCGGCTGCGCTTCGACCGCGCGGCGGATGAAGCCGCGGTACAGCGCGCGATCGGCCTGGCAGCGGGTGGCGCGCACCGCCGGGCCCTTGCTGGCGTTGAGGCGCCGCCACTGGATGCCGGCGGCATCGGCCGCACGCGCCATGACGCCGCCGAGCGCGTCGATCTCCTTGACCAGATGACCCTTGCCGATGCCGCCGATGGCCGGGTTGCAGCTCATCGCGCCGACCGTCTCGACCGAATGGGTCAGCAACAAGGTGCGCGCACCGGCGCGCGCCGAGGCCAGCGCGGCTTCGGTGCCGGCATGGCCGCCGCCGATCACGATCACGTCGTATTGGTAGAAGTCGCTCATGGGGCCGGGAATCGGGAATCGGGAATCGGGAATCGGGAATCAACAGCGTAAAGCCGCGATTGCCCGTTGAGACATGATCTCACGCTGCCGCGCCTTACCTGTTCCCGATTCTCAATTCCCGATTCCCGGCCCGCCTCACTTGGCACGGTTCATGCGTAGCTACTCATGCACCTTGCGGGGCAGGCGCTAGACGCCGGCTGGAATTGGAACAGGGGCTGGCCAAGCGCTCGCGGGGGAAGCCGGGGGGCCGAATGTCGGGGGACATTCGGCCCCTTTTTATTGCCCGCGCCCAACGCGCCGGGCCGCTGCGCACCGGCCACGCCACGGCGTCCGCCGATTGTTGGGCCTCGCAGCCAACTTACTGATCTCAAACGAAAAAGCGCGCGTGGATACGCGCGCTTTTTCGTTTTGCCCCGCTCGCGGGGAAATGGGCGCCGACGCCTGACGGGGACGGAACAGGGGGGATCCGTGATTCCTCGCCAGGCGCCGACATAGAAGCCTGTGCTTACCGAAAACGTCCAAATACGACGTAAGCGGTCAGTAGCGGTAGATTGCGGTCACTCCGGTCCGAACGCAAGTGCGCCCCGTTCCAATTTCGGCGACTGCCGGGGTACGCCCCGGCAGCCGGCAAGTCACGGTTCAGCGTTCGGCGTTGCGCCATTCCTTCCAGCTGCGGCCACCGTCGGCACGTCCGGACGGTGCCGAGGGCGCCGACATCCGCGGTTGCGGCATCGAGCGCGGCTGCGGCGCGAACCGCGGCTGCTGCATCGCCGGGTTGTCGTTGCGCGGCGCCCAGGCGCCTCCGCCGATCGGACGCGCGTCGCGCCAGGACACGCCGCCATCGGCGCGCGTGGACGGCCGCGACGGATAGCTCGGGTTCGGATTGCTGGGCGGACGGTGCGGACGGCTGGGGTAGTAGTAGCGCGGGTAGCCGTAACCGTACGGATAGCCGTTGTAGTACGGATAACCGCCGTAGTAGCCGTAACCACCGTTGCGATAGCGATAGGACTCGCCGTACGGGTAGTACCCGTAGCCGGGCGCGTAACCGCCGTAGCCGCCGTAGTAGTTGTAGTCGACGCTGGGACGGCCGTAGTAGTACGAACCGCCGCCGCCGCCGCCGCGCAGGGAATAATCGGACACGCAACCTGCCAGCAGGCCGGCTGCGACTAATGGGACTATAAGTTTACGGATCATGGCAGACCCCCCGGGTAGGATTTCAGAGTCTGCCTGATGCGTTGAACTCGGGCTTAACTCGGCCCGGCATCGCCTATACGGTTCAGGCCTGGGTTTCGCCCGGCACGGCGGGCGTATCGGCCTTCAGGTCGATGTGCACCGGCGCCTTGGTGACGCCGTCGAGCGCCGGCGGCGGATCGCAGCCGGTGAGCAGGACGACCAGACCGATGGAAAGGCAGAGCGAAAATTTGCGGAACATGGCGGAATCCCCTGTTGTGGGTCTCGGGTGAGTCGTACTGAATAGGTCCGGTCGCGCACAGCGCGGCGACGGACATAACGCCGGCTTTCCTGATGGTCCCGACCGCGGACAATCCCGTCCGCGCGAACCGGAAGCTCTGAAGGCTCCGCCAGCCGATTCCTCGCCAGGCACCGTGCAGCAAAACCTTCGATCAGCGCAATACCTAAACTAACGATGACTGACCTCGCAATTGCGGCACGGGTTCACAGTTCGCCGGGTGCAAGACGTTTGCGCTATGTCGCCGCTCAATGAGCGCGACGGCGGCGCGGTAAGCTAAACCGCGCAGGGCGACGGGCGCGGCGGAAGGCTTGCGCGACTCACGCGCGCGGTCGGGTTCGGCGTCTCCAGCGCGTCGGGCCGGGAACCTGCGCGCGGCTTGCGCGGTCACTATCCTCGATGATGGTTCGACGGCCGCCGCCTGGGCCCGTCGCGGTGCTTTCCTTGAATTCTGGCCTGGTTTTCGATGATCGAATTGGATGCGGTCCATCGTCGCTACGAGATGAATGGGCAGGCGGTGAACGCATTGGCCGGAGTGGATCTGAAGATCGCCGCCGGCGAGTTCGTGGCCATCACCGGCGCATCGGGCTCGGGTAAATCCAGCCTGCTCAATATCCTCGGCTGCCTGGACCGCCCCACTCGCGGGCGCTATCTGATCGAAGGCCGCGACGTGGCCGAATTCGACGACGAGGCCGCCAGCGACATCCGCAACCGTCGCATCGGCTTCGTCTTCCAAAGCTTCCATCTGCTGCCGCGGCTGAGCGTGCTGGAGAACGTGCTGCTGCCGCTGCGCTTCCATCGCGAACCGCCGGCGGACGCGCACGCGCATGCGCACGAACTGCTCGGCCGCGTCGGCCTGGGCGATCGCAGCGGCCACCGCCCCAGCGAGTTGTCGGGCGGCCAGCAACAACGCGCGGCGATCGCCCGCGCCCTGTTGCTGCGGCCGGCGCTGCTGCTGGCCGACGAGCCTACCGGCAACCTGGATTCCAAGAGCGCGACCGACGTGCTCGATCTGATCGGCGAAGTCCACAGCGGCGGCCAGACCGTGGTGCTGGTGACCCACGACCGCGACCTCGCCGCGCGCGCGCCGCGCGAGGTGCGCCTGCACGACGGCAAGGTCGAGCATGACTCGGCGGCCTGAGCGCATGCGCGTGCGCGCATCCCTCGTCGTCGGCGCGGCGCTGTCCTCGCTCGCGGGCGCGGCCTGCGCCGCGGTGCTGACCGGCGAGGTGCGCTCGGTCGGCGCGCAGGTGATCTATACGCCGCAATCCAACAGCGCGCCGGTGGCGATCCGCTATTTCGTGCCCGAAGGCCAGTCGGTCAAGGCCGGCGAGGTGGTGCTGCGCATCGATCCGGGCCAGGCCGGCACGCAGATCCCCGAACTCGAAGCCAAGATCGAGCAGGCGCGGGCCAAGGCGGCGAAGGAACTGGCCGAACTCGAGGTCAAGGCGGTCGATGCCGAAGTCGCGGTGGCCGAAGCCGAAGCCGCGCTGGCCACGGCCAAGATCGAGGCGGCGATTCCGCGCACGCTGATCTCGCAACTGGACTACGACCGCCATCAGGGCGATCTGGACAAGACCACGCGCGAAAACCGGCTCAAGCACGAACTGCTCGACACCGCCCGCGCTGCGGTCGCGCGGCGCCGCAGCGACGGCCAACTGGAAGTGGACAAGCTGGTCATCCAGCGCGATTACTACGCCGCGCTGCTGCGTCAGTCGGAAGTGCGCGCCGAACGCGACGGCGTGGTCCTGCACGGATTCAACAACAACTGGATCGGCGGACGCATCGACGAAGGCAGCTCGACCATGCCTGGCAGTCGCGCCGGCGAAGTGGTCGGCAGCGGCGGCGGCATGCAGGTGCGCGCCTGGGCGCTGGAACCGGACCGGCGCGGCCTGCGGGTCGGCCAGCGCGTGCAGCTGAGTTTCGACGCCCTGCCGCGCCAGCGCCTGCAAGCGACGATCCGCGCGATCGCCGGCGCGCCGGACCGCAAATCCGAATGGGGCGAAGGCCGTTACTTCACCATCGACATCGATCTGCCGCCCAGGCACGGACTGCCGCTGTTGCCGGGCATGAGCGTGCGGGTGACCGCCGCCAGCGCCGCGCCCAGCGCCGGAGCGCAGCGATGAAGCGCCTGTGGGCGGCGTTGTTGCTGGCATCGAGCCTGCCGGCCGCGGCCGCGCCGCTGCGCGTGGACGGCGAGGTCTATGCGCGGCGCACTTCGGCGCTGATGCCGCCGAGCGTGGAGCGCATGTGGCAGTTCAACATCACCCAGCTCGCCACCGACGGCGCGCCGGTCAAGCGCGGCCAGCAGGTGATCAGCTTCGACAGCAGCGACGTGATCAAGCAGCTCACCGAGAAGCAAAGCCAGCTCAAGGAAAAACACAGCGAGCTGGAAAAACTCGACCTGGAGCTGGCCGAACGCCAACGCAGCGAGCGCCTGGCCACCTCCGAGGCGCAGGCGGCTCTGGATAAAGCTCAGCGCAAGACCCAGCAGCCGGCCGAGCTGATCGCCGGCATCGAGTACCGCAAGCTGGTGGTCGCGCGCGCGCAGATGGAACGCAAGATGGCGCTGGCGCAGCGGCGCGAAACATTGTCGGCCGAGCAGCGCCGGCAGGAACGCCGCCTGCTCGCGGCCGAACGCGCGCAACTGCAGGCCGACGTCGATCGTCTGCAGCGCTCGCTGGGCGCCTTGAACGTGATCGCGCCGCGCGACGGCCTGATG
Organism: Lysobacter gummosus; assembly: GCF_001442805.1. Classification (NCBI taxonomy): domain Bacteria; kingdom Pseudomonadati; phylum Pseudomonadota; class Gammaproteobacteria; order Lysobacterales; family Lysobacteraceae; genus Lysobacter; species Lysobacter gummosus. The sequence continues at coordinate 112,320 of NZ_CP011131.1, read as the reverse complement.
ATGCATCGCAGTAATTTCGAAGGCGAGAAATACGACGTGGGCTCGCAAGTCTGGGTCGGCCAGACCGTGGCGGAGATTCCCGACATGAGCACGCTGGCGGTGCGCGCCGAATTGCCCGAGCGCGATCTGCAGAAAGTCAGCGTCGGCGCGCCGGTGCGCATCGTCGTGGAAGGCGGCGCCGGCAGCGTGCTGCGCGGGCATATCGCCTCGGTCGGCCGCGCGGTGCGCAGCAAGTCGCAGGTGCAGCCGGTGCCGGTGCTGGATCTGGACGTGCAGCTCGACGATCCGCGCGCGCCGCTGCGACCGGGGCAGGCGGTGCGGGTGGAGATCGCGGCGCCGGTGGCGGCGAAGGGTGTGGCGCGATGAGGGCGGCGCTGGGTGGGCGGATTGCGGCGCTGCGCGCAGGTTCTCGCGGCGATCGATGCGGATTGCGCGCGATGGGGTGTCGCGGTCTTGGGAGTGCGCAGGCGGTGGTTATCGGCCTCTTCGGTTGGCTCCTCCCCGCGCTGTGGCTGAGCGGCTGCGCCGGCGACATCGCCCCCGCGGCGACCGAAACCCTGACGCAGGCGCCGCTGCAACTGAGCGTGCGCGGCGAGGGCGAACTCAAATCGGCCAAGTCCACGCCGCTGAACGTGCCCGGCCGCAACTGGGCGGCGCGTCAGGTCGAGTGGATGCTGCCCGAAGGCAGCGCGGTCAAGAAAGGCGACCTGATCGCGCGCTTCTCGGCCGAACAAGGCAAGCAGGAACTCGCCCAGACCCTGATCGACGTGCAGCGCAATCTGCTCGCGCGCGCGGCCAAGCAGGGCGATCTGGAAACCGCGCAGAGCAAGGTCGCGGTCGATCTGGCCCAGGTCGCGGTGCAGCTGGGCATCGCCGACCGCTACGCCAGCGCCGACCTGAGCACGATGGCGCGCAACGAAGTGCTCGACGCCGTGCAGGACCGGCGCTTTCTGACCGAGAAACGCGAGACCCTGCAATGGCAGCGCGGCCAGTCCGGCGCGCGCGGCGGCGCGGAACTGGCGGTGCTCGACGCGCAGCGCGCGACCTTCGACATCGCCGCCAAGACCCGCCAGGCCGACCTGGACGCGCTGGAGCTGCGCGCGCCCAACGACGGCGTGCTGATGCTGACGAGCAACTGGTCCGGCGAAAAACCCAATATCGGCGCGACGCTGCGCGCGGGCTTCGACTACGGCAGCCTGCCCGACGCCTCGGCGATGGAGCTGGATCTGAGCCTGCCGCAGATCGAAGCGCAAGGCATCCATGTCGGCAACGCCGTGGAGATGTTTCCGGTCGGCCGGCCCGAGCAGAAGATTCTCAGCAAACTGTCCTGGGTCGCCAGCGCGGCCAAGGTGCGCAGCCAGGAAAGCCCGGTGAAGTATCTGAGCATGAAGGCGCCGATTCCGGCCGAGGCGATCGCGCGCTACAAACTGGTGCCGGGGCAACGGCTGCAGGCGCGGGTGATTTTGTTCGACGCGCGCGCCTTGAGCGTGGCCAACGTGGCGATCGACAGCGACGACGGCCGCGACTACGTGCGCGTGCGCGACGGCGGCGATTTCCTGCGCCGCGAGATCAAGCTGGGCGTGCGCGGGCCGGCGCGCTCGCAGGTGCTGTCGGGCCTGCGCGCCGGCGATGAAGTCTTGCTGGCCGAGGCCGGCGCGATCGAAACCGCGGCGCCACCGAAAGAACCCTCGGGCAACGATGCCGGCGCGAGCAAGCCGGCCGCGCGCGCGACCCCGGCGGCGCGACCGTGAGCCGTGCCCTGCATTGGCTGCCGCCGATCTGGCGCGAAGCGGTCGAGGAACTGTGGCGGCGGCGTCTGCGTACCCTGCTGACCTTGCTCGGCATGATCTTCGGCGTCGGCGCGATCGTGGCGATGCAGGCGGTCGGCGAAGGCAGCCGGCGCGAAGCGCTGCGCCTGGTGGAAAGCCTGGGCCTCAACAATCTGATCGCCGAGGCCAAGCCGCAGGACGAAAACAGCCTGCGCGAAACCCGCGCGCGCAGCCTGGGCCTGAGCCTGGCCGACGCCGACGCCGCGCTCGCGGTGGTGCCCGGCGCGCAGCGCTACGCCGCGGAGAAACCCATCCGCACCCATTCGGTCTTCAGCGACGCCGGCCGCAGCGACGCCCAGGCCAGCGGCGTGAGCCCGGATTACTTCGACTTGTCGTCGCTGCGCATCGCCAAGGGCCGCGCCTTGACCGACGCCGACGATCGCGCCCTGGCCGCGGTGGCGGTGCTGGGCCATCAGGCGGCGGCGGATCTGTTTCCGGGCGTTGATCCCATCGGCCAGGACCTGAAGGTCAATCACGTGTGGCTGCAAGTGGTCGGTGTGCTGGCCGATCGCGACTTGAGCAAAGATCAGTTCGAAGGCGTGCAGTTGGGGCTGGAGAGCAACCGCGTGTACGTGCCGCTGGCCAGCGCGCGGGCACGATTCAAGTTCCAGCCGCAGGAGGACGAGGTCGATCGCTTCGTGCTGCGCTTGCGCGATCCTTCGCAACTGGCCGCCGGCGCGCGGGTGCTGTCGACCGTGCTCAATCAGCGCCACGCCGGCATGTCCGACTTCCGCCTGGTGGTGCCGCAGCAATTGTTCCAGCAGCATCAGAAGACGCAGCGCATGTTCCGCGTGGTGATGGGCGCGATCGCCGGCGTGAGCCTGTTGGTGGGCGGCATCGGCATCATGAACATCATGCTCGCCAACGTGCTGGAGCGGCGGCGCGAGATCGGCCTGCTGCGCGCGCTGGGCGCGCGGCGGCGCGACGTGATCGCGCAGTTCCTGCGCGAGGCGACGGTGATCTGCGTGTCGGGCGCGGCGCTGGGATTGTTGTTCGGGGTCGCGCTGGCGTATCTGATCGCCGCCTTCGCCGGCTGGCAGGTGGCGTGGGCGCCGATCCCGGTGTTGCTGTCGGCGCTGTTCTGCGCCGCGGTGGGCTTGGGCTTCGGTGTGTATCCGGCGCGGCAGGCGGCCAGGCTGGACCCGATCGCGGCGCTGCGCCACGACTGAGGACAATGCGGCCCCCTCCCTTTGTCGATGCAGTTCCCCCCTTTGAAAAAGGGGGGTTAGGGGGGATTTGCTTTTGCTTTAAAGCACGGCGGAGCAAATCCCCCGCGCCTGTAGCCAAGCACAGCAACCATACCTTCGCCGGGCGCTCGCCCCCTTTTTCAAAGGGGGCGCATTGACGCGCTTGTCCGGTGCGGACGATGCATCGCGCCCCATCCCCGCGGACACCGGTCCACCTTTCCGCCACGCCGCGCACCCCACCTTCCACACGCCTGCGCTACGCTTGGTCCATGAACAATCTCTCCGCTCCGCAAGGCATCGAGCCCGCCTCCGCCGTCGCCGATCCGGCCGCGCCGACCTATTCCGATATCCTCGCCGCGGCCGCGCGCATCGCCCCGCATGCGCATGCCACGCCGGTCATGCGCTCGCGCGTGATCGACGAAGCCGCCGGCTGCGAGCTGCACTTCAAATGCGAGAACCTGCAACGCGGCGGCGCGTTCAAGTTCCGCGGCGCCTGCAATGCGGTGTTCTCGCTCAGCGACGAGGAAGTCGCGCGCGGCATCGTCACCCAGAGCTCGGGCAACCACGGCGGCGCCATCGCCCTGGCCGCGCGCCTGCGCGGCGGCCGCGCCACCGTGGTCGCGCCGCACAACACCCCCAAAGTCAAGCTCGCCGCGATCCGCGCCTACGGCGCCGACATCGTCCATTGCGAACCCGAGCAGTCCGCGCGCGACGCCGCCACCGCTCAGGTGCTGGCGCGCACCGGCGGCGTGCTGGTGCATCCGTTCAACGATCCGCGCGTGATCGCCGGCCAAGGCACGGCCACGCTGGAGCTCCTGGCCAGCGCGCCGCAACTGGACACCGTGATCGCGCCGGTCAGCGGCGGCGGACTGCTGTCGGGCACCGCGATCGCCGCGCACGGCCACGATCCGTCCATCGCCGTCTACGGCGCCGAGCCCGAGGGCGCCCGCGACGCCCACGATTCGCTGCTCGAAGGCCGCCGCATCACCGGCCGCAAGACCGACACCGTCTGCGACGGCCTGCGCGCGGAACTGGGCACGCTCACCTTTCCTATCCTTCGCTCACACCTGCGCGACATCTGCCTGGTCGATGATCGCCAGGTCATCGCCGCCATGCGCTTGATCTGGGAGCGCATGAAGCTGGTGGTCGAGCCGTCCGGCGCGGTGCCGCTGGCGGTGGTGCTGGCCTATCCGGCGTTGTTCGCGGGCCGTCGCGTCGGCCTGATCGTGTCCGGCGGCAACGTCGATCTGGATCTGGCGGCGCAATGGTTCGCGCCGCAAACGCTTTGACCGGTTTCCGACACGCTTTGCGTTTGTTATGCGGTCGGTTCTTCGACACGCAGTGTTAGCCGCATAAACTGCGTAAAAAACGGGCTTTTCTGTGATCTTCGTTTGCGTTTTTTGTTAACGCAACTGGCACGCTGCGCCATCGCGCGCCAGTCCCTTGGTCATGGCCGCGCTCGTAATGAGTCGGAACAGACGGACCTGCGCACAGGCCAGGGGAGTACTACATGGTGGATGTCGAGTTTCGCGTGGTGTCCGACCGCCGCGACGGCCTCTTGCTCGCCTTGGGGCAGGTGGTCATCGCGAACGGATTCACCCTGCTGCGCCAGCGCATGCTCAACAGCGATGAAGGCGTGGTGCTGGTCATGGTCGTGCGGGGTCCGGCCGATGCCTTGCTGATGCTCGAAGAGAAGCTGGGCACGCATCATCTGGTGCAGAGCTTCGAGGCTTCGCCGTACGAGCCCGCGCCGAGCGCGCCGGCGGCCGCGCCGGCTCCGGTCGCGCGCAACAACGGCAATGGCAATGGTCACGCGGGACAGACGTCCGCGGCTGCTGCGCCGGTCGCGCCGGCGGGTGCGGCGGGGGGGCACGCGGCTGCGCCTATTGATACGCAGCGCGTGGAAACGCTACTACCCCAGTTGGCGCGCAACTACCCCAACATCCTGCTGCAGCTGGTCGCGCTGGAACGCGAACTGCCGCCGGCGCAGCGCGAGGCGACCTTGCGCTACATCGGCCAGCGCGTCGGCGCCTGGGTCTACAAACGCGATTTCGCCCTCGGCGGACAGCTGCCGCTGGCCGACTCGGTGCGCCGCATCGCCCTGCCGGCGATGCGCCAGCTGGTCCAGGCCGAACTGCACGAGGACGTGCTCAAGGTCCGCAACAGCCCTTTCTGCCATCGCGGCGAGAGCGGCGAATGCTGCCATTTCCTGCGCGGCATGCTCGGCGGGCTGCTGGAAGGCCAGCACGGCGCCCACGTGCACGTCGTGGAAAGCCAATGCCGCAACACCGGCGCGGAGACGTGCCGGTTCGAATTCGAAAGCTGACCGGTTCGCCGGTCGACCGCCACGGTCAAGGACCGCCGTGGCGCATGGCACGCCGGGCATGCGCCGACGTGCTTTATCGCAACGGCGCGGGACGGCGCCGCGGCGATTCATTGCAGCTCAACCCATCCACCTCAGGGGGTTCGCCATGCCGCTCGATCACGCCATCCAATGCATCCATGACCCATTGCTGGTCATCCTCTCCTACGTAGTGTCGGTACTGGGCTCGTTCACCGCGCTGCAGCTGGCGATCGCGATTCCCAACGCGAGCGGCCCGGCGCGATGGCGCGCGGTCACCGCGGCCGGCATCGCGATGGGCGGCGGCGCGATCTGGGCCATGCACTTCATCGCCATGCTCGCCTGCCGCATGAACGTGGAGGTCACCTACGACCTGCCGATCACGCTGGGCTCGGCGGTGGTCGCGGTGGTTTCGTGCATGGCCGGACTGGGCATCGCCGGCACCGGCGTATTCAACTGGGGCAAGCTCATCATCGGCGGCGTGCTGATGGGCCTGGGCGTGACCGGCATGCACTACGCCGGCATGGCCGCGATGCTGATGCCGGCCGACACCGTCTACGACAGCACGCTGGTGATGGCTTCGGCGGCGATCGCGATCGTCGCCTCCATCGTCGCCCTGTGGCTGGCCTTCAACCTGCGCGGCTGGGGCCAGATGCTCGGCAGCGCGCTGGTGATGGGCGTGGCCGTGTGCGGCATGCACTACACCGGCATGCTCGCGGCCAGCTTCGTGCCGAACCAGGCCGGCAGCGCGGCCACCGCCGGCGGCGTCAGCGGCGGCTACCTGGGCGTGGGCATCTTCGTGGTCACCACCGCGCTGCTGGCGGCGGTGCTCACGATCAGCCTGCTGCGCCAGCGTCAGCGCGCGATGGTGCGGATCTGAGTCCGCTCCGCGCCGTCTGAACGGCGCGGCGGACATCGCTGCGGTACACGAGAAGGGCCCGCCAAACGCGGGCCCTTCGCTTTGGCGCCGAACGGCGGCGAACCGCGCCGCCGGCGGTTCCTCGATTAGGCCCGAATGCGCCATGATGCGCCTGCCCCGCCCTACCCGCAGGATCGCTCATGAAGATCGACGGCACCCGTCTGCACGACCGCGCCACCGAAGTGGTGCTGTCCTATTACGCCGCCTTCAATCGCGGCGACTGGGCCGGCATGCTCGCCACCCTCGGCGAGGGCGTCGTGCACGATCTCAACCAGGGCGCGCGCGAATCCGGCCGCGAGGCCTTCGCCGCGTTCATCGAGCGCATGGCGCGGCATTACCGCGAGCAGCTGCGCGATATCGTGGTGATGGTGTCGCCCGACGGCGTCCGCGCGGCGGCGGAGTATGTGGTCCACGGCGAGTATCTGCTGACCGATCCCGGCCTGCCCGAAGCGCGCGGCCAGCGCTATGTGCTGCCGGGCGGCGCGTTCTTCGAAATCCGCGAGGGCAAGATCGAGCGGGTGACCAACTACTACAACCTCGATCACTGGGTCGCCCAGGTCGGCGGTTGACCCCGCGCTGTCGCCGATGCGCTGCTTCACCATGAGCCTGGGCACGCGCAACATAGCTGCGATGTGGAGCATCGGCCTCGGCGATATGCGATAGCGCACCGCGCATATGCATCGCGGGTTTGCCTGCAATTCACCGTGCCGCATGCGACGGCTTCGCCGCATGTCCGCGTCCGCGCCGCATCGCGGCCATCGGTGTCGCGTTACCCAATAGACGTCACAGTTATCGGCTCGCAATCCTCGCCACTGCGAGGGGGGTCGATGGGCCTGCTTGCGCTTCTATCTACAGCGAATGCTTGTTCGCTATTCGCCGCGTGAACGAAGCGCGCCGTGCGCGCGGCCTTTCTTCTCCATTTCAGGAAAACGAACCGATGAAATCCTTAGGTAGAGCATTACTCGCCACGGCACTGTTCGCGTGCTGCGGAGCGGCGATCGCCGGGAAAATTCCCAGCGGCGCGAAGGCCACCCAAGCCGAGTGGAACGTGCTGGTGTTCATGAACGGCAAGAACAATCTGGAACAGTACACCGTCCACAACTGGGACCAGATGGCCAAGGTCGGCAGCTCCGACAAGGTCAACATCCTGGTCGAATACGGCCGCATCGACGGCTACTACACCGGCAACGGCAACTGGACCGGGGTCAAGCGCTACCGCGTCAAGAAGGGCGACAAGCCGACCGCCGCCGGCGCGTTGATGGACCTGGGCCGGGCCAAGTTGAACACCGACATGGGCGATAAGGACACGCTGGCCGAGTTCATCAAGTGGGGGACCGAAAAGTATCCGGCCAAGCGCACCATGCTGGTGATCTGGAACCACGGCCAGGGCTTCCGCGCCGCGCCGAGCCAGAAATCCACCCATCGCTCGGTGTCCTTCGACGACCAAACCGGCAACGCGCTCTACAACGCCGACGTGGCCGCCGCGATCAAGACCGCGCTGGGCGACAAGAAGCTCGATATCGTCTCCTTCGATGCCTGCCTGATGGCGATGATCGAGCCGGCCTACGAGTTGCGCAACCGCGCCGACTTCCTGGTCGGCAGCGAGGAACTCGAGCCGGGCGAAGGTTGGGACTACGGCTTCCTCGCCAAGCTCAGCGCGCAGCCGGCTACCACCGGGGCCCAGTCCCTGGGCCGGTTCGTCGTCGACAGCTACCGCGACTACTACACCAACAATCCCAGCGGCCATACCACGCTGTCGTCGATCGATCTGAGCAAGGCCGGCCTGGTCGCCGACGCGCTCGATTCGGTCGCCGAAAGCCTGACCACCAGCACCGAGCGACAGGCCGCGCGTAGCGCGCGCACGGGCATGACGCCTTACGACGGGTCGCTGGGGGTGGACATCGGCGGCTGGCTGAGCCTGCTCAAGACCAAGGCGATCGACGCCGACAGCAAGGCCGCGATCGGCGACGCGCAAGCCGCGTTGGCGCTGGCGGTCAAGGCCAACTACAGCAGCGGCAACAACATCGGCGGCCGCTACAAGGGCGACACCGGCCTGGCCGTGTTCTTCCCGCAGAGCGCGAAGGAATTCAACTCCGACACGTCCAGCGACGGCTACAAGGTCAGCAACACCGACCGGCCGATCAGCTACGTGCGCGAATCGGCCTGGCCGGGCTTCCTGAAGACCGTGTTCTCGGCGCCGACCGACTGATCGCAGCGAAGGCAGTCCCGGCGGCGGAAGCGTTATCTCGCTTCCGCCGCCGGCAAGGTTGAATCGCCGCAGCAATGCGGCGCGCATGTCGCCGCTTGCGTGCGACGGACGACGCGGAAGACCGACGAGGCGGCCGCGGCGCCTGCGGCGGTTGCGCGCTACCAGGTCGCGCAGCCGTCCGTCCGCAGGTGGCCGAACCCAGTGCCGCGCCGCGGTGGCGCCGCGACCGGCCCGTCGGAGCCTTGGGGGCCGGGATTGGTGATACGGGATTGGCGATGCAAAAGCCGGCGTTAATCGCTGCTTTTACCAATCACAAATCCCTAATCCCGAATCTCGGCCCAAATAAAAAGACCGACGACAGGACACGGCGAAAGAGAGGGGGAGGGGGCGTCGCCGTGCCTGGGGGTCGTCGGTCAAGGGGGAACGGTCGGGTGCGGAACCCGGAATTGGGAATCGGCGAAAGCGACGAAGGCGAGCCCGCGCTTTCTGCGAATCCCAAATCCCGAATCCCGGTCCCGGCTACATCAATTGCGCGCCACGCCTTCGCGCACCGGCTCGCGGCCCGGCCAGCCGCCGGCCATCGCCTTGTACAGCGAGATCGCGCCGGTGACGCTGCGGGTGCGGCCATCGGCGAAGGCGTCCTGCGCCTGCAGCTGCGTGCGTTCGGCATCGAGCACTTCGAACAGGTCGGCGGCGCCGGCCTCGTAGCGCACGCGGGCGAGCTTGGCGGCCTTCAGGCTGTCCTGCGCGGCGCGCTCCAGGTGCTGGTCCTCGACGCGGGCGCGCGCATAGCGCACCAGGGCGTTCTCGGTATCTTCCAGCGCCAGCAGCACGCTTTGCTGATAGCGCGCCAGCTCGCCTTCGGCGGTCGCGTCGGCGGCCTTGATGCGCGAACGCACGCGGCCGATGTCCAGGAACGACCAGTCGATGCCCAGCGCGACCAGGCGGGTTTCGCTGGCGCGTTCGAACAAGGCGGACGTGTCTATGGCCTGCGAACCGATCAGCCCGCTCAGGGTGAAGCGCGGGAACAGATCGGCGGTGGCCACGCCGATGCGCGCGGTCGCCGCGTGCAACCGGTGTTCGGCCGCGGCGACGTCGGGACGGCGGCGCAGCAGTTCGCCCGGCGTGCCGGCGTCGAGACGTTGCGGCAGCGCCGGCAACGCGCCGGCCTGATCCAGCTCGGCGATCAGCGCGTCCGGCGTCTGCCCGGTCAACACCGCCAGACGGTGCTCGGTGATCGCGACCTGGGCTTCCAGGTTCGGCACCCGCGCCAAGGTGGCTTCGAGTTGAGCGCGCGCGCGCGAAGTATCGAACTCGGTGCCGCGTCCGGCGTCGAAGCGCGCCTGCACCAGGCGCAGGGTCTCGGTCTGGTTCTCGGCGTTTTCGCGCGCGACCCGCAGACGTTCCTGCAGGCCGCGCAACTCGACATAGCTGCGCGCCACTTCGCCGACGATCGACACCTGCATCGCCTGCAGATCGGCGGCGCTGGCCCAGGCGTCGGCGCGCTGGGATTCGATGTTGCGGCGCACCCGGCCGAACACGTCCAGTTCCCAGCTCACGTTGGCCTGCGCGCTGTAGCTCTCGTTATCGCGCGCCGAGTTCGACGCGCCCGGCATCTGGTCGGAGCTCGAACGCGTGTCGCTGCCGCTGGCGCTGCCGGTGATGGTCGGGAAGCGGTCGAACTTGGCGCCGCGCAACAGAGCGTTGGCGCGATCGTAGTTGGACAGGGCGATACGCAGATCGTGATTGGCCGACAGCGATTCCTCGACCAGCCGCGTCAGCAGCGGGTCGTTGAAGCCGCGCCAGAACTCGGCGTCGGGTTCGGGCGCGACGGTGCCGTCGGTGGCCGCTTGCGCATCGCCGCGGGCGAACTTGTCCGGCGTGGACAGGGTCGGCCGGACATAGTCCGGACCGACGGCGCAGGCGGCCAGCGCGAGCGTCAGCACGGCGATCGCGGGAAATTTCAGATTACGCATGGACTTTCTCCGTAGCGTTGTGATGGTCGCCGTGCGAGACCAGCTTGTTGCCGGCCATCTTGCGCAGAGCGACGTAGAACACCGGGGTCAGGAACAGACCGAACAAGGTCACGCCCAACATGCCGGCGAACACGGTGATGCCGGTGACCGAGCGGATTTCCGCGCCGGCGCCATGCGACAGCACCAGCGGAACGGTGCCGGCGATGAAGGCGATGGAGGTCATCACGATCGGACGCAGACGCAGGCGGCACGATTCCAGCGCGGCCTCGACGATGCCCTTGCCCTGCAGTTCCAGTTCGCGGGCGAATTCGACGATCAGGATCGCGTTCTTGCACGCCAGGCCCATCAACACCACCAGGCCTACCTGCACGAACACGTTGTTGTCGCCTCCGGTCAACCACACGCCGAGCAACGCCGACAGCATGCACATCGGCACGATCAGGATCACCGCCAGCGGCAGGGTCCAGCTTTCGTACAGCGCGGCCAGCACCAGGAACGCGAGCAGGATGGCGAGCGGGAACACGATCAACGCGGCATTGCCCTGGCTGTCCTGCTGATAGCTCAGGTCGGTCCATTCGATTTCCATGCCGTGCGGCAACACCTTGGCGGTCACGTCCCGCACCACGTCCATGGCCTGGGCCGAGGACATCACGCGCGGATCGACGTCGCCGGCGATGTCGGCGGCCGGATAGCCGTTGTAGCGCAGCACCGGGTCGGGACCGAAGGTCTGCTTGATGCTGACCATCGAACCGATCGGCACCATCTCGCCGCGGTCGTTACGGGTACGCAGGTTGCCGATGTCCTCGACGCTGTCGCGGAACGAACCGTCGGCCTGGGCGATCACCTGCCAGGTGCGGCCGAACTGGTTGAAGTCGTTGACGTAGGCCGAACCCAGATAGGTCTGCAGGGTGTCGAACAACTCGGTCAGCGGCACGCCCTGCGCCTTGGCCTTGACGCGGTCGACTTCGGCGTCGAGCTGCGGCACGTTGGCCTGGTAGGTGGAGTTGGCGTAGCCCATGCCCGGGGTCTGCATCACCGTGCCCTGGAACGCACTGACCGCGTTCTGCAGCGCGCCGTAACCCAGATTGCCGCGGTCTTCGATGAACATCTGATAGCCCGCGCCGTTGCCCAGACCCAGAATCGGCGGCGGCATCAGGCCGAAGGCGAAGCCTTCCTGGAAGCCGGCGATCTTCTGATTGAGCTCGGCGGTGATCTCCACCGCGCTGCGGCTGCGCTCGCTGAACGGCTTAAGCGGCAGGAACGCCACGCCGGTGTTGGGCGTGTTGGTGAACTGCACCGCGTTCAAGCCCGGGAAGGCCATGGTGTGCTGCACGCCTTCGATCTTGCCGGCGACGTCGGTGACCTTCTTCAACATCGCGTCGGTGCGGGCGATCGAGGAACCTTCCGGCAACTTCACCGCGGCGATCAGGTACAGCTTGTCCTGCAGCGGGATGAAGCCGGCCGGCACCAGCTTGAACATGAAACCGGTACCCAGCAGCAGCAGGGCATAGACCACGAACACCGCGCCGCGCTTGCCCAGCGTGCGCGACACCGCGCCCTGGTACTTCTCCGAACTGGAGGCGAAGAAGCGGTTGAACGGACGGAACAGCCAGCCGAACAGACGGTCGATCAGACGCGTCGGCGCATCCTTCGCCGCGCCGTGCGGCTTGAGCAGAAGCGCGGCCAGGGCCGGCGACAGGGTCAGCGAGTTGATCGCCGAGATCACCGTGGAGATGGCGATGGTCACCGCGAACTGCTTGTAGAACTGGCCGGTCACGCCCGACAGGAACGCCATCGGCACGAACACCGCGCACAACACCAGCGCGATCGCGACGATCGGGCCGGACACTTCCTTCATCGCCTGGTGCGCCGCTTCCAGCGGGCTCAGGCCTTCTTCGATGTTGCGTTCGACGTTCTCCACCACCACGATCGCGTCGTCCACGACGATGCCGATCGCCAGCACCAGGCCGAACAGGCTCAAGGTGTTGATCGAGAAACCGAGCAGATACAGCGCCGAGAACGTACCCACGATCGACACCGGAACCGCGATCAGGGGAATGATCGACGCGCGCCAGGTCTGCAGGAACAAGATCACCACCAGCACCACCAGCAAGATCGCTTCGAGCAGCGTGGTGACCACGGCCTTGATCGAATCGCGCACGAAGATGGTCGTGTCGTAGACCGCCTCGTACTTGATGCCTTCCGGGAAGCTCTTGGACAGGCGATCCATGTTGGCGATCACCTGTTCCTGGATCTCCAGCGCGTTGGCGCCGGGCGACTGGAAGATACCGATGCCGACCGCGTTCTTGCCGTCGAGCTGCGAACGCAGGCTGTAGTCGCCGGCGCCCAGTTCCAGGCGGGCGACGTCGGACAGACGGACGATTTCGCCGTCGGCGCCGCTCTTGACCACGATGTTGCCGAACTCTTCCTGGCTCTGCAGACGGCCCTTGGCGTTGATCAGGGTCAGGAATTCGCTGTTGGGCATCGGCTCGGCGCCGAGCTGGCCGGCCGAGACCTGCACGTTCTGCTCGCGCATGGCGCGCAGCACGTCGCCGGCGGTCAGGCCGCGCGAGGCGACCTTGTCCGGATCCAGCCACACGCGCATGGCGTAGTCGCCGCCGCCGAAGATCTGCGCATCGCCGACGCCCGACAGGCGCGCGAGCTGATCCTTGACGTGCAGACGCGCGTAGTTGCGCAGGTACAGCGTGTCGTACTTACCGTTGGGCGAGGTCAGATGCACGACCATCAAGAAGACGGGCGACTGCTTCTGCGTGGTCACGCCTTGCCGGCGCACATCCTCGGGCAGTCGCGCCAGCGCCTGGCTGACGCGGTTCTGCACGCGCACCGCCGCGTCGTCCGGATCGGTGCCCGGGCGGAAGGTGACGGTGATCGCCAGCACGCCGTCGGAACCGGCGACCGACTTGATGTACATCATGTCCTCGACGCCGTTGATCGCTTCTTCAAGCGGCGTGGCGACGGTTTCGGCGATGACCTTCGGGTTGGCGCCCGGGTACACCGTGCGCACCATCACCGACGGCGGGATGACTTCGGGATATTCGCTGATCGGCAGGATCGGTATCGCGATCAGGCCGGCGGCGAAGATCACGATCGACAGCACGGCAGCGAAGATCGGCCGATCGATGAAAAACTTGGAAAAGTCCATGACGGATTCCTTGGTGCGGGGTTGAGCCGCATGAGTCCCCGGCCGAGTCCGTGGGGGAGGTCGGCCTTGATTGCTTGAAACCTCGCGTTCGCGTTTGCCTTGGCTCGTCATTCCCGCGAACGCGGGAATCGGGAGACTTCAAACGCTCTCGCCCGAAAGTCCCTGGATCCCCGCGTTCGCGGGGATGACGGCAGGAACCCTTCGAAGGTTCGGGATGTCGCTCAGCGCGCGGCGATCACAAAGCCCCGGCCGCCGCGCCCGGCGCCGCCGGCGCGGGCGCCGGAGCGCCCATCGCGATGGGCTTGGGATTGACCGGCATGCCCGGGAAGAACACCTTCTGCACGCCGTGGACGATGACCTTGTCGGTCGGCGCCAGGCCCGAGTTGATCACGCGCAGGCCGTCGATCATCCGGCCCAGCACCACGTCCTTGCGCACCGCGGCGTTCTTGTCGCCGAGCACATAGACGTACTTGCGGTCCTGGTCGGTGAGCACGGCCTTGTCGTCGATCAGCATGGCCTTGAACTCGCCGCTGCCTTCCAGCTGCACGCGCGCGAACAGGCCCTGGGTGAAGGCGCGATCGCTGTTGTCCACCACCGCGCGGGCGCGGATGGTGCCGGTGGTCGGATCGACCTGGTTGTCGGTGAAATCGACCGTGCCCTTGTGCGGGTAGCCGGTCTCGCTGGCCAGGCCGATGCGAACCGGGTTCTTGTCGCCTTCGCGTTCGCCCTTGCGCGCCAGTTCGTTGTAGCGCAGGTAGGTCTGCTCGTCGCTTTCGAAATAGACGTACATCGGGTTCTGCGAGACCACCGAGGTCAGGATGGTCTGGTCGGCCGAGGCGAGATTGCCCACGGTGACCATGGCCCGGCCGGCGCGACCGTTGATCGGCGAACGCACTTCGGTGAAGGTCAGATCGAGCTGGGCCGAGGCCACCGCGGCTTCGGCCGCGCGCACCGCGGCGTCGCCGCCGGTGCTGGCGGCGCGGCGGGTTTCGAACTCTTCGCGCGAGATCGCTTTGGCTTCGACCAAGGTCTGCGCGCGCTTGTCCTGGGTCTGGGCCAGGCGCGCTTCGGCGCGCGCCTGTTCCAGCTGCGCCTGAGCGCGGTTGAGCTCGGCGCGGTAACGGCGCTGGTCAATCACGAACAGCAGGTCGCCCTTCTTGACCTCCTGGCCTTCCTTATAAGCGATGCGATCGACGTAGCCGCTGACGCGGGCGCGCAGCTCGACCGACTCCACCGCGCTGACGCGACCGGTAAACTCGTCCCACTGACGCACCTGCTTGCTCAGCACCTGAGCGACGCTGACGTCCGGCGGCGGCGGCGCGCCGCCCTCGTGGGGCGCGGCCTGACTGCCGCAGCCCACGGCTGCCAAAGCGATGACGAGACTCGCGGCCAGCGCGAGCACGGAGAGTCCGACGGCGGGTCGGCCGGAACGGACATTGAAATGACTGGTGCTCATCGGGGGGTGGGTTCCTGTTTGGGATTCTGGGTGGTCAGCGACTTCAGCAAGGCGCGCGCGTCCTGGAGGCAGCGTTGCGTTTTTTCATCGGACGGGCTGTCCGGACCTTGCGCACATGCATCGGGCGAAGTCGTCTTTGGAACGGTGTTGAGGCTGGTAGTGGTTGGATACGGTTCGGTGCTGCGAAGCTCGGTGTGGCTGGCTGGCGCGCGGGTATCGCTGCGGCTGGCGGGCGGCGAAGGGACACGTACGCGCGGCGGCAACACCGAGGGCGACACCACGCGCGAGGCGTAGGGCACGATCGGCCGCGGCGGCTCGTCGCTGATGTCGTGATCGATCAGCGCCATCGCGCGCTGGCCGACCGACAGGGCGCTGGGCCATTCGGGGCAGGAATGGCGTTGGTTGAACTCGGTGCACACCGGCGTGTCCACGGCCAGCAGCTGCACGCGCACCGACAGCTGGCGGGCTTCGTCGTGCAGCACGCGCGCGAGCATGCGCAGCGCGGCCGCGCCGATCGAGCGGTGGCCGTAGCCGGCCCAGGGGTGCTCGCTGCCGGGACCGCCGACCAGCACGTAGGTGCCGCCGCGATCGTGTTCGGCCAGCAACGGCAGCAGGTGGCGCGCCGCGGCGAGGTGGGGGAGCAGATCCTCGTCGAGCTTGCGGCGCAGGAATTCGGCCGGATTGTCGAGCAGGCGACCTCGTTCGGCGCTGCCGCACACCGCGGCGACCACGCCCGCGAACGGGCGGCCGAGCTTGCGCAGGGCGCGGGCAAGCTTGGCGCCGGCGGCGTCGTTGGCGACGGAACCGGCGACGGTGGTCAGATCGGCGTGGGGGTAGCCGGCCTTGAGCGCCTTGAGTTCGCCTGCCTGACGGGCCACCGCGATGACCGGGCGGCCGCTGTCGATCGCGGCCTGCACAACCCCGCGGCCGACGCCGCCGGTGGCACCGAGTACAACCAAGGGGGCTTTCATTGTCCCGCCCCTGGGACTTTTTCTCCCGTGACCGGGACGATCACGTGACGCTTGTCATCCCGGGTGAAATACGCGAGCACAGCGCTCACCGCCGGCATCAGCAGCATGGCCGCGGGCAGGGCGATGGTGAAGGCCAGCACCCAGGCCAGCATCCAGGCTTCTTCCGCGCCCTGGGCCAGGCCCTGGCGGAAAACGACCACAGCCAGCCCGATCAGGGCGGACATGGCCACCAGCATTAAAGGTAGAAAGGCGAATCGGGCTTGGCGTGGGCTCAACATGGCGGGGGCCTCTTGTCGATATGCGGCACAGAGTAGAGATGAGAACAGCACTTGATTAGCCCGCGATTAAGGGAATAATTGTCCCGGAAACGGTCCAATATCCCTCCGACCCCCTTGAACGGCTCGCGGGCGACCCCTACGCAATAGAGCGGGGGTGGTCCTGGACCCTCAGATGGGGCTCCACGCACTGACAGGACGATGGCGCCACTGTCGGCTTTCCGCGGCCGCCCCGGCAGTGGATGAGATCAGCCAACGCCGGTGACAGCCGTCACCCACGACCCAGGCCGGACGGAAGCGGCCGCCGATACGCGACGGATCGCGCAGCGCAACCGATCAGGCAATGCATTGAACCGGCCGCGAGGCCGGGGCGATATCCGAATCCTTCCCGATCCGGCCCGCCGCAGCTCACGTACACGATCCATCGTCTTCGCTCAGCGCACTTCCGCCATCGCACCGCAACCGCTTCACTCGCGCCGTCTGTCTTTCGCCCCATTACCAAGGAGGCCATCCCCCATGGCTCACGATCTCAACGACACCCTGATCTTCGTGAAGGTGGTCGAAAGCGGCAGCTTCATCGCGGCCGCGCGCGTTCTGCGCCTGCCCAAGACCACGGTCAGCCGCAAGGTGCAGGAACTGGAAACGCGCCTGGGCGCGCAGCTGCTGCATCGCACGACGCGCAAGCTCGGCCTGACCGAAGCGGGCAACATCTACTTCGAGCACTGCCAGCGCATCGCCCGAGAACTGGCCGAAGCCGAAAGCGCGGTCGGCCAGCTGCAGGGCGGCCCGCGCGGCTGGTTGCGCATCACCGCGCCGTATTCGGTCGGCATCACCTGGATCGCGCCGCTGCTGGGCGAGTTCCACGCGCGCCATCCGGAAGTGCGGGTGGAGATGAACCTCAGCAACGAAACCGTGGACATGATCGACAAGGGCATCGACGTCGCCCTGCGCGTCGGCGACCTGCCCGACTCGAACCTGATCAAGCGCCGGCTGGCGATCTTCCGCACCCAGATCTACGCCAGCCCGAACTACCTCGCCCGCCACGGCGAACCGCTGCATCCCGACGACCTGCGCCATCACCGCACCCTGGCGATGCCCAAGTCGCGGCGCAACAACGAATACATCTGGACGCTCAGCGACGGCGAGCGCAACGTCGATTACGTCATCGACCCGGTCATGGTCGCCAACGACCCCGGCCCGCTGCGCGGCGCGCTGCTGTGCGGCGAAGCGCTGATGCTGGCCGCCGACGTCACCGTCAAGGCCTTCGCCGAACAAGGCTACGTGCAACGCGTGCTGGCCGGCTGGACCGGCCCTGAGTACGAGTTCAACGCGGTGTTCCCGCGCGGGCAGGTGCAATCGCCGAAGGTGCGCGCGTTCGTGGACTTCCTGGTCGAGCGCCTGAACTTCGACGCCGACTACATGCAGGTGCTGTGCCCGGACGCCAAGCGTTTCCGCAAGGCCTCGGAAGAAGCCGAAGCCACCCTCGCCCACAGCCTGGCGAAGGAAGCCGGCGAACCGCGCACGATCGCGGTGCCGGTGGTGGAAGCGATCGAAGCCATCGCCGAAGCGGTGGACGCCAAGCGCCCCGGCAAGACGCCCGCACGCGCCGCCAAGCGCGCCGAGGATGGGGCCGCGCGCCGGGACGATACGCCTAGTGATGAGGATGCGGCGTTGGTGTAGGCGGCGAGGTTATCGAAACCTCCCCATCGATCGCACCGACTCCCAACGCCCTCCCCGCCTCAGCGAATCCCTCCTACCGATCCCCCCTTTGAAAAAGGGGGGCCAGGGGGGTTTCTCTTTTGCTCTTGCTTGTCCCAGCAAAAGCAAATCCCCCGCGCTGAAGCCATCCTCGACCCCGATCAACGCCGGGCGCCCGCCCCCTTTTCCAAAGGGGGCAACAGGTCGTCGCTTCGTTGTTGATGAAAGACTACGCCCCCAACCGCCACGACAACCCCGACACGCGCGCCGCGTGCCGCGACAACGCCAGCCGCAGCACCGCTTCGCTGGCGGCGATATGCAACTCACGCCGCGCCCGGGTCAGGCCGGTGTAGATCAGTTCGCGCGACAAGTGCCGTGCGTCCTGACGCGGCAGTTGCAGCCACACGCTGTCGAATTCCGAGCCCTGCGCCTTGTGCACGGTCATCGCGAACGCGCCGCCGTGCGCGGGCAAGGCCGAGGGATGGAAGCCGCGCACGCCGTCGCTGCCACCGGCGAACCACGCCACCGTCGCCGCGCCCGCATGTTCGTCGCCGCGCGGCCGCAAACACACGCCGATGTCGCCGTTGAACAGGCCGTGGCGATAGCTGTTCTCGGTCACCAGCAACAGACGGCCGTGGAAATACGCCGGGCGATGGCTGCCGGCCAATGCTTCCTCGATCCGCGCGTTCAAGGGCGCGGCGCCCTGGCCGCCGTCGCGCATCGCTGTCAGCAGACGCAGCTTCGCCGCCAGGGCCAGCGCCTGCGCCGGATCGTCGGTCGCGCCGATTTCGCGCCACGCCGACAACAGGCGCTCGCGCCCGCCGCCGGCCAGCGGATCGTGCAGGTCTTCGTGGAAATGCACGCCGGCCAAAACGCCGCCGCGCAGCAGTTCGAGCGCGGTGTCGGCGTCGCCGGCACGCGTGGCCTCGGCCAGCGGCGCCAGGTCCAGGCTCTCGGCCTGACGATAGCCGCGACGCAGATGCACGCGATACGCGCTCAGCGGCTGCGCCGCGTGCTGGACCGGCGTGTCCTCGCCGAGCAAGGGCCGCAGTTGCACGGCCCACTCCGCCGGCAAGCCGTCGTCGTCGCCGGCCGCATCGACGATCGCCGCGAGCACATCGCCGGCTTCCACCGACGGCAGCTGATCGCGATCGCCGAGCAGAATCAGCCGCACGCCATCGGGCACGGCCTCGACCAGCTTGCACATCAGCGGCAGATCGACCATCGAGGCCTCATCGACCACGATCACATCGAAGGCCAGCGGATTGCGCGCGTCGTGACGGAACCGCGGGCTGTCCGGCACGCTGCCGAGCAAGCGGTGCAGGGTGCTGGCCTGTCGCGGCAAGGCATCGCACAGCGAGGCCTCGACCGCGTCGAGCGTGCACAGGCGTTCGGCCGCCGCGCGCAGGCTTTCGGCCATGCGCTCGGCGGCGCGGCCGGTCGGCGCGGCCAGGGCGATGCGCGGCGGCGGCACGCCGTCCAGGCGCGCTTGCGCGATCAACAGCACCAGCAATCGCGCGATGGTGGTGGTCTTGCCGGTGCCGGGGCCGCCGGTGGCGAGCAGCAGCGACTGCAGCAGCGCCAACGCCGCCGCGCGCGCCTGGCGGTCGTCGTCGCGCGCATCGGGAAACAAGGCCGCGAACAGCGGCGCCAGCGCAGGCAGATCGGCCGGCGCCGGCGCGAACGCGGCGATGCGGCGCAGGCCTTGCGCCAGGCGGCGTTCGTATTCGCGATAACGACGCAGATACAGCAGCCCGCGTTCGAGCACCAACGGCGCCGCCGGATCGGCCGGACGGTCGGCCTGCGGCGTCGCGATCCAGCGCGAATCGGCCAGCGCCGCCAGCCATTGATCGCCATCGGGCCATTCGATCGCCGCTTCGGTCAGCAACTGCGGGCGGCGCGGATCGAACGCGGCGTGGCCGCGCGCGATCGCCTGCGAAGCCAGCGCCGCCGCGGCGAGCACGCGATCGGGCGTGTCGCGATCGAGCCGGCGCAAGGACTGCGCCAGGGCGTGATCGACCGTGCGCAGCGCGCCTTCGCGGTAGAGGCTGTCGAGCAGGCTCATGGCGCGACCCTGCCGCCGGCGAACAAGGCATCGATGGCGTCGACGAGTTCGCGCGCGGGTTTGTCCGCGTGCACGCCCGCGGCCGGGTCGCCCGGATCCAGGCCGCGGCAGAACAGATAGCGCACGCCGCCGAAATCGCGCGCGTAGTCGTAGGCCTCGCCGAGTCTGAAGCGCAGCCAGCGATGCAGAGCGATGGTGTAGATCAGCGACTGCAAGGTGTATTCGCTCTCGTTCATGGCCCGCTCGATCTGCGCCGGCTCGTAGTCGGGCAGTCGGTTGGTCTTGTAGTCGAGCACGTAATAGCGGCCTTCGAAGGCGTAGACCAGGTCGATCTTGCCGGTCATCAACCCTTCCAGGCGGCGGCGCAGACCGAAGGCGCGGCGATCGCGCAGCCAGCCGTGCGCGTGCAAGGTCGCCAGCAGCGCATCGACCGGCGCCGATTCCAGGGCGAAGTGGAATTCCATTTCGCTGCGGCGCTGGTGCTCGGCGATTTCGCACAATCGCGCGCCTTCGGGCATGCGCGCGGTCAGGGTCAGGCCGACCAGCGACGTCAGCAGCGGCAGGCCGTCGTCGATGTCGGCTTCGACATAGCCTTCGCCGCGCATCGCCGCGGCCAGGATATCCGGCGCGCCGTCGGGCGCCGGCCGCTCCGGCGTCCACTCGCGCCAGGCGGCGAAATCCACGCGCTCCAGGGCGTTGTGCACGACATTGCCGAAGCGGCTGCCGGAGTAGCGCGCATCGCCCGGCGTCAACGCCACCGCCGCGGTCTGCGGTTCGTCTTCGGCGCCGCGCTCGTCCTGCGCGGCCTGGGCGACGCCGCCGTCTTCGTTGGTCAATTGGGTGAAGCTGTAGACCCACCAGTCGCGCGGCACCGAACGCCGCGCTTCGCGCGCCGGCGGCACCGCGCCGCTGGCCAGCGGCGGCAACGGCGTCGGCGCGGGTTCGGGCAGCGCGGCGTCGATGACGATCTCGCCCTCGTGTCCGCTCGCGAGCGCGTCCAGGTCGGCCAGCATCGGCCGCAACGGCGAGGCCGGGGCCAGATACAGAGGCCCGGTCGCGATCCACAGCGCATGCCGGGCGCGGGTCAGGCCGACGTAGAGCAGGCGCGCGTCTTCGGCGCGCGCCTCGGCGGCGGCGCGTTCGCGCGCGCTGTCCCAATCGGGCGTGCGCGGATCGGACACCTGCGTCTGCAACTGCATGATCCGGCCGCGCTGCGGATCGGGGTATTCGCACCAGCGCCCGCCGCGCGGCTCGCGGCCGATCGCGACGAAGGGCATGAACACCAGGCCGAACTCCAGGCCCTTGCTCTTGTGCAGGGTCAGGATCTGCACGCGGTGCGCATCGGATTCCAATCGCAGTTGCTGTTTCTCGTCGCTGTCGTCGGCCTCGGCGATGCGCAGTCGCAGCCAGTCGCGCAAGCCGTGCAGGCCCAGCGAACGGGTATCGGCTTCCTGCAGGGTTTCGCCCAGTTGCAGCGTGTTGGTCAGGCGCCGCTCGCCGTCGTTCAAGCCGAGCAGACGCGGCGCGTGTTCGGCGCACAGGTCGGCGATGAGCGCGAGCGGGCCGTGGCGCTGCCAGCGTTCGCGCCAGGCCAGCGCGCGCAGTTGCCAGTCGCGCTGCAGGTCGTCCTCGCGCGCCAGTTGCGCGATCGCCGCGCCGTCCAGGCCGATCAGCACGGTCGCCAGCGCCGCGCGCAGACGGCCGCCGTCGCCCGGATGCAGCAGCGCGTCGAACAGAGTCAGCACTTCCATCGCCTGCGCGGTCGCGAACAGGCTGCGCCGGCCGGCGGCCACCGCCGGAATGCCGGCGGCGATCAGAGCCTGCTGGATGCGCGCGGCTTCGTCGTGGCTGCGCACCAGCACGGCGATGTCGGCCGGCAGCAGCGCGCGCGCGCCGATGGTCGCGCGGCCTTCGCGCGCATCGCGCAGCCAGCCGTGGATCGCGGCGACGCAGGCGCGCGCGGCCAGATCGCGCGATTCCGGCGCGCTCCATTCGGGTTTCTTGCGGCCGTCCTCGGGCGCCGGCAGCGCGCGCACGGTCAGGGCCGGCGCGGTCGCGCCGTCGCGTTGCAGGTCGGCGTCGGCGACCGCGCCGCCGGCCTGGACTTCGCGGAAGGCGATGCGGGTATCGACGAACGCGGTCTCGCCGGCCTGCGCGTACAAGGCCGAGATCGCGCGCAGCAGCGACGGCCGCGAGCGGAAGTTGTGATCCAGCGGCGGCGCCTGATCGGCCAGCGCGGCGGCGGTCAGGTAGGTGTGCACGTCGCCGCCGCGGAAGCCGTAGATGGCCTGCTTGGGATCGCCGATCAGGAACAGCGCGCGCTGCGCGAAAACGCGCTGGAAGATCGCCCACTGGCGTGGATCGGTGTCCTGGAATTCGTCCACCAGCGCCACCGCGTACTGCTCGCGCAAGCGCTGCGCCAGAATCTCGCCTTCGGGGCCTTCCAGCGCCGCGGCGACATCGCCGATCAGATCGTCGAAGCTCTGCACCCGGCGCACGCGCTTGAGTTCGGCCAGGCGTTCGCGCGCGGCATCGCGGATGCGGTGCACCAGGCTCACCGCCTGTCCCGCCAGCCATTGATCGCGCTGCGCCGCAGCGTCCAGGTACGCCGCGACCGCGTCGAACAAGGGCGAAGCCGGCGTCGCCGCGTCCTTGCCCTTGTTGGTCTTGGCGGCCAGCGCGGCCGGCGTGAGTTTCTCGATGCGCTCATCCAGCGGCTGCGCGGCGTCGCCGTTCGCGCTCCACTGCTTCAACGCCGACCACAGATCTCGCGGCAAATTCGCGCGGTAGCTGTTGCCGTTGAGCACCTTGCCGGCGATAGCGGCATCGAGCGCGGCGAAAGCGTCGTCGCCGTGCTGGGCGAAGCTCGCGCGCAGCGCGTCGGCGGCGTGCAACAGGTTCGGCAGCGGATCGGCCGCTTCGGCCGGCGCTGGCGGCAACAGCAGCGGCGCGCGCAGCAACGCGCCCAGGTCGGAGGCCAGCGACTTCGGCCCGCCCGGCCATTGCAGCGACAGCAATTCCGCCGCGGTCGCCTCGCTGCCGAACGCGCGCCACAGGTCCAGGGCGATTTCGTCCAGCAGTTCGCGCTCGCTGCCGATCATCTCCGGCGCGGCGAAGGCTTGTCCGGTTTCCAGCGCGTGCTCGGCCAGCACTCGCGCGCAGAAGCCATGGATGGTAACCACGGCGGCTAGATCGATCTCACGCGCGGCGCGCTGCAGGCGCGTGCGCAAGGCGGCCGCGCCTTCTTGTTCGGCTTGCGCGCGAACCAGTTCGCGTGTGATCGCGCGTTCGGCGTCGTCGTGATCGGCCGGCAGGGCCGGATCGTCGGCGGCGATGCGCGCGGCCAGCAGCAAACGACGGCGCAGGCGCTCGCGCAGTTCCTGCGTGGCCGCGTCGGTGAAGGTCACCGCGAGGATTTCGCTGACCCGCAGGCCGCGTTCGATCACCAGGCGCGCGACTAAGGTGGCCAAGGTGTAGGTCTTGCCGGTGCCGGCGCTGGCCTCGATCAGGCGCAGGCCGTCCAGCGGCAGGTCGAGGAAGGGATCGCGTGCGAGGTTCATGCGCCGCCGTCCTCGTCGCGTCCGTGCACGACCGCGTCGAACACCAGCCGGGCGATGCCGCGGAATTGTTCGCCCAGTTCCGGGTCCAGGAACGGATCGCGCCCGCGCAGCGCCAGTTGCACGCCAGCCGGGCTGGCCTCGCCCCAACTGCGGGCGCTGCCGTGCCATTGCGTTTCGGCCTTGTTCCAGCCGGCGTGACCGCGGCCGTCCTGGTCCTGCGCTTGAGCTTCGTACCATAGCCAACCGGCGCGCGGCAGGAACGGCAGCGGCATGCGCAGGCCGTAGTCGCGCAATCGCAGCAAGGCGCGCAGCGCGGCCTGGGCGGCGGGCGGCGACAACGCCGGACGCAGATGCGGCCCGGGGCCGTCCGCGGCCTGCGCGAACTGCGCCAGCGGGCGCGCGTCGCCAAGCGCGGACAGCACCAGCCAGTCCAGGCCGTGGGCGATCTGCGAGGGCCCGTGCAAGGTGTCGAAACGCAATCGCGCCAAGCCGCCGGCATAGACATCGTCGAGCCGGCCGCGCAGCTGCGCTTCGCCCAGATCCAGATCGAACGCCAACGCCTGCGCCTCGCCGCTGCGCCAGCGCGCGAACGCATCCGCGAACGGCCGCACCTGCCCGAGCAAGGCGTCGAGCTGACGCCGGCCGAGCGGACCCGACGGCAACAGCGCGCGCGCGCGCAGCGCGGCCTGCAAACGGTCGCGATCAATCGCGCCGTCGCCGGCCAGCAGATCGTCGAACACGGCGCGTTGCAATTGCTGGCGGAACAGGCCCGGGCCGGGCAGCACCAGCGGTTCGACATCGTCCGCGCTGTCGATTTCGTCCGGCAGTTTCAGGCCCAGCCGTTGGCGCAGGAAGGCGCTGGGCGGATCGCGCAGGAAGCTGCGCAGATCGCGATAGTCGATGACGCCGTCGTGGCCGCCGGCATCGGCCGGCGGCGGGTCCGGCGGCAGCGGATCGTCGAGCCACGGACCCAGTTCGAGCCGCTGCGAGCGCGCGCCGGCGTCCACCGCCGGGCGCCATTCGCCGCGATAGCTGAAACGCCGCGGCTCCGGCTCGGCGCCTACGCCGGCATCGGCGCCGAACGCGGCCGGCGCGAACGGTTGCAGCGGTTCGCGCACGGTGAACTGCGCGCGCACCCGCGCCGGGTCGGCGTGGTAGCGCGCGATCACGTCGAGCAGCTCCGACACCAGCGTGGACGGCTCGCGCTGGCTGCCGTCGCGCGGATCGGCGCCGAGGTAGCTCAGATAGAAGGTGTCCGAGGCGGCGGCGAACAACTGCAGGAACAAGAAGCGGTCGTCGTCGCGCAGCGAACGGTCGCCGTGGCGGCGCGCGGCGGTGCCCAGTTCGGCGGCGAGGCGGTTGAGGCCGCCGGCCGGATCGCGGCGCGGATAGTCGCCGTCGTTCATGCCGAGCAGGCAGATCGCGCGGAACGGGATCAGCCGCATCGGCACCATGCGGCCGAAGCTGACGCCGCCGGTGAGCAGCGGCGCGCGCGTGTCGGCCTCGGCCAGCGCGGCGCGGAAATGCGCGCGCACCACTTCCGGCGGCACCGCGCCGTCGTAACCGGCGTGCGCGGCGTCGCTGGCGAAGCGCTCGATCAGGCTGCGCAGGCGTTCCAGCGTGCGCTGATCGGCGGCCTCGCGCGGGCGTTCGGGCAGCAGCGCGCGCAGCAGGCCGAGCAGGCGCTCGGACCATTGCGCGGGGGAGAGGTCGGCGGCCAGGCCACGTTCGAAACGCGCCAGCACGCGCAGCAGGCGGATCAGCGCGTCGAGCGCGTCGAGCGAGGCGCCTTCGAGTTCGGCATACGGGGCGATGCCGGCGACCATGTCGTGGCTCGCCTCCTCGCCGCCGGCGGCGTGGCCGATCAGCAGGCGGTCGAGCGCGAACGCCCAGGTGTAGGCATCGTCGCCGGGCGCGTCGTGGCGGCTGCGATGGGCCGCGTCGATGCCCCAGCGCGCGCCGGCGTCGCCGAGCCACAGGCGCAGGCGGTCGAGGCCGGCGCTGTCCAGTCCGGCCTGCTCGGCGATCGCCGCGGTCGCCAGCAGATCGAGAATCTCGCTGAGGCCGAAGCGCGACACCGGCAGCGCGAGCAGGCGCAGGAACACTTCCGCCAGCGGCTCGGCGGCGAGCGGGCTGACGTCGGCCAGCGCATAGGGAATGAACCCCGGCCGCCCGGCCAAGCCGCCGAACACCGCCGCGATATGCGGCGCGTAGGGATCGATGTCGGGCGCCAGCACCGCGATCTCGCGCGGCTGCAGCGGCGGATCGAAGCGGCGGCCTTCGGGCGAATCGCGATCGAGCAGCGCCTGCAGTTGATCGTGCAGCACCTGCACCTCGCGCAGGCGGGTGTGGCAGGCGTGGACTTGCACGCTGGCGTCGGCGCGGTCGAGCTGCGCGCGCCACGGCACCGACGGCAGCGCGCGCCGGTGCAGCAGGTCGCGTTGCAGGCGTTGCAGCAGGCTGTCGCGCGCCGGGTCGTCGTGGCGGCTTTCTTCCGGATCGGCGTAGGCGGCGATTTCGCCGGAGGGATGCACGACTTCGTAGCCGCCCAGCACCGCCATGAAATCGCGCCCGGCCGCGCCCCAGGCCTGCAGCAGCGGGTTGTCGTCCTCGCCGAAGGCGGCGTCTTCGCCCTGGCGCAGGCGCTCGGCCAGGGTGCCCAGATCGCCCCAGTATTTGCGCGTGGGCGTGGGCAGATAGAAGTGCAGGGTGCCGGCCAGCGCTTGCGTGGCGATCACCCGCAGCACGTCGGGCGAGATGTTGAGGGTGGCGAAGGCGAACAGCCGCGGCGGCAGGCCGCGCGGGATCGTCGCCGGGCCGCCGTGATCGGCGCCGAAGCGGGCGAGGTAGTCGTCGATGCGGCGCGCGCGATAGCGGCGGCCGGCGGCGACGCGGCGCCACAGCGCGGCCTGCGCGTCGTTGCGCTCGTGGCCGGCGTCCCAGGCCAGCAGCCAGTCGCGACGCCAGGCCTGGTATTTCTCGAACAGCGAGGCCAGTTCGCCCGACAGCGACCAGGCTTTGATCGGATCGTCGCCTTCGAGGTAGGCGCGCAGCGGCGCGAGCGCGGGTTCGCGCAGTTGCGCGGGCTGGGACAAGGTGGCGTAGACGCGCCAGTGCAGGGCGGCGGCGTCGAGGTCTTCGCCGCGCTCGGCCTGGGCGCCGGTTTCGTTCGCCTCCAGCGCGCGTTGCACGAATTCGCCGGGGGTGAGGAATTCCAGATTGGCGGCGATGCCGTGCGCCTGCGCCAGCGTCGCTTGCAGCCAGCGGCGCATCGCCACCTGCGGAATCAGCACGGTGTCCGGCGTCAACAGCGCCTGTCCCGGCGCCGGCGCGCGCAGTTCCTGCGCCAGCATTCCGGCCAGCACGTCCAGCGCATTGGAGTGATAGAGACGGAAATCGGGGCGCGCGGACATTCGGACATCTTGCCGCATGGGGGCTCCGGGCGCAGGAGCGGGATGTGGCGTTTGTGTTTGGGGGTCAGGAGCAAATCCCCCCTGCCCCCCTTTTTCAAAGGGGGGAATTCGTCCTGAGAGGACGTGGTAACGGAGCGATCGTCGCTTCGTCGAGTGCGAGCCTGCGTCGCTGTCAAACACCACGCACCCCATCGAAGCGTTCCCCCCTTTGAAAAAGGGGGGCCAGGGGGGATTTGCTCTTGGCGACAATCAACCAACCGCTTAAAACCGTTTTAATCCACCCCCGTCACGCTTCCACCTCACACACTGCGCCGACCCTCCGACCGACCCATCTCCGGGCGCAGACCGCTAAGCTGCGACAATGGCGCCACGCTCCAACCCCGTTCAGCCTCGCTGGGCCAAGCTGCGCCGTTTTGTAGACGCACCCGCTTCGCCCCGCCCGCACCGGATTGTCTTTCCGCATGACGACGTCATCGCCCATCGTCCGCCTGACCGACCTGCGCCTGGATCGCGGCGGCCGCAGCGTGCTGCGCGGAATCAATCTGTCGGTGCCCAGCGGCAGCATCGTCGCGGTGCTGGGGCCGTCGGGCAGCGGCAAGTCCACGCTGCTGTCGGCGCTGACCGGCGAGCTCGCGCCGGCCGCGGGCAAGGTCGAGGTGTTCGGCCAGCAGGTGCCGCAGAACCAGCGCGACCTGCTCGAACTGCGCAAGGGTATCGGCGTGCTGCTGCAAGGCAACGGCCTGCTGACCGACCTCACCGCCGCCGAGAACGTGGCGCTGCCGCTGCGCGCCCACACCCGACTGCCCAATGCGCTGATCCGCCGCTTGGTGCTGATGAAGCTGCACGCGGTCGGCCTGCAGGCCGCCGCCGACGCCTACCCGCGCGAGCTGTCCGGCGGCATGGCCCGCCGCGTCGCCCTGGCGCGTGCGCTGGCGCTGGACCCGCCGCTGATGATCTACGACGAACCGCTGACCGGCCTGGACCCGATCGCCTCCGGCGTGGTCATGAGCCTGGTCCGCCGCCTCAACGACACCCTGGGCCTGACCAGCATCGTGGTCACCCACCACGTCCACGAAACCCTGCCGGTGGCCGACCACGCCATCGTCATCGCCAACGGCGGCATCGTGTTCTCGGGCACGCCGGCCGAGCTGGAACACAGCACCGACCCGCTGGTCCGCCAATTCCTGCGCGGCGAGCCCGACGGCCCGATCGGCTTCGATGCCGCGCCGCGCACTTCGGAGGCTGCTTGATGCCCTTGATCGAGGCCACCCGCTCGCTGGGCCGTGCCGGCCTGTTCTCGCTGTCGGTGCTGCGCGCGTCCAAACCGACCGCGGACTTCTTCCGCGAGCTGATCCGCGAAATCTACAAGATCGGCGCACGTTCGCTGCCGATCATCGCTGTTGGCGGCGCGTTCGTCGGCCTTTCCGTGACGTTGCTGGGCTATCGCGCGCTCGACACCTACGGCGCGGCCAATCAGGTCAGCGCGATGCTGGGCCTGGGCCTGTACCGCGAACTGGGGCCGGTGCTGACCGCGCTGCTGTTCATCGGCCGCGCCGGCAGCTCGATCGCGGCCGAACTGGGCCTGATGCGCGCGACCGACCAGATCACCGCGCTCGGCCTGATGGCGATCGACCCGATCGGCAAGGCGGTGGCGCCGCGGTTCTGGGCGGCGGTGCTGTGCGTGCCGCTGCTGACCGGGTTCTTCTGCAGCCTGGCTATCACCGCCAGCTACTTCGAGTCGGTGCACGTGATCGGCATCGAGGCCGGCACGTTCTGGCAGGTGCTCAAGGACAGCGTCGATTTCTATGACGACTTCCTGATGGCGTTCGTGAAGTCGGCGGTATTCGGCGCGACCGCGGCGCTGGTGGCGGCGTATGTGGGTTACCACGCCGAGCCGACCATCGAAGGCACTTCGGTGGCGACCACGCGCGCGGTGGTCAATGCTTCGCTGCTGGTGCTGATGTTCAACTTCGTGATGTCGGCGCTGCTGTTCAAGTAAGCCGTTTTCCTTCTCCCGCTTGCGGGAGGGGTGCTTTGTTTTCCCTTCTCCCGCGAGCGGGAGAAGGTGCCCGACAGGGCGGATGAGGGCCCGGGTGAGGTTGCAGCGCGGAAATCGCGCGCCCTCACCCCAACCCCTCTCCCGCCAGGCGGGAGAGGGGCTCCAAGGCCTCCGCGGCCCGGACCCTTTCGCAATACCCACACCGTTCCAGACATACCGTTTCCACAGCCGCGTTGATCCGCGCGGGCTTTATCCCCAAGGTGATGCCATGTCCGTCCGCAGTCCCCGCATCGAATTCGCCGTAGGCGCGTTCCTGCTGCTCGCCCTGGCTTCGCTGCTGGTGTTGGCCATCGCCTCCACCAACGGCAAGTTCGGTTTCGGCGGCGATAGCTACAACATCATCGCCAAATTCAGCACGATCGGCCCGTTGCGCCCGAACGCGCCGGTCAAGATCGGTGGCGTGACCGTGGGCCAGGTGGCCGACATCTCGCTGGACCCGGTCAAGTACAAGTCGGTGGTGACCCTGGCCATCAACAAGCGCTACACCCTGTCCGCTGACACCTCGGCCGGGATCCTCACCAGCGGCCTGCTCGGCGAAAGCTATGTCGGCCTGTCCCCGGGCGGCGACCCGGAAAACCTCAAGCCCGGCGACGAGATCTTCCTGACCCAGCCGGCCGTCGATCTGATCCAGCTGGTCGGCAAGTACATGTTCAGCGGCGGCGGCGCACAAGGCGGCAATGGCGGCGGCGCGGCCGCAGCCAAGCCGGCCGACGCCGACGTTCCCGACTACCTCAAGGGCGAAGCCGCCCCCTCCGACGAGAGCAAGAAATGAAGCGCATCCTGATCGCCACCGTCCTCGCCTCGGCTCTGATCGCCGGCGCGCCCTCCCTCGCTTTCGCCCAGGCCACCGCGGCCCCGGGCCAGGCCGCGCCCGCCGCCGGTTCGCCCAGCGCGATGGTGCTGGCCAACAGCACCCGCATCCTGTCCACCCTGGAGTCGCGCCGCGCCGAGTTCAGCAAGAACCGCGCCGCGCTGAGCCAGTTCATCACCACCGAATTCAACACGGTCTTCGACCGCGACTACGCCGCACGCCTGGTTCTGGGCACCCACGGCCGCGGCGCGTCCGACGCCGAGGTGAACCAGTTCGCCGACGCCCTGACCGGCAGCCTGATGCAGCGCTACGGCTCGGCCCTGCTCGACTTCAACACCCGCCTGCAGGTCCGGATCAAGTCCGAGACCCCGCTGCGCGGCGGCGCCATCGTCAAGGTCTCCAGCGAGTTCCTGCGCCAGGGCGGCGAGCCGATTCCGGTGGACTACCTGCTGCGCAAGAACGGCGCGCAGTGGAAGGTGTTCGACGTGATGGTGGAAGGCGTCAGCTTCGTGCAGACCTTCCGCAATCAGTTCGACACCCCGCTCAGTCAGAAGTCGATCAGCCAGGTCGCCGCCGACATCAAGGCCGGCAAGCTGCAGGCCCAGGCGAGCAGCAACTGAGATGAGCGCGGCGAGCGTTCGCAAGGACGGCGAGGCGCTGGTGTTCGCCGGCCCCCTCGACCGTGCCGCGGCCGCCGCGTTGTGGCCGCAGGCGCGCGCGCTGGCCGCGGGCGCGCGCCGTTTCGACCTGACCCAGGTCAGCTCGGTCGATAGCGCCGGGCTGGCGCTGCTGGCCGAACTGGCCGCGCAGGCGCCCGACGTGGCCGTGGTCGGCGAACCCGCCGGCCTGGCCGAGTTGCGCGCGGCGTACCGGCTCGATGCCTCGCTCGGTTTCGGTCACTGACCCACGACCTGCGTCGCATTAACCCATTGTTGCGGTCGCCGACGCCCTCCTGACGAGGCCTGGCCGCCCCCACCGTTGTCCTGGAAGACTAGACTGCAACCATGCGCCCCCACGCACTCCCTTTAGCGCTGGCCCTGGCTTTGGCCGCGCTGCGTTCCGTTCCGGCTCTCGCGCAAGACGCGGCGCCGGCCTCCGTGGCTGCCCTGCCCGAATCCTCCGCCGCCGAGGCGCTGACGCTTGAACCGGCGGCGATCGAATCGCAGCCGGGCCAGGCCGCGGCCGATCCGCAACCGATGCCCGCGCAAGCGGACGCTACGGTCGCGGTGCAGACCGATTCGGCGATCGCGCTGTCGGCGGCCGGGGTGAGCCCGGACACGACCAACGCGAACGAAGCCGCCGCCGAAGCGACCGTCGAACCGGCCGTTGCCGCCGACGCGCTGGCGAGCCGCAGCATCGACCTGGATCCGATGTCGCTGGACTACGCCCTGGCCCAGATCGATCCGTCGAAGGCGCCACCGGCCGGCGCCTCGGCCGATCCGAGCGACCCGCGCACCGACGCCGAACGCGATTTCGACGACATCTACGGCGTGTCGGCCTACGACCCGGTCGCCGATCCCACCCTGCCGGCGCCGGCCAACGTGCCCGGCGCCTACGATCCGTGGGAGAAGTACAACCGCAAGATGCACCGCTTCAACATGGCGGTGGATCGCGCCGTGGCGCGGCCGCTGGCGCGCGCCTACTCCAAGGTGGTGCCGCGTCCGATCCGCCTGGGCGTGAGCAACTTCTTCAACAACCTCGGCCAGCCGGTGTCGATCCTCAACGCGCTGCTGCAGGGCAAGCCCAAGCAGGCGGCGCAGTCGCTGGGCCGTTTCGCCCTCAACAGCACGCTGGGCATCGGCGGCATCTTCGACCCGGCCACCGCGGCCAAGCTGCCCAACCGCAGCGAAGACTTCGGCCAGACCCTGGGCGTGTGGGGCTGGAAGCGTTCGCGCTACGTCGAGCTGCCGTTCTTCGGTCCGCGCACCGTGCGCGACACCTTCGGCATGGTCGGCGACGCCCCGCTGAGCCCGCTGCGCCAGATCGAACGCGACCGCATCCGCATCCCGCTGCAGGGCTTGCAGCTGGTGGACGTGCGCGCGCAGTTGCTGCCGCTGGACAGCCTGCGCGACGGCGCCGAGGACGAATACGCCCTGGTCCGCGATTCGTGGACGCAGCGCCGCGATTACCAGATCTTCGGCGACCGCATGGAAAAGAACGGCGACACCCAGTTGCCGGACTATCTGCAGGACGACAGCAACCCGAGCGTCCCGGCCGATGCGATGCCGATAATGCCTACGGATGGTACTGGCGTGCGTTGATTACGCAGCACGTTTGGCGACATCAATGAACGATGCGATCGCCCGGAAAATGATAGGCCCCGTCTTTAAGATGGGGCCTTTCGCTTTGGTACTGGCCGCCATCGCCATAGACAGCTGGCTCTACCATTCCCGCTGCGAATTCAGTCCAGCGGTGAATTGGTCGCTGGTCGCATTTGGGGGCGCCATGCAGATTTTCGCTGTCGCACTGTTGCTTGCGCCGCGCGTACTGTCTTTCGCACCGACGCTGACGGAGCTGCGTTACCTGGCCCCGATTTCGCTGGTCTTATTCATTTGCGCAGGGGCGGTTGTGCGCGACTCGATCCAGTTCAGCGATGCGTTTGGCCAGTCCAAGGGCTATGTATCTCAGGGCCAGCGTTGCTCGGCTCGATGAAATAGAACGAGTCTGTTCGGCTTCAATCTTTCGACTCATCTATCTGCGGATCGGGTAAACCTGCGGCTCCTTCGATCGGCTGCGGTGCGTCTTCGCCGATATCCACGGCACTGTCGTCATCCCCCGACAACTCCACCAACTTCGCCGGCAACGCGCGGTTCGGCTTCACCCCCATGTCGCGCAGCATCTCCGCCTGGCGGATCACGCTGCCCTTGTTGCGGCTGAGTTTGTCGCGGGCGGCGTCGAAGCTGTCTTTCGCCTGGCCGATGCGGTCGCCGACTTTTTCCAGATCGGCCACGAACGAACACAAGCGGTCGTACAACTGCGCGCCGCGCTTGGCGATTTCCTGCGCGTTGCGGTTCTGCGCTTCCTGCCGCCACAAATGGGCGACGGTGCGCAGCACGAACAGCAGCGTGGACGGGCTCACCACCAGCACGTTGCGTTGCCAGCCGTCCATGAACAGGTTGCGGTCGTGCGTCACCGCCAGCATGAAGGCCGGTTCGACCGGCACGAACATCAGCACGAAGTCCAGCGAACGCAGGCCGTACAAGTCCTGATAACGCTTCTCCGACAGCCCGCGCATGTGCTGGCGCACCGATTCGAGATGGCGCTTGAGCGCGCGCGCGCGCAAGTCGTCGTCCTCGGCGCTGGTGAATTCTTCGTACGCGGTCAGCGAGACCTTGGAGTCGATCACCAGATGCCGGTCTTCGGGCAGATGCACGGTGACGTCCGGGCGGCGCTCGCCGTCTTCGGTGCCATGGCTTTCCTGGACGTCGTATTCCTCGCCCTTGCGCAGGCCGGCCGATTCCAGCACACGCTCCAGGATCAACTCGCCCCACGCACCCTGCGCCTTGCTCGACCCCTTGAGCGCGGTGGTGAGGTTCTTCGCGTCTTCGCTCAGCGACTGATTGAGCGCCATCAACTGCCGCACCTGTTCGCCGAGCGCGGTGCGGTCGCGGGTTTCGTTGTCGTAGACGGTCTCGACCTTGGCCTGGAACTCGGCGAGCTTTTGCTGCAGCGGATCGAGCAGCAGGCCCAGGTGGCTGCGATTCTGCTCGGTGAAGCGCTTGCTCTTCTCTTCCAGGATTTCGTTGGCGAGGTTCTTGAACTGGTTGCTCAACTCGTCGCGCACGTCCTTGAGCTGGGCGATCTTCTCCTGCGCCTGACTGCGTTCGGCGTCGAGCTGGGTGTTGAGGCGGCCCACATCGACCGTGCGCCGGCTCAGTTCGGCCGCGGCCGCGTCGCGCTCGCGCTCCAGCTGTTCGAACTCCAGGCGCAGGCGTTGCAGCGCCTGCTGTTCCTTGTCGAGCTCCGCGCCGGTGCGGCCGATGGTTTCGCGCAGCATGCCGCTGTCGCGCTGCAGCTGGTTGCGCGCGGCTTCAAGTTCGTCGAGCCGGCTCTGCAGTTCGGGAATGCGCGCGCTGCGCTCCAGCAACTGCGCGCGTTCGGCGTTGGCCGCGTTCAACTGCGCGCCCAGTTCGTTGCGCGCGGCCTCCAGTGCGCGCGCCGCGCCGGCGCGCGCGAGCAGCCAGGCGAGCGCGGCGCCGATCAACAGCGCGGACAAAATGGCGATCAGGGCAACGGTCGGGGACATCGAAGGCTCGTGGAACGTACGGGGGACAGGCCGTTCCGTGGCCGAACGCCGGACAAGGGCGTTCTGAAGACGGGCACGGATCGCATGCCTAGTCTAAGCGTCCAGTCTAGGCGGAGGAGTCTCAGGCTCTGCGACGAACCGGAGCGGTGCGGGCGAAGGTGAGGTTCGTGGTTCGAGATGTGGCGGTGTCGACCGAGTGCCGATGCGAAGGCCGCGACTGCGTGTTGAAGGATGCAGCGACCGTGCACTCGCCTGCCGTCCTCCCCACGAACGCGAAGGCCGGGGCGTCACGCCGCGCCCCCAGAACCCGTGCGTCCCGCTTTCACGTGATCACGCCAGCCCGGTCTCGACCGCCGCCCGGGCGCTGTTCCCGCCCAGCCCGAAAAATTGCGGACGCGGTCGCAAAAGCCCATAAGACCACCCCCGCCGCGTTCCATACGGAACAGGATCGAACGCGGCCACTGTGCCAATCTTGGCCGCTCGACCGCCCGGCCTTCGCCGGTCGCGCGCCAAGGACTGCACCCATGGACCCGCAAGATCCCCGGCTGTTCGCCGACCCGCGCGGCGTCTGGCGCGACGACGGCGCCGGCCGCGTGCACGGCATCCGCTGGCACGACATCGACGGCATCGACGGTTACGCGATCGACGCGGCCGACCGCAAGCTGGTGTTCGTCGAGCTCGGCACCGCGGCCGGCGAGCGCCTGGAGTTGCGCACCGACTGGCCCGGTTATCGCGAAGTCGCCACCGCCCTGGTCGTGCATCTGCCGGGACTGGACGTGGAAGCCCTGCATCGCCTGGAACAGACCCGGGCCGAGGATCCGCCGACGATCCTGTGGTGGAAAGACTGAGCAATACTGAAGCCGGCGGACTGCAACTACTCACGCTCTAGCACGGTCGTTGGATGGTCGTCGGCCACGTCCCGTTGTGGATCAGCTGAAGAGGTCGGCAGAAACCGAATGCAACTCATCGACCAATGCGATTGGGCCTGGACGCTGTACGCCGACGGCGAGCGCCGCTATTTGTCGGTGCTGTGCGGCACGATCGCCATGTACGAGCTCACGCTCGAACTCGATGCCGGCGAACGCGCGCGGATCGGGGAGCCGGGATTTCTCGATGGCTTGGCGCGCGAAGTGTCGTATCGGCCCGATAGCTACAAGGCGCGGCATGTGACGGGGTTTCGCGCGCCGGATTGAGCGTCGGATCGTCTTGCTCCCTCTCCCGCGAGCGGGAGAGGGTTGGGGTGAGGGCACGCGAAAGTCGGGAGAACCGAAGTATTCGCGCCGTTGGCGTCAGCCCCCCCGGTCCGAGCGCTACTACGCGTCGGGGCTTTGCCTGCCGCGCGAGCCAATGGCACGCAAGCACGGAGAGGGAGCCAACCTCAATCCAACACCCGGCAAAACACCGCCTTCAAATACCGCGACTCCGGCACCTGCGCCAGCCACGGGTGATCGGCGCCGGCGCCGGACACCTTCAGCACCTGCACGGTGCGGCCGGCGTAGAACGCGGCGCGGCGCAGCATATCCAGGAACTGGTCTTCGCTGACCAGGCCCGTGCACGAGAACGTGGCGAACAAGCCGCCCGGCTTGACCACGCTCAAGGCCAGCTTGTTCATGTCCAGGTATTTCTTCAGCGCCGCGATGACTTGCTCGCGGTCGCGGGTCATCTTGGCCGGGTCGAGAATCACCACGTCGAACTGCTCGCCGGCGTTACCCATGTCGCGCAGGTAGGGGAAGATGTCCGCCTGGACGAACTTGACGTTGGCGCCGTTGAGCTTGGCGTTGCCCTTGGCGATGTTGAGCACGTCGGCGTCGATGTCCACGCCGATCACTTCCTCGGCGCCGCGCACCTTGGCGTAGACGCCGAAGCCGCCGGTGTTGCAGCACAGGTCCAGCACGCGCTTGCCGGCCACCTGCTGCGACAGCCATTCGCGGTTTTCGCGCTGGTCGGCGAAGAAACCGGTCTTGTGCGCGCCGGCCGGGTCGGCGCGGAACTTCACCCCGTACTCGGTGATCGTCGACGGCGGCACCGGCTCGGTGCCGCGGAAATCGAAGCTTTCCTGCTTCTGCACGTGTTCGTCGGCGAAGGCATAGAAACGGCAGCCGGGGAATTGCGCGCGCAGCGCGTCGTAGATCCATTCGCGATGACGGAACGCGCCGGCGCTGAAGTACTCGACCACCAGCAGATCGCCGTAACGGTCGACCACCAGTCCGCTGATCCCGTCGCCCTCGCTGTGCACCACGCGCCAGGCGTCGCTGACCTCGTCGAGCCTGAGCACGTCGCGGCGCAGCGACACCGCCGCGGCGATCTTGCGCGCGAACCAGTCGGCATCGACTTCGACGTCGGGATCGTTTTCCAGCATGCGCAGGGCGATGCGCGAATGGCCGTTGTAGAAGCCACGGCCGATCCACAGCCCGTCCACGCCGACGACGTTGACGATGGCTCCGGGCTTGGGCCGCTGGGCGGGCTTATCGACCAGGCGCTGGAAGATCCAGGGGTGGGTGGATTTCCAGGCGTTCTTGAGGCGTACGGTGGGGATTTCGGTAGTCATCCGGGCATTCTACCGGGGCCGGACGCCGGTCCCGGCCTTTGACCGGGTGCTCAGTCCCGTTCGCGGGACAAAGAAGCCCAGCCGGACCGGCTTGTAAAGGTTTGCGGCGGTGCCAATCTGATTCACATGCACCTGCCCACCGACGCCCCGATCCCCGACACCCCGGCCCAGCGCAAAGCCGACCGCGCGCGCCTGATCCGGGCCCTCAACCTGAGCCTGGCCTTCGTGCTGGTGCTGGTGGCGGTGTTCAGCGCCCAGGGCAGCTTCGACGTGCGCGCCTTCACGGTCCAGCCCTGGTCGGCCGAAGGCCTGATCGGGCTGCTGACCGCGCCGTTGCTGCACGGCTCGATCGAGCACCTGGCCGCCAACGCGACCTCGCTGCTGCTGCTCGGCACCCTGGCCGGCGCGGTCTATCCGAAGGCGACGATCCGCGCCCTGCCGATCATGTGGCTGGGTTCGGGCCTGGGCGCATGGCTGCTCGGCGACCCCGGCAGCTACCACCTGGGCGCCAGCGGCGTGACCCACGGCCTGATGTTCCTGGTGATGTCGCTGGGCCTGCTGCGCCGCGACCGCGCCTCCATCGCCGCGGCCTTCATCGCCTTCCTGCTCTACGGCGGCATGCTGCTGACCGTGTTGCCGCGCGAAGTCGGCGTGTCCTGGCAGGCCCACCTGGGCGGCGCCGTGGCCGGCGTGATCAGCGCCTTCGTGTTCAAGCTCAGCGACCCGCTGCCGCCGCGCAAGCGCTACAGCTGGGAAGACGAAGAAGACGCGCAGATGGTGCCGGTCAACGACGAACTCGAACCGCCCAGCCCGAGCCGCGTGCCTGTGCTGTGGAACCGGCCGGAGCCGAGGGATGTGCAGTCGGGGGTGGTGTTGCGGTTTCCGGGGCGCGGAAACAACGAAGAATAGTCCGCCGGTGGAGCCGTCCCTGCACGGGTTACACTGCGCCAGCTCTCCGCATTCCGGCTCGATCCGAGCCCCGCACGATGTCCGCCAGACAAGATCCAGGCACCGGTATTCCGGTGCCCGAGTACGGGGTAACGATCCCCTGGCGTATCACTCAGACCGAGCTGTACGAGCTTATTCCGCGTGATCGATTCGAGGCCTGCGCGCACGGCCTGACGGTATTGCGCTTCACTTTGTTCGGTCATGCCGCGCCTTACTGGTTCAACTTCGTCAGCTACCCCTGGCTGAGCGAAGTCCAGTTCTTCCGTTGCCGACCCTGTTGGCGAGCGATCAAGCCCCGCTACCGGGCAAGCGCCGACGCCTTGCGTAAGGCGCTGGGACCGACCAGCCACACCGAGTATCGCGACGGGCAGCAGATCTGGGATTTCGCGAACGTCCGCGTCGAGAACTATGTCCATCGCGGTTGGCGGCCCATGGAACGGCCACCACAACGACGCGGCACGAGATACCTGCACACCCTTTCGGTACGCTTGCGATCCGATGCCCAACGGTGAACCCCTATCGCTGCACGGCCCCCGCCGCGCACGCTAGAGTGGCGCCGCGTCCATGGGAGATGGGCCGCGCTCGCCTTGATCGGCACCCACGCGAATTCCCCGTCTCCCCGGCGCGATCCGTCCAACGTCCGCTCCGGAGTTTCGCCATGCGCCACCTGACCGCACCGCTCGTGCTCGCGTTGTCGTTCGCTGCCGCCCCGCTCGCGCAGGCCGCCAGCGCCTGCCATGTCGAGGGCCAGGTCGCCGGCATGGTCATCAACGAATGCACCCAGTCCTTGCAGCCGATTTCGGACGAGCAGCTCAAGCAGCAGTGCAACGGCAAGGTGCCGGGGCTGGAGGAACTCGGCGGCCAGGCCAACGCCCGGCTGGTCCCGGCCTGCCCCAGCGGCGCCAAGGGCGTGTGCGAATCGCCGATGGGCGCGCAGGCCAAGATCCATTACTACAAGCGCTCGGCCGAGGAGCTGGCGAACCTGCAACGCGCCTGCCAGATGCAGCGCGGCAAGTGGACCCAGCCTTGAGCCCGCGCACGGCCACGGCGCTGATCCTCGGCGCCGCGCTGGCAAGCGCCGGCAACGCGGCGCGCGCCGCCGACGCGCCTTCCTTCGACCGGCCCGGCATCGCCTTCGCCACCGGCACTCTGCCCAGGGGCGCCTTCGCCTGGGAACAGGGGCTGCCGGATTTCGAGCGCGACGACAGCGGCGGCACGCGCAGCACCACCTACAGCGCCAACACCAATCTGCGCCTGGGGCTGAGCGACCACGTCGAGCTGCAACTGGCGACCTCGCCGTTCAACTACCTGCGCGAACGCGACGGCGACGGCCGCCGTTCGCGCCATGGCGCGGGCGATACCGGCGTGGCGCTGAAGATCGCGCTGCCGTCCTCGCACGACAAGTTTTCCTGGGCCGTGCTCGGCAGCGTCACCGCGGCTAGCGGCGATCGCGAATTCAGCAACGGCGCCACCCAGTATTCGCTCGGCACCACCCTGGGCTACGACTTCAGCGACGCGGTGTCCGGCGCGCTGTACTTCAATCTGGATCGCAGCGACGGCGCCGACACCTGGAGCTGGTCGCCGAGCCTGAGCTACGCGGTCAACGACCGCGTCGCGGCTTACATCGAAGCCGGCTGGTCGCACACCGACCACCAGCCCACCACCACGGTCGCCGGCGTCGGCCTGACCTTCATGGCGACACCAGCAATCCAGCTCGACGTCTCGCTCGACGCCGGCCTGGACCGCGACAGCCCCGACCTGCAAGGCGGCGTGGGCGTGGCCTTCTACTTCGATTGATCAGCCCACCACGGAGACGACCATGGACGATCGCAATCTCTACGCAGCACCGGCCAGCCAAGTGGTCGATACGCAAGGACCGGCCGGACGCAGCGACGAGTTCTATATCGTCTCGGCGCGCAAGTTCTGCCTGCTGTTCATCAGTACCTTCTCGCTGTACCAGCTGTATTGGTTCTACGTGCACTGGGCGCGCTATCGCCGCGTGCATCAGCTCAGCCTGTGGCCGGTGCCGCGGGCGATCTTCTCCCTGTTCTTCGCCCACGCCCTGGCCGGACACATCGACGAATCGCTGCGCGCCTCCGGGCGGCGCTTTGCCTGGGCCCCGACGACGGCGGCGACGGTGTATGTGGTGGCGCAGTTGATCAGCAATCTGGCCGACCGCATTCCCTGGCCGGTCGCGGCTGAGCCGATCGCCACCGTCGCCACCTTGCTGATGATCGTCCCCACCGGTTGGGCGCTGCTGATGTTCCAACGCGCCGCCAACACC
The DNA here is from genome assembly GCF_001442805.1 of Lysobacter gummosus. Classification (NCBI taxonomy): domain Bacteria; kingdom Pseudomonadati; phylum Pseudomonadota; class Gammaproteobacteria; order Lysobacterales; family Lysobacteraceae; genus Lysobacter; species Lysobacter gummosus. The sequence goes on along the minus strand of NZ_CP011131.1, from coordinate 72,362 downwards.
GCCTGCGGCGATCCGGGCGGCGAATCCAATCGCCGCCTGACCGCGGCCAACTACATCTGGCTGGTGCTGGGCGCGCTGCTGTGGCTGGTGATATTCCTCGGCGTGGCGATGTCGTTCCTGCCCGAGCAATACCTCGAAGAACCCTGATGGACGATCGCAATCTCTACGCCCCGCCGATCAGCGACGTCACTCCGATCGCAGGGCCGGTCGGCCGCACGAACGAATTTTTCGTGGTGTCGCCGCGCAAGTTCTGCCTGTTGTACTTCGGCACCTTCGGCCTGTATCAGCTGTATTGGTTCTACATGCACTGGGCGCGGTACCGTCGCGCGCACTCGGTCGCGCTGTCGCCGGTGACGCGCACGCTGTTCGCGGTGTTCTACACCCATTCCCTGACCAAGCGGATCGATGCGTCGCTGCGCGCGTCCGCACGCGTTTTCGCGTGGAAGCCGGCGTTTCCGGCGACGGTTTATGTAATCGCGCAGGTCGTCGGCCTGGTTGTCGATCTGGCCGCGCAAAGCCGGGTCGCGGCGTCCGCCATCGATCTTTTCGACGTGCTGATACTGCTGCCGTTGGGATGGGCGCTGCTGAAGATCCAGCTCGCCGCTAACGCGGCTTGCGCCGATCCGCAGGGCGAATCCAATCAGCTGCTGACGCCGGCCAATTATTTGTGGCTGATGCTGGGTGCGGCGTTGTGGTTGCTGACTCTGATCACGATGGCGGGCGTATTCATCGCCGATTACGTGGGTGAGCTGCGGCCGTAGCGTCGTTCGCCGCGGCGCGTTGCCGCTGCTGGGCGCGGCTTGTAACTCGCGAGACCGGGGACACCCGGAGAGCGGCGCTCAGCCACAGCAACGGCAACAGCAACAGCAACAGCAACAACAATGGCAACTGCGCCGGTTCGCTTGTCGGGCTCAATCGATCAATACCATCCCTCAACGCCCCTTCGCCCATCAAGCGAATACAACGGCTCCAACAATCACTCGAACAAACGCCGGCGCTGGCCGCTCCCGCATCGCCCTCACGCGGCGCCCATGCAGTCGGTCGCGTCGCGCCGCCGCCGTCACTTGGCGGCGCCAGGCGCCGGTGCTAGCGTCGGCCTCGCATCAACCATCGCGTCGCCGGTCATCGCCGCCCAGCCGATAACACGGCGCGAAGTCCGATGCGCAACCCAGGCCGTTTACGCCGATCGGCGCCGCGCCGATCGAGGTCGACCGCCGCAAGCCGCTGTCGTCGCCACCGCCGCGAGAACTCCATGCGCCGTTCGATGCCCGTATTGCTGTCCGCCGTCTGCGCCCTGTCGATGCTGTCCGCGTGCAAACCCGAACCGGCGCCTCCACCGGCCGGCGGCTACGACGAACGCGCCGGCGCCGACGCGCGCCGGATCGAATCGGACCTGCGCTTTCTCGCCGACGATCTGCTGGAAGGCCGCGAGACCGGCACGCGCGGGTTCGATCTGGCCGCGTTGTACGTCGCCGCCCGCTTCCGCGCGATCGGCCTGCGGCCGGCCGGCGATAACGGCAGCTATTTCCAGCAGGTGCCGTTGCTGCGCGCGCAGCGCCTCGACAACGGCGGCAGCCTGAGCATCGAGCGCGCGACCGGCACGGTCGCGCTGCGCTTTCGCGACGATTTCCTCCCGCAGCTCAATTTCGACCGGGCCCAGGCGCAGGTCGCCGCGCCCGCGGCGTTCGTCGGCCAGGCGGTGTACGCGCCGGATCTGGACCAGGACGACTTCGCCGGCATCGACCTGCGCGGCAAGATCGCGGTGCTGTTCAACGGCGCGCCGGCGCGCTTCGATATCGACCGGCGCGCGTTCTACAGCTCGCACCGCGAAAAGATGCGCGCGCTGGTCGAACGCGGCGCGGTCGGCGCGGTGATCGTGGATACCGAAGACGAAGAAAAATCCGAGCCCTGGGCGCACGAGGTGCGTAACTGGAATTGGCCGGGCATGCGTCTGCGCGATACCGACGGCGGCGCCATCGATACGTTTCCGCAGTTGGCGGTGGTCGCGCGCGTCGGCGCGGCCCGCGCCGGCGCGCTGCTCGATGTCGGCGACCACAGCGCCGCTGCGCTGTTCCGCGACACCCGCGAAGGCAAGCTGCGCGGCTTCGATCTGCCCGGCACGCTGAGTTTGTCTGCGCACAACCGGATCGAGCCGGCGCAATCGCGCAACGTGGTCGCGCGCCTGCCCGGCGCCGACGCCGCGCTGGGACGCGAGCACGTGGTGTTCACCGCGCACCTGGATCACCTGGGCATCGGCGCGCCGGTCGGCGGCGACGGGATCTACAACGGCGCGCTCGACAACGCCCTGGGCGTGGCGGTAATGCTGGAGTCGGCGCAGCAGCTGGCGCAGTCGGCGACGCCGCCGCGGCGTTCGCTGCTGTTCGTCGCGCTGACCGGCGAAGAAAAGAACCTGCTCGGCGCGGAGTGGTTCGCGCAGCGGCCGACGGTGCCGCGCGAGTCGCTGGTCGCCAATATCAACGTGGATATGCCGGTGATGCTGGTGCCGACCCGCGACGTGATTCCGATCGGCGTGGAGCATTCCAGCCTGCAGCCGCTGCTGCTGCAGGCCGCGGCCGACATCGGCGTGGAGCTGTCGCCCGATCCGTTGCCACAGGAGAGCATTTTCATCCGCAGCGATCAGTACGCCTTCATCCGCACCGGCGTGCCGGCGGTGTTTCTGCTCGGCGGAATCAAGGGCGACGAGGGCGCGGACCGGCAGCTCAAGGATTTTTTGCGCGATCACTATCACGAGCCCAGCGACGATGCGTCGCAACCGATCCAGTATGCGGACGCGGCGCGGCTGGCGCGGCTCAATGCGCGCATCGGTCAGCGTATCGCCGATGCGGCGCAGCGGCCTCGGTGGAATGCGGGGGATTTTTTTGGCGAGCGGTTTGGCGGGGCCGGTAAGGCGGCGAAACCGTGAAGTTCGAATCGGCCGGGGCGATGTGGGGTCTGGCGATCTGAGCGGAAAGCATCGGGGCGCAAGCCCCTCTCACAAGAGCTGAAACCCCTCCCACAAAATCACGCGCCATGGACGTCGGGTGGGCGTGGCTATACTCGTGGCATGAGCGCAACCACGATGAAAACCCTCGGTCTGCTCGGCGGCATGAGCTGGGAATCGACCGTGCCGTACTACCGCATGATCAACGAGACCGTGCGCGATCGTCTCGGCGGCCTGCATTCGGCGCGGCTGCTGCTGTACAGCGTGGACTTCGCCGAGGTCGAACGCCTGCAGCATGCCGGCGACTGGGACGCGGCCGGCGCACTGCTCGGCCGCGCCGCGTGTTCGCTGCGCGACGGCGGCGCGCAGTTGCTGCTGATCTGCACCAACACCATGCACAAGGTGGCCGCGCAGGTCGAAGCGGCTTCGGGCCTGCCGTTGCTGCACATCGCCGATCCCACCGGCGCGGCGATCCGCGCCGCCGGGCTGGGCAAGATCGGCCTGCTCGGCACGCGCTTCACCATGGAACAGGAGTTCTACCGCCAGCGCCTGATCGAACGCCACGGCCTGGAGGTGCTGGTGCCGCCGGCCGAGGATCGCGAGATCGTGCATCGGGTGATCTACGACGAGTTATGCCTGGGCAAGATCCTGCCGCCGTCGCGCGAGGAGTATCGGCGCATCATCGCCGGCTTGGTCGCACGCGGCGCGCAGGGCGTGATCCTGGGCTGCACCGAGATCGGCCTGTTGATCGGCCCGCAGGACGTAGACGTGGCCTTGTTCGACACCACCGCGCTGCATGCGCGCGCGGCGGCGCTGGCCAGCCTCGGCGAAGCGCCGGCGCCGTAGTCGCCGCTCCCGCCGCCGCGGCGGTGGTGTTGCAGCCGCGCTGCCGCCAAACTGCGGCCATCGAACGCGCAACGGAGTCCGCGATGAACGACCGCCCGAATCCCGGCTGGTTTGGCCGTAACTGGAAATGGTTCGTCCCCACCGGTTGCCTGACCGTGCTGTTGCTGGCCGCGCTGGCGCTGGTCGGCCTGATCGGGCTCGGCATCAAGGGCGCGTCCGGGCTGTTCGCGTCCTCCGAACCGGTGCGCCACAGCGTGACCCTGGCGCAGGCCAATCCGGCCGTGGTCGCGGCATTGGGCAAGCCGCTGGAAGTCGGGATGATGATCCAGGGCAGCATGCACACCAGCAACGACGACGGCCACGCCGATCTGTCGCTGCCGCTCACCGGTCCACTCGGCAAGGGCCGGCTCTACCTCAAGGCCGATCGCGCCGTCGGGCGCTGGTCGTATTCGCTGATCGAAGTCGCCATCGACGGCAGCGACCAGCGCATCGATCTGCTCGGCAACGGCGGCTCCGCGCCGGCCGGAGCGGCGCCGACGCCGGACACCTCGCCGCAATCGGAGTCGAACCCGGACTCCGATGTCGAGCCCGACTCCGAGCCCGACTCCGAGCAGCCCGATTCCGAGGAAGAGCCCGCGCCGCGCGCCGACGCCGAGGTCAGCGCGACGGCAGCGGCAAGCCCTTGAAGGCCTTGACCGTGCGCAGCACCAGGCTGGAATTGATGTCGGCGCCGCCGGCCTGATTGAGCAGGCGGTCGAGCAGGAAGCGCGACAGGTGCTCCAGGTCGCGCACCACGATCTGCAGCAGATAGTCCATGTCGCCGGTCAGGGCGTAGCAGGCGACCACCTCGTCCCAGGTTTCGACGAACTCGGCGAAGGCGCCGACCGCCTCGCTGTCGTGGCGGCCCAGGCGCACCCGCACGAACGCCTGCAGGCCCAGGCCCAGGCGCGCGGCGTCCACTTCGGCGCGGTAGCCGGAGATCACCCCCTCGCGTTCCAGCCGCTGCACCCGGCGCAGGCAGGCCGAGGCCGACAGATGCACGCGCTCGGCCAATTCGGCGTTGGTGAGGCGGCCGTCGCGCTGCAATTCGGCCAACACGACGATGTCGGTGCGGTCCAGTTCGATGGTGGCCATTTTCAGCGCCTTACAGGTTAATGACGCAACAATCTTGCGCTAAGACGGCATAAACACGCAACAACGCAAGCTAATTGCGCCAAATCGCGATTAAAGTCGTGTGATCACCTCCCTCGTGGTCAGGAGCGACCCGGCATGAACACCGCCACCCCGCAGCGCGTCGAACATCAGCTCACCGACAAGGGCTACGTGCCGGTCTATACGACCGCCGTGATCGAGCAGCCGTGGGCGTCGTATTCGACCAGCGACCACGCGGTGTGGGCGCAGTTGTTCGAACGCCAGCAGCAGGTGCTGGTCGGCCGCGCCAGCGACGAGTTCATCGCCGCTCAGCGCGCGATGCGGATGACGCCGGACCGGATTCCCAAGTTCGACGACCTCAACCGCGTGCTGCGCGCGCACACCGGCTGGGAGCTGATCGGCGTGGAAGGCCTGCTGCCGGAGCTGACTTTCTTCGACCATCTGGCCAATCGCCGCTTCCCGGTGACGTGGTGGATCCGCAAGCCCGAGCAGATCGATTACCTGTCCGAGCCGGATCTGTTCCACGACCTGTTCGGCCACGTGCCGCTGCTGATGAATCCGGTGTTCGCCGACTACATGCAGGCCTACGGCCGCGGCGGCGTGAAGGCGCACGGTATCGATCCCGATGCGCTGGTGCATCTCACGCGCCTGTACTGGTACACGGTCGAGTTCGGCCTGATCAAGCAGGCCGACGGGCTGCGCATCTACGGCAGCGGCATCGTCTCGTCCAAGAGCGAGTCGATCTACAGCCTGGAATCGGACGCGCCCAACCGCATCGGCTTCGACCTGGAGCGGCTGATGCGCACGCGCTACCGCATCGACACCTACCAGAAGACCTACTTCGTCATCGACAGCTTCGAACAGCTGATGCGCGCGACCGAGCCGGATTTCACCCCGATCTACCAGCGCCTGGCGAAGCAGGATTCGATCCCGGCCGGCGACGTGCTGGCGACCGACACGGTCTACACCCGCGGCACCGGCGAGGGCTGGTTGCTCGACGGCGACGTCTGAATCCCGTTGCGGACGCAAGGAGCTGCGCAAGCCGCTCCTTGAGTCGCTTGCCGCCGGGTTACACTGCCGCGCAATGACCAATGACAATCAGAGCAAGACCCCGCACATGGGTGCGGATCACGCAGGCCTCGCGCAGGGCGCGAGCGCCGTCCCCTACCGCCAGATCCGTGCCGTCTACGACGACACCACGATCCGCGTTTACCAGGCCTATAACCACCTCATCGCCGACGCGGCGTTGAAGAACGGCCGCTTCGTCGAGCCGTTCTCGCGCTCGCGCATGACCTGGATCAAGCCGTCCTTCCTGTGGATGATGTATCGCGCGGGCTGGGGCTACAAAGACGACAACCAGCAGCGGATTCTCGCGATCGATCTGTCCCGCGAGGGTTTCGAGTGGGCGCTGGCGCACAGCTGCCCGTCGCATCCCGATCCGGCGATGAGCGCCGAGGAATGGAAGCGCCACAAAGACGCCACGCCGGTACGCATCCAATGGGACCCCGAGCGCGACCTGCATTTCCATCCGCTGGACCATCGCGCGATCCAGATCGGCTTGAGCGGCGCCGCGGTGCCGCTGTATGCCGATCGATGGGTGCAGCGGATCGAAGACATCACGCCGCTGGCGCACCGGCTGCATGCGCTGATCGAGGCGGGGCAGTTGGATGAGGCCAGGACGTTGTTGCCAGTGGAACGGCCGTACACGGCGAATACCAAGGTTTGAGTTTCTTCGTCTGGATCGCAGCGATCTGAGCGAAGAGCATCGGGGCTGAAGCCCCTCCCACAAAAGACTTCGCAGAGACGCAATCTGTTGTGGGAGAGGCTTCAGCCCCGACGCTTTCCGCTAGATCAAACCGGATCTCTATCGCTTCGACCGCTTGCCAGCGCTCCGATCAAGCCGCACTCGCAAGCAGATCCGTCTGCGGCGCGCGCCGCTGGCCGAGCACGAAGCGGATCGACCAGCCGATGAAATAGCCGGCACTCAAGCCCGACACGTACACGTCCCAGCCCATCGCGCTGTCGCGCAGGTGCGGCTGGGTCGCGGCGATCACCTGCAGCACGTAGTGGCCGAGGAAGATCGCCAGATTGCGCAGCAACGGCAGCACGCTGCCGGGCTGGTGCACCAGGCGGTTGCGGTGATCGAACCGCAGCGATGCCGGCGACAGCGACCAGGCGCCCAGCGCGCCACCAAGCACCGCGCCGGCGAACCAGTGCGCGGCGATGTCGATCGGCGCGCCGCTGCGCGCGAACAGGCCGGACACGCCCCAGACGATGAACACCGCCGGCACCATCCACACCCGCGTCAGCGGCGTGGTGCGCGCCTGCAGGCGCTTGATGCCCAGCCAGACCAGCAAGGCGAGCAGGGCGAACACCCACAGGGGCGTTTGCGAGAACAGGGCGGACAGCGGCATGACGGACCTCGGCGGATGGGAAGGGCACACCGCAGGGCGGGCGCGGCGACGGTTTGGTCCGAAGCCGTCGCGGCCGTCCCGATGTCGCCGGAGGGCCCGCTGTGGTGTGGCGCTCATGCTCGGCCGGCGCGCGTCCGCGTCGCAGTCCCGGCGGTCATCGATCCGACCTGCCGGAAGTCATCGCCGCATCCGCCGCCGCCACGCCTTGTCCGAATCGCGCCGTGGAGTAGCCGCATCGGCACCTGAATCGGGCTCCCGCGGGATCCGCGGCCGCGCCGCTAGTCCAACCGCGTCACATCCGCCGCGCGCGCCTGACCAAAAACGGCGAATCCCGACAGGCCCGGCACCTGAGCCCCACTTCGCGGCAATCGTCACATTTATAGGTTACGCATAACGTCCTGCTAACAAATGACAATGCGATTGAATTCACATTTTTGGCATGGATTGTGCTTCATCAGGCCGGAGCTCCGGATTCCCCGGCAGCCCTCTTCGGATTCCAATCCACCATGCGCAAGCTCCCGAAAGCCCTCCTGGCCATTACGCTGCTGGCCAGCCTGCCCTTGATCGCCCAAGCCGAATCGCAGTTCACCACCGGCGCCGGCACGCCGATTACCGCCAGCGCCCGCCTGGACTTCCAGATCACGATTCCGAAGATCCTGTTCCTGCGCGTGGGCACCGGCGCGGACGCCATCACCAACGCCGCGGTCAACCAGATCGCCTTCGCCGTGCCGGCGGCCAATGTCGGCGACGGCAGCGCCATCGCCGCCACCGCCGGCTCCGGCGACCTGGGCAACGGCGCGGTCACCGCCAAGGTGCTGGGCAACAACGGCAACATCACCTTCACCTCGACCACCCTGGGCGCGCTCAGCAACGGCGCGGCGGGCGACACGATTTCCTACAGCCAGATCGGCACCACGGTCACCGCTCTGAACTCGCCGGTGGCGCTGCCGCATCCGGCCCTGGCCGACGGCGCGACCACCACGGTCAACCTGACCCCGGCCACCGGCAAGGTCATCAACCGCGACGCGCGCTGGACCTTCGCCTACCTCAACGGCAACGTGGTCGCGCCGGGCGTCTACGGCGGCACCAACACCAACAACAGCCGCGTCACCTACACCGCGTCGATGCCGTAAGCGGCAGCGCACGCGCGTCATGCACCGCCGCCGATCCGGCGGCGGCGCTTCTCTTTCCGAGGTCCGCCATGACCGCACGTTCCCGCGGCGGGGCGCTGCTGCTGCTCGCCTGCGCATGGTCGCAGGCGGCCGGCGCGTTCACCGCGACCATCCTGCCCGGCACCCGCGCGGTGTATCTGCGCGTCGGCAACGGCGTGTTCACCGGCAACTACCGCAGCGGCGGCACGCCCGGCTCGGGCGGCGCGCTCAACGTGGTGTCGGTGACGGTGCCGGCCGCGGTCCTGGGCAACGGCGCCGACCAGGTCATGACCACCAACGCCACCCAGGCCAACAGCAACTACGACGGCTTCGCGTTCTGCAACGTGCCCGCGCAGATCTACGTCGGCGGCTTCTACCGCCTGCCCGGCGTCAACGGCACCGCGACCTTGAGCGCGACCGCGCCGACCGGCCTGACCAACGCCCAGGGCGAGGCGATCGCGTTTTCGCAGATCAAGTGGACCAGCAGCGGCAACAACGACACCGGCGCGCAGCCGATCGCGGCCGGACAGTTCACCGGCGGCACCCAGGTCCTGGCCAGTTTCCCGGTCAACAGCTGGCGCGAGAGCTGCCATACCTTCAGTTATTCCAACGATGCGCTGGTCGCCGCCGGCGTCTACACCGGCCGGGTGACCTACACCCTGAGCGCGCCGTGATGCGCCGGTCCCTGCACATCGCCGTCGCCGCCGCCGCGCTGCTGGCCGCGCCGGCGATGCTGCCGGCGGCGACCTATCGCGTCGACGACAGCGGCACCCAGGTATCGAACAACAGCGTGCAGATGCGCTGGGATTCACCGCTCCCCGGCGGCGCCGCGCGCTCGGGCGTGACCGGCGCGCTCAACGTCGCGCTGCGCTTGAACGTGGCCGCCTGGCGCGGCCGCGTCGGCCGCATCTACATGACCCTGCCGGCCTCGCCGTCGGGTCCGCTCAGCGCGACCTGGAGCACCCAGGGCCGGCTGTTGCCCGGCAGCTTGCGCGCCGGCGAACGCACGCTGGTCTACAGCGGGCTGATTTCTGACAGCGCGCTGGAAGACACCTTGCGCCTCACCCTGCAAGCCGACGGCCAGCGCCTGGTGCGCGCCGAGGCGCTCAACTTCTCTTTCGAAATCGACTTGGACGATCCGTGATGCGCAAGTTCCGTCTCGATATCGCCGGCCTGCTGCTGGCGGCCGGCGCTCTGGCCTCGGCGGGCGCGGGCGCGCAGGGCTTCTCCGCCCTGGTCTCGCCGCCGCGCTTCGAAGATCAGGTCAAACCCGGCACGGTCTATCGCAACGTGGTGGAGATCTCCAACGTCTCCGGCGCCGCCGCGCACTACACCCTCAAGACCGCCGACTGGCATCTGGACGCGCAGGGCTCGGCGGTGTTCGACACCGCGCTGGCGCCGGGCAGTTGCCGGCCGTGGGTCGGGCTGGAAGCGGCCGATATCCACGTCGCCGCCAACGGCAAGCGCCGCTATCGCTTCGAAGTCGCGGTGCCGGCCGATGCGCCGGTCGGCGAATGCCGCTTCGCGATCCTGCTCGAAGGCGATCCGGAGAACGTCGGCGGCGCGCTCGCGCTGCCGGTATCGGGCCGGATCGGCATCATCGTCTACCTGGGCGTCGGCGAGGCCGCCGCGCGACTGCACCTGCTCGACACTGGCGTAGCGCAAGTGGAAGGCCACAAGCTGCCGGTGCTGCGCGTGCGCAACGACGGCAACGCGCACAGCCGCCTGGAAGGCCTGGTCGATGGCACCGACGCCAACGGCCGCAAGCTCAGCTTCCTGCCCAGCAGCCTGCCGCTGATGCCGGGCGAAACCCGCACCATCGCGCTGACGCCGCAAGCCGACGACACCGCCTCGGCGCCGCCGGTCATCGCCTATCCGCTGCAGCTCAAGGGCGCGCTGGACTGGGGCAAGCAGCGGCTCGAACTCGACGCCCGGCTAAGCCCGTGAGCGCGCGCCGTTGAGTCCACCTCGCGCCCCGGTGCGAAGCAGGCTCGCCGCCTGCCTCGCCGTCGCGATCGTGTGCGGGTGCGTGAGCGCACCAGCGCTCGCCGGCGAGGCCGTGGGCGCGACCGCATCGGCCGAGGGCGAATACCGCGACCGCATCATTGCCGCGCAAGCGCTGGCGCCGCTGCCGCCGGATTCCGACGAAGTCGCCGACGCCAGCGGCCTGCCGCGTTCGCTGCGCGTGCAGCTCGATCTGGCCCGCACCGAACGCGGCGATGAAGGCTACGGCGAACAAGGCCTGTCGGCCGGCGGTTACTGGGAAACCGCGGACTGGGGCAGCTGGTCGCTGGACGCGGCGGCCTTCCACAGCGACCGCGCGCGTTACGGCGACGGCGGCGGTTGGGGCGGCGCGGCCACGCTGTGGCAACGCGGCCTGTTCCTCGACGGCGGCTGGCGGCTCGACAACGGCCTGGGCGTGGTCAATACGCCGTCGCTGGATCTGCAGCGCAATCAGTACCGGTTCTTCCTGCCGACGGTGGCGCTGGCCGGTCTGAGCACGCAATGGAATCGCGATGCCGACGGCCTGAGCGCGTACGCCGCGTTCGGCCGCGCCGGCATCTACAACGGCACCCGCGTGACCGGCTTCGATATCGCCGACGGCCAGGTCGGCGCGGTCGGCGCGCAATGGCGGCCGGCGCCGGGCTGGACCGCATCGGCGGCGTTGCTGAGCACCGACGGCCGGATCGTGCCCGACTCGCTCGGCGAAGCCGCGCTCGCCGCCGGTTCATCGCAGGCTGCGCACTGGGCCGCGACCTGGAGCTCGGCGCGCGATTCGATGCAGATCAATCTGCTCAACAGCCGTAGTTCTGGCGGTATTGATGCGCGCGGCGATCGCGGCGACGCCACCGGCGGCTGGATCGACGCCAGTTCCCGGCGCGGCCGCTATCGCCACAACTACGGCCTGTTCTCGCTCGATCCGGGCCTGGTCTGGGGCGCGTTGCCGATCAACCAGGACGTGCGCGGCGGCTACTACCGCATCGCCTATCAATACGGCCGCTGGATCTGGAACGCCGGCGTCGATGACATCCACTCGATCAGCGGCCACGGTTTCGACGGCCAGTACGCGACCGGCTTCGCCCGCTATCAAGCCAGCAGTTCGCTCGGTTACGGCGCCAGCGCCAGCCTGCGCCATGTCGACGGCCGCGATAGTTATTCGCTGCAGGGCTTCCTCGACCGGCGCAGCGACTGGGGCCTGACCCGGCTGCAACTCGATCAGGCCGACGGCGGCCGCGGCATCGGCCGCAGCTGGCAGGCCAGCGTCGATCAGGCCCTGCCGCTGCGCGAAGGCCGGCGCCTGTCGGTGTCGCTGGGCTACGGCGAATTGAGCTATCCCGATCAAAACCCGACGCGCACCGCCAGCGTGTCGCTGTACGGCGGCATCGAACTGGGCCAGCGCTGGTCGCTGGACGGCAACGCGCGCTGGACCCGCGGCGACGGCCCGTCGGCGCTGCGCGGCGTCGATCTGAATCTGGGCCTGAACTGGCGCATCGCCCCGGGCTGGGGCTTGAGCGCGTCGCTGTATCAAAGCCGCGGCTCGCAACGCTCGCCGTTCGCGCTGGATCCGCTGGCGGTGGATTCGCCGTTCCAGTCGCTGCCGCGCGAACGCTCGGGCTTCCTGAGCCTGCGTTACGACTATCAGGCCGGCCGGCCGCTGGCGGTGATCGGCGGCGCGCCGGGCGCGGCGACCGGCGAGGTCGCCGGCTCGATCTTCCTCGACGACAACGGCGACGGCGTGCGCGCCGCTTCAGAGCTGGCCGCGGTCAACGTGACCGTGGTGCTGGACGGGCGCTATTCGGTGCGCACCGACAGCAACGGCCAGTTCGCGTTCGCGCGGGTGTCGGTCGGCTCGCATCGGTTGCAGGTGATCGCCGACAACCTGCCGCTGCCATGGTCGGTGGCCGACGGCGCGCTGCCGGTGACGGTGAACGTTCGCGATACCCGCCGCATCGATATCGGCGCGACGCGGCCGCGCTGAGGCGCGGCTTCGCCTGTCCTGGTTCGCGGCGCCGAGCTAAGCGATCGCCACGCGCTCGGCCGCCTGCCGCGACGCCGCCGAATTCGACAGCAACCGCCCGGCCAGATCGCGCGCCGCCACGCGCAGCTCCGGCACCGCGGTGATCTCCCACAACTGCGCGCGCAGCAGCGGCCCGATCGCATACAGGCCGCGCACCGCCACGCCCTTGTGATCGAGCACTTCGAACTGCGCCGAACTGCGCAGCCCCAGGCCGAGCGGATCGGCCGCGACCAGCCCCGACTCGCGCAGATGCGCGATCAACGGATGGGTGCTGCGTTCGACATCGGTATCCAGGCCGGTGGCGCGGATCAACACGTCGAAACGCTCGGTGTGCAGGCGCTGGCCGCCGCGTTCGCGGATCAGCGCTTCGACCGCGTCGTCGCCGCGCCGCGCGCGCAACAGGCGGCCGGCGCGGATCTGCAGCTGCCCGCTTTCGCGCAAGGCCTGCAGCTCATCGTGCAATTGCGGCGCGATGCGATGGCGCGCGATCTCCCAGTACGAGCGCAGATGGCGCAGGAAACTCGCCCGCTGCGGCGTGGGAATGCCCTGCCAGAACTTCTGCAGGTGCAGGCGCAAGGCATCGACCAGACTGCGCCAGTCGGCGATCACCGGCGTCAGCGTGCGCAGCGCGCGCAGCAGTTCGCGCGGCGCATGGCGGTCGAGCGCGTGCAGCACCGCCGGCGGCAGGGCGATCGCTTCCGGCGGTTGCTCGCCGTGCGCACGCGGCAACAGGCCGTGGCGCGACAGCGCGACGATTTGTCCGCGATGACCGCGCCGCTGCAAGGTCACCACCACGTCGGCCATGGTCAGGCCGGTGCCGACGATCAACAGCCGCGCATCGGGCGCGATCGCGTCGATGGCGCCATCCTGCCACGGCCATCCCAGGTAGCTGGGATGGATCGCCAGGCGTGGGCCGACGCCGGGCAAGGGCTGCGGCGGCAACGCGCCGAGCGCGAGCACGACGCGGTCGCTGACGAAATCGCTGCCGTCGGCCAGATGCACGCGAAAGCCCGCCGACGCGCGTTCGACCGCGATGGCTTCATGACGGATCTGGCTGAAACCGGCGGTGCTGCCGGCGACGGCGGTCTGCAATTGCGCGTGCAGGTATTCGCCGTAGAGCAGGCGTGGCAGGTAACTGCCGCGGGCGCGGTCGGTGAGGTTGAGCCAGTCGGCGAAACCGCCGGGGCGATCGGGCGTCGCGCCCAGATCGCTGGCGCGCACGTTGAGCAGATGCTCCGGCCGCGCCTCGCCGTAGGCCACGCCGCGGCCGTAACTTTCCGTCTGGCCGACCAGACACAACTCCACGCCCGGCCCGGCCTGGCGTGCCAACTCGCTGGCCAGCGCACTGCCGCTGAACCCTGCTCCGACGATCGTGATACGCATGACGCGGCTCCTGCGACGCGATGGGGAGCCCACGTTCTAGAGGATCGCGCCGCGGTGCGTGTAAAGCGCGGGTTACCGCTTCGTAAAGCGGCGCGAACGATGCGGAACTTCGTCATGACTAACGGGAATTACGGGTGTCGCGGAATTGCAAGACGGTGCGCTGCGCCGCATCCGCGACCCACCGATGTGAAGGGTCCAGCGATTCCCTCTCCCTCTCCCGCTTGCCACCCAAGGTGACTTCCTTCGGGGCGCGGGAGAGGGTTAGGGTGAGGGCGCTTTTTGCTTTTGCTTTTGCTTGCCAGACAACAGCAAAAGCATTCACGCCTTCGGCGCTCATCCCCTCACCCCAGCCCTCTCCCGCGCCCCGAAGGAAGTCACCTTGGGTGGCAAGCGGGAGAGGGAGTAATCGGGTTTTTCGCAATCGGGAGAGGACGTTACGCAGGTACTCTCGCGAGCGAGTACCCCTGGCTAGCGCTTCGCGTTCGAGCCCTTACTTCGGCCCCGCCAACCGCTTCGCCGTCCCATACGGCCAATGCTTCAAGGTCCCGTCCTTCACCCAATCCAACTGCATGCGCACATACCCGTCGGCGGTGCGCGTGTGCTGGCGCTCGCCCTTGGCGTCCTTCTCGAATTCCAGGATGCCGTGATCGGCCTGCGGGAACACCACGCTGGTGATCGGCCGGCCGGCCTGGCCCAGCGCGATCAAACGCTTCTGGGTCTCCTGCGGCGGCGCCTCGACGTCGTCGCCGCCCAGCACCCACAGCTGCGGCGTGTTCAAGGTCTTGAGCACCGGCATCGGGTCGTAGTCCCAGCTGACTTCGTAATCGTACTTCGCCATCTCCGCCATCGATTCCTCGCGCGTGTGCAGGGCGATCAGGCCGCTGTACTCGCCCTTGAGCGACTTCCACCACGGCTCGCCCTGGTATTTCTCGCGCAGCGCGTCGAGCGCTTCCCAACCGCGCTTGCCGTTGGTGGACGCGATCAGGCCGGTCACGTCGCTGACCTCGCGCGCCTTGCGCAAGGTCTGCGCATCGCCGAAGCCGGCCGCGCGCAGGTCCAGCACGACTTGATCGCGATCCTCGGCCAGCACGCTGTCGGCCAGGCCGAAACCGACGAACACGAACTGCGCCTGCGGCGTCTTGCTCGCCGCCAGCGGCGCGACCCAACCGCCCTGGCTGCCGCCATGGAAGCCGATGCGGCCGATGCGCGCACCGCCCAGGCGTTGCGCTTCGCGCAGCGCCGCCGAGGCGTCGTCGGACAGGTCGTGGAAGTTCTGCGAGTACTTGCCGCTCGATCCGCCGGTGCCGCGCTTGTCGTAGACGAACACGCCCACGCCTTCGGCCGGGAACAGATGCTGCTGGTAATAGCTGTCGACGCCGGAGTAATTCTCCGAGCCGTGCACCATCACGATCACCGGCACCGGGCCCGAACCCTGCGGCAGCACCAGCCGGCCGCGCAGGCTCACGCCCTTGCCTTCGAACTTGGTATCGACGATGTCGAACTTGATCTTCTTGCCGGCGTGCCCTTCGTACTGGATGCGGCCTTCGTCGCAGGCGCCGAACGACACCCGCACGCCGTCGGACCGATCGCTCCAGCCGCGGGTGCTGACCCAGGCGCCGTCCTTCGGCGTCAGCTTGCCGGTGCGGCCGTCGATCAGGCGCCAGCGCAGCTGCTCGGGTTTGTCTATGGTGCCCACCGAGACCACGCTGTCGTCGTCGAGACGATAGGCCCCGGCATGGCAGCGCGCGTCGGGCGCTTTGGCGGCGGCGGCCGGTTCGGCGGCGACAGCGGCGGCGCTGGCCAGCAACGCAGTCAACAAAGCGGTGGTGCGCAAGACGGAAGTATTCATCAGCAAGGCCGTGGAGGAAGTTCATGGCTTGTGATGCGAGCAGCGCCGCGACGGTTGCATCCGCGCGCGGCGCGGATGCGGCAACTGTAGACACTTTCGTTTTATCCGCCGATGTGCTTCCGCGCCGCAGGACACGGGCCCTGCATCGCCTCGCCGGCACCTGCCGGAAGTCACTTTCTGCCGCGCAAGCATTGCCAGCGCCGCGGCCGCGCCGCAGCATGCCGGTCATGACCACGCTGCTGCGCAGGACCGTGCTGCAACCGATGAACCTGCCGGCCCTGCTGACCTGGCTGGCGGTCGCGCTGTCGCTGCGCTACGCCGGCGACCGCGACGCGCCGATCCTGTGGCTGTCGATGTTGACCTTCGCGGCGAGTTTCCTCGCTCACGATCTGCTGCCCGAGCGCCACCGGTCCTGGCGCGCGGCGCTGTTCGCGCTGGAAACCGCCAGCGCGCTGACGGTGTGCTGGTTCGCCTCGCGCGGCGGCGCCGCGCCGGCGCTGCTGGTGGTGCTGATCGCGCACATGACCACGGCGTATCCGCCGCGCGTGCTGATCGCGCTGGCGTTGGCGATCAACCTCGCCCTGTACCTGATCCTGCTCTACGGCGGCAGCCCCGCGCCGCTGGTGATCACGGTGATCTTCGCCGGCTTCGAATCCTTCGCCGCGCTGATCGCCCACTACGCGCGCAACGCCGAGCAGACCCGCGACCGCCTCGCCCTGGTCAACGCCGACCTGCTCGCCACGCGCGCCCTGCTCGCCGACAGCGCGCGCGACGCCGAGCGCCTGCGCATGGCGCGCGAGCTGCACGACGTGGCCGGGCACAAGCTCACCGCGATGATGTTGAACCTGCGCGCGCTGGCGGCCGAGCCCGACCTCGCCGAGCGCCGCGAAGTGCAATTGGCTCAGCAACTGGCCGGCGAATTGCTCGGCGACATCCGCGGCGTGGTCCAGGCGCTGCGGGATGCGCGGGGTCTCGATCTGGCCACCGCCTTGCGCGCGCTGGCCGCGCCGATGCCCAAGCCGGCGCTGGATCTGACCATCGACGCCGACATCCATCTGACCGACCCGGCGCTGGCCGAAACCTTGCTGCGCGTGGTCCAGGAAGCGCTGACCAACAGCGCGCGCCATGCCGAGGCCGAGCGCGTCGCCGTGGACATTCGCCGCGACGGCGCGACATTGCGGATGCGGATCGAAGACGACGGCCAGGCGCGCGGCCCGCTGCGCGAGGGCAACGGCCTGGCCGGGATGCGCGAACGCATCGACGCCGCCGGCGGTACCCTGGCGCTTTCCCGCAACCGGCACGGCGCGATGCGCATCGACGCGAGCTTTCCCCTGAACCCTGCGAGGCCGGCATGAGCGCGCAGCCCAAGGCGCCGCTGCGGCTGGCCCTGGCCGACGATCAGATGCTGGTGCGCGCCGGTCTGCGCGCCCTGCTCGAACGCCTGGGCCTGCACATCGTCTTCGAGGCCGACGACGGCCAAGCGCTGCTCGACGGCCTGGCGCAGAGCCCGGTCGATGTGGTGCTCAGCGATATCCGCATGCCCGGCCTGGACGGCATCGACGCGTTGACGAAACTGCGCGAGCGCGGCGACCGCACGCCGGTGCTGCTGCTGACCACCTTCGACGACAGCGATCTGCTGCTGCGCGCGGCCGAAGCCGGCGCGCAGGGGTTCCTGCTCAAGGACGCGGCGCCGGAAGACCTGCGCGAGGCGATCGTGCGCGTCGCCGCCGGCGAAACCCTGCTGCAGCCGGTCAGCACCGAGCCGGTGCGCGCGCGCTACCGCTATCACGCCGACGACGCGCCGCGCGCGCTGTTCACCGAACGCGAGGTGTCGGTGCTGCGGCTGATGGCCGGCGGTTATTCGAACAAGGAAATCGCGCGGGCGATGTTCCTGGCCGAGGGCACGGTCAAGAACTATGTCTCGGTGATCCTGGAAAAGCTCGATACGCGCGATCGCACCCGGGCGGTGCTCAAGGCGATTACCTTGCGGGTCATCTGAGACAACCGGAACGGTTGCTCCGCAATCCCCGCCCCGCCTAGGTTTGCGGCGGTCCGACGCCGGCCGCGGGGACTTTTTTCGCAGGACATGTCACGGCTCGCAGGCCTGGATCGTCGAACAGGGTATAGACACTTCACCCTCTGAGAGGATGCCCCCATGAGCGACACCGCCCCGGTCAAGTACGAACGCGAACTCCCCCAACTGCTGACCCAGCTGGGCGGCGTGGAATCGGCGATCAAGAACCTGGCCGACGAAGAAAAGCTGCCGCCGGCGATCTATCACCTGATCAAGCTGCGCGCCTCGCAGATCAACGGCTGCGCGTACTGCGTGAAGATGCATACGCGCGAAGCGCGCGCCGACGGCGAAACCAACGACCGCCTGGACCGGCTGGTGGTGTGGCGCCACGCCGGCGACTTCAGCGCCGCCGAACGCGCCGCGCTGGCCTGGACCGAAGCGCTGACCACGCTCGACGCCGCCGCCGACTACGCGCCGCTGCGCGCCGAGTTGCGCGCGCATTACCAAGAGCGGCAGATCGCGACGATGACCGCGGCGATCGCGATGATCAATCTGTGGAACCGGCTGCAGGTGTCCAAACACTGAGTCGCGCGCGGATGGCGGCGCGCGCGCGTGCCGCCATCGCCCGCCGGAACACTGCGTCATCGCAAGGTTCTGGTGACCGGCAGCGCCGCGCGCCCGGCTATCATCTGCCTCGCATTTTTGCCCCCTCGCAATCCCATCGCCATGACCGCCGCCGAAGACAACCGTTTGTTCGCCCAGACCGCGCCGATGCTGACCGGCCTGGCCTATCGCATTCTCGGCTCGCGCGCCGACGCCGAAGACGCGGTGCAGGACACGTTCCTGAAATGGCAGGCCGCCGATCGCGCCGGCATCGACAACCCGGGCGCGTGGCTGACCACCGCGTGCACGCGCCGTTGCATCGACCTGCTGCGCTCGGCCCATCGCACCCGCGTGGATTACGTCGGCGACTGGTTGCCCGAGCCCATCCACGCCGAAACCACCGGCCAACCGGAGGAGCAACTGTCGCTGGCTTCCTCGCTATCGACCGCGTTCCTGCTGTTGCTGGAGCGGCTCACGCCGAAGGAGCGCGCGGCGTATCTGCTGCATGAAATCTTCGATCAACCGTACGCCGACGTGGCGCGCATTCTCGACATCGAGGAAGCCGCCTGCCGCAAGCTGGTGCAGCGCGCGCGCAGCAACGTCGAGCAGGCCAAGGTGCGTCACGTCACCCCGGCCGAACAGCAGGACCGCCTGCTGAGCGCGTTCGAGACCGCGCTGGTCGAAGGCCGCACCGCGCCGCTGGCGGCATTGCTGTCGGAACAGATCGCCCTGCACGCCGACGGCGGCGGCAAGGTCAGCGCGGTGGCGCGCGCGTTGCATGGGCGCGACGCGGTGCTGGGCTTCATCGAATCGGTGCTGCATCCGGCCTGTCGCGAAGATCGCTGGATGTTCGTCGATCTCAACGGCTCGCGCGGCGTGATCCTGGAGCGCGAGGGCCGCATCGAAGCGGCAATGAGCTTCGGCTACGACGAGGACGATCGATTGCGCGATATCTACATCATGCGCAATCCGGACAAGCTGGCTCGGTTGGAGGCGGTGAAGATTCGTTGAGGGCGATCGACGCGCCCCCAAGCTGTTCCCCCCTTTGAAAAAGGGGGGTTAGGGGGATTCGCTTTTCACCGCGCGCCGCGCAAATCCCCCGCGCGAGCCGCATCCTCCCGACTTCATACCAACGCAACGCGCCGCCCCCTTTTTCAAAGGGGCAAACTATCGCGCCGCAAAGCTGTTCCCCCCTTTGAAAAAGGGGGGCTAGGGGGGGATTTGCTTTTCACCGCGCACCACGCAAATCCCCCGCGCGAGCCACATCTTCCCGACTTCGTACCAACGCAACGCGCCGCCCCCTTTTTCAAAGGGGGCCAACTATCGCGCCGCAAAGCTGTTCCCCCCTTTGAAAAAGGGGGGCTAGGGGGGATTTGCTTTCCACCGCGCGCCGCGCAAATCCCCCGCGCGAGCCGCTTCCTCCCGACTTCATACCAACGCAACGCGCAGCCCGTTTTCCAAAGGGGCGCGAATTGACGCTATCGCTCCAACCCCTGCGCCCCCACCGAACGCAGATACCCATCCAACCCACGCTCACGACTGTCGGCGAACGTCTCCCCCGTCACCACATGCGCGACGATCCGATCCGGCCGGAAGCTGCGGTAGTCCTCTCGCAGCCGGCACCACGCGCCCAAAGTCCAGCTGCCGCCCCAGAACGACAAACACAGCGGCTCGATCTCGCGTTCGCTCGCGCGCGCCTCGCCGTCGCGATAGGTCAACTTCAGCAGTTGCCGCCCCTGGACCGCGCCGTACAGCACATCGATCAGCCCACTGGCCTCGATGCGATTTTCCAGCTCCGGCGCGAAGATGCGCGTGCGCGCGCTGCGATCGCGCAATTCCGGCGGCAGCACCGCCTCGATCTTCAACAGCGCCGCGGTGGCGCTGCGCCCCAGGCGCTCGCCGCCGAAAGCGCGCACGAAACGGCTGCCGACCACCAGGGCTTCGAGCTCGTCGGGATTGAACATCAGCGGCGGGATGTCCGCGCCCTTGCGCAGCAGATAGCCGACCCCGGCCTCGCCCTCGATCGGCACGCCGGAACGCTGCAGGTCGGCGACATCGCGGTAGACCGTGCGCAGCGACACTTCCAGCGTCTGCGCCAACTGCTGGGCGGTGATCGCTTGGCGGCGGCCGCGCAGGGCATGGATCAGCAGGAACAGTCGGTCGGCGCGGCGCATGCGGCATGATCCCGCGCCGCGCCTTCGCGCTCAAGCGCGCGCGGGCCGGCGCGCGACGGCCGCCACAGGTCGCGGCGGGCCCGGCCCGGCGTTATCACGCCCGCAGTTCCGAACGCGCCGTCGGCGACAGCCGCAAGCGCTGCGGCGCCTGCTTGAGCTCGCCGAGCAACGCCTCGGCCAGCGCCGCGCGCCAGCGCGGATCGGTGTCCAGACGCGCCGCGTGTTCGCGCTGCGCCGCTTCGTCGGGATAACGCACGAACCACACCAGCACGTGTTCGCCCTCGCGCACCGGCAGGCGCGGGTAGCCGTTCGGCGAGGGGTCGCCGACGTAGGTCGCGAGCCACTGCGCGCCGCCTTCGCCGAGCAAGGGCGCGAACTCGCGTTCGAAGCGCGCCAGGAATCCGTCCTGCGCCGGCGCGTTCAAGGCGCAGATGCCGGCGATCACCACCTCGCCCGACTGTTCGCGGCTGCCCACCGGTTCGCGCGCGCGCGCGGCCGGCGCGAAGCCCGAGCCCGGCCGCGCCGGCTTGAGCATCAACACGTCGTCGTTGTCGAGCAAGGTGGCGTTGGCCGCGTCGCGATGGCGCCGCCAGGTCGGGCCGGAATAGAAGGCGGCGAGCGAAGCCGCGCGCAGGGCGTGACCGGGGAAGCCACGCATCCAGGTGTAGCGGTCGGCATCGTCGAGATCGCGGAACTGGCCGATCAAGTGCATGCCCACGGCTTCCTGCGATTCGATGAATTCGCGCTCGAACAAGTCGATCATGTCGTCTCGGCGCCCGGGATTCATGCGGTACTGGCGCAGTTCGATCGTCGTGTCCTCGTGCAGCAGGCGGCCGTGCTCGTCGCTGCGATGCATCCACATATGCCAGTTGGTTTCCCAGGTCCGGCCGCCGTCGGCGGAGAATTCCTGGTGCCAATGCGCGGTGTTGGCGCTGATGTCGCTCCAGATGAAACGCGCCTGCACCGGCCGGCCTTCGTGTTCGAGTTCGCCGTTGAAGCTGCCCACGCCCTGTTCGAAGACGCCGACCACCGGCGGCTCCAGCACGCCGTCGTGGCTGCCGGCCCACCAGATGCTCCAGTGGCGATGTTCGAGATTGAACAGGCGCAAGGTCATGCCCTGGAAGGTGTCGGCCATGCCCGGCCGATGCCAATCGCTGAGAAATGCATCGACGTTGCCGAGCCCGCCGAGCACCGGCTCGCAGGTCTGCCGGGCGCGAAAAATCTCCCAGTCGTCGCTGCCGCTCAGGCGCTGGCGCAGGCGTTCGTTGTGCACCTGCCAGCGGCCGTGCAGGAAGTCGAAGTCGTGGCGGCCGTCGGCGGCCGCGGGGGTAGCGTTCATGGGCGTCACCGGCGTGTTCATGGCAGACGGGTCATGTGCATGACCCAGTTGGTTTCCCAGCTCTTGCCGCCGTCGGGCGACAGCGCCTGCTCCCAGCGCACGCTGTCGGCGCGGATGTCGGTCCACAGCGCGCGCGAGGGCAGCATCGCGCCTTCGTGCAGTTCCTGGCCTTCGAACACGCCCACGCCGTCGCGGAAGCCACCGATCAGCGGCGCTTCGAGCACGCCGTCGCGGTCGCTGGCCCAGTACACATGCCATTGCCCGGTCTGCGGCCGGTACAGGCGCAGGGCGAAGCCTTCGATGCCGCCGTTCCAGTCGGTGAGGTAATGATCGACGCTGCCCAGGCCGCCGAGCACGGGGTGGCATTCGTCGGTGGCGTCGAATTCGATCCAGTCGCGGCTGCCGGCCAGGCGCTTGGCCAGGCGACGGTTCTTGACCTGCCAACGGCCGTGATAGAAGTCGAAATCGTGGCGGCCGTCGGCCACGGCGGATTCGGGCGCCTTGAGCGCGGCGCGCGGCGGCGCAGGTTCCGCCGGCAGCGCGCCGGCCAGCGCCGCCAGTGGCGCGGCGGCGCCCAGGCGCAGCATCGTCCGCCGTTGCTTGTCCACGTCCGTGGTATCCAATGCCCGCTCCCGTCACCGTGCCGATCGCACACCGACACGATGGGCCCGGGCTGCTGCCAGCCTGCTGTCAGCAGGGCGACGGCGCGGGACGAAAGCGCAATCGCGGGATACCCGGGTTTGGCGCGCCCTCAGCCCGCCGGCGCGAGCGGGAACTGCACCCGCACCTCGAACCCGCGGCCGGGCCCGCGCGGATCGTCGCTCGCGCGCTCCAGGCCCGGGCCGCATTCGATGCGGGCGCCGTGGGTCTGGGCGATGCGCGCGACCAGCGACAGGCCGATGCCGCTGCCGCCGTCGGGGCTGCCCGGCGCGCGGTAGAAGCGGTCGAAGATGCGGTCGCAATCCTCCGGCGAAACGCCGCAGCCGCTGTCGGCGACGCTGAGCACCACCGCGCCGCTGCTGTGCACCGCGCAGGTCACCGCGACCTGGCCCTCGGCGCCGGCGTGGCGCACCGCGTTGTCGATCAGATTGCGCAGCAGGATGCCGAGCTGATCGACATCGCCGAGCAGGCGCGCGGGCTCGGCGCGCAGGCTGATGCGCTGGCGGCGCTCGCGCGCGAGGGTTTCGAAATCGCGGATCACCAGCACGATCAGGTCCGACAGATCCAGCGGCTTGAGCCGCACCGATTCCTCGCCCGCATCCAGCCGCGCCAGATCCAGCAATTGCTCGGACAAGCGCGCGCTGCGCTGCACGCCGGCGTTGAGGCGCACCAGCGCGGCGTTCTTCTCTTCCAGGGTGGTCGCGCGCAAGGCCAGTTCGGCGTGCGTGCTCAACACCGCCAGCGGCGTGCGCAGTTCGTGCGCGGCGTCGGAGATGAAGCGGCGCTCGTGCTGGACCGCGGCATCGACGCGTTCGAGCTGATTGTTGAAGGCGTCCACCAGCGGCCGGAATTCCGACGGCAGCGCCTGGGTCGGCAGCGGGGTGAGATCCAGCGGCGGGCGTTGCTGCAGGATTTCGCGCAGGGCCGTGATCGGACGCAGCGAACGGCCGATGACCTTCCACGTCGCCAGGCCGAACAACATCAGGATCAGGCCGGCCGCGAGCAGGCTGCCGGCGATCCAGCCCTGCAGCTCCTGGATCGCCATCTGCTTGCTGCGCCCGACCTGCACGATCAGGCCGCGGCGGTGATCGGTGAGCGTATACACCTGCCACGGCTCGCCGCCGATGAGGCGGCGGGCGAAACCGTCCTTGAAGGTGGGATTGAGCGGTTGCAGCGGCGCGGCCGCGGAATACACCACGTTGCGGCCCTGCGCCCAGACCTGGAAGCTCATCTTGCGATCGGCCGCGACCGGTTCGGTGGCGCGCTTGGGATCGCGCGAGGGCAGCCGCTCCAGGCCTTCGGGCATCGACGCCAGCACTTGTTCGGCGATCTCGCGCAGCGAGTTGTCGAGCATGCCGGAGTGTTCGCGGCTGAGTTGCCAGACCTGGCACGCCAACCACACGAACCACGCCAGCAGCACGGTCTTGATCAGCACCCAGGTCAGCTTCCAGCGCAGCGAACGGCCGCCGGCGAAGGATTCGCGATGGCCGCAGCGCTGCTGCCATTCGCGCCGGCGCTGTTCGTGATCGTGCCAGCGCTGGCGGCGTTCGTCGTGGTCGCGGCCGTTGCGACCGCCGGCGGATTCGTCCTGCGCGGCGTGCGCCGGCGAGGCGCCGTTGCGGCCGTCGAGGGCGCTCATGCCGGACCGCCGCCGATGCGGTAGCCGTAGCCGTGCACGGTCACGATCAGTTGCTCGCCGAGCTTGCGCCGCAGCTGGTGCACGTACACCGCGATGGTGTTGCTTTCGATGGTGCCGGAGCTGCCGTACACCGCTTCTTCGAGCTGCTCGCGGGTGACCGCGCGGCCCTGGCGTTCGAGCAACAGCATCAGGGTGCGGAATTCATGCCCGCTCAGCGCGACCGGCTCGCCGTCGCGGGTGACCAGACGCCGCGCCGGGTCCAGCACCACCGTGCCGCAGCTGAGCACCGGCGAAACCCGGCCCTGGCTGCGCCGCATCACCGCGCGCAGGCGCGCGCACAGTTCGTCGAACTGGAAGGGTTTGACGATGTAGTCGTCGGCGCCGGCATCCAGGCCGGCGATGCGTTCGCTGAGCTTGTCGCGCGCGGTCACGATCAGCACCGGGGTGGCGTCGTAGCGGTTACGCAGGGTGCTCAGCACGCCCAGGCCGGAGCCGCCGGGCAGGCCGACGTCGAGCACGACCGCGTCGAAGTCGTGATCGACCAGCGCGGTCTTGGCCTGCGGCGCGTCGCCGACCCATTCCACGCGCCAGCCGTCGTCCGTCAGTCCCGCGCGCACGGCCTCGGCCAGCATCACGTCGTCTTCCACCAGCAGGATTTTCATGCCTCGTCTTGCGTCATTTGGCCGCATCGCCAGGACTCAGGCTGCGCCGGCACGATTAAAAACTTCTTAAACGCCGGCGCGCACGATCCGCTCTGACTTCCCGTGGCGCCCCGTCATGTCCGCTGCCCGCGCTTTGTTGCAGACACCGTTGGCGAGGATGCTACGCCCGTCGCGGCCGCCACGGCGCGCGGCGGTTCAGGCAATGGCCGCACCCGGCCGCGATGTCCCCTCCGTCCCCCTAAACCGGAACCCCGCGATGAAATCCCAGCTTGCCGCGACCCCAAGCGCTCCCGCCGAGCGCGGATCCGTCGTCCTGACCGTGCGCCCGGTGCTGCCCGCCGATGCGCCCACGCTGATCGCGCTGTGCGATGAGCATGCCGACAGCCGCGCGCTGGAGCGCCGTCCCTACGGCCCGCCGCGCACGGATGCGCTGGAGTTGATGGAAGTCCTGTTCGAGCCGCCGTTCGGCGCCTGGGCCTGGCTGGCCGAGGTCGATGGCGAGGTGATCGGCTACGCCAGCGCGACCGCCGGGTTTTCGATGTTGGAGCGCGCGTATTGCCTGCAGTTGGACGATCCCTACCTGCGCTCGGCCTGGCGCGGGCGTGGCGTGGAGACCGAGTTGCTGCGGCATGCCTTGGACGCGGCGCAGCGTTTTGGTTGTTTGAATCTGCAATGCCAGTCGCCGGCCTGGAGCGAGGCGGCGCGCGAGTTGGATGCGCCGCTGCGCGCGGTGCGGGTGGAGGCGGTCAAGTATGTGGTGCGGACGGAGAGTGAGGTGGTGGCTGGGTGATGTTGGGGTGCGTAATGGAGTGGGAAGGTGGAGTTGGATTTTTTTCAGGATGTATTGCGTAGCTCGTATTCCTCGCTCCTCACTTCACGCTTCGTATTCTCACTTCGCAATCCGCAATCCGCAATCCACACTTCGCACTTCGTATTTCGCACTTCGTATTTCGCACTTCGTATTTCGCACTTCGTATTTCGCGCCGTTTACTCAGCGCTACGCATTCTTACCTACCGTCATTCCCGCGAACGCGGGAATCCAGTGTCTTTGCCGTGACCTGCACGAAAGTCGCTGGATTCCCGCGTTCGCGGGAATGACGGATTGGAAGGATGGCGCTAAAGGCTCTGGATTCCCTGCTTCGCGGGAATGACGGTCTGGGGAGATGGCGCTTAAGGCTCTGGATTCCGGCCTTCGCGGGAATGACGGTCTGGGCGATGGCGATGGCGATGGCGATGGCGATGGCGATGGCGATGGCGATGGCGATGGCGATGGCGCAAAAGTCTCGCACCGCATCCCCTCACCTCCCCTCCAACACCTCATCCACCGCCCCGCCGTCGAACAGATCCGACTGCGCGATCGCTTCGTCTTCCTCGACGAAACCCGATACGCCCACGCCGACCAGCCGATACAAGGTCGATGCCGGCAACTCCACCCGCGCGCGCAGGCCGCAGGCCAGGTCGGCGAGTTCGGCTTCGCTGGCCGGCGGGTGCGGCGGCGTCAGGCTGCGGGTGAGAATGCGGAAATCCGCGGTCTTGAGCTTGAGCACCACGGTGCGCGCGATCCGCCCGGGATTGCGCTGCAGTTCGCGCTGATAACCGGCCCAGGTCTTGGCGGCCAGCGCGCGTAGGTCGGCTTCCACCTCGCTCAACGGCAGGTCGCGTTCGAAGGTGTCTTCGGAGGAAATCTGCAGCGTCGGTCGCGACGGCTCGACCGGGTGGTCGTCGATGCCGTAGGCCAGTTCGTGCAGACGCCGGCCCCAGCGGCCGAAGCGCTGCTCCAGCGCCAACGCGCCCAGCGCGCGCAGATCGGTGACGCGCTGCACGCCCAGTTCGGCCAGCTTGGCTTCCATCACCTTGCCCACGCCGGGCAGGCGCCCGACCGGCAACGGCGCCAGGAACGCTTCGACCTGATGCGGCTTGACCACGAACAGGCCGTCGGGCTTGTTCCAGTCCGACGCGATCTTGGCCACGAATTTGTTCGGCGCCACACCGGCCGACGCGGTCAGCCGGGTTTCCTCGCGGATCGCGTCGCGGATGGCTTGCGCGGTCGCGGTCGCCGAAGGCAGGCCGGTCTTGGTCGCGGTGACGTCCAGATAGGCTTCGTCCAGCGACAGCGGTTCGATCAGATCGGTATGCCGCTCGAAGATCTCACGCACCTGTCGCGACGCTGCCTTGTAGCGCACGAAATCCGGCGGCACGAACACCGCATGCGGGCACAGGCGCTCGGCGCGTACCGCCGGCATCGCCGAGCGCACGCCGAACTTGCGCGCCTCGTAACTGGCCGCGCACACCACCGACCGCGAGCCGCGCCAGGCCACCACCACCGGTTGCCCGCGCAGCGCCGGATCGTCGCGCTGTTCGACCGACGCGTAGAACGCGTCCATATCGACATGCAGGATCTTGCGGCTGGAAACGGACACGGTACGCTGGTGGCGGGGCGACGGCGCATAGTAGCCCGGACGCGCCGTCGGCCTGCAGTGACGTGCGCCGCGGATGCTCTGCGCGCGCCACCGCACGCAGGCGGGCATCCACTCGCACAAGCGCGACCCGCGGGCGATCTTCAGAACGTCGGCATCAACACATTGGCATCGTTCAAGCCGGCGCCGTAAACGCCGTCGCCGTAGGCGAACTGGCGCGGATTGCCGAGCGCGGCGATGAGTTGGTCGAAGGCCGCCGGAATCGTGCCCTGCCAGGTCGAGATCTGGCCGATCACCATCGTTGTCAGCGGATCGTAGTCCCAGGCTTGCAGCACGTTGATGACGGTGGCGACGTCGCCACCGCTGAATCGGGTGCCGTCGGCGGCGTCGATCGCCAGATGGATGCCGATCACATCGGTGCCGTCGTTGTTGCGCGCGGCGATGCCGATGCACGAGGAGAAACCGGTGAACTGGATGGTGGGCTGGGTGTCGTCGCCTGCGCTTGCGACGTTGGCGGCCGCGGCCCATTGGCGTTCGGCGATCGCCAGCGCATTGCCGGCCGGAGTAAGGGTGTAAGGCATCGCTGCGCTCCTGTGCACGGCGGAATGCCGCGTCGCGACGATGAAACGCCTTGGTTCCGCGTTTTCGCCATGGGGACCGCGCGCGCAGGCGCCGATGCCGGTTCGCTCGCGCTTTGCCGCGGCTTGCGCGTTTGCTTGCGCGCATCCGGCGCGGGTCGGTCCGTGCATGCAAGCTTGGATGCGGTCGCGCCATTCACGTTCCTCGCAGCGCCGCGTTCTGCCGGGCATGACTTCCGAACTTCGTCTGCAGCCCCCCGCCGCCGCCGCCATCGCCGCGCATCCGTGCTTCACCGGACTGCCGCCGCCGGACACGGACGACTTCGACTCGCTGTGCCGGTTCTGCGAAGACCATCGCGTGGCCGTGCTGGCCTCGCTGCCCTGGGTCGCGGCCGAGGTCGCCGGCCTGAGCGGGTTCGATGCGATGCTGCGGCTGGTGCTGCGCCACGGCGGGCGCCGGCTGTATCTGCCGCGCGACCGCCTCGCCTGTTCGGACCGGCTCGAAGTGCCGCTGGACCCGGCCACCCACCGGCGCCTGCTCGACCGCGCCAGCGCCGCCGGCACCATCGAGATCCCCTCGGCCTGGGGCGTGTTCGTCGGCCTGCGCCGGGTCGCCATCCGCGCCGCGGTGCGCGCCGGGCGCAGCCAGCGCGAGGTCGCGCAGGCCTTCGGCGTGACCGAGCGGCATCTGCGCCGCGAGGCCGATTCGATCCATCTGAGCGAACGCGCGCGGGCGGCGGAGAACTGAGCGAACCCGCGCGCCACCCGGGCTCCGGCCCCGCCCTGCCCGTCGCCGAACCCCGATCCAGCGCGCAAAAACTGAATGCGCACGCGCCGGCGGTCTGCGTCCGGTCACCCGCATCGGCGACAATGGCGCCCCTCGCCGCCACTGCCCCGAGCCCATGTCCTCCGTCCTGAGCCCCAGCAACACCTCCATCTCCCTGACCCGCTACCTGATCGAGGAACAGCGCGCCGGGCGCATCAATCCCGACCTGCGCCTGCTGATCGAAGTCGTCGCCCGCGCCTGCAAGACGATCTCCATCGCGGTCGGCAAGGGCGCCCTGGGCGGTGTGCTCGGCGATGCCGGCACGCCCGGCGCGGCCAGCATGAACATCCAGGGCGAGGCGCAGAAGAAGCTCGACGTGCTCAGCAACGAAATCCTGCTGGAAGCCAACGCCTGGGGCGGCCACCTCGCCGGCCTGGCCTCGGAGGAAATGGACACCTCGCATCCCATCCCCGACGTCTACCCGCGCGGCAACTACCTGCTGCTGTTCGATCCCCTCGACGGTTCGTCCAACATCGACGTCAACATCTCGGTCGGCACCATCTTCTCGGTGCTGCGCGCGCCCGAAGGCGTGACCCAGGCGCAGGACAAGGACTTCCTGCAGCCCGGCACCGAGCAGGTCTGCGCCGGCTACACCACCTACGGCCCCAGCACCATGCTGGTGCTGACCATCGGCAACGGCACCCACGCGTTCACGCTCGATCGCGAAGTCGGCAGTTTCGTGCTGACCACGCGCGGCATGCAGATCCCGGACGACACGAAGGAATTCGCGGTCAACATGTCCAACCAGCGCCACTGGCAGCCGCCGATGCAGGCCTACGTGACCGATCTGCTGGCCGGCAAGGAAGGCCCGCGCGGCAAGGACTTCAACATGCGCTGGGTGGCCTCGATGGTCGCCGACGTGCACCGCATCCTGACCCGCGGCGGCATCTTCAGCTATCCGCTCGACGCCAAGTGCGAGGCGCAGGGCGGCAAGCTGCGGCTGATGTACGAAGCCAACCCGATGAGTTTCCTGGTGGAACAGGCCGGCGGCGCCGCCAGCACCGGCCGCCAGCGCCTGCTGGAAGTGCAGCCCACCGGCCTGCACATGCGCGTGCCGGTGTTCCTGGGCAGCAAGGCCGAGGTCGAGACCGCGGTGCGCTATCACCATGAGTTCGACGCCGAGCAGGCGTGATCCACGGGCGGCGGGACCGGGCCGGTTCCGCCGCCTTTTTTCCCGCCGGCCTGGGACGTGGTTCGCGCGGCGGTGAGGGTGCGTGGGTGATGTCCGCGACGGGCGCGAAGTAAATATCCGACATGGTTCCAGCGACGAGGACGGCGCGGGCATGGCTCTGAGCGCCGCGCAGCGCCGTGGGCTTCGTGCGCTGCGGTGAAGATGTCGTCGCAGCGCGTGCTTTCGCGCGTCCCGTCTTCGCCAACATTCTTCGCCGTATGCTGTGTGTGACCGCGGTTAGATCGAAACAATTCCGTGGCTCGTTTCTTGCACCCCGCCAAGCCGCCCGCATAAACGCAGCAAGCCCGGCCTACCGGCCGTCGGTGACCGCCTTTCGCCGGACTCTGCGTTGGAGTAATTACTTGCGGTAATTGCAGGCGCCTTGCGCCGGCGGGGAATACAGCTATGGCCAACGGCATCCGTGGCGACTTGGGGAGTCGCTCCGCAACGCATCCTGCGTCCGCGCGGGTCGTTGCCGCGCGCGGCGACGGTGCGCGCGAACTCATCTACCTCAGTCCCGGCGGCGCCGGACGCATGCATGCGCTCGCCCCGCTGCAGAACCTGGGCTGGACCCTGCGCCGCGCGCCCGACGCGCGCGCCGCGCTGCGGCAACTGCAGTCCAGCCCGCGCCTGCCGCATGCGGTGCTGATCGATCTGCGCGAAGGCTTCGACGCGCGCGACCTGGAAGAACTCGGCCCCGCCCTGGCCGCGCAGAACGCCGGCTGGATCGCCGGCGTCGCCTCGGCCCAGCTCGACGACGAACCCGCGCGCCGGCTGATCCGCGACTACTGCTACGACTACGTCACCCTGCCCTGCCCGGAAGCGGTGCTGCACACGGTGATCGGCCACGCCTACGGCATGGCCGCGCTGGCCTGCGGCGCCGGCAGCGCCGACGTGCTGTGCAGCGGCGGCGTGGACGGCATGATCGGCGAAAGCGAAGCCATCCGCGCGCTGTGCCGCGGCCTGCACAAGGCCGCCTCCACCGACGCGCCGGTGTTCATCGCCGGCGAGACCGGCACCGGCAAGGAACTGGCGGCGATGGCCGTGCACCGGCAGTCGCATCGCAGCCGCAATCCGTTCATCGCCATCAACTGCGGCGCGATCCCGCACAACCTGGTGCAGTCGGAATTGTTCGGCTACGAGCGCGGCGCCTTCACCGGCGCGCAGCAACGCAAGCTCGGCCGGATCGAGATGGCCAACGGCGGCACCTTGTTCCTGGACGAAATCGGCGACCTGCCGATGGAGAGCCAGGCCTCGCTGCTGCGGTTCCTGCAGCAAGGCTCGATCGAGCGCCTGGGCGGGCACGAACAGATCCCGGTGGATGTGCGCATCGTCTCGGCCACCCATCACGATCTCGATCAGGCCATCGCCGACGGCCGCTTCCGCGCCGACCTGTTCCACCGCCTGTGCGTGCTGCGCCTGCAACAGCCGCCGCTGCGCGAACGCGGCGGCGACATCGACCTGATCGCCGACCACGCCCTGCAACGTTATGCGCAGGAAACCTCGCGCGGCATCAAGGGTTTCTCGCCGTGCGCGCGCCAGGCCATGCACCGGCATCCGTGGCCGGGCAACGTGCGCGAACTGATCAACCGCGTGCGCCAGGCCGTGGTCATGGCCGAAGGCCGCTACATCACCGCCGCCGACCTGCACATCGACGATGCCGCCGACGGCGTGCCGATGACCCTGGAAGAAGCCCGCGATCTGGCCACGCGCGAAGCCATCGAACGCGCCTTGCACCGCAATCGCCGGCGCCTGGGCGAATCGGCGCGCGAGCTGGGCGTGTCGCGGGTGACCTTGTATCGGTTGATGCAGCGGCTGGGCATGCGCGGCGGCGAAGAAGAGATCGACGACGACGCCGTGCGCACGGCTTAAGCCGTCGCCGGGTCGCCCGGTTCGTCCGCGGCCTCCGTCCTCGCCGGTTCGATCCGGTGCACGACCACTTCGATCGCATCGATGCCCGGGGTCGAAGCCTGTGTGCTCCACAGCGCCAGCTCATCGATGATCAGGCCATTGAGGCTCCAGCCAAGACCGGTGCGCTGGGCCAGGGCGATCGCCGCCACCACGCTGTCGGACCACGATGCGGTCGCGTGCTCTCTGCGCGCCTGGATCTTGTAGCCGCCCTTTTCGTACGGCGCGACCGTCAACGCAGACACTTCGACCTGGGCGCGGCGGAAATGCCTCGCCGCGAGCTTGCGCGCCGCCGGTTCGGTCTTGGTCGGAACGAACAAACGCCAATGCAGGTTCATGACCGCGCCCACGCTGCCGATGCAGGAACAAACCAATGGTTCATCGGCGGTGCTTCCCGATATCGCGATCGTGAGTGGCGCGATTCTGGCGCCGCGGCGAAGCGCCACGCAATTGCAATTGAAATCGCTGCAAGCGCGCGTCACATAAAAAACGGGGCGGAGATCGGGCCTCCGCCCCGGCGTGGGGCGTCGTGCGACGCCGTTGCGCTGAAAGCTTGAATCGCCGCGCGGCTCAGAAGGACTTCGAACCGCGCATCGAAAACACGAAATTCGGCGCGTCCGGAGTGAGGCCGGCGGCCAGTTGGCCGTTGATGGTCCAGCCCGAGGGCAGCACGTAGCTCGCGCCGATGTTCAGGGTGGTCGAATTGCTGGAGCTGCCCGGGACGCGGCGCTTGCTGCCGCCCGGCGCGGTGATGTGGGTCGCGCCGGTCACCGACGTGGCGACCGAGAAGCTCACCGCCGAGCGATCGTTCAGCGCGATGGCCAGGCCGCCGCTGAGCTGGATCGCGTTGCCCAGTTCGACCCGCGCCGGCGAGATCTGCTCGGCCACTGGCGAGATGTCGCCGAAGTTCGTCGGCTGGTTGTAGGTGTAGCCGACGTTGCCGAACAGGATCACCGGATCGTAGGTGCGCAGCGCCGAGACGTTGACCGTCGCCGCCCACACGCCCGAGCCGGTCGGCAGGTTCTCGGGGATGTTGAGGTTGTTGTTGTCGCCGTCGGGCTGGATCAGCTTCAGGCCGAACGGATCGCGTCCGGTAGGCGCGCGCACGCGCAGGCTGGTGACGATGTCGGGCCAGCGCTGCGATTCCTTCACCCACTGGTAGTACGCCGCGACGCTGGCGTCGCCCACGCCCTGCGAACGCATGCGCACTTCGCTGACCACGCTGGACGCGCCGCCGGCGCCGCCGCTGACGAAGCGCGAGTCGCGGTACACGTACGGCAGGCTGGCTTCGACGCTGATGCGGTCGGTGAGGCCGTAGCGGCCGCTGAGTTCGAAGGTGGCGACGCTGGCCTTGGTCTGATCGAGGTTGATGCTGCCCAGGAAGATCGCGTCCAGGGCCAGAAAGCCGCTGAGCGCGAGTTGGCGGCGGTCGTAGTAGCTGTAGCTCAGGCCGGTATCGAGGGTGAACTTGCGCTCGAACAAGGGCGCGTGTTCGCGCACCACCAGGGCTTTTTCCTGCTCGCGGCGTTGCGCGTCCTCGGCGCGCTGGGTCTGGCCGACCTGCACCGGCGCGTCGCGATCCTGGTCGCTGGCCGCGGTGGCGGCGGCCTTGCGCTTGGCCTGTTCGGCGACGTCGCGCGCGTCCTGGCCGACCAGTTCCTGCTGCGGACCGTCCGGCGCGGACAGGCCGCGGCCACGCTGGGTCAGTTGCAGGTCGCCGAGCTGATCGCGCAGTTGCTGGATTTCGGCCTTCTGCGCGTCCAGCTCGCGGCTCATGTCGAGCATGCGCTGGTGCAGCGATTTGAACTGCGCGCGCTGTTGTTCGATGGCCTCGCCGCCGTCGTCGGCCGCGCGCGCGGGCGCGCTCAGGGCCAGCGCGAGGGCGAGGGCGAGGTAAAGCGGTGCGTGAGCGGCGCGCATGATCCTGGCGTCCATGACAAGAGGAAGGTGAATTCAGCGAGGCAGCGCGCGCAGGCTGTCGAGCGCCTGCTGCAGGCCGAGTTGCCGGCTCAGTTGCGGCGTCATCGCCGCGGTGACGATCTGCAGCTGCAATCGGTTGCCGGCATCCATGCCGTTGCCGGCGATGCGGCCAAGCTGGGCGATGCCGCCTTGCGCGCCGGCAGCCAGGCGCTGCTGTATCGACGCGCCCGGCCCTTCGATGCCCACCTGCACGCCGCCGTCGAGGAAAGTCACTCGCGCCTGCATCGTGCCGGCGCTCGCGGCGCTCCGGCTTTGGCCGTTGAAACCGCTGGCGTCGGTGTTGGCCTGGGCCTGATCGACGAAACCGATCGAGGTCAGATTGGACAGGCGATTGCCGTCGCCGGCGATCTGCGCGATCTGGCCGATGCCGCGCACCTGCACCGCATCCGCGCCGCTCGCGCTGCTGTTGGTCGGCAATGCGCCGCCGCTGCCGGCTTCGGCGTGGCTGCGCGCATCGACCGACACCGCGAAGCCGGCGCCGTCGCGTTGCACCAGCAGCGAGCCGCTCGCCATTGCCGCGCCTTGCTGCGGCGTGTTCAAGCTGGAGACGACGTCCACGCGCAGACCGACCAGCATCTGTGCGCCGAAGTATTTGCCGCTGATCTTGGCCAGAGTGGCTTCATCGACCAGATCCGCGCGCAAAGGGGGCAGGGCGACCGCGGGTTGCGCCGCGGCCGCCGCTGCCAGGAGGGCCGAGAACAGGGCACGGGGGAGTGATGGGCGGTTCATCGGACACCTCGGAACGAGTGCATGCGTCGCGGCTCGCGACGCGGAAAGTCAGAACAGATCGGCGATCACCAGACCGAACTCGACCACGCGCGGCGGCGCGGTCGCGCGGTCGAGCGCGTCCACACGGCGTTGCAAGGCCGGCGAGCTGCGGTTGTTGACCAGGTAGGAATCGGTGCGCATCGGCTGATCGGAGACCACGGCCAGGACGATGCCGTTCCAGCCGCGCACGAAGTCGGCTTCCTGCATCACCCGATGGCCCAGCGCGGGATCGGCGACGAATACGCGGCCGCCGGCCGCGCCCTTGACCACGACGAAGTGGCGATAGCCCTTCAGGTCCAGCAGCGCGATCACCGGCATCTGCAGGCGGTACAAGGCGTCGGCGTCTATGCGGAAGCCGTGCGCGCGCAGGCCGATGCTTTCGACGTAGCGCTTCATGTCCAGCATCGAGAAGCCGTTGCGCACGACTTCGTTCGGGTCCACGCCGATCATCATCTTCTTGATCAGCTCGGGCTCGCTGACCTCAAGGCCGTAGCCGTAGTGCAGCAGGCTGGCCAGCGCCGCCGAGCCGCAGCTGAAGTCGTAGCGCTGATGCAGCAGATCGCGATAACGCAGATCGCGCAGCGTGCGCATCGGCTTGACGATCGGCGAAGTGCCGTTGCCGGTGAGGCGGGTGACATCGACCGCGGTGCGGCGTTCCTCAGCCGACTGCGCGCGCGCGCCGCCGGACAAGGCGGCGACGGTCAGGGCAGCGAGCAATGCGGTGCGGATCGGCGACATGGCGGCGGGGCTCGGGTTGGAACAGGGCGGATGGATCGAACTCCGCGATGACCGACGCGCGGTCATCGCGGAGGCGGGACTGGGGACACTCAGTCGCCGCAACTGGTGCAGGGCGGAGGCGGCGGCGGCGGTGCGCAGGCGCCGCAGGACGCGGTCGCGATCGACAGACCGTTGTGCTGCAGGTTGCCGATGCCCGAGGCGACGTTGACGCCGATGTTGCCTTGCGCGCCGGACAGCGCATTGCCGTCGAGCGAGGCGTACAGGTCCAGGCTCATGCGCCGGCCTTCGCTGTCGAGCAGATTGCCGACCGAGAGCTGTTCGCTGTCGGAGGTGGCGATCGCCACGGTGCCGGAGCTGTTGACCGAGGCGGCCATGCCGTTGCCCTGCGCGTTGCCGACGCCGGCGGCGACGTTGACGCCGATGTTGCCCTTGGCGTTCGACAGCGCGTTGCCGTCGAGCGTTGCGTCGTAGTACGTGTCGTCGGTGTTGGTGGTGGCGAAGTTGCCGAGCGAGGCCTGGCTGCCGAACACCATCGCCGAGGCGAACACTTTCTCGCCGTCCACCGCCGACAGCGCGGTGTCGTTGGCCTGGGCGTTGCCGACGCCGGCGGCGACGTTGGCGCCGATGTTGCCCTGCGCGTCCGACAGCGCATCGCCGCCCAGATGGGCGTCGTGGTCGCCGTCGCCGAGCGATTGATTGAGCAGCGTGGTCTGGTCCTGATCGACCGTCGCCGCCGATTCGGACGCGACCTTGATCTTGCCGCGAACCTTGACCCGGCCCGATACGTCGATGTGATTGCCGACGTAGGTGTTGCTGTGGATGTCGGCGGCGTCGCCTTCGGCGAAGGCCGGCAAGGCCACGATGCCGGCCAGCGCGATCGCCAGCACGGTGTATTGGAGTTTCATGGTCGTTCTCCGTTAGAAGCGCGGAACGGCCGCGGCCTGCGCCGCGGCCGCGTGCGCATTACTGGCAGCTGCCGCAGGACGCGGTCGCGATCGACAGGCCGTTGTGCTGCAGGTTGCCGACACCGGCGGCGACGTTGGCGCCGATGTTGCCCTGCGCGCCGGACAGCGCGTTGCCGGCCAGGGTGGCGAAGGTATCGAGGTCGCAGGCCGCGGCCAGCTCGTTCATCCACGCGTCCTGCTCGCTGTCGGAGGCGGCCTTGGCGATCGTGCCGGAGCTGTTGACCGAAGCGGCCATCGCATTGCTCTGCGCGTTGCCGACGCCGGCGGCGACGTTGACGCCGATGTTGCCCTTCGCGTTCGACAGCGCATCGCCGTTGAGGGTGGCGTCGTAGTAGGTGTCCTGCTGGCTGGAGTAGGCGTAGTTGAAGCCCGAGCTCTGGCTGTTGAAGGTCATGGCCGAGGCGAAGACTTTCTCGCCGTCCACGGCCGACAGCGCGGTGTCGTTGGCCTGGACGTTGCCGACGCCGGCGGCGACGTTGGCGCCGATGTTGCCTTGCGCATCCGACAACGCGTTGCCGCCGAGGCGGGCGCTGTGGTCGCCGTCGCCGAGCGAGGCATTGCCTTCGGTGGTCTGGTCCTGATCGACGGTCGCGGCCGATTCGGACGCCACGCGGATCTTGCCTTTCACCCGCACCTTGCCGGATACATCGATGTTGTTGCCGATGCTGGTGGTGCTGTGAATCTGGGCGTCGTCGCCTTCGGCGTAGGCGGGCGCGGCGATGACGAGGCCGAGCGCGAGGGCAAGCAGAGTCAGTTGCGCTTTCATGGTTCTCTCTCCTGGTGGTGGTTGAGTAGTGCTTGGGTTCTGCCGTCTTTTTTTATGGAACGCCCCCGGGCAGTTGGAGCACGATGGCGTTGACCGACGCGTTGCCGGTCCCCGCCGTCTGATTGAGTTGCAGCACGCCCCGGCCGCCGCGGAAGGCGTCGTCGGCGATGGCCGCATCGCGCAGGCTGGGCGCGCTTTGGGTTTCGATGCTCGGCGCGCCGGCCACGTCGGCCAGGGCGTTGTCGTCGACGCCGGCGATGTGCGCGATGCCGGTTTGCGCGTCCTGCGCCAGCACGAAGGAATTGAGTTGCGCGTTGCCGGCGCCTGCGCTCTGGTTGAGCGAAAGCAATCCGTCGTGGCCGGCGAAGGCCTGCGCGTCGATACGCGCGCTCGCCTCGCGCCGCCGGTCTTGCGCGCCGATCGCGCTGCGTTGCCGCGCGTGCTGTTCGATGAGGGCCAGGCCGTCGGGGGCGATCGCGATCGCGGCCAGATTGGCTTGTGTGTTGCCGGTGCCCGCGCTTTGGTTGATCGCGACGCGGCCGTCGATGCCGCGGCCGGCCGCGCCGATGTGGGCGCGATCGCGGCCGCTCGGCGATTGGGCGTTGCTGTCGGTGGAGATCGCGGTGGCGAGCAGGCACGCGGCCAGCCACAGCGGCGTGAGGCGCAGCGAGCGCAGGCGTGCGTTCATCGCCCGCTCCCCTGCAGTTGCGGCGCCAGCGCCTGCATTACGCTGCCGGTGATGCGATCGCCGAGGCCGGCGGTCGCGGCGGTGACCGCGCCGCCGACGCTGGCGGTCGGGCCCATCGGCGCCGTCGACGCGGACGGGCCGAGCATGGGATTGGCCGCGCCGCTGACCGGCACCAACAATCCGTTGAGGGTGTTGCCGGCGAGCAGCGGGCTCAGGCCGGTGGAACCGTGCTGATCGAGTTCGGCATCGCCCAGCAACGGCGACAGCGAACGCTCCAGCGTGCCGTGGAAGACCTGCCCGGGAAACGCCGTGGCCTGGGTGTGCACCGGATTGTCCTGCGCCGGCAGCGCGCGGTAGGCGATGCGCGGGTGGACGGTGCGAGCGATGACGATGTTGGTGTCCTGCTCGCCGGAATCGCGGTCCTGCGCCGCCGCCACGGGGGCGAGTCCGGCCGCCATGCAGACCGCGGCGACACTCAGGGCCCGCAACCAGGGGCGGTGTGGAATACCAGGGGCGAACAGAGGCATGACGGCGAACTCCGGGGCAGGGGACTCTCGCGGGGCCCGCATCGGGGCAATCGAGGCGGACGAGCAGGGCTAACGCGAAAGCCGTGCCAAGTTCGCAAGGCCATGAATTCAAAGAGATTTCAGGAAGTACAGCGGCGCGTGGCCGGCGCGGCCGCCGCTAAACGTTGCGCTGTCGCAACGCCCGATGAAATTCGCACTCGCAGCATTCGCCTGCTCAGCTTTGGCTCGGTGAATGCGTTCAGGCCCGTCCAGCGGACCTTTGAGACGCCTGTACGGCGTGGCCGCCGTCGTGTCGATCCGACGTTGCCTTTTTGCAACCTCGGCCCCCCGTGCGAGGATGGCCGCTTTCCACGCGCTTGCCGTTCGCGCGTTCTCTCACAGCCCAGCGCCTGCCATGTCCTCAACGCCCGATTCCGTTGCACCCACCGGCTCAGACGATTTCATCGAGGTCTATCCGCAGGCGTTGACGCGCGAGGAATGCGCGCAGCTCGTGCGCCGCTTCGACGCCAGCGGCGACAGCGAACCGGGCCGGGTCGGCGGCGGCGTGATGCCGGATCTGAAGGACAGCCGCGATCTCACCATCACCGGCCGCGAGGGTTGGAAGGATGTGGAGGTCGCGTTGAATCTGGCGGTGTTCCGCGGCTTGCTGAAGTATCTGCGGCGTTATCCGCACACCATGATCGCGCCGTTGATGCTCGAAGCGCCGGCCGCCGACGGCAAGCGCCATCGCCTCACGCCCGAGCGCATGGCCGAAATGGACGACGGCGCCTTGGCGCCGATCGCGCAGACCGTGTTCCGTCCGGGCGCGATCAACCTGCAGCGTTACACCGCCGATCGCGGCGGTTACCCGTACTGGCATTGCGAGTTGTATCCGCGCGATCAGACCGCGGAAACCCTGCACCGGCATGTGCTGTGGACGATCTATCTCAACGACGGTTTCAGCGAGGGCGAGACCGAGTTTCTCTACCAGCGCCGCAAGATCGCGCCGCGCGCGGGCGATCTGCTGATCGCGCCGGCGGCGTTCACCCACACCCATCGCGGCAACCGGCCCAAGGGTGGGGACAAGTACATCGCCACCAGCTGGATTTTGTTTCAGCGCGCGGAGCGGTTGTACGGCGGAGGGTAAGCGCTGGGTGTGCGGTGCGGCACGCTGAGGCGTAGAGCAAATCCCCCGGCGCTGACGCGACGATCAGTTCACGATTTCTCGCAGGCGCCCTGCCCCCTTTTTCAAAGGGGGCGAATTGACGCGCTCGCGAAGAGGACGCGGCTATGGCCAGCGTCTGGAGATTCCGCGCAGCGCCAAATCGCGCTGCCGTATCCGACGGGGTTCCCCCCTTTGAAAAAGGGGGGCCAGGGGGGATTTGCTTCTGCCTCTATCCCCGAAGCAATCAGGGATTACGCGGATGATTCAAAACCAGCCAATACAACCCGACCTGCTTCACCGCCCACACGAACTGCTCGAAATCCACCGGCTTCTGGATATAGCTGTTGACCCCGAGCGCATAGCTGGCCTCGACGTCGAACGGCTCGGTGCTGGTGGTCAGCACCACCACCGGCAGCGTGCGGGTGGGTTCGTGGGCGCGGATCGCCTGCAGTACTTCGCGGCCATCGACCTTGGGCAGATTGAGGTCCAGCAGCACGATCGACGGCAGATCGGCCGGATCGCGATCGGAGTAACGGCCGCGGGCGAACAGGTAATCCAGCGCCTCGGCGCCGTCGCCCATCACCACCAGCCTGTTGGCGATCTTGGCCTCGTCGAAGGCGAGCCGGGTCAGCTCGACGTCGTCGGGGTTGTCCTCGACCAGCAGGATTTCCTTATGCATCTGCGCTTTCCTCGCCCTTGAACCGCAAGGGCAGTTCGACTGTAAACGTGCTGCCCGCGCCGGGCTGGGAGTGCGCGCGCAACTGGCCGCGATGACGCTCGGCGACCCGCCGCGCGATCGCCAGCCCGAGGCCGTGACCGCCGCCCTGATCCGGCCCGTGCAGGCGCTGGAACGGCTCGAACAGCTTGTGAGCATAACGCATGTCGAAACCGGCTCCGTGGTCCTGAATCGACAACTGCAGGCGCGATCCGACCACCTCGCCGCGCACCTGAATGCGCACCGGGGCCAGCTCGCCGCCGGGTTCGCCGGCGGCCCGCTCGCACGAGAATTTCCACGCGTTATGCATGAGTTGGTTGAGCATCAGCTTGAGCAGGCGCTCGTCGCCCTCGACCTGCAGGCCGGGCTGCACGCTGACTTCGCCGCGATGCCTGGGATCGGCGTCCTGCAGCTCGGCGCCGACCCAGTCGGCGAGCAGGCTCAGGTCCACCGGGGCGATGCGCATCTCGGCGCGGGTCACGTGCGACAGCTCGGTCAGCGCCGCCAGCAGGCCGGTCATGCGCGAGGCCGCGGCGCGGATCCGGGTCAGGTAATCGCGATCGGTTTCGTTCAAGCGCTCGGCCGCGCGCTCGCCGAGCAGGGCCGAGAAACTTTCGATCGAACGCAGCGGCGCGCGCAGGTCGTGCGCGACCGCGTCGGCGAACAACTGCAGCTGGCGATTGGACGCGTCCAGCGCGGCGCCGTGCTCGGCCATGCGCGCGCTGCGCGCCAGATCGGCCTCGCGCTCGTCGCCGATGTCGCGCATGTGCGAGATGAAATACTGCGGCTTGCCGTCTTCGTCGCGCATCACCGCGATGTTGAGCTGCACCCACACGTCGCTGCCGTCGCGATGCACATAACGCTTGTGCTCATCGACCGAGGCCAGCGCGCCGCTGACCAGCGCGGCGACCAGGTTGTTGCTGATCGCCAGATCGTCGGGATGGGTGACTTCGCTGTAGTGATGACCGCGCAATTCTTCGATGCGGTAGCCCAGCAGTGCGCACAACGCCGGATTGACCTCCAGCCAGATGCCGTCGATCGAGACGATCGCCATGCCGATGTTCGACGCCGCCATCGCCAGGCGGAAACGGTCGTCGGCGGCTTTGCTGGCCGGCATCGTGGGGTGCGGCAAGGTCATCGCGGTAACGCTGTGGTCGCACAGGGGGTCCGAAGTGACCGGGGAGTGTATCCAATGCCGCCGTGATGGTGCGGTGGACGGCGCACACGGCTCGGACACAGCCGGCTCAAGCACAATCGCGCAATGGACTTTTCTCAGATCGCCTTCCTGCTGATCCTGGCAGCCGCCCTGTACCTGTTCGTCAGCGAGCGCCTGCGGGTCGATGTGACGGCCATGATCACCCTGCTGGCGCTGGTGCTCAGCGGCGTGCTGGACGCGAAACAGGCCTTGTCCGGCTTCGCCAGCGAACCTGCGATCATCGTCGCGGCGGTGTTCGTGATTTCTGGCGGCCTGGCCGCGACCGGCATCACCGAGCGCCTGGGCCAGGGGATCGGCCGCGCCGCCGGCCGCAGCGAGAGCCGCGCGATCGCGGT
Source organism: Lysobacter gummosus (assembly GCF_001442805.1). Taxonomy (NCBI): domain Bacteria; kingdom Pseudomonadati; phylum Pseudomonadota; class Gammaproteobacteria; order Lysobacterales; family Lysobacteraceae; genus Lysobacter; species Lysobacter gummosus. Next base: position 30,775 of record NZ_CP011131.1, on the reverse strand, counting down.
GACCATGCCGGCGGTGGCGGCGCTGTCCTCGTTCACCCACCACGTCATGGTCACCGCGATGATGCTGCCGATCCTGACCCGGTTCGCCAAATCGCGCGGGCTGTCGGCCTCGCGCCTGCTGATGCCGATGTCCTTCGCCGCCTCGCTGGGCACGACCCTGACCCTGGTCAGCGCGCCGGCGTTCCTGCTCGCCGACAACCTGATCGAGCGCACCGGCGCACCCGGCCTGGGGATTTTCTCGATCACCCCGATCGGCCTGGCCCTGGTGGTGGTCGGCGTGCTGTACATGCTGGCCGCGCGCTGGGTGCTGCCCAAGCGCGGCGGCGAACACGGCGACGACGGCTATCTGCGCCTGGACCGTTACCGCACTGAGCTCGTGATCGTCGAAGGCTCGCGCTGGAGCACGCGTCCGCTGTCGGAATTGCAAAAAGCGCTTGGCGACCGCTTCGTGCTGACCGGCTGGCTGCGCGACGGCCAGCGCCGCCAGGACCTCGGCCCGGGCAGCGCCTTGATCAGCGGCGACATCCTGCTGGTGGAGGCGTCGGCCGACGCACTCGCCTCGCTGCACGACGACCCCGGCCTGGACCTCAACGCGATCAAGCGCTTCGGCGAGCACGCCGACGGCGACGGCGAGCCGCAGCTGGTGCAGGCGCTGGTCGCGCCGGGTTCGGAATTCGTCGGCCGCAGCGTGCGCGAGCTGGATTTCGCGCGCCAGTTCCACGCCGTCATCGCCGGCCTGTGGCGGCGCCACGGCGCGGTCGCGCCGCGCTTGTCCGACGCGCGCCTGCGCGAAGGCGACCTGCTGGTGCTGTGGGGCCGGCCGGCGCGTTTCGCCGAACTGGCCGCGCACCACGGCTTCCTGATGCTGGTGCCGTTCGCCGGCGAAGCGCGGCGGCGGGTGCGCGCGCCGCTGGCGCTGGGCATCTTGCTGATGACCATCGTCGCGGCGGCGACCGAATGGCTGCCGGCGTCGCTGGCGTTCCTGCTGGGCGCGGTGGCGATGGTGGCCACGCGCTGCGTCGATGTCGAACAGGCCTATCGCGAAATCGACGTGCGCATCTTCGTGATGATCGCAGGCGTAATTCCACTGGGCGTGGCGATGGAGCAGACCGGCACCGCGCAGTTGCTGGCGCAGGGCATGCTGCAGGTGATCGCGGGCTGGTCGCCGCTGGCGATCTTGCTGGTGATGTTCACCGTCGCCGCGCTGCTGACCCAGATCCTGTCCGATGCGGCGACCACGGTGCTGTTGGGGCCGATCGCGATTTCACTGGCGCAATCGCTGGGCCTGCCGCCGACGCCGTTCGTGGTATGCACGGCGCTGGGCGCGGTGGCCGCGTTCCTGACTCCGATCGGTCACCACGGCAACCTTCTCATCCTCGGCCCGGGCCAGTACCGCTTCAGCGATTTCCTGCGTATCGGCCTGCCCTTGACCATGCTCATCGCCTGGGTCAGCGCCTGGATGGCGCGCTGGCTGTGGTTGGGCGGGCCGTTGCTGCCGGGCGCGTCCTGAGCCGGCGCCGCGGCGTGCAGCAGAAACGGCCGCGGCGCCTGCGCAGAGCGTCAGCAGGCACAGCGTCGCGAGCAGATGGCGCGGACGGGACGCCCTGTGCCGCGCGCGCGGCGCGGGTCGCATGGCCGTGGTCGTGGCGTTCGCGAACATGGACGGTCCTGTCGGGCCACAGCGCTGCGGCGAAGACACGCTAGAGGCATTGCCGGTGCGGTGAATCCGCCTAAGGTCGAGGGGCGCGCGGGGTTTGCGGGGTTCGCTCATGCAGTGGCAAGGCGGGCGGCGAAATCGCATCGCTTGCAGGGGCCGCCGTGAAGCTGCGATGCGACCGGAGCCGAAAGCGTCGGATCTGAAAGGCCCTCCCACCAAGAGGGGCTTCCCACAAAGCGGTCTCCTGCGAAGGGCCATCCTGCGAAGGTTTGCGGACGTGACAGCGGTCACGTGGTTGTAAGGAATTCCCTACAGCACGCCCTGGGGTCCCCTGAGGGTAAATGCTTAGTCGCTAAGTCACCTTATGCACGCCCCGACAGCACGACTTATGCGCCGGCAACGGACGCCGCTCAGCAAGGGAATAAGTCGCCGCCTTGAGCAAGCGGTCAAGCTGGGTCGGGGCATCCCGTTTCATTCGATGGTCGACGACCCCATGCCCTACACGGTGCAACTCAACGAATCCACCTACCTCGGCCGCACCTTGTCGTGCGACGTGGCCGAGGAGCGTTTCGACAATGTCGCCGCCGCTTCGGCCGCGGCCAAGAACGAGGCCTTCCATTTGTCGGTGCAGCTCGGCGTCGCCGTGGCGATCCGCATTTTCGAAGACCGGCGAATTTTCCTGTCGCACATCATGCCGGCGCCGCAGCGCTGAGGCATGCGGCCAACGCGCCGCATGCAGATGTAATCCGCAGGCGCCACGCGCCTGCCGCCATCGCCACGACACAAGCCCATCGGCCGCGCTCGCGGCCTTTCGGCGTTTGTTTCGTGTCTTCAGCCATAGGCGCCTGTTAGACGCACATCGCATTTCGTGAAGGAAATACGTCACCCGCGCGCCCGCAAGGTGGGGTGAGAAGTGTCCGGGAGCGTTCGAATTGGTGGGGAAACGATGGATAACACGCGTCCTTCCTCGTCGTAGGCGCGTCTTTCCAGGCATTACAAGCTCCCTGCCGTTGTGCAGTAACGCCGATTTCGCGACATCGATCGCGAAACGGCGATTTTGCGTTCTTTCCTATTTTTGCTTTGCATGACTCGGAGAACTTCGCATGTCCATGAAACAACGAGTGCTGACCGCATCGATCCTGCTTGCGATCACCGGCACCACCGCGACCGCGCTGATCACCGCGCATCGCGACGACGCCGCCAGCGGCGCCGCCCAGACCGCCGCCGCGGCGAATGCGGCCGCGCGCGCGCCGGATGCGGCCGCGCGTTCCAACGCCAGCGTCCGCGCCACCGCGGAAAACACCTTCGCCGATGCCAGCGCCGTCTCAGGCGCCACCCCGGCCGCGCAACTGGAACGCCATCCGGCGGTGCAGCGCGCGCGCGAACTGCTGCAGGCGAGCAAGGCCGGCAGCGCCGGCGCGCAAGGCCTGGCCAACGCCGGCGCCAACGCGATGGCGGCGGAAAGCTACAAGCCGCGCGATGTGGTGGTCGAAGCCGACGGCAGCGAGCACGTGCGTTTCCAGCGCGAATACCAGGGCCTGCCGGTGATCGGCGGCGATCTGGTCACCCACGCCAAGGGCGGCCTGCTGACCTCGATCAGCAAGACCCTGGACCTCAAGCTCGGCGACGGCGGCTCGGTCACGCCCAAGCTTTCGCAGAACCAGGCGATCGCCGACGCCGGCGTGCATTTCGCCGGCCGCTTCATCGAGGCGCCGAAATCGCGCACGGTGTATTTCGCCCAGAACAACCAGCCCAAGCTGGCGTATGAAGTCAGCTTCCGCGGCCTCAACAAGGCCGAACGCCCGGTCCATGATCTGATTTACGTCGATGCCGACAACGGCAGCTTCCTCGGCCGCGACAGCCGCATCTACACCGCCGAAGCGGCCGAAGGCCAGGGCTTCACCATCACCCGCGGCAAGGTGCCGATCTCCACCAGCAAGGTCAGCGCGGAGGAAAGCGACGGCCGCGGCGCGGGCTTCCTGCTGCGCGACGACAAGCGCGGCGGCGGCACCGTGCACAACACCGGCGGCACGGTCGTCGACCTGGTGTTCGGCGGCGGCGACTTCACCGCGCCGCCGATGTTCGATGCCGACAACCTCTGGGGCAACGAGCAGATGACCAACATCGAGCGCACCGGCGTGGAAGCGCATTACGGTGTGTCGAAGACCTGGGACTACTACAAGAAGTACTACGACCGCCTCGGCATCTTCGGCGACGGCCTGGGCGTGCAGAGCTTCGTCAATGTCACCTTCACGTATTTCTTCTTCATCGACGTGGGCGGCACCAACGCGTTCTGGGACGGCGACGCCAAGCGCATGGTCTACGGCAACGGCGACTACGGCGTGTCCAACCCGGTGGTCGCGCTCGACGTGGCCGGCCACGAGATGTCGCACGGCGTGACCCAGGCCACCTCGGGCCTGCTGTACTCGGGCGACGCCGGCGGCTTGAACGAAGCCAACTCCGACATCCACGGCACCCTGGTCGAGTTCTACGACAACAGCCCGAAGGACCCGCCGGATTACCTGATCGGCGAGAACGTGATGCTCAGCGGCGTGCCGCTGCGTTTCATGTTCAAGCCCAGCCTGGACCAGGACGCCGACGGCGTGGGTTCGTTCGACTGCTACCCCGCCGGCGGTTTCGACCCGGAGAACCAGGCGCACGATCCGCACTACACCTCCGGCATCGGCAACCACTTCTTCTACCTGCTGGCCGAAGGCCAGAAGGTGCCGAAGTCGCATCGCAAGACCGTGTTGCCGTCGGATCTGGTCTGCAACGGCGCGACCGGCCTGAAGGGCCTGACTGCGACCGTCGCCGGACAGATCTGGTACCGCGCCAACACCCTGTACCTGACCTCGCAGGCCACCTATCCGGATGCGCGCGTGGCGACGCAGACGGCGGCGCAGGATCTGGTCGATCGCGGCCTGCTCAAGGCCAGCGCGGTCAAGACCGTGGCCTGCGCCTGGGAAGCGGTCAACGTGACGCTGCCGGAAGGCTCCACGGCGGCGCGCTGCAAGAACTGAGGAATCGCTCTGAGCCGTACCCGGGCTCGAATTGGTAAGTGTTTGCGGTCTTTGCGGCCCCCGTTGCGTTCGCGCGGCGGGGGCCGTTCTTTATCCGGCCGTGTCGATGCACCGGTCGTGCTTGCCCTGCCCTCGCAACGACGGCGGTGGCGACGATGCGATGCGCATGAGATGAGTGGCGCGGCGCGCGCCTGAGCGGTGAACCCGCCAGATTCCGCCGGGTTCCGGCCATCGCCGACACGCCCGTATCCGTGCGCGCGGGCCGCGAGGTCGCTGGCTACACTTTGTCCAACCCCCAGCACAGCCGGTCCCCATGCATCAGGTCGCTGTCGTCGCGATGGACGACGTTCTGCCCTTCGAGCTGTCCATTCCCGGACTGGTGTTTCCGTGGGTGCGGCTGGCCGACGGCGAGACCGCCTATGAGGTGCGCATCTGCGCCGAACGCGAGCGCGTGCGCACAGGTTCGATGGAACTGGTGGTGCCGTGGGGCCTGGCCGAACTCGAACATGCCGACACCGTCATCGTGCCGGGCATGTCGCCGCCGCGCGCGCCGGTTCCCGTCGCGATCCTGGACGCGCTGCGCGCCGCCTCCGCGCGCGGCGCGCGCATCGCCTCGATCTGCACCGGCGTATTCGTGCTGGCCCAGGCCGGCCTGCTCGGCGGCCGCCGCGCGACCACGCATTGGTCCACCTCGGTCGAACTGGCCGAGCGTTATCCGAATATCCAGGTCGATCCGGACGTGTTGTTCGTCGATGAGGGCCAGATACTCAGCTCGGCCGGTTCGGCCGCCGGCATCGACCTGTGCCTGCACCTGATCCGCCGCGACTACGGCGCAGCGGCCGCAGCGGCCGCCGCGCGCTGGGCGGTGGTGCCGATGGAACGCGGCGCCGATCATTCGCCGCTGCTGCAGCACGCGCCGCCGCAGTCCGACGCCTCGCTGGCGCCGCTGCTGCGCTGGATGGAGGAGCATCTGGACCGGCCGCTGCTGGTCGACGAACTCGCCCGCCACGCCTCGATCAGCACGCGCACGCTCAACCGCCGTTTCCGCGAGCAGACCGGCACCACGCCGCTGCAGTGGCTGCTGATCACCCGCATCCGCCGCGCCCAGCAGTTCCTGGAAACCACCGACTTGTCCGTGGAGCAGATCGCGCTGCAGGTCGGCTTCGCCTCGGCGACGACCTTCCGCGACCGCTTCTCGCGTTCGGTCGGCACCAACCCGACCGCGTACCGACGCGGTTTCAGCGAAGGCCGCCAGATGAAGCGCGCGCGCTGATCCCACGCAGGCGACGACGCATCGCGCTCAAGCCAGAGGCTTGTGCACGAACAAGTGCTCATCGACGAAATCCAGAAACACGCGCAGCTTCGGCGAGACGTGCTTGTGCGCCGGCCACAGCGCCCAGAACTGCCCGCGCTGGGTCTCGAACCCCGGCAACACGCGGCGCAACCGATCCGAAGCCAAGTGATCGCGCACCAGAAAATCCACCGAATACACGATGCCCAGCCCGTGCACCGCGGCCTGCACCGCCGCTTCGCTGTTGTTGCACACCAGCGCCGCCGGCAGATGCGGCGGGTTCTCGCCGGGCTCCAGCCGCAGCGACCATTCCTGCAATTTGCCGCTGTTGGCGAAGCGGAAATGGATGCACTCGTGCGCTTCCAGGTCGGCCGGCGCGCGCGGTTCGCCGCGCCGCGCCAGGTAGTCGGGCGAGGCGCACAACATGAAACAGAACGGCCCCAGCCGGCGCGCGCGCAGGCGCGAGTCGGGCATGTCGCCGCTGCGGATCACCGCGTCGAAACCGCCTTCGATCACATCGACCATCTGGTCGTTGAAATCCAGATCCAGCTCGACCTCGGGATAACGCCGGCGGAACTCGCCGAGCACCGGCACCAGGAACTTGTAGCCGTTGGTCGGCAGGCTGACCCGCAGGCGGCCGCGCGGCGCCTGCATGGAGTGGGTCAGCATCGCCTCGGCTTCTTCCAGTTCGTCCAGCAGCGGTTTGCAGCGCTCGTAGAACTGCCGGCCTTCCTCGGTCAGGCGCACGTTGCGGGTGTTGCGCTGGAGCAGGCGCACGCCCAGCTGCTGCTCCAGCTTGGCCACGCTCTTGCCCACGGCCGAGGATGAAATCCCGATCTGGCGGCCGGCGGCGACGAAGCTGCGCAGCTGCGCGGTGCGGACGAAGGCGAACAGGCTGCCGAGCTTGTCCATGCGGGGTCTCCAGCGGCGGGCGCATAGATTGCGGCCCCGATTATGTCGTATCGCTCCATAAAGCATGAACCAGATCGGCATTTTTCCCCGATTGCGTCCCATCTAAGCTGGTCCGCCCGTCCCCACGGCGATCCCGATGCCCTCCCCCCTGCCCTCGCGGGCTTCCGCCGCCGGCCCCGTACCCGGCCGTTACGACCGTTTCCTGATCCTCGGCGCGGTGTGCCTGGCCGGGCTGGTACTTCCGCTGAGCTTCACCGCCCCGCCGGTGGCGATCCCGGCCATCGCCGCCGAACTCGGTGGCAGCCCGGTGGCGCTGAACTGGATGACCAACGCCTTCATGCTCGCCTTCGGCAGTTGCCTGATGGCGGCCGGCACCCTGGCCGACACTTACGGCCGCAAGCGCGTGTTCTCGATCGGCATCGTCGCCTACGCGATCGTCTCGCTGCTGCTGGCGCTGGCGCCCAGCCTGGCCGTGCTCAACGGCCTGCGCATCGCCCAGGGCGTCGCCGCCGCGCTCGCCCTGGCCGGCGGCAACGCCGCCTTGTCGCAGGAATTTCACGGGCCGGCGCGGATCCGCGCCTTCAGCCTGCTGGGCACCGCGTTCGGGCTGGGGCTGGCGTTCGGACCGAGCCTGGCCGGCTGGCTGGTGCAGACCCAGGGCTGGCGCTCGGTGTTCCTGTCGAGTCTGGCGATCGCGCTGCTGGCCACGGTGTTCGGCGTGCCGCGCATGCGCGAGTCGCGCGATCCCGACGCCGCCGGCCTGGACTGGCGCGGCAGCCTGAGCTCCACCGCGATGCTGGCGCTGCTGACCATCGGCGTGCTGGAAGCGCCCGAGCGCGGCTGGAGCGACGGCTGGGTGATCGCGGCATTGATCGGTTCGGCGGCGCTGCTGGCCTTGTTCGTGCGGGTGGAAACCCGCGCCGCGCGGCCGATGCTGGACCTCAGCCTGCTCAAGTACCCGCGTTTCGTCGGCGCGCAGTTGCTGCCGATCGGCACCGGGTTTTGCTATCTGGCGCTGATCATCGTGCTGCCGGTGCGGTTGATCGGCATCCACGGCCTGAGCGCGCTCAACGCCGGCCTGATGATGATCGCGTTGTCGGCGCCGATGCTGGTGGTGCCGTTCCTGGCCGCGGTGCTCAGTCACCGCATCGCCGCCGGCACCTTGTGCGCGGCAGCGTTGTTGCTGGCCGCGGCGGGCCTGGTGTGGCTGGGCGTGGAGGCCGCGGCCGGTTCGGTGCACGGCCTGATCGCGCCGATGCTGCTGATCGGCGCCGGCTCGGCGGTGCCGTGGGGCCTGATGGACGGGCTGGCGATCAGCGTGGTGCCCAAGGAACGCGCCGGCATGGCCGCGGGCGTGTTCGGCGCCAGCCGCGTCTCCGGCGAAGGCATCGCCCTGGCGATCACCGCCGCGGCCCTGGCCGGGTTGCTGCAACTGCGTCTGTCCTCGGCGATCGGCGTGGACGGCGCGACGCTGACGCAGGCCGCTCAGCGGCTGGCCACGGGCGATGCGGCACGTGCCCAGGCCTTGCTGCCGCAACTAGACGCCGCCGCGCTGGTGCACAGCTACGACGCCGCGTTCGCGTGGTTGATGTATGGATTGGCCGGACTGACCGCGGCGATCGCCGGGGTGGTGTTCGCCCTGCTCGGCGACGCTTCGGCGCACGAGCCGGCCGCCCTGGCCGAGCCGGCGCGGGACGATCGCATCGAACTGGCCGATGAGCCGGCCTGCTGAGGCAACCCGCGCGGGGCGGTGCCGGCCCGGGCGGCCGCCGCCCCGCCCCATCCAGCATTTTTGAGCGAGCCAACACGTATCCGGCGCATGTCCGGCCTCGCGGCCTTACCTCGATTCAACCACTGACCCCCACCGATCAGGCGCAAGTTCTCACCTCGAAGGCACCGTAAAGATGTCTTCGAGGCGTGGTCCAAGCGCAGATCGGCCGCTCCGTCAGTGCTGCATATGTCGAGAGACCACCGACCGATGGCCACCTCCTCCACTCCTGCCGGCGACGCTGTCGCCCGCGCGGACCGGCCGCGCCCGAAGACCCGCGTCCGCCTCTGGCTGGCGCTCGGCGCGTTGGCGCTGCTGGCCGGCCTGGCCGGCGCCGCCGTTCATTCCGCCAGGCAACATCGCGACCTCGAACGCTCGGCGCGGATCCACGCCCAGGTTGCGGCCTTGTTCGAATCCCGGCTCGGCGTCGATGCCATCTGCCATCTGGAACGCGCGCCGTTCGCTTCGATCGCTTGGCTGATCGACACCGAGGTGCAACTGCGTCGCCTGGCTTCGTCCGAGCAGGCGCTGACCCTGGCCTGCGGACTGTCGGTGCTGGCGCGCAGCCACGCCCTGATCGGCCGCTACGCCCAGGCCGAGCGCCTGTCCGGCGAAGCCAACGGCCTGCTCGACCGACACGGCCTGGAGAATCTCTCCGTCACCGCGACCACCGTGTCGCTGATGAATCTGCAAGCGCGTTACGCGCCGGCGGAAAAAATCGCCAAGGCCGAACTGCGCCGCGGCCACGACGGCATCGACATGGCCACGCGCCTGGATCAGCTGCGCCTGCAGCTCGAGCTCAGTCGCGCGCAATGGGGCCTGGCCGACGACGACGGCGCGATGAGTTCGCTGGAAGACGCGCTGGCCCAGGCCCGCGTCCTGGTTCCGCCCAATGCCGGGCTGATCGCCGAACTGCTCAGCCAGCGCGGCGAATGGCGCGGACGGCGCTTCGATTTCAGCGGCGCCGAACACGATCTCACCCAGGCCATCGCGATGAGCCAGGGCACGACCCAGGCCGACAACGCGCGCTACCAACTGGTGCGGATGCTCAGTTACAGCGAACAGCCCGAGCGCGCGACCGCCGAGGCCGGACAACTGGTCGCCGACCGGCAAGCGCATCTGGGCGCGCAGCATCCCGATACCGGCCGCGCCTGGATCGCGCAGTCCGACGCCCAATACAACGCCGGCCACATCAGCGACAGCATCGGCGCCTTGCAGCACGGCAAGGCCATCGTCCTGGCCAGCTACGGCGCGCGCCATCCCGAGTACGCCGAAGTGCTGCGCCTGGAATCGCTGCACGACTACATGCACATGCGCTACGACAGCAGCGTGGGCAAGGCGCGCGAGGCGGTGAAGATCTGCGAGCAGGCGTTCGGCCCGACCCACGAGCAAACCTTGCGAGTGCGATTCAACCTCGCGACCAAGCTCACCTTCGGCTTGGACAGCCGCTGGGATTCGCCAGACTATCGCGAAGGCCTGGGCATGCTGGAGGACTTGGTCCAGACCGGCAGCGAAACCGATATCCCCATGCCCTACGAAAAAATGACGGTGGGCATCGCCCTGGCCATGCGCGCGCCGGAGCACGAACTGCCGCGCGCCGAACGCATCCTGCGCGAAGTGCAAGTCGATATTCACCAGTATCTGCCGGCGCGCGCGGCGGCGCGTTCCTACGTGGATTTCACCCTGGCGTCGGTGATGTACCGCGACGGCCGCCAAGTCCAGGCCGACGAGCAATTCGCCCGGTTCGTCCAGGCCAGAGACGGCGAGCAGTCGCTGCCGCTGCCGACGCGCACCTTGATCCACGAAGCATTGATGTACCGGGCCCTGTACGCCATGTCCACCTGCCGCCGCGAGGATGCGTTGACCGCCTTGCGCAAGGCCCTCAAGAGCGATCGCGAGCATCTGTCCCAGGCGCGCATATACGCGCGTCAGGCGCAGGATTATCTCGGCGAAATCGAGCGTCACGGCGTGTTGAGCGAACACTTCGGCCGGAAGCAGGTCGCGGACAAGCGCCTGGACGGAGCCGATGCGAAGTTGTATTTCCAGGCCTCAAGGCTTTCGCTCGATTGCTCGCGCGGCCTGTTGGCCAAGCGCTGATCGCGTTTTTCACGTTGCGCGCGATCACAGCGGTGCACCGCGTCGCGCCCGCGCCGCAGCGCTCAGAACAATTCCAACTGCGGCGTAGGCTTGCGCGGCGCGACGAAACGGCCGGTATCCAGCGGCGGCAAGCGTCCGAAACCGTGCTTGCGCCAAGCCTTCTGGAAACGCTGTTGTATCAGCTGCGCGAACGGCCCTTCGCCGCGCATGCGCTTGCCGAAGCCGGCGTTGTAATCCTTGCCGCCCTGCATCTGCTGGATCAGGCTCATCACATGCGCGGCGCGATCGGGATAGTGCAGCTGCAACCACTCGCGCCACACCTGCTTGAGCTCGTGCGGCAGGCGCAGGGTGACGTAGCCGGCCGAGCGCGCGCCGGCTTCATAGGCGGCGGCGAGGATGCGCTCCATTTCGCTGTCGTTGATCATCGGAATCACCGGCGCGACCATGACCCCGACCGGCACGCCGGCATCGGCCAGCGTGCGCATCGCCTTGAGCCGCGAATGCGGCGCGGAGGCGCGCGGTTCCATCTTCGCCGACAGATGGTTGTCGAGCGTGGTGACCGAGAAGTACACCGACACCAGCCCGCGCCGCGCCATCGAGGCCAGCACTTCGACATCGCGCACCACCGAGGCGTTCTTGGTGATCAGGCTGAAAGGATGCGAACACGCGTCCAGCACTTCGATGACGCCGCGGGTGATGCGGTAGCGGCGTTCGATAGGCTGATAGGAATCGGTGTTGATGCCCAGCGCGATCGGCGCGCAGCGGTAGCCCGGACGCGCGAGTTCGTTCTGCAGGCGCTCGGCGGCGTTGGTCTTGGCGAACAGCCGGGTCTCGAAATCCAGGCCCGGCGACAGCTCCAGATACGCATGCGAGGGCCGGGCGAAGCAGTAGACGCAGCCGTGCTCGCAGCCGCGATACGGATTGACCGACTGGCCGAAGGCGATGTCCGGCGAATCGTTGCGGCTGATGATGCTGCGCGCGCTTTCCTCCGTGACCACGGTGTCGGGCCGCGACTGCGCGTCGGCGTCCTCATACACCGAGCCCCAGCCGTCGTCCTGCGCCTGCGCGGTGGTGACCGCGTAACGGCCGGCGACGTAGGACGCCGAGCCGCGGCCCTTGATCGCGGCGGGATCGAGCGAAAGCCGGGTTTTGTGCGCCGAATCCATGCGCCCCAGATTACCCCCGCGCCGTCGCAGCGGGCGCGACGCACGCGGCCCGTCGCGCGCCGCGCCTGAACGGGTCAGCGACGATTTCGGCGCCGGCGCGGCGCACGGCCGATAGCGCCGGCGATCACTCTATTTCGAAGGTCACACTCACCGACGCGTTCACGCTGATCTGGCCGACCGCCGAGGTCGCCCCGTCCTCGCCGCCATCGCCGCCACCCGCGTTCTGCATGACGTTCTGCATCAGTTGCTGGCCGCCGCTGTGGCCCCAGCCGGCGGCGCTGCGCCACCAGCCGCCCGAATACGATTCGGAAATCGATTGCGCCGGGCCGCGACGCACGCCGAGCTCGGAGGTCAGGGCGTCGGCTTTTTCCTTCGCCGCGCGGATCGCCAGCGCGCGCGCGGCATCGCGATGCTTGCGCAGCTGCGAGGTGCGAAATTCGATGCCGTGGATGTATTGCACGCCGTTTTCCAGCAGGCCCGTCAGCAGATCGTCGAAGCCGGCGACGCGGGTCACCTTGATGCCGATGCTCTTGCGCACGATGTACACCAGCGGCACCAGCGTCGATCGTTCCAGCGCGGTGCGGTTGCTGTTGTCGCGCTGGTAATCGGGCTCGATGCTGATGAAATCGGTCTGCACGTCCTTGTCGGGCACGCCGCTGCGCTTGAGGAAGGCCAGCGCGGCGGCGACGCTTTCGTCGTTGAGCCGCTTGGCCTGATCGAGTTTGGGATGACGCGATTCGACTCCGACGTTGAGCAGGATTTCGTCCGGCGCGACCTTGATTTCGGCCGAGCCCGATACGCTGATGCTGCGGCTGGCTTTCTCCGCGAACGCGGGCAGGGCGGGCAAGGCGGCCAGAGCGAGCGCGAACAGCAGGCGGTATTTCATGTCATCACTTCCTTGGATTGGGCCGCCGGTCTGCGGCGGTCGGGACAGGCGTGGCGGCGATGCGCGGGACAGGAACCGGCGCGGGTTTCAGCGGGCGAAATCGATCGCCTCGGCCGCCTGCGCGCGAATGGCCGGGCCGAAGCTGGTGACATCGGCCAAGGTCAGATTGTGATGGGCGCGGATGAAGGCCGCATCGGCGTGCGGCTTGTCGTGGGTGGTGTGCGCGTCGGCCGCCACGGTCACCGGATAGCCCAACGCGGCGGCGCGGCGCACGCTGGTGTCGACGCAGAATTCGCTGGCGTAGCCGGCCACCACCAGGCGATCCACGCCCAGGGCCTGCAACTGCGCCTGCAGATCGGTGCGCAGGAACGAGTCGGGCGTGGTCTTGCGCACGTAGCGGTCGCCGTCGCGGACCTGCAGGCGCGGGTCCAGCGCCCAGCGTTCGCCGCCGTGCTGCAACGGCGTGCCCGCGGCTTCGTGCTGCACGAAGATCACCGCGGCGCCGGCGGCGCGGGCGCGTTCGGCCAGGGCGTTGATGCGCGCGATCACCGCGTCGGCCTCGGCCGGCGGCGGCCGGGTGTCGAACAGGCCGCGCTGCACGTCGATCACCAACAATGCCGATGCCATCGGGTCCGTCCTCGCTGCGACAGCGGCTATCCTAAACGCAGGCAGCGGTAGCGGCTTATGCTCGCCTTGCCGACCGATTGCACACTTTGCGCGCATGCTCCGGCGGGCTAGCCTTAGCCCGCACCGGCTGCGGCCGCGGCGGTCGCCCATTGGAGTTTCCCGTGCCCGAAGCGCTGTCCCAGCTGTGGCAGGACCTGATCCGCATTCCCCACCTCAGCCTGTATCTGACCGTGGGCTGGGCGGTCTATCTGGTCTGGCTGGGCCTGTGGATCGTCCTGCAGAAGCGCGAACCGGTGGCGACCATCAGTTGGCTGGTGAGCCTGGCGGCGCTGCCGTACATCGGCTTCTTCATCTATTACTTCTTCGGCCCGCAGCGCATCCACCGCCAGCGCCTGCGCCGGGTGCGCGCGCGCGCCGCGCTGCCGGCGCCGCCGCCGGGACTGACGCCGTCGCCGGAAGCCATCGAACTGGCCCGGCTCGGCCAGGCCACCACCGGCCTGCCGCCGACCACCGCTACCCAGGCGCGCCTGCTGATCGACGGCGGCGCCAAGTACGCGTCGCTGCTGGCCGACATCGCCCTGGCCCGCGAGTACATCCACCTGGAGTACTACATCTACCAGCCCGATCGCACCGGCACCGCGCTGCGCGATGCGCTGATCGAGCGCGCCCGCGCCGGGGTCAAGGTGCTGATGCTGCTCGACGCGGTCGGTTCGGGCTCGACCTCAAGCGCGTTCCTGCGGCCGCTGATCGAAGCCGGCGCGGAAGTGTCTTGGTTCCATCCGATGAAGCTGCGCTGGTTCTGGCGGCGGCCGTGGTTGAACCTGCGCACGCACCGCAAGATCGTGGTGATCGACGGCAAGGTCGGCTACACCGGCGGCATCAACATCACCGACGAGGAAGACGAACGCCTGCGCAAGGACGCTTACCGCGATCTGCATCTGCGCCTGGAGGGCGACGTGGTGCGCGAGCTGGAACTCGTCTTCATCGAAGACTGGTGCTACGCCACCGGCCAGCCTCCGATCCGGCAGATTCATCCGGCGCCGCAGCAAGGCACGATCGCCGCGCAGGTGGTCAGCTCCGGACCGGATTCGGGCTGGGAAGCGATCCATCGCGTGCACGTCGGCGCCATCCACGCCGCGCGCCAGCGCGTATGGCTGGTCACGCCGTACTTCGTGCCGGGCGAGGCCGCGCGCATGGCGCTGACCTCGGCCGCGCTCGGCGGCCTGGACGTGCGCCTGCTGGTGCCCAAGCTCAGCGACAGCCGCCTGGTCACCTACGCGGCGCGTTCGTACTTCGACGAATTGCTGGAAGCCGGGGTCAAGATCCACGAATACGGCCCACGCATGCTGCATACCAAGGCGCTGCTGTGCGACGACGAGATGGCGATCATCGGCACGGCCAATTTCGATCACCGCAGCTTCCGCCTGAACTTCGAGATCTCGGTGATGTTCTACAACACGACGCTGGCCGGCGAGTTGGCGGCGCTGATCGAACAGGAATGCTCGTGGGCGCCGCGCGTACGCATCGATCGCGAGCGTTCGCTGTGGCGCACCCGCCTGCCCGAGGCGCTGGCGCGGCTGGTGTCGCCGGTGCTTTGATCGGGGGCTTCTGAGGGGGCCGCCGCGACCGCGAATTCGCAATCGCGGCGTAATCGGCGGGGACGGTCGCCGCTCGCGCCCCTCCCATGATGCGGCCCCTGGCATCCGGGGCGTTCAGGCAACTCCGCCCGACCCACGCGCATGTGCCGGCGGTCGCAGCCAGGGACCGACCCAGCTGTCGCCGTCGCCGGCCCGCGCTACACTCGACCCGGGCCCGCCGAGGCCCACGGTCCACCGCCGTCCGGCCGCGATCCGGGCCGGACGCGGGGATGTCGAATTCGTCAGGGAGCACGCCGCAATGCCTTGGGTTTACCTGCTGCTGGCCATCGCCGCCTTCGTGGTGGCGCTGAAGACCACCTCGCCCGCGCTGATGGCGGTGAGCCTGCTGGCCGCGCTGGGCCTGCTGATCGCCGGCGTGATGAGCCTGCTGGCCCGGCGCCTGGACAACACCAGCCGCGACGTCTCGGTGATCATCGATCCGGTCGAGCTGCGCCGTCTGCGCGAACAGGCCGAGGCGCGCAAGCTCGCCGCCAGCCAGTCCGAGCCGCCGCAGCGCTGATTGCCGCCGCGCGCTCGCCGCGGCCGTCTTCGCTCCCACCCAGCCACATTGCGCACTCGCCGCCGGCGACGCGGCGCGTTAGGCTTTCGTCATGACCGCCCTGAGTGTCAACGTCAACAAGATCGCGGTGCTGCGCAACTCGCGCGGCGGCGGCGAACCCGATGTGCTGCGCGCCGCGCGCACTTGCCTGGACGCCGGCGCGCACGGCATCACCGTGCATCCGCGGCCCGACGCGCGGCATATCCGCGATTACGACGTGTTCGCCCTGGCCGAACTCGCACACGCGCGCGGAGTCGAGTTCAACATCGAAGGCAATCCGTTCGCGCCACCGCGGCCGGGTTATCCGGGCTTGTTCGAACTGTGTCGACGCACTTCGCCGGCGCAAGCCACCTTGGTGCCGGACGGCGACGATCAGCTCACCTCGGATCATGGTTTCGATTTCGAACGCGACGCCGAACGGCTGCGTCCGCGCATCGCCGAACTGCGCGAACTGGGCTGCCGCGTCAGCGTGTTCGCCGATGCCGATCGCGACGGCATCGAACGCGCCGCTGAGCTTGGCGCACAACGCGTCGAGCTTTATACCGGGCCGTACGCGGAAGCTTTCGCCGCAGGCCGGACGGACGACGCGCTGGCATTGTTCGCTGGTGCGGCGCGTCGTGCGCAGGCGGTGGGTCTGGGCGTCAATGCCGGACACGATTTGAGCCAGGCCAATCTCGGTGCGTTTCTGCGCGGTGTGCCGCAGGTGCTTGAGGTGTCGATCGGGCACGCGTTGATCAGCGAGGCTTTGTACGCGGGCCTGGATGCGACGGTGCGGGCGTATGTCGAGGTGATCGCCAAGGCGCGTTGATTCGGTCGGTTGCGCCCCGCTCGGCTTTCTAAATCATATCGAGCTTGATCGGGATCGCGTCGAGGTCGAGGTCGAGTAAGGCCATGTCGTATTGCGACCGGAATTCAATCGTCGGCGTCATGTGCGAGCCGGCGTTTTTTGCTCGTCATTCCGACGTACGACTGACCGACATCCCCTTTGCTCGTCATTCCCGCGAACGCGGGAATCCAGTGTCTTTCGCGCGAAAGACACTGAGGTACGTCATCATCGATGGCGTTTCGCGAAGAACATTGGCGCGGGGCGCTCTGCCGACTTCGATAGTTCTGGCTCGAAAGACACTGGATTCCCGCGTTCGCGGGAATGACGAGCAAAGGTTTGGTGATGCAACACGCTGCCTCGTTGATTCGCGTCTCGCCGATGGCAGCTCAGCGTCTTGTCCTGCAATGCCGAAATGTCTCGCAATAGGCAAAAAGGCCGCTAAAAAGCGGCCTTTTTGCATCGGCAGATACATCGCCGACAGTTCAGCTGCGCAGACCATCAACGCGTAGAAATATTCCGCACGCCGCTTTCCTTCGCCGCCGACAGGGCGTGAGTGAACCCCTGGTAATCGGCATCGGCGTTGGCGCCGACTTCCACGACCGTGTCCGGGTTCGCATGGACGACGGCGGCGAGCGCGGCCGGCAGTTGCGTCGTGGTCAGGCGCTGGCCGTCGAGATCGAAGCTGCCGTCCTGCTGCACCATCAACACGACCTTGGGCGGTGTCCGGATCACGTCCGGATTGGGGTAGGGCAGGGACAGGTTGAGATTGCCGGTCAACGCGGGCGCGGTGACCATGAAGATGATCAGCAAGACCAGCATCACATCGACCAGCGGCGTGACGTTGATTTCGGCGACGGGCGCGTTGCCCGAATAGGTGGATGCGGAGAACGCGGAGCCGGCCATATGCACCTCCATCCTTGGGCGGGATGCCCGCCTTTACGCTAATCCCGTCACAGTCCGCAATGCAAGTGCGACCAAAGGCGCAGTCGCGGCACCGCCGCGGTACCGACACGGGCACCGATGCTGATGCCGATATCGGCATCGGCATCGGCATCGGCATGGCATGGCATGGCATGGCGCCAGATCGCATCGAGTCCGTCCCACGCATAAAAAAACGCCGCCCGGTTGGGCGGCGTTCTCACGACGGTAAGCGTCGGTTCCGGACGGAATTACTTCTGGACGAAACCGATTTTTTTCATATCTGCGTTTTTGGCGTAAGCCAGCACCTTGGCGAGAATGCCGTATTCGGCATCGTCGTTGGTGTCGATTTCTAGCAGAGGTTGGTTCGTGGGATCGCGTTGAACCGTCTCGTTCATCATCCCCTGGATCGCCGTCAACGGCGTGGGGTTGTTGTTCCAGAACACCTGGCCGGTCGCATCGATCCGCAGCGCGATCGGCGGCGGCGGTTCTTGCGTTTGCGGCGGCGGGTTCAACGTCGGTTGCGGCAGGTTGACGTCGATCGGGTAAGACACCGTCGGTGCCGTGACCATGAAGATGATCAGCAGCACCAACAGCACGTCGACCAGCGGGGTCACGTTGATGTCGGAGATCGCACCGCTATCGGAGTTGTTACTGAAAGCCATCTGACTAGTCTCCGATTAACGTTCTTTGATCGCGACGAAACCGACCTTGCGCATGCCTTGCTTCTGCGCGACGGTCACCACGTTGTTGATGGTGCGGTACTTCGTGGTCTTGTCGCCGCGAACATTGAGCTGCGGCTGCGGGGTCTTCTGCGCTTCGACCGACAACCGGCTTTCCAGCTGCTCCGCCGACACGGGCTCGTCGTTCCAGTAGATGTGGCCATCTTCCTGGATCGCCAAGGTGATCGGCGGCGTCTTCGGCGCTTCCTCGATCTTCTTCAGCGTGGCATCGGGCAGTTTGATCTCGACCTTATGCGTCATCAACGGCGCCGTGATCATGAAGATGATCAACAGCACCAGCATCACGTCCACGAGGGGCGTGACGTTGATTGTGGCCATGGGGCCGCCGGTGTCGCCGCCTGAACTAAAGGCCATGTCCGAACTCCAGAACTACGCTAAATGAGGAGGCTTGTTGCTTAACGCTTGCCGCCGACTTCGCCGACGCGCGAGCCGGTAGCGAAGAAGTCGTGCAGGTCGTGCGCGAAGGTGTCGAACTTGTTGTTCGTGACGCGGTTCAGGCGCACGAAGAAGTTGTATGCGAGCACCGCCGGGATGGCGACGAACAGACCGATGGCGGTCATGATCAGCGCTTCACCGACCGGGCCGGCCACGGCCTGAATCGAGGACTCGCCGCTGGCGCCCAGGCGCAGCAGGGCGTGGTAGATGCCCCACACGGTGCCGAGCAGACCGACGAACGGAGCGGTCGAACCGACGGTGGCGAGCACGGTCAGACCGGCTTCCAGACGCGAGCTTTCGCGGGTCACGGCCTGACGCAGGGCGCGATCAACGAACTCCGAGCGGTTCAGCGACTCGACCAGGCGCGAACCTTCGTGGCGCTGGTGGTGAGCGGCGGCCTGAGCGGCATCGAGCGCGATCTTCGAGAACGGCTCGCTGCGCGACTGCTCTTCCATGTAACGGATGGCGTCCTGGGCGTTCGGGGTTTCCCAGAACGTGCTGACGACGCGGTCCGAAGAGCCGCGCAGGCGCAGGTTCTTAACGAAATTGATGACGATCCAGTACACCGACAGAACCGACATCAGCAGGAGCGTGATGAACACGACCCAGCCCACGAAATCGAAGTTCTGCGCCAGATGCATGAAGCTCATCTGCTGGAGCGCTTCTGCGTTGGAGCCTCCAGCGGCGGCGGTAGTGGTTTGCTGCAGCATGACGCTTACCTTTGTAATGTCGTGGAAAGGAAAGAAGGTAGTACGTATTACGTAAAGTGACTTACGACAGTCCCTGGACCCCGATCAGGTCGGCGGGACGAAATCCACGGGCACGCGGACGCGACTTGCGACCGGCTGACCGTTGCGCATTTCAGGATTGAAGCGCCACTTGCGTGCGGCATCCATGGCCGCTCGGTCCAGATTACGGTTACGGCTGGACTTCTCGACCTGCACGTCCAGCACGTTGCCCTGGCCGTCGATGCTGATCACGAGGACTACGGTACCGCCCACGCCCTGACGGGCTTCGGTCGGCGGGTACTTCGGCGGATTCAGACGACGCGAGGACGGGTCCACGCTCGAGCCGATATCGCTGGCGGCCGTCGGCGGCGCGGGCGGAGCCGGCGGCGGCGCGGGCGGATCGATCGGGCTCGGATCCAGGTTCTCGACCGGCGGTTGTTCCGGCGGCGGAGGGGTCGGGGTCGGTCGCGGCGGGGACAGTTCCTTCGGAGGCTGCTTGAGCTCCTTGGGCGGTTCCGGCGGCGGCGGCGGCGGCGGCGGGGGCGGCGGCGGCGGCTTGATGATGTTGACCATCGTCACCTCCTCTTTTTCCTGCTGCTGCGCGGGCGGTGTCATCGGGGCCAGCAACAGCAGGAGCGCCGCGGCATGCACGGCGATCGCGCAGGAGATACCGGCAATACGTGCCCAGTTCAAACCTTCGCGGTCGTCATCATTCCTAACTTGGAGTTCGAGGTCTTGCGTCATGCCGTCAGCTCGGGAGGTGTTTCCGGACGCCGGGGCGCCGCGGGCCATCGTTCGGTTCCTGCAACCGTTTCCAGTCGCGGGAACCTCCTAGCATATACCAAACCGCGTCACAGGTTCCAAGCGCGGTTGGCCTCTACACACTGAAATTACTTGCCTTTCAGCGCGAGAATCTTCTTGGCGTCATCGGGCTTCTTAACGCCCTTTGAGATCGCCTGCTGGGCAGCTTCCTTGGCCTCGGGGATGCGGTCTTCCTGCCACAGTACACGGGCGAGATTCAGGTACGTCTCACCGTCTGGTGCGAGCGGAGCCGCTTTCTTGTACGCATCGATCGACTTGCCAGCCTGATCGGAGAAGTAATAGGACTGCGCCAGCGCCACGTAGGCCTGGTAGTCCGGCTTGAGGATGCCCTTTTCCAGGCCCTCGTTGATGACGCCCGCCGCTTCCTTCTCCTTGCCATCCAGATTCAGATAGGTGGAGTAGAGCTGGCGGTAGTCCTTGTCTTCGGTGAACTGGCCGGCGGCGCGCATCTTCTCGAGCACCACGGCGGCCTTGTCGAGCATGTCCGACTGCGAGTAGACCGCGGCGACGTTCATCTGCGCGCGCTTGTCGTTGGGCGACTTGGCGGCGATGGCTTCGGCGACCTTGGCCGCTTCGGCGCCCTGATTGCTTTCCACGTAGGTGGCCATCAGCAACTGCTGCCACTCGGCCTTGGGCTCGGGCGAGGCGTCGATCGCGGCCTTGATGACCTTGGCGGCCTCCGCGTGGCGCTCCAGACGGTACAGGGCGTTGCCCTTGACGATCAGGTGCTCGGGCTTGGTGCTCTTGGATTCGGTCAGGAAGCGGTCCATCGTCGCCAGCGACTCGGTGTACTGCTCTTCCTGCAACTGCAGCTGGGCCAGGACGAACATGCGGTCGAAATGGCTGTTGTTGTCCAGGCCGTTGATGTCGATGGCCTTCTTCAGGTACTCCATCGCGGCCTTGTTGTCGTCGGCGTCGTAGGCGACCTGGAAGCCGATCTGGGCGGCGAAGGAACGCTCGTACGGGTTCAGCCCGGTGTCGGCGATGATCGCATCGGCCTGGGCGCGCGCGTCGGCGGGCTTTTCCTTGTTGAACGCGTCCATCATCTTCTGCAGCTTGGTGCCGCCCTTCGACGAGGCCTTGGCGTCCGGCGCGACGCGGGTCGCGTTCGGGTACTGGTTCTCGACCTTCTTGCCGTCGTCGCTCTTGTTCCGGCGCGAGTTGGCGCGGCCGTTGTCGCGAAGGTTGCTGGCGTTCTCGCGCTTCTCGGTCTGACGCTCGGTGTCCTGCTGAGCGGCGGCCTGGGGAACAGCGCCGAACAGCACCACCGCGCCGATGGCGGCGGCGAGCAGGGTGCTACGGCGGGTGGGTTGCTTGTTCATGGACTCACCTCAAAAGAGCTCAGCGGCCGCAGACCGTAGGGCCTCGCGGCGGGACGGCGCAAGGCCAAGGGGCCGCCAACCTAACAGAAACCTGGGGCGGCGCGATACGGGTCTGCACATCCTTTTCACACTCGACTTCATCCACACTTGGGCGTACGGCCGGCCGCACGGGCCTGTTCGTAAACCGGAATCAGCGACCCGGCGCGGGCGTTCAACTCGTGGATGCGCGACTGCGGATCGGGGTGGGTGGACAGCCATTGCGGCGGCCGCGAACTGCTGGCGGAAATCATGTTCTGCCACAGGTTCACCGCCTGCCGCGGGTCGTAGCCGGCCTGCGCCATCAGGCGCTGGCCGACCACGTCGGCCTCGCTTTCCTGGGTGCGCGAGCCCGGCAGCAGGAACGCGGTCTGCAGCGCCGCTCCGCCGAGCTGACTGGTCGCGCTGGCGGCGCCGTCGCCGTAGCGCGCGCCCATCAAGGTGCCCAGGATGTTCAACGCGGCCTGACTGCCCATCTGGCGGGTGATGCGCTCATCGTGATGACGCGAAACCACGTGGCCGATTTCATGCGAAATCACCGCCGCAAGTTGGTCCTGATTCTTCGCGACCGTGAAAATTCCCGTGTTTACGCCAACCTTCCCGCCCGGCAGGGCAAAGGCGTTGGGCGAAGAATCGACGAAAACCGCCACTTCCCAGTTGGATTGCCAGCCCGGCGGCAGCTGCCCTGTGATCGAATTGACCACGCAGCGCACATAGGCGTTCTGGCGAGCGTCGGTGCTCAGCCGCTCTTTGCTCTTGGTCTCCTCGAACGCCTGCGCGCCCATCTGGTCGAGCTGCGCTTTCGAGATCGCGCCGACATGCTGAGTGCGCCCGGTGGGCGAGGTGGTGGTGGCGCAGGCGGCGACCAGGGATGCGATCGACAGCCCCAGCACAAGACGTTTCATACCAGCGTTCCCCAAAGCGATTCGACCGTTGTAGCCCGGCCTGGATTAACAAATCGTCAATAGCCGAACGCGGACGCTGCGGCTCAGGCGAGCAGGGCCAGACAGGCGATCAGATTGTTGCCGGCGTGGGCCAGATACGCCGTCCACAAGCTGCCGGTGCGGCGGTAGATCCAGGCGAACAACGCGCCCATCAGCGCGTACACCGACCACAGCAGCAACATGCCCCAGCCGCTGCTGACGCCCAGGCCCGGCGGTTCGTGGACCAGCGCGAAGGCGGCCGAACTCAGCGCCACGCCCAGCCACGGCCGTCCGGCGGCCCACAGACGGCCGAACAGCACACGACGGAACAAGAGTTCTTCGTAGGCCGGCGCGATCAGCACCGCGAAGATCAGCAGCGAGCGCGGATGCGTGCGGATGATTTCGCCGAGCACCTGATTGGTCGGGGTGATGTCGATCCCCATTTCTTGCGCGAACGCGCTGACAACGGCGCTGTAGCCGCTGCATGCGATCAACGCGAAAGCGATCCATCCCCAGCTCGATCGATGCCACAACGCGCGCCACGATTCGGCCCGTTCGACCGGGTTCGCATTTCGACGAAAGTAGTAGACGAACAAGGCGCTGATCGCGGTCGCGACCAGGCTGACGACGACCAAAAGCAGGGGATCGAGCGCGATTTGCGCAGAATCGATGCCGCGCAATCCCTGCGCGAAGCCGACCGCGGCCACGCCAAGCAGCGACAGACCGGCGAGCAATGCGATCGCCAGCGACAGGTCGAGGAAGAATCCGCCAACAGCGGCGAACAAGGACGCTGGCGATGAGCCTGCGTGTGCGTGCGACGCGGTTGGCGCGATCGCATCGTCGAACGCGGCCGGCGGCGACGCCGGCGACGCGGCGAGGGCGCGCTCGCGCGCGCCGTCGCGTGGGTCGCCCGATGGTCCGGCCGTTACGGCCGGATCGGGCGCTTGCGGGTCACACGTCGAGATTGGCCACCTTCAGCGCGTTATCCTCGATGAACTCGCGGCGCGGTTCGACCACGTCGCCCATCAAGGTGCTGAAGATCTGATCGGCGGCGACGGCGTCTTCGATGCGCACCTGCAGCAGGCGCCGCGTTTCCGGATTGACCGTGGTGTCCCACAGCTGCTCGGGATTCATTTCGCCCAGGCCCTTGAAGCGCTGGATCGCGCGGCCCTTCTTGGCTTCCTCGAGCAACCACGCCTGCGCCTGGGCGAAACTCGTCACCGCCTGGGCGCGATTGCCGCGGATGATCTGCGCGCCTTCGCGCACCAGTCCGTGCAGCAGCGCCGCCGCTTCGCGCAGCGAACGCAGCTCGCCGCCTTCGAACGCCGACAGCGGCAGCACCTGCACCAGGGTCTGGCCCATGTGCGCGCGCGTGACCAGCAACGCGGCCTGACGGGTTTCGTTGGCCGGATGCAGTTGCAGCGAATAACGCGGCTTGCCGAGCCCGGTCTGGTTGAGGCGCTTTTCGAGCGCGTCGAGTTCGTGGCGCTCGTCGATGTTGGCGAGCAGGTGCGCGGTGTCGAGCGGGGTGAAATCGATCAGCGCCTGCAGCACGTTGGGATCGTAACGATGCGCGTTGCGGGCGATGGTCTCGCGCGCGCCGGCATAGGCCAGCAACAACTTCTCCAGCGCCGCGCCTTCGATCGGCAACTCGCCGGCCGCCGGAACCAGCGACGCGCCTTCGACCGCGTTGTTGGCCAGGTACTGGTCCAGCGCCGCGTCGTCCTTGAGATAGATCTCGTTCTTGCCCTGCTTGATTTTGTACAGCGGCGGCAAGCCGATGTAGATGTGCCCGCGCTCGATCAGCTCCGGCATCTGCCGGTAGAAGAACGTCAGCAGCAAGGTGCGGATATGCGAGCCGTCGACGTCGGCGTCGGTCATCAGGATGATGCGGTGATAGCGCAGCTTGTCCGGGTTGTACTCGTCCTTGCCGATGCCGGTGCCGAGCGCGGTGATCAGCGTGCCGACTTCGGCGCTGCCGAGCATGCGGTCGAAGCGCGCGCGCTCGACGTTGAGGATCTTGCCCTTGAGCGGCAGGATCGCCTGCGTCTTGCGGTTGCGGCCCTGCTTGGCCGAGCCGCCTGCCGAGTCGCCCTCGACGATGAACAGTTCGCTGAGCGCCGGATCTTTCTCCTGGCAGTCGGCGAGCTTGCCGGGCAGGCCGGCGATATCCAGCGCGCCCTTGCGGCGGGTCAGGTCGCGGGCCTTGCGCGCGGCTTCGCGGGCACGGGCGGCGTCGATGATCTTGCCGGTGATGGCGCGGGCTTCGTTGGGGTGTTCTTGGAGGAACTCCTCCAAACGTGCACCGAACGTGCTCTCAACGACCGGGCGAACCTCGGAACTGACCAGTTTTTCCTTGGTCTGCGAGGAAAAGCTGGGGTCCGGCACCTTCACCGACAGCACCGCGATCATGCCTTCGCGCATGTCGTCGCCCGACAGCGCCACCTTGGCCTGCTTGGCGATGCCGCTGTTTTCGATGTAGTTGGTCAGCGTGCGGGTCAGCGCGGCGCGGAAACCGATCAGGTGGGTGCCGCCGTCTTTCTGCGGGATGTTGTTAGTGAAGCAGAACATCGTTTCCTGATAGGAATCGGTCCACTGCAGCGCCACGTCCACGGTGATGCCGTTCTGCTCGCCCGACACCGAGATCACGTTCGGGTGCAGCGGCGTCTTGACCTGGGCCAGATGCTCGACGAAGGAGCGGATACCGCCCTCGTACTGGAACAGGTCGCGCCGGCCTTCGCCGCGCTCGTCGATCAGGGTGATCTTGACGCCGGAATTGAGGAACGACAGTTCGCGCAGGCGCTTGGCCAGGATGTCGTAATGGAATTCGACGTCGCTGAAGATTTCCACCGCCGGCTTGAAGCGCAGCAGGGTGCCGCGCTTGGGCGAATCCTCGATCTGCTTGAGCGGGTACAGCGGCTCGCCCAGCGCATATTCCTGCTGGTGGTGGTGACCGTCGCGCCAGATGTCCAGCCACAGGTGCTCGGACAGCGCGTTGACCACTGACACGCCCACGCCGTGCAGACCGCCGGAAACCTTGTAGCTGTTGTCGTCGAACTTACCGCCCGCGTGGAGCACGGTGAGGATCACCTCGGCCGCCGACACGCCTTCTTCCTTGTGGATGTCCACCGGAATGCCGCGGCCGTTGTCGAAGCAGGAAACCGAACCGTCGTCGTGCAGGGTCACGATCACATCGTCGGCGTGGCCGGCGAGGGCTTCGTCGATCGCGTTGTCGACCACCTCGAACACCATGTGGTGCAAGCCGGTGCCGTCGTGGACGTCGCCGATGTACATGCCCGGGCGCTTGCGCACGGCCTCGAGTCCGCGCAAGACGGTGATCTTGCTGGAGTCGTAGGTCTGGTTTTGCGGGGGCTGCGGCGTGGACGGCTCGGCGGTCGGGTCTTGCGAGGGGTCGTGCTCGGTGTTGGTCATTGCGTCAACAGGCTCCGACGACGCGCGGGTCCGGCGGGGCCGCCGGGACGCGTCGAAACACATAAAAAAGTGGTTGAAGTATAGCAGGCGGGAGAGGGCGCTCCGCGGCCGCAGAACGGCGAGGAAGGCCGGCGCGGCCCCTCGGACGGGGCGCCCCGGCGCCCGGGTGCTCCGGCGCGCCGCCAGCGTCTTAAATGGGGCCGCCGCAGGGCGATTTAAACCAGGGTGCCCCCGTGGGGCTCATGTTTCACGTGGAACATGGCTTGAGTTGGGGTTGGAACGGCTTAAGGTGCGGCTGCGAGGCCTGGATCACGCCGCCAACCTGAGGGGCCGATCGCCGCGGTGAGGCTTGGCCGGCGGGTCGGGCGGGGCAGGGGGCGGGGCGCAGAAGCCTGGCCACCACGCCGCTAACGATGAGCTCCAACCGGGCTTCGAAGATTACCCGCCCACCAGCTGACCATGTTCCACGTGGAACCTGGTCAGTTCGACCTGCATCCCGGCCAAGGCCGGCGGTGCCTCGGTCCCGGTGATGAAGACCTGCGCTTTCGACGCCAGCAACCGTTCCAACACCCGCTGCTGGTGGTTGCGATCCAGCTCAGAGGCAAGATCGTCCAGCGCCACCACCGGCCATTCTCCGCGGATCGCCGCGTGGTGTTCGGCCTGGGCCAGCAAGGCCGACAACGCAGTCAGCTTGGCCTGGCCGCGCGACAGAGCCTCGCGCCCGGGAATCGCACCGTAGCCGATCCGCCAGTCGGCCCGGTGCGGGCCGACCGAGGTATAGCCGGCCAGCTGATCGCGATCCCGGGCCAGGAGCAGGGCATCGGCCAGCGGAAACTCCTCGCGACGCCAGCCCGGCAGGTAATCCAGGCGCACGGCGCCCAGGGACGGCGCGAGTTCGGCGGCCAAGGCGGCGAATCGCGGCTGCAGCTCATCCAGGTATTGCTGGCGCCGACGGGTCAACGGCTCGCCGGACTCGGCCAACTCCCAATCCCAGGCATCCAACTGCCCATCGCGGGCGCGGGCCTTGAGCAGGGCGTTGCGCTGCTTCAGCGCCCGGGTATAGCGGCGCCACAGCGGAGTGAAGTCATGTTCCACGTGGAACAAGCCCCAATCGAGGTAACGCCGGCGGATTTCCGCGGCGCCGGTGATCAGGGCATGGCTGCCGGGCTCGAAACTGACCACGGCCAGGGCAGCGCAGAGTTCGCCGAGTTGGGACACGGCCGCACCGTCGAGCCGCCCGACCCAATCCTGGCCGCTATGGCGCAGGCCGGCCTTGCGCCGCTGTTCGCGGCGGACCTCCTGCCATTCGACGAAGATTTCCAGCGCCGGATCGCCGGAACGGATCAGGCCGTCGCGCACGCGGCCACGGAAACTGCGGCCGTAGGCCATCAGGTGCAGGGCTTCGAGCAGACTGGTCTTGCCCGCGCCGTTCTCGCCCGTGATCAGGTTGATCCCGGGCGCCGGCAACAAGCTCACTTCGGCGAACCGGCGGAGACCGCGGGCGTCCAGGCGGGTTACATGCATGGGGAAATGATCGCAGATTGGATTGACGGGCGGCGGGCGGGGCGGGGTTTCGGGCGCGAGTTGCCTCGACCGCAGCGGAAATGGCACGGGCCACGAAACCCAGCATCGGATTACACGGGCAATTGGACCGAGCAGGAGACCCGCCGGGACAGGCTTTGCGGAGAAATCTCTGCGGCGGGAGCGGAGCGACCCCGAACCCATGGACTGCCGTGGCTGCTACGGCCAGGTCCGAGCCCCGCATAGATCCGGACCCGCCAACGAAAAACGCCCGGTTCAGAACCGGGCGTTTTCGTGTTCCACGTGGAACCTGACTCGATAATCCGAAATCAGAGCCGCAGCGGCATCACCACATGGCGGCAACGCTCGTTCGAGGCCTCGCGCACCAGTGCCGACGAGTTGGCGTCGCGCAAGGCGATGACCACGTATTCGTCGCGCAGGGCGGTCAGGGCGTCGAGCAGGTAGTTGACGTTGAAACCCACGGCCAGATCATCGACCTTGGTGTCGGCTTCGACTTCTTCCTGCGCTTCTTCCTGCTCGGGGTTGTGCGCGCTGATCTTGAGCTGGCCCGGGGTGACTTCGATGCGAACCCCGCGGTACTTCTCGTTCGACAGAATCGCCGCGCGCTGCAGCGAGGCGCGCAGCACTTCGCGCTCGATCCGCACTTCCTTGTCGGCGCCGATCGGAATCACCGCCTCGTAATCGGGGAAGCGGCCGTCGATAAGCTTGCTGGTGAAGGTGACATCGTCGCGCTTGATGCGGATGTGGCCGCGGCCCATTTCGAGCTCGACCTCACGATCGCCGCCTTCGAGCAGACGCTGCAGTTCCTGCACGCCCTTGCGCGGCACGATGATCTGGCGCTTGGCCTGGGCGTTGCCTTCGAACGGCGCCTCGCACAGGGCCAGGCGATGACCGTCGGTAGCGACGCAGCGCAGGCTGGTCTCGCGCAGGTCGAACAGCAGACCGTTGAGGTAATAGCGCACGTCCTGCTGGGCCATCGCGAACGCGGTGCGTTCGATCAGTTCCTTCAGCGCCGCTTCCGGCACCCGCACGCGCTCGGTGGCTTCGACTTCGTCGATCGACGGGAAGTCGTTAGCCGGCAGGCTGGCCAGAGTGAAGCGCGAACGGCCGGCCTGGACAGTGATCTTCTCCGCCGTCTGGCTGACCGTGACTTTGCTGCCGTCGGGCAGGGCGCGAATGATTTCGAACAGCTTGCGCGCTGGAATCGTGGTTTCGCCGTCCTTCGCATCCTCGACCGCAACGCGGGAAATCATCTCGACTTCCAGATCGGTACCGGTCAGCGACAGCTGTCCGTCCTTGACCTGTACGAGCAGGTTGGCGAGGACCGGCAAGGTCTGCCGGCGTTCGACGACATTGACCACTTGGGCCAACGGCTTGAGAAAGACTTCGCGTTGCAGACTGAAACGCATGCGGACCCCTTGGCCGTCTGTGGGCGCAAGCCCAATTACTAAAGAGATGTATAAATCAAAAGCATGGTGGAGGTGGAGCGGCGAAAAACGTTGGAGAACGTATGTAACGCTTTGATATCCATACGTTTTTCGGTACTTCAAAAGCGGGTAGAACCGGCCTTGGGGACCGGGTAGAACCTGTGGATAAATTCGGCGCCTCTGGGCGGCCTCTAACTTGTCCACAGCTTGTGCGTCTTTCGTCCCCCAACTTATGCCTTTCGCATCAGTGGTTTACGAATTACCTTGTGTCTCGCCTCGGTGACACGGCCCCTGCGGTGGCTGAAATCGCGGTACGTGCTGGCGACACCTCCAGCGTTCCCGTTCCTTCCGCGCAAACCTTCGCGCCTCACGGTCCCGACGCTTCCCGACACGACCTACGACGTACCGGCAACAGTCCTGCAGCAGCGGTCCTGCGATCTCAGACGATGAGCGCGGCCGGCAACGCGGTCGAGCCCATACGTCGAAGCGTGATCGGCGAACGTGGCGCTCCAGGTTCGAAGCCACCGCAACACCCGCCTTACGACGCGCACTTCGTTTCTTTCCGCCGATGCAATGGCCCGTGCAACCGACCGCGCACCCGGCTTGTACGACACAGCGGTTCTTTCGTTCCTTCCGGCTAGGCGTTGCCGCCGCCGCCGGAACGACTTACTCGCTGAGTTTACGAATCAGCTTGTCCCAGTCTTCCCGCAGCTTGCCGTCGGTTTCCATCAACGTGCGGATCTGACGGCAGGCGTGCAGAACGGTCGTGTGGTCGCGGCCGGCGAACGCGTCGCCGATTTCCGGCAACGAGTGTTCGGTCAATTCCTTGGTCAACGCCATGGCGACCTGGCGAGGACGGGCGAGCGAACGGGTACGCCGCTTCGACAACAAGTCCTTGATCTGGAGGCCGTAGTAGTCTGCCACGGTCTTCTGGATGTTGGGGATGCCGATCGCGTGCTGCTGCGCCCGCAACAGGTCGCGCAGGGTTTCCTGCGCGAACTCGACGGTGATGGCGCGGCCGGTGAAGTTGGCCCGCGCGGTCAGGGTGTTGAGCGCGCCTTCCAGGTCGCGCACGTTGCTGCGCATCTTCTTGGCCAGCAGGAAGGCGACTTCCTCCGGCACCGCGGCGCCGCGTTCCTTGGCCTTGGAAATCACGATCTGGGCGCGGGTCTCGAAGTCCGGCGGCTCGATCGCCACCGACAGGCCCCAGGCCAGGCGCGACTTCAGTCGCGGCTCCAGGCCCTCGACCTCGCGCGGATAGCGGTCGCAGGTCAGGATGATCTGCTGCTTGCCGTCGAACAGCGCATTAAAGGTATGGAAGAACTCTTCCTGGGTGCGGTCCTTGCCGGCGAAGAACTGGATGTCGTCGATCAGCAGCGCGTCCACGCGTTGGAACTGGCGCTTGAACTGATCCATCGTCTTGTCCTGCAGCGCCTTCATCATTGCGCTGAAGAACTGCTCCGAACGCAGGTACATCACCCGCATGGCCGGATTGGCCTCGCGCATGGCGTTGCCGGCGGCGAACATCAGATGGGTCTTGCCCAGGCCGGTGCCCCCGTACAACAGCAGCGGGTTGTGCGCGCGTTCGCCGGGTTTCTGCGCCGCCTGCCAGGCCGCGGCGCGGCCGAGCTGGTTGCTGCGGCCTTCGACGAAGTTGTCGAAGGTGTAGTGATTGTCCAGATTGCCCTGGAACGGCTCCGGCGGCGCCACCGGGCGCGGCGCGCTCACGGCGATGTCCGGCTCGCGCGCGGGCAACGGCGCGATGCGCGGCAGCGAGCCGATTTCCAGGCTGACGTCGTCGCTGCCGGCGAAATACGACAGCAGTTCGCGGATCCGGCCCAGGTAGCGTTCGCGCACGTGTTCGACCACGAATGCGTTCGGCGCGTAGAGCACGGTCTTGGTGTCGCGCTGCGTCGCCTGCAGCGGTTTCAACCAGGTGTGGACGTCCTCGACCGGGAATTCGGCTTCGAGGCGTTCAAGGCAGCGGGGCCAGGCTTCCAT